>NZ_CP099738.1:2500-4895000 GCF_024125735.1 Lentzea sp. HUAS12
CCTAAATACTCCCTGGTGACCGATAGCGGACTAGTACCGTGAGGGAAAGATGAAAAGTACCCCGGGAGGGGAGTGAAATAGTACCTGAAACCGTGTGCCTACAATCCGTCGGAGCCTTTAGGGGTGACGGCGTGCCTTTTGAAGAATGAGCCTGCGAGTTAGTGCTACGTGGCGAGGTTAACCCGTGTGGGGTAGCCGTAGCGAAAGCGAGTCTGAATAGGGCGTGTGAGTCGCGTGGTCTAGACCCGAAGCGGTGTGATCTAGCCATGGCCAGGGTGAAGCGCGGGTAAGACCGCGTGGAGGCCCGAACCCACCAGGGTTGAAAACCTGGGGGATGAGCTGTGGTTAGGGGTGAAAGGCCAATCAAACACCGTGATAGCTGGTTCTCCCCGAAATGCATTTAGGTGCAGCGTCGTGTGTTTCACCTCGGGGGTAGAGCACTGGATGGTCTAGGGGGCCCACAAGCTTACCGAAATCAACCAAACTCCGAATACCGAGGTGTGAGAGCGCGGCAGTGAGACTGCGGGGGATAAGCTTCGTAGTCGAGAGGGAAACAGCCCAGAACGCCAGCTAAGGTCCCTAAGTGTGTGCTAAGTGGGAAAGGATGTGGGGTCGCACAGACAGCCAGGAGGTTGGCTTAGAAGCAGCCACCCTTTAAAGAGTGCGTAATAGCTCACTGGTCAAGTGGTCCTGCGCCGACAATGTAGCGGGGCTTAAGCACACCACCGAAGCTGTGTCATTTCGAGCTTGACTCGGGATGGGTAGGGGAGCGTCGTGTAGCGGTTGAAGCGGCGGAGTAATCCAGCCGTGGACGCTATGCGAGTGAGAATGCAGGCATGAGTAGCGAAAGACGAGTGAGAAACTCGTCCGCCGGATGACCAAGGGTTCCTGGGCCAGGCTAATCCGCCCAGGGTAAGTCGGGACCTAAGGCGAGGCCGACAGGCGTAGTCGATGGACAACGGGTTGATATTCCCGTACCCGTGTGAACGCGCCCATGATGAACCTTGTGATACTAACCGCCCGAAGCGCTCGGCGATGTCCTTCGGGGCTAGCTGGGTTGTGGAGCGCGGGACCTGAACTTGTAGTAGTCAAGCGATGGGGTGACGCAGGAGGGTAGCTCCGCCAGTGAGTGGTAGTACTGGTGCAAGCGTGTAGGGAGAAGCATAGGCAAATCCGTGCTTCACATATCCTGAGACGTGATGCGTAGCCGATTGAGGCGAAGTAGAGTGATCCCATGCTGCCGAGAAAAGCCTCTAGCGAGCTTTCACGCGGCCCGTACCCCAAACCGACACAGGTGGTCAGGTAGAGAATACCGAGGCGATCGGGCGAACTGTGGTTAAGGAACTCGGCAAAATGCCCCCGTAACTTCGGGAGAAGGGGGGCCGTAGCGCTTGAAGCCTCTTGCAGGCTAGGGCGAGACGGCCGCAGAGACCAGCGAGAAGCGACTGTTTACTAAAAACACAGGTCCATGCGAAGTCGCAAGACGATGTATATGGACTGACGCCTGCCCGGTGCTGGAACGTTAAGGGGACCGGTTAGTCCTTCGGGGCGAAGCTGAGAACTTAAGCGCCAGTAAACGGCGGTGGTAACTATAACCATCCTAAGGTAGCGAAATTCCTTGTCGGGTAAGTTCCGACCTGCACGAATGGCGTAACGACTTCTCGACTGTCTCAACCGCAGGCCCGGCGAAATTGCATTACGAGTAAAGATGCTCGTTACGCGCGGCAGGACGGAAAGACCCCGGGACCTTTACTATAGCTTGGTATTGGTGTTCGATTCGGCTTGTGTAGGATAGGTGGGAGACTGTGAAGCGGCCACGCCAGTGGTTGTGGAGTCATCGTTGAAATACCACTCTGGTCGTATTGGATGTCTAACCTCGGTCCGTGATCCGGATCAGGGACAGTGCCTGGTGGGTAGTTTAACTGGGGCGGTTGCCTCCCAAAGAGTAACGGAGGCGCTCAAAGGTTCCCTCAGCCTGGTTGGCAATCAGGTGTTGAGTGCAAGTGCACAAGGGAGCTTGACTGTGAGACTGACGGGTCGAGCAGGGACGAAAGTCGGAACTAGTGATCCGGCCATGGCTTGTGGAAGCGTGGTCGCTCAACGGATAAAAGGTACCCCGGGGATAACAGGCTGATCTTCCCCAAGAGTCCATATCGACGGGATGGTTTGGCACCTCGATGTCGGCTCGTCGCATCCTGGGGCTGGAGTAGGTCCCAAGGGTTGGGCTGTTCGCCCATTAAAGCGGTACGCGAGCTGGGTTTAGAACGTCGTGAGACAGTTCGGTCCCTATCCGCCGCGCGCGTAGGATACTTGAGGAAGGCTGTCCCTAGTACGAGAGGACCGGGACGGACGGACCGCTGGTGTGCCAGTTGTTCTGCCAAGAGCATTGCTGGTTGGCTACGTTCGGAAGGGATAACCGCTGAAGGCATCTAAGCGGGAAGCTCGTTCCAAGATGAGGTATCCCACCCTTTGTGGGTTAAGGCCCCCAGCTAGACCACTGGGTTGATAGGCCAGAGGTGGAAGACCGGTAACGGTTGGAGCTGACTGGTACTAATAGGCCGAGGACTTGTTACAAAGACGCTACGCATCCACTGTGCGGTTCTGGAAGAACAACCAGGACCGATCGAACCCGCAGGATCGGGGTTCAGGTTGTAATTTCATAGTGTTTCGGTGGTTATAGCGTTGGGGAAACACCCGGTCCCATTCCGAACCCGGTAGTTAAGCCCTTCTGCGCCGATGGTACTGCACTGGTTACGGTGTGGGAGAGTAGGTCGCCGCCGAACTTTCTTCCGAGATACCCCCGTGGGTCGAGCGCCGAGAGCGCTCCCCGCGGGGGCATTTTCGTGTTGTCGCCACGTACACCTTCGAGGAGTTCCGGGCAGCGCGGTATACCGTCTGAGCATGCACAACGAGCAACGCTCCGCCCGTCGGTCGGCCGGCGTGGGCAGGACCGCCGACCTCGCCACGAACCCGTTCCGGGTCGACCGCGACCGGGTCGCGAGCTCGCCGTTCTTCGCGCGGCTCGGCGGGGTCACCCAGGTCGTCAGCTCCACGGGCTCCGGCCTGCTCGTGCACAACCGCCTCACCCACAGCCTCAAGGTCGCCCAGGCGGCCCGTGCCATCGCCGAACGACTCACCGGCCGCCCGGAACTCACCGCGGTGCTGGAGAAGCTCGGAGGCTGTGATCCGGACGTCGTGGAGGCCGCCGCTCTCGCCCACGACCTGGGGCACCCGCCGTTCGGTCACCTGGGGGAGCAGGTGCTCGACAGGCTGGCCCGCCACCGGTTCGGCCTGCCGGACGGGTTCGAGGGCAACGCGCAGTCGTTCCGCATCATCACGACCACGGACGTCCGCGGTCCCAAGGCGCTCGGTCTCGACCTCACGGTCGCGGTGCGGGCGGCGATGCTGAAGTACCCGTGGACGCGTCACCAGCCGCTCGGCCTCGCGGTCGCGCCGCGTGGTGCGGCCGAGCCCGACGACATGCCGGGCACCGGCAGCTCGAAGTTCTCCGCGTACGTCACGGAGATCAACGACCTGCGGCAGGCGCGCGAGCCGTTCGACGGGCGCATCGAGTCGTGGCAGCAGACCGTCGAGGCGAGCGTCATGGACACCGCGGACGACATCGCCTACGCGATCCACGACCTGGAGGACTTCCACCGCGTCGGCGTGCTGCAGCACGCGACCGTCGCCGCCGAGCTCGGGACGTGGCAGGCGCAGGCGCTCGACCTCGCCGCGCTGAGCGACGCCGAGCTGAGCGCCGAGATCCGGATGCCGGGGCGGTCGCTCGAGACGTTGCGCCGGCGCATGCACCTGAAGGACTCGTGGGTGATGAGCGACGAGGCGTTCGCGCTGGCCGTCCGCAAGGTCGGCAAGGAGCTGGTGGACGGACTGCTCGCGGTGCCGTTCGACGGATCCGTGGAGGCCGAACAGGCGGTAGCCGGGTTCAGCGCGCGGTGGACGCGCAGGCTCGTCGACGCGGTCGGCGTGATCGAGGAGCCGACGCCGCGGTCCGGGCACGTGGTGCTGGCGGTCCAGCAGTGGCACGAGGTGCAGGTGTTGAAGTTCGTCCACCGCCGCTTCGTGTTGCTGCGCCCGGATCTGGCGTTGCACCAACGTGGACAGGCGCGTCTGCTCGGCTCCCTGGTGGACGCTTTGGAGCAGTGGGTGACCGACCGGGCGGAGGCGGATCGCTTGCCGCGCAGGCTGCACGACCTCGTCGAGCTGGCCGAAACGGAGTACGCGGCGCTCGCCCGGACGGAGCCGTCCACATTGGTCGGTGCGGCCGGTGATCCGCACGTCGGGCCTGACGTGGTCAGGGGATTGGCTCGCGGGCGCGCGGTGGTGGACTTCGTGGCGTCCCTCACCGACAACCAGGCGGCCGCTCTGCTGGAAGCACTTTCCGGGCGAACCGGTCAGTTGTGGACTGACGCTTTTGTTCTGTGAAGTGTGATTGTGTCTGCTAAGTGAGAAGTAGCCCAATCGGATGCTGACTGTGATCAGGCGGGCACCATACGTTGGCGCCTCGACCGGGAATCTCCGGTCGCAGGCCGCGTGCTCGGGGGCACGCCAACGTTCGGGGGAGAAACCCTGTGCGCCGATCTCGAAGAGGCACGACGTTAGTCACCGCAGGCACCGCAGTTCTTCTGGCCGCACTCACCGCCGTCACGCCGGCGTCCGCGGATCCGGGCAAGGCGTCCAAGACCATCAACGACCGCGCTGCAGCGCAGATCGCCGCGCTGCAGAGCATCAAGAAGTCGCTCACCCCTGCTGAGTCCAAGGTGGACAGCGCTCTCGTCGTGGAGGCGCGCAAGCGCGTCTCGGCCGCCACGACCAGCGCTCTCCCGCAGGTGCAGACCGGCGTCGCCGTGACGCCGAAGGCCACGACGCTCGTGGACATCCGCGCCAAGCAGTACTCCGAGGACCTGGTCAACGCTGTCCGCGCGGCGGGCGGGCAGATTCGGGCGGTCTCCTCCGAGCACCGCACCGTGCGCGCCGAGGTCCCGGTCTCGAAGATCGCCGAGATCGCCGGTCGCTCCGACGTGGCACGCGTCGAGCCCGGCAGCGACGCGATGACGCAGGACGTCAAGAACAAGCGGGACACCAAGGCCCGCAAGCAGGCTCCGTCCAAAGAGGACAAGGCCGCGGAGATCGAGCGCCGCCTGTCGGAGAAGACCCTCTCCGTCCAGGCCGCGAAGGTCGCCGAGAGCGACAAGGCGCACAACGCCGAGGCCGCGCGCGGGTCGTTCCGCGTGACCGGTGTCGGCACGAAGCTCTGCGCGCTGTCGGACGGTGTGAGCTCGCTGGCCGTGTCGCAGGCCTCGGGCGAGCTGCCGGCCGTCGACGTGCTGACGGGTCAGGCGGGCTCCGGTGACGAGGGCACCGCGATGCTCGAGATCCTGCACGACATCGCGCCGAACGCCGAACTCGGCTTCGCCACGGCGTTCAACGGCGACGCGAGCTTCGCGGACAACATCAAGAAGCTGCGCTTCGACCTCGGCTGCGACGTCATCGTCGACGACGTCATCTACTTCAACGAGTCGCCGTTCCAGGACGGCATCATCGCGCGCGCCGTGGACGCGGTCGTCGCCGACGGTGCCCTGTTCTTCTCGAGCGCCGGCAACCAGGGCAACGTCGCCGACGGCACCTCCGGCCACTACGAGGGCCAGTTCGTCGACTCGGGCGTGGGCGTCGGCAAGTTCGCGGGCTCCGCGCACGACTTCAACCCGGACCCGAACCAGAAGCAGCTGTTCAACCCGCTGTCGAACTTCTCGGGCGACACCCCCGTGGTGCTGCACTGGGCCGACCCGCTGGGGCAGTCGGCCAACGACTACGACCTGTACCTGGTCAACGCCCAAGGCAACGTTGTCACCTTCAGCCAGAACAACCAGGACGGCGCCCAGGACCCGTACGAGCGCATCAACACCCCGTCGAGCTCGACGGGCACGCGCCTCGCGGTCGTGCGGTACCGAGGTGAGGACAAGTACTTCGCGTTGTCGCTGTTCGGCGGCCGTTTCGCCGACACCAACGACGGCCTGAAGAAGTACGTCACCCCCGGCACCACGCGCGGCCACTCGGCGGCCAAGGGCGCGATCTCGGTCGCGGCCGCACCCGCCGCGGGCGCGCTGCCGTTCGACCTCGAGCCCGGCGACCCGGCCAACCCGAGCGGCCCGTACCCCGGCGCGTTCACCAGCGCGCAGAAGCCGGAGCGCTTCACCTCCGACGGCCCGCGCAAGACGTTCTTCGCGCCGGACGGCACCCCGCTCGCCGAGACCCGGCAGAAGCCGGACCTCACCGCGGCCGACGGTGTCACCACCTCGGTGCCGGGCTTCGCGCCGTTCTTCGGCACGTCCGCCTCGGCCCCGAACGCCGCCGCGATCGCCGGCCTCATCCTGTCCGGCAACCCGACGCTGACGCCCGCCGAGGTCAAGGAAGCCCTTGTCACCACGGCGATCGACATCGTCGAGTCCGGTGTGGACAACCGCACCGGTGCCGGCATCGTGATGGCCGACCGCGCCCTCGCCTACACGGGCGCCTCGCCGCAGGCACTGGCCCGCGCGCAGAAGCCGACGATCGTCAACGACGCCGACGGAAGCGCTTTCCTCAAGCCCGGCACCACCTCCACGGTAACGCTGCCGGTGGCCAACAACGGTGACGGCTCGGCCGCGTCGACCTCGGTCGTGCTGTCGACGACGTCCGCCGGCGTGACCATCGCGCCGCGGTCCAAGTACTACGGCAACATCGACCCGGGCCAGACCGTCAGCAACACCTACAAGGTGACCGTGCCGGCCTCCGCCGGACTCGGTTCGGCGGTCAAGCTCGACGCCCGCGTGACCTACGCGGGTGCCACGTCGCCCACGACGACCTCGTTCACGCTCCGCGTGGGTGAGCCGTCGCGCGAGTTCAAGACCTTCGCGTACACGGGCGCACCGATCGCCATCCCGGACAACGACCAGACCGGCGTCTCGGTCTCGCTGCCCGTCACGGGCGTCGGCGCCGCGTCGAACCTGAAGTTCTCCGTGGACGGCTCCGCGTGCTCGGCCACCGAGGGCTCGACCACGGTCGGCATCGACCACACGTTCGTCGGCGACCTGGTGGGCACGCTCACCTCCCCGGCGGGCAAGACCGTGACGCTGTTCTCGCGTGCGGGCGGCACCGGCAACAACATCTGCCAGGCCGTCTTCACCGACGACGCCACGCTGCCGTTCTCGGGCGTGTCCAGCGCTCAGGCGCCGTTCACCGGCTCGTGGAAGGCGGGGTCGGCCCTGTCCGGGCTGACGGCGGACCCGGCTGACGGCACCTGGGTGTTCAAGGTGGCCGACGTGGTGGGCACCGACCGCGGTTCGCTGCGTTCGGTGACGCTGAGCGTGGCCGGTTGGGTGTGATGAGCTGAGAGTGGTGGGAGGCCCCCGGCTTGTGGCCGGGGGCCTTTCCTTTGGGGCATCGTGCGGGTCGCGTTGAGTACGTGGTTGCGTGGGCCTTGCCGAGCCGGTGCCGGTCATCGCCGCTTGCTCGGGAGGGCGAGGCAGGGACGCCTCGGCTTCGCCCGGCCCGGCCCGCCTCCGCCTCGCCGTCCCCAGACCTCCGGCCCCCACCTCCCTGACCGCGGACAGCGAAAGGGGCGCCTCCCCGGCCGGGAAGCGCCCCTCACACGTCTGGTGCCACCGCTCTAGCGGTTCGGCCACTCCCAGCGGATGCCGAACACACCCGGCCCGAACCCGAGAGCCACGGCGTGCACGCCGCCGCCCGAGTCCAGGGTGAGGTTGCGGCGGCGGGACGGGGTCTCGTCGCCCGCGGGCACGCTGTACTGCTGCACGCGGGACGGGAGGTTCGTCTCGTCGAAGCGGACCTCGATGACGTACTCGCGGACCGGGAGGCGGAACTTGCGTGCGAACGTGTTGTTGCCCTTGGGGGCGTGGCCCTCGGGGAACACCAGCTGGTATTCCATGATGAGGGTCTCGCCGCGGGTGAGCGGGCGTTCGAACATCATCTCGGCGACCATGATGTTGGCCTCGTGGTCGCGGGCGATGCGGCCCAGGTGGCAGTTGCGCACGTTCGTGATCTCGGGGAGCACGTCGCTCTCCTCGGTCTCGAACACGAGCGCCCACCGGTCGGGGCCGTCCTGCTCGGCGCGCAGGATCTGGCGCACCCACACTGATTTCTGCCCGCCGTCGGCAGAGATCTCGATGCGGTCGTGCTGGCTGATCCGGCCTAGCTTCAGGTCGGACGACGTGTCGACCTTCGAGAGCAGGTTCGCGACCCGCTCGCGGCGCGCCCAGAGGGCGTCGATCGGCATCATCGTCGTCGGGCGGCAGCGGCGGCCTCGCGGGCGAGGCGGTCCGAGCAGCGCCGACAGGCCCGACTGAGGCACGCCCAAGACCGACTCGAGGTGCCGCAGCGCCTCCAGTGACTCAGGTCGTTCAGGCCTTCGCCGTCCTGACTGCCAGTAGCTGAGCGTCGCGACGCTGATGGTCACGCCACGCAGTGCCAACCGGTGCTGGATGCGGTCGAGACTGAGTCGGCTCGCCTTGATCGCCGCCCTCAACGCTTCGGGGAACGGTCCCGTCGTCAAGAGTTGCGTAAGGCTGCCGTGGCCCGTCGAGTCGGTGTCGTCGACGGTCAGTGTTGGTCGACCGGCAGCAGTCGTCATGGTGACTCCCCGCTGTCATAAGATCACGCCCCAGTGACCCTACCCGTCCGTGAACATCGCTGGTCGGAGCCGGATGGAGTCAATGGTTAATCCATACGGTTGATGAGTTCACGCTTTCGAGACTCATCTGTCAAGCGTAGCGAACCCATCGGTAACTTGTTCGTGCGTTCACCGCCCGTGTCTACGTGGTTCTAGTGTGTGCACGGTGACCGAGTCTGGCGTTCCGCGCATCCAGGGCGCTGTTCCCGCGATGTGGGAGTCCGCATGAGCCGGGTCCGGCAGGTTCCCGGTGGGCGGGCGGTCGAGGTCGAGCCGGAGCGGGTCGAGGGCTGGATCCGCAGGTTCGCGGACCGGCACGGCGCCGTCGAGACGCACGTCACAGAGAGCCACGTCGTCGTCTCCGCGGAGGACGGCGCGACCGCAACGTTCCGCACGCGGGGCGGTACCTCTGTAGAAGAGGTAATTGAAATGTTGACCGAGCCCCGCAGGATCGGCTTGGTCCTCGTGCGGCTCGGTGGTCACAGCGTCGGGGTGGCGTTCGGCGGCAGGGTCGAGGTGTCGACGACCGACCGCAAACAGGTCCACGGGCGCATTCGGGCGGGTGGCTGGTCTCAGCAGCGGTTCGCACGGCGGCGGGAGGGGCAGGCCAGGGTCGCGCTCCAGGCCGCGGCGGACGACGTCGCGAGGGTGCTCGTCCCGCGACTCGCCGAACTCGACGGCGTGGTGCTCGGCGGCGACTGGCAGGCGCTCGACGTCCTGCGCAACGACCGCAGGCTCTCCGGCGTCTTCTCCCTGGCGGAGGACCGCGTCCTCGACGTGCCCGAACCACGGCGTTCGGTGCTCGACGAGGCCGCGGAACGGGCCCGGTGCGTCGAGATCGTGATCCAGGACACAGCGGCAACCGGACGCGGGCCCGGCCACATGGATACGGGTGAGGGCGCCTGATCCTGGCGCCACCGATCCTGCTGGAGCTGCAAGTGCGCAAACGAATGGTGATCGTGGCCGGAGCGGTCGCGCTGGGTGCCGTCGGCATCGCGGTGCCCGCCCTCGCGCTGAGCGGTGGCGGCGAGACCGCGCCCCTGCCCACGAACTCGGCTCCGCAGCCGCCCACCCCGATCGCGACGACGCCGCCTGCCCCGGTGCCGTTGACGTCGCCGCCCGCGACCACGCCGCCGGCCTCGCAGCCGCCCACTCCCTCCACGTCGCGGCCGCCGGTCGCGACGACGCCCCCGGCCAACCACCCGATCCAGACCTCGCCCCCGGTCCCGACGACGGCCCCGGTCCCGGCACCACCCGTGAACACGAAGACCCCGACGACGTCGCCGGTCGCCACGACGCCGGCACGGTGAGGAGCCACCGCTGAACTGGGAGGCTGAGTTCACCGACTGCTTCGACCGGTGCGCCGACTCGATGCGCTTCACGGCGTTCCTGCTGTGCGGCAACTGGCACGAGGCGGAGGACCTCATGCAGTCGGCGTTCTTGAAGCTGTACCTGGCCGGTCCGAAACTCGCGGACCGGTCGGGGCTCGAGCCGTACCTGCGCCAGATCGTCGTGCGGACGTTCCTCGCCGAACGCCGCAAGGTGCGGTGGCGCAGGGAGAAGCTGACCGACGCGCCCCCAGAGGGCCTGTCCTCCGTCCCCGGGGCGGAGGACAGGCTCGTCGTGTGGCAGGCGCTCAACTCGGTCGCCGCACGGCAGCGCGCGGTCCTCGTGCTGCGCTTTTGGCACGATCTGAGCGTCGAGGACGCGGCGGCGGCGCTGAACTGCTCGACGGGCACGGTGAAGTCGCAGACCAGCAAGGGCCTGGAGTCGTTGCGGCGCAGGCTGGGACCGGAGTTCGACCATCTGAGGCTGGAGGTGTGATGGTCCGCGAGGACGACCTGAGGGCGGCTTTCTCCGCTCTGCACCAGGAAGAGGCGCCGCCGCGTGCCGTCACGGCCGCCGACCTGATCTCGCGCGGCGAGAAGGTGCGGACCCGGCGGCGCGCGATCGCCGTCGTGGGGAGCGGGCTGGCGACCGTGGTGGTCGTGGCGGTGGCACTCGCCGTGCTGCCGGGGCAGGCCCCGGTGGAACCCGCGACACCCGGACCGTCGCCGGCCACCACCTCGCCGGTGTCGTCGGACCCCTCGCCGCCGGAGTCCACCGCGCCGACGCCGGCGACGTCCGCGCCGGTGAGCACCTCGCCGTCCGGCGAACCCCCGAAGTCGGCGCCGTCGAACACGACACCGGTGGCCGTCACGAACAACCCGACGTCGTCCGCGGGACAGCCGATCGCGCCCGCGACGTCGCGCTGAACGGCACAATCGGGGGCCATGAGCGCTCAGATCCGCCTGGTCGAGATCACCGAGACGAACCGCGACGCCGTGGTCGCCCTGCGCGTGCACCCCTCGCAGGAGCGGTTCGTGGCGTCCGTCGAGAGGTCCTTCCGGGACGCGCGGGAGAACCCCGAGGCGAAACCGTGGTTCCGCGCGGTCTGCGACGGCGACACGCCGGTCGGGTTCGTGATGCTGTGCTGGGACCTCGTGCCGCGACCGGGCCTGCTCGGGCCGTTCTTCCTGTGGCGGCTGCTCGTGGACGCCGAGCACCAGGGACGCGGCTACGGCAGGGCGATCCTGAACGAGGTCGTGGCGCTGCTGCGGGCCGAAGGGGCGACCGAACTGCTCACGAGCTGCGTGCCGGGGGAGGGCTCGCCCGAACCGTTCTACCGCGGGTACGGGTTCGTGCCCACCGGGGAGACCGACGAGGACGGCGAGGTCATCCTGCGGCTGGAGCTCGGTTCGCGACCGTGAGCGGTGAGGGCCGCTGGCTCGCCAGGATCGCGGCGAGGGCGAGCGCGAAACCGGTGAGCTGCGTGAGGTCCAGCGTCTGACCGAGCACCACGACACCGAGCAGCGCGGCGACCATCGGGGACAGCAGGCCGAGCATCGACACGGACGCGACCGGCAGCGTGGTGATCGCGCGGAACCACAGGACGTAGGCGAGCAGACCGCCGACACCGCCGAGCCACAGGTAGCCGACCACGGCGGTGGGGCCGATGGCGGGCGGTGCGCCCTCGACCAGGAACGTGACGGGGACCAGGAACAGCCCACCCGCCGTGAGCTGCCAGCCCGCGAACGCCGTCGGGCCCACACCGGCCGGCCTGCCCCACTTCTTCGTCAGCGTCACGCCGAGCGCCATGGTCGCGGCACCGCCCAGCCCCGCCAGCACACCGACGAGGTCGAAGCCCGCCGCCGGGCCGAGCACCACGAGCCCGACCCCCAGCACCCCCACGACGCCCCAGGCGAGCCGCCACGCGGACGGGTTCTCCTTGAGCACCCCGACCGCCAGCAACGCCACCACGAGCGGCTGGGCGGCGCCCAGGGTGGCCGCGACACCGCCCGGCAGGCGCTCGGCGGCGATGAACAGGAACGGGAAGAACAGGCCGATGTTGAGCACGCCCAGCGCGGCCGCCTTGGCCCACCAGGTGCCCCGCGGCAGCGTTCTGGTGAGCGCCAGCGCGACCAGGCCCGCGGGCAATGCGCGCAGCAGGCCCGCGAACAGCGGGTGGCCCGCCGGCAGCAGCTCGGTCGTGACCACGTAGGTCGAGCCCCAGACCACCGGTGCGAACGCCGCGAGCGCGGTGCGGGAGAGGTCGGTGTTTCTCACGTCCTCCAGTGTTCGGCGGCCCGATCAATGAGTCCAACACATGCTTTTCATCCAATCCATCGTGATTCAAGATGGGTGGAGTGGAGCTCCAGCAGATGCGGTACGTCGTCGCCGTCGCCGAGACCGGCAGTTTCACCAAGGCGGCGCGGCAGTGCCTGGTCGTGCAGTCGGCGTTGAGCCACCAGATCGCCCGCCTCGAACGGTCCCTGGGCGCGCGCCTGTTCGACCGCACGAGCCGCAGCGTGCGGCTGACCCAGGCCGGAGCGGCGTTCCTGCCGGCCGCGCGCCAGTGCCTCGACTTCGCGGAACGGGCGGCGGCCGAGGTCGCCGCGGCGGTGGGGGAGGTGCGCGGGCGGGTCGTCGTCGGCGTGATCCCGACCGTCGCCGCCGTGGACCTGCCCGCCGCGCTGAAGGTGTTCCGCGAACGGTATCCGCAGGTCAGGGTCGCGTTGAAGATGCTGTCGAGCCTCGACATGGTGAAGCAGGTGCGCGACGGCGCCCTCGACCTCGCGTTCCTCGGGCTGCCGCTCGGCGCGCGGCCGGAAGGCGTGCGGGGCAGGGAGCTGGCGCGCGACGAGCACGTCGCCGTCCTGGCGCCCTCGCACCCGCTCGCGCGGCGGCCCGAGCTGACGCTGGAGGAGCTGGCGGGCGAGATGTTCGCGGACTTCCCGGCGCGGACGCCGGGGCGGGTGCAGGCCGACCAGGCCTTCGAGAAGGCCGGGCTGCGCCGCGAGGTGGCGTTCGAGGTGACGACCGCGGAACTGATGGCCGGGCTGATCCGGGAGGAGCTCGCGGTGGCGGTGCTGCCGTCGCGGTACACACCGCAGCTCAGCGGGGTGGTGACCGTGCCGGTCGTGGACGGGCCTTCGCGCGTCGAGCACCTGGTGTGGAGCGCGGCCGGGCTGACCCCGGCCACGGCCGCGTTCCTCGACGTGCTGGGCGTGGAGCCGGACTAACCGGCGGTGCCGGTCGACAGCAGGCCGCCGTCCACCCGCACCGTCTCACCCGTGATCCACGAAGCGCCGTCCGAGCAGAGGAACGCCACGAGAGAGGCGACGTCCTCAGGCGTGCCGAGGCGCTTCATCGGGTACTGCTGCGCGGCCTCCTCCTCGCGGCCCACGTACAGCGCCTCCGCGAACTTCGTCTTCACCACGGCGGGCGCGACGGCGTTCACGCGCACCTTCGGGCCGAGCTGCCACGCGAGTTCCTCGGTGAGGCGGATCAACGCCGCCTTCGACGCGCCGTACGCGCCGATCACGCCCGTGGACCGGATGCCGCCGATGGACGCCAGGTTCACGACCGCGCCGCCGTGCTCGCCCATCCACGCCTTCCACGCGAGCTGGATGAACCCGAGCGTCGCCACCACGTTGACGTCGAAGATCTTCCGCACGGCATTCAGGTCCGCGTCCATCAGGAAGCCGAACTGCGGGTTGATGCCCGTGTTGTTCACGAGCACGTCGAGGCTGCCGAACTCCTCGACGGTGCGCGCGACGACCTCCTCGCGGGACGCCTCGTCGCCCGCGTTGCCCTGGACGGGGAGCACGCGGCCGCCCGTGTCGGCCTCCAGCCGCTTCGCCGCCTCGGTGAGCTGGTCGGCCTTGCGGCCCGTGATCGTGACAGACGCGCCGCGGGACAGGAGCTCGCGTGCGATGCCGTAGCCGATGCCGCGGGACGCGCCGGTGACCAGGGCGGCCCTGCCCGAGAAGTCTTCGCTCATGCCGCGCAATCTATGCGTCCCGCCACAGGTGGGAAATTCGATGGTCGTGATCCCGTAGAATGGTTCCCGTGATCCTCCTGGAGTAGGCCGACCCGGACGTGCCATCCCTTGTCATGCCCGGCTTTTTCGCAGCTACCCGGAGTTTCTCTTGATCACCGCAACTGACATGGAGTTGCGCGCGGGCTCACGCATTCTCGTGAGCGGCGCCAACCTGCGCGTCCAGCCCGGCGACCGCATCGGCCTCGTGGGCCGCAACGGCGCCGGCAAGACCACCTCCCTGCGCGTCCTCGCGGGCGAGGGCCAGCCCTACGGCGGCTCCGTCACGCGCAAGGGCGAGCTCGGCTACCTGCCGCAGGACCCGCGCGAGGGCGACCTGTCGGTCATCGCCAAGGACCGGGTGCTGTCGGCGCGCGGCCTCGACCAGCTGCTCCGCGACATGGAGAAGGCCCAGTCGAAGATGTCCGAGCTGGTCGACCCCGACGAGCTCGACAAGGCCGTCACCCGGTACGGCAAGCTCGAGGAGCGCTTCGCCGGGCTCGGCGGGTACGCCGCGGAGTCCGAGGCCGCGCGCATCTGCTCCAACCTCGGCCTGCCGGACCGCGTTCTCGCGCAGCCGCTGAGCACGCTGTCCGGTGGTCAGCGCCGCCGCGTGGAGCTGGCGCGCATCCTGTTCGCCGCGTCCGAGGCGGGCATCGGCGCGAAGTCGAGCACGATCCTGCTGATCGACGAGCCCACGAACCACCTCGACGCCGACTCGATCACGTGGCTGCGCGGCTTCCTCAAGTCGCACGACGGCGGCCTCGTGGTGATCTCCCACGACGTCGAGCTGCTCGACGACGTCGTGAACAAGGTGTGGTTCCTCGACGCCATTCGCGGCGAGGTCGACATCTACAACCTCGGCTGGAAGAAGTACCTCGAAGCCCGTGCGACGGACGAGAAGCGCCGTCGCCGTGAGCGCGCCAACGCCGAGAAGAAGGCCGGCGCGCTGATGACGCAGGCCGCCAAGATGGGCGCGAAGGCCACGAAGGCCGTTGCGGCGCAGAACATGGCGAAGCGCGCGCAGAAGCTGCTCGACGGTCTCGACGACGTGCGCCAGAGCGACAAGGTCGCGAAGATCAGCTTCCCGGCGCCCGCGCCGTGCGGCAAGACCCCTTTGATGGCAGAGGGTCTGAGCAAGTCCTACGGCTCGCTGGAGATCTTCACCGGCGTGGACCTGGCCATCGACAAGGGTTCCCGCGTCGTCGTGCTCGGTTTCAACGGCGCCGGCAAGACGACGCTGCTGCGGTTGCTGGGCGGCGGCGAGAAGATGGACGCGGGCAAGGTCGTGCCCGGTCACGGCCTGAAGATCGGCTACTTCGCGCAGGAGCACGAGACGCTCGACCACAACGCGTCGGTGTGGGAGAACATCCGCCACATGGCGCCGGACGAGCAGGAGCAGCGGCTGCGGTCGTTGCTCGGCACGTTCCTCTTCACCGGTGAGCAGCTCGACCAGCCCGCGGGCACGTTGTCCGGTGGCGAGAAGACGCGACTGGCGCTCGCCGGTCTGGTGTCGTCGGCGGCGAACGTGCTGCTGCTCGACGAGCCGACCAACAACCTGGACCCGGCTTCGCGCGAGCAGGTCCTCGACGCGCTGCGGCGCTACGAGGGCGCTGTCGTCCTCGTGACGCACGACCCCGGAGCCGTCGAGGCGCTGGAGCCGGAGCGGGTCATCCTGCTGCCCGACGGCACCGAGGACCACTGGTCGGAGGACTACCTCGACCTCGTCCAGCTGGCGTGATCTCCACCCCTCAAAGGGTTACCGAGCGCGTTCTGTGATCAACTGAGTGTGATCGAATCGACCGTTCGGCGATCTCTTTGCTTGATCACCTGGCGTTCTGCCGGTTCCTGTTCGATCATTGCGACGACAGGGGCCGTCAAAACGGCCCACCTGCTCGTACGGAAGGCGGGACAAGGTGGCTGACCTGAAGAAGGGTGCCCGGATCACCGGCGCCACGCGGGACAAGCTGGCCGCTGACCTGAAGAAGAAGTACGAAAAGGGCGCGAGCATCCGGGCTTTGGCCGAGAGCACCGGGCGTTCCTACGGCTTCGTGCACCGGGTTCTTTCGGAATCCGGGGTCACGCTGCGCGGTCGCGGTGGCGCCACCCGGACGAAGAAGAAGTAGCCCGAACCCAGACTGCTACTCTCCGGTAACTAGCTTCTAGTCCGCCGGAGGTAACGATCATGCCAGTGCCTTCCATCGACGCTGGCGTGCTCGAGCGCGGTGGCGTTCGGCTCGCGATTGCCGGGCCGCGCGCGACCATCACGCTCGATCGTCCCGACGTGCTCAACGCGCAGACGCCGGCCACGTGGCAGGCGTTGCGGCACATCGGCGAACAGCTGGACCCGGACGTCCGCGTCGTGGTCGTCCGGGGGTCTGGCCGCGCCTTCTCGGCGGGGCTGGACCGGCGCATGTTCACCGGTGAACCCGTCGACGGCGAGCCCGGCGGTCTCGGTGCGCTCCTGGCGCTGTCTCCCGAGGAGGCGGACGCCCGGATCGCGTCGTACCAGGCCGGGTTCACCTGGCTGCGCGACCCCGCACGCGTGACGATCGCCGCCGTGCAAGGGCATGCCATCGGCGCGGGTTTCCAGTTGGCGCTGGCGTGCGACTTCCGCGTGCTCGCCGAGGACGCGCAGTTCTGCATGGCCGAGACCGGGCTGGGCCTCGTGCCCGACCTCGGCGGCACGCTGCCGTTGGTGCGTCTCGTGGGGTATTCGCGTGCGGCCGAGATGTGCGTGACCTCCCGCCGGGTGCCGGCGGAGGAGTCGCTGCGGATCGGCCTCGCGAACTACGTCGTGCCCGGTGAGGGGCTCGACGACGCCGTCGACTCGGTGGTCGCCGCCGTGCTGAAGCCTGCCGCGGGGGCCGTCTCCGAGACGCTCGCGCTGATCGCGGCCGCCGCCGAGGCGCCGATGGCGGACGCGCAGCTCGCCCTGGAGCGCGCCGCCCAGTTGCGCCGGCTGCAGTCGTTCGCGGCTCTGTCCGCTCAAAGCTGAACCCGGTCGGCTTCCCAGCCGCTCTCGACGGAATTGTCAGACCGCTGTGCTGTTCTTATCAGCGTGGACGGTTACAGCTCTTGGCGATTCATGATGGGGGTCACCTCGGACGCACCCGACAAGGTGCGCCGCGGGACCTTCCGGCGCGTGCTGGCCTTCGCCCGGCCACATCGGGCGAAGCTGTTCGTGTTCCTCCTGCTGACGGTCATCTCGTCGGTCCTCGCGGTGTCGACGCCGCTGCTGGCCGGCCGGGTGGTCGACGCGATCGTCGGCGGCGCCGTCCCGTCCGTGGTGGTGTGGCTGGCGGTGGCCATCGCCGCGATCGCCGTGGTCGACGCCGGCCTGGGCGTGGTCGAGCGCTGGCAGTCGACGCGCATCGGTGAAGGCCTGATCTACGACCTGCGTCGTGCCGTGTTCGGGCACGTGCAGAAGATGCCCGTCGCGTTCTTCACGCGCACCCGCACCGGTGCGCTCGTCTCACGCCTGAACAACGACGTGATCGGCGCCCAGCGCGCGTTCACGTCCACGCTGTCCGGCTTCGTCACGAACATCATCCAGCTCGCGCTGTCACTGGGCGTCATGTTCACGCTGTCGTGGCAGGTCACCGCGCTGGCCCTGGTCCTGCTCCCCGTCTTCGTGCTGCCCGCCAAGCGGATGGGGCGCCGGATGGCGGACATGCAGCGCGAGGCCTCCGCCCTGAACGCGTCGATGGTCACGCAGTCGACCGAGCGCTTCTCGGCGCCGGGTGCGACGCTGGTGAAGCTCTTCGGCCGTCCCGCCCGCGAGGAGCAGGAGTTCTCGGAGAAGGCCGCGAAGGTCCGCGACATCGGCATCCGGACCGCGATGGCCACCCGCTGGTTCATGACGGGCCTGACGCTGGTGTCGGCGCTCGCGCAGGCCCTGGTCTACGGCCTGGGCGGCTACCTGGCGCTGACCGGCCACCTGGCGGCGGGCGCCGTCGTGTCACTCGCGCTCCTGCTGACCCGCCTGTACGCCCCGCTGACGGCGCTGGCGAACGCGCGCGTCGACCTGATGACCGCGCTCGTGTCGTTCGAGCGCGTCTTCGAGGTGCTCGACCTCGACCCGATGATCAAAGAGAAGCCGGACGCCCGCCCCATGCCCGCGGGCCCCGTCTCGGTGGAGTTCGCCGACGTCCGGTTCGCTTACCCGTCCGCGGACAAGGTGTCGCTCGCCTCGCTGGAGTCGGTGGCCACTTTGGACACCCGCGGTGGCGAGGAAGTGCTGCACGGCATCAGCTTCAAGGCCGAGGCCGGCCAGCTGGTGGCGCTGGTCGGCTCGTCGGGCGCCGGCAAGTCGACCCTCGCCTCGCTCGTGCCGCGCCTCTACGACGTCGACTCCGGCGCGGTGCTCCTGTCCGGTGTGGACGTCCGCGACCTGTCGTTCGACGCCCTCCGGTCCTCCGTCGGCGTGGTCACCCAGGACGGGCACCTCTTCCACGACACCATCCGCGCCAACCTGGAGTACGCGGCTCCGGGAGCGAGCGACGACGAGTTGTGGGACGCGCTGCGCCGGGCGAGGCTCCTGGAACTGGTGACGTCGCTGCCGGACCAGCTCGACACGGTGGTCGGCGAGCGCGGCTACCGGCTGTCCGGCGGCGAGCGGCAGAGGCTCACCATCGCGCGACTGTTGCTGGCCAAGCCCCGGGTGGTGATCCTCGACGAGGCCACGGCACACCTGGACTCGGAATCCGAGGCGGCCGTCCAGGAGGCACTGACCGAGGCGCTGCAGGGGCGGACCTCGTTGGTGATCGCGCACAGGTTGTCGACCATCCGGGCCGCCGACCAGATCCTGGTGCTGGAGCACGGCGAGATCGTGGAGCGCGGAACGCACGCCGAGCTGATGGCCGCGGAGGGGCGGTACGCGGACCTGTACAACACGCAGTTCGCCGAGCCGCCTGTGGTGGGGGTCGTGCCCACGCCGAAGTTCAGTGCGCGGGTGGAGGTGTCGCGGGGGCGTTGACGGCGTTGGTCGTGGTGGGTGGGCGCGTTCGTGTCTGACCTCGGGCCTGTGGCGGGGTGCCGCGGCCGCCAGAGAAGGCCGGGCTGAACGGCTCGGCCACGCCTCGCGCCTCGCTTCGGCTCACGCCACGCACGCGCACCGCCACGCCACGCGCTGCGCTCCGCCACGCGCTGCTCCTGTTCCGCCTCGTGCCGCGCCGCGCTTGCCACCGTTCTGCGCGTGGCGCCTCGCCACGCATCGCGTTCCCGCCGCGTGGCGCCTCGCCACGCATCGCGTTCCCGCCGCGTGGTGCCGTGCCGCGCGCTGTGCCTGTCCACCTTGCGCCCTGCCGCGCTCTGCCCCGCCTCGCGTGCCGTCCCGGACGCATTTCCCCAAACCCGCTCCGCCCCGGCCCTGCGCCGGTGGAGGCGACCCAGCCGATCGGTTGGTCCGGCTCTCAGCCTCCCGGCCGGACCATCGGCTGATGCCTCCGGCAATCCCGACCCGCAACGGTGAGCACACCAACGCGGAAAGGAACGAGATGAGCGACTCCGGGGGCGGCCTCGTCAGCAGGCGGGCACTGATCGCTGGTGCCGGTGCGGCGGCCGGGTTGGCCGTCACAGGGCGTGCGGCGGCCGCAGGTGAGGCCGCGGTGCGGATCCCGCCGCACGACGTCCGGTACGAAAACCTCCTGCGGGGCAACAACTTCCGGTTCGCCGGGCGCCCCGACGAGATTCGGGTCGCGGGGTCGGCCGAGCAGGTCGTGCGTGCCGTGGACGACGCGGTGAGGGGTGGGCGGCGGCTCGCTGTGCGCAGTGGCGGGCACTGTTTCGAGAACCTGACGGCGTCCGCTGAGGTCCGGACGCTTCTCGACCTGTCCGGGATGGACGAGGTCGGCTTCGACGCCGGGAAGAAGGCCTTCGTGGTGGGGCCCGGGGCGACGTTGGGGCAGGTGTACAGGGGGCTTTGTGCCGGGTGGGGTGTCACGATCCCCGGTGGCGGGTGTCCTGAGGTGGGGGCCGGTGGGCACATCGCGGGTGGTGGGTACGGCCCGTTGTCGCGGCGGTACGGGGCTGTGGTGGACCACCTCCACGGCGTTGAGGTCGTCGTGGTCGGGAAGGACGGGCGGGCTCGGGTCGTGGTCGCCACCCGGGAGGAGGGGGATCCGCACCGGGACCTGTGGTGGGCGCACACCGGGGGTGGCGGCGGGAACTTCGGGGTGGTGACGAAGTACTGGTTGCGGTCGCCGGGCAGGAACGCCTTGTTGCCGGCCATGCCGCGGACCATGCTGCAGCACGTCGTGTTCTGGGACTGGGGGCAGCTCACCGAGGAGAAGCTCGGCAGGCTGCTGCGCAACTTCGGGACGTGGCACGAGCGCAACAGTGCGCCGGGGGCTCCGGAGACCGGGCTGTACGGGGTGCTCGAGGTCAAGCACGCGGCCGGTGGTGTGGTGATGCTGTCCGTGCAGGCGGACGCGGACCTGCCGGACGTCGAGGCGATGGTGACGGACTTCGCCGCCGTGGTCGGTGAGGGGCTCACGCCGGTGTTCGAGCTGCGGAAGACGGTGCCGTGGCTGCACAAGATGACGTGGCCCGGCACGGGTGAACCCGGTGACGTGCTCACGCGACGGTACAAGATCAAGGCCGGGTACCTGCGCCGGGCGTTCACGGTGGAGCAGTGCGGTGCCTTGTGGCGCAACCTCACCGGGCCCGAGGGGGCGCAGGGGAGTGTGTTGCTCATCGGGTACGGGGGTCAGGCGAACGCGTTGGCGCCGCACGAGACCGCGATCGCGAATCGGGACGTCGTGATGAAGGCGGTCTATCAGGCGGTGTGGAGCGAGGAGCAGGAGGACGCGGCGAACCTCGCTTGGGTGCGTGCGCTCTATCGGGACGTGTACGCCGCCACGGGTGGTGTGCCGGTGCCCAACGAGGTCAACGACGGCTCGTACATCAACTACGCCGACGCCGACCTCGCCGACCCGGCCTGGAACACGTCGGGGGTGTCCGCGCAGCGCCTCTACTACCAGGACAACTACCCGCGACTGCAGCGGATCAAGGCGAAGTACGACCCGCACAACGTGTTCAGGCACGCCCTGTCGATCCAACCTGGCTAGGCTCTCGCACCGGGGGAGGAACGCCGATGAGCATTCCGGGAGCGCGGTGGCCGTACGTCTTGTTGGTGCTGCTGGCCGCCGCAACCTTTCTCGACCAACGGCCGGAGCCCGCCGAACTGGTGCTGTGTGCGTGCACGGCGGTGTGGCTCGCAGTGGGCTCCACGACGAAGGTCGCGCCGCCGTGGGTGTTCGCTGTCGGGCTGACAGTGCTGACAGGGGCGTTGGTGGTGCTGAACCCGTTGTTCGGGTTCCTCACCCCGGTGCCGTACTACTACACGTTCCGCACGGTCGCCTTCCCGTGGCAACCGGTCGGAGTGGCGGCGGTCGCGGCGGTGGCGGGCACGGCCCAGTCGTACGCGATCGACAAGTCCACGGCCGGAGGTGTCGCCATTTGGGTCGCCGTCATGGCCGGCAACGCCGTGCCGATGGTCGCGTACGCCTTCGTCGCGCGCCGGGCCGAGCAGCAGGAAGCGGAACGGGAACAGGCGCTCGCCCAGGCCCGTGAGGCGAACCGGCGGCTCGCGGAGTCGTTGGCGGAGAACGAGGTTCTCCAGCAGCAGCTCGTGGTGCGAGCCCGCGAGGCCGGTGTGCGCGACGAACGCCAGCGGATGGCCCGCGAGATCCACGACACGCTCGCGCAGGGGCTGACCGGCATCATCAGCCAGCTCCGGGCGGCCGACGCGACGACGTGGCCGCGGCACGTCGCCGCCGCCACCGAGCTCGCCAGGGAGAGCCTCGACGAGACGAGGCGGTCCGTGGAGGCACTGCGTCCCGAACCGTTGCGCACCAAGCAGTTGATCGAGGCGTTGCGCGGAGTCGCGGAGAAGTGGTCGGCGCTGCACGACGTCCCGGTGCAGGTCGTCACGACCGGTGAGGCCGGGGTGATCGCGCCGGAGGCCGAGGTCGCCCTGCTGCGGGCCGCCCAGGAGGCGCTGGCGAACGTCGCGAGGCACGCGCGGGCCGGCCGGGTCGGGGTCACGTTGTCCTACCTGGAGAACGAGGTGGCGCTGGACGTGCGCGACGACGGGTGCGGGTTCGAGGAGGCGGCGGCGGACGGGTTCGGGCTCGAGGCGATGAGGCAGCGGATCGAGGCGCTGGCGGGCACGGTGCAGGTCGAGTCGGAGATCGGCGCGGGCACCGGCGTGTCCGCGCGCGTGCCGGTGGAGGCGAGAACGTGATCAAGGTGCTGGTCGTCGACGACCACCCGATCGTCCGGGACGGGCTGCTGAGCATGTTCGCCCAGGACCCCGGCTTCGAGGTGGTCGGGGAGGCGGGGGACGGCGCCGAGGCGGTGCGGCTCGCGAGGGTCCTCGAGCCCGACGTCGTGCTGATGGACCTGCGCATGCCGGGCACCGACGGCCTGGCCGCGACCAGGGAACTGGCGGGCACCACGCAGGTCCTCGTGCTGACCACGTACGACAACGACAACGACGTGGTGTCGGCCATCGAGGCGGGCGCGACCGGCTACCTGCTCAAGGACGCTCCGCGCGACGAGCTCGTGCGCGCGGTCCGGGCCGCCGCGCGGGGTGAGGCCGTGCTGGCGCCCGCCGCGGCGGCGTTGCTGATGAAGCGGGTGCGCACGGAGGCGGCCGCGGTGCTCAGCCCGCGTGAGCTGGAGGTGCTGCGGTTCGTCGCCGGCGGGGCGACGAACCGCGACGTGGCCAAGGGGCTCTTCATCACCGAGGCCACCGTGAAATCGCACCTGCTCAACATCTACGCCAAGCTGGAGGTGGGCGACCGGGCGGCCGCCGTCACCGAGGCGTTCCACCGCGGGCTGATCGTGCCGCGGGAGAACCGTTGAGTCACTTGAGGAACGCCGCCGTCGCGTTCAGCGCGCCGGCCGACGAACCGGCCTTCTCGACGACGACCGCGAACGCCACGTCGCCCTGGTAGCCGACGAACCAGCCGTGCTCGTCACCGCCGCCCGCCTCCGCGGTGCCGGTCTTGCCCGCGAGGCCCGGGATCGCGGCGAGCTGCTTGGCCGTTCCGGACGTGACCACCTCGCGCATCATCGCCCGCAGCGGCGCCAGCACCGCCGCGGGAGGGCCCGCCGCGACGTCGTTCGGCTCGGAGGGCCTGCCGCGCAACAGGGTCGGTGCCGGGGTCCTGCCCGAGACGACGGTGGCCGCCACCAGCGCCATGCCGAACGGGCTCGCCACCACGTTGCCCTGGCCGAAGCTGTTCTCCACCTGCTGGTCACCGGTGGCGGGCGGCACCTTGCCGGTGTTCGTCTCGGCGCCGGGGACCGTCCAGTCGGCGCCCAGGCCGAAGCGCTTCGCCATGTCCGGCAGGGCGTTCGGGGCGAGCTTGGAGCCCAGGTCGCCGAACGTCGTGTTGCAGGACAGAGCGAACGCCGTGTGGAACGGCAGGCTGGCGTGGCCGAAGCCCGCGTTGCTGATCGTGCGGGTGCCGATCGTGGCCTTGGCCGGGCACGGGACGGCGGTGCCGGACTGCACCAGGCCCGCGTTCATGGCCGCGGCCGCCGTCACGATCTTCATCGTCGAGCCGGGGGCGTAACGGCCGACGAACGGGTTGGTGCCGCTCAACGCCTTGTTCTGCGCCACGGCGAGGACCTCGCTGGTCGAGGCCTCGATCGCGACGATCGCCGCGCCCTGCGGCAGCGCGTCGACCGCCGCCTGGGCCGCCGCCTGACGGGCGGGGTCGATGGTGATGGTGATCTTCTCGCCGCCCTCCGCGGCCTTGCCGTCGAGCTTGGTGAACGCGCCGCCGGCGGTGATGCCGACCTCCCAGCCGTCGGTGCCCCTGGGGTCGCCGACCACGCCGGTGATCGTCTTGTAGAGGCCGTCCGGGATCGCGCCCTGCACGAACGGCTTGCCGTCGCGGCCGAGCAGCGCGCCGTCCGACAGCGCCTTGCGGTAGGTGAGGGAGGCGCCCTCCGTCAGCTGCGGGTGGATGAGCGCGGGGGTCCAGTGGACCTTCCAGGTGCCACCCGCGCGCGTCATCGGCACTTTGACGTCGTACTTCAGGACCGCCGAGCTCGGCATCGTCCACGTGACGGCCGCGGTGAGCTCGGTGGTGGTGACGTCGGCCGCCGGAGGTTCGGACCTCGCGAGGGTGGCCTGGTAGGCGGAGGAGCCCATGCCGGCCTTGCTGGCCTCGAGAGCCGCGGACGCCGCATCCGGCGCGTCGGTGAAACCGGCGGCGCCGGCGGGGCCCGAGAACGCCCTCGTCAGGAACGAGGTCGCGACCTGGGCCGGCGTTTCCGCCGGCTTGGCGGGTTCGTCGGCGACCACCGAGGTCGTGCCGCCTGACCACAGCAGAGCGCCCGCCACTGCGACGACGGCCGTCGTGACGAGCGCTCCGCTGATCAGGATCCATCTACGCGTCTTCTGTTCCACTGTTCCCCCAGGTACGTGCTTCCCCGCTGGGGACACTAGCGGCGCGACGCCGTGAGGAACTGAGGATTTCTACCTATCCGAGCTGCGGCACGCGGGTCTGGTAGTGGCGGAGCAGGTCGGCGTTGGCCGCGTCGCCGCCCTCCACGTTCGCGCTGCGCCACAGCGGCAGCTGCACGCCGGACTCGGCCGCCTTGTCGTGCAGGCGCACCATCAGCAGGTTCCACAGGAACGTCGTGGCCACCGTGGAGATCGCCGCCGTCACCGGGGCCTCCACCGGGTAGGTCGAGTCGCCGGGCGGCACCAGGTTGTCGAGGACGACGGTCGCGACCTCGGCCAGCGTGACACCCGCGCGGCGCGGGGCCTGCGCGCTGGACGCCACCGACGTGACGGCGACGACCGGGCAGCCCTTGCTCGCGGCCTCCTGGGCCAGCTCGACGGGGTAGTAGTTCACGCCCGAGGTCGAGAACACGAACAGCACGTCGTGCGGGGCGAGGCCGGACTCGCCGAGCACCTCGGCGGCGAGGCCGGAGCGGCGTTCGGCCGAGGTGCTGCTGATCGCGCCGTGCATCGGCAGCAGTTCGGGGTGGTAGATCGGACGGACGCAGGCCAGGCCACCGGCCCGGTAGAAGGTCTCGGCGACCGCTGCCAGCGAGTGCCCCGCGCCCGCGGTGAGGAGGATTCCGTCGGCCTGGACGGCGGCCAGCACGAGCTCGGCCACGTCGTCGAGCGCGGCCGCGTTGTGCTGCTCGACGCGCGTCAGGTGCGTGCGCACGAGGTTGCCGTAGTCGGACCCGGTCACGGTGTCGGTCGTCATGCCGGTCAGTACTACCCGATCACGCATGACCCCACCAGTAACCCGGGCACCACAAACCTCGATACGCGCGATGACGGCACTCGTGCGGGCAGGGGGTGGGTTGGATCAGGCGGTACTTCTACTTCTGGGTGGTGCTGGTCGCGGTCTTCACGGCGGCGGCGGCCACGAACATCGCGCTGGCGGTCACCTACTCCGAGCTCTGGCCGGTGTGGGTGGCGCTGGCGCTGCTCGTGGTCGCCGGCGGGTGCGCTCGGGCGGCCGTGCACACGAGACCTTAGGGCGTGTGTCGAGGTCCGATCCGCGACAGCCGGGCCCGAGGCGGCCCCTGGCGGCACGGCCGAAACGCCCACGTACAACACCGGTACGCGGCCGTCCCGGCCGCACCACCAGGAACCACCTCAAGCGCGACTCTCATCGAACCGGACCTCGACACACGCCCTAGTCGAGCAGTTCGACGCCCAGTGCCGACGCCGTGTGCAGCACCGAGTTGCGATGGCGCTGAGCCACGGCCAGGCCCGCGTCGCGCAGCACCGAGGCGTGGGCGCTGGCCGAGGCGGCGGAGATCCCCAGCCGGCGCGCCAGTTCCGTGGTCGTGCAGCCTCCGGCGATGACCTCCAGGGCGGCAGCGCGGGTGCGGCCGAGCAACGCCTCCAGCGGCCGTCTGCTCGCGCTGGTCACGTGCAGGTCGCGGGCGATCGGGTAGACGAGCACGGGCGCGCGGTTCTGGTCGCGGAGCATGATCGGCCGTTCCCAGCAGAAGTACGACGGCACGAGCACCAGCCCCTGGCCGCGCAGGTGGACGTCCCGCCGGGGGAAGCGCGACTCGATCGACAGCACCGGCGGCGCCCACGTGATCGTCGGGTGCAGGGACGCGAGCACGCCCTCGCAACCGTTGTCGAGGAAGGACCGCGCCCGCACCGCCCGGTCGGCGTCGACGACGGCGCGCACCTCGGACCAGATCGGGGCGAGCGCGTGGCGGTGGTAGGCGCGCAACGCCTCGCCGAGCGAGTCCAAAGTGGCCACGTCGCCGCACGCCAGCAGGTGCGTGCGCGGGTCGAGGCGTTGCTGGCTGCCCAGTTGTTCGAGATCGGCGCGCAACGACTCCACCGGCGTCGACAACACCGCGTCGATGCCCGCGTCCACCTCGCACGAGCCCGTGGTGGGCGTCAGGAAGTCCGGTGAGTAGCCGACGGGTGGCGCGAGCTGCATGAGCCAGCGGGCGTCGTCGCGCACCGTCGCCCGCGCTCCCGCCCGCCACGTGCCGAACACGGCCGCCGCCGACCGCTGCCGCAGCACGTGCAGGCTGAGCAGGATCTCCCACATCGGGTCCGGACCAGCGGCGACGCGCACCCTCGCCAGGTCCTCCGCCGTGAAGTGGACGTGCAGCACAGCAAGCAGGCTGGCACAGCGGACCGCGACCTGTACCGGATTCGAGACGACTCATCCGAAAGAGGCATATCGCCCACCCTGAGTGGCTGCGTGCGTCGCCGCGAGTGCGTCTACCTGGCTCTTTAGGTCCTGGCCGAATGTGGTGGCGACTCTTCGCGCTCCGCCGCCAAGCTTTCGTCCAGCGCCGATCAGGGGACGGCGCCACCACCAAGGGGGAAACAGCAGTGAAGCTCGCCAAGATCACCGGGGCGATCGCCGCCGCCGGTGTCGCCATGACCATCCTGACCGCGCCGGTCGCGCTCGCGTCGCCGGGGGAGACCGTCATCCCGGCCGCCGCCGAGCTCGGCGTCCAGGCGGAAGGCGTTCTGCCGCACGAGTTCCAGGTCCAGAAGACCGGCTACTGGTGCTCCGCGGCGGCCGCCCGCATCGCCTTGACCGCGCGGGGAAAGAAGGTCGAGCAGTCCACGCTCGCCTCGTTCATGAAGGTCACGACCAACGGCCTGCCCAACATCAAGAACCTCGAGAACGCCCTCGACCACTACACCGGCTCGACCTACTACCAGGTCAAGCAGTGGTCGACCGACGCACAGCTGAGGGAGAAGCTGAGGGCCGACGTCGTCTACAACGCCAACCGCGGCCACGCCGTCGTCATCAACGTGGTGAAGCTCAACGGCCGCAACTACTCCGGTGGCCACTACGCCACGATCGTCGGCTACCGCGCCGGTGGCGGCGAGTTCGCCGTGGCCGACCCCGCCTACACGGGTGGCGCGCTGCACTGGCTGAAGGCCGACAACGTGGCGAGCGGCATCAAGCTCCGCCGGTACGTGGCCTGATCCACGGCCCGAGGTCCTCGGGCCGGTCGATGTCCGCACCGTCCGCCACGTCGGCGCAGTCGACGAGGCGGACGGTGTTCGCCTTGAGGTAGTCCCGCGCGCCGTGATCGCCCGCCGCGGACGACATCACGCCCGCGAAGTGGTCCGACCCGATCAGCACGGGATGGCCGATCTCGCCGTCGTAGGTGGCTCTGGCCAGCGCTTTCGGCTCGGCGAGCGCCATCAGGCGGTGCAGCGCCGCGACGGTGACCCCGGGGGTGTCGACGGGGAGGACGACCACCGCGTCCGCGATGCCGGCCGCGTGCAGCCCGGTGCGCAGCGACGACCCCATGCCGGTGGCCCAGTCCGGGTTGTCGACGACGGTCACGCCTTCGAGAACGGCCTCGGCGCGCACTTGTGCGGCCTGCGCGCCGAGCACGACGACGACCGGGTCGCAGCCGGCGGCCCTGAGGAGCTCGGCGGCCGAGTCCACGAAGAGCTTGCCGTGCAACGGGACCAGGGCCTTGGGGGAGCCGAAGCGGCGGCCGGCCCCCGCGGCGAGCAGAAGACCGGCTACGCGCATGGGTTCGAATCTAGTTCAGGTTCTCCAGGATCAGCGAGGAGGCCGCTTCCGGGATCTCCTCGGGAATCCAGTGGCTGACGTCCTCGACCATCTCGAACCGGTAGGGCCCGGTGCACCACTTCTCGGTCTCGAACGCGGCCACCGACCCGAACGCGACGTCCTCGGTGCTCCACACGTACATGGTCTTGACGCTCACCTTGTCGGCGGCGCCGTGCGGCCTTCCGGCGCGGTACCAGTTCAGGGCGGCGGTCAGCGCGCCCGGCTCGCTCAGGCGCTGGACGTACTCCTCGACGTGCGAGGGCCGGACCCGCCACTCGAACATCTGCTTGAGGGCGTGGGCGTTGTTGTCGAGCATGCGCTTCTCGGTGCTGCGCTCGCGCCAGTCGAGCATGTACTGCGACCGCATCGCCTGGTCCTCGTCGGTCTGCAGCGCGGTCTTCAACGCACCGGGGTGCGGTGTGGAGAAGACGGTCAGCGTGCGGACGCGCTCGGGGTGCTCGATCGCCGTCCACCACGCCACCGCGCCGCCCCAGTCGTGCCCTACCAGGTCGAACGTGCCCCAGCCGAGCGCGTCGGCCATCGCGACCACGTCACCGACCAGGTGCGTGACGGTGTACTCGGAGGCCTGCTCCGGGCGCACGCCGGGGGAGTAGCCGCGCTGGTCGGGGGCGACGGCGCGG
Source organism: Lentzea sp. HUAS12 (assembly GCF_024125735.1). NCBI lineage: Bacteria > Bacillati > Actinomycetota > Actinomycetes > Pseudonocardiales > Pseudonocardiaceae > Lentzea > Lentzea sp. HUAS12. Next base: position 31,253 of record NZ_CP099738.1, read on the forward strand.
AAGCCGTTCACGCCGAGCACCGCCACCTGGTGCTCCCACTCGATGGCGGCCTCGGGGAAACCGTGCAGCAGCAGCACCGGGCGGCCGTCCTCGGGGCCGGACGCGATGGCGTCGAAGGAACCTGCCTCGGTCTCGATGCTGATGTGGTCGATCACGGGTGCGAACCCTACTGCGTGAGCTCGGCGGACACGTCCCACAGGCGGCGTGCCACCGCGGTGTCGCGCGCCCTCGCCGAACGGCCGACGAGCTTCGGTGCGCCACGTCCCTCCAGGAACCCGCCGGGACCGGCGTAGCTGTCGCCGGGAACGTCCTGCGTCGCCGCGAACAGCGTGGGGAGCGCGCCGGCGTCGTCGCTCTGCGCGAACGGGGCCACCGCCTTCTCCACGATCCGGGCGAGCGGCCTGCCCTCCGGCCGCATCAGGTTCGTGGCCGCGAGTCCGGGGTGCGCCGCCATCGCGATCACCGGGGAGCCCGCCCGCGCGAGCCTGCGCTGCAGTTCGGACGTGAAGAGCAGGTTGGCGAGCTTGGACTGCGCGTACGCGGCCATCGGCCGGTAGGACCTGCGTTCCCAGTTGAGGTCGTCGAAGTCGATCTCCCCGGCGCGGTGGCCGGTGGACGACACCGTGACGACCCGTTCCCGGATCCGCGGCAGGAGGAGGTTCGTGAGCGCGAAGTGGCCCAGGTGGTTGGTGCCGAACTGGAGCTCGAAGCCGTCGGCCGTGCGGGTCAGCGGCGGGACCATCACCCCGGCGTTGTTGACCAGCACGTCGACCGGTTCGGTGAGCTCCTCGGCGAACGAGCGGACCGAGGCGAGGTCGGCGAGGTCGAGCCGGCGGACCTCGACCTCGCCGGTCATCGTCGCGGCGGCCTCCGCGCCCTTGTCCGGGTTGCGCACGGCGAGCACGACACGGGCGCCTCGACGAGCGAACACGCGGGCGGCGGCGCGCCCGATCCCGCTGTTCGCGCCGGTCACGACGAAGGTGCGGCCGGTGAGGGAGGGCACGTCGGCGGCGGTGAATGTTGTCATGAGCTACAAAGTAGACACCGACAACAATGTAGTCAACGAAAACAACTCGCTATGATCCAGCCCGTGCCCGACGACCGGCCCTACCACCACGGCAACCTCCGCACCGCCCTGCTCGACGCGGCCGAGCGGGGCCTGCGCGAACGCGGCGCCGAGCAGCTCGCCCTGCGCGACCTGGCCAGGGAGATCGGCGTGAGCCACGCCGCCCCGCGCCGGCACTTCCCGAACCGCCAGGCGCTGCTCGACGCGCTGGCCGAGGACGGGTTCGCCCGGCTCGACGCCGTCCTGCGCGCCGCGCTCACGAGCGACGACACGGCGGAGCGGCTGCGGGCCGTCATGACCGCCTACGTCCGGTTCGCCACCGGCAACGCCGCGCTGGTCGAGCTGATGTACACGAGCAAGCACCGGCCGGGGGCGACCAGGATCGTCGCGGCGGCCGAGGGGCCGTTCGGGCTGATGCGGGAGCTGGTCCTGCGTGGACAGTCGGAGGGGTTGCTCCGGCCGGACGACCCCGACCGCCTGGGGCTGGTCATGTTCGCGACGCTGCAGGGGATCGCCCTCGTCATCAACAGCGCCCTCGCGGGACCGGAGCAGCTCGACGGACTCGTCGGCACGGCGATGAGGCAGTTCGTCCGCGAGGTGTGACCTGGCTCTCAACGGGCGAGCCGAAGGGCGTGGCCTCACGAACATCAAATGTGCACCCGCATGTAGACGTGGCGAAACCGCAGGACGGTACGAATGCCGTCGTGCTCGTTCTGCACGGCGGCCGCGAACACGGCCAGCAACCCGTCAAGCGCCTCAACCTCGCGTATCTGAGGATGGTGCCGCTGGCCCGCGCCCTGCGCGCGCCCGGCGTCGAGGTCTGGAACCTCCGCTACCGGGTCCGCGGCTGGAACGCGCCGAGTCTCGACCCCGTCAAGGACGCGCGGTGGGCGCTCGACAGGATCGCCGAGCTGCATCCGGGCGCACCGGTCGTCCTCGTCGGCCACTCCATGGGCGGGCGGACTGCGTTACGCGTGGCGGGCCATCCGAGCGTGGTCGCGGTGTGCGCGCTCGCGCCGTGGCTCGTGCCTGGAGAGCCCTATGAACAGCTCCGCGGCAAGGCGCTGCTGATCGCGCACGGTGACCAGGAGCGGATGACCGACCCCGCGAAGTCGCTCGCGTTCGCGCGGCAGGCCAAGACCGTGACGGACCGGGTGGCGCGGTTCAGCGTCGTCGGTGACGGGCACGCGATGCTCAAGAGGGCCGGGGACTGGACGCGGCTGGTCGTCTCCTTCGTCCACGGTGAGCTGGGGCTCGAACCGGTCGCGCCCGACATCGCGAATGCCATGCGGGAGGCCTCACCGCGAGGCCTCGACGTGCCGTTGGGAGGCTCGCGTGGCTGAGGTCGCCGTCGTCGGAGCAGGGGTTGCCGGGCTCACGGCGGCTTATGTGTTGCAACGCAAGCACGACGTCACGCTGTTCGAGGCCGACGACCGGCTCGGCGGTCACGCGCACACGCACGACCTGGACGGCGTGCACGTCGACAGCGGGTTCATCGTCCACAACGAACGGACGTACCCGAACCTGATCAAGCTCTTCCGCGAGCTCGGCGTGTCCACTCAGGACTCCGAGATGTCGATGAGCGTCCGCTGCGACGGCTGCGGCCTCGAGTACGCGGGCGCGAAGAAGCTGCCAGGGCTCTTCGCCCGCCGCGAGAACGCCGTCAACCTCAACTACCTGCGGATGCTCAGCGAGGTCACGCGGTTCTACCGGCACGCCCAGCGCGTCCTCGCCCACGAGGAGGCGCACGACGTCACGCTCGGCGCGTTCCTGGCGATCGGCGGGTACAGCCGGTACTTCGTCGACCACTTCATCATCCCGCTGGTCAGCGCCGTGTGGTCGTCCGGCGCGGCGCTCAGCATGAAGTACCCGGCCTGGTACCTGTTCGAGTTCCTGTCGAACCACGGGATGCTCACCATCGGCGGCACCCCGCAGTGGAAGACGGTCGTCGGCGGCTCGCGCAACTACGTGGACCGCGCGGTGAAGGGCCTCAAGGCCGTCCACGTCGGCACGCCCGTCCGGGCCGTCACGCGCACCGGCGGCCGCGTCGAGATCCGCGACGAGGACAACGTGCTGCACACCGCGGACCACGTCGTCATCGCCACGCACCCGGACCAGGCGCTAGGGCTGCTCGCCGACCCGACGGGCGAGGAGAAGGACGTGCTCGGCGCGTTCCAGTACTCGCGCAACGAGACCTGGCTGCACACCGACGCGTCGATCCTCCCGCGCACGCCCGGAGCGCGGGCCTCGTGGAACCTCTACAAGCGCGCCTGCCGCGAGACGGGCGGCGAGGTGCTCGTCAGCTACCACATGAACCGGCTGATGCGCCTCGACGAGCCGCGCGACTTCGTCGTCACGCTCAACCCGCACGACGTGAACCCGGACAGCGTGCTCGCGAAGATGGTCTACGAGCACCCGATCTACACGCCGGACTCCGTTGCGGCGCAACGACGTCTGCCCGCGCTGAACACCGGCTCGACCGCTTACGCCGGTGCCTACCACGGCTGGGGCTTCCACGAGGACGGCTGCGCCTCCGGGGTGAGAGCGGCCAGGCACTTCGGGGTCGAGTGGTGATCTACGACGTCCTCATCACGCACTCGCGCCGCGAACTGATCGACAGGGCGTTCAGCCACCGCGCCTACATGTGGCTGGTCGACCTCGACGGACTGCCGCGGCTGCCGCTGTGGGCGCGGCCGTTCGCGAAGTTCGAGGCACGCGACCACCTCGGATCGCCCGACAGGACGATCCGGCAGAACCTGGACGAGTGGCTGGCCGAGCGCGGCATCGACCTCGGCGGCGGCCAGGTCCTGATGCTCGCCAACGCGCGCGTGCTCGGCTACGTCTTCAATCCGCTGTCCGTGTACTGGTGCCACGACGCGTCCGGAGAGCTCGTGTGCGTCGTCGCGGAGGTCCACAACACCTACGGCGGACGGCACTGCTATCTGCTGCGCACCGACGACAAGGGCCGTGCGTCGGTCGACAAGGAGTTCTACGTCTCCCCGTTCCTCGAGGTCGACGGCCACTACGTGATGAAGCTGCCGAAGCCGGGGGACCAGCTGTCCGTGACGATCGCGTTGCGGCAGAACGGCAAGACCACCTTCAGCGCCACCATGAAGGGCACGCGCAGCTCCGGGCTGCGCATGCTGTTCCGGCGGCCGCTGATGCCCCAGCGCGTGTCCGCGCTGATCAGGCGTCATGGAATCGCGCTCTACCTGAGGCGCGTACCGATCATCCCCAGGAGTGATGGATGAGCACGTTGTCGTTGCCACTACCCGGCCAGGGCATTTGGCCGGGGCTCTTCGACGCGCCGCGGTCGCCGATGCGCGCCCGCATCGCTGAGTCGTTGTTCCGCAACGCCGTGCGCTCGCTGCCGGTGACCGTCCGGTTCCCGGACGGCAGGGAGTGGGGCGCCGGCGGCCCGGTCATGCACCTGGTGCGGCCCGCGGAGTTCTTCCACCGGCTCGGCGCCGACGCCAAGATCGGCTTCGGCGAGGCCTACATGGTCGGCGACTGGACGTCCGACGAGCTCGCGGACGTGCTCGCGGCGTTCGCGGCCCGCCTCTCGACCCTGATCCCGCCCGGCCTGCAGCGGATGCGGCGGTGGGCCGAGCGGCGGCAGACCGAGGTCAACGACGTCGCGGGCTCCCGGCAGAACATCCACCGCCACTACGACCTGTCGAACGAGCTGTTCGGCGTGTTCCTCGACGAGACGATGACGTACTCGTCGGCGTTGTTCGAGGGCTCCGACACCGACCTGCACAGCGCCCAGCTGCGCAAGATCGACGGCGTGCTCGACTACGCGGGCGTGCGCTCGGGCTCACGCGTGCTGGAGATCGGCACCGGCTGGGGCGCGCTCGCCATCCGGGCCGCCCAGCGGGGCGCCACCGTCACGTCGCTGACCATCTCCGCAGAACAGCGGAAGCTGGCGTTGGACCGGGTGAGGGACGCCGGTCTCCACGATCGGGTGACGGTCGAGCTGCGCGACTACCGTGAGGAGCACGGCCGGTACGACGCCGTCGTCAGCGTCGAGATGATCGAGGCCGTCGGCGCCGAGTACTGGCCCGAGTACTTCTCGATGCTCGACCGCGTGCTCGCCCCCGGCGGCCGCGTCGGACTGCAGGCGATCACGATGCCGCACGACCGCATGATCGCGAGCAAGGCCAGCTACACCTGGATCCACAAGTACATCTTCCCCGGCGGGCTCATCCCGTCGGTCCGGTCGATCGAGGAGTCGGTGCGCGACCACACCCGGCTGGAGATCGTCGAGTCGCGGTCGTTCGGCCTCGACTACGCCGAGACGCTCAAGCGCTGGCGCGACACGTTCCTCACCCGTTGGGACGAGGTGGCGGACCTGGGCTTCGACGACACGTTCCGCCGGATGTGGGAGTTCTACCTCGCCTACTCGGAGGCCGGTTTCCGCGTCGGATACCTCGGCGTCCAGCAGTTCGGCATGGCCGAAAGACTGGGCCGTTAGGACCACGTTCTACCCCAAAAGGGTGCTGGTGGTCCCACCCGACTGGACTTCGTGGTCCTCTTGGAAGCAGCCGGTATCAAACGGCACGCTGCGGTCTCTTCTTCAGTGGAACCCCAGTGTCGCTGTAGTGGAGGAGGTCGCCGGGATGGTCATGCCCACAGCCGTGCGGACCGGTGGTGGTGTCGCGGTACTCGTTCCCACTGAGGACACGGGGGCGTGGAACTCGCCAACGGTGCCCATGCGCCGTCGGGTGCGCCAGGCACCGGTCTCCAACCAGTGGCTCGCCGAAGCCGAGTTCTCCGACCTCGTCGACGCCGCTCTTGACGGAGACAGACGGGCGGTCGAGCACCTGCTCGGCCGCATCCAGCCGCTGATCGTGCGCTACTGCCGCGCACGGGTCGGCGGCCGCGAGCGCACGCTCGTCTCGGCCGAGGACATCGCGCAGGAGGTCTGCGTGGCCGTCCTCGGCGCCCTGTCGAAGTACCGCTACGAACCGGGCTCGTTCCTGGCGTTCGTCTACGGCATCGCCGCGCACAAGGTCGCCGACGCCCGCCGCCGCGCCGTCCGCAACCGCGCGGAGGTCGTCCCGGAGCTGCCCGACTGCCCCTCGCTGGAGGCGGGCCCGGAGCAGCACGCCGTCAACGGCGAGATGATGGCCCAGGTCACGCGCCTGCTGCACAAGCTGCCGGCCCGCCAGCGCGAGATCCTCGTGCTGCGGGTGGCCGTGGGCCTGTCCGCCGAGGAGGTCGCGCTGGCCGTCTCGTCGACGCCGGGAGCCGTGCGGGTGGCACAGCACCGCGCCCTCACCCGGATGCGGGAGATGATCGCCGAGGAGGGCTGACGCTGAGGTCGGTGAACGCCGCCACCAGCGCTGTGACGAGGATCAACGCACCGAAGACCGCCAACGCCACCGCCCCGCCGACCACCCCGGCCAGGAACCCGCCGAGCGCCGGGGCGAGCGGGGTCAGGACGCGCGCGGCCAGCGTCGAGACCGCGTCCAGGCGGCCCATCATGTCCTCGGGCACCAGCTGCGAGTGCAGCGCGGACACCGAGACGTTGATCAACGGCGTGACCGTGGCGGTGACGGCCAGCGGCACGAACGGCCAGAAGACGCCGAACGGGAGCACCATCGCGAGGTTGCAGGCGCCGAACACGACCAGCACCACGACCATCAGCCTGCCGGGCGCGAGAGCGACCCTCGGCGACACCAGCGAACCGATGATCCCGCCGACCCCGATGCCTGCGATCACCACGCCCGTGTCGAGGCCGGAGCCACCGCGTTCCGCGACGAGGGCGAGCACCGGCAGCATCGAGGCACCGCCGAGCAGGTTCAGCACGAGGAAGACGACCGTCAGGTTCCGCAGCCCGGTCTGGCGCCACAGCCAGCGGCCCGCGTCCTTCAGGTCGTGCCGCATCCGCCGGCGCGGCTTCGGCTCGCCGCGCGCCGGGATCTTCGCGAACCACGCGCACACGGCGGCCAGGGCGAACGTGATCGCGTCGACCACGAACGGGACCGCCCGGCCGGCGGCGATCAGCAGCGCGCCGAGGGGCGGTCCGGCGACCCGTGCCGCGTGGCCGCGGGCCTCCTCCTGGGCGTAGGCGGTCCTGAGCTGCTCCTCGGGGACGACGGCCTGGATCGCGGCGGTGCGCGCCGGACCCGCGAACGCCGTGCAGACGCCGTCGACGACGGCCAGCACCACGAAGACCACCACCTGGACGTGCCCGGTGAACACGGCGGCGGCCAGCGCGGCGGCCGAGAGGGCCTGGACGGTCTGGCTCCAGACCAGCGTCCTCCCGCGGTCCCAGCGGTCCACCCACACGCCCGCGGGCATGAGGGCCAGCAGCAGCGCCGCCGCCCGCGCGCCCGCGATCACGCCGGGCAGGAAGTAGGACCCGGTGAGCGCCACGACCAGCAGCGGCATCGCCAGCGTCGTGATCGTGGTGCCGAGTTGCGACGCGGTGCCCCCGAGCCACAGCAGCTGGAACTGGACGTTTTTCCTGAGCGGAACCCCCATGCACGTTGTTTTAACGCATGGTTGTCGGTGCCGGGTGGCAAGGTCTACGCATGGCTGATCCCACGGCTGCCCCCGACTTCGACGTGCTGCTGACCGGCACGGTCTTCCTCGACATCATCTTCACCGGCCTGCCCCGCCCGCCGGAGCCGGGCACCGAGGTGTGGTCAGAAGGCCTCGGGTCGTGTCCCGGCGGGATCGCCAACCTCGCCGTGGCGCTGCGTCGCCTCGAGCTGAAGACCGCGCTGGCGGCGGCGTTCGGCGAGGACGCGTACGGCGACTTCTGCTGGGACGTGCTCGCGGACCAGGAGGGCGTCGACCTCTCCTACTGCCGCCGCTTCTACGGGTGGCACTCGCCGGTGACCGTGAGCATGGCGATGGAGAGTGACCGCAGCATGGTCACGCACGGGCACAAGGCCCCCGTCGTCGCCGACGACCTCTTCTCACCACCGCCGTCCGCACGGGCGTGCTTCGTGCACATCCAGGCCGAGGACGAGCAGTGGGTGCGCACGGCGAAGCAGAACGGCGCGAAGCTCTTCGCCGACATCGGCTGGGACCGCACCGGCGCGTGGTCGCCGGAGCTGCTGCGCCGGCTCGACGGTTATGACGTGTTCCTCCCGAACCACGTGGAGGCGCAGGGCTACACGCGCACCGACACCCCGGAGGCCGCCGCCCGCAAACTCGCCGAGCACGTCCCCGTGGTGGTCGTCACACGCGGCGGCGCGGGGGCGGTCGCCGTCGACAGCGCCACCGGCGAGTGCGTGGAGGTGCCGGGGCTGAACGTCGCGCAACTCGACGCGACAGGTGCCGGTGACGTGTTTGGCGCGGGGTTCGTGATGGGCACTCTGGCCGGGTGGCCGCTCGAACACCGGGTGCGGTTCGCGAACCTGTGCGCCGCCCTGTCCGTGCAGCACTTCGGTGGCTCCCTGTCGGCGCCCGGCTGGGGAGACATCGCGGTCTGGTGGCGGACGGTGAGCAGGCGGCCCGACGAGGAGCTGTCGCGCTACGGGTTCCTCGACGACCTGCTGCCCGACCACGCGGGCGTCGAGGTCCGCAGGGCCAGTCCGACGATCGGCCTCCGACTACTCCGGTAGGTTGGAAACAGTCGATCAGCGGACGCAACCTCACGGGCCTCCCGCGCGACTTAGTACGTAGAGACTTTCTGGGGTTTGTTCGGAAGGAGTTGCGGTTTGTTCGCCGCACGCGCGTCAGGCTTGGTCAAGTTGATGGGGTTGTGCCTGACGGCGGGCGTCCTCCTCGCAGCGATGGTGTTCCCGTTCGTCGGAGGTCTCGGGCTCGCGTCCAACCGCGCGGCCGACACGGTCGACCAGACGTCGGGTGACCTCGCGAAGGGTGAGCTGCCGCTCGTCACCACCATCCAGGACCGCAACGGCGAGCCCATCGCCTACCTGTACGACCAGTACCGCATCCCGTTGGAGTCCAAGGACATCGCGGACACCATGAAGGGCGCGATCCTCGCGATCGAGGACAAGCGGTTCTTCGAGCACCAGGGCGTCGACTGGCAGGGCATCGCCCGTGCCGCCGCCAAGGCCGGTGTGGACGGTGGGGCGACGCAGGGCGCGTCGACGCTCACCCAGCAGTACGTGAAGAACTACATGGCGTTCGTGCTCGGCGCGGACAACGAGCAGGAGGCCTGGGAGAAGGCCACCGAGGCGACGATCGGCCGCAAGATGCGCGAGGCGCGGGTCGCGTTGCAGCTCGAGCAGCAGATGAGCAAGGACGAGATCCTCACCGGCTACCTCAACATCGTGCCGCTGGGCAACCAGACCTACGGCGTCGGCGCGGCCGCGAAGGCGTACTTCAACACGACCGCGGACAAGCTGACGGTCTCGCAGGCCGCGCTGCTCGCCGCGATCGCGAACCGCCCGTCGTCTCTGAACCCCGGCGCCTCCCCGGAGAAGGCGCTGGAGCGTCGCAACATCGTCATCGACAAGATGCGCGAGAACGGCGCGTTCGGCGCGGACGAGACCGAGGCGAAGAAGAAGGCCGAGGAGTACAAGGCCGAGCCGCTGGGCATCGTCGAGGACCTGCAGATCCTGCCCAAGGGCTGCGTCGGCGCCGGTGACGGCCCGATCTACGGCTTCTTCTGCTCCTACCTGCTCGACTACCTGCGCGAAGCCGGCGTCACGAACAAGGAGCTGCAGCGCGGCGGCCTGACGATCAAGACCACGCTCGACCAGAAGGCCACGAAGGCGGCCAAGGAGTCGGCCGAGCAGCAGGTGCCGAAGACGCAGAACGGCATCGCGAACGTCATGTCCGTCGTCGAGCCCGGCACCGACAAGCACCGCGTGCGCGCCCTCGTCGCCTCCCGCGACTTCGGCAACAAGGCCGAGCTCGGCCAGGTCGCCCGCCCCGTGCCCGCCGAGGTGCTGCCGTTCGGCCCCGGCTCGGTGAACAAGATCTTCACCGCGGCCGCGGCGCTCGAGCGCAACATCACCGGCATCGACAAGACCATCGACGTGCCGGACGTCTACTTCTCGAAGGTCTACCCCAACGGCGGCGCGCCGTGGAAGGTGCAGAACTCGGGCAAGTACGCGGACAAGATGTCGCTCACCCAGGCCCTCGCGATGTCGCCGAACACCGGCTTCATCATCCTGCAGGAGAAGGCGGGCCTGAACAACGTCGTCGACATGGCCTACCGCCTCGGCATGCGCGAGACGCTGCAGGGCGTCAACCGCGGCGGCGAGCCCCTGAACTCCGACAAGTCGAACGGCCCGTCCCAGGGCGACTGGACGAAGCAGAACAACGCGGGCTCCTACACCCTTGGCCCCGGCGCCACGAGCGTCCTGGAGCTGGCGAACGTCGCCGCCACCATCGTCTCGAAGGGCACCTGGTGCCCGCCGACCCCGGTGGAGCAGGTCCTCGACCGCTACGGCAAGCCGATCCCGCTGAAGGAGAAGCCCTGCGAGGAGGCGATCAACCCCGACCTGGCCGCCTCCCTGGCCCAGGGCATGTCGCACGACACGAACGGCTCCGGCACCGCCGCCACGGCAGCGTCCGCCTCGGGCTGGAACCGCCCCACCATCGGCAAGACGGGCACGACCGAAGAGCACAAGTCGGTGGCCTTCCTGGCCGCGACGCCGCAGTTCGCGGGCGCCGTCATGACCTACGCCGACGGCAACAACCCGCAGGTCATCTGCGCGAGCCCGATCAGGCTCTGCCCCGGTAGCTCGCAGGGCGTCTTCGGTGGCCAGGTGGCCGCACCGACGTGGTTCAACGCCATGAAGGTGATCCACGAGGGCCTGCCGGTGGCTCCGCTGCCGCCGGCGGCAGCTCGGTACAAGTAGTCACGCAGCTCGGCCCAGGGCCGTCGGACGCCAGGTGCATCCGGCGGCCCTTTGTCGTGGGTGGGGAGTGGGAGCAGCGGGAAGGGTGCAGCGGGGAAGAGGGGCAGCGGGAGGCGCGGAGAGAGAGGCGAGCCGCACTGGAGGAGGGGCTGGAGATGCGGCAGGGGGCGGGGCACACAGCTGAGACGGCGGTTGAAGCCGGCGGCAGGGTTGGTGGAGCAGGAGCGCGGCAGGGGTGTGGCGCAGCACGGATGAGGCCGTCCAGGCCAGGCGTGAGGCGGTTGAGGCCGAAGGCGAGCGACCCCACCACTCAACGCAATGGCGAAGCCGAGGCGTCACCTAGCCTCCCCCGAGCAAGCGGCGGTGACCCGGCCCAATCGCGATCGTCGCGAAGCGGCGATGACCGGCACCGGCTCGACAACGCCCCAACGCGCTCAATCGAGCCGAACGCGCCCAAACGACGCCGCCACGCGAAGTAGCCACCCGGCGACCCGCTCTCCCCACTCCCGCCAAGGCAAACCTTTCACGATAAAGCGACTGACCAGTACAAACACCAAGCAGCGGATTGGTTCAAAGCGCCTTGACCATGCCCTAAACCAACCGATTACCCAAAGTGACCAGCAGTGGGCCTAATCACCTGAACCCCCACTTCGCTTGCCTGCGCCGGTCACGCGAGGTTACGTTCTGCGCCGCATGTCACGGTTCGATAACCGCAAGGACACGGAACGCCCCCCGAAGCGGTCCAGTCCGACACCGGGCCCCCGAAGCCCGCAGCCAGGACCCCCGAAGCCCGGCGAAGCGCGGTCGTCGAACTCCCCCGAGTGCATGGAGGCTGGTTTGGCACGGCATCGTTCGGAGGGCTCGTCGTCGCAGACGAGGTCCCTCCTGCGAGGAGCGAAGGGTCCGCTGGTGGACGTCATCACCAGAGTGGACCTGGACCGCAAGAAGGCAGTCGCGGTGGTCGTCGCCGCAGGCGCGTTGGCCGGCGCCGGGTTCGCTCAGGCGGCCACCACGGTCGGGCCCGTCGAGCGGATGATCATGCCGGTCGCGGCCACCAAGAACCTCGCCGCGGCGGCCATGACCGCGCAGCCGCCGCAGGGCCCGCAGACGATCCACTCCGTGGACACCGGGTCCGAGACGCGCAAGCTGCTGCAGGCGGAGCAGATCCAGGCGCAGTTCACCGTCACCGAGGCGATCAAGTCCGCCGAGGGCGCGTTCGTGAAGCGCCAGGAGGCCGCCAAGGCCGAGGCCGCGCGCATCGCGGCCGAGGAGGAGGCCAAGCGCCCGAAGGTCGTGCGGCCCGCCCAGGGCTCGTTCACGTCCGGGTTCGGCGCGCGGTGGGGCACCAGCCACAACGGTGTCGACATCGCCAACGCCATCGGCACGCCGATCGTCGCCGTCATGGACGGCACGGTCATCGAGGCCGGGCCCGCGTCCGGGTTCGGGTTGTGGGTGCGCGTGCAGCACGAGGACGGCACGATCACCGTCTACGGCCACATGAACACCATCGACGTTCCGCAGGGTGCGAAGGTCAAGGCCGGGCAGCAGATCGCGACGATCGGCAACCGCGGTCAGTCGACCGGGCCGCACCTGCACTTCGAGGTGTGGGTCGCCGGCGGCCAGAAGATCAACCCGGTGGGCTGGCTGGCCGAGCGCGGTGTGACCCTCTGACCGGTTTTTCGGTCACACGATCACGAGAAGTCCCGATAACCTCCGGCTACGCCGCCGTGCACGAGGCGCGGCGGCGTGGAGACCGGAGCCGAGCCTGTGATCTACCGCAGCCCCCTGCCGGCGGTGGCGGTTCCCGAACGCACGGTGCCCGAACACGTTCTGGAACGCGCACGGCACAACGACAAGGTCGCCCTCGTGGACGCCGTCACGGGGGAGTCGCTCACGTACGCCGAGCTGGCCCGGCAGGTCCAGACCACGGCGGAAGGCTTGGTGCGCAACGGGATCAGGCCCGGTGACACGGTCGCGATCACGAGCCTCAACCGGCCCGCGTTCGCCGTCGGCCTGCACGCGGTCATGGCCGCGGGAGCGACGGCCGCGCTCATCAACCCGATGCTCACGCCGCCGGAGATCGCGCGGCTCGAGGAGCTCGCGAACGTCACCGCGACGCTCGACCTCGACGATCTCCCCGCGGGCGACGGCGATTCGCTCCCACCGGGAAACCCGCGGAGCACCGCGGTCGTCCTCTTCTCCAGCGGCACAACGGGTCTGACGAAGGCCGTGCGGCTGAGCCACCGCGCGCTCGTCGCGAACCTGGAGCAGCACAGGCCCGGCTGGCGCATCGACGAGACCGACGTGCTCGCCGCGAACCTGCCGTTCTTCCACGTCTACGGCTTCACGATCATCCTCAACTCCGGCCTGCTCGGCGGCGCCACCCTCGTGACCATGCCGAGGAGCGACGCGAGCACCTACCTGAACCGGTTGGCGGAGCACAAGATCACGCGCGCGTTCCTGGTGCCGCCACTCGCCGCCGCCGTCGCGGATCACCAAGGCCCGGTGCCGGAACTCCGGCTCAGGTTCGTCCTCTGCGGTGCCGCCCCGCTCGACGACGCCGTGCGGCAGGAAGCCGAACGCAAGCTCGGAGCGCCCGTGCGGCAGGGCTACGGCCTCACCGAAGCCGGTGGCACGCACCAGACATTCGACGACGACGTGGAATCCGACCCCACGAGCGTCGGGGTGCTCTGTCCCGGGACGGAGGCGCGCGTCGTCGAGCCGGGCACCACGACGGACGCGGCGCAGGGCGAGATGCTCGTGCGCGGTCCCCAGGTGATGGACGGCTATCTGGGTGACGACGAGGCCACGCGAGAGGCCTTCGTGGACGGCTGGTTGCGCACCGGCGACCTCGTGCGCGTCCACAACGGCCGGTTCCACGTCGTGGACCGGATCAAAGAGATGATCAAGTACAAGGGCTACCAGGTGGCGCCGGCCGAACTGGAGGCCGTGCTGCGCCGCCACCCCGCCGTCCGGGACGCCGCGGTGATCGGTGCGGCCGATCGAGTTAACGGGGAGATCCCGAAAGCGTTCGTGGTGACGCAAGGCGATGTGACGGCGGAGGAACTGATGGCCTTCGTGGCGGCGGAGGTGGCGCCGTACAAGAAGGTGCGCCAGGTTGTCTTCGTGCATGAGATTCCGAAGTCCGTGTCCGGCAAGGTCCTTCGCCGCCTGCTGAAGGACACCCAGAAGTGAGCTCTTCGATCACCGGCGCCGCGTGGGCGTTCGGCGTAATCCCTGGTGTGCAAGGACATCGGAGGGCCTCGGTGTGGGCGAGGTCTCAGCGCCGCGAGCCGTGTTCACCCCGGTGGAGCAGTGCGGCGATCTTTTGGGTCGAATCGTGCGCGGAGAGTTCGATCACCTCTCCGGCGGCTTGAGCGAGCCGGTTCGCAGCTGAGAAATTTTCCTCGTTTAGTGCGTACATAAGGCCCTTCCTCCCTGACAGCTCAACGGGGATCGTCGCGAGTGGCCCCCAATCCACAGGAGGCGTCATGCCTGTCGGAACATCCCCTGCTGCCCTGAACCTGGCCGCACACCTCGAACCGGCACAGCTCGAACTCGCCCGCGACCGGATCCGCGTCGAGTTCCCGGAGGACGTGCTCGACCGCGTGCGGCGCTGCCGCGAGTTCGTGCTCGAGATCAGCGCGTCCGGTCGCGCCATCTACGGTGTCACAACGGGTTTCGGCCCGCTCGTCGAGTTCGAGGGCCGTGCCGACGGCGCCGCCCAGAGCGACAACACGATCCTGCACCACATCGTCGGCCACGGTGAACTGCTGCCGCCCGCCATCGCCAGAGCCGCCGTCCTCGCGCGGCTCTTCTCGTTGTCACAGGGGCGATCCGGAGTGTCCGAGCAGGTCGTGGCGTCGCTGACTGCCATGCTGGACACCGATTTCGCCCCAGCAGTACCACGTTTGGGGTCAGTCGGTGCGAGTGGTGATCTCCAACCTCTCGCGTACGTGGCACATGCGTTGCGCGGTAACGGGAACGCCTTCTTCCAGGGACGGCTGATGACCGCCGGGGAAGCGCTCACACGATCCGGCCTAACGCGACTCGTCCTGGACGGCCGGGACGCTCTCGCGTTGGTCAACGGCATTTCGGTGACCGCCGCAGCACTCGGACTCGCTGTGGCGCAGGCGGTTCGCGCGCTGCGCACCGCGGAGTTGCTGTCCGCGTTGCTGACCGACGTCCTCGGCTGCGGCACCGAGTTCACGTCGGTTGGACTACTGGCCGCGTTCGGGCATCCGGACGTCGCTGAAACGGGTGCGTCCATCAGGTCATGGCTCGAGGGGAGCAGGCCCTCCGGCGAGCGCCCGCTGCAGGAGCCCTACAGCATCCGTTGCGCGCCACAGCTGATCGGCGCGGCCGGCACGAGCGTGCGGCACGCGGACGAGGTGGTGCGCCGCGACCTCAACGGCGTGAGCGACAACCCGCTGTTCTTCCCCGAGACCGGCGAGGTCGTGCACGGCGGCAACTTCTTCGGCCAGCCCAGCGCTTTCGCGGCCGACCAGCTCAACGTCGCCCTGGTGCAGCTGGGCAACCTGGCCGAACGGCAACTCGACCTGTTGGTGGATCCCCACCGCACCAACGGTTTACCGCCGATGCTCAGCCCGTTGCCCGGTCAGCACCACGCGCTGCAGGGCGTGCAGATCGGCGCGACGGCGACGGTCGCCGCGATGCGCAGGGCCGCCGCGCCCGCGTCGGTGCAGAGCCTGCCGACGAACCTGCACAACCAGGACGTCGTCCCGTTCGGCACGCAGGCCGCGTTCACCGCGCTCGACCAGGCGAAGCTGCTGCGCTACCTGCACGCCGCCCTCACCGTCGGGCTGCGCCAGGCCGTGCACGTCGGCGCGCGCCCGCCGCGGGCTCCCCGGCTCGCGGCCGTGTTCGACCGGATCGCGGAGCAGGTGCCGCCGATCGTGGAGGACCGCCCGCTGGACACGACCCTCGCCCGCGTCGCGGACCTGCTCGACACCGTCGCGTCCGAAGTGGAGGGTCGGCGATGAGCGCTCCCGCCTGCCTTCCCGCGTGGGGGCACACCTGGGTCGACCTGCCCGTCCTGCGACTGCCGATGCCGGGTGCGGAACTGATCCCGTGCGCGGACGGCTGTTTCCGGACGCGGTTCGCCATCCACACCCCGGACGACCCGGTGGAACTGGCCGTGCACCGGTGGTTCCTCGGCCACCACGGCGCGTTCCTGGTCTGGAAGTTCCTCGCGGATTCACTCGATCGGCTGATACGCGAGCCTGATTCGCAGCTGGTCCGCCTCGCTGCGCTTGGATACGACGCGTACTCGGTGATGCTCGCCTATTCGGGCAGTTGTTCCCGCGAGGTGTACGAGGACGTCATCCGGCCGATGATGATGGCGTTCGACCCGGCGTTCAGCGGCCGGTGGGCGCGTGACTACGAACCACTGCCCGCCCTGCTGCGCCGGGCGCGCACCGCGCTGGGGCCCGTGGCGGCCGAACCGCTCTCCGTCGCGAGCAAGGCGAATCTCATGGCACACATGGAAGTCGGGCGCAGACTCGTGCCCGACGGCCCGTCGCTGCTGCGCGAGGCCGGTCGTGTGCGGGAGGAGACCACCGACGCCGAACGCGCCCGGTTCGACGAGTTCTTCCTCGTGAGCCGGGAGAACGTGTGCGTGAGCCGCTACCACGCGCACCGCGCCGCCGTCTTGTCCGCGATCGGTCACGACCTCGCGAAACACCCGCTCAGCCCCGCGTGCGGAGAGACACTCAGGACGTTCACCACCCACCTATGAGAGAAGGCCGCGCGTGAACGACTTCAAGACCGTGGTCATGACCCCGCAGATCTACCGCTACGTGCGCGAGCAGGCGGGCCAGCCGAGCGCCGTGCAGGAGAAGCTCATCGCCCGCACGGCCGAGCTCGGCGACTCGGCGGAGATGCAGATCCCGCACGAGCAGGCGGTGCTGCTGTCCCTGCTGGTCAAGCTCACCGGCGCGCAGACCGTGGTCGAGGTCGGCACGTACACCGGGTACTCCACGCTGGCGTTCGCGCAGGCGCTCCCCGCGTCCGGGAAGGTCATCACCTGCGACCTCTCGGACGAGTGGACCGCGATCGCCGAGGAAGCGTGGCAGGCGGCGGGCGTGCGGGACAAGATCGACCTGCGGATCGGCGCCGCGGCGCAGACGCTGGCCGAGCTGCCGGAGGAGCCGGTCGTCGACCTGGTGTTCATCGACGCGGACAAGGTCGGGTACGTCCACTACTGGGAGCTGCTCGTGCCGCGCGTCCGGCAGGGCGGGCTGCTGCTCGCCGACAACACCCTCTACTACGGCGAGGCGGCCGACGACCAGCCGGAGGGCAACGCGGCCGCGATCGACGCCTTCAACAGGTTCGTGCGCTCCGACTCGCGCGTGGAGTCGGTGCTGGTGCCGATCGCGGACGGGCTGACGATGGCCCGCAAGAAGTGAGGTTGTGAGCATACCGACCGGTCGGTAGGGTGGCGCCCAAGCACACAGCAGCTGCTTGGAGGCGTTCATGGCTCGTTGGGGTATCACGCTGCCGTTGATCGGTGTGCCGGTGCTGGAGCACCGCGCGCTGGTGTCCGAGCTCGCCGGGCTCGGCTACACGGACGTGTGGTCGGCCGAGACGACCGGCACCGACGCGTTCACGCCGCTGGCCCTGGCCGCGCAGTGGTCGGACGAGCTGCGCTTCGGGACGGCGATCGCGCCGGTCTACACGCGCGGGCCCGCCACGCTGGCGATGACGGCCGCGACGCTCGCCGAGGTGACCGGCGGGCGGTTCGTGCTGGGCATCGGCTCGTCCTCGCCCGCGATCGTGCAGCGCTGGAACGCCATCCCGTTCGAGGAGCCGTTCAAGCGCACGCGCGACACGTTGCGCTTCCTGAAGGCCGCGCTGGCGGGGGAGAAGGTCAGCGCCGACTACGACACGTTCTCGGTGAAGGGCTTCAAGCTGGAGCGCCCGCCGGCGGAGAAGGTGCCGATCATGCTCGCGGCGCTGCGCCCGAACATGCTGCGCCTGGCCGGACGCGAGGCCGACGGCGCCATCACCAACTGGCTCGCCGCGTCCGACGTCGCGCAGGTGCGGGCCGAGCTGGGCGAGGCGGAGCTCGCGGCACGGATCTTCGTGTGCCCGACCGAGGACGCCGACGCCGCACGCGCGCTGGGCCGCATGCTGATCAGCACGTACCTGACCGTGCCCGCCTACGCGGCGTTCCACGACTGGCTGGGCCGCGGCGAGGTGCTGCGCCCGATGCACGAGGCGTGGGCGGCGGGCGACCGCAAGGCCGCGTCGAAGGCGATCCCGGACGAGGTCGTGGACGCGCTCGTCGTGCACGGGTCTGTCGACGAGTGCCGTGCGCGGGTCGCCGAGTACCAGGCCAACGGCGTCGACACGCCGATCATCGCGCTCCTCCCGACCGGCGGTGACCAGGTCGAGCAGGTGCGCGCACTGGCACCGAAGGCCTAGCGGTGGCCGGCGCGACCGAGCAGAAGATCATCGACGCGGCCGTGCGCCTGTTCGCGTCGCAGGGCTACGACGCGACCTCGGTGCAGGAGATCGTCAACGCCGCCGGGATCACCAAGGGCGCGCTGTACCACTACTTCCGCTCGAAGGACGACCTGCTCTTCGAGATCTACCGGCTGCTGATCACGGCCCAGTCCGCCGACATGGATCGGATCATCGGCCTCGGCCTGCCCGCCGGCGAGACGGTGCGCGAGATCCTCGCGTCGCTCGTCTCGTCGACCGCGGAACGGGTCGACGAGACGGCGGTGTTCGTCCGCGAGCTGCATCGGCTCGGCGAGGAGCGGATGACCGACTTCCGCGCCGAGCGGCGGCGCTATCACGAGACGTTCCTCGCGGTGATCGAGAAGGGGCAGGCGGACGGCGAGTTCAGCTCCGTCGTGCCCGCCGACACGGTGGTGCGGATCGCGCTGGGCGTGGTGAACCAGCTGCCGATGTGGTTCCGGCCGGACGGGCCGAAGACCCCTGGCCGGCTGGCCGAGGAGATCGCCGACTTCGTGCTGGCCGGGCTGCGGTAACGACCGGCGACCGGGAATCGACCTCATACCTGAGGGGGTTTCATGTCGTACCAGCCGCCGGAGTACGGCCTCGCGCCGCCACTGCACGAGGTGCCCCGGTCGCCCAAGTGGCCGTGGGTGCTCCTGCTCGTCGTCGCGCTGCTGGCCGTGGGCGGTGTCCTGTACGGACCTCGCGCGGTGGACTCGGTGCGCTCCGCCGTGCGACCGGCCGAAGCGGAGCCGGCACCGGCCGCACCGCCGCCGCCCGTCCCGGCCGTGCGGAACGTGGTGTTCGAGGTGACCGGTTCCGGCGAACCGTTCACCATCACCGCCACGGCCGGCACCTCCGTCAGGAGCGAGTCGGCCGTCACGCTGCCGTGGCGGCACGTCGTCCAGGTGCCCGCCGACGCGCCGAAGCTCGTGACGCTCGTCGTGGTGGCGGGTCCGGACGGCGCCGAGGTGCACGGCCGGTACACGATCGACGGCGAGACCGTCCGCACGGGCAGCGCGTCCGGGCCCTACGGCGTGCTGACGATCACCGACTCCTGAGCGCCGCCAGCGCCTTGTCCGCGTGCGAGTTCATGTTGAGCTCGCTCTTGATCACCTCGATGATCTCGCGGCCCGTCCCGATGACGAACGTGTGCCGCTTGACCGGCGTGATCCCGAACCGGCGCTTCACCCCGAACTGCGCCGCGACCTCACCCGAGACGTCAGAGAGCAGCGGGTAGTCGAAGCCGTTGAGCTCGGCGAACTGCTTCTGCTTCGCCACGTCGTCCATGGAGATCCCGACGCGCTGGGCGCCCGCCTCCTCGAACTCCTTGGCGAGGTCGCGGAAGTGGCAGCTCTGCGCGGTGCACCCGGACGTCATCGCGGCGGGGTAGAAGAAGAGCACGACCGGGCCGTTCTCGAGCAGCGCGGACAGCTTGCGCTCGGTGCCGTCCTGGTCGGGCAGGGAGAAGTCGGGGGCGAGGTCGCCGGGCTTCATGGATCTCCAATACGCTCGGGCCGTGACCAGCATGTCCGACGTGGCCAAGGCCGCAGGGGTGTCCGCTGCGACCGTATCGCGCGCCCTGCGGGGCGAACCGGGCGTGTCCGAGGCGACCCGGCAGCACGTGAGCGACGTCGCGCGGCGGATGAAGTACGCGATCGCCCGCGACGCCTCCTCGCTGGCCGGTGGGCGCCGCTACGCCATCGCGGTGCTGACGTCCGAGGTGAGCCCGGTGCTCGCGGGCGCGGAGGGCGCGCTGCGGCAGGCGGGGTACGACGTGCTGCTCTACGTCCTGGGCGACGCCGGCGCGCGGGCGAAGTTTTTCGACG
The DNA here is from genome assembly GCF_024125735.1 of Lentzea sp. HUAS12. Lineage (NCBI taxonomy): Bacteria > Bacillati > Actinomycetota > Actinomycetes > Pseudonocardiales > Pseudonocardiaceae > Lentzea > Lentzea sp. HUAS12. The sequence continues at coordinate 51,427 of NZ_CP099738.1, forward strand.
AGCTGCCGCTGGGCCGCCGCGTGGACGGCGTGCTGCTGCTGTCGCTCACGATGTCCGCCGCCGAGCGGGCCGCGCTGGAGTCGCTGGAAGTCCCGCACGTGACGGTCGACGACACCGACCTCCGCCACGCCCTGCAGACCGCGGTGTCGCACGTCGTGTCCCTCGGCCACCGCGACGTGGCCCTGGTGCTGTCCGACGGCGAGGACGAGGGCTACGACGAGATCCTGATCTCCGCCGGGCTGGAGGTCCGTCCGGAGTGGACGGTGTGGTGCTCGCCGACCGTCGACGGCGGCGAGCAGGTGGTCGACGTGCTGCTCGACGGCGAACGCCTGCCGACGGCCGTGATCAGCTCGAACGGCGCCGCGGCGGTGGGGATCTTCCTGCGCGTGCAGCGCGACGGGCGCGCGGTGCCGGACGAGGTGTCGATCGTGTCGCTGGACGGGCAGGAACTGACCCGTGTGGTCGGGCTGACCGCCGTCGAGGGGGCGGCGAAGGAGCAGGGGGAGCGGGCCGTGGCGGACCTGTTCACGCTGATCAGGGGTGGGGAGATCGAGCCGGCGGAGCACCCGCTGCGGCTGGTCGTGAGGAACTCGAGCGGGCCGGTGGCCGCGGCGGGGTGAGGTGCGGGGCGCCGCGGGTTCGACAGTCGGCGGTGCGGGGGCGCCGGTCTCGACGGTCAGCGGTGCGGGGGCGCCGGTCCCGACGGCGGTGCGGGACGCCGGGGGCTCGACGATTCGTGGTGCGTGGGCGCCTGGCCTGACGGCCCGCGGCGCGCGGGCTGGTGCCGTGCCCGGCCGAAGTACTGTGGCGCCATGCCCGTCGAAGAGCGCCTGACCGAGATCGCCGAACTGCCGACCACCCCCGGCTACGCCCACGTCGTGACGGTCACCGGCAGGCTCGCCTTCGTCTCCGGTCAGGTCGCGGTCGACGCCCAGGGCTGCGTGGTCGGGGTCGACGACCTCGCCGCCCAGACGCGGCAGGCGTTGAGCAATCTTCATCACGTCATGCTGAGGTTTGGCGCTGACTGGTCGGATGTCGTGAAGTTCACCTGGTTCGTGCTCGACGCGCGGGAGGTGCAGACCATTCGCGACGTGCGGGACGAAATCCTGCGGCCCGCACTGGGGAACGTGCCCAACCCGGCCAGCACGCTCGTTCAGGTGGCGGCATTGTTCGGGCCCGATTTCCTGGTCGAGGTCGAGGCCGTCGTCGCGATTCCCGGTGACCCATCGGATGTCTGATGGAATGCAACTCCGCGCATGCCTCCGAACAGCCCTGCACCCATCGGGTGACCAGTGACCATTTGCTCTGGTAATGCGGCGCCCGCTGTGACATAGCTTGTACTTGTGGAGCAGTTGGCGCGGCTGGCGGACGCTTGGGGCGTCGCCACTCGGTACGAGAATGCGGACCAGCAAGAGGCCGTCGTCGACACCGAGGTCGTCGTCAAGGTGCTCGCCCAGTTCGGGGTCGACGCGTCCACTGAGGACTCGATCGCCCGCGAGCTCGCCGAGGTCGAACGCAGGCGGGCCGAGCAGAAGCTCCCACCGACGATCGTGCTCCGCGAGTACGAGACGTACGACCTGCACGGCCCCGCGACCGTCGAGCTCGAGGACGGCACGTCGTTCGCCGTCGAACGGCACCTGCCCGACTCGGTCCCGCTCGGCTGGCACCGCGTCGTCACCGCCGACCAGACCGTCACGCTCGCCGTCGCGCCCCGCACGCTGCCCGAGGTCCCGCACACGTGGGGCTGGATGCTGCAGCTCTACGCCGCGCGCTCGAAGGACTCGTGGGGGATGGGCGACTTCGCCGACCTCGCGACGATCGCCCGGCGCAGCAGCCTCGAGCTCGACGCCGGCGTCGTGCTGGTCAACCCCGTGCAGGCGCCGAGCCTGACCCACCCGGTGGAGCGCTCGCCCTACTCGCCGACGAGCCGCCGCTTCGCGAACCCGCTGTACCTGCGCGTCACCGACACCGCCGAGTTCCTGCAGGCCTGCCCGCGCACCCGGCAGCTGATCCGCGACCTGCGGCCGCACAACGAGGACCTGATCGACTACGACGCCGTGTGGGAGGCGAAGAAGCAGGCGCTGGAGCTGCTGTTCCCCGGCGGCGAGGTCGAGATGGACGCCGAGCTGGAGAAGTTCGCGACCTACTGCGCGCTCGCCGAGGTCCACGGTCCCGACTGGCGCGAGTGGCCGGAGGACCGCGCCGACGCGTCACCCGAACGGGTCGCGTTCCACGCCTGGGTCCAGCACCTCTGCACCCGCCAGCTCCAGGACGTCCGGCTAGCCGCGCACGAGGCCGGCATGGCCGTCGGCGTCATCCACGACCTCCCGGTGGGCGTCGCGCCCGGCGGCGCGGACACGTTCGCCGACCCCGAGGCGTTCGCCATCGGCGTCACGGTCGGCGCGCCGCCCGACGCGTTCAGCGCGGACGGCCAGGGCTGGGGCCTGCCGCCGTGGCGCCCGGACAAGCTCGCCGAGACCGGCTACCGGCCGTTCCGGCAGGTGCTGCGCAGCGTCCTGCAGCACGCGGACGGCATCCGCATCGACCACGTCGCCGGGCTCTGGCGGCTCTGGTGGATCCCGCCGGGTGAGCCGCCGTCGCGCGGCACCTACGTCTACTACGACGCCGACGCGATGCTCGGCGTGCTCGCCCTGGAGGCGTACCGGGCGGGTGCGGTGGTGGTCGGCGAGGACCTCGGCACGGTCGAGCCCGTCGTCACGAAGACGTTGCAGGAGAACGGCATGCTCACCAGCGCCGTCCTCTACTTCCAGCGCGACTACTACGCCGAGGGCCACCCGCTGATCCCGCCGTCGCAGTGGAACCCCAACCAGATGGCGAGCATCTCCACCCACGACCTGCCCACCGCGGCGACGTTCTTCGCGGGCGAGGACGGCCCCGACTTCGACGAGCTGATGCGGCAGGAGGGCATCAAGGCCGCGGACAGGGTCGAGGGAGCTCACGAACTGCTCGCGCAGACACCCTGCGCGTTGGTCCTGACCTCACCCCAGGACGCATTGAGGGAGACCCGGCAGCCGAACGTGCCCGGCACGATCGACGAGCACCCGAACTGGAGAATTCCCCTGCCGGTGCCGCTGGACGAATTCTTCCCGCGCGTCCGCGAGATCACCCGGCCGCTGCGCAACCGAGGAAAGTGAAACTTTTGCGTAACAGCAGGTCATAGACCTGTGGAGTAGTGTGGGGCCGTCACCCGACGGCGAAGACGAACGTTCTTGGAGGTGGCGTTACAAATGAGTTCAGCCGTGAGCACGCGGACACCGACCGGCGTGCTGGAACTGGCAGTCGAGCAGGTCCTCGCCTCGGTGAGGCCGACCGCGCTCGGCGACCCGGTGGCCGGGGCACGGCGCGCGGAGGAATCACTGCGTGACGCGCTGCGGGACGCAGGTCCCGTGGTGGAGGGCAACCCCGCCCTGCAGCACGCGCTGGCGTGCGCGGAGGCCGCTTGTGAACACCTGAAGTACGTGGAGATCCAGGAGGCGCGGACGTTGCTCATGGCCGCACGTGGGCAGTTGGTGCTGGCGCACGGAGCGGTCTGACCCGCTGCCGGTGGTCGTCCACCGGAGCACGTCGAACTCAGGCCTGCCGGAGCGTGCCCGGTCCGGCGAGGGCTCGGGCGCTGCCGCGCGCCCCTCAGCCGTGCCGGGAGTCGTCGCGCGGCGCTGCGTTCTTGCACACGCGAGTGTGATGCCAGACCAGGGTTAGGTGGATAGGGTCGACGGGTAGTCCGCCGTTTGTGACGAGGAGCAACAGCATCGTGCGACCCTGGCCTGGAAGGCCCTACCCGCTTGGCGCTGGATATGACGGCGTGGGCACCAATTTCGCTCTTTTCTCCGAAGTCGCGGAGTACGTCGAGCTCTGCCTCTTCGACGAGGACGGCACGGAGACCCGCGTGAGGCTGCCGGAGGTGGACGGCTTCGTCCACCACGGTTACCTGCTGGGTGTCGGTCCGGGGCAGCGGTACGGCTACCGCGTGCACGGCCCGCACGACCCCGCCAGGGGCTTGCGGTGCAACCCCAACAAGTTGCTCATCGACCCGTACGCCAAGGCCATCTCCAACGGCCTCGCCTGGGACGAGTCGCTCTACGGGTACAAGTTCGGCTCGCCGGACGAGCGCAACGACGACGACTCCGCGCCGCACGTGCCGAAGTCCGTCGTGGTGAACCCGTTCTTCGACTGGACCAACGACAGGCTGCCCAGGACGCCGTACAACGAGAGCGTCATCTACGAGGCGCACGTCCGCGGTCTCACGATCGACCACCCGGAGATCCCGCCGCGCCTGCGGGGCACGTACGCGGGCCTCGCACACCCGGTGATGATCGACCACCTCACCAAGCTGGGCGTCACCGCCGTGGAGCTCATGCCGGTGCACCAGTTCATCAGCGATCACACGCTGATCGAGCGGCGCCTCAGCAACTACTGGGGCTACAACACGATCGGCTTCTTCGCGCCGCACGACGGCTACGCGGCGCTGCCGCTCAACCAGGTGCAGGAGTTCAAGGGCATGGTCCGCGCCCTGCACCAGGCGGGCATCGAGGTCATCCTCGACGTCGTCTACAACCACACGGCGGAGGGCAACCACCTCGGCCCGACGCTGTCGATGCGCGGCATCGACAACGAGTCGTACTACCGGCTCGTGGACGACGACCCGCAGTACTACACGGACTACACGGGCACCGGCAACTCGCTGAACGTGCGCTCGCCGCACACGCTGCAGCTCATCATGGACTCGCTGCGGTACTGGGTCACCGAGATGCACGTCGACGGCTTCCGCTTCGACCTCGCGGCGACGCTCGCGCGCGAGTTCTACGACGTGGACAGGCTGGCGACGTTCTTCGAGGTCGTGCAGCAGGACCCGGTGGTGTCGCAGGTCAAGCTGATCGCGGAGCCGTGGGACGTCGGTCCCGGTGGCTACCAGGTCGGCAACTTCCCTCCACTGTGGACCGAGTGGAACGGCAAGTTCCGCGACACCGTCCGCGACTTCTGGCGCGGTGAGCCGGCGACGCTCGGCGAGTTCGCGTCGCGCATCACCGGGTCGTCCGACCTCTACCAGGACGACGGCCGCCGCCCGTACGCGTCGATCAACTTCGTCACCGCGCACGACGGCTTCACGCTGAACGACCTGGTGTCGTACAACGAGAAGCACAACGAGGCCAACGGCGAGAACAACCAGGACGGCGAGAGCCACAACCGGTCCTGGAACTGCGGCGTCGAGGGGCCGACGGACGACGAGGAGGTTCTCACCCTCCGGCGGCGCCAGCGGCGCAACCTGATGGCGACCATGGTGCTCGCGCAGGGCGTGCCGATGATCGTGAACGGCGACGAGTTCGGCCGCACGCAGAACGGCAACAACAACGCCTACTGCCAGGACAACGAGGTGTCCTGGGTGGACTGGTCGCTGCTCGAGGCCAACTCGGAGCTGATGGAGTTCACCTCGGCGCTGACGGCGTTCCGCAAGGCGCACCCGGTGTTCCGGCGCCGCCGGTTCTTCGCCGGCCGCCCGATCCGCAAGGGCGAGGAGCTGCGCGACATCGCGTGGTTCACCCCGTCGGGCGAGGAGATGACCGAGCAGAACTGGGAGGACGACTTCGGCAAGTGCATCGTCGTCTTCTTCAACGGCGAGGGCATCCCCGACCTCGACTCGCGCGGCATGCGCGTGGTCGACGACTCGTTCCTGATGGCGTTCAACGCCCACCACGAGGACATCCAGGTGACGTTGCCGGACGCCGAGTACGGTCCTGAGTGGAGGGTCGTCGTGGACACCGCGACCGGTGAGGTCGGCAAGGGCGAGAAGCCCATCGCGGCGGGGGAGACGCTGAACCTCACCGCGCGGTCGCTCGTCGTGCTGCAGCGGGTGGGCTGATGGGCGCGCCGTCCTCGACGTACCGCGTCCAGTTCACCCCGTCCTTCACCTTCGCCGACGCCACAGCCGTCGCGGACTACCTGGCGCGCCTGGGCGTCGGCGCGCTGTACGCGTCGCCGATGCTCGACGCGCGGGAGGGGTCCACGCACGGCTACGACGTCGTGGACCCGACCCGCGCGCGGCCCGAGCTGGGTGGTGACGAGGGCAGGGAGGAGCTGCAGAAGAGGCTGCGGGAGCTCGACCTCGGCCTGGTCGTCGACATCGTGCCGAACCACATGGTCGTGCCGAACCCGTGGTGGGAGGACGTCCTCGAACACGGGCAGGCCTCGCAGTACGCGCGGTACTTCGACATCGACTGGTCCTCGGGCAAGGTGCTGCTGCCCGTGCTCGCGGAGGACGCCGAGGACGAGGTGCACGAGCACTACGTCAAGGCGAACTGGCGGCGCGGCAACACCGAGCTGAACTACCGCAGGTTCTTCGACATCACCGAGCTCGCCGCCATCCGGGTCGAGGACCCGGAGGTGTTCGAGGCGACGCACCGCGCGGTGCTGTCGTGGGGTGTCACGGGGTTGCGCATCGACCACCCGGACGGGCTCGCCGACCCAGGCGGGTACTTCCGGCGGCTGCGTGAGCACTTCGACGGTTGGCTGGTCGTGGAGAAAATCCTCGGCCCGGACGAGGAGCTGCCGCAGAGCTGGCCGGTCGACGGCACGACGGGGTACGACGCGTTGCGCGAGTTCTGCGGCGTGTTCCTCCCGCTGACCGACGCGTTCGCGGGCAACTTCCACGAGGTCGAGCACGCCTCGCGGCAGCAGGTCGCGGACTCGATCCTGGTGGCCGAGGTGCGCCGGATCGCGCGGCTCGTGCAGGGCGTGGAGTTCTCCGACGCCTGCAAGGCCGTCGCCGAGGTGATGGTCAACTTCCCGGTGTACCGGTCGTACCTGCCGGAAGGCCTGCGGTACTGGGAGACGGCGGTCAGGCTGAGCAAGTCGCCTGCCGTGCGGGCGCTGGACGAGCAGGTCCGCGCCGATCCGCACGGAGAGCTGGCCACGAGGATCCAGCAGACCTCCGGCATGGTCGTCGCCAAGGGCACCGAGGACACGGCGTTCTACCGGTACACGAACTTCGTGGCGCTCAACGAGGTCGGCGGGTCGCCGGACCGGTTCGGCCTGTCGGTGGAGGAGTTCCACCAGCGGGCCGCGCGGCGCGAGGCCGCGGAGCCGCTCGCCATGACCGCCCTGTCGACGCACGACACCAAGCGCTCGGAGGACGTCCGGGCGCGGCTCGCGGTGCTGGCCGAGATCCCGGACGAGTACCTGGCGTTCGAGGCCGCGATGACCGGGAAGTACGGCATCTCCGAGCCGACGCTGAACCGCCTGGCCTGGCAGTCGGTCGTCGGCGCGTGGCCGCTCACCGAGGAACGCCTGGGCGCGTACCTCGAGAAGGCGTCGCGCGAGGCGAAGATCAAGACGTCGTGGGTCGACCGCGACGAGGACTTCGACGCCGAGGTGGCCGCGTGGCCCGCGAAGGCGTTGAACGAGCCCGAGGTCGCCTCCTTCGCCGAACGGATCAAGGCGCCCGGCTGGGTCAACTCGCTCGGACAGAAGCTCGTCCAGCTCACCGCGCCCGGCGTGCCGGACGTGTACCAGGGCACCGAGCTGTGGGACTTCTCGCTCGTCGACCCGGACAACCGCCGCCCGGTCGACTACGAGGTGCGCCGGGACCTGTTGGAGCGCCTCGAATCCGGCTGGCTGCCGGAGGTCGACGACTCGGGCGCGGCCAAGCTCCTCGTGGTGCACAAGGCGTTGCAGGTCCGCAAGCGCGGCCTGCACGGGTACCGGCCGCTGCGCGCGGAAGGTCCCGCTGCCGAGCACGTGCTGGCGTTCCAGCGCTCCGGCGTGATCACGGTGGCCACGCGGCTGCCGGTCGGGCTGGAGCAGAAGGGCTGGCAGGACACGGTTCTGCCGTTGCCGGGTGCGAAGTGGACCGACGTCCTCACGGGACGGCCGGCGACCGAGGACCTGGCCTCGTTGCTCGACACCTATCCGGTAGCGCTGCTGGTGCAGGGGGATCAGTGAGCTTCTCCGTCTGGGCGCCCGCGCCCGAGTCGGTGCACGTGCGGGTCGACGGCGTCGACCAGGAGATGAAGCGCGACGGTGACTGGTGGTTCTCCGACGCGGAGGGCACCGACTACGCGTTCGTCATCGAGGGCAAGGCGTACCCGGATCCCCGGTCGCTGTGGCAGCCCGCCGGCGTGCACGAGGCGTCCCGCGTCTACCGGCACGACTTCGAGTGGACCGACGGCGCGTGGACCGGCCGCCCGCTGCAGGGCGGCGTGATCTACGAGCTGCACATCGGCACGTTCACGCCGGAGGGCACGTTCGACGCCGCCATCGGCAGGCTGGACCACCTGGTGGACCTCGGCATCACGTTCGTCGAGGTCATGCCGGTCAACAGCTTCGACGGGGTCGAGGGCTGGGGCTACGACGGCGTCCTGTGGGGTGCCGTCCACGAGCCGTACGGCGGTCCCGACGGGTTCAAGCGGTTCGTCGACGCCTGCCACGCCCGAGGGCTCGCCGTGCTGCTCGACGTGGTCTACAACCACCTCGGGCCGTCCGGTGCGTACCTCGACAGGTTCGGGCCGTACTTCGCCGGGCGCAACGACTGGGGCCCCGGCCTGAACCTCGACGGACCGGGTTCCGACGAGGTGCGCCGGTACGTCCTCGACAACGCGCTGCAGTGGCTGCGGGACTTCCACGTCGACGGGCTGCGGCTCGACGCCGTGCACGCGCTGGCGGACCAGCGGGCCGTGCACGTCCTAGAGGAGCTGGCCGTCGAGGTGGACGCGCTCTCGGCGTCGCTGGGCCGCCCGCTCACGCTGATCGCCGAGTCCGACCTGAACGACGCCAAGCTCGTGACGGCACGGGAAGGCGGCGGCTACGGCCTGCAGGCGCAGTGGTCCGACGACCTGCACCACGCCCTGCACGTCGCGCTGACCGGCGAGACCTTCGGCTACTACGAGGACTTCGCGGCGCCAGGGGCGCTGAAGAACACGCTGGAGAAGGTGTTCTTCCACGCCGGCACCTGGTCGTCGTTCCGGGAGAAGCACCACGGCAAGCCGGTCGACACGGCGCTGATCCCCGGCTACCGGTTCCTCGCGTACAGCCAGAACCACGACCAGATCGGCAACCGCGCCACCGGCGACCGGTTGTCCGCGTCCGTGTCGACGGGAAAGTTGTTGTGTGCGGCGGCAATCGTGCTGTGCTCGCCCTACACGCCCATGATCTTCATGGGGGAGGAGTGGGCGGCCTCGACGCCCTGGCAGTTCTTCGCGTCGTTCCCGGATCCAGGCCTCGCCGAGGCCGTCCGGACCGGCAGGCGGCGTGAGTTCTCCCGGCACGGATGGGGAGAATCGGACGTTCCGGACCCGATGTCCCCGCAGACCGTCGAGAACTCGCGGCTGCGCTGGGACGAGGTGCGCGAAGGGGATCACGGCGTCGTCCTGGACACCTACCGTGCGTTGATCGCGTTGCGGCGCTCCCGCCCGGAGCTGGCCGATCCGCGGTTGGACAGGTTCGTGGTCGAACAGGACGGGGAGTGCCTGGTGCTGCACCGCGGGACGACCCGCGTGGTGGTGAACCTCAGCACGTCCCCCGTCCCGCTGCCTCAGGGAGACGTGCTGCTGACCTCCTCGGCGATCCCGTCGTCGCTCTCACCGGAATCGTTCGCGGTGGTCGCGTCGACGTGATCCCACAGCATCTGATCGGCCAGGTCGACGGGCCGCCCGAGGTGCGCCTGCACGAACGCCGTGACCAGCCGGTCGGCGGCGACGTGCAGCTTGATGTTGTGGTGCTGGGATATGTGCACCAGCAGCTGGAAGGCCTGCTGGGGTGTGCAGGGTTTGCGTGCGGCGATCAGGCCCGTGGCCTGCCCGATGACTGTCCGGGACACCAGAGCCTTGCGCAGCCCCGCCACCTCGGCCTCGAGGGCGGTGATTCTCGCGGACGACACCGCCGGCTCCTTTCACGTCGTTCGGTCACAGCGGCATGCCGATGCGACGGACGACTGCTCTGGAGCGCATTGCGAAGGGCGGGCACACCCAGGGCAAGCCGTCACATCGGCTTGCGGCTGGGTTCTCAACCGCGAGTGATCACCTTATCAACTGTTTCAGACCGTGCTCGCCGGGTAACCGAACAACGTAGTCGACCGCTAGTGAAGGAGCCTGATCCATGGGTGCCGACGACAAGATCAGCAACAAGGCAGAGGAGCTCAAGGGCCGCGCCAAGGAAGCTGTCGGCGACGCCACGGACAACGAGCAGTGGCAGGCCGAGGGCCGCGCGGAGCAGGCCAAGGGCGCTCTGAAGCAGGCCGGCGAGAAGGTCAAGGATGCCTTCCGCTCGGACAAGTAGCCAGGACACCGGCGCCGCCCAGTTCGTCCCCGAGGGGAAGGACTGGGCGGCGTTGCGTTCGGCCGCCGCCGGGTGCCGGGGGTGCGATCTGCACCGCGACGCCTCACAGACGGTGTTCGGCGAGGGGCCGGTGCCGGCGGAGCTGATGATGGTGGGGGAGTGTCCCGGTGACCGCGAGGACACCGAGGGCCACGTGTTCGTCGGGCCCGCCGGGCGGCTGCTGGACAAGGCACTGGACGCCGCCGGGATCGACCGGGCGAAGACGTACCTGACGAACGCGGTGAAGCACTTCAGGTTCGTCGAGCGGGGCAAGCGCCGGATCCACCAGACGCCCCGGCGTGGCGAGGTCGTGGCGTGCTTCCCGTGGCTGCGTGAGGAGATCCGGGTGGTGGGGCCCCGGCTCGTCGTCGTGCTGGGCGCCGTGGCGGCCAAGGCCGTGCTGGGGCCCTCGTTCAAGCTCACCGGGCACCGGGGCGAGGTGCTGGAGCACGACGGGCTGCGGGTCGGGGTGACGGTGCACCCGTCGTCGGTCGTGCGGGCGGAGGACTTCCGCGAGTCGTTCGACGCGTTCGTGGCGGACCTGGTGGCCGTCCAGAAGGCGGCTGCGCGGGCCTGACAGGGCCCGGAAACGGGACAACCCCCGGACGACTCCTGCGCGAGCAGGCCGAGCGGGACCAGCGCTCGAAGTCCGGGGGTCGGGTGGCTGCCTGGGTTTACGACTAGGCGTCACCAAAGGCGGTCCTAGCGGACAGCCACCTCACGAGTCCTGTAGCTATACAACTTTGGACCACCTCCTCTCTTGTGTACTTCGAACCTATGTCGTGATCGCGGGGCCGTGCAACGGACTTTTCTCACGTCACCCGGAGCGTCTGGTTCGCGTAGAATCCGCAGGCATGGTGCGCATCCCCCTGACGTCACTGGAACGGGATCGCGGCAGGCGGCTCGGTCAGTTGCTGCGGGACGCCCGCGGTGACGAGAGCATGGTCGAGATCGCGGCCCGCGCGGGCCTGTCCGCCGAGACCGTGCGCAAGATCGAGACGGGACGCGCACCCACGCCGTCGTTCTTCACCATCGCCGCGCTCGCCGGCGCCCTCGGGATCTCGCTCGATTCCATCAACGAACTGCTGAGCCCGCAGAGCCGCTCGGCGTAGTGGTGTGGCGCAGAAGGTTGCCGCGAGGCGCCCTGCTGAGCGTGGATCACCTCGCCGACCTTCTGGGACACACCACTAATTCGCCGGTGCGGGTGGTTTACCCGCCGGTGTTCTTGACCTCCACTTCTCGGCTGTGTTCGGTTGGAGCTGCGAAATCCGCTCTTGTCGATGCAGGGGGAAGTCGTGAAATTCATTTCAACGTTGATCGCCGCATTCTTCGCGCTCGTCCTCGTGGGTGCTCCCGCGGCGTCTGCGGTGCCGGAAGCGCAGATCAGCAGGGGTGAGCTGCTCCAACGGGCCGCGACGTGGCTGACCGCGAACGGTGGCGCGCAGGTGCCGTACAGCATGACGGAGTACTGGACGGACGGGTATCGGCAGGACTGTTCGGGTTTCGTCTCGATGGCCGCCCTGCTGGACAATGCGAATCCCCAGGGCGGTCCGAACACCGTTGTTCTCGCAACCGACGAATACACCACGCCGATCGAGGTCGCCGATCTGCAGCCGGGTGATCTCCTCATCGACCCGGTCGACGAACCCGGCGAGGAATTCCGGCACGTCGTGATCTTCGAGAAGTGGACTGCGGACGACAGGTCGCAGTACCTGGCGTACGAGCAGCGCGGTGGCCACGGCACCGACCACCGCGTGCTCACGTACGGCCTGACGGACTCGAAGTACAAGCCCTACCGGCTGAAGAACATCACCGACTGATCTTCTCCCCGTTGCGGCGGACCGCTGACCTGATGAGCGCCACCGCCGCGATGGCGGCGACGAGCACGCCCGTGGACAGGATCTGGACGCGGGCCTGCTCGTCGCTCAGCATCAGCACGATGACCGTGACGATCGCCGCGAGCGCCAACCAAGACAGGTACGGGTAACCCCACATGGGAACGGCCGGGTTCCGGGTGCCGCGGCGCAGCCGGAGCTGCGAGACGGCGATGAACGCCCAGACGACCAGCAGGGCCGAGCCCACGGCGTTGAGCAGCAGCAGGAACACCGTGTCCGGCCAGAGGTAGTTGAGCAGCACCGAGAAGAATCCGAACGCGACCGACGCGAGCACGGCGTTGCGGGGAACCCCGTTCTTCTTGAGCAGCAAGGCTTTCGGTGCCTCACCGCGCTCGGCGAGCGAGCTGAGCATGCGCGCGGCGCCGTAGAGGGTGGCGTTGATGGCGCTCAGCAGCGCCACGAAGATGACGACGTTCATGATCTGCCCGGCCGCGGGGATGCCGAGCCGGTTGAGCACGGCGACGTACGGGCTCGCGCCGACCTCGGAGTCGTTCCACGGCAGCAGGGTCACCACCACCGCCATCGAGCCGAGGTAGAAGACCAGCAGCCGCGTCATGGACGTCCGCACGGCCTTCTTGACGGCCTGCTTCGGGTCTTCGGCGTCCGCGGCGGCGATCGTGACGACCTCCAGCCCGCCGAACGCGAACACGGTGACCATGAAACCGGCCACCACGCCGCCCCACCCGTTGGGCAGGAAGTCCTCCAGGTTCGCGGTGCCGGGGGAGTCGAACCCGATGCCCGCGATGGCCGCCAGGCCGAGCAGGAGGAAGAGCACGATCGCGGCGACCTTGAGCCCCGCGAACCAGAACTCGAACTCGCCGAAGCTGCGCACGTTCACGAGGTTCACCGCGGTCAGCGCCGACATGAAGACGAGCACCCACGTCCACTGCGGCACCGCGGGGAGCCATGTCGAGGCGATCTTCGCCGCCCCGGTCGCCTCGACGGCGAGCACCACACCCACCGCGGCCCAGTAGGTCCAGCCGACCGTGAACCCGGCCCACGGCCCGATCGCCTTCTCCGCGTGCACCGAGAACGCGCCGCCACTCGGGTGCTCGGCCGCCATCTCGCCGAGCATCCGCAGGACGAGGAGCGCCAGGAGCCCGGCGAACGCGAAGGAGATCAGGACAGCCGGCCCGGCGAGCGCGATGCCCGCCCCGGTCCCGACGAACAGACCCGCTCCGATCACGCCACCCAGCGCGATCATGGTGACATGCCGTTCCCGCAGGTGACTCACGTGCTCCAGCCCCGTTCGAGTATGACGATGGCGCGCCGATAGTGAATTTTGTGGTGGTGGGTAGTCAAATCGTGTGATCGGAGTTACACCGCACCGAGATGAGTGAGGGTGAGATCGATGAGCTCGCCTGAGGGAGTACTGCCGTCCGAAGCCCTGTCGTCGGAGGTCCTGCCGCGGCTTGAGACGTTTGCCGGGGCGTTGGAGCGGTATGCGGAGTGGGGGTGGTTGGTGTTGCGGTCGGAGAACCGGTTGCTGCTGACCACCGATGCCGTGGTGTCCGCTGTGGAGATGCCGGCCGGGGTTGGGGCCGAGGTGCAGCAGTACCTGTCCGTGCGGCTCCTTGGTGGGCCTGTGGTGGTGTTGCCTGCCGCTGGGCGTGCGGAGAGGTGGTTGCTTCTCACCGAGTCCGCGGATTCCGCCTCTCAGGTGAACCTGATTCGGTTGCGGGCTCGGGGAGCCCTCACTCATCGGTTGGGGACGTTGGTGCCTTTGCCGCCCTCCCGGATCGATGGGGGTGGGGTGCGGTGGTTGGGGGATGGGCCTGGGGCTGGTGGGAGGCCTGGGTTGCCGCCGTTTTCTGCTGTGGTGGCGGCTTTGAGGGCGGTTACGGAGACTGCTGGGTTGCGGTGAGAGGTCGGCTGCTTGTGCGGGTGGTCGCTGTTGCGTGTGGCCTGGTCGCCTTGCGTGCTTCCCCTGGGGCTCTGCTCCAGACCCCGGCAATCTGATCAGGGGGTAGCGCCGCGGGCAGGCTGATGGTGGCGCGACTCGTGATGGGACCCCACCGCCGGTTCCTCTTTGCTCAGGACGGCTCGCCTGCGGCATCGCACCGATCGCACGGCTCGCCTTCGGCTTCGCGTCTGTCCCAACCCGTCCCCACCGCCCTCAGCTCTCGGTCGGTGGGTGCACGTTCGCCCGGAAGCGGTTCAGCGTGTTGCCGCGTGCCGCGAAGTTGACGACCACGTAGGTGCCGTTGCGGCCCCGGGCCAGGCCCACGCCCACCCGGTCGGACGACTTCCACACCATCGCGGTGAAGTGCAGGAGTGAGAGGTCGACGTTCGACTGCGTCATCTCCTCGGAGTAGTCGTAGCGGCGGGATTCGCGGTACCAGTCCTCGAGGGCGTCGGCTGCCGCTGAATCGATTGATCGGTTGTGGCCGGTCTCGTAGAGGTTCTCGCCGTAGGGGTTGTGAGGTCGGTGTTCGAATCGGTTTGTGGACTGGAGGTGGTCCGCCCATTCTTGCGCCGTTCTTGACACTTCGGAATCGAGTGAGAGGGGTGGCGCGCCGTGCATTGCGCGGTAGGTGTTGATGGTGTGCACCGTGGTGGCCACCGGATCGGTGCTGGTGGGGGGTGTGGGGAGGAGCAGGGCTGTGGTTGTCACGATTGCGATGAGCATGGTGTCCCTGCGACTCCTTTGGGTTAGCGTTGACTACCCCGGTTGCGGCGTAAATTCACTCCACAGGACGCGGCTGAGGCTCTACTGTTTGTTGGTCGACTAGTGGTGGAAGGAGCTTCGCATGGATGGCTACGACATTCTCGCCGACGAGGACGGGCACGTTCGCGGGTACGACTAGAGATCACTCGACGTGGTCGCGTGTTCACCGTGATGAATGCGGTCGCGTCGAATGGGTGATTCACGCCTGAGGGATCCGTCCTACCCGTGTCGGCGGGCAGGGTCTCCGTCAGGTTCCGGTCATGCTGCCGGGAGTCAGACCGACATCCGAGGTTTGGCCGTGCTTCCACGCACTACGAGTGTCGTCGGGAGTTCCCGGTGCTCGGCGGGTCCGCCGTCGAGGAGAGTGGCGAGCAGGTCAACGGCGACCTCGCCCGCGGTTTCCGTCGGCATGTGGACCGTCGTCAGGGGCGGGGAGCACATGGTGGCGTAGAGGATGTCGTCGAAGCCCGTCACGCTGATCTCGTCCGGCACCTTGATGCCGCGTTCCGCCAGGTGGGCGAGTGCGCCCAGGGCGATGAGGTCGTTGTAGGCGATGAACGCCGTCGCGCCCGTCTCGAGTGCCTGTTCCGCTGCCCGGTAGCCGCCGTCGAAGTTCGGGTCGAACGAGCCGAGCAGATGCGCTCGGCCTGCCAGGCCCTGGATCCTGCGGTTGTTCGACCACGCCGCTGCCGGGCCGCCTAGGTAGGCGTGGTGCTTGTGGCCCAACGCTTCCAGGTGCGTCACGACCTGGTCCATGCCCGAGGCGCTGTCCATCAGGACGGACGAGACGCCCGGCACGATGCGGTTGATGAGCACCAGCGGGGTGAGTGCCGCCAGCTCGGCGATGGTGTCGTCGGAGAGCAGTGAGGCGCACAGGACCACGCCGTCGACCTGCGCGGACATCGTGCGCACCAGCTGTGCCTCGGTGTCGGGGTCTTCCCTGCTGTCGGTGAAGAACACCGAGGTGCCCGCCTCGCCCGCCCTCGTCTGCACTCCCCGCAGGACCGACGGGAAGAACGGGTTGAGCAGGTCGGGCACCACGATGCCGAGGTTGCCGGTGCGGCCGGTGATCAGGCTGCGTGCCGCGCGGTTCGGCTGGTAACCGAGGCCGGCGACGACCTCCAGGACGCGTTGGCGGGTGGCCTCCTTCACCAGGCCCGGTGCGCTGAGCGCGCGCGAGACCGTCGAGACGGAGACCTGAGCCTGGCGAGCGACATCCCTGATCGTGACGGCCACGTGCAGATCATCGCAGTCAAGGTCAAGTGCGCCTCGCGCGTCGGAGGAGTGCGGGGGTCACAGCTCCAGGCCGGTCAGGACGAGCACGCGTGGTTCGGTCAGGTCCTCCATGGCTGCGCGCAGGCCCTCCCGGCCGGTGCCGGACTCCTTCACGCCGCCGTACGGCATCTGGTCCGCGCGGTAGCTCGGCACGTCGCCGACGATCACGCCGCCGACCTGGAGTCGTTGCGCGGCGCGGAAAGCGAGTCGCACGTCCGTGGTGAACAGGCCCGCCTGCAGGCCGTAGCGCGACGCGTTCACGCGGTCGAACGCCTCCTCGACGCCGTCCACGCGGGTCAGCGTCACGACCGGGCCGAAGACCTCCTCGGCGTTGACCTTCGAGTCCTCCGGCACGTCCGTCAGCACGGTCGGCGCGTAGGTGCGGCCGTCGCGGGTGCCGCCGGTGAGAACCGTGGCCGACGCCTCGCGCACCCACTCCTCGACGCGGTCGGCGGCGGCGTCGTTGATCAACGGGCCGACGTCGCCCGCCACGTCGAGCTTGGCGACGTGCCGCACCACGGCCTCCGAGATCGCGTCGTACAGGTCGGTGTGCACGAAGACGCGCTGCACCGAGATGCACGACTGGCCCGCCTGATACATCGCGAACGTGGCGATGCGCTGTGCCGCGAACTCGACGTCCTGCCAGTCCGGCGCGACGATCGCGGCCGCGTTGCCGCCGAGTTCGAGCGTCACGTGCTTGCGCGGCACGCGGTCCTTGATGCCCCAGCCGACCGGGCCGGAGCCGGTGAACGACACCACGGGCAGGCGCGGGTCCTCGACCAGCGCGGCGGTGTCCTCATTGGACAGGTGCAGGACCGAGAACGCGCCGTCCGGCAGGTCCGTCTCGGCGAACAGGTCGGCGAGCAGGAACGCGACCTTCGGCGTGGCGGGCGCGGGCTTCAGCACGATGGGGGCGCCGACGGCGATGGCCGGTGCCACCTTGTGCGCCACCAGGTTCAGCGGGAAGTTGAACGGCGCGATGCCCAGCACCGGGCCGCGCGGTACCCGGCGGACCAGGGCGAGGCGGCCCTCGGCGGACGGGTCGGTGTCGAGGCGCTGCAGTTCACCGGAGAACCGGCGCGCCTCCTCGGACGCCCAGCGGAACGTGGAGATCGCGCGGGTCACCTCGACGCGCGCCCACTTCAGCGGCTTGCCCGAATCGTCGTTGATGGCCTGCGCGAACTCCTCGGCGCGTTCGGCCAGCCGGCGCGAGACGTGGTCCAGAGCGGACGCGCGGCGGTGCGCGGGCAGCGCGGCGAGTTCGGGAGCGACGGCGGAAGCCTTCGCGACGGCGTTCTCGACGTCGGCGGCGGTGTGGAAGTCGATCATGCGAGCAGGGCTCCTTCGAGCACGTCGAGACCTTCGGCGAGCAGGTCGTCCGGGATGACCAACGGTGGCAGCAAGCGGATCACGTTGCCGTAGGTGCCGCACGTCAGCACGACGACACCCTGTTCGTGGCACGCTTTCGCGACGCGTGCGGCGACGTCGGGCGTGCGTTCGGTGAACTCGATGGCGAGCATCGCGCCGCGGCCGCGGATGTCCGCGATGACGTCGGTCTTCTCCGCGATCGCCCGGAGACGGCCCAGCACCGTCTCCTCGATGCGGCGGGCGGCCGCGTTGAGGTCGCGCTCGCGCATCGTGCGGATGGCGCCCAGAGCGCCGGCGCAGGCCACCGGGTTGCCGCCGTAGGTGCCGCCGAGGCCGCCGACGTGCACGGCGTCCATGATCTCGGCGCGACCGGTCACGGCGGCGAGCGGCAGGCCGCCCGCGATGCCCTTGGCCGTGGTGATCAGGTCCGGCACCACACCCTCGTGGTCGAGCGCGAACCACGAGCCGGTGCGGCAGAAGCCCGTCTGGATCTCGTCGGCGACGAACAGCACGCCGCGGTCACGGCACCACTGCGCGATCGCCGGCAGGAAGCCCTCGGCGGGCTCGACGAACCCGCCCTCGCCCTGGATCGGCTCGATCACGAGGGCGGCGGTGTTGTCCGCGCCGACCTGCTTCTCGATCGCCGCGATCGCCCTGGCCGCGGCTTCGGCACCGGTGAGGCCGTCGTGCAGCGGGTAGGACCCCGGCACGCGGTAGACCTCGGGCGCGAACGGTCCGAACCGGTGCTTGTACGGCATGTTCTTGGCCGTCAACGCCATCGTGAGGTTCGTGCGGCCGTGGTAGCCGTGGTCGAACACCACGACGGCCTGCCTGCCGGTGACGTGCCGGGCGATCTTGACCGCGTTCTCGACGGCCTCCGCGCCGGAGTTGAACAGCACCGACCGCTTCTCGTGCTCGCCCGGCGTGAGCTCGTTCAACGCCTCGCAGACCTCGAGGTAGCTCTCGTACGGCGTGATCATGAAACAGGTGTGGCTGAACCTGTCGATCTGCGCGTGCACCGCCTCGGCGACGGCGGGCGCGGGGTTGCCCGCGTTCGTCACCGCGATGCCGGAGCCGAGATCGATGAGCTGGTTGCCGTCGACGTCGACCAGCAGGCCGTCGTCGGCGGAGTCGATGTAGACGGGCAGCGTCGAGCCGACTCCGGTGGCGACGGCACCCTTGCGCCGCGCCTGGAGTTCCAGCGACTTGGGACCGGGGATCGCGGTGCGCAGTCGGGTCATGTGCTCAGCATGGCCCTGGTCAACGCGGCGCGCAGTGGCTGAAATGGCGGTCTTCGCGGTTGAGGTTGTACAAACTGGCACATGCCCATCACGCTGCGGGACCTGGCTCGGACGCTGCGGCTCCCGGTGCTGGCCGGGGACGTGTCGAGGCCCGTCGGCTGGGTGCACGGCACCGAGCTCGCGGACCCCACGCCGTTCCTGGAAGGCGGCGAGCTGCTCCTGACGACGGGGCTGGCCGTGGTCGGCGCCGAGTACGTCGAACGGCTCGTGCGGGCGGGCGTGGTCGGGCTCGGTTTCGGTACGGGACTGGGCCACGACGTCGTGCCGCCCGAACTGGTGGAAGCGGCCGCCGGGGCGGGACTGGGCCTGGTCGAGGTGCCGCGCGAGGTGCCGTTCATCGCGATCAGCAAGGCGGTGTCGAAGACACTCGCCGCGGACGAGTACGCGGCACTGACGCGGATGAGCGAGGCGCAACGGGCGTTGAGCCGGGCGGCCGTGCGGGGTGGTGTGGCCGGTGTGGTGCGGCGGCTCGGGCAGTGGGTCGACGGCTGGGTCGTGCTGCTCGACGCGGCGGGGGAGCCCGTCCACGCGCACAACCTGCGCCTCGTCCCCGACCTGACCGGCGAGCTCGCCCGGCTGAGGACGGCGGGCGGACTCGCCAGCGCCGCGTTCGAGCTCGACGGCGTGCACGTGTTCCTCCAGGTGCTCGGCAGCCGTGCCCGGGGTGTGCTGGCGGTCGGTGCCGCGAGCCCGGATCCGGGCATCGTGAACACCGCGGCCTCGCTGCTCACCCTCGCCCTGGCGCAGAACGACGCCGTCGACGCGGCGCATCGGGAGCTGCGCGCGGGCCAGTTCCGGTTGCTGCTGAACGGGATCCCGGTCGACGGCCTGCCCGAGCGCTTCCGCGTCTTCCTCGCCGACGAGCCGCCCGAGGGCGGGTTCTGGGCCGAGCACGACGGCCGGATAGTCGTCCTGGCACAGCACTTCGACGGCACCGCGTCGTCCGAAGTGGACATCACCGAGGTGGCGCGCGGCTACCGCGAGGCCTGTCAGGCGCGTCAGGCGGGTGTGCGCCGGTTCGAGGACCTCGCGGGCAGCCTCGAGGTCCCGGAAGGGTTCGCGGACGCGCTGCTCGGGCCGCTCGACCCCGAGACCCGCGAGACGCTGCGGGTCTGGCTGACCCACCACGGCGCCTGGGACCCGGCGGCGGCACAGCTCGGCGTGCACCGCCACACCCTGAGGAACCGGGTGCGGAAGGCCGAGCAGGCCCTGGGGCGCTCGCTCGACTCGCCCGGCCTGCGCGCGGAACTGTGGCTAGCCCTGCACCGCGAAGGTCAGTGAGGCGGTGTAGCCGGACTGGGCGTTGCCCGACATCGTGGCCATCTGCTCGTCCACCCCGTCGCGGAACACCATGTCCTGCTCCAGCGAGGTCCTCGACATGTTCCGGACGCTCTGCGTGTAGCCGGTCGTGCCGTAGACCTCCTTGCACGTCGTCTCGGGCAACGCGAGCTGCGAGGTCGTGATCTTGTTGCCCGCCCTGGTCGCCTCGGCGAGGCTCGGGTAGACCTCGAAGTGGATGTGCGGCCAGCGCCCCGAGTACGCGCCGGGGAAGACGCTGACGAACTCCAGCCTGCCGGAGGAGTCGGCCTCCTGGACGCCGCGCAGGAAGTTCTCGTCCTTCACGCGGTCCGAGTACATCGAGTAGTCGCCGTTGATGTCGCAGTGCCACAGGTACACCGCGGCGCCGGCGAACGCGCTGCCGTCCTCCTTCTTGACCGTCAGGTCGATGGTCAGCTGCACGCCCTCGGCCGTGCGGGTCGAGGACCCGAAGCTGGAGCGGATGTCCGAACGCACGATGCCGCTCTGCGTCAGCGCGTTCGGGCCGTTGGAGCCGTCGCCGGGGTAGGGGCCGGCGGTCTCCTCGGGGATCGCCTCCAGCGGCGAGCCGTCGGCGGTCGTGGTGGTCGTGGACGAGCCGGTGGTGGTGGTCGACGTCGCGGTGGTGGTCGACGGGGCGCAGGCCACGAGCGTGAGGCCTGCGCCGCCGAGCAGCGACAACGCCCGCCTGCGCCCGATCAGCGTGGCGAGGTCGAACTGGAGGCCGCGGTCGTGGTTGTCGGTCATGCGACTCAGAGTGCGGCTGCTTCCTGTGAGTCGCCTGTGGAGAACCTGTTGTGTGCCTAGCTGAAGTCCGGGAGCGTGAGGGCCGAGTGTTCGGGCCGCGGGGCCGGGGCCGGCAACGTCTCGCGCGAGTGCAGGGCGGCGTTGCGAGCCGCGAGGGTCTCGGCGGTGCGGGGCAGCAGTTCCGCGTCGCCCACGTCCACCAGGCCCTGGTTCGCCTCGACGAACGGCCGCATCGTGCGCTCGTACGCGCCGAAGTCGGCCATGTTGCCCGCCAGCACGTAGGCGCCCACGAGCGCGAGGCTCGACCCTTGGCCCGTGAGGAACGACGGGGCGTAGGCGGCGTCACCGACCAACGCGACGCGGCCCGACGACCAGCGCGGCATGCGGATCTGGCTGACCGTGTCGAAGAACAGGTCGTCGGCCTCCTGCATGGCCTTGACCATGTGCGGCACCTCCCAGCCGTCCCCGTCGAAGACCGACGCCACCAGGTCGCGTTGGGCCTGCGGGTCGCGGAACGCGCCGAACGGGGCCTCGTCGCGCGAGAAGCTCAGGAAGCCGTGCACGTTCTCGGCCGGTCCCACCGCGTACAGCACGGCGCCGCGACCGGGTTCGTTCCACATCACGGCTTCCTGCCGCAGGTCCAGGTGGTTGGGCAGGGTGAAGCCCGCGAAGCAGAAGCCGAGATAGCGGTGGAACTGCTCCTCCGGACCGAACGTCAACGCGCGCACGTTCGAGTGCAGCCCATCAGCGCCGATCACGTGGTCGTAGGTGCGCTGGAGGCCGCTGCGGAACGTCACGTCCACTCCGCCGTCGTGCTCGTCCAACGAGACGATGGTGTTGTCGAACAGGAACTCGACGTCGTGGCGCACGGTGTCGTAGAGGATTTCGGCGAGGTCACCGCGCCGGACCTCCAGGTCGGTGCCGTCACCGCCGATGAGCGACTCGGGGTGGATCGACGCGGCCTGGCTGCCGTCGGCGTCGAGGAACGTGATGCGGCGCGTGTCCACGTGGGCCTCCCTGAGCCGGGGGAGCAGACCCATCCGCTGGACCACGTCGAGCGCCGTGCCGCGGATGTCGATCGGGTAGCCGCCGCCGCGCAGGGTGTGGGACTTCTCGACGACGGTCACGTCGAAGCCGTGCCGCCGCAACCAGAACGCGAGCGCGGGGCCGGCGATGCTGGCGCCGGAGATCAGGACAGAGCTCATGGTCCCTCCAGATAACTAACTTAGGTATCATTTTTCGGGCCGCGATGATCGCTACGGTGACGAGCGACTGAGCCAAGCGTATACCTAAGTTAGGTAAGTAAGGTGTGAAATGAGCGACGGCCTGGACCCCGCGGCGCTGGTGCCGCACCTGATGCAACTGGGCACCGTGCTCAACCGCAGCCGGTTGGTCGAGCGCGCGATGGAGGCGGTCGGCCTGCCGCTGGACCGTCCCGGCCTGACCGTGCTGCTCACCCTGCGCATGGCCGGCAAGCCGCTGCGGGTCGGGGAGATCGCCGCGCGGATGCAGGTCGTCGGTCCGCACGTCACGAGGCACCTGCATGACCTGGAGCGGGCCGGCCTGGTCCGCCGCGTCGTCGATCCGGACGACCAGCGCGCGCGTCTCGTCGAGCTGACGGACGCGGGCGCGGCGGCGGCCGGGCGCTACCTGGAGGCGATCCTCGGCTGGTTCGGTGACGCGATCGCCGACTGGTCGGAGGAGGACAGGGCGACGTTCGGCCGGCTGCTCAGCCGTTTCGTGGACGACCTGCAGGCGCACCTCGTCGGGGAGTGAGGCCGTCCCGGTTCCGGCCCCGCGCCACCCCGCGCCGAAGTCGGCATACTGGCCTGCGTGCTCGGATTGCGTCCGGCTGAACACAAGGTCTACGAGGCGCTGGTGAGCTCCTACCAGCTCGGTGTCACCGAGCTCTGCCTCGCGACAGATCTGGCGGACAGGACCGTCCGCGCCGCGCTGAGGTCGTTGGCGGACCTCGGGTTCGTCCACGAGGTCAACGGGCTGTACATCGCGGTGGCTCCGGACGTCGCGCTGGCCGTGCACTTCCTGCGCAGGGAGGACGACCTGCGGCGCGACCGGGTGCTGGCCGGGGAGTTGCAGGCCCGGTACGAACGCGCGGCCGCGGTGCGCGCGCCCGCCGACCTCGTCGAGGTCGTGCACGGCGCCGAGGCGATCTCGCGGCGCGTCGACCAGGTCATGCGCACCGCCCGGCACGAGGTCTGCTTCGTCGACAAGCCGCCCTACGCCAAGGCTCCCACGTCGTTGCACCCGGTGGAGGAGGAGCTGCTGAACCGCGGCGTCCGGTTCCGCGGGATCTACGAGCGCCGGGCGCTCGAGCTGCACGACCTGCGCGCCGACCTGGAGATGGGGCTGTCGCTGGGGGAGGAGGCGCGGGTCGTCGCCGTCGCGCCGACGAAGATGATCCTGGCGGACGGTCATCTGGGACTCATC
Organism: Lentzea sp. HUAS12; assembly: GCF_024125735.1. Taxonomy (NCBI): domain Bacteria; kingdom Bacillati; phylum Actinomycetota; class Actinomycetes; order Pseudonocardiales; family Pseudonocardiaceae; genus Lentzea; species Lentzea sp. HUAS12. The sequence goes on from NZ_CP099738.1 coordinate 74,772, forward strand.
CCTTTGCACAGCACCGAGACCACGCTGGAGAGCGCGGTGATCGTGTACCGGTCGGCGTTGCTCGACTCGCTCGGAGCACTGTTCGCCACGCTGTGGGAGGACGCGGTGCCGCTGTCCCTGCCGGGCCGGCCCGCGAGCAGCGAGGTGCTGATCGAGGACGCGCGGCTGCTCGCGTTGCTGGCCACCGGGCTGCCGGACCGGAGCATCGCCAAGCAGCTCGGGCTGAGCTATCGGACGTTCCAGCGCCGCCTGCAGCGGCTGATGGAGGAGTTGGGCGCGCAGACCCGTTTCCAGGCGGGTCTGCGCGCCGCGGCTCGAGGTGCCGGTTCCCTGCTACCGCCACCTCAGCCGCCGGAGTGAGTCCGGAACGCCTTCTGGACGGTCTGCGTGACGGTGTTCCCGGCGCCGTCCCTGGCCTCGGTGCGCAACCACACGTCACCGCTGGGCTTGTCGATCGTGGCCTGCCACCGGTCTCCGCTCGGCTGGACCGCCGCCTGGTGCCAGGTCGCGCCGTCCGCCGACCACTGCACCTTCACCACGGTCACGGGTGTGCTGTTCGTGGCGTGCACGTGCCAGACGAACGGTTCGCCCGCCGGTGCCGAGTTCGTGAGGTCGAGCGGCAGGTCGTGGCGGAGGCGGATCAGTGGCTGGAACTGGCAACTGGTCGCCTGCCCGTGGCAGGAGTAGCCGCGTGGTGCCGGGTTGAGCGAACGGTAGGACTGGAACGTCCACGTGGTGTCCGTTCGCGGTGCCGAGGTGAACAGGACCGGGTTGACCGCGCCCGCGACGGCTCCCGGTGCGTGGGTCTCGACCGCCTCGAGCCGGTAGGTGGCCCTCTCCGGGAGCATCGTGAACGTGGGGTAGAACGCCAGTGGTTCCTGGTTGGCGGGGATCTCCTCGGTTCCCCGGAAGAGACGGACCTTGGTCGTGGTGAAGTACTTGCTGTTCTGGTAGGGGTTCGTGTAGTGACCGGGCGTGTCGTCCGTCCACTGCAGCGCAGGGACGAACGTGTCGCCCGCACGGCAGTGGGAGCAGAGCTGCCGCCACGAGGTGCCGGAGGCCGGGTAGCGGGCCGGGTGGTCGGACTGCAGGTCGATCACCGTGCTGTGCACCGGCCCGGCGAACCAGCGTTCGACCCCTGGTGGCTGGCCGGTGCGGAACACGTTCTCCTGGAACATGGTCATGGCCGCCCGCTGGCCCTGGGCGTCGGTGCCGCTCAGCGTCACCGAACGCTTCCAGACGACGCGGTCGTCGCCGGGGCCGATGTACTCGGTCCACGCGGCCGGCGGGGTGAACGAGGTACCGCGCATGATCATCGACTGCCAGAGGCCGGTGGGGAACGGGTACCACGACTTCTGCACGGTCAGCCCGGGCTTCTCGGCGTGGTAGGCGGTCCTGCGCTGCACGAGCGCGGCCGGGTCGACGACCCGGCGGTGGTCCGCGGGGATGCCGTTCGCGTCCAGGTAGCTGAGGTTGAACACCGCTTCCGGACTCCGTGCGACGCTCAGCCGCACCGCCTTCTGACCTGCCAGGAACTCGCCCTCGGCGTTGCTGATGCTCAACGACGGCAGCGCGACGCTCGACAGCCCGGTGAGCGCGAGTGCGCCTGAGGCGTCCACATAGGACAGAACTGCCTTCTTTCCCTGCTGTGCGGCGGCGGCCGCGGCTGCGTTCGCGGCCTTGACCATCGCGGCCGGGGTGTCCGGCTTGATCTTCACCAGGGCCGCGTCGCCCCCGATCGCGAGGTCGCGGTCACCGGACCACTTCGCGGTCAGCACGCCCACGTCGCCGTCGGTCCTGAGCGTCCGCCCGCCGGACGTCGCCGTGACGGTGGCCGTCTGCAGCGTCACGTTGTCCTGCAACGAGATCGCACCTCGCTTCGAGGCGGCGGCGGGTGTGGCGCGCACCTCCCACGGAGCCGAACCCAGTGCGGCGGTCATCTCGGTGATCAAAGGCGCTCTCCCGCCCTCGGCGGGCAGCACGCGGCGCATCGCGACGGTGCGGTCCCGCTGTTCGGCCGGGCCGGGAGGCACGACCTCGATCGGCACGGTCCTCTGCGCGTCGAGCGAGACCTCCGCGGCGCCGGTGACGGTCAGCTCCGGTGCGGCGAGCGCGGACCAGCGGCGGGTGCCCGCGCTGTTCTCCGTCGCCCAGCTCAGCGCGGAGTACCTGCCGGTCGGCACGTTCGCGGTGCCTTCGCCGTCGACGACGTCGAACACGTAGCTGACGGTGTCGTCGAACGGGTCGTTGACGTCGTCGCCGCCGTTGGAGTCGTCGATCAGCTGGCCGAAAGCGGGAGCCGGTGGCCTGCCGGCGGCGTCGCGGACGTGCACCGACACCGGAAACGTCCGAGGCGCCTCGTACACGGCGACGGGGGTGCGGAGGGACACCTCCCGACCGGTGGCGACGACGACGCCGCCGTACACGCCCGCGGGGCCGACCTCGGGGTCGAGGGTGAGCACCGCCGTGGCCTTGGAGCGAGCAGCGACGGTCAGTTTGCTCGTGCTGAGCTGGAACCCCGTCGTGGACTTCCCGTCCCAGCCCTTCACCGTCGCGGCGAGGTCCAGGGTCAGCGCCGCGTCGGAGTCGTTGACGTACTCGAGTTCGCGGGTGAGGACCCCTCGCGGGCCGCGCTCGTAGCGCCCGAAGTTCGCCGACGCGGTGCCGGTGGCCTTCTGGGTGATCGCCCGTTTCACGTCGAGCCGGCCGGCGCCCTGCTCGTACCAGGGCATGCCGACGTCGGTCGCGCTGGTGACGAGCGCGTTCTTCAGCGTTTCGCCGTTCCACTCCGGGTGCTGCTGCGCCAGCAGCGCGGCGGCGCCCGCGACGTGCGGCGTGGCCATCGACGTGCCTGACGCGGCGGTGTAGCGGTCGTTGACCGGAGCACCCATGCCGGTCTCGGCGGCGCGGGCCGCGACGACGCCGACGCCGGGAGCGTTGATCTCGGGCTTCGCGTGGGCGTCGCCGATGCGCGGGCCGGTGCTGCTGAACGGAGCCGGCCCGTCCTGCCGGTCCACCGCACCGACGGTGAGCGCGGAGGTCGCCGCGCCGGGCGAGGTCACCGAGCGGCCGGCCGGGCCGTTGTTGCCCGCCGCCACCACGAACAGCGCGCCCGTGTCGGCGGAGAGCCGGTCCACCAGCGCGCTCAGCTCGTCGGTGCCGTCCGTGACGGCACCGCCGAGGCTGAGGTTGACGATCTTGGCTCCGGACCGGGCCGCCCACTCGATGCCGGCCATCACCTGCGAGGTGTCCGCCTCTCCCGCCGCGTTGAACACCTTGGCCACGATGATGTTCGCGGCGGGAGCGACGCCCTGGTAGCGGCCCGCCGAGGCCTGCCCGGTGCCCGCGATGATCGACGCGACGTGCGTGCCGTGGCCGTGCCGGTCCACCACGTCGGGTTCGTCGGAGAAGTTCTCCGCCGCGGTGATCTTCCCGGCGACGTCGGGATGTCCCGCGTCGATGCCGGTGTCGACGACGGCGACGCTGACGCCCTTGCCGTTCAGGCCGGCCTGCCAGGCGGCGGGAGCACCGACCTGTTTCGTGGTCTGGTCGAGCGCGAGACGGATCGGGCGGTCGTAGCGCACCCGCACACCGGATTTCGCGCTCGTGTCCAGTGACCGCCAGAACTCCCGCGTCCTGGTTTTCTCCACGTGGACGCCGGAAGCGTTGATGCTGTTGATCCTCGTGTGGGCACTGGCGAAGACACCGCCGGTGACGAGAACGGGGACGGTGGTGGCCCGATCATCGGACTGGCCGGTGCGGACCAGGTCCGTGACGTTGAAGAGGGAGCGCTCGACGGTGCCCGAGGTGATGGCGCCGATCGCGTCGGACGGGTAGACGTGCAGACCTTTGTCCGTCGTCATCGTGTGGAAGATCGGAGGTTCCCCGTCGCGGGGCGCGGCGTGGACCTGGACGACCTCGCGACCGTCCGAGCGTTCGGTGTAGTCGACGACGTCGCCGGTGATGAGCGTGATCCGATGTGACGTCTCGGACGTCCGCGGCGCGGTCGACGTCGCCGGGGCGGCGGACACCGGTGGCGCGGCCACTGCGGCCGCTGTGATGGCAAGTGCCAGAACCTGTCGAATCACGGCGCCTCCTCGGTGATCAGTCACAGCAGGATGAGGGGCCGCAAATCGTTGGGAAACAGGAAAAAGCGGCGGCTGGTCGCCGTTGGCGACTTCGCGCCACAAGAGAAGTGCCCGGGCCGTCGAGGAACAACGACCCGGGCACGTCCTGTGCACCCGCTTGGACGATCAGATCTCGTCGATCAGAAGGTGCGCTCCTGCAACGAGAAGTCGCGCTGGTTGTTGTTCGTGTCCTGGTTCAGCAGGTTCCGCGTGTTCGAACCGTTGAGCTGCGCCGTGCGCTGGTTCTCGGGCTGCGCGTGCACGCCCTCCTTGGCGGCGGACACCGCCGACGAGAACGCGACACCGTCGACCTTGAAGGCGTTCGGTGCGGCGCTGCCGAAGACCGCGACACCACCGTGGACCGGGATGCCCTCCTCGCCGAGGAAGCGCACGGGCTGGACGTTCGGGCTGGTCACGGTGCCGGAGAACTCGGCGCCGGTCAGCACGAGCGTGCTGCCGACGTTGCCGTTCGGCGCCAGCACGACCGACTCACCGGTCACGTCGACCAGCGGAATCGTCTGGATGACCTCGTTGCGCTGGTTGTAGATCCGGATGACCCAGTTGTTCAGGTCAAGCTGCTGCGACGAGGTGTTGATGATCTCGATGGCCTCGTCGAGCGGCCCGTTGGGGCCCATCGCGGAAACCTCGTTGATCAGCACTACCGGAAGCTGCATGACCTCGGGAGCCTCCGGCTCCTCGGCGGCGCTCGCCAGACCCGTGAGCGCGATGGTGCCCGCGATCGCGAGTGCGGTGGCGCCACTCAGCAGTCGACGCATTGTCCTGTCCCTTCGAGAAATGTTTTGGACTTTCTCACGAACGGCTGACTGGCTTGTCGGGGATAGCCTGTCGTGCCGCTGGAACTGACTCTGCTCTCCACTGTTCGGGTCCGAAAGGGGCCATTTCGTTCAGGTTACGGATTGTTTTCACCAGGAGACGGAATCTGGCAGGTGAAGTCCGTCGAGTTGCGATTCGTGTCGCGGGAGGCCGTATCACGGCCGAGCGAGGAATCGGCGCACGGTGTCGCTGGATCGTCTTCGCGGCACGGCGAGTGCGAGCTCAGGCCGATGCTGTCGATGTGCGCACCTGTCCGGTTTCTGGTGATAACGCCCGCTCCGTGGACCGCGTCCACCAGGAGTCCGGGCGGCATGGTTCCGCTGAACTCGGAGCCGACCACCACAAAGTATTCGCCCGCTGGTAGGACGGTGTTGGGTGGGATGGTGGCGAGGATTCGCATGATGCCGTCCTCGCATGTCTCGATCGTCCATCCTCCGATGTCTGCCGCGGCGCTGCCGGTGTTGCGCAGTTCGACGAATCCGGCAGTCCCGAGTGCTATCTCGTTGACTCTGACCGGGGAGACCCCTGGGCTGCCACCGACCGTGCTGACGGCGACCAGCAGTGTTGCGAGGGTGTTTCCGAAGGATGTCACAAGACGCAGTCTGGCCTCGTGTGCACTGGTGGCACACGAGGCCAAAGGTCCTCGCAACCAGGGCCTTGCGGAGAAAGTGGCCCCCTTTCCTTCGCTGTCGGGGGCCACCTCCCCGCGGGCGGGCAGTCCTCTGCCGGCTGCCCGCGCTCCGCTAGCGGGACGGGTCTTCGGTCCTGGCTCTGCGAGTTTCCCGTTCGATCAACGCCGCGCGGTCGACCGCTGCATGGGGTACGTCGAGAGCGGCGCTGAGGAAGGTGCGCCAGTAGGGGCCAGGAATGCGTTTACCGCGTTCCCATCGCGACACTTCCTCACGGGTCACGCTGTCATTGTGTGAGATCTCGCACAAGAGGTCCGCGAGTTCGCGCTGGGTCAGGCCTCGCTCCCGCCTGGCCTGCGGAATCAAGGAGGTAATGGGCGGCACGTCCTGGTGCTCGTGGGCGGGTTGGGCTGCCTTGAGCACGGTTCTGCTCCGTTTCGGTGGGGTGGTGGGTGTGTCCACCACCATGCCGCAGAGCGTGGATCTCCGGTCCGTGCATTGCGGTGATACCGGTGGTCGTTGAAATTTCTTGTACCACGGGAATCGTCTGATCGGATGTTTGGGGGAAACGGAGCTGGGCCAATGGGGTGTGCGTTCTCGCATTATGAAGCTCTGACTAGTGTGACAACACCGTGATCGTTGCGACAGCAATGACCAGGACGAGAAGGTGGATAAAGTGCTCTCGACGGTCGAAGTGGTGCAGGTGTTTCTTGCGCGGCTCGCGGCGCAGGACGCAGCGGGTATAGCGCGACTGTGCGCACCGACCGTGGAATGGGAGGCGCCCGACCCCAACGGCGTCTGCTGGACCACCGGCCTGCGCACCCGCAGGGAGGTCGAGTCCCAGTTCCTGACCCTGTTCGCCACGTTCGGCCTGGAACGGCTCTCGGCTCGCCAGGTGATCGTCGACGGAGGAGACGCGGCCGTGGTGTGTTCGGCGCGCTGGAGGGTTCTTGCCTCTGCTTCGCGGGTGGACGTGCGTTTCGTCGTCGTGCTCTCCGTGCACCTGGGGGAGATCGAGCAGTGCTGGCAGCTGCCGGACACACTGGCCGCGGCCGTCGCCACAGGAGTCGCGCGGACCCGGGCATGAGCGTCAACCGTGAGAGATCGTCCCGTACCAGGGCCAAGTTGCTGCACGCCGCCGCGGAGGTGTTCGACCGCGAGGGTTTCGCCCGGTCCAGCCTCACGGCGGTGTGCTCGAGGGCCGACGTGTCGAAAGGCGCGTTGTATTGCCACTTCCGTTCCAAGGAGGCGCTCGGCGTCGCGATCATCGAGGAGCAGTCCCTGCTGTGGCACCGGTTGCGCGACGAGGTGCTCGCCGCCGAGCCGTCGCCGGTGCAGGCGTTGATCGCGATGTCGTTCGAGTTCGTCCGCAGGCTCGAGACCGACCTGACCGTGCGGGTGAGCGCGAAGCTCTTGCGGGAGGCCGTGTTCTTCGACGTCGCGGCCGCCGCGCAGGTGATCGGCTGGGTCACCGTCGTGCGGGACCTGCTGTCACTGGCGCGCGAGCGCGGTGAGCTCAGGCCCGACGTGAACGTGCGGCACGCGGCCGAGCAGGTCGTGGCGGAGCTGCTCGGGCTGCAGTTCGTGGCGCAGGCGCTGACCGGGGGCACCGACCTCGGCGTCCGGCTGGGCCGGTTGTGGCGCGCCACCTCCGGCTGCCTCGTGACCGCCGCGGTCGGGGAGCGGTTGCGGTTCGAGTGACGGTCGTCTCGTCCCAATCGAGACAGGAATGCCTGCTCGCTCCGGCCCTGTTGTGTTCCTGCGTTCAGCGGAGTCGCTCAGGGGAGGACAGCGGTGGCCGGTCGCAGCGTCGTGGTGGTGGATCCGTTCTCGGAAGGCCGGGGCATCGCCCCCGCGTTCGCGCGGCGAGGTGTCGACGCGATCGCCGTCCTGACGGCGGGCAGGCCGTCCCCGTGGCTCGCCCCGACGTGGAACCCGGACGACCACCACGAGGTCCACGTGCTGCACGACCTCGACGAGCTCGCCGCGAAACTGGCCGTGCACGACCCGATCGCCGTCGTGGCGGGTGCCGAGTCGGGCGTGGAGGCCGCGGAGACGTTGTCCGAGCTCATCGCACCGGGCCGGTCGAACGTCCTGAGGCTGTCGTCCGCCCGCAGCGACAAGTGGCAGATGGGCGTGGCGCTGCGCGCCGCCGACGTGCCGCACCTGCGCCAGATCAGCTCGGACCGCGTCGGCGAGGTGGCCGCCTGGCTGCGCCGCGAGGGCCTCGAGAACGCGCCCTTCGTGCTGAAGTCGCAGAACTGCGGCGGTGCGGGGGACGTGCTCGTCGCCGAACCGGGTGAAGACTGGCGCGCCAAGTTCCACCACGTCCTCGGCCGCGTTAACGAGAGGAACGTCCGCAACGACAAGGTGCTCGTGCAGGAACTCGCGGTGGGCACCGAGTACGAGGTCGACACCTACTCGATCGACGGCGACCACGGTCTGGTCGCGGTATGGCGCTACGCCAAGGAACGGCGCGGCGACCGGCTCGGCATCTACCTGTCGAACACGCTCGTCGAGTCCGGCGACCCCGTGGTCGGCGTGCTGTCCGACTACGTCCGCGAGGTGCTCGACGCGACCGGCGTCCGCAACGGACCGGCGCACGTGGCGGTCATGGTCACGCCCGCCGGGCCCCGGTTGATCGAGATCGGCGCGCGGCTCGCCGGCGCCGAACAGCAGCACCTGGCGCTGCTCGGCACGGGCGAGAACCAGATCACGCGGATGGTGCGCCACCGCGTGGACGGCGACTCGGCCCGCCGGTGCTCGCGGCGCCAGCACGTGAAGTCGGTCTACGTGTCGTCGCCCGCGGCCGGCGAGCTCGGCAACTCGGTGCGTTTTGGTGAGCTCGCCTCACTTCTGCCGAGTTACCAGAGCGATGCGCTGGCGTATCGGGAAGGTTCCATGGTTCCGCGTACCGATGACCTGTGGACGTCGTTGGGTTCGGTAGTGCTGGCGACGACCGACGCCGACCAGCTGGAACGGGACGTGGCGGTGGTCCGGGAGATCGAAGCCGGGCTGATCGTCGTGTGAACGTCAGGTTCGACCGGGTAGCCGAGATTCCACGCGACCCGATAGCTTTGCCGGTGCGACGATGCGGAGGCCCATGAGCGAGCGCTGGGACGGTGACCTGACGGGAGCGGTGGTCGACGACCGCTACGTGCTCGGCTCACTGCTCGGCTCGGGCGGGATGGCCGAGGTCTACCGCGCGTACGACCGTTCGACCACGTCCTCGGTCGCGGTCAAGGTGTTCACCGGCCCCGGCCTGCCCGACGACGAACTGCGCCTGCAGCGCGAGGCCACGATGCTGGTCTCCCTGGAATGTCCCGGCATCATCCCGGTGTACGCCTCCGGCACCGTGTCGCGCCGCCCGTACTTCGTGATGCGCGAGATCACCGGCGGCACGCTGCGCCAGCGCATGCGCGAACCGCTGCCGCCCCGGTTCGTCGCGCGGGTCGGCAGCCAGATCGCGGCCGTCCTGGACCACGTGCACGGCCTGGGCGTCGTGCACCGCGACATCAAGCCGTCCAACATCCTGCTCGACGACGCGGAGAAGCAGGCGTACCTGGCGGACTTCGGCCTCGCCCTGGTGGCCGAGGTGACGCGGGTGACGACGTCCGGCGTGCTGGTCGGCACCGCCGGCTACCTGTCGCCGGAACAGGTCCGCGGCGCCGAGGTGGGCCCTGCGGCCGACGTCTACTCGCTGGGCCTGGTGCTGCTGGAGTGCCTCACCGGGCGGACCGAGTACCCCGGCGGCGACGCCGAGGCCGCGCTCGCCCGGCTCGCGAGGGCGCCGAGGATCCCGGTCGACCTGCCGCCCGCGTGGGAGTCGCTGCTGGCGGCGATGACGGACATGGACCCCGCACGCCGTCCGTCCGCCGCCCGCTGCGCGGAGTCGCTGCAGGTCGCCTTCGAGGCCAGCCGCGGGTTGCCGGCACTGCTGCCGGACGCGCCCGTCGCCCCGGACGTGGTCGTGCCCGAGCCCCGGTCGCGGCGCGGCAGGCGCGTGGCGATCGCGGCCGCCGCCGTCGCCGTGGGTGCGATGGCCGCCGTGGTGGTCGTGAACCTCTCCGGCGGAGGCGAGGCCCCCGCCGCGGACCGGACGGTCGCGCCCGACGAGCAGACCCGTGTCGTGACGGTGACCCCGTCCACGGTGACGGTGGTGCAGACGCCGTCCGGTTCCCCGGAGGCGCCGGGGCTGCCTGGGGTGGCGGTGCCGGGAGCCGGGGGTGTGGTGTCGACGTCGACCCCTGCGGTGGTGGAGACCACGGCGGAACCGGCCGAGGAGACGACCCGACCGAGCAAGGAGCGGAAGAAGGACCGCGGGAAGCCTTCCGAGCTGCCGACGCCGTCCCAGGTCCCCCTGCCGTAGGGCCGGACCGTCAGGCCTTCGGCTCCTCCACCACGGCGAACGGCAGGTCCGACAGCTCCGCCCGCAGCGTGTCCAGGTCCGGGTACACCGCCGACGCCCCGCGGTCGATCAGCTCGTCCTCCCCGAACCCGCCGGTCAGCAGCCCGATCGACGGCAGTCCGGCGCGCTTCGCGGCCTCGCAGTCCCACACCGAGTCGCCGATCACGACCGCGCGCTCGCCGTTCACCTCGCGCAGCGCCACCTCGATCAGGTCCGGCGCCGGCTTGCTGTCGTCGACGTCGTCCGAGGTGGTCCACGCGACGTCGCCGGGGTCGAGCAGCTTCAGGTAGTGCTCGACGTGCTTGCTCTTGCCGGAGCTCGCGAGCACGACGGCGAGGCCGAGGTCGGTCGCGGCGCGGACGAGGCGGTGCGCGCCCTCCAGCGGCTGGATCTCGTGCAGCATCTCGTCGAAGTAGTTCTCCCACGCCGTGCGCAACTCGTCGCCGTGGTCCTGCTCGACCTCGTCGCCCGCTACGGCGGCCACCAGCTTGTCGCCGCCCATCCCGATCGCGCGGTGCACGCGCCATCCGGGCACGGTGACGTCCACGCTGCGGAAGGCGCGCAGCCACGCCACCGTGTGGTGGTAGTTGGTGTCGACCAGGGTTCCGTCCACGTCGAGGACCACGGTGTTGCTCATGAGAACAGGTGTGCCCGCGCCCCTACCTCGGCAAACCCACCAGCTCGCGGGTCTTCTGCAGCGCCGAGAGCTCCCGGCGCAGCACGCCGTCGAGCCAGTGCGCGTCCGACATCCACGACTGGTTCGTGTTCAGGCAGACGTGCACCGAGGACCGGTAGACCGACAGCGCGATGCCGACCGCGTGACCCGGTGCGACGGGCGCGACCGGGTACATCTCGCACAGCGACGCGCCGTCGAGGGCGAGCGGCACGGACGGCAGCGGCACCGACGTCACGAGCGTGTCGAACAGCAGTGGAGCGCAGCGGCCCATCACGGGTGCGGCCAGGCGGTGCACCAGCGGCGGCACCTTGTCGGCGAGCAACGGCAGCGCGCCCGCGCCCCGGTCCGGGCCCGCCGCCTTCGCGGATTCCATCTGCGTGCGGACGATCCGCAGCCGTTCCGCCGGGTCCGCCTCGCCGACGGGCAGCGGGACGAGGAAACCGGAGATCTGGTTGCCCGCGGCGCCGTCACCGGAGCGTGAGCGCTGGTTAACCGGGATGAGCGCGCGCACGACCGAGTCGGGGCCCGCGCTGCCGTGCGCGGAAAGCCAGTGGCGCAACGCACCCGTGACGAGGGCGAGCAGCACGTCGTTCACCGTGCCGCCGTGCGCGCGCCGGATCCGGTGCACCTCAGCGAGATCCACGCGCGACATCACCACGCGGCGTGGCCGGGTGGACGCGGTGAGCACCGGCGAGTTCAGCGTCGGCGGGCGCGTGTTCATCAGCACGCTCGACGCGATGTCGATCGTGTCCTTGATCCCGCGCAGCGACGGGAGGGACGGGATGATCGACTTCGTGATCGGCTCCGGAGCGTCCGGAATGGACAGCCGGGACGGGTCGAAGAGCTGAATCCCCAGGCCGACGGCCTTCATGCCGTCGCACAGGGAGTGGTGCAGCTTCGCGACGACCGCGAACCGCCCGCCCGCGAGCCCCGTGATCACGTGCAGCTCCCACGGCGGGCGCGCGAGGTCGAGCGGCTGTGCCATGAGGTGAGAGACCAGCGTGGCGAACCGGTCGCGACCGCGGACGTGGTGCGTGAAGACGTGGTCCTCGGGCGCGAAACCGGGGTCCTCCACCCAGCGGGCGCCGCCGAGCAACGACGTGCGGGCGCGTTGCCGCAGTCGCGGAATCTCTTGCGCCCGTTCGCAGAGGACGGCGGCGATGCGGGCCGGATGCACCGGAGTGGACGGTGCGAAGGTCGCGACCGCGCCGAGGTGCAGCGGGTTGCTGTCGCCCTCCATTGCGAGGAAAGCGATGTCGAGGGGGGAGAGGTCGTCTGTCATAGCTGTGCAAGGAAAACAGGTCCGCGTGTCGTGCGCATTGCGATGAGATGGCGGCGACTCCCTACCGCCCCAAGTACACTCGAACGGTGGTACCGCTGTGACTCGTGTGGGTGCGAACCAGGTCACACAACAGGTTCACCATCACGATCCCGAAGCCGGACAGGCCGGTGAACGAGGGCGGGAAACCGGTGCCCGTGTCGCTCACCTCGCACACCACGGCGTCACCCTCGCGCCACATCCGCAGCACCCCGCGACCCGACGCGTGCAGGATGCTGTTCGTCGCGAGCTCGTTCACCGCCAGCACCAGGTCCTCGGCCTGCTCGCGCCGCAGCCCCTGGGCGTAGGCCGACACGAGCTTGCGCATGTGCGCGAGCGTGCCGACGGAGAACGGGTGCTCCTCGGCGCCGAGCGGAGGCGGCGGCAACGGCACGTTGTAGAGGTCGGTCAACGCTGACGGGTCGGTGTACCACTCACTGGCGACGCGCCGCTCGCCGTCGATCACCACGGGATGGGTGCGCCGCGCGTCCTGCAGCACGTGACCGGGCAGCGCCGTCGCGTCGTACGGGCAGAGGATGACGCCCTCCCTGCCCTCGAACGCCGTGTTGATCAACACCTCGTGCTGGACGCACGCCGGGTACTCGAGCTCGGTGCGGCCGGGCCACATCGGCTCGCCGATCATGCGGAACCGCTGCTGCGTGCTGGCGCTGAACGCCATCAGCACGCCGGGGATGATCCGCCCGGGGTTGCGGCCGGCCTCGGTCATGTCGATGAAGTGCACCTGGTCGGCGAGGGGACCCAGCCGTTCGCGCAACGGGGCGATGCTCGCCTCGGGCACCGCGACCAGCACCGGCTCGCCGTGGTCCACGCCGTCCGCGACGAATCTCGCCGTACCGGAGAGGAAGTCGGCCTCGTCCCGGTAGAACAGGGCTTCGTGTGCGAACGGGGCAACGGAGTTCATCGGCTTCCCGGTGCGATAGGCGGTTGCGGCAATCCACCATTCTGCTCCTCGTAACGGTGTTACGGCGGGGGGCCAGACCGGTGGTTGCGATTGATGGCGGATGCGTGCCGGCCCCGCGGGTGCTCCGCAGGGCGGATCGTCGTGCGACCGGTGGTGCGGGCCTCACGCGGTTCGTGGCCCGTTCATCGTGCGAGCCGGGAAAAGCCCAGGCAGACTCGCTGCTGTCGGGGCCTTGCGAGGAGGTGACGCCGTGCTCGCGCACACGCTGACCGGGCCGGACGACGCGCCGGTTCTGGTGCTCGGCAACGCACTCGGCACGACCACCTCGCTCTGGCGGGACTTCGCGCTCCCGTTCCGCCTGCTGCGCTTCGACCACCGCGGCCACGGCGACAGCGAGCCGGTCCCTGGCCCGTGCGCGATCGAGGACCTCGCCGCCGACGTCGTGGAACTGTTGGACCACTTGGGATTGCGCCAGGTGTATTACTGCGGTGTGTCGCTCGGCGGCATGGTCGGCATGTGGCTGGCCGCGCACACCGACCGGATCTCGCGGCTGGCGCTGGTGTGCACCACCGCGTGGGTGCCGGACAAGGGGCGGCTGGAGGCGCGGCTCGGCCTGCTGCGCGCCGGCGGGATGCCGGCCGTGGTCGACTCCGTGGTGGCGCGGTGGTTCACGCCGGGGTGTTCGGCCGGGGTGGTGGAGCGGTTCCGGGACGGGCTGCTGGGGGTGGACCTGTCGTCGTACGTCTCGTGTCTGGAGGCGGTGCGGGACATGGATCTGCGGGCGGACCTGGTGAAGATCGACGTGCCCACCGTGGTGATCGCCGCTGCGCAGGATCATGCGACGCCCACCGAGTTGGTGCGGCGGATCGCTGATGAGTTGGTGGATTCCGAGTTGTACGTGGTGGGGGAGGCGGCGCATTTGGCCGTGGTGGAGGCGCCTCGGACCATTTCGGTGATCTTGGACGATCACTTCGGGGATTAGGCCGGTCGCGTTTGGTTGGTCGGGTCGCGTTGCGTGGCCCGGTTGCGCGGGTCTTGACGAGTTCTGGGGTGCGGGCGTGCACCGGCTCCCAATGATGCACAGTTCAGACGGCTCGCTTCGCATCGCCACACCAGGCTGAATGCGTGGTGGGCTTTGTGCGTGCGGCTGTCCGGTTGGCACCGCGCGCCGGACCTGCGTGCGTGGGCGGGCGCCGGTCCCAGCAGAGGGCGCCCACCCATCTGCCGTGCCTACCCGCCCCCGGCTACACCTTCTCCAGTGGACGGTGCGGCTCCGCCGGCAGCTCCACCCGGATCTCGTCACCCGGGCTGACCACGCCGCCCACCAGCACGATCGACATGATCCCCGCGCGCCGCACCAGCTCGCCGTCCGGGCCCTTGCCCACGACCTCCTTCAGGAGGCCCTTCGCGAAGCGGTCGATCTGCAGGCACGGGTTGCGCAGGCCCGTCACCTCCACCACGGCCTCGGGGCCCAGGTGCAGGCGGGTGCCGGTGGGCAGGGCCAACAGGTCGATGCCTCGGGTGGTGACGTTCTCGCCGATCTCGCCCGGCGCGACGGAATAGCCCTTGGTGTCGAGCTCGTCGAAGAGCTCCGCGTGCATCAGGTGGACCTGGCGCAGGTTCGGCTGCGTCGGGTCCTGGGCCACGCGAGACCTGTGCTTGACCGTGACGCCCTGGTGGACGTCGCCTTCCACGCCCAGGCCCGCGAGCAGCGTGATGCTCGGGCGGGTGGGCTTCGTGAACGTGTACTCCTCGTTGCGGCTCACCGCAGTGACAACCCCCATGCCTCCGATTGTGCACGATCAGTTGAGACGCAACGAGTACTCCGTACGGAGCAGGGGAACCGGTAACCGCGAATCGATCAAGGAGTCTCATTTCGGGGCGTCCGGTGGTGCCCTACCTGCGGAGACGATCCCGGTTGTGGAAACGCTCTCACGAACTTCCGGCAAGAGTCTTGACTAATGATGGGAGCGGGCTGTTGACTGCGTCACACCTCGTCGGAACCGGTTACGGAACCGGTTCCAGGAGGCGGCGGAAGGAAGTTCGGCATGCGTGTCACGATCGCAGAGGTCGCCCAACGCGCCCAGGTGTCCAAAGCGACCGTGTCACGCGTGCTGAACGGCAAGCCGGACGTTGACGCCTCCACGGCGCAGCGCGTTCGCAAGGTCATCGACGAAATCGGGTACGTGCCCAGTGCCCGCGCCGTCGGGCTCGCGCGGGGCCGGACCCGGACCGTCGCGATGCTGGCCCCTTCGCTCACGTGGCCGTGGATGGGCGAGGTGCTGCAAGGCATCGTCGACACCCTCGAGGCCGACGGGTACGGGTTGTTGCTCTACACGCTCAACCGCGGGCCCGAGTCGTTGAACCAGTTCGCGAACCACGTGTCCGCCAACGCCTTCGACGGCCTGCTGGTCGTCGAGCCGCCGGACGCGCTGCACTACATCTCCACGCTCTACCGGGCCGGGCTGCCGGTCGTCATGATCGACGACCGCGGTTCGCACCCGGAGTTCCCCTCGGTGACGACGACGAACCGGCAGGGAGGCGCGGATGTCGCCCGGCACCTCGTCGCGGCAGGCCGCCGCAGGTTCGCCGTCGTCACCGGGCCACCGCACTTCGGGTGCACTCAGGCGAGGCTGGACGGGTTCCGGCTCGCTTTGGCGGAAGCGGGCCTGACGCTGCACCCGGACCTCGTCGTCGACGGCGACTTCACCACGGAAGGTGGTGAAGTCGCCGTGGACAAGCTCGTGGCGAGTGGAATCCCGTTCGACGCCGTGTTCGCGCAGAACGACCTCTCGGCGGTCGGGGTGCTGCGGGCGCTGCGAGAATCCGGCCGGACCGTCCCCGGTGACGTGTCCGTGGTCGGTTTCGACGACGTCCCGGTCGCGGGACACACCGAACCCCGGCTGACGACGATCCGCCAGCCGCTGCAGGAGATGGGTGCCGCCGCCGCGCGGATGCTGCTCTCCACGCTCGAGGGACAGCCGATGCCCGACCACCCGCTGGTGCTGCCGACCTCGTTGATCGTGCGCGAATCCGCGCCCTAGACCCACCCTGCTCCACCACAACTGAAACGAGCACGCCAGACCGCATGCGGTCTGGCGAGTTCGCCGTACGCATGAGAGAGCGCTCTCATGCTCCGTATCGGGAGATTCCCCCATGCGCAGAACGATCATCGTCGCGTTGGCACTGGCGCTCGCGGCGACGGGTTGCTCCTCCGGTGGTGCTTCGAAGGCCTCCGGTGTGTTGACCGTGGGCATGCCCAACGGGCCGCTGACCGAGAACCACAACCCGTTCCTGCCCACGTCGGCGGCGGGGTCGCTGGGCTACCGCTACCAGATCTACGAGCCGCTGGCGTTCGTGAACAACACGCGCCCGGCCCAGGACCCGGTGCCGTGGCTCGCGACGAAGTGGGACTGGACGCCCGACTACAAGAAGGTCACCTTCACGATCCGGGAGAACGTGAAGTGGTCCGACGGCAAGCCGCTCACGGCCGCCGACGTCGCCTTCTCGTACGAGATCCTGAAGAAGTGGCCGGCGCTCAACAACCGCGACTCGCTCAAGGTCGAGACCGCGACGGCGACGCCGGACGGCAAGGTCGAGGTCACGTTCGCGAGCCCGCAGTTCGTGAACCGCAACAAGGTCATCAGCGCGATGGTGATCCCGCAGCACGTCTGGAGCACCGTCCAGGACCCGACGACCTACACGAACCCGAAGCCCGTCGGCACCGGTCCGTACGAGCTGAAGTCGTTCACCTCGCAGACCGTCACGATCGCGCGGCGCGCCGAGTACTGGCAGGAGCTGCCGAAGGTCCCGGAGATCCAGTACACCTCGTACAACGACAACACGGCGCAGACGACGGCGCTGGCGTCGGGTGCGAGCCAGTGGTCGTACGTCTTCATCCCGGACTACCAGAAGCTCTACGTCGACAAGGACCCGGCGAACCACAAGCTCTGGTTCCCGGCCGGTCTCGGCATCCACGGCCTGTGGCTGAACACGACCGTCGCGCCGTTCGACAACCCCGCGCTGCGCTCGGCGATGAGCGACGTGATCGACCGCGAGGCGATCTTCGTCAAGGGTGAGGCCAAGCTCTTCCCGAAGCTCGAGTCGAAGACCGGCATGCCGTTGCCCGCCGGTGACTCGTTCCTCGCGCCGGAGTACGAGGACGCGAAGTTCAAGATCGACGTCGAGGGCGCCAAGGCCAAGCTCACGGCCGCCGGCTTCAAGTACGCGGGCGACGTGCTCCAGGCCCCGGACGGCAAGCCCGTCACCATCGAGCTCACGAACCCGTCCGGCTGGTCGGACTACCTGACGGTGCTCGACATCATCAAGGGCGACCTGAAGAAGATCGGCATCGAGGCGACCGTGCGCACGCAGACCGCGGACGCGTGGACGACCGACTTCGCCAACGGCGCGTTCCAGGGCTCGCTGCGCTGGACCAACACCGGCGCGACGCCGTACGAGATGTACCAGAACATCATGGACGGCGCGGAGATCAAGCCGATCGGGCAGACCGCGGCGGTCAACTTCGGGCGGTACAACAGCCCCGAGGCGACCGCGGCGCTCGCCGAGTACGCGAACGCCACCGACGACGCGGGCCGCGCCAAGAGCCTCGCGGTGCTGCAGAAGATCATGGTCGAGCAGGTGCCGATGATCCCGACCTCCGCGGGCCCGATCGGCGCGGAGTACAGCACGAAGAGCTGGGTCGGCTGGCCGTCCGAGGAGGACCCGTACGGTCCGCCGCAGGCCACCCTGCCCAACGCACTGCAGATCGTCATGAAGCTGAAGCCCGCGGGGTCGTAGAACGATGAACACAGTGCCTGATTTCGAGGCAGCGCTTGAAGCGAAGGGTCTGGTCAAGACCTACAAGCGCGTGCGCGCGGTGCAGGACGTCTCCATCGTCCTGCGCCGCGGGCGCGTGACCGCCCTCGTCGGCGAATCCGGATCAGGCAAGTCGACGGTGGCGAAGCTGCTCGCGCGGCTCGTGGAACCCACCTCCGGCGAGATCCTGCTGGACGGCGAGAAGGTGCGGAGGGTCCGGGAGTACCGGCGCAAGGTCCAGATGGTGTTCCAGGACCCCTTCGCATCGCTCAACCCGATCCACACGATCCGCTACCACCTGACGCGGCCGCTCAAGATCCACAAGCGGCAGGAGACGGTGGAGGAACTGCTCGAGAGGGTGAACCTGCCCGCGGACTTCGCCGGCAGGTACCCGCACGAGCTCTCGGGCGGTCAGCGGCAGCGCGTCGCGATCGCCCGCGCGCTCGCCGCGCACCCCGAGGTGCTGCTCGCCGACGAGCCGGTGTCCATGTTGGACGTCTCGATCCGGCTCGGCGTGCTGAACCTGTTGCTGGACCTGAAGGAACGGCTCAAGCTCGCCGTCCTCTACATCACGCACGACATCGCGTCGGCGCGCTACTTCGCGGACGAGACGTTCGTGATGTACGGCGGGCAGATCGTCGAGGGCGGTGACAGCGAGACCGTGACGCAGCGGCCCGCGCACCCGTACACGCAGCTGCTGATCGAGTCCGCACCCGACCCCGAACGGTCGGTGATGGCGCTGGACGCGCCGCCGGAGGAGGCCACCCAGGTCTCGACCGGCTGCCAGTTCGCGCCGCGCTGCCCGAAGGTGCAGTCCCGCTGCTGGACCGAGGCGCCCCCGCGCACCGAGGTCGACTCCTACGGGCACTGGGCGGCGTGCTGGTTGTACGTGGAGGCGGCGGCATGACGTTCCTGCTCCGCCGTGCCGTGTTCTACCTCGTCACCCTCTGGGCGGCGATCACGGCCAACTTCCTGCTGCCGCGCCTGCTCCCCGGTGACCCGGTGCAGGCGATGATCACCAAGCTCGGTGGCCGGCTCAACAGCGACGCGATGGCGTCGCTCTACATCCTGTTCGGTCTCGACGACGACAAGTCGATCTGGCAGCAGTACGTCGACTACTGGGGCTCGCTGCTCCGAGGCGACCTCGGGCTGTCGTTCACGTTCTTCCCGACTCCGGTCGCGGACGTGCTCAGCCAGTCACTGCCGTGGACGCTCGGGCTGGTCGGCGTCACCACGGTGATCGCGTTCCTCCTCGGCACCTTGCTGGGCGTGTACGCGGGGTGGAAACGCGGGTCGTGGATGGACAACCTCATCCCGATGACGACGTTCCTGTCGTCGATCCCGTACTTCTGGCTCGGCCTGATCGCGATCTCGCTGTTCTCCGTGACCTGGCCGCTGTTCCCGGCGTCCGGCGGCTACGCGCCGGGGCTCGTGCCCGAGTTCTCCGGCGAGTTCATCGGCAGCGTCCTCGAACACGCCGTGCTGCCCGGCATCACGATCGTCATCAGCTCGGTCGCCGGCTGGATTCTCGGCATGCGCAACATGATGGTGACCGTGACGGCCGAGGACTACGTGCTCGTCGCGCGGGCCAAGGGGCTCACGCAGAAGCGGATCATGTTCGCCTACGCCGCGCGCAACGCCGTGCTGCCGTCGATCTCCGGTTTCGCGCTGTCGCTGGGCTTCATCGTCGGCGGCGCCCTGCTGGTCGAGATGGTGTTCTCCTACCCGGGACTCGGTTACGTGCTGTTCCAGGGCATCGGTGCGAAGGACTACCCGTTGATGCAGGGCGTGTTCCTGGTGATCACACTGGCGGTGCTGGTGGCGAACCTGCTCGCGGACATCGGCTACCTGCTGCTGGACCCGCGCACCCGGCGGGAGGGCTGACGGTGAACTTCAAGACCAAACTGGGCCTGGGCATCCTGGCCTTCTTCACGCTGATCGCGGTCATCGGCTCGTGGATCGCGCCGTACGACCCGTCCGCGATGAGCGACGACCTGCTGTCGCCGCCGTCGGGCTCGCACTGGTTCGGCACGACCATGACCGGGCAGGACATCTTCTCCCAGGTGCTCGTGGGCACCAGGGGCGTGATGGTCGTCGGGCTGGTGTGCGGTGTGCTCGCGACGCTGCTGTCGATCCTCGTCGGTGTCACCTCGGGGTTCCTCGGCGGTGCGGCGGACGAGGCGTTGTCCATGCTGGCCAACGTGTTCCTGGTGATCCCGGCGTTGCCGCTGATCATCATCGTGGCCTCGATGCTGCCGTCCGCCGACACCGTGCTGATCGCCGCGGTGATCTCGCTGACCGCGTGGGCGTGGGGTGCCCGTGTGCTCCGCGCCCAGACTATGTCGTTGCGCCGCAGGGACTTCGTGGAGGCCGCGCGGGCGTCCGGTGAGTCGACCTGGCGCATCATCGTGTTCGAGGTGCTGCCGAACCTGATGGCGGTGATCGCGTCCGGCTTCGTCGGCACGGTGATCTTCGCGGTCATGCTCCAGATCACGCTGTCGTTCGTCGGCGTCATCTCGCTCTCGACCTGGAACTGGGGCACGATCCTGTTCTGGGCGCAGAGCAACCAGGCGCTCGGCCTGGGCGCGTGGTGGTGGTTCGTCCCCGCCGGCCTGTGCATCGCGTTGCTGGGCACGGCGCTGGCGCTGATCAACTTCGGGATCGACGAGTACGCGAATCCCCGGCTGCGGAAGGTGCGCGCATGAGCCCGGTGCTGGAGATCCGCGATCTCTCGGTCGACTACGGCAAGCTCCGCGCCGTGCACAACGTCTCGCTGACGCTGAACAAGGGCGAGGTGCTCGGCCTCGCGGGGGAGAGCGGCAGCGGCAAGTCCACTTTGGCCTACGCGGCGACGCGCCTTCTGCAACCGCCGGGACACGTGCCGTCGGGCGAGGTTTTCTTCAAGGGCAAGGACCTGCTGTCGCTCAGCGACAAGGACCTCCAGGTCCTGAGGTGGAGCGAGATCTCCATCGTGTTCCAGGGCGCGATGAACGCCCTGAACCCGGTGATCTCGGTCGCCACGCAGCTCGACGACGTCCTGCGCACCCACCGGCCGCAGATGAAGCGGCCGGAGCGCACGGCCCGTGCCCGCGAGCTGCTCGGGCTGGTGGGCATCCCGGCCGACCGGCTGGGGGCGTACCCGCACCAGCTCTCCGGCGGCATGCGGCAGCGCGTGATGATCGCGATGGCGCTCGCGCTGGAACCCGAGATCGTCATCATGGACGAGCCGACCACCGCGCTCGACGTGGTGGTGCAGCGGCAGATCCTCGGCCAGATGATGAGGCTGCGCGAGACCCTGGGGTTCTCGGTCATCTTCATCACGCACGACATCTCGCTGCTCGTCGAGTTCTCCGACCGCATCGCGATCATGTACGGCGGGCGCGTGGTCGAGGAGGCGCCGGCGGGCGAGATCTACCGGGCGGCGAAGCACCCGTACAGCAAGGGGTTGCTGGGGTCGTTCCCGGCGTTGCGCGGCCCCCGCCGTGAGCTGAAGGGCATCCCGGGTTCACCGCCGGACCTGCGCTCGATGCCGTCCGGCTGCCCGTTCCACCCGCGGTGCCCGTCGGCGATGGACGTGTGCGGCGAACGGATGCCGTCGCTCGAGAACGTCGAGGAGACCCGGCGCGTCGCGTGCTGGCTGGAGGGTGTGCATGTCTGACGTGACCGCGGGGCTGCCCGCCGACTTCTTCTGGGGCGTCGCGACTTCGGCGTACCAGATCGAGGGCGCCTGGGACGAGGACGGCAGAACTCTGTCCATTTGGGACACCTTCTCCCGCCGTCCCGGCGCCGTCGTCAACGGCGAGACCGGTGACGTGGCCTGCGACCACTACCACCGCATGCCGTCCGACGTGGCGTTGATCGCCGGCCTGGGCGTCGACAAGTACCGGTTCTCCGTGTCGTGGCCGCGCATCCAGCCCGGCGGCCGCGGCCCGGTGAACCGCAAGGGCGTCGACTTCTACTCCCGGCTCGTCGACGAGCTGCTGGACAAGGGCGTCGACCCGTGGCTCACGCTCTACCACTGGGACCTGCCGCAGGAGCTGGAGGACGCGGGCGGCTGGCCCCACCGCGACACCGCGTACCGGTTCGCCGAGTTCGCGGGCCTCGTGCACGACGCACTGGGCGACCGCGTGCCGACGTGGACGACGCTGAACGAACCGTGGTGCTCGGCGGTGCTCGGCTACGACACCGGCAGGCACGCGCCGGGCCGCACGAACTTCGCCGAGTCCATGCGCGCCACGCACCACCTCCTGCTGGCACACGGGCTGGCGGCGCAGGAGCTCCGTTCGCGCGACGTCGCGTCGCTGGGCATCACGCTGAACATGGGCGTGCACAGCGCGGCGTCCGACGACCCGCGTGACGTGGACGCGGCCCGCCGCGCCGACGGGTTCGGCACCCGGATCTACCTGGATCCGCTGGTGCACGGGCGTTATCCGGAGGACGTGCTGGCCGACGTCGCCGCGCGGGGTGCCGAGCTGCCGGTGCGTCCCGGCGACCTCGAGGTCATCTCGACGCCGCTGGACGTGTTCGGCGTGAACTACTACACCTCGCACGTGCGCAGGGCGACCGACGATCCGCACGTGTCCGAGGTGGTGCCGCAGGGCCGCCCGGTCACCGCGATGGGCTGGGAGATCGTGCCGGAGGGCTTCACGTCGTTGCTGGTGCGCCTGCACGAGGACTACGGCGTGCCGATGGTGATCACCGAGAACGGCGCGGCCTTCGACGACCTGGACGTGGTGGACGGCCACGTCGCCGACGCCGACCGCGTGGACTACCTGAGGTCGCACATCGCCGCCGTGGCCGCCGCGGTGCGGGCCGGCGCGGACGTGCGCGGCTACCTGGCCTGGTCGTTGATGGACAACTTCGAGTGGGGCTACGGGTACGGCAAGCGGTTCGGCATCGTGCACGTCGACTACGAGACCCAGGAGCGGACGCTCAAGCAGAGCGCCCGGTGGTTCCGAGACCTGATCACGAGCCACTGACCCCTGAACTCCGGCCCGGCCGTCGTGGAATCTCCGCGCCCCCACGACGGCCGGGCCGGTTCCATTTCCGCCTCTTCGCGCCTGTTCACGGCTCGAATCCGAGTCGAGCGGCGCTCGCGTACGACCGTTCTCGCGCTCCAGCGACGTGGATCACGTCCGAATGCACTAGCTAAGGCATGCCTTAGTTAAGTTAGGGTTACTTTACGCCAGCGTGGAGTGCCAGGAGAGGATCGCGATGGAACCGGTGTTAGACCTGGCCGGAGTGGGGTTCGGCCCGTCCAACCTCGCTCTCGCGATCGCCGTGGAGGAACACGAACTCCCCGTCAGAGCCCGCTTCTTCGAGAAGCAGCCGCGGTTCGGCTGGCACCGGGGGATGCTGCTCGAGGACGCGACGATGCAGGTCTCGTTCCTCAAGGATCTCGTCACCCTGCGCAACCCCACCAGCGCTTTCAGCTTCCTCTGCTACCTGCGCGACCGAGGCCGGCTGATCGACTTCGTCAACCACAAGAACCTCTTCCCGCTGCGCAAGGAGTTCCACGACTACTTCGAGTGGGCCGCGGAACGGGTCGAGCACCACGTCTCGTACGGCGCGGAGGTCTCCGAGGTCCGCGCGACCGGCGACGGGTTCGAGTTCACCGCGGGAGGCCAGCAGGTCAGGACGCGCAACCTGGTGCTGGCGACCGGTCTCGAGGCCAACCTTCCGGACGGCATCGAGCCGGGCGAGCGGATCTGGCACAACAAGGACCTGCTCACGCGCGTCGACGCGCTGGAGGACCCGCGCCAGGTCGTCGTGGTCGGCGCAGGGCAGAGCGCGGCCGAGGCCGTGGCGTTCTTCCACGACCGGTTCCCGCGGGCCGAGGTGCACGGCGTGTTCGCGCGGTACGGCTACAGCCCCGCCGACGACAGCTCGTTCGCGAACCGGATCTTCGACCCCGCCGCGGTGGACGACTTCTACGCCGCGCCCGAGGACGTCAAGTCCAGGCTCATGGGCTACCACGCCAACACGAACTACGGCGTGGTCGACGGCGACCTCATCGAGGAGCTGTACCGGCGGGTGTACCGGGAGAAGGTCGTCGGCAGGCAGAGGTTGTTGCTGCACAACACCTCCAGGCTCACCGAGGTGACCTCCGACGGCAAGTGCGTCGTCGAGTCGCTCGCCGACGGCGGGCAGCTGCCGATCGACGCCGACGTGATCGTCTACGCCACCGGCTACCGGCCGGCGAACCCCGCCGGGCTGCTCGGCGACCTCGGCCGCCACTGCGAACGCGACGAGCGCGGCCGGCTGAAGGTGACGCGCGACTACCGCCTCGTCACGGACGACTCCGTGCGCGGCGGCATCTACCTGCAGGGCGGCACCGAACACACGCACGGCATCACGTCGTCGCTGCTGTCCAACACCGCCGTGCGCGTCGGCGAGATCCTCGACTCCGTCCTGCGCAGGGTCGCGCAGCAGCAGGCAGAACCGAAGCTCCAGGCAGTCAAGTAGTTCCACGAGGAAGGACCGTCATGACCAACCCGTTCGAGGACCCGCAGGGCCGTTTCTTCGTGCTGGTCAACGAAGAAGAGCAGCACTCGCTGTGGCCGGTGTTCGCGGAGGTGCCCGCCGGGTGGACCAAGGTGTTCGGCGAGGAGAGCCGCGAGGCGTGCCTGGCCTACGTCGAGGAGAACTGGACGGACCTGCGGCCCGCGTCGATCCGGGTTTGACTCAGGCGTCCACCGTCGCGCGGTGGTAGTAGGCCAGCACGACCGTGCCGGTCACCGCTGCCACCGCGCTCACCACCAGCCCGGCCTGCGAGACCGCGCTCATACCGGTGCCCTCGCCGAGCAGCTTGATGCCGATCCACGCCGCCACGATCGGGTTCACGACCGTCTGACCGGCCACGACGAGGTCGGGAGGTCCGGCCGCGTAGCCGAGCTGGATGAACCACGCGCCGGTGAGGAACGCGACGACGAGCCCGCCGAGCGAGACCCACTCGAGCGCCGGCAGTGACGTCGTGACGCCCCTGACCAGCACGGCGACCAGCCCGTACGCGATGCCGGCGCCCACGGACAGCGCCAGCGCCCTGATGGCCCCCGCGGTGAACGTCGCCGCGACGACGCACACCAGCACGCCCGCGACCACGAGTTGACCGGCCTGCAACGCGACCTTCGGCGTCACCTCGGTGGGGATCGCCTCGCCCGCCGTGATGGTCACGAACACCACGATCCCGACCGTCGCCACCAGCACCGCGGTGGCGAGCATCCCGCTCAGCCGGCGGGCGCGGACCACCGCGATGATCGGGATGGCCAGCGCGTTCAGCGGCGCGACCACCGAGACCGGGGCCAGTGACAGCGCGACGACCTGCAGGACCGCGCACGCGAAGAGCACCAGGAACCCGTGGACCCACCGGCGTGAACGCACGAGTTGCAACGCCGACGTCAGCTTCAGGTCGGTCGTCTCCCGCACGCCGGCGTGCTGCCACATCGCGCCGAGTGCGCTGCACACCGCCGCGAGCACCGCGCACAGGATCGCGACCCCGACCACGTGGCCAAGCGTACCCCGCCACTGCTATGGTTCATTACATGAGTAACGAACCGAGGAACTAGGTCATGTTCGACGACCGGAGCCCGATCTACCGGCAGATCGCCGACCGGATCAAGGCGGACGTGCTCAGCGGGGCGTTGAAGGCGGACGAGCAGGTCATGTCGACCAACCAGTACGCCGCCTACTACCGGATCAACCCGGCGACCGCCGCGAAGGCGTTCCAGCAGCTCGTGGACGAGCAGGTGCTCTACAAGAAGAGGGGGATCGGGATGTTCGTGAGCACGCGGGCTCGCGACATGCTGCGGGCACAGGGGCGGGAGACCTTCTTCGGCGAGGTCGTGGACCCGATGGTCGCGGAGGCGCGGGCGATCGGCATCCCGCTCGCCGAGGTCATCCGCCGGATCGAGCAGCACGAGAACAACGGGGGCGTGTGATGCGAGTAGAGGTGCAGGGCTTAACGGTCCGCTACGGCGACGTGACCGCCATCGACGACATGAGCTTCACGTTGTCCGGCAACAAGATCTACGGGCTGCTGGGGCGCAACGGCTCCGGCAAGACCAGCCTGATGTCGGCGCTTGCGGGGTACCGCAAGCCTTCAGGAACCGTTCAGCTCGACGGCGTGCCCGTCTTCGAGAACGCCGCCGCGATGCGCCAGGTGTGCCTGGTCCGGCACTCCGCCGACGCCGCGGACAAGGGCGACAAGGTCTCGCACGTGCTGGAGTACGGCGCCGCCTGGCGCGACACGTGGGACAACGACTACGCGCTGGAGCTCACCGAGCTGTTCAAGATCGGGCTCAGGACCAAGGTCGGCGAGCTCTCGCTGGGGCAGCGGTCCGCGCTCGGCGTCGTGATCGGGCTCGCCAGCCGCTCGCCGCTCACGATGCTCGACGAGTCGCACCTCGGCATGGACACGCCGACGCGGTACGCGTTCTACGACACGCTGCTGCACGACTTCATGGCGCACCCGCGCACGATCATGATCTCGACGCACCTCATCGAGGAGCTCTCCTCGCTGCTGGAGGAGGTCGTCATCATCGACGCGGGCCGGCTGGTGCTGCGGGAGGAGGCCGACGTGCTGCGCTCGCGCGGCACCGAGGTCACCGGGAACGCCTCCGACGTCGACGAGTTCACCGCCGGGATGACGGTGCTCGGCGAGAAGTCGCTGGGACGCACCAAGGCCGCGATGGTCTACGGGGCGTTGGCGGACGACCAGCTGGTCCGGGCGCGCGGGCTCGGCCTGGAGCTCGGGCCGATCGCGTTGCAGGACCTGTTCGTGCACCTCACCGATCCGGTCGGAGGCAAGCGGTGAAGATCTTCCGTCGCCTGACGGCGGCGCTCGGCCTGTTCAGCGCGATGGTCGCGGGCGGCGCGTTCGTGTTCGTCCTGGCGCTCACGTTCGTCGTGTCGATCTTCCGCGACGTCGAGATCAGCGCGTGGAACGTCGTCGCGTCCCAGGTCGGGCCCTGGTTCCTGCTGTTCGTGGGCGTCTACGCGATCCACAACATGATGCCGGTCGCCGTGGCGCACGGCCGCACGCGCCGCGAGTTCCTCCTTGCGGCATCGGCGTTCTCCGTCGTGCTGGCGGTCGTGATGACGGCGACCGAATGGCTCGGCTTCCTCGTCGAGGGCGGGATCTACTCGCTCATGGACTGGCGTGCGGACGAGCACGGCGCCCAGCTCTCGTACTTCCTGATGTACCTGGTGTGGATCGCGGTCGGGATGCTCTGCGCCGCCGCGTTCGACAGGTACGGCGGGGGCGGGCTCTTCGTCCTGCCCGTGGCGTTGGCGCTCGTGGTCGTGACGCGGCTGCGGATGCCGGGGTCGGGCAACCTGCCGTTCGTCGACGACACCCCCGACCTGTTCGGCTCGGCGCTGCCCGCGGTCCTCGTGCTGTCGTTCGTGGTGGCGCTGGCCGGCACGTGGGTGATCGCGCGCGACATGCCGATCCGGCAGCGGACGAGCTGACTCAGCCGCTGTCCCGCACCACCAGCGTCGGCTCGAAGACCACCGAGGTGGCGGGGGAGCGCGGCTCGGCGATCTGGCGCAGCAGCTGCCGCGCCATCTCCGCGGCCATGTCCGTGATCGGCTGCCGGACCGTGGTGAGCTCGGGTTCGGACGTCAGCGCGGCGCTGCTGTCGTCGAACCCGACGACCGCCACGTCGTCCGGCACCCTGCGGCCGCTGCGGTGCAGCACGGGGATGGCGCCGTTCGCCATCAGGTCCGAGGCGATGAACACGCCGTCGACGTCCGGGCAGCAGCGCAAGAGCTTCTGCATCGCGGTGATCCCGGACTGCCGGGTGAAATCCCCGTGCACCACCACGGCGTCCGGCACCTCGGCGAGGAACCCGGCGAGCCGGTCCTGGCCCGCCGGGGTGTCCTGGGGTCCGGTGATCGTCGCGATCCTCCTGCACCGCGACGACTTCAGGCGACGCCCGGCCATCGCGGCCCCCGCGGTCTGGTTCACGTCGACGTAGGTGATCGGCATCGGCTTGAGCGGGCGGCCGGCGAGCACGACCGGCAGACCGGCCGCGATCAGCTCGCCCGGCACCGGGTCCGCCGGGTCGGTGTGCACGAGGATCACGCCGTCGAGCCGCCCGCACCGCAGGTCGCTCATCGCCTGCGCGCGCGTGCCGGGGCCGGTCATCATCAGCACCAGGTGGATGCCGAGCGGTCGCACGACCCTCGTCACGCCGCTGACGACGCTCGCGAGGTGCGGGTCGCCGTCCATGCGGCGTTCGTCGGGCAGCAGCAGGCCGATCGCGGCCGCCCGGCGCGTGACGAGCGACCGCGCGGCGATGTTCGGCAGGTACCCCGTGCTGGAGATGGCCTTCTGCACGGCGTGGCGCAAAGACTCGTCGACGCTGGAAGCGCCGTTGACGACTCTCGACGCGGTCGCGCGCGACACCCCGGCCACCCGAGCCACCTCCTCCAGCGTCACGCGCTTCACCCGGCCGCCAGCTCTGCCGTGCGGTGCCGCTCCATCAGCTTCACGACTTCGGCGGTCGGCGGGTGGGTGATCGCCGAACCCGCCGAGCGCACGACCTCGAGCGACTCGGTGAGGTGGGTGCGCACGAACTGCTCCAGGGCGTCCGGACTGGTCGAGGCGAGCTGGATCTCGGCGTCGGTCGGCATGCCCGGCATGTCGTGCCCGGCGTGGTTGTTGACGTACGGCGCGTCGAGCAGCTTCCTCAGTTCGGTCAGCTCGATGTTCCGGTTCTCCTTCCACTCCGGCCGGTCGGTGAGGTCGAGCAGTTTGAGGGCCTGCTCGTCGGTGGCGATGGCGAGCTCGACGAACGCGCGTTCCGTTGCGCCGTAACCGTTCTGGGCGACCGGTGCCGGTGGCGGGGGTGGAGCCTGCTGGCAGGCCGCGAGAAGGCCTGCCAGCAGGAGCACTGTCATCCGTGGTTGCCGTTGTGGTCGCACTTGATCACCACGTTGATGCAGTTGCGGACGCGGCGTTCCATCTCGGCGCGCGGCCACACGTTGAAGAAGTCACCGTGCATCGTCTGTCCCGTGCCGGAAGCGAGCCGGAGTCCGGCGGTGCTGCCGTTCACCGGGTACCTCAGCACCATGCGCAGCTTCGGCACGGAGACGGGGTGGCTCGACGGGCAGCCGCCCGCGACCGGGTAGGACATGTGGGACTTGTGGTCGGCCGAGTCCAGGTTCCGGCCGTCCCAGCACTGCGGGAAGTCCAGGTAGGTCTCGAGCATCGTGCCCGCGGGGCAGGTCACGAAGTTCTTGGACGGGTTGACGTGCCCGGCGTGCAGGCAGGACCAGCGCGCGATGCTGTCGGCATCACCCGTGGCTTTCGCGTTGCCCGCGACGATCTTCAACCCGTACGGCGTCGGCTGGATCGCCGCGGGGTTGTTCACGCCCTCACCGAGGTAGTAGAAGGTCACGCCGGTCGGTGCGATCGCGGTGTTGTCCCGGTAGAGCGTCGGCACCCAGTACGACGAGATGTCCGCGGCCGGGTTGCAGTTGCCGGTCTGCCCCTCCAGCGACTGCTGGGTGGACCGCGCGTTCGTCGAGTGGTTGCCGAAGAAGTCGTGCATGTGCGAGGCACCGGCGAGGTTCGGCAGGACGATCGGGTCGTCCGGCAACCGGTGGCTGATGGGGCACTCCGCGAGGAACTCGGCCACGCGGACGGGTTCTCCTTGTGCCGCAACGGGAATGCTGAGCGCCGTGGCTATCAGCCCGATGACGGCGGCGATGTGGAACAAAGGCTTCCTCATTGAAGCTTTCCTCTCCGCAGCAGGATTGGGAGAGCGCTCTCACGCATACCGAGCATGGCGCAGTCCGCAATCTGGCGTCAATCCGCAAGAAACGTTCAGAAGTCCCGGTTTTCTTGACACGGCGGCTCCCGTGCCCCGACGCTCGGCTCTGCACTCCTGTCGCAAGAGAGCGCTCTCTCGCCCTCACCTCCCGTTCTCCGGCCCCAGGAGCACCCATGTCAGGAAGGCTTCAACGCGGAAGACTCCCCCTACTCGCCGCGGCACTGGTCGCCGCGGCCCTGATCGTTCCAGTGCAGGCCGCGGCCGCCGGCCCGCTGATCTCCCAGGACCGTCCCGTCACCGCCTCCAGCAGTGAGAACGCCGCGTTCGGCGCCGCCTCGGCCGTCGACGGCGACCTCGGCACCCGCTGGTCCAGCGGGTTCAGCGATCCGCAGTGGATCCAGATCGACCTCGGCTCGTCCGCGAGGGTCGACCAGGTGGTGCTCGCCTGGGAGACCGCGAGCGCGCGTGCCTACACGCTCAGCATCTCCGCCGACGGCACCAGCTGGCAGGAACTCCGCCGGACGACGACGGGACCCGGCGGCACCGAGACCCTCGCGGTCAGCGGCACCGGCCGGTACGTGCG
Source organism: Lentzea sp. HUAS12 (assembly GCF_024125735.1). Classification (NCBI taxonomy): domain Bacteria; kingdom Bacillati; phylum Actinomycetota; class Actinomycetes; order Pseudonocardiales; family Pseudonocardiaceae; genus Lentzea; species Lentzea sp. HUAS12. The sequence goes on from NZ_CP099738.1 coordinate 104,864, forward strand.
GCTCGACCTGACCCAGCGAGCCACGCAGTACGGCTACTCGCTGTGGGAGTTCCAGGTGTTCGGCACGCGGGGCAGCGCCGCGGAAACCCTGCTCTCGTACGGCAAGTCCGGTTCCGCGTCGACGTTCCAGGACGACGCGAACTGCGGCGGGTGCACACCGGCCAAGGCGTTCGACCGCGATCCCGCGACCCGCTGGGCGACGAGCGCGACGAACGGCTGGGTCGACCCCGGCTGGATCTCCGTCGACCTGGGCGCGACCGCGCAGATCTCGAAGGTCGTGCTGCAGTGGGACCCGGCCTTCGCCACCGCGTACCGGCTGGAGGTCTCCGACGACAACGCGAACTGGCGGCAGATCTACTCGACCACCGCGGGCCGCGGCCTGAAGGAGACGCTGACCGTCAGCGGCACCGGCCGGTACGTGCGGATGTACGGCACGGCCAGGTCGAACGGCTACGGCTACTCGCTCTGGGAGTTCCAGGTCTACGGCACGGGCGGCGCTCCGGTGACGCCTCCGCCGCTGCCGCCGAACCCGTCGTTCCCCGGCCGGCTCGTGTGGGCCGACGAGTTCAACGCCCCGGCGGGCACCGGGCCGGACGCCTCGAAGTGGACGCCGGAGATCGGGCCGGGCGTGAACAACGAGCTGCAGTACTACACGAACAACAACAACGCCCGGCACGACGGCAACGGCAACCTGGTGTTGCAGGCACGGCGTGAGGTGACGCCCGGCAGCGCGTGCCCGGTCGACCCGGTGAGCGGCAGCGGGACCTGCCAGTACACGTCCGCGCGGCTCAACACCTACGGCAAGTTCAACTTCACCTACGGGCGCGTCGAGGCGCGGATCAAGGTGTCGTCGACGCAGGGTCTGTGGCCCGCGTTCTGGATGCTGGGCGCGGACTTCTTCGACCAGCGCAGGCCGTGGCCCTACACCGGCGAGATCGACATCATGGAGCACGTCGGCAAGGAACCGAACCGGGTGTACTCGACGTTGCACGCGCCCGCGTACTTCGGCGCGGGCGGGTACGGGTCGCCGCTCGACCTCGGTCAGCCCGCGTCGTCGGCGTTCCGGACGTTCGCGGTCGAGTGGGACTCGAGCCACATGACGTTCTCGGTGGACGGCAACAGGTTCTTCACCGTCGACCGGGAGCAGTTGGAGACGACGCGGGGGCCGTGGGTCTACGACCACCCGTTCTTCCTGATCATCAACAACGCGGTGGGCGGCGACTGGCCCGGCCCGCCGGGGGCCGGGACGCAGCTGCCGCAGGACATGGTGCTGGACTACGTCAGGGTGTACCAGTGATCGAGGTGCTCGCGGGAGGCGAGACGTCGAACGCCTCGCTGACCGCTTCCACCTCGATCTGCGCGGTCTCGCCGGCGGCCAGCGTGATCGCGGGCACGAAGTACGCGTCGTTCGTCGTGCCGCCCAGGAAGATCCGCTCGGTGCCGGCCTTGTAGACGCGGTACTGCCGCGCACCGGGTGACCGGGTCCAGGTGAGCCGCGCCGACACCGTCGTGGCGTTGGTGCGGCTCACCTGCTCGGTCTGGACGTTGGACGGCGCGGCGGGCGGCGTGAGCACCGGGTTCGTCACGCCGATCCGGCCGATCAGAGCGGTGACCGCGGCCCCGGGCAGCACGCGCAGCGAGATCTCGGTGAGCGTGGCGCCGGAGTGCTCACCGAGCGGGAAGACGCTGCGCCGCCACGCCCCGCTGACCCCGCCGAGGTCGAGGACCTGCTCGGTCGCGCCGATCTTCAGGACGGCCTGCAGTCGCGACGGTCCGGTGCCCGTGCGGTGCACGATCTCGAACTGGCTGGCGCCGGTGAGCCTCAGCGACGTGGCGAACAGGCGGACGTCGTTGGCGGACTGCGGGGTGCCGGTGATCTTCAGCGCGGTGCCGCCGTCGTACGGGTCGTCCCAGTCGAGCGACGGCGTGACCTTCGTGCCGGTGCCCGTGACGCTCCACCGCCACGTCGGCAGGACGTCCTGCAACGACAGGTTGTTCCACGCCTGCGTCGAGCGCACGGTCCCGTTGACGGCGAACTTCCTGCCGTGGCCGGTGTTGAAGTTCGTGACGAACGGCAGCTGCGTGATCGGCGTCAGCTCGGTGACGTAGTGGGCGACGCCCTTCCAGTTCGCCGTCGTCGTGGTGTTCGAGGGGTCGCCGTTCTGGCCGACCCAGAACCTGTTGTCCCGTGCGTAGAAGTCGGCGGGGCCGGTGGAGGACTTGAACGTCCACTCCGGACGGTAGAAGCCGAGCGACGTCACGTGCGGCCTGCCCTCGGGGAAGACGCTCGCCCAGGTGACACTCGTGTTGTAGCCGTTGGCCTCGACGTCCACACCGGACGCCAGGTCGTACGGGCTGCGGCCCATCTGCTGCGCGAGCGCCGCCGAGTTCGCGAGGCCCTGCGTGCTCCACCAGAAGTTCAGGAACATCTCGTCGGACTGCTCGAAGAACGCCCGGTTGCGCGCGGTCAGGGCGTTCTGCCAGCTGACGCTGCCCGTGTCGGTCATCGCGTCGTACCAGATGACCCGCAGCCCGGACTTCTTGAGGTAGACGATGAAGTCGCGCATGTCGGTGGCGAGCTGGGTGTTGCCGCCGGCGGTCTCCTGGTTGAGGAACCAGCCGTCGAAACCGTGGTGGCGCGCGACCTGGACCATCTTGTCCGCCACGGGGAACCGGTCGCCCTCGCGCCTCACGAAGTCGCGGACCCACTGGATCTGGCCGCCGTACGCCGTGGGCGGGAGGAACACGTTGCCGATCACCCTGACGCCGTTGCGGTGCGCGGCGTCCGTGACGGTCGGATTCGGCGCGAGGATCAGGCCCTCGGACGCGGATCCGCCCCAGAACACCAGCTCGTCGATGTACTGCCAGTAGTTCGTGGCGTAGTAGTTCATGTCGAGCGAGCCCTGCGCGGGGTTGCCGCTCGTCGGCGCGTAGGCCACCAGCGCCTGCACCCTGGCCTCGTTCGGGCGGGCGTGCGCGTTGGCCGGTCTGGCCGGGGCGACCCGTCTCGCGAGCGGAACGGTGCTGCGGTTGTACTTCGCGTCCCGGTCGGTCGACGGGTCCCAGTTCAGGATCGTCGCCGGGTGCCAGTAGGACGCGAACGGCTGCGCGGTCTCGGCGGCCGTCGCGGGCGTCTCGGACAGCAGACCGGTGAGTGCCGCTGTGGAGCTCAGGACGAGGAACTGTCTGCGGGTGGGCATAGATCACCCTCGTGGGCCGTCCGAGTCGCCGCATACCGCTTCTCCGGTGACTGGACAGGACGACAACGTCCCGGTCCGCTGCGCTGGGTGACCGCGTCGATCTCGACGACGTGCCGTCGAACACCGTCGAAACATCCCGGTAACCATCCATATGGCCGGATCGGAGCGGGGCTACCGGGCGGTAGCGTGAGCGTCGCCGTCGCTTTTGGTTCCCCTGCAACCAATCGAGGTGTCTTCGTCGTGCGCGTCAAACCCATGCTTGCGGCGCTGGTCCTGGCGCTGATCCCCGCCACCGCCCCCGCCGTCGCCACCGCGGCGGCCAACCCCTACGAACGCGGCCCCGCACCCACGGCCGCCTCCGTCGAAGCGGCCCGGGGCACGTTCGCCGTGACGTCCGCGGCCGTGGCCCGCCAGTCGAACTTCGGCGGCGGCACCGTCTACACACCGACCAGCGACCTCACGTTCGGCGCGGTCGCCATCTCACCGGGCTTCACCGCCACCCAGACGTCCGTCGCGCACTTCGGCCCGCGCCTGGCGTCCTACGGCTTCGTGGTGATCACCATCAACACCCTGTCGGGCTTCGACGACCCGGACAGCCGGGGCCGCCAGCTGCTGGCCGCGCTCGACCACGTGGTCCGCACCAACCCGCGCGTGGACGCCTCACGCCTGTCGGTCATGGGCCATTCCATGGGCGGCGGGGGAGCGTTGCGCGCCTCCGCGACCCGCCCCGCCCTGCAGGCGTCGATCCCGATGGCCGGCTGGCACACCACGAAGAACTGGTCGACCGTCCAGGTGCCGACCCTGGTGCTCGGCGGCCAGAACGACCCCACCGCGCCGAACTCGCAGCACTCGACGCCGTTCTACAACTCGATCACCGCGGCGCCGGACAAGGCGTTCCTCGAACTGCGCGGCGGTGACCACTCGGCGCCGCGCAGCGACAACGTGACGGTGCGGAAGTACACGCTGTCGTGGTTGAAGCGGTTCGTGGACGACGACGTGCGGTACGACCAGTTCCTGTGCCCGGCGCCCACGCCGAACACGCTCATCTCCGCGTACCGGGACACCTGCCCGCACGCGTGAGAGAGGGGAGGGGCTGTGCCGGCCAGCGGCGGCCCGGCGCAGCCCCTCCCGTGCGTGAGCACGCACGGAAAAGGGTGCCGTGCCGGCCCGCGAAGGCCTGGCACGGCACCCTCCCTTTCACCTCACCGGCCCGCGACCGGCCGGCACGCCACTCTCTGTTCGCCTCACTCGTAAGCGATCGCGTCCAGCACGTTCAGCCGCGCCGCCCTGATCGCCGGCAGGATCGCCGCCACCACGCCGACCACCGCCGCCACCACCAGGTACTGCACCATCGTGGCCCACGGGAACCCGAGCTCCGAGATGCCCTGGTCCTTCAGCGCCTGCACGGTCGCGACGCCCAGCGCGAGGCCGACCGCGAGGCCGAGGACCGCGCCGAACACCGAGATCACCACCGACTCGACGGTGATCATCCGCATCACCTGCGCCCGCCGCATGCCGATGGCGCGCAGCAGGCCCAGCTCGCGGGTCCGCTCGATCACCGACAGCGCCAGGGTGTTGATGACGCCGAGCACCGCGATCAGGATCGCCAGGGCCAGCAGGATCTGGATCATCAGCAGGACCGTGTCGAACTGCGAGGTCGTCTGCTTCACGAACCCGCTGCGGTCCTGGACGGTGATCTCCGGGTTGTCCGCGAACAGCGGCTCGACGCGCTTCTGCACGTCCGCCACGTTCGCCCCCGGCCGCACCTGGGCGAAGGCCTGGCCGATCTGGTCGGAGCGGAAGTCCTTCGACGCCGACTCCGGCAGCACCACCGCGCCCTGGAGCACCTGGGACTTGGCCCAGACGAAGCCGACCGCGTACGTGCGGGGCTCGCCCTTGGCCAGCTGCAACGTGATGGTGCTTCCGACCTTCCAGCCCTTCTCGGTCGCGAGGTCCTCCGGCAGGCCGAGCTGGTCGTCCCGCAACGGCTTGATGTCACCGGACTTCGGCTTGAGGGCGAACATCTCCTTCAGCGCGTTCACGTCCGTGACCGCGACGGCGAAGAGCTGGTCCTCGCCCTGCAGCACGCCGTCCGACGCCCAGCCGAAGGCCGACTTCACGCCGTCGGTCTTCTCGACCTTCGTCAGCACGTCGCGCTGGAACGTGGCGGGCCGGCCCTCCACCTGGCCCTCGCCGGAGATGATCAGGTCGGTCTGGAGCTGACCGGACGCCAGCTTCTCGATCGACTTGGTCGCCGAGGTCAGCACCACGCTCACGCCGGTGATCAGCGAGATGCCGACCATCAGGGCGGCCGCGGTGATCGCGGTGCGGCGCGGGTTGCGCGCGGAGTTGCGGCGGCCCAGCAGGCCCGGCATCGACCACGACAGCAGGCGGCCGATCAGCGACACCATCGGCTTCGACAGGATCGGGGTCAGCAGTGCGACACCGACGAAGGCCACCAGGATGCCGCCGAAGATCAACGGCAGCGAGGCCTGGTTGAAGCCGAACCCCAGCGACGTGCCGCCCAGAGCCGCGACGGCCGCGCCCGTGATCGTGATCTTCGTGAGCGGGCGGTCCGGCGTCGCCGCCTCCCGCATCGCGGCGACCGGGGCGATCCGCGACGCACGCAGCGCCGGCATGACCGCCGCGACGACGGTGACGATCATGCCCACCGCGAACGACGAGATGATCGCCGACATCGGCACGCCGATCCCCGCGAGCTGCAGGCTGCTGCCGCCCAGCGAGCTGAAGACGGTGGCCAGCAACGCCCCCACGCCCACGCCGGCCCCGAGACCGACGATCGACGCGATCAGGCCGATCACCAACGCCTCCAGCACCACGGACCCGATGACCTGGCCGCGCGAGGCGCCCATCGACCGCAGCAGCGCCAGTTCCCGCGTGCGCTGGGCGACGATGATGGAGAACGTGTTGAGGATGATGAAGATGCCGACGAACAACGCGATGCCCGCGAACCCGAGCAGCACGTAGTTGAAGAACTTCAGGCCCTCGTTGATCTGGTCGGCCTGCTCCTTCGCGAGCGCCGCGCCGGTCTTGACGTCGTAGCCGGCACCGAGCTTGGCCGCGACGGCGTCGCGCAACGCGTCGTCGGACGTGCCCTGCGCCGCCGTGACGGTGATGCCGGAGAACACGTCCTTCTTGCCCAGCAACAACTGCTGCGCGACCGGCTCGGTGAACGCCACCGACAGCTCACCGCCGAGCGAGTCGCGTCCGCCCGCGTACTCGTAGATGCCGGTGATCTTGAAGGTCTTCTTGGGTTCCAGCGTCAGCAACGCGATGTCGTCGCCGACCTTGAAACCACCGGTGGTCGCGAGGAAACCGCCGACGGCGACCTCGTTCTCGGCGGCGGGCGCCTTGCCGTCGCGGATCTTCTCCTGGCCGGTGCCCGTCCAGTTGAAACCGAACCGCGGCGAGCCCGACGTGGTGATGACCTTGCCGTTCTTGCCGATCGGCCGCGCGGACCCCTGCACGTCACCGACCGCCGACGCCACCCCCGGCACCGACTTCACGTCCGCGATCGCCTGCGGCGTCAGCGGTTCCGGCTGCTTGCCCTTCTCCGCCTTCGGCGACACCGACACGTCCACGTTGGCGAACGCCGACGAGAACAGGTCGGTGAACGAACGCTGGAGCGTGTCGGTCAGGACGAACGAACCGGACACGAACATCACGCCCAGCACCACCGCGAGCGCGGACAGCACGAGACGGAGCTTGCGCGACAGCAAGCTCTTCAGAGTCGCCTTAAACATGCGGCACCGCGACCACGGAGTCGAGGTGCTTCATCGTGTCCAGGACCTCGTCGGCCGACGGCGACAGCAGCTCGCGGACGATGTGGCCGTCCTTGAGGAAGATGACGCGGTCGGCGTACGACGCGGCGTTGGCGTCGTGCGTGACCATCACGATCGTCTGCCCGAACTCGCGGGCGGACCGCTGCAGGAACCCGAGGACCTCGGCACCGGACTGCGAGTCCAGGTTGCCCGTCGGCTCGTCCGCGAAGACCACGTCGGGGCGGGAGACGAGCGCACGCGCGCACGCCACGCGCTGCTGCTGGCCACCCGAGAGCTGCGTCGGCCGGTGGGTCAGCCTGTCCCTCAGACCCACCGTGTCGACGACGACGTCGAACCAGTCCCTGTCGACCTTCTTGCCGCCGATCGCGAGCGGCAGCGTGATGTTCTCCTCCGCGGTCAGCGTCGGCAGCAGGTTGAACTGCTGGAAGATGAAGCCGACCTTGTCGCGCCGCAGCTCCGTGAGCCCGCGGTCCTTCAACCCGGTGACCTTCGTGTCACCGACCCACACCTCACCGCTCGTGACGTCGTCCAGCCCCGCGAGGCAGTGCATCAACGTCGACTTGCCCGAACCGGACGGGCCCATGATCGCGGTGAACCTGGACTTCTCCAGGTCGACGCTCACCCCCGCGAGCGCGGTCACGGCGGCGTCGCCGGACCCATAGGACTTCCACACGTCGACGGCTCTCGCCGCGACTCCATCGGACGCGCTCACCTGTCTGTCCCCTCCTGTGGGTCTTGTGCGCACCATCTTCGGCTACGCCGCCGCACCGAAGGCTCAGGTTCTCCCCTGAGACGAACCCTGAACAGTGTGCGCCTACCCCCGAGTGGGCACACGACGAGCGAGCTCATGACTCCGGTGCGTGCACGGTCGCGCACGGTCCGCGGGATGACGTTATTTCACGTGCGGCACAGGTGTCTTCCACCTTTGGATGACCAAGCACCTCACCGGAAGTCTCGTCTTCCCCCGCTCCGCTCCTACGAGCCGTCTCGCGCACTCCAGGCGTGCACTCCGGAACGTTCGCCGCGCAGCTCGCGAAGTCCACGGGCGCCACGCGAACTCGGCTGAGAGAAGCGGCAAGGTTCGAACCGTCTTCGTGGACGAGAACGATCGTTCACAGAGGAGGGTGACGCGCGGAGACCGAGGCACGCCTGCGCCACCCCGGCGGTGATCACGAACCTGAGTAGATTTCACATCAGGATCCGTTGTGCGCCAACGATTCTGCTACCAGTGAGTAACTCGACGCGGCGCGCGTGACGAACCACACCGGGTGCTCCCCGTCCCGTCGGCCTCGGGTACTTTCAGACGGGATCTATCCACATGCTGAGAAGAGACGACCTGTTGACCGAGCGCGTCCGGCACCCGATTCCCGTCCTCGAGGCCGTAGCGGGCTGCGTGCCACCCAAGGTGGTGTCGAACGAGGAACTGCCCTCGCACTGGGAGACCAGCGATGCCTGGGTGCGCCGGCGCACCGGGATCGGCACCCGGCACTGGGCCGACGAGGGCACGTCCACGGGTGACCTCGCGCTGGCCGCGGCCGAGGCCGTGCTGGCCAGGTGCGCGAGCGGGCAGGTCGACCTGGTGCTCGTGGCGACGTCCACCCCGGACCACCCGATTCCCGCGATGGCACCGGCGCTGGCCGCGAGGCTGGGGCTCGCCGGGGTGGCGGCGTTCGACGTCGCGGCGGTGTGCACCGGGTTCGTCTACGGGCTGGCCACCGCGAGCGGGATGATCGCGGCAGGGATCGCCAGGCGGGTGCTCCTGGTCGCGGCCGACGTCTACTCGACGCTGATCGGCCCGGACGACCGCGCGGCCGGCGTGGTGTTCGGGGACGGAGCCGGTGCGGTGGTCCTGCGCGCGGGTGAGCCGGGGGAACCCGGTGAGGTCCTGGGCTTCGACCTCGGCAGCGACGGCACGGGCCACGACCTCATCACCGTGCCGGGCGGTGGTGCGCGGGACCGGGCGGAGCCGGGCCGGTACACGGAGCCGGACCGTCATTTCCGGATGAGCGGGCGCGAGGTCTACCAGCACGCCGTCACCCGGATGACCGAGTCGTCCCTGGCGGTGCTGAAGAACGTGGGGTGGACGACGGCGGAGGTCGATCGTGTCGTCGCGCACCAGGCCAACGCGCGGATCCTGTCGATGGTCGGGAGCAGGCTGTCCATTCCGGACGAGAAGGTCCTCGGCAACATCGAGAGGGTCGGCAACACCGGAGCCGCGTCCATTCCCCTCGCGCTCGCGGATGCGGTGGCACGCCGGGAGGTCCACGCCGGGGAGAGAGTGCTGCTGACGGCCTTCGGTGGAGGTCTCACCTGGGGTTCTGCCGTGCTGGTGTGGCCGGAGGTCGTCTGAGCGACCGGCGACGGGTCCGTGTCGCCCACGCCTTGCTCGAAAGACCCGCTCGGGCGGGTCAGCGCGAGACGTAGGCGCCGGGAGTGGTGCCGCTCCACCGGCGGAAGGCGCGGATGAACGTGGCGGCGTCGGTGTAGCCGAGCCGCAGTGCGACCTGTTCGACGCTGAGGTGGTCCAGTGCCACGAGCTCGACGGCCTCGGTGCGGCGGGCCTCGTCCACGAGCCGGCGCACGGACGTGCCTTCTGCGGCGAGGTGCCGCCGCAACGTGCGTGCGGAGAGGTGCAGGCGCACGGCGATGAGGCCGGCGTCGGTGACCCCTTCGCCGATGATCGTCCGCACCGTCTGAGTGACGCACGGGGAACAGCGTTCGGCCAGCAGTGTGCGGCACGCGCGTTCGCAGACCGCGAGGGTGAGCGGATCGGCCTGGGGCACGCTCGTGCCCGGATACGGTCGCGCGGAGTCGACCGTGATGGTGACGAGCGCGCTGGTCGGCGAGGGGCCGGTGGTGCTGCGCTGCGACGCGGACGCGCTGAGCAGGGGACGCGTCCGGCCGGTCGACCCCCCTGGCGGCCGGCAACTGGTGAGTTGCGGTCCGATCCCCCCGTCGCTCTCCGTCGTCGTGGCCGATACCGAGACGGCACAGGAGTGCGCGGAGGGCGAGGTGGGGGAGATCTTCGTGCAGGGACCGAGCGTCGGCGCCGGCTACTGGAAGCGGCCGACCGAGGTGTTCCACGCGGAGCTGCCCGGCAGGAGCGGCAGCTTCCTCCGCACCGGTGACACGGGCTTCCGCTGGGACGGCGAGCTGTTCGTCACGGGGCGGGCCAAGGAGGTGATCATCGTCGCCGGTGCGAACCACCACCCGCACGACCAGGAGGCCACGGCGGAGACCGCACATCCGGCCGTGCTGGCGTGCTGCGCGCTCGGGGTCGACGACGGGCAGCGTGAACTGGTGGTCGTGCTGGTGGAGGTGCTCGGCGACGTCGACGCGGACGAGATCGCGATGGCGGTGCGCCGCACCGTCCACACAGGACACGGTGTGCGGGTGGACGACGTCGTGGTGATCGCCCCTGGAACACTGCCGCGCAGCTCCAGCGGCAAGCTGCTGCGAGCGGGCTGCCGGGACCTCTACGCGGCGGGCTCTCTCCGCTCGAACGGCCTCGGGACCGGACGTTGACGTCCCGGTGCTGGAACTTCTCGCGCACTCCGGTGAACTCGCCGGGGTGCGCGTCCGGCGCGGCGATGTGGAGCAGGCCTGGACGGAGGCGCCGGCGGTTGCGGGAAGAACGTCCTGTCCGCCGCTCAGGCGGTCAACCTCCGTCGCATGGGGACGGACGGTTCCATCAGCCATGAAACCAGTTCGACGCGCAGGCCTTCGCGCAGCGCGTTCTCGGCGAGCCAGTGGTCGACGTCGCCGTGGTAGGCGCGGGCCGGCCGCGGCCAGCGGTCCAGCCACTCGAGGAACGCCGCGTTGCACGCGATGGGGCCGCCGGGCGGGCGCACGCCGAGCACGAGCACCGGATCCTCTCCGGTGGTGAAAGAGGCGGCGGTGTCGTGCGCACCACCGAAGAGGATCCGATCCGCACCCAACTCACGAGCCTTGTCCGCCACCCCGAAGAAAGCCGACCCGCGTCCGAACGCGCTCACCACGAGCTGGTGGGCTCCGAAGTCGGTGTCGAGGAACTCTTCGGCGAACGTGCCGTCGTCGGCCAGCACCAGCACGTTCGTGCCGCCGGGGAGCGCCCCGACCTGCCCAGGATGCGTGATGCCGATGACGGTGATGCCCACGCCTCAATGGTGCCGGGTGTGTGTTAACCCTCGGCACCGCGCACGTTAAACAAGTTTCGGGAGCACTTCCGCGCCGAACAACCGGATCGTCTCGACGACCGACTCGTGCGGCATGCCCCCGATGTCCACCATCACGAGGTGCGTGTCGATGGACAGGTGCTCCGCCAGCTCGTTCAGCCTCGCGGCGACCTCGTCCGGCGTCCCGCACACCGCGGCACCGTCCATGATCGCGTCGACGTCGATGTCGCCGTCCCCGCGCCACGGGTCCGCGAACCGCGCGTACTCGGCCAGGTGCGGCCGCCAGCGCTCCCGCGCGTCGTCGTTCGCCACGAACACGTGGCTCGGCACGCCGACGCGCCCGGTGGGGAAGCGCTCCCGGTAGCGCTGCACGACCTCGCGGTAGAGCGACGGGTCCCGCAGGGTCGACGGCAGCATCAACGGCATCTCGAGCTCCGCGCCCAGGTCCGCCGACACCGCGGACCCCGACCCGATCCACACGGTCGGCCGCGGCGTCTGCACCGGCCGTGGCGTCGTCGTCACGTCGTCGAGCTGCCCCCGGAACCGCCCGTCCCAGCTCACCGACGGCTCCTCCAGCAGCTTGAGCAGCAACCGCAGGTGCTCCTCGAACCGCGCCCGCAGCTCGCCGGGCTGCACCCCGAACGCCGCGTCGGTCTGCTGGTCGACCCCGCGCGCCACGATGAGCTCCGCGCGCCCGTTCGACAGCACGTCGAGCGTCGCCAGCGCCTCGGCCACCAGCACCGGATCGCGGTGGGCGAGCAGCGTCACGCCCGTCGAGAGCCGCAGCGTCGTCGTCCGCGCCGCCACGGACGCCAGCAGCAGTTCGGGCGCGGACACGATGTAGCGCGTGAAGTGGTGCTCACCGATCGCGACGCCCGCGAACCCCGCCTGCTCCGCCACGACCGCCTGCTCCACCATCGCGCGCAGCCGGTCGGCCTGCGACACCTCCTCGCCCGTGCAGGGGTTGGGCAGGTGGTCACCCAGGATCAGGAGGTAGACGTCCATGACCGCCATTTTCCATCGTCGGCGCCGGGGGTGGCGGACCGAGATCGAACTCGCGCCCGACGGGGCCCGCCGCGGCGCGCTACGGTGATCGTCAAACCGGCCGCGGGTCCGGGCCGCGCGAGCCGGAACATCCTCGCCGCAGGGCTGTTGAAGCAGGAAGCACCGCACGGCCGTGTGGGAGCCCACGAGGACGGAGAGCACGCCAGATGGTCACCAACAACGAGGCCGCCAGCCGCTACGAGATCCACGTCGACGGCGAGCTCGCCGGCTTCCTGGAGTACCGGAACGTCGGGGGAGTCCTCGCCCTCGTGCACACCGAGGTCGACGACGCGTACGCCGGACAGGGCCTCGGCGGCAAGCTCGCGCGGTTCGCCCTGGACGACGTGAAGGCCAGGGGCGTCAAGATCTCCCCTCTCTGCCCGTTCGTGGCGAAGTACATCGACAAGCACCCCGAATACCGGGTTACTATCCGGTAAGAATTAGTTGCTGTCGCTAACGACGAGGTGGGCGAGCGTGTGGAGTGAGCCGGGCGCGTTCGAGGTAGCACCAGGTGTGCACCGGATTCCGCTGCCGTTGCCGAACGACGGACTGCGCGCGGTCAACGTCTACGCGATCGAAGACGGCGACGGCCTCGTGCTCATCGACTCCGGCTGGGCGCTGGACGAGGCGCGCGACCAGCTCGAAGCGGCCCTCGGCACGCTCGGCAAGGGTTTCGAGGACATCAGGCGGTTCCTCATCACGCACGTCCACCGCGACCACTTCACGATGGCCGTGTCGCTGCGCCGGACGTTCGGCAGCAGGATCGGGCTGGGTCTCGGCGAGCAGCCGTCGCTGAACCACATGCTGCACGGCCAGGACGACCAGCACGTCGCCGACCTGCGCAAGTGGGGTGCCGCGGAGCTGGCCGAGACGTGGATCAAGATCATGCACCACGTCGACCGCGGTGACGCGTTGCGCGACTACGAGGAGCCGGACGAGTGGCTCGTCCGCAGCACCGTGGACCTGGAGCACCGCAGGCTCGAGGTGATCCCGACGCCGGGGCACACGCGCGGGCACGTCGTGTTCGTCGACCACACCGCGAAGGTGCTGTTCTCCGGCGACCACGTGCTGCCGCACATCACGCCGTCGATCGGCTTCGAGCCGTTGCGGCCCGAACTGCCGCTGGGCGACTACATGACGTCGCTGCGGCTCACGCGTGAGCTGCCGGACCTCAAGCTGCTGCCCGCGCACGGCGAGGTGACCGACAGCTCGCACGCCCGCGTCGACGAGCTGCTGCACTTCCACGAGCAGCGCCTGGAGGAGATCGGCAAGGCCGTGGCGGGCAGCGCGTTCGAGACCGCGCGCAAGATCGGGTGGACGCGCCGCCAGCGCCGCTTCGACGACCTCGACATGTTCAACCAGGTGCTGGCGATCGGCGAGACGGCCGCTCACCTCGACGTTCTGGTCGAACGTGGCGAATTGACCCGAACTCTGAACGCCGGCGTGCTCGAATACTCCGCGTGAGACCGCTTGAGCTGGCCGCCTGGACCTGGAAGATGCCCCGCAGGGGCCGTGGCTTCTGGTTCTCGCTGGCGATCGACGTGCTGTGGCCCTTCGTGGTGCTGTTCGTGCGGCTGCGGGTGCGCGGCAAGCACCACGTGCCGGGCAACGGCGGTGTGGTCCTCGCGTTCAACCACCTGTCCAACGCGGACGCGGTGGCGGCCGTCGTCTTCGCGCTCATGTCGAACCGGGTGCCGCGCGTGCTCGCGAAGGCCTCCCTGTGGCGCGCACCGGTCGTCGGCTGGATCATGCGGTCCGGTGGCCACATCCCGGTCGAACGCGGCACGGTGAAGGCCTCGGAGGCGCTGAGGCCCGCCGTGGAGGCGTTGCGCGAGGGTCAGTGCGTGATGGCGTTTCCCGAGGGCACGTTCACCACGGACCCCGACAACTGGCCGATGAAGGGCAAGTCGGGTGTAGCGCGGATGGCGCTGGAGGCTCGCGTGCCCGTCGTGCCGGTCGCCGAGTGGGGCACCCAGGACCTGCTGCCCAAGGGCAGCCTCCTGCCGAGGTTGTTGCCGCGCAAGAAGATCGAGGTCGTCGCGGGCGCGCCCGTCGACCTGTCCGACCTGTACGGGTGCGAGCTCACGGCCGAGGTGCTGGACGAGGCCACCCGCCGGGTCATGGAAGCCATCACGACCATGTTGTCCGGCATACGTCTGGAGCAGCCGGGTACCCAGATCGCATGACCACGCGAGAAGAGTTCGAGTTGCGCAAGGGCCGTCGCCCGGGCGGGACGGGGATCTGGGCGCCGGTCTTCCCCGAACCGCGCGAACCCCAGGAGTGGGTCGAGCAGGCCGACGACGAACCGGTGATCGTCCGCAGCGTCGACTGAGCGTCTACTTCACCTGGACGGCGTCTATGTCAGGTAGACGCGTCTAGTTAGAGTAGACGGCATGACGCTGGACGAAGAACTGCTGGCAGCGGCACGGAAGGCGGGTATCGCCTCCGCCGCTGCCCAAGACCAGGCCGACATCGCGAAGGCCGTGTACCACCACAGCGTGCTGAAACTGCACCGCGCCGGTGGGTCGATGCGCGAGATCGCGGAAGCGCTGAGCATGAGTCATCAGCGCGTTCATCAGATCGTGGAACAGTCCAAGAGGACCGAACGCTGCTGGTTCTGCGGACGTGGCGCCGCCGACGTCGACAAGATGATGGCCGGGCCGGCCGCGTTGATCTGCAACCTGTGCATCTCGGAAGGCCAGGTGGCCGAGGTGGGCGACTGTTCGTTCTGCAGCAAGTCCGCGCCTGTGTTCTCAAGCGCGGAAGCGCAGATCTGCCGCTCCTGCCTGGACTTCAGCGCCGCCGTGATCAGCGGGGCAGCTTCACTACGGTGACGAAGAAGTCGTCGATCTGCCGGACGACCTCGATGAACCTGTCGAAGTCGACCGGCTTCGTCACGTAAGCGTTGGCGTAGAGGCTGTAGCTGCGCAGGATGTCCTCC
The DNA here is from genome assembly GCF_024125735.1 of Lentzea sp. HUAS12. Lineage (NCBI taxonomy): Bacteria > Bacillati > Actinomycetota > Actinomycetes > Pseudonocardiales > Pseudonocardiaceae > Lentzea > Lentzea sp. HUAS12. The sequence continues at coordinate 120,006 of NZ_CP099738.1, forward strand.
TCCGCCTCGGAGGTCGTCAGCACCACGACGGGGATCGAGCGCAGCTCGGCGTCCGCCTTGACCTCGCTCAGCACCTCGCGGCCGTCCTTGCGGGGCAGGTTGAGGTCGAGCAGGATCAGGCCCGGCCGCGGCGCGTTCTCGTACTGGCCCTCGCGGCGCAGGAACTCCAGCGCCTCCACGCCGTCCTTCACCACGTGCAGCTGGTTGCGGATCTTGTGGTGCTCGAACGCCTCCTGCGTCATCAGGGCATCGCCCGGGTCGTCCTCGACGAGCAGGACGTCGATCACGTTCAGCGGTGACTCAGACATGTACTTCCTCAGCTTGGGCGACGAGCTCGGGTACCACGGGCAGGGTGAACTCAAAAGTGGTGCCGGAGTCCACATCGGTCTTCAGCCAGATGGTGCCGCCGTGGTACTCGACGATCTTCCGGCACATCGCCAGTCCGATGCCCGTGCCCGGATACGCGTCCTTCGGGTGCAGGCGCTGGAAGATGACGAAGATCCGGTCAGCGTACTCCGGCTCGATCCCGATGCCGTTGTCACGCACCGTGAACTTCCACATCTCGCCGTCCTGCTCCACGGCGATGCTGATCACCGGTGCCTCGTCGCCCTTGAACTTGAGCGCGTTGCTGATCAGGTTCTGGAAGACGGCGCTGAGCAGCGACGCCTCACCGCGCACCGAGGGGAGCTCCGCGATGTCGAGCCTCGCCCCGGTCTCCTCGATGCGGTCGGAGTAGCTGTCGACGACCTGGCGCACGAGGTCGTTCAGGTCGATCACCATCAGCTCGCGGGTCATGCGGCCGACGCGGGAGAACGCCAGCAGGTCGTTGATCAGCACCTGCATGCGCTTGGCGCCGTCCACCGCGAAGCCGATGTACTGGTCGGCGCGCTCGTCGAGCTGGCCGCCGTAGCGCCGCTGGAGCAGCTGGCAGAACGACGCCACCTTGCGCAGCGGTTCCTGCAGGTCGTGCGAGGCGACGTAGGCGAACTGCTCCAGCTCCGAGTTCGAGCGCTGCAGCTCGGACTTCGCCGTCTCGAGCGTCGCGAGCTCCTGCACGATCCGGCGGCGCATCGCGTCGACGTCCTCGCCGAGCTGCACGGTCTCGCGCGGGCCGTCCGCGTCGATCTCGTGCTCGAAGTCGCCGGACGCCACCTGCCGGGTGTGGTCGGCGAGATTCGCGAGCGGCGCGATCAGCAGGCGGTGCAGCAGCAGCGACAGGCCGCCGATCACCGCCACCAGCAGCACGCCCATGCCGATGACCAGCCACAACACCACTTTCGCCGCACGGTCGAGGTTGGCGCGCGCCTCCCGGCCGAGTCCGCCGATGTCGGACTGCAGCGCCGCCGTCTCCGCGCGGATCTCGTCGAACAGCACCTTGCCGCGTTCGATGGTCACCCCGGTGCCCGAGGCGGGACCGGACTGCTGGACGGCGGTGACGGTCGGCTCGGCGTACTCGGAGCGCCACCGGCCGGCCAGCTCCTGGATGCGGCCGACCCGGCCGTTCACGTCGCCGACCAGGTCGACGACGGTCCTGGCTGCCTCGGTCTCGGCCGTCTGACCGTCCCGGTAGGGCTGCAGGAAGTCGTTCTGCCCGGTCAGGGTGTAACCGCGGACGCCGGTCTCCTGGTCGAGCAGGGCGCGGTTCAGGTCTTTCGTGCGGCGTGCGGCGGGTTCGATCCGGTCGACCGACCGCGCCCGCGAGGAGCTGAGCGCGTCGAGGGCGACGACCGTGGAGGAGATCGCCACCGCGGTCATGGCCAGCAGGACCACCACGATGACGCCCAGCAGCCGGCTCGCCGGCAGCCGTTGGGGCAGGTTCACTTTCCGTCCTTCAGCAGCAGGATGGCCACGTCGTCGTCGAGCGCCCCGCCGTTGAGCTCCGTCACCTCCGCGATGACCGAGTCCATCCAGTTGGGGCCGTCCTGCAGGTGTCTGCCCAGGATCTCGCACAGGCGTTCGACACCGAGGCGGTCGACGTCGTCGGGTACCCGGCCCTCGATCAGTCCATCCGTGTAGCAGGCGAGCGACCAGCCGGACGGCAGCGGCACGTCCACACCGGTCCACGCGTAGTCGGTCAGCACGCCCAGCGGCACGCCGATCTTCGACTTCGGCAGGTCCACGATCTGCCTGCCGACCATCATCAGCGGCTCGGGGTGCCCCGCGAGGAAGTAGCGGGCCGAGCGGCGGTCCGGCGACACCGTGACCATGCAGGCCGTGGTGAAGATGCCCTCGCCGTGCCGTTCGGCGACGAGGACCTGGTCGAGCGTCTTGAGCACCTTCTCGGCCGTCGCACCCGACAGGACCAGCGCACGCCACGCGATCCGCAGGCAGACGCCCAGCGCGGCCTCGTCCGGGCCGTGGCCGCAGACGTCGCCGATGATCGCGTGCACGGTGCCGTCCGGCAGGCCGACCGCGTCGTAGAAGTCGCCGCCGAGCAGCATCCGCTGGCCACCGGGCTGGTAGCGGACCTCCAGGTCGACGTCCGAGTTCTGCAGCAGCGGGGGAGGCAGCAGGCCGCGTTCGAGCCTGGCCCGTTCGGCGGCGATCAGCTCCGCCTCGCGGAGCTTGCGCTGGGCGTCCTCGGCGCGGCGGCGTTCGACCGCGTACCGGACGCCGCGCAGCAGCAGCTCGCCGTCGACCTTGCCCTTGATGAGGTAGTCCTCGGCACCCGCGGCGACCGCGTCGATGCCCTCGCGCTCGTCGTCGAGGCCGGTCAGCACCAGGATCGCCGGCGCGTTCTGCTTGGCGAGCAGCCTGTGCAGGCCGGCGAGTCCCTGGGAGTCGGGCAGGCCGAGGTCGAGCAGCACGCACTCGGCGTCGGAGAGCATCTGCTCCGCCTCGGCGAGCGTGCCGGCGCGCGACAGCACGAACGGCGCGTTCGCCTCTTCCAGCAGTGCCTCCACGAGCACCGCGTCGCCATCGTCGTCCTCGACCAGGAGGACGCGCACTGTCTTGGTTCGCATCAAGTCGGACTTTAACGTTATCGGGCTGGAAGGTACGCGTCCGACCTACCAGGATGACGGGCGTGTTGATCCGTCTCGCCCAACCAGCCGAGCTGCCGTACCTCCAGCAGATCGAAATCGCGTCCGGAGAACCGTTCCGCGACGCCGGAATGCCCGACATCGCCGACGACGACCCGATGTCCCTCGAGGACCTCGCCGAACACGAGGTCTGGGTCGCGATCGGCGCGGAAGGCGTGCCCGTGGCGTTCATCGCCGTCGGTGACGTCGACGGCGCCACGCACGTCCACCAGGTGAGCGTGCACCCCTCGCACGCACGTCAGGGGATCGGCGCGGCGCTCATCGAGCACGTCACCCAGGCCGAGCGCGCCGTGACGCTGACCACGTTCCGCGACATCCCGTGGAACGCGCCGTACTACGAACGCCTCGGCTTCCAGGCCGTGGCGGACGTCTCGCCCGGCCTCGCCGAGATCATGCGCGAGGAGGCCTCACGGGGCCTCGATCCCGCGACCCGTGTCGCCATGGCCCTTCTCCCAGCGCAGGTACGAGCCTGAGGCGATCGAAAGGCTGCTGAGCAGCCACACGAGGACACCCGCGTCGTCGGTCACGCCGATCACCGGAAGGAACTCCGGCAGGACGTCGATCGGCGACACGAGGTAGACCAGCGCCACCGCCCACATCAGCACCTGGCTGCGCGGCAGCTCGGGGTACTTCCCGCTCCGCCACGTCCTGAACAGCCGCGGCAACGCCTTCAGGCGCGCGATCGGGTTGCCGACCGGGCCGGGACCGTTCTGGGCGCGCTTGCGGCGGTTGCGCAGCACGCCGAGCCCCGCGAACACCAGACCCAGCGGGATCATCACCCAGCCGGCGACGGCGGGGCTCAGGCCGCCCAGAGGGGCGTCGCGGAGCAGTAGGATCAGCAGACCGGACAACGAGACGAGCGATCCGAGGACGACCATCTGTGCTGGGCTCCCTAGTGACTCGAAACGCGGCGGGCGGGTTCGCGGACGGATCGTGGCACCGCTCCCGCGCCGTCGTGGTGGACGTGCGGGCCGGAGCCGCGAGGGCGTCCCTCCCCACCTGAACGCTCCACCCACGCCTCCTGTCGCACCGGCTAGCTGGGCTCCTGGAAGAGCATCGTCGGCACGGCCTTGTGCGGTTGCCTCTGCTGCGGCTCGGGCTCCCGCAGCTCGATCACCGCTTCGGGTTCCTCGGCGGGCACCTCTTCAACCACCGGCTTCGGCGCCGCCTTCACCGGCGCGGCCGCGGTCTGGTCCAGGGCGGCGCGCGCCTTGGAGATCCAGACCTTCTGCATGGCCTCGTCCTTGGAACCGGCCGCCGTGGCCGCGAGTCCGGAGAGGACACCGCGGATGCGGGGGACCAGTGCTGGATGACGCCGAATCGCCTGCCACACAGCGTGATCACCCGGGAGCCGGGCGGACACGAGCCGCGAGACCTGCGCGCGCAGCTCCTCTGTGGACAGATCGAGCCAGCGCTCGACCGCTGACGGGCCAATCGCCACGTAGACAGCCTTCCCCTAGAACGACAACTGCCCCCACAGGATCTCACGGATCCGATGGGGGCAGCGGCCTGGTGCCGGGAAAGGTCAGGACGCGACGACCTCGAGCAGTGTCTTGCCGTTCTCGTCGACGATCCGGAACGTCGCGATCTCGTGCCACCGCATGGCCACGTTGGCGGCCAGCTTGATGGTCTTCTTGTCCCCTGCCACCGGTTCCGGGGCGTACCAGGACGTGACCTGCGCGACGCGGCCCGCCCGTCCGACGGCGACGAGCGATCCCCTGCCGGGGCCCGCCATGCCGGAGATCTCGATGTCCATCGCCGTCCCGGACGGCTCGTCGGACGCGGTGATCTTCGTGCCGACGCCGCTGTTCGGGTCCTGGTGCTTGAGCTCCATCGACTTGTCGGAGGAGTTGTTCGCCACCCTCGTCTGCGACGTCGACGTGCCGGGGTTCTGGGGTGCCGCCTGGTTCGAACCGTCATCGCCACCGCGCACGACCAGCGTCGTGACCACGGCCGTCACCGCCACGACGCCGGCGGCGGCGGCCGCGACGCCCTGGGCGACGAACCACCGTCGGCGCTTCCTGCGCGCGGCGACGGCGTCGAGCATGACCCGCACCGACTTGCCGTCGGGGCGTTCCGGGGCCGTTCCGCGCAACATCCCGCCGGCGTCGGCCTCGTCGATGAGGTCCGGCACCACCGCGAAGTCGCGCAGGTCGAGCGCGCACCGCCGACACTCGGTCAGGTGGTTCTCGAACGCCTCCACCTCATCGGCATCGAGGATGCCGAGCACGTAGGCGGCGACGTCGAGGTGATCTGGTGCCGTTGTCACCGCGTCTCTCCCCGATCGTGCAACGCACGCCGCAACGCACGGAGCGCGTAGTACACCCTCGACTTGACCGTTCCCGGTGGCACGCCCAGTGCCGCCGCGGCCTCACCGACGGTGCGGTCCCGCAGATATGTTTCGAGAATAGCCTCCCTGTGTTCCTCCGAGAGACCGTTCATCGCCTCCGCCACGACGATCGCCGCGAGGGTGCGATCCTCTTCGCTGCCGGAGGGCGACTCGTCCGAAGGGGTCAGTTCGAACTCCTGCGGACGGACGCTTCTCTTGCGCCTGTCGTCAATGACCAACCGCCTTGCCACCGTGAACAACCACGACCGCAAGAGCACGGGATCACGCTCGAGTTTCTCGGCGTTGCGCCATGCCCTGACCAGGGTTTCCTGCACGATGTCCTCGGCCCACTGACGATCGTGGCCCGTCAACCTCATGCAGTGTCCCAGCAGGGCACTGCCGAATTCCTCGTACAGCCGACGGATCAACTCTTCCTCGAGAGATCCCGGTCTTGGTGATTGTTCGTCTAACTCACGTTGACGTCTATGCCGCGCCACGGGGGACATCCTTGCCCCATCAACCGTCCGAAGTCGAGAGGCAAATATTCCTCACGAAGTCCGTGAACCGTTGCCGGATCGTGTCCGTACTCCTCGGTACCCCGCCGAGAAAGGACCTGCCGATGCGACGTGGACCAGCCATCACCGCCCTGGCGGCACTGGCTCTCTCCCTCACCGCGTGCGGCAGCGCCCAGACCCCTCCCGGCGGGGAGGCCGCCGCCGGTGGCCTGCAGGCCAAACCCGCTGATCTGAGCGGTGTGAACACCTACTTCATCGCGAACAACGACCAGATGGGCTGGTTCGTCATCGACGCCGAGGGGCTCCCGCTCTACCGGTTCGACAAGGACGTTCCCAAGCCCTCGAAGTCCAACTGCGAAGGGGAGTGCGCGAAGGCCTGGAAGCCGGTCCTCGCCGACAAGACGCCGATGGCGACCGGTGTGGATCCGATCTCCATGGGCGTCCTGACCAGGCCGGACGGCACCAAGCAGCTCACCATTCAGGGCTGGCCCCAGTACACCTACGCCGAGGACAAGGTCGCCGGCGACATGAAGGGCCAGGGCAAGGGCGGCACGTGGTGGGTCACGGCCCCCAACGGCGCCAAGATCACCGGCGGAAAAGCGCAGAACAACAGCAAGAGCAGCAGTACGCCGAGCACGTCCCCCGGTTCCGGAACGGCGCAGACACCGCAGTCCGCGCCACCTCCGGCAGCGCCCGGTTACTGAGCCCACTGCTCAGCCGCAATTCATTCGCCCCCTATCGACTTCCTTTGGACAACGAGGACAACAAGACGATGACCAGAGCCCTCGCCACCGTCTTTGCGCTGTTGTTCCTCTTCTCCGGTCTGACCGCCACGGCTGCAGCACAGCCCGCGGACACCGGGGGAGTGATGGACACCCCGAGCGGACCGCTGACCGCGAACGACCGCGAACTGCTCAACCGGGTGCGCCTCGCAGGCCTGTGGGAGATGCCCATGGGCGAGCTCACGGCCACCAAGGCGTCCAACGCCAGGGTCAAGCAGATCGGCAAGATGATCATGCTCGACCACATGATGCTGGACGCGCTGACGAAGAAGACGGCCGCGGGGTTCGGGCTGACCACGCCCGACGTGCCGAACCCGGCACAGCAGTCGTGGATGGAAGAGATCAACGCGCTCGAGGGCGACGCGTTCGACCAGGCGTTCGTCGCCCGGTTGCGCGCCGCGCACGGCCAGATCTTCCCCTTCATCGCGAAGGTGCGCTCGGGGACCCGCAACGACGTCATCCGCGGGTTCGCCCAGGCGGGCATCGACGTGGTGATGAAGCACATGACGTTGCTGGAGAGCACCGGTCTCGCGGGCGACTCGTCGTTCGCCGAACCGCAGCCCGCCGGCGGCATCATCAACGCGACCCTGGCCTCGAACGAGGGGCCGAACATGTGGGTGATCCTCACGGTCACCGCCGCGGGAGCCGTCCTCACGGTGCTCCTGCTCCGAGTACTCCGCCCGCGACGACCGGTGCGGTGATTCGCAAGACCCCGTTGTGGCAACGGGAAACGGAGGTGGTGTCCCAAGGTCAGAGGCACTCCAACGCGGACCTGTTCCCACCCGCCCGGTTCTGATGTGTCCACTCCTGCACCCAGGACCGGGCGGGTTCCCGCGAGGTAGTCCCACCCAGTGGTTTTTCCGGAGGAAGAGTTGTTGTCGAGCCAGATTCCGCTCCTGGTGGCCCAGTCGTCCGAGTTCGACGCGGGCGTCAAGAAGATGGCGCAGCTGTCTGCCAGGCTGGCTTACGTCCTGATGTGCGCCACCCTGTCCTGGGGTGTGCTGATCGCGACCGGGTGGGCCGAGAAGCTCACCGGCCGTGAGGGTTTGAAGAACGGGCACATGGTGCTCGCGTCGCTGGCGATCGCGTTCGGCTGCGTCCACGCGTTCGCGTTCACACTGATCCAGACCGGTACGTTCAGCTTCGTCAAGCTCGTCCTGCCGTTCGTCGACGGCGGTCTCTTCCGGCACGCGCTGGGCATCCTCGGCCTGGAGGTCATGCTCGCGATCGCCGTCCTCGCCTCGATGAGGCACAAAGTCTTCTACCGCAAGTGGTTGAGGTTCCACCAGACGGCGTACATCGCGGTGGGCATCACCGTGGTGCACTCCTGGTTCGGCGCCATCGCGAACGGCAACCTGTCCGTTCTCTGGCTGGCCGGCCTCACCATTCTCGTCCCCACCGCGACCCTGGCGCTCGCCAGGTTCCTGCCTCCCGAGGTGCTGGTGCGCATCGGCATGCTCGACTCCGAGCGCGGCAAGGAACCCGGCGTCGGCGAGGGCGACGCGATGGACGTGAGCGTCAACAACGAGAAGTGCCACCGCTACGGCACCTGCCAGGCGGAGGCCCCCGACGTCTTCCAGTTGATCGAGGACAACCGCCTGACCTACAACCGCCGGCCGCCGGAGGAGCACTTCGCTCAGGCCAGGGCGGCACAGCGCGCGTGCCCGATGCGCGCGATCGAGATCAGGGAGCGAGTGAAGTGAGCGAACGGATCGTGGTCGTCGGCGGCGGACTCGGTGGAGTCCGTTCCGCGGAACGGCTGCGGGAGATGGGTTTCGACGGGCAGATCACCATCCTGTCCGCCGAGCGGCACCTCCCGTACCACCGCCCGTGCCTGTCGAAGCAGATCATCACCGGGGAGTGGACCCCGGACGACGCGTTGCTGTCGTTCTCGGGAGACCTCGACGCCGAGTGGCGGCTGAACTCCCCGGCCCTGCACCTGGACCCGAAGAAGCAGTCGGTCTGGGTCCCGGGCGGTGAGGAGATCAAGTACGACGGCATGATCATCGCCACGGGCGTCGACGCCCGCGCGATGGGCGGGGCTCCGCGCCACGACCCGCGGGTGCACGTGCTGCGGACGCTGGACGACGCGGTCGCGATCCGCAAGAACATCCGCCAGTCCCAGGGACTCGTCGCCGTCATCGGCGGCGGCTTCATCGGCTGCGAGCTCGCGTGTTCGGTGCGTCACATGGGCCGTGACGTCGCACTGATCGTGCGTTCGCCCGCGTTGCTGGGCGGCGTGGTCGGCGACGACATCGGCAAGAAGATCACCGAGGCGCACGTCGAGCACGGCGTCCGCCTGGCCACCGGCGTCGGCATCAAGCACTGGGTGCGCCAGCCCGGCGGCATCGGGATCCACCTGAGCGATGGTCAGGTCTTCTTCGCCTCGTGCGTGGTGCTGGCCGTGGGCGCCTCGCCGGCCGTCGACTGGCTGCGCGGCTCCGGCCTCGACATCTCCGACGGCGTCCTGTGCGACTCCACCAACCACGTGGTCGGCGCCGAGAACCTCGTCGCCTGCGGCGACGTGGCCCGCTGGCCCAACATGCGCTTCAACGGCGTGGTCCGCCGCGTCGAGCACTGGCTGAACGCCGTCGAGGGAGGCCGCGCCGCGGCCGAGAACCTCCTCGTGGGCCGCAACCACGCCAAGACCTACACGCCGGTGCCCCGCTTCTGGACCGAGCAGTACGGCATGCGCGTGCAGGGCGCGGGCCTGCCCGTGCTCGGCACCGACACCACCGACGTGAACGGACTCACCGGCTTCATCGCCAACGGCAAGCTCGTCGGCATCGTGGGTCTGGAATCGCCGGGCAAGATCATCACCGAGACCCCGGAACTGTTCCGGCAGAACGAGGTCGAGACGAACACCCCGGTGTGGACGCAGCCCGAGCCGGCTGCGGAACCGGAGGTGCTCCCGACCACCATGATCCCGGTTCCCGAACCGGTCGCCGCCCACGCATCATCCGTTCCCCCGTCCGTCTCGTCGTCGATGTCCCCGCCATTGCAGCGGCGGAGGCACTCGCGCTCGAGGCCGGAGATGGTGCGCTCGGGCGGAGGACGCGCGAGGCCCTAACCAGGTAGAGGAGGTGCGGTTGCCGGTACAGGGCAAGCGGGAGCGGCGAACTCCGACGTCGCCCGCGTGGCCAGGTGGCGGACCGATGACGTCACGCGGCGATGCGCTCGTTCCCGCGCCGGCAGCTTGGATCTCCTTCTCGTGCGTCACCAACGGTGTGGCGGCTCGGCGGGCTCCCGAGTCGCCACACCGGCCTATGTGCGGGCTGGGTCACCACCGCTTGCTCGGGCCAGCGAGTTGGGGACACCTCGGCTTCGCCATTGCGTTGGGCAGCAAGGTGCGCCCCCGGCTTCGCGATCGACAGCAGGTGTGTTCGGCGTGCCGGCGGCCCCGGTGGTGCGGCAGGCCGCCGCCCTACGGGGCCGTGATCACCTGGCCCGCCCACGACAGCCCGCCGCCGAACGCGAACAACAGCACCGGCTGGCCCGAAGGCAGTTCCCCGCGCTCGGCCATTTTGGACAGTGCGAGCGGAACGGAGGCGGCCGAGGTGTTGCCGGACTCCACCACGTCGCGGCCGATCACGGTGCCGGGGCTCAGGCCGAGCTTGCGCGTGAGTGCCTCGATGATCCGCAGGTTGGCCTGGTGCGTGACGACGGCCGCGAGGTCCGTGACGGCGATGCCCGCCCGTTCGCACGCCTCGACCGCGATCGACGGGAGTTCGCTGGTGGCCCAGCGGAAGACCGACTGGCCCTCCTGGGCGAAGCGCGGCTGCCACTCGTCGACCAGGCGGACGGCGTTCGCGCGGGTGGGGTCCGAGCCCCACGTGGCCGGGCCGATGAGGGCGTCGGGGGAGGCGCTGACCACGGCCGCGCCGGCGCCGTCGCCCAGCAGGATGCAGGACGAGCGGTCGGTCCAGTCGACGAGGTCGGACATCTTTTCGGCGCCGATGACGAGCGCGTGGCGTGCCGCGCCCGCGCGGATGGTGTGGTCCGCGGTGGCGAGGGCGGTGCAGAAGCCGGCGCAGGCGTTGTTGAGGTCGAAGACGACCGCGGACGGGATCTCCAGCCGTGCCGCCACCTGCGCCGCGGTGGAGGGGGAGCGGTCGATGGCCGAGCAGGTGGCGACGATGACCTGGCCGATGTCGGACGGCGCCAGGCCGGAGGCGGCGAGGGCCTTCGCGCCTGCTTCGGAGGCCATGTCCGCCACGGTCTCCTCGGGCGCGGCGATGCGGCGGGTCGCGATGCCGGTGCGCTGGAGGATCCACTCGTCGTTGGTGTCGACCATCTTCTCCAGGTCGGCGTTGGTCAGCACTCGCTCGGGCTGGTGGTGGCCGAACGCTACGACACGTGATCCGGACAAGGCGGGCTCCTTCGGCGAGGCTGCGACGCCGTGAATATAGCAACCGATCGGTCGGTAGCTAAAGAGACGTAAACTACAGGGATGAGCCCGCGCAGATCTGTCGCCGACACCCTCGAGACTCGGCAGCGCATCCTCGACCGCAGCCTCGCCATCGCCTCGGCGGAAGGGCTCGAGGGGCTCACGATCGGGCGGCTCGCCGCGGAGCTCGGGATGAGCAAGGCCGGGTTGCTCGGGCACTTCGGCACCAAGGAGGCCCTGCAGCTCGCGGTGGTCGACCAGGCTGCGGAGGTCTTCCTGCGCGAGGTGCCGCGCAAGGTGAAGCAGATGCCGTCGGGGCTGCCGCGCCTGATCGACGTCTGCGAGGCGTGGGTGTCCTACCTCGAACGCGAGGTGCTGCCCGGCGGGTGCTTCTTCACCGCCGCCACGGCCGAGTTCGACGGCCGCAGCGGGCGGGTGCGGGACGCGCTGGCGGGCATGAACGCGTTGTGGCGCCGGGACCTGCGCATCCACATCCGGCGCGCGGTGAGCGACGGCGACCTCAAGCCGGACACCGACGTCGAGCAGCTGATCTACGAGATCCTCGGCGTCATGCTGGCGCTCAACCACTTCCTGCAGCTGGAGCACGACGAGGCGGCGCCGCGCCGGGCACGTCAGGCGCTGAAGCGACTGCTCACGAAGTGATTCACGGCCGCCGCGACCTCCGCCGGCCGTTCAGCGACCATGCCGTGCGACGCGTCGATCTCGTGCACCTCGACGTTCGGGGGCAGGTCGCGGCGCAGACCGGCGCGGTGGGCGTCGAAGAGCGGCGCGAGGTCCGGTGGCACCGGCAGGTTTCGCGTGGCGAGCACCAGCAGGAACGGCACGGTCACCTTCGTGAAGACCGGGAGCGCGTCGAGGAGCTCCGGTGAGGTCCGCAGCACCGAGAGGATCTCGCTGGACGGACGGGTGATCGTCTCCAGCTGCGCGTCGAAGATCGCGTTCAACCTGGCCAGGCCCTCGACCACCTCCTCTTCGGGCAGACCCGGGTAATTGGTTGGATGCGTTGTGGCGGAACGGTGTCCGTCCAGGCTGACGGCCGCTGGGCAGTCCGGGTGCCGCAACGCCCACAGGCCGGCGATCACGCCGCCCAGCGAGTGGCCGACGACCACCGGGTTGCCGAGTCCGAACTGGACGGTCGCGTCCTCGAGGTCGTCGAGCACCGCGTCCCAGTCCCAGGGGCCGTCGGGCGAATCGCCGTGCCCGCGCAGGTCGACGGCCACGGCGCGTCCGTCCAGTTGCGGCGCAAGCGTTTCCCACGCCGTCCGGTCGCCGCCCAGGCCGTGCAGGAGCAGGAACGGCCGTCCGTCGCCGCCGAAATCGGTCGCCGCCAACCTCACTGGTCTCTCCTCAGGCTCAGTCGTGCGCGGATCGAGTCGACGGTCACGCCGCCCTCGGGGTGCCGCAGCAACTTGGCGCGGTTCACGAGGTCGTGCACGCCCTGGCGGGTGATGCCGAGCATCGCGCCCGCCACCCCCAGCGACACGTGGTCCTTGCTCGGGTGGCCGGCGCGGCGCGCGGTGACCCGCCCGAGCGGTGTCGCCCACCAGCTCTCGGGCGGGTCGAACGGCGTGTCACCGGGGTGGAGCACGGACAGCAGGCGGGCGGTGACCTGCCGGGCCAGCGCGTCGTCCGGTCCGAGCAGCTGGGCCGCCCACATGTCGGCGTCGGCGCGGACCGACGACCGCAGGTCGGCCAGGCTGGCCTGCGGCAGCAGGATCTCCAGCGGGTCGAGCAGGCGGCTCGTCACGAGCCGGATCAGGTCGTTCCGCAGGTCCACGTGTTCGGAGAGGGTCGACACTTGACAGACGATATCAAGTACTTGACGGTCAGCGTCAAGTAGTTCGGAGCATCGTCCCCAATACCTGGGCGAGAACGTCCGCCCCCGGCTCCCGCAGGACGGCCTGACGCAGGGCCAGTCCGATCCCCAGCGCTCCGATCACGACGACGATCTGGTCGACGGGCAGCACCGGGTCGAGTCCGAGTCGCTCGAACTGCTCGGCGAGCAGGGCGACGACCTGGGTGTCGTGCCGCTGCTGGAGTGCGGCCACCTGCGCCGCGACCCCGGGTTGCTGGGCCGTGGCGGCGAGCACCTCGGCCGTCACGGCGGTCCACTTCGCCGCCTCGTCGTGGGCGACACCGCTGAGCACCGCGATCAGCTCGTCGCGGTCGCCCGTCTGGCCGAGGGCCTGCCGCAGGCCGTCGAGGTGGGTTCCCGCGTCGGCCTCGACGATCGCCAGCCACAGCCCCTCCTTGCCGCCGAAGTGCTTGTAGACGGCGCCTCGGGTGTAGCCGGCCTCGGCGGCGATCTCCTCGACCGCCGCTGCGAGGAAACCCTTGCGCAGGAACACCTGCCGCCCGGCGCGCAGCAGGTGTTCGTGCGTGCGTGCTTGCTGTTCGACCCTCGTGAGCCTGGCCATCACTCGCCCATTCAGTAACACCGTGTTTCTGGAAACGTCGTGTCACTGCACAGTCGGGCGCATGGACCTCCTCCTCGGCGTGGCCGCGTTCCTGAGCCTGCCGCTGACCCTCGCGGGGTTCACGTGGTACGCCCTGCGGGCCCGCCGGACCGGCAGTGGTCAGTCGCTCATGGCGCCGTTCGAGGAGATCTGGGATCCCGTCGCCCACCGGACGAACGTCGAGGTCCACGCCGAGGCGCAGCGCTCCCCGGAGACCCCCGCGCCGGGCGATCCGCTCGACGACCAGGTCCCCGGGGCCCGCCGGTAGGAGGTCGTCAGGCCGCCCACATCTGCACCGGCGCGATGTAGTTCCAGCTGTACAACTGGTTCGCCCCGTCGTAGCTGCCGTCCGTGCCCGCGCCATAGGTGTCGTGGACGTAGAACTGTCCGTTGTCGTGGTACCCGATCACCACGGACAGGTGCCCGGCCGTCGAGCCCCACGTGCCGCTCATGATCACGAACTTGCCCTGGTCGAGGAACGCGCGGACCTGCGCCGGCGTGAAGTTGCCCTGCTGCACCGCGGCGCCGTTGCGCGCCAGGAAGTCGCGCTCCGACTCCCACGAGGCGCAGGGGCGGGCCGGGTTGCCGCCGCAGTAGTAGCCGGTGATCCAGCCGTGCGCGCCCTTCCAGCTGCCGGTGCGGCCCCAGTCGGCCATCGTGCGGTTGAAGGTGGTGCCGCGGTTGGAGAACTCGTCGGTGATGTAGCGGCCCCACTTCGAGTAGTGCGAGAACGGTTGGGAGACCTGCACGCCGAACTCGGTGGGCAGCTGGTAGGTGACGAGGTCGATCACGGCGCTGGTCGGGCCGCAGGACGAGTTGCCGTTGAAGTCGTTGCGCGTGTCCCACAGCTGGTGGACGTACTCGGCGCGGTTCAGCCGGCCCATCGTCGTGACCTCACCGTCGAGCGCGGCCGCTCGAAGCCCGGACGCCTTCACGTAGCCGCGGGCAGGGCTGCCGATCACGGCCTCGGTGCCGTCGAAACCGGTCAGCGCGTGCGTGAACGACAGGCCCTCGACGACCCGCGAGGCCTTGCCCGAGGCCAGTTCCTGGACGTAGACGCCGTTGAAGGCCGCGAACTGGTCGGGGCCGAGCGCCTTGTCGGTCACGCATCCCATCACCTCGTACGCGACGCGCGTGCCGTCGTTGCTCCACACCGCGCCGCGGTAGTGGTGCCGGGTCTGGCCGACCAACGAGCGGATCTCGCCGTGTTCCGACGCGAGGCCCAGCCACTGCGGCTCGGTGCCGCCGCAGCGGTAGATCTCGTTGTGCTTGACGAAGCTGACGTGCCGCTCGCCCCGGACGTCGACGAGTTTGAAGTCGCGGTACAGCGCGGACGAGTCGGACGTGATCAACGGCTTGGCGGCGCCGGACTTCAGGTCGAACCGCACCAGCGAGCCCACGAACGTGCTGTCGTCGGCGACGTCCGGGTGCTGCACGGCGAGGAGCCCGGTGCCGTCGGAGGTGAAGCCGAGCAACTCGGGCGCGCGGCCCTTGAGCGTGCCGACAGAGGCGCCGTCGACCACGACGTTCTCGCCGTCGGCGTAGGCCAGCGAGGAGCCGTGGAACACGGCCGACGTGATCTTTCCGCGGGCCACGAATCGGGACTTGCCATAGCGGTCGACGGTGTGCAGCGCACCGCCGCTCGTGCCGTCGAAGTCGGAGATCACGGCGGCCAGCGCGCCATCGGCGGAAGACGTGGACTTGATGGTGTAGGCGGGATCGCTGACGGGGAAGGTGGCTCTCTTCACACCGCCGACGACCACGTCGTAGCCGTTGGCCGACTTCACGGCGTGCGACTGCGACGGGCTGGAGGAGTAGGGCTCGACTGCCTGGGCGGGGGACACGGCGGCAGCCAGGGTGCCTAGTGCCACCACCAGTGCCAGTGGGGTTCTCGTCATGGACCAAACGTCGTGGCGCGTGGCATGTGTCCGGTATGTGGATGGTGGTTACGATCGGGAGTTGTGGAGTTCCGGGTGCTCGGGCCGGTCGAGTGTTACGCCGATGACGGCGTGCGGCTGGGCCTTGGGCCGCCCAAACAACGAGCGGTGCTCGCGTTGCTCCTCGCGCAGGCGGGCCGGGTGCTGTCGGTCGACCGCCTGATCAGCGTGCTGTGGGACGACGCCCCGCCCAAGACGGCGCTGAAGAACCTCCAGGTCTACGTCTACCAGCTGCGCAAGGTCGTCGGCTCGCGACTGCTCTCGCGGGCACCGGGGTACCTGATGTCGGTCGACCCGGCGGAGCTCGACCTCACCCGGTTCACCGACCTGCTCGCCGTCGCCCGCCGGGAACGCACGCCGCAGAGCTACCGGGAGGCGCTCGCGTTGTGGCGCGGGCCCGCTCTCGCGGACCTGGCGGCGTCCGGGCTGTTGCGCGGGGTCGTGGCCCAGCTGGAGGAACTGCGGCTGGCCGCGCGGGTCGAGTGCGCGGAGGCGGAGCTCGACCTCGGCCGGCACGTAGAGGTCGTCGCGGACCTGGGCGAGTGGGTGCGCGAGCACCCGTTGAACGAACGCCTGCGCGAGCAGCAGATGGTAGCGCTGCACCGCGCGGGCAGGCCGGCCGAGGCGCTGGCCGCCTACCAGGAGTGCCGCCGGGTGCTGATGGACGAGCTCGGCGTCGAGCCGGGGGAGTCGTTGCGGCGCCTGCAGGCCGAGGTCCTGCGCGCGAAACCCGTTGGCGCGGCGGCGATCCGGCAGTTGCCGCCGGACGTCGTCACCTTCGCCGGACGGGCTCGCGAGCTGAACCTGCTCCGGGCGCGGCTGCGGCAGGACAGGGTCGCGGTGTGCGTGATCACCGGGCAGGCGGGCATCGGCAAGTCGGCGCTCGCGGTGCGGGCCGCGCACGAGATCGCGTCGCGGTTCCCGGACGGCCAGCTCTACGCCGACCTCTCCGACGGCGCCTCCGAGCGGGTGCTGAGCCAGTTCCTGCGCGCCCTCGGCGAACGGCCCGGTGACGAGGAGGCCCTGCGCTACCGCTCGCTCACCGCGTCGCGCCGGCTGCTCGTGGTGCTGGACAACGTCGCCACCGCGGGCCAGGTCAAACGCCTGCTGCCGACCGGTCCCGGCTCGGCCGTGCTGATCACCTCCCGCCGCCCGCTGACCGAGCTGGCCGGTGCCTCGTACGTCAAACTCGGCGCGCTGCCCCTGGACGACGCCTCCCGGCTGCTGGAGGGCGTCGCCGGCGAGGTGCGGGACGCCGCGGACCTGGTGCGCTGGTGCGGCGGCCTGCCGCTGGCGTTGCGCATCGCGGGCGCGCGGCTGGCCGCCCGTCCACAGTGGACCGCACCGCTGCTCGCCGCGCGCCTGGCGGACGAGACGCGCCGGCTCGACGAGCTCAGGCTCGGTGACGTCGCGGTCCGCTCGGCCTTCGAGGTCAGCTACGCCGAGCTGGGATCTCCCGACGTGGCAAGGGTGTTCCGCCTGCTGGGGCTCCTCGACGGCCCCGATTTCGCGGTCGCGGCGGCACGGGCGCTGACCGACGTGCCGGACGTGGAGGAGCTGCTCGCCGAACTGGCCGACGCGCACCTGGTCGAGGAACCGGTGCCCGGCCGGTTCGCGTTGCACGACCTGCTGCGCCTCTTCGCCCGCGAACGGTGCCGCGCCTGCGAGTCGCCGGAAGAACGGTCGCTGGCACTCGAACGCCTGCACAAGCACTACCTGGAGGCGTTGGCGGACAACCCGACCGACCTCTGGCTCGCCGAGGAGCGCGACAACCTGATCGCCGCCGCGCACCAGGCCTCCCCGGCCGACGCCATCGCCTTCGCCACCGGCCTGTCGTGGTACTTCCGCCGCCGCTCCGAGGTGGCGGACTGGGCCGCGCTGAACGCGCTGGCGCTGGAGGCCGCGCGGTCTTTGGGCGACGTGCGCGCGGAAGCGTTGGCGTTGAAGGAACTCGGCGCCGCCTGCGAGCGCGGCTTCAGGTTCGCCGAGGCCCAGCGGCACTGGACGGCGGCCCTGGCCCTGGCCCGGCAGTTGCACGACCGCCGGCTGGAAGCCGTGACGCTCAACAACCTCGGCATCACCCACTGGCGCCGCCGCGACCTGCCCGCCGCTCTGGGGTCGTTGCGGGAGTCGCTCGCGTTGCGCGAGGAACTGGACGACTCGCAGGGCGCGGCCTACGTGCGCACGAACCTGGGCCTGGTGCACGCGGCTCTCGGCGACCTCCCGGCCGCGCTGGCGTGCTACGAGGAGACGCTCGTGACGCTGCGGGCGTGCGGCGACAGGTCGGGCGAGCTGCACGCGCTCGCGAACATGGCCGACGCCCACCGCCAGCTCGGGTCCCTCGACCAGGCGCTGGACCTGGCGGACGAGGCGCTGCGGCTCGCGCGGTCGGTGGGGGACCGGCAGATCGAGGCGGGCGTGCTGCTCGACCGGGGCATCGTGCACGAACTCGCCGGGCGGGCGGAGCAGGCGCGCGCCTCGTACGGCGAGGCGGTGGAGTTGTCGCGGCGCATCGGGTTCCGGTGGGGCGAGGCGGAGGCGGCGCGGAAACTGGCCGCGCTGGACGGCTGATCCGAACGGCCTAGTCTGGATCACGTGGAACTGCTGCACCTCAGGTACTTCGTGGCGGTCGCCGAGGAGCTGAACTTCTCGGCGGCGGCGCGGAAGCTGCACATGGCCGCGTCGCCGTTGAGCCAGCGGGTCAAGGACCTGGAACACGAGCTGGGGCGGCGGCTGTTCGACCGCAGCACCCACCACGTGGCGCTGACGGACGCGGGCGCCGCCCTGCTGCCGATCGCGCGGGACGTGCTCGACCGGGTCGGGTCCATCCGGTGGCGGCTCGACCAGGCCACGGGACCGGACCGCGTCACGGTGCTGGTCGGCATGCCGGCGGGGGTCCACCCGGCGCTGCGGGAGCGGCTGACCGCGCTGGCCGAGCGCGTCGCCGGGCGGTTCGAGGTCAAGAGGTGGCCGGGGACGACCTCGGACCTCGTCGCGGCGGTGAAGGACGGCAGGCTCGCACTCGCGTTGGCGCGGCTGCCCGTGCAGGAGGCCTCTCTCGACGTCCTGCACGTGATGACCGAACGCCTCGGCGCCGTCGTGCCCGCCGACCAGTTCGCGGGACGTGATTCGGTCAAATTGGCTGATCTAACCGAACTCGCGTACGCGAAGTCGCCGGAAGAAATCATGCCCGCGTATTTCGACCAGCTCGACCGGCAACTGCACGAACTGGGCATCAAAAAGCGCATCCAGCTGAGCAACACCGGCTACCAGGGCACCTCGGAGATCGTGTCGAGCGGCCTCGGGTTCTCCGTCTCGATGCTCGACGAGGACAGCGCGATGAGCGGATACCGCCTGGACAACATGGCGGTGCTGCCGTTCGAGGACTTCCGTGCGCAACTCGACACCGGACTGCTGTGGCGGCACGACCGGGGCTCCGGAGGCGACCTGGACGACCTCGTCGACACCGCGAAAGAAATCTTCGCCGAACCGATCGTCAAATGAACAATGGTGTGACCGCTGTGGTCATACCATTGTTCGTGACATGATCGTTCCCTTTCTCGCCGTTCCTCACTAACTTCGGAGGTGCAGGAACGAACAGGTGCGAAAGGACGAACGATGAAGGACATCACCGCCGGTCCGCTGGACGGCGTGCGGGTGATCGACCTCTCGACCGTGGTGATGGGCCCGTACGCGGCCCAGATCCTCGGAGACCTCGGCGCCGACGTGATCAAGATCGAGTCGCCTGTGGACACCGTCCGCAACGGCCGCTACCGCACCACGCCGGGCATGACCCCGTTGAGCCTCAACGTCAACCGCAACAAGCGCAGCGTCGCCCTCAACCTCAAGGACGAGGGCGACCGCGAGAAGGCCCTCGAACTGATCGACACGGCCGACGTGCTGATCACCAACATGCGTCCCGGCGCCCTGAGCAGGCTCGGCATGGACTACGCCGACGTCGCCGAGCGCAACCCCGGTCTGGTCTACGCCCACGCCCAGGGCTTCCGCGGCGACTCCGACCGCGCCGGCACCGCCGCCTACGACGAGACGATCCAGGGCGCGTCCGGTCTGGTCGACATCGCGAACCGGGCCCTCGGCCGGCCCGTCTACCTCCCGACGATCCTCGGCGACAAGGTCTCGTCGCTGACCATCGCCTACAGCGTGCTGGCCGCGCTGGTGCACCGCGACCGCACCGGGCAGGGCCAGCGCGTCGAGATCCCGATGGCGGACACGATGATCGCGTTCAACCTGGTCGAGCACCTCTCCGGCCACGCGTTCGTGCCGGAGGAGGGGCCGACGGGCTTCAACCTGTCGATGGCCAAGGGCCACCACGCCGTGCACACCAAGGACGGGCTCGCGTGCGTCGTGCCCTACAACCCGCAGAACTTCCGCGACTTCTTCGCCGCGGCGGGCCGTCCCGACCTCGTCGAGGACCCGCGCGTCGCCGGTGAGCGGATCGATCCCGGCGACAGCGACGACCTGATGGGCCTCGTCGACGCGTGTGCCCCGGCGCTGACCAGCGAGGACTGGGCCGAGGTGTGCGCGAAGCACAGCATCCCGTTCGGGCCGGTGCTGGAGCTGGACAAGGCGCACGAGGACCCCTACGTCCGCGACGGCCACCTGCTCGACGAGGTGCGGCACCCGACCGAGGGCACGATCCGTTCCATCGGGATCCCGGTGAAGTTCTCCGCGACGCCCGCCACCGTCCGCCGCCTGGCCCCGCTGCCCGGCGCCGACACCGCCGAGGTCCTGGAGGAGCTGTCATGAGCGAGGTCCGCACCGAACGCGCCGGTTCGGCGCTGCTGATCACGATCGACCGCCCGGAGGCCCGCAACGCCGTCGACGCGGCCGTCGCGACCCGGCTCTCCGCCGCGCTGGACGAGCTGGAGGCCACGCCGGAACTGCGCGTGGGCGTGCTCACCGGTGCCGGTGGGGCGTTCAGCGCCGGCATGGACCTCAAGGCCGCGCTGAAGGGCGAGTCGCCGGTGGTCGGCGACCGGGGGCTCGGCGGGCTCACCGAGGCCGAGCTGACCAAGCCGTTGATCGCCGCCGTCGAGGGCTTCGCCCTGGGAGGCGGGTTCGAGCTGGCACTGGCCTGCGACCTGGTCGTCGCCGCCGAGGGCGCCAGGTTCGGACTGCCCGAGGTGAAGCGCGGCCTGATCGCCGCCGCCGGGGGAGTCGTCCGCCTGCCGCAGCGCATCCCGCACCACCTCGCGATGGAGATTCTGCTGACCGGCGAGCCGATCGACGGCGCCCGCGCGGGTGCGCTGGGCATCGCCAACCGGGTCGTGCCGAACGGCGAGACCGTCGCGACCGCGCTGCAGCTCGCGGAGCAGATCGCCCTGAACGCACCGCTGGCGCTCGCCGCCGTGAAGGCCGTCGTGCGTTCCCAGGACCCCTGGGCCGCGCAACGGGCCGAGAGCGCCCGCCTGATGACCACCGCTGACGTCCGCGAGGGCATGACCGCCTTCGCCGAGCGCCGCGCTCCACAGTGGACAGGACAGTGACATGCTGGGCACCACACCCCTCACCGCACCCGCGTTTCCCGCCGTGCGACCGCGGTTCTTCGACCGCGAGTACCTGAACATCGTCTACCGCACCGATCCCGAGGCGCTGCGGGCCGTCGTCCCCGCGCCGCTCGAGATCGACGAGCCGCTCGTCCGGTTCGAGGTCATGAAGATGAACGACGTCACCGGCTACGGCCCGTACACCGAGGCCGGCCAGGCGATCCCGGTCGTCTTCGCCGGCGAACGCGGCGAGTACCTGCACGCGATGTACCTGGACAGCTTCGCCGCCACGGCGTCCGGCCGCGAGGTCAGCGCCTACCCGAAGGTCATGGGCTCGCCGAGGCTCTACGCCGACAACGGCGCCCTGGTCGGCACCCTCGACTACGGCACCGTTCGGGTGGCGACGGCCACGATGGGTTACAAGCAGTACGAACTGGACACCCGTCAGGCTGAGGCGGAGATCACGGTTCCAACCTTCATGCTGAAGACAATCCCAGACTATGACGGTTCGCCGCGGGTGCAGGAGCTCGTGCGCACGGAGATCACCGACGTCGTGGTCAAGGCCGCCTACACCGGCCCCGCGCGCCTGCAGCTGTTCCAGCACGTCCTCGCGCCGCTCGCCGACCTCCCCGTGCTGGAGGTCGTCTCCGCCAGCCACGTCATCACCGACCTGACGCTCGCTCCCGCCAAGCCGGTTCACAACTACTTGGAGGAAGCATGAACCCCGAGAACGGGTCCAGGACAGTCGCAGTCGTCGGAGCAGGGGTGATCGGCCTGTCGTGGGCCCGCCTGTTCGCCGGGCACGGCCTGACCGTGCGCGTCGTGGACCCCCGTCCCGATCTGGTGGTCCCCGACGGCGTGGAGATCGCCGCCAGCGTCGCCGAAGCCGTGCGGGACGCCGACTTCGTGCAGGAGAACGGCCCGGAGGACCTGGAGTTCAAGAAGACCCTGTTCGCCGAGCTGGTCCGGGAGGCACCGGAGCACGCCCTGCTGCTCAGCTCGTCGTCCGCGATCCCGTCGACCGCGTTCACGAAGGGCATCGACGGCTCGCGCGTCCTGATCGGACACCCGTTCAACCCGCCGCACGTGATCCCGCTGGTCGAGGTCGTGCCGGGGGAGCAGACGAGCGAGGAGTCCGTCACGAAGGCCGTCGAGTTCTACCGCTCGCTCGGCCGCACGCCGGTCGTCGAGCGCAAGGAGATCGCCGGCTTCGTCGGCAACCGCCTGCAGGCCGCGCTCTCCCGCGAAGCCGCCTACCTCGTGGAGCAGGGCGTCGTCACGCCGCAGGACCTCGACGCGGTCGTCACGAACTCGCTCGGCATCCGCTGGGCGACGGTCGGGCCGTTCCTCGGCGCGCACCTGGGCGGTGGCCCCGGCGGCTACCGGCACCTCGCCGAGCACATCGGCAAGTCCATGCGGGGTGTGGACCTGGGCACCCCGTCACAAGATCCAGAACGGCTCATCAAGGCCGTGGAAGACGCTTACGGCTCCTCCACGTACCCGGCTCTGGCCGAGACGCGCGACCGCAGGCAACTCGCCGTTCTGACGGCATTGGAGGAGAACTGACATGGACCGCCTGGAAGACCAGCTGACCGCCGACTTCTACGACTACGAGGCGCTGCTGAGCGACGAGGAGCGCAAGATCCTGCTCGGTGCCCGCGAGTTCATGACCACCGAGATCAAGCCGATGGTCAACGAGTACTGGGGCCGGGGCGAGTTCCCGCACGAGCTGATCGGCAAGTTCCGCGGCGCCGGCCTCACCGCGCTGTCGTACGAGGGCTACGGCGAGCACCCCGCCGCCGTCAGCAACCTGCTCACCGGCATGCTCGCGATGGAGATGACCCGCACCGACGCGTCGGTCGCGACCTTCTTCGGCGTCCACAACGGACTCGCGATGTACTCGATCTACTCGGGCGGCTCGCAGGAGCAGCGCGACCGCTGGCTGCCCGCCATGGCCGCGATGGACAAGATCGGCGCGTTCGCGATGACCGAACCGCTGGGCGGCTCGGACGTGGCGGGCGGCATGCGCACCACCGCGAAGCGCGAGGGCGACGCGTGGGTGCTCAACGGCGCCAAGAAGTGGATCGGCAACGCCACCTTCGCCGACTACGTGGTGGTGTGGGCGCGCGACCTCGACGACGACCAGGTCAAGGGTTTCGTCGTGGAGAAGGGCATGCCCGGCTTCGTCGCCGAGAAGATCGAGGGCAAGATCGCCTTCCGGATCGTCGAGAACGCCGAGATCACCCTCACCGACGTCCGCGTGCCCGAGGCGAACCGGCTGCAGAACATCAACTCGTTCCGCGACGTCGCGGAGATCCTGCGCGCCACCCGCGGCGGCGTCGCGTGGCAGGCGCTCGGCGTGATGATCGGCGCCTACGAACTGGCTCTGGACTACGCGAAGGAGCGCGAGCAGTTCGGCCGCCCGATCGCCCGTTTCCAGATGGTGCAGGACAAGCTGGTGCAGTCGCTCGGCAACATCACCGCGTCGTGGGGCATGCTCGTGCAGCTCGCCCGGCTGCAGGACGCGGGCATCTTCAAGGACGAGCACTCGTCGCTCGCGAAGGCGTTCGTGACCTCCCGCATGCGCGAGGTCGTCGCCTGGGCGCGGGAGATCTTCGGTGGCAACGGGATCGTGCTGGAGTACGACGTGGCCCGGTTCTTCGCCGACGCCGAGGCGATCTACTCGTTCGAAGGCACGCGCGAGATGAACACGCTGATCGTCGGCAAGGCGATCACCGGGCAGAGCGCCTTCGTCTAGGAACTCTCTAGGCCTCGGGGATCTCGACGACCACGTGCGTCGACTTGATCGAGGCCACGGCGACGCTGCCGACCTCCAGGCCGAGCTCGTCCGCGGACTCACGACTCATCAGGGACGTGACGCGGAAGGGCCCGGCCTGCATGTCGACCTGGGCCATGACGCCGTCCTTCACGACCCGCGTGACGATGCCCTTCATGCGGTTGCGCGCGGAGGCCGCCACCGTCGCGCCGGGCTCGGCCACGTCGGTCATCTTCTGCGCGAACGCGGCGAGCTCGGTGCCGCTGACGCCCTTGCGCCCGTTGTCGAGGACGACGGACGCGAGGCGGCCCTGGTCGATCCACCGGCGCAGGGTGTCGTCACTGACCCCGAGCAGCTCGGCGGCCTCGCTGATCCGCAAGTTCGGCACGAGCGGGAGTGTAGCTCCGCTTTTGCCGGATCAGGAGTGGCCGGCGATGCGGTGCGGCTCGTACCCGGACTCCAGCTGGCGCACCTCGTCGTCGGTGAGCTCGAAGTCGAGCGCGGCCAGGGCGTCGTCGAGCTGCGTGGGCTTGGTGACGCCGATGATCGGCGCCGTGACGACCGGGTTGCGCCGCAACCACGCCAGCGCCACCTGGGCCCGTGATACGCCCCGCGCGGAGGCGACGGCGGCGACCTGCTCGACGATCGCGCGGTCGGACTCCAGGTACAGGGTGGACCCGAACTCGTCGGTCTCGGTGCGTGCGGTCGTGGCGTCCCAGTCGCGGACGAGGCGGCCGCGCGCCAGCGGGCTCCACGGGATCACGGCGACGCCCTGGTCCGCGCAGAACGGCAGCATCTCGCGCTCCTCCTCGCGGTAGAGGAGGTTGTAGTGGTTCTGCATCGACACGAACTTCGTCCAACCGTTGGCCTTCTGAGTGAACAACGCCTTGGCGAACTGCCACGCGTACATGGACGACGCGCCGATGTAGCGGGCCTTGCCGGACTTCACGACGTCGTGCAGCGCTTCGAGCGTCTCCTCCAGCGGGACGGTGCTGTCGAAGCGGTGGATCTGGTACAGGTCCACGTACTCGGTGCCGAGCCGGCGCAGCGAGTCGTCGATCTCGGCGAGGATCGCCTTGCGCGACAGGCCGGCGCCGTTGGTGCCCTGGTGCATGCGGCCGTGGACCTTCGTCGCGAGGACGATCTCGTCGCGTCGCGCGAAGTCCTTCAACGCCCGGCCGGTGATCTCCTCGGAGGAGCCGTCGGAGTAGACGTTCGCGGTGTCGAAGAAGTTGATCCCGGCGTCGAGCGCGGCCTTGATGAAGGGCCGGGACTCCTCTTCGGGCAGGGACCACGAGTGGTTGCCCCGTTTCGGATCGCCGTAGCTCATCATGCCGAGACAGAGCTCGGAGACGTCCATGCCGGCGAGCTTGGTGTAGCGCACTGTCAGCCTCTCAGGGAAAGGACCATCACGGTCGGGTGATGGTGGCGACAACCCGTTCAACATCAACGTAGTCCGGCTCGCCGGATCGTGCCTGTGTTGAACACGACCGTGGCTAGCGGGCGGGATTGCCTGACCAGCGGGTTTAGCGTCGTTTTCCCGGGGTCTGAGAGGAAAGCCATGACGAGCACCGACCTGGTCGCACGGCCGCACGTGCTGAAGTGCGCCCGCACGGCCGTCGAACCGCTGCTGCGGGCCGCGCTGGAGGAGCTTCCGGGCGAAACGCGCGAAGTGGTCGAACACGGTCTCGCGCGCCAGGACTTCTCGACGGCCGCGTTCGTGCTGCTGTCCGCCGAGGCGTTCGGTGACGCGGACGTGGCTCCCGTCGCCCTCGCGATGGAGTTCGCGCACCTGCACGAACAGCTGCACGCGGACCTCGCGGTCCTCGGGAGCGCACGGCAGGCGTTCGGCGCGGACCGGGTCGTCTCGGCGGCCGACGCGCTGCTCTCACTGGCCTTCGCCCGGCTCACCAAGCCGGGCGTCATGATCCTCAACGTCGCGCTGATGTCCGTTGTGGACGGTTACGTCCAGGAGATCGGGATGGACGAACGCGACGACGCGGACATGTCCGAGTACCTCGGCGTGGCGGCGGCCAAGCACAGCTCGATCACCGCGGCGGCGTGCGAGCTCGGCGCGCTGGCGGCCGGGGCGAGCGCGAGCCAGGCGGGCCACCTCCGGCAGTTCGGCGACGACGTCGGCATGGCGCGCAAGCACGTGGACGACGCCCTGGCGCCGCACTCCGGCCGCCGCACGCTCCCGGTGGTGGCCGCGATGGTCGCCGGCATCACCGTCGCCGGCGGGCGGAAGTGGTGCGAGCAGCAGGCCGACCTCCTGCTCGCCCGCGCCCTGAACCACCTGCGGCAGTGCGGTCCGAGGGCGGGGGCGGCACAGGAGCTGACCGGGCTCGCCGGGGAGATCACGACGGCCAGGCGCGCGCCGGTCGTGCCCGCCCAGGCGAGCGCGGAGCCTCACTCCGAGGGCCGCAGCACGACCTTGCCCGCCGCGTGCCCGGTCGCGACCAGTTCCTGAGCCTTGGCCGCGTCGGCCAGCGGCAGGCTCTGCGCGATCCGCACGGTGAGCTTGCCGTCGACCACCTGCTGCGCGTACTCGCCGAGCCGCGAGCCGAACGGGGCGCCGCCACCGGAGAACGTGACGCCGAGGTCGGCGGCCGCGGGGTCGGCGATGGTGACGATCCGGCCGGTGCTGCCGACCAGTTCGATCGACACCGGCAGGTCGCCCTGGCCCGCCGCGTCGTACACGGCGCTGACGCCCTGCGGCGCGACGGCGCGGACCCGGTCGGCGAGGCCCTCGCCGTACGCGACGGGGGTGGCGCCGAGCGAGCGCAGGTAGTCGTGGTTGGCGGGGGAGGCGGTGCCGATGACCGTGGCACCCCTGGCCACCGCGAGCTGGACGCCGACGGCGCCGACGACCCCCGCCGCGCCGTGGACCAGCAGCGTGTCGCCCTCGCCGACCTCCAGCAGGTCGAGCACGCGGACCGACGTCTCGACCGCCGTCGGCAGCGCGACGGCGGTGTCCCAGTCGAGGTCGGCGGGCTTGAGGGCGAAGTTGCTCGACAGCGCGTACTCGGCGTACCCGCCGGTGGCGGGCCAGCCCAGCACCGCGTCACCGACCGAGACACCGGTGACGCCCTCGCCGACCTCGTCGACGATGCCCGCCACCTCCGCGCCGGGCGTGATCGGGAACGGCGGCGTCATGTGCGGCATCCAGCCGTTGCGGATCTTGTGGTCCAGCGGGTTGACCGCCGCGGCGACGACTTTCAACCGGACCTGTCCCTGGCCGGCGTGCGGCTCCTCGACGTCGCTCAGGCGCAGCACTTCGGGTCCGCCGAACTCGGTGTAGGTGATCGCCTTCATGTCTCACTCCTCCGTCGTTTGGTTGACATGTCAACTCTAGCGTCGGCTCGGTGGCGGGGTGTCCCGCACTTCGGCTAGTTCCGGCTGGCCTTTCGGCCAGGCGGGTGAGGTGGGGAGCTGACTACGCTGGGCTTCATGGACCTGCAGAAGGCCGCCCAGGTGATCTCGGCCCCGCTGAGCGAGACGTTGCCGCAGCTCTCCGCGGTCCTCGGTCCGGACATCCCGCACGGGGTGATCGCCGAGCTCTCGAACTGCTCGTTCGCGCCGTTCAAGTTCCGCGGCGAGTCGCCGTCGATCACGATCACCGACCTCGCCGCCCTGCGGTCCCGGGTGCCGGCGGAGGGGACGTGGCAGGGCCGGGCGCGCCTGGCAGGCGGTGCGGCCCCCGTGGTGGTGCTGATGAGCGCCGTCTCCGCGCCGAGCGCGATGCTCGTGCTGCTCAGGACCGACGACACGCCGGTGCCGTTAGAGGTTCTAACTTCCGCGAAGGCCCTGTGGGACGTCGTCACCGCGCACATGGAGGGCCTTCGCAACGAGGCCGTGCCCGCCACTCTCGCCGTGTCGCGCGCAGCGGCGGCGGCCCGCGCCGTGGCCATCTCCGACCTGAGCGACGCCTACGGCGCCTCTCTGAGTTCGATGCTCAGCGCCTTGCGCGACCGGGCCGTGGAGGACTCGGTGGCCCGTGCGCGCGCCGCCGACCTGGCCGTCACCGCGCTGGTCGAACTGCGGGCGCGGGCGGACCTGGACCGCGCCCAGACCGAGGAACGTGCGGGCGACGCGTTCGACCGGCTCGCCGAGTCGCTGCGCCGAGTCCTGCGAGGCCGCGACGTGCGGCTGGACCTCGGCACCCCCGGCGCCGAGGAGGGCGCGGAACGGGTCGTGCCGACCGAGATCACCTCCACGGCCGCCGCCGTCGTCCGCGCGACCGTGCACGCGATGCTCGACGACCAGGGAGGAGTCAGCCGCGTCCACATCGGCTGGAAGATCGCCGGGGTGGTGCTGCGCGCCACCGTGCGCGACGACGGCCCCGGCACCCTGTCCTGCGGCAGCCTCGACCAGCGTCGCGTCCCGGAACGCCTCGGCCCGATCGGCGGCAAGGTGGAGGTGGACGCCGTTCCCGGCTGGGGCGCGACCGTGACGATCGAGGTGCCGCTGGGACCGCCGGAGACACCGCGCGAGGACCCGCTCACCGTGCTGGGCGCGCGGGAGCTGGAGGTGCTGGGGCAGGTGGCCCGCGGCCGGCGCAACCGGGACATCGCCGGTGACCTGCACATCAGCGAGTCGACGGTGAAGTTCCACGTGGCGAAGATCCTGGAGAAGCTGGGCGTCGGGTCGCGGGGCGAGGCGGCGGCGCTGGCGCACGAGTGGGGCGCGACGGCGCGCTAGAGCCGGTGGCGGCGCGGGGTGCCGGAGACCTGAGCGTGGCGACGCGGTGACGAGCGGCGGCGTGTCTCTTTCGCTGCCTTGAACCCGCGCAGCGCTCCGCGAGCGAACCTGTGGCGGGCGGCGGAAGACTGGTCCTTCCTGCTCGATACAGAGACCTGGACCACCCTCGGTTGCACGTCCAATAGTAGGAAGTCAAACTATTCTCATGACGACGTCCTCCGCGCCCGCGTTGCACAAGCCGGTGAACCCGGTGCGCTTCGTGACCGCGTCCAGCCTCTTCGACGGGCACGACGCGGCCATCAACATCATGCGGCGCATCCTGCAGTCGCAGGGTGCGGAGGTGATCCACCTCGGCCACAACCGGTCGGTGTCGGAGGTCGTGGACGCGGCGATCCAGGAGGACGCGCAGGGCATCGCGATCAGCGCGTACCAGGGCGGGCACGTCGAGTACTTCTCGTACCTCGTCGAGCTGCTGGGCGAGCGCGGCGCCGGGCACATCCGCGTCTACGGCGGCGGTGGCGGCGTCATCGTGCCCGAGGAGATCGAGCTGCTGCACTCGCGCGGGGTCGCGCGGATCTTCTCGCCGCAGGACGGGCAGACGCTCGGCCTCGCCCGCATGATCAACCTGATGATCGAGGAGTGCGACCACGCGCTCACCGAGCCGTTCAGCCACGACGCGCTGCTGACGGGAGCCGACGAGGCCCTGGCGCGCGCGATCACGCACATCGAGGCCGGCACCGCCGAGCCACTGGAAACCACGCGCAAGGTGCCCGTTCTGGGCATCACGGGCACCGGTGGCTCGGGCAAGTCGTCGCTCACCGACGAACTGGTGCGCCGGTTCCGGCTCGACCAGCAGGACAAGCTGCGCATCGCCGTGCTCGCCGTCGACCCGACGCGCCGCCGTGGTGGTGGCGCGCTCCTCGGCGACCGCATCCGCATGAACTGCCTCGACGGCGACCGCGTGTTCTTCCGTTCGCTGGCCACGCGCCGTGCGGGCAGCGAGATCCCGGACGGCCTGGAGCAGGCCATCGTGGCGTGCAAGGCTTCTGGTGCGGACCTGGTCATCGTCGAGACGCCCGGTATCGGTCAGGGAGACGCGGCCATCGTGCCGTTCGTCGACTTCTCGCTGTACGTGATGACGCCGGAGTTCGGTGCCGCGTCACAGCTCGAGAAGATCGACATGCTCGACTACGCCGACGCCGTCGCCATCAACAAGTTCGAGCGCCGCGGCGCCGAGGACGCACGTCGTGACGTCGCACGGCAGATGGTGCGCAACCGCGAGGCGTTCGGCGCCAAGTGGGAGGACATGCCGGTCTACGGCACGTCCGCCGCGACGTTCAACGACGACGGCGTGACGGCGCTCTACCAGTTCCTGCGCGACGGCCTGGTGGAGCACGGTCTCGCGGTCGAGGAAGGCTCGCTCGCCGTCGTCGCGGGCAAGACTTCGACTTCGGCGTCCACGGTCGTGCCGGCGTCCCGTGCCCGCTACCTGTCCGACATCGCGGACACCGTGCGCGGCTACCACCGCAAGACCGACGAGCAGGTCGCCGCCGTCCGCGCGCACGGCCAGCTCTCCGGCGCGCAGAAGGCCCTCGAAGCCGCGGGCAAGGGCGTCTCGGACATCGCCGAGCTCGTGTCCGGCGCCGAGCGCAGGCTCGACCGCGACACCACCGACCTGTTGCGGTCGTGGCCCGCGACCGTCGAGCAGTACTCCGGCGACGAGCTCGTGTTCACGGTGCGGGACAAGGAGATCCGCACCCGTCTGACGCGGGAGACGTTGTCCGGCAACCAGGTCCGCCGGGTCAGCCTGCCGCGCTACGACGACGAGGGCTCGCTGCTGCGGTTCCTGCGCAAGGAGAACCTGCCGGGCTTCTTCCCCTACACCGCAGGCGTGTTCCCGTTCAAGCGCGAGGGCGAGGACCCGGCGCGCATGTTCGCGGGCGAGGGCGACGCCTTCCGCACCAACCGCCGCTTCAAGTACCTGTCGAAGGGCAACCCGGCCACCCGCCTGTCGACGGCGTTCGACTCGGTGACGCTCTACGGCCGCGACCCCGACACCCCGCCGGACGTCTACGGCAAGATCGGCACCTCCGGCGTCTCCATCGCGTCGCTGGACGACATGAAGGCCCTCTACGACGGCTTCGACCTCGTCGCGCCGACCACGTCCGTGTCGATGACGATCAACGGTCCGGCGCCGACGATCCTCGCGTACTTCCTCAACACCGTGATCGACCAGCAGGTCGCCGTCTTCACGGAGAAGGAGGGGCGCGAGCCGTCCGCGGAGGAGCACGCGAAGATCAAGGCGTTCGCGCTGGCCAACGTCCGCGGCACCGTGCAGGCCGACATCCTCAAGGAGGACCAGGGCCAGAACACCTGCATCTTCTCCACGGAGTTCTCGCTGCGCATGATGGCGGACATCCAGGAGTGGTTCATCCAGCAGCAGGTGCGCAACTTCTACTCGGTGTCGATCTCGGGCTACCACATCGCCGAGGCCGGGGCGAACCCCATCAGCCAGCTCGCCTTCACGCTCGCCAACGGCTTCACCTACGTCGAGTCGTACCTCGCGCGCGGCATGAACATCGACGACTTCGCGCCGAACCTGAGCTTCTTCTTCTCCAACGGCATGGACGCCGAGTACAGCGTCATCGGCCGCGTGGCGCGGAGGATCTGGGCCGTGGCCATGCGCGACCGCTACGGCGCCGCGGAGCGTTCGCAGAAGTTCAAGTACCACGTGCAGACCTCGGGCCGTTCGCTGCACGCGCAGGAGATGGACTTCAACGACATCCGCACGACCCTGCAGGCCCTCTGCGCTCTGTACGACAACTGCAACTCCTTGCACACCAACGCCTACGACGAGGCGATCACCACTCCCACGGAGTCGTCCGTCCGCCGCGCGATGGCCATCCAGATGATCATCAACAAGGAATGGGGCCTGTCGGCCAACGAGAACCCGCTGCAGGGCTCGTTCGTCATCGACGAGCTGACCGACCTCGTCGAAGAGGCCGTGCTGATGGAGTTCGACCGCATCTCCGAACGCGGCGGCGTGCTCGGCGCGATGGAGACCGGCTACCAGCGCGGCCGCATCCAGGACGAGTCGATGCTCTACGAACAGCGCAAGCACGACGGCTCGCTGCCGCTGGTCGGCGTCAACACCTTCCTGCCCGAGGACGGCACGCGCGAGGTCGTGAAGATCGAGCTCGCCCGCGCCACCGAGGAGGAGAAGGAGTCGCAGGTCGACCGCACGCGCGCCTACCAGGCCGCGCACCGCGACGAGGCCCAGAAGGCGCTCGCCCGGCTGCGCGAGGTCGCGCAGACGAACGAGAACGTGTTCGCGGTGCTGATGGACGCGGCGCGCGTGTGCACGCTCGGCCAGATCACGGAGGCGTTCTTCGAGGTGGGCGGGCAGTACCGGCGCAACATCTAGGCGTGCCGACCGCGTTGACACCTGTTCCGGTGCTCCGGCAGGCTTGAGCGCGTTGGCAGCGGGGGCTGCCGACGCACTCATGAACAGCCTGGGGGCTCTCATGCACATGCGTTCTGTTGTGCTGCGCCTAATCAGCTTGATGGCGATCGTCCTCGCGATCGGGACGACATCGGTACCGGCTGGTGCCACCCCGGACGTCCCTGCGCCTGAGCAGACCGCTCTGGCGACGCCGTCCCACTGGACGTACACGACCACCGAAGTCTGGTTGCGCCAGTGCGCGACCTTCAACTGCGGTTACCACGTCCTTCCCGCAGGCACCAATGTCCGGGTCTACTGCTACACCAGCAACGCGGGCCTCACTTGGAACGTCGCCAGGACGGAGGGGAACCTCGCCGGCCACCTGGACGCCACCGCCGTTGCCGTGCCCAACTGGTACCAGTCGTGTGACAACGCGGGCACGCAGTTGTGGAGGTCGCAGACCGAGCTGTGGGCCCACAGCTGCCCGGCGATGGCCTGCGGGTACGGCGTGGTGCCACCCGGTCATGACATCGCGGACCTGTCTGGTTCCACCGAGCCTTCCGAGGGCTACAGCTGGACGTTGATCATCGACCACGACAACGTGCACAAGAACCTGGTCGGCTGGGTGCACACCGAGGACATCGACTAAACGGCGTACGGCCGGCCGACGATCCACCCGCCCACGTGGCCGGGCAGCTCGTCGGTCGGCACCAGCTCCACGGTGTCGCCGACCTCGACCACCCCGGACCGGACCACCCAGCTGTCGAGGCACAGCACCCCGCCGAACTCGCGCCGGATCCGCCGGTGCACGTCCAGGTCCTGCGCGCCGGTGTCCGGGTCGATCGTCGTGACCACGCACCGGGCGCGCTTCTGGTACATCCCGATCACCACGTCGCCGACCACCAGCGCGTGCCCCGGCCAGGTGTCCTCCTCGCCGGCCTCGACGCCGCCGATGAGGATGTTCGGCCGCAGCCGCCGCACGTCCACGCCCGCCGCCTCGACCTGGCCGTCCGTGGCCACCAGGACGTTGAGCACGTCGAACCGCTCCGGGCCGGTGTAGCGGGTCAGCCTGCCGCCGAACGGGAGCACCTTCTCGTGCGCCTGCCAGCTGTCCCACGGGTGCCCGTCGACCAGCGGGCCGTCCGGGCCGGTGGAGGCGGGGATCGTGAGCAGTCCGTAGCGGGTGCGGCCGGTCAGCACGCCGCGCGGGCCCTGCACGTGCACCAGCCGGTCGCCCTCGACGCCGTCGTCCGTGAACGTCGCCTGCCGCAGTTCCTCGCCGCCCAGGGACTTCACCGGGTAGCGCCACAACGCCTTGACGTACATGTCGTCACACCGCCGGGATCTCGTCGGTGGAGTTCGGGTCCACGCGGCGGTCCGACTCGGCGATCCGCACGTCGTTGATGCTCGCCTCGCGCCTGCGCATCAGGCCCGACTCGGCGAACTCCCAGTTCTCGTTGCCGTAGCTGCGCCACCACTGGCCTTCGTCGTCGTGCCACTCGTACTGGAAGCGCACGGCGATGCGGTTGCCGCCGAACGCCCACAGCGACTTGCGCAGCACGTACTCGTGTTCGCGCTCCCACTTCCGCGTCAGGAACGCGACGATCTCGTCGGTGCCGGTGACGAACTCGGACCTGTTGCGCCACACCGAGTCCGGCGTGTAGGCGGCGGCGACGCGCACCGGGTCCCTGGAGTTCCAGGCGTCCTGCGCCGCCTGCACCTTGAGCCGGGCGGTCTCGGCGTCGAACGGGGGTACGAGCTTCACGGCTGTCCTTCCAACGGTTGGGCGACGCTCTGAACGTTAGAACGTTGATCTAACGTTTGCAAGCCTGTGTTACCGTTAGGTGTGCTCACGCCCGACGAACCCCGGCCCGTCCTGCTGATGAACACCGTCTGGGCCAATCGGTCGCAGGTCCACGACGACCTGACGACTGTCGGTGGGCTCCGCGAGTTCCTGGGCGTTCCGGCGGACCAGGCCGACCTGGAGGCGTTTCGCGCGTTGCGGCAGGCCCTGCGGGACCTCGCGGCGGTGCTCACCGAGGACACGCGCCCGATCGCGCAGGACCGCGACCTGGAGCGGGCCGTGGCCGAGGTCAACCGTGCGGCGCGCACGGCGCCGCGGTGGCCGCAGCTGGCCGTGAACGACGGGAAGCTGTTGCGGCGCAACGAAAGCGAGGGATCGCTCGCGGATCGCGAACGCGCCCTGATCGCCGCGGAGGCGGTGGACCTGTTCACCGGG
This sequence comes from Lentzea sp. HUAS12, assembly GCF_024125735.1. Lineage (NCBI taxonomy): Bacteria > Bacillati > Actinomycetota > Actinomycetes > Pseudonocardiales > Pseudonocardiaceae > Lentzea > Lentzea sp. HUAS12. The sequence continues at coordinate 154,139 of NZ_CP099738.1, forward strand.
GAGGACGCGGTGCTGGTGCGCGCCTGCCACGCGCCGGGCTGCGTGCTGTACTTCGTGAAGGACCACCCGCGGCGGGAATGGTGCTCGCCGTCGTGCGGCAACAGGGTCCGCGCGGCACGCCACTACCGGCGCAACCGGGGGTGAATTCCCTGGTCCGAACGGGTTTTCCTGCTCGGCAGGGGTAAACATGAGCCGCTCCAGTTCCGATTAACCGGACAACAGTTGGGCGCGTTTGTGTGTGGTGGTGATCCACGATGTCCCGAGAAACCGTGCCAGGGCACGACATCGGCTATCACCTCGTCTGCTTCGACGAGACGGGCAACGAGCGGGGGCGCGACAGCGCGGACGTCCTGTACGACGCCCGCCGCGGTGTCACCGATGTCTTCTTCTTCATCCACGGGTGGAACGGCGACGTGCCGGCCGCCCGCGAGCAGTACGGGCGGTGGGTCGCGACGATGGCCGACTGCCGTGCCGAACGGGAAGCGGCACACCGGCTTCCGGGCGGGTTCAAGTCCCTCCTCGTCGGCCTGCACTGGCCGTCGAAGGCCTGGGGCGACGAGGACGTGCGGTCGGACGAGTTCATCAAGGCCCAGGCCCAGCGCCTCGGCGGAGGAGCCGGGCGCACGGCCGCCGTGCGCACCATCGTCGAGGCCGCGCGGCAGCACCCGTGCCGGATGTCGGCCGCGGTCAAGCAGGCCTACGACTACCTGGAGAGCTCGGTCCCCGACCTGCCGGGCGAGGACGGGATGGCGTTCGACCCGGAGCAGCTCTACCGGGCGTGCCTGGAGGACCCGGCGCTGGGCGGGATCCTGTCACCGTTGCGGATCCTGACGTTCTGGAAGATGAAGCGGCGCGCCAAGGTCTTCGGGGAGAGCGGTGCCTCCCGGATCGCCCGCGAGGTCGCCCAGGCCGCGCCGAACGCGCGCATCCACCTGATGGGCCACAGCTTCGGCTGCATCACCGCCACCGCGATGGCGAACGTGGTGCCCGCCGCGACGCTGACGCTGGTGCAGGGCGCGATGTCGTTGTGGTCGTTCGCCGAAAGACTTCCCGGCGAACCCGGCTCCGGCTACTTCCGCGGCGTGCTGGGCCGCGTGCCCGGTCCGATCATCGTCACCACGTCGTCGAACGACTACGCGATCGGCAGGTTCTACCCGCTGGCCGCGCGGTCGGGCCGTCAGGTCGACCTGGACTCGTACCCGAAGTACGGCGGCATCGGCTCCCACGGCGTGCAGGGCACGTACGCACACGGCCACCAGATCGGGTCTCCCGGCGAGCTGTCGCGAGGACAGGTCCACAACGTCGACTGCACGTCCGTGATCCGCCGCATCGACGGGATCGCGGGCGCGCACAACGACATCTGCCACCCGGAGCTCGCCAGGCTGTTGTGGAAGGCGGTGGTCGCCCGCTAGTCGGTGTCCGTCGCGGTCCCCAGACGCAGAACCACCTGCGGCACCACCGTGTTGCCGAGGAGCGGGCGCAGGTCCGCGCGCAACGCCGCCGGGCTCACCGGGTCGTGCGCGGGGGAGACGCAGAACCCCACGGTGCCCGCGGTGAGGATCACGCGCTGCATCGCCTGTCCCGCACGGATTTCCGCGCAGGCGCCCTGGGTGAACGTGCACAGCACGAGCTCGGCGCCGTTCTTGACGTGCAGCCACGCGCGTTCGACCTCCGCCGCCCGCGACAGCAGCCCGCGCCACGCGGCCGGCTCGGGGAACGTCGTCCACGTGCGACGGTTCGTGCGCAGGGCGTGCAGCAACGCCAGCACGTCCGGGCTCGGCTCCTGGTACCCGCCGAGCCGGATGGCCGCGGCCGCGTCGTTCGCGCTCGGGCCCGGCAGCAGCGTCACCAGTGGACGGATGCCGTGGCCCTGCAACGCCAGACGGACGTTGAGCAGCGCGACACCGCAGGCGAGTCTCGCTTCGCGGCTGTGCGGTGTGGCCGTGTGCAGTTCGATCTGCTCGGGGCGTACCTCGAAGCGCACACCGGAGACCGAGGCCCTCGCGAGCGCGAGGACGCCGCGCACGTCCTCGTCCGCCAGTCCAAGTGAGCCGGGTACGGCGATCGTCATGTGCTCACTGTCCGGTCGCCGGCGTGGCTCGTCCACGGTCGAAGGTCCTCACTTGCCAGGGCCGTGGGGTGGTGGAAAGTGTGCGAATCTAGGCGGCGTGCCTGACACGCCCGGTCGCCGAGACCTCGACGAGCTGCTCGACGAGGTGCGTGACCGCATGGACGAGATCGTGACCACCCGCGACCACATGCAGGAACTCCTCGGCGCCGTGCTCGCCGTCGCGTCGGGTCTGGAACTCGAGTCGACGTTGCTGCGCATCGTCCAGGCCGCCGTGGACCTGGTCGGCGCCCGCTACGGCGCGCTGGGCGTGCTCGGGACCCGTGACGACCTGTCCCAGTTCCTGCACGTCGGCATCGACGACGAGACGCGGGCGTCGATGGGCCGGCTGCCCGAGGGCAAGGGCCTGCTCGGGCTGTTCATCAAGGACCCGGCACCGCTGCGCCTGCGCGACCTCTCGCGGCACGAGATGTCCGTCGGCTTCCCGCCCAACCACCCGCCGATGCACAGCTTCCTCGGGGTGCCCGTCCGCGTGCGCGACGAGGTCTTCGGCAACCTCTACATGACCGAGAAGATCGACGCGGCCGAGTTCACCGCCGACGACGAGGCGGTGCTGCAGGCGCTGGCCGCTGCTGCCGGCATCGCGATCGAGAACGCCCGCCTGTTCGAACGCTCCCGCATGCGCGAGCGCTGGCTGGAGGCCATCGGCGAGGTCAACTCCGAACTGCTCGGCGGCGCCTCCGGCGAGTACGCGCTGCGCCTGATCACCCAGCGCATCGTGGAACTGGCGGGCGCCGACTCCGCGCTGGTCGTCCTCGGCGACGGCGACCACACGCCGCTGTCGCCGGCCGCGGGCGCGGGTGCGAAGGTCGACTTCGCCGATGCGGAGCACGCGGTGGCGGAGGCGATCCGGTCCGGCGTGCCCCTGCTGGTGGACCACGACGCCCCGTCCGGTCCCGTCCTGGCCGTGCCGCTGCGGTCGGAGATGGGCGTCACCGGCGCGCTGGTCGTGCTGCGGCGGGCCGGCGAGACGCCGTTCCTGCCGGAGCAGGTCCCGATGCTCGCGTCGTTCGCCGACCAGGCCGCCGTGGCCCTGGAGTTCGCCGAACAGCAGCGCTCCCAGCGCCTCCTGGACGTGCTGGAGGACCGCGACCGCATCGCCCGCGACCTGCACGACCACGTGATCCAGCGCCTGTTCGTCACCGGCCTCACGCTGCAGGCCACGATGCGCCGCGTCACCGAACCCGAGGTCGCCGCGCGCCTGCGGACCGCCGTCGAGCAGCTCGACGAGACCGTCCGCGAGATCCGCACGTCCATCTTCGACCTGCACTCGACCGACAACACCTCGCTGCGCCGCCGCCTGCTCGACCTCGTCGCGGGCCTCACCGAGGCGACGCACCTCAAGCCGTCGGTGCGGATGTCCGGCACCGTCGACAACTCCGTGCCGCCGGAGCTGGCCGAACACCTGGAGGCCGTCGTCCGCGAGGCCGTCACGAACTGCGTGCGCCACGCCTCCGCCACCGAGCTCACGGTGCTCATCGACGCGGGCGACGACGTCGTGATCACCGTGCAGGACAACGGGACCGGCATCCCGGCCGACGCGGCGCGCAGCGGCCTGCGCAACCTCGCTCACCGCGCGGCGAAGTTCGGCGGGACGCTGGCGGTGCAGGCCCCGGAGGGCGGCGGTGCTTGCCTGGTGTGGCGGGTGCCGCTGCCGAAGGACTGAGCCGCGCGGGCGGGTCAGCGGGACTTGTCGCCGTCCTTGCGGAACTGCGAGGCGAACACGGCCGCCTGCGTGCGGCGTTGCATGCCGAGCTTCGCCAGCAGGTGCGAGACGTAGTTCTTGACCGTCTTCTCGGCGAGGAACATCCGCTCGGCGATCTGGCGGTTCGTGAGGCCCTCTCCGATGAGGTCGAGCACCGTGCGCTCCTGCTCGCTGAGCATGCGCAGCGGGTCGCCCTCCTCGCGTTCGCGGCGGATCCGGTTGAGCAGAGCGGAGGTCGTGCGGGCGTCCAGAAGGGACTGTCCCGCCGCGACGGTGCGCACGGCGTTGACCAGGTCCGCGCCGAGGATCTGCTTCAGCACGAAACCGGAGGCGCCCGCCATGATCGCGTCGAACAGGGCCTCGTCGTCCGCGAAGCTCGTGAGCATCAGGCACTGCAGGCCGGGGAGGCTGCTGCGCAGCTCGCGGCACAGCTCGATGCCGTTGCCGTCGGGCAGCCTGATGTCGAGCACCGCCACGTCGGCCTGCGCGCCCGGCGCCTTCGCCAGGGCCTCCGCGACCGACGCGGCGTCCCCGACGACCTCGAGGTCGGACTCCTCGCCGAGCAGGTCCGCTATGCCCCGGCGGACGATCTCGTGGTCGTCGACGAGGAAAACACGCGTCGCCATGGGGGTCACGGTAGCCCAAAGTCCCTGGCATGAGGGGACCAACGCACGCTGCCCGCTGCGCCGATCGGGCCTTATTTTGAGATCATGAGCGGTCTTCCCGTTGTCGTCGGTGTCGACGGTTCCTCGTCCGCGCTCGCCGCGGTGGCGTGGGCTGCGCGAGCCTGCGCGCTACACGGCGCGCCGTTGCGTTTGGTACATGCGTACACGTTGCCTACGCGCGGTTATCCCGAGGTCATCTCATCAGCGCGTGACCTGCGTTCGGCCATGTACGACCAAGGGCGAATGTGGCTTTCTCAGGCCGTGGCCGTCGCACGGGCGGAAGCGCCTGATGTGCCTGTGGAGCACGACCTGCGCATGGAGCACCCCACGCCCGTGTTGCTCGCGGAGTCTGCACGCGCGGGAAGTGGTGGTGGGGTCGCACGGGCTGGGCGGGTTCACCGGAGCGTTGATCGGCTCAACGGCCGTCGCGCTGTCCATTCACGGTGAGTGTCCCGTGGTGGTGGTACACGGCCACCGGCACGACGGGCCCGTGGTGGTGGGGGTCGACCTCTCGCCCGAATCGGACCCGGCCATCGGCTTCGGGTTCGAGGAGGCGGCGGCGTCCGGGGTGCCGTTGGTGGCGGCCATGGCGCAAGGGGACGAGAAGTCCCTGGAAACGCGAATGTCCGGGTGGCTGGAGAAGTACCCGGACGTCACGGTGGAGCAGGTGGTGGGGGAGCGGCCGATCCCGTTGCTGCTGGAACAGGGGCAACGGGCCGGACTGCTCGTCGTCGGGTCACGGGGGCGTGGCGGTTTCGCCGGGATGCTGCTCGGGTCGACCTCGCAGGCCCTGGTCTACCACGCCCCGTGCCCGGTGGCCGTGGTCAGGCCTGCTTGATCGCCGAGATCTCGAACTCGAGGACGACCTTCTCGCTCACCAGCACGCCGCCGGCCTCGAGCGCCGCGTTCCAGCTGACGCCGTAGTCCTTGCGGTTGATGGTGTGCGAGCCCTCGAAGCCCACGCGGGTGTTGCCGAACGGGTCGACGGCCACGCCCTCGAAGGCGAACGGGATGGTGATGTTCTTGGTGACGTCTTTGATGGTGAGGTCACCGGAGATCTCGAAGTTGTCGTCGTCGATCTGCTTGGCGGCGGTCGAGACGAACTTGATCTCCGGGAAGGTCTCGACGTCGAGGAACTCGTTCGTCGTCAGGTGACCGTCGCGCTGGGCGTTGCGGGTGTCGATGCTCGCGGCCTTGATCGTGACCTCGGCGGTGGTGTTCTCCGGCTTGTCACCGTCGATCTTGATCTTGCCGTCGAACTCGTTGAACGCACCACGAACCTTGGTGACCATCGCGTGGCGAGCGACGAAGCCGATGCGGGAGTGCGAGCCGTCGATGACGTAGTCGCCGGTCAGTTCGGTGAGGTTGGTGGCGGTGGTCATGGTGTCAAGTCCTTCGGTTGCTCGATTTGGTTGAAGTCTCACTCACCCTGCCCGAACGTGGATGATGTGTCAACTATTCCCGTATGCTGAACCGGTGACACGATGGTTGGAACCTGAGCAGCAGCAGGCGTGGCGTGCCTACGTCCGCATGCAGGGGGAGCTCAATGCGCATCTGAGCAGGCAGATGTCGGTCGACTCGGACATCTCGATGGCCGACTTCGCCGTGCTGGTGCAGCTCACCGACACGCGTGAGGAGCGCGTGCGCGTGTTGGAGCTTGCACGGTCGTTGCACTGGGAGAAGAGCCGCATCTCACATCACGTCGCACGGATGGAGAAGCGCGGTCTGGTGCGGCGAGAGAGTTGTGGCAGCGACGGACGTGGGTCGTTCGTCGTGCTCACGGACCAGGGTCGCTCCGCGATCGAGGCCGCCGCGCCGGCGCACGCCGAGATGGTGCACAAGCTGGTGTTCGACCAGCTCACGGCCTCGGAGGTGACGGCGTTGCAGGCCATCTCCGAGAAGATCTTCACGCGCTTAACGACAGGAGAATGTGCGGCGGTAGTCGCTCGGTGCGACGCCGACGACGCGATGGAAGTGGTGCCGCAGGAGAGCGGCTGTTCCGAAGCCTGACCTGGTCGCGACCGCGTCGACGTCCAGGTCGGTCTCTTCGAGCAGCCTGCGCGCGTGAAGCACCCGTTGGAGTGACAGCCACTTGTTCGGGGTGGTGCCGGTCTCCGCGGCGAACTTGCGTGCGAAGGTCCGTTCGGACATGACGGCGAGCTTCGCCATCGTCGCCACCGTGTGGTTGTCCGCGATCGTGTCGAGCACCCGTTCCAGCACCGGCTCCAGGCTGTCGGAGCTGCACTCCGGGATGGGGAGCTCCACGAACTGCCGCTGGCCGCCGTCGCGCTGCGGCGCCACGACCATCCGGCGCGCGATGGTGTTGGCGACCTTGGTGCCGAGTTCCCTGCGCACGAGGTGCAGGCAGGCGTCGATGCCCGCCGCCGTGCCGGCGCTGGTGATGATGTTGCCGTCGTCCACGAACAGCACGTCCGCGTCGAGCCGGGCCTTCGGGAAGCGCTCCTGGAACGTCCGCGCCTCGCGCCAGTGCGTCGTGCAGTGCCGGTCGTCGAGCAGTCCGGCCGCGCCCAGGATGAACGCCCCGCTGCACACGCTGAGCAGCGTCGCGTCGGTCTCCCTGAGCGCCTTGACGAGCTTCTCCGGGTACTCGTCGCGAACCCGCGCGGCGGGCAGTGCGACGAGGTCGACGCTCTGCAGCGCGTCGAACCCGTGCTCCGGCGTGATGCTCACGCCGCGGACGCCCATCGGCACCGGCTCGTTCGGGATCTCCCCGCACACCCGGAAGTCGATCAGCGGCACGCCCTCCTCGGTCCGGTCGATGCCGAACACCTCGCAGAGCAGGCCGAACTCGAACGGCGCGACGCCGTCGATGAGGGGAACCGCCACCGATCGCAGCATGGCAGGATTTTAGCGCGCACCGTCAGATCTGCCACTGTTGGCGGGATATTGGTGGCCGCAAACTTACTGACATGACTCTTGCAGCGATCGTCCTCGCAGTGGCAGCTCTCTCCGCCTGGCTCGACCGGCACCGCGACCGCAACGCCGGTTTGGCGGGCTCGTCCGACGTCAACGACCGCGACCGCGTTCGCGTGCGCGACGACCTGCGGTACCTCACCTGATGACCGGTTCCGGTCCCGTGTAGCGGGCGACCGGGCGGATGATCTTCGTGTCCTCGGACTGCTCGAGCGCGTTGGCGCACCACCCGATCACCCGGCTGCACGCGAACGTCGGCGTGAACATCTCGCGCGGGACACCGCACTGCTCCATCAGCACGCCGGCGTAGAACTCGACGTTCGCGTAGAGCTGCCGGCCGGGCTTCAGCTCGGCCAGCAGCTCGGTGACCCGCCGCTCGACCGTGACCGCGAAGTCCGTGAGCCCGGTCGGCCTCTCCATCGCGATCGCCTTGAGCAGCCGTGCCCGCGGATCCTCCGTCTTGTAGACGGCGTGGCCGAAGCCCATGATCCGGTCGCCCTGCTCGATGCGCTCCCGCACCCAGGCATCGATGTTGTCCGGCGACCCGATGAGGTCCAGCGCCTCCAGCGCCCGGTCCGGCGCGCCGCCGTGCAGCGGCCCGGAGAACGTCCCGATCGCCGCCGTCACCGCCGACACGACGTCCGCCCCGGCGCTCGCGACCACGCGTGCCGTGAAGGTTGACGCGTTGAAGCCGTGGTCGATCGTCGCGATCAAGTACTGCTCGACTGCACGGCTCGTCCACGGTGACGGCTCCAGTCCAGTCAACATGTACAACCAGTTCGCCGACGTGGACAAATCAACCCTGGGGTTGACTGGATCAAGTCCATGCTTGATCCGGTGCAGTGCGGCGAGGATCGTCGGCGTCATCGCGCTGACCTCGAGCGCGTCCGCCTTGCGGTCGCTCATGGGCGCGTCCCACATCGGCCGGCTCGGCACCATCGACAGCGCGGTCCTGAGCCCGGCCAGCGCCGTGCACCCGGAACGCGCGATGGCCGGCAGCACCTCCCGGATCGACTCGGGCAGTTCCCGCAGCCCGGCGGTCCGCCGCGCGAACTCGGCGGCCTCGCCCCCGTCCGGCAACCGGCCCTCGACGAAGAGGAACCACACGTCCTCGAACGACCGCGTGGCGGCCAGTTCGATCGCATCGTGCCCGCGGTAGTGGAAGTAGCCCGCGGCACCGTTCACGTCCCCGATCGACGTCGTGGTGACGACAACGTCTTTAAGCCCTTTGGGTGCATCAATCAACATGCACAACAGGCTCCGTCAACATGTCTTGTACAGTCAACGTTGATGGAATCAATGTTGACGACGAATCAAGCTGCCCGTCGCCTCGGCGTGAAGCCGGCGACGGTCTACGCGTACGTCAGCCGCGGGCTCCTGACCAGCACGAAGGTGAACCGCTCCAGCATGTTCGGCGTCGCCGAGGTGGAAGCCCTCGCGCAGCGCACCGGCGCGCGCGGAGCGGTGGCAGCTGTGACGGATCGCATCCGCACGCGCATCTCCCTGCTGGAGAACGACCAGCTCCACTATCGCGGCAGATCGGTCCCCGCGCTCGCCGGCACCAAGCGCTTCGAGGACGTGGCGCACTGGCTGTGGACCGGGATCGACTCGGAGGGCATGCAGTTCCCCGAGGGCCAGGAGATCTGGATGGCCCTCCCCGAGAGCGCCACCCTCACCGACCGGGTCCGCGTGGCCATCGCCCTCGCCAGCGTCGGCGACCCCCTCCGCTACGACCTCGACAGGGCCGTCACCACGGCCAAGTCCCTCATCGCGGACGTGGTCGAGTCCCTGCCCATGGTCGGCAGGCCCCAGGGCACCGACATAGCCGAACGCCTGTGGGCCCGCCTGTCCCCGGAGCCCCCGCAGCCAGACCTGCTCAACGCCGCCCTCATCCTGCTCGCGGACCACGACCTGGCCATCTCGACCATGGCCGCGAGGGTCGCCGCCTCGGCCCACGCCAACCCGTACGCGGTCGTGTCCGCGGGCATGGGCGCCATGGAGGGCCAGAAGCACGGCGCGGCCACCACCATCGCGTACCGCTTCCTGCTCCAGGCGCAGTCCGACCCGATGGGCACCCTCGCCGAACACCTGCGCTCGGGCCAGCCGATCCCGGGCTTCGGCCACCGCGTCTACCAGTCCCGGGACCCCCGCGCCGACCACCTCCTCGCCCTGCTGCGCAGCCACGGCGAGCTGGTGGCGGACAAGATGATGGGCACCCAGCCGCAGTCGTTCCCGAACGTCGACCTGGCCCTGGCGCAGTTCGCGCTGATGTTCAAGATGCCGGCGGACGCGGGCGAGGCCATCTTCGCCATCGCGCGGATCGTGGGGTGGATCGCGCACGCGATGGAGGAGTACCGCGAGCCGGGGATGCGGTTCCGCGCGATGGGCGTGTACACGGGGGACCGGCCGTAGCCGGGTGACGACCAGGCGACTCCCAGGACGCCTGGTCTTCGGAACCCGGTCAGTCCGGCAGGCCGGCGTGGTCCTCCCCGGCGAAGGCGAGGATCCGCGCGTTGGTCAGCTCGAGTTCCTCCAGGTTCAGCGCATGGGTCGCCCCGGGCACGATCTCGGTGCGCACGTTCGGGACGAGGGACTCGACGCGCGCGGCGAGCTCCGGTGCCTTGATCAAGCTGCGCTCGCCCAGGATGAAGTAGGTGGGCACGTCGATCGACCGCAGCTCGTCGTCGGTGAACACGTGCAGCGGAGCCATCTGGACCTTGTACTTCATGCCGCGGAACACAAGCGGGCGCATCGTGTGACGCACGGCGGGATCGCCGCCGCTGACCCGGCGCAGGATCGCGGCGGGCAGCCACCAGCGGGACAGCTCGCCGATGCTCCAGAGGACGAACTTCCGGAAGTTGATCCCGAACCCGCCCGGTTCGAAGGCGAGGACGCCGGCGACCCCCGCAGGACGCCGAGTGGCGAGGTTCAGCGCCAGGCCGGCGCCGCGCGAGATCCCGACCAGGTGGACCTTCTCGTGGCCGAGCCCCGCGAGGACGTCTGCGAGCCAGTCCGCCTCGTCGTCGGTGCTCTCCATGGGCCGGGTCTGGACCGAGCGCCCCGGTTCGCCGATCACGTCGACGGCGTACACGGTGTGCCGCGCCGCCAGGTCGGCGACGAAGGGGTACCAGGACAACGACGTGCCCATGGCGCCGGGAAGCAGCACGATCGGCGTGCCGGTGCCGCTGCGCCGGACGCGGGTCGCGCCGAACCGGGTCTCCACGTCCAGCTCTTCCGACGGCACCGGCCACTTCCGCCGGATCGCCTCGTACGTGGCGAAATAACGATCCGCCGCCTTCTGGTCCACGAACTTCCCGACCATCACATCCCCCAGATGTTTTTGCAATGCAGATGCAATGTAACAGCCGCGCGCAGTGCTCGTCGACACCTGTCGCTGTGCCAGAGTGATCACATGCCCAAACGCGTTGACCACGACGAGAAGCGGCGCGACCTCGCGGAGGCGCTCTTCCGGATCGCGTCGGCGCGAGGCCTGCAGGCGGTGACGTTGCGCGCGGTCGCGGCGGAGGCGGGCGTGTCGATGTTCCAGATCCAGTACTACTTCCCGACCAAGGAGGACATGCTGCGCCACGCCTGGCAGCGGATCACCGAGCTGGGCGCCGAGCGTGCCGGGAGGGGCATCGCGGAAGCGGCGCGGACGGGCGACGAACGTGCCGTCATCCGCGCGTGCGTGCTCGGGGTCCTGCCGACGGACGAACGCAGCCGCATGCTGTGCGCGGTGCAGATCGCCTACTTCGCCGTGGACGTCGCGCGCGGCAGCCAGGCACCGGACCAGCAGGCCATGCTGCCGCACCTCGTGCGCCTGATCGCGGACCAGCTCGGACACGCGCGAGAACGCGGCCGGATCGCACCGGGCCTCGACCTCCACCTGGAGGCGGACGCGCTGGCGATCATGACCGGCGGGCTGCTCAGCGGGATGCTCGTCGACGCCTACGACGCGACCAGAGCCGCGGAGATCGTCGACTACCGGCTCGACCAGCTGTTCACCGGCTGACGAGGCCGGCCCCGCATGGCCTCTGGCGTGACAGCCGCGAGAAGCGGACCATGAAAAGCATGAGATTGTCCGCAGTGGACAACCTGAAGGTGATCCTCGTCGCGTGGGTCATCGGCGGCCACGCGCTGCTCGGCTACGCCGCGATCGGTGGCTGGCCGTACGACGAGGTCAACGAGGTCACGTTCCACCCCGGCGCGGAGACGGTGCTGGCGGCGTTGATCGGGCCGTCCGGGTTGTTCTTCATGGGCACGTTCTACTTCATGGCCGGGATCTTCACGCCCGGCTCGATCGAGCGCAAAGGGCGGCGGCGGTTCATCGCCGAGCGGCTCGTCCGGCTGGGGACGCCGTGGGTCGTGAGTGCGCTGGTGGTGTGGCCGACGTTCGTGTGGATCGCCTACAACGGGGCCGGGCGCGATGTGTCGTGGTGGCAGGCGTTCACGGATCGGGATCCGTTCCTCGACAGCGGGTCGTTGTGGTTCGTGGGGGTGTTGCTCATCTTCAGCGTCGGGGTCGCGCTGGCGCCGCCGATCAAGGAGCGCGCCATCACCGGCGGGACCGTCGTGGGGATGACCGTGGCGGTGGCGGGGACGACGTTCCTGACGCGGCTGGTGTTCCCGGCTCGCAGCGGGCAGGTCGGGGACCTGCACCTGTGGTGGTGGCCGCAGTGCCTCGGCATGGTGCTGCTGGGGGCGATCGGGGGGCGCAAGCTCGCTGAGCGGGTGCCGGACGAGATCTACCGCATGACGCGCAACGTCGTCATCGGCACGATCGCGCTCCTGCCGGTCGCGGCGGCGATGATGGGTGTGCTGGATCTGGCGAAGAGTGCGGAGCCGTTCCTCGGCGGCTTTCGGTGGCAGGCGGCGGTGCTGGCCCTCGTCGAGGGGATCCTCGTGGTGGCCGGGAGTTTGTGGCTCATCGGGCTGGCTCAGCGCAGGCTGACGCGCCAGGGTCCGTTCGTGGACGGGCTGGCGCGGTCGGCTTACGTCGCGTTCGTGGTGCAGGGGCCGATCCTGCTCGCGCTCGCCACGGGGTTGCGGCCGTTGGACCTTCCCGCCGAGGTGAAGGCGCCGTTGGTGGGGATGGCGGCGATCGTGCTGTCGTTCGGGATCGGGTGGGTGGTCACCTCACGCCGAGGCGCTTCAGCACGCTCGTCGTGATGCCCGCGGCGTCGAGGCCGTGGGCGCGGAGGATGCGTGCGCGGGAGTCGTGGGGCAGGAAACGCGGTGGCAGGGCGAAGGTCGCCACGCACACGGACGTGCCGGTCAGGGCTTGGCCGAGGCGTGCTCCCAGGGCGCCAGTCGACGTCGTGTCCTCGACGGCCAGGACGAGGCGGTGCCGGCCGCTGTACTTGACCAGGTGCGGGTCCAGCGGTGCGGTCCAGCGCGGGTCCACCACGGTGACGCGGACGTCGTGCGACGCCAGTTCGTCCGCCGCGGCCAGACACGCACCCGCCAGCGGGCCCACGGCGACGAGGAGCACCTCGGCGTCCGGGTCCTCGCGCAGCACGTCGAAGTGGCCCACGCGGCGGACCGCGGGCACGTCCGGTCCCACCGCGGCTTTCGGGTAGCGCACGACCGTGGGGCCGTCCGCCACCTCGACGGCCTCGCGCAGCAGTGCGGCCAGGGACGCCGGATCGCGCGGGGCGGCCAGCCGGAGGCCGGGGACGACGGGCAGCACGGAGGCATCCCACATGCCGTGGTGCGACGCGCCGTCCGGGCCGGTCACCCCGGCACGGTCCAGCACGAACGTCACCGGGAGCCGGTGCAGCGCCACGTCCATCAGCAACTGGTCGAACGCGCGGGACAGGAACGTCGCGTAGACGGCGACCACCGGGTGCAGGCCGCCCATGGCCATGCCCGCGGCGGACGTCACGGCGTGCTGCTCGGCGATGCCCACGTCGAACACGCGCGACGGGAAGCGTTCGGAGAAAGGCCTCAGCCCCACCGGTTCCAGCATCGCCGCGGTGAGGCAGACGACGTCCGGGCGCTCGGCTCCGATCGCCACGATCTCGTCGGAGAACGCGTCGGTCCACGTCCGGCCGCCGGCGGCACCCGCGGCGCCGACCGCGTGCATGCGGTCGGCCTCGTCGGACTCGGCAGCGGGATACCCCTTGCCCTTCACGGTCTTGCAGTGCACGACGACGGGACGGCCGAGCGACTTGGCCTCCCACAGGGCGTTCTCGACGGCGTGCACGTCGTGCCCGTCGACCTCGCCGATGTAGGCGAGACCCAGCGCCTCGAACAACCCCCGCGCGGTGCCGTCCAGCAACGACGCCGCGAAACCACCGGCGGTCGGGTCGTACGAGCGCCCGTTGTCGTTGAGCAGCACCACGACCGGGCGCGACGAGCCGCCGATGTTGTTCAGCGCCTCCCAGCACATCCCGCCGGTCAGCGCGCCGTCACCGACGATCGCGACCACCCTGCGCTCGGTGCCGCCCAGCTCGAACGCCTTGGCCAGACCGTCCGCATAGGACAGTGCCGTCGAGGCGTGCGAGTTCTCGACGACGTCGTGCGCGGACTCGGCCGCGGACGGGTAACCGGACATGCCACCGGCCTGCCGCAACGAGTCGAAGTCCGAACACCGGCCCGTCAGCATCTTGTGCACGTACGACTGGTGCCCGGTGTCGAACAGCACCACGTCGACCGGCGAGGTGAACACCCGGTGCACCGCGATCGTCAGCTCGACGGCACCCAGGTTCGGCCCGAGGTGACCACCGGTCCGGTGCACCTTGGAGATCAGGAACGACCGGACCTCCGACGCCAGCGCACCGAGCTCGGAGGACGAGAGCGCCCGCACGTCCGCGGGCGAGGTGATGTCAGCCAGCACGGCGCACCGCCAGCGGCAACGTGAACGAGATCGTCTCCGTCGCGGTCGTGTGCGTCGACACGGACACGGAACCCATGGCCTTCAACGCCTCCACGACCTCGTCCACCAGTTCGGGAGGGGCCGAGGCGCCGGCGGAGAGGCCGACCGACGTCACGCCGGCGAGCCACGCCGGGTCGATCTCCGAGGCGTCGTCGATCAGGTGCGCCGGCGTGCCGCCGCGGGCCGCGAGCTCGACCATCCGCACCGAGTTCGACGAGTTCTTCGAGCCCACCACCAGCACGAGGTCGGACTGCTCGGCGACCTCGCGGATCGCGATCTGCCGGTTCGTGGTGGCGTAGCAGATGTCGTCGGAACCGGGCCCCCGCACGTGCGGGAACTTCCGCTCCAGCGCCTCGATCACCTCGGCCGTCTCGTCGACGGCCAGCGTCGTCTGCGTCAGGTACGACACCGGACCGGTGATCTCCAGCGCGAGGACGTCCTCCACGGTCTCCACCAGCACCATCTGGTCGGGGGCCTCGCCGAGCGTGCCCTCGACCTCCTCGTGCCCGGCGTGGCCGATCAGCACGATGGTGTCCCCGCGCTCGGCGAACCGCCGCGCCTCGGAGTGCACCTTCGTCACCAGCGGGCACGTCGCGTCCAGCACGTCGAGGTCGCGCAGCCGGGCCTCGGCGCGCACCGCGGGGGAGACGCCGTGCGCGGAGAACACCGCCGTGGCACCGAAAGGCACCTCGGACAGCTCCTCCACGAACACGGCGCCACGAGCCTCCAGCGACCGTACGACGTGGACGTTGTGCACGATCTGCTTGCGCACGTAGACGGGGCCGCCGCGCTGGTCGAGCAGTCGTTCCACGATCTCGATGGCGCGCTCCACCCCGGCGCAGAACGACCGGGGTGAGGCGAGTAGGACCGAACGCGGCGGGTGTTCCGTCATCAGTGCCTTCCAGGATCAGTGATCTCGGTGGGTGACCAGTTGGGCGAGCGTGCCGAGCTCCACGGCCGCGCGTGCGGTCGGGGACGCCTCGCCGAGGTGGACCAACGCCTGCGTGTGGAGCTCGTCGGCCTGCGTCTGGCTCCACGCGCGACCGCCGGCCTGGTCGACCAGGTCCGCCGCCCGCGCAAGCGTTTCCGCGTTCATCTCGTGCTCGCCGAAGTACAGCGACGCGAGCTCCGCGGAGGCGGGGACCCCCGCGTTCAGGGCTCGCACGACCGGCAGCGACTTCTTGCGGTTCACCAGGTCCATCTGCGCGACCTTGCCCGTCACCGCCGGGTCGCCCCAGATGCCGAGCAGGTCGTCCACGTGCTGGAACGCCAGTCCCAGCTCGGTCCCGTAGCCGCGCATCGCCTCGACCTGCTCGTCGGACCCGCCGCCGTACAGCGCGCCCAGCGAGGTCGAGGCGCCCAGCAGCGCTCCCGTCTTGCCGCGCGACATCCGCTCGACCTCGGAGACCCGCACGTCGTCGCGCGTCTCGAAGTCCAGGTCGTACGCCTGGCCTTCGAGCAGCGCGACGGTGGCGTCGTTGAGCGTCCGGATCGCCTCCAGCGTCCGCGGGTGGCCCGACGCCGCGAGCACGTCCAGGGCCAGCGCCTGCAACGCGTCACCGGCCAGGATCGCCGCGTTGACGCCGAACACGGTCCACGCCGTGGCCCGGTGGCGCCGGGTCGTGTCGCGGTCCATCACGTCGTCGTGCAGCAACGAGAAGTTGTGGATCAGCTCCACCGCGACCGCGGCGGGCACGGCGGAGCCGGCGGTGCCGCCGACGGCCTCGGCCGCCAGCAGCACCAGCGCGGGACGGATCGCCTTGCCGCCGTTCTCGAGCACCGGGTTGCCGTACTCGTCGCGCCACCCGTGGTGGTATTCCGCGATCGTGCGCATCGCCGGCGGCAGCTGGTCGACGGCCTTGCGCAGAGCCGGGAGCACGAGGCTCCGGCTCCACGCGAGCAGCTCGCCGGACGGCCGTCCGGCGGCCAGTGGTTCGGTCATCTCCGCTGTCATCGCCTAGAGACCGATCTCCACGTTCTCCAGCACGCCCAGGGCGTCCGGCACCAGCACCGCGGCCGAGTAGTACGTCGACACCAGGTACTTGAGCATGGCGTGCTCGTCGATGCCCATGAACCGCACGTTCAGGCCGGGCTCGTACTCGTCCGGGATGCCGGTCTGGCGCAGGCCGATGACGCCCTGCTTCTCCTCGCCGAGCCGCATCGCGATGATCGACGTGGTGCCGTTCTTGTTGACCGGGATCTTGTCGCACGGCGCGATGGGCACGCCCCGCCACGACTGCAGCTGCTGGCCCTCGACGTCGACGGTCGGCACGTACAGCCCGCGCTTGTTGAGCTGGCGGCCGAACGCGGCGATCGCCCTGGGGTGGGCGAGGATCAGCCTGGTGTTGCGGCGGCGCGAGATCAGCTCGTCCATGTCGTCCGGCGTCACCGGTCCGGAGTGCGTGCTGACGCGCTGCTTGAGGTCGGCGTTGGCGAGCAGGCCGAACTCCTTGTTGTTGACGAGCTCGTGCTCCTGGCGCTCGCGCAGGGCCTCGATCGTGAGCCGCAACTGGTGCTCGACCTGGTCCATCGGCTGGCTGTAGAGGTCCGCCACCCGCGTGTGGACGCGCACGATCGTCTGCGCCACCGAGAGCTCGTACTCCCGCGGCCGCAGTTCGTAGTCGACGAACGTGCCGGGCAGCGTCGGCTCCCCGTCGTGGCCGGACGAGATGTCGATCTCGGCCTCACCGTGCTTGTTGGACGTCTTCGACGGGTTCGCGAGCTGCTGCTCGATGTGCTCGCGCATCGGCTCGATCTGCCCGTTGAGCTGGGCGAAGGCCGCGCGCGAGAGCACCACGGCCGTCGTCGGCGTCAACGCGCGGGCGGTGAAGCTCCAGTTCTTGTCCGCACCGGACAGGACGGGCTCGTCACCGAGGTACTCGCCGTCCGCGATCGTCCCCAGCGCCACGTCGTCGCCGTACTCGCCGCGGCCGGTCTTGGTGACCTTGCCGTGCGCGATCACGATGATCTCGTCGACGGACTGACCGCGGTGCGCGATCACCTCGCCCGGCTCGTACTCGCGCTGCTCGAACCGGTTCGCGACGGCGGTCAGCGCCGCTTCGTCCTCGAACCCGCGCAGCAGCTTGAACTCCGCCAGCTCCTGCGGCACGATCCGCACCTCGGAGCCCACGGCGGTGAAGGTGACCCGGCCGTCGCCGATGGCGTAGGAGAGCCGGCGGTTGACCCGGTACGCGCCACCCTTCGCCTCGACCCACGGCAGCATGCGCAGCAGCCAGCGGGGCGAGATGCCCTGCATCTGCGGCGCGGACTTGGTGGTCGTGGCGAGGTTGCGGGCCGCGGCCCGGGAGAGGCTCAGCTGCTTGTCCTCGATCCCGAGGCCCGGATCGGTAACAGTCACTGCAGGTCCTGCCAATCTGTTTTAGCGGGATGAAACGGAGAGTGCGGCGGTGCCGAGTCCGGTGGGACGGTGGAACGACGTCCGGGTGGGGGCCGGGGAGTGGGTGAAGCGACCGGATCTCCGCGTCCAGAGCAGTTCACCGGCGAGCCACGACTTCAGCGCTTCGGCGTACCGGTGCAGACCGGCCTTCGCCTCCGCGTCGAGCCCGTACTCGGTGGCGAGCGACGGCAGCTCGCCGATGATCGCGCCGATCTGCCGCAGCCGTGCCGCGATCAGGTCGGCGACGACCGACACGGCCTGCTGCGTCTCGCAGCCGAAGAACTGCTGCACGGCGAGCACCGCGCTGGTGGTGCTGCCACCGGTGGCGTAGGTGCGGTCGAAGCCGACGATCTCCTGGCGCAGCGCGGGAACGTCGCCGAACGAGTCCACCAGCGCCCGCATCGTGCTGTTGCGCAACAGCTCCTCGGGCAGCTCGGCGCCGACGGACCCGCGGGCGAGCTTCGCGGAGAGCTCGGTGGCGATCGACCGGCGGCGCATCTCCACGAGGTCGATCGGGTCGGGCACCCTGCCCTGCGCGGTGTTGTGCAGCTCCCACAGCAACGCGTCGAGGAACTCGGCGAGGTGCTCGGAGTCGAAGCTGTCCAGCGTGGACCGCGAGACGAGGTCGGCAAGGCCTTTCTCCGCGGGGTTCATCGGCGCCGATCCGCTCAGCACCGACTTCAGCCCCGCCACGAAGGCCTTGCCCCCGGCGACGTCGCGCGAGCGGAGGAACGCCTGGAACGCGTCGGTGACGTAGAAGCCCCACGTGTGCCAGTCGTTGATGTGCTTCAGGTCCTCCAGCGACGCCGTCGGGTGGGTCAGCGGACCGAAGCCGCCGTAGTCCGCGGCGTCGTAGAACGCCTCGGTCCACGGCACGCCACCGAGCATGCCCATGTCCCGCACCCACTTCTTCGTGTGCCGGCGGACGCGGTCGACGTGCGGGGAGAGCCTTGCCGCGAAGGGCATGTCGAACGAGGGGACCTCAACCACGGGACACCCCCGGCCAGGCCGCGGACGTGCCGAGGCCGGTCGGCCCCCGCAGGATCGTGCGGAAGAACGCCGAGTTCCCGGCTCCGCCCTCGACCTTGGTGTAGCGGCCGGCGTGCAGGTGCCACTCGTGGCCACCGGACTGCCAGTCCTGCAACCCCTTCACGTACTTGAGCACGCGCGCCTGGTCCTCCGGGCCCAGCGAGTTCTCGGCGAACAGCTGCGGCAGCTCGGTGAACACGGTGTTCTCGAACTGGTGCAGGCGCGAGGTCAGCAGCGTGTTCACGGCCTCGACGGCGGTCTGCGTGTCGTGGCCGAAGAACTTCTCGAACACGAGCACCCCGTTGGAGTTCTCGCCCTCCCGCAGCACTTCCCGCTCGTACGAGAAGATGTCGTTGCGCAGGTGGATCGCGTCGGAGAACGTGTCCGACAGCACGCGCAGCGGGCGGGTGCCCGCGACGGACGCGGGCACCTCGGCGGCTTCGGAGACCTCCACCAGGTTCGCCGACCACGGCGCGCCGCCGACCTTGCGGCGCATCTCGATGTACTCGATCGGGTTGGCGACCGTGCCGCTCTCGATGTTCTTGATCTCCCACATGCACTCGAGCAGCAGGTTGTGGGTGCTCGTGGTGAACCGGCGCCGCCAGTCCTGCGACATCAGCGGGATCGTCCGCTGCCACAGGTCGACGAGACCGCGTTCGGTCGGGTTCCGCGGCTCCGGCCACGGGTCCGTGCCGTTCAGCGGCATGAACGCCGGCAACCGGTCGAGGTAGGCCCTGGCACCGGCCACGTCCTTGCCCTGCTTGAACTCCGCGAAGAACTCGTCGTCGAAGTAGAAGACCCAGACGTACCAGTCCGTGATGAGGTCGAGGACCTCCGCGGGCGCGTCCGGGTGGGTCCACGCGCACATGAACCCGTAGTCGTCGCCCGCGAGGACCTCGTCGGTCCACACCCCGGTGTCGAGCATCCCCATGTCCCGCGCCCACTGCGTGGAGTGGGCGCGGGCGCGTTCGAGGTGGGGGTTCATCCGCGCCGGGTGCGGCACGTAGAACTCCGGCATGGTGAAGGACGCCAACGCTGTCAGCCCTCGCGGCCGAGCTCGACGTGCTCCAGCACGCCGATGGCGTCCGGCACCATGATAGCGGCCGAGTAGTAGGCGCTGACCAGGTAGTTGATGATCGCCTGGTCGTTGATGCCCATGAACCGCACCGAGAGACCGGGCTGGTACTCGTCCGGGATGCCGGTCTGGTGCAGGCCGATGACGCCCTGGTTCTGCTCGCCGGTGCGGATCAGCATCACCGACGACGTGCGGGTGTCGGAGACCGGGATCTTGTTGCACGGCAGGATCGGGATGCCGCGCCACGCGGGCACCTGCTGGCCGTTGAAGTCGATGTGCTGCGGGTACAGGCCGCGCTTGTTGAGCTCGCGGCCGAACGCGGCGATCGTGCGCGGGTGCGCGACGAAGTACCCGGGGTCCTTCCACACGATCGACAGCAGCTCGTCGAAGTCGTCCGGGCTGGGCGGGCCGGAACGGGTGTGGATGCGCTGCTTGAGGTCCGCGTTGTGCAGCAGGCCGAACGACCGGTTGTTGACGATCTCGTGCTCCTGGCGCTCGCGCAGGGCCTCGATCGTGAGCCGCAACTGCTGCTCGACCTGGTCCATCGGGTTGTTGTAGAGGTCCGCGACGCGGGTGTGGACCTGCAGCACGGTCTGGGCGACGCTCAGCTCGTACTCGCGCGGCGAGAGCTCGTAGTCCACGAACGTGCCGGGCAGCACGGGCTCGCCGTCGTGGCCGGAGGACAGGTCGATCTCGGCCTCACCGTGCTCGTCCTGCGGCTTGTTGCGGCTGTTGAAGGTGTGCTGGATGTGTGCGCGCAGGCCGCCCGCTTCCCCGTTGAGCGCCTGGAAGTCCTCCCACGAGAGCGAGAGCACGGTGACCGGGGTGACGGCCTTGGCGGTGAACTCCCACTCGCCCTGCGGCCCCGCCAGCACGGTCTCGCCGAAGTACTGGCCGTCGGCGAGGTTGCCGAGCACGGTCTCGCCGCCGTACTCACCGGTGCCGACCTTGTCGACCTTGCCGTGCGCGATCAGCACGACGGTGTCCTTCGGGCGGCCCTTCTCGACGATGACGTCGCCGATGCCGAACTCCTGCTGGCGGAACCGGCCGGCCAGCGCGGCGAGGACCTCCTCGTCGTCGAAGCCCTTGAGCAGCGCGAGTTCGGTGAGCTCCTGCGGCACGACGCGGATCTCCGCGCCGATGTTGGTGAACGAGACGCGGCCATCGCCCAGCGTGTAGGTGAGTCGGCGGTTCACTCGGTACGCACCACCGGCCGCCTGCACCCACGGCAGCACCTTGAGCAGCCAGCGGGAGGAGATTCCCTGCATCTGCGGGACGGACTTGGTGGTAGTGGCCAGATTTCGTGCGGCGGCCGTGCCCAAACTCAGCTGCTGACGGCCCTCATTGAGGTCAGAATCCGTCACAGTCACAACCGGTACCCACCTATCTCAATGCGCTAATGGACCAATCCGATAAGCCGGAAAGGACGTTAGTTCGCGGAATTGAGAGCTGTGAAGGGGCCAAAAAGGCGTCATTCGGGTGGGTGGCTTGCGCCTGGTGGGGCTACGGAGCGTACAACTGCTGCCGGATGCAACCTTTCTTGTATCGGCAGGCGGGTGATCGCCGACTATTCGTTCACTGATGGAATCGGGCACTCGTTTGGCTCAGTAGGATCACTCTTTCGTGCACATTGTCAGGGTTGGTGGTGATGTTATGAGATGCCACTTCGAGCGGACCGAAATCCACTCGAAGTGGTGGGCATCAAATTGCCGCAACGACTATTGGTGTCATTGCGCGTCGCGCGAGTTCAGGAATGATTCCAACTGGTCGACGACGAACGCGTGGTCCTCCGCCTGGGGGAGACCGGACACCCCGACCGTGCCGACCGGGCCGGTGCCGCGGACGACGACGGGGAACACACCGCCGTGTGCGGCGTACAGGTCGGGGTCGAGGCGCGACTCCGCCTCGAACGTCGTGCCCTTCTCCCGGAACTCCGTGCCGACGTAGAACGAGCTGTGCCCGAACAGCTCGACCACGCGGGCCTTGCGCTCGAGCCACCTGTCGTTGTTCGGCGACGTGCCGGGCAGCGCGGCGTGGAAGAGCCGGTGACCGCCCCGCCGCACCGAGATCGCGATCGGCAGGCCCTGTTCGCGGGCGGCGTCGAGCAGGTGCAGGCCGAGCTCGATCGCGACGTCGTTGCCGAACCGGCTGAACTGGAGCCGGCGTTCCTGGGCGAGGAGTTCCTCGGAGTTCACAGCTGCACCACCCGGTTCTCGCGTGCGGACATGAAAGCGGCCTCGATCACCCGCAGGGCGGCCACGGCTCCGGCCGGGTCCACGGGGATCCGGCCGGCCTGCAGTTCGGAGTAGAAGTGCTGGTAGGCACCGGGTTCCACGGCGACCTCGGTGGCCCGGTCGAGAACGCCGAGCGTGCCGGTGCGGTCCTCGTGACCCCAGCCGGAGTCGGTCGGGCGGCGCCCGGCCGCGAGCGCGTCCTCCTGCTCGTCGAGGCCGCTGATCTCGAACGCGCCCTCGCTGCCGAGCAGGCGGAACCGCGGCCCGTGGTGTGCCGCGTGCGCGTTGGCCCACAGGTGGGAGCGGACACCGTTCTCGTGCGTCAGCGCGACGAACACGTCGTCGTCGACCTGCACACCGGGGCGGCGCAGGTCGAGTTCGGTGTAGACGCTCCTGACCGGCCCGAACAGCTGCAGCGCCTGGTCGACGAGGTGCGCGCCGAGGTCGTAGAGCAGGCCGCCCGCCTCCTCGGGGGCGCCGAACTCGCGCCAGTTGTCCCAGACCTCCGGGATCCAGCGCTCGAAGCGGGACTCGAACCGCCGCACCTCGCCGAGCTCGCCCAGGACCTTGCGCACGGTGAGGAAGTCGCTGTCCCACCGGCGGTTCTGGAAGACGGTGAGCGGCACCCCCGCGGCCCGTGCCGCGGCCAGGAGTTCGGCGGCCTCCGCGGACGTCGGCGCGAACGGCTTGTCGACGACGACCGCGACACCCTGGGCGATGGCGCGCTTCGCGTACTCGACGTGGGTCCTGTTCGGCGTCGCCACGACGACCAGGTCGAGGTCCAGCTCGAACAGCTCGTCCGCCGTCACGATCTTCGCGTCCGGGTGCGCGGCACGGGCCTGCGCCTGCCGCCGCGGGTCCGAGGTGACGATCGCGACGAGGTCCATGCCCTCGGTGGAGGAGATCAGCGGGCCGTGGAAGACCCGCCCCGCTATGCCGTAGCCCAGAAGTCCGACTCGAGTCATGCTTCCGATTAAAGCAACGCTGTTGAATAATTGCGACCGTGGACCTCACCTCACTGCGCTCGCACAACGACAGGACAGTGCTCCGGCTCGTCCGCTCAGGGGCCGTGAGCAGGGCTTCCATCGCCGCGGAGGCCGGACTGACCCCGCAGGCGGTCTCGAAGATCGTGGCGAGGCTCATCTCGGCGGGCCTGCTGGAGGAGACCGGCGCCGTGCGCGACGGCGGCCGGGGCAAGCCGCGGATGTCGTTGCGGCTCGCCGCGGACGGGGCCCACGCGTACGGCGCCTACGTCGACCGCGACGAGCTGCGCGTGGTGAAGCTCGACCTCACCGGCGAGGTGGTGTCGTCGGCGGTCGCGCCGCTGGCCCCGATGTTCACTCCCGCCGACGTGCTGGACGCTCTGGAGCCGTTGATCTCGGTCGACGAGAAGGTGCTCGGGCTCGGCATCGGCATCGCCGGTCCGCTGGAGCACGGCGAAGGCGTGGTGTCGCCGAACGGCCTGCCGGGCTGGTCCTCGATCCCGTTGAAGGCGCTGGCGCAGGAACGGCTGGGCCTGCCGGTAGTCGTCGACAAGGACACCAACGCGGCCGTGCTCGCCGAGGCGTGGCGGCGGCCGATGCGGGATGCGGCGCTCGTGTTCGTCGGCACCGGCCTGGGTGTCGGGTTGCTGCTCGGCGGGGAGGTGCACCGGGGCGCGCGGTCGGGGGCGGGCGAGTTCGGGCACACGACGATCCAGCTCGACGGGCCGTTGTGCGTGTGCGGACGGCGCGGGTGCGTCGAGGCGGTGCACGCGGCCGCCAAGGACGACGAGGCGGCACGGGTCCTCGCCGCCGCGGTCACGAACCTGGTGCAGCTGCTGGACCTCGACCAGATCGTCCTGAGCGGACGGAAGGTGCTGCGGTCGCCGGAGCTGTACCTGCGGGCGATGCCCGATGTGGACGTGAGCGTCACCTCGTACGGGCCCGACCTGGTGCCGGTGGGCGCGGGGCTGCTGGTTCTCGGCGAACTGTTTTAGCATCGGGGGTGTGGACGTCGAGCACGTCGTCGGTTCGCCGCACCCGCGGCTGCGGCCGTTCGTCACGCGGTACTCCGGGTATCGGATGCGCACCGAGCCCGGCATCCACCGCGGCCTGCCGTCGCGCTCCCTCACGCTCGTGGTCACGCTGGACGGCACGGTCGACCTGGCGGATGGCCGATTCGCCACGCTGTGCGGCGGCCTGCACGACGAGGCCGTGATCATCACCCACGACGGGTTCCAGCACGGCGTCCAGTGCGACCTCACGCCGCTGGGGATGCGGGCGTTCTTCGGCCTGCCGGCCGGTGAGCTCTCCGGGGTGACGGTCGGGCTCGACTCGCTCGACGCCCCGGCCGCGGAGTTGCGCGAGCGGTTGCGGCACGCGGCGACGTGGACGGACCGCTTCGCGTTGCTGGACCTGGTGCTCGGGCGGCTCGTGCGGCCGGTGCGGCAGCAGGTCGAGGTGGCGTGGGCGTGGCAGCGGCTCGCGGCGGGGGTGGCGGTGGCCGACATCGCCGCCGAGGTCGGGTGGAGCCGCCAGCACCTCAGCGCGCGGTTCGCGGCGGAGTACGGGCTCACGCCCAAGGTCGTGGCGCGGGTGATGAGGTTCGAGCGGGCGAACCGGATGCTGCGCGGTGAGCGGCGGCCGACGTTCACCGAGGTCGCCGCCGCCTGCGGGTACACCGACCAGGCGCACTTCAACCGGGACTGGCGCGCGCTCGTCGGGGCGACCCCGAGCGAGTGGATCGCGGCCGAGCTTCCATTCGTACAAGGCGGTGAGGGCGGTGCGGGCGCAGAGTTGGCGCCATGAGCACACCTGCACCCACCTGCTGGCCCTGTTTGTCCTATCGGGACGCTCCCGCCGCGATCCGCTTCCTGGTGGAGGCGTTCGGTTTCTCCGAGCACCTCGTCGTTCCGGGTGAGGCCGACGGCGAGGTCGTGCACTGCGAGATGGTCTGGCCCGAGGGCGGCGGCGTCATGCTGGGCTCCGCCGTGCGGTCGGTCGGCGAGGTCGAGGCGACCAAGGCCGGCGCCGGGTCCGTCTACGTGGTGACCGACCGGCCCGACGAGCTGCACGCGCAGGCGCTCGCACGGGGCGCCACCGAGGTCCGCGGGCTGCGCGACGAGGACTACGGCTCGCGCGGCTTCACCATGGCCGACCCCGAGGGCAACCGCTGGAGCTTCGGCACCTACCGCGGGGCGTGACGCAACCTTTACGCGCTGTTTCGAGTCTTCCCCGTTGGAGAGGTTCACACCTAGGGGAGGACACGTGCGCTTAGCACGATGTTTGGTGATCACCGCTCTCGCCGCCGGACTGCTGAGTCCGGCGGCGACGGCGCAGGCGGAACCGGTGAGAACGCAGAAGACCTCGACCATCACGTTGATCAGCGGTGACAAGGTCGTGGTCGACGAACGCGGCGGTCTCGTCCGCGTCGAGGGGCGGCCCGGCATGTCGTTCGCGCAGTACGTGCGCGACGACCACCAGTACGTGGTGCCGGCGGACGCGGTCGACGCGGTGGCGCAGAACAGCGTCGACCAGCGCTTCTTCGACGTCACCTCGCTGCACTCGTACGGCTACACCGACGAGAGGACCGACCGGATCCCGTTGCTGACCAACGGCTTCCGCGCGGCTGCCGCGGTGGAGAAGAAGGATGCCGCGCAGCAGTGGACGGCCCGGCGCACCAGCGCGTCGCGTGCCGGGAAGCTGTGGCTGGACGGCAAGTCGAAGATCTCGCTGACCGAGAGCGTGCCGATGGTCGGCGCGCCCGGCGCGTGGCAGGCCGGGTTCGACGGCACCGGCGTCACCGTGGCCGTGCTGGACACCGGGTACGACCGGAACCACCCCGAACTCGCGGGCGTCGTGTCCGTCGCCAAGGACTTCACGCCGTCCGGGATCCAGGACGACATCGGGCACGGCACGCACGTCGCGGCCACGGTCGCGGGGCGCGGCAGCCGGCACGTCGGCGTCGCGAAGGGCGCGTCGCTGGCGGTGGGCCGGGTCTGCGAGGCCGAGTGGTGCCTCGACAGCGCGGTGATCGCCGGCATGGAGTGGGCGGCGCGCGAGGTGAAGGCCAAGGTCGTCAACCTCTCGCTGGGCGGTGACCAGTCCGACGGCACCGACCCGTTGTCGTTGAAGGTCAACGAGCTCACCGCCGAGACCGGCGCGCTGTTCGTGGTGGCGGCGGGCAACGCCGGCACCCGGCGGCAGGTCTCCGGTCCGGCGTCGGCGGACGCCGCGCTGGCCGTGGCGAACCTGACCAAGCAGGGCGTGCTGGAGGAGTGGTCGTCGCGCGGTCCGCGGGTGGGCGACCACGCGGTGAAGCCGGACATCGCGGCGCCGGGCACGGACATCGTGGCCGCACGCGCCGAGAACACGTTGTGGGACTTCGCGGTCGACGACCTGCACGCACGGCTGACGGGCACCTCGATGGCCGCGCCGCACGTGGCCGGCGCCGCCGCGGTGCTCGCGCAGCGCAACCCGTCCTGGAAGGCCGCCGAGCTGAAGGCCCACCTGATGGCGACGGTGAAGCCGGTCGCGGACAAGCCCTCGAACGTCGGCACCGGACTGCTCGACGTCGAGCGCGCGGTGACGCAGCAGGTGCGCGCGTCCGTCGGCAGCCTGTCTTTCGGGCTGCTGGAATGGCCGCACACCAGGACGTTCACGAAGACGATCACCTACACGAACGCGGGCGCCGAGCCGGTGTCACTGACGTTGCGGCACGACCTGGGCGCGGACTTCGCGGTGCCGTCGTCGGTGACCGTGCCCGCCGGGGGCAGTGCCTCCGTCGACGTGGTGCTGGACCCGGCCAAGGGGCTCGGCAAGTTCTTCGGGCACCTGAAGGCCTCTGCTCCGGGTGTGTCGGTGGTGACCGCCGTCGGCGCGTACGTCGAGGAGGAGCACCACACGCTGAACCTGTCGATGATCGGCCGTGACGGCAAGCCGGTCGCGAGCGAGTTCGTCGTCGTGGTCGACCTGTCCACGCGGGAAGCCTCGGTGGTCACCATCGAGAACGGCACGGGCGCGGCGCGGTTGCCGGTCGCGGACTACGCGGTGATCGGCCGCATCGACGAGCTGACGCCGAACTACGCCTGGTTCACCCCGGTCTCCGCGACCGAGGTGGCGGGCCGCGTGTCGGTGCGCGCGGACGTGTCCCTGACCCTGGACGCCCGGCAGGGCAAGGAGATCCGCGTCGAGCTCCCCGAGCGCGACTCACAGGTGTGGTACCGCGACGCCCGGCTGAGCGTGCCGTTCGAGTCGGACAGGATCAGCAGCATCGCGAGCACGATCGACGGCCGGGTTCCGTTGTACGGGCTGTCCTTCGGCCCGCCGCTGCCCGAGCTGACCTACGACTCCGGGCTCAAGGGCGGACAGCCGCTGGTCTCGGTCGTCGGCGGGTTCCCGGTGCGCTACTACGACGGCAGCAGGTTCCTGCCGCCCGGTGAGCACGAGCTCGACGTGGCCGAGCGCGGCACCGACGTGCGCGGCAAGCTCGCTCTCGTCCGCCACGCCGGTGAGAACCCGTACGAGGTCGCGAGGGCCATGCAGGACGCCGGGGCGGTCGCCGTGCTGTGGGCGGGACCGGTGCCGTTCGGGTCGGAGCAGCAGACGGCGATCCCGGTGATCGCGGTGGCGGAGCACCACGTGGCGGTGACGCCGGCGAAGCTGACGTTGCGGGCCGTCGCGGGCTCGCCGGTGTCGTACACGTTGTTCCTGCGGGACAAGGGCGCGCTGCCGGTCGGGGTGAAGAAGGTCCGGCACTCGGAGCTCGCCGAGGTGAAGGCGCGCTACCACACGTCCGGTCCGGACGGTTCGGTCCTGCAGCGGAACTCACCGGTCGTGAACGGCGTGCTCGGCAGGGTGCTGGACGAACGGCTCTCCGCTCCCGCGCAGCGCACCGAGTACTTCACGCCGGGGATCTCCTGGTACCAGGAGGGGTTCGACGGCCGCAGCTCCGGCGCGGGCGACGACCCGAGCACGACGTCGTGGGCGGACCTCGAGCCCGTGACGTTCCAGGCGGGCCGGAAGTACGAGCGGACCCACCTTCGCGGGATCACCTCACCACGGCTCGGCGGGTCGTCCGTCGTCACGTGGGCGGACGGCGGCGGCGTCGAACGGTCGGGCGACCTCATCAACGCCCGCATCTCGCCGTTCGGCGGCTCCGGCTGGGTGGAGAACTGGCGCCAAGGCGGCTGGGGCACGCTCGAGCTGCGGCACGACGACGCCACGCTCGGGTATTCGGACGTCCGGCGGGGATCGTTCCACGCCCCCGCCCGCGACGGCCGGTACAAGTTGCTGCTGGACGCCTCCCGGGACGGGCTGGCGTTGTCGACCTCGGTGCGGACGACGTGGGAGTTCTCCGCGGCCTCCGACGGCCGGCTGCCGCTGGTCGAGGTCGACTACTCGGTGCCGGTCGACCTGCGCAACAGCTGGAAGGCGGGGCTGGCGATGCCGGTGAAGTTCACCGCGTCGGGCGGCGCCCGAGTGCTGGAGGCCTACGCGTCGTTCGACGACGGTGCCAATTGGGTGCCGGTGAAGTCCGTCGTTCCCCCAGGCGGGAAGGCAGGCGGTTACGTGTCGCTCCGCGTGGTGGCCCGTGACGCCGCCGGCAACTCGGTAGACCAAACGGTCCTGCGCGCGTACCGCCTTCGGGCGTAACCGGGCGGCTGTCCGGTCGTTGTACCCACCTGCGGCACCTGCCCCGCCGAGCGCGAGACGATCCAGGGACGCGGCGTCTCCGCGCCCAGGGCAGGTGCCGCCATTCTCGGTGGCCGGTCCGGCGTGCCTGTGGTGGCATGTCGGCCCATGGGGACTTTCGAGGAACTGGTGGCCGAGGGCGCGGCCGTGCCGCTGGAGGGCTGGGACTTCTCCTGGTTCGAGGGCCGCGCCACCGAGGAACGCCCGCCGTGGGGGTACGCCGGCCTGATCGCCGCACGGCTCGCGGTCGTGTCCGCGGCGCTGGACCTGCAGACCGGCGGGGGAGAGGTCACCGCGTCCGCGCCCGTCCTGCCACCGCGGATGGCCGCCACCGAGTCGTGGCCGCCGAACGCCTTGGTGGCCTCTCGGCGCCTACCTCTCGTCGTGCTGGCGGCCGACGCGGGGCCGCTGCCGTTCCGTTCGTCGTCGTTCGATCTCGTGATCTCGCGGCACCCCGTCGTGACGCCGTGGGGTGAGATCGCGCGGGTGCTGAGGCCGGGCGGGACCTACTTCTCGCAGCAGATCGGGGCCGGGACGAACCGGGAGCTGACGGACTTCATGATGGGGCCGCAGCCGGTGAGTCCGGCTCGCAGCGTCGAGGTCGCCCGTGCGGAGGCCGAGGCAGCCGGGTTGGAGGTGCTGCGGCTGGAGCCCGTGTGGCTGCGGGTGGAGTTCTTCGACGTCGGCGCGGTGGTGCACTTCCTGCGGAAGGTGTTGTGGACCGTGCCGGGGTTCACCGTGGAGAGGTATCGGGACCGGCTCCTGGACCTGCACGCGCACATCCAGGAGCACGGCGCGTTCGTCAGCACCTCGACCCGGTTCCTGGTGGAGGCGCGCAAGCCTTAGGGCGTGTGTCGAAGTCCGATCCGCGACAGCCGGGCCCGAGGCGGCCCCTGGCGGCACGGCCGGAACGCCCACGTACAACACCGGCACGCGGCCGTTCCGGCCGCACCACCAGGAACCACCTCAAGCGCGACTCTCATCGAACCGGACTTCGACACACGCCCTAATCGGTGAGGTAGGACCGGTAGAGGTCCTGGTACCGCACGACGTCCTCCTCCGAGATGCCCACCAGTTCACCGTCGAGGTGGTCGAAGTCGATCTCGTACTTGTAGTTGCTCATCAGCCAACCGGCCGTAGCCGTCCACGACTGCTCCATCGAGTAGCCCTGCGGGCTGCGCCACGTCCTGAGGAGCGCGCGGGGACCGTCCACGGGGTGGAGGTTCGTGACGACCACGGAGTACGAGTACCGGCCGTCCGCCGGCTCGTAGCCGCGGACCCGTGCCGCCTGGATCTCCTCGAACCGCCGCGCGACCTCCTCGGTGACCGGGTGGATCTCGCCGTCCAGCCTGCCGCTGCGGACGTGGTGCACCGTGCAGCCGCGTTCCCACCTGAGGTCGGCGGTGTAGCACTCCTCGTGGGTGACGCCGTCGTGGTCGGTCCACTGGCGGCAGACGATCGCCGGGTCGTCCGTCGACGGGCGCGTCTGCGTGACGCGGGCGAAGTAGCGGTAGTCGATGTTCATGTGGCCCCCCAGGAATCGAGACAGCCCCGGTAGCGATCTCGTCGGCTACCGGGGCTGGTCCGTTGATCCTAGCGGGGCTGGCGCTCGCGGCGGATCGTCACGCGCTTGCCCTTGATCGTGGCGTCGCGCAGCTGCTCGATCACGTCGTTCGCGGCCGGGCCGGGCACCTCGACCAGCGAGAACCTGTCGGCGATCTCGATCGCGCCGATGTCGCGGCCCTTCAGGTTCGTCTCGCCGGTGATGGCGCCGACGATGTCCTGCGGCCGGATGCCCGACGAGCGGCCCGCACCGAGGAACAGGCGCGTCATGCCCTCGGACGGGCCGCGGCGCTCCCTGCGCGGGCCCGCCGGGGCACCGTCGCGGCGCGGACGGTCCTCGCGCGGGCGCACCTCCGGGATCTCCTCCTCGTCGGCGGCGGCACCGGAGGCCTCGTGCGCGAGCTTCACGGCGGCGAGGGCGATGTCCATGACGTCGAACTCGTCGGCCAGCGTCTCGACGACCACGCGGAACCGCGACAGGTCGTCCTCCATCAGCGACTCCTGCAGCGACGAGCGGGTCAGCTCCAGCTGCCGGGCGCGCAGGTCGGCGACCGTCGGGACCTTCTCCATCGGGATCTTGGTCTTGGTGACGCGCTCGATCGTCTTGAGCATCGAGTTCTCGCGCGGCTCGACCAGCGTGATCGCGACGCCCTCGCGGCCGGCGCGGCCCACGCGGCCGATGCGGTGCGTGTACGCCTCGGGGGCGGACGGCACGTTGTAGTTCACGACGTGCGTGAGCTGCTCGATGTCGAGGCCGCGGGCGGCGACGTCGGTGGCGACCAGCAGGTCGGCGGTGCCGGAGCGCAGGCGGGACATGACGCGGTCGCGCTGCTCCTGGCTGATGCCGCCGTGCAGCGACTCGGCGCGGTAGCCGCGGCCGTTCAGCGTCTCGGTGAGCTGGTCGACCTCGTCGCGGGTGCGGCAGAAGACGACGGCGGCGGTCGGCGACTCGACGTCGAGCACGCGGCCGAGGGCGGCGGGCTTGTGCTCGCGGCGCACGAGGTACGCGGTCTGCCGCACGCGCGGGGCCTCGCCCGGCTCGGTCTTCTCGCGCTCGATCTGGATCAGCGTCGGGTTGCGCAGGTGGCTCTTCGCCATGCGGTCGATGCGCGGCGGCATCGTCGCCGAGAACAGCACCGTCTGCCGCTCGGACGGGGTCTCGGTGAGGATCGCGTCGATGTCCTCCGCGAAGCCCATGTCGAGCATCTCGTCGGCCTCGTCGAGCACGACGACCTGCAGGTCGCCCAGCTGCAGGGTGCCGCGCTGGAGGTGGTCGATCGCGCGGCCCGGGGTCGCGACCACCACGTCGACGCCGCGCGACAGCTCGCGCAGCTGGCGGCCGATCGGCTGGCCGCCGTAGATGGGCAGCACGCGGGCGCCCATGTGGCGGCCGTAGCGGTGCACCGCCTCGGAGACCTGCACCGCCAGCTCACGGGTGGGGGCGAGGACGAGGGCCAGCGGCTTCTCGCCCTTGCCGATCTTGTCGGCGATGCGTTCGAGCAACGGCAGCGCGAACGCCGCCGTCTTGCCCGTGCCGGTGGCCGCCTGGCCCAGCAGGTCGTTGCCCGCGAGCAGCGGCGGGATCGCTTCGCTCTGGATCGGCGTCGGCTCCTCGTAGCCCAGCGTGGTGAGTGCGTTGAGGATGTCGGAGCGCAGCCCCAGGTCGGCGAAACCGTTGTCGGCGGAGGTCATGGGGAGTATCTTCCCCCACCGCCTCACATCGCACTCACTCAGACCAGCTCAGGCGCCCTCTGCCGCCTCGACGCGCACCTCCGCGACGGCCGTCACGCCGTTGACCGTGACCGAGATCTTCGCCTGACCAGGCCTGATCCCGGTCAGGACACCGGTGTCCGGTTCGAGGCGGGCGACGTGCCACGGCCGAATTCCTCCCTCCGCGCCCACGTGCACCGCACGTGACCCTTCCCACACCGCAGCCATCGGATACCGGACCGGAACCGACCGGGAACCCTGTTTCACCGTGGCCGCAACCGTTTCCGCCGAGCCGGCTCGGAGGGTGGACGGCGCCTGGAGGTGGAGCGAGTCCACATGGGGACGGATCTCGGCCTTGACGCCCTTGCCGGTGACGCCGAGGAGCGTCCAGCCGGTGAACCCGCCCGGTTCGGCGGGTGCCTTGCCGGAGTTGCCGTTGACCACGTGCGGCACACCGTCCACTGTGGACGCGAAGAACCCGCCGACGTGGCCGCCGACGAACGCGGTGGGAGCGTCGCGTTCGGACAGCAGTCGCTCGAAGTAGGACGCTTCCAGCCGGTCGTCGAGCTGGCTCGTGCGCGCGGGCGTGGGATCGCGCGGAGGGTGGTGCATCAGCACGACGGCCTGGCCTTCGGTCGTCCGCAGCGCGTTCCTCAGCATCTCCACCTGCTCGAAGCCGCCGCCCCGGAGCGTGCCGGTCGACGAGTCGAGCAGCACGAACCTGGTGCCCCGGTGGTCGAACGTGCGGTGGGTGGCGCCGAACTCGCGGCGGAAGTCGTCGATCGTGCCCGGTCCCATGATCTCGTGGTTGCCCGGCACGTAGTACCAGGGGAAGTCGCCGAGCTCCTCGGTGAGGACCCTGCGGGCGAGCGCGAAGTCCTCCGGCGAGGCCTCGTCCACGAGGTCGCCGTTGACCACGACGAACTCGGCGCCGGAGTCCCTGATCTCCCCGAGCGTGCGGCGGGCCGACCTGACCAGGTCGCTGTCCGGGTTCCTCGCCACGAACTGGGCGTCGGACATGACCGCGAACGTCCAGCCCTCCGCCCGGCCGACCACGTCCTCACGCAGCTCGGGGACCGGTGGGAGCGCGATCTCCGGCGGCACCTCCGCGGTGATGTCGTCGACGACGACCTCACCCGTGTAGGAGCGGTCCGCCTTCGTCTCGATCGTGTAGAACCTCGTGACGCTCACGGGGAACTTCAGCTCCGGCGGCACCGCGACCTCGATCCGCTGCCAGCCGGTCCAGGTGATGTGGGGGCCGTAGAGCGAACGCGACTGTCCTGTCGAGTCGGTGACGGTGAATGCGGTCCACTCGCCCTTGCCGCTGCCGAGGACGTGCGCGGCGAGCGCGAGGGGCTGCCCGTCGACCTGGAGCGGCTTCGGCGGGATGGCGTAGGCGGTGCGTGTGCCGGTCGACTGCGTGAAGTCGTAGCTCAGCTTCAGGCCCTGGCCCGTGTGGCCGTCCGGCGCGGGCTCGACCCCGCCGGTCGCGCGGGCGGAGCCGAAGGTCCACTGTGGAGCGTCGTCGAAGGTCGCGAGCGTCTGGTCGCGCGTGCCGACGGTCACGGCTGTTTCGGTCGTCTTGTCCCCGACCCGGACCCTGATCGTCGTGGCACCGGCCTTCACCGCCCTGATCCGCAGGTCCGGGGTGACCTCGACGACCTCGCGGTCGTAGCTCAGGTCGAGGTCGGCGCGCTCGACGGGCGCGCTGAACCCCTGGGCGTCGAAACCGTTGACGCGCAGAGTTCCCTGCTCGTCCTCGGCGAGGCTGATCCTGGAGCTCTCCGGTGCGATCCTGGCGAGCTCGCCCAGCACGGTGAGCCGCGTGGTCCTGGCGGTGGGGCCGCGGAAGGCGGTGAACGAGGCGGGGCCGGGACGGGCTCCCGCGTGGAAGGTGTCACCGACCGCCCAGCCACCCGTCGCGCGGGTGAGGTGCCCGGTGCCGGTGGCCGGGCCGAACGTCTCGTCGTGGCCGCGCACGGTCATCCGCCGGGTCAGGCCGGGGAACACGCGGGTGCTCGCGGTCCGCACGTCGAAACCGGTGAGGCGGCCCGTACCGGTGGGCGCGTAGAGCGCGAGGCCGTTGGGGATCGGGCGCTCGCCGCCGTCCGACGGGGTGTTGACGAGCTCCAGTTCGGTGGTGCCGGGTTCGCGGGCCAGCATCGTCGACGAGCCGCCGCCGTCGAGGTTGAGGGCGTTGTGCGCGCCGAGCTCGATCATGGCGTCGGCGAGGTCCGTGAGGTCCAGGCCCTGGAGGTGGGCGCTCTGCCGTCCGTCGACGGTCAGCGCGTACATCTTCTTGCCGTCCCGCGAGAACCCGACCGCCGTGCGCGGGTGGAGGGCGTCGGCCGGTGCGACGTTCCTGCCGTCGCGGACGAGGAGCTGCCGTCCGCCGATGGCCGTGACCGGCCGGCTGCCGTCGCTGGTGCGGCTCCGGTAGCCGACCTCGGCCCTGTCGCCGGGCTTGAGCGCTTTGAGCACGTCCGCGCCCTTGTCGCGGCCGACCAGCGCGTACCCCTCGACGGGCGTCGCGCTGGGGGCGCCGACGGACTGGACCACGTCGTCCTTGACGATGACCTCGGCCGTGTTGGTCGCACCCTGCGTGGCGCGCGCTCGGCTGTACGTGCCCCACAACGGGTTGAAGACCCCGATGCCGTCCACGTCGATCTTCGCGCTGTTGAGCTGCGTCAGCTCGTGCGTGCCGTTGAGCGTGCCCTCGAAGAAGGTCTCCATCACGCTGCCGATGCCGGCCGCGTCGATGCCCACCGCACGTCCGTTCCCGGACTTCCTCAGGTGGCCGTCCTGGATCCCGACGCCCTCGGGCGCGTTGGAGTTGCTGATGTCGAAGAAGTCGCCGTTGATCGCCGCGACGGCTCCGGTCGTCTGCTGCGACAGCGGTGCCGCCTGCGCGACGGTGCCGGTGTCGACGTACCCGACCCGTGCCTTCGCGAGGTCGACGGTCAGCGCGTCCCCGCGGACCCACCCGTCGGGCTCGTACCAGTCGAACGAGCTGAGCGTGACGCCCGGAGCGACGGGTCTCTCGGCGCGGTCGGTCTCGATGCGTCTGGTGACGTCGGCCTGAGCGGGGGAAACGGGCGCCAGGAGGGCGGCGGTGATGATCACCGCAAGTGCACGTCTCGTCACGCATCGGAACCTAGACTGGTCCGGTGAAGAACCGCCTAACGGTCTGCGCCTCGCACCTGATCACCCTGCCCGGCGCTCCCGACGGGCCCGTCCGGGCGGCGATCGCGGACGCGCGGGAGGCGGTGCGCGCGTTCGACCCGGAGCTCGTGGTCTTCTTCGGCACCGACCACCGCCGGGCCTTCCGGTCGGTGGTCCCGACCTTCGCCGTGGTCCTGAGCGCCACCGCCCAGGGCGACGTGGCCGGGCCCGTCGGTTCCTACGACGTGCCCTCGGACCTGGGACGCGAGCTGGTCGCCGGGCTGGTGGCCGCGGAGTTCGACGTCGCCACGGCCTACGAGGCCGCGCTCGACCACGCCTTCGGCCACACCGCGCGCGACCTGCTGGGCTCGATCTCCGCCAAGCCCGTGCTGCCGGTCTTCGTCAACTGCGCCTCGCCGCCCCACGCCACCTTCCGCCGCGCGGCGTCGCTGGGACGCCGCGTCGGGGAGTTCTTCGCCGACCGCCGGGTGCTGTACGTCGGGTCGGGCGGGCTCGCCCACGACCTGCCGGGGTTCCGCGAGCCCGAGACCGGGGTGGTGCTCTCGGAACAGGAGCGGCAGGCGTGGATCAAGGACGTCAACGAGCGCGCACGCCGCGAGGGGACCGTCCGCGAGCTGGTGCGCTCGTGGGACGAGGCCTTCCTGGCCGGGATCGCCGGCACGTCGTGGGAGTGGCTCGACCCGATCGGGGTGGACCTGGTGGAGAGGGCGGGGAACGGGGCGGCGGAGTGCCTCACCTGGACGGCGGCGTGGGCGGCCGGCGGGGCGGGGCTGGAGGTGCTGGCGCACGAGTTCGACACGAGCGGGCGCGCGGTCGCCGTGTCCGCGCGCTAGGTGTATTGACCACGAGCGTTCGTCCGGTGGCAGGCGCGGGCGAGAGACCCGGAGGCGGTGCCGCCGCGATGACCTCATACCGGGCGTATCCGCGCGCCGCGGTGGTGCCGCCTCCGGGGCCCTCGGCCGCTACTGCCGCCCGACGAGACCTCCGGGACACGGCCAGGGGACCGCTCAGTCCTGCGGCGCCTCCACCGTGGACAGCACGTCGGCCTCCGCCAGGTACAGCCGGCCGAGGTCGATGAGCAACGTCCCGAGCTCGCGGTAATGCTCCGCGCGCTCGAGATCGGGAATCAACCCGCACGTGCGCAACATATTCTGCGCGAGCAACTCACCGAACTGTGGATAAGTCTTCACCACCTCACGCGAGAGGCGTTGAAGAGATACGCGCAGAAGGTCTTCCGTCAGGATTTCCGCGGCCATGGCAGGATCCCCTCGCTCTTTCGCCAGACGCCGTCGCAGTCCCAGCACGTCGGCCAGACGTTCTTGCTCGACCACAGGTCAAGCTCCTGCGGTTCGAAGGGATCGCCGCACAGGGTCTCGACGAGCCGCCCCCTGAGCGGCTCGTCCTGGACAGCGTGTCGCAGCCCGTCGTGGGGCAACCATCGGAACTTCACGGAATTATTCTGCAACTTGGAGCTGGTCCAAGCTAACGCCCTTTTGGGTTGTGTTGGTGCCGAATGTTCTGAAAGGCCCGTGAATGGCGCTAGCGTCCCCGTTCATGCCGAAAAGATTCTCCACCGCAAGAGGCCGCGAGTTCGGTGACGGGCTCCGTGCCGCCATCGCGGCCACGGGTATGACGTCGCGGGCCGTGGCCGAGATCGTCGACTGGCAGGAGGCCAAGCTGTCGGACGCCGTCAACGGCAAGGGAGGCGTGACGGAGCTGGACCTCGCGCTGTTGCTGGGCGCGTGCCGGACGCCGTCGGACGAGCGGGAACACCTGATGAAGCTGTTCCACGCGACGAACGTGAAGGGCTGGTTGCAGGAGCACGGCGCCGCCGAGCCGATCCTGCCGCGCACCCTGCTCCAGCACGAGTCCACCGCCAAGACGCTGATCAGCTGGTTGCCGTTGCTGGTGCACGGCACGCTGCAGATCCCCGAGTACGCGCGTGCCGTGATCAGGGCGAGCGCCAACGTGCCCGAGGACGAGGTGGAGGAGCGCGTCGCGGCTCGGGTGGCGCGCAGCGAGTCGCTGCGATCCGGCGTGAAGGCGACGTTCTTCTTCCACGAGTCCGTCCTGAGGACACCAGTGGGGGGTGAAGAGGTGATGCGCGCTCAGCTGGAGCACCTGGTGAGGATGTCGCTGCGGCCGTCCGTCGTCATCAGGGTGGTGCCGACGTCGGCCGGGGCCCACGCGGGGCATGCCGGGGGCTTCAACCTGATGCGGTTCCACAAGATCGAGCCGGTCGTCTTCGTGGAGAGCGAGAACGCCAGCCTCATCATCGAGGCGGCGCTACCGGTCAAGAGCTACGACGCGGTGGTCGAATCACTCGGTCGGACGGCGTTGGACGAGGAACAATCGAGGAGTCTGATCAAAGACATCATCGGTTGAGGAGACATTGATGGCCGAGTGGCGCAAGAGCACCTACAGCGCGAACGCCAGCGAGTGCGTGGAGGTGGCCACCGGCATCGGGATCCGGGACACCAAGGCGCCCGCCGTCCACCTCGCCGTGGGCGCGGCCGCCTGGTCGTCGTTCCTGGGGGCCGTCAAGCGCTCGCGCTGAGTCGTTACGATCCCGGCCATGACGATGCCCGCTGCGATCGATGCCGTGCGAGAAGCGTTCGTCGGGCTGGCGGCGGAGGAGTTCGACCTGCCGCCGCGGCAGGCGTTCAGCGACAGCCGGTCGCTCGTCATGGCGGTGCACCACCGGCCGACGAGCTCCACCGCGGTCAAGGTGATCAGTGTCGAGGTCGAGCGCGACCCGGTGATCACGGGCACGGTCGTGTACTCGCATCCGGACGGTCAGTTCGTCACGGACGCGGTGCCGCTCACGACGTTGCGGACCGGCGCTGTCGTCGGTGTGGCAACGGATCTGCTGGCCGACGAGGACGCGTCGCACCTCGCGCTGCTGGGCGCGGGAGCGCAGGCCGCGGACCAGGTGTGGGCCGTGCACGCCGTGCGGCCGTTGAAGAAGCTCGTCGTCTTCAACCGCAACGCGAAGAAGGCCGAGGCGTTGCTGGAGGGCCTGCGCGACGAGCTGCCGGACACGGTCATGGACACGGCGGCGAACGCGGACGAGGCCGTCGAGAGCGCGGACGTCGTGTGCTGCGCGACGGCGTCGACGGTGCCGTTGTTCCGGTGCGGCTCGCTCAAGGAACGGGTGCACGTCAACGCGATCGGTTCGTACCGGCCCGTGATGCGGGAGCTGCCCGAGGAGTTGCTGGCGACCGCCGGGGTCGTGGTGGTGGACCAGGTCGAGGCGGCGCTGAGCGAGGCCGGGGAGATCATCCGGGCCGTGCAGTCCGGCGTGCTGAGGCTGGAGTCGCTCGTCGAACTCGGTGCGGCGCTGGGGAACCCGCCGCTGCGGGAGGGCCGGACGGTGTTCAAGTCGGTCGGCGTCGCGGTGCAGGACTGGGCCGTGGCAAGGCTTCTGGCCTAGGAAGGTCTCCTGCCGGAAAGCAGAAGGCGCTGGACGTGAACCCGTCCGCCGCGGGGGTTCACGTCCAGCGCCCGTGCTGCTCCTCGTCAGGCCGAACCCGGCCCGGCGGGGAGAGACCTCAGACCTGCCACTTCTGGCTGGCCACGCCGAGGCACTGCCAGATGTGCGTCTTCGTGCCGTCGGCCGAACCGCCGCCGATGGTGTCGAGGCACTTGTCGGCCTGCGGGTTCACGATGTCCTGTGCCCCGCTGACGGCCCATTGCTGGGCAGCCGAGCCGTTGCAGTCCCAGAGCTGGACCACTGTGCCGTTGGCGGTGCCGCCGGCGTTGACGTCGAGGCACTTGC
The DNA here is from genome assembly GCF_024125735.1 of Lentzea sp. HUAS12. NCBI lineage: Bacteria > Bacillati > Actinomycetota > Actinomycetes > Pseudonocardiales > Pseudonocardiaceae > Lentzea > Lentzea sp. HUAS12. The sequence goes on from NZ_CP099738.1 coordinate 193,091, forward strand.
CCAGCGCGCGGATCGTGCCGTCACCGGGACGGCTCCACTTCTGGGCCGCGTTGCCGTTGCAGCCGACGACCTGGATGGGCGTGCCGTTGGCGTTGTTCGCCCAGGGCACGTCGAGGCACTTGCCGCCGATGCCGCGGATCTCCGAGCCACCGCCGCTGGGAGGCGGGGTGTCGGCGGAGGAGGCGCGGACCCAGTCGATCACGAGCTGCTGCGGGAACGTCGTGCTGGCGTCCGGGTAGCCCGGCCACTCACCACCGACCGCGAGGTTGATGATGATGAAGAAGGGCTTGTTGAACACCCACGGGTTGCCGTTGACGTCGGTCGGGGTGTTGCGGGCGTAGACGTTGCCGTCCACCGACCACGTGATCTCGCCGGGCTTCCAGTCCACTGCGAAGTTGTGGAAGCCGTCGGAGAAGTTCGGGCCGTTGTAGGCGTGGGACTTGCCGCCCGAACCGGAGTAGCCCGGTCCGTGGATCGTGCCGTACACGGTGTTCGTCTGGTGTCCCAGGAACTCCATGATGTCGATCTCGCCGGAACCCGGCCACGGGTTGCCGGTGTTGATGTCAGCACCGAGCATCCAGAACGCGGGCCAGATCCCCTTGCCGCGCGGCATCTTCATGCGCGCTTCGAACCTGCCGTAGGTCTGGGTGAACTTGTTCGCGGTGTTGATGCGCGCGGACGTGTACTGACACCGGCCGTACCAGCAGTTGTAGTTGCCGGGGTTCTCCTTCTTGGCGGTGATGACGAGGTTGCCCTGGCCGTCGTGCGCCGCGTTGGAGGTACCCGCCTGGTACCACTGGTGTTCCCTGTTGTTGCCGTTGTTGTTGCCCACTTCCATGTTCCACTTGCCGCCGTCGACACCGGTGCCGGCGGGGGCGTTGAACTCGTCGGCCCAGGTCACCGCCGCGTTGGCAGGGGGAGCTTGGCTGGTGGTGGCGACGGTGATCCCTGCGGCCACCATCAAGGCAGCGGCAAGGGCCGTCCCGATGCGTCGATGCATCGAACCGACCTTTCCGGGTGTTGGTTGTGCGCCCAGTGGTTCGGAAGTGTTGTCGCGCCGTGACCCTCGGTCAACGTGTAAAGGTTTTCACGAATTTGTCAGATGAGAGCGCTCTCAAGTGATCTTCCTCGATACCAGCGGATTTAAGGCTGCTTAAGCCTTCAGATGTTTCGGAGGGCCTGTGAACAGGCCCTCCGAGACTGTGAACGTCAGCCCTGCGGAGTGGTGATCACCGAGAAGACCGACCCACCGCTCGCCTGGCGGGCGCTGAGGTCCTCGAGGATCGTCGAGAGCGGGGCGTAGTTGTTGAGCTCACCCAGCTGGCAGGCACCGCTGCGGGCCTGCTGGCTGCCCTCCAGGATGCCGAGACCCGCCTTGGTGACCTGGCTGAACAGCGGGCTGCCGCTGTCGCCGGCGCGGGCGCAGATGTCGGTGTTGATGCCGACGTCGGTGGACAGCACGCGGCCGCACCGGGTGCCGACGAGGTAGCCCTCACCGGCCCCGCTGTCGTAGGAGTCCGGGTAGTTCACCGCGCTGGACCCCGAACCGCTGGCGCACACGACGGCACCGGCCAGGATCCCGGACAGCGGGGTGACGGAGGTGATCTCCTGGTTCTGCGAGGTCGCCTGCGGGCCGCAGGGGGTGTCGCCGTTGCTGTCGAGACCGCCGTTGCGGCAGTACTTCAGCACGATGTTGCGGTTGGTCTGGCTCTCCAGCCACGTGTTCGCGGTGGTCGCGTCCACGTACCGCACGGCGGCGTAGTCGTACGGGTAGGCGTTCTTCTCGATGCCGTGCTGGTTCAGGATCGCCTGGCGGTTGTGCTCGGTGGGCACGTTGTTCGTCTTGGTCGCCATGCAGTGGCCGGCCGTCAGCACCCACGGCACGCCGGGGAACGCGCCGCCGGTCGTCCGCAGGTTGAAGGCCGCGGTGCAGCCGCCCGTGGTTCCGTTGTCGCGCCTCATGTCCAGGCGGAGGCCGCCGCGCATGGGGCCGTAGCCGGTGCAGTACAACGGGTGGCAGAAGCCCCAGTCGACCGGGTCGACCGACGAGTACGGCGCGGGCTTCGGCAGGACGCGGGCCGACACCACGCCGGGATCGGCGTCGAAGGTCCGGACCTCCGCCTGTGCGGCGGCGTTGGGCTTGTTCTCCCTGAGCCAGGCGCGTTCCCAGACGACGACCCGGTTCTCGGTGGTGCTGACGGCCGGCAGGTACACCGAGTCGGCTCCGGCGCCGACCTGCCTGCTGATCCGGTCGTGCGCCGCTTCGAGCGACGCCAGGGAGTTCTTGACCGTGCGGACCTTCACGCGGGTCCGGTCGGCCATCGCGGCGATCTGCCGCTGGGCGGCGGCGGGCTTCGTCATCGCGACGACGAGCTCACCGGCCTGCTGGTCGAGCCACATGCCGCCGTACTCGCCGGCGGCTTCGGTCCTGAGCGTCTTCTCGAGCCCGGTGGCGTCCTTCTGGAGTTCGAGTCTGCGCAACGCCTCGCGTTCGCTGATCCGGTAGGTCTGCACCAGGTAGTCGACGGACTCCTTGACGGAACTCGGGTCGATCGTGTTCTGCAACGTCGGACCGGCGGTGGCCGGTGCAGCCGTGATGGTCGCCGCGAACAGCGCGCTCGCGGCGACCGCCCCCAGGATCTTGGCTAATCGCAATGGAATCTCCTTGCCGATGCGAATGACCTGACCTTCATAGCGGTGCGGTCGCCGCACCCGCCCGAAAATCCGCAAGATCTTCACCAAACCTCCGCGCTTGACGTTGGAGGCTAATGCCGTTAGCTTCGAGGCTATGACCGCTCGCCCACGTCTCACCACCGCCAAGGTCGTCGACGCCGCGCTGGAGCTGATCGACGAGCAGGGCGCCGACGGCCTGACGCTGTCCGCCGTCGCCGCGCGGACCGGTGTCGCCACGCCCTCGCTGTACAAGCACGTCGCGAGCCTCGGCGAACTGCGCGCCCACATCGGTGTGCGGGTGCTGGAGGAGATGACCGACCGGTTCACCGGCGCGGTCCTCGGCCGGGCGGGGGACGACGCCGTCAGCGCGCTCCTGCACGCGTACCGCGCCTACGTGCGGGAGCGCCCGAACCGCTACGCGGCCGCGCCGATGGATCCGCTGCACAACGACCTGCAGCTGGCGGCGGGCACCAAGTTCATGGAGGTCGTCCTCGCGACGTTGCGGCAGTACGGCCTGGAGGGCTCCGACGCCATCCACGCCACGCGGCGGTTGCGGGTGATCGCGCACGGCTTCGCGTCGATCGAGTCGAGCGGCGGCTTCGGCCTGCCCGAGGGCCTCGACGACACCTACGACCAGCTCGTCCGGATGTACCTCACCGATCTCAGGGGGCAATCGTGAAGTGGACGCTTTCCGCCGCGGGCCTGCTCTTCCTGCTGTACCCGGCGCTGAGACCCTGGCACGACGAGACGACGGCCGCGGGCGCGGCGGCCTCGATGGGGTCGACCGCGTGGGTCCTCTCGCACCTGTGCGCGATGATCGGCTTCATCCTCGTGCCGATCGCGTTGCTGGAGGTCCACCGCGGCGCCGCGATCACGTTCTGGGTCGGCGCCGGCCTCACGCTGCCGTACTACGGCGCCGAGGACTTCGGCCTGCACGCCATCGCACAGCAGTCGAACGTCCTCGACCTGGCCGAGGCCGTGCGCTACAACCCGTTCGCCGTCACGACCTTCGCGCTCGGGCTCGTCACCATGGGCGTCGCGGCGGTGGTGGTCGCGCTGAAGCTGCGCACCCCGGCGGCGGTCGTGTTCGCCGCCGGGTTCGCGTTGTTCCTGCCGCAGTTCTTCACGCCGCCCGCGGTGCGGATCGCCCACGGCGTGTTGATGGTCGTCGGATGCGTGTGGCTCGCGTGGGACTCAGCGCGTCGTCAGGCGGAACACCCGCAGCTCGCGGCCGCCTGAGCGTTCGACGTAGTCCTGGAACGCGGGCCAGGCCGCCACCATGCGGGTCCAGGCGGCCTCCCGCTCGGCGCCCTCGAGCAGGGTGCCCCGCACGTCGCGGACCTCGCCGCGCACGTTCACCTGGATGTCGGGGTTCTTCAGCAGGTTCGCCGTCCACGCCGGGTGGTGCGGCTTGCCCCAGTTGGACCCCACCACCAGCATCGAGTCGCCGTCGGCGACGTACTGGACCTGGTTTTCGCGCTGCTCACCGGACTTCGCGCCGGTGGTGATCAGGGTCAGGCCGGTCTGCTTCGACAGCGACACGAGGGTGAACCTGCCGCCGGTCAGCTTGTAGAGCAGGCGATCGGTGCCGATCACGGCCTTCTCCATCAACGACATTCAGAGCGCTCCCGTCGACCTCGCCGCGTGGACCGCGGCGGTTCTGTTGTGCACCCCCAGCTTGCGCATCGCGCCCCGGAGGTAGGCCTTGACGGTCTCGGCGCTCAACCCGAGCTCGGCGGCGATCTCCCGGTTGGACGCCCCGACCGCGGCCAGCCGGAGCGTATCGAGTTCGCGCGGGGTGAGGCCGCTGGGGACGCTGACGGGAGGCTCGCCGCCGAGGCTCTGGTGCACCTTGCGGAGTCGTTCGCGCAGCACGGGATCACCGACGAGCTTGGTGACCTCGGCCAGTTCGCGCAGCGCGGCCTGGGTGTGGATCGAAGGCATGTCGAGGTCCTGTGCGAATGCTTGCGCGATGGCGCCGGCCATCCTGATCGCCCGGTCGCCGACGGTCGTCTGCCCGCGCACGGCCCCGTAGAGGACGCCGTGCACGGTGCCGCGCACCGTCACCGGGTAGGCGAACACGGAGGTCAGGCGTTCGTTCACGACCACCATTTGGTCGAACTCGTGGGTGATCGCCTTGGTCGTGGCGTAGTCGTTGACGCGCACCGCGGTGCCCATCGCGATGGCCGTGCCGCCGAGGCCCCGGCCGGTGCCGATGCGCAGCCCGTGCAACGACGTGCCGTGCGTGCCGAAGAAGCTGCTGAGCACCAGGTCACGGCCGGTCGTCAGCGCACCGCCGAACACGACGGGCAGCCCGGTGGCACGGCGGAGCATGTCCAGGCGCTGCGGGAGCAACGTCTGGAAGCGGTCTGGCAGCACGTCCAGAAGTTTCGCTGACCGTCACACCCTCGAAAAGGGGTACACCCCCATCCGGGGGTATACCGGCGGCGCCGGCGCTCCCACCCTCTCCGACATGTCCAGTCACGACACCTACCGCGCGGCCCGCGACCTGATGCTCAGCGACCCGGACGCGTTCGCCTGGCCGAGCTTCGGCAGCGGCTTCAACTGGGCGCACGACTGGTTCGACGTCGTCGCCGAGGGCAACTCCACCACGGCGTTGCACATCGTCGAGGAGGACGGCTCCGAGCGCGCCTACTCGTACGACGAGCTGCGCCGCCGGTCGAACCGCGTGGCGCGCTGGCTCGCCGGGCACGGTGTGGGCAGGGGCGACAGCGTGATGATCATGCTGGGCAACCAGGCCGAGCTGTGGGAGTCGATGCTCGCGGTGATGAAGCTCGGCGCGGTGATCATGCCGACGACCACCGCCCTGGGACCGGCCGACCTCGCCGACCGGCTGGAACGGGGTTCGGTGCGGCACGTCGTCGCGCGGGTCGAGGACGCGGGCAAGTTCGCGGAGGGACCGGTGCTCGTCAGCGTCGGCGGCACCGCGGAGGGCTGGCTCGACTACGCGGACACCTCGCAGGCGTCCGACGACCCGCTGCCGCACCCGCGGACCGCGCCGGACGACCGGCTGCTGCTGTACTTCACCTCCGGCACGACCAGCCGCCCCAAGCTGGTCGAGCACACCCAGGTCTCGTACCCGGTGGGCCACCTGACGACCATGCACTGGATCGGCGTGAAGCCCGGCGACGTGCACCTCAACATCAGCTCGCCCGGCTGGGCCAAGCACGCCTGGAGCTGCTTCTTCGCGCCGTGGATCGCCGAAGCGACGATCTTCGTCTACAACTACGCCCGGTTCGACGCGGCCGCGTTGCTCGGCCAGATCCGCGAGAAGGGCGTCACCACGTTCTGCGCGCCGCCGACCGTGTGGCGGATGCTGATCAAGGCCGACCTCAGCGGCGGTCCCGGCGGGCTGCGCGAGGTCGTGGCCGCGGGCGAGCCGCTCAACCCCGAGGTGGTCGAGCAGGTCCAGAAGCAGTGGGGCCTCACGATCCGCGACGGGTTCGGGCAGACCGAGACCACGCTGTCGGTCGGCAACGTGCCGGGCGCGCCGGTGAAGCTCGGCTCGATGGGACGGCCGTTGCGCGGTGTGCCGATCGTGCTGGTCGACCCGATCACCGGCGAGCGGGCCGACGAGGGCGAGATCTGCGTCGACCTCGGGCAGCGGCCGATGTCGCTGATGGTCGGCTACCACGGCGACGAGGAGCGCAACGCCGAGGCGATGGCCGGCGGCTACTACCACACGGGCGACATCGCGAGCCGTGACGAGGACGGCTACCTGTTCTACATCGGGCGCACGGACGACGTGTTCAAGGCGTCGGACTACAAGATCTCGCCGTTCGAGCTGGAGAGCGTGCTGATCGAGCACCCGGCCGTCACCGAGGCCGCGGTCGTGCCCGCGCCCGACCCGGTGCGGCTCGCGGTGCCCAAGGCGTACGTGGCGCTGAGCCCCGGGTGGGAGCCCAGCCGTGAGACCGCGCTGGCGATCCTGAAGCACGCGCGGGAGAACCTGGCGCCGTTCCAGCGGATCCGGCGGCTGGAGTTCTACGAGCTGCCCAAGACCGTGTCCGGCAAGATCCGCCGGGTCGACCTGCGCACGCGCGAGGAGGAAGGCGGCGCCGGCACGGGGGAGTGGCGGGACGACCAGTTCCCCGAGCTGCGCCGCTAGAGCCTGTGTCGCGGTCCGGATTCGACACAGGCTCTAGCGTTGGGGGCTCCGCCGTCCCTCGACGACAGGAGCAGACATGGTCCGCAAGATCTCAGGACGTCCGGCGGTGATCACCGGGGCCGCCTCGGGGATCGGCCGCAGTCTCGCGCAGCGGTTGTCCCGGCAGGGGTCGCCGGTGGCCATCGCCGACGTCAACGAGATCGAGCTGGAGAAGACCGCGGCGTCGTTGCAGGGCCCGGTGCTCAGCCGGGTGCTGGACGTGCGCGACGCCGAGGACGTGCGGGCGTTCGCGGACGAGGTGCGCGCGTGGCTCGACCTGCCGCTCGCGGCCGTGTTCAACAACGCGGGCGTGGCCACCTCCACGACGGTGCTGAACTCCGTGGCGGAGGACGACTCCTGGCTCTTCGACATCAACTACTGGGGTGTCGTGAACGGCACGCGGGCGTTCCTGCCCATGCTGGTCAAGCAGAACTACGGCGTCGTGGTGAACACGTCCAGCGTGTTCGGGCTCTGCGGGATGCCGAAGCAGAGCGCGTACTGCGCCGCGAAGTTCGCCGTTCGCGGTTTCACCGACTCGCTGCGCCAGGAGTTGCGCGGCACGGGCGTCTCGGCGGTCGCGGTGCACCCCGGCGGCATCAAGACCAACATCATCCGCAACGGCCGCATCCACGCCGAGCTCGACGAGAACGGCCGGTCGCTGGAGCAGATCGCCACGGACTTCGACCGGATCGCGCTGACGACCCCGGACAAGGCCGCCGAGATCATCCACCGCGGTGTCGAACGCGGGAAGGCGCGCGTGCTCGTCGGGCCGGACGCGTACGTGTTCGACGCGCTCGCCCGCATCACGCCTACGCACTACTACTCCATCATGGCGCGGCTGTTCGAGCGGTGAGGCATGATCCACCGCATGATCTCCCCGGCGGTGGTGCGGCGGACCGAGCAGTGGTTCGTCCGGCAGGGCGCGCCGACGATGATCGAGGGCTACGGCTTCCGGTCGCACGTGCTGCCGCGGATGCTGCCGGCGTTGACGTTCGTGGCCGTCGGCAGCCTCGCGTGGCTGGTGCTGCAGCAGTCCGCCGGGCTGTCGCGGTGGGTGCTGCTCGGGCTGATCGTCGCGGTGATGGTGTCGGCGTGGGTGCTGCTCTCGCTGTTCGTGCGGCGGATGCCGAACTTCTCGCCGCGCATGACGGTGCTGGTGCTGGTCGTGTACGCGGCGATTCCCGTGATCACGCCGTTGGTGCAGTCCGCGATCGACATCAGGTTCACCGCACCGGACGGGGACGCGGATCCCGAACCCGTGTGGGGCGCCCTGATCTGGTTCGTCGTGGTGTTCGCCGTGGCCTTCCTGGCGACGATGCTCGCCACGACGTACGGGCTGGGGTCGTTGCTCAAGGCCGCCATCCGGCACGTGATCGCGGACCTGCGCAACAGCGTGCACCTGATCGGCAGGGCGTTGCCGCCGATGCTGTTCGTGACGCTGTTCCTGTTCTTCACCGGTGAGCTGTGGCAGGCGATGAACCGGCTGAGCTGGCAGCGGGTGAGCCTCGTGGTGCTGATGTTCGCCGCCATCACCGTGCTGGCCGCGGCCGCCCGGCTGCGCGACGAGATCGGCCGGGTCGAGCAGGACCTGCGGCCCGAGGTGCTGCGGGTGGCGTGCAAGGGCACGCCGCTGTCCGGAGTCGAGATCGCCGAACCGTTGCCGCCCAGGCGGTTGAACGGCCGCCAGTCGCGCAACCTGCTGGTGATGCTCGCGATCCGGCAGCTGGTGCAGGCGGCGGTGATCGGGCTCGCGCTGTTCGCGTTCTTCGTGGTGCTCGGCCTGATCGTGGTCACGCCCGAGATCGCCGAGCAGTGGATCGGGGAGCGGCCGACCCCGTCGAAGCTCTTCGGCGTGCCGGCGGCGATGTTGCGCAACGCCACGCTCTTCGCGGCGTTCGGCAGCATGTACTTCTCGGTGATCTCGATGAGCGACGCCGAGCACCGGCGCCAGTTCTTCGCGCCCGTGATCGAGAAGGTCGAGCGGACGCTGGAGGTCCGCGCCGTGTACCTGGACGTCAGAGAGCGGGCTGGAGCCTGAGCCTCGCGTCCCTGCTGGGCGGCGTGCCGAACTGGCGGCGGTACTCGCGGCTGAACTGCGACGGGCTGTCATAGCCGACGCGGTGGCTCACGCTCGTCACGTCGGAGTTCGTCGCGAGCAGCAACCTTGCCTCCTGCAGGCGGATCTGCTTCTGGAACTGGATCGGGCTCATCGCCGTGACGGCCTGGAAGTTGCGGTAGAACGCCGACTCGCTCATGCCCGCGATGCGCGCGACGTTCTCGACCTTGAACGACTCGGCGTAGTTCTCCCGGATCCACCTGACCGCCCTCGCGATGTGGCTGAGGCCGCTGTCCTGGGCGCCGAGCTGCCGGACCGCCGCACCCTGCTCGCCGGTCATGACCCGCCACAGGATCTCCTGCTTGATCAACGGTGCCAGCGCACGCGCGTCCTTCGGCTGGTCGAGCAGGCGCGCGAGCCTCGTCACGGCGTCGACGAGCTCGGGGGAGGCGTCGCTGACGGCCAGGCCCTCCGGGGTGCCCGTGGCCTTCGGGAGGTCGTGGGCCAGGAGCAGTTCGGCGACCTTGTCCGGCCGCAGCACCAGGCCGAGGCCGAGCGCGGGCTCGGACGGGCTGATGCCGACGTAGTTGCCGGTGATCGGCATGTCGATCGACGCGACGAGGTACTGGCCCGCCCGGTAGTCGTAGACGCGGTCGCCCAAGGCGATGCGTTTGCGGCCTTGAGCGACGAACGCGAGGATCGTGCCGGTCATCGACGGGGCGGGCGGGCCTCCGACCGTCGTCCTGGACACCAGGACGTCGTCGATGGTGGTGGTCAGATCCGGGCGGGCGTGCTTGGTGATCAGCGCGCGTAGTTCGTCCACGCCGGTGATGCTCCTCGCGGGTGGGACGATCAGGCAAGCCCGCCGGTGAAGGTGAGGGCCTCGTCCAGGGGCTTGCGGCGCAGGTCCGGCACCTCGCAGTCGGGCGCCGGGTAGCCGATCGGGAACAGGACGTACGGGCGTTCGCCGGGGCGTCCGAGCAGGTCGGCCAGGAACGTCATGGGGTTCGGCGTGTGCGTCAGGGTCGCGAGGCCCATCGTGTGCAGCGCCGCGATGAAGAACCCGCACGCGATGCCGACGCTTTCGTTGGTGTAGTAGGTCTTCTTGCCGTTCTGCTGCTTCTGCGCGAACGCGACCACGAGCCAGGGCGCGACTTCGAGGAACTCCTTCGTGGCGTCGGTCTCCAGTCGTGCCAGGGCCGCGTGCCAGTCCGGCAGTTCGCGTTCGTGGTAGAAGCGGCGTTCCTCCTCTTCCGCCGCGTGCCGGATGCGGCGCTTGAGGTCCGGGTCCCGGGTGGCGACGAACCGCCACGGCTGCTGGTGCGCGCCGCTCGGGGCGGTGTTCGCGGTGCGCACGGCCAGTTCGACCGCCTCCGCCGGAACGGGATCGGGCGAGAACCAGCGCACGGACCTGCGTGCGTCGAGCAGGCGGTGCAGGGCCCTGCCGCGGTCGAGTCCCTCCTCGATCGGCAGGCGGGGCGGTGCGTAGGGGAGGAACGGGTGGGTGTGCTGCCGGGTCATGGTCCGCACGATTCCCGCGAACGATTCTTTTGGCCAGTTCAATTTTCTTGGGCCAGTCATAAGCTGAACTCATGAATGTGCCCAACGTGACGCTGCGGCAGCTCGACTACCTGATCGCGGTGGCGGAGACGGGCTCGCTGACGGCGGCCGCCGCGCGGTGTCACGTGTCGCAGGGCGCGATCTCGCTGGCGTTGAGCGAAATGGAACGCGTGCTGGACCTGAGGCTGGTCGTGCGGTCACCGCGCCGGGGTGCCGCGTTGACGGCGGCGGGCACGCGCGTGCTCGCGGACGCCCGCCGGGTGGTCGGGGCGATGGCCGACCTCGGCGCCGAGGCGCGCGGGCTCAGTTCGCGGGTCAGCGGCGTGCTGACGGTCGGGTGCTACGCGCCGATCGCGCCGTTCCACCTGCCCGCGGCGATCGCGACGTTCGAGAGCGCGCACCCGGACGTGTCGGTCCGGTTCGTGGAGGGGAGCCTGCCGGAGATCGGCGAGGACCTGGTCGCCGGGCGGTGCGAGATCGCGTTCCTCTACGACCAGGACCTGGTGCCCGGCATCGCGACGAGGACGTTGTACGAGCAGGCGCCCCAGGTGCTGTTGCCCGCTGGCCACCGGTTGCGCCGGCGGCGGGCGGTGGCGTTGCGCGAACTCGCCGGGGACCCGTTCGTGCTGCTGGACGTCCCGCCCAGCGAGCGCTACTTCCGGTCGGTGTTCGCCTCCGCGGGCGTGGAGATGGTGGTGACGCACCGGGCCCGCGGCTTCGAGCTCGCGCGGGCGCTGGTGGCCCGCGGCCTCGGTTATTCGATGACCGTCCAGCAGCCCGCCGTGAGCTCGTCGTACGAGGGGCTGGAGGTGGTGGCGGTGCGGTTGCGCGACACCGTGCCCACGACACCCGTCGTGCTGGGCTGGGCGGCCGGCGGTCCGCTGACGCACCGGGCGCGGGCGTTCGCGGGGCACTGCGCCGAACTGTTCGGTTCGCAGCCGATTTCCCTTTGATACTCCTCCCATTCCTGTTTGCCAAGGGGCGAAGAAGGTAAAAGTGCAGGTTCAAACGGGATGCTTTTCCCGGTAAGGTCCAGACCAGGTCACCGTCCATATGAGACGGATTCGCGGGAGTCCCGCGTATCAATTGGCCGGCCGGGAAGGACACCGTCGACATGACGAACAGCGCCCCGCTCGACGACATCCGCCGCAAGCGGTGTGAACTGGTCCGCAGCGGGCGCTGGAACGAAGCCGACCGGCTCGCCGGGAACGTGGTGGCGCTCGACGCGGGCGAACTCGAGCCGGGGACGCTCGCCTACCTGCCGGGCAGCCCGAAGACGGGCAGGCGGTCCAGGCCGGTGAGAGCGCTCTCGTTCCGCGCGGTGCAGGCCGCGAACCTCGGCACCGGCCGGGAGGAGGCGGTCGACGTCGCACAGCGCGTGCTGGCCTCGGCGGAGCCGAAGGACGCCGGCACGTTCTGGCAGGCGGTGATGGTCCTGACCTACGCGGACGAAGTCGCGCTGGCACACCGGAACTGGGCCACCTCGGCCGCCTGCGGAGACGTCCACGACCTCCTCGGCGGGCGGATCATGCTGCTGCGCGGCGAACCCCGCGCCGCGGTCCGGTTGCTCGAAGGCGTGGCGGGCAGGCGCGTCCGCCCCCGCCAGCGGGCCGTCGCGGTGGCGTGGCTGGTGCTGGCGCTCACCGAGGTCGGCGAGTTCGGCAGGGCACGCGCCGTGCTGGAGTCCGCAGGGCTGGCCGGTGCGCTGGCCGAGCACCCGGACAGCGCCGAGCTGCACTTCGCGCGGGGCAGGCTCCTGCTGGCGGAGGGGCGGGGGAGCTGCGCGCTGGACGAGTTCCTCGAGTGCGGCAGGCAGCTCGCGTCGTGGGGCGTGGTCAACCCGGCGGTGCTGCCGTGGCGGTCCTCCGCGGCGCTGGCGGCCTTCGACGCGGGTGATCTCGTGCTCGCGCGGATCTGCGCCGACAAGGACCTGGTGGCCGCGAGGCGGTGGGGCGCGCCGAGGGGGATCGGGCTCGGCCTGCACGCCTGCGCCCTGGTCCGCGGCGACGACGTCCTGCTCGAAGAGGCCATCGCCCACCTCGGCCGGGCCTCGACCGCCGACGAGGCGTTGCGTGCGCGCCACGACCTGGCGCAGCTCCTGCTGGGACGCGGTGAGGTCGAGCGCGCCAGGAAGCACACCCGGCTCCTGCGGGAGGCGGCCGACTCCTGTCCACAATGGACCGCGATGGCGGACGTGCTGGCCTCACGGCTGTTGCGCAACGACGGCGAGTCCGCGCTGAGCAGACAGGAGCGCAGGATCGCCCTGCTCGCCAGAGCCGGGAGGTCGAACCGCGAGATCGCCGCCGAGCTGCACCTGACCCTGCGCACCGTCGAGTTCCACCTCACCGCCGTCTACCGCAAGATGGGGGTGGCGGGCAGGCCGGGACTCCGCCGGGCGTTCGTCCCCACGGCATGAGCCGGTGGTCGGCCGATCCGGGCCACGACTGCGCGGCGGTCGTCGCGTCCGGCCTGCTCGCGGCGGGACAGGACTGGGCCGGCGCCGTCCAGGCGGCCGAGAGGGCGCTCGTGACTCCGGTCTGCCGGGCGGACCCGTTGTGCGTGTCACGCGCACTGGGAACGCTGGTCTGCGCGGGGGAGCTCGTGGCCGCCGACACGCACAGCCTGGCGCTGCTCGAACAGCACGCCGATGACCGGGTGATGGCGGAGTGCGTGCTGCTTGCCCGTGCGTGCGTCGCGCGCCACACGGGCGACCTTGCGAGGTGCTCCTCCCTGCTCGTCACGGTGTGGCGCAAGGGCATGGCGGACGAGATCCGTTCGGTGGCGTTGCTGTGGGAGGTGGAACTGCTCGTCGCCAGGGGCGAACCGGAAGCCGCCGAAGCCGTTCTGCTGGACCAGGACGCCGACGCGATGATCACGGCCGGGCATCCCGGCCGTCCGCTGGCGCTCGCGGCGAAGGCCGTGGTGGCCATGGCGACGGACCGCCCCCGCGAGGCACTGGAGACCCACCTCACGTGCGGCCGGGCCCTCGCCGAGCTCGGCGTCCTCAACCCCGGTGTCCTGCAATGGCGCTCCCACGCGTCGCGTGCGGCTCTGGCCTGTGGAGATGCCGATGAAGCCCTGCGGCTGGCGATGGAGGAACACGCCGCCGCGGCGCGCTGGGGCGAACCCAGGGTCCTCGGCTGGAGCCTGTCGGCGGTCGCACGGGCGAGTGCGCCGACCGGCGAGGACCTCATGACGTACGAGCGTGCGATCCGCCTGCTGGAGATGGCGAACGCGAGAATGGAGCTCGCGGAGGTGCTCTGCGACTACGCCGACCGTCTCGCCGCGCACGGCAGGCAGGTGGCGGCGTGCGAGAGCTACGCGCTGGCGCGGGCCACGGCCCTCGACATCGGGGCAGCGGTGCTGGTGCGGCGGGCCGACGAGGTCGTGGGCTGCGACGGGATGCCGGTCGGGCCCGTGCTGACGCCCGTCGAGGCGGAGGTCGCCCGCCTCGTGCGCGAGGGCCTCCCGACCAGGGAGATCGGGGCGAAGCTCGCGATGGCGACGCGGACCGTCGAGCTCCACCTGACGAGGGTCTACCGCAAGCTCGGCCTGGCGGGCCGGCGTGAGCTGCAGGCCACCAGGTGGACCGGAACTTTGCGGACTCACCGTGGAGTCACGGGCGGCTACTCCGGGTGATCGTGGACCCCTGACGGCATCCGGTGCGCCGGCACCGGTTCGCAGGAGGGGAGCCCGCAGATGCTCACACGACTACTCGGCCGTTCGGTCGCGGCGGTGTTCGCGCTGGCGTTCGCCGTCGCCGGTCTCGCCGTGCCGACGGCGACCGCGGCGATCGACCACACGGTCACCTTCGTCAACAACACCGGTCAGACGATCTGGGTGGGCAGCACCGTCAACGCGGACGGGTCGAAGGTGCTGACGAACATGCCCACGTTGCGCGCCGGTCAGTCCGCGACCATCACGATCCCCGAGACCGCCTCACCCGGCCACTGGCGCGGCAAGTTCTTCGCGCGCACGGGCTGCACGGGCACCTCGGGGGTGGACTTCCGGTGCGCGGTGGGCGACTGCGGTGTGCAGGCCGCCCGCTGCGTCACCGGTGAGCAGCCGGCGAGCCTCGCGGAGTTCAACTTCGACTCCCGCGACCAGCTCGCGCCTTGGTACAACGTCAGCTACGTCAACGCCTTCTCCGTGCCGGTGGTGATCACCCCGGTGAACGCGTCCCCGCCACCGGGCTCCACGTCGTGCGGCACCGCCGGGTGCCCGGAGAACCTGCTGCCCTACTGCAACCCCGCCTACGTCAAGTACGGCGCCGGCGGCCAGCGCATCAACTGCGTCAACCCCAACCGGGACGCGCCGACCGACTACAGCAACACCATCAAGTCGCGTTGCCCCAAGGCCTACGCCTGGTCCAAACAGGACACCGAGCCGGGCAACCAGACCGTGTACCAGTGCGGCAACTGCACGGGGTTCAAGGTCACGTTCAACTCCTGAGGGGGAAATCATGAAGTCAGCTGTCAAGGTGCTCGGCGCCCTCGCGTCGGCCGCGGTCCTCTCGTTCGTCTTCTCCGGCACCGCCTCGGCCGTCAGCGGCACCGCCAGCTGGTACAACGACGCCGGCTTCGGCGCCTGCGGAACGCAGATCAACGCGGACACGCAGCTGCTGGTCGCGGCCCCCGCCGCGCTGTGGACGTCACCCAACCCGAACAACGACCCGCTGTGCCGCAAGTCCATCCGGGTCACCTACAACGGCAAGACCATCACCGTGCCGATCAGGGACAAGTGCCCGAGCTGCGCGAGCACCAAGATCGACCTCAGCCGGCCCGCCTTCGCCAGTCTCGTCAACACCTCCGTCGGCATCATCAACGTGACCTGGCAGATCGTCTGATCCACCGGGGAGCCGGGCATTCCCGGCTCCCTCTCCTCCTCCCTGCACTGGAGAACAACGATGTTCCGCACCTCCCTGCTCGCCGCCGCGGCACTTGCTCTGGCGGCCACCCTCGCACCCCAGGCCTCGGCGGCCACGGTGCAGGAAGACGTGATCGCCCTGACCAACGCCGAACGCGCCAAGGTGAACTGCCCGGCCCTGAAGTCGAACGCGGCCCTCAACACCGCGGCGCAGCGTCACTCCGCCGACATGGCCGCGAAGAACTTCATGGGCCACACCGGATCCGACGGCAGCAACCTCGTCACCAGGATCGAACGCGCCGGCTACACCCGCTGGACCAGGGCCGCCGAGAACGTGGCCGCCGGGCAGCAGAACGCGGCCGCCGTCGTGCGCTCGTGGATGAACAGCTCCGGGCACCGCGCCAACATCCTGAACTGCGCGCTGCGCGACATCGGGGTCGGTCACGCGTACCGGCAGGGCACCACCTACGGCCACTACTGGACGCAGGACTTCGGCACGCGCTGACGGTTCAGGCCTCGAACGTCGAGGCGTCCACGACGAACCGGTACCGGACGTCGCCGTGCCGCACGCGCTCGAACGCTTCGTTGAGCCGGTCGGCGCCGATGACCTCGACATCGGCGCCGATGCCGTGACGCCCGCAGAAGTCGAGCATCTCCTGCGTCTCGGCCATGCCGCCGATCTGCGAGCCCGCGAGCGACGCGCGGCCGCGCAGCAGCGAGAACACGCTGACGTCCAGCGGCTCGTCGGTGATGCCGAGGTAGACCATCGTGCCGCCGTTGGCGAGGAGTGCCAGGTAGGCACCGACGTCGAGGCGGCTGGAGACCGTGCACAAGATGAGGTCGAACGTCCCGGCGAGCTGGTCGAACGTCGCCGGGTCGTCGGTGGCGTGGAAGTGGTCGGCGCCCAGACCGAGCCCATCATCCTTTTTGGACAGGCTGCGGGACAGCACGGTGACCTCGGCGCCCATCGCGTGTGCGATCTTCACGGCGAGGTGGCCGAGGCCTCCCAGACCGAGGACCGCGACCTTCGTGCCGGGGCCCGCGTTCCAGTGCTTCAAAGGTGAGTACGTGGTGATGCCCGCGCACAGCAACGGTGCCGCGGCTTCGAGCGGCAGCGAGTCCGGGACGCGCAGGACGAAGTGCTCGTCGGTGACGATGTGCGTGGAGTAGCCGCCGTGGGTGGGGCCGCCGCCGTGGTAGCGGTCCGTGGCGGCGTAGGTTTCGACCGAGCCCGCGCAGTACTGCTCCAAACCCTGCTCGCACATCGTGCATTCGCGGCACGAGCCGACGATGACGCCGACACCCACGCGGTCGCCGACGGCGTGCTTCGTGACGTCCGGGCCGATCGCGGTGACGACACCGGCGATCTCGTGGCCGGGCACCATCGGGAACGTGCCGTCGCCCCAGTCGCCGTGGACCTGGTGGACGTCGGAGTGGCAGACGCCGCAGTACTGGATCGCGA
Source organism: Lentzea sp. HUAS12 (assembly GCF_024125735.1). Lineage (NCBI taxonomy): Bacteria > Bacillati > Actinomycetota > Actinomycetes > Pseudonocardiales > Pseudonocardiaceae > Lentzea > Lentzea sp. HUAS12. The sequence goes on from NZ_CP099738.1 coordinate 209,876, forward strand.
TGGCGACGTCGTGAGGGCCGAGCGGTCGCCGTTCGATGGTGGTGGGTTCGAGCGCGGCGCCGGCGGACGGGGCGGCGCAGGCGGCGACCCGCGTTCGTTCGCCGGGCACCTCGTCGTGCAACGACCCCTCCACCACCTCCGCCGATCCGGCCAGCCCGGACACCACGTCCGCGGCGGTCCGCAGCAGCACGCGCGCGATCATCGGGTCGATCGCCCCGGCGAGGTGCGGGACGCTCGTGCGGAACGCCACCCGGTGCACCACCCGGCTGCCGGTGCCGTCGGGCGTGACCTCCCAGCTGCCGCCGAAGTCCACGAAGTCCCCGTCGACCTGGTCGAACCGCAGCACCCGCGCCGCGTGGTCGGCCTCGGTGCGCTGGGTCCACCGGGCGAGGCCGCCGCGGAACCGCAGCGCGTACCGGTCCCCGTCGGCGGTCGGCTCGACGGACTCGATGTCGGTCCCGGCGAAGTTCTCGGGGTGCAGCAAGCGGTCGAACACCTCGTCGGCGGGCATCGGCGTCCTGAGTGCGACGCTGTGCTCCTTCATCACCTGGCTCCTCCCCGTTTCACGTTGAGTCCCTGCAGGCGGGTGGTCCGCAGCATCAGGTAGTTGGCCTCGCCGAACACGCCCCCGGTCAGGCCGGTGCCGCCGTGCGTCGGCAGGAACGGCCGGAACGCCGAGTGCGAGTCGTTGACGTTCACGACGCCGCCGGTGGTCACCTTCTCCGTGATGGCGGCGACGAGCCGTTCGTCCTCCACCCAGAACGAGTTGCGCAGCCCGTAGCGGTTGGCGCCCACGAACTCGAGCACCTCGTCGAACAGGCCGTCGTGCTCCTCCGGGACGACGACCGGCAGCAGCGGGGAGAACGTCTCCTCGCACACGGCCGGGGTGCGGCGGGCGAGATCCAGGCCGTCGATCCGCAGCACCGCCGGCTCCACGAAGAACCCGGTGTCCGACGGCGTTCCGTCCACCTCGAGCCTTCGCCCGCCGTGCAGCAGCCGCGCGCCCCGGCGCACCGCGTCCGCTATGTCGGCGAAGTGCTGCTCCGCCATGAGGACCGGCGTCAGCACGACACCGGGCTCGTCCGGGTAACCGGGCACCGTGCCGGCGGCGGCGGTGACGAGGCGGTCCAGCAACGCGTCCGCGATGGCCGGGTGCGCGATCACGTGGTTGGGGATGTTGCAGATCTGGCCGGACATCCGGAAGTTCTCGGTGATCGCCGCCGCGGCCGCGTCCAGATCGGCGTCGGCCCACACGACCACGCAGTCGTTGCCGGCCAGCTCCAGCACGGGTTTCTTGCCCGCGGCGACGGCGGCCCGTTCGAACTCCAGGCCCTTCGTGCTGCTGCCGACGTACACGATGTCGTTGACGTGCGGGGACTCCAGCCACAGTTCTGTCATCGGAGGTCCACAAAGGATGTTCAACACACCCGTCGGCGCGCCGGCCTCCTCCAGCACCGGCACGACGACCTCGCGCAGCGCGTGCGTGGTGGCGAGCGGCACGCCCCGGGGTGCGCGGATCACCACGGCGTTGCCCGCGAGCAGTGCCGTCGCGCCGAACAGGGCGTTGGGCGTGGAGGCGTTCTGCGGCGGGTTGACGCAGACGACGCCGTCCGGCACCCGGCGCACCGTGGCGTGCCCGCCGCGGCCCCGGTGCTTGCTCGCCTGCATCTGCGCAGCGCAGAACGACAGCGTCTCCGAGCTGAAGTCGGCGATCCAGTACTCGTCGAGAGTCGGCCCGGCCAGATCGCGCGGTTGTCCCTCGGCCACCAGCAGGTCCACGATCTCGTCGCGCTTCTCGCGCAGCCGCGCGCCGATGCGCGCGCCGATCTCCAGCCGGTCGGCCAGCGACGTCCGCGCCCACTCCGGTGCCGCCCGCGCCGCGGCCTCCAGTGCGTCGACGGCCATCCGCTCGTCGGCCAGCGCGCACCCGCCCACTACGTCCGGGCCCGCCTGCCGCGGATCGATCCTGCCCGCGTCGAGGTCGCGCTTGAGCGCCAGCGCGGGCATCGTGTCCTCCAGCACCGCGCGGGCCGTGACGGTGTGGACGTACCGCCCCCGCGGATGCTCGACGTCCTTGCCGTCGATGTAGGCCGGGTACATCAGCAGGTCGTTCATGTCATCACCTCGTCCTGTGCGCGGCCACGGTCGCCGCGATCTCGGCCGCCTGGGCGCGGATCTCCGGCACGGCGGTGCTCTCGAACAACTCCCCGCGCCGCAACGCGCCGAGCGCGAAGATGCGGCACGGCTTCCCCCGCCCGTCCAGCACGCGGCCGTCGGGTTCGGTCCGCACCCCGAGCCCGATCGGGTCGGGACGCGCGGTGCCCTCGTCCACCAGGCCGCGCACCAGCGGCCCGCCGTCCTGGCGGAACCCGGTCGCGTTGACCAGCCAGCCCACCGTCAGCGTCCGGTCGCCCCGCGGCCCGGACAGGTCGACGTGGAACCCTTCTCCCGCCGGGCGGACCGCCTTGACCTCGCCCTGGTGCAGCCTCACCCGGCCGGCGTCGATCAGCTCGCGCACCCGCCGGTGGGTGGTGGGCGCGGCCCGGTGGCGGTGCACGTTCCAGTAGTGGCCGACGCGGTCGAGGAACCGGCGCCGTTCGGGCACGTCGAGCTGCCGCCACAGGTGGTGGGTGTGCGGCCGCAGGTGGTCGAGGACGTCACGCCAGCGGTCCGGGTGGGCCCTCACGTTGCGCCGCACGAACGCCATCAGCTCACCCAGCCTGGTGGTGCGCGGCGGTTCCGGGAGGGACGGCTTGGGGGTGCCACCGTTGCGATGCGGCTGGGGGAGCAGGCCGTGCCGTGAGATCGCGTGCACCACGGAGTCCTCGGCCACGGCCACCGAGACGTCCATCATGGACAGTCCGGTGCCGAGGACGAGCACGGGCGCGCCGCCGGTGTCGGGGAGCGGGCCGGCCCAGGGGTCGGCGACGTAGCGTGCGGAGTCGTGGGGGATGAGGTGGGCCAGCGGGTCGGTGGTGCCGGCACCTGGTGCGAGGACGGCGAAGTCGGCGTGGACGGGGCCGGTGCGTTCGAGGTCGACGGTGACGCCGCGGGGGTGGGAGGTGAGGCCGGTGGCGGTGTCGGCGAGGTGGCGGACGGAGGTGCTGCCCCGGGACGCGGAGTCGGGGACGGCGGTGAGGTGCCGGACCGCGGTGCCGTCGTGCGAACCGGCCGCCGTGCCGGCGAGGTGCCGGACCGCTGCGCTGCCGTGCGAACCGACCGTCGTGCCGGCGAGGTGCCCGCTGCCGGAGGCGCTTGGCAGGTGCCGCACCACCGCGTCCGCCTCCGCCCCCCGCAGCGTCTCCGCCAGGTACCGGCCGTACTCCCCGCGCGGCAGGAACTCGTCCCCGGCCACCCCGGCCCACCGCGCGAAGTGGCCCGCGTCGTCCGCCAGCGCGCTCATCTTCCCGGCGGCCGTGTTCAGCAGGTGCCCGGGATCGCCGGTGCGGTAGGCGCGGCCCGGCCCGAACTCGCCGCTGCGGTCCACCAGCACCAGCTCCAGCGGGACGTCGGCGCGCAGGAGGTGGATCGCCGCCAGCGTCCCGCTCGCGCCGGCGCCGACGACGACCACTCGGGTGCGGTCAGGCATCACCGGTCACCGCGGACAGGGTGTCGCCGACCTGGCCCGCCGCCAGGGTGTCGCCGCCGTCGGGGTCGATGAGCAGGAACGCGCCCGTCGCCACGCAGTCGGTGTAGGTGTCGAACGGCAGTGCGTCGGCGACCTCCAGGCGCACCTGCCCGATGTCGTTGAGCTCCAGGCACTCCGGCTCGCGTTCGAGCACCAGCTCCTGCTCGTCGAACCGCGTGGCCAGGCTCGGCACGCGGCACTTCGTGGTGCGGGTGCCGTGCCTGAGCAGCACGCGGGCACCGGGGCGCAGGGGTTCCTCCGCCAGCCAGCACACGGTCGCGGTCAGCTCACCGAGCAGTTCCGGCACGCGGTCGGCGGCGGCGATCAGGTCACCGCGGCTGATCGGGAGGTCGTCGGCGAGCGTCAGCGCCACCGGTTGGCCCGCGGTCGCCTCGTCGACCGGGCCGTCCGGGGTACCCACGACGGTGACCGTGGACCTCGTCCCCGCGGGCAGCACCACGACCTCGTCACCGGGACGCACCTCGCCCGCCGCGACCTGGCCCGCGTAGGCGCGGTAGTCGGTCGCGCCGTCGCGCAGCACGTACTGCACCGGCACGCGCAGGCCGACGTCGCAGCCGCGCTCGTCCGGGCGCACGGTCTCCAGGTGCTCGAGCAACGTCGGGCCGTCGTACCACGGGGTGCGGTCGGAGCGCGTCACGACGTTGTCGCCGGCCAGCGCGGACATCGGCACGGTCGTGATCTGGTCCGCGCGGAACCCGAGCGACTCGGCGTGCCCGACGAACTCGGCGCGGACCGACTCGTAGGTCTCCTGGGAGAAGTCCACGAGGTCGAGCTTGTTGACCGCGAGCGTGATGCCGGGAACGCCGAGCATCGCCATCACGGCCAGGTGCCGGCGGGTCTGCTCCAGCACGCCCTTGCGCGCGTCGGTCAGCAGCACCGCGTGGTCGGCCGTCGAGGCGCCGGTGACGGTGTTGCGCAGGTAGTGCACGTGGCCTGGGGTGTCCGCCAGCACGAACGTGCGCCGCGCCGTCGCGAAGTAGCGGTAGGCCACGTCGATCGTGATGCCCTGCTCCCGTTCCGCGCGCAGGCCGTCCACGAGGAGCGAGAGGTCCGGGTTGTCGAGCCCGCGCTCCTCGCTGCTGCGCAGCACCGCGTCGATCTGGTCGCTGAGCACGGACTTGGTGTCGTAGAGCAACCGTCCGACCAAAGTGGACTTGCCGTCGTCCACGCTGCCGGCCGTCACCAGTCGCAACAGGTCGGACGTCATCAGAAGTACCCCTCCCGCTTGCGGTCCTCCATGGCGGCCTCGGACATGCGGTCGTCGGCCCTGCTGGCGCCGCGCTCGGTGAGCCGGCTCGCCTTGATCTCGGCGATGATGTCGTCGACGGTGGCCGCGTCCGACTCGACCGCGCCGGTGCACGAGCCGTCGCCGACGGTGCGGTAGCGCACGGTCTTCTCGACGGTCTCCTCACCCTCGGCCGGTCCGCCCCACTGCCCCGAGGTGAGCCACATGCCGTCGCGCTGGAACACCTCGCGGGAGTGCGCGAAGTACAGCGAAGGCAGCTCGATGTCGTGCTTCTGCACATAGCGCCACACGTCGAGCTCGGTCCAGTTCGAGATCGGGAACACCCGCACGTGCTCACCGGGGGAGTGCATGCCGTTGTAGAGGTTCCACAGCTCGACGCGCTGGCGGCGCGGGTCCCAGCGGCCGAAGCTGTCGCGGACGCTGAAGATGCGTTCCTTGGCGCGCGACCGTTCCTCGTCGCGACGGCCGCCGCCGATCACCGCGTCGTACTTCTGGCCGGTGATCGTGTCCAGCAACGGCACCGTCTGCAACGGGTTGCGCATCCCGTCCTCGCGTTCCTTCACGGCGCCGCGGTCGATCCAGTCCTGCACCTCGGCGACGTGCAGCCGCAGCCCGAACCGCTCCACGATGTCGTCGCGGAACCGCAGCACCTCCGGGAAGTTGTGGCCGGTGTCGACGTGCACGAGCGTGAAAGGTGGTGCCACCGGGGCGAAAGCGCGCACCGCGAGGTGCACCAGAACGGTGGAGTCCTTGCCACCGGAGAACAACAGCGCCGGCTTGTCGAACTCGCCCGCGACCTCGCGCAGCACGTGGATCGCCTCGGCCTCCAGCTGCTCGATGCCCGTGACGGCCCTCTCCTTGGCGGGAGCGCTCATCGCAGCACCACCTCCCTGATGTCCTGCTCGCGTCGTTCGCTCTCGCAGCGCTCCAGAGCCCGTTCGATCATCTCGGTGCCCTGCTCGACGCTGAGCGTGGCCGTGTCGACGAGCACCTCGGGGGACACCGGCGCCTCGTAGACGTCGCTGACCCCGGTCATCGCCTCCACCTGGCCGCGTTCGGCCTTGGCGTACAGGCCCTTCACGTCGCGTTCGGCGCAGACGTCCACCGGCGCGTCCACGTACACCTCGACGAACGTCAGGCCCGCCTCCTCGTGCTCGGCGCGGACCTGGTCGCGCACCTCGCGGAACGGCGCGATCACCGAGACGACGGCGAGCACGTCGTGCGCGGCGAGCATCGCGGCGAGCCGGCCGATGCGCAGGATGTTCTCGGTGCGGTCCTCCTTGCTGAACCCGAGTTCGGGGAAGAAGTCCCTGCGGACGGCATCACCGTCCAGGTGCTGCACCTTGCGCTCGGAGCGCAGCTTCTCGACCAGTTCCCGGCCGAGTGTCGACTTGCCGGAGCTGGGCAGCCCGGTCAGCCACAGCGTGGTGGTCACGAAATCCTCCTCTTCTGTCGGAAAGTCCTCAGGGTGCGTACTCGCGGCCGAGCAGCCTTCTCGCCACCACGAGCTTCGTGGCGTTCTCGGTGCCGTCCGCGATCTCCTGCCCGATGGCGTCGCGGACGCGGCGGCTGGCCGGGTGGTCGTCGTGCCAGCCGCGGTGGCCGAGGGTCAGCAACGCCTGGTGGGCGGCCTCGACGCCGATCCGGCAGGCCCACCACTTGGCCATGTTCGCCTCGGTGCGGTGGTCGAGCCCGGCGTCCGCGCGCCACAACGCCTCGAACGCCAGCAGCCGGGCCGCGTGCAGGCGGGTCGCGTGTTCCACCAACGGGAACGCGACGCCCTGGTGCCTGCCGATCACCTGCCCGAACGACTCCCGCTCGCGGGCGTGCTCGAGCGCGTCGTCGAGCGCCGCCTGGGCGTTGGCGACGGCGAGCACGGCGATCAGCGCGCGGGAGTGGTCGAACCCGCGCATCACCCCGCCGAAGCCCTCGCCGACACCGCCGACGATCTCGTCGTCGGACGCGCGCACCCCGGTGAACCGCAGCGTGGCCCGGCCGCCGGCGCGCACACCGAGGTCGTCGAGCCGTTCCCGCGCGATGCCGTCGCGGTTGAGCGGCAGGTAGAACGCGGTCACGCCGCGCGCCCCCTCGTCGCTGGTGCGCGCGAACACCAGGCCGTGCGTGGCGTGCATCCCGAGCATGATCGACGTTTTGGTGCCGTCGAGCACCCAGCCGTCGCCGTCGCGTCGCGCGCTCAGCTCGATGGCCGCGGCGTCCGTGCCGTGGCCGGGTTCGGTGAGCACCAGCGCCACCACGGCGTCACCCGCCGCCACCGCCGGCAGCCAGTCGGCCCGCTGGGTCGTCGTGCCGCTGCGGCCGATGATGCCGCCGATCAGCGCCGCGTTGACCACGGGGTAGCAGGCGGTCGCCTCCACCCGTGCCAGCTGTTCGACCGCGATGCCCGCCTCGACCGCGCCGAGCCCGCTGCCGCCGAGCTCCTCGGCGATCATCAGACCGGTGAGTCCGGCACGGCCCAGTTCGGCGAAGAAGCCGGACCAGAACGTGCGCTCGCGGTCGTCGAGCGCCGCGTGCCGGGCGAGGGTGTCCTCCGCGAACGCCCTGACCTTCTCCGACAGCGCCCGCTGTTCCCCGGTGAACGAGAAGTCCACGTCAGCCTCCTCAGACCAGCTGCTCGCGCAGGCGGAACTTCTGGACCTTGCCGCTGGGCGTCGTCGGCAGCGCGTCCACGTGCTCGACGCGTTCGGGCCAGTACTGCTTGGCCATGCCGAGCCCGTCGAGGTGCTCGCGCAACGCGGGCAGCTCCGGCGCCTCGCCCTGCGGCACGATCACCGCGCAGGCCCGTTCACCGAGCCGGTCGTCGGGGTAGGCGACGACGGCGACGTCCTTGATCGCCGGGTGCCGCCGCAACGCCGCCTCGACTTCCACCACGGGCACCTTCTCGCCGCCGCGGGAGATGACGTCCTTGTCCCGCCCGGCGATCCGGATGCCGCCGTGGCCGTCCGGGCGGGCGAGGTCGCCCGTGTCGAACCAGCCGTCGTCGGTGACGTTGTCCGCGTAGACCTCGGGCCGGCCGAAGTAGCCGAGGCACTGCGTGGCGCCGCGCACCTGCAACCTCTCGTCGTCGGTGATGCGGACCTCCATGCCGGGCACCGGGGATCCGTCGCTCTCGGCCGCCCGCATCTCCGGGTCCTCGGGCCTGGTGATCGTCGGGGCGCCGTTCTCGGTCATGCCCCACAACGCGTACAGGCGGCAGCCCAGCACGTCGCGGGCCTGCTCCACCAGCACGGGCGGGATCGGCGCGCTGCCGGTGGCGAACGTCCTCAGCGCGGACAGGTCGCGCTGCTGCTCCTCCTGGCGGTCGATCAGGTCGACGAGGAACGGCGGCGCGCCCATGAAGAAGGTGACCCGCTCCTCCTCGAGGATCCGCAGCATCAGGTCCGCGTCCCAGTTGTCGATGTGCACGCAGGTCGCGCCGAGCAGCAACGGCATCGTGAAGTTCCACGTCCACCCGGCGTTGTGGGTGGTGGGGGAGCCCATCGCGGTGACCTCGTCGTCACGCAGGTGCAGTGCGTCGATCTGCATGCGGTTGGTGGCGTGCAAGGTGTTGTGGCTGTGCATCACGCCCTTGGGCTCACCGGTCGTGCCCGAGGTGAACATGACGTACGCCAGGTCGTCCGGCTTCGCCTCACGTCCGTCGGTGTCACCGAAGTACGCGCCCTCCGTGCCCGGTTCACCGAGCAACGCGGTGTCGAAGTCCAGAGCGGTGCCCTTGTCGGCGACGCCGATCAGGACCCGATGCCTGATCGACGCCACCTCGCCTGCGACCTCCTCGCTCAGCTCGGCGTGGGAGAAGCCGCGGTGCTCGACGGGTCCGATGTAGACAGGGCTCTTCGTCAGCTCGGTCATGAACTTCAGCTCGCGCTTGCGCATGATCGGCAGCACCGGGCCGGCGACCGCGCCGATCCTGGCGCACGCCAGCGTGGTCGCGAGCAGCTGCCACGAGTTCGGGAGCTGCAACGTCACCACGTCGCCGTGCTCCACGCCGAGACCCGCGAGCCCCGCCGCGATCCGTTCGACCCGGCGTTCCAGCTCGGCGTAGGTCAGCGTCTCGGTCTCGCGGCCGTCGGTGTGCCACACGACGACCGCGCGCCGGTCGGGGTGTTCCCGCGCCGCGCGACGGAGGTCGTCGACGAGTGTCTCCTTCTCGCGCCACCACCCTCGGGTGACGTACTCCTCTGTCATCTGCCTGCTCCTCAAGGGGTTCGTGGGGTCACACCGGCGCACGCGTGTTGCCGCCGTCGACCAGCAGCAGCGCGCCCGTGACGAAGGCGGCCTGCCGGGAGGCGAGGAACGCGGCCAGCGCGCCGAAGTCGTCCGGGTCACCCACCCTGCGCAACGGCACCTCGGCGGCCGCCGCGGAGGTGTCCTCGCCGGACGGCCCGCGCAACGCCGGCGTGTCGTGGTAGCCGGGCGCGAGGACGTTGACGGTCGTGCCGCTGTCCCCGAAGGCGTGCACGAGGTTCCGCGCGTACGACAGCACGCCCTGGCGCGCCACACCGGACAACACGTTGTGCGGCATGGGTTGCCGCACCGCCTCCGAGGTGATCATCAGGACGCGGCCGTCGCGGCGCAGGTGCGGTGTCGCCGCCGTGACCAGCGCGACGTGCGGGATGAGCGCGGTGTCGACGGCCCGGCGGTAGTCCTCGGGTCCGAACTCGGCGACCGGGCCCTGCACGACACCGCCGGTGTGGCTGACGACGACGTCGATGCCGCCGAACTCGGCCACCGCGCCGTCGACCCAGCGCTGGACCGCGCCGTCGACGCCGACGTCGGCTACCTGGCTGTGCACGCGGCCGCCGTGCGCTTCGAGCTTGCCGTGGGCAACGGCGAGCCGGTCGGGATCGCGGCCGCAGATGGAGACGTGCGCGCCTTCGGTGGCGAGAGCGGTGGCGACACCGAGGCCGAGACCGCTGCTGGCGCAGGCGATCAGGGCGACCTTGCCTTCGAGTCCGAGGTCCATCAGCCGTTCCTCCTCGCGGGCAACACCGGGTAGCCGTAGCGCACCAGCTGCGGAGCGGCCGCCGCCGTCGTCAGGGCCCGCGGCTTCCACCCGAGCTCGGTCCGCCACCGCGCGCTGTCCCCGATCAGCACCCGCCCGCGGTGGAACCGGTCCGGGTTGCCCGTGACCGTGTGGTTGACTCCGAGCTCGACCGCGCCGTCGGCGGAGACGGGGTTCGGGCCGCTCAGGCCGGCGAACGCCATCACCTCGTCGACCACCTCGGCTGGGCGGGCGGAGAAGTCCTCGTGCCGCACGCGCAGGTAGCGCTTCCGCCCGGCCAGCGCCAGCAGGTCGGACGCGGCGTTGACCGCCGTCCAGTACCCGGTGCTGCGGGCCGCGCTCATCCGCTCCACGTAGCTCTTGTCCTTGCGGTACGAGTGCGTGGTGGCACGGGCGTCGCGCACCACGTGCAGCACGCGGACGTCCAGGTCCGCGCCGAGCAGCGCCGCCGCCTCGGCCGGGTACTTCGACCCGTCGACCACGACCTCGGCGCCCGCGACGGAGGCGGCGCGGCGGTACACGTCCGCGGTCAGGTCCGTCAGCCACCGCACGTCGGGCGGTGCGGTCAGCGGGCCGATCGACTCGGCGAGACGACGCGGGGTGTGGCGGGCGCGCAGCCTGGTGGCCTGCACCGCCTCCACGGCCGTCGCGATCCGGCGGTCGTCCAGCGCTTCTGACCACAGTGGACACCGGGCCAGCTCGGCGCCGCAGCCGCAGCTCGAGTTGGTGCCCTGGCCGAGCACCCCGTTGCGCCACAGGTAGTGCAGCTCGCCGACGTGCAACGCGCCCGTGGTCTCACCGAGGACGTTGCCGATCATCGTGCTGCCGCACCGCATCATGCCGGTGAGGTAGAGGACCCGCGTCACGCCGATCCCTCCAGCAGCACGAAGTGCTGGGGCAGGTGCACGGCGAGCCCCATGCGGCTGCCCGCCTCCAGCAGGTCGCCACCGTCCTCGCCGGCACCGCGGCGCAACCGCAGGTGCCCGACACCGGGGTCGAGGAACGTGGTGGCCGCGCGGAAGTCACCGAGCAGCACCTGGTGCTCGGGGATCATCCTGGTCCGCGCGATCCGCACACCGGCCTCGGCGAGCTTGCCCAGCAGCCCGGACTGGACGGCCTGCCAGTACACGGCGTTGTGCGCCACGATGCCGTCGCACGAACCACCGGTCTCCTCGACCAGCGCGGCGGCCTCGGTGAGCAGGTCGGCCGGTGCGCCGTCCGTGCGGAGCCTCCGCGCCTCGGGCAGCGTCAGAAGCCCGGGTACGGCACCGTCCTCGCTGCCGCGCAGCAGCACCTCGTTCTCCGTGGTGCCGAACCGGACGAGCAACCGGTAGTCGATGAACGCGGCCAGCAGCCGCGGGTGCTCCAGCAGTCCGGGCGGCACCGCGACGGACACGCCGATGTCGGTCAGCCGCGCCTCATCGAGCAACGGCCGGAACGCCGACTCCGGGGTCGTGTCGAACGTGACGCCCGAACGGCTGTCGCGCTCCTGTTCGGGCTGCGGCTCCCGCACGTACGGGGCGTCGTCATCGCGGATCGTCGCCATCTTCATCAGTTGCCGCACGGTGAAGCGCGGGCGTTCGGCGAACAGCGGGAACGCCGTGGGCAGGTAGGCGCGGTAGCTGACGGTCACGTCCTCGGACGGGTTGCCGAGCGCGGCCGCCTGGGCGAACTCCGAGCCGGGCGTGCTCTCGGTCATCGCGGGGTCCGCCAGCAGCTGGCGGGTCTGCTTCAACGGGGAACTCGTGGTCATCGCTGCCTCCTCGGGCTCAGCTGGCTCAGGCGGCGATCGCCATGCGGCCGTGCACGACGTCACCGATCTCGCGGGCCAGCCGGCCCGGCGTCGGGTGCTGGAAGATGTTGCGGCCCATGGCGACTCCCGCCGCACCGGCGCGCACCGTCGAGGCGACGCGCCGCAGCAGGTCGCGCTTGTCGTCCACCGGCGGCCCGCCCGCCACGACGACGGGGATGGGGCACGCGCGGACGACGTCGGCCATGGCCGCGGCCGAACCGGGGTAGCTCACCTTCACGAGGTCGGCGCCGAGGTCGGCGGCGAGCGTCGCGGAGTGCGTGACGAGGTCGGGGTCGGCGGCGTTGTCGATCTGCGGGCCGCGGGCGTACATCATGGCCAGCAACGGGATTCCCCAGCGCTCGGTCTCCTCCGCGGTGCGCGAGAGGTCGGCGATCTGCTCGGCTTCCTGCTGCGAGCCCATGTTCACGTGCACGCTGACGGCGTCCGCGCCGAGCCGCAGTGCCGCCTCGACGCTCGTGACGAGGTACTTGGCGTCCGGGTCGGGGGCGTGCGCGGTGCTGGCGCTCAGGTGCACGATCAGCGATGTGGTGACGAACCGCTTGGGGTTCAGGTGGCGGACGGTTCCCTTGTGCAGCACCACGGCGTCCACCTTGGCCGCGGCGAGCTCGCCGATCAGGTCGTCGAGGGTGTCGTCGGGGGTCACCGGTCCGTCGGCGACCGAGTGGTCGAGCGGCACGATCATCAACCTGCCGTCGCCGTTGCGGTCGATGCGGTCGAGGCGCAGCCTCGCGCCGAAGGAGTGCGGCTGGTTCACCGGGTCCTGCTCCCTTCCAGGTCGTGCTGAGCGAGGTCGTGCTGGTCCAATCCGAAGCGTTCGTAGAGCGTGCGGACGGCGTCGTGGACGCGGTCGCGTGCGACGAGGTACGTCGTCCTGGCCTGGCTGCAGGCCACGCACTCCGCGGTGATCCCGGCCGCCGACAACGCGTTCAGGCCGAGCGCGGTGAGTCCTGGCCTGCTCAGCAGACCGGTGCCGACGGCGCAGACGCGGCCGAAGTCGCGGCGCAGCGCGACCGTGCAGGCGAGTTCCTCGCGGACGGCGGCCGCGGCCTCGTCCGCCGCGCTGTCGGCGAGGCAGAACCGCATCCGCAGCGGTGCGCCGGGATGTGACCACCACTGCACCGAGTCGACGGGGATCTCCAGGCGCGCCAACGCTTCCAGCACACGGGCACTGCCCTCCACGAGGTCGCACCCCGCGTCGACGAGCACCTGCGTCACCTGTTCGTCGTGCGTCACCGCGACCACGCCGGCTCGTCCTTCGAGGACGTCCGAGTCGAGCATCGTTCTCCCTCCGAAGATCGTGCTTCCGTCACCGAGCCCGGACGAGTCGCGCACGACGATGTCCACGCCGTGCGCCGCGGCGAGCTCGACGGAACGCGGGTGCAGCACCCGTGCGCCGGAGAACGCCATCTCCGCCATCACGCCGGCGGGCAGTTCGGGCAGCAGACCGGCGCCGGGCACGACCCTGGGATCGGCGCGTGCGATGCCGCGCACGTCGGTGTAGATCTCGCAGACCGCCGCGCCGTGGGCGACGGCCAGGGCGACCGCGGACGTGTCCGAACCGCCGCGGCCGAGCGTCACGACGGCGCCGTCGTCGTCGAGCGCCTGGAAACCGGCGACGACCACGACGTGGCCGCGGCCGAGCCACTCCCGCACGGTGCCGGTGTCGATCGAGGCGATCACGCCGGCGCCGGGCGGTCCGACGGCGCGCAACCCGGCGTCCGGCCCGGACAACGACACCGCGGGCACCCCGAGGTCCTGCAGGGCGATCGCGAGCAGCGCGGCCGAGGCCAGCTCGCCGGTGGCGAGCAGCTTGTCGGTCTCCCTGGGGTCCGGCACGTCGCTGACCGCCGTGGCCGACCGGACCAGCTCGTCGGTGGTGGCGCCCCTCGCGGACACCACGACCACGACAGCGGAGCCCGACCGGTGGGCCTGGGCGACGCGCTGTGCCACCGCGGCGACCTGCGCGTCGTCGGCAAGCGAGCTGCCGCCGTACTTCTGGATGCTGATCTCCATGCCACTCCGTTCGGAATTCGCCCGACGGGAGCTGAAATTCACCCCGCACAAAGGGGGTTCTCCGAGTGGAGTGGCGGCCAAGCTCGCGTAAATCCATGAACCTGGTCAATAGGAGTTGTCAATCAGCATCTGCCTCCTCACGTGAATGGGTGAGCAGGCAGTCGATTCACGTGCGGTGGCGGTCCTGCGCGATCACCTGCAACGCCAGCTCGACGCGGTTGGTGACCTGGAGTTTCGTGAACGCGTTGCGCACGTGCGTGCCAATGGTGTTGGGGGAGAGCGTCAAGCGTGCCGCGATTGCCTTGTTGGTGAGGCCGCGCGCGACCAGCCTGGCCACCCGCACCTCGGTCTCCGTGAGGCTCGCCCAGAGCTCCGACGACGGCGCCGGCACGGGGTCGTCGGGGTCTCGTCGCCGTGGTGGAACGCTGCGGCCCGCCCGGTCCGCCGCGTGCACGGCGCCGACGGCCGTCCACTCGTGCCGGGCCTGGTCGAGCAGGTCGGCGGCTCGCTGGTCGTCCGCGAGCCGGGCGGCGTCGGTGAGCGCGGACGCCGCCGCGGCCGGCCTGTCGCACAGCCGGTTCAGCTCGGCGGCCCTCACCAGCGCGCCGAGGTCGCCGTCGCGCAGGCCCGCGGCGTGCGAGGACGCGGCGGCGACCCAGAGGACACCGGGATTGCGTTCGCTCAGCTCGTGCGCGATCCGCGCGACCTGGTCGACACGGCGTTCGTCGTCGCGGAGCCGGGCCAGACGCGCGAGGACCGGCAGCACCGGCGTCGGTGCGGTGGTGGCGATCGCGACCAGATCAGGGCTGCTCAGCAGACCTTCCGCCACCTCGGCCGCCTCGCCGGGGCGCTCGGCCTCGCACAGCCACAGCACCCTCCGCCACGCGAGCCTGGCCGCTCCGGCGCCGCGCCCGCCGAGCCGTTCGGCCTCCCGCAGGTTCACCTCGGCCGCGTCCAGCTCGCCCAGGGCCGTGCGGATCTCGCAGAGCAGCAGCAACGCGCGCCCGAGCAGGGGGGAGGACGGTGCTTCACGCGCGGTGAGGACGGCCAGTTCGGCGTCCGCGGCGGCGGAACGCAGCTTGCCGGCCGCCAGGTGGGCGCGGGCCTTGTGGTGCTGCCAGTGCGGTACCGGCCAGGCCGCGCCCAGCTGCGCGGTCTCCCTCGCGACGAGCGTCAGCGTGGAGTGCACCTCGTCGAACCGGTCCAGCGCCACGAGCGGCGCGCACAGCCACAAGCGCGAGTTCAGCCTGCGCTGCGACGGCCCGGCCCGGTCCGCCTCGTGCACGGCCGCCCTGGCCAGGTCGAGCGACCGGCCGAGCTCACCGCGGTGCAACGCGATGCGCGACCGCGCGGCCGAGCCGAGCGCGACGGCCTCACCCCCGGCCGATCGCGCCGAGGCCGCGGCGTGCTCCGCCGCCGCGGTGTGCCCGGCGGCCGCGAGCCGGTAGGCCTGCACGGCGGCCAGGTCGGCGTGGTCGCGTTCGGCCAGGTCCACCCGCGCCGACGCCCGGCGCGCGTACTCGACGACCATGTGGCCGTGACCGGGTTCGCGCGAGTCCGCCAGTTCGGCGAGCGCGCACAGCAGGCGCGTCTCGGTGGCCGCGTCCGGCGTCCCGTTCAGCGCGCGTACGGCCAGGTCCCAGGCCTGGGAGGTCCGGCCGTCCGCGCTGAGCAGCCGCACCGCGTCCACGGTCAGGTCCCCGGTGCCGGTCGAGTCGTGCCCCGCCAGGTCCAGCAGCCGCAGCGCCAGCCGCGCCGCGCCACCGGTGCCCGTGCGATCCCGCACGGCCTTGCGCAGCGTGCGGGCGACCTCCTCCGAGGCCCAGCGGCCACCGCGTTCGACGTGGTGCACGACCTCCTCGGCGGGCCTGCCCTCCTTCGCGACCACCTCGGCCGCCTCCCGGTGCAACGCCGTCCGCACGGGCTCGGGCAGTCCCGCGTACACGACGCGCCGGACGAGCTCGCTGCGGAACGTCAGGCCGTTGGTCCCGGCGGCCAGCACCCCGGTCTCGACCAGCAGGGCGGCGGCCCACAGCAGTTCGGCGACGGGCCTGCGCAACAGCTCCGCTGCCTCGTGCACGGTGAACCGCCTGCCGAGCACCGCGCCCGCGTCCAGCACCTCCGAGGCGGGCCCGGCGAGATCGCCGAGCGCGGAGCGGACCTCCGTGACGAGCCAGTGCGGCAGCGGCCGTCCCACGGAGGTGAGCACGGCCTTCCCGCCCACGACCTCGACGTGGCCCGCGTCGCGCAACGCGCGCACGACGCGTTCGGCGTCACCGTCGACGTCGCTCGCGATGGCCACGAGCGCCGGGTCGGGTTCCGCGCCGAGCACCCGGTGGCACAGCAGCCGCACCTCCTCCTCGGTGGGCTGCCACTCCGGCAGCCTGCGGGCGCCGGACTCCAGCAGCACGTCCACCACCCCGAGCACCGCCGCGGAGGCCTGCGACCGGCGCAGCGACAGCAGCCACAGCACCGGGGTGTTCGCGAGCCCCGGCACGAGCATGCGCAACGCCAGCGCGGTGACGTCGTCGGCGAGGTGCAGGTCGTCCAGGCACACCAGCAGGCCGGGGCCGTTCGCGAGGTCGACGAGCTGGGTCCGGATCTCCCGCAACGCCGTCAGGTGCTGGGCGTCGTAGTCCCCGTGCGGACCGGTGACCTTCGAGCTCAGGGCCGCCCTCAGCGTCGACAGCGGCGCGACCCGGTCCACGTGCGTCGCACGGCCGTGCACGACCCGGAGCCCCGTGTGCGCCGCCTCGGCCCTGACCTGGCCGACGAGCGCTCTGCGCCCCAGGACCCCCTGTTGCTCGGCGACCAGGACACCGCCCTCACCTCGTGCGAGCGCGCCGAGGGCCTCGTCGACGAGGTCGGCTTGTCCCGGTAATCGCGGCGTGGCGTACGGCTCCACGTCGTCCTCGAGCACAGTCGGTCCTTCCCCTCGCTTCGACCGCGGCGCGTCATGTCCCCCAAGGCGCCAGACTCCAGGGGCCTACCCACTTCATCATCATCCGGAACCGCTCATACGGGTGGTAACCGGATGTTCACGGCATTACTCCGATCACGTGAACACCTTCGTAGGGGAACCGGCAGTTTCGAATTCTTCGGTGTGGATCCGCTTAGCCCGGGAACGAGCCGTCAACCCTTCCTGCAATTGCGTACCCGACGCGCACGCATGGAGAGGTAATGCGAAGGACTTGGATTTGGGCTTTGTTCAGCGGTGCGTTCGCGGTGGCGTGCACTGAATTCGCCGTCGTCGGCCTGCTGCCCCAGATCGCGCGCGATCTCGGTGTGTCGGAGGCGGCGGCCGGCCAGCTGGTGACGCTGAACGCCGTGGCGTTCGCGATCAGCGCGCCCGTGCTCGCCGCCGTCTGCCACCGCATGGACCGCCGCAAGGTCCTCTTCGGTGCCCTGATCGTGTTCGCGCTCGGGCACGCCACGGCGGGCCTCGCACCGAACTACCCGGTGCTGCTGGGCTCGCGGATCCTGTCCGGCGCGATGATGGGCCTCTACCTGGCCACCGCGATCGGTGCCGCCGCACGCCTCGGCGGGGAGGAGAAGCGGGCCTCGTCCATCGCGACGATCCAGGCGGGCGTCAACACCGCCACCGCGCTCGGCGTGCCGATCAGCACCCTGCTCGGGCACCACATGGGCTGGCGGGTGCCGATGCTCGTGATCGGCGCCCTGGCGTTGCTGTCACTGGGTTTCATCGCCGCCACGGTGCCGCCGACCGGCGCCGACGACAGCGCTCCGCTGCGCGAGCGCCTGCGGGCGGTCCGCACCGCGCCCGTCCTGGTCGGTCTCGCCGCGATCACCCTGTTCTGGGGTGCCACTTTCACCGTCTACACCTACCTCGTGCCGTTGCTGGAGCAGCGCGCGGGCATGAGCAGCACCATGGTGATCGTCGTGCTGTTCATCGCGGGTGTCTGCGCCGTCGTCGGCAACGTGATCGGCGGCAGGGGCGCGGACGCCGACTCCCGCAGGACGTTGCTGATCACCGCCGCCATCACCGCCGTGGCGCTGCTGCTGGTGCTGCCGCTGTCGACCGACGTGCCGCAGACCATCGCCCTGGTGGTCGTCTGGCAGCTCGCGGCGTGGTCGTTCGTCCCGGCCGTGCAGGCGGCCCTGTTCCAGGCGGCGGGCGAGGGCGGCGAGCTCGCGGTGTCGTTCGCCGTGTCCGCGTTCAACATCGGCATCGTCGCGGGCGCGGGCTTCGGCGGCATCGCGCTCGACCAGGCCGGACTGCCGGGCGTCGCCGTGCTGGGCGGTGTCCTCGGCCTCGCCGCGCTGGGCTTCGTGGTCCTGCTCGTCCGCTACGTCGCCCAGCGCGAAACCGTTGGCTCCCGAGCGAAAGGATGACCATGCGACTGGAATTCGACGCGGTGCTCTTCGACCTCGACGGCACCCTGATCGACTCCACCGCCGCGGTGCGCAGGGCCTGGCACCGCTGGGCCGAGGAGGAGGGCGTCGACCCCGCCGGCCTTGAAGGCACGGAAGGCAAGCCCGCCAAGGACATCGTCGCCCTGCTGCTCCCGCCGGAACGCCACGAGGAGGGGCTGGCGCACTACTCCCACATCGCCACCCACGACCTGGAAGGCGTCGTCGTCTTACCGGGGGCCTTGGACGCCACCAGCGCCGCCGGTGCGAAGAAGGCCATCGTCACCTCCTGCACGCGTGACGTCACGGCCGCCCGCACCGCCGCCGCGGGCCTCCCGGTGACCGACGTCGTCGTCACCGCGGACGACGTCGACCACGGCAAACCCGCACCCGCGCCCTACCTGTCCGCCGCCGAGCAGCTGGGCGCGGATCCACGCCGCTGCCTCGCCGTGGAGGACACCGCGTCCGGCCTGGAGTCGGGCCGGGCGGCGGGCTGCACGACCCTCGGCGTCGGCACCGGCCTGGACGCCGACGTCGTCGTGCCCGACCTCTCGCACGCGCGGTTCGAGGTCGACGGCGACCGGGTCGTCCTCACCCTCGCGGAGTGACCACGGTGGACGATCACATCCTCGCGTCCACTGTGGCCTCTTCCGCTCGCGACCTGTTGTCACAGCTGCGATCCGAGTACTCCGGATCGGACCTCGGTGACGTCGGCGACCGCCGGGCGCACGAACTCCTCGTTCGGGAACTGGCGCTGCACCGCCCTGACGACGCCGTGCTGTCCGAGGAGGGCGCCCCGGTCCCGGCCGAGGCCCGGTCCGGCCGCCTGTGGATCATCGACCCGCTCGACGGCACCCGCGAGTACACCGATCGTGCCGACGACTGGGCCGTGCACGTGGCCCTCGTCGAAGGTGGTGACCTCACCGCCGGCGCAGTGGCGCTCGCGTCGGGTGACACGCACGGCACCGCCACTCCGACGCCGTTGCCCGCTTCCGGTGCGGAGCGCCTGCGGGTGGCGGTGAGCAGGAGCCACCGTCCGCCGTTGGTGGACGAGCTGGCCGGGGTGCTGGACGTCGAGCTCGTGCCGATGGGGTCGGCCGGGGTGAAGACCGTGGCGGTGTGCACCGGCCGGGTCGACGCCTACGTGCACGACGGCGGGCAGTACCAGTGGGACAGCGCGGCTCCGGTGGCCGTCGCCCGTGCCGCCGGTGCGCACACCTCGCACCTCGACGGCAGTGCGGTGGAGTACCGGTCGGCGGACCCGCGGTCGGAGGACCTGCTGGTGTGCCGGCCGGAGGTGGCACCGGTGCTGCTGGACGCGCTCGCGGGCCTCTTGGCCCGGTGATGCGCGCCGCGCGCCTTCAGTAGCTGAACGTGGTGGCGGGCTCGTCGCCGATCCACTTCCACAGCGGGATGGTGCCGTTGATCTCCGCGCCGGGCACGAGGTCGCCGGCGTCGAGCCGCTTCGCGTTGAAGCAGAGGGGGCAGACGAAGTAGCGGCCGCCCGCCGCCTCGTAGCGCTGGAGCAGTTCGGCGAGCGGCGGGCAGCCGTCGCACGCGACGCCCGCGGCGGTGCCGTTGAGAGACAGGCGCACGGCCTCTTTGGACAGGAACATGAGTGTCTCGCGCCCGGTCTCGGCGGCGCCGATCGCGACGAGGAACGCGACGGTGACCTTCTCCGCGTCCTCGAGCCCTGTCGACAGACTGATGACGGCCTTGTTCGGCATGACCTGCTCCATTTCGTCGGGTACCGCGACGTTAGGAGCGGGAAGGGGCCGTGTCGTCGGGCGTTCTCCCTACAGATCGAGCGGGTCGAGCAGACCGTTGCGCAGTGCGAACAACGTCGCCGTCGACCGCGACGAGGCCCCGGTCTTGGTGTAGATCCGCTCGATGTGCGTCCCGGCCGTCTTGCGCGAGATGCCGAGCCGCTCGGCCACCTCACCGGTCTGCGCGCCGCGGGAGATCAGCACCAGCACCTCGACCTCCCGCGGCGTGAGCCCGGCGGGCCCGGACACCCGCCGCCGGGTGCCGTTGCCCGCCGCGGAGAGCACGGCCTCGGCGGCGTCCCCGTCGAGCGCTCCGGCCCGGATCGCCTCCCGCACCGCCAGGACCGCCTGCTTGTCGCTCAACGCGGCCCGGTGCGCCCGCGGTTCGAGCATCGCCCGGTAGGCGCACGCGGCGGCGAGCACCCGCCCGGTCATCGGCAGGGCCGCACCCGACAGCCCCCGGTGGTAGCCGCCGCCGTCCATCCGCTCGTGCGCCATGGCGGCGATCGCCCCCGGCCTGGCCAGCGCCGCCGGCCGGGCCAGCACGCGTTCGGTGTGGTACGAGCTGAGCCGCACGCGTTCCCAGTCGGTGGCCGACAGCGGCCCCGGCTGCTCCAGGACCGTCACCGGCACGCCGTGCAACCCGATGTCGTGCAGCAGCCCCGCCCGCCGGGTGGCGATCACGTCGGCGGTGGGAAGTCCGATCGACCGGGCCGCCGCACCGGCGAGCTCCGCCACCCCGCGCGAGTGCCCGGCCCGGGTCGCGCAGCGCAGGTCGGTGAAGTCCGCCAGCGCTTCGAGCGCCGAGTCCAGCTCGCCCTGGGTGAGAGGCCGCAACCGGGGGAGGTCGATCCCGTTGCCGGACAGCACTTCCGGCGCGTGCGCGACGAACGCGTCGACCACGTCGGGTGCGAACTGACGGCCACGGCGCGCACGGGCGACCTCGACCGCACCCTCGATCCCGCCGGTCCTGTACCGCACCTCGACGACATCGGCCAGGTGCAACAACCGGATGGTGGGGGCGATGTCCGCGCCCCCGACCCCGTGCGGCACCCCGCGCCCGTCCCAGCGCGTGAAGAACTGCCGCAACGCCCGCGCCACACCGGGCCCGAGTTCGAGCCGCTCCGCCAACGCCGACGTGGTGACGCAGTGGGACTGCATCCCCTGCACGACGTGCTGACCACCGCTCGCCAGGAGCGTCGACGCCACCCGGAACCGGTGCCACAACGCCCCGCCCCGCCCGGCCCGCCGCAAGAAGAACCCGAACCCGGCGGGCCCGGCGAGGTCGACCTCGTAGCTGTCCGCGCGGAAGGCGATGTCGTCACCGAAGGACGCGGCCACCTCCGGCGAGTCCGCGATGCACCCGACCCAGCCGAGCATCGAGACGTGGAACAGCGCCTGCCGCTCGTCCTCCGGCAGCTCCATCCGCTCGGCGAGCCGTTCCGCGATCCGCCACGACCGGAGCACGTGCTCCATCGGCTGCCCCAGCCCCAGGTCCGTCGCCAGGGAGAAGGCGGCGAGCAGTTCGGCCAGGTCGATCCCGGCATCTCCGTCGGCAGGCTCCACCCGCGGATGGTAGCTCCGCGGGACCGGGCCGGATCGGTTGTGCCGCAGAACCTACGTGCGGCTCGGCGTCGTCACGACCGCGCTCATCACGACCTCGAACAGGTGCTCGGCCCGCGTCTCCTGGCCGGGCTGGTCGCTGAGCCACACCAGCGACGACACCAGCGCGAACAGGTCCGCGCCGTCGAGGTCGGTGCGCGCCTCGCCGGCCTCCTGGGCGCGGGCGAGCAGCCGTGCGCCGGAGCCGCGCATCGCCACGCACGAGCTGTGCAGGGCCGACTCGGGGTCCTCGATCGCGTGCACCATCGCCGTGACGACGCCGCGGTAGTTGGTGCACGCCTTGATGAAGTCGCGCAGCCACAGCAGCAATGCCTCGTCGGGCGCGTTCGCGGCCTCGACCTGGGCCGCCCGCGCGGTCAACTCGTCGAAGTTGGTGCGCAGCAGGGCTTCGAGCAGCGACTCGCGGGTGGGGAAGTGGCGTTGCAGCGTCGCCAGGCCCACGCCGGCCCGACGGGCTATGTCGCGCATCGAGGCCTCGCTGCCGTGCTCCGTGATGACGGTGCCGGCGACGGCCAGCAGGCGGTCGTGGTTGGCCTTGGCATCCGCCCTCATCTGCGCTCCTTGCGTAAACGGGTCACTGACCCATATATTCGGGTCAGTGACCCGGAAAAGCGGGTCTGTGACTCGTTTAGAGCTTACCGCCCGGAAGAGGGAGAGAGCTGTGCCGACCGAGACCATGAACGCGATCCGCCTGCACGAGTACGGCGGTCCCGAGGTGCTGCGGTACGAGACGGCGCCGAAGCCCGTGGCCGAGCCGGGCCAGCTGCTGGTCAGGGTGCACGCGGTGGGCGTCAACCCGCCCGACTGGTACGCGCGGGAGGGCATGCCGGACGTGCCGGAGGAGCTGAAGCCGCAGGTGGAGCTGCCGCTCATCCCGGGAACGGACGTCTCCGGCGTGGTCGCGGGGATCGGCGCCGGTGTGGAGGGCTTCGCCGTCGGCGACGAGGTCTTCGGCATGCTGAACTTCCCGAACTCGTTGCAGGGCAACGCCTACGCGGAATACGTCACCGCCTCGGCGGCGGACTTCGCGCACAAGCCGGCCGGCGTGAGCCACGAGCACGCCGCCGCCGTGGCGATGTCCGGGCTGACCGCCTGGCAGTTCCTGATCGACCTCGGCCACGACGTCCCGTCGCCGTTCCAGGAGGCCCAGCACCGCCCGATGCCGTTCGGTCCCGGCAGCACGGTCCTCGTCAACGGCGCCGCGGGCGGCGTCGGGCACCTCGCGCTGCAACTCGCGAAGTGGAAGGGCGCGCGGGTCGTCGCGGTCGCGTCCGGCGGGCACGAGGAGTTCCTGCGCGACCTCGGCGCCGACGAGGTGATCGACTACACGAAGCAGCGCCCCGAGGAGGTCGTGCGGAACGCCGACCTGGTGCTGGACTGCGTCGGCGGCCCCGGGAGCAGGCGTTTCCTCGACGTGGTCCGGCGCGGCGGCTCGCTCTACCCGTTGTACTTCGGCGAGTTCGACGACGAGGAGAACGCGCGGCGGGGCGTCACCGTGACGTCCGCGCAGGTCCGCTCCAACGGCGCGCAGCTGGAGGAGATCGGCCGCCTCCTCGGCGACGGCACCCTCCGCGTCGCCGTCGACAGCACCTTCGCGCTGAAGGACGCGCAGGCCGCGCACGAGCGGGCCGCGCGGGGACACCTGCGGGGCAAGATCGTGCTCACCGTCGCCTGACCCCGGCAGGACGGCTCACCGCCGGGTAACAACCGCGGAGGGGGCGGCGACATAAGGCGCACCACTGTCTTCCGTCGAGAGGTGCCGATGCCGCTCCCTCTGATCGCATTGGGCGCGGGCGTGGTCGCGCTGGTGAGCGTGGTGAGTGCCGCCGTGACCCTCCGGCAGCTCCGCCAGCCGCTCGACGTGATGGTCATCGGCCAGAGCCGTACGGGCAAGACGACGCTGCTCAACTCCTGGCGCGGCGAGTGGGAGGACGACCCGCTCAGGACGGCGCGGCCGGTCAAGATCGGGACGTTCGAGGTGCCGACCAAGGACAAGGTCCTCAGCTTCGAGAAGAAGTTCGTCTTCCACAAGGTCAAGGACATCTCCGGGCTCGACGAGTCGATGCGCGGGTTCCTGGACGACGTCAAGGCGGCGACCGTGGTCGTCTACCTGGTCAACGCGGTGCACCTGCACGAGGAGGCGACCCGGAAGGCCGAGCGGCCGCACGCCGCCGAGTGGGTGCGGGTGGTGGACGACGCCGGCCGGATCAGGCGGCACTGCGAGAAGGCCGAACGCGTCGTCGTCGGGGTGACGCACACCGACCTCGACCCGCGCTGGGCCGCGCTGGGACCGGCGGCCTACCTGGCGGAGGTCACCGAGCAACTGGCCGCGGTGCTGGCCAAGATCGGCGAGGCCGGCCGGACCTCCGTGGTGGCGGGCAGCATGCTGACCGAGGCCGGCGCCGCCGAGTTCGCCGAGGGCATCGTGGAGAACCTGCTGTGACAGCGCTGTTCCTCGTCTACCTCGAGTACGAGAACGGAGACCCGCCGTTCGCCTGGCGCGACGGAGCGGAGCCGCGGGACCACCGGGACGTGCACGCGGTGCTGTCGCTGTTCGGCAAGCGGAAGGCCAAGAGGCATCAGCGGTTCGGCGACGCCGTCCGCTTCGAGGACGCGCTGGTGCTGGAGACGTCCTGGCGGCTGCGGCACACCGGCGGCCATCGCCAAGGTGTCGTCGTGGTCCTCAGGGACGTCGCGGAGAACGACGACTGGGTCGACGAGATCGCGGGCCAGGTCGCCGGGATCCTGCGCCGGTCCGCGGCGGTCGAGTGCGACCCCGGAGCACTGGGCGACGCCCTGAGGTGGGGGCGGGCCGCGACGGCCCGCCGGTTTCCCGGGCTTCTCGTCCAGCGCGTGATCGCGGTCGTCCGGCGGTTCTTCCCTTCTGCCCGGCACGCGGCGAGCGCGGACCGGGTCCGGTTCGGAGCAGGGGACTGACTTGTACGTTCCGGAGCAGCTGGCAGACCGGGTCGTGGTCGTGGCCCGGGACGACTACGTCCAGGTGGCCGACGACAACCCTGGGCTGATCGAGAACAGCCAGGTGACGCTCGTTCCCGTTCCGCTGCTCGGCGAGTGGACCCGGTTCCGCGAACTGGCCGGGCTCGACCTCAGCATCGGCGACGCGTTCGTCCGCGATCACGGTGACGCCCGGCGATACGTTCCGGTGGCCGAAGCGCCGCACCGGGCGGCGCAGCGCAGGCTGCGGCTCCTCAGAACGGTCTGCCAGCACCTGGGCGCGACGTCGCTGGTGCTCCAGGAGACCGAGACGCGCGCGGCGAAGACCAGCTGGCACAACGACTTCGTCGCGCGCATCGGCCTCGGCGGCGGTGAGGACGCACAGAAGGGCGGCGGCCTTTCGGCCGATCTCAGCGGGGAGACCGACGACCGGCTGAGCCTGACGGTCGAGGCCTCGGGGAGGTGGCGGGGCGGACCGGCGGACGTCGAGGCGGCCAGGAAGGCGGCGGCCGCTCACGGAGACGCGGTGGACCTGGACGTCCTCTCGCTGATCGAGCAGCGTGCGATCTCCGGGAACCAGCTCACCTCCCACCACGTGACCATCGACTTCCAGCAGGAGATGACCAAGCACTTCAGCCTGATCAGCGAGCTGGTGGTCAGCTTCGAGGCGACGATCGGCCTGCGCGCGCTCAGCCCCTGCGCGGCGCTGCGCACCGTCTTCGACTGGGAGCGCCATAGCGCCCGGCAGGCCCGGTTCACCCTCGAGGTGTCCTTCGACCCGGGGAACTCCTGACCGGGACCCGCCAGGACGCACGTGTTCGACGAGGTGGTTCCCAGTGCAGCCGTCGCCGGCCGAGCAGATCACCTGGACGGGCCACCGCCGGTTGCCACGGTGCTGACCACGGTGAAAACTCCCTGGCACCGGGGAGTTCTCACCGCTGGAAGGGTGGCGCCGATGAGCATGCTGCGCAGCTACGTGTCGGGCGGGTGGCACACGTCCTCGGCGGAGGGCGCGCCGTTGCACGACGCCGTGACGGGCGAGGAGATCGCACGGATCTCGTCGGCCGGCGTCGACATGGGCGCGGCGCTGCGGTACGGGCGCGAGGTCGGTGGGCCCGCGTTGCGCGAGCTCACCTTCCACCAGCGCGCGCAGCTGCTCAAGGCGCTCGGGCTGTACCTGAAGGAGCACAAGGCGGAGCTGTACGCGCTGTCGGCGCGGTCGGGCGCGACGAAGTCCGACTCGTGGATCGACATCGACGGCGGTTTCGGCGTGCTGCTCGGGTACGCGTCCAAGGCCAAGCGCGAGCTGCCGAACGACAAGGTCTACGTCGAGGGCGCCGTCGAGCCGCTCGGGCGGGGTGGCACGTTCGTCGGGCAGCACATCTGCACGCCGTTGCGCGGGGTGGCGGTGCAGATCAACGCCTACAACTTCCCCATGTGGGGGCCGCTCGAGAAGTTCGCGCCCGCGTTCATCGCCGGGGTGCCGACGCTCATCAAACCCGCGTCGCAGACGGCGTACGTGACGGAGAAGATGGTCGAGCTGATGCTCGCGTCCGGGCTGCTGCCCGAGGGATCTTTGCAGCTCGTGTGCGGGTCGGCGGGCGACCTGCTGGACCACCTGACACCGCAGGACCTCGTCGGCTTCACCGGGTCCGCGTCCACGGCGCAGAGCCTGCGCACGCACCAGGCCGTGATCCGGTCGTCGGTGCGGTTCAACGCCGAGGCCGACTCGCTGAACTGCTCGATCCTCGGTCCGGACGCCGTCGCGGGCACACCCGAGTTCGACCTGTTCGTCGGGCAGCTCGTGGCGGAGATGACGACCAAGGCCGGGCAGAAGTGCACGGCGATCCGGCGCGCGCTGGTGCCCGGGTCACTGGTGGACGCGGTGGCCGAGGCGACGGCGGCGAAGCTGGCCGAGGTCGTGATCGGCAACCCCGCGGACAAGTCGGTGAAGATGGGTGCGCTGGCCGGCCTGGAGCAGCGCGAGGAGGTGCTCCGGTCGCTCAAGGCGTTGCGGGAGAACGCTTCTGTCGTCTACGGCGACGGCCCTCTGTCTCTTGTGGACGCGGATGCCGAGCGCGGCGCGTTCATGTCGCCGATGCTGTTGCGCGCCGCGGCGGACGCCGTGCAGCCGCACGAGGTCGAGGCGTTCGGGCCGGTGTCGACGCTGATGCCGTACACGTCGGTCGACGACGCCGTGGCGCTGGCCGCCCGCGGTGCCGGGTCGCTGGTCGGGTCGATCGTGTCCGCCGACACGGACTTCGTGCGCGACGTCGTGATCGGCGTGGCGCCGTGGCACGGGCGGTTGCTGGTGCTGGACCGCGAGGACGCCGCCGAGTCGACCGGGCACGGCTCACCGCTGCCGATGCTCGTGCACGGCGGTCCCGGCCGGGCCGGTGGCGGTGAGGAGATGGGAGGCATGCGCGGCGTGCTGCACCACATGCAGCGCACGGCCGTGCAGGGCAGCCCGCGCGCGTTGGGTGCCATCACGAACCGCTGGGTCACGGGCGCGCCACGTCGTGACGACGCCGTGCACCCGTTCCGCAAGACGCTGGCCGAACTCCGTGTGGGCGACACGGTCGTGGCCGGGCCACGCGAGGTGACGCTGGAGGACATCGAGCACTTCGCGTCGTTCACCGGCGACACGTTCTACGCGCACATGGACGAGGAGGCCGCCGCCGCGAACCCGTTCTTCGGCGGCCGGGTCGCGCACGGCTACCTCGTGGTGTCGTTCGCGGCGGGCCTCTTCGTCTCGCCGGAGCCCGGACCGGTGCTCGCGAACTACGGCCTGGAGAACCTGCGGTTCGTCACGCCCACGTTCCCCGGCGACGAGCTGACGGTGACGTTGACGGTCAAGCAGATCACGCCGCGCGAGGACCAGGAGTACGGCGAGGTCCGGTGGGACGCGGACGTGACGAACCAGAAGGGCGAGTCGGTCGCGAAGTACGACGTGCTGACGCTCGTGGCGAAGAGCTAGCGGGGTTCCTTGCGGGGCAAGGGCTTGGTCGCGGGTCCTTCCAGCACCTCGCCGTCGACGTCGAACCGCGAGCCGTGGCACGGGCAGTCCCAGCTGCGTTCGGCGGCGTTGAACCGCACGAGGCAACCGAGGTGCGTGCAGCGCATGGACACGCCGTGCAGCTTCCCGCTCTCGTCGCGGTAGACGCCGGTCTTGCCGAGGCCGTCGCGGATGACGTGGGCGTGACCGGGCAGCAGGTCCTCGCTGGAGGTGGCGTCGGCGGGCATCACCCTGTCGCCGACCATCTCCGCGGCGACCTCGGCGTTCTTGCGCAGCAGCGTGGGCACCGACTTCAGCGACACCCGGTGCGGGCTGAAGCGCTCGGCGAGCGCGTTCGGCTTGCCGGTGACGAGGTCCGCGAGCAGCGCCGCCGCGAACGTGCCGCTGGTCAGGCCCCACTTCATGTACCCGGTGGCGGTGAACACGGTCGTGTTGCCGGGCGTGTAGCTCCCGATCATCGGCAGGTGGTCGTAGGCCGTCGGGTCCTGCGCCGACCAGCGGTGCGTGACCTCCTCGACCTGCCAGTGCTCGCGGGCGAAGTCCTCCAGACGCCGGAACGGCTCCACGACGGTCTTCCCCGTCGGGTGGCTCTGCCCGGCGAGGATGAGCTTGTCCTCGTGCGCCGAGATCGACCACGACGGACTGCCGGTGCTGATGGCGAGCGCCTCGGGCGGCGAGCCGACCCTGGCCGCGATGCAGTAGGCGCGCGTGAGCTCGAGGCGTGCGAAGTACACACCGCGGTCCAACGTCGGGTAGTGCGTCGCCATCACGATCTTCTCGGCGTCGACGTGACCATCCGAAGTGGACACCCGGTTGCCGCTGACGTCGAGCACGCGGCTGTTCTCGCACACCAGGCTGCCGTCACCGTCGATCTGGTCGGCCAGCCCCCGCAGGTACTTGACGGGGTGCAGCTTGAGCTGGTCGTCGAGCCGCACCGCCGCGTGCACCTCGAACGGCAGGCCGACGTCCGTGGTGGCCCGCACCGGCAACCCGACCTGGCGGGCGGCGATCAACTCGTTGTCGACGTCGCGCACCTCGGCCTCGGTGAACGCGTACGTGATGGCGGGCGACTGGCGCAGGTCGCAGTCGATGCCTTCGGCGAGGGTCGCGACCTGCGCCACGGCCGCGAGCGAGGCGGTGGCGTAGTCGGTGGCGGCGGCCAGCCCGTGCCGGCTGCGGATCTGCGAGTACACGGTGGACTGCAGGGCGGTGACCTTGGCGGTGTTGTTGCCCGACACACCTGAGGCGACCTGGGCGGCCTCCAGCACCACGACGCGCAGGCCGCGCCGCTTGAGCAGGAGGGCGGTGGTGAGGCCCGTGATGCCGCCGCCGACCACGGTCACGTCGTAGGTGTGCTCGCCGGTCAGCGGGGGGCGGGGTGCCGGCGGGAGGGCGGCGAGCCAGAGCGACTGGTCAGCGGTGGTGGTCATGGAGGCGGATACCCGGGTTGGGGGTGGGTATGCGGGGCTGGGGGGTGGGGTCGAGGGGTGTTCGGGGCGGGCGGTCGGGTCGTGGGGTCGGTCGGGTGATGAGGCCGGGTGGGTGGTGCGGTCGGGTGGTGAGGCGGGATGGGTGGTGAAGCGGAGCGGGCGTGGATGAGATGGCCGTGGGTGACGTGTGGTGGCGGGCGTGCGCGCGTAGCAGGGGTGTGGGGACGCGATGCGGTGCGTGTATGGCGTGACGTGCGGGTGGTGGGTGCGTGCGTGGCCTCGTGTGTGGCGGCGGGCGTGCGGGCGGCCGCAGGTGCAGTAAGAACGCGTGACGTGGCGGTGTGTGTGGCGCGAGCTGCGTGGTGGTGGGGCCCACCGTGCGTGCCGTGACGCGCGTGCGCCCAGGCTCCCCGCCCGGCTCCCCACCGGCTTCCTTCGGGCGAACTGGAGCGTGCCCGGATACGTGGCGCCCTCAGCGGGTATGCGTCCCCCATGAGCAAGCACCGGGTAGTCGTTGTCGGAGGTGGGTTCGGCGGTCTGGGCGTGGTGCGCGGGTTGAAGCGCGCGGACGCCGAGGTCACGTTGATCGACCGCACCAACCACCACCTGTTCCAGCCGTTGCTGTACCAGGTGGCGACGGCGTTGCTGCCCGCCGGTGACATCGCGCCGGCGTTCCGGGCGATCCTGCGCAAGCAGCGCAACGCCCACGTGTTGCTGGGGGAGGTGACCAGGTTCGACACGGCCGCCAGGCTGGTGCACGTCGATCTGCCGGACGGGCGGTCGAGTCACGTCGAGTACGACACGCTGGTGGTGGCGGCGGGCTCTCGGGACAGCTACTTCGGGCACGACGAGTGGGCCGAGGCGGCGCCGCCGATGAAGACGCTCGAGCAGGCCGTGGACCTGCGTTCGAAGCTCCTCCGGGCGTTCGAGACGGCGGTCGCGGCGGACGATCCGAAGCAGTGGTTGTCGTTCGCGATCGTGGGGGCCGGGCCCACCGGGGTCGAGTTGGCCGGGCAGCTCGCGGACCTCGCCCGGCGGGCGTTGAAGGGGCAGTTCCGGGAGATCGACCCGCGGGACGTCCGGATCACGTTGATGGACGCGGTGCCGCACGTGTTGCCGCCGTTCTCGCCGCCGCTGCGCGATCATGCGCGGTCGAAGCTCGAAAGTCTCGGCGTCACGGTGATGACCGGGGCGATGGTCGAGTCGATCGACTCCGAGGGGCTCACCACCAAGGACGGGGACCGGGTCGAGGCCAAGACGATCATCTGGGCCGCCGGGGTGCAGGCCTCGCCGCTCGCGCGGCAGCTGGCCGAGCAGACGGGGGCCGAGACCGACCGCAAGGGCCGGATCAAGGTGAACCCGGTGGACTGCTCGGTCACCGACGAGATCTTCGCGATCGGTGACATGGCCAACCTCAACGACCTGCCCGGCATCGCCGAGCCCGCGCTGCAGGAGGGGCACCACGTCGCGCGCGTCATCAAGGCGCGGCTGCAGGGGCGGCGCGCCAAGCCGTTCCGGTACCTCGACCTCGGCACGATGGCCACCATCTCGCCCGGTGACGCGGTCGCGGACATCAAGAAGCTGCGGCTCAAGGGACTGATCGGCAAGGCGGCGTGGGCGGGCGTGCACATCGCGTTCCTCGTCGGGTGGCGCAACCGGGCCGCGGTGCTGGCGCAGTGGGCGTGGAACCTCCTCACGGGCCGCCGCGCGCAGCCGATCATCCTCGAACCCGTGCGGGCGCTGGAGCGCAAGCAGGTTTGACCAGGGGTAACCGGTCTGCGTGAACACGGAGCTGCTGGGCATCTACCTCAACGACCACCTGGCCGGGGCGACGGCGGGCACCGAGCTCGCGCGCCGCATCAGCCGCACGCATCCCGAACTGCGGGTTCTCGCGGACGACATCGAGGCCGACCGCAAGGAACTGCTCGACTTCATGCGCGAGGTCGGCGTGGAGTCGCGTCCGCACAAGGAGGCGCTCGGCTGGCTGACCGAGAAGGCGGGCAGGCTCAAGCTGAACGGCCGGGTGCTCGGGCGCTCGCCGCTCAGCGACGTCCTCGAACTGGAGGCGCTGCGCGTCGGCATCGAGGGCAAGACCGCGCTCTGGCGGACGCTGCGCAGGCTCGGGAGCTTCGACGAGACGCGGCTCGAGCGGCTGGCGGACCGCGCCGCGAGCCAGGCCGAGCTCGTCGACGAGTACCGGCTCCGCTTGGCGCCGCAGTCGTTCGACTCGCCGCACGTGTCCGGTGTGGACGTCGAGCGCACGTTCACCGTCGCCTCCACGCCCGAGGGCGTGACGGAGTACCTGCGCGACTTCTCCCGCGCCGAGCAGTGGGATCCGGGCACCGTGTCCTGCACGCGCCTCGACGACGGCCCGGTCGAGGTCGGCTCGCGCTGGCGCAACGTGTCGTCGTTCCTCGGCCGCAAGACCGAGCTCGTCTACGAGCTGACCCGCGACGACGAGCGCGGCCTGCAGTTCGTCGGCCGCAACGACACCGCCACCTCGACCGACGACATCTCGATCAGCGCCGGGCCCGAGCCGGGCACCACCCGGATCGCCTACCACGCCCACGTCGAGTTCAACGGGCTCGCGAAGTTCGGGGCGCCGGTCGCGAAGCTCGCGCTCGAGAAGCTCGGCACCGACACCGAGAAGAGCCTCGTCCGCGTGCTCGGCGCCGTGCGGTAAAGGCGGAGGAAAAACGCAGGTCAGGCGCGATTCCGCCGTTCGGACGAGATCCCTAGACTCCCTCGGGCCGGTGGGTGAGACAGGCCCTTCACCCCTGCCGCCGCCGGCTTGGACGCAGAGGGAGTACTGGGGTGTTCGAGAACAACGTCACCAGGCGCGGCTTCGTCACGGGCGCGGCCGCGGTCGCCGGTCTCGCCGGCCTGTCCACCATCGCGCCGGGCCTGGCCGGTGCCGCGCCCACGCCCGCCGACCAGCACACGCCGGCCGAGATCGAGGCCGCCGAGGTCGGCGCGCTCGCGATGATGACGTTCCAGAAGATCGACGGCACTCCCGTCTACTACTGGCGTTCGAACCGCGGCAACACGACCGCGCGCAACTGGCAGGCCACCGACGCGTTCTACACCGCGCTCGTCGCCTGGATCCGCGACCTGCGTTCGCTCTCGTCGAGCTACGGCTCGATCAGCTACATCGTCTCGGCGGGCTTCTACGTCGACAAGGCCGGTCAGCACGGCGCGGGCACCGCGATGGACCTCGACCACGTCCGCTGGTCCAACGGCAACGTCACCTCGCCGCTCGACCAGCACCACGCGTCGAGCACCGCCGCGCTGCGCAAGCGCTACCTCGCCACGGAGGCCGTGACCCGCCGCCGGTTCCGCTACGTGCTCGACGGCTGGTACAACGCCGACCACCGCGACCACATCCACGCCGACTTCGGCGGCATGCCGGTGCGCGTGCTCAAGGACTCCGAGGCCGACACCAAGTTCGTCCAGGGCACCTGCAACAACTTCCGCGCGGCAGGCCTCGCGATCGACGGCATCTGGGGTCCCAACACGCAGGCCGCGTTCAACGGCCTCAAGTCCGCGCTCGGCGTGACCGGCGACCCGCACACCAGCACGTCGGTGTGGCAGGGCATGTTGTCGAAGATCGCGACCAAGGGTTTCGCGAACCAGAACATCTGAGTTCGCGGAAGAACCGCAAGGCCGAGCCCATGCCTCCTGGGCTCGGCCTTGTCGTGCTTTTGTCGATTCACCGGAAAAATCCACCAAAATTTCTGCACACAGCACAAGGGCGCATTCATCGAAGAATGCGCCCTTGTGGGTGGAACGAGTCGTCAGCGCTGCTGACCGTTGCCCATCGAGCCACCGAGACCGAACAGGATGCGCTGGATGAGCTCGGGATCGACGTCCGGCTCGTCGCCCAGCGCCTCGGCGGCGGGGGAGCGGCGCTTCTCGCGCCGGGGCAGCGGCACCGCGTTGGCGTTCACGCCCGTCGGCAGCGGCAGTTCGCACCAGATCAGCTTGATGCCGCCGGCGAGCTGCAGCTCACCGGTGCGCAGGTCCGGCGAGGTCGGCGGCATGATGAACCTGGCCGCCTCCAGCTCGACGACCAGGTAGTCGCCGGTCAGTCGCAGTCGCAGCGTGATCAGCCGCGACGTCTTGGGATCGGCCGAGTCGACGGCTGCCTCGACCAGCGCACAGGCGACGGCCGAGCACTCCGCGGTCATGTTGCGCAGGCGCCATTCACCGAGGGTGAAGCGCACGAACAGATCCGCGCAGTTCACCGCGGTGGGAAGCGCGATGAGTGTCAGGTCGTCGACCTGGGCGGTCTGGGCGTTCGCCTGCATGCTGCCTCCGTTTCGCGTGCGGCGCGCGAGCCGTGGCGGTCACCCGAATGGCCGTCACGGTGAGCGGGAATCTACATGGGTATACGCGGGAAGCAATGCCCTGGTTGACTCACCCGTCAAAAGTCACGTCCGGGTCACGACGAGAGGGCTCGGCGCTCACTGTGAGTATAGCGTCAGGCCCGCTCTGTGATACCTCGGGTCAACATCGTCTCCCGGCGAACCGCGGACGGGTGAAGAGGCCGGCGGTTCGGTGAGTTCGTGAAGGAACGGGTCCGGTGTTCACGTTCGGTGTCGCGTCTTGTGGCAGTTGTGTTCCTTTAAATTGATTTAACTCGCGGAGTCGAGCTTAAGGATATTTAAAATGCATTAATCGTCTGAACGGTGGATTGGTGCCGATCGGTGCTCGGCTAAATTCATGTCAGCTCGCAAAGAGCGGCCAAGACCCCACTGAATACGCCGGACCCCCCCCACACCAGGCGCCGAGAGCCCCGGCTGATCCACCTCGTTCCACCGGTGTGGGAAGGCAGGCGCGCACCGCTCATCGGGATCCCTCCTCCTGCTCGGGACTCGGTGGTGCGGCAGCGGTGCAGCGCGGCCGGCCGGTGCCCGCCGGCGGCGTCGGACCCGTCCCACGGTCCGCACGCCGCCGGCGGTGTTCGTTCCCGGCCCCTGCCGCCCCCTAGAACCTCCGGAGCCTCAATTGCACGCGTGCACCGCCCAGCGGCCCGCGGTCGACGTGGAGAGACCCTCCCGTGCTCTCCGCGGCGCGGCGGGCGATGTCGAGCCCCAGGCCGGTGGAACCGCCGCCGCTGGCCCCGCGCCGCACCGCCTGCCGGGAGTCCGCGATGCCCGGACCGGCGTCCTCGACCACCAGGGCCACGAGATCGGCCTGGTGCACCAGCGTCACGGCGAACCGGGTGCCCTCCGGCGTGTAGCGGAAGACGTTGCCCAGCAACGCGTCCAGCGCGGCGGCCAGGTCGGGGCGGGGGATCGGCACGGGCGTGGGCCGGTCGGCGCCCCGGACCGTCCACGGCCGCTCCTGGTCGTCGGCGAGCGCGGACCAGAACACCAGCCGGTCGCGCACCACGTCCGCCGCGTCGGCGCCGCTCTCGTCGGGCTGCAGGCCCGAGCGCGCGACCTTGATGATCTCGTCGACCTCCCTCTCGAGGCCCTGGACGGCCTCCCGGACCCGGTCCGCGCCCGGACCACTCCCAAGGGTGTCCGCGTCCAGGAGGAGGGCCGTGAGAGGCGTTCTGAGGCGGTGCGACAGGTCGGCGACCACCTCGCGCTCGGCGGCGAGCAGGTGCCGCACGCGTTCGGCCATGGCGTTGAAGGCCTTGCCGACCTCCTGGAGTTCGGGAGGCCCCTTGACCGGCACGCGGGCCGTGAGATCCCCCTGCCCCATCCGCCGCGCGCCCTCGGCCAGCGCGCGGGTGGCCCTCACGGCCCGCGCGCCCAGGCGGTCGGCGACGAGCACCGACCCGGCGACCAGGCCGACCGCGACGCCCGCCAGCACCCACCAGGTGCCGACCACGCCGCGGGTGAGCTGCTCGTGCGGCACGAACGCCTCGACGATCGCGAGTCCGTTCTCGCTGGTGGCGAGCGGTTGCAGGTAGGCCACGCCGTCGGGCCGTTCCACAGTGGACGCGGTCGCGACGTTCTGCGCCTCCTGGAGGTCCGCCGCGGTGATGTGCGAGTAGCCGTAGGTGCCCGCCGGGGAGCTCAGGTGCACGGCCAGCCGCTGCTGGGCGCCGTAGCGGGTGCTCCTGATCGCCTGGCGGATCTCCTGCGGCCTGCGGGTGATCAGCAACGCGGGCGTCATCGCGTTCGCCTGCTTCTCGGCCTCGCCCAGGGCGCGGGTGTACGCGGCGTTCTTCACGACGATCGCGAGCGGGATCAGGAACGCCAGCGCCACCATGCTGGTCGCCGCGAGAGCGACCAGCACCAGTGAGCGCCTCATCTGGGGTCGACCAGACGCACACCCACTCCTCGCACGGTGTGCAGGTACCGCGGCTGCGCGGCCCGTTCACCGAGCTTGCGGCGCAGCCACGACAGGTGGACGTCGAGCGTCTGGTCGTCGCGGTGGGACGGCCAGAGGTTGGCGAGGATCTCCGCCCGCGGCACCACCTCCCCCTGCCGTGCCGCGAGGTAGGAGAGCAGCTCGAACTCCTTGTGCGTCAAGGAGAGCTCCTGACCGTCCACCGCGGCCCTGCGGAGGTTCACGTCGATCTCGAGGCCGCCGATCACGAGCTGCCTGGTGTCGCGGGCGCGCCGCAGCACCGCCTGCAGCCGGGCTTCGAGGATCTCGCTCGAGAAGGGTTTGACGAGGTAGTCGTCGGCGCCCGCGTTGAGCAGCCGGACGATCCCGGCCTCGTCGTCGCGGGCGGTCGCGATGACCACCGGGGTGTTCGTGACGCCTCGGATCATCCTCAACGCGTCACCGCCGTCGAGGTCGGGAAGCCCGAGGTCGAGCACCACGACGTCGTAGTCGTTGGCGGTGACTTCGCGCAAGGCCTCGATCGCGAGCGCGACACCGTGCACGATGTGGCCCTGGCCGGTGAGGGCGCGCGTGATCGCCGCCCGCACCACCGGGTCGTCTTCGACCAGCAGCACTGATGCCATGAGCCGCTACGGGAGGATCGCCGCAGTGAGAAGGTCCGTCGGATACCTGGTCGCCTGGGCGCTGGTGACCACGGTCGCCGTCGGCCTCTCCTGGTTCGGCATCCGGTGGGCGATGGAGCCCGCACCGGTCGCCGCCCTGGAGGCCACCACGGAGTCG
Organism: Lentzea sp. HUAS12; assembly: GCF_024125735.1. Taxonomy (NCBI): domain Bacteria; kingdom Bacillati; phylum Actinomycetota; class Actinomycetes; order Pseudonocardiales; family Pseudonocardiaceae; genus Lentzea; species Lentzea sp. HUAS12. Next base: position 245,864 of record NZ_CP099738.1, read on the forward strand.
GCCGTGCTGCCGATGCCGACGGTCACCTCGCTCACCGTCCCGCCGCCCGACTCCGGTCCCTCCGCGGGCACGCCGCCCGTCACGACCTCGTCCACCAGGCCTCCTGTGGTCACTACGACTGTTCCGGTTCCTCCCAGTAGTACGGATGCGCGTCCCACCTCGGCTCAATCGCCGTCGCCGCAGGGGGAGTGGCAGGCGGACGGGTCCTACGTGCACGCCTTCAACCTGCGCGGCGGCGACGTGGTCGTGCGGTACCGGCCGCAGGGGGTGCAGGCGCTGTCTGCGACCCCCGCGGACGGGTACTCGGTGTCGGTGGAGCAGCCCGGCGGGCCGCTGGTGGTGAACTTCCGCAACGCCGCCGGCCGGCTGTCCAGGCTGGAAGCGACCTGGAACAACGGGCCGACGGCGAAGGTGGTCGAGCAGTAGGTCCTAGAGACCGATCGCCCTGGCGATCTGCGCGGGCTTGAGCACCCGCAGGATCGCCTCGTACAGGTAGTAGTCGCCGTACGGCAGCGAGACCTCCACGCCGTCCTCGGCCGGGCGGTTGCGGGTGCCGCGGGCCAGGATCGCCTCGGCCCGCGACGACCTGGTCGTCAGGCAGGTGCCGACCAGGCCGTCGAGGATCTTCAACGCCCGCTCGCGGTAGCGGTCGGTGCCGGTCGCCTTCGCGAGGTCGAGCAGGCCGCACGCCATGATCGCGCCCGCCGACGAGTCCTTGACGTCGTTGGGGCCCAACGGGGAGCGGTAGTCCCACACCGGCACGCTGTCCGGGGTGAGCACCGACAGCGCGTAGTCGGCCATCCGGCGCGCGGTGTCGCGGAACTCGCGCAGGCCCGTGCGGCGGTACATCGTCGTGAAGCCGTAGATGCCCCACGCCTGGCCGCGCGACCAGGACGACGTGGGGCTGTAGCCCTGCACGGTGTTCGGGCCGACGGCCGCGCCGGTGTCGGGGTCGAAGTCGAACACGTGCGGGGTCGAGCCGTCCGCGCGCAGGAAGTGCGTCTGCGTCGTCCTGGCGTGGGCGATCGCGATGTCGAGGAACTTCCGGTCGCCGGTCTGCTCGGTGGCGAACGCGAGCAGGTCCAGGTTCATCATCGTGTCGATGATGACCCGGCCCGCGTTGCCCGGCGTGCCGATCCTGCCCCACGCGCGGATGAACTTCCCGGTGGCGTTCCAGCGCTGGATCAGCGTGTTCGCGGCTTCGACGGCGCCGTCACGCCACTTGGTCGCGCCGGTGAGCCGGTAGGCCGTGATCCACGACGGGTAGAAGAGGAACCCCAGGTCGTGGTCGCGGGGGTCGAGGCGGCGCGGAGCCAGCCTGTCGCAGGCGGCCTCGGCGAGCGCGCGGAACTGCGCGTCGCCGCTGTCGAGGTGTGCGAGCCACAGCGTGCCCGGCCAGAAGCCGCCGACCCAGCCGCCGTCGGCGACGTAGGTCCACTTCTCGGCTCGGGTGATCTCCGGGAACGACGTGATGCCGGGCGCGACCGCCTTCAGCTTCGAGTTGCCGTGGTCGAGGGCCGCGCGGAGCGTGGCGGGCGAAGCGGCTGCTTCTCCCGCGCCCAGGGCGACTCCCGCTCCGGTGAGCAGCGGGGTGGCCGCGGCGGACGCCAGCAGGGTGCGTCGAGACAGGTTCACGAGACCGTCCAGTCCCTTTCTCGTAATGCGCCCGGCGACACAGTGCCAGACCTGATCAAGCGCTGTAAAGGTGCGCGGAAATGCTTCTTCTGGGCCTCTGAACAGCGCAAAGGCGGTCATGTACGTGAACTCGCTGCATTCCGACGTTGTAAGCGGAATGGTTCACGGAGGTGAACAGCCGGCGGGCCAGACGCGGTGCAGAACAGCGTCCAAATGGCACGGCCTCAACCCGTGGCGCCGCTTGAAGGCCGCGTTGTCCCTGCCGTCCTCGAGGATCGACTTGCCCAGGCGGATCGCGAGCTTCACCGACTCGGCGAACAGCACGGCGAACGGGCTGTAGCCGCCTTCGACGGCGTAGTCGACGCCGCACGTCCACGTGTGGAACCGGGTGGCGTCGGTGAGGCAGACGCCGGCCGCGACGAGCCTGCCGCGCTGGCGCACCTCGATCACGTGCGCGAGGTCGTCCAGGGCCGTCACGAACCTCGGGAAGGTGGTGCCGGGGTGGTAGCCGTTGTTCTCGAACCGGCTGGCGGTCTTGACGCAGAGCAGCGTGATCTCGTCGAGCGAGGCGAGGTGGACCGGGAGGACCTCGCTGGTGACGCCGGCCTCCCGCGCCCTCCGCTCGTTGCGCCGGAGGTTCGCCCTGGCGCGCGGGCTCAGGCTCGCGAGGTAGTGCGCGTACGTGGTGAGCCCGGTGACCCACCTGTCGTTGAGGTGACGTGCGGGCAGACCGGCCGCCCGCAGACCGTGCGACAGGGCGCCGCCGCGCTGGACGTTCATGAACCCGCACCAGCGCGCGCCGAGGATCGACGCCGTGCGGTTCATCGTGTCCAGCAGCCTCGGCAGCACGTCCGCGGTGGCGGGCACGTGCGCGTCGTAGCAGTGCCAGGACGGGCTGAGCAGAGCGGGCTGCCCGGCCGCCTCCGGATACGCCTCGTGCAGGCGGCGCAACGGTTTCGCCGCTGTCTGGAGGTAGGCGGGCGCGACGGCGACCGCCCTGTCGGCGTCGCGCACCACGAAGTACGCGAACGCGTCCACCTCCGTGAGCGGCAGCCGTTCGTACGCGCTGACGTACGCGTGCTGGTAGAAGACCGGTGCGCCCGCTCGGCGGACCACCGCGTCCCAATCGGCAGGATCGATTTCCCTTATGCTGCTGGAGAATTCGACGTGCACGCACTCACTGTACGGCCTGCCAGACCGCGAAGGGGACGTCGATCTCGTCGCGGGTCAGGCCGCCGTGCTCGTAGCGCGCGGACGGGTCCGGGATCGGGAACCGCGGTGACGCGGCCACCGCGACGACGGGCCCGGCCTCCGGCTGCGGCAGGCCCAGGTCGGTGGCGTGGTGGACGGTCGCCGTGTCGCCCAGAGTCGTTGCCACGCGGTCGAAAACGGCCTCCAGGCGGTCCGCCTTCGGGTAGAGCCACCGCGTGCGCCCCGCGCCGCCGGACGGGATCACGCACTCCTCGCGCACGATCGCGTCCCAGGCCTCGACGAGCTCCGGGTCCGGGTCGACCGCGACCATGCCGTGGTCCGAATGCGCGACGACGGTCCAACCCTTTGCGGCCCAACGGGAAGCGTGCGCGTCCAGACGGAGCATGGCCTCGTGCACCGACTCGTCGTACCCGTGGCGGTGCACGTGGTCGTCGATGTTCACGTAGGTCCAGAGGAACCGGGAGTCCTCCTGCGCCTTGTCGAGATCGGCGACGACGTTGGCCACGAGCAGCGGCGGATCCTCGGCCTGCGCGGAGAGTTTGTGCCGGGCGGGAGCGGGTACACGGGTGCAGCCCCGCAGCAGCGCCTGGGCCCAGGTGCCTTCGAGGAGATCGAGTTCCCTGGCCAGCACGGTCGCCCCGTGGCGTTCCAGCACGGTCGGCAGGTCCGGGATCGCGGGCGTGCCGTTGATCGCGTGGACGAGGCCGGATCCGTTGCGGTACACCGTTCCCGGCACCCGGTGGACGTCGGCGGGGACGCCGGTGACCGCCGTCAGCAGCGCCGTCGCGGACGTGGACGGCACCGTCGAGGAGAGCGTGACCACGGACGAGGCCGACAGCCACGACTGTTTGGCCACGTCCGAGGAGAGACCTGTCACCGCGAGCACGATGACACCGGACTGTGCCTTGCCGAGGGCGCGTTCGAGCCGGGAAGGTATCTCCGCCAGTGACATTCGGTGACTGTAACGCATCTCATCGGGCGAAGTTCGCCTGATCGGGCCCACGGTTCCGCACAATGGCCACCGATGAGGTAAAGAAGACTTGGCAGAGGGAAGGTGGCGGATGTCGGTCGGAGTTCTGGACGTCGGGTGCTTCAGCGCACACCTGGTGGTCGTGGAACGAGACCTGATGCGTCCGCGGGTGTCCCACAAGGTCCGGCTGCGGCTCGACCGCGAGCTCGACGCCCGCGGGGCGATCAGCGGCGCCGGCGTCGACTCCCTCTGCGCGGCCGTCCTGGCCGCTCGCAAGAAGGCAGGCGACGTCCCGTTCCTGCCCTTTGCTACCTCCTCCGTCCGGGACAGCTCGAACTCGGCCGAGGTCATCCGCAAGGTCGCCAGACGCACCGGTGTCGAGCTGAAGGTGTTGTCCGGCAAGGAAGAAGCGCGTCTGTCGTACACCGCCGCCCGCCACTGGTTCGGCTGGAGCGCGGGTTCGATGGTGGTGCTGGACGTCGGTGGCGGCACGGTCGAACTGGCGGCCGGCTCCGGGGCGGAGCCCGAGCGCGCGGTGTCGTTGCCCCTGGGGGCGAGGACGTTGACGCGGGCCGGCCTCACGGTCGCCGACATGCGGTCCGAGGTGGCCGACCGGCTCGAGACCGCGTTCCCCTGGGGGGAGAGCGATCGCGCGGTCGGCTGCTCGAAGGTGTTCGAGCAGCTGGCCCGCCTCGCCGGCGCCCGCAGCGGCACCTACGCGGCCCGCCAGTTGCGGCTCAAGGACCTGGAGAAGTGGATCCCGCGTCTCGCGAAGCTGTCCGTGCGCGAACGGGCGGCGCTGCCGGGGATCTCCCGCCACCGGGCCCGGCAGTCGCTCGCGGGCGCGGTGGTGGCGGAGGGGTTGATGAGGGTCTCGGGGCACGACGTCGTGGACATCTCACCGTGGTCCACGAAGGAGGGCCTGCTGCTCTCGCTCGTCGAACGCTCCCGCGCACGGGGCTCGTCCGCGGCCTGAGGACTAGGCGCTCAGCGCCGTCACCGCGTCGTCGACGTCGTCGAACAACAGCAACAACTGGTCGACGGCCGTCATCTGCAACGGGCGCAACACGATCCTGGTGTCGCTCACGACACCGAACTTGATGCCGAGCTCGTCGGCCTGGGCCTGGGCCTCCACCAGCGCGCGGATCCCCTCGGACCCGAAGAAGCGCACCTCGCGGAGGTCGATGACGAGGGCGGGCGGCTTGCGGTCGAGCAACTCGGCGAGCCTGCTGGTCACCGGTGCCGAGGACATCATGTCGATCTCGCCGGTCAGCGCGACGATCGGAATGGACTGGACATAGGTAGTTCTCTGGCGAAGCTGATTCATAAGGACTCCCGTCCGCACCGACCGTACGCGCCATCGTGCGACGACCACAACCTGGACGACGCCGGTCCGGCCGGTGCGGAACCGTCCTAGGCGAGCAGGAAAGCGCGGGTCAGCAGCATCGCGGCCACCAGCACCGCGAACAGCACGATGATCGCGATCACAATGCGCCCGGCGGTCGCCGTGGGCGGGGTCTTCTCGTGGTGGGTGAGACCCCCGGTGGTCGAACCCGAGTCCGGCGGGGTGTCTCCCGGGCGGACGCCACCGCCGGGTTCCAGGCCGGGCGTGCGGTTCGGGTCGGGGTCGGGCGGAAGTGCGGTCATACCGGGTCAGGTACCCCGTTTTCAGCCTTCTAGCTGAGCCCAGACCACTTTCCCGTCGTTCTGCCGCTCCGCGCCCCAGCGCACGCTCAGGGCCTGCACCAGCTGCATGCCGCGCCCGCGCGCGCTGTTGGGGTCGACGGGTCTGACCTGGGGCATCCGCGACGACTCGTCGTGCACCTCTACCAGCATCCCGCCGGCCTTGCGGCTCACCGTCAGTGTGATGGGGCCCTCACCGTGGTCGATGCCGTTCGACACCAGCTCCGTCACCACGAGCTGGGCGTCGTCGGACAGGTCCTCGGACAACTCCCACGAGGTCGCGGCCTCGCGCACCACCTGACGTGCGCGAGCGCACGAACCGCCCTCGGCGGTCAGGATCACCCGCACCTCTGCCAGTGGGTCGTTCAGCACAGGCGCATCGTCGCACATCCGGCGCCTCGTCCGGATCTTTCAGCCCCCCGGTGGTCGCATGCTCGGACGTCGTGCTGCACGATTTGGTCGCACGAGTCGGGCGTGGCGGAAGGAACGGCGACGATGGAGCTCAACGTCGGCAGCGAGGTCCAGCGGGGATGGCGTGTGCTCGCCGTCGCCGGGGAACTGGACATCGACACCGTGCCCGTGCTGTCCGCGCGGCTGGACGCGGACGTCACCGGGTCGCACGCCGTGCTGAACCTGGCGCAGCTCGACTTCATGGACTCGACCGGGCTCGCCCTGGTGCTGGACTGGCACCGGCGGTTGCTGGAGGCCGGCGGGCAGTTGCGGATCGCCGCGGCTCAGGGGCCGGTCCGGCGGTTGTTCGAGTTGGCGGACGTGGCTGAGGTGTTGAGCCTGTTCGAGTCGGTGGACGTGGCGGTGCAGGAAGCCGTGGAAACGCCGCATTGAGATCGCCGCATTGGGATTGACGCTTTGAGAACGCGGCATTGGGATTGACGAGTCCTGGCCGGTGCTGATTGACGGCTGCGGTGCGGCTCGCATTGCCCTGCCGCTTTCCGGTGGAGGTGGCCGGGCCATTCCCTTGCCGCCTTGGTCGGGCCATCGCCGCTGCTCAAAGCAAGGAACGAGTGGCTCGCCTTCGGCTTCGCACTTGCGTCCGGCGGCCACCCGTTTCCCGTCGTCACGCCTCTGCCGTCACGCCCAAGTAATAGGCGATAAGACGCATCAGGTGTTCGGTGTCCACCGGTTTGGTGACGTAATCGGTGGCCCCGGAAGCGAGAGATTTCTCGCGGTCACCCTTCATCGCCTTCGCCGTCACGGCGATGACCGGCAGATCGGCATACCGTTCCATCGCCCGGATGGCCGAAATCGTCGCATTGCCGTCCAACTCGGGCATCATGATGTCCATCAGGACGATCGCCACGTCGTCGTACTGTTCGAGCGCCCGTACGCCCGTGATGCCGTTGTCGGCGAAGATCGCCTCCAGGCCGTGGAGTTCGAGCACGCTGGTCAGGGCGAAGACGTTGCGCAGGTCGTCGTCGACGACCAGGACCTTCTCGCCGTGGAAGCGCATTGAGCCCGAGGGGGCCACGACCGGCGCCGGGGTGACGATCGGGGTGGGTTCGGGGAGGACCACCGCCTCCGGGACGACCTTGCCGAGGGGCAGGCAGAGGGTGAACGTCGAGCCGATGCCCGGTTCGGAGCGGACCCTGAGGGCGCCGTTGAGCAGTTGTGCCAGCTCACGGCTGATGGACAGGCCCAGGCCCGTGCCGCCGTACTTGCGGGACGTGGTGCCGTCCGCCTGCTGGAAGGCCTCGAAGATGACGGCCAGCTTCTCGGCCGGGATGCCGATGCCCGTGTCGTGGACGTCGAAGGCCACCGTGGACGGGTCGTCCATGCGGACGTGCAGGCGGATGCCGCCGTCGTGGGTGAACTTCACGGCGTTCGAGAGCAGGTTCCTGAGGATCTGCTGAAGCCTGTGCTCGTCCGTGTGGAGGGTTTCCGGCACGTTCGGGTCGACGCGGACGGAGAACTCCAGGTTCTTCTCCGCCGTCAGCGGCAGGCAGAGGGTCTCGACGTAGCGGACGAGTTCGTCCAGGCGGACCGGGTCCTCGTGCAGCGTCATGTGGCCCGCCTCGACCTTGGTGAGGTCGAGGATGTCGTTGATGAGCTGCAGGAGGTCGGAGCCCGACGAGTGGATCGTGCGGGCGAACTCGACCTGCTTCGGGTTGAGGTTGCCGTCGAGGTTGTCGGCCAGCAGCTTCGCGAGGATCAGCAGCGAGTTCAGCGGTGTCCTGAGTTCGTGGGACATGTTCGCCATGAACTCGGACTTGTACTTCGACGCCGTCTGCAGCTGGCGGGCGCGGTCCTCCAGTTCCTCGGAACCGGCCCTCAGTTCGGTCGTGAGGCGCTGGGACTCGACGAGGAGGGCGTCGGTGCGGGAGTTGGCCAGCAGCGTGTTCACGTTGACGCCGATGGCCTCCTTGAGCTGGTCCAGGAGGTCGAGGTGGACGTCGGAGAACTCGTTCAGGGAGGCCAGTTCGATCACGCCCAGGGTCTCGCCCTGGAACAGGATCGGCAGGATCACGAGGTTGACCGGGGCCGACTCGCCCAGGGCCGAGGAGACCGTCAGGTAGTTGCCCGGCACCTCCTTGACCAGGATCGTCTTCTTCTCCAGGGCGGACTGGCCGACCAGCGACTCGCCCATCGCCACGCGGGTGGTGCGGGCGCCGTCCAGGCGGAAGCCGTAGGAGGCGGTGAGCTCCAGGGTCTGCTTGGAGTCGTCCTCCTCGATCTGGAAGAACGCGCCGTGGTGGGCGCTGACCAGCGGCGTCAGCTCGCTCATGATCAACGACGCCAGCGCGCGCAGGTCGCGGTGGCCCTGCATGAGGCCGGACAGGCGCGCCAGGTTCGTCTTGAGCCAGTACTGCTCGCGGTTGGCCCTGGTCGTCTCCTTCAGGTTCGCGATCATCTGGTTGACGTTGTCCTTGAGCTCCGCGAGCTCGCCGGACGCGTCGACGGTGATCTGCCTGGTCAGGTCGCCCGCGGTCACGGCGGTGGCGACCGCGGCGATCGCGCGGACCTGGGTCGTGAGGTTCGAGGCCAGCTGGTTCACGTTGTCGGTCAGCTTCGACCACGTGCCGGCCACGCCGTCGACCTCGGCCTGGCCGCCGAGCTTGCCCTCCGTGCCGACCTCGCGGGCGACGCGGGTGACCTCGTCGGCGAACGACGAAAGCTGGTCGACCATCGTGTTGATCGTGGTCTTGAGCTCGAGGATCTCGCCGCGGGCCGACACGTCGATCTTCTTCGTCAGGTCGCCCTGGGCGACGGCGGTGGTGACCTGGGCGATGTTGCGGACCTGGTTGGTCAGGTTGTCCGCCATGAAGTTCACCGAGTCGGTGAGGTCCTTCCACGTGCCGGCCACACCGGACACGCGCGCCTGGCCGCCCAGGATGCCCTCGGTGCCGACCTCGCGGGCGACGCGGGTGACCTCGTCACCGAACGCGCGCAGCGTGTCGACCATGCCGTTGAGGGTGTCGGCGAGGGTCGCGACCTCGCCCTTCGCCTCGACGGTGATCTTCTTCGACAGGTCGCCGTTCGCGACGGCGGTGGCGACGGCGGCGATGTTGCGGACCTGGTCGGTCAGGTTGTCCGCCATCAGGTTGACGTTGTCGGTCAGGTCCTTCCACGTGCCGGCGACGCCCTGCACGCGGGCCTGACCGCCGAGGCGGCCGTCGGTGCCGACCTCGCGGGCGACGCGGGTGACCTCCTCGGCGAACGAGCTGAGCTGGTCCACCATCGTGTTCAGGGTGGACTTCAGCTCGAGGATCTCGCCGCGCGCGTCGACGGTGATCTTCTGCGAGAGGTCGCCGTTCGCGACGGCGGTGGCGACGTGGGCGATGTTGCGGACCTGGTTGGTCAGGTTGTTCGCCATGAAGTTGACGTTGTCGGTCAGGTCGCGCCACGTGCCGGCGACGCCCGGCACCGTCGCCTGGCCGCCGAGGCGGCCCTCGGTGCCGACCTCGCGGGCGACGCGGGTGGCCTCGTCGGCGAAGCTCGACAGCTGGTCGACCATCGTGTTGATCGTGGTCTTGAGCTCGAGGATCTCGCCGCGCGCGTCGATGGTGATCTTCTGCGTCAGGTCGCCGCGCGCGATGGCGGTGGTCACCGAGGCGATGTTGCGGACCTGGGTCGTCAGGTTGTTCGCCATGACGTTCACCGACTCGGTGAGGTCGCGCCACGTGCCCGCGACGCCCGGGACCTGCGCCTGACCGCCGAGGCGGCCGTCCGAGCCGACCTCGCGGGCCACGCGGGTGACCTCGTCGGCGAACGCGCTGAGCTGGTCGACCATGGTGTTGATCGTCGACTTGAGCTCCAGGATCTCGCCGCGCGCGTCGACGGTGATCTTCTGGGTCAGGTCGCCCTGCGCGACCGCGGTCGTGACCTGGGCGATGTTGCGGACCTGGGTCGTCAGGTTCTCCGCCATGAAGTTCACGTTGTCGGTGAGGTCGCGCCAGGTGCCGGCGACGCCGGGGACCTTCGCCTGGCCGCCCAGCTTGCCGTCCGTGCCGACCTCGCGGGCGACACGCGTGACCTCGTCCGCGAACGACGAGAGCTGGTCGACCATCGTGTTCAGCGTGTTCTTCAGCTCCAGCATCTCGCCGGAGACGTCGACCGTGATCTTCTGCGTCAGGTCGCCGTTCGCGACGGCGGTGGCGACCGAGGCGATGTTGCGGACCTGGTTGGTCAGGTTGTTCGCCATCGAGTTGACGTTGTCGGTGAGGTCTCGCCAGGTGCCGGCGACGCCGGGGACCTTCGCCTGACCGCCCAGCTGGCCCTCGGTGCCGACCTCGCGGGCGACGCGGGTGACCTCGTCGGCGAAGCTCGACAGCTGGTCGACCAGGCCGTTCACGGTCGAGCCGAGCGTCGCGAACTCACCGCGCAGCGTCTGGTCCGACATGCGCTTGGTCAGGTCGCCCTCGGCGACGGCGGCGAGCACGCGGCTCAGCTCCGTCGTCGGCCTCATCAGGTCCTCGACCAGGCCGTTCACCGAGTCGGCGATCAGCGACCAGCCCCCGGCGGTGCCCGCGGGCGCCACCCGTTCGGTGAGCCTGCCCTCCTGGCCCACCGCCTGGCGGACCCGGCCCAGCTCACCGGCGAGCCACTGGTTGCGCTCCGCGATCTCGTTGAACACGTCCGCGAGCGCCGAGACGGGCCCGCTCCCCGGCACCACGAGCCTGCGGCGGAAGTTGCCGTCACGCAGGTCTCTCATGGCGGAGAGAACCCGTTCGAGGGTCGCGTCCGTCTCTTCGTTGGCCGTGGTCACTCCAAGCCTCCGTGCCTCGGTGGTCGCAGCCAAGCCTGCCACGTTAGGTTGGGAGCGAGGTAACTTGATGCCGCGATGCACGCCAACTACCCGCAGGAGGCCGTGATGATTCGGCCGAGTGCGCTGGACCGAAGCGGATGAGCAGCGCCGTGGGGATCGACCTCGACGGCTGGCAGCGCCTGGTGGACGGGCTCCGCGAAGCCGTCTTCGTCGTCGACGACGCCGGCGTGGTGCGCGTGCGGAACGCCGCGGCCGCCGACCGGTTCCCCCGGCTGGGCGTCGGAGGGCAGTTCGACGTGCACGTCGCGGGCCGCCAGCACGACCTGGGCGACGGCTGGAGCGCCTGGTACTTCACCGACTCCGCGCTCGACCACGCCCACCTGCAGCTCGCCGGCGGGACCTCGCGCGAGGTGACGCTGAAGACGATCGTGCAGCTCGCGGCGGAACTGCTGGGGGAGCACTGCGTGGCTGTGGTGCCCGCCACACGCGATCGCCTCGAATGGTGGCGTTGCGGCGGCGGTGAGCCCACGGTCACGCGCACGCCCCGCCGCGCCTCGGAGATCTCCGAGGTGCTGACCGGCACGTCGACCCTGACGAGGATCACCTCTTTGGGTGAGGGCAGCTGGGGCGTGCCGGAGGACTTCGGCTGCGCGCTCGCCGTGCCGCTGGGCGTCGGTGGCGCGCTGGTCGTGGTGCGCAAGGGCGAGTTCGCGCCGAACGACGTGGAGCGCGTGCGGCTGTTCGGCAAGCACGCCGCCGTGGCGCTGGAATCGTCGTCGAAGCTGACGGAGCAGCAGCGGACCATCGAGATCCTGCGCTCGGCGCTGCTGCCGTTGCCGCTGCCCGAGGTGCGCGGCGTGACGATGGCCTCGGTCTTCATCCCGGCCCACCAGCGGGCGCTCGTCGGCGGCGACTTCTACGACGTGCACCCGCGCACGGACGGCTCGGCGACGTTCGTGCTGGGCGACGTCTGCGGCCACGGCCTGGAGGCCGCGGTCCACAGTGGACGTGTCCGGCAGTCGCTGCAGGCGCTGTCGCTGGTCGAGACGAACCCGGTGCGGCTGCTGCACCTGCTCAACACCTCGTTGCGCGCCACCGGTTCGAAGCTCTTCACCACGCTCGTCGTCGGTGAGCTGGTACCCCTGTCCGGCGGGGGAGCGCGGCTGTCGCTCGCGTCCGGCGGCCACCCCGTGCCGCTGGTGCTGCGGGCGGACGGCAGCGTGCACGAGGTGAGCACGACGGGCGCGATCGTCGGAATCCTGGCGGACGTCCGGTTCTCCGGCGAGCAGGTGACGCTCGCGCCGGGGGACACGCTGGTGCTCTACTCCGACGGCTTCACCGAGGCACGCGCGCACACCGACCGCACGGAGCTGTTCGGCGAGCAGCGGCTGCGGGCGGTGCTGAAGGAGTGCAAGGGGCGGTCGGCCGAGGAGATCGCGCGGCACTGCGAGCGCGCCGTGCTGAAGTGGCTCGACCACGACGACCACGACGACCTGGCGCTGCTGGCGGTCCAGGCCGTGTGATCCGGCCGCTGTGAACGAATTTCCCGGTCCAAGCGTTCATCCTGCGTTCGTTTGCCACGACAGCTTCACCGGCTGAGATCGGCGCATGTCCCACTCCCACGGTCACCCGCACGGTGATCACACGCACCACGAGGTCGCGCCGGTCGAGGGCAGCTGGCTCGACCCCGAGGACGACCGCCCGTCGTCGGTCGAGCGCCGCAGGTTCCTGGCGGGCCTGGGCATCGCGGCCGGCGCCGTCGGAGCCGTCGCCGCCGGCACGGGCACCGCCGCGGCGCACGTGCCGGTCAACCCGTGGGGCGGTGGCGACCGCTGGTTCGCTGGCGACCACCACATCCACACCCAGTACTCCGACGACGGCCAGTACACGATCGCGCAGCAGGTCGCGAAGGCGCACGAGTTCGGCCTCGACTGGGTCGTGATCACCGACCACGGCGGCCCGGCGCACCAGAAGTTCTCGATCGACCAGGTCACGCCGGACATCGAGCGCGTGCGCCACTCCCAGCGCGACGTGCTGGTCTACCAGGGCCTGGAGTGGAACATCCCCGGCGCGGAGCACGCGACCGTCTTCCTGCCGCCCGGCAAGCACACCGTCGAGATCCTGAAGGCCTTCGAACTCGCCTACGACGGCCGCGTCGCGAACAACACCGAGCCGCTCGCCCTGGCCGCGCTGCGCTACCTGGAGGCGCAGGTCCTCTCCGGGCGCACCGAGATCGCGCTGATGTTCGCGAACCACCCGTCGAGGCGCGGCGTGGACAGCCCGCACGAGATCCGCGGCTGGCGCGACGCGGCCCCCGGTGTCGCGGTCGGCATGGAGGGCGCGCCCGGCCACCAGGCCGCCGGCATCCCGAAGTCCGCGGGCGGTCCCGGCCGGGCGCGCGGCTACTACGACACCGCGGCCCCGCTGCCGGAGTCGTTCCCCGCCTACCCGCCGGAGTCCTACCGCACCCACGGCGGGTTCGACTGGATGACCGCCAAGGTCGGCGGCCTGTGGGACTCGCTGCTCGCCGAGGGACGCCCGTGGTGGATCACCGCGAACTCGGACGTGCACCAGGTCTTCGCCGACACGTTCACGCCCGGCAAGCAGGACTACGCCACCACGGGCTCGAAGGGCGCGCCGATCGACTCGGGCGTGAAACAGACGGGCTACGGCGACTTCTTCCCCGGCCAGTACGGCGCCAACATCGTCGGCTCGCGGTCCAAGTCCTATGTGGACGTCATGCGCGGCCTGCAGTCCGGCAAGGTGCTGACCGTGCACGGCCGCCTCGTCGACGGCCTGGAGCTGCGCGTGCGGTCGCGTGACGACCTGCGGGGCGTGACGCTCGGCGGGCGGACGTTCGTGCGCCGCGGCGGCGACGTCGAGGTGACGATCGAGGTCGAGCGCGCGGTCGGCCCGAACTTCTCCGGCACGAAGCCGGTGCTCGCCAAGGTCGACCTGATCTCCGGGCCGGTGACCGGGCCGTCGGCCGACCGGGACGTGTTCGTGGCGCCGGAGACGACCGTCGCGAAGACGTTCGAGGTGCCGCGCACGGGCAAGATCCGGTTCGCGCACACGTTCAAGAACGTCGAGCGGTCGTTCTACCTGCGGCTTCGGGGCAGTGACGGCAACCGGCTCACCTCGTCGGGTGACCCGGTGGTCGACGAGATCGCCAACTCGGACCCGTGGCAGGACCTCTGGTTCTACGCCAACCCGGTGTTCGTCGACGTGATCTGAGTTCTGTCGGTCCTTTGAGGACTAGTGGTGTGGCGCAGAAGGTTGCCGGGGGAATTCGCGGTCAGACGGCCGCGAGGCGCCCTGCTGAGTGTGGATTACCTCGCCGACCTTCTGGGACGCACCACCAGGTTGGCCGGGTGTCCGTGACTCGCGAGCCCGACCGCCTGGTCCTCTTCACCGACGCCGTGGTCGCCATCGCGATCACTCTGCTGGTGCTGCCGCTGGTGGAGATCACCTCGGAACCGGGCGAAGGGCCCCCGGCCGAGCTGGTCTCCCACCACTGGCCGCAGATCTTCAGCTTCCTGCTGAGCTTCGCCGTGATCGCGCACCTGTGGTTCACCCACCACCGGCTGTTCGAGGACGTGCGGCGGTACACGACGCCGTTGATGGTGCTGAACATGGCGTGGCTGCTCACGATCGTGGTGCTGCCGTTCCCCACGGAGCTCCTCGGCACCTACAGCGGGGACACGTTCGTGCGGCTGTTCTACGTCGGCACGATCAGCAGCCTGTTGCTGACCGCGATCACCCTGCTGGTGCACGCGAATCCCGAGATCGGGCGCGAGGCCGGCGGGTTGTCGCGGCCCGTGGTGCTGAGGGCGGCCGTGCCGCCGGCGTTGCTGCTGCTGGCGTTCGTGCTGGTGCCGTTGATCGGCTACTACGGCCTGCTGCTGATGCTGCTCAGCCCGTTGGCGCAGCGGATCCGATGACCGAGAGCAGCTGCAGCTTCTCGTAGCTCTCGGTGCCGGGCGTGGCCGTGTAGACCAGCAGGAAGTGGTGCTGGTCCGGGTCGAGCAACGTCTGGCACTGCAGCTCCAGCGCGCCGACGCTCGGGTGGACGTAGCGCTTGAACTCCTTGGGCCGCAGCCCGATCTCCTGCGCGTCCCACACCGTCCGGAACTCCTCGCTGCGGGCGAGCAGCAGGTCGGCGTAGTGGGCGGCGCGGGAGCGCGGGCCGCGCCGGGTCATCGCCTCGCGCAGGCCGGAGGCGAACATGCGGGACAGGAACTCGTGGTCGTCGGGGTGGTAGAGCGCACGGGACCCCGGGTCGCTGAACCAGCGGAAGCCGAGGCTCCTCGCGGGGCCGGTGTAGCGGGACGCGTCCCCCGTCAGGGCGATGCCGAGCGCGGTCTGGCGCAGCGTCTCGCCCAGTTCGGTGACGATCTCGGCCGGGGTGTCGTGCAGGCGGTCGAAGATCCGCGCGAGACCGGGGTTGACGTGCTCGCTGACCGAACCGCGCGACGGTGGCGGGTGCCCGGCGAGGCGGAACAGGTGGTCGCGCTCGTCGAGCGACAGGTGCAGGCCCTGGGCGATCGCGGCGATCATCTGGGCGGACGGGTGGGTGCCGCGCTCCTGTTCCAGCCGCGCGTAGTAGTCGGTGGACATGTTGCACCGGGCGGCCACCTCCTCGCGGCGCAGACCGCTCGTCCGGCGCCGGGCGCCGCGGGGGAGCCCGATGTCCTCGGGCTGCAGCGCCTCCCTGCGGCTGCGCAGGAACGCGGCCAGTCCTGGTCGGTCGATCACGGCGGACTCCTCTCGTACTACCTCGTTTCTAACGCCTCCGCCGCGCCGTAGCCACGGACTCCGAGGTCCTGGATCAGCGCGGGCCGTGTGTCCAAGGTGGAATGAGAAGACCACGACGACCAGGGGAGTGCGTGATGAGCGGGAAGAAGTTCGACATCGAGGTCCCGGACCTGTCCGGGAAGCGCGCCGTCGTGACGGGCGCCAGCGACGGCGTCGGTCTCGGCATCGCGGGACGGCTCGCGGCGGCGGGGGCCGAGGTCGTCATGCCCGTCCGCAACCAGCGCAAGGGCGAGGCCGCGATCGCGGAGATCCGCAGGCGGACCCCGGACGCGCGGGTGTCGCTGCGCTCGCTCGACCTGTCGTCGCTGCGGTCGGTCGCCGCGCTGGCCGAGGCGCTGGTGGCGGAGGACGAGCCGATCCACATCCTGATCAACAACGCCGGCGTCATGACCCCGCCCAAGCGCCAGACGACCGCGGACGGGTTCGAGCTGCAGTGGGGCACCAACCACCTCGGCCACTTCGCGCTGGTGACGGGCCTGTTGCCGTTGCTCAGGGCCGGGCGCGCCAGGGTGACGTCGCAGGTCAGCATCGCGGCCAACCAGGGCGCCATCAACTGGGACGACCTCAACTGGGAGCGTTCGTACAGCGGCGGCAAGGCCTACAGCCAGTCCAAGATCGCCTTCGGCCTCTTCGGCCTGGAGCTCGCCCGGCGCAGCGAGGCGGGCGGCTGGGGCATCACGAGCAACCTGTCGCACCCAGGCGTCGCGCCGACGAACCTGCTGGCCGCCCGCCCCGAGATCGGCCGCTCCGGCGACACCCTCGGCGTGCGCCTGATCCGCGTCGCCTCGGCCATCGGCGTCCTCGGCACGGTCGAGTCGGCCCAGCTCCCGGCCCTGCTCGCGGCGACGACCCCTCGACCTGCCGCCTTCTACGGCCCCCAGCGCTTCAACCACCTCAGCGGGCCGCCCGCCGAGCAGGCGCTCTACAGCCGCCTGCGCGGTGAGGACGAGGCGCGGCGGGTGTGGGAGGTCTCCGAGGAGATGGTCGCTAGTGGACTCCGTGCGGGCGGAACTGGACGCTGATCCGCGGCCCGACCACCTTCGACGTCTTCGGGATCGCGTGCTCCCACGTGCGCTGGCACGAGCCGCCCATGACGAGCAGGTCGCCGTGCCCCAGCGCGTACCTGTGCGTCTCACCGCCCCCGCGCGGCCGCAGCAGCAGGGCGCGCGGCGTGCCGACGGACAGGATCGCGACCATCGTGTCCTCGGTCTGCCCGCGGCCGATCGTGTCGCCGTGCCAGGCCACGCTGTCCCGGCCGTCGCGGTAGTAGCAGAGCCCGGCCGTCGTGAACGGCTCGTTCAGCTCGGCGAGGTAGTGCCTGCTCAGCGCGTCACGGGCGGTGGTGAGGACGTCGAACGGCAGGGCGTCGCCGTAGAAGCAGAGCAGGCGCGGCACGTCGACCACGGTGTCGTACATCTGACGGCGTTCGGCCCGCCACGGGACCTCGGCGACGAGCTGGTCGAACACCGCGTCGGCACCCGTGAGCCAGCCCGGCTGGACGTCGATCCACGCGCCGTGCGCGAGTTCGGTGCGGCGTGGGGCGAGCGGGGCCAGTTCCGGCTCCGCCGCCAGGTCGAAGAGGGATCCCTGGCGCATGGGACGGCAGCATAATCGAACACGTGTTCTAGGGCGACAGGTGGAGGTCGCGCGGCGCATCAGCGCTCAGCAACGCGCACGTTGCTAGGGCGACAGCACGGCCCACACCGCGTCCGCGACGATCTCCCGCGCCCCCGCCAGGTCGAACACCCCGAGCAGGAACCGGCGCACCGACTCGTGCGCCGGCCCCATCGCCACCGGCTCCAGCGTCCACGCCGGCACCGCGCGCAGCTCTCCGGACGCCATGCGGTCGAGGAACCACGCCAGCACCGGCGCGAACTCCACCATCTTCGCCTCGGGGTCGGCGTGGTCCGGTGCGGCGTAGAGGAAGCGGGCGCGGCTGGGGTTCGCGATGACCCAGTCCAGGTAGTTCACGGTCAGCGCGCGGACGCCGGCCTCGGCCGTGGGGGCGCTGAGCGCGGGGAGCATCGCGGCGATGCAGCGGGCGTAGCTGTCGGCGTAGAGCTGCGCGAACACGCCGGCGCGGCTGCCGAAGTGGTGGTAGATGCTGCCGTTCGACATGCCGGAGCGTTCGGTCAGCGCCGCGATCGTGACGGCGTCGAGGCCGCCTTCTTCGACGAGCCGGAGCGCCGCGTCGAGGAGAGACTGTCGTCGGTCGGCCATGGGGGTTAGAGTACCGCTCTGGAGCGACGCTCTAGAGGAGGACGAGCAATGGCGCTGTCGATTCCCGGCCTGCTGCACGACCGGGTCGCCCGCACGCCCGACGCCGAGGCGGTGCGGTACCGCGGCGGCGGTGGCTGGGTGTCGCTGACCTGGGCGCAGCTGCAGGAACGGGTCGCCGCGGAGGCGTTCGGGCTGGCGGAGAAGGGGCTGCGCAAGGGCGACCGCGTGGCGTTGATGGGCCGCACGAGCATCGAGTGGATCGTCACCGACCTCGCCGTGCTCGCCGCCGGGGGCGCCACGACCACGATCTACCCGAACAGCACCGCCGCGGAGGTCGCGCACATCATCGGCGACTCCGGCAGCTCCGTCGTGGTCGTGGAGACCGACGAGCACGCCGCGATGGTGCCGGACGGCGTCGAGGTGCTGCGGTTCGGTGCGATTCCCCAGGGACAGGGCGACTACGACGCGTTGATCGACGGCCTCGCGCCGGACGACCTGGCCACGTTGATCTACACCTCGGGCACGACCGGCACGCCCAAGGGCGTCGAGCTCACGCACGAGAACTGGCTGACGACGTCGGAGGCCATCGCGTCGCTGGGCATCCTGCGGCCGAGCGACCTGCACTTCCTGTGGCTGCCGCTGTCGCACGCGTTCGGCAAGGTGCTGACGATGGCGATGATCGCCGCGGGCGTGCCGACCGCCGTCGACGGCAGCGTCGAGCGGATCGTGGACAACCTGGGCGAGCTGCGGCCGTCCATCGTGGCCGCCGCGCCGCGCATCTTCGAGAAGATCCACGGCCGGATCGTCGCGGGGGCGCGGGAGAAGGGTGGGCTCACCGAGAAGATCTTCCGGTGGGCCGACCGCGACCACGGTCCCACGACGCGCTGGCTGGCGGACCGGTTGGTGTACCGCAAGCTGCGCGACCGGGTCGGCGGCCGGATCCGCTACTTCGTCTCGGGCTCCGCGCCGCTCGCGCCGGAGATCGCCGAGTTCTTCGAGCGCGCCGGCATCACGATCCTGGAGGGCTACGGGCTCACCGAGTCGTCCGCGGCGACGTTCTTCAACCGGCCGGGCATGATCAGGATCGGCACGGTCGGCCCGCCGATCCCCGGCATGCAGGTCAGGATCGCCGAGGACGGCGAGGTGCTGCTGCGCGGCCCCGGTGTCATGCGCGGCTACCACAACCGGCCGGACGCGACCGCCGAGACGCTGGTCGACGGCTGGCTGCACACCGGCGACATCGGCGAGGTCGACGACGCGGGCCGGTTGAAGATCACCGACCGCAAGAAGGAGCTCATCAAGACCTCGGGCGGCAAGTACGTGGCGCCGACCCGTATCGAGAGCATGATCAACGCGGCGTCGCCGTACATCAGCAACGTGATCGTGCACGGGGACAAGCGAAAGTACTGCGTGGCGCTGGTGACGCTCGACCCGGACACCGCGTCCGGCCTGGCCGACGCGGAGTCCGAAGTGGACAGTGCGATCAAGTCCGTCAACGCGCAGCTGGCGCGACACGAGACGATCAAGCGCTTCGCCGTGCTGGAGAAGGACTTCAGCGTGGAGGACGGGTTGCTGACCGCGTCGCTGAAGCCGCGCCGGCGGGAGATCGAGAAGCGGTACGCGGACGTGCTGGACGGGCTGTACTAGCGAGCCGCCCACCGGCGGAAGTGGTGGGCGGCTCGCTGGGTGGTGCGACTAGCGGCGGCTGCGCGGCTCGTCGTCGCGCTCGACCTCGACGCGCTCCTTGCGGACCTCGCCCTTGACGTCCCTCTGCTCGGTGACGGCCTCCTTCTCGAGCCGGACCCGTTCCGTGGCCTCCGTGCGCTTCTGCACGACCGGTTCCTCGCGGTGCAGCGTCACCTCGGCCTGCTCGTCGGCGAACGCCTTGCCCGTGCGTGCCGCGTCACCCTGGACCGGCTCGCGGACGACCCGGACCTCCTCGTGCGTGACCGGCACGGTGATGTTGCGCTGCTCGGTCACCGTGTGCTTGACCAGCCGGACGCGGCCCGCCTCGACGTTGCGGGTGCCCACGTCGAGCCGCTCCTCCGAGAGCGTGACCTCGGCCGAGTCGTCCGCCGCGCGGCGTTCGTGCCGGCCCTGCTGCGCGCCCGCCTCCTGACGGCGCTGCCCGGCCGCCTGCCTGCCGTCGAGGCGGTCGTGCTCACCGGTCTTGGCCTGCGGGATCATCCCGTAGTGCCGGTAGAGGGCGTCCTGCTCCTCGTCCGTCATGTGGTCGTCCGCGGTGTGCATGCTCGGCGAGTCCTTCACCTGCTGCTTGCTCACCGGCACGGTGATCGCGCCGCCCGCCACCTGGCCCTGCTGGATCGGGACGAAGCTCTCCTTCATCCCGAACAGTCCGGTGTGGACCTCGGCCCACATCGGCTTGCCGGTGCCGTCCTCGAGCCAGACCCGCTTGACCGACCCGATCTTCTCGCCCTTGTTGTCGATCACGTCGCAGTCGTACAGAGCCTCAACGTGCGTCTGATCGATCATGGTCGTCGTCCCTCCGCGTTGGCTGTCGCTTGCAGACGCGAAGTACCCGCCGCCGGGAATGCAATCTCGGGTGCCCTCCGACCGGGTGACCGTGGCCGCCTGTCAGTTCAGCCGAGTGGGGGACGGACTCACCACGGCACGACGCCCTCGTCGTCGAAGAAGCCGCCGCGCGGGCCGTCGTCCGGGAGAGTGGCGAGCCGCACGGCGATCGCGGCGCCCTGCTCGGGGGTCCGGTCCGGGGCGTGACCGGTGAAGTCCGTCGCGACGTAGCCGGGGCAGCAGGCGTTCACGATGACGTTCGTGTCGGCGAGCGCCCGTGCGTACTGGGCGGTGAGGCTGTTGAGCATCGTCTTCGACGGCGCGTACGCGGCCATGACCGGACCCGTCCGCAACGTCAGCGAGCCCATGTTGCTCGACACGTTGACGATGCGCGGCGACGGGGAGCGGCGCAGCAGCGGGAGCACGGCGTTCGTCACGCGCACGACGCCGAACACGTTGGTGTCGAGCACCGTGCGGACGACGTCGAGGTCGAGCGACGTCGGGTCCTGCGGCCACGAGCCGCTGATGCCGGCGTTGTTGACGAGCACGTCGAGCCGGTCGAGGGTGGCCGCCGCCTCGGTGGCGCTGTCGTCGGAGGTGACGTCCAGCGCGACGCCGAACGCGTCGACCCCCTTGGCGCGCAGGCGCTCGACGGCCTCCTTGCGGCGGACGTCGTCGCGGGCGCCCACCGCGACGGTGAAGCCGAGTGCTCCGAGCCCCTCGGCGATGGCGAAGCCGATTCCCTTGTTCGCGCCGGTGACCAGCGCGGTCTTCTTCTCACTCACGCGACCCATGCTCGGCGCGTGGGCCCACCACTGTCCAAGATCGATCCAGTAAGCCCTGATACCCGCCGGGTATTAGGCTTCGGGCGTGGACGACCTCGAGACCCGCGAGCTCCGCTACTTCGTCGCGGTCGCGGAGGAGCTCCACTTCGGACGCGCCGCCGAACGGCTCGGCATCGCGCAACCGCCGCTCTCGCGGGCGATCCTCCAGCTGGAACGGCGGCTCGGCGTGAAGCTCCTCGACCGGGACCGCCGGGGCGCGGCGCTGACCGGCGCGGGCGAGGTGCTGCTGCGGGAGGCCCGCACGGCCCTCGACGCCGTCGCGGCCGCCGCCCGCCGGACGCGCCGTGCCGCGGACCCGTCGCGGCCGTTGGTGCTCGTGACGAAGGCCGGGGCGTCGCACGAGCTGTTGCGCGACCTGCTCGACGCGGCCGAGACCCCGGTCGAGGTCCTGCTGTGCGAGGTGGGGGAGCAGGCGCACCGGCTGCGCGACGGGCAGGCCGACGTGGCCGTCATGCACCGCCCGTACGACGACCTCGCCGGCTTCGAGACCCAGGACCTGCACGTCGAGGGCCAGGTGGCGATCGTCCCGGCGACGCACCCGCTCGCGGCGCGCGAGAGCGTCGCGCTGGCCGAGGTGAGCGACGTGCCGGGCCTGCCGATCGCCCGCTGGCCCCGCCTGGACGGCACCTACCCGGAGGGGCCGGGCCCCGAGGTGCGCACGCAGTCGCAGCTGGCCCAGCTGGTGGCGCTCGGCCTGACTCTGCTCGTCATCCCGGCGTCGAGCCGCGCCTGGCAGTGGCCGGAGCACGTCGCGGTGCCGGTCGTCGACGCGCCGGACGTCACGACGGTGCTCGCCTGGCCGCCCGGATCACCGGTCGGGCCGCTGGTCCGCGCGGCCAGGCGTCGCTTCCTAGTCGCAGACGGCTCCGCGTGAGGCGGAGCCGACCAGCTTGGCGTACTTGGCGAGCACACCGCGTTCGTAGCGCGGCGGCAGCGGCGCCCAGCCTTCTCGACGGCTGTCCAGGTCTGCCTCGACGTCCAGCGTGCCCTCGGCGACGTTCAGCGTGATCCGGTCGCCGTCCCGCACGAACGCGATGGGTCCGCCGTCCACTGCCTCGGGCGCCACGTGCCCGACGCAGAGTCCGGTGGTGCCACCGGAGAACCGGCCGTCGGTGAGCAGCAGGACGTCCTTGCCGAGGCCCGCGCCCTTGATCGCCGCGGTGATCGCGAGCATCTCCCGCATGCCCGGCCCGCCCTTGGGGCCCTCGTAACGGATCACCACGACGTCGCCTGCGGTGATGGTGCCGTCCTCGAGGGCGTCCATCGCGGCGCGCTCGCGGTCGAACACGCGCGCGGTGCCGGTGAAGACGTCGGAGTCGAAGCCCGCGGACTTGACCACGGCGCCCTCCGGGGCGAGCGAGCCCTTGAGGATCGTGATGCCGCCGGTGTGGTGGATGGGCTTGTCGAGCGCGCGCAGCACCAGGCCGTCCGGGTCGGGCGGGGCGATGTCGGCGAGGTTCTCCGCGACGGTGCGGCCGGTGACGGTGAGGCAGTCGCCGTGCAGCAGACCCGCGTCCAGCAACGCCTTCATCACCACGGGCACGCCGCCGATGCGGTCGACGTCCGTCATGACGTGCCGCCCGAACGGCTTCACGTCCGCCAGGTGCGGCACGCGCGCGCCGATGCGACTGAAGTCGTCCAGCGACAGTTCGACGCCGGCCTCGTGCGCGATGGCGAGCAGGTGCAGCACGGCGTTGGTGGAGCCGCCGAACGCCATGACGACGGCGATCGCGTTCTCGAACGCCTCGCGCGTCATGATCTGCCGCGCGGTGATGCCCCTGCGCAGCATCTCGACGACGGCCTGGCCGGACCGGCGCGCGAACCCGTCACGACGGCGGTCGGTGGCCGGGGGAGCGGCACTGCCCGGCAGCGACATGCCGAGCGCCTCGGCCGCGCTGGCCATGGTGTTCGCGGTGTACATGCCGCCGCACGCGCCCTCGCCGGGGCAGATCGCGCGTTCGATCAGGTCGACGTCCTCACGGCTCATCAGCCCGCGCGCGCAGGCCCCGACGGCCTCGAACGCGTCGATGATGGTGACTTCCTTCTCGGTGCCGTCGGACAGCGTCACCCGGCCGGGCAGAATCGAGCCGGCGTAGAGGAACACGCTGGCGAGGTCGAGCCGAGCCGCCGCCATCAGCATGCCGGGCAACGACTTGTCGCACCCCGCGAGCAGCACCGACCCGTCGAGGCGCTCGGCCTGCATGACGGTCTCGACGCTGTCCGCGATCACCTCGCGCGAGACCAGCGAGAAGTGCATGCCCTCGTGGCCCATGGAGATGCCGTCCGACACCGAGATCGTGCCGAACTCCAGCGGATACCCGCCCGCCGCGTGCACACCGTCCTTGGACGCCTTCGCGAGGCGGTCCAGCGACAGGTTGCACGGCGTGATCTCGTTCCAGGACGAGGCGACGCCGATCTGCGGCTTCTCCCAGTCCTCGTCACCCATGCCGACGGCCCGGAGCATGCCGCGCGCGGCGGTGCGCTCCAGGCCGTCGGTCACGTCGCGGCTGCGTGGCTTCACGTCCGGTGTCTCGGTCATGAGAGCACGCTAGTCGCTCCTACGAGGGGTTTGCCGCGTGAGTCAGCGTCTCCCAGGCGATGAAGAGGTTGTCGGTCGCGTGTGGACGGTTCGACTCGGTGTAGATCTTCGTGTTCGCCATGGCGATGCCGAGGCGGGTGTTCAGCGCGTTGAAGCTGACCTCCGGCGTCGGCCCGAGCTCGCGGGAGTAGCTCCCGCCGCACAGCCAGGACGGCACGGGCTCGCCGTTCTGGTACTTCGTGTGCAGGCCCCACGCGTGCCGCATGCGGTCCTTGATCTCACCCCAGATGTCCTGGCCCTGGATGTGCGCGGTCTCGGCGAGGTGCGAGGCGGCGCTCAGCCCGTACGCCGTGTGCGCGAAGTCCCGGCAGGTCTCCTGAGTCAGGCCGTCGACGAACGTGGACTGGTTGTGCCAGTACGAGATGATCTCGGCCCTGGTGTCGATCCCGCTGCCCGGCGGCGTCTTCGGCAGCGCGCCGTCCGAGGTCAGGTAGATGAACGCCTGGATGCGCGTCCGGAAGATGCCGATCGCCTTGTCGTAGGCGGCCCTGTCCTCCAGGAACACCGCGATGCCGATCGACGCCTCCATCATGCTGAGCTCCCAGTTGCCGTTGGTGTTCGCACGGCCGTTCTGGATCTCGGGCAGGTAGACGGTGCGCAGCATCGTGCCGAACCGCGCGCTGTTCGGCCAGTTGCCGTACACGTGCTTGATGATCTCGGCGGCCTTCGGCCAGCTGCTGGCCGACCACGCCGTCTGCAGCGGGGCGTTGGAGTTGGTGTGGTCGCGGATCGTGTTCGACCAGGCGTCCATGATCTGGATCGCCTTGGTCGCGTACCGGGCGTCCCGCGTGACGTACCAGGCGAGGGAGAGGGTGTAGGCGGCGAGGGCGTCCTCGCGCTCGTCGGTGCAGCCGTTGTTGGGGTTGCTGACGGGTCCGCACTCCACGACGGCGCGCGGCTTCGGCGTGCGGTTGAGGTCGGCGTACTTGGAGGCCAGCATGCGGTCGTAGGCGAGCTTCCACGGCTGCGCGCCGGCCAGGACCTTGGTGCGCATGAAGTCCAGCTGTGGCCGGGAGACCACGACTCCCGGGTGGACGAACGTCGCCGGTGCCGCTTGGGCTGGGGCGGTGACCGGGACCAGAAGGGATGCCAGCAGTGCGATCAGCACCGTGCAGGAGCGGGTGACCATGCGGCCAGTGTTAGTGGTCTATACCTATCGGGTCAATGATTCCGGAACAGGGTTCACGGTGGTGAACCGATTCGCATTTCTGAACGATCCGGCCGGTCCGAAATGCGTTTGAACCTGGTGTCGCAGCGCGAAAGGCTGTGGTTCATGGTCGCCGGCACTTCGTCTTCCTCGATCCCGACGGCAGCATGGGCGAGGACTGGTTGTACGTGGTGATCGAGGCGAAGACCGGAGTCGTCTACCAGCAGCAGTACGGAGGGACCGCGTGTCGGCACGGCGCGGTGGAGGGTTTCCTCGTGCCGCTGTTCGGTCCTGACGGACTGGACGCACTGCGCGAGTTGTTCGAAACTCACTTCCGCGGTGCGGGCGTCCAGAGTCACGAGTGGTCGGACGACGAGCTGGCGAGACTCCGTGAAGGCGTCGCGATGATCGCTTGTTGGGCATGTGACGGGTCGGAGGAGGAGCTGACCGTCCTGCGGCTGGACGAGCGCCGGATGCGGGAGGCTGACGAGGCGTGGATCCCTGTTGTCACGCCGGACGGACCCGGAATCCTCGTGTGGTGCAACTCGGACTGACGCCCGCTTTGGACGGTGAAGGGCCCCGGTGCGCGGGAGGTGCACCGGGGCCCTTCGTCTACCGAACAACGCGGTCAGGGCGTCACTCGCGGCACTTCTTGCCGGAGTTCACGCAGTTGACCAGGCGGTTCATGATCTTCTGCGACATCACGTTCGCGAAGTCGTCGTGGTCGGTGAGCGGGTTGTGCTCCTCCTCCGGGAAGGAGTCGACCAGGTAGCGCCCGTCCTTCTGGACGTCGAGCGGGATGTTGTAGGTCAGCGAGATGCGCAGCTGCGGCACGGCCTTGAAGCCCTGCTTGCACTTGCCGTTGGCGTCGGGGAACACGATGTGGTCGCGGTGGTTCGCGGAGTCGATGTTCTTGCCGTCCCAGCAGCTCGGGAAGTCGTGCACGCGCTTGACCTTCGAGCCCTGCGGGCAGATCGGGTACTTGTCCATCAGGACCTTGTCCTCGAAGCCCGTGCAGGTCCAGGACGCCTTGGCGTTCTTCGGGCCGTTCTGGCCGGCCTTGGCGTCGCCGTAGAGCACGCGCAGGAACTTGGGCATCGCGGTGACCTTGCCGACGGGCGAGCCGCGGAAGGTGAGGTCCACGACGGCCGGGCGCTGGATCTTGCCCTCGTTGCCCTCGAGCTCGTTGTCGGCGCCCTCTTCGGGGTTGGCCTGCTGCTTCTTCTGCTCGGTGCCCTCGGCCTGGGCGTCGTCACTGTTCTGGCCACCGTTGTCGAGGCCCTGCTCGCCGGCCGCCTTGTCCTTCACAGCACAGGCGGCGGCCGGGTTGAGGTCCGGGGCCTGCTGGCCCTGGCGGCTGAACGCCAGCATCATCCGGTTGAGGATGGCGGCGCGCTTCTCGCGCGTCGGGCCGACGATCACGTTGTCACGGTCCTGGGCCTTGGTCGTGGCGACCTTCTTCTCGGCCTCGGCGGTCACGTTCTCGAGGTTCTCGAGTTCCTTGTCGATCTCCGCCTGGGCCGCGTCCGGGACGTTCTCCGGCAGCAGCGACGCGACGTCGGGGCACTCGAGCTGCGCCGCTTCCTTGGCGGCCTTGTCCTTGTCCTGCTGGGCCTTGTCGTCCTTCTTGGGCGGGGCCTGCTCGGCGGGCGGCGCGGCCTCCTCCGGCTCCTCGTCGATGATGCGCACGACGGGCCAGAAGTAGGCGGACTTGTCGCCGTTCTTGCAGGTCGTGCCCGCCGCCTGGAGCGACTGGTTGTTCGAGTCCGCGTTGGTGGACAGGTTGCCGACGTAGTCGTGCAGGTGCTGGGCACCGTTGCGGACACCAGGCTGCGCGATGAAGTTGTCCGGGTTGAAGTGCCCGTTCTCGTTCCGCCCGCAGTTCACGGTGAACGTGCCTGTGGTGGCGTTGTTCTGCTGCCTTGGTTTCTTCACGTTCGGCTTCACCTTGGTGATGTCGACGAACAAGCTCTTGTCCGCACCGTCGGCGAGCGCGGAGCCATCAGAAGAACTGATGGCCACCACCGCGGCACCGCCCGCGACCACGGCCATCGCCGCAGCGGCGGCGGTGAGCCAGATCGTGGATTTCCTCCGGTGAATAGCCATTTGCCACCTCGTGGTAGTCCGATAAAACGGCATGGCGAAGCTGACGGCGGTATGTTGCCGCTATCTTCGGTTGAACCTGGGTGTGCTTTTTCGGTTAGAACGAACGGGATTTCCGCCGCGATTTCTTCGACCGGGACACCATTCTCATCCCGACCAGTGCGAGCGCGAGCACCGCGATGGCGCCGAAGAAGACGCCGTTGTTGTCACCGAACACGCCTTGCTCGGCGGTGCGGGTGAACCGCGTGCCCTCCGGCACGGTGGGGATCACGCCGTCGGTCGGGTTGGCCGTCTGCCCGGCCGCCTGGTCACCACTCGCGTCCGGTGCTCCGGAGTTGTCCGCGGGTGGTGCAGGCGCGAGCGGCTGCGGCGATTCGAGTCCGGCGAAGTCGACGCGACCCGTGTCCTCGAGCACCTTCATGTGGTCGAAGACGGTGATCATCGCTTGGGTGGAGAGGATGCGGACGAGCTCGTTCTTGGTGCCCGCCCGGATCTGCGCGGCGTAGGCGTAGACCTTGCCGTGCGCCGCGCGGAGGCGGTTGGCGAAGACGGCGTCGAACTCGTCGCCGGTCGCCGCGTCCATCTCGGCGAGCCAGCCCTTCTGCTCGTCCGACGCCTCGGTGGGCAACGTGTGGCCGAGCAGCACGCCCGCCCTGTTCACCACGTTGTCCAGGAGCGTGTGCCCCTCGATGAGGTGCTTGCAGGCCTCTTGGATCTTGGGCTGGTCGGCGCGCTTGGCCTTGCCCTTCTCGCCCGCGGGCTTCTCCCACAGCCCGGCCTGCTTGACCCGGTTCAGGAAGTCCCGGTCGGCCGGTCCGAGCGGACCCCACTGCGTCTGGACGACCTCGTCGCCCTTGCCACCGCTGTCGGGTGGCGGCGTGGAGATGGGCGTGGACGGCGTCGTGCTGGGTTGGCCGACGGCCTCCCCGGTGTTCAGGAGCACCGCCAGCGCACAGCCGGCCAGCGCGACCATCAGTCGCGTCGGCTTCGCCAAGTCCATGGGGAGTCGCACGACCGGGGATACGGCCAGAAGTGGGATGCCGCCTCAGTTCGAGACGTCTACGTTATCGAAACGTTATCGTGGAGGCCGCAACCCCGGCGGAATCCGCTGCAAATGCCCGACATAAGGTCGTGAGCATGAGCAAGCGTTTTGTGGCGTTGGGGGACTCGTTCACCGAGGGCGTGGGCGACGAGGACGCCGGTCGTCCCAACGGGGTGCGCGGCTGGGCGGATCGCGTCGCCGACGTCCTGGGCGCGGCGGACCCCGAGTTCGCCTACGCCAACCTCGCCGTGCGCGGCCGGCTGATGCCGCAGGTGCTGGGCGAGCAGCTCGACCGCGCCCTCGCGATGAAGCCCGACCTCGTCTCGCTCTACGCGGGCGGCAACGACCTCATGCGGCCGAAGGTCGACATCGACGGGCTGATGCGCCGCTACCGCGCGGCCGTCGCACGGCTCGTCAACGCGGGCGCGCGCGTAATCCTCTTCACGGGCGTCGACGGCGCGGACGACCCGGTGTTCCGCAAGATGCGCGGACGCGTCGCCATCTACAACGAGCACGTGCGCTCGATCGCTCAGGAGCACTCGTGCGTGCTCGTCGACATGTGGAACATGCGTCAGCTCCGCGACCGTCGCATGTGGTCCCACGACCGGCTGCACCTGAACTCGCTGGGCCACACCGAGGTCGCCATCTCCGTGCTGGAGGGCCTCGGCGTCGAGCACGCGCTGGAGCGGACCCTGCTCGGCGTCGCGCCGCTCGTCGACCGCCGCGTCCGGCGCGCGGAGGACTGGAAGTGGGCGCGCGAGCACGTCGTGCCGTGGGTGGTGCGGCGGGTGCGCGGGGAGTCGTCCGGTGACGTGATCCAGCCGCGCCGCCCGGAGCTGCTGCCGCCGTCGTGAAGTAGAACGTGTTCCTTGCGGCCCTCCATAACGAGTGTTCCGCGTTTCGGTGACGGGTTTCGCCGTGATTCTTTGCATGTAGAACGCGTTCTAGATATCGCTTGGGTCTGGATGCATGCAGATCCCTAGCGTCGGTGCGCATGCGAGCCAGGACCGCACTGATCGCCCTGACGATCTGCGCGTTGGTCGCCGGGTGCGGGAGCAGGCTCACCGACGAGCAACGCGCGGCACTCGTCGTGCCCCAGGGCGGCTCGGCGGGCGTGCAGGACGGCGCGGTGGCCGGCGAGGACGGCACCGTGCCCGAGGGCGCCGCCGAGCAGCCGGGCGCCGCGAACCCGCAGGAGGCCGACAAGAAACCGGTCCCGCCCGGCAGCATCGCGGGCGGGTGCCAGGGCACCGGCGGCGCCACGGACAAGGGCGTCACGGCCGGCGAGATCACCATCGCCAACATCTCCGACATCAGCGGCCCGGTGCCCGGCATCTTCCAGTCGGCGCAACAGGCCACCAAGGCGTTCGTCGAGTACTTCAACGCCACCCAGGGTTCGGTGTGCGGCCGCAAGCTCAAGCTCGTCTCGTTCGACTCGCGCACCGACAGCGGCGGCGACCAGCAGGCCACCTCCCAGGCCTGTGACCAGGCCTTCGCCCTGGTGGGCTCGATGTCGGCCTTCGACCAGGGCGGCGGACCGGCCGCCGCCGGCTGCGGCATCCCCGACCTGCGCGCCTCGACCGTCACCGCGCAACGCCAGCGCACGCCCGTGAGCTTCGGCGTGGCGTCGAACGTCGTGAACCTCGTCTCGTCCGCGGGCCCGGACCTGGTCAAGTCGAGCTTCCCCGGCGCCGTCGGTGCCGCGGCGTACCTGTACCTGAACGCCGACGCGAGCGCGCAGAACGCCAAGAGCATGCAGAAGGCTGCCGAGGCGCGCGGGATCAAGTTCGTGTACTCGCAGGCCATCGACATCACGGACGTCAACTACGCGCCGTACGTGGCGAAGCTGAAGGAGACCGGCACCAAGATCGTCTACTGGATCGGCTCGGCCCAGTACGCGGTGCGGTTGCAGCAGGCCATGCGGCAGCAGGGGTACACGCCGGAGGCGTTCATCACCGACCCGTCGGCCTACGACCCGGCCTACGTGAAGCAGGGCGGCGCGGCGGTCGACGGCACAGTCGTCTACACGAACGGCGCGCTGTTCGAGGAGCCCAACGCGCAGATGGCGCTGTACAAGCAGTGGCTCGGGCGGGTCGCGCCCGGCGCGGCGCCGTCGTACTTCGGGATGTTCGCCTGGGCGGCGGCGCGGCTGTTCGTCACGACGGCGGCGAAGGTGGGGCCGCAGCTCACGCGCAAGGCGATGCTGGACGCGGTGCGCGGGGTGCACGACTTCACGGCCGAGGGCCTGGTGGCGCCGCAGGACGTCGGGGGGAAGCGGACGTCGGCGTGCATGGCGCTGGTGCGGCTGAAGGGTGGCGCGTGGTCGCGGCTGGCGCCGGGGTCGGGGTACTCGTGCGGGTCGTTGATCGACACGGGGGTGGGCGGATGACCGCCCTCCTCGCCTACACGGTCTTCGGCCTCGTCACCGGCGGCGCCTACGCCGTCGTCGCGGGCGGTCTCGTCCTCACCTACAGCACCTCCAAGGTGTTCAACGTCGGCCACGGCGCCATCGGCATGGTCATGGCCTTCCTCTACTGGGAACTGGCCGAGAACCGCGGCCTCCCGCAGTGGCTCGCCCTGCTGCTCGTGGTCGGCGTGTGCGCGCCGCTGTTCGGCCTCGTCGTCGAACGGTTCGTCATGCGACGCCTGGCCGGCGCACCGGTCGGCATCACGCTGGTGGCGGGCGTCGGCGTGCTGGTCGGGCTCATCGGCGTGGCGCAGGTGGTGTGGCCGCCGATGGCAAGGCCGGTGCGGCCGTTCCTCGACCAGCTGGGCATCCACATCGGACAGTCGTTCGTCAGCGGGCACGACCTGGTGACGCTGGTGTGCGCGGTGCTGGTCGCGGGCGGGTTGTACGTGCTGCTGAACCGGACGCGGACGGGGCTCGCGATGCGGGCGTGCGTGGACGCGCCGGAGCTCGCCTCGCTGTACGGCACGCGGCCCACGCGGTTGTCGGCGTTGAGCTGGGCGATCGGATCGGCGTTGGCGGCGCTGGGCGGGATCCTGCTGACGCCGGTGGTGCAGCTCGACTACGTGACGATGACGTTGCTCGTGATCACCGCGTACACCGCGGCGCTGGTGGGACGGCTCAAGAGTCTGCCGTGGACGTTCGCGGGGGCGCTGGGGCTCGGGCTGGTGCAGTCGTACGCGGTGGCGTACCTGCCGTCCTCGCCGTTCTGGATCTCGTTCCGGGCCGCGATCCCGGCCTTGTCGCTGTTCGTCGTGCTGCTGGTGATGCCGCAGTCGCCGTTGCGGATCGGTGGTGTCCGGGGGACGCGCGGGATGGCCACGCCGAGCACGCTGACGACCTGGGTGGCCGCCGGGTTGTTCGGTGCGACGGCGGTCGTGCTGGCGTTGCTGGTGGACCCGGTGGTGGCGGGGCAGCTCGCGCTGGCACTGGTGTTCGGGATCGTGCTGCTGTCGATGGTGCTGCTCACCGGGTACGGCGGGGTGGTGTCGCTGGGGCAGTTCACGTTCGTCGGGGTCGGCGCGGTGACGGTGGCACGGCTCGGGAGCGCCTCGCCGGTGGCCCTGCTGATCGGTGCCGGGGTCGCGGCGGCGGTCGGGGCGTTGATCGCGTTGACGGCGTTGCGGGTCAGCGGGCTCTACCTGGCGCTGGCGACGCTGGGGTTCGCGCAGCTCATGGACAAGCTGGTGCTCCAGTCACCGATCGCGTTCGGGGTGCGGGGGAGCCTGCAGGTGCCGAAGCTGATCGAGTCGGCGAGCGGGCAGCTGTTGCTGGCGGCGGGCACCTTCGTCCTCGTCGGGGCCGGGGTGCTGGCGATCCGGCGCGGACGGCTCGGGCGGCGCATGATCGCGGTCAAGGACAGCTCGGCGGCGTGCGCGACCCTGGGGCTCAACGTGCGCTGGATCCGGGTGTGGGTGTTCTCGCTGTCGGCGGCGATCGCGGGGCTCGCGGGCGGGTTGTTCGCGCAGCTGCGGGAGACCGTGGCGGCGAGCGACTTCCAGCTGTTCAACAACCTGCCGTTGCTGCTGTTCGCGGTGATCGCGGGTGTCACGTCGGTGTCCGGCGCGTTGCTCGGCGGGGTGTTGCTGATGCTGCTCCCCGTGCTGCAGAGCGGTTTCCCGGCGTTCGCGGGGGTGGCGGTCGTGCTGCTCGGCGTGGCGGCGGCCGGGCTGGCGCGTGACCCGAACGGACTGGTCAGCTGGGGTTTCCGGGCCTGGTCCTGGCGGCGCGCATGAGCACGCTCAGGGTGCGGGGTGTGACGGTCCGCTTCGGCGAGGTGACCGCGGTGAACGACGTGACGCTCACCGTGAAGCCCGGTGTCACGGGGCTGATCGGGCCGAACGGCGCGGGCAAGACGACGTTGTTCGACGTGATCAGCGGACTGCGCAGGCCGTCCGCGGGGCAGGTGCTGCTCGACGAGGAGGACATCACCTCCAAGGGCCCGCACCAGCGGTCCAGGATGGGCGTCGCGCGGACGTTCCAGCGGCTGGAGGTCTTCGGGTCGCTGACGGTCTGGGAGAACGTCGTGGTGGCATTGGAGAGCCGCCGCCGGCCCGCGAAACTGGCTCGTGAGTTCCTGGACCGGGTGGGGATCGCCGAGTTCGCGGACAACCAGGCCGACACCGTGCCCACCGGGGCGGCACGGCTGCTGGAGCTGGCCCGCGCACTGGCCACCGACCCGGTGGTGCTGCTGCTCGACGAACCGTCGTCCGGGCTCGACCGCGCGGAGACCGACGCGTTCGGCGAACTGTTGCGGCAGCTGAGCGCGGAGGGCCGCTCGGTCGTGCTGGTCGAGCACGACATGGACCTCGTCATGGGCTACTGCGACCAGGTGCACGTGCTGAACCTGGGGCGGCTGCTGGTCTCCGGCACCCCGGACGTCGTCCGCGCCGACGAAGGAGTCCGGGAGGCGTACCTCGGATGATCGACCTGATGGACGTCCACGCGGGCTACGGCCGCATCGAGGTGCTGCGCGGTGTCTCGCTGAACGTGCCGCGCGGGACCGTGACCGCGTTGCTCGGCCCGAACGGCGCGGGCAAGTCGACGCTGGTCAAGGTCCTCAGTGGACAGATCAGGGCCACCTCCGGGCACGTCCACCTGGGCGGAGTGCACGTCAACGACTCCGCGCCCGACGAGCTCGCCCGCGCCGGCCTGTGCACGATCCCGGAGGGCCGCGCGATCTTCCCGAACCTGACCGTCGCGGAGAACCTCCGGCTGATGCGCGGGGACGCCGAGGTCGTCTACGCGCGGTTCCCCAAGCTCAAAGCACGGCAGAAGCAGCTCGCCGGCTCGATGTCCGGTGGTGAGCAGCAGATGCTGGCGTTCTCG
Organism: Lentzea sp. HUAS12; assembly: GCF_024125735.1. Lineage (NCBI taxonomy): Bacteria > Bacillati > Actinomycetota > Actinomycetes > Pseudonocardiales > Pseudonocardiaceae > Lentzea > Lentzea sp. HUAS12. The sequence continues at coordinate 279,184 of NZ_CP099738.1, forward strand.
CGCGCGTTGATCACCGATCCGGCCGTGCTGGTGATCGACGAGCTGTCGATGGGGCTCGCGCCGGTGATCGTCGCCGAGCTGTACGAGGTCGTGGCGGAGCTGGCGCGCTCCGGCGTCACGATGCTGATCGTGGAGCAGTTCGCCGAGACCGCCTCCGCCGTCGCCGACCAGGTCGTCGTGATGACGCACGGCGAGATCGCCGCCGACGGCGACCTGGCCACCGTCTACTTCGGAGGGACGTCATGAGGTACGCGCTCGTCCTGCTGCTCCTCCTGCTGTCCCCGGCGCCGGCGAGGGCCGCGGACATCGGCGGCTTCACGCTGTCCGCCCGCGCCGCGCCCGTCTCCGTGCTGCTGCACACCGACCTGATCCCGGTGCCCGCCGAACCGCAGGGCGAAGCGCACCTGTCCTACACCCAGACCGAACTGGGTTCCGGCCCGATCGGCCGCTCGCTCGCCAGTTCGCTCTGGCCCGGCGCGGCCGTCGGCACCGGCCTGCCGCAGCTGCTCGGGTTCGCGTATCCCGTTCAGGCCAACGCCGCGCACCCCGGTGGCCCCGCCGACCAGTCGCAACCGGGCATGCGCGCCGCCGCGGGCGCCGCCAAGGCCGAGTCCTACGCGGGCGCCAAACAAGAGGTGCCGTTTCTGCTGACCACTGACGGCCTGTCGTCGAGCAGCGTCAGCACGGTCGGCGCGGCTGAGGCGAAGTCGACGGCCGTGACGTCCGCGCAAACGATTTCGTTGCTGGCCGGGTTGGTCGTGCTGTCGGGCGTCAAGTTCGAGTCCGTGGCCGTGAGCGATGGCAGCAAGGGCAGCGGCACGAGCACGTTCTCGGTCGCCGAGTTCACCGTGCTGAACCAGAAGTTCCCGGTCAAGGCGCCGGACGCACCACCGGACGGGCTGCTGAAGGCGTTGGAACCACTGGGAATCACGCTCACCTGGCCGACGTCGTCCACCAAGGTCGAAGGCACGCAGGCCACCTCGGCCAGTCGCGGCCTCACCCTGACCGTGGACGTGCTGGCGTTGCGCAGCAAGCTCGGCATCGGCGGCATCCTGGACGGCGTTCTGGCCCCGTTGCTGCCCAAGGAACTGGCGCCGCTGCTCAACCCGCTGCGCAAGATGGTCGTGATCGTCGGCGACACCGAGGCGGTCGCAAACGCTTCCGCCTCAGCACCTCTGACCCCACCGGACGCACCGGCCCCGCTCGCCCCCGTGCCACCGGCCTCGGGCGACGCGCCACCGCCCGCACTGGGAGCCGTGCCACCGGTCGCCGGAGTCGCGCCTCCCAAGGCCGTCACACCGGTCGCCTCCGCGCGCACCCGGCCCCGCTCGTTGCTCGACTTCCCCGGCGTACCGGCGCTGCTGGTGCTCACCGGCCTCGGCGTCGCGGCGGCGGGAGCGTTCGGCATGAAGTCGTTCGGCACGTTCCTGCTGGGCGGCGCCCCCTGTCCCTCCGGGCACCCGACCGGTGTCCCCGACCTGAGGGTGAACCCGTGACGATCCAGGACCGGCGCCGCGCCCGGATGCGCGGCGGACTCGGGTTGGTGGGCACGATGCTCATGACGGCGGGCATCGCGGCGATCCTCTTCGCCTGGTGGGGCGTCGCGCACACCGGGTACACGTTCGAGCAGGTCCCGTACGTCGTGTCCGGCGGGATCCTCGGGGTCGGGCTGATCGGGGTCGGCGGGTTCCTCTACTTCGGATCGTGGCTGACGAAGCTGCTGGAGGAGCAGCGGCAGACCACCTACGCGTTGTTGCAGTTGCTCGAGGAGCGCGACCGCGACCGGGCGGAGCGCACCACGGCCTAGCGTGCTGTGAGGGCGTAGGCGGGCAGCGGAACGTTGCCCCGTGCCTGTGCGGTCTGGCGCAGCAGCTCCTTGGCCAGACCGTCCGGTGCCTCGTGCAGCGCGATGGCGATCTCCCAGTCGGCGTCCTGCAACGCGCTGGTGTCCACCTCGCCGATGCCCTCGACCTGCCAGCCCGTGCGGTCGAGCACCTCCAGCAGCGTCGCGCGGGTGATCGGCGCTCGCACGTTGAGGTCGGTGTCCCCGGTGATCCGGTCTTGAGCGAGCACGGCGAGCAGGTGCGGGATCTGGCTCGGGTCCGCGGGTTGCGGGTCCCACTCGGCGAAGCACAGCCGGGAGCCCAGCTCCCGCGCCTTCCCGAGCGTCTGTTCCAGCAGGCCGGCGGAGGCGAAGTACCAGGAGCAGTGGGCGAGCACGACGAGGTCGTACCCGGCGCCGACGTCGTCGGTGAGCACGTCCGTCTCGAAACGCATGCTGATGCGGGAACCGAGAGGCCCGTCGAGCAGGTGCTGGGCGGAGTCGCCGACGGTGATCGGTGCGCCGTAACCGGGAGGCGCGACGTCCGTGCCGACGACCGTCCCACGTGGACCTACCCGGTCGGCGAGCACCGCGGTCATGTCGCCCTGGCCGCACCCGATCTCCAGGACCCGTGCGGCCTCGGGGATCTGCCACGTGCGGGCCAATTGGACACGATAGGCGGTCTGGGTTGCCTGAATGTCCGGATCAAGACTGGAAGTCGCCATGAGGCGAGCGATTTCGTGAGCATCCATATGCCCGCAGCGTAGGAGAACGCGTCCCGGTCGCGGTACCGGTTTCACCCACGTCAGGGCTTCCGCCGGTGGTCAACTGACAACAATGTCAAGTGGACTGAGCGTGAGAGCGTTCTCGCACGACGCCCTGACGTGCGGTTACGATGTCCGTTTCATCCTCTTGAACCAGTGGTTTAGACCAGTTAACGTGCCCGTCATCACGTACCCCCTGCACGTGAATGGAGCACCATGAGGAAGTTTCGCTGGCAGATCCTGGCCGCAGGTCTGGCGATGGCCACCGTGGTCGGAGGCGTTCTCGCCGCGCCCGCGAGTGGCGCGTCGGGCGTGACGGCGGCGTTCACGAAGACGTCGGACTGGGGCAGCGGCTACGAGGCCAAGTACACGATCTCCAACAGCGGCGCGTCCGCGCTCTCGTCGTGGACCGTCGAGTTCACGCTGCCGAGCGGGCAGTCGATCGCGTCGCTGTGGGACGGCAGCTACGCCGCCAACGGCCAGAACATCACCGTCCGCAACACCTGGAACGGCAGCGTTCCGGTCGGCGGCAGCGTCAGTTTCGGCTTCACCGTGAGGGGTTCCGGCGCGAACCCCTCCAACTGCAAGGTCAACGGCGGTTCGTGCGACGGCAACGGACAGCCGCCGACGACCACGACGACCACCACCACGACGACCACCACGTCGAACCCGCCGGTGCCCGGCACCGGCCGCGGCGCGCCCTACCTGTACCTGGGCTGGGGCAACCCGCAGAGCGCGACGCAGGTCATGAGCGCGACCGGCGTCAAGTGGTTCACGCTGGCGTTCGTGCTGTCCGGCGGCGGCTGCACTCCCTCGTGGGACAGCTCGCGGCCGCTGACCGGTGGCGTCGACCAGCAGACGATCAACGCCATCCGCGCGGCCGGTGGTGACATCGTGCCGTCGTTCGGTGGCTGGAGCGGCAACAAGCTGGGCCCGAACTGCTCGACCCCCGAGGCGCTGGCCGGCGCGTACCAGCAGGTCATCAACGCCTACGGGCTCAAGGCGATCGACATCGACATCGAGAACTCCGACGAGTTCGAGAACACGACGGTCCAGGACCGGATCCTGACCGCGCTGAAGATCGTCAAGCAGAACAACCCGGGCATCCAGACGATCGTCACGTTCGGCACCGGCACCACCGGCCCGAACTTCTACGGCGCCCGTCTGATCGACCAGGCCAAGGCTCTGAACGCGAACATCGACGTGTTCACGATCATGCCGTTCGACTTCGGCAGCTCGAACATCCGCACCGACACCATCGGCGCGGCCACCGGGCTCAAGAACAAGCTCAAGTCGACCTTCGGCTGGAGCGACGCCGAGGCGTTCAAGCACGTCGGCATCTCGGGCATGAACGGCCTGTCGGACCAGCGCGAGCTGACCACGGTCGACGACTGGACCGCGATCCGCGACTGGTCGAAGTCCAACGGCCTCGGGCGACTGGCCTTCTGGTCGGTCAACCGCGACCGCGGCGGCTGCGACGGCCAGGTGTCGGCGAGCTGCTCCGGCATCGGGCAGACCGAGCTGGCCTTCACGAAGATCACCGCCGGCTTCTGATCACCGGCAGCACCTGAACGACCACGAGCCGTCAGCGTCATTTGATCGGTGGCGCTGGCGGCTTACCCTTGTCGCATGCGTCGACGACATTGATCTTCAACTGATCTCTCCCGAACCGCGACGGCGTGGGCGTGGTGTTCGCACCTCATCCCGATCTACGCGCTGTACGCGTTGCTCTTCGCCGACAGCGGGCTGTCGGACGCCCAGATCTCGGTGCTGCTCGCCGTCTGGTCGCTCACCGCGGTGGTCTTCGAGGTGCCCTCGGGCGCCATCGCCGACCGGTTCTCGCGGCGCGGTTCGCTCGTCGCCTCCGGTGTGCTGCAAGCTCTCGGCTACGCGGCCTGGGTGCTGTTCCCGTCGTTCTGGGGCTTCGCCGCGGGGTTCGTGCTCTGGGGACTCGGCGGCACGCTGCAGTCGGGCGCGTTCGAGGCCCTGCTCTACGACGGCCTGGCGGCCAACGGCGACGAGGAGCAGTACGGGCAGCTCAACGCCCGTGTCGACACCATCGAGCTGATCGCCCAGGTGCCGGTCGCGGTCGTGGCCACCGCGCTGTTCTCGCTCGGCGGCTACCAGCTGGCAGGCTGGATCTCGGTCGCGATGTGCCTCGCGTCGTCGGTGATCGCGTTGCGGTTCCCCGAACCCGACCGCGGTTCCGGGGACGACGACGAACCCGGCTACTTCGCGACCCTGGTGAGCGGGCTGCGGGCGTCCGTGCCGATCAAACGCGCCGTGCTGGCAGTGGCCCTGGTGTACGCCATCGACGCGTTCGAGGAGTACTTCACGCTGCTGGCCCAGGACTGGCACGTGCCGACGATCTGGGTGCCGATGGCGACGATCGGCGTGCCGCTGATGGGCGCGGCGGGTGCGCACCTGGCCAGCCGGTTGCCGTTCCGCGGCTGGGTGCTGTTCGCCTCGGGGGTGCTGCTGATCGTGGCGGCACTGCTGGCCGTGCCGGTCGCGATCGTCCTGCTGGGACTGTTCTACGGCCTGTACCGCTTCGTGCTGGTGCACGTGGAAACCGAGTTGCAGCACCGGATCTCCTCCGACGCCCGTGCGACGGTCACGTCCGTGGCCGCGATCGGGTCGGAGTTCGTGGCGTTCGCGATCTACGGGTTGTGGGTGCTCGGGTCGGCCGTCGCCATCGGTGTGTTCGTCCTGGCCATCGCGGTGGTGGTGCGACGTCAGTGAGGAAGCGGCCGTCGTGGACGGCGTTCGTCCACGCTCTCGCGGTAGTCCTCGATCGCGAGCGCCACGTCGAACGCCGTCCGCGTCTTCTCCAGCGCGGGCAGGTAGTGCACGCCACGTGCCAACGCGTCGAGGTCGACGCTGAAGTACACGCCCATCAACGGGTTCACGAACAGCTCGCTGCCCTCGGTGCGCGTGGTGAACTGCACGTTCCCGAACTCGCCCCGCAGCGAGGCCGCGATCTGGCCGTTCACGATGCTCGGCGACAACGGCGTCGCCTCCTGCGCCTGCTGCACGGCCGTCGTGTACGCGCGGGCCTCGTGGCTGTCCGACGGGATCGACAACGCGCCGAGGTAGGCGCCCTGCCTGTCCAGTGCCGCCAGGTTCTCCAGCACGTGCGCGTGGCACACGCCGTGGTGCGCGTCGATGCCGAACCCGAGGCTGGTCACGATCTTCGTCACGCCGGGGATCCCCGCCACGGCGGCGAGGCTCGTCATGTCCTCGGTGGGCGTGCCGAGGTGCTGCTCGTCGCCGCGCAGCAGGATGTCCGTGCCGCCGTCGACGAGCACCACCGCGTCGACGGAGTGCTTCTGGATGATCGTGCGGTACGCGCTGCGCAACGGCCGCACGCCCGTGCGCGGGAACGCGTAGACGGTGTCGCCGAGGAACCGCGCGAGCTCGCGTTCGGGGAAGTACGCGTCCTCACCGGAGGTCTCCGGTTCGACGGCGGCGAGACCGGGCTCCAGCCACGCGTCGAGGTCGAGGCGTTCGAGGTCGCTGAAGCTGAGACTGGCGTAGTGCACGCGCTTGCCCTCACCGCGCAACGCGACGCCGAGCGGGATCCCGGCGAACACGTCGAACCCGCCACCGGCTCCGGCGATCAGGACGGTGCGGGCGTCGCGGAGCCGCGCGAAGAGCGGCGGTGTGGCAAGGCTGAACACACCGCCGACCCTAGCTTTTCCACCTGCGAGGGGCTGCTGACTTCCACGAGCAGCCGGTCGGGCTCGTAGGAGAGGCCCTCTTCGAAGTCGCCGGCCAGGACGCCAACCCTGGGGTGCGCGGCCTGGTCGCGATATCTCCGCACATGCTCGGTCTGCCCGGCGAACACGAACAACCCGTCGTCGTGCTCCGCCGCCAGGTCGGCGATCTCGGGTGAGCGGGTGCAGGCGTGCCAGACGTACGTGCCGCGCCACAGGGCCTTGAACGCCGCGTAGTGCTCGATCGTGAGCGGAAGGCTGTACTCGATCTCCTTGCCGAACCAGCCGAACACCTTCGCGGTGTTGCCCCGCCCGAGCACCAGGTCCGTCCGATCCGGAGCGAGGAGGGCGAGCGTGGCGTACTCGGCGGCGAGCTTCGCCGGGTCGTTCGTGGTGATCAGCGTCGTGGCGGTGGACAGTCGCAACGACGTCTGAGCGGCGATGTGGGCGAGCAGGACCGTGGGGGAGGACGAGGTGTACGGCGGGTTGTGGTGCTCGCCGACGGCGAAGACGTCCAGGCCCGCCTCGTCGGCGGCGACCGCCAGGGCGACCATCTCCGACGGCGGGAGGTCACCCGCCGTGAACACGCCGATCTGCACGGCGTTCAGTGTCCTCCACCAAGTACGCGGAGGCCGCTCGGTGCCGCCACCTGGCCGATTCCATCGGCGCGGGCGTCACGCCAGGATCTTCCGAACAGATCAAACTGCACAAGCTGGACATTCGCGGAGGCCGCCGTGCTAGTCGTACAGATCTTCCTGCCGCTGGCGCTGGGCCTGGTCATGTTCGGCCTCGGCCTCACGCTCACCACCGACGACTTCGCGAGGGTCGCGAAGTACCCGAAGGCCGCGGTCATCGCGCTCGTCTGCCAGGTCGTCGTGCTGCCCGCGGTCTGCCTCGGGCTGGTGCTCGCGTTCGGGCTCAAGGGTGTGCTCGCGGTCGGCATGATGCTGCTCGTCGCGTCGCCGGGCGGCACGTCGGCGAACCTCTTCAGCCACCTCGCGGGTGGCGACGTCGCGCTGAACATCACGCTGACGGCCATCAACTCGGTGCTGGCGGTGTTCACGCTCCCGCTGGTGGTGGGTCTGTCCATGGCGCACTTCATGGCCGACAGCGCGGAGGTCGGGTTGCAGCCGGCGAAGTTCGTGCAGGTGTTCGCGATCGTGCTGGTGCCGGTGGCGATCGGCATGCTGGTGCGCCGCAGGTTCGAGGCCTGGGCGCTGCGCATGAACGACACCGTGCGCATCGCGTCCGTCGTGGTGCTCGTGCTCGTCATCATCGCCGCGATCGCGCAGGCCTACCAGCAGCTGATCGACAACATCGGGACGCTCGGGCCGGTGGCGTTGCTGCTGAGCGTCTTCAGCCTGCTGATCGGCTACTACGTGCCGAAGGCGTTCAAGATCGACCGCAAGCAGGCGATCGCGAGCGCCATGGAGATCGGCATCCACAACGCCACCATCGCGATCACGCTGGCGCTGACCGTGCTGAACGACGAGACGATGGCGATCCCGCCCGCCGTGTACGGTGTGCTGATGTACCTGCCGGCGGCGGTGGCGGCACGGTTGTTGTCCCGCGACAAGACCGCCGCCGTCTGACCGGTCGCGCGGGCCGGGCGTCCCCGCCCGGCCCGGACGAAACGCCCTAGCTGGAAGAACCCTGCGGTGCGCGTCCGTGCGACCTGCCGGGCGCGCGCACGCCGTTCACCGTCGAGGTGTCGAACGCGAACGTGATCACCGCGGTGGCGATCGCGTCGGCGTTGACGTCCAGGGCGGTCAGGTTCAGGTTCGACCTGGTGTCGCACGGCTGGTGGTAGCACGGGTCGAACGCGATGCCCGCGGTGCCGCCGTACAACGCCGCCTGCTGCGCCGTCTTGACCCCCTCGGCGCCGGTGAAGAGGCCGCCGGCCGGGATGTTCACCGCGATGAACGGGCCGTAGTCCGACCGCCCGGAGAAGTCCGTGTCCTCCGACGGCAGGCCGCGGTCGGCGTAGAACTTCTCGAACACGTCCTCGATCTGCGCCGACCCCGGCGGGATCGGCACGGGCGCGGTGCCGCTCGAGTCGTCACCGTCGTAGATGCCGTAGAAGTGGTTCGGCGAGCCGACCATGTCGAAGTTCAGGTACAGCGCGATCTTGTCCTGCTCGGCCTGCGGCAGCGTGGCGACGTAGTGCTCGGACCCGAGCAGGCCCTCCTCCTCGGCGCCCCACCACGCGAAGCGGACCTTCGCGTTGGGCTTGACCTTCCTCATCTGGATCGCGGTCTCGAGCAACGCCGCCGAGCCGCTGCCGTTGTCGTTGATGCCGGGCCCGTCCTGCACGCTGTCGAGGTGCGCGCCGGCCATCACGACGTTGTTCGCGTTGCCGTCACGGGATTCGGCGAACACGTTCCACGCCTGCCGCGTCTCCTGCGTGAAGTCGACCGTCACGCGGACGATCGCTCCCGGAGTGTTGAGGAGCAAGTCCTGTGCGGCGGCGAACGTCGCGAACACGACGGGGATCGTGAGGCCCGTCGCGTCACCGATCGGCGTGACCAGGCCGGTGCGGCCGGGCTGGCCCTCGTTGAACAGGATCACCGCCGACGCGCCGGCGGCCTGCGCGTTCAGGGCCTTCACGGCGAACCCGCACGTGCCGCGCTGCAACACCGCGATCTTGCCCGGCGTGAACCCGGCGAAGTCCGCGGCCTCGCACCCGCTGCTGTTGCCGTTCGGCACAGGGGTCGGCGGGAGCACCACGTCGACGGCCTGGATCGCGCCGGTCGCCGTTCCCTCGACCGGCTGGTCGAAGCCGTGGCGGTTGAAGTCGGTGTCGCGCACGAACGCGCGCGGAGCCGGTGAGACCCGGTCGAGCCGCGAGTTGTCCTCCACGTAAGGGAAGTCGAACGCCTGCACGGTCGGCGAGTAACCCGCCGCACTCAGTTGCGAGACCACGTAGTTCACCGACGCCTGGTATCCAGGACGTCCGGCGGCGCGGTCACCGTTGGCGTCCGCGATGGACTGGAACGCGTCGAGGTGCCGCAGGACCCCGTCCAGCGTCACGGCTTTGGTGAGCTTGGCGGGAGAGTTGTTGTTGGGATCAGCGAGTGCCTGTCCGGTCACGGCGAGTGGCAGAACCAGTGTCAGGACCGCGAACAGTGCCAGGCGTCGAGGACGTTGAACCATCGATGTGCCTCCATGCGTACATCGCCGCCGAATGCATCCCCCGACATGTCTCGACCGAAGTGTCCTGTGTTACACCGTTTGGAGGTGGGTGTTGTTGTTCCCGCAGTTGCGGACCGCCGTGCACGTCGAACCCCTGCAGGGAGAGGGGCTCACCAACGTCCTGCACCTCGTGACGCTCGCCGACGGCCGCAAAGCCGTGCTGCGCAGGCCGAAGGTCGCGCGCGACCTGCCGAAGTTCGTGATCCCCGGTGCACCCGAGGTCCTCGCCCACAACGGCCGCGGCGACGTGCTCGTCGAGTACGTGGAGGGCCGCACGCTCGCGGACGCGCTGCCGGTGTCCGAAGAGGTCTGGCGCAGCATCGGCCTGGCGTTCCGCAGGGTCCACCGCGTCGGCCTCCTGCACAACGACGTGAACCTCCACAACATCATCGTGGGCGGCGGGAAGGCGACGCTGATCGACTGGGACAACCCCGGCCAGGGCAACCCGCTCGACGAGCTCGCGGCGTTCGAGGAACACCTCTACCTGCACGGAACCGTTCTGCCACAGGCGTTCTGGCTCGGGTACGGCGCGAAGCCCGACCCGGAACTGCTGCGCGTGCACCGGATCGCGGGCTGCATCGGCTGGCTCGCGAGCGAGGACTGGCGGGAGTGGGAGGCCGACGCGACGCTGAGGCCGGAGCAGCTGGCGAGGGTCCGGAACTGGCGGCGGCTGCTCGCACGGTGGCTCGCCGACCAGTTCCGGACCGACTACCTAGCGGCTGAGGTCGCGGTACTTCAGCACCGAGAGCGGCCAGAAGATCGCCACGAACACCGCAGGCCACAGCACGGCCAGTAGCAGCGAGTTCTGCGCGGCCCACGAGTCGCCGCCGACGCCGGGGTTGCCGAAGAGCTCCCGCGCCGCCGCCACCGTGGACGACAGCGGGTTCCACTCCGCGACCACCCGCAGCCAGCCGGGCATCAGCTCCGGCGAGACGAACGTGTTCGCGAACATCGTCAGCGGGAACAGGAACATCCACGACGCCTGCGCCGCCTCGGGCTTGACCAGCAGGCCGAGGTAGATGCCGATCCACACCAGCGCGAACCGCAGCCAGAGGAACAGCGCGAACGCGACGAGCGCGTTGAACAGCCCGTCGTGGAACGACCAGCCGATCACCAGGCCGCACAGCGCGAGCACCAGCAGTTCCAGCGACGAGTTCACGAGGTCCGCGATGCTGCGCCCGGCCACCACACCGGTCTGCGACATCGGCGAGGCGCGGAACCGGTCCGTGACGCCCCGGTCGGCGTCCATCGACACCATCAGCAGCGTGGAGCCGACCCCGAACGCGATGGTCTGGCCGAACATGCCCGGCAGCAGGAACTCGATGTAGTCACCACCGCCGAAGACGTTCATCGCGCTGCCGAACACCAGGCCGAAGATCAGCACCGAGATGATCGGGTAGGCGAGGTTCGCGAACACCCTGACCGGTTCGCGCACCCAGTGGATCAGATCTCGCCTGGCGACGATCCACGAGTCGACCGCCGCGTACCGCACCGCGTTCACGCCCGCACCCCCGGGACGGCCTTGTGCCCGGTGATGGCGAGGAACGCGTCGTCCAGCGTGGGGCGTCGCAACGCGATGTCCTCCGCCTCGACCCCGCGGGCGGCCAGTGCCGACGTCACCCGCGTCAGCGCCGCGACCCTGTCCGCCACCGCCGCGCTCACCCGGAACGCGTCGTGGTCCACCTCGGCGCCGGCGCCGAGCACCTCCGCGACGACCGGCAGCTCGCCCGCGTCGCGGACGACGACCTCGATCCGGTCGCCGCCGAGCCGGGACTTGAGCTGGTCCGGCGTCCCCTGCGCCGCGACCCTGCCGGTGTCCAGCACGACGATCTGGTCGGCGAGCTGGTCGGCCTCGTCCAGGTACTGCGTCGTGAGCAGGACCGTCGTCCCGTCCGCGACGACCCGCTTCACCTCCCGCCACACCTCGCCGCGGTTGCGCGGGTCGAGGCCCGTGGTCGGCTCGTCCAGGAACAGCACGGACGGCGCCGTGATGAAGCTCGACGCCAGGTCCAGCCGCCGCCGCATGCCGCCGGAGTAGTGCTTGGCCCGCTTGTCCGCCGCGTCGGTGAGCCCGAACTGCTCGAGCAGCTCGTCCGCCCTGGCCGACGCCTCCCTCCTGGACAGGTGGTAGAGCCTGCCCCACATCACCAGGTTCTCCCTGCCGGTCAGCACGTCGTCGACCGTCGACTGCTGGCCGTTCAGCGCCACCTGACGCCGTACGGCGGGCGCCTCCCGCGCCACGTCGTGGCCCGCGACCTCGGCCCGGCCGCCGTCCAGGCGCAGCAACGTGGCCAGGATGCGCACCGCCGTGGTCTTGCCGGCGCCGTTCGGGCCGAGCAGCCCGCAGACCGTTCCCGCGGGCACGGCCAGGTCGAACCCGTCGAGCGCCCACTTCTCGTCGAACCTCTTGCGCAGGCCTTCCGCGAGCACCGCGTGTCCCACGACTTCACCCCCCGTGACTTAACTGCTTACGTTGTAGACTAGGTGTACGTTGTACACGGTTCTAGGATTCACAGGCAAGGAGTGTGTGAAAGAGGGGGCTGGGTGAAGAGCGATCGCGACCGGAGCGTGCGGCTGCTGTGGGAGCCGCCGGCCGAGCCGACCAGGGGACCGAAGGCCGCGCTGAGCCAGTCGCGCGTGGTCGAGGCGGCGATGAAGGTGGCCGACGCCGACGGCGTGGACGCGCTCACCATGCGCAGGGTCGCCGAGACGCTGGGCAGCACCGCGATGTCGCTCTACCGGCACGTCCCCGGCAAGTCCGAGCTGCTCGACCTGATGGTCGACGCGGCGTGGGGCGAGACCGAGCACACGCCGAAGGGGCCGTGGCGCGACGGGCTGGAGTTCTTCGCGCGGCAGATGTGGGCGATGTACCGGGCGCACCCGTGGATGCTGCAGCTCACGACCTCGCGGCGGATGCCGGGCCCGCAGGCCATGACGCGCCAGGACGCCGCGTTCGCCGTGGTCTCGGAGCTGGGTCTGGCGCCCGAGGAGATCGTCGCCGTCGTGACCGCGGTCAGCCACTTCGTCGACGGCGTCGGCCGGACCATGGCGGACCGGGTGAAGGCCGAGCGCGAGACCGGGGTGTCGGACGAGGAGTGGTGGAGCACCACCGACTCGCTCTGGGAGCACTTCACGCCGGACCGGCTGCCGATGATGACCCACATCTGGAACACGGGCGGCTTCGAACGCCAGCTGGACGAGTTCGAGTTCGGTCTCGCGCGTGTTCTGGACGGTCTCGTGGCGTTCGTGGAAGCCGAGGAGCGACCGGCAGTTCGTCGATCTACGTGCTTGTAGTCATATGAGACGACTTGAGTCGTCCGATCGAGTGAAAAGCACAGCTCAGACAGGGTGTGAACCGTAGTTGCGCGGTCACGTAATGCCATTGTTATGCGATATCAGAATGAACTCGTTCGAAGGCTGAACCGACCACTCCTATCTGCCCGTTTTCACTTGTGACACCGTTTCGCCGCGGGGGTCGAATCGGGACGACGAGGAGGTCGTATGACAGCTGGCGCGCACGACGCGGTCACCCTTGGCTGCTACGCGCTCGGCGTTCTGGACGCGAACGAGAGCTTTGGCGTGGAGCAGCACCTCCGGGGCTGTCCGTCCTGCCGTGCGCAGGTCGCCGACTTCCATCGGATCCGAACAGCACTTGACGACGTGCCTCGTGAGGCATTTCTGCACGAGCTCGAGGACGACCTGCCCATGCCGTCGGACCTGCTGCTGCAGCGCACGCTGCGGCAGATCAGGCAGGAGTCGGTCATCCCGCAGCAGCGGGAGGCCGTCCCCCGTCTGAGAGCCAGTCCGCCGCCGGTGGAGGACCTCCCCCCACCGCAGCACGCCAAGCCCCGGCGCTGGCCGGGCTATCTCGCCGCCGCGGCAGTAACCGCGGTGGTCGCGTTCGGGGGTGCCGCGGTGTTCCTGCAGAACCAGGCGCCGGGTACCAGCGTCGCCTCGACCCGCACGGGCGAGGCGACGGCGGGCGGGATCAGGATGGTGGCCGAGATCGCGCCGTCGTCGCAGGACCGCTACCTGGTGTCGGCGGACATCAACGGGTTGCCCGTCGCCCAGAAGTGCAAGCTGGTCGTGGTGGGCACGGACGGCACGAAGACCGAGGCGTTCACCTGGACCACGACCGACAAGCAGACGGCCGAGGGCTCCAAGGTGCGGGGCATGGTCAGCGTCTCGCCCGACAAGGTGAAGTCGATCGCGGTCGAGAACGCCGAGGGCAAGACGTTCGTGGTGGCGAACCTGTAAGGGCGGAAACAGTCGAAGGGCCCGGATTCTGACCGAATCCGGGCCCTTCGACTTGCATTGGTGTAATTAGAGCGCCTGCAATGTCAGCCACGCGCCCACGACGATGACGGTCGCGGCTGTGCCGACGGGTGCGTAATGGGACAGCAGGCGGGTGGCACGCCCGTCCAGGATTTTCTCGACGCGTTCCCGCGCCTTCACGAGCAGCAGTCCGACCGCGGTGAGCGTGCCGGCCATGCCGATTCCGTAGCCGAACACGAGCAGCACGCCGAACCACGTCCGGCCCAGCGCCATCGCGCCGAGCAGGACGACGAGCGCGGACGGCGAGGGGACCAGCCCGTTGGCCGCGCCCATGCCCACGAGGCTCGCGCGGCTGTAGCCGTGGCCGTGCCCGTGCCCATGCCCATGTCCGTGCCCGTGCCCGTGCCCGTGCCCGTGACCATGGCCGTGTCCCGTCAGGGCTCCGGCGAGCGCCGGTTCGCGGTTCGCCGACAGGGCCGAGCGCAGCAGCACCACGCCGATCACCGCGATCAGCACCCCGCTGACCAGCCCGAGCCAGCGCAGCACCTCTTCACCGGCGAGAGCGCTGGAGGCGCTGATGACCAGGCCGAGGACCAGCACGCCACCGGTGTGCGTGGCCGTGACCGACGCACCGACGATGAACGCGTCCTTCGGCGTGCCCTGGCGTCCGGCCAGATAGGCCGCGATGAGCGTCTTGCCGTGACCGGGCAACGCCGCGTGCGAGGCGCCGAGCACCAACGACAGCAGCACTGCGAGGAACCCGAGCCACGGCGTGAGGTCGTCGCTGCCCAGGATGTCGTTGAGCCTGGCCGCCGTGACGCTGAACGACTGGACGGGGGAGCCGGTGGCCTGCTTCGGCTCCGACCCGGTGCCCGGTTCGGCGGTGAACGTGACCGAACGGACGTCCAGCGGGCTGCTGAGCAGGTCCTCGGGGTACGTCCGCAGCTCGTCGCTGATGCTCTCGGTCGGCACGGCAGAGCCGGCGATCCGGATGCCGGTGCCGGCGGCGGTGATCTCACGCCAGCCGACGCGGTCGGTGTTCGACTCGTCCGAGAACTCGAGCCTGGCGGGCCGGTCCAGGTCCACCCTGGCGGTGAACTCGCAGACCAGCCGCGTCGTGGGGAGGTCGGCCTGGCCGACGGGGTGGGTCTTGGTGGAGGCGGCGAGCGTCCAGGAGATCCGCCGCCCGTCCACGGTGGAGCGGTCGGTGCGGGACACCTCGTCGCACCACACCCTCGCGTCGCGCGCCTTGAGGTTCTCCTGCAGCGTCGGGATCTCCGCCACGTCGACCACGGACCTCAGGTCGATCCGGTCCGGGTGCAGGTGCAGCCCGTGGTAGTGGTTGACGCTGAAGTTGCCCAGCGGGTGGGCGGAGGCCTCGCCGGTGATGAAGAAGATCCCGGCCAGCAGCAGGGCGACCACGAGGACGGGCCGCACCACCCAGGACGACAGGCTCACCTGCCGCCTCGGAGCTCCGCGAGCTTGCGGCCCGCCTTCAACGCCTGCAGCGGCGAGAAGTTCGCGTTCAGCGTGAGCGCCCGCACCAGCGCCTCCTGCGCCTCGGCGACCCGGCCGAGCGCGGCCAGGATCATGCCGCGGTGGTAGGAGAACGTGGCGTTCTGCCAGCCCAGCGAGACGGCGCGGTCGGAGTAGCTCAACGCCTCGGCGTCGCGTCCGTTGACGTGCAGGGCCCAGGCCATCGCGTCGGCCACGAAGACGCTCTGCCGGCGACTCCACTCGGCTTCCGCGCGGCGCAGTGCCTGCATGCCATCACCTCGGTCGGCGGCGAGGAGGGCCGCGGCCAGATCGTCGGAAGCACCCTGGGACTCCATCAGTCGCTGCTGTTCGGTGAGCACGCCGTACTGCTGCGCGGCCTCGTCACCGCGGCCGCCGGCCTCCAGCAGCTCCGCGTACTCCTGCAGGTACTGCGGCAGGGGTGCGCGGGCCACCAGCCTGCGGTACGAGTCGAGCGCCACCGGGACGTCGCCCCGTGCCGCCGCGACCTTGGCCATGCCTTGAGTGAGAGTCATGTCGTCTCCTCTCGCCGCCAGTCCCTGCTCGTAGTGCTCAGCGGCAACGTCCAACTGGTTGTGGTCGAACGCGAGTTCGCCCAGCCGGTAACGGCAGAACGCGATCTCCTCGGGTGTCGTCGAGGCCTTCAGCGCGCGTTGCATCGCCTCGCGCGCGCCGTCGACGTCACCGTGGAGCTCGAAGTGGAAGGAAGCACGGGCGAACGACGCCGTGTTCGGTTTGAGGTCCAGCATCTTCTGCACCGCGTCCTGCGCGCCCGCGTCGTCGCCGAGCTGCGTCAACGCGTCCGCCAGCACACCGTGCGCCTCCGCGGAGGCGGGCTGGGCGGCGACGGCCTTCAGGCCCCAGTCGCGGGCCGCGTGGAAGTCGTGGCGGGCGTTGGCCAGCGTGCCCATGCCGATGGCGGCGAGCGCCGTGTCCCCCGCGTTCTTCAAAGCGCCTTCGGCCTTCGCGTAGTACGCCGGGTCGGCCGTGACCCGTGCCAGCTCCACATAGGACGCACCGAGCCTCGCCCACGAGTCCTTGTCCTGCGGCAGCTCGTGCAACCGCTGCTGCAGCTGGTGCACCACCTTGTGCATCTGGTTCTGCTGCGCCACGGCCGGAACAGGGGGCGCGCCCCCGGCCCTGCTGTCGGCAGGACCGGAGGCGGCTAGGTGGGCGACCGCCGCGGTGACCAGGAGAACCACCGCGACGACCTGCCTCTGCTGGTACTTCACTTCGAGTGCGACCCGTACTTGCGGATCTGCTGCTGGCGCTTGCGCCACAGGAGGAAACCGCCACCGAACACGATCGCCGAGCCGACCGCCGTCGTCATGGCCATCGGGTCGATGGTCCCGATCTTGCCGACCGGGTTGACCGCGACCTCGGCCGTGGTGCCGCTCGCGTTGACCGCCGTGCCGTTGCGGGGCAGACCGACGTACGGGAAGTTCGCCTCGAACGGCTGGTCGTTCGCGTCGACCTTGTCGCCGGTGGCGAGCGCGTCGACGAGCTTGCCCGACGCCGCCGCACCCTCCATCGCCTGCACGGCGATGTCCACCACGTCGTCGGTGAGCCTGCGGCCGTTCGGGAAGCCCTGCGTGTCACCGGCGAGCAGACCCAGGCGGTTCGGGCTGGGGTTGGGGTCGATCATCATGTTCAGCCGCAGCATCTCGCTCGGCCGGAACTTCCGCGCGTCCGCGTCCTGGTTGTTCACCTGCGAGTTCAGGTCCGCGTTGATCTGCGCGCCGAGCTTCTTCGTGATGCCCGTCAGGAAGATCTCCGCCAGGTCGTCGCGCTGGCCCTGCGGCGCCGGGATCTTGTAGATCGCCTCGACGAGCTTCGGCAGCTCCGGGTTCACCACCCGGTCGACCAGCTCCTTCACGCCGGCGTCCTGGTCGGGGCGCAGGCCGTTGAA
Source organism: Lentzea sp. HUAS12 (assembly GCF_024125735.1). Lineage (NCBI taxonomy): Bacteria > Bacillati > Actinomycetota > Actinomycetes > Pseudonocardiales > Pseudonocardiaceae > Lentzea > Lentzea sp. HUAS12. Next base: position 296,377 of record NZ_CP099738.1, read on the forward strand.
CGCGTCCTTGAGACCCGCGGGGGCCACGACCTCGTTGACCAGCGGGTTGCCCAGGCGCGAGACCTGCACGAAGTCACCGACCGCCTCCGCCTTGCCGGGCGAGAGCTTCAACGTGCGGCGCTGCGTGGTGCTCCAGACGCCGATGTTCGGGTTGCGGTGCATGTCGTTGCGCAACGCCAGCGCGTGCTTGGGCAGCTGGATCGCGATCGTGTTGACGTTGTAGCCGCGCAGCGTGTCCTGGCCGACCTCGCTCAGGTTGCCGCCGTAGAGCAGGTCGAACACCCGCAGGTCGGCGAAGAACGCGTCCTCCGACGGACCCACGTAGACCTTGCCGCCACCGGCGATCTGCGTGACCGCCTGGTCGCGCAGCTTCTTGAAGTCCGGCATCGACGCCGGCCCGTTCGGCGACGGCGCGACCGGGGCGTTGTCCACCAGCCTGACCTTCTGGCCGTTCTGGTAGATCGCCTCCAGGTCGTAGCGCTGCCGGAACAGCAGGTTCTCGTCGTCGAGCGAGTCCACGACACCGTTCGCGTACAGGAACGTGTTGTTCTTGCGCCGGTCGTCGGTCTCGAACGTGAAGCGCAGCGTGATGTCCGGCTTCGCGTCCCCGTCGCTGTCGACGTTGAAGTCGTACTGCGCGTCCTCGGCCCACGGGAAGAAGTTCGGGCCGCCGTTCGGCTCCTGGAAGCCGGACCAGTTGCCGACCAGCGTCACGGTGTCCTTGTGGTCGGGACTCACGAACGCGTACAGGTCCGTGTTGTCCACGGCCGGGTCACCCGCGATGAGGGGCGCCTCCCGGTGCGAGGACGCCGTGGCGCCGGTACCGCCGAACATGGCCGCGTTCAGCAGTGTGGCGGCCACCAGCGCGGCCGCAGCCACCTGGCCGCGCCGACCGCTGAGGGCGTGCGGTGATGACATCTCTGGGCAACCTTTCGGAGAAGTGGTTCGGTCGCTGTCTCGTGTGGCGCTGATCGTCAGGCGCTGTGCATCAACAGCGACGGTTCGCTGGAATGGCTCGAATGCGACGGGTGGTCGTTCGTCCACCTCGCCTGGGTGAAGTCGCGGATGCCCTCGACGAGCCGGTCCACGTCGTGTTCCGGCCGCACGACCAGGCGCGCGAACCTGCTGGTCATGCCGAGCTTGTTGCCGCACTCGCGGATGAAGACCTGGTGGCGGGACAGCAGGTGGTCCCGCAGCTCGCGGCCGTCGATGCCACCGCCGAGCTTGACCAGCAGGAAGTTGGCCTGCGAGGAGTAGACGGTCAGGTCCGGGATGCGCGAGAGCTCCATGCCCATCCGGTACCGGTCCCGTGACAGCAGACGCAGGCTCTCGGCGTACTCCGCCTCGTGCTCGGCCAGCATGAACACGACGGTCTCCGCCAGGGAGTTCAGGTTCCACTTCGGCAGGATCTGGCGCATCTTCCCGGCCAGACCGGGGTTCGCGACCAGGTAGCCGAACCGGATGCCGTGCAGGCCGAAGTTCTTGCCGAGGCTCTTCAGCACGACCACGTTGGGCCGGATGGACGCCTCGGCCGCGACCGACGGAACGCGCTCGACCTCGACGAAGTCGATGAACGACTCGTCGATCACGACCAGGTCCAGGTCCGACAGCTCGTCCATGAACCGGACGATCTCCCTGCGCGGCAGGTAGCCGCCGTCGGGGTTGTTCGGGTTGCAGATCACGGCCACCTTGGAGCCGCGGGCGCGGATGAACTTGATGTACTCGTCGACGTCCAGCTCGAAGTTGTTGCTCTCCTGGAGCAGGAACATGTCGACGCGCTTGTTGCTCTCCATCGGCTGGTCGGTCCAGCGGCCGAAGGTCGGGATCGGGATCGCGACGCTCTCGTGGATCCACATGTGGTCCATCCACGTGATGAGCTCGGTGCTGCCGTTCGACATCGCGATCGTCGCCGGGTTGAGCCCCAGCACGCTGCTCAGCTGCGCCGCGATCTTCGTCGAGTCGCTCGGGTAGAACTTCAGCACCGCCTCGAGGTTCTTCGACAGCTCCTCGAACATCTGCGGGGTCGGGAAGTACGGGTTGCACGGGATGCAGAAGTCCACGAGCTCGCCCGCACCCGTTCGCGACAGCTCGAAGTAGGACGGGCTGTGCGCGGTCTGCTGGAAGAGACCCGAGTCCACACCATGCCGCACGCGATCACTCCGTCCCTCGGTCCGTTTCCGACACCGGGGCATACGTGCCGCCGTTCACAGCGGTTCACGGGTCCGTTTCGGGAAGGTCTCGGAACGGTCTCGCGCGCAACCTCCGCCGTGCGCGCTCCCGACCAGCCCGGCTGGAGCGGTCGAGTCCACAAAGGACTGTCGAACCGCGCTGATCCGAGCCTGCGGGTTGGCCGCGCACGTGCTCGGGTACCCGGCCCTCGAGTCCCGCTCGCGCGCGCGATGTGGCGCACGCGGTCCCGTTTGGGCCGAACTCACCCGATTCCGCAGGTCAGCAGGGCTGCGGAACCGGATGTGACGCACCAACCAGGGCGATTCGCACTTCCATGACGGGCGTCCTGCGAAGAATTGTCGGTCGGTGCAGATACCCTGCTGGCAGTCCGCACACAATCAGGGAGCAATACCCGTGACCGCTGAGACCCTGTACGGGGCCGACGACCTCACCCACCTGGAAGGTCTCGAGGCCGTGCGCAAACGGCCGGGCATGTACATCGGGTCGACCGACAGCAGGGGCATCAACCACCTCTTCAGCGAGATCGTCGACAACTCCACCGACGAGGGCGTCGCCGGCCACGCGACCAAGATCGTCGTCACGCTGCACGCCGACGGCAGCGTCCAGGTCGACGACGACGGCCGCGGCATCCCGACCGACGTGCACGCCAAGTCCGGTCTGTCCGGTGTGGAACTCGTGCTGACCAAGCTGCACGCCGGCGGCAAGTTCGGCGGCTCCGGCTACAAGACCTCCGGCGGCCTGCACGGCGTCGGCGCCTCCGCCGTCAACGCCCTCTCGCACCGCTACGACGTCACGGTCCGCCGCGGCGGCAAGGTCCACTCGATGTCGTTCGCCCACGGCGTCCCCGGCGTCTTCGACGGCCCCGGCCCCAAGGCGAAGTTCACCCGCCAGGCCGGCCTGAACGTCGTCGGCAAGATGAAGCGCAACGAGTCGACCGGCACCTCCACCCGCTACTGGTACGACGCCCGCTACTTCGAGAACGGCGCCGCACTGGACGTGGAGACCGTCCGCCAGAAGATGCGCAACACGGCGTTCCTCGTCCCCGGCGTCACCTACGTGCTGCGGACCGCGCTGGAAGACTCGATCTCCGAAGAGGTCTTCCACTACCCCAACGGCCTCACCGACATGGTCGACTTCCTGGCCCCCGCGGGCGACCGCGCCGTCTCCGGCACGCTGGTCATCACCGGCTCCGGCACCTACTTCGAGAACGCCGCCGACGAGAACGGCGTCATGCGGTCCAAAGTGGAGCGTCAGGCCGAGGTCGAGGTGGCCCTGCGCTGGGGCACCGGCTACGAGCGCACCGTCGAGTGCTTCACCAACACCATCCGCAACATGCACGGCGGCACCCACCGCCGCGGCTTCGACCGCGCCGTCGTGAAGGCCGTGCAGGACGCCATCTCCAAGACCCGGGGGCTCCTGAAGCCCAAGGAGGAGATGCCGACCCTGGACGACGTGCTCGAGGGCATGACGGCCGTCATCCACGTCCGCATCCCCGAACCGCAGTTCACCTCGCAGACCAAGGACGAGCTCTCCACCGCCGGCATCACCAAGGTCCTGCAGGGCATCGTCGACGCGCAGGTCCGCGCGTGGACCGAGGACCGCAAGACCAAGGTGGAGGCCAAGACCGTCCTCCAGAAGGTCGTCGACGCCTCCCGCGTCCGGCTCACGCAGAAGCAGCAGAAGGACGCGGCGCGCCGGAAGACGGCTCTCGAGGGCGCGGCGATGCCGGCCAAACTGGTCGACTGCCGCACCACGGGTGTTTCGCGTAGCGAGCTTTTTCTCGTGGAAGGCGACAGCGCCCTCGGCTCGGCCAGAATGGCCCGCGTCTCCGAGTACCAGGCGCTGCTCCCCTTGCGCGGCAAGATCCTCAACGTCCAGAAGGCCTCCCTGGCCGACACGCTCCGCAACGCCGAGATCGCCTCGATCGTCCAGGTCCTCGGCGCCGGCACCGGCCGCACCTTCGAGCTGTCGCAGATGCGGTATGGCCGCGTCATCCTGATGGCCGACGCGGACGTCGACGGCAGCCACATCCGCACGTTGCTGATCACGTTGTTCGCCAAGTACATGCGCCCGGTGATCGAGGACGGCCGCCTCTACGCGGCCATGCCCCCGTTGCACAAGGTCATGACCCGCGGCCGCAACCCCGAGACGCACTTCACCTTCACCCAGCGCCAGATGGAGCAGACGGTCGCGCGGCTCGAGAAGGCCGGCAAGCAGGTCGTCACGCCGGTGCCGCGGTTCAAGGGCCTCGGCGAGATGGACGCGGACGAGCTGTGGGAGACCACGATGAACCCGTCCACCCGCTCCGTCCGCCGCATCACGATGACCGACGTCGAGGCGGCCGAAGAGGCACTGGAACTGCTGATGGGCGAGAAGGTCGAGCCGCGCCGCAACTGGCTCGTCGAGTCCGCCGCACGGGTCGACCAGTCGGCCATCGACCTCTGAGCCTTCAGACAGAAAGAGCTGGAACACAGTCATGGCACGCCGCAAGGGACCCACGACCAAGGTCGACCCCGCCGCCTTCGACCGAGCCGGCGCCCAGGTGCTCGACAACTCGCTGAAGACGGAGATCGAGGACTCGTACCTGGAGTACGCGTACTCGGTCATCCACTCGCGGGCGCTGCCGGACGCGCGCGACGGCCTCAAGCCGGTGCACCGCCGCATTCTCTACTCGATGCACGACAACGGGCAGCGGCCAACGTCGCCGTACGTGAAGTCGTCGCGCGTGGTCGGTGACACGATGGGCCGCTATCACCCGCACGGTGACACCGCGATCTACGACGCACTGGTCCGGCTCGCACAGGACTTCAGCCTGAACGAGCCGCTGATCGACGGGCACGGCAACTTCGGGTCACCAGATGACGGACCGGCCGCGAGCCGGTACTGCGTGGTGGGAGACACCCGCATCCGGCTTGCTGACGGTTCCAGTGTGCGCATCGGCGATCTCGTCGACCTGCCGGCGGACTCCGAGGCGGACGCCGACTTCGAGGTGCTCGACAAGGACGGCAAGGCTGTCCAGGTAGACAAGGTCTTCAACTCCGGCGTGCATCCCACGCTCCGGATGACCACCAAGTCGGGCTTCTCGGTCCGCGGCAGCGAAAACCACCTGGTGCTGTGTCTCGAGGCGCCAATGGGCGTGCCCTTGTTCCAGTGGCGGCGCCTGGACGAGCTCAAGCCGGGCGCGGTTGTCGCGGTAGCCCGGAACGCGTGGTCGCAGATCGTCCCCACCGCGCGGGAATACGTGCTCGGGGTCCTCGCCGGTGCGTGGGTTTCGGAAGGTTGGGCATCCGAGAGCAGGGCTGGGTTCAACAACACCGACGAGCACTACTTCCGCGAGGTTCTGCACGCCTATGACCAGGTGGTCGGCGGCCAGCGCTATGTCGGTGAGCGTGAGACGCGCCGGGACCGGAAGAAGATCTGGGAGCTCGACGTCCAGGAGAGCTCAGGTGGCATGGACGCGTTCCGGGCGGGTCCCCTGGCGGAGCTCATCGGCCACCAGGCACGGGACAAGTTCGTTCCGGAGTGCGTCTGGCGCGGTGGTTGGGGTGTCAAGCGCGCATTCCTGATGGCGGCCTTCGAAGGCGATGGGGGCTGTCGGGTCGCGAAGGACGGCTTTACGGTTCAGTACACGTCGTACAGCGAGCGGCTCACCGCTGAGATGCAGGAACTGCTCGCGGAGTTCGGTGTGATCGCCGTGCACCGGCGCTACACGCGTCCGAGTGGTTCGGTGGAGCACCGGCTGGTGGTTTCGGGGCTGCGCAACGTGACGGCGTTCGCCGAGCGGGTCGGTTTCCTCAAGACCAAGCAGGCGAAGCTCAAGGATCTGCTTCGGCACTCGCCACTGCGGCCGCACCGGCTCAGCCAGGACTCGGTGCCGTTCGTCGCGGACTACGTGCGGAACGCGCTCGACTTCGACCGTCGTGGCAGCGGCCGGAAGTGGCTGGTCCAGCACAACTTCGACCGCATCGAACGATGGGAGACCGAGCGCCTGAGGATCATCGACCGGATCAAGGACCCGGAGGTCCTCGCGACGATCCTGCCGATCATGGACTCCGGGTACCGCTTCGAGCCGGTGACCGCGGTCGAGGCGGCCGAGCCGGCAGAGGTCTACTCGGTTCGCGTCGTCTCGGAGGATCACTCGTTCCTTGCCGGCGGGTTCGTCAACCACAACACCGAAGCGCGCATGTCGCATGCGGCGATGCACCTCGTCGGCGAGTTGAACGAAGACACGGTCGACTTCCGCCCGAACTACGACGGCTCGCTCGAAGAGCCGAGCGTGCTGCCGGCGGCGTTCCCGAACCTGCTGGTCAACGGCACGTCCGGCATCGCGGTCGGCATGGCCACGAACATGATCCCGCACAACCTGCGCGAGGTCGTGGGCGCGGCGCGGTGGCTGATCACGCACCCGAACGCCGACCTCGACAAGCTGATGGAGTTCGTGCCGGGGCCGGACCTGCCGACCGGCGGCATGCTGCTCGGCCTCGACGAGGTGCGGAAGGCCTACGAGACGGGCCGCGGTGTTGTCAGGATGCGCGCGAAGGTCGAGATCGGCCCGCTGGAGGGCTCCCGCGGCCGTCAGGCCATCACGGTCACAGAGCTGCCGTACGGCGTGGGGTCCGAGCGGATCGTCGAGAAGATCACCGACGAGGTCAACAAGTCCAAGCGCCTCACGGGCATCGCGGACGTCAAGGACCTCACGGACCGCGAGAACGGCATCCGGCTCGTCATCGAGTGCAAGGTCGGCGTGAACCCGCAGGCGTTGCTCGCGGACCTCTACCGGCTGACGCCGATGGAGCAGTCGTTCGGCATCAACAACCTGGTGCTGGTGAACGGGCAGCCGCAGACGCTCGGCCTCAAGCAGCTGCTGGAGGTCTTCCTGCAGCACCGCTACGAGGTCGTCACGCGGCGCACGAAGTTCCGGCGCCGCAAGCGCGAGGAGCGGCTGCACCTCGTCGAGGGTCTGCTGAAGGCCCTGCTGGACATCGACAAGGTCATCAAGCTGATCCGGGGCAGCGAGAACGCGCAGGCCGCCAAGGACGGCCTGATGAAGCAGTTCAAGCTGTCGGAGATCCAGTCCTCCTACATCCTCGACACGCCGCTGCGCCGCCTCACCAAGTACGACAAGCTCGAGCTCGAGAACGAGCAGGACAGGCTGCGCCAGGAGATCGCCGAGCTGAGCGCGATCCTGGACGACGAGTCCGTGCTCAAGAAGCTCGTGTCGACCGAGCTGGCCGCGGTGGCCAAGGAGCTCGGCGGCGAGCGCAGGACGAGCCTCATCGACGGCGACCTCAAGGAGGTGCTGGCGGCGTCCAAGCCCGCCGGCCCGCTGGAGGTCGCGGACGACCCGTGCCAGGTGATCCTGAGCGCCACGGGTCTGGTCGCGCGCACCGCGGCGGAGTCGGAGGAGGTGAGCGAGGGCAAGCGGCGTGCGGGCCGGGTGAAGCACGACGCCGTGCTGGCCACCGTGCACTCCACGGCGCGGGGCCAGGTCGTCCTCATCACGAACCTCGGCCGCGCCTTCAAGACGGACGTGCTCCCGCTCCCGGTGCTGCCCGAGCAGAGCGGCACGGTCTCGCTGCGCGGCGGCATGGCGGCGAGCGAACTGGTGCCGTTGCAGAAGGGCGAGAAGGTCGTGGGCATCGCGCCGCTCGACCCGAAGGACTCGCCCGGAATCGCGCTCGGCACGAAGCTCGGCACCGTCAAGGTGTGCGTGCCGGAGTGGCCGGTGCGGTCGGACGAGTTCGAGGTCATCTCGCTCAAGGACGGCGACGAGATCGTCGGCTGCACCTGGCTCACGGACGGCAGCGAGACGCTGGCGTTCGTCAGCTCCGACTCGTCACTGCTGCGCTACGACGCCAAACTCGTGCGGCCCCAGGGCCTCAAGGGCGGTGGCATGGCGGGCATCAACCTGAGCGGCGACGCGCACGTGGTCTTCTTCGCCGCCATCCGCACGGACGACGACGAGCACGGCGAGCCGATGGTCGTCACCTCGTCCGGGCAGAGCGTCAAGGTCACGCCGTTCAGCGAGTACCCGGCCAAGGGCCGCGCCACGGGTGGTGTGCGGTCGCAGCGCTTCCTCAAGGGGGAGACGCACCTGGTGCTCGCGTGGATCGGTTCCCGCCCGGCGGGCGCGGACGACAAGGGCTCGCCGGTGGAACTGCCCGAGGTGGACCCGCGCCGGGACGGTTCGGGTCACGCGCACCCCGGCCCGACCGTGATCGGGCACCTGGTCGAACGCGACTAGGGAGTACGGGCGGTCTCGCCGTTCGCGACGAGTTCGGTGCGGTGAGGCGGGGTTCCGCGGCTGCGGAACCCCGCCTCACTGTTGCCCGGTGCGCTGCGGACGGCCCTGGGGAGAATTCGGTCAGAATCCGGCGCCGAGGTGTTCGAAGTCGCCGAACGGTGAAGGCTGCCACCCTGCTCCAGGCGGTGCCCACTTGTGCACGAGGTCGCCTCCGGTGCCTTGGCCGAACACGTCGAGCTGGCCGTTCGGCTGCTGGATCAGCGACGGCTCGGCGGCGAGACCGGTGCCGAGCCGTTCCGCCTCCCCGAACGGCGACGGCTGCCAGCCCGAGCTGAGGCTCAGCCACTTGTGCCAGAGCTCGTTCGTGGTGCCGCGGCCGAACACGTCGAGCTGGCCGTTGGCCTGCTGGAGCACCACCGGCTCGCTCGCGAGGCCGCCGCCGAGCCGTTCGAAGTCTCCGAACGGTGAAGGCTGCCAGCCGGTGCCCGACGTCCACTTGTGCATGAGGTCGCCCGTCGGGCCGCGGCCGAAGACGTGCAGCTGACCGTTCGCCAGGGGGATCGCGGCGACGTCGCTCGCGAGGCCGGTGCCGAGCCGTTCGAAGTCGCCGAACGGTGAGGGCTGCCAGCCCGAGGTGGGGGTGGCCCACTTGTGCAGCAGGTCTCCGTTGCTGCCGCGGGCGAAGACGTCCAGCTGGCCGTTGGCCTGCACGACCGCGACCGGATCACCGCCCAGACCGGTGCCGAGCCGTTCGAAGTCGCCGAACGGCGAAGGTTGCCAGCCGGTGTCCGGAGTCAGCCACTTGTGCAGCAGGTCGCCGTTGGTGCCGCGGGCGAACACGTCCAGAAGACCGTTGGGGCGGACGATCGCAATCGGATCGCCGCCGAGGCCGGTGCCCAGGCGCTCGAAGTCGCCGTACGGGGACGGGCCCCAGCCCGCGCCGGGGGCCAGCCACTTGTGCAGGAGATCGCCGTTGGTGCTGCGGGCGAACACGTCCAGGACGCCACTGGGGCGGCGGATCGCGGTCGGTTCGCCGCCGAGGCCGGTGCCGAGGTGCTCGAAGTCACCGTACGGGGACGGTTGCCAGCCCGTGCCGGGGACGTACCACTTGTGCACGAGATCGTTGGCAGGGCTGCGGCCGTACACCTCCAGGAAGCCGCTGGGACCGAAGACGACGTTCGTGCTGCTGCGGCGCGAGGAAGGCTGCGGCTGTGGTTCCGGTATGTCTGCGATGTGCAGGAACGCCTCGGGCCAGCCCGCGGAGCGGCTCAGCGTGCGGGTGCCGAAGACACCTGTGTTGGCTCGGTTGTACTCGTGGACGACGACGCTGCCGCCGCCGTTGAGCACCTCGGCGACGATGGCGACGTGCCCGAACCCGCCGCCCTGGCTCGCGCCCCACCACGCGACGGCGCCGCGTGCAGGGGTGTCGTTGACGGGCTTGCCGCGGTTGAGGGCGCCCTGCCGCCAGTCGCGGGCGTGCCCGCTGTTGTTCGCCTGGATGCTGCCCCAGTCGAAGCGGATGTTGCTCGTGGAGCCACCGAGTTGGACGTTGAGCGTCCAGGCGGCGTAGTCGGTGCAGTTCCTGTAGTTGAACCGAAGCGGTGACAGTTGGTTCATGTTCGCGTTGGGCCACGGGTAGTCGTTTCCCAGCGCCTGTGCTGGTGTCGGCCACAGCAGCCCGGCGATGAGGGCGAACAACCCCGCCAAGAGGACGGCACGTCTGCGTTGTTGGACCATGCCTGTGGTGTCGCAGCGCGGGAAAGCGTTGTGACGTCAAGAAAAGACCTGACCCGAAGTTGTCCTTTTTCCACGCTCGCATAGGATTTTCCGCTGGGCGGTTCGTGTGATCGTGCTGGGGCGCGAACGGTCCACGGCTGACCAGAGGAGTGCCATGTCCGATCGTGCCGACGTGCCCGACGAGGTGCTGAGCGAGCTCCGCAAGATCTGCGCCGGCCTCCCGGAAACCCGGGAGGAACCGGCGTGGGTCGGCACGCGCTGGCGGATCCGCGCCCGCACCTTCGTGCACGTCTTCACGGCCCACCCCGGCCAGGACGGCGCCTACAGCCGCGCGGCCGAGCTCACCGAGCCCACGGTGATCATGACCTTCCGCGCCCAGCCCGAAGAGCTGGAGGCCCTGGTCAGCGGCGAGCCGTTCTTCCGGGCCGCGTGGGGCCACGACGTCGTCGGCATGAAGGTGCTGGGTGACGTCGACTGGGTGGAGGTGGCGGAGTTGCTGGCCGAGAGCTACCGCAAACTGGCGCCGGCGAAGCTGGCGAAGCTCGTCGGCTGAGCTGCGCGACGGTCGGCTGTCTGCTCACCAGATGTGCGACTCGCGGAACGCGCGGTTGCCGGCGATCAGTTCGTCCAGCGAGTCGCGGGTGCGGGAAAGCTCGGCGATGTGCGCGTCGAGCTTCTCCCGTTCCTCGCTCATGCGCGCAAAGGCCGCATCGGTGTTGTCGGGTGTGGGGGCGCTCAGGCACCAGGGGAGCAGGGTGCGGATCGTCTGGCTGCTCAGCCCCGCGAGGTAGAGCCGTTGCAGGTACCGCACGCGGTCGACGTCCGCCTCGGTGTAGCGGCGGTGGCCGCCCGCGCTGCGGGTGCTGGTCAGCAGGCCCTGGTCCTCGTAGTACCGCAGGGCACGGGTGCTGGCCCCGGTGCGTGCCGACAGGTCACCGATGCGCATGCTCGCCCCCGAATCGTGGACCTCCGAGACTAGCCGCGGGCGAACACGTACGGCTTCAGCGCGGGTTCCGCCGCCGAGACCGGGGCTGTGGCGATGCGGTTCATGGCGGTCTCGAGGAACGCCGTCAGGTCGGCGGTGACGGTGGCCGGGTCGGCGCCAGGCATGAGGTCCTGGGCGCAGACGGAGGCCGGGAGGTCCGCCGGGGTGGCCGGGCCGCGGCGGGTGATGGCGTTCATGGTGAGGGCGAACGCGAGGTTGTCGCTGGTGCCGATGGTGATGTGGTCGCTCTTGTTCTCCGGGCAGACGTCCTGGAGCGAGATGTGGGTGGCGCCGCGCAGGTCTGTCGTGCCTTTGGGGGTGACGAACTGGTCGTTGACGGTGGACAGGGACGTGTAGGCGATGCCGGGGAAGGTCTCCTGCCGGGAGTTCACCGCCTCGACGAACTTCGCCGACCTCTTCAGCTGCAGGGCGAAGGCGGGGCCGTTGCCGTCGGGGTACAGGGCGTCGTTCTGGTCGCTGCCGTGGTTGACGGCGGCCAGTCCGACGTGGTCGGCGACCATCGCGCGGGTGTCCGGCCAGAACCGCAGCGCGAACCTCGAGCTGACGCCGCCCTGGCTGTGGCCGATCACGGCGATCTTGCCGCGGCTGATCGCGCGGGTGTGCCTGATGGCGTGCACCACGTACTCGGCGGAGACCTGGACGTCGCCTACGGAGCTCGCGGGCAGCGCGACCGAGCAGTAGGGGTGGCCGATCGCGTCGAGGGCGCGGAACCAGTTCCAGGAGAACGCCTCGTCGGGCTCGACGCCGGTGCCCGGGACGAAGAGGGCGACCTCGCGGTGTGAGCCGTACGCGGACGGTGTGCACTTCACGGTGGCTTCGAGTTGGGCGATCGGCACGGAGAGCCGCGGGCCGGGGCGGTTCACCGGGGCGTAGGGGTCTGGCGAGGCGGAGGCGACCGACGTGGAGAGGACCAGCAGGGCGGTCACGAGGACGAGCAGGTGTCTCATTCCTCCAAGCTAGAATTTGACACCAACGTCAGATTCAAGCCTTTCGCGGTGCTGCTTCGGGTGAGTCGCGCCACTTCCGCGCCTTTTCGGCGAGTCCCGCCTCCATGCGCCGCAGCGTCGCGATCGTCGCGTCGACCTCGTCCTGGTCGGACACCACGCCGTCGAGCAGGTCGCTCCACAGGTCGTGCAGCCGGCGCAGGTTCTCCTGGGCGCGGGCGGTGGGGTAGAGGCGGACGCGGCGGGCGTCCTCCTGGTCGGTCTCGCGGTGCACGAAACCCTTGCGCTCCAAGCCTCGCAGCGCTCGGCTGAAGTTGCTGGAGATCTGCTGCGTGGCGTCGGCGGCGGCGCGGGCCGAGGTGCCGGGGTTGCGGTCGATGTACCGCATCACGGCGATGTCGAGGGCCGTCCACGACTCCGTGGTCATGCCTTCCTTGGAGGCGTGGATCTGGCGGCCGACCGCCGCGATGAGGTCGGCTAGCTCGAACAACCGCGACTTCTGGGCCTCGTCCACGCGACCATGGTACTTTTCCTGTCAGATGATAGCTATCGTCCGATAGGAGATGCGGTGGACGCGCCGTCCCGCAGCACCATCCCCGTGCCGCTGCTGCTCGTGCTCGCGCTGCTGGCGAGCGTGGCCCCGTTCGGCATCGACCTCTACCTGCCCGCGTTCCCGCGCATGGCCACCGAGCTCGAGACCAGTGACACGGCCATCCAGCTCACGCTCACGATGTTCCTGCTGGGCCTGGCCGCGGGGCAGCTCGTATTCGGCCCGGTCTCGGACCGGTGGGGCCGGCGCGGGCCGTTGCTCGTGGGCTCGGCGGTGTTCGTGGGCGTCAGCGTGCTCGCCGCTCTCGCGCCCACGATCGAGGTCCTGCTGGCCGCCCGCCTGGTCCAGGGGCTGACCGCGGCGGCCGGCATGGTGATCGGCCGGGCCGTCATCGCCGACCTCGCCACCGGGCGCGCCGCCGCGCGGGCGTTCAGCCTCATGATGATCGTGGGCGGGGTGGCGCCCGTGGTCGCGCCGCTGCTCGGCAGCCTGGTGGTCGACGGGATCGGGTGGCGCGGCGTGCTGCTGGTCCTGGCCGGCCTGGCGGTCGCGATGCTCGCGGGCTCGGCCACCGTCGTGCCGGAGACGCTGCCGCGGGAACGGCGCGGCGCCAGCAGGACGACCGGCTTCCGCGCGCTCGGCAGGCGTGCCTACCTCACCGCCGTGGCCACGTTCGTCTTCTCGTTCGCGGTGCTCATGGCCTACATCTCGGCGTCGCCGTTCCTCTACCAGGTGGTCATCGGCATGAGCCCGGTCGGCTACGGCCTGCTGTTCGCGTTCAACGCGCTGGGGCTCGTCACGAGCAACGCGCTCGCGTCGCGGCTGCTGCGCCGGAGCCAGCCGCGCAGGATCCTCGCGATCGGCACCGCCTGGTTGTTCACGGCGGCCGTGGTCCTGCTGGTCCTCGCCCTGCTGCCGATCAGCGCCGCCTGGCTGATCGTGCCGATCTTCTTCGCCGTCGCGTCGCTCGGCTTCGTCCTCGGCCCGGCCACCGCGCTGGCCCTCGACGCGGTTCCCGGCGCCGCCGGAACGGGATCGGCCGTGCTGGGCTCCTCGCAGTTCGGGCTGGGCGCGGCGGTCTCGCCGCTCGTGAGCGTCGGCAGCGAGCACTCCGCGCTGCCGATGGCGGTCATCATCGCCGTGCTCGCCACCATCGCGGTCTGCGCGTCCCGGCTGATCACGAAGCAGGACAACGATGTCGTCGTTCCCGAGCCCGCCGGTTCGCTCGCGGGCTCGAACTGAGGGAGGCCACGATGCTGATCGGGATCGAGGAGCACTGGGTCCTGCCCGAGCTCACCGCGGCGCTGGCAGGGCGCGACGACAGCCTCGCGTTCAACGACCTCGGCGACCACCAGGAACGCCTGCGGGACCTCGGTGAAGGCCGCATCGCCACCATGGACGAGCAGGGCATCGACCTCGCGGTGCTCGCGCAGACCCCGCCGGGCACGCAGGCGTTGCCCGCCGGGGAGGCGGTCCGGCTCAGCCGCCTCGCGAACGACGTCGCCGCGCAGGCCGTGACCCGCCACCCGGCGAGGTTCCGCGCGCTGTCGACGTTGCCGATGTCGGCGCCGCACGAGGTCGCCGACGAACTCAGGCGCGCCGCCGACCTCGGCCACGTGGGCACCATGGTCTACGGACGCTCGGGCGACCTCCTGCTCGACGACCCCGTCTACGACGGCTTCTTCGCCGCCGCGGAAGCGTTGCGGCAGCCCGTTTTCCTGCACCCGCAGCTGCCGTCGGACGCCCTGCGCGACGCCTCCTACCGCGGCTTCGACCCGATGACCGACCTGGCCCTCGCTACGTTCGGCTGGGGCTGGCACGTCGACGCCGGTCTCGCCGCGCTGCGGTTGATCCTGCGCGGCACGTTCGACCGCCACCCGGACCTGCAGGTCGTGCTCGGCCACTGGGGCGAGGTGCTGCTGTTCTGGGTGGACCGCGCGGACAGCCTCGCCCGCGTCGCCGGGCTGGAGCGGTCGGTGTCCGACTACCTGAGGTCGAACTTCCACATCACGACCTCCGGCATGCTCAACCCCGCGCTGCTGCGGCACGCCCTGTCGGTGACCACCGCCGACCGGCTGATCTTCTCCACCGACTACCCGTTCCAGCACCCCTCGCGGGAGCAGATCAGCGCCTTCCTCGACGAGTTCGAGTCGGACGCTGACCGGGAGAAGTTCAAGTCCGGCAACGCATCGGCGTTGTTCCGAATCTAGCGGTGTGACTCAGAACGTGGGCGGCGTACTCGCGCTCAGCGGGGCGCCTCGCGGCACCGCCCCCACACCCCCGTACCACCAGTACGAGGATGTGGGGGCGGCACCGCGATACACCCGTCTGAGCACGAATACACCGGCCACGTTCTGAGCCACGCCACTAGAACCGGAACCCGGCGGGCCCGCGCACGGCCGCCGCGGCGAGCTCGCTGACGCGGGCGGCGGTCACGGTGACGCCCTGCGCGTTCTGCACCCACGCGACCAGCTCGGGCACGGACAGACCGGCGGGCGGCTCACCGACGTACGGGAACGCGTAGAGCGGGGTGTTCGGCTCGCTGCGCCAGCTCCCGGACAGCGGGCCGAGGTCCACGGTGTCGAACCCGAGCACGTCGAACAGGTCGGCCACCGCCTTCTTCGCGGCCTCGTCGTCCCCGTGCGCCGGCAACGCCGTGCGGTCGGGTGCACCTGCCGGGCGGTGCAGGTCCAGCAGGTGGCGCGGACCGACGTTGTGCAACGCCTTCACGACGGCGGACTCGGCGAGGTGGCGCTGCACGAGCTCGCTGGACGTCAGCTCGTCGGAGTCCAGCTCGGGGGAGTGCCACTGCGGCGTGGGCACGTAGTTGGTCGGGTCGACCACGACCTTGCCGGCGAGCTCGGCGCGCGGCAGTTCCTCGTGTGCGGCGAGAGGAACTGCCACGACGACGATGTCGGCGGCCCGCGCGGTCTCGGCCGGGGTGGCGGCACGCGCGTGCCGGCCGAGCGCCGCGACCAGTCCGGTCAGCGACTGCGGGCCGCGCGAGTTGCCGAGCACGACGTCGAGTCCGGCGTCGGTGGCGAGCCGGGCGAAGCCCGCGCCCACCATGCCGGTGCCGATGATGCCGAGAACGGGTGTGTTCACTGCGATGTCTCCGTTTCCTGGGGTTCACCGCCATCCCATCCCGGCCGCCGCACGCCATCAACGACCAACTCCGACGTGCAGCGATCACAAGTCGTGATAGATGTGGACGGGTGGAACTGAGGGCGTTGCAGTACTTCGTCGCGGTCGCGGAGGAGCTCCACTTCGGGCGCGCCGCCGAACGGCTGCGGATCGTGCAGCCGGCCGTGAGCCAGCAGGTCGCCCGTCTCGAACGGGAGCTGGGCGTGCGGTTGCTGGAGCGCACCTCGCGCACGGTGCGGCTCACGGCCGCGGGCGAACGGGTGCTGGCCGCGGCGCGCGAAACGCTGGCCGCGGCGGCACGGGTCCGGGTGGTGGCGGGAGAACACGCCGCCGTGCTGCGGATCGGGGTGGCGTCGTGCGTGACGCCCCGCCTCGACCGCGCGTTGCTCCGGCTGCGCGAGGGGGAACGGCCCGCGGTGCCCGAGTTGGTGAGCCTGCCGGTGCCCGAGCGACTGGCCGCCGTCCGCGACGGCGAGCTGGACCTGGCCCTGGTCCGGGGCGCGGTCGCCGACGAGGCGCTGACCGTGGAACGCGCCTGGTCGGAGCCTTTGCACGTGGTGCTGTCGGCCGAGCACGCCGCCGCGGGCAAGTCCGTGATCAGCCTGCTCGACCTCGACCCGCGCGGCCTGCGGCTGCTGGCCCGCGACGTCGACCCGCCGATGTACGACGCGATCCTCGCCGCCGTGCCCGTCGTCCCGGTGGCGCCGCCCGCGGGCGACCTGCTCAACCTGCTGTTCGACGTCGGCCGCGACCCGGACGCGTGGACGCTGATGCCCGCCGAGCTCGTCGCCGGGCACCGGGGCGAGCGGCACGTGTCGGTGCCGCTCGACCCGCCCCTGGCCGTGGACGGGCACCTCGTCACGGCCCGGGCCACCCCCGACGCGTGCGTCCGGTCCTATGTGGACGCGTTCGCGGACTGATCAGATCTGGTTCTCGCCACCGTCGACGTAGACGTTGGCGCCCAGCATGAAGCTGCTGTCCGGCGAGGCCAGGAACGCCACCGCGGCGGCCACCTCGTCGACGTGTCCCATGCGGCCGATGGCGATGCGCGCCGCCTCGCCCGCCTTGAACGCCGCCGCGTTCTCCTCACCGACGAGCTCGGTGATCCCGGTGGTGTCGGTCGGTCCCGGCGAGATCGCGTTCACGCGGATGCCCCGGCCCTTGAGCTCGTTCGCCCACGTCCGCGTGAACGTGCGCAGCGCGGCTTTGGACGCCGAGTACGCCCCGAAGCCCGCGGTGCCCCTGTCGGCGGCGGTGGACGCGTTGATGATCACCGAGGCGCCCTCGTTGAGCAGCGGGAGCGCCTTCTGCACGGTGAGCATCGTGCCCTTGACGTTGACGCCGAAGACGGTGTCGAAGTCTTCGGCGGTGATCGTCTCGATGGTCGCGAACGACGCCGTGGCCGAGTTGGCGAACAGCACGTCGAGCCCCTGGCCGCGGGCGGCGACGACCTCGTAGAGGTTGTCCAGGTCGGCCGGGTTCGTGATGTCACCCGGCACCGCGGTGACGTTCTGCCCGATCACCTCCACGGCCTCGTCGAGCTCGTTCTTGCGGCGGCCGGTGATGAACACGTGCGCGCCCTCCGCCACCAGCCGGGCGGCGGTCGCCCTGCCGATGCCCCGCGTGCCGCCGCCGGTGATGACCGCGGTCTTGCCTTCCAGCCTGCGCATTACGACCTCCACGAAGTTGTGCACCGATCGGTGCATATTTCGACCGTAGCACTTGTGCACCGATCGGTGCGCAAAGGGTAGGATGAAGCTCGTGGAGAAAGCGCAGGTGGGCCGGCCGCGGGAGTTCGACGCCGAGCAGGCGCTCCTGAAGGCGATGCGCGTCTTCTGGGAGCAGGGCTTCGACGGAGCGAGCCTCACCGACCTGACCGAGCGCATGGGCATCTCGCGCAAGAGCATGTACGCGGCCTTCGGCAACAAGGAGGAGCTCTTCCGCAAGGCGTTGCAGCGCTACACGGAGATCCAGGCCGTCTACGTGTTGGAGGCGTTGGCGGCGGAGACCGCAGGCGAGGTCGCGACCCGCTTCCTCGACGGCGCGGTGCGGGCCAACACGCGGCCGGGCTGCCCGCCGGGGTGTCTCGGGGTGCAGGGCGCGCTGGCCGTGGGGGCGACCGGAGTGGTCGCGCGCGACACCCTCATCGCGTGGCGCGCGCTGGGGCAGGAGTATCTGCGCGACCGGTTCCAGCGGGCCGTGGACGAGGGCGACCTGCCGGCCGGTGCCGACCCGGACCTCCTCGCCCGCTACCTGATGACGATCTCGAACGGGATCTCCGTGCAGGCGACGGGCGGGGCGACGGAGGAGGAACTGCAGCGGGTGGCCGATGTCGCCCTGCGGAACTGGCCACCCGCCTGACGATCAGGTCACCAGCCGCGCAGGCGGGACCAGGTCGCGTCGACGGACGGGTTCGTGCCGCTGACCACGTGGTAGCGCTCGTGCTGCGCGGCGGTGGCGCACGCGTGGTTGGGCAGGATCCGCAGACGCGTGCCGATGGGCAGTTCGGGAACGGGCTTGCCGTCGCGGGTGCTCAGCACGCCGTGCTCCTGGCTCGCCCCGGTCATCAGCAGTCCGGGGATCAGGGTGCCGTGCACGTCGGCGACGAGTCCGTAGCCCTGGTCGACGGCCTGCGCCTGCGTGCCCCGGTCCCGCGAGGTCGCCATCCAGCCGCCGTCGGTGAGCACCCAGTTCTTCTCGTACCGATGGCCGATCACGGTCACGACGACGGACAGCGCGAGGTCGTCGGTGGAGCACACGCCGATGCCCGCCATGACGAGGTCGAAGAAGACGTAGTTGCCCGCGCGGACCTCGGTGACGCCGGACAGGTCCGTCGCCGCGTGCGCGGTGGGCGTCGAGCCGACGCTGACGACCGGGCACGGCAGACCCGCGGCGCGCAGGACCTCGGCGGCGGCCACGGCGACGTCCCGCTCGTTCTGCGCGGACGCGTGCAAAGCCTCTGGCGTGTGAGCGAAGTAGGACTCGCCGGCGTGGGTGAGCACGCCCGCGAGGTTGTCGCCGAGCGCCCGGCCGATCTCGGTGAGGGACGGGTCGGCGGGCGTGACGCCACCCCGGTGCCCGTCGCAGTCGATCTCGACCAGCGCCGGGACGCGGAGGTCCTCCTCCTGCGCGAACCGGGTCACCGCCTGGGCCTGCGCGAGGGAGTCGAGCAGGACCGTGAGGGTCACGCCCCGGCGCAGCAGGGCGGCGACGCGCGGCAGCTTGTGCGGGTCGATGCCGACGGCGTACAGGACGTCGGTGTAGCCCGCGGCCGCGAAGTGCTCGGCCTCGGCCAGCGTCGACACCGTGATGGGCCCGCCCGCGTGGACGCGGTCGGCCACCTCGACGGACTTGGCCGTCTTGACGTGCAGGCGCAGCGGCACGCCGAGCCGGTCGAGGTGCTCGCGCAGCCGTGCGGCGTTGCGGTCGAGCTTCTCGGCGTCGACCAGGGCGAACGGCGTGCCCGGAGTGTCCACAGTGGTCATTCGGTGCCTCCTGGCGCGGTGCGGCGGTGCAGCAGCGCGGCGGCGAGGGTGAGGTCTTGCAGGGCGAAGCCGGAGCTGTCGAACACCGTCACGTCCTCCGGCGAGGTCCGACCGGGCGCGGCGCCGGCCAGCACGGCACCGAGCGCGACGGGCGCGGCGGACGGCGCGTGCTGGAACTCGCCGATGGTGGTGGACTGCTCGGGCAGGTCGCAGAAGAGCTTCGCGCGGTCGTAAATCCCGGCCGGGAGCTCCTGCTTGCCCGGCCCGTCGACGCCCATGGCGGAGATGTGCGTGCCCGGCCGGACCCAGCTCGCGTCGAACAGCGGCTCACGGGCCGTGGTCGCCGTGACGAGCACGTCCGCCTCGGCCACGCCGGTGCGCGTGTCGACCGCCTCCGCCGGGAGACCGGTCGCGGCGGTGACGTCGGCGGCGAACCTCCTCGCCGCGTCGGCACGCCTGCCGACGACGAGGACCCGGTCGATCGGACGAACCCGGCTGACCGCGCGGGCCTCGTGCAGCGCCTGGTGCCCGGTGCCGATCACGGTCAGCGTGCGGGAGTCGTCGCGGGCCAACGTCCGCACGGCGAGCGTGTCGGCGGCGGCCGTGCGGTAGGCGTTGGCGGCCGCCGCCTCGACCACGGCCTTCAACCGGCCCGTGGCGGGGTCGAGCAGCACGATCGTGGAGCTGTGCCGGGGCAGGTCGGTGTTGTCCGGCCAGAAGCTGCCGATCTTCACGCCCACGAGGTCGCCCGCGGACCCCGACTTGAGCGTGAACCGGGTGCCCGGCGTGGACGAGCTCCCGATCACCACCGGGAAGGTCGACCCGTGCGCGGTGGCGAGGAACGCCTCCCGTGCGGCGGCGAGCGCGAGGTCGTCGTCGACGAGCGCGGCCGACTCGGACTCGCTCACGAAGACGGGGCTGTCGGTCATGGTGTGTCCTTCTTCAGCTCGGCGAGGTCGTTGTAGAGACCGGCGCGGGAGATCCCGAGCCGTTGCGCGACACGACCCGGAGCGCCGCGCAACGCGAACACACCGGCCTCGTGCAGGGACCGGACGAGACCCAGCCGCTCGTCCCTGCTGAGCGACGTGACCGGCACGGCGTGCGTCCGCTCGGCGCGTTCGACCAGCGACTCGACCACCTGGTCCAGGTCGCCGGAGAAGTTCGTCGTGGCGGCGGGCGGCTCCTCCAGCGCGGACAACCCGAGCAGGTCCGAGAGCACGCCGGTCGCGCGGTTGATCGCCGACACGTCGACGTTGACGCACAACGCCCCGATCAACGACCCGTCGACGTCCCGCAACGGCAGCGTCGTGCACTTGAGGACCTTCCCGTCCTGCGCGCGGGTGACGTAGCCGACCTCGTTGCGGGCGTCGTCCCCGGCGGCGAGCACGCGCAGGCCGATCTCGCTCATCGCGTCCCCGACCCGCCGGCCCGTGACGCCGCCCGCGACCGCGACGACGGACCGCTCCTGGTCGCGGTAGTCGTGCAGCACGACCTCGCAGCTGCGGCCGAAGGTGGCGGCCAGGCCTTCGACGACGGGGATGAGGGCGGCGAACACCGCGTCCGCGGTGCTGGTGTGGGGCACGACGTCTCCTGTCGTGGACAAAGTGTCAGCAGCTGGACAAAGTGTCACACGAGTGGGGTGGGGGAGCCAGTTCCTCGGAGTGTGGTGCTGGCCACGGAGGAGGAACGGGCTGGGCACCGCCCCCTTTGCCGCCTTCCCTCACCAGGGCAGCGGCTGGTTCTCGTAGTCCACGAAGTGCAGCCCTCCCTCACCCGCGCGCGCCTCCAGCGTGTCCACCACGCCGGGGATGCTCTCCTCGACCTCCAGCACCGCGCCCGGCCCGCCCAGTCCCGTGCGCACCCAGCCCGGGTTGACCAGCAGCAGGGTCCGCTTGTCGTCGGCGTGCCGGGCGGCGTACCCGCGCATGAGCTGGTTGAGGGCCGACTTGCTGGCGCGGTAGACCTCGTGGCCGCCGTTGGTGTTCATGGTGATGCTGCCCTGCCTGGACGACATCACGGCGATCGTGCCGGTCTCGGTCACGAGCGGGCCGAGCGCCTCGACGACGCGCAGGGGGCTCAGTGCGTTGGTGACCATGACCTCGGTGAACGACTCGGTGGTGACCTCGCTGACCGGGACGTTCGCGTGGGCGATGCCCGCGTTCACGAAGAGCAGGTCGAGGTCGTGGCCGGTGAGGCGGTCGCGCAGGGCGGTGATCTGGTCCGGCGCGGTGATGTCGAGGTGTTCGACGGTCAGCCGGCCCTCCGAGACGTCGGCGAGGTCGTGCAGGCCGGTGCGCTGGTCGCCGCGCACCGTGCCGATGACGTGCCAGTCGCGGCGCAGCAGTTCGGCGGCCAGGGCGAGGCCGAGGGTGCGCGAGGCGCCGACGACGAGAGCGGTTCGGGACATGGCTGTCTCCGGGTTTCTGGACAGTATGTATCGAAACCGTAGCAGGTTACGAAACACGGTGTCCAGTTATGCTGGTCGCATGAACACGGGCGGGCGGCCGCGCAGTGAAGAGGCGCGGCTCGCGGTGTTGCACGCGGTGGACGACCTGCTGCTCGAGGTCGGCTACTCGGCCATGACCATGAAGAGCATCGCCGACCGGGCGAAGGTGTCCCGCGCGACCGTGTACCGGTGGTGGTCCACGAAGGCGGAGGTCCTGTTCGAGGCCAGCACGCTCGACTCCGCGAAGGAGCTGGCGGTCGGGGCTTCCGGTGATCCGCGCGCCGACCTCGTCGCGTACCTCGACGCGCTCGCGGCCTTCCTGGCGCGGTCGCCCGCCGGGATCGCCTACCGCGTGCTGCTCACCGAGGCGCAGAGCGACGCCGCGGTGGCGGAGCTGGTCCGCTCCCGGGACGTCCTCGGCGACACCGCGCGTCTCGTGCTCGAACGCGCCCTGCCGGGAGCCGTCGACGACCAGGTCGTCGCGTCGTTCATCGGGCCGGTCTTCTTCTGGGTGGCGAGCGGACGCGGAGGTCTCGACTCCCGCGAGCTCGTCGAGGCCTTCCTCCGCTCGGTGCGGTAGGCCCTGCCGTCGACAAATCGGCACGCCGATTCTCGCGTAGAGTGAGCGTTACATACATAACTCGCGTGGAATCGAAGGCTAGAGATCTGATGAAGGCCGTCGCCGTCACCTCGCACGGCTCGCCTCCCGAGCTCGTCGACCTGCCCGGTCCGTCCGTTGTGGACGACCACGACCTGCTGCTCGACGTCCTCGCCGCAGGCCTGCACCCGGTCGTGCGCGCGCAAGCGGGCGGAACGCACTACACCAGCACCCGCGCCCTGCCGTTCGTGCCGGGGATCGACGGTGTCGGCCGGGACGCCGCGGGAGGGCTGCGTTACTTCGTGCTCCTCGGCGCGGGTGGCGGGGCGATGGCCGAGCAGGTCGTCGTGGACGCCCGGCACACCGTGCTGCTGCCCTCCGGCGCGGACCTGGTCGCCGTGGCGGCCACCATGAACCCCGCGATGTCCGCGTGGCTCGCGCTGCGCGTGCGGACGCGGGTGGAACGCGGCCGGGACGTGCTCGTGCTCGGTGCCACGGGCAACTCGGGGCGCATGGCCGTGCGGATCGCGGCGCTGCTCGGAGCGCGGCGGGTGGTCGCCGCCGGGCGTGATCCGGACCGGCTCGCGGAACTGCCCGCGCTCGGAGCGACGGACGTCGTGCCGCTGGACGACGTCGACCTGCTCGCCGCCACGGCCGCGGACGTCGACGTCGTGCTCGACTACGTGTGGGGGCCGCCGACGGCCGCCGTCCTGACGGGCATCGCCGCCCGCCGCACCGATCCGCGCCGCACCCTCACCTGGGTCGAGATCGGCTCGGTCGCGGGCCCGGACGCCGTGGTGCCGTCGGCCGCGCTGCGGTCGTGCCGGATCGAACTCGTCGGCAGCGGCAGGGGGTCGCTGGGCACGGGGGAGGTCGTCGCCGGACTGGCCGAGCTGGCCGTGCCGGTCGCCGCCGGTGAACTGGCCGTGGACGCCGAGGTCCGGCCGCTGTCCGACATCGCGCGGTCGTGGCGAGACGCGGAACGGCTCACCCGCCGCATCGTGCTGGTGCCCGGCCTGGGAGCGGGCGCATGACCACGGTGGCGGACCTCCTGGTGCGCGCCGCCGAACACCATCCCGAGCACGGCATCGGCTACCTCGGGGACGACCTCGAGGCCGCGCCGTCGCTGATGCCGTACCCGGAGCTGCTCGCGGAGGCGACCAGGATGCTGCACGCGTTGCGGCACAGGGGAGCGCACCCCGGACGGGCGGTGGCGCTGCTGCTCGAACACCCGCGCGACTTCTTGCCCGCGCTGTGGGCGTGCCTGCTCGGCGGGCTCGTGGCGTGCCCGGTGAAGCCGCTGCGCGAGGACCCGTCGCGGTGGGGCGCCCAGCTGCGGCACGTCACCGAACTGCTCGACGGCCCGCTCGTGCTCACCACGGCGGAGCTGCGCGCCCGCCTGCCCGAGGTCGCCGGGCTCGACGTCGTCGACGTCGCCGGGCTCGACAGCGCTGAACAGTCCCTTGTGGACGTTCAGGTACGGCCGGAGGACCTGGCGCTGCTGGTGCTGACGTCCGGGTCGACAGGAACGGCGAAGGCCGTGCGGCTCACGCACGCCAACCTGGTCGCGTCCATGCGGGCGAAGGCCGAGGCCCATCGCGCGACGCCGGACGACGTGACGTTCAACTGGGTGTCCTACGACCACGTCGCGGCACTGCTGGAGGGCCACCTGCTGCCGGTCGCCAGCGGTGCGACGCAGCTGCACGTCACCCCGGAGCCGGTGCTGGCCGACCCGCTCGTGTTCCTCCGCGCGCTGGCCGCCCACTGCGTCACCGCCACGTTCACGCCGAACTTCCTGCTGGGGCTGATCAACGCCGAACTGGCCTCCGGCAGCATCGAAGACATCGACCTGTCCACTGTGGACAGGATCGTCTCCGGCGGTGAGGCGAACCCGGTCGCGACCGGGGTGCGGTTCCTCGACCTGCTGGCACCGCACGGGCTCGCCCGCACGGCGTTGTGGCCCGCGTTCGGCATGACCGAGACCTGCGCCGGATCGCTCTACAACCGCGAGTTCCCCGGCGCCGACGCCCGCGCCGAGTTCGCGTCCGTCGGCCGTCCCGTGACAGGGCTGGAGGTGCGGGTCGTCGACCAGGAGGTGTGGTTGCGCGGCCCGATGGTCACGAGCGGCTACCACCGCGATCCCGTCGCCACCGCCGCGGCGGTCACGCCCGACGGCTGGCTGCGCACCGGCGACCTCGGGGTGGTCGAGGACGGCCGGCTGACACTCGTCGGGCGCAACAAGGACAGCGTCATCGTCAACGGTGTCAACCACTACAGCCACGACCTCGAAGCCGTTCTCGCGGAGGTCGACGGCGTGGCACCGTCCTTCACGGCCGCCTTCCCGGTCAGGCCGCGGGGAAGCGACACCGAGCAGCTCGCGGTCCTCTTCGCTGCCACCGCCGCCGGCGAGGAACTGCACCGCGTGGTCGCGAGAGTGCGGGACAGGGTGGTGCTGCACTGGGGTTTCCGGCCCGCGGTCGTGCTCGCCCTGCCGCGTGAGGAGTTCGTGAGGACCAGCCTGGGCAAGGTGCGGCGCGGTGTGCTGCGCGCCCGGCTGGAGTCCGGTGCCTACGCGGAACACGAGGCGCTGAGTGCCGGGCCGGCCGTTCGACACGTTGCTCCCGAAGGCCCCGTCGAGATGGCCCTGGCCGCGATCTGCGCCGAGCTCTTCGACGTTCCCCGGGTCGGTGCCACGACCGGCTTCTTCGACCTGGGCGGGACTTCACTCGACGTGCTGCGGCTGACGAGGGCCGTGCGGGACCGGTTCGGCGCCGGCCTGTCGGTGCTCGACGTGCTGCGCGCACCGACCGTGCGGGAGCTGGCGCGGGTGGTGCGGACACCGCCGGAACAAAGCTACGACCCCGTGGTGACGCTGCAATCCGACGGCGACGGCGTGCCGCTGTTCTGCGTGCACCCCGGTGTCGGTGAGGTGCTGGTGTTCGTCAACCTCGCCAAGCACTTCGCGGGCGAACGGCCGTTCCACGCCCTGCGCGCCCGCGGCTTCGGCCCTGGCGAGACACCGTTCGGCAGCTTCGCCGAGATGACCGCCACCTACGTCGAGGCGATCCGACGCGTGCAGCCGCACGGGCCGTACGCGCTCGCCGGTTACTCCTTCGGCGCCGCCGTCGCGTTCGAGATCGCCAAGGTGCTGGAGGCCGACGGCGAACGGGTGGAGTTCCTCGCCAGCTTCAACCTCCCGCCGCACATCAAGTACCGCATGGACGAGCTCGGCTTCGTCGAGACCGCCGTGAACCTGGCGATGTTCCTGGAACTCGTGGACCCGGTTCAGGCGGAGCTGCTGCCTGCCCGGCTGGCACCGTTGCCGAAGACCGAGCAGATCGCCGCCCTGCTCGACCTCGCCCCGCCCGGCAGGCTCGCCGAGCTGGACCTCGACCTGCCGGGGCTCACCGCGTGGGCGGACCTCGCGGACGGCCTGACCACCCTCGGCCGCACCTACCACCCGGCGGGCGAGGTGCGGACGATGACTGTGTTCTGCGCCGATCCGTTGCGCGGCACCCGCGCGGACTGGGTCAGCACCGAGCTGCGGCGCTGGGACGAGCACACCGCGCGGCCCGTCCGGTACGTCGACGTGCCGGGGGAGCACTACACCATGATCGGCCCGCGGCACGTCCACGCGTTCGCGGCACTCCTGCGCGCCGAACTGGCACGCGCGTTCACCCCGACCCAGGAGCCACCCCGTGAGTGACCTGCCCATCGACCGCACCGGAATGTTCGACATGGCACTGGAACTGCTCACCTCCAGAGCCCTGCACGTGGCCGTGGAACTCGGGATCCCGGACCACCTCGGCAACGGTCCCGCCGACACCGCGAAGCTCGCCGAGATCACCGGAACGCACGAACCGTCGCTGTACCGGTTGCTGCGCCTGCTCGCGAGCGTCGGGCTGTTCACCGAGACCGCGCCGCGCACCTTCGCCACGACCCCGAAGGCGAACGCGCTGCGCTCGGACGTCGACGGCTCGCTGCGGCCCTTCGTGCTGCACACCCTCGGCGTCCTCTACCCGGCGTGGGGCGAGATGGCGCACTCGATCCGCACTGGCGAGGAGGCGTTCACCAAGGCGTTCGGCGAACCCGTCTGGCAGTACCACGGCACCCGGCCCGCCGCGAACGACCTGATCAACCAGGTGATGTCGCGCGAGTCCGAGAACATGACCGGCGACCTGGTGGCCGCCTACGACTTCAGCCCGTTCGGCACCGTGGTCGACGTCGGCGGCGGGGAGGGCGCGCTCGTCGCGGGCGTGCTCGCCGCGAACCCCGGCCTGCGCGGTGTCGTCTTCGACCAGCCGCACGTGGTCACCGGCGACGTGCTGCGGGCGGCGGGCCTCGCCGACCGGGCCGAGGTCGTCGGAGGCGACTTCTTCGAGTCGGTGCCCCGCGGCGGGGACGTGTACGTGCTCAAGTGGGTGCTGCACGACTGGAGCGACGAGAAGTCCGTGGAGATCCTGAAGAGCGTGCGCGCGGCGATGCCCGCCGGTGGCACCCTGCTCGTCGTCGAGTCGGTGATCGAACCGGGCGACGACCCCGCGCCCAGCAAGATCCTCGACATGGTCATGCTCGTGCTCAACGGCGGGCAGGAGCGCACGCGCGAGCAGTTCGACGCGCTGCTGGACGCGTCCGGGTTCCGCGTCCGGCGCGTACTGCCGATGGCGTCGTCGAGCACGAGCATCATCGACGCCGTGGCGGTCTAGACGTGGTCACTGCGTCTCGGTGCGACGCCCGGCCAGCCACTTCTCCCGGTGCGCGCTCCACCGCTGCATCAGCGAGGTCAGTTCGGCCTCCGCGAACCGGAAGTACTCGAGGCACTCGTCGAGCCGCCGCCCGGCCGCCGAGTCGTCGCCGAGAGCCGTGATGCCCTCGGCCGGCACCTCGGTGACCAGCACGACCAGCTGGTCGCGGCTGTCGCAACTCCGCACCGGTGGCGTGCGGGCTCAGCAGCACCCCGACCGCCGCCGCCCTGGTGACGGCCAGCACCGCCTCCACCAGGTCGACGCCGTCGTCGGGGAGCACCGCCACCCGCGCGCCGCGCTCCACCTCCATCGCGGCCGCCAGCTGTGCGGTGGTGGCCGCGAGCTCGGCCCAGGTGGTCGTCCGGTTCCGGTCGCTGTACGCGGCGCGGTCGCCGCGCAGGCGCGCGTTGTCCTGGAGCAGCGACGAGATCGGGCGAACCTCCGGCACTGCGGGGCGAGTGTCGTCCATGAGGTCCGTTCTCGCTGGTCCAGGTGTACAGAACGTTCGTTACGAACGACCTTGGCACCGCGACCTGAGACCCCCTATCCCCGTTGCGCCAGCGCGGGGACCCTGGCCGGGCGGGAGTCGTGCACGGCGTACCGGGTGCGCGTCCAGGCCAGCAGTGTCGACCCCACCGACATGCCGCCGCCGAACCCGCACAGCAGCACGAGGTCGTCCACGGCCAGCAACCGCTTGCGGTGCACCACGTCCAGGGTGATCGGGATGGACGCGGCACCGGTGTTGCCGTAGTTCTCCAGCGCGAGGTGGCAGGTCGCGCCGGGCAGGCCGAGTGTCGGCCACACGTCACCGAGCATGGCGCCGTTCGCCTGGTGCGGCACGAAGTGCCGGACTTCGTCGGCGGGCACCGCGACGTCCCGGAGGAGTGCGGTGACCTCGGAGCCGAGGCTGTCCGACACGAACTCGCGCACACCGCGGCCGTTCATCGTGAAGTGGTGCTGGCCGTTCGCCAGGGTGTCCGGGGACGCCGGGTGCCTGCTGCCTCCCGCCGGGACGCTGATCAACGAGTGCTGGTCCCCGCGCGTGGTGAGCCGCGCGCCGAGCAGGCCCTGGCCTGCCGGGACCGGGCCCAGCAGCACGGCGCCGGCCCCGTCGCCGAAGAGGATCGCCGTGCCGCGGTGGGTGTGGTCGAGGATGCGCGAGTAGACGTCCGCGCCGATGACGAGCGCGAGGCCGTCGGGGCGGTCGCGCAGCAGGCCGTTCGCGACGGAGAGGGCGAAGACGAAACCGCTGCAGACGGAGTTCACGTCGAACGCCGCCGCGTTGGTGGCGCCGAGGAGGTGCTGGACGATCGTCGCGGTGGCGGGTTGCGGGTGGTCCGGGGTGGACGTCGCCACGACGATGAACGACACCCGCTCCGGTGCGACGCCCGCCTGCACCAGCGCGGCACGGGCGGCCGCGGCGGCGAGGTCGGACGTCGCCTCGTGCGGGGCCGCCCGCCGCCGGGAGCGGATGCCGGTCTTGCGCACGATCCACTCGTCGGTGACACCGGTCCGCGCGGCTACCTCGGCGTTGCTGATCGAGCAGGCGGGCAGGTAGCTGCCGGTGCCGATCACGCCGATCTGGTGGCTCATGGAAGCCCTTTCTCGAAGCGGGGTCAGCTGTGCTCGTAGAGGCGCTTGTGCCCGGACAGGCCCGCGAAGCGGAACGGACCGGTGGTCTGCCGCGGTGTCAGGTGGTGCCCTCCGTCCTGCGGCAGCGACCTCCCGTGCAGCTCCCGGTAGGTGGCGAGGTCGATCTGCCGGCGCCGGTCGACGACCGCGCGGTGGCCGTCGGTGCGCACGTGTTCGAGGTAGCCGGGGACGACCGTGCCGCAGAAGAACTCCGCGACGCAGCCGGAGCCGTAGCTCATGAACGCGATCGGCTGGTCGGTGAGGTCGCCCGCGTGGTCGAGCAGGGAGGCGAGCGCCACGTACATCGAGGCGGTGTAGGAGTTGCCCAGCACCTCGTTGTACGCGGTGGTCTGCCGCAGCATCGCGGTCATGCGCTCCTCGTCGACGTCGCGCCCGGTGGTGCTGAACAGGTGCCGGTGCGCCTTGAACGCCATCTTCGTGAACGGCTGGTGGTAGCAGAACGCGGCGAACTCGCGCAGTTCGCGGCCGCCCTGCTCGGTGTAGTCCTTCCACGTGCCCTCCAGCGCCTGGAGGTAGGCGGCGACGGACTCCTGGCCGGCCACGAGCGCGGTGCTGCGGTAGTTGGGGCGCCAGAAGTCCATGACGTCCGCGGTGTGCAGGCCGGACGGGTCCTCCAGGCGGATCAGCGCGGGGTCGGCGCCGACCAGCATGGCGACCGCCGCGGCGCCCTGGGTGGCCTCGCCGGGGCTGTCGAGGTCGTAGCGCGAGACGTCCGTGGCGATCACGAGGACCTGTTGCGACGGGTCGCGGTGCACGAGACCGACGGCGAACTGCAGCGCCGCGGTGCCCGAGTAGCAGGCCTGCTTCAGCTCGACGACCCTCGTCGACGGCGGCAGGTTCAGCAGCGAGTGGACGTAGACGCCCGCCGCCTTGGACTGGTCGATCGACGTCTCGGTGGCGAGCACGACGGTCCTGATGCGGTCCGCGCCCCAGCGCTCGACCACGGGTGCGGCGGCCGCGGCGGCCATGGTGACGACGTCCTCGTCCGCCGCGGGGATGCTCATCGACCGCTGGCCGATGCCCACGTGGTACTTGCCGACGTCGGTGCCGGTGTGCGCGGCGAGTTCGGTGTGCGGCAGCACGAACTCGGTGGTGGCGAAGGAGAGGTCGTGGATCCCGATGTTCACGAGTGGCTCCCGATCTTCTCGGTCGAGCGTTCGAGGTGGACGTGGGCGCGCATCAGCTCGCCGGGGTTCGTCTGCGCCGCGAGGAGCGAGAGCTCACCGCACAGCACGGTCGCCGCGGCCAGCACGGCGAGCCGGCGGGCGTTCTCACCGGGGGCGCGGTCGGCGCGGCAGCCGAGCCGGGTCAGGTTGGTCTCCACGAACGGGAGGTCCTTGCCGTTGCCGACGGTGCCGACGATGAGGTTCGGGAGGGTGCAGGAGAAGTAGAGGTCGCCGTCGAGGTCCTCCGCGACGGTGACGCCCTGCGAGCCCTCGATGATGTTGGCCGCGTCCTGGCCGGTCGCGAGGTAGAACGCGAGCAACATGTTGGCGTAGTGGGCGTTCGCCGACCGGATGCCGCCCGCGAGCAGCGTGCCGATCAGGTTCTTGCGGACGTTGAGCTCCGCGATCTTCTTCGCGGTGGTGTGCAGCTGGTCGCGGACGACGTCGCGCGGCAGCGTCAGCTCGGTCACGACGTTCTTGCCGCGGCCGAGGATGCCGTTGATCGCGGTCGCCTTCTTGTCGGTGCAGTAGTTGGCCGAGATCGACCCGTAGCTGATGCCGGGCAACGTCTCCAGCAGGTGCGTCAGGAGCCGGTCGGCCGCCAGCGTCGCCATGTTGTGCCCGGAGGCGTCGCCGGTGGTGAACTCGAACCGCAGGAACAGCAGGTTGGCGGTGATCTCGTGGCGGATGGCCACAAGTTCGGCGAAACGGCTGCACGTGCGGACGATGTCGCGCAGCTCGGCGAACCGCGCGTCGATCTGCCGGACGGTGGTGTGCGCGGTCTGCGCGTCCGTGGCCTCGACGAGGACGGACCGGGTCATCCGCTCGTCGACCAGCGTCGCCACGATCCCGTCGGGGACCAATGTGGACAGACGGGCGCCGCGCCGCACGGACGGCCACAGCGGTGACTCGTAGGTGGCGAGGGGGACCTGCGTCTCGACGGTGGCGACGTTGCCGGTGACGCGCAGAGGCCCCACCCACCTCATCGGAACTCCGGCGATCGCGTGCTCTTCGGTCATCTGCTGGTTCTCCTGTTCCTACGGCACAGTGGGGAAGGGGCGGGCGAAGCGGTGGACGTCGATGCCGCGGTCGGTGCAGAACTCGCGCAGCTCGCCGCGGATGCGCAGCTCGCAGTGCGCGAGGTCGGCGGGCGTGCGGGCGCCGAGCACGGTCATCAGCGACGTGATCTGGTCGAGCCACGTGCCGACCTGCGCGATCAGAGCATCCGGTCCGCCGTCGAGCACGGTCCTGAGGAACGTGCCCGCGACGCCGACGGCGCTCGCGCCGAGTGCCAGCCCGCGCACGACGTCGAGCGGGTGCCGCACACCCCCGGAGGCGAACAGCGGCAGCCCCACGTCGGCCGCGTCCAGCAGGCAGGCGGGCGCGGACTGGCCCCAGCCGTCGACGAAGGCGTAGTCACCGCCCTCGCGCCGGCCGTTCTCGATCCGGGCGAAGTTCGTGCCGCCGCGTCCACCGACGTCCGCGACCGCGACACCCGCCTTGCGCAGGTGCAGCACGGTCTCCCGGCTGAGCCCGAACCCGACCTCCTTCACGAAGACGGGCACGCCGGCGTCCGCGGCGATCTCCTCGATCCGCGGCCCCCACGCCCGGAACGACCGGTCGCCCTCGGGCATCACGATCTCCTGGACGGTGTTGAGGTGGATCTGCAGCGCGTCCGCCTCCAGCAGGTCGACGGCCTGCCGGGCCTGCGCGACCGTCGCGTTGGCGTTGACGTTCGCCATGACGAACCCGTTCGGGTTCTCGTCGCGCAGCACGCGGAACGTGCTCGCCGTCGACGGGTCCTTGAGGAACGCGCTCATCGACCCGCTCGCGATGGGAACGCCGGTCTCCCGCGCGACGATCGCCAGATCCCGGTTGATGTCACCGGTCCTGGCGCTGCCCCCGGTCATCGCGTTGACGTAGAGGGGGACGTCCCACTCGATGCCCGCGAACCGGGTGGCGAGCGAGACGTCCGCCCGGTCGATCCCGGCCAGGGCGTGGTGGAGGAACGTCACGTCGTCGAACTCGTTGGCGTCACCAGGCCGGTGCTGCTCGGCGGCGAGCCGGACGTGGTCGTTCTTGCGGTCAGCGATCACCTGCGTGGCTCCTTTCCGGTACGGCGGTGCGGATCGGCAGCGGGACGACCCCCGCGGCGAGCCAGCGGTCCCGCATGCGGGCGGTGGCGTCGTCGTCCGGGCCGAGCAGGGCGATCCCGCAGTCGCCACCGCCCGCGCCCGACGGTTTCCCGGCTCCCCCGGCCTCCTCGGCCGCGTCGCTCAGCGCCGTCAGGCCGTCGGTGTAGACGCCCAGCCGTTCCCGGGCGTCGACGTGGGCGAGGAGCCGGCGGGCGAAGCGGATCTCCTTGAGCACCGTGAGGTCGTCGCCGCGTTCCAGTGCGTCCGCCAGCGCGGTGACGCAGGCGTCGCTGCACCGCACGAACTCGCGGTGCGCGTCACCGCCGCGCCAAGTCCGCACCGGGGCGCCGGCGACGCGGTCCGAAGTGGACGCCGGGCGGCCGGTCCAGCCCACCGACACCACGAGCCCGCGCGGCGGCGGCAGTCTGCGGACCTCGAAGCCGGGCCAGGGCGCCTCCAGCGCGTGCCGGATCCCCTTGCGGCGGGCGAGGTCGAGCACCGCGGCGCGGTCCGGTGCTCGGTAGAGGACCCAGCCGCCCCAGGTGCTCGCCGCGAGATCCCCTCCGGACGCGCGCGGGTCGATCCGCGCGGCCGCCAGCAGTGCCAGGCGGAAGCGCTCCTCGGTGCACAGCGACACCCCGCAGTGCGCGAGCAGGGCGTCGATCGTCGCGACCGCGACCGCTCCGCTCGACCCCAGGCCGAACTTGGTCCCGGCGCTGTGCAGTCCACTTCGGATGGACAGCGCGACCCCCGGCAGGGACAGGCCCCACTCGGCCAGCAGCGCGCCGACCACCTCGACCGCGGACACGACGGGACGTGGCTCGGCGTCCTGCGGGAACCCGCCCGCCGTGCGGGACAGGCGCACCACCTGGTCCGTCAGGTCCGACACGACGACCAGGTCGTCGTCCGCGGGCGTGACGGCGACGGTGACCTGCCGGTCGACCGCGGCCAGCACGGCGGGAGAACCCGGCTCCAGCACGGCGTACTCGCCCGCGACGAACAGCTTCCCCGGCGCGCTGCGGACCGTCGCCCCGGTCACGACGTCACCAGCCGGGCGGCGGGCCCGACGCCGGACACCGCCGTGGGGCAGCCCGCCGACGCGCGGACGGCCTCGGTCACCGCGGCCGCGTCGGCGCGGTGGCACAGGACCTTGACGTTCGGCCCGGCGTCCATCGTGGCGTACGCGGAGATCCCGGCCCGCCGCAGCGCGAGGACGGCGTCGAGCGCGGCGACCGTGGCGGGGGCGAAGTACCGCACGGCCGGACGCGCCGCCAGCATCGTGGCGTGCATCCCCAGCGCGTTGCGCTCGGCGACCTCCCCGACGGCGTCGAGGTCGGCGCGTTCCACCGCCGCCCGCATCTCCTTCAGGTCGGCCGCGGAGGAATCGGCCCACGGCCGGAACAGCGGCGACGTCTCGACCGTGCGGCGCATGGCGTCCCGGCTGTTCACCGACTTGTGGGCGGTGTCGACCAGCGCGACCACCATGACGGGGTCGAACCCGGCCGACTCCACCGGTTCCGCGTAGGAGCTCTCGTCGTCGTGACCGGCGTGCCACTGCGCGAACCCGCCGAAGACGCTGCGCGAGGCCGACCCGGAGCCGCGCCGGGCGAGCCGGGACAACGCCGTCGCGTCGAGGCCGAGCCCGCAGGCCGAGGAGGCGGCGAGCGCCAGCGCGGCGAACCCGCTCGACGACGACGCCAGCCCGGCACCGGTCGGCACCGCGTTCTCGCTGTGCACCAGCGCTTTCCCGGTGCGGCCCGCCCGCGAGCGGACCAGGTCGAGGAACGCGGTGACGCGACGGCGCGCCACACCGGTCACCGCGGTGCCGTCCAGGACGACCTCGTCTTCGCCCTCCTCCGCCAGGAAGCGGACCGTCGTCGTGGTGCGGAAGGCGTCCAGGGTCATCGAGAGGCTGCTGGTCCACGGGATCACGAGGTCCGCGTCCCGCTTGCCCCAGTACTTGACCAGGGCGACGTTGACGTGCGCGACCGCGGTCGCCCGAGTGTCACCGGTCATGGCTTCTCGAACCTCCCCACGGGCACGGTCCAGGTCTGCACGGCGCCCGCGTCGCACAACGCGCGGCTGACGGCCCAGGCGAGCTCCGCCGTACCGGCCAGAGCGACGACGCACCCGCCGAGCCCGCCTCCGCTGAGCTTCGCCCCGGCCGCACCGGCCGACGTCGCGGCGTGCGCCATCGCGTCGAGCCGGGGAGTGCTCAACCCGAGCGCGCGCAACTCCTCGTGGCACGCGGTCATCGACCGGCCGAACGACTCCGCGCCGATCGAGTCCGAAGGGGACGACCGGATCAGCTCGGTGACCGTGCCCACGAACCGCTCGCGGTAGCCGGGCCGATCCTCGAAGGCCTCGGCCACGAGCCGCACGGCGTCCTTGGTCTGCCCAGGAACACCGCTGTCCGCGAGCACGAAGAAGCCGTCGAATCCGAGCCGCACCTCCTGCCCGGCGCCGTTGTCGAACAGCAGCGGAACGGAGGCACCGGTGGTCATCGCGTCGACGCCGCTCGCCCGCCCGTGGTTGACGTTCTCGGCGATCTGCACCAGCGCGTAGACCTCGTGCTCGTCGAGCCGCAGGCGGAACAGGTCGGCCAGCGCGAGCACGGCGGCGCGGGCGCACGCGGCACTGGAACCGAGCCCGCGTCCCGCCGGGATCTCGCACCGCAGCAGGACTTCGACGCGCCGGTCGTCCTCGGGGTCCGCGAGCGCCTCACCGACGTGCCGCAGCCCTTCGCACGGGTGGGGCACCGGCCCGGACGGGGTCGCCAGCAGGAAGGAGATCCCCCCGGTGTCGGCGAACCGCGTGGCGTGGGCGGTCACCTCGAGGCCCGGCACCGGGATCGCGAGAGCGGGGGAGCTGTGCAGCACCGCGTGTTCGCCGAACAGGATGGCTTTCGCGTGGGCGCGGCCGGAACCGAAGGCGATCCCGTGCGGGGCGGCGCGTTCGCGCAACGATGACCTGTGCACTCGTCACTCCACGAATCCCGGGGTCCGGACTGTCCATCCGTGACCAGTCGTCTGGTGTCGGTGACCAGTCGTACCGGGCCGGGATCCCGGGCTGCCACGAGGTGTTCCGCGTGGAGGAACGAACGGGAGGGCGTTGCGCCGGTCGTGTGAACGGCCCCGCAGTGCAACCGCTCGCACAACCATCTCGATGCGGGCTAACCCCGGCCCGCTCCCGCGAAGTGCCGCTGCAGGAACGAAACCGCCTCGCCGACACCGAACGTCTGCTCCCCGCCGTGCGTCTGGCCCACGTGCTCGACCATCACGACGTCAGCACCGCGAGCGCGGTACTGCCGGAACAGTTCCTGCGCCGCCGCGAGGGGGAGGAGCTCGTCGGCGGTCCCGTGGTACAGCAACGTGGGGGCGGTCGGGGTGCCGCCCATCCCCACGGGGCTGAGCCCGTGCGCGAAGTCGCGGAACGCGCCGGACGTGAGAGAGCCCGGCCACGCCTCGAAGTCCTCCACCTCCGCGAAGTGCGGGCCGGCGACGATCGCCGCGCCGGCGCACCCGTGTGCGACCTCGTCCGCGGCGGCACGCGCGGACTCGTTGGCGTACCGGTACACGTCGAACCGCGGCTCGGCGTTGCGCAGGGCGGCGAGCCCGAAGGGGATCCAGCCGGAGAACACCTGACCGCTGACGGCGCCGAGGGCCGCGTTCACGTCGGCGGGCACGCCGCCCTCGACGACGGCGCTGATCCTCAACTCCGGTGCGTGCCGGGACTGCTTCTGCGCGGCCGCGGCGGTGGCGAGCCCGCCGCCGGAGTAGCCCCACATCCCGACGGGCGCGTCGCGGTCCACGCGGGCGGGCGGGAACGACCGCGCGGCGCGGATGCCGTCGAGCACGCCGTGGGCAGCGGCCGAGGTGCCGAGGAACTGCGACTCCGGGCCCTCGTAGTCGGGCACCACGACCGTCCAGCCGCGCCGGACCGCGTCCGCGACCTGGCCGCGGTCGAACCGGGCCTGGTTCTCGGAGACCTGGTCGAACGTCACGGATCCCTCACGCAGCAGGTACGACGGCGCGCACGTGGTGTCGAGGCCGTCCTCGGGCGTCTGGTACGACAGCAGCGGGCGTTCGCCGGGGCCCGTCCAGCGCGCCGTCGGCACCAGGAGCGTGGCGACCGTGGCGGTGGCCTTCCCGGCGTTGTCGCGGGTCTTGTACAGCAGCTGCCAGACCTGTGCGGGCGCCGGGACGGCCAGCGCCTTCGCGGGCAGCGGGCGGAAGCGCAGGACCGTGCCGTCCCGCTTGATGTCCAGGCGGGGCGGCACGTCGTAGAACGGGTCGTCGTCCGGGCGCGTGATCTGCGTCGTGACCGGTTCCGCGACGGCAGCGGTCACCGCGGTGGTGGCGGCCATGGCCACCACCAATGCCGCGCTGAACGTTCTCCGCAGAGTGGTGAGCACTGGAACTCCTTCGCAACTCGGGAAATCAGAGGTAGGTGACACCGGTCAGGTCCTGGGCCGCGGCCCACAGGCGGGTCCCGACGGCGGGGTTCGCGGCTTCGGCGCTGGGACGGACCTCGGCGACGTGGCCGCGCTTCTCGCCTCTGCCGGACGGGCCGAAGAACTGTCCACTCCGGACGCCGGGTGCGGTGGCCGCGTAGAGCTGGGGGAGGACCCCGCGCTCGACCGGTTGCGTCTGCAGCAGGTAGGTCCTGGCGATGACGCGACCGAGCAGACCGCGGTCCTCCCACGCCCGCGGGGTCAGGTTGGTGCCGGTGAGCCCCGGATGGGCGATCGCACTGATGACGGACGACTCCCAGGTGCGCAGGCGGCGGTCCAGTTCCAGGCCGAAGACGGTGTTGCCGAGCTTCGACCGGCCGTAGGCGCGGCTGGCGTCGAAGTCCCGCTCGGACATCAGGTCGCCGAAGTCGAGAACGGCGTTCTGGTGCGACAGGGAGCTCAGGCTCACCACCCTGGCGGCCTCCGCCCGCTCCAGCGCGTCGAGCACCAGGCCGGTGAGGGCGAAGTGGCCCAGCACGTTCGTGCCGAAGTGGAGCTCGAACCCGTCGGTGGTCGTGCGGCGCTGTCCCAGCAGGACGACGCCGGCGTTGTTGACGAGGAGGTCGACGACGGGGTGGTCGGCGACCAGGTCGCCCGCGAACTCCTTCACCGAATCGAGTGAAGCCAGATCGAGCCGGCGCACCTCGAGTTCGGCGCGGGGCGCCGATGTGCGGATCTCCGCGACGGCTCGCGCACCCGCGTCCAGATCGCGCACGGCGAGCACGACCCGTGCGCCGTGCCGGGCCAGTTCGGTGGCGGTGCTCAGTCCCAGACCCGAGTTCGCGCCGGTCACGACGGCGACGCGGCCGTCCTGGCCGGGGATTCGGCCGGCGTTCCAGTCCTTCACGGCGGTGCTCCTCAGGGGTGTCGTCCACTTTCGACGACGAATCTAGGAACGCTCCGCCGGACCTCGGTCGTACTCCTCTCCCTGGGAATCCCAGTCCTACCTTCGCCGCGCCAGGCGCTGGCAGACTGCGGACATGGCCAGCAACCGCCTGCACGCCCGCGAGCTCGGCATCTTCCTGCGAGCCCGGCGCAACAGGCTGCGCCCGCAGGACGTCGGCCTGGAGCCCAGCGGCAGGCGCAAGGTCGCCGGGCTGCGCCGCGAGGAACTGGCCCTGCTCGCCGGCCTGAGCACCGACTACTACCAGCGCATGGAGCAGGGCAGGGAGGTGCGGCCCTCCGACGACCTGCTGGACGCCCTCGCCACCGCGCTGAAGCTCGACGAGGAGGAACGCCGCCACCTGTTCGCCCTCGCCGACGCCGTGCGCCGGGGCGCGCCGGAGGTCCGCGGCGACGAGGAGGTCGTCCCGGACGCCACCCGCCACCTGCTGCACTCCCTCAGCACGCCCGCGTACGTCCTGGGCAGGCACCTGGACGTGCTGGCGTGGAACACGATGGCGGAGGCGTTGCTCGGCGACCCCTCGGACGCCCAGCCCCCGCAACGCAACATGCTCATGGCGCTGTTCCTCGACCCCGAGGTGCGTTTCCGTTGCGCCCACTGGGAAAGCACCGCCGTGGAGTACATCGGCATGCTGCGGGCGACGGTCGCCGCCGACCCGTCACACCCGCGCGGCACGGCGATCGTCGGCGAGCTCAGCATCCGCAGCACGGAGTTCCGCCGGCTCTGGGACCGCTACGACGTGCGCGCGCCCGTGCAGGGCACGAAGACGTTCCGCCACCGGGAGATCGGCGAGATCACCCTGGACTGGGCCACGTACCCGCTGCCGGGCGGCCCGGGGCCGGTGCTGATGGTGTACACGGCCGAGCCCGGCACCGCGGAGGCGGAGAAGCTCGCACTCCTCGGCGTGCTGCACCAGAACCGCCGCTCGAGGAGTTGACGAGAGCAGCGCGCACCGCCGCCTAGACCGGCTGAGCCACGCCCTGCTCCAGCGAAGCCGGGCACGAGGTCGTGTCCGGGTGCGTGGCGAGGTCGATGAGCAGGTCCAGCCGACGGGCCGCGGCCTGCAGGCCGGCGAGCTTCGCCTCGATGGCGGCGCGTTCGCCGACCAGGCGTCGCAGCAGTTCGGGATCGATGCGGCGGG
The DNA here is from genome assembly GCF_024125735.1 of Lentzea sp. HUAS12. Taxonomy (NCBI): domain Bacteria; kingdom Bacillati; phylum Actinomycetota; class Actinomycetes; order Pseudonocardiales; family Pseudonocardiaceae; genus Lentzea; species Lentzea sp. HUAS12. Next base: position 334,978 of record NZ_CP099738.1, read on the forward strand.
CGTCGATGGCCGGCAGCAGCGTGACGATGAGCCGGCTGCTGAGCCCGGCCGTGTAGAGCTCCTGGATGAGCCGCACGCGGTCGACGGCCGACTCCGGGTAGACGCGCTGGCCGCTGACGGTGCGGCCGGACTCCAGCAGACCCTGCTCCTCGTAGTAGCGCAGGGCACGCGTGCTGACGTCGGCCCGCCCGGCCAGTTCGCCGATCCGCATCGTGGTCCTCGTCTCTCCGGCTTGCCCTTGACGTCAACGTGAAGTTTTAGCGTAGGCCACGCCGGACGGAGACCTGCTCCTTCCGCACCACGAAGGGAACGGGCATGGACATCGCTGGATCGATCGCGCTGGTCACGGGTGCCAACCGGGGCATCGGCAGGGCCTTCACCGACGAGCTTTTGGCCCGCGGCGCCGCCAAGGTCTACGCCGCGGCCCGCCGCCCGGAACTCGTCGAGGTGACCGACCCGCGCATCACGCCGCTGCACCTCGACCTCCTCGACGAGAAGTCGATCGCGGCGGCCGCCGCGGCGGCACCGGACGTGACGCTGCTGGTGAACAACGCGGGCATCGCGACCGGCGCCGACCTCCTGACCGCCGACCTCGACGACATCAGGCGGGACCTGGAGACCCACCTCTTCGGCACGTTGCGCGTCATCCGCGCCTTCGCCCCGTCCCTGACCGGGGGAGCGGTCGTGAACCTGCTGTCGGTGCTGTCCTGGGTCGCCACGCCCCAGGGCTCGGGCTCCTACTCGGTCGCCAAGGCCGCCGAGTGGAACATGACCAACGGCGTGCGCGTGGAACTCGCCGGCCGGAAGGTCCTCGTGCAGGGCGTGCACCTGGGGGCGGCCGACACCGACATGATGGCCGGCAGCGACGTGCCCAAGATCGCCCCGGCCGAGGTGGCGCGGGCGAGCCTCGACGGCGTGCGGGACGGTCTGGTCGAGGTGCTCGTCGACGACGCCAGCCGCTTCGTCAAGGCCGCGCTCGGCGGTGATCCGGCCGTGCTCTACGGCTGACCCGCCCGAAACACATGTCGTCCCCCGCGGCCTGGACGCGCGACATCGGTCTGCTGTGCGCGGCGTGCCCCGTCACGAGACTGGAGCGAGCGGCCTGACGGAGGGAGACGCGCATGAAGACCGACGCGGTCGTGATCGGCGCCGGCGTGATCGGGTCGTCGATCGCGCTCGAACTGGCACGGGCGGGGCACCGGGTGGTCGTCCTGGACCGGGCGCCGGGGGCGGGGCAGGGGTCGACGTCGGCGTCGAGCGCGGTCGTCCGGTTCAACTTCTCGACCCACGCCGGTGTCGCCGCGGCCTGGGAGTCGTACTGGTGCTGGCTCGACTGGGCCGGTCACCTGGGACACGACGTGGGGGACCTGGCGGCGTTCCGCCGGACCGGCCTGGTGATGCTGGACGTCGACGCCGCCCCGCGGAAGGCCTGGCTGCCCTTGTTCGACGAGATCGGCGTCCCCTACGAGGAGTGGGACAGCGCGATGCTGGCCGAAGGGGTGCCCGGGATCGACGTGGGCCGTCACTGGCCGCCGAAACGGCTCGACGACGAGGCGTTCTGGGCGGACTCGGAGCAGTCGCTCGGGGGTGTGTTCACACCGGACGCGGGCTACGTCTCCGATCCCGCGCTCGCGGCGGTCAACCTCGCGGCCGCGGCCGCCGCGCACGGCGCGGAGTTCCGGTTCCGCAGCACGGTCGTGGCCGTCGACGAGTCCGGCGGGCGGGTGACCGGGGTGCGGCTGGCGGACGGCGGCCGGCTCGGCTGCGCGGTGGTCGTGAACGCGGCCGGTCCGTGGTCGGGCGCGCTGAACCGGCTGGCGGGCGTGGGGTCCGACTTCGCGGTCCGCGTGCGTCCGCTGCGGCAGGAGGTCGCGCACGTGCAGGTCCCGCAGGGGTACGACGGACCGGCCGTCGCCGACATGGACCTCGGCACGTACTTCCGCGGTGAGGTCGGCGGCGGGCTGCTCGTCGGCGGCACCGAGCCGGAGTGCGACCCCCTGCAGTGGACGGACGACCCGGACGAGGCCGGCGTCCACCCGACGGCCGCCGTGTTCGAGGCGCAGGTGACGCGGGCCGCCCGGCGGCTGCCGCACCTGCCGGTGCCGAACCGGCCGCGGGGCGTCGTGGGCGTCTACGACGTCGCCGACGACTGGACGCCGATCTACGACCGCACCGGTCTCGACGGCTTCTACGTCGCGATCGGCACGAGCGGCAACCAGTTCAAGAACGCCCCGGTCGTCGGCCAGGTGATGGCCGAGCTGATCGGCCGGGTCGAGAACGGCGCCGACCACGACGCGGAACCCGTGCGGTTCCTCGCGCCGCGCACGGGGCTGGAGATCGACCTCGGCGCGTTCTCCCGGCGCCGCAGCACGAACGCCGCGAGCACGGGAACGGTGATGGGCTGAGGGAGGCTCACCGGGCCGGCATGAACCGGCCGAACCAGTCGAGCACCCGCGTGCACTGGTCGATCACGGCGGGGAACGCGCGGATCCCGTGCCCCTCGGCCGGGTACACGACGAGCGCCGACTCGACGCCGTGGTCGAGCAGCGCGCGGTGGAACTGCCGGGCCTCGGAGGCAGGCGTGCACAGGTCGAGCGCGCCGGCGATGTTCAGGCACGGCGTCCGCACGCTCGCGACGTGGGTGAGCGGGCTGCGGGCGTCGTAGAGATCGCCCGCCGGTCCGGGCTTGGCACGCAGGACGTTGGTGACGAACCGCGGGATGTTGCTGGAGGAGTAGATCGTCCGCCAGTGCGTCACCGGGGAGATCGTGGCCGCGGCCTTGAAGCGGTCGTCCTGCGTCACGAGCCACGAAGCCAGATAGCCGCCGTAACAGCTCCCCGTCACGCCGATCCGGTCCGGGTCCACCACGCCCAGGCCGACGAGGTGGTCGACCCCCGCCAGCACGTCGCCGCCGCCGACGCCGCCCACGTCCTCGAAGACGGCGGCCGTGAACTTCGCGCCGCGGCCGGAAGACCCGCGCGGGTTGGGGCACAGCACCGCGTACCCGTGGCTCGCGAGCAGGGCGACGAGCGGGGTGTGGCCGAGCCAGCGCGGGCGGAACCCGAACACCGGACCTCCGTGCAGGAACACGACCAGCGGGTGCGGTCCCGGGCCGTCGGGGGTCACGTAGAGCCCCTCGATCCGTTCGCCGTCCCGGGCCTCCCACGAGATCGGGACGCAGTTCCCGATCCGGTCCAGCAGGACCTCGGTCCTGCCGTCGGCGGCGGTCGCCAGCACGTCGTTGCCGCTCGCGGACCGCCGCACGATCGACGGCGGCCGCCGGTAACCCTGGACCGCGGCGACGACCGTCTCGTCCGGGCGGACGTAGGCGTCCGCCCGGTGCACCCCGCCGAGACCGGACTCGGTCGCCCAGAGCTCCTTGGACCGGCCGCTCACGACGTTGTGCACCCCGACGACGCTGTGCAGCCCACGCACGCCGGCGAAGCTGATGCGGCGGTCGTCGAGCCACCGGACGGAGCTGACTTCCACCTGCAGCGTGTCGACCACGCGCATCCGGCCTGCGCGGTCGAAGAGGAGGAGTTCGCCCGCGATGACGTCGCGGTCGGAGCAGTCCGCCTCGACGACGGCGACCCAGCGGCCGTTGGGGGATCCCGCGGGGCGCCCGAGCTGACGCCCGCCGCGGTGGAGTTCCGTGGTGGCACCGGTGACGAGGTCGACGACCGAGAGGTGCGCGACGTACCAGTCGCTTTCGGTGGCGCCGTCGGACTCGACGACGACGGCCCGGTTCGGACCGGCCCAGCCCGCCTCCCAGACCGTGCGGTCCGTCGGCACGCGGCGCGAGGTGCCCTTCGCGGAGTTCACGAGCCACAGCGAACGACCGGGCGCCTTGCTGGTGGCGGTGTCGACGGCGGGCAGCCACCGCACCGAGCCGGCGCCGCCGGGGCGCTGACCCGACCCCTCCGCACCCGCCTTGTCGGCGCCGGGATCGGCGACCTGCACCAGGATCGAGTGCCCGGACGGCGCCCAGGCGTACTGCTCGGCCACGCCCGGCAACAGGATCTGCTGGTGGCCGTGCAGGCCCTCGACGTGCAGCACGTGGTGCCCGCGGTCCGGATCTTTCGCGGCCAGGTAGGCGATCCAGGCGCCGTCCGCGGACCAGCTCGCCGCCCGCGCGTCGGATTTCCCGTCGCTCACAAGGGAGATCTCCCCGTTGCGGATTCGGACGACGACACGGCGCAACGGCTCGTCGAACGAGTCGCACACGGTGGCCGTGGCGACCACGTCCTGCCGCGACGCGCGACCCGACACCTCGGTGAAGTCGGACGCCCTGATGCTGCCGGGGGAGTGTGCCAGCGTGAAGAACTCGCTGACCCTGCGCCAGGTCGCGTTGTACCGGACGTCGTCTTCCATGACTCTCCCGACCGCGGTGGAGCCGGTCTCCCGCCGAGGAGGTCCGAACCGGCACGCCTTGCCCGAAACCTAGGCGGGCGGTGCCGGCGCGGCGAGTGACAACTGTCGCGTCGCGGCGCCCCAGCGAGTGACAACTGTCAGGAGCGCGACGGCCTTTCGCGACCGATGCTTCTCGGTCAAGGCACCCGGCCCAGCACCGTCGCACTCCCCATCGGTGACGGCGCCTCCTCTTCCGCCCGGAGGTAGTCCATGTCGACAGAAGTGGCAATCGAGAGAACACCGACGACGAGGAACAACCTCGCAGCCGTCGTGGTCCTGTGCGTCGCAGGGCTGACCTACGCCACCCTCGAGGGCATGGTCGCGCCCGCGCTGCCGATCCTGCAGCAGGCCGTGGGCGCGTCCCCCGCCGCGATCGCCTGGGTGTTCACCGGTCTGTTGCTGACCGGCACGGTCTCCGTGCCGCTGGTCGGGCGTCTTTCCGACGTGTACGGGCCGAAGCGGGTCCTGCTCGGTGTCCTGGTGATCACGAGCCTCGGTGTCGTGTGCGCCGCGCTGGCGGACTCGATCGTGCTGCTCGCGCTCGGCCAGTCGTTGCAGGGCGTCGGGGTGGGTTTCGTGCCCCTGTCCATCACCGCGCTGAGCAGGCTCCGCGCGGGATCGGGCAAGGGCGGTGTCGGACTCGTCATCGCGATGGCCGGACTCGGCACCATCGCGGGCGGCCTGCTCGCCGGCCCGTTGCTCGCCGCGTTGTCCTACCGGTTCATCTACTGGATCCCGCTCGGCGTGCTGGTCCTCACCGGACTGGCGATGGTGCTGGTGCTGCCCGACGCGCGGCCCGAGAGCCGGCAGCGGATCGACTGGGCCGGTGCGGCACTGCTGGCCGGGGGACTGGTCTCGCTGCTGCTGGGCGTCACGATGATCGGCGTGGCGGGCGACGAGGTGCGCGCCGACGGTCGGGCTGAACGAGACGGGCCTGTCCCTGGCCGCCGCGTAGAACAGGTGCGGGTGCTGCCGGTGCGCGGCGAAGGCGTCGAAGTCGGTCGCCGGGGCACCGGCGGCGAACTCGTCGAGCGACATCGTGACACTTCCCGAACTGTCGAAGGGCGTTGCGGTCTCCGCGGAGACCGCTGTCAGTCCCGCCCGCCGCGGTTCGCGTCCCGCGTGTGCTCCTGCACGTAGTCGCGCAGGTGGCGCCGGTTGGGCAGGTTCAGGCGGGCGTAGATGTTGCTCAGGTGGTACTCGACGGTCTTGGTGCTGACGAACAACTCCGCGGCGATCTCCCGGTTCGTCCGCCCGCGGCCGACGAGCAGCGCGATGGTGTGCTCGCGGCCCCGCAACGGAAGCGTGTCGGCGGCCGGCGCGGCGGGGGACAGGGCGAGCCGCTGGACGAAGGCGTTCGCGCCCAGGGCTCCCAGGCGGTCCGAGGCGGACTGCCGCCACCGGCCGGGGTCGTCGCCCGCCGCGTCCAGTGCGACGGCGAGGGAGTGTTCCAGACGGGCCCGGTGCAGCGGCACGTCCTCGGCGCCGGGATCGGTCCGGAGACCGGACCGGTAGGCCAGGACGGCCTTCGGCAGGTCCCCGGCCGCCTCCAGGAGAAGTCCCTGCAGCCACGCGTGGACGGGCCGCAGGTAACCGATCCTCCCGGCGAGGTCCTCGAGCTCTGCCAGCGCCTGCGCCGCCGTGCCCAGGTCACCGGTGCCGATCAGCGCCTCGACGCGCAGCGGTGCCCACCACGCGGCCGAGGCCCGCTTCATGCCGCGGTCGGGCAGCATCGCCACCGAGGACAACGCCCTCAGCATCTTCTGGTGGTCCCCCTGGGCCTGGGCGAGCACCGCCCGGCTCAGCGCCACGACCGGCAGCGAGAACCTCAGGAAGCCCGCGGACAGCCCGGTGAGGGCCCGTTCGGCGGTCTGCAGCAACGACTCCGCCTGCTCGTGGTCACCCCTGCCCGCGGGAACCCAGGAGGCGACCGCGAAGGAGAAGGAGACGGCCCACGACTTGTCCTCCGCCGTCAGGGCCGCCATGGACCGGGTCGCGCTGTCGACGGCGGTGTCCCAGTCCCCCAGCAGGTACGAGGCGGCGGAGGAACACGCGAGCGCGAGGCCGGCGGGGACGGAGTCGAGCTCGCGCCGGCCGGCCCGCAGGTCCCCGTCCCACACGCGCAGCATGCCGGAAGCCGTCGTGGTGTAGGCGTGGAAAGGACTTTCCCGCACCTCGGTGGCCTTCGACCGCATCCCCGCCAGGGCGTCGAGACCCTCCCGCGGCCCCTCGCAGAACGCCACCGCGATGGCGGCCAGTGCCTGCGCCCGCGCGGTGAGCCAGAGGTCGGGGGCCGGTCCGGACACCACCCGGTCGAGCGCCGGGAAGGCGCGCTCGCAGTCGGAGTTCAGCAGTTCCAGGCCGAGCCACGTGCCGGCCATCATGAACACCCACTCCAGGCCCTCGACGCCCTCGGTGGTCGCCATCGCCCGGAACAGCAGGCCCTCCACGTCGCCCGCGGTCCCGTTCATCGCGCCGTGCGCGCCCAGCACCAGGTCCTTCAACGGGCCCGGCGCGCAGTCGCGCACCTGCGGCAGCAGGGCGGTGACCTTGGCGAAGTCGTCGATCCACATGCTGTGGGCGGCCGCGGTCAGCAGGCGGCGTTCCCTGCTCCACTGGTTCTCGGAGATCTTGGACGCCCACAGCAGCAGGGTGCTCGCCCGGCCGAGGCGTCCCGCCCGCCGGTGGACGTGCGCGGCCTGCTCGACCTCGTCCGCCAGCCGTTCGGAAGGTCCCGGCGTGCGCACGGCGATCTGGTGGCGCCACGACGTCTCGCCGCAGGTCACCCCGGCCGCAGCCGCGTGCAGCTCCCGGAGCCGGGCCGGGGTGGTCATCGCGAGGACCGCGTCGCGCTGCGAGGAGTGCCGCACGGCCACGGGCGTCGACCTCTCGGAGGGCCACCACTCCACCAGGCCGGCCCGGACGAGGTCCGCCAGTGCCCGGACCGGGTCCTCGACCCCGCCGATGGCCGCGACCACGTCGAGCGGGCTGCGGCGGTCGACGACGGCCACGGCCTCGACCAGGTTCCTCGCGTCGGCGGGGAGGCGCAGGAGTTGCTGGTACACCATGAGTTCCAGCGAACCCGGGACACCGTCCACACCGGACTCCGACCCGTACGCGGACCGCGGTGCCGTGCCCTGGTGCCGGACGGGCACCGGCCGGTCGTCCGCGGGAGCGAGTTCGAGCCTCGCGCCCTCGACGTCCGCGAGCAGCGAGGCGAGTTCGGCCGTCACCGCGGGATCGGTGCCGGCGGCGCGCAGGACCAGCGCGGTCATCACCGGTGCGGTACCGAGCTCGCGCACCAGGACTCCCAAGGCGCGCAGGGAGGCCACGTCGACCCACTGGGCGTCGTCGACGACGAGCACGACGGGCCCCGCCGACGTCAGCCGCTTCGCGAGCACGGACAGCTGTCGTGCGACACCGGCGGGATCCGACCGCGGTGACAGGGACCGCAGCAGCGGCAGGCCGTCGAGGTGCGGGCGGGGCATGCCGGCCAGCAGCAGGCCCAGCGCGGCGAAGGTCCTGCGCGCGCCGGGAGCGAGGCAGCGGGCGCCGAACACCAGGGGCAGCGGCGAACTGGCGTCGAGCCAGTCCTCGACCACGGTCGATCGGCCGGGACCTGGCCGGTCCTCGACCAGCACCAGCCGGGGTGTGCCCGACCGCACCGCCCGCATGATCTCGTTGAGCTGCAGGAGAGCCGTGTTCCGTTTGAGCTTCAGCAGGGACCTACCACGGTTCATGTTCCCGTCACCACGCCTTGTTGGTGCCGCCGCTCGCCACTCCGCTGGACGCGGTGTGGCGGCGGCGGGTCTGGGGTTGAGGACTACGAGTCGGTGACGGCGAAGGGGTTGGTGTCGGTGTGGTGGTGTCCCCAGACGCTGGCTTGGCCGAAGTCGTGGGGGACCCAGTCGTCGTCGACTGTGATGCCGCCGCAGCCGATTTCGAGGTGGAAGCCGCTGGGGTTCTTGACGTAGAAGGAGAGGGCTTTGTCGTTCATGTGGCGGCCGAGGCTGATGGAGACGGGGACGTTGTTGGTGTGGGCGCGGTCGTGGGCGCGGCCGACGTCGTCGATGGTGGCGTGCTCGAACTCGAGGTGGTGGATCGACGCGGTGTCCGCGGTGCCGAGGGCGATGCTGTGGTGGGTGGTGTTGCAGCGGAAGAAGAACAGGCCGGGTGAGCGGTAGTCGGTGAGCTTGAACTCGAGCACGGTTTCGTACAGCTCGCGCAGTTCGGGCAGATGCGGGGTGGCGAGGACGAGGTGGCCGAGTCCGGTGATGCCGGGTCCGCCGGTGGGGCGGTCGGCGGCGACGCGGACCTTGGTCTCGCCGATGGCCAGCTCGACGCGGAACCCGGCGGGGTCGGTGAACCAGCGCAGATGCGTGGCACCCCGCAGGTCGCGTTCGTCGTCGGTGCCGTCGGCGACGGTGTAGCCGGCGTCGGTGAGCCGGGTGGTGAGGCGGTCGAGTTCGGCGGGGGTGTCCACGACCCAGCCGATCTCACGCGGAGAGTCCACGCTGGAGGGATACAGCGCGACCCGGTACTTGAACTCGTCCATCTCGGCGAGCGCGATCGTCTCCGTACCCGCTTTGGCGTCGGAGACCCCGACACCCAGCGTGCGCCACAGCAGATCGGTCCACGCGTCGACCTCGGTGACGTTCAGGCCGACGTAGCCCAGCTTTCTGATACCCACCAGGTCACCCCTTCGCCGCGGCGGCCACGCCACCCTCGAGGAACTCGCGCACGATGTGGTTGAACTCGGGCGCGCGCTCGTACTGGACCCAGTGGCGGCAGTTCGGGAGGACGCGCAGCTCCGCGTTCGGGATGCCGTGCAGGATCCTGGGCGCCCACGCCAGCGGAACGGTCTGGTCGTCGCGTCCCCACACCAGCAGCGTCGGCGCGCTGATGAGGCGGAGGTCCGGCGTCAGGTCGCCGAAGTTCGGCGGGATCGGCAGCTCGGGGTGGGCGCGCAGGCTCGACTCGTACCGCTCGTCGATGAGCTCCTCGGTCGCCAGCGTCTCGTCGTAGACCATGAGGCGGACGAACTTCGCCATTTCCTCGCGCGACGGGTTCTTCGCGGCCATGTACCCGAAGAGGTGCTCCAGTCCGACGGGCCACGGCGGGGCGTCGGTCGGCAGCACCCCGCCCGGCGCCATGAGGACGATCCGCTCCACGAGTTCGGGGTAGCGCATGGCGATCCGCATCGCGACGGCGCCACCGTAGGAGTTGCCGACCAGGTGGGTCCGCTCGATCCCGAAGCTCTCCAGCGCGCGGACGACCCGGTCCGCCGCGTGGAAGATCAGCGGCTCGTCGGTCTCCGGCCGCTTGGAACCGCCCCAGCCGGGCAGGTCGACCACGATGTTGCGGAAGTCCCCGAACGCGGGCAGGTTCCCGCCGAAGTTGCTCATCCCGGTGGCGCCCGGCCCGGAGCCGTGCAACCACACGACCGGATGACCCGTACCGGTGTCGGTGTAGGCCAGCTCCGCGTCTCCGACATCCACTGTGCTCGTCATGGTGCGGTCCCATCGTGTGTATGTAACGCTCACTCTACATCGGTGGGAAGATCGTATCCAGAGTCCGGCGGAAGTCGTGGCCGGGCTGCGTTCCGTTCGCGCCCAGGCCGCAGCCGGCCGGCGGTGCCGACACTCCGGTCGCCCGTTGACAGACCTCCGGCAAGGTCCACTTAATATGGCCTCATGGTGAGGGAATCCGGCTCCGCGCCGACTGCCGCCGGTTTGAGCAGTCGCGACGACATTCTGAACGCGGCTCGTGCTCTCATCGGCGAAAAGGGCTATGACGGCATGGCCGTCTCGGACCTGTGCGCGAAGTCGGGACTTCCGGCGAGTTCGATCTACTACCACTTCGGCAACAAGCTCGGTGTGCTCGCGGCACTCCTGGAGCGCACGTTCGAGGAACTGCACGCGCTGTTCCCGAGCCCGTCGGCTTTCGACCACCTGGCCCCGCTGGAGCGGCTGGAGACGTGGTTCACCGCGGCGTGCAAGTCCCTCGACGAGCGGCCGGACTACCTCCGCCTGCTCGTCGCCGTCGCCGTCGGCCCGCAGAAGGACGCCGAGGCGGTCCGGGCGACCGTGCGCCGCATCCGGGACAACGCCCACGGGTCCTGGGTGGACGCGCTGACGCCGATCTTCGCGCCGGACGGTGCCGAGGAGGACAAAGCCCTGGTGGAGGAGCTGGCGGTGCTCGGGCGGGCGCTGACCGACGGCCTCGCCGTGTCGAACAGCTTCGACGGGGTCTCCTACAGCTCGGAGGTCGGCGCGTTCCTGTCGCTGGTCCGCAGCCTCGCGAAGGCGCGCGGCGTCGCGGGGGCCTGACGTCCCGCCGGTCATGACGAGAACGGCCCGCCCCGGACACGTGTCCGGGACGGGCCGTTTCGGTTCTGCGGGCGTTCCGGCTCGCGGACCGGGAGATTGGCGGCGGAGCGGGGACGAATTAGCGTCGTGGGACGTTTCCACCAGAGATCCGGGAGGCCACGATGAACGTCCGGGAACAGGTGCGGCCCGACGAAACCCCGACCGACGAATTCCCCACGCTGTGCAGCGCCCCATTGCGCGCCGAGTGGTTCGACGACGCGGAAATGGTCGGATCGGTCATCGTCAGGGGTACGGACTGACGCCCTGACCGGACCCTCCGGTCAGGAGAGGTCCTGCCACCACCACGCAATGCTCGGCGGTACCGGCCGGCCGTCGTGCCCAGCGGGTTGCTTCGCCCAGTCGACGTCGACGGGAGCGGACCCGGTCTCCGGAAGGGGACCGTCACTGAGGTACCGGGGGATCGTGAGGCCCCACTCCGCGTTCCCGCGGATCGCCCACCGCAGGCCCTGCAGGTAACGGCGCAACGCCGCACTGCCACCTCGCCTCGCCTGCTCCTCCACCTGCAGGAAGCGGCAGAAAACGCGGTCGCGCAACGCCGTCGCCTCCGCGATGGCCTCCTCCAGCGACAGGCCCTCACCCATGAGCGCGGTGAAGACGTTCTGCTCGGTCTGCCCCAGGCGCAGCTCCTTGACGATCGACTGCCTGTCGTTGTCCAGTGCCACCACCACGATCACCATCTCGGTGAGCGCCCGCACCGCGGGGGAGTCCCACTCGGCCGCGGGGACCTCGTTGCGGTGCGCGAACTCCAGCGCCGCGATCAGCGGTCCGACGCCCACGGCGCCGCGCCGCATCAGCAGGTACCCGTCCAGTCCGGGGAACACGTTCCTGCTGCGGTTGCTCACCTGCCACTGCACCCCGAACAGGTACGCGCAGTGGGCGGCGTGCATCCGCTGCAACTGCGTGGGGGTGCCGAGCCGGTGGAACCGCGCGGAGACGTCCTGCATCGCCACGAGGTAGTGGTCGAGCCGCGGGTCACCCGACCTGAGCAGGGTGGGCACCTCCCACGCCCGCTGGACGTAGCCCGCGACCTCCGCGAACTTCGCGGGCTGGTCGCACGTTTCGCCGTTGTCGCAGTAGTTGTCGTCGAAGGCGAACGCCCAGTACGTCCACAGCGCGGTGGCCAGCAGGCGTTCCTCGTCGGCCTCCGGGTAGTACCTGCCGCAGAAGTCGGCGCTCTTCGTCGCCAGCAGCCAGGCGCGTTCCTGCTCGGTGTCGTACAGGCGGTGCTGGTCGATCCACTCCGCCGATCGGGCTTCCACGCGTTCCGTCGCCGGGTTGAGCTCGCCCTCGACCGGGCAGTAGATCAACGGCAGGTCGACGTCGTCGATGTTCAAGGACGGCAAGGCATTTCCCCTTCTGCTCACTTGCTCCTGCTGATCATGTAGCGGGCGAGGGCCTCGAGCTCCGCCACGGCGCCGGGTTCGCCGCCGATCTCGTCGAGGCTGCTGACGGCCAGGTCGTACTGGCGCCGTGCCTCGGCCGTCGTCTCGTCCCGGCCACCGGCCCGGTCGGCCAGGGCCACCGCGTGGCCGAGGTTCGCGGTCGTGACCGCCCGGTCGCGGTAGAGCCCGGCCAGCTCGTCCCCGGCCGCCGTGCCGGACCGCATCGCCGCCAGCACGGGCATGCTCTTCTTGTAGCGCAACAGGTCCGCGCCCACCGGCTTCCCGGTGACCTCCTGGTCGCCGAAGATCCCGAGCAGGTCGTCCACGAGCTGGAACGCGAGACCGACGTGGTGGCCGAACGCGCGCAGCGCCGCCACCTGACGTGCATCGGCGCCTCCTGCGAGGCCCCCGAGGGCGCACGAGCCGGACAGCAGCGCGGCCGTCTTGCCGGCCGCCATCTCCAGGTACTCCTCCGGCGACACCTCGGCCGTCTGCTCGAACGTCATGTCCTGGAGCTGGCCCACGCAGAGGTCGATGACGACGGAGTTGAGCTCGGCGCTCATCAGCGCCGCGTTCTCGGTGCCCTCCCGCAACAGGACCCGGTTGGCCAGCGACAACATCGCGTCACCCAGCAGGATCGCGTAGGGGACGCCGTACTGCGCCCAGACGGTCGGCCGGCCGCGGCGCACGCGGTCCTGGTCCATCACGTCGTCGTGGACGAGCGAGAAGTTGTGCGCCAGTTCGACCGCGGCCCCCGCGTCCACTGTGGACCCGGTGGCCGCACCGCCCACCGCCCGCGAGGCGGCGAACACGAACGCGGGCCGCACCATCTTCCCCGGTGACGCCGTGATCGGCGTGCCCCCGGCGTCCCAGAAGCCGAAGTGGAACCCCGCACCCGCGCACAGCGGCTGGGGGAGTTCCGAGAGCGCCGACCGGAGGCGGCGGCTGACGCGTTCCGCGGTGGAGCGCAACGCGTCCGCGACCGGAGTCGTCGCTGAGTCGGTGAGTGTCACGGGACCCACTCCTTCGAGTGCGCGTGCCGGCAAGATCAGGCAGGACGCTAGGGGAGTGGCGCACGGCGGCGCGACGCACCGTTCCGGCTCGCAGAACGGTTTTCCGGCCGGACAGCGGTGGTTCGTTCGTCCCAAGAGGACGCTGTAGGGGTCGTCAGATCCAGTTCGGCGGCGAGGCGCGCAGGTGGTCGGTGTGACAGCGCCACGCCACCTCGGCCAGGTTCAGCGCGGCCGCCGAGACGCGCTGCAGCGGCTCGCACTCGAACTTCCCCGCGAGGACGTCGCCGAGCGAGCCCCCGCGGTCCGCCACCAACACGTTGATGGCGTCGAACAACGCGCCACTGCGGTCGGCGGAGAGGCCCAGAGCGCATTGCAGTTCGCGGAACACGAGGAACTCGGCGGAGTTCGCGTCGTGAAGGCGATGTTGAATGGTTCCGAACGTTCCGCCCGGTTCCTGCTGGGGCGCGGCGGAACTCGCTTCCAGTGATTCCAGCAGTTTGACGGAGTGTTCGAGATCGTCCGCGCACCGGCCCAAATCATCGCAGGAAGGATTGGAGATCATCAGGACCGCGGACGCCTTCACGCTGTCGAGCACTTGCTGCAGAAGCGACTCTTGTCGCGTCATGTCGGAACCAGGTGTGCCAGAGGGCCCGGCGATGGTGGCTGACATCGCACGTCGTCGCTCCAATGCCCGCACCGAAGCGGGGGCGGTTCGGTGTGTTATCCCTGGTCAGATCAGCTGGCCACGCTAGCACCCGGGAGCGGGGCGGTCGACGATCAGCCCCGGATGTCCCCCGCCTGGACTAATTCACCCGACCACCGGAACCGGTCACGACGAGGATTAGGGGATTGCCCTAGGGAGGCCCCCGGGAAACGCTCCTACGCTCGCTGCAATTCCTCACGTATCGCTGGCGGAGGTCGATACCGTGCACGAGCTCACGCGTGTTTCAAACGATCAAGCTGATCTGCCCCAGGTGGGCGCGGCGGCGAAAGCGCTGCTGCTGCTCGGGGCTTTCGAGAGCAGGACGGAAGTGGTGGGCGTTTCGCAGTTGGCGCGCAGGCTGTCGTTCCCGAAGTCGACGGTTCATCGCGTTTTGAGAGTTCTCGTGGACGCCGGTTTCGTCCACCAGTTGCCGTCGGGTTACCAGCTCAGCGACCAGGCCGCGCGGCTCGGCAGCTCCGCCGTGACGCGGTCGGTCACCGCGCTGCGCACCCTGCTGCTCCCGTGCCTGGTCGACTTCCACCAGGCGACCGGCGCCCCGGTGTCGCTGTCTGTGGTGGAGGGAGGGCTGGTGCGGTGCGTCGAGAAGGTGCACGGCATGCGGCAAGGCGTTCTCGCGCAGGCGTTCCCCGACGACGTGCCGGCGCACCGCAGCGTGGCGGGCAGCGTGCTGCTGGCGTTCGGCGCCTCCAGGTGCGAGGAGGGCATCGGCGACCTGGCCCGCCTCCACCTCGACCGCGTCAAGACCCAGGGCGTCGCCGTGGAGCCCGTGGCGGGCACCCTCGGCTTCAGCACCGTCGTGGTGCCGATCCTCGACGCGGACCGCCGCGCCGCGGCCGCGTTGTCCGCACTGGTACCGGCGTCGCCCGCACGCCTGGAGTCGCTGACGACACGCCTGCGTTCGGCGGCCCACACCTGCGGCGTCATCCTCACCGCACACCGCAGGCGCGCCACGACGGCAGTGCCCGCGGCGTGACCTGAGACGGTGCTCCACGGCGGTCGAGCACCCGGTCGGCAGGGCACCTCAGCGCGGAGGCGAACCCTGTAGACTGACCGTTCTATCTGCTACCATTGCGCCAATGGTGCACAACGTTCGAGGTCAGGTCTCCGAAGCGCGGTCGCGCCTGCTCTCCACGGCGACCCGGATCTTCTACTCGGAGGGCCTCCACTCCGTCGGGATCGACAGGATCGTCGCCGAGGCCAAGGTGACCCGCGCGACCCTGTACCGGCACTTCGCCAGCAAGGACGACCTGGTCGTCGCCTACCTCCAGACCGTCGCCCAGATGGACCGCGACCAGGTCGAGCAGGCCCTCGGGAGCGGCCTCCCCGCCGACCAGGCGCTGCGGGCCGTCGCCCAGGGCATCGCCGCGGGCATAGAGTCCGTCGGCTTCCGGGGCTGCGCCTTCCTCAACGCCGCGGCGGAGTTCCCCGACCCCGCGCACCCCGTGCTGAACGCCGTCCTCGAGCACCGCGCGTGGTTCCTGCAGACCATCACCGACCTGTTCGCGCAGATCGAGGAGAAGTCGGCCGCGGCCGCCGCCCGGCACTTCGTCATGCTGCGCGACGGGGCCATGGCGGCGGGGTGCCTGACGGACCCGGCGGCGGTGGGGGCGACGTTCCTCGCCGGTGTCGAGGGGCTGCTGACCTACCGGTCGGGCGCCGAGTCTTAGGGGCTGCCGGTGGGTGGTCGGCGGGGCGCCGCTATGAGCGGCGGGGTGGTGCGGCTCTCTCGCCGCACCCTCACCGCCATCCCTCACCTCACCGCGCCGCGAACGGCCCACCCGCCCCGAACGCGTACCGAGCGAACCGCTCCCCGATCAACCCGTGCGTCGCCGTGTCCGGGTGCAGCGCGTCGGGCAGCGGGTGCGTGACGGCGTCCTGCTCCCCGTAGAGCCGCAGCCCGTCGAGGTGGTGCAGGTTCGGGTCGTCCGCCCGCCGCTCGGCCAGCGACCGCAACGCGTCGCGGATGATCCGCAGGGTCAGCTGCGGTGCCGGGCCGTGTGGGCCCGAGGCCGCGAACGTCACGGTGCCGGCGGCGTCGGTGTGCATCTTGCCGGGGCCCGGCGTGTCCTCGTGCGTGCCGCAGAAGATCGGTGACACCAGCAGCAGCGGCGTGTCCGGGTGGCCGTCGCGGATCGTGTCGAGGAAGCCGTGCACGGCGGGCACGAAGGCGCGCAGGCGCATCGCGTCCAGGTTCACCACGTTGATGCCGAGCTTCACGCTGATCAGGTCCGCCGGCCGGTCGCGGATCACGCGGGCGACGAACTGGTCGGCGAGGGCGCTGCCGCCGAAGCCGAGGTTGTGCAGTTCGACGTCGCCCAGGCGGGCCGCTACCACGGGCCAGATCCTGGTCGGCGAGGTCGCGTTCGAACCGTGGCTGATCGAACTGCCGTGGTGCACCCAGATCCGCTTCTCCGCCGCGACGGGGTGCACCGGCGCGTCCGTGCGCAGTGCGACGACCTCCACGCCTTCGTTGTGGGGCAACCAGATCTCGACGAGCTTGTCGCCGCCGGGAAGGTCGTCGAACCGGACGGTGGTCGCCTGCCCCGCGTGGAACTCCGAGGTGCCGGTGGCGAGGTCGATCTCCACGTGGTCGCCGCCGTCGAGCCGGGTGCCGGCGACCAACATGCCGTCCACGACGAGGTCGACGCTGCCGCGCGGGCGCGAGGTGCCCCGGTACGAGACGCGGGTCGGGTGAAGGTCCAGTTCGACGGTGCGCGCCTCGGTCGTCATCACCACGCGCACGCCCGACGGCTGGCTCTCCGCGGCCATCAGCTGGGGGTCGGGGAACAGTGTGCGCACCCGGCTTGGCAGGCGGTGCGGCCGCAGGCCGCGGCCGGTGTCCTCCAGTTCGGCGGCGCCGCGCACGAGCGCGTCGGTCAAGGGGGTGGTGATCATGAGCTGTCCGTTCCGGAGTGCGCGGGCCAGGCCCGCAGCAGTGCGTCGAGAGCGATCACGGTCCTGTCCCACGACACGTCGGGCGCGGGGGAGCTGTGGTCGAAGTTGCCGGTGCGCTCGAGGGCCAGGAACCCGTTGATCGTGCTGCCCAGCAACCGCACGGCGTGCACGTGCTCGTCCTGCGGCACCGGGTAACCCCTCAGCACCGCGCCCGCCTGCGTGGACATGTTCCGCGCGGCGTCCGAGCGCACGACGGCCTCGCCCGCGCGGCGCTGCAACGACTGCCAGCGTCCCGGCGACTCCTGCGCGTACGCCCGGTACACCGCCGCGTACGCGCGCAACGCGTCGAGGCCCGAACGTCCGGCGATCGCCGCCGCGACGAGGCCGGCGAGCTCGCCGAGTGCGAGCGCGGTCATGCCGTCCCGCAACGCTTCCAGGTCGCGGACGTGCGAGTACAGGCTGGGCGCCTGCACGCCGAGACGCCGGGCGACGGCGGACAGGGTCACCTTCTCGAACCCCGCCTCGTCCGCGAGGGCCGCGGCGTCGGCGATCACGACGGCGGCACTTAATGGAGGGCGCATGACCGCATCCTACAGCATGTAGGCCATAACCTACTGTCCATAGGGGACGATGCGGCTCACTTCAGGTTCGCGACGGCCTCGCGGATCAGCCGCCAGAACTTCGGCACGTCCAAGGTGAGCGCGATGTCGGCGTTCGGCTCCTTGCCGAGCATGTCGTGCAGGTCGACCGCCGTGGCGCCGGACGTGAACTCGCCCTTCGTCTCGACGTCGACGTGGCTGCGTCGCACCGTCGCGACGGTCCGGTCGATGGCGATCGCCACCGTGATCGGGTCGTGCAACGGCCCCTCGGGCATGTTCTCGACCGCCTCGTAGGTGCTGCAGAAGAAGCGGAGCAGCTCCACCCCGAACGCGCTGGTCTCGTTGCCGATCGCGCCGATCGACTCGATCACCTGCTCGGTGATCAGGGCCTGGTGCGAGATGTTGAGGCCGACCATCGTGAGCGGCAGCCCGGACTTGAACACCAGGTCGGCGGCCTCGGGGTCCACCCAGGCGTTGAACTCGGGGTAGGCGCCGACGTTGCCGCGCCCCGTCGAGCCGCCCATCCAGATGATCTCCTTGATCCTGCCGCGGAGGTCGGGCCGCTGCTCGAGCAGCATCGCGATGTTGGTGAGCGGCCCGGTCGGGATCAGCGTGACGGGCTCCGGCGACGCCTCCAGCAGGTCCGAGATCAGCTCGATCGCCCCGCGCCCGTCCGGCGGCACCGCCGGCTCGGGCAGTTCGGGACCGCCGAGCGCGTTGTCGCCGTGGATCCAGGTCGCCGGCGTGAGCTCGCGCCGCAACGGCCTGTCGGCACCCGCGGCCACCGGCACGCCCTCGACACCGGCGACGGTCAGCGCGACCCGCGCGTTGAACGTCGTGTGCTCCAGGCGGCCGTTTCCCCCGACGGTCGTGACGCCGAGCAGGGTGATCGCCGGGTCGCCCGCGGCCAGCCAGAGGGCGAAGACGTCGTCGTGTCCGGGGTCGCAGTCGAGGATGACGGGAGTCGGCATGGCGCTCCACGGTAGACGAGTGGAATCGTCTCCACCGGGTTCGTCTCACCCAAGCGCGCCTCAGGTGTCCGCGGTCCGCTCTACCGCAGCCGACCGGAACCGCCCCGGCGACACCCCGTACTCCCGGCGGAACGCCGCCGACAGCGCGAACTCCGTCGAGTACCCCACCTGCGGCGCGATCCGCGCCAGCGACGCGTCGGTCTCCCGCAGCAGCTGGGCGGCGCGGCTGAGCCGCCACCCGGTGAGGTAGGTCATCGGGGCCTCGCCGACCCCGGCGGTGAAGAGTCGCGAGAACGCCGCCCTGGGCATTCCGGCGGCCTCGCTCAGGCGGCCCACGGTCCACGGGTGGTGCGGGTTCTCGTGGATCTCGCGCAGTGCCGCGGCGACGCCGGGGTGGGAGACCTCCGGCCAGGTCCCGGTGGTGTTCTGCTCGTGCCACTGGCGCAGGACGTGCACGAGGACCAGGTCCAGCAACGCGCGCAGGGTGGCGGCGGAGCCCGGTTGCGGCTTGGTGACGTGCGCGGCGAGCAGAGAGATGACCGCGCGGGTCTCCGGGTGGCGTTCCTCGTCCGGGGACACGGCGATGAGGCCGGGCAGCGTGCGGAGGTAGCGGGGTGTGCGGGCGTGGTCGAGCCGGTAGTTGCCGCACAGGAACTCGAACGACGCCGGGCCGGGGCTCGGCGGGAGGTCGCCCATCTCGATGAGCGGCAGGTCCGCCAGGTCGCACGGGGTCTCGCTGAGGCCGTGCGCGCCGCCGGCCGTCGTGAGCACGATGTCGCCGGGGCGCAGGAACACGGGATCGCCGTCGCCGACGAGCCAGCAGACGCCGTGCAGCAGGACGTGGAACCCGCTGCCGGCGAACGCGGGGAACCGGACGCCCGGGGCGTCCTGCCTGATCAGGCGCGCTCGCGCGTCTCCTACCCGGACGGTGCGGATCACCTCGCTGATCAGGTCCACACCGGCGATCGTAGTGAAGCGCGCATGAACCGGTGGCGTTCGCGCATGGCACGGGGCGCGGGCACGGTGCTTGAGTCGATCAGGTGATCAACGAGGTCCTGCGCGCGCATGCCGCAGAAGTCGAGAAGAACGAGCGGCCCGCCCCGGAAGGGCTGGCCGCGTTGCGGGAGAACGGCGTGTTCGCGTTGCGCACGCCGCAGGCGCACGGTGGTGCGTGGGCCGGTGCGGAAACGATCGCGCACCGGTTGGCGGAACTGGGGCGTGCCTGTCCGTCCAGCGCGTGGGTGGCCGGCACCTGCGTGACGAGCAAGACGCTCGCCGGCGGTGTCTTCGACCGGGCCGGGAAGCCTGAGTTCTTCGCCGACCCGGACGCGCTCTTCTGCGGGTCGGGGGTGCCCGGCGCCCGCGGTGAGCGGGTGCCTGAGGGCGTGCGCGTCACCGGGCGCTGGCCGAACGTCTCCGGTTGCGAGGACGCGGAGTGGGCCGGGCTCGCGGTGATGATCGACGACGCGTTCTCCTTCGCGCTGGTGCCCACGGCCGAGCTCGTCGTCGAACGGACCTGGACCGCGGCCGGCATGCGCGGCACCGGCAGCCACACCCTCATCGCCGACGACGTCCTGGTGCCGGCCGAGCGGATCGCCGGGGCGGCGCCGTTCACCCCGAACGACATGATGCTGTTCGCCATCACGGTCCTCGGCCCGGTCGTGGGCGCCGCGAGGGGAGCGCTCGACGCCGTGACCGCCATGTTCGCCTCGGACCGCAAGCCGTTCATGACCGCGTACACGCGCATGGGGGAGTCGGCGGGAGCCCGGCACTGGCTGGCCGAGGCCAGCTACCTCGTGGACCGCGCCGAGCACGCCATGCTCGCGGTGGCCCGCGAGGCGGACTCCGCCGAACTGTCCCCTGTGGACGTGCCCCGCCTGCGCAAGGTCCTCGCGGAGGCGGGGCAGGACTGCCGCACGGCCGTGGAGCGGATGCTCGACCTGCACGGCGCGAGCGGGTTCGACCGGGCGAACCCGCTGCAGCGCTTCTGGCGGGACGTCGCCGTCGGCAGCCGGCACCCGCACCTCAACCCCTACCTGGCGGTCGAGAACCTCGGCACGGCACTGGCGGGGTAGCCCGGCCGGACGCCGGCGGCCAGCTCCGCGGTGAGCCGGGTGAGCGCGTCCCGGTCGCCGTCCAGAAGCGTTGCCACCAGAGCGGATCCGACGATGACACCGTCGGCGAACGCGGCGACGTCCGCTGCCTGCCCGGCGTTCGCGACGCCCATGCCGACGCAGACCGGCAGGTCGGTGAGCGCGCGCAGCCGGCGGGTCAGCACCGCGGCGGCCTCGTCCACCGACTCGCGCGCGCCGGTGACGCCCATCAGCGCGGACGCGTAGACGAAGCCGGTCCCGGCCGCCACCGTCTCCGCGAGGTGCTCGTCCGTGCTGCTGGGCGCGACCACGAACACGGTGGCCAGGTCGTGCTCCGCGGCCTGCCGCCGCCACTGCGCGGACTCCGCCACCGGGAGGTCCGGCAGCACGCAGCCCGCGCCACCCGCGGCGGCGAGCTCCCGCGCGAACCGCTCGACGCCGTAGCGGGACACCGGGTTCCAGTACGACATCACCAGCACCGGTGTGCCCGTGGCGGCGTGGACCTCCCGCACCGTGCGCAGCACGTCCGCGATCCGCACCCCGCCGCGCAACGCGATGTCGTCCGCCGTCTGGATGACCGGGCCGTCCAGCACCGGGTCGCTGTGCGGCAGGCCGACCTCGACGACGTCCGCGCCGGCGTCGACGGTGGCGAGGATCGCGTCGATTCCCCCGTCCACCGTGGGAAAACCGGCCGGCAGGTAGGTGACGAGCGCGGCTCGGTCTTCCCGTCGTGCCCGCGCGAGCGTGTCCGTGAGGAGCCGCAGGTTCCCGCTCATCGCGCGGCCTCCAGTCCGAAGTGGGCGGTCGCCGTGTCCATGTCCTTGTCGCCGCGGCCGGACAGGTTCACGAGGACGAGCGCGTCCGGGCCGAGTTCGGCGCCGACCTGGAGCGCGCCCGCCAGCGCGTGCGCGCTCTCGATCGCGGGGACGATGCCCTCCGTTGTGGCGAGCAGCCGGAACGCGTGCATCGCCTCGTCGTCGGTGACCGGGCGGTACTCCGCGCGGCCGGAGGTGTGCAGGTGCGCGTGCTCCGGTCCGACGCCGGGGTAGTCGAGCCCGGCCGAGATCGACCAGGCCTCGACGATCTGGCCCTCGTCGTCCTGCAGGACGTAGGAACGGGAGCCGTGCAGCACTCCCGGTTCACCGGCCGTCAGCGACGCCGCGTGCTCGCCGCTCCCGACCCCGCGCCCGGCGGCCTCGCACCCGATCAGGCGCACCGGGTCGTCGAGGAACGCGTGGAACAGGCCGATCGCGTTGGACCCGCCGCCGACGCAGGCGATCGCCGCGTCGGGCAGCCGCCCGGTCCGTTCGAGGAGCTGGCGGCGGGCCTCGACGCCGATGACGCGCTGGAAGTCGCGGATCATGGCGGGGAACGGGTGCGGCCCGGCGACCGTGCCGAACAGGTAGTGCGTGTCCCCGGTGCGCGCGACCCAGTCGCGGAACGTCTCGTTGATGGCGTCCTTGAGGGTGCGGGAGCCGGACGTCACCGGGACGACCTCGGCGCCCAGGAGTTCCATCCGCGCCACGTTGACCGCCTGGCGGCGCATGTCCGTCTCTCCCATGTAGACGGTGCAGGAGAGGCCGGTCAGCGCGCACGCGGTGGCGGTCGCGACGCCGTGCGAACCGGCGCCGGTCTCGGCGATGACCCGGGTCTTGCCCATCCGCTGGGCCAGAAGTGCCTGGCCCAGCGCGTTGTTCACCTTGTGCGAGCCGGTGTGGTTGAGGTCCTCGCGCTTGAGGAAGATCCGCGCGCCCCCGGCGTGCCCGGCGAACCGGGGTGCCTCGGTCAGCGCGCTCGGCCGGCCGACGTAGTGGGCGAGGAGGTCCTCGAACCGCGCGACGAACGCGGGATCGGCCTTGGCCCGCTCGTACTCGGCGGCGACCTGGTCGATGGCGGCGACGAGCGCCTGCGGGACGAACCGGCCGCCGAACGCGCCGAAGTACCCGTCACCGCTGGGAAGGCTTCCCGGGGCGGCCGGGAAGAAGAAGTCGTGCTCCATGGCGATGTGCTCCTGACCCGGAACCGTCGGTCCCGGGTGGTGTCGTGAGTGGTCTGGGAGTCAGCGATCCCGCGCGACGCGCGGCGCACGACGCCATCGCATCCCGTTGACCTGGCCCGCCTCGGAGCCGATCACGTACCGCACCCTGCGTCCCAGCACGCGCCGTGCGGGCGCGCGGCAGCCACGCGGCCGACGGCCACGGGCGAGACGGACGGTGAGGGGCACGGTGCCAGGTTTACCCGTTCCCACGCTGTTCCGGCAAGCGCGTTGCCCCCGCCGGGTGTGACGGGCGAGATAGTCGACACTGTGCAGATTTTTATCTGCACGGTGTAGATTTCAGTGCATGACCACACGAACGTTTCTGATCACCGGGGTGAGCAGCGGGCTCGGCAGGGCCTTCGCGCAGGGCGCGCTGGCGGCCGGCCACACCGTCGTCGGCACCGTGCGCAGGGCCGGTGACCTCGCCGATTTCGAGGCCCTGGCCCCAGGGCGTGCCCACGCACGGCAGATGGACGTGACCGACGACGAGGCCGTCTTCTCCGTCGTGGGAGAGGTCGAGAAGACCGTCGGCCCGATCGACGTGCTGATCGCGAACGCCGGCTACGGCCACGAGGGCGTGTTCGAGGAGTCCTCGATGGCCGAGCTGCGCGCGCAGTTCGAGGCCAACGTGTTCGGTGTCGCCGCCACCGTCCACGCGGTGCTGCCCGGCATGCGCAAGCGGCGTTCGGGCCACATCCTCGCCGTGAGCTCGATGGGCGGGCTGATGTCCGTTCCCGGCCTGTCCTACTACTGCGGCAGCAAGTACGCGGTGGTGGGCATGATGGAGTCGCTGGCCAAGGAGGTCGCGGGTCTCGGGGTCAAGGTGACGATCATCGAGCCCGGCTCGTTCCGCACGGCCTGGGCAGGTCGCTCGATGGTCCGCAGCGAGCGGTCGATCGCCGACTACGACGAGTTCTTCGGGCCGATCCGCGAGGCCAGGCAGGCCGCCAGCGGCAACCAGCTGGGCAATCCCCAGAAGGCCGCCGAGGCCGTGCTCGCGGTGCTCGACGCGGAGAAGCCGCCGGTGCACCTCGTGCTCGGCTCGGACGCGCTGAGGCTCGTGGCGAACGGCCGGGCGGCGGTGACCGCGGACATCGAGGCGTGGGAGGAGCTCTCCCGGTCGACGGACTTCCCGGACGGCCACCAGATCGCGTCGAACTGACCGCGTGACATCCTGGACAGGGGGCCGCGGTGGTGCCCGATGACTTGCGGAGGTGGACGGGCGATGCCCGAGTCGGTCAGGGCGGGCCGCCGCCGTTCCGCCGCACCGTCCAAAGGGGACCTGCGCGAGCTCAAGATCCTCGAGGTCCTCGGGGACCTGCTGGCGGTCAAGGGTTTCGACGCGCTCACGACCGCGGACATAGCCGAACGCGCGGGGCTCTCCCGCGGCTCGATGTACTTCTACTTCAACTCCAAGCAGGAGGCGCTGGTCGCCCTCTTCGCGAGGACCGTCGAGGCGCTGCGGGAGAAGTCGCGCGCGGCGGCGGACGACCCGGCGGCGCCGCGGGAGGCGATCGCGACGGTCATGAGGCGCACCAGGGACCGCTGGCACGAGCACGGTCTCATCATGCGCGTCGCGATCGACCAGTCCCCGGCGATTCCCGAGCTGAGCGCCCTGTGGCAGGAGACGGCGGACATCTTCATCGACGCCATCGCGAAGATCCTGGTGCGGGCGGGCGTCGCGGCGCACGAGGGGCCGGACGGGGCGCAGGCCCTCGCGCGGGCGCTGTGCTGGATGGTCGAACGGAGCTTCTACCACGCCTCGGCGGTGTCCCCCGAGGCGCTCGACGAGGCGTGCGAGACCTGTCAGGTCGTGTGGCTGCGCGTGGCCGGACTCGATTCCTGAGCCGGGCGGACGCCGTCGCGCGGATCGCGGCCGGCGAACCCGAGCAGCCGGTCGACCGCCGGGGCGTCGTCCGGCACGGGCACACCGGGCCCGATGATGGCGCTGCCCTGCACGGAACGCAGCCGGGACGCCGTCACGTTCACCAGCACCTCCGCGACGGGTTCGGGGATCGGTTGCGCCGCACCGATCCCGCTGGCGACGTCCCACGCGTGCAGGGCCAGGTCGCACGCCATCTGCCAGCAGTAGTGGACCGCGGGCGTCTCCCCGAAGGAGAGGTGCACGGTCCACGTCGTCGCGCCGGGCACCGTCCAGGCCGCGTGCGCCGCCGCGGAGGCCCGTTCCCAGGCGCCGACCGGGTCGTCCCCGAGCACGTCGCCGTCGTAGCGGTCACCCACCGCGGCCATGGTCTGGCCGGCGAGCACGTGCGGCACCCACAGCGCTTCGGAGACGAGGTGGTTGACCACGTCCCGCACGCTCCACTCGGTGCACGGCGTGGAGGCGTCCCACTGGTCGTCGCGGATCCGGTGCACCAGCCGGTCGAACGTCCGGAGCGACTCCTCGTAGACCTTCAGCGGGTTCCCGTGCTCGGACAAGGCCCGTCCTCTCCTGTATGTAACGACCACTCTACACAGGTCAGGACTCGATGACGGCGGTCAGGGCCGCCGCGAACGGGCCGGGGTCGACGTCGCCGCGCACGGCCAGCTGGTTCGCATAACCGTTGCACAGAGCCACGAACGCCTCGGCGATCCGTGCCGCGTCCTCCGCCGACCTGCCTGGCAACAGGGTGGCGACCGCGGCGCGCAGGTCGTCGAGCTGCTGCCGGACGACGGCGGCGAGCGCGGGAGAGACGGCGGCCTCGGCGTAGATCTGGGCGACCAGCCGGGCGTGGTCGTGCTCCCGCGCCGCCGTGCGCACGTCCTTGAGGAAGTCGAGGACCGAGGCGGCCGTGAGCTCGCCGGGCAGGGTGTCGCTCGTCTGCTCGCAGATGGCGGCGACGATCTGGTCCTTGCTCTTGAAGTAGCGGTAGATCGCCCCGGTGGACAGCCCCGAGGCCTCGACGAGGTCGGGCATGGAGGTCCGCGCGAAGCCGTGGCTCGCGAACCGGGCACGGGCCGCGTCGATGATCTGCTGACGGCGTGCGTCGAGGTGGGCCTGGGTGACCTTCGGCATAAAGAACGACCATTCGTTTTTGTAGTAGCGTCACGACCGTACCCCATGGCGAGTCATCAGGAGGATCTCCGTGCGCTACCAGGCCTTCGGGCGGAACAGCGGGTTGCGGGTCTCGGAGTACGTGCTGGGCACGGCCGGATTCGGGTCCGCGCCGGGCGCCGCGGGCGTGGACGGGGCGAAGGCGGTCTTCGAGGCCTTCGTCGCCGCCGGCGGCACCACGTTCGACACGTCGAACATCTACCAGAACGGCGAGGCGGAGACGCTGCTCGGCGAGTTCCTCGGCCGCGACCGCGACGACTTCGTGGTGATCACGAAGTACAGCGGCAGCAGGCAGGACCGCGTCCGGCCGGGCACCACCGGCAACAGCCGCAAGACCATGATCCGCTCGGTCGAGGAGAGCCTGCGGCGCCTGAGGACGAATCACGTCGACGTCTTCATGCCGCACTTCCCCGACGGCGTGACGCCGATCGCGGAGATCCTGGCGGGCTTCGAGGACCTGGTCCGCGCGGGCAAGATCCGTTACGGCGGCCTGTCGAACTTCCCCGCCTGGCGGGTCGCGGGCGCCGCGGTGAGGGCGGAGCTCGCCGGGGGTCCGCCGCTCGTGGGCATCCAGACCGAGTACAGCCTGGCCGAGCGCTCCGCCGAGCGTGAGCTGATCCCGATGGCGGACGCCCACGGGCTCGGCGTCGTCCTGTACTCCCCGCTGGCGGGCGGCCTGCTGACCGGCAAGTACCGGCGCGGTGAGCAGGGACGGCTCACCGCCAGGGGCGTGGAGGGCGACGCCCGGCGGGACGCCGTGCTCGACGCCGTCCTCGCCGTCGCCGAGGAGGTGGGCACAGGCCCGGTGCAGGTGGCGCTGGCCTGGTTGCGGCAGCGCGCCGCCCGCACGCGGACCTCGATGATCCCCATCGTCGGCCCCCGCACGCCGGCTCACCTGGAGGGATACCTCGACGCGCTGTCCGTCGACCTGGGTCACGACCACTACCGGTTGCTGGACGAGGCCGCCGCGATCCGGCTCGGTACACCCCACGAGGACGTGGCGGGCGCGCTGGCCCACGGCGTCGACGGCGAGCGGAGCCTCCTCGACGCCCCGCCGGTGCCCGTGGCCTGACCAGGCCGGCGACGCACCGGGTGGGGGCACTGCGCCCTCCCACGCGGGTCGAAGCGTCCATACCGTCGGTGTCATGACCAGTCCTCGCACAGCACGGGTGCGGTGAACGCACTCCGGAGCCGGCGAGGACGGCCCCTTCGCGGCGGGCACACGCCCGTCACACCGACGCACACGCCGAAAGCAAGGCCGCGCAATGACTTCGACAACCAGGACGCAGGCCCGCACGTGGGCCGGAGTGGTCACGCTGCTGGCCGGCACGCTGTTGCCGCCGCTGGACTTCTTCATCGTCAACCTCGCCATCCCGTCGATCCAGCACGACCTCGGCGGCGGGGACACCCTCGGCCGGCAGATCGTCGCCAGTTACGCCGCCACCTACGCGGTGATGCTCACTCTCGGCGGCCGGCTGGGAGATCTGCACGGACGGCGGCGGGTCTTCCTCGTCGGTCTGGTCGGGTTCGCGCTCGCCTCACTGCTGTGCGGCGTGGCCACCGGACCCTGGACGCTCCTGGCCGGGCGCGTCCTGCAGGGCGTCACCGCCGCCCTGATGGCGCCGCAGTCACTCGCGCTCATCCGCGCCGCCCTCGACGGTCGTGACCAGCGGATCGCCCTCGGCCTGCACGGCGCCACCTTCGGGCTCGCCGCCGTCATCGGCCAGTCCCTGGGCGGACTCCTCGTCACCGCCGACATCGGGGGCCTGGGCTGGCGGGCGATCTTCCTCGTCAACCTCCCCGTCGCCGCGCTGGCCCTGCTGGGCGGCTTCTTCCTGCGCGACCCGCACAGCGGGGGTGCGCAGCGGCTCGACCGGACCGGCGCCCTGCTGCTGCTCACCGGTCTCGCCGGGATCGTCGTCCCGCTGGTCGAGGGTCCCGATCTGGGCTGGCCCCTGTGGTGCCTGGTGTCGCTCGTCGCGGCCGCCGGCGTGCTGATCCGGTTCTGGCGGCACGAATCCGCCCTCGGTGCCAGTGGCTCACGCGCTCGCGTCATGCCGCTGGTGCCGCCCAAGGCGGTCACCGCGCCCGGAGTGCGGATCGCGCTGGTGTCGGTCGCCCTGTTCTACTCGATCGCCGGGTTCTTCCTCGTGTTCTCGGAACACGAGCAGGCCGTTGGGCGCACGCTGGTGCAGGCGAGCCTCGACATCCTGCCGCTGGGCATCGGCTTCCTGATCGGACCGCTGGTCGTGCCGCACCTCGTGCGGTTCGTGCCGCGGGGGATCGCCGCGGCCGGCCTGGTCCTCGAGACCATCGGCTTCCTCGCGTTCGCGGGGCTCGTCACCGCGCTGGGCCAGACCCCGTGGGCCGCCGCACCCCTGGCGCTCATCGGGTTCGGCCAGGGGCTCGCCCTGCCGTCGCTCATTCGCCTCACGGTCACCCTCGTCCCGCGCGCGTTCGCGGGCCTCGCGAGCGGTCTGGTCAGCGCGACCCTCCAGATCAGCGCCGCGCTGTCGGTCGCGGTCATCGGCGGCACCTTCTACGCGGTGGCCGGTGCGCACGGGTCGACCCGCGCGATCGCCGCGGTGTCGGTCATCATCGCGGTGCTGTTGTCCATCTCCGCGCTGCTGTCGCTGCGGGCCGAGCGCGTCACTCCCGCGGAGGCGTGAGAGCAGGCACGCGGGTCCTGGACGAGTGGGTCCTGGGCCCGCGTGACTTGGTGACGGGAGAATCCGTTGCGCCGATCAGTCAGGACTCACGCGGGTCCTGGCTGTGCCGCAGGAAACCCTGCAGCAGCCCGCACGTCCACTCCGGCTGGTCGAGCGGCACCAGGTGCGCGGCGCCCGGCGCGACCACGAGGCCGCTCGCTCCCATGCCCTCGAGCAGCGCCTCCCCGCCGGTGACGAAGTCCGGGAAGTCCTGCGCTCCCACCACGACCAGCACCCGCCCGGCCAGCGGCCGCAGCCGCCGAGGGTCCGGGTCGTCGGCGCGGGGCGGTTCTCCGTGCGCCCGGCGCAGGTGCAGGTTGCCGCGCATCATCGTCGCGGCGTGCTCCTTGACCGCCGGTGACGCGTCGGGCGACACCCACGCCCGCACACCGGCCCGCACGGCGCCGTCGAGGTCGTCCGCGGCGAGCCTGCCCCGTTCGCGTCGCAGCGCCGCGGCGAACCCGTCGGTCTGCGGCTGGTCGTGCCGTCGGTAGCCGATGGCGACGAGCGACCGCACCCGGCCCGGTGCGGCGGCCGCGATCTGCAGCGCCACCAGCGCTCCGAGTGAGTTGCCCGCGATGTCGAACCGGTCGATCCCGAGGTGGCCCAAGGTTTCCAGCACGTCGTCGGCCGGTGGGGCGGTGTGGTGTGCCGGCAGCACGGCGGCACCGTGTCCCGGCAGGTCCAGGGCGACCGCGCGGAAACCCGCCGCGGCGAGCAGCGGCAGGTGCCGCCGCCACATCGTCCTGTCGGCGGGACGGGCGTGCAGCAGCACCACCGGCCGGCCGCTGCCGAGTTCGTCGTGGGGGAGCAGCAACTGCTTGTCCTCCGAGTCAGGCCGCGGACAGGTCGTCGACCTCGGCGGCGGTCAGTGGGATCCGCGCGGCGGCCAGGTTCTCCTCCAGGTGCGCCACCTTCGACGTGCCGGGGATCGGCAGCACCACCGGGGAACGGGCCAGCAGCCACGCGAGGGCCACCTGGGCGGGCGTCGCGTCGTGGGCCTTCGCGATCCGGTCGACCACGTCGCCGGCCGCCAGGCCGCCCTGGGCGACGGGTGCCCACGGGATGAAGCCGATCCCGTGGCGGGTGCAGTGGTCCAGCACCGGCTCCGAGTCGCGCTCGGTGATGTTGAAGCGGTTCTGCACCGTGCTGATCTCGACGACGGCCCTGGCCCGCTCGATCTGCGCGACGTCCACCTGCGACAGTCCGATCGCGACGACCTTCCCCTCGTCCCGCAACGCCTTCAGCTCGCCGACCTGGTCCTCGAGCGGGACCTGCGGGTCGACCCGGTGCAGCTGCAGCAGGTCGATCTGGTCGAGCCCCAGCCGCCGCAGGCTCAGCAGCACCTGCGCGCGCAGGTACTCGGGCCTGCCCACGGGAGGCCACGCCTTCGGGCCCAGCCGGACCCTGCCCCGCGGGGTGTCGACCACGTCGGGCCCGTTGCGGGTCAGGCCCACCTTCGTCGCGATCAGGACGTCGGCGGGGTACGGGTGGATCGCCTCGCGGATGATCTCCTCGCTGACGTGCGGGCCGTAGGAGTCGGCGGTGTCGATGAACTGGACACCGAGCTCGACCGCCCGGCGCACGACGCGGACGCACTCCCGCCGGTCCTCGGGCTCACCCCAGATGCCGAGGCCGGTCAGCCGCATCGCGCCGAAGCCCAGCCGGGCGACGGACCTGCCCGCGATCTCGAAGGTCCCGGCGGTCATCGGTCGGTACTCCCGGTCTGCTCGGTGACTTCAGTGTAGGCCGAAACTTCACTTCGCTCGGCGAGCCGGCGCAGGAGCACGAGGGCGTCCTCGGTGGCGCTGCCGGGTTCGGCGGTGTAGACGGACAGGTGCTGTCCCGGCGCGCTGGTCGCGGCCAGCGCCTCGAAGTGCAGGTGCAGCAGACCCACCCCGGGGTGCCGGAACCACTTGTCCTCGTGGGTCCGGGGGCGGATCTCGTAGCGCGCCCACAGCGACGCGAACGCCGGGCTGCGCGCGCTGAGCGAGCCCAGCACGGCCTCGATGCGCCGGTCGCCGGGGAAGGTGGCGGACTGCGCGCGCAGGTTGCCCACCGCGATCTCGGCGGCTTTGTCCCAGTCGACGTAGAACTCGCGCGCGAACGGATCCAGGAAGATCATCCGCAGCAGGTTGTCGAAACGCGCGAACCCGGAGTACAGCGCCTCGGCCATCGGGTTGGCCGCGAGGACGTCCTGCGCGGGCCCGACCACGAACGCGGGCAGGTCCCGGACGTTCGCCATCAGCAGCCGCAGGTCCGAGCCGACCTCGGCCACCGCCGCGGTCTCCGTCGTCAGTGCCGGCATGCCGAGCCGGTACAGGTGCTCGGCGGCGGCCTCGTTCAGGCGCAGCGCCTGGGCGATCGCGCGCAGGGCCTGTTCGGACGGACGGCGTTCCCTGCCCTGTTCCAGCCGCGTGTAGTAGTCGGTGCTGACCCCGGCCAGCAACGCGACCTCGTCGCGGCGCAGGCCCGGCACCCGGCGGTGGCCGTCGTCCGGCAGTCCCGCGGCGGCGGGGGTGACCGCGTCGCGCCGGGCCCGCAGGAAGTCGCCCAGGTCGTTCTCGCGCTTCATGAACCCACCGTAGGCGTTGGGCGGGAGAGCGGAAGGGTGTGGTGCACCCCCCCTTCCGGTCACTCCACTGTGGAGGGAGCGCCGGTTCGCCGGGTGCCGAGCGTCGCGCTCAGCACCGCTGCGCGGACCCGGACGCCCTCCTCGGTGAGGACGAGCACGCGGGACCGCCGGTCGTCCCGGTCGACGGTGCGCTCGACCAGGCCGCGGTCGAGGAGCTGGCCCGCCATGAAGGTCAGGTTCGACGCGTTGCAGCCGTCTACGCGGGCACGAAGGCGTTCGTCCTGTCGTTCAGCGAGGCGCTGGCGCAGGAACTGGCCGGCACCGGCGTGCGGGTGATGGCCGCGCGCTGACCCGCGTCACCGTGCGGCGCACGTGGACCGCACCGCCGAGCCGAGGGCCTCGCGGTGCAGGCCGTCGAGGTCCTGCAGGACGCTCGCCGACGTGGTGGCCAGGACCAGCTGCACGGTGCACGGGACGTGCTGGGCGCGCACGCTCTCGGTGGCCTTGAGCTGCCCGAGCAGCGCCGTCGTCAGCTGGTCGAGCCGGACGCGGATCTGCGCCAGGTCGGGACGCGTGGTGGGGGCCTCCTCCGGATGTGCCGTCCAGCGCGCGAACAGGCCCTTCTGCACGACCTTGCTCGCCGTGATCTGGTCCCGGAAGAACACCGCGGCGGCCTCCGGGTCCACCCCGGCGCCGACGGCCTGCGCGCGCACCTGCTGGAGCACCTGCTCCTCGCGGACGGGGTCCTCGATCGGCGAGGTGGTGCCGAACTTGGACGCCGCCACGTCGTCGCTCACGAGGAGGCGCTCGACGACGAGGTCTGTCAGCGGGCCGAGCCTGCCGAACGACCCGGCGGTCGTGACCGCGCTGCTCGCGACCTCGGCGTTCGGGGTCGCGGCCTGCGGGGCCGCGGTGGCCTGGGGGAAGGTCAGCGAGATCGCGCCGGCCACCGTCAGGGCGGTGACCGCGATGCGACGGGTCCTCTTGCTCAACTGCTTGCCTCGTTCTTCCGTGATCGTTTCGTCGGATACGTGACGCCGGTCAGTCTTTCGGACTCCTCCCACAGGCGGCGCTGCACGACGGCGTCGTGGGAGAGGCTGGAGGAGGTCACCCGCTCGGGGTGACCGGTGCGGCCGCGCGGGCCGTAGTAGTCGCCACCGCGGGCGAGTGGGTCGGTTGCGGCGCGGAGCGGGCCGAGCGCCCCCATCTCCGCGCTCTGGGAGAGCTTCCACATCAGCGGGTTGACCCTCGGGTCGAGCACGATCTGGACGAGCCGGTTCATCTCGCGCCCGCCCTCGGTCCTCGCGAGTCCGGGGTGACCGGCCACGGAGATCGCCTGGGAGCCGACCGCCCGCAGCCGCCGGTCGAGCTCGTGGGCGAAGAGCAGGTTGGCGAGCTTGGCCCGGTTGTAGGCCTTCGCGAACCGGTACCGCGGGCCCGCCTCGGGGTCGAGGTCGGCGGGGTCGATCGTGCCGTTGAGGTGGCCGTTGCTGGCGACCGTCACCACCCGAGCGCCCGGCGTGTCCCGCAGCATGTCGAGGACCAGCCCGGTGAACGCGAAGGGGCCGAGGTGGTTGACGCCGATGGTCGACTCGAACCCGTCCTCGGTGAGCGAGTACCACCGGCGGAACCCGCCCGCGTTGTTGACCAGCAGGTCGATGTGGCCGTACTCGTCGTGCAGCCGGTGGGACGCCGTGTGGACCGACGCGAGAGAGGCGAGGTCCAACAGCAACGTGCGCACGACCGCGCCGGGTGAGCCCGCCCAGATCCGGTCGGCGGCCGCGGCGGCCCGCCCCGCGTCACGGCAGGCCAGCACGACCTCGGCTCCGCGCCGCGCGAGGGCGTCGGCGATCGCGAACCCGAGTCCGGTGCTCGACCCGGTCACGACCGCCGTGCGCCCGTACAGCGCGGGGATGTCGTCGAAGGACCAGCGGTGCACGGGAGTCCTCTCTGATCAGGATGTAGCGTTCACTCTACACCAAGTTAGATAGAACGTTCGGTCTTGACAACTTGCGCCCGCGTCTGCACGATGTAGCTCGATAGAACGTTCGGTATCGCGGATCGTCCGCGATCGTGAAAGGGATCCGCCATGAGCACTCCTCTGTACGTCGGCATCGCCACCTCGACCGGTGACGGCAGGGCCGGAGGGCAGGCCAGGACCGACGACGGCCTGCTCGACATCTCGCTCGCGATCCCGAAGGAGATGGGCGGCCCCGGCGGCGCCACCAACCCGGAGCAGCTGTTCGCGGCCGGCTGGGCCTCGTGCTTCCACTCGGCGCTGAAGGCCGTCGCGGCACAGCGCAAGGTCCAGGTCGCCGACTCCGCGGTCGTCGCGGAGGTCCAGGTGCTCCCGACGCCCGAGGGCGGCTTCAGTCTGAGCGCGGCGCTGCACGTCGAACTCTCCGGCGTGGACCAGGCCGTGGCGGACGAGCTCGTCGAGGCCGCGCACCAGATCTGCCCGTACTCCAACGCCACGCGCGGCAACATCCCGGTCACCGTGGACGCGACTGTCGCCTGAGCGGGGCCTTGTAGCGGCCGGGCCGGCGGGGGATCGCCGGCCCGGTCTTCTTCGTGTGCGGGTGTGAGTTGGCGGGGGATCGGCTGACTCGGTCTTATGGTGAGCGTTACATACAAC
Organism: Lentzea sp. HUAS12; assembly: GCF_024125735.1. NCBI lineage: Bacteria > Bacillati > Actinomycetota > Actinomycetes > Pseudonocardiales > Pseudonocardiaceae > Lentzea > Lentzea sp. HUAS12. The sequence continues at coordinate 368,465 of NZ_CP099738.1, forward strand.
TCTATGTCGGAGGGGTGACCTGGTGGGTATCAGAAAGCTGGGCTACGTCGGCCTGAACGTCACCGATGTCGACGCGTGGACCGATCTGCTGTGGCGCACGCTGGGTGTCGGGGTCTCCGATGCCAAAGCGGGTACGGAGACGATCGCGCTCGCCGAGATGGACGAGTTCAAGTACCGCGTCGCGCTGTATCCCTCCAGCGTGGACTCGCCGCGTGAGATCGGCTGGGTCGTGGACACCCCCGCGGAACTCGACCGCCTCACCACCCGGCTCACCGACGCCGGCTACACCGTTGCCGAGGGCACGGATGACGAACGGGACCTGCGGGGTGCCACGCATCTGCGGTGGTTCACCGACCCCGCCGGGTTCCGGGTCGAGCTGGCCATCGGCGAGACGAAGGTCCGCGTCGCCGCCGACCGCCCCACCGGCGGGCCCGGCATCACCGGCCTGGGCCACCTCGTCCTCGCCACCCCGCATCTGCCTGAACTGCGCGAGTTGTACGAAACCGTGCTCGAGTTCAAGCTCACCGACTACCGCTCACCCGGCCTGTTCTTCTTCCGCTGCAACTCAACGCACCACAGCATCGCTCTCGGCACCGCGGACACCGCCTCCATCCACCACCTCGAGTTCGAGCACGCCACCATCGACGACGTCGGCCGCGCCCACGACCGCGCCCACACCAACAACGTCCCCGTCTCCATCAGCCTCGGCCGCCACATGAACGACAAAGCCCTCTCCTTCTACGTCAAGAACCCCAGCGGCTTCCACCTCGAAATCGGCTGCGGCGGCATCACAGTCGACGACGACTGGGTCCCCCACGACTTCGGCCAAGCCAGCGTCTGGGGACACCACCACACCGACACCAACCCCTTCGCCGGGACCAAGTCGTGACGGGCCAGCTCTCCGGTCGGCGTGCCCTCGTCACGGGTGCGGCGAGCGGAATCGGGGCCGCTGTGGCCACTCGGCTCGCCGGGCTCGGTGCTGATGTCGTCGTCTGCGACGTCGATGCCGACGGTGCCGAGAGGACGGCGAGGCAGATCGGCGGTGAGGCGCTGCCGCTCGACCTGAGTGACACGAAGAGCTTGGGGGACAAGCGGTTCGACGCCGACATCCTCGTCAACAACGCCGGGGTCCAGCACGTGTCGCCGGTCGAGGAGTTCGCGCCGGAGCGGTTCGCCTTCATGCTGCGGCTGATGCTGGAGGCGCCGTTCCTGTTGAGCCGCGCCGTGCTGCCGGGCATGTACGAACGCGGCTGGGGGCGGATCGTGCACGTCGCCAGCGTCCACGGACTGCGCGCCAGCGCCTACAAGTCCGCCTACGTCAGCGCGAAGCACGGACTGCTGGGGTTGTCGAAGGTGATCGCGCTGGAGGGTGCGGCCAAGGGCGTCACGAGCAACTGCGTGTGCCCGGGGTACGTGCGCACGCCGCTGGTGGAGAACCAGTTGGCGGGCCAGGCGAAGGCGCACGGCCTGAGCGTCGACGACGTGGTGGCGGAGGTGCTGCTCGCGAAGATCGCGGTCAAGCGCCTGATCGAACCGGCCGAGGTCGCCGGTGCGGTGGCGTACCTGTGCTCACCGGAGACGAACTCGGTCACCGGCACCGAGATGGTCCTCGACGGGGGTTGGAGCGCCTCCTGACGACGGAGGCGTTCCGGGGCGCGGAACGCTCTGGTGCGCGTGACCGAGAGCGACTGGGACGATCCGGTGGGTGAATGTCGTTGTCGCGCAACGGAAACAGGAACTGAGGCCCTCGGCTTCGAACAGCACGGGCGACACCGGCCGGTGTCCGGTCATCACCCACCTGGATGAGATAGAACGTTCGGTCTTGACTCCGTCGCGGGCCGTCGTTACAGTACCGGTGTAGCGATCGTTCTATACACCGCCCCGGTGTCCGTCTCCTCGGACGTGGGGCAAGGAATTCGGTCTTGGCGCGCGAACGACGCGATGAGCCGGGCCGTCCACATCGAACCGAAGGAAATCCCGTGACTGCCACCAGTCCTGCCGCGTCGTCCCTGCGACGGTTGTACTTCGTCCGTGCCGCGTTCGCACTCGTCTGGGCCGTCCTGGTGGGCGTGACCGGATCCGAGCTCGGGCCGATCGTCATCACGCTCGTCATCCTGTACCCGCTGTTCGACGTGGCCGCGGCCATCGTCGACGCCCGCTCCTCGAAGCAGTCCCAGAACGTGCTGGGCCTGTACGTCAACGTCGCCGTCAGCACGCTCGCGGCCCTCGGCATCGCGATCGCCAGCGGCACGACCGGCATCCCCGGCATCCTGCAGGTGTGGGGCGCGTGGGCGATCGTCTCGGGCATCGTCCAGCTGGTCGTCGGTGTCGGCCGCCGCAAGATGGGCGGCCAGTGGCCCATGATCCTCAGCGGTGGCCTGTCCGTGGGTGCCGGTACCTCGTTCATCCTGATGTCCTCGCAGCCGAACGCCGCGCTGACCTCCGTGGCGGGCTACGCCGCGCTCGGTGGCATCTTCTTCCTGGTGTCGGCGATCCGCCTGGGTTCCGCCGCGAAGAAGGCCCCCGCGACGGCCGGCGCGGTCTGAGCCCTTCCCGATCACGACGCGGTGACGCGCGGGTGGTGGGGTTCGCGAGAACCCCCGCCCGGCGCCCCGCGGTCCGCGGTCGCTATTCGTTCGGCGTTTGTTCAGAGAAGGTCTTTCAGGCGCCACGGCCGGTGTGGCCCTTCTGTCCACCGAAGATCGTTGCCGGTGGGGCTCACCGACCGAGGGTCGTCGCACGGCCGCCGTCGCAATTGACGCTGGCCAATGCCTGCCCCGAGTTGTAGAGTGAGCGTTACATACAGAGGGTGGGCTCCGGATCGGCACCACAGTGCCGGACCGGGCTTTTTCGGGGGCCTGAACGACCGTCGCAACGAAGCGAGGTTTCCCGTGAACGTTCTCGAGCAGGTCAGAAATTCACCGATGAGTCGCGCTCAGGTCCAGGCAGTCGCCCTCTGCCTGGTCATGAACGTGGTCGACGGTTTCGATCTACTGGTCACGTCCTTCGTCGGCCCGGCGATCACCCGCGAGTGGGGCCTGTCCCCGTCGTCGGTGGGGGTGCTGCTCAGCGGTGGCCTGGCCGGCATGGCGATCGGCGCGCTGTTCCTGGCGCCGCTCGCCGACCGCATCGGGCGCCGCAAGATCACGCTCGGCAGCCTGGCGCTGGCGTCGCTCGGCATGCTGGCGGCGGCCTTCACCCAGGACCTCGGGCAGCTCCTCGCCGCCCGCGTCGTCACGGGTGTGGCCGTGGGCACGATGGCGGCGAGCCTGCCGGTGCTCACCTCCGAGTACTCGAACAACAAGCGCAAGGGAACGGCCGTCGCGCTGATCACGACGGGCTACGGCATCGGCGCGGTCATCGCGGGCCTCTCCACGAGCGTGCTGGTCGGCTCCACGGGTTGGCGTTCCGTGTTCGTCTTCGGCGCCGTCGCGACGGCCGTGCTGTTCCTGGTGGGCCTGAAGTTCCTGCCGGAGTCCATGGACTACCTGGTCGCGAAGCGCCCCGCCGGCGCGCTGCCGAGGTTCAACAAGATCCTCGTCTCGATGGGACGCCAGCCGGTCGACGAGCTGCCCGCGCACGACACGGGGTCGCGCAAGGTCGCGCTGGAGTCGCTGTTCCAGGGCGGCAACGCCGTCCGCACGGTCCTGGTCTGGCTCGCGTTCACCGCGGCGCAGACCGCGTTCTACTTCGCCAGCTCCTGGACGCCCACCCTCCTGCTGAAGGCGGGCATGTCCAACCAGCAGGGCATCAGCGGCGGCATCCTGTTCAGCCTCGGCGGCATCACCGGCGCGGCGCTGCTCGGCGTGCTGGTGTCCAAAGTGGAGGCACGGAAGCTGACCGCGGCGTACTTCGGCCTCGCCGCCGTGATGCTCGTGCTGTTCTCGCTCTCCCTGGGGACGCTCGCGATCGCACTGGTCTTCGCCGTGGTCCTCGGGCTCTTCCTCAACGGGACGATCTCGGGCATCAACGTCATCGTGCCGCTGATCTACCCGGCGGAGTCCCGCGCGACGGCGCTCGGCATGGCGGTCGCGGTGAGCAGGCTCGGCGCCGTGCTGGCACCGCTGTTCGCCGGCTACCTCGTGCAGGCGGGCTGGCAGCCGAGCTCGATGTACCAGGTGTTCACGATCCCCGCGCTGATCGGTGGCGCGGCGGTGCTGCTCCTGACGCGGTTCGGGCGTTCGACCCCGAACGCGGTGGACGCGCCGGTCAAGGCCGGTGCGGTCGCGGAAGCCTGACCGATTCCGACGTGCGTCCGGCGGTGGCGCGGGTGATGGTGAAATGTCTCGAACGAGGAGGTTCCGGGTGTCCGTCGCAACGGAGGACGTCGCTGTGACTGGCGCCGATCTCCCACTGGTCCTGCTCCACGGCGGTGGGCCGGGTGTCGACGCCGTCAGCAACTGGGCGGCGGTGACGACCCGGCTCCGCACGGAGTTCGACTGCGTCGCGCCCGACCTGCTCGGCTTCGGCGTCCAGGTCACCGCCGCCGGGACCGAGGGGCTCGAAGGACCGCGGGCGTGGGCCGACGCCCGCGCACGGCAGGTCCTCGACCTGCTCGACCGCAACGGACTCGGGAAGGTGAACCTCGTCGGCAACTCCGCCGCCGGCGGGGCCGCCGCGCTGGCGCTGCTCGCCATCGCGCCGGACCGGGTCCGCCGCGCGGTCGTCATGGGTGGTGCGGGCACCGGGCCGCTGCCCGCCGCGGTCCCGTTCTACGGCGAGCCGACGAAGGAGTCCATGCGCGCCACCCTCGCGCGGCTCGTCGCCGACGAGAGCGTCCACGGCGACCTGCTCGACGAGCTCGCGGACTTCCGCGTGCGCCAGGCACTGCGCCCCGGCGCCGAGGAGGCCTTCCGGTCGATGTTCGCGGCCGTCGACGCACCCGCCGTCGACCTCGCGTCGATCACCACGCCGGTGCTGGCGCTGCACGGGGAGCACGACCGGGTCTCACCCGTCGAGGTCTCGCGGCGCCTCGCCGCCGCACTGCCCCACGGCCGGCTGGAGGTGGTCGCCGGGGCCGGCCACTGGATCCACATCGACCGGCCGGACGAGTTCTGCGCCCTGGTAGGGGAGTTCATCAGCTCATGACACAGCAACCCGGCAGTGACGAACTGCTCGACGTCCTGGTCGTCGGAGCCGGCCCCACAGGGCTGACGCTCGCGATCGACCTCGCCCAGCGCGGCGTGCGGTGCCACGTCGTCGAGGCGTCCGGAGAACGCGCGGAGAACCCGCGCTGCAACACGACCTCCGCCCGGTCGATGGAGATCTTCCGCCGCCTCGGGATCGCCGACGACATCCGGCGCGCCGGACTGCCGTCGTACCACCCGACGTCGATCCAGTACCGGACCACGCTCGTCGGCGAGGAGATCTACCGCATCGAACTGCCGTCGGCGCGGGAGGTGCTCTCCGGCACCGGGATGATGGACTGGCCGACGCCGGAGCCCCAGCACCGCATCTCGCAGCTGTACCTCGAACCCCTCCTCGAACGGCACGCGAGTGGCCTGCCCGCGGTGTCGATCGAGCGCGGTACCCGCCTGGTCGAGCTGCGCCAGCACGACGACCACGTCGAGGCCGTCGTGGAAACCGAAGGCGCGCAACGGGTTCTGCGCGCCGCGTACGTCGTGGGCTGCGACGGTGCGCACAGCGCCGTCCGCCGCCAGCTCGGCATCCGGTACGAGGGCGTCGAGGCGATCCAGAAGTTCGTGTCGACCTTCGTCCGGTCACCGGAGCTCGGCGAGATCGCCGCACGCGACCGGGCCTGGACCTACTGGACGCACGGCCGCAAGCAGGCCTCGATCATCGCCATCGACGGGGACGCGTTGTGGCTCAACCACGTCGCGTTCGCACCGGACCACGACACCGACGCCGAGGACCCCGAGCAGTTGCTGCGCGAGGCCGTCGGTGCGGACGTCGAACACGAGGTGCTCGGTGTCGTCCGCTGGACCGGGCGCCAGCTCGTGGCCCAGCGCTACCAGGACGGCCGGGTGTTCCTCGCCGGGGACGCCGCCCACATCTGGATCCCGGTGGGAGGGTTCGGCATGAACGCGGGCATCCAGGACGCCGCGGCGCTGGGGTGGATGCTCGCGGCCGTCCGCCAGGGCTGGGCACCGCCGGAGCTGCTGCGGGCCTACGAGCTCGAACGCAGGCCGGTGGGGGAGCAGTTCGCCGCGGCCGTGGGGGCCAAGGCCCGCAAGTCGCTCGCCGGCTTCTCGCCCGACATCCACCTGCCCGGCGACGAGGGCGCGCAGGCCCGCGCGGAGTTCGCCGAACGGCTCGCGATCACCGAGCCCTCGCGCTACTCGCCGGACGGCTTCAGCTTCGGCTACCACTACGCGGGTTCCCCGCTCGTGATCGGGGGCGAGGAGCAGGACGCCATCAGCATGGGCGGCTACCAGGACAGGGCCCAGCCCGGGTTCCGGTTGCCGCACAGCTGGCTCGACGACGGCAGGTCGGTGCTCGACCTCCTCGGGCCCGGCTTCACCCTGCTGCGCACGGACAACAGGGCCGACACGGCACCGTGGGTCTGGGCGGCGGGGGAGACCGGCGTGCCGCTCGCCGTCGTCGACCTGCCGGACGACGTGCTCGCGGACCACGCGGACCGGTACCCCGCGGCACTGCTGCTCGTGCGCCCGGACCAGCACGTCGCCTGGATGGGCGGCGCCGACGGCTTCCCCGACGAGCTCCTGCACACGGCCACCGGACGCGTCACCGCCCACCAGCGATAAGAACCACCAGGAGAACGCACATGCCTTACGCACTGGGCATCGACGTGGGCGGCACGTTCACCGATGCCGTCGCGTCCGACGGAGCCGGGCGGATCGTCTCGGCCAAGACACCGACGACACCGCCGAACCGCGAGGTCGGTGTCATGAAGGCGATCGAGGACCTCGCCGCCGAGCTCGGCATCGGTGTCGGAGAGCTCCTCTCGCAGACCGACTACATCGCGCACGGCACCACGGCGTCGATCAACGCCCTCGTCCAGGGCGAGGTGGCCGACGTCGGCCTCATCGCCACCAAGGGCCACCGGGACGCGATCTACATCATGAACGCCGAGGGCCGCACGCTCGGCCGGTCGGCGCACGAGATCCAGGACACCCTGCGGCAGCGCAAGCCCGCGCCGCTGATCCCGAAGTACCGGGCGCTCGAGGTCACCGAGCGGGTGGACTACACGGGCGACGTCCTGGTGCCGCTGGACGAGGACGAGGTCCGCCGCGTCGCACAGTCCCTTGTGGACCAAGGTGTGGAGGCCATCGCCGTCTGCCTGCTGTGGTCGTTCAAGAACCCGGCGCACGAGCAGCGCGTCCGCCAGCTGATCCACGAGATCGCGCCGGACCTGTACGTGACGCTGTCGTCGGAGGTGAGCCCGCGCATCCGCGAGTTCTCGCGCACCTCGACCACGATCATGAACGCCCAGGTGGGCCCGAAGCTGCGCACCTACCTCCTGCCGTTGCAGAAGCAGCTGGAGGAGGGCGGCCTCAGGGGACCGCTGCTGGTCATGCAGAGCGAGGGCGGCACCATCACCGCCGACCGCGCTCCCGAGCACGCCATCACCACGATCGGCTCGGTGCTGTCCGGCGGTGTGATCGGCGGCAAGCGCCTGGCCGAACAGCTGGGGCACCGCAACGTCATCACCACGGACGTCGGCGGCACGACGTTCCTGGCCGGCCTGATCGTCGACGGTGAACCCGTCATGGCGCCCGGCTCGATCGTGAACCAGTTCCCGATCAACGCGGCCACGATCCGCGTGCACACCATCGGTTCCGGCGGCGGCGCGCTCGCGTCGGTGGACGCGGGCGGCAACCTCCGCCTCGGCCCGCAGAGCGCGGAGGCCGTGCCGGGGCCCGCCTGTTACGGCAACGGCGGCACGCGGCCCACGAACACCGACGCCAACCTGGTGCTGGGCATCCTCAGCGAGCGCGGACTTCTGGGCGGCCGCAAGCCGTTGCGGATGGACCTGGCGCGCGAGGCGATCCGCGTGCACGTGGCCGAGCCGCTCGGGCTCACGGTCGAAGAGGCCGCCATCGCGATCCACGAGGTGCAGAACGCCCAGGCCGGTGACCTGCTGCGGCGGGCGGTCGTGCAGGCGGGCTTCGACCCGCGCGACTTCGTCGCCTACGCGTTCGGCGGGGCCGGTCCCGCCCACTGCGCCGGTTACTGCCAGGACCTCGGTGTCCGCGAGGTCGTCGTCCCGCTCGGTCCCGTCGCGTCGGCGTTCTCGGCCTACGGGCTCGCGGCCTCCGACGTCTCGCTGAGCGCCGAGCTGTCCGACCCCTCGGCCTTCCCGGTCGACCACACGGTGCTGGAGTCGCACTACGCGCGCCTCGAAGCCGACCTCCAGCGCGCGCTGGACCGGCAGAAGGTGAAGTTCCACGACGTCGTGCTGGAGCGCGAGGTCGACCTGCGGTACTCCATGCAGGTCACCGAACTGTCCACCGCCGTGCCGGACGAGACGTTCACCGAGAGGACCGGGGACGAGGTCCTCGAACGCTTCGAGGAGCAGTACGAGCGCATCAACGGCAGCGGCTCCGGCTTCCGCGAGGCCGGCGTGCAGGCGATCACCTACCGCATGCGCGCCAAGGCGAGCCTCGGGTTCCCGGTCGAACTGCCGCGCGTTCCCCAGGGCGACGGCGAGGACCCGTCCGAGGCGCTGCTCGGCGAGCGGGACGTCTGCCTCGACTCGCAGGCCGGCTTCGTCCCCACCCCCGTCTACGACTACTCGTTGCTGCGCGCGGGCCACGTGCTGCAGGGCCCCGCGATCGTCGAGGTCCCCACCACCGTCGTCGTGGTCCCGGGCGGCGTCACCGGCACCGTCGACCACCTCGGCAACCTCGTGCTGCGCTACCAGGGAGGACAGCCCTCATGACATCCCGGATCCCCGGCGCGGACGAGTTCACCAGCCGCCCGATGCCGAGGGAGGAGCTGCTGGCGCAGATCTCCCCTTCCCTGCCGCTGCACCAGATCGCCGACGACCACGAGCAGGTCGACGCGCTCACCTACGAGGTCGTGCGGCACCGCCTCTGGGCGATCACCCAGGAGATGGGCGAGACGCTGCGGCGGATGTCGGGCTCGCACGTCGTGACCGAGTCCAACGACTTCAACTTCTCCATCTGCGACGAGCTCGGCGAGCAGGTCCAGGTCGGCACCTACAACATCGGCCTCATCGGCTCGATGGACCTGGCGATCACCTGGACGTTGCGCAACCGCAGCGACAACCCCGGCATCGCCGAGGGCGACATGTTCCTGTGCAACGACCCGTGGATCGGCGGCGGCCTGCACCAGAACGACGCCGCGATCCTCGCGCCGATCTTCCACGACGGCAAGCTGTTCGGCTGGACCACGGCGATCGCCCACCAGGTCGACCTCGGCGGCCCGCGCCCCGGCTCGTTCAGCCCGTCGGCGCAGGACGTCTTCGGTGAGGCCGTGCCCACGCCGCCGATGAAGGTCGTGCGCGGAGGCGTGCTGCAACGCGACATCGCCGACGCCTGGGTGCGCCGGTCGCGGTTGCCCCACCTGGTCGGCCTCGACCTGCGCGCCAAGATCGCCGCGAACAAGAACGCGGGCGACCAGATCCTGAGGCTCATCACCAAGTACGGCGCCGACACGGTCAAGGCCGTGATGCGCCGGATGATGAACGACGCCGAGCGCCGGTTGCGGGCCAAGCTCGCGAACCTGCCGGACGGCACCTGGACCGCGGTCGGCTACCAGGAGCAGTCGGGCACCGGCGACCGCAACCTGCACGCCATCAAGGTCGCCATGACCAAGGAGGGCGAGAAGCTCGTCTTCGACTTCCGCGGCACCACGGGCCAGACCGGCATCATCAACTGCCCCTACCCGGGCCTGCGCGCCGGCATCGTGTTCACGATGCTCCCGTTGCTCGCGGGGGACATCCCGTGGGCCGCGGGCGGCCTGATGCGCTGCTTCGAGATCATCACCGACGAGGACACGATCACCAACGCGTCCTTCCCGGCCGCGGTCGGCAAGGGACCGTTCGGCCCCGCGTGGGGCGCGGGCAACCTCGTCGCCGAGGTCCTCGCGAGGATGCTCGACGCCGAACCCGACCACCGCGCCGACGTGCAGTCGATCTGCAACGGCACCACCGACCTCTGCGTCGTGTCCGGTGTGGACGTTCGTGGCGGGGCGAGCAAGCGCTTCGTGTCGCCCATCTTCGACGTCATGGCGGGCGGCTACGGCGCCCAGGTGCACCACGACGGCGTCGACACCGGCGGCCGGTTGATCATCCCCTCCGCGCGGGCACCCGACGTCGAGATGACCGAGTACCTCTACCCGCTGGTCGCCCTGTGGCGCCGCGAGCAGACGGACTCGGGCGGCCCCGGCCGGCAGCGCGGCGGCATGAGCGGCTCGGTCTGCTACGTCCAGCACCCGGACCAAAGTGGACGGATGTCGCTCGTCGTGTCGGGCAACGGCAAGGTGGCGAACCAGAACGTCGGCCTCGCGGGCGGTTACCCCGGCAACTCGCAGCTCGACCTCGTCGTGCGCGGCATCGACGGACCGCAGCTCGCGGACGTGACGTCGATCCCCGCCGGTCTGGACGAGCTCGGCGGGCAGGTCGAGGTGCTGCCCGCCGAGGGCGAGTCGGACCTCGGCCCCGGCGACGCCCTCTACCTGCACTGGCAGGCGGGCGGCGGGTACGGAGACCCGTTGCTGCGCGAGGAGGACAGTGTCGGCGAGGACGTGCGGCAGGCCCGCGTCTCGGCCGAGGCGGCGCGTGACGTCTACGGCGTCCACCTCGCCGAGGACGGCGAGGTGGACGCGGACGCCACGGCGGCGACCCGCGTGCGGCTGCGCCAGCGGCGTGCGACCGACGCGGGCGTCACGGGGCTCGGCACCGAGGAGATCAGCGCGGCGGACCTGACCGAGGCCCGCAGGCTCGACGACAACCTCGCCGTCGTGGACTCCACGGTCGTCTGCGTGCACTGCGGTACGCGAATCGGACCTCTCGAGGGCGGCGCGTTCTTCGACTTCCTCGCCCGCCGCGAGACGGCGCCGACCGAGGCGGGACCGCACATCTGGCACGACCCGTCGGAATACGTCGACGCCGAGATCGTGTTCCGCCAGCTGCTGTGCCCCGGTTGTCTGACCGCGGTGAACTCCCGGGTCGTCCCGGTGGACCACCCGCTGCCGCACGACGACTACCGAGCCTGGAACTAGTGGCGCGTCCCAGGAGGTCGGCGAGGTAATCCACGCTCAGCAGGGTGCCTCGCGGCACCGCCCCCACGCCCCCGTACAACCAGTACGAGGACGTGGGGGCGGCACCACGATGCACCCGTCTGACCGCGAATTCCCCCGGCAACCTCCTGCGCCACACCACTAGGGCTGCTCCTGGGCGTGGTGCAGCGCCGGTGAACTGGCCGGGGGAAGAACCTCTTCCCCCGGCCAGTTCGCTGTTCCGGGGTCCTGTTCCCTCCCGGCGGAAACGCATTGCCGGTCGATGCGTGACGGTGAAGTGAGTCGCTCCCGCACGCGTTGTTCTCACTTCCGCGCAAGTGGACGGTGTTTTCCACTTGAGTGCATAAAGTCGATGACAGGGCGGCGGAACGAGCCGCCGGAATTCCAGGGGAGATCTCTCGTGGCAGAAACGCGCACCGGTCCTGCTCCGGCCGACGTTCCGTTGTTCATGCGGAGGGACGGGTTCGCTCCGCCGGCCGAACTGCTGACGGGCGACCGCGCCCGGAGGGTGCCGTGGCCCGCCGGCGGATCGGCGTGGCTCGTCACGCGCCAGGCGGACGTGAAGGCGGTCCTCGCCGACTCGGGCCGGTTCAGCAGCGTCCCGTCGGCGCACGGCTTCGCGGAGGGGGAGGAGCCCGCGGGCAACCTCCTGCTGATGGACCCGCCGGACCACCACCGCCTGCGCCGGATGCTCACCGGCCAGTTCACCCAGCGGCGGATGCGGCACCTCGCCCCGCTCGTCGAGCGCATCGTCGAGGAGCACCTCGACGCGCTGGAGCGGTCGGGACCGGGGGCCGACCTCGTCGCCGAGTTCGCGCTGCCCGTGCCGTCGCTGGTGATCTGCGAGCTGCTCGGCGTGCCGTGGGAGGACCGCGGCGAGTTCAAGGAACGCAGCGCCAAGATGCTCGACCTCAGGCTGTCGGACGCCGAACGCGCCGCGGCCCAGCGCGAGATCCACGCCTACCTGGCCGGACTCGTGACCAGGATCCGGGAGAAGCCGGGCGACGACCTGCTCGGCATGCTCGTGCGCGACCGAGGCGACGAGCTGTCGACGGCGGAGGTCGCCGGGCTCGGGCTGCTGCTCCTCGTCGCCGGCCACGAGACCACCGCGAACATGCTCGCGATGGGCACCCTGGCGCTGCTCGGCCACCCGGACCAGCTCGCCGCCGTCCGCGACGACCCCGAGGCGGTGGAACCCGCGGTCGAGGAGCTGCTGCGGTGGCTGTCGATCGTGCACAACGGCGTCCCGCGCATCGCCACCACCGACGTCGAGTTCGGGGACGAGACCATCCGCGCCGGCGACCTCGTGCTGGTGGGCCTGCACACCGGCAACCACGACCCGGACTTCATCTCCGACCCCGGCACGCTCGACGTCCGCCGCGGCGAGGTCGGCCACCTCGGCTTCGGCCACGGGGTGCACCACTGCCTCGGCGCGCCCCTCGCCCGGCTTGAAATGCGCGTCGCCTTTCCCGCGCTCTTCCGCCGTTTCCCGTCACTCGCTCTTGCTGTCCCGCGCGACCAGGTCGAGTTCCGCGCCCTCAGCGCCGTCTACGGACTCGTCGCACTTCCGATTACGTGGTAATCGAATTTTCGAGATCGGGGAGAACGCTGTGAGAATTCTGATGTTCGGCCGCGGCGCGATCGCGACTTTTTACGGGTGGGCTTTCGCGGAAGCGGGTCACCAGGTGGAGTTCTACGTCCGCCCGGGCAGGGCCGCGCAGCTCCCGGCCGAGGTCGACCTGCGGATCAGGGACGGCCGGGCGCGCGGCGCCGAGGTGGACGAGCGGTGGCCGGTCACCCTGCGCGAGGACCTGGACGGCGACTACGACCTGATCGTCCTCAGCGTCAACCACGACCAGCTGGACGGCGCGGTCGAGGTGCTGGCCCCGCACGTCGGCGACGCGACCGTGCTGGTGTTCGGCAACGTGTGGGCGGACCCCGCGGCCGTGGTCTCACCGCTGCCCGCCGACCAGGTCGTCTGGGGGTTCCCCGGCGCCGGCGGCGGTTTCATCGGCTCCGAACTGCACGGCGCCCTGCTGAGGAACGTGTTCCTGGGTTTCTGCGACGACTCGAACCGCGGTGTCCGGTACCGGGCGGTGCGCGACCTGTTCCAGCGCACGGGTTTCTCGGTGTCGCGGGTGCGGGACTTCCGCGACTGGCTGTGGTTCCACTTCATCATGGACGCCGCGTTCCTCGCCCCTGTGCTGGCGGCGGGCGGCCGTGCGGGCTTCGCGAGGTCGGCCGGTGCCACCAGGGAGCCGTTCCTGCTCATCCGGGAGATGATCCCGCTGCTGAAGGCCAGGGGAGGGACCCCGCGCCTGGGCACGACCGTCGCGTCGCGCGTTCCGGCGGGGCTGCTGGGCTTCGTGCTGAGGCAGGCCCTGAGCCGGGAGAACATCTTCAGTCACGTCCTGGACCAGACCGAACGCACGGGGTACATGACCCGTGAGCCGGCAGGCGTCTACGCGAGGGACGTGCTGGCCGAAGCGCGGCGGCTCGGCGTCGCGCTGCCCAGGCTGGCGGCGCTGGAACCGGTGTTCGAGCTGGTGTGAACGGTCCGTTGTGGACGGACATCACCAGGGGATCGTCGCCGCGGCCACCGCCGGCGGCTGACCGAACCCGTTCGGTTCGAGGACACCGGCGTTGTTGATCAGCACGTCCAGCGCTTTCACGGTGCCGGCCGCCGCCACGGACTCGTCGTCGAGGACGTCGAGCTGCACGAAACGGCCGCGGCGGCCGCTTCACCGCGGGCCTTGTCGCGGCTGCCCGTCCAGGCGGAGTGGCCGGCGGCGACGAGCGCCTGCGCTCACACCGAAGCGGATTCGCTATCCGTCTGTGCTACCTTGAAACGGATAGCGCATCCGCTTTGGTGTACGAAAAGGATCGTGAGCCTCATGCCCACCACCGCAACCGTGACGCGCGAGAGCGTGGACGTAGCCGGGCGGACCCGGACCTTCACCGCCGTCGAAACCCCAGGCGCCCCGCGCCCGCTGCTGCTGGTCTTCCACGGTTCCCGCCAGGCGGGCGACGTCCACCGCGACTTCACCGGCGGCGCGTACGACGCCCTGGCGGAGTCGGGCCAGGCGGTGGTGGCCTACCTGGACGGTCACCGCGGCAACTGGAACGACGCCCGCAGCGAGAGCTACTTCCCGGCCCGCAAGGAGAACATCGACGACGTGGGCTTCGCCCGAGCGGTGGTCGAGGTCCTGGCCGGGCAACACCGCATCGACCCCGGGAAGGTGTTCGCCGTCGGCTATTCCAACGGCGGCCAGATGGTCATCCGCCTGGCCCACGAGGCACCCGGCCTGCTCGCCGGCGCCGCCGTGCTCGCCGCGACCATGCCGGTCCCCGACAACTTCCTCGCCGCGGACCCGTCACCCACCCCGCTGCCGGTCCTGCTGGTCCACGGCACGAAGGACCCGATCGTCTCCTACGAGGGCGGCGGCTTCCCCTGGTGGCAGCGGAAGTTCTTCAAGGTGGGCGGCCTCAGCCTGTCCGCGCCGCAGACCGCCGCGTACTTCGCCGAGCGCAACGGCATCACCGCGGCCCCCACGGCCTCGCGGCTGCCCCGGGTCGCGGCCGGCGACCCCACGGAGGTGGAGCGCACGTCGTACCGGGAGGACGGGCGGCCGCCGGTGGTGCTGTACACCGTCCACGGGGGTGGGCACACGATTCCCGGGCCGGCTCGGGTGCCGGGGGTGTTGGGGAAGACCAGTCATCACGTGAACATCGCGGAGTTGGTGGGAGAGTTCTTCGGGTTGGGCGGCTGACTGTCCTGTGTGGCCGGTGCCCGCCTGGTGCTGCGGGACCGGTGCTGGGGTTCTGGTGGGGCGGCGGCGGGCGAGTGGTGTGGGCGCCGGTGGGGTGGGTGGTGCTGGGTGCGAGTTGCGCTGCGGTGCCGCCGCGCCGCCACCACTCCCACCGTCTCCCCGTCCGCCGTCTCCCCACCTGAGACGGAAAAGCCTGCGCCGCAGCGCAATCACACGATCGCGGTACTGGGGCACGACCACTCCACCCGCTATAGTGAGCGTTACATACGACGCGCTCGCTGCCCAACGGCCCAGCGCGCTCCAGCGTTCCCGCCGACTGCCGCGCGACGGCATCCCCCACCGGTCCCCGCCCACCCGGCGAAAGGGCGGCGCAACCGGGGCGGCGAGACCCCAGCACCCCCAGGGAGACAAGTGAATCCGCACCACGACGCGCTGTTCATCGGCGGCGAATGGGTGGCGCCCCGGTCCACCACCAGGATCACGGTGATCGGGTCCAGCACCGAGGAGGTCCTCGGCAGCGTTCCCGACGGCAGCGAGCAGGACATGGATGCCGCCGTTGCCGCTGCCCGCGCGGCGTTCGACGATCCCACCGGCTGGTCGAGCTGGGAGCCTGGGAGGCGGGCCGACGCGCTCTACCGGCTGGCCGAGGCGCTCGAGAAGCGTGCGGCGGAGATCACGCGGGCCGTCAGCGCGCAGAACGGCATGACGATCACGCTCGCGCAGGGGATCGAGGGCGGGCTGCCCGGCGTGTTGTTGCGCTACTACGCCGACCTGGTCCGCGATGGCTCCGGCGAGGAGGTGCGGCAGGCGATGACCGGTGGGCTCACTCGCATCCGCAAGGAGCCCCTTGGTGTCGTGGCGGCGATCGTGCCGTGGAACGCGCCGCAGTTGTTGTCCGCCACGAAGTACGCGCCCGGGCTGGCCGCGGGATGCACGTTCGTCCTCAAGCCCTCGCCGGAGACGGTGCTCGACGCGGTCCTGTTCGCGGAGGCCGTCGACGAGGCGGGGCTGCCGCCGGGGGTCGTGAACGTCGTGCCCGCCGGGCGTCAGGTCGGTGCCTACCTCGTGGCGCACCCCGGTGTCGACAAGGTGGCCTTCACCGGGTCCACCGCGGCCGGGCGGCAGATCGCCGCCGCGTGCGGGGCCTTGCTGCGGCCGGTGACGCTCGAGTTCGGCGGCAAGTCGGCCGCCATCGTGCTCGACGACGCCGACCTCGGCGTCGCGATCGGGGAGCAGTTCGTCAACGCGACGCTGCTGGCGAACGGGCAGGCGTGCTTCGCGAGCACCCGCGTGCTGGCCCCGCGCAGCCGGTACGACGAGGTCGTCGAAGCGGTGTCCACTGTGGTCGGTGGGCTGACCGTCGGGGATCCGCTGGACCCCAACACGCAGGTCGGTCCGATGGCGAGCGCGCGGCAGCGTTCGCGGGTCGAGGGGTACATCGCCAAGGGCCGGTCCGACGGCGCGCGGCTGATCGTCGGCGGGTCGCGTCCCGCTGGGCTGGACAGGGGTTTCTACGTCGAGCCGACGGTGTTCGCCGACGTCGACAACGCCGACATGATCGCCCGTGAGGAGATCTTCGGGCCGGTGCTGTCGATCGTCGCCTACGACGACGTGGACGACGCGGTCCGGATCGCGAACGACTCCGAGTACGGTCCCGGCGGTTCGGTGTGGACGGACGACGAAGAGCGCGGTCTCGAGGTGGCGCGCCGCATCCGCACCGGGACGATCGGGATCAACCACTACACGGTCGACCCGGCGTCGCCGTTCGGCGGGGTCAAGGCCAGTGGGATGGGCCGCGAGTTCGGCCCGGAGGCGCTGCTCGACTACCAGCAGCTCAAGTCGATCTACCTCTGGTCCTCGCGCGAGCCCAGGTGGAGACGTCCTGCACCCGAACCGCGGGTCACGCCGACCTGCCGGTCTGGTCGACCGCGTGGGCCTGCAGGAGTCCGTTGACCCCGCGCAGGAACGTCTCGCAGACCAGTTCCGGGTCGTGCAGGCAGCCGGCGGTCATGGCGCCGTCGCGCAGCATCACGAAGTGCCGGGCGGCGGGCTCGGCGGGCTCCTCCCTGATGCGCGACAACAGGTCCGTCATGACTTCAAGGAACCACTGCCGGTGCTCGATCACGGCACGGTGCACCGGGTGCGCGGGGTCGGGGTACTCGGCGACGGCGTTGAGGAACGCGCAACCGCGGAACTCGGAGGTCCGGATGCCGTGGGCGATCGACCGGCTGATGGCGCGGACGGTGTCGGCCGCGGGCGAGCCGGCGGCGACCGCGGCCTCGATCTGGGCCTCTACGGCTCGACCGGCTTCGGTGAGGTAGGCGAGGACCAGGTCCTCCTTGCCGGGGAAGTGCCGGTACAGGGTGGCGCGGGTCACCTGCGCCTCGGCGACGATGCGGTCGATGCCGACCGAGTGGATGCCCTCCGCGTAGAAGAGCCTGGTCGCCGTTCCGAGCAGGCGCGACCGAGCTTCCGACGGTCGCCCTTGGGTTTCGCTGTGCTCCATGGTGTCCAATCTATCAGATAGAACGTTCTGTCTTGACACTTCGAGTGGAAGTGAGCATGCTGCATCTCAGATAGAACGTTCGGTCTCGTCCGCACCTCGGAAGGAACGCCATGACCACCGTCGACTCGCCCGTCGACTCACCCGCCTCCGGCACCGCGCAGGCGCTGCGCCGGTTGTACTTCGTGCGCTTCGCCTTCGCCATCGTCTGGGCGGGCGTGCTGTTCGCCACGGGCGGGGCGCTCGGGCCGCTCGGCATCGCCCTGATCGTGCTGTACCCGCTGTTCGACGTGGCCGCGGCCGTGGTCGACGTGCGCGCCTCCCGCGCCACCCAGCTCCCGTACGGCCTCTACCTCAACATCGCGATCAGCCTGGCGGCCGCGATCGGCCTCGCCTTCGCCGGTGCGTCCGGAGTGCCCGCGGTCCTGATCGTGTGGGGCGCCTGGGCCGTCATCGCCGGCCTCGTGCAGCTGGCCGTCGGCATCTCCCGCCTGAAGATGGGCGGCCAGTGGTCGATGATCCTCAGCGGCGGCATCTCGGTGTTCGCCGGTTCGGGTTTCGCCCTGGGTTCGGGCGCACCGGACGCCTCACTGACCAACGTGGCCGGATACGCGGTCCTCGGCGGTGTCTTCTTCCTCATCTCGGCGCTGCGTCTGCGCCGCACTTCCAAGGAGCTGTGACATGGTTGCGGAAACCTACGACGTCGTCGTCATCGGCGCGGGCCCGGTGGGCGAGAACGTCGCCGACCGCGCGGTCCAGGGCGGTCTGAGCGTCGCCATCGTCGAGCGCGAGCTGGTCGGCGGTGAGTGCTCCTACTGGGCGTGCATGCCGACCAAGGCGTTGCTGCGCAGCGCCGCCGCTCTCCGCGCCGTGAAGAAGCTCCCCGGCGCACGGGAGGCCGTGACCGGTGAGCTCGACGTGGCCGCCGTGCTCCGCCGCCGCGACGCCTTCGCCTCGGACTGGAAGGACGACGGCCAGGTCGCCTGGCTCGAGTCCGCCGGCATCCCGCTGTACCGCGGCCACGGCCGGATCACCGGCGAGAAGGTCGTCGAGGTGACCGGCGAGAACGGCGTCACGACGCTCACCGCGCGGCACGCCGTCGTCGTCGCGACCGGTAGCGGCGCCCTGGTCCCCGACATCGAGGGCCTGCGCGCGTCGAAGCCGTGGACGAGCCGCGAAACCGTTGCGGCGAAGGAGGTTCCCGGCCGGCTCGCCATCATCGGCGGCGGTGTCGTGGCCTCGGAGATGGCGACCGCGTTCTCGAGCCTGGGCGCGACGGTCGAGGTGCTGGCCCGCGACGGCGTGCTGCACATGCAGGAGCCGTTCGTCGGCGAGCGCGTCACCGCGGCCCTGCAGGAGGCCGGTGTGACCGTGCGCGTCGGTGCCGAGGCCGCCTCGGTGCGCCGCGACGACGACGGCACCGTGCACATCACCCTCAAGACCGGCGAGGAGGTCGAGGCGGACGAGCTGCTCGTCGCGATCGGCCGCACGCCGAACACCGAGGACATCGGCCTCGACGCGGTCGGCCTGAAGCCGGGTTCCTGGCTCACCGTCGACGACGCGATGCGCGTCCTGGGCGAGGACGGCACGCCCCTCGGCGACGGCTGGCTGTACGCGATCGGCGACGTCAACCGCCGCGTTCTCCTGACCCACCAGGGCAAGTACCAGGCCCGTGCGCTCGGCGACGGCCTCGCGGCCCGCGCCAAGGGCGAGACCGTCGACGTCGCCCCGTGGGGCCGCCACGCGGCGACCGCGGACGAGCGCGCGGTGCCGCAGGTGGTCTTCACCGAGCCCGAGATGGCGGCGGTGGGCCTCACCGCGGCCGCCGCGGAGGCCGCCGGGCTGCGCATCCGCGTCGTCGACTACGACCTCGCCGCCACCGCCGGTTCCTCGCTGCACGCCGAGGGCTACAGCGGCCACGCCCGCATGGTCGTCGACGAGGACCGCAAGGTGATCGTCGGCTTCACCCTCGTCGGCCCGGACGTCGCCGAGCTGCTGCACGCCGCGACCATCGCGATCGTCGCGGAGGTCCCGCTGGACCGGTTGTGGCACGCCGTCCCGTCGTTCCCGACCGTCAGCGAGGTGTGGCTGCGGCTGCTCGAGGCCTACGGCCGCTGATGTCACCCGCCGGTGTCCCGTGCTCTCCGGGGTGCGGGACACCGGCGTTCTCGCGAACTTGCGCGGTGGGCGAGCCGCGCGGCGGTGGTGGCGGGGTCCGGCCGGTGGCGGCGGATCTCGGCACCACCGGCAGGCCCGGCAGGTCGTGCCCCGATCGCGCACGACCTGCCGGGCGGCCGAACCGGGCGCGGCCGCAGACCCGATCCGCCCGGAGGAACGCGGTTAGGCTGGATCCGTGACCACCTCCGCCACGACGATGAAGATCGGGGAACTGGCCCGGCTGACCGGGGTCAGCGCCCGCTCGCTGCGGTATTACGAGCAGCAGGGGCTCATGCACAGCACGCGCTCCGTCGGCGGTCAGCGGCACTACGCGGCGACGGACGTATCGCGCGTCGAGGTCGTCCGCCGGCTGTTCGACGCAGGCCTGAGCAGCAAGGTGATCGCCAGGCTGCTGCCGTGCGTGGACGTCGGCGGTCCGGAGATCGCCGAGGACGCCTTCACCGCCATGGTGGGGGAACGCGACCGGCTGACCGCCGACATCGCCCGGCTCGTCGAGGCGAGGGCCGCGCTCGACGAGCTGATCGAGACCAACACCCGGTACCGGCGCGAGATCGGGGCCGGGTGAGCCGGGTCAGAGGCTCAGGTCGATGACGAGCTTGCCCTTGGCGTGCAACGACTCCACGAGCGCCAACGCCTCGTCGGCCCGCGACAGCGGGTAGGTCGCCGTGATGTGCGGGTCGAGCTTGCCCGCCACCATGAGCTCGGCGACGCGTTCGAGGCCGGCCCGGTCGACCCGGCGCTCCACCACCACGCCACCGACCTCGCCCACGGAGAAGTCCCCGATGGAGACGATCTTCCTGGCCAGCGGCGCCACGGCGCGCATCGGGTCGCCGCCGACGTTGTCCACCAGGGCGTCGAAGCCGTCCGGTGCCGCGGCGCGGAGCAGTTCCACGACGTCTCCCTGCGTGTAGTCGACGAACGTTGCGCCGGTCGACGTGACGAGGTCCCGCTTCGCCGTGCTCGCCGTGCCGGTCACCACCAGGCCGCGGTCCCGCGCGAGCTGCGCCACCGCGATGCCGACGCCGCCGCCGATCCCGTTGACCAGCAACGAGGATCCGGCGGGCAGGTCGAGCTGGTCGAGCACGTCCAGCGCCGTCGTGCCGGCGACGGGGATCGTCGCCGCCCAGGTGTCGGGCAGCGCGTCGGGGATGCGGGCCGTGGACGTGCCGAGCAGCAGCGTCGTCTCCGCGTACGTGCCCGCGCCGGTCAGCGCGAACCCGGTGACCCGGTCGCCGACGGCCAGGCCCGTCACGTCCTCGCCCACCGCGAGCACGGTTCCGGCCGCCTCCATGCCGAGCACCTGGGGGAACGGCAGCTCGCCGTTGATGAACGGGGCGTGCCCGGACCGCAGCTTGTGGTCGAGCGGGTTGACCCCGGCGGCGGCGACGCGGACGAGCACCTCGCCGGGACCGGGCACGGGGTCGGGCCGGTCGAAGGACACCTGCTCGCCGGCATCGCCGAAAGCCTTGTACCCCAACGCCTTGCTCATCGCGCTTCACTCCTCGAACTGTCATCGTGCGGACGGTTCGAAGCTATTCGTTGACACCGGTGTCAACTTCCACCCGATGTGACGCGAAGCTCAGTTCTCGACGTCCTCGAAGATCAGGAACGTCTTGGTCGACAGCACTCCGGGGATGTTCTGCAGCTGCTCCAGGACGACGCGGCGCAGGGCGTCGTTGTCCGCCGCCCTGACGAGCAGCATCACGTCGAACTCGCCGCCCATGAGCGCCATGTGCCGCACCTCGGGAATGGCCCGCAGCCGCACCTGCAGGTCCCGCCAGTCGTTCTGCCGCACCGTCATCGCCACGTACGCGGACGTCGCGAGACCCACCTTCACCGGGTCCACCCGCGCGTGGAAGCCGGTGATCACGCCGTCCGCCACGAGGCGGTCGAACCGGGCGTAGGCGTTGGCGCGCGAGATCGTCACGCGTTCGGCCAGCGCACGCCCCGACAACCGCCCGTCCGCCTCCAGTTCGGCGAGGATCCGCCGGTCGACCTCGTCCAGTTCCGCGTCCACGTGTCTCACTCCCGGGGGCAAAAGGGCTGCGCACCGGTCCAACTGGACCGGCTGAATCGAAGCGAGAAGTCAATCGTCTCGCACTTGGGCTCGGACCTAGCCGATTGGCCACCAATATAGGCAACATTCGGGCCTGGTGTAACTGCTCGTGGAGGTGCGGATGAGTGCCGGTCAGCTCAAGGCGGCCATCACCCCGGCCCGGCTGCTGGACGAGAACGGTCGCCTGGTCAGGGGAGCGTCGAAACCCGACGCCGAGGCCCTGCTCGAGGGGTACCGCAAGCTGGTGTTCGCCAGGCGGCTGAACGAACAGTGCGGCGCGCTGGTCCGTCAGGGACGGCTGGCGGTGTACCCGTCCTCGCGCGGCCAGGAGGCGTGCCAGGTCGCGTGCGCGTCCGTTCTCTCGGACGGCGACTGGCTGTTCCCCACCTACCGCGACACGGCCGCGATCGCCGCCCGCGGGGTGGACCCGGTCGAGGTGCTCACGTTGCTGCGCGGCGACTGGCACTGCGGCTACGACCCGAACGAGCACAAGGTGGCGCCCCAGGCCACCCCGCTCGCGACGCAGTTGCTGCACGCCGTCGGTGTCGCTCACGCGGCACGCCTCAAGGGCGAGGACACGGTCGTCATGGCGCTGTGCGGTGACGGCGCGACGAGCGAGGGCGACTTCCACGAGGCCTGCAACTTCGCCGCCGTCTTCAACGCGCCGGTCGTGTTCTTCGTGCAGAACAACAAGTACGCGATCTCGGTCCCTCTTGCGCGTCAGTCGGTCGCGCCGTCGCTGGCGGCCAAGGCGATCGGCTACGGCATGCCGGGCTTCCGCGTGGACGGCAACGACCTGCCGGTGCTCGAGAAGGTGCTCGGCGAGGCCGTCGCCCGTGCTCGCGCGGGGGAGGGGCCGACGCTGGTCGAGGCCGACACCTACCGCATCGAGTCGCACACCAACGCCGACGACGCCACTCGTTACCGCGAGGACGACGAGGTCGCCGAGTGGCTCCCGCGCGACCCGCTGCTGCGCGTGAGGACCTACCTGACGTCGGTGGGCGCGCTCGACGACGAACATGAGCGGGAGATCACCGCCGCCGCGGAGGAGATGGCGGCCGCGGTCCGCTCCGGCGTGGGCGCCGAGACGGTCGTCGACCCCGAGGAGATCTTCGCCCACGTCTACTCCACCCCCACGCCCCAGCTGGCGGAGCAGCGCGCGGCGCTGCGGGCCGAGCTCGACGCCGAGGAGGCCTGATGACCGCCGAGAAGATGACCATGGCGCAGGCGATCAACGCCGCGCTGCGGGACGCCATCGCGGAGGACGACTCCGTCGTGGTGTTCGGCGAGGACGTGGCCCAGCTGGGCGGCGTCTTCCGCGTCACCGACGGCCTGCACCGCGAGTTCGGCGAGAGCCGGGTCTTCGACACCCCGCTGGCCGAGTCCGGCATCGTCGGCATGGCGGTCGGCATGGCCATGAACGGCATGCGGCCGGTCGTCGAGATGCAGTTCGACGCCTTCGCGTACCCGGCGTTCGAGCAGATCGTCAGCCACGTCGCCAAGCTCGGCAACCGCACCCGCGGCAAGGTCCGGCTGCCGATCGTCATCCGCATCCCCTACGCGGGCGGCATCGGCGGCGTGGAGCACCACTGCGACTCGTCCGAGGCCTACTACGCGCACACCCCTGGACTCACCGTCGTCGCGCCGGCCACCAACGCCGACGCGTACGGCCTGCTGCGCGCGGCGATCGCCGGTTCCGACCCGGTCGTCTTCCTGGAGCCCAAGAAGCACTACTTCGCCCGCGAAGAGGTCGACGTGGCGGTGCCCGTGCCGCCCATCGGCCGCGCGGTGGTCCGCCGTCCCGGCAAGGACGCCACGCTGATCGCGTACGGCCCGTCCGTGCCGGTCGCGCTGGCCGCCGCCGAGCAGGCCGCGACCGAGGGACGCGACCTCGGCGTGGTCGACCTGCGCTCGATCGTCCCGTTCGACGACGAGACCGTCTGCGCCGAGGTCCGCAAGACCGGCCGCGCGGTCGTCGTCGCCGAGGCACCCGGTTTCGCCTCGGTGGCCTCGGAGATCGCCGCACGGGTGGGGGAGCGCTGCTTCCACCACCTGGAAGCCCCGGTCCGCCGCGTCACCGGCTTCGACGTGCCCTACCCGGCACCCAAGCTGGAGCACCACTTCCTGCCCGGCGTCGACCGGGTCCTAGACGCCGTCGACACGTTGCAGTGGGAGGACGCCGCATGAGCACCCAGGTGTTCGACCTGCCCGACCTCGGCGAGGGGCTGACCGAGGCCGTGCTCGTCCGGTGGCTCGTCAAGACCGGTGACCCCGTCGCCGTGGACGAACCGGTGGCGGAGGTCGAGACGGCGAAGGCGATGGTCGAGGTGCCGTCGCCGTTCGGCGGTGTGGTCGCGCGGCTGCACGGCGAGGAGGGCGAGACCCTCCTGGTCGGGTCTCCGTTGATCTCGGTCGGTCCCGGGCAGTCCGCCGCCGAGACCTACGTCGAGGAGGAGCGCGCCGGTTCCGGCAACGTCCTGATCGGCTACGGGACCTCGGAGACGAGCACCTCCCGCCGCCGCAGGAAGGCCGTTGCCCGTTCCACGCCGGCGGTGGCGCCCACCGGCGAACGCCCCGCGGTGCAGTCGCCGATCGTGCGCCGGCTCGCCAAGGACAACGGCGTCGACCTCACCGCGGTGACCGGCACCGGGCCCGCCGGCCTGATCACCCGCCGCGACGTCGAGGCGGCGGTCGTCGTTCCCGAGCCGGTGCCGGTGCCGGCCGCGGTGGTGTCCGATGTGGACCAGCGCACCGGCCTGCCGATCCGCACCCGCGTGCCGCTGACCGGCATGCGCAAGGCCGTCACGGCCACGCTCACCCGCAGCCGCACGGAGATCCCCGAGGCGACGACGTGGGTGGACGTCGACGCGACCGCGTTGCTCGAACTCCGCGCCGAGCTGAAGGAGACCGGTGCGGCGCCGGGACTCCTGGCGATGGTCGCCCGGTTCGTCGTGGCGGGGCTCGCCCGCTTCCCCGAGCTGAACTCCCGCGTCGACACCGACCGCGGCGAGATCACCCACCTCGACGGCGTCAACCTCGGCCTCGCCGCGCAGACCGACCGCGGACTCGTCGTCCCGTCGGTCAGGGACGCGCACCGGCTGAGCATGCGCGGCCTCGACACCGAGATCCGCAGGCTCACGGCCGCCGCCCGCGAGGGCACCGCGACAGCGGCCGAGCTCAGCTCGGGTTCCTTCACCCTCAACAACTACGGCGTGCTCGGGGTCGACGGCAGCGCCGCGATCATCAACCACCCCGAGGTCGCGATCCTCGGCATGGGCCGGATCCTGCCGCGGCCGTGGGTGGTCGACGGCGAGATCGCGGTGCGGCACATCGTGCAGCTCTCGCTCGTGTTCGACCACCGGGTGTGCGACGGCGGCACCGCGGGCGGGTTCATCCGGTTCGTCGCCGACTGCGTCGAGAACCCGAAGTCGGCGATGGCGGACCTCTAGCGCCACCGGTCAAGCCACGTGCGTCCACGCACAAGTCCCGGCAGCGGCCTCCTGCGAGCGTGACGGCAAGCACCGGCACGCATCGCAGGAGGACGCCATGACACTCACCGCCGAGCCGCGGACGGGGTTCACCACCGGCCTGTTCGTCGACGGCACCTGGCCGGACGCGGCGGAGACGTTCGAGGACCTCAACCCCGCGACCGGCGAGGTGCCGGCCAGGGTCTCGCACGGCAGCGCCGCGGACGTGGACCGGGCGGTGCGAGCCGCCCGTGCCGCGCTGGACGGTGCCTGGGGCGACACACCCGGTGTCACGCGCGGGGTGTTGCTGAACCGGCTCGCCGAACTCGTGGAACGGGACGCGCGGGTGCGGTGTGGGTCAACGGGTGGGCGGCCATCGACCCCGCCCTTCCCCGGGGCGGCATGAAGTCGAGCGGCGTCGGTCGTGAGCTCGGCTGGTCCGGCATCCTCGCCAGCACCGAGGAGAAGGTCGTGACGATCGTCCTCTGAGGACGGTTCTTGCGGTACTCGCGCGGCGACGGGCCGAACGCGCCGCGGACGAGCCGCGAGAAGTGCGCCGGATCGGTGAAACCCCAGCGGTGGCCGACGTTCGCGATCGGGACGTCGGCGCACCGCGGGTCGGCGAGGTCGCGGCGGCAGCGTTCCAGGCGGCGGCCGCGGATCATCGCCGACACCGAGATGCCCTCCGCCTCGAAGACCTTCTGCAGGTGGCGGACGGAGACGAAGTGCGCGCTTAGCTCCGCGCTCAGGCCCTTCATCAGCGGTGCGATGAGCGAGCCCGGCCCGGTGTCGCCCGCGAGGCGCACGGCGGTCAGCCCGGCCATCTGGTGCTCTGGCAGCCGGACGAGCCTGCGGGGGAACATGGCGATGGTCATGCGGAAGTCGTCGCTGAACGAGATGCGGTACGGCCGGGAGGTGTCGTAGATGGCGAGGTCGCCGGGCGGCAGCCGGGCCCGCCGGTCGTCCTGGCGGATCAGCCGCCGGGTGCGTTCGGCGACGGCGTGCGAGGCCGCCACCTCGGCCAGCAGGACCGAGCCCAGCGGCGCGGACCCGACGTCACCGCTGAAGCTCGCCGCGTCCGACACGCGGCGGCACGAAGGTGCCGCAGATGCTGTGTTCCCAGGCCTCGAACGTCGCTGTGGTCACTGCTGTCTCCTCGCTGAGACGCCGGTCACGCCGGTCAATACTCACCGAATGTTCGTTCGGTCAACTACCCTGCCCGGCAACGGGCGACGAGGAGGACGTGATGCTGGACCTGAGCCCTCGGCCGGGTGACCTGGAGCCGATCGAGACGGCGTCGGTGGACGAGCTGCGCGCGTTGCAGCTCGAACGGCTGCGGTGGTCGGTCCGGCACGCGTACGAGAACGTGCCGCACTACCGCGCGGCCTTCGACGCGGCGGGCGTGCACCCCGACGACGTGAAGACGTTGGGGGACCTGGCGAAGCTGCCGTTCACCACCAAGGCCGACCTGCGCGACAACTACCCGTTCGGCATGTTCGCGGTGCCGCGGCAGGAGGTCGTGCGCGTGCACGCCTCCTCCGGCACGACCGGCCGCCCGACCGTGGTCGGCTACACGCGCGACGACCTCGGCACGTGGGCGACCGTGGTGGCGCGCAGCATCCGCGCGGCCGGCGGGCGTCAGGGGCACGTCCTGCACAACGCCTACGGCTACGGGCTCTTCACCGGCGGCCTCGGCGCGCACGCGGGCGCGGAGAAGCTCGGCTGCACGGTCGTCCCGGTGTCCGGCGGCATGACCGAACGCCAGGTGCAGCTCATCCGCGACTTCGAGCCCGACGTCATCATGGTCACGCCGTCCTACATGCTCTCGATCATCGACGAGATGGAGCGCCAGGGCGTCGACCCGCGCTCGACGTCGTTGAAGGTCGGCATCTTCGGCGCCGAGCCGTGGACCAACGACATGCGCGCCGAGATGGAGCGCCGCCTCGACATGCACGCCGTGGACATCTACGGCCTGTCCGAGGTGATCGGGCCGGGCGTGGCGAGCGAGTGCGTGGAGACCAAGGACGGCCTGCACGTCTGGGAGGACCACTTCTACCCGGAGGTCATCGACCCGGTCACCGGTGAGGTGCTGCCCGACGGCGAGGAGGGCGAGCTCGTCTTCACCTCGCTCACCAAGCAGGCCATGCCGATCATCCGCTACCGCACCCGCGACCTGACCCGCCTGCTGCCGGGCACCGCCCGGTCCATGCGCCGCATCGAGAAGATCACCGGCCGCACCGACGACATGATCATCCTGCGCGGCGTGAACCTCTTCCCGACCCAGATCGAGGAGCTGATCCTGCGCGTGCCGGCGCTCTCGCCGCACTTCCAGTGCGTGCTGAGCCGCACGGGCAACCTCGACGACCTGACCGTCCTGGTCGAGCACCGCGAGGACGCCGTCGCGGGAGACGCGGGGGCCGAGCTCAGGAAGCTCGTGAAGAACTCGATCGGTGTCACGGTCGCGGTCGAGGTGGTCGCGCCGGGCGGGATCGAACGTTCCGTGGGCAAGATGAAGCGGATCGTGGACCGGCGACCACCCAGGTGAGCGCGTTTGTCACCTGATCCAGCGGTTTAGCCCCGTTGTGACGGAATCCGTGATCTGGTCTCCTCACCATGCTCTGCATGACCGGAACACCGATCTTCGACGAGCTCTACGCCAAGTACGTGCTCGCCACACCTCCGGCGGCACCGCGCCCCGAGGCGTCCGTGGTCGTGCCGCGTGAGCCGCGGTACGACCAGGTCGTGCCGCAGTTCGCGGGACTCGTCGACACGCCGGTGTGGCCCAGCTGAGGTCCTGGGGGACGGCTCTGGTGTGATCGCCGCGGTGACCACACCAGAGACGGGGCGCGTTCGTGGTTCAGGAGCGCACCCCGGGGCGGGTCACTTCTTCAAGGCGGCCTTCTTGTACGCCTCGTACTGCTTTTCGCCTCCTCCGCGTCCTTGGCCGTGTAACAGCCGACCGCGTGTTCGACACTGATGCTCTCGGTGCTGAGCAGTTCCTCCTTGTTCGCGTTCGGGGCGTCCGCGGTCCTCGCGAGCGAACCGAAGTGGTAGTGCGGCGACACCTTCTCGAAGAGCACGCACAGGTCGCCGTACGGGACGCCGACGAGGCCGGGGATGACGTAGATGCCGGCCGGGGCGTTGTTGTCGTCCGTGCCCGCGGGGTACCTGGCATCGATCACCGTGCCCTCCCGCAGCTCGCCGACGTCTCGGTCGTACGTGCGGTGCACCACGTACTTCCCCGGCTCGTTGATTATCATCCACAGCAGGTCCGCGACCGACAGCCGTCTCGACCTCCCCGCGGGTCTGTCCGAGCCACCCGCGGGCGCCCCGCCCGGCGTGCCGGTGCCGGGCGTGGAGGGGCGTGTGCGCCAAGTGGCCAGCCATGCCGGCGTGGTCATCGCGAGCAGCGACCTGACCACTTCCTGGTTCAGATAGTTCGCCCAGCGCGCCTGCTGCGCCCACTGGACCCAGTCCTGCGCACGGGGAACGAGGGGTGCGGCGGTCGCGAAGGAGCGCCGCACCGACTGGCGCACGACGTACCGGAGTTGCGGGCGCAGTGCCCACACCATCGAGGTCATCGCCCCTCCTCCGTCAAACCGCCCGCGGCGAGCTCGGCGAGCGCCGCCTTGGTGTCCTCGGCGATCCAGGTCAGCAGGTCGTGCTCGCTGACCTGCGCCCACTGCGCGGGATCGGCCTTCGCGGCCTCGGCGAGGTCGGCGGCGAGGCCGGCGGCGATCCGCTCGGCCAGCTCGCTCGCGAGCGGCGGCTGGACGTCCGCGGCCGCCTTGCCGCCCGCCACCGCCGACTTCGGCGAGGTCGCCTCTCCGGTCTCCGTGATCTCTGAATTTCGTTTGGACACAGGTGTTTCTTCCATGGTTCGGAGTATCCCGCCGCGGAGAACCGCGGGCCATGGACCGAACGGAGGCGCTCGCAGGGCTGTTATGGCTTGTCCCGCAAGGGAAAACGGGTTCGGGGAGACCTGGTCGATCAACTGCTGTCATGCCTCCGTTGCGCGCGATCGGCAGGCGCTAGTCGGCGGCGCAGGACGCCTCCGGCACGCCCGCGTTCGCCGCGTTGTCGATGTTGTCCTCCACCCACACCCGCAGCATCCGCAACGGCACCGCCGCGCTGCTCCCCAGTTCGGTGAGCGAGTACTCCACGTGCAGCGGCACGGCGGGGTAGATGGTGCGGTCGACGAAACCGAACTCCTCCAGCCGGCGCAGGGTCTGGGTCAGCACCTTCGGGCTGACCCCCTGCAGGTGTCGCTGCAGCTCGCCGAACCGCTGCGGGCCCTCCTCCAGCGCGCCGATCGCCAGTGCCGACCACTTGTTCGCCAGCAGGTCGAGCATCGCCCGGCACGGGCACTGCGCGGCGTACACGTCGTGGTCGGAATGCTGCCCTGTGAGACATACAGTGGTCATTGCGAGCCTCTCACCTGCATGCTTCCCGATGGGAAGTACTAGCCCTTGCGGGTAACTATAACCCTGGGGATACGTTGCTGGAGCCAGGGGAGAGAACTTCCCGAGAGCGTGACCCAGGGAGAGAGTCCAGTGTCTGAATCATCGATGCGCGCCGTGGTCCAGGACGCCCTCGGCGGTCCCGAGGTGCTGTCGGTGCGGGAAGTGCCGCGTCCGGAGCCGTTGCCGACCGAGGTCCGGGTGAAGGTGCACGCCGCCGGGATCAACCCCGTCGACTGGAAGACCCGCGCCGGTGGCGGGATGGCCGGTGTGCTCGGGGAACCGCCGTTCATCCTCGGCTGGGACGTGTCCGGTGTCGTGGAGAAGGTCGGTTTCGGCGTCACGACGCTGAAGGAGGGCGACGAGGTCTACGGCATGCCGTGGTTCCCGCGGCAGGCCGGTGCCTACGCCGAGTACGTGACCGCGCCCGCGCGGCAGTTCGTCCTCAAGCCCTCCAGCGTCGGCCACGAGCAGGCGGCGGCGGTCCCGCTGGCCGCGCTGACGGCGTGGCAGGCGTTGGTGGACACGGCTCACGTCACGTCCGGCCAGCGCGTTCTCGTCCACGCCGCCGCGGGCGGAGTCGGCCACCTGGCCGTCCAGTTCGCGAAGCACCTCGGCGCCCACGTGATCGGCACCGCCAGCGCCCGCAGCCACGACTGGCTCACGAAGCTCGGCGTCGACGAGGTCGTCGACTACACCGAGGTCCGGTTCGAGGACGTGGTGTCCGACGTCGACGTCGTGATCGACCTCGTCGGCGACGGCCACGACCACACCAGCACCCGGTCGCTGGAGGTGTTGCGGCCCGGTGGTCTCCTCGTCGCCGTCCCCGGTGGGGCGTCACCCGAACTGGTCGCCGCCGGTGAGGCGAAGGGCCTGCGCGTCTCGGCCTTCCTGGTCGAGCCGGACGGTCCCGCGCTCGCCCGCATCGCCGAGCTGATCGACGCCGGCGAGGTGGTGGTCGAGGTCGAGGAGACGTTCCCGCTCGAGGAGGTCGCCCGGGCCCACGCCCGCGGTGAGTCCAACCGCACCCGTGGCAAGCTCGTCCTGCGCGTTTCCTGACGCTGAAACCATTGGAGCAGCTGATGTTCTACGAGATCCGCCGGTACCAGACCCGGCCGGGGCGGCGGGACGACTGGGTCCGGTACATGGAGGAGGTCGTCATCCCCTTCCAGGTGCAGCAGGGGATGTCGGTCACCGCGTCGTTCGTCGACGAGGAGGACCCGGACGGCTACGTCTGGATCCGCCGGTTCGCCGACGAGGAGGAGCGGATCGCGTTGTACGCCAACGTCTACGAGAGCGAGCGGTGGCAGCAGGAGATCGGTCCCGCCGTGCGGGAGCTGCTGCTGGTGGACC
This sequence comes from Lentzea sp. HUAS12, assembly GCF_024125735.1. NCBI lineage: Bacteria > Bacillati > Actinomycetota > Actinomycetes > Pseudonocardiales > Pseudonocardiaceae > Lentzea > Lentzea sp. HUAS12. Next base: position 399,439 of record NZ_CP099738.1, read on the forward strand.
AGATCAAGGTCACCAGGGCCGTGCCGACCGCCGTGTCGGGGCTGAGGTGACCTAGGTCTGGATGCCGCGCAGGATCATCGCGCAGATCTGGTCCGCGAGCTCACCCGGCCTGCGCCCGCGTTGCGGCTTGTACCACTCGGCCAGCGAGTTGATCGTGCCGAACAACAACCGGGCCGTGGTGCGCGCGTCGAGGTCGGCGCGCACGTCCCCCTCGTCGATCGCCTCCTGCACCACCCCGGCGATCACCTTGTCGAACGTGCGCCGCTGTTCGAGCGCCCACCGCTCGGTCTCCGTGTTGCCGTGCACGCTCAGCAGCAGCTTCACGTACGGCAGTTCGGCGGCGAGGATCTCGACGTTGCGCTTGATCAGGTAGGAGAGGCGGTCGAGGGCGCGGCCGGTGGTCGCGCCCTCCTCGGTGGTGCTGGCCATCAACGGTTCCAGCGCGCGTTCAAGGCCCAGGCGCAGCAGCTGTTCCTTGCTCTCGACGTGGTGGTAGATCGAGGACCTGGACAGCCCGGACGCCTGGGTCAGGTGCTGGAAGCTCGTGCCGTCGTAACCGCGTTCGGTGAACACCCGCACGGCGACCTCCAGCAACCGCTCGAGGGTGTAGGGCGTCTGCCAGCGCCCGCGCCGGGGTGTCTCGCTCACCCCGTCATCGTCCCACGCGGTGATCGCGTTCCGCGGCGGGTGCGCGAGACGGCAACTCCGGTGCGCCGCACGTCAACTCGCGGGCCCGTCCGCGTCACACAGTGGCACCCGTCACCGAGTGGAGAGGGTTGCCATGCGCAGCAGCGACTACGTCATCGTCGGCGCCGGATCGGCGGGGAGCGCGCTCGCGCGCCGGCTGCTGGACGCGGGCAGGACAGTGCAGGGCCTCGGCGGGGCACGTGTTCGCCACGGCCGAGCACATGGTGACCAGCGGTGCCGACCGGTTGCTCGCCCTGGCGGGCCGCATCACCGACCAGGTTCCCGGTGAGGAGGTCACCGACGTGCGGCGGTCCGCGCTGCGGATGGAGCTGGTCTCCGTCCTCCAGCAGTTCCAGCGCGCCGTCGACCTGCTGCTGGACCTGCACGGTTCCAGCGCCTTCGCCCTCGACAACCCGTTGCAGCGGTTCTGGCGGGACCTCAACGTCGGTGCCCGGCACGCCCAGACCACGTCGTACCTCACCGTCGAGAACCACGGCCTGCTGACGACCGGGGCGGGGCCGCTCCTGCCGTTCTGAGCGGCCCGCCCGGGGCAGCCGCGGCCTGCGGCTGCCCCGTCCTCCCGTTCTAGTTCTTGGCCACCAGTGTGAGGACGTCGTAGGTGGCGACCGGGTCCCCGTCCTGGTTCGTCACCACGGCGTCCCACCGCACCTCGCCGTACTCGGCGTTGGACCGCGGCGTGATCTGCTTGACCGTCAACGTCACCGAGATCGTGTCGCCCGCCTTCACCGGCGTCAGGAACCGCAGGCCGTCCACGCCGAAGTTCGCGAGCACCGGACCGGGGTTCGGCTCCACGAACAGCCCGGCCGCGAGCGACACCACCAGGTAGCCGTGCGCCACGATCCCGCCGAACAACGGGTTCGCGGCCGCCGCCTCGGGATCGGTGTGGGCGTAGAACGTGTCGCCGGTGAACTCGGCGAAGTGGTCGATGTCGGCGAGCGTGACCTGCCGCGTGCCCGACTCGACGAAGTCACCGATCTTCAGCTCCGCCAACGACTTGCGGAACGGGTGCACGTCGTCGGCCAGGCGCTGCGACCCGGTGGTCCAGCGGCCGGTGATCGCCGTGAGCATGTCCGGCGACGCCTGGATCGCGGTGCGCTGCATGTGGTGCAGCACGCCGCGCACGCCGCCCAGCTCCTCGCCGCCACCGGCACGGCCGGGACCGCCGTGCACGAGCATCGGGAGTGGGGATCCGTGCCCGGTCGACTCCTTGGCGTCGTCGCGGTCCAGCACCAGGATCCGGCCGTGCCACGGCGCTACGCCCAGCACGACCTGGCGGGCGACGGCGGGGTCGTGCGTCACGACCGAGCCCACCAGGCTGCCCTTGCCGCGGGCGGCGAGTTCCACGGCCTCCGCGGTGGTGCGGTAGGTGATCACGGTGCTGACCGGGCCGAACGGCTCGACGTCGTGCGGTTCGGTGGCGTCCGCGCGGGCGCGCAGCAGCACGGGGGAGAGGAACGCGCCGCGCTCGGCGTCCGCGTCGACGAGCTGCACGTCGTTCGGGTCGCCGAAGACGATCTCGGCGGAGTTGCGCAGCGACTCGACGGCCTTGCGGACCTCGTCGCGCTGCCCGAGCGACGCCAGCGCGCCCATCCGCACGCTCTCGTCGGCCGGGTTGCCGACGGTGATCTTCGCCAGGCGCGCGGCGATGGCCTCGGTCACCTCGCCGGCGATCTGCTCCGGCACGATCGCGCGCCGGATCGCCGTGCACTTCTGGCCCGCCTTGACGGTCATCTCGGCGACGACGCCCTTGACGAACAGGTCGAACTCGGGGTCCTCCGGCCGCACGTCGGGGCCGAGGATCGAGCAGTTCAGCGAGTCCGCCTCGACCTGCAGGCGCACGCCGCTGTGCTGGACGTTCGGGTGATTGCGCAGGATCCCGGCGGTGTGCGCGGAACCGGTGAACGCCACCGAGTCCTGCTCGTCGAGCACGTCGAGCAGACCGCGCGGGCTGCCGGACAGCAGCTGCAGCGAGCCCTCGGGGAGGATGCCGGACTCGATGATCCGGCGGACCACGGCCTCGGTCAGGTACGAGGTCTGCGACGCGGGCTTCACGATGCTCGGCAGGCCGGCGAGGAACGCGGGCGCGAGCTTCTCCAGCATGCCCCACACGGGGAAGTTGAACGCGTTGATCTGCACCGCCACACCAGGGCGTGAGGTGTAGATGTGCTGGCCGAGGAACGTGCCCTCGCGGCCGAGGCGTTCGAGGTTGCCGTCCAGCACGACGATGTCGTTCGGCAGCTCGCGCACGCCCTTGCTGGCGAAGCTGAACAGCGTGCCGAACCCGCCGTCGATGTCGACCATCGAGTCGCGCTTGGTCGCACCCGTGCGGTACGACAACTCGTACAGCGAGTCCTTGTCCGCGCTGAGGTGCTTGGCGAGCTCCTTGATGAGCAGGGCGCGCTGGTGGAACGTCAGCTCGCGGATCGCCGGGCCGCCGACGCGCCGGGCGTGGTCGGTCATCTGGCGCAGGTCGAGGCCCTCGCTCGACAACCGCGCGACCTCTTCACCGGTGACCGCGTCGAGCAGCGGTTCTCCCTCGGCCCGGGCGCGGAACCACCGGCCGGCGGCGTAGCTCTCCAACAGTGCGGTCACTGTGCGGGTCCCTTCGCTGACTGTTGCACTTCGCGGCTCTCGTGTGCCACTGTATAACAGACCGTTCGGTCAGTAAATCGTTGAGGAGCTGCTTGATGACGGAGCTCGCGGAGTACTTCGAGGCGACGATCCAGCGGGGCGACCGGGTCGAGCCGCGGGACTGGATGCCCGACGCCTACCGCAAGACGCTGGTCAGGCAGATCGCGCAGCACGCGCACTCCGAGATCATCGGGATGCAGCCGGAGGGCGCCTGGATCTCGCGCGCGCCCTCGTTGCGGCGCAAGGCGATCCTGCTGGCGAAGGTCCAGGACGAGGCGGGCCACGGGCTGTACCTGTACTCGGCGGCCGAGACGCTCGGCACGTCACGCCGCGAGCTCACGGACAAGCTGCTGGCCGGCAAGCAGAAGTACTCGTCGATCTTCAACTACCCGACGCCGTCCTACGCCGACGTCGGCACGATCGGCTGGCTCGTCGACGGCGCCGCGATCTGCAACCAGGTCCCGCTGTGCCGCACCTCCTTCGGCCCGTACGGCCGCGCGATGATCCGCATCTGCAAGGAGGAGTCGTTCCACCAGCGGCAGGGCTACGAGCTGCTGATGACGATGATGCGCGGCACCGACGAGCAGCGCGCGATGGTGCAGGAGTCGGTGAACCGGTTCTGGTGGCCCGCGCTGATGATGTTCGGCCCGCCCGACGACGCCTCGCCCAACACCGCGCAGTCGATGGCGTGGGGCATCAAGCGCGACACCAACGACGACCTGCGCCAGAAGTTCGTCGACATGTCCGTGCCGCAGGCGGAGGCGCTCGGCGTGACGCTGCCCGACCCGGACCTGAAGTGGAACCCCGAACGCGGGTCGTACGACTTCGGCCAGCCCGACTGGGACGAGTTCTGGGCCGTGGTCAAGGGAGACGGGCCGTGCAACGCCGAGCGGCTCGGGCACCGGCGCAAGGCGCACGACGACGGTGCGTGGGTGCGCGAGGCAGCCGTGGCGTTCGCTCGACTGGAGGAAGAGCTGTGAGTGAGTGGCCGCTCTACGAGGTGTTCGTGCGCAGCAAGCGCGGCCTCAACCACGTGCACGTCGGATCGCTGCACGCGCCGGACGACAAGCTCGCCCTGATGCACGCGCGGGACGTCTACACCCGCCGCAACGAGGGCGTGTCGATCTGGGTCGTGCGCGCCGACGCGATCACCGCGTCGTCACCGGACGAGAAGGACCCGCTGTTCGCCCCGAGCGGCGACAAGGTCTACCGGCACCCGACGTTCTACGACATCCCCGAGCACGTCCCGCACATGTGAGGCCTTGATGATCAACGATGCCGATCTGCTGGTGAACGACGCCCACTGGGCGTTCGGCACCGGTTTCGAGGACCCGCTGGCCGGCGTGGACACCACCGTGCCGGAGGGCGTGGACGCGGCGGGGCTCGCCCGCTACTGCCTGATGCTCGGCGACGACGCCCTCGTGCTCTCCCAACGGCTTTCGGAGTGGTGCAGCCGCGCCCCCGACCTGGAGGAGGACATCGCGCTGTCCAACATCGCGCTCGACCTCCTCGGCCAGGCGCGGTTGCTGCTCGCCCGCGCCGCGGCCGCCGACCCGTCGCTCGTGCCTGGGTTGCCGGAGGGATCGCCGGTGCCCGCGGAGGACGCGCTCGCGTTCTTCCGCGATGCCGGCCAGTTCCGCAACGTCGTGCTGGCGGAGCTGCCGAACGGCGACTTCGCCGAGACGGTCACGCGGCTGCTGCTGTTCAGCACGTGGCGGCTGGAGGTGTTCGAGCAGCTGGTCACGCACTCCGACGCCGTGCTGGCGGCCGTCGCGGCCAAGGGGCGCAAGGAGCTGTCGTACCACCGGGACTTCTCGGCGCGCTGGTTCGTGACGCTGGCCAGGGGGACCGAGGAGTCGCGGCGGCGGGTGCTGACGGCGGTGGACGCGTTGTGGCCGTGGTGGTCGGCGCTGGACGTGCCGGCGGAGGTCGACGTCGTGCTGGAGCAGGTGTTCGCGGCGGCTCGGGTGGAACGGCCCGAGGTACCGGCGGCGGAGGACGGTGGACGCGGGGGTGGGCACACCGCGGCGTTGACCGACCTGCTGGCCGACATGCAGAGCGTGGCGCGGGCCCACCCCAGGGGGCTGTGGTGACGGTGCTGACGAAGACCGGGGAGGGCGCGGCCGCCCTCGCCCCCGACCTGACGCGGGCACGCGAGGTCGCCGAGACCGTCGTCGACCCCGAACTGCCCATGCTCACCCTCGCCGACCTCGGCGTCCTGCGCGACGTCGCCCTCGCGGACGGCACCGTCGTCGTCGACATCACCCCGACCTACTCCGGCTGCCCGGCGATGGCGACCATGCGCGACGACCTCGTGCACGCCCTGCACCGCGAGGGGTTCGCCGACGTTCAGGTGCGCGTCGCGCTGAGCCCCGCCTGGACCTCGGACTGGATCAGCGAACGCGGCCGGGCGGCCCTCACCGAGGCCGGGATCTCCCCTCCGGGACCGGCCCGCCGCGAGGGCCCGGTGCTGCTCGCGCTCAAGCCCACCCGGCGCGCGATCCGTTGTCCTCGTTGCGAGTCCGGCGACGTGGAGCTGACCTCGGAGTTCGGCTCGACCGCGTGCAAGGCGCTCTACCGCTGCCGCGCGTGCCTGGAGCCGTTCGACCACGTGAAGGAGATCTGACATGGCGTTCCACTCGCTGGCCGTGTCCGCGGTCGACCGGGTGACCGACGACGCCGCGGCCATCACGTTCGCCGTGCCGGACGACCTGCGGGACGTCTTCGCGTTCGCGGCCGGGCAGTCGCTCACCCTGCGCAAGGTCGTGGACGGCGTGGAACACCGCCGCACCTACTCGATCTGCGCGCCGGTCGGGCAGGCGCCCCGGATCGGCGTGCGCGAGATCCCCGGCGGGCTGTTCTCGCAGTGGCTGGTGCGGAACGTGCGGCCGGGCGACGCCGTCGAGGTGCAGGCGCCCTCGGGCAGCTTCCGCGCGGACCCCGCCGCCGGGGGCCGTCACCTGTGCATCGCCGCCGGGTCGGGCATCACGCCGATGCTGTCGATCGCGTCGTCGGTGCTGGCCAACCCCGACGCGCGCGTGACCCTGTTGTACGGCAACAGGACCACGAACACCGTGATGTTCGCCGAAGAGCTGTCGGACCTGAAGAACGCGCACACCAGCCGGTTCGACCTGGTGCACGTGCTGTCCCGCGAACCCCGGGACGTCGAGCTGTTCTCCGGGCGGCTCGACGCGGACCGGTTGCGGCAGCTGCTCACGGTGCTGGTGCCGGTCGCCGCGATGGACCACGTGTGGCTCTGCGGACCGTTCGAGATGCTCACCGACGCCCGCGCGGTGCTCGCCGAGCTGGGCGTCCCCGCCGAACGAGTCCACTTCGAACTGTTCTACGTGGACGAACCACCGCCGGCCCTGCGCCACGCGGAGAACGTCGTCGAGGGCGACACGAGCGAGGTCACCGTCGTGCTCGACGGACGCAAGACGACCACACCGATGCGCCGCGACGCCACCATCCTCGACTCGGCGCAGCAGGTGCGCGGCGACCTGCCGTTCGCCTGCAAGGGCGGCGTGTGCGGCACGTGCCGGGCCAAGATCTGCGACGGCGAGGCCGACATGGTCCGCAACTACGCCCTCGACCCCGGCGAGGTCGCCCAGGACTTCGTGCTGACGTGCCAGACGTTCCCCGTCAGCGACACCGTGACCGTCGACTTCGACGCCTGAGATCCAGGAGCAGTTCGTGACCGAGGCCTTCCTCCTCGACGGCGTCCGCACGCCGATCGGCCGGTTCGGCGGCGCGCTCGCCAGGACCCGCCCCGACGACCTCGCCGCACTGGTCGTGCGCACCGTCGTCGAGCGCACCGGCGTCGATCCGTCCGATGTGGACGAGATCGTGTTCGGCGCCGCCAACCAGGCCGGCGAGGACAACCGCAACGTCGCCCGCATGGCCGGTCTGCTCGCCGGTCTGCCGGACTCCGTGCCCGGCTTCACCGTCAACCGCCTGTGCGCCTCGGGACTCACCGCCATCACCACGGCACGGCAGATGATCGCCGCCGGGGACGCGGACGTGGTGATCGCCGGCGGTGTCGAGTCGATGACCCGTGCGCCGTGGGTGACGGAGAAGCCCGGCAAGGCCTGGGCACGGCCCGGTGCCTCGTTCGACACCTCGATCGGCTGGCGGTTCACCAACCCGGCCTTCGACGCCGACACGACGCTGTCCATGCCGCAGACCGCCGAACGCGTGGCGCAGCGGTGGAACCTGACCCGCGAGGAACTGGACGCCTTCGCGTACCGCTCGCACCAGCGGGCCGTGGACGCGCGCAAGAACGGCCGGTTCGCCGCCGAGATCGTGGCGGTCGGCGAGGTCACCGAGGACGAGGGCCCGCGTCCGGACACCAGCCTGGAGCAGCTCGCCGGACTGCGGCCGATCCACGGGCCGGGCGGCGTGATCACCGCGGGCAACTCCAGTTCCCTCAACGACGGCGCGGCGGCCGTGATCGTGGTGAGCGAGCGGTACGCGGCCGCCCACGGCCTGCGGCCGAGGGCGCGGCTCGTGGCCGGTGCGAACGCCGGGGTCGCTCCGGAGATCATGGGCATCGGACCGGTTCCGGCCACGCGCAAGGCTTTGGAGCGCGCCGGGTGGTCCGTCGACGACCTCGACGCGGTCGAGCTGAACGAGGCGTTCGCGTCGCAATCGCTTGCGTGCGTGCGGGACCTCGGACTCGACGAGGAGATCGTCAACGCCGAGGGCGGCGCCATCGCGCTGGGCCACCCGCTGGGCTGCTCGGGCACGCGGCTCGCCGTCACGTTGCTGGGCCGCCTCGAACGCGCGGGTGCCCGCCGCGGTCTCGCGACCATGTGCGTCGGCGTCGGCCAGGGCTCGGCCCTGCTGCTGGAGCGGGTGTGACGGCGCCGTTGCTGGTGGAGGAGCACGACGACCGCGTCGTGCTCCGGCTCAACCGCCCGGACGTCCGCAACGCGATCGACCTGCCGATGGTCCAGGCGCTGCACGAGGCCTGCGCCGAGCTCGAACGCCGCCCCCGGCTCGCGTTGATCATCGGTGAGGGCGGGACGTTCGCCGCGGGCGCGGACATCGCGCAGCTGCGCGAGCGGCGCCGCGACGACGCGTTGCGGGGCATCAACTCCGGTGTCTTCGACCGCGTCCACCGGCTGCCGATGCCGGTCATCGCGCTGGTCGACGGCTACGCGCTGGGCGGTGGCGCCGAACTGGCGTACGCCTGCGACTTCCGCATCGGCACGCCCACGACCAAGATCGGCAACCCCGAGCCGGGCCTCGGCATCCTCGCCGCCGCAGGGGGTTGCTGGCGGCTGCGCGAGCTGGTGGGCGAGCCGCTGGCCAAGGAGATCCTGCTCGCCGGGAGCGTCCTGACCGCCCAGGAGGCGCTGGACGTCCGGCTGCTCAACGAGGTGGCGGACGACCTGGAGGCCGCGGGACACCGGCTTGCCGACCGGATCCTCAAACAGGCGCCACTGGCCTTGCGCCTGACCAAGTCCGTCTTCCACGCGCCGCGCGAGGCGCACCCGTTCGTCGACGACCTCGCCCAGGCCGTCCTGTTCGAGACCCAGGACAAGACCGACCGCATGACCGCGTTCCTCGACCGCCGCAAGGAGTCCCGATGACCGTTCCCGCAACTGTCGGTGTGTACGGCGGCGGCCGCATGGGCGCGGGCATCGCCCACGCGTTCGCCGTGGCCGGGAGCGCGGTGACGGTCGTCGAGACCGAGGCCGCCGCGGACGCCGCCCGCGCCCGTGTGGAGAAGAGCCTCGCCAAGGCCGCCGAAAAGGGCGTCGAGGTCCCCGGCACCGTCACCGTGGTCACCGACCCGGCGGCGCTCGGCGGGGTACCGCTGGTGGTCGAGGCCGTTCCGGAACTGGTCGACCTGAAGCACTCCGTGCTCGCCACCATCACGCGGTCCGCGCCGGACGCCGTGATCGGCACCAACACCAGCTCGTTGTCGATCGACGTGCTGGCCGGTGTCCTGCCCGACCCGTCCGTCCTCATCGGACTGCACTTCTTCAACCCGGTGCCGGCGAGCGACCTCGTCGAGGTCGTGGTGGGGGAGCGGACCTCCGCCGACCTGGTGGCGCGGGCGCAGGAATGGGTGCGCGGCCTCGGCAAGCACGCGATCACCGTGCGGGACTCACCCGGCTTCGCGAGCAGCCGCCTGGGCGTCGCCATCGCGCTGGAAGCCATGCGGATGGTGGAGGAGGGCGTCGCCTCGGCCGAGGACATCGACAGCGCCATGGTCCTCGGCTACCGGCATCCGGTGGGACCGTTGCGCACGACCGACATCGTCGGTCTCGACGTGCGACTCGCCATCGCCGAACACCTCGAACGCGAACTCGGCCCGCGCTTCGCCCCGCCACGACTGTTGCGGGACAAGGTCGCGGCGGGGAAGCTCGGTCGCAAGACCGGAGAGGGGTTCTACGAGTGGTGAGCGCACGTCAGCACGCCGACGCCATGTGGGCGACCGACACCGCGAGCAAGGCGCTCGGCATGGAGATCGACGACGTCGGCCCCGGTTCGGCCCGCGTCTCGATGCGCGTGCGCGAGGACATGGTCAACGGCTGGGACATCTGCCACGGCGGCCTGATCGCCACGCTGGCCGACAGCACGTTCGCGGTGGCGTGCAACAGCCACGGCGGCGTGACCGTCGCGTCCGGCTTCCAGATCGACTTCCTCGAACCGGCCCGCCTCGGTGACGTGCTGGTCGCGGAGGCGCGGGAAGTGGTGCTGCGCGGCCGTTCCGGCATCTACGACGTCACGGTGAGGCGTGGCGACACGGTGATCGCCGAGTTCCGCGGCCGGAGCCGCACGGTGAAGGAGACGTCCTGATGAGCGCGGTGGCGACGGTGACGCTGAGCCGTCCGAGCCTGACCCTGGAGGCGAAGAACGCGCTGCGCGACGAGCTCGCCGCGGCCGCCGCCGACCCGTCGGTGCGCGCCGTGGTGCTCACCGGCACCGGCAAGGCGTTCTGCGTGGGCCAGGACCTGGCCGAGCACGCCGAGGCGTTGCGGCACGACCCCACGACGGCGTTCGCCACCATCGACGAGCACTACAACCCGATCGTCACCCTGCTCGCCACCATGCCGAAACCGGTCGTCGCCGCGGTCAACGGCACCTGCGTGGGCGCCGGCCTGGGCTTCGCGCTCGCGTGCGACCTCCGGGTCATCTCGCGCACCGCCCGCTTCGGCACGGCGTTCACGGGCATCGGCCTGACCTGCGACTCGGGCCTGTCGGCTTCCCTGGCCCGCGCGGTCGGCTCGGCCCGCGCCTCCGAACTGGTCCTGCTCGCCGAACCGTTCGGCGCCGAGCAGGCCGTCGAGTGGGGCGTCGCGGGCAGGCTCGTGGACCAGGCCGAGGTGCTGCCCGCCGCACTGGAGCTGGCCGGGCGTCTCGCCGCCGGCCCGACCCTCGCCTACGCCGAGGCCAAGCGCGCCAACGCCTTCGCGTGGGAACAGGTGCTCGCGGCGGAAGGCGCGGCGCAGGCGCGGCTCGGGGTGACCGAGGACCACCGGGGCGCGGTGGAGGCGTTCCTGGCCAAGGAGACGCCGGTCTTCCACGCCCGGTGAGCGCGGCACTGGGAGACTGCACGGCATGACCACGACGGAGAACGGCGGGACGAGGCGCCGCGGCCGCCCGGGCTACGACCTGGAGACGCTGCTCAAGGCCGCCGCCGAGCTGTTCTACGAGCGCGGCTACGACGGCACCAGCATCCAGGACCTGGCGAACCGGCTGGGCGTCACGAAGTCCGCCATCTACCACCACGTCTCCGGCAAGGAGGCCCTCCTGCGCCTGGCCGTCGACCGAGCGCTCGACGGCCTGTTCGCCGAGGTGACCAAGCTCGACACCGTCGGCGGCCGGGCGGTCGAGCGCCTCGAGCACCTCGTCCGCGGCAGTGTCACGGTGCTGGTCGAGCAGCTGCCGTTCGTGACGCTGCTCCTGCGGGTGCGCGGCAACAGCGAGACCGAGCGCGAGGCGCTGGCCCGCCGCCGCGAGTTCGACCAGATCGTCACGGCGCTGGTGGCCGACGCGGCGGCCGAGGGCGACCTGCGTCCGGACATCAACCCCGCGACGACGACCAGGCTGCTGTTCGGCATGGTCAACTCGGTGATCGAGTGGTACCGGCCGCAGGGCGGTCTCAGCGCCGCCGACCTCGCGGACATGGTGGCCACGGTGGCGTTCGACGGCCTACGCGTGCGCGGGAACTGATTGGCGCTGAACGACGACCACGGCCACCAGGCCGAGCGCGAGGCCCACGGCGGTCTGGACGCCGAAGTGCTCACCGAACATCAAAGCTCCCCACACGGCCGTGACCGGAGCCATGAGGAACATCAGCGTGTTCACGCGGGTGACCCCGGAACGCCGGAGGATGATCCAGTAGAGCCCGTACCCGCCGAACGTCGGCAGCACCACGAGCCAGGCGATCGCGCCCCAGAACGCGGGCTCGGCGGGCGGGACGGAGCTGCCGGTGCCCACGGCGAGCGCGGTGAAGACGACGGCGCTCGTGAGGCAGTGCGTGGTCATCGCCACCGAGGGTGCCACCTCCGTCCGTGAGCGGCCTTCCAGGAACGTGGCCGCCACCAGCGACAACATGCCGAGGAACGGGATGAGGTAGGCCCACCACGCCACCCCGGAACTCGCTGCCGCGTCGGCCCCGGTGACGACCACGACGCCGGCCACGCCCAGGCACAGGCCGAGCCACTGCCGGCGCGAGACGTACTGGTGCAGCAGTGGTCCGGCCAGCGCGCCCGCGACCAGCGGCTGGACCCCGTCGATCAGCGCCGTCGTGCCGCTCGAGACCCCGAGCTGGATCGCGTGGTAGACGGTGAGCAGGTAGCCGCTCTGCGACAGCACCCCGATCAGCGCCTGGCGGCCCAGGTCCCGCGGTGCGAGGCCCCGCCACGCCCTGCTGACCACGACGAAGACCAGCAGGACGACCGCGAGCGGCAGAAAGCGCCACATCAGGACCGTGACGGCGGACGCGCTCCCCGCCCCGAGCTTGGCCCCGATGAACCCGGAACTCCAGCAGAGCACGAAAGCCGCCGAGAGCAGGAAGTTCACCCACCACACCTCCTCTATACCGATCTGTATACCCGAATGACTATACAGATCGGTATACTGGTGGGGTGGTACGACGGATCACGATGACGCCCGCGGCCTCCCGCGCCCTGGAGGCCGCCGGAAGGCTGTTCTACGAGCACGGGATCCACGCGGTGGGTGTCGACCTGATCGCCGCCGAGGCCGGGGTCACCAAGAAGACGCTCTACGACCGGTTCGGCTCGAAGGAGCAGATCGTCGTCGAGTACCTGGCCGACCGCGACGAACGCTGGCGGGTGTTCCTGGACGGGTACCTCGACGCCGCCGAGGGACCTCGCGTGCTGGCAGTCTTCGACGCGTCCCGCGCGTGGGCGGCGCAGCACAGCCCCAAGGGGTGCGGCATGGTCAACGCCCACGCGGAGATCAGCGACACCTCCCACCCCGCGCACCCGATCATCATCGGGCAGAAGGAGTGGATGCTCGCCCTGTTCACCGACCTGGTCCGGGACGTCACACCGGACGCGGAGCGGGTGGGGCAGACCCTCCTGCTGCTGCACGAGGGCGCGTTGGTGGCCAACGGTTTCGGCACGTTCCCGGACGCGATCGGGCACGCCCGGGACCAGGCGGCGACGCTCCTCGCGGCCTCACCAGGGCACGGCCGTCCCGTCCCAGGAGAAGAAACCCCCGGTGGGGCCGTCGTCGGGTAGCAGGGCGAGGCGGACGGCTCCGGCCGCGGCCTCGGCCGGGTCGCCGCCGGCCGCGGCGCGCGCGTTCAGGTCGGTCGCCCGCAGACCGGGGGCCAGCGCGTTGACCTTGAAGCCGGTCAGGGTCTGGGCGTAGAAGACGGTCAGGGCGTTCAACGCGGCCTTGGAGGAGCGGTAGGCGGCCCCGCCGCCGTTGCCGTGCGGGAACTGCGGGTTCGGGTTCGTGCTCCAGACCAGCGACGACGTGCCGCTGGAGACGTTCACGACCCGCGGGTGCGGCGACCGGCGCAGGGCGGGCAGGAAGGCGTTCGTCACCGCCACCACCCCGAACACGTTGGTCTCGAACGTGTTCCGCAGCTCGTCGAGCCCGGTCTCCGCGGGCGGTGCGAGCGACGGCGAGATCCCGGCGTTGTTGACCAGCACGTCCAGACTGTCCACCTGGGACGCCGCGCGGGTGATGCTGTCGTGGTCGGTCACGTCGAGGACGAGGGGGAGGCCGCCGACCTCCTCCGCGGCCAGCCGTCCGCGTCCGGGGTCGCGCGATCCGATGTGGACGGTGAAGCCCTCGGCGACGAGCAGCCGGGCGATGTGCTTGCCGATGCCCTTGTTGGCGCCGGTGACCAGGGCGGTGCGATCGTTCATGCCACCACCGTCCCGCTCGGCGGCGAGCGCTGCCAGGGATAACCTGTACCAGTCGGAGGAGGTGGCATGCCGAGGCAGGAACTGGCCCGCTTCCTGCGGGACCGCCGCGACGCCCTGCGCCCGCCGGAGACGGGCGCCGATCGCCGCACGCCGGGGCTGCGCCGCGAGGAGGTGGCGGCGCTCGCGCACATGTCGGTCGACTACTACACGCGCCTCGAACAGGCGCGGGGCCCGCGCCCGTCGCCCACGATCCTGGAAGGGCTGTCCCGGGCGCTCGGACTCACCCGTGCCGAGCGCAGCCACCTGTTCCGCCTGGCCGGGGCGCTGGCGCCACCCAGCGGGACCGCGGCGAGCGACGTCCGCCCGCACGTGGCGGGGATGCTGGAACGGCTGCCCGCGACCGCCGCCATCGTCACGAACGCGGCGTACGACGTGGTGGCGTGGAACCCGCTGGCCGGGACGGTGCTCGGCTGCGTCGGTGGGACGAACCTCGCCCGGCGCCGCTTCCTGGGCGAGGGCCACGCGTACGAGAGTTCGAGCGCCGAGGAGTTCGGGCACGTCCTCGTCGCCCGGCTGCGCCGCTCCGCCGACCGCTACCCGCACGACGAGCGGCTGGCCGGCCTGCTCGCCGACCTGCACGCCGGCAGCGAGGAGTTCCGGCGGATCTGGCGGACGCGCCCGGTCCACGCTCCCGGTCACCGCGCCAAGACCGTCCAGCACCCGGAGGCCGGCACCCTGCACCTGAACTGCGACGTGCTGCTGGTGCCGGAGGACGACCAGGAGGTCGTGCTGGTCACGGCCGATCCCGGCACGCGGTCGGCACAGGCGCTGGACCGGCTCACCCGGGAAGCGCGTCCCCCGGGAAGCCGTGGCACGGGTGGACCTCGCAGCGCATCATCTCCGCCTGCACGCACGGGTCCCCGGCCATGATCTCCGCGGCCTCCTCTGCGGGGACGGTCATGATCGCGACACCGGCGACGGTGTCCGACACCACCGGGCAGAGGACCGCGATCACGCCGTCGGCGCGCAGCGCCACCATGCGCCGCTGGTGTTCGAGTTCGACCGCGTCCGCGCCGTCCACCGTCCGCCGCGGTCCCCAGTGGAGGATCGCGATGCTGTACGGCTTCGCGGTCGCGGCCAGGGCCTGGATCTGCTCGTCGGTCACGCTCATCGGGGGTCCTGCCCTTCGAGTCGTTCGGCCAGCGAGACGATGATCCCCTCAGGACCGCGGACGTAGGCCATGCGCCACACGCCCTCGTACTCGCCAATGCCTCCTACCAGGCCGTAACCGCTTGCGGCAGCGTGGTCGACGGCCGCCTGGAGGTCGGTCACCTCGAACGCGACGTTGCGCAGGCCCAGCTCGTTCGCCGGTGCGGCGGGCGAGCCGGGCAGGTGGTCGGGCCGCGTGAAGCTGGAGAGCTCCAGGGTCGTGCCGCCCTCCGGCGTGCGCAGCATGACGATCTCGGTGCGCGCGCCGGTCGTCCCGATCACCGTGTCGAGGAACTCGCCCTCCACGGCCATCTTGTCGTCGGCCCGCAGGCCCAGACCGACGAAGAACGCCGTCGCCGCGTCGATGTCGGCGACGGTGATCCCCACGTGGTCGAAACGCCTCACGAACGTCATCGGACTCCCTCCCCGGTTCCCGTGCCGAGGAAGGTAACACCCCCGAGTTCCTTCAGGGAACCCTGATGTCCACCGAGACCGGATGCAACCAGCAGGCCACCGACCGGCCGGCCGTGCTCTGCCCCAAAACGGGCGTCTGCGTGCCGCAGACGTCCATCGCGCGGCCGCACCGCGGGTGGAACGGGCACCCGGAGGGCATCGACCGCAGGTCCGGCGGCGATCCGGCGATGCCCGACAACTCGCGCCTCGGGCCCTTCAGCGCCGGGAACGAGTGCAGCAACCCGTCGCTGTAGGGGTGCAGGGGAGTGCGGTACAGGTCGGCCGACGTCGCCTCCTCGACGACCTGGCCCGCGTACATGATCGCGATCCGGTCCGAGAACTCGACCAGCAACGACAGGTCGTGCGTGATGAACACGACCGAGAACCCGAGGCGCTCGCGCAGTTCGACGAGCGTGCGCAGGATCTGGCGCTGCACCACGACGTCCAGCGCGGTGGTCGGTTCGTCCATGATCACGACACGGGGTTCCAGCGCGAGCGCCATCGCGATCATCACCCGCTGCCGCATGCCGCCGGAGAGCTGGTGCGGGTAACTGTGCAGCCGGTCGGAGGCGATGCCGACCAGGCCGAGCAGTTCGCGGGCGCGGTCCTGCCGGGCCTTCGGCGTCGAACAGGCCGAGTGCGCCTTGAGCACGTCCGCGAGCTGCGTCGAGATCCGCTGCACAGGGTTGAGCGAGTTGATCGCGCCCTGGAACACGATGGCGATCTCGGACCAGCGCAGCCGCCGCAGGTCCGCGTCGCGGATCCGCAGCAGGTCGACGGTCGAGCCGTCGTCGAGGGTGTAGATCACCTCGCCGCCCGCCACGATGCCCGGCGGCGGCAGCAGCCTGGTCATGCCGTAGGCCAGAGTGGACTTCCCGCTGCCGGATTCCCCGGCCAGGCCCAGGACCTCGCCCCGGTGCAGGGTCAGGTCGACGTCGCGGACCGCGCGGACCGACTCGGGGCCGAGGCCGTAGTCGACGTTCAGCCCGCGCACTTCGAGAATGCGTTCCTTCATGACGTCTCCTTGGCGAGCACGGGGGTGAAGCCGACGCGCATCCGCACGCCCCGCGTCGAGGAACGGGTGCGCAGGCGCGGGTTGACGTACTCGTCGATGCCGAAGTTGACCAGCGACAACGCCGTGCCGAGCAGCGCGATCGCCAGACCGGCCGGGACGAACCACCACCACGCGCCCTGGGTGAGGGCCTGCTGCGACTGGGCCCAGTACAGGACCGTGCCCCAGTTCCAGCCGCCCGCGTCGGACACGCCGATGAACGCCAGCGTGATCTCGGAGATGACCGCGAACAGCACCGTGCCGACGAAACCGGACGCGATGACGGCGGTCAGGTTCGGCAGGATCTCGAACAGGATGATCCGCCAGGTCGACTCGCCGTTCGCCCGCGCCGCCTCCACGTAGTCCCTGCGGCGCAACGACAACGTTTGCGCGCGCAGCACCCGCGCGTTCCACGCCCACGACGTCAGGCCGATCACCAGCGCGATCGTGAGGTTGCTCGTCTCGGGCAGCGACGAGGTGATGATGACGATCAACGGCAGAGCCGGGATCACCAGGAACACGTTGGACAGCGCGGAGAGTCCCTCACCGGCCGACCCGCTGAGGTAGCCGGCCGTGACGCCGACCAGCACCGACAGCACGGTGGCGACGACGCCCGCCACCGCGCCGACGAAGATGACGCTGCGCGTGCCCACGAGGACCTGGCTGAAGATGTCCTGGCCCAGGTGGGTCGTGCCGAACCAGTGCGCGGACGACGGCGGCTGCAACAGGTCGTTGCTGCGCGTCGACGGGTCGAACGGCGCGAGCCACGGACCGACGACGGCGAACAGGACGAAGACGCCGAGCGCGACCAGACCGGTGAGCGCCTTGGGGTTGTTGCGCATCAGCCCTCCCTGCGGGTGCGGGGGTCCAGCGCGAGGTAGGCGACGTCCGCGAGGAGGTTCGCCAGCAGCACGGACAGCGTGATGATGAGGAAGATGCCCTGCAGCAGCGGGTAGTCCTTGGCACCGACCGCCTGGAACAGCTGCAGGCCGAGGCCCGGGTAGGAGAACACGATCTCCACCAGCAAGGTGCCGCCGACGATGAACCCGAGTGCCAGCGCGAAGCCGGACACGTTGGGCAGCAACGCGTTGCGGGCGGCGTAGGCGAGCATCACCCGGCGTTCCGGCAGGCCCTTGGCGTGCGCGACGGTCACGTAGTCGTCCGACGACACCGTCACCATCATGTTGCGCATGCTGAGGATCCAGCCGCTGACCGACGAGATCAGGATCGTGAAGCCGGGCAGCAGGCCGTGCTGGACGGTGCTGCCGATGAACTGCCAGTCCCAGTTCGGCACCAGGCCGATCTCGTACGCGCCGGACGCGGGGAAAAAGCTCCCCGGGCCGGTGAGCAGCGCGATGGCGACCAGACCGAGCCAGAAGTACGGGATCGACGAGACGAACGTGGTGACCGGGATCAGCGAGTCCGCCCACGTGCCGCGCCGCCAGCCCACGACGGCGCCCGCGGCGGTGCCGAGGAAGAACCCGATCACCGTCGTGATGCCGACCAGCCCGACGGTCCACGGCAGACCGTCGCCGATCACGTCCGCGACCGGACTCGGGAAGAACGTGAACGACATCCCGAGGTCACCGCGCAGGAGCTGGCCGAGGTAGGAGAAGTACTGGCTCGCCAGGCTCTCGTCCTTGTCCAGTCCGAAGAGGACGTACAGCGAGCGGACCGCTTCACTCGTCATCTGCCCGCGCTGCTTGGTGATGAGCGCCTGCACCGGGTCGCCGGGGATCATCCGCGGCACGAAGAAGTTGATCGTGACCGCGGCCCAGACCGTGAGCAGGTAGAACCCGATGCGCTTGAGGAGGTAGCTCACGACGCCTCCTCCCGGTACAGCCAGCACGCCGCGAAGTGCCCGTCGCCCAGCTCGAAGCGCGGCGGGACCTCGGTGCGGCAGACGTCCATCGCGAACGGGCAGCGGGGGTGGAACCGACAGCCCGGCGGCGGTGCGATCAGGGAGGGGGGTTCGCCGGCCCCGCCGTCCTTCTCCTCCACCGCCGGGCGGTCGGGGTCTGGTGCGGACTCGATCAGCAGTTGCGTGTACGGGTGTGCGGGCTTCTGCGTGACGGTCTCGCTCTCGCCGCCCTCGACGACCTGACCCGCGTACATCACGACCGTCTCGTCCGCGAAGTAGCGCGCGGACGCGATGTCGTGCGTGATGTACAGGATGGACAGGTGCAGGCGCTCTTTCAGATCCCGCAACAGGTTCAGCACACCGAGCCGGATCGAGACGTCCAGCATGGACACCGGCTCGTCGGCCAGCAGCACCTCCGGGCTCGCCGCCAGCGCGCGGGCGATCGCCACGCGCTGCCGTTGCCCGCCGGAGAGCTCGTGCGGGTACCGGTCGAGGTACCGCTCCGCCGGCGTCAGGTGCACGCGGGTCAGCAGGTCCGCGAGCGAGGACTCCAGGTCGTCGCCGCGGTTGCCGTGGATCGTTAGGGCCCTGGTCAGGTGGTAGCGGATGGTGTGCACGGGGTTGAGCGAGGCGAACGGGTCCTGGAAGATCATCTGCACCCGGCGGCAGTACGCGCGGAACTTCCGCCCGCGCGTGAGACCCTTCTGCACGGCGACGTTCTCACCGTGCAGGCGGATCTCGCCCGACGTCAGCGGGTAGAGCTGGGCGAGCAGCCGCGCGACCGTCGACTTGCCGGAACCGGACTCGCCGACGAGCGCCGTGACGCTGCCGCGGCGCAGCTGGAGCGAGACGCCCTCGACCGCGCGCACGGCCTTCTTGTCACGCGAGAACGGTTTGCTGATCGGGAAGTGCTTGGTGAGGCCGTCGGCCTCCAGGACGATCTCTGTCGAGACCGCCCCGGAGACCGCCGGCGCTACCTCGGCCGTCACGAGGCAGGCCTCAGCTTCATGACGATGTCGAGTGCGTTTTCGAGGGTGGGCTGCACCGGAGCGTACTGGTCCTGGTCACTCGGCCAGCCGATCCAGTTCTTGGTGCTGTACTGACCGCCGCCGTTGGCCGCGGAGGTGATGATGACGGGCATCTCCTGCACGAAGATCTTCTGCAGCTCCTGCAGTGCCGCGTTGCGCACCGACTCGTCGGGCGCGTTCGCGAAGTCGTCCAGCGCCTTGGTCGCGGCCTGGCTCTCGAAGCGGCCGTAGTTGCCGTTCACGCCTGCCTCGCCGATCGGCTTGTACAGCGCACCGTCCATGATGGACTGGTAGATGTCGTACAGCGTCAGGCCGTTGTTGGTCCAGTGCATCGCGGCACCGAAGTCGCCGGTGTCGAGGGCCTTGGTCCACGCGTCGGCGTTCTGCAGGTTCACCGTCGCGTTGATGCCGATCTTGGAGAAGTTGTCCTTGATGATCTCCAGGTCGGTGACGTAGTCCGACCAGCCGGAGGGCACGGTCAGCTCGATCGTGACGGGGGCGCCGTCCTTGCCCTTCAACGTGGTGCCGTCGAAGGTGTAACCGGCCTCGGTCAGCGCCTTCTTCGCGCCCTCGACGTCGACGGTCATCTTCTTGTCCTTGAACTGCGGGGCGATGAACGACTCACCGGCCGGCGTGGGGATGCCGGTGATGTTGTCGACCTTCGGGTAGAAGTAGCCCGCCTCGCCCTGCATGAAGATGTCGTCGCGGTTCACCACCATGTTGGCGGCACGGCGCAGCGCGGGGTCGTCCCACAGCTTCGCCTTGGTGTTGAACCAAAGGCCGTGCACGCCGAGCACCGGCGGGAACCACAGCTTGTGGTTCTGCGGGTCCTTGCCGGTGTAGGCGGCCTGGTAGTTGGGGATGAACACGAAGCTCCACTCGGCGGCGCCGGTGGCGAGAGCGTTCGTCTGCGCGTTGTTGTCGCTGTAGGAGGTGTAGCGCAGCTCCTTGACCTTCGGGAGCTCCTGCCAGTACTTGTCCCGGATCGACAGCGTGACCGTCTGCGGCGTGAACGACTTCAGCGTGTACGGCCCGCTGCCGATCGGGTCCTTCAGCGTCTCGGTCGACGGGTTGGAAAACGTCGACCACTGGTGCTTGGGCACCACGAACTGCTCGAGGATCTTCTTCTGGTTGACGAACTGCGACTTCGGGAAGCCGACGGTGACCTCGCTGCCAGAGAAGGAGATGTCCTGGTACGGCACGCCTTCGATGTTCAGCCCGGGGTTGTTCTTGAGCAGCTCGAAGGTGTACGCCACGTCCTCGGCCGTCAGCGGCTTGCCGTCGGACCACGTCACGCCGTCACGAATGGTGAGCGACAGCTTGTGGAAGTTGTCCGACCAGGTGAACTTCGTTGCCAGCCAAGGCTTCGGCTGGTCGGTCACCTTGACCTCGTTCACCATGGCGAGCGGTTCGAAGAGCAACCGCCGGTAGCCGAGCGACGAGGACGCCGACGAGTTGAGGAACGGGTTGTTGTTCTCCGTTTGCGGTCCGTTCGGCATGCCCACGTTCAGGACCCCGGCGGAATTCCCGCCCGAGCCCGGGTTCGTGGCCGAACAGGCGCCGGTGAACGCCAGGGCGGTCGCGGCGACGGCAGCGCAAACACGCCTCATTCTCATGGAAACTCCTTGTTCTCCAACGAAAGCGAGAAGAATCAAGTGAGCGCTGGGAGAGGTTGACCGCGCGTGCCATCGCGGGTGAGGCCGTGGTGGCCCTCTGGTCGCCGTAGAGTAGACGCCTGTCAGCGAGGGCAAGTCAATAACGAACAGGTCACGAACCGAGGCTTATTTTTAGGCGCGAAGTAACTTGGCGCTCATGGTGCGTACACGGGCGACCGTCCGGGACCTCCGCAAGCAGAACCGTTCCGTGCTCCTGACGGCGCTCTTCCTCGACGGCCCGCTGAGCCGCCAGCAGCTCAGCGCGAGCACCGGGCTGAGCGCCGCGACCGCCAGCACGATCACCGGCGAACTGCTCGACGAGGGCCTCCTGGTCGAGGCCGGCTCGGTCGAGTCCGACGGCGGCAGGCCGCGCGTGCTGCTGCGCGTCAACCCGGCGTTCGGGCACGTCATCGGGGTCGACGTCGGCGAGACGGGGATCAAGGTCGAGCTGTTCGACCTCGCCATGACCCGTCTGTCCACAGTGGATCGCCCGCTCGGTTTCGTGGAGCCCGTGGCCGTCAGCGAGCTGATCGCCTCGGGTGTCGGCGAGGTCCTCGCCGCGACGGGAGTGGCGGCCTCCTCGGTGCTCGGCGTCGGCGTCGGAGTGCCCGGCACGGTCGAGCGCGGGACGTCCGCCGTCGTGCACGCGCAGACCATCGGCTGGGACGCCGTCCCGCTGGAGAAGATGATCCGCGAGGCCGGCGTCGAGCCGCCCCTGTTCGTCGAGAACGGCGCGAAGACCCAGGGGCAGGCCGAGATGTGGTTCGGCGCGGGCCGCGGCGCGGGCCACGCGGTGATCGTGCTGGTCGGCTCGGGCGTCGGCGTCGCCGTGGTGACCGACGGCGTGGTGCACCGGGGCGCCACCAGCAACGCGGGGGAGTGGGGCCACACCACGATCGTCTACGGCGGGCGGCGCTGCCGGTGCGGCGTGCGCGGCTGCCTGGAGGCGTACGCGGGAGCGGAGGCCATGCTCGCCCGGTACCGGGAAGCTTTGCGCCGCAACGATCCCGAGGTCGACCAGCAGTCGGCGCTGGAGGCCCTGCTCTCGTCGCGCTCGGCCGTCGCCCGCCGGGTGGTGGACGAGTCGGTGGGCTACCTGGGTGCCGGCATCGCCAACCTGGTGAACCTGTTCAACCCGGAGCGGGTCGTCCTCGGCGGCTGGGCGGGCCTCGTCCTCGGGGCGCGGAAGCTGGACGAGATCGTGGCGGCCACCGCGGACCACGCGCTGCGGCACCCGTACGGGCGGGTGCGGATCGAGTTGGGGCGGACGGGGCCGGACGCGGTGGCGGTGGGCGCGGCGACGTTGCCGGTGGCGGCGTTGCTGGACTCCGGGGCGGACCCGCGATCGGCACGGGTTTCGGGGTTCTGACGCGGTTTCGCCGGTCAGGACGCTGACCAGCGGTTTGCCGCCTGGGCGCCCAGGTCGGGGCCTCCACGTCTCCCGTCCCCCGCGCGCGACCTCACGCCAGAAAGCCGCCTTCCGACGCATTGACAGCGGCGTCCTGCACCCCGACTCTTTGGAGAGCGCTCTCCAAGGAGGTTTCCCGGTGCACGACGACCACGAGCTGGTCCGCCTGGTCGGCAAGCTCGACCTGCCCGCGAAGGTGCGGCTGCTGGCGGGCGGAACGGTCTGGCAGAGCTGCGCCGAGCCGCTGGTCGGTCTGCGTGCGATGACGTTCTCCGACGGTCCGGCGGGCGTCCGCGGCCCCGGCTGGGACGAACGCCGCACGTCACTGGCCCTGCCGTCACCGTCCGCCCTCGGCGCGACGTGGGACGAGGACCTCGTCGAGCGGCTGGGCGGCCTGCTGGCTGCCGAGGCGCGGCGCAAGGACGTGGACGTGCTGCTCGCACCGGTGCTCAACCTGCACCGCACGCCCTACGGCGGGCGCCACTTCGAGTGCTTCTCCGAGGACCCCCTGCTCACGGCGAGGCTGGGCGTCGCGTACGTGCGCGGTGTGCAGGCCGGCGGCGTCGCCGCCACGCCGAAGCACTTCGTCGCCAACGAGACCGAGACCGACCGCCTCACCCACGACGTGCTGGTCGGCGAGCGAGCCCTGCGCGAGGTGTACCTGGCCCCGTTCGAGGCGGCCGTCCAGGCGGGCGCGTGGGCGGTGATGTCGGCCTACAACGCGGTGAACGGCCACTCGATGTCGGAGAGCCCGCTGCTCACGAGCCCTTTGAAGGACGAGTGGGGCTTCGACGGCCTGGTGGTGTCGGACTGGGGCGCGGTGCGGACGACCGTCGCGTCGGCGGTGTCCGGGCAGGACCTGTCGATGCCGGGGCCCTGGGGGCCGTGGGGGGAGCGGCTGGTCGCGGCGGTCGAGGCCGGGGAGGTGCCGGAGGCGCTGGTCGACGACAAGGTGCTCCGGCTGCTGCGGCTGGCCGCGCGGGTCGGGGCGCTGGAGGGGGCGGACCCAGTCGCGCTGTCTGGGGCGGCAGGTGCGAGCTCCGCCGAGTCGCCGGACGCCGACGCGCGCCTCCTGCGCGAGGCGGTCTCCGCCAGCACGGTCCTCCTGCACAACAACGGCGTCCTGCCCCTCGCCCCAGGCCTGAGCACCGCGGTCATCGGCCCCGGCGCGACCGCCGCGCGCGTCCAGGGCGGCGGCAGCTCCGGTCTGTACCCGTCCGCCGAGAACTCCCTGCTCGACGCCCTCACCCGGCGGACCGAGACCGTGCACGCGCCCGGCCCCCGCATCGACGACCGGCCGACGCCGGTCGACGCGCCCGTGCTGGTGCGCGTGCTCGGC
Organism: Lentzea sp. HUAS12; assembly: GCF_024125735.1. NCBI lineage: Bacteria > Bacillati > Actinomycetota > Actinomycetes > Pseudonocardiales > Pseudonocardiaceae > Lentzea > Lentzea sp. HUAS12. The sequence goes on from NZ_CP099738.1 coordinate 423,143, forward strand.
GCGGACGACGAGGTGCTGTTCCGCGAGCACCGGCTGACCGGCCGCATCCTCGAGACCCGGGAGGTGCCGGGCGCGGAGGTGCTGGAGATCAGCACCGCCCTGCACGTCACGCGGACCGGGGCGTGGCGGCTCGCGGTCGCGGGGTACGGGCGGCTGACGCTGGACGTCGACGGCGTGCGGGTGCTTGACGTCGTGCAGCCCGTCGACACCGACGACCCCGCCGTCAAGCACCTTCGGCCGCCGCACCACGACGTCGAGGTGCCGCTCACCGAGGGGACCGTCGTGGAGGTGGTGGCCCGCCGCGAGCTGGGCGAGGACACCGGCATGGCGTCGATGCTCGCCGCCGATCCGCCGCCGCCCGCACACGACGAGTTCGCGGCCGCGGTCGAGGCGGCGAAGAGGTGTGACGTCGCGGTGGTCGTCGTCAGCACCACGGACGCGATCGAGAGCGAAGGGCGCGACCGGGACACCCTCGCGTTGCCGGGTGGGCAGGACGCGCTGGTCGGCGCGGTGTGCGCGGTGAACCCGAACACCGTCGTCGTGGTCAACTCGGGTGGTCCGGTGCTGCTGCCGTGGCGCGGGCAGGCCGCGGCCGTGCTGCTGACGTGGTTCCCGGGGCAGGAGGGCGGCGGCGGTCTCGCGGACGTGCTGTTCGGTGATCGCGAACCCGGCGGGCGGCTGCCGACGACGTGGCCCGCCGAGGAAGCCGACGTGCCGGTGAAGGACTACCTGCCGGTCGCTCAGAAGCTGCCGTACGGGGAAGGTCTCGACGTCGGCTACCGGGCTTGGGCGGCGACGGACGTCGCGCCCGCGTACTGGTTCGGCCACGGACTCGGCTACACCACCTGGGACTACGAGGAAGCACGGGTCGAGCGCGACGTCGTCCGGGTCCGGGTGCGCAACACCGGGCACCGGCCCGGACGCGAGGTCGTGCAGGTCTACCTGTCCCGGCCGGACAGCGCCGTGGTCAGACCGGCGCGGTGGCTGGCGGGGTTCGCGGCCGTGACCGCCGGACCGGGGGAGAGCGTGGAGGCGGTGGTCGAGATCCCGCAGCGGGCCATCAGCCACTGGGTGGGGGAGTGGGTGGTCGAACCCGGTGCGTTCACCGTGCTGGCGGGCCCCAACGCCGGTGACACACGTCTGCGGCTCGAGCGGGAGAACGCTCTCCTGTCGTGGTGAAACGGATCATGACCAAGGTCGGCCCGACGCTCGAGGACGTCGCGAGGATCGCGGGCGTGTCCCGTGCGACCGTCTCCCGCGTCGTGAACGGCACGCGCAACGTCGACCCGAACCTCCAGGAGACGGTGCGCAACGCGATCGAGCAGACCGGCTACACGCCCAACCACGCCGCCCGCTCGCTCGTCACGCGCCGCACCGGCACGGTCGCGCTGGTCATCTCCGGGGCCGGCGGCGGGTCCGACGTCTTCGTCGACCCGTTCTTCGGCCGCGTCACGGCCGGTGTCGTCGACTTCCTGCGCACCCGCGGGGTGCACCCGGTGCTGATGCTCGCGGACACCGACCGCACCAGGGCGGACGTGGTCGAGTTCCTGCGGCAGGGCAGCGCGGACGGAGCGCTGCTGGTGACCACGCACGCGGCGGAGTCGTTGCCGGAGAGGCTGCTGGCGGCCGGTGTGCCCACGGTGCTGTACGCGCGGCCGGGCCGCCCGCTGCCCGTCAGCTACGTCGACCTCGACCACCAGGCGGGCGGCAGGCTCGCGGCGGCGCGGCTGATGGAGCTCGGCTGCACGACCGTCGGCGCGATCTCGGGACCGCTCGACGTGCTCGCCAGCCAGGACCGGCTCACCGGGTTCCGCGAGGCCATGGCGCGCAACGGTTTCCCGTACGTCCCCGTCGTCGAGGGCGGCTTCACCGCGGCCAGCGGGCACGCCGCGATGGGCAGCCTGCTCGTCGAGCACCCCGAGGTGGACGGCGTGTTCGCGGCCAACGACCTGATGGCTCAGGGAGCCGTGGACGTGTTGCTGGAGCACGGTTTGCGCGTGCCCCAGGACGTCGCGGTGGTCGGGTTCGACGACAGCGCGCCCGCTCTCGCCTGCCGCCCGCCGCTCACCACCGTGCGCCAGCCCGTCGAGGCGATGGCCGCGAAGATGGCCGAGGTGCTGATCACGAGTCTCGAGGACCCGGAACAGCGACCCACGTCCGTCATCTTCGAACCGGAACTCGTCATTCGGGCGTCTGCTTGATTGACCTGCCCGACACCAGGGGTTAACCTGTGGGAGAGCGCTCTCCCGATGTCCGGTGCCACGGACGTCATCGTCTGGGCTCACGCGCCCCAACGTGTCAGGCAGGATCATGAGCTCTCCCCTGACCAGGGCGGCCGTACTCGCGGCCTCCGCCCTGTGCCTCGTGACAACCGTCAGCGTTACCACTCAAGCGGGTGCCGCAGCGTGCGGTACCTCCAACGTCGCCCTCAACAGGCCTGCGACCGCGTCGTCGACGGAGAACGGTGGGACCCCTGCTTCCGCCGCCGTGGACGGGAACGCGGGTTCCCGCTGGTCGTCGCAGTTCTCCGACCCGCAGTGGCTGCAGGTCGACCTCGGCTCCACCCAGGAGGTCTGCCGCGTCTCCCTGGCCTGGGAAGGCGCGTACGGCAAGGCCTTCCAGGTCCAGGTGTCCGACACCGCCGCCGCGAACTCCTGGCGTGACGTCTACTCGACGACCACGAGCACGGGCGGCACCCAGTCGCTCACCGTCTCCGGGTCGGGTCGTTACGTGCGGGTGTACGGCACCCAGCGCGGCACCGGCTACGGCTATTCGTTGTGGGAGCTGGGTGTCTACGCGACCACGCCGGACACTCCGGGCGTGACGCCGACCGACCCGCGCAACCCGGACTTCGGTCCGAACGTGTACGTGTACGGTCCGGGTTCGTCGCAGTCGGAGATGCAGTCGCGACTGGACGCGATCTCCGCGCAGATGAAGACGAACCAGTTCGGGCCGCAGCGGCACGCCGTGCTGTTCAAGCCCGGCACCTACAACGCCGACGTGAACCTGCGGTTCTACACCCAGGTCGCCGGTCTGGGCCTGAACCCGGACGACGTCAACATCAACGGCCACATCCGCGTCGAGGCCGACTGGTTGCAGCAGGGCAGCGACCCCAACAACCTCGGCAACGCGACGCAGAACTTCTGGCGTGGTGCGGAGAACCTGTCGGTGACGTTGCCGGCCAATCAGATCGAGCGCTGGGCGGTGTCGCAGGCCACGGCCTACCGGCGCATGCACCTGCGTGGGCAGGCGCACCTGTGGAACGGCTACGACGGCTGGGCGAGTGGTGGTCTGATCGTCGACAGCAAGATCGACGGAACGGTCATCTCCGGGTCGCAGCAGCAGTTCCTCACGCGCAACAGCAACCTGGTCAACGGCTGGTCCGGCTCGGTGTGGAACATGGTGTTCGCCGGCACGCAGGGCGCGCCCGTGGACAACTTCCCGAACCCGTCGCACACGACCGTCGACACCTCGCCGGTGACGCGCGAGAAGCCGTACCTCTACATCGACGGCTCCGGTGAGTACCGGGTGTTCGTTCCCGCGTTGCGGCAGAACTCGCGGGGGACGAGCTGGGAGAACGGCAACCCGGGTTCGTCGGTGTCGCTGGCGGACTTCTTCATCGTGAAGCCGGGTACGCCGGCGGCGACGATCAACGCGGCTCTCAGCCAGGGCAAGCACCTGCTGCTGACGCCGGGGATCCACCAGCTCGACGACACGATCCGCGTGACCCGTCCGAACACGGTGGTGCTGGGTCTGGGTCTCGCGACCTTGACGCCGACCACGGGCAAGGCGGCGCTGACGACGTCCGATGTGGACGGTGTCAAGCTGGCCGGATTCCTCGTCGACGCCGGTGTGCAGAACTCGCCGGTGCTGCTGGAGATCGGTGACTCGTCGGCGAACTCGCACGCCGCCAACCCCACCTCGCTGCACGACGTGTACCTGCGCGTCGGCGGGTCGCAGGCGGGCAAGGCGACGGTGAGCATGCGGGTGAACAGCCGGGACGCGATCATCGACCACACCTGGGTGTGGCGTGCCGACCACGGTGACGGTGTGAGCTGGACGGCCAACCCGGGCCAGAACGGTGTGGTCGTCAACGGCGACAACGTGACGGCGTACGGGTTGTTCGTGGAGCACTACCAGCAGCACAACCTGGTCTGGAACGGCAACGGCGGCCGCGTGTACCTGTACCAGAACGAGCTGCCGTACGACCCGCCCAACCAGGCCGCGTGGATGAACGGCTCCAAGCGCGGCTGGGCCGGCTACAAGGTCTCCGACAACGTCACGACGCACGAAGCGTTCGGTGTCGGCGTCTACGCCTTCAACCAGGCCGATCCGAGCATCGTGACGGACAACGGCTTCGAGGCGCCGAACCGGTCGGGTGTGCGGTTCCGGCACCTGGTCACCGTGTCCCTCGGCGGGGTGGGCACCATCGCCAACGTCATCAACGGCGTCGGTGGTGTGGCGAACACCGCCAACCAGGTCCGTTACCTGGTGAACTATCCGTGAGTCTGATCGGCGTGCTCTCCCGGGACACCCTTCCCGGTGAGAGCACGCCCGCTCTGGCGGGCATCGGGCACGCGGCGCACAGGACGGGCAACGGCCTGCTCCTTTGCGCCGACCTCGACTTCGTCGACACCCGGGACGTGGCCCTCGCGGGCTGCGTCCTGCTCGACCGCACCGCGGACGACCGCGACCTGACCTGCCTGATCGACCACGACATCCCGTTCGTGTCGATCGGCAGGCGGGACAGTGCGCTCAGACAGATCCCCTACGTGGACGTGGACCACGCCGCGGGCGTGCGCGACCTGGTCTCGCGCACCGCGGCTTTCGGCCATCGTCAGATCGTCTACATCGGACTGCCGAGCGGCACCACCTCGGTGGAACGCCTGCACGAGTTCCGAGCCGCCGCAAGCGCCTTCGGCGTCACGGGGCTGCACGCACCCGCCGTCTGGCTCGACCAGTTGCTGCGCATCGGCGTGACGGCGGTGATCGCGGAGCACTCCGACGACGCGGCGGCGCTCGTCCGCGCGGCACGCCGCCGGAACCTGGCCGTGCCCGGAGATCTCTCCGTGCTGGCACTCGACCTGTCCGAGCAGGACCTGCTGGGCCTCACCGGCCTGCGCGTGCCGAGGTGGGAGACCGGCCGGCGTGCCGTGCACCTGCTGGCGCGGCTGCCGCAGAAGCGGTCCCAGGTGCTGCTGGCGTGCGAGTTCGTCGAGGGCACGACCCTGGCGGCACCCACGCCGGCTCCGCATTCCCGTTGAAAACGAACAAGGTGGTGCTCTACACGCATGCGCAACTTCATTCGAGTGATCGCGGCGACCGCGGCGGCGACCGCGCTCCTGCTCGGCACGGCACAGGCCTCCCCGGCCGCCGATCCCGTCGTGGTGGACGCGGGAGGACCCGGTGACGTCGGCGTCGGGGGACTCACGGAGACCAAGCCCGCGGACAAGCGGTCGAACGTGGTCTTCAGCCGCACCGTCACGAACCGGATCGACAGCGCGCTCTGGAACACCTCGCGGTACCTGGAGTCGTCCTACTCGCTCACCGGCCTGACCGCGGGGGCGTCGTACGAGCTGCGGCTGTACTTCCTCGACTGGTACTTCACCCGCCCCGGCCAGCGGGTCTTCGACGTCGACGTGAACGGTCAGCGCGTGCTGAGCGACTTCGACATCATCGGGACCGCCGTCGCCGCCGGCGCGGACGCCCCGCTCACCGCGTTCGGAGTGGAGAAGGACTTCGCCGTCACCGCGGACGCGAACGGCGAGGTGCGCGTCGACCTGGTGCGCGGCGCGGTCGAGCAGCCCCAGATCAACGCCATCGTGCTGGTGCCCGCCGCGTAACGGCCGGAAACGGAGAACGTCCCAGGGCGCACCCGCGCCCTGGGACGTTCTGCTTCTACCGCGGCAACCGGTAGTCCGGTCCGAGTGCGGCACCTCGATGCGGCTTGTAGAGGTCGAATCCGCGCGGGTCGCACTGCAGTCCGCCGTTGATGCAGTGCCGGACGAGTGCGGCCTGGGTGGGTGCGTCCCAGGCGTTCATGAAGTCGTAGTGCCAGGTGTACCCGCGGCCGCTGGCGAGTCGTACGCGGGACATGTCGCCTGAGACCGGGAACGCCATCTTGAACTCGATCATCGGCACCGCGACCGGGTGGCTGGGCGGGCAGACGAGGGTCGCGCGGTCCGGGTAGGCCATGTGCGACTTGTGGTCCGCCGAGTCGAGGTCACGGCCGTTCCAGCAGCTCGGGGCCTGGAAGCGGACCGTGAGCTGGCTGCCGGGCATGCACCAGGACGGGATGTCCCAGTTCTTGTAGCTGTCACCGCACTCCCAGCCCTCGATGGCGCCGGGGTGCGTGCGGAACTCCTCCTGCGTTGACGTCGGGCTGCCCACGACGAACCGGATGCCGGCCGGGAACGGCACGACGTCCTGGTACCGCAGGATGCCGGACTTGTAGTAGACGACCTGGTTGCCGTCCGGCCGCACGACCTGGTCGCCGTTCAGCACGGACGGGAACCAGTACGCCGACTTGTCGTCGGGCGTGACGCAGTTCGTGGTGGCCTGCTTGAGCGAGTCGTTCGTGCTGTTGGCGTTGGTGGAGTGGTTGCCGATGAACGTGTGCAGGTGTGACGCGCCGGGCAGACCGGGGAAGACGATCGGGTCGTCCGGGCGGTCCGCGGTGAACGAGCAGTTCGCTTGGAACTCGTGGTGGCTCACGTAGTCATCGGCCTGGGCCGCGCTCGTGACCACCGCGAGCACCGCCGTGACGAGGCTGGCCGCCAGGGTCAGCGCGCTGAGTTTTCGGGACAACTGTGTCCTCCTGCCGACGTGGGAAAACCGGCTGGGAGAGCGCTCTCCCAAGTAATGTCCCGCTCGTGTCGGGACGATGTCAAGGGGTTCGTTGACATGAGCGTGGTGTGTTCGTAACATTCGCCGCCAGGGTTGTGAGAGCGCTCTCCCGCACTTCACCCCCTCACTAGACCCTGCAGGAGACGCAATGTTCCGCCTCCGCTCTGTCGGCACGGTGCTCGCCGTGCTCGTGGGACTGGCAGTGGTACCGGGCACGGTCAGCGCCGCGCCCTCACTGCTCTCCCAAGGCAAACCCGCCACCGCGTCGTCCACCGAGGGCGGGGGCACCCCCGCCTCGGCCGCGGTCGACGGTGATCCCGGGACCCGGTGGTCCAGCACGTGGAGCGACCCGCAGTGGCTGCGGGTCGACCTCGGCGCCACCTCGACCGTGACCCGCGTCGAACTCGACTGGGAGTCCGCCTACGCCACGGCGTTCGAGATCCAGGTCTCGGCCAACGGCGACAGCTGGACGTCGATCCGCTCCGTCACCGGGGGCACCGGTGGCCGGCAGGGCTTCGACGTCACCGGCACCGGCCGGTACGTCCGCGTCCACTCGACCCAGCGCGCCAACGGCTACGGCATCTCGCTGTGGGAGTTCCGCGTCTACGGCGAGCAGGGCGGCTCGAACCCGCAGCCCGGCACCGGCGTGCGCGTCACCGGCTCCCAGGGCAACTGGCAGCTCACGGTCGACGGCCAGCCGTGGACCGTCAAGGGCCTCACCTGGGGTCCGCCCGCCGCCGACGCGGCGCGGTACATGCCCGAGCTGAAGTCCATGGGCGTCAACACGGTGCGCACGTGGGGCACGGACGCCACGACCCGCCCGCTGCTCGACGCGGCCGCGGCCAACGGCCTGCGCGTGATCAACGGCTTCTGGTTGCAGCCCGGCGGTGGTCCCGGCTCCGGCGGTTGCGTGAACTACGTGACGGACGGCGCCTACAAGGCCGACATGCTCGGGCAGATCCGCCAGTGGGTCACGACCTACAAGGACCACCCCGGCGTGCTGATGTGGAACGTCGGCAACGAGTCCATCCTGGGCCTGCAGAACTGCTACTCCGGCACGGAGCTCGAGAACCAGCGCGTGGCGTACGCGAGGTACATCAACGAGGCCGCGCAGGCGATCCACGCCATCGACACGAACCACCCGGTGACCAACACGGACGCCTGGACCGGTGCGTGGGTGTACCTCAAGGCCCACACGCCCGACCTCGACCTGTACTCGGTCAACTCCTACGGCAACGTCTGCAAGGTCCGCCAGGACTGGATCGACGGCGGCTACACCAAGCCGTACATCCTGACCGAGGCCGGCCCCGCCGGTGAGTGGGAGGTCCCCAACGACGTCAACGGCGTGCCCGACGAGCCCACGGACGTCCAGAAGCGCGACGGCTACACCCAGGCCTGGAACTGCATCATCGGCCACAGGGGAGTGTCCTTCGGCGGCACGCTGTTCCACTACGGCACCGAGTACGACTTCGGCGCCGTCTGGTTCAACCTGACGCCCGCGGGCAAGAAGCGGCTGTCGTTCTACTCGGTGCAGCAGGCGTTCGGTGGTGCGACCCCGGCCAACACCCCGCCGGTGATCACCGCCATGAACCTGCCGCGGACGATCGCGGCGGGCGCCCAGCTGAACATCGACGTGGCCGCGTCCGACCCGAACGGTGACGCGATCGCGTGGTCGGCGGCGTTCAACAGCAAGTACATCGACAACAGCGGTGGTCTCGCCAACGCTCCCGTGCAGGTCAACGGGAACCGGCTCACCGTCACGGCACCCGACCGGCTCGGCGTGTGGAAGGTGTACGTGATGGCCGAGGACGGCCGCGGCAACATCGGCATCGAGACGAAGTCGGTGCGGGTCGTGGCACCGCAGCCCGCGGGCACGAACGTGGCGCTGAACAAGCCCACCACGGCGTCGTCGTACCAGCAGGTGGGTGACGGCGCGCCGTACCCGCCGTCCAACGCGGTGGACGGCAACGCGGGCTCCCGCTGGGCCACCGACTGGGCCGACCCGCAGTGGATCCGGGTCGACCTCGGCGCGGTGACGACGTTCCAGCACGTGCAGCTGGTGTGGGAAGGCGCTTTCGGGCGGGCGTACGAGATCCAGGTGTCCGACGACGGCACCAACTGGCGTTCCGTCTACGGCACCACGACGGGCAACGGCGGCGTGGACTCGATCGACGTGACGGCGACCGGCCGATACGTCCGACTGCACGCGACCCAGCGCGGAACCGGCTGGGGCTACTCGCTCTACGAGTTCGGCGTCTACCGCAGGTGACGTGAGGGGCAACGGCCGGGAACCCCGGCCGTTGCCCCGACGCCGTCGAGCACCGCTCCCGTGACCAGTTCCGCGAAGTCGGGCCCCATCGGGGCGTGGCGGAACAACGCCCGGAACATGACCGGCGCCGCGAAGAGGTCCAGCACCAGGTCGACGTCGGCGGACGGCTCCAGCTCCCCGCGGTCCTGCGCCTTGCGGAGGGTGGCCACGCACGCCTGCCGCCGCGGCTCCCACAACACGGCGAGGAACTCCTCGTGCAGAACCGGATCGTCGGCCAGGTCGGCCAGCAGCGCCGGGATCGCCGGACCGAGCGCGGGGTCCTCCAGGCCGGTTCGCAGGGCCTCCAGGTGGCCGACGAGGTCGCAGTGCAGGCAGCCCGTGTCGATCTCCGTCAGGCCGATGCGGTCGCGCGCCATGGCCGCGACGACCAACTGCTGACGGCTCTGCCAGCGGCGGCGGATGGCGGGCTTGGTGGTGCCCGCCCTCGCGGCGATGGCCTCCATCGTCAGCGCCGGGTAGCCGACCTCGCGCACCAGAGCGGACACCGCGTCCAGCACGGCGTGGTCGATGCGCTCGTCGCGTCGGCGTGCCATTCCACCTCCCGGTCCCGCCCAGCTTAACGAGGCAGCAGGACCACCTTGCCGAACGGCGCACCACGTCCCAGCAGCTCGATGACCTGCGCGGCGTCGGTGAGCTCCAGCCGGTCGTGGACCACCGGCGTCAGGTCGCCCCGCCGCCACAGCGCGACGACCTCCTCCCACGACCGCAGCAGGTCCGGCGCCGCCACGGAGTTGAGGCTGAACGCGAACAGCGACGGCGACCGGTGGAAGTCGCGCAGCAACGTGCCGACGACGTCGTCCGACGGCAGGCCACCGGCCGCGCCCGCCAGCACGTACCTCCCGTTGGCGCCCAGCAGACCGAGGTGGCGCGCGGTGCCGGGCCCGGCGACGGTGTCGATCACCACGTCGTACGAATCACCGGGCACCTCGGCGGTGGTCCGGTCGAAGATCCGCGCCGCCCCCAGCTCCCGCAGGCGCTCGCCGCGGGCCCGCGAGGAGGTGATGGCGGTGACGTCCGCTCCGATGGCGCGCGCGAGTTGTGTTGCCAGCACACCGATCCCGCCACCCGCACCCCGGACGAGCACGCGTTCCCCGGCCACCGCCGAGGCCCGGCGCAACGCCAGGTGGGCGACCAGGGCGTTCATCCCCAGCGCGACCACCTCGATGGCGTCGGCGTCCTCCGGCACGGGCAGGACGGCGTCGGCGCCCGTGACGAACTGCTCCGCGTAGCCGCCGCTGCCGGCGAACGCCAGCACGCGCCGACCCGCGAGGTCGCCGGTCCGGACCCTGCCGACGACCTCCACGCCGGGCACCGTGCCCGCGCCGCCGGTGGCTCCCGGGTACTCACCCCGGCTGATCATCACGTCGACGTAACCCGCGCCGATCGCCTCGACGTCCACGAGCACCTGACCCGGCCCCGGCACGGGGTCCGCCACTTCGGCGGTGGCGAGTTCCCCGGACTCCTGCACGACAGCAGCGCGCACAACGACCTCCCGAATAACGTTCCGATGCGGAACGGAACGTTATCGTCGAGTGGTCGCCCGGCGCAACTGCCGTGAGACCGCCGCACGCCCCGGCGGAACCGTGCGGGCACCGCCTGGCCGGCCCGACGCGCCCGCCTGAGTGTGAGATAGAACGTTCGGTCTTGACCCGTGTGGCAGGTGGCGATAGTGTCGATCTTGCGAGCGCTCCACAGAGGACTCGGTGCTGGAAACCGTTGCCACACCTGGCGAAACGGCTGAGTCGGGCGTCGCGTTCATCGCGCGGCGCCCGCGCGCGCTCCCGATCGGAGGAACCGTCGTGACCGATGCCGTGCTGGCCGAGGGCGTGAGCACCACCGCCCTCATGATCACCGCCATGAGGGCGATCGAGACCCGTCGCCCGGACGGCCTCGTCCGGGACGAGTACGCCGAGCACTTCGTCCGGCACGCGCGTTCCGGGGTCGCGATGCCCACCCGCATCGAGGACGTCGAGGGCGGCGACGCGCATCCCGTGTGGGGCCGTCTGGGCGCCTACTGCGCTTTGCGCACAAGGGTTTTCGACGACGTTGTACGGACTGCGGCGACCCCTCAGGTCGTGCTCCTCGGCGCCGGGCTCGACACCCGCGTCCTGCGGCTCGGCCTGCCGGACGCGGTGCGGGTGTTCGAGATCGACCGCGCGGACGTGCTCGCGTTCAAGACCGAGGTCCTCGACGCGGTCGGCGCGAGCGGGGACGTGCGCTGCGACCGGTTGGTCGTCGACCTCGCCGACGCGTGGGACGCCGCTCTGCTCGACGCCGGTTTCTCACCCGGCCTGCCGACGACCTGGATCGCCGAAGGGGTGCTGCCCTACCTGCCGCGCGCGGTGGAGGAACGGGTGCTCGGCCTGGTCGACCGGTTGTCCGCGCCCGGCAGCCACCTCGGCTACGAGGTCTTGCTCGGGCAGGAGTCCCCGGAGTTCCGCGACCACGAGCTGTACTCGGGCACGGGGGACGCCATCGGCTCGCACCTGCCGAGCCTGCTCGACGACGGCGCCCGTCCCGACTCGGCGGGTGCGCTGAGGGCGGCCGGGTGGGAGATCGACGAACGGCCGGTCGCCGACTACACCGCGCGCTACGGCCGTGGTCCCGATCCGTCCGTCGACGACCCGATCCGGATGTCCCGCTGGGTGCTCGGGGCCAAGCCCTGAACGGTACGAGGACATCGTCGACACACGCCCTGACCGGGCGCGTGCCCATCCCACCTCCGGAGCACCGAAATGCCCCAACGCGTCCTCGTGACGGGTGGCACCGGCTTCATCGCCCGCCACGTCACCCGCGAACTGCTGGCCCACGGCTACGCGGTGCGGGCGACGGTCCGTTCCGCCACCGCCGCGCTCGCCGAGGGCGTCGAGGTGGTCCGGGCCGACCTCGGGTCGGATGACGGCTGGGCGGAGGCGGTCGCCGGCTGCGACCACGTGATGCACGTGGCGTCGCCGTTCCCCTCCAGCGAACCCGCTGACGAGAACGACCTGATCCGCCCCGCCGTCGACGGCACGCTGAGGGTGCTGCGCGCCGCCGAGGCCTCGGGCACGGTGAAACGGGTGGTGCTGACGTCGTCGATCGCGGCGATCCGCATCCGCCCGGACCGTGCGGACCCGAGGGTGCACACGGAGGCCGACTGGTCCGACCTCGACCACTGCGCCGCCTACGCCAAGAGCAAGACCCTGGCCGAACGCGCCGCGTGGGACTTCGTGGCCGAGTCGCCGCGACGTGTCGAGCTGGTCGTGGTCAACCCCGGCTCGGTGCTCGGCCCGCTGGACGGCGCCGCGACCAGCACGACGGTCGAGGTCGTGCGCCGCCTGATGACGCGCGAGATCCCCGCACCGCTGCGCATGGCGCTGGCGGTCGTCGACGTCCGCGACCTCGCTGTGGGCCACCGCCTGGCCCTCGAGTCACCGCGGGCCGCCGGACAGCGCTACATCCTCGCCGGCGGCGAGACGTGGATGCCCGAACTCGCCCGGCTCCTCGCCGACGAGTACAACGGCCGGGGCCTCCGGGTCTCGACGACCACGATCCCCAGCCCGGTGGTGCGGTTCGCGGCCCGGTTCGCGCCGCCACTGCGGGTGGTGCTGAGCCTGCTGGACCGCCGGGAACTCGTCACGTCGGCCAAGGCGCGGACGGAGCTGGGGTGGGCGATGCGACCGCTGCGCGAGACCGTCGTGGACACCGCCGACAGCCTGATCGCGGAGGGGTTCGTGACGCCGCGGGGCGGGCGGAACCAGGTGCCGAGCCGGTCGCGCTGACACCGCGGGTGCGGTGCGCTGGGCGAACTCCCGCCCAGCGCACCCCCGAGCGCTATTCGATGTGCAGGTTCTGGATCTTCGCCTCCGCGACGATGCGTTCCGCCTCGTCGCGGGCGACGTTGCGCAGCTCGGCCAGCGCCCGCATCGCCTCGGCGCGGCGGGCCGACATCGCGAGGCGGAAGTCCTCGCGGATCCCCTCGCGCTTCGCGGCCGCCTCCTCGTCCAGCTGACGGGCGCGCTGCTCGGCCTCACCCACGATCATCAACGCCTTGAGCTGGGCGTCCCTGATGACCTCCCGGCGCTCCTCCTCCGCGAGGGCGACCATGCGGGCCAGGCGTTCCGGGAGGCCCTTGAGGTCGATCGGGGTGAGGCAGATGCGGTGCAGGCCGTCCTGCAGGGCGGCGTTCTCCTCCTGGACCGAGCCGAGTCTGCTGGCCAGGGCGTCCGCGCGGGCCTCCGAGGCGTTGCGGTCGGCCGTGACCAGGCGGAGCTCGGCCTCCAGCTCGGCCACGTAGTCGTCCACCTCGTCGCGGTCGTAGCCGCGCCATCGGAGCCCGAACCAGGTGCGTAGCGGTACGAGCTCGGTCCTGCCGTCGACACTCACTGCCGTCTCCTCTGCCTCCCGCGAGTCAGTCTTGCCAAGGGGTACGTACGGGGCGCGGCATCGGTTCTAACGGGTTCACCAGGCACAATGTCGGCGTGACGAACAAACTGTGCCCCTGTGGCACCGGGCAGTCCTATGTGGACTGCTGTGGTGCGCTGCACTCCGGAGCCCGCAAGGCGGCGACGGCCGAGCAGCTGATGCGGTCCCGCTACAGCGCTTTCGCGGTGTCCGATGAGGACTACCTGCTGCGCACGTGGGCCTCTCGGCACCGCCCGTCGAGCGCCGGGATCGACTCGACCGACCGGTGGCTGAAGCTCGAGGTCCTGGCCACCGAGAACGGCGGAATGCTCCAGAACGAGGGCGTCGTCGAGTTCCGGGCGCACTACGTCGGGGGCGTCGTGCACGAGCGGAGCAAGTTCATCAGGGAGAACGGCCAGTGGGTGTACGCGGAGGGTCTCGAATGACCCCCGGGACTGCCACCGTGACGGTCGCGAGCAGGTTCAACGGGCCTCCCGGCTCGGGCAACGGCGGCTACTCGGCCGGCCTGCTCGCCGCGCACGTCGACGCCGCCGCGGTGAGCGTCCGGCTGCGCAAGCCGATCCCGCTCGACCGCGAGCTGCAGGTCCGCGACGGGCAGCTGCTCGACGGCGAGGTGCTCATCGCCTCGGCCGAGCCGGCGGCGCTCGACCTCGACGTCCCCGCCGCGCCGACGCTCGACGAGGCGCTCAAGGCGTCCGCGAAGGTGCCGTGGCGCGACCGGCACCCGTTCCCGACCTGCTTCGGGTGCGGTCCCGCCCGGGAGGACGGCATCGGCGCGCTGCTCGGGCCGCTCGACGGCCGCGCCGAGTGGGCCGGTGTGTGGCGGCCGTCCGAGGTGCTGCCGAACGACGGGACGACCGTGCTGCCCGAGGTCGTGTGGGCCGCACTCGACTGCCCGTCCGCGCAACCCGTCGCGCCCGACGGCGGTCCGGCGTTCGTGCTCGGCACGTTCGTCGCTCAGGTGGAGCAACCCGTGGAACTGGGCGTGGACCACGTGCTGCTGGCGTGGGAACTTGGCAGGGAAGGGCGCAAGGCCTACTCCGCGTCCGCGATCGTCGGTCCTCACGGTGTGTGCGGACGAGCGCGGGCGGTGTGGGTCTCGATCGGATGAGATCAAATAACCCGACTGGGTAACGGTTACGCAGCGCGTCTTGATAGCGTGCACGATCGTTGCCCGATTACACCGAAAGGGCGAGTGACCGGGATGGCACGGAGGTGATCAGGCGCTTGATGGGCCGACGTGCCGCCGCCCATGGCGACCAGCAAACACAGACCCAGAACCCTGGCCAGAGCAGTTTCGGCGTGCAGACCATCACGAGCGCTCCGGACCAGGACCTGGATCCGTACCCCGTCGAGCAGCCCCCGGCCGCGACGCCGCAGCCGGAGCCGGTACCCCAGAGGCAGCCGTTCGCGGCCAACCTCGTCGGGGCGACGCTCGTCGTCTCCGCTCCCGAGGGCCCGAGCCAAGGTGCCCAGGGCCTCGCCCGCGCACTCCCGGCCGACGCCGGCCGGACCGTGGTCGTCGTCGACTTCCCGGGCGGGGACCAGAGCACCTTCTGGCCGCACGTCGTCACGGCGCTGCACGGTCGCGGGCCCGTCCGGCTCGCGGTCTCGCACGCCGGGTCGATGCGGCCGACCGCTCCCGCGCAGTGGCTCTCCGAGCAACTGCAGGCCGAGGTCGTCGCGCCGGACGGCGTGCTCACCACGGTGCCCGGTGCCGCGTTCGTCGTCGGCACCCAGGGCTACGGCAGCTGGGTGAAGTTCCAGCCGAACGCGTCCCCGATGCCGTTCGGCCGCCGCTTCCCGGTGCCGCAGTGGGAGGCGATGGACCCCAACTCCCCGTGGCCCACCGGCGAGATCGGCATCTCCGAGCCCATCCCGTCCGGCCTGTGGCTGCGCGCGCAGAACCCGCCGTTCGACCCGGCCTCCCAGGACTCGCGGCCGATCGTGGCGCTGCCGTGCCGCGACAACGTGCTGACGGTCGTCGTCGGCGGGCCCGGCCAGTCGTCGATCCCGATCGACGAGGTGTGCCGCCTGCTGACGGCGCTGCCCCAGGCGGCCCGCTCGCGCGTGCGGCTCGTCCCGTACGGCGTCGACGCGGGCATCGTCAGCCGCGTCGCCGACCAGATCGGCGAGCCGATCGCGATGTTCACCGGTCTGCCGGTGGGCAGCGTGCGCGGCGGAGGGCCCGCGGTGATCGCGGTCGACCCGCGCGGGCAGCAGACCTGGCGCCCGTTCGTCACCGAGGTGCTGTGCGTGCCCAACGAGTCCGTGCCCGTCGTGTCGGGTTACCGCACGCCGGTGCAGGGCCTGAACGAGGTCTCGCCCGGTGTGTTCGCGCTCGGCGACGGCGTCGTGCTCGAGGTCGTGCCCTCCGGTCTGTGGGTGCGTGAGCAGGACGAGCCGTACAACGCGGCCGAGGTCCGCACACAGCCGTTGGACCCGGAGTGGGCACGTCTGACCGTGGGCACGCCTGGGCGCACCACGCCCGGTGCGGTCGCGGTGCACGGCGCTGCTCTCGTGGAACGCCTCGAGCCCGAGGTGCGCAAGCTGCTGCGGCTGGTGTTCTGCGACTCCAAGGTGATGGCACCGCCGCCGCCCCCTCCGGTGAGCGAGCCCGTCCCGACCCCCTCGGCGCAGATCGTCTCGGCCCTGAGCGGGGCCGCGCACGCGAAGCGCGACTCCGCGGATGGCGGCACCGGGTTCTTCACCCCCGCCACGCCCGTCGAGTCCGAGGCGGAACGGCCCGCGTACGCGAGCATGAGCGCCGGTCCGGCGATGGCGGCCGTGACGTCGCACGCGCTGGACGACCCGGACGAGGCCGCGTTCCCGTCGGACGACCCGGACTCCACCCCGATCAGGTTCCGCGTCGACGGCCCGCTGCCGCTGCAGCCGCTCGCGATGTGGGAGATCCCGCCGGAGGACAACGGCGAGCGCGAGACCGTCTCCCGGGAGCACAGCAGCTCGGACGCGGAACGCGACACGGTCCGGCGTGCGCTCGGCGAACGCTACGGCGCGCACGCGGCGACGGTCGTGCGCCTGCTCTCCCAGCGCCCGGACGCGGAGGAGGACCCGGCCGCGTTCGAGGCCATGGTCACCGACCTCACGGCGTTGCTGGCGTGCGTGTCGCAGGACGAGGACATGGTCGTGGAGACGCTCCGCATGGGACGCCTGGGGCGGTTGCGCCCGTATGTCGCGTGCATCGTCTCGGGCCTGAACCGCCTGCCCGTGCACAGCGGCGTGGCGGCGGTGTGGGGCGTCAACGGCCCGACCGGCCCGCGCCGCTACCGCAGCGGCGACGTCCTGGTCGACCACGGCCTGCTGGACGCCGTCGCGAACCCGTCCCAGCGCATCGAGGGCGTCACGGAGTACCTGATCTGGTCGGTCACCGGCCGCCGGGTCGAGGTGGCCGACCGCGTCGCCGTGGCGACCGAGGAACGCGTGCTCTTCGCGCCCGGCACGCCGTTCCGCGTGCTGGCCGTGGCCGACGCGGAGGGCGACCACCCGCAGCAGGTGCTGCTGCAGGAGATGGCCGGACCGGCGGCGGACCAGGAGATCGCGGGCCTGCGGCCGAGCGTGCTCTCCCAGCTGGAACGGGCGGCGGCGAACCTGCGCGTGCTCCCGGTCTCGCACCAGGTGACGGCCTGAACCTCGGCATCCCGTACGCGGAACCGCCCGTCGGCCCGTTGCGGCTCCACCCACCGGTGGACCGCGACGGCGAGCCGGCGGGCGCGTTCGGCGACGCGCACACGCTGAACGTCTGGTCCGCGGCGGAGCCGGGCGCGCCGGTCCTGCTGTGGGTCCACGGCGGCGCGAACTCCGTAGGCTCGTCGTCCCAGCCGGAGTACGCGGGAGACCACCTCGCCTCGCTGGGCATCGTCTTCGTCAGCTGCAACTACCGGCTCGCGGTCGACGGATACGGTGCGCTGGAAGGCTTCTCGCACAACCGCGGGCTGCTCGACGTCGTGTCGGCGCTGCGCTGGATCCGGCGCAACATCGCCCGGTACGGCGGAGATCCGGCGAACGTCACCGTGGCGGGGCAGTCGTCCGGCGCGCAGACCGTCGCGAGCCTGATGGTCATGCCGTCGGCCAGGGGACTGTTCCAGCGGGCGGTCGTGCACAGCCTCGCCGGCCGGTTCTTCACGCCGGACGAGGCGGTCGAGGTCCAGCGGGCCGCCGACCCGGAAGTCGTGCTGTACCAACCGATCGTGGACGGCGACTCGCTGCCGCGCAGCCCGCTGGAAGGCCCGTACGACGTGGACCTGATGGTGTGCCACACGGCCGACGAGGACGCCGGGCTGTTCCAGGAGCCGACCACGCGGCTGGCCGACGAGCACGGGCGCGCGTACCGGTCGGTCTACTGCCGCGCGCCCGCTCACCACGGCGCGGACGTGCCGGACATGTTCCGCGGCGACATCGCGCGGGCGTGGGCGGAGTTCGCGCGCACGGGTGATCCGGGCTGGCCGCGGGACGAAGTGAAGCGCTGGGTGTAGTTCTCGCCGGTGGGCGGGTGCGAGGCGCCGGCCTTCGGTCGTGGGCCCGAGCGTCCCGCCCAGCCGCGACGCGTCACCCCTCGGTCGTCAGCCCCAGCGTGCCGTCGAGCCGCGGCACGCACGCCCCGTCCCGCTTCGCCGACGCCAGGAACTCGGTCAGGCAGCGCCCGATCTGCTCGTGCCCGCGCTCGTTCGGGTGGAACGACTCCTGCAACGCGTGCGAAGCGCGCCGCTCGTCCCTCAGACCGTCCCAGTCGACCGACAGCCGCGTGAACCACTCCGTGGACGGGTCGTCGCCTCCCACGCACGCCTCGTGGCCCTCGCCGGCCCGCGCGAGGTCCAGGAACCGCGCGTTCACCTTCCCGGCGGCGGCGCGCAGGCCGTTCGACAGCTCCGGCACGGCCTCCTCGACGACCCACTTCAGGTCGCCCGTGCGCAGCGGGCAGCCGGACAGGTTCTGCAGCGACTGCGGCATCTTCGGCGACACCGGCGCCGCGTACGACTGCACGACCAGCTGGTAGGAGGAGTCGAGGTAGCCGGAGTCGCGCATGGTCTGGCGGATGGCGTTCAGCGTGTTCTCGACCTTCGGCACCATCCGCCGCACGCGCTTGGTCCACTCCGGCGCGACCGACGACGTGCAGTCGCTGCGCTTGCCCCACGCCTCGAAGCACTTGTTGAGGATCTCGGAGAAGCGCGGATCGTCGTTCGCGCCGATGGCCACGACGATCGCGGTGACCTGGTTCTGCCCGGCGATCTCGCGCAGCCGGGGGAGCTGCTCGTTGCGCAGCTTCTCCGAGTTCGCGCCCGAGCACGCCAGGTTGATCTTCTGGTCGGCCTCGAAGGAGGTCTTCTCGATCTCGGCCTCGCGGGAGCGGTGGCACCAGTCGCCGCCGGCCTCGCCGTCGGTTCCCGGCTCGTAGCTGCCCGCGCCCTCACCGGACATCGTGCTGTCGCCGAGCGCCACGACCGCGGTCCTGGTCTCCCTGTCCGGAGCCGAGGGTGGCGGGAACACGTGGTCGCTCACGACCAGCACGATCGTGAGCAGGCCGATCGCCGCGAGGAAGAGCACTTTGCGCATCGCGCCCCAGTTTACGGGGGTGGCCGAATGCGAGGGGGATATGGCGTTGCCGCCTCACGCGAGGGTGAGGAAAGTGGAGGTGTGGGGAATTTGAGGGAAGTAGTGGTGGTGGGGTACGAGCGCACGGCCCTGCTCGACCTGGCGGGGCCGATCGAGGTGTTCCAGGCGGCCAACCACGGCGAGCCGCGGTACGAGGTCACCGTCGCCACGCTCGGGGGAGGACCGTTCACCGCGACGGCGGGGGTGCGCGTCGAGGCAGGGGCCGACCTGCGCACGCTCGACCGTCCGATCGACACGCTGCTCGTGGTCGGGGGCTGGGGTTACGACGAGGCCGCGTCCGACGCGGTGCTCACGAGCAACCTGCGGCGGCTCGCGCTCCGGTCGCGCCGGGTCGCGGGCGTCTGCACCGGCTCGGTCGTGCTCGCGAGCGCGGGGTTGTTGCAGGGCAAGAAGGCGACCACGCACTGGGCGTTCACCGGTGAGCTCGAGAACCGCGGGGTCGAGGTCGAGCCGGACGCGATCTTCGTGTGCGACGGGGAGGTGTCCACGTCCGCAGGGGTGACGGCGGGCATCGACCTCGCGCTCGCCATGGTCGAGCAGGACCACGGCCCGGCGCTCGCCCGCAGGATCGCGCAGTACCTGGTGGTGTTCCTGCAACGGTCGGGCGGCCAGTCGCAGTTCAGCGTGCACACGCGCTCCAAACCGGTGCGGGACGGCTCGCTGCGCGCGCTGCTGGACGACATCCACGCCGACCCGACGCGCGAGTGGACGGTGCCGGTCATGGCGCGCAGGGCGATGATGAGCGTGCGGCACTTCGCCCGCGTCTTCTCGCGCAGCACGGGCATCTCGCCCGCGCAGTACGTCGAACGGGCCCGCGTCGAGGCCGCCGCCGACCGGCTGGCGAGCACCGGCGACCCGCTCGACCTCGTCGCCCGCCAGTCGGGGTTCGGCTCGGCCGAGACCCTGCGGCGGGCCTTCCTGCGCGTGCTCGGCGTGTCGCCGGGCAGCTACCGCGCCCGTTTCCGGACGACCGGAGTCGCCTGATGGAAGCCACGTTCGTGCTCTACCCGAACATGACGGCACTCGACTTCGTCGGCCCGTACGAGGTGATCGCCAGCGTGCCGGTGGTCACCGCGCGGTTCGTCGCCGCGACGCTCGACCCGGTGAGGTCCGACAACGGGCTCGTCGTGACGCCGACGGACACGTTCGACTCGCTGAAGTCGACCGACATCGTGGTGGTGCCGGGTTCCGGGCACTGGCGGGAGGTGCTGCGGGACTCCGGCGCGCTCGTCGAGTGGCTGCGAGAGGTCCACCCGACGACGAAGTGGACGACGTCGGTGTGCACGGGGTCGACGCTGCTCGCCGAGGCCGGTCTGGTCTCGAAGGCCACGACGCACTGGGCCGCGCGGGAGGACCTGGAGGTCTGCGGCGTCGAGGTCTCGACCGACCGGGTCGTGTTCGACGGCAAGGTCGTCAGCGGCGCGGGCGTGTCGGCGGGCATCGACATGGCGTTGCGGCTGGTGGAGGCCGAATTCGGCGAAGTGGTCGCGCAGGCCGTGCAGGTCGGCATCGAGTACGACCCGCAGCCGCCGCGGTCCTACGACTCGATCCCGCCGGAGATCGCGGCGGGGCTCAAGGGCGCGTTCGACTCACGTCAGGCCTGACTGCACGGCGAACACGACGAGCTGGGCGCGATCGCGTGCGCCCAGCTTCACCATCGCCCGCGACACGTGCGTGCGCACCGTCGCGGGCGAGATCACCAGCACCGCCGCGATCTCGTCGTTGGACGCGCCGGACGCCACGTGCCGCATGATCTCCCGCTCGCGCTCGGTCAGCCTGTCGAGGTGCGGCACCGGCCTCGCCGACGCGCCGGACGCGAACCGGTCGATCACCCGGCGCGTGACGGACGGCGAGAGCAGCGACCCGCCGTCGGCCACCACGTGCACGGCGCGCAGCAGGTCCGCGGGGTCGGAGTCCTTCACCAGGAACCCCGACGCGCCCGTGCGCAGCGCCTCGAACACGTACTCGTCGAGGTCGAACGTCGTGAGCATCACGACCCGGACGTCGGCGCACGCGGGATCCGCGCTGACTCGGCGCAGCACCTCCAGGCCGTCCATCAGCGGCATGCGGATGTCGAGGAACACCACGTCCGGTTTGGTGGACCGGATCAGCGCCAGCGCCTCGCGCCCGTCGGCGGCCTCCCCGGCGAGCTGTACGTCGTCCTCGGTCTCGATCAACGTTCGCAGCCCCATCCGGACCAGCGGCTGGTCGTCCGCCACCACCACGCGAATCATGACGGCAACGGTATCCGGGCGATCACCGAGAAACCGGGGGATCCGCCGGCGTCGAGCGTGCCGCCGAGCGCCTCCGCCCGCGACCGCATGCCGGTGATGCCGTGGCCCTCGGTGAACGCGGTGGGCGTGCCGGTGTCGCTCACGTGCGCCACGACGTCACCGCGCACGGTGTAGACGCGCACGGACGCGGTGACGCCGGGGGAGGCGTGGCGCAGGACGTTGGTCAGCGACTCCTGCACGATCCGGTAGACGGCGAGCTGGTGTCCCGCGGGCAGGTCGACGTCCTCGACCTCGACCGACACCTCCAGCCCCGCCTCGCGCATCCGCGACGCCAGCGCCGGGAGGTCCGCGAGCGCGATGGCCGGGGTCAGGGGCGCCGAGCCGCGCAACGTGTCCAGTTCGGACCGCAGGCCGTCCAACGCCTCCTTCGCCGTGTCCCGGACGGCCTCGAGCGAGGCGCGCGCCTTCGCGGGATCCCGGTCCAGCACGTACAGCGCGACCCCGGCCTGCATGGCGATCACGCTCAGGCCGTGGCCGACGACGTCGTGGACCTCCTGGGCGAGCCTGAGGCGTTCGGAGATCACGGCTCGTTCGCGAACGTCCACAACGGACTTGCGGCGCAGCCTCATCAGCACGCCCGCCGCGGCCGGCAGCAGGATCCAGCCCGCGGACCAGGTGATCCACGAGGTGGTCGAGTCGTTCCACCACGGCAGGATCGCCAGGGCGTAGACGACGGCGCTCGCCGCCGCGAACTCGACGCGCGCGTACAGGGCCACCGCGTACATCGCCGCGACACCGCTGATCAGGATCGGCCCGAACGGATACCCCTGCGCCAGGTAGGCGGAGATGGCGACGACCGTGACCCCGACCGTCCACAGCGGACGGACCGAGCGGAACAGCAGGCCCGCCGCCGCCAGCGCGATGAGCAGGTAGGCGAGCACGTCGAGGCTCTCCGCGCCCTGCAGGCGCGCGGCGAACCTCGTCCCGCCGAGGCCGAAGACGAGCAGGGCCGCCGCCACGGCGACGTCCTGCCATGGGAACCGCATGGTGCCGACCATACGACCGCGGGCGTACGCAGATGTGCGTATCTTCATGACGCTCCGGAGCGGACGCCCGCGCGTCGTCCCGCGACCACGATCGGTCCCATGATCGTGACGACGGAGAAGCTGACGAAGCGCTACGGCGACCGCGCCGTGGTGGACGAGGTCAGTCTGTCCGTGCGGCGGGGCGAGGTCTACGGGTTCCTCGGTCCGAACGGCGCGGGCAAGACGACCACGATCCGCATGCTGCTGGGGCTCGTGAAGCCGACCAGCGGTACCGCGTCCGTGCTGGGAGAGGCACCGGGCGCGCCCAAGGCGTTGCTGAAGGTGGGGTCGCTGATCGAGGGCCCCGGCTTCTACCCGTACCTGTCCGGCCGCGACAACCTGCGCGTGCACGCGCACCGCCGGGGCGTCGGCAGGGCGCAGGTCGAGGCCGCGCTGGAGCAGGTCGACCTCGTGGCGGCGGCCGGCGAGAAGTTCCGCCGGTACTCGCTCGGCATGAAGCAACGCCTCGGCGTCGCCGCCGCGTTGCTCGGCCGGCCGGAGCTGCTGGTCCTCGACGAGCCGACCAACGGCCTCGACCCCGCGGGCATGGCCGACATGCGCGACCTGGTGCGCGCCCTCGCGGCCCAGGGCCAGACGGTGCTGCTGTCGAGCCACCTGCTGGGCGAGGTGGAGGAGATCTGCGACCGGGTGGGCGTGATCGCGCAGGGCCGCCTCGTCGCCGAGAGCACGGTCGAGCAGCTGCGCGGCGACAGCGTGCTGCTGATCCGCGCCGACCCGATCGAGAAGGCGCAGGTGCTGATCGAGGGCAGCACCGTCCACGGCGACGTGCTGCACGTGCGCGAGACGGACGCGGGCGCCCTGGTGCGCGTGCTGGTGGCGGCCGACGTGGACGTGCGGGAGGTCCGGCCGCTGCGCCGGACGCTGGAAGAGGTCTTCTTCGAGATGACGGGAGCGGCGTGATGGGCAGCGTGAAGGCGGAGCTGCTGCGGCTGTGGAAGTGGCCGGCGACCTGGGTGCTGATCGGCGTCTGGCTGGTGATGACGCTGACGTTCGGCTACGTGTTCAACTACCTGGCGCTCAACGGCGGCACCACCAGGGCCGACCTCTCGCAGCAGCAGCTGATCAGCTCGATGCAGCCGGAGAACGTCGGCGCGGCCGTCGTGCGCGGCCTGCCGATGTTCGGCGGTGCCATCGTCCTGGTGCTGGCGGCCCTCGCGGTCGGCAGCGGCTACGGCTGGGGCACCTGGAAGACGACCCTGACCGCGGGCCCGCGCCGCGTCTCCGCCGTGGCCGGCACGCTGGGAGCCCTGGGGATCGTCGTGCTGGTCCTGGTGGCACTGACGTTCGTGGTGGACCTCGCCGCGGCCATCGCGGTCGCGTCCCTGGAGGGCTGGGACTGGAGCCTGCCGGGCCTCGGCGTCTTCGAGGCGCTGGGCGCGGCAGTGCTGATCGCCGCCATGTGGACGGGCTTCGGCGTGTTCCTCGGCGTCGTCACCAGGGGCCCCGCCCTCGCCGTGGGCCTCGGCCTGATGTGGGCGATCGTGACGGAGAACCTGCTGCGCGGCGTCGGTTCCCTGCTCGGCCCGGTCGAGTCGCTGACGAAGGTCCTGCCGGGCGGCTCCGCGGGCAACCTGGCCGGAGCCGTGGGCGGAGCGGGCGCGCCGGGTGTGCTCACCGACCTGAGCGGCACCACGGCGGCCCTGTTCCTAGTCGGCTACGCGGTGGTGTTCGTGGGCGCGGCGACGCTTCTGAAGGTGCGCCGCGACCTCGTATAGGACCACCGCGGCCCAGACGAGTGCCAGCGCGACCGCGACTCCGGTGGGGTAGTCGCGGTCGTGCAGCCCGGGGTTGACCGGCCCGCTGTGCTCCCGCCACAGCAACGGGACCGCGATGAGGGTGAGCACGCCCGTGACGACCAGCCCGATGCCGATGGACGGGCGTGTGACGAGCAGGCCGGTGAGGCCCACGAGCGGGGCGATCAGGAAGTCGTGCAGGACCACGCCGCCGCCCAGCCACAGCAGGAGTTCGAGGGTGACCTGGGGGAGGAGGAGCCAGGCGCCCCAGGCGCCAAGGGCCGTGCCGGCGGCGCCTAGGGCGAGCCGTGCCACGAGGGTGGTGGTGGAGCGGCTTGGCGTTTCCGCGGGCACGCTGCTCGCGTCGGCACCGCCCGACCGCACGTCGCTCGCCCCACCGCCCGGCGCGCCCACGTCGCTGCCCGCGCTCACACCGCCCGCATCGGCGCCGCCCCCGACGTCTCGACCCTGGTCCCCGCCGGCGCTCGCCCCACCGCCTCCCACGACCCGACCGCCATCCCGCTCATCCCCACCAAGGCTCCTCATCCCCGCACCTCCAGCGACGTGACCCACTTCGTCTGCAACACCCCGGGCCTGTTCGGCGCGATCAGCCGGCACGGGTACCCGTGGTCCGGCGTCAGCTCCTCCCCGTCCAGCCGCAGCGCCAGCAACGTCAGCGGGTCCTGCGCGAACGCCTCCGGCAGCGTCGAGGCCCGGTACAGCCCGTCCTTCTCCAGCGACTCCACCCGCACGTCTCCGCGCCCGACCAACTCCGCCACGCGCACGCCGGTCCAGGTCGCGTTCTGGCTCCACCCCTCCACGCACGCGATCGGCAGCTCGACGGTGGTCTGCGGCATGGCCTGGAGCTCGGCCAGCGAGTAGCTCGCAGAGCCCACCCGCAGGCGCCAGTCCGGGGGCACGACGATCTGCGCGGCCCGCGCGGTCCGGTTGACCGGCAGCGCCTGGGGCGACCGCCACGCCAGCACCGAGACCTTCCGCAGCCATGGCACGGTCACGCCTGCCGTCGCCACCACCGCGACGCCGGTCGTGAGAGCCGTCGTGCGCAGGAAAGCCCTGCGGGACAACACGGTCTTCTCGGTCGACGCGGGTTCGAGGGACCGGCGGATCAGCGGGATCTTCACCGCGATGTGCACGAGCAGCGCGCCCACCACGATCCAGGCCACCGCGTAGTGGGCGGTCGGGAAGTAGAACGACCACGGGTAGTTCTGCGCCGCGTTGAACAGGCCCGTGACGAGCTCGAAGAACGACGCCGCGATCAGCACGAAGATCGAGCCGCGCTCCAGGGCGTGCGGCACGGACTTCACCAGCGGGCGCTCGAAGAGCTTCGGGTAGACGCTCCACAACTTGGCCAGCAGCAACGGGATCGACGCCACGCCGGAGATCACGTGCACGCCCTGCGTGACGCGGTAGAGGTCGACCGGGCGGGTCGGCCACGGCCAGTCGTGCTGCACGCCGTGGCTGAGCAGGCCGGTGACGAAGCACAGGCCGAACGCGATGCCGAGCCACGTGCCGATCCGGCTCGTCACACCGACGTGGTGCGCGGGTGCCCTGAACCTCACAGCTTCTCCCAACACGCGAACCAGCGGCCGGCGCGTTCGCGCTGCCACATCAGGAAGAACCCGTCGGCGGGGAGCGACTCGGCGTCGCTCCAGGCCCACGGGAACCACTGGCCCTCGAAGCCCTCGGCCCGCACGCGCGCCTGGCCGACCGTCAGGCCGGAGCCCGGCGGCTCGACCTCGACGACGACGGTGCCGCTCGGCCGGAGGAGTTGCCGCACGCGCCGCATCAGGGCTGCCGGGTCGCCGCCGATGCCGATGTTGCCGTCGGCGAGCAGGACGTGCTGCCACAGCCCCTCGCCGGGCAGCAGGTCGAACACGTCGCGGCGGAGTGCGATGCCGCCGCGTTCGGTCGTGCGCCGGACCGCCTCCGGGGACACGTCCACGCCGAGCGCCTCGACGTGGCGGGACAGGAGGGCGGCGACGAGACGGCCGGGGCCGCAGCCGACGTCCAGGGTGGGGCCGGCGCAGGCGTCGAGGAGCGCGGAGTCGCCGCCGGCGGCGTCGGCGTGCCAGCGGGCGACGGACAGTTCGCGCGGGGTGGTGCCGACGAGGTCGAGCCAGCTCGGACGCCCCTTCAGGGCCTGGTCGAACATCATCGCGCCACCACCGCGGCGGAGGCCAGGGCGGCCGCGAACCGGCTGTCCGGGATGTGGGCGGCCACGGCGCCGGCGTCGGCGATCGTGTCCACATCGGACAGCACCGGCAGCATGCGCACGTCGCGCACGCGCAATGCCTCCAGCGTCAACGCGCCCGTGTCCGCGCGTGACATCGGCACGTCCCGCAGCACGTCGGCCCGCAGCGGGTCCCGCAAGCCGAGTGCCCACCAACCACCGTCGGCCGCCATCCCGAGCGCCGCCTCGTCGAACTCGGCGCACGCCTGGAGCAGCGACGGCGTCACCTGAGGCGTGTCCATCCCGATCTGCAGCACGGGCATCCGGAACCGGGCGATGTCGGCGTGCGCGTTCGCCAGGCGGTCGCCGAACGTCTCGCCGCGCTGGGGGATCACCACGCACTGCGCCAGCGCGGTCCGCACGTCCTCCCGCCGCACCACCCCGGCCAGCGCCACCACGGGCACCGCGCCGGGCGTCTCCAGGGCGGCCTCCAGGGTGTCGAGCAACGCCGCCGCCGCGACGTCCGCGGCCTGCTCCGGGCTCAACGGCGGGCAGAGGCGCGTCTTCACCTGACCCGGCACCGGTGACTTGGCCATGACCAGCAAGCAGAACCTCACCGCAGCACCCCCGCCATGTCCCGCGCCGCACGCAGCGTGCCGCGCACCGAACCCGACACCTTCGACTTCGTCCCCGCCGCGCGCGGCCGATAGGCCACGTCGACCTCCCGCACCCGCCATCCGGCCGAAGCCGCGCGCACCAGCAGTTCCAGCGGATAGCCGAACGCCCGGTCCCGCACGTCCAGCGCCAGCAACGCTTCCCGCCGGCACACGCGCAGCGGAGCGATGTCGTGCACCTCCAAACCCCTGCGCCGCAACAACGACGCGATCACGGCGTTGCCCGCCCGCGCGTGCCACGGCCAGGCGGCGGCGCTGACGGGCCGTCGCCGGCCCACGACCAGGTCGGCGTCGGCGAGCAGTTCGGCCATCGCGGGCAGTTCGGCCAGGTCCAGCGAGCCGTCCGCGTCGGCGAACGCCACGAGGTCGGACGTGGCCGCGAGCAGGCCGGTGTGCACGGCGGCGCCGTAACCGCGCCGGGACTCGTGCACGACCAGGGCACCGCACGCGGCGGCGACCTCGGGCGAGCCGTCGGAGGACCCGTTGTCCACGACGATCGCGCGGTGTCCGGGAGGCAGGGAGGCGAGCACCGCGGGCAGCGCGGCGGCCTCGTCGAGGCAGGGCAACACGACATCCATCGGTCCACCCTGGACCACCGGAAAGCGTTGTGGTGCTTACGGAATTGTGACGCACGAAAGAGTTCTTACGATTGTCTTGCGCGGTCGGCGGGCACCCGGCGGACCCCCTAGGTTGGGCGCGGTGCGTCTAGTCATCGCGGGCCTGCTCGTCGTCGCCGCCGTCATCACCGGGATCGTCGTCAACCTCCGCGACCCCGGCGTCCTGTTCGCCGCGGCGGCGCCGCTCTTCGGTGACTGGCAACCACATCTGGGGCCGGGCACCCCGGCCGCGGTCCTGATCGCGTTCCTCGTCGTGGCCAAGGGACCGGAGCTCGCACGGCACCGGTTCGCCTTCCCGATCGCCTACGCCGCGTCGGTGGCGTTCACCTTCTCGCTGGCGATGGTCGACGGCTGGGGCAGGTTCGTCACCCGGCTCACCACCGACGACGAGTACCTGCACGAGGTTCCCGGCGTCACCGACGTCCCCGCGATGATCCGGGGGTTCGCCGCGCGCATCCCCGACTTCCAGCCCGACTCGTGGGCCACGCACGTCTCGGGCCACCCGCCGGGCGCGCTGCTCACGTTCGTGGCGCTCGACCGCGTCGGTCTCGGCGGGGGAGCGGCGGCGTCGATCTTCTGCGTCCTCGTCGGCTCGCTCGCCGTCGTCGCGATTCCCAAGACCGTCGGAAACAACGCGCTGCTGCCGTTCCTCGTGCTGTTCCCCGGAGCGGTGTGGGTCGGGGCGTCGGCGGACGGCATGTTCATGGGCGTCGCGGCCGTCGGGATCTACCTGCTCACCAGGAAGCCGCTGCTCGGCGGGATCGTGCTGGGCTGGTGCCTGTTCCTGTCCTACGGCCTGGTCCTGCTGGCCCCGCTCGCGCTCGTCGCCGTGGGCAGGAGGATCGGCTGGGCCGTCGCGGGCGCGCTCGCGGTCGTGGCGGCGTTCGCCCTGAGCGGGTTCTGGTGGCTCGACGGCTACGAGCTCGTGAAACTCCGCTACTACCAGGGCATCGGCGACACCCGGCCGTACTGGTACTGGGTGTGGGCGAACCTGGCCGCGCTCGCGCTGGTGATCGGCCCCGCGGGGATCAGGGGACTGCGCGGGGACAGGTGGGTGCTCGCGGCGGGCGTCGCGATCCTCGCCGCCGACCTGTCCGGCCTGAGCAAGGCCGAGACCGAGCGGATCTGGCTGCCGTTCGCGGTCTGGCTCCTCGTCGGCGCCGCGAAGCTCGACCACCCCAGGAGGTGGCTCACCGCCCAGGCGATCACGGCCCTGGCGGTGAACCACCTCGTGCTCACGAACTGGTGACGGGCTCCCGTTGCGAAGCCGAGGCGAACTCCCGCACACCGTCCTCGAACCCGACGCGGGCCTCGAAGCCCAGCACCTCCAACGCTTTCGCGGGTGACGCGACGACGTGCCGGACGTCGCCCGGCCGCGCCCCGCCGACGATCTCCGGCGTGGGCCCGTCACAGGCGTCGGCGAGCGCGAACGCCAGGTCGCCGATGGTGTGCGGGGTGCCGGAACAGACGTTCACCGCTTCGAACCCGGGGCGCGGGGAGGCGAGCGCCAGCACGTTCGCTCGCGCCACGTCCGTGACGTGCACGAAGTCGCGCCGCTGCCGGCCGTCCTCCATCACCCGTGGCGCGAGACCGTTCTGCAGCGCCGACCGGAAGATCGACGCCACCCCGGCGTACGGCGTGTCGCGGGGCATCCGCGGGCCGTAGACGTTGTGGTAGCGCAACGCCCACACGCTTCCGCCGGTCTGCCGCGCCCAGGCCGACGCGAGGTGTTCCTGCGCCAGCTTCGTCGCCGCGTAGGTGCTGCGCGGCTCCAGCGGCGCGTCCTCGGGCACCAGCTCGGACACCACGAAGTCACCGCAGAAGCAGCGCGGCTCGTACAGGCCGCACTCGACGTCGACGGAGGCCCGCTCGGCCCGCACGATCCCGTGCGAGAGGCAGCGGTACCGGCCTTCGCCGTAGACGACCATGGACGACGCCAGCACCAGCCGCGACACCCCGGCCCGGTGCATCTCGGCCAGCAGCACCGCCGTGCCGAGGTCGTTGTGCCGCGCGTAGGAGGGCGCGTCGAACGGGTCCACGCCGTGCCCGACCATCGCGGCCTGGTGGCACACCGCGTCCACAGTGGACAGCAGTGGCCGCAGCACCCCGGGGTCCGTCACGTCGCCGACCACGAGCTCGTGGTCCAGCTGGGGAACGGCACCGTGCGCCTCCGGCAGCAGTGCGTCGAGCACCACGCATTCGTGGCCCTGAGAGGTCAGCTCGTCCGCGACGTGCGACCCGATGAACCCGGCTCCGCCAGTGATCAGTACTCGCATGGACCCGACCGTAGGGCCGCACGCGGTGGTGGGCTCCGCCAGACGGTTAGCCGTCAGAACTCCGTAAGACCAGTTCCACCACGAACCGCGCACCACGGGGCGACCGGTCCTCGACCCACACCCGGCCGCCCAGCCGGTGCACGTGCTCGCGGACCAGCGCCAGCCCGAGTCCGCTGCCCGGTCCCGCCGCGGCACCGCGCGCGAACCGTTCGAAGATCTCCTCCCGCAACGGTTCCGGCACACCCGGTCCGGCGTCCTCCACCTCGAGCCGCACGCGGGGGCCGAGGACCCGCACGGACACCAGGACCGCACCGCCCGCGTGCCGCTCGGCGTTGTCGAGCAGGTTCGTCACCACGCGTTCCAGCCGTCTCCGGTCGCCCGGCACGACGGCGTGCTCCAGGTCGAGCGACACCGGGGCACGGGTCGCGACCACGGTGCGCACCAGCACGTCCAGCGCGATCTCCTCCGGCGCCGGGTCGCCGGTCTGGTCGTCCCGGGAGATCTCCAGCAGGTCGGCGACGAGCCGCGCGAACCGGTCGACCTCCGAGGTGAGCAGCTCCAGCGCCGTTCCCGCGGTGCCGGGCAGGTGTCCACCCCGGCGGCGCAGCACCTCGCCCGCGTTCACCATCGTCGTCAGCGGGGACCTCAGCTCGTGCGACACGTCCGACGCGAACCGGGCGTCCCGCAGCGCTCTGCGCTCCAGCGCCTGGGCCGTGGAGTTGAACTCCGCCGCCAGCGCCGCGAGCTCCGGGTCGTCCTGGTCGGGCAGCCGGGCGTGGAGGTCACCACCGGCGATCCGGCCCGCCGCCGAACTCAGCTCCGCCAGCGGTCTCAACGCCCGGTTCGAGACCCACGACCCCAGTGCCGCGCCGAGCAGCGCCGATCCGGCCGTGCCGGCGATCAGCACCGCGCTCAGCGACGTGAACGTCCGGTCGAGCTGCTGCAGGCCGAACAGCTCGACGTAGACGGCCCCGTCCGCGAGCGGCCGGGTGACGACGAGCGCCGGCAGCCCGTCCACGGTGGTCCGCGCGGTCGCGGGCGGGTGCTCGACCACCCCGGCGGGCAACCGCGCCGGGTCGACCGGCCTGCCCGCCGTCCGCGTGCCCGCCGGGCCCAGCACGAGGATCGCCGAGTCCGGTCCGGTGAGGAGGGTGTCGAGGTCCGGTGACCTCTCGACGAGCCGCGCGTTGACCTCGGCCTGCCGCACGGCGCTCGCCTCCCGTTGCCGCAGCATCGAGCCGGTGGCGAGGTCCCAGGTCGCGAACGCGAGCACGCCCGTCACGACCAGCAGGCCGAGGCAGAAGGACAGGGTGACCCGGCAGCGCAGGGTGAGTCTCACGAGCGGATCCGATAACCGCTGCCGCGCACGGTGAGCAGGAGCTCCGGATCGTCCGGGTTCGCCTCTATCTTGCGGCGGAGCCTTCTTATGTGCACGTCCAGCAGGCGCGTGTCACCGAAGTAGTCATATCCCCAAACCTTGTGCAGCAGCTGCTCCCTGGTGACGATTCGCCCGGCCGCACCAGCGAGTTCCAGCAACAGCCGGAATTCCGTTCTGGTGAGGTGAACCCGTTCGCCCGCACGGTGCACGACGCCTTCCTGCGGACGGATTTCCAGCGCTCCCACGCGAACGGCTTCCCTGCCCGGTCCGCGCCTGCGCACCAACGCGCGGACGCGTGCCGCGAGAACGCCCGCCAGAAAGGGTTTCGTGACGTAGTCGTCCGCTCCCGCCTCCAGTCCGGCGATCACGTCGCGGGCGTCGGTGCGCGCCGTCACCACGATGATCGGCAGGTCACCGCGTTCCCGCAGCGTCCGCACGACCTCCAGGCCGTCCATTCCGGGCAGCGTCAGGTCGACCAGCACCACGTCGAACGGTTCCGCCTCCAGACGCGGCAACGCCTCTTCTCCCGAACCCGCCTCGTCCACGCGGAAACCCTCGTCGGACAAGGCGAGGCACAACGCCTGCCGGATTCGCTCGTCGTCCTCGACCAGCAGGACCCGTACGCACACAAAGACTCCACTGTGTGAGAGCCGCGGCGACGGCTCTCACACAGTGGAGTGAAAGTCGATCAAAAGCAAGATTGCTTCGGTTTAAAAAGCGGTCAGCGTGATCTTTGCCGAACGCGGGTTCGGTTCGTGGACAAGTGACTCGAAGCCGCCGACGTCGTCGAAGGCGAACCCGTAGGCCCGGCCGTCGGTCATGTTGGCGTGCACGATCCTGGAGAAGTGGTTCGTGGTCGCGCGGGTGTAGAACTGGCTCGCGTCGTACGTCGGCTGGGTGTGGAGGTAGCCGAGCGTCGATCGGTTGAGCGCCGCGCACAGCGACCGCGAGATCGCGCCGAGCTCGTTGTTCGGCGCCGCGAGCCGCCCGTCGCAGTTGAGCACGTCGCGGGTGGACGGCTGCTGGAACTCCGCCACCTGCTGGCCGGAGGTGTTCGTGAACCGCATGACCCCACCGCTGACGCGGCCGGTGAACCTGCGGTTCGGCTCCGCCTGGTACGGCACGACGGTCAGCGGCGTGTTCTGGTAGGTCGACCAGACGCTGGCGACGTAGCTCTGGAAGTACGAGCTGGAGAACAGGCCCGCGTCGAGGCCCTTGCTCGGGTTCAGCACGCGCAGCCGGGTGCCGTCGGAACGGCTGTAGGCGAGCTTCGCCCAGTCACCACCTTGCTGCTGGTGCTGGTCGAAGATCCGGTTGCGCCCGTTCGCGACGAGCTGCCCCGCCTTCTTCGTGGCACCGCCCTGCGACGTCGCCTCGACCGCGTGCGGGACCGCGAACATGTCGACCTGGGAGCTGTTGAGCCACAGACCGCCGCCGTCGTAGCTGAACTCGCTCCAGTCGAACAGGATGTCGCGGTTCGGGTCGCCGCCCGCCCACGGGGCCGGCTGCACGAGACCGCCGGGCACGAGGCTGAACTTCAGCTTGTCCCGGAACGACATGTAGATCCGGCCGCCGGCCAGGTTGAGCGGGATCTGCACGGTCTTGCTGGCGCCGTTGGCCGGGCCGGGGATCGAGAAGTCCGGCGCCGGAACGGGCGGGATCGCCCCGCCGGACCACGCCGTGAACTGGCCGTTGCCGTTGACGTAGCCGAGACGGCCGTTGTAGATCCCGGTGATGTAGAGGTGGACCGCGTCGCCGCGCCCCGAGTTGTTCGTGACGGTGAGCGGGAGCTGGCTCGGGGGAGCCGCGTGCACCGGTGCGGACATCGTTGTCAGCCCTAGCAGGGCCGATGTCGCGAGCAGCAGGAGCTTGCGCATCGACTATCTCCTCACTGAGACAGGGTCGTGAGAGCGCTCTCATATTCAGCGCGGACGTGTTGATGTGTCAAGAATGGTCTTCATGCGCGCACTGACCGTTGATCTCGCCCGAGCCGGCTCCCTGTCGCTGGCCGATCTGCCCGACCCGGTGCCGGGACCGGACGAGCTGCTGGTCGAGGGAGTGGCGATCGGCATCTGCGGGACGGACCGCGAGATCGTGCGCGGGGAGTTCGGCGTCGGCGGCACGCTCGTGATCGGTCACGAGTCGCTCGGACGGGTGATCAGTGGACCTGGCTTCGCACCCGGCTCGCTGGTGGCGGGGGTCGTCCGCAGGCCGGACCCGGTGCCGTGCGTGGCGTGCGCGCGCGGTGAGTTCGACATGTGCCGCAACGGCCGGTACACCGAGCGGGGGATCACCGGCCTCGACGGCTACGGCTCGACGCTGTGGACGGTGCCTTCCGCCTACGCCGTCGGTGTCAGCTCGGCGACGGGCGTCCTGGTGGAACCCGCGTCGGTGGTCGTGAAGGCCTGGGAGCGGCTCGACGCGCTGGCGCTGTACCCGTTCGACAGCGTGCTGGTGACGGGCGCGGGCCCGATCGGCCTGCTGGCGGCGCTGGTCGGGGTGCAGCGCGGTCTGGACGTGCACGTGTTCGACCTGGCCTCCTCCGGTCCGAAGCCCGGCCTGGTCGAGTCCCTGGGCGCCACCTACCACCGCACGCTCCCGGACTGCCCGGTCGTGATCGAGGCGACCGGCGCGCCCTCGCTGGTCGCGCGGCTGCTCGGGCGGGACCTGGTGTGCCTGACGGGCGTGCCGTCCACCGAGGTGGTCCCCGCCGACGTCGGCCAGATCAACCGGGACCTGGTGCTGCGCAACGGCATCGTGTTCGGCACGGTCAACTCGAACGTGCGGCACTACCGGGAGGCGTCGGCGGTGCTCGACCGCGCGGACGACGCGTGGCTGTCCGCCCTGATCACCCGGCGGGTGCCGCTGGAGTCGTACGCGGAGGCGTTCGAGCACCGGCCGGACGACGTGAAGGTGGTGCTGGAGCTGTGACCGCGGCCAGCGCGACGATGCCGGCGGCGAGCAGCAGGGCTTGGTCGTATCCATTGTGCAGCAACGGGGTGGCGACGAGCGGACCGAGGACCTGGCCCGCCGAGTAGCCGGCGGTGAGGATGGCGGCCGCGGTGGGGACGCCGAGGTCGGCGCCCTGCCTGAGCGCGGTCGCCGCGATGCCGATGAACGTGCCGCCGAACAGGACCGTGGCGACCAGCGCCGAGCCGTCGACCAGTGCGGGCAGTGCTATGCCGATCGCCTGGACGGCCAGCGCGACGCGGAGGGCGTGGCGGCGCGGCCTGACCAGTGCGGGGGAGAGGGCGGCGGAGAGGCCGACGAGGACCCAGGCGGCGCTGCCGAGCGGGCCGCTGATGGCGGCGACGAGGAAGGTGGCGGCGATGACGTAACCGACGCCTTCGAGGGTGTAGGAGGTGAAGAGGGCGGCGAACCCGCGTCGTCTCGTGGTGCCGGGCCGCCGCTGCGGCTCTTCCGGCCGGAGGTTCCAGGCCGCGACCGCCAGCGCCGCCGCCACCCCCGCCGCCACCCACCAGGCCGTCCGCCACTGCCCGAACCCGAGCACCACCAGCCCGGACAGCGCGATCCCCACCCCGACCCCGCTCATGCCCCACCCCGGCCGCGCGTTCACCGCGGCCACGAACACCACCGCGCTCGCCACCCCGGCCACCAGCCGCAGCACGAACCACGCACCCATCCCGTGCACCAGCGGCATCCCGGCAAGTGTCGCCACGAGCAGCACGAGCGCCACGCGGTTCACCGCCCGCGAGGGCGCACGCACGACCGTGACCAGCGCACCGACGAAGTAGCCGAGGTAGTTCGCGGTGGCCAGCGACGCGGCGGACGTGGGCGAGAGACCCGCCTGAGCGGTCATCAGCGGCAGGATCGGCGTGTACACGAACCGGCCGATGCCCATGGCCGCCGCGAGTGCCGCCGCCGCCCGGACGCTCATGAGGTGCCCGACGGTCGCGTCGCGTCCACTTCGGACTGCGCGACGCGATTGGTGAACTCGTCCATGACGCCATCGTCCGACCGCGCTCCGGCTATGGCCACGACCGGCTTTCTCCTGCGTGGGAGCCTCGGCCTCCTAGGATGCGAGGCGTGGAACTGCGTCAACTCCGGTACTTCCTCGCCGTCGCCGAGGAGCTGCACTTCGGGCGGGCGGCGGCGCGCCTGCTGATCGCGGGGCCGTCGTTGTCGCAGCAGATCAAGGCGCTCGAACGCGACCTCGGCGTGCCGCTGTTCACCCGCGATCGCCGCACGGTCGCGCTCACGTCGGCCGGCGCCGCGCTCGTCCCGGAGGTGCGGGCGTTGCTCGAACGGGCTGATGAGCTGCAACGGCACGCGCGGCAGCTGTCCGGGTCGAGGCCGGTGCGGATCGGGTACGTGAACTGGTTGCCGCCGGACCTCGCACAGCGCACGGCCGGGGTCGCGCAGCTGTACGTGGACGCGTGGGTCGTGCCGTCGCATCAGCAGGCGGCGCGGGTGGCGGACGGCAGCCTCGACCTCGCCGTGTGCTGGATCCGCGGGACCGACGCGGCACAACTCGGGCTCACGGCGGACCTGCTCGGCGCCGACCGGCTCTACGCGGTGGCCGTCGGCACCGACACGAGTCCCGTCCGGGCCGAGGACATCGCCGTGCTGGTCGACGACGACGTCACGTCGTGGCAGTCCTGGAACGACTACGCCGAGGAGTTCGCGCGGGACACCGGCGCGACGGTCCGGCGCATCCACAACGGGGCGATCACCGGTCCGGCGTTCTTCGACCACGTGCGGGTGTGCACGACGCCGGTCCTCAACTCGCCCAAGGGCCAGACCACGCCGTTGCCGCCGGACCTGGTGGCGCGGCCGGTGGTCGACCCCGAGGTGCTGTGGACCTGGTCGCTGGTGCGCCGCGAGGACGAGGAACGCGCGGACGTCCTCGCCGCCGCCGAGGCCATCGTGCGCGACGTCGACGGACTCGCCCCGGGATGGCTCCCGGCCGACGACCCCCACCGCCGCCTGCGAGGCTGAGCCTCCCACCAGGGAGGAAACGGGTCGCAATTCCGCGAAATGAACTCGCGGGCGCTCGCCGTTGTGAGGGTCAGTTCCACTTCCCCACTTCGAAAGCGAGCAGGACAATGACCAGCAAGGTGGCAATCGTCACGGGAGCGTCGCAGGGAATCGGTGCGGAACTCGTTCCCGCCTATCGCAAGCTCGGCTATTCGGTTGTCGCGGTCTCGCGTTCCGTCGAGCCCTCCGACGACCCGGAGGTCCTCGCGATCCGCGCCGACCTCAGCAGGCCGGGGGAGGGCGCGCGGGTCGTGCGGGAGGCGCTCGCGCGGTTCGGGCGGGTCGACTCGCTCGTGAACAACGCCGGTGTCTTCGTCGCCAAGCCGTTCACCGAGTACACCGACGAGGACTTCGCGAACGTCGTCGGCACGAACCTCGCCGGGTTCTTCGACATCACCCGCAGCGCCGTCGCGGCCATGGAAGACGCCGGTCACGTCGTCAACGTGTCCACGAGCCTGGTCGACCACGCGCTGTCGGCGGTGCCGTCGGCCCTCGCGTCGCTGACCAAGGGCGGTCTGAACGCCGTCACCAGGTCGCTTGCGGTCGAGTACGCGGCCAGGAACATCCGCTTCAACACCGTCGCGCTCGGCATCATCAAGACGCCGATGCACGCCCCGGAGACCCACGAGGCGCTCGCCGGGCTGCACCCCGCCGGCCGCATCGGCGAGATCTCCGAGGTGGTCGACGCGATCACGTTCCTCGAGCAGGCCGGTTTCGTGACGGGTGAGGTCCTGCACGTCGACGGCGGCCAGAGCGCGGGGCACTGACATGGTGCTCGAGGACGTCATGGACCGGTGGAAGGCCGCGGTGGACGCGCACGACCCCGAGGGCGTGGCCGCGAACTTCACCGACGACGCCGTTTTCCAGGGGCTGAAGCAGTACGGGGTCGGGAAAGCCGCCGTGGCCGCCTATTACGATTCCCAGCCCATCGGCTTGAAGGCCGAGTACAAGGTTCTCGAAACGCGCCGGCTGGCCGACGACCTGGTCCTCGGTTATCTGAACGTCGATTTCTCGTTCACCGACCGGCCGACGCGCAACGTCTATCTGAGTGTGGTGCTGAGGGGAGACCTGATCGCGCACTACCAGGTCTCCGCACTCGGCTAGTGCCTGCGGGGCTCCCGGCCGAACGGCGACTTCGGTCGCTCGAGGTCGGGAGCCTTCGGGATCGGCACGGTGACCGGGTTCTCCGAGGTGATCGTGATCGGCTCGCCGTGGTGGCGGGTGGTGAGCTCGGTCCCGTCCACGATCCGGTAGGTGGCCTCGTCCGCCCGCACCTCCACGGCGATCCTCGTGCCCTGGAACGACATCCGGAACGAGAACCGCGTCAGCTCGTCCGGCAGCCGCGGCGCGAACGTCAGCTCGCCGCCGTGGTCGCGCATGCCGCCGAACCCGGCCACCAGCGCCGTCCACGCACCCGCGAGTGACGCCATGTGCAGGCCGTTGGTGACGTTGTCGTGCAGGTCGTGCAGATCGGTGAAGGCCGCCTCGACGAGGTAGTCGAACGCCAGCCCGAGGTGCCCGACCTCGGCCGCCAGCACCGCCTGCGTGCCCGCCGACAACGACGAGTCGCGCACGGTGCGGGCCTCGTAGTAGGCGAAGTTGCGCGCCTTCTCCTCGTCGGTGAACGCGTCACCGCGCACGTGCATCGCGAGCACCAGGTCGGCCTGCTTGATGACCTGCTTGCGGTAGAGGTCGAAGTACGGGTAGTTCAGCAGCAGCGGGTACTTCTCCGGCGGCGTGTTCTCGAAGTCCCACTCCGCGTGCTTGGTGAAGTTGTCCGCCTGCGGGTGCACCTGCAGCATCTCGTCGTACGGGATCGACATCGCGTCGGCCGCCCTGCGCCACCTCGCGATCTCTTCCTCGCTGACGTCACCCGGGTTCCGCTCCGCGGCGTCCGCGGCGGCCCACAGGTTCTGCTGGGCGATCAGGTTGGTGTAGACGTTGTTGTCGACGATCGCCGAGTACTCGTCCGGGCCCGTCACGCCGTCGATGCGGAACCCGTCGTGCGGGTCGTGGTGGCCGAGCGAGGCCCACAACCGTGCGGTCTCCACCAGGATCTCGGTGGCCTCGTGGCGGTCGAAGTCCTCGTCGTTCGTGGCGTTGAGGTACTGCTGCACGGCGTACGCGACGTCACCGGAGACGTGGAACGCGGCCGTGCCCGCCGGCCAGTACGCGCTGCACTCGGCGCCGTTGATCGAACGCCACGGGAACGCGGCTCCCTTGAGCCCCAGCACCTCGGCGCGTTCCCGTGCCTTGTCCAAAGTGGAATGACGCCACCGCAGCGCGTCGCGGGCGGCGTCGGGCACCGTGTAGGTGAGCACCGGGAGCACGAACATCTCGGTGTCCCAGAACGCGTGCCCGTCGTAACCCGGCCCGGTGAGCCCCTTGCCCGGGATCGCCCGCGTCTCCCCGCGGGCACCGGCCTGCAGGATGTGGAAGAGGGCGAACCTGATCGCCTGCTGCAGCTGGTCGTCGCCCTCGACCTCGATGTCGGCGACCTCCCAGAAGTCGTCCAGGAACGCCTTCTGCTCCTTCAGCAGCCCGTCCCACCCCGTCTGGCAGGCGCCCGCGAGCGCCGCCTCCACCTGGGCGCGCAGCGCCGGCGTCGACCGCTGACCGGACCAGCCGTAGGCGATGTACTTGGTGAGCACCAGGCTGCCGCCCGCGGGCACGTCCACGGCCGCGGTGAACCGGGCCAGGTCGTCCTCGGCGCGGATCTCCGTGCGCGGCTCGTCGTGCAGTTCGTTCGACGACGGCGTGACGGCGACCTCGTGGTCCATCGCGGCGGCCATGCGCAGCCCGGACACCTTGGTGTGGTGGCACAGCACGGCCCGCGACTTCTCCGCCATGGTGAAGTCGCTGACCAGCGGCGCGTCCAGGGCCGCGGCCACGCGCGGGTCGTCGCTGCGGCTCTTGATCGGCTCGTTCGCCAGCAGGTCCGACTGCACGACGAGCTGCAGGTCGTCCTCCGGCCGCACCTCGTACCGGATCGCCGCGACCGCCCGCTGGGAGAACGACACGAGCCGTTCGCTGAGCACGGTCACACGACGGCCCGTCGGAGACTCCCAGACCGTGCGGCGGCGCAACGTGCCGGTGCGGAAGTCGAGCGTGCGCTCGTGCTCGATCGCGTCGCCGTAGCGCATGTCCAGCGGCTCGTCCTCGACCAGCAACCGGATGATCTTGCCGTCGGTGACGTTGACGACCGTCTGCCCGGCCTCGGGGTAGCCGTAGCCGCCCTCGCCGTACGGCAGCTGGTGCTCCTCGTAGAAACCGTTGAGGTAGGTGCCCGGCAGGCCGCGCGGCTCGCCCTCGTCGAGCGTGCCGCGCATGCCGATGTGGCCGTTGGACAGCGCGAACGTCGACTCGGTCTGGTGCAGGTTGCCCACGGAGAGGCCCTGCCAGCGCAGCTGCCACGGTTCGACGGCGTAACTCATGACAGGAGCTCGTCGAGCTCGTCGACGACCACGTCGGCGCCGTTGGCCTTCAACGCGTCCCTCTGGTCGCCGCGGTCGACACCGACGACGAACCCGAAACCGCCGTCGTGGCCCGCCTTCACGCCCGCGAGCGCGTCCTCGTACACGGCGGCGTTCTCCGGTGGTGTCTTGAGTCTTCTCGCGCCCTCGACGAACGAGTCGGGGGCCGGTTTGCCCCGCAGGTTCGACGCGACGATGACGTTGCCGTCCACCAACGCGTCGACGTAGTCCAGCAGGTTGCCCGCGCGCAGCACGCGCATGGCGTTGGCCGACGACGTGACGACGCCGATCGGCAGCCCCGCCTCGCGCGCGGCCTGCAGGTAGCGCACCGAACCGGGGTACGGCGAGATGCCCTGCTCGTCGATGATCGTGTTGACCAGGTCGTTCTTCTGGTCGCCGATGCGGCGGACCTCGTCCTCCGACGGCGTGAGGCCGCGCGACGTGAGGAAGCTGCGGACACCGTCGTAGCGCGGCTTTCCGTCCACGTACGCGAGGTAGTCCTGTTCGCTGAACGACTGACCGAGGGCTTCGAACGTCTGCCGCCACGCCTGCCGGTGCAGCACCGCCGTGCTCGTGAGCACACCGTCGAGGTCGAACAGCAACGCCGTGATCTTCTCCGGGATGCCGAGGCTCATACGTCGATCATGCACCCGTCTCGTTGTTGTCGCTTCGTTCTTCCGCGAGACGTTCATCGAGCGGGCGGGGGTGTGCCTGCTCGTACTCCGTCATCCCGTACTTGGTGGACTCGGCCCAGCCCTCCGGCGGGTCCATGCCCTCCTCGAGCGGGTCCTTCTGGAGGTTGTCCTCGTCCAAGCCCTCGTAGTCGAGGTCTTCGGGGACGTAGGCGCCGCGTTCTTCACTCATGTCCACGGCAATACCCACTAAGTCGCTATCCGATGCTTTGACCCACGAGCGAGCCGATCGCGTAGGTGACGCCCATGGCGATCAGGCCGCCCACGACGTTGCGCACGACCGCCCGGCGCTTGCCGGCGCCGCTGAGCCGCGCGCTGACGAAGCCGGTGAGGGCGAGGGTGAGGACGGCGGCGGCGACCGTGACCGGCACGCGCAGGCTGACGGGCGTGAGGGCGATCGCGGCGAGGGGGAGGAGCGCGCCGATCGTGAACGAGATGAAGCTCGCGATCGCGGCACCCCACGGGTTCGTCAGCTCGTCCGGGTCGATGTGCAGCTCGGCCTCGGCGTGGGCGGCGAGCGCGTCGTGCTTCGTGAGCTGCTTGGCGACCTCTTCGGCGGTGTCCTCGTCGAGACCCTTGCCCTCGTAGATCTCCTTCAGCTCGTTGAGCTCCTCTTCGGGCATGTCCCGCAGCTCACGGCGCTCCTGCGCGAGGAGGGCGCGTTCGGCGTCGCGCTGGCTGCTGACCGACACGTACTCGCCGCTCGCCATCGACATCGCGCCCGCGAACAGCCCGGCGAGGCCCGCGACGAGGATCTGCGCCCGGTCCGTCGTGGCACCGGCGACGCCCACCACCAGACTGGCCGTCGACACGATGCCGTCGTTCGCCCCGAGGACGCCCGCGCGAAGCCAGTTCATCCGATCGCCGGTGACCTCGTCATGAGGTTCGTGGTGCGTCATTTCCGCAGGTTAGCGGTGAGGTCCGCGCGGTGCGCGCGACGTCCGGGTGACGGGCCGGGACTCTGCTGAACGGGTGAGTTTTCCCAGGTCAGACCCCGGAGGTTCATTTTTTGTCAGACCCCCGTGGCAGCATGTCGAACAGGTGTTCGTGTGCGAGCTAGAGGAGGTCAGTTCCCGATGCAGATCGAACCCAGTCGCTGGCCAGGCCGCGTGGTGCCGTCCACCGATGCCGACGTCGCCGTCGCCGTCGAGTCCCTGTGCGAGCGCGCCTCCTGGCCCGACGCCGACCGCCGCTGGGTCCGGCGCCTGCTCGAACCGTGGTTCACGGCGGGCTGGAGCGTCGACGCCCTGCTGGTCGCGATCGACACGAAGCCCGACGGCACCCGCCAGGGCCGCCCCCGCTCACGGGCGCAGGTGGCCCACGAGTTCCTGCGGGCGCGCCTGCGCACCTGGACGGCGGACGGCGCGGGCCTCGCCACCCCACCGCTCAAGGGCACCACCCTGGGCGAGTGGTACCGCGTGAACCGCCGCAACGCGGCCCTGCACGCCCCGCGCCGAGGCGGCGGCCTGTCCGCCGAGGGCAGGCAGGCCAGGGCGGAGACCAGGGCCCTGGCCCACCGCCGAGATCCGGTGGCGCGCAGCCGCGAGAAGGGCCGCCGCCGCCAGGAGGTGCTCGACGGCCTGCTCGTGCCGGGGCAGGAAGTCCCGTCGTTCGCCGACTCGTGGAAGCTCGTGGCCGAGCTGGTGCCGGTGCCGCGGGTGTGCTCGGCCTGCGGGCACGTGCGCAACGAGGTGGCGCGGCCGGCGCACCGCGTGGCGTAGGCGCGCGAGGCGTACGGGAGAGGCTGACGTGCCTCGTACGGCGTGCCGCGGTGAGGCGGCAGGAGCGTCGCGGGCCGCGGTTGTGCGGTGCTGGTGTCGTGGGGCGCCGGCGTGGCGGGTCGGCCAGGGCGTTTCTCGCCGTGCGGCTTTCAGCCGCCACCCACCGCCCACCACCCCCCGAACCCGATAATCACGGGCGTGAAACTCCTGCCCGTCACCCCGTCCGGCGCCCGAGCCGCCTACCTCGACGTAGGCCCCAGGAACGGCCCCACCACCGTCTACCTGGGCGGCCTGGGCCTGGCGAGCACCGTCACCTTCGCCCCGGTCATCGGCCACCCGGCACTGGCGAACGCCGGCCGGCACGTCCTGGTCGACCTGGTCGGCAGCGGCTGGAGCGACCACGACGACACCTTCTCCCACACGATCGAAGACCACGCGGCGACCGTCGCGAAGGTGGCAGACGCCCTGGACCTCCGCGCGGTCAGGCTCGTCGGGCACTCCCTGGGCGGCTCGATCGCCATCAGCCTGGCGACCCGGCGTCCCGACCTGGTGGGCGAGCTGGTCGTGGCCGAACCCAACCTCGACCCCGGCGTCGGCACGACGTCCGCCCAGATCGCGAGCCTCGACGAGGACACCTTCGTCAAGACCGGGATGCGGTACCTCCTCGACGCCGAGGGCCGGACGATGGGCGCGCGGACGCTGAGCCGCTGGTCGCCGAGGGGACTGCACCGCACCGCGGTGTCGCTGCTGGCCGAGCGCCCGGCCACCTTCCGCGCTCAACTGACCGCGCTGACGATGCCCAAGCGGTTCGTGGCGGGTGGGCGCAGCGGCGAGGACCTCGACGCGGTGCGCGCGACCGGTTGCGATGTGGGGGTGGTGCCCGGAGCCGGCCACCTGATGATGGACGACGACCTCGACGGGTTCGTGAAGCTGCTGGTAGGCCCCCTTCCACCTGCGACTTCGGTGAACGGTGATTGAAAGCGGCCCAGGTCGGGAACACCGAACGAGTTTCTTGTTTCCGATGTAAGGGGCCGACATGCTCGAAGTGACTCCGATGGCTGCCGAGGTCATCAACGAGCTGACCTCGCAGTCAGAGGGCACCAGCGACGACATCGGCCTGCGTTTCGCCCTGGCCACCGAGCAGGACAGCCAGGCCGCGCTCGAACTGTCGCTCAGCGAGGTCGTCGACGGCGACGAGGTGGTGGCGGCCCCTGCGGGCGCCAAGGTCATCATGGAGCCCGCGGCCGCCCAGTACCTGGACGACAAGGTCCTCGACGTCCGCCAGGACGACGAGGGCAACCCCGCTTTCGCCATCGCGCGCCAGGACCCGCCCGGCGAGGGCCAGCAGAGCTGACCTGGTCA
Organism: Lentzea sp. HUAS12; assembly: GCF_024125735.1. Lineage (NCBI taxonomy): Bacteria > Bacillati > Actinomycetota > Actinomycetes > Pseudonocardiales > Pseudonocardiaceae > Lentzea > Lentzea sp. HUAS12. The sequence goes on from NZ_CP099738.1 coordinate 466,808, forward strand.
GGAGGACACCTGACACGCGAAACGGGCCGGACTCCCGACGAGGGGTCCGGCCCGTTCCGTGCGATCCCCGGGATCAGGGAATGGTCAGCACCTGACCGGGGTGGATGAGGTCCGGGTTCGAGATCCCGTTGGCGGACGCGATCTCGCCGTACCGGTTGCCGTCGCCGTAGTAGTTCTCGGCGATCGCCCACAGCGTGTCGCCGCTCGCGACCTCGTGGGTGCGCACCTGGGGAGCGGCGGGGGCCGGGGCCTCCTCGACGGGAGCCGGTTCCGGGGCGGCGGCCGCAGGGGCGGCCTGCGGGGAGTCGGTGTTGGTGCCGGTGGCCCACTTGGCGCTGCCGTCCGCGGCGAACACGACCAGGTTCCTGTCGTCCTGCAGGACGAGGCGCGAGCCCTCGTTGCCCTGCGTGCCGGTGGACCACACGGCGTTCTCGTCGCTCGTGTAGAGCACGAAGTTGCCGTCGGGCTGCAACGCGGCGCGCACCGCGCCCTTGCCGTCGGTGCCGCTGGCCCACACGGTGCCGGCGTTCTCCGAGAGCACCAGGTTCCCGTCGGACTGCAGCGTCAGCATGTATCCGTTGGCGCTGGTCAGCTGCTGGCCTCGGGTCAGTTCCTGGCCGGCTTGCAAGGTGTCCACTCAACACTCCACTTCGGACGAGGACGCGCCGGAGCAGCGGCGCCCGAAGCGGAACCTAGTCACGCCGGGCCCGGTTCGCCGGGTCACCGGGCAACGAGCACCCGAGGGAGTGAAAAGCGCCCCCTGCCCGCAGGCAGGAGGCGCTCCTCGAGACGAACTTCTCAGCCCTCGATGCGGCGGATCACGGAGATCGGGCCGATCGAGTCGATGTCGGCGATCTTCACCGGCACACCCTCGGTCGAGGCGTGCACGGCACGGATGCCGTCCACCGCCATCGCCACGTGGGACTGGCTCGAGTAGTAGACGATGATGTCGCCCGCCTGGACCTGGCTGCGGGAGACCGAGCGACCCGCCGCGGCCTGCGCGTAGCTGGTGCGGCCGATGGAGACGCCCGCCGAGCGGTAGGCGGCCTGGATCAGCGAGGAGCAGTCCCAGGAGTTCGGGCCGTTCGAGCCGTAGACGTACGGCTTGCCGCGCTGCGCGAGCGCGAACGACAGTGCCTGACCCGCGGCGCCGGCAGGCACCGAGATGTTCGACATGTCGCCGTTCTGCAGCATCTGGTTCTTGACGGTGTTGCTCAGGCCGTCGTAGACCTTCTTCGCGTCCGCCAGCTGCTTGTCGAGTTCGGCCTTCTTCTGGTCCATCTCGGCCAGCAGCTTCTTCGACGTCTCGGTCGCCTCGTTCGCCGTCTTCGTGGCGTTGTCGGCGGCGTTGACGGCGTCGGTCAGCTTCTGCAGCGCCTCGGCGTTGTCGGCCGCGAGGATGTTGATGGCCGACATGCGGTTGAGGAAGTCCTGCTGCGAGTCGCTCACGAGCAGCGCGGAGATCTGGCTGAAGTTCGCGCCGGAGTTGGTGGCCTCGGTGAGGAGGTCCACCTGGCCCCGGAGCTCTTCCTCGGCCTTCTGCGCGGTGGCCAGGTCGCCCTTGGCCTTGTCCAGTTCACCCTGCTTGGCCTTCAGGTCGTCCTGGGCCTTGAGGTGGTCCTGGTTGAGCTTGGACGCCTGCTCCTGCAGCTCGTTGTACTTCTTGAGCGCGTCGGCGGCGTTGGGCTGTGCGGTGGCCGGAGCCGTGGGGAGTGCTGCTGCGACGACAGCCGCCGTCGCCACGAGTGCTCCACGCACGATGCGGCGTGAGGGTTGCGACACCACGTCGCGGGTCCTCCTTTTTCCTGGCAGCCGCCCCGCGACAACTACTGCGCGTAAGACGGCAACCTTGGCGTGTGCCCCGAGTGGGTTAACTGCTGGGCCGAAGGTCTCGGACAGGTTACGGAATGACCTTGTCCTCGTCCAGCACCGAATGCCAGCGGTTCACCGGTCAGCACGCTCTCACAGTCGTCTACGTCGCTTTATCGCGGGGTGGAGAGACGCGTCACCCGACAACCCGGCGAATCACCGAAATGGGTCCGATGGAGTCGATGTTCGCGATCTTCACCGGCACGCCCTCGGTGGACGCGTGCACCGCGCGGGTGCCGTCCACGGCCATCGCCACGTGCGACTGACCGGCGTAGTAGATGATGAGGTCACCCGGCGCGATCTCGCCGCGACTCACCCCGCGGCCGACCTTCGCCTGGTCGTAGGTGACGCGCGGGATGGTCACCCCGGCGGCGCGGTAGGACGCCTGCATCAGCGACGAGCAGTCCCACGAGTTCGGACCGTTCGAACCGAAGACGTACGGCTTGCCCTGCTGGCTCAGCGCGAAGTTCAGCGCTGTCCCGGCCGCGCCCGCCGGCGCGTTGACGGTGATCTTGGGCGTCGGGGCGGCCAGCGTCTGCTTCTGCGGGGCCGACAGCGACTGGTACTTGGCCCGCGCGGTCGAGACCTGCTGGTCCATGGCGACCTTGCGGGTGGAGACGTCCGCGGCGATCTTCTCCGCCTCCGAGGCGGCGGTGGCCGCGTCCGAGCGGGCCTTCGTCGCGGCGCTCAGCGTGGCGTCCAGGCGGGCCACCGCCTCGTTCTGGTCGGAGGCGATGATGTTCATCGCCTGCATCCGCTCCAGGAAGTCCTGCTGCGACGTCGAGGTCAGCAGCGCCGAGATGTTGTTGAACCGCGCGCCCTCGAAGGTCGCCTCGGTCAGCACGTCGACCTGGCCGCGGAACTGCTCCGACTCGGCCAGCGCCTTCTTCTCCGCCTCGGTGGCGGTGACGACGGTCTGGTTCGCCTTCGCCAGGTCGTCCTGCGCCTTGAGGTGGTCCTGGCTGAGCTTCTCGGCCTCCCGCGTCAGGTCGGTGTAGACCTTCAGCGCGTCGTCGGCGGGCTGTGCATGCGCCGAGGGCATCGACACCACCGTCGCGGCGAGCACAGCGGCGAAGGCGGTGGTTCTGGCAGCACGTCGGCCGGGCACGCGGCCTCCTCAGGAGTCGGATCGGCTTCTGAGGAGGCGTACGGCCGAACGGGCGCAGGGGTTCAGCCGAAGTCGACGAGCGGTCCACCGACTTCGGCGGCGGAGCCCCGGACCTCGACCCTCAGGAGATCGCCGACCAGGGACGACTCGGGTGGTCAGGCGGCCCGGTGTGCCTCGATCGAGGCGCGGCACGCGGCGATCAGGCGGGTGGTGGCGGCGCTGCCCCCGCGCCCACAGCGGGGGCAGCGCATCGCCACGTCACCACCGAGCTCGTCGACCACGACGCCCAGTGGCGAGTCGCAGCCGCGGCACCAGCGGTGGCGCGTGACCGGGTTGACGTGGACGGGCGACGAGACGCACTGGTGGATCCACCGCCCGTGCACGTGGCAGGTCAGCCGGTCGTCGGGTGCCAGGACGCCGTCGTCCTCCGCGTGGTCCTCCTCGACCAGTGTGGCGATGAGCGTGGCGATCATGGCGACCCTCCGATCCGGAAACCTGCCTCTGCTAGTTCGTCGAACCGGCGGCCACCGGATCGACACGCGCCGCCAGGTTCTTCAGCGCCCACGCGCAGCCGAGCCCCAGGGCCGTCAGCACGAGCCACGGCAGCCACGGCACGCCGGCCCGTGCGGCGGCGTCGAAGCCGACGCCGGTGAGCAGGTTGCCGAGCAGGATCCCGACGCCCACGACCGTGTTGTAGAAGCCGTAGTGCGTGGCCACGAGCCGGTCGCCCGACAACGAGACGATCTTGTCCATCTCGAACGGGAACACCACCATCGTCCCCAGCGCGAGCACCGCGGCGCACAGCACCAGACCGGCCCACCCGCCGAGGACGGCGGGCAGGAAGGCGAGGCCCAGCACCGCCATCCCCGCCGCCAGCGACCGGTCAGGCCCGAGCCGGGCGCGCGCCCACGCCGTCACCCGCAGCTGGCCCACGACCGCCAGCACGCCCGACACGGCGAACAGCACGGCCGTCAGCACCGCCGACCCGGACGCCAGCGGCAGCGCCAGGTAGACCTGGAACGACAGCACGTACGACCCCGTCATCGCGAGCGCGAACAGCACGAACCGCCGGTTCGAGAGGACCAGCCGCCAGTCCGCCAGCACCGAGTCCCCGGACGGCGACCCGGCCCGCGCGGGCAGCGACCGCCACTGCAGGACCGTCAGCACCAGGAACACGAAGGCCGCCACCAGGCACGTCAGCCGGAAGTCGACGGCCGTCAGCGCCAGCCCGACGAGCGGTCCGACCAGGATCCCGGTCTGGTAGAAGACGTTGAACAGCGCGAACGCCTCCACGCGCCGTGGCCCGGCGTCAGCGGCCACGTAGGCGCGCACGGCGGGGTTGAACAACGCCCCGGCGAACCCCGTGGCGGCCGAGGCGATCACGAGCGCCGGCACGCCGTCCACGAGACCGAGCAACGCGAACCCGCCGGTCCGCAACGCGCAGCCCGCCACGATCAACGGCTTGTACCCCAACCGATCCGCGAGCGTGCCGCCGATCAGGAACATGCCCTGCTGCGCGAAGTTCCGCACACCCAGGACGAGCCCGACGGCCCACCCGGCGAGCGCCAGCGTCACCGACAGGTGCGAGGCGAGGTACGGCATCAGCATGTAGAAGCCGACGTTGATGCTGAACTGGTTGAGCAGCAACAACTGCACGCTGCGGTCGAACGAGCGGAACCGGGTGATCACGCCGTCACCGCCAGCGGGTCCACGACGGACTCGCACCTCGTCCACGACAGCACCTCCCGCTCGTCCGGCGACGCCACCTCCAGCGGGTCGGACGCGGGCACCACGCCCAGCAACCCGTGGGCGGCGCAGTACTCGTCGTTGAACACCGTGTCGAAGTACCGCTGCGGCCCGTCCGGGAACACCGCGGCGATCCGCGTGCCGGGCGGGGACGTCCGCGCCACCCAGGAGGCCACCAGCGCCACCGCGCCGACGCTCCAGCCGCCGCTCGCGTAGTGCCGGGCGGCGAGCGTCCGGCACGCCCACACGGCCTCCGCCGGGTTCACCCAGTGCACCTGGTCGAACGCCGGGTAGTCGACGTTGCGCGGGTAGATGCTGGAGCCGAGCCCGCGCATGAGCCTCGGCCGGGCGGGCTGGCCGAAGATCGTCGACCCGATCGTGTCGACGCCGACCAGGCGCAACGACGGGAAGTGCGTGCGCAGCACGGAGGACACGCCCGCGCTGTGCCCGCCCGTGCCCACGGCGCACACGAGCACGTCCACGTGCCCCAGCTGGTCGGCGAGCTCGTGGGCGAGCGGGGCGTACCCGGCCACGTTGTCCGGGTTGTTGTACTGGTCGGGGCAGTACGCGCCGGGCAACGACTCCAGCAGCGCCGACACGCGTTCTCGCCGGGCCTCCTGCCAGCCGCCGGTCGGGTGTGGACGGTCGACGACGTCCACGGTCGCGCCGTACGCGCGGAGCATCCGCTGGATGATCGGCTCCAGGCCGGGATCGGTGACCAGGGTGACCGGGACGCCGTGCACGATCCCGGCGAGCGCGAGCCCGAGACCCAGGGTGCCGCTGGTCGACTCGACGACGTGACCACCCGGCAGGAGGTCACCGCGGTCGAGCGCGCGTCCGATCATGTGCAGGGCGGCGCGGTCCTTCATCCCGCCGCCGGGGTTGGCGCTCTCCAGCTTCGCCCAGAAGCCGGCGGGGGACGTGCGCGACAGCTCGTCGATCCAGAGCACGGGCGTGCTCGCGTGCAGCACGGGAACAGACATGGGGATTCCTCGGAAGTGTGGTGACAGGCCGGTGAAGGGGGCGGGGGCCGGCCTACGTCCGGGAGATTCCGAGGTCGAGCAGGAGTGTGCGCCCCGAGCTGACGTGCTCGGAGCGCGACGGACACGAGCGCGCTCTCGCGGCGGGACGCGCGACGGGCTCGCCGTCCGCGTCCGGTGTGCTGAAGGCGAACGCGCCGGCCTGCACCGCGGCCTGCGCGGGTGCGGCGGCCGCGGCGTGGTGCGTGTCGCCGTGGTGGCAGATCTCGCCGGAGATGCCGGGCGTGAACGCGCCGTGGTGCGTGGGTTCCGGCGGGCACGCGGGGTGCAGGACGAACACCGCGAGCAACAGGAGCGCGAGAACGACAGCATGGCGACGCCCTGTCGTCACTCGGTTCCGCACGGTGATCACCGTACCGCACTTTTCCGGTTCCGAAAGGGGCTTGATAGGTTAGGCAAGCCTAAATCAGGAGGTGGACAGGTGCGCAGGACAGTCGCCGCGGTTCTGCTGCTCGGCCTTGTGGCCGGGTGCGGTGGGAACGCTCCCGCGGAGCAGGGCACGGGAAGTGGCCAGTGGTCCTTCAAGGACGATCGGGGCAAGGAGGTCACCGCGGAGAAGCGACCGGAGCGCGTCGTCGCGCAGGTGTCCGCCGCGGGCGCCCTGAAGGACTACGGCGTCAACGTCGTCGGCACGTTCGGCCCGCTCAAGCGCGCCGACGGATCGACCGACCCGGAGGCCGGCAGCATCGACCCGAGCAAGGTCACCGACATCACCGGCCCCGGCTACGGCGAGATCGACTTCGAGAAGTTCGCCGCGCTGAACGCCGACCTGGTCGTCGCGGGCTACTACCCGGAGGTCACCGGGCTCTGGCACCTCACGGCCGAGTTCGAGGAGAAGGTCCTCAAGGTCGCCCCGACCGTCGGCATCGGCCAGTCCAAGATCCAGCTCCCGGACGGCGTCAAGCGCTTCAAGGAGCTCGCGAAGTCCCTCGGCGCGGACGTCGAGTCGGCGCAGGTCAAGGCTGATGAAGCGGCGTTCACGAAGGCCGCGGACCGGCTCAGGGCCGTCGGGAAGAAGATGACGGACGCGGGCCAGAAGATCCAGGTCGTGGCCGGCGACCCGAAGCTCTTCTACGTGGCCGTCCCGGCCCGCAACCCGGATCTCGACTGGTACGCCAAGGAGCTCGGCCTGCCGCTGCTCACGCCGGACAAGCCCGACGCCGAGGGCGGTGGCTACTTCCAGTCGCTGTCGTGGGAGAACTCCGGCACGTACAAGGAGCACGTGCTGATGTGGGACACCCGCGCGCACGTGCTCGACCCGGAGAAGATGAAGGAGGGGCACCCGGTCTTCGCGGGGCTGCCCTCCGTGCAGGCAGGCCGGTTCGTCGAGTGGAACGCGGTGGCCCCGCTGAGCTACGCCTCCTACTCCAAGATCATGGAAAAACTGGCTGACCAGTTGGAGCAGGTGTTGGCAAAGTAGCCGTGTGCTGACGCTTCTGAAGGAAAACGGCCCGTTGCGCGTGCTCAGCACCGCACGGGTCGTTTCTGTTGTGGGGGACGCGCTCAGCCTCGTCACGTTGATGGTGCATGTGCAGTCCGTGCTGGGGAAAGCGATCGCGGTGGCGGCGCTGCTGCTCGTGGGCGACTTCGCGCCGTCGTTGCTCAGCCCGCTCACCGGTGTGATCAGCGACAGGTTCGACCGGCGGACCGTGATGATCGTCTGCGAGGTCGCGCAGTGCGTGCTGCTCGCGGTCATCGCGCTGACACTGCCGCCGTTGCCGCTCCTGCTCGCGCTGGTGGGCGTGCGGGCGGTGCTCGGGCAGGTCTTCGTCCCGGCGTCGCGGGCCGCCGTGCCGAGCCTCGTCGCGGAGAAGGACCTGGCGCAGGCGAACACCGCGCTGGGACTGGGGTCCAACAGCGCCGACGTCATCGGGCCGTTCCTCGCCGCCCTGCTGTTGCCGTTCCTCGGCACTCGGGGCGTGCTGCTCGTGGACGCGCTGTCGTTCGGCCTGTCGGCGTTGTTGTTGCTGCGCCTGCCGAAGCTCGTCGTGCCGGGGGAGACGCGGGAGGCGGTGTTCACCGACGTGAAGGCCGGCGTGAGCGAAATCTGGCGCAACAGGCCGCTGCGGATCGTGTTCGCCGGGTTCTGCGGTGTCGTCGCCTGCACCGCCATCGACGACGTCGCCGTGCTGCAGCTGACGATGGGGGTGTTCGGCGAGTCGGAGAGCGTGGCCGGGTTCGTCCTCGGCGCGGTCGGCATCGGCCTGCTGGCGGGCTACGCCTTGCTGGTCAGGGGATCCGCGCGGTGGAGCATGGTCGCGCTGCTCGTCACGGGGTTCGTGATCAGCAGCGCGGGCAACCTGTTCACCGGCCTGGCGTGGGGCGTGGCGTCGGCGTTCGCGCTGCAGGCCGTGCGGGGACTGGGCATCGCGGCCATGGACGTCGCGCACAGCACGCTCGTCCAGCGGCTCGTGCCCGCCGACCGGACGGGCCGGGTGTTCGGCAACTTCTACGGCGGGATCGGTGTGGCGGCGGCGGTGTCGTACGTCGCCGGCGGTCTGCTGATCGACGTGCTGGGGCCGCGGACGATCCTGGTGGCCGCGGGTGTGGCCGGGGTCCTGGTGGCGTTGTGGGCGGCCGCCGCGTCCCGTGCGCGAGGTGTCGAGTGGGGGACAGCCCCTTCGAGGTAGGGCGCCGCGCCGACCTGGACGATCTCGTCGGTGCGGCTCGGTACGCTCGTTTCCATGGAGCCCTACGAGCACGGCCTGCTCGACGTCGGTGACGGCAACCGCGTCTACTGGGAGGTCGTCGGCAACCCCGCCGGCAAGCCGGCCGTGTTCCTGCACGGCGGTCCCGGCAGCCCGGCGAAGGGCGCGCGGAAGTCGCTCGACGCGGAGAAGTTCCGCATCGTGATCTTCCACCAGCGCGGCTGCGGCCTGAGCACCCCGCACGCGAGCGACCCGGCCGCGGACATGTCCGTCAACACCACCGACCACCTGATCGCCGACGTGGAGCAGCTCCGCGAGCACCTCGGCATCGAGAAGTGGTTGCTGTACGGCGGTTCCTGGGGCACCACCCTCGCCGTCGCCTACGCACAGCGGCATCCCGAGCGCGTCTCGGAGATGATCCTGATCGCGGTGACGCTGTCGTCGCCGCGCGAGGTGGACTGGCTCTACCGCGGCGTGTCCCGGTTCTTCCCGGAGTCGTGGGCCCGGTTCAGCGCGCACGCGGGCGACGCACCGGACGTCGTGCGCGCCTACGCGAACCTGATGGAGGACCCGGACCCGGCCGTCCGGGAGCAGGCGGCGCTCGAGTGGTGCCGCTGGGAGGACACGGTGCTGTCGCTGGAGAACTTCGGCAAGCCCGCCGTGTTCGCGGACCGCGCCTCCGCCGACTTGATCGCGTTGGTGCGGATCATCGCGCACTACTACGCGAACCACGGCTTCGTGGACGACCTGCTGGGCGGCGCGGCAAAACTCGTCGGCATCCCGGCCGCCCTGATCCACGGCCGCCGCGACCTGAGCTGCCCGGCGGACACGGCGTACGCGCTGGCGCAGGCGTGGCCGGACGCCGAGCTGACCCTCGTGGACGACAGTGGCCACAAGGGCAGCCCCGCCTTCACCGAGGCGATCGCGACCGCGGTCAGGAGGTTTTCCCCGTGACACAACGGAAACCGGCGGGAATGGGGTTCGAGTCGTGGATCGACAGGCAGATCCGCGAGGCCCAGGAACGAGGTGAGTTCGACGACCTGCCGGGCGCCGGCACACCGCTGCCCGGCGCGGGCGAGCCGCTCGACGAGGACTGGTGGATCAAGAGGAAGGTCAGGGAGGAAGAGGGCACGACAGGGTTGCCCCCTTCCCTGGTGCTGCGCAAGCAGGCCGAGACCGCCAGGGCGAAGGCCCTGGCGGCCACGACCGACGAGGAAGCGCGCGCGATCGTCGTCGAGATCAACGCGAAGATCCTCGACGCGCTGCGGAAACCGTTGTCCGGCCCGCCGTTGAACCTCATGCCGTTCGACGTCGACGAGTTGCTGCGTGAGAGGAAGGGGACCTCACGCGGCCGGTGATCAGCTCGCGTTGATGTCGATGCAGGAGTAGAACGCGTTGGCGGTGTCGCCGATGTTCCACACGGCCAGGACCTTGTGCTTGCCGGCCGAGCCCACGTTCACGCTGTGCTGCACGGTGGCCGGCGGCTGCTGGTTGTTGCCGCTGAACGTGGCGACCTTGCGGCCGTCGACGTAGTAGACGTAGTCCGCGGTGCGGTGCCGGGCGGTGAACACCCAGTTGAACGTCACCGTGCGGCCGGTGTTGGTGACCCGCCAGCCCTTGCTGTCGTTGCTCAGCACGGAGAACTGCGACAGGTTGGCGTGGCAGCTCTGCAGGCCCTTCGGGCCCTCGACCGACTGCGGCTCCCACTGGATCGCGCCGCAGTCCTTCACGGTGCCGTTGGCGCACTGCGCCTGCCGGCTGGGCGGCGAGGAGATGTACCCGTGTGCGAACGCCGTTCCGGTCGGGAGAGCCACGACGATCACCGGTGCAGCGAGAACGCCGGCCATGGCGGCCGCGATCCTGCGTCCAATCTTCATGTGAGTTCCTTTGCCTTGATGTGTGCGTACTCCCGTTACATCGCGGCGGCGATTGAAGGTCTAGACCATACCGCGCGTAATCGGGGCGCCACAAGACGTGTCGGATAGATCGGACAGGTAAGCGGTCTGCGGACAGCTTCGTACAGCCCCGAAGCTTCGGCGGTTGTGCGCGAAGTCGTTGGGTTGTGTGGGTTTTGGGCGCGTTGGGTTGTGGGGCCGGGGCGGTGGGGATGGGCCGGGACGGGGGCCGGGAAGTTCGGTGGGGTGTGAGCGGAGGGTGAGCGGCTCGGCAGGAGGGGCGGGGAGGGGAGGGCTGGCGTTGGAGCCGAGGGGGAGGTGGGTGCGTTGCCGCTGATGCCCGGTGTGTGGCGGGGCTGCGGCTTAAGCGAGCGCCTTCGCAGTTCGCGCCCGCGCCCCGCGCCTCACGCCCCGCGCCTCACGCCCCGCGCCCCGCGCCTCATGGCACGCGCGCCGCGCCTCGGGCCTCACGCCCCCGCACGCCAGCGCTTCGCACGGCACGCCAGCGCCACGCGCGCCGCGCCTCACACCACGCGCGCCGCGCCTCACACCACGCGCGCCGCGCCCTGCGCCCCAGGACCAGCGCCCCTAAACCGCCGCGGCCTCGTCCTCCACCGACGTCCCCGACGCCCCCGACTTCTCGCTCTTCTCCGCTTTCTCAGCCTTCTCGGCCGCCTTCGCGAGCCGCCGCTTCACCACGAACACCCCGGCGATCCCGAACACCACGGCGATCGCCAGCCCCGCGTACGAGAAGCCCTTCAACCACTTCTCCGCCACCACACCGAGGTAGTACACGGCCGCCGTGGTGCCGCCCGCCCACACGACACCGCCCAAAGCGTTCGCCACGAGGAACTTGCCGTAGTTCATGTGCAACGAGCCCGCGAGCGGGCCGGCGAGAATGCGCAGCAGTGCCACGAACCGGCCGAAGAAGACGGCCCAGGCACCGCGTTTCTGGAACACGCGGCGGGCGTGGTCGAGCTGTGTTTCGCCGAAGTGCTTGGGGAATTTGCGGCCCATCCACGCGAACAGCCTCGGGCCGCCCCTGCGGCCGATGAGGTAGCCGAAGTTGTCGCCGATGATGGCGCCCCCGGTCGCCCAGACGCCGATCCACAGCGGGCTCAGGTCGTCGTGCTGCGATGCCAGCAGGGATGCCGTGACCAGCACGATCTCGCCCGGTAGCGGGATGCCGAGCGACTCGAAGCCGATCACCAGGCCCACGATCGCGTAGACGAGCAGGGGTGGGATGGCTTCGAGCCACTGTTCGATCGGCACGTCGCAACTCTAGCCTCAGCGGCGTGAACGAGCTCGCGCTCGCGGTCGTCGCGGGAATGGTGGCCACGGTCAACCCGTGCGGATTCGCGATGCTGCCCGCCTATGTGGCGTTGGTGGCGCGGGACAGTCCAATAAGAGCATTTATGTCCGGTTTGGTGATGACGGCCGGATTCGTCACCTTCTTCGGCGCGTTCGGAGTTCTGGTGTCGCCCGTGGCCGCCACGCTCAAGCGCTACCTGCCGTTCGTGACGGTCGTGATCGGGCTCGTGATGGTCGTCGTCGGCGTGCTCCTGCTGCTGGGGAAGGACCTCTACGTCCGGTTGCCGAAGTTGCGGGCGGCGCCGAAGAGTTTGTGGTCCATGTACGGGTACGGCGTCGCGTTCGCCATCGCCTCTCTCTCGTGCGCGATCGGGCCGTTTCTCGCCGTGGTGGGGGCATCACTGCAGACGGGTGTGATGGCGTTTCTGGCCTATGCGCTCGGGATGGGGCTGGTCGTGACCGTGGTGGCGGTCGCGGGTTCGGCGGTCGCGCCACACATCAGGAAGGTGCTCCCGCACGTCGGTCGCATCGGTGGTGTCGTGCTCGTGGCCGTGGGTGCGTACGTGACGTACTACGGCGTCTACGAGCTGCGGTTGTTCCTCGCGGGTGGCAGTCCGGCTGATCCGGTCGTCCAGGCGATCGGGCGGTTCCAGAACGCGCTGGTGCAGGTCGTCGGCGCGCTGGGGCCGTGGCCGTTCCTCGGGGTGCTCGGCGTGACAGGGCTGTGGTGGCTGAACCGGAGGAGGCGCAAGGCCGTACGCCCTGGCAGGAGGTGAGGGCACATGCGCGTCCTCGGACTGCTGCTGGGGATCCTGCTGCTCGCCGGTTGCGCGGAGAAGGCGCCGGCGCCGGAGAAGTTCCAGTTCACCGCGACGACGCTCGACGGCGCCGAGTTCCGCGGGGACGAGCTCGTCGGGCAGCCCGCCGTGCTCTGGTTCTGGACGCCGTGGTGCCCGTCGTGCAACGCCGAGGCCGAGACGGTCGCGGAGGTCGCGAAGAAGCACTCGGAGGTGCAGTTCGTCGGTGTCGCGGCGGAGGACCAGCTCGACGCGATGAAGAAGTTCGTGAGCGACCACCAGATGACCGGGTTCCCGCACCTGGCGGACCTCGACGGGGCGGTGTGGAAGCGGTTCGGCGTCACCGCGCAGCCGACGTTCGCGTTCGTGCGCGCCGACGGCTCGGTCGAGCTGCTCACCGGCGCGCCCACCGAGGAGCAGCTCGACGGGCGCGTGTCCTCGCTGGTGTCGAAGGCGTGAGCTCGGCGAAAAGTCCTTCGAGGTAGGGACCAAGGCCTGGTTCGGCGACGCGGTCGCGACCGTACCTTCGAGGAGGCCGCGTGGCGCTGCCGCGTGGCCTTGAGGAGGCAACCCCGATGGACTACATCCAGGTCTCGCTCGCGGAGGCCATCCCCGAGCAGGCCAGGGACTACGCGTCCGCGCGGATCGGGTCGCTCGACCGGTACGCGCCGGACCGGGTCGACTTCGCGTGGGTCAACCTGACCGCGGACAAGACCGTGATCCACGCGCACGCCCGGCTCGACCTCAAGTGGGTCGAGGTGCAGGCGTACGCGGAGGGCCACACCGTCACCGAGGTGATCGACCTGGTGCGGGAACGCATGCGGCGGCAGCTCGTCTCGATGCGGGACGTGCTGGTGCACAACTGACCTCGGAGAACCGTCCCCGCCTCTCGCCGGCGGACGAGGGGTGGGTTCTCCGCGCCCCGAGCCCGCCGGACCGGGCGAACAGGAATCTTCAGAAACCGAACAGCACCGCAAGGAACCGAACGGGTTTGCGGTCCGACCTCTGAAGCATGGAACGTCGAACCTTCATGCGCGCCTCCGCGTTGTCCGTGGGAATCACCGCGACCGGTTCCGCCCTCGCCTCGGCCTCGTCCCCGCTGCGGGTCCAGGTCCTGATGTTCGACGGCGTCGAGGAGCAGGACTTCGTCGCCCCCGTCGAGGTGTTCGGCCTCGCGGGCAAGCTCAGCAACGGCGCCATCCGCACCACCATGGTGTCGATGGACCGCCCTCGCACCGTCACCTGCACCTACGGCACCAAGGTCGACGTGCCGACGGGGTGGTCGCCCCGGGACGCGGACGTGCTCGTGGTGCCCGGCGGCGGGTACGCCAACACGAACGGCCCCGGCGTGCACCCGGTGATCCGCGACCAGGCGTTCCTGCGCCGGCTGGCCGGGGCGGAGGTGCTCAAGGCCGGCATCTGCACGGGCACGATGATCCTGTCCACCGCCGGCGTCACCCGCGGCCGCAACGCGATCACGCACCACGCCGCCCAGGCCGATCTCGCCGCCCAGGGCACGACCGTGGTCAAGGCCCGCGTGGTCGACGACGGAGACCTGGTCACCGGCGGCGGCGTCACCTCGGGACTGGACGTGGCGCTGTGGCTGGTGGAGCGGTTCGCCGGCGCTCAGGTGGCGCAGCGGGCGGAGACGGTGCTGGAGTACGAACGCCGCGGCACGGTCTGGCGGCGCTAGGAACTCGATTCGCCGCGGTTGTCGAAACGGGCGGCCCGCGTTCGTACAAGGGGTGAGAGGAGATCACGATGACGCAGAAGTACCTGCTCAGCATCTACCAGCCCGACGGCGACGCGCCGCCGCCCGAGGTCCTCGGGCCGATCATGGCGAACCTGGAAGCGCTGAACGAGGAGATGCGGGCGAAAGGCGCGTGGGTGTTCGCCGTCGGCCTGCACCCGCCGTCGACCGCGACCGTCCTCGAGGCCAAGGGCGACGACGTGCTGATGACCGACGGGCCCTTCACCGAGGGCAAGGAGCACATCGGCGGCTTCACGGTCATCCAGGCGGAGGACCTCGACGAGGCGCTCGAGTGGGGTCGCCGGCTCGCGGGCGTGCTCAGCCCGTTGCCGATCGAGGTCAGGCCGATCGCGGGCTGATGGTCGAGGAGGTCTTCCGGGCCGAGTACGGCCGTGCGGTGTCCGTCCTGACCCGTCTCCTCGGCGACATCGACCTCGCCGAGGAGGCGGTGCAGGACGCCTTCGCCACGGCCGTGCGGCGGTGGCCCGCCGAGGGCGTCCCGCCGTCGCCCGCGGGCTGGATCATCACGACCGCCCGCAACCGCGCGGTCGACAGGCTGCGCCGCGAGGCCAAGGGCCACGAGAAGCACGCGCAGGCCGAACTGCTGCGCCACGAACCGGAAGCGCGGGAGGTGGGGGACGTGGCCGATGACCGGCTGCGGCTGATCTTCACCTGCTGCCACCCGTCGCTCGGGACGCAGGCGCGGGTCGCGCTGACGCTGAAACTGCTCGGCGGCCTGACCACGGCGGAGATCGCCAGGGCGTTCCTGGTGCCGGAACCCACGATGGCGCAACGGATCGTGCGCGCCAAGGGCAAGATCCGCGCGGCCCGCATCCCGTACCGGGTGCCGCGCGACGCCGATCTCCCCGACCGCCTGAAGGCCGTGCTCGCCGTCGTCTACCTGATCTTCAACGAGGGCTGGCTCGACAGGGCCGACCTCGCGGACGAGGCGATCCGGCTCGGCCGGGTGCTCGCGGAGCTCATGCCGGACGAGCCCGAGGTGTGGGGCCTGCTCGCGTTGATGCTGCTCGTCGCGTCACGCCGGGACGCACGCCTGCGCGACGGTGAGATCGTCCTGCTCCAAGACCAGGACAGGGCGTTGTGGAACGCGGAGTTCGTGGCGGAGGGGCAGGAGCTGGTGCGCCGCTGCCTGCGCTGGAACCGGCCCGGTCCCTACCAGCTCCAGGCCGCGATCAACGCCGTGCACAGCGACCCGCCCACGGACTGGCACCAGGTCGTCGCGCTCTACGACCAGCTGGTGGCCATGACGCCGAGCCCGGTCGTGGCGCTGCACCGCGCAGTCGCGCTGGCCGAGACCGAGGGGCCGCGAGCGGCGTTGCGGGAGGTCGACGCGCTCGACCTCGACCGCTACCACCTGTTCCACGCCGTCCGGGCGGACCTGCTGCACCGGCTCGGCGAGGACCCGGCGGCAGCGCTGCAGGCCGCGCTCGACCGGGCCGAACACCCGGCGGAGCGCGACCTCCTGCGGGAACGGCTAGAGCGTCTCGGCGGGCTTGCGGCGGCGGACCAGCAGGATCACGCCGACGACCACCACGAGCGCGACCAGCAGCCACACCCAGATCGGCACGCCACCTGCCTCCTCGGCCGCGGCAGCCGGGGGAGCGGTCGACGTCGCCGCGCTCGTCGTGGTCGTCGTCGGGGCGGCGGCCGAGGAGGAGGTCTGCGCCGCGACGGTCATCGTGAACGTGAACTTGCCCGTGACGGTGTCGCCGTCGGCGGACTTGGCCGCCCAGTCGACGGTGTGCACACCCGACTTCGCCGCGGACGCGTCGATCGTCGCCGTGATCGTGGAGTCGACGGCGTTCGCCTGGGTGACGGGCACCTTGGTGCCGTCCGCTCCCGTGATGGTGATCGCGTCACCGTCCGGCAGGCTGATCGACTCGCTGAACACCAGCTCGACGGTCTTGGGCGGGGCGTCCAGGGTCGCGCCGGAGGCCGGGTTGCTGCTCTTGAGCTCGGCGTGGGCCTGTGCGGGGACGACGAAGGCCGTCGCGGTCAGCAGGGCCAGCACGAGCGCGCTGAAGTAACGCGTCACGTGCGCAGCGTAGTGGCTGTGTCGATCAGTTCGGCAGACTCGTTTCGGACCGGACCAGCGCGGGGACGACCGCCAGACCCGTCGCGACCAGCGCGGCCGCGCCGGCGAGGAGCACCGGCGCGAGCGGCTCCACTTCGTAGAGCACCGCGCTCAGCACCGGTCCGCCGAGGAACGCCAGCCCGCTCACCGCCGTGACCAGTCCGGCCACCAGACCCTGGCGCCGCGCCCCCACCCCGAGCGAGGCCGCCGCGCCGAACCCGGTGACCGCGAGGCCGACGCCCAGCGACACCACCAGGAACGCCAACGCCATGAGGGCGGTCGACGGTGCGAACGCCAGGAGGGCGTACCCGGCCAGCGCGAGCGGCCCGCCGACCAGCAGCAGCCGGGCGGGGGACCACTTCAGCAACGGCACCAGCAGGCCCTGCGCCACGAGGAACCCGATGCCGGACGCGAACAGCAGGCTCTCGACGGAGCCGGACCCGACACGGGTGTCGAGCCGGTCGGCGGCCAGGTACACGACGACGGCCTGCACCACCGCGAGCGACAGGTGGAGGAAGAAGCCGGCACCGAACGCGGGCACCACCTCCGCCGGGCGGAACCGCACCGGCTCCTGCGACACGGCCGGAGGCTTCAGCGCGGTGAAGACGACGAACGCGGCCAGCAGTGCGAACACGGGCGCCACGTACAGCGGCAACGCCAGCGACGCGACGGTGAGCGCTCCACCGAGGACCGGCCCGAGCAGCACCGCGACTCCCTGGGCGGCCCCGACGAAGCCGACGGCCCTGGTGCGCCCGGTCTCCCCGCTGGTCGAGAGGCCCGCGACGGCGAGCGCCCCGACGAGCACCGAGGCGAGGCCCGCGGAGAACAGCACGCTGCGGAACACCAGCACGAACGCGAACGCCACGTCACCGGTCAGCGTCTCGCCGACGGCGGACGTCACCGCGACGGCGAAACCGGCCGACCCCACCACGCACAGGCCCAGGCCGACGAGCAGCACCGGACGCACGCCGACGGCGTCGACCAGCACTCCCCACACCGGGCTCGCCACCGCGATCGTCACGGAGGCGATGGACAGCACCAGTCCCAGCTGGGACGTGGTCAGGGAGAGCACGCTGACGACGGGAGCGCTCAGGGCGCTCAGCACCTGGTGCGCCGAGTAGACGACCAGCACGGCGGCCAGCACCGGCGGCAAGGATCTGGGCACGCGTTCCCCCTGGAGTTGCGGCGGAGCCGTGAGGGTAGATGATCTCGATGAACGAAAGGGTTGGTTTGGCGCTCGATGCAACGGGGTAACCCGCGCCCGAACTGATCAACTGACCGAGGAGCGGTTTGGCTCGCGACCAGGCAGCGAGGACGGGCGAGGCGGCGGACCTGCCACTGGGCAGGCAAAGGCCGTCACTCGCAGCCGTCCGTCGTTGGGTGCGGCTGGAGCTGATGGGCGAGGAAGCCGACGCGGTCGCTGACGTGCTGCTGGTGGTCAACGAACTGGTCAGCAACGCGTACCGGTACACGTCGGAACCGTCGTTCCTGCGCGTGGTCGTGGAACTCAAGAAGATCCGCGTCGAGATCGCGCACGACGCCCGTGCCCACCCGCCGTTGCGCAAGGTGTCCCGTCCCCAGCGCGGATACGGCCTGGTCCTGGTGGCCCGGCTGTCGGACCGGTGGGGTGTGGACAGGGCCCACGGCGGCACCGTGGTGTGGGCTGATCTGCCGAGGACGACGTGAGCGAAGTTCGCGAGGTTTCAACGTGCGCGCTCCGGGGTATGGAAGCTCCTGCTCCGTACGAACGGGGCGCGGGGAGATGCTGATGGGTATTGCAGGACGGTCCAGCGAACGAGTGGACCTCGTCCTACCGGAAGGTGTTCTGCCGCTCGCGGACGTGCGGGCGGAGGTGCGCCGCCTGCTGAGAGGACTGCACGAGAACGTCGTGGTCGACGTGATGGTCGTGGCGACGGAGCTAGTGAGCAACGCCTACCACCACGCCGCCCCGCGGCGCAGTGCGCGCATCCTCCGCCTGCCCGAACGCGAAGTGGTGCGGGTCGAGGTCGACGACGGGACGCCCGGCAGGTTCCCGCAGCTGGGGCGGATCGGGTTCCTCGGTCGCCGCCAGCGCGGATTGTTGCTGGTCAACGGCTTGGCGCAGGTGTGGGGGCACAACCGGTTCCCCGACTCGAAGACCGTGTGGGCGGACGTCTCGTCCGTCAGGTGAGGGTCTGGACGACGTAGGCGGCGGCTTCGGCGACGAGGGCCTCGTCGTACTCGGCGTCCGCGGACGCCTTGCTCGACATGATCGCGATCAGCAGCGGCTCGCCGGCAGGCGGCCACACGATCGCGATGTCGTTGACGGTGCCGTACGAGCCGGTGCCCGTCTTGCTCGCGACCCTGCTGCCCTCCGGCACCCCCGCCCGGACGCGTTTCGCCCCGGTGACCGACCGTTCCAGCAGGTCCACGAGGAAGTCCCGCTTCGGCGGCTCCAGGGCGTCGCCGAGCACGAGCCGCCGGTAGTCCGCGCCGAGTGAGCGCGGGGTGGCGGTGTCGCGCGGGTCGCCGGGAACGGCCGAGGTGAGGTCCGGCTCGATCCGGTCCACCCTCGTCTCGGTGTCTCCGAGTTCGCGCAGGTAGCCGGTGAGCGCGGCGGGGCCGCCGGCCTCGCGCAGCAGCAGGTTGCCCGCCGTGCCGTCGCTGTACCGGACGGCGGCGTCGCACAGGTCGCGCAGCCTCATGCCCGTCCGGACGTGCTGCCTGGTGATCGCCGAGCTCTTCATCAGCTCGGCCTCGGTGTAGGTGACGACGGTGTCCAGGTGCGCCATCGGGTTGCGGTGCAGCACCGCGGCCGCGGCCAGGCCCTTGAACGTCGAGCAGAACGCGAACCGCTGGTCGGCCCGGTGCTCGACCGTCCCCCCGCCGCCCGTCGCGAAGACGCCCAGCCGTGCGTCGAACTTCTTCTCGAGCTCGGCCAACGCGTCGTGCCGCACGGGCGCGGCGCTGGTGGTCGCCGGGCTGACCGGCCGCACGGGCTCGGTCACCTGCGGGGCGGCGCAGCCGGCGAGGGGGAGCAGGGCCAGGGTCTTCAGGACTGCGCGTCGATCGGCCACCCGTTCAGCCTATTAGGCTGGCCGGATGAAGGTTCTGTCCATCCAGTCCGTCGTCGCCCACGGCCACGTCGGGAACTCCGCGGCCGTCTTCCCGCTGCAACGCATCGGGGTCGAGGTCGTCCCGATCCCCACGGTGGCGTTCTCCAACCACACCGGGTACGGCGCCTGGCGCGGGCCGCTCCTCCCGCCGTCCGACGTCGCCGAGATCCTGCTCGGTGTCGAGGAGCGCGGGGTGTTCCCCCAGGTCGACGCCGTGCTGTCCGGCTACCAGGGCGGGGCGGGCATCGCCGACGTGATCATCGACGCGGTGCGCAGGGTGAAGGCCGCGAACCCGGCGGCGGTCTACGCGTGCGACCCGGTGATGGGCAACGCCAAGTCCGGCTGCTTCGTCGCCCCCGAGATCCCCGTGCTGCTGCGCGACAAGGTCGTGCCGGTCGCCGACATCATCACGCCGAACCAGTTCGAGCTCGGGTTCCTCACCGGCACCGAGCCGGCGAGCATCGAGTCCACGCTCGTGTCGGCCGACCTCGCGCGGGACATGGGCCCGTCGACCGTGCTGGTCACGAGCGTCGAGCGGCCGGACCGCGAGGAGGGCACGATCGAGATGCTCGTCGTGGCCGACGCCGGCGCCTGGGTCGTGAGCACCCCGCACCTGCCGTTCAAGGCGAACGGGTCCGGCGACGTCACGGCGGCGCTGTTCACCGCCCACTACGTGCAGTCCAAGGACGCGGCGGTGGCGCTGGAGCGCACGGCGTCGAGCGTCTTCGACCTGATCGACCTCACCTACCGCTCCGGTGAGCGCGAGCTGCGGCTCGTGCAGGCCCAGGAGTTCTACGCCTCGCCGCGGATGCAGTTCAAGGCCGAGCAGGTGCGCTGACGATGCCGTCAGGTCTGGCCGCGTGACCCGGCCAGACCTTGTGGCCGCCGTGATCGGGTGCCAGGTTGGAGGGTGACGTACCAGCTGGTGCTCTCGGTGGGGAGATCACGGATGCGGCGGACAACGGTGTTCGGGCTGCTGGCGGTGTGCGGGCTGCTGGCGGGATGTCTGGGACAGACGCAGGGCGGTGATCAGGCGCGCAACGCCGACGCCGAGGAGATCACGCTGACGATCGTCGCCAACTCGGCGGTCGGCGGGAAGAACGCGCGGGGCGCGAACTGGATCCAGAACTGGGTGATCCCGAAGTTCACCGAGCTGCAGAAGGCCAAAGGCGTCACCGCGACCATCAAGTTCGAGCAGAACGGCGCAGGTGACGAGGACTTCAAGACCAAGGTCGCGCTCGACCTGAAGACCGGTGGTGGCGGCGACGTCATCGAGATCGACGGCATCTGGCTCGGCGAGTTCGCGCAGGCCGCGCAGATCAAGCCGCTCGCCGACGTCGTCGGGAACACCGACTGGGACGGCTGGGACCAGATCCCGAAGGCCGTGCAGGGGCTCGGCGAGTTCGACGGCAAGCGCTACGGCGTGCCGATGGGCACCGACGGGCGCGTGCTGTTCTTCAACAAGAAGCTGTTCGCACAGGCCGGACTGCCCGCGGACTGGCAACCTCGCAGCTGGCAGGACGTCCTCGAGGCGGGCGCGAAGCTCAAGGCGCTGCCCGGCGTCACGCCGGTCCAGCTCAACGCGGGCAGCGCGATGGGCGAGGCCACGACCATGCAGGGCGTGCTGCCCGCGCTCGCCGGCACCGGCAGGCCGATCTTCGACAACGGGAAGTGGCAAGGGGATTCCGCGCAGCTGAAGGACGTTCTGGGGCTGTACCGGGAGGTCTACGGCGGCGGGCTCGGCGATCCCGTGCTGCAGCAGGAGGCCAAGGGCCGCGACCGGTCGTTCCAGCTGTTCAGCGAGAACAGGATCGGCATCCTGCTGGAGAGCGACTACTTCTGGCGTTCCGTGGTGGAACCGAGGAACGGTGTCGCGAAGATGGCCGACCGCGACGCCGCCGTGGGGTGGGCGCTGATCCCCGCGAAGCAGGCCGGGGCCGGGGTGGGCGGGCAGGACTTCGTCAGCATGTCGGGCGGCGGCGTGCGGGTGATCAACCCGAACACGCAGTACCCCAGGCAGGCCTGGGAGTTCCTGCAGTTCCTCAACTCCGCCGAGGCCGTCAAGGAGTCGCTGGCGGGCACGGCGCAGCTCACGCAACGGCAGGACGTCAACGACGAGGTGCTCAAGGGCGACCCGATGCTGACGTTCATCGCGGAGAAGGTCCTCCCGATCACCCGGTACCGGCCGGGACTCGCCGACTACCCCAAGGTCTCGGCGGCGTTGCAGCAGGCGACGGCGGACGTCGTGGCGGGCAGGAGTCCGGACGAGGTCGCCACGGCCTACCGCGCGGCGCTGGTGAAGGCCGTCGGCGAGGGCAACGTTGGATAGCTCCGGGCTGGGCGTCCGGCGCGCGATCGGGTTCGTCGCGCCCGCGCTCGTGCTCATCGGGGTGTTCCTGGTCTTCCCCGCGCTCTGGACGCTCTACATCGGCATCACGAACTACCAGCTCACCGGACCGGCGGCGGCTGATCCGCAGGTCGTCGGGCTGGACAACGTCGTGGAGGCCGTGCGCGACCCGTTGTTCACGAACTCGTTGTGGCTCACGGCGTTGTTCGTGCTCGGGTCGGCGGTGATCGGCCAGAACCTGTTCGGGTTCGGGCTGGCGTGGCTGCTGCGCACGGTGCGGCCCGGCCTGCGGCGGACCGTCGAGGGGCTCGTGCTGCTCTCGTGGATCCTGCCGGGCACGGTCGTGGCCTACCTGTGGTTCGCGGTGCTGAGCCGCGACACCGGCACGCTGGGCCTGCTGCTCGGGTCGCCGCAGACCGCGTGGCTGGTGCAGTACCCGATGACGAGCCTGATCGTCTTCAACGTCTGGCGCGGCACGGCGTTCTCGATGCTGCTCTACACCTCGGCGCTGGCCGCGGTGCCGCCGTCGCAGCTCGAGACCGCGCGGCTGATGGGCGCCTCGGGGTGGCAGACCGTGCGGGACGTGGTGTTCCCGCACATCCGCGGGCACGTCCTGACGAACACGCTGCTGATCAGCCTGTGGACGGCCAACGACTTCACGCCGTTCCTGCTGACCGCCGGCGGGCCGAACCACCGGTCCGAGGTGCTGCCGGTGCTGATCTACCGGCAGGCGTTGGAAGGCGGTCAGCTCGGGTACGCGTCCGCGATGTCGATGCTGTTGCTGGTGGGCAACCTCGTCATCGCCCTGGTGTATTTGCGGCTCCTGCGGAGGCGGTCGTGAGTCCTCTGTGGATCGTGCGGCGGATCGGCTTCTACGTGCTGGTCACGCTCGTGCTGGCGTTCTTCGCGGTGCCGATGCTGTGGCTCGCCTCCGCGCCGTTCGACTCGAAGCCCGGCCTGGGGTTGCGCTGGCCGGACTGGACCCTCCGCAACGTCGTGGCGACGTTCGACCACCCGTACGCCCTCACGTCGCTGGTGAACTCGTTGGTGCTGTGCGTGATCGCGACCGTGGTGACGACGGTGCTGGCCGCCCTGGCGGCGTACGCGTTGTCGCGGGTGCGGATTCCGGGGCGGGACCTGCTGCTGTACCTGCTGTTGCTGCTGTCGTCGGTCGTCACGGGCACGGCCGCGATGGTGCCGATCTTCGTGATGATGCTCCAGCTCGGGCTGATCAACTCGCAGTTCGGGACGGCGCTGGTGATCGCGGGCGGCATGTTGCCCGCGGCCATCTTCATCCTGAAGGACTTCGTGGACGCCGTGCCCCGGTCGTACGAGGAGTCGGCGCGGGTGTTCGGGGCCTCACCCCGTCAGGTGCTGAGCCACGTCGTGCTTCCGGTCGCGCGGCCTGGTGTCGCGACGATCTTCGTGTGGGCGTTCGTCAACGCCTGGGGCAACTTCCTGCTGCCGTTCCTGCTGCTGCGCGACGTCGGTCAGCAGCCCGCGGCGGTGCTGCTGCGCACCCTGTACGACGAGGGCGGCAGCGCCAACCTGACGGTGATCCCGGTGTTCTCGCTGCTGTACTCGATCCCGGTGGTCGTGCTGTACCTGTTCGTGAACAAGCGGTACGGGTTCCGATTCCACGGAGGCATCAAGAGCTGATGGCGGGCATCACTGTCGAGGGTCTGTCCACCGTGTACCCGAACGGCGTGCGGGCCGTGGACGAACTGGATCTCGAGATCGCCGACGGCGAGCTGTTCGCCCTGCTCGGCCCGTCCGGCTGCGGCAAGACCACGTTGCTGCGCACGATCGCGGGTCTGGAGGCCGCCACCGGCGGCGCGGTGCACATCGGTTCTCGCGAGGTGACGCGACTGCAGCCCGGTGACCGGCGGGTGGCGATGGTGTTCCAGGACTACGCGCTGTTCCCGCACATGACGGTGTCGGAGAACATCGCCTACCCGCTGCGGGTGCGGGGTGCCGCGAAGTCCGCGCAGCGGGAGACGGCCGCGCGCACCGCGGCCGGGCTGAGCCTGGGGGAGTTGCTCGACCGGCGGCCCGGCCAGCTCTCGGGCGGTCAGCAGCAACGGGCGGCGCTCGCCCGTGCGGTCGCGGCGTCGGCCGAGGTGCTGCTGCTCGACGAACCGCTGTCCAACCTGGACGCACGGCTTCGGCTGGAAGCCAGGACCTTCCTGAAGAAGCTGCAACGGGAGCTGGCGCTGACGACCGTGTTCGTCACGCACGACCAAGCCGAGGCGCTGGCGCTGGCCGACCGGATCGCGGTGATGGACTCGGGACGGATCCGGCAGCTCGGCACCCCGCGCGAGGTGTTCCAGCGGCCCGCGGACACGTTCGTCGCGAACTTCATCGGCTCCACGCCCATGAACCTGGTCCCGCGCGGCGCGGAGATCGTCGGCGTGCGGCCGGAGTACCTGACGCCCGCTGCCGAGGGGTTGTTCACCGGTTCGGTGTCCATTGTGGAGAACCTCGGCGTGACGTCACTGGTGACGCTCGACTGCGGTGACGACCAGATCGGCTACGTCGTGCCCGAGGACGACGAACCCGCCGTCGGCACCTCCGTGACGGTGGACGCCCCACCCGCACGCGTTCTGCGGTACGACAAGGAGTCCGGCCTACTCGTGAGGTGACGATGTTCCAGACCGACGGCTACGAGACGCACTCCGGCGTGCTGGCCCCGGCGAAGTTCGAGGCGCTGGCCGCGCACTTCGAAGCGAAGCTGGCGGCCCTGCCGGAGGGGCAGCGGCCCGAACACATGGACGTGCCGCACCTGACCGACCCGGCACTGTTCGAATGGCTGCTGGACCCCGGCGTGCTGGACCTGGTCGAGTCGCTGATCGGACCGGACATCGCGTTGTTCTCGTCGCACTTCATCTGCAAGCCCGCCGGCGACGGCAAACCCGTGCCCTGGCACCAGGACGCGCACTTCTGGCGCGACACCATCGCGCCTGCCTCGGACGCGATCACGGTGTGGCTCGCGATCGACCGGTCGACCGCCGAGAACGGCTGCCTGCGCGTCATCCCGGGCAGCCACGTCGCGGCCGTCGAGCACACCGGCACCGAGGACTCGTTCTTCAACCAGGAGACGGCGGTCGACGAGTCCCGTGCCGTCGACGTGGAATTGGAACGCGGGGCGTGCAGCGTGCACTCGGCCATGCTCGTGCACGGTTCACCGCCGAACCGCAGCACGCTGCGCCGCTGCGGTTACACCATGCGGTACATGCCGACGAGCGTCCGGTTCCTGAAGTCCGGCGACCACCGGATCTACCTCGCCCGCGGCCGCGACCACGCGGGCAACACCTACAGCCCCGCCGGCGTGTGACGCTCTGGAACTAATGGCTGCTAATCAAAAATCGATTCAGTCGTCTCTTGTGATCCTCCACCTTGACCGCTGTGAGGACCGGACATAGCGTACTGGAAAGCGCTTTCCGACCTCAGGGAGCCCGATGGACAAGGTTCGGACGGATCCGTGGCGCGGCCTGGTGGAGCGGTCGTGGCGCCCTGTCGCGCTGCTCGCCGCGTGCCTCGTGGTCTGGCACCTCATCACCGCGACCGGCCTGGTCGAGGCCTACCTCGTGCCGTCGCCGGCCAAGACCTTCGGCCTGCTCGCCGACAAGTGGTCCTACCTGTGGGGTCACACGTGGGTGACCACCTACGAGACGATCCTCGGCTTCGTGATCGCGGGCGTCCTCGGCGTGCTCGTGGCCGTGGCGATGGTCTACTCGCGGACGGTCGAGAGCACGGCCTACCCGATCCTGCTGTTCGCGCAGGTCATCCCGAAGATCGCCATCGCGCCGCTGTTCGTGGTGTGGCTCGGTTTCGGCTTCGAGCCGAAGGTGGTCGTGGCCGTGCTGATGGCGTTCTTCCCGGTCGTCATCTCCACGGTCACGGGCCTGAAGTCCGTCGACACCGAGATGCTCGAGCTCGCGGCGACGATGGGCGGCGGCCCGGTCAAGACGTTCGTGAAGATCCGCTTCCCGGCCGCGCTCCCGCACCTGTTCGCGGGCCTGAAGGTCGCGGTCACGCTCGCCGTCACCGGTGCCGTGGTCGGTGAGTTCGTCGGCTCTAACGAGGGCCTCGGCTACGTGATCCTGCAGGCCAACGGCAACATGGACACCCCGATGCTGTTCGCGGGCCTGATCGTCATCTCCGTCGTGGGCGTCCTGCTCTTCCTCCTGCTCGACCTCGCCGAAAAGCTGCTGCTGCCGTGGCACGCCAGCAGGCGCGGCGCCGCCGTCACCACCCTTCTCGCGAAAGGCTGACGATGAAGAAGCTGCTCGCTGGTCTCGTCCCCGCGTTGCTGGTGCTCGCCGCCTGCGGCGGGGGCGGCGGCACGACGTCCGGGTCCGGCGGTGAGGCCCGAGAGGTCACGCTGACCCTCAACTGGTACCCGTACGGCGAGCACGCGCCGTTCTACTACGGGGTCAAGCAGGGCATCTACTCCAAGCACGGCATCAACCTCAAGATCCAGGCAGGTCAGGGCTCCGGCAAGACCGTCACAGCGACCGGTGCCGGCCAGACGGACTTCGGCTGGGCGGACACGTCCGCCCTCGCCACGGCCGTCGAGCAGGGCGTGCCGGCCAAGAGCATCGGCGTGTTCCTGCAGACCACCCCGGCGTCGGTGCAGTTCTTCACCGACAAGAACATCACCAAGCCGTCCGACCTCAAGGGCAAGTCCGTCGCCACCACCGCGGGCGACGCGCTGACGAAGACGTTCCCGGCGTTCCTGAAGCAGAACGGCCTGCAGGAGTCCGACGTCTCGATCCAGAACATCGACCCGGCGGGCAAGATGGCCGCGGTCATCTCGAACCGCACCGACGTGCTCCTCGGCTTCGCGTCCGACCAGGGCCCGACCATCGCGGAGAAGGCCGGCAAGGGCGTCGGCTACCTCCGGTTCTCCGAGTTCGGCCTGAACTACTTCAGCAACGGCCTGCTCACCTCGAAGTCCATGCTGCAGAAGAACCCCGAGCTCGTGAAGAAGATGGTCGCGGCCACCCAGGAGGCCTGGGCGGAGGCCGAGAAGGCGCCGGAGGCCGCGGCCGAGTCGATGAAGGGCGCCGCCGAGCAGCTGCCGTCACCGACCGTCGTGCTGGAGCAGTTCAAGACGACGCTGACGCTGCTGCACACCGACGCCACCAAGGGCAAGGCGCCGGGCGTCAACTCCGTGGAGGACTGGAAGAAGACGATCGAGACCTTCCAGCAGACCGGCATCATCAAAGAGGCGTCCAAGCCTTCCGCGTACTGGGAAGAAAGCGTGGCACCACAGGGATGAGCGCAACCTTGGAAATGGCCGCCTCCGTGGCGATCGACGACGTCTCCGTGCGCTTCCGCTCGAAGCGCGCGGAGGTGACCGCGATCCAGCAGGTCTCGCTGGACGTCGCGCCGGGCGAGTTCGTGTCCATCGTCGGCCCCTCCGGCTGCGGCAAGTCGACGTTGCTGAAACTCGTCTCCGGCCTGCTGAAACCGTCCTCGGGCACGGTCACGTTGCTGGGCTCCGAGGTACGCGGCCCACGACACGACATCGGCTTCGTGTTCCAGCGAGCCGCGCTGCTGGAGTGGCGTTCCGCACGCCGGAACATCCTGCTGCAGGCGGAGATGCGCGGCATGAACAGCGCCGAGGCGGCGCGCCGGGCCGACGAGCTCATCGAGATGACGGGCCTGTCCGGCTTCGAGAACGCCCTGCCGCACGAGCTGTCCGGCGGCATGCAGCAACGCGTGGCCCTGTGCCGCGCCCTGCTGCACCAACCGCGCGTGCTGCTGATGGACGAGCCCTTCGGCGCGCTGGACGCGTTGACGCGCGAGCAGATGAACGTCGAGCTGCACCGGGTGTGGCGGGAGACCGGCACGACGGTGCTGCTGGTGACGCACTCGATCGCGGAGTCGGTGTACCTCGCCAACCGGGTCATCGTGCTGACGCAACGGCCCGCGGTGGTGCACGAGGTGATCGAGGTGGACCTGCCGGGGGTGCGGGACTACACCGCGACGATGGCCCGGCCGGAGTTCGCTTCGGCCACGGCGCGGATCCGGGATCTGTTGGGGGCGGCTACGGGGCAGGAGTGAGAGGGGTGGGGCGCCGCAGGCGGGTGGTGGAGAGGTGCGGCGGCGTCGCTGCCAGTCATGGCTGGGAGGGGGCGTCCCGCCTTGACACGCCGCCGTGCGGCGCGTGGCTGCCGTGACCCGCCGCCACCATCACCAAGCGGCGCAACGCGTCCGCGGCAGGCCTCGTACCCGTTTCCGCCCGCGCCCCCGCAAGACCGCACGCCGCACCTCCCTCCACTCCGCTCTGGGGGTTGTAACACCCCTATTAGCTGGGTAGCGTCCGAACTCCGCCGTGTTGGAAAGCGCTTTCCGTCGCCGTGCCCGCGGACACGGCCTGGCCCACAGGGTGGTGGGGATGTACCGACGCCTTTCCCGTCTAGCCGTCACAACCCTCGTGCTCTCCTCGCTGTTCACGCCCATCGCGTCGGCGCAAGTGGACGTGCCGATCGCCGACCCGCTGCCGACTCCCGGCCCGTCCGGCCTCGGCCTGGAGCTGACCGAGGTGGCGCAGCTGCCGAAGTCCCAGCCGGTCCCGCCGCCGACCGACAGCAGACTGGTGCGGTACAACAGGATCAACTACCTCGGCGAGCTGCCGGACGGGTCCGGCCGCCTGTTCGTGCCCGACATGAACGGCAAGCTCTACCTGCTGGAGAACGGGGTCCAGCACGCGTTCCTCGACCTGGGGGCGGCGGTCGGGCCCGACTTCCACACGCACCGCGGTCTGGGCAGCGGGTTCGGGTTCGCCGCGTTCCACCCGGACTTCCGGCGCAACGGCAAGTTCTACACCGTGCACACCGAGACCGGGGCCGCGCTCACGACGAAGAAGCCGGACCTGCCGTCACCGAGCAACACGCAGGTGCACGGGGTGATCACCGAGTGGACCGCTGACGACCCGCGTGCGGACGTCTTCGCGGGCACGCGGCGCGAGTTGCTCAGGGTGGGCTTCGGGTCGTTCATCCACGGGTTCCAGGAGATCGGCTTCAACCCGACGGCACGTCCGTGGGATGAGGACCACCACCTGCTCTACGTCGCGTCCGGCGATGGTGGCACCGGGTTCTCGACCACCGAGCCGCAGAACCTCGGGTTGCCGCAGGGCAAGATCCTGCGCATCGACCCCGCCGGTACGAACGGGGTGAACGGCCGTTACGGCGTTCCGGCGAAGAACCCGTTCGTGCAGAAACCAGGGGCGCTGGGGGAGATCTACGCGTACGGCATGCGCGACCCGTACCGCTTCAGCTGGGACCCGGTGACGCGCCGGATGTTCCTGGGGCACATCGGGGAGAAGGCCGTGGACTCGGTGTACGAGGTCCGCAAGGGCGCCAACCTCGGCTGGAGCGAGCGCGAGGGGATCTGGGAGTACCGGCGCGGCGACCCGTCGTGCGGGGTGTTCCCGCTGCCCGCCGACGACGCGAAGTACGGCTTCACCTACCCGGTGACGGCGTTCGACCACAACCGGCTGTCCACCCAGCAGCCCTGTGCGGACAGCGGCAACGCGTTGATGGGCGGCTTCGTCTACCGCGGCTCGAAGATCCCTTCGTTGCGCGGCAAGTACATCTACGGCGAGGGCGTCAAGGGGCTGCTCTACCTCGCCGACGAACGCGAGATGCGCGCTGGGCAGCCGATGGCCGTCTCCCGCGAGCTGATGGTGTACGCCGGCGGCGAGCTCACGACGATGAAGGCGTTGGTCGGCGATCCGAACCGCGTCGACCTGCGCTTCGGCCAGGACGCCGAGGGCGAGCTGTACGTGCTGGCCAAGGCGAACGGCAAGGTCTGGAAGGTGACGGGCGCCCGCGCGTTCGCCTCCTGCCGCTCCGGCCACGACCTCGTCACGGGAACGGGGAACGCGCGTGCGTGGCAGCCGGTGACCCCGGAACTGTGGCGGTTCCCCGGCCGCGAGGTCGTGCTCGCCGAACCCGGCGTCGCCCGCCCCGGCCCGCGCCGCCCGTTCGAGTACGCCGTGCTGCGGAGGGGACCGGCGTTCGGCTCGGTGCAGGTGGACGCCTCGGTGCGGCTCGACACGCCCGTCGCGGAGTCCAACCGGGACGTGATCATCGTGTTCGGGTACCGCTCCGACACCGAGTTCTACTACGCGCACCTCTCGTCGGACAACAAGATCTACCCGCACAACGGGATCTTCGTCCTGAACAACGCCGACCGCTTGCGCCTCGACCACCAGTGGGACGCCGTGCGTTCCGTCGGCGCACCTCCGGCCGTCACCGACACGGCGTGGCATCGCGTGCGGGTCAAGCATTGCACCGACAGTGGCGAGATCGCCGTGTACGTCGACAGGTCGCAGCATCCGCTGATGACGGCTGTGGACAAGACGTTCGCGTCGGGTCGCGTCGGCTTCGGTTCGTTCGACAACATCGGCAGGCTGCGCGACCTGCGCGTGCAGGGAAAGGCGATCCGATGAGGGCGGCGGTTCTCGGGGTGACCGCGGCCTTCGTCCTCGGTCTCGCCGCACCGGCTCAGGCGACGTTCGGCCCGGTGCTGCCGTCGTTGTCCCGCAACCTGGTGTCCTACTACGACTTCGAACACCCGGTGCGCGGCAACAGGGCCCTGGAACAGGACAGGGGCCGCTCGGGAACGCCGTTGCACCTGATCAACGGCGGCGCGGACATGCGCGTGCGCGACGGCGTGTCGAGCCGAACCTCGTTGCAGCTCAAGCAGATCAACCCCGAGACAGTCGGCAACGACGACTGGAAGGCAGGCCTCTACAGCGAGACCGGCGTGCCCACGCTCAGGGCGTTCAACGGCGCACGCGAGGCGTCGATCCTGGGCTGGGTGAAGATGACGGGCCAGAACCCCGCCCCGAACTCGGTCACCGCCGATCCGTCAGACCTCTACAACGCCATCGGCCTGGCGGGCGTTCTCACCGGCGACTCCAACGGCCACGCGGTGCGCGCACTGCTCGAGCTCATCCAGGTCGACGGTGAACTGAAGCTCGTGGCCCTGGCACGCAGACTCGACGGCGGCGCCTCGCAGACGTTCGCGGCCGTGGAGGACTGGCAGAAGCTGTTGCCGCAGGAGCAATGGGTGCACCTCGCGGCCACGTTCGACTTCGACACCGGCACGATGGCGTTGTACCGCAACGGGAAGCCGCTCGCGGGCCGGTACGTCACGGCGGGCGACCCGTGGCAGCTCGAAGGCGAGCCGGAACCCGACCTGGCGACGGCGACCGACCCGCGCGGCTACAAGATCGGCGGCAGCTACCCGCAGAACACCCGCGAGGGCAACGCGTGCAACTGCCGGATGGACAGCCTCATGTTCCTGGACCGGGCCGCCCATCCGCAGGAGGTGGAGCTCCAGTACCGCTGGATGCGCTAGTCGAACACCGTCACGCCCTGGGCGGCCGGCTGCATCGTCCCGACCTTGGCCTCGCTCACCTTGAGCTTGGTCAGGTCGGCGATCGGCTGGCCGTCCGTGCCGATGAACGTCACCTTCGCCGGCACCAGGCCGGGCAGTTCGACCGTCATCTCGTTGATGGCGAACGAGTTCGTGTCGTCGTCCACGTCGAGCTGCACCCCGGCGAACGCGGTCTGGCCGGGCTGCAGCGTGATCGACGGACCCTCACCCGGCACCAGCTTCTGCTCGACCGGGATGTTCGCCGGCTCGTTCGCGGGGTTGGTGAAGGTGAGCTTCGGCCAGCCCTGGAAGGTGATGGGCGCGCCGCTCTGGTTCGTCGCGGCGAGCAGACCGAGGCCGGGCTTGCCCTGCATGGTCAGTTCGGCCTTCACCGCCGCCTGCTGCTTGTCGGAGGCCGAGGCGGCGGTGGAGGACGCCGGGGTGGACGTGGCCGAGCCGGTTGTGGACGCAGCCTGACCCTGGGGCGCGGAGCTCGACGTTCCGCAGGCCGTGGCGCCGACCGCCAGGACGGCGGCGAGGATCGTGAGACGCATGCGTGGACCCCTTACCGGTGGTTCGTGTTGATCTCCGTCGAATAACCGGGGTGAGGGGTCCCGCAAACCGGTTCCGCCCGATCGGGTGTCAGAGCGTGGCGAGCTTCACCGCCTTCGCCATCGCCTCGAAGCCCTTGTCACCGGGGTGCAGGTGGTCGCCCTCGTCGTAGTCCGGCCTGATCCGCTGCGGGTCCGCCGGGTCGCGGATGACCTGGTCGAAGTCGACCACGGCGTCGAAGTCGCGGCTCGTGCGGATGAACGCGTTCACGCTCTGGCGGACCTGCTCCAGCTCCTCGGTGTAGCTGTTCCAGCCCTTGAACGGCGTGATCGTCGCGCCGACCACCCGCAGGCCGCGGTCGTGCGACCGGGCGGCGATCTGCTGCAGCGCCGCGATGATCTTGGCCGGGTCGGTCTGGTGCGGTGTCTGCTGGATGTCGTTGATGCCCTCGAACACGATCACCGTCCGGACACCGGACTGGGTGAGCACGTCGCGGTTCAGCCTGGCCTGGGCGTTCACGCCGGCCCCGCCGCCGTCGAGCAGGAGGCGGTTGCCGCTGATGCCCGCGTTCAGCACGCCCAGGCGCGTGTTCACGCGGTCGGCGAGCTGGTCGGGCCAGCGCAGGTTCGCGCCGAAGGTCGAGTTCGCGCCGTCGGTGATCGAGTCGCCGAGCGCGACCACGCTGCCCTGCAGGGTCGAGCTGCGCACGTCGACGCCCGAGACGTAGTGCCAGTTCGTGGTGCGTTCGCGGAACGCCAGGGCGGACTCGTCGGCCGTGTGATTGCCGTCGCGGGTGAAGTACGAGTTCTGCATGGTCAGGTTGTGGTGGGTGACCGGGCCGCCGGGCTCGGGCGTGTGGACGCTCACGAGCAGGTCGGAGTCGGCGGGCACGGTCAGCGCCACGCCGTCGCTGACCACGTCGGCGCCGGCCGGGGCGGTGATGGACTGCGAGCCGCCGAACGTCAGCGTGCGCACGGTGCCGGGCAGCGCGAGGGGCGTGTCCGGACCGGCCGCGCGGGCGACCGTGACCTGGCCGAACAGCACCGGGGTGCGGCCGAAGGCGTTGGACAGGCGGACGCGGACCTCCTTGCCGCCCGCGCTGACGTGCACGATGTTGCGGATCGTGTAGTTCACGTAGCCGTTGTCGGTGCCGGGTACGGCCGAGGAGGGTGCGGCCGCCCACGTGCCGACCCATCTGGGCGGTGCGGCCTGCGCGGGAGAGGCCACGGCCACGAGCAACGCCACTGCCAGCAGAAAGCGGGTCATGACCTCGACCTTGGCAGCGCTCCCACACGTCCGGTATCCGCCGATCTTCGGTTCTATGCTGGCAGACGTGTGGAACGGGGCCGAGTACCAGCGCAGGTTCGACTCACTTGCCGAGTCCGGGGTGGACGTGCACGGGGAGGCGACGTTCGTGCGCGCCTTCGAGCCGGCGTCCGTGTTGGACGCCGGGTGCGGCACCGGACGGGTCGGCATCGAGCTCGCGAGGCACGGCATCGAGGTGGTCGGGGCCGACCTCGACGAGTCGATGCTGGCGTACGCGCGCAAGCAGGCGCCGGACATCACCTGGGTGCGTTCGGACCTGGCGGAGCTGGACCTGGGACGGACGTTCGACGTCGTGGTGATGGCGGGCAACGTGCCGCTGTTCACGCCGCCGGGCACGCAGGGCGCGCTCGTTGCAGGCGTCGCGAGGCACGTCGGGAACGTGCTGATCGCCGGGTTCGGCCTGAACCGGGGCTACACCGTCGAGCAGTACGACGCGCACTGCGCGGACGCCGGGCTCACGCTGGTCGAACGCTTCGCGACGTGGGACCGCAAGCCGTTCGAGGGCGGCGACTACGCGGTCACCGTGAGCCGGTACGCCTGAGCCGCCGCCTCGACGAAGTCGCGGGTGAGCGGGTCGTCCCCGGTCCACGCGATCACGACGGGGCTCGGCGCCATGTCGCTCAACGGCACGACCACGAGCTCACCGAGGTCGTGGCCGAGCGGGGCCAGGCCGACGGAACCGTTCCACAGCACGGACTGCACGCACTCCTGGACCGCGCGGACGGTCGGGCCGGTGCGCGGTCGCCCGCCGTTCCAGTAGTTCCGCCAGACCTCGTCGGTGCCGTCCGGGAACTGGAACCAGTCGCGGTCCTCCAGGTCAGCGGTGGTGATCCGGTCCCTGGCGGCGAGCGGGTCGTCACGCCGCAGCACCGCGCCGACCGGGTCCCGGCGCACCACCAGGGTCCTCAGGCCGGTCTCGTCGAACGGTCCGCGCGTCAGGGCCACGTCGACCTGGCCGGTGCGCAGGCCGCAGGTGGGGTCGGTCAGGTCGGTCTCGCGGACGCGGATCTCGACGTCCGGGTGCCGGCGCCGGAACGCCTCGGCCAGCCCGGCGGCGTGGTCGCCGAGCATGCCGACGGTGATGGTGGTGCGCGCGAGCTTGGCGCGGATGCGGTCGGCGTGCTCCAGCAGCGCCCTCGCCTCGGCCAGCAGGACGCGGCCCGCGTCGGTGAGCGTGACCCCGGCGGGGGAGCGGTGCAGCAGCGTGGCACCCAGGTCGTTCTCGAGGTGCTTGATCGCCCGGCTCAGCGGCGGCTGGCTCAGGTGCAGCCGCTGAGCCGCGCGGCCGAAGTGCAGCTCCTCGGCGACAGCGACGAAGTAGCGCAGGGTCCGCAGCTCCATGACCAGGCACGATACTCGCCCGGTATCGGGCCTGCGCAGACGGTCTTGGACGCGCCACCCGTCCCGCCGGTGGAGTGGGGACATGAACCTCCCCGACCCCGTGGTCCACACGTCCGGTGCCGTCGAAGTCGCGCCGGACGTCCTGGTGATCCCCAACGAGCACGTCGGCCTGGTGCCCAACATCGGGATCATCGGCGGCACCGAGGCCGTCCTCGTCGTGGACACCGGCCTCGGCCACACCAACGCCTCCGCCGTGCGCGCGTTCGCCGAGGAGGTGGCCCGCGGACGCCGGATCCACCTGACGACGACGCACTTCCACCCCGAGCACGCGTTCGGCGCGTCCGTGTTCGAGCACTACGTGGTGAACCGCGCGCAGGCGGAGGACCTGCGCCGCAAGGGATCCGGCTACCTGGAGATGTTCCGCGGCTTCGGCGGCGCGGTCGCGGAACGGCTGGCGGACGTCGAGGTGCCGGTGCCGGACGAGGTGGCCGACGGCGTCCACGAGCTCGACCTCGGCGGTCGCACGGTGGTGCTGCGGCCGACCGGGCGCGGGCACACGCTGGGCGACCAGGTCGTCGAGGTGCCGGACGCCGGCGTGCTGTTCACCGGAGACCTGGCCGAGACCGGGCAGTTCGCGATCTTCCCGTGGTTCCCGCCGCACGACACCGACGTCTCCGGCCTCGCGTGGATCGGCGTGCTGGACGGGCTGATCGCTCGCGAACCCCGCGTTGTCGTGCCGGGCCACGGATCGGTGGGTGGGGTGGAGGTGGTGCGCGGCGTTCGGGACTACCTGGGGGAGCTGCGGGACGAGACCTGGCGGCGGCGGGACTCCGCTGCGGGAGTGGAGGAGGTCGTGGCCGAGGTGCGGGCGGTGCTGGTGGAGCGGCATCCGGAGTGGACGGGGCGGGAGTGGATCGAGCCCGGGGTCGGGTGCCTGTGCGCTGAGCAGCCTCCATCCGATGGTGTGCTCGATAGCTTCAGTGTCGACTAAAAAAGATCGTCGCCGAGCCGCTGGCGGATGAGCTTCTTCGGCACGCACAGAGCCCAAGCGCCACAGACGAGCTCGGTCATCTCCTCGACGTCCAGTTCGGCCATCGAGGCGTGCACCCACTGGAAGCGCATGTCGGACTGGCCGGGCAGCGCGAACTTGACGGGGTTGCTCGCCACGAGCGCCTCCCGTTCCTCGCGCGGGTAGCCGAAGCCCAGCACGGTCTCGTCGCGGGAGAGGGCGGCGTAGACGATCTGGCCCACGCGGAACTTCACGCGGTCGCGGATGAGGTGTTCGGTGGTGCGCGGCAGTGTCAGTGCGACGGCGCGGATGTCGGCGACGGTGACCATCGCGCAATCCTGCCGCACGCGCTCCCTAGTCGGAGTCGTTTCAGGCAAATTCGGCAAATCGCCGTGAATCGGACAATGGTGATCGAGAACGCTTTCGTTCATCAATGGCGAGGTCGTCTCAATTCGAATTTGCATGGTCAACGAACGCAGTTGAAATCCGCTTTTCGCAAGTGATTTGCAAGAGCCTGACCTGCATCTACGCACTTCCGGGCGCTGAATCAGTCCCGTCCGGTCCCGATAGGAGCGGCGGGAATATTTCCGACCGATGAGAGCGCAACCACACTCCACTTCCCCATTTCACCCGATCGGGTGAAAAGTGACCTCATGAACATCAAGCGGTCACTTCCGGCTGTTCTTCCGCTCGTGCTCACCGCCGCGTTCTTCGCGGGTGGCTCTGCCGAGTCGGCGACGCCGAAGCAAAGTCCCGTCAACGTCACGCCGGGCGCGATCCGGCTCGATCCCCACGCGCCGAAGCTCGACGTGTCCTACGGGCACTCCGCCCTGGAGTTGAAGTACATCCGCAAGGACACGGCCGACGACAACGGCTGCTCGATCCGCAACCACGAGGAGACGGAGGAGGCGGAGGTCGAACCGGGCGCCGGTCACGTCACGGTGGCCGGCACAAGATACGACCTGGTGCAGTTCCACTTCCACACGCCGTCCGAGCACCAGTTCGGCGGCCGCAACACGCCGCTCGAGATGCACCTCGTGCACCGCAGCGCCGTCGGCAAGTTACTGGTGGTCGGCGTCCCGCTGGTGGTCGGTTCGCATTCGGTCGTGGACGACGTGCTGGCGAGGCTCTCGCCGGAGTGCGGTGCGCCGGTCGACATCGCGCCGATCGACCTCAACCGCCTGCTGCCGTCGGGTCACCACACGCTGCACTACACCGGCTCGCTGACCACGGCGCCGTTCACCGAGGGCGTCGAGTGGTACCTCACCGGTGAGCGGCACGTGACGGCCGCGACCATCGCGCGCTTCAAGGGTCTGTTCACCGCGGGCAACGCCCGTGCGACGCAGCCGCTCAACGGGCGCACGTTCGTGGAGGTCCCGCGCATCTGAGGTCGTCCCGGAGCGGAGGCCGGTCCCGGCGCTGGGGCCGGCCTTCTTCGTGTCTCCCACGAGCGTGACGGGCTTCACCGATTCACAAGTCGCATGCAATTGCCCGCGTGTGCAACTATTGCTCACGCGGACAACCTACGACTTCAAGGACTGTGTGACATGCCTGTCGCTCTGCTCGCCCTCGCGATCAGCGCCTTCGCCATCGGCACGACCGAGTTCGTGATCATGGGTCTGCTGCCCGAGGTGGCGGCTGACCTGGGCGTCTCGATCCCGGGCGCGGGACTGCTGATCTCCGGGTACGCGCTCGGCGTCGTGATCGGCGCGCCGCTGCTGACCGTGCTCGGCGGACGCCTGCCCCGCAAGAAGATGCTGCTCGGGCTGATGGTGCTGTTCATCGCGGGCAACCTCGTCTCCGCGCTCGCGGACACCTACGGCGTGCTGATGAGCGGACGCGTGATTGCGGCGCTGGCGCACGGCGCGTTCTTCGGCGTCGGCTCGGTCGTCGCCGCTGACCTCGTTGCGCCGCAACGCAGGGCGAGCGCCATCGCGTTGATGTTCACCGGTCTGACCGTGGCGAACGTGCTGGGCGTGCCGATGGGCACCGCGCTCGGCCAGGAACTGGGCTGGCGCTCGACGTTCTGGTCGGTGACGGCGCTCGGCGTGATCGGCCTGCTCGGCATCGTGTTCCTCGTGCCGAAGCAGGAAGCGAGGTCCGGCGACCTGCGCGGCGAGCTCGCCGTGTTCCGCAATCCGCAGGTGTGGCTCGCACTGCTGATGACCGCGTTCGGCTTCGCGGGCGTCTTCGCGTCGTTCACCTACATCGCGCCGATGATGACCGAGGTCGCGGGCTTCTCGTCCGGAGCCGTGACGTGGCTGCTGGTGCTGTTCGGCGTGGGCCTGTTCGCGGGCAACCTGCTCGGCGGCAGGGCGGCGGACCGGTCGGTGATGAAGAGCGTCGTCGTCATCCTGATCTCGCTGGCCGCCGTGCTGACGGCGTTCGTGTTCACCGCGCACTCGCCCGTGCTCGCCGCCGTCACGATCGTGCTGTTCGGCGCGGCCGGGTTCGCCACCGTGCCGCCGTTGCAGATGCGGGTCATGCAGACCGCGGAAGGCGCGCCCGCGCTGGCGAGTGCGGCCAACATCGCGGCGTTCAACCTCGGCAACGCGGGCGGTGCGTGGCTCGGCGGTCTCGCGATCGAGCGGGGACTCGGCTACACCTCGCCGAACTGGATCGGCGCGCTGCTCGCGGTCGGTGGCCTGGTGGTCGCGGGCGTGTCGGTATTCCTCGACCGGCGTGTGAGCATCGGCACCGGCCCGGAGTCTTCTGAAGCGCGTCAGAAGGACCGTAAAGTGGTTCCAGTAGCTAACTAAGGCCTGTGTCGAAGTCCGATCCGCGACAGCCGGGCCCGAGGCGGCCCCTGGCAGCACGGCCGGGACGCCCACGTACGACACCGGTACGCGGCCGTCCCGGCCGCACCACCAGGAACCACCTCAAGCTCGACCCTCATCGAACCGGACCTCGACACAGGCCCTAGCCCGCTACTACCAGCCATGGGGAAGCCTTGAACACCACCCGCGCCATGACCGCTCTCGCGCTCGGCGGGTTCGGCATCGGTACGACCGAGTTCGCGACGATGGGCCTGCTGCCCCAGATCGCGGAGACCTTCGGGATCCCCGACTACGAGGCCGGCCACGCGATCAGCCTCTACGCCGCCGGTGTCGTCGTCGGCGCGCCGCTGATCGCCGTGCTCGGCGCCAAGCTCCCGCGCAAGGGCATGCTGATCGGCCTGATGCTCGCGGTCGCCCTGGGCAACGGCTTGTCGGCCGCGGCCCAGGACAAGACGTTGCTGCTCATCGCGCGGTTCGTCGCCGGACTGCCGCACGGCGCGTTCTTCGGCATCGCGGCCGTCGTCGCCGCCGCGCTCGTCGCTCCCGAACGGCGAGGCACGGCAGTTGCGCGCGTGATGGTCGGTCTGACCGTGGCGAACCTCGTCGGCGTGCCGCTCGCAACGGCCGCGGGCCAGCAGATCGGCTGGCGCACGGCGTACCTGGCGGTCGCGGTGATCGCCGTGATCACCGCGCTGGCCATCGCGGCGTGGGTGCCGAGGGTCCCGAAGGCCGAGGGCGCGTCGATGAAGGGCGAGGTCCGCGCGTTCGGCCGCCCGACGGTCTGGTTCGCGATCTTCACCGGCATGATCGGCTTCGGCGGCATGTTCGCCGTCTACTCCTACGTCGCCCCGCTCACGACCGAGGTCGGCGGCCTGCCGGCGAGCGTCGTCCCGTGGGTGCTGGCGGTGTTCGGCCTCGGCATGACGCTCGGCGCGACGTTCGGCGGCCGGTTCGTCGACCGCTCGGTGACCGGCTCGGTGTTCGGCGGCCTGATCGCCGTCTGCGTGATCCTGGTGCTGTTCGGTCTCACGGCGACCATCCCGGTGTTCCTCTTCGCGTTCCTGTTCCTGCTGGGCTTCACCATCCAGATCCTCGCGGCGGCCCTGCAGATCAGGCTGATGGACGCCTCCCCGGACGCCCCGTCGCTCGCGGCGTCGTCGAACCACTCGTCGCTCAACGTCGCGAACGGCGCGGGCGCGTGGCTCGGCGGTCTCGCGATCGCCGCGGGCTGGGGTTACACCTCGACGGCCTGGGTGGGCGTGGCGTTGTCGCTGGCCGGCCTCGCGATCGCGGTGGCGTCGGTGTTCTACGAACGGCGTGCTTTGGCGCGCGAGACGACGAACCAGACGATGGCGATGGCCAGCGCGGCCAGCACCACCATGGAGACCCAGCCCAGGTAGCGGTCGACGAGCTCGTAGTTGTCCCCGAGCGCGTACCCGGCGAGGATCAGCGCGGTGTTCCACACCAGGCTGCCCGCCGCCGTGTAGAGCGTGAACTTCACGACCGGCATCCCGGACACCCCGGCCGGGATGGAGATCAGGCTCCGCACGACCGGCACCATCCGCCCGATGAAAACGGCCTTGTTGCCGTGCTTGTCGAACCACGCGTCGGACTTGTCCACATCGGACGAGGTGACGAACGGGATCTTGTCGGCGACCTCGCGCAGGCGCTCGAGCCCGAGCCACGCGCCCAGGCCGTACAGCACCAGGGCGCCGGCGACCGACCCCGCCGTCGTCCACAGGATCGCGGCGACCAGCGAGATCTTGCCCTGGCCGGCGGTGAACCCGGCCAGCGGCAGGATCACCTCGCTCGGCACCGGCGGGAACACGTTCTCCAGCGCGACCGCGATGCCCGCGCCGGGCGAGCCCAGCGCCTCCATCAGCCGAGTGATCCACTCCATGGTTGTCGAATTACCCGTTTTGACCGGGCTTCCAACCTTCAGCGCGTGAGCGGTACGGCGACCCGTCCGGCGAACCGGGGGTTCTCGGCCTCGTCGAGCATGGCGGCGGCCACCGTCTCGCGGCTCACGCGGAGGCGCGGCAGGCTCTTCGGTGACTCGTCCAGCCCGACCGTGCGCCGCGCCGGGCTGAGCAGGTCGCGCGACAGCGGCCCGGCGTGGAAGACGGTGCCCCCGGCCGCCGGCACGGTCGCGTCCGACGCCTCCTTGTCGGCGATCTCCGCACCCAGGCCCTTGAGGACGAGCCGGTTGAGCAGGCTCGCGACCTCCGCCGACGGGCCGGTGCCGTAGGCGCCCAGCCAGATGACCCTGGCGCCCGTCCCGACGGCGGCGCGTGCTCCCGCGGTGAGCACGCCCGGCCGTTGCCCCTTCGGCACGCCCAGTCCGGACAGGA
Organism: Lentzea sp. HUAS12; assembly: GCF_024125735.1. NCBI lineage: Bacteria > Bacillati > Actinomycetota > Actinomycetes > Pseudonocardiales > Pseudonocardiaceae > Lentzea > Lentzea sp. HUAS12. The sequence continues at coordinate 507,261 of NZ_CP099738.1, forward strand.
TGGTCTCGCTCCCCTCGGCGCCGCGGTCCGCGAGTTCCGCGACCGGACCTCTCCCGGTGCCTTCGGTCTGCACGACCTCGGCCGGCGGCGGGCGCCGGGGCTCAGGCGTGAGGAGCCGGCCGGGCTCGCCGGTGTGTCCGAGGACTACCTCAAGCGCGTCGGGCAGGGCCGTCGCCACCCGCCCGCGGACGTCGTGAACGCGCTGTCCCGTGCGCTGCGGTTGCCGGCGGCGGACTACGAACGCCTGTGCGCGCTCGCCGGGTTCGCGCCCACCGCCGGCACCGTGCCGCGAGAGGCGGGGCGGGTGCCGAGCGCTTCCTGCGGCGGCACGCCGGCAGCGCCGTGTGCCTGGTCGACGCGTCGTGGACGATCGTCGCCTGGACTCCCGCGTGGCGGTCGATGTGCCGCAACGCTTCCGGCGCCGACCCGGCCGGGCGCAACGTCGCCCGGCAGGTCTTCACCGGGACGGGGAGCCGGATCCGCCGCGCGGCGGAGGAGGAGGCGGAGTTCCGGCGGCTGCTCGTCGACGACCTGCGCAGGGCGGTGCTGCGCCACCCGCGTGACGAGGCCCTGGCGGACCTCGTCACGGGGCTGCGCACGGGGAGCGAGGCGTTCGACGCGCTCTGGAGCGTGGCCTCGGCACCCGGTCCGGCCGGCGGGCGGGTCGTGCTCGACTTCGGGACAGGGCCGATCACGATCGGCAGCGACGTCGTCGGCCTGCGGGACGGCCTGTGCGCGATCGTCTTCAGCGCCGCACCCGGCTCAGCCGACGCCGACCGGCTCGCCGAGCTGATCGGCTCCCACGCCTCGCGGTGACGGGGGATGCGGCCGCCGGGCGTGCGGCTGCTGCGAGCGTCCCACGGTGTGCACGGTCCACCCCGCGGCGGTCCACCTGACCCGGTCCAGCGCGTTGCGGGCGTCCAGCACCACACGCCGCTCCACCAGCGCGCCCACCGCGGCCGGGTCGAGCCCGCGGTAGTCCTCCCACTCGGTGAGCACGAGCGCGAGTGACGCCCCGGTGAGCGCGTCGGTCAGGTTCTCCGCGTAGTCCAGCGCCGGGAACTCCTTGCGCGCGTTGGACAACGCCTGCGGGTCGTGCACGGTGACCTGTGCGCCGCGCAGGTGCAGCGACGCGGCGACGTTGAGCGCGGGGGAGTCGCGGACGTCGTCGGAGCCGGGCTTGAACGCGGCGCCCAGGACCGCGACGCGCACGCCGAGCACGCTGCCACCGCAGTGCTCGGTCGCGAGGTCGACGACGTGCCGCCGCCGCTCGTTGTTGACGTGGTCGACCTGCCTCAGCAGGTCCGCTCCCGCCACGACGTCGAGCCGTGCCGCGGTGTCGCGGAACGCGCGCAGGTCCTTGGGCAGGCAGCCGCCGCCGAACCCGAGGCCCGCCCGCAGGAACTGCCCGCCGATGCGCGGGTCGTGTCCGAGCGCCTCCGCCACCACGGCCACGTCGCCGCCCGCCGCCTCGCACATGTCCGCCACCACGTTGATGAACGAGAGCTTGGTGGCCAGGAACGCGTTGGCCGCGGTCTTGACCAGCTCGGCGTTGGCGTAGTTCGTGCTCACCACCGGCAGGTCCGGGTTCTCGGACGTGATGCGCCCGTAGCACCGGCGCACCGCCTCGTCCGCCTCGGCGCTGACGCTGCCGATCACGATGCGGTCCGGGCGCACCGTGTCGGCCACGGCGTGTCCCTCACGCAGGAACTCGGGGTTCCACGCCACCTCCACCGGACGGCCGGTGAGCGTCCGCAACCGCGCGCGCACCTGGTCCGCCGTGCCCACCGGCACCGTCGACTTGCCGACCACCAGGGACTTCTCCGTGACGAACGGGGCGAGCGAGCGCACCGCGGAGTCGAGGTGGGACAGATCGGCGCCGTCCCCGCGCGGGCGCTGGGGAGTGCCGACGCACAGGAAGTGGATCGTGGCGGGCGCGACCTCGCGGAACGACGTGGTGAACCGCAGCGCGCCGGACCCGACGTGCTTCGCCACGAGCTCGCTCAGTCCCGGCTCGTAGAACGGCAGGCGTCCCTCCGAGAGGGCCGCGATCTTGTCCTCGTCGACGTCCACGGCGATGACGCGGTGCCCGAGCTCGGCCATGCACGCGGCGTGGGTGGCACCCAGGTAGCCGGTGCCGATGACGCTGATCGTCAGCTCCTCCCACGCGGTCACCTCGTCACCGCCGCGTCGACGACCAGCTTCTCGACGTCCGAGACGAGTGCTTCCAGCGGGGGCAGCGACAGCATCCGGCGTTGCCACGCGCGGGCACGCCACCCCAGGCTCGGTGTGGCGAGCGCGGTGCGCACGGCGTCCGCCACCGCGTCCGCGGTGATGCCGTCGACGTCGAGGACCTGGCCGAAACCGAACTCGGCGCACCGCTCGGCGTTGACCGGCTGGTCACCGAACAACGGCGTCACGAGGACCGGGGTGCCCGCGCGGACCGACTCGCGGATGCTGTTGAAGCCGCCGTGGGTGACGAACAGGTCGCATCCGCCGAGCAGTTGTTGCTGCGGTGCGACCTTGACGAGCGTGACGTTCGCCGGTGCGGGACCGAACGCCTCCGGGTCCCGCTGGGCTCCCACCGCGACGACCGCGTCGCAGTCGAGCCGGCCGAGCCCGGCGATCACGGCACGCAGCAGGCCCGACGAGAAGCCGGCGAAGTGGCCGCGGCCGGCCTGCGTGCCGAGCGCGGCGAAGACGAAGGGCCTTGCGCCGTCGGCGGAGGCGTACCGGGCGTCCAGGACGGAGTCGGTGCGGATGTTCGTGTGCTGGTAGTGCTCGACGCGTCCGCGCAGCTTCGGCAGCGCCCACGCGTCCGGCATCAGCGCTGCCGTCAGGTCCGGCACGAGCCACTCGGCGGAGGAGGCGGGCGCGAGCCCGAGTGCCGCGCGCGCCGGCTCCAGCGTCCGGGCCGCGACGTCGAAGTCCAGCATGAGCGCCGCCCCCGTGGCGACCATGACCTGCGGGATCCCCCAGACCTCCGCGGCCAGGGCGCCGCCCATCTCGCTCGCCGTGCGCACCAGCGCGTCCGGCCGCCACCGCTCACCGTGTTCCAGCACGTCCCGTGCCAGGGGTACGGCCGCCTCCGGCGAGGCCATCACCGTGTTGACCACGTCGACCTTCGGCTCGCGCATCATCGCCGTCATCGCCGCGGGGTCGTCCCGCACGGCCGCCATCATCGAGGCCATCGCGGGCGGAGCGGCCGCGATCAGGTCGATCCCCGCCTCGACGTGCCGCACCCCCAGCGCCTCGATGACGCGTGCCAGGTCGGCCGGCGCGGCCAGGCGGACCTCGTGACCCGCGGCGACGGCGGTCTGCACGACGGGCAGCAGCGTCCTCAGATGCGACTCCGCGGACGTGCTCGTGAACAACAACTTCATGGTGGAGCTCCCCTTGTCAGCAACGCTAATACTGAGGCTCCTCAGCATTCTCGTCACTGTCAAGAAGTGATCGTGTTCGGAGAGTCACCGCTGCGATGGCTTGCCGTTCGTCGGCTGACGGTCTCTCACGGCCTTCAGCAGGCCTTCGAGCTGACGCTTCTCGTCGTCGTCGAGCACGGACAGCACCTCGGACGCCGCCGCGAAGAACTTCGCCGACACCGCGTCGTACGTGGCACGTCCGGCGGGGGTCAGCGACACCACCTGCGCACGGCCGTCGCGAGGGTCCCTCTCCCGCTGGACCAGTCCCTGGCGCTCCAGCGGCACCACGGTGTCCGTCACCGACCTCGGGACGATGCTGAGCATCGCCGACAGGTCGTTCATGCGCAGCGGACCCGCGCCGTGCAGCGTCGCCAGGACCCGGAACCGGGAAGGCGTCATGTCCACGGGGCGCATCGCCTCCACCGAGCCGCGCGTCAGCATGATGAACACCTCGCGCAGGTTCTCGGCCGTGGAAATTGACAGTGAATCTGACATACCGCGCAGTTTTTCATCCGTCAGCCGCGTGCGGGTGCCGGAGACGACGCGCGGGCGGGGCCGGTGACGGTGGTCCTCGACGGACCACGCCGCCGCCGGGTGGCAGGCCGGTTCCGCACGGGTCTACCGTGGGCTGCCTTCTCTTCGTGGAGGTAGACCGTGCGAGGCGCGATCGCGGCGGGCCACCCGCTCACCGCACAAGCGGGCGCGGCGATGCTGCGCGCCGGTGGGAACGCCGTGGACGCGGCCGTCGCGGCGATGCTCACCTCGTGCGTCACCGAACCGCTGCTGACCGGGCTCGGGTCGGCCGGGTACATGATGATCGCGCCCGCCGGGGAAACGCCTGTGCTGCTGGACTTCTCGGCTGTGGCGCCGGGTCGGGGGACGACAGGGGACCGGGCTCCGCTCGACCCCATCACCGTCCACTTCGGTGACGCGCAGCAGGAGTTCCACGTGGGACCGTCGTCGGTCGCCGCGTACGGGATGCCCGCAGGCGCCTCGAAAGCCGCCACCTACGGCCGGGCGCCGTTGCACGAACTCGTGGCCGCCGCGGTGAAGCACGCGCGTGAAGGCCATCGGGTGAACCGGTACCAGGCGTACGTGACGTCGTTGCTGCTGCCGCTCGCGCGCAGTGCGGGCCTCAACGCCCTGGAGGAGGGCGAGATCCTCGTCCAGCCCGAGGTCGCCGAGGCCCTCGAACGGCTCGGAACCGACGGCGCGGAGCCGTTCTACTCCGGTGACGTCGCGACAGCGGTCACCGACTGGATCGCGAGCCGGGGCGGCGACCTCACCAGAGCGGACCTGGAGGCCTACGAAGTCGTCGCCAGGGAACCGCTGCACGTCCGGCATCGCGGCCGTGACATCCGCACGAACCCGCCGCCCGCGGCCGGTGGGGCGTTGCTGGCGCAGATGCTCGAAGCGTTGCCGGACGATCCCTCGCAGCAGGACCTCCTCCGGGCGCTGGCCACGCCGAAGACGCACCTCAACCGGCTCGGGTCCACCACGCACATCTCCGTGCTCGACGCGGACGGCACGGCGTGCAGCGTCACGACCACGAACGGCGCGGGGTCCGGGATCTCGATCGCCGGGGTGCACCTCAACAACATGATGGGGGAGGAGGACCTGTCGCCCGACGGGTTCTTCAGCCACGCGCCGGGTGACCGGCTGCCGTCGATGATGGCGCCGACGGTCGTGACGAACGACGGCCAGGCGGAGCTCGTGCTCGGCAGCGCCGGGTCCAGCCGGATCTGCGGCGCGATCCTGCAGGTGCTCGTGAACGTCCTGGACCGCGGCATGCCCGCCCAGGCGGCCGTCGACGCGCCCCGGATGCACCTGAGCGGGGACCACCTCCACGTCGAGCCGGGAATTCGACCGGAAAGTGAATTGCCGGTCACGCGATTCCGGGCGCCGAACATGTTCTTCGGTGGCTGCCAGGTGGTGGAGATGACCGGATCCGGGCTGCTCAGGGGTGGTGCAGATCACCGTCGCGACGGCGCGATCGTCGTCGTGTGAGATGTTGCCCGCATAATGGGATATCGAGTTTCCTGATTCACGGGTCAACGCGCACGATGAACGGGTGACGGCACTCAGCGAGAGAAGATCCTCGCCGCTCCTGTCCCGTACGTTCCTCCAACTCTCCGTCATCAGCGTCGTTTCCGGCGTGTCGATGGCGTTCGCCCTGCCGTTCGGCTCCTTGTTCCTGACGCAGGAGATCAAGGTCTCGCCGTTCCAGCTCGGCTTCTTCCTGATCGTGAGCCCGCTCGCGCAGGTCGTGGCGAGCACGGTCATGGGCAGGCTCTCGGACGGCCGGGTGCAGCGCCGGTACCTGCTCGCAGCGGGCGGTGTCGCGGGCGCGGTCGGGTACGGCCTGTTCGCCGTGCTGCGCGACTACTGGTTCCTGCTCGGGACGTCCGTGGTGTTCATCGCGCTCACGGGGGCGTTGCTGCCGCAGCTCTTCGCGTACGGCCGCCAGGTCTCCCGGGGACCCTCGATGGTCGTGAGCGTCCTGCGCACGCTGCTGTCGGTCGCGTGGGTCGCCGGACCGCCGGTGGCCGCGCTGCTCGTCGCGAAGACCGGGTGGGTCGGCCTCTTCGCCTCCACCGCGATCCTCCAGCTCGGGGTCGCCGCCCTCGCCCTCGCGCTCCCGGTTCCTCCCGCCCGGAACGAAGATGAGGCTGCGGAGGAGGAAGAGGCGGCGGGGCCCGCGCGCGGCAACATGGTGGTCGTGTCGGCGGCTTTCCTGTTCCTGCAAGGGGCTGTGGCACTCGCGGTGAGCGGCCTGCCGCTGTTCATCACGACCGAACTGCGCGGCACGGCCGGGGACGCCGGGCTCGCGATGGGTCTGTGCGCGGCGCTGGAGATCCCGATGATGCTGTGGTTCGGCTCGCTGGCGAACCGCACGTCGCAGCACCGGCTCGTGGTCATCGGCGCGGCGATCTCGTTGAGCTACCACGGTCTGATGCTGTTCACCGACTCCGTCTGGCACGTCATGGCCGCGCAGGTCCTGCACGCCGCGGTCATCTCGCTGATCATGGGCGTCGGCATCACGTACTTCCAGGGCCTCGACCCCGGCCGGCCCGGCCACGCGACGACGATGTTCAGCAACACCCAGATCGTCGGCGGCATGGTCGCGGGCGCGTTGCTCGGCGTCTCACAGGGACTGGGTTTCCGCTGGGTCTACGGCTTCAGCCTGGCGATGTGCGTGTGCGGGCTGGTGCTGCTGCTGGTCGCGGGCAGGCTCACCGCACCGTCGAGGCGGTGATCCCCGGCGTCTCGTCGGCGCCGAGGTAGAAGATCCCCTTCACGGTCTCGAAGCCGAAGCCGAAGGTGCCCGCCGGGTTGCCGAACCTCTCCACGGGCGGGGGAACCGGGGATCGCCGTGCCGCAGCCCGCCACGAGGGCGGCGAGCAGCACGACGGCCGGTCTGGTGCAGGGCATGGCGGGCACCCGAGGACGGCTTGGCCACCACCGTTCTGACCGGTGGGACCGCGTGGTGCGACGACGTCGACACGCCGGTTCCGCCGCCCGGAAGCGCCGCGATACCAAGGCGTTCCGCAGGTGTTTCCTCCTCGTGACACGGGGGACCGGCACAAGATCGGGGTGTGCGCGCTCCCACGACCGGTGCCCGCAGGTGCGGGACGGTGCTTAGCCTGACTCACGAGTCAGTTATCGGCGCCCGTCCGGACCACCGAAAATGACGCTGTGTGGACGAAATGAGCCGTTGACAGTCGCGGTGTGTGTTCTGTTGAGGGCAAACGACCCGATCGTGAAAGAACCACACGTTCGAGTGGCCCTGTGCTCCTGGCACACTGCGCTCCGTGCCCACCCAGTTCCCCGACGAACCACCGACCGAGCGCCACTTCGCGCCCGACCCGGCGTTGATGCAGGCAGCCCGCGCCAGGGGAGCCGCGCGCTGGGCCGCGGCCGGCGACCAGCGCGCGCCGGAGGAGAAGCCGCCGGGCGGCCCGATCAAGCCGCGCACCGCGGCCATCGCCGCGATCGCCGCGCTGCTCGTGCTGGCGACGGTCGCGGTGGTGACGTTCGACGGCGGCTCGGGTGAGGGGAACACGAACGTCGCGCAGCCCTCGCACAGCTACGTCCCCGGCCTGATCACCCCGCCGGAGGAACTGCCCGAGGAGTCCGCGTCGAACAGCCTCGACCCGACGCTGGCCTCGTCCGCCCTGGGCCTGATGCCCACGAGCACGCAGAACGCCGTGCCCCCGCCCGCCGGGGACACGGGCAGGGCCCCCGGCGGCACCAAGTCGTTCACGACGGGGCCCGGCTGCGGCGGCTACACCAGCGTCGGTGCGTACCGCGACGGCCGCAAGGGCTGGGTCGACCACGGCGACGGCCGGTGCGGCACGTCGTTCGTGTCGATCCCGATGTCGGGTGACGCCCGCCGTGACGACGCCACGGCCTACGGCATGTGGACGTTCGCGGTCACCGGCACGTGCGAGGTCTCCGTGCACGTGCCGAACGGCAGCCTGGAACAGGTCGGGGGTAACCCGACCGTGTACTACGTGTTCGACCGCAACGGTGTCGGCGGCACCCCGATGGCGTCGTTCGCGATCAAGCAGGTCGACAAGCGCGGCCAGTGGGTCGTCGCCGGGAAGTTCAAGGCCAGCGGAAACCTGACCGTCCAGCTGCTCAGCCGAGGTCAGGACTGGAACGGCTCCGGACCGACCTACGCCCATCACGCCGCCAGCGCGGTCAAGGCAGACTGCACGGCGTGACGAGAGAACTGCACCTGGTCCGCCACGGCGAAGCGACGAAGGACGAGTCCCGGCTGACGGCGCGCGGCCGCAAGCAGGCCGAGGCGGTCGCGGAACGGTTGCGGGACAAGGGTTTCGCGGCCGTGCACCACGGACCGGCGGCGCGTGCCGCCGAGACCGCGGCGATCATCGCCGGCGTGCTGCGCGTGCCCTGCCGGGTCGAGGCGGCGGCGGACGACTACGTGCCGCACTTCGTCCCCGACCACGACGAGTTCTTCGACCGGTTCCCCGAGTCGGAACGCACGCGCGGACCGGCACTCGCGCACGAGGCCGAGACGCGGTTCGCGCGCCCCGGCGACGGCCCGGTGCTGGTCGTGACGCACGCGTTCCTGATCAGCTGGCTCGTGCGGGACGCGCTCGACGCCCCGCCCGAGAGCTGGCTGACGCTGAACCACGACAACGCGGCCCTCACGGTCATCCGCTACACGACCGGCGAGTCACCCCGCCTGATCAGGTTCAACGACAGCGGTCATCTCAGCTCGACTTGAGAGTGAGCAGCGTGATCTCGCTCGGCGCGAAGACGCGCATCGGCGGGCCCCAGAAGCCGGAGCCGCGGCTCGTGTAGAGCTGGGTGCGGTCGCTGTGCCTCGACAGGCCCGCGACCACCGGCTGCTGCAGCCGCACCAGGTAGTGGAACGGCCAGATCTGCCCGCCGTGCGTGTGCCCGGACAGCTGCAGGTCCACGCCCGCCTCGACGGCCTTGCGGATCTCCGACGGCTGGTGCGCGAGCAGCACGACCGGCGCGGTGGGCTCGGCGCCGCGCAGGGCGTGGCCGAGGTCCGCGGCGTGGCCGGGCTCGCCGGAGTGGCTCGCCGTGATGTCGTCGGTCCCCGCGAACACGAGCTTGGCGCCTCCGCGTTCGAGCGTCTCGTGCTCGTTGCGCAGCGCCTTCCAGCCGAGGCGGGTCATGAGGTCGACCCAGCCCTGGCCGTTCGAGTAGTACTCGTGGTTGCCGGTGATGTAGAAGCGGTGCGGCGTGTTGACGTCGCCGAGCGGCGTGGCCTGCTCGAGGCGCTGCTCGGCGGTGCCGTCCGCGATGTCACCGACGTGCACGGCGACGTCGGCGTTGAGGCCGTTGACGGCGTCGACCATGCCGCGCGACCACTTGGCGCGGTTGATGGCGCCGTAGTGCGTGTCGGTGATGACGGCGACGGTCAGGCCGTCGAACGCCGGGTCGAGCCTCGGGAGGGTCACGTCCTGCCGCTTGATCCGCGGCACACGCATGGCCTCGTACACGCCGTACACCGTCACGGTGACGATGAGGACCGCGAGCAGCACGGCGATGAAACGGGAGCGGAACGGGTTCTCGACGCCCGCGAGCGCCATGCCCAGCCGGACGACGTCGGAGATCAGCGTCCACACGAACGCGATCCACACGAAGCCGAGCAGGAACTGCGAGATCCGCGCCGCTCGGTCGCTGCCGCGCTGCGTGAACAGCAAGATCATCGTGATGGCCGCGGCGGCGAACACGACCGCGGCGATCGGCCGCACCGGGTCGGGCCACTCCGCACTGGCGGCGAAGAGCCCCTCGAACGGCACCCAGAACAGCAGCGTCGTCACGGTGAGGAGGACGAGCGTGAACACCACCCGCCGAACCGTGACGCGGGGCCGGGTAGCGGTGGTCGTCATGTGCCTGCATCCTCCTGGGCCGGGAAGTCTCAATCCATCTCAACGCACAAACCACCCAGTTTGTTCGCTTCGGCCCCGATAGACCTCCGTCACAGGCGTTCTCCCAGTCGGGGAGCAACCGCGCGAGCGCTCGGGAGTCCTCTTAACAACACCGGAACAACCGGCTGACCCGACGACCTAGAGTGAGCGACATGATCTTCTACACCGACGAGGAGAGCCGCACGCTGCGCACCGCCGTGTACGGCGCGATGCTGCTGGTCTCCCACGCCGACCCCGGCCCCGTGCTGGAGGAACGCTTCGCCGGCCTGCGCGCGCTCACGCACCTGTCGCCCGACCTGCGCGGCGTGATGGGCGCGGCCCGCCCGTCCGTGCCCGCCGGCACCGACGAGGAGATCGAGCCCGTCATCCTGGAGGCGCTGCGCTCCTCGATGAAGGTCCTCGCGGCCAAGTCGCCGGAGGACGCCAAGGACTTCCCGCGCGCCGTGCTGGCGATCTGCCGCGAGGTCGCCGAGGCCGACGGTGTCGTCGTCGACGCCGAGGACGCGATGGTGGCCCGCATCGAGGACGCGCTGGCTCTGTAGGCCGGGTGGGCCGTTCGAATGAACGGCCCACATATCGCTAACGGGCCGATGGCACGGGCACGATCATTCCGGCATGAACGGCTTGTACGACGGGGAGTTCGCCGGATACAAGATCGCCTCGCCCGAGGAGCTCGACGGGGCGTTGCGGGAGGCGGTGGTCGCCGTCGACGCGAACGTGCTGCTGGACCTGTACAGGTTCAGCCCGCAGACGTCGAGCGACCTGATCAAGACCTTCACCAGCCTGGGAGACCGGCTCGTCGTGCCGCACCAGGCGTTGCGCGAGTTCTGGCGGCACCGCCAGCGGGCGCAGGGAAGCCCGCGCGGCGCCACGAAGGCCGCGACCGACGCCCTCGCCAAGTCGGCCCGGTCCATGAACGACTGCCTCGCCACGTGGGCCAAGGCCGTGGGCGTCAACAACAGCGAGCTCGCCGAGCTCACCGGTCAGGTGAACGAGCTCGTGAACGGCCTGCAGCAGAAGCTCCAGCAGGTCCTCGCGCACGCCGACGCGGACCGCACCGGCGACCCGATCCTCGAACAGCTGGAAGAGCTCCTGCGCGGCCGGGTCACCGCGCCGCTGGCCGAGGACGAGCACGTGGACTGCGTCGCCGAGGCCAACCGGCGCATCGACGCCGAGATCCCGCCGGGCTACAAGGACGCCGGCAAGCAGGAGGACGACTCGGCCGACGGCGGCGCGGGCGACTACCTCGTCTGGTACCAGGCCACCCGCTACGCGCAGGAGAAGGAACGCGACCTGCTCATCGTCACCCGGGACGAGAAGGAGGACTGGTGGTGGCGGCAGGGCGCGGAGTTCATCGGCCCGCGCCCCGAACTGTCCCTGGAGTACAGCGACCTCACCGGCCGCCGGCTGTTCCTCATGCGGCCGACCGACCTGCTGGCCCGCGCGTCCGTGCTGGAGGTGGACGTGGACCAGGACTCGTCCGCCGACGCGGGCCGGGTCGCCGAGGACGAGGACGCCGCCGAGGAACCGACCGCGGAGTGGACGCTGGAAGCGTTGTCCGCGCTGCTGGACCAGCTCGACGAACAGGCCCCGGTGCAGGCGGAGGCGCTCCGGCTCGCCACCCCGGACCGGCGCGGCCGGGTCAGCCGCGAGGAGGTGTACGCGCTGGGCGACTACGCGGACGACCGCATGCTGCGCGGCTTCACCCGCCCGTACCGCCGGCTGACGGCGAGCCTGCAGGCCAGGGGGCTGATCCCGGCGGGCGTTCCGCAGATCTTCGTCGCCCGCTATCCCGACGGGGTCAAGACCTCGTACTTCAGCGTGCCCGACGAGGTGCCGCCGTTGCTGGACGCGCTCGCGCGGTCCTGAGACGGGCGTCCCACCAGGTGGGTGCTGGTCCGAATGGCGGCTGTGCGCGAATTTCGCGGTGCCAGGGTGGATCTCCTAGGGGATCGACACTGGGGAGTGTGCCGCCATGGAACTGTCGCGCCGCGAACTGCTGACCCGCACCGGCCAGGCCGCCGCCGTCGCCACCACCGCGTCCGCGCTCACGATCGGCACCGCCGCGGCGGAGTCCGGCGAGCGCGTGAAACTGACGCAGGGCACCAACATCTCGGTGTCGCGGTCGCGGGACGGCAGGTGGCTCGCCATCGACCTCGTCACCGCCATCTGGGTGTTACCGGCGAGTGGCGGCGAGGCGCGCAAGCTCACCGACGAGCTGCAGGACGCCACGCTGCCGTCGTTCGGGCCCGGCGGCCAGATCGCCTTCCAGTCCTATCGGGACGGCAACTACCACCTGTACGTGATCGGCCTCGACGGACGCGGGCTGAGGCAGCTGACTTCGGGGAAGTACGACCACCGCGAGCCCGCCTTCTCGCCGGACGGCAAGCACCTCGCGTTCGTCAGCGACCGGGCGGGCAGCTACGGCGTGCACGTGCTGGAGCTGTCCAGCGGCAAGATCACGCAGCTCACCGGCGTGCCGGACGAGGCCGCGGCGCCGCAGTGGTCGGGTGACGGCAAGCGGATCATCTTCACCGTCGGCAACGCGGCGGTGGACGTGGTCTCGGTGGACGGTGAGCGCGAACGGCTCGTCACGGCGCCGGCGGGCACGCAGTTCTTCGGCGCCGCGTTCGGGCCCGGTGACCAGCCGAGCTACACGCGGATCAAGCCCGGCCAGGCGGAACTGGTCCTCGGTACGACCGCGATCACGGCGAACGAGGACGTGTTCGGGTTCGCGCCGCTCTGGAACGGTGACACGGTCCTCTACACCGCCGACGGCAAGCTCCGGTCGCGCACCGGCGGTGCTGTCCGGGACATCCCCTTCGAGGCAACGGTCCCCGTGCGCACCACCCGGCGGCCGCACCGCACGAAGAACCTCACCGGTGGTCCGGTGAAGGGCATCGCGAGCCCGGTCGTGTCCCCGGACGGGACGAAGATCGCGTTCCGCGCCCTCAACGCCCTCTACGTGCTGAGCGGCGGGAAAGCGGTGCAGCTGACCGACAACGCGTACTTCGACTCCGACCCGGACTTCTCGCCGGACGGTAGGGAACTGCTCTACGCCAGCGACCGCGGCGGCATCGCGCAGCTGTACGTCCGCGACCTGAAAACGGGCGAGGACAAGGCGTTCGCGCCCGCACCGCACGCGCAGACCACACCGAGGTTCTCCCCGGACGGCACGAAGGTCGCCTACCTCGACCAGGACGGCCAGGCCTGGATCGCCGACCCCGCCGGACTGCGCCAGGTCACGCCGACCCTGTTCCAGCCGGGCAGGCCGACCTGGTCCCAGGACGGCAAGACGGTGGCGCTGGCCGCGGTGAAGCCGTTCTCGCGCCGGTTCCGCGAAGGCACCAGCCAGTTGCTGTTCGTCGACCTCGTCGGCGGCACGCTGACCTACACCGAACCGCTGCCGTTCCGGTCGATCGCGACGCGCGGCGACGACGGTCCGGTGTGGTCGCCGGACGGCAGGCACATCGCGTTCGTGGTGGAGAGCGTCGCGTTCGTCGTCCCGGTCGACGCGAAGGGCACGTTCCTCGCCGAACCCCGCCAGGTCACCCGTGAGGTCACCGACTCGCTGGCGTGGAGCGGCAACGACTCGTTGGTGTACCTGAACAACGGCCGCATCCGGAAGTCCACACTGGATGGACGGGTCACGACGATCCGGCACGACCTGACGTGGCGCAGGCCGAAAGCGCCGGGGCGCAAGGTGGTCCGCGTCGGCGCGTACTGGGACGGCGAGGCGCACGAGCTCAAGCGGAACGTCGACCTCGTCCTGGAGGACGGCAAGGTCAGCGAGATCCGCCCGCAGCGCGGGAAGGCCGACGTCGACGCCGGTGCCCTGACCGCCATCCCCGGCCTGATCGACGCGCACAACCACTGGCATTTGCGTGGCCGTCAGTGGGGCGCGCGGCAGGGCCTGGCGTGGCTCGCCTACGGCATCACGACCGTCCGTTCACCCGGCGACCCGGTCTACCAGATGGTCGAGACCCGCGAGGCCCTGGCGGCCGGAACCCTGGTGGGGCCGCGGTTCTACGCCACCGGCGAGGCCGTCGACGGCTCCCGCGTCTACTACAACTTCATGCGCCCGACGCTCGGCAAGGCCCAGCTCGACCTCGAACTGCGCCGTGCCCACGAGCTGGACTACGACCTGATCAAGACCTACGTGCGCCTGCCCGTGGAGCTGCAACGCGCTGCCGTGCAACGGTCCCGGGTGCCGCTGTCGTCGCACTACCTCTACCCGGCCGCGAACCTCGGCATGGACGGCATGGAACACGTCGGCGCCACGAACCGCCTCGGCTACTCCCACACCGTCACCCGCGTCGGCCGCGCCTACCAGGACGTGATCGCGCTCTTCACCGCCTCCGGCATGTCCATCACACCCACGCTCTTCCAGTCCAGGGCCTTGTACGCCAAGGACAAGTCGATCGTCACCGACGAACGCACCCGCGTGCTCTACCCGCCGTGGGAGTACGAGCGCTTCGTCACCGACGCCGACAACCAGAGGACCCCCGCCGGCACGTCGTCGCTCGAGATCCTGCGCGGCTGGGTCGAGTTCGCCCTGGAGGTCCACCGCGGCGGCGGGTTCGTCATCACCGGCACCGACGCGCCGCTCGACAGCCCGGCCACCGCGACCCACACGAACCTGCGCGCCCTGGTCGAGTTCGGCTTCACACCGAGGGAGGCGCTGATCACCGCGACCCGCAACCCGGCCAGGTGGCTGGGGCTCCCGCTCGGCGCGATCAAGCCGGGCGCACCGGCCGACATCGCGTTCGTGCGCGGCAACCCGCTGGCCGACATCAAGGCGGCGGCCGCCGTCGAACTGGTCGCGGTCGGCGGGCGCGTCCACGAGATCCCGGACCTGCTCGCGCCGTACCGCGACCAGCAGGTGCTCGCCGCCCACACCGCCGTGCTGCCGGCGGCGGCTTCAGCGGAGAACCGGCACTGGTGGCACGAACCGGAGTGGGCCGAGCGGGTCTGCTGCGATCACTGAGCGGGTGCCAGCACGATGTCGAAACGGGAGCGCGCCCACGGCTTGTCGCCGAGGGCCCTCCCGTCCGGCGCCGGCGCCCCCGCCGGTTGCTCCTCGAACCGCTTGACGAGCGACTCCTTGACCCCGAACACCGAGTCGCCGATCTCCAGCTGCGGGTCGCCCTCCACGAAGATGTGGGTGACGAGCGTGCGGAAACCTCGAGCGGACACCATGAAGTGCAGGTGGGCGGCGCGGACGGGGGAGCGGCCGACGGCGTCGAGCAACGCGCCGACCGGGCCGTCGTGCGGGATCGGGTACGGCGTCGGGGTCGTGCCCCAGAAGGAGAACTCCCCGTTCTCGCCGGAGAACAGGTGGCCGCGGCCCGCCACGCGCGCGTCGGAGTACTGCACGTCGTAGAAGCCGTCCTCGTCGGCCTCCCAGACCTCGATCCGCGCGCCCGGCACCGGGTCGCCCGCCGTGTCGCGGACGGTTCCCTCGACCCAGCAGGGGGTTCCGGACGCGCCGCCGGAGATGTCCCCGCCGAGGCCCACCTCCGGCGACTCCTCCACGAAGAACGGGCCGAAGACCGTTGCCTCCGTGGCGTTCTCGTAGGCCTCGTTGTTCACCGCGATGGTCTGCATCGACGCGCCCAGCACGTCCGACAGCAGGATGAACTCCTGCCGCCTCTCGTCGGTGATGTGCCCGACGGCGGTCAGGAACTCGATCGCCCGCGTCCACTCGGCCTCGGTCAGGCGGGTCTCGCGGATGAACGCGTGCAGGTGCCGGGTGAGCGCCTCCATCAGCTCCTTGAGCCGCGGGTCCCCGGTGCGCGCGAACGACGCGATGACCTCCTCGGTGAGCTGTTCCTCGATGCGGTGCTGGGAGGTCATGCGACAAGCCCCTTCTGGGCAGCGGTGAGCAGGGAGATCAGGTCGTCCTCGGTGACGGGGCGGGGGTTCGACGGGGGCACGGAGGGCAGCACGAGACGGGCTGCCTCGTGGACGTCGGGCACACCACGGAGTTCATGTGAGGCACCGATTTCGTCGTACAGGTCGATGAGCTCGCCACCCAGCGCCTCCGTGATCCTGGCGGCCGCCCCGGGAACCGCGGAGGCGTTGAACGCCAGCACGTGCGGCAGGATCGCCGTGTGCGTGGCGGCGTGCGGGAGGTCGTAGGCGCCGCCCAGCACGTGGCAGATCTTGTGGTGCAGGCCGGAACCCGCCGACGCGAACGCCACGGCGGCCAGGTAGGTGCCGTGGAGCATGAACTCCCGGCCCTCGGCGTCGCCGATCCGGCGCAGGCCGCGGCTCAGCGCGCGCACGCCTTCCAGCGCCAGCGCCTGGTTGATCGGGTCGGCGCGCGGTGCC
This sequence comes from Lentzea sp. HUAS12, assembly GCF_024125735.1. Lineage (NCBI taxonomy): Bacteria > Bacillati > Actinomycetota > Actinomycetes > Pseudonocardiales > Pseudonocardiaceae > Lentzea > Lentzea sp. HUAS12. Next base: position 523,450 of record NZ_CP099738.1, read on the forward strand.
CACGTCGAGTCCACGCAGTGCGCCAGCGCGTTGCAGCCCGAGGCGACGGCCAGGTCCCGCGGCATCGACGCCGTCAGCTCGGTGTCGTAGACGACGGTCGCGGGCAGCACCCGGTCGTCGACGCCGGTGGTCTTGCGGGACGCCTCGGTCAGTCCCCACACGTTCGTCGCCTCCGAACCGGCGTACGTCGTGGGCACGGCGACGATCGGCAGCCCGGTGGTCAGCGCGACCGCCTTGGCCAGCCCGGTCGTGGAGCCGCCCCCGACGCTCACCAGCAGGTCCGCGCCGGACTCCGCGGCCAGCGCACGGGCCCGTTCGGCGTTCTCCACCGGCACGTGCGGCGCCACGTCGGTGCAGTGGGCGGCAACGTCGATCTTCGCCGTCACCGCGGTGGGCCTCCTGGAGACCAGCAGCACCCGCTGCGCACCGAGGCGCTCCACCTCCGCCGCCAGGTCGTCCGCAGCCGTGCCGGTGCCGAACCGCACCCGCTGGCCGAGCGTGACGTGCTCGAAACGGGAGGTCACGCGCTCTCCTCTCGGCTCAGCACCGTCGTCAGGACGGACATCAGTTCGGCCTCGGGGTCGGCCGGCAGGGTGGTGCCGCGCCAGGCGACGTGCTTGTCCGGCCGCACCAGCACCGCGCCGTCCTCGTCCACACCGGACAGTCGCGACCAGTCGAAGTAGAGGTCGGTGACCTCGCGTCCGGGGCCGATGACGACGGTCCGCAGCGGCACGCCGAGCCGGTCGGCCACCTTCTGCGCCGCGTCGGCCCACGGCTCGCCGGTGATCCCCGTCAGCAGCGTGAACTGCCCGTACGGCACCAGGTCGTGGGTCGAGACCTTGGTCCTGCTGTCGCCGACCCACGCGTGCGGCAGTCGTGCTCCCGGCCAGGTCGACGGTTCGTAGTACAGCTCCGGATCCCGTTGCGGTGCCGGGCGTTCCGTCCCGTCCGGGATCACGGCGCTGGAAGCGTAGGACTGGCCCATCTCCACGCCGTGCGCGTTGAACTCGTAGTTCTTCAACTCCATCGCTTCGCGCACCGCCGCGCGCTTGGCCGCACCCGCGAGGCCGCCTGCCTTGCGCTCCTCGATCCGCGCGTCCATCTCGGCGGCGGACTGCGAGGCGTCGAGCCCGAGCGCCTCGAACAACGCACCGAACTCGCGCGCGGACCTGTTCGCCCGCGTGACGATCTGCCGTGCCACGGGCGCGCGTTCGTCGGAATAGGTCTCCAGCAGCTGCGGCCCCGCCTGTCCGTTGAGGACCGCCGCGAGCTTCCAAGCCAGGTTGTACGAGTCCTGGATCGAGGTGTTGGAGCCGAGCCCGTTGCTCGGCGGGTGCCGGTGCACGGCGTCCCCTGCGCAGAACACCCGGCCGCGGTGCAGGCGTGTCGCGTACATGTCGTTGTTGCCCCACAACGAGATCCCGGTGATCTCGGCGTCGAGCGCCGGGTCACCGACGAGGTTGCGGACGATCCGCAGCGCGTCGTCCTCGGTCACCTCGGGCACGCCCTGGGCGAGGTCGAAGCCCCACACGATCAGCCACTCGTTCCACGGCCGGACCATCCGCACGAGCCCGGCGCCGATCCCGCCGACGTTCGCGCCCGGCTGGATCACCCAGTACAGCACCGACGGGCGGTGCCGCGTGAGGTCGGAGAGGTCGGCCTTGAACGTGATGTTCATGGACCCGGCGACGTCCATCCGCCCCTCGTACGGCAGGCCCACGTCGGCGGCCACCGCGGACCGCGCGCCGTCCGCGCCGATCAGGTACTTCGCCCGGATCTGGTACTCGGACCCGGTCAGCCGGTCGAGCACCCGCACGGTCACGCCGTCGGAGTCCTGCTCGTGGCCCAGGTACTCGGTGCTGAACTGCGTGCGCGTGCCCCGCTCGGTGGCGTTGCGGACGAGGATCGGCTCCAGGTAGTTCTGCGGGATGTCGCAGTTGAGCGACGGCGACGCGAGCACGTGGTCGGCGTGCCGCGCCGGGTGGTTGCCCCACGTGAGGATGCGGCCGATCTCCTCGCCGGTGATCGAGGTGCAGAACACCGTGTCGCCGATCAGGTGGTGCGGCGTGGCTTCGGCGAGCACCTGGTCCTCGACACCGACGTCGCGGAGGATCTCCATCGTGCGCTGGTTGGTGATGTGCGCGCGAGGGGTGTTCGCGGTCCACCGGTACTTGGTGATCATGATGTTCGGAACGCCCAGGGTGGACAGGAACAGCGCTGCGGAGGCCCCGGCCGGGCCCGACCCGATGATCACCACATCGGTCTCGACGATCGTCACCATGCCGGACACCGTGACAGCCGCTCCGGTGCCGGGAGGGGCGCGCGTGCGCATGTGGCGGAAACAGGCAAAAACTCAGGACCGCAACGCCGCCCGGTCCTGCCGGGGAGTGGTGCCGAACCGCGCCCGGTAGGTGCGCGAGAAGTGCGCCTGCGACACGAACCCGGTCCGCGCGGCCACCTCGGCCAACGGGATCGGCTCGCCGAGCAGCCGCCGTGCCGCGTCGAGCCGTGCGTTCAGGATCGCCTGCGGCACGCTCTGCCCCGACTTCGCGAACAGCCGCGACAGGTGGCGGTCCGAGTACCCGACGGCCTCGGCGATCCGCTGCGCGCACAACTCCTGCTCGTGCAGGTGGGCCTCGATGAAGGCGTGGGCGGCGGCCAGGTCCGCGCTGGGGGAGCGGGTGCCCAGCACCGCGTCCAGCAACGCCGTGGCGGTGCGTTCGAGCCCCTCCCAGTCGGCAGGCCCGCGCAACGCACCCGCCAGCGCCGCCACCAACGCCCGTGCATGGGCGTCATCCCGGAAGCCGAAGGTGCGCGGCCGCACCGGACCACGCCGCGGCGCCTTGAGCACGAGCTCGGTCAGCCCGGTGGAGAACTCGCGGCGGAACGGCCGGTCGCCGTCCAGCACCAGGGCCTGGCCGGGGACGACCAGCTCACTGCCGCCCCGGTGCTCGAGGCGGCTCTCGCCGGCGAGCATGAAGTAGACGACCACCCCGTCCGCGGGGTGCTCGGCGATCTGCCGGACGCCGCGTTCGACGGCGTGCGGCGACCCGCTGACGCGTGCCACGTGCAGGCGGGGGAGCGCCAGGTTGACCTCGGTGCCCTCGAACGGCCGGTCGGCCTCGACCCGCAGCCCCACCAGGGCGCGGGCGTTGTGCTCCTCCCACCCGGCGAGCCTGCGGGCGCCGGGCAGGTCGTGCGTCCGGAACCTGGTGAGGCCGGGTGGGTGCACGAGTGCCATCCGTTCACGGTAACCCGGCGGCGGAGGTGTGGCGGGCGGGTGCGTTGTGCCGGGCGGGCGTGGTGTGGCTGGGTGGCGGTGCGGCGGGCGGGTCCGGTGTGGCGGCGGTGCGTGTGCCCGGCGGGTGTGAGGAGGCGGGCGGGTCCGCTGTGCCGGACGTGCGCGGTGCGGCTGGCGGTCGCCGTCTGCCGGGTCGGTGCGGTGTGGCGGGCGGCCCGCGTGAAAGCGGAGCGCTCCCGCGGAGCGCGCTCCCGCGTCGCGTGCCACCGCCAGAACCGGCGCCTACCAGCCGAGCACGCCCAGCGACTCCCCGGCCAGGTGCCCCGCGATCCCCGCCGCCGAGTACCCGATGATGTCCGCCGGCAACGCCTCCACCCCGAACCACCCCAGCTCCGAGCACTTCTCCGGCTCGCGGTTCACCGGCTCGCCGCTCCACCGCCGCACCTCGAAGTACAGCCCGAGCCGCGGCTCCACCCCGGACCCGTTGGCGTGCACCGTGTGCACGTGCCGCAGGTCGGCGTGCTCGATCACCACGCCGATCTCTTCCAGCGCCTCGCGCGCGGCGGCGGCGAGCACCGACTCACCCGCGTCGAGCTTGCCGGACGGCAGGTGCCACCGGCCGTCGAAGCGGGGGTCGGTGTCGCGGCGGCGGCTGAGCAGCACCTCGTCGTCGCGGACGAGCATGACGTGGACGTCGATCAGGTGGCGGTCGGCCATGGGGCCACCGTAAATGATCTGCGATCGGCCCGGCCGTCGTGACACGATCGTGCCATGACAGCCTTCGCGACCCCGGAAGACATCGCCGCGCGCACCGAGGCGGCCAAAGAGGCCGCTGTGGCAGCGGGTCGTGAGCTCGGCCTGGAGATCGGTGAGGGCGCGGTCCTCTACGAACTGTTCTCCGTCGTCGTGCACCTCGCGCCCTCGCCGGTCGTGGCGCGCGTCCCGACCGTCCTGCCGCACACCACGACCCCCGAGTCGCTGGCCCGGCGCCAGCAGCAGGAGCTCGACGTCGCGCAGTGGCTGCACGACCAGGGCACCCCGGTGATCCCGCCGAGCACCCTCGTGCCCCGCGAACCGGTGCGGCGGGACGGTTTCTCCATCACGTTCTGGCCGTTCACCGACGAGGACAGGTCGCAGGAACCCGACTACGTCAGGAACTCCGAGCTCACCGCGGACCTGCACAAGGCGCTGGAGGACTACCCCGGCGAGCTCGACTTCCTGTCGTCGGCCGAACCCCGGTTCGTGCGCGAGGGCCTTGAACGGCTCGAAGGCCTGGACATCGTCACGCCCGAGGACCTCCGCAGGGCGCGCGCCGAGTGGGAGGTCCTGGAGCCGCTCGTGAGTTCCGAGGCCGCGTTCCGGGAGAGGTTTCCGAGCATCGGCCTTCAGCCGATCCACGGGGACTCGCCGCCCGCCAACATCTTCGCGAGCACGAAAGGCCCGTTGTTCTCCGACTTCGAGCTGATCACGTACGGGCCGGTCGAGTGGGACCTGGGTGGCCTCGGCCCGGAGTACGAAGCCGCCTACAACCGGGGCGCTCGCAAGAACGGGTTGCGCGAGCTCGACGGGGAGGTGCTCCGGTTCGTCAACGTGGTCGGCGCCATCCGGGTCATCGCGTACCTGTCGGTCGCGGACCAGTTGCCCGCCATGGTCGACTTCATGCAGCCGTTCATCGACCAGTGGCGGGACACCGACGTCTACGCGTGAGCCGCGGCCCGATCCCCGAGCCAGGACACGACTTCCTCGGCGGGCAGCGGCTCGCTGAGGAAGTACCCCTGCACCACGTCGCACCCGGCCTCGGCCAGCGCCGTCCAGGTGTCCTGGTCCTCCACGCCCTCCGCCACGGCCTGCAGCCCGAAGTTGCGGGCCAGCGCCACCAGGGCGTGCACGATCGCCGAATCGCCGGCGTCGGTGCACATGTGCGTGACGAACGACCGGTCGAGCTTCATCTCGTGCACCCGCATGCTGCGCAGGTACGAGATCGACGAGTAGCCGGTGCCGAAGTCGTCGATCGAGAGCCGCACGCCCAGGTCCGTCAGGCCGCGCAGCACCTCCACCGCGCGTTCCGGGTCCGAGATGATGGCGCTCTCGGTGATCTCCAGCGTCAGCAGCCGGGCGGGCAGGCCGTGGCGCTTGATCAGGTCGGCCACGTCGCCGGGGAACTCGGTGTGGTGCAGGCAGGCCGCGCCCACGTTCACCGACACCGGCACCTCCCAGCCCGCGTCCGACCAGGTGCGGCACTGGCGCAGCGCCGCGTCGATCACGTACCGGGTCAGCGGCTCGATGAGGCCGTTCTCCTCGGCGACCGGGATGAACTCGTCGGGGCGCACCAGACCGCGTGTCGGGTGCTGCCAGCGGGCCAGCGCCTCCACGCCGCACACCGCGCCCGTGTTCGCCAGCGCCTTGGGCTGGTACTGCAGGAACAGCTCACCGCGGTCGATCGCGTGCCGCAGCTCCGTGACGGCCGTCAGGTGCGCGGCGCCCCGCTCGTGCAGGCGGGCGTCGTACACGGCCACGCCGGACTTCTCGCGCTTGGCCGCGTACATCGCGATGTCCGCGTGCCGCAGCAGTTCGTGACCGTCGCCCGAGTCCGCCGGGCACAGCGCCACGCCGACGCTGCCCGCTATCTCGAGCTCCAGGCCCTCCAGCGTCACCGGCATCGCGAGCGCCTGGAGGATCTTCTCCGCGACCATCGTCGCGTTCTCCGCCGAGCCGACGCCGGGCAGCAGCACGGCGAACTCGTCGCCGCCCAGCCGGGCCACCAGGTCCGTGTCGCGCACCGCCCACGACAGGCGGTTCGCGACCTGGCGCAGCAGCAGGTCGCCGGTGTGGTGCCCGAGGGAGTCGTTGACCTCCTTGAACCTGTCGAGGTCCACGATCAGCAACGCCAGCGGCTCGTCCTTCTTGCGCGCCTTGTCGACGGCCACCTCCATCCGCCGCGCGAGCAGCGTCCGGTTCGCGAGGCCGGTCAGGGCGTCGTGGTGCGCCTCGTGCTCGTTCTTGGCGGCCTGGCGCAGGATCATGCGGCGCTGGCCGAGCAGCACCATGCCGAACACCGCCACGAGCGCCGCGTCCAGCACGAACACCACGATCTGCGCGATCCGCAGCCGTGCGTTGCGCTCGTCGGCCGCGCGCAGGTACTCGTTGTTGTCGAGGCGCTTCGCGCTGATCGCCGCGGTGATCTGGCGCCGCAGCGACGAGTGCGCCAGCCCCGCCTGGTCCGCCTGCAGCGGGTCGGTGCCGGCGACGACCTTGCGCAGGAGGTCCGTCGTCTGGTCGTAGAGCGGCAACAGGCGCGTGGCCACGGCCGCGTCGGACGGGGTGGCCTCGGTGCGCAGCCACTCGAGCTCGGCGCGCGCGGAGCCGAGCGAGTTCGCGAGCGGTTGGACGGTCTGCTCGGTCCGCGCGACCTGCAGGTCGCGCAGCGCGTTGTCGGAGACGATGATGTGCTCCAGCACGCGGGACCACCGCTCGCTGATCTCGTTGACCTGCCGCACGTGCGCGGTCGTGGCCCGCGCGTCGACGCTGCTCCACAGCGCCAGTCCCGCCAGGACCAGCAGTCCGGCCGTCAGCCCCACCGTCGCCACCCGTGCGGTGGCGCGGCCCTCCCCGAACTTCACCGTGCCTGCTCCAACGGTCGCACCCAGCTCGCCGGATCTTCGACGAAGCTGTCGATCTGAGGCTGGAAGAAGTCCCTGCGGGCCTTCTCCGACTCCTGCCGGTGCAGGATCGCGTCCAGGTTCGCGGTGGTCACCGTGAGCCCGGGCGTCTCGACCCAGCCCTGCGGCAGCGCCGCGCCGCCCTTCGCGTGCCGTGCGAGCAGCCAGCCCGCGACGGCGCCCTTGAGGTAGTGCTCGGGCGAGACCGTCGCGACCATCGCGCCGTCCCGCACCGCCTGCAACGTCCTCGGGTCGACCCCGAACCCGCCCACCAGCCACCTCGCCGACTTCTCGGTCCTCAGCGCGGCGAGGCTGACCCCGTCGCAGTCGCCCGTACCAACGAACGCGAGGGCGTCGGGATTCGCCGCGACGAGTCGTCTCCACGCGTCCCGATTCGCGGCGTCGTCACGTTGGGTGTCGAACGGCCCCAGCACCACTACTCCCGGTAGCTTTTCGGCGAATCGACCGCGGATTCCGTCCGCCCGGTCGTCGAACCCGGCGAGTCCCGGAACTGTGTTTCCCAACACAACCGTTCCGGTCGCGTCCGACGGCAATCGGCGCATCAACTCGTCAGCCAGTTTTTCGCCGAGTTCGTAGTTGTCGTTACCGATGTGGAGTTTGACGCCGGAACTCGCGGTGAGGCGCATGTCGACCCCGATGACGGCGACGTGCCGGGCGAGCGCCTCACCGATGGACGGCGCCATCAGCGCCGGCTCGGAGGTCGCCACGGCGATTCCGCCATTCGCTGCGAGCGTCAAATCCCGGAACAACTCGACTTCCTTGTGCCCGTCCTGGCCGGGTGGACCCGTGACCGTCGCGCTGACCCCGCCGATGCGGCCGACGCCCTCGTGGAAACCGCTGGTCATCTCCTGGGCGAAGGAGCCACCCGTGCGCTTGACCACGAAACCGACGTGCGGCAACGCCTCGGACCGGGCAGCACCACCACAGCCTGCCAGCAGCACCAGACCCAGCACCAGTGCCGCAGCGCGCATTGACGACCTCGGGCTCGTTCGACCTACGGGTGATCGATCTCCAGATCGGCCGATGCTACAGCGCGTGGTGCCGAACCGGGACGAGGGCCACCGCCACCGGCAAGCGCTTTCAGCGAGCGGAAACCGTCAGGCGGGCTCGTACCCGAGGTTCGGCCGCAGCCACTGCTCGACCTCCGTGAGCGGCTTGCCGTACCGGTTCGCGTAGTCCTCGACCTGGTCGCGGCCGAGGCGCCCCACCGTGAAGTACTTCGCCTCGGGGTGCTGGAAGATCAGGCCGCTGACACTGGCCGCCGGGTTCATCGCGAACGATTCGGTGAGCCCGACCCCGATCTCCTCCGCGCCCAGCAGGTCGAACAACTCCCGCTTCACCGTGTGGTCGGGGCAGGCCGGATAACCGAGCGCGGGGCGGATCCCGCGGAACTTCTCGGCGTGCAGGTCGGCCAGTTCCGGCTGGGCGTCCGGCTCGAACCAGTCGCGCCGCGCCCGCAAGTGGATCCACTCGGCGAAGGCCTCGGCGAGCCTGTCCGCCAGCGCCTTCACCATGATGGCGCGGTAGTCGTCGTTGAGCGCCTCGTACTTCGCGGCGAGCTTCTCGGCGCCGAGGATCGTCACCGCGAACCCGCCGATGTGGTCGCCCTCGGGCGCCACGTAGTCGGAGAGGCAGCGGTTCGGGCGCGACAGCGGCTTCTGCGTCTGCTGGCGCAGCATCGGAATGCGCACGCCGTTGTCGAGCAGGATGTCGTCGCCGTCGGAATGCGCGGGCCAGTATCCGTAAACGCCCTTCGCCTCGAACAGCTCTCCGGCGACGATTTCGTCGAGCAACGCCGTCGCGTCGTCGTAGAGTTCGCGCGCCACGGGCTGGTCCAGGATCGCCGGGAACTTGCCTTTGAGTTCCCAGGCGAGGAACAGGAACGTCCAGTCGATGAACTCGCGCAGTTCGGCCAGAGAAGGCGTCAGCACGCGCGTTCCGGTGAATGCCGGTGTAGGCAATTCGGAGAAGTCGACCTTTTCCGAGTTCGCGCGCGCGACGTCGAGCTTCAGCAACGGCACCGACTTGCGGTTCTCGTGCTGTTCGCGGAGCCGGGCCTGCTCGGTGCGGTTGGTGCGGTCCAGTTCGTGCGACCGACGGTCGTCGAGCAGGTCGGACACGACGCCGACGACCCGGGAGGCGTCGAGGACGTGGACGACCGGCTCGTCGAAGACCGGGGCGATCTTCACGGCGGTGTGCTGGCGCGAGGTCGTCGCGCCACCGATCAGCAGCGGCAGCTTCAGGCCGCGGCGCTGCATCTCCTCGGCGACCGAGACCATCTCGTCCAGGGACGGCGTGATCAGCCCGGACAGGCCGATGACGTCGGCGTGCTCCTTGATGGCCGTGTCGAGGATCTTGGCGGCGGGGACCATCACGCCGAGGTCGATCACCTCGTAGTTGTTGCAGCCCAGCACGACGCCGACGATGTTCTTGCCGATGTCGTGGACGTCGCCCTTGACCGTGGCGAGCACGACCTTGCCGTTGCCGCCCGCCGTGGCCTTCGGCTCGGCGTCCATGAACGGCTCCAGGTACGCGACCGCGCGCTTCATCACGCGGGCGCTCTTCACGACCTGGGGAAGGAACATCTTGCCCGCGCCGAACAGGTCGCCGACGACCTTCATGCCGTCCATCAGCGGGCCCTCGATGACGTCGAGGGGCCGGGGGAGGGCCTGGCGGGCCTCCTCGGTGTCCTCCTCGACGAAGTCGACGACGCCGTGCAGGATCGCGTGCTCCAGCCGCTTGGCGACCGGCGCCTCGCGCCACGACAGGTCGACGACCCGCTTCTGGCCGGGGCCCTTGACGGTCTCGGCGTGCGCGACGAGGCGGTCGGTCGCGTCCTCGCGCCGGTCGAAGATGACGTCCTCGACCAGTTCCAGCAGCTCGGGCTGGATGTCCTGGTAGACGACGAGCTGGCCCGCGTTGACGATGCCCATGTCGAGGCCCGCCTTGACGGCGTGGAACAGGAACGCCGAGTGCATGGCCTCGCGGACGACGTCGTTGCCGCGGAAGGAGAACGACAGGTTCGAGATGCCGCCGCTGATGCGAACCCCGGGACATCGCTCCTTGATCCGCGGCAGGGCGTCGATGAAGGCCTTGGCGTAGCCGTTGTGCTCCTCGATGCCGGTGGCGACCGCGAGCACGTTCGGGTCGAAGATGATGTCCTCGGCGGGGAACCCGGCCTGCTGGGTGAGCAGGTCGTAGGCGCGGGCGCAGATCTCGACCTTGCGGTCGGTCGTGTCGGCCTGGCCCTGCTCGTCGAACGCCATCACGACGACACCGGCGCCGTAGTCGCGGATCGTGCGGGCCTGCCGCAGGAAGGACTCCTCGCCCTCCTTGAGGCTGATCGAGTTGACCACGCCCTTGCCCTGCACGCACCGCAGCCCGGCCTCCAGCACGGTCCAGCGGGAGCTGTCGATCATCACCGGGATGCGGGCGATCTCCGGTTCGGTCGCGATGAGGTTCAGGAACGTCGTCATCGCCTGCTCGCCGTCGAGCAGGTCGGCGTCCATGTTGACGTCGAGCAGGTTCGCGCCGCCGCGCACCTGGTCGAGTGCCACCGTGAGCGCGGCGTTGTGGTCGTCGGCCTCGATGAGCCGGCGGAACTTGGCGGAGCCCGTGACGTTGGTGCGCTCGCCGATCATCACGAACCCGGTGTCCGGGCCGATCTCGAACGTCTCCAGGCCGCTGTAGCGGGTGGTGTGGCGTGGCTGCACCACGTCTCGCTTCGTCTCGCCCTTCACGGCGTCCGCGATGGCCTTGATGTGCGCGGGGGAGGTGCCGCAGCAGCCGCCGACGACGTTGACGATGCCCTTGCCCGCGAAGTCCTTCAGCAGGGCGGCGGTCTCGTCCGGGGTCTGGTCGTAGCCGCCGAAGGCGTTGGGCAGGCCGGCGTTGGGGTGGCAGGCGACGTAGGTGTCCGCGAGCCGCGCCAGGTCTGTGACGTGCGGGCGCATCTCCTCGGCGCCCAGCGAGCAGTTGACGCCGACGACGAGCGGCTCGGCGTGCGCGATCGAGTCCCAGAACGCCTCGACGGTCTGGCCCGACAGCGTGCGGCCGGACAGGTCGACGATCGTCACGGAGATCCACAGCGGCAGGTCGGGAGCGACCTCGCGGGCCGCGGCGATGGCGGCCTTGCAGTTCAGCGTGTCGAAGATCGTCTCGATCAGCAGCAGGTCGACGCCACCCTCGTGCAACGCCGAGATCTGCTCCGCGTAGGAGGCCTTGACCTGCTCGAACGTGACGGCGCGGAACGCGGGGTCCTCGACCTTGGGCGACAGGCTGAGCGTGACGTTGAGCGGGCCGACCGAGCCCGCCACGAACTTCCCGCCGAACTCGTCGGCGGCCTGGCGGGCGAGGCGCGCGCCGGCGAGGTTCATCTCGCGGACGCGGCTCTCCAGCCCGTAGTCGGCCTGGCCGATCGACGTGGCGGTGAACGTGTTGGTGGTCGTGATGTCCGCCCCCGCCGCGAGGTACTGCCGGTGCACGTCGAGCACCAGGTCGGGGCGGGTCAGGTTGAGCAGGTCCGGGTCACCCGCGACGTCGGGCACGTGGCCTTCGTACTCGTCGCCGTAGTAGTCGGACGGGGAGAGCTTCGCCTGCTGGAACATCGTGCCCCAGGCGCCGTCCAGCACAGCGATCCGCTGGTCCAGCAGGGACTTGAGTCCACTCACGCGCGCTCCCGAAGACGTCGGAAGCGCCCTTTGTTCGTGGTGGAACGAAGCCGAGCGTGGCAGGCGTGCGAGCCCGTTGCAGCGCTTCTCGGTTTCGCGGTCAAGGCTACCAACTCCGACCATGGACCAGGAACCCGTCCCACTCCATAGGATGGTCGTCGTGACAGGACGACGCGCGTTGGTGCTGGGTGGCGGTGGTGTCACCGGAATCGCCTGGGAGACCGGGATTCTGCACGGACTGGCCGAACAGGGGGTCGACCTGAGCGACGCCGACCTGTTCGTCGGGACGTCCGCGGGATCCGTGGTGGCGACGGAGTTGGCGGGAGGTGCGCCGCTCGCGGACCTCTACGCGGGGCAGTTGCTGCCGCCGGACGGCGAGATCCCGGCCCGTCTCACGCCGTGGATGCTCGTCAGGTACGCGCTTTCCTACGTGATGCCGGGAACCCCGGCGGCCAAGCGGGCGAGGCTCGGGCGGGCGGCTCTGAAGGCCCGCACGCCGTCCGAGGAGTCGCGGCTCGCGGTGTTCGACAGCCGGCTGTCCACGAAGGACTGGCCGGAGCGTCCCCTCAAGGTCACGGCCGTGGACGTCGTGACCGGGAAGTTCGTGGCGTTCGACCGGGACAGCGGGGTGCCGCTCGTGAAGGCGGTCGCGTCGAGTTGCGCGGTGCCGCTGGTGTGGCCGCCGGTCAGCATCAACGGCAGCAGGTACATGGACGGCGGGATGCGGTCCGTGGCGAACGTCGACCTCGCGGCCGGGTACGAGCGGGTCGTGGTGGTCGCGCCGCTGACGAGGTCGGCCAACCTGGCGGCGACCCCGGGCGCACAGGCCGCGAAGCTCGGGGTGCCGTCGATCGTGATCAGCCCGGACGGCACCGCGCTGGCCGCGATCGGCACGAACCTGCTGGACCCGGCCCGCCGCAAGCCCGCCGCGGAGGCGGGGCGCGTGCAGGCGGCGTCGGTCGCGGAGGCCGTGCGGGAGGTGTGGTCGTAGGTCCTGACCGGTCGGGCACGACTCACCGCCGGCCACCGGTGCCGTAACCGGTTCCGGTCCAGATGACCGGTCCACACCTCTTGTCCGCCGTTGACCACCCGCCTAGGGTCGCCGCCATCCGGCCTTCAGGCAGGTTTGTTAACCAATTGGGTGGAGGTGGTCGTGGACAGACGATCGGTGTGGGCGGCGGTGAGCGCGGCCGGACTCGTGGCGGGTCTCCTGGTGGCGGGGACGACCAGCGCGACGGCCGCGGACCCCCTGGTCTCCCGGGGCAAAGCGATGACGGCGTCCTCGGTCGAGGGCGCCGGGCTGGAGGCGGCGAAGGCCGTCGACGGCAGCACGACCACCAGGTGGGCATCGCTGGAAGGGCGCGACCAGGAGTGGATCCGCGTCGACCTGGGCACCTCGCACGCGATCAGCCGGGTGCGCCTGAACTGGGAGGCCGCGTACGGCAAGGGCTACCGCGTGCAGACCTCCGCCGACGACTCGGCGTGGACGGACGTGTTCTCGACCAGCACCGGTGACGGCGGCGTCGACGACCTGACCGTGTCGGGTTCCGGCAGGTACGTGCGCGTCCTCGGCACCGCCCGCGGCACGGAGTGGGGCTACTCCCTGTGGGAGCTCGAGGTCTACGGCGTGGCGGGCGGCACCCCGCCGACCACGACCACGACCACGACGACCACGCCGCCGTCGAACGGCCTCGGCTACGCGTTCGGCAGCCGCAAGACCCCGTACGCGTCGGGTGTGCTGCGCCCGTCCGGCAGCACGTCCACCTTGGACGCGCAGGTCGTGGACTACTACCAGCGCTGGAAGTCCGCGTTCGTGCGCCAGAACTGCGGCAACGGCTGGTCGCAGATCATCTCGCCGGACGCCGACCACCCGTACGTCGCCGAGGCCCAGGGCTACGGCATGGTCGTCGTGGCCACGATGGCCGGCGCCGACCCGGACGCCCGCAGGATCTTCGACGGCCTGGTGAAGTGGAAGATCGACCACCCGTCGTCGATCAACCCGGACCTCCTCGCGGCGGAGCAGGACGTGAACTGCCGCAGCGTCAACGGTGGCGACGGCGCCACCGACGGCGACATGGACGTGGCCTACGGGCTGCTGCTCGCCGACCGCCAGTGGGGCAGTACCGGCACGTACAACTACAAGCAGCTCGCGGTCCGGCACATCAACGCCATCAAGGCGAGCGAGGTCAACCCGCAGACCAGCCTGCTCAAGCTGGGCGACTGGTCCAGCGCGGGCGACCAGTACTACTACCTCTCGCGGTCGTCGGACTGGATGGTCGACCACTTCCGGGCGTTCCGGAAGGCGACGGGCGACGGGGCGTGGGACACGATCCGCACCGCGCACCAGAACCTCATCACCACGCTGCAGCAGAACTACGCGCCGGGCACCGGTCTGCTGCCGGACTTCGTGGAGAACACGAACTCCTCCCCGCGCCCGCCCGCCGGGCAGGTGCTGGAGAGCGCCAACGACGGCAAGTACTACTGGAACGCCTGCCGTGTGCCGTGGCGCATCGGTGCGGACGCGGTGACCAGCGGCGACTCCTCGTCGCTCACGGCCGCCCGCAAGCTCAACACGTGGGTGAAGGCCAAGACCGGCGGCAACCCGAACAACATCGCGATCGGCTACCAGCTGAACGGCACGCAGATCTCCAGTGGCAGCGCCGCCGCGTACTTCGCGCCGTTCGCGGTCGTGGCCGCGACCGATCCGGGCAGCCAGGCGTGGCTGGACGCGTTGTGGAGCAAGATGGTGCAGACGCCGGTGGACGGCGGCAGCTACTTCTCCGCGAGCATCCAGCTACAGGTGATGATCACGGTGACCGGCAACCACTGGGTGCCGTAGCCCTGTGCGTTCCCGTCCCGGGCCACCGCTCGTGTCCCGGGACGGGAACCGGTTCCTGCGGTGCTCACAGCCGCTGGCGGAACCACCGGCGGATCAGGCTGATCGTGATGGCGACCATCCCGATGAAACCGAACGCGCGGAACCCGTCGCCGTTGACGTCCACACCGCCGGTGTAGGCGGTCATGCCGTAGAAGAAGAAGGCGACGTCCGCCACGAGCATCACGACCACGGCCCAGCCGGTCCAGGTGTGCACCTTCGCCTGGATGTGGTTGGTGATGCTGTTGTCGATGTTCATGCGGCCACCCTGGTTGACGTTCATCTGACCGTCGCCCTGGTGGTTGAAGATGCTGCTCCCCTCGGACGCGCGGTTGCGCGCACCGCGTCCGAAGGGGTCGTCGGCACGGCTCATCCTCCACCTCCGCCGTGCTGGGTGACGTTCATCGGCCCGTCGCCCTGGTTGGAGATCACGGTGCCGCCGTGGGACGCGGTGTTGGTCATCACCCGCTGCCCGCCGGCGCCGCCCGCGGGAGCGGCCTGGTCACCACCCTCCAGGTTCGCGATCAGGCCGCGCACGTCGGACTCGAACGTCCGGTGCCGCACCTGCCAGTACATCGACAGGCTGATCAGCGCGATGTCGGCGGGCAGTTGCGAGCGGTCGGGCAGCGGCGTGCCGTCGAGCAGCACCGGCACCACCGGGATGTCGCGCTCGAACGCCATGCGCAACTCGGTGCGGACCCAGTCGCGTTCGTCGTCGAGGCAGCGCTCGTCGTTCTTGTTGCGGATGGTCAGCCAGGACGGGCCGATCACGGCGAGTACCACGTCGGCGCGCTCCAGCTCGCGCCGGATGCGCCGCGGGTACACCGAGCCCAGCGGCAGGGAGTCCCGGTCCCGGAACACGTTGCCGGCGCCGTAGTGCTGGGCGAGCAGACCGGCGATCGCCGCGGTCGCGTGGACGCTGTCGTTGATCCGGTAGCTCAGGAAGATCCGGCGCACGACGTGTCTCCCTCCGCCGGTGTGAACCGCCCGACCTCCACCTCGGCCGCCCGCAGCACCTTGTCGCCGAGCTGGTAGCCCCCGCGCAACTCCCTCACCACGACACCGTCGTGCTCGGCGCTCTCGACCTCCGTGACGCGCACCGCCTGGTGCAGGCTCGGCGTGAACGGCGTGCCGACGCACGTCATCCTGCTCACGCCCTGGCGTGCCAGCAGCTCCTCCAGCTCGTTCGAGATGGAGTCCACATCACCGCCCTGGGGCGTGGACTCGATCCGGTCGAGGACGAGGATCACCTGGCGCAGCACGGGGGTGAGGATCTGCCGGGCGCGGTCGTCGCCCGCTTGGTCGAGCTGCCGGCACAGCTCGTCGTACATCTGCTTCTGCAGCTTGTCGTTGAGCAGCCTGCGCTGGAAGAGGTCGCGCAGTTCGGAGAGTTCCTGTTCGACGGTGCCCGTGTCCACTAGCGCCCCTTCCGCTCGACGCGGCCGAACTCGGTGGCGGCCTTGAGCCGGTGCTGCCACATCGGCTTGTGCCGCAACACGTAGAACAGGCCGCCGATGGCGATGATCATGAGGAATCCCATGAACACGGCGCCCGCACCTCCACCACCGACTCCGCCGACGAACGGCACGATGCCGAAGATGAGCAGGGCCAGGAACCACTTGTGCCAGTTGGTCCAGTTCCACTTCGGCTCGCGCGCCTCGTGGACCATCTGGCGGAGCTCCTCGACCATCTTCGCGATGTCCGGGTCGCCGGTCTTGAGGTTGTCGATGTTGTCGGCGCGCTTCATCACCAGCGACGCCTGCTCCTCGGACAGGATGTAGAAGCCGCCCTCGTTCAGCACCTGGCCGTGCAGCACGAGTGGCCCGATCTTGCCGAGGTGGTCCAGCAGTTCGTCGTGCAGGGCGATGGCGAGGTAGTAGAGGAACGCGGGGTTGTCGGGGTGCTCCCGCACCACCGACTCCATGATCTCGAGTGCCTTGGCGGCCATCTCGTTCTGCAGGAACACCTGAGCGATCGACGTCCGGTACTCGGGGTTGCCCGGATCGATCCGCAGCGCGTCCTCGTACTTGCGCATCGCCCTGTCCCACTTGCCCATCGCGGCGTACGCCTCGCCGAGACCGTAGTGGTAGGAGGGGTTCTGCGGTGCCAGCCGGATCGCCTCGGCGAACTCGTACTCCGCGTCGCCCGCGTTGCCCAGCAGGAACGAGGAGTGCGCGCGCAGGAACCAGGCGGCGTCGTGGTCGCCGCGCAGGTTGATCGCCTCGCGGGCCGCGTAGTTGGCGGCGCTCGGGTTGTCCTGGTCGAGGTAGGCGCGGGCGCGGTCGAGCCAGTCGATGCCGCCACCCCGGTCGGTGGGTCTCTCCGGCGGCCGGTAGTCGGCGAGCTCGCGGTCGAACGCGGCCCGCGTCCTTGTGTCGAGCAGCACCTTCTCGGCGCGGTCGATGTCACGCACCCGCGACTCGGCCTCCGCTCGCCGGTCCGGATCCGCGCTGCCCTGCCGCTTGATCCACTGCCGGCGCTGGGCCGTGATCGCCTTGCGGATCTCGTCGGCGCTCGCGGTCTGGCCGATCTGGAGCACCTCGTAGAGGTTGACGAACTGGGACGTGGTCAAGTTCAGCTCACTTCCAACATGCGGATCTTCTCCGCTGCCAGGTCCTTCTCCGCACTGTCCATGTTGGACACGTCGTGCACCTCGAACGTGCCGAGAGAACGGTTGGTGGTGAGGTCCGTGACCTCGATGAAGACCGTCTGGTCGATGTCGTAGGCGAACGTGACGTCCACCGGTGCCCCCGCGGGGTAGGCGGGGATGCGCAGGATCTGTTCGCCGATCACCTTCACGTACTGGGGATCGAGGTCGTCGCCCTGCGTGACCGACACCCTGATCTCGGTCTGCTGGTCGGAGACCGTGCGGAACGAACTGGTGTGCTTGGCCGGGATCCTGGTGTTGGGCGCGATGATGACGACGTTCTCCATGCCGTGCGTGTCCGCCTTCGCCAGGGTTCCGAGTCCCTGCGAGGTGACGTCCTTGACCGTGATCACGGGCAGCGCGGACGTGACGCCGGTCTGCTCGACGTCGACGAGGTGCGCCTGGACGGCGGCGCCGAGCGCGACGACCTCGTCCGGGTTCACCGCGCGCTCGGGCTGCATGCCGGAGAAGGACTCCATCATGTCGCGCACCATCGGCATGCGGGTCGACCCGCCTGCCAGCAGGACCCTGTCCACGTCGGACCACGACAGCCCGGCGTCCTCCAGCACGATCGCGGTCAGGTCACGCGTGCGGCTGAGCAGGCTGGAGGTGACCTCCTCGAACTCCTCGCGCGTCACCTCGACGGTCTTGGTCACCCCGCCGGCGCTCAGCACCACCTTGGTCTTCGCGATGGTCGTGAGCGCCCGCTTGGCGTTCTCGGCCTTCTCCCGCAGGTCGGCCTCGGTGTGCTCGTCCTCCAGCAGGTCGGGGCCGCCGAGTTCCTGGAATCGCGTGTTGAGCAGCCGCATCACCGCGTTGTCCCAGTCGAAGCCACCGAGGTTGCGGTCGCCGTTGGTGGCGATGGTGGAGAACTCGCGGTCCTCGATCCGCATGACCGTGACGTCGAAGGTGCCGCCGCCGAGGTCGTAGACCAGCACCGTGCCCGCGTCGCCTGCGTTGAGGCCGTAGGCGAGGGCGGCGGCGGTGGGTTCGTTCAGCACCCGGTGCACGGTCAGCCCGGCGATAGCTCCGGCGTCCTTGGTGGCACGCCGCGCGCCGTCGTCGAAGTACGCCGGCACCGTGATGACGGCCTGGTCGACCGGCCCGCCGAGGTGGAGTTCGGCGTCCTCCTTGAGCCTCTTGATGATGAGAGCGGAGATTTCCTCGGGCCGGAACGCGACGCCGTCGCTCGTCTCGAAACGCCACGCGGGATCGCCCATGGCGCGTTTGACGAATTGAACGGTGTCGAGCGGGGCCATGGCTGCAGACCTTTTCGCCATGGTGCCGACGAGGGTCGAGTCGGATTGGAAGAGGACCACGGAAGGGGTGATGTTCTCGCCTTCGCGGTTCGTGATGATCTCGGGTCTTCCCAGCTCACCGACCACCGCGACGGCGGAGTAGGTGGTGCCCAGGTCGATGCCTATCAGGTACCCCAACCTCGGCACCCCATTTCTGTCGAATTCCTCGGACGTAGTCGGACATTGAATCCGTTGATGGCTCGTCGTGATTCTGGGTGCTACATCGCGGGCTTCGGCGAGGGCGTTAACGGAAATAGTTGACAGATTGTGGACACATGACTTCACGTGGTCTTCGTGATCCGGATCACCGGTGATGTCGGGTTGACCTTGACCCTGGGTCAAGGTTCGAGGCTGTGGTCATGGACAACGACTTCCTCGCCACGACCACAGCCCGCTTCGCCGTCCCCGGTGCCGCCGTCGGCGTCTTCCACGACGGGGAGGAGCGCTTCTTCAGCCACGGCGTCACCAGCCTCGAGAACCCGTTGCCGGTCGACGAGGACACGCTGTTCCTCCTCGGCTCGGTCACCAAGACCTACACCGCCACCGCGATCATGCGCCTGGTCGCCGACGGGCGGGTGGCGCTGGACTCCCCGGTGCGCGAGTACGTGCCGGAGCTGCGGCTCGCGGACGGTCGCGAGTGCACCGTCCGCCAGCTGCTCAACCACACGTCGGGCCTCGACTGGGGCACGATGACGAGCACCGGTGAGGGCGACGACGCCCTGCGCAGGCACGTCGGGGAACTGGCCACCCTCAAGCTGGTCGGCGAGGCCGGGGAACGTCCGTCGTACAGCCAGGCGGGCTTCAACCTGGCGGGGCGCATCATCGAGAACGTCACCGGGCAGACCTACGAGCAGGCGATCACGACGTTGCTGCTGGAGCCGCTCGGCCTGCGGAACACGCACTTCGACCGGGACGCCGTGATGACGCGCCGGTTCGCCGTCGGGCACGAGAAGGGGGAGGTCGCGCGGCCGTGGCGGCACTGGCGTGCCAACAACCCCGGTGGCGGCATCGCGGCGTCGGTCGCGGACGTGCTGCGATGGGCGCGGTTCCACCTGGGGGACAACGGACTCGAGGAGATGCGGCGGCCCACGGCGGTGCTGCGCGGCAGCAACCTCGGTGACGCGATCGGGGTCTGCTGGTTCCTGCGCGAGATCGACGGCGTGCGGACGATCGGGCACGGTGGTTCGTCCAACGGGCAGTTCGCGGAGCTGCTGATCGTGCCGTCGCGGAACTTCGCGGTGGTGTCCGTCGCGAACCAGGGGCCGGACGGGATCCCGTTCAACCAGGCGGTGGTGCGGCGGGCGCTGGAGAGCTGCCTCGGTGTGGTCGACCGCGACCCGGAACCGTTGCCGTACAACGCTTCCGCGGCCTCGGAGGTCGCGGGCGGGTACGCGAACGACGCGATGGTGATGACCATCGACGACACCGGGTCGGGACTGGTGCTGGAGGTGCTGATCCGGCCGGAGATCCGGGAGTCGGCGGAGGCGGAGCTGCCCGCCGACCACGCGCCGTTCCCGATGGGGCTGCTGCCGCGCGACGAGTACGTGCTCACCTCCGGTGCCTTCAGCGGGCAGCGCGGGTTCTTCAGCAGGGACGCGTCCGGCGCGGTCGTCGGTGTCGATCTCGCCGGACGGACGTTCGGCCGGGTGCGATGATGCCGCGGTGATCACGATCGGCCGGCTCGCCCGGTACGCCGGGGTGACGATCAAGGCGGTGCGGCACTACCACAGGGTGGGGCTGCTCGCGGAGCCCGGCCGCGACCACTCGGGCTACCGCCGCTACACCGCCCGGGACGCCGTCGACCTGGTCAAGATCCGCACGCTCGCCGAGGCCGGGGTGCCGCTCGCTCGCGTGAAGGAACTCCTCGTCGCGGGGGAGGAGGAGTTCGCCGCGGCGGTCAGCGAGATCGACGAGGCGCTGCGCCGCCGCGAGGAGGAGATCCGGCTGGCACGGGAACGGGTGGTGCGGCTGCGCGCCGGGAACTCGCTGTTCGTGACGTCCGAGGTCGCCTCCATGCTGGAGACTTTGCGGGACATGGGGGTCAGCGAGCGCGGGGTGCGGGTGGAACACGAGGTCTGGGTGCTGATGCGGACCGTCGCGCCCGACGAGGCCGCGGTGTGGCTCGCGGACAAGGTCGACGCGCTCGCCGACCCCGAGTTCCGGCAGATCTACCTGGCCCACGACGAGGCGTTCGACTACGCGCCCGACGACCCGCGGCTGCCCGCGCTGGCCGCGCGGACGGCGGCGTGGCTCGCGAGGCGCCCGGAGGTGCCCGCGGCGGACCCGGAGATCAGCGCGCTGGCGCTGGAGGCGGCGGGCGCCTCCTCACCGGCGTGGGACGCGTTGCGCCGGTAGGAGGGCGCGGTGGTGACGGCCTGGAGAACCGTCCACCGTTCGGTGTCGAACACGAAGACCCTTCATCTGACTCGAGTCCCGCTTGAGCGGTCCGCCCTACGATGCGGATCCATGGGGATCCGACCGGTGACGTGCGTGGTCTTGGCCGTGGTTCTGGCGGTGTCGGGTGCGGGTCCGGCCCAGGCGGGAGGGCGGCAGTTGTTGTACTACAACCACGCCTGGGGCACGCTCGACCGCGCCACGGCGGACGCCGTCGCGCACTCGCCGTACGTCAGGGACTTCGCGGACTTCGAGGTGCGCACCACCACGGGCGCGGACGGCAAGACCTGGACCGGGCGCTACCTGCGCGGCCGCGAGACCTACCTCGAGATCTTCGGCAACGGGGACGTGCCGGGCTCGGACGGCGAACCCGGATCCGCCGGTCTCGGGCTCTCGACCGAGCACGACGGTGACATCGAGAAGCTCAAGACCCGGCTGCGCGGCGCCGGCGCGAGCCCGATCGACTTCCTGCAGACCCGCGACTTCGGTGACGGCAGGCCCGTGCCGTGGTTCGACTCGGTGTACCTGGCCGAGACCTACCAGCGGTTCGGTGCCTGGGCCATGGAGTACCGCGACGAGTACCTCAACGACCCGCGCGGCAAGGTGGGGCCCGCGAAGTTCCCCGGCGACGTCACGCGCGAGCGGTACATGCCCGACGAGTACCGGAACCGGCTGATGCGCGACGTCACGTTCGTCCACGTCGCCATCACCGCCGCCGACATGACCCACACCGTGCCGTTGCTGCGGGCCGGTGGGTTCTCGCTGCGGACCGAGGGCCGCACGGTCGTCGCGACGTGCGGCGGCACCACGCTGCGGATCGACGAGGCCCCGGTCGAGCGGATCGGGCTCAAGCGCGCCGAGTTCGAGCTGAACCGCCCCGTCGGCCTCCACGTCGAGCGGCTGGGCACGTCGACGCTGGTCGTGGGGCCGGGCAAGCACGCCGTCTGGACGTTCTGACACCCTGGTCCGCACGGACGGACGAACGGGGTGCCGGTGTCGCTGGTCGGGCGGGATCGTGAGCGGGAACGGCTGACCGCGCTCGCGGAGACGGGCGGCGCGCTGCAGGTCGTCGGCGAGCCCGGCGTCGGCAAGTCGGCGCTGCTGTCCTGCGTGGACGGTCACCGGGTCGTCGGAGTCGAGGCCGAGGCGGAGTTCCCCTACGCCGGACTGCACCAGGTGCTGCACCCGTTCCTGTCCGGTCCCCGGCGTGCGCTCGACGTCGTGTTCGGACTCGCCGACGGCCCCGTGCCGCCGGTCCACCTGGTCGGGCTCGCGGCGCTGGAGGTGCTGACGGAGGCGCGGGCCGTCGTGCTGGTCGACGACGCGCACCGGCTCGACCGGGAGAGCCGGGACGTCCTCGGCTTCGTGGCGCGCCGGCTCACCGCGGGGGCTCTGATCGCGACGGCCTCCCGAGCTCTGTTCGCCGGTGTGCCGACGTTGTCCCTGGAGCCCTTGGCGGCCGGTGACGCCGTCGCCGTGCTCGACGCCGTCGCCCCCGGCCTGGACGCCGAACGCCGCTCGTGGGTGCTGGCCCAGGCCGCCGGCAACTCGTTGGCGCTGGTGGAGCTCCCGTTCGGCGGCAACACCCTGGCGGAGACCTTCGCCGCGCGCGTCGCGGCCCTGTCCGCGCCCGTGCGCTCGGCGCTGCTCGTGCTGGCCCTCGGCGGTGCGCCCGGCACGGACCTCACTCCCGCCGTCGAGGCGAGGCTGGTGGACCGGGACGGCACGTTCCGGCACCCGCTGATCAGGTCCGCGGTCGTCGGCGGGGCGGGCGCCGACGAGCTGCGCGAAACCCACCGCCGCCTCGCGTTCGCGACCGGCGAGGCCGACCGCCGCGCGTGGCACCTGGCGGGCGCCGCCACCGGCCCCGACGAGAACGTGGCCTGCCTGCTGGAGAAGACGGCCGACCGCGCGTTGCGACGGGGTGGTGCCTCGGCGGCGGTGAGCGCGCTGGAACGGTCGGCCGCGCTCGGAGTCCCCGGCGAACGCCCCCGGCGGCTCTTGCGAGCGGCCGAACTCGCCTGCGAGGCGGGCCGCCGCGACGACGTGGAGCGGATCCTGCTGTCCGTGCGCGGCCTGGACCTCGACGACCGCGAGCGGGCGCTCGTGACGTGGCTGCCGACGGCGTTCGACGACGGCGTGGGCGTGGCGGGGGCGGGCGAACTGGTGGGCCTCGCCGAGTCCGTGGTGGCGGGCGGCGACGTCGAGCTCGGCCTGCGGATCTTCTGGAGCGTCGCGATGCGCTGCTTCTGGGTGGAGCCGGGGGCGGCCGTGCGGGAGCGGATCGCGGCGGTGGCGCGCAGGCTGCCGATCGAGGCGGGCGACCCGCGCATGCTGGCGATGATGGCGTACGTGTGCCCGGTGCAGCAGGGGGACGCGGTGGTGGCGGGGCTGCGCGCGGCTGGTGGAGGTGGCGACGACCAGACCGGGGTCCGTCCGCTCACTCCCGACGACCCCGCCACCCTCCGGCTGCTCGGCAGCGCCGCCCTCCAGGTGGGCGCGTTCGCCGACTCCGTCCGGTTCTCCCACGCCGCCCAGCGCGGCTTCCGCGCCGAGGGCCGGTTCGCGCTCCTCGCCCGCGCCCTGGCCGTCGAGGCCTGGAGCCGCACCCGGCTCGGCGACATCGCCGCCGCCGAACCCGTCGCCGCCGAGGCCGTCCGCCTCGCCGAGGAGACCGGCCAGCCCTACATGCACGGCCTGGCGGTCGCCGTGCAGGCCGAGATCGCCGCCCTGCACGGCGACCACGAGCAGTCCGCGCGCCTGGCCGCCACCGCAGAACGCATCGGCCTGGCGGCAGGCGCCCGCCCCGTCCTCGCCACCGTGCAGCTCGCGCGGAGCCTGGCCGCGCTGGGCGAGGGCCGCTACGCCGACGCGTTCGCCGCCGTCCGCCGCGTCCACGACCCCGTCGACCCCGCCTACCAGCTGGCGCTGCGCCGGTACGTGCTGCCCGAACTGGTCGAGGCCGCGACCCGAAGCGGCAACACCGATGAGGCCCGCAAACTCGTCGAGGAACTCGACACCGCCACCAGCTCACCCGCCCTGGCCGCCGGCCTGCGGTACGCGCGGGCACTCCTCGCGCCCGACGACGAGGCCGAGGCCCTGTTCGACGTCGCCCTCAACGCCGAGAGCTCGCCGTGGGACCGTGCGCGCGTGCAGCTGGCGTTCGGGGCGTGGCTGCGCCGACAGCGACGGGCTGCTCAGGCGAGGCCGCACCTGAAGGCGGCCGCGGAGGCGTTCGAGGCGTTCGGCACGAGGGACTGGGCGGAGCGGGCGCGCGAGGAGCTGCGCGCGTCGGGGGAGTCGCGCGGTGGCAACGGCGAGCTGACCGAGCACGAGCTGACCATCGCGCGGATGGCGGCGGACGGGCTGACCAACAAGGAGATCGGGGAGCGGCTGCACCTGTCGCACCGGACGGTGAGCACGCACCTGCACCGCATCTTCCCGAAGCTGGGGGTGACGGCACGGGCGGAGCTGAGGGAGGCGCTCGAACCACGTCCATGACGTACCGAGCCACCGTCACCTGACGCTCGCGACCCCCGCCACCCCGCCCCTACCGTCGCCGACATGATCAGCAGGCGACAGTTCTCCCAGGCCCTGGCCGTGGCCGGCCTCGCCACCACCGCGGCGGCCACCGCGACCGCCCACGCCTCCACCCCTGCCTGGGGCGAGCTCAAGCAGGTCAGGGCCGGCCTGCTCGACGTCGGCTACGCGGAGCTCGGCCCCGCGGACGGTCCCGTCACGATCCTGCTGCACGGCTGGCCGTACGACATCCACAGCTTCGTCGACGTGGCGCCGGCCCTGGCCGCGAAGGGCCACCGCGTGCTCATCCCGTACCTCAGGGGCTACGGCCCCACCCGCTTCCTGCACGCGCACACGAAGCGCAACGGCCAGCAGTCCGCCATCGCCGCCGACCTGATCGCGTTCATGGACGCCCTGAAGGTCCGCAAGGCGACCCTGGCGGGGTTCGACTGGGGCGCGCGGACGGCCTGCGTCACGGCGGCGTTGTGGCCGGAGCGGGTGAAGGCGCTCGTGTCGGTCAGCGGCTACCTGGTCGTCAACCTGGAGCAGAACCAGCAACCGCTGTCGCCGCAGGCGGAACTCGGCTGGTGGTACCAGTACTACTTCGCCACGGACCGCGGGGTGAAGGGCTACGAGCAGAACTCGTACGAGTTCAACAAGCTCATCTGGAGGCTCGCCTCGCCGCAGTGGGACTTCGACGAGGCCATGTACGCGCGGAGCGCCACGGCGTGGAAGAACCCCGACCACGTGGCGATCGTCGTCCACAACTACCGCTGGCGCCTGCAGCTCGCGCTGGGCGAGCACCGCTACGACGGGCTCGAGCGCGCGCTGCAGGCCAAGCCGGTGATCAGCGTTCCGGCGATCACCGTCGCCAGCGACTTCGACGGGCCGAACAAGGACGGCGCGGCGTACCGGAAGCAGTTCAGCGGCCGCTACGAGCACCGGGTCCTCGACGGCATCGGGCACAACGTGCCGCAGGAGGCCCCGGTGGCGTTCACCGAAGCCGTCCTCGACGTCGTCAAGGGGGCGTGAGGATCCCGCCGGCCGCCGTGCGGATGCGCAGCGAGGACACCCGCGCGTCCCGCACGATCCGGTCGACGTCGTAGGCCACCAGACGGCCGCCGCGCTTGACGATCCGGCCGTCCGAGAACACCGTGTCGACGTTGGCCGCGGTCGCCGCCTGCACGAGGGTCGTCTCGACCAACCCGCCCGGAGCGAGGTTGATGTCGTTGGCGCGCACCAGGACGACGTCCGCGCGCTTGCCGACGGTGATCGACCCGGTGACGTCGCCCAGCCCCAGCGCGCGGGCGCCGTTCAGCGTCGCCATCCTCAGCACCTCGGCGAACCCCACCTCGGGCAGACCCGCGGAAGGCGTGCCGGCCCAGGGGATGCCGGTGTTCCAGACGAGCCTCATCGACTCGAACACGTCCGACGGCGCGATCGAGGTGGCGTCCGACGACAGCGACACCGGCACCCCGGCCCTGCGGAACCGCAGCAACGCGTCCCGCGGGTCGCCGGCCGACCCCAGCCGGAACTCCGAGTGCGGGGACCACGAGAACGAGGTCCCGGTCCGCGCCATGACCTCCATGTCGCTGTCCAGCGCCGTGACGTAGTGGCACAACAGGGTTTTCGGCCCGAGCCAGCCCCGCCGCTCGTAGTCCGCCGCGTCCACGATCCGGGGCGGCGACTGGCCCGCGTGGATCGCGACGGGCAGGCCGCGCGCCATCACCGCGTCCATGTCCGCGAAGAACGCCGGCTCGTCGCTCTGCGACAGACCGCGCACGCACACACCGAGGTGCACCAGCCCCTCGAACGCCGTGCCGCCCGCGAAGTACTGCTGCCGCACGCGATCCACGTCGGAGAAGTCCATCGGCACGTCCCGCGGCATCTGGTCGACGTGGCCGTAGGAGAACCGTGCCCGCAGCAGACCGTCGCGGTGCGCACGCAGTTCGGCGTCGGCGTGCGCGGGGGAGCGGGTGTTGTTGGACCAGTTGTGCACCGTCGTCACGCCCGCGTTCGCCAGTTCCGCGAGCCCCAGCAGCACGGACCGGTAGACGTCGGAAGGTTCGTACAGCGTGGAAGTGGCGCGCTTCGCGGCGAAGTACGGGAACCCGTCGGCCACGAAGTTGCGGCCCAGCGCGCTCCACAGGTGGAAGTGGGTGTTGACGAAGCCGGGCAGGACGATCATGTCCGAGGCGTCGACGACCTGCGCGCCCCGGGCGTGCAGGTCGCGCCCGATCGCGGCGATCGTGCCGTCGTCGATCAGGACGTCGGCGCGCGGTAAGACCCCGAGCGCGGGGTCCACGGTGACGACGGCGCCGTTGCGGATCAGGTAGCGCCGGCGCCGGGTGTCCGCGGTCTCGGCGCTAGCGACGCCACCGGCGGCGGACGCGGCCAGTGCCACACCGAGCGATGTGGTGAGGGTCCGTCGGTTGATCATGCGGCCTCCAGAGGCAGGGGAGTGCCGCCATGCTCACCCGCCTCAGCGCGCCTGGTCCAGTGGCCTCAGGTGCTTCATGGCGTTCGCGGTGAGCGCCTCCATCTGCGGCCGCGCCGCCTCCAGCCGGCTCGCCTCGCTCGCCTGGCGGCGGATGACCTCGTCCACGTTGGACGCCTGCACCAGCAGTCCCGGCGCGACGAACCAGCCCTCCGGCAGGCTCCTGCCGCTCTTGGCGTGCTGGGCGAGCATCCACCCGGCCACCGCGCCCTTGAGGAAGTGCTCGGCGGAGATCGTCGCGACGAGGTGGCCGTCCTTGACGCCCTGCAACGCCTTGGGGTCGATGCTGAACGCCCCGGCGAGCCACCGCGCGTTCTTCTCCGCGTGCACGGCGGCGAGGGTGACCGCGTCGACGTCACCGGCGCCCAGCAACGCGAGCGCGTCCTGGTTCGCGTCGGCCAGCCGCTGCCACGTCGCGAGGTTCGTCGCCTCGTCGCGGCCGGTGTCGAGCGGGCCGATCACCTGCAGCTTCGGCAAGCGCTCGGCGAGGCGGGCGCGCATCCCGAGCACGCGCTGGTCGAGCGCGGGCATGGCGGGGGAGTTGCTGCCGATCACGACCTTGCCCGCGGCGTCCGGCGGCAACCGGTCGGCCGTCGCGTCCGCGAGCAGCGCGCCCAGTTCGAAGCCGTCGTTCTCGATCATGAGCTTCACGCCGCTGCCCGGCGCGACCTGACCGCCCGCGACCGCCATCACCGGGACGCCCTGCTCGACCACCCGCGCCATCGGCTCGGCCACGAGCTCCGGCGCGACCGCCGACACCCCGATGCCGCCCTTGGCCCGCGTCGCGAGGTCTTCGAGCAGTTCGACCTGCTTGAGGCCGTCGTGCGTGTTCGGTCCGGTGACCTCCGTCATGACACCTCCCGCGATCGCCGCGCCGGCGCGGAACCCCTCGCTCATCTCCTTCGAGAAGTCGCGGCTGTTGTTCTGCGCCAGGAACCCGATTGTGGGCGGGTCATCGGACGTCTGGGCGGTCCCGCAGCCGGTCACCCCCGTCACCGCGAGCAAAACCGCAGGCAGGACGGCACGGACGGTGCGGACCATGAACGAGCCCCATCAGTTGGTCGTGGAAAGCCGACAAGGCTAGTGCACATCGGACCGTGGTGTCGGCTTGCGCGGAATCCTTTGGCTGCGTACCAATAGCACCTTCCCCCGAAGCGATGTCCACGTGAGGCGCCCGTAGATGCTGTCCAACTGGGTCGAAGCCCGGACGACCGTGCAGACGACCGTCGTCAGCCTGACGGTCGGCCTCGCCGCGTTGGCCGGCCTCGCGCTGTGGACGAGCCTCAGCATGCAACAAGCCGCAACGCACGTGCACGAACTCAACGAGATGAGCGACCACTGGGGTCTCGTCGTCCAGAACGTCGACGTGGCCGACCACGCCCTCACCGACTACGTCCGGTCCGGGACGAAGGTGATGCGCGAGCCCGTCGCGAACGCCGCCGGTGCCGCCGACGAGAGCCTGCGCTGGTTGCGGGACAACGGAGGCCCGGCCGACGTCCGCGCCGCCACGATCGTGGGCGACCTCTACCGCGACTACAGCGGTCTGCTCCGCGAGACGGTCGCGGCAGGGGACCGGGACGACCCCACGACGTCGTTGCAGAAGGCGTACCAGGCCGAGCTGACGCTGGTGTCGTTGCGCAAACAACTGTCCACCGTCGTGCAGCTCAAGCGCCTGGAGACGACCGAGTACCTGCGCGCCGCGGAAGTGCGCAACGGCAACCTCCGCCTCGCCGCCCTGATCGCGTTCGCCGTCGACCTGGGACTGGTCGCGCTGTGCGGCGTGGTCCTGCTCGGCCACCGCCGCCAGATCCTGCGCCAGGCCGCCAGGAGCGAGCACGAGGCGCTGCACGACGCGCTGACCGGCCTCGCCAACCGCACGCTGCTCACCCAGCACACCGAGCAGGCCATCCGCCGCAGCAACCAGACCGGCGACCCGCTCGGCCTGTTCCTGATCGACCTCAACCGCTTCAAGCCGATCAACGACACCCTCGGCCACGCGTTCGGCGACAAGCTGCTGCAACTCGTCGCCAACCGCCTGACCGGCGCCGTCCGCGAGATCGACACGGTGGCGAGGCTCGGCGGCGACGAGTTCGCGGTCCTGCTGCCGTCGGTGAGCACGTCCGCGAACGCCCTCATCGTCGCCGAACGCGTGCACCGCGCACTGGCCGAGGCCGCCACCGTCGACGGGCTCGCGGTCGACGTCGGCTGCAGCATCGGCGTGGCGCTGTACCCGACCGACTCGGCCGACGCGCACGAACTGCTCAAGCACGCCGACCTCGCCATGTACGCGGCCAAGCGCGCCCGGCTCGGCACGTCCGTCTACGAGGCGGTCCTCGACCAGCACAGCGCCGCCCAGCTGACCGTGATCAGCGATCTGCGGCGCGCCCTCGACCAGAGCGAGCTCGTCCTGCACTACCAGCCGAAGGCCGACCTGCGCACCGGCGAGGTCTGCGGCGCCGAGGTCCTGTGCCGCTGGCAGCACCCGCGCCACGGCCTGCTGGGACCGGACAGGTTCATCCCGGCCGCCGAGGAGACCGGCCTGATCGAACCGCTCACGCAGTACGTGCTCGACCACGCACTGGCCCAGTGCCGCACGTGGCACCTCACCGGCTGGGACGTCCCGGTCTCGGTCAACGTCGGCGCCCAGTGCCTGCACGACAGGACGTTCCCCGACCAGGTCGCCGCACTGCTCGAGCACCACGGCCGCCCTGCGGACGTGCTGACCCTGGAGATCACCGAGAGCGCGATCATCGCCGACCCGCACCGCGCGTGCGACGTGCTGACGCGGCTGCGGGAACTCGGCGTGCGGCTGTCGATCGACGACTTCGGCACCGGCTACTCGTCCATCGCCTACCTGCGCACGATGCCGGTGCACGAGATGAAGATCGACCGCTCGTTCACGACGAACATGCGCACGGACGCCTCCAGCGGCGCGATCACCCGCTCGTTGCTGGGACTCGCGCACAACCTGGAGCTGGAGGTCGTGGCCGAGGGCGTCGAGGACGAGGAGACGTGGTCCGTCCTCGCCGCCCTGGGGTGCGACATCGTGCAGGGGTACTGCCTGAGCAAGCCGCTGCCGGCGGACGAGTTCGGGACGTGGCTGCGCGACAGGGTGTCGAACGGGGTGTCGAACGGGGTGGGAGCACCGGCTCCGTGAAGGGCGGGCCGGGGACACGCCGCCCCGACCCGCAACCCCGCCCCGGCCCGCCGCCCCTACCGCTGCGTCGCCAGCCGGTACGCCGCCGCCCCGATCAGCTCCAGCGACACCTGCAACCTCTCCGGGCTGATGTTGTCCCGGATCGTGTCCTCCGGCGTGTGGTAGATCGGCTCCAGCTGCGCCGGCCCGCCCTCCCCGCGCCAGCTGAAGTTGGCCGACGCCATGCCCTTCTCGTGGAACGGCACGTGGTCGCTCGACCCGCGCGCCACCGGCCCGTGCACCCGCGGGTCGTAGCCCAGCCGTTGCGCGGCGGCGCGGACCGCGGCCGTCGTCGCGTTGTCGGCGCCGTCGACGGACAGCAGCCAGTACGCCGTCGCCGGGTCGTGGCTGGTGGCGACCATGTCGTTCTGGAACACGCCCTTGATCCGCGCGATCTCCTCCGGCGGCAGCTGTGAGACGTAGTGCCGCGACCCGAGCAGGCCCTGTTCCTCCGAGCCCCACAGCGCGAACCGCAACGCCTTGTGCGTCGGCAGGTGGCGCAGCACACGCGCGAGTTCCAGGGTCAGCACCGTGCCGCTGCCGTCGTCGTTGGCGCCCGGAGAGCCCGGCACGGTGTCGTAGTGCGCGGTGACCATCACGACCCCGTTGTCGCGCCACGGGAACGTCGCCGGACGGTCCGCGATCACGTTGTAGGACGTCAGGTTCGGGTGGTGGACCGTGCTGATCGCCAGCTCGCCGGTGCCCTGGGCGCGCAGCTTCTCGGTGTGCGCCTGGGCCAGGCCGATCAC
Source organism: Lentzea sp. HUAS12 (assembly GCF_024125735.1). Taxonomy (NCBI): domain Bacteria; kingdom Bacillati; phylum Actinomycetota; class Actinomycetes; order Pseudonocardiales; family Pseudonocardiaceae; genus Lentzea; species Lentzea sp. HUAS12. The sequence continues at coordinate 554,216 of NZ_CP099738.1, forward strand.
GGGCACGGCGACGTCGCGGTCGAGGGTGGGGGAGAAGGCGCTGGACCTGCTCGCCGTGGCGGAGATCCGGCCGAGGACGACCGCCACGGCACCGCGTTCGATCGCCGCGTGCGTGGGGGCGGAACCGGTCGGGGCGTTGACGTAGAACGCGATCTTGCCCGTCAGGTCGGGTAGCTGGCCGTCGACGACCTCGACGAACGGGGCCTTGACGGTCACGCCGAGCTTGCCGAAGCGGGACGCGCCCGCCTGCCACGTGCCGTTGACTTCGGCGAGGTACTTGTCCGGCACGGTGAACGGCTGCGTCGTCACCTGGTACCGCAACGCCTTCAGCTCGCGCACCAGGAAGTCGCGCGCCCGGTGCTCGGACGCGGTGCCGCCGATGCGCGGACCGATCCGGTCGCTCAGGACCTCGAGGTGCTCGAGCGCCTTGCGCGCCCGAACCCTTGCCACCACCGGGAAGTCGCCGAGGTCGAGGTCCGGCAGGTGCGAGGCGCCGGGCCGCTGGTCGCCTGCCGCCAGTGCGCTCGCGGGGTTGGCCACCACGGCGGCCACTCCGGCCGCCGCCGCGAAGAAGTCACGTCTGCGCAAGTCGTCCCCCATCTCCCGAAGTCCTGAGGCGAACGTAGGCAGGGCGGCGGGCGCGCGACAACCGACTAGCGGCTGGCTTTCACCCTGTGGTCGCCGGAGTGTTCGAGGACGAGGTCCTGCACCTGCCTGCGCGCGTGTGCCCGCGCTTTCTGCACGCACGCCATCAGTTGCGCCGCGAGCACTTCGGGGGCGAGCTCGCGGACCTCCGGGCTCAGCGCGATGCCGGTCGTGAGGCCGTTCGAGTCCACCGTGACGCTGACGCCGCCGCGGGTGGCCTCACCGGTGACCGCCGCGAGCAGCGTGACGAGGTCGAGGTAGCGGCGCTGCTCGCGTTCGGCGGCCGCGTCCCTGCGCTCCTCCCACCACGCGATCCGGCGGCGCAGCAAGGCCTGAGTGGCCGCCGGGTCGGACACCGGGACCGTCCACGAACCGGACGCCGTGTGCAGTGCGATCGCTTGAGCGTGGGCCGTGACGCGGAGGATCCGCGCGAACGAGACCCCGGCGTCGACCCGGGACCCGTGCCGCGTGGTCCAGTCGACGCGGTCGGTGCCGATCACCAGACGCGTGCCGCCGTCCGCCAGCACCAGCGGGAACGCCGTCGAGCCGAGTTCCAGGACGGGCGAGGAGAGCAGCGAGCGGTGGGCCAGCCGGGCGAGCGCGCTCGCCGACCCCGCGCCGAGCACCCCGGCCGCGCACAACGCCTTCACCGCGATCGCCGCGCCCGGACTGAGCCGCAGCGCGATGCCCGATCCCGGCAGCACACCGAGCACGAGCTGTGCGCCCGTCATCAACGTCGTCGCGGGCAGCCAGGAGTGCGGGTCGCTCAACCCGTTGCGGCGCAACCACGTCAGCAAGGCCCATGCGCACGCCGCCGCGGCCACGGCCGGGATCGCCGACCACCACGGCATGACCTGCTGCCCGGCGGAGGTCATCCCGGCGAGCACGACGCAGACGATCCCGATCGCGACGGGCAGCACACCGGCGGAGAGGAGCAGCAACGTCCTGGTGCGGCGCCAGCGCGAGGCCAGCGCGTGCACGACCTGGGGATCGTTGATCAAAGGGATGGCGTGGGGGATGAGAGTCATTTCGGGCGCCCCTCGTCAGCTCGCCGCTCATCACGTGGTTGTGACGTGCGGGCCGACCAGACTTCCCGGCTCACCTGCCCGTAAATATGACGTAAATGTCCAGATCAGGCAAGTGTTGTCCACTGTGGACGGCACGAGCGCTGGCCGTGGACGACCGCCGATCCGTTGTGCCGAAATGCTTTCGCGCGACTCGAACGAACTTGGTTCAATGCGGCGGTGATCTCGTACAGCACCGATCTCAGCGACCTGACCGAGGCCGACCTGGCCGGGTTCTTCGTCGGCTGGCCCAAGCCGCCGACACCCGCACAGCACCTCGCCGTGCTGCGCGGGAGCTACCGCGTGGTGATCGCGCGCTCGGACGGCGAGGTCGTCGGCTTCGCGAACATGATCAGCGACGGCGTGCTGACCGCGTTCATCCCCTGGCTGGAGGTGCGGCCGTCGTTCCAGGGACAGGGCGTCGGCACCGAACTGATGCGCCGGATCGTGGCCGAGGCCGGGCACATGTACTCGATCGACCTCGCGTGCGACGACGAGCTGCGGCCGTTCTACGAACGCCTCGGCATGATCGCGTTCACGGGGATGGGGCTGCGCAACCGCGACGCGATCTAGACGCGGTCTAGATGCCTTCGAGGTCCAGGGTCTGCTGGTGCGGGCCGCCGGTGAACGAGCTGGTGAGCAGACCGGCGGAACGGCACCGCCCGCACGTCACCGGGGAGGTCGTCGCCTTGAACCGGGTGAAGTCCCAGCTGCCCGTGCCGACGTGGCAGCCCGGTCCGGGCACCTCCAGCCCGAGCCAGCCCTGCAACCGCACGGCGTGCACGACGTCGGACCCGTCGAGGTACCCGTTGAGCCGCCCGGCGAACCGGTTGCGCGCTTCCGCCGCGGGCGCGCTCAGTGCCTCCTGCAAGACCGAGATGCCGTTCATGGACCCGATTCAACCTCACCCGGCCGCGTCGAGCCGCGCACCACGCCGCTCCAGCACGGTGAGGCTCCGCGCACACCACCGGACGTTGTCCCGCTCGAACGACAGGCCGCGCAACAACGTCAGGTACGGCCCGACCCGTTCGGCGGTGGCGAGGAACTCCTCTTCCGCCCGCCCGTCGAGGAGCTTGGCGCGCAGGCGTTCGTAGCGCTCGATCTTCGCCTCGGCCCACTGCTTGCGCTCCCGGATCGAGGCCTTCACCGCCTCGGCGTCGCCGGAGTCCACCGCCAGCACCGCCACCAGCAGTTCGTCCCGGATCGCCGTCGGCTTGTGCCGCGCGGCCGTGAACGCCGTCAACTCCTCGAGCCCGGCGGTGGTCAGGGAGAACAGCCGCTTGGTCGGCCGGCGCTCCTGCTCGACCGTCCGCGCGGTGATCAGCCCGTCCGCCTCCATGCGGTCGAGCTCGCGGTAGAGCTGCTGCGGCGTGCAGATCCAGAAGTTCGCCACGGACGCGTCGAACACCTTGGCCAGGTCGTAGCCGGACGACTCCCCGTCGAGCAGGGCGGCCATCACGGCGTTGCGCAGCGACATAGCAGCAGGTTACGGTGCCATCACCTAGTCAACAAGTTGAGTATGTGAGGGCGTGCCGTGAACGCATTCCGCAAGGCAGTCGAGGCGCGCGACACCGAGGCGATGGCGGCGTGCCTGGCCGACGACGTCGTGTTCACCAGCCCCGTCGCCTTCGCCCCGTACCCCGGCAAGCCGCTCACCGCGGCGATCCTGCGCGGCGTCATGCGGGTCTTCGAGAACTTCCGCTACGAGCGCGAGATCATCGACGGCCCCAACCACGCGCTGGTGTTCCGCACCGAGGTCAACGGCAAGGAGGTCCAGGGCTGCGACTTCCTGCACCTCGACGAGAACGGGCTGATCGACGAGTTCACCGTCATGGTGCGCCCGCTGTCCGGCGCCCAGGCCCTGTCCGAGGCGATGGCCGCCCAATTCGAGCAGATCAAGGCCGAGGCCCTGGAGGAGCTCAGCTCCTGATCTCGTACACGCTCACGTGCCGCTTGCTGTCCGCGGTGAACGACTCGCCCTCCCACCCGCCGTACCTCGCGCGCAACCGCAGTCCCGCGATCCGCGCCATGAGGTCGAACTCGGACGGGTGGCTCAGCCGCTGCCGGATCGGGCCGAACCGGATGCCGTCGGCGCCGATGTGCACGTGGTTCTCGTCGAGCATCTGCGTCACCGGGTCGTAGCGGTTCACGTCGAGCCGGACGTGGTCGACCTCGACGGCCTCCACGTCGACGAAGTCGTGCCGCTGCCGTGCCGCCCAGCTCGGCAGGCCGCACTCCACGACGAACACGCCGTCCGGGGTGAGGTGGCGTGCCGCGTTCTCGAAGCAGCGGACCTGGTCGTCCTGGGTGAGCAGGTTCGAGATCGTGTTGTAGACGAGGTACACCAGCGGATACGTGCGGCCCGTGCCGGCCACGGACATGTCGCCCATCGTCACGTCGACGTCCGTGCCGCCGGGTTTCTCGCGCAGGCGCGCCACCATGTGCGGGGACAGCTCGACGCCGTCGACCGCGACGCCGCATTCCCGCAGCGGCAACGCGATCCGGCCGGTGCCGATCGCGAACTCGAGCGCTCTGTCGCCGAACGACGCGAGGAAGCGGACGGTCTCGTCCTCGTCGCCGCGGGGGTGGTTGTCGTAGGTCTTCGCCGTTTCGGGACTGAAACTCGGGTTGAATCCCTTCACGACCCCGACGCTAGACCTCGTGGCCAGTGAATTTCAGCCGCAACAGCGCCAGGTCGTGCAGGTCCCGCTCCCGCGGCTCGTAGCCCTGGTGGAAGTGCAGCTGCTGCTCGACCGACAGGCACCGCACCCTCGTGCCCAGGACGGTGCCGGTGACGAAGCACGAGGCGGGGTAGCGGAACGGCTCACCGGGCGTCAGCGAGGACTGCTCGGCGCTGCCGTCCTCGGCGTAGCGCAACGGGTGCAGGTCGATCTCTCGCCCGCGGGGATCGGTGACCACGAACCGGACCGGGCGCCACGAGAGGGTCTCGGCGAACCCGAGCGCGGCCAGCGCCGCGAGGACCCGCGGTTCCTGCTCCTCGCGGTGCATGAGGTCGAGGTCCCCGTGCGGGCGCGTCTGCTCGCCCACCAGGGCGTCGACGCCCCAACCGCCTCCGATGCAGACGTCGAAGCGTTCAAGTGCAGCCAAGATCTCCAGCACGTCCTCACCGGTCACGCCGCACAGCGTGCAGGGGAAGGGGAAAAGCCGCCACCGCGTTTCGCGCGCTGCTGCTAGCTTGGGGTCGTGCCGGACTTCAAGCTGCCGCTCTACGGCGCTGACACCGAACGCGGCGACCTCGCTCCCTGAGTCGTCCCGCTCCTCCGCCACACCTCATCACCGTCGCAGCACACAGGGGGCTTCGCCATGCGGTCGTTCGTCCACGCCCTGCCCAAGGTCGAGTTGCACGTCCACCTCGTGGGCTCGGCCGGCCTCGACACCGTGCTGGAACTGGCCCGCCGCCACCCGGAGGCCGGTGTGCCCGCCGAGCGCGCCGAACTGGAGCGGTTCTACGCGTTCCGCGACTTCGACCACTTCCTCGAGGTGTACTGGGCGGTCCAGTCGATGCTGAAGGGCCGTGAGGACATCCACGCCCTCGTCGTCGGTCTGGCCCGCGAACTGGCGCGCCAGAACGTCCGGTACGCCGAGGTCACCGTGACGCCGCACAACCACCTGACTGACGGCATGTCCGGTGACGACCTCCTGGCAGGCCTCGAATCAGGACGTGCCGCCGCCGCAGAGCTGGGCGTCGACCTGGCCTGGTGCTTCGACATTCCGGGCGAGAAGGGTGTCGTGGCCGGCCGGGAGACACTGGCGTTCGCGCTGTCCGAACGCCCCGTCGGCCTCGTCTCGTTCGGCCTGGGCGGCCCCGAGGAAGGCGTCGGGCGCGCCCAGTTCGCCCCTTTCTTCGACGCCGCAAGGGAAGCGGGCCTGCACAGCGTCCCGCACGCGGGCGAGACCACCGGCCCGGAGACCGTCTGGTCGGCGTTGCGCGACCTGGGCGCCGAGCGGATCGGCCACGGCACGAGCTGCGTGCGGGATCCCGCGCTCGTGGAACATCTGGCGTTGAAGGGAATTCCCCTGGAAGTGTGTCCCACGTCCAACGTCCGCACCCGGCAGGTGACGTCCGTCGAGGAGCACCCGGTGCGGCAGATGCTCGACGCCGGTGTCGTGGTCACCCTGAACACCGACGACCCGCCGTTCTTCGGCGCCACGCTGGAAGGCGAGTACCTGGCGGTGGCGACGGCGCTGGACCTCGGGCCCGCGGAGGTCGCGAGGCTGGCCGAGAACGCCGTGTTGGCGTCGTTCCTGCCGGACAGCCGCAAGACCTCGCTGCGGCAGGAGATCCGGCGACTGGTCTGACCGGCGGAACCAGTCCTTTGGGTGGTGGACACCGGCCGGAAGGGCGGGGATCGTGCAGCCTGTGGAGCAGGTCGTCGAGGTCACGGACTTGGACGCGGCCAACGAGTTGTTAAGCGCTGCATATGGCCCGATGCGCCTCAACGGGGGCATCGAGCACCCGCGCATGCGGATGTCGTCACAGGTGTACGGCCAGGTCCGGTTCGACGAGGTGCGCGGGCACATCGGCCTCGAGGTCGCCGTCGATCCCCTGCGCAGCTACGTGTTCGGGCACACGGACTCCGGGATGGTCTACTACGGCTCTGACGGGGAGGACCGCTTCTGGTTGCCGGGCGAGGCCTTCCTGAGCGCCCCGCCCGACAGACCGTTCGTCGGCGCGATCCGCGACCCGGGCCTGTCGACCGTCACGCTGACCCAGTCGGTGGTCGACGAGGTGGCCGACGACGTGAGCTTCTCCGGCTTCCGGCCTGTGTCACCGGAAGCGGGGGCGGTCTGGTGGTCCACGTGCGTGCACCTGCGCGACCAGGTGCTGCCCCTGTTCGGTGACAACCCGCTGGTGCGCGCGAACGCCGGCCACCTGCTGGTGTCCGCCACGCTCGCCGCCTTCCCCAACACCACCCTCGCCCCGCCGACGTCCGCCGACCGGCGTGACGCGCACCCGGCGAGCCTGCGCCGTGCCATCGCTTTCATCGAGGACAACGCCGCGACGGACATCTCGGCCGCCGACATAGCCCGTGCCGCCCGCGTGTCCATCCGCGCGTCGCAGCTGGCGTTCCGCCGTCATCTCGGCACGACGCCGATGGCCTACCTGCGTGCCGTGCGGCTGTCCTGTGCGCACGCGGACCTGAAGGCGGGCAAGGGTTCCGTTACTTCGATAGCGGCTAGATGGGGTTATGCTCGCCCGAGTGTGTTCGCCGCCCAGTACCGGGCCACCTACGGCGTCTCGCCGTCGCGGACCCTGCGGTCGTGCTGACTTCGTTTTCCCGGTCGTGCCTTCGCTTCCGCTGCTATCGGTGACGCTCGGGAGTGCGGTGAGGTGGTTCATGACCGCCTGTGAGACCAGCCCGTTCGCGGTGCGGACGCAACGCTCCGGCACCCGCTTCGTCGCCACCTGCCGCGGTGAGATGGACATGACGACCTGCGACCTGTTCTTCGCGGCCGTGCTGCCCGGCATCACCGACACCACCACCGACCGCGTCTCGATCGACATGGCCGAGGTGACGTTCCTGTCGGCGGGAGGCCTGCGCACGCTGCTCGTCCTGCTCTGCGCCGCCCACCACAACGGCAAGTCGTTCTCCGTGCACGACACCCAGCCGCAGGTCCGCCGAGTGCTCGACCTGTTCGGCTTCACCACGTTCAAAGCGAGCCTTGTGTGGGAGGCAACCATGTCGCCGAAGGGCCACCGCAACTAGCTTGACCAGCTATGTTGCTTCCGCTGGTGCTGGTACTCGCGCTGACCCCGCCGACGTCCGCGATGGCGGTCCCCGGCGCCGAACACCAGGAGTCGGTGAGGCTCGCCGACCTGACCACGACGGGTCTCGTGGCGACCGGCCACACCGACCCGGCCGACTGGGCGGGCCTCACGAGCGCCGCGCTGCCCGTCCCCGCCGCCGTACCGGGAATGCAGATCGACGGCTACTTCCCGGACACCTCGCGCACCAACACGAACCACGGCTGGCACGACTCCCAGTTCGTGATCAGGCTGCCCGAGCGCTGGAACGGCGGCCTCGTCGTGACGGGCTCACCGGGCGTGCGCGAGCAGTACGCCAACGACAGGGCCATCTCCGACTGGGTCCTCTCCCGCGGCTACGCCTTCGCCGCCACCGACAAGGGCAACACCGGCGCGCAGTTCTACCGCGACGACCGCGCGATGGAGGAGTGGAACCACCGCTTCACCCAACTCACCGTCGCGGCCAAGTCCGTTGTCGCCCAACGCTACGGCCGCGCCCCCAAGCGCACCATCGCCACCGGCATCTCCAACGGCGGCTACCTGGTCCGCTGGCAGCTGGAGAACCGCGCGCACCTCTACGACGGCGGCGTCGACTGGGAGGGCACGCTCTGGACCTCGGCGGGCCCGAATCCCCTGACCTTCCTGCCGCCGGTCCTGCGCGCCTACCCGAGGTACCTGGCGGGCGAGCCGGGCGCGCACGAGGAGATGGTGGCGGCAGGCTTCCCGGCGGGCACGGAGTTCCTGTGGGACTACCACTACCGCTACTACTGGGACCTCACGCAACGCATCTACCGCGAGGAGTTCGACCCGTCCTTCGACGGCGCCCTGGAAGCGGGCGTGCCGTTCTGCGTCTCGGGTTCGGCCGCGTGCGACGCGGACTACTCCTACGCCTCGCGGCGCCGCGTCGCCGGGCCTGCTGTTTCGCGGGTTGCGTTGACGGGCAAGGTGAAGCGGCCGTTGCTGACGGTGCACGGGACGTACGACGTGTTGCTGCCCATCAGTCAGGACTCTGATGTGTACGCGGGGATGACGCCCGATCGGCTGCACCGGTACTACCGGGTGGAGCAGGGAACGCACGTCGACGGGCTGGTGGACGCCTACCCGGATCGGTTGCGGCCCCTTGCGCCCTGTCATCGGGAGGCGTTCCTGGCTTTGGAGCGGTGGTTGGACGGGGTGGAGCCGCCTCGGTCGGCGACGCTGGCGCGGCCGCTCGACGTGAGCACGTGCCCGCTCACGTGATCCAATCGTGCACGTGGCAACCATCGAGTACGTCCTCGGCGACATCACCGAGCAGGAAGTCGACGTGATCGTGAACGCCGCCAACTCCTCCCTCCTGGGCGGGGGAGGGGTGGACGGCGCCATCCACCGCAAGGGGGGCCGGAGATCCTGGCGGAATGCCGCAAGCTGCGAGCGGGCCACTACGGAGGCGGCCTCAAGACCGGGCAGGTCGTCGCCACGACGGCAGGCAGGCTCCGCGCCCGCCACGTCGTCCACACCGTCGGTCCCGTCTGGTCGGCCACCGAGGACCGCTCCGCGCTCCTCGCCGACTGCCACCGCAACTCGCTGGACCTCGCGGCGGAACTGGGCGCCCGCACCATCGCGTTCCCCGCGATCTCCACCGGCATCTACCGCTGGCCGGTCGAGGACGCCGCCAGGATCGCCCACGAGGCTGTCGGGGACACCGAGCTGGACCTGATCAGGTTCGTCCTGTTCGACCAGCGGACCTACGACGCCTTCGCCCGCCCGTAGTCCGCGATCTCCATCGCCCACCGGTACACCTCGGCGGGATCCCCGAGCGCAGCGGGCAACGAAGCCGGCACCAGCCTGCCGTTCACAGCGCTCAACAGGTCGTACAACCCGAGATCGGCCCACTCCCACAACATGCTGTCGAAGTTGTACGCGCGCATCAGCGGCGCGATCCGCTCCCGGATCGAGTCGATCAGATCTTGGGACAGGCCGGCGGAGTGCAGCCGCGCACAGGTCGCAGCCGAGGCCTCCGCGCTGAAGGTCGTGTCCAGGAACGGCTCCAGCAGGTTGCCCCACACGTCGAAGCGCACGACGTCCGGGATCCCGTGGCGCAGGCAGAACTCAGCGAGGCCGGACGAGTCCTGAGGTGACAGGAACAACGTCTCGCCCAGGACGGTCCGGATCTCGGGCTGGCCCGAGACCGAAACATCGCGCACGGCCGATGCGGGCAGCAGCCCGTGCGGGTGCACGCTGGCCCAAGGGAACTCGTAGGCCGCGAACACGATGTGGTCCGGGCCGAACGTCACCGTCACCGCGCCACGGTGCTTTCCCTGACCTGGAGGGAGAACGGCGTCTCCACGTCGTCGAGCAGCTCCCCGGACTCCACCCGCCGGTGCAGCAGGTCCACCGCGGCATGGGCGATGGCGGACTTGTCCGGCGCGATCGAGGTCAGGGACGGGGAGCTGTAAACGCTTTCCTCGTTGTTGTCGAAGCCCACGACGGCGAGGTCGGCCGGCACGCGCACGAGGCGCTCGGCCGCGGCCCGCATGGCGCCGATGGCCAGGAGGTCGTTGAAGCAGAACACCGCGTCCGGCCGGGTGGGCAGGTCGAGCAACGACCTCATCGCGGCGGCGCCGTCCGCGCGGTGGTAGTTCAGGGCCGGCACGACGAGGTCGTCGTCGAACGGCAGTGAGGCCTCGGCCAGAGCCCGGCGGTAGCCCTCGAGGCGGAGGGCGGCCGTGCCTCGGTGGGGGTGGGCGCCGATCGCGGCTATCCGTTCGTGGCCCAACGAGATGAGGTGGCGGACGGCGGCCTGGGCGGCGGCCACGTTGTCGATGCCGACGCGGGAGATCGGGACGTCGACGGCGTGCTCACCGAGCAGGACGGCGGGCACGGACAGCTGGAAGTCGTCCACCTGCAGCGCCTCGGGGCTGAGGATCGCGGCGTCGACCAGGTGTGGGCCGAGCGACGTCAGCGCCGCGCGCTCGCCTGCCAGGGTGCCGAACGTCTGCTCGATGAGCACGTTCCACTCGTGCTCCTGGGCCGCGGCGATGACGAGGCTCGCCAGCTCCGCGAAGTAGGGGATCGAGAGTTCGGGCAGGACCAGCGCGATGAAGCCGGTGCGGCCGCGGCGCAGGTTGCGGGCCCCGAGGTTCGGCCGGTAGCCGGTCGCCTCGAGGGCCTCCTCGACGCGCCGGCGGTTGTCCGGCTTCACGAACGAGTAGCCGTTGACCACGTTCGACACGGTCTTGACCGACACGCCCGCGAGCCGGGCGACGTCCTTGAGCGTGGCCAACAGAACCTCCAGAAAAAGTACCGGGAAACATACCGGGACGGTCTCGGGTCTTTACATCGTTGGAACAACGATGCAAATCTAACGCCAGAGAGCGCGTCCACGTACAGCCCCGTGTGTAGGAGCCAACGATGTCTCGCATCCTGCTCATCGCCGTCGCAGCCTTGCTCGTGACGGGATGCACCAGCAGAGAAACCCCGACCACCGCGTCCAGCGAAGGTCCTGCCGCGTCCGCCGCGCAGAACCAAAGCACTGGTCCCGGCTGTGCTCGGAGCAAGACCGGGTACCCCCAGATCGACCTCAAGGGTGCCGTGGTCGGCTTCTCCCAGTCGGAGAAGGAGGCCAACCCGTTCCGCACCGCGGAGACCCAGTCGATCAGGGACGAGGCCGCGAAGCGCGGTGCCGAACTGCTGTACACGAACGCGCAGAGCGACCTGAACAAGCAGATCAGCGACATCAAGTCGCTGATCGACCGCGGGGCGAAGCTGCTGATCGTGGCGCCGCTCAACTCGGACGGCCTGCAGCCGGCGTTCGACGCGGCCAAGGCCAAGCAGGTGCCGGTCGTGACGATCGACCGCAAGGTGTCGTCGCAGCCGTGCACGGACTACCTGACTTTCATCGGCTCAGACTTCGTCGAGCAGGGCAAGCGGGCCGCCCAGCAGATGATCAAGGCTACCGGTGGCACCGGCAAGGTCGCGATCCTGCTCGGAGCGTCGGGCAACAACGTCACCGTCGACCGCACCAAGGGCTTCAAGGACGGCATCGCCGGCACGCCGGGCCTCACCGTCGTCGCGGAGCAGACCGGTGAGTTCGACAGGTCAAAGGGCCAGGCCGTGATGGAGCAGCTCATCCAGAGCAACCCGGACATCACCGCCGTCTACGCCGAGAACGACGAGATGGGCGTCGGCGCCGTCACCGCGCTCAAGGCCGCGGGCAAGCAGCCCGGCAAGGACGTCAAGATCGTGTCCGTCGACGGCACGCGCAACGCCGTGCAGCTCATCGCCGACGGCAGCTACACCGCGGTCGTCGAGTCCAACCCGCGCTTCGGCCCGCTCGCGTTCGACACGCTGGAGAAGTTCGGCAAGGGCGACGAGATCCCGAACACCATCGTGATCTCCGACGACGAGTACGACTCCACGAACGCCGCGCAGAAGCTCGCCAATGCCTACTGACATGCCTTCCTCTCCGGTGATCGAGGTCGCCGGCGTCACCAAGACGTTCGCCGGCGTCCGCGCCCTCAGCGATGTCGACTTCACCCTCCAGCGCGGGGAGATCCACGCGCTGGTGGGGGAGAACGGCGCCGGCAAGTCGACGCTGATCAAGGTGCTGACCGGCATCCACTCCACGGATGCCGGTCGGGTGACCCGCAACGGGAACATCTCCACGATCTACCAGGAGGTGAACCTCGTCCCGCTGATGAGCGTGTCCGCGAACCTGTTCCTCGGCCGCGAGCCGCGGAACAGGTTCGGCCTCATCGACCGGGCCCGCCGGGACGCCGACGCCGCGGAGCTGTTGCGCGGCTACGGCATCACCGCGGACGTGAGCAGTCCACTCGGGACGCTCGCGGTCGGTGAGCAGCAGATGGTCGCGCTCGCACGAGCCGTCGACGCGAACGCGGACGTCGTGATCATGGACGAGCCCACGTCGTCGCTGGAGCCGCGCGAGGTCGAGACGCTGCTCGGTGTCGTGCGCAAGCTGCACGAGCAGGGGATCGCGATCATCTACGTCAGCCACCGGATGGACGAGCTCTACCGGATCTGCGACACCGTCACGGTGCTGCGGGACGGTGTGAACGTGCACAGCGGTCCCCTGAAGGAACTCCCGCGCATCGAGCTCGTCTCGCTGATGCTCGGCAGGTCCGTCAAGGAGATCGAGAGCCACGGCACCACGGCGTTCGGCGAGGACCACCACGCCGACGCCGAACCGGTGCTCGAGGCGAAGGGTCTCACGAGCAAGCCGCGCATCGACGACGTCAGCGTCACGATCCGGCCCGGCGAGGTCGTCGGCCTCGCCGGCCTGCTCGGGTCGGGTCGCACGGAGACCGCGAAAGCGATCATCGGCGCGCTCCCGGTCGACGGCGGCACGGTCCTCGTCGCCGGAACCCCGGTGGCGCGCACCGTGAAGGCGTCGACCAGGGCGGGCATCAGCATGCTCGCCGAGGACCGCAAGACCGAGGGCATCATCCCGAACCTGTCCGTGCGCGAGAACATCGTGCTGGCCGCGCTGCCGAGGCTCAGCCGGTTCGGTGTGACCAGCCGGTCCAAACAGGACCGGATCGTGGACGCGTTCATCAAACGGCTGCACATCAAGGTGTCCAGCCCGGAGCAGAAGGTCGCGGAGCTCTCCGGCGGCAACCAGCAGAAGGTGTTGCTCGCCAGGTGGCTCTGCACCGAACCGAAGATCCTGCTCCTCGACGAACCGACGCGCGGCATCGACGTCGGCGCCAAGGCAGAGGTGCAGGCGCTGATCGACGAACTCGCGCGGGAAGGCCTGGCGGTGCTGCTGATCAGCTCCGAACTGGACGAACTGCTCGACGGCGCCGACCGGCTCATCGTGCTGCGCGACGGCTCGGTCGCCGGCGAGTTGGAAGGAGACCAGCTCACCCGTGAGCACGTGCTCAAGGCGATCGCGGCGGAGGTGACGGATGACTCAGGCGACCACGCAGGCAGCCCCCAGCACAGCCGTTAGTGCCGCGGCCGCGCGGACGCGGTGGTTGCAGGACAACGGTGTCTACGTCGCCGTTGGCGTGCTCCTGCTGTTCAACGCGGTGTTCACCGCCAACTTCCTGACGGTCGGCAACTTCACCACCCAGCTCGTGCAGGCCGCGCCGGTGCTCATCGTCGCGCTCGGCATGGCACTGGTGATCGGTACCGAGGGCGTCGACCTGAGCGTCGGCGCGGTGATGGCGCTGGCCGCCGCGATCATCCCGCTCTACCTGGGTGCCGGGTGGCTCATGGCGATCACCATGGCGCTCGTCGTCGGGGTGCTCGCGGGAGCGTTCAACGGGTTCCTCGTCGCCAAGGTCGGCATCCAGCCGATCGTCGCCACCCTCGCTCTGCTGGTGGGTGGGCGCGGCCTGGCACTGGTGATCGCGAACGGCCAGCTCGTCCAGCTGCGGGACCCGACGTTCCTGTCTCTCGGCACCGACGACGTGTTCGGCATCCCGATCAGCGTGCTGATCGCCGGTGTGCTGGCGCTCGTCATCGCGGCCGTCACGAACCGCACCACGTTCGGCCGCCAGCTCGTCGCGATCGGCGGCAACCGCAAGGCGGCCACGCTCGCGGGGCTCCCGGTCACCCGCGTGCTGATCGGCGTCTACGCGATCACCGGTGTGCTGGCCGCGATCGCCGGCGTCCTCGCCACCTCGCGGCTCGCCGCGAGCGACCCCGCCGACATGGGCCTGCTGATGGAACTGTCCGCGATCACCGCGGTCGTCGTCGGCGGCACCCCGCTGACCGGCGGCAAGGTGCGGGTGCTCGGCACGGTGTTCGGCGTGATCCTGATGCAGCTCGTCAGGGCGACCCTGATCAAGCACAACCTGCCGGACTCCATCGCGCAGATGATCCAGGCCGCGATCATCGTCGCCGCCGTGTACGTGGCCCGGGAGCGCCGATGACCGCCACCCTGACCAAGACGACGCCGACCGTGGCCGCCAGGACGAAGGTCCTGCAACGCCAGGGCGCCGCCGTAGCGCTCGTGCTGATGGTCGCGGTGTCGTGGCTGGTGTTCCCGCGCTTCGGCAGCCTCGACAACCTGCGCGACCTCGCGTTGCAGGGCTCGTTCCTCGCGGTGATCGCGATCGGCATGACGTTCGTGATCATCACGGGCGGCATCGACCTGTCCGTCGGTTCGGTCTACGCGCTGGGCGGCGTGCTCGCGGCCTGGGGCTCCCAGTACGGGTTCCTGGTGGCGCTGCTGCTGCCGCTCGTGGTCTGCGGGCTCATCGGGCTGATCAACGGCCTGCTGATCGCCCGTACGAACATGGCGCCGTTCATCGTCACGCTGGCCTCGTTGCTGTTCGCCCGCGGCCTGCTGCTGGTGATCACCGACGAGGGCGCGACCACCTACAAGATCGCGTCGGACAGCGCGTTCGTCGAACTGGGCCGCGGCACGGTGTTCGGCTTCGGTTACCCGATCTTCATCGCCGCCGCGCTCGCCCTCGTGGGCGGGATGCTGCTCAACCGCACCAACTTCGGCCAGAACGTGTTCGCCACCGGAGGCGCCGAGCAGTCGGCGGTCCTCCTGGGCGTGCCCGTGGCGAAGACCAAGGTGCTCGTCTACACGATGAGCGGCACGCTGGCGGGTCTCGCCGGCGCCCTGACCGCCGCTTATCTCCAGTCGGGCGTCACGGTCATCGGCGTGGGCCTCGAACTGGACGCCATCGCGGTCGTCGTCATCGGCGGCACCCTGCTGACCGGTGGCATGGGAACCGTCCTCGGCACCGTGATCGGCGTGGGCCTGATCAAGGTCATCCAGAACGTCATCAACCAGATCGGCACGCTCGACAGCAACTACCAGTCAGTGGTCAGCGGCGTGTTCCTTCTCATCGTCGTTGTCCTCCAACGGATATTGCGAAGATAGGAGAGCCATGACCAGACGCGTCCTGGGCGTATTGGTCTCGATCCTCATCACAGCAACCTTCCTGACACCGACGGCGCACGCGGCGGAGTGGGTCCCCAAGACCCCTCCGCTCACGACACCCTGGACCTCCCAGGTGTCGCCGGCGAACGCCCTGCCCGAGTACCCGCGCCCGCAGCTCCAGCGCCCTGAATGGCAGAACCTCAACGGCGTCTGGGAGTTCGCGGGTGCACCGAACCTGAACAACCCGCCGATCGGCAGGCCGTTGGCCGAAGGCGTCCTCGTGCCGTACCCGATCGAGTCCGCTCTGTCGGGGATCAAGCGGCACGAGGACAACATGTTCTACCGCCGCACCTTCACCGTTCCGTCCTCCTGGAACGGTCGTCAGGTCAAGCTGAACTTCGGCGCGGTGACCTGGGAGACGAGGGTCTGGGTCAACGGCAGGCAGGTCGGCACGCACACCGGCGGCTTCGACGCGTTCTCGTTCGACATCACCTCGGCGCTGGTCTCCGGCGCCAACGAGATCGTCGTCGGCGTCACCTCGACGGTCGACGGCAGCCGTTACCCGATCGGCAAGCAGCGCCGGAACCCGAGCGGCATCTTCTACACCGCCGCGTCCGGCATCTGGCAGACGGTGTGGCTGGAACCCGTGCGGGCGGCGAACATCACGCGACTCGACACCACGCCGAACCTCGGCGCGAGCGCGCTCGACCTGGTCGTGCAGGGCACCGCGGGCCAGTCGGTCACGGCAGAGGTGCACAGCGGCGGGCAGGTGGTCGGCCGGCAGACCGGCACCACCGGAACGTCGTTGCGGGTGCCGGTGCCGAACGCCCGGCTGTGGTCGCCGGACGACCCCTTCCTCTACGACCTGCGCGTGACGCTCGGCAGCGGTGACTCCGTCACCGGCTACTTCGGCATGCGCTCGCTCGGCAAGGCGATGGTCGGCGGTGTCATGCGGCCGTTGCTGAACGGGAAGTTCGTCTTCCAGAGCGGCACGCTGGACCAGGGCTACTGGCCGGACGGCATCTACACCGCGCCTACCGACGAGGCCCTGCGGTTCGACCTCGAACGCCAGAAGGCGCTGGGGTTCAACATGGTCCGCAAGCACATCAAGGTCGAACCGGCTCGCTGGTTCTACCACGCGGACCGGCTCGGCCTGATGGTGTGGCAGGACATGCCGTCCGTCGACTCGATCGACGAGGCGCCGAACTCGCACGCGAACTACGAGTCGGAGCTGCGCCGGATCGTCGACCAGCTCAAGGGCATCACGTCGATCGTGCAGTGGGTGCCGTTCAACGAGGGCTGGGGCGAGTACGACGCCGGCCGCATCGTGAACCTGATCCGCTCGATCGACAACACCCGCCTGATCAACCACAACTCCGGTTCCAACTGCTGCGTCTCGGACCCCGACCCCGGCAACGGGGACGTCATCGACGACCACCACTACCAGATCTCCGCCAATACCCGGCAGCCCGACGCCAACCGCGTCGCGATGCTCGGTGAGTTCGGTGGTCTGGGCCGCAGGGTCGTCGGGCACGAGTACCAGCCCGGCGCCGGATTCGCCTACGGCGCCCTGTACCCGGACGAGACGTCGTTGACCAAGCGCTACGAGGAGGTCGTCAAACAGGTCCAGCGGCTGATCCACACCCGCGGCCTGTCCGCAATGGTCTACACCGAGCCGTATGACGTCGAGAACGAGGTCAACGGCTTCTACACCTACGACCGGCAGGTGTTGAAGATGACGGAGTCGCGCGTGCGGGCCGTCAACCTCGGGGTGCTCGCGGTGGCCCGCGGCACGGCCGTCAGCCCGGACGACGTGGTGTCGTTGCGCGTCACCACGTCCGGCTACACCGACCGCTACCTGCGCCACCAGTCCTCACTGGCCCGCACCGACGTGATCGGCACGGACCTGGCCAGGCTGGACGCGACGTTCAACCTCCGTCCCGGACTCGCCGACGCGGCCTGCCTGTCGTTCGAGTCGCGCAACTTCCCCGGCCAGTTCCTGAGGCACAGCAACGGACGCGTCCGCATCGACCCGAACAACGGCACGATCGCGGGCGACGCCACGTTCTGCGCGCGGGAGGGCTCCGGCGGCACCGCGCTGGAGTCGTTCAACGTGCGGGGTTCGTTCATCCGGCACTACAACGAGGGCGTGTACCTGGCGCGTTCCGGTGGCACGAACCCCTGGGACACCGCGAACTCCTTCGCGGCGGACACCACCTGGGCGGTCGGCACCGGCCTGTGGCGCAGCGGTGCGGACCTGCCGCTCGACCAGGCCCGGTCGTTCCGGGTGACCACGCCCGGCTTCACGGACCGCTACCTGCGGCACCGGGAGTCGTTGGCGCGCACGGACGTCGTGACGAGCACGAGTGACGCGCTGACGAAGGCCGACGCGACGTTCGTGGTGCGCCGCGGGCTCGCCGACCCGACCTGCTACTCGCTCGAGTCGCGCAACATCCCGGGACAGTTCCTGCGGCACGCGGACTTCCGCGTCCGGCTCGGCACCAACGACAACACCGACCTGTTCCGCAGGGACGCGACCTTCTGCGCCCAGCAGGGCACCGGCGGCGTGCGGCTGGAGTCGATCAACGAACTCGGGACCAGCGTGCGGCACTACTCCGAGGAGGTCTGGGTCGCTTCGAACGGCGGGGCCCACGCGTACGACAACCCCTCCTCGTACAACCAGGACGTGAGCTGGGCCGTGAGCTCACCCTGGACCCCGTAGGAGACCGACTGACGGCTGCCGGGGGAGTTCCCGGCAGCCGTCAGGTGAACCGGCCGCCGCAGTGCTGGAGCTCTCCTCAGGGTGTCCCTTGGTCCTGAGGTCTACCGGCAGGTCAGACCACGGTTCGATGTGCGCGTACCGCCCGCCCTTGTGAACTGTCCCGGACGTTCGTTCCTCCGGGGAGAGTTCATGTCCTTCTTGACCGATGCCCTCGAAGGCCTGGCCGGCCTGCCGCAGCCCGCCGTGCTCGCCGTGACGGGTGCGCTGACGCTGGCGGAGTGCACACTCGGCATCGGCTTCCTTGCTCCGGGCGAAAGCGCCCTGCTGCTGGCGTCGACGACCGTGACGAGCGTGCCCAGGTTCCTGGTCATGTGGCTGGTGGTCACGGTGTGCGCGATCGCCGGTGACAGCATCGGCTACCACCTAGGCCGCCGCTACGGTGATCGGCTGCGCGACAGCCGGATCATCCGCAAGGTGGGGCAGCAGCACTGGGACAAGGCAGGCGACCTGCTGCGCCGTCGTGGCGCGTGGGCGGTGTTCGCCGCCCGGTTCATGCCGGTCGTGCGAACCCTGGTCCCGGCGTCCGCGGGGGCCTCGAAGCTCGAGTACCGGAGGTTCCTGCCGGCTTCGATCGCGGGCGCGACGTGCTGGTCGGCGTTGCACATCGGCATCGGTGCGACCGCCGGTGCGTCGGCGAAGTACGTCGAGTCGGTCTTCAACGGTGCCATGTGGATCGTGCTGGGTCTTGCGGTGGTGGCCGGTGTGATCGTCGTGCTGCGCCGCCGCAGGAGGACGCCCGAGTTGGAGGAGGTCGGCTGAGGGGACAGCGGTTCTGTCAGGCTTTCGTCGACACTCCAGGACTTCGCGGAACAGTTGAGAAGCGGGTCCGCGGCCGCCTCAGGTGAACAGGATCCGCCTGGCCGCGCTCCTGCCGGGCGACGTGCGCAGCACCGCGAACGCCGCCTCGGCGAGGCCTGGTCCGCGGACGAGCGACAGACCGCGCCGCAGCTGGGACCGCAGCAGGTACCGGCGCCGCATCGCCGCCCCGTCGTAGTGCTCCAGCACGTACCTGTTGCCGCTGCGCAGGTAGTCGAACGTGACCGAGGCCGCGAGCTCGGACATCCGCATGCACGGGTCGAGCCCACCCGCCGTGAGCGGCGAGACCGCCCCTGCCGCGTCCCCGACCAGCAGCCCTTCCGGCGACACGATCCGGCGCAGCAGCCCGCCCACCGGGATCGGGCCGCCCCGCCTCCTGACCGGTCCGGCGGGCTCCGGGGTGGGGAAGCTGTCGCGGAGGCGTTGCAGCAGCTGGGGGAGCGGTGCGCTGAAGCGGTCGGGGCGGCCGGCGAGGCCGACGTGCGCGTGCTCGCCGTCGTCGACGACCCAGGCGATGTAACCGGGGGCGAGCCGCGGGTCGACGACGCAGTGGAACGTGGGCGTCGAACCCGTCCTGACCGGGTAGACCTCCTCGATGCCGGTGATCAGCCTCCGGTTGACGTCGAGGCCGAGGTTCTTCGCGACCGTCGACCTGGCACCGTCCGCGCCGATGGTGAACCGGGCCCGGGTGGACCTCGCCGGATAGCTGGAGTCGAGACTGACCCGCGCGCCCGCCCGTTCGGCGTCCGCGACCGCGGTGGCGTAGATGTTCTCCATGTCACCGACCCGGAACTCGTCGCGCTCGCTGACGAGTTCCACGGGCTCGCGCAGCGAGGGCGGGTAGAGCAGCACGCGCCGGACCGCGGGGCCCAGGTGCGGAAGGTCGTAGTCGTCGAGCGTGCGGCGGACGAAGATGCCGGTCGTGCGGATGCCCGTGCCGACGCTCGTCCTGCGCTCGCACACGGCCACGTCCAGACCTGCCTGCGCGAGCAGGCGCGCGGTGGTGAGGCCGGCCAGCCCGGCGCCGACGACGAGCACGTCCACGGTGTCCATCCGCCGACGCTAGAACGGCCGGCCGGGCAGTTTCCCCTTCCCGCGAACACCTTCACCGGATCTGCACGACATCTCCACAAGGGTGTTCCCAGACGGGCGCCCGGAGGCCAGAATTACCCGTGTGGGGGATGTACACGGACGAACTGTCGAGAGCAGGGCCGGTGTCACCGCCTTCCTGGCGGGCGTGTGGCTGATCGCCGCACCGCCGGTCCTGCACTTCGGCGCGTCGCTGCACGCTTTCCGGCCGTACTGGGTGTCCATGGGGCTGGCTGTCGTGATCATGCTGCTCGGCATGGTGCGGGCGATGGCGCCGCTCGACGTGCCGTTCATCCGGCACGTGACGATCGGGCTCGCGCTGTCGCTGATCGTGGTGGCGCTGCTGCGAACGGAGGGCGGCACCGCCGTCGTCTGGCTCAACCAGTTGGTCGTGGGCGCCCTGATCGCGCTGTCGGCCGGGCTGGCGCTCCTGATCAGCATGCGGCGATGAGGACCTGGTCCGACCTCTGCCTGGCCTGCGAGGGGCAGCAGGAGTTCGTGGTGAACGTCCACGAGGCCGGGCCGTACGAACGCAGCCACGACTACCGCGCGTGCTGTTCTGCGCCGCGTGCGCGGTCGGTGAGCTGCGCTCGTTCAGCTACGACGGCTTCGTGGTGTTCGGCGAGGAGGACGAGGTCATGGTCTGGTCCTCGGTCCTGCCCGCCGCCGACGTCGACCGGCTGCGCGCGGCCTTCACCTGCCCGACCCCGCTAGCGGGCGGGTGCGGGTGCCCGCAGCACGTCCGGGCCTACGACACGAGTGTGCGCGTGAACAAGACGCGGCTGCCGGAGCACGGGCCCGACCGGCACAGCCCGGCCGGGCGCAGCACCGTCAGCGTTGCTGTGGTGGAAGGCGTAGCGGAGTTCCGCTCGGTAAACTAGTGCGTGCTGTGTTCCTAGCAGCGCTCGCTGGTCTTGGCGGACAGGAAGTAGCTGCTGCCGTCGACCTCGCCGTGCGCACGCGTGCACTGGTCGAGGGTGTCCGCGCCGCCGGACCACAGCTCCCGCTGCCCGCGCGCACCCGTCTTGTAC
Organism: Lentzea sp. HUAS12; assembly: GCF_024125735.1. Lineage (NCBI taxonomy): Bacteria > Bacillati > Actinomycetota > Actinomycetes > Pseudonocardiales > Pseudonocardiaceae > Lentzea > Lentzea sp. HUAS12. Next base: position 575,250 of record NZ_CP099738.1, read on the forward strand.
CCGTGCGTCAGGTTCGGCGGCGTCTGGACGTACGTGCGCAGCGTGAAGTCCCTGCCGTGGCTCGAAATCCACTGGTCCCACACGTAGACGTAGGAGTAGTTCTTCCCGCATCCCTTGTACTGCTTCACCGACGCGACGGTCGTGCTGCCGTTCTTCACGTACGCCGTCGCCCCGATCTGCGTGACGCTGCCGCAGGACGGGTTGGACTCGGCCTGGGCGGTGCCGGCCGTCGTGCTCAGGGCGGCCGCCACGACGGCACCCGCGGCCAGGATCTTGCGCATTCGATGCTCCTCCTCGTTTGCCGCGAGCCTGCGCCACGCCGGTTAGCCGCGGGTAAATCACATGGTCACTCAACTTGATAGTCACTAAGAATGACTATAGGGTTGAGGGCATGAGCGAGAAGAAGATCATTGCCGTGGTGGGGGCGACCGGTGCGCAGGGCGGGTCGGTCGCCAGGGCGCTGCTGACCGACGGTGAGTTCGCCGTGCGCGCGCTCGCCCGCGATCCCGAATCAGGAGCCGCGAGGGAGCTCGCCGAACTGGGTGCCGAGGTCGTCGCGGCCGACCTGTACGACGTGGACAGCCTGCGGAAGGCGTTCTCCGGTGCCTACGGCGCCTACCTGGTCACGCCGTACTTCACCCACATGTCCCCGGCCAAGGAGGTCGAGGAGGTCCGCAACCTCGTCGCGGCGGCGGAAGGTCTGCGGCACGTCGTGTGGTCGACGCTGGAGGACACCCGCGAGGCGGTGCCGCTCGACTACGAGCCGATGCCGACGCTCGAAGGCAAGTACAAGGTGCCGCACTTCGACGTGAAGGGCGGCGAGGCGGACCCGTTGTTCGCGCAGGCGGGCCTGCCGACGACGTACGTGCGGAACTCGTTCTACTGGAACAACCTGCTGAACGGCTCCGCGCCGCACCGGCGTGCGGACGGCACGCTCGCGCTGTCGTTGCCCATGGGGGACAGCAGGATCTCCGGGATCGCCGCCGAGGACATCGGCAAGGCGGTCGTGAGCATCCTCAAGCACCCGGCCGAGACCATCGGGCAGACGATCGGCCTCGGCACCGAGCACCTCACCGGCGAGGAGGTCGCGAAGGCGTTCAGCGACGTGCTCGGGGAGCCTGTCGCGTACGAACCCATGTCCCACAACGACTTCCGTGCGCTCGGCTTCCCCGCGGCGGAGGACCTGGGCAACATGTTCCAGTACTACGCGGAGTTCGCGGGACACATCCTGCCGCGCCGCGACACCGTGCGGACCCGCGAGCTGGTGCCGGGGTGGCTGACGCTCGGTGAGTTCCTCACCAAGCACCGCGGGGAGATCGTGATCGGCTAGTTGTACTTGGTCATGAGGTTGGTGACTGAACGCGGCTGATGGGTGGGTGCCCGTTGAGTGCGTGGTGACCGCGTTCAGTGTTGTAGTGGTTGAGCCAGGGCGCCAGCGCTGCGGTGCGGGCGTCGTTGTCCAGGAAGATTTCGCGGTAGGCCCACTCGGTTTGCAGGGTGCGGTTGAGGCGCTCGACTTTGCCGTTCTGCCAGGGGCAATGTGGCTTGATGGTCTTGTGGCGAGCGCCGATCGCCGCGATCGCGGCGGCGAAGTCGCGGGAGATCAGATAGTTCTTGGCGTTATCGGTCAGGACTCGGTGAACACGTGGGATGCCTTGCTCGGCGAACCAGGCTGTGGCGCGGAGCAGGAACCCGGCGCAGGTGGTGCCGCGTTCGTCGGCGAGGACTTCGGCGTAGGCGAGCCGGGAGTGGTCGTCGATGGCGGCGTGGACGTAGTCGTAGCCCAGGCCGCGGCGGGAGCCGGGACGCAGGCCGCGGCCGTGAGCGCGCCAGCCGCCTCCGGGCGGGATCTTGCCGATCTTCTTGACGTCGAGGTGGATCAGGTCACCTGGCTGCGGGTGTTCGTAGCGGCGGGTGGTGTGTCGGCTGGCGCGGATGCGTTGCCCGGTCAGCGGATCGCACTCGGCCAGCCTCGGCACGCCATACCGGGCCAGCACCCGCGACACAGTGCGAGCGGGTACGCCGGTGCGGGCGCTGATCCGGGCCGGTCCGCACCGCAGCTCGCTGCGTGCCGTCACGATCTGCTGCTCCGTTCGAGCCGATGTCCGCGACGGTATGTGATGCGGTCGGCTGGACCGATCGGCCAGGCCGGCGGCGCCTTCGTCACGGAATCGGCGGACCCAGCGGTGCGCGCACTGCCGTGACACACCGAGCTCTTTGGCCACGTGGGCGACCGGTCTGCCCGCGGCGACCCTGGAAACCAGGACCAGGCGTCCGTGCACAGTCAGGCGGGCGTTAGCGTGTGCCATCGAGGCCTCCGGCTGTGGTGACTGACTTCGCAATCACCACCGCACCGGAGGCCTCACCCATGATCAAGCCAACACACCGTCACCAACGTGTTGGCCAAGTACAGCTAGTAGGAGCGCGTGACCTCCGCGAAGACCGCCTTGAACTCCGCGAACCGGTCGGCGCCGACGAGCCCGGCGAGGCGGTCCTCGATGTCGGTGACGATCCGCCGGGCCTGGACCATCTGGTCGCGGCCCAGGTCGGTGGGTACCACCAGCTTCGCCCGCCGGTCCGCCGGATCGGGCTTGCGGACCACGTAGCCGAGGCTCTCGAGCTCGTCGACCAGCGTGCCGACGACCTGCTTGTGCTGGCCGGACCGTTCGGACAGCTCGCTCGCGCGCGTGCCCGTGGTGGCGATGTACGCCATGACGGCGCCGTGGCGCGGGCGCAGGTTCTCGTGGCCCGCCTCGGCCAGGCGGGTGAAGAGCTCCTTCTGGAACCCCGAGAGCAGGTGTGCGGAGAGGACGCCGACGTCGGGCATGGGAACGATGTTAACCCGGCCACCGGCCGGTCCGAAGAGGACGGACGACTCAACCTGGGCGCTGGAAGGCGGAAATCTGCCTCACGACCTGGATGGCGTAGACCGCGGCCACGATGCCGACGGCCGCGCACAGCGTCGTGACGACGGCCGCGATCAGGTAGGAGCCGAGTGCGGGGTCCCCGTCCTGGTAGGAGGGCAGGTGGGCGAAGTCCAGCACCCACATGGAGACGAAGGCCGCCCACCACCTCGTGGTCGTGGCGGGGAGCGGCCGTTCGTCCATCGGCAGGCCCCGCAGCCGCGGATCGCAGGCGCGCCAGACGTCGTCCACGACGACCTTGGGGAACCAGAGGTTCACGACCGGCACGAACCAGCTGAGCCACACCCAGTCGCGGCGGAGGCGGTGCTCGGCGGCGGGATCTCCGCGCTCGGCGTTGACGCGGGCGTTGTGCAGCCACAGGACGAACACGGTGATCGCCGCGAACGTGATCACCGCGGGCGGCCAGTTGGTGAGCACCCTGACCCGGTAGTGCAGGGCCAGTTCGGCTGTCGTGGCGTTCTGGGCGCGGTAGTCGCGGATCGTCGCGTACGTGAGCCAGTCCGCCGCGGCCTCGGCGACGTTGCCGAGCGCCACGAGCCCGATGAGGACGGACGCCGCGAAACCCAGGCCGCGCACGGACTTTAAGTGCTCCACGTTCTTCCCCCGGTTCCTGGGCCTCACCAGGATAGGCCGGGCGGCGGCGATCAGGGCGCGGCGAGCGCTTCCGTCGGGGTGAGCCGCGACGCCCGCACGGCCGGGTAGACCCCTGCCACCACACCGGTCACGACGGCCGCCCCGAGCCCGGCGAGGACCACCTCCACCGGGACGACCGCGGGCCAGCCGTGCGCGTACGCGTACGCGGCGGTGCCCGCCAGCCCCAGCACCACACCGGCGACGCCACCCAGCACGCACAACACGACCGACTCGGTGAGGAACTGGGTCCTGATCTGGCCGCGGTGGGCGCCGAGCGCCCGGCGCAACCCGATCTCGCGCTTGCGTTCGAGCACCGAGATCACCATCGTGTTCGCCACCCCGATGCCGCCGACCAGCAACGCGACCCCGGCGAGCCCCAGCACCAACGCCGAGAAGGTGTTCTCGGTGAGCCGCTTGGCCGTGAGGGCGTCGGACGGGCGGCTGACCCGCACCCGCGCCGGCTGCTGGGGGTGGATCGTCTGCGGCAGCACCGCCCGCACGTCGTCGATCGCGGGCTCGTCGGCCCTGAGGTAGAGCACGGTGGGCCGTTGGTCGAAGCCGAGCACCTTCGCCGCCTCCCAGCCGACCAGCGCCGACCGTTCGACCTCGGGCGCGAGCGGCAGCGGGGCGAGGACCCCGACCACCGTGAACCACGTGTCGTTGATCCTGACCTGCGCGTCCGGGCCGGTGATGCCGAGCCGCGCCGCGGCCACGTCCCCCAGGACCACGGCCGGGAACCGGGCGGTGGCCTCGTTGAGGAAGACCCCCGACCGCACGTGGCCGTTGAGCGTGTCGAGGAGGGTGAGCCCGGTGGCCAGCACGGTCAGTCCGGACGTCTCCGAGCCCGGGATCCGGTCCGACCGGCGGACCACGGCGTGGGTGTTGGCGACCGCGCTGACAGCACTGGCCGGCCCGATGCGTTCGACCATGGCGACGGACTCCGGTGGCAGCGACGCGGGTTCGTCGTTCATGCCCGTGGCCGCCTCCGCACGCAGCAGGTTCGTGCCCAGGGCGGCGAACTCCTCCATCAGCGCGGCGCGGCTCGACGCCGGGATGCCCGTCACGACGACCAGCGTCGCGATGCCGATGGAGATGCCGAGGGCGGACAGGACGGCGCGCATCGGCCTGGTGCGCAACGGGGACAGCCCCAGCAGGAGGAGGTCCGCCGGGGTCAGGCGGGCGGGGGTGACGTCGCGGGACGCGGCGGCCTCGGTGCGGGGCCGGGTGCTGACGCTCACGCCGTCACCTCCTCGCGGATGCGTCCGTCGCGGATCTCCACCTGCCGCGGCAGCCGGGCCGCCACCTCGCGGTCGTGCGTGATCACGGCCAACGTCGTGCCCTCGCGGTTCAGGTCCAGCAGCAGGTCCAGCACCGCGCGGCCGGTCGCCGTGTCCAGGGCGCCGGTCGGTTCGTCGGCCAGCACCAGCGCCGGGCGGTTCACGACGGCGCGTGCGATGGCGACGCGCTGGCGTTCGCCGCCGGACAGCTCGTGCGGCCGGTGCCGGAGCCGGTGGCCGAGACCCACGCGCATGAGCGCCTCGGTGGCCATCGCGGCACGCCACTTGCGCGCGGTGCCCGCGTAGAGCAGGCCCGTCGCCACGTTGTCGAGGGCGGTGAGGCCGTCGGCGAGGTGGAACTGCTGGAACACGAAGCCGATCCGCCGTCCCCGCAACGCCGAGAGCCGCCGGTCGGACAGCGCGGCGATGTCGTGCCCGTCGAGCATCACCGTGCCGCTCGACGGGCGGTCGAGCGTGCCGAGGAGGTTGAGCAGCGTCGACTTGCCGGAGCCGGAGGGGCCGACGATCGCCACCGCCTCGCCGGAGCGCACCGTCAGGGAGACGCCGTCGAGCGCTCGCACCCCGCCCAGGTACTCCTTGACGGCGTCCACGACCTGCAGAACGGGGGTCATGACGTCGTCACCACCCGCAGGCCCTCGGTGACGCCGCCACCGCTGATCTCGACGAGCCCTCCGGCGAACAGGCCGGTCTTCACCGCGACGAGGCCGCCCTGCTCGGTCTGCACGGCGTAACCGCCCTCGCGCAACGCCAGCAGCGCGGTCACCGGCACGGCCAGGACGCCCCGGCGTTCGGTGCTCGTCAGGCGGATCCGCACCGGGCCCGAGTCGAACTCGCCCACGTCGGCGTCGAGGCCGACGTCCACGGCGACCACCGGGGCCTCCTCGCCGGTGCCGTTCTTCTCGGCCTTGGCCTCGGTGCTGACCGAGCGCACGGTCCCGGTGGTCTCGGTGCCGTTGGGCAGCACGACGGTGACCTTCAGGTCCTTCTTGAACACCGCGGCCTGCCGCGCGTCGATCGAGGCGTCGACGGCCTTGCCCGTCGCGGTGACGCTCATCAGCGGGCCCTCGCCGGACGCCGACAGCGTCGCGGTGACCGCCTCGACGCGCACCTCTCCGGGCAGCACGACGACGTCACCGGGGTCGACGACGCCGTTCTCCTCGGCCTTCTCGGTCTTCTGCCACCGCTTGACCGCGTCGACCGTCGCCTGCGTCAGCTCGTCGGGCGCGCCACCGAGCTGGTAGCCGAGCGCGCCGAGGTTGTCCTTCACGATCTTGACGTCCGGCCCCCTGAGGCCCGTCTTGTCGAGCTTGCGCCACAACGGGGTGTCGCCGAAGAACAACCACACCGGGCGGTTGTCCACTTTGTACACCGCGGCGCCGCGGCCGATCGCCGTGCCGGGTGCGGGGAGCCAGGTGAGCGTGCCCGGCCGGCGTCCCGTGACCTCCTGCGCGGAGCCGAAACCGAGGGTGGCCTTGAACTCGCGGACGTCGGTCAGGTCGGTCTTCACCACCGCGATGGTCTTCGGCGCCGGTGGCCGCGGCGGCTCGGCGGGCGCGCGGCGCGTCCAGGTGAGCGCGGACACGCCACCGACCAGCACGAGCGCGACGCCGGCGGCGACGAGCCACCGCTTCACCTGCGCCCTCCGCCGAACACTTCCTGCTCGCAGTCCTTCTCGATCTGCAGGCGCTGGTCGTGCGGCAGGGTCTGCTCGCCGTCGTAGGTCCAGCTGCCGGGCTCGGTCTCGATGACCTTCATGCCGCGGCTGTTGAGGCACTGGACGTTCTTGTGCCAGTTGTCCTTGAACGTCGGGTTGCGCGAGTCCATCTCCCACGGCGGCAGCGGCCACTTCTTCGCGCACGCCTTCCACGCCTCGTCGCTGTACTGCGCGGGCCGCAGGGCGCCGCCGGGACCGGGGCCGGTGCCCGTGGCGTTCGGGTCGTTCTGGGCGAGGCACGCGGTGTGGGCGTCGTGCAGTCGCTTCTTCTCCTCCTCGGTCATGTCCATGCGCAGCCGCGGTTGTTCACCGTCCGAGGGGGACACGGCGGTGGAGGGCGCGACGACGCCGGAGGACTGCAGGGACGCCACGTTCGAGGGCGCGGGCGCGGCCTGGCTGCACGCCGAAAGCAGCAGCACGGCGGCGCCGATCACCAGCCTGGGGTTCATGGCGGCGATGCTGCCGGGCGGTTGTGCGGAAGATGTGCGCTCAGCGTGCCGGGAGCGTGATCGTGAACGTCGTCCCGCGCCCGACCTCGCTCTCCACGGTGATCGTGCCGTGGTGGGCGCTCACGATCGCGTGCACGATCGCGAGTCCGAGCCCGCTGCCTCCGGTGTCCCGCGTCCGCGAGCGGTCGGCGCGCCAGAACCTGTCGAACACGTGCGGCAGGTCGTCGGCGGCGATGCCGGAACCGGTGTCGGCCACCCTGATCCGGCCGCCCGACGAGACGAGGCGGACCGTCCCGCCGGCGGGGGTGTGGCGGAACGCGTTGGTGACGAGGTTCGTGAGGACCTGCCGCAGCCGCACCGGGTCGGCGGTCACGACCCCTCCTCCCTCCACCACGAGGCCGGGGTGGGCCGCGGCGAGCTGGTCGAACAGGTCCCGCAGGTCGACGGGCTCGGGGTGCAGCCGCAGTTCGCCCGCGTCGGCCAGGGCGAGGTCCTGGAGATCGTCGATCAGGTGCTGCAGCACCATCGCCTCGTCCAGCAACGACGTGAGCGTCGTGCGGTCCAGTTCGACCACTCCGTCGCGCGCACCCTCCAGCCAGCTGCGGATCGTGCCGAGCGGGTTGCGCAACTCGTGGGAGATGTCGCTGGTCATGGCCTTGCGCTGGGCATCGGTGCGGGCCCGGTGCTCCGCCATGTCGTTGAACGCCCGCGCGAGCTGCCCGATCTCGCTGCGCGACCGGATGTCGACCCGCGCGTCGCCGCCGTGCCGCAGCCTCTCCGCAGCGGTGGTGAGCGTGCGCAACGGCCTGGTCATCCGCAGTGCCACGACCACGCTGACGCCGACGGTCAGGACCAGCACGACCGCGGCGACCAGCACGACGCGGCCCGCGTCGAACCGGACGACGGTGGCCTGGGTGGTCCTGCCGGCGGCGTCGGTGACGAACAGGTACGCGGGTGGTGCCACGTACGGCTGCAACTGGGTGCGGCGGGCGTTCGCCAGGCACTCGGCGTTGGACGCGACGGGCTGCCACAGCGCGTTCATCGTGATCTGCTCGGCGGGCAGGCCGCGCTGCCGCAGGCAGTCGTTCACGAGGAGGCCGAGCTCGTTGAACGCGGCGGACTCGCCGAGGGTGAGCGTGCTCAGCGTCTCCTGGAGTTCGGTGCAGGACGGCGTCGCGGGGGCGGCGCTCGTCCTGTCCACGTTCACGATCGGGCGGCCCCAGGCCGTGGTGGTCCCCTCCGGCGGAGAGGCTTCGGCGGCGCCGCGGCACCGCGTCCGGTAGACGTCCGCGTCCTGGGCGAGGCTCGCCTTCTCCCGGTCGCTGAGCTGGAACGGGCCGGTGACCCTCGGGTCGATCCGGTCGGCGGGCGCGTCCCGGGCCTGCGCGGGGTCGAGCCGCAGCGGGTCGACCTCCGCGGACGGCACGGCCGGCAGCTGGGCCGGGTCGAGGTTCGTGCCGGTGTCGGCGATGACCCTGCGGTCGGTCGTGGTGAGGATCAGGCGGCTCCCGCCCCGCGGCAGCGCGACGCCGGTCCAGTCGCGGTGCTCGACGGCGAACGTCACCAGGTCCCGGTAGGTGGCCGCGTCGCCCGCCAGCGCGTTGCCGAGCTCCTGCCTGATCGACGTCGAGGTGCTCTGCGCGGCGAGCCACGCCGTCGCGGTGATCGAGCACAGCGCGACGAGCGCGGACGCGGCCAGCAGCCGCGCCAGGACGCTATGCACCGGACCCGTCCACGAGCTTGTAGCCCACGCCGTGCACGGTCAGCAGGTAGGCGGGCGTGCGAGGCTGGACCTCGATCTTCTTGCGCAGGTTCATGACGTGCGCGTCGATGGTGCGGGCCGTGATGTACCCGTCCAGCCCGTGCACCGCGCTGAGCAGCTGCGCACGGCTGAACACCCGCCCGGGGCTCGCGGCCATCGTGTGCAGGATCCGGAACTCCGACGCGGTGCACTCGGCCAGTTCCCCGCGCACCCGCACCTCGTGGCGGTCGGGGTCGACGGACAGGTCGCCGAGCAAGAGCTCGGTGGTGACCGGGCGCCGCACGCGCCTGAGCAACGTGCGCACGCGCGCCACGAGTTCACGCGGGCTGTACGGCTTCGTGACGTAGTCGTCGGCGCCGAGGTCGAGCCCGTGCAGCAGATCGTCCTCTGTGGACCTCGCGGTGAGCATGAGCACCGGGATGTCCGACTCGTTGCGCAACGTGCGCACGACCTCCAGCCCGTCGACCTCGGGCATCATCACGTCGAGCACGAGCAGGTCGGGCGGGTCGCGGCGGATCTCGTCGAGCGCGGCGAGTCCGTCGTGGACGATCCGCACCCGGTAACCCTCCTGGCGCAGGTACCGGCCGAGCATGTCGGCCTGCATCACGTTGTCCTCGGCCACCAGCACGCACATGCCCATGCGTCGCAACATAGTCATCGGCGCCGCCACCGCACGGGACGAGGACCTCTTCCGCACAGGATCCTCACAACCGACTGCCACGGTCGGCGGCATGCGAATGATCAGCGTGGTCGCGTTGCTGCTGCTCGGCGTGCCGGGCGCGGCCGTGGCCTCTCCCCAGGACGACGTGGTCGTCCACGACCTCGACACGAACGGCGTGGCGGCCTACTGGACCCCGGAACGCATCGCGGCGATGCCGACCGGCCCCACCGCCCCGCCCGGCACGCCACCGGTCGACGACGCGACCGGCGCCCCCGCACCGGCGAGCCGCACCATCGGCCGCCTGTTCTTCGTCGACCGCGACGGCGAGGACTCGAGCTGCACCGCGACCGTCGTGGCGAGCGCGAACAGGCGCACGGCGGTGACCGGCGGCCACTGCGTCCACACGGCGGACCTCATCGGCCAGGACCCCCGCTGGCACACCAAGATGCTCTTCGTGCCGGGCTTCCACGACGGCACCAGGCCGTTCGGGGAGTTCGTCGTGCGCCAGGCCGTCGTGCACAGGACCTGGACCACCGACGACCAGCGCACCGAGTACGACCAGGCGTTCGTGGTGCTCGACAGGCCGTCTCCCGCGGCCGAGCACATCGCCTTCGACCGCCCGGCGGACCGCTTCGCCCGCGAGTACGGCTACCCCCGCGCGGCCGGGCAGCCCGGTCACCAGGGCAGGCCGGAGTTCACCGGTCAGCGGCTCGCGCAGTGCTGGGGCACGCCGGTGCTCAACCCCGGCCACCCCGAGGTGGGGCCGGAGAACGTCTGGGGCGTGCCGTGCGACATGGGCGGCGGGTCGAGCGGTGGGCCGCGGATCAGCGGTGGTGCCGTGGTGGGCGTGAACATCCAGAGCTTCAACGTGGACTCGGATGGGCGGTGGTGCCCGATCGGCCAGTGCGTGCGGCACCTGGGTGGGGCGCAGTTCTCGGGGAAGGTGACCGGGGCGCTGTACGCGCGGGCGCAGCGGGGGTAGGTGGGCGGGGCCTGGTGTCGGACCTGAGGACGGCCGCCGGCCGCAGGCCCCGAAGCCCAGGTCGCGGAGCCGGCGACCCCTCGTGCGCCGGCTCCGCGGGACTCCACGCCCCGGCGTCAGCAGCGCTCGTCGGTCTGTCCCCAGTAGACGTTGCCGTCGCCCCACACCTCGCCGTACGCGCGGGTGCACTGGGAGAGCGTGCTGGTGCCCTTGGACCACACGTCCTGCTTGTTGTACCCGTTGACGTTGCTGCTGTAGTCGCGGGAGCCGTTGACGACCATCGCGGCGCTGGAGCTGAACGAGCCCGGCTGCCCGGCGTGGGAGTCCCACACGTAGGTGTAGGCCCAGTTCTTGCCGCAGCCCTTGAACTGCTTGACCGACGCGATGATCGTGCCGTTCTTCTTCACGTACCCAGTGGACCCGATCTGCACGGTGCCGGCGCATCCCGGAGCCGACTCGGCCTGGGCCGTGCCGACGCCGGCGAGGGCCGCCAGTGCCACGGCGGGCAGGAGCAACATGACTTTGCGCATGCCGCCCACGCTGGTCCAAGCCGGTTAGGCGGTGGTAAATCGGTCCGCGAACTCCACCGCGGCGGGGCCGTCCGGGCCTGTGGCCAGCACCGTGCCGGCGGCGACGACCAGCTGCACCGCGTGACCGTCCACGGTGCCCGTGTAGCGGCCGTCGGGAGGCAGCGCGGTTCCCGGCGGCACCGCGATGACGCCGGTGGCGCGCACGCCCTCCACGCGGTGCGGTCTGCCCAGGAGGAGTGCGGCGGCGCGCACGTCTCCGCTGCGCACCAGCTCGTGCACCCTCGTCGACGAACACCCGTGCACCAGTTCGACGCCGACGGCCGGGAGTCCGAGGTCCCGCAGCGTCTGCACGGTCCCGGCGCCGCGGTGGCCGAACGTGAAGTTCGCCCCCACCACGACGGCCTCGGCGTGCAACGCCCCTACCAGCACGTCCGCCACGAACGACGCGGGCGTCACCGCGGCCAGCGCCGGCGTGAACGGCAGGACCAGGACCGCTTCCACCCCGAGGAGGTGGCCGAGCTCGGCTCGCCGGGAGACGGTGCTCAGGGCGGATGTGTCCCGCGGCAGCCCGAGCACCCGGGCCGGGTGCGGGTCGAACGTCACCAGCACCACCGGCCGGTCCCCGGCGACCTCGCGCGCGGTCGCGATCAGGTGCGCGTGACCTCGGTGGACGCCGTCGAACACCCCTATCGTCACCACGCACCCCGGCCAGGAGGCGGGCACCTCGGTGAGAGAGCGCCACACGACGCGTTCACGGACTGCCGTCATGGTTGGGCCGCCAGATCGGAAGGATGGGTCGCGAGCGGTGTCACCTCGACCCGCATGAACTCCCACAACGGCAGCGACGACAGGAACGCGTGCAGCTCGTCGTGGGTGGGCACGTCGAAGACGCTGATGTTGCTGTACTGCCCGACCACCCGCCACAGGTGGGGCCACACGCCCATCTTCTGCAGCTCCAGCGCCCGGTCCTTCTCCGCGCGCACCAGCTCGGCGCGGCGGTTCGGGTCCAGGTCGTGGGGCAGCGAGACGTCCATCCGCACGTGGAAGAGCACGGTCACCTCCTGGTGAAGGCCGCGACGGCCGCGGGGTCCAGCTCGACGCCGAGCCCCGGACCGACCGGCAGGTGCAGGTCGCCGCCGTCGTAGCGCAGCGGCGTGGTCAGCAGCTCCTCGCGCATGAGCAACGGCCCGAACAGCTCGCTGCCCCACGTCACGGCCGGAGAGGCGCAGGCGAGGTGCAGCGACGCCGCCGTGCCGACCGGGCTCTCGATCGAGGTGCCGCCGTGACACGGAATACCCGCCGCGGCGGCGATCGATGCCATCGCGGCGGTCGCGCGCAGCGACTCGTCCGCCATCACCGGGATCGGCAGCGCGTCGGCGAGCTGGGCAGGTAGCGCAACGACGTGAGCCGGTCCCACCGCGCGTTGATGTTCACTCGCACGCCCGCGACGCCGGCCAGCTTCTCCGCGATCGCGCACACGCGCCGCACGTCGTCGGCGGGGTCCTGCGCGCCCATCTTGAGCTTGAAGCTGCGGTGCCCGGCGTCGAGCTTGGCCATCGCCTCCTCGATGACGACGGCGGCCGGCTCGGTGCCGAGCGCCCACGTCACCGGGATCGACGTGCGCGCGAGCCCGCCGAGCAGCGGCGAACTGGATCACCGAGCTCCGCGCGGGCCGGCAGATCACGCACTTCGGCGTGGTGCCGGACCGCGGGATCACGCTCGCCCAGGCCGACCTGCCACCCGCGGCGGCCGGGCTCACGCCCCCGTGACGCCGTCGATGCCCTCGCGCAGGAAGTCCGCGTGGCCGTTGTGCCGCGCGTACTCGTGGCACAGGTGGTGCATGACCAGCCGCAGCGAGACCTCCTCGCCCCAGCGCGGCTGGAAGCCCGTCACGTCAAGGGATTCGGCCTCGCGTTCGATCCGGCGCGCGTGCTCGACCTCCGCCTGCCACGCCGCGAACGCCTCGGACCGCGTGGAGTCCGAGGCGTCGTAGGCGACCTGGTAGTCGTTGTCCCGCGACCACACCAGTGGCAGGTCCTCGCCGTTGATGACCTTGCGGAACCAGGTGCGCTCCACCTCGGCCATGTGCCGGACGAGACCGAGCAACGTCAGCGCGGACGGCGGCATCGAGCGGCGGCGCAGGTCGTCGTCGCTCAGGCCGTCGCACTTCATCGCGAGGGTGGCGCGGTGGAAGTCGAGGAACGCGCGCAGGGTCTCGCGTTCGCCCGCCTGCAGCGGCGGGCTGGGACGTTCGGTGATCACCGCGTCAGTTTGCTCACGAAACGGCTCTGCCGCACGCGGATTTGGTGTAGGTGTAGAGCGTCGTCTACGTGGTTCTGGGGGAATCAACGATGCGTGGATCAGCGCTGACCGCTGCAATCTTCTTGGGGTGCACGACTTTCACGGCTTCCGCCGCGGTGGCGGCGGAGCAGTCGGCGTGCGAGTGGGTCGTGTCGGACGTGCCGGTGCCTTCCGGTCACGACCCGAAGTTCACGACGGTGAAGGGAACGGACAGCTTCGGCAACTACTCGGGCAACTCGCGGCGCGAAGGCACGGGCTTCACGTTCGACGCGGTGATCTGGACCGGCGGGCAGCCGAGAGTGCTCCAGGCGCCGGGAGACCTGACGGACCTGCAGGTGATCGACGAGAACCGGTCGGGAACGGTGCTGCTGTTCGGCCGTTTCCCGGACCGCACGGCCACTTTGCTCTACAAGGACGCGCACGAGGCGTCCGGCACGATCACCGAGCTGCCCGGCCTGGAGGGGTACCAGATCAACCCCGCCACCGCGCTCAACGAACGCGGCGACGTCCTCGGCAACGCCACATCGGCGTCGGGCGGTGACGGCGTGGGACTCCTGTGGCCGGCGACCGGTGGCGCGCCCCAGGTGATCGAGCGGTCCGCGGGGCTGAGCCAGGACCTGGACGACGACGGCACCGTCCTGCTGCGCCACCCGAGCAGCAACGGCGGACGCCTGTGGCGCAACGGTGTCGTGACGGAGCTCGCGCACGAGGGCAAGCGCCAGTACGTCCAGGCGATCCGGGGCGGCAAGGTCGTCGGCTACCAGTTCGAGTTCGAGTTCTCCAGCCCGCAGGGCCTGTTGTGGGACGGCAACGGCGCCATCAAGCGCATCGCGGGTGCCGCGTCCGCCTACACCATCAACGGCGGCGGTCTGGTCACCGGTCAGCGCGGCTCGCTGACGGGCAAGGCGGCGATCTGGCGCGACACGAGGTTCATGACCGAGCTGCCGCTGCCGAACGGGGTCTCCGGTGTGTCGGAGCTCTTCGTCGCGGGTGACGACGAGACGTTGTTCAGCAAGTCGGGTTCCGGGCCGCTGCGCTGGAGCTGCGAGTAGGAAGCGCCACAGCACACCTCTCTCCTCGCGGCGCTACGGTGGCCGTGAGGAGAGAGGTGGCTGATGACGCAGCAGCTCGACGAGGCCGAGTCGGCGTTCAAGGCGGCCCGGCCCAGGCTGTTCGGCATCGCGTACCGCATGACCGGCAGCGTGGCGGACGCCGAGGACCTGGTGCAGGAGGTGTGGCTGCGCTGGCAGCTCGCGGACCGCGCGGCCGTGCGCAATCCCGAGGCCTACCTGGCGACCTCGATCACCCGCCTCGCGATCAACGAGTCGCAGACCGCGCGGGCCCGCCGCGAGACCTACGTCGGGCCGTGGCTGCCCGAGCCCGTGGACACCTCCGCGGACCCGCAGGTCGGGGCCGAGCGGGGCGCCGTGCTGGAGCTCGCCGTGCTGATGCTGCTGGAGAAGCTCACCCCGACCGAACGGGCCGCGTACGTGCTGCGCGAGGCGTTCGACTACCCGTACCGCGAGATCGCCGAGATCGTGCGGACCAGCGAGGTCGCGACGCGGCAGCTGGTCAGCCGGGCGCGCAAGCACCTCGCGGACGAACGGCGCGTGCCCGTCGAACGCGCGGACCAGCGCAGGCTGCTGGAGGCGTTCGTGGCGGCGGCGCAGGCCGGTGACCTGGCGGCGCTGGAGGAGCTGTTCGCGCAGGACGTCGTGAGCTGGTCCGACAGCAACGGCGCGATCCGGGCGGCCGGTCGCCCGCTGGTCGGCGCGGCCTCCCTGGCGAAGATCATCTCGGGCTGGGCGCCGTCGTTCTGGGCCGGCGCCGAGGCGTCTTTCGTGGAGGCGAACGGGCTCAGCGCGGTGCGGCTGCGCAAGGAGGACGGCACCTACGCGGTGATCACCGTCTCCGCCTCCTCCGAGGGCATCGACCAGGTGTTGTGGCTGGTCAACCCGTCGAAGCTGGGAGCGTTCCAGTAGGGCTGTCACAACCTCGGGGCCTGTCCTGTCTTAGCTCGTGAACACCCGAACACGAGAGGGATGGACCCATGAGGATCGTTGTCATCGGCGGCACCGGGTTGATCGGCAGCCAGGTCGTGAAGCGGCTCGGCGAGCACGGCCACGACGCCGTGCCCGCGTCCCCGAACAGCGGCGTGAACACGCTGACCGGTGAAGGCGTCGAGGAGGTGCTGAAGAGCGCCGACGTGCTGGTGGACGTGTCGAACTCGCCGTCGTTCGCTGACGACGACGTGATGAACTTCTTCACCACGGCCACCACGAACCTGACCAAGGCCGCCGCCGCGGCGGGCGTCGGCCACTACGTCGCGCTGTCGATCGTCGGCACGGACGAGCTGCCCGAGTCCGGCTACCTGCGCGCGAAGGTGGCGCAGGAGGAGCTCATCAGGGAGTCGGGCCTCACGTACTCGATCGTCCGCGCCACCCAGTTCTTCGAGTTCGCGGGCGCCATCGCGAACTCCGCCGAGCAGGACGGCGTCGTGCGCCTCCCGCACGGCGGCGTCCAGCCGGTCGCGGCCTCCGACGTCGCCGCCGTGGTCGGCAGGACCGCCGCGACCGCGCCGATCGGTGGCGTGCTGGAGATCGGCGGGCCGGAGGAGTTCACAATGGACGGTTGGGTGCGCACGGTTCTGGCGCACCGCCAGGACGAGCGCGAGGTCGTGGGCGACCCGCGGGCCAAGTACTTCGGCACGTTCCTGACGGGCAGGCAGCTCGTGCCGAACGCCGGCGCGCAGCTGCAGCCGACCAGCCTGCGGGAGTGGCTCGACGCCGGGAACTGACCGGCGCCACCGCGGATGAACGGGGTGCGGCCCCCTGTTCATCTGCGGACGTCGTGCTTGGTCATCTCGACCTCGTCTGGCTACGTTCCTCGTCGTTGAACTCACCGACTTCTGGGGGACGAGATGAGTGCAAGAGCTTCTTTCGCGTTGTCTGCCGCACTTCTGGCAGCCGCGGTCGTCAGCACACCGGCGCACGCGGCCACGACGATCACCGACCTGGGCGCGCTGCCGTCCGGCGGTCGGCACGTCGCCACGTCGGTCAACGACGCCGGTGCCGCGGTCGGTATCGCGTACAGCAGCGGCGTGCCGACCCGTGGGGTGCGCTACGACGGCAACGGCGGTGCGGTCGAGCTCGTGGGGCCGGCCAACGCCGACACAGCGGTGGAGGCGGTCAACAGCAGCGGCATCGCCGTGGGCACCACCACGGACAAGTCCGGGAGTCGAGCACTCCGGTTCAACGCGGACGGCACGCACGTCGTGCTCCCCACGCCCGCCGGCTTCACCGGCGCGATCGGGCAGGCGATCAGCGATTCCGGCACTGTGTACGGCGTTGCCACCGAAGGCCGCCGCCAGGTCCCGGTGGCCTGGAGCCCAGCCGGTGCCGTCACGGCGATGGTGCTTCCGGCCGGTGCGAACGGGGCCGACCTGAAGGACGCCTCCGCGAACGGGTACGTGGTCGGACGCGTCTCCGGTCCCACCATCCCGACGACGGCCGTGCGGTGGAACCCGGACGGCAGCGCGACCGTCCTCAGTGGACTGGCGGTCGACCAGGCGGCCTGGGCGACCGCCGTCAACCAGCTCGGCGAGGTGGCCGGGGCCGCACTGGACGCCGGTTTCAGCGCGTGGGGCGTGCGGTGGAACGCCGACGGCTCGTTGAACAAGTACGAACAGGGCTTCGGTCCCACGGGCATCAACGACCACGGCACGGTGGTCGGCTCCGTCGTGGTGAACGGCGACCAGGTGCCCGTCCTCCACGAGAAGTCGGGCAGCAGGCTCGAGCTCGGATTCCCCGCGGGAGATTCCACCGCGAGTGCGCAGGACATCAACAACAACGGCGTGGTCGTGGGATCCGCGGGATCACGCGCCGTCAAGTGGACCGTCGGCTGACCTGAGCGTCACGGCTGCCTCCCAGAACGCTGGCCAACGCGATCATCCCCTCTATATCGTGGCCACCGCACGGCTCACGAACTCTTGGGGGATTGAAATGAGTCGAAGACTCTTCTTCGCGCTGTCCGCGGCACTTCTGGCCACCGCGGCCGTCACCGCGCCGGCCCACGCGGACATCACGATCACGGACCTGGGCGGTCTGCCGGGCGCTACCGGCAACCGGGTGTACTCGATCAACGACTCGGGCGTCGCGGTGGGTGCTTCCTTCGGGAACAACGTGCTCCGCGCCGTGAAGTTCGACGGCAACGGCGCGTCCGAACTGGTCGGCCCGCAAAGCTATGTCACCAGGCTTTACAAGGTCAACAACCTCGGTGCCGCCGTAGGCTCCACCTCTGTGTCCTCGCGTATCGTGCCCATCCGGTTCAACCCGGACGGGACCTACGTACTGCTGAGCGTCCCGTTCGGTTTCAGCACCGCGCGAGCAACCGCGATCGACGACTTCGGGACGGCCTACGGCACTGCCACCAGCGAGGACGGCAAGCAGATTCCGGTGAGGTGGCGGCCGAACGGCATCCTCACGAGCATGAAGCTGCCGCAGGGAGCCACCTGGGGCTATGTGACGGACGCTTCGCCGAACGGATACGTGAGCGGACTCGTTTCCGGCAGTGAGCTGAACATCCTGGCGGTGCGGTGGAACCCCGATGGCAGCGTGACCTCGCTCCCCAGGATGGCCGACGGCGAACCGACCAGGGCGTATGCGGTGAACCGGCACGGTGACGTGGTCGGCACCGGCAGGATCTCGAATGAGGAGGGAACGTTCGGCGTTCGTTGGAACGCTGACGGGTCGATGAACAGGTACGGCCCTGACGCCGAGCCGCAGAGCATCAACGACCAGGGTGTGGCGGTCGGGTGGAGCCCTGGGGAGAGCGGACCGCGCCCGTACCGCTGGACCAAGGACGGCGACGAACTCGCGCTCGGACTTCCCGAAGGCGCTGACCGCGTGGAATCCATCGACATCAACAACAGCGGTGTGATCGTGGGGACGGCGAGCGACCGCGCGTACAAGTGGGTCGTCAGCTGACCTGAGTTCAGAACCTCGCGTCGCGCAACTGCCGGCGCGAGGTCACCCCCACCTTCCCGAACACCTTGCGCAGGTGCCATTCCACGGTGCGCGGGCTGAGGAACAGCCGTGTCCCGATCTCCGGGTTCGAGTACCCCTCCCGCGCCAGCCGCGCGATCTGGTACTCCTGCGAGGTCAGCTCGTCGGTGGGCTCGGCGGTGCGCTTGCGGGCTGTCTCGCCGGTGGCGTGCAGTTCCCGCACCGCGCGGTCGGCGAAGGCCGACATCCCTGACGCCACAAGCAGCTCGTGTGCGGTGCGGAGGTGTTCGCGGGCCTCGACGCGCTGACCCTCGCGGCGCAGCCACTCGCCGTAGAGCAGGTGCGAGCGACCGAGTTCGCCGCGCAGGGCCGTCTGTTCGAAGTGCGCGATCGACTCGGCGAAGGCGCCGGGGTCGCCGTTCAACGCGCGGAGCCGGGCCGTGATCCCCGACGACCAGTGGGTGTCGACCCAGCCCGAAGAGCGTTGCAGGGCTTGGGAGACCAGTGCCGTGTCGCCGGTGCGGGAGGCCGCCTCGGCCAGTTCGGACGTGATCAGGCAGCTGTAGACGAGGGTGTCGGGCACGCGCAGTGCGGCGTCGCGGGCCAGGTCGTGGCGGCCCAGTCCGTTGTGGAGGATCGCGGCGGTCCAGTCGGCGATCACGGCCAGCCGGCCCTGCCCGTCGCGCAGGGCCTCCTCCCGTGCCGCGGTGGCCAGGTCCTCGCCGCGGTAGGCGGCCTGCAGCAGCAACGCGTAGCCGACGGGCGGGGTGCCGGTGACCTCCGCGATGCGGCGGTCCTCCTCGATCAACGCCTGCGCGGCGGCGGGGTCGCCTGCGAGGAGTTCGTTGTCCGCCAGGAAGTTCAGCGCGAACTGCAGCTGCACGAGCGCGCCCGCGTCCCGCGACAGGCGCACCTGCTGCTGGGCGAACGCGCGGCGGGTGTCGAAGTCCCACAGCTCCGTCGCGACGATCCCGCCGGCGCGGTTGCCGAACAGCCACGGCGCGCGGCTGACGTCGTCGGCGCCGACCTTCACCGCGCGCAGCTCGTCCAGGGCGCGCGTCATCAGCGGCACGGCGTCCGCGTAGCCCGACGTGATGCGGGTCGTCAACGCGTCGAGCACCAGGTCCAGGGCGCAGGCCGGGGTGCGTGCCGGGGGAGCGCTGCGGGCGGCGTCGGCGAGCGGCGCACCGGCCCAGATCGACGCGGAGAGCGCTTCCAGATGGGTCTCGCGGGCCAGGTCCGCGTCGAACGGCGTCAGCCTGCGGGCCGCGCTGAACAGCAGGGGAGCGGCCTCGGCGACCTGACGCCGGTCGAACGCGATGTGCCCGCGCAGGTGCTCGACCTGGGCGCTGCGCAGCTCGTCCGGCGGCCCCGCCTCGACCGCGGACAACAACCGCAGCGACGCGTCCAATGCGCCCGCGTCGCGCTTGGCCCGTGCGGCGGCGAGCTCGCGGGCGGCCCGGCGGCCGGGTTCGGGGGTGAGCACGGCGGCCTGTTCGAGGAACGCGGCCGCGGCCAGCAACCCGCCACGGGCCTGTGCGCGACCGGCGGTGTTCTCCAGCGCGGCCGCGACCTCCTCGTCCGGCGCGGCGGTGCCCTGCGCCCGGTGCCACGCGCGGCGGTCCGGGTCGATGGCCGGATCGGTCACGTCGGCCAGCGCCTGGTGCACGCGCAGCCGGTCCGAAGTGGACGCCGAGCGGTACACGGCGGAGCGCACGAGCGGGTGCCGGAACCGGACGCGCGCGCCGAACTCGATCAGCCCGGTCTCGAGCGCGGCGGCGGCGGGGTCGGCGCCCAGTCCGAGCAGGCCGGCCGCCTGCCAGAGCAGGGTCGCGTCGCCCAGCGGTTCGGCGGCCGCGGTCAGCATCAGCAGCCGGGTGCCGGCGGGCAGCGGCGCGATCTGCCGGGCGAACCCGGCCTCGATGCGGCTGGTCAGCGGCTCGGCGTCGAGCCCGTCGGCGAGCTCGGCCGCGGTCCACGCGCGGGGCAGCTCGAGCAACGCCAGCGGGTTGCCCCGCGCCTCGGCGACGATCCGGTCGCGCACCCGGCCGTCCACCGGCCCCTTGACCACGGACTCGAGCAACGCCCGCGCGTCCGCGTCGTCCAGGCCGCGCACGAACAGCTCGGGCAGTCCGTCGAGGTAGTCGTTGGTCTCGCGCAGCACGAAGACCAGCGCGATCCGTTCGGCGAGCAACCGGCGGGCGACGAACCCGAGCACCGCCGAGGACATGGAGTCGAGCCACTGCGCGTCGTCCACCAGGCAGACCAGCGGCTGCTCGTCGGCGACCTCGGCGAGCAGCGTCAGCACCGCCAGCCCGACCAGGAACCGCGTCGGGCGCGGGCCGGAGGCCATCCCGAACGCGGTGCCGAGCGCCTCGCGCTGCGGCGCGGGCAGCCGGTCCAGCCGGTCGAGGAACGGCACGCACAGCTGGTGCAGCCCGGCGTACGGGAACGCGCTCTCGGACTCGACGCCCGCGGCCCGCGCGACGCGGAAACCCGAGGCCCTCGCCGACACCCGGTCGAGCAGCGCGGTCTTGCCGATCCCGGCCTCACCGCGCAGCACGAGCACCTGACCAGCGCCGGACCGCGCCCGCGTGAGCAGCCGATCCAGCGCCTCGCCCTCGGCGCTTCTGCCGAGCAGACCTTCGTCCGACACGGGCCCGAGCCTACGGGCCAGGGGGTGACCAGGGTGTTCCACGGGTTCGAAGCGGCCCCCTGCGGGAGCAGTCTCGTGTCATCAACCGAAGGAGATGAACCCCGATGGACTACAAGTTCGAGGTGACCGTCATCCCGGTCGGCGACGTCGACCGGGCCGTGCACTTCTACAGGGCGCTGGGCTGGCGCTTCGACGCCGAGTTCGCCGACGACGAGGGCTACCGCCTGGTCCAGTTCACCCCGCCCGGCTCGCCCGCCTCGATCATCTTCGGCACCGGCGTCTCGAACGCCGAACCGGGCAGCGCCGAGGGCCTGCACCTGGTCGTCGACGACATCGAGGCGGCCCGCGAGGACCTCGCCGAACGCGGCGTGCGGGTCAGCGAGGTCTTCCACGACAAGACCGGCGTCTTCCACCACGCCGGCACCACCGGCCGGATCTCCGGCCCGGACCTCGCCCGCACCAGCTACGGCTCGTTCGCCTCGTTCAGCGACCCGGACGGCAACGGCTGGGTGCTCCAGGAGGTCACGACGCGCCTCCCGGGACGTGTGTGATGACCGACTACCGCGAAGGAAGCACTGCCGTGAAGCTCGACCAGATCGACATGAAGCTCGAAGTCACCGTCATCCCCGTCACGGACGTGGAGCGCGCCAAAGCCTTCTACACCAAACTCGGCTGGCGCCAGGACGTCACGCCGCCGTGGGTCGTCCAGTTCACCCCGCGCGGCTCCGACGCCTCCATCCACTTCGGCGAGGGCGTCACGACCGCCGAACCCGGTTCAGGCCGGCACTTCCTGGTCGTCTCGGACGTCGTCGGAGCGCACGAGGCCCTGGTGGCCGCGGGGATCGAGGTCGGCCCGCTCTACCACCCGACGCCGGACGGCCCCGTCGAGGGCGCGGACCCCGAGCGCCGCAGCTACGTCACCCGCGCCGAGTTCGCCGACCCGGACGGCAACACCTGGGTCCTGCAGGAGGTCACGACCCGCCTGCCCGGCCGCATCGAGCCCGGTGAGACGTCCTACGCGTCGATCGCCGACGTGGCCGCGGCGCTGCGCAGGGCCGCGGTGGCCCACGGCGAGCACGAGAAGCGCAACGGCGGCGAGTACGACGAGAACTGGCCCGAGTGGTACGCCGAGTACCTGGTCAAGGAGCAGACGGGCGAGCAGCTCCCGCGATAGGTCCGAGTTATGTCGGTGGGCACCAGGTCGCGCCCCGGGACACGACCTAGGGAACGTCCCGGATGTGCGAGGGCGTTCCCGCGCTTTACCTTCTCCCGCAAGCGAGGGAGGACGCGATGAAGGCCATCGTGCAGGACAGGTACGGCTCCGCGGACGTGCTGGAGCTGAGAGAGGTGGACCGGCCCGTGCCCGCGGCCGGCGAGGTGCTGGTGCGGGTGCGGGCGTCGTCGGTGAACGCCGCCGACTGGCACGTCATGCGCGGCGACCCGTACTTCGCCCGGCTGTTCCTGGGGCTCAGGGGGCCCAGGGCGCGGATCAGGGGGATGGACTTCGCGGGTGTGGTCGAGGAGGTCGGGCCCGGGGTCAGCGGCATGGTCCAGGTGGGGGACGAGGTGTTCGGCGAGGTCGAGGGGGCGTTCGCCGAGTACGTCCGGGTGCCCGCACACCTGGTGGCGCACAAGCCCTCCAACCTCACGTTCGAGCAGACGGCGACGCTGCCGCTGGCGGGCAACACCGCGTGGATGGGCCTGCGGGAGCTCCAGGCGGGGCAGAAGGTGCTGATCAACGGCGCGTCCGGCGGGGTCGGGCTGATGGCGGTGCAGATCGCCAAGGCGCGCAAGGCCGTCGTGACCGGGGTGTGCAGCACGCGCAACGTCGAGCAGGTCCGTTCGGCCGGCGCGGACCACGTCGTCGACTACCGGACGACGGACTTCACCCGCACCGGGCAGGTCTACGACGTCGTGTTCGACCTGGTGGGGAACAGGTCGATGAGCGAGCTGCGGTCGTTGCTCACCCCGGACGGCACGCTGGTGCTGTCCGGAGGCGGTAGCTTCACCGGCGGCGTGCTGTTCGGCCCGTACCGGTTGATCATCCAGGGCAAGGTGTTGTCGTCGTTCACCCGGCAGCGGCTCGTCGTGCTGGAAGCCAAGCCCAGCAAGGAGAACCTGGCCGCGCTGCGCGAGCTGGCCGAGTCGGGGGAGCTGGTGCCGGTGATCGAGCGGACCTACCCGCTGACCGACGCGCCGGACGCGATCCGCCACGTGGAATCGGAGCACGCGCGGGCGAAAGTCGTCGTCACGGCCTGACTCGTCCCCTACTCTGCGCATCGGGAAGCCGTTTTCGGGCGAGGGGGGACCAGATGAGGACCATCCCGATCTTTCCGAGGCGCATCGCGGAGATGAACGACGGCGTGGTCGCGACCGCGGACGCGTACGCCATGTGGTTGCGGACGTTCTACGACGTCCGGGCCCGCTGGCACCGGCGCTTCTACCGGATCAGCGGGATGCTGGTGATCCTCGTCGGCGCCTCGCTGCCGGTGCTGACGAGCCTCGACTACGCGAGCAAGGAGGTGGTCATCTCGCTCGCGGGCGTGGTCGTCGCCGGCCTCACCGGGCTGCGCGCGTTCTACCGCTGGGACCAGTCGTGGATCCTGCTGCGCAACAGCGAGATGGCCGTCACCGCCGCGTACCTGGAGTGGAAGACGGCGCCGGGCAACTTCCCCGTGAGCGAGGACGCCGAGCAACGGGCGGTGCAGGAAAAGGCCGCGTGCGCGTTCATCGACAAGCTCGGTGAGCTGCGGCGGCAGGAGGCGACGACGTACTTCAAGGACGTCGCGTTCCCGGACCTGAACGGCGCCAAGACGTAATTCCCTCGCTTTCCGCGGGCGATCGGGCCACCATCCGCGCATGGTCGAGGTTCGGGTCACCGGGGGAACGGTTCGTGGCGCCACCGGGTCGGGGACGGCGGTGTTCCGGGGCATCCCGTTCGCCGCGCCGCCGGTCGGCCCCCGGCGGTTCGCCGCGCCGCAGCCGGTCGAGCCGTGGGACGGCGTGCGGGACGCGCTGGAGTTCGGGCCGCCGCCACCGCAGGCCGGGGTGTTCGGCATGGACACCATCGGGTCCGCGGGGCACGACTGGCTGACGCTGAACGTCTGGTCGCCCGATCTCACCGCTGACCTGCCGGTGATGGTGTGGATCCAGGGCGGCGCCTACACGGTCGGCACGTCCGGACTGCCCGAGTACGACGGCACGCGGCTGGCGTCCGGCGGCGTGGTGGTCGTGACCTTCAACTACCGCGTCGGCATCGAGGGTTTCGGGCAGATCGAGGGCGCACCGGCGAACCGCGGGTTGCTGGACCAGGTCGCGGCACTGGAGTGGGTGCGCGACAACATCCGCGCGTTCGGCGGCGATCCGGGCCGCGTGACGGTCTTCGGGCAGTCGGCGGGAGGCGGTTCGGTGGCGGCACTTCTCGCCATGCCGCGCGCGAAAGGCCTGTTCCACCGGGCGATCGCGAGCAGCGTGCCGGGCGTGTTCTTCAGCAGGGAGCTGGCCGCCGACATCGCCGCCTCCTGCGCCGCCGAACTCGGGCTGCGCCCCACCGCCGCCGATCTGTCCACTGTGGAACCGGAACTCCTGCCCGCAGCGGGCGACGAGGTCATGGCTCGGATGCACGAGGTCTCGAGGTGGGGTCAGGCCGCGCACAAGAGGATCCCGTTCGCGCCCGTGGTCGACGGCGACGTCCTCCCGGTGACGCCGTGGGAAGCGCTGAGAGCGGGCGCGGCACGGGACGTCGAGCTGGTCTGCGGGCACACGCTGCACGAGCAACGCCTGCTGTCCGTGCTGGAGGGCTTGGTAGGCCGCGTGACGCCGGAGCAGGCGGCGGAGGCGGCAGCGGTGTTCGCGCCCGGCCTCGCCTACCCGGACCTGGAGCCGGAGGAACTGTTCGAACTGGTCTGCTCCGACTGGCTCTTCCGCATGCCGTCGCTGCACCTCGCGGAGGCACAGGTGGCAGGAGGCGGCCGGGCGCACGTCTACGTGGTGGCC
Organism: Lentzea sp. HUAS12; assembly: GCF_024125735.1. NCBI lineage: Bacteria > Bacillati > Actinomycetota > Actinomycetes > Pseudonocardiales > Pseudonocardiaceae > Lentzea > Lentzea sp. HUAS12. The sequence continues at coordinate 600,159 of NZ_CP099738.1, forward strand.
TGGTCGCCGACCGAGACGTTCCGCGCGTGCCACGGCATCGACGTGCCGCTGGTGTTCGGCAACGTCGACCGCGGGCAGTCGTCCGCTGTGCTCGGCGAGGTCATACCCGAGGCGCACCAGGTGTCCGACCACCTGCGGCAGGCGTGGACGGGCTTCGCGGTGCACGGCGACCCGGGGTGGCCCGCCTACGCCGCGGACCGCCTGACGCGGGTGTTCGACGTCGAGGACTCGGTCACCGCCTACCCGCAGGAGCGGTCGCGGCGGATCTGGCAGGACCACACCTGGGAATACCTTGCCCTGCAAGACGTTGTACGGGCCGGAAGGGAGGATCGATGAACAACGAGTTCTCGGTGCACGACAGCACGGGTTTCAGCAGCTTCCGGCCTGGTGGGGTGGCGGCGGACCGCTGGGTGACCGTGAGGCACCTGTTCGACGAGGGCCACGTCGAGACTCCCGCCGAGAAGTGGGAGCGCGGACAGCTGGTGTTCGAGTCCGGTGACTACATCCGGGCCGCCGAACTGCTGGCCGACGTCGCCGGCGAGGTGCCGTTCCAGACGGACCTCCGCCTGCTGCTGGCCCGCGCGTACTACCACTCGGCGCAGCTCGGCAAGGCCGAGACGCAGCTGCGCGAGATCGTGGACCGCGACCCGGTCGAGCACTACGCGCACCTGCTGCTGGGGCGGACGCTGCAACGGCAGGGCCGGCCGGAGGAGGCCGCGCCGTGGCTGCGGCTGGCGGCTGCCTTCGGCGGGGAGCTGGCGGACGTTTAGGCGGTATGTGGCTCAGCACGGCGTGCTGAGCCACACCGTCACGTGACGTCCAGCTTGGCGAACGTGCGCAGCAACCCCGGCGCGACCAGCCCGGCGATCCGCGCCGCCCTGGCCTCCACCGTCACCGGCACCACGGCCCGGTTGCCCCGCACCGCCCGCACGATCTCCCGCGCCACCCCCTCGGGACCGAAACCCCGCCGCGCGTACATCCGCGAGGCGCGCTCCTGCTTGCGGCTCTCCTCCGCGGAACTGACCCCGGAGAACGTCGTGGTGGCCGTGATGTTCGTGTTCACGATCCCAGGGCAGATCGCGCTGACGCCGATGGCGTGCTCCGCGAGTTCGGCCCGCAGGCAGTCCGAGAGCATGAACACCGCCGCCTTGCTGGTGGCGTACGCGGAGAGGATCTTCGACGGCAGGTACGCCGCCGCCGAGGCCAGGTTCACGATGTGACCGCCCTCGCCGCGCTCGACCATCAGCTCGCCGAACGCTCGGCAGCCGTGCACGACGCCCGACAGGTTGACGTCCAGCACCTGTTGCCACTGTTCCGCGGAGGTCGAGAGGAACGAGCCGGAGTGGCCGATGCCGGCGTTGTTCACGACCACGTCCGGCACGCCGTGTTCGGAGGCGACCTGCTTCGCCCAGGCGCGCACCGCGTCCTCGGAGCGCACGTCGACCTCGTAGGCGTGGCCGCCGACCAGCGCGGCGGTCTCCTCGGCCGCCGTGAGGTCCACATCGGACACCACGACCCGTGAGCCCGCCTCGGCGAACGCCACCGCGGTCGCCCGGCCGATGCCGCTGCCGCCACCGGTGATCACGACGAGCTCGCGGCGGGGAGCGGAGTCCGTGACGAACTCGCTGATCATCCGGGCGAGCGCCGCGGGGTGGCTGAGCGGCGCCCAGTGGCCGGCGGCGATCTTGCGGCGCGTCAGGGACGGCACCCAGCGTTCGAGGTCGAGCGGTTCGGTGCGGATGTAGCGGTCACGGGTCGGCTGGACCACCTGCACGGGCATGGGGGCGAAGCGCTGCCTGGGGGCGCGCATGACCTGCCGGATGTTGGCCCGGTACAACGAGATCCCGCGCACCGCGTCGGACGTCAGCGTGCGCGCGGGCTTGACCTTCACGCCTTCGAGCCGGTGCAGCACCCCCGCCCAGCGCGGGCCGAGGTAGAGCCGCCAGAACAACGGCGCGAGCACCGGCAGGTGGAACGCCGCGATGTACCAGGAGCGGAAGAACTGCTTGAGGTGCGCGATCGACAGACCCTTCCGCGACCAGTGGCCCATGTGGTCGAGGCACGGACCGGAGATCGAGGTGAACGTGGCGATCCGCGCGCCGGGCGTGGTCACGGCCTCCCACGACTGGATCGAGCCCCAGTCGTGGCCCACCAGGTGCACCGGATCGTCCGGGCTGACCGCGTCGATCACCGCGAACAGGTCGGCCGCCAGCCGTTCGAGCCGGTAGCCGTCCTCAGTGGACGGAACACCGGACTCGCCGGCGCCCCGCACGTCGTAGGTGACGACCCGGAAGTCCTTCTCCAGCACCGCGGCCACGCGATCCCAGACCTCGTGCGTGTCCGGGTACCCGTGCACCAGCACCACCGTCGGACCGGACGTGCCGCGCACCTGCACGGCCAGGTCGACATCGCCGGAACGCACCTTCACAGCTCCTCCAAGACCAGTCGATCACCGGTGGGCCTGTCCACGCAGATCCGCACGCCGCCGACGTCGCACGTGCCGCAGAACCCCTGCCGGCACGAGTAGGCGACCGACGGCCGGAAGTCCCTGATCACGTCCAGCGCCGACCGGTCGGCGGGCACGTCGAGGGTCACCCCGCTGCGGCGCAGTTCCACCGCGAACGGGCGCCCGTCCACGATCGGCGGCGGGCTGAAGCGCTCGAAGTGCAGCCAGCGCGAGGAGAACTCGGCCCGCACCTGGTCGAGCATCGACGCCGGCCCGCAGCAGTACACCGCGCCACCGGGCGACGCGTCCGCCAGCAACGCCCTGCCCCGCCCGATCCGCACGTCGACCCGGCCGGCCGGGAGCTCGTCCAGGAACGGCATGGTGGTCGTCGAGCGCCCGCGGTACACGAGCCGCCAGTCGAGGCCCCGCCGCGCGGCCGCGTGCACCATCGGCAGGATCGCGGTGATCCCGATGCCGCCCGCCACGAACAGGACAGGCCCGATCCCCGCGAACGGGAACGCGTTGCGCGGCCCGCGCACCTGGATCCGGTCGCCCACCCGCAACGCCTGCACCTCGCGGGAGCCGGCGCCGACCTCGCGGACCGCGATCCGGTAGGTGTCCTCGGCCGGGTCGCCGCACAGCGAGTACTGGCGGCGCAGCCCGGACGGCAGGTGCAGGTCGACGTGACAGCCCGGCTGCCAGGCGGGCAGCGCCGGACCGCCGAGGCGGAGGGCCACCACGCCGTCCGCGACCTGGGAGCGTTCGGCCACGGTGAGCCACAACGCGTCCCGCGCGGCACCGGGGCGCGCCCGGCCGCCGAACCGGGTCACCGCGGCGTCGTAGAGCGCGCCGAACCGGGTCAGGCCGCCCAGCATCAGTGCGCCTCCCGCGCCGCGGGCGACGAAGCCAGGTACGCGATCGCCTGCGACGTCGACCCCTCCTGCTTCGGGTGGTACGCCGGGTGGAAGTACCGCAGGAACGCCCGGAAGATCTCCGACAGCTTCGGCAGCAGCCCGCGCCGACCGGCCCGCATGGCCTCGCGCCACGTCAGCCGCACGTTCGTCGTCTTGTCCGCGTGCACCATGAACCGCGCGCCACGCACCCACAGCCAGAAGAGCACCGGCGCGACCAGCAGCATCGTGCGCGCACGCCGCACGTATCGGCGGTCGAGGTGGCACATCAGGTCGTACGCGACGCTGCGGTGCTCGACCTCCTCGGCCGCGTGCCAGCGCAACAGGTCCAGCATCACGGGGTGGATGCCGGCGCGGTCGAGGGCGTCGGCGTTGAGCATCCAGTCGCCCAGGTAGGCGGTGAAGTGCTCGATGGCGGCGACGATCGCGACCCGTTCGATCAGCTGCTCGCGCGCCTGCTCGGGGCCCAGCCCCGTCCCGGGACCGAGGATCCGCTGGAACACGTGCTCCATCTGCCGCGTGAACGGCCGCGGGTCCAGCCCGTGGGCGAGCAGGTGGTCGAGCACCTCGCTGTGGGCCTCGGCGTGCATCGCCTCCTGCCCGATGAACCCGAGCACGTCCTCGCGCAAGGTGTCGTCCGAGATCAGCGGCACGGCCTGCTGGAACGTCCGCACGAACCACCGCTCGCCCTCGGGCAGCAGCAGGTGCAGGACGTTCATGACGTGCGTGGCCACCGGCTCGTCCGGGACCCAGTGCATCGGCAGGGTCGACCAGTCGAACCGCACGTCACGAGGCTGCAGTACGAGGTTGTCCGGCTCCATCGCAACACCTCCGCCAATTGCTACGCGCCCGTAGCTTTGTGAAAGCTACGCCACCGTAGCAATATGGTCCGGTGAGCACAACGCGTCGGAAGTACGCCCGCCGCCTGCCGCCGGAGCAGCGCCGCGAGCAGTTGCTGGACGCCGCCCTGGGCCTGATCGCGGCGGGCTTCGACACCGTCACGATGGAGTCGGTGGCCAAGGAAGCGCAGGTCACCAAGCCCGTGCTCTACGACCTGTTCGCGAACCGGGCCGAGCTCATCGGCGCCCTGCTCGAACGCGAGGCGGGCCGCGCCACCGACCAGGTCGTCGCCGCCCTGCCCACCGACTTCGCGACCCGCTCCCCGGACGACGCCTTCGCCGACGCCGTCCGCGTCTTCGTCAACGCCGTGGTGGAGGCTCCCGACCGCTGGCGGCTCGTGCTGCTGCCGCCCGAGGGCACGCCGGCCGAGTTCCGCGCGCAGGTCGAACTCGTCCGGGCCGGCGTCCTGGCCCAGATCGAGGAGCTGGCCGCGCTCGGCCTGAAGGAGCTGGGCCGCCTCGACGACCTCGACTCCACCCTGCTCGGCCACGCGATGCTCGCCCTGGCGGAGATGTCCGGCCGGCTCGTGCTCACCGATCCGGAGAGGTTCACGCCCGACCGGCTGGTGGCCTTCGTGACCCGGATCGCCCACGGCCTGCGCTGAGCAGGCCCGGACACCACGGCGAAGGCCGTCCAGCTGATCAACCGCGAGGAGTCATCGCCTCGTGCGGACGTGGGCGAGCAGCGCCAGTCCGGTCTGGTCGAAGCCCACCGACACGTCGCAGCCCGGCAGCAACGCGCGGACGGCGGCCTCGTCGCGCTCGACGACCTGCCACTCCATCAGGTACTCGAGCGCCCAGCGGAACGGGTTGCCGCCGGTGAGGCTCGAGAAGTGGAACAGGCCGCCGGGACGGCAGAGCCGGGTCAGCACCGCCTCGGTCAGGCGCGCGGCGGCCCGGTCGTTGAGGTACTCGTAGAGGCCGTTGACCAGCACCAGGTCGTACGGGCCGAGCTCGGCGAGCTTCGGGATCGCGCGGAACACGTTGCCGCTGACCGCGGTCGTGAAGTCGTTGAGCGGCCCGAGCCGCTGCTGCGCGAGTTCCAGCGCGTCCGGGTCGACGTCGGTGAGCACGAACCTGTCGCCGGGCCGCACGATGCCGGGCGGGATCTTGCGCAGGTCGGGGGCGGAACCGGCGGCGATGACGAGCACCGAACGGGGCTCGTTGCGGGGCGCCGTCAGCGTGTCACCGATCAGCCGCGTCTGGTGCATCACCCGGTTGCGCAGCTGGTGGGTGATCGCCACGCCCTGCAGGTGCGTCTCGACGTGCCAGCCGAGCGTGCCCGGGGTCGCCTTGTTCGCCTGCGCGAGGACGTGCTCGATCAACCGGAAGTCGCTGGGGTAGCCGCGGGCCCACTCGTTCTCGTCGCGCATGAACGGCGACCGCGCGCACGCCGACCGCGCGGGCTGCACGATCGCGGCGATGTCCTCCTCCGGAATCCCCGCGAGCACACCGCCGTGGATCTGCACCCCGAGCGCGTGCACCCGGCCGCCGACCTGCATGTGCGCCGACGGGTCAGCGAGGTTGAGCTCCCGCTCGGCGCGTAAGAAGCCGTCGACGGCGTCGCTGATCCGGTGCAGGGCGTCGGTCGTGTGCGGGAGCACGGTCATCAAGCACTCTTCCTCGTTGCGGCAACGGATCCAGAGCCTGTCAGAGGCGCGAGCTGATCAACAGGGTCTTTCGGGTAATACGGGGAAAAGCCTGCTCCGGTTCGCGGGCGGGGCCCCTCGCGGGTGGCCGGGTTCAGCGGCTCGCGGCCGTGACCGCCTCGGCGATCGCCTGGTGTCCCGCGGGCGTCGGGTGCACGTCGGTGCGGTCGCAGAAGTGCGTGAGAGCGCACACCTTGGCCACGGAGGCCGGGACCTGGCCGTACTTCGGGTCCTGGGCCAGCTCGGTCAGCGCGCCGTAACCGCCGGTCGCGTCCGTGACGTCGGCGAACTTCGCGCCGAACCTGGCGTACTGGGCCGCGATCCTGGTGTTGAAGTCCTTGAACATCGTGACCGACACCTGGGCGAGGTTCTTGCCGTTGGGGAACGACGGGTTCACCCAGGCGCCGAGGAACACGTCGGGGTACGTCAGGCCGACGATCTTCACGTCCGGCGCGGCCTCGCGGAGCTCGGTGAGGGTGCCCGCGACGTTGGTCTGGATGCCGGCGACGGTCCTGGACGCGCAGTCCAGCGGGTCCTGCACCAGCGCGCACGGCGTCAGGTCGTTGCCGCCGATCACCACCGTGACGAGGGCCGCCTTCTTGCCGCGCAACGCCTCCACGGCGGCGTCCAGCTGCGTCTTGCCGCCCGCGTCGGGGCCGCAGGCGGGCTTGGTGGCCAGGTCGGCGGACGTGGCGCCGTTGCAGGCGAGGTTGATCAGCTTGAAGCCGGACTCCTTCGCGACGATCTGCGCGAAGCTCTCCGTGGTGCCGTCCGGGCCGAAGCCCGTCGCGTAGGAGTCGCCGATCGACACGTGGACCTGCTCGGCCGGTGGGGGAGCGCTGCTGCTCCGCGCCGGTGCGGGGACCTGCGCGGGCGGTGTTGAGGTGCACGCGGTCAGCAGCGTGACCACCGCGGCCATGACCAGGGCCAGCCTCGGCACATCCACTCCCATCGGTTGCTGATGTGCCGAGGCTACGAAACCGGCCGTGAGGGGCGTGTTGCCTTCTCAGCGGAAGGCGCGCAACCGCAGGCTGTTGCTCACCACGAACACCGAGGAGAACGCCATCGCGGCGCCCGCGATCATCGGGTTGAGCAGGCCCAACGCCGCCAGCGGCAGCGCGGCGACGTTGTACGCGAACGCCCAGAACAGGTTGCCCTTGATCGTCGAGAGCGTGCGCCGCGCGAGCCTGATCGCGTCCACGGCGGCCCTCAGGTCGCCCCGCACCAGCGTCAGGTCGCTGGCCTCGATCGCCACGTCCGTGCCGGTGCCCATGGCGAGGCCCAGGTCGGCCTGGGCGAGCGCGGCGGCGTCGTTCACGCCGTCGCCGACCATGGCCACGACGCGGCCCTCGTCCTGGAGCCTCTTCACGACGTCGACCTTGTCGGCCGGCATCACCTCGGCGACCACCTCGCTGATGCCGACCTCGGCCGCGACCGCTTCCGCCGCCGCGGAGTTGTCGCCGGTCAGCAGCACGGGACGCAGCCCGAGCCCGCGGAGGCCCTCGATCGCCTCCTTCGAGGTGGGCTTCACGGTGTCCGCGACGACGAGCACGCCGCGGGCCTTGCCGTCCCACGCGACCAGCACCGCCGTGCGGCCCTGCCGTTCCGCCTCCTCCTTGGCCTCGCGCAGGTCCGTGCCGAGCGGGACGCTCCACTCACCGAGCAGGCGTTCCCGGCCGACGAGCACGGCGTGGCCGTCCACGACGCCCAGAACGCCGAGCCCCTCGACGTTCTGGAAGTCCTCGACGGCGGGCACGTCTCCCGCCGCCCGGGTGATGGCCCTGGCGATCGGGTGCTCGGACGCGTTCTCCAGTGCCCCGGCGAGCCTGAGGACCTCGGCCTCGGTCTCGCCCTCGGCGGTGTGGACGCCCACCAGGCTCATCTGCCCGGTCGTCACCGTGCCGGTCTTGTCGAGCACCACGGTGTCGACGCGGCGGGTGGACTCCAGCACCTCCGGTCCCTTGATCAGGATCCCCAGCTGGGCACCTCGACCCGTGCCGACGAGCAGCGCCGTCGGCGTCGCAAGGCCCAGCGCGCACGGGCAGGCGATGATCAGCACCGCCACCGCGGCCGTGAACGCCGCTCCCGCGCCGCCGCCCGTGCCGAGCCAGAAGCCCAGCGTGCCCACGGCGAGGGCGATCACGATCGGCACGAACACGGCGGAGATCCGGTCCGCGAGGCGCTGCACCTCGGCCTTGCCGTTCTGCGCCTCCTCGACCAGCCTCGCCATCTGCGCGAGCTGCGTGTCCGACCCGATCCGGGTCGCCCTGACGACGAGCCGCCCGCCCGCGTTGACCGTCGCGCCGGCCACCGCGTCACCGGGGCGCACCTCGACCGGCACGGACTCGCCGGTGAGCATGCTCGCGTCGACCGCCGAGGTGCCTTCCTCGACGACGCCGTCGGTGGCGATCTTCTCGCCGGGCCGCACGACAAACCGGTCGCCGACCGCCAGTTCCTCCGTCGGGACGCGCACCTCGCGGCCGTCCCGGACGACCGCGACGTCCTTGGCGCCCAGCTCGAGCAACGCCTTGAGCGCCGCCCCCGCACGCCGCTTGGAGCGCGCCTCGAAGTACCGCCCGGCCAGGATGAACGTCGTGACGCCCGCCGCGACCTCGAGGTAGATGTTGCCGGTGCCGGCCATCCGCTCGACGGTGAACGTGAACCCGTGCGTCATGCCGGGAGTGCCCGCCGTGCCCAGGAACAGCGCGTAGAGCGACCACAGGAACGCCGACCCGACGCCGAGCGAGATCAGCGTGTCCATCGTGGCGGCGCCGTGCCGGAGGTTCGTCCACGCAGCCTTGTGGAACGGCCACGCGGCGTACGTGACGACCGGTCCGGCCAGCGCGAGCGACAGCCACTGCCAGTACGTGAACTGCAGCGCCGGCACCATCGCGAGCGCGATCACCGGCACGGAGAGGACGGCCGACGTGACCAGCCGCTCCCGCAGCGTCCTCGTCGGGTCGTCCTCCTTCTCGGTTTCGGTGGGCTCGGCCGGGAGTTCGGCGGTGTACCCGGTGGCCTCGACCACCTTCACCAGGTCGGCGGGGGTGAGGTCGCCCGCGTAGCTGACCCGCGCCTTCTCGGTCGCGTAGTTGACCGACGCCTGCACGCCCTCCAGCTTGTTGAGCTTGCGCTCGATCCTCGCCGCGCACGAGGCGCAGGTCATGCCGCCGATCGAGAGTTCGACCGTGTCAGTGGCCATGACCGTCCTCCTCGTGGGTCGTCAGCGTGAACTCCGCGGTGCGGACCACGCCGTCGTGCTGGAAGTCCAGGAACAGCCGGTACTTCCCGGCCGTCGGCACCTCCACCGCGAACTTCACCTGCCCGCCCTCCTCGGGGTGCACGTGCAGGTACGCCAGGTCGTCCGACCGCAGCGCCACCAGGTGCCCCTTGGCACCCAGGTAGTCCTGCAGGTCCGTGACCGGCCTGCCGTCCTTCGAGATCTCGATCGTGACGGTCGACGCCGCGTTCGCCTTCAGGTCCCCGAACAGGGATACCTCGTAGCCGTCGACCGTGAACGTGCGGCTGTCCACGTGGTTCTGCGGCCTGTAGTCACCCGGCACCTGGACGTCGGCGCCCAACGTGAGCTTGGGACCGTTCTCCGGCCTGAAGTCGGCGAAGACGCGGTAACTGCCCGCGTCCGGCAGCTCGAGGGGCGTCGACCAGGTGCCGTCCGGGGCCATCTGCGGGTGGACGTGCCGGAAGTGCGAGCCGTCCCGGCGGACCGCGACCAGGTGCAGGCGCTTCTCGTGCTCCACCGCGAACTTCGTGACCGGCTTGCCGTCCGGACCCTCGATCGTGAAGGTGAGCGGCGCGGTCTCCTTCAGGCGCAACGTGTAGCCGTTGTCCGAAACGGACAGTCCCGGTGGGAGTGCCGAGTCGTGGCCGCCACCGTGCGTCTCGGCGTGTGGGGCCGGGGATTCGGCCGGTGCGGGTCCCGTGGCGGCGCCCGCGGCCCAGGTGCCGCCGAAGATCACGGCCAGGGCGGTGGCGTAGAGCGCGACCTTGTAGCCAGTCCTCATCGGAGGACGTCCGGGGTCGTGCCGGTGTGGACGGTCATGAAGCCTTCTCCTCGCGGGTTAGGAGCGGACCAGGCGGGCGATGGCGTCACTGGCCTCCGCGATCTTCGCGTCGGCCGTGTCGCCGCCCTCGGTGATGGCCTGGCTCACGCAGTGCTTGAGGTGCTCGTCGAGCAGCCCCAGTGAGACCGCCTGCAACGCCTTGGTGGCAGCGGAGATCTGGGTGAGCACGTCGATGCAGTACTCGTCCTCGGTGATCATCCGCTGCAGGCCGCGGACCTGGCCCTCGATTCGGCGGAGGCGGCGCAGGTGGGCGTCCTTCGTGGGGGCGTAGCCGTGCATGTCTCGCTCCTTCTCCGGCCACCGCTCGGCCGGGTGGTCATCCCGGGGGCGCGGTGGGCTCGCCACCCATTTATACCCTAGGGGGGTATGGGTATGTCAAAGGCGGGTGCCGGGTGGGTGGGGGATGGGCGGCGGTGGGACGGGCGGCGGTGGCGGGGCGTGCCGACTGGGTGCCGCGCGCGATCTGGCCTGCGGTCCGCGGTCCTGTGGCCTGAGGTGGGGGCTGCGGCTCGCGGTTCTCCGGCCTGCGGCGTGCGGCCTGCTCGGGCTTGCGGCCTGCGGCCCGCACTCCGCCCGCGAGCGGGCTTGCGGCCCGCGCGCCCGCCGCACGCGCCCCAGCCGCCGTCGGCCATCACCCGGCCGGCCCCATGCCCTTCTCCCACAACGGCTGAAGCGTTTAACCACCCAGCCCGACCAGCGCCGCTCCCGAGTAGGCTCACCCCGTGACCGAATCCGTCTCCGGTGAGCGCAGGGTGACCATCAAGGACGTCGCCGCGCGGGCCGGGGTGTCCACCGCCGCCGTCTCGATCGCCCTGCACGACCGGCCGGGGGTGTCGGCCTCGACGAAGGAGCGGATCCTGGCCGTCGCGCGCGAGCTGGGCTGGCGGCCGAACCTCGCCGCCTCCTCGCTGTCCGGGCGCGGGCTGCACACCGTCGGGCTCGTGATCGCGCGGCCGGCCCGGTTGCTGGGGCTGGAGCCGTTCTACATGGAGTTCATCTCGGGCATCGAGAGCGTGCTGGTGCGGCGCTCGTGCTCGTTGCTGCTGCGCCTGGTGGAGGGCGGCGAGGAGATCGAGGTCCACCGCGAGTGGTGGCAGGGCGGGCGGGTCAACGGCAGCATCCTGGTCGACCTGCACGTGGACGACCCGCGCATCCCCGCGCTGGCGGAGCTGGGGCTTCCCGCCGTGGTGGTCGGGCACCCGAGCCTCGCGGGCCCGTTCACCTCGGTGTGGACCGAGGACGCGGAGGCGATCACCGAGGCCGTGCGCTACCTCGCCGCTCTGGGGCACCGGCGCGTCGCGCGGGTCAGCGGTCCGCCGGAACTGGGGCACAGCGCGATCCGGACGGCCGCGTTCACCGAGGTGGCGCGCGAGCTCGGGCTGGAGGCCCGCACGGTCGTCGCGGACTTCTCGGCTGACCAGGGCAGCCGGGCCTGCCGCACCCTGCTGCTCTCGCCGGACCGGCCGACCGCGATCGTGTTCGACAACGACGTCATGGCGGTCGCGGCGCTGGGGGTGGCCGCGGAGTTCGGCCTGTCGGTGCCGGCCGACCTGTCCCTGCTGGCCTGGGACGACTCGCAGCTGTGCCAGCTCACCCGGCCGACCCTCTCGGCCATGCGGCACGACGTGTTCTCGTTCGGCGCGCAGGCCGCGGAGGCGCTGTTCGGGGTCATGACCAACAGGCCTCCGGCGGAACGCCTGGTGCACGCCCCGGCGCTGGTCCCGCGCGCGTCGACCGCCCCGCCCCGCGGCTGAACCGGTCCGGTCGACCGGAACTGAAGCGTTCTATGGACTTCCCGCTGGAGCGCCTCTACGTTGAGGCGGCACAGCAGGTTAAGCGTTTTAGTCAATTCGGCTCGCCGCCGCAGTCGTCACCACGAGGAGGAGCGAGTGCGACACACCACGCTTCATCGGTACGGCACGGCGTTCACCGCGGTCCTGACCTTCCTCGGCGTCCTGGTCGCGGTGGCACCGCAGGCCCAGGCGTTCCCGAGGTCGTCGCGGCAGAACGTGATCAACTACCTGACCTCGATCACCGGCCGGTACGTCGTGTCCGGCCAGCACAACAAGGAACCGGCGAGCAACCCCGGCCAGTACACCCAGCAGGTCAAGGACATCACGGGCCAGTACCCCGGTCTCTGGGGCGGTGACCTGATGTTCCGGCCCGAGGACGTGGCCAACCGGCAGCGGGTGGTCGACCAGGCCAAGACCGAGTGGGCCAACGGCTCGCTGGTGGCCCTGACCTGGCACGTGTGCACACCGACCGGCGGCAGCACCTGCCAGTTCGACGGCGGCGTGAAGACGCAGATCAGCCAGAGCCAGTTCACCGAGGTCGTCACCAACGGCACCGCGCTCAACACCGCGTGGAAGCGCCGCCTCGACGAGGTGGTGCCGTACCTGCGGCAGCTCAAGGACGCGGGTGTGCCGGTGCTGTTCCGCCCGTTGCACGAGATGAACGAGTCCTGGAACTGGTGGGGCAACCGGCCGGGGCCCGAGGGCGGCGCGAAGCTCTACCGGATCACCCGCGACCACCTGGTGTCCCAGGGGCTCGACAACCTGATCTGGGTGTGGAACGTCCAGGACAACCCGGCGGGGAACTGGGCGTCGTACTACCCCGGCGCGCAGTACGTGGACGTGGTGTCGCTCGACGTCTGGTACAAGGGCCTGCCCACGTCAGGCGACTACCAGCAGATCCAGAACATCGCGGCCGGCAAGCCCGTGGCGCTCGCCGAGACCGGCAAGGTGCCGACCGCGGCGTTCCTGGACGCCCAGACCCGCTGGAGCTACTTCATGGTGTGGTCGGAACACCTGCGCGGCAACAACACCGCGGCGGAGGTCCAGGCCGGCTACTTCCACCCGCGCACCCTGAACCAGGGCGAGTTCACCGTCCCCGGCGTCGCGGCGCGGGGCTGACACGGCGTCCTCCCGGACAGCTCTCCCGACCGTCGCGCGGCAGCCGTCAGGAACGCGTGAAGATCACCCGGAAGTGCTCTGCGGGTGGTGGGGTGCGCGGTTATCTTGCGGGCACCGGCGGTCGAGGGAGTGTTCGTGGCTGATCAGCAGGTTGCCGAGGCGCCTTCGCGGCGGAAGCTCGTGCACGACACCGTTCGGCTGGGTGTGGTCGTCGGGGCGCTCGGCGTGGTCTTCGGGGACATCGGGACCAGTCCCATCTACACGATCCAGACGGTCTTCAACCCCGCCGACCCGCACCCGGTACCGGTCAGCGTCGACAACGTCTACGGGGTCGTGTCGCTGATCTTCTGGTCGGTGACGATCGTCGTGACGGTGACGTACGTGCTGCTGGCGATGCGCGTGCACAACGACGGTGAGGGCGGGATCATGGCCCTCATCACGTTGCTGCGGCGGTGGAAGGCCAGGCAGGGGCGCAAGGCCGCGGCCACGCTCGCCGCGCTGGGGATCTTCGGCGCCGCGTTGTTCTTCGGCGACAGCATGATCACGCCGGCCATCTCGGTGCTGTCGGCCGTGGAGGGGCTGAAGGTCGTCGAGCCGGAGCTGGAGCGGTTCGTCGTGCCGATCACGGCCGTGATCATCATCGGGCTGTTCCTGGTGCAGCGGCGGGGGAGCGGTGTCGTCGGGCGGTTCTTCGGGCCCGTGATGATCCTGTGGTTCGCGGTGATCGGGATCGCCGGGATCGGGGGCGTCGCCGCTCATCCGGAGATCCTGAAGGCGTTGTCTCCCACGTACGCGGTCGGGTTCCTGTTCGGGAACTTCGGCATCGCGTTCTTCGCACTGGCGGCCGTGGTGCTCGCGGTGACCGGCGCCGAGGCGCTGTACGCGGACATGGGGCACTTCGGACGGCCAGCGATCGCGCGCGGCTGGTTGTTCCTGGTGTTCCCGGCCTGCGTGCTCAGCTACATGGGGCAGGGCGCGCTCGTGCTGGACGACCCGGCGAACATCAGCGGGCCGTTCTTCCTGCTGGTGCCCGAGTGGGGGCGGTGGCCGACGGTGGTGCTGGCGACCGCCGCCACGGTGATCGCCTCGCAGGCCGTGATCACCGGCGCGTACTCGGTGGCCTCGCAGGCCGCGCAGCTCGGGTACCTGCCGCGATTGCGGATCGCGCACACGTCCGAGTCGACCATCGGGCAGATCTACGTGCCGTGGATCAACTGGGTCCTGCTGGTGTCGGTGCTGACGCTGGTGTTCGCCTTCCGCACGTCCGCCGCGCTGGCGTTCGCCTTCGGCATGGCGGTCACCGGGACGATCACGATCACCACGACGCTGTTCCTGTTCATCGCGCGGTGGAAGTTCGGGGCTCCGGCGTGGGCGATCGGGCTCGGCTGCGTGCTGCTGCTGGGTGTGGACCTGTTGTTCCTCGCCGCCAACCTGACGAAGCTGTTGCACGGGGCTTGGTTGCCGTTGCTGATCGGACTGACGGCGTTCACGGTGATGACGACGTGGCAGCGCGGGCGAGCGATCGTCACGAAGGCCCGGCGCGAGGCCGAGGGGTCGTTGCAGGCGTTCATCGAGGAACTGCACGAACAGCGGCTGACGCGCGTGCCGGGATGCGCGGTGTTCCTCAACCGCGGCAAGGAGACCGCGCCGCTCGCCATGCGCGCCAACGTCGAGCACAACCACGTCCTGCACGAGCGGGTGGTGATCGTGTCGATCGAGACCGAGCCCGTGCCGAGGGTGCCGGACGAGCGGCGGGTCGAGGTCGACGAGCTCGGCTACACCGACGACGGCATCATCCACGTCAGCGCCCGGTTCGGCTACATGGAGACGCCGGACGTGCCCGCCGCGCTCGCGTTGCTGGACCCCGCCAGGACAGAGGGCGGGCTGGACCTCGCGCAGGCGCGGTACTTCCTGTCGAAGATCGAGCTGCAGCGCGGGCCGAAGCGGACGATGGCGGGCTGGCGTAAGCGGTTGTTCGTGGCCACCTCGTACATCACGGCGGACGCGGCCGAGCACTTCGGATTGCCCCGAGAGCGAACAGTGATCATGGGCGCGCACATCGCTGTTTAGGCGGGGTCATGACGGACGCCTATCTGAAGCTCGAACCGACCACCGAAGGCCCTGTGGTCGTGCTGGTGGCGGGGATCCCCGGCGCGGGCAAGAGCACGCTCGCCGAGTCGCTGGCCCGTGCGTGGCGCGGTCCGATCGTCTCGATGGACTGGGTGCAGGGCACGGTCACGCAGTTCCCCGAGCTGTCGGACGACACGGCGAGTGGGCTGGTGGACCTGAATCTCACGGCCTCCGTGGCGCGGCACGTCACGCTGGGGATCGACGTGGTCGTCGACGTGGCAGCACACACCGTCGAGGCTCGTGCGTGGTGGCGTGAGCTCGTCGAACGGCTGGGTGGGGTGTTCGTCGGCGTCGAGTGCATGTGCTCCGACGAACGCCTGCACCGCGAGCGCGTCGAGGGTCGTGACAGGGGCATTCCCGGGTGGTACCCCACGGTGCCGTGGGAGCACGTGCAACGGATGCGCGGGCTGTGGGAGCCGTGGGAGGACGACCACCTCGTGCTCGACTCGGCCGTGGAGACGCCGGAGGGCTCGCTCGCGAAGGTGCTGGAGGTGGTGCGGGGCCTGCGGTCAACAGGGGAGACCGCAGACCCCGGGATCGTGAGCCGCTAGGCGCTCGTCGTCGCGATTCCCGGCTCGCCGTGGGGGCGTCAGGCGCTCTCCGCCGCCGCATCCCGGCCCGCCGCGCGCCCGGAGAACAGGCAGCCGCCGAGGAACGTCCCCTCCAGCGCGCGGTAGCCGTGCACGCCGCCACCGCCGAACCCGGCCACCTCGCCCGCCGCGTACAGGCCGCGGATCGGCTGGCCGTTCGACCCGAGGACGCGGCCGGTGAGGTCGGTCTGCAGGCCGCCCAGCGTCTTGCGGGTCAGGATGTTCATCCGGATCGCGATCAACGGGCCGGAGCCGGAGTCGAGGATCTTGTGCAACGACGCCGTGCGCGCGAGGCTGTCCCCGCTGTAGGCCAGGGAGTTGCGGATCCCCATCACCTGCAGGTCCTTGGTGAACGGGTTGTCGACCTGCTGGTCGCGCGCGACGATCTGGCGGCGCAGCTCGTCGAGGTTGATCAGGTTCTGGCCGGTCAGCGCGTTCATCCCGGCGACGAGGTCCGGCAGGTTGTTCTTGATGACGAAGTCCACGCCCTTGTCCATGAACGCCTTCACCGGCGGCGGCGTGCTGTTCAGCAGTCGCATGGCGAGGTAGGCGACGAGGTTCTTGGCGGTGATCTCCGGGTTCTGCTCGGAGCCGGAGAGCACGAACTCCTTGTCGATGATCTTCTTGTTGAGGATGAACCACGAGTAGTCGTGGCCCGACCTGCCGATCAGCTCCAGCGTGCCGAGCGTGTCGAGCGACGGGATGCCGGGGTTCGCGAACCGGCGCCCGCGGGCGTCGAACCACAGCGACGACGGCGCGGCCAGCACGCGGATGCCGTGGTCCGGCCAGATCGGCGTGTGGTTGATCATGCCCTCGGTGTAGTGCCACATGCGGTCGCGGTTGACCAGGCGCGCCCCGGCCAGTTCCGAGATCGCGAGCATGCGGCCGTCGACGTGCGCGGGCACACCGGTGACCAGCCGCTGCGGCGCGGGACCCAGGCGAGCGGGCCAGTTGCGGCGCACCAGGTCCTTGTTGGCGCCGATGCCACCCGAGGTGACGACGACCATCGGCGCGTACAGCTCGAAGTCGCCGACCTTCTTGCGGGAGCTGGGCGTGCCGCGGGCGGCGCTGCTGGCCTCCAGAACGCTGCCGCGCACGCCGGTGACGGCGCCGTTCGACGTGATCAGGGCGTCGACCTGGTGTCGGAACTTGAAGGTGACCTTGTTGTCGCGGACGGCGTCGCGGACCTTCTTCTCGAACGGCTCCATCACGCCCGGTCCGGTGCCGAGCGTCATGTGGAAGCGCGGCACCGAGTTGCCGGGGCCGTCGGCGAGCTGCCCGCCGCGCTCGGCCCAGCCGACGATCGGCACCCAGCGGACGCCGAGCCCGTAGAGCCAGTCGCGCTTCTCGCCGGCGGCGAAGTTCAGGTACGCCTCGGCCCACTTGGCGGCCCAGAAGTCCTCGCCCAGCGGGTCGTTCACGCCGCGGTCGAAACCGGCGGTGTTGAACCAGTCGGCGCGCGCCAGTTCGAGCGAGTCCTTGATGCCCGCGGTGCGCTGCTCGGGGGAGTTGACGAAGAACAGGCCGCCGAGCGACCAGAACGCCTGTCCGCCCAGGCTGGCCTCGGGTTCCTGGTCGAGCAGCAGGACCTTGCGGCCCGCCGCGGCCAGTTCGGAGGTCGCCACGAGGCCCGCGAGGCCGTGCCCGATGACGATGACGTCCGCGTCGACGCGCGGTGCCGCTCCGGCGACGGCCTGCCCCAGGGTCCCGCTCGCGGCGATCGCACCGATCGCGCCGCTCGCGGCCAGCAGGTTGCGACGGCTGATGTTCCGGTCTGACATCCCAGGGCCTTCCTCGTTGAAGGGTGGTGCCAACGCGAATTACTCTCGCGTAAAGCAACTAACCAGCAACGGGAGAGCGGGGCATAGGGTCCCGTCCCCAAACGGCGACGGCTGTGTTGTGGCCGTCGCACAACGTGGTGTTTGCGGAGGTGCTGTGCCGGGGATGTCCGCGATGGTCCGCCAGGTGCTCGAAGCCGTCGCCGCGGACGACAAGGTGGTCGAGAGGGTCGTCGACGCCGCCCGCGGCCACTCGCCCGAGGTCGCCCGGCTGCCCGCCGAGGAGAACCGCCGGCACATCGCGTTCCTGCTGTCCGAAGGGATCGCGCACCTCGAACGCGGCGGCACACCCGACGACGGCGACTTCTCCGCGGCGCTGGCGCTGGGGGCCGACCGCGCCGCGCAGGGCGTGTCGATGGCGGGACTGCTGCGCGGGGTGCACGCCGGGCGCACCGAGCTGATCAGGGCGGCCGTCGAGCTCGCGCGGTCACTGGGCGTCGACGACGGCACGATCCTCGACTTCATGATCGACCTCGACCACTACGTCGGCGCGGTCGAACGGCACATCGTCAGCGGCTACCACACCGCCGAGCTGCAGCTGTCCCGCACGGCCCGCGACCTGAACGCCCAGGTGCTGCGGCGGTTGCTGGTCTCGGGCGACTTCCCGGACGTCTCCGAGCTCGCGCGGGCCGGACTGCGCCCCGACGGCCGGTACCACTGCGTGGTGTCCGGGGTGACCGACCCGAGCCACGCGCGGACGCTGGAGCAGCGGCTGCACACGTCCGGTGGTGTCTTCGGACTGGTCGAGGGACGGCTCGCGGGACTCACGCACGTGCCGCCCGCGTGGTCGGACGACCTGCTCGTGGTGTCACCCGCGACCGCGCTGAAGTCGTTGCGGGACACGTACTCGATGTGCACGCAGGCCTTGACGGCCGCCGGAGCCTCCTGCGGTGTGCGGCTGCTGACCGACCTCGCCGGTGAGACCGCTCTCGCGGCGTTCCCCGCCCTGGCGGAGACGCTCGCCGACTCGGTGCTCGGCCAGCTCGACCCGAAGAGCTCGTTCCACCACGAGATGGTGGTGACGGCGTTGTGCTACCTGGACAACGGCGGCCGGCTCAGCGCGACGGCCACGGCGTTGCACATCCACGCGAACACCGTCCGGTACCGGCTGGACCGGCTCGTGGAGCTGAGCGGTGCCGACCTCGGCGACGACCCGGACGCGGGGCGATCCCACGTGCTGACGACGCTGCACACCTGGTGGGCGCTGCGGTCGTGGCTCGACCGCAGCGCCCGGTAGGGCTCAGAGCCGGTAGAAGTTCGCGTAGTGGTCGGGGGAGAAGTAGACGACGTTCGCGGTGCGGTCGACGATGATCCGGTACGCGTCCCGGGACGCGCCGCACGCGCGCGGGTAGACGTCGAACTCGAGGTAGCTGTGGCCGGCCGGGAGCTGGCCCTCGCGGTTCTGGTGCACACCGCCCGCGTAGTTGCACTGCCCGTTCGGCCAGCCGCTGACCCAGCCGCGCGTGCTCGGGTAGCTCCTGGACTTCCAGGAGGTGTTGGCGCTCCTGGCCGCGTCACACCGCGACTGCGTGCAGGACTGGTAGACGGCCGCGTCGGCGGCGGGTGCGACGGCCGTGGTCACGCCGAGCACGGACGCGACGACGGCGAGGGCGGCGAACAGGCGACGAGTTCGATGTGGTTGCAGGGACTGCACTTCAGACCTCCATCGGCAGGGAACGAGGAACGTCCTGATCTTTTCTGTTGATCACCACGAGCCGATGAACGGCAGGGAACCATCCGCACAACTGTGGCCTCCCCACGCTCGCACACCAGGTGACGTGGCGCACGGCTTGATCGTCCGACGACTCCGAAAGCCCGAGTTGATCAACTCCGAACAGCCGATTGCGGACGCTGCCTCCGGCGATAGATTTGTCGAATGGCAGCACGGAAGCACTTCATTGTGCTGTTGACCTTGCTCGTGGCGGGGTGCACGGCCTCGCAGGACGGCAGGCCCCTCCCCGCGGCGCAGGCCCCTTCGTCGTCCACAGCGGAGAGCGAACCGTCCACAAAGGTGCGAGCCGTCCTGGACGCCCGCAACGTCGAGCTCGCCGACGGCACACGCGTGCGCGTCGCGCTGCTGGCCGAACCGACGTCGTGCGCCGCCCCCGCCGCTCTCGAGTTCGCGACGAAGACGTTGCTGGACAAGGAAGTCCGCGTGCGCAGCATCACGCCCGGCGAGGTCTCGCTGGAGCTGCCGGAAGGCACCGACTACGCGCTGCTCGCCGTGAGCAGCGGTGCCCTGCGTGTCAGCGGCGCCGACGGCGGTCCGCTGGTCGAGGCGGAAAGCAAGGCGTCCCAGGCGAAACTCGGCCTGTGGGGGCAGGGCGACTGCGCCGCCCCGACGTCCACGCCGCCGCCCCCGCCTTCCTGCGTGGTCGTCTACCGGATCACCGGCCAGTGGTCCGGCGCGTTCCAGGCCGAGGTCACCGTGCGCAACGTCAGCGGCGCGTTGATCGAGGGCTGGACGGTGCGGTGGCGGTTCGCGGAGGGGGAGAGCATCGCGCAGCTGTGGAACGGCACGGCGTCCCAGTCCGGCGTGAACGTGAGCGTGACCAACGCCGACTACAACGCGTTGATCGTCACGGACGGCTCGGTGTCGTTCGGTTTCAACGGTGTCGCCACGACGCCCAGCACGCCGCCGGTCTCGTTCAGCCTGAACGGCAACGCCTGCACCACCGGGTAGCGGCGGGGGCTTCCACTGGGTGGAAAGACGCTGTCGACGCGGGCGCGACGGTTGCCTAACCTCTGATCACGTGACGACCAGCCAGCACGAGATCAGCGACGAGATCGCGAAGATCCAGGCCGACTCACCGGGAGGTGCGCCGCTGCTGGACTTCGCGCCGTACCGCAGCACGACGTTGCGCCACCCGACCAAGGAGCCGCTGCACGTCGACCCCGAGGGCGCGGAGCTGTTCGCGCCCGTCTTCGGCCACTCGGACGTCGCGGCCGTCGAGTCGGACCTGACGCTGCAGCGCGGGGGCGAGCCGATCGGCGAACGCATCCGCGTGCAGGGCCGCGTGCTCGACGGCGACGGCCGCCCGGTGCGCCGGCAGCTCGTCGAGATCTGGCAGGCCAACGCGGCGGGCCGCTACGCGCACCAGGGCGACCAGCACCCGGCGCCGCTCGACCCGAACTTCACCGGCGTCGGCCGCTGCCTGACCGACGACGACGGCTGGTACTCGTTCACGTCGATCAAGCCGGGCCCCTACCCGTGGCGCAACCACCACAACGCCTGGCGGCCCGCGCACATCCACTTCTCGTTGTTCGGCACGGACTTCACCCAGCGGCTGATCACGCAGATGTACTTCCCCGGCGACCAGCTGCTGGCGCTGGACCCGATCGCGCAGTCGATCACCGACCCCGCGGCGCTGGACCGGCTCATCGCCTCCTACGACCACTCGCGGTCCGAGCACGAGTGGCTGCTGGGCTACCGGTGGGACATCGTGTTGACCGGCAGCCACGCGACCTACCTGGAGCCGTCCGATGACTGACGCGACGCCCGGCCAGACCGTCGGGCCGTTCTTCCACCACGCGCTGGCGTTCCCCGGCGACTCCGAGCTGGTGCCGTTCGGCTCGGCCGGATCCGTGGTGCTGCACGGGTACGTCCACGACGGCGCGGGGGAGCCGGTGCCCGACGCGATGATCGAGATCCGCCAGGCCGACGCCTCCGGGGTCGTGCCGCGGGTGGGCGGGTCGCTGCGGCGGCGCGGAGCCCGGTTCACCGGCTGGGGCCGCTCCTGCACCGACGGCGCCGGGCACTACTGGTTCAGCACCGTCGAGCCCGGACTGCCGTTATTCGCGGTCACGGTGTTCGCCCGCGGGCTGCTCGACCGGCTGTTCACGCGCATCTACCTGCCCGGTGCCGCGGACGCGGTGGACGGGCTGGTCGCCTCGCGCGAGGACGACGGCCGGCTGCGGTTCGACATCCACCTGCAGGGTCCGTCCGAGACGGCGTTCTTCACGTTCCCGCGGACGTGATCGTGCTCCCCGGTTCCCACCGCGCCGCCGGCCTCCTCGACGACACCGCGCTGGTGCGGGCGATGCTGGAGGTCGAGGTCGCCTGGGCGCGCGTGCTCGGGTCGGAGCTGGACCTGGGCGACTGGGTGCCCTCGCTCGACCCCGTCGAGGTCGAGGCGGCGGGCAACCCGGTGCTGCCGCTCGTGTCCGCGCTGCGCGCCAGGGTCTCCGAACCCGTCCACACCGGACTGACCAGTCAGGACGTGCTCGACACCGCGCTGGTGCTGCTGGCGCGCGGAGCGCTGCGGCGGGTGTCGGTGGACCTCGAACGGGTCGCCGCCGCGCTCGCCCGGCTCGCCGGCGAGCACCGGTCCAGCGTGATGGCGGGGCGGACGCTGACCCAGCACGCCGTGCCGATCACGTTCGGGCTCAAGGCCGCGCGGTGGCTCGTCGGCGTGCTCGACGCGCTGGACGAGCTGGAGTTCGTCGTGCGGAACCTGCCGGTGCAGTGCGGGGGTGCGGCCGGAACGCTGTCGCGCGTCGACAACCCGGTCGAGTCGGCGTCGGCGCTGGCCCGTCACCTGCGACTGGTGTGGCCGGGCATGCCGTGGCACACCTGCCGCGCACCGATCACCCGGCTCGGCGACGCGGTGGTGCGCGCGTGCGACGCGCTCGGCGTGCTGGCCGCGGACGTGCTGACGCTGGGACGGCCGGAGATCGGCGAGGTCGCCGAGGGGTTCGTGGCCGGGCGGGGCGGGTCGTCCACCATGCCGCACAAGCGGAACCCGGTGCTGTCGGTGCTCGTCAACAGCGCGGCCATGCGAGCCCCCGGGCTGGGGGCGCAGCTGCACCTGTGCGCGGCGCGGGCGGTCGACGAACGGCCGGACGGCGCCTGGCACGCCGAGTGGCCGGCCCTGCGGGCGTTGCTGGAGCTGGCGGTCGTGGCGGCGTCGCAGGCGGCCGAACTGGTGGAGGGGCTCGAGGTGCACGCGGACGTGATGGAGCGCCGGGCCCGCGAGGCCGCCTCGGACCTGCTGGCGGAGCGCGGCGGCGGTGACGACCCCGGCTCGTACCTCGGTGCGGCCGAGGTGTTTGTGGACGAGGCGCTGAAGCGGTGGGAGTGGCGCGATGACCGAGGCGTTTGAGGAGAAGCGGTGTCCTACGACGACGGCATGAAGGTCCGGCGTGAGGTGCTCGGCGACGCGCACGTCGACAGGGCGCGGCCCGACGCGTTCACGCAGGACTTCCAGGAGCTCATCACCAAGTACGCGTGGGGCGAGATCTGGACGCGGCCGGGGCTCGACCGGCGTACGCGCAGCGCGATCACGCTCACGGCGTTGATCGCGCTGGGGCACTGGGACGAGCTGAAGCTCCACGTCGCGGCGGCCGTGCGCAACGGACTGAGCCAGGACGAGATCGCCGAGGTGCTCCTGCAGAGCGCGATCTACTGCGGGGTTCCCGCGGCCAACCACGCGTTCTCGGTGGCGCGGCAGGTGTTGCAGGAGGGCTTGTGAACACTTTCGCTGGAGGGACTCCCATGACGCGCACCCAGGTCGGCATCGTCGGCGCGGGCCCTGCAGGGCTGATGCTCTCGCACCTGTTGTCGCTCAACGGCATCGACAGCGTCGTCGTCGACAACAGGACGAGGCGGGCGATCGAGACCACGGTCCGCGCCGGCATCCTCGAGGCCGACAGCGCCAGGCTGCTCGTCGACACCGGCGTGTCGGACCGCGTGCTGCGCGACGGTCACCCGCACGAGGGCATCGACCTGCGCTTCGGCGGCGAGAGCCACCGCGTCGACTTCCGCGCGCTGGTCGGTGAGTCGGTGTGGCTCTACCCGCAGACCGACGTGTTCGTGGACCTGGCTAACGCCCGCGAACGCGACGGCGGCGACGTCCGGTTCGGCGTCAGCGACACGTCCGTGGACGTCAACGCGCCCGCGATCCGGTTCGTGGACAGCGACGGCGTGCGGCAGGAGGTGCGCTGCGACCTGCTCGTGGGCGCGGACGGCTCCCGCTCGATCTGCCGCGCCGAAGTCCCGGAGGCCCTCCGCACGCACAGCTACCGCGAGTACCCGTTCGCCTGGTTCGGCATCATCACCGAGGCCCCGCGCAGCGCCCCCGAACTGGTCTACGCCCACTCGCCGCGCGGCTTCGCCCTGATCAGCCAGCGCACCGAGACCCACCAGCGCATGTACTTCCAGTGCGCGCCCGAGACGAACGCCGACCAGTGGACCGACGACCGCATCTGGGAGGAACTCCAGTCGCGCGTGGCCGGCCCCGACGGCTTCACCCTGAACGAGGGCCCGATCACCGAGAAGACCGTGCTGCGCTTCCGCTCGTTCGTCGCGGAACCCATGCGCCACGGCAAGTTGCTGCTGGCGGGCGACGCCGCCCACACCGTCCCCCCGACCGGCGCGAAAGGCCTCAACCTCGCCCTGCAGGACGTCCGGGTGCTCGCCGAGGTCATCGAACGAGCGCTGGTCAAGAACGACGACGACGCCCTCGACGAGTACGGCCCCCGCGCGCTGGACCGGGTGTGGAGGGCGCAGCACTTCTCGTACTGGATGACCACGATGCTGCACGCCCTGCCGGCCGCGACGGACTTCGACGTGCGGCGGCAGCTCGGGGAGCTGCGGTCGGTGGTGGGGTCGGAGGCGGGGTCGCGGTTCCTGGCGGAGGGGTACACGGGCTGCTGGCCCGCTTGAACCGAGGTCAGCCCAGCACCTCCACCTCACCGCCGCGATGACCGGGCGGCACGACCGTGAGCACGTCGGCCGGCGCCGCATCCCGCAGCGACCCCGGCCGGTCGTGCCCGACGGTCACCGCCAGGCCGCCTGATCGCGTGACCGGCACCAGTCGCGTGTCCGTGCGGTGCGTGCCGCCGTCGCCCAGTCAGGCGGTGACCGGTGGCCTCGCGGCGTGACCGCCGAGCGTGTCGAGGAGCGGCTGGAGCAGCGTCAGCACGGCGGCGTGGAGGAGACCGACGTCGGGGCGTTCGCGCCGCACGGTGCTCTGGGCCGCTTGGGCAGCGGTGCTCGCGGCCTGCTGGCGGCCGTCGTCCTCGCGTCGCAGGGACCCTCGTTCGCGTTCACCGCGGCGGGCGTGCTCGGGCTGGCGGGCGCCGTGCTCACGAGGCACCAGTCCCGACCCGGAATGCCCCGGCGTGAGCCGCGTGTCACGGCTCACGCCGGGGTGGCACCAGACTTCGGGTGACGACTTCGACCTCGCCGCGGGGTTCCTGGTCAGCGAGGGCGTGGTGCGCTCGCCGTCGCACCGCCGGACCCGTCGATCGAGCGCAACTTCTACACCACCTCGTCCTGCGGCCTGTGCGGCAAGGCGAGTCTCGACGCGGTGCGCACCGTCGCGACCTGGCAGGTGGCGAACGACCCGCTCCGCGTCGACCCGAAGCTGATCACCGAGTTCCCGACGAAACTCCGTGCCGCGCAACGGGTCTTCGACCGCACCGGCGGCCTGCACGCCGCCGGCCTGTTCGACGGGCGGGGCAACCTGCTGTGCCTGCGCGAGGACGTCGGCCGGCACAACGCGGTCGACAAGGTCGTCGGCTGGGCCACCCGCGGCGGCCGGCTGCCGCTCACCGGCACCGTGCTGCAGGTGAGCGGACGGGCGTCGTTCGAGCTGGTGCAGAAGGCGGTCATGGCGGGGATCCCGGTGCTCACGGCCGTGTCCGCGCCGTCGTCGCTGGCCGCCGACCTGGCGGAGGAGATGGGCGTGACGCTCGTCGGGTTCCTCAGGGGCACCTCGATGAACGTCTACACCGGCGGCCACCGGCTGGGACTCACCGCCGCCGCCCGCTAGTAGATGACCAGGCCGCCGACCGGGACCGCAGCGACATGCCCGGTCGGCGGCCTTCCCGCCGCCAGCGCGAGACCGACGTCGACCAGTGCCGCCCGGCGCAGGCCCGCGACGTCGGCGAGCGGTGTCCACAGAGGATCGGAGGTCGCCCCGTTCGGCTCGGGCCGCGGCTCCCCGGTGATCCGGACCTGGTAGAAGACGCCGATGTTCTGGTGCGGTCCCTTCTCGGGCATGTGGCGTTCGGCCGCGGGGATGAACCGGGAGTCCACGCCCAGCAGGCGTGTCACGGCAGCGGCGCACCCGGTCTCCTCCGCCACCTCCCGGACCACCGCGTCGAACGGGTCCTCGCCGTGCTCCACCGCGCCGCCGGGCAACGACCAGTGGCCCTCGTCGAACGCTGACGCACAACGAACCAGCAGCACGCGGTCGTTCTCGATGGCCACCGCGTAGGCCCCCAGGCGGAAGGTCGTCATGCCGGCACGTTAGCCCGTAAGGGGTCCTCCGCGAGGATGATGCCGCACGGCGGACGCGATCTTGAACGCGCCGACCTAGTGTTCTGCCCATGTTGACTGTCAGGGGGATCAGCCGGAGCTTCGGCGATCACAAGGTGCTCGACGAGGTGAGCTTCGACGTCCGGCCCGGCCGCATGACGGGCTTCCTGGGCGCCAACGGGTCGGGCAAGACCACGACCATGCGGATCGTCTTGGGGGTGCTCGCCGCGCACGGGGGCACGGTGAGCTGGAAGGGGACCGAGGTCGGGTCGGACAACCGGCCCGACTTCGGGTACATGCCGGAGGAACGCGGCCTCTACCCGAAGATGAAGGTGCGCGACCAGATCACGTGGCTGGCGCGGTTGCACGGCGTCGACCGGGAGACCGCGCGGCGCAACACCGACGAGCTCCTGGAGGACCTGGAGCTGACCGGCCGAGCGGGGGACCGGCTGGAGGAGCTGTCGCTCGGCAACCAGCAGCGCGTGCAGATCGCGGCCGCGCTGGTGCACGAACCGGACGTGCTGATCCTCGACGAGCCGTTCTCCGGCCTCGACCCGATCGCCGTCGAGACCGTGCTGGACGTGCTGCGCAAGCGCGCCGCCGCCGGGGTGCCGGTGCTGTTCTCGAGCCACCAGCTGGCGATCGTCGAACGGCTCTGCGACGACGTCGTGATCATCTCGAAGGGACGGATCGCGGCGAACGGGTCGCGCGAGGAGTTGCGCGCGAAGCACGCGGGCGATCGGTACGAGATCGTCGTGGAGCAGGACGCGGGCTGGGTCCGCGACGTGCCCGGCGTGACGATCCTGGAGCTCGACGGCCCGCGCGCCGTGTTCGAGGCGGCACCCCAGCAGGTGCTCAGGGCGGCGCTGGACCGCGGCGAGGTCCGCTCGTTCACGCCCGTCGTGCCCACGCTGGACGAGATCTTCAAGGAAGTGATCTGACATGGCCCGCGCGTCCTTCAGCCAGGCGACGTGGCTCGTCGCCGAACGCGAGATGAAGACCCTGGTCGGCACCAAGGGTTTCTGGATCGGCTTCCTCTTCACGATCGTCGGGTTGTTCGCGCTCACCGTGCTGCCGACGGTGTTCGGCGGCGACGACCCCGAGGTCGCCGTCGTCGGCTCCGCCTCGCAGGTGGTGCGGGGCAAGGCACTCGACGTCCGCGAGGTCGGCAGCGTGCAGGAGGCCGCCGACCTGGTCAGGGCCGACGAGGTCGAGGCGGCGATCGTGCCGGACGGCGCCGGGATCAAGGTCCTCGCGCTCAACTCCCCGCCCAACTCCGTGATCCGCGAGCTCGTCGAGTCGCCGCCGGTGGAGCTGCTGGAGGGCTCGGTGGTGACGTCCGGGCAGCGGTCCGTCACGGTGATCGTGTTCGGGCTGGTGTTCCTCATGTTCGGCATGGGCGGCGCCGCCATCGCGCAGAGCACCGTGACCGAGAAGCAGACGCGGATCGTGGAGATCCTCGTGTCGACGGTGCCGGTGCGGGCACTGCTCGCGGGCAAGATCCTCGGGCACACGATCCTCACGCTCGGCCAGGTCGTGGTGCTGGCGCTCGTGGCGCCGATCGCGTTGCGGGTGGCGGGGCTCGGTGAGCTGCTGGGGGTGGTGGCGCCCGCGCTCGGCTGGTTCGTCCCGTTCCTGATGCTCGGGTTCGTGCTGATCTCGTCGATGTGGGCGGTGGCCGGCGCGCTGGTCAGCCGCCAGGAGGACCTCGGCTCGACGATGGGCCTGGTCATGCTCGCGGTGATGGGCCCGTACTTCGGCGTGCAGTTCTTCTACGAGAACCCCGTCGTGCTCAAGTGGATGTCGTTCGTGCCGTTCACGGCCGGCGTCGCGATGCCGGTCCGGTTGTTCGCCGAGCAGGCCCAGGCGTGGGAGGCCCTGCTGTCGATGGGCATCCTCGCGGCCACCGTCGTGGTGATCCTGCTGGTCGCCTCGCGGCTCTACACCGGCTCGCTGCTGCAGACCGGTGCGCGGGTGAAGCTGTCGAAGGCCTGGGCACCGGCAGAATAGGCCGCATGATCGCTGATCCGATTCGCCTCGCCGTCGTCGGCCTGGGAGCCATGGGCACCCGGATGCTGGCGGCGGCGCGGTCCCATCCCGGCTACACCGTGGTCGCGGGTGTCGACGTCGCACCCCGCACGCTCGACGTCCCGGTCGTCACCTCGCTCGACGACGTGCTGTCCGATGTGGACGCCGTGTACGTCTCGACGCCACCCGCGTCGCACGCCGAGCTCGTGCTGAAGGCGTTCGCCGCCGGCAAGGCGGTGTTCTGCGAGAAGCCGCTGGCCGTCGACCTCGCCGAGGCCCGCGCGCTGGCCGAGGCCGCCGAGGGCCGCCCGAACGCCGTCAACTTCGCGCTGTCGGACATGGTCGCGACGCTCGAGATCGAGCGCCTGCTGCCGTCGCTCGGCGAGCTGCGGGGCGTCGAGGTCCGGCTGCAGTTCCCGCGCTGGCCCAGGGCGTTCCAGGCGGATGCGACCTGGCTGTCCCGGTCCGAGCAGGGCGGGTTCGTGCGCGAGGTGCTGTCGCACTTCGTCTACCTGACCGACCGGGTGCTCGGGCCGCTCACCGTCGAGTCGGTGTCGGCGGACTTCCCCTCGCCCGGTGCCGCCGAGGTCGCGGCACGCGGTGTGCTGCGGGGCGCTGGCGTGCCGGTGCACGTGTCCGCGTTCTCCGGGCTGGCCGGGCCCGAGGTCTACGAGTGGACCGCCTGGGGCACCGAGCGGTCGCTGCGCCTCGACCAGTGGGCGCTGCTGTCCACTTCGGACGGCGGACCGTGGGAGCGGGTGCCGCTGGAGCAGACCGGGTCGGACTACTCCAGGCTCACGCTGTTCGCGGAGGCGGTCAGGGGAGGGCACCCGCGTGACCTCGCGGACTTCGCGAGCGGGCTGAGGGTGGCCGAGGTGGTCGAGGCGTTCCTGCGGTGATCCGCCCGCACGGATCCGGCGAGGCACCGGATCCGTGCGGGTCGTTCCTCAGCCGAGCACCTCGCGCAGCCTGGCAGCGAACTCCTCCGGCTTGCCCGCGTACCCGAACTCGCCGCCCATGAACCCGCCGTGGTGGCTGGGGAACACCACCGCGTCCTGCCCGAGCAGCTGTGCCGTGTGGACGGCCGTGCGCGCGGTGAACGCGTCCCCGGTCTCCTCACCCACGGCGATCACGATCCGGGCGGGCGCGGCGACGAGGTCCTGCACCCGCGGGTAGTAGTCGGTGATGGCGAGCGAGGCGGTGCCGAGCAGCGGGTCGTCGCGCTTGCCGTCGTCCTCGGCGGGCATGCCGAACTGCGCCGGGTCCGGCAGCGGCTGCGCGAAGTACTCGTCGGTGAACTCGCCCTGGTGCGAGCTCATCTGGATGAACGCCGCCATGCCCGCGCCCTGGCCCTTGGCCTGGTAGGCCTCCATGAACGCGTCGCGTGCCCTGCGAGCGGCGGCCGCGTCGGGCAGCACGTCGATGATCGGTGGTTCGTGCGCGACGAGCGTGAGGACGTCGCCGGGGTAGGCCGCCACGAGCTCGAGGGCCGTGACCGCGCCACCGCTGGACGCGAACAGGTCCACCGGTCCGCCGACGGCCTGGATCACCGCGTGCACGTCGGCGGCCTGGGTCTCCGGTGTGTTGTCGGTGCGGCCGTCCGATCGTGTGCTTCTGCCTATGCCGCGCGGATCGTAGGTGATCACCTTGCGGTCGGGGAACTGCGCGCGCAGGGCCGTGAAGCCGCTGGCGTCCATGGGCTGGCCGATCATCATCAGCGGGCGGCCCTCGCCGCTCACGTCGTAGGCGATGGCGGCCTGATCGGTGTCCAGAACGTGGGATTTCATGGGTTTCTCCCCAGTCGGGTCGGGTCTGAGCAGCCTAGTCACAAACGTGAACCGCGGCGGCCCGACAAACCGGTCGACCTGCATGTTCCTCGCTGATATCAAGGCCTGCATGACGCGAACAGCAGTGGTGACCGGCGGCGGCACGGGCATCGGCAAGGCGGTGGCGGCGCGGCTCGCCGGACAGGGTCTGGACGTGGTGATCACGGGGCGCAGGGAGGACGTCCTGAAGGCGGCGGCGCAGGAGATCGGCGCGCGGGCGGTGGCGTTCGACGCGACCGATCCGGAGGCGGTGCAGGCGGCGCTGAGCGACCTGCCGTCGCAGGTGGACGTCCTGGTGAACAACGCGGGCGGCAACGTCGCCCGGCGGCGTCCGGCGCCGGAGAGCCTCGCGGACGTGCGGGACCTCTGGGTCGCGAGCTACGAGACCAACGTCGTCAGCGCGGTGCTCGTCACGACGGCGCTGGAGCCGCGCCTGGCCGACAACGCCCGCGTGGTGACGCTCGGGTCGATCGCGGGCCGGCGGGGGTCCGGTTCCTACGGCGCGGCCAAGGCCGCGGTCGAGGCGTGGACGGCGGACCTGGCGTTCGCGCTGGGAGGCAGGGGCATCACGGTCAACGTGGTGTCACCGGGTGTCACCGACGACACGGAGTTCTTCGGCGGCACGCTGAGCGAGGAGAGGCGCAAGGTGCTCGTCGGCACCACGGCGAACGGCCGGTCCGGCACCCCGGCGGACGTCGCCGCGACCATCGCGTTCCTGACGTCCCCGGAGGCGGGGCACATCACCGCGCAGGTCATCGGCGTGAACGGCGGAGCCGGCCTCGGACGCTGAACCCGATCACCGCCACCAGCACGACCACGAGCGCGATCCACGAGAACTCCGCGAGGTAGTGCTCGGCGGCCTCTCCGACGAAGTAGACGGCCGCCGTCGTGCCGCCGGCCCACGCGATGCCGCCGGCGGCGTTGGCCAGCAGGAACTTCCCGTAGCGCATGCCCATCGTGGCCGCGAGCGGACCGGACAGGATCCGCAGCAGCGCCACGAACCGGCCGAAGAAGACCGCCCAGGCGCCGTACTCCTCGAACACCGCGCGGGCGCGCCCGACCTTGTCCTCGCTGAAGTGGCTCGGGAACTTCTCACCGGCCCACCCGAAGATCCGCGGCCCGAACTGCTTGCCGAGCGCGTACCCGATGCTGTCGCCGATGATCGCTCCGGCGGATGCCGCGATGCCGACCCACAGCGGTGAGAGGCCGTCGTGGTGCGAGGCCATGAGCGCGGCCGCGACGAGCACGACCTCGCCCGGCAGCGGGATGCCCATGCTCTCGACGCCGACCACCAGGCCCACGACCAGGTAGACCAGGAGCGGTGGAACGGTGTGGAGCCACTCGGTCAGCACACCGATGATCTTCCTCCAGACGGACGCCGTCGGCCACACGTCGCCTTGATCGACGACGCGAAGGCCGGGGAGCGCGGCGACGTCGTCGACGAGGCGATCAGGGCCCGCGGCGTGCCGCTGTACCTGGGACGGCCGAGTCCGGCCGGTTCCTGCCGGGGCAGCAGACCGCGGCCTACCCGGCACCCGTCGCGATCCTCGACCCGCCGCGGCGATCGAGCCGACGGTCGACGCGCTGCTGGAGGCGGTGGAGATCTGACGGGCTACAGGCGCCCGCGGACCTCCTCCGCCTTCGGCTCGCCCAGTTCCTCGAACAACGCCACCGACTCGAGCCAGCACTTCTCCGCACCACGCCGGTCACCGAGCCCGTCCAGCGCCAGGCCGAGGTTGTCGAGCGACTCCGCCTGCCCGTAGAGGTCGCCGATCGCCCGGAACGTCTCCAGCGCCCGGTCGACGTACGACACGGCCTGCGGGAAGTCGAGCAGGCCGCGGTGCACCTCACCGATGTTGTTGAGCAGGATGGCCTCGCTGTACGGGTCCTTGATCTCCTGCCGGATCTCCAGCGCCCGCAGGTACCGCGCCAGCGCGAGGTCGAACCGGCCCGCGTCGGCGTGCAGGAGGCCGATGTTGTTGAGCAGCACGGCTTCGGTGTGCGCGTTGCCGAGCTCACGGGCGATCTCGGCCGCCTGCTCGTAACACGCCAGGGCGTCGTCGACCCTGCCCTGCGCCATGTACGCGATGCCGAGGTTGTTGAGGGCCGGTTCCTGCCGCGCCTTGTCGCCGAGCGCGCGGAAGATCGCGATGGCCTGCTGGGCGTGCTCGATCGCCTCGTCGTGCCGCCGGACCTCGCGCAGCGCGATGCCGAGCGTGATCAGCATCCTGCCCTCGGCTTCGCGGGCGCCGACGGACCGGGCCGCGGCCAGGGCGACGCCGTGCGTGTCGATCCAGTCCGCCCAGTGCTTGCGCAGGTTGAAGAAGTCCCACAGGCACTGGGCGAGGCTCCACGAGTGCTCCGGCAGGTCGTGCTCGGCGGCCTCTCGCACGGCGGCGACCAGGTTCGCCCGTTCGGTGTCGCACCACAGCAGAGCCGCGTCCCGGTCGGCGAACGTGCGCGGGTGCACGGACGGGTCCGGCGTCGCGATCTCCAGCTTGCGCTGGGGGTTCAGGCGTTGCGCGCTCTGCCAGGACGTGTGGACGTACCAGTCGAGCACGCGGCGGCGGGCCAGCGCACGGGAGGGCGGCGGTTCGGCGGCCGTGACCTGCTCGACGGCGTACGCGCGCAGCAGGTCGTGCAGGCCGTAACGGCTGGGTGTGTGCTGCTGCAACAGGTGTTCGTCGAGCAACGTCTCCAGCAGGTCGCCCGCCTCGTGCGCGGTCAGCCCGGCGAGGGCGGCGGCGGACTCGGCGGTGACGTCCTCTCCCGGGTGGAGTCCGAGGAGGCGAAACAGACGCCTCTGGTGGTCGGGCAACGCCTGGTACGAGAGGTCGAACACGCCCCGGACACCGAGACCGCCTCCCCGCTCCAGCTGTGCCACCAGGTCGCGCGTCGTCCACTGTGGACGGCGCGCGAGCCGTTTGGCGGCCAGCGCTACGGCGATCGGCAGGTGCCCGCACAGCTCCGCGATCCGTTCCGCGGCCTCGCGGTCCGCCTGCACCCGGTCCTCGCCGGCGATCCGGGAGAGCAGTGCCAGCGCCTCGCCGGGCGTGAAGACGTCGAGGAGGACGGACTTCACGCCGTCGAGCTGCAACAGGGTGCGGCGGCTGGTGATCAGCACCATGCAGCTGGAGCCGCCCGGCAGCAACGGCCGCACCTGGTCCTCACCGGCGGCGTTGTCCAGCAGCACCAACGCGCGCTTGCCCGCCAGCCGGTCGCGGTAGAGCGCGGCGCGTTCCTCCAGCGACTCCGGGATCTGCGCGCCGGGCACGCCGAGCAGGCGCAGGAAGCCCTCCAGCACGGCGGACGGCTCCGCGGGCAGCTCGTCGGCGTCGAACCCGTGCAAGTCGGCCCACAGTTGCACGTCCGGGTAACGCTGAACGAGCCGGTGTGCCGCCCTGACCGCCAGCTTCGTCTTGCCGACCCCGGCCATGCCCTCGATCGCGGAGATCACGACCGTGCTCTGCGGGCCCGGCTCGCACAGCCGCCGCAGCTCGGCCTCGCGGCCGGTGAACTCGGCGATGTCCATCGGCAGCTGGCGGTGCGCGTTCAAAGCCGCGGGCGAGGGCACCCGGCTTTCGAGGATCACCTGCTGCAACTGGCGCAACCGCGCGCCCGGCTCGACGCCGACCTGCTCGACCACGTGCCTGCGCGCCGTCGCGTAGGCCTCCAGCGCCTCGCCGCGACGACCGGAGCGGTCGAGCGCCACCATCAGCTGCGCCCAGAGCTCCTCGCGCAACGGGTGCAGCGCCGACTCCCGCCGCAGCCGGTCGATCACGTCGTCGAACCGGCCGAGCTCGATCGACGTCCTGGCGTACCTCTCGACGGCCGTGAGCCTGCGCTCCTGGATGCGGGTGAACTCGGCGCGCAGCAGCGGCCCCGCGTTCAGCTCGGCGGTCGGGATGCCGTGCCACTTGGCGAGGGCCTGTCCGAAGAGGTCTGCCGCGGCCGCGGTGTCGTTGTCCGCCAGGGCGTTCTCACCGTCGCGGACGAGCTGGTCGAACGCGTCGAGGTCCAGCTCGCCGGGTTCGACCACCAGCTGGTAGCCGTGGCCGGGACGGGTGATCAAGCGGTCCCCGAGCACCTTGCGCAACCCTGCGACGTAGGTGCGCAGGTTCGACTCGGGTGACACCGGCGGTGAGTCCCAGACCGCCTCCGTCAGCTGTGCGACGCTGACCGCCTCGTTCGCGTGCAGCAACAGCATGGTGAGCACCGCGCGCTGCCTAGGTCCGCCGAGCTCGA
The DNA here is from genome assembly GCF_024125735.1 of Lentzea sp. HUAS12. Classification (NCBI taxonomy): domain Bacteria; kingdom Bacillati; phylum Actinomycetota; class Actinomycetes; order Pseudonocardiales; family Pseudonocardiaceae; genus Lentzea; species Lentzea sp. HUAS12. The sequence goes on from NZ_CP099738.1 coordinate 633,978, forward strand.
GCAGTGTGCCCGACCGCCGTACCGCCAGCGAGCCGAGCAACAGGAACTCCACAGGTCGATCGCTCCTCGATGATCCGGTCGTTGGGTGCACAGCCATACTCGCGCACTTCTCGACGGCCTGTGCACGCCCTGGGCGAAATCTGTGCACGCCCCCTGTCATCTTTGTGTCCAGATCCGGTACCTGCGCCGCCGGGCCCGAAAGCTCCTGGGAGTGGGGGTCGGCGCAGTCGCCGGGTCCGGTTCCCCCAGAACCCGGCCGGCGTGTGAAAGTCACCGCGCACGTCGGCCACCTACCGCAAGACCGGTGGCCCGGGCGGGTCCCCCAGACTGAACCGGGCCACCACCTTGCGGCGGGGGAGGGTCAGCGCCCCCAGCGGGCGCGCAGAGTCGCGGTGAAGGCCTCGAACTCGGCCGTCATCGACATCTCGTCCGGGTGGAGCAGCCACTGCTGTTGCAACCCGTCGACCACCGCGATCGTCATGCGCACGAGCGAACCGACCGGCGCCTCCTGCGCGATCTCACCTCGTGCCTGGCCGGCGTGCACGGCGTCGGTCAGCCACCGCCGCAGCCCGAAGTAGTGCTCCTGCACCCACCCGTGCGCCGGGTGGGCGGGTTCGGTCGCCTCGGCGGCCAGCCGCACGAACAACCCGACGAGGTGCGGCCGCGTCGAGTTGCGCGCCACCAGGGCTCCCAGCGCGTCGAACGCCGCCCAGCCGAGCGGCGGTCCGGCGCTGCCGGCCAGGAAGTCGCCGTCCTGCCGGTCGCGTTCCTCCAGCACGGCTGTCAGCAGCGCGGCCTTGCTCGGGAAGTGGTGCAGCAGACCGGACTGCGAGAGCCCGGTCCTCGCCGCCACCGCCGCGACCGACGTCCCCTTGAACCCGGTCAGCGCGAACAGCTCGGTCGCGACGGCCACCGCCTTGGCCCTGGACTCCTCACCGGACACGTCCACCCGCGACCTGGCCCGGTACCTCGGCGGGACCGACACGGCGTCACCTCACTCCTGATCAGCGGGCAGGGTAACGCGGACGTCGCCGAGCCCGCGGGCGATCAGCACCTCTCCGCCGGTCAGCGGGTGCCAGCCGTCCTGCCAGACGCGCTGGACCCGCGGGTCGCAGGGCACCTCGACGTGCGCGGTCCCGCCAGGGGCGAGGTCGGCGACGGCGAAGCCGATGAGGCGGACCGGCTCGTCGCGGGGACGCAGGTAGACCTGCACGACCTCCCGTCCTGCCCGGTCGCCGGTGTTCGTGACCTCCGCGGACACCGAGCCGACCAGACCGTCCACAACGGACAGCTCCGCGGTCCCGTACTCCCAGGTCGTGTAGCCGAGTCCGTGCCCGAACCAGAACAACGGGTTCGTCGCACCGCGGTAGCCGATCGCGGTGCCCTCCGAGTAGACCAGTTCGCCGTCGGACGGAACCAGGTTCAGCGCGTCGGCGTCCGCCCGCGGGAACGTCGTGACCAATCGCCCGGCCGGTTCGACGTCGCCGAGCAGCGCGGCCGCCACGGCGTCACCGGCCTCCTGCCCCGGCAGCCCGGCCCACAGCACGGCGTCCACCTGGTCGAGCCACGGCATGAGCACCGGCGTCGCCGCGTTCACCACGACGACCGTGCGCCGGGCGGCTGCCGCCACCGCCGCGACCAGCGCGTCCTGCTCGCCGGGCAGCGCGAGCGTGGTCTTGTCGAAGCCCTCGGTCTCCTGCTCCTCGGTGAGGCCGACGACCACGACCGCCACGTCCGCCTCGCGCGCGGCCCGCACCGCGGCACCGATCGCGTCGGCGGGGGAGCGGGGGACGGGCTGGGTGATCAGGCCGACCAGCGCGCTGGCGCCGCGGACGCGGGCCGTGATCCGGTCGCCCGGCGACAGCAGGACCTCCGCCGTCCAGTGTGGAGGCTTGAGCAGCGCCTCCTCGACGATGCCGTCGGCCCAGGCCAGGAGCGTGGCGTACTGCTTCCCGCCGACGTCGACGGTCCACTCGCCGAACCCGCGCACGCCGATCAGCATCCGCGTGGGCTCGTCCAGCACCACCTCGCCGGACACCTCGATCGACGTGGCGCCCTGCGCCCACCCGCCGTACGCGGCGAGTTCGGCGATCTCCATGTCGCGGGTCGCGAGCACCTCGCCGTCCGCGTCGAAGGTCGTGGCGCGGATGTCCGTCAGCACCCCGGCGCCGGGAGCGGCGTACCGGAGCCTGACCTCCACACCGTCCACAACGGACACCGCGTCCCCGAGTCGCGAGGTCAGGCCGTCCGCGATGCTGATCACGTGCGGTGGCCGCACGCCGGCCGAACCGCCGCCCTGGGCCACCGTGTCGATCGCGTGGCGGCCGATCAGCGCAACGCTGTCGTCCTGCAACGGCAGCACACCGGAGTTCGTCAGTACGGTCATGCCTCCGGCGGCGAACCTCCGCAGCTGCTCACGGCGGAGCGTGCTGTCGGGTGCGGGCAGGTCCTGCGGCCAGGCGCGCTGTTCGCCGAACGCCCCGGTCCGCGACGCCAGCAGCAGCAACCGGGCCACGTGGTCGTTGATGGTCGACTCCGCGACCTCGCCCGCCTCCACAGCCGCGACCAGCTTGTCCTCCCACGGCCCGCCGGGGCCGGGCATGGCGAGGTCGAGACCGCCGTTCGCGCTCGCCGCCGTGGACTTCGTGGCGAACCAGTCGGACATGAGCAGGCCGTCGAAGCCCCACTCGCCCCTCAGCACGCCCTCGACGAGTTCGGCGTGCTCGGTCGCGGGGACGCCGTTGACGTTGTTGTAGGCCGCCATGATCGCCCACGGCGAGGAGTCCTCGACGACGATCTCGAACGGCAGCAGGTAGATCTCGCGCAGGGTCTTCTCGTCGAGCACCATGCTCGCGGTGCGGCGCTCGGTCTCGGACTCGTTGGCCACGTAGTGCTTCGGCGTCGCGGCGATGCCCTTGTCCTGCAGGCCGCGCACGTAGGCGGCGGCGATCGCGGCCGTGAGCAGGGGATCTTCGCTGTAGGCCTCGAACAGGCGGCCGCCCAGGGCCGTGCGGTGCAGGTTGATCGTCGGGCCGAGCACGACGTGCACCTGCTGGGCCGCCGCCTCGTCCGCGAGCACCTCGCCGACCTCGCGTGCGAGCGCCGTGTCCCAGTGCTGGGCGAGCAGCGTGGCGTTCGGCAGGACGCAGGCGATCGTGCCGCCGCGCAGTTCGGCGCCGCGGACACCGGTCGGGCCGTCGGACAGCTTCAGCGACGCCAGCCCGATCTCCGGTTCGTCGTGCAGCGCGAAGAGCGCGGAACCGGTCAGCAGCCGGACCTTCCGAGCCAGGTCCAGGCGCGCGATCGCCTTCTCGATGTCCATGCTCCGAGCACACCAGAACCACCGACCGTGTGGTCGGTCGGTATACGTGCCTGTTACCGCTCGGTTATCTCGCGGTGATGTGACGCGGCGCGGCACACCCGTGGCACGCCTCTTCCTGTGTCCACGGGGAGGGGAATGGTGATGAAGATCGAGGTGCGGCTCCTGGGGCCGCTCGAAGTGCGCGGACCGAACGGACCGGTGCACTTCACCGGGGCGCGGCGGCGGGCCGTGTTCGCGTTGCTGGCGTTGAGGACCGGCCGTCTGGTGTCGAGATCGGCGCTGGTCGACGGGCTGTGGGGCGAGGACGTGCCGCCGACGGGCACCAAGACGCTGCAGGGGCACGTGGCCAAGGTCCGCCGGGCGCTGGAACTGGCCGGGGCCGACGGCGTGGTGCTGACGCGCGAACCCGGCTACCTGCTCGACGTGACGCAGGTCGTCGTCGACGTCGAGGAGTTCGACGAACACCTGCGCCGCGGCCGGTACGCGGAGGCGATCGCCCTGCACCGCGGTGATCCGCTGGCGGACTGCCCCGTCGAGGGCTGGGCGGACGCGGAGGTCGTGCGGCTGCGGGAGGCGCTCGCGTTCGCGGAGGAGAACCACGCGGCGGCGCTGTGCCTGGACGGCCGGTACGCCGAGGCGATCGCCCAGCTGGAACGGCTCGTCGCGCTGTACCCGCTGCGGGAGTCGTTGTGGGAGCTGCTGATGGAGGCCCAGCACCGGGCGGGTCGTGCCGGTGACGCGTTGCGGACGTACCGGCGGGTGCGCGCGCTGCTCGTCGAGGAGTTCGGGCTGGAGCCCGGTTCGGCGTTGCGGCGCAGGGAGGCGGCGGTGCTGGCCGGGTAGCGGGCCTGCTCGAAGCGGGGAGCACCGGGCGCGTGTCGGGGGTGCGCGCCGCGGTGCTCCCCGCTGTCCGGTCAGTGCGTCCCCCTCGGAGGCACTGACCGGGGGTGGACCGCGGCTCGCCCTGGGGGTGCGAGCCGCGATCCGGTCTCATCCTGCCGGTCGGCGGTGGTCAGCCGGTGGTCAAGATCAGCCGGGCCGGTACGAGCAGCGGTAGCCGGTGGTCACGGCGTCGCGCAGCGCGTCCGCCGTGGGCTGTTCGGTCGCCGCGATCGCGTCGATGGCGCGCCGGATCGCCTTGCGCACCGCGGTTCTGGCGCGTTCGGCGGGCCCGGCGAAGTTCCGGCCGCGGCCGCCCATGCCGGTCTCGCGTTCGAGGTGGCTGAGCAACGCCTCCAGCTCTGCCTCCAGGCGCGGTGTCGGGTCGTCGTCGAGCTGCGCGCGCAGGTCGCGGATGCGGGTGAGGTAGGCGGCACGGGCCACCGGGTCGAGCACCGGCTGGTTGCCGCTGTCCTCACCGCCGACCAGTTCCAGCGCGGCGATCTCCACACCGGGGTCCGCCACGAGCCGCGCGAGGTACCGCATGCCGACCAGGTCCTCGACGCGGATCTCCTTGCCGTGGTGGGACACCACCCACCACACGTTCTCCTTGCGGATCACGATCCGGCCGGCCAGCCCGTCCCGTGCCCGTGTCCACAGCGCGGCGCGTTCGTCCATGCCGATCGCCTTCGCGTCGCGGATGGCGACGTCGAACAGCTCCCGCCCGCGGTCACCGCCGACGAGGTGGGCGAGCGTGGCGCGGGCGTACGCGGTCATCGGCAGGTTGCCGAGCCGGATGTTCGTGGTGACGGCGCGCTCCAGGTGCCCGGTCGCGAGAGCGGACTCCCCGAACGTCGTCGCGGCGATGCCCAGCAGCAGCTCGGTCGAGCCGAAGCAGACGATCGCCGTCGCCGGGACCACGGGCAGGTCCGCGAACGGTTCCAGCAACCGGTACGCCTCCCGGGCGATCTCGGCCTCACCCAGCGCCGCCGCCACGTGGACCACGCAGAACATGCACGTGATCCACGTGCTGGACAGCGGAACCGCGCTCAGTCCGTTGATCGTCAATCGATGCATCGCCGACCGCGCGCGATCCCGTTGTCCCGCTTCGAGAGCCAGCAACGCGAGCGCCGCCTCGAAGCTGAACTCCAGGTCCGGCAGGGTGGGGGTGCGTGACCTGCTCGGCGAGGTCGACCAGTTCGCCACCGCGGCCCTGCAGCCAGCGGATGGCGAACAGGTGCGTGCTGTGGAACGTCTCCGCGTCCACGTCGCCTGCTTCGAGCCCGATCCGCAGGCAGTGCAGGGACTTCTGCTCGGCCTCGGCGAACCGTCCGGCGCGGATCGTGCGCATGACGTCCATCGCGGCGTGGAAGAACAGCAGACCCGGATGGTTCGCCGCCCGTCTCGCGAGTTCTGCCTGCGACCGTTCGGCGTGCGGGTCGCCCAGGCAGAACAGGTCCATCGTGCGGCGGCACAGGCCGCTGAGCGCCAGCAGGCCGAGTCTCGCCGCCGACGCGACGGAGACCAGTTCGTCGGCGAGCGCCAGCCGCAGGGCGGTGTGCTCCGGGGACCACAGCGCGTGGTGGGCAAGCGACAACGCCTCGGCGAGGGTCCGCGGATCGCCGGTGGCCCTGGCCTTCCCGAGCGCCTCCAGCACGGGCTCGGTCTCACGCCGGTCGTAGGCGTGCTCGGCGGCGAGCCTCGTGATCAGCCTGGTGCGCAACGGTTCCGGCGGGTGCCCGTCGAGGGCCTCGCGCAGGCGCGCGATCGCGAGGGCGCGGTCCGCACGGGCGCGGAACTTGTTGACCCACATGCCGGGCAGACCGAGTGCGGCCTCGGGGTCGCCGTCGCGGGCGGCCTGGTCGAGGAGGTCGCGGGCCTCGGTGATCCGGCCCTCCGCGAGTGCGGTGTGCGCACGCTCGACGATACGGGCCGCGTCCTGTTCCGGCGGCGACGGGAGGACAGGTGCGGTGTCCGCGGACGTGACGACGATGACGACGGGCAGGCGGTGGACGCTGCCCGCCACGACCTGCGTGAGCCGGGCCGCCTCCTCGCCCGCCAGGTCGACGTCGTCGATCACGATCAACGCGGGTGTCCCGGCCAGTGCCTCGACGACGTCCTCCGGTGCGGCGTCGAGCGTGGAGGTGTCGGCCCCCAGGCCCGCCAGCACCGCCTGCCACGGCCAGAACGCCGGAGCGTCCGCGCGGCAGCCGACCCAGGCGACGGCGAACCCGTGCGCCCGCGCCAGTTCCGCCGCCCGGACCAGGTGCCGCGTCCGTTCGGCGCCCGGTGGCCGGGTGACCGCGAAGAGCTGCCCGGACCCCAGTTTCGCCCGCTCGAACGCCGACTCCGGCACCAGCACAGCTTCACCCTCGAATGCACTTCTCCAGCCAGGACCGGGGAAACCTAGCGGAGTCCGCCGACCGCCACGTACGCGGTCGGCACGCATTTACCGGCGAAGCTTCGTCGAGGCGGACGCCACCTACTCGCGGTCCTCCAGGTAGCGGGTGTGGTCGGCCTGGCGTTGCGCGTCGGCGGCGTGGAACCGTTCGGCCGTTCTGATCGCGTCGGCGTGCAGCAGGTCCAGCTGCCGCACCAGTTCCGCGCCCGAACCACGTGCGGCGGCGTACCACCACGGCAGGTTCAGGTAGGTCTGCACGGACAGCGGCAGGTCGGTGCCCACGAGCCTCGTGACGGCGTGCAGGGCGTCCGGGTCGGCGCGCAGCTCGCGAGGGCGGTCGAGCAGGCCGTGCAGGACCTCGGCGATCTCCGCGACCTTCGGCGCGACCTCGTCCGGCACCTTCAAGCCGTGGACCTTCCGCACCAGCGCGTCCAGTTCGGACTTGAGCGCGCCGGCTTCCTCCTCGGGGTCGGTGACCAGGGTGATGCGCTCGGGTGGGGCGAGCAGCGCGCCGACGCCGTAGAGGCCGACGACCACCACGACCCAGTAGGAGCCCGCGACCCCGGCGAAGTGCAGGCCGAGCCCGATCAGCCCACCCGTGCAGCCGGCGAGGTTCTTCCAGGAGGCCAGGTACCTACTGATAGCCACGGATCTCCTTGAAGGCGGCGGAGAGCGAGCGGCTGCGGGCGTCGAACACCTTGCCCCCGCTCATCTTCGCGACCTGCTCCATCTCGGCCGTCGCGCTCTCGCCGAACAGCACCGGGAAGATCGGGATGCCCCTGAGGTCCTGCGGCAGCGCCTGGTGGAACAGCTGGAAGTCCAGGACGTCCTCGCTACCGGTGTTCTCGCCGTCGGTCATCAGCACGATGGACGTGAACCGGTCGGGGTCCGCGTCGATCTGCCGGCGCAGCACGTCGTAACCGCCGCGCAGACTGCTGTAGATCGCCGTACCGCCGGACGCGTCGAGGCTCGTGGCCGTGGCGCGGATCTGGTCGAGCACCGGGCGCGGGTCGTCCTGCGGCACCTCGTACTTCAGCGCCGGCCTCGCGCTGCTGCTGAACGGCAGCAACGTGACCTGCTCGCGCCCGTGGAACCGGCTGAACCTCCCGGCGAGCGACTCGTCGGCCCCGGTCAGCCCGGTGAGCGCCTGGCGCAGGCCGTCGATCCGGTCGCCCTGCATCGAGCCGGACGTGTCGAGCACGTAGAGCGTGCGGGACGGGCGGCGCAGCTGGTCGAAGTACGTGGTGATCAGACCGTCCACAGCGGACTGGCTGCCGGGGAACGGTAGCTCGACGAGATCCTTGACGGCGAACTTCGCGTCGAGCTGCACCTGGGGCGTGGCGGGACGCCGGTGCGTGGTCTCCATGATCTTGCGCTGGACGTCCTGCGACTTCAGGTGGTCGGACAGCTTCTGGTGCGCCTCACGGGCTTCCGACGTCGCCGACGTGAGCAGCGTCAGCGGGTAGTCCGCCGTCACCACCCCGTCGCTCGGGTAGACCAGCGTCAGCGGCTGGGGCGACGACAGCAGCACCGACTCGTAGTTGATCAGACCGTCCACTTCGGCGCCGGGGTCCTCCCCTCTGGCCCTGCGCTGGAACGCCTCGGTCAGCCAGCCGGAGGAGCCGGCGGACAGCTTCTGCGCGGAGAAGAACTGCTTGAGCTGCGGCGCGACGGCGTTGATGCGGGCGGCGTCCAGGGCAGAGCCCTCACCGGACAGCGCGGCCGCGACGCCCACCAGTGCCGAGAACCCGGAGTTCGAGGCGGACGGGTCGGTCATGCCGTAGGTGAACTTCTGCGCGCCCGCGGCCGCGGCGATCTCCGCCCAGCCGACGCGTTTCGTGTCCCAGCCGAGTTCCTCGACCTTGTCGGCGGGCAGACCGAGCACGACGGGGGAGGACATGACCTTGGTGGGCGTACCCAGCCGCTTCTGGGCGTCGGGCACCAGTTCGAGGTAGCGGTTGGAGGAGAACCAGACGGCGTCGAAGCCCTTCTCGGCCTCGCCACTGGCGACCTTGTCGGCGCCTTCGATGGTGCCGGTGAAGCTGAACTTCACGGTGACGCCGGTGGCGTCGGCCGCTTCTTCCAGGATCGGCTGGAGGTCGGCCAGTTCGCTGCCGGCCAGGACGCGGAGGGTGCCCGGGGTGGGGTCGCCGACGGGCGTGGCGGGGTCGGGGGAGTCGGAGCATCCCGCTAGCAGCGCCAGAGCGGCGGCTGCGGGGAGGAGGCGGCGGATCATGCGGGCTCCTGGGAGGAGGCTGGAGGTGGGAGGTGTGGGCGGCCGGTGGGGGCACAGGTGTGCGGGCAGGCGGCGGTGAGAGGTGCGGGGTCTGCGGCCACGCCGCGACCGGTCCCCGGTCTTCCGCAGCCGGTCACTGCCGGTCCCCGGTCTCCCGCACCCGGCTGAGGTGGTCGTGCGCGCGCCTGATCTCCGCGTCCAGCGCCGACACCGTGCTCGACATCGAGTCGGCCGCCCGCGCCTTGAACGTGTCGATCGCGTCGATCGCCGAGTAGATCTGGTCGAACGAGGTCCGCACCGCCTCGATGCCGACGGCCGGCGTGGACGCGATGCGCTGGACGTCCTGGCCCTGCACCGACATCAGCGTCGCGTTGGACTTCAGGATCGAGTCGGTGAGCCCTCGGACGGCGTCCACCTGGTCGATCACCTCGCGCTGACCCGCCAGCGCCGCTGCCACGGCCACGCCGATGCGCAGGGCGGTGACGGTGGTGCTGACGGCGCGTTCGATGCCCTTGACGAGTTCGTCGTTGTTGCGGCGCACCACGTCGAGGGCCAGGTAGCCCTGTGCGCAGACGGCGAGTTGGGTGAGGAGGTCCTGGTGTCGTTGGCGGAGGCCGAAGAGCACATCGGCGCGGAGTGCCTGGGCGCGGGCGGGTTCGGCCAGGTCGAGGATCGCCACCTGGCGTTCCACCGCCTCGTCCATCTCGGCGGCCAGGGCGGCGTCGCGGGAGAGCCGCGTCATCAGGTCCCAGAGGCGTTGCCGTTCGCCCTTGATGGCGGCGTTGTCGCGCTTGAGGGCGTCCTGGCCGGAGCGGAGTTTCAGCACGATGCGGTTGATCGGCTCGTCCGCCGCGCGGAGGCGGGCCAGCAGGCTCCTCGCCGCGTTGCCGCCGGGCAGCAGGCCGAAGAGCTTGCGGCCGGTCAGCTTGCTCAGGTCCTGCGGGTCCAGTTCGCGGACGGAGCGCCGCAGTTCGGTCAGGCTGGTCGAGACCTGGGCGCCGTGCGGTGACGAGACCGACGCCAGCGTGCGGTCGAGCAGGCGGCCCGCGATCTGGGCCGCGACCCGCATCTCGGACTCGCCGAGCACCAGCGCCTCGTCCACGATGCGGCCGAAGTCGGGCGACTGCGGGTCGACGGCGGCCAGGGAGGAGACGAAGGCCTCGGCACGCGCCGAGAGCTCTGCCTTGTCGGACAAGGGGATCAGGCCCGCGGCACGGTCGGCCGGGACGGGCTCGACCGGGTCCGGTGGCGTCAGCACGAAGTCGGACATGGTCAGTACTGCTTCGCGATCGCCTCGAGCATCCGCTCCAGGGTCTCGTGCGCGGGCGGTTCGACGACGTCCACGATCGTCCGCGGCACGGCCAGGTTCTTCACCACGTCGTCGAAGTGCCGCGGATCGGCGGTGCGGAAGCCGAACGTCGCCGCGAGCCTCCCCAGTTCCGCGTCGCCCGTCAGCAACTCCCCGACGCGGTCGCCGGCAGCGCGCAGTGGCACCAGGGTGTGCTTCGACAGCACGGTCGGGGCCGGGTAGAGCAGCTTCATGTCCGGTCGGATCGACGAGTCGCCGCGCACCACTCGGTCCACGAACTGCGCCTCGTACGCCAGCACCAGCGGCGTCTTGCCCATGCCCGCGGACAGGTAGTCCTCGAACGGGCCCTCGGTACTGCTCTGCGTGTACCCCTGGTCCAGGAACAGCTTCGACACCGCCGGCAGCACACGCGCCTCGCCGTCGGCCGAGGTCACCACACCGCCGTTCGCGACGAACGACGTGATCGCCAGGTACATGGCCGCCGAGTTCGAGTCACGCGGATCGGTCGTGGTGACGAGCAGGTTCTTGCGCGCGGGGTAGGAGGTGTTGCCCGACAGTTGGTCCCAGCGCGTGCCCTGCGCCGCCAGCCCGAGGTAAGCCTGCACGTCGAACGTCGGATAGCCAGGCCCGGACTTCACCACGCCGACCTTCGCCAGCAGGTCGACGATCGGGTCGAACGTGGCGATGACCATCGGCGACGAGAACGGCGCGTACGTGCGGGCGGCCTTGCGGTCGCGCTGGATCTTCTCGGCGGCGGGGGCCGAGGAGGGGAACGCGAAGTCGTACGAGTCGAGGTCCGCGGTCGTCGCGATCTGCCGCGATCCGGCCGGGTCGACCTCGACCTCCAGGCCGTGCTTCGCGAACACGTCCTTGACCCGCTGGTCGGCGAAGAAGGCGAGCTTCTCCGAACCGATCACCCCGCGCACGGTCTGGAGCTGGGCGGTGTCGCCGCCCTGTCCCAGGACGATCGCGGTCACCACGCCCACCAGGAGCACCACCGCCAGGCCGATGCCGAGCGTTCTCTTCACTGTCCACCTCTGCCGGAAACCCTGTCGAGGACCAGATCCTTCGTCACTTCGACGGGTTTTCCCGGTGGCCGGTGGCAAGCGGGAGGTGAACTCTCGATGAACGGGCCGATGAGTTCCGAGCAGTCCGCGGGTCGGTAGTGGAGGAGGGACGACGAGGAGGTACAGCGATGAAGTTCGTGACGATCGGGTACGGCGACCGCGCGGGTTACGACCGCACGGACCAGGCCGTCCGCGACGAGGCGCACGCCCACGACGCGCGCCTGCGGGCGGCCGGGGTGGAGATGGGCGTCGCGGGCCCGCCCGTGCAGGTGCGCAACCACGGCGGGAACGGGACGAAGGTGGACGAGGGGCCGTTCCTGACCTCCGCGCTGCCGGTCGCGGGGTTCGCGGTGGTCGAGGCCGAGTCGCTGGAGGAGGCCGTCCGGATGGTGGAAGGGACCCCGTGCGCGGTCGCGCACGGAGTCGTCGAGGTGTGGCCGCTGCGGTCCTGACGGCGGCGCACCTCTTGTCCAGCACGGCCGGCGTCGTCACGAACGCGTCGTTCCGCCGCACGTTCGTGCCGGGCGGGACGATCTCGTCGAGCACGTCCTCGCTCAGCCGCACCCTCTGCGTCGCGAGCAGGTCGGTGGGGTGGTGCGGCTTGCTGCCGCCGAGGATCACCGACGTGACCCCGGGGTGCGAGAGCGCGAACGCCGTCGCAAGCGCGGGCAACGAGACACCGGTCTCCGCGGCGAGCTTCGAGACCTGCTCGACGGCGGCGAGCTTCGCCTGGTTGCCCGGGTCGGACATGGCGAACGTGCCGCCCCACGACGCGCGCAGGTCGAGCCCGGGCTCGCCGTCCGAGCAGAACCTGCGGCTGCTGGCCAGCTGGGCGCTAGCCGAGCAGCCAAGCGACGTCGCGCACCAGCGCGTGCCGCCAGCCCACCCGGTCGTGCCCGGACGGCGACCGGTTCGTCCGCACGGTCGCACCCGCCCGCACGGCCAGCTCTTCGACCACCGAGCAGTGCCGGTGCATCCTCGGCTCGTGCTCGCCGACGTCGAACGCCACGCGCAGCCCCGACAGGTCAGGCCCCGCGCGCAACAGGCCCGCGGTGTCGCCCCCGGCCGGGCCGTCGAGCGACAGCCCGTGCTCCGGCAGGTCGCGCCCCCACCAGAACGAACCGGACTGGCACGCCACCTTCGACACCAGCGAGGGGAAGTCCAGTGCCGCGCGGAACGCGCTGAGCCCGCCCAGGCTCTGGCCCGCCACCACGAACCGCGACAGGTCGACCGCCACGCCGTTCTCCGCGAGCAACGGCAGCAGCTCGTCCCGGACGGCCCGCCACAGCTCGGGTGAGCTGTACTCGGCACCGCGATCACGCGGCGTGGGGAGGAAGACGAGGGTGGCGGACGGCATCTCGCCCGCCTTCACCGCCGACTCGAACGCGGCCACGGCCGGGTGCACGTACATCCAGTCGTCGCCGTCGAGCAGCAGCACGACCGGCTCGCCGCCCTTGTGCACGCGAATCGTCTTGCGCCCCAACGACCCGTTCCACCGGATCCGCAACGACGGCACGTCCAGCACCTCGTCCGGCCCGACCACGGGCCAGTGCGGCTGCGGCTCCAGGTCCGGCGTCGCGAAGATCGACCGGTTCGGCCCCGCCCCGGCGGGGTTGGACGGGTCCGCGTGCTCCTCGCCGTCCGCGTCCACGAAGTAGTAGGTCACGCGCAACCGTTCCGGCAGATCGACCTCGGCCGCCCAGACCTCACCGTCGGGCAGCAGCTCCACCGGGTCCAGCACGTCCTCGAACCGCAGCGAGGCAGGGCCTCCACGCCACTCGAACCGCGTCATCGGGCCACCGCCAGCTGGTAGGAGGAGTCACGGCCGAGCAGGTCGCGGTGCGTGCCCTCGGACGTCACCGCGCCGCCGTCCAGCACGATCACCCGGTCGGCCACGTCGAGCAACGCGGGGCTGCTGGTGATCACGACCGTCGTGCGGCCGCGGCGCAGCTCGGTGATGTTGCGGGCGATGAGCTGCTCGGTCACCGCGTCGACGGCCGTGGTCGGGTCGTGCAGCACCAGGATCTCCGGGTCCGCCGCCAGGGCGCGCGCCAGCGACAACCGCTGCCGCTGCCCGCCGGACAGGTTCGCGCCCCGGTCGCGCACGGCGTAGTCGAGGCCCTCGGAGTGCAGGGCCACGACGTCGGTCAGCATCGCGGCGGCCACGGCCTCGTCCACCAACGCGCTGGTGCCTGCCGGGTCCACGTTCTCCCGCAACGTTCCCGCGAACACCTCGTGGTGCGACGGGTTCACCAGCAGGTGTTCCCGCACGCTCTCGATGGTCAGGGAGGCGACCTCGCGCTTGCCCACCCGCACGACGCCCGAGTACGAGTCCGGTGGCGCCTCGACGGACAGCACCGACACCAGTTCGGCCGCCGCCTGCGGCTGGTAGGCCGCGATCGCCACGAACTCACCGGGTTCCACCGAGAACGTGAGGTCCCGCAACGATCCGAGCGACACCCCGGAGACCTCCAGCCCGCTCTCCGGGCCGGGCACCTCCACACCGGGCGTCATGCGGGGCGGCGCCGCGAGGACCAGCGCCATCCGTTCGGCCGAGGCCCGCGCGATCATCACGTACTTGGGCATCTCGCTGAACAGCTTCAGCGGCTCGATCAGGAACTGCGCGAGGCCGACCACCATCACCAGCTGGCCGATGCCGATCTCACCCCGGAACGTCAGCAGGCCCGCCCACAGCGTCACCGCGGCCGCCAGCACCGAGTTCAGCGCCAGCGACACCCCGGCGTACACGCCGTTGACCCGCGCCACCACGATCGACTGCTTCTTCGCCTCGGTGCTCACCCGGCGGTAGGCCTGGAAGGCCGCGTAACTGCCGCCGAACCCGTGCAACGGCCGCAGGCCCGCGATCAGGTCGGAGACCTTCGCCCCGGCCCGTGCGACCTTCGCCTGCTGCACCCGGGTGTTCGCGCCGATCCGCTTCGACATCACGCTCAGGACGGTCAGGATCGCCGCCGTGCCGACGAACACGGCGACACCCAGCGGCACGCTGATCACCGCCAGCACGATCCCGGTGATCACCACCGACACCAGCGAGCTGACCAGCAGCGGCACCACCTCGATGATGTCCGCGGTCTGGTCGGCGTCCTCGGTGGCGACGGTGAGCACCTCGCCGGACTTCAGGTCGACCTGGCGCGCCACCGGCTGCAGGCCGCGGTCGGCGACCGCGACGCGCCACCTGTGCGCCTCGGTCGTGTTCGCCTTCTGCAGGATCCGCATGCCGAACCGCCACGAGTACGACACCGTGGCCATCACGAGCCCGAGCGCGAGCAGCGCCAGCCCGAGCGAGCTGAGCCGCCCGCCGCGCAACGCGTACTCGACGATCACGCCGAGCAGGATCGGCACGGCGGTCTCGGCGGCCTGGTAGGACCCCATGAGCAGGGTCCCGGCCGTCATGGCCCCGCGGTTGCGGCGCAGGGCGACCCGCAGGATCTCCCTGCCGGTGCGGACTTCAGGATTCGTCAACGTGGCGCGCAATCGCTTCGGGGGTGGAGAGGGACAGCAGGTCGCGGATCGTGACCACGGGACCGAACTCGCGGCGCAGCAGGCCGATCAGCCTCACCGCGAGCATCGAGTGCCCGCCCAGGTCGGTGAAACCGCTCGCCATGCCCACCTCGTCCTCGTCGAGATCGAGCGCCTCCGCGAACATCTCGCGGACGATCGTCTCGGTCTCCGTCAGCTCGCGGTCCTCGACCTCGGTCATCAGGGTGCCCAGAGGACGGGCCTCGGGCAAGGCCGCGGTGTCCGCCTTGCCGTTGACCGTGAGCGGGATCGCGTCCACGGCGGCGAAGTGCGTCGGCCGCAGGTAGTCCGGCATGCCGGCGCCGACCTCCGCCGCGATCGACGGGATGTCGGCTCCCTCGGCCAGGACCAGGTAGGCCGCGAGCCGGTAGGCGCCGTCGACCTGCGGGTCGGCCTGCGCGACGGCCGCCACGAACCGGACGTCCGGGTGGGCGGCGAACCGGGCCTCGACCTCGCCCAGCTCCACGCGGTGACCGCGGATCTTGACCTGCTTGTCGGTGCGGCCGAGGTAGAGCAGGTTGCCGTCCGGGCGCCGGATCACCAGGTCACCGGTGCGGTACATCCGCTCGCCGGGCACCCACGGGCACGCCACGAACCGTTCCGCGGACTGCCCCGGCTGCCCGAGGTACCCCCGCGCGATGCCCACGCCCGACACGTACAGCTCACCGGCCACGCCGTCCGGGACGTGCCGCAGCCACGGGTCGAGCACGTAGACGTCGGTGTTGTCGATCGCCACACCGACCACCGGGTCGACGCAGTCGAACGTGCCGACGCCCAGCGTGTTGATCGTGTACTCGGTCGGCCCGTAGAGGTTGTAACCCACCACGCCGGGGGTGTCGGCGAGCAGCTGCCACAACGTCGGCGTGACGGCCTCACCGCCCAGCAGCACCAGCGCGGGCTTGTGCTCGGCGGCCAGCAGCCCTTCGGCCACCAGTTGCTGCGCGTAGGTCGGCGTCACGTTGATGACGTCGATCTCGTGCTCCAGGCAGTACTCGACGAGCCCGGTCGCGTCGCGGCGCAGCTCCTCGTCGCAGATGTGCACCTCGTGGCCGTCGGCGAGCCAGAGCAGCTCCTCCCACGACATGTCGAACGCGAACGACACGGTGTGCGCGATCCGGAACGTGCGGTGCCCGTGCTCGGCCAGCACCGGCTCGAAGATCCGCCGCTGGTGGTTGACCAGCATGTTCGTCAGGCCCGCGTACTCCGTGACGACGCCCTTGGGCTTGCCCGTCGAACCCGAGGTGTAGATCGTGTAGGCCGCGTGCTTGAGCCGGTTCGGGTCGTTCTCGGAGAAGGTGGTCACCGGTTCGGCGTCCGGCCACGGCTCGTCCAGCTTGAACGTGGTGCCCTGGATGCGCGGCGCCACCGCGCTCGTCGTGACGACCAACGCCGGCCGGGCGTCGTCGATGATCGCGGCGATCCGCTCGTCCGGGTGGTCCAGCTCCAGCGGCACGTAGGCCGCGCCGCAGCGCAGGACGCCGAACAGCGCGACGACCCAGTCCAGCGAGCGGGGAACGGCGAGGGCGACCGAGGTCTCGACGCCGATCCCCTTGTCCGACAACACGCCGGCGAGGTGACGGCTGCGGTCCCGGAGTTCCGCGAACGTCATCGTGTCGCCGTGCGCGACCAACGCGACTCGCTCGGGGTTGCGGTCGGCCGCCTGGTCGAACAGGTCGACCACCGTCAGATTGCCGAAGTCGTTGGCGGGGTTGAGTTCCGGCGCCGGTCCCGACCCGATCGAGCCGACCAGCCCGTCGGTGCCGGTCAGCTCGTCGAGCACGGCCAGGTAGGAGTCGAACACCCGCTGCGCGAACGCCGGATCGGTGACGTCCGGCCGGTACTCGACCTTGACGGTCAGCTCCTCGCCCGGCGTCACGACCCACGTGAACGGGTAGTGCGTCGAGTCCTCGGCGTCGTGGTCGACGATCCCGTTCTTCGCGTTGAACTCGGTGAACGTGTCGTCGTCCAGGAAGTTCTGCAGCACGAACAGGTTGTCGAACAGCTGGTCGTGGCCGCTCGCGCGCTGGATCTCGCCGAGGCCGAAGTGCTCGTGCTCCATCGAGGCGACACGGGACGCCTGGACGCCCGCGAGGAACTCGCCGACGGTGTTGTGCGGCTGGGCGGTCACGCGCATCGGCACGGTGTTGAGCAGGACGCCGACGATGCCCTCGGTGCCCTCCTCCTCCCGTCCGGAGACCGTCACGCCGAACACCGCGTCACCACGCCCGGTCTCGCGGCCGAGCACCAGCCCGAGAGCCCCGGTGACCACCGAGTTCACCGTCACGCCGTGCCGGCGCGCGGTCTCCCGCACCCGGTTCGACGCCTCGACCGGCAACGTCCGTACGATCTTGGTGGGCAGCGCGTCCGAAGTGGACTGGTCGCCGAGGAGCGTCGGCCCGGGCAGGTCCGCGAGGTGATCGGCCCAGAACCGTTGCGCGGCAACGACGTCCTTCTCGGCGAGGGTGCGGGTGTAGCTCTCGAAGCTCGGCGTGGCGGGCGTCGGGTCGACGGGCTCGCCCGCGAGGAGCGCGCGGTAGGCGTCGAACAGGTCGTCGAGCACGATCGCGCGCGACCAGCCGTCCCACAGCAGCAGGTGGCTCGTGAACAGCAGCGCGTCCCGGCCGTCCGGCAGCCGCAGGACCGTGAGCCGCACCAACGGGGGTGAGGTCAGGTCGAAGCCCGTGGCGCGGTCCTTCCCGCGCCACGCCTCGACGGCGTCGGAGTTGAGCACGTCGACCGTGCGCACCCGCGTCGGGACGGCGGTCCCCAGCACCTGCACCGGCGTGCCGCCGGAGTCGGTCTGGAAGCCCGCGCCGACGACCGGGTGCTTCGCGATCACGTGGTCGAGCGCCTTGCCCAGGGCGGTGGGGTCGAGGCGCCGGTCGAACGCGAAGAAGCTCTGGGCCACGTACTGACCCGAACCGCCGGCGAGCTCCGCCTGGAAGTACAGGCCGCGCTGCAACGGCGAGACCGGAGCGGTGTGGCGCACGGTCGCCGAGGCGTCCGCGATCCGCTCCAGGGCCAGCAGCCACCGCGCCGCGATCTCGTCCGACACGTCGTCGGTCAGCCCGAACGTGGCGCGCAACGAGCCGTGGGCGTCGACCCAGCAGTTGACCTCGACCGCGTACGGGCTCGGCCGGTTCTCGGGGTCGACGTGCAGCGCCTGCGACTCGCTGGCGCGGCCGAGGTAGTTGAACAGCACCTGCGGCCGGGGCAGCGCGGCCAGCACGGGCGCGGTCTGCGGGCTCAGGTGGCGCAGCTGACCGAACTCGACGTGCGCGACCTCGTCCGGTTGCCGGGAGACGACCTCGCGGGCCGCCTCGACGGGATCCGTGGCGGGGCCGAGCCTGACGGGAGCGATCGCGGTGAACCAGCCGACCGTGCGGGTGTAGTCGTGGTGCCCGGCGGCCGGAACGCGGCCGTGCCGTTCCAGGTCGACCACCAGGTCCGTCGGGGTGCCCTGGATCTCGGTGAGCGCGGTCCGCAGCGCGCCGAGCAGCAGTTCGGTCAGGCCGACGCCCAGGGCGTTCGGCGCCTTCCGCACGACAGCGCCGGTGATGTCGGCAGCCAGCGCGACGGTGATCTCGCGCCTTTCACCCAGCCGCGGTGTGAGCACCGGGGCGTCGAGCGTCTCGATCCACCGGCGCAGGTCGCCGCCGGACTGGGCGTTCAGCGCCAGCGCCGCCGCGTACGAGGCGAACGACGTCGTCACGGGCGCGAGCTCCTCGCCGCGCATCGCGACGGCGAGGTCCTCGAGCAGGATCATCCAGGACACGGCGTCCACCGCGAGGTGGTGCACGACGACGACCAGCGTGCCGCTGTTCTCCAGCCACGTGAACGCCGCCACGGCACCGGCTTCGGCGTCGAGCCTGCCCGCGGCCGCCTCGGCGGCCTCCTGCGGGTCGTCCGCCGACACGACGACGTCGACGTCCGCGGCCGGTTCTGTCCGCAGCGACCACACGCCCTGGTCGGTGTTCAGGCGCAGGCGCAGTGCGGGATGCGCCGCCACGACCGCGTTCGCCGCACGCCGGGCCTCCTCCAGGCTCGCGCACGGCAGTTGCCGCGCCTGGGCGAAGAGGTCGAGCGACCCGCCGAGCTCCCGCAGCCGCAACACGATCGGCGTCGGCACGACCGGGCCGTCGGAGATCTCCTCCACGACCGGGGCCGTCTGCCGCACGGGTTGCGCGGCGAACTTCTCCACGAGCGCTCGCGGGGTCTTGTGCAGGAACATGTCGCGCGGCGAGATGTGGAGCCCGAGCGCCCGCGCCCGGTTCACCACGCCGATCGCCACGATGCTGTCGCCGCCCGCGACGAAGTAGTCGGTGTCGGCGTCCACATCGGACACCGGCAGCGCGTCGCGGAAGATTTCGACCAGCGAGTCGAGCACGGAGGAATCCGCCGTGGCGGACGGCGCGGCCACGGGTGCCGCGTGCTCGCGGGCGCGTTCCCGCAGGGCGGCGCGGTCCAGCTTGCCGTTGACCGTGATCGGCAGCCGCTCCAGCGGGATGATCCGCTGCGGCACCATGTGCTGCGGCAGCTTCCCGGCGAGCAGCGACGCGATGTCGGCGGGCGGTGTGCCCACGACGTGCGCGACCAGGTGGTCGGCGGTGTCCGCCACGGTCACGGCCACGTCGGTGACGCCCGGGACCTCGCGGACGACGGCCTCGACCTCGCCCAGCTCGATGCGGAAGCCGCGCAGCTGCACCTGGCCGTCGGCGCGGCCGAGGAACTCGATCTCGCCGTCGAGGTTCCACCTCGCCAGGTCGCCCGTGTCGTACATGCGGGAGCCGTCGCCCGCGAACGGGTCGGCGACGAACCGGCTCGCCGAGAGACCCGGCCGGTTCGCGTACCCGTCCGCGAGCTGCGGACCGGCGAGGAACAGCGAACCGGTGACGCCCGGTCCGACCGGCCGCAGCCGGTCGTCGAGCACGTAGGCGCGCTGACCGGGCACGGGCGGGCCGATCGGGCAGCCGTCGGCGCGGCCGGGCTCGTAGTCGTGGTCGTCGAGCACGTGCCACGTCGTGTACACAGTGGACTCGGTCGGGCCGTAGCAGTTCGCGATCTCCGCCCGCGCGGTGCCGTACCGCTCCGCCCAGTGCCGCAACCGCTCGGGTTCCAGCGCCTCACCGCCGATGATGACCCGGCGCACGGTCGTGATCGGCTCGCTGTGCCGGTCCGCCTCGATGATCTGGTAGAACGCCGCCGGGGTCTGGACCAGGAAGGTGACGCCGCGCTCGCGCACCAGCCGGTGGAAGTCGACCGGCGAGCGGGTCAGCCCGCGGTCGGGCACCACCAGTTCGGCGCCGTTGGTCAGCGTGCCCCACACCTCCAGCACCGCGGGGTCGAACGAGAACGAGTGGAACTGCGTCACCACGTCGTCCGGTCCCAGACCCACGTCCGGCTGGATGTTCGCGAGGAACGTCACCGCGCTGCGGTGCGAGACCACGACCCCCTTGGGCTTGCCGGTCGACCCGGACGTGTAGATCACGTACGCCGGGTGCCGCCAGGTCGCCGGCGTGATCACACCGGGGCCGTCCACCTCGTCGCCGACGGCGATCACCCGCGTGCCGCCGCCGATCCGGGAGACGATCGCGGCGAAGCGGTCGCGCTGTTCGGGAGCGATGAGCAGGACCCGCGGCGCGGTGTCGGCGATCAGGTACTCGAGCCGGTCGTCCGGGTACGCCACGTCCAGCGGCACGTACGCGCCCCCCGCGGACACGACCGCGACGAGCGAGACGACCTGGTCGAGCGAGCGCGGCACGGCGACGGCGACGCGGTCGTCCGGCCCGACGCCCGCGTTGGCGAGCGTGCGTGCGAGCCGCGTCTTCGCCTCGGCCAGTTCGCCGTAGGACAGGCTTTCGGAGGTGCCGTCGATGCGGCACAGCGTCACGGCCCGCGACTCGGGCGCGCGGCCGGCGGCGGCGTCGAACAGTTCGGCGAGCGTCGCGGCCTCGACCGCGGCGGGCTCGTCCTTCCGAGGCGTGGGGACGTCCTCGCCGGTCAGCAGCGCGGTCAGCGTGCCGGCGAACGCCTCCACGATCCGGCAGGCACCGGCGGGACGGATCACGGCGGTGTCGTGGATCAGGTTGAACCGCACGGAACCGTCGTGCCGGCGTTCGACCACCAGCGTCAGCGGGTAGTGCGGCGCGCCCTCGCCGTCGACGCGCTCGATGCCGAACGACTCGCTGCGCAACGAGGTCACGTCGGCCGAGACGTCGAACACCACGAGCGTGTCGAAGAGCGCCCCGGCGTTCGCGAGCTTGCCGATCCTGGACAGCGACACGTGCTGGTGCGGCAGGACCGCGGTCTGGTGTTCGCGCACGGCGTCGAGCAGCTCGCGCGCGGTCGTGCCGCCGGACCACCTGGCGCGCACGGGGATGGTGTTGATGAACAGGCCGACGAGCTCGTCGATGCCGGGCACGTCGGCGTCGCGGCCCGACACCGTCGACCCGAACACGACGTCCTGGCGGCCCAGGATCCCGCCGAGCGTCACGGCCCACGCGCTGTGCACGGCGACGCTGAGCGACACCCCGGCGGCGCGCACCCGTTCGTCCACATCGGACGGGGCGTCGAGGTGCATGTCGGCGAACAGCCTGGACGGCGTGTGGTCCGGCACGGTGATCGACGGACCGGGCAGGCCCTCCAGCTCGCGCGCCCAGACCCGGTCGCTCTCGCCGGCGTCGCTCTCGGCGAGCCACCGCACGTAGTCGGAGTAGCTGCCGCGCACGTGCACCGAGCCCGGCGCGTCGTATTCGGCCAGCAGCGCGCGCAGCATCGGCGGCACCGACCAGCCGTCGGCGATGATGTGGTGCACGGTCTGGATCAGCACGTACCGCCGCGGCGCGGTGAGCACCAGCGTGTAGCGCATCAGCGGACCGGCGGCGAGGTCGAAGCCGGCGACGCGGTCGCGTTCGGCCAGCTCGCTGATCTCCTCGTCGGACATGCCCTGGCCGTTCACCGTGGTGAACACGGGCCGGACACCGGACTCCAGCACCGACACGACCCGGCCGTCGGCGAGGCTCGCGAACCGCGCGGCCAGGTTCGGGAACAGCTCGAACACCCGCGTCGCGGCTTCCTCGAGCCGCCGGGCGTCGACGGCGCCGGTCAGCGTGAGCAGCTGCTGCTCGACGTACCGGTGCGCGGAGTCGTCGTCGAAGACGGAGTGGAAGTACAGGCCTTCCTGCAACGGCGTGAGCGGCAGGACCTCGCGCAGAGCCGGGGAGTCCAGGGCGTCGACGTCGGCCTGGGTCAGCGGCACCAGGGGGAAGTCGCTGGGGGAGTGGCCACCGGCGGTGAGCCCGGCCAGGCCTTCGAGCGCGGCGACGAAGTACTCGCCTATCGTGGTGATGTCGGCGTCGGTGAACACGCCGGCCGGCCACGACAGGACGGTGACCAGCTCCAGCTCGCCGTCGGCGCCGGGTTCGGCGGAGGCGTTGAACTCCAGGGCGCGCGGCAGCCGCATCGCCGGGTCGCGCTTCTCGCCGAGCTGACCCGCGTTCTCCGCGAGCTGCCAGTCGCCGGTCGTGCCCCCGGCGAACCGGCCGAGGTAGTTGAACAGCACCTGCGGGCGTGATGCGTCGAAGCTCTCGTCGTGCAGGTAC
Organism: Lentzea sp. HUAS12; assembly: GCF_024125735.1. NCBI lineage: Bacteria > Bacillati > Actinomycetota > Actinomycetes > Pseudonocardiales > Pseudonocardiaceae > Lentzea > Lentzea sp. HUAS12. Next base: position 656,330 of record NZ_CP099738.1, read on the forward strand.
TTCAACGCGCCGTACGAGACGCCGTTGCTCGGCACCCGCGCGAGGTCCTCCTTCACCCGCTTCAGGGCCGCGGCTAGGTCGTCGACGTCGACCGGGTCGACCGTCACCGGGAACAACGTCGTGAACCAGCCGACCGTGCGCGACAGGTCCGGGTCGCGCGGCACGAACCGGCCTTCGCGACCGTGGCCCTCCAGCTCGACGTGCGCGAACGTCTGGTCCTGCCCGTTGTCGCGGCGCCAGCGGGCCAGCGCGACCGCGAGACCGGTCAGCAGCACGTCGTTGACCTTGGCGTGGAACAACGCGGGCACGTCACCGAGCAACGCGGCGGTGGCCCGGGAGCCGACCGTGACGGTGCGAACCTGTTCCGCCGCAACGACATCCGCCTCGGTCAACTCGCGCCGACCGAGCAGCTGGTCCACGCCCGGCAGCGGGCGCTCGTAGTACGCGCGGTCGTCCTCGAACGACGCCTGCTCCAGCAGCTGCGTCCAGCGCCGGAACGACGTGCCGACCGGGCGGGGCTCGACCGGAGCACCGGACGAGATCTGCTGCCAGGCCAGGGCGAGGTCGTCGAACAGGATGCGCCACGAGACGCCGTCGATCACGACGTGGTGGATCACGAGCACGAGCTGGCGGGCTTCCGGACGCCAGACAGCGCGCAGCATGACGCCCGCGTCCGGGTCCAGCCCCTCGGTCGCCGCGGCGACGCACTCCTCCAGGGAGGCGTTGCTCTCCAACCACGACGCGGACCCGTCGGACGGGATGTCGAACGACCAGCGTTCGCCCCGGACGAGTTTGGCGCGCAGCATGTCGTGCCGCGCGACCAGTGCGTCGAGGATCCGCGTCAGGGCGTCCGAGGTCAGCTCGGCGGGGGTGTTGAGCACGACCGACTGCACGAACCCGTCGATCGCGTCGGTGGTCTCCCCGAGCCACTGCACGATCGGCAGACCCGCCACCGGACCGGTCGGCGCGTCGTCGTGGTCCACCGCCGTTGCGCCGTCACGGGAAGCGACCGCTGCCAGCGCGCGCGGAGTCCGGTTCGTGAAGATCTGGGTGGCGGTGACGAACACGCCTTCCGCCCGCAGCGCGGACAGCAGCGAGATCGCGAGGATGCTGTCGCCGCCCAGGTCGAAGAAGTCCTGGTCGGCCCCCACCTGCTCGATCCGCAGCACGGACGCGACGGCGGCGCAGATCACGGCCTCGTCGTCGGTGGCGGCCTCGGTGATCGGACCGGTCTCCACGACCGGTTCCGGCAGCGCGCGGCGGTCGAGCTTCCCGTTGGGCGTCAACGGGAACTCGCTCATCACGACGACGTGCGCGGGCACCATGTACTCGACGAGGTTCTCGGTCGCCCACTGCTTGACGGCGTCCGAGGTCAGTTCCGGGTCGGACGGCACGACGTACCCGACGAGGTAGTTGCCGCCCGCCGAGTTCTTCCGCACCACGACACAGGTGTGGCGCACCCGCGGGTGCTCGGCCAGCGCGAGCTCGACGTCCTCCAGCTCGAGCCGCATGCCGCGGATCTTGACCTGGTTGTCGACGCGGCCGAGGAAGTCGAGCGATCCGTCCGGCGCGAACCGCGCCAGGTCTCCGGTCCGGTAGAGCCGGGATCCGTCTGTGGCGAACGGGTTCGCGACGAACCGCGACGCCGTCAGGCCAGGCGCGTTCACGTAACCGCGCCCCAGCAGGAACCCGCCGATGTACAGCTCGCCGCCGACACCGACCGGGCACGGCCGCAGCTGGTCGTCGAGCACGTAGAGGTCCGTGTTCGGGTTCGCCCTGCCGATCGACGTCGACAGCCGCTCGGCTTCGCCGCGGTAGATGACGTGCGAGACGCCGATCGTGGCCTCGGCCGGGCCGTAGCCGTGGTACATCGGGATGTCGAGGCGCGTGCGGAAGCGCTCGTACAGCTCGGGGGTCAGCACCTCGCCGCCGCACCACACGTGCCGCAGGCTCCCCAGTTCGCCCTCGCCCGCGATGTTCAGCAGCACGTCCAGCATCGACGACACCAGGTACACGAACGTCACGCGGTGGCGGTCGATCGTGCGCAGCAGGTGGTGCGGGTCGCGCTCGCCGCCGGAGCGCACGACGACGGTCCGGCCGCCGCACACCAGCGGCAGGAAGATCTCGTTGATGGAGATGTCGAACGACAGCGGCGCCTTGAACAGCGACGCGTCGGAGTGTCCGAAGTGGAGGATCTGGTGCACCTGCCACAGCAGGCGTTCGCTGATCGCCTCGTGCCGGATCATCGCGCCCTTGGGGCGGCCGGTCGAACCGGACGTGAACATCACGTACGCGAGCTGCGCGCCCCGGATCGCGACGTCGGTGGGATCATCGGAGTACTCCGAGAAGGCCCAGTCGGAGAGGTCGACCGCGACGGCTTCCGGCTCGTTCTCCTGGCCACTGCCCAGCGTCAGGACGACCTGGGCGTCGGTGATCACGGACTCGCGGCGCGAGGCCGGCCACTGCGGGTCCAGCGGCACGAACGCGGCCCCGGCCTGCAGGACCGCGAGCAGACTCACGACCATCTCGGCCGAGCGGGGGAACGAGATGCCGACGACCTGTTCGGCGGTGACGCCGCGCTCGGCCAGGTGGCGCGCGAGCTGGTTGGAGAACGCCAGCACCTCGCCGTAGGTGAAGGAGCGGTCGTCGTCGTTGATCGCGACGGCGTCCGGGCGCTGCCGGGCCTGCTCGCGGAACAGTTCCACGATGCTCGGGCGCTCGCGCGGGAACTCGTTGTCGTTCCAGCGGGCCAGTTCCGCGAGGCGTTCCTCGACCGTCTGGGACGTCAGCGTGCCGATGGCGCGGTTCGGGAACTCGGCCAGGCCGTCCAGCACGCGCTGCGCCTCGGCGAGGCCGACACCGTCGGGAACGGGGATCGCCCATCCGTCGGGCCGTTCGGCGACAGCGGAGTTCTGGCCCTTGTCGGCCCACACGAGCACGTCGTTGAACAGCGTGGACGGGGTGAGCTCGAAGCCCTCGACCGCGAGGGACGGGTCTGCCCAGTGGTGCAGTGCGACGGCACTCGCCACGGCGATGGTCCGCTGCGGGTACTCACCGGCCCGGCGCCGGACGGAGGCGATCCGGGCGGTCGAAAGAAGTACGTCACGGTCGGCCATCTGTTCCATCGACGACTCAGCCATCCCTTCACGATCGGTGAAGGTAGCCTAACCTAAGTATTTGCGGATCCGAATCGCCAAGCGGCCCAAAGTGCCGCGTAACGCCCGTCACGCGCGACAAGTTCTTCGTGCGTTCCCTGTTCCAGCACACGGCCCGCGTCGAGCACGGCGATGCGGTCGGCGGCGATCGCCTGGGTCAGGCGGTGCGCGACCAGCAGCGTCGTGCGGCCCCGGCAGGCCGCGAGCGCGGCGCGTTCCAGTGCCGCGGCACCCTGACTGCCCGCCTCGGCCGTCGACTCGTCCAGCACGACGACGGGGGAGCGGCCGAGCACCAGGCGGGCCAGCGCGATCTGGGCGACCTTGGTCACGTCGAGGCGCTCGCCGCCCTCGCCGACGTCGGTCTGCAAGCCTTGTGGCAACGCGTTCACCCACGAGTCGGCGCCCACGGTCCGCAACGCGTCCATGAGCTCGTCGTCGGTCGCGTCCGGTGCCGCGAGACGCAGGTCCTCGGCCAGCGGACCGGCGAAGACGTGGGCCTCCTGGGTGAGGATGCTGACCAGCGCGCGGGCGCCCGCCTCGTCGAGGTCCGCCAGGTCGGAGGTGCCGATGTGCACGGACCCGGTCAGCGGGGTGCCGGTGCCCGCGACCAGCGCGGCCAGCGTGGTCTTGCCCGCACCCGTCGCGCCGACCAGGGCGAGGGAGGTGCCGGCGGGGATCTCGAGGTCGACGTCCCGCAGCACGTCGTGCTTGGATTCGGGGTAGCGGAAGGAAAGCCCGCGCACCGACACCGGAAGCGGCTTCGCGTCCGCGTCGACGGCCACGGCGCTGCGCACGAGCTGGTCGCCGCCGGACTCGGTGAGCACGCCGACCAGCCGGGTGAGCCCGGCGCCGGACTTCTGCGCCTCGTCGAAGAACGCCATGATCAGGCCGAGAGGCACGAACAGCTTGTGGAACAGCAACGCGGCGACGGAGACCTGGCCGAGCGACGACTCCCCGTTCGTCACGAGGAAGTAGCCGACGACAATGATCAGGCCCAGGCCGATGAACTCGGCGCGGTTCTCCCGTCCGATGAACCGGCCGAAGAACCGGAAGACTTCGATGCCGATGTTGCGCACCCGCCACGACTCCGCGGTCACCTTGTCGCGGAACGCGCTCTCGAGCCGATAGGCGCGCACGGTCGCGATTCCGTCGAGGCCGCTGATCAACGCCTGCGCGCGGTCGGCCTGCGCCTCGGACCGTGCGCGGTAGAGCGGTTGCGACCGCGGCAGGTACCACCGCAGCGCGAACCAGTAGGCGGGCAACGCGCAGGCACCGGCGAGACCGAGCCGCCAGTCGAGGCCGAACATGCCGATGGTCGCGATGATCACCAGCACGACCGCCGAGAAGATCGTCGGGATGGCCGTGCGGAAGCCCTTGGAGATGATCGCGACGTCGTCGCCGACGCGCGACAGCACGTCACCGCGGCCGACCTCCTCGATCCGCGCGCTCGGCATCCCGAGCACCGCGCGGACGGCGCCTTCCCGAAGGCGCGCCAGCATTTCCGCGCCCACGCGGCCGACGAGGTAGGTCGAGACCGCGGTCATGACCGCCCCCGCCAGCGCGGAGACGACGGTCGCGATGCCGATCGACCAGAGGATCGACGCGTCGCGCCCCTGCACGATCCCGTCGACGACGGTGCCCAGCAGGAACACCGGGACGATCTGCAGCAACGCCCCCGCGATCGTCGCCACGACGGTGGCGATCGGCAGGGCGGGGGCGCTGCGGCAGTGGTCGAGCAGCCAGCGGGAGGCCTCCCGCCCGGACGCCGTGCGCAGGATCTTCGACGGCACGCCGGAGACGCTCGTGGTCACGAGGGGAGGCCTTTCGCTGGGGTTGTGCGTGGATCAGGCGCCGGACTTGGCGGCCTTCACCAGTTCGTCGATCGCGTAGGGCAGGGATGCGAGGGTGGCCTGCGAGATCGCGGCACCGACCGCGGGGCCCTCGCTGTCGAGGATGTAGTGGACCTTGCCGGCCTTGACCGCGGGCAGGTTCGCGAAGAGCTGGAAGTTCCTCAGCGAGTCCGCGTCCGCCTTGTCGGCGATCACGAAGATGCGGTCGGTGTTGATCACGTCGATGCGCTCGGGCGAGAGCTGGGCGGTGAAGCTGCCGCCGGCGAGCTCGTCGACCTTCGTGTTGCCCTTGAACCCGATGCCGGACACGAGCTGGCCGCGCACGTCGGTGGTGGTGAACGGGACGACCGCGTCCTTGTACCAGGTGACCACGGTGGCGGTCTCGTTCGCGAAGCCCGGGTTGGCCTTCTTGGCCTCGGCCAGCTTGTCGTCGAGACCCTTGATCAGCTTCGCGCCCTCGTCACCCTTGCCGACCGCCTTCGCGATCTGCAGCACGTTGTCCTGCCACTTCGCGCTGAAGGGCTCCTTCTCGGCCTTGGTGCGGCCGACCACCGGTGCGATCTTGGTCAGCTTGTCGTACCAGGCCTGGTCGGCCTCGGAGTACACCGCGACGATCAGGTCGGGGCGCAGCTGCGCGATCTTCTCGTAGTTCGGCTCGGTGTCGCCGTTCTTCATGACGACCTCGGGCGTGGTCGAGCCCCACTTGTCCTTGACCCAGGCCCACTGCGTGTTGATGTCGGGCTTGGTGCCCTCGGGGTTCGGGTACTGGTCGACCATGCCGACCGGGACGACGCCGAGCGCGAGCAGCGTCTGGTCGTCGGTGTAGCCGAGGGAGAGGACGCGCTTCGGCGCCTCCTTGATCTCCGTCGTGCCGAAGAAGTGCTCGACCGTGGTCGGGAACGTGCCACCGGAGGCGTTGTTCGTGCCGGAGTTCGTCTCAGGCGTGGAGGAACCGCACCCGGCGAGGACGCTGGCACCGACGACTGCGGCTGCTGCCACAGCGGTCAGTCGCTTCCAGGTCATGGTCGTTCTCTGGCCCATTCGGCACCTCGTTCTTCGCTGCCCACGCGGCGGGGAAATTAGGACAGCCGAACCTTATCACCCAGTTAGGGCAGGCTAACCAAGGTCTTGGTCACTCTTCGATACCACGTGGGTCCGCCCGATCGGCACGATCAACGGCCGCTCGCTCACCGGGTCGTCGATCACCTTGGCCTGGAGGCCGAACGTCTCCAGCAACAGCTCGCTCGTGATCACTTCACTCGGATGGCCCTGCGCCACGATCGACCCGGACCTCATCACGATCAGGTTGTCGCTGTAGCGCACCGCGAGGTTCAGGTCGTGCAGGACCATCACGATCGTGCAGCCGCTCTCGTGCAGGTCGTCGACGAGGTCGATCACGTCGATGGCGTGCGCGAGGTCGAGGTACGTCGTCGGCTCGTCCAGCAGCAGCAGGTCGGTGCCCTGCGCGAGCGTCATGGAGATCCACACCCGCTGCCGCTGCCCGCCCGAGAGCGAGTCGACCGGGCGGTGCGCCAGATCCGCCACACCGGTCATGTGCAACGCCTTCGCGACCACGTCCGCGTCGTCGCTCGACCACTGCCGCACCCAGCTCTGGTGCGGGTGCCGGCCGCGCGCGACCAGGTCGGCGACCGTCAGGCCCTCCGGCGCGATCGGCGTCTGCGGCAGCAGCCCCATCCGCTTCGCCACGTCCTTGGTCCTGAGCCGCGCGATGTCGTGGCCGTCGAGCAGCACCGTGCCCTGGCGCGGTTTGAGCAGCCGGGACAGCGTGCGCAGCAGCGTCGACTTGCCGCACCCGTTGGGGCCGATGACCGTGGTGATCACCCCGGTCGGGATGGCGACGTCGAGGTTGTCGAGCACGACCCGGTCGGCGTACCCGACCGTGACGCCCTCGGCCCCCAGTCGGGCGGCATCGTTGCGCAGCGCGGTCATAGGGCAACCTTACTTAACGAAGCCTGTCCTCAGGCAGCCCGCTTCACGTTCGCCAGCACCAGCAGGTAGACGAGGAACGGTCCGCCGATGATCGCCGTCACGATGCCGACGGGCAGGTCGTTGGGCAGCACCGTCCGCGCGACCAGGTCGGAGCCGATCAGCAGCAACGCGCCGAAGAGACCGGAAGCGATCAGCGGCGGCACGGGCGTGCGCATCAGCCGCATGCTGATCTGCGGCCCGACGAGTGCCACGAACGGCACCGGGCCGGCGGCCGAGACCGCGACGCCGGCCAGCAGCACCGCGCACAGCAGCAGGACCGCGCGCACCGCCGAGTAGCGGACGCCGAGCCCGGCGGCGACGTCGTCACCGAAGTGCATGGGCCGCAACTGGAAGGACACCACCAGCACGACGAGGACCAGCGCCGCCATGATCCACAGCGACGCCCACACCTCGGACCACGACCGCGAGTCGAGCGACCCGACGAGCCACCGCTGCGCGCGGGCGACGTCGCGGATGTCCGCCAGCACCAGCAGCCACGTCGTGATCGCCTGCATGACCGCGCTGACCGAGACGCCGATGAGGATCAGCCGGAACCCGTCGATCCCCTTCTTCCAGGCCATGAAGTACACGAGCAGCCCGGTCAGCAGACCACCGGTGAGCGCCGCGGCGGACAGCCCGATCGAGTTCGCGATCGCCGCGCCGCCGCTCGCCGTGACGACGAAGACGGCCGTGGCGCTGGCGCCGCCGGTGATGCCGAGCACGTCGGGACTGGCCAGGGGGTTGCGCGCGATCGACTGCGTCAGCGCGCCGGAGATGCCCAGGGCGACACCCGCGATGAGACCGACGAGCGCGCGGGGCATCCGCAGGTCCATGATCACGAACTCGTCGACCCGCTCGCCCTGCCCGACCAGCGTCCTGAACACCGCGGGCAGTTCGATGGTGAAGTCGCCGATCGCGATCGACACCGCGAAGACCAGGAACGTCAGCGCGGCCAGCACGACCGTGACGAGCACGATCCACGGCCGCCAGACCCAGGACCAGCCGCCGAGGCGGACACCGCGGTGAAGATCAGGTGCTTCGGGTGCGTTGGTCATGCCTGCCTGAACTTCCCGAGCCACACCAGCACCGCGAAGAACGGGGCGCCGATGAGGGCGATGACGATGCCCGCCTGCAGTTCCGCGGGCCGCGCGACGAGCCGGCCCGCGATGTCGCCGAGCAGCAGCACGATCGCGCCGAGCAGCCCGGCGTACGGCACCAGCCAGCGGTAGTCGGGCCCCGTGAACCACCGCGCGATGTGCGCGACCATCAGCCCGAGGAACGCGATCGGCCCGCACGCCGCCGTGGCAGCGCCCGCGAGCAGCGTGACCGCCACCACACCGATGGTCCGTCCCGCCGCGATGTTCACGCCGAGACCGCGCGCGACGTCGTCACCGAGGTTCAGCAGGTTGATGGCCGGGAGGTTGAGCAGCGCCAGGACGAGCCCGACGCCGACGAAGACCGCCGCCACCCAGATCACGTCGAACCCGACGCCCTGCACCGAACCCGCGTTCCAGAACCGCAGCACGTCGAGCGCCTGGGTGCTGCCCAGCGCGACCGCCGTCGTCATGGCCGCCAGGAACAACGTGACGCCCTGCCCGGCGAGCGCGAGCGTCAGCGGGTTGCCCGCGCCGCGCCCGAGGCTCGACAGCCCGAACACCACGACCCCCGCCGCCGCGGCCCCGAGGAACGCGAACCACATGTACTGCAACGGACTCTGCAATCCGAACAGGGACACGGCGAGCACCACCGCGAACGACGCCCCGGAGTTGACGCCGAGCAGCCCGGTGTCCGCGATGGGGTTGCGGGTGTGGCCCTGGATCAACGCCCCCGCGACACCGAGCCCGATGCCCGCGACGACCGCGAGCACCGTGCGCGGCACCCGCAGCGTCTGCACGATCAGCGTGATGTCGGTGAGCCGCTGGTCCCCGGCGGGGTCGCCGAACAGCCCCTGCCACACCTCGGCCGGCGTGAGCGACCGGGCGCCGACCACCAGCGACAACACCGATGCCGCGGCCAGCACCACCAGCAGCCCCGCCAGCCAGAGGCGCCGCCGCCGGTGCGGACCCTCCAGCGCGGGCGCGGGGTCGAGCCCGCGTTGCTCCACGACCATGCTCACGACGGGCTACGTTAGCTCCCACCGGCGCGCTGACCCAGGGCACCCTTACCTAACCCCGTGACTCGACGGCCCGCACGGTCTTCTCGAGCGCGCCGCCGAGCACCTTCCTGCCGAGCAGCCCGAGCGAGAGCCCGAGCAGCTTCCCCTTGAGGTTCTTGCCTTCCCGCACCACTTCCGCGTGCACGAGCGTCGTACCGTCCGCGTTCTTCGTGAACGTGTACGTGTGGCCGGAACGGCCGCCCCACACGTTGGAGTCCACGGTGGTCAGCACGATCCGCTCGGGATTCGACCAGTCGTAGTGCAGGCGCTCCCAGATGCCGCCCGAGCCCTCGGTGACGTCGGCGAACACGTCGCCCCTGTCGTGCACTCGCAGGTCGGCGTCGGCGCTGTTCGGGAAGAGCTCGGCACGGCCGGGGCCGAAGTCGGTGAGGCCGGCGACGAACTGCTCGGGCGTCGCGGTGGTCTGCTGGGTCAGCGTGATGGTGGGCATGTCCTCGGCTCCTCGTGTTCCTGTGTTCAGGAAGTACGGTGCCGGGCCCAGGGGGTCGTTCGCGCCCGTGAGTGTCCCTGGTCTCCGGCGCGGACGCGCACACATGAGCGCGAGACGTTCACCTATTCCGAGCCGTGCCGTTCGCGGCTTGACTTGCCGGCATGACCATCGTTCATCCGCCGAAGCCCGGAACCGCCCTGTGGGTGTACGCGCACCCGCGCCGCGACTCGCTGAACGACCGCCTCCTGCAAGCCGGGACCAAGGCGGTGTCGCAGCGGTACGAGGTCGCGGTCTCCGACCTCTACGCCCAGGACTTCGACCCCGTGCTGTCCCGCCGGGACCTGGGGGACCTGGCGGACCGCCCCGGCAACATCTCGGAGCTGGCCGGCGAGGCCTACGCCCGCGGCCAGTTGCCCGCCGACGTCGGGGAGGAGCAGGCGAAGCTCGCGGCCGCCGAACTGCTCGTCCTGCAGTTCCCGCTGTGGTGGTACGGGCCGCCGGCAATCCTCAAGGGGTGGTTCGACCGCGTCCTCACGAGCGGTTTCGCCTACGGTGATCTGGATCCCGAACGCGGCGTGCCCCGCCGGTACGGTGACGGCGGGCTGGTAGGGCGCAAGGCGCTGGTCGTCGTCACCGCGGGCGAGGACGAGCGCTCCATCGGCCCGCGCGGCATCAGCGGCGACCTCGAGTCCCTGCTCTTCCCGATCACCCACGGCGTCCTCTGGTACTGCGGCGTCGAGGCGCTCGACCTGCACGTGGTCCACGACGCCGACTCGCTCGGCGCGGACGGGGTCGAGCAGCAGGCGGAGCGCCTGGCGGCCAGGCTCGGTGGCATCGGCGACGAACGGCCGCGGCTGTTCCGGCGCCTGCGCGACGGTGAGTACGCGGACACGCGCGCGTTGCGGGAGGACCTGGCGCCCGGTCGCACCGATCTGGGCATCCACCTGGCCTAGCCGTGTCTCAGGAGAGCCGGTCCGCCAGCCACCGCCGCACGTCGTGCCGCGCCTGCCGGGCGATCGTCGTGTCGCGGTTGGTGAAGCCGTGCCGCGACTCGGGGTACACCCTCAGGTCGACCTCGCCGCCCGCCGCGACCACCCGGGACGCCAGAGCGAGGTTGTCCCCCAGCAGGACGTCCAGCGCGCCGACGACGACCAGCAGTGGTGGCAGGCCGCGCAGGTCGCCGTAGACGGGGGAGATGTCGGGGTCGGTCCGGTCCGGCGCGTTGCCCGCGTACGCCTGGATGAAGTACTCGTCCGCGATCAGCCGGCCCGCGGGGGTGAGGCCGCTCAGGTCGTACGTGCCGAACTGGAGCACCGCGCCGGTGAACGGGTGGTCGCGCAGCCTGAGCAACGTCGTCACGGCGAGGGTCGCGCCCGCCGAGAAACCGCCGATGGCGAGCTTCGTCGTGCCGAAGTGCTCGTGGGCGTGGGCGATCAGCCAGCGGGCCGCGGTCTCCGCGTCGTCGGGTGCGGCCGGCCACGGGTTCTCCGGGGCGAGGCGGTAGTCGACGGCCACGACCGCGATGCCGAGCGCGTCGGCGAGCCGCTGGTCGCGCTCGTCGTCCTGCGGGGTGGAGCCGAGGTAGAAGCCCCCGCCCGGGAAGTGCAGGTACACGCCGCGGGGCTGGCCGTTCGGGCGGAAGATCCGCACGCGGGTCCGGCGGCCGTCGTGCTCGATCGGCGCGGAGTGCTCGGACGTCCTGGTCGCGGCGCGGATCTCCTGCAGTTCCGCGGGGCCCGAGGGACCGCGACGGGTTCCCCTCCTCGCGTTCTCGGTCCTGGACTCCTCGACGTGCTGCGCGAGGTCCGGGTCGAAGAAGCTGTTCAAGTCCAGCCGCACCGGGGCATCCCCTCTGTCAGGTTCGCGATGAGTCAACCAGGGAGGGACCACGATGATCGGCATCACGGTGGTGGTGGGCTACGGGGACGCGGCGCTGGACGTCCTGAGACATCTGCCGGTCGACCGCGCCACGATCGCCGTGCTCGACCTCGACGACATCGCGTTGACCGGTGCGCTCGCCAACGGTGCCACGGTCGTACGCGGTGACGGGCGGGACATGTGCGCGTTGCAGCAGGCCGGGGTGCAGTTCGCGGAGCGGGTCGTCGTGGCCGTTCCCGACGACCTGGACGGCCTGCTGATCACGATGGTCGTGCGCGGGCTCAACGCGACGGCGACCGTCGTGGCGGCGGTGCGCGACCCGGCCGACCAGGACCTGTTCACGAGGCTGGGCGCGAACGAGGTGTTCGTGCACGCCGGATCCGCGTCCTGACTCGTGATCACCACGACTAGCGGCCCAGCACGTGCTTCAGCGCCGACTCCAGGTCCGGGTGGCGGAACGCGTGCCCGGCCCCGGTCAGCACGGCGGGCCTGACGAGCTGGCTCGCCCGGGCCAGTTCGCGGGCACCCTCCTCGCCGAGCAGGAGCTTCGGCCCGAACGACGGCACCGGCAGCAACGCCGGGCGGTGCAGCACCTTCGCGAGCGTGGTGGTGTAGGTGCTGTTGCGCACGGCCTCCGGGGCGACGGCGTTGACCGGGCCGCGCAGCGACTCGTCGTAGAGCGCGCGGTGGTAGACGTCGACCAGGTCGTCCAGGCCGATCCACGACTGCCACATCCGGCCGTCGCCGAGCCTTCCGCCGAGGCCCGCGGCGAACAGCGGGTGGAACAGGCGCAGCGTGCCGCCGTCGGGTGACTGGACGATCCCCGTGCGCACGGTGACCACGCGCACGCCGGCCGCCGCGGCGGGTGCGGTGGCGGCCTCCCAGTCGGCGACCACGTCCGCGAGGAAGCCTTCGCCGCGTTCGCTTTCCTCGGTGAGCTCCTCGTCGCCGCGGTCGGCGCCGTAGAAACCGATCGCGGACGCGCTGACGAACACCGGCACGCCGGTGGCGGCGGCCAGGTCGGCGAGTGCCCTGGTCGGGCCGATCCGGGAGGAGCGGATCTCCCGGCGGTGCGCGTCGGTGAACCTGCCCGCGATCGACGCGCCCGCCAGGTGCACGACGGCGTCCACATCGGACAGCAGGTACGGCGCGGGTCGATCCGGGTCCCAGCGCCGCTCGTCAGGACCGCCGGGGGAGCGGCGGACCAGCTTCACGACCCGGTGGCCCGCCGTGCTGAGGAACGACCACAGGGCCGTGCCGACGAACCCGCTGGCACCCGTGACCGCGACCGTGATCGGCCGGTCGCCCGCCTTCCGCGCGGACGCCTGGGCGGCCAGGTCGGCGGCGAGCTGGCGGTGCCGGTAGGCGAACATCGACCGCAGGAACACGCCGGGGACCTGCGTGTCCACGCGGTCGGTCATCCGCGTCCCGTCGCCCTCCGCCGCGAACTCGTGGCTGTGCCGCCACTTCATCGCCCACTTCAAAGGCGCGGAGTCCAGTTCGTCGACGAACAGGTGCGGTGGCGTGAAAGCGGTGTGCCGGGCGCCCCAGCGCAGTCCGAGCGGCAGCCCCAGCACCGCGCGCCCGCCGTCGAGGGACTCCGCCTCGCGCACGACGCCCACCGGCTGCCACGGCGGGGTGAGCCGGTGGATGGCGCCCGGCCGCGCGTGCCAGGCGAACACCTCGTCCAGGGGAGCGTCGACGACACTGGAGAAGATCAGGGACATGTCCTCACGCTAGGGGCGCGCTGGAACGTTCGCATGATGGCGCGTTTGCGCCCGGGGTACGAACCGGCTGCTCCGAATGTCGTCATAACTCCTCGTGTCGTTGTGGTCTCTGAGGGTCACCGCTAGGGTTAATGTTCTGGGAGCGCTCCCAATCCGCCGCCGCTCGATCAGCGAAGATCGGAGGCTTGTCATGCGCACTTCCGGGTTCTCCACCAGACGGCGCGGTCTCGTCGCCGTGGTCATCGGCGCACTGGTCTGCACGTTCCTGTGGACTCCGGCCGCGTCGGCCCACGGCACGATCGTCGGTCCGGCCACCCGCGCCTACCAGTGCTGGCAGACGTGGGGCAGCCAGCACACGAATCCGGCCATGCAGCAGCAGGACCCCATGTGCTACCAGGCGTTCCAGGCCAACGCCGACACCATGTGGAACTGGATGAGCGCGTTGCGGGACGGCCTGCGCGGCAACTTCCAGGGGTCCACTCCGGACGGCCAGCTGTGCAGCAACGCGCTGTCGCGCAACAACTCCCTGAACACCCCGGGCCGGTGGAAGACCACCAACCTGGGGGCGAACTTCGAGATGCACCTGTACGACCAGGCGAGTCACGGCGCGGACTACTTCCGGGTCTACGTCAGCAAGAACGGGTTCGACCCCACCACGCAACGGCTCGGCTGGGGCAACCTCGACCTCGTCACCCAGACGGGGAGGTTCGCGCCGGCCAAGGACATCCGGTTCAACGTCCAGACGAACGGCACGTACCGCGGCCACCACGTGGTGTTCACGATCTGGCAGGCGTCCCACCTCGACCAGACCTACATGTGGTGCAGTGACGTGAACTTCGGCTAGGACGCGGACGTGGTGCGTGCTCCCCGGCGGGGCACGCACCACACCCGTCACAGCGCGCCGATCGCCTCGCAGGCCTTGCGCACGCCCTCGCCGTAGGCCGGATCGGCCTGGGTGCAGTGGAAGACGTGCCGTTCGACGGTCTCCCTGCGAGCACCCTTGATCGCCCGCGCGGTGTTGTCGAACAACGCCTGCTGCTGCTCCCCGGTCATCAGCCGGAACAGATCTCCCGGCTGCTCGTAGTAGTTCGAGTCGTCCTCGCGGAAGTCGAACCGGTCGGCGACCCCGCCCGCGGCCAGCGCCGGCTCGGCGTAGCCGGGCTGCTCGGCCCACCGGCCGAAGTTGTTCGGCTCGATCCCCGGCACGCCGCCCTGGTTGCCGTCGACCCTCATCGCGCCGTCGCGGTGGTAGGTGTTCACGAGCCGGGCGCCGTTCGGGTGGTTCACCGGGATCTGGTGGTGGTTGACGCCCAGCCGGTACCGCGCCGCGTCGCCGTAGGAGAAGAGCCTGCCCTGCAACATCCTGTCCGGGCTGAGCGAGATGCCGGGCACGACGTTGGCCGGGGTGAACGCGGCCTGCTCGACGTCGGCGAAGTAGTTGCCGGGGTTGCGGTCCAGCCGCATCTCGCCCGCCTCGATCAGCGGGTAGTCCGCCTTGCTCCACACCTTCGTGAGGTCGAACGGGTGGAAGCGGTACGTGGCGGCGTCGGCCTCCGGCATGACCTGCACGTAGAGCTTCCACGCCGGGAAGTCGCCGCGCTCGATGGCGTCGAAGAGGTCGCGCTGGTGCGACTCGCGGTCGCGGCCGATCAGCTGACCGGCCTGCTCGTCGGTGAGGTTCTCGATCCCTTGCCGCGTGCGGAAGTGGAACTTGACCCAGTGCCGGACGCCCTCGGCGTTGATCATGCTGTAGGTGTGCGACCCGAAGCCGTGCATGTGCCGGTAGGAGCGCGGGATCCCCCTGTCGCTCATCACGATCGTCACCTGGTGCAGCGCCTCGGGCAGGTTCGTCCAGAAGCCCCAGTTGTTCTCGGGGTCGCGCAGGTTCGTCCTCGGGTCGCGCTTCACCGCGCGGGCCAGGTCGGGGAACTTCAACGGGTCGCGGAAGAAGAAGACCGGCGTGTTGTTGCCGACCACGTCCCAGTTGCCCTCGCTGGTGTAGAAGCGGGTCGCGAAACCGCGGATGTCCCGTTCGGCGTCGGCCGCGCCGCGCTCGCCCGCCACGGTCGAGAACCGCACGAACATCTCGCACCGGTTGCCGACCTCGCTGAACAGCGCCGCACTCGTGTAAGCGGTCAGGTCGCCGGTCGCCGTGAACGTGCCGAACGCGCCGGAGCCCTTCGCGTGCATCCTGCGCTCGGGGATCACCTCGCGGTCGAAGTGCGCGAGCTTCTCCAGCAGCCACAGGTCCTGCAGCAGAACGGGTCCGCGCGGACCGGCGGTGAGGCTGTTCTGGTTGTCCGCCACCGGAGCTCCGGCGGCCGTGGTGAGCGGCTTGGTGTTGTCTTCGAACGACATCAGGTGGACCTTCTCCGATCAGGGGATCTGGACGCCGGGGCGGCACGCGGGGCACAGGCCCCGGTGCAGGACCTCGGTCTCGTCGACGCGGAACCCGTGCGCCTGCGGGAGGTGCTGCGGGGTGACGGCCGGTTCGACGTCGGCCAGCGCGCCGCACTCCCGGCACAGCACGTGGTCGTGGTCGTGGCCGCGCAGTTCGAACAGCGCCCGCGGCCCCGTCTCGATCCGGCGCACCAGCAGGGCCTCCGACAACGCCGTCAGCACGTCGTAGACGGCCTGCGTGGAGACGGAACCCAGGTCCTCGCGCACGACCCGCGCGAGGTGTTCCGCGTCCGAGTGCGGGTGCCGTTCCAGAGCGACCAGCACCGCGATCCGTTGCTTCGTCACCCTCAGCGAGGCCCCGCGCAGGGCGGCGACCGGGTCTGCTGCGACCACGTCCACTCCAAGTAGTTAGGACTCCTAGCCACACTGTGGCATGCTGGGCGCCCCAAGACAAGAACGGTTCCAGGAGCGAGGTCCTCCCATGAGCGGTGCGCACGTGTCGGTCGTGTCGACGGGGGTGGTGCGGCCGTTGCCGTGGCGCGGCCGCCCGGTGACCTCCGCGATCGCGAAGTCACCCGTGTCCGGGCCCGTCGAGGTCGGTCCGCTCGGACTGGCGGGTGACGAGCAGGGCGACCGCGAGAACCACGGCGGGCCCGACAAGGCGGTGTTGCTCTACCCAGGCGAGCACTACCCGGCCTGGGCGGACGAGGTCGGTCCGCTCGTCACGCCCGCGTTCGGCGAGAACCTCACGACGTCCGGACTGCTGGAGAGCGACGTCGTGCTCGGGTCGGTCTACTCGGTCGGATCGGTGTTGCTGCAGGTCACCCAGCCCCGCCAGCCCTGCTACAAGCTCGCGGCGCACCACGGGGTCAAGGACATGGCCGTGCGCACCCAGAACACCGGCCGCACCGGCTTCTACTGCCGGGTCCTCCGGCCGGGACACCTCGCGGCGGGGGACGCTCTGGAGCTCACGACCAGGCCGTCGCACGGGATCACCGCGGCCGAGGTGCACCGCGTGCTCAACGTCGACCGCGACGACGAGGTCGCCGTGCGCCGGCTGCTCCGGCACGCCCGCGTGCTGCCCGAGTCGTGGGTGAAGTTGTTGCGCCGCAGGGTCGACGGCGACATCGAGGACCAGGCCGCGCGGCTGGGAGGCTGAGCCTCAGCCGCGCCTGCGCCGGGCCGGCGCGTCGGCCGGTTCGTGTTCCGGGCAGTCCGTGCGGAGCCCGTTCAGCGGCAACGGCATGCGCAGCAGGTGGCAGTGGTGGGGTGCCTCCGGTTCGGGGTACTCGTCGCGCCCGAAGAACCGGCACGTCGTGCACATGCGCGTCACGCTCACCACGCCCGCGCGGTGCAGGTCGGCGATCGCGCGCAGCACCGTGTGCAGCGTGACGGCCTTGTCCTGCTCGGAGATCCCCGCGAGCGCTGCCGTCAGCGGATCGTCCCAGGAGGACAGTCCTCGCGCGACGTCCTCGCCGGTGCCGGTCAGCGCCAGCGTGCGCCGGCGGCCGTCCGTCCCCGGTGAGCGGGTCACGAGTTCCTTGCGCTCCAACGCGGTCACCGCGTCGGACATCGTCGGCGTCGTCACGTCGAACTCGGCCGCGAGCGCGGCCACCTCGCCGCGCGCCTGCGACCGGCGGGACAGCGCGAGCACCACCTGCTGCTGCAACGGCGACAGCCCGTGCTCCCGCGCCGTGCGCTGAGCCAGTGAACGCATGCCGTGCCCGAGCCGCTCGAGCGCGTCGGCCAGCCGCCGGTCGAGCCCGGCCGTGCCGTCGGTGTCTGTCATGCGTTCCGCCTCGCCAGTGGGACTTTCCACGGCGATGGTACGTGCATTCCCCGTTGAGACCTGGATCACCCATCTGAGAAAGTTGGTAGGAGTCCTACCTAGTTTGTGGCACGCTGGGGACATCCCCACCGCGGAACCCCGACATCGCGAAGGAAGCGACATGACGTCTCCCGAGCCCGTCCCGGGCTACACCCACGACGACCCCGGCCTCGCGCCGTCGCCGGTCACGCCGGCGGACCTCGCGCTGCTGAAGGCGAGCGTCCTGTTCGGACCGGCGGACGAGGAGGCGCTGCGCCTGGCCGGTGAGGTCCTCAGTGGACAGATCGAGCAGGTGCTGGACGTCTGGTACGGGTTCGTCGGCTCCCACCCGCACCTCGTGGCCTACTTCTCCACGCCGGACGGCACGCCGATCGACGACTACCTGGCGCGGGTGCGGGCGAGGTTCGCCCGCTGGATCGCCGACACCTGCACGCGCCCGTACGACGAGCGCTGGCTCGCCTACCAGCAGGAGATCGCCCTGCGGCACACCGAGCCGAAGAAGAACCAGACCGACCACGCCGACTCGGTGCCGCACATCCCGTTGCGCCACATCATCGCGTTCATCTACCCGATCACCGCGACGATCCGGCCGTTCCTCGCCGCCGGTGGCCACGACGCCGAGCAGGTCGACGCCATGCACCAGGCGTGGTTCAAGGCCGTCACGCTGCAGGTCGCGCTCTGGTCGCAGCCCTACTCCGGCCGGGCCTGGTGACGCCGTGAGCCTCCTGCTGTCCCCGTCGAGCGGGCTGCTCACACCCGCGATGCCCTGGGAGACCACCGAATGGTTCAACAGCGAGCCGGTGAACCTGGCCCAGCTGCACGGCCGCGTCGTGGTGCTCGAAGCGTTCCAGATGCTCTGCCCGAGCTGCGTCAGCCACGCCCTCCCGCAGGCCGTGCGGCTGTCCAGGACCTTCGGTGACGAACTGGCCGTCATCGGCCTGCACACCGTGTTCGAACACCACAGGGCCATGACCCCGACGAGCCTCCAGGCGTTCCTGCACGAGTACCGCATCCCGTTCCCGGTCGGCGTCGACGCGCTGCGCAGCGCGCACCCGGCACCGGTCACCTTCAGCCGCTACCGCATGCAGGGCACGCCCACCACGGTCCTCATCGACCGCGACGGCATGCTGCGCGGCCAGAAACTCGGCCCGGTCGACGACATGTCGCTCGCCTCGGCCGTCACCAGGTTGCTCGACGGCGCCGTCCCTCCCGCGGTCTGCGCCCTCGACGGCACCTGCACCTGATCCCACCCCGACACGAAGGAGAACCACCATGTCCCGCGTCGAACTCACCAACCCCGACCAGATCACCGACGAGCGCGCCGAGACCCTCGCGCAGATCAAGGGCGCCTTCGGCGTCGTGCCGAACATGTTCAAGGCCGTCGCCCACTCGCCCGCCGCGCTGACCAGCATGTGGGCCCAGTTCGGCGCACTGGGCAAGGGCGCTCTCGGCGCCAAGCTCGGTGAGATGGTCGCCGTGGCAGTCGCCGACCGGAACCGCTGCGACTACTGCCTTTCCGCGCACACCATGCTCGGCAGGAAGGCCGGTGCCACCGCCGAGGAGATGAGCAACGCTCAGAGCGGTAAGTCCGACGACCCGCGTGCCGCGGCGGTGCTCACCCTGGCCACCGCCCTGGTCGAGAAGCGCGGCCAGATCGCCGACACCGACGTCCAAGCCGCGCGCGACGCCGGGCTGAGCCAGGAGGAGGTCGTCGAGACGGTGGCGCACGTGGCCCTGAACGTGTTCACCAACTACATCAACGTCGCCCTGGACGTCCCGGTCGACTTCACCCGCGTCGCCCTGACCCGCTGACGCGACGGACGGGCCCGGCATGCTGGCGGTGCCGCGACACCGCCGCAACCGGGCTCTCGTCCGAAAGTACGAGATGCCGATCCGCTGTGGTGCAACGACTTCCCGGCGCTCCTACGGTCGTGATCATGACTACTGCAACGGGCAGGACCACGCCGCCGGGCACCGTCGTCGCGGCGTTCGTCGGATTCCTCGTGTCGTGCGTCTTCGCGGTGACGTCAGTGGGCGTCCTCGTGGGCACGCGCGACGACCTGGTCGACGCGCTGAGGTCGTCGGGGACGTCGATGACCGAGGAGCAGCTGCAGAGCGCGGCCACCGTCACCCAGGTGACGTTCGCGACCGTCGCGGTGGTGATCGCGCTGGTCCAGCTGTGGCTCGCGTTCAAGCTCCGGTCGGGCCGCAACTGGGCCAGGGTGCTGCTGACCGTGTTCACCGTGTTCCAGGTGGGGTCGCTGTTCGTCGGCGAGGGGTCGGCGACGCTCCCGGCGTACGGGGGCGCGGCGGTGGCGGCACTGGCGGTGATCGCGAGCTACCTGCCGGCGTCCAACGTCTACTTCGACACCGTCAAGAGGGCGGGGTAACCGGTCGGGGGAGCGGGCGCGAGAATGCCGGTATGACCGGAACACCGGCGCGGCGCAGCGTGTTCGTGGCGGAGGTCGTCGCGCTCGTGGTGGCGGTGGTCGTGGACGCCGTGCTCGCGGTCGACGGGGACGCCCCGCGAGGTGTGCTGGGGCCGTTGCTGACGATGGTCGTGCCGTACGCGGGGGAGGCCGCCGCGGTTCTCGCGGTGCTGCGGCGCAGGTTCCCCCGCAGGATCGAACTGCTGGCGGGCGCGGTGATCGCGCTGTCGCTCGCCGGGACCGCGGTCGCGGGGCTCGTGGAACGGGCTCCCGTGCGCCCGCCGGTGACGGAGGTGCTGGCGGTGCTGTTGCTGGCCGCCGCCGGATGCCGCCGGCTCCCTCCTGCGCGGGCGGCGGTGCTCGCCACCGCCGCCTGCGTCACCGTCGTGCTCGCCCCGGTCGTGCGCTACGGCCTGGACTCGCTGTTCCCGGTCGCCGCCGCGCTGGCGTGGGGTGCCGCGCTGGCGCTGGGCCTGATCCTGCGCGACGCGGACGCCCGGCACCGCCGCGAGCTGGACCGCGTCCGCAACGAGGACAGGCTGCAACTCGCCAGGGACCTCCACGACCTGGTGGCGCACCACGTCACCGGCATCGTGGTCCGGACCCGCGCGGCCCAGGCGGTGCCCTCCCAGGACCCCGCCGAGGTCTACGACGACATCGAGCACGCGGCGGCCGAGGCGCTGACCGCGACGCGCGGACTCGTCGGCGTGCTGCGCAGCGACGCGCCGCTGCCGTCGCCGAGCCTGGTGCTGGGCGACGTCGTGCGCGCGGCGGCGGGGGAGACGCCGGTGCACGTCGCCACCGAGGTCGAGGCCATGAGGTTGCCGCCCCAGGTCTCCGTTGCGCTGCACCGGGTTCTGATGGAGGCGCTGACCAACGCCCGGCGCCACTCCCGTGCCACGTCCACACGGGTGGCCGTGCGTTCCGAGGAGGGAGATCTGGTGCTGGAGGTCGACAACGACGGCGTGCCCTCCGGCGCACCGGCCGAAGGCGGGCACGGCATCGCCGGCATGACCGAGCGGATCACCGCGCTGGGCGGTGAGCTCACCGCGGGCCCGCACGGTGACGGCTGGCGGGTGACCGCGCGCGTCCCGGAGGACTTCGTCCCACCGAGGGGGATCTGATGACGATCCGCGTGCTGATCGCCGACGACCAGACCCTCGTGCGCACCGGCTTCCGGCTCGTCCTCGACGCCGAGCCCGGCATCGAGGTGATCAGCGAGGCGGCCGACGGCGAGGCCGCGGTCCGCCTGGCCCGCCGGTTGCGCCCGGACGTGACGCTGATGGACATCCGGATGCCGAAGCTCGACGGGTTGCGGGCGACCGAGCTGCTGGCGGGGCCGGGCGTCGAGGATCCGTTGCGGGTGCTGGTCGTGACCACCTACGACGTCGACGAGAACGTCTACGCGGCGCTGCTCGCGGGAGCGTGCGGGTTCCTGATCAAGGACGCGCGGCCGCGGTTGCTGGTGGAGGCGGTGCACGCGGCGGTCAGGGGAGAGGCGCTGGTCTCGCCCGCCGTCACGGTGCGGCTGCTCGCGCACTTCACCGCGGGCGGTGAACGCGGCGCCGGCACCCCGCTGACCGGTCGCGAGCTCGACGTCGTGCTGGCGGTGGGCCGCGGCATGACCAACGCCGAGATCGCCGAACACCTGAACATCTCGTTGTCCACGGTGAAGACGCACGTCACCAACGCCGGCGGCAAGATCGGCGCGCGCAACCGCACCGAGATCGCCATCTGGGCCTGGCGGGGCGGCCTGCTCAGGTGACGCGCCGCACGACCGTGCCCGCGACCAGGTCCCCGAGCCGCTGGTTGCGCGGCGTCACGGCGATCAGCACGGCGCCGACCAGCCCCAGCAGCAACCCGTCCACGGCCATCAGCAGCCACCGCACGAAGTAGTCGCGCAACGACGGCTCGCCGCCGCGCAGGGTCGTGATCTTCAGCCCGAGCCACCGCATCGCCGGGGTCGAGCCGCCGTGCCGGTACGGGTACCAGATCTCGAGCCACAGCACCCCGAGCAGCGACACGGCGACCACCGCCACCGGCGGCGCGTAGGTGAAGACCTCCTTCGGCGCGCCGAGCTCGATCAGCGGCAACGACACGAGGACGCCGAGGACCAGGCTCAGCACGGCGGCGACGCACAACAGGGCGAACTCGATGACGTGCTGCCAGTAGCGGCGCAGGACGATCGAGCGGGCATCCGCGTCAAAGGCCACCCGGCCATCTAAGAGGACGCGGCCGCCGTCGTGCCACGCGGTACGAACCTCGCCGTCGGCGACCAGCGCGGCACGACCGGCACACCGTCGATCCGCTCCAGCACAGACTCCGCCACCGACACCCCGAACTGGTGGACGTCCACGCTCATCGTCGTGAGCGCGGGGGAGGCGAGCCGGCACAACGTCGAGTCGTCCCACGCCACCAGGCTGAGGTGCTCCGGCACCGCGACCCCGAGCTCCGCGGCCGCGGCGAGTCCCGCGACCGCCATCACGTCGTTGTCGTAGAGGATCGCCGTCGGCGGCTCCGGCCCGGTGAGCAGCGCGGTGGTGAGCTTCGCGCCCGCCTCCTCGGAGTAGTCGCCCTCCACGAGGACCGGTTCCACTCCCGCTCGGGCGCACCCCGCCAGCAGTGCTTCGGTGCGGGCACGGGTGTGCAGCAACGCCGAGGGACCGGTGACGCGCGCGATCCGGCGGTGTCCCAGGCCGAGCAGGTGCCCGAGCGCCTCGGCGACCGGGCCCGCGTGGTCCGTGCGGACCGCCGGCAGCACGGGATCGTCGCCGACGACGACCGCGGGCAGTGCGATCTCGGCCAGCACGGGCGGGCGCGGGTCGTCCGCGATCGGGTTCACCACCACGACGGCGTCGACCAGTCCGCGCGCCGCCCACCGGCGGTACGCGGCGATCTCGGCCCCGTGGTCCGCCACGACGTGCAGCAGGACGGACAGGTCGCGTTCCGCCAGCCGTTCCTCGATCCCCGCGATGAACTCCATGAAGAACGGCTCGACGCCGAGCAGGCGGGCCGGCCGCGCGAGCACCAGCCCGACCGCTCCGGTCGGTTCAGCGGACACGGGGCACCGCGAGGAGGTCGTTGGCACAGCGCAGGACCAGCGGCCCGGTGAAGGCCGCCGGGTCGACGACGGCGTCCGTGCGGACGTGGAACACGCGCACCTCCCCGGCGAGCATCGGCACGAGCGAGTCGTCCACGACGGCGTCCGGTGCGACCCGGTCGGCCAGCACCGCCACGTCGCGGGCGAACGAGTCCGCGCGCACCTCGACCTCGTACCCGCCGCGCACCGCCTCCGCCCGCGCGGTGAGGGGACGCGGGTCGTACGCCAGCTCGAGGTCCTCCCGGAACGGCAGGATCGCGCGGGCCTCCGCAGTCGTCGCCACGATCACCTCCGCGTCCTCATGCGCCGTGCTCAGCAACGCCTCGTCCAGGTCCACGGCGAGGACCGAGCGGGGCGGCACCGTCCGGCGCAGTCTAGTCAGGTGCAGCGTGACGCCCCGGAACGTCTGCCGGTCCAGGGTGAGGTGCGCGTCCCACGGTTCGTCGTGGTCGTTGACGGCGATGAGCACCGTCCGGCCGTCGCGCGGCTGGAAGGTCAGCAGCCGGGGCGCGAACGCGTGCCGCAGCCCGTACCAGAGCGGCTTCAGGCGTTCCTCGCCGTCGACCGCCGCCCAGGACGTGACGGGCCAGCAGTCGTTGAGCTGCCACACGACCGCACCGGCCGTGCGCGGCCACCACGAGCGGAAGTGCTCGATGCCGAAGCCCACGGCTCGCGCCTGGTTGAGCTGCGTCGCCCAGTGCCAGTCCTCGAACCGCGCGGGGACGGGCAGGTGCGAGGCCAGTCCGCGCACGAGCTTGCCGTTGCCGTCCTCGGCCTTCTGGTGCAGCAGGAAGCTCGGCGACTCCGGGGTCAGCGGCCGGTCGTGGATCCAGCGGGTGAGCGTGGACCACGACGGGGGGCCCTGGAACCCGAACTCCGAGCAGAACCGCGGCACGTGGTCGCGGTAGCGCCGGTAGTCCACCTCGTTCCAGACCTGCCAGTCGTGGCGCGTGCCGTGGTCCTCGTCGTTCGGGTGCTGCTCGCCGGGGCTGTACGGGCTGCTGGGGCAGTAGAACCGGGTCGGGTCGAGCTCGGCCACGATCGACGGCAGCAGCTCGTCGTAGTAGCCGAGGCCCCACGTGCGGCCGTCGAGCTGCTCGGGCCAGCCCCAGTCGGCGAACCCCCACACGTTCTCGTTGCCGCCGTTCCACAACGCCAGCGAGGCGTGGGACATCAGGCGCGCGACGTTCTCCCGCGCCTCGGCCTCCAGCTCACCGCGCACCGGCTCCTCCTCCGGGTACGCGGCGCACGCGAGCGCGAAGTCCTGCCACACCAGCACACCGCGCTCGTCGCAGACGTCGTAGAAGTCGTCGGACTCGTAGATCCCGCCGCCCCACACCCGCAGCAGGTTGACGTGCGCGTCCACCGCCTGGTCCACCCGCCGCACCAGCCGCTCGCGGGTGATCCGGGTGAGGAAGTGGTCGTCGGGGATCCAGTTGGCGCCCTTGACGAACACCGGCCTGTCGTTCACGAAGAGGGTGAACGGCGTGCCGTGCTCGTCCGGTGCCGTGTCGACGGTGATCGTGCGGAACCCGATCCGCTTCGCGGTGCTGTCGAGCAGTTCGGACTCGGTGCGCAGCACGACGTCCAGCTTGTAGAGCTGCTGGTCGCCGTACCCGGCCGGCCACCACAGCTCGGCGCCGGGCACCTCCACGCGGGCGATGACCGTCGTCTGCCCGGCGGGGACGGCGACGGTGCGTTTGTGCGCGCCCAGGGTGACCTGAAGCGTGAGGTCCTCGTCCGCCGCCCATTCGAGGTCGACGTGCACCTCGACCCGGCCGGTGCCGTCCGCGACCGTCACGACCGGGCGGACCCGCGCGAGACGCGCGGTGTGCCAGCGTTCGAGGCGGACCGGCCGCCAGATCCCCGCGGTCTGCAGGTCAGGTCCCCAGTCCCAGCCGAAGCTGCACGCCATCTTGCGGACCATGTTGAACGGGTGGGCGTTGACGTGCTCGCGCCGGCCCAGCGCGGCCTCGACCTTCTCCGCGTGGGTGAGCGCAGAGGAGAACGACACGGTGAGGTCGTTGGCGCCGTCCCGCAGGAGTTCCCGCACGTCGAAGCGGTAGCCGCGGTGCATGTTCGCGGTGTGGCCGACCAGCGCGCCGTTCAGTTCGACGGCGGCGATCGTGTCCAGGCCGTCGAAGACGAGGTCGACCCGCTGCCCGGAGGTGACGGCGGCGGCGAGGAACGTCGTGTCGTAGCGCCAGTCCGCGCGGTGCATCCAGGTGAGCTCCTCCTCGGCGCGGTCGAGGAACGGGTCGGTGATCAGCCCGGACGCGAGCAGGTCGAGGTGCGTGCCACCGGGCACGGTCGCGGGCACCGTCCGGCCGCGGACGTTGTCCGGCACCTCGGTCGTGGTCGCGGTCAGCTGCCAGCCGTCGTGCAGGTACTGGCGGATCAAGACGAACCTCCCAGGCTGAAACGGGTGTCGGGGTCGGGCGCGGCGGCCGCGAGACGGCGGGTGTACGGGTCCTGCGGGCGCAGCAGGACGTCGTCGCTCGGCCCGCGTTCGACGACGCGGCCCTGGTGCATCACCAGGACCTCGTCGGAGAAGTGCCGGGCGGTGGCCAGGTCGTGGGTGATGTAGAGGACGGCCAGGTCCTCCTCGCGTTGCAACCGGTCCAGCAGCTTCAGCACGCCGAGCCGGATCGAGACGTCCAACATGGACACCGGCTCGTCCGCGACGATCACCTTCGCGCCCGGTGCGAGCGCGCGGGCGATCGCGACCCGCTGCCGTTGCCCGCCGGAGAGCTCGTGCGGACGCCGTCGCGCGAAATCGGGGCTCAGGCTCACCCGCTCCAGCAGGTGGGGCACTTCGGCCCGTGATCGTCCGTGCAGCAGCAACGGCCGGGCGAGGTGGTGCTCGACCGTGTGGAACGGGTTGAGCGACGCGAACGGGTCCTGGAAGATCATCTGGACGTGGTCGCGGTAGGCGCGGTCCGGCACGGGGGAGCCGTCCGGCCCGGTCAGCGTGATCTCCCCGGACGTCGGGCGGACCAGGCGGGCGATCATCCTCGCCACCGTCGACTTGCCCGAGCCGGACGCGCCGACCAGCGCGACCGTCCGGCCGGCGGTGAGCGTGAACGAGACCCCGTCGACCGCGCGGTGCCGGTGGAAGGTCTTGGCGAGGTCGCGGACTTCGAGCGCGGTCACAGCAGGGCTCCTCGCTCGCCGGTCAGACTGGGGAACGACGCCAGCAGCTGACGCGTGTACGGGTGCTGGGGCCGCAGGTAGATCTCCTCGGCCGTCGCGTACTCGACGACCTCGCCGTCGCGCATGACCGCGATCCTGTCGCTCAGCTCCAGCAGCAGCGGCAGGTCGTGCGTGATGAACACGACCGCGAACCGCAGTTCGTCGCGCAACCGCTTGATCTCGTTCAGGATCTCCCGCTGCACCAGCACGTCGAGCGCGGTCGTGGGCTCGTCCATGATCATGACCTGCGGCTCCAGCAGCAACGCCATCGCGATCATCACGCGCTGCCGCATGCCGCCGGACAGCTCGTGCGGGTACGAGCCGAGCCGTGCCGGGTCGACGCCGACGAGCCGCAGCACCTCCGCACACCGGTCCTCGCGGTCCGGAGAGGACATCTCCGGCCGGTGCGTGCGCAGGACGTCCTGCAACTGCGCGCGGATCGGGGTGACCGGGTTCAGCGAGTTCATCGCGCCCTGGAACACCATCGACAACCGGACCCAGCGGAACCGGCGCAGCTCCTCCGGGGCCAGCGCCAGCACGTCGATCCCGTCGAACACCACCGATCCCGAGGTGACCTCGGCGGGCGGCCGGTGCAGGCGGTTGATCGCGTACGCGAGGGTGGTCTTGCCGCAACCGGACTCGCCCGCCAGGCCGAGGATCTCGCCACGCCGCAACGTCAGCGACACGTCCTTGACCGCGTGCACGGGTGTGGCGCCCTGGTAGACGACGTTGAGGCCGGTGACCGTGAGCACGGCGTCGCCGGATTCCACCACGGGCGTGGTGGCCACGACGTCACCGCGCCGCCGTGCCTTGTCGCGCAACGCCGGGTTGATGATCTCGTCGATGCTGAAGTTGACGAGCGCCAGCGCACCGCCGAACAACGCGATGATCAACCCCGGAGGGACGAACCACCACCACGCCTCCCGCTGCAGCGCGAACCCGTTCTGGGCGTAGTAGAGCATCGTGCCGAGCGTCGAGGAGTCGGCCGCGCCCAGCCCGAGGAACGACAGCCCCGCCTCGCTCAGGATCGCCAGCACGACCGCGAAGACGAACTGGGACGCGAGGATCGGCAGCAGGTTCGGCAGGATCTCCACGCAGATCACCCGCCAGGTCTTCTCGCCGGACACCCGCGCCGCGGCCACGTAGTCCCTGGTGCGCAACGACAGCGTTTGCGCGCGCAGGACGCGGGCCGCCGCGGCCCAGCCGGTGATCGCCAGCACCAGCGAGATCGTCCACGTGCCGCGCTGGTCGGCCGGCACGAACCCGGCCACCACGATCACCAGCGGCAGGCCGGGGATCACCAGCATCACGTTGGAGAACAACGAGAACACCTCGTCGACGACCCCGCCCGCGTACGCGCCGACGATGCCGAAGACCCCGGACAGCACCGTCGCCATGACACCGACCAGCAGGCCGATCCACAACGAGCCGCGGGTGGCGTGGGTGAGCTGGGCGAGCACGTCCTGGCCGGTGATCGTGGTGCCCAGCAGGTGGTCGCCGCCGGGCGGGACGAGCCCGACGTCCCTGATCGTGGCGGGATCGCCGGTCAGCAACGGGCCGACGAGTCCGAAGAGGACGATCAAACCTGCCAGGACCAGGCCGGTGGTGAGCTTCGCGGACCTGGTCATGACACCGTGCTCCGATCCCTCGTGCGGGCGTCGATCAACCCGTAGAGCAGGTCGACCAGCAGGTTCGCGCCGAGCACCGCGATCGTGATCACCAGGAAGATCCCCTGCATGAGCGCGTAGTCGTTGTTCTGCACGGCCTGCAGCAGCTTCGAGCCGATGCCGGGGTAGGAGAACACCTGCTCGGTGACGATCGACCCGGACACCACGAACCCGAGCGAGATCGCGAACCCGGCGACCGACGGCAGCACGGCGTTGCGCGCCGCGTACCGGACCATGACCCGGCTGCCGGTGAGGCCCTTGGCCCGCGCGGTCAGCACGTAGTCCTCGGACATGGCCGAGACCATCATGTTGCGCATCCCGAGCAGCCAGCCGCCCACCGACGACAGGACGATCGTCAGCGCGGGCAGCGTGCCGTGGTACAGCGCCGAGCCGAGGAACTCCGGACTCCAGCCGGGGTCCAGGACCACGTCGTAGCCGCCGTTCAGCGGGAACCAGCCGAGGCCCGACGAGAGCAGCGCGACGAGGATCAGCGCCAGCCAGAAGTACGGCACCGCCGACAGCATGGTGGTCGCGGGCACCAGCGAGTCGAGCCACGTGCCGCGCTTCCAGCCGACCAGGGCACCGAGCCCGACGCCGAGCACGAACGAGATCAGCGTGGCGAGCCCGACCAGCACGACCGTCCACGGCAGCGAGTCGCCGATCACGTCCGAGACCTTCGCCGGGAACGCGCTGACCGACACCCCGAGGTCGCCGCGCGCCAGGTTGCCCAGGTACGCGAAGTACTCCCGCACGAACGACTCGCGCCCGCCCGTGCCGAGCAACGTCTCGTAGGCCTGGCGCGCGGCCGGGTCCACGGACCCGCCGCGCTGCTGGAGCTTGGCCATCAGGATGTCCACCGGGTTGCCCGGTAGCAGGCGGGGGATGACGAAGTTCAGCGTCACCGCCGCCCACAGGGCCGCCAGGTAGAAGGCGATCTTGCGCAGGTGGTAGCCCATGCTCAGGACCCGGCCGGCTTGAGCTTCGCGTACACCTGCGAGGCGTCCGGCCGCTTCCACACGGCGGGGAACGCGTAGAGGTCGTCCTTCGTCGGCCAGCCCGTGAAGGCCTTGTCGTTGTACTCGGTCGGCACACCGCCGGTCAGCACGGGGATGTACGGCATGGACTTCTCGAGCTCGACCTGGATGGCGTCGTAGTGCTGCTGGCGCGAGGCGTCGCCGCGGTCGGTCTTCTTGAGCTCGGCCAGCGCGGCGTCCACGGTGGCGTTGCTGAACCGGGAGAAGTTCGGGTTCGCGGCCTGCCCGACGGGCGCGGTCGTCGCGGTCGAGAAGAAGTAGCTGTAGGTGTAGTACGGGTCGGGCGCCGGGCCCTGCTCGACCGAGTCGATCAGCAGCTCGAACTGGCCGCGGCCGCGCGCGTCCGCCCACTCGTTCCACGACAGCTGCTGCGGGGTGATCTTGATGCCGATCTTCAGCAGCTGCTGGGCCAGCGTCTCGAGCGTGGTGATGTAGTCGGTCCAGCCGGCGACCACCTTGACGGTCAGCGCGAGCGGCTTGCCGTCCTTGGCGTAGATGCCGTCGGGACCCTTCGCGTAGCCGGCGGCGGTGAGGATCTTGTCGGACTCGGCCGTGTCGGCCTCCATCGGCGCCATGCGGTCGGTGAGCTTCGCGCTGATCAGCGACTCGTCCCGCGGCTGGAGGGTGTAACCGGGGGACATCGCGCTCGCGGTGTTCTGGAACGCCAGCGAGTTGATCTGCGTGCGGTTCATGCCGTGGTAGATCGCCTGGCGCACGGCCGGGTCGGTCTGGGCGCCCTGGCAGCCGAGTTGTGCGTTGGAGCAGGTGAACAGCGCGACCTGGTTGAGCGGCAGCGTGATCACCCTGTAGCCGGGGTAGTTCTTCTCGACGTCCTTGATGTCCGGGACCGGGCCGGTCTGCCAGTCGATGGAGCCGGCCTTCAGCGCGTCGACACCGGCCTGGTTGCCGGACAGCGACAGGTACCTGACCTGCTTGAGCGCGGGCTCACCGCCCCAGTACTTCGGGTTCGACTTCAGGGTGAACGACTGGGCCTTGAACTCGCCGAGCTGGAACGGGCCCGTGCCGACGGGGTTCGGGTTCACCTCGGTCGCGGGTGTGGCGTAGCCCTTCCAGACGTGCTCGGGCACGATCCACAGCTGACCGAGCACCTGCGGTCCGTCCATGTAGGACGGTTCGGGGAACTTGACCACCACGTGCGTGTCGTCGACGGCGGTGGTCGTGCCCTTGAATCCCGTCCTGTTGACGGCGGGTGTCTTGGCGACCATGTCGAGCGTGAACTTGACGTCCTCCGCGGTGAACTTCTCGCCGTCGGACCAGGTCACACCGTCTCTGAGCGTGATCGAGAGCTCCGTGCCGTCCGCGTTCCAGCCGAACTCGGTGCCGAGCATGGGCTTCGGTGGGCCGTCCTTCGCGATGTTGAAGAAGAACAGCGGTTCGTATATCGTGCCCGGCCCCTCGATCTGGGTGGGGGCGTAGGGGTTGAAGTTCAGCTGGTAGTCGCCGGCCTGCCCGGTGTAGACGACGAGCGTGTCGCGTGCCCTGCCCGCTCCGCCGGAGCCGGAGCAGGCGGCCGTGGCCGCGACGACCACCGCGAGACCGAGAGCGCTGAGCCGCTTGTGCAGGAACATCGTTGATCCTCCCCGAGGCTGGGTGGTGCGCGGCGAGGATTCTTCAGTTACTAAACAAAGAAAGTCAACGCCTGAGGATGCTTTACTGATCCCGAACCTGTCGACGGGCAGGTTCGCCGTTCGACGGAGGAGTGCAGTGAGCGGACCGGCGCGGGTGACCCACGCCAGCACCAGGGCGGCCGTGCTGGACCTGGTCAGGGCGGCCGGCATGATCAGCCGGGTCGGCCTGGTCAACGCCACCGGGCTGACCGGCGGGACGATCTCCACGGTCGTGCGCGGCCTGATCGACGAGGGCCTCGTCGCCGAGACCGGGCACGCCGAGTCGACCGGCGGCAAGCGCCGGGTGATGCTCCAGCTCAACCACTTCGCGCGTTACGCCGTCGGCGTGCACCTCGACGACGCGCGGATCACCTACGTGCTGACGAACCTCGGCGGCGCGGTCGTCGCCCGGATCTCCCGCGCGGGCGCCGCCGCCGACGAGCCCGCGGCCGTGGTCGCGAGGGTGGCCCGCGAGGTCGACGCCCTGATCGACAGCGTCGGTGTCGAACGCGGTCGAATCCTCGGTCTGGGCCTCGTGGCGGCCCGCCCGGCGGAGCACCAGGAGTTCGGCCGCGCACTCGAGCGGGCCACGGCACTGCCCGTGGTCCTGGACCACGACGCGACGGCGGCGGCGATCGGCGAGCACTGGTCCGGCGGCGTCGGCGCGACCTCGACGTTCGCCGCGCTGTTCATGGGCACCGGCATAGGCGCGGGCATCGTGCTCGGCGGCACCACCTACCGCGGCCCGAGCGGCCACACCGGCGAGATCGGCCACACCTGCCTCGACCTCGACGGCCCGCGGTGCTGGTGCGGCGCGCGGGGCTGCCTGGAGGTGCTCGCCGGCCCGGCCGCAGTAGTCGAGCAGGCTCGCGCCGACCGTGCTCTGAGCCGCGCGGCCGGCCTGGTCGGCGGCAGGACCCGCGCGGCCACCCCGGTGGCGGCGGACTTCGCGGCGATCAGCAGGGCCGCCCGCCAGGGCAACACCCGCGCGGTGGCGCTGCTCGAACGCTCCGCCCGCTACATCGCCGCGGCGGCCAGGGGCCTCGCGAACGTGCTGGACCTGGAGGTCCTGGTCCTCACCGGCCCGAGCTTCGCGATCGCGGGCTCCGTCTACCTGCCCGTCCTGCGCGTCGAACTCGACAGCGCGTTCATCGCCCGCGACGCCCACCCGATCTCCGTGCGCCTGTCCCCGTCGGCCGCCTCGGCCCCGGCGATCGGCGCGGCCGCCATCGTGCTGCAGTCGGAACTGGTGCCGCGCCGCCAGGGCCTGCGCCTGCCCGACGACCTGGCGGCCGAGGAACCTCCGGTCTTCCTCGCCCGCTGAGGCATTGCGCTCTCGCGCAATAGCTACTGGGCGTGCGCGCGAGCGTTGTTAACTGCCGCCATGGTTTCGTTCACCAAGATCGCCGGCCGGGTCTCGGCCGCCGCCGTGGTAGCGCTCTCGGCCGTCGTCGCCCACGCACCGGCCGCGAACGCCGCCGCGCAGGAGTTCATCTACTCGGGCCAGAGCTACGGCTACGCCGGCGCGACGTTCGACTGGGCCGGCCGCAGCTCGGTGCGCAACATCGACCTGCTCGTGTCCGACTGGGGCTGCGACGCCAAGCCGGTGTACGCGTACTTCCTGTTCTACAACGGCTCGCTGCACCCCGACACCACGCCGACGCGCCGCTACGACTACTCGGGCTGCGACAAGGAGGACCACACCGCCTACAACGACCTGACGTGGTCGATCAGCGGCGACTCGATCACCTACATGGGCGTCGTCGTCTGCCGTGACGCGGCGGACGGCCCGTGCAAGGTGGGCGGGCTGTCCGGACGCAACCCCTACGCGTAGGGGTTCGTCGCACGACGGAAGGGCGGTGGCCCCCTGCCCGGGGCTGCCGCCCTTCTGGCTTGGCGGGGGTGGAGGCTGGTGCGGGTGGCCGGTGCGGGCAGCAGGTGTGGCGGGGCCGGGGTGGGGGAGGCGTCGTGGCGCAGCCTGCGGGCACGGGCACGGACGGCGGGTGGGCGAGGCCGTCCGAGGCGGCACGTGTGGCGGGCCGCTGGTTGCGGCCTCGAGAGGGCCGCCGATCACGCCGCCGCTCCCTCCCACCCGCCCTCCACAAAGGACCCCAGTCGAACACCGCCCGCACGTTCGACACCTCCGTTCGACGATATTCGACACCGGTTCGACCCCCTCCTTGACGCTCGTCATGCGCCGATGCAAACTCCGGAAAGCGTTTTCCAGCGATGAGGCCGGGGGTCGATGAGCGCTCTAGACGAACTGCGCCGGCTGCGCAAAGACGGCGCTCAGGTGCGCAAAGGCGACAACCGGGCCGCGTTCTGGTTCCTGGCGCCCTGGTTCGCCGGACTGCTCCTCATCACGGTCGGCCCGGTCCTCGCGTCCTTCGCGCTGGGCTTCACGAAGTACAACCTGATCCAGCCGCCGCGGTTCATCGGCCTCGACAACTTCGCCCGCGTGCTGAGCGACGAGCGACTGCACAACGCGCTGCGGGTCACGTTCACCTATGTGCTGGTGTCCGTCCCACTCCAACTGGCGTGCGCGCTGGGAGTGGCTCTGCTGCTGAACAAAGGGCTGCGCGGGCTCGCCTTCTACCGCTCGGCGTTCTACCTGCCGTCGCTGCTCGGGTCGAGCGTGGCGATCGCGGTGCTGTGGACGCAGGTCTTCGGCACCGACGGGCTGGTGAACCGGGTCCTGGGCTTCTTCGGCGTCGAGGGCCGGGGGTGGATCTCCGACCCGGACACGGCGTTGTCGACGCTGATCGTGCTGAACGTGTGGACGTTCGGCTCGCCGATGATCATCTTCCTGGCCGGGCTGCGGCAGATCCCGGAGGTCTACTACGAGGCCGCCGCGATCGACGGGGCGAGCCGGTGGGCGCGGTTCCGGTCGATCACGATGCCGCTGCTGTCGCCGATCCTGTTCTTCAACCTGGTGCTGCAGATCATCCACGCGTTCCAGTCGTTCACGCAGGCGTTCGTGGTGTCGGGCGGCACGGGTGGGCCGTCCGACTCGACCATGTTCTACACGCTCTACCTGTACCAGCAGGGTTTCAGCCGGTTCGACATGGGTTACGCGTCGGCGCTGGCGTGGTTCCTGCTGCTGATCATCGCGGCGTTCACCGCGGTCAACTTCTGGGCGGCCAGGTTCTGGGTGTTCTATGACGACTAGAAGGGTGTCCGCTCCGCTCAAGCACCTCGGCCTGGTCCTCATCGGGTTCGTGATGCTCTACCCGGTGCTGTGGATGGTCGTGAGCTCGCTGCGGCCCGGCGACGAGATCTTCCGCAGCCCCGGACTGATCCTCGACGGGCTGCGCACCGAGAACTACTCCGAGGGCTGGAACGCGCTGACGCCGTCGTTCGGCACGTACCTGCTGAACTCGGCGGTGCTGGTGCTGGGCTGCATCGTCGGCAACCTCGTGTCGTGCTCGATGGCGGCCTACGCGTTCGCGCGGTTGCAGTTCCGCGGCAAGCGCTGGTGGTTCGGGATCATGCTCGGCACGATCATGCTGCCGATCCACGTGATCATCGTGCCGCAGTACGTGCTGTTCTCGAACATCGGCTGGGTCAACACGTTCCTGCCGCTGATCGTGCCGAAGATCCTCGCCACCGACGCGTTCTTCGTGTTCCTGATGGTGCAGTTCATCCGCGGGCTGCCGCGAGAGCTGGACGAGGCGGCGCGCATCGACGGGTGCGGGCACCCGCGCATCTTCCTCCAGATCGTCCTGCCGCTGATGACGCCTGCTCTCGCCACCACGACGATCTTCACGTTCATCTGGACCTGGAACGACTTCTTCAGCCAGCTGATCTACCTGACGGACCCGGACATGTACACGGTCCCCGTCGCCCTGCGCTCGTTCGTCGACTCGACCGTCGCCACGTCGTGGGGCTCGCAGTTCGCGATGAGCGTGGTGTCGCTCGTCCCGATCTTCCTCGCCTTCCTGATCGGCCAGCGGTACCTCGTCAAGGGGATCGCGACGACCGGGGGCAAGTAGCCGAAAGGACAGCTCATGAGCAGAGGTGTTCGCCGCGGCGCCGTGTGGGCGGTGCTGCTGTCGCTGACCGCGTCCCTGGCGGCGTGCGGGTCCGGGTCCGACGCGGGGGGCGACCTGACGTCGGAGAAGGTCACGCTGCGCTTCACCTGGTGGGGCGCCGACGACCGGCACAAGCGCACCCAGCAGGTCATCGAGATGTTCCAGCGCAAGCACCCCAACATCACCGTCAAGGGCGAGTTCAAGGAGTGGAACGGCTACTGGGACAGCCTCGCCACCACGATGGCGGCCAACGACGCTCCGGACGTCATGCAGATGGACGAGCTCTACATCGCCTCCTACGCCGAGCGCGGCGCGTTGCTCGACCTGAACGAGGCCAAGAAGCACCTCGACACCGCGAACTTCGACCAGAAGGCGCTCGCCACCGGTGCGATCGGCGGCAAGCAGTACGGGCTGCCGGTCGGCCTCGGCATGTACTCGATCATGGCGAACCTCGACCTGCTCGCGAAGTACGACATCCCGGTGCCCGACGACACCAAGTGGTCGTGGGACGACCTGAAGTCCATCGGCGACCAGGTGTCGAAGGCCGGTGGTGGTCAGGTGTTCGGCGTGCAGTCGCCGGGCATCAACGACGCGGCCGGGCTGAGCATCCGGGCGCGGCAGCAGGGCAAGGCGATGTTCGACGCCGACGCCAAGGTCGTGCTGCCCCGGGAGATCGCGCGCGACTACTGGCAGTACATCCTGGACCTCTCGAAGTCCGGTGCGGCCGCGGCGCCGTCGGTGACGATCGAGAAGGCCTCCGCCGGCCTGAACCAGTCGGCCACGGCGACCAACACCGCCGCGTTCGGCCTCTGGTGGAACACGCAGCTGACGGCGTTGACCGCGGCGAGCGGCCAGAAGCTGAAGCTGTTGCGACTGCCCGGTGAGACGCAGGGCTCGGCACCCGGTGCCTACTACAAGCCGTCGATGTTCTGGTCGGTCTCGGCGCGCTCGAAGCACCCGGCCGAGGCGGCGGCCTTCGTCAGCTTCCTCGCGAACGACGAAGAGGCGGCGAAGGTCCTGCTCACCGAACGCGGCGTGCCGGCCAACCAGAAGATCCGCGAGGCGATCGCGGGCCAGTTGAAGGACACCGACAAGGCCGCCAAGGAGTACCTCGACACCGTCCCGGTCAGCGACCCGCCCAGGATCACCCCGAACGGCGCCAGCACGCTCGACACGATCCTCAAGCGGCACACAGAAGACGTGCTGTTCGGCCGGACGACACCCGACGCGGCGGCGGCGTCCTTCATCAAGGAAGTCCAGTCCGAAGTGGACGCGGCCAGGTGAGGCGCGCGGCCGTCGTCGGCACCGGCGCCATCGCGGCGGCCCACGCCGAGGCATTGCGGGCGGCGGGGGATCGTGTCGAGCTGGTCGCGGTGGTGGACGTGGACGCCGATCGCGCCTCGGCGTTCGCGAAGGAGTGGGGTGTCCCGCGCACGCATCCCACCTCCACCGCCCTTCTGGCGGCGGAGGAACTGGATTTCGTGCACGTGTGCACACCGCCGCGCCACCACGTGCCGATCGCCCTCGAATGCCTGGCGGCGAACGTCCACGTGCTGGTGGAGAAGCCGCCGGCGTTGTCGTTGAGCGAGGTCGACGCCCTGATCGCGGCCGAGCGCGCGTCGGACGGGCGGGTCGCGACCGTGTTCCAGCACCGCTTCGGACCCGCCGCGATCCGGTTGCGGCGCCTGGCCGCCGAGGGCGTGCTCGGCCGGTCGTTCGTCGCGAAGTGCGACACGCTCTGGTATCGCGGCGACGCCTACTTCGACGTGCCGTGGCGCGGGACGTGGGAGAGCGAGGGCGGTGGCCCGACCATGGGCCACGGCATCCACCAGTTCGACCTGCTGCTGTCGGTTCTCGGGCCGTGGCAGGAGATCCGGGCCGTCGCCGTCCGGCAGGCGCGGGCCGTGCAGACCGAGGACGTCTCGATGGCGCTCGTGACGTTCGCCGATGGCACGGTCGCGTCGGTCGTGAACTCCCTGCTGTCACCGAGGGAGACCTCGGAACTGCGGTTCGACTTCGAGCGCGCGACGGTCGAGGTCGAACACCTCTACGGCTACACGGACGCGCATTGGACGGTCACGCCCGCGCCCGGTCACGAGGACGTCGTGCTGCGGTGGCGGGAGGAGCAATCCGGGATCGTGAGTGGCCACCGGTGCCAGGTGGCGGCCTTCCTGGACGCGCTGGACGAGGGCTCGGCACCACCTGTCTCCCTCGCGGACACCCGGACCACGATGGAGTTCGTCGCCGCGCTCTACGCCTCCGCGTTCACCGGAACCGTCGTCAAAGCGGGTCAGATCGGCCCGGACAGCCCTTTTTACGCCTCCATGGAAGGGATCGGTGCCCCGTGGGCGAACACCCGGTGATCACGCGGCGGGACTCGGCGCTCGTCGTGTCGGCCGGTGACGTCGAGCTCTTCCGGTACGTCCACCGGCCTTCCACCCCCGCGTTCGAGGGCCCGAAGCCGTACCTGCACCCGGTGCGGTCGCTCGCCGGGGACGTGGTGACGGCGTTCCGCCCGCACGACCACCGCTGGCACAAGGGCGTGCAGATGACCGCGACCGACGTGTCCGGCGAGAACTTCTGGGGTGGCGTCACGTACGTGCGCGACCGGGGCTACGTGGTGCTGCCGAACGTCGGCACCATGCGGCACGAGGAGTTCGAGGTCGAGGGGCCGCGGATCGGCGAGCGGCTGTCGTGGTTCACCGAGGCGGGACAGCGCTGGGTCGGGGAGACGCGGTCGTTCACCGTGGACGTCGAGGACGAGTCGTGGACGCTGGAGTTCGCGACGACCCTGACGAACCTGCGTGCGGAGCCGTTGGTGTTCGGCAGTCCGACGACGAACGGGCGCGAGCTCGCGGGTTACAC
This sequence comes from Lentzea sp. HUAS12, assembly GCF_024125735.1. Lineage (NCBI taxonomy): Bacteria > Bacillati > Actinomycetota > Actinomycetes > Pseudonocardiales > Pseudonocardiaceae > Lentzea > Lentzea sp. HUAS12. The sequence continues at coordinate 693,709 of NZ_CP099738.1, forward strand.
CGGGTTCTTCTGGCGCGGACCGCGGTCGTTCACCGACGGCGTGGTGCTCGCCGCCGACGGTGGCGCCGGGCAGGAGATGATGGGCGAGGCCGCGCGGTGGCTGGCGTTCATCGGGCACCACGACGAGGTGGACCGTTCGTCGACGCTGCTGTTCGTGGACCACCCGGACAACAAGGGCACGCACTGGTTCGTGCGCAGCACGCCGTTCGCGGCGGTCAACCCCTCGTTCGCCTTCCACGAGACGGTGGAACTGCCCGCGGGGGCGGACTTGAGCCTGCGCTACCGGCTCGTCGTCGGCAACGGCGAATGGTCGCGCGACCGACTGGAATCCTATGTGGAGGAGCATCCGTGGTGACGCCGTTCCCCGGTGGGGTGGGCATTTCCGGCCTGCGTGTGTACGACTGGCCGTCGGTGGACGGGGTGTGCGGTGGCTCGCCGCACGTCCACCTCGCCTGTTCGGAGTGCTACTACGTGATCGGCGGGCAGGGCAGCGTCCAGACCCTGACGCCGCGCGGGTTCGCCGAGACGCCGCTGCGCGAGGGCACCGTCGCCTGGTTCACCCCGGGCACGGTCCACCGCCTGGTCAACGACGGCGACCTGCGGATCATCGTGATCATGCAGAACAGCGGCCTGCCCGAGGCGGGCGACGCGGTGTTCACGTTTCCGCCCGAGGTGCTGGCCGACGAGGAGAGGTACCTGTCCTGCGCACAGGCCGCGGACGAGGAATCGGCGCGCAAGCGCAGAGATCTGGCGTTCGAAGGCTTTCTCGAGTTGCGGCGTTCCGGTGATCTGCAGGCGTTCTACCGCGCCGCGGCGGGGCTGAAGCGGAATTCCCTGGACGCCTGGGACAAGCGCTGGCGCAGCGGCGCGCTGGCGTCGGCGGAACGCACCGGCGAGCACCTGGACCGGTTGCGGGACGGCGACATCGCGCACCTCGCCGACGCGGACGTCCACGTGACACAGAACGAAGGGCCGCAGCGGTTCGGCATGTGCGGCCGGCTCGACGTGTACTGATCGAATTCGAGTCGAAGAAATTCACCGGGGCGTTGTTCGACCCGTTCGACGCTAGCGTTTCTCGTATGAAACGTTTCAATTCTCTCTCTGCGTTGCTCGCGGTCGCCTTGACCGCGAGCGGTGTTCCGGCTCTCGCGGACGAGGCGCCGGCACGCGGACTCGTCAGCATCCGGTCGGAGCGCGGCAACTTCGTCTCGTGGCAACTGCTGGGCTCTGACGCGGCGAACGTGGCGTTCGACGTCTACCGCGACGGTGTGCGGGTCAACCGCGCCCCGCTGACCACGGCCACGAGCTATCTCGACGAGGGCGCTCCAGCCACCGCGACCTACTCGGTGCGACCGCTGCTCGGAGGCGTGGAACCGGCGGCGGCCACGCGGTCCGTCGGCACACTCGCGACGAGCAGGGACGTCCCCCTGCAGATTCCCGCCGGCGGCACGACCCCGTCCGGCGAGGCGTACACCTACGTGGCGAACGACGTGTCGGTCGGCGACCTCGACGGCGACGGCGAGCAGGACCTGGTGCTGAAGTGGGATCCCACCAACGCCAAGGACAACTCGCAGTCCGGCTACACCGGCAACGTCTACCTGGACGCGTACAAGCTGAACGGCACCAGGTTGTGGCGGATCGACCTCGGCCGCAACATCCGGGCGGGCGCGCACTACACGCAGTTCCAGGTGTTCGACTACGACGGCGACGGCCGCGCCGAGCTCGCCGTGAAGACCGCCGACGGCACGCGCTCGGGCACCGGCCAGGTGATCGGCAACGCGAGCGCCGACCACCGCAACAGCAGCGGTTACGTCCTGGCCGGCCCCGAGTACCTGTCGGTGTTCCGCGGCACGGACGGCGCCGTGCTCGACACGGAGAACTACGTGCCCCCGCGCGGAACCGTGTCGTCCTGGGGCGACAGCTACGGCAACCGCGTCGACAGGTTCCTCGCCGGAACGGCCTATGTGGACGGCGCGCGACCGAGCATCGTCATGGCGCGCGGCTACTACACCCGCAGCGTGATCTCGGCGTGGGACTTCCGCGGCGGCCAGCTCACCCGGCGCTGGACGTTCGACTCGGCCACCCAGACGAACCGCGCGGCCTGGGAGGGCAAGGGCAACCACCAGCTGTCGGTGGCCGACGTGGACGGTGACGGCCGCGACGAGATCGTCTACGGCTCCATGGCGATCGACGACAACGGCAGCGGCCTGTGGCAGAACGGCACCCGCCACGGCGACGCCCTGCACGTGGGCGACTTCATCCCGTCCAGGCCCGGCCTGGAGGTCTTCAAGCCGTCCGAGTCCACCACCGACGTGACCCACTGGATGGGCGACGCCCGCACCGGCCAGATCATCTGGAGCGCGCCGTCCTGCGGCTGCGACAACGGCAGGGGAGTGGCCGCCGACATCTGGGCGGGCAACCCCGGCGCCGAGGCGTGGTCGTCCTCGGTCGGCGGTCTGCGCAGCGCCACCACGGGAGCCCAGGTGTCCGCGCGCAAGCCGGGATCCACGAACTTCGTGATCTGGTGGGACGGCGACGCGCAGCGCGAGCTGCTCAACGGCACCACCATCGACAAGTACGGCCCCAACGGCGACACCCGCCTGCTCACCGGCTCGGGAGTGGCCTCGAACAACGGCACCAAGTCGACGCCCGCGTTGTCCGCGGACATCTACGGCGACTGGCGCGAGGAGGTGGTCTGGCGGACGTCGGACAACCGGGCTCTGCGGATCTACTCGACCACGGAGCCGACGGAGATCCGGCGGGTGTCGCTGTTGCAGGACCGGCAGTACCGGGTGGCGGTGGCGTTCCAGAACACGGCGTACAACCAGCCGCCGCACCCGAGCTTCGCGACTCCCTAGAGGTGCCGGCGGAAGTGCCGGAGCTGCGTCTCCAGGTGGCTGGTGGGCGTGGTGTGCTTGCCGAACCGCGACACCGTGATCTCCTTGGGCGCACGCACCTCGTGGTACGCCGCGTACACGGTGGACGGCGGGCACGTCTCGTCCATCAGCCCCACGCTGAACAGCGTCGGCGCGGTGATCCGCCGTGCGAGCAGCGCGCAGTCGACGTACCGCAACGTGTTCAGCGCGGTCGGCACGAGCGCGTCGTGCTGGGCCAGGAAGTCGCTGATCTCGGTGTACGGCGGCGTGCCCCCGATGCGGATCGCGCGGTGCAGGTCGCACAGGAACGGCACGTCGGAGTGGCAGACGCGCACCTGCGACGGCCTCAACGCCGCGGCGGCCAGTGCCAGCGCCCCACCCTGGCTGCCCCCGGTGACGGCGATGCGGTCCGGGTCGGCTCCGGGCAGTTCGGCGGCGACGTCCACGGCTCGCGCGGCGTCCAGGAACAGCCGCGTGTAGTAGTAGCCCTCCGGCGAGGAGATGCCCCGAGTCATCACACCGGGGTGCTCCGGGCCCGTGCCCGCGCCCGCGTCGGCCGTGGCACCGACGGACCAGCGGCCGCCCTGGGCCCGGCTGTCCATCACGAAGTTCGCGAAACCCAGGCTCGGCAGCAGCGTGTGCTGGGCCGGCACGCCCCGGCCGCCGCCGTAGCCGATGTACGTCACCACCACGGGCAGCGGTCCGTCGCCCGGTGGACGCAGGTACCAGCCGCGGACGCGGTGGCCGTGGGCGCCGGAGAACTCCACGTCGAAGACCTCCAGCGGCCGGTAGAGGTCCGGCTCGTGCGGGGTCAGCACCGGTGCGGCCGCGGCGGCCGAGGTCTCGGCCAGCCTGGCCGCCCACCACGAGTCGAGGTCGTCCGGCTCCGGGGTGGTGACGCGGTGCAGGAGCAGGTCTTCCTCGGGCATGTCGACGACGGGCACGCGGCCTCCTCAACCGAGCAACGGGTCCCTGTGATCTTCACACGGCTCAGCGGCGCGACGGCAGGGGCACACGCGACCAGTCGGTGTCCGAGGCCAGGTAGAAGCCCGGGTACGACGGCTGGTCGCAGGTGGTCTGCCGGCGGGCCGCCGGTGGTCGTCGGTGTGCGCGTAGCCGGCGCGGACGTTCCCGTGCGGCATCGTCACGGACCGGCTGCGTCCGTCCCTCGTGCCCGGCGCGGTCTTCGTCATCAGCGCGGACCGGCCGTCGCCGTCGACCACGCCGTCACCGCCCTGCTGCGCCCCAGCGGCACACCGCGCACGACGGGAGCCACCTGGTACCGCGCGCCGGGAGCCGCCCCCGGATCGACGTAGGTCGTGCTGCCGGTGACGGTCGCGATGCGCCTGCCGTCGCGGTAGACCGCGAAGCCGGGCCGCCGCAACCCGGTCCGGGTCGCGCCGGTGGCCTCGTGGCCGAGCAACCGCCAGCTCAGGTAGGCACCGTCGGGCGTGGTGAACGCGACGGGCCCGCGGTCGAGCCGTTCGCCGTGGGGCCGCGCGAGCGCGACCGGCTGCCCGGCGAGGAGTGCGGTGACCACCAACGGGACCAGAACGCTTCGTCGCAGATCCACGGGGGCTACGATGAACCGTCGTCCCCGTGTCGCGCAAGACCGTGCCGCACAATGCGGAAAGCGTTTTCCCTTCGAACGTTCGACAAGTAGGCGTCGAACGGGTCGAACGCGAACAAGGCCTGTCCCGCAGGACATCCCGACGTCAGCCGGTTGTCCGCACCGGACAGAGGACAGCGGTGGTCCACTCGGCGGTGCCGTCGGGTGATCGGCTGGTTAAGGTCCGGTTCTGGGAGCGCTCCCAGAACATCAGCCGAACCTTTCCCTGGAGGTCGTCGTGACCTTGCGAATGCTCCGAGCGGTGGTGACCGGACTGCTTCTGGCGGCCTGCGTCGTGATCGCTCCCACCACGGCCGGCGCGGCCACGACGCGCATAATGGCGCTCGGTGACTCCATCACCGGGTCACCGGGGTGCTGGCGGGCGCTGCTCGCGAAGCACCTGCAGGACACCGGGCACACCGCCGACTTCGTCGGCTCCCTTTCCGCGCCCGGCTGCGGGTTCGCCTACGAGGGCGAGAACGAGGGCCACGGCGGGATCCTCGCCACGAACATCGCGCGGGACAACCAGTTGCCGGGCTGGCTGTCGTCGGCGCGGCCGGACGTCGTCCTGATGCACCTCGGCACGAACGACGTCTGGAACAACATCCCGGCGAGCACGATCCTCGGCGCCTACACCACGATGCTCGGCCAGATGCGGGCGAGCAACCCGGCGATCAAGCTGGTCGTCGCCCAGATCATCCCGATGACCCCCGCCAACTGCTCGGCGTGCGCGCAACGGGTCGTCGACCTGAACGCCGCGATTCCCGGCTGGGCGCGGGCGAACAGCACCACGGCGTCACCGATCACCGTGGTCGACCAGTGGACCGGGTTCGACACCGCGGCCGACACGACCGACGGAGTGCACCCCAACAGCTCCACGGGCATCCAGAAGATCGAGAGCCGCTGGTACCCGGCCGTGGTCGCGGCACTGGGATCGCAACCGGCGGCGGTGGGCCTGCGGGTCGACGGCACCAGGGTCGTCGAGGCCAACGGCACCCCGTTCGTGATGCGCGGCGTGAACCACGCGCACGTCTGGTACCAGTCGCGGACCAGGGCGTTCGCGGACATCAAGTCCTTCGGCGCCAACACCGTCCGGGTCGTGCTCGGCAGCGGTCAGCGCTGGGGGCCGACGCCGGCGTCCGAGGTGTCGAGCGTCATCACGCTGTGCAAGCAGTCCAAGCTGATCTGCGTGCTGGAGGCCCACGACACCACCGGCTACGGCGAGCAGAGCGGCGCCGCGAGCCTGGACCAGGCGGCGACGTACTGGATCAGCGTGGCGAACGCGCTGAAGGGCCAGGAGAACTACGTCGTCATCAACCTCGGCAACGAGCCGTTCGGCAACAACGCCCAGGTGAGCGCCACGTGGGCGAGCGCCACGAGCAGTGCGATCAGCCGCCTGCGCGGTGCCGGCCTCCAGCACCTGCTGATGGCCGACGCGCCGATGTGGGGCCAGGACTGGGGCAACATCATGCGCGACAACGCGGCGTCGGTGCTCAACGCCGACCCGCAGCGCAACACCGTGTTCTCCATCCACATGTACGGCGTCTACAACACGGCGGACAAGGTCAACGCGTACTTCGACGCCTTCCGCACCGCCGGACTGCCGCTCGTCGTGGGCGAGTTCGGGCACAACCACAGCGACGGCGACCCCGACGAGGCCACGATCATGGCCCAGGCGCAGGCCCGCGGCCTCGGGTACCTGGGCTGGTCGTGGAGCGGCAACAGCAGCGACGTCGGCTACCTCGACATGGTCAACTCGTTCGACCCGGCGAGTCTGACGTCCTGGGGCGAGCGGTTCCTCAACGGCGCCAACGGTGTCCGGCAGACCTCGAAGGAGGCCACCATCTACGGCGGTGGCGGCCCGGCCGACACCGAGGCGCCCTCCACGCCGGGCACACCGACGACCTCGGGCGTCACGGCGAGCGGTCTCACCCTCACCTGGGCGGCCTCGACCGACAACGTCGGCGTGACGGGATACGACGTGCTGCGCGCCGTGGGCAGCGGGTCCTTCGCGCAGGTCGGCTCGGCGGCGACGAACTCGTTCGCCGACAGCGGCCTGACGCCGTCCACGACCTACCGGTACCAGGTACGTGCGAAGGACGCCGCCGGCAACGTGTCGGCGACCTCCGGGATCGTGTCGGCCACGACCGGCACGGGGGGTGGCACCGGTGCCTGCAAGGTCGGCTACTCCGCGCAGAACTGGGGCGGTGGCAACGGTTTCACGGCCAGCGTCACCATCACCAACACGGGCACCAGCGCGCTGAACGGCTGGACGCTGGCCTTCAGCTACGCGAACGGCCAGCGCGTGACCCCGCCGGGGTGGGGAGCGACGTTCGCCCAGTCCGGGGCGGCCGTCACCGCGACCAACCTGAGCTGGAACGGCGGCCTCGCCCCGAACGCGTCGACGAACATCGGGTTCAACGGCACGTACAGCGGCTCCAACCCGGCACCGACCGCGTTCACCCTCAACGGGAGCACCTGCACCACCGGTTGATTTTTGAACGATTCAACAGGCTGTCCGATTGCGGACAGCCTGTTGTCGTCTGCCTTGACACACTTCGTCAGACCCCACACCCTGGGCCTCGCCGCCGCGATTGAAACGTTTCATCCAGCGACGAAGGTGGAGACGACGTGCGCAGACGCGAGTTCCTCAGGACATCGGCAGTCGGGCTGTCCGCGACGGCGCTCCCGGTCGGGGTGGCGCACGCGGAACCGCGGGAGAAGGCATGCGGGCATGCGCGTCGTCCGCACGACCGTCGAGTACGCGGAAACCCTGCTGGGCACGGACGTCACGGCACCACGGCTCGGCTGGGTGCTGGAGGCGGGCGGCACGGGGGCGCGGCAGACCGCCTACCAGGTGGAGGTCGGCACGGCACCTGGTCGCGCGGACGTGTGGCAGTCCGGCAGGGTCGGCTCGGACCGCACGACCGGGATCGCCTTCGCCGGCAAGCGGTTGCAGCCCCGCACGCGCTACCACTGGCGCGTCCGGGTGTGGGACGGTGCCGGGCGGCCGTCCGCGTGGAGCGAGACGCGCTGGTGGGAGACGGCGTTGCTCGGCACGCCGTGGCAGGCGCGCTGGATCGGTGCCGCGGACACGGCGATCGACTTCACCGGCGCGCGGTGGATCTGGTCGGCGACGACACCGGTGGGGAGCCGGTGGTTCCGCGCCTCGCTCGACCTGCCCGCGGACGCCGTGCGCGCCCGGCTCGTCGCGACCGCGGACGACGACTTCACGTTGTACGTCAACGGTTCCGAAGTCCTGCACGTCCCGGAACAGGTCGACATCTGGAAGGTCGGCCAGCGGGCGGACGTGACCCGGCCGGCGGGCAGGCGGGTCGTGCTGGCCGTCCGCGCCACCAACAGGTCGGCGGGCCCGGCCGGACTCCTGCTGCGCCTGCTCGTGGACCTGCCCGACGGACAGCGCGAGCTCGTCACCGGTGCGGGCTGGAAGGTCGCGGACACCGAGCAGACCGGCTGGCGGACACCGGACTTCGACGACTCGGCGTGGACTCCGGCGACCGTGCTCGACCCGTACGGCCAGGGTCCGTGGGGTGCGAACGTCACGGTGAAGGAGCAGCCCGCGCCGTTGCTGCGCAGGGAGTTCACGCTCACCAAACCGGTGAGGCGCGCCCGTCTGTACGTCAGCGGCCTCGCCTACCACGAGACCGAGATCAACGGCCGCCGCGTCGGCGACCGGGTGCTCGACCCCGGCTTCACCGACTACGACAACACCGTCCTGTACGCGACGCACGACGTCACGAGCCTGCTTCGCAGCGGCCGCAACGCGATCGGCGTGACGCTCGGCCGCGGCTTCTACGGCATGAAGACGCCGAACGTGTGGCGGTGGGAGCGCCCGCCGTGGCACGACGAGCCGAAACTGCTGGCACAACTGGAGATCGACCACCCTGACGGCACGCGCACGACCATCACGTCCGATGACCAGTGGCGCCTCACCGACGGCCCCACGATCTCGAACTCGCAGTACACCGGCGAGACCTTCGACGCCCGCCTCGCCCCGCGCGACTGGACCAAGCCGGGCTTCGACGACGGCAAGTGGCAGCCCACGATCGTGAGGCCCGCCCCCAAGGGCACGCCGAAAGCCCAGGAACACGAACCGATCCGCGTGATCGAGTCCGTCACGCCGACTGTGAGCGTGCTCAGGCCAGGGGTGTTCGTCGCCGACATGGGCCGCACGATGTCGGGTTGGACGCAGCTCACGGTCACCGCCCCGGCGGGCACGGTGGTGCGGCTCAAGCACGGCGAGACGCTGAACTCCGACGGCAGTGTGCACATGGAGAACGGCCACGTCAGCGGCGGCCGCATCCAGCTCGACGAGTACGTCTGCGCCGGCGGCGCGGAGACGTGGGAACCGAAGTTCTCGTACAAGGGCTTCCGGTACGTCGAGGTCACCGGCCTGACCGCCGCTCCGAAGCTGGTCGGCCGACTGGTGCACTCGGACGTACCGCGGGTGAGCACGTTCCGCTGCTCCGAGCCGCTGTTCGAGCAGTACGACGCCGCGATGCGCCGCACCGTCGCCAACAACCTGCACGGCATCCCCACGGACACCCCGACCTACGAGAAGAACGGCTGGACGGGCGACGCCCAGGTCGGCGCACCCTCGATGCTGGCCGAGTTCGGCATGGCGAAGTTCTTCACCAAGTGGCTCGGCGACCTCGCGGACAGCCAGGACACCGCGGGCCAGCTCCCGGTGATCGTGCCGAGCGGCGGCTGGGGCTACCGCGAACTGGCGCCCGCTCCCGAGTGGACGACCGTGTACCCGTTCGTGCTGAGGGAGATGTACCGGACCTACGGCGACGACCGGCTGCCCGCGCAGCACTGGCCCGTGCTCACCCGCTACCTGGACTGGGAGATCGGCAGGCTGCGCGACGGCCTCGCGATCACCGCGCTCGGCGACTTCCTGCCGCCGGACTCGGGCGGCATCCCGCCCGAGGACACCCGCCTCACCGCGACCGCGTACCTGTACCGCGCGTTGATCCACACCGCCGAGCTCGGTGACGTGACCGGCACACCCGTTCCGCGCTACCGCGAGGTCGCCGCCGGGTTGCTGACCAGGTTCAACGAGACGTTCCTCAACGGCTACTACCGCACCTCGCGCGATCCGGACTACCGGCAGACGTCCAACGCCGTGCCGCTGGCGTTCGGCATGGTGCCCGCGGGCTCGATCCAGGCCGTCGCCGACCGGCTGGCCGCCGAGGTGCGCGCCAACGGCAACCACGTCAACGTCGGCTGCCTCGGCGCGAGCGTCCTGCTGCAGGCGTTGAGCGACAACGGACACGCCGACGTCGCGCACGCCATGGCCACCGAGAGGTCGTACCCGAGCTGGGGCCACTGGTTCGCCAACGGCGCCGAGACCATGTGGGAGATGTGGGACACCGGCACCCGATCCCGCAACCACTACTTCAAGGGCACGCTGGTGCAGTGGCTGTACGAGCACGTCGCCGGACTGCGGCCGGGGGACGCGGGCTACCGGACGTTCACGGTCAAGCCGGTGAGCTCGGTGTCGTGGGCGAGCTTCGAGTTCGAGAGCGTGCGCGGACGGATCAGCGTGGCGTGGACGAAGGTCGACGGCGTGGTGAGGCTGACCGTCGAGGTGCCGGTGGGATCGACCGCCGAGGTGCACGTTCCCGGCTCCGGCGTGGTGAAGGTGCCGCACGGGCGCTGGACGTTCAACGGGTCGACAGTGGCCGTGCCAGCCACGACGCCACCTCGGTGAGCAGTCCGGGGTCCACCGGCTCGCGCAGCAGGCGGCGGTAGGACGTCAGTGCCGGGGCCCGGGAGTCGCGCCGCAGCAGGTGCGTCAGGCCGGGCACCCGGCGGACGTCGGCGCCGGGCACGAGGGACGCGATCACGTCGAGGTCGTCCGGGTCGACCTGGAGGTCCTTGTCGCCGGTGATCGCGAGGACCGGCGCGGTGATGCCGGGCAGGTCGGCGCGGGGGTCGTAGGCGAGTTGCTCGCGCCACCAGCGGGCGTTGACCTTCATACCGCCGACGCGGGCGACGTCCGTGGTGGTCGCCTCCAGCGCGGCCAGCTGCCGGGAACCGATGCGGCCCAGCAACGGCGTCAGCGGCCGCACGAAACGGGGGAGCGTGCCCGCCACGCGCGAGGCCTGCCAGAGCAGCGCCTCCTTGCCGGAACGGGCGTAGCCGGCGAGCAGGACGACGGCCGCGGGCCGTTCGTGAGCACCGAGCCACAGGGCGTGGACGGCGCCCTCGCTGTGCCCGACCACGCCGACGGCCTCGGACCTGATCTCGGGCCGCTGCCGCAGCGCGGTGAGGGCGGCTGCGGCGTCCGCGCGGTTGTCGAGGAAGCCCGCCTGCCGCCAGTCGCCGGGAGAGGCGCCCACCCCGCGCCGGTCGTAGCGCAGGGACGCGATCCCCGCTGCCGCGAGGGAGTGCGCGAGCGGACCGCCCAGGTCCATGCGCACGCGTCCGGCGTTGGAGTCGCGGTCGACGCGCCCCGAGCCGGGTAAGCACAGCACCGCGGGGTGCGGACCCGGTCCCGGAGGGAGGGTGAGCGTGCCGAGCAGGGTGTGACCGTCGGCGTTGAGCGAGATCTCGGTGGTGTCGACACGGGTGTGGTGGTCGATCATGGCCACTCCTCACTGTTCTCAGTTTTGAGAACAGTATCACCGGTGAGATCGTGGTGGCCATGGCCGACTTGGACCTCCTGTTGCACCCGGTCCGGCTGCGCATCGTGCAGGCGCTGCTCGACGGGCACCCCAGCACCACCACGCAGCTGCGCGAACGCCTGCCGGAGATCGCGCCGGCGACGATGTACCGGCACGTCGCCGTCCTCGCCGACGCGGGCGTGCTCGAGGTGCTGCAGGAGAAGCGGGTGCGGGGCATCATGGAGCGCACCTACCGGCTGCGCTGGGACCGCGCGCAGCTCGACGAGTCCGGCCGCGCCGCCATGACCCCCGACGACCACCGCCGCGCGTTCACCGCGTTCACCGGCAGCCTGCTCGCGGAGTTCGGCCAGTACCTGGCCCGCGACCCGGCCGACCCGGTGGCGGACGGTGTGACCTACCAGCAGGCCGCGGTCTGGCTGACCGACGAGGAGCACGCGGAACTGCTGGCCGAGCTGCGGGCCGCCGTCACGGCGCGCACCGGCCGATCGCCGGGCGAAGGTCGCACCCGCCGGATGGTGAGCCTGGTGGCGATGCCCGCCGAGGAGTGACTCTGTCCCCCGTGGGAGCTACTCCCGGCTGTCCTCTCCGGTGGGATTCCCGGAACGGCTCCGATCCCTAGCGTTTGCGTTGTCCCGCAGACCACTCAGGAAGACGGAGCCATGGAACCCAGTGCTTTCCCCGAGGACGGCCGTTCCACCGCCGAGCGCTCAGCGAACCGGTTGCGCAGGTTCAGGTTCCCGGTGCTGTTCATCCCGCTGTTCGCCGTGATGCTGGCGGTCGTCGGGATCGACACCCTCGTCGCCCCGCTCCCGCTGCTCGCGCTCCCGGTGGGGCTCGGGCTCGGCGTCGTCGGAATCGCCTGCTACCGCTGGCTTTACCGCAAGGTCGAACAGCGGGAGGACCTGCCCGAACTGGCGGTACGGGACCGGTGGTCCGGACTGCTGCGCGGCACGCTGCTCGGGTTCGCGTTGTTCTGCGCCCTGATGCTGCTGATCGTGGTGTTCGGCGGCCTGGACGGGCTGTCGTGGGGCTCGTTCTTCGGGGCGTTGGGCCTCGCGGGGATGATGTTCAGCGTCGCGACCATGGAGGAAGTGCTGTTCCGCGGCGTGCTCTTCCGCATCCTGGAGGAACGGGCCGGCACGGTGATCTCGCTGGTCGTGTCCTCGTTGCTGTTCGGCGCGACGCACCTGGTCAACGTCAACGCCACGCTGTGGGGAGCGCTGGCGATCGGCCTGACCGGCGGCGCGATGCTCGCCTCCGCCTACGTCCTGACGCGCTCGCTGTGGTTCCCGATCGGCCTGCACTTCGCCTGGAACTTCACCCACGCCGGCCTCTTCGGCATCGCGGTGTCCGGGTCGGACGACGTGCCGGACGGACTGCTGCGGACCACCCTGTCCGGTCCGTCCGTGGTCACCGGTGGCGTGTTCGGCCCGGAGGCCAGCCTGTTCGCGCTGCTGGTCTGCGGGGCGGCCACCGTCGTGCTGCTGCGCCGGGCGGCGCGGGCCGGCCGGATCCGGGCACGGGTTCAGCGGGGTTCGTAGCGCCGCAACGGCTGCGATCGCCGCACCAGCGCGCGGAGGTCGGTGAGGGTGCCGTGGGCCGCGCCCACGGCACGCGCCTGCACCAGCACGTTGCCCAGCGCCGTCGCCTCGGCGGGCCCCGCGACCACGGGCAGGCCGCACGCGTCGGCGGTGAGCTGGCACAGCAGCTCGTTCTGCGAGCCACCACCGACGACGTGCACGACCTCGACCTCCTTGCCGGACAACCGCTGTGCGTCCTCGACGGCGTCACGGTGGGCCAGCGCCAGACTGTCCAGGATGGACCGCACGACCTCGGGTTGAGACATGCTCTTCCCGCACCACCGCTCGATCCGTGCCGGCATGTCACCAGGCGGCAGGAACACCGGGTCGTTGGGGTCGAACACCGCCCCGGACGCCGTCGCGGCCTCCCGCAGCAGGGGCTCCAGCCGGGCGTTCCAGGTCCGCAGGCACTCCTGGAGCAGCCACAGGCCCATCACGTTGCGGAGGTAGCGGATCGTGCCGTCCACGCCGCCCTCGTTGGTGAAGTTCGCCGCCCTGCTCTCCTCGGTGAGAACCGGGGAGGGCAGCTCGACCCCCACCAACGACCAGGTGCCGCAGGAGATGTACGCGAACCGGTCATGAGAAGCCGGGACGGCGACGACGGCGGACGCGGTGTCGTGCGACCCGACCGCCGTCACCGGGACGCCGTTCCAGGTACCCGCCGGATCGCCGGGGTGGTGCAGCGGGGGTAGAAGAGCGGTCAGCCCACGGGTCAGCTCGGGTGACCACTGTCCTGTTCGGACGTCGATCAGGCCCGTCGTGGTGGCGTTGGTGTACTCGGCGCCGCGCTCCCCGGTGAGCCAGTACGAGATCAGGTCCGGGATCAGCAGGAACTGGGACGCCTGGGGGAGCAGGGACTCGGCCCTGAGCTGGAACATCGTGTTGAACGGCTGGAACTGCAGGCCGTTGACCTCGTACAGACCCTCGGCCGGTGTCACACCCTCGGTGCGGGAGTCGCGGTAGCAGAACGGGTCGGCCAGCAACTCGCCGGACGCGTCGAGCAGGCCGTAGTCGACGGCCCAGCTGTCGATGCCGATGCTGGAGACCTCACCGGCGAGCCGCAAGCCTTCGAGGACCTCGCGGTGCAGGCCGCGCACGTCCCAGCGCAGGGAACCGCCCTGGTGCACCGGCCCGTTCGCGAACCGGTGCACCTCCTCGACGTGCACGGCGCCGCCGGTGACGACCCCGCGGACCACCCGGCCGCTGGACGCACCGAGGTCGACCGCCGCGACCGCGGTCGATCTGGCCGTCATCGCAGGAACGCCGCTGCCACGCCGGCGTCGACCGGCACGTGCAGGCCGGTCGTGAGGGACAGGTCACCCGCTGTCAGCGCGAACACCGCCGCCGCCACGTGCTCGGGCAGCACCTCGCGCTTGAGCAGGGTGCGCTGGGCGTAGAACTCGCCGAGTTCCTCCTCCGGCACGCCGTAGACCGCGGCCCGCTGGGCGCCCCAGCCGCCGGCGAAGATGCCGGAGCCGCGGACCACGCCGTCGGGGTTGATGCCGTTGACGCGGATGCCGTCGGCGCCCAGTTCGGCCGCGAGCAGGCGCACCTGGTGGGCCTGGTCGGCCTTGGCCGCGCCGTAGGCGACGTTGTTCGGGCCGGCGAACACCGCGTTCTTGCTGGAGATGTAGACGATGTCGCCGCCCATGCCCTGTGCGCGCATGACACCGGCCGCCTGCTGCGACACCAGGAACGAGCCCTTGGCCATCACGTCGTGCTGGAGGTCCCAGTCGGCCTCGGTGGTCTCGGCGAGGGGTTTGGAGATCGACAGGCCCGCGTTGTTCACCACCAGGTCCACGCCGCCGAACGCCAGCGACGCCGCGCGGAACGCCTCGGCGATGCCGGACGCGTCGGTGACGTCGACCGTCACCGGCACGGCCACGTCCGAAGTACCGATCCCGGCAGCGACCTCGCGTGCCGCGTCACCGTCCCGGTCGGCGACCACGACGCACGCGCCCTCGGCCGCCAGCCGCACGGCGACCGCCCTGCCGATGCCCGAACCGCCACCGGTGACGAGCGCGACGCGGGTGGCGAGCGGCTTGGGCTTCGGCATCCGCCGCAGCTTCGCCTCCTCGAGCGCCCAGTACTCGATGCGGAACTTCTCGCGCTCCTCGATCGGCGCGTACCGCGAGACCGACTCGGCGCCGCGCATCACGTTGATGGCGTTCACGTAGAACTCGCCCGCCACGCGCGCGGTCTGCTTGTCGCGGCCGAAGCTGAACATGCCGACGCCCGGCACGAGCACGACGGCCGGGTCGGCACCGCGCATCGGCGGGCTGTCCGGCTCGGCGTGTCGCTCGTAGTAGGACCGGTAGTCGTCGCGGTAGGCGGAGTGCAACTGCCCCAGGCGTTCCACGACGTCCGCGAGCGGTGCGGTCGGCGGCAGGTCGACCACGAGCGGCCGGACCTTGGTGCGCAGGAAGTGGTCCGGGCACGACGTGCCGAGCGCGGCGAGCTCCGGATGCCGTTGCCGCGACAGGAAGTCCAGCACCACCTCGGAGTCGGTGAAGTGGCCGACCTGCGGGCTGTCGGTGGAGGCCAGGCCGCGGATCACGGGCGCCAGTTCCGCGGCACGGAGATGCCGTTCCTCCACACCCAGCGGCTCGTGCACCACCGGGCCGAACGGCTCCGCGCGGCCGTGCTCGTCCAGGTAGCGCTGGGCACCGGCGATGATCTCCAGCGAGTGCGCCTCGCACTCCTCGCTCGTCGCACCCCACGCCGTGATGCCGTGCCCGCCGAGGACGACCCCGATCGCCTGCGGGTGGTCGCGCCTGATCGCCGCGATGTCCAGCCCCAGCTGGAAACCCGGCCGCCGCCACGGCACCCACGCCACGCGGTCGCCGAAGCACGCCTTGACCAGCGCCTCACCGTCCGCGGCCGTCGCGAACGCGATGCCGGCGTCCGGGTGCAGGTGGTCGACGTGCGCCGCGTCCACCAGCCCGTGCATGGCCGTGTCGATCGACGGTGCCGCGCCTCCCTTGCCGTGCAGGCAGAAGTCGAACGCGGCGACCATCTCGTCCTCGCGCTCCACCCCGGGGTAGACCTCGGTCAGCGCGCGCAGCCGGTCGAGCCGCAGCACGGCGAGCCCGGAGTCCTCCAGCGTGCCCAGGTCACCACCGGATCCCTTGACCCACATGAGGTCCACGGGTCGTCCGGTCACCGGGTCGACCTGCGGCCCCTTGGCGGAGGTGTTGCCGCCCGCGTAGTTCGTGTTGCGCGGATCGGCGCCGAGCCGGTTGCTCCTGCCCAGCAGTGCTCGCACCTGCTCCATCACGCACCCCACCCGGCGGCCTCGCCACCGACTCGTTCCGCGACGATCCGCTCGGCGTACCCGGACCGCCGGTAGGCGGCCATCGGATCCGGGTCCAGGCCCATCTCTTCGCGCAGTTCGCGCAAAAGTGGCCGCACGTCGGTGTTGTAGGCGTCCATCAACGCGGCGTTCGCGCCGAGCACGTCCCCGGCCTGCTGTGCCGCGGCCAGTTCGGCGTGGTCGACCAGGAGCGCCTTCGCCGTGGCCTCCTGGACGTTCAGCACCGACCGGATGATCGCCGGGATCTTCGGCTCCAGGTTGTGGCACTGGTCGAGCATGAACGCGATGCCGGCCGCGGGCTTCAACGCGTCCGCCAGCACGATCTCGTGCATGATCCGGAACAGCTGGAACGGGTCGGCCGCCCCGACCATCAGGTCGTCGTCGGCGTAGAAGCGCGAGTTGAAGTCGAACGCGCCGAGCTTGCCCGCCCGCAGCAGGAACGACACGATGAACTCGATGTTCGTGCCGGGCGCGTGGTGGCCGGTGTCGATCACGACCTGCGCCTGGTCGCCCAGCTGCTGGCAGTGCGCGAACGCCGTGCCCCAGTCGGGCACGTCCGTGACGTAGAAGGCGGGCTCGAAGAGCTTGTACTCCAACAGCATCCGCTGATCCGGACCCAACCGTGCGTACGTCTCCCGCAACGCCTCGGCGAGCCGGTCCTGGCGGGCGCGGATGTTGTCCTGGCCGGGGTAGTTCAGCCCGTCCGCGAACCACAGCTTGAGATCACGCGACCCCGTGGCGTCCATGATGTCGACGCACTCGAGGAGGTGGCCGAGAGCCTTGCGCCGCACCGAGGCGTCCGGGTGGCAGACGCTGCCGAGCTTGTAGTCGTCGTCCTGGAACACGTTGGAGTTGATGGCCCCCAACGCCACGCCGCGATCACGGGCGTAGGAGGCGAGCTTGCCGTAGTCGTCGACCCTGTCCCACGGGATGTGCAACGCGACGGTCGGCGCGACCCCGGTCAGCCGGTGCACGACCGCGGCGTCGTCGATCTTCTCGTACGGCGTGCGCGGAACCCCTTGCTGCGCGAAGACCTTGAACCGCGTGCCGGAGTTCCCGTACGCCCACGAGGGGGTCTCGATCCGCTGGTCGCGCAACGCGTCTTTCACACTCATCGTTCTCCCCAAAACTCAGTCGAGGTGGAAGACCTCGTCGAGCGGCGTCATCCGTTCGTCGGCGTTTCCGTCGCCGACGAAGAACTCCGCCATCTCGGTCTGCCAGCGCGCGTTCACCTCGGTGCGCGCCATTTCCGCGAGAGCCGCGTCGAAGTCGTCGCACTCCAGGTAACCGACGAGCAGGCCGTCCCCGGCGAGGAAGAGGCTGTAGTTGCGCCATCCCGCGTCGCTGAGGGCGGCCCGCATCTCCGGCCACACCTCGCGGTGCCGCGCCCGGTACTCCTCGAGCCGGTCGGCGCGGACCCGCAAGGTGAAGCAGACGCGCATGTCAGAAGTCGAACTGGTCGATGTTGTCCTTGGTGAACACCGTCGGCGGGCCGAGCACGACCTCGCCCTTGGCGCCGATCGTGTAGTCACCCAGGTCGCCTGCCTTGTACTTCTCGCCCTCCGCGCCGGTGATCTGCCCGGACGCGAGCGCGGCGGCGGTGCAGGTCGCGAGGTAGCCGAGCTTGCTCGGGTCCCAGAGCGCGAACGACTTGACCGTGCCGTCCTGCACGAACTTGCGCATCTGGTTCGGCGTGCCGAGACCGGTCAGCTGGACCTTGCCCTTGTACTCCGACGAGCTGAGGTACCGGGCGGCCGCCGCGACACCGACGGTGGTCGGCGAGATGATGCCCTTGAGGTTCGGGTGCGCCTGCAGCAGGCCCTGGGTCTTCTGGAACGACGTCTGGTCGTCGTCGTTGCCGTACGCGGTCTCGACGAGCTCGAGACCCGAGTACTCGGGCTTCGCGAGCTCGGTCTTCATGACCTCGATCCACGCGTTCTGGTTGGTGGCGTTGGGGGTCGCGGACAGGATCGCGATCTCACCGGACCCGCCGACCGCCTCGCTGATCAGCTTCACCTGACCGGCCGCGATCTCGTTCGACGTGGCCTGGTTGATGAACACGTCCCGCGCGTCCGGCGCGGCGTCGGAGTCGAACGTGACGACCTTCAGGCCCTGCTGGCGCGCGCTCTTCAGGGCGGGCGCGACGGCGTTGGCGTCGTTCGCCGAGATCACTAGCGCGTCCTGCTTCTGCTGCGCGGCGGTGTTGATGTAGGTGACCTGCGAGGACGCGGCCGCGTCGGACGGCCCGGTCGGCTTCACCTCGGCCTTGATCGCGGTGCCCGCCTGTTCGGCGCCCTTCTGCGCCACGGTGAAGTACGGGTTGTTGACCTGCTTGGGCAGGAACGTGATCTTCAGCCCCTCCTTGATGGCGGCGTTCGGATCACCCTTCGCGGCGTTGGTGGCGCCGCCGGTCTGGTCACCGGCGCTGTCCTTGGTGGTGCCACCGCCGCAGGCGGTGAGCGCGACGGCCCCGGACACCACCAGGGCAAGCACTAAACGTGTGTTCATGGCGCGGCCTTCCTCAGACTTGCGACGCGACGGGTGACGGACGGGGCGAGAACGCTCACCAGCAGCAGGAGGCCGGTGACGATGGTGAGGACCTCCGTGGAGGTGTCCTGCAGGATCAGGAGGTTGCGCAGGCCGCCGAGCAGCAGCACGCCCGCGAGCACGCCGAACAACGTGCCCTTGCCGCCGAAGATGGACACGCCCCCGAGCAGCACGGCGGCGACGACGGCCAGTTCGAGCCCGAGCCCGTTGTCCGCACGGGCGCTGGAGAAGCGGAACGTGTAGACGATGCCCGCGATCGCGGCCACCGCCCCGGCGAGCACGAACAGGGACAGCTTGATCCGCTTGACCCGGATGCCGGAGAACCGCGCACCCTCCTCGTTGGCGCCGATCGCGTAGACGGACCGGCCGAACGAACTGGCGTGCAGCGCGACTCCGAACAGGACGGCGAGCACCGCGGCCAGCACGATCGGGTACGGGATGTCCGTGCCGGGCACCGGGGTCGTGCCGAACGACGTGTAGCTCGCCGGGAAGTCGGCGACCGCGGTGTCGCCCAGGACGACCAGCGCGAGGCCTCGGTACAGGGCGAGTGTGCCGATCGTGACGGCCAGCGACGGCAGTCCGAGCCGGGTGACCAGCAGTCCGTTGACCGCACCGCACACCGCCCCGACCACGATCACGGTCGGCAGGATCGTCTCGAGCGACCAGCCCGCGTTCCACAGCCAGCCGATCATCGCGCTCGACAGGCCGAGCACCGACGCGACGGACAGGTCGATCTCGCCCGCCACGACCACCAGCGTCAGCGGCAGCGCGATCAGCGCGATCTCGCCGATGTCGAGGCCGAGGTAGAAGAGGTTGCCGCCGGACAGGAACGAGCCGTCCGTGCCGGCCTGACCGGTCAGCGCGACGACGATCAGCAGGAACACCAGCGCGGTCTCCCACCGCAGGAGGTTACGCATGGCTGGTCCCTTCCGAGGTGCGCAGTGCCTTCGCCAGCCGCAGTGCGAGGAGCCGGTCGACGGTGATCGCGCTGAGCAGCAACGCGCCCGAGATCGCCTGCTGCCAGAACGCGGGGATCTGCAGCACCAACAGGCAGCTCGTGATCGTGCCGAGCAGGAGTGCGCCGAGCGCGGCCCCGGTGACCGTGCCCGACCCGCCGAAGATCGCGACACCGCCGACCACGACCGCCGCGACGACCTGGAGTTCGAGCCCCGTGCCCGCCGCCGCGTCGACCGTGCCGTACCGGGCCACCCACAGCGCACCGGCGAGGCCCGCGACGAGTCCGGAGAGGACGAACGTGGTGAGCGTCCGCTTCGCGACCGGGATGCCCGCGAGGGTCGCGGCCTCCGGGTTCGAGCCGATCGCGTACAGCTCGCGGCCGGACCGGTAGGAGCGCAGGTAGACGGCCGCCACCACGATGACCACGAGGGTGACCAGCACGAGCACCGGGATGCCCGCGACTCGGGCGCTGCCGAGGTTCAGCAGCGCGTCCGGGAGGTTCGCCGCGTTGACCTGCTTGCCTTGCGCGAGCGCGAAGTCGACGCCGCGGAACACGTAGAGCGTGCCGAGCGTGACCACGAGGCTGGGGACGTTGCCCAGCGCCACCAGAAGGCCGTTGAGCAGTCCGCACGCCAGGCCTACCGCGACGCCGAACCCGATGCCCGGCAACAGCGGGGTGCCGGGGTGGTCGGCGAAGTGCTGGGCGGTGAGGAACGCGGACAGGCCGAGCACCGAGCCCACGGACAGGTCGACGTTGCGGGTGATGACGACGAGGGTCTGGCCCACCGCGAGCAGGGCGACGATCGAGGCGTTGAGGAGGAGGTCGCGCAGGCTCTGCGGCTGGATGAAGCGCGGGTTGACGATCGCCGTGGGGATGACGACGAGCGCGAGGGCCACGACGATGCCTAGTTCGCGGACGCGGCCGACCCGGGTGGAGAGGCGTCGGGCCGCGGTGCGGCGCGAGGGTGCGACGGCGGGGGTGAGTTGAGCGGTCACGGGGCCACCGCCAGGGCTCGGTGCCCGACGGCCTTGCGGCCTGCCGCCGGGGTTCGGCTCACGACGGCCTGCCGGCCCACTGCCGGGGCGCGGCGCTCGACGGCCTTCCGGCCCGCCGCCGGGGCTGGGTTCGCGACGGTCTTCCGGCTCGTCGCTGCCGTCCAACCCACCGCCGTCCGGGCGGCGACCACGCGCCCTGCCACGCCTTCCTGCGCCGTCACTCCGCCCCCACCTGACCCGCGGCCGCCAGCGCCACCCGTTCCTCCGTCGCCTCGGCCCGCGAGAACTCCTCCACCAGCCGCCCTTCGTGCATCACCAGCACCCGGTCGGCCATGCCCAGCACCTCCGGCAGCTCCGACGAGATCATCAACACCGCCACGCCCTGCCCGGCCAGTTCCGACAGCAGCCGGTGCACCTCGGCCTTGGTCCCGACGTCGATGCCGCGGGTGGGCTCGTCGACGATGAGCACGGACGGCCCGCGCGCCAGCCACTTCGCCAGCACGACCTTCTGCTGGTTGCCGCCGGACAACACGCCGACGGGGTCGCCCAGCCGGGCGAACTTCAGCCGGAGCTTCACCGCCCAGTCCTGCGCCAGGGCGCGCTCGGAACGGCGCCGCAGCAACCCGAACGTCGACAGCCTGCCCAGCGAGGCGAGCGCGGTGTTGCGTTCGATGGACGCGTCCATCACGAGCCCCTGCTGGCGGCGGTCCTCCGGCACGAACCCGATGCCGGCGGCCATCGCGGCGGTGGGGGAGCCGTACTTGAGCTTGCGGCTGCCCACGTGCACGGAACCGCCGTCCGGGCGGTCGATGCCGAAGACGGCGCGCGCGACCTCGCTGCGTCCGGCTCCGACAAGTCCTGACAGGGCGACGATCTCGCCCGCGCGGACGTCGAACGACACGTCGGTGAACACGCCCTCGCGGGTGAGCCGCCGCACCGCCAGCTTCACCTCGCCCGGCTCGACGTCCTCCTTGGGGAAGAGCTGCGAGAGCTCGCGTCCGACCATCCGGCGCACCAACGAGTCCGGCGTCTCCGGCTCCAGCCCGCCGGACCACACGAACTCGCCGTCGCGCAGCACCGTGGCGCGCTGGCACAGCTCGAAGACCTCGTTCAACCGGTGCGAGACGAACAGCACGGCCGCGTCCTGCGCCCGCAACGCCCGCACCACACCGAAAAGTCGCTGCACCTCGTGGGCCGACAGGGCGGCGGTCGGTTCGTCCATGACGATCACGCGGGCGTCGAACGACAGCGCCTTGGCGATCTCCACCAGCTGCTGGTCCGCAATGGACAGTCCACGCGCCGGGCGGGCCGGGTCGAGGCGGACCCCCAGGCGGGAGAACAGCTCCGAGGTCCGCGCGTGCAGGGCGGCCACGTCGATGCGGCGGCCGAACCCGAGCGGCTGGCGGCCCATGAACACGTTCTCGGCCACCGACAGATCGCCGAACAGCGTCGGCTCCTGGTAGATGATCGCGATGCCCGCGGCCAGGGCGTCGGCCGGGCCGGAGAACCGCCGCTGCTCGCCGCCGACCAGCACCGCGCCCGCGTCGGGGCGGTGGACGCCCGCGAGGGTCTTGATCAGTGTCGACTTGCCGGCGCCGTTCTCCCCGAGCAGCGCGTGGGCCTCGCCGGGCAGCAGTTCCAGCGACACCCCGGACAACGCGCGGACGGCGCCGAAGGACTTGCTCACCTGCTCCAGTGCCACCACGGGAGGTCGGTCCACGTCCGTGTCTCCTCGATGTTGAAACGTTTTAACACCTGAGTTACGAGCACTCTGAGTGCGCTACATCACCATGTCAAGGGTTGCGGGGTACGATTCGTTGTCACGTTTCAACAAAGGAGCCGCCGGTGAAGCCGTCAGTGGGCATCCGCGACGTCGCGCAACACGCCGGCGTGTCCAACGCGACCGTCTCGAACGTGCTGAACCGGCCGGACGTCGTCGCCCCGGCGACCAGGCAACGGGTGCTGGCCGCGATCGAGCAACTGGGCTTCGTGCGCAACGAGTCCGCGCGCCAGCTGCGCGCGGGCCGCAGCAGGGTGCTCGCCTACGTCGTGCTCGACGCGGCGAACCCGTTCTTCACCGACGTGGCCCGCGGTGTCGAGGACGCGGCGCGGGAGGCGGGCCTCGCCCTATTCCTCTGCAACAGCGCCTCCGACGGCGGCCGCGAACGCGAGTACCTGGAGCTGCTGCACGAGCAACGCGTCGAGGGCATCCTGATCACCCCGGTCGACACGGAGAGCGCACAGCTCGCCGAACGCGGCACGCCGATCGTGCTGGTCGACCGCGAGGCGACGGACGGCACGCGGTGCTCGGTCGCCGTGGACGACGTGCTCGGCGGCGAGCTCGCGGTGACACACCTGATCGAGAACGGCCACACCCGCATCGCGATGGTCGGCGGCCCGCTGTCCATCCAGCAGGTGCGCGACCGCCGCGAGGGCGCGCTGCGGGCCCTGCGCAACGCCGGTCTGCCGGACGACGCCCTGGCGTTCCTCGAGACGAGGAGCCTGCAGGTCTCGGAGGGCCGGGGCGCGGGGGAGAGGCTCGTCGGCCTGCCCGCGTCCCGCCGGCCCACCGCGGCGTTCTGCGGCAACGACCTGGTCGCACTCGGCCTGCTCCAGTCGATGACGCAGCAGGGCCTGCGCGTGCCGGACGACCTCGCCGTCGTGGGCTACGACGACATCGACTTCGCCGCGGCCGCCGCCGTGCCGCTGACGTCGGTGCGCCAGCCGCGCGAACAGCTCGGCCGCACCGCCGCCCAGCTGCTGCTCGCGGAGAACGAGCCCGACCACGAGCACCGGCACGTGAAGTTCCAGCCTGAGCTGGTGGTCCGGGCCTCCACCGCGATCAGGAGACGCTGATCGGCGGCCGTTCGAAGCGGAGGAAGCCGCACGGTTGGATCACCCGTCGGGTGGGCACCCAGAGGTGGTCCCGAGCCCGAACGGAAAGGCCTTGCTCATGCCGTCGGACACAGTTCTCCTCGCCGACCGGTACAGGTTGGGTGAGGTGCTCGGCACCGGTGGCGTCGCGGAGGTGCGCCGGGCCAGGGACGTCCTGCTGGCCCGGGACGTCGCGATCAAGCTGTTCCAGCCGGGTGACGACCTCTCGGACGCGCGCCGCATCGACAAGGAGATCTGCGCGCTGGCCGGGCTGTCGCATCCGGGCCTGGTCAAGGTCTACGACGCCGACCCGTCCGGCGAGACGCCGTACCTGGTCCTGGAGCTCATCGAGGGCAAGACCCTGCGCGATCGCATCGCGAAGGGGCCCATGTCCGTCGAGGAGGTGCGACGGGTGGGGGCGGCCCTCGCGGACGCGCTGGCTCACGTCCACTCCCGCGGTTTCATCCACCGCGACGTCAAGCCGTCCAACATCCTCTTCGACGACGACGGCCTGCCGCGTCTCGCCGACTTCGGCCTGGTGCGCTCCGCGGACGAGGCGGGTCTGACCAGGACCGGCCAGGTGGTCGGCACGGCCGCCTACCTCGCGCCGGAGCAGGTGCGGGGCGAGGACCTCACGTCGGCGGTCGACGTCTACGCGCTCGGGCTCGTCCTGCTGGAATGCCTCACCGGGCAGCGCGAGTACCAGGGTGCCGAGGTCGAGTCCGCGGTCGCTCGCCTGCACCGGCCGCCGGCGATCCCGGACGAACTGCCGTTCGACCTCGTGCGACTGCTGTCCAGGATGACCTCCCTGAGCGCGGCCCGCCGCCCGTCCGCCCACGAGTGCGCCGAAGCCCTGCGCACCCCGTCCGCGGACACCCCCACCGTCGTCGTGCCGAAGCCGCGCTCCCGCGGACTGCTCGCGGCCGCGTCCGCCGTGGTGCTGATCTCGGCCATCGGCACGGGGATCAGCGCGTGGAACAGCGTCACGGCGACCGGTGCCGACCAGCCGGCGACGACTGCTCCCGCCTCGACCCGGACTCAGGTCCAGACCCCGGAGCAGACGGCCGGCTTCGCGCCGACGCCCGTCGCGGTGCAGCCGCTGCCCCCGGCCGACGCACCGCCCGCCGTGCAGGCCGTCGACAACCGCAGGGCCGAACCGCGGGACAAGGGCAAGGCAGCAGGCCCCGCCGCGGAACAGGACAAGCCGGGACCGGGCAAGGACAAGCCCGGCAAGGGCGAGAACAAGGGCAAGGGCTGATCACTCGTCCCTGTCGCGGTGGCTGCCGCGCAGGGAACCGGGGTGCGCCTTGGCTGCGGGGTCGTTGCGCGTCTTGACGAGACTCGCGACCGTGACGACCACCAGGATCGCGATGATCACGCCCAGGCTGAGCGGGGTCGGCACCTCGGGCACGCTCTCCGAGATGTCCACGTGCGCCCAGTGCAGGATCAGCTTCACGCCGATGAACGCGAGGATGATCGCGAGACCGGCCGAGAGGTAGACCAGCCGGTCGAGCAGACCCTTGACGAGGAAGAACAACGCCCGCAGGCCGAGCAGCGCGAACGCGTTGGCGGTGAAGACGATGTAGGGCTCCTCGGTCACGCCGAACACCGCGGGGATCGAGTCGAGCGCGAACAGCAGGTCGACGCCGCCGATCGCGACCAGCACGATGAACAGGGGCGTGGCGAGCCGCTTGCCGTCGACGCGCGTGAAGATCTTGCCGCCGACGTAGTCGTCCGTGACGGGGATGAGCTTGCGCGCGGTCTTCACCACGACGTTGTTCTCGACGTCGGGGTCCTCGTCGCGGTGCCGGAAGAGCTGCACGGCGGTGAAGATCAGGAGAAGGCCGAACAGCAGGAACATGAAGGAGAACAACGACAGCAGCGTCGCGCCCACGGCGATGAAGATGCCGCGCATGATCAGGGCCAGCACGATGCCGAACGTCAGCACCTTGTGCTGGTGCTCCTCGGGCACCAGGAACGTCGTCATGATGATCACGAAGACGAACAGGTTGTCGACCGAGAGGCTCTTCTCGACGATGTAGCCGGCGAAGTACTCCGCGCCGAAACCGCCGCCGTGCGCGCTGGCGAACCACACGCCGAAGGCGATCGCGACGAGGATGTAGAACACCGACCACAGGGTGGCCTCGCGGAAGCCGATCCGGTGTGGTCTCCACGCCGCCAGAACCAGGTCGACCGCCAGCAGCAGGACGATCACGCCGATCGTCGTCGCCCACGTCAGTCCGCTGATCTCCAGCACCGCAACCCCTCCGGCCGCCCGGTCCGTCCGCAGGGGACGTTACCGGGCGGACGGCCGGAGCGCCGTCAGGGACTCGTCGTGAACTCCGGTGTCGTCACCCGGTCGAACCCGACGCGCCGGGTCTGGCCGGTCATCGTCAGCTTCACCGCGGAGTGGATGTTCGCGCTGGACGTGCCGACGTGCAGCTCGACGTCGCCGGGATCGACCTGGCGGTGGCCCGCGCGGCCGGTGTAGGAGGTCAGGTCCGCGTGCAGCCGGGCGGTGACGGTGCGGGTCTCGCCGGGCGCGAGGTCCACCTTCGCCGCGCCGACCAGCTGCCGCACGGGCCGCGCGACCTCGGCGACCGGGTCGTGCAGGTAGATCTGGACGACCTCGCTGGTCGGGACGTCCGTGTCGTTGCGCACGACCACGTGCACCTTGCAGAAGCCGTCGGTCGGCCACTCGCGTTCCTCGCAGCCCGCGGTGACCCACGAGGCCGGTGCGTAGGAAAGGCCGTGCCCGAACGGGAACAGCGGCGTCGGGTCCACGTTGCTGACCTCGGTGCGCCTGCCGAGCTGCGCGCTCAGGTAGGTCGAGGGCTGGCTGGAACCGGCGCCCGGGAAGCTCACCGGGAGCCTGCCGGACGGGTTGACGCGTCCACCGAGGACACCCGCGAGCGCCGGTCCGCCCTCCTGACCGGGGTAGAAGCCGCACACGACGGCGGCCAGCCGGTCGACCTGCCGGGACAGGTCGTAGGGCCGGCCCGAGAGCAGCACGAGCACGACCGGCATGCCGGTGCCGAGCACCGCCTCCAGCAGTTCCTCCTGGCGGCCGGGCAGCTTCAGGTCCGCGGCGTCGCAGCCCTCGCCGGACGTGCCGTTGCCGAACAGTCCCGCCTGGTCACCGAGCACGACCACGCAGACGTCCGCCTGCCGGGCCGCCTCGACGGCCTCGGCGATCTCGTCGTCCGTCCCGCCGAGCACGGGACAGCCGCGTGCGAACACCACGTCGTGGTCCTGGCGCAACGCCTCCACCACGGTGGTGACGTCGACGCCGATCTCCACGTCCGGGTGGTGCACGCCGACGTGCAGCGGGAACGAGTAGCAGCCCATCATCGCGCCGGGCTCGTCGGCGCGCGGACCCACGACGGCCAGTCGCTTGCCCGCCAACGGGAGCACGCCGTCGTTCTGCAGCAACACGATCGAACGCTCGGCCACCTCGCGGGCGAGCGCACGCGACTCCTCGTCGTCCAGGTCGAGGTCCGCGGCGGGCGCGGGGGAGTAGTCCGGGTCCAGCAGGCCCAGCTCGACCTTCTGCGTCAGCACGCGCGTCAACGCCCTGTCGACGAGCTCGACGTCCACGCTCTGGGAGTACAGGCCTTCGAGCAGCGGCTCGCCGAAGCAGTCCACAGTGGGCAGTTCGACGTCGATGCCGGCCGTCAACGCCAGCGCGGCCGCGTCCTCGCGCCCGGCGGCGACCCCGTGCAGCTTGTGCAGGAACGCCACGGAGAAGTAGTCGGACACCAACGTCCCGGTGAAGCCGTACTCGTCGCGCAACCGGTCGGTGAGGAGCGTCGCGTCCGCGGCGGCGGGCACGCCGTCGTTGTCGGCGTAGGAGTTCATGACCGACCTGGCGCCCGCCTTCAGCGCCATCTCGAACGGCGGCAGGACCACGTCGGCGAACTCGCGCGGGCCGATCGAGACAGGGGCGTGGTTGCGCCCGGCGCGCGAGGCCGAGTAGCCCGCGAAGTGCTTGAGCGTGGCCACGATCCCGGCCAGCTCGAGGCCTTCGACGTAGGCGGACCCGATGAGGCCGACCAGGTGCGGGTCCTCGCCGATGGTCTCCTCGACCCGGCCCCACCGCAGGTCGCGCGTGACGTCGAGGACGGGCGCGAGACCCTGGTGGATGCCGAGGCGGCGCATCGAGTCGCCGAACTTGGAGGCCATGCGCCGCACCAGGTCCGGCTCGAAGCTCGCGCCCCAGCACAGCGGTGACGGGTACACGGTCGCCTGCCACGCGGCGAGCCCGGTCAGACACTCCTCGTGCGCCACCGCGGGAATCCCGAAGCGGCTCGCCTCGATGATCTGCCGCTGGGTGCGGGCGAGCGTGTGCGCGCCGACCTCGGGCGCGATCGGCCGGGTGCCGAACACGCGGGTGAGCTGGCCGATGCCGTGCTTGGTCAGCTCGTCGAAGTCCTGCGGTGCCACGGCGAACTCGTGCTGGTGCGGGGCCATCTCGCCGACGGCGTCGATGCCGACCCAGACGCCCTGCAGCTGCGCGACCTTCTCCTGCGGCGTCATGCGCGCGACCAGGTCGCGCACTCGGTCGGCCACGGGGGCGTGCGGATTGCGCCAGACCTCGTCCGGCGTGGTGGCTTCTGTCGTCACAGGAACAACCTCAGGGTGTCAGGGGACGTGTCGACCGCCGGACGACCAGGTCGGTGCCCAGGGTGATGTGGGTGTCGGCGGGCTCGTCGCCGTTGATGAGCCGCACCAGCAGTTCGAGGGCGCGGTGGCCCATCTCGCGGATCGGCTGCTCCACCGTCGTGAGCGGCGGTGTGCACAGCGCGGACTCGGGGATGTTGTCGAAGCCGACCACCGAGACGTCCTCCGGCACGCGCAGGCCGAGTTCGAGCGCCGCCTCGATGGCGGCGATCGCGGTGGTGTCGTTGGCGGCGAAGATCGCGGTCGGCCGGTCGGGCCCGCTCAGCAGCTCACGAGCGGACGCGGCGGCCACCTCGGCGTCGTAGTCGCCCCTGCGGACCAGCGACTCGTCGACCGGCACCCCCGCGCTGGCGAGCGCTCCGCGGTAGCCGGTCTCGCGCTGCTGCGCGGACTTCAGGTCCGCGCGGCCGGTCAGCATCGCGATCCTGCGGTGACCGAGTTCCAGCAGGTGCTCGGTCGCGAGTCGCCCGCCGTGCAGGTTGTCGGAGTCGACCGTGGGCAGCGCCGCGCGGCCGGTGTGCGGGTCGACCGCGACCACAGGCGTGCCGGGGATGCCTTCGAGGTCGACGGCGGGCGTGACCAGCACTGCTCCGTCGACGAGGGTGCCGCTCAGCCGCGTCAGGTACCGCTGCTCCCAGCCGTGGGGGTCACCTGTTCGGCCGCCCGCCGAGTAGACGACGAGTTCGAAGCCGGTGCCGCGGATGGCGTCCGCCGCGCCCTTGAGCAGTTCGGTGCTGAAGGGCTCGATGTCGGCGACGAGGATGCCGATGACGTTCGTCCGGTGGTTGCGCAGGCTCTGCGCGACGAGGCTCGCCTCGTACCCCAGGTCCTTGATCACGGCGGTGACCCGCGCGAACGTGTCAGCGGAGACGCCGTAGCGGTTGTTCAGGACCTTGGAGACGGTGGCGACCGAGACGCCGGCCTGAGCGGCGACGTCCTTGATCGTGACGCGGGAGCGTGGGGGCACCGGGTCAGGCTAGCCGTGTAAAACGTTATCGACAACGATTGACACGACACGGGTTCTCGCGGCAGTCTCTGGCCCCAACACACGCAGTCCAACCGGCCGACGTCGTCAGGAGTGGACCCCCGATGCGTTCCAGAAAGCCCCTTGCCCTCTTCGCCGCCGCGGCGTTCGTGCTGGCCGGGTGCGGTGGTGGTGGCGGTGATGCCTCCACTGAAGGCCCCGTGACGCTCACGTGGTGGCACAACAGGACCACCGAACCGATGAAGTCGAAGTGGCAGCAGATCGCCGACGACTTCCACAAGACCCACCCGAACACCTCGTTCACGATCGAACCGATCCAGAACGAGCAGTTCCAGACCAAGGTGCCCCTCGCTCTGCAGGGCAACACCCCTCCGGACCTCTTCCAGCAGTGGGGCGGCGGAGCGCTCGCCGACCAGCTGAAGTCCGGCAAGCTCGCCGACATCACCGAGGCCTCGTCCGGCTGGATCGGGCCGCTGGCCAAGAACGCCGACGGCTGGAAGGTCGGCGGCAAGCAGTACGGCGCGCCGTACCTGATGCACGCGGTCGGGTTCTGGTACCGCAAGGACGTCTTCGCCAACGCGGGAATCACCTCGACACCGACCACTGTGGACGAGTTGAACGCCGCCGTCGCGAAGCTGAAGACCGCGGGGATCGTGCCGATCGCGCTGGGCGGCAAGGACCGCTGGCCCGACGCGTTCTACTGGGCCTATTTCGCGGTGCGCCAGTGCTCGGTCGACACGCTGAAGAAGGCGGTCGAGAAGACCGAACTGGCCGACCCCTGCTTCACCAAGGCCGGCGAGAACCTCAAGAGCTTCCTGGACACGAAACCGTTCCAGGACGGGTTCGTCGGGACGCCCGCTCAGCAGGGGGCGGGCAGCTCGGCGGGCCTGGTCGCCAACGGCAAGGCGGCCATGGAGCTGCAGGGCGACTGGCAGCCCGACGTGATGCAGGCGCTCACCGAGGACAAGGAACTCGCCTCGAAGATCGGCTGGTTCCCGTTCCCGAGCGTGCCGGGCGGGCAGGGCGATCCGACCGTGATGCTCGGTGGCGGTGACGGGTTCTCCTGCACCACGCGTGCCGCCAAGGCGTGCGCGGAGTTCCTCGGGCACCTCGTCGGTGACGACGTGCAGAAGATCCTCGCCGAGACCAACTCCGGTCTGCCGGTGACCCCTGCCGGGGTGGCCGCGCTGAAGAGCGAGCCGCACAAGGTGATCGCCGCGGCCATGTCCAAGGCGTCGCACGTGCAGTTCTACTTCGACACCGCGTTCCCGACCAAGGTCGGTCAGGCCCTCAACGACACCATCGCGAACTTCTTCGCGGGTCAGGGCGGACCCGACACCATCGTGAAATCGGTGAGTGAAGCAGCTGCCGGGAACAAATGATGAGTGCCGCGATCACCACGCGGCCGCCGACCGCCCCCGTGCCGCACGCGCCAGCGGCCGGGGGCACCCGGCGGCGGTCCCGACTCCGCACCCGCCTCGAGCTCGCGTTGCTGCTGGCCCCGGCACTGGTGCTGTTCGTCGGATTCGTCATGATCCCGATCGGGGTCGCCGCGTACTACAGCCTCTACTCGTGGAGCGGCTTCGGCCCTCTGACCGACTTCGTGGGCCTCGACAACTACGTCGACGCCCTGTCCGGTGACGTCTTCCAGAGCGCCGTCGGGCACAACATGATCATCGCGGTGCTGTCGATCGTCGTGCAGCTGCCGCTCAGCATCGGCCTGGCCATGCTGCTCAACCGCAAGCTGCGCGGCCGGACGTTCCTGCGGATGGTCGTGTTCGCGCCGTACGTGCTGTCCGAGGCCGTGACGGCCGTGATCTGGCTGCTCATGCTGCAGCCCGGTGGGTTCGTCGACGAGGTCCTGCGCGCGGTGGGACTCGGCGGGCTCGTGCAGCTGTGGCTCGCCGACCAGTCGATGGTGCTCTACACGTTGTTCCTCGTGATCACCTGGAAGTACATCGGGTTCGGCGTGATCCTGCTGCTGGCGGGGTTGCAGGGGGTGCCGGCCGAGCTGCGGGAGGCCGCGGCCCTCGACGGCGCGAGTCCCTGGCAGACCACCCGGCACGTCGTGCTCCCGTTGCTGGGACCGACGATCCGCGTGTGGATCTTCCTCTCGGTGATCGGGTCGCTGCAGCTGTTCGACCTCGTCTGGATCATGACGCTCGGCGGTCCCGCCAACGCGTCGACGACCATGGCGGTCTACCTCACCGACCACGGCTTCAAGCGCTACGAGTTCGGCTTCGGCAGCGCGGTCGCGGTGATCCTGTTCATCATCTGCTTCGTGTTCGCGTTGTTCTACCAGCGGTTCGCCCTGCGCAGGGACACCGAGGGCGCTGTGACGTCGGGGGTGCGCTGAGGTGGTACGCCGCAACAACATCACCGGTTACCTGGCGGCGATCGCCGTCATCGGCGTGACGGTGGTCCCCCTGCTGTTCGTCGTGCTGGGCGGTTTCCGCACCACGGCGCAGATCAACTCGTCACCAGCGGGGCTGCCGGGGCCGTTCGTGTTCGACAACTACGTCGAGGTCGCCACCTCGCCGCAGTTCTGGCGGCTGCTCGGCAACAGCGCGCTGATCGCGGTGATCGCCACGACGCTGGCGGTCGGGCTCGGCTCGATGGCGGCGTTCGCGTTGTCCCGCTACGCGTTCCGGGGCAGGGAAGGGCTCTACACCCTGTTCACGCTCGGCCTGCTGTTCCCGCTGGGCGTCGCGGCGCTCCCGCTGTACCTGTGGCTGCGCCAGCTCGGGATGCTGGAGAACCCGCTCGGCGTCGCGATCCCGGAGGCGGCGTTCTCGCTGCCGGTGACGATCGTGATCCTGCGGCCGTTCATGCACGCGATCCCCGGTGAGCTCGAGGACGCCGCACTGCTCGACGGCGCGGCCAAGCTCGGCTTCTTCTGGCGGATCCTGCTGCCGCTGTCGCGGCCGGCGCTCATCACGGTGTCGGTGCTCGCGTTCGTCACCAGCTGGAACTTCTTCCTGTTGCCGCTGCTGGTGTTCAACGACTCCACCAACTTCACCCTCCCGCTCGGCGTGGCGATGTTCCAGTCCGAGCACACCCAGGACACCGCGAAGGTGCTCGCCTTCACCGCGTTGTCCATGATCCCCGCGCTCACGTTCTTCGTGCTCGCCGAACGCCGGATGGTGGGCGGCCTGACCGGCTCTGTGAAGGGATGACCGTGCGAATCCGACTGGCAGTTGGCCTCGCCGTGCTGGCGGTGGCGGTGCAGGCCGCGCCCGCCTCGGCCGGGGGACCGTTGCAGGGCGTCACGAAGAGGTACGTGGGCAGTGCGGTGGCCGTCCAGCACCTCGAGGCCGAGGCGGACTACAAAGCGGTGCTGACGCGGGAGTTCGACAGCGTCACACCGGAGAACGAGATGAAGTGGGGCACCGTCGAGGCGGTGCGCGGCCAGTACGACTGGTCCGGTGCGGACGCGATCGTGGCGTACGCGAAGAAGACCGGCAAGTCCGTGCGCGGCCACACACTGGTGTGGCACAGCCAGTTGCCCGACTGGGTGGGCGGTCTGGAGGCGACGGAGCTGCGCCAGGTCGTTCGCGACCACGTGAAGACCGAGGCCGGCCGGTACCGCGGCAAGATCCGGGCGTGGGACGTCGTCAACGAGGCGTTCAACGAGGACGGCACGCGCCGGCCGACGGTGTTCCAGGAGAAGCTCGGGGACGGCTACATCGCCGACGCGCTGCGCTGGGCGCACCAGGCCGACCCGAGGGCCAAGCTCTACATCAACGACTACAACATCGAGGGCCTCAACCCGAAGAGCGACGCGACGTACGAGCTGGTGCGTTCGCTGAAGCGGCAGGGCGTGCCCATCCACGGCGTCGGCATCCAGGCGCACCTCTCGCTCATGTACGGGTTCCCGGCCGGCATGAAGGAGAACATCGCGCGGTTCGCCGCGCTCGGCCTGGACGTCGCGATCACCGAGGCGGACGTGCGGATCCCGTTGCCCGTCACGCCCGAGAAGCTCGCCGCGCAGGCGGACTACTTCGGGCAGGTCTGGGACGCCTGCCACGCGGTGAAGCGGTGCGTCGAGTTCACCACGTGGGGCTTCACGGACCGGCACTCGTGGGTGCCGGACGTGTTCCCCGGCGAGGGCGCCGCCTGCCTGTTCGACGAGAACCTGGTGCCGAAGCCCGCCTACGCCCGGCTCAACCACCACGGGCCACGGCCGCGGTAGCCGTGCCTCGGCGCGGCACTCGTAGCACCCCGGTGGTGCGGTCTGTTCCGGCCGCGCCACCGGGAACCACCTCCGGACTTCGCTGCACGCCCTAACGGGGGAGTGTCCACTTGGCACAGTTCGAGAACCCGATCCTCCCCGGCTCGCACCCGGATCCGTCGGTGTGCCGGGCGGGATCGGACTACTACCTGGTCACGTCGACGTTCGAGTACTTCCCCGGCCTGCCGATCTACCACAGCCGGGACCTGGTGCACTGGCGGCTGCTCGGGCACGTGCTGGACCGCCCGTCCCAGCTGCCGCTGCAGGGGGTGCGGGCGTCCGGTGGCCTGTACGCCCCGACGATCCGGTACCACGACGGCGTGTTCTACGTGGTGTGCACGCTGGTCGACGGCACCACCAAGAGCGGCAACTTCGTCGTGACGGCCACGGATCCGGCCGGTGAGTGGTCGGAGCCGCAGTGGCTGCCCGAGGCGGACGGGTTCGACCCGTCGCTTTTCTTCGGCGACGACGGCCGCGCGTGGTGGACGGGCACCCGCGAGGTGCCCGGTGGCGGGCCCGGTCAGACCGAGGTGTGGCTGCGCGAGTTCGACCCCGTGCACAGGGAGCTGATCGGGGACGAGCACGTGCTGTGGACAGGCGCGTTGCGGGACTCCGTCTGGCTGGAGGCGCCGCACCTGTACGAGGTGGGAGGGAAGTACGTGCTGCTCTGCGCGGAGGGCGGCACGGACTTCGAGCACTCGGTGGTCGTGGCGACGGCGGACGAGGTCACCGGCCCGTACCGCGGTTCGCCGCTGAACCCCGTGCTGACCCACCGCCACCTCGGTCGTGACCACCCGATCGCCGCCGCCGGCCACGCGGACCTGGTGCTCACGCAGCACGGCCAGTGGTTCGCGGTGTTGCTCGCGACGCGGCCCTACGGCGGTTACAACTACAACCTCGGGCGCGAGACGTTCCTCGTGCCGGTGTCCTGGGAGGCGGGCGGTCCGGTGTTCAGCCCCGGTACGGGCAGGGTGGAGACGCGGTACGACGTTCCGGCGCTGCCCGCGCACCCGTGGCCGGAGGTGCCGGAGACCGACGACTTCGACGGGCCGGTCCTCGACCCCTCGTGGATGTTCCTGCGCACGCCGGACGAGGTGTTCTGGTCGCTCGCGGACCGGCCGGGACACCTGCGGCTGCGGGTGCGCCCGGAGTCGGTGACGGACCTGGCCACGCCGAGCCTCGTCGTGCGGCGCCAGCAGCACCAGGACTTCCACGCGTCCTGCGTGCTCGAGTTCGACCCGGCCCGGCCGGGGGAGACCGCGGGAATGGTGTTGCTGCAGAACGACGAGCACCACGTGCGGCTGCTTCTCGGCAGCCACCGCGAGGTCACCCTCGTGGTCCGCGCCGGCGGGCAGGACACCCCGCTGGCGCGGACCACGGTGCCCGACGGTGCCGTGCGCCTGTGCTTCGAGGCGACCGGCCAGGACTACCGGGCACTGGTCGCCTCGGGCGGTGGCGAGTGGCGGCCGCTGGGCGAGCCGTTCGACGGACGGGTGCTGAGCACGCAGGCGGCAGGCGGGTTCACCGGCGTGCACATCGGACTGCTGGCGACGAGCTCCGGTGCGCCGAGCGGGTCGTGGGCCGACTTCGGCAGCTTCACCTACCGAGGGCTCAGTCCCTCGCGAGAACGTTCTGCAGCAGGGTGAGCGCCTGTTTGGCCACGACGTTGAACATGCCCATGGTGGTGTCCCGCTTGCCGAGCACCACCATGAGCGTGTCCTCGTCGACGCCGAACACGCCCACCTGACCGGAGTCGCCCTCGAAGAACACCGCCTTCGGGAGGCCGATCCGGGCCTGCGAGGTGAACTGGCTCGCGAGACCGGCGGAGGCCGCGGCCATGGCCGCGACGCCGTCGTCCTCGATGTCCCGCGTGACGCCGCACAGCACCAGGCCGTCCCGCGTCGCGATCAGCACACCGTTGATCGAAATGGTGTCGATGCTGTCGTGGATCTCCTGCAGTGCCTCGGTCATCTTCCTGGCGTTGGTGCCCGCTGCCTGTCGCGCCATCGCCGGTGCGGCCACCGGCGTCGTCGATCCGCGCCTGCGCAGGGGCAGCGCGCCGGAGTTCTGCGCTGCCTGGGTGGACATCGCGGTCAGACCGTCAGGTCGGCTTCGATGGCCTTCAGGCTGTGCCTGGCGAGCGCGAGGTTGGCGCGTTCGCGGTCGAGCACGAGGTAGAGGAACAGCGAGTCACCCCGCTTGCCCTGCGACAACAGGCGGATCAGGTGGTACTGGCGGTGCAGGGTGATCAGGATGTCCTCGATCTCGTCGTTCAGCCCGAGAGCCGAGATCACCCGCTGCTTGGACCGCACGACCTCGGTGTTGCCGGCCGCGGCCACCTCGAGGTTCAGCCAGTCGCCGCCACCGATGGACCCGAGCGACATGCCGCTGTCGTAGTCCACGAGCGCCACACCGAGCGCGCCGGTGATGTTCATGGCTTCTTTGAGCGCCGTTTCGATGTTCATTCCGGTATTCGTCTCCTCGTGCGCGCCAGTTCACACGCGGTGACGACTTCCCCGAGTCTCGACCGAAATCCGCTGGCAGACCGCGTGATCA
The DNA here is from genome assembly GCF_024125735.1 of Lentzea sp. HUAS12. Classification (NCBI taxonomy): domain Bacteria; kingdom Bacillati; phylum Actinomycetota; class Actinomycetes; order Pseudonocardiales; family Pseudonocardiaceae; genus Lentzea; species Lentzea sp. HUAS12. The sequence goes on from NZ_CP099738.1 coordinate 729,563, forward strand.
CGTCACCCTACGTCGCGACGCGGGGGCGAATGACAGGCCCGTTCGGAGCAACGTGCACGCGTAAGTGTCTGTTTAGGACCGAATGTGCGCACTGCTCACAATCTCTACATAGGACCGGCGGAGGTAGGCCTGCGGCACCGCGCCGGCCGACGGGAAGTCCACCCGCGGCTCCCGCAGGATGCCCAGCGTGGGGGTCCGTGGTGGTGTGGTCGTCCATGTCGAGCGTCACGGTCGTGCCCGGCGGACACGACTCCGCCCCCACGTTCCGTGCGACGGGACGTGGGGGCGGAGCAGGAATGCGCCCTCGCCGGGCGGTGTCCGGGTTACTTCGGGTCGAGCACGAACAGCGGGATCAGCCGGTCCGTCTTCTCCTGGTACTCGGCGTAGTTCGGGAAGGCCGCGACGGCCCGCTCCCACCACCGCGCCCGCTCGTCGCCGTCGACCTCGCGCGCGGTGTACTCACCCTTCGCGGTGCCGTCCTGCAGCGAGATCTCCGGGTACGCCTTGATGTTGTGGTACCAGGTGGGGTGCTCGGGGGCACCGCCCTTGGACGCCACGACCGCATAGCTGCCCTCGTGCTCCACGCGCATGACCGGGGTGTAGCGCAGCTTGCCGCTCTTCGCACCCCGGACGGTCAGGAGCACGATCGGCCTGCCCGCGACCTTGATGCCCTCGGTCGTCCCGGTCTCCAGGATGGTCTTGGTCTGGTTCTGGACCCACTCGGTCGGGCTGAGTTCCACGTCTGCCATGAGACGATCAACGCATCCGGGCCCCGCCGCATTCCTCCGCGCGGGCCGGAGTCCCCCGACCTGCGGGTTCTTCACCTGAGCGGGTGATGCTCACCGCCGGACCATGGTCCTCTGCACGGCGATGAACACCAGCAGCAGGACGCCGATCACGATCTTCGTCCACCACGAGCTGAGCGTGCCCTGGAACGAGATCAGCGTCTGGATCGTGCCGAGGACCAGCACCCCGGCCAACCCGCCGAGCACGTACCCGACCCCGCCCGCCAGCAGCGTCCCGCCGATCACCACGGCCGCGATGGCGTCGAGCTCCATGCCCACGGCGTGCAGGCCGTAGCCGGAGAGCATGTAGAGGCTGAACAGCAGCCCGGCCAGCGACGAGCAGAGGCCGCTGATGACGTACACGCCGACCTTCACGCGGGTGGTCGGCAGGCCCATCAGCAGCGCGGACGACTCGCTGCCGCCCACCGCGTACACCGTGCGGCCGAAGCGGGTGCGGTGCAGCACGTACATCGCGGCGGCGACGACGAGCAGTGCGATCACGACGTTGTAGGTGATCGTGACGCCGCCCGGCAGTTCGATCGCGGCGGTGGCGACGTCGCGGAACGTCCTGTCCTTGATGGACACCGACTCCACGCTGATGACGAAGCACAGGCCGCGGGCGAGGAACATGCCGGCGAGCGTGACGATGAACGGCTGGATGTCGAACTTGTGGATCACGAGCCCCATCAGCAGGCCGAGCGTCGACCCGATCAGCAGCACGGCGAGGACCACCAGCGGTACCGGCCAGCCCGCCTGCAGGCCCGAGGCCGTGACCATGGTGGACAGTGCGACGACCGAGCCCACGGACAGGTCGATGCCGCCGCTGAGGATCACGAACGTCATGCCCGCGGCGAGGACGATCAGGAAGGCGTTGTCGATGAACAGGTTCGCGATCACCTGGCCGGACGCGAACCCGTCGTAGCGCGCCGAGCCGACGCCGAACGCGAGGACGAACAGCGCGACGGTCGCGAGCACCGGCAGGAAGCGCGACGGCACGCGCGGGGCGAGAGTGGTCATGACGGGACCGCCACCTTCCGGAAGCTCAGCGCGGCACGGGCCTTCGGTGCCTGGACCAGGCACACGGCGATCACGACGACCGCTTTGAACACCAGCGTCACCTCGGGGGCGACGCCGATCGTGTAGACGGTGGTGGTGAGGGTCTGGATGATCAGCGCGCCGAGCAGGGTGCCGGTCAGCGAGTACCGCCCGCCGGCGAGCGAGGTGCCGCCGATGACGACGGCGAGGATCGCGTCCATCTCGATCCACAGACCGGCGTTGTTGGCGTCGGCCGCGCTGACGTTCGAGCTGATCATCAGGCCGGCGATGCCCGCGCACACGGCGGCGAACACGTAGACGGTCCAGATGATCGTCCTCGACCGCACACCGGCCAGGCGGGAGGCCTCGGGGTTCACCCCGACGGCCTCGATCAGCATGCCCAGCGCGGTCTTCCTGGTCACGAACGCCACCAACCCGAGCACGAGCAGGCTGATCAGGATCGAGATCGGCAACACCAGGAACCCGGCGCCGACCTGCTTGTACGCGGTGTTGTTGACCGTGACGATCTGGCCCTCGGTCACGAGCATCGCGACACCGCGGCCCGCGGTCATCAGCACCAGGGTGGCGATGATCGGCTGGATGCCGAGCCCCGCCACGAGGAACCCGTTCCAGAGTCCCAGCACCGCGCACAGCACCAGGGCGATCGCCATTCCGGCGATCGCGGTGCCGGCGCTGCCCGACGTTCCGATGTGGACACACGTCACCGCGCCCGCGATCGCCGCCACCGCGCCGACCGAGAGGTCGATGCCGCGGGTGGCGATCACCAGCGTCATGCCGAGCGCGATCAGCAACGTCGGGGCGCCGTTCTTCAGCACGTCGACGAGGCCGCCGTAGAGGGCGCCGTCCTGCATGCGCAACGAGAAGAAGGAGGGCGTCACGATCAGGTTGAGCAGCAGTAGAGCGGCCAGTGCGAGCAACGGCCACAGCAACCGGTTCTTCACGACACCACCTTCTCCGGCGCGGCCCCGCCCGCGATGAGTTCCACGACCTCGTCGACGCCGGTCACCGAGCCGTCCAGCTCGGCGATCTTGCGCCGGTCGCGCAGCACGACGATGCGGTCGGAGATGCGCACGACCTCCTCCAGTTCCGCGGAGATGAACAGGACCGCGGTGCCCTCCGCGGCCAGGGTCGTGACGAGTTGCTGGATCTGGGCCTTGGCGCCGATGTCGATGCCGCGCGTCGGTTCGTCGAGGATCAGCAGCCGCGGCTCGGTGACGAGCCAGCGCGCCAGGAGCACCTTCTGCTGGTTGCCGCCGGACAGGGTGCGCACCAGCGCGTCCGGGTTGGCGGGCCGGATGTCGAGCGCCTTCAGGTACTTCTCGACCAGCTGGTCCTTGGTCCTGCGCGGCAGCGGGCGCGTCCAGCCGCGTGCGGCCTGCATCGCGAGCACGAGGTTGTCGCGGATCGAGAGGTCCGCGACGAGGCCCTCGCCCTTGCGGTCCTCGGAGCTGAACGCGATGCCCGCCGCGATCGCGGACCGGGGCCCGCGCAACCGCAGGGGCTTGCCGTCCACGAGCAGCCTGCCGGAGTCCGCGCGGTCGGCGCCGAAGAGCAGCCGGGCGAGCTCGGTGCGGCCGGAGCCGAGCAGGCCGGCGAGGCCGACGACCTCGCCCGCGCGGATCTCCAGGTCGAACGGGTCGATGGCGCCGCGCCTGCCGAGCTCCGACGCGTGCAGCAGCACCGGTCCGTCGGGGTGGCGCTTCTCCGTGGCGTCCTCGATGGCCTCCAGCGCGCCGAGGTCGCGGCCGATCATCTGCGCGATGAGCGTGCGCCGGTCCACGTCCGCGGTGAGGTGCTCACCGACGAGGGAACCGTTGCGCAGCACCGTCATCCGGTCGGAGATCTCGTAGACCTGGTCGAGGAAGTGCGACACGAACAGGATCGCCACGCCCTCGTCCCGCAGCACGCGCATGATCCGGAACAGCTCGGCGACCTCGCCCGCGTCCAGGCTGGACGTCGGCTCGTCGAGCACGAGGACGCGGCAGTCTACGGCGATCGCGCGGGCGATGGCGACGAGTTGCTGCACGGCGATCGGGTGTTCACCGAGGCTCGACCCGGGGTCGATGTGCACCCCGATGCGCGCGAGCACCTCCCCGGCGCGCTTGCGCATCGCCGGGAAGTCGATGCCGCCGAACCTTCGTGGTTCGCGCCCCAGCAGGATGTTCTCCGCGACCGTGAGGTTCGCGCAGAGGTTGACCTCCTGGTACACCGTGCTGATCCCGGCGTGCTGGGCCTCGCCGGGGGAGGAGAACGCCACCTCGTCACCACCGAGCACGACCTGTCCGCCGTCGGGCCGGTGCACGCCGGTCAGGGTCTTGATCAGGGTGGACTTGCCGGCGCCGTTCTCGCCCATGAGGGCGTGCACCTCGCCGGGGAACAGCCGGAAGTCGACGTCCTGCAACGCTTTCACGCCGGGGAACGCGAGGCTGATGCCCCGCATCTCGACGACCGGTGGTGGTGGTTCGTTCAACGGCGGGGTCATGGGCACTGGCCTTCGTCGTTGGGGCCGCGGGGCCCGTCATCGGGATGCGCGTCCACGACGGGCCCCGCGGTGCTCGGGGGATCTTGCCTCGGTGCCGGGACGTGCCGGTGGAGGCTTCTGCGCCACCGGCACGACCACCGACTCAGTACTGGCGCTGGGGGAGCGCGGCCTTCGCCTGCTCCTGCGTGAACGTGCCCTCCTCGGTCACGACGCGGTTGGGCACCTCCTCGCCGGCCACGACCTTCTTCGCCAGCTCCATCAACTGCTTGCCCAGCAACGGGTTGCACTCGACGATGAAGTTGATCTCGCCGTTCGCCAGCGCCTGCATGCCGTCCTTCACCGCGTCCACGGTGATGATCTTGATGTCCTTGCCGGGCACCTTGCCCGCCGCCTTGATCGCCTCGATCGCGCCCAGGCCCATGTCGTCGTTGTGCGCGTACACCACGTCGATCTTCGGCTGGGACTTGAGGAACGCCTCCATGACCTGCTTGCCGCCGGAGCGGGTGAAGTCACCGGTCTGCGAGGCGACGACCTTGATGTCGGGCTTCGACGCGATCTTCTCCTCGAAGCCCTTCTTGCGGTCGATCGCGGGCGCCGCGCCGGTGGTTCCCTGCAGTTCCACCACGTTCGTCGGGCCGGAGGCGTTCGCCACCAGCCAGTCGCCCGCCCGGCGGCCCTCCTCGACGAAGTCGGAGCCGAGGAACGTCTTGTAGAGCGACGTGTCGTCGGAGTCGATGGAACGGTCGGTGAGGATCACCGGGATGTTGGCGCGCTTGGCCTCCAGCAGAACCGTGTCCCAGCCCGTCTCGACGACGGGGCTGAACGCGATCACCGACACCTTCTGCTGGATGTAGGAGCGGATCGCCTTGATCTGGTTCTCCTGCTTCTGCTGCGCGTCGGAGAACTTGAGCTCGATCCCGGCGGCCTTGGCCTCGTCCTGGATCGACTTGGTGTTGGCGGTGCGCCAGCCGCTTTCGGCGCCGACCTGCGCGAAGCCCATGGTGATGGTGCCGCTGCCGGACGAGGCGGTGCCTCCACCGCCTCCCGAGCCGCACGCGGTGAGCGCGCTCAGCAGGACCACGCCGGCAACTGTCGTGATCTTCTTCAGCACTGGGATTCCTCCGGGGTGACGACGGTGTCGCGGAGCCTGACCGCCTGTCCTCCAGCTGTCAGGTGCACAAGAGTGAACGCTCACAACTGCCGCGTCAAGACCTTGCTTGTAACAAGCACGCAGCCCTATGTTAACGCTCACTTCCGAGCTTGGGAGGGAACTTCGTGTCCCGCAAGCACGTCCTGTTGAGCGCCGCACTCGCGGCATCCCTGCTGGTCGCCGTCCCCGGGTTCGGGGCGGCCGCCGAAACCGACTACACGATCAAGATCGACGCCACGAAGAAGGGCGCGTCGATCGACGACTCGATGTACGGCGTCTTCTTCGAGGACATCAACCGCGCCGCCGACGGCGGTCTGTACGCGGAGCTCGTGCAGAACCGGTCGTTCGAGTACGACCCCGCGGACAACGCGGGCTACCACGGCCTGACGTCCTGGGCGCCGCACAGCGGCACCGTGGACGTCGCCGACGACGCCGGACGCCTGAACGAGCGCAACCGGCGTTACCTGAAGCTCGGCCTGCCCGCCGGCGTGATCAACTCCGGCTACAACAGCGGGATCGCCGTGCGGGAGGGTCAGCGCTACGACTTCTCCGTCTGGGCCCGCGCCGACCAGCAGGCACAGCTGACCGCCGCGATCACCGACCCCGCCGGGAACGCCCTGGGCGACCCGGTGAACGTGCAGGTCCGCGGCGACGGCTGGACCCGGTACAGCGGAACGGTCCGGGCGAGGAAGACCTCCACCACGGGCAGGCTCCTCGTGACCGGCACCGGCACCGGGACCCTGCGGCTCGACATGGTCTCGCTGATGCCGCAGGACACCTTCAAGGGCCACGGCCTGCGGCGCGACCTCGCCGAGAAGATCGCCGCGCTGAAGCCCGGCTTCGTCCGGTTCCCGGGCGGCTGCCTGGTCAACACCGGCAGCCACTACGGCTACGACGCGCCGAACTTCGAGCGGCGCCGGTCGTACCAGTGGAAGGACACCATCGGCCCGGTCGAGCAGCGCGCCACCAACTGGAACTTCTGGGGCTACAACCAGTCCTACGGACTCGGCTACCACGAGTACTTCCAGTTCTCCGAGGACATCGGCGCCATGCCGCTGCCCGTCGTGCCCGCGCTGGTCACCGGCTGCGGCCAGAACCGCGCGACCGACGACCCCGCGTTGCTGGCGCGGCACGTCCAGGACACGCTCGACCTGATCGAGTACGCGAACGGCCCGGCCGACTCGGTGTGGGGCCGCAAGCGCGCCGAGATGGGGCACCCCCAGCCGTTCGGGCTCACGCACCTGGCCGTCGGCAACGAGGAGAACCTGCCGGACGAGTTCATGGCGCGCTTCGTGCGGTTCCGCGACGCCATCAACGCCAAGTACCCGGACATCACCGTCGTCAGCAACTCCGGCCCCGACGACACCGGCGGCACGTTCGACCGCCTGTGGCAGCTGAACAGGCAGGCCGGCGTGAAGATGATCGACGAGCACTACTACAACAGCCCGAGCTGGTTCCTGGAGAACAACAACCGCTACGACTCCTACGACCGCAACGGTCCCAAGGTGTTCCTCGGCGAATACGCCTCGCAGGACAACAAGTTCCACAACGCGCTGAGCGAAGCGGCGTTCATGACGGGGCTCGAGCGCAACGCCGACGTCGTGAAGCTCGCCTCCTACGCGCCGTTGCTGGCCAACGAGGACTACGTCCAGTGGCGTCCGGACATGATCTGGTTCAACAACCACGCGTCGTGGGGTTCGGCCAGCTACGAGGTCCAGAAGCTCTTCATGACCAACGTGGGCGACCACGTGGTGCCGAGCACCGCGTCCGCCACGCCCTCGACGCAGGCGCCGATCACCGGCGCGATCGGGTTGTCGACGTGGGCCACGGCCGCGACCTACGACGACGTGAGCGTCACCAGTGCTTCCGGGCAGGCGTTGTTCAGCGACGACTTCTCCGGCGGTGACGCGAAGTGGACGAAGTCCGGCCGCGGCGCGTGGAACGTCGTGAACGGCGCCTACGTGCAGTCCGACGCGGCGGCGGAGGACGCGCTCGTCACGGCGGGCGACAAGTCCTGGCGCGACTACACGCTGAACGTCAAGGCGGTGAAGCAGGCCGGGCGGGAAGGCTTCCTCGTCGCGTTCGGCGTGCAGGACACCGGCAACTACTACTGGTGGAACCTCGGCGGCTGGAACAACACCCAGTCCGCCGTGGAGAAGGCCGTCGGCGGCGGCAAGAGCACGCTGATCTCCAACGGCACCCGCATCGAGACGGGACGCGAGTACGACGTGCGCGTCGAGGTGCGAGGGCGGCACGTCGCGCTGTTCCTCGACGGCCAGAAGTGGGGCGAGTTCACCGACGACGAGCTCGCCGAGCCGTTCCGGCAGGTCGTCACCCGCGACGTCGCCACCGGCGAGCTGATCGTCAAGGTGGTCAACGCCCAGGACAACGCCGCCCGCACGCGCATCGACCTCGGCGTCCCGGTCGCCCCGACGGCACGCGTGACCGTGCTGCAGGGCCGTCCCGACGACGTCAACACCGAGTTCACCCAGCCGATCCGCCCCCGCCTCGACCAGGCGCGGGTGGCGAGCAGCTTCACGCACACGTTCCCGCCGAACTCCGTCACGTTCTTCCGGATCAGGAGCCGCTCGTGATCAACCGACGATCCCTGCTGGCCACCGGCGGCCTCCTGGCCGCGACCGGTGCGCTCACGTCCGCCGCGCCCGCCGCCCTCGCCGCGGAACCGGCCTCGGACCTGCCCACGCGCAACCCGCTCGTCGAACAACGCGCCGACCCGTTCGTCACGCCGCCGGTGGACGGCATGTACTACCTGACCGGGTCGGTGCCGGAGTACGACCGCGTCGTCATCCGCGGTGCGTCCACGTTGGACGGTCTGTCCTCCGCTCGTGAGCGCACCATCTGGCGGCGGCCGTCGTCGGGCGTGATGGGCGGCTACATCTGGGCGCCGGAACTGCACCGCATCGACGGCAAGTGGTACGTGTACTTCGCCGCGGGGGACAAGGACGAACCGTTTCGCATCCGCACCTACGTGCTGGAGTCCTCGAACGCCGACCCGCGCGAGAGCGGGTGGGTGCTGCGCGGGCAGATGGTCACGGCGTGGGACACCTTCACGCTCGACGCGACCACGTTCGCGCACCGCGGCAAGCGCTACTTCCTGTGGGCGCAGAGCGAACCCGGCATCGCCACGAACTCGAACCTCTACATCGCGGAAATGGCTTCACCGCTGGCGTTGAAGACCACCCCGGTGCGCATCGCGACGCCCACGCTGTCGTGGGAGGTGCAGGGCTTCAAGGTGAACGAGGGGCCGGCGGTGCTGATCCGCAACGGCCGGGTGTTCGTGACGTACTCGGCGAGCGCGACCGACGCCCGGTACTGCATGGGCATGCTGACCGCCGACGAGAACGCGAACCTGCTCGACGCGCGGTCGTGGACGAAGTCGCCCAACCCGGTGTTCACGACGAACGTGGCGACCTCGCAGTACGGGCCGGGGCACAACTCGTTCACCGCGGTGGGTTCCACGGACGTGCTCGTCTACCACGCCCGCGACTACCGGGACATCACCGGTGATCCGCTGTTCGACCCGAACCGGCACACCCGCGTGCAGAAGGTGCACTGGAACGCGGACGGCACGCCGTCCTTCGGGGTGCCGGTGGGACGGGGCGGCCCGATCGTGCGGCTGTCGCCCCTGGACGCGCCGTCGCTGGTGGTGCGGCACTACGAGTACGCGCTGCGGGCCGACGGCAACGTGCGCGAGCTCGGCGACACCCAGTTCCGGTTCGTACCGGGATTCCTGGGCGCCGGCACGGTCGCGGTGCAGTCGGTGAACTTCCCGGACCGGTACGTGCGGGGAGATGTGCTCCGCATCGACCCGTTCGAGGACACCGACGCCTACGGCCGGGCCGCGAGCTTCGTCCGCGTACCGGGACTCGCGGACTCGAGCGCGGTCTCCCTGCGGATGGGCGCGGACACGTATCTCGCTCACGACAACGGGCGGATCGTGTTGTCCAGACCAGGCGGCGACCGCGACGCGCGCCGACGTGCCACGTTCCGCCTGGAATGAGTGGACAATGAGCACTGCATCGAAGCCGACCAGGTGTTATCGCTAACATCGTCGGCGCAGATCAAGGATCGGAGACCGCTAGTGGAGAAGACCTCGCGTGAACCCGCGATGACCGATGTCGCACGACTCGCCGGGGTGTCGCACCAGACGGTCTCGCGCGTGCTCAACAACCACCCGAACGTCCGCGAGCAGACGAGGCTGCGCGTGCAGGCGGCCATCAAGGAACTCGACTACCGCCCCAACCGCGCGGCCCGAGCCCTCGTCACGGGAAAGACCCAGCTCATCGGCGTGGTGGCGCAGAACTCGACGCTCTACGGCCCGGCTTCACTCCTGTCCGCCTTCGAGGAGGCGGCAGGAGGGGCCGGCTTCGCCGTCAGCGTGGGCAGGGTCAAGGTCCTCGACCGCGACTCGATCGCCGCCGCCGTGGAACGCCACCGCGACCAGCGGGTCGCCGGCATCGTGGTGATCGCCCCGACCTCCTCGGCGGCGGACGCCCTGGCCGACGTCCCGGCGGGCGTCCCCCTGGTCACGGTGGACGGCGACCCCGACCGCCCGACCCCGCTGGTCACGGTGGACCAGGCGGTGGGCGCGTTCGACGCGACGAAGCACCTGCTCGACGCGGGCCACGACACGGTCTGGCACGTCTCCGGGCCCGCGGACTGGTTCGACGCGGCGGGCCGGGTCGAGGGCTGGCGCTCGGCCCTCGAAGCGGCCGGTGCCGAGGTCCCGCCGGTGATGGCGGCGGACTGGAGCGCCGCCTCCGGCTACCGGGCGGGCCAGATGCTCGCGCGGATGCCCGAGGTCACCGCCGTCTTCTGCTCGAACGACCACCTCGCCCTCGGCGTGCTGCGGGCCATGAGCGAGCGGGGCAAGCGGGTCCCGCACGACGTGAGCGTGGTGGGCTTCGACGACGTCTCCGAGGCCGCGTACTTCATCCCGCCGCTCACCACCGTGCGGCCCGACTTCGCCGCGGTGGCTCACGAGACGCTGGGGTTGCTGCTGGAGCAGATCAGCGACGGCGAGACCACCCGTCCGCGCCGGACGGTGGCGCCGTCGCTGGTCAAGCGGGAGAGCGTGGGCCCGCCGCCTCGCTAGCGGGTGCAGGTGGGGCGAGGCGGTGGGGCGGGCAGCGCTGGTAGGCAGGTTCGCGGGAGTCCGGTCTGGCCTGTGGGAACCAGGCCTGCCCGCGTGCCTCCACGGCCTGCCCGGCCGGTGCCCCGCCCGCGCCTCGACGTCCGGTGCTCCGGACCCGCTGCCTCCCTGGGCGCGCCTCGCCTCGCGCTGCTGCACCGCGTCCATCGCCTTCCCGGGCTGCCACCTCGCCCACGGCCCGCGTCCGGCTTCCGCCCGCGGTCGCGCCAGGTCCTCCCCGCGCCCACCCGCGCCCCGCCACGCGCGGCCTCGGTTGTCGAGCGCTCACCTCCCGCCACAATCCTTTCCCCTCCAGGGAAATCACGATGTCCCCGGCACGTCTTGACTCGTCGATTGTTAGCGATAACACTCAGGTCGTGACTGACATGACGATCGACCGCGACGCGTGCGTGGTGGGTGTCGACTTCGGCACGTTGTCGGGCCGCGCCGTGGTCGTGCGGGTCCGCGACGGCGCGGAGCTGGGCACCGCCGTGCACGACTACCGCCACGGTGTGGTGGACCAGGTGCTGCCCTCGACCGGCCGGCCGTTGCCGCCGGAGTGGGCGTTGCAGGTCCCTTCCGACTACGTCGACGTCCTGCGCACCGCCGTCCCGCAGGCCGTCGAGGCGGCCGGGATCTCCGCGGAGCAGGTCGTCGGCATCGGGACGGACTTCACGGCCTGCACGATGGTGCCGACGACCGCGGACGGCACGCCGTTGTGCGAACTCGAGGAGTTCGTGGGTGATCCGCACGCGTACGTGAAGCTCTGGCGCCACCACGCCGCGCAGCCGCAGGCCGATCGCATCAACGAGCTGGCGCGGCAGCGCAAGGAGCCGTGGCTCGCGCGGTACGGCGGGCTCATCTCCTCGGAGTGGGAGTTCGCCAAGGGGCTGCAGCTCCTGGAGGAGGCGCCCGAGGTCTACGCGGCCACCGAGCACTGGGTCGAGGCCGCGGACTGGATCATCTGGCAGCTCACGGGCACGTACACGCGCAACGCCTGCACGGCCGGTTACAAGGGCATCCTGCAGGACGGCGAGTACCCCACCGAGGAGTTCCTGGGAGAACTCAACCCGGGCTTCAGCACGTTCGTCAGGGACAAGCTCGACCACCCGTTGTCCGCGCTCGGCGACAAGGCGGGCACCCTCACCGCGCAAGCCGCCGGGTGGACCGGGCTGCGGGAGGGCATCGCGGTCGCGGTCGGCAACGTCGACGCGCACGTCACGGCGCCGGCGGCGCAGGCCGTGAACCCCGGCCAGATGGTCGCGATCATGGGCACCTCCACGTGCCACGTGATGAGCGGGTCCGACCTGCGCGAGGTGCCGGGCATGTGCGGCGTCGTCGACGGCGGCATCGTGCCGGGGCTGTGGGGCTACGAGGCCGGGCAGAGCGGCGTCGGCGACATCTTCGCGTGGTTCCTGCGCAACCAGGTGCCGCCGAGCTACCACGACCAGGCCCGCGAACGCGGCATCAGCGTGCACGAGCTGCTCTCGGAACTGGCCGCACAGCAGGAAGTCGGCGAGCACGGACTCGTCGCGCTCGACTGGCACAGCGGCAACCGGTCGGTGCTGGTCGACCACGAACTGTCCGGTGTGGTCGTCGGCCAGACCCTCGCCACCAAGGCCGAGGACGTCTACCGCGCCCTCCTCGAGGCCACGGCGTTCGGCACGCGCGTCATCGTCGACACCTTCACCGACGCGGGCGTGCCGGTCACCGAACTGGTGATCGCGGGCGGTCTCACCAAGAACTCCCTGCTGATGCAGATCTACGCCGACGTGCTGGACCTCCCGCTCTCCGTCATCGGCTCGGCACAGGGGCCAGCGCTCGGCTCCGCGATGCACGCGGCCGTGGCGGCGGGCGCGTACGGCGACATCCGCGACGCCGCCGAGAAGATGGGATCGGTGCGGCGCAACGTCTTCGTGCCCGACCAGAAGAACGTCGAGGCGTACGAACGGCTCTTCCTCGACTACCAGGAGCTGCACGACTACTTCGGCCGGGGTGCCAACGATGTCATGCACCGGTTGCGCGGGTACCGCCGTGCCGCGCTGGAGGGGAAGAGCTGATGTCACCCACCGCAGAGCTGCGCCGCACCGTCGCCGAACTGCACCGCGAGCTGACCCGCTACGAGCTGGTGACCTGGACCGCGGGCAACGTGTCGGCACGCGTGCCCGGCCACGACCTGATGGTCATCAAGCCGTCCGGGGTGTCCTACGACGAGCTGGGTCCCCACGCGATGGTCGTGACGGACCTGCACGGCACGCTCAAGGAAGGCGAGCTGGCGCCGTCGAGCGACACCGCGGCGCACGCGTACGTGTACCGGCACATGCCGGAGGTCGGCGGCGTCGTGCACACGCATTCCCCCTATGCCACCGCGTGGGCGGCGCGCGGTGAGCCCATCCCGTGCGTGCTCACGATGATCGCGGACGAGTTCGGCGGCGACATCCCCGTCGGGCCGTTCGCGCTGATCGGCGACGACTCGATCGGCAAGGGCATCGTGGACACGTTGAGCACCAGCAGGTCGAAGGCCGTGCTGATGCGCAACCACGGCCCGTTCACCGTCGGTGAGACGGCCGTCAAGGCGGTGAAGGCCGCGGTGCTGCTGGAAGACGTCGCCCGGACCGTCCACTTCGCACTCCAGCTCGGCAAGCCCGACGTGATCGACCAGCAGCACGTCGACCGGCTCTACGAGCGCTACCAGAACGTTTACGGCCAGTGAGCCCAGAAGGAGAGCACATGGCGGACAAGCCCCAGATCTGGTTCCTCACCGGCAGCCAGCACCTCTACGGCCCCGAGACGCTCGACCAGGTCGCGGCCCAGTCCCAGCAGATCCAGCGGATGCTCACCGACTCCGGCCGGATCAGCGCGGAGATCGTGTGGAAGCCGGTGCTGACCGACTCCGGCGCCATCCGCGCGGTCATGCAGGAGGCGAACAACGACCCGTCGTGCGTCGGCGTGATCGCGTGGATGCACACGTTCTCGCCCGCGAAGATGTGGATCACCGGGCTCGACCTGCTGCGCAAACCGTTGCTGCATCTGCACACGCAGCTCAACGAGGCGCTGCCGTGGTCCACGATCGACATGGACTTCATGAACCTCAACCAGGCCGCGCACGGCGACCGCGAGTTCGCCTACGTGCAGACCAGGATCGGGGTGGCGCGCAAGACGGTCGCGGGGCACGCGAGTGATCCCGTGGTGGCCGAACGGATCGACGGCTGGGCCCGTGCCGCCGCCGGCGTCGCGCACCTGCGCGGCCTGAAGCTCGCCCGCTTCGGCGACAACATGCGCGACGTCGCCGTGACCGAGGGCGACAAGGTCGAGGCGGAACTGCGGTTCGGCGTCTCCGTCAACACCTACGGGGTCAACGACCTGGTGGACGTGGTCGACGCGGTGCCCGACGCGGGCATCGACCTGCTCGTCGCCGACTACGCGGAGGCCTACCGGCTGAGCCCGGAGCTGGCACGCGGGGGAGAGCGGCACGAGTCGCTGCGCTACGCCGCCCGCATCGAGATCGGCCTGCGGTCCTTCCTGGACGACGGCGGCTTCGGCGCGTTCACCACGAACTTCCAGGACCTGGGCGGGTTGCGGCAGCTGCCGGGCCTCGCCGTGCAGCGACTCATGGCCGACGGCTACGGCTTCGGCGGTGAGGGCGACTGGAAGACCTCCGCGCTGCTCGCCGCGGTGAAGGCGATGGGCACCGGCACGGGCCGCGGCACGTCGTTCATGGAGGACTACACCTACCACTTCGGGCCGGGCGAGCCGAAGATCCTCGGCGCGCACATGCTGGAGGTCTGCCCGACGATCGCCGCCGACCAGCCGTCCTGCGAGATCCACCCCCTGGGCATCGGCGACCGCGAGGACCCGGTGCGGCTGGTGTTCGACGCCGCGTCCGGACCCGCCGTCGTGGTCGGCCTCGCCGACATGGGCGACCGGTTCCGGTTGGTGGCCAACGAGGTCACGGTCGTCCCGCCGGACGAGCCGCTGCCGGCGCTGCCGGTCGCGCGGGCCGTGTGGAAGCCGGAGCCGTCGCTCTCGACCTCCGCGGAGTGCTGGCTCACGGCGGGCGGACCGCACCACACGGTGATGACGCAGGCCGTCGGGGCCGAGGTGTTGCGGGACTTCGCGCAGATGGCCGCCACGGAGCTCGTGCTGATCGACTCCGCGACGACCCCGGCCTCGTTCGCGGACCGGTTGCGCTGGAACTCCGCCTACCACCGCCTCGCGCTCGGGATCAGCTGACGGGCGTGGAACTCGGCGATCTGCCGCCACGTCGCGACGGGGTTGGAGTACATGGGGAGCTGCCCGCTGTGCGGGATCTCCGCGAGCTCCACCCCGTTCGCGTCCAGCAGCGGCAGGTACGAGAGCCCGGCGCACTGCTCGCCGTAGAGGTACATCCGCGGGCAGGGCAGTGAGAGGAACTTCTGCAGCAGGTCGCCGTGGTCGGCCAGTTCGACCATGGAACGGAAGTAGCCGGCCACGGCACCGCGGCGGACCTTGTTCGGGAGGTTCGCCGCGTAAAGCCCACCGCCGTAGCAGGACGACGCGCGGGTGCGCTCGGCGAGGTGGAAGAGGTACTCGCCCGGATCGCGGTGGTGCAGCGACTCCCGGCTCAGCACGCAGTCCTCCGGCGCGAGCACGCCCTTGATGTTCACGAAGCTCAGCACCCGGCCGGGTTCCGCGTGCGCCAGCAGGAGCGCCGTGAGCGCGCCGGTCGACTGCGCGACGACGTGGAACCGGCCGATACCCGCGCGTTCGAGCACCGCGCGGGCGGTCTCCACCAGGAACGGCAGGTCGATCGCCCCGAGGTCGCCGCACTCCGTGGCACCGCAACCGGGTGCGTCGTAGGCGAGGAATCCGCGTGCGGCGAACTCGTGCCGGTGCGTGATGTCGAGGTAGTCCTCCTTGCTCGTGCCGAAGCCGTGCAGCAGGACGACGGGATCGCCGGAGCCCTCGCGGCGCACCGACGCGATCTTGAGGTTCACCCCGTGGACGCGGAGCGGGAGGTGCTCGTGGACCACTCTGGCGGCCGATGGCATTGCTGTACCCCGGTTTCTCGCAGGTGCGGGACTGCGGAACGATCTGCGAGCATGCCAGCGCCTGTGAACGCTCACAAGTAGTTGAACCTTTCATTTTCCCGGTCCGTATTCCCCTGGTGCCGGCAGAAAACGTCCCCTACTCGTGAGGTTCGGATATGTCGAGAGCGCACGCACGACCGCAACGGAGCAAACGGGTGATCGTGGCCGGGCTGGGTGTCGCGGCGACCTTGACCGCGGTGACCGCGGCCGTCGCCTTCGCCGGAGGCGAGACCGCGACGGGTGCCGTCGTGTGCCCGCAGCCGGTCGTCCCCGCCGTTCCGGCCGCGGCGCAGGCCGAGGTGCAGCGGGAACTGGCGAACCTGGACAAGCAGATCGCGGAGGCCAACGAGCGGCTGCGCACCTCTGCCGGTGAAGGCGGGCCGAACTTCGTGCAGAACGCGATCCTCGGTCCGTTGGCGAGCAAGCGCGTCGCCGCGCTGAACCGCATCGAGACGGCCATCGGCCGGGTCGCCGCGAAACCCGAGGGACTGGATAGGTTCGCGACCTGCGGGCTCGGTCAGGCACCCCCCGTGTCCGCGCCGCCGGCCACCTCGAAACCCGCCGCGAGCGGATCGAGCACACCGGTGGCCGGTGGGGCGATCGAATGCCCGTTGCCCGTGCTCCAGGACGTGCCGGCGGCCGCGCGGGCCGAGGTCGACCGCGAGCTCGCGAACCTCGGCAAGCAGCTCGCGGAAGCGAACGAGCGGCTGCGCACCTCGGTCGGTCAGGGCGGGCCGAACTTCGTGCAGAACGCGATCCTCGGCCCGTTGGCGAGCAAGCGCGCCGCCGCCCTGGACCGGATCGCGATCGCCATCGGCCGCGTGCAGGCGCGGCCCCAGGGACTGGAGCGCTTCGCCACCTGCTCGCTCAAGTGACTCTCCTCGGGGTTCCAGCGAGCGGCTGCCCGCAGGGGTGAGCGTTCCCAGGAGGCCTGCCGGACGGACGCGCCTCCGTCCGGCAGGACCTTGACGCACCAGTAGGTTCTCGATAGATGTTAGCGTGAACATCGCGCGTTCAACGGAGAACCGATGACCAGACTCCCTGCTCTGCTCGCCGCTTCGGCGCTCATGCTCTCCACCGCGACGCCCGCCACGGCCGCCGCCGACGCCGTCCTGGTGAGGCCGGATCCGACCTACCAGCAGGAGCCGTTCGAGGGCTGGGGGACGAGCTTGGTGTGGTTCGCCAACGCCACCGGCGGCTACCCGGACGAGATCCGGAACCGGCTGGCCGAGCTGCTGTTCGGGGAGGACGGGCTGAACCTCGACATCGCCCGGTACAACATCGGCGGCGGCAACGCTCCCGACGTGCCGCCGTACCTGCGGGCGGGCGCCGCGGTCCCGGGCTGGTGGAAGGCGCCGGAGGGCACCACGCGGGAGGACACCGACTGGTGGCGGCCCGGTGATCCGCGTTTCTTCGACGCGGCGGCGGATCCTCGTCAGCGCTGGTGGGTCGACCGGATCAAGCGGGACGTGACGCGGTGGGAGTCGTTCAGCAACTCGCCGCCGTGGTTCCAGACGGTGAGCGGGTACGTGTCCGGTGGCTTCGACCCGAACGCGGACCAGTTGCGCGAGGACAGGATCAGCGACTTCGCGGCCTACCTCGCGCGGGCGACCGCGGAGCTCGAACGCGCCCACGGCATCCGGTTCGCGACGGTCGACCCGTTCAACGAGCCCAACACCTCCTACTGGCGCACCACGCTCGGCCCGGACGGCAACCCGACGGGCGGACGGCAGGAGGGCGCCCACCTCGGGCCCGCGTTGCAGGCGAAGGTCGTGCCCGCGATGGCGGAAGCGTTGCGCGCCAACGGGCTCAAGGCAGCCGTGTCGGCGCCGGACGAGACCAATCCCGGCATCTTCGCCGAGAACTGGGCGGTTTATCCCGCCTCCGCACGCGCGCAGGTCGGTCAGCTGAACGTGCACACCTACGGCACGGCACGCCGCACGACCGCCCGGGACATCGCCAAGGGCGCGGGCAAGCCGTTGTGGATGAGCGAGGTCGACGGGCACTGGGGTGCCGGCCAGAGTTTCACGAGCATGGACCCCGGACTGGGCATCGCCGAGCGCGTGATCGACGACCTGCGCGAGCTGGAGCCGCGTGCCTGGCTGCTGTGGCAGGCGGTCGAGGACTACAACAACATGAGGCCCGGTGCCGAGTCGCCGGACGGCATGAACTGGGGAGTGGTGCAGATCCCGTTCGACTGCGGGCCGGGGGACACCCTGGCGACCTGCCCGGCGCGCGTGAACACGAAGTTCCACGCGTTGCGGAACTTCACCCACTTCGTGAGGCCCGGTGACCGCCTGGTGAAGGTGAACACCACGACCGACGTGGCCGCGGTGCGCGGTACCGAGCTGAAGTCCGTGGTGCACCTCAACAAGAGCGACCAGGAGCAGGCCGTGACGCTGGACCTGTCGGCGTTCGGGTCGGTGCGGCCGGGCGCGTCCGTGCGACCGGTCGTGACGGACCAGCACGGCGCATTGGTCAAGGGCGCGGCCGTGAGCGTGCGGAACCGCCGGGCGACGCTGTCCGTGCCCGCCAGGTCGGTCACCACCTTCGAGGTGACCGGCGTGAGCGGGGTGGACCGCGCGGCCGCGCTCGGCGGGGAGTACCGGCTCACCGGGGTGCAGAGCGGCAGGTCCCTGGCGCCGTCGGGCACCTCGCTCGTCCAGCGCACCACCGATCCCGCGGCGGCGGACCAGATGTGGCGCGTGGAGCGGCGTTCGGGCGGCTACGACCACCGCGCGCAGTTCTCGATCGTCAACGCCGCCACGGGGCAGCGGATCGCGGTGAACGGCGCCGACGTGGTGCTGAGCGCCGCGGACGGGCCGGCCGCGAGGTGGGTGCTGTCGTCGACGGGGGACGGCACGTGGACGTTCGTGAACGCCTCCACCGGCAGCCTGCTCGACGTGATCGGGGAGTCGCGTGAGGACGGTGCCCGGATCGGGACGTACCACGCGACCTCGGGGGCCAACCAGCGCTGGACCACCGTTGCGCGCGGCTAGCGGCCTGCTCGCGCTGGCCCTGCTGGCGGGGTGCTCGCCGCCCCCGCCCGCACCGGTGCCGCCGACCCGCACGTCCCAGAAGCCGCCGACGCTGGTCAACGAGCAGGTCCGCGCGGAAGGCGTGCTGCACTTCGTGCGGGACGTGGTCGACGGCCGGACCGTGGAGCTGGCGGACGGCACGAAGGCCCGGATCGCGCAACTGGCGGCTCCTCCCGCCTGCGGTGAGGCGGGCGCGCTCTCGTTCGCCAGGACGACGTTGCTCGCCAGCGCGGTGCGCATCAGCCCGATGCTGTCCGGCGACGTGAAGCTGACGCTCGAGGACGGCACGGACTACGCGTTGCTCGCTGTGCGGCAAGGCGCACTGCGGGCGGAAGGAACCGACGGCGGCGCGCTGCTGACCGCCGAGTCCGAGGCGGCCGCCGCCGACCGCGGCCTGTGGGGCCCGCCCTGCGAAGCCCCGGCGGTCGCGCCCACCACGACGACGGTTCCGCCGCCACCCCGTCTCACGACCACCACCACTACCACTGCCGCGCCCCCTCCCGCACGGACGTGCGCCGTGTCGTACCGGTTGGCCGGGCAGTGGCCCGGTGGCTTCCAGGCGCAGGTGACCGTGCGCAACACCGGTGCCGCCCCGATCAACGGCTGGGTGCTGCGCTGGACGTTCGCGAGCGGGCAGGTGGTCACCGAGATGTGGAACGCGACGCCGAGGCAGTCCCGTGGGACCGTCGACGCCGTGAACGCCCACTACAACCCGCTGATCCAGCCGGGCGGTTCGGTGGAGATCGGGTTCAACGGGTCGGCACAGCGCGGAAACGCCGCTCCGGCGGCGTTCACGCTCAACAACCAGCCGTGCTCGGTCGCATGATCACGCGCTTTCCCGCACGACGAGCGCGGACGGGTAGAACGTCGTCTCGGCGGCGTCGCGGCGGTCGAGCACGGCCCGTGCCGCCGCGGTGGCGATCTCCTCCACGGGGTGCGTGCTCGTCGTGAGCGCCGGCCTGCTCAGCCCCGCGAACGCGATGTCGTCGAACCCGGCGACCGCCACGTCGTCCGGCACCCGCACGCCGAGCGCGTGCAGTCCGTCGAGGACACCGAGGGCGGTGAGGTCGCTGAGCGCGAAGACGGCGTCGGTGTCGGGCCACCGCGTCATGATCTCGACGGCGGCGCCGGCGCCCCGTGCCGCGGTGAAGTCGCCGGGGACGACGCGGGGCTCGGCGCCGGTCGCCTCCAGCACCTGCCGGTAGGCGTCGACGGCGCGGTCGCCGCAGGGCAGCCACGACGGCCCCGTCACCATCGCGATCCGGCGCCGCCCGGTGCGCACCAGGTGCCGCACGACGCCGTCGGTGCCGGCGCGGTTGTCGACGTCGAACGACGGCACGTGCCGCGTGCCGACCCCGACCGCGGCGACCCGCCCGCGCAGGGCCCTGGGCACGGTCTCGAGCGCGGGCCGGGTCGGGTTCACCACCACCAGCCCGCCGAGCCCGCGGCCGTCGGCGAGCCGGGCGAGTGAGCCGGGGTCGTGCAGGGGTAGCCAGTGCAGTGAGACACCGACCTCGCGCTCGGCGGCGACGTGCGCCGCCGACGTCAGCACGCGCCCGACGTACGGGTCGTCGAGCACGGCCGCGGTGCGGCCGATGACGGCGATGGCGAGGCGCGTGCCGGTCCGCGTGACCAGCGCGCGGGCGGAGGCGTCCGGCACGTAACCGAGGGCGGCCACCGCGGCGGTGACACGATCCCTCGTACGCTGTGATGCCGGTCCTTGTCCCGTGACAACACGTGAGGCGGTGGCCCGGGACACGCCCGCGGCCCGTGCCACGTCATCAAGCGTGGCGGTGCGTTCAGCCGTCATCTCAGCAGTATTGCGGTGGAAGCGCTTCCATGTGTGGGATAAGAACTTCTGTATCGAGAGAGGGAGGGACCGGGATGTCGGTCACGGTGCCGCGCAGTCAAGTCCGAGCCGCCGCCGCGGGGGTGGCCGTCACGTTCGGGCTGAACGGCGTGGCCGTGGCGACGTGGTTCGCCCGCGTCCCCGCCGCCCGCGACGCGCTGGGCCTGACACCGGGCGCACTGGGGTTGCTGCTGCTGTCGATGTCGGCCGGCGCCTGCCTGGCGATGCTCACCGCGGGCGAGGTCACGCACCGGTTGCGCCCGAAGCGCACCGTGGCCGTCGCGGCCGTGACCGTCGCAGTGGGACTCGCGGTGGCGGGCGTGGGCATCGGCGCCCACCCGTCGGCGATCCTCACGGCCGTCGGCATCTTCACCCTCGGCTACGGCTCAGGCCTGTGCGACGTGGCGATGAACGTGGAGGCCGCCGAGGTGGAACGCGCCCTCGGCAAGACGGTGATGCCGCGCTTCCACGCCATGTGGAGCCTCGGCACGGTGGCCGCGGCGGGCCTGGCGTCGTTCGTCGCCTGGGCCGCCCTGTCCGTGACCGCGCACCTGGTCGTGGTGGCTCTCATCGTGGCTGCGGGCACGCTGGTCGCTTCGAGGACGTACCGGTTCGCCGGCGAGGCGGAACACGGCACCGGCAGCGGCGTCCTGGCCGCGTGGCGCGAGCCCCGCACGTTGCTGATCGGCCTGCTCGTGCTGGTGCTGGCGTTCACCGAGGGCACCGCGAACGACTGGGTGGCGGTCGCGTTCATCGACGGGTACGAGGTCGATCCCGCACTGGGCGCCCTGGTGTTCGGCGTGTTCGTCACGACCATGACGTTCGGCCGGATCTTCGGGACCATCGCGCTCGACCGGTGGGGGCGGGTGCCGGCGATCCTCGTGTCGATGGTGCTGGCGGCAGCCGGGGTGGCGGTCGCCGTGTTCGCCGGGTCGTTCCCGGTCGCGATCGCGGGTGTCGCGGTGTGGGGGCTGGGGACCGCACTCGGTTTCCCCGTGGGGATGAGTGCCGCGGCGGACGATCCGGCTCGGGCGGCGGCTCGGGTGAGCGTGGTGGCGGTGATCGGGTACACGGCGTTCTTGGCTGGGCCGCCGTTGGTCGGGTTCCTGGGGAACGAGGTCGGGGTGTTGCGGGCTCTGCTCGTGGTGCCGTTCTTGTTGCTGCCCGCGCTGGCGCTGGTGCCGATGCTGCGGCCGGTGAAGGACCGGTAACCGGTTGGGTCGACCGGCTCGGAACTGGAAGGGCCGTCCCCGCAGGGATGTTGGCAAGACGGCCCAGTGCCTCGTGCCGAGTTGGACAGCCGCATTACCTGAACGTTCAACCGTTCGACGGCATTCGATTCGAAAAATCGTCGAATAAAGAGTTGAATTGTCGAATGAATTCACTTCGTTGACGCACGGCGGACGCATTCGTAATACTCGGTTCACGATCGTGGACGGTGTTCAAGAATGTGAATCCTTTCTGAAGGGTATTCCGTCATGCGGCTTTTCGTCAGCGCGCTGGTTCTGGCCTGCGCGGGTACCGGGGTGGTCCCGGCGCACGCCCACGACCCCGCCCGGCAGGTGCTGGCCGCAGGGGACGGCTGGGCGTCGGCCGGGCCGGGCACGACCGGGGGTGCGAAGGCGCGGAACGTGCGCGTCGTGCGCACGCGCGCCGAACTGGTCGAAGCCCTGGCGGTGCCGGGTCCGAGGATCATCGCGGTCAAGGGCGTGATCGACGCCAACACCGCGGACGACGGCACACCGTTGCGGTGCGCGGACTACGAGACCGACGGCTACACGCGGGCCGCGTACCTCGCGGCCTACGACCCGGCGGTGTGGGGGTGGGAGCGGGAGCCCGAGGGGCCGCTGGAAGAGGCGCGCGCCAGATCGGCGGAGAAGCAGGAAGCGACGATCGTGCTCGACGTGCCCGCTGACACGACGATCATCGGTGCGAGCAGAGGCGCCGGGATCACGGGTGGCAGCCTGCGGATCCACAACGTGCGCAACGTGATCGTGCGCGACCTGACCTTCCGCGACACCCACGACTGCTTTCCGCAGTGGGATCCGACGGACACCAGTCCCGGGGCGTCGCCGGGCAACTGGAACTCGCTCTACGACTCGGTGTCCGTCCAGAAGTCGGAGAACGTGTGGGTCCACCGCAACACGTTCACCGACGCACCCAACCAGGACGCCAAGCAGCCGCTCCACTTCGGACGGCCCTACCAGGTGCACGACGGGCAGCTCGACATCACGAACGGGGCCGACCTCGTCACGGTGTCCCGCAACCTGTTCGCCGAGCACGGCAAGACGATGCTGATCGGCTCGTCGAACTCCTCGACCACCGACCCCGGCAAGTTGCGGGTCTCGGTGCACCACAACGTCTTCCGCGACGTGCTGGAACGCGCGCCGCGGGTGCGGTTCGGGCAGGTGCACGTCTACAACAACCTGTACGAGGGCGCGCAGACGTACAGCTGGGGTGTCGGCGTGCAGTCGCAGATCTACGCCCAGAACAACTACGTGAAGGGCATCGCGGCCGAGGAGGTCGTCTACAACTGGGGCGGCACCGGGATCACCGACGTCGGCAACCTCCTCGACGGCGAGGCGAAGAGCTTCGTCGAGGCGTACAACACCGCGTTCCCCGGCAAGGCTCTCGGTCGGGACGCCGGGTGGACGCCGACGTTGGACCGCGGGCTCGAGCCGGCGCAGGGGATCAGGCACCTGAAGGCGGGCGCGCGCCGGTGAGGACCCGCACCTGGGCGCCCTACGCCCTGATCGCGCCGACGCTGGTGTTGATGGCGGTGTTCCTGGTCTACCCGATCGCGAGCGTCGGGTGGTTCAGCCTGCGCCAGCACACCGTCACGCAGCCGTGGAAGAACGGCTTCATCGGGTTCGAGAACTTCCACCGGATGCTGTTCGAGGACCAGCTCTTCTGGCAGAGCCTCGTGTTCAGCGCCAAGTGGGTCGCGGTGGAGGTCGGCCTGCAGCTGGTGCTGGGGCTGGTGCTCGCGCTGATCGTCAACGAGACGTTCGTCGGACGGGCGATGGCACGCGCGCTCGTGTTCTCGCCGTGGGCGGTGTCCGGTGTGCTCACCACCGGTATCTGGATCCTGCTCTACAACCCGTCGACGGGGATCTTCCAGCAGCTCGCGCAGTGGGGCATAGGCGATCCCGGCACGTCGGTGCTCGGGGACCCGGCGACCGTGTTCCCCGCGACCGTCGTCACCGAGCTGTGGCGCGGGGTGCCGTTCTTCGCGATCCTGCTGCTCGCCGACCTGCAGACCATCCCGAACGACCTGTACGAGGCCGCGTCCGTCGACGGCGCCGGGCGGTGGCGGCGGTTCGTGAGCGTCACGCTGCCGCACCTGCGGGACGCGATCGTGCTGTCCACGCTGCTGCGGGCGGTGTGGGAGTTCAACAACGTCGACCTCATCTACACGCTCACCGGTGGTGGGCCGGCGAACCAGACCACCACGCTGCCGCTCTACGTGGCGCGCAAGGCCGTCGACTCGCACGACTTCGGCTACGGCTCGGCGCTCACCATGGCGGGCTTCGTGATCCTCCTGTTCTTCTCGATCCTCTACCTGAGGCTGTCCAAGTTCGGGAGCCGGGCATGACCCAGACGCTGACCCGCCCGGAGACCCCGGTCGTGCCACCGCCTTCGCCGCCGCGCCGCAGGAGGCGGAAAGACCCCGGCAGGTATCTGAGGTTGCACCTGCCGCTCGTGCTTTACCTGCTGTTCACGCTCATCCCGTTCTACTGGATGCTCGTGTTCGCGCTGAGGCCGGCGGGGCAGACCTCGCTCGTGCCGTGGCCCATCACGTTCGAGCACTTCGACACCGTGTGGAACGGCGTCGGCTTCGGGTTGTTCTTCCAGAACAGCCTGATCATCGGCGTCGGCACGCTCGTCGTCGTCACCGTGTTCGCGCTCATGGGCGGGTACGCGCTGGCGCGCTTCCGGTTCCGCGGCCAGCGGGTGTTCCTGCTGGCGTTGCTGTGCACGCAGTTCATCCCCGGCGCGATGATGCTGATCCCGCTGTTCGTGATCTTCAAGTCCGCCGGGCTGCTGAACAGCCTGACCGGGCTGGTCATCGCGGACACGGCGTTCCAGCTGCCGCTCGCGCTGATCCTGATGAGCGGATTCGTGCGCAACGTGCCGGTCGAGCTCGAAGAGGCCGCGATGGTCGACGGGTGCACGCGGCTGCGCGCGTTCTTCGCGGTCACCCTGCCGCAGCTCAAACCCGCGCTCGTGGCCGTCGGGTCGTTCGCGTTCATCGGCGCCTGGAACAATTTCCTGTTCGCGCTGATGTTCGCGAGCAAGCAGGACAAGTTCACGCTCCCGGTCGGGCTGAGCTACGCGCTGGGGGAGTTCAACACCGACTTCGGGGCGCTCGCGGCCGGTGGCGTCGTCGCCGCCGTGCCGGTCGTGCTGGTTTTCGCCGTCGTGCAGCGGTTCCTCGTGCAGGGGCTCAGCGCGGGCGCGGTCAAGGGATGAGGGAGAGATGATGAGGAGACTGCTGGTCGCGCTCGCGCTCGTGGTGAGCGCGTGTTCCGCCGGGCAGGACGGTCCCACGACGATCACGTTCTGGGACAACAACGGCGGCCCCGGCCGCACCCCGATCTACACCGAGCTGATCAAGCGGTTCGAGGCGGCGACCCCCGGCGTCAAGGTCGAGTACGTCGGCATCCCGAGCTCGTCGGTGCAGCAGAAGTACGACACGGCCATCGCCGGTGGCGCGACGCCGGACGTCGGTGGCGTCACCACCTCCTACCTCGCGCACCTCGTCGGGCAGGACGCGCTCGAACCGGCCGACGAGCGGGTCGAGAACGGCGCTCTGAAGGGCAAACTGCTGCCGGGCCTGCTGGAGACCGTGCGCCAGACCGCACCGGACGGCAAGCTCTACGCCGTTCCCGCGTCGGGCAACATGGACGTGATCTGGTACCGGTCCGACCGGTTCGAGGAGGCCGGGATCGCCGAACCGTCCACCTGGGACGACCTGGCGAAGGCCGCCACCCAGCTCACGAAGCCGGCCGAGAACCAGTACGGCTTCACCATCCGCGGTGGCGCGGGCTCGATCTTCCAGCTGCTGGCCGAGGCCTACTCGTACTCCGGCGTCGAGAAGTTCTACGAGGGCGGCAGGAGCACCGTCGCCGACCCGCGCAACGCCGAGCTCGTGCGCAAGGTCGCGGAGCTGTACAAGAAGGCCACGCCCGAGGCGGACGTGAACAACAACTACACGCAGATGGTCGCCCAGTTCACCGGCGGCACGGTCGCGATGATGCACCACAACCTCGGTTCCACCGCGGACGTCATGAAGGCGCTCGGCGCGGAACGCGTCAGTGCCATGCCGTTGCCCAAGGGCCCGTCCGGCAAGCGGACCGTGGTGCCGAACCCGACCGACGGCTTCGCCGTGTTCAAGGGCTCGAAGAACCGGGACGCCTCCTGGAAGTTCGTCGAGTTCCTGACCTCGGCGGAGAGCAACGGCTACTGGAACGAGAAGGTCGGCCAGATCCCGGCCAACACCGACGTGCGCGGCGCGGAGTGGATCCAGAAGAACCCGGCCGTGAAGATGGCGCTCGGCGTCCTGGAGGACCCGGCCACCGTGCTCGTGCCGGCGCCGGTCTACCTGCCGGAGTACTCGTCGATCACCAAGACCGACACCGAACCGCTGTACCAGAAGGTGTTGCTGGGGCAGATGTCCGCGCAGGAGTTCCTCGACCAGCTCGCGGCCAAGCTCACCACCGCCCAGCAGGACTGGGAGAAGCGCAAGTGATCGAACGGGTGGTGGTGCGGACGTTCAAGACCACGGCGGCGACCTCCGTCGACCCGGAGGGGCACCGGCACCCGGCGCCCGAGCACGAGGTCGTGGAGGCGCTGCTGGAGGTCACCGACACCGACGGCGTCACCGGATACTGCCAGGTCCAGCCGGACCAGGTGCGTCCCGCGGTGCTGGACAAGCACGTCAGACCGGTGCTGCTGGGCCAGGACCCGTGGGACCGCGAACGGCTCTGGCGGCTCCTCGCGAGGCGCCAGCGGGGAGCGCACGGCGGGTTCACCGACCGTGCGCTCGGGTTCGTGGACCAGGCGCTCTGGGACCTCGTGGCGCGCAGGGTGGAGCTGCCCGCGTGGAAGCTCGCCGGGGGCGCGCGCGACCGGATACCCGCCTACGCCAGCACGATGTGCGGTGACGCGGACGGCCTCGCGACCCCGGCCGACTACGCGGACTTCGCGAAGCACCTGGTGTCGCTGGGATATCGGGCGATCAAGCTGCACACCTGGATGCCTCCGGTACCCGGAGCACCGGACGTCGCGCGGGACGTCGAGGCCTGCCGGGCGGTGCGGGACGCGGTCGGGCCGGACGTCGCGCTGATGCTCGACGCGAGCCACTGGTACTCGAGGACCGAGGCCCTGCGGCTCGGCAGGGCGTTGCAGGAGCTGGACTTCTACTGGTTCGAGGAACCGATGGAGGAGGCCTCGATCAGCTCCTACCGGTGGCTCGCGGAGCAGCTGGACATCCCGGTCATCGGCCCGGAGGTGGCGTGGGGCAAGCACATGACCCGCGCCGAGTGGGTCAGCAGCGGCGCGTGCGACATCCTCAGAGCCGGTCCCGCGGGCAGCGGAGGCATCACACCGGTGCTCAAGACCGTGCACCTCGCGGAGGCGTTCAACGTGGACTGCGAGATCCACGGCAACGGCTCGGGCAGCCTCACCGTGCTCGGGGCGACGGACGCGGGCCGGTGGTACGAGCGCGGCCTGCTGCACCCGCACGTCGACTTCGACCGGGTGCCACCACACCGCAACACGATCGCGGACCCGCTGGACGAGAACGGGTGCGTGACGCTGCAGGAGATATCGGGAATCGGCGACGACTGGAATTTCGAACACATCGGAGTTCACACTCTTGAAGTGTGGTGAGAAATCGAAGAACTGATTATCGAATATCTTCGAATTGGTTGACCGCTCTGCCGGGTGCTGGTTTCGTGAGTTCTACCGCCGCTCACCACATTGGGAGCGTGAATGAATTCGAAACGTGCAGCACTCATTTCCGCGGCCGCGCTCGTCATTGGCGCGGTGTCCATTCCCCAGGCGACCGCCGCACCGTTCGGGCTGGTCGGCTGGGCCACCCAGGGAGGAGGTACGACGGGTGGTGGCAGCGCCACCCCCGTCACCGTGACCACGGCGTCCGCGTTCGTCGCGGCCGCGAAGGCGTCCGGATCGGCGGTGATCCGGGTCTCCGGCACGATCTCGCTGTCGAGCATGACGAAGATCGCCTCGAACAAGACCATCGAGGGAGTCGGCTCGTCCTCGGCGATCACCGGGCAGGGTTTGAACATCGCCAACGCCTCGAACGTGATCGTGCGCAACCTCAACTTCAGGAGCTGGGGCGACGACGCGATCAACGTGCAGTACTCGACCCGCGTGTGGATCGACCACAACACCTTCTCCAACGGTTATGACGGCGCGGTCGACGTCAAACGCGCGTCGGACTACGTCACGGTGTCCTGGAACAAGTTCAGCAGTCACAACAAGACGATGCTGCTGGGCCACAGCGACGACAACGGCTCCGAGGACCGCGGCAAGCTCCGGGTGACCTACCACCACAACTGGTTCGACGGAACGCAGCAGCGCCACCCGCGCGTGCGGTTCGGCAACCCGGTGCACGTCTACAACAACTATTACGGCGGCGTGACCGACTACGGCGTCGCGTCGACCGTCGAGGCCGGTGTCCTGGTCGAGGGCAACTACTTCGAGAACACCGGCGACCCGTTCCACCGCGGTGAGGGCAGCTCGGCCGGCGGCTCGCTCGTGGCGAGGAACAACCACTTCGTCAACTCCGGAACGGGTGACCAGGGCGGTTCGGTCAAGAGCCTGCCCTACTCGTACCCGCTGGACGGCGCGAGCAGCGTGAAGAGCGTGGTCATGGCCGGTGCCGGAGCCGGGCGCGGCTGACGGGACCCAGGGGCGCCCCCGGTGGCGGGGGTGCCCCTGCCGTTGCCTGGGACCGCTCCCAGAATTCCACTCGAAGGGAGCAGTAAGAGGAACCGCCAGAGCAACAAGTGTTGCGCCGCAAGGAGTAACGCGAAGAGCTGTGCGGCGCAGAACCTGTTGCACCTGTGATCGGTTGGTCGCTGTGGGCCACGTTACAGTGCCGTGAACTCTGGGAGCGCTCCCAGTTGTCGAGAGGGCGGCGGCATGACTCGACGAAGAGTGGCGTTGGCGGTTGCGGCGGTGGTGCTGATCGGCGGGACCCCCGCCGTCGCGGCACCGGCCGCGGTGGCCTGCACCGTCACCTACCAAGTCACCAACGAGTGGAACAACGGATTCGGCGCTGCTGTGTCGATCCGCAACGACGGGGAGGCGCTGAACGGCTGGAACCTCACGTGGACGTTCCCGGACGGGCAACGCGTCACGCAGGGGTGGAGCGGCAACTTCACGCAGAACGGCGCCGTTGTGAGCGTCACCAACCCCTCCTGGGCGCCGACGCTGCCTTCCGGTGGCACCGCGCAGGTGGGCTTCAACGGCAGCAAGGGCTCGACGAACCGGCCCCCGACGGACTTCGCCGTGAACGGCGTGTCCTGCACGGGCCCCAACCAGTCGCCGTCCGTGGCACTGACGGCACCCACCAGCGGCAGCAGCTACACCCTGCCCGCGCAGATCCCGCTGGCGGCGACCGCGCAGGACGCCGACGGCACGATCGCCAAGGTCGACTTCTACGCCGGCACCACGCTGGTCGCGACCGACACCAGCGCGCCGTTCACCGGCACGTGGACGTCGGCGCCGGCCGGTGACCACAGCATCACCGCGCGGGCGACGGACAACCGCGGCGCCACCACGACCTCGGCCCCGGCCGCGGTGAAGGTCCTGTCCGGGCCGGCGGTGCTCGCCTCGCCGAGCGCGGTCTCGGTGAAGCAGGGCCAGACGGCAACGTTCGACGTCTCCCTGGCCACGGCACCGAGCCAGCCGGTCACCGTCACCATCGCCGGCAGCGGCAGCACCGACCTGACGGTGAGCCCGGCGACGCTGACGTTCTCCGGCACCGCCAAGCAGACGGTCACGGTGACGTCGGCGAACAACGGTGGCGCGCTCGGCACGGCCACGTTCACCGCGTCGGCCACCGGCTACAGCCCGGCGACCGTCACGGTCAAGGAACTCGACCCGTCCACTTCGGACTTCAACAAGGCGTTCCTCGACCAGTACAACAAGATCAAGGACCCGGCGAGCGGCTACTTCCGCAAGTTCGGCGACCTGCTCGTGCCCTACCACTCGGTCGAGACGCTGATGGTGGAGGCGCCGGACCACGGTCACCAGACCACGTCCGAGGCGTTCAGCTACTACCTGTGGCTGGAGGCGAGCTACGGCCGCGTCACCGGGGACTGGGCTCCGTTCAAGTCCGCGTTCGCGTCGATGGAGAAGTACATCATCCCCGCGAAGGCCGACCAGCCGACCAACGACAAGTACGACCCGTCCAAGCCGGCGACCTACGCGCCGGAGCACCCGAGGATGGACCAGTACCCGTCGACGCTCGACGGCACCGTTCCCGTGGGCCAGGACCCGATCGCGGCGGAGCTGAAGTCCGCGTACGGCAACTCGGACGTCTACGGCATGCACTGGCTGATCGACGTCGACAACACCTACGGCTTCGGCCGCTGCGGTGACGGCACGACGGCACCCGCGTACATCAACACCTACCAGCGCGGCTCGTCGGAGTCGGTGTGGGAGACCATCCCGCAGCCTTCCTGCGACACGTTCAAGCACGGCGGTCCCAACGGCTTCCTGGACCTGTTCACCAAGGACTCGTCCTACGCCAAGCAGTGGAAGTACACCAACGCGCCGGACGCGGACGCCCGCGTGGTGCAGGTGGCGCTGCTGGCCCAGCAGTGGGCCACGGCGCAGGGCAAGGCCGGTGACATCTCCGCGGAGATCGGCAAGTCCGCCAAGATGGGCGACTACCTGCGGTACGCCATGTTCGACAAGTACTTCAAGCGCATCGGCAACTGCAACAGCCCGTCGTCGTGCCCCGGCGCGACCGGCAAGAACAGCGCGCACTACCTGATGTCCTGGTACTACGCGTGGGGCGGCGCGACCGACACGTCCGCCGGCTGGGCGTGGCGCATCGGTGACGGTGCCTCGCACCAGGGCTACCAGAACCCGCTGGCAGCGCACGCTCTCGCGAACGTGCCGGCGCTCAAGCCGTTGTCCGCCACAGGGCAGCAGGACTGGGCGACGTCGCTGAACCGGCAGCTCGAGATGCTGCAGTGGCTGCAGTCGGCCGACGGCGGTCTCGCCGGCGGTGTGACGAACAGCTGGGAGGGCCAGTACGCCTCGCCTCCGAGCGGCACCCCGACGTTCTACGGCATGTACTACGACGCCCACCCCGTGTGGCGCGACCCGCCGAGCAACCGGTGGTTCGGCTTCCAGGTGTGGGGGATCGAGCGCACGGCCGCGCTGTACCGGCTGACCGGTGACGCGCGCGCCAAGAAGATCCTCGACAAGTGGGTGCCGTGGGCGATCGCGAACACCACGACCGGCACGAACTTCCAGATCCCCGCGGACCTGGAGTGGTCGGGAGCGCCGGACACGTGGAACGCGACCAACCCGGGCTCGAACGCGAACCTGCGGGTGCGCGTGGTGAACCACAACCAGGACGTCGGCATCGCCGCGTCGTACGCGAAGGTGCTGCTGAACTACGCGGCGCGGTCGGGCAACGCCGCGGCCAAGACCACGGGTGAGGCGCTGCTGACCGGGCTGCTCGCACACCAGGACAGCCTCGGCATCGCGACGCCGGAGACCCGCGCGGACTACAACCGGTTCGACGACGTTTACAACACCAGCACCCTCGAAGGCCCGTACGTGCCGTCCGGCTGGACCGGGAAGATGCCCAACGGCGACACGATCGGCCAGGGCTCGTCGTTCCTGTCGATGCGGTCGATGTTCCGCAACGACCCGCAGTGGCCGAAGGTCCAGTCCTATCTGGACGGTGGACCGGCACCGACGTTCACCTACCACCGGTTCTGGGCGCAAGCCGAGATCGCGACGGCGTTCTCCCTGCACGCCGAGATCTACGGGTGAGGAGTCCCCACATGAAGAAACGAATAGCTCTGCTCGCAGTGGCGGCCGCGGTCGGCGCCGTCCTGGTGCACACCGGCGGCACCGCTGTCGCGCACGGGTCGATGGTCTGGCCCGGCAGCCGCACCTACCTCTGCTACGAGGACGGCCGCGCCGGCGGCGGTGGCGGCGACCTGAACCCGACCAACCCGGCCTGTCAGGCGGCGGTCGCGCAGGGCGGCAAGCAGCCGCTGTGGGACTGGTTCGGCAACCTGATCAGCAACGCGGCCGGGCGCCACCGGGAGATCATCCCCGACGGCAACCTCTGCGGTCCCACCACGAAGTACTCCGCCTACAACCTGACGCGGGCCGACTGGCCCACGACCCAGGTGCAGGCGAACAGCCAGGTCACGTTCCGGTACAACGCGTGGGCCCCGCACCCCGGCACCTGGGAGCAGTACGTCACCAAGGACGGCTTCGACGTGACGAAGCCGCTCAAGTGGTCCGACCTCGAGTCGGTGCCGTTCGACAAGGTGACGAACCCGCCGCTCGCGAACGGTGAGTACGCCTGGCAGGCCCGTCTGCCCAACAAGTCGGGCCGGCACATCATCTACTCGCTGTGGCAGCGCTCGGACAGCCCCGAGGCGTTCTACAGCTGCTCGGACGTCGTGTTCGGCGGCGGCACCGGCACGCCCGACACCACCGCGCCGTCCGCACCCGGCACCCCTGTCGCGTCGGGCGTCACGGCGAACTCGGTGAAGCTCGACTGGTCCGCCTCGACGGACAACGTCGGCGTCGCGTCCTACCGCGTCTACAGCGGCGGCCAGGTGGTGGCGACCTCCTCGACGAACTCCGTGACGGTCACCGGTCTGAGTGCGGACACCTCGTACTCGTTCACGGTGGTGGCGACGGACTCGGCGGGCAACGCCTCGACGGCCTCCTCGGGCGTCACGGTCAGAACGTCGACCGGGGGCGGCACTCCCACGGGTTCGTGCACGGTGACCTACACGCGGCCGAGCACGTGGAGCGGCGGGTTCACGGCGAACGTCACGGTGGCGAACACGGGCACCAGCGCGATCAGCGCGTGGCAGCTCGTGTGGGCCTTCCCGTCGGGGCAGCAGCTCCAGCAGGCCTGGTCGTCGACCGTGACCGTCGCGAGTGGACAGGCGACGGCGAAGGGCGTGTCGTACAACGCCGACATACCGGCCGGTGGCACGGCGTCGTTCGGCTTCAACGCCACGACGACGTCCACGCCGACCGACCCGACGTCCTTCACGCTCAACGGTTCGGCGTGCGCCGTCCGGTGATGAGGGCGTTGCTCGCCCTCCTGGTGGTGGGTTCGGTGACGTTCGCCCTCCTCGTAGGACGCGCCGAACCCACCCCGGACCTCAGCAAGGGCGTCGACGGCATCGCCGCGTGGCTGCACGACCTGACCGACGAGTGCTCGACGGTCCGGCGCGGTGACGACTTCACCGAGTTCGCCGGTCCGGTGCGGTCGAAGGTCTACGCGCCGTTCATCGCGGAGTGGGGGACCTGCGCCAAGGAGCCGTACGGGCGGCTCGGGCTGCTGGTCCTCAGGCCCGGCTTGGACCAGGCCTGGCTGGCGGCGCTCGCGGAGGGCGAGGTCCGGGGCGATCCGGACCTCGCCTTCGGGGACGGGTTCGCCCTCACCGGCTCGATCGGCATGGAGTACCTCGGCCTCAGAAGACTTGAGTGCACGCCCAGCGCGTGCTCGCTCAGGGAGATCGAACATCATTGACAGACAGGAGATCCGGAGCAATGAAGCTCAACGGACAGAGGCGGTGGGCCGCGGCGGGAGTCGTGGTCGCCACTGCCGTGGCAACGTTCGGGGTGGCGATGAGCGCACCCGCGGGCGCCGCACCTGGCTGCCGTGTGGACTACACGGCGAACAGCTGGGGCGGAGGGGGTTTCGGTGCTGCGGTGAAGATCACCAACCTCGGTGACGCGATCTCGGGCGGGTGGACGCTCAAGTTCTCGTTCCCCGGAAGCCAGCGCGTGGCACAGGGCTGGAGCGCGAACTGGACGCAGTCCGGCAAGGACGTGACCGCGACGAGCATGTCGTGGAACGGCAGCCTGGGCACCAACGCGTCGATCGACATCGGCTTCAACGGCAGCAACGCCGCCACCGGTGACGCGAACCCGTCCACGTTCACCCTGAACGGCACGACGTGCACCGGTCAGCCGGGGACGACGACCACCACCACAACGACGACGACGACCACCACGACCACGACGTCGAACGGCCCCGGCCCCGGCAACCGGGTCGACAACCCGTACGTCGGTGCGAAGCAGTACGTGAACCCGGACTGGGCGGCCAAGGCGAACGCCGAGCCGGGCGGCAGCAGGGTCGCGAACCAGCCGACCGGCGTGTGGCTGGACCGCATCGCGGCGATCGCGGGCACGGCCGACTCGCGCGGCCTGGTCGGTCACCTGGACGAGGCGGTGCGCCAGGCGGCGGGCTCACCACTCGTGATCCAGCTGGTGATCTACAACCTGCCCGGTCGCGACTGCTCGGCGCTCGCGTCGAACGGTGAGCTCAAGGCGAACGAGATCGACCGCTACAAGTCGGAGTACATCGACCCGATCGCGGCGATCCTCGCCAGGCCGGCGTACTCGGGCCTGCGCATCGTGACCACGGTGGAGATCGACTCCCTGCCGAACCTGATCACCAACGTGTCCCCGCGTCCCACCGCGGTGGCGGCCTGCGACACGATGAAGGCGAACGGGAACTACGTCACCGGCGTGGGCTACGCGCTCGCGAAGCTGGGTGCGGTGCCGAACGTCTACAACTACCTCGACATCGGCCACCACGGCTGGATCGGCTGGGACGACAACTTCGGTCCCACCGCCGAGCTGCTCTTCCAGGCGGCCAACGCGTCCGGCAGCACGAAGGCCAACGTCGTCGGCTTCATCGCCAACACCGCGAACTACGGCGCGCTCAAGGAGCCGTACTTCAAGATCGAGGACTCGGTGAACGGCACCTCGGTCCGCCAGTCGAAGTGGGTGGACTGGAACCGGTACGTCGACGGGCTGTCCTACGCGCAGGCGTTCCGGCAGCGGGCCATCCAGGCGGGCTTCGACTCGAACGTCGGCGTGCTGATCGACACCAGCCGCAACGGCTGGGGCGGCAGCGCCCGTCCGACGGGCCCCGGCCCGACGACGAGCGTGGACGCCTACGTCAACGGCGGCAAGATCGACCGGCGCATCCACCTCGGCAACTGGTGCAACCAGGCCGGTGCCGGTCTGGGCGAGCGCCCGAAGGCGGCCCCGGAGTCGGGCATCGACGCCTACGTCTGGATGAAGCCGCCGGGTGAGTCCGACGGCGCCAGCGAGGAGATCCCGAACAACGAGGGCAAGGGCTTCGACCGGATGTGCGACCCGACGTACACCGGCAACGTGCGCAACGGCAACAACATGTCCGGCGCGCTCGGCAACGCCCCGATCTCGGGCAAATGGTTCTCCGCCCAGTTCCAGGAGCTCATGCGCAACGCCTACCCGGCGCTCTGAGCCGTGGGATGTGAGCGTGCCCATGCGACCGGTCTCGTTCGCTGAGGTCGTGCCGCGTGGGCACGCTCTTCCGGCCTGCTCGTGTTTTCCGTCCGGCAACTTTCCAGACGGTGCCGAATTCGTCTGGACCACCTGAAATTCGCAATGTTAACGCGCACATAACACTTGATGTCATCAGAAGGTGCTCCCTATGGTGTCGACACGCTCACTGAGCGCAAGCGCGAGAGGAGGCTGTGTGGTCACCATCGCGGACGTCGCAAGGCACGCCGGGGTTGCCCCGAGCACGGTCTCCTACGTCCTCACCGGCAAGCGGTCCATCTCCGCGGACACGAAGACGAGAGTTCGCGAAAGCATCAGAGCCCTGGGCTACCAGCCGCACGCCTCCGACCGCACGATGTCGGCGGGCAGGACCAACGTGATCGGCCTCGTCCTCCCGCTGCGCGCGGGCACCCACCTGCCCGCGGTGATGCGCTTCGTCACCGCCGCGGTCACCACCGCCCGCCGCTACGACATGGACCTGCTGCTCATGACCGCGGACGACGGCGCCGCGGGCCTGCGCCGCGCGGCGAACGGCGCCCAGGTCGACGGGTTCCTCGTCATGGACGTGGAGATGGACGACGACCGGGTGCCGTTGCTGCGGCAGCTGGCCAAGCCGTCCGTCCTCATCGGACACCCCGCGGCGGCCCGCGGCCTCACCTGCGTGGACCTGGACTTCGAGGCGGCCGGCGCCAAGTGCGTGGACCACCTGGCGGACCTGGGCCACCGGTCGATCGGCTTCCTGGGCGCGCCCAGCGCCGTCTACCGGCGCAGCACCGGCTTCGCCCACCGCACCATGAACGGCTTCAGCGCGGCCGCGATGCGCCGCGGGGTCGCCGCGACCGCGCTGGCCGTGGAGGGCGACCACGACTCGGTGCTGCGGGCCACCAAGGCCCTGATCCGGGCGCACCCGTCGATGACGGCCCTGGTGGTGCACAACGAGGCCGCGCTGGGGTGGATCACCACCTGCCTGCGGGCGGCCGGGAGGCAGGTCCCGGGAGACGTCGCCGTCGTGGCGATCTGCCCGGACGAACTGGCGGAGCAGACGTCACCGCTGCTCACGTCGGTGCGGCTGCCGGCGGAGGAGCTGGGGCGGCACGCCGTCGACCTGCTGGTGGCGAAGCTGGAGGGCAAGCAGCCGCCACCGCTGATGTTGTTGCCACCCAGGCTCTCGCGGCGGGCCAGCACGCCGGACCCGGCACCACACCGCGGAACCGCCTGAAGTCCACTGCGGTCTTCGTCCGCGCCGGCGGTGCGCGGGCGATCCGGCGGACGGTCGCGGGACGACGTCACCTGTGCGGAAACGCGGCGCGCACAGGCCGAACTCGCCCGTGAATCGTCCTGGAGGGGTGCGCGGCCCACGGCGGAGCGGCTGTCGCGCACCCCTCCGCCCGCGCGGTCCGTAGACTCGCCGGGATGGAGCTGGCGGAAGCGCTGTCGCGCGGAGTGGTGGTGCTCGACGGCGGCATGTCGACGGCGTTGGAGCTGGCCGGGCACGACCTGTCCGACGAGCTGTGGTCGGCGCGGCTGCTGCTCACCGACCCGGACGCCGTCCGCGCCGCCCACCTCGCTTACTTCCGCGCGGGAGCCGAGATCGCCATCACCGCGAGCTACCAGGCGAGCTTCGACGGCTTCGCGAAGCGCGGGATCAGCGAGAGCGAAACGGCACGCCTGCTCAGGTCCAGCGTCGCACTCGCCCGTTCCGCCGCGTCCGATGTGGACGGACCGCGCTGGGTCGCGGCGTCGGTGGGCCCGTACGGGGCGGTGCTGGCGGACGGTTCGGAGTACCGCGGCCGCTACGGGCTGAGCACGCGGGAGCTGACGCGGTTCCACCGGCCGCGGATCGAGGTGTTGTGCGAGGCCGCGCCGGACGTGCTCGCCGTCGAGACCGTCCCGGACGTCGACGAGGCCGAGGCCGTGCTCGAGGTCGTGCGCGGCAGCGGTGTGCCCGCCTGGCTCTCCTACAGCGTGCGCGGCGACAGGACCTGTGCGGGCCAGCCGCTGGCGGAGGCGTTCGCGGCGGTGGCCGGCGTGGACGAGGTGATCGCGGTCGGCGTCAACTGCTGCGCACCGGAGGACGCGGCCGGCGCGGTCGCCGTGGCGCGCGACGTGACCGGGCTGCCGGTCGTCGTGTACCCCAACAGCGGTGAGCGGTGGGACGCGCGTGACCGGTCGTGGACGGGGGACGGCGGCGGGTTCGCCACGTCGGCGGGGGAGTGGGTGCGCGAAGGCGCCCGGCTGGTCGGCGGGTGTTGCCGGACCGGGCCGGACGCCATCGCGGTGCTGGCGGAGAACTTCACCGCCTCGGGAGGGTGAGGATCGTCAGGCGGTCGTGCAGGTCCTGCCGTTGAGGTTGAACGAGGCCGGTGCGGCCGCGTCGCCGGTGTGCGTGGCCTGGAAGCCGATGGTGGTGGACGCGTACGGCGCGATGGTCGCGTTGTAGGAGACGTTCCGGGCGATCACCTGTCCCGAGGTGGGGGAGTAGGTGGCGTTCCAGCCGCCCGTGATCGTCTGCCCCGCCGCCAGGGTGAACCCCAGCGACCAGCCGTCGACCGGGGTGGGACCGGTGTTGGTGATCGTGATGTTCGCCGTGAGGCCGTTGTTCCAGGCGTTGGTCGTCGTGCCCACGCGGCAGGACCCCTGACCGGGGAGCAAGGTGGTGGTGGTCGGCCCCGTCGTGCTCGTCGTGGTCGTGGTGCTCGTCGGTTCGCTGCCGCGGAACTGGCTGATGAACCTCCACGCCTCGTCGGACGTCCAGGTGCGCCAGCCGTCGCCGCCCCCGTCGACCGGCGCCGGGGTGTGCCCGCCGTCGAACGCCGCCCACACCACCGGCTGACCGGACCGGCAGCCGCTGTACGCGGTGACGACGTGGGTCCTGCTGCCCGCGCTCGGTTCCCGCGGGTTCTGCGCCGTGCAACCGTTGTTGCGCACGAACGTGTCGCGCAGCGCCCGGCCCTGCGAGATGTTCAGGACGGTGTCGCTGATCCCGTGGATGCCCAGGTAGGCAACGGGTTGCGTACCGCCGTTGCACCCGCTGAGCTGGGCGCCCGCGTACACGACCACCGCGCGGAACACCGTCGCCCTGGCACAGGCGACCGCGTACGACATGGCCCCGCCGTAGCTGAAGCCACCGGCGAAGCGCTGGGCCGTGTCGAGGCACAGCGCCGCGTCCAGCCGTGCGAGCAGGTCGTCGACGAACGTCAGGTCCTGGCCGCCGGGATTGGCCCAGCCGTTGTTGTTGCCCTGCGGTGCGACGAAGATCGTGCCGTTGTCCGCCGCGTCCGACAGCCGCCGGAGCCCGTAGTACGACCAGTTGTAGCCGTCGCCGCCACCGGAGTCGACGTCGTTCGCCGTGCCGTTGAGCCAGTGGAACCCCACGAACAGCCGGTACTGGCGGTTGTTGTCGTAGTTCGCGGGCAGCCGCAGGAAGAACGTGCGGTTCTGTCCGCCACTGCTGATCGTGTGCTGGCCGCTCGTCAACGCGGGCGACTTGCCGCACCCCGCCGTCGTGGCACCGACCTCGCCCGCACTGACCTCGCCGGCACCGCCCGCGGCGACGCCCGCAGCACCCAGGAGCACCACGGCACTCGCGACGGCCGCCGCGAGCACGGACCTGTGCCGGCTCATCGCACACCGCACACTGCGCCGTTGAGCGAGAACCCGGTCGCGGCCGCGCTGTTGCCGGTGTGCGTGGCCTGCAGGCCGATCGAGATCGACCCGTTCGGCGGGATCTGCGGGTTGTAGTTCACGTTCCGCGCGGTGACCTGGCCGCTCGCGGGCGAGTAGGTCGCGCTCCAGCCGCCGGTGATGACCTGTCCACCTGGGAGCGTGAACTGCAGCTGCCAGCCGTTCACCGCGGTGGTGGACGTGTTGGTGATCGTGATCGTCTCGGTCAGCCCCGTGTTCCAGGCGTTGACCGACGCGGTGACCGCGCACCCACCGGACGGCGGTGGCGTGGTCGTCGTGGTCGTAGTGGTGGTGGTCGTGGTGGTCGGGTCGGTGCCCGGCCGGTCCAGGCCCAGGAACGTGATGGCGCGCGAGACCATCCCCGCGGTCGGCACGTCGTGCCCGGTGCCCTGCGCACTGATGCCCTCGACGACACCCGTTGCGCCGTACCGGGTGCGCGTCCAGTTCGACTGCGGCTGGTCGGTCGACACCGGCGTCCTGCTGACCCCGTGCACGTTCGTCCACTGGTCGAGCGCCTCGCCGAAGTTCGGGTACGCGAGGGTCGTGTCGTTGGTGCCGTGCCACAGCTGCATCCGCGGGTAGGCGCCGGTGTAACCGGGGAACATCGCCCGCGCCTGGTCACCCCACTGCTGCGGGGTCTTCTGCAGCGTCCCGCCCGAGCACTGGCTGTTCCACAGCGACCCGTCGGTCGTCGCGAAGCACCCCGCGGGAACGCCCGCGAAGGCCGACGCCGCGCTGAACACATCCGGGTACTCGGCCGCCAGCACGTTGGTCATCATCGCGCCGGACGAGATGCCGGAGACCACGATGCGCGAGGGGTCGACGTTGTAGCGCTGCCGCGCGTGCGACACCATCGACATGATGCCGGTGGAGTCGCTGCCCCCGTTGCGGCGCAACGCGTTCTGGGTGGAGACGTCGAAGCAGCGGCCGTCCCTGGTCGCCTCGGGGTAGACGATCACGAACCCGTACCGGTCCGCGGCGCTGACGTAGTCGCGCCCGCCGCCGTTGTGCACGGCGCTCGCCGTCCCGGTGCAGTAGTGGATCATCAGGAGCAGCGCGGGCCGGGCGGCGAGCCGGTCCGGCGCGTAGACGTACATGTTGAGGTTCGTCGGGTTGGTGCCGAAACCGGTGACCTGGGTGAGGGACGCGGCGTGTGCCTGCTGCGGCACCGAGGCGAAGGCGATGGCGGCGACGACGGACAGCACCGCCGCGATGACCGCGATGACGCGGTACCTGGTCGTGCGCGGAAAGGTGGGGTTGCGGAGGGTCACGATGACCTCGTTCTCTCACAGGGAGTTCCAGGGCAGGCCGGCGCCCGCGGAGGACGTCACGCCGACTCCGCGGGGCCTGCCTGTGGTGTGGTGCCGGACGTCAGCGCGCCGTGCAGGACGGGTTCAGGCCCGATCCGTTGCCGCTGCCCTGGAAGCCGAACTCGGTGGACCCGCCCGCGGGCACGGAGGCGTTGTAGTCCACGTTGGTCCAGTTGATGTTTCCGCTGTTGCCGCTGCGGGTCGCGCTCCACGCGCCCGTGACCGTGCCGTTCGACAGCGTGGTCGTGACGGTCCAGCCCCTCAGCGCGCTGGAGCCCGCGGTGACCTTGATCGTGGCGACGAAGCCCTCGTTCCACTGGTTCAGCGACACCGTCGCGGTGCAGCCGCCGGTACCGGGGTCGTTGCTGGTCGTCGTTGTCGTGGTGGTGGTGGTCGTCGTGGTCGTCGTCGGGTCGGTGCCACCACCGGCGTTGAGCGCGTCCAGCGTTGAGTTGTACGCGGCCTTCTTGTTGCCGCTGCCGTCGAACAGCAGCGGGGTGCCCGAGGCGCGCCACGAGTCCGTGTCGCGGATGCCCCACACCGTGATGCCGGTGCAGCGCGCGACCGCCAGGCAGGCCTGGGTGACCCGCTGGTAGTTCTGGGCCTGGGCGCTGCCGGAGCCCTCGATGTCGAGCTCGGTGATCTGCACGTCCACGCCGAGGTTCGCGAAGTTCTGCAACGTCGTCTGGTAGTTCGACGGCACCGGGCTGTTGGGGTTGAAGTGCGACTGCAGGCCGACGCAGTCGATCGGGACGCCGCGGGACTTGAAGTCCTGCACCATCCGGTACACGGCCTGGGTCTTGGCGTGCGACCAGTCGTCGGTGTTGTAGTCGTTGTAGCAGAGCTTCGCGCCGGAGTCGGCCGCACGAGCCGCGCGGAACGCGGCCTCGATCCAGTCGTTGCCGGTGCGCTGGAGGTTGGAGTCGCGGCGAGCGCCGCTGCTGCCGTCGGCGAACGCCTCGTTGACGACGTCCCAGGCGTAGATCTTGCCGCGGTAGTAGGTCGCGACCTGGGTGACGTGGTTGAGCATCGCGTTGCGCAGGGACGTGCCGGACATGTTCTGCATCCAGCCCGGCTGTTGCGAGTGCCACGCCAGCGCGTGCCCGCGGACTCGTTTGCCCTGGTTGCGGGCCTGGTTGAGGATGCGGTCGCCGTTGGTGAAGCTGAACTGGTTCTGGTTCGGCTCCGTGGCGTCCATCTTCATCTCGTTCTCGGCGGTGACCATGTCGAACTCGCGGTTCAGGATGCCGACGTAGGTCGAGTCGCCGAGCCTGCTCGCGGACACGGCGGTGCCGAAGTAGCGGCCGCTCTGCTGGGCCGCCGCGGCGAGGGTGGTCGCCGCGTTCGCGGCGGGAGGGGCGATCAGGGTGGCGCCGATCGCGGCGGTCGCGACCGTGGCGATGATCGGGATCAGGGCCACTGACTTCGATGTCAGTTTCATCTTCCACGCTTTCCGAGGTCGACCCGAATGCAGGACGGGTGATGGTCAGTGCGGTGGCCGGACCCGGTGCGCCATTGCCGGATCTCGGTGGGCGTCGAATCCGCGGTGGTGTTCCGCCAACGCCCTCCGGTGCCGTTCCCGGAGTGTCGCAGCAGTTCGACGGGGCTCACAAGAAGTCGTTGTCGAATTCGACAGCAGATTACCCTGATCGGCCTACCCTGGATGCGGGAGCGCTCCCAAATAGCACGTCAACGCCATGATCGCATTCTCGGCGGACTTTTCGAAACTTTCCTCGACGTCGTCGACGCGCTTCACTTCCGCCGTTGACGATTCAGTGCTCCGTGGTTACGTTGGCCCGAACTCGCATTCGCATCTGATTCCCACTTCTGGGCGGCAATGACGCTGCGAGAACCGAATCACTGCAACCGAGCGAACTGGAGACACGATGACACGGTGGAAGCGGGGCACGGGCGCGTGCGCACTAGCGGGCGCGGTCGTCGCCGGGGTCACCGCCCTGGTCGTCAGCGGCGGTGCGACCGTCAGCGCCGCCGAGTCGGCGTTCTACGTCGACCCGTCGAGCTCGAGCGCGCGGTGGGTGGCCGCCAACCCCGGCGACTCGCGGGCGGCGGTCATCCGTGACCGCATCGTCTCGGTGCCGCAGGCGCGGTGGTACACCACGACGAACACGTCGACGGTGAGGTCGGAGGTCAGCTCGTTCGTCGGTGCGGCGGCGGCCGCGGGGAAGATCCCGATCCTGGTGGTCTACAACGTCCCCAACCGCGACTGCGGCGGGGCGAGCGGCGGCGGTGCCCCGTCCCACGAGGCCTACCGGGCGTGGGTCGACGAGGTGGCGGCGGGACTCGCGGGCCGTCCGGCGACGATCGTGCTGGAGCCGGACGTGCTGCCGTTGATGACCAACTGCCAGAGCACCGACCAGCAGAACCAGACCAAGGCGTCGATGGCCTACGCGGGCAAGAAGCTGAAGGCGGGCTCCGGTCAGGCCAAGGTCTACTTCGACATCGGCCACTCGTCGTGGCTGAACCCCTCCGAGGCCGCGAACCGGTTGCGCGGCGCGGACATCTCCAACAGCGCCGACGGCATCTCGACGAACGTGTCCAACTACCGGGCCACCTCCGACGAGGTGAACTTCGCGAAGAACGTCCTCAACGCCGTCGGTGACGGCCGCCTCAAGGCCGTGGTCGACACGAGCCGCAACGGCAACGGCCCCGCCGGCAGCGAGTGGTGCGACCCGTCCGGGCGCGCGATCGGCACGCCCAGCACCACGAACACGGGCGACTCGAAGATCGACGCGTTCCTGTGGATCAAACTGCCGGGCGAGTCGGACGGCTGCATCGCCCCCGCAGGCCAGTTCGTGCCCCAGCGGGCCTACGAACTCGCGATGGCCGCGGGCCCGATCACGACCACCACGACCACGACGACCACCACCACGTCGGGCGGTGGCAACCCCGGTGGCGGCTGCACCGCGACCCACCGCGTGACGAGCCAGTGGCAGGGCGGCTACTCCGCGGAGATCGTGATCGTGAACCGCGGCTCGGCGATCAACGGCTGGACCTTCTCGTTCTCGGCACCCGGCGTCTCGGTGACCCAGGGCTGGAACGGCACGTGGACCGACCAGGGCGACCAGGTCCGGGTGGCGAACGCGGCGTGGAACGGCTCGCTGTCGTCCGGCGGCCAGGTGAGCATCGGCTACAACGCGAACTACAACGGCACACCGCCGTTCTCCTCGCCGGTGCTGAACGGCATCGCCTGCTCGTGAGGCGGTCGGCGTGACGTCTCGCCCGCTGAGGCGGCGGCGGGCGAGGCGGAGTCCCCGGCCGGGAGGCCGGGGACTCTCGCGTGCCCGGCGGGGTGCGACAGCTACCGCCGGACACCTGGCCCACACCCGTGCGTGGCGACGTAGTAGTTGGCGGCCATGTAGCTCGCCTTTCCGAGCCCACCTCTGAGTCCACACGCCGGCCCGCCTCCACTCACACCCAGCCAGCCCAGCCCCGAGCCCGCACCCCACCCAGGTGTCCACCGCCTCCGTCCACCGGCGTGCCCTCCACAACGCCGGCGCGGCCACCGGAGGCCACATCCCCGACCAGCCCCGTCCGCTGAAAGCGCGCACCTCCCGCGGAAAGCGGCCCTCGAAGGTAGGAGCCGGACCCGTGGCGGAACGAACGCGTGTGACCCTGGCCCACGTGGCGGCGGCGAGCGGGGTGTCGGTCACGACCGCCTCTCTCGTGCTGACCGGCCGTGCGCGCGAGTTGCGCATCTCCGAGGCGGCGGAGCAGCGGGTCCGGTCGACCGCGCACGAGCTGGGCTATCGGCGTGGCGGCGGCGACACGCGGGCGGGGCTGTCGCGGACGATCGGGTTCGTGCTCGGTGCCGAGCCGGACCTGGAGGGGGACACCGTCAAGGGTGCCGTGGAGGTGGCGTACCGGCGCGGGTTCATGCTGTTCGTCGGTGAGACCGGGGGAGATCCGGCCGTGGAGCGGGGGCTGGTCGAGGCGTTGCGCGACCGGCGGGCGGACGGTGTCGTGTTCGCCGGCGGGCGGCCGGCGACGGGTGGCCGGCCGGACGTGCTCTGGTACGGGCCCGCCGTGGTGCTCGGCGCCCCGGGGTCGGGTCTTCCCTCGGTGGTGCCCGAC
Organism: Lentzea sp. HUAS12; assembly: GCF_024125735.1. NCBI lineage: Bacteria > Bacillati > Actinomycetota > Actinomycetes > Pseudonocardiales > Pseudonocardiaceae > Lentzea > Lentzea sp. HUAS12. The sequence goes on from NZ_CP099738.1 coordinate 773,822, forward strand.
GAGGTGCGGGGTGGCCGGTCGGCGGCGCGTGTCCTGGTCGAGGCCGGGCACGACCGCGGTGTTCACCTGGTGGGTGCCGGCCGGCGCGACGCCGCGGACCGGCTCGCCGGGCTGCGGCAGGTGTTCTCCGGGGCCGGTGTCGAGGTGGCCGGGGTGCACCCGTGTCCGGAGTGGACACCCGAACGCGGGTACGACGTCACGAAGGACCTGTTGCGCCGGCATCGGCCCGCGGCACTGGTGTGCTTCGACGACCGGCTGGCGTTCGGGGCTTACGAGGCCCTCGCGGAGGCGGGGCTCTCCGTGCCGGGCGACGTGTCCGTGCTCGGGTTCGGTGACCACCCCGCCGCCTCCTGGATGCGTCCCCGGCTGACCACGGTCGCCCTGCCCCTGCGCGAGCTCGGGGAGCGGGCCGTGGAGGTGCTCGTGGAGCTCGTCGAGGGTCGGGGTTCCCGCACCCCGCTGGTGCACCGGGTGCCGATGCCCGTGCGCGGAGGCGGTTCGGTGGCACGAGCGCGGTGACTTGCATGTTCGCGTTAACAGCAGAGCTGGCCAGATGCGTCCTTCGGTGCTGCAGCAAGGCGATCAGCTAAAAGTTAGCGCTCACATTTAGCTTTGACCGCAGTGTGAACCCGTCGTTACATTGCTGGGAGCCGCCCCTGCCGTTGACCCCCGTCGACGAAAGGCTCCTCATGCCGAGCCCGTTCCGCGCGCTGTGCTGTGCCCTGGTCGCCACCCTCCTGGCCGCCTCACCCGCACTCGCCGACCAGTCCACTGTGGAGCAAGCCGCCGATCCCGTGAGGGTGATGCCCCTGGGCGACTCGATCACCCAGGGCGGCTCGATCGGCGGTTACCGCCTCGACCTGGGCACGAGACTGCGCGCCGCGGGGCGCAACGTCGACTTCGTGGGGTCCCTCGCGGACGGCCCCGGCTCCATGCCCGACCGCAACCACGAAGGCCATCCAGGCTGGACCATCGCTCAGGTCGACGCGAACGTCGTGAACTGGCTCAGGACGTACACCCCGCGCACGATCCTGTTGCACATAGGCACGAACGACATGTACGGCAGCGATCCCGCTGGTGCGCCAGGACGACTCTCGTCCCTGGTGGACAAGATCACCGCACAGGCACCGGGTGCGGACGTGTTCGTCTCGACGATCATCCCGATCCGGTTCGCCGACGCCACCGTGCGCAACTACAACGCCGCCATCGTGCCGTTGCTGCGGGCGAAAGCGGCCGCCGGCAAGCGGGTGCACGTCGTGGACATGTACCCGGCCGTGCCCGTCGCGGACCTGCCCGACGGCATCCACCCGAACGCGGCGGGCTACAGCAAGATGGCGGCGGTCTGGTTCACCGCCCTGTCCTCGGTGCCCGGCAGCGTCGGAGACCCGCAGGACCCCGGCGCGACCTGCACCGCGACACCCCGGGTGACCGGCACGTGGAACGGCGGCTTCCAGGCGGAGGTCGTCGTCACCAACCCCACCGCGTCGACCCTCACCGGCTGGAGCGTCCGGTTCACGCTGCCGGGCGGGCACACCGTGACGCAGATCTGGGGTGGCACGGCAAGCGGTTCGGTCACGGTCACCAACGCCGCCTACAACGGCACGATCGGCCCCGGTGCCTCCGCGGCCTTCGGCTTCATCGCGTCCGGTTCCGGTGCGGCGGCGGTCGGTTCCGCCACCTGCGCCGGCGCCTGAACCCCTGCCCCAGCGACGAAGGGTGATCATGTCCCCCGCTCGGTTCTCCCCGTCCCGGCGTGCCCGCCTCACCGCCCTGGCCGCCGTCCCGCTCATCGCGGTCACCGCGCTGACCGCGGTGGCCCAGCAGCCCGCCTCGGCCGCCCCCGGCTGTTCGGTCACCTATTCCACACCGTCGCAATGGGACGGTGGCTTCACCGCGGCCGTCGCCGTCACGAATCTCGGTGACGCGGTCAACGGCTGGACGCTCACCTGGAGCTTCGGTGCCGGGCAGCAGGTGCAGCAGGCCTGGAACGCCCAGGTGACCCAGTCCGGCTCCCAGGTGACCGCCCGCAACGTCTCCTACAACGCGACGATCCCGACCGGCGGGAAGGTCGAGTTCGGCTTCAACGGCTCCAGCACCGGTGCCAACCCGAGCCCGTCGGCGTTCAGCCTCAACGGCACCCTGTGCACCGGCGACGTCGGCCCCACCACCACGACCACCACGACGACGACCACCACGGGCAACCCGCCGGTGGGCACCCTCCCGTCGAGCTTCCGCTGGTCCTCGAGCGGGCAGCTGATCAGCCCGAAGCCGGACTCCACGCACGCCAACGTCGCGGTGAAGGACCCGAGCGTCGTCTACCACAACGGCAAGTACCACGTCTTCGCGTCGACCTACACCGACGGCTACAACCTGATGTACACCAGCTTCACCGACTGGTCGCAGGCGTCGTCGGCACCCCACTACTACCTGGACCGCTCCGGGATCGGCACCGGTTACCGGGCGGCGCCGCAGGTGTTCTACTTCGCGCCGCAACGCCTCTGGTACCTCGTCTACCAGACCGGGTCGAACGCCTCGTACTCCACGACGTCCGACATCTCGAACCCGTCCTCGTGGTCCACGCCGAAGAACTTCTACGCCAACGGCATGCCGCAGATCATCCGCGACAACATCGGCAACGGTTACTGGGTCGACTTCTGGACCGTGTGCGACACCGCGAAGTGCTACCTGTTCTCGTCCGACGACAACGGCCACCTCTACCGGTCCGAGACGAACCTCGCGCAGTTCCCCAACGGCTTCACCAACACGGTGATCGCCATGCAGGACAGCGACAGGTACCGGCTGTTCGAGGCGTCGAACGTCTACAAGATCGCCGGGAAGGACCAGTGGCTGCTGGTGCACGAGGCGATCGGCACCGACGGCCGGCGCTGGTTCCGCTCCTGGACCGCCCCCTCGATCACCGGTCCGTGGGCGGCGCTGGCCGACACGGAGTCGAACCCGTTCGCCCGCGCGAACAACGTGACGTTCCCGAGTGGACAGTGGACCCGCGACATCAGCCACGGCGAGATGGTCCGCACCAACGTCGACCAGACGATGGAGATCAGCCCGTGCCGGCTCAGCTACCTGTACCAGGGCATGGATCCCAACGCCGGCGGCGACTACAACCGCCTGCCCTGGCGGCTCGGCCTGCTGACCCAGACCAACTCCACCTGCTGACCCGGGACCGGCGCCACCGGCACACCGGTGGCGCCGCTCATGGGGAGAAAGGGGCGATGATGCCCTTCCGGTCCAGGAAACTCACGCGTCTCGGGATCGCCGCTTTGGCAGCGGTGGCGGTCACCGCGCCTCCCGTCAGCGCCGCCACCGCCACCGCCGGTCCCGCCACCGGCGCACCCACCACCGGTCCCAGCGCCGCGGCTCCCGGCAGCCCGGCCCAGACCCCGCCCCTCGGCTGGAACAGCTGGAACAGCTTCGGCTGCGGCATCACCGAGGGCCAGGTGCGCCAGGCCGCCGACGCGATGGTGTCGTCGGGCATGCGCGACGCCGGCTACCAGTACGTCGTCGTGGACGACTGCTGGTTCGACCCGCAGCGCGACTCGGCGGGCAACCTCCGTTCGCACCCGTCGAAGTTCCCCAGCGGCATGAAGGCGCTGGGCGACTACATCCACGCCCGCGGCCTGAAGTTCGGCATCTACCAGGTGCCGAACGAGCGGACGTGCGCGCAGACCACCGGCGCCCACCCCGGCTCGACCGGCAGCAAGGGCCACGAGGTCCAGGACGCCGGCACGTTCGCGTCCTGGGGCGTCGACTACCTCAAGTACGACTGGTGCTCGGGCGCCGGCACCCGCGACGAGCAGGTGGCCCGGTTCTCGATCATGCGCGACGCCCTGCGCGCCACCGGGCGGCCGATCGTGTACAGCATCAACCCCAACAGCTTCCACGCCATCACCGGCGACCGGTACGACTGGGGGCAGGTCGCCGACCTGTGGCGCACCACCGAGGACCTGCTGGACATCTGGCAGAACGGCAACGTCAACAGCTATCCGATGGGCGTGGGCAACGTCCTCGACGTCACCGCCCCGCTCGCGGCGCAGTCCGGTCCCGGGCACTGGAACGACCCGGACATGCTGGTGGTCGGGCGCCCCGGGCTCACCCTCACCGAGTCCCGCTCGCACTTCGCGCTGTGGGCGTTGATGGCGGCGCCGCTGATGGCGGGCAACGACATCCGCACCATGTCCGCCGACGTGAGCGCGGTCCTGCGCAACCAGCGCCTGCTCGCGGTGAACCAGGACGCCCTCGGTGCGGGAGGGCGGAGGGTGCGCGACGACGGGGCCGCGGAGGTGTTCGCCAAACCCCTCGCGGACGGCTCGGTCGCCGTCGGCCTCTTCAACCGGGGCGGCGCCACCGCGACCATCACGACCACAGCCGCCCAGACCGGTCTGTCGGGGAGCGCCTTCACCCTCACCGACCTGTGGACCGGCGGCACGTCCGGCACCACGGGCACGATCTCCGCCTCCGTTCCCGCGCACGGCGTCGCCGTGTACCGGGTGACGGGCGGGAGCCCGGTGCAGAGCACCACGTCCCCGTTGCTCGGGGCGGGGGCGAACCGCTGCCTCGACGTCGAGAACGGGTCCACCGCGGCCGGGACCGCCGTCGTGATCCAGGACTGCCTCACGCCCGCGTCGCAGCGGTGGACGTCCTGGCCGAACGGCGAGGTGCGCGTGTTCGGGGACAAGTGCCTCGACGCCTACGACCAGGGCACCGCGAACGGCACGCGCGTCATCATCTGGCAGTGCAACGGCCAGGCGAACCAGCGCTGGACGTTCGGCTCCGACGGGACGCTGCGCAACGCGAACGCCGGCCTGTGCCTCGACGTCGAACGGGCCGCGACGGCCAACGGCTCGAAGCTCGTGCTGTGGACCTGCAACGGCCAGTCCAACCAGAGGTGGACGCGATCATGAGGTGGTTCCCGGCCGCGTTGTCGGCACTCACCCTGGTGGCGGCGGGAGTCGCCGCGAGCACGGCGGCGCAGGCGGCTCCCGGCTGTGCGGTCACCTACACGAAGACCTCGGAGTGGCAGGGCGGTTTCGGCGCATCCGTGTCCATCACGAACACCGGTGACGCGATCACCGGCTGGACGCTGGAGTGGACCTACGCGTCCGGCCAGCAGGTCGGGCAGCACTGGAACGCCGTGATCACGCAGAGCGGCGGGGAGGTGAGCGCGCGCAACGCCGGCTACAACGCGGCGATCCCGTCCGGTGGCAAGGTCGAGTTCGGGTTCAACGCCACGGCCGGCTCCTCCAACCCGGCACCGGCCTCCTTCCGCCTCAACGGCACGACCTGCGGCGACACCGGCACACCCACGACCACCACGACAACCACAACGACAACCACACCGAGGCCGTCGTCCTTCACCAACCCGGTGCTGTGGCAGGACTTCGCGGACATCGACATCATCCGCGTCGGCGACGCTTACTACTATTCGGCGTCGACCATGCACTACTCGCCAGGAGCCCCGGTCCTGCGTTCCTACGACCTGGTCAACTGGGAGTTCGCCGGACATTCCGTGCCACGGCTGGACTTCGGCTCCAAGTACGACCTCAACGGCGCCAGGGGTTACGTGCGGGGCATCTGGGCGTCGTTCCTCAACCACCGCAAGAGCAACAACACCTTCTACTGGGGTGGCTGCGTCGACTTCGCGCAGACGCACATCTACACCGCCACCTCCGTGGACGCGCAGTGGTCGAAGCTGTCGACGATCAACAAGTGCTATTACGACGCCGGAATGCTGGTCGACGACAACGACACGATGTACGTCGCCTACGGCAACACGACGATCAGCGTCGCGCAGCTCTCGGCCGACGGGAAGTCGGAGGTGCGGTCGCAGCAGGTGTTCCAGACCCCGTCGAACATCGGGACGCTCGAGGGTGCGCGGTTCTACAAGCGCAACGGCAGCTACTACATCTGGCTGACCAGGCCCGCGAACGGCCAGTACGTGCTCAAGGCGTCGAGCCCGTTCGGTCCCTACACAGTGCAGCAGGTGCTGCTGGACATGCCCGGCCCGATCCAGGGCGGGGGAGTGCCGCACCAGGGCGGCCTGGTGCAGACGCAGAACGGCGACTGGTACTACATGGCGTTCGTGGACGCCTACCCCGGCGGGCGGGTGCCGGTGCTCGCGCCGATCACCTGGACCTCCGACGGCTGGCCGCGCGTCACCACCGCCAACGGAGGCTGGGGCGTGAACTACCCGATGCCGAACCTGCCGTCGCGGCCGGTGAAACCCATGACCGGCGTCGACACCTTCGACGGCACGGTGCTCAAGCCGCAGTGGGAGTGGAACCACAACCCGGACACCACGAAGTACAGCGTGAACAACGGCCTGCGGCTGTCCACGACGACCGTCACCAACGACCTCTACAACGCCCGCAACACCCTCACCCACCGCGTCCAGGGCCCGACGTCGACCGGCACCGTCGCGCTGGACCTGACCTCGATGCGCGACGGCGACCGCACCGGTCTCGCGATGCTGCGCGACTCCTCGGCGTGGATAGGCGTCAAGCGCGACAACGGCCGCAACCGCGTCGTCGTGGTCAACGGGCTGACCATGGACGGCAACTGGAACACCACGGGCACCGGCACCGAGACCGCGAGCGCGAACCTCGCCGGAACCCGGATCTGGTTGCGCGCCAACGCCGACATCCGGCCCGGCAGTGGACGGCAGGCCAGGTTCTCCTACAGCACCGACGGGGTGAACTTCACGTCGCTGGGCACCGGCTTCACGCTGAAGAACGAGTGGCAGTTCTTCATGGGCTACCGGTTCGGCATCTTCAACCACGCCACACAGGCACTGGGCGGATCGGTCACCGTGCAGCGCTTCGAGCTCACGACTCCATGACCCCGTTGTCCCGCAGTGCGTCCCTCAAAGCGTGCAGGCCGTGGTTCAACCTCGATTTCACGGTGTCCTGCGGCAGCCCCAATTCGTCGGCGAGCTCGGCGACGGACCGGTGGCGGTAGTAGGCCCGCACGACCACCACCCGGTGCTCGGGTTCGAGCGAGGACAAGGCCTCGGCGACGAGGGCCGCACTGCGGGGTGCGTTCACGGGGTGCCTCACACCTGCGAGCGGAGTGCCCGCGCACGGCGTCCGTCCAAACGGGACAGAAGTGCGTGCCGGTCGACCTTGCCGCGATCCGTCGTGGGCAGTGCGTCGACCGGCACGATCAGCGTCGGCACGCAGTAGTGCGGCAACCGCCGCGAGACCGCCTGCTTGGCCACCTCCGGCGCGGCCGTGCCGGGACTGATGAACCCGACGAGCCTCCCGTCGTGGACCAGGGTCGTGGCGCGCTCGCAGCCCACCGCCCCCTCCAGCGCCTCGGTGACCGCGTCCAGCTCGAAGCGGTACCCGAGCACCTCGACCTGGTCGCCGGCGCGGCCGTGGTGCTCCAGGTCGCCGTCGGCGGTCCACCTGCCGAGGTCACCGGTGCGGAACATCAGGCCGCCGCCCCTCAGGAACGGGTCGGGCCGGTACCGCCGTGCCGTCAGGTCGAGGTCGCCCGCGTACCCCGCGGTCACGCCGGCGCCGCCGATCCACACCTCGCCGACGGCACCGGCGGGCAGCGGCTGGAGGTCGTCGCCGAGCACGTACACCGTCGTGTTCGGCACCGGCCTGCCGAGGCTGAGCCGCCCGCCACCCGGTTCGTGGCGCCGCACCGCGGCGGCGATGGAGGCCTCGGTCGGCCCGTACGCGAGGTGCAGGGCCACGCGGGTCGACCACGTGTCCGCCAGCGCTTGCGGGCAGCGTTCGCCGGCGACCACGACCGTGCGGACGCGGTGGCAGACCTCGGGGTCCAGGGACGCGAGCACGCCCGGTGTGGCGATGACGACGTCGGCCCCGCTCGCCGTCCGCTCGGCGTCGTCGCCGCGGAGCGCGAGGGTGCCCCCGTTCGCGAGGGTGCCGAGCACCTCCCAGATCGCCAGGTCGCAGGCGATGTCCTGCAGTTGCGACACCCTGGTCCCCGGCGTGATGCCCAGCGATCCGGGGGCGGTGAGCAGGACGTTGCACAGGTTGGCGTGGGAGATCCGCACGCCGGTGGCACCGCTGTAGACCACGGCGGCGGCGTCCGACTCGGCGGTGATGGTGCGGCAGAACGCACTGACGTCGGGCAGCGCGTCGACCACGATGATCCGCGCCAGGTGGTCGGGCACCTCGTCCGCGCTCGTGGTGAGCACCACGTCGATGCGCGCGGTGCGGACGACGTGCCGCAACCGGGCCTCCGTCGCGGTGGCGGTGTCCTGCGGCACGTAGGCCGCGCCCGCCTTGAGCACCGCGAGCACACCCACGACCATGGAGATCGACCGCGTCAGGAACAGGCCGACGTGGTCACCGGGACGTACGCCGCCGCGGATGAGGAGTTCGGCCAGCAGCCCGGCCCTGGCGTCGAGCTCCGCGTAGGTCAGCGACTCGCCGAGGTGCTCCACAGCGGTCGCGCGCGGGCGCTGGGCGGCGTGTGCCTCGAACGCGTGGTGGACGTGGTCGAACGGAGGGGTGCGGATCGGCCCGGCGCCGAACGCCCGGAACAGCGCGCTGTCGGCGGCGGACAGCCCCCGCAGGGCGGTCTCCAGGAACTCGGCTGCCACGACAGGACCTCCTCACGAACGGTGTCCCTCCATCTTGAACGAAACAGACCAGTCGTGGTGACAAGCTGTCGATTCACCGGTCGAATCGATAAAGCCGTTGTGTCGCATCGGCTTGCACGGTATGGGATCGGGCGGGCAGAGTCGGGCGGTGGACGAGGGAACGAACATCGTGATGATCAACCCCGCCGGCCGGGTGCTGCTCTACCTGCGGGACGACAAGCCCGGGATCAGGTTCCCGAACACCTGGTGCCTGCCCGGCGGGTACCTCGAGCAGGGCGAGACCCCGCACGAGTGCATCAGGCGGGAGATCGAGGAGGAGATGGGCGTCGTCCTCGCGGCGGACGACGTGCACCACCTGTGCTCCGAGGAGCGCTCCTACGGCATCGAGCACACGTTCTGGGCCGAGGCGGACCTCGACCTCGACCAGGTGGTGCTCACCGAGGGCCAGCGGCTGCGGTGGTTCACCCCGGAGGAGGTCGCGGCCCACGAGCTGGGCTACGAGGACAACGCGGTCCTCGCCGAGTTCTTCGCGCGCGCCGGCCATCACCCAGGTGGATGATCACCGGGCGCGCCGGTTTGTCGTGGTCGTCTGCGCATATGAGCATCTGTCCCATGACGACAGTCGACCACGCTCCCGCCGAACTGCACCGCCACACCCATGGTCCCGGCTGCGGCCACGACGCCGTCGTGCACCGCGACCACGTCGACTACCTGCACGACGGCCACCTGCACCGCGAACACGTGACGGATCGCGGTGTGCACTACGACGAGTGCGACAAGTGCCGGTGCGCGCACTGCGCGGACTCCTGCGCGCAGTGCGACTGCACGGACTGCGACTGCCCCACCTGCAACCACGCCCGGTGCGCGTGCGACGGCTGCGACGACTCGTGCGCCAACTGCACGTGTGCCGAGTGCAGCTGCCCCACGTGCGCGCACGCGGCCTGAGTCAGTCCGCAGTGGACAGTTGGAACACCGTATCCTGGTGGTAGACCTCGCCGGGCCGCAACACCGTGCTGGGGAAGTCCGGCCGGTTCGGCGAGTCCGGGAAGTGCTGCGTCTCCAGGGCGAACCCGGCGCCGGGACCGTAGGGGCGGCCGCCGGTGCCGACCAGGTCGTCGGTGAGGAAGTTGCCCGAGTAGAACTGCAGGCCCGGCTCGGTGGTCCACAGCGTCAGCAGCCGCCCGGACCCCGGGTCGCAGGCCTGCGCGGCGAACGACGCCCCGGAGGAGTCCAGCACCCAGTTGTGGTCGTAGCCGCCCGCGATGCCGAGTTGCGGGTGCGGCGCGCCGATGCGGGCGCCGATGGCCGTCGGCAGCCGGAAGTCGAACGGGCCGCCGTCCACGGCCACCGGGTCGCCCACCGGGATCAGCGTCTCGTCGACCGGGCAGAACCGGCCGGCGTTCAGCATCAGCGACTGGCCGTGCACGTCGCCGTTGCCCTCGCCGGCGAGGTTCCAGTAGGTGTGGTTGGTCATGTTGAGGACGGTGGGCGCGTCCGCGGTCGCGGTGTAGGTGATCGTGAGGCGGTTGTGCCGGTCGAGGCGGTACGTCACCTGCGCGGCCACGGCGCCGGGGAACCCGCCGTCCCCGTCCGGGCTCACCAGGTCGAGTCGCACGCCCACGCTGTCCGGTTCGCGCAGTTCGGACGCGGACCACACCCGCGTGTCGAACCCGTTCGGCCCGCCGTGCAGGCTGTTCGGGCCGTCGTTGACGGGCAGCCGGTAGCCGACGTCGTCGAGGGTGAAGGCGCCGCGAGCGATCCGGTTGGCGTACCGGCCGATGACGGCGCCGAAGAACACCCTGTTCTCGCCGGGCTGGCTGTTCTTGACGTAGTCGTCGAGCGAGGAGAACCCGAGCACCACGTTGGCGGGGACGCCGTCGCGGTCCGGCGCCTCGAGCGACTGGACGATGCCGCCGTAGTCCAGCACGCGCACGGTGAGCCCACCGGGCCACGCCAGGACGTACCGGTGGACGGCGGTGTCACCGATGTGGCCGAACAGTTCCCGGTGGAGCGCGGGTTCCCGCTGCGACATCGAACTCCTCGTGATCAGGTGACCAGGGCGCGGCAGTGCTGCGGCCGGATCCGTTGTGGTGCGACGCTTTCCAGGGTGGGTCTGACCGGGACGATCGAACCGTCCCGGTCGAACCCCATCCTGTCTATCGTGATCTCCCGGTGCGTGCCATCCCCCTCCGGGATGGCGAACCGGTGGTAGGCGAGGTACCAGTCGTCGGTGCCGGGCACCTGGAGCATCGAGCTGTGCCCGGTGCCCTTCACACCGAGCGCCAGGTCCTTGGCGAGGATCACACCGCGGTTGGTGAACGGGCCGGTGGGGGAGGGGCCGGTCGCGTAAGCCACGCGGTAGTCCTCGCTGCGGGTGTCGTCGACCGACCAGCTCAGGTAGTAGGTGCCCGCGCGTTCCACCACGAACAGGCCCTCCCGGAAGTCCGCCAGCCCGGTGAGCCGGGTGATCTTCGCCGGGTCGTAGGAGATCATGTCGGCGTTGAGCGGCACCACATGTGCTTCACCGTTGCCCCAGTACAGGTAGGGCTGCCCGGAGCGGTCGACGAAGACCGCCGGGTCGATGGCCTGGCCGCCGCCGGGGTTGCGGGAGATCAGCGGCTGACCGGAGTCGGTGAACGGGCCGGTCGGCGAGTCACCCACCGCGACCCCGATCTTGGCCTCGGCGCAGAAGTAGAAGTAGTACTTTCCGTCCCGTTCGGCGATCGCGGGCGCCCAGGCGTTGCGGTCGGCCCAGCTCACGTCGGGCCCGAGGTCGAGGATCACGCCCTCGTCGCGCCAGTTCACCAGGTCCTTCGACGACCACGCCGAGAACCTCGTGCCGCTCCAGCCGTCGAAGCCGTCCGTGGTCGCGTACATGTAGTAGGTGTCGCCGAACGCCACGATGTTCGGGTCGGCGTTGAGGCCTGGGACCACGGGGCTGCGCATCTCGTGCGCCTCGACCGTCCACACCCGACTCTCCCGCCCCGACCGCACGACGAACTGCCGGGGTTTCCGCAGATCGACCGGCCCGCCGGGGGTGATGGTCGCGCCCGGCGGGAGCTCGAAGCCGAGCCGGACCCTCCGCAGGTCGGTGCCCGGCCGCACGGGGAGCACCACCCTGCCGGACCCGACGACCGCGGGCGCGTCGAGCGAATCGTGCGTGACCGACCGGATCTGGGTGGCGTTGAACGGGAGCGCGGCCACCTCGCCGCCGGAGAGCGCGCGGTTGTACAGGCGGACGTCCTTCATTCTGCCGAGCAACGACCTGTCCGCCGCGTACACGGACCGGCCGAGGTAGTTGGCCGTGGTGATCCCGCCGCCGATGTCGGACGGTCTGGTCGTGACACCGGTCGTGCGCGCTACCTCGACCCCGTCCAGGTAGAGCACTTCCACGCCGTTGCCGACGGTCAGCGTCACGTTCTTCCACACCCCGCGCGGCAGTGCCCGGCCGGAGTTCACGCCCTGCTCGGTCGCCCAGTTGCCGGTGGCGATCGCGCCCCGGTAGGTGTCGCCGGTGCTGAACAGGTAGCCGTCGCCGACCCCGTTCGGCGCGGTGTTGCCGAAGCCGTAGAGGAAGTACGGCGTCTGCTGGGCCGGGTCGACCAGCACGTCGGCGGAGATCGTGGCCGCAGAGGCGCCCGTCAGCAGGTTGTTCGGCAGTTGGACGTGCCCGCCCTTCAACGACAGGGAGCCCTCGGACCACGTGGCGTTGCCGGCGAGCACGCCGTCGTACCCGTGACCGGTGGCGTCGGCGGCGGACCCGTTGAGCGGCCAGTGCGCGACCAGACCCCTGCTGTCGGCCTTCACCGGCGCCGGGGGAGCGGTGAGGCGGTTCAGCTCGGCCTGCGTCACCGGGAGGACCGTGCCGTGCCGGGGAGAGGCGGGCAGACGGGCGCCCGTCGACATCGTCCACCTGCCCGACGCGAGGTCGGTCGTCTCGAACGGCACGTAGCCGCGGCCGCCGTACTCGTCGATGAACAGGTACCACCTGTCCTCGGTGTTGGACTTGAACCCGGTCGGGCCCTCGCCCGCGGACAGGCCGGGGCTCGTCGGCGTGGCCTTGCCGATGCACTCCGCGACGAAGTCGTAGCTCGTGTCGAGCAGGTCGGTGGACTTCTCGGCGGTGATGTACTTGCTGCACGGCGAGGACGACGAGTTGTTCCGCTCGTCCTTGGTGTAGCGGTAGTACGTGCCGTCGTGCTCGATGACCGTCGAGTCGATCACCGAGTATCCGGGGTCGATCCACACCTGCGCCGGGGTGAACGTGACGAAGTCGCGGGTGGTCGCGTACATCATCCGGTTGTAGCTGGTGCCGGTGTGGTTCGGGTCGTTCTCCGCGTAGAGCTTCGAGGCCCAGTAGACGACGTAGGTGCCGCGCCGGGCGTCCCAGAACGCCTCCGGTGCCCACGTGTTGCCCGCGGTCGGCGGTGAGACCTGGACGCTGCGCTGGCGCGACCAGTTCCGCAGGTCCGTCGACTCCCACACCATGATCGACCGGCTGCCGGTGCGCTGGGCCGCGTCCCAGCCGCGGCCGCCGTTGATCTTGAGGTCGGTGGCCAGCAGGTAGAACCTGTCGCCGTCGGGGGAGCGCAGGATGAACGGGTCGCGCACGCCCAGTTCGCCGAGGCTCGACTTCAGGATCGGCCTGCCGCCGTTGACCTCGGAGAAGTCGAGCGGGTTGTCGCCGTTGCTCGCGGCGGCGTAGATCTGCTCGCCGATGGGGCTGCTCTCACCGGTGAAGTAGAAGAACCCGTAGCCCGCCAGGGGTTCCGCGACGGGCAACGGGACGACGGTGGCGGTCAGGGCGCGGGTGGTGCTCTGCTGCCCGAGGCTGACCTTCGCCGTCAGCACGACCTTCGCCGGCCTGGCGCCCGCCGGAGGGCGGGTCACCTCACCGGTCGGGGTGATCACCGCGCTGTCGGACGACCGCCACGTGACGGTCGTGCCGCGGGTGCCGGTGGTGGGCAGGGTGAGGTGGCCCCGGACGTCGCCGAGGTTCGGCACCTCGACGGCGGCCGCCGCCGACCGCACGAGCGGTTCGGCGGCGGCCGGAGTGGACGGGAGGAGCGCGGCGGTCAGCACCGCGGTGAGGACGACGTGGCGCAGGGGTGCCATGTCCGCCTTTCCGGTCGAATCAGGCGCGTCGCTTGGTCCAGACGTCGTAGGCGACGGCGACGAGCAGGACGAGACCCTTCACGAGCATCACGCGTTCGCTGGGCGCGCCGATCAGCGACATGCCGTTGTTGATCACACCCATGATCAGGCCGCCGGTGATGGCGCCGACGACCTTGCCTACACCGCCCTGCACCGCCGCGCCGCCGATGAACGCGGCCGCGATGGCGTCGAGCTCGAACGACATGCCGGCGGTCGGGCCCGCCTGGTTGAGCCGCCCGGCGAAGATCACGCCGGCGAGCCCCGCGAGCGCGCCCATGTTGACGAACACCCAGAACGTGACGGCCTTGACCTTCACGCCGGACAGCGTGGCGGCCTGCAGGTTGCCGCCGATCGAGTAGATGTGCCGTCCGAACACCGAGTTGTTCGCCATCAGCGAGTAGCCGAGCGCGAGAGCCGCGAGCAGCACGAGCACCCACGGCAGGTTGCGGAACCGGGCGAGCTGCACGACGACGGCCATCACGACGACGGCCACGCCGACGATCTTGAGCACGAACACCGGCATCGGGTCGACGGTCTGGCCGTAGCCGAGCCGCGCGGACCGCTTGCGCCACTGCGACAACGCGAAGCCCGCGACGCACGCGAGACCGGCGAGCAGGCTCACCAGGTCCGCGCCGCCCAGCGGGCCGAGGCCGATGTTGCCGAGGTAGCCGCCCGTGAAGCCGTTGGACAGCGACCGGATCTCGTCGGGGAACGGCCCGATGCCCTGGTTGCCGAGCGTGGTCAGGGTGAGCGCGCGGAAGACCAGCATGCCCGCCAGCGTCACGATGAACGCCGGGATGCCGAAGTACGCGATCCAGTAGCCCTGCGCCGCGCCGATCACCGCGCCGGACAGCAGCGTCAGCAGCACCGCCACCGGCCACGGAAGTCCCCATTGGACGGTCAGCACCGCGCAGATCGCCCCTGTCAGCGCCACGGTCGAGCCGACCGAGAGGTCGATGTGCCCGCCGATGATCACCAGGATCATGCCGATCGCGAGGATCAGCACGTACGAGTTCTGCACGATGATGTTGGAGATGTTCTGCGGTTGCAGCAGCGCCCCGTCCGTCAGCACCGTGAACAGCACGACGATCAGCGCGAACGCGACGTAGATGCCCGACTGCCGCAGGTTGATCGAGAACCGCCGGGACTGCGCCGGGGGAGCGGTGGCAGGAGCGGGCGCGGTCTTCGTGGTCATGAGCCTTGTCCTCGTGTCATGAACTGCATGAGACGTTCCTGCGTGGCCTCTTCACGGCTCACCTCGCCGGTGATGCGGCCTTCCGAGAGCGCGTACACGCGGTCGCACAGGCCGAGGAGCTCCGGCAGCTCCGAGGAGATCACGAGCACCGCGCGGCCCTGGGCGGCGAGGTCGTTGATGATCGAGTAGATCTCGTACTTGGCGCCGACGTCGATGCCGCGCGTCGGCTCGTCGAGGATCAGCACGTCCGGGTCGGTGAACATCCACTTCGCCAGCACGACCTTCTGCTGGTTGCCGCCGGACAGCGTGCCCGTCGGCGTCGACACGGACGACGTCCGGATGCCCATCGACCTGCGGAACCGCTCCGCGACCGTGTACTCCTCGTTCTCGTTGACCCAGCCGCGGCTCGACAGCTTGCCCAGTGCCGCCGCCGAGACGTTGCGCTGCACGCCGTCGATCAGGTTGAGCCCGTAGCGCTTGCGGTCCTCGCTCACGTACGCGATGCCGTGGTCGATGGCCCCGCGCACGGTCCGCGTGTCGATCTCGCGGCCGTCCTTCACGACGCGCCCGGAGACGCCGACCCCGTACGAGCGGCCGAACACGCTCATCGCGAGCTCGGTGCGCCCTGCGCCCATCAGCCCGGCGAGACCGACGATCTCCCCGCGCCGCAACGTGAGCGTGGCGCCGTCGACGACCTTGCGGTCCGGCTGGGCGGGGCTGTGCACGGTCCAGTCCTCGATGCGCAGGATCTCATCGCCGACGTCCGGCGTGCGCGGCGGGAACCGGTGCTCGAGGTCGCGGCCGACCATGCCGGCGATGATGCGTTCCTCGCTCAGCCCCTTGGCGGGCAACGTCTCGATCGTCCTGCCGTCGCGCAGCACGGTGACGGTGTCGGCGATCCTGGTGACCTCGCCCAGCTTGTGGGAGATGATCACGCAGGTGATGCCCTCGGACCGCAGCCCGTCGAGCAGGTCGAGCAGGTGCTGCGAGTCGTCGTCGTTCAGCGCGGCCGTCGGCTCGTCCAGGATGAGAAGGCTGACCTCCTTGGACAGCGCCTTGGCGATCTCGACGAGCTGCTGCTTGCCGACGCCGAGGTCGTTGACCGGCGTCGTCGGGTTCTCCCGCAGACCGACGCGGTCGAGCAGCGCCTGGGCCTCGTGGTTGGTGCGGTTCCAGTCGATGAACCCGCGCCGCGCCCTCTCGTTGCCCAGGAACAGGTTCTCCGCCACCGAGAGCTGACCGCACAGCGCCAGCTCCTGGTGGATGATCACGATGCCGCGCCGCTCGCTGTCCCGGACGCCGTTGAACGCGCACGGCTCGCCCTCGAACAGGATGTCGCCCTCGTACGTACCGTGCGGGTGCACCCCGGACAGCACCTTCATCAGCGTGGACTTGCCCGCGCCGTTCTCACCGCAGATCGCGTGGATCTCACCGCGCCGCACGGTCAACGAGACCTCGTGCAGCGCGGTGACCCCCGCGAACCTCTTGGTGATGCCGCGCATCACCAGGATTTCGTCGGACACCTGACCTACCTGAGCTGGTCTGCGGTGTAGTAGCCGGAGTCGATCAGTTCCTTCTGGTAGTTCGCCTTGTCCACCGGGACGGGCTGCAGCAGGAACGACGGGACGACCTTGACACCGTTGTCGTAGTCCTTGGTGTTGTTGACCTCGGGCTTGCCGCCCTTGAGCACCGCGTCGGCCATCTTCACCGTGACGTCGGCGAGCAGGCGGGTGTCCTTGTGGATCGTCGAGTACTGCTCACCGGCGATGATCGACTTCACGGAGGCGACCTCCGCGTCCTGACCGGTGACGATCGGGTAGGCCTGGCCGGCCGTGCCGTAACCGCCGCTCTTGAGCGCGGAGAGGATGCCGATCGAGATGCCGTCGTAGGGCGACAGCACGCCGTCGACCTTGGCACCGCCGTAGGTGGAGGTGAGCAGGTCCTCCATGCGCTTCTGCGCGGTCGCCGGGTCCCAGCGCAGGATCGCGACGGTCTTGAAGTCCTTCTGGCCCGACTTCACGACGAACTTGCCCTGGTCGATGAGCGGCTGGAGCACGGACATCGCGCCGTTGAAGAAGAACGTGGCGTTGTTGTCGTCCGGCGAGCCCGCGAACAGCTCGATGTTGAACGGCCCCTCGCCCTTGGTCTTCAGCCCGGCGACGAGCGAGTTCGCCTGCTCCACGCCGACCTTGAAGTTGTCGAACGTCGCGTAGTAGTCGACGTTCGGGCTCTTGCGGATCAGCCGGTCGTACGCGATCACCGGGATCTTCGCGTCGGCGGCCTGCTGCAGCTGCGACGTGATCGCGGTGCCGTCGATCGAGGCGACGATCAGCAGCTTCGCGCCCTTGGTGATCTGGTTCTCGATCTGGTTGGCCTGGGTGGGGATGTCGTTCTCCGCGTACTGGAGGTCGACCTTGTACCCCTTGCCCTCCAACGCCTTCTTGATGTTGTCGCCGTCGTGGATCCAGCGCTCCGACGACCGGGTGGGCATGGTGACGCCCACCAGGGCGCCTTCGCTGGACCCGCTCTGCTGGTCGACCGTCTTCTGCGCCGAACCGCAGGCGGCGAGCGTGACGGCCAGTGCGGTGGTGGCCGCGATCCGGGCAAGCCTCATTGCTTCTCCTCGATGGCACCGACAGGCAACAGTGCTGTAGGCGGCGAGTGTTATCGCTAACAACATGTCCGTCAAGTTCCATCTGGATAACGCCAGGTGACGCCTGTTAGCGCTCACAGGGGTGGTGAGCGGCAGGTGGAGGCAGGTTGTGCAGGGCCGGGACGGGCGGGTTGTGACAGCGTTGTCCGGCGAGTCGGCCAGGTGGGGACCTGGTGGTCGCGCCACCGGCCCTCCGGCCGGGCCACCGCGCCGCCGCCGTTCGCCGCACCGGACCGCCGGAACAGCAGTGCGCGCCGGAGTGGCAGCGGGTGCGGTGGGCGGCCTGCCGGAGCGCTTGAAGGACAGTGCGCCCGCCACCGAAGTGGCAGCGGGCGGGGCGGACTGCCCAACAGATCGTTGGGACGGCAGCGCGCCCGCCACCGAAGCGGCCAGAGCGGACGACCCGCCCGAAACGCCAGCGCGCCCGCCGCCACCGAAGTGACAGCGGGCGCGCCTCCCGAGCGTCGCCTCACACGGTCTTGCAGGTCTTCCCGTTCACCGTGAACACGGTCGGATCCGACCCGGACCCGGACCCGTTGAATCCGATCTGGACGGTCCTGCCCGGCTTGACCTCGCCGTTCCACGACATGCTCGTCGCCGTCACGTCCCGCCCGGTCTGGCTCCACGTCGCCGACCACCCGGAGGTGACCCGCTGGGTGCCGGGCAGCGCGAACCCGAGCTTCCAGGACGTCCACGCGGCCGTACCGGTGTTGGTGATCTTCACCTGCGCCGACAGGCCGTCGTTCCAGCGGCCGGCGCTGAAGTTCACCTCGCAGTCGGACTTCGGCGTGGTCGGGGTGCCGGACTTCTCCGCCGCCCAGCCCGAGACCCAGGCGAGGGCGGAGTTCCAGTTGATCGCCACCTCGTTCACCGAGTAGGCGCCGATGTCGTCCACCCAGCACTTCTGTTGCGGGCAGCCGGTGAGCAGGCGCTGCGCCACCGGGTCCTGCAACGCGCTGTTCGGGCCGCCGGACAGCGATCCGGGCGGCGCGATCGGCAGGGTCGGGTCGTTCTGGTGGGCCCAGAAGCGGTGGTGGGCGTTGACCATCGCCTGGTCGCCGTAGCCGGCGACGTACGAGGTGCTGAGCGGGTTGCGGCCGAGGACGTAGTGCAGTGCCTCGAAGACGCCGTCGCGGTACTTGGCGGTGCCGGTGAAGTCGAACGCGAGCGCCAGCACCTGGGCGTTGTTGAGGACCGTGGAGTTCGAGCCCCAGACGTAGCCCGCGGTGCTGTTGTCGTACGGCGCGGCGTAGCCCATGCCCGCCATCGCGGTCAGGTGCTGGTCCGCGACCGACGCGAAGGCCGACCTGATCGCGGACACGTCCGCCGCGGGCAGGCCGTTCGGGGCGAGGGCGAGGGTGATGTCGCCCAGCGGAGCCGTTCCGCCCCAGTGGAACCCGCCGCGGTTCAGGCTCGCCGCCTTGTAGTGCGAGGAGCCGGTCACGTCGGTGCGGTAGGCCGCGTCACCGGTCGTCGCGTAGAGCTCCGAGGCGGCCCAGTAGAACTCGTCGGTCACGGTGTCGTCGCTGTACGCGCCACCGCCGGTGCCGTCGTTCGGGTCGGCGAGCTTGGCCGGGTTCGCCTTGGCCGCCGCGTACGCCTTGCGGGCCGCCGCCAGCAACGTCGAGGAGTAGGTCGCGTCGATGCTCTTCCACAGCCGGGACGCCTGCGCGGCGACGGCGGCCAGGTTCAGCGTCGCGGCCGTGCTGGTCGCGGACAGGCGGCGCGGCTGGTCGTCCAGTTCGGGACGGGTGGGCAGCGCGGTCCAGTTCGCGTCGTGGACCTTGTGGTGCGCCATGCCGTCGGGCGCCTGCATCTTGAGCAGGAAGTCGACCTCCCAGCGCGCCTCGTCGAGCAGGTCCGGCACGCCGTTGGCCTTCTCCGGGATGTTCATCGAGCCGTCGCGGTACGCGGTCGCGTCGCCGAGGCGGGACGCGCGCTCGTAGGCGTTGAGCAGCTGCCAGGTCGCGATGCCGCCGTTGACCACGTACTTGCCGTGGTCGCCCGCGTCGTACCAGCCGCCGCGCACGTCGAGCGTGTAGCCGCACGCGAGGTCGGCGCGGCACGGCACGTTGTTGTCGCCCTGGTTCGGCGCGACGTTGAGGTGCGCCGCCGGGCGCGCGTACTCGTCACCGACGTACTGCGCCTCGATCGGAGTGCCGCTGCGCTGGTGGTAGAAGAACGCGAGCGAGTCGTAGCGCAGCCGCTTCACCGGGTCGGCGGAGATGTCGAACGGGAAGCTGGTGTCCTCGCCGACCGACAGCGTGTAGCCGGTGCCGGGCGTGTCGAACGACGAGAAGTCGATCACGTGCGTCGAGTCGCCGGACGTCGCGTCCGCGCCCTTCGGCGTGCTCTGGCCCGACGTCACGGCGACACCCGCTGAGTTCTTCAACGTCCACGTCTGGGCCGTCGTCGCGCTGGACACGAGCGTCGCGCGCTTGGGCAGCCCCGGCACGTACGCCACCAGGTCGACCTGGACCTTCTTGGCCGGGTTGGGGTTCACGCCGCCAGGGGGCTTCACGCCGCCGACCAGCGAGACGTTGTCCACGCAGATCGTGTTGTCGGACGGCTGGCCGCCCAGCTGGAACGCGACCTGGCCGTTGCCCGCGTCCGGGAAGTCCAAAGTGGACGTGAAGGTGAAGGAGAACCGTTGCTTCTCGGGGGAGACCGCGAACTGCTGGCTCGCGATGCCGCGGTACGGGCTGACGCTCTCGCCGGCGGCGGCCGTGACGGGCTGCGCGGTGGTCGCACGGGCGTCGAACGAGAACGTGTAGGACTGGCCGGTCTCGAACGGCACACCGTTCTGGCCGATCAGCGCGTCCCAGGGGTTCGTCGTGCCGCCGGTGACCGCCGCGCACAGTTCGCCGCCGGTGACCCGGTTCGTGACGCCGGCGCCACTCCACCAGGGATCGGCGGAGCCGCTCTCGAACGTTCCGTTGAGCACGCGTTCGTAGTCCGCCGCGGCGGCCGACGCGTGCAGCGAGGCGGCCATGAGCGTCGCGAGCAGGGTCGCGGCGAGCAGGCGTGGGGGTAACGATCTCATGGGACTGAGGTTCTCCGTCCTCGTCGACGGTGCTGCGTTCTGGGAGCGCTCCCAGAACGCACCGTAGGGCGAAGGCGGCAACGGCTACAACCCTTGGCGGGCGACCGATCCCGTTCGACCGTCGATTTCGATTCGATCCTCAGTGCAGGAGCCGGTCGAGCAGGTCGTGCCAGCCCCTCTCGAGCCGCTCCAGCGATGCCCCCGGGCGGAGGAAGTGGTCGACCAGCACGACGTCCACCGACGCCAGGAGCGTGTGGGCGAGCAGTTCCGCGTCGGCACCGGGGAGAGCGGCGCGCACGAGCAGGGCGACGTGTCGATGGCGCAACTGCCGGGCGGGCACGGAGAAGCGGCGCTCGGGCGTCGGCTCGGCCGCGAGGTAGAGGTCGCGGTGGGCGTGCTCGTGCCGCAGCAGGGCCGGTCCGAACGCCCTGAGCCGCGCCGCCGCGTCCGCACCGGGCCCGAGCGGCGGCGGTCCACTCAGGAACGCCTCCTGGAACAGGACCTCCGAGCGGTCCAGCAACGCCTGCAACAGCCCGTTGCGGTCGCCGAAGCGCCGCGACACGGTGCCCTTGCCGACCCCGGCCGCGGCCGCCACGGTCTCCATCGTGATCGCCGCCGCCCCCCGCTCGCTCGCCAGCTCGGCCGCCGCTTCCAGCAGCAGCGCGCGGTTGCGCACGGCGTCCGCGCGCAGGGCGGACTGCGGGCCCGCGAGGGGAAGAGGTGTGCCGTCGATCACCTCCGCAGCCTAGACGGAAGATAAACGGGCCGCGTCCCGTTTAGGGTGTAGTCGTTCAAACACAGCCTGCACCTGGGAGTCACGTCATGGCCGTCCGCATCCTCACGCTCGTCGGCAGCCTTCGTTCCGGTTCGCACAACCGCAGGCTCGCCGAGGCCGCGGTCCAGATCGCGCCGGAGCACGTCGATCTCGGCGTGTTCGACGGCCTGGGCTCCGTGCCGTTCTACAACGAGGACATCGACCACGAGGGCACCGTCCCCGCCGAGGCCGTGAAGCTGCGCGAGGCGGCCGCCGAGGCCGACGCGCTGCTGCTGGTCTCGCCCGAGTACAACGGCACCATCCCCGCCGTGCTGAAGAACGCCATCGACTGGCTGTCGCGCCCCTACGGCGCCGGCGCCCTGTCCGGCAAGCCGGTCGCCGTCGTCGGCACCGCGTTCGGCCAGTACGGCGGCGTCTGGGCGCAGGACGAGGCCCGCAAGGCCGCGAAGATCGCCGGTGCCGAGGTGGCCGAGGAGCTCACGCTCTCGATCCCGGGCTCCGTGGTGCGCTTCGCCGAACTGCACCCGGTGGACGACCCGGAGGTCACCGAGAA
This sequence comes from Lentzea sp. HUAS12, assembly GCF_024125735.1. Taxonomy (NCBI): domain Bacteria; kingdom Bacillati; phylum Actinomycetota; class Actinomycetes; order Pseudonocardiales; family Pseudonocardiaceae; genus Lentzea; species Lentzea sp. HUAS12. The sequence goes on from NZ_CP099738.1 coordinate 795,788, forward strand.
GCTGGCCGGCGTGATCGAGGGCCTGGCCGCGAAGGCGACCGCCACGGTCTGAGGCGAGTGACGCGGCCGGTCTCCTGGCGGAGGCCGGCCGTCGCTGCGCGAAGCGGCCGACCCTCCCCGGCGGCCGCCTGCTCAGCGCATCGTCACGGCGCGCCAGTCGTCCGCGTCCTCGTCAGCCCCGGTACCGGGCCGGTGGTCCTGGTACCAGGCCATGATCCGCCGCCGGCCCTCGTCCGTGATGTGGTACCCGAGGTGGTCGCCCACCGGCGCCCAGATCAGCTCCGCCTGCAGGGCGTGCTTGATGGCGTCGCGCCGGCACATGCTCTGCAGCAGCCACGGCCACACCATTCCCTGCGCGGTCATCCACAACACGCGCAGCACCGCGGTCTCCGGCAGCTCCGGATCGTCCCGCGACTCGTCGAAGAATCGGCCCGCCTGCATCCGCGCCCCCGCTCGTCATCCGCTCGTACGTCGTAATACGGCCTGGTTGGGGCGCTGGTTCAGGGTTTCGGGCGAAAAGCTTCCGCGGCGAATGGATCAGGCGCTGGTCCTGCGCACCAGGGACGTCGGCAGCAACATCGACTGCGGCAGCTTCTCCTCGCCCGCCAGTTCGGCGAGCAGGCGCCACGTCATGGTGCGGCCGAAGCCCTCGACGTCCTGCCGGACCGTCGTGAGCGGGGGGACGGCCGTCGAGGCGAGCACGGAGTCGTCGAAGCCCACCACCGCGACGTCGTCCGGGATCCGGTAGCCGCGCGTCTGGAGCACCCGCAACGCGCCCAGCGCCATGATGTCCGCGGCGACGAAGACCGCGTCGAGGTCGGGGGCGCGGCGCAGCAGGTCCTCCATCGCGAGCGCGCCGCTCTCCGGGGTGAAGTCGGTGGCGTGCGCGACGAGCTCGACGGGCATGCCGTGTTCCGCGAGGCCGCACCGCCAGCCGCTCAGGCGGTCCATGCCGACGGCCATGTCGTGCGGGCCGGCGATGGTGGCGATCTTCTCGCGCCCCAGCGAGATCAGGAACCGCACGGCGCCCAGCGCACCGTTGAAGTTGTCCGCGTCGACGAACGGGACGGTGCCGCCCACGAGCGGACGGCCGCCCACCACCGTGGGCAGCCCCGTCTCGTGCAACGTTCTCGGCAACGGGTCCTCGCCGTGCAGGCTCACGACGAGCGCCCCGTCGACGTGCCCGCCGGTGAGGTAGGCGACCTGGTCCTCACCGTCGAGCGGCTGGTTCATCATCAGCAGGAGCTGCACGTGGTGTCCGGCGAGCTCGGCGTGCACCCCGCGCAGGACCCCGGCGAAGAACGGGTCGGCGAGGACCCGGCTGCCCTGCTCCGAGATCACCAGCGCGATCGCGTTCGCCTTGCTGCCCGCCAGGGTCCTCGCGGCGTGGTTGGGGCTGTACCCGAGCATGGCGATCGCGCGGTGCACCGCCTGGCGCGACCGCTCGCTCACGTACTTCTCGCCGTTGATCACCCTGGACACGGTGGACTTCGACACCCCGGCCACGCGCGCGACCTCCTCGATGCGCGGGCCGGGGCGGCGACTCCTGCCTTCCGTCATGAGACGGCGACCAGCGCGTTGTCGCGGGCCACCCTGCTGAACCACCTCGCACTCATCTTCGGCGTGCGGATCTGGGTGTCGTAGTCGACGTGGACGATGCCGAACCGCTTCGCGTACCCCTCTGCCCACTCGAAGTTGTCCAGCAGCGACCAGCAGAAGTAGCCGCGCAGGTCGACCCCCGCCTCGATCGCCGCGTGGGCGGCGCGCAGGTGGGAGGCGATGAAACCGGTGCGGTCCACGTCGTCGATGGCACCGGTGCCCGAGAAGTCGTCGCGGAACGCGGCGCCGTTCTCGGTGATGTAGAGCGGGAGGCGCGGGTAGTCGTTGTGCACCCGCATGAGGACGGTGGTGAGCCCGTCCGGCCTGACCTCCCAGCCCATGTCGGTGATGGGGGCGTCCCTGGGCGGGAACGAGGCGTGCTGCACGCCGATCCACGGTGACGGACCGGCCTCGCCGTTGGGCGTCGAGCTGACGTAGTGCTCGGTGTAGTAGTTGACGCCGAGCATGTCCATCGGGCCCGAGATCACCTTCAGGTCGCCGTCGTGGACGTGCTCGCCGAACCCGAACGGCTCGAGGTCCTCGAGGACGTCGGCCGGGTACTCACCACGCAGCAACGGGTCCAGGAAGATCCGCTGCTGCAGCCCGTCGAGCCTGCGCGCCACGTCGAGGTCCGCGGGGTTGTCCGGGTCGACGGGGATGATCGGGTACATGTTGAGCGTGATGCCCACCTTGGCGTCCGGCCGCGCGGCGCGGATGGTCTCGTTCGCGAGGCCGTGCCCGAGCAGCAGGTGGTGCACGGCTGCTGCGGCGGCGGCCGGTTCCGTGCGGCCCGGTGCGTGGACGCCCGCGGCGTAACCGAGGAACGCGGAGCACCACGGCTCGTTCAGCGTCGTCCACGTGCCGACCCGGTCTCCGAGCGCCTCGACGGTGGCGGCGGCGTACTCGGCGAACCGGTACGCGGTGTCGCGGTTCGCCCAGCCGCCCGACTCCTCGAGCGTCTGCGGCAGGTCCCAGTGGTAGAGCGTCGGCCACGGCACGATGTCGTGCGCCAGCAACGAGTCGACCAGCCGCTGGTAGAAGTCGAGCCCGGCCTGGTTGACCTTGCCGCCGTCCGGCCGCACGCGCGGCCAGGCGATCGAGAACCGGTAGGCCTTGATCCCCAGGTCCGCCATCATGGCGACGTCCTGCTCGAAGCGCCGGTAGTGGTCGGCGGCGGGTTCACCGCAGTCGCCGCCCACCACCTTGCCGGGTTGCCGGCAGAACTCGTCCCAGATGGAGTCGGTGCGACCGTCCACGTCGGTCGCACCTTCCACCTGGAACGCGGCGGTCGCGGCTCCCCACAGAAAACCCTGCGGGAAAACAATGTTCTCCATTTTCACCCCTTGACGGCGCCCTGCATCACACCGGCGACGATCTGCCGCCCGAGCACGAGGAAAACGATGAGGACCGGAACCGTGGCGAGCGTGGTCCCGGCGAGGACGAGCGAGTAGTCGACGTAGTAACCGCTTTGCAGCTTCTCCAGCGCGACCTGCAGCGTCGGGTTGTCCGCGTTGAGGACCACCAGCGGCCACAGGAAGTCGTTCCAGGACTGCATGAACGTGAACACGCCCAGCATCGCGGCGGCCGGGCGGGCGGCGGGCAGGGCGACGTGCCAGAACGCGCGCCACAGGCTGCAGCCGTCCATGCGCGCCGCCTCGACGAGTTCGTCGGGGATGGCGTCGAGGAGGTACTGGCGCATCCAGAACACGCCGAACGCGGTCACGAGGTTCGGCACGATCACGGCTTCGAGCTCACCGGCCCAGCCGAACTCGGCCATCGCCATGTACAGCGGGATGATGCCGAGCTGGGTCGGCACCGCGAGCGTCGCCACCACGAACAGGAACAGCACGCCGCGGCCGCGGAACCTCAGCTTGGCGAAGGCGAACCCGGCCAGCGTCGACAGCAGCACCACCGACAGCGTCACCGTGCCGGACACGATGAAGCTGTTGCCCAGCGCCTTCCAGAACGGGACGGTGTCGAACACGCGCACGGCGTTCGACCAGAAGTTCCCGCCGGGGACCAGCGTGAAGTCGCCGGTCAGCACCGAGTTGTCGCGGCTCGCGACCAGGAACGACCAGTAGAACGGGAAGGCGGAGCCCAGCACGAACGCGGCGAGGAAGCCGTAGATCGCGAAGGACGGTCGTCGCATCACTTGACGGCCCTCCTGGTGAGGAAGAAGTTGAGGCCTGCCACGGCGATGACGACCAGGAACAGCACCCACGCGATGGCGGAGGCGTAGCCGAGGTCGAGGCCCTGGAACGCCGACTGGTAGAGGTAGAGGACGACGGTCTGGTACTGGTGCTCCGTGCCGCCGCCGCTGCCGCCGGAGGGCTCGAACAGCTTCGGCTCGGTGAAGATCTGCAGACCGCCGATCGTCGAGGTGACGATCACGAAGATCAGCGTCGGCTTCAGCAGCGGGAGCGTGATGCTGAAGAACCGCCGCAGCGCGCTCGCGCCGTCCACCAGCGCGGCCTCGTAGACGTCCCGGGGGATCGCCTGCATCGCGGCGAGGACGATCAGCGCGTTGTAGCCGGTCCACCGCCAGTTGACCATCGACGCGATGGCCACGTGGCTGCCGAACGTGCTGGCCTGCCAGTCGATCGGGTCGATGCCGATGAGCCCGAGCACATCGTTCACCAGCCCGTACTGAGGGCCGAACAGGTTGCCGAAGATGATCGTCAGCGCCACGAGGCTCGCCACGTAGGGGAGCAGCACGCCCATCCGCCACCCGGTGCGGGCGCGCAGGTTCGCGTTGAGCAGCGCCGCGAGGAGCACCGCGACGACGATCTGCGGACCGCTGGAGAGCACGAAGATGCTGAAGGTGTTGAACAGCGCGTTCCAGAACTGGTCGTCCTCGAACAGCGTCCGGTAGTTCTCCAGGCCGATGAACAGCGGCTCGTCGGCGCCGACCTCCCAGTCGAACAGGGAGACGTACGCCGTGTAGAGCAACGGGAAGAGCCCGATCGTCGCGAAGAGCACGAAGAAGGGTGCTACGAACAGGTACGGCGACACCTTGGTGTCCAGGTTGGACAGCCGGTACCGCCGCGGAGGCCGCGGGCGAGCCTCCTGCGCTCGCCCGCGGTCCACCTTGGAGAGAGTGGCGGTCACTACTTGGCCGCCTTCTGGGCACCCTCGACCGCTGCCTTCCAGGCCTCGTCAGGGCTCTTGCCCTGCTCGACGGACTGCAGCGCCGGGCTGACGACCGTCTCCTGGATCTGGCCGTCGGCCGGGCCCTTGTACTGCGCGGCCTTGATCTTCTTGGCCTGCGTGGCGAACAGCGCGCCGGCCTTGACGTCACCGAAGTACGCGTTGGTCTGCTCGAGCAGCTCCGGCGCGTCGAGCGCCTTCACCTGGCTCGGGAACGTGCCCTTGGCCTTGAACGCCTTGATCTGCTGCTCCGGCGCGGTCAGCCAGGCGGCGAGCTCGGCGGCCTTCTTCGCGTTCTTGCTCTGCTTCGGCACGGTCAGGTACGAACCGCCCCAGTTGCCGCCACCGTTCGGGAACGCGTCGGTGACCGCCCAGAGGCCCTTGTTCTCGGGACCCGCCTGCGACTCGACCACGCCGAGCATCCACGACGGGCAGGTCTTGGTGGCGAACTTGCCGAGCTTGAAGCCGGTGTTCCACTCGTTGCTGAACGCGCCGAGCCGGGCCGACTGTCCCTTCGCGACAGCCGCGGTCACGGTGTTCCAGTTGGCCTTGATGGCCGTGTTGCTGTCGATGACCAGCTTGTCGGACTTGTCGTAGTAGCCGGTCTCCAGCTGGTTGTGCATGGCGTTGTAGACCTGGGCGGCGCTGTCGAACCACGCGACGCCGGGAACCTTGGCGATGAACTGGTCACCGGCCGCGAAGTACGCGTCCCACGTCGAGAAGAGCGCCTTGACGCCCTCGGGGTCGGACGGCAGGCCGGCCTTCTCGAAGAGGTCCTTGCGGTAGCACATGGCGAGCGGGCCGATGTCGGTCCCGTAGCCCATGAGCTTGCCGTCCTTGGTGGTGATCGCCTGGGTCTTCCACGCGAGCCAGCGGTCGTCCTCGACCTTCGGGCCGATCTCCTTGAGATCGTTGAACTGCCCGGCCTTCGACATGAACTGGCTCAGGTAGCCCTCTTCGACGCCCTCGATGTCCGCGAGACCGGAGCCCGCACCGAGCTTGGTGAACAGGTTCTGGTGGTGCGGCTGGCCCTGGCCGGTCTTGCGCTGGGTGATCTTGACGTCCGGGTGAGCGGCCTCGTACTCCTTGAACAGCTCCTCGTACCCGAACTCGTTGAACGTCGCGATCGTCAGCTCGGTCTTTCCATCCGCGGACTGACTGGCCCCGCCTGACCCGCACGCTGTGGTGACGGCGGCTGTGGTGGCGGCACAGATCAGCACGCTGATCCAACGGTGTCGCACGGGAGAACTCCTCTGGTCTCGGCGGCGGGTTCTGGGAGCGCTCCCAGACGGGGAGGAGTGTCGTCCCGGCTTCGAACGTGTGTCAAGACACACTTCCGGCCGCACCAGGCGTTTTGCGGCGCCGTTGGCTGGGTGACCTGGCTGTTCATGGCTCAGGTCACAGTTGGGAAACCTGGGAGCGCTCCCGGAGATGTGACCAATGGGTTAACACTGCGTGCTGGGATCGGCACGGAACGCGGCACCGGACGCGGTGCCGACGCACTGCGGAAACGGGGTCGGCCGGGTGGGCGACGGCCTCCGCTCGTGGGACGGCACGTGTGTCAGGGGCTCGTCCGGCACGGCCGAGAGGTGCGTGTGACCGAGGGCGACGTCCGCCGGCCCGCCGGGCCGGCGAGGCCACCCTCAGGCGCTCGCCCGCCGCACCAGCGAGGTCGGCAGCAGCAGCGAGGGCGGCAATCCGGAGTCGCCTGCCAGTTCACCCAGCAGCCGCCAGGTCATCGTCCGCCCCAGCTGCTCGACGTCCTGCCGCACGGTCGTCAGCGGCGGGGTCGCGGTGGACGCGAGCAGCGAGTCGTCGAACCCCACCACCGCCACGTCCTCGGGCACGCGCAGCCCGCGGGCGTGCAGCACCTGCAGCACGCCCAGGGCGATGATGTCGGCGGCGACGAAGACCGCGTCGAGGTCGGGGGCGCGGCGCAGCAGCTCCTCCATCGCGCCGGCGCCGCTCTCCGGCGTGAAGTCGGCTTCGACGACGAGGTCCGCGGACAGCCGCGCCTCGCCCAGGCCCCGGCGCCAGCCGCTCAGCCTGTCGAGGCCCGCCGCCATGTCGCGCGGGCCCGCCACGGTCGCGATCCTCGTGCGGCCGAGCGACACCAGGTGCCGTACGGCGTCGAGGCCGCCGGTGAAGTTGTCCGAGTCCACGAACGGGACCGTGCCCGCGGCGAGCGGGCGGCCGCCGACCACGACCGGGAGGCCGATCTCCTGCAGGAGGTGGGGGAGCGGGTCGTCGCCGTGCAGGCTCACCAGGAGGGCGCCGTCCACGTGGCCGCCCGCCAGGTAGGCGAGGAGGTCCTCGTGGTCCTCCGGGCGGCTGAGCATGAGCAGCAGCTGGATGCGCCGCCCGGTCAGTTCCGCGTGGACACCGCGCATCACGCCGGCGAAGAACGGGTCGCCCAGCACCCTGCTGCCCTGTTCGGACACGATCAGCGCGATGGCGTTCGCCTTGCTGCCCGCGAGGGAGCGAGCCGCCTGGTTCGGGCTGTACTTCAGGTGTGTGATCGCGGTGTGCACGGCGTCGCGGGCCCTGGCGCTCACGTACTGCTCGCCGTTGATCACCCTCGAGACCGTCGACTTGGACACCCCGGCGAGCCGCGCGACCTCCTCGATCCGCGGGCCGGGCCGTCGTTGCCGGTCGATCTCCGTCATGCCGCTCATCGTAGGAGTCCGCGAACATCAATTCGAATGTGACGAAACACCCGCGTGTCACATCGTGAGAGCGCGTTCCCGGCACGCCGGTGTGCCGGGAACGCGGCTGGGTACGGGGCGGGACGCCTGTGCCGCGCAGAACGTCCCACCCCGAGGTCGGTCAGGGCTCCACGCCCCACACGAGGGCGCCACCGGTGTGGGCGGTGACCCGGTCGAAGTCCGTGAGAGCGCTCACGCGGTAGCTGTGGTCGTCGGACTGGGTGAAAGAGGACCAATCGGACTTCGCTGTCCTCACCTGGATCTCGCCCGTGCTCGCCCCGGCCGCGAGCGTGCCGGACGCGAACGCCACCTCCACGTACGCGTCGGCTCCAGGACGGGCGGTCGCGAGCTTCACGACGCGCACCTGGACGGAGGTGCAGCCGATCTGCGCCCAGTCGCACCACACCTGGTAGGTCGGCGAGGGCGCGTCACCGGTGAACCAGTACCGGACCGTGGTGCCGGTGAGGCCGACCGCCGACGTGCCGCGGTTCGTCAGCTGGAGCGTCGCGCCGATCTGGTTCGACGTCGCCGCGCCGGATCCCCTGTGCTGCACGGTGAGCGTGCTCGCCACGCCGGGCAGCGTGCGCGTCGTGACCGGACTGCTCGCCGCCGAGGCGTTGCCCGCGGAGTCCCGTGCGCGCACCGAGAACGAGTACGGCGTGTCCGGCGTGAGGCCGGTGACCCGGAAGCTCGTCGCCGACGTCGTGCCCGTGACGGTAGTGCCGTTGAGCACGTCGTACCCCGCCACCCCGACGTTGTCCGCGGAGGCCGTCCAGCTCAGGGTGACCGCGGTGGTCCCGGCGTTGGAAGCGATCAGTCCACTGGGGACGGAAGGCGCTTCGCTGTCCGGCACGCCACCACCGGGCTCGCTGCCCCACACCACGTTCCCGTCCTGGCGCAGCACGATCCGCTCGGTCTGGGCGACGGTGTTGCCGCTGCCGAGCCCGACGTAGGACCAGTCGTTGGACGGGTCCCACGTGCCGGCGCTGGTGATGCGGAACTGCACCTCCTTGCGGAACGCGGACTGCCCGGCCGGCGCGACGCCCGGACACGGCACGTCCACGTAGTACACCGAGCCGCTGTGCTGGGTCGGCGCACTCGGTGTGCCGCACTGGTTGTAGTTCGTGGTGACGGTGATCTGGCTCGGCGTGGTCGAGCCGTCGAGCGTGAAGTAGTAGCGCAGCGAGCCGTTGAACGTCCGCGCGGGCCACGCGCTCTTGTTCAGCACGAACGCCTTGATCTCGGTGAACTGCGCGGCGCTCTGGTTCACCGACGCCTGCACGGTCAGCTCGGGGCCGTCCGGGGTCTCCGCGACCGGGAACGACGTGAGCGGTGCGCCGCCGTACTCCCCGTACAACCGGGCGAGGGCGCCGGTGAAGCCCGCGTTGTAGTCGAGCGCGACCTCGTTCATCACGTAGTCGCTGCGGCTGTCGGTGTAGGCGTCGTTGTTGGTGCTCGGGCCGCCGACCAGCGCGCCGTACAGCACGTGACGGCTGACGGTGGGTTCCTGAATGCTGTCTGCCCACGAGCCGTGCGCGCCGCGGTGGTGCGGGTTGCGTGGCGGGTTGGTGCCGAAACCGACGACGTAACTCGCGTTGCGGGGGTTGTCGCCCAGCGCGTAGTTGATCTGCCGGACGCCGAAGTCGTGGTAGGTCCGTGCACGTGTGCTGTCGCGTGTGGACAGCCAGTCCGAATACGTCAGCGCGGCGAACGCGGTGTTGGCGGCGTACCGCAGCGATCCCCAGCTGTCGAGCACCGCCTGGCCGCCGGGGGAGTAGCGCACCCGGTTGCCGTTGTAACCGGTCGTCCAGAAGTCGAGCCAGCGGTTGGCGTCGGTGATGTAGGTCTGCTCGCCGGTCAGCTGTGCCATCAGAACGTAGGCGCCGTAGGACTTGTCGTCCCACGCGATGGTCCACTTGTAGGAGCGCTCGGAGCTCTGCGGTTCGGTGCCGAGCTTCTGGTACTCCGCCTTCGCCTTGGTCAGGTAGCTCGCGTCCCCGGTCGCGCGGTGCAACCAGATCGCGCCCCACACCAGTTCGTCCTGGTAGCCGCTCCAGGAGTTGTAGAAGCTCGCGGCGTCGGTGATGCACGAGCTGTACTTGCCGCGGTAGGTGTCGGCGAAGGTGTAGAGCTGCCTGGCGTGCGTGAGCAGGGTGGCCGAGTAGGCCGGATCGGTGCTCTGGAAGACCATCGACGCCGACGCCATCGCCGCCGCGTACTCGCCCGCGAGGTCGGAGCCGGGGCAAGAACTGTCCACTTTGTACGAGGGCCGGGCCATCGGCATCACCTCCGCCGATCCCCACCAGGCGTGGTCGGGGTTGCCCGCGCCGACCTGCCCGTAGACGACGTTCGGGGACGGGTGCGCCTTGATGATCCAGTCGGTGCCGTGCCTCAGGTTCGCCAGCAGGTGCGGGAGCTGGCCGGAACTCGTGTAGGCGGCCCGGTTCTCCACGGCTCCCCACGCGAGCATCGACATGCTGAACGCGAACGGGAGCCCGAACTTCACGTGGTCACCGGCGTCGTAGAAGCCGCCGGACAGGTCCAGGCCGACGTCCGAACCGTCGCGCACGGCCGAGTCGGCGCGCCAGCTCACGCGGTTGCCCGCCGGCAGCCGCCCGGACCGCTGGGCGTCGTAGAACCAGACGGACTTCTGCAGCGCCTCGCCGTAGTTGAACGCGGGCGCGGCCGCTGACGGCGACACGAACGGACCCGCCATCCCCGCCAGCAGCACGGCGAGGACGGCTGCCACGGCTCTGAACCCGCGAGTGTGCACGTCAGCCTCCAAGGTCCGAGATCTGGGAGCGCTCCCAGAATCGGACTGTAACGGTCACGAAGTCCGTGTGACAGAGGCGATTCCGCGTTCGAGTCGAATCGACGGCACGCCTGTCCGGCTTCCGGGTGGCTCAGTACAGTCCGGAATTCTGGGAACGCTCCCAGGCTCAGGAGGTGTGTCATGACCGGAAGGCGTGTCGCCGCACTGGCGGCGGCGTTCGTCTCGGTGGCGGCGAGTGCCGGCCTTGCGATCGTGGCCCCCGCTGCCGCGGCGCCGGGCTGCGAGGTCGACTACGCGGTCCCCAGCCAGTGGCAGAACGGGTTCACCGCGGCCGTGTCGGTGACCAACCTCGGCGAGCGCGTCGACGGCTGGCGGCTGACCTGGACGTGGCCGTCCGGGCAGCAGGTGACCCAGGCGTGGAACGCCACCGTCACGTCCTCGGGCGCCGAGGCCACGGCGTCGAACGCCGCCTACAACGCGGTGATCGAGCCGAACGCCAAGGTCTCGTTCGGCTTCAACGGCAGCTGGTCCGGCACGAACACCGCGCCGCGGTCGTTCGCCCTCAACGGCGTCACGTGCACCGGCGAGCCGGGCCCCTCGCCGACGACGACCACCACGACGACCGGAAATCCCTTACCCGGCGACGCGATGGCGCAGGTGGAGGCGATGCAGCCCGGCTGGAACCTCGGCAACACGCTCGACGCGACCGGGAGCGACGAGACGTCGTGGGGCAACCCGCGCGTCACGGAGGCGTTGCTGGACAACGTGAAGGCGCAGGGCTTCAAGAGCATCCGCATCCCCGTCACGTGGGGCCGGCACCAGGGCTCGGACCACGTGATCGAGGCGGCGTACCTGAACCGCGTCAAGGAGGTCGTCGGCTGGGCACTCGCGGACGGCTTCCAGGTGATGATCAACATCCACCACGACTCGTGGCAGTGGATCTCGGCCATGCCGTCGAACCGGACCGGTGTGCTCACGCGCTACAACGCGATCTGGACGCAGCTCGCGACCGCGTTCAGGGACTCACCGGGCAGGCTCGTCTTCGAGAGCGTCAACGAGCCGCAGTTCACCGGCAGCTCGGGTGACGCCCAGAACGCGCAGCTGCTGCACGAACTGAACGCGTCGTTCCGCGACATCGTGCGGCGCTCGGGCGGCAACAACGCGAGCCGCCTGCTCGTGCTGCCCACCCTGCACACGTCGTCCGAGCAGGCCCGGCTCGACGAGCTCGCGACGTCGATCCGCGGCTTCAACGACCCGAACCTGGTCGCGACCTTCCACTACTACGGCTACTGGCCGTTCAGCGTGAACGTCGCCGGCGGCACGCGCTACGACGCGACGGCGCAGAAGGACCTGACCGACTCGTTCGACCGCGTGTACAACACCTTCGTCGCCCGCGGCGTCCCGGTGGTCCTCGGCGAGTACGGGCTGCTCGGGTTCGACCGGCACACCGGCACGATCGAACAGGGCGAGAAGCTCAAGTTCTTCGAGCACCTCGGGTACTACGCGCGCACCAAGAAGATCACGACGATGCTGTGGGACAACGGCCAGCACCTCGGCCGCACGTCCTTCCAGTGGAGCGATCCCGAACTCGCCGCGCAGATCAGGTCGAGCTGGACCACCCGTTCCGGCACGGCGTCGACCGACCAGGTGTTCAGCGCCAGGTCCAGTGCCGTCTCCGCCAAGACGATCACGTTGAACACCAACGGAACCACGTTCACCGGCCTGCGCCAGGGCACGACCGAACTGGTGCGCGGCAGCGACTACACGATCTCGGGCGACCAGCTCACCCTGACCGCGCCGACGATGACCCGGCTCAGCGGATCACGCGCCTACGGCACGAACGCCGTGCTGACAGCGCACTTCTCGGCCGGCGTGCCGTGGCGGGTCAACCTGGTCACCCACGACACCCCGGTGCTGGCGAGCGCGACCGGCACGACGAGCTCGTTCTCGATTCCCACCACGTTCCGCGGGGACCTGCTCGCCACGATGGAGGCGAAGTACGCGGACGGGTCGAACGCGGGACCGCACAACTGGACGTCGTTCAAGGAGTTCGACCGGGCGTTCGCGCCGAACTACACGACCGGCACGACGACGCTGACCCCGGAGTTCTTCGCCGAGGTCAACGACAACGCGCGGGTGACGCTGACGTTCCACTACTGGAGCGGCGCCACCGTCACCTACCACGTCACGAGGTCGGGCAGTTCGGTCAGCGGGAGTCCGTGACCTTCAGGCCGCGGCGGAGCGCGTCGATCTCGTCGGCGAACATCCGGCGTGTGATCGCCGCGCTCTCGACCAGCGCTGTGCCGTGGAACGTGGCGGGGTAGAGGCGCAGCTCGGTCGCCACGCCCGCGTGGGCCAGGCGCCGCGCGTACTCCATGCCCTCGTCGCGCAGCGGGTCGTACTGGCACACGGTGACGAAGGCGGGCGGAAGGCCCGACAGGTCGGTCGCGCGGGCGGGTGCGGCGTAGGGCGAGACGTCCTCGCCGCCCCGCTCGCCGCCGAGGTACGCGGTCCAGCTGTAGATCGCGTTGGGGCGGTTCCACAGCGGGGTGTCGACGTAGTCCCGCATCGACTCGGTGTCGAGGCGGTCGTCGAGCTCGGGGATGCCGAGGTACTGGAAGGCGAGCGCGGGGCCGCCGCGGTCGCGCGAGAGCAGCACCGTTCCGGCGGCGAGCCCACCACCGGCGCTCTCGCCGCCGACACCGAGGCGCGCGGGGTCGATGCCCAGCTCGTCCGCCTTGGCCGCCGTCCAGACCAGGGCCGCGTAGCAGTCCTCGACCGGTGCCGGGAACGGGTTCTCCGGCGCCAGGCGATAGTCGACCGACACGATCACGACGTCGAGCTCGTCGAGGATCTTCTTCGCGTGCGCGTCGAACATCTCGACGCTGCCCACGATGAACCCGCCGCCGTGGATGTAGACCAGTCCCGGCACTGCGTTCCCGGTACCGGCGCGGCGGTAGACCCGCACCCGGACGTCGGGGGCGCCGGACGGACCGGGGACCGTCTCGTCGCGGACGTCGATCTGGTTGACCGGCTCGTAGACCGGCATGAGGTGGGCCAGCTCGGACTGCTGGGAACGGGCGAACGCCACGGCCTCGTTGCTGGTCATGTCGAACTGCGGCAGCATGTCGAGCCAGGGCAGGACTTCGGGATCGATGTCGTAGCTCATGTCGTTGATCCTCGGCTCGGTGCGGCGGTGCGGGCAGCCGACACGTGGCGGGTGATTCGCGTCTCTCTCCAGCCACCTGTCGGGGCTATGGTGTCTGAATGAGAGGTTTGCTGCTGAGGCTGTCCGGGCTGGACGCCGACGCCGAGAGCGCCGTGAGGGTGATCGGCTTCTTCGATCGCCTGATCACCGAGCGCGCGAGCCTCGACACGTTGGTCCGCAGCACGTCCGAGCTCGCCGGCTGCCCGGTCGGCCTGCACGCGCCCGGCCAGGGCCTCTCACTGCGCGCCGACGCCGGCGGTGCCGTCACGGCGGGTCCGGTGCCCGCACGGGCCGCGGTCCGCCCCCTGGAAGGCGGCGTGCAGGTCTGGGTCGCGCGGGAAGGTGCTGCAGTTCCTCTCGACGACATGCTGCTCGAACGGTTCGCGATCGCCGCCGCCGTGCTCCTGGAGCACTCGAGCGTGCCGCTGCCGGAGCTGGGCGACCCCGCGCTCATCGAGCTGGTCCTGTCGGAAAGCGTTGGCACGGCGGAACGTTCCCGCGCCCTGCACCTGCTCGGCATCGCCGCGACCGCCCCGTTGCGCGTGCTGGCGTCGACCGTGGACGTGCCCGGACGGTCGGTGGTGCTGGGGAACGTGCGGGCGACGTTGACCGCGGACGTGCCGGAAACGCGCGGCCGGCTCGGCGTCGGACCCCTGCTGCCCGCGATGGACGCGGCGAAGTCGTGGCAGGGCGCGCGAACGGCGCTGCGGTACACATCGGACGGTGAGCCGGTGGTGTGGTGGGAGAAGCTCGGCAGCCTCGGGCTTCTGGCCGAACGCCTCACGCCCGCGGACGTCTCGGCGCTGCCCGACGTGGCCGCGCTCGACCGACTGGCCGGCGAGCCGGGCATGATCGCGATGCTGGACGCGGTGTGCGCCACCGGTTCGCTGCGCAAGGCGGCGACGGTGCTGCACCGCCACCACAGCACGATGACCGCCCGGCTGGCACGCGCCGAGTCGGTGCTGGGGTTCGGTCTCGACGAGGCGCACGGCCGGTTCCGGCTGCACCTGGCGCTGATGTTGCGGCGCCTGCGGGAGAACGCGTCCGACTAGCCCGTTGGGTGGGTTGGTGGCGTTTGGTTGGTCGGGTCGCGTTGCGTGGCCTGGTTGTGCGGGGTGCTTGGACGGCCGGAAGAGGCCGGGCTGACAAGCGCCCGGCCGTGCCCAGAGGGGTAGCACCCCGCCCCCTCAAGGTAAAGCCCCAATCGCCGATGCGGGTGTGCACCGCTGCCCGATGCGTGAAGGTTCGGACGGCTCGCTTCGCATCGCCACGCCAGGACTCGTAGGTGGTTGGCTGACGCCCTCGGCTGTCCGGTTGGCACCGCGCGCCGGGCCTGCGTGCGTGGTTGCGGTGGGTGGCGCGTGCGGTCCGCACCCGGCTCGACCGCGTCGACGTCGGCCTAACCGCTGACCGGCGCCTGCCACAACCCGACCAGCGCGTCGACCAGCCCCGTGGCGGCGTCGTGCCAGCTGGCTCGCGGCGTGCGCGTGTTCTCGGCGAGGGCGCGCTCCCGTTCGGCGATCATGTGCACGAGCAGCTGGCGCGCCATGTCGTGTCGTTCGGCCCGCACGTCGTCCGGCAGGTCGGTCAGGCACGCGTTCAGGCCCGCCAGGATCCGTACCTGCGAGGGTGAGGAGCGCGTCTCCTCGATGATGATCGGCCGCAGGGTCGGGTCGGTCATCACCTGCGCGCCGAAGCGGGCGAACCAGGTGGGGCTGCCCACCTCGTCCAGGTGCACGGTGACCGGGCGGACCAGGCAGTCGAGCCAGTCGCGCAGGCCGGGGGAGGTGCCGAGGGCGGCGACCATGCGCTGCCGGATCTCCTCGACGTGGGCCAGGTGCTTGCGCGCGATGGCGCGGACCAGGTCGGCCTTGGTGCCGAAGTGGTAGCCGACGGCGGTGTTGTTGCCCTGTCCGGCCGCCTCGCTGACCTGGCGGTTCGACACGGCCACCACGCCGTGCTCGGCGAACAGGCGCTCGGCCGCTGTGAGGATCAGCTCGCGGGTGGCGTGCGCGCGTTCCGCCCTGGACTGGCTCTCCACCTTGTTCATCGTCACCTCTGTTCCGGACATCCGGGACATCCTTGCACCGCTCGATGTTAAGTCAAGTGACTGACTTAGACTCGGGGTCGTGCTCCTCGAAGAAACGCGTCCGGTGACGCGCCCGAACGTCGTCGTGGCGGTGCTCGCGGCGGGCGGCATCGTCGTCTCGTTGATGCAGACCCTCGTCATCCCGCTGCTGCCGAGGTTCCCGCAGCTGCTGGGCTCGTCACCCGGCGACACGACGTGGGTGATCACCTCGACGCTGCTGGCCAGCGCTGTCGCGACGCCTGTCATCGGGCGGCTCGGCGACATGTACGGCAAGCGGCGGATGTTGCTGGTCAGCCTGTTGATGGTGGTCGTGGGCTCGGTGATCGGGGCGCTGAGCCACTCGCTGGTGCCGCTGATCGTGGGGCGCGTGGTGCAGGGCATGGCGGTCGGCGTCATCCCGCTCGGCATCAGCATCATGCGCGACGAACTGCCGAGGGAACGGCTGGCCGGCGCGACCGCGCTGATGAGCGCCTCGCTCGGCGTCGGTGGCGCGCTCGGCCTGCCCGCGGCGGCGTTGCTGGTCGAGCAGAGCGACTGGCACATGCTGTTCTGGACGTCGGCGGGAGCGGGCGTGCTGGCCGTGGCGGCGGTGCTGATCTGGGTGCCGGAGTCGCCGGTGCGCAGCGGCGGCCGGTTCGACCTGCTCGGCGCGGTCGGGCTCTCGGTCGCGTTGATCAGCCTGCTGCTCGGCGTGTCGAAGGCGTCGGAGTGGAGCGGCGGCGCGGTCACGGGCCTGTTCCTGGTGGCGGCCCTCGTGCTCGGCCTGTGGGGCTGGTGGGAGCTGAGGTCGTCCCAGCCGCTGGTCGACCTGCGCACCACGGTCCGGCGTCAGGTGCTGCTCACGAACATCGCGTCGGTGTCGTTCGCGTTCGCCCTCTTCGCGCAGTCACTGGTGCTGCCGCAGGTCCTGCAGCTGCCGGCCTCGACGGGGCACGGCCTCGGGCAGTCGTTGCTCGTCACGGGCCTGGTGCTGGTGCCGTCCGGCCTGGTCATGATGGCGACGGCGCCGGTGTCCGCCCGCATCTCGAACGCCCGCGGCCCGCGCGTCACGCTGATCATGGGCGCGCTCGTGGTCGCCTTCGGTTACGCCGTGGGCATCTTCATGCTGACGTCGATCTGGCAGCTCGTGGTCGTCTCAGCCGTGATCGGCGCCGGCATCGGCCTCGGCTACGGCGCGATGCCGGCCCTGATCATGGGCGCCGTGCCGACGTCGGAGACGGCCGCGGCCAACAGCCTCAACTCGCTGATGCGCGCGATCGGCACCTCGGTGTCGAGCGCGGTGGCGGGCGTCGTGCTGACGCAGGTGGGCGCGCCGTTCAGCTTCCAGCTGATCATGGGGCTGGGCGCCGCGACCGCGTTGCTGGCAGTCGTGGTCGCGACGTTCATCCCCGCGCGCCAGGCGCGCCCGGTCAGCTGAAGAAGCGGATGATCTCGCGGGCGACGACGTCCGGCTGCTCCTCGGTGAGCCAGTGGCCGGACCCGTCGACCCGCACGACCTCGGGCCGCTCCGCCACGGTCGGCAGCGCCGCCACGAACTGGTCGTAGGACAGGACCGACGCCAGTCCCAGCACCGGCGGCGTGAGCTTGGCGTAGGTCTTGCCGTCCGCGATGTCCTGCTGGAACGCCTGGTACCAGCCGTTGCCCGCGCGGATGGCGTCCGGGGAGTCGTAGGCCCGCGCGTAGATCTGGCGGGTCCGCTCGTCGATCGCGGACGGCGTGAACGCGGTGTTCGCGAACAGCCAGTCGAGCAGGTGCCGGAACCGGCCGGTGAGCAACTGCTCCGGAAGCTGCTGGACCTGGTTGAACGCGAACCACCACGGCGTGAAGCCGCCGGGCGGGGGCAGCAGCGGGAGCTGGTAGAAGCTCTCGTCGGGGTGCAGCACGTCGAGGAACGCCGCCTTCGCGGTGACCTCGGGGAAGTTCGCGGCGAACGAGAACGCCGTCATGGCACCGATGTCGTGCCCGACGACGCCCACCCGGTCGTACCCGAGCCTGCGCACCAGCTCGCGGACGTCGGTCGCCATCGTCTTCTTGTCGAACCCGCCGCGCGGCTTCTCCGACGAGCCCTGTCCGCGCAGGTCGACGGCGATGACGCGGAACTTCTCCGCCAGCGCCGGCATGATCTTGTGGAACGTCCACCACGTCTCCGGCCACCCCGGCAGCAGCACGAGCGGTGCGCCCCGGCCGCCCGTGACGTAGTGCAGGCGCACCCCGTTGACCTGCGTGTGGTTGTGCCGGAAGCCCGGGAGGTCCGGCTCCTTCGGGCTCCCGGCTCCAGCGGTTCCCGTGCCCATCGCGAGTGCGGCGCCCGCACCCAGCGCGAACACACTGCGTCTGTTCAGCTCCATGTCCATCGGCCCCCAGCCTCTGTTCGGAGTGGACATCCGAACAGAGCGGCCGACCGGCGTCAACCCAGGTACTCGAGGATGGTCGGCTGGACTCACTCGAACGCGGCAATTGCTCCGCAGATTTATTACTGACGGCAATTGAAAACTGGTCAGAATACGGACAATATCGACACTTTCTGGAGGTACTGGACAGTACGTGTTGAAGCGGCGTTCTCCTCTCGTCATCCTGGCCCGTTGCCTGATCACGGGAGGGGACACATGGCCGCCAGCGCACAGGACGACACTGCGATTCTGCGCACGACGACCAATCTCATCGGTTTCCTGCGGGAGATCACCGAAGAAGCGGCCAAGGACCGCGTTCGTGACATCAAGTCGCAGAGTGCGCGCTCACCTCAACTCGTCATCTGGCTGGGTGGGCTACCGGAAGGGCTGCGTCGTGACTGGGATCCGAGCACGGGCGTTTTGCTCGAGATCGACGCGGTCATGAGGACATCGCCGCCTCAACCGCCTGCGAGTCTGGACGGTTGGCTCGACCTCGACCAAGTTGCCGATCCTGCGGGACCCGAACCACGGTTGGCGGATCCCGGTCCTCTCGGAACCGACGTGACCGATAGAGGTGTGCTCGAAACAGAGATGCGGCAACTGACCGCCGGTCTCACGGACGACGTGCGTTCTGCCTATCGGACGTGGCTGCCGCGTTGGCGGGAATGGGCGGTGAGCGAGAGGCGGAAGCAGGCGCGCCGCGCGCTGTACGAGCAGTTGGAGCACGTGGCGAAAGTCTTGGACCAACAGGACGACGAGTACGAGTTCGTGCTGGCGATCGGCCTGGTGGTGTGGAAGACGCCGTCCGGGGACGTTGTGCGACGTCACCTCGTCACCAGCAGGGTGCGAACGGTTGTCGAGCCGGGCACTTCGAGCATCCGCGTGCACTGGGAAGACGGAACACCCCTGCGCTTGGAGGAACGCGAGATCTTCGGGGACGAGGAGGTGTTCCACCCGGATCGGGGTCGTGCCGCGCGGCAGTCTCTCCGCGAGAACGGACGATTCCCGCTCGACTCGGGCCCGCTGATCAGGAGCTGGTTCGAGAGCGTGATCGACACGAACATCGAAGTGAGCGAGGACTGGCAGGAACCCGTCGAAGAACCCTCGCCGGTCGTGCGGCTCTCGGCGTCGCCCGCGCTGTTGTTGCGGCCTCGCAGCCAGGTGCTGCTGGCAGAGGCCTACCAGCAGATCGAAGCGGAGCTTCGCGATCCCGACGCGGAGATCCCGATCGGGCTGGCGGGCCTGGTCGCGAACGTGGGACTTGAACAGCGCACGAGGTGGCTCGCCGAGCAACGCGCGATGCGCAGCGATGTCCTCGGTGAGGATCCGCTGTTCCCGTTGCCCGCCAATGATGATCAAGCACGGATCGTCGACCGGTTGCGGACGGAGACCGGGGTGGTGGTGCAGGGACCACCTGGTACCGGGAAGACGCACACCATTGCGAACCTCATCTGCGCCTTGCTCGCTCGTGGACTGCGAGTCCTGGTCACCAGCGAGAAGGATCAGGCGTTGCGCGTGCTCAGGGAGAAGGTGCCGCCTGAGTTGCGCCAACTATGCGTGCTGCTGACAGGCGGAGGCCGCAGTGGTGCGGATGAACTGGAGCGCGGTGTCAGTGCTCTCTCACAGATCCTGGCGACAACGGATCTGGACACGTTGGACCTGCAGACGCGCAGGTTGCGCGAGGAACGGGCGGCGTTGCGCGGTTTTGGAGCCGAGCTGACGGAGCAGATCCGGGCCCTTCGTGAGGTAGAGACCTACCAGCACCCACCGGTCGTGCCCGACTACCGGGATGACGCCTACCGCGGGGTCTTGGTTGACATCATCCGCGAAGTGAAGCTGAACGCGGACGCGCACGGCTGGATGCCGGAGGTTCCGGAGTCGTTGCCCGGCAGGCCTCCCCTCAGGCCTGCGGAGTTCGCCGAACTCCGGTCACTGCTGTGTTCGGTGACGAGAAAAGACCGAGCGCGCCAGGACCAGGTCGTTCCGGGAGATGGTGCCCTGCCTGTCGCGGGCGTCTACGCGGAAGTGCTGACGGCAGCGCGCATCGCCCGATCCGGTGCTGCGGGTGTCGACACCCCAGTCGCCCAGGCACTGGCGACCGTGACTCCAGATCGGCTGCGTGAACTGGAAACGGCCTTGGACGTGGCACGTGCGGCATTGCACGCCATGAATCTGTCAGAGGACGTTGTCCGGTGGCCCGCTGACGCGTGGACGTGCAGGGCGATCAGTGACCGCATCGCGAACCGCAACGTGGGTCTATGGGATCAGCTCATCGCGGTGGCTGCCGAGCCTGTGCTGATACAACGACGCCTCCAGGCCCATCGGCTCGACGTGGTCGTGGAGGTTGGTGGGGTCACCGGGCTGGGCTTGGGCAGGGCCACGGGGCAACTCGCGGCAGGACGAGTGCTACTGGGTGAAATGGAGGCGGGCCGGAAGGTCCGGAGAATCGCGCCCTCAGCCGCCCAGCGCAATGCGCGGACCCTGCTGGAAACCGCCACGGTCAACGGCGCTTCGCCACGTTCGGCCGAGCATCTGAAGGCTGTACTCGAACGGCTCGAAGCCGAGCTTGCCGTTGTGCAGCTGAACGAGAAGTGGAGCCTCGTCGGAGTGGTGCTGCCTGCGGGGGCGCCGGCACAGATGCTGTCCTGCTTGGTTGACGAGTCGGTGCAGCTGACGCACATCGCTGAACTGGGCGAAGCACATCGGCGCGTGGTGAGTCTGTTGGCTGCTGCGAACGTGCGTGTTCCGGTGGCGACCGCCGCGCAGTTCTGCGAGCTGTTCGACGCGATCCCAGCAGCCCGCAGGGTGGTCGAAGCCAAGCAAGCGGAGTCAAAACTGGCGGAGGTGCTGCGATTGCTCCGCTCGTGGGCGACCCAGCCGAACGTCTGTCCCGAGGTGGCGGCAGTCCTCGAGGCCGCGATCGGGGAGGACGTCGAGCGTTATGCCGCCGCGATCCGGGGAATCGACATCGCGCGAAATGAGAAGGCGCAGGTGCTGAGGCTTGAGCAGCTCAGACGTGTGCTGGGTTCCGTTCATCCCGGCCTGCTCGCCCTTTTGGAACGCAGCGCGCACGAGCGGCAGTGGGATTCGAAGATCGCGGCCGTGGGGGATGCGTGGGCCTGGTCGAAGGCACGTTCCTTCGTGGTCCGACAGCGGACCGCCGACCGTGAACGCGAGCTGCTCGCCCAACTCGAGCAGAACACCATGCAGCAGTCGAAGGTCACCGCCGAGCTCGCGGGGAAACTCGGTCTGGCGGCGTGCATCAGGCGGATGACCGACGAACACACTCGCGCCCTGAACGCCTACGCCCAGCACACCGGCAACATCGGTGCCGGGTACGGGAAGCAGGTGAACCGCCTGCGCAAGGCGGCGCGTGCGGCGATGGACAAGGCCAAGGACGCCGTTCCCGCCTGGGTCGTGCCACTGCCGAAGTTGCTGGAGACCATGCGAGCGCAGCGCGACTCCTTCGACGTGGTCATCGTCGACGAGGCCAGCCAGGCAGGTTTGGAACAGCTGTTCCTGTTGTGGATGGCACCTCGGGTGATCGTGGTGGGCGACGACATGCAGTGTGCGCCGTCGGACGGGAGGCTGGGACCTCTCGAACCGATGTTCGCACGCCTTGACGAGTACTTGCCGAATCTCGACGCGGACGTGAAGGAGTCGTTCACCCCGAAGTCGAGCCTTTACGGCTTGATGTCGGCGCGAGCTGGAATGCGCAACATCGTGCGCTTGCGGGAGCACTTCCGGTGCATGCCGGAGATCATCGGCTGGTCCTCCGCCGAGTTCTACCCGAACCTCGATGGTGCCGGCGGGGGGCTCATCCCGTTGAGGCAGTTCGGTTCGGACCGATTGACGCCGTTGAAGGTGGTTCGCGTTTCCGGCGCCGTCAACGAAGGGAAGAACCAGAACCTGCACAACCGGGCCGAGGCCAAGGCGATCGTGGAGCAGCTCCTGGCGTGTCTGGCAGCGACTGAGTACGACCGGAAGACCTTCGGCGTGGTCGTGCTCCAAGGACAGGGGCAGGTGAAGCTGCTCGAGCACGAGATCAACAGCGCGGTGCCGTTGGACGTGCAGCAACAGCGCAGGATCCGCGTCGGCTCGCCCGCCAACTTCCAGGGTGACGAGCGTGACGTGATCTTCTTGTCGATGGTCGTGGCGACCCAGCCGAACGCTTCGAAGGCGCTCATGTTCAGGCGTGCGTACAACGTTGCGGCGAGCCGGGCCAAGGACCAGTTGTGGTTGTTCACATCGATCGGCTTGGACCAGATGAACCCCGAGGACCTCAGGGCGAAACTGCTCGGGTACATGCAGAACCCACCAACGCCGTACGGGCCCGCCTTGGAGCTCGACGACGTCCGTGACGACGAACCCCATCCTGCTTTCGACTCGATGCTCGAGCAGAAGGTGTTCCGGATGATCCGGGCCCGTGGATATCACGTCGCTCCGCAGTACCAGGTCGGTCACAAGCGCATCGATCTCGTCGTCAGCGGTGCGGAAGGCCGTCTGGCCGTCGAGTGCGACGGCCACATCTGGCACACCGATCCGGAGGACCAGCGGCGTGACATGAGAGCTGAAAGAGGTTTGCGCCGGGCCGGGTGGGAGATCGTGCGCGTCCGGGAGAGCGAGTTCGAGATCGACCGCGAGCGCGCGCTCGAGCCTGTTTGGCAGGGGTTGGCGATGAAAGGCATAACACCGTTGAAGGTTCAGACCGTGATGTATGTGGCGGACGAGGAGGAGTGAGGATGGCTCTGGACGCGATCCAAGGCGAGCTCGACGGCAACACCCTGGAGCACCTCGCGGACCTGATTTGCGGCGACGACGTGTCGCCGAGCCGGAGAGCAGGCTGGCAACTGCCGAAGTTCCTGCGCGCCGCCGGCTGGACGAGGGTTCCCGACTTCGACGGGTATCGACGTGACTGGATTCTCGACCAGCTCGATCAGCGGAAGAAGGACCTGGTCGCCATCACCCAGGTCCTCCTCAGACTCGCTGATCCTCGTGAGTACCTGGGTGACGACGACGTGCGTGGAGCTGTGGTGATCGATCTCAACCGCCTGCTGGCGGTCGAGGGCTATCAGGTCGCCTACGAGCGCGGCAGGCCAGTGCTCGAACAGAGGGATCCCTCGCTGGACATACCCGCGATGAGGGCACCCATGGAGCTGACCGCGAGCCTGGCCGACATCGTGACCGATCCCGCGTACGCGGAGCAGCTGCGGCGCCGTCTGGACGAGGCGCACACGTGCTGGGTGCACGGTGCGGCCACCGCGGCCATCATCATGTTGGGCAGCGTGCTCGAAGGCGTTCTCTACGACGTGGCCAGAAGCCGTTCGGCCGACGGCAGCAGTCCACGCGACCACCTCGACTCGCTGATCAAGCTCGCGGTCAGGGAAGGGTGGATCGGGCGCGACGTGGACGACTACGCCCACACGCTCCGTGAGTACCGGAACCTCGTCCACCCGAAGAGGCAGGTCGAGGACAAGTACAACCCGGACACCGGCACCGCCGAGATCTCGTGGAAGGTGGTCGTGCTCGCGCTGAACGACCTGGCCGAATCGTCTTGGAAGGAGATCACCCCAGCTCGGCGGAGTCCGTGAGCCGCAGTTTGCGCCGCGCCCGCTGGTAGAACGTCGTCATCCCGAGCCGCACCACCCGAGCGGCGGCGGCACGGCCGCGCAACGACACCCGCTGGCCCGGCTCGACGTAGCCCGCGACCTGGCCGTCCACCTCGACCGCCAGGCGGCCGCTCGACGGCAGGAGGTCCAGCTCCACGTCGTCGTTGACCGAGAGCACGACCCCGCGGCTGTAGGCGGAGTGCGGGGCGGCCGGGGTGACGAGCAGGGCCTCGACGGACGGGCTGGTGATCGGGCCGCCCGCGGAGAAGCTGTACGCGGTGGAGCCGGTCGGGGTGGCGACGATGACGGCGTCGGCGGCGTAGCTGACGAACGGCTGGCCGGCCACGCGGACGGCCACCCGCGCGCCGCCCTCACCGGGGACGCGGACGACGGCGACGTCGTTGAACGCCGTGACCTTCTGGCCCTGGAACTCCGCGTCGACGGCCAGGCGCGGCTCGACGGTGAAGTCGTGGGCGTCGATGGCGGACAGGGCCGCGGGCAGGTCCGGGACGTCGACCTCGGCCAGGAAACCGAGTCTGCCCAGGTTGACGCCCAGGACGGGGGCGCGTTCGCCGTCGGCCAGGCGCATGGCGCGCAGCATCGTGCCGTCGCCGCCGAGGCTCACGACCAGATCGGCGCGGCGGCCCAGCTCCTCCGCGGTGACCGGGGTGGCCTCGCAGCGCAGGCGCTGGATCTCGTCGGAGATGCCGAGGATCTCGACACCGCGGTTGGTCGCCCAGCCGAGGACGGCCTCGACGGCGGCGGCGGAGTCTCGTTGCGGGTGCAGCACCAGGCCGGCGGCGTGCACGTCAGGTCGTCCTCAGTCTCGTCACGGCTCCAGTCTGCCGAATTTCGGCGGCGGGTGCGCCCCTCGTCCGAACGGCCGATGCCCCCGGTGTCGAACCGGCCGTTCGGCGCGCGGGCGTGGCCGTGAGGAGGAGTCCGCAGTGGACCCGCGTTCCTAGGTTGGCGGCATGACCATCTTGTTGGCCGATCCGGTCGTGCGCGCCGTTCGCGTGCTCGACAACGGAGATCCTTTGGTGCCGCTGGACTTCGCACCTGGTGTGTGGGTGCGGGAAGGGCTCGCACGGCGGCTCGACGTGGCACGGGCGCTGCTCCCGTCCGGTGTGGACCTGCGGGTGGTCGAGGGGCACCGCAGCGCCTCGGACCAGAACGCGATCATCGAGCGGTACACGGCCGAACTGCGCGAGCTGCACCCGTCCGCGGACGCCGTCGAGCTCGCCCGGCTGTCCAGCCGGTTCGTGGCGCCGCTGGCCGTCGCGCCGCACGTCGCGGGCGCCGCTGTCGACCTGACGCTGGTCACGGCGTCGGGGGTCGAGGTGTGGATGGGGACGGAGGTCGACGCGACCCCGGAGGAGAGCGGCGGTGCCTGCTTCTTCGGCGCTCCGGTCGACGAGGAGGCCCGCCGCAACCGGACGGTGCTGGCCGACGCGCTGGGGGCGGCGGGCCTGGTCAACTACCCGACCGAGTGGTGGCACTGGTCCTACGGCGACCGCTACTGGGCGTTGCTGACCGGTGCCGGCCACGCCGTCTACGGACCTGTGGAGGTGCCTGCGTGGGCGCGCTCGTGACGAGCGTCCGCCAGGTCTCGGCGGCGCCCGAGCTGTCGGTCGACCTCGCCGCGGTGGCGGACAACACGAGGAGGTTCGTCTCCTGGGCCCGCGGCGCGGTGATGGCGGTGGTGAAGGCCGACGGGTTCGGGCACGGGATCGGCGCCGTCGCGCGCACCGCCGTCGCGAACGGCGCGACGTGGATCGGGGTCACGTCGCTGGCCGAGGCCGTCGCGGTGCGGGAGTCCGGTGTGGACGTTCCGGTGCTCAGCTGGCTCAACCCCGTCGACGTGGACGTGCGCACGGCCGTCCGGTACGGGATCGACCTGAGCGTGCCGGGCCTGGAGCACCTCGCCGCGCTGCACGGGCGGGTGCGCGTGCACCTGCAGCTGGACACGGGGATGGCGCGCGACGGGGCCGCGCCGGAGACGTGGCTGTCGCTGATGTCGGCTGCACGGCGTGCGGAACTGGCGGGCAGGATCTCGGTCGTCGGGGTGATGGGGCATCTGCCGTGTGCGGACGTGCCCGGAGCCAACGAGCCGGGCAAGCGGGCGCTGCGGCGAGGGGTCGAGATGGCGCGCCAGGCCGGACTGCGGCCCTCGGTGCGGCACCTCGCGGCCACGAGCGCCGCGCTGACGGATCCCGGCACCCACCTGGACGTCGTCCGGATCGGGGCCGGGCTGGTGGGGATCGACCCGTCGGGGACGACCCGGCTGCGTCCCGCGTTGCGGTTCACGGCGCCGGTGGTGCAGGTGCGCAGGGTGGCCGCGGGGACGGGGATCGGGTACGGGCACGCCTACGTGACGGACCGGGCGACGACGTTGGCGTTGCTGCCGGTGGGGTATGCGGACGGCCTGCCGCGCAACGCTTCCGGCCGCGCCGAGGTGTGGCTGGCGGGACGTCGCCGGCCGGTCGCCGGGGTGATCTCGATGGACCAGGTCGTGGTCGACGTCGGTGAGGACGTCGTGGCGCCGGGGGACGAGGCGGTGGTGTTCGGGCCGGGGGACGACGGCGAACCGGCGGTGCGGGACTGGGCCCGGTGGGCGGGAACGATCCCGCACGAGATCGTGACGGGCATCGGGGCGAGGGTGCGGAGGAGCGTTCGATGAGGGGGATCCGCGTCGCCGTGATCGGCGGCGGGCAGAACTGCGAGCACGACGTCTCCGTGGCGTCGGCGGCGGCGGTGCGCCAGGCGCTCGACCCGGTGAGGTACCAGGCTGTGGCGCTCACGATCGGCCGCGACGGGCGGTGGCACGGACCGGACGGGCAGGTGCTCGACACGCTGGCGTCCGGCAGCCTCGCCGCCGCGCTCGACGTGCTCGCGACCTGCGACGTGGTGTTGCCGCTGGTCCACGGGCCGTTGGGGGAGGACGGCACGCTGGCGGGCCTGTGCGAACTGGCGGGTGTGCCGTACGCGGGCTCGCCGCCCCGGGCAGGGGCGCTCGCCATGGACAAGTGGGCCACCAAGCTCGTCGCCGAGGCGGTCGGGGTCCGCACGGCCGCGGGCGCACTGGTCACCGAAGCGTCCACTGTGGACTTCACGGGACCCGTCGTGGTGAAGCCGGTGGCGGCCGGGTCGAGCTTCGGGGTGGCGCTCGTCGAACGCGAGGAGGACCTCGGACCCGCTGTGCGCCGGGCGTTGGAGCTGGACGACCGGGTGCTGGTCGAGGAGGTCCTGGTGGGCCGCGAGATCGACGTCGCCGTCCTGGACGACCCGGACGAGGGGCGCCGGACCGGGCCACCGCTGGAGATCCAGGTACCGGGGTTCTTCGACACGACCGTCAAGTACGACGGCAGCGCGCGGTTCGTGATCCCGGCGCCGCTGGCGGACACCGAGCTGAAGGCGCTGGAGGACTCGGCGTCGCGCGTCTACGAGGCGCTCGGGTGCCGTGGTCTCGCGCGGGTCGACTTCTTCCTCACGCGTGACGGGTTCGTGCTCAACGAGGTCAACACGATGCCGGGCATGACGGCGGAGTCGCAGGTGCCCAAGATGTTCGCGGCCGCCGGACTGTCCTATCCGGACCTGCTGGACAAGCTGGTGCGGGGAGCGATGCGGTGAAGCGGATCGCCGGGCTGGACGTGCTGCGCGGCATCGCGATCCTCCTCGTGATGCTGCGCCACGCGTTCCCGGACGTGTTCCCCGGTGCGGGCGTGGTCGGCGTGGTCGTGTTCTTCACGCTCAGCGGGTACCTGATCACCGGTGTCCTGCAGAGGGAGCTCGCGAACACCGGACGTGTCGACTTCAGGCGGTTCTACCTGCGCCGGGCGCGCAGACTGCTGCCGGCGTTGCTGGCACTGGTCGCGGTGTTCGCCGTGGTCACGCTCGTGTTCGACCCGTTGGGCGAGCGGGACGAGCTGCTCAGGACCGTGGTCGTCCTGGTGACGTTCACCGGCAACCTGCCGATCGGCGGCGTGAGCCCGGCGGCGTTCCACGGCTGGACGCTCGCCACCGAGGAGCAGTTCTACCTGCTGTGGCCCGCGCTGCTCGCGTTCGCGTGGGTGCGCGACCGGACCGGCGCGGTTCTGGCCGTCACGGCCCTGGGTGCGCTCGCGGCCTGCACGGCGACGCTGGTCTGGCTGTGGCCGCACGCCGACAACGCCTACGCGCTGCCGACGTCGTGGTTCGTGTGCTTCGTGATCGGCGCCGCGACCAGGCTGAAGCTGACGACCGCCCCGCGCTGGGCCGTGCCGGTCGCCCTGACCGGGCTCGCGGTGCTGTCGGTGATCCCGTTGCGGGGGCACGCGCTGACCTACCTCGTCGCCGGTCCGGCGATCGCGGCCTGCACGTCCGTGCTGCTGCTGATCTGGTCGAGGTGGGAGGAGGTCGCGACGCCGATCCGGCCGTTGGTGGCCCTCGGCACCCTGTCCTACGGCGCCTACCTGTGGAACTACCCGCTGACGCTGTGGCTGCGGCCGGAGCTGGGCGCCGCCGCCGGGCCGGTCGCGGCGGTGCTCACGATCGCGGTGGCGGCGCTGAGCTGGCGCTGCGTCGAGGAACCCGTGATGCGGTCCCGCGCGCTCAGCCGCAGAACTGCGTGATCGTGCCGGTCAAGACGTCCGTGAGGCGGTCCAGCGACGCCAGGTCGACGTACTCGGTGGCCGCGTGGGCGCCTGCGCCGTCGACGCCGAACAGCAGGCACGGGATGCCGGCGCGGTCCAGCAGGGCGCAGTCGGTCCAGAACGGCTCGGCGCGCAGGACCGGCGGTTCTCCCAGGTTCGAGATGAGCGTGCGGACGATCTCCGCGTCCGGGTCGGCCTCGAACGGGTCCCTCGCCAGGCCGCGGGTGAGCGTGGCGCGGAAGTCCGGGACCGCGGCGGTGAGGTGGTCGAGGATCGTCCGCAGCTCGTCCTCGGCCTGCTGCGGGGACTCTCCGGGAACCGTGCGGCGTTCCAGGGTGATCCTGCACGCCGACGGGTAGGTGGAGGCCTCCTCGCCGCCGCTGATCAGGGACGCGTGGACCGTTCCGGTGCCGAGCAGGGGGTGCTTCGGGCCGTCCGCGAGGTCGGCTCCGAGCTGCTCCAGCGCGACGAGGAAGTGGCCCGCCTTGGCGATGGCGTCGACGCCCAGCTCCGGTCGTGAGCCGTGGGCCGCCCTGCCTCCGACCTCGACCTCGAACCAGACGAAACCCTTGTGCGCCAGCGTGACCTCGAGGTGGCTGGGTTCGGTGACGATGGCGGCGTCAGCGGTGAAGTGGCGGAGCACTTCTTCCGTGCCGAAGCTGCCGTGCTCCTCGTCGGCGACGCACGCGACGATGACATCGCCTCGCAGCGGGCGTTCGGTGGCTCGGGCGGCGGCGACCATCATGGCCGCGATCCCGCCCTTCATGTCGAACGTGCCGCGGCCGTACATCCTGCCGTCCTCGACGGTCGGCTCGAGCGGGTCGCCGGCGTAGCCCGCCAGGCCCACCGTGTCGACGTGACCGTTGAGCATCAACGACTTCCCGCCGCCGGTGCCCCTCCTGACGGCGACGAGCGACGGTCTGCCGGGGCGTTCCTCCAGGCGGTGGACCTCGAAGCCGCGGGTCTGGAACCAGCCGGCGCAGAAGTCGGCGATCCGGCGTTCGCCGTGGCCGCCGGGAACGAGGTCGGGGTTGACGGAGTCGATGGAGATCAGGTCGGCCAGCAGGTCACGGGGGTTCACGGGCGTCCTTCGGTGCTGATGAGAACGGCGGTGCCGATGTCGCCGAGGTCGCCGCGGAGCGCGCGCACACCCGCGAGAGGTGCGGCGCCGCACGGTCCGGAGTGGACGTTCAGCGCGTGGAGGTCGTTCATGGCGTTGGTGCATTCGTCATCGGAGATCGCCACGGCGGCGTCCAGGCCGTGGAGCAGGAACGGCCAGGAGGTGGCGGACGGAGTGCCGCAGTTCAGTCCGGCCATGATCGTGTCGCCCGTCGGGACGGTGGTGAGCTCGCCCGCTTCCAGGCTGGCGAGGACGCAGGCGGCGCTCTCGGGTTCGACGGAGAGAAGGCGCGTGCGGGACTCACGGCTGCGATAGTGGGTGATCACGGCCTGGGCGAACGAGCCGACGCCGACCGGGACGACGACCAGGTCGGGTTCCTCGTCGAGCTGCTCGTCGATCTCGTGGCACAGCGTGCTGTACCCCTCGACTATCCAGGCCGGTACCTCCTCGTAACCGGGCCACCCCATGTCCTGCACCAGCACGCCGTCGGCGTTCGCGGCTTCGGCGACCGCGTCGTCGTACGTGCCGTCGACCACCGTGACCTGGGCGTTCTCGGCGCGGATGGCCTCGATCGCGTGCTCGGGGACCGTGTTCGGCACGAAGACGTGAGCGCACCGGCCGTGCAGGCGGGCCATGCGCGCGACCGCGCGGCCGTGGTTGCCGTCGGTCGCGGTGGTGAGCGTGACCGGGCCCGTTCGCTGCTGGAGGACGCGGTGGACGGCCCAGGACGCGCCGAGAGCCTTGAAAGCGGGCAGTCCGAGCCGGGAGGATTCATCCTTGACGAACAAGCGGCCGATCCCGAGCTCCGCGGCGAGCGCCGGCAGCTCGGTCAGCGGAGTCGGTGCGTAGCCGGGCAGTCCGGAGTGGAACTCCCGCACCTCGGTGGGCGCGGGCGGGTACCGCCGGCTGCGAGCTCCTGGCCGCGAGAGCGTCATGGGTCCCAGCGTGCGGTGGCGCGGATCATCGGTCCAGCGCATGTTTCCGACGTTTGTCGGTGGGAGAATCCGATGAGTCGGGGAGGAGGTCGCCGGATGAGCGACGAGGAGCTGATCGTCGAGTTCGCGCTGGCCCGCCTCGACAACCCCGCCCTCGACCTGGAGGAGGTCGCCGCGCTGGTCGTGCGACGGGTCGGGCCCGAGCGCATGGTCGAGTTCGCCGGGCAGACGCTGGTGCACCGCGACGAGTTGCGGGGAGCTGTGTTCCCCGCGGCGGTCGAGCACGTGCTGCGGGTGGTGCTGACGCTGCGCGGGCCGCGCGACTAGAGCTGCTCGGCGGCTCGCCTCGTCAGTTCGATCACGCGTCCGGCCAGCGGTGACAGCGTGCGGTTCGCCTGCCAGGCGAGGTGGATCTCGCGCGGGGAGAGGCCCGGTTCTTCGAGCTCGTGCGTGTCCAGGTCCGTGGGCAGGTCCAGCGCGAGTCGCGGCACGACGGCGAGACCCATGCCGGCGCGGACCATCGAGAGGACGCCGCGGTTGTCGGCCGTGCGGAAGACGATCAGCGGTTCCACGCCGGCGTCGGCGTAGACGCGTTCGACCCTGGCCTGGTCGCAGATCGGCGGCTGGGCGACCATGGCGGCGCCGTGCAGGGCGCGCAGCGGGACCGGGCCCGCCGGGAACTGGCCGGGGCGGGTGACCAGCACGTACGGGTCGTCGAGGATCTTGACCTGCTCGACGTCGCCGTGCAGCCGGCCGTCGAAGAAGACCAGGTCCAGGCCGTCGGCGCCGGGCTGGTCGGTCTCCTCCTCGAACAGCCTGATGTCGGCCTTGGGGTGTTCGGTGAGGAGCTGGCGCACCACGGTGGGGAGGATGACGTTGGTGACGCTCTGGAACGTGCCGATGTCGACGCGTCCTTCGCCTGCTTTGAAGCGTTCCACGGCGTCTTCGGTGGCTTGGGCGCGTGCGAGGACCTCACGTCCGTGCGCCAGCACGACTTCACCCAGGGGCGTGAGCCGGACGGGTTTCGGGCCTCCCGGGCGGTCGAAGACAGCGCCGCCGACGGCCTTCTCCAGTGCGGCGACCTGCTGGCTCACGGCCGACTGGGTGTAGCCGAGGCGGTCGGCCGCTCTGCCGAAGGTGCCTTCGGTGGCCACGGCGTCGAGGGTGGCCAGGTGCCGCAGGTCCATCACGGCTGGGATGATAAGCGCTGCTTCTTGTTATGAGCAGATTCTATCGCTTTTGTTAATGCCTGTTCGTTTCTAGCGTTGCTGCATGGACCCACGATGTGCGCTGTGGTTGCCGCTGTTCGACGCGCTCGCCGATCCGTTGCTCGTCGCTCGTCTCGCCGCCGAGGCGGAGGAGGCGGGCTGGCACGGGCTGTTCGTCTGGGACCACGTGCGGTGGCGTGAGCCGGTCACGCACGTGGCCGACCCGTGGATCACGCTGGCCGCCATCGCGTCCACCACCTCGGCGCTGCGGTTCGGGCCGATGGTCTCGGCGATCACCCGTCGCCGGCCCGTGAAGCTGGCGCGCGAGACCGCGTCGCTGGACCTGCTCGGAGGCGGGCGGCTCGTGCTCGGCGTGGGGCTGGGGAGCGACCGGTTCGCCGGTGAGTTCTCGCGGACCGGCGAGGAGTGCGACGACCGGGTGCGCGGGCGGATGCTGGACGAGTCGCTGGAGGTCCTGCGGGCGGCGTGGTCGGGGGAGGTCGTGCACCACCGCGGCGAGCACTACGCGGTGGACGGTGTGAGGTTCCTGCCCCGGCCCGTGCAGCGGCCCGGCGTGCCCGTGTGGGCGGCCGGGTTCCCGGGGAACTCGCGGCCGATGCGCCGGGCGGCCCGGCTGGACGGGTTCTTCCCGGTGAACCTGACGTCCGCCGGCGAGTTCGCTGATGCGGTGGGGAAGGTGGAGGCGTTGCGGTCCGGTGGACCGTTCGACTACGTGTGCGAGGTCGAGCCCGGTGCGGACGTCACGCCGTTCGTGGATGCCGGGGCCACGTGGTGCCTGACGGCGTTCGACCCTGCTTCTCTGTCCGTGGATCACGTGCGTGGCGTGCTCCGTGATGGACCGGCGGTGCGGTGATGCTCGTCAACGGCGTGGAGTTGTGTGTTGAGACCTTTGGGGACTCGTCGGATCCCGCGGTGTTGTTGATTCACGGCGCGTGCGCGTCCATGTTGTGGTGGGAGACGGAGTTGTGCGCCTCTCTCGCGGCGCGGGGGCGGTTCGTGATCCGTTATGACAACCGGGACACCGGGTTGTCGGTGAGCTATCCGCCGGGGCAGCCGGGGTATGCGTTGTCGGACATGGTGCTGGACGCGGTGGGGATCCTCGACGCGTTGGGTGTCGCACGGGCCCATGTGGTCGGACGGTCGATGAGCGGTGCCATCGCTCTGGCGCTGGGAGTGGAGCACGCGGATCGGGTGGCGTCGCTGACGTTCGTCGCGACCACCACCGGTGACCCGGACCTGCCGCCGATGACCGAGGCGTTCCTGGAGGCCTCGTCCGAGGAGGCTCCGTCCGATGTGGAGAAGATCGTGTCGGTGCTACGGGCCTATGCGGGTCCATCGCCGTACTTCGACGAGGAGCACGTACGGCGACTGGCAGTGCAGGACGTCGCACGGACGGTGAACGTGGATTCGGCTATGACCAACCACTTCTGCATCTCGTTCGACGCTCCGCGTGCGGGCGGGTTCGGTGACGTCGTCGCGCCCACTTTGGTGGTACACGGTTCGCTCGATCCGGTCTTTCCCCTGGAGCACGGGGAAGCTCTGCGTGACGCCGTGCCCGGTGCTTCCCTGCTCGTGCTGGACTCGGTCGGGCACGACCTCCCCCGTCCGGTGTGGCCGCGGTTCGTCGACGCTCTGGTGGAGCACTCGGCTTGAGCGGTGCTCGATCGCGGCTGCACGGAATTGTCAGGGGTGCCGGGTAACGTCCCGTCCATGAGTGCAGCTGGGGATCGGATTCAGGAGCTCGCCGCGCGGATCGTCGAACTGCGTGACGCGTACTACCAGGGCGAGCCGCTGGTGGCGGACGCCGAGTACGACGCGATCGAGGACGAGTTCCGCGCGCTGGTGGCCGAGCACCCGGAGCTGGCGCCGCAGGACAACCCGCTGGACCACGTGGGCGCGCCTTCGGTGCTGCACGCGCCGGTGCGGCACTCGCGGCCGATGCTGTCGCTCGAGAAGGCGAACAAGCCCGAGCAGGTCGAGTCGTTCTTCTCGCGGTTCCCCGGCCAGCCCGT
Organism: Lentzea sp. HUAS12; assembly: GCF_024125735.1. NCBI lineage: Bacteria > Bacillati > Actinomycetota > Actinomycetes > Pseudonocardiales > Pseudonocardiaceae > Lentzea > Lentzea sp. HUAS12. The sequence continues at coordinate 829,235 of NZ_CP099738.1, forward strand.
GGTCGTCATGCCGAAGCTCGACGGGCTGTCGCTCGCGCTCGTGTACGAGAACGGCCGCCTGGCGCGCGCTGTGACCCGTGGCGACGGCACGACGGGTGACGACGTCACGTTCCTCACGCGCGCGCTGTGCGACGGCGTGCCGGACAAGGTCGATGCCCCGGGCCGGGTCGAGGTGCGCGGCGAGTGCGTGATGCTGCGCTCGACGTTCGACAAGTACAACGCGGCGCACCCGGACAAGCCGTTGATCAACCCGCGCAACGCGGCCGCGGGCACGTTGCGCGCCAAGGACCCGAAGGCCGTCGAGGGCCGGCGCATGCAGTTCTTCGCGTTCGACCTGACGACCGAGCCGGAGAGCGCCGACTCCGACCTCGACGCGGGTCTGCGCAAGCTGGGCTTCAGCGTCGCCGAGATGAAGCACTGCACGACCGCCGCCGAGGCCCAGGAGCTGATCGGCGGCATCGAGCAGGCGCGCAACACGCTCGACTACGACCTCGACGGCGCCGTGCTGCGCCTGGCGAACCGCGACGCGTTCGCCGCCGCGGGCACCCGCTCGTCGTCCCCGCGCGGCGCGATCGCGTACAAGTTCGCCGCCGAGGAGAAGACGACGGTCCTGAAGGACGTCGTCTGGGACGTGGGCAAGACGGGCAAGATCGCCCCGGTGGCGTGGCTCGAGCCCGTGTTCGTGGGCGGCACCACGGTGACGCGCGCGACGCTCGCGAACCAGGAGGTCATCCGCTCGAAGAACATCAAGATCGGCGACACGGTCCTCGTCCGCCGCGCGGGCGACGTGATCCCGTTCGTCGCGGGCGTCCTCGACGAGTCGAAGCGCACCGGCAGCGAGCAGGAGATCGTCCCGCCCTCGGAGTGCCCGTCCTGCGCCCAACCGCTGACCGAGCAGGGCAACAGCCGCGAACTGTTCTGCACCAACGCGGCCTGCCCGGCCCAGACCGTCCGCCGCCTCATCCACTGGTCCTCCCGCGCCGCCGCCGACATCGACGCCATCGGCCAGGTGTGGATCGAACGCCTCGCCGAGACGGGCGACCTGGTGAACCCGTCCGACTTCTACACCCTCACCAAGGAACGCCTGCTGGAGTTCGACCGCGTCGGCGAGGTCTCCGCGACCCGCATGATCGAGTCCATCGACCGCAGCCGCTCGGTAGGCCTGCGCCGAGCCCTGATCGGCCTCTCGATCCCCATGGCCTCCGAAGGCACGGCCGCACGCCTGTGCAGAGCGGGCTTCGGCTCCCTGGAGGAAGTGGCCGACGCGGGCGTCGAGAAGCTGGTGGCCGTGGAGGACATCGGTCAGAAGGTGGCCGAGTCCCTGACCCAGCACCTGGCCCGCCTCCGCCCGGAGATCGAACGCCTCCGCGACCGAGGCGTCTCCCTGGAGGTCCGCGAAGAGGACCTCCCCCCGGTCGTGGTGGCGGGCGCACCCCTGGAAGGCAAGTCGGTCGTGATCACGGGCTCCATCAGCGACCCGCGCTCAGGCGAGAAGGTCACCCGCCCGACGTTCCAGAAGATGTGCGAACGAGCGGGCGCCACCGCCGCCTCCTCCGTCTCGGCCACCACCGACCTGCTCATCACGGGCGAGGGCGTGGGCGCCAACAAGCTGACGAAGGCGGAGAAGCTCGGCGTCGAGGTGGTGGACCAGGGCGAGATCTGGACCAAGCTGATCGCCGCGGGCATCGCCTGACAGGCGGTGCGGGGCGGCCGCGGGAAGCCGCCGTTCTGGGGCTGGCGACAGATGGCTGCCCAGTTCTGCGGTGAAGGCAGGCGCGGCGAAGCCGCATGGGCAGGCGAGCTCTTCGTCCAGTGCTGGGAAAGTCGGCCGGATGTGCCGCGTGTGGTGGCCGCATTCTGCCGAGTCCGGCGTCGGGCGACCCGGCGCCGGAATGTGCAGGACCAATCCCTGCTTGGGAAAGCGCTGTCGGCGCGACTCCGATGGCCGCCGCCCGGATGCGGAGGGCTTCCACGTTGCCGGGGTAAGCGCCTGCCACCGGATGCGGGCAAAGCCCCGCCTCGCCAGAACAAGGCGCCGCCACCAATAACAAAAAGCCCCCACGCTGCCTGGGGGAGGACGGCAGCGTGGGGGCCGAGTCCCTCAGTCCGCCGAGGGGGCAGCGGCCTGAGGGGTGGTGCCGGCGCAACCGTGCACCCCTCAAAAAAAAGGGGGCACGTCCACCGGCGGAAACCCTTGAGCCGTCTGGGGGTCACGGCTCGCGGGCGGGGCTTGGTCGGTCGGTACGGCGGTCGCCTCTCGGCGGTGGGCACGACGCGGTTCCTGCCGAACGGTATTCCGCGAAGGCGATTGTGTTGGGGCCCGGGGACTCGTTCCGCACCGACCACCCTGTACAACGGCGCGGGGCTCCGTTGTGTTTCCGGGACGATCTGTGTGCTCGCTCACCGGAGTCGTTGTCCCGCAAGTTGAAGACCCTCAAGCCGCCGGGGGGTGACGACTTGAGGGCGGTGCCGGCAGAACGTTCCCCTATGGGGGTGAGGGCACGTTCCGGCCGGCGGGAGGCCTCAAGTCGTTTGGGGGAAACAACCTGAGGCGAAGTTCGTGGTCGGTGCGGCGGTCGCCTCTCGGCGGTGGGCACGACGCGGCTCCAGCTGAACGGTATTCCGCGAAGGCGATTGTGTTGGGGCCCGGGGACTCGTTCCGCACCGACCAACCTGTACAACGGCGCGCACTTCTGTTGTGTTCCAGGGGGATCTGTGTGGCGGGTCACCATCCGGAACGTCGAACACCCTCGTGTGCAAGGAGGAACCGTGTGCGAGGAGAAACGGGTGGTCGGCGCGGCAGGAGAGGCCCGCGCCGACCGGACGCCCTCAAGCCGCCTGTCGGGGAGGCTGACGGCTTGAGGGCGAGCTGGTGGGCCGGTGCGATCGGTCGCCTCTCGGCGAGTGGCTCTGCGCGGTACCAGCCGAACGGTCTTCCGCGGAGGCGTTGAGGTGAGGCCCGGGGGACACGGATCGCACCGACCAACCTGTACAACGGGCGCGGTGCCCGTTGTGTTTCCGGAACGATCTGTGTGGTCGCTCACCGCGAGCCGGCCCGTCCGCTCCGACGGCACGTCACCGGGAAATCGGCTCGGACGAGCGGTGAGACGGGCAGGACGAGCGCTCCGCCCGGATGGTGTGGGCCGGCATTGGACGGCCACGGCGCGGTGGGCGCCGACCATAGGGCGTGTGTCGAGGTCCGGTCCGCGACAGCCGGGCCCGAGGCGGCCCCTGGCGGCATGGCCGGAACGCCCACGTACAACACCGGTACGCGGCCGCTCCGGCCGGACCACCAGGAACCACCTCAAGCGCGACTCTCATCGAATCCGTCCGATGTGGACTCGCTGGCGTCGCTGTGGCTGTCGTTGCGCCGCCGCGACGTGTTCCCGGTGCGACCGCTGCGCGGGTTCCTCGGCCTGCTGGGGCTGCGCGACCACCTGGTGCCGCCGTCCGGTCTGCGCCGCCTGCTGGAGCGGTCGCTGGGCCCGGTGGACCTGACGGGCACCGAGGTGCCCGTGCACGTGGGCTCGACGGACGTGCTGTCCGGTGAGGAGGTCCTGCTGTCGTCGGGGAACGCGGTGGACGCCGTGCTGGCCTCGACCGCGATCCCGGGGGTGTTCCCGCCGGTGCGGCTCGACGGCCGCTACCTGGTGGACGGGGGTGCGGTGAACAACGCGCCCGTGTCGCACGCGGTCGCGCTCGGCGCCGACCAGGTGTGGGTGCTGCCGACGGGGTACGCCTGCGCGCTGACCTCACCGCCGCGCAGCGCGCTCGGCATCGCGTTGCAGGCGCTCACCCTGCTGGTCAACCACCGGCTGGAGGTGGACGTCGAGCGCTACCGGGACGTCGTCGGCCTGCGGGTGGTGCCCTCGCTCTGCCCGTTGTGGGTGTCGCCGGCCGACTTCAGCCGTGCGCGCGAGCTCATCGACGCCGCGTACGCGAGCACCCGCGACTGGCTGGTCGCGGGCTGCCCGGCCGGCGGAGCGCACGCCTGCGGACCGCCCGAAGGCCTCCGGCCGGACGAGCCGGCCGGAGGCCCTGCGGCTCAGTAGAAGCAGCCCGTGCGGGGCAGCGAGGACGGAGCCGGCGGCGTGCGCCCGTCGTAGATGGCGAGCAGGAAGTTCTGCGGGCAGTAGGACGTTCCGCTGATCTTGATCGCGATGTGCAGGTGCGGGCCCGTCGAGTTGCCGGTGTTGCCGGTCGTGCCGACGCGGTCGCCCGCCTGGACGGAGGCGCCGTTGGAGACCGACCACGACGAGAAGTGGCAGTAGATGTAGTCGACGCCGCCCTTGACGATCCGCAGGCCGTTGCCACAGCCGCTGGGCTCGTTGATGCGGTACGCGGTGCCCGTGACCATCGCGTAAGCCGGCTTGCTGTTCACCGGCAGGTCGATGGCGGGGTAGTCGTGGTGCGGGTCGTCGTACTCGCTGCGCGGCAGGGCGCTCTTCGCGAGCGGCAGGCTGTAGGTGCCACCGCCACCGCCACCGGAACCCGAGCCGCCGACGAGGGTCTGCCACGTGTTGGGGCCGACGATGCCGTCCTGGGTCAGGCCCTTCGACTTCTGGAACGCCACGGCCGCGCTGTGCGTGCCGCCGCCGAAGTCGCCGTCCTCGTCCAGGCCGTAGCCGTAGCGGTTGAGCTGGACCTGGGCGGCGCGCACCGCGTTGCTGTTGTTGCCCTGCTTGACGCTGACGACGAGCTTCGGCCAGGTGTTCGGGCCGATCTGGCCGTCGGCGGACAGGCCGTTGGCGCTCTGGAACTGCTTCACCGCCGCCTCGGTGGCCGGGCCGAAGTCTCCGTCGGCGGCGATGCTGTAGCCGCGGTGGCGCAGCAGGTGCTGTGCGGTCAGCACGTTCGCGCCGTTCTGGCCCTCCTTGACGTTCGGCCACGACGGCAGCGCCGCCTGGGCGGGGCTGACGACACCTGTCAGAACCCCGAACGAGATCAGGGCGGCAACGAGGATTCTCATGCGCAGCACGCTAGGAACGCACCGCCGACGGGCGCCCTAGTCGCGAGACCAGTTGTGTGCGGTCGCGGCAGCCGAACTTCCGCAGCAGGTTCGACACGTGGTACTTCACCGCGCTCACGGTGATGAACATGGCGGCGGCGATCTCCGCGTTCTCCCACCCCTCGGCGAGAAGGCGCAGCGCCTCCCGCTCCCGGACGGTCAGCGACGCGGGCGGCGGACCGGGCAGCACCGACGGCACCAGCCGCGGCGAGACCCAGCCGCCGTGCCGGTGCACGTCGTGGACCGCCCGCACGACGTCCTCCGGAGGGTCGTCCGCGAGCACCAGCCCGGTCACGCCCAGCCGCACCAGCCCCGGCACGGCGTCGGCGGACGACAGCACGGCGACGGTCCCCGGCCCGGCGGCGTCGGCGGCGTCGACGACGACCACGTCGGCGGGCCGGCGGACGACGGCCCAGGGCACGGCGGCGAGGCGGGACGAGATCTTGTCCGTCAGCAGCGCACTGCGCAGGGACAACGAGACGTGGATGGTTCGCACGTCCCGGAACAGTGGGGAAAGGACCGTATTTCCGCGTATCGGCTGCGTACAACGCCAGGTCGTGGTTACCTTTCCGCCGATCATCGGGGGAGGGCGCGTGCGGTTCCGGGTACTCGGTCCGGTCGTCGTCACGGCGGACGGGAACGAGGTCCCGCCGCGGTCGGCGAAGCAGCGCACCCTGCTCTCGATGCTGCTCCGGCACGCCGGCCGGCCCGTCTCGCCGCAGCGGTTGATCGAGGTGCTCTGGGAACGGCCGCCGGCCTCCGCGCAGGAGAACGTCCGGCTGTACGTCCACCAGCTCAGGCGGTCACTCGGCCTCGGCGACCGGATCACCCGCGAACCGGCCGGCTACGCGCTGGCCGTCGACCCCGGCGAGCTCGACGCGGACCTGTTCGACCAGCTGGCCGCCGACGGTGAACGCGCCTTCGCGGCCGGGGAGGCCGGGAAGGCGGTCGAGTTGCTCGCCGAGGCCCTCGGCCTGTGGCGCGGCCCGGCCTACCCGGACCTGCCCGACCGGTTCGCCGCGAGGCTCGACGAGGCCCGGCTGCGCGCCTGCGAGGTGAGGGCCTCCGCCGGACTGGCGCTGGGGCGGCACGCCGAGGTGGTCGGGGGGCTCGCCGAACTGGCCGAGGCGAATCCTTACCGGGAGAGCTTGCAGGTCCTGCTGATGACCGCCCTCTACGGCGCTGCTCGGCAGGCTGAGGCGTTGGAGGTGTTCCGGAGGGCACGTGCACGGCTCGTCGGGGACCTGGGGGTGGAGCCCGGGCCGGAGTTGCGTGGGCTGCACGAGATGGTGTTGCGGGGCATGCCGGTGCAGGGGGTTGCGCCGCTGCACGGGTCTGGGTCGCTGCACGGCTCTGGGGCGCTGCACGCCTCCACGCCGCCACACGACGCCGTACCGCCACACGACGCCGTACCGCCACACGACCCCACCCCACCGCACGACCCCGCGCCGCCGAACCCCACCCGCGCGGCCTGCCCCTACCGCGGCCTCATGGCCTACCAACCGGAGCACCACCCGTGGTTCTTCGGCCGCGACCACCTCGTCGACCTGATCACCCGCCGCATCGACCGGCACCCGGTCGTCGGCGTCTTCGGCGCCTCCGGCAGCGGCAAGTCCTCGCTCCTGCGCGCGGGCGTGGTGGGCCGGCTCGACGAGACCTGGCGCCCCGTCGTCATCACACCGACCGCACACCCGGTGGACGCCCTGGCGAACGCGCTCGCGCACCTCACCGGCAAGCGGCCGGACCTGCGCGAGGACCCGTCGGCGTTCGACGTCGAGGTGCGCAACGCGCTCGCGACCGGACCGGACGACGTGCGCGTGCTGCTCGTCGTGGACCAGGTGGAAGAGCTGTTCACGCTGTGCGACGACGAGAGCGAACGCTTGCGGTTCATCGCGGTGCTGCTCGACGCCGTACAGGGGCCGCATCGCCGCACACGGGTCGTGCTCGGTGTCCGGGCCGACTTCCTCGCCCACGTCACCCAGCACCCCGGCCTGCTCCAAGCCTTGGCGGACGAGGCGACGGTGCTGGTCGGGCCGCCTTCCGCCGCCGACCTGCGCGACATCGTGCTGCGCCCGGCGGCGTTGAGCGGGCTGTCCGTCGCCGCCGACCTGCTCGCGACCGTTCTGGCCGACGTGCAGAGCGAACCCGGCGCGCTTCCCCTCCTGTCCCACGCGCTCGTCGAGACGTGGCAACGGTCCGGCGCTGAGCTGTCCCTGGCCGCGTACCGGGCCGGCGGCGGGGTGCGCGGTGCGATCGCGCAGACCGCCGAACGCGCCTACGACGAGCTGGGAGACGCGGAGAAGCTCGCCATGCGCCGGATTCTCGTGCGGCTCACGGCGTTCGGGGAAGGCACCGAGGACACCCGCAGGCCAATCCGCCGCGGCGAGCTCGACGGGATCGCCGAGCCCGAGGTGGTCGACGGCGTGCTCGGGCGTCTGGTCGCCGAACGGCTGGTCGTCCTGGACGAGGACACCGCGGAGATCGCCCACGAGGCGCTGATCCGGGCGTGGCCCCGGTTGCAGCGCTGGCTGTCCGACGACCGCTCGACGTTGCTCGTGCACCGCAGGCTGACCGCGGCCGCGCACACGTGGGCGGAGCTCGACCGGGACGAGGGCGCGCTCTACCGGGGTGCGCAGCTCGTCAGCGCGTCGGCGTGGGCCCAGGACCACCCCGATGAGCTGAACGCGGTCGAGCAGGCGTTCGTCGACGCGAGCCGTCACCGGGAGGACGCCGAGCAGGTGACCGTGAAGCGCCGCAACCGGTTGCTCACGAAGCTCGTCGCGATCATGGCCGTGTTGCTGCTGGTGGCCGCCGGAACGGGTGGCGTCGCGTGGTGGCAGTCGCGGGAAGCCCGGTTGCAGCAACGGATCGAGCAGGCGCACCAGCTCGCGCTGTCCGCCCGCGGCCTCGTCGACACGGCCCCGGACCTCGCCGGGCAGCTCGCGGTCTCCGCCCACCGGCTGCACGCCGACGACGACACCCGAGGCGCGCTCCTGAGCACGGCCTCCGCACCGCGCCGCCGCATCGAGCTCAACGCGGACGGCCCGCCCGTGCTCGACGTGAGCGTGTCGCACGGGGGCGACGTGATCGCCACGGCCGACCGGGACGGCCACGTCACGTTGTGGGACCTGGGAACGCGCTCGCGCAAGCTCCTGCTCGCCGACCACACCGCGTTCACCGACGGCGGCTACGCGAGGCAGGCCGAGTTCAGCGCGGACGACCGGTTCCTCGCTTCGAACGCGTCCCTGCCGGCGCTGGCCGGGAGCCGCGGGGACGTCGTGGTGTGGGACCTCTCGACCGGCACCGCCGTGTTCTCGCGCCAGTTCGACGTGATCACCACCGGGCTCGCGTTCCACCCGTCCGGGACGTCGTTCGCGGTCGGTGTCGCCGGCGGCGCGGTCGAGGTGTGGGACGTCGGCACGAAGACCAGCCGGACGGTGCAGGGACACCGGGGCGAGGTCACCGCGCTGGCGTTCAGCCCGGACGGATCACGTCTGGTCACCGCGAACGGCCGGGAACACCCGCTGGTGTGGGACGTGGCGTCCGGCGCGCGGATCGGGGAGATCCCCGCCCTGGAGGTCGGCAGCGTCGCGTTCGACGGCCCGGCGGTCGTCACCGCGGGTCTGCGCGACGGCGTGAAGTTCTGGGACGCGGGCGGCAAGCTCTTGTCAGAGCTGCCAGAACAGGGCGCCTACGCGTGGGAGGCCTCCGCACCGGTCGGAGGCCGGATGGCCGTCGCGGACGAGGACGGGCTGATCACCATCTGGGACGTGCGCACGGGCCGTCCCGTCACGACCTACCGCGACCGCGGCCGCACCGAGTCGAGGGCGATCGCGCTGGGCCGCGACGGCACGCTGCTGGTCTCCGGCGGCTACGGCCGGATCGTGGCGGTGCGGGAGGAGGCGGTGCCGCCGTTCACCGGCCACGCCGACGGCATCAACGACATCGCCGTGCACGGCGGGCTGGTCGCGTCGGCCGGCGACGACAGGACCGTGCGGCTGTGGGACCTCGACGGCACGGAACTGGCCACTTTGGACGGTCACTCCGACCGGGTGGAGTCGGTGGCGTTCAGCCCGGACGGCTCCCGGCTGGCCGCGCTGACCCGCGACCACACCGCCACGATCTGGGACGTCGCCCGGCGCGAGCGCGTGTCGTCGTTGTCCTACAACGGTTTGGGCGCCTCGACCGACATCGCGTACCAGCCGGACGGGCGCGGGATCGTCGCGGCGTCACTCGGGCGGTTCCGCTGGACGGTGCCGCAGTTGCAGGAACGCGGGTTCTCCGGCGGCCCGCACATCGCGAGCGCCGTCGAGTTCACGCCGGACGGCCGCCTGCTGATCTCCACCGACCCGGCGGGCGGCGCGATGCTCTGGGACGTGGCCGCCGACCGGCTCGAACGCCGGGTCAGCACCGGCCAGGGCGACGTGCGGGACGTCGCCGTCAGCCCGGACGGCACGCGGTTCGCGACGGCGGGCGCCAACCGGACCGTGAAGGTGTGGGACGTGGCCACGGGGGCCGAGTTGATGACGCTGACCGGGCACTCGGCACCGGTGGTGGCGCTGGCGTTCAGCCCGTCCGGCACCGCGCTGGCGTCCGGGGGAGAGGACGACGCGGTCGTCGTGTGGGACCTGGGCACGCGCGCCGGCACGAAGCTCACCGGGCACACCGGTCCCGTCCAGGCGCTCGCGTTTCCGCGGGAGGACGAGCTGGTGTCGGGCTCGAACGACGCGCGGATCATCCGCTGGTCGCTGTCCACCGCCGACGCCGAGGCGCGGATCTGCGCCGAGGCCTACCCGCGTTCGGAGGTCTGCGGCACGACCAGGCCGGACTCGTAGGCGACCACGACGAGCTGCGCCCGGTCGCGGGCGTGCAGCTTCGCCATCGCGCGGTTGACGTGGGTCTTCGCCGTGAGCGGGCTGATCACCATGGCGGCGGCGATCTCGTCGTTCGACAGGCCGCGCGCGACGAGGACGACGGCCTCGCGCTCGCGGGTCGTCAGGTGGGAGAGGTCTCCGTGCCGCGTGGGAGGTTGCGTCACGAACCGGTCGATCAGCCGGCGGGTGATCGACGGGGCGAGCAGCGCGTCACCGCGGGCCGCGACCCGGACGGCGTGCAGGAAGTCCTCCGGCAGCACGTCCTTCACGAGGAACCCGGCCGCGCCCGCCTTGAGCGCGTGGAAGACGTGCTCGTCGAGGCCGTAGTTGGTGAGGATGACGACGTGCGTGCCGCTCAGCGCGGGATCCGCGGCGATCCGGCGGGTGGCCTCGATGCCGTCCATCTCGGGCATCTGGACGTCGACGAGGGCGATGTCCGGGAGGTGGCGGCGCGCGAGGGAGATGCCCTCGGTGCCGGTCGCGGCCTCGGCGACGACCTCGATGTCGTCCTCCGCGTCCAGGAGTGCGCGGAACCCGCTGCGGATCAACGGCTGGTCGTCCACCAGCAGGACGCGGATCACGGCTGTGCCACGGGGAGTTCGGCCTGCACGCGGAAACCGCCTTCGCTGCGGGGAGCCGCCTGGAGGTGGCCGCCGAGCGCCGTCACGCGTTCGCGCATGCCGAGCAGCCCGACGCCCGGCCGCGGGTTCGGCGGCACCGCACCGCCGTCGTCGTCCACGCGGATGACGAGCGCGTCCGGGCGGCAGTCGAGGTGAACGCGCGCGGATTCGGCCGCGGCGTGGCGGGCGATGTTCGTGAGCGACTCCTGCACGATCCGGTACGCCGTGCGCCCGACGGCGGCCGGGATGTCGTCGTGGCTGCCGTCGATCGTGAGCCGGGCGTCCAGGCCGGTCGACCGCGCGCGTTCGACGAGTTCTGGGACGTCGTCGATGCCGTGCGGCGGGTTCTTGTCGTCGTCCCGCAACGCTTCCAGGGTCGCGCGGAGCTCCCTGGAGGCCTCGCGCCCGGCGTCGCGGATCACCAGCAGCGGCTCGGGCACGTCCTCGCCGCGCTTGCGGGCGAGGTGGACGGCGACCTCGGCCTGCAGCTTGATCACCGAGATCTGGTGCGTGAGCGAGTCGTGCAGCTCGCGGGCGATGTGCAGGCGTTCCTCGCCGGCACGCACCCGCGCGGTCTCCTCGCGGGTGCGTTCGGCCTCGTCGGCCCGTCGTTCGGCCTGCCGGAGGGCCTCACCGGCGGCCGCGGCGGCGATCAGCCACGCTATCTGCAGGACGTCCCGGGTCTGCGCGAACGCCTCGTACGTCGTGAGGTCGCGCGGGGACAGCAGCGCCGCGAGGGGGAGCGTGGCGAGCATCAGCACGGAACCGGCGAGCGTGACGACGCGGTGGCCCGCCCGCATCGTCGAGTACACGGCGAACAGGAACGCGATCACCGGCACGTCCGCCCCGGTCGCCTGGTAGCCGAACGCGAGGAGCCCGGTCGCGGCGAGCACGGCGACGGGCGCCGTCCGGCGGGCCACGAGCGCCAGCCCGCTCAACGCCAGCAGCGCGTATCCCGGCGCGGTCGCCGGGTGCCCGGCCACGACGAGGCTCGCCGCCACGCCCGCGGCGATCGCCCAGTCCAGCCAGCGCTTGTCCACGCGTGCACTCTAAACCCCCGTTCGCGCTGGTAGATCGTGCGCGCGGAGGATGTTCCGACTACCGCGGGCGCAGTAGTCGGGAGTCTGCGGCCGCACGACGACCAGGCGCTTCGAGCGGGTCAGGCTGGTGCCCATGGTGCTTTCAGCTGCTTATGAGATGACGTCCGGCCGTCTGTGGTCGCTGGTGGGTGTTTTCGTCGGCGCGGTGGGGTTGTTGGCGCTCACACGGCGCCGGTGGAGCCTTTGGACCGTCGTGCTGGGCGCGGCCGGCGCGGTGATCGGGCTCGTGGTCGTGCTGATGGCGAAGGGCGGTCCCGGCACCGGCTACGGGATCGTCGGCGGCTACGTCTCGCTGGTGGTGGGTCTCGTCGCCGTGGTGCTCGGCGTGCTGGTCAGGCGAAGAGCCGCTCGGGCTGCTGCACCGCGCGCCTCGTGACCAGCCCCGCCGCTCCGCGTGCCACGGCGAACTCGCCGAGCGGTGAGGCGAGCAGGCGGGTGTGCCGTTCGCCGCCCGCGAGCACCCGGCCGTCCATTTCGGACTGGACGGCGGCGCTGAGATGGTCGTGCAGCAGGGCGTAGCTGCCGCCGAGCACGACCGTCGGCACGTCGAAGAGGTTCATGAGCGTCGCCAGGCCGACTCCCAGGGCCTCGCCCGCGTCGCGGACCGCCCGCCCCGCCTTGGGGTCGCCGGAGTCGAGGGCCTTGCGCAGCGAGTTCAGCGTGCGCCGCCCGGCCTCGCGCAGGATGACGTCGAGACCCGCGTACCGCTCCACACAACCGCGGCTGCCGCACGTGCAGGGGACGCCGTTGCGCTCGATGACGACGTGCCCGAGTTCGCCGGCGAACCCGCTGACCCCGCGGTACACCTCGCCGTTCAGCACGACGCCCGCACCGATGCCGACGTCCGCCGTGACGTGCACGAAGTCCTCGCCCGCGAGGTGGTGCGGCCACAGGTGGGCGAGCGCGGCCAGGTTCGCCTCGTTGTCCAGTTCGACGTCGAGGTCGAGGCGCCGGCCGAGGCCCTCCGCGAGCGGTGACCCGACGAGCCCCGGCAGGTTGGGCGTCCTGATGACGATGCCGTCGTGCACGACACCGGGGATCGCGAGGCCCGCGCCGAGCAGCTTGCGGGGTCCGGTGACCTCGCGGATCAGCTCGGCGACCCGGTCCAGCACCTCGCTCTCGGTCGCCCCGCGCATGTCGGCGGGCACGAGACGGCGTTCCAGCGTCTCGCCGTCGAGCCCGAGGGTCTCGACGGCGAGGTGACTGACGTTGATCTCCGCCCCGACCGCGACCGGGCCGTCCGGGTGGAACCGCAACGGCTTGGACGGCCTGCCCATGCCCGCGAGCGTGGCGGGTTCCTCGACGAGGATCCCGCTCGCGAGCAGCGGCTCGGTGAGGTTGCCGAGCGTGGCCTTGGTGAGGCCGGTGCGGGCCGCGAGGTCGGCCCGCGAACCGGGGCGGTCGACGAGGGCGAGCAGCACCGTCCGCAGGTTGCCGAGGCGGACCTGGCGGAGGTGGTCGACGGTGGTCATCGACTCAAGTATCGCTGCGCCGCGTCCCCGTACCGCGCCCGGACCTCCGGCACCGCGTCCGCCTCGAACCGCGTGCTCTCCGCCAGCGTCCACTCCGGGGGCGTCGCCGCACCCGTGAGCGTCCACGCCGCCTGCCGAGCCGCGCCGTCCGCCACGTACTCACCCGGCGCCGGCACCGTCACGGGCACGCCGAAGACGATCGGCGCGATCTCCCGCACGGCCCTGGACGCCGCCGCTCCACCCACGAGCCGCACACCGCTGACGTCCGCACCCTGCTCGGCCAACGCGTCGAGACCGACCGCGAGACCGCACAGCATTCCCTCCACCGCCGCACGCGCGATGTTCGCGGGCGTGGAGTTGGTGAGCGTCAGGCCGTGCAGTGCTCCCGTGGCGTCGGGCAGGTTCGGCGTCCGTTCGCCTTCGAGGTACGGCACCATCACGACGCCCTCGGCACCCGGCTTGGCGGACAGGGCGAGGTCGCTGAGCGTCGCGAGGTCCACACCCAGCATCCGGGCGGTCGCGTCCAGCACGCGGGCGGCGTTGAGCGTGCACGCCAGCGGCAGGTAGCGGCCCGTGGCGTCGGCGAACCCCGCCACGATGCCGGAGGCGTCCGCCGCCCTGACCTCGGCGGTCGCGGTGACGACGCCGGAGGTGCCGAGCGACACCACGACGTCCTTGCCGCCGCCCACGCCGAGCATGGCGCCGGCGTTGTCACCGGCACCCGCGCCGAGCCGGACCGGTCCGTCGACGAACTCGGACGGACCCAGCACCCGCGGCAGCGCCACGTCGGAGCGGCCGAGACCGAGCGACAGCAGGTCCGGGACGTAGGCGTTCGCCACCGAGTCGAAGTACCCGGTGCCGGACGCGTCCGACCGGTCGGTGACCAGGTCCTCGAGCGCACCCGTGCCGCGCAGCTTCCACGTCAGCCAGTCGTGCGGCAGGCAGACGGCGGCGGTGCGCTTGGCGTTGTCCGGCTCGTGCTGGGCGAGCCAGCGCAGTTTGGTGATCGTGAACGACGCGACCGGGACCAGCCCGATCCGCGTCGCCCACTCCTGCGCGCCCAGTTCGGCCGTGAGGTCGGCGGCCGCCGCCGCGGAACGGGTGTCGTTCCACAGCAGCGCCTCCCGCACGACCTCGCCGCCGTCGTCGAGGCAGACCATCCCGTGCTGCTGACCCGCGACGCTGAGCGCCGCGACGTCGTCGAGCCCGCCCGCGTCGGACAACGCCGACTGCAGCGCGCTCCACCAGTGCGACGGGTGCACCTCGGTGCCGTCCGGGTGGGACGCGCGCCCCTCCCGGACGAGCCGGCCCGTCTCGGCGTCGCGGACCACGACCTTGCACGACTGCGTCGAGGAGTCGACGCCGGCGACGAGCGTCATGTCAGCGGGCTCCCGTGAGGTGCTCGAGGGCCAGCTGGTTGAGCCGCACGAAGCCGAAGCCGCGCTCGGCCGCCTGGCCGGGGTCGAACCCGTCGTCGTCCTTGAGCAGGTCGTCGTAGGACTCGCCGGCGTTCAGCGTCGGCCGGCCCAGCTCGGCCACGCCTGCCGTCTCCAGCGCCTCCTGCACCTCCGGGTCGGCGCGGAAGGCCGCGGCCCGGTCGCGAAGCAGCAGGTAGGTGGCCATGTTCGCCTTGGCCGAGTCCCACACGCCCGTGATGTCCTCGGTGCGCGACGGCTTGTAGTCGAAGTGCCGCGGACCCTCGTACCCGGCCGTCTCCAGCAGGTCGACCAGCGCGAACGCGTTCATCAGGTCGCCGTGGCCGAACACCAGGTCCTGGTCGTACTTGATGCTGCGCTGACCGTTGAGGTCGATGTGGAAGAGCTTCTTGTGCCACAGCGCCTGCGCGATGCCGTGCACGAAGTTGAGCCCGGCCATCTGCTCGTGCCCGACCTCGGGGTTGAGACCGACCAGCTCGGGCTGGTCCAGCTCGGAGATGAACGCGATCGCGTGCCCGACCGTGGGCAGCAGGATGTCGCCGCGTGGCTCGTTCGGCTTGGGCTCGAGCGCGAAGCGGATGTCGTAGCCGCGGTCCGTGACGAACTGGGTGAGCAGGTTCATCGACTCGCGGTACCGGTCGAGCGCCGCCCGCACGTCCTTCGCGGTGTCGTACTCGGAGCCCTCACGACCGCCCCACAGCACGAACGTCTGGGCGCCGAGCTCGGCCGCCAGCTCGATGTTGCGCAGCACCTTCCGCAGCGCGAACCGCCGCACACCGCGGTCGTTGCTGGTGAAGCCGCCGTCCTTGAACACCGGGTGGGCGAACAGGTTCGTCGTCACCATCGGGATGACGAGACCGGTTTCGGCGAGCGCGCCCTGCAGGCGGCTGATCTGCTGGTCGCGGTGCGTGGCCTCGAAGCCGAACAGGTCGTCGTCGTGGAACGTCAGCCCGTACGCGCCGAGCTCGGCGAGCCGGTGCACGGCCTCGACCACGTCGAGTTCGGGCCGCGTGGCGTCGCCGAACGGGTCGCGACCCTGCCAGCCCACGGTCCACAGACCGAAGGAGAACTTGTCCGCCGGAGTGGGCGTGCTCATCATCCACCTCATTCGTTCAATGCTTGAACTTAGTCTGGACAGTACGACGCCACGGCCTTGATCGCAACGGCGGGTGTGGAGCGGGTGATCGCGGCGGCGGGGACCGCGCCGGTGATCAGACGCGGCGGCGGTCCGCCACGGCCTCGACGGCGGGGGCGAGGGCGTCGGCGATCGCCCGGTAGCCCGCAGCGGACGGGTGGAAGCGGTCGGCGGCGAAGAGCGACGGGTCGGTCGCGAAGCGCGGGGTGACGGCGCGTTCGACGTGGGCCACCACGCCTCCGGCGCGGATGACGGCCTGCTGCTGGGCCTGCGCGTACTGGCGGCTCGCGGCCGACACGACGTCGCGCAGGGCCGGGGGCACGTGCGAGACGATGCTCAGGTCCGGCGCGGTGGCGACGACGACCTCGGCGCCCTTCGCCCTCAGGTCCGCGACGGCGTCGTGCAGCTGCTGGGCGCCCACCTGGGCGGGGACGAAGCGGGTCAGGTCGTTCGCGCCGATCACGATCACCGCGACGTCCACCGCGCCCGTGGCCCGCACCTGGGCGCGCAGGTCCGCGGAACGGGCGCCGGGGACGGCGCGCACGTCGAGGTCGACCCGGTGGCCCGCCTGGCGAAGGCGGTCGGCGAGCAACGGGCCGAGCGTGTCCTCCCGGCGCGTGCTGCCCACTCCGGCGGCGATCGAGTCGCCGAGCAAACACAAGCGCATACCTGGTGAACGTTGAGCATGGTGGAGGTGTTCCGCCTCAAAAGGCGTTGTGAGGCACCGCTCAGGTGTCTACACTCCACGATCATCATCACCGAGGCGAGAGGGGACCGGCCGTGCGTACCGCCGTTGTCGTCCTCCCGTCCCGTTTCGACGTGATCCTCGTGTCCCCGCACCCCGGTCGCCCGCTGCGCGCCGGGCGCCGGAGTGTCTGACGAACCCACGAAGGTGTTCGTCGGGTCATCGCGCTGACCCCGTAAGTCCTTGAAGGAAAAGGCAGAACCATGCGCACGACCACGTTGAACGCTGTCCGCAACCTCGGCATCCTCGCCCACGTCGACGCGGGCAAGACCACCCTGACCGAACGCGTCCTGTTCGCGACGGGCAGCACCCACAAGCGCGGCGAGGTCCACGACGGCACCACCGTCACCGACTTCGACCCGCAGGAGCGCGACCGCGGCATCACCATCTTCGCCGCGGCCGTGACCTGCACGTGGGACGGGCACCGCGTCAACCTCATCGACACGCCGGGGCACGTCGACTTCGCCGACGAGGTCGAACGGTCCCTGCGCGTGCTGGACGGGGCCGTCGCGGTGTTCGACGGCGTCGCCGGGGTGGAACCGCAGAGCGAATCCGTGTGGCGGCAGGCGGATCGGCACGGCGTGCCGCGGATCGCGTTCGTCAACAAGCTCGACCGGGCGGGCGCGGACCTCGACCGCGTCGTCGAGTCCATCCGCACGCGGCTGCACACCGTGCCGCTCGTCGTGCAGCTGCCGATCGGCGTGGAGGACGGGTTCGTCGGTGTCGTCGACCTGGTGCGCATGCGCGCGCTGGTGTGGGACGACGGCATGACCGAAGGGCCTGTGCCGGAAACGCTGCTGGCGGAGGCGCAACGGCGTCGCCGCGTCCTGGAGGAGGCGGTGGCGGAGCTGCACCCCGAGGCGGTGGAGGAGTTCTTCGCGGGAGGTCTGTCCGAACAGACGCTGCGCACGGCGCTGCGCGACCTGACCCGGCAGGGCCGGGCGACCGTCGTGCTGTGCGGCTCGGCGTACCGCAACCGGGGCGTGGAACCGTTGCTGGACGCGGTGATCGCGTACCTGCCGTCCCCTGTGGACGTTCCGGCGGTGCGCGGCGCCGACGGCCAGGAACGGCAGCCTGACCCGGACGCGCCGTTCTCGGCGTTGGTGTTCAAGGTGAACGCCGCCGCCACGGGACGGCTCGCGTACGTCCGCGTGTACTCGGGCACCCTCCACAAGGGGGACTCGGTGCTCGTGGCCGGCCGCACCGAACGCATCGGGCGGATCCTGCGCGTCCAGGCCGACCGGCACACGCCGGTCGACCAGGCCTTCGCGGGCGACATCGTCGCGCTGGTCGGGCTGAAGTCGGCCCGCACCGGCACGACGCTGTGCGCGCCGGACGCCCCGCTGCTGCTCGAACCCCCGGTCTCGGCCGACCCGGTCGTGTCCGTGGCGGTGGAAGCGCGCAGCAGCGCGGACAACGCCCGGCTGGCCGACGCACTGGCGCACCTGGTCGACGAGGACCCGTCCCTGCGGTTCGGGACGGACCCGGAGACCGGGCAGACCGTGCTGTCCGGCCAGGGCGAGCTGCACCTGGAGGTCTCGGTGGAGAAGGCGCGCACGCTGCACCGCGTCGAGATCACCATGGGACGGCCGCGCGTCTCGTACCGCGAGACGGTCGCCACGGGCGTCACCGGATTCGTCCACAGGCACGTCAAGCAGGACGGAGGGCAGGGGCAGTTCGCCCACATCGTGATCAGCACCGAGCCGCTGGAGACCGGTTTCGAGTTCCGCTCGGCCGTCACCGGCGGGCGCGTGCCGCAGGAGTTCGTCCGCGCGGTCGAACAGGGCTGCCGGGACGCGCTGGCCGAGGGACCTCTCGGCCACCCGGTGACCGGCGTGCGGGTGACGCTCACCGACGGGTCCACGCACGTCAAGGACTCCTCGGAGATGGCGTTCCGCACGGCGGCGCGCAACGGGCTGCGCGAGGCGCTGAAGGCCGGCGCCATGACGCTGCTCGAACCGATAGCCGAGGTCGCGGTCACCGTGCCGGAGGAGTACCTCGGCGGTGTGCTCGGTGATCTGGCCACGCGCCGGGGCAGGATCCTCGGTTCGGAGGCCAGGGCCGGTGCCGCGGTGGTGACGGCGAGCGTGCCGCTGGCGGAGATGTTCGGCTACGTGACGCGGTTGCGGAGCCGGACGCAGGGCCGCGGCTCGTTCACGAGCACGCCTGTCGGGTACGCCCCGGCGTGAAACAGCAGGTAGACGCAGGGCCGCTCTCGCTGAGAGCGGCCCTGTGCCATGCTGGACCGGATGTCGACCTTGAACGTCATGTCCCTGAACCTGAGGTTCGCCTCGACCGTCGAGCCGAACTCGTGGCCCACCAGGCGTCCCGTGATGGCCGAGTTCCTCAGGCAGGAGCTGCCGGCCTTGATCGGCACGCAAGAAGGCCTCTACGGACAGATCAGCGACGTGGCGCACGACCTGCCCGACCACTACGACTGGATCGGCCTCGGCCGGCACGGTGGCAGCCACGACGAGTTCATGGCGATCTTCTTCGACACGAACCGGCTGCAACCGCTGGAGTTCGACCACGAGTGGCTCTCGGACACGCCGAAGGTCGTCGCCTCCAGGTCGTGGGGCAACAACGTGATCCGCATGGTCACCTGGGTCCGGTTCGCCGATCGCCTGACGGGCAAGCAGTTCGTCGCCGTCAACACGCACTTCGACCACGAGTCCGCGAACGCGCGCCTGTGCAGCGCCCAGGTCATCCACGACCGCCTCCGGGCCCAGCAGCTCCCGGTCGTCGTCACCGGCGACTTCAACGACGTCCCCGGCTCGCCGGCCTACGCCGTGCTGACCGAGGACCTCGCCGACACGTGGCTCACGGGCAAGCAGACCACGCCGGCCCACGGGACGTTCCACGGCTTCGGACCGCTGGTCCCGGACGGCCCGCGGATCGACTGGATCCTGACGCGCGGGGCCACCGTCGAGACCGCCGCGATCAACACGTTCCAGCGCGACGGCCAGTTCCCGACCGATCACCTCCCGATCCAGGCGCTGATCAGTTTCTAGGAGCCCACTCCGGCGGCAGGTCGTGCGAACACGTCGGCGCGCCGGCCGCGCGTGCCCGCCGCTGGTCCAGGTACGGACCGGCGATCTGCTCGCGGGGCACCGGCGCCAGCGCCGTGATCGCGTCACCTGCGGCCAGCACCTGCCGGCGCATGCGTTCGTGGTCGACGGCCTGCGCGCCGAACGAGGGCGCCCAGAGCGTCCACGGTCCGGAGATCATCGCCATGGTCGGCACCAGGTGCGAGTGGAAGTGCGTGCCGATGCCGCCGAACGAGCACTGCGGCGGCACGCGTCCCGGTACCGGCAGGTCGCTGCCGGGCAGGACGAAGGTGCGGTCGACCGCACGCCCGGCCAGGGCCGAGGCCGCGGTCTGCGAGAGCACGGGACTGCCCGCGAACCAGCCCGAGAGCTCCGCGAGGCCCGTCGGTCGGAGCGATCCGTCCTGAGGCAGGTACTCGCGCGTGCCGAGGTGTTCCAGCACGAACGCGAACGCGACGGAACCCGAGTCGTACTCGGTGTCGAGCGCGCGGGCGCGGAACTCGCTGCCCTCGGCGGGGCGGTGCAGGTGGCCGGTCGCGAAGACGAACTCGATCGTGCGCGGCCGGCAGCGCAACGGCAGCCGCGCGAAGTGCTCGGCCAGTGCCAGCAGCGCGACCGTGCCGTTCTCCTGGACCCAGCCGACGCCGTCGGTGTTGGTGTCGAGCACGATCCGTTCGCTGCTGAGGCCCGGCAGGGTCGCGATCAGGGAACGGGTGGTGGCCGGTGCGCGTCCGGCCACCACGCCGATCGTCGTGTGCGTGCCTGGAACGAGCCTCGAGGCCGCGTCGGAGCCGACGAACACGCCCGGCACGCGGTAGTGGGTGCCGAGGTGCGGGTCCCAGTAGCCCCTGACCTGCTCGTGGGGGAACGGGAAGGCGACGACCACGCCGGCGGCACCCGCCCTGCCCGCGCCGACCATGTCCGCGTTGAGCAGCGGTTCGGCGAGGTAGCCGCGGTCGAGGACGGGGAAGTCGCGCAGGACGACCTTGCCGCGGGCGTTGTCCGCGGTGATCGGCGTGCCGGCGGGCAGGCGGACCAGGTCGCCGGAGCGCACGCCGGAGTCGGAATAGGGGATCGCGGACGCGACCGGCACGACGCCGTTCGAGAGCAGGAAGCCGGGACCCGGTCGCCACCGCTCGATCGCGAAGCGCTCGGACCGCACGGACACGCCCGGCAACCGGTCCGCGCGGCGTTCGAGCCACGAGATCAGGCGGTCGTGGGCCGGGCTGCCGGTGGCGCGGACGCCGAATCCGGCGACGGTGGTGTTGAGGGACCGGAGTTCGCGGGCGGAGGCGAACGTCCGCTCGTCGACGGTGGGGGAGCAGTCGTCCGACGCGCGCACCGGAGTCGTCAGCTGGAAGGCGAAAACCGTTACGACACCTATGAATGCGATCCATCTGGCGGGCTGCACGGCGCTCACTGTGGCCCTCGCGGCAACGCCTCACAATCCGCTGTCCAGGTAACCGAGTGAGACCGTTGTCAACCGTCAACGGAAATGGTTTATACCAATTTCCGCTACGGTCCGCTGGATGCGCCTGAAATCGACGTTCGGCCGCGTCGCGGTAGTCGCGTACGCGCTGCTGTTCACCCTCGGCTCGACAGCGGTCGCCAACGCCTCGCACGGCCGCGAGTGCGCCACCCCGTCCATCGACCGGTACCAGCAGTGGATCGCCAGTGGTGAAGGTGCCACGGAACCCGCGACCGGCAGCATCCTCGTCCCCAAGGGGCGGCACGACCACACGGCGAAGATCAAGTTTCTCGCCGACGACTGGGCTGTCATGGTCGTGTGGCTGGGCAACGAGTTCGAGGCCCAGGCCGACCTGTCGGACTCGCGCGGGTTCTGGCTCACCTACCGCGCCACGAACGACCTGTACGTCCAGTTGCGACCCGCCGAGTTCTGGAGCGGCGGCGACAAGTGGGTCACGAAGATCCCGTCCACCGGCGGCAGGCTCGTGAAGAAGTTCTTCAGCTTCAAGACAGAGAACTGGACATATCTGCCCGCGCTCGGCAAGCCGTCCTACCCGCTCGCCGACGCGCTCGACGACGCCCGTGGCCTGGTGTTCGTCGGCAACACGAAGAACGACCTGGAGTTCCAGGGGCTCAAAGTCGACGGTTACCGGCCACCCTGCGTTTACTGAGATCCGGTTAGTGTCCGGGGCGTGAGAGCGCTTCCGGTCTTCCTGGTCACTGTCCTCACCGCCGCGCTGGCGACGCCCGCGAGCGCGGCGGTGAGAGACGACACCCGGTACGTCGACCCCCTGATCGGCTCGGCGGGCGGCGGCAACACGTATCCGGGCGCGGTGCGGCCGTTCGGGATGATCTCGTGGAGCCCCACGTCCACCCGCGGCGACCAGACGAACACGGGCGCCGCCAACGGGTACGCCTACGACGCGACGCGCGTGCGGGGCTTCAGCCTCACGCACGTCAACGGTGCGGGCTGCCACCCCGGCGCCGCGGGGGACGTCCCGATCATGCCGCACGTCGGGGAGATCACCTCGTCGCCGACGGCGGACACCAAGGACCAGATCTTCGCGAGCGACTTCTCCCACGCCGACGAGAAGGCCGAGGCCGGGCGGTACCGGGTGGGCTTGAAGTCCGGTGCCACGGCCGACCTCTCGGTGACGACCCGCGCCGGCATCGGTGAGTTCACGTTCCCCGTCAACGGTTCGCTGCTGTTCCGCACCTCGAACTCGCTCAACGGCAGCGAGGACGCCGACATCACGATCGACCCGGCGACCGATTCCGTCTCGGGTTCGGTGCTGACCGGCGCGTTCTGCGGACGTCGCGCGAACGGCGGCACGAACAACCAGAAGACCTACTACCGCCTGCACTTCACGGCGTCCTTCGACCGTCCGATCACGAACTACGGCACGTGGGTCGACAGCGAGCTGAGGCCCGGCAGCACGACGGCGCGCGGCGGCGAGGGCTACCTGACCGGAAGTGCCCGCGCGGGCAGGGGTTCCGGCGGTTATGTTTCCTTCGCGGACAGTTCGGTGCGCATGCGCGTCGGCATCTCCTACACGAGCCTCGACGCGGCCGAGCGCAACCTCGCCGCCGAGATCCCGAAGCGCGCGACCGTGGACGACATCGCGAAGGAGGCGAAGAAGGCCTGGGCGAAGCAGCTCAGGGCGGTCGAGGTCGACGGCGGCAGCGCGGACGAGCGCACGATCTTCTACACCGCGCTCTACCACGCCTTCCTGCAGCCCAACGTGATCACCGACGCCGGCCAGGACGTGCGGTACGGCAACTTCTCCGGCTGGGACCAGTACCGCGCCCACACCCAGCTCCTCGCCCTGCTGGCCCCGGACGTGGCGAGCGGCTACGCCCAGTCGTTGCTGGAGATCTCGCGCAGGAACGGCGGTGTGTGGGACCGCTGGGTCCACATCACCGGCCCGACGCACGTCATGACGGGCGACCCGTCCGCGCCGGCCGTCGCGGGCATGTACGCCATGGGTGCCAGGGACTTCGACGTCAACGCCGCCTACGACTCGTTGCTGCGCCAGGCCACCGTCCCGCACCCGGACGGCCTGTCCGACAAGGGCTGCCCCGGCCAGTGCGAGGGCCAGCGCCCGAACCTCGCCGAGTACATGAGGCTCGGTTACGCCCCGCACGACACGTGCCACTGCTGGGGCGGCGCCGCCGAGACCCTGGAGGACTCGGTCGCCGACCAGGCGCTCGCGGACCTGGGCCGCAGGCTCGGCCGTCCGAACGCGGAGATGGAGCGGCGCGCGGGCTGGTGGCGCAACACGTTCAACCCGGAGACCGGCCACCAGCAGGCCCGCAAGGCCGACGGAACCTGGGTCACGCCGTTCGACCCGGCCTCGGACCAGGGCTTCGCGCAGGGCAGCAGCGCGACCTACACGTGGATGGTCCCGCACGACGTCCAGGGCCTCGCCGAGGTGATGGGCGGGTCCGAGGCAGCCGCGAAGAGGCTCGACGGGTTCTTCAAGCGCGCGGACGGCTCGTGGGCCACCGGTGGCGACCCGCTGCGGTACGACCCGACCAACGAGCCCGGCATCCACACGCCGTGGATCTACAACGAGCTGGGCCAGCCGCGGAAGACCCAGGAGACCGTGCGCGCGATGGCCCGCCTCGTCTACAGGACGGGCCCGTCCGGCCTGCCCGGCAACGACGACCTCGGCACGATGTCCGCCTGGTACGTCTTCGCCGCCCTGGGCCTCTACCCGCGCACGCCGAGCAGCGCCGAACTGCACGTCTCCAGCCCGATCTTCCCGAAGGCCCGGATCACCGCGAAGAACATCACGGTCCTCGCGGCCGGGACCCCCGGGATCTACGTCGAGGAGACGCGGTGGAACGGCAGGAAGATCGGGCAGCCGTGGCTGCCGGAGTCGTTCGTCGAGCGCGGGGGAGTGCTGGTCTCACGTCTTGAAGGGTGAGCCGGCGCCCTCCGCACGGGTGTGGCTGCGTCGCGCGGTGGCCGACAACGGCATCGCGACGTCCTCCAGCGACTTGTTCTCCGCGTCCACGGCGAGGAACCGCGCGACCAGCCCGCCCGCGATCATGATCACCGCGCCGACCAGGTAGCCGACGAACAGCCGCACGGGCTGGTCGCCGGTGCCGATCAGCGCGCCGTAGATCACCGGGCCGAGCGCGCCGAAGCACTGGGCGATGGCGAAGAAGACGCCGATCGCCTTCGCCCGCACCTCCAGCGGGAAGATCTCGCTGACGGTCAGGTACGCGGCGCTGGCACCGGCCGAGGCGAAGAAGAAGATCACGCACCACGCGATCGTCTGCGTGATCGCGTTCAGCACCCCGGCGTAGAACAGCACGGCCGTGACGGCCAGGAGCGCACCGGAGACCGCGTAGGTCAGGAACAGCATCCGGCGGCGGCCGATGGTGTCGAAGAGGTGCCCGATGGTGAACGGCCCGACGAGGTTGCCGACCGCGAACGCGATCAGGTACAGCGGTGTCACCTCGGACGGGACGCCGTAGAACTTGCCCAGCACCAGCGTGTAGGTGAAGAAGATGGCGTTGTAGAGGAACGACTGCGTGATCATCAGCGTCGCGCCGAGAACCGCCCGCGAGGGATATTCCTTGAACAGCACGCGCGCCAGCGCGAGGTAGCCGATCTGCTCGGCCGGCTTGACCTCGATGGCCTTCTTCTCGTCCACCGCGGGCAGGGCCGAGCCGGACTCCTTCTCGACCTCGTCCTCGATGCCCTTGATCGTCTTCTCGGCGGCGTCGGTGCGGCCGTGCATGATCTGCCAGCGCGGGCTCTCCGGCAGGTGCCTGCGCACCACCAGGATCACGAGCCCCAGCACCGGTCCGACGAGGAACCCGAGCCGCCAGCCCAGCGACAGCTCGACGTGGTTGAGCAGGATGTACGAGCTGAGCGTGCCGAGCACCGCGCCCGCCCAGTACGTGCCGTTGACGGCGATGTCGACGCGCCCCCGGTAACGGGCGGGGATGAGCTCGTCGATCGCGGAGTTGATCGCCGCGTACTCGCCGCCGATGCCCATGCCGGCGATGAACCTGGTGAGGTACAGGAAGACCAGCCACCCCGCGCCGTTGCCCAGGGTGAACGCGGTGAGGCCCGAGCCGACCAGGTAGACCGCGAGCGTGATCATGAACAGGTTGCGGCGGCCGAGCTTGTCGGAGAGGTGGCCGAAGAACAGCGCGCCGACGACCTCGCCGAGCAGGTAGACCGTGGCGAGCAGGCCGACCGCGGTGGAGGAGAGCCCGAGCGTCTCCGGTTTGGTCAGCGTGTCGGCGATCGCGCTGGCGACGGTGATCTCCAGGCCGTCCAGGATCCACGCGACGCCCAGTGCGATCACCATGCGCGTGTGGAACGGCGACCAGGGGAGCCTGTCGATCCTCGCGGGGATCAGCGTGCGCACACCGGCTTCTGCCATCTCAGCTCCCTGCCACGATCAGCGCCTGCGGCGCGCTCTGCTTGATGCGGGTCTTCAACCAGGCCAGTTGCCGTGCCGTGTCCTGCTCACAGGCGCTCACGACGTCCATGAGCTCCTGGTCGCGCAGTCCTTGCGCGGCCTGGCCGACGACGGTCCAGGTGATGTCGGTGAACGACGCGAGCGCGTAGAGGTCCTGCAGGTCGCGCAGCAGGCTCGGCTCGGGCTCGCCGCTCTCGCCGTACCGGTCGACGACCGGTTTGAGCTGCTCCGCCTGCCGATCGATGCGCTGGGCGAGCAGTGCGCAGATGTGCCGGACGTCGGGCTCGTCGCCGTGCCGCGCGGCGACCTCGCGGAACGTCTCGGCCAGCGTCCCCAGCGTCGAGTGCAGCACACCCAGGTGGTTGGCGAGGAGCACGGTCACACCTTCCTGATCCGCACGGCGCTGATCTTGAACAGCGGTTGCTTGGAGACGGGATCCCACTCGGTGAGCGTCAGCTCGTTCGCGGCCTGGAAGCCGTAGTGGAACGGCAGGAACACCACGCCTTCACGACACCGTCCGATGCGGACCGGGACCTCCACGCCACCGCGTTCGGACTCGACCCGGACCACGTCTCCTTCGGACAGCCCCAGGTTCTCGGCGTCGGAGGCGGACATCTCCACCCACGGGTCCGGCGCCGCCTCCTGCAGTTCGGGGGCGTGCTTGGTCTTGGTGCGGGTGTGGAAGTGGTAGACCGAGCGCCCGGTGGTGCCGAGGAACGGGTACTCGTCGCTCGGCACCTCCGGCGGGGGCGTGTGCTCGGCCGCCTTGAGGAACGCCCTGCCATCCGGCCGCCGGGCCCGGTAGTCGGCCGGGGTCGTCGTCGCCCCGGTGAGCAGGTCGTGGCCGTAGTCCTCGCAGTGGTCGGCGGCAGTGGGGAAGACGCCGTCGGCGTACAGGCGTTCGCCGCCCCAGGGGATTCCGCTGCCACCGCGCAGTTTCTCGTAGGAGAGGTCGCTGTAGTCGCAAGGACGGCCGCGGCTGCACTCGCGCCACGCGTCGAACGCGCCCTCCGCGTCCTTCCACTTGATCAGCGGTTCACCGTCGCGGTCCCGGAAACCCATGCGGGAGGCGTAGTCCAGGAAGATGTCGAGGTCGCCGCGGGCCTCGCCGGGGGGTTCGACGGCCTGGTCGGACAGGTGCACGACGCGCGAGAGGTTCGTGAACGTGCCCTGCTTCTCACCCCACATCGCGGCGGGCAGCACCACGTCCGCGAGTTCGGTGGTCTCGGTGCGGAACGCGTCCTGGACGATCACGAACAGGCCCTCCTGGCGCAGGATGTTCCTGATGCGGCCGAGATCGGGCAACGACACGACCGGGTTGGTCGCGGAGATCCACAGGAACCTGATCGACCCCTGCTCGGCGTACCGCCAGATCTGCATCGCGTGCGTCGGCGGTGCCCAGTGCGGGATGACGAGCGGGTCGACCTTCCAGAGCTCGGCCAGTTCCTCGACGTGCGCCGGGTTGTCCCAGTTGCGGAAGCCGGGGAGATCGCCGTTGGCCCCGGCTTCCCGCGTGTTCTGCGCGGTGGGCTGGCCGTTCATCTGCAGCACACCGCTGCCGGGGCGGCCGATCTGGCCGCGCAGCAGGTGCAGGTTGTTGACCTGGCACGCCGCCGCGGTCGCCTGGTGCGACTGGTAGAAGCCCTGCAAGACGGTCGACAGCACGCGCTCGGAGGTCCCGAAGATCTCGGCGGCCCGGAGAAGGTCGGAAGGGGAGATGCGGCAGATCTCCGCGACGCGTTCCGGGGTGTACGGCTCGACGGTCGCCTTGAGCTCGTCGAAGCCGAGCGTGTGCGCGGAGACGTAGTCGTGGTCGATCCGGTCGCGCTCGATCAGCTCGCGCAGCAGGCCGTTCAGCAACGCCAGGTTCGTGCCGGGCAACGGCGCCAGGTGCACGTCGGCGGCCTCGGCGGTCGGCGTCGTCCGGGGGTCGACGACGACCAGCCGAGGCCTGTCCGGTCCCTCGATCCGGTCGAGCACGCGGGACCACATCACGGTCTGCGTGGCGGCCATGTTGTGCCCGAACAGGAACAGCGCGTCGCAGAGGTCGATGTCGGCGTGGCAGGCGGGCTGGCCGTCCGCGCCGAACGACTCCTTGAGCGCGGCCGCGGCCGTCGCGGTGCAGAGCCGGGTGTTGCCGTCCATGTGCGGGGTGCCGAGACCGGCCTTGCCGATCACGCCGAGGGTGTAGTACTCCTCGAGGAACAGTTGCCCGCTGGTGTAGAAGCCGTGGGTGAGCGGTCCGGACTCGGCCAGCAAATGTTGCGAGCGTTGCACCATCTCGCTCATCGCGGTGTCCCAGTCGGTCTCGACCAGCTCTCCACCACGCCGGATCAACGGTGTGGTGAGGCGCTCCTTGCCGTGGGCCTGCCAGGAGCCGTAGAGGCCCTTGGGGCCGAGCCTGCCGCGGTTGACGACGTCCTCCGCACGTCCGCGCACACCGACGATCCGGCCGTTCTTGACCGCGATGTCGCAGCCGCACCCGTTGCTGCACAGCACGCACGCCGACTGAACCCAGCGGTCCACATCGGACTCCCCGACGCCGTCCACGAGCCGCTGGTCGACGCGCACCGGCCAGTCCGTCCCGCGTCCGTGCGGTGTGCGTGCTCCCCATACGTCGGCGATGCGATCCACTCGGGAGCCATACCCGGCAGACCCTGCCCGAAACCGAAAATGTTTTTGTTCCGAAAGGCCCGAATTGTCCGGTGACCTGGTGTTTGCCGCCCCTGCTCACGGGAAGACCAGCGACACGGACCCAGGGAGGCGGACGAACGATGAAGGCTGTCGTGTGGCACGGCGTGGGCGACATCAGGCTCGACGACGTGGACGACCCGAAGATCCAGGAACCGACCGACGCGGTCGTGCGGATCACCCGCAGCGCCATCTGCGGCACCGACCTGCACATGGTGCGCGGCACGATGCCGGACATGGTCGAGGGCACCGTGCTCGGGCACGAGGCCGTCGGTGTCGTCGAGGAGGTGGGCTCGTCGGTGCGCGGGTTCACGCCCGGTGACCGGGTGGTGATCCCCTCCACGATCGGGTGCGGCACGTGTTCCTACTGCCGGGCGGGCTACTACGCGCAGTGCGACACCGCGAACCCGAACGGACCGTCGGCGGGCACCAGCTTCTTCGGCGGGCCGAAGGCGACCGGGCCGATCAACGGCCTGCAGGCCGAGTACGCGCGCATCCCCCACGCCGCCACGACGATGGTGCGCCTCCCGGACGGCGTGAGCGACGACCAGGCGATCATGGTCTCCGACATCTTCCCGACCTCGTGGTTCGGTTCCCGCCTGGCCGAGGTCGGCTCCGGCGACACCGTGCTGGTGCTCGGCGCGGGTGTGGTCGGCCAGTTCGCCATCGCCTCGGCGAAACGGCAGGGTGCCGGTCGCGTGATCGTCGTCGACGGCATCGCGTCCAGGCTGGACAAGGCCCGCGCGCAGAACGCGGAGACCGTCGACTTCAACTCCGAGGACCCGATCGAGGTCGTGAAGGACCTGACCGGCGGCATCGGGCCGGACCGCGTGATCGAGGCCGTTGGCGTCGACGCGGAAAGCCCCGGCGAGCGCGAGGGCGAGCAGTGGAAGCCCGGCGACTCGCCGTCCCAGGCGCTCGACTGGGCCGTCGAACTCGTCGCCAAGGCCGGC
This sequence comes from Lentzea sp. HUAS12, assembly GCF_024125735.1. Lineage (NCBI taxonomy): Bacteria > Bacillati > Actinomycetota > Actinomycetes > Pseudonocardiales > Pseudonocardiaceae > Lentzea > Lentzea sp. HUAS12. The sequence continues at coordinate 858,228 of NZ_CP099738.1, forward strand.
ACGATCGGGATCATCGGCGTCTACCCGCCGGGGTTCGAGCAGTTCCCGATCGGCGCCGCGATGAACAAGAACCTCACGCTGCGGATGGGCAACTGCAACCACCGCCGGTACATCCCGCGGCTGCTCGACCTCGTCCTGACCGGCGTGGTCGACCCGACCGCGTTCATCACGCAGCACGAGGAGCCCGCCGCCGCGATCGACGCCTACAAGACGTTCGACCTGCGCGAGGACGGCTGGCTGAAGACGGTCCTCGATGTCGCCTGAACGGGTGGTCGTGACCGGGGGCGCGGGGTTCCTCGGCTCGCACGTCTGCGACGCGCTGCTGCGGGAGGGCGCGCAGGTCGTGTGCGTGGACTCGTTCCGCACCGGCTCGCGGGAGAACGTTCCGGACGGCGTGACCGTCGTGGCCGCCGACGTGACGCGGCCGCTCGACCTGCTCGGACCGGTCGACCTGGTCCTGCACCTGGCGTGCCCGGCCTCGCCCGCCGACTACCTGCGCATGCCGGTCGACACGTTGCGGACAGGCGGGTTCGGCACGTACCACGCGCTGGACCTCGCCCGCCGCAAAGGCGCGCGCGTCGTCGTCGCGTCGACCAGCGAGGTCTACGGCGACCCGGAGGAGCACCCGCAGCGGGAGTCCTACTGGGGGCACGTGAACCCGATCGGGCCGCGCAGCGTCTACGACGAGGCCAAGCGGTTCGGCGAGGCGATGACGGTGGCGTTCCGGGCCGAGCGCGGTGTCGACGCGGGCATCGTGCGGATCTTCAACACCTACGGCCCGCGCATGCGCGCGCACGACGGCCGGATGATCCCCACGTTCCTGCGGCAGGCGCTGGCGGGAGAGCCGCTCACCGTCCACGGTGACGGGCTCCAGACGCGTTCTCTCTGCTACGTGGACGACCTCGTGCGCGGGCTGCTCGCGATGGCGCGCAGCGACCACCCCGGACCGATCAACCTCGGCAACCCGGACGAGGTCACCGTGCTCGACGTCGCGCACCGCAGCATCGAGGTGACCGGTAGTGCGTCGGAGATCCGGCACGTCGAGTCGATGGTGGACGATCCGCGTCGCCGGCGCCCGGACATCGCGCTGGCGCAGGAGGTCCTCGGCTGGCGGCCGCGGGTTGCGCTGGAAGAGGGACTGCGGTCGTTTGTCCGGGAATTCGCCGGGTAGCCGCACGTCATGCGAGTTCTCGGGATCAACGCGGTGTTCCACGACCCGGCCGCGGCACTGGTGGTCGACGGCGAGGTCGTGGCGGCGGCCGAGGAGGAGAGGTTCTCCCGCCGCAAGCACGGGAAGCGGCCCGTGCCGTTCTCCGCTTGGGAACAACCCGAGCTGTCCGCGCGGTGGTGCCTCGAGCAGGCCGGGCTCACCGCGGCGGATCTGGATGCCGTCGCGTACTCCTACGACCCCGCCCTGGTCGACCAGGAGTACGCCCCATGGGAGGAACTGCGGACGACCTATGCGCGCAAGGCGCCGCAGTTCCTCTCCACTTCGCTGCCCGGCCTTGATCCCGACATCGTGCGGTTCGTGCCGCACCACGTCGCCCACGCGGCCTCGACGGGTCTCGCCGCGCCCTTCGGCGGCAACTGCGCGGTGCTCGTGGCCGACGGTCGCGGCGAGTGCGGGTCGCACCTGGCCGGCCGGTACGTCGACCAGGAGCTCACGACGTTCGCGTCGCAGCGGCTGCCGCACTCGCTCGGGTTGATGTACGAGGACCTGACCGAGCACTTGGGTTTCCTGAGGTCCAGCGACGAGTACAAGGTGATGGCGCTGGCCTCCCACGCCGACCCCGCGCACCTCGACCTGATGCGCTCCCACATCGTCGTGCGCGACGGCGGTTTCGAGATCCAGCCGATCGACTGGAGCGCGCTCGCCAAGCAACGCGCCGCGGACGACGAGCTGACGCGCGACCACGCCGAGCTCGCGGCGAGCGTGCAGGTGCGGCTCGAAGAGGTGTTGCTGGAACTGGTGCGGTGGCTGCACGAACGCACCGGGGAAACGCGGCTCACGATGGCCGGGGGAGTGGCGCTGAACTGCGTCGCGAACACCCGGATCTTCGCGGAGGGCCCGTTCGACGAGGTCTGGGTCCAGCCCGCCGCCGGGGACTCCGGCACGGCGCTGGGCGCGGCGCTGGCGTTGACCTCGGACGTGGTGGCGCCGATGCCCGGTGCCGACCTCGGCCGCGGCTTCTCGGACGACGAGATCGAGGCGGTGCTGCGGACCGCGGCCGTGCCGTACGAGAGGCCGGCCGACGTCGCTTCGGAGGTCGCGGAGGCGTTGGCCGCCAACAAGATCGTGGCCTGGTTCCAGGGGCGCAGCGAGTACGGCCCGCGTGCGCTCGGCCGCCGCTCGTTGCTCGCGAACCCCTGTTTCGCGGAGAACCTGACGCGGCTCAACGACGTGAAGGGCCGTGAGCAGTTCCGTCCGGTGGCGCCGATGGTGCTGGCCTCGCGGGCCGAGGACGTGTTCACCCGCGGGCCGATCCCCAGCCCGTACATGCTCTTCGTGCACGACGTCCGTCCTGAGTGGATCGACCGCATCCCTGCCGTGGTGCACGTGGACGGCACCGCGCGGGCCCAGACCGTCGCCGATGATCCTTTGCTGGAAAGGATGCTGCACGAGTTCGAGGTCCGCAGCGGTGTCCCGGTCGTGGTGAACACGAGCCTCAACACCGCGGGCCGGCCGATGGTCGACACCCCGCGCGACGCCTTGGAGTGCTTCGGCTCGTCCCCGGTCGACCTGCTCGCCATCGGCCCGTTCGTGGTGCGCCGATGAGCTATTCCGTCGTGATCCCGACCGTCGGCCGGCCGAACCTCGACGTCCTGCTGGACACCCTGGCCGGAGGTGACGGCCCGGAGCCGTGCGAGATCATCGTGGTGGACGACCGCGAGACGGGGCTCGGGCCCGCGGCCGCGCGGAACACGGGCTGGCGCGAGGCGCGCGGCGACTGGGTGGCGTTCCTCGACGACGACGTGGTGCTCGCCCCCGACTGGAAGGCCAGGCTGAGCGAGGACCTCGCCGACCTGCCCGCCGACGTGGGCGCGAGTCAGGCGCGGATCGTCGTGCCACTGCCTCCGGACCGCGAACCGACCGACGCCGAACGCGGCACGGCGGGCCTCGCCACGGCGCACTGGATCACCGCCGACATGGCGTACCGGCGCGAGGCCCTGGCCCGCGCGGGCGGCTTCGACGAACGCTTCCCGCGCGCCTACCGCGAGGACGCCGAACTGGCGCTGCGCGTGCAGGACCTCGGCTACCGGATCGTGCGCGGCGAGCGCGTCACCACCCACCCGGTGAAGCCCGCGACGTTCCTCACGAGCGTGCGCGACCAGCGCGGCAACGCCGACGACGCGTTGATGCGGCGTCTGGTCGGCCCGCGCTGGCGTGCGCGCATCGGCGGGAAGCGCGGCCGGTTGCCCGCGCACCTCCTGACGACCGCCTCCGGGCTGCTGGCTGTCCTTTGTGGAGTGTTCGGTTTCCGGCGTGTCGCAGCTGCGTTCGGTGTGGTGTGGGCGGGCCGCACCGCGTGGTTCGCGATGGCGCGGATCGCGCCGGGACCCCGTGACGCGGACGAGGTGGTCCGGATGGTCGTGACGAGCGCCCTGATCCCGCCCGTGGCGTGCTGGCACCGGCTGCGGGGCGAGGTACGGCACCGGAGCGTGCGGCCGTGAGGATCCTGGTGCTGCGGGCGCTCGGACTGGGCGACCTGCTGACGGCGGTGCCCGCGCTCAGGGGCCTGCGCGCGGCCTTCCCGGAAGCCGAGATCACCCTGGCCGCCCCGGCGTGGCTGGAGGACGCGGTGTCGCGGATCGAGGCGGTGGACCGGCTGCTGCCGACCGCCGAACTGGGACCGATCGACTTCCACCGGCCCGACCTGGCGGTGAACCTGCACGGACGCGGGCCGCAGAGCGTGGAGCGCCTGCTGGCCACCGAGCCGCGGCGGCTGATCACGTACGCGGAGCGGGGCTCGTGGGACGAGCGCGTCACAGCGGTCGAGTGGCCGGCCGAGCGGCACGAGGTGCTGCGGTGGTGCGAGCTGCTTCAGCGGCACGGGATCCCCTGCGATGTCGAAGACTTCCGGCTCGCGCCGGTGGGGGAGCGGGAAGGTCCGGTGGTGATCCACCCCGGGGCGAGCACGGGGGCGCGGCGGTGGCCGGTGGAGCGGTACGCGGCGGTGGCCCGGGGGATCGGGGCCGAGGTCGTGGTGACCGCGGGGCCGGGGGAAGGGGAGTTGGCGCGGCAGGTGGTGGCGGGTGCGGAGGAGCCCGGCCGTGCCGGCGAGGTGGGAGCGGGTGGACCGGACTCCGGTCCCGATGCGGTACAACCCGGCCCGACGGTCTTCTCCGGCACCCTCGCCGAACTCTTCGACCTGGTCGCCACCGCCCGCCTGGTCATCTGCGGCGACACCGGCGTGGCCCACGTCGCCACCGCCTACCGGACCCCGTCGGTCCTGCTGTTCGGCCCGGTGCCCCCGGACCTGTGGGGTCCGCGCTGCGGCCCCCACCACGTGCTGTGGCACGGCCGGACCGGTGACACGTTCGCCGACGACCCCGATCCCGGACTGCTGGAGATCACGGTCGCGGAAGTCCTCGATGCTGCGGGAGGTGTGCTGTGCGGATCGGAGTCGTCGGCGCCGGTTACGTCGGGCTGACCACGGCCGCGTGCTTCGCGCACCTCGGCCACCAGGTCACTTGTGCGGACGTGGACGAGGCCAAGGTCGCCGCGCTGAACGCGGGTGAGGTCGCGTTGCACGAGCCCGGGTTGCGGGAGCTCGTGGCGGAAGGGCTGGGCAACGACAGCCTCAGGTTCGTGCGGGGCAGTGCTCTGTCCGATGTGGACTTCACGTTCGTCTGCGTGCAGACGCCGTCCGGGCCGGGTGGTGAGGCGGACCTGTCTGCGGTCGAGGCGGTGCTGGCCGGCGCGTCCGCCCAGGTGGTGCTGAAGTCGACGGTGCCGGTCGGCACGGCCGCGCGGCATCCCGGTGTCGTGTCGAACCCCGAGTTCCTGCGGGAGGGGCACGCGGTCGAGGACTTCCTGCGGCCCCAGCGGATCGTGGTCGGCGCGCAGAACGAGCAGCAGGCCCGTGCGGTCGCGGAGCTGTACGAGAACACGCGTGCGCCTGTGGTGCTCACCGACAACACGAGCGCCGAGCTGGTGAAGTACGCGAGCAACTGCTTCCTGGCGTTGAAGCTCTCCTACGTCAACACGCTGGCAGAGCTGTGCGAGCACCTCGACGCCGACATCGACGGCGTGACCGAGGGCATGCGGCTCGACGACAGGATCGGGGCGTCGTGCCTGCACCCCGGGCCGGGCTGGGGCGGGTCGTGCCTGCCCAAGGACACGCTGGCGCTGCTCGCCACGGCGCGTTCGGCGGGCATCGACTTCGCCACCCTCGAGGCGGCGATCACGACCAACCTGCACCAGCCGCACCGGGTCGTCGACCGGATCCGCGACGAGGCCGGGTCGTTGCAGGGCAAGAGGATCGGGTTGCTCGGGCTCGCGTTCAAGGCCGGCACCAACGACCTGCGCGACTCGCCGGCCCTCGCGGTCGCGGAGATCCTGGAGCAGGAGGGCGCGCGGCTCGTCGCCTACGACCCCTGCGTCACGACGACGAACAACGGCATCGCGGTGGTGGGCAGCGCGGCCGAGGTGGCGGCCGGAGCGGACGTCCTCGTCGTGCTGACCGAGTGGCCGGAGTTCGCCGAGCTCGACTGGCCCGAGCTGGCGAAGGGCGTGCGGACCCCGCTGATCTTCGACACCCGCGGGGTCGTGCCGCCGGACAAGGCCGCCGAGGCGGGCTTCCGCCTGGTCAGGACCGGCCGGTAGGAACGCCGAGGTGGACCACCTTGGTCGTGGTCATCTCGTCGAGCAGCTCGGGGCCGTAACCGAAGCCCGTGCCGGAGGCGCCGCGGGGCTGCGCGGCGCCGCCGGGGGCGCCGCCGAACACCGCGTTGACCTTCACCGTGCCGACCGGCAGTTCCCTCCAGGCGCGCTGGGCGTGCTCCATCGACGACGTCAGCACCGTGGCGGCCAGGCCGTACTCGCCGGAACACGCCTCGGCGAGGCCCTCGTCGAACGACGACACCAGCTGCACGGGTGCGACCGGTCCGAAAGTCTCCTCGCACATGACCCGCATGGCGCCGCCGCAGTCCGCCAGCACGGTCGCCGGGTAGTAGGCGCCGATGCCGTCCGGAACCGAGCCGCCGGCCAGGCACGACGCACCCGCCGCCAGTGCCTCGGCGACCTGCTCGTGCACGAACGAGCGGTGCCGCGTGTCCACCAGCGGCTGCGGGTCGGCGTTCCACTCGCGGGCCTTGGCGCACAACGCCTCCAGGAACGGCGCCGCCACGGCCTTGTGCAGGTAGATCCGCTCCACCGAGGTGCACAGCTGACCCGCGTTGGTGAACGCGCCGAGCGCCGCCTGCTCCGCCGCCCACACCGGGTCGACGTCGTCGTCGACCAGCAACGGGTCGTTGCCCCCGTTCTCCAGCAACAGCTTCGCCGACGACGTCCGCGCGATCGCCCGCCCGGTCGCGGTGCTGCCGACGTGCGCGACGACGTCGACGTCGTCCGAACCCACCAGCGCGGCACCGACTCCACCGTCACCGACCAGCGTCTGCAGCACCCCGGCGGGGAAGCACGGCTGCATCACGGTCGCCAGCAGCAGTCCGGTGTGCGGGCACCGCTCGCTCGGCTTGTGCACCACGACGTTGCCCGTCACCAGCGCGGCGCCGATGAGTCCGCACGCCACCGCGATCGGGTCGTTCCACGGTGTCAGGGCGACGACGACCCCGCGCGGTTCCGGCACCATGAAGTCGACGGCCGAGCCGAGCAACGACCGTCCACGGTGGACCGGACCCAGCTCGGCGTACTGCTCCAGCGTCGCCGCGCCCGCGAGCACACCCTCCCGCGCCGACGCGAACGGGCGCCCTGTCTCCGTCTCCACCACCGTTGCCAGACCACTCGCCTGCTGCCGCAACGCCGTCGCCGCCTCCCGCACCGCCGCGCCGCGTTCGGCGGCGGGAACGGCGGCCCACTCCAGGCGGGCGGAGCGCGCGGTGGCGAGGGCCGCGGAGACCTCGGAGGGTGTCGCGGTGGGAAGCCAGCCGACGAGCTGGGAGTCGCGAGGGCTGTGGACGTCGATGGCGTGCATGGTGGTCATGTCGTTCGGGTACCCGTCGTCCCAGGTGGAAACCTTGGAGGAGAGCCATGCCCGGACGGCAGGAACTGCCCAGCACGGTGGCCCGCTCGTCGGAGAAGGCGCAACGGACGTGGATCAAGGCGCACGACTCGGCGGTCGAGTCCTACGGAGAGGGCGAACGCGCGCACCGCACCGCATTCTCCGCTCTCAAGCACGCCTTCGAGAAGGTCGGTGACCACTGGGAGGCCAAGGAGGAGATGGGGCCCTCCGATCCGCAGGCCGAGCGCGGCACCCCGGCGCGAGGCGAGACGGCCGGCGGTGTCGACGCGAACGCCGGCAAGGAACACCTCTACGAGATAGCGAAACGACTCGAGATCGAGGGCCGCTCCCGGATGACCAAGGACGAACTCGTCGACGCCATCGCCAAGGCGAACGACCGCGCGACCGCGCGAGCGCGCTCATGAAGGTCGTGATCACCGGCGCGACCGGGAACGTGGGGACGGCGCTGTTACGCAGGCTCGCCGAGGAACCGGACATCCAGCCGCACGGGATCTCCCGCCGCCCGCCGGGGGACGCACCGCCCTACCGCGGTGTCACGTGGACCCCGGTCGACCTCGGCCGGCCCGGCGCGGAGGAGGTGCTGAAGGGCGTCTTCGAGAACGCCGACGCGGTCGTGCACCTCGCCTGGCGCATCCAGCCCGCCCGCGACGAACGGGCGACCTACCGCACGAACGTGGCCGGCTCCGCGCAGGTGTTCGGCGCCGCGGTGGCGGCGAAGGTGCCGCACCTCGTGCACATGTCGTCGGTCGGCGCGTACTCACCGGGCAGCAAGGACCGCCGCGTGGACGAGTCGTGGCCGGTCGACGGGGTGCGGTCGTCGTTCTACAGCAGGCACAAGGCCGCGGTCGAACACATGCTCAACAAGTTCGAGTCCGACCTGCTGATCTCCCGGCCGAGGCCCGGTCTGATCCTGCAGTCCGACGCCGGGTCCGAGATCCGCGAGTACTTCCTCGGCAAGCTCGTGCCGAGGGCCCTGTTCCGCAACCGCATCCCGGTCCTGCCGCTGCCGCGCGACCTGGTGCTGCAGTTCGTGCACGCCGACGACGTGGCCGACGGTCTGGTCCGCATCCTGCGGCAGCGACCGCACGGCGGGGTGAACCTCGTGGCCGATCCCGTCGTCACTCCCCGTGCACTGGCGGAGGTCCTCGGCGGGCGGCCTGTGTACGTTCCGGCGGGGCTGGTACGCCTGCTGGCGAACGTGAGCTGGCGCCTGCGGTTGCAGCCGACGCCGCCCGGTTGGGTGGACCTGGCGCTGAAGTCGCCGCTGCTGGACGCGTCGCGCGCCCGGACGGAGCTCGGCTGGAAACCCCAGTTCGACGCGCAGGAAGCACTTCAGGTACTCCTGCGCGGAATCGGTGAGGGCAAAGGGGTTCCTGGTAGCCCGGCACTGTAGAACCGCTTCGCCGAGTAGCGTTTCAAGCCGTTTTTCTCGGCTAACTCTCCTCTATGGACGAGCCTTTCGACGCGGTGCTCTTCGACCGTGACGGCACGTTGATCCGGGACGTCCCCTACAACGGCGACCCGGATCTCGTGACCGTGATGCCCGGTGCGCGCGAAGTGCTGCGCGACCTGCGCGAGCGCGGGTTGCACACCGGTGTCGTGAGCAACCAGTCCGGCATCGGCCGGGGGCTCCTCACCGCGAATCAGGTCGCGGCGGTGAACGCCCGCGTCGAGGAGCTCCTCGGCGAGTTCGGCACCTGGCAGATCTGCCCGCACCACCCCGGCGAGGGCTGCGCGTGCCGCAAGCCCGCGCCGGGGCTGGTGCTGGCGGCCTGCGAGGTCCTCGACGTGCGGCCCGAACGCGTTGTCGTCGTGGGCGACATCGGCGCCGATGTGGACGCAGCCAAGGCCGCCGGTGCGGCCTCGGTGCTCGTCCCGACCCCGGTGACCAGGCAGGACGAGGTCGACCGCGCCCCGCGCACCGCACCCGACCTGCGCTCCGCGATCGAGATGATCTTGTGAGGACGCTGGTCGCGCGCCTGGACAGCGACGGTGACGTGCTGCTGGCCGGGCCGGCGGTGCGCGCCGCCGCGACGGCGGGCGAGGTCGTGCTGCTCTGCGGACCGGCCGGGGTCCGGGCGGCGGAACTGCTGCCCGGCGTCTCGCGGATCGTCGAGTGGGAGTGCCCGTGGATCGTGAATCCCGCTCCCGACGTGCGGCCGTTCGACATCGAGGCCGTGACGGCGTTGGTGCACGGCATCCGCGCCGACGTGGCGTTGATCCTCACGTCGTTCCACCAAAGCCCGTTGCCACTGGCTCTGATGCTGCGGCTCGCGGGCGTCCCGAAGATCGTGGCGCGGTCGATCGACTACCCCGGATCGCTGCTGGACGTGCGCCTGACCGGTGATCCGGACGTCCCGGAGGCCGAACGGGCGCTGGAGGTCGCGCGCGCCGCGGGCTTCGACCTCCCCGAGGGCGACGACGGCCTCCTGAGGGTCGTCGATCCGCCCGCGACACCACTGGACCATCCGTACGTGGTGGTGCACCCCGGTGTGTCGGCGCCCGCCCGCACCTGGTCGCCCGACCGGTGGGCGAAGGCGGTGGTCGCGTTGACCGCCGCCGGGCACCGCGTGGTCGTGACCGGAGGACCTGCGGAGGCCGGGCTCACCGGGCACGTCGCGGGCGCGTGCGGATCCGATCTCGGCGGGCGCACCAGCCTGCTCGAACTGGCGGGGGTGCTCGCCGGGGCCGGCGCGGTCGTCGTCGGCAACACCGGCCCCGCCCACCTCGCCGCCGCGGTCGGCACACCGGTCGTGTCGTTGTTCGCGCCGGTCGTCCCGGCCGTCAGATGGGCGCCGTACGGCAGACATGTGCTGCTCGGCGACCAAGGAGCTCCTTGTCGTGGCACGAGAGCGCGTGAGTGCCCGGTTCGCGGACACCCGTGCCTGGACCAGGTCGACCCGGCCGACGTCGTGGCGGCCGTAGCGGAGGTGATGACATGAGGATTTTGCTGTGGCACGTGCACGGGTCCTGGACGCATTCGTTCGTCCAGGGAGGGCACGACTACCTGATCCCCGGCCCGCCGCACGGCACCGGTCTCGCCGGGCGCCCGTGGGAGGCCATCGAGGTCGATCCGTCCGAAGTGGACGCCGACGTCGCGGTCGTGCAGCGGCTGGACGAACTGGCCCGCGTGCCGGCGGGGATTCCGCAGGTGTACCTGGAGCACAACACCCCGAGCGCTCCCGCACAGGAACACCCGCTCGCCGGCTGGGACGGCACCATCGTCCACGTCACGCACTTCAACGACCTGATGTGGGACTGCGGGACGACCCGCACCGTCGTGATCGAGCACGGCGTCGTCGACCCGGGACCGCTCTACACGGGCGAGCTCCCGCGGGCGGCGGCCGTGATCAACGAGCCGGTGCGCAGGGGCCGGATCGTCGGCACGGACCTGCTGCCGAGGTTCGACCCGATCGACGTGTTCGGCATGGGTACCGAGCAGATCGGCGGCATGGGGGACCACGGACTCGACGCGCTGCACCGGGAACTCGCCCGCCGTCGCGTGTACGTGCACACCCCGCGCTGGACGTCGCTGGGGCTGTCGCTGCTGGAGGCCATGCACATCGGCATGCCGGTCGTCGCCCTCGCGAGCACGGAGGCGATCCGCGCCGTCACCGCGGAGGTGGGCGCGATCTCGACGAACGTGGGGGAGCTGGTGAGCGCGACGCGGGACCTGGTCGCCGATCCGGACCTCGCGCGGGAGAAGGGCAGGAGGGCCCGCGAGTTCGCGCTGGCCCACTACGGACTCGATGCGTTCCTGCGCAACTGGGACGTGACGCTGAAGGAGGTGATCGGATGAGGATCGCGATGGTGTCAGAGCACGCCAGTCCGCTCGCGGCTCTGGGAGGTGCCGACGCGGGAGGCCAGAACGTGCACGTGGCCGCGCTGGCGGCCGCCCTGGTGCGCCGGGGTCACGAGGTCGCGGTCTACACCCGGCGCGACGCCCGTGGACTGCCGCGGCGCGTCGGCACCCCCGACGGCTACGAGGTCGTGCACGTGCCCGCCGGACCGGCCGGGCACGTGCCCAAGGACGAGCTCCTGCCGCACATGACCGCGTTCTCCCGCTTCCTCGCGCAGGACTGGCAGGACAGGCCGCCCGACGTCGTGCACAGCCACTTCTGGATGTCCGGGCTGGCCTCGGTGCTGGCGGTGCGGCGCACCCGCGTCCCGGTCGTGCACACCTACCACGCCCTGGGCACGGTGAAGCGCCGTCACCAGGGTGCGCGGGACACGAGCCCGGCCGAGCGGATCGCGGTGGAGAGGCTGGTCGGTCACGAGGCCGACGCCGTCGCCGCCACCTGCGACGACGAGGTCGACGAGCTGATCGCCATGGGCCTGCGGCGGACCAAGATCACGGTCGTGCCGTGCGGCGTGGACACGGACCTGTTCACCCCGTCCGGGCCGGTGGCGCGGCGCGGGGCACCGCACCGGATCGTGTCGGTCGGCAGGTTCGTGCGGCGCAAGGGGTTCGACGACCTGATCGCGGCGCTGCCCCTGGTGCCGGAGACCGAGCTCGTGATCGCCGGGGGACCGCACGACCTCAAGTCCGATCCCGAGGCGCAGCGGTTGCTCGCCCGTGCGGAAGCCTGTGGCGTCGCGGACCGCGTGCGCCTGGTCGGGCAGGTGGCGCGGGTGAAGATGCCCGCTCTGCTGCGTTCGGCGGACGTGGTGGCGTGCGTGCCGTGGTACGAGCCGTTCGGCATCGTTCCCCTGGAAGCCATGGCCTGCGGTGTCCCGGTCGTCGCGTCGGCGGTGGGCGGTCTGCGCGACACGGTCGTCGACGGCGTCACCGGTGTGCTGACACCGCCCCGCGATCCCCGCGCCCTCGGCTGCGCGCTGCGCAAGCTGCTCGCGGACCCGTCCCGCGGCATGGCGTACGGCATGGCCGGCCAGGACAGGGTGGACGTCATGTACCAGTGGGACGAGATCGCCGCACGGACCGAGCTCGTCCACCAGCGGGTGCGGGCGAACGACGACATGGCGGTGGCGCGGTGACGGTCGAAAGCCACCTGGACGGGCTGGCGGACACCCTGGCGGGTGTGCGCGCCCAGTCCTCCCGCATCCACCGCTGGGGCTCGGTGCTGGCACGCCGGCTCGTCGACGGCGGCAGGGTGCTCGCGGCCGGCAACGGCGGATCGGCCGCCGAGGCCCAGCACCTCACCGCCGAACTGGTCGGCCGCTACCGCGACGACCGCGCGCCGTTCTCCGCGCTGGCGCTGTGCTCCGAGACCTCCAGCGTCACCGCGATCGCCAACGACTACGGCTACGACCAGGTGTTCTCCCGTCAGGTGACGGCCCACGCGCGGCCCGGTGACGTCGTGGTCCTGTTGTCCACCAGCGGGAACAGCCCGAATTTGCTGGAGGCGGCCCGCGCGGCCCGGCTCGCCGGGGCGATCTCGTGGGCGCTGACCGGACCGCTGCCGAACCCGCTGGCGTCGCTGGCCGATGACGCGCTCGCGTTGCCGGGCCACGCCTGCAACGTGCAGGAGGCGCAGCTGGTGGTCGTGCACGCGTTGTGCGAGGCCTTCGAGGCGGCGCTGCCCCTGTCGATGAGGAGGGCCTCGTGAAACTCGTCGTGGTGGGCGACTCCCTGCTCGACGTCGACGTGGAAGGCACCGTCGACCGCGTCTGCCCGGACGCTCCGGCGCCGGTCCTCGACGTCGTCGGCGAGCACGCCCGCGCCGGTGGTGCCGCGCTCGCCGCGACGATGGCCGCGCGCGACGGCGTGGACGTGACGCTGGTCAGCGCGCTGTCCTGCGACGCGGCGGGGGAGCGGCTGCGGTCGCTGGTCGAGGTCCCCGGCCTGTACGGGCGCACCGGGGCCGTTCCGGTGAAGACGCGGCTGCGGTGCGGCGGAACCTCGCTGGCCCGCGTGGACCACGGCGGTTCCGGGACGCCTCAGGTCACCGACGACATGCTCGACGCGGTGCTGTCCGCCGACTTCGTGCTGGCGTCGGACTACGGCCGGGGACTGCTGCGCGACGAACGGCTGCGGTCGGTGCTCACGCGCGTCCCGGTGGTCTGGGACCCGCATCCGCGCGGTCCCGCTCCGGTTCCCGGCGTGCGGCTCGCGACCCCGAACCTGTCCGAGGCCAAGGCGTTCAGCGAGCTGACCGACCCGGACGCGGCCGCGGCGGAGCTGGTGTCGCGCTGGCGTGCCAGGGCCGTGGTGGTGACGCTCGGCGGGCAAGGGGCTCTGCTCCACTGTGGAGGGACGCCGGTGGCCGTTCCCGCGCCCGGCGTGCAGATCGCCGACCCGTGCGGTGCCGGGGACCGGTTCGCCGTCACGGCGGCCGTGCGGCTGGCAGGCGGTGCCGCGCCGGACGACGCGGTGGCCGACGCCGTGGCGGCCGCGGCGGAGTTCCTGCGCGACGGCGGTGTCTCGGGCATGCGCGCGCCCCTGCCGTCCACTGTGGACTCGGTGCGGCGGCGTGGCGGGACCGTGGTGGCCACCGGAGGGTGCTTCGACGTTCTGCACACCGGCCACGTGCGGATGCTCGCCGCCGCCCGCGCGCTGGGCGACTGCCTGGTGGTGTGCCTCAACTCCGACCTGTCCGTGCGGCGGCTCAAGGGTGAGAACAGGCCGGTCAACCGCGAGTCCGAACGCATCGAGGTGCTGCGGGCGCTGGAATCCGTGGACGACGTGGTCGTGTTCGGTGAGGACACGCCGGAGAACGTGCTCGGCCGCCTGCGCCCGGACGTGTGGGTGAAGGGCGGCGACTACACCGCGGACCAGCTGCCGGAGGCCGCCGTCGTGCGGCGCTGGGGCGGCCGCAGCGTCGTGGTCCCGTACCACCGGGGCCGTTCGACGACCGAGATCCTGTCGAGGAGGGCTTAGATGCTGGGAAACGTGCTGGTGACCGGGGGAGCGGCCGGACTGGGGGCGGCGGTGGCCGACGCGGTGCACGCCGCCGGCGGGACACCGCTGGTGCTCGACAAGTCCGCGCCGGACAGGCACGAGTTCGAACTGGTCGACCTGGCGGACGGACGTGCCGCCGAAGCCGCGGTGCGCGCGCTCGCCGAGCGGCACGGCGGGTTCGGCGGTGTGGTCACCGCCGCCGGCATCGACCGGTGCGGCACGCTCGAGGAGGTGCCGCCCGACGAGTGGGAACAGGTCGTGCGGGTCAACCTGTTCGGCACCGCGGCGGTGGTCAGGGCCGCGTTGCCGCACCTCGGGAACGGGCGCGTCGTCACGGTCGCGTCCACGCTCGGGCTGCGCGCGGTCAGCGACGCGACGGCGTACTGCGCCTCGAAGTTCGGGGTCGTCGGCTTCACCCGCGCGCTCGCCGCCGAGACGGCGGGCCGGATCGGCGTCACGCTGGTGGTGCCGGGCGGCATGCGCACGAACTTCTTCGACGACCGCACCGAGCAGTACCGGCCGCAGGACCTGGACAAGCTCAACCCGCCGGACCGGGTGGCGGCGGCGATCGTGTTCGCGCTGAGCCAGCCGGAGGGCTGCGAGATCCGCGAACTGGTGATCGCGCACGGCGAGGAACCGTCCTACCCGTAGGTTCGCCAGGTGGCGCAGCGGGTAGTAGACCCGCATGACCGGTGAGGACGAACTGGCGGAGCTCGACGCGGACTCGCTGCACAACAGCGAGGTGTTGCCCACGAGACGTCCTCACCCGGTCATCATCGCCGCCAGCCTCACGGCGCGGGGCGGACTGCTCTGGATACCCGTCGTCGGCCTGCTCGCGGTGGCCGGCAAGCCGGAGGTGGCGAAGAAGGCCCTGGGGGCGGCGGTGATCGCCATGCCGATCGGCCACCTGATCAGCCTCGTCGTGCACCGCAGGAGACCTCAGGCCGCCGGCATCCCCGCTCGGCAGGCCTTGCCGGAGCACCCCGACTCGTCGTCGTTCCCCTCCAAGCACGCGGTGACGGCCGCCGCGTTCGGCACCGCCACCGCGCTGGCGGACCGCGAGGCCGCCGTCTTCGTGACGCCACTGGTGTTGCTGGTCGCCTACAGCCGCCTCAGGGCCCGTGTGCACTGGCCCACGGACGTCCTGGGCGGCTTGGCCATCGGCGCGCTCGTGGCGCTGGCTCAGGCCGGGATCGGGCGTTCCGCGAGGGCCAGGGCGACGGCGTGCAGGTTGGCGGCCATGGTGCGGCCGGTCTTCTCCGACCACTCGTGACCCTCGTCGGTCTCGGAGTAGCTCGGACCCGGTCCGGGGCCGCGGTTCCAGTACGTCCAGGCCTGGCCGGGGATCGTGTAGCCGATGTCGACGAGCCCGCCGCAGATCTCGCTGATCACGTGGTGCGCGCCGTCCTCGTTGCCGGTCACCACGACGCCCGCGACCCGGTTGTAGGCCACCGGCCGCTCCTGGTCGTCGGTCTCGGAGATCATGGCGTCCATCCGCTCCAGCGCCCGCTGCGCGAACGAGGACGGGCGGCCGACCCACGTCGGCGTCGCGAACACCAGGATCTCGGACCGGAGCAGCAGCGTGTGGATGTTCGGCCACTCGTCGCCCCCGCCCAGGTCGGTCGCGACACCGGGCGGGATCTCGTGGTCGGCCAGCCGGAACGAGGTGACCTCGACGTCCTTCTTCGTCAGCTCGTCGATCACCACCTGGGCCAGCAGGTCGGTGTTGGACTCCTCGGGCGACTTCTTCAAGGTGCAGTTCAGCACCACGGCACGCATCAGGTCTGCCTCCACTTCTCGTCGGTCATCAGCTGGCTCGCCTGCGGGCCCATCAGCGACATGCCGCCGTCCACGACGAACGACGACCCGGTCACGTAGGACGCGGCGGGCGTGGCGAGGAACGCGACCACGGCGGCGACCTCGTGGGCACTGCCCGGCCGGCCGAGCGGGACGCCCGGCCGCGACTCGGTGTGCGGGTCGACGTCCTCCTGACCTGTCATCGGAGTCGAGATCTCGCCCGGCGCCACGGAGTTGACCGTGATGCCGTGCTCGGACAGTTCGAGGGCGAGCACCTGGGTCAGCGCGCCGAGCCCGGCCTTCGCGGCGCAGTACGGCGCCGCGCCCACCCTCGGCAGGTGCTCGTGGACCGAGGTGATGTTGATGATCCGGCCACCCCGTCCTGCGGCGATCATGTGTTTCGCCGCGCGCTGGGAGCACAGGAAGGCGCCGTCCAGGTCGACCGAGAGCACCGAGCGCCACGTGTCGAAGTCCATGTCCACGGCCTTCTGGCTGCTGCCGGTGCCCGCGCAGTTCACCAGGACGTCCACGCCGCCCAGCTCCTCGGCCAGTTCGTCGACGACGGAGGCGGCGGTGGGCAGATCGGTCAGGTCGAGTTGCCGGACGGTGCACCGGGCGCCCGCCTCGCGGACCTCCCCGGCTGTGCGCTCGGCTCCGTCGGCGTCCTCGTGGTAGGTGATGCCGACGTCGACGCCACCGCCCGCGAGTGCGACGGCCACGGCCTTGCCGATGCCGGAATCCGCGCCGGTGACCACGGCGTAGAGGGGTGTGTTCATGAGACGCGGATTCCCGTCTGCTCGACCGGCATGCGGATGCCGAAGTGGTTGAGCGTTCCGGGCAGCGGCGAGTCGAGCACGGGGAACGAGAGGTGCTCGCTCAGCGCGTCCAGCATCGTGGCGGCGACGGTCAGCACCAGGTCCCGGCCGGGGCAGACGCCGGGACCGCCGCTGAACGGCACGATCGCCGGGTCGAGCGGCCCGTCCCAGTACTCCGGCGCGTACCGGTCGGCGAACGGCAGCCGGTCCGGGTCGCGGTGGAAGAACGGCGTGAACACCACGAACAACGTGTCCTGCGGCAGCCACGTGCCGTGCCAGCGGGTCGGTTCCCTGCTCTTCCGCAGGATCACCGGCGTCGTGGGCCACAGCCGGGCGGACTCGAGGACACCGTTCCTGCCGCGGGCGCCGATGGCGAGCGCGCGCAGGGTGACGATCCCGGCCGCGTCGAAGGCGAACAGCCAGTGCGGCACCTGCCCGGACAGGTCACCCGGCTGGGCGGCGAGGCTGCCCTCCTCGCGGCGGGCGAGGTGCTCGTCGAGCCTGGCCTGGAAGCGTTCGCGCAGCTCACGCCGCTTCGGGTGGAGGAACGCCCAGTTGGCGTCCGCGCGCAGCGCCTTGAGGTCGTCGGTGAGCCGGTCGTCGCCCCGGGCGCCGTCCCCGAGCACGATCCGGCGCACGATCCGCCACCACGTCTGGTTGAAGGAGGCCCAGGTCAGCTCGCCGGTGCTCATCACGTGCCGGGTGAGCAGGTCGGCCTCGTCGCGCACGACCGCCTCGGCGGGCACGTTCTCCGGTCGCAGCGCGCGTTCGTTGAGCTCGCGCAGCCGTTGCCGCTCGGGGCCGTCGGAGATCAGCACTCCGTGCGGCTGGAAGTGCTCCAGCGCGGACTTCTTCTCCTTCGTGGCCAGCGCGAACGGCTCGGGCGACTCCGCGAGCAGCCTGCCCACGTCGGTGGGGTCGACCAGCACGGCGATGCTGCGGCCGGTGACGCGCAGGCGCACCGGCTCCGGGCCGTAGCGGTCGCGCAGCCTGCGCATCGTGTCGATGGCCCTGGTGTCGGCCTGCACCTTCTCGGCGGCCGCCATCACCCCGGGCCTGCGGACGATGACGCCCTTGGCGAGGGTGGGCAGCAGCACCGTGGCGAGCACGCGGGCGGTGTCGAGTCGGGAGGAGATCGCCATGACCCCGGCTACCCGATGACCCGTGTGTGAACCTCCCTGAACGGGGTATTCGCGAGTCAGCACCGAGTCAGGAGGTCGTGATGCCCGCGGGATCGAACGCGAAACGGGAACGCCAGTACGAGCACATCAAGGACTCCGCGCAGGACCGCGGCGCCTCGCCCAAGCGTGCCAAGGAGATCGCGGCTCGAACGGTCAACAAGAACCGCGCGCAGGCCGGTGAGTCGAAGACGGCGAGCAAGTCGTCCACACAGGACATGTCACCGCAGAAGCGCGGCGGTCAGCGCTCGGGCACGAACCGCCCGAAGGGCCAGACCAAGGAACAGCTCTACAACGAGGCCAAGAAGAAGAACATCAGGGGCCGGTCCACCATGACGAAGAAGGAACTGGCCGACGCGCTTGGACGCTGACGTGCAGGACGTGGACAAGGCCTCGGCGCTGACGATCCTGACCATGGAGCACAACACGCTGCAGATGATCCGCACGGCGACGATCACCGACGCGACCGGACGGGCGGGCCACCTGCTCACGACGATCTCGGCGTCCATGATCGCGCTCGGGTTCGTCGCTCAGGTGGTGTCGACCGCGGTGCTGCTGACGCTGATGCTGGTCGTCTTCGCCGCGCTGTTCCTGATCGGCCTGGCCACGTTGTTCCGCACGGTCGAGCTGAGCATCGAGGACGTCCAGGCGGGACTGGGGATCAACCGCATCAGGGCCGTCTACGCCGAACTCGAACCGTCCACAAGGGACGTCTTCGTGCGGCAGATGCACGACGACACCCTGGGCGTCGGGGTGGACAGCGGCCAGACCGGCTGGCGCAAGGCCAGGCGCCCGCGGCTGATCGGCACCGCGCTGGGCGTGTCCGGCCTCGTCAACCTCGTCAACGGACTCACCTCCGCCGTCATCGCCGGTGCGGCGGCAGGACTGCTGGGCGCCGGCCTGGCGTGGTCGATCGTGCTCGCCTCGGTCGTCGCCGTCGCCGTGATCAGCGGCTTCGGCATCGCGCTCGGCCGGATCGGACGGCGCGGCGTCGCGCCCATCACCACGCGCTATCCGAGGAACCACCCGAACTGAAGGAGAACCACCATGCAGTACGACGTCGTCGACCTGATCATGCAGGACCACCGCGAGGTGGAGCGCCTGTTCGACGAGCTGAAGAACCACCCGGAGAAACGACCTCTGCTGACCCCGGTGCTCTGCGGCCTGCTCGTCGCCCACAGCCGCGCCGAGGAGGCCGAGGTCTACCCGGTCGCCAAGGACGCCGGCGGTGACGACGAGGTCGAGCACAGCCAGGAGGAGCACGCCGAGGCCGAGCAGCTGCTCGCCAAGCTCCTCGACACCGACTACGACTCGCCGCAGTACGAGAAGGCGCTGCAGGACGTCGTCGACTCCATCACCCACCACGTGGAGGAAGAGGAGAAGACCGTCCTTCCCGGCATGCGCAAGCGCCTGAGCGCCGAGCGCCGCTACGAGCTCGGTGAGGCGTTCGCGCGCAGCCGGGCCGACCACCTCGGTGAGATGCCCGGCCAGGCCACCCGCGAGGAGCTGCTGTTGCAGGCCAAGAACATGGGCCTGGACGGGGCGTCGAGCATGACGAAGGAGCAGCTGCGCCGGGAGCTGGAGAAGGCGGCTTCCTCCTGACCGGTGGAGGTGGGGCCGGGGGCTCGGCGCCGCGCTCTGGTGGCCGAGTTGCTCGCCCCCGCCTCGCCGAACCGGCCCTCGCCCGCCTCAGGCGTCGTCGGTTCGCACCGTCTGGATGTGCACGGTCCTGGCGCCCTCGTGGGCGTCGCGGCCGTGCCAGCAGCGGTAGTTGTCGAGGACCAGCAGATCGCCCTCGGTCAGCCGGATCCTGGGCAGGTCCCGCTGCACCCGTTCGACCTCCGCGTCGAAGCGGGACAGCATCGCGGTGACGTGCTCGGTGCGGGGATCGCGGTGCAGGGCCGCGACCCCGTCCGTGCGGCGGGTGATCCGCCTGCCGGTGCGCGTGAACTCGATGTGGCGGCCTACCCGCGGTGTCGCGGGTAGGCCGCGCGTCTGCGCCCAGCGGCCGTACAGGTCGACGTCCGTGCCCCTGAGGAAGTCCCGCAGCTCCGCGTCCAGCGAGTCGGTGAACTCGTGCGCGTCGAGCACGAACGACTCACCTCCGCGCGGGGCCTGCGAAGCCAGCAGCACCAGCACGTGGTCCTCGTCGGGGTGTCTGCGCCGCACGGTCTTCCCGCCGATGTCCACGACGACGTCGAAGCTGTCCGCGTGCAGGCCGACGACCCCGCCGTCGACGGAACGCCTGGTGCGGTGGGGGAACAGCTCCCGCAACGCGGTGCCGAACAGCAGGGACGCGGCGACCGGCAGCGAGTCCGCGGAGTTGGGCAGGCCGGTGAGGACCACGGCCCCGTTGTCGGACAGTGCGGTGCGCGCGGCGGGGTCGAGGGCCGGTACACGGGGAACGATCACCGGCGCGGCCCGAAGTCGCGGGACGACGGCACGAGCGCGGCCAGGGCCGGTGCGGCGAAGCAGATCACCGCGCACGCGGCCAGCACGGCGGGCGCGCCGAAGGACGAGATCGCCGGGGCGATGAGCGCGAGGCCCACGGGCGCCAGGCCGTACGACATCAGGAAGTCCAAAGAGGACACCCGGGCCAGCTTGGACGGCTCGACCTCGCGCTGGGTCGCGGTGAACCACGGCACGTTGAACAGCTCGATGCCCAGTCCGGCGACGGCGTAGGCCGCGACCACGACGACCGGGTGCACCGGCAGCAGGAGGCTGAGCGGCGCGAACCCGTACAGCGCCAGGCCGGCCAGCGCGGTCCAGCCCGCGTGCCTCGGCCGCCAGCGGGCGATCAGCAGGGCACCGGCCAGCGCGCCGAGCGTGTAGGCGGTGAGCGCTCCCGCCAGCACGGCCTCGGTGTCGTAGCGGTCGCGGCTGACGAGGGGGAGCACCACCCCGGTCGCCGAGTAGCCGGTGGCGATCACGGCGGTCAGCGCGCCGAGCCCGGCCAGGAACCACGGGTGCCTGCGGGCCTCCCGGACGCCCTCCCAGAAGTCCGCGACGAAACCGTTGCCACCGCCGGGACTCGTGAGCCCGGTACCGGCGGGCGGCACCAGTGCGGCGACCAGCCACAGCGCACCGATGCCGAGCAGCAGCGCCTGCGTGTTCACCACCAGCGCCAGCAACGCGGTCAGGCCCGGCGCCACCAGCGTCGTCACCCGCACCGACAACGTCATCGCGGCGTTGGCCTGCTGGCGCTGGTCGCCTTCCACCACCTCGGCCGTCAGCGCCTGGAACGCCGGCCGGCACGCACCCTGGCCCGCTCCCATCGCCGCCGCCGCGATCGCCGCGACCACCAGCGAGCCGCCCACGAACGCCGCGAGCACGGGTGCGGCGACGGCGGAGGTGAGGCCCGACCACAGGACCACCTGGCGGCGGGCGTAGCGGTCGGCCAGGACACCGCTGACCGGTACTGCGGCGAGGAAGCCCGCGGTGCGCGCGGCCAGCAGAACGCCCAGCTCCACGGCGGTGATCGAGCGCGAGAGCACCGCGAGGCCCAGCACGAACGGCAGCGCCCAGGTCGCGATGCCGGACGCCGTGGTGGCGGTCCAGAGACGGAGGAATGAAGCGCTGCGCAGCACCGAGGAGCTGCGGGGTGCTGTGTCGTGGACCACGCGATCGACCTTCCGGCAGGGTTGCCTTGAAAATGATTGTCGTTACAGTAGCGCAAGCCGTTCGAGTGAATCTCTGGAGGATCTGATGTCTCACCCCGGCCGGATCGGCCTGGCGTTGGTCGCGGTGCTCGCCGCGGGCTGTGCCGCACCGGGTGGCGCCGAAGCGCCGGCGGCCCAGTCGGTGGTGGTGGACAGCTGCGGCAAGCGGCTCACGTTCACCGGCACGCCGCAGCGGGTGGTGACGCTCGACCAGAACTCCACGGAAACGTTGCTGGCGCTGGGTTTGCAGGACCGCATGGCCGGCACCGCGAACGTCAAGACCAAGGTCGCGCCGAAGTACGCCGAGGCCTACGCGAAGATCCCCGTGCTGTCGCCCAAGGTCCTCACCTCGGAGCCGTTGAGAGCCGCCAATCCCGACGTCGTCGTGGCGTCGTTCCAGGAGCTCTTCACCCCCGACCGCGCCGGCACCCGCGACGAGCTGGAATCCCTGGGCGTGCCCACGTTCGTGAGCGCTGTGAACTGCTCCGACGGCACGACCGCGCCGTTCGAGCGGCTGTTCCGCGACTACGAGAACTTCGGCAGGATCTTCGGGATCCAGGACAAGGCGAACCAGCTCGCCGCCGAGCAGCGCGCCGCGGTCGCCGAGGTGCAGGCCGTGAAGCGGGAGCCCGTCAAGGTCGTCTGGGTCTACTCGGTCTTCAAGGGCGTTCCGTACGTGGCGGGCCGTGACGGCATGCCCAGCCAGATGAGCAAGATCGCCGGTGCGGTGAACGTCTTCGACGACCTGGGCCAGGAGTGGCCGGAGGCGTCCTGGGAGGAGGTCGCGCGCCGCGACCCCGACGTGATCGTGATCGGCGACCTGTCCGAGCGCGGCAACCCCGGTGACAAGGCCGGCGAGAAGCTCGCGATGATGAAGGAGCACCCGGCCGTCTCACAGCTCAAGGCGGTGCGCGAGAACAGGGTGATCGAGCTCCCCGGCATCGAGATGGACCCGTCCGTGCGCACGGTCGACGCCCTGAAGGCGTTCGGCGCCGGTCTCGACGAGATCGCCGGCCGTGGCTGACGCGGCGGTCCTCGACCCCGTCGTCCAGAAGAGCCCGAAACCCCTTCAGCGTAAGAAGAACACGCTCGTCGTCGCCCTGAGCCTCGTCGTGCTCGTGGTGTCGATGGCACTCGCCGTCCGCATCGGCGTGGGGGCGGGCTGGGCGGAGATCGGCCGTGCCGCGGGCGCACGCCTCGGGCTGCCGGTGGTCCCGCTGCCGCGCCTGCTGGACTCGCTGATCTGGGACCTGAGGCTGCCCAGGGTGCTGCTCGCGGCACTCGTCGGCGGCGCGCTCGCGGTGTGCGGCGCGGTGCTGCAGAGCGTCACGCGCAACTCGCTGGCCGACCCGTACCTGCTCGGGGTGTCGTCCGGTGCCTCGACCGGCGCGGTGGTCGTGGTGGTGCTCGGGTTCGCGGGATCGCAGCTCGGCATCACCGGCGGCGCGCTGATCGGCGCGCTGGTGGCGTTCGGGTTGCTGATGGTGTTGTTGCGGCGCACCGGTTTGGACTCCTCGCGGATCGTGCTGACCGGTGTCGTCGTGGGGCAGCTGTTCGCGGCGCTGACGTCGTTGATCCTGCTGTCGTCCGGTGACGCGGACAGCATCCGTGCCGTCACCAACTGGCTGCTGGGGTCGCTGGCCTCGGCCCGGTGGACGTCCGTGGTGGTGTGCGCGGTGGTGCTGGCCGCCGGGTTGCTGGTGGTGTGGCTGTGCTCGGCCGCGCTGGACGGGTTCGCGTTCGGCACCGACACCGCGTCCTCGCTCGGCGTCGACGTCCGCACGACCCGTGCTGTGCTGCTGGTGACGACGTCGGTGCTGACCGCCGTGGCCGTCGCCGCCGTGGGCGCGGTCGGGTTCGTCGGACTGATCATCCCGCACGGCGTCCGGTTCCTCGTGGGTCCGTTGCACCGCAGGCTGTTGCCGATGTCGGCCGTGGTCGGCGCGGTGTTCCTGGTCTGGACGGACGCGCTGACCCGCGTGGTCTTCGCGCCGCTCGAGGTGCCGGTGGGCGTGTTCACCGCGCTGATCGGCGTGCCGCTCTTCCTGTTGGTGCTGCGCAAGCGGGGTGAGCTGTGAGGATCGACGTCGAGGACCTGAGCTGGGGCGTGCCCGGCAAGACGATCGTGCGGAACGTGTCGCTGGCGGTGGAGCCGGGGGAGACGGTCGGGCTGATCGGCCCGAACGGCTCCGGCAAGTCGTCGCTGCTGCGCTGCGTCGCGGGGTTGCGCACCCCGACCGGCGGGCGCGTGCTCTACGACGGCTCCGGGATCGGGTCGTGGTCCGCCCGCGACCGGGCGCGCGAGCTCGCGTTCGTCGAGCAGACCGCCGACACCGAGAGCGACCTGCGGGTGGCCGAGGTGGTCATGCTCGGCCGCACGCCCCACCGGTCGCGGTGGCGCGGCCCGGACGCCACCGACCACGAGATCGTCGCGTCCGCGTTGCGGAGGCTCGACCTCACGGAGCTGGCCGACCGGCCGTGGAAGCAGCTGTCGGGCGGTGAGCGCCAGCGCACCCACCTGGCGCGGGCGCTCGCGCAACGCACGGCGGGCCTCCTGCTGGACGAGCCGACGAACCACCTGGACGTCCGCCACCAGCTCGAACTGATGGAGCTCGCCGGCAGCACGCCGCAGACCGTCGTGGTGGCGCTGCACGACCTCGCGCTGGCCGCCCGGTACTGCGATCGGCTGGTCCTGATGCACCGCGGTGAGGTCGTCGCCGACGGCCGGGCCGTGGACGTGCTGACGGCGCCGTTGCTGCGCGAGGTGTTCGACGTGGAAGCCGAGATCGGCCGCGACGACCTGGGCCACCTGGCCGTCGGGTACCGCGAGCCGGTCCGCCGATGAACCGATCTGCCGAGTCGAGGGGGAGTCATGTCCACTGTGGATGATCTGATAGCGGAAGTGCTGGAGGGACGGCACGGTCCCGATCCGCGGGAGATACCGGCCACCAGCGTGTTCTGGGTCCACCACGGCACGCGGCTGGCGGGTGGCGACACCACCTACCGCAACCAGTACGTGCTGGCGCGCATCGGAAGCGCGTTCGGCGCCTGCGCGTTCGCGGAGGGTGACGCCGACCCGGCGGTGTGCGCGAACTACTCCGGCGCTCCCGTCGCGTCACTGCTCACCGAGGCCCCGGCGCCGGTGCGCGTGGCGGCACTGGACGCCTACCTCGGCAGCGTCCGTCCACATCGGACCTCGGACGCCGAGCGGGTCATGCTGCCGGCAGGCGCGCCGGAGGAACGGGCACGCGCCCGCGACGCCGCGGTGGCCGGCCTGCTCGACGTCGAGGCCGGCGCCAAGGTCGCGTTGATCGGCGTGGTGAACCCCCTGGTGGCGGCGATCCGCGAGCGCGGGGCCGAATGCCTGCCGTGCGACCTCTCGTTGCGCACGACGCAGTGGGGCGACCCGGTGACCCCGGACATGCGGGACGTCCTCGGCGTCGCGGACGCCGTCGTGGCGACGGGCATGACGATCGGCAACGGCACGTTCGACGAGATCCTGCGGGTGTGCCGCTCGCGGGAGATCCCGCTGATCGTCTACGCCCAGACCGCGAGCGCCGTCGCCCGCCACTTCCTCGGTTCCGGCGTCACCGCCGTGTCCGCGGAACCGTTCCCTTTCTCGCAGTTCAGCGCCGACGAGACAGCGCTGTACCGCTACCGAGCCTGAGAGAAGACGTGGACCACCACATCGCTGACGCGCTCAGCCGCCCCGCCCTGGTACGCCTCGACTCCCGAACCCTCTGCCTGCGCTTCGAGACCATGAAGGTCGCCTCGGCCCTCGAAGCCGTCCGCCACCTCCTCGAACGCGGCACCATCGCCGTCGGCGACACGCTGGTCGACAGCTCCAGCGGCATCTACGCGCACGCCCTCGCCCTGGCCTGCCACCGCTACGGCCTGCACTGCCACATCGTCGCCTCCACGACCGTGGACAAGACGTTGCACACCCAGCTCGAGATCCTCGGCGCGACGGTGGAACCGATGCCGCCGTCCGCGAGCCTCAAGCTGGACCAGAGCAGGCGCGTCGCACGGGTGCGGGAGATCCTGCGCGACCACCCGCGCCACCACTGGATGCGCCAGTACCACGACGACGTCCACTACCGCGGCTACCGGCCGATCGCGGACCTCATCCGCGAGCACGCCGACTGCTCCCGGTTGTCCGTGGTCGGCGGCGTGGGCACCGGCGCGTCCACGGGCGCGCTGGCGACGTTCCTGCGCGAGACAGCACCCTCCGTCGAACTCGTGGGCGTGCAACCCTTCGACAGCGTCACGTTCGGCAGCGAGCACGTGCACGACCCGGAGATCATCATCGCCGGCATCGGCAGCTCGATCCCGTTCGGCAACGTCGACCACACCCTCTACGACACCGTGCACTGGTTCGGCTTCGACGCGGCCCTGTCCGGCAGCGTGGCCCTGCTGCGCGAGCACGCGATCTTCGCGGGCCTGTCGGCGGGCGCCGCGTACCTGGCGGCGAGGTGGGAGCAGCGCCTCGACCCGGAGCGGCACGTGGTGGTGCTGGCCCCGGACACCGGCCACCGCTACGTGGACGCGGCGTACTCCCGCCACGCCACGGCGCCGGCACCGGAGGACCTGCGCCCGCGCCAGATCAGCGCGCTGGGCGACATGGACCTGCCGTGGTCGCGGATGCACTGGAACCGCGCGGAGGCACCACCGAACGCGGTGGTCAGCCGCGCGATCCCGGTCGCTTCCTGAAGGCCGCCGCCAGAGCGGCCGCCGCGCGTTGACGCAGGGTCCGTTGTGAGACCGGGCCTTCGCTGAGAGCGCGGGCAAGGTCGGGGTCGGTGACACGGAGGCGGCCCTCGATGTCGATGAGCCGCTGGTGTTCCTCTCGACTGAGCATCGGCGCTCCAGAGTCGGTCCGGCAGTGGCACGAGATCTGTACCCGGGGGTTTCGGGGGTCAAACGTGACACCGCCGGACCGGGTCCGGCTCTGGGCGCGGTGGAGCGGGCGGGGCGTGCGCTGCTAGAGCGGCTTCGGTTCCGGCGGCAACGGGTCGGGGTCCGGCCCAGGAGGCCGCAACGGGTCCGGGTCGGGGCCGGGAGGCTGCGGCTGGTCGGGTCCGGTGGGGCGCGGCTGGTCGGGGCCCGGAGTGGTCGGCACGGGCTCCGCCGGCGGTACTGGCTGGCTCATGCCCACGGGGTACCCGCCTGCCAAACCCGCCGCACCGCATTCGAACCCGCCGCGAATTAAGGCCGTTCCCGCTAATACGTCGATCGCCGTACCCGACAATCCGTCCAGATCCTGTTTGGGTCCGGCAGAACGGGGGCGTGGTGCGGGGGAGAGCGGCGGCACAGGGGTGGTTCGACGGTTCGGAGCAGACGAGGGGACTCAGGTTCAGCGGTGCGGTCGAGCTGCTCCGGCTGCTCGACCACCTGACCACCCGGCCGCGCTGGCCCGCACGCGACGTGCCGCTGCCGATCGTGCGGTTGCGCAGGCCACCGGGTACGGAGCGGCCGCTGGACGCGCTGGTGAACAGGCCTGCCAACGCGCGGGGGCGCCGGGTCCCGTACGCGCTCGCCGACGGCGAGGCTCTGTCGCGGCGCAAGCTGCTCGACGACGTGGTGGGACAGCTCGCGAGTGAGGTGCGAGGCGTGCCGGTGCTGCGGTTCCCGCGGTTCGCGCTCGTCGAGTGGCTGCTCGACCTGACGTTGCCCGAGGACGTCAAGCCGGAGAACGAGGAACGCGAGATCGCCCGCGAGTTCCGCGCGCACCTCAAGGGCCGCTCGCGGGTGACCCGGGATGGTGTGCAGGACCTCGCGCAGGACTTCCCCTGGTGGATCAGGCTGGCCATCGGGCTCGTGCCGCGGATCGGTCTCGCGCTGATGGCCCTGTTGTGGCGCCCGGCGACGTGGGTGGGCGAGCAGCGGCTGGGCGGGCGGTCGCGCGGCGGGTTCTACCGGCTCGCCCGGGCCGTCGTGAAGGAACGCCTGGCGGTGCGGCACCAAAACGAGGTCGACGCCCTGCTCGTCCGTGCGTTGCTGGAGGACCTGCGGCGCTCGCACCGGCGCTGGACGCTGTGGGGGACCGGCCGGCGGCGCACGGGGTGCCCGTGGCTGCTGCTGGACGACCACGGCGCGGACAGCGCGGGGCGGTGGCTGACCGGTGCGATCGGCGACGCCCGCAACGCGGTCCGGAGTGGACGGTCGTGGCGCGGCAACCCTTTGAACCGACCGGATCCGCTGCTCGTGGTCGTCGCCGTGGAGTCCGGCGGACCGCCCGGGACGCACGCGGCGGACGCGCTGGCGGAGTACGGCGACTGGCTCGGCCAGCTGTCGTCGAGCTCGCGGACGTGGGTGCTGGAACTCGACACCGATCCGTCGGAGCCCGCGCGCGGGATCACCGGCGCGCTGTCGGAGTTCCCGCCGTTGCGCCTGCGCCGGGCCGCGGCGGCGCCGCTCGTGCTCCTGCTGCTGGCCGGGTCGCTGGTCGCCGTGCCGTTCCTCAACCACGCCAGGTGCGACGAGTGGTGGTCGCCGTCCCCGCGCTCACCGCTGGAACGCGTCGGCGACGAGTGCATCGGGGTGTCGGCGGACCCGCTGCGGCACTTCGTCCCCGACTCGGTGCCCGCCGACATCCGGCCCGCCCTGGAGGACGCCTACAGCAGGATCGTGGCGGAGAACCGCAGGGCGGCGCTGCGGCCGGACGCGATCACCGTCGTGTTCCTCAGCGTGCTGACCCCGAGCACCGCCAACAGCTTCCACGCCCTGGTGGAAGAGCTGCGCGGTGTGTGGGTGGCGCAGAAGAACAGCGACGTGCCGATGAAGGTGCTGCTGGCCAACGGCGGCGAGGGGCCGGGCGGGCGCGGGCTCGCCTCCGGTGACGTGGCCGCGGACAAGATCGTCGAACTGGCGGCCCGCGACCGCAGCGTCGTCGCGGTGACCGGGCTGTCGATCAGCACCGACACCGCCAAGTCCGTCGTGAAACGGCTGGGCAGCAACGCCTTGCCCGTCATCGGCACGCTGACCTCGGCCGACGACATGGCGAGCATCAACGAGTACTACTACCAGATCGGGCCCAACAACCTGCGCGAGTCGAAGGTCGCCGCCTACTACGCGCAGAGCCGCCTGAACGTCACGGACGTGGCGATCTTCTTCTCCGGCGACCCCGGCGACCGCTACAGCCAGAACCTCGCCGAGGACGCCCGGCTCTCGTTCGCCGAGCGCGGGATCGCGGTCAGCCAGTACAGGTCGTACCGGGTCGCGAACGACGACGAGGGCCTCGCGCCCGCGAGCCTCGGGCAGGGCGCGTGCCCGGCGCAGGCCAAGCCCGGTTATGCGGTCTTCTACGCCGGCCGGGCCCAGTACCTGGCGGAGTTCCTGCGCGGCATGAACAGCAGGTGCCAGGGCACCACACCGCCGGTGCTCGCGAGCGACTCGTCCACGCGGTTCATCCTCGAGGGCACGATGGCCCAGTTCCCCA
The DNA here is from genome assembly GCF_024125735.1 of Lentzea sp. HUAS12. Taxonomy (NCBI): domain Bacteria; kingdom Bacillati; phylum Actinomycetota; class Actinomycetes; order Pseudonocardiales; family Pseudonocardiaceae; genus Lentzea; species Lentzea sp. HUAS12. The sequence continues at coordinate 887,176 of NZ_CP099738.1, forward strand.
ACGTGCGCCTGGACTACCTGTCGTTCGCGAGCCCCGCCGCGTGGGCCGACTGCGCGAAGGTGCCGTTCTACAAGAACTACCTCGACGTGTTCCGCAAGACCTGCCAGACGCTGGGGGACGGTCGTTCGGCCGCCGCCTACGACGCGATGCAGGTGCTGGCCGAAGGGGTGCGGCAGGTGCGGCGGACCGACCCCGGCGCGCGCGTGCGGGAGGGGCTGCTGGCCGGGATCGGCAGCATCCGGCCGGACAACGCCATCCAGGGCGCCACCGGCAGGATCGGGTTCGGGGCGAGCACGCGGCTGCCGGCGGACAAGGCCGTGCTCGTGTTGCAGGGCAACACGGACACGACCTCGACGCCCAGGTTGTTGTGCGGCGAGCTGCCGTTCGGCGAGGAGCTGGCGCAGGGGCTGGCACCGGACGCCGGGTGCCCGCGTGACCCGCAGTAGGTCAGCGTTCGGCGCCCAGCACCGGCTTCACGTCGACGATCGGTGTGCCGTCGACGGCCTCCAGGTGCGCGACCCGCAGCTTGAGGCCGTCGACCGCGGTGATCCGCACGTGGTGCAGGCCGATGGGGTTCGGCCGGTCCGGTGACCGGGTGGAGAACACGCCCGTCTCGGGCCTCGCCGGGTCGCTGCGCGGGTGCACCGCCAGCACCGACCTGTCGGCGCGGTCGAGCCAGGTGAGGACCAGGACGTCCTGGCCCTCGCGCAGTTCCCTCATCGCCCGCGCGTACTCCGGGGCGAACACGAGCAGGGCCTCCGGGGCGCCCTCGTCGGCCTGCTTGGGCGCGGCGGAGCGGTCGGTGAGAGGCGATTCGACGTGGCCGATCGGCTGCAGCTTCATCAAGTCCCGCAGTAGGTCCGGTAGGTGGCACTGAAGTCCTGCGGCGCAGGAGCCGCGAAGTATTCCAGGCCGGGTCGTTCGCCGAACGGGGAGGTAACCGCTTTCAGAAGTCGCTCGAACGGGCCCATGTCACCGTCGGCCCCCGCGGCCAGCGCCTCCTCGACGAGGTGGTTGCGCGGGACGTAGACGGGGTTGACCTTCTCCATCACGTCGGCGTCGGGCCCGAGCTCGCGCCACCGCGCGATCCAGGCGTCGATCGCGGCGAGGTCCAGGAACAGGGAACGGGCGGGCTCCGCGTCACCGCGCGCCGCCTTGCCGAGCAGGTGGAAGAACGACGTGAAGTCGACGTGGTTCGCCTGCAGCAACGCCAGCAGGTCCTTGAGCAGCGGCTTCACGTCGCCGGACACGCCGAGTTTGGCCGCCATGCCACCGATCCAGGCCTCCTCGAGGTGGGAGTCGAACGTCCGCAGCGTCGCCAGGGCCAGTCGCACGGCCTCGTCCTGGTCCTCGGCGAACAACGGCAGCAGCGCCTCGGCGAGCCGGGCGAGGTTCCACTCGGCGATGATCGGCTGGTTGCCGTAGGCGTACCGGCCCTGGTGGTCGATGGAGCTGTACTTCGTCGTCGGGTCGTAGGCCTCCATGAACGCACACGGCCCGTAGTCGATCGTCTCGCCGGAGATCGTCATGTTGTCGGTGTTCATCACGCCGTGGATGAAGCCGACGAGCATCCACTGCGCCACGAGCGACGCCTGAGCGGCCACGACGTGCCCGAAGAGCTCCAGCGGGGTGCTGCCGGGGTGATGACGGGCGATCGCGTGATCGGCGAGGCGGCGCAGCAGGTCCACGTCACCGGTGTTGCGCGCGTACTGGAAGCTGCCGACCCGCAGGTGCGACGCGGCGACCCTGGCCAGCACCGCGCCGGCCAGCGGTTCCTCGCGCTGCACGACGTGCCCGGTGGAGACGACGGCCAGCGCGCGGGTCGTGGGGATGCCGAGCGCGTGCATCGCCTCGCTGACGACGTATTCGCGCAGCATCGGGCCGACGGCGGCCAGCCCGTCGCCACCGCGGGCGAACGGCGTGCGGCCGGAGCCCTTCAGGTGCAGGTCCCGCAGACGGCCCTCGGCGTCGGTCAGCTCGCCTAGGAGCAACGCGCGCCCGTCGCCCAGCCGGGGGGAGTAGCCGCCGAACTGGTGACCGGCGTACGCCTGGGCGAATCCGGGAGCGGCATTTCCGGTGAGGAACGGCAGGCCGTCCGCGGCCAGCCAGGCCGGGTCCAGCCCGATTTCCCTCGCCAGGGGCTCGTTGAGGACGAGGAGTTCCGGTTCCTCGACCGGGACGGCCTCCCACGAGACCGCCATCTCGGGGACCGCGGTCGCGAAATCGCTGCTCAGGCTGATGTTCACGGGGTCAACGGTACCCGTTGCTCCCGCGAAGGCGTGTGACCGCGGTCTCAAGTTCGAACCCGTTGAACCGTTCCCGGGGCGTGCACGTGTCAGTGGTGAACAGGTTGATCAGTCCACTCAGGAATGAGAAGAAACCAATGCGTCGCAATCAAGTTGGGCTCGTTGCTGCCCTTTTCACGGTCGGTGCCCTCGCGTTGACGGCCTGCGGCCAGGGTGCCGCCACGTCCGGCTCCGCCGCTCCCTCCCCGGACCAGGCCCAGTCGCAGGACGTGGCGCAGGACGCGTCGGCGAACGAGGTCGAGACCGACGGACTGTCCGGAGTGGACTTGTTGCGCGGCACCGCGAACTCCAACAAAGCGGACCAGAACTCCGGTGACCGCGCCCCGGAGAGCGCGCCCGTCGAGGTGAGGCAGAAGTGGGTCGAGCTGCGCGCCGGCAACGCCGGTGGCCTCGAACCCGCTGTGGTGAACGGAAAAGGCCTCTCCGTCTACTGGTTCAGCGACGACCCGGTGAACGGCGGTGTGTCCAACTGCAACGGTGACTGCGCCAAGACGTGGCCCGCGATCACGGTGACCAAGGGCACGCGGTTGTTCTTCCCCGGCATCCGCAGGGAGAACATCGGCTTCATCAAGCGCCAGGACGGCCAGCTGCAGGTGACGATCGGCGGCCGCCCGATCTACCTGTTCAGCAAGGACAAGAAGGCCGGTGACATCCTCGGCCAGAACGTCGGCGGCAAGTGGTTCGTGATCAACCCCGAGGGCAAGCGCGCGGTGCCGAAGGCCGAGGCCCCGAACCCGGCCCAGCCGGCCCCCGGCGCCAAGCCCGCGAACTCCGTCACCTTCTTCAGCGAGAAGAACCTCAAGGACTTCGGCGACAGCTTCGCGGTCGGCGTCAAGGTCTCCGACAAGTGCGCCGACCTCCGCGGCGGCTTCCAGTCGCTGTCCCCGGACGGCGCCGTGAAGATCTGGTCCGAGCCGGGCTGCAAGGGCAAGTCCGCCGTCGTCAGCGGCCCCGTCAACGACACGTCCGCCGCTCCGATCGGCTTCCCGGCCGGCGTGAAGTCCTACATCCGGGCATGAACCTGATCGGGTGAACGACGAAGGCCGCCGGAGCACCCCAGCTCAGGCGGCCTTTTCGCCTCGCTACGCTGCTGCCCGTGCGCTACTCCGCCATTGCGCTGGCTTTCCTCCTGCTCGGGTGCGGCACCGGGACCTCGTCCCTGCCCACCATCACCCCGGCCGCCCCGTCCGCCACGGGCTCGCCGCTGCCCGACCTGCAGCCCAGGCTGGACGCGATCGGCGTGCTGCTGACGGAGTGCGCCGCCCGCCTGCGCGGCGAACCGGTGGCCCCGGCCGACAACTGCGCGCACGTCATGCCCGACGTGACCGGCGTGATCGACGAGGTCGAGAAGCAGTCCGCGAAGCTGCCGCCCGCCGGTCAGGCGGCGGTCACGGACGTGCGCAGGCAGCTCGCCGAGATCGCGCCCTGCGAGCCGTGGTTCGCGGCGGGCGGGGTGAGCGCGGACGGGCAGCTGGACGCGCGCTGCAAGAAGGCGTGGGACGCGCTCTACAGCGGGTACAGCGCGGTGCGCAACGCGGCTTAGAACGGGCGCGCGATCACCGTCACGCCACCGGAGCGGTGTCGTCGGCCGGCGGGGTGAAGCGGGCGGTCAGCTCGGTCGAGATCTCGTAGAGCCGCACGAGGAACGTGCGCTCGTCGAGCTTCTTGCGGCGCAGCCAGCCCGTCACCTCGGCGTTGCACTTGCTGGCGTTGCAGGAACCGCACGCGGGCACGACGTTGGCCAGCGTGTACCGGCCGCCGCGCGAGATCGCCTGCACGCAGTCCTTCTGCAACGAACCGGAAGGCGTTGCGCAGTAGGCACAACCGCCCCACGCGAGCTTGATCGCGTCCCACTGCGCGTCGGTCAGGTCGTTGACGACGCGGGCCATGCGCTTCTTGCGCTTGCGCGCGGCGCGAACCTGTTTGCTACCACCGGTGGGCACGATCGCCGAGCCTACTGGTCCTCCCCGAACTCGCCGTGCCGACCGGCCCCGCCGGCGAACCGCGCCGCCCCCGCCACGCCTTCCCGCGCCACGATCGGGACGCCCGCGGCCCCCTCGGCCCGCAACGCCTCCGCCAGGTCCAGGTCGAGCCCGGCGTACGTCGAAGCCCGGTCCGCCAGCACGCACTCGAACGGGAACCCGGCGATCTGCTCCGCCAGCTCCACGGCCACCGCGAGAGCCCGGCCCGGCTCCACCACCCGGTTCGCCAGCCCGATCGCCAACGCCTCGTCCGCCACCACGGGCCGTCCGGTCAGGATCAGGTCCAGCGCCCGCCCGAGCCCCACGATCCGCGGCAGCCGCACGGTCCCGCCGTCGATCAACGGCACGCCCCACCGCCGGCAGAACACCCCGAACACCGCGTCGCTCTCCACCACCCGCAGGTCCGCCAGCAGCGCGAGCTCCAGCCCACCGGCGACCGCGTACCCGCTGACGGCGGCGATCAACGGCTTGCTCAGCGCCAGCCGGGTCGGCCCCATCGGTCCGGCACCTCCGCCGGTGGGGTCCAACGCGTTGCGCCGGGTCGGGTCGCCGACGGAGGTCAGGTCGGCGCCCGCGCAGAACGTGCCGCCCTCGCCCGTGAGCACCGCGACCCGTTGCGCAGGGTCTTCCTCGAACGCCACGAAGGCGTCCAGCAGCTCAGCCGCCATCGGCCCGTCGACCGCGTTGCGCCGGTCCGGGCGGTTCATCCGGATCACCGTCACCACGCCGAGGGTCTCCACCAGCACGTCCACTGTGACCTCCGTGATCACCAGTGGCGTTCGGGCCGCCACTGTCGTCTACTGACACGATGCCAATCGTCTCTCCCGGTTTCACCGGGCGACGCCAGTCACCGGACGTGCAGCTGCCGCCCGGTCAGTACCTGGCAGAGGACTTCCCGGTCCTCACGGCGGGCCCGACGCCGCGCGTGACGACCGACCGGTGGCAGTTCACGATCAACACCGAGGCCGGTCAGCGCTACGACTGGTCGTGGCAGCAGCTGATCGAGCTGCCCGCGGAGAAGATCACGACGGACATCCACTGCGTCACCAAGTGGTCGAAGCTCGGCACGCGCTGGAAGGGCGTCTCGCTGGACGTCCTGCTGGAGGACGTCGAGACCGCGGCCGACTTCGCGCTCGTGCAGTCCTACGGCGGCTACACCACGAACCTGCCGCTCGAGGACCTGGTCGACGGCCAGGCGTGGATCGCGTACCGCTACGACGGCGAGGAGCTCACGCCCGAGCACGGCGGTCCGGCGCGGCTGCTGGTGCCGCACCTGTACTTCTGGAAGTCGGCGAAGTGGGTCCGCGGGATCCAGTTGCTGCTGGAGGACGAACCCGGCTTCTGGGAGAGCGCGGGCTACCACGACTACGGAGACCCATGGCGCGAGCAGCGGTATCAGGGCGACTGACCTGGCGGGTGGCCGAACTGGCCGAGGCCACCGACATCACGGCGAGCGCGCGCAGCCTGGTGTTCGACGTGCCCGGCTGGCCGGGACACCTGCCCGGCCAGCACGTCGACGTCCGGCTCACCGCCGAGGACGGCTACTCGGTGCAGCGCAGCTACTCGATCTCCTCCGCACCGGACGGGGAGCGGTTCGAGCTGAGCGTGCAACGGGTCGCCGACGGCGAGGTGTCGCCGTACCTGTGCGACGTCCTCGAACCAGGGCAGCAGGTCGAGCTGCGCGGACCCGTCGGCGGCTGGTTCGTCTGGCGCGCGGCCGACCAGGCACCGGTGACACTCGTCGCGGGCGGCTCGGGCATCGCGCCGCTGATGGCCATGATCCGCACGCGCGCCGCCGAGGGCAGCCGCGTGCCGTTCCGGCTGATCTATTCGGTCCGCACGCCCGAGGACGTCTACTACGCCGACGAGCTGCGCCGCCGTGCCCGCGAGGACAACGGGCTCGACGTCCACCTCGTGCACACCCGTGAGGCCCCGGAGGGCGCACCCCCACCGGGACGCCTGGGCCTCGCCACCCTCAACACCCACGCGTGGCCAGCCGACTTCGCGCCGAACGTGTTCGTGTGCGGACCGACCGGCTTCGTCGAGACGGTGTCCGACATCCTCGTGGCGCTGGGCCACGACCCCCGCCGCGTCCGCACGGAACGCTTCGGCTGACAGGAGAGCACCGATGAGCCACGTGGACGGCAACGCGCTGGCGGGCGACCTGCGCGAGATCTTCGCGGTCGACCTGACCGCCGCGACCGGGCAGTGCTCCGGCTGCGGGTACAAAGGGTCGGTGGCGAGCCTGCGCGTCTACCAGAACGCCCCAGGGGTCGTCGCGCGCTGCCCGCACTGCGAGGAGGTCGTGCTGCGGCTGGTGCGCGGACGCGACCGGGCGTGGCTGGACCTGCGCGGCACGGTGAGCCTGGAGATCCCGCTGCCTTGAGGAGAACGATGAACCTGGCCTGCCAGGCGGTGCTGTTCGACATGGACGGCGTGCTGACCGACTCGACCGTCGCCGCCGAACACGCGTGGACGCAGTGGGCGCACGAGTACGACGTCGACCCCGAACAGGTCCTGCGGGGCCTGCACGGCCGCCGCGCCACGGACACGGTCCGCATGTACGTGCCCGATTCGGTGCACGCCGAGGCGCTGCGCCGGATCAACGCCATCGAGGTCGCCGACGCCGGTTCCACCACCGCGATCCCCGGAGCCCGCGAACTGGTCGACTCGCTGCCGGGCAACTGGGCCCTGGTCACGTCCGCCCCGCCCGAGCTGCTCACCGTGCGGCTGGCCGCGGTCGGCATCCCGTTGCCGTCGGTGGTCATCAACGGCGACGAGGTGACGCGCGGCAAGCCCGACCCCGAGGGCTACCTCCGCGCGGCGGAGAAGCTCGGCGTGCCGATCGGGGAGTGCGTGGTGTTCGAGGACAGCGGCAACGGGGTGGCGGCGGGTCTTGCCGCCGAGGCCGGCACCGTGGTGGGCGTCGGGGAGGGCGCGCTGGAGACGCCTGCGCCGGTTGTCGTGCGGGATCTGCGGTCGGCCCGGTGGACCGGTGGCGGCGTCGAGGTGTCCGGGGAGCTCCGCCGGCCTTCCTGAACTGGACGACCTCTGGCGGGTCCTGGGCAGCGTTGACGAGTGGGTGAGGTTCGCCGACGCCGCGGTCGTGCCGAGGACGAGAACTGGCGGGCCTCGTCCTCGGTTGACCCCGAACGCCCACTCCTCCCAGATCCGTTTGATCCCACCGCTTCTGAACCACCTCCTCTTCTCCCGACCCGAGAACGTCATTTCCCGGAAACTTGTCCGGTTTGACATGCCGGATACCTCCGAACGGCCGTAGCCCCGTTGTTGATTCGTGTGCGTTGATGTGGGGGAGCGCACTTACAACGTTGTAAAACGAAGGGGATCTTCGCCGATGAAGAAAACCGCCCCCGTACTCGTCGCGCTGCTGATGGCGTTGGGCATAGCGCCCAGCGCGCCTTCGGCAGTCGCCGCCGAGCCCGTGCACGGCCTGAAGGGCGAGTACTTCAGCATGTCGGCACCGGGCGCGCGGGACTTCGCGAACCTGGGCGGCACCGTGCTCGACGCCGACATCAACCAGGGTGACCTGACCGGTGTCTTCGGCTTCCTGAACGGTCGCACCGAACACACGACCGCGCGGTGGACCGGCCAGATCGCGGTCCCGCAGACCGGCGACTACACGTTCCACGCCATCGGCGACAACGGGTTCCGCCTGCTGATCGACGACAAGTCCGTGATCGACCACTGGGTGCCCGACTGGGACCGCGAGCAGACCAGCGCGCCGGTCACGCTCACCGCCGGCAAGCAGTACGCCTTCAAGCTGGAGATGTTCCAGGACGTCGGCGGCGCCAACATGTTCCTGCGCTGGTCCAGCGCGAACACGCCGAAGCAGCTCGTCCCGAGCTCGGCGTTCACGCCGCCGGCGGACTTCAAGGCCGTGCCGGCCGCGGCGGAGGTCTCCCAGGACGGCCGCACCCTCACCGCGGACTTCGGCGGTCGCATCACCGGTGCGAACGACCTGAAGGACCACCTGCGCGTCGAGGTCGACGCCACCCCGTTCCCGATCTCGTTCATCACCACCAGCCGCAACCGCGCCACGATCGGGCTGGGCGAGCGGGTGCTGAAGGGCCAGCGGGTCCGGATGTACTACGACGGCGCGGGCGCGCTCGCGGTCGACGGTCAGAAGATCGGCAAGACCGCCCGCACGACCGGCAACGTCTCGACCGAACGGCTCCGCACGCCGTGGGGCGAGAAGGTCGACACGCGCAAACCGCTGCCGGAGTACCCGAGGCCGCAGCTGGAACGCGACAAGTGGCTCAACCTGAACGGCCCGTGGGAGTTCGCGGCCGCCAAGGCGGGTGAGCAGCCCGCGTTCGGCAAGAAGCTGCGCGAGAAGGTCATCGTCCCGTACCCGATCGAGTCGCAGCTCTCCGGTCTCGAACGGCACGAGGACCACATGTTCTACCGCAGGACCGTGTCGGTGCCGCACGACTGGAAGATCGGCAACGGCCAGCGGTTGAAGCTCAACTTCGGCGCGGTCGACTACGAGGCCAAGGTCTGGGTGAACGGCAAGCTCGTGGCCGAGCACACCGGCGGCTACACGGCGTTCAGCGCGGACATCACCGACGTGCTCAAGCGCGGTGAGCAGGAGATCGTCGTCGGCGTCACCGACACCACCGGCCCGAACCAGCCCAAGGGCAAGCAGTCGCCCAACCCCAGCGGCATCTTCTACACGCCGTCGTCGGGCATCTGGCAGACGGTGTGGCTGGAGCCGGTGGCGGACAAGGGCATCGACGAGATCAAGACGACCCCGGACCTCGCGGCCGGCTCGCTCACGGTCAACGTCAAGTCCGCCGGGAACTCCACGGTCACCGCGGTCGCGCGCGACGCCAAGGGCAAGCAGGTCGGCACGGTCACCGGACCGGCGAACTCGAACCTCAAGCTGCCGGTGCCGAACGCGCACCTGTGGACGCCGGACGACCCGTACCTCTACAAGCTCGACATCACGCTCGGCAAGGACAAGGTCAAGAGCTACTTCGGCATGCGCTCCACCGGCATCGCGAACGTCGGCGGCACGCCCAAGCTCACGCTCAACGGCCAGCCGATCTTCAACCTGATGCAGCTCGACCAGGGCTTCTACCCCGACGGCCTGAACACGGCGCCGAGCGACGAGGCGCTGGTGTTCGACCTGCAGGCGCAGAAGGACCTCGGCTTCAACGCGGTCCGCAAGCACATCAAGGCCGAACCCGCCCGCTGGTACTACCACGCGGACCGGCTCGGACTGCTGGTGTGGCAGGACTTCGTGGCCCTCGAGGACGGCAACAGCCCGCTGTCGCAGGAGCGGTTCGTCAAGGAGGGCAAGGAGCTGATGCACCAGCTCCAGAACTACCCGTCCATCTACGCCTGGATCGTGTTCAACGAGGGCTGGGGCGAGTGGGACCGCACCGTGACCGGCCAGATCACCGACGAGGTGAAGGCGCTCGACCCGACCCGGGTCGTCAGCGCGCACAGCGGTGTGAACTGCTGCGCCTCCAAGGGTGACAGCGGCAAGGGCGACGTCATCGACCACCACGACTACAACAACACCGACCCGGCCCGTCCGGACGGCAAGCGCGTCGTGATGGACGGCGAGCACGGCGGCTTCACGCTGCGCACGCCGGGTCACCAGTGGCCGGGTGCGCCGATCGCGATCTACAGCGGTGTGGCGGACAAGGCGGCGCTGACGGCGAAGTACGTCGACAACACCCGCACGTTCTACCTCGGCCAGGCCCGCGCGGAGATGTCCGCGTCGGTCTACACGCAGGTCACCGACCTCGAGGGTGAGCTGAACGGGCTCTGGACCTACGACCGCAAGCGCATCAAGGTCGATCCGGGTCCCGTCCGCGAGATCAACCGGCGCGTGATCGAGGCCGGGGCGAACGCGGGCAAGCCGTACCCGTACGCGGGCAGCGGCGAGTGGAAGCTGAACGAGACCAAGGGCGCCACGGCCAAGGACTCGACGGGTAGGAACCCGCTGACGCTCAGCCCGACCGGGGCCACCTGGAAGGACGGGGCGCTCGAGTTCCGCAACGGCTCGGCGGAGACCTACGGTCCGGTCGTCGACACGACCAAGGACTACTCCGTGTCCGCGAAGGTGCGCCTGGACGAACTGCCCGGCAACTACGCCACGGCGGTGAGCCAGGACGGCCGCCAGGCGGAGAACCCGTTCTACCTGCAGTACGGCCAGGGCGCGTTCGCGTTCAGCACGCCGGGCGGCAACCGCGCGCGGTTCGAGATCACCCCGGAGATCGGCCGCTGGTACGAGATCAAGGGTGAGCGCAAGGGCGGCGAGATCCGCCTTTACGTCGACGGGGCGCTGGTCGCCACGGCGGCGGCCGGACCGGCCATCGAGAGCACCGGTGCTCTCGCGGTCGGACGTGCCAAGTACAACGGCCAGAACGTCGACTTCTGGCGCGGTGCCGTGAAGGACGTGCGCGTCACCTCCTGATCACGGGAGAACGCTCTCCGGCGTGGTACAACCGTGGCATGAGCAAGGTTGCGCCCACGCTGGAGGACGTCGCGCGAGTCGCGGGAGTGTCTCGCGCGACGGTCTCCCGTGTCGTGAACGGCACGCGGAACGTCGATCCCGACATCCAGGAGACGGTGCGCAACGCGATCGAGCAGACCGGGTACTCGCCCAACCGGGCGGCCCGGTCTCTCGTCACCCGCCGCACCGGCACGGTCGCCCTGGTGATCTCGGGCACCGGCGGGGGATCCGACGTCTTCACCGACCCGTTCTTCGGGCGCGTCACGGCGGGCGTGGTCGACCACCTGCGCGGCCACAGCGTCCACCCCGTGCTCATGCTCGCCGACTCCGACCCGGCGCGGACCGAGGTCGTCGACTTCCTCAGACAGGGCAGCGCCGACGGCGCGCTGCTGGTCTCCACCCACCCCGACGACCCGCTGCCCGCCAGGCTGGTGGACGCGGGCGTCCCCTCGGTCCTCTACGCGCGGCCCGGCCGGCCGATGCCGATCAGCTACGTCGACATGGACCACCGGGCGGGCGGCAGAATGGCGGCCGACCACCTCGTGGCCTCGGGCCGCTACAACATCACCACGATCTCCGGCCCGATGGACGTCCTCGCGAGCCAGGACAGGCACGCCGGTTTCCGCGACGCCATGGCCCGCCACGGTTTCCCGTACGTGCCGACCGCGGAGGGCGGCTTCACCGCGGAGAGCGGCGCGGCCGCGATGCACCGGCTGCTCACCGAGTGCCCCGACCTCGACGCCGTGTTCGCCGCCAACGACCTGATGGCGCAGGCGGCCGTCGACGTGTTGCTGGAGCACGGACTGCGCGTCCCCGACGCCGTGGCCGTGGTCGGGTTCGACGACAGCGCGCCCGCCCTGGCCTGCCGCCCGCAGCTCACCACGATCCGGCAGCCCGTCGAGAAGATGGCCGCGCAGATGGCCGACCTGCTGCTCTCCGACCTGGAGAAGCCGGGGCAGCGGCCGAGATCGGTCATCTTCGAACCGGAACTCGTCGTCCGGGCCTCCGCCTGATCGCCCTGCCGCCACCGTCCTCGACGGCACGGAAGGCCGGGCGGACCCGGCGAACCAGGTCCGCCACGCCGTGGACTACCCCTGACCCAGCCTGCTGAGCTGATCCCTGCGGGACGACTCGACGGACGCCGCGAACTCCTTGGTCGCGGCGTCCGTTCCGTTCTCCAGTTCACTGCGGGCGAGCTTGGCCGTCTGCTCCAGGTGCTCGTGCAGCTTTCCGGCCAGGGCCGACGGATCCGCGCGGATGACCAGCAGATCGGCCTCGGAGACCAGGCCGGGCATCTGGTGACCCGCGTGCAGGTTGGTGTCCGGCAGCCCCGCCCGGTCCCGCAACTGTCGCAAGTGGACCAGCTCGTTCTCGTGCGAGGCCCTCAGCTCCGCGGCGAACCCGGAGAGCGCGGGCGGGGCGACCTCCAGCGCGGGCAGCAGCTGCTCGTTCATCGGGATCATCAGCTGGACCCACGCCGTGTCCGTGGCGTTGAAGGGCGAGACCTGCTGCGGCGGCGGGGGAGCGGGCGCGGCGCACGCCGTCAGCAGCACCAGGGCGGAAACACCCCAGGGCACGCGCCGCCCTGGGGTGCATGAGGCGGGGAACCTCACCGCGGCAACCGGTAGTCCGGTCCGAGTGCGGCGCCCCGGTCGGGCTTGTACAGGTCGTACCCGCGCGGGTCGCACTGCAGTCCGCCGTTGATGCAGTGCCGGACGAGTGCGGCCTGGGTGGGTGCGTCCCAGGCGTTCATGAAGTCGTAGTGCCAGGTGTACCCGCGGCCGCTGGCGAGTCGTACGCGGGACATGTCGCCGGACACGGGGAACGCCATCTTGAACTCGATCATCGGCACCGCGACCGGGTGGCTGGGCGGGCAGACGAGGGTCGCGCGGTCCGGGTAGGCCATGTGCGACTTGTGGTCCGCCGAGTCGAGGTCACGGCCGTTCCAGCAGCTGGGCGCCTGGTACCGGACGTTGAGCTGGCTGCCCGGCACGCAGTACTGGGGGATGTCCCAGTTGTGGAAGCTGTCGCCGCACTCCCAGCCCTCGACCGCGCCCGGTGCCGTGCGGAACTCCTCCTGCGTCGCCGTCGGGCTGCCGACCACGAACCGCATGCCCGGCGGGAACGGCACGACGTCCTGGTACCGCAGGATGCCGGACTTGTAGTAGATGACCTGCGGGAAGTTCGGCGGCACGATCTGGTCGCCGTTGTAGACCGACGGGAACCAGTACGCCGACTTGTCGTCCGGCGTCTTGCAGTTGGTCTGGGCCGCCTTGAGCGAGTCGTTGGTGCTGCGGGCGTTCGTCGACGGGTTGCCGAGGAACGTGTGCATGTGGGACGCGCCCGCGAGTCCCGGGAAGACGATGGGGTCGTCCGGGAGGTGGGTCGTGACCGAGCAGTTGGCCTGGAACTCGTGGTGCGTGACGAGGTCGTCGGCCTGCGCCGACTGCGTCGCCACCACGACCACGGCCGCCACCAGGGCAGCCGTCGATAGCAGTGCGCTGAGTTTTCGGGACACCTGTGTCCTCCTGCCGAGTGGGGAAACCGGCTTGGAGAGCGCTCTCCCAACTAGCGTCCCGCCAGTCCGTGCGGGGTGTCAAGCCCGGTTCTTTGACACTTCGGGCGCTGGGTCGTACCGTTCGGCGGCAGGGTTGTGAGAGCGCTCTCCCTCGCACATCCCGCTGCAACACGTGATCGAGTTCCGGCAAGCGGGTGCATTCCGCCACCGGATGAGGTGAACGACGTTCACGGAAGCCCCGGCCTCTGACTAGCTTCGGCGCCATGACCGTCGACGTGGCGCTGGGACCGGGTTCGAGCACGTGGGAACGTCTGGGCCAGTGGCGTTTCCTGCTGGTGATGCACCGGGCGTTGGTGCTGCAGGCCGCACATCCGGCCGTAGGTGCCGCCGTGGCCGAGTTCTCCGTGTACAACGCACGTCCGTGGCGAAGGCTGTTCCGCACGATCGAAAGCCTGCACACCTACGTCTACGGCACCCCGGCCGAACAACGCCGTGAGCTCGCACGGCTGGAACGACTCCACCGCCGCATGCAGGGCAAGGACGGCTACGGCAGGACGTTCGACGCCGGCGACGCCACGGCCAGGGCCTGGGTGCACCTGACCCTGTTCGAGGCCGTGCTGACCATGCAGAGGCTGGGTGGCGAACCCCTGTCCGCGGAGGAGACCGGCCGCTTCTACGACGAGTGGCGGCGGGTCGGGCACAGGTTCGGCCTCGCGCAGGACGACCTGCCCGCGACACCGGACGAGTTCCGCGCCTACTTCGACCGCGTCGTGGCCGAGGTGCTGGAGGACAACGCGACCGTCAGGGACCTGCTGTCGGGCAGCATCTACCGCATCCCACCACCGTCCGGCCTGCCCGTTCCGGGCCTGGTGTGGGCCCCGCTGCGCTTCGCGGTGGTCACCGCTGCCGTCCAGGCCACCACCGCCACCCTGCCCGCCGCTTACCGCGAACGCCTGCGGCTCGCCGTGGTCCCGGGCACCGACCTCGTGGTCGGCGGCCTGCACCAGGCCGTCCGGATGGTCGCCGGCCTGCTGCCGAAACCGTGGCGCTACCTACCGCTCGCAGCAGCCTCGATCAGGGCCGCCGAGACCCCGGCACGAGTGCTCGTCCCCGAGTCGTTCTTCGGCACGGTCCTCGACCAGAGCGGCGACGGCGTGCTGAGGTGGAGCGACTTCCTCGCGATGGCGCGCGAGATCAGCACGCACCTCGACCTCGACGAGAAGGACGAGGACGCCGTCCACGAGGCGTTCCACTCCTGGTGGGAGCAACTCTGCACGGCCACCGGCACACCCGCGGACGGCTCGGTGACGGCCGCCGCGTACGCCGTGGCCCTGGCCGACCGCACCTACCCCGGGCCGGCCGGCCGGGAACGCGGCTACGGCGCTGTCGCCGCGGTGGTGCGAGGCTTGATCGACCGCGACGGCAACGGGGAGGTGCGGCAGGACGAGTACACGCGGCTGCTCGACCACAGTCCGCGCCGCCACGAGCTCATCGCGGCCATGCGGGAGCTCGACCACGACGGGGACGGCACCATCCGGGGGGACGAGTTGGAGTTGGCGCTGCGGGAGTTCCTGGTGGGGGAGCGGGACTTCGAGGCGGCCCGGCACCTGCTGGGGCGGGTGTAGGGCACGGAAGGAGTGGTTGGGGTGCGGCCGCCGCACACGGCCTGTCGCTGCAGACGGCCTGTCGCCGCCCGCCCCACGCCGCCCGCCGCTGCCACACACCAGCCAGCCAGCTCGTGAAGTCGCGGGCCGCGCCCCTACACCCCAGGCAGCCGGATCGTCACCCGCAGCCCACCACCCGGACGCGCCGCCACGTCGAGCGCCCCGTCGTGCGCGCGCACGACGCTGTGCACGATGGCCAGCCCGAGCCCGACCCCCGCGTGGTCCTCGGACCGCACGCGGTCCCCACCCCGCTGGAACGGCTCGACGAGCGTCGGCACCAGGTGTGGCGGCAGCGGGCGGCCGGTGTTCTCCACCCGCACCACGCACGCCTGGTGCTGCGGTTCGGTGTGGACGGTGACCGTGCCGCCCGGCACGTTGTGCACTACGGCATTCTGCACGAGGTTCGTGACCATCCGCAGCAGCAGTTCCGGGGAGCCCGTGGTGGTGGCCGGCGTGCCGGTGACGTCGAGGGTGATGCCGCGCTTCTCCGCCTGGGGCAGCAGGGTTTCGGCTGCCTCCTCGGCGACCAGTGACAGGTCCACGGGCTCGCGGGTGAACGTGCCGCGCTCGCCCCGGCTCAGGAGCAGCAGGGCCTCGGTCAGGTCGATCGCGCGGCGGCTCGCGGTGTGCAGGCGGTCGATCAGGTCCGCGTTGACGCTGGACGGGTCCTGGCGGGCCACGTCGAGCAGCGACTGGGAGATCGCGAGCGGGGTGCGGAGTTCGTGCGAGGCGTTGGCGGCGAACCGGCGTTGCTCGGCCACGTGGGACTCGAGCTTCTCCAGCATGGTGTCGAAGACGTCGGAGAGTTCGCGGAACTCGTCGGACCTGCCGGGCAGGCGGATCCGGTGCGACAGGGAGCCATGGGCGGCGAGGCGGGCCGCGTCCGCGATCTTGTCCAGCGGGGCGAGCATCCTGCCCGCCAGCAGCCAGCCGCCGAGCAGGCCGAACGCCACCAGGCCCGCCATGGCGACCGCGGCCGCGCGGCCGAAGATGCGGGACAGCAGGAAGCGGTTGGGGCTGACGAACAACAGGCCCTTGTCGTTGTCGGGCAGGTAGCGCAGCAGGTACCACCACGCCACGGCCAGCAGGACCGCGCCCGCCACGACGACGATGCCCGCGTAGCTGAGCGTGAGCTTCAGGCGGGCGCTGAGCCCCGGCTGCCTAGGCATCGATGCGGTAGCCGACGCCCGGCACGGTCGCGATGAGCCACGGCTCGCCGAGCCGCTTGCGCAGCGCCGAGACCGTGATGCGCACGGCGTTGGTGAACGGGTCGGCGTTCTCGTCCCACGCCCGTTCCAGCAGCTCCTCGGCGCTCACGACCCCGCCCTGCGCGCCGACCAGCACCTCCAGCACCGCGAACTGCTTGCGGGTCAGCGCCACGTACCGCCCGTCGCGGAAGACCTCGCGCCGGAACGGGTCGAGCCGCAGCCCGCCGATCTCGCTCACAGGCGGTCGCGCGTACGTGCGGCGGCGGGCCAGCGCGCGCAGGCGCAGCACCAGTTCCCGCAGCTCGAACGGTTTGGTGAGGTAGTCGTCGGCACCGAGGCCGAACCCGGACGCCTTGTCGTCGATCCGGTCGGCGGCGGTGAGCATCAGGATCGGCATGCCGCTGCCGGACGCGACGATCCGCCGCGCCACCTCGTCCCCGGACGGACCCGGGACATCGCGGTCGAGCACCGCGATGTCGTAGGCGTTGACGCTCAGCATCTCCAGCGCGGTGTCGCCGTCGCCGGCGATGTCCGCGGCGATCGCCTCGAGCCGCAGGCCGTCCCGCACGGCCTCCGCCAGGTGGAGCTCGTCCTCCACGATCAGCACGCGCATACCGCCACCCTAGGTCGTGTCCGGAAGTCTCATCGGGCGGCAGTGGCGGGCGAGGGCCCCGGAGACGGCACCGCCGCGACGCCCGAATACGGCCCGGTATGAGGACGTCGCGGCGGCACCGCCTCCGGGTCTCTCGCCCGCGCCTGCCACCAGACGAACTTCCGGACAAGACCTAGCTTGAGTTTTAACCTGTTCGGCGTGGTCGAGGGTTCGTCGATTTGGCCTTGTTGCCGCGCTTGGGTTTCTGCTTGTTCGTGCTGGTGACGGTGTGGACGTCGTGGCGTATTGCAGGCTGGTGGTTGGGTAGTCCCGGCGGGCGTCCTGTGCCGGGTCTTGAGGGTTTCGGGACACGGGCCGGACAGTCCAGTTGTGGACGCAGGTTCCGAAACCCCCGGCGGATTCGTGCCGGGCTCAGTCGCCGGGTCGGCCGGGGTCTCTCCCAGGGGTGGCGCAGATCGATGGTGTGATCGCGGGCGAGGCGGAGCTGGGTGTAAGCAGTCAGCAGCAGCCAGGTCCAGCGGTCGGCCGCGTCGGGTGAGCGGAGCTTCGGGGTGGTCCAGCCGAGGGTCTGTTTGAGCATGCGGAAGGTGTGCTCGATGTCGAAGCGGCGCAGGAACGCCTGCCAGGCCAGGTCGACCTCGGCGTGGGTGAGACTGGTGCGGGAGTGCCAGAGCCACACGGGTTTCGGGATCGCGCCGGAGGGCAGCCGCTCGACCTGCAGGAGGATCACGGTGCCATCCAGGATGGGAAGGTCTCCGGTATGGCTCGCCCAGGCGGTGCGGGAGGTGAGCTTGGGGTGTAACCGGTCCCAGGCCCGGATCCGCGCCGGTCCGTAGAGCCGGGTCGTGGTCTCGAGGGTGCTGTCCGGCTCGCCCCACGTGTTCGGGTCGCCGAAGGCGAACTCTGCGCCGTGACGGGCGGGGCGACCTGGGCTGGGGCCGGGCCGCAACGGTGGTGCCGGACGGCGCAGCACCCGGTCTGAGCGCATCCGCACCAGCACGATGATCGGAAGATCGGCGAGCACGTGAGCAAGCCGGGGTCCGTCGTAGCCGGCGTCGGCGACCAGCAGGATCTCCGGATCACCTGGTGACCAGTGTCCGGCGGTGATCAGCCTGTTCACGACGTCGCGAATCTGCCGGGCGGTCACGCTCGCGGCGTCGTCTCCGGGCGCGAGCCGGACCGCGTCCAGCGGCGCGGTCCAGGAATGCCGCCCGCTCTCCAGGGCGACGACGACGGAGTAGGGCCAGCCCGGCACCATGATGTGCTGGTCCTTGCCCCGGCCGTAGGTGTGACACAGGATCCGTTGCGGGCACGTGTGTGCTTCCGGGCGCAGCCAGCAGGTGACGTCCACCGCCAGCACCAGCCGTCCGTCCGCGGCGCGAGGCAGCGACACCGCCGCCAAGGCGGTGCGTAACCGGTCGAAGTCCACCTGGCCCCGGGCCAGCGCGGCGTAGCCGCTGCCATGCCCGCGGCGGTGCTCACCGATCAGTGACAGCTCCGCGATCGAGCGGGTCGGACCGTCAGCACACAACACAGCGTCGGTCAGCTCGAACAACGCGTCCGCACGCCGCGTCAGGCACCGGTAGAACTCCTGCCGCAACGCCGATAACTCCCTGAACGCGGCGGCATCCCGGGCATGGTGCACACTTATCAACTGAAGCCCTTGGTCTCGATCTTCGTCTGTCGCAAGAAGAAGAATCGACCAAGGGCTTCACTCATGATCAATGAGGGTGCCGACCAACCCCTCAGAGGTTAAAACTCAAGCTAGGCCGTGACCAGCCGGCGCTCCGGCGCCACGGCGGGCTTCACCCGCCACCACCGCCACGACAGGAGTGAGGCCAGCGCCGCACCGGCGGCGTTGAGCAGCACGTCGTCCACAGAGGACACCCGGTGCAGCGCGGTGAACTGCGCGACCTCGATGAGCACCGAGCAGGCCCCGGCGACCAGCAGCACCCGCCACACCGACCGCAGCGCCGCGAACCGCAGCGGGCCGAAGAACCCGAGTGCCGCGAACACCAGCAGGTTGCCGACGATCTGGCCGAGGTCGCGCTGCGCGAGGAGGTCGGCGATGTCCGCGAACGGCACCAGGCTCAGCTCGGACGACGAGCCCGGCAGCAGCAGGAGCCACACCCACGGCAGCGTTCCGTAGACCAGTCCCACGTCGACCAGAGCGGTCCGCCACGGGCCTGGGCGCTGCCCGTGCATCCGGTGGAGCCCCAGGAGCAGCATCACCAGCAGCGCCACCGGTATCCCCAGCACGCCCCCGATGACGACCCCTGTCTCCGTTCCGACCCACTCCTGCCAGGTGTTGAGCACGCGTCCACTCAAGACGCACGGACGTTGCGGGGACGTACGCGTTTTCCGATACGCGGACGATATGTGCAGAATGCACCTGTGCTGGAGGCGAGGCTGCTTGCGACGGTGTCCCGTCTCGCGGGTCCCGTCCGCGGCGCCGGCGTCGCGCTGATCAGCCTCTTCGGCGCCTTCTCACTGAACTCACCGCTCGGCTGGAGCCTGTTCGCGGTGGTCGCCGTGAGCACCGTCGCCGACTTCCGGCTGCCGGGAGTGGCGCTGCCGGTGGCGTTCCTGCGGGTCGTGGTGCTGTCGGTGCTGCTGGGCGCCGACGCCGACCAGTGGGTGCTGACGGTCCTCACCACGACCTTGATCACCTGGCAGTGGCAGTGGCCGCTCAAGGTCTCCGTGCCCGCGACGGTCGCGCTGCTCGCGGTGCAGGTCGTGACGACCGGGCCGGGCGTGCTCGTGCGGGCGGTGCTGGAGTCGGTGCTCGCGCGGCTCGCCTACGAGCTGCTGCGCCGGTCGAGCCGCCGGGTCGACCGGCTGCGGGAACGCGCCGCCGAACGGAGCCGGGCGGCGGCTGTCACCCTGGACCAGGGCAGACGGGAACGGGAGTACCTCGCCCTGCTGCACGACACGGCCGCCGCGACGTTCCTGATGGCCGCACACGGCGGCGATCCGGCGGAGGTGGCCGCGCAGGCGCGCCGCGACCTGGTGGTGCTGGCCGAACGGGGCGACGAGCAGGGGACCGTCGACCTCGGGGCCGCGCTCACGGCGGTGGCGCGCGACAGCGCCGTGGACGTGCGGGTCGAGGCCGAGGTCGTCCGCGTGCCCGCCGGGGTCGCGCTGCAGTTCGTGCGGGCGGCCCGGGAGCTGCTCGCCAACGTCGAACGCCATTCGGGCACCTCCCGCGCCGAGCTGACGGTGCGGCGCGGGGCCGTGGTCGTGATCAGCGACGAGGGCAGGGGGTTCGTGCCGGAGGAGGTGCCCGGGCACCGGCGCGGGCTGCGCGGATCGGTGGTCGAACGCATCGAGGCCGTCGGTGGCGCCGCGGTGGTCGAGTCGGCACGGGGACGCGGCACCACCGCCCGTCTGGTGTGGCCCGCCGATGACTGACCACGCCGTCTCCACCACCGCCCGGCAGGTGCTGCTGGTCGTCGTCTTCGCCGTCCAGCTCGTGCTCATGCTGCCCTCGCTGGTCGCGCACCCGCACGGTCCGGCGGCGTGGATCGCGTACTGCCTGCTCACCGCGGTGCTCGGGATCGTGGCGGGACACGTCGCGGCCGGCACGCCGACCCCACCCCTGCTGGCCGTCGTGCCGCTCGCCGCGTCGGTGCTGGTGACGACCGCACTGCCCGCGGGAGCGTCGTTGGACGATCCCGACTGGGGGTTCGGGCTGGTCGGCTGGTACCTGCTGCTCGTGCTGGTGGAGAGGCCGAAAGCGCTGGTGGTGGCGCTGGCCGTGCACATCTGCCTGAGCGTCGCGTGGTTCGCGCACGCCGGGAACGGGGACGTGGGCACCGCCGGCGTCGTCATCCTGAGCGGCACGAGCTTCCAGGTCGGCGTCCTGGTGATCACCCGCGTGCTCCACCGGGACGCGAGGCTCGCCGCGGAGGCCGCCGCCGAGCACGACGCCGCCCGCACCCGCGAAGAGCTGGCGCGCCAACGGGAACAGGACCTCAAGGCGGGCTTCGAGGGCCAGCTGGGCGCGTTGCTGCCGCTGCTCGCCGACCTGGCCGACGAGCAGGTGAGCGTGGCAGACCCGACGACCAGGCTGCGCTGCTCGGTCGCGGCCGTGCAGCTGCGCAGGCTGTTCGCGGAGAACGACGACGTGCCCGACCCGTTGCTGCACGAGCTGACCGCCTGCGTGGACGTCGCCGAAAGACGTGGTGTCGTCGTCTCGCTCGCCGTCAGCGGCACGGCCACCCCCGTGCCGACGGGGGTGCGCCGCGAACTGGTCGCACCCATGGCCCAGGCCCTCGCCGTCGCGCACGGACGTGCGAAGGTGAGCCTGCTGCGCACCGCCGACGAGGTGCGCGTCGCGGTGGTGGCCGACGCGCCGGAAACCCTTCCGGCACCGGGAAGACCGGTGGCGGTCACGGTCGAGACGAGTGTCCACGGCGGACTTGTGAGGAGCGAGGCGCGATGGCGGACGGCGTGACTGCGGTCCTGGTCGACGACCACCCGGTGGTGCGCGCGGGAGTCGCGCACTGGCTGTCCACAGCGGACGTCCACCTGGTGGCGAGCGGGGAGGACCCGGAGGTCGCCTGGACCGGTCCCGGTGCCACGGCGGACGTCGTCGTGCTCGACCTGCACCTCAACAGCGTCACCCCCGCCACGGCCGAGCTGCGCAGGCTCGTGGAGGACGGCCGCAGGGTCATCGTGTACTCGATGCGGTCCGACGACGAGATCGCGTTGCAGTGCCTGGAGATAGGCGCGCTGAGCTACCTGACCAAGGCGGAGGGCGCCGACCACCTCGTGCAGGCGGTGAGGGCGGCGGCGCGGGGCCAGTCGTACACCCCGCCGGCGCTCGCGGGCGCACTGGCGGGCGACAGGTCGGAGACGCGGCCCGCGCTGTCGCCGCGCGAGACCGAGGTCCTGGTCGAGTGGTTCCAGTCGGAGTCGAAGGAGTTCGTGGCCCAACGCCTGAACATCACGCTCAGCACGGTGAACTCCCACCTCGAGCGGATCAGGGTCAAGTACGCGGCGATCGGCCGGCAGGCGCCCACGAAGGCCGCGCTCGTCGCGAGGGCGATCCAGGACGGGCTGATCGGCCTCGACGACCTCTGAGCGCCCGTGTGGTGTGAACGACCGATACCGCGGCTCCTGCATCCGGCCTAACGTGCTGGACACCCCCCAGGTTCCGCAGTCCGAGGAGTTCCGCAGTGACGCACGCCCGTGGCCCCCTGTTCATCGCCTCGATCGCGACCGCGGGGCTGCTCCTGTCGGCGTGCGGCTCCGAGACCGGTGGCCAGGCCGTTCCCGCCGCGGACCCGACGAGCGAGACCACCAGCACCGCCACCAGCACGAAGGAGACCTCGGCGTCGAAGTCCGCGCCGGCCGTCCCCGCCGGTGGCGACATCACCGCTCCCGGCTCGAAGCTCAAGGTCGGTGAGCGCGCGGTCATCCCCATCACCGTCGGCGACAAGAGCGGCACCATCGCCGTCACCGTCACGGCCATCGAGGCGGGCGCGAAGGAGGACCTGGCGAAGTTCGGCGACAAGGCCAAGAACATCACGCCGTTCTACCTCCGCGCCAAGGTCGAGAACCTGAGCGGCACCGACCTCAGCTTCACCTCGATCGGCCTGCGCGGCCTCGGCGAGGACGGCAAGGGCACCGGCGTGATCATCAGCGGTGACACCCCGAAGTGCGACTCCACCAGCGCGCCCAGGACGTTCAAGGCCGCCGGCGAGACCTACGAGACGTGTGTGCTGAGCGCGGCGCAGGACGGGTCGAAGGTCGCGGGCGCCGAGTACAACCGCGGCGACGACTACGTGAAGACGCCGCTGGTCTGGCAGAGCTGAGCCGCGGGGTTTCACGAGGGGTCTCCACGGCTCCGCTTCCGCTCGTCCCCGGCACCAGGGTCGCCGGGGACGAGCACGGCTTCGCACACCGCTCCTCGCCGAGGTGCGGACCCGTGGCCACCACCACGTCCCGCTGATCGAGAGCATCGCGTCCGGCCCGTTCCGGCACGCGCAACCACCTGCCGGGCGACCGGCGAGGCCGGTCGCCTCGCGGAGTTCGACGCGGTCCCGGATCGTCGACGAACGGCTCAGCGGCGAGGTTGCACCAGGCCGTTGATGTGCGCGTACGCCACGGCGTGCACCCGGTCCCGCAGCCCCAGCTTCGCCAGCACCCGCGAGACGTGCGTCTTCACCGTCTCGTCTCCGACGTGCAGCCGCGCGGCGATCTCGGCGTTGCTGTACGCCGCCGCGACGAGCTGCAGCACCTCCCGTTCGCGCGCGGTCAGCAGGTCGAGCTCCGGTGGCGTCGGGGGAGGCGCGAGGCTGACGGCGAACCGCGCGATCAGGCGTTGCGTGACGGACGGGTCGATCAACGCGTCCCCGCGCGCCGCCACGCGCACCGCGGAGATCAGTTCCTCCGGCGGCAGCGACTTCAGCAGGAACCCGCTGGCACCCGCCTTGAGCGCCCGGTAGACGTACTCGTCGGTGTCGTAGGTGGTGAGCAGCAGGACCTTCGTGCGGTTCGCGGGGTCGGCGAGGATCATCTCCGTCGCGCCGAGGCCGTCGAGCTTGGGCATGCGGATGTCGAGCACGGCCACGTCCGGCCGCAGCCGCGCCACCTCCGCCACCGCGGCCCTGCCGTCCGCGACCTCCGCGACGCACCGGAGGTCCTCCTGCGTGTCGAAGATCGCGCGCATGCCGGAGCGCAGCATCGCGTGGTCGTCGGCGAGCAGCACCGACAACGTCATGACGCCTCCAGGGGGAACGTGACGGTGGTCCGCCAGGTGCGGCCGTCGGGGTCGAGCCCGGAGCGCGTCCTGCCGTCGAACATGCCGGCGCGGTTGCGGATGCCGACGAGGCCGCGGCGCACCGATCCCGAGTCGTCGCCGGGGCCCGCCGTGTTCTCCGACGCGACGGTCAGCGAGTCCGGCGCGTAGTCCAGCGTCACCGTCACCCCGGACGCGTCGCCGTGCCGCAGGGCGTTGGTCAGCATCTCCTGGATGATCCGGTAGACCGTGACGTCCAACGACTCCGGCAGGTCCCGGTGCTGCCCGCGCACCTCCAGCCGGGCGGGGATGCCCGCCGCGCGCACGCCGTCGAGCAGTTCGTCGAGGTTGCCGAGCCCCGGTTGCCGCGCTCCCTCCGGCTTCTCGCCGTGCAGCAGGTCGAGCAGGTGCCGCAGGTCCACCATGGCCGCGCGGCTGGACGTCTCGACCGCGCGCAACGAGTTCGTCAGCTTCGGGTCGCCGTTGGGGTTGCCGAGCCGGGCGGCGCCGGCGTGCAGGTTGATCGCGCTCACGTGGTGGATGATCACGTCGTGCAGGTCGCGGGCTATCGCGCCGCGCTCCTCGGTGATCGCCTTCGTCACCGCGGCCTTGGCGTCCTTCTCCGCCATCGCCGACCGCTTCTCCAACTCGGCGAGGTACGCGCGCCGGGCCGTGGTGTAGCGGCCGACGAGCCACGGCAGCAACGCGCCCTTGCCCGCCACCAGCACGGCGTACAGCAGGTCGTAGTCGTAGAGGATCATGCTCGTGACGAGACTGGCGGAGAGCAACCCGAGCGCCGCGTACGCCGGTCCGCCGCGCAGCCACGCCCCCGCCCGGTAGCCCGCGATCAGCAGGCCTGCGTCGTTGGAGTCGAGTCCGTCGCCGATCGCGACCAGGACGAGCACCGGGACCGCCGCCTGCGCCGCCGCGACCCACAGCGACAGCCGGGCCGGACCGGCGAGCATCGCGTCCACGGCCAGGGTCAGGAAGAGCACGACCATCGTCTGCGGGAACGGTTCGCGGTCGAGCAGCACGAACCCGCCGTCGACGACCATGCAGACGACGGCGACGAGGGCCGACTGGTGCTTGAGGGGGACCTTGACCGAATCCATCGGGACGAATCTTGCCGCAAGGCCGACCCCGAGGTCCTCCCGCCGGACAGGGGTCGGGGATCCCCCGCGCGGGGGATGGGATTTCCGACTTCGCAGTGACGCGGCGGACCGGGCGTGATCGCTACGTTCGGTCGCGATGAAACGACGTGTTGTGACCTTGCTGCTGGTGCTGGGGGCGATCCTGGGGATCGGTGCCCCCGCACTGGCCGACGGCGCCCAGTCCGGCGCCGACATCCACGTCGCGCAGAGCCTCGGCGACCGCGACCTGACGGTGATCATCCGGCGGGTCGCGGAGGTGCCGGGACCCGTGCACGTCGACGTGGTGACGCACGCCGGGACGGCGCCGGGTGAGCTGACGCTGACCCTGCGCGCGGCGGGCGCCCCGAGCAGCACGACGAAGGTGGTCCTCGGTGCCACGCCGGGGTTCCACGCCGGGCAGTTGCACGTCGACCGTCCCGGCCCGTGGGAGCTCGCGGTCGACGAGGCCACCATCCCGTTCGTCGTGCCCGCGCTCGTGCCGTCGCCGTGGGAGAACGCGACCTACGGCGGGTTCATCGCGGCGGGCCTGTTGCTGCTGGCGGCCTTGGTGCTGGCGGTGTTCGGCAAGCCCGTGCTGGCGCTCGTTCCCACCGCAGGCGTGGTCGCCGCCGTGGCGGTCGGGGTGACGGCGGCGTTGCTCTCGCCGAGCATCCCGCCGGTCGCGGCACCCGGCACGCAGCTCGACCCGACGTTCGACAACGTCACGAACCCCTACGAGCGAACGTCCATCACGGACTTCTCGCGGCCACCGGTGAACATGGTGCCCCGCATGGAGGACAGGGACCTCGTGCTGAGCCTGACCGACGGTTCGTCCGGGCGGCCGGTGGACGACCTGCTGGTGCACGACAGCGCGTTCGTCCACCTCGTCGTCGTGTCGCCGTCCGGGCACCTCCGCCACCTGCACCCGGTCCGGACGGCACCGGGCGAGTACCGCGCCCGGCTGCGCGACCCCGAGCAGGGCGTGCACGCGGTCGCCGCCGAGATCACCCGGCGCGGCGGGGGAGTGCAGCTGTTGCGGTCCGGTGTGGACGTCACCGGGACCGGGGTCGCCGTCGCGCACGACGGGAAGGCCGAGACGGCGGTGGAGATCCGCGAGGCGGGAAGGCCGAGCACGATCACCGCGAAGTTCGGCGAGCGCGACCTGCAACCGTGGCTCGGCATGCTCGGGCACATGATCGTCGTCGGCCCGATGACCGGAAGTGCCGCCGAGGCACCGATCTGGGCGCACGTGCACTCGATGATCCCGCCGGTGCCGGGGATGCCCGACAAGCCCGACGAGAGCGTCGCCGCGTACGGGCCGGACGTGCCGTTCACCTACTCGTTCCCGTTGCCGGGCCGCTACCTCGTGTGGATCCAGGTCGAACGGGACTACTCGGTCGTCACCGTGCCCCAGGTGGTCGACGTGCCCGCCGCGAAGGGGGTGGCTTCGAAGTGAAGCGTTCCGCCGTGGCCGTGGTGGCCGTGGTGCTCGCCGTCCTGGCCGCCGTCGTCGTGCTGTGGCCGCGCGGGGTCGAGGCCCGGCCGCACCTCGCCGAGAGCGGCGGGCTCCGGTTCGAGCTCACGCCCACCAGTACGAGGTCCGGCAGCAACGAGTTCGACCTGCGGATCACCGACCGCTCCGGCAACGCCGCCGACGGCGACGTGACGGTCGAACCGGCGATGCCGCAGATGGGCCACGCGCTCGCCCCGATCACCGCGGCGCCGCAGGCCCCCGGCCGGTACAGGGTCATGGGCGTCGACCTGTTCATGGCCGGTCAATGGGAAATCACCGTGTCACTGCGCAGCGAGCGGGTCGTCATCCCGCTGCTGCTCACCTGAGAAGGGGGAGGAATGACTGTGAACATCACGGCGGCGGCGACGCCGTCGGTGGGGACGGTCCCGAGGGGGCTGGTCCCGGCGGGCGTCGTGCTCGGCGGCACCCTGATCTCGTTGATCGGGCTGACCTGGGACATCCAGTGGCACTCCGACGTCGGGCCGGACACGTTCTTCACGCTGCCGCACCTGTTCCTGTACGCGGGCAGCGCGATCTCCGGCCTGGCGAGCCTCGCCGTGGTGCTGCTCACCACCGCGAACGCCAAGCGCGACAAGGCGGTCGACCCGCTGGTCGGCGGGCGCGCGGTCGGGGTCTTCGGCCGCACGTTCTCCGCTCCCGTCGGCTACCTGGTCTCCGGCATCGGCGCGGCGCTGTTCCTGGTCTACGGGCTGTGGGACCAGTGGTGGCACGGCCTCTACGGCTTCGACGCCGTGATCGACTCGCCGCCGCACATCGGCCTGCTGCTGTCGATCTCCATCACCATGGTCGGCGCGGTGATGGTCTTCGCGGTCGCCCGCGACCAGAGCTGGGGCACCTACGGCGTCGCCGGGGCCGCGGGCACGCTGCTCGCGTTCAGCATGGTGACCGTGCTCGGCCTGAGCGCACTGCCCGGCGGGCCCGTCAACACGGTCAACGCCGGCAGCGCGTTCTTCTCGGTGATGATCCTGTTCATGGGCGCGTACGTGCTGAACCGGCGCGGCGGCGCTCTCGCCGTCGGAGTCGTCGTCGCCTTCCTGCAGGCCCTGTTCTGGTGGTTCTCGCCGTGGGCCACCGAGGTGTACGCGGACGCGACCGGCCTGCCGCTGCGCGACTACGTCGACGGAATCCCCGGTCTGCCCAACATGATCCCGATGAGCCTGCTCCTCGTCGCCGTCGCCGTCGAACTGCTGCGCGGCCTGCCCGCGTGGGTGGCGGGCGCGCTCGGCGGTGTGATCATCACGGCCCTGGCGCCCCTGCAGCGGATGCTCACCTACGGCAGCAACTTCCCGGCGCTCCAGCGCTACGTGGCCACCGTCGTGGCGGGCGCGGTGCTCGGCGCCCTCGCCGGGATGCTCGGCCGGCGGTTCGGCCAGATGCTCCGCCACCTCGCACCAGCAAAGGAAGACCGCCATGCGTAAGACACTGCTGGCACTCGCGGGCACGGCCACCCTGCTGCTCGGCCTCACGGCCCCCGCCCTGGCCTTCGAACCGGTGAACGTCGTGCACACCGAGAAGGTGCAGGCTGGACCGTACGACCTGACCATCGGCTTCAGCACGTGGCCGGTGAAGGCCATGCAGTCGCTCGACTTCACCTTCGCGCCGGAGAACGGCATCGAGGGCAAGAAGGGCACGCTCACGCTGTTCCGCGAGGGCGTGGAGGCCGACGACAGCCCGCTCGCGCGGCACCCGCGCAAGCGCGAGGTGTGGGGTCTCGACATCTTCGCGCTGCCCGAGCAGGGCACGTGGACGATGAAGTTCGACGTCGAGGGACCCGAGGGCACCGGGACCGGTGAGCTGAAGAACCTCGCCGTGATGGAGCAGCCGGGGCCGCCGATGGGGCTGTCGTGGGCGATCAGCACGATCCCGCTGTTCGGGCTGATCGCGTTGATCGTGATCGCGTGGCGGCGGACGCGGGCGACGGTCGACTAGCACGAAGCCCTTGGTCGGTCGTCCTCCCCGTCCGCGGAGGAGGGTCGATCAACCAAGGGCTTCGCGTCGGTGCAGGGTGACCGCGAGACCGGTGGGGAACGCGGTGAAGCCCATGCGTTCCCGCACCGGGCCGTCGGCGTCGTGCGCCCTGATGGTGACGGCGCGGCACAGGGTCGCGATGAGCAGGGTCGCCTCGAGCAGGGCCAGGTTGCGGCCGGGGCAGAAGCGCGGGCCCGCGCCGAACGGCGCGTAGGGCAGCTCCGCGGGGGCGGACGACTCGTCGAGCCAGCGCTCCGGGCGGAACGCGTCGTGGTCGCCGAACCGGCTGTGGTCGCGGCGCGATCCGTACGTCAGCAGCGTGAACACCGGAGTGCCCTGCTTCAGCCGGAGAGACCCCTCGGCGGTGTCCACGGTGATGTCCTGGTTCGGCTGCACGACGATGAACGGTGTCACCGGGTTGAGCCGCATGGCTTCGTCGATGACCGCTCGCGCGTAGGTCAGCCTCCCGACCGCGGCCGGGTCCGCGAGACCGTCGGCCAGGACGGCCTCGGCCTCCGCCGCCACCCGGTCCTGCGCCTCGGGGTGCGCGCTGAGGCGGTGCACGGCCCAGGCCAGCGTGGAGGAGGTGGTGTCCTCACCGGCGAGCAGCATTGTCACGACGTTGCCGAAGACCTCCTCGTCCGAGGCCGCGGGCTCGTCCTCCAACGGTCGGACCAGCGCCTCCAGGAAGTTCGTGGGCTCGGCGCCGCCTGCCATCCGCTCACGGGCCTTGACGAACTGGACGCGTACGAGAGCCGCCAGTTCCTCGACGGTCGCGTCCAGACGCCGGTCCTGCGGCAACTTGACGTGGCGCCAGTACGGGAAGGGAGCGTTGATCCGCCGGGCGAACGCGGGGAACAACTCGACCAGGCGGCTGCGCAGGCTGTCGTCGTTGCTGTCGACCGAGTTGAGGTCGTGACCCGTGGCCAGCCAGGTGGTGACGTCGAGGGTGTACCGCTGCATGTCGGCGAGGACGTCGACCGACGAGCCCGCGTCCGCCGCACTCACCCACGAGTTCCGCATCCGGGCGGTCACCTCGGCGATCGTGGAGAAGTACTGTCGCAGGTACGAGCTGTTGAGGCTCTGCGTCGCGATCTTCCGCAGCCGCCGCCACTCGGCGCCCTCCGCGGTGAACACGCCGTGCCCGCCGATCTCGTCGATGACCTCCGACATGATGCTCGACCGCCGGAACGCGTCAGGTCGTTGGCGCAGCACGGTGTCCACCAGCACCGGATCGGCGGTCACCACCGCGGGTGTTCCTCCCAGCCGGACCCGGTAGGTCGACCCGAAGCGGTCGCACCACCGTTCGAGCACCTGGTTCATGACCTGACCGCGGGCCAGCTCGGGCAGGTTTCCCAGCAGCGGCACCCCTCGTGGCCCGCTCAGGTCTTCGATCGCCCGCGTGGTGCGTTCAGCGGTGTCGTCGGCGGGGGCGACCGGTTCTGACTTCATCGTCGGGTCTTCCTCAGGTGTCGCGGGGCGCTGGTGATCAAGGTCACGCGGCCGCCCCGGCGCGGGATCCGCTGCTCGGTCGAGCTCGTCGTCACGATCTTCAACGTACGCCGATTCCCCGGGATCGGAGCTCCCCGTCCAGCCCGGGGCCGCCGGCTCGCGTGGTCCAGGGTGCCGTGACCCGTGGTGGCAGCGAACTCGGTCCGGCCACCTGACCGGGTGAAGTCCGACCCGAAAGGCTGGAGCGGCTGGATTTCGAGTGGCGAGGTTCGGTACCCCTGCGCCGTGCGTTTGCCTCACGCGGTTTGGATCGGCGGGCTGTTGGTGCCCGCGTTGCTCGCCGCCACCGGCGTGGTCGTCCACGGCGGTGGCATCGAACGGACGCTGCACGCCGACGTGCGGACAGCGCTCGGCAAGGCCGGCTACCACGGTGTCGTGTCGGTCGACGGCCGCACGGTCGTGGTCACCGAGGTCGCGCCCCGTTCGGTGGACGCGGTGCGCGCCGTGGTGTCCGACGTGTCCGGTGTCGGCACCGCCGACGTGCGCGCGGCCGAACCCGAGCAGCTGCTCGTGGCGTTGCGCGGTGGCGAGATCCTGGTGTCCGGCGCGGTCGCCGACGACGCGGAACGCCGCGCGCTCATCGAGGCCGTGCAGGCCGACGGCCACCGCGTCACGGCCGCCCTGCGCCAGGGCGGTCTGCTGCCGATCCCGCCGGCCGTGATCGGCCGCGTGGTCACCGCAGCGCTGTCCGCCAAGGTGTCGGACGTGACCACGACCATCCACAACGGACAGGTCGTGGTCGCCGCCCGCGTGCCGGACGAGGTGAGGGCCACCGCGGTCCGCGACGCCGTCAAGCAGGCCGCGAACGGCCTGCAGGTCACCGACCGCATCGAGATCGGCCCGTCCACGACGACGGGCGATCTCAACGTCGAGGCGCTGCACGACTCGATCTCCCGCCTGGTCAACGGCAACGGCGCCATCCGGTT
Source organism: Lentzea sp. HUAS12 (assembly GCF_024125735.1). Classification (NCBI taxonomy): domain Bacteria; kingdom Bacillati; phylum Actinomycetota; class Actinomycetes; order Pseudonocardiales; family Pseudonocardiaceae; genus Lentzea; species Lentzea sp. HUAS12. Next base: position 917,769 of record NZ_CP099738.1, read on the forward strand.
CGTGCAGGGCACCACCGCCTACGAGGGCCACGGCCCGGTGCTCATCCAACGCGTCGGCCGCATGTTGCTCGTGGCCCCCCGAGCCTCGATCACCCTGGTGGCCCACGGCACCGACCAGGCGATGGCGGTGAAGCGCGGCGAGATGGTCCGCGACGTCCTCGTCGGCCAGGGCGTGGCACCCGCGTTGATCGCCATCGAGACCCGTCCCGCCCCCGGCGGCGAGTACGACCCGGCCACGCGCCAGGTCGACGTCGTAGTCCGTTAGGAGTTCGCTGTGCTCTGGTTGTTCTCGCAGATGTTCCTGCTCTGCCTGGCGTCGTTCGCCGTGGGCGTGCTGGTGACGTGGCTGTCGGTCCGCGGTCGCCTCCAGCCCGAACGCCCCAAGGCCCGCCTGGCACTGCCCGCGCCCCGCTCCACCACCGAGCAGGTGGTGATCTCCGAGCAGCCGCCCGCCGCGCCGAAGCCGGTCAAGGAACCGTTGCCGGTCAAGGGGAACTCGAAGACCATGGTCTACCACACGCCGGACTCGCCGTACTACCGGCGGACGAAGGGCGACATGACGTTCGGGTCGGAGGCGGAGGCCCAGTCGGCGGGGTACCGGATGTGGACGACCAAGGGCCGCGTCAGGACCTGACGGGGGCCGGGATCAGCGCTTCAGCAGGTCGCGGATCGCCGCCGTGACCACGTCCGGCGCCTCCTCGGCCATGAAGTGTCCACACGAGACCGTGCGGTGGTCGAGATCGGGTGCCCAGGCCTCCCACAGCCGCCGCGCGTCGAAGCCGAGAGCGGCACCCCAGTCCTGCTGCAGCACGGTGACCGGCATCTTCAGCCGCGTGCCCGCGTCCCGGTCGGCGGTGTCGTGCTCGACGTCGATCGTGGCCGACGCCCGGTAGTCCGCGACGATCGACGTCACGGCCTCCCGGGAGGCGCGCAGGTACTCGGCGCGGACGTCGCCGGGGAACGGCTTCTGGCTCCAGATGTCGAGGAAGTGGCCGAAGAACGCGTCCGGGACCGCGCTGATCATCTGCTCGGCGAGACCGGGTGGCTGGGCCATCAGGAACAGGTGGAACCCGACGGCGGCGGACGTTCCGCGCATCACGTCCCACATGTCGAGCGTCGGCAGCACGTCGAGGGACGCGAGGTGCGTGACGTGGTCCGGGTGGTCGAGGCCCGTGCGGAACGCGACGAGCGCGCCGCGGTCGTGTCCCACCAGGGCGAACGTGTCGTGCCCTAGCCGCCGCGCGACCTCGACCACGTCGGCGGCCATGGTGCGCTTGGCGTAGGTCGAGCCGGTGTCGGCGGGCTTGTCGCTGTCGCCGTAGCCGCGCAGGTCGGGCATGATCACGGTGTGGTCGGACGCCAGGCCGGCGGCGACGTGCCGCCACATGAGGTGGGTCTGCGGGAAGCCGTGCAGGAGCACGACGGGGCTTCCGCCGCCGGTCGTGGCCACGTTCAGCTCGATGCCGCCGGAGACCTGAACGCGCTGGTAGTCGAATGCGGTGTGGTTCACGAGCACACTGTGGCGCCGCCCGATCAGCAACGGATCAGCGCCGGATGAGGTTCGGGGTGCTGGGCCCGCTGACCGCCGGGTCGGCCCGGCTCGGCGGCCCCCGGCAACGCGCCGTGCTGGCCCGCCTGCTGGTCGCGCGCCGCCGGGTGGTGCCCGTGCGCACGCTCGTCGCCGACCTGTGGGAGGACCCGCCGGACGGCGCGCTCGGCACGGTGCAGACGTTCGTCGGGGCGCTGCGCAAGGCCCTCGAACCCGGTCGTCCACCCCGGACTCCGTCGACGCTGCTGGTCACCGAGGGCGCGGGCTACGCGTTGCTGGCGGAGGACGTGGACGCCTGGCGGTTCGAGGAGATGCTCGGTGGCGACCTGTCCGTGCTGGACGGTGCGCTGGCGTTGTGGCGGGGGCCCGCCTACGCCGAGTTCGCCGACGAGCACTGGGCGCGCGCGGAGATCGACCGGCTGGAGGAACTGCGGCTGGTGGCGGTCGAACGCCGTGCCGAGGCCGCGCTGGCCGTCGGACGGGCGGCCGGGGTCGCCGCAGACCTGCGCGCACACCTGGCCGACCACCCGTGGCGCGAGAAGGCGTGGAGCCTGCTCGCGCTCGCCCTGTACCGCGAAGGCCGTCAGGGCGACGCGCTGGAAGCGGTGCGTTCCGCCCGCCTCGCCCTTGTCGAGAACCTGGGCGTGGACCCCGGGCCCGAGCTCCGAGCGCTGGAGTCGGACATCCTCGCCCAGTCGCCCCGCCTGACGCCCGCACCCCGGTCTCCGCTGGTGGGACGGTCTGCGGAACTGGCGGCCCTGGAGTCGGCGACACCGGCTGCCGGGCTCGGCGTCGCGGTGGTGACCGGCGAGGCCGGTGTCGGCAAGACGGCGCTGGCCGAGGCGTTCAGCGCCGTGCTCGGCGCGAAGGGCTGGCGGACGGTGTGGGCGCGCTGCCCCGAGGACGCGCCGGTGGCGTGGCCGTGGCAGCAGGTCGTGGAGGCGCTGGGGTCGGCACTCCCGGTGGCCGACCGGTTCCACCTGCGTCGCGCGGTCGTGTCCACAGTGGAGTCGGCGGCGCCGGTCCTGGTGGTGCTGGACGACCTGCACCAGGCCGACGAGGAGACACTGGCGGTGCTGGCCGCCTTCACCACGACCCGGTTGTCGGGCAGGGTGCTGATCGTCGTGACCTCGCGCACCGCCGTGCCGCTGGAGGCGCTGGCGCGCGCCGAACCGGTCAGGGTGGAGCTCCGCGGACTTGACGAGGAGGCGGTCGCCGCACTGGTGGGCTCGCTGGACGCGCGGGCGATCCATGAACGCAGCGGAGGCAATCCGTTCTACGTCAAGGAACTCGTGCGACTGGTCGAGTCCGGCGGTGACCTCGGCGCGGTCCCGGCCGGTGTGCGGGACGTCCTGCGCCACCGGCTCTCGGGGTTGCCGGCCGAGGCGCGGACCGTGTTGCACCAGGCCTCCGTGCTCGGCCGGGACGTCGACGTCGATCTGCTGGCCGCACTGGCGGGTCACGACGTGCTCGACGCGCTGGACGCCGCGATCGCCGCGGGGTTCGTGGTGGAGGTGGCGCCCGGCCACGCCCGGTTCGCGCACGTGCTGGTGCGCGACACCCTGTACGAGGACGTGTCGCTGACCAGGCGCGCACGCTGGCACGCGGTGGTGGCGGAGGCGCTCGGCTCAGGTGACGTGCGGACGCGTGCGCACCACTACGCCCTCGCGGGGACCAGGAGTGCGGCCGCGGTGCGGGCGCTGGCCGAGGCCGCGGAGGGGACGCGCTCGCCTCGTGAGGCGGTGCGGTGGTGGAGAGCGGCGATCGCGGCCGGGACGGAGCGTGCCGACCTGGTGATCGGGCTGGCCAGGGCGCTGGCGGTGAGCGGGGACCTGGAGGAGGCGAGGAGGCAGCGGTCGGTGGCGCTGCGGCTCGCCGGTGGTGCGCGGGAGGCGGCCGAGGCGATCGGTTCGTTCGACGTCCCCGGCATCTGGACCACCAACGACGACCCGGCCCACTCCGCCGAACTCATCGCCGCCGCCGAACGCGTCCTCCCGTCCTTCCCCGGCCCCACCGCGACCCGCGCCCGCCTGCTCGCCACCATCGCCATGGAGGACCGCGGCACCGGCGCCCGCCTCGCCGAAGCCCGGGAAGCCGAGGCCATCGCCCGAGACCTCGGCGATCCCGCCCTGCACGCGTTCGCGCTGAACGCCCGCTTCATGCACACCTTCCACCGCACCGGCCTCGCCCGCGAACGAGCCGAGATCGGGCGCGAACTCGTCGAGGTGGCGGGTGGCCTGGTCACCCACGAGGTCCTCGGCCACCTGATCCTCGTGCAGGCCTCGTCCGCGCTCGCCGACTTCGCCACCGCCGACCGGCACGCGGCCGCCGCCGACGAACTGGCCCACGAACACGACCTGCCGCTCGTCAGCGTCTTCACCGAGTGGTACGCCGCGCTGAAACTCGCGGCGGCGGGGAAGAAGGCCGAAGCCGACCGCGCCTACCGGGCCGCGGCCGAGCGCGTCCGGGGAACCGGCATGTGGGGCATGGAAAGCGGACTCCTGCCGCTCGCCCTGCTCAGCCTGCACGGGCCGTCCACAGTGGACCTGGACGACGACTGGGGCCCGCACCTCGACTGGGTGCGCCCGCTGGCCTTGCCGCCGGACGAAGCGCTCGCAGCCGCACGGGCACTTCCCGACGGCCCGGCCGACCTCCTGACGGAGGTCCGCGCCTGCCTGCTGGCGATGGCGGCGACCAGGCTGCGGGACGACGAACTGTGGCAGCGCGCGCACGAGATGTTGTTGCCCGCCAAGGGTGAATTGGTGGCGGGCACCGGGCTGTTCACGTTCGGCCCGGTGGTGGACTACCTACGCCACTAGTGCCGGCCCGAGCAGCAGACCGCCGTCCAGCACGAACTCCGCCCCGGTCGCGAACGCGCCGTCGTCCGAGGCGAGGTGCAGGACGAGCGCGGTGACCTCCTCCGGCGTCCCGAGCCGCGGCACGGCGAACGGGGCGGGGGAGTAGAGGTCGCCGATGGCCGGCTGCCCGTCCGCCACGGGCTCGGTGATGAACGGCGTCGCCACCACACCGGGGTGCACCGAGTTCACCCGGATCCCGTCGCGGCCGAGTTCGAGCGCCGCCGTGCGGGTCAGACCGCGCAGCGCCCACTTGCTCGCCACGTAAGGCGCGTAGTAGGCCTGACCGACGTTGCCCATCGTCGAGGCGATGTTCACGATCGACCCGCCGCCGGCCTGCCGCAACGACGCCGCCGCGTGCTTGATCCCCAGGAACTGCCCGGTCAGGTTCACCGCGAGCGTCCTTTCCCAGACCTGCAGCGCGGTGTCCTCGATCAGCGCGGCGGGGTGCTGGGCGCCCGCGTTGTTGACCAGCACCGAGATCGGCCCGGCGGCTTCCAGCGCGGCGGTCCAGTCGGCTTCGGACGTCACGTCGAGGCGTACGGCGACCGCCCGCGAGCCCAGTTCCGCGGCGAACGCCTCGCCTGCCGCCAGGTCCCGCGCGCCGATCACGACCCGCGCCCCTTCGGTGTGGAAGCCCCGCACGTGGCTCGCACCCATCCCGCTCGTCGCGCCGGTGACGAGCACCGTCCGTCGGTCGAAGCGTCCCATCGTCCATTCCTCCAGTGGTGAGTTGAGTGACTCACCTCGGAACCGTAGACACGACCTCGATGGTGAGTCAAGTGACTCACCTCGTGGCATACTGGGGGCGTGCCGACCTACCACGAGCGCCTGGCGGAGCAGAAGCGGACGGCCATCGTCGACGCCGCGACGACGCTGTTCCTGGAGTCCGGCTACGACAAGACGTCACTCGCACGCATCGCCGACGCGGCCGGGGTCTCGAAGGCGACGCTGTTCAAGCAGTTCCCCACGAAGGCCGAGCTGTTCGACGCGATCGTCACCGACTACTGGCGCACGGAGGAGGGCGCGCTCACGCCGCCGCCGGGCGACCCCGCGAAGGGGCTCAAGGTGCTCGGCGACCGGTACGTGGCGCTGCTGACGCGGCCGGGCATGGTCGCGCTGTTCCGCATCGTCATCGCCGAGGCGACACGTTTCCCCGAGCTCGGCCAGACGCAGTTCAAGCTGGGCAAGCAGCCGTTCTTCGACTCCGTCCGCGACTACCTGGCCGCCGAGCACGGCGCCGGCACGCTGGTGGTCGACGACCCGGTCGGTGCGGCGACGCAGTTCCTCGGCATGATCTCGAACTTCGCGTTCTGGCCGCGGATGCTGCTGGTGAACTGGGCGCCCACCGAGAAGGCCTTGGCCCACTCGGTGGACGAGGCGGTCCAGACGCTCCTGTGCCGTCACGCGGTCACAACGGCACCCGGCGCAGCGCGGGCTTGAGGACCTTCCCGGACCCCGTTCGCGGCAGTTCGGCGACCACCTCGACGTGCACGGGGATCTTGTACTTCGCCAGGCGTGGCGCCAGGAACTCCCGCAACCCGGCGGCGTCCACGACGGCGCCGTCGCGCGGGCGCACGAACGCGCGTCCCACCTCGCCCCAGCGCTGGTCCGGCACCCCGACGACCGCCACCTCGGCGACGTCCGGGTGCGAGGTGATCGCGTTCTCGACCTCGGCCGGGTAGACGTTCTCGCCGCCGGAGATGTACATGTCCTTGAGGCGGTCGAGGACGTACAGGTGGCCGTCGTCGAGCCGGCCGAGGTCGCCGGTGCGGAACCAGCCGTCCTCGGTGAACGCGGCCGCGGTGGCGACCGGGTCGTTCCAGTAGCCCGGGGTCACGTTCGGGCCCTGCACCTCGACCTCGCCGACGTCCGAGAGCCTCAGATCGCCGAAGAACACGCACGGACCGGCCGAACCCGCGCGTTGAACGCTGTCGGACGCCTCCAGGAACGTGGCGCCCGGCGCGGTCTCGGTGAGGCCGTAGCCCTGGCAGAACACCAGGCCGCGGTCCTGGTAGGCGCGGATCACCGCGTCCGGCACCGCCGCCCCGCCACACAGCAGCACCCGCAACGACGACAGGTCCGCCGTGTGCCACAACGACGACGACGCCAGGTCCGCGAACATGGTCGACACGCCGAACATCGACGTCACGCCGTGCTCTTCGATCAACGACACGCACGCGGTGACGTCCCAGCCCGAGGTGATGACGCAGTGCCCACCCTTGACGAAGGTGGGCAGCAACGTCTGGGCCAGCGCGGCGACGTGGAACAGCGGCGCGGTGACCAGCGCGACCTCGTCGGAGGCGAGGTCGACGCCGATCATCAGGTTGAAGGTGTTCCACAGCAGGTTGGCGTGGGTCAGCACCGCGCCCTTGGGCCTGCCGGTCGTGCCGGAGGTGTAGAGGATCAGCGCGGGCTCGCCGATGTCGACGGGCTCGTCGACCGGTTCGTCGGAGCCGCCCAGCAGCCAGTCCTCGTACTCCGCGAGCGACACCGCGCGCGGGTGCTCGGCGGCGTGGGAAGGCGCGTGCACGAGGACGTGCGCGCCGCAGTCCGCCAGCTGGTAGTTCACCTCCGCGGGCGTGAGGCGGAAGTTCAGCGGCACGAAGATCGCGCCCAGCTGGTGCGCGGCGAACAGGGTCTCGGCGAACGACGGGTGGTTCGGGCCGAGGTACGCGACCCGGTCACCGTGCCGCACGCCGAGCTCCCGCAACCGCCACGCGAGGCGGGTCGTGCGGACGGCCAGCTCGTCGTACGTCGTCGAGACCCCGTTGTAGGTGAACGCCTTACGCTTCGGCGCCATGCGTGCGCGGCGGTGGGGCCAGCTGCCCAGTCCCGAGTTCCGCATCCCTGTCTCCTGTCAGGCTGGTCCGGCTGGTCTCCCGGAGGACCACCGTGCACACGACGGTGAGCAGGCAGAAGGCCGCGAGGATGAACGGGATCGCGCCCGTGCCCGACGACTTCTGCACCTGCGCGAAGATCAGCGGCGCGAACCCGGCGCCGAGACCCGCGAGCTGGTAACCGAGCGAGGCGCCGGTGTAGCGGCTGCCGGTGGTGAACAGCTCGCTGTACAGCGCGGCGAGCGGCCCGTACATCATCGGGTGGATCACGGCCTGGCCGAGCACCAGCGCGATGACGACGTACCCGTTGTCCACCAGGGGGAACAGCGCGAAGCCGAACGCCGCCATGAGCACGGCGCCCGCGAGGACGACCGGCCTGCGCCCGAACCTGTCCGACGCCGCGGACCAGCCGATGATGCCGAGCACCGCGAGCGCCGAGGAGAGCGTCAGCGCGTTGAGGATCATCTGCCTGCTTTCCCCCGCCTGCACTCCGTACGCCAGCACGAACGTCGTCAGGGTCGACTGCGCGACGAACGCGGCGAGACCGACGCCGATCCCGAGCGCCAGCGTGCGCGGGTGGTTGCGCAGCACGTCGACCAACGGCATGGAGCCCGGCCTGCGCCCGGCCTGGAAGACCGGGGTCTCCTCGACCTTCAACCGCACGAACAGACCGATGCCGAGCAGCACGACGCTGAGCAGGAACGGCACCCGCCAGCCCCACTCGAGGAACGCCTGCTCGCCGACGAGCGCGGCGGTCCCGGTCAGGGCGGCCGTCGAGAGCACCATGCCGCACGGCGCGCCGGCGTTGGTGAAGCTCGCCCACAGCCCGCGCCGCGAGGTGGCGTGCTCGGCCGACATCAGCACGGCTCCGCCCCACTCGCCGCCGACGGAGATGCCCTGCAGCACCCGCAGCAGGATCAGGCCGGCGGGAGCGAGCCAGCCGACCTGGGCGTAGGTGGGCAGCAGGCCGATCAGGAAGCTCGCCACACCCATCAGGCTCATGGTCAGCACGAGCATCTTCTTGCGTCCCAGCAGGTCCCCGTAGTGTCCGAAGAGGACACCGCCGAGCGGGCGGGCGAGGTAGCCGGTGGCGAACGTGCCGAAGCTCGCGATCGTGCCGACCAGCGGGTCCAGGGAGGAGAAGAAGACCTTGTTGAACACGATCGCGGACGCGGTGGCGTAGAGCAGGAAGTCGTAGTACTCGATCACACTGCCCAGGAAGCTGGACGCAACGGCACGGCGTAACTGCGTTGTTGGCGCCATGACCTCACCTCATGTGTAGTGGCGGTAGACGGCACGTGCGACGCAAGCGGGCTTCGCGGAGCCCTCGATCTCGACCGTGAAGTCGACGGTGAGCTGCACGCCGTCGCCCGGCACGTCCTCGACGGACGCGACGGTTCCCCGGAGCCGGATCTTGGCGCCGACCGGCACGGGCGCGGGGAACCGCACCTTGTCCAGCCCGTAGTTGAGGCTCATCCGCACGCCGGAGACCTCCAGCAGCTCGGTCATCAGCGGGATGAGCAGCGCCAGCGTCAGGTAGCCGTGGGCGATCGTGCCGCCGAACGGCCCGGTGGCGGCGCGTTCCGGGTCGACGTGGATCCACTGGTGGTCGTCGGTGGCGGAGGCGAACGTGTCGACCCGGTCCTGGTCGACCTGGAGCCAGTCGGTGTGCCCGAGATCCCTGCCCGCCAGGGCCCTCAGCTCTGCGATTCCGTTCACGGTGGTGGTCACGCGTCCTCCTTCACGAGTCCGAGCAGACGGGCGGCGTTGTGCTTGAGGATCTTCGGGCGGACCTCGTCGGAGATGTCGAGCTTCGCGAAGTCCGCCAGCCAGCGGTCCGGGGTGATCACGGGATGGTCCGAGCCGAAGAGCACCTTGTCCTGCAACAGGGTGTTGGCGTACCGGACGAGGTTCGGCGGGAAGTACTTCGGCGACCAGCCGGACAGGTCGATGTGCACGAACGGTTTGTGCGTCGCCACCGCGAGCGCCTCGTCCTGCCAGGGGAACGAGGGGTGGGCGAGCACGATCTTCAGGTGCGGGAAGTCGACGGCGACGTCGTCCACGAGCATCGGGTTGGAGTGCTTGAGCCGGATGCCGCCGCCTCCGGGGACACCCGCGCCGATCCCGGTCTGTCCACTGTGGAACAGCGCGGGGACGCCGAGCTCCTCGACCACCTCGTACAGCGGGTACGCCATCCGGTCGTTCGGCGAGAAGTCCTGGAGGCTGGGGTGGAACTTGAAGCCCCGCACGCCGTGCTCCTCGACGAGCTTCCGGGCCTCCCTCACCGCCGCCCTGCCCTTCCAGGGGTCGACGCTCGCGAACGGGATCAGCACGTCGGCGTGCTCGGCGCAGGACGCGGCCACCTCCTCGTTGGAGATGCGCGGGTGACCGGTCGCGTGCTCGGCGTCGACCGTGAAGATCACCGCGGCCATCTTCCGCTCGCGGTAGATCGCGGCGGTCTCGGCGATCGTCGGCTGCCGGTGGGCCGCCTTGAAGTACTTGGCCGACGCCTCGAGCAACGCGGGGCTCAGCGAACTGTGCCCGTCGCGCGAGATCTCGGCGTGGGTGTGGACGTCGATGGCCACGATCTCGTCGATGTTCACGGCGCCACCGGCTGCGGGATCCCGTAGGTCTCGGGCTCGAACTCGGCGAACCGCTCGGCGATCTGGGCGGCCTTCCAGCCGCCGTCCGAGAACTCGACCTGCTTCTCGGCGGGGTGCGACCAGAGGGCGAGCCGGTCACCACCGATGCCGATCGCCTGCCCCGTCACGCCTTTCGCCGCGTCCGACGCCAGGTAGACGATCAGCTCGGCGACGTCCTCGACCGTGCCGAGGCCCTCGTCGTGCCGCACCCACGACGGCAGCGGCGCACCGGTGCGTTCCGACTCCTCGATCACCGGCGCGAAGGCGGGGATGGTCCGCGTCATCTCGGTGGCGGCGACCGGCACGACCGCGTTGACGGCGATGCCGGACTTGGCGAGCTCGAGCGCCCAGGTCCGCGCCATGGCGGCGATCCCGGCCTTGGCGGCGGAGTAGTTGGTCTGCCCGAAGTTGCCGCGCTGCCCGGCGGGGGAGGAGACCAGCACGAGGCTGCCGCCGGTGCCCTGCTCGCGCATCCGCACCGCCGCCGCGCGGGCGCAGGTGAACGTGCCGCGCAGGTGCACGTCGATCACGGCGTCGAACTCGTCGTCGGTCATCTTCCACAGCACGCGGTCGCGCAGGATGCCCGCGTTGGTGACCAGCACGTCGAGCCGCCCGAACTCCTCGACGGCCGCGGAGACGAGCAGGTCGGCGGTCTCGGTGGACCCGACCGGCGCGATCACCGCCCGTCCGCCGATGCTCGCCGCGACCTCCTCGGCGGAGTCGTCCACGTCGTTGACGACGACCCGGGCCCCGTTGCGCGCCAACGCTTCCGCGTACGCCCGTCCCAGTCCGCGGCCGGCGCCGGTGACGATCGCGACCTTTCCCGACAGCTCCATCAGGCGAGTCCTCTCGGTGGGGGATCGCCACCAAAGTAGGGCACATTCATGACGCTCGTCTAGATGCTGCCCAACATGTATCGTGGTGCCGGTGACACCCCAGTCCTTGATGCTCAACTTCCTGGGCCTGTACGTGTTCGACCGCGGCATCGCGGTCTACTCGGGCAGCTTCATCGACGTGTTCGGGCGCGTGGACGTCTCGGAGGAGGCGGTGCGCTCGACGCTGACCCGCATGACCTCGCGCGGACTGCTCACCAAGCACCGCGGCGGCCGCAAGGTCTACTTCGGACTCACGCCGCGCGCGACGGACGTGCTGCGCGACGGTGAACGCCGGATCTGGCAGCGCGGCGCCGTGAACAGGGACTGGGACGGCACGTGGACCCTGGTCGGCTTCTCGCTGCCGGAGGGCCGCCGCGGCGAACGGCACGACCTGCGCTCGCAACTGCAGTGGGCGGGCTTCGGCCCGGTGCAGAACGGGCTCTGGATCGCGCCCGGCACCCGTGACGTCACCGAGGTGGTCGAGAGCCTCGGTCTCGCAGGCAACGTCACGGTCTTCACCGCGCAGCACGCGAAGCCGACGGAGGCGGCCGACCTGGCGCGGAGGGCGTTCGACACGGCCGCCATCGCCGCGCGCTACCAGGACTTCCTGACGCGGTGGCGTGAACCGGACGACTCGCTGCCCGACGACCTGGCCCGCCAGCTGCTGCTTCACGCCGACTGGCTCGACCTCGTCCGGCAGGACCCGCACCTGCCGGCCGAACTGCTCGACCGCGACTGGCCCGCGATCGAGGCGGAGCAGGTGTTCCAGTCCCTGGCCACGCGCTACGTGAAGACGGCGGCACCGCTCGCGGCCGCCGCCATCGAGTCGGTCGAGGTGGCCGGCACCTGAACGCCCATCGCTGCGGGCCGGTCACACCACGATCGCGGAACCAGGTCAGGGCTTGGTCTGGTACTCGCGGGCGACGTCGACCACGAGCTGGTGCAGGGCGAGTTCGGCCGGTGCGCGGAGCCGGTCCTGGCGGTGTGCCAGCAGGACGCGGCGGGCCGGCACGTCCGTGCCGAGGGCGAGCACGCGGACGTCCGGGTGCGGGTTGCGCACCGCGGTCCTGGGTGCCAGTGCGATTCCGACTCCGACGCTGACCATGGCCTGCGCCTCCTGGTAGTCGTTGGCCTCGAACGCGATCTTCGGGGTGAACCCGGCCGCGCGGCAGCTGCGTTCGAGCACCTCGGCCACCGGGTGCTCGTGGGCGCGGACGATCCAGTCCTCGTGGGCGAGGTCGGACATGGTGGTGAACCGCTTGCGGGCCAGGCGGTGGTCGGCGGCGACGATGAGCACGGTCGGGTCGTCCAGCAGCGGGGTGAGGGAGATGTCGGGCACGTCGACGCGGTTCCACGCGTAGTCCCACAGCAGTGCGATGCCGACGGTGCCGTCCTCCAGCAGCTCGACGAGCTCGTCGAAGCGGGTGCTGCGCACGTCCAGGCGGAGATCGGGGTGCTGGCGGCGGAACCGGCTGACGGCCTGGGGGAGCAGGGCGCTCGCGATGGTCGGGAACACGCCCATCGCGACGGTGCCGCGGCGCAGTCCCGCGAGTTCGGCCAGGTCGGCCTCGGCGGCGCTGAGCCTGCGCAGGACGTGGCGGGCGTGGCCTGCCAGCAGGGCGCCCGCCTCGGTGGGACGCACCCCTCTGGCCTGCCGGTGCAGAAGTGGCTGACCGGCTTCCACCTCGAGTCGGCGCAGCTGCTGGGAGACTGCGGAAGGGGTGTAACCCAGCTGGTCCGCGGCGGCGGTCATGGAACCCGTGTCCACCACGGCTGCGAGCAGTGCCAGACGCCGGACATCCAACATGGCCGCTCCTCTGCGAGAAAATTCAGGTTTGGAACTTCACTCATCGGTACGTTCCGTGCAGCTTAGCTTCACGCTGGAGCGAGGCGTTCATCTGCGAAGTTCATCGTGAGGACCTGCACAGGTGCTTGTTCCAGGGCATCTGAGCATGAAGCAGAACTTCACGGGCATCGAGTTTTCCGTGATTGTGTTCAAGGTCCGTGCGGGTCACCGTTGCCGTCGTTCCCCTGGTTGTTACGGCGGTGTTGCACCGTCGCGAAGGAGTGGCTGTGCGAGAGATACCGGCGACCTGGATGCGCGGTGGTACCAGCAAGTGCTGGGTGTTCGAGCGCGACGTGCTCGCGGTGCCCGGTCGCGACCTCGACGAGGTGCTGCTGCGGCTGTACGGAAGCCCTGACCCGCGCCAGGTCGACGGTGTCGGCGGGGCGACGTCCACGACCAGCAAGGCCGTCGTGCTCGCCAGGAGCGATCGGCCGGGCATCGACGTCGAGTACACGTTCGCCCAGATCGGGATCGCCGACGGGCGGGTGGACTGGACGAGCAACTGCGGCAACTGCTCGGCGGTCGTCGGGCCCTACGCGCTGCGGCGCGGCTGGGTGGTGCCCACCGGCGAGGTGACCACGGTGCGGATCAACAACACCAACACCGGCCAGCTGATCGTCGTGGACGTGCCGACGCCCTCGGGTCAGGTGACCGAGGAGGGCGGAGACCGCATTCCCGGGGTGGCCCAGCCCGGCCTCGGGGTGCGGCTGTGGTTCGTCGACCCGGCCGGCCGCACGACCGGGGCGTTGCTGCCCACGGGCAACGCGGTCGACGTGGTGGACGGGGTGCGCGTCACGCTGCTCGACGCCGGGGCGCCCGTGGTCCTCGTCCCCGCGGACGAGGTCGGGGTGGACGGCGAGGCGTCCCCGGCCGACCTGGACGCCCAGGAGGACCTGCTGGCCCGGTTGGACCGCATCCGGCGCGCCGCCGCGGTCCGCATGGGTCTCGCGGGCGATCCCGCCGGGGCCGCCCGCGCCACCCCCAAGCTCGCCCTGGTCGGCCCGGGCCGACCGGACCGTTCCGACGTGACGGTGCGGATGCTGTCCATGGGACGGACGCACCCCGCACTGGCCATCACCGGCAGCGTCGCACTCACCGCCGCCGCGCACACGCCGGGTACCGTCCTGTCCGACTTCACCGCCGGTGAGCTGGAGGTGCTGCGCCTGGACACTCCGGCCGGAGTCGTGACCACGCGTGCCGGCACCCGCGACGGACTGCTCGCGATCGGGGTCACCCGAACCACCCGCCGCATCGGCGACGCGACCCTCGTGCTCCCCGACGACGCGCCGCTGGAGCCCTCTCTCCCGACACCGGCCGCCGCGGCCTCCTGACCCGCACCGTCCCGCCCGGACGGCAGCGTCGGGGCGAGCGCACGACCGAAGAGGACAATGATGTCATCACAGATAATCGCGATCCTGGTTCTGGGCGGCATGTTCGTGGTCGCCACCGTGCTGCCCATCAACATCGGGATCCTCGCGCTGGTCGCGTCGTTCCTGGTCGGCACCTTCGTGTTCGGCCTCGACGAGAAAGAGATCTTCGAGGGCTTCCCGGTCTCGCTGTTCATCACCGTCGTCGGGGTGACCTACCTGTTCTCCGTCGCCAAGCTCAACGGCACGATCGACCTGCTGGTCCAGGGTGGGATCCGGCTGGTGCGAGGCCGCGCGATCCTGGTGCCGTGGGTCCTGTTCGTCGTCGCCGCCACGCTGACCGCACTGGGCACCTTCACCCCGGCGGCCGTCGCACTGCTGGTGCCGGTCGGGATGAGCTTCGCCTTCGCCTACCGCATCAGCCCGCTGATGATCGGCATGATGGTGATCTGCGGCGCCCACGCCGGGGCGTTCTCCCCGATGGCGGTGTCCGGGGCGCTCGTCTACGGCATCGTCGTCAAGTCCGGTCTGACGATCTCCCACGCCACGTTGTTCTTCGCGAGCCTGGGCTTCAACCTGCTGCTGGCCGCCGGCACCTACGCGTTGCTGCGCCGGCGGGGCGAGGAGAGCTTCGTCGAGCACCCGGACGACGTCGCGACCGGTGGTGCCGCGGGGAGCTCGGGCGGTGCACCCGAGCCGAGTGGCGGCGGTGTGGCCACCGCGGTCAAGCCGCAGGCGGTCGCGGTGGCCTGGCGTCAGCGCGCCACGCTGGCGGCGCTGGTCGTGCTCGTGGTCGGGGCGCTCGCGTTCCACCTGCAGGTCGGTTTCCTGGCGCTGGCCGCGGGTGCCGTGCTCGCCCTGTTCGACCGGGAGAACCTCGGCAAGGCCGTCGAGGGCATCAGCTGGCCGACGATCCTCCTGGTCGCGGGAATGGTCACGTACGTCGGGGTGCTGGAGCACTCGGGCACCATCGACTGGGTCGCCCACGGTGCGGTCGGGCTGGGCGCGCCGTTGCTCGTGGCGCTGGTGCTGTGCGTCATCGTCGGCGTCACCTCGGCCTTCGCCTCCTCGACGGCGATCCTCACCGCGACCATCCCGATGGCGATCCCGTTGCTGCTCACCGATTCCCTGCCCGCTGTGGGGGTCGTCGCCGCCATGGCCATCTCCACGACGATCGTGGACGTCTCACCGTTCTCCACCAACGGCGCGCTGGTCCTCGCCAACGCCCGCGGTGTCGACCGGACCCGCTTCTACCGGCAGGTGATCTCCTACACCTGCGTCATCGTCGCGCTCGGACCGATCGCCGCCTGGGCGGTTCTCGTGCTGCCCGGCTCGTTCTGACCCCCGGTGGACTTCGGTGGGTGTTTGCCTCGAACCGGCACGGGTAGGCCGACCGGTTGAAGGAGTACCCACCGAAGGAGGAGCCATGGTGCGAGTCGGTCTGCTGGTCCGTGTGCAGGCGAAGCCGGGCAAGGAGTCGGAGGTGGCGCAGTTCCTGGCGGACGCGCAGGCGGTCGTCGAGCAGGAACCCGACACCCGGGCCTGGTTCGCCGTCCGGTTCGACGAGTCCACGTTCGGCATCTTCGACGTGTTCCCCGACGACGCGGGTCGGCAGGCCCACCTCTCCGGTGGCGTGGGCACCGCGCTCGGGCAGCGCGCCGAGGAGCTGTTCACCGTGTCACCTGTGATCGAGAACGTCGACGTCCTCGCTTCGAAGCTCCCGGGCTGACCCCGGATGCGGAGGAAGTCGCCGATGCCGTCCCTGCGCACCCGTCACCGCCTGCGAGGCGAGCTCTGGATCGTTCCCCTGCTCTGCGTGCTCGCCGCGATCGCGCTGTCCACGATCACCGTCGCGATCGACCGGTCGATCGGCGACCGCATGATCCCGACCAGCATCACCGGCAAGCCGGACGCGGTGTCCACGATCCTCAGCACGATCGCGTCGGCCATGGTCACCCTGACCACGCTCGTCCTGACCATCACCACGGTGGCCGTGCAGCTCGCCATGGGCCAGTTCTCGCCGCGGATCGTGCGGGCACTGCTGCAGGACCGGGCCAGTCAGCTCGCCTACGGGCTGTTCGCCTCGACGTTCACCTTCGCCGTCCTCGCGCTGCGCGAGCTGGACGTCGCGGGTGGAGGCACCGTGCCCGGCCTGACGGTCCTGGTGGCCTACCTGCTCATGCTGGCCAGCATCGCCACCCTGTTCCTCTACATGCACCACTCCGGGAACTCGTTGCGCGCCGCCGGCCTGATCGACCTGGTCGGCGACCACCTCCACGAACAGATCGACCGGCTCTACACGTCCGACGACTCGACGCCGGCCCCGCGCGACGTGGTCGTCTGCCCCGAATCCGGGATCGTGGTCGACCTGGACCGCCCCGCCCTGGTCGCCGCCGCCCACGACGCCGGCTGCGTGCTCGAACTGGTTCCCATGATGGGAGACTTCGTGCCCGCGGGCGCGCCGCTGTTCCGGATCCGCGGCGACGCCGCCCGCCTGGACCACGGGCAGCTGGCCGGGCTCGTAGTCCTCGCCGCCGAACGCACCCACGGCGACGACCCGGCCTACGGCTTCCGCAAGCTCGTCGACATCGCCGAACGCGGCATCGCCCAGCCCTTCACCGACCCCACCACGACCGTCATGGTCATCGACCGCCTGCACGACGCCCTCCGCCAGCTCGCCACCCGGAGCTTCCCGACCGGGCGGCACGACGACGCCCACGGCGACGTCCGGCTCACCGAGCGCGTTCTCGGATGGGACGGCTACGTGCGACTCGCCTTCGACGAGCTCCGGCTGGCCGGAGTCGCCTCACCGCAGGTACCGCGCCGGATCTTCGCCGCGCTGCACGACCTCAAGGCGGTCGCGCCACCGCAACGGCATCCCGCGCTCGACCGGCAACTGAGCCTCCTCACCTCCGCGGTCGAGCACCACTACGACGACGGACCCGATCGGCGAGCCGCACTCGTGCCCGACCAGCAGGGTGTCGGATCCGGGGCCGACCTCAGCGGCCCGCCGCAGCCGGCCGGGCGTTCGGCGACTCCCTCACCGAACGGGAGAACCGGTTCTCGGGGATGATCCGCCCGCGGATCTCTTCGCGGTCGTGCGAGGTGACCGGGACCCCGGCGGAAGGCGGTCCCGGCCCCCCGCGGTCGTCATGCCACGGCCGTCCCTTCCAACTCCACCACCAGGTCCGCGAGCGCCAGCCTGCCGACCCCCAGCATCGTCGTCGGCGGCGCAACGCGCGCGGCGCCCAGCCGTGCCGCCAGCACGCCGTAGTGCTGGAAGAGCAGGTCGACGTCGGTGGTGTAGACGGTGAGCCGCACGAGGTTCGCGAGCGTCATCCCCGCCTCCGCCAGCACTGCCTCCAGGTTGTCGAGGCTCAGCGCGACCTGCGCCGCCATGTCGCCGACGTGCTCGGGCTTGCCGTCGGCGTTCGTCGCGGTCTGCCCGGCGAGGTACAGCGTCCGGGTCTGCCCGGTCACGACCTCGCCCTGGTGGTAGCCCAGCTCCGCCGACCACGCCCACGGGTCGACGGGCGTTCGTTCCAGTGCCACTGCAGCTCCAATCTCGGGTTGTCGCTGGTGAGCCTGCCAACGAATACGCGACATCCTCTGTCGTGTATTCCCGTAGGGTTTTCCGCATGCGTGCCGACCGGTTGGTCTCGCTGGTCCTGTTGCTGCGGCGGCACGGGCGGCTGTCGGCCACCTCGCTCGCCCGTGAGCTCGAGGTGTCCACCCGGACGGTGCTGCGCGACGTCGAAGCGTTGTCCGCAGCCGGGGTCCCGGTCTACGCCGAACGCGGCCGGCACGGCGGTTTCGCGCTGCTGCCCGGTTTCCGGACCGAGCTGACCGGCCTGAACCACGACGAGGCGCTCGCCCTGCTGGTCGCCGGCTCGCGTCGCGGGGCGCAGGTGTTCGGTCTCGGATCGGCGCTCGCCTCGGCGATGCTGAAGGTGGTCGACGCGCTGCCCGAGGGCTACCGGCAGACCGCGGCCGGTGCGGCGGAACGCCTGCTCGTCGACCCGGAGATCGATCTGCTCGCCCGCCGCTGCGCCGAGGAGGAACTGCCGGACGCGGTCGTGGCGCAGGTGCGGCGCGCGGTGTTCGCGGGGCGTCGGCTGCGCATCCGCTACGAGGCTTCGGGCAGCGCGGCGCGGTGGCGCACGGTCGACCCGATCGGCCTGGTCACCGCGCGGGGGCAGGGCTACCTGCTGGCGCGCAGGGCGGGGGAGGACCGCACCTACCGGTTGTCGCGGGTCCTCGCTGCCGAGGAACTGGACGAACCGGCGGAGCGTCCGGACCGGGTCGACCTGGACCGGCTCTGGCAGGAGCGCAGCACGAGGTTCCGGACCGGCGGTGACCAGGTGGCGGTGGTGTTGCGGGTGGATCCGGCACGGCGCGAGGAACTGGTGAGGACCGCCTTGGCCGTGCTCGCGGAGGAACCCGACCGCGACCGGCTGCGGATGGAGGTCACGTTCCAGGACGCCCGGCACGCGGAATGGGCGCTGTGGCAGCTGTCGACGGGGGCGGAAGCGCTGGAGCCGCAGTGGTTGCGCGACAGGGTGAGGGACCGGGCGGCGGCGGTCGCCGGCCGGTACGGGGAGGGATCGCGGTGACAGGAACCGAACACGACTTCCGCCGGTACCTCAACGCACGGGTGCTGTCGGTGACCGGCGCCGTGGTGTCGGCGGTGGCGCTGCCCGTCCTGGTCTACCAGCTCACGGGCTCGGTGGGCTGGACGTCGGCCGTGACGGCCGCGGAAGCGTTGCCGTACCTCGTGTTCGGGCTGCTGGCCGGTGCTCTCGCGGATCGGCTGGACCGCCGGCTGATGATGGTCGCGATGGACGTCACCGTCGCCGTGGTGTTGTTCAGCGTGCCGCTGGCCTGGTTGCTCGGCGGGCTGACGGCGCCGCACGTCGTGGTGGTGGCGTTCGCGACGCAGACCGCGTTCGTGTTCTTCGACGCGGCGAACTTCGGCGCGCTGCCCACGTTGGTGGGCAAGGAGAAGCTTCCCGCCGCCTACTCGACCCTGTACGGACGCACGACCGTCGTGGAACTCGTCGTGCCCGGCCTGACGGGCCTGCTCGTGGCGGTCGTCGCGCCGGCGGCACTGCTGGCGGTGAACGCGTTGACGGCGGTCGGGTCGGCGTTGTTGTTGCGCGCCATCACCAGCGTGCTGAGCACTCCGCGGCCGGTGCGCGGGGCGGGTGAGCTCACCGAGGACGTGAAGGAGGGGCTGCGGTTCCTCTGGCGCGAGCCGGTCATCCGGGTCCTGACCCTCGTCGGCGCCACGCATTCGGTGGCGAGCGGCGCGTGGATGGCGGTGCTCGTGCCGTTCGCCGACAAGGTGCTCGGGGTGGCGCCGAAGGGCGATCCGCGGCTGGCCGTGCTGTTCAGCTGCTGGGGTGTGGGCGCGGTCGTCGCCTCGCGGTTGTTCCCGAAGGCGACCCGGCGCTGGGGCAACGCGAGGGTGTCGCTGGCGACGCTGCCGCTGTCCCTGCTCTGCGGCTGCCTGGTGCTCGTCAGCGGGCACTGGATCGTCCTGTGCGTCACGGCCACGCTGTGGGGCGTCACCGGCGCCCTCGTGGTGATCAACGGGATCACCTACCGGCAGCAGGTCTGCCCGGAGGAGCTGCAGTCGCGGGTCAACACCACTGCGCGGATGGTCGCCTGGGGTCTCGGCCAGCCCCTGGGGGCGGGGCTGGCCGGTGTCCTGTCGGTCGCCGCCGGTGATCCGCGGGCGGGACTCGCCGGCGGGCTCGCGGTGCTGTTCGCGGGAGTCACGACGGCCTGGGTGTCCCCCGTGCTGCGGCGTCAGAAGTACCGCAGCCAGACGTAGACCCACGCCATGGCGGTGCTCACCAGCGTCACGACGATGCCGTAGCGGGTGAACTGCCAGAAGCTGATCCGGTGCCCGGCGCGGGCGGCGATGCCGAGCGCGACGACGTTGGCGCTCGCGGCGACCGCCGTGCCGTTGCCGCCGAAGTCCGCGCCGAGGGCGAACGCCCACCACAGCGACTGACCCGTCGCGGCGTCGGGGATCTCCGCGACCATGCCCTCGACCACCGGGGTCATCGTGGCGACGTACGGGATGTTGTCGAAGAACGCGCCGAGCACGCTGGAACCGAAGAGCAACGCGGTGGCGGCGGCGAAGTAGTTGTCCCCGAACGCCGAGACCGCCCACGTGCCCACGGTCTCGATCACTCCTGTGTGGACGAGACCGGCCACCATCACGAACAGGCCCATGAAGAACGTCAGCGTCGGCCACTCGACCTCGGCGAGCACGTCGTTCACGTCCGCCCGCGTCACGAGCAGCATCACGCCCGCGCCGACGAGTGCGACGATCGCGGGATCGACGTGCACCACCGCGTGCAGACCGAACCCGATCACCACGCCGGTGAACACGATCAGGCATCGGCGCAGCATCGCCGGATCGGTGATCGCCCGCCGTTCCTGCAACGCCATCACGGCTTCGACGTTCTCGGCGTTGTACTGGAACGACCTGCGGAACAGGACTTTCGTGAGCAGCACGAAGACCACGAACACGACGGCGACGATCGGCGCCATGTGCACGAGGAAGTCCATGAACGTCAGCCCGGCCCGGCTGCCGATGATGATGTTCGGCGGATCACCGATCAACGTCGCGGCACCACCGATGTTGGACGCCAGCACCTCCGCGATGAGGTACGGCTGGGCGGCGATCTTCAGACGGTTGCAGACCACGATGGTGACCGGCGCGACCAGCATGATCGTGGTGACGTTGTCCAGGAACGGCGACGCGATCGCGGTGATGATCATCAGCATGACCATCAACCGGTACGGGCGGCCGCGGGCCTTCTTGGCGGCCCAGATGGCGAGGTAGTCGAACACACCGGTCTGCTTGACGATGCCGACGATGATCATCATGCCGAACAGCAGGAAGATGACGTTCCAGTCGATGCCCGCGTGTTCGGAGAAGAACACCTCCGAGCCCGGGACCAGCCCGAACACGGCCATCAGCCCGGCGGCGACGAGGACGACCTTGACCTTGTTCGCCTTCTCGGTGGCGATGAAGAAGAACGCGACGAGGAAGATCGTCAGGGCGAGTGCGGCGCTCACGGATCTCCCAACCCGATGGCTGTCACCGCCGGCGCGAGTTCAGCACGCCGGCGGTGACGGGGGACAGATGGTCCGGTGGGCTCAGTCCTCGCCGGTGTAGACGGCGAGCGAGGTGATGAGGCGGTCGAGGGTGATCGCCCCGACGAGCACTCCCGCCTCGTCGACGACGGCGACGAGCGGGCTGTGCTGGCGTGCCATCAGCGCCGCGACCTCCAGCAGGGTCGCGTCGGCGCGGACGGTCGCGGGTTTGGCGCGCTGGTTCGGCGCCACGTCGCCGACGGTGCGGTCGCTCAGCTCCATCCAGAACAGGTCGGCGGAACCCTCGTCCAGGACGCGGGCGAGCGCCGGGTCCTCCTGGTAGGACTGGGGAACCGCGAGCCGCAGCACCTGGGTGCCGGGCAGCACCGTCCACGGCCGGGCGCGGTCGTCGACCACGATGAGCCCCGGCAGCCTGTTGACCGCCATCACCCGCACCGCCTTGGTGATCGGGTCGTCGACCGTCACGGTCGGGACGTTGATGGCGATGTCGCGTGCCTGCATGGCATCAGCCCGTTCGGTGCGTCCGGCCAGTCGTCCCGCTGTGGACATGTCGCCTCCCGTCTCCAGCCAGGTCGTGGTTCCCAGTCTGGGCGGGACGGCCGTCCGGAACTATCGGGTGCAACACCCATTTCGGACGTGGCGGACATGCAGTCAGGGCTTGCGGTCCAGGCCGATCAGGCCGGCCAGGATCAGCCCGGCGGCGATCAGAAGTGCGTGCGGCGTGGCGATTCCGGCGATCAGCAGGGCCAGTGCGACCCCGAGCAGTACCCAGGGCAGCGGCCGTCGAGTGCGGGTGGTGTGGCCGGTGTGGACCATGGCGCCTCCCAGCGGCGGTCGGAGGGGTGGTGCCGTCCACGATGCCCGTCGCACGGTGTGCGGACGATCCGTCCGGGCACTCAACCTCCCGCCGTGGGCAGGGGTGGCGCGGGGCGGATTTGGGTGTTGCCACGGATTTACCGCGCGGCCGTGACACGCCAGCCTCGCAGGCGTGCTGGGCAGTGATCACAGAGCGGCGGAGCAGGCGCCGGGCCGGACCTATCGCGCGGAACTGCAGGGCCTGCGTGCGGTGGCCGCACTGCTCGTGGTCGTCTACCACGTGTGGCTGGGCCGCGTCTCCGGCGGTGTCGACGTCTTCTTCCTGATCTCCGGTTTCCTGGTGACGGGTCAGCTCGTGCGCGCCGCCGGGCGCGGGCGGATCGACCTGCGCGCGACGTGGAGCAGGACGGCCAAGAGGCTCCTGCCCGCCGCCGTCGTCGTACTCGGCACGACGCTCGTGGCCGGTGCGCTGCTGCTGCCGGAGAACCGCTGGTCGCAGACCGTGCGCGAGGTGATCGCCTCCGCGCTGTTCCTGGAAAATTGGCAGCTGGCGTCGGATTCGACGGACTACTACGCGCAGCACGAGCACGCGAGCGTCGTCCAGCACTTCTGGTCGCTGTCGATCCAGGGGCAGTTCTACCTGCTGTGGCCCTTGCTCGTCCTGGTGGTCACGCTGCTGCGGGGCTCGCTCGCACGCGTGCTGCTCGCGGTTTTCGCTGTGTCGCTCGGTTTCTCCGTGTGGCTCACGGCCCTCGACCAGCCGCTGGCCTACTTCCACACGGCGACGCGGATCTGGGAGTTCGCCTTCGGTGGGATCCTGGCGCTGGTGGTGTCGCGGATCGAGCTGTCGCGTCCACTGAGGACGGTACTGGGCTGGACCGGGCTGCTGGGGTTGCTGGTCTGCGGACTGGTCCTGGACGTCGGCGCGGCCTTCCCCGGCTACCTGGCGCTGTGGCCGACGGCCTGCGCCGCCGCGGTGATCGTCGCCGGGGCCACCGGCAGCCGGTTCGGCGCGGACCGCCTCCTGTCCGCCGAGCCGTTGCGGTACCTGGGAGATCTCAGCTACTCCCTCTACCTCTGGCACTGGCCGGTGCTGGTCGGGTGGCTCGTGATCAGGGGTCGCAGCGAGGTCGGCCTGCTCGGCGGTCTCGCCATCATCGGCGCGTCGCTGCTGCTCGCGGCGGCCACGCACCACCTCGTCGAGGAACCCGTGCGCAAGTCGCGCTGGAGGGCCCGCACCCTCACCCCGCTGCTGCTCGTCCCGCTGCTCGCGGCGACCGCGTTCCTGCACCCGGCCGGCCCGCGCGAGGTGGCCGCGCAGGTCGCCGCCACGGACTTCGCGGCGATCGAAGGCCAGCACTGCGAGAGGTCACCGCGCAACCAGGACCTGGAGATCTGCCACGGCCCCGCCGACGGCACCCCGGCCAAACGCGTCGTCCTCGTCGGCGACTCGCACGTCCAGCAGTACATCGCCGCGCTGGAGCCGATCGCGCAACGCCGGAACTGGCAGCTGGTCGCGATGCTCAAGGGCGCCTGCCCGTACTCCACGCGGTCGGAGAAGAACCCCGGCGACCAGTCGTGCGTGCGGTGGAACGAGGACGCCACCACCGAGATCCTCGACCTGCGCCCCGACTTCGTGTTCACCCTCGCCACGCGCAACGTCCAGGTAGGACTGACCGAGGTGACGCCGCCGGGCTTCGTCGAGCGCTGGCGCCAGCTCGACGACGCGGGAATCCCGGTCGTGGCGGTGCGCGACAACCCCCGCTACAGCTTCTCGGTGCTCGACTGCGTGCAGGTGCACGGCCCCGCGGCCCGGTGCGGCGCACCGCGTTCCGAACTGCTCTCGCCGGTGCCTCCCTACGCCCACCTCGACGTGCCGGGCAACGTGTCGTTCCTCGACTTCAGCGACGAGCTGTGCACCGAGGACCAGTGCCCGCCGGTGAAGGGCGACCTGCTGGTCAACTTTGACGACAACCACGTGAGCGCGACGTTCATGCGCTCGTTGTCGGAGGTGGTCGAGCAGGCGCTCGACGCCGTCACCGAGGCTCTGGTCGAGTGAACCGACCGACTCAGTTCCCGAGCAGCTTGGCGACGCCGAACTCGAACCGTTCGTCGAAGGACTCCTCGGCGAGGAACGGCAGCGCGCGGCGCAGTGCCGGCCGTTCTCCCACGTCGAGCGTGGCCGACCCGCTCGGCAGCGCCTGCTCCTCCTGCGTCAGGCCGAGAACGAAGTAGATGACGCTCCAGCACGTCCACGCCGCGTCCCTGGCGGAGAGCCCGCCTTCGAGCAGTGAGGCGACAAGCACCTCCGCGGTGTCCAAAGTGGCCGGTTCGGCGGCGTAGGTGCCCGCCACGAGCGCGGCGCCGTCGCGGTGGGCCAGCAACGCCCGCCGGTAGCGGCGGACGACCTCCGCCGCCCGCTCACGCCAGTGCTCCGGCAGGCCGTCGAGGGACACGCCGGCCACGATCGCGTCGGCCATCAGCTCTTCGAGTCGCGCCTTCGTCTTCACGTGCCAGAGCACGGTGTTCATCCGCACGCCGAGCCTCTCCGCGATGGCCCGCATCGACACGGCCTCGGCGCCGCGCTCGTCGAGGATCTCCAGGGCGGTCCGCACCACGTCCGCTTGACTCTTGGTCACTGACCTAGTCTACTCGACGAGATCGTATTGGTCAGTGACCAAGGGGAGTGGAGTCATGTACGACGTCGTCATCGTGGGCGCGGGCCCGACAGGGCTGTGGCTGGCCGGGGAGCTGCGACTGGGAGGTGCTTCGGTCGTGGTCCTGGAGACGCGGCCGGAGCGCGACGAGAACTCGAAGGCGCTGACGATCCACCCGCGCACGCTTGAGGTCCTCGACTGCCGGGGCGTCGTGGAGCCGTTCCTGGCGGAAGGCCTCCGGATCCCGAACGGGCACTTCGGCGGACTACCCGACCGCATGGACTTCTCCGTGCTGGACACGCCGTACCCGTTCACGCTGGCGCTGCCGCAAGCCCGCACCGAGGAACTCCTGCAACACCGCGCCGTGGAGCTGGGCGCCGTGATCAGGCGGGGTTGCCGAGTGATCGGCATGGCTCCGTCAGGCGTCGAACTGGCCGGCGGCGAGGTCGTGGCCGGGCGCTACGTGGTCGGCTGCGACGGCACGCGCAGCACCGTGCGGGAGGCCGCGGGCATCGACTTCCCCGGCACCGACGCCACCACCTGGGGCTGGCTCGGCGACGTGGTCCTGGACTCCCCGCCCGGGCGGGGCTTCGCGAACGTCGCCGGACCTCGCGGCGGCCTGATGGTCGTGCCGCTGCCCGGTGGCGTGCACCGGATCGTGGGCGGTGATCCCGGGGGCGGCCGCCGTGGCGAGCTGACCTTCGACGAGCTGCGCACGACGGTGCGGGCGATCGCGGGCACCGACTACGGCATGCGCGACCCGATGTGGTTGTCGCGCTTCGGCAACGCGACCAGGCAGGCGGCGGTGTACCGGTCCGGCGCCGTGCTCCTGGCGGGCGACGCCGCGCACATGCACTTCCCGACCGGCGGTGTCGGCATGAACGTGGGCATCCAGGACGCGCACAACCTCGGCTGGAAACTCGCCGCCGTCGTGACGGGCCGCGCCGACGACGCGTTGCTCGACACCTACCACGCCGAACGCCACCCGGTCGGCGCCGACCTGCTGCGGCACACCAGGGCCCAGACCGCGCTGATGACGGCCTACTCGCCGGAGGGGCAGGCGCTGCGCGCGGTGGTGAGCGGGCTGATCGCGTCCGCGCCGGACATGTCCCGCGAACTCGCCGAACGGTTGTCGGGGCTGGACGTCGCCTATGCGACAGGCAGGCGGGTGCCGGAGCAGCGGCTGCCGGACGGGGGCACGCTGTTCGCGCGGCTGCGGGGTGGCGGGCACGTGGAGACGGAGGCGGGGTTGGTGCGGCCGGACGGGCACCTGGCCTGAGCTGACCTCCCGAGGGTGCGGCCTGACGGGCACCTTCCTCAGTCGTGCTCCCCGAGCACCTCCAAGATCTCGTCCAACGCCTCCAGCCGAGCGGGACCGAGCCGTTCGAAGATCGACCGCAGCACCGCGTCACCGGACGCCTCGCCGGCCGCGAGCGCGGTCAAGCCCGCCGGGGTGGCGGAGACCACCTTGGCCCGCTTGTCGGCGGCGTCGGCGGACCGCTCCACGAGCCCGTCCCGTTCCATCGCCTCGACGGCCTGGGTGATCGAACGCGCTGCCATCCCCAGCTCGGTGGCCAGCCGCGTCTGCTTGACCGGGCCCAGCCCGGCGAGGACCTGCAGGATCTTCGTCCGCGCGAGCGAGACCCCGCTCGCGGCCATGCGCTCGTCGACCGTCCGGCGGATCCTCGCGGACGTGGTCAGGTAGCGCAGGCCGAGCTCGCCGGCGTCCATGGGCCTCCTTTGTGAGGTACCTCAGTTCTGTGTCATGCTGAGGTACCTCACGATATAGGAGGACCATGACCACCGCCGTCATCACCGGCGCGACGCACGGCCTGGGCAGGCTCGTCGCGCTCGACCTCGCCCGCCGGGGCTTCGACCTGGCCGTCATCGCCCGCGACGCCGCGAAGGTGGACGACCTGCGCGCCGAGATCGGTTCGGGCGTCACGGCGTTCACGGCCGACTTGTCGTCGTTGGAGGACGTGCGCCGTGTGGCCGAGGAGGTCGACGCCCGGTACGACCGGATCGACGTGCTCGTCAACAACGCCGGCATCCACGCCTTCAGCCCTCGGGTCACCCCGGAGGGCATGCCCGAGATGACCGCGGTGAACTACCTCGCGCCGTGGGTGCTGACGAACGCCCTGCGCGACAAGCTGGTCGCCTCGGCGCCGGCCAGGGTCGTCACCGTCGCGTCCGAGGCGGCACGGCAGGTCCGTGAGTTCGACCCGGCGACGGCGCTCACCTCCGCCGCCCACTACGGCCGGACCAAGCTGATGAACGTCATGTTCAGCCAGGAGCTGGCGCGGCGGCTGGAGGGCACCGGGGTCACGGCCAACTGCTGCGACCCCGGTTTCAACACCACGGGCCTCGGCCGCGAGCTGCCGTTCGCCGGACTGCTGGAGAAGGTGCTGCACGCGTTGCGCATCGGCGACCCCGCTCGTGGTGCCTCGATCATCACCCGGCTCGCGACCGATCCGGCCTTCGCGGACGTCACCGGCGGCTACTTCTCCGTGAGGGACGCCGCGCCCCTCCAGTGCCCTGGACCGGGGCGCGGCGACGTGCAGCGCGAGTTGTGGGAGACGACCGAGGAACTGCTCGTCAGCTGAGGTGGTGCACCTCCTGCAACCCGTACACCGGTGTCGGCACCCCCTCGAACCGCGCCTTCAGCTGCAGCGCCAGGAAGAGCGAGTAGTACCGCGACTGGTGCAGGTTGCCGCCGTGGAACCACAACCCCGGCTGCCGGGTCGGCTTCCACATGTTGCGCTGCTCGCCCTCCCACGGACCGGGGTCCTTGGTGGTGCCGGACCCGAGGCCCCAGCACTTGCCGACGCGGTCGGCCATCTCCTGCCCGGCGAGGTCGGCCACCCAGCCGTTCATGGAGCCGTAGCCGGTGGCGTAGACGACGAGGCCGGCCTCCAGTTCGGTGCCGTCGGCGAGCACCACGGCGTTCTTCGTGAGGTGGTCGACCTGGCCGCGGACGAGTTTGATCTTGCCGTCCGCCACCAGTTCCGAGGCGCCCACGTCGATGTAGTAGCCGGAGCCGCGGCGCAGGTACTTGAGGAACAGGCCGGAGTCGTCGTCGCCCCAGTCGAGGTCGAAGCCCGCCTTCTCGAGGCGGTCGTAGAAGTCGGCGTCGCGTTCCCGGATCCGCTGGTACACCGGGATCTGGAACTGCGGCAGGATCCGGTAGGGCAGGGACGCGAAGATCGTGTCGGCCTTGTCGGTCGTGACGCCGGCGGCCACGGCCCGTTCCGAGTAGAGGTCGCCCAGGGCTATGTCCATCAACGAGTCCGAGCGCACGACGTGCGTCGACGAACGCTGGACCATCGTGACGTCGGCACCGTGTTCCCACAGCGCCGCGCAGATGTCGTGAGCGGAGTTGTTGGAGCCGATCACGACGGCCCTGCGTCCGGCGTAGGCCTCCGGGCCGGGGTGCTGCGACGAGTGGTGCTGGTCACCCTCGAAGACCTCCGCGCCGGGGAAGCTCGGCACGTTCGCCTTGCCGGACATGCCCGTCGCGAACACGAGCTGCTTCGGGTGCAAGGTCACGGTTTCACCGTCTCGGTCGACCGTGACCGTCCACTGTGCACCGTCGTAGGTCGCCGACCTGACCTCCGACCGGGTCCAGTACGGCACCTCCATCACGCGGGTGTACATCTCCAGCCAGTCCGCGATCTTGTCCTTGGGTGCGAACACCGGCCAGTTGTCCGGGAACGGCAGGTAGGGGAGGTGGTCGTACCAGACCGGGTCGTGCAGGCAGAGGCTCTTGTACCGCTTGCGCCACGAATCGCCCGGCCGGTCGTTGCGCTCCAGCACCAGCGCGGGCACCCCGAGCTGCCGCAGCCGGGCGCCGAGCGCGATCCCGCCCTGGCCGCCGCCGATGACCACGACGTACGGCTGTCGGGCGTACCCGAGTTCGGCCTGCTCGCGTTCGCGTTCCTCGGCCCACGACAGGCGTTCCTCGACCACGCCGTGCCGTACGCCCTTGGGCCGCGTCGCCTTCTTGCGCTCCTCGAAGCCCTTCAGCTCGTGCAGGCTCGTCAGCAACGTCCACGCGCCCTCGTCGTTCAGGCGCAGGTGCCCGCGGCAACGCCCGGCCGCCGTCTCGAACTCGAGCCACGCCTCCACGACCCCGTCGGCCTCGGTCGGCGTCTCGGTGGTGCGGAAGTTCTCCGGGCCGGTGCCGTCGAGGCACGCGCCGAGCAGGTCCGCGACCCCCTCGCGCCCCTCGACGGTCTTGATGTTCCAGGTGAAGGCGACCAGGTCGCGCCAGTAGCTGTCCGTGGCGAACAGCCCGGCGGCCGCGTCGACGTCCCGTGCCCTGAGCGCGGCCTCGAACTCCCCGAGCCAGGCGTCGACCCTCGCCTGCGCCGTGCGGTCCATGGTCTGCGTCATCGCCGCTCCTCCTCGCTCGTCCTGCCCGCATTCACCTCCTTGCTCCAGGTCGGCGAAACCGTTGCACCGGATTGCACGCCTGGTTCATGCTCGTCCGGTGAGCGTGCCCAGGGCAGTGCCGCCCGGTCAGCACCTGCCCACGTATGCCCGTGAACTCGTGCGCATGCACGACGCGGTCATCGCGGGCAGCCGCTCCGCGCTGCGCCCGCGCGCCCTGGTGTCCCGCTCCTGGAACCGCGTCCTCGGCCTGGGCCTGCGCGCCGACGACGTCAACACCCGCGACTGGCTGGACCCGTCCGAGATCGGCCGCCGCCAGGAGGCCTCACCGCTGCGCGAGGTCGTCCCGGACCTGCGCGCCGTCGTGGGCTCCCTCGCCGACGCCTCCCAGCTGCTCCTGGTCGTGACCGACCCCGAGGGCGTCATCCTGTGGCGCTCCGGCACCCCCGCCGTCCGCCGCCGCGCCGACGCGCTGGGCTTCTTCGAGGGCGCCGACTGGACCGAACGCCGCGTCGGCACCAACGCCATCGGCACGGCGATCGCCGAGGCCGCCCCCGTCGAACTGCTCGCGGGCGAACACTTCGAGCAGGGCCAGCACCCCTGGTACTGCACCGCGACACCGGTGCACGACCCGCGCACCGGCTCGTTGCTCGGGGTGATCGACGTGAGCGGCCCGGCGCTGACCCTGCACCCCGCGATCGGTGCCCTGGTCGAGACCGGTCGCATGCTGGCCGAGTCGCGGCTCTGGCGCTACCACCAGGAGCGGTTGGAGCGGCTGCGGTCCGCGGTCCTGCTCACCGGCCCGTCGCTCGTCGTGGACGACCACGGCTGGGTCGCCGCGTCGCACGGGGTGGCGGTGGGATCACGGGTCGCCGTTCCCGTGGCGGGCCACCCCGTCGCGGTGCCCGGCCTGGGAGCCTGCGTGCCGGAACGCCTCGCGGGCGGCTGGCTGATCCGTCCGTCCTCTGTGGACCGGACGGTGTCGCTGGAACTCGACCTGACCCGCACGCCGCAGGTGCGGCTGTCCGGCGGCGACGCGGACTGGCGCCGCACGGTCACCCGGCGGCACGCGGAGGTCCTGGTGCTGCTGCACCGGGCCGGACGGGCGGGGATGTCCGCGGAGGCGTTGAGCAACGCGCTGTACGGGGACGCGGAGCACGTCGTGACGGTGCGGGCCGAGGTGTCGCGGTTGCGGCGGCTGCTGGGGGCGTTGGTGGAGACGCGGCCCTACCGGTTGTCGGGGGACGTGCGGATGACCGTGCTCGGCTAGCAGGTTCCCTTGGCGGCTCCGGACACCTGTTTCAGACCGAGCAGGGACGCCTTCGAACCGTCCCAGTGGATCCGGCCGGTCCACTCGCGCAGGCAGAAGGACGCGCCCTGGTAGGAGTTCCAGGTGAGCGAGATGTCGCCGCCGGCGATGCTCATGCGGCTCACGACCGAGTGCTCGGCGTCGGTGATGACGTCACCCAGGTCGATCGAGCCGAGGACCTTCGGGCCCGGTCCGTAGAGCACGACGTGGTTGGGCCAGCCGACCCCACCCCGGGAGCAGTCGAAGATCGCTGCCGCGTCCCGCGTGCCGTCACCGGTGAGGTCGCCCAGTTGGATCGTCTCGCTCTGGAGGCTGACGAAGCCGTCGTTCTCCGGGATCCCGGGAAGCTTGCCGCCGACGAGCTTCCCGGCGGGGTGCCGGCACATGCTCGGCACCGGCGCCGACCTCAGGTCGGCCGCGCTGACGGGCCTGCCGGTGCCGTTGAGGGCGATCTTGAACCTGTCCGTGCCCGTCACCGACATCAGCGCGCCCTGCAGCCCGCCGAACACCAGCGCGACTCCGCTCGACAGGACCAGCAGGACGAAGCCCGCCGCGGCGGAAAGCCCACCGCCCAAGGCCTTCGCCACGGGTTCGAGGCACGTCAGCGCCGCCTTGGCGAGCGCGGCCACCGCGTCGGCACCGGGCTTGGCGTCCAGCTTCGCCGCCTCGACGGCGTCCCCGAGGCAGCCGAGCGCGGCGGCGTCGTCCGTCACGGCACCGAGGTCGACGTGGAACAGCGCCATGATCGCCTGCACCGCGAACACGAGGTCCATGACGAGCCACGTGCCGACGTCGACCTGACCTTCGACGGTCGCGGGCAGCGAGGACACCGGGAACGTGTGCTTCAGACCGCTGCCGGGGATCAGCAGACCCTCCGCGTAGGGGCGCTTGGTCGCCAGCGCGTGGTACCCGGCCAGTACCGCGGCCTTGGCGGGATCGATCGCGCCCTGGGGTTCGAGGGTCGCGGACGGGGCGGCGCGGACCCGCCACGGCAGCGGGGAGTTGCTCGTCAGCTCGACGGTCGTCCGCCCGTCCTGGACGGTCACGCACGGCCACACGACGGGCTTCGCGGACGCCGAGTAGTCGCCGTCCATCGTGATCTTCATGCCGGACGGGTCGGTGGCGGGCGCTCCGGCGCACTCGGGGCGGGCGGAGGTGATCCCCAGCGCCTTGCCGACGACCTCGTCGACCACCCTGCCCGCCGCGCGGAGGTCGAGGAAGGCCGGCCAGAAGGAGCTGAGGTGGTCCGCCGTGGCGGTGATCGTGTTCCTGCCGGCGTCGAACGAGGCGGGCACCAGGCGCGCACCGGACCCGTCCGACGGCGTGGTGACGAGGACCGCGTGCCGGCCTTCCGGCGGCGTGCCGGTGACCGGGAACTCCAGCTCCAACGGCTTCTCGGGCTGCCGGCCGCCCAGCGAGATCTCGATGCCGGTACCGGTGTTCGCGGTGATCGTCGAACTCAGGCCCGGCGCGGCGGCGGTGGTCGCGTGGGCGGTGAGGGTCGTGCCCTCCGGCGCGATGCCGGCCGGGCCGTGGATGCGCACACCGCCGACCGTGAGGTCGACGCCGTCCCTGCCGACCGCTGCCGAGTTCGTGTCGGACGAACCCGAGGCGAACCACCCCTGCCTGATCGCGACCACGGCGGTGGTGGCGCAGGCGAGCACCACCGCCAGCGCGATCCAGGCGGTCGTCCGGCGGCGGGACTTCGGTGTGCGGGGCGGCGTCACCCCTGCTTCATAGGACGGGCCGGTCGCGCCGTTACTCCGTTGAGCCGATCGGGTGGCCGGCTGCGATGGGCCACCGCGTGGGCCGACTCGGGTCGTGCGCGGACAGTTGGTGTTGCGTTCGTGGAAAGGGTCGCGGCGCCCCGCGCTCGGACGGCGCCGCGACCCCCGATCAGCGGATCAGGAGTGCGGGCACGTGTCCCGGTACTCCTCGATCAGGGTGCTGCGCCCCGGCGCCGGGCAGAGGAACTGCTCGTACCGGGTGTCGTTGTCGATGAACCGCTTGAGCCACGAGATGCTGTA
This sequence comes from Lentzea sp. HUAS12, assembly GCF_024125735.1. Lineage (NCBI taxonomy): Bacteria > Bacillati > Actinomycetota > Actinomycetes > Pseudonocardiales > Pseudonocardiaceae > Lentzea > Lentzea sp. HUAS12. The sequence goes on from NZ_CP099738.1 coordinate 950,075, forward strand.
CTTCGCGATCGTCGTGTTGTTCGAGTTCGGCGCGAAGTGGTTGGCGTTGTTCAGCTCCAGGTACGCCTTGTCCAGGGTGGACGGCAGCGAGGTGTAGAACGGCTCGGAGTGCGAGGCGACCGGGGCGATGGAGTCGTCCTCGGCGCCCACGACCAGGGTGGGGACGCGGACCGAGGACCAGTTCTTCGTGGTGTGCCAGCCGGTGAGCGGGATCGCCGCCTGCAGGGCCGGGCGCTGGCTCGCGGCGCGCAGGGTGCCGCCGCCGCCCATCGAGTGGCCCATCACGCCGAGGCGCGACGAGTCGATCCTCGAGCGGACGCTGCTCTGGCCGGTGAGGTAGTCGAGCGCGGCCAGCAACTGGGACGCGCGGCTGTCGGGCTGGTCGTAGATCGTGTTCGTGTCGATCGTGAAGACCACGAAGCCCTGGGACGCGAGGCGCGGGCCGAGCCACGAGATGCTCGACTGCGTGCCCGTGTAGCCGGGGGAGATGGCGACGGCGCCGAACGTGCCGGCGGAGGTGCTCGTCGGGTAGTAGATCGTGCCGCCGCCGAAGCCGCCGACCAGTGACGACACCGAGGTCTCCGACACGGCGAACGAGCCGCGCAGTGCCTCGATGCTCGAGTTGGTGGGGGCGGGGCCGCGTTCGTAGGGGTTGTCGGCGGCCTGGGCGACTGTGCCGCCCAGGAGCGTCAGGGTCAGTGCGACGGGGAGCAGGGTTCGGAGTTGCACGGCGTTGTACACCTCATTCGGCAGGGGGAACGGGGGGACGACCTCGACCCTGCAACCCCGGTCACCGGGTGCGCATCGGTGCAACCACCGGTCTCGGTGAACAGCTTCGACCGAAAAACTAACGGTGGTAGGTGAATTTGTCCGCTCCCTCTTCCGGTGGAGCGGTTTCCGCCGTAAGACTGGGCCGATGTTGCGTGGCCGGGAGCCGCAACGCGTCGCCGTGGACGCGTTGGTGGACCGTGCGCGCGTTGGGCGCGGCGGAGTGCTCGTGCTGCGCGGAGAAGCCGGCTCGGGCAAGACGTCGTTGCTCAACGCCGTGAGAGGCACTTACGACGCGTTGTTGTGCGTAGAGGTGGCCGAAGTCGACGACGACCTGGTCGCGCTCGCTCGAGAAGTCGTCGATACACGGGCCGTGCTGCTCATCGCCACCGAAGGGGAGCCACGCGGGCTGCCGAGCGTCACGCTCGACCCGCTGGACGCCGAGACGAGCGTCCGGGTGCTGCACGACCTGAGGCCCGGCCTGCCCTCCACCCTCGCCGCGGACCTGGCCGACCTCGCCTGCGGCAACCCGCTGGCGCTGGTCGAGCTGGCGGGATCGCTCACGTCCGCGCAACTCGGCGGCATCGCGCCGGCACCGGACGTGCTGCCGGAGAACAGCTCGCTGCGCCGGCGGTGGCGGGCCCGGTTCGAGTCGTTGTCGCCGCAGGCGAAGCACGTCGTGGCGTTGGCCGCGGTCGACGAGGAGGTCGACGCCGAGACGCTCGACCTGGACGCGGTGACCGAGGCCGGGCCGTTGTTCGACCGGCGCAGGCTCGTCCGGTCCGCCCTCCAGTTCGACGTGCCGCTCCCGCAGCGGCGACGGGCCCACGCCGAGCTCGCGGAGACCCTGCCGCCGGGCAGCCGCCGCACCTGGCACCAGGCGGTCCTGACCCGCGACGCCGGACTCGCGGACGTCCTCACCGCCCACGCCGAGCACGCCCGCCGGTGCGGCGACTTCGCGACGGCCGCCCGCGACCACGACCGCGCGGCCACCCTCACGACCGATCCCGAGCAGAAGGCGCACCACCTGCTCAGAGCCGCCGCCGACCACTGGGCGCACGGCGCGCCGCACCGGTCGCGGGCCGTTCTGCGCACGGCCACGAAGATGACCGCCACCCCGGAGCTCAGGGCGCTGATGGACCTCGTCGTCGGCGGCATCGACCTCGGCGAGAGCCTCCCGGACGTGGCCGCGGACCGGCTGATCCGCGCGGCGAAGGGCCTGGTCGGCACCCGGCGCGAGCTCGCCGTGGCCGCGCTGGGGTTCGCGGGCGAGGCGGCCAGCATCGCCGGGGACCACCGCCGCTACACCGCCGTCGCCGAGTTCGCGAGGGAGATCCGCGCGCACGACGAGCCGGCCGCGACCCGGCTCACGCTCGACCACCTCGTCGGGATGCTGGCGACGTTCGACGGTAGGCACGACGAGGCGTTGCCCGCGCTGCGCTCGGTGGTCGGCCTCGCCGACCAGGTACCGGGGCCGCAGGCGCGGATCTGGGGGAGCCAGGCCGCCTACGTGCTGGGGGACGCCACCCGGTCGTTCGAGATGGCGACCAGCGCGGTGACGGCGGCGCGGGAGAGCGGCTTCACCGCGCTCGTGCCGTGGGCGCTGGTGTACCGGGCGCTGTCGGCGTTGCTGCTGGACCAGCACGCGGCGGCGCTGACGGCGGCGACCGAGGGCGTGCACGCGGCGACGGCGATCGGCCAGCACAACGCCGTCGTCGACCACCTGACGATCCTCGCGCTGCTCGCGGCGCTGAGGGGCGACTCGGCGACGGCGCTCGACCGCATCGACACCGCGACGGAGCAGATCACCCAGCGCGGGCTCACCCGGCCCGGCACGTTCGGCGCGTGGGCCTTCGCGTGCGTCGACCTCGCCCGCGACCGGCCCGCCGACGCGCTGGAACGGCTCCGGCTGAACCCCGGGCACGCGGGCATCAAGGTGATGGCGGCGCCGCACGTCGTGGAGGCCGCCGTCGCCTGCGGCAGACCGTCCACGGGGGACAGGGCGCTGGAGCCGTACGAGAGGTGGGCCGGGTCGACGGGGAGCACCGCGCGCCTGGCGTTGTCCCACCGCTGCCACGGCCTGCTCGAGAGCGGCACGGCCGACGAGCACTTCGAGGAGGCGATCCGGCTGCACCGGGCCAGCGGCACGGCGCTGGAACTCGCCAAGACCGAGCTGCTGTACGGGAACCGGCTGCGGCGCGGGCGCAAGCCCAAGGCGGCGCGCGAACACCTGCGCGACGCCGTGCACATCTTCCAGTCCTACCAAGCAGACCACTGGGTCGACCGCGCCCGCGCCGAGCTGCGCGCGGCCGGGGACTCCACCGGCGAACCGAAGGACCACCCGAGCCTGACGCCGCAGCAGGCGCAGATCGCGCGGCTGGTCGCCGAGGGCGCCACGAACCGCGAGGTCGCCGCGCGGTTGTTCCTGAGCCACCGCACCGTCGAGCACCACCTGCGCAACATCTTCGCGCGGCTCGGCGTGCGGTCGAGGGTCGAGCTCACCAGGAGACTCGACGACAGCGTCTGACCTACGGCAGAGGATGGAAGCTTGCGCGAGAAGTACCGGCACTGGCAGCGGATTCCGACCCGATGGGCGGACAACGACGTCTACGGCCACGTGAACAACGTCGTCCACTACGCGTTCATGGACACCGTGATCAACACGTGGCTGATCGGCGCCGGGCTCGACATCCAGGCCGGGCAGGAGATCGGGCTGTGCGTGGAGTCGCACTGCAACTACCGCGCCTCGGTCTCGTTCCCGGAGTCGCTCGACGCGGGCCTGCGCGTCGGGCACCTCGGCCGGTCGAGCGTGCGCTACGAGGTCGGGTTCTTCTTCGACGGACGCGAGGACGTCGTGGCGGAGGGCCACTTCGTGCACGTGTTCGTGGACCGCGGGACCCGCAAGCCGGTGGAGATCCCCGCGACCCTGCGCACGGCGATGGAAGGACTGGTGGTGGCGTGAAGACCCGAGGCGCGGTGCTGACGGCCGTCGGCGGGCCGCTCGAGGTCGTCGACCTCGAACTCGACCCGCCGGGACCCGGTGAGCTGCTGGTGCGCGTGCACGCCACCGGTCTGTGCCACTCCGACCTGTCCGTGATCGACGGCTCGCGCATCCGGCCGTTGCCCATGGTGCTCGGCCACGAGGCGGCGGGCGAGGTCGTGGAGGCCGGTCCGAACGCCGAGTTCGCGCCAGGCGATCGCGTCGTGCTGTCGTTCGTGCCCGCGTGCGGTGCCTGCCGCCGCTGTGCGTCGGGCCGGCAGGCGTTGTGCGAGCCGGGTGCCGCGGCCAATCGAGACGGAACCCTGCTGAGCGGTGCCCGCCGATGGGCCCTTCCGGACGGCACGCGCCCGCACCACCACCTCGGCGTGTCGGGGTTCGCCGAGTACACGGTGATCTCCGACCGGTCCGCCACGAAGGTGCCGGACGACCTCCCCCTCGACATCGCCGCGCTGTTCGGCTGCGCGGTGCTGACCGGTGCCGGCGCGGCGTTCTACAGCGCCGACGTGAAGCCGGGTGAGAAGGTCGCGGTGTTCGGGCTCGGCGGTGTCGGCCTGGCCGCCGTGCTCGCCGCCGTGACGGCGGGCGCCACCCAGGTCGTCGCGGTCGACGTGGTCGAGCACAAGCGCGCGCTGGCCCTCACCCTCGGCGCGACGCACGAGGCGGCGGGCGGCCCGGAGGTCGTCGCGCAGGTCAGGGACCTGACCGGCGGTGGCGCGGACAAGGTCATCGACACCACGGGCGTGGCGGCCGTGCTCGAACAGGCCTACGCCGCGACGGCCGTCGGCGGCACCACGGTCACCGTCGGCCTGCCGCACCCCGACCGGACCGTCAGCCTGCCCGCGCTGAACCTGGTGGCCGAGGAACGCACGCTCAAGGGCAGCTACCTCGGCTCGTGCGTGCCGCGCCGGGACGTGCCGCGGTTCGTCGACCTGTACCGCGCGGGACGGCTGCCGGTCGACGGGTTGCTGTCCGGGCGGCTGGGGCTCGGCGAGATCAACGACGGGTTCGCGAAGCTCGCGTCCGGGGAGGCCGTACGCCAGGTCGTCGTGATGCGGTGATGCCCGTTTTCGCCCATTCGGTCAATTGTCGGGCAGGACAACTCCGGTAACAGGTGTTGACCACCGCTGCTTTCCTGCTGCACGGTGAGAGCGCTCTCATGTTCGTCGCTTCTCGCAACGGGGCGGAAGCGATCCCTGCACGGACAAGGAGAAGAGCATGCGCTTCACCGTGCCCAGAATCGTGCCCGCGCTGGCGCTCGTGCTGGTCGGGACGACGTTCACCGTTCCGGCCCAGGCGTCGGAGAAGGAGATGTCACCCGGCCTGCTCACCGCGATGAGCTCGGCGTTCGGGCTGACCGAATCCCAGGCGCGGCTGCGCCTGGACAAGGAGAACCGCGCGTCGCAGCTCGCGCCGCGCGCCGAAGGCGAGGCCGGTGCCGCACTGGCCGGCAGCTGGTTCGACGAGGCGACCAACCGCCTGGTCGTGGCCGTCACCGACCAGGCCGCCGCCCGCAAGGTCGAGGCCACCGGCGCCGACGCGGTCATCGTCGGCCGCTCGGCGAACTCCATGGCGGCCCACAAGAACCGCCTCGACGCGCTGTCCGCGACCGGCTCCGTGCCGGCCGCGGTGGCGGGCTGGCGCCCCGACCCCCGCACCGGGACCGTCGTGGTGAACGTCGAGGCGGGCAAGCAGACCGCTGAAGTGGCGTCGTTCCTCGACAAGGCGCGCCAGTACGGTGCCATCACCGTGAACACCGAGGGCGTGCGGCAGCCGCAGACCTTCGCGGCCGGCACCGTCGGCGGCGACCCGTACTACACCGGCAACGTCCGCTGCTCCATCGGCTTCTCGGTGCACGGCGGCTACGTCACCGCGGGCCACTGCGGTGGCGGCGGCGCGGCCGTCTACGGCTGGGACCGTTCGTTCCAGGGCAACTTCGCCGGTTCCTCGTTCCCCGGCAACGACTACGCGTGGGTGCGCACCGGCGGCGGCTGGTGGACCGTGCCGGTCGTGCTCGGTTGGGGCACCGTGCCGGACGCGCTGGTCCGCGGCTCGTGGGAGGCGCCCGTGGGCACCTCCGTGTGCCGCTCCGGCTCGACGACGCGCTGGCACTGCGGCGTGATCCAGGGCCGCAACGAGACCGTGAACTACGCGCAGGGCGCCGTCTACCAGATGGTCGGCACCTCGGTCTGCGCCGAGGGCGGCGACTCCGGTGGCTCGTTCATCACCGGTGACCAGGCCCAGGGCGTCACGTCCGGCGGGTACGGCAACTGCTCGAGCGGTGGCCGCACCTGGTTCCAGCCGATCAACGAGATCCTGAACGTGTACGGCCTGAGGCTGCACACGGCCTGATGAGGAACTCCCGGCTGTCCACCGCTTCGCGCGGTGGACAGCCGGTGATCCATTAACGGGCGTTCACGTGCAACGCGAGCGCGGTTCCGGCGCCGAGCGTTGTGGTGAACCGGCCCTGCGCGTCGATCGTCACGCGCACGCAGCCGTTCTCCTGCACGTTGCAGTAACTCCCGGCCGGCAGCGCGGTCTGGAACGTGCGGGTCACCGCGAACGTCTCGCGGTTGATCGCGACGAAGCCCTTGGTGCCGCGGCCGAACGCGATCAGGTCGTACCCGTTGTCCTGCCAGTTGTTCACGTCCGTGCCCGCCACGGTGTTGCGGAACTGCACCATGTTCGCGATCTGCGTCCAGGCGTGCTGGCACTTCCAGCCGCTGTAGCAGACGTTGTTGCCGGGCGGACCGGCGTCCTTGTCGCTGAACTCGTAGCCCGAGTACACCTGCGGCGCACCGTAGTTCCACGCCAGCATGAAGACGTTCGCGAGCGTGTACGTCGAACCGTCCTTGTAGGTCAACGTGGACCCGTTGCGCTCGGTGTCCCAGTTGTCCACGAACGGCCGCGCCTGGCCGCTGGGCAGGAAGCCCCACGACTGCCCGAAGGTCTTCAGGTAGGCCAGGTTCTCGTTCTGGAAGATCCGCTTGACGTCGTAGGCGTAGCGGAACTCGTCCACGTCGCCCGAGCCCGTGTACTCGCCGGGCTGCACGGCCTCACCCGCGCCGTAGATGACCTCGTGCACCCAGAAGATGTTGGGGTTGCTCAGCTTCCCCTTGATCGCGGCGAGGTCGGCCGCCGCCATGTGCTTGGCCGCGTCGACGCGGAACCCGTCGACCCCCATCGAGATCAACCGGTTCAGGTACGCGGCGATGGTCGAACGCACGTAGTCGCTGCCCGTGTTCAGATCGGACAGGTTGACCAGCTCGCAGTTCTGGACGTTGTAGCGGTCCTGGTAGTTGCTGATGGCCGACCGGCACGAGTGGAAGTCCCAGTCGCTGTAGTAGCCGGGGTAGTTGTACTTGGAGTAGTTCGTGCCGCCGGTGCCCGTGCCCGACCCGGCGCTCATGTGGTTGATCACCGCGTCCGCGATGACCTTCACGCCCGCGTTGTGGCAGGTGGTGACCATGTTCCGGAAGGCGTTCTCGTCGCCGAGCCGCCCGGCGATCCGGTAGCTCACGGGCTGGTAGCTGGTCCACCACTGCGGACCCTGGATGTGCTCGGTGGCGGGGGAGACCTCGACGTAACCGTAGCCCTTGGGCCCCAGCACGTTCGTGCACTCCGAAGCCACGCGGGCGAACGGCCATTGGAACAATGTGACGGTGACGTCCTTGGCGCCCGGTGGCGCCGCAAGACTTTGCACCGGTGTGGACAGTCCGACGATCAGCAGCAGCGCGAGGAAGACGCGCGAAGCCGAGGAAACCACGTTGTCTCCTTGTTTGCAGGGTTCACCCATGGTGGTAGCACCCGCGGACACACCGGGCAAAGCGTTGCAAGAACTTTCTGGCGCAATTCGGCCTAGTGCGCGTGCCGGGCCCGGAAGTACGCCCACGCGACGAGCGCGCCCGCCATCGCCGTGAGAGTCAGCCCGCCGACCGTGACCGCCCGCTCGAACTGCGCCGTCTGCCCGGCGCTCCAGCCGGGCTGCGCGATTCCGCCCGCGAACAGCACGGCGAGCACGGTCCCGCTGACCGCGACCCCCGCCGCCGACGTGACCTGCGACGCCGTGTCGACCAGCGCGGCGCCGATCGACGTCCGGTTCTCCGGCAGACCTTTGAGGACGTTGACACCCGCGACGGCGCCGACCACGCGGATGCCGATCGCGACCAGGACCAGGGCCGTCGCGACGGACAGGTAGCCGAGGCGCCCGAACAGCGCGTACGCGGCGAGCCCGGCCACGACGGCGAGGGCGCCGAGCCACACGCCGCGGTTCAGGCCGGCCCACTCGACGAACCGGGTGACCACCGGACCGGCCGCGATCAGCACCACGACCTGCGGCAGCATCCCGGCGGCGGCGAGCGCGGGGGACCAGCCCCAGTCGAGCTGGAGCTGAAGCGTCACGAGGTACGTGAGACCGGCCGCCGCCAGTCCGGTCGCGGCCTTGTAGGCGAGGCCCGCGGAAACCAGTGGATGCGCGACGAGCTTGAGGTCGAGCAACGGATGCTTGGCCGTGCGCGCACGAACGACGTACGCCACCGCGGCGACGACAGTCAGCACGGCGGCGGCCCACGCCAGTCCGGAACCCTCGACGAAGAGCGTCGGCACGACGAGGGCCAGCACGATCGTCACGGTGCCGAGCACGCCGCCGAGGTAGTCCGCGGGGCCGCGGTGCAGGTCGGTGTCCGGCCCGACGCCGCGACCGATGCCGGCGAACGCGAGCACCGCAATCGGCACGTTGACCAGCAGCAACGCCTGCCAGGGCGCGACGGCCAGCAGGAAGCCGCCCAGCGGAGGACCGACCGCGAGGCCGACCAGGCCGACGGTGGAGATGAGCGTCATCGCGCGGACGCGCAGGTCGTCGGCCTGGAACAGGCGGAACGCCAGCGCGATCGACCCCGGCGTGGTCATGGCGGCGGCAACGCCCATCACCGACCGCACGGCGATCAGCCCGCCCACGGATGTCACGAACAGCGTCGCGAGGCTCGCGACACCGAGCAGCGCGAGCCCGGCGAGCATCACGCGGCGCCGTCCGAAGCGGTCCGCCACGGCCCCGAACACCAGCATCAGGCCGCCGAACACGACCGCGTAGGAGTTCGACACCCACTGCAGGGCGGTCGTCGAGGCGTGCAGGTCGCGGCCGATGGTGGGCAGCGCGACGTTCAGGATCGAGTTGTCGAGCATCTCGAACAGGAACACCGCGGACAGGCCGGCGAGGGCGATCCACGCCTCGCGCAGCGATCGCGGTGAAGGTACGGCGTGAACTGTCACGAACACTGTTCTACTCGCGAACACTGTTCGGGTCAATTGATAAGGTGGGGACATGAACAGGAAGGCCTCGTCCCGCGAGGAGTGGGCGACCCGGATCGCGTCGCTCGACCAGCAGACCCCGGCGCGCAAGGAACCGATCACGGTCGGGCGCATCCTCGCCACGGCGCTGGCACTGGTCGAGGCGGAGGGGTTCGACGCGCTGACCATGCGCCGCGTCGCCGCCGCCCTGCAGACCGGCCCCGCCTCGCTCTACGCGCACGTGCGCAACAAGGCCGAGCTCGACGACCTGCTGATCGGCGCGCTGAGCAAGAACGTGATCGCGCCGAAGCCCGACGCCGCCCGCTGGCGGGAGCAGGTCCTCGACGTGTGCGGGCAGCTGCGCGACCAGTTCCTGCGCTACCCGGGAATCGCGCGGGCGGCGTTGTCCGCGCCGCCCACGAACCTCGACACCCTCCGGATCACCGAGGGCCTGCTGGCGATCTTCCTGGCCGGCGGCGTGTCACCGCGGGCGGCGGCGTGGGCGATCGACGCCGTGCTGCTGTACGTGAGCGCGTACACGGTCGAGTCGTCGTTGCGCGGTGAGCTGGATCGGGGAGAGGTGCTGGAGCGGCTGCGGATGCTGCCGGCGAGCCACTTCCCGTGCATCTCCGCGCACGTGGACGAGCTGAACTCCGGTGAGGGGCACGAGCGGTTCGAGTTCGCGATCCGGTCGATGCTGGTCAGCGCCGGCTGACGACCAGGTAGCGCTCGTCCGTGATCGGCCGTCCCCACAGGTCCTCGTCCGTGAGAGGGGTGACCTCGGCCTCGGCGCGCACCCCGAGGACGAGCCTCCGGGTCTCGTCGGCGGTCAGCCCGGCTCCGGTCGACCACCGGCCCTCGACCAGCAGGAGGACACCGCCGGGCTGCAACACCGACACCCACCTCCCGAGCGCCGCGGCCGGGTCCGGCAACGCCCACAACAGGTGCCGCGCCAGCACCACGTCGAACGAGCCCCGCGGGTGGGCGGCGTCGCCGACGGCGAAGCCGATCGACAGGCCTGCCGCCGACGCCTTCGCCCGCGCAAGCTCGACCATCTCCTCGGACAGGTCCACGCCCTGCACCTCGTGACCCGCCTCGGCGAGCAGGACCGACAGGCTGCCGGTACCGCACCCCAGGTCCACCACGGACGAGCCGGCGGGCACCAGCGGCAGGAGCAGGCGCGCCCAGGCATCGCGCACCCGCGGGTCGCGCAACCCGTGGTCCGGCTCGTCGTCGAACGTTGCCGCGTGCCGGTCCCAGAACTCTCGCGTTGTCACGCTCGCAGTGTGGCTCAAGATCACCGGTAGCCCAGGTCTCGCGGAGCATGAAACGGTTTTGAGTCGATTTCCGGGGGTATCGCTGTCTTGTCACCCAGCAGCCAGGAGGAGAGTCGTATGCCCCGGACCACCTGCTCGATGGCGGCCACGTCCGCATCGCCGGCCACGCTCGCAAGTCCCACCGGGCCGGTGGGGGAGGTGGCGCGGTCGTGAAGGCGCTGACCTGGCAGGGCAACGAGAAGGTCGAGGTCGTCGACGTGCCGGACCCCCGGATCGAGGAGCCCACCGACGCGATCATCAGGGTGACCTCGACCGCGATCTGCGGATCCGACCTCCACCTGTACGGGGTGCTCGGGCCCTACCTGAAGCCGGGGGACGTGCTCGGCCACGAGGCGATGGGCGTCGTCGAGGAGGTCGGCTCCGGTGCGAGCGGTCACCTGAAGGTGGGCGACCGGGTGGTGGTGCCGTTCAACATCTCGTGCGGTCACTGCTGGATGTGCGAGCGCGAGCTGTTCGCGCAGTGCGAGACGACGCAGGTGCGCGGCGAGGGCAAGGGCGCGAGCCTGTTCGGCTACACCTCGCTCTACGGCTCGGTTCCCGGCGGTCAAGCGGAGTACCTGCGCGTACCGCAGGCGCAGTTCGGGCCGATCGTGGTCCCGGACGGCACGCCCGACGAGCAGTTCCTGTTCCTGTCGGACATCCTGCCGACGGCGTGGCAGGCAGTGCGCTACGCCGACGTCCCGCCCGGCGGCACCGTCGCCGTGCTCGGGCTCGGCCCGGTCGGGCAGTTCGCCGTCCGGATCGCCCGATGGCTCGGCGCCGGCCGCGTCATCGGCGTGGACAGGGTGCCTGAACGCCTCGCGCTGGCAGAGCGCCACGGGGCTGAACCCGTCAACCTCGACGACTTCGACGGCTCCGACGACGTGGCGGCGGCGTTGATCGACATGGTCGACGGACGTGGACCGGACGCCACCATCGACGCCGTCGGGATGGAGGCGCACGGTGGAGGTCTGGTCGCCACGGCGCAGAAAGCCGCCGGGCTGCTGCCCGACCGCCTCGCCCGGAAGGTGATCGACAAAGTCGCGCTGGACCGCCTCGACGCCCTGCACACCGCTCTCAAGGGTGTGCGCCGCGGCGGCACGGTGTCGGTGTCCGGTGTGTACGGCGGCGAGCAGGATCCGATGCCGATGATGGAGATGTTCGACCGCGGGATCCAGTTGCGGATGGGGCAGGCCCACGTGCGCCGGTGGACCGACGAGATCCTGCCGCTGGTGCTGGATCCGGCTGATCCGCTCGGCACGCTGGACCTGACCACGCACCGCATCCCGCTCGCCGAGGCCGCGCGGGGTTACGACCTGTTCCGCGCCAAGAGCGACGGCTGCGTCAAGGTCGTGCTGAGCCCATGACCGGCCGCGTGGTGCTCGTGGTGGGAGCGAGCAGCGGGATCGGGTTGGCCGCCGCGGTGGCGTTCTGCTCCCGCGGTGATGCCGTGGTCCTGGTCTCCCGCAGCGGTGAGGCGCTCGACGCCGCGGAGAAGGCTTGCCGGGAGGGGGGAATCGCCGGGGTGGACGTCATCGTCGACGACATCGGCGATCCCGGCGGCGCCGGTCGAATCGTCGGTCAAACCCTTGAGCGCCACGGGCGGATCGACGTCGTCGTGCACAGTGCGACGACGATGGGTTATGGCAGCGTGGAAGCAATGCCACCGGATGTGTTCACCTCCGTTGTGGACACCGCGATCCACGGAACGCTGCACCTCGCACAGGCGGTCCTGCCGGTTCTGCGCCGCCAGCGCGCCGGTGTGTTCATCGGCGTGAACTCGCTGCTCGGCTCGATCACCGTGCCGCAGATGGGCGCCTACTCCACCGCGAAATGGGGACAGCGCGCCGTGCTGCGCACTCTGCAGCAGGAAACGCGCGACGAGCCAGAGGTGCACGTGTGCATCGTGAGTCCCGGCAGCGTCAACACGCCGGTGTACTACCAGGCCGCCAACTACACCGGTCACGCGGCGCGGCCGCCGGTCCCGGTCCTGAGTTCCGAACGGGTCGCCGCCGCGATCGTCCGGCTGGCCGACCGTCCACGGCGGAACGTCTCCGTGCGGGTCGGTCCGGGAAATCCGCTCGTCATCGCGGGATTCCGGATCCTGCCCGGCCTGTACGACCTGCTCGTCGGGCCCCTTTTCCGCATCGCGGCGCTGACGAGGAGGACCGTCGCACCCACGCGGGGAAACGTGTTCGAGCCGAACCCGGCCGGAGAAGGGGCGCACGGGCGGTGGCCCGTCGACCAGTGAGGACGTGCGCGACGGAGGAGGCCGGCGTCACCGGGACCGACGACGGCCCCGCCTGCGCATGACGGCGACCGGCGCGATGGCCGACCTGTACCCGGACCCGGCACCGGCTGCGGCGCGGCGCCCGCGACCGTCTGGTCCGATCGAGTCGGCAGTGGACCGCGCAACTGCTCCGAACAACCCCCTGGGTGATCTGTATGTATCGATCACTCTACGCTGAGTGGCGCAGCGACACCCAAGGGTGAGGACCTGAAATGCCTCGAATCGAACCTTTCCCCGTCCGCGTTCCGGAGCAGGACCTGACCGATCTGCGCCTCCGGCTCGCGGAGGCCAACCAGGAGATAGCCGCGTGGTTCCACGCCGACGGCCTCGGCCGCGACGAGCTGCGCAGTGGCCTCGCCGCGGGCCTGGCCCGGTGGAAGATCGACGGCCGCTGGCTGCGCGAGGCGTTCATCACGCCCGACCCCGGCCCCGAGGTCATGCACGTCCGCGCGCGGCTGGTCGACGAGGGCTGCACGATGTTCAGCGAGCGCATCCAGCGCGACGCCAGGGCCGGCAAGACGGTGGGCGGTCCGCCCGACCTGATCGCCAAGATGGTCGTCCACCTGCGCAACGTCACCTTCGCCGACGCCTACGCCAACCCCGGCTCGTACGACGACGACGAACTTCTCGACACCCTCACCGACGCCGTCCTGCGCCTGCTCTACGGCGCGAACCCCGACGATGTCGTCCGCTGAGGCGACGGTGCGTGGAACTGGCCAGGGGGCCGCGCCTCGCCGGTGAGGGCACGCCCGTGCCCGACGGATCGGTGGAACCGGCTCGCATCAACGCCGATCGGGCTTTCCCCGCGTTCATCGGCCACGTGCTCGCCGAAGCGGGCCGCGGCGAGGCTGCGGGTGGACGTGCCGGCACACGGTGGTCCGAGTCCGGAGTTGACGCAGGTGCTGGAGTGAGCGCAACCGCGCAGCGGGCGTGATCCCGTGGCTGGGCGGGGCAGAACGAAGGGCTTCGGTGCTCCTCGGCCACGCGTGCCGGGGACCGGCCACCAGCTGCTCCTCGATGACGGCCCTGCGCTGCCGGATTTTTCCGATGATTCGCGGATTTCTGAATTCGAAGACAAATCCGCGTCGACGCGATCCGCAGTGCGGGAGAGGCCGGAGTGCTTTGGATGAGCCGGTGGATTCGCATTCTACCGGATCGAGGATCTGATGGCCGAAATGAGACGTCGGCTTTGCCTCATGGTGCAGGAAGGTCTGCATCGAAGCTACGATGATCGTTGCGGTGCAGCCTTGTTCCCGGCTCGCACCGGCGTCGACGGGGCTGGCAGTGGTCGCCTGGTGAATGGAGGCGAGATCCTTCGCGGACGCCGATCTGTTCGCATTGCACCCGTTTGCGGCATCGAGATCCTGGTTGTCAAGCGCATCGCCACTAGTACGGAGATTCACCGTTGCCGCATTCCGAGTCAGTGCAGCTGCGTTTCCACATTCTCGGACTTCTCGAGTGCCGGACTGAGTCGGAACGGCTGAAGCTGGGAGGCCCGGTGCACGAACGGGTGCTCGTCAGCCTGCTGCTGGAACCGGGACAGGTGTTACCGGTGTCCCGGCTGGTCGAAGCGGTCTGGGACGACGCGCCACCGGCGACGGCCGCGCACCAGGTCCGCAAGGCGGTCGCCCGGTTGCGCCAGGTGATCCCCGGCGGTGCCGGTCTGCTCGTCACCGAGGGGGCCGGGTACCGGGCCGTCACCGACGGGATCTACCTGGACCTCAACGACTTCCTGGCCAGGCTCGGTGAGGCCCGGCGGGCGGCCGCGTCGGGTTCGGCCGCCGGCGTGGCGGACCTGCTGCGGCGGGCACTGGCCCTCTGGCGCGGTCCGGTCATGTCCGGCACTGGTGGCCGGCTGATCGACGCCGCGTCCGCCGCGCTGGAGGAACGCCGGCTGGCCGCGGTCGAGCAGCTGATGGAACTCCGGTTGAACGACGGCGAAGCCGCCGGTCTCGTCGGTGACCTCGTCGAGCTGGTGGCCGCACACCCGTTGCGCGAGACGCTGCACGCCCAGCTGATGCTCGCCCTGTTCCGCTCGGGAAGGCAGGCGGACGCGCTGGAGACCTACAACCGGGTCCGGCGGCTCCTGGCCGACGAGCTGGGAATCGATCCGGACACCCGGTTGACCGAGATCCGCGACTCGATCCTGCGCAACGACCCGGCCCTGGCCGCACCCCCGCAACCCCATGCCCTTCCCGCCGCGGTCCCCGGCATCTCGGTCCCCGAGTGCTCCCTGCCCTACGACCTGCGGGACTTCACGGGACGCGAGCGGGAGTTGCTCGACCTGCTCGACCACGCGCGGGAACCGCGCGGCCTGAGCCCCCGCATCCTGGCGATCGACGGGATGGGAGGCATCGGCAAGACCTCCCTGGCCGTGCGCGCCGCCTACCTGCTCGCCGAGGACTACCCGGACGGACAGCTCTACGTCGACCTGCGCGGTTTCACCGAACAGCAACAGCCGCTGAGCGCCGACTCGGTCGCCGAGACGCTGCTGCGGGCGCTGGGCGTGCCCGGTGATCGCATTCCCCGGGACGCACCGGGCCGGATCGCCGAGTGGCGTGCGATCGCGGCCCAGCGCAGGTTGCTGCTCCTGCTGGACAACGCGCGCGACGCCGCGCAGGTCCGGCCGCTGTTGCCGCCGAGCGCGAGCTCGATGATGCTCGTCACCAGCCGGGCGCGGCTGGTCGACCTGGACAGCGCGCACTGGATCTCGCTGGGGACGATGACCCCGGAGAGCAGCGTCGCGATGCTGGCCGACACGCTCGGGGAGAAGCGGGTGGTCGCGGAACCCGTCGCCGCCGCGGCGCTCGCGGAGCTGTGCGGGCACCTCCCGCTCGCGCTGCGCATCGCCGCGGCCCGCCTGCACAACCGGCCGCGCTGGACGATCGCGTACCTGGTCGACCGGCTCGGCAACGAGTCCCGCAGGCTGGACGAGCTGCGGTCAGGTGACCGCAGCGTCGAGGTGACTCTGAAGCTGTCCTACCTCGGGCTCAAGTCGAAGCACCGCAAGGCGCTGCGCCTCCTGGCCCGTCATCCCGGGCGCAGCGTCGAGGTGTACTCGGCGGCCGCGCTCCTCGGCACCGACCTCGACGAGGCCGAGGAGATCATGGAGCACCTCCTCGACGGTCACCTGATCCAGCAGCACGAACTGGGCTACTACGCGTTCCACGACCTGGTCCGCAGTTTCGCGCGACGACTCGGCGGCCGCCCGTCCGACGACGAGGACGAGGAGAGCGGTCAGGAGGAGACGACGGCGCTCGCCCGCCTGCTGGACTACTACGTGCTGGCCACCGATCTCGCCTGCGACCTCGCGTTCCCCGGCAGGGCCGAGCTGGAGTCCTCGCTCGAGAAGGGCGGTCTGAGCCTGCCGCTCCTGCAGGACGCCGACCACGCCAGGAAGTGGCTGGACCGCGAGCAGAACGCGCTGTGCAACGTCGTTCTGCTCGCCCACCGCGGGGGGCTGCACGAGCGGGCTGCCGTACTGGCCCGCAACGTCGTCTTCCAGCTCGACTCCACCGGCCAGTTCGAGGAGTACCGGGAGGTCGCCCTGATCGCGGTCGCGGCGTCGCGGCGGCTCGGTCACACGTCCCTGCTGCGGATGAGCCTGTCCAACCTGGCGGTCGCGCACTGGAAGCTCGGCCGCTTCTACGAGGGGATCGACGCGGCGACCGAAGGGCTGCAGCTCGCGGTCCAGCTCGAGGACAGGCGTGGCGAAGCGAAGGACACCGGCCTGCTCGGGGTGCTGCTGGGCGCGCTCGGCCGGTTCGACGAGGCGTTGTCCCGGCTCCAGCAGTCCATCGTCATCAAGAGGGAACTCCGCGCCAGCCGGGCCGAAGCGGAGTCGCTCACGAATCTCAGCACGCTCTACGAGCAGTGGGGTCACTACGAGGAGGCCGCGGTGGCCGCCCGCCGTGCCCTGGAGCTCAACCAGGAGCTCGGGGCGAGGGACAACGAACTCGTCTCGCTGGCCGACCTGGCGACGGCTCATCTCGGGTTGGACCAGGACGACGAGGCGCAGGTGCACCTCGTCCGTGCCCTGGAGCTGATGGACGACAGCTCACCCGCGGCGGACCGCGCCCTCGTCTTCGCGTTGTCGGCCAAGGCGGCGCACCGCCGCGGCGAACGCGATCACGCCGCGGCTCTCGCCGGCAGAGCTCTCGCGCTCGGCCGGACGAGCCGGACTCCCATCCGGCAGTCCAGGATCGAGAACATCCTCGGGGGCCTGGAACTCGGCAACGGCCGGCACGAGCTCGCGCTGGAGCTGCACACCACCGCCCACCGGATCGCCGCGGACGTGAGCTACCAGGTCGAGGAGGCCAGGGCGTTGCACGGGCTCGCCCAGGTCCACCAGGCGATCGGGGACGTCGCCCTCGCCGCGCGGCGCCGTGAGGAGGCCGACCAGCTGTTCGACAGGCTGGGGATCGCGGTGCAGTTCCGACGATCTAGCTGACAACGATGTCACCTCCTGTTCGGGCCCTCGCCGCCAGGGCCGGGGTCCTGCTGGTGCGCCGCGGCGATCGTCTGGCTGCTCCCGTGCGGTGCGGCCGGCTCGTCGAGAGCCAGCGGGAACGCGGTAGCGGCCAGGAAGAGGGCCAGACCGATCACCTTGTCGTACATGGGAACTCCCGTTCGCTTGCTGGTGGGAATGCTCGCTGGTCGAATGGTGGCGGACCCCGTTCCCGGCTCGATACCGGTCCTGCGGGCCGGACGGGGGAACGGCACGGCAACAGGTGCTGCTCGGTGGTCTCACACCACCGGCGAGGCGCCGCCGTCCACGTTGATCGCCGTACCCGCCGTGAAGCCCGCGTGGTCCGAGCACAGGAAGCAGGCCAGGGCGGCGAATTCCTCGGCCTTGCCCATGCGACCGACGGGGATGGCGGCACCGGCTTCGGCGATGTAGTCCTCGAGCGGGACGCCCTGCCCTTCCGCCTCGTGCCTGCGCACGATCTGGTCCGACACGATCTGGCCGGCGAGCAGGGCGTTGACCAGGATGCCGTGCGGGGCGCCCTCGCCGGCGAGGACCTTCGTCAGCGCCATGCCCGCCGCGCGCGACACCACCGTGGGAGAGCCGTTGGCCTGCGGTGTCTTGGCGCCGGTGTTGAGCACGTTGACGATCCGGCCCCAGCGGCGCCGCCTCATGCCCGGCCAGACGAGCCGGGTGAGGCGGATCGCCGCGAAGAGCTTCAGGTCGAGGTCGTCCTGCCAGATCTGGTCGGTGGCCTGCTCCCACGGCATGGAGCAGCTCTGGCCGGCGTTGTTGACCAGGATGTCGGCCTGGCCCAGCGTGCCGACGACCTCGTCGTGGGCGCGCTGGACGTCGGCGGCCTTCGAGACGTCGCAGCGGAAGGTCTCGACCCTTCCCGCCGCGCTCGCCGAGACGAGGGCCTTGGCCTCGGCGAGCGTGCCGGGGTCGCGGGCCAGCATCGCCACGTCGGCACCGGACGCGGCGAACTCCTTGGCCATCGCGAGTCCGAGGCCCTTGCTGGCACCGGTGATGATGGCGGTGCGGCCGTCCAGGCGGACTTCCATCGGGTGTCTCCTGAGGTGGTGGTCAGGCGTTGCGGGCGGCGAGGAGGTCGTCGCCGAAGTCACCCGGAGGGCGACGCCAGACGGTGTGGACGTGGTTGGCCTCGTTGAACGTGTTGTTGTATTCGATGAGCACCTCGGGCCCCTGGATCCGGTAGTAGTGGCCCTCGCCGCGGCGTGTCGAGCCCTCCCAGGAGAAGTGCAGGCGTTCGGGGTCGATCCGCGCGAACTCCTCGTAGGCGATCTCGTGCCGGAGCCTGTCGAGGTAGAGGCGGACGAGGTCCACCAGGAGCGCGGCGGCGGGCTTGCCGAGCTGCGCCGGTGTCACGCCGACCGGCTCCGACGGGGTGACGTGCGGGGAGTTGCCGCTGCGGATGTCGTGGGGCGTCAGGCTCGACACCACGGCGAGGTCGCGGGCTGCCGGGCCCATGCGGTCGAGGAGTTCGCGGGCCAGTTCCTCCTCCAGGTGCAGCGGCTGGCCGACGACGCGGCCGCGGTGGGTGACTCGGGCCGGGTTCGCGCCGAGGGCGAGCGGCGTCACCGAGACGCGCCCGTGGGCGACGACGACGTTCACCGACAGGTGGTGGCCCTCGACGCGCCACCCCCACGGTTCGTCGCCGTCCGGTGTGCCGAACAGGAGCGTCCAGTAGTCGCTGCCGTGCCGGTCGCGGTCACCGCCCTCGCGGTGGTCGAGGACGTCCTCGAACGCCATGACCGTCGCGGCCTGCGCGTAGGCGTGCGGGCTGAGCACGGCCGCGAGCATGCCGTGCACGAACTTGCGCTGGTTCCGCCGGAGGTCGCCGAGCACCAGGCCGGGCCGTGTGCCGGGCGCGTATCCCCAGCTGTGCCTGAGGTCGTCGTCGGTGACCGCGCGAACCGTGTCGTCGCGCTGGTCTGCGTCGAGCGAATCGAGGAACCGGCGCGTGGCACCGGCGATGTCGTGCAGCATTCTTCGGACTCCCGCCCATTCCCGTGGAGAACTCGTCGGCCGGACCGGGGTCACGAACCCGCGAGCGCTGGTGCCGCGGCCTCGCTCCCGGCCGTGCGGTAGATGTCCTGGAGCAGCACGAGGGTCTCCAGCCCGGCTCGGTCGTCGGCGATCATCGGGCGCCCGTCCCGCACGGCCGCCGCGAAGTCCGCGATCTGGCTGCGGTGGGAGATCCCGTAGTAGCCGATCCCCGGCGGCGCCTGCTCCACCTCGGCCGACGTGAACTCCGCCGCCGCCGCGCGCAGCTCGTCGTTGCCTTCCGCGACGTGCAGCGTTCCGGGGTGGTCGAGGTCGAACAGGACCGATCCTCCGGTGCCGATGAGCTCGACGCGGGTGCGCCAGGTGATGCTGCTGGCCACCGTGACCTGGTAGGTCACCAGCGCGCCCCGGGGTGTGCGCAGCAGCGCCGCCAGGGTGTCCTCCGTCTCCATGCCCCCGCGTGGCGCGGTGTGCCCGGTGGCCGCGCCGAGGACCTCGAACCCTCCCGCGAGCCAGCGGGTCACGTCGAGCGCGTGGTAGCCCTGGTTGACCAGCGCCGAGCCGCCTTCACCCCGGTAGGTGCCGCGCCAGTCGCTGCCCGCGTAGTACGCGTCGTCGCGGCCGCACTGCAGGCTGACCACGCCCGAGACGAGGTCGCCCAGCAGGCCTGCCCCGATCCAGTCCCGCACGGCGGTGACGACCCGGTCGTAGCGGTGCTGGGAGACGACCGACAGCACCCGTCCGGTGCGTTCGGCCAGCGAGGTGAGGGCAGCGCCGTCCTCGACGCTCAACGCCAGCGGTTTCTCGACGAGCACGTGCTTGCCCGCCGCGAGCGCGGCCGAGACCAGCCCGTGGTGAGTGGCGTGCCCGGTCGCGATGGAGACGCTGTCGACGTCCGGGTCGGCCAGCACCTCGGCGACGTCGGTCGTGACGCGGGGCAGGCCGTGCGCGCCGGCCAGTGACTCCGCGGCCTCGCGATCGCGGTCGCAGGCCCACCGCACCTCCACGCCGGGCAGGGCGGAGAACCCGTCGACGTGGTTGGGGGCGACGCGGCCGCAGCCGATGACGGCGTGGACGAGACGCTTCACCGCACACCTCCCGAAAGGCCCGCGCCGGCGGGAACGAGGTCGAGTGGAACTGGAGTCAGCCATTCGTCGTGCTTGTCGTTCGCCGCCCGGACGACGTCGTGGTAGCAGGACTCGAGTGCCTGCGTGACCTCGCCGGCGGTCTTGCCGTCGCCGACCGGGAAGCCGTCCACCTCGACGGCGGGCAGCACCTCGGCGGACGTGCCCAGCAGGAAGATCTCGTCGGCGAGGTAGAGCTCGGTGCGTTCCACCGACCTCGTCTCCACCTCGAGACCGAGCTCCTCCTGGGCCAGCTGGAGGAGCGTGCGCCGGGTGATGCTGTCCAGTGCGCCGTCGGACAGGGCGGGGGTGACCAGCCGGCCGCGTTTGACCAGGGCGATGCACGAACCCGACGACTCGGTGACGTGGCCGTGGGTGTTGAGGAAGACCGGCCAGTCGGCCCCGCGCGCGGTGGCGTCGATGTTGCCCAGACGGCCGTTGTGGTAGTTGGAGAACACCTTCATCGACGCCGGTGAGGCGCCGTGGTTGAACCGCGGCCACGAGCTGACCGCGAGCGTGCAGGTGCGGCCCTGGCCCAGCTTGCTCTCGAACTCCCAGGTCTCGATCGCGATCTCGGCAGGGGTGCCGCGCGGCACCATCTGCTGGCGGTGCGTCCCCGCGGCGAAGCCCCACGGGCGGATGTGGAGGTCCTTGCCCGTGCTCTGCCAGGACGCGAGGAGCTCGACCGTCGCCGCGACGAGCGCGTCCGCGTCGAACTCGGGTTCCATCCAGCTCATCCGCAGCGACTCGAGCAGGCGCTGCATGTGGTCGCGCAAACGGAAGCCGTGCAGCGCCTGTCGCGAGCCGCTCCAGTACGCGTGCACTCCCTCGAACGCGGCCGAGACGGAGGCGTGGCCCACCGAGCTGATGTGGACGGTGGCCTCCTCCCACGGCATCAGGACGCCGTTGCGCCAGATCAGCCGCCCGTAGCCAGCAGACATGAGTGTCCCTTCCCCGAAGTGCCGTGGATGTCCTGGCCTCAACCAAAACACGGCCGCCAGGAGCTGTCCAAGGTTTCAGGGCGCTGATAATGAATCGTTTAGATGAGGGATAGTGGTCCATTTAGGTCGCCTTTGTATCGCTGGCCTCCAGGTGATTCAGGCTGATAGAAAATCGCTGCACGTTCCTTTCGGGTCCACGGGGCGGTAGAGGCGGAACACCGACTAGGGAGACGGAATTGTCCATCACAACCACACTGGATTCCTCGATCGCGGAACACGTCGACCGCGAGGTGGACAACGAGCAGTTGTGGACTTCGCGCAAGTCGTTCTACGAGACGGGTTTCGCGCTCGTGTCGTACCTGCTTCCGGACGACGTGAAAGCCGCCGTCTCGGCGGACGTCAACCAGTTGCTGGCCGGCCAGTCGGTGCGGCGCGACCTGCACCTCGCGGAGACCAGCAACAGCCCGCGGTACATGCGCAACGTGACCGCCGCCGACATCCGCGCCCGCGGGAAGGCGACTGTCGAGCTGTACTCCAGCCCCGCCTTCATCAAGGCGCTGAGCAACGTCGCGGGCGAGCAGGTGCGCGAGTGCCCGTACGAGCCCGAGCACTACGTCATCACGCATCTCGAACGACCGGGTGACACCCACGGCTGGCATTGGGACGACTACAGCTTCGGAGTGATCTTCGTCGTCGACTGCCCTGACGTCGAATACGGCGGTTTCGTCCAGACGGTGCCGAACACCACGTGGGACAAGAAGAACCCGCAGGTGTTCAAACAACTCGTGAACAACCCCATCTATTCGTACGAACTGCGCCCCGGCGACATCTACCTGCTGCGCACCGACACCACGTTGCACCGCGTGCACCCGGTCGAGGAAGGCGCCAAGCGCACGATCATCAACATGGCCTACGCGGCCGAGCGGGACCTGAACAAGGAAATCTCGCACGAAACCATGGAAGACCTTTTCCGCGTTTGACGCCTTTCCGCCTCATCCCGAACTCGTTCTCGCGAGGAGTGTTCCTTATGTCGAACGCGGACGAACTGGCCAGGCGAGCCCGGCTCCGCGTCGTCGAACTCGCGGCGCGCAAGGCCATTCACCTGGGCCCCGCGTTGTCGCTGGTCGACGTGCTGGCCGCCCTCTACACCAGGATCCTGCGCCGTGCCCCCGACCGCCCCGACTGGCCGGACCGCGACCTGCTCGTCCTCAGCAAGGGGCACGGCGTCTACGGCCTCTACGCGGTGCTCGCCGAGCTCGGCGTGCTGACCGCGGACCTGGACGACCTGCCGGGGCACCCCGCCGACGGCATCCCCGGGATCGAGGCGGCCACCGGGGCGCTGGGCCACGGCCTGTCGCTCGCGAGCGGACTCGCGCTGGGCGCACGGCTCGCGGGCAGGGACCGCCGGGTCTACGTGATCACGGGCGACGGTGAGCTCGACGAGGGCAGCAACTGGGAGGCCGCGCAGTTCGCGGCACACCACCGCCTCGGCAACCTCGTCGCCGTCGTCGACCGCAACCGGCTGCAGCAGGAGGGTGACACCGAGGAGGTCTGCGCCCTGGAACCCCTGGCGGACAAGTGGCGTGCGTTCGGCTGGCGGGTCGGCGAGTGCGACGGCCACGACATCACGGCCATCGGTGACGCCGTCACCGCGCTGCGGGCGGGCGACGGGCCGGCGGTGCTGATCGCCCACACCACCAAGGGCAGGGGAGTTCCCTTCGCCGAGGGCGATCCCGCCTGGCACATGGGAGAGCTGGACGAGGTCCAGCACCGGATCGCCGTCGCCGCGCTGACCGCGAGGGCGTGAGGAGAACACCGTGACCACCACATCCATCCCGCCGGTGCGCGCTTCCGCCGCACCGCCGAGCATGCGGGCCGCGCTCGCCCCGGTGCTCGCCGACGCCGTCGCCGCCGACCCCGGGCTGATCGCCCTGGGCGCGGACGGACGCGCCCTGTTCACCCAGGTCCTCGAACGGGATCCGCACCGCTACGTCGACACGGGCATCGCCGAGGCCAACCTGGTCGGCGTCGCCGCGGGGCTCGCCCGTGGCGGCCTGCGCCCGGTGGCCGCCGCCATGGCGCCGTTCCTGGTCCGCCGCGCGTACGAACAGATCCGGCTGGACGTGTGCGTGCCCGGCCTGCCGGTCCTGCTGCTCGGCGTGGGCGGTGGCCTCGGCTACGGCCCACTCGGTCCCACCCACCACGCCACGGACGACATCACCCTGATGTCCGCCATGCCCGGCATGAGGGTGTACTGCCCGGCCGACCCGGCCGACGCCGTCTCCGTGGTGCGGATGCTGCTGGCCGACGCCTCGGGACCCGCGTACGTGCGGCTCTCCGCGCGTCCTGACCCCGTGCTGCCGGCCGCGGCGTCCGAGGGCGACCCCCGAGCGCCCCGGCTGCTGCGGGACGGCGACGACGTCCTGCTCGTGGCGACCGGACGGTGCGTGAGCGAGGCGCTCGACGCCGCGGAGGCGCTGGAGGCGGACGGGGTGACGGCGGCCGTCGCCTCGGTGACCACCCTCCACCCCTTTCCCACCGAGGAGATCAGGGAGCTCGCCTGCGGCAGGCCGCTCGTCGTGACCGCGGCGGAGTCCCTGGCGCCGGGCGGTCTCGGCCCGTCCACCGCGCAGGCGCTCGGCCGCGGCCCGGCGGTGATCACCCTGCACACCGACCACCGGTACCCGCCGGTCGCCGCCCACCAGGACCTCCTGCGCTTCTACGGCGTCGACGGCCACAGCATCCGGTCCGCCGTACTGAGCCACCGCAACCGGAACACGAGGGAAACGTGACGATGAGGATCTTCTCCAGTGCCCAGGCCTGCGGCTTCGGACCGATCTCCAAACTGACCGCCATATCGCCGTTGTTCGCGGACGCCACGATCGACTTCACCGGTCGTGAGGTCGCGCTCGACTTCGCGCGGCGCCACGAGCACCGCTTCACCCGCATCACCGAGGGGGACACACAGCGCCACGAGGACGTGGCGGCCGGCTTGGCCGAGGCCGACGTCGTGGTCAGCGTCATGGACGCGGAGCTCGTGTTCTGGGCGGTGCGCGCCGACGTCCCGGTGCTGTTCTTCGACAGCCTGCTGAGCTTCTGGCTCACCGAGCGCGGATTCGAGGAGCTGGCCGCCCGCGCCCAGCTCGTGCGCTGGTCCGACGACGAGACCGCGCGGTTCGTCTTCGACACGCTGACGCCGCACGAGCGCATCCTGCTGGCCCACCTGCTGGCCACCCGGTCGTACGCGCAGAACTTCCCCGGCGTCGCGGAGCGCATCGCCGCCCTGACCGAGGCGGGCGCGAGCCACGTCGAGCTGTGCGGCCCCATCGTGGACCGCGGCTCGCTGGAGGCCGCCCTGTCCGCCCCGCCACCGGAACGCGTCCCCGATCTGCTGATCAACCTCGGCGGCTTCCAGAACTTCTTCCTGGACTACGAGTCCCACAACGCCTACCTCGACCTGCTGAGCCGGTGGGTCACCGAGCTCGCCGCGGCGCAACCCGGGCTGCGACGGATCATGGTGTGCGGCGGCGCGTTCCGCGAGCCGGTGACCGAGACCCGCGGCGACGTCGAGATCGAGTACACGATGCTGCCGCACGAGGACTTCCTGCGGCACCTCGCCCACGCGCCGCTGTACGCGGTGCCGCCCAGCCTCACCTCGTTGCACGAGGCCGTGATCCTGCGCAAGCTCCCGCTCCTGCTGCCCGAGCAGCACTACGGGCACGTCACCAACCTGCGGGCCCTGCGCGGCACCGCGATCGGGGACAACGCGGCCAGCCTCGTCGACCTCGGCACGCGGTTCGAGGTGCCGGAGGACGACCTGGAGGGCACGCGGGCGCTCGACCGCCTCACCCGCGAACTCGTCTCGGACGAGGCCGCGTACCGCTCCTTCGCCGACTACCTGAACGAGCGGCTCGCCGGTTACCGGCGGCTGACCGCCTCCGAACGCGCCGCCGCCGTCGACGAGCTCGGCGGGCTGCTCGGCGGCCCCGCCCTCGCCGACCTGCTGGCCCACGTCGGTGACCGCCTGACCCCTGCCGGGAGGACGTCGTGACCCTCGCCGACCTCGCCGAGCGCACCGTCGACACCGACGAGATCGCCCGGCTCATGCTCGCCGCCCACCGCGACCGCACCGGACTGGGCGAGGTGTCGCCGGACCGGGTGAGCACCAGCACCTGGACCCCGGCCAGCGCCCGCAAGGTGCGCCGCCGCACGTTCGTCCGCCTCGACGTGGACGGCGAACCGGTCTCGGTGGCCAAGATCCCGCTGTCGCGGACGGACCCGAAGCTCGCCCACGAGTTCGACGTCCTGCGCTCGTTCCAGCCACCGTCGCCGCTGGGCTGCCCGGCACCGCTCGACGCGCTGGGCGACGGGTTCACCATGACCTACCTGCCCGGCGTGGACCTGCCCACCGCCGTGACGGGCGTGGACACCCCCGAGCTGCTGTGGCGGGTGCTCCGCCCGGCCGTGGACCGCGTGGTCGAGCTGCACACCGCCGGTCCCGCGGTCACCACCACACCGGAACTCGCCCTTCAGACGGCCGCCCACTACGTCCGCACGCCCGAGTTCGGCGTCAAGCACGCCGACGACGCCCTGCGCACCGCGCTGCTCGCGCCGACGCACGGCGACCTCGGCCCGTGGAACGTGCGCTGCGACCCGGCGGGTGGCACCGCGAGGGTGCTCGACTTCGAGGACTACCGCTCCACCGGCATCGCGGCCATGGACGTGGTCAACCTGCTCGTCACCACGGCGCTCGCCGTCTTCCCCGACTACCAGGACCACGACTTCGACTGGCTCTACGACAAGGTCTTCGACGGCGAGCACTGGTTCGGCTCCGTCCTGGCCCGCGGTCTCGTCCACTACGCCACGCACACCGGCCAGCAACCCGGCCGCGTGCTCGACCTGCTGCCGTTCACCTGCCAGTGGCTGATCGAACGCATCGAGGCCGAGGGCCGCGACACCAGCCGGCTCTTCTACCGCCCCTTCCTCGAGCGCTACCTCGAACGACGCCCCTCGGTCCTCGGGAGCAACGATGTCTGACACCTCCGCCACGCCGGTCCGGACGGACGCCGTGGTCATCGGCGGCGGCCCCGCCGGTCTGTTCGCGGCCCTGACCCTGGTGCGCGCCGGCCGCCGCGTCGCCCTGCTGGAAGCCGGCGGCGACATGAGGGAGAGCCTGTGCTCCCGCCTGGTGGCCAGGATGGACGGCCGTTCGGTGAAGGACGCCGAGAAGTTCCGGCTGCAGTGCCCGCGCTGCACCTGCCTGACCGGACTGGGCGGCGCCGCCTTCCACTTCGACACCAACCTCGGCTACATCTCGTCGCTCACCCGCTCGAAGATCGAGTCGGCGCCGGACGGCACGGTCCGCTCCTACAGCGGCCTGGAGCGCGCGCTCGGGTCGTTCGACCGCGCCCAGGAGCTGATCGCCGAGGCGTACCGGATCTTCTACGAGCTGGGCCTGCCGCCGGCCGAGCCCGAGGAGTCCGCACACGACGACTCCTTCGGCTCGATGTTCCAGCACGTCGACACCGCGTACTCCCAGAGCGTCACGGTCGACGACTCGCTGGTCGTGATCGCCCGCCTCAAGGCGGAACTGGAGGCGAACGGCGGCAGCGTCCTGCTGCACCACCGCGTCGAGGACGTCGAGCCGCTCGACGACGGCACGTTCGAAGTGCGCGCGGTGACTCCCGGCGGACCGGCCGTGTTCCACGCCGACGACGTCGTGGTGGGCGTGGGCAAGCTCGGCCTGCCGTGGGTGCGCGACCTCATCGGCCGCATCGGCGTGGCGCACCGGTCGAGCGGCCGCGTCGACCTCGGCGTGCGCCTGGAGACGCGGCGGGAAGACCTGGACCACCTGCTGAACGGCTGCCACAACCCGAAGCTGTCGTTCCTCAACGAGGAGGGCCACTCCGTGCGGACGTTCTGCGTCTGCGGCGGCGGACGGGTCATGCAGTACGGGTTCCTCGACGCCGTCGCGCTCGACGGCCAGCACTGCCTCAACCAGCCCACCAGCAAGTCGAACATGGGGGTCCTCACCACCGTCGACCTGCCGGAGGGCGTCGACGGCACCGAGCACGCCGCCGCGTTCGCCGCGAAGGTCTCCGCCTACGGCGGAGGCAGGCCGGTGGTGTCCACTGTGGACCAGCTGGCGGGGCGGCCCGTCCCCGAAGGCCCCCTGACCACCAGTCTGATCAACTACCACCACGGCGACCTGCGCGAGTGCCTGCCCGCGTCGCTGGTGCGCGACGTGCTGGCGATGGTCGACCGCCTCAACGCCCTGCACCCCGGGATGGTGCCCGGCACCTCCACCGTCGCCGCCCCCGTCGTCGAGCGGCTCTTCCCGGACCTCGACCTCTCCGACGACCTCGAGTCGTCGATCCCCGGCCTGTACTTCGTCGGCGACAGCTCCTCGAAGATCATCGGCATCACCTACGGCGCCGCGACCGGCATGGCGGCGGCCCGCTCGGTGCTGCGGCGCCGGGCCGGACTCGCGACCGCGGCGGGCGGGGAACGCCGATGATCACCCTTCCGCAGCGCGTTCCCGAGCACGGCGAGCCGGTGCTCCGGCACGCCACCGCACCGCTGACCGCGTCCGCGTCCGCCCTGCTGTCGCGATCCGGGGCGCCCGCAGTCCTGGCCGCGCTGACCCGGCTGCTGTTGCACCGCTACGGCACCGGCTGGGAGGTCGTCGGACTCGCCGAGGACGGTCACACCGTCGTGCGCCACGAGACCGGGGCGGACCAGGAGACCACGCCGCTGGGCGCACTCGCCGGCGCCGTCCGGCCGCGACCCGCCCCGCTTCCCGGCGACGGTGAGCCCTACGTCGCGGTGCTGTCCGCCCGCGCCGAGGTCGGCCGTCCCGTGTGGACGGTGGTGGCCGACGGCGGGGGGCTCACCCTGCTGCACGACACCACCGTGCTCGACGCCGGCAGCGCGGACCGCGTCGCCCGGCACCTGGCGCTGCTCGCCGATGAGCTCGCCGTCGGCCAGGACAGGGCCGCCGGCGACGTCGACCTGCTGCTGCCGGAGGAACGCGAGCTCCTGCTCGAGACCTGGAACGCCCCGCACACCCCGCACGCCGACGTCACGCTGCACCAGCTCTTCCGCGAGCAGAGCGCCCGCACGCCCGACGCGGTCGCCCTGCGCCACGGCGACACCGACCTCACCTACGGAGAACTGGACGGCGCGTCCGACCGGTTCGCGCACGCCCTGCTCCCGCACGTCGGCGCTCCCGGCGACCTCGTCGTGCTGACCGGCGAACGGGACCTCGACCTGTTCACCGCGATCCTCGGCATCTGGAAGGCGGGCGGCGGGTTCGTCTACCTCGACCCGGCCCTGCCCGCACCGCGCGCCGCGGACCTCCTCGCTCTCTCCGAACCGGTGGCGGTGCTCACCACGGCCAGCGGGCACACCGCTGTCGGCGACGACGCCCTGAAGGTCGACGCCCTGCTCGCCCTCGACCAGCCGGCCGGCCCGCCGCCGGACACCGCACGGCCGGACACCACGGCGTACGTGCTGTTCACCTCCGGCAGCAGCGGCACGCCCAAGGGAGTCGTGCGCCCGCACCGCATGCACACCTCGCGCATCCGGCTGGAACAGGGTCTCTACCGCCTCGGCCCCGAGGACCGGCACCTGCTGAAGTCCCCGATCAGCTTCCGCGAGTTCGTCTGGCCGCTGGCCGGTGGTGGCACCGCGGTGCTGGCCGAGCCGGGTCGCGACCGCGACGACCGCTACCTCGCCGAGCTGATCCACGACGAACGCATCACGACCGTGAGCTTCGTGCCGTCGATGCTGCGGCTGCTGCTCACCCAGCCCGCGTTCCGCACGGCACCCGCGCTGCGGCACGTGTTCGTCGGGGGAGAGGCGCTGGGCGAGGACCTCGAAGGGGAACTGCGCTCCCTGGGCTTCGAGGTCCACAACACCTACACCCTCAGCGAGGCCGACTACGTCTGCCACCGCACCGCGGCCCCGGCAGCAGCAGGAGAAGACGGGCCCGGCACCAACGTCGGCGTCCCGCTCGACATGCGGATCTACCTGTGCGACCCGGTCGGCCGCCTGGTGCCGCCCGGCATCCCCGGCGAGATCCACACCGGCGGTCCAGGGCTCTCCGACGGATACCTCGGCCGGCCGGACCTGACCGAGGAGCGGTTCCTGCCCAACCGGCACGATTCCGCGCCCCCGCTCCTGTTCAGGACCGGTGACGTCGCCCGGTACCTGCCCGGCGGCGAGGTGCGGTACCTGGGCCGGGCCGACGACCAGGTCAAGGTGCGCGGCCAAAGGGTGGAACCGGCCGAGGTCGAGATCGTGCTGCGGGGTCACCCCGGCGTGGCCAACGCCGCCGTCGTCAGCGCGCCCGATCCCGACCAGGGCGCCGCACTCGTCGCCTACGTCGTGCCCGAGGGCGAGGAGGTGCCCGTGCAGCGACTGCGCGAGTACCTCGCGGAACGCCTGCCGGACTTCATGGTCCCGGCGCGGATGGCCTCGGTGCCCGCGCTGCCGTTGCTGGGCAGCGGCAAGGTCGACCGCAAGGCGCTGCGCGTCTCGTCCCGCACCCGCCCCGAGATCGACGTGCCGTACGCCGAGCCGGCCACCGAGGGGCAGCGCAGGGCCGCCGAGCTCGTCGCCCGTGTCCTGGGCCTGGACCAGGTCGGCGTCGACGACGACTTCTTCGCGCTCGGCGGCGACTCGCTGCGCCTGATGTTGCTGCGCGGCGCGCTCGAAGCCGCGAGCGGCAGGCAGTTCGCGCTGGCCGACGTGTTCGCCGCCGGCACCCCGCGCGGGTGCGCCCGGCTGCTGGACGAGGACGAACCCGCTCGCACGCCCGCACGGCGGCCGTCCGAGCGCCGCCCCTCACGCCGAAGGAGGTGACCGACGTGAACGAACTCGACCACGAGGACGCCGTCGCGGTCGTCGGCCTGTCCGTGCGGCTGCCCGGTTGTGACAGCGTCGACCGGTACTGGTCGATCCTCGACGCCGGTGAGGACGCCATCACGCGACGGGACACGCCCGGCGGCACGTTCGTGCCCGCGTACGGATCCGTGCCGAGCCCCGGCCACTTCGACCCGGCCCGGTTCGGGATCGCCCCGTCCGAGGCCCTGCTGACCGATCCCCAGCAACGACTGCTGCTGGAGGCCGCCGACGAGGCCCTCACCACCGCGAACGTGGACCGTGCCGCCACGCCGGCCGTCAGCGTCTACGCCGGGGTCGGGCACAGCGACTACGAGCGGTGGGTCGGCAGCGCGCTGGCAGGCCGTCCGGGAGTCGACGCCCAGTCGCTCGAGGTGACCAACCGCGGCGACTACGCCGCCACCCGCATCGCCTACCGGCTCGGCCTGCAGGGCGCCGCCGTCACCGTGCAGTCGGCCTGCTCCACCGCGCTGACCGCCGTGCACCTGGCGGTGCAGGACCTGCTGAACCACGGCAGCGACCTGGCCGTGGCCGCGGTGTCGTCGGTCCGGGTTCCCGCTCCCGGCGGCTACGACGCTCCGCTCGGCGGCATCGGCTCCGCGGACGGTGTGTGCCGTCCGTTCGACGCGGTCGCGGGCGGCTCCGTCCCCGGTGACGGTGCCGGAGCGGTGGTCTTCAAGCGGCTGGCCGACGCGGTGCGCGACGGCGACGAGGTCTGGGCCGTCGTGCGCGGCACCGCCATGAACAACGACGGCTCCGGCAAGTCGGGGTTCGCGGGTGTCGACGCCGCAGCCCAGGTCGAGGTGGTCCGGGCCGCGCTGGACGTGGCGGGCCTCGCTCCCGGGGACGTCGACTACGTGGAGGCGCACGGCAGCGGAACCCGCATCGGTGACTCCACCGAGTGGTCGGCGCTGGCCGAGGTGTTCGCCGACGCCGGTCATCCCGTCCACGTCGGGGCGGTGAAGGGCGGTCTCGGACACCTGCGGGAGGCGGCCGGGCTCGCGGGTTTCGCGAAGGCCGTGCTGTCCCTGCGGAACCGGCGGCTCGTCGCCACCCCGCACTTCGAACGGCTGCCCGCCGACCTCGCCGCCCGGTCCGGCGTGCTGCGCCCCCTGGCCGAGGCCCTGGACTGGCCCGCCACGCCGGGCAGGCCCCGGCGGGCCGGGGTGAGCGCCTTCGGGCTGGGCGGCACGAACTGCCACGTCGTGCTGGAGGAGGCGCCGGAGGTCCCGGTGACGCCGGAGTCCGGCGGCAGCGACCTGGTGCTGGTCTCCAGCCACCACCCGGAGGCCCTGGACGCCGACCTGGACCGCCTGCGCGACGACCTGGGCGAGAACCCCGCGCGGGTCGCGGACGTCGCCTGGACGACCCAGACCTCACGGCACCGCTACCCGCACCGCGCCTACGCGGTCGTGCGCTCCGGGACGGAGGTCGCCGGTGCGTTCGCCGGCGACCGGCTGCGGATCCAGCGCGGCCACACCACCGGCGACGCCCCCGAGGTGGTGTTCGTGCTGCCGGGGATCGGCAGCCACTACCCGGGAATGGGCGCCGAGCTGGCCCGCACGGACCCTCTCTTCGCCCGTCACCTCCACGAGGTCGCCGAAGTCGCCGACGCGCTGACCCGTGGTGCCGTGGGCCGCTCGTTCGCGACCGAACCCGCACGTCCTGACCGCCAGGGCGACCGCGTGGACCTGCGCGCCCTGCTGCGCCGCGGCGGTGGCACTCCCGCTCCTCGCGAGCTCCGCGAGGTGCACCTCTCGCTGTTCTGCATGGAACACGCGATGGCCCGCACGCTCATGGACCTCGGCATCCGCCCGGCCGCGCTGCTGGGCCACAGCCTGGGGGAGTGGGTGGCGGCCGTGCTGGCCGGGGTCATCGGCGTCGAGGACGCGATGGCCGCCGTCGCCCGCCGCGCCGACCTGGTCAAGACCGCCGGGCCCGGCGCGATGCTCAGCGTGCTCGCCGCCGCCGAGGAGGTCGAGAAGCACGCGGTCGAGGACACCTGGATCGCGGCCGAGAACGGGCCGGGGCACTGCGTGTTCTCCGGCCGTCCGGACGCCGTGGAGGCACTGGCCGAGCGCCTGCGCGCGGAGGGGTTCACCGCACTGCCCGTGGACGCCGCGCACCCGTTCCACACGCCGCAGCTGGCCGGCGCCGCCGCGCTGCTCGGTGAGGACCTGCGCGCGGTGGACCTCAAGCCCGCCCGCATCCCCATCGCGTCGAGCGTGCTCGGCGCCTGGCTGGACGGGGAGACTCCCGAGTCCGGCTACTGGCACGACCACATGGTCAGCCGGGTGCGGTTCCGCGAGGCGAGCGAACTGGTCCTCGCCCGGCACCGCGTCCTCGTCGAGGTCGGGCCCGGCACCGCCCGGCCGTGGATCGCCCAGACCGACCCGGACGCCGTGTGCGTCCGCACGGTCCGGCAGTCCTACGAGAACGCGGGCGACCGGCAGATCCTGCTGGAGGCGCTGGGCGAACTGTGGACCCACGGCGTCGAGTCCGACTGGCCACGCCTGCACACCGGGCCGCGGCGCCGCACCACCCTGCCCCCGCGGGCCCTGGTGCGCCGCAGGTACCTGCCGGACACCGAGCCACCCGCCGATCCGTGGTCGACCGTGACCCCGTTGCGGCACAACGAGTCTGTACAGGACACACCGGTGCCACAGCAGCAGGACGAGGCACCCGGCACGCCGGTCGGGCAGTTCCTGGCCCACCGCTTCCGGATCCTGCTCGGTCTGCGCGAGGTGCACCCCGACGACCACTTCTTCCACCTCGGCGGCGACTCCCTGATGGGCGTGCACCTGATCGCCGGCCTCCAGGAGCTCACCGGACGGGCCGTCCCGTCCTCCGTCGTCTTCGCCTCCGCGACCCTCGGCGGCATGACGCGCGAGGTGGAGGCCTGGCTCGCCGCCCCCGAACCCCTCGACCACGGGAGTCCCGCGTCATGACCGCACCCACCCTCGGAGTGATCGGGGCCGGCGTCATCGGCTCCAGCGTCGCGCACGCCGCCGCCGCGGCGGGCTACGCCGTCGTCCTCGTCGACACCGACCCGGCCGCCCTGGACGCGGCCCGCGCGGCGATCCGGCGGCACGAGAGGCTGGCCGCCCTGCTCGGCGGGACGGGACGGCGGCAGCTGGACGTCCGTCCCACCACCGACCTGTCCGACGTGGCCGACGCCGGCTTCGTCGTGGAGAACACGACCGAGTCCGAGCAGGGCAAGCGCGAGTTGTACCCGTTGCTGGACAAAGTTCTGGCGCCGGACGTCACCATCGCCGCCAACACCTCGGCCGTGCCCATCGCGAGCCTGGCGCAGTGCCTGACCGACCCCGGCCGCGTCGTCGGCGCGCACTTCATGAACCCGGTCGACCGCATCGACATGGTGGAGGTCGTCTGCGCACCGTCCACTTCGGACAAGGCGCTGGCCGATGTGGACGGCCTGCTGGGGCGCATGGGCAAGAGGTCCGTCGTCGTCAACGACGCCCCCGGCTTCGTCATCAACCGGATCCTGATGCCGGTGGTCAACCTCGCCGCCGCCGTCGTCGCGGACGGTGTCGCCACGCCGAGCCAGGTCGACGACCTGTTCAAGGGCTGCCTCGGCCACACCTCCGGCCCGTTGCGCACGGCCGACCTGATCGGTGTCGACACGGTGGTGCGCACCCTCGAGGTCCTGCACGAGCACTACGGGACCGACGAGTTCGCCACCCACGCGCACCTGCGCCGGATGGTCGACGAGGGCCGGACCGGCGCCAAGAGCGGCCAGGGCTTCTACTCCTACGACGGGAACTGAAACGATGACTGCTCAGAGCACGACCGACATCACCGCCGTGGTGCGGGAGTTCATCATCCGGCTCAGCGGCACCTCCGGCATCGAGGACGACCGGCCGCTGATCTCCGGTGGCGTGCTGGACTCGATCGCCGCGGTCCAGATGGTCGACTTCGTCGAGCGCACCTTCGGCGTCGAGGTGAGCGACGAGGACCTCGAGCTGGTCAACTTCGACTCCGTGCGGGGCTTGGCCGACCTGGTCGCGCGCAGGGTGGCGGCGTGAGCACCGCGGCACCGCCGGTCGTGCTGGACGTGCTGTGCGACAAGCGGTTCGCCGACAACGCCACGGCGTGGGAACGCGCGGGTGCCGTCCCCCGCGAGGACGTCGACGAGCTGGCCCGGCAGGGACTGCTCGGCATCACCGTCGGCACCGCGTACCACGGCAGCGACCTCCCGCTGGAGGACGTGGTCGAGGTGCACCGGCGGGTGGCCGCCGCCTCGCCCAGCCTGCACAGCCTGCTCGTGGTCCACGCCATGGTGTGCCACGCCCTGCGCCGCTTCGCCTCCGCGGAGGTGCGCGACCGCTACCTGCCCGAACTGGCCACCGGCCGGATCATCGCGTCCTTCGCCCTCACCGAGACCGGCGGAGGCGCCGACGCCGGGGCGCTCGCCACCAGGATCGACCGCGACGGCGACGTCCTGCGCGTCACCGGCGTGAAGCGCTGGCTGTCGTTCGGGCAGATCGCCGACGCCCACCTCGTCTTCGGGCTCACGAACGAGCTGGACAGCTGCGCGTTCGTGGAGGCGGGAAGCGGTGTGCGGGCCGAGCCGGAACCCCGCACGGCGGGGCTGCGGGCCGCGCGGCTCGCCAGGGTCACGTTCGACGGTGCGACCGCGCCCGCCGGCCACGCCGTGGGGCGGCCGGGCACGGGCATCCCCTTCGTCGCGACGTCCTGTCTCACCCTGGGGCGGCTCCACGTCGCCGCCGGCGCGGTGGGCGTCGCCCAGGCGGCGCTGGACCTGGTCGTCGCCCACGCCGCCAGCCGTGCGAAGGGCGACCGGGTGCTCGGCGACCAGCAGCTCGTGCGCGGTCTGCTCGCCGACGCCGCGCTGGCAGCCGATTCGGCGGCCCACTACGTGCGCGTGGCCGCACGGGAGGTCGAGGACCGTGCGCCGACGGCGGCGGTGACCGCGGCCCGCGCCAAGCTCCTGGCCTCCCGTGCGGCGAGCACCGTGACCGCCACCGCCTCGCGCCTGCTGGGCGCGGAAGGCCAGACCGAGGACCACCCCCTGGCCCGGCTCGTCGCCGCGGCGCGGGTGCACGAGGTGATCGAGGGACCGACCGAGGTGCTCCAGGACGTCGTGGCCACCGCGCTGCTGCGCGATCCCGGCGCCGCGTGGAAAGGACGGCAGTGATGACACCGGCCACGACGGTGAAGACCGTCAAGTGCGTGGTCTGGGACCTGGACGACACCCTCTGGGACGGAACCCTCCTGGAGGGCGACGACCTCCTCGTCCCCGACGCCAACCGCGAGCTCGTGCGCGTCCTCGACGAGCACGGCATCCTCCAGTCCGTCGCCAGCCGCAACGAACCCGGACCCGTCGAGGACCGGCTGCGCGAGTTCGGGCTCGACGAGTACTTCCTGCACCCGCAGGTCGGCTGGTCGGCCAAGTCCTCCTCGCTGCGGAACCTGGTGCGGGCTCTGAACATCGCCGCCGACAGCGTGCTGTTCGTCGACGACTCGGAGTTCGAACGGGCCGAGGTGGCGCGGG
This sequence comes from Lentzea sp. HUAS12, assembly GCF_024125735.1. Lineage (NCBI taxonomy): Bacteria > Bacillati > Actinomycetota > Actinomycetes > Pseudonocardiales > Pseudonocardiaceae > Lentzea > Lentzea sp. HUAS12. The sequence continues at coordinate 985,731 of NZ_CP099738.1, forward strand.
AGCTGCCCGAGGTCCGTTGCATGACCCGGCAGGAGCTGCACGACCTCGTCGAAGCCGGCCACGTCCTGCCGAGGCAGGTGACCGCCGACGCCGCCCGCCGCCGGGAGATGTACCGGGCGGAGGACCGCCGTCGTTCACACGAGGAGACCTTCCAGGGCCCGAACGAGGAGTTCCTGGCCTCGCTGGAGATGACGCTGCGGGTGCGCGAGGCCACCGAGGCCGATCTGGACCGCGCGGCGGAGCTGACCCAGCGCACCCACCAGCTCAACACCACCGGCATCACCTTCGACCAGGAGGAGCTCGCCGCTCTCGTGCGGGACCCCGGCCACCGGGTGCTCGTCGCCGAGCTCGACGACTGCTTCGGCACCTACGGCACCATCGGCCTCGCCGTGCTGTCCACCGGTCCTGAATGGACGATCCGGCTGCTTCTCATGTCCTGCAGGGTCATGGGCCGCAACGTCGGCAGCGCTCTCATCGCGGCGATCGCGCGCACGGCCGCCGCGCACGATGCCCGCACCGTCGCCCACTTCCGGCAGACGGACCGCAACCGCCAGATGCTCGTCACCTACCGCTTCGCGGGGTTCGTCGTCGAATCCCGCTCGGGGGACAACGTGGTCCTCGCACTCCCGGACGACCGGATCCCGGCCGTCCCCGGATACGTCCGCCTTCTGACCGATGACACCACCACCGCTGAGGACAGCGGTACGACCGAGGAGATCACCCGATGACCGCCTTCAGGCAGAGCTGGACCGACACCTTTTCCACCGTCTACGGCGAGGAGCCGCTGGCCAAGCTCTCCTGGTTCAACGCTTCCCCCGGCCTGGAACTGATCAAGCGCGTCATCGACGGCACGCTCAAGCCGGGGCAGCGCCTGATCGACCTCGGCAGCGGCCCCGGTGTCGACGCCGTGTTCCTCTCGGTGCAGGGACTGGACGTCACCGGCGTCGACCTCTCCCCGGACGCCGTCGCGAGGGCGAGCCGCTGGGCCGCGCTCGCCGGCGCCGGTGCGGAGTTCATCCAGGGCGACGTTCTCGACGTGCCGCTGCCGGATTCGTCGGCCGACGTCGTCACCGACTCGTTCGTGTTCCACAACATGCGCGACGACGTCCGCTCCCGCTACGCCGACGAGGTGCACCGCCTGCTCAAGCCCGGCGGCCTGTTCCTGCTGAACTCGTTCTCCGACAAGATGGTCCCGGGCACCGGGCCGCGCCGCATCACCAGCGAGGACATCCTGTCGACGTTCACCGCCGACCGCTTCGAGTGCGTGGGCCTCTACATCTACCGCAACGTTCCCACGCAGGCGAAGCCCGACCAGCTGCACTGGTTCGGCGAGTTCCGGGCCCTCTGATGCGGGTCGTCGTCACCGGGGGAGGCCGGGGGATCGGGCGTGCCGTCGCCCTCGGCTTCGCCGCCCGCGGTGACCAGGTCGCGGTGCTGGCCCGCACCGAGTCCCAGGTGAAGTCCGTGGCCGCCGAGATCGAGGAACTCGGCGCCGAGGCCGTGGCCGTGGCGGTCGACGTCGCGGACGAGCAGGCGATGGGCGAGGCGGCCGACCAGGTGGTCGGCCGGTTCGGCGGCCTGGACGTCCTCGTCAACGCCGCCGGCGTCTTCGACCTCGGCCCCACGACCGGGTTCCCGCTCGACTCCGCCAGGACCCTGATGGACACCAACGTCCTCGGCACCTTCCTGGCCTGCAAGACGTTCGGCGCCCACCTCGTCGAGCAGGGCCACGGCAAGGTCGTCAACTTCGCGTCCCTGTTGTCCTACACCGCGTTTCCCGAACGGGCGTTGTACGCGGCGAGCAAGGGCGGCGTGCTCCAGCTGACCCGCAGCCTGGGCGTGGAGTGGGCACCGCACAACGTCAACGTCAACGCGGTCGCCCCCGGCATGATCCGCATCGAGACCCCGCACCCGGCGGCGCTCGACGAGGACGCCATCGTCGGTCGCATCCCGTCCGGCCGGCGCGGCCGGCCGGCGGACATCGTCGGACCCGTCCTGTTCCTGGCCTCACCGGAGGCCGACTACATCAACGGCCAGACCCTGGTCGTCGACGGAGGCTGGCTCAGCTATGGATATCTCTGAACGCCCGCTGTCGCTCGGCGTCTTCTGCGGCTTCGCGTCCGGGCCGTCGGCCCGGTACGCGGAGGCCGCCACCGCGCTCGGCGCCGGCCTGGCCGCTCGCGGTCACCGGCTCGTCTACGGCGCCGGCGGTGTCGGCCTGATGGGCGCGGTGGCGCGCGGGGCGTCCGCGGGGGGCGCGCCGATCCTCGGCGTCATCCCGGAGTTCCTGCGCGCCAAGGAGATGGGCGACGACCTGCCACCCCAGGAGATCGTGCTCACGGACGACCTCCTGGAACGCAAGCGCGTGATGATCGACCGCTCGGACGCCTTCATCGCGCTGCCAGGCGGCTACGGCACGCTCGACGAGGTGCTCGAGGTGGTGTCCATGGCCGCGCTCGGCCAGGACGTCGGTCCCATCGTCCTGCTCGACGTGGACGACGACTGGCGGTCGCTGATCGAGTACGTGGAAGAGTTGGGGCGCCGGGGTTTCGTGCGCGACGCGAGCATCCTGCGCCTCGCCGCGACCCCGGAGCAGGCCCTCGACATGGTCGCCCCCGCCGGTGCTCTCGCCGGAGCCGCGCCCGGAGGGCGGGTGATGTCGTGAGTGCGAGGACCTCCCGAGCACCCCTGCCCGGTTACGGCGCGTTCCTGGCCGGCTGGGGTGTCACCACGTTCGGCAGCGGCCTGATGCTCCCGATCACGGTGATCTACCTGCGGGAGGTGCTGCACCTGCCGTTGTCGGGCGTCTCGCTCTACTTCGCCGTGTTCTCGCTGGGCGGCCTGGTGGTGAACCCGCTGGCCATCCGGATCGGCCGGGTGCACGGACCCGGCACGTCGGTGGCGGCGGCCGCGCTCCTGCAGGCCGTCGGCTGGGGCCTGTTCGCCGTGGCGGACTCCGTTCCGCTGGTCGTGGTGGCCGCCGCGCTGTCCGGCGCGGGAACCGGCATGTACTACGCCGTGCAGACGCCGGTCCTGAACCGCGTCTTCGGCGACGACGCGCTCAGCAGGGTCCTCGCGGGACAGAACCGCGTCACCGCGGTGACGATGACCGCGGGAACCCTGCTGGCCGGTCAAGCCGTCCTGCACTTCGGCACCGGCGGCTACACCGCCTGTCTCGTCGTCAACGCCGTGAGCTACCTGGTCCACGGCGCGGTGCTGGTCAGCCTGGTGCGCAAGCGCGGAGAGGTCCCCGTGCACCTGCCGCAGGACGCCTCACGGCGGGTGCGCGGAGCGGCTCTGCGCGACCCGGTCTTCCTGTGTCTGCTCGTGTTCCAGTTCTGCGCGGTCATCTTCGGACTCGGCCAGTTCGACTCGGTCGTCCCGGCGATCCTCGGCAACGCCCAGCTGTCGGTGACGGCGATCAGCATCGTCATCGCCTGCAACACCGGCGGCGTCATCGTCCTGCAGGGCCTCGCCCTGCGCGTCGTCGAGCGCATCGGCTACGTCGCGGCACTCGCCGCCGCGATCGTGTCGTGGACGGTCGCGGCCGCCGTGCTCGGGTGCGCGCTGCTGGCGTCCGGCACGCTGTCCAAGCTGGCGCTGGGTGCGGCCTTCGGCGTCCTGTTCGCCGTGGGCGAGTGCCTGATCGCGCCGAGCGTCCAGCCCCTGGTCACCAGGACGGCACCGCCGCACTCGCTGGAGTCCTACGCCGCGGCCACGTCCCTGGCGCACGGTCTGGGCACGTTCATCGCTCCGCTGATCCTCCTGCCGGCCATCGAGGTCGCCGGAGTCGGCGCCTACTTCGTGCTCCAGTTCGGCGGGTTCGGTCTGGCCCTGTACGCCCTGTTCTCGTTCCGGCGCCGCACGACACGGCGTCTGGAACCCACTTCGCACTGAGGAGCCCTCACGTGGAACTTCCGCTGCCGGCGCGTCCGGCCTCACCGAAGACCTTGCTGCTGGTCGGTTCCGGTTACCAGATCGGCCACGAACACCTGCTGTCGCACCTGGGCACCGCGGCCGACGTGGTCCTGCTGGACGTCGTGGAACCGACCTGGCAGAAGCCGTGGGTCACGGACTTCGAGACCTACGACCCCGACGCGCACCCGTTCCCGCTGGAGCAGGCGCGCAAGCTCGTGGAGCGCCACGACGTGAAGGCCGTCATCACCTACAACGAACCGGACGTCCTGCTGGCCGCCCAGCTCGCCGAGGCCCTGGGGATTCCCGGTCTGCCGGTGAGGGCGGCGGAGATCTGCCGCGACAAGCTGCGCCAGCGCGAGGTCCTCGCGGAGCTGTCGCCGACTGTCTCCGTGCTGGTGCACGACGTCGAGGAGGGGCTGGAGGTGGCCGAGCAGATCGGCTACCCGCTCATCGTCAAACCGCGCGCGCTGTCCGGCAGCGCCGGGGTCTGCCGCATCGACGACCCCGAGGACTTCGTCCGGTACTTCCGGCTCGCGGCCGACATCGACAAGAAGGGCATGGTCAGCGACGGCATCCTCATCGAGGAGTTCCTCGACGGAGTCGAGTTCGACGTCGACGTGTGGAGCAGCGGCGGCAAGGCCGAGGTCCTCTACTGGTGCCCCAAGTCGTTCGACTTCGACCCGCACCCGATCGAGATCGGCTACGTGTGCGGCGAGGGCGCGCTCGACATCGAGCCGCTCGCGGAGGGCTTCGCCCTGGCGTGTGCCGCCGTGCTGGCCGTCGGCATCGACCGGACGCTGTCCCACGTCGAGGTGAAGATGACCTCCAAGGGACCTCGCATCATCGAGCTCAACGGCCGTCCGGGCGGGGACATGCTGTCGAAGATGGTCCACATGGCCTTCGGCCTGAGCATCGGCTCGCTGCTGGTGTCCGCCGCCCTCGGCGAGGAACTGGAGGCGGAGATCGTGCCTGATCTGGCCGCCGGGCTGAAGTTCCTCTACCCGCAGCGCCCCCAGCTGTTCGAGGGGCTGGCCGAGGCACCCGACCTCCGCGCCCAGCCGTGGGTGCACCAGGTCGGGGAACTGCGGCCGCGCGGCACGGTGATCGAGCCCCCGCCGATCGACTTCTGGGGCCGGGCGGGCTGGGTGATCGTCACCGGCACGCACGCCGACGAGGTCCGCGAGCGGCTGGCGGAGGCGGGCCGCCGGCTCGCCGTCGAGGGCCCCTACGTCTGAGCGGTGACCGCCCTCGCCTGGTGAGGTGCAGGAGGAATGAGGTGGGACGCATGCACGACATCGCGGTGTTCGGGGCCGGTTACATCGGCCTGGTCACCGGTGCCTGCCTGGCGCAGCTGGGCCACCGGGTCACCGTGCGCGACATCCGGCCGGACCGCGTCGACGCCCTGCGCCGCGGCGAGGTGCCGATTCACGAGCCGGGCCTGGGCGACCTGATCGCCGGGAACGCGGAACGGCTCCGGTTCACCCTCGACGCCGAGGAGGCGTTGAGGACCGCCGAGGTGGCGTTCGTCTGCGTGGACACGCCGCCCAGCGCGTCCGGCGACGCCGACCTGTCCCGGGTCTGGTCCGTCGTCGAGGACCTGAGGGGTGCGCCGCGGCTGACGACCGTGGTCATGAAGTCGACCGTTCCGGTCGGGACCGGCGACCGGGTGCGCGTCGCCCTGGACGCCGCCGGCATGGGTCACGTCGGGTACGCCTCCAACCCCGAGTTCACCGCGGAGGGCACCGCGGTCCGGGACTTCCTGAACCCGGACCGCATCGTCGTCGGCGCGGCCGACCAGGAGGTGGCCGCTCTGGTCGCCCGTCTGCACAGGGGCATCGACGCGCCGGTGCAGGAGGTGTCCGTGGCGTCCGCGGAGATGGCCAAGATGGCGGCGAACGCCCTGCTCGCCACGAAGATCACGTTCATCAACGAGATCGCCGCCGTGTGCGAGGCGACGGGGGCGGACGTGGAGGAGGTGGCGGCGGTCGTCGGCCGGGACCACCGGCTGGGCCCGCACTTCCTGAAGGCAGGACTCGGCTACGGCGGGTCCTGCTTCCCCAAGGACTCGAGGGCGCTGCGGGCGATCGCCTCCAACTGCGGGCTGCCGCTGCCGCTGCTCGGCGCCGTCATCGAGGTGAACGACCTCCAGGCCCGGCGTGCGGTCGCCAGGGTGAGGTCCGAGCTCGGGGGTCTGCGCGGCCGTCAGGTCGCCCTGCTCGGGCTGACCTTCAAACCCGGCACCGACGACATGCGGCAGGCGCCCAGCGCGGTGATCGCGGCGCGGCTGCTGTCCGAGGGAGCGGTCGTCACCGCCTGGGACCCGATGGCGCCCGAGCTGACCGACACGCCGTGGAACCAGGTGGAACGCAAGGACGACGTGCTCGCGGCGGTCGCGGACTGCGACGCCGCGGTGATCGTCACGGAGTGGCCGGAGCTGCACGACGTGGACTGGGGCAAGGCCGCCGAGGTGATGAGCACCCCGCTGCTGTTCGACGGCCGCAACCTGCTCGACCCGGCCGACCAGGCAGGGCACGGGTTCACGTACATGAGCGTTGGCAGGGCCACCGCCCGGCAGTGCTGAGGACGGGTGGGGAGCGCGGCGCGCTCCCCACCCGTTCCCGTCAGGACGCCAGTGATGACCGGTGCGAGCTGATCCGCGACGCGACGGCGGCGGAGATCACCCGCTTGGCGCGGCCGACGTCGTCGGCGAGCACGATCTCGTGGACCTCGACCAGGTCACCGCCGGGCTCCAGACCGAGCCGGTCCGAGAACGTCCGGCAGGCGTTGCCGAACACCCGCAACGCCTGGGCCCGGTGCCGGGCCAGCAGGAACGCCAGCATCAGCTGCTGGTGCAGGATCTCGTTGAGCGGGTTCTGCGGCAGCTGGTGCGTGAGGAAGCCGATGGCCTCGTGGTGCAGGCCGGCGCTGAGCTGTGCCCACGCGGCGAGCTCGACGCACTCCACGCGGGACTGCCGCAGCCACGAGTCGAACGAGCTGAGGATCGGCCCCGAGTGCGCGCCGCTCACGACGCCGCCCCGGTGCAGGGCCAGCGCGTTGCGCCACGCCCGCGCCGCCCCTTCGTGGTCGCCGCCCGCCATGCTGAGGTGGCCGTCGGCGCGGTACCTGCCGAACTGCTGCACGTCCAGTTGCCGGCCGCGCAGGTGCAGGGCGTAGCCGGGGAACTGGCTGTCGACGAACCCGTCGCCGATCTGGTCGCGCAGCTTGGAGATGTACACGTAGATCGCGTCCCTGGCCCGCCGTGGCGGCTGGTGCCACACCTCGTCGATCAGCTCCTCGACGCTGACCACGCGGCCACCCCGCACCAGCAGGGCGGTCAGGATCACCGACAGGTTGCGGGACCGGATCGCACGGGGACGGCCACCGGCGACCAGGCGCGGCGGACCGAGGATCTCGAAGCGCAGTTCTGGGTTCATGGTCACGCTTCTCCGGGATCGGTGCAGGACCGGGTGGTGCGTTCCGGCATGAGGTCTCCTCGGGTCTGCAGGTCCTGACGGGTGCTCTGACCACACCCGGACCGAGTCTGCTGACCCGCGTTCCTGCGGCGGCACCGTCTCGGTCCCTGCACCCGTGAGGGGAACGGGACTCGCCGGCCCGGGTGGACGGGCGCCACCCGGGCCGGCGCGGGTCAGGACAACCGCGACACGATCAGGTCGACCCAGTCGCCCACCGTCGACGCGTGGAAGAGGTCGGTGGAGTACTCGACCTCCACGGTGATCTCCTCCTCCGCCAGGGTGAACACCACGTAGAGCTCGGTACGGGCCTGTCCCGGCACTCCGGTCCCGCGGATAGTGGTGCGCGCGGTGCCCAAGGTCATCGCGGGCGGCGGGGTGGTGACGACCGTGAACAGCACCGCCGGGTACGGCGTGCCGGCCTCGTGCGGGATCGCGGTGCGCACGACCTCGCTCAAGGGCAACGCCTGGTGGTCGAGCGCCGAGTACAGGCGGGTGGCGACGTCCTCTCCCGGGCCGATCCTGACGAGCACGGCCTCACCGACGTAGCCGATCATGGTGGAGTGCTCCGGCAGCGTCCGGCGCGAGCTGGACACCGCGAGCACCACGTCCCGCCGGCCGGTCACCTCCGCGAGCCACCGCGCGAACACCTCGGTGATCACCACGTTCGGGGTGGTCCCCGACGCCGAGGCCGCCGCGTGGACCGCTGCCGCCCCGAAGGTGCGCCGCACGAGGGCACCGGCACCGGACAGCCGCTCCGGCCGCGGCTCGTCGCACGGCAGGTCCGGGTGCAGCGTGGCTCCCGCGAGTTCTCCGCGCCAGAACGCTGTCAGCTCGCCGTCGTCCGCCGCGGCTCGTTCGCGCCTGGCGTGGTCGGGGTGCTGTGCGGAGGGCGGCGGCAGCGGTGTGCCCTCGTACAGGGCCTGGAGCTCCTGCCAGAAGACTCCCGCGGACCAGCCGTCGAAGATCATGTGGTGGAAGACCAGCGCCAGCACCCAGCGGTCGTCCGCGATCCTCCCCACCCGGACGCGGAACAGGGGAGCGGTGGTCAGGTCGAACTCCTCAGCGGCCTGACGCAGGAACCAGCGGTCGATCCCGGCCTCGTCGCCGGGCAGGGCGTCCACCTCGACCGCGAGCGCCAGGTGCGGCAGGACCTCCTGGTGCGAGGCCGAGAACCGGGTGCGCAGCGCCGCGTGCCGCCGCGTCAGTTCGCGGAGCGCCCGGCGCACCGCCTCGAGGTCGAGCGGTCCGTCGACGTCCACGCGGAACGGGATGTTGTAGACGGACGGGTTCCCACGCGCGTGATGGCGCTGCCAGAGCCGTTGCTGGCCGTACGTCAACGGTGCCCGGTCGACGATCTTGCCGGCCAGGCCGCGGATCGTCGGGCTCAGCAGGAACTCGGCCATCGACACCTCGGCGCCGGTCCGCGCACGGATCTCGCTGAGCAGCCTGATCATCGTCAGGGAGTGCCCGCCGACCGAGAAGAACGACTGGTCGACGCCGATGTCGTCGCGGTCGAGCACGGCCCGCCACACGGAGAGCAGGGTTCGCTCCAGCTCCGACGCGGGCGGCGTGGCCCGCGCGAGTGCCGGTTCAGGAAGCGCGGACGTCGCCAGCTTGCCGTTGGGGGACAGCGGAAGCCGCTCCACCCGCACCCACCGGCGCGGAACCTGGGCCGGCGGCAGCAGTCCCGACAACGACGACTCGAGACCGCCGTGGTCCTCGTCGGTGACCACGTAGGCCACGAGCTCCCCGTCCCTGACCACGACCGCGGCGTCGCGGACGCCGGCCAGCCGCAGCAGGGCGTGCCGCGTCTCGCCCGGCTCGACCCGGCTGCCGCGGATCTTGACCTGGTCGTCGGTCCTGCCGTGGAACTCCAGTAGGCCGTCCGCCCGCCAGCGCCCGCGGTCACCCGTGCGGTACAGCTCAGGCGCGACGAAGGCGGCCGCGGTCTCGTCCGGCCGGTTCAGGTAGCCGTCGGCGACGCACACGCCTTCGAGGCAGATCTCCCCGATCGCCCCGACCGGGACGCGTTCGCCCGCGTCGTCGAGCAACTTGACGCGGACGCCGTCGAGTGGCCTGCCGATGGGCGGCCGGTCCTCGCCGCGCGCCACTGGGTGAATCGTGGCGAGCACGGACGCCTCCGTCGGGCCGTACGCGTTGTACAGCACGCAATCCGGGTGCGAGGCGAGGAAGTCGTGCACCGCCGGCGTCGGAAGGGTCGGTTCGCCGACGGACACGATCTCGCGCAACGACGGGAGTGAGGGGTTCGACTCGAGCAGGTGCAGCAACGGGGTGAACGGCAGGCACACGCGCTCGACCGAGTGGGCGCGCATCAGCTCCGCGACGGCGGCCGGGTCGAAGCGGGTCTCCTCGTCCACGAGCACGAGCGCCGCTCCGGAGGCCAGTGTGGTGAAGATGTCGTACACGCTCACGTCGAACGAGAGCGAGACCCACTGCAGGGTGCGGGTCGGCGGGTGGTTCCGGCCGTGACCGCGCACCAGGTTCACCGGACCTCGGTGCGGCACGAGCACGCCCTTCGGTCGTCCCGTGGAACCGGAGGTGTAGATGCAGTAGGCCAGGTCGTCCGGCCCGGCGGTGCGCGGCGGCCCGTCGGCGGTCGATCCCAGGTCCTCGACGAACAACACGGGTACGTCGGTGATCGGCGGGAGATCCCGGCTCGTGAGCAGGATCGAGGCGCTGGAGTCCTCCGCCAGGAACCGCAGGCGTTCCGCCGGCAACGACGGGTCGAGCGGCAGGAACGCGGCACCGCTCTTGAGGATCCCGAGCAGGGCGACGACCTGCTCGGGACTGCGGCGCAGGTGGACGCCGACCAGCGTTCCCGGCGCCGCGCCGAGGCCGATCAGGCTGTGGGCGACCTGGTTGGAGCGTTCGTCGAGTTCCCGGTAGGTCAGGGAGCCCAGGGGACCGAGGACGGCGGGCGCGTCGGGGTTCGCACGGTCGACGAGGTCGTGCAGACAGGCGCTGGAGAGCTCGGTCCGCTCTCCCTCCCACCGGCCGAGCAGGTCCGCGTCCTCGTCGGTGAGACCGGGCGGGAGACCGTGCATCGCGGCTCGCAGCACGTGTTCGAAGCAGGTGAACATCCTGCGCACGGTGCTCTCGTAGAACAGGGCGGAGTCGTACTCGACCACGCACCGCACGTCGTCGGCCGTGCTGGTGAGGTAGAGCATCAGGTCCATCGGTGCCCGGTCGCTGGGCACGTCCACCGCCACGGCGGTCAGCCCCGGCGGGTCGAAGTCCACCGCACTGGCGTTCTCGTACTCGACGAGGATCTGGAACAACGGGTTGCGCCCCGGATCGCGTTCCGGGTTCAGCTCCTCCACCAGGCGGTCGAACGACACGCTGCGGTGCTCGTAACTGTCCATCAAGGATCCGTTGAGCCGCCTGGCGAGCGCGGGGAAGGGCAGGTCTCCGGTGAGATCCATCCTCAGCGGGAGGGTGTCGACGAACATGCCGATCGCGTCCTCGTCGGACCGCCCCGACACCGCGGTGCCGATGACGAGGTCGTCCTGTCCGCTGAACCGGGACAGCACCGTGGCGAACGCGGTCAGCAGCGTGCTGAACGGCGTCACCCGCTCCCGCACGGAGAACCGGCGGATCCACGCGGCCAGCTCACCGCCCAGCTCGTGGGTGAGGTACGCGCCCTCTCCGGTGCGCACGGCGGGCCTCGGGCGGTCCGTCGGCAGGCACAGTTCCGGTGCGGCCGCGAGCCTGTCCCGCCAGAACGCGACGTCCTCGCCGGAGTCGCGCTCCTCGTCTGCCGTCTCCCCGAGCGCGGGCAGGACAGCGGGCGCGGGCCAGGACCGGTAGAACGCCGCGAGGTCGCGCAGGAACACGGCCGTGGAGGCCGAGTCGAACACGATGTGGTGCGCCAGCAGGAACAGGACGTGGCGCTCGGGGGAGAACCGCAGCAGTCGCGCGGACAGCAGCGGTCCGGTGGTCAGGTCGAACAGCTCCTGCCCGGCGGTGCGCAGCACCTCCCGCAGGGCCTCCTCCTCGGAGCGTCCCGTGCAGTCGACGACCCCGCAGTCGACGTCCACATCGGACTGGACGACGCGGTGCGGGACCCCGTCGATCTCGTGGAAGACGCTGCGCAGTGCGGGATGCCGGGCGATCACCCTGCTCAGCGAGCCGCGCAGGGCGGCCTCGTCGAGCGGTCCGTCGAACCGGATCGCCTTCGGCTCGTGGTAGCCGCGCTGCCCGGGGTGCAGCTGCTCGAGGAACCAGATCCGGCGCTCCGCGGGCGTCGCGGGCCGGCTCTGCCGCGAGCAGGTCCGCCGGAGCCGGTCCAGCGCGGGCAGGCCGGCGAGCACTTTGCCGGTCGTGACGCCGAAGTCGACGAAGCAGGCGATCTCGTCGGCGCCCGCGGCGAGCAGGCCGTCCACCACCTTGCCGCAGCCGGCGGGACTGCCGATCAGCGCACGGGAGTCGCAGTAGCGCTGATAGGCCTGTTCGAGCAGGAACGTGACGTCGTCCTCGTCGGTCTCGTCCAGGTCGATGTCCACGCCGAGGCTGTTCGTGACCTGGTCGAACAACGACAGCGACGACCGCAGGTAGGCGCAGAACGGCTCGAACGCCTCAGCGCGCGCCGCGTCGTGCTCGTCGTCCAGGTAGGTGTGGACGAGGACCACCACCCGCCCGGCCGCCGGGTCCAGGCCGTGCTCGGCACGGGTCCGCCGGTACAGCGCGATGTTCGCGGCGAGCTCGTCGACCGTCTGGGACATCAGGTTCGTGACGACACCGAGGTTCTCCTCGGCGGCCTTCCGGTAGCTGTCCGGGTTGCCGACCACGGCCACGTACAGCGGCGGTTGTTCCTGCACCGGGCGCGGGTGCGACCGCACCTCGACCACGTCGCCGTTGCCCGCTGTGGCCCGGACCGCCTCGCCGGCCCACAGCCGCCGCACGGTGTCCAGCCGCGAGTACAGCTCCTCCCGGTGCGTGCCGTAGTTCTCCGGCGCGAGCACGAAGTCCTGGGCGTGCCAGCCGCTCGCGACGCACAGACCGGCCCGGCCACCGGACAGGTTGTCCACGACCGACCACTCCTCGGCGACCCGCAGCGGGTGGTGCAGCGGGAGCACGACCGAGCCCGCGTGCAGCCGGACGCGGCTGGTCTGGCCCGCCAGCGCGGCGGCGAGCACCGACGGGTTGGGGAACAACGCGCCGAACGAGTGGAAGTGCCGCTCGGGCAGCCACACCGCGTGGAAGTCGTGCTCGTCGGCGAACTTCGCGGCCTCCGTGACCAGCCGGTACCTGTCCTGCTCGGCGTCGTCGGGGTAGTCGCCGAAGAAGTACAGGCTGAAGTCGCATCCGGCCCGCGAGGTCCACGGCGTCGCGGGGGCGGGCAGCACGGCGTCGGGGGTGACGGGTTCGAGGACCTGCTTCGCGGGTGCGGGCGTCTTGTCGTTCTCTCCCAGCAGGTCCAGCTGGCGTGCCATGAGCTGGGCGACCTGCTCGGTGATGCGCAGCTGTTCCTTGATGAGCGCGTTCGTGCCACCGCTCACCGGTTCGTCCGGGACCCGCACGGGTTCGCGGGGCTCGGCCGGGCGCGGACCGGGTTCGGGCACGGCCTCGAGCGCCATCGGACCGACTCGCGCGGCGAGCTTGCGGGGCGTGTCGGTCTCGGCGAAGAGATCCCGCATCGGCACCCGCACGCCCGCTTTCCGCTGCAGCTCGCGGACGACGCTCATCAGCGCCAGCGAGTCGGCGCCCAGTTCGACGAACGTCCTGTCCGGATCCACCTCGGCGAGGTCCAGCTGACCCGAGAGCAACCGGCTCACCAGGTCGAGCCCGTCCGCACCGGCGGTCTCCCGGCGCACGGGACCGGCGATCGGCGTGCGCCGCAACGAAACCCCGGGCACCGGGACGCGGCGGCCGCTGACGACCGCGCTCCAGGCGATGGTCGCACCGGACCGGTGGAGCTCGGCGAGAGCGGTGGGCAGCGCGAGGTCGTCGCCGCGGCTCGGCACCCAGCGGCTGCCGGGCAGGGCCCTGCGGCCGATGCCCGAGAGCACTCGGCCCGGCCCGATCTCGACGAACACCCCGGCGTCGCCCACCGAGGACAGGACGCGGTCGAACCGCACCGGCAGCCTCGCGTGGCGGCGAACCCAGTCCGCGTCCACAGCGGACAGATCGGTGCCGTCGAGTCCGCTGATCATCCTCGTGCGCAAGGGTTTCCAGTCGACGGCCGACGCACTCGCGTGCAGCTCGGGCAGGACGGGCTCGATCAGCGCGGAGTGGAACGCGCGGTCGGTGCCGAGCCGCCTGCAGACCAGGTCCTGGTCTTCGAGCACACGGGTCGCGGCCTCGATCGCGGCCGCGGAGCCGGAGAGCACGCAGGCCTGTGGCCCGTTCACCGCGGCGATCTCGGTCCCGCTGCTCGTGGCCACCCGCCGCGCGACGGCCAGGTCACCGACGACCGCGACCATGCCACCGGGTTCCGTCGCGGACATCAGCTCACCGCGGGCCGTGGTGAGCCGCAGTCCGTCCTCGAAGGTCAGCGCTCCGGCGGCGTACAGCGCCGCGAACTCGCCCAGGCTGTGTCCCACCACGACGTCCGGCTCCACGCCGAGCGCCCGCCACTGCTCCACCAGAGCGGCCTGGAAGGCGAAGAGCCGCGGCTGCGCCAGCGGGCTGTCGCAGGCGGCGATCAGGGCCTGGGAACGGGGAAAGCCCGCGAAGTCCGCCGCGTCGAGCTCGGGAACGACGTCCTGGCCCGAGAACGCGAACACGACCGGTCCCGGCTCGGCGGGCTCGGGCGGTGAGGCCAGTGCCGCGGCCAGGTCCGCGGTCGTCCTGCCGACGACCGCCGTCCGGTGGGGGAGGTGCCGCCGGCCGAGGGCGAGAGTGCTCGCGACGTCGGCCGGTGCCAGGCCGGGGTGGTCCACCAGGTGCTCGCGCAGGTCCCGCGTCAGCTGGGAGAGCGCCTCCGGTGTGTGCGCGGACAGCGGCAGCACCACGGGTCCGGTCTCCTGGGCGGGCACCGCCTCCGGGGCCTCCTCCAGCACCACGTGGGCGTTGGTGCCGCCGACCCCGAGCGCGCTGACCCCGGCGCGGCGCGGTCCTCCGGACGTGGTCCACGGCTGGTGCCGCGTGCCGAGGACGAACGGGCTGTCGTCGAGGCGCAGTTCGGGGTTCGGCCTGCCCACGCCGATCATCGGCACCAGTTCCCGGTTCCGCAGCATCAGCACGGTCTTGATCAGACCTGCCAGGCCGGCGCACGTGTCCAGGTGACCGATGCTGGGCTTCACCGAGCCGAGCGTGCAGAAGCCGGTCCGGTCGGTGTCCTCGCGCAGCGCCCGGGACAGCGCCTCGAACTCGATCGGGTCGCCCAGGGCGGTACCCGTTCCGTGCGCCTCGACGTACGAGATCGTCCCGCCCGGCACCCCGGCGCGGCGCAGCGCCTCGCGGACCACGTCCACCTGACCCCGCACGCTCGGCGCGGCGAAGCCGACCTTGCTCGTGCCGTCGTTGTTCACCGCCGATCCGAGGATCACCGCGTGCACCGTGTCACCGTCGGCGATGGCCCGGTCGAGCCGCTTGAGCAGCACCGCGGCGACCCCGTTGCCGCCCACCGTCCCGTCCGACTCCGCGCTGAACGCCCGGCACCGCCCGCTGGGGGAGAGGACGGAGCCCGGGAAGTGCACGTATCCGGACTCCTGCGGGATGCGGACCGCGGCGGCTCCGGCGAGGGCCATGTCCGCGTCTCCGCTCAGCAGACCCTGCACGGCGAGGTGCACGGCGACCAGCGACGTCGAGCACGCGGTCTGCACGCCGATCGCGGGGCCGGTCAGCCCGAGCCGGTACGCCACGCGGGACGCCAGGAAGTCGGGCTCCGCGCCGATCGTGGCCTGCATCGCGGAGGGGACGTCGGACGCCACGGCGTGCGCGGGTTCGAGCCGGTCCTGGTGGCCGTACAGGTTCATGCCCGAACCGGCGTAGACACCGACCCGCACACCGGCGCCGGGGGAGGCGTGTCCGCCGTGTTCCAGCGCCTGGTAGGCACATTCCAGGAAGAGCCGGTGGGCCGGTTCGGTGAGCCGCGCCTCGGCGGGGGAGACGCCGAAGAACCCGGCGTCGAAGGCGTCCACATCGGACAGGACTCCTCCGGCGGGCACGACGCCGGGACCGGCGTCCGCGAACACGCCGACGCTGTCGACGCCGTCGCGGAGGTTCCGCCAGAACTGCTCGATCGTCGGCGCGCCGGGGAACCTGGCCGCCATCCCGATGATCGCGATCCTGGTGTCCGCCCGGCTGTCCCCGGTCGTGGCGGCCGGGGTGCGCGGCCCGTCCGCCAGGTGGGTGGTCAGCGCCGCCAGCGTCGGATGCTCGAACAGGGCGGTGGTCTCGATGCTCACGCCGAGCCGCTCCTCGAGACCCGCCTTGAGCCGCACGAGTGCGACGGAGTTCAGCCCGAGGTCGTAGAACGGCGTGTGCTCGTCGACCTCGCGGCCCAGCAGTTCGGCCGCCACCGCGCGCACGTCCGGCCGGTCACGGTCCCGGTCGCGCAACGCGCTGCGCCGCACCTTGCCGCTGCCCGTGCGGGGGAAGTCGGCGGACGGCACCGGGACCACCCGCGCGGCGGTCAACCGCAGCCGCGTGAAGACGGCGGCCTTGACCTCTCGCTGGATCCTGGCCGTGTCGGTCCCGTCGTCGTCGAAGAAGACCACCAGGTCGTCGGTGCCCGTCGCGGGGTTGGGCACGCCGCACGCGCCGACACCGCCGGCGGGGACGCCGTCGACGGAACCGGCGACCTCCTCGACCTCGTGGCACATCACGTTGTGCCCGTTGAGGATGATCACGTCCTTCTCGCGTCCGGTGATCGCGAGGGCGCCGCCGGCCACGAACGCGAGGTCGCCGGTGTTCAGCCAGGTGCCGTCCCCCGGCAGGACCGCCCGGGTGGCCTCGGCGTTGTTGACGTACCCGGTGGTCATCCGGCCGCCGGACACCTGCAGGCGGCCGATCCTGCCCTCGGGGAGAACGGCGCCGTCGCCGTCGACGATCCGGATGGCCGCGCCCGGAGCGGGCGATCCGGCCATCACGAAGGTCGACGTCTCCTGGCCGGGGCCGTCCGTCCACCGCAGTGCCCCGCCCAGGCTCGACTTGAGCGCGTGCCGCACCTGCAACGGCCCGTGCGTGATCCCTGTCGTCGTCTCGGCCATGCCCCACGTGGGCACGAACATGTCGCGCTCCAGGCCGAAGGGCGCCGTCGCGGTGAAGAACCGCTCCACGACGGCGAGGTGGATCTGTTCACCGCCGCACGTCAGCGAACGGACGGAGTTCAGGTCCCAGCTCCGGCCGGGCGCGCTCTCGACGGCGTGAGCGGCGAGCTGGAAGCCGAACGTGGGCGCCCAGGCGTGGGTCACCCGGTGCGCGGCCATCGCGTCGAGCCAGGTGAGCGGGTCTGCCAGCACGTCCTCGGTCGGCAGGTGGTGGTTCGTGCAGCCGCGGAACACCTCGGTCACGTGGAAGAGCAACAGCGCGCCGCTGTGGTCGACCGGCAGCCAGTTCAGCGAGACCGACTCGGGAGCGATGCCGAGCACCCCTCCGCTGCCGGCGGCCAGTTCGGCGAGCGCCCGGTGCGTCAGCTGAGCGGCCTTCGCGGCGCCGGTGCTGCCGGAGGACAACATCAGCAGTGCGACGTCGTCCTCCGCCGGGCGGTGGACGTCCTCGGCCTCCTCGTCGTCTTCGCACTGACCGGGGTCGATGGTCGCGATGCCGAGACCGGCGGTGTCCGTGATCACGGCCGGCCGGTCGAGGAGGTCCCAGACGTGCATCAGCCGGTCGCGTGCGGGACCGGGAACCGGTGGGTCGGCGATGACCACCGGCTTGACCCCACCGAGCAGACACGCCCAGAACACGGGGAAGAACCGCGGCAGGGGCAGGCCGGCCACGACGGCGTGATCTCCCGCGCGCACGCCCGACCGGCGCAGGCCGGTGAGGATCCGGCGGGCCTGCGCGACGAGGTCCGGGTAGGTCTGCAGACCGCAGGGCGTGCCCACACCCGAGAGCGGGAACTCCCCGGCGGCGCGCAGCACGGCGCTCACCGCGTCGCGCGGGTCGTCCTCGCCCAGGTGGAGGTCACCGCCGTGGCTCACCGAAGACGTTGGTTCCATGGTCAGGTTCTCCTCAGCGTCTGGGACATCAGCAGGAAGGCTCCGGCGGTGACGAGCGCGGTGCCGTGGAACAGACCGACGACGGTCAGGGGAGCGAAGACCTCTAGCGCGACCGCGGCCACGAGCATCCCGACGGCGAAGCCACCCGCCTCGACGCTCGCGGACAGGCCGAAGGCGCGGGCGCGGAGGTGGTCCGGCAGCGCTTGCAACCGGGACACGTACCCGATCTCCGTGAGCCCGTCGGCGAGGCCCGCCACGAACGTCACGAGGACCAGTCCCGGGGTCGGCAGGCCGGTGAACGCGGTGACGAACGCCAGGGCCATCACGCAGGTGCCCGCCGCGAACGCGCGTTCACCGGTCGAGCCACCGCCCCGCTTCGCCCAGCGCGACGCGACGTGGTGCGCGGAGAACGTGCCCACCGCCCACGCCGTCCAGAAGGTGCTCACGAACGCGGGGGTGGGGGCGTGGATCGGCAGCGCGACGTTGTGGGAGGCCGATCCCAGCGCGTCGGCCCCACGCACGACGAGCATGCCCACCACCGCGCTGGGAAGCAGTCGCACCAGCGACGTCCTGCCGCCTGGTGCCGCACGCGTCGGGGGCCGCACCGGTCCGCCGGTGTCCAGCGGGAGCATCGCCAGCGTGCCGGCGCACACCAGGAAGGACGCGGCGTTGACGAGGAAGGCCACGTCGTAGCCCGCCGCGGGGACGAGGACACCGGCGGAGGCGAACCCGAGGACGGTGCCGGCGGATCGTCCCGTGACGAGGTGCCCGTTGGCCCTGGTGCGCTGGTGCGGCCCGACCATGTCGGGGATGGCCGTGCGCAGGGCGACGGTGAAGAAGGTGTTGCCCGCTCCCATGACCACCGCCACCGCGCACAGCACGGCGAGACCCGGCCGGAGCGCGAGCACCACCATGGCGCAGGCCTGGGCGACGTCCGAGCCGATCATGATCGTCCGGCGTGCCGGCGGGATCCGCCCGACGATCTGTCCACTCAGGAATCCGCTGGCGAGCCGAAGCGCCATGACGGCGCCCGTGGTCGACGCGTCGCCGGTGAGGTGCCAGGTGAAGAGGCTCAACGCCACCAGGTTGAGGTACGTGCCGAAGGCGGACACCGAGCAGCCGGCGACGAGCACCGCGAACAACCTGATCCTGCGCTGATCTGTGTGCAACAAGGGTTTTCTCCTCGGCCGGTGGACGCCACCGCGCCACGCGGACCAGTGGACCCCGCCCTTCGCGCCGGAAGGAAGTCGCACGAACCATGACTTGACAATTCGCCGCAACGGCGCGAACGGGGCTATCCCGCGCGAACGGGCACGGATGGGGATCGGACGGGGAACGCGCCGGTGCAGAGTGCTGGCCGAGCGCACCTCCGGCGCCGCAGAGGAGGACGACCAGATGACTCAACCGACCGGTCCGGTCGTGCCGGGACCGCGGGACCCGGACGGCCGATGGTGCACCGTCGCCTTCGCGTTGGGACATCCCCTGGTGCGGGCCGGCGCGGTGTGGGCGGCGACCGCGGAGCAGTCGTTCCGCGTGGTCGAGTCCGTCGAGTCGGTGGAGGCCCTGGCGGTCGCGACGCCCGCTGATCTGACCGTCGTCGAGACCGACTCGCTGGGCAGGCCTCCCTGCGCCGCGAGGATCACCGCTCTCACCGGGGTGAGCAAGGTGGTGTTGCTGGCGTCCTCGGACGACCCCGCGACACGGGCGTTCGCGGCCGACACGGGCGTTCACGCCGTCGTCGAGCACGACACCGAGGTCATGGACCTCGTCGCGGCGATGCACCGGCTGGCAGGACAGGTCAGGGCCGCACGCGAGCCGGCGCCGTCCGGAGGGCGCTCGCCGCTCAGCCGCCGCGAGATCGAGACGATGAGGCACATCGGCGACGGCCTCACCTACCGCCAGGTCGCCCGGCGGATGGGGCTGTCCGAGGCCACGGTCGGCACCTATGCCCGCCGGATCAGGGAGAAGCTCAACGCCGCCAACAAGGTCGAGATGGTGATCAACGCGATGGAGTCCGGCTACGTCGACAGGCCGGGCACGTCCGTCGCGCCGGGACGTTCCCCGGTGGCGTCGTGATGTTCGGCGCGGACGCGATGCGCCCGATCCGCATGCTCATGGTCCGCCCGCGCCCGCGGCTCGTCGCCGCGGCGGTGCGGCAGGGGTTCGACGTGTGGGCGGTCGTCGACCCGGAGCTGTACGAGCCGGACCACCTCCGCCAACTCGGGTCCGACGCCACGCACCTGCTGGCGGTGCCCGCCGACGACGAGGCCGCCCTGGACGTGCTCGTGGTGAGAACCGTGCGGCGCAACCAGATCGAGCACGTGGTGTGCCCCTGCGGGAGAGACCACGGCCTGCGCCGCAAGACGATGGTGCTGCCTGGCCCGCACAGTGCCGTCCGGCTCCTCAACGACCCGTTCGACATGCGCCGGACACTCGGCAGGGCAGGCGCACCGGGCAGACCCGGTGTCGCGGACTCGATCGCGGAGATCCGCGCCGTGCTCGCCGACCTCGGCTACCCGGCGGTGGTCCGCGGCAGGAGTGCGGTGCTGACGCTGACAGGGCCGGACGACGTCGAGAAGTGGGCACGGCACCACCCCGACGGCCCGTACCTGATCGGAGAACCCCTCACCGGCCCCCAGTTCGTGGTCACCACCCTGACCTTCGAGGGCATGCACCACGTCGTGGGAGTGACGGCCAGGACACCTGAGTGCCTGACCCACCCGGCAGAGCTCCCCGACCAGGACGAGGCGGCGATCCGCGCGGTGGTCACGTCCCTGCTGGACCTGGCGGGGTACGAACGCGGCCCGGCCCACACGACGGTCGTCCTCACGGTGCGAGGCCCGCGAATCGACAGCGTGCACACCTGGTTCGGCCACGAGGCGCTGCTGTCGTTGCTCGAGTTGTGCACCGGGCTCGACGTGGAGGCAGAACTGGTCAGGTGGCTCACCGACGGGCGGATCTCGAGCCCGTCGGCCAGCCGCTGCGCCGCCGTGCGGTACCTGCGGCCGGGCCCGGGCCACCTGGTGTCCATCGCCGGACAGGCCGAGCTGAGCGCCCTCCCCGGAGTTCGCCAGGTGCGGCTCCCGTTCGTGCCGGGAGATGTCTTGACCTCCGAGGACACGGGCTTCTTCCTCGTTGAGGGAGCGACGGTCGCCGAGGCACGCGCGCGAGCCTGCTCCGTGCACGAAAAGGCGCGGGTGGTGGTCGAAGGTGCCTGGTGAACGAAGGGGATGACGTGGGGCACTCTCCCAGCCCGGACGTGCGAGGTGAGCCGCCGCCACGCGGTGGCGTGCTGTCCCGGCCGATCACCTTCCTTCGAAGAGACCGCTCCCGACCTCGGGCCCCACGACCCACGAAGGCCGCCGCGACCCCAAGAGCCGCCGATTCCGCCAGAAGGCATCGGCAAGAATCCGTCGGCCGCGACGCTGGACAGCTTCGTGTCCTACTTCCAGAAGAACCGCAAGAGCTACCCGGCGGACATCCGCACACTCATCGAGGAAGCGGCGCTGAACCCCACCGAGGCATGAACAAGGCGCTCGGCTACTCCGGCGTGCGCAACCCGGACCCGTTGACCGCGCCGTTCCTCACCTCGGTGAAAGGACATTCACCGCGCGGCAGCGAGGGCGGGAAGTTCGAGGCGATGATGGAGGTCGGGCGAGACCAGAAGACGCCCGCGCTGAACCTGCAGGGCCAGACGAAGAACGGTACCCCGCTGGACATCGACCACTTCGACTGCGTGAACCGGTGCGGCCGCGAGATCAAGATGCCGCTGGCGATCGAGGCTTGTCGGGGCAGGGTCGCGAGAACCTGTACCGGACCTGCTCTGGATCACCCACATGCCGTAGCGGGATCGGGGCAATCTGTAACAAAGCCCAGGACGCGTAACCTTTCGCTGTTCCGGATGAAACGAAAAGGAAATGATTCACGGTTGAACTTGTTCGTGTCATGAACGGACTGCGGGAGGCAACCGTGCCTGAAGTGTTGTTCCGCGTGCGCTGGCCCGACGATTCGACTAATCGATGCTATTCGCCTTCGACCGTTGTCGAGGATTACTTCCGCGCGGGCGGCTCCTACTCATTGACGGAATTCGTCGCGTTGAGCAGGAAGGCGCTGACGGAGGCATCGCGACGGGTGCGCGAGATCTACGGATTCGGGTGTGCTCAGGCGGAGGCGCAGCTCTGCGACATCGAGCTGAAGGCGGCCGAGTTCGCCGACCAGCAGGCCAGGATCGTGGTCGAGGGGTTCGAGCGATGAGCACCGACCTGGACGGGGTCCACCGCACGGTGGTCGTCGTGGGCGGAGGGCAGGCCGGGCTGTCCACCAGCTACTGCCTGGACCGAGCGGGCCTCGACCACGTCGTGCTGGAGCGCGATCGTCCCGGTGGCGAGTGGCGCGACCGGCGGTGGGACTCCTTCTGCCTGGTGACCCCCAACTGGCAGTGCCAGTTGCCCGGTTTCCCCTACCAGGGGGCCGATCCCGACGGGTTCATGGTCCGCGACGAGATCGTGCGCTACCTCGAGGACTACGTGAAGTCCTTCGACTGCCCGCTCGTCGAAGGCGTGACGGCGGTCCGGTTGCGGCACCGTGCGGGTGGTGGCTTCCGGGTGTCCACGACCCACGGTGAACTCACCGCTGATCACGTCGTGCTGGCCACCGGGCCGTACCAGGTGCCGCTCAAGCCGCGGATCGCCGAGCGCGTGCCCGCGGACGTGGTGCAGCTGCACTCCTCCGAGTACCGCAACGCCGACGGGTTGCCACCGGGTGAGGTGCTCGTCGTCGGTACGGGGCAGTCCGGCTGCCAGATCGCCGAGGACCTGCACCTGGCCGGTCGGCAGGTGCATCTGGCGGTGGGCAGCGCACCGCGCGTCGCGCGGTCCTACCGGGGGCGCGACGTGGTGGCGTGGCTGGAGGACATGGGGTACTACCGGCGTGGCATCGAGGAGTTCGAGGACGCCGACGCGATGCGGTTGCGGGCGAACCACTACGTCACCGGTCGCGACGGTGGCCGCGACATCGATCTGCGGGCGTTCGCCCGGGACGGGATGCGGCTCTACGGAAGGCTCACGGACATCCGTGACGGCCTCGCGCGGTTCGCTCCGGACCTGACGAAGAACCTCGACCACGCCGACGCGGTGTCGGAGGGGATCAAGGACTCGATCGACGCCCACGTCCTCGCTCGCGGTATCGATGCGCCCGCCGAGGACAGGTACGTGCCGGTGTGGACGCCGGACGCACAACCGTCCGAACTGGACCTGTCCGGGATCACCTCGATGGTGTGGAGAACGGGTTTCGGCCGTGACCACCGCTGGATCGACGTCCCCGTGTTCGACGGGCGCGGGTACCCCACGCACGAGCGTGGTGTCACCAGTTGCCCCGGGCTCTACTTCATCGGACTGCCCTGGCAGCACACCTGGGGCTCGGGCCGGTTCTGCGGCGTCGCGGACGACGCCCGGTACCTGGTGTCCCGCATCGCGTCGGAACGCCGCGGCGGCATCGCGAACGGGGTGCCGTGGATCGCGGGGACACCCGAGAACACCTTCCCCAGCGACGAGTACTGGACGGCCACCCGCACCGTGGCCTAGGCGACCGACGAAGTGGGTGCCATGCCTGAGCGAACTGTCCACGACGCGCACCGGCACATCGGTGTCATGCCCGCCTATCCGTTCTACGGCGGCCCGGCGGTGCGGCCCGACGTCACCGCCAGGGCCACGATCGACGAGCTGATCGCCGACCTCGACGCCGAGGGCACCGAACGAGCTCTGGTGCTGCCCAACTACGGCGTGCCCGATCCGGACATCGCCTTCTCCTTCAACGAGTTGTGCGTGGAGGCGGCGATCCGCGACGACCGGATCCGGGCCTGCCTGTGGGTGTCCCCGCTGGAGCGGGACGCGCAACGAACCGAGGCCGCGCTCGCGCTGGCAGGCGAACGCGGTGTGCGGGCGCTGAAGCTCAGCTTCCTGCTCGGCGGCAGGCCGGACGACCCGGCGTGCCGCCCCGGTCTCGACCGGATCTTCGCCGTCGCCCGTGCGCACGGGCTCGTCGTCCACGTGCACACCTCGCCCGGTGCGGCGTCCGACATCGACCAGGTCGGAAACCTCGTCGAGTGGTACGGCGACGACGTGGCCGTGCACCTCGTGCACTTCGGCGGTGGCATGAGCGGTCACATCAAGCTGGTCTCGCACCGGTTCTTCGACTGGATCGAGGCGGGCAAACAGGTCTACACCGACCTTTCGTGGGCGATCGGCTTCGCGCCGCGCTGGCTCGCCCACGAGATCGACCGGCGCGGGATCGGGCACGACCGGATCCTCTTCGCCAGCGACCAGCCCTGGGGAGACCACGAGGGCGAGTACGCCCGCCTGCGCGCCGCCACGGGTGACGGCGAGCTGGCCGGCCTGGTCTTCCGCGGCACCTTCGAAAAGCTCTACGGGTAGCAGCCCCGTGGTGAACGTCCCACCGAACAACCAAGGAGATCGCGTGTCCGAGCTGACCGAGACCGAGAAGCAGAGCCTCGCGGAGATCCCGCACCCCTCGTTGCCGGAGGGCTCCAACATCTACGGCGGGACGAAGGTCT
Organism: Lentzea sp. HUAS12; assembly: GCF_024125735.1. Classification (NCBI taxonomy): domain Bacteria; kingdom Bacillati; phylum Actinomycetota; class Actinomycetes; order Pseudonocardiales; family Pseudonocardiaceae; genus Lentzea; species Lentzea sp. HUAS12. The sequence goes on from NZ_CP099738.1 coordinate 1,009,823, forward strand.
TCCCCGACTACCAGGCCGAGCCCGGTCAGTCCTACTTCACCCTGGTCCACGGCATCGCGCACGAGTCGTCGGTGAGCTTCGTGGCGATCCTGCAGGCCACCCGCGCGCTGCGGAAGGGTTTCGAGGCCGCGATCTACTTCTACGGACCGGGCTCGATGAACGCGATGGCCACCCGCGGGTTCCCGACCACCGGCAACTCCGCGTTCCCCGGCGAGCACAACATCAACGACCAGCTGAAGACGTTCATCAAGGAGGGCGGCAAGGTCTACTGCTGCCGCTTCGGCCTGTCGCTGCACGGCCTGCGCGAGGAGGACCTGATCGAGGGCGTCATCCCGACGCACCCGCTCGACGTGCAGGACGCGTTGATCCACTACGCCCGCAAGGGCGCGATCATCAACTCCACGTACATGTGGTAGCCACACCGGCCCATCCGCGTTCCTCCCGAACGGTGGCTGCCGTCCGGCGGCCACCGTCCGAAGTCCTTGCAGAGTCAGGGGTGTGACCGTGCGCGTTGACACAGATGAGCAGGCGGAGCGGAAGCTCGCCACGAGGATCGACCTGGCCGTGCGGGGCGTGCGGGTGGACGCGCCGGTGCGGCGCAGCAAGGGCGCGGGCCCGAGCGACGACGGCCACCTGGTCGTCGACGGCGCCAACGCGGCACTGCCGTTGAACCCCGAAAGTCCCTACACCGTCCGGGACGGGCGGGTGTTCGAAGGGACGATAGACCTCGGCCTGTCCGTCGAACCCGTTGCGCGGCCACACTTCTACGACCTGACCACGGCAGAAGGCGTGCCATATCGGAAGATCGCGCTGCTGCACGGACGTGACGTGCTCGCCACGACCGTCGTGCAGACCTGCATCCGGTACGCCGAGGAGCAACGCTGCCGGTTCTGCGCGATCGAGGAGTCCCTGCGGTCCGGGGCGACGGTCGCGGCGAAGACCCCGACGCAACTCGCCGAGGTGGCCGAAGCCGCGGTGCGGCTCGACGGCATCCGGCAGATGGTGATGACCACCGGCACCACGAACGGCCCCGACCGCGGTGCCCGGCACCTGGTGCGGTGCGTGCGCGAGGTGCTGGAAGCGGTGCCCGGCCTGCCGATCCAGGTGCAGATCGAACCGCCGGCCGACCTCGCCGTGCTGACCGAACTGCGGGAGGCGGGCGCGACCTCGATCGGCATCCACGTCGAGTCGCTCGACGACGAGGTGCGGCGGCGGTGGATGCCGGGCAAGGCCACCGTGCCGCTGCGCGAGTACGAGGCCGCGTGGGACGAGGCGGTGCGGGTGTTCGGCCGCAACCGCGTCTCGACGTACCTGCTCATCGGCCTCGGCGAGGACCCCGACGACCTGGTGGCGGGCGCGGCGCGGCTCGTCGAGCGCGGCGTGTACCCGTTCGTGGTGCCGATGCGGCCGATGCTGGGCACGCTCGCCCGCCGTGACGGCGCCGTGGCACCCGCGCCCGCCCTGGTCCGCGACGTCACCGAACGGGTGGCCGCGGTGCTGCGCGCCGCCGGGATGAAGGGCGCCGACCAGGGCGCCGGATGCGCGGCCTGCGGGGCGTGCGGTGCACTGAGCGCGGCGGGAGGCTGACGATGATCGACGTCCTCGCGGTCCTGGGCGACCAGGCCACCATCGCGCGTCAGCCCGCGTTCCGCATCGAGCGGGCCGGCGACGCGGTGACCACGGCGGCCTACCACGCGTTGCGGACCGAAGTGTTCGTGCGCGAGCAAGGCCTGTTCACCGGACACGACCGCGACGATCGTGACGACGACCCGCGGACCGTCGTGCTGGTCGCCCGTGACGGTGCGGGAGAGGTCCTGGGCGGGGTGCGGCTCTGCCCGGCGACCGGGGGAACCGACCTCGGCTGGTGGCTCGGCGGCAGGCTCGTGGTCGCTCCGGCGAGCCGCGGGCTGGTCGGAGCGGCGCTGATCAGGGCGGCGTGCGCGTACGCGGAGAACGCCGGGGTGCTCCGCTTCGAGGCCACCGTCCAGACCCGCAACGAGCCCCTGTTCACCCGCCTGGGCTGGACGACCGTGCGGCCGGTGTCCGTGGCCGGCACCCCGCACGTGCTGATGCGGTGGCCGATCGGCCGGATCGCCGCACTGGCCCAGGCCACCAAGAGCGATCTTGGGCCGCTGCTGGGCGGACTCACCGGTGTGCCCGGCTTCGTCGGCGACGACGGCGTGCCGGTGCCGGGCAGCGACCTGGTCGCGGCGTGCGACGCGATCCTGCCGTCGATGGTCGAACGCGACCCCGACTGGGCGGGCTGGTGCTCGGTGCTGGTCAACGTCAACGACCTCGCCGCGATGGGCGCGGAACCGGTGGGCCTGCTGGACGCACTGGGAGCGCGCGACCGCTCGTTCGCGGCACGTGTGCTGGCGGGGTTGCGGCGGGCGAGTCAGGCCTACGACGTGCCGGTGCTCGGCGGGCACACCCAGCTCGGCGTGCCCGCCGCCCTGTCGGTCACCGCGCTCGGCCGCACGGCGCGGCCGGTGCCCGGCGGTGGCGGACGGCCAGGCCACCGGGTGCGGCTCACGGCGGACCTCGCGGGCGGCTGGCGGCCGGGATACGCGGGCAGGCAATGGGACTCCACGACCTCGCGGCGCACACCCGAGCTGCGGACGATGCTGGGATCGGTCGCGACGGCCCGTCCCGCGGCCGCGAAGGACGTGTCCATGGCGGGCGTCGTGGGAACGCTCGGCATGCTCGCCGAGTCGAGCGGCTGCGGGGCGGTGCTCACCGTCGCCGACGTGCCCCGGCCGTCCGGCGCGACGGTGGGGGACTGGCTCACCTGCTTCCCGGGCTTCGCGATGCTCACGGCGGACGAACCCGGTGGCGCCCCGCTGGAGAGCCCGGCGGTGAGTGCCGAGTGCGGGGAGCTGGTGGCAGGCGGCGGCGTGACGCTGCGCTGGCCCGACGGTGAACAGACCTCGGCCATCGCGGCCGGGGTCACGGGATTGGGGACGTCATGAGCAAGCTGCGCATGGCCGCGGTGGCCGCGCCGTTCGACCGCGACCTGGAAGCCGCCTTCGCGCGGATCTCGCGGCTGATCGACCGCGCCCGTGCCGACGGGGTCGGGCTGCTCGCGCTGCCCGAGGCCTGCCTGGGCGGATACCTGGCCAACCTCGACGGGGACGCGGACGGACCACCGGCGCTCGCGCTCGACGGGCCCGAGATCCGCAGGCTCGCCGCGCTCGCCGGCGACATGGTGGTCACCGCCGGGTACTGCGAGGAAGCGGACGGGTTCCGGTACAACAGCGCGGTGTGCGTCCACGGTGACGGCGTGCTCGGCAACCACCGCAAGGTGCACCAGCCGTTGTCCGAGGACGCCACCTACCGGGCGGGCGACGGCTTCGCCGCGTTCGACACGCCGGTCGGCCGGCTGGGCATGATGATCTGCTACGACAAGGCCTTCCCCGAGTCGGCGCGGTCGCTCGCGCTGGACGGTGCCGAGATCGTGGTGTGCGTGTCGGCCTGGCCCGGCAGCCGGACGAGCCCCGCCGCGGATCTCGCGCAGGACCGGTGGAAACGCCGGTTCGACCTGTTCGACCGGGCGCGGGCGCTGGAGAACCAGATCGTGTGGCTGTCGGCCAACCAGTCCGGCACGTTCGGCGACCTGCGGTTCGTGGCCAGTGCCAAGGTCGTCGACCCCGGTGGCGAGATCGTGGCCGACACGGGTGTGGCTGAGGGCGTCGCGGTCGCCGAGCTCGACGTCCGGCAGGCCCTGGACACGGCCCGGCGGTCCATGGGCCATCTGCGAGACCGGCGACCCGAGGCGTACGAGGATCTCGTGGCAGCGAGATACTGACCCGATGGGAGCGATCCGCATTGGTGCCGTTGCCGCGCATTTCGGGCGGGACCTCGACTTCGCCCTGCAGCGCATCACCACGCTCATCGACCACGCGCGCGCTTCGGGAGTCTCCCTTCTGGTGCTGCCGGACGCGGCGCTCGGCGGCTACCTCGCGGACCTGCGCCACCCGGACCCGCACGCGCTGCCGCCCGCTCTCGAACGCGACAGCCCGCTGGTGAAGCAGATCGCGACGCTGGCGGCCGAGATGGTCGTCTGCGTCGGGTACTGCGAGGCGGCCGACGGCGACAGGTACAACGCCGCGGTGTGCGTGACCGGGGACGGGGTGCTCGGGCACCACCGCAAGGTGCACCAGCCGCCGGGGGAGACCATCGCCTACTCGCCGGGGGACACGTTCGCCGCCTTCGACACGCCGGTCGGCCGGCTCGGCATGTTGATCGACTACGACAAGACGTTCCCGGAGTCGGCGCGGTCGCTGGCGCTCGACGGCGCCGAGATCGTGGCGTGCCTGTCCGCGTGGCCGACGAGCATCACCAACCGCGCGCCGCGCATGGCCCAGGACCGCCAGTCCCGCCTGTTCGACCTCTACGACCAGGCCCGTGCCGCAGAGAACCAGGTCGTGCTCGTCTCGTCGAACCAGACCGGCGCCATGGGCGGAATGCGCTTCCTGGGGCAGGCCAAGGTCGTCGGACCCGGCGGCGACGTCCTCGCCCGCACCTGGAGCAAGGCCGGCATCGCCGTCGCGGAGCTCGACGTGGCCGCGGAGATCGCCACCGCCCGCCGGGTCCTGCACCACCTGGGCGAGCTCAACCCGGCCGCCTACCGGAGAACCCCGTGAAGATCGCGCTGCTGAGCTACTCGACCAAACCCCGCGGCGGCGTCGTGCACACCCTCGCCCTCGCCGAAGCGCTGGCGGCGGCGGGCGAGGACGTGACGGTGTGGACGCTCGGCCGCGGCGGCGACAGCGGCTTCTTCCGCCCTGTCGACCCCGCTGTGCGGCAGGAGATCGTGCCGTTCCCCGATGTTGAGGGAGAAGGCGTCGGTCCGCGCATCCTGCGTTCCATCGAGACCCTGCGCGCCGCCTTCGATCTCTCCGGCTACGACATCGTCCACGCCCAGGACTGCATCAGCGCCAACGCCACGTCGCGGTGCGTCCGCACGGTCCACCACATCGACCACTTCACCACTCCCGAGCTCATCGCCTGCCACGAACGTGCGATCAGGGAACCGTTCGCCCACGTCTGCGTCTCCGCGGCGGTGGCAGAGGAACTCAGGCAGGGCTGGGGAATCCAGGCCGACGTCATCCCCAACGGCGTGGACTCGCAACGGTTCGCGCTCGCGGCCGACGACGCCTCCGGACAGCGCCGATGGCGTGCGCGCCTGGGCCGCTACGTGCTCGCCGTCGGCGGCATCGAGCCGCGCAAGGGCACGCTGGACCTCCTGGAGGCCTACGCGCTGCTGCGGGAATCCGACCCGGACCTCCGTCTCGTGCTGGCCGGCGGCGAGACCTTGTTCGACTACCGCGACTACCGGGCCCGCTTCGACGCACGCGCCGCCGAACTCGAGGTCGAACCCGTCGTGCTCGGCCCGATCCAGCACGACGAACTGCCGTCCCTCGTCGCCGCCGCAAGCGTGTTCGCCTTCCCGTCCACCAAGGAGGGCTTCGGCCTGGCCGCGATGGAAGCCCTCGCCGCCGGGGTGCCCGTGGTCACCCGCGACCTGCCCGTGCTGCGCGAGGTCTTCGGCGATGCCGCCCGGTTCGCCGCGGACCCAGCCGGGTTCGCCGCCCAGCTGCGCGCCGCGCTCGACGAACCCGGTTCTCTCGCCGCAGCAGGACGTGCCCTCGCCGCCGGCTACAGCTGGGAAAGGGCGGCCGCCAGCCACGTGCGCCTCTACCGCGGCCTGCTCGGGTAGAGCCGCTCGCGTGGCCTGACGCGGCCACGTGGTCGACCGCTCAGCGCCACCGCACCTTCCGCGGCGGGCCCGCAACAGATCACTGCCGAACCTGGTGCGGGCGTGATGACTGAGCGAGACTGCCTCGATGGTTTCCGAATACGTCCAGAGCGACCAGTTCCGCGGCGCTCGCATCCACCTGAGCAACCTCGACGGTCTCGAGATCCGCGATTGCGAGGTGACTGGTCTGAAGATCGTCGACTGCTACGGCAGCGACGTCTACCTCGGTGGCTTCTTCGAGCGCCTCGTCGTCAACGACGTCGACGTGACCGCCTACGTCGAGGCCGAGCTCGACCGCCGGCACCCCGCCCGGGTGCTGGCGCGGGAGGCGGCTTCCCCCGAGGACTACCGGGCTGCGTGGGACGCCATCGAGACCCTGTGGGACGCGACGCTCGACCGGGCGAGGCAGTTGCCCGAGGCCGCGCTGCACGAGCAAGTCGACGGCGAGTGGTCGTTCGTCGAGACGCAACGGCATCTGCTGTTCGCCAGCGATGCCTGGTTCGGCAACGCCGTGCTCGAGGAGGAAGCGCCCTACCACCCGTTGGGCCTCCCCGCCGGGGGGACACCGCCGGAGGAGGCGGCGAAGCTGGGCCTCACCCTCGAAGCCACCCCGACGCTGGAGGAGGTGCTGGCGCCGCGGCTCGCCCGCATGGCCACGATGCGGCGTGTCGTCGACGGGCTCACCGCGGACGAACTCGACCGGGTGTGCGGCCGCAAACCAGCGGACATGTATCCCGAGCAGGAGTACGTCGTGCGCCGCTGCCTCAAGGTTGTGCTGAAGGAAGAAGCCGAGCACCACCGGTACGCGGTGCGCGACCTCGCGGTGCTCGAGGCAGGTGTGCCTGCACGGCAGTAGTTCGGTGCAGCCGCGAATGACCGCACGCTCATCGGCAGATGCGGATGGCTCGGCACCGGCCTGTCGAACCGTACGGGCGGCAGGCCGGTGCCGGTCCTTCCAGTTTCGCTTAAGCGACCATCAAGCCTTCCCCAAATGAGATGCGGCGATCGTCGTACGGTCCCTAACCTCGACCCATGAGGCTTGTGCTCTGGATCACAATCGCCGGCGCGTGTGCGCTGAGCGGTGACCACGCGCTCGCAGCCGTCCTGGCGATGCTCATCGTCGGCTGCGCGACGGACCGCGTCCGTCCTTGATCAGCCCTGGCTGATCGGCTGGCAGGCGGCGGAAGTCGCGGGCCACGCCCAGTTGCAGCACGCGGATCATCAGGCCGTGCGCGAGGATCTGGTGCGTGCGAGTCGTCGTTGTCTCCGGGGGAGATCCCGGCCATGTGGTGCCGGCCATCGCGTTGTGCCTGCGGTTCGCGGAGGCCGGGGACACGCCGGTCCTGCTGACCGGCGACCGCTGGGTCGGGGCGGCCCGGTCCGAGGGGATCGCGGCCTCGCGCGTCACCGGTCTGTCGCTGGGGGACCTGAAGGACGCGCCGGATCTCGGGCTCGCGTTGCACGAGCAGGCCGGTGAGCTGGCGTTGGCGCTCGTCCCGCACCTCACCGCGCTGGAACCCGACCTGGTGGTGTGCGACGTCCTCGCGCTGGGGGCGGGCATGGCCGCCGAACTCGTTGGGGTGCCTTGGGTTCAGCTGTCGCCGCACCCGCTCTACGAGCCGTCGAGGTGGCTGCCGCCGATGGGCAGCGGGCTGGAGCCCGGAACCGGCGTGCGCGGCAGGCTGCGGGACGCGGTGCTGCGGGCGTTGACGGCGCGGTCGTTGCGGCAGGGCGCACGGCAGCGCGACGTTGTGCGGCGGCGGATCGGGCTTCCCGGCGAGGAGCCCGGCCCGGCGGCGCGGCTGATCGCCACGTTGCCCGCGCTGGAGGTGCCGCGTCCGGACTGGCCGCGCGCCGCGCACGTCGTCGGGCCGCTGCTGTGGGAGGCGAGCCGGGAGACGCTGGAGCCGCCGCCCGGTGACGCCCCGCTGGTGGTGATCGCTCCGTCGACGGCGTGGACCGGCGCGCGGGGGATGGCCGAGATGACGCTGGAAGCGTTGCAGGGTCGGGATTTGCGTGCCGTGGTGTCGACCTTCGCGCCCGCGCCGGCCGGGCTGCCCGGGTGGGCGCGGTCGGGGCCGGGCAAGCAGGACGAGCTGCTCGGCCAGGCGTCCGTGCTGGTGTGCGGCGGCGGGCACGGGATGCTCGTCAAGGCGTTGCGCGCCGCCGTTCCCGTCGTGGTGGTGCCCGGCGGTGGGGACCAGTGGGAGATGGCCTGCCGGGTCGCGCGGCAGGGGAGCGGCCTCGTGGTCCGTCCGTCCACTGTGGAGGGTCTGCGGGACGCCGTGACGCGGGTGCTCGACGAGCCGGGGTTCGCCCGTTCGGCGGCTCGGGCGGCGGCGACGATCGCGGATGTTCGATGTCCTGTCGAGGTGTGTCGGACTTTGTTGGGTATTGCGCGTTGAGAGCGCTCTCAGTTCAATGAGCACATGCGCGTGTCAATGACGATGCTCGTGGTGGCGGCGTTGACGATCTCAACGACCCTGCCTGCGATGGCGGGCCTCGACCCGGTCACGGAGCGGGAGGCGCTCGCGGCGGACCTCTACCCGTCCGTCGGCGCGGGCACGAACTTCCTCAACCACGCCGAGCTGCTGGGAAACGTCCCGGAGCCGGCCTGGTACGAGGCCAACGTCCCGTTCGTGGACCTCCCCGACCGCGAGATCCGCGACACCTACTACTACCGCTGGCGCACCTACCGCGAGGCGCTCAAGTACACCGGCCCGAAGGACGGCTGGATCGTGTCCGAGTTCCTCGGCCCGGTCGGCTACTCGGCACCGAACGGTGGCATCGTCGCCGCGGCGGGCCACCACGTCTACGAGGGCCGCTGGCTGCGCGACCACCGCTACCTCGACGACTACGTCGACTACTGGCTGCGCGGCTCGGGCGCCGGTCCGAAGCCCGCGACCGACTTCCTCAACGAGAACACCACGGACTGGGCGCACCAGTACTCGTTCTGGGCCGCCGACGCCGTGGCCGCGCGCGCCGCGGTCGACGGTCGCCAGGGTTTCGCCACCGATCGGCTGCCCGAGCTCGTGCGGCAGTGGCAGCGCTGGTCGCCGCAGTTCGACCAGGACCTCGGCCTGTACTGGCAGACGCCGGTGTGGGACGCGATGGAGTACACGGCCAGCTCCTACCAGAGCCCGGACCCCTACCACGGCGGCGACGGCTTCCGGCCGACCCTGAACGCCTACCAGTACGGCGACGCACGGGCCATCGCCGAGCTCTACCGGGCACGTGGTGACGCCACCACGGCACGTCAGTACGACCAGGCCGCCGACGCGCTCAAGGCCAACCAGGAGAAGTGGCTCTGGGACGACGCCGGCAAGTTCTACAAGCACGTCATGCGCGACGACAACCCGAACCGCGCGAAGCTCGCCGACCGCGAGTCGATCGGCTTCGTGCCGTGGTACTTCCACATGCCCCCGGCGGCGAACAGCGCGGCGTGGGCGCAGCTCACCGACCCGCAGGGGTTCGCGGCCGCGTACGGCCCGACCACCGCGGAACGCCGCAGCCCGTGGTTCATGAAGGACGCGCTCAACGGGTGCTGCCGCTGGAACGGTCCCAGCTGGCCGTACGCCACCAGCCAGACGCTGACGGCGCTCGCGAACCTGCTGATCGACTACCCGGCCCAGCCCTACGTCGACCGCGACGACTACCTGTCCGTGCTGCGCGGCTACGCGCTGACCCAGCGCAAGAACGGCCAGCCGTACGTCGCGGAGGCCCACCACCCCGACGAGAACCGCTGGATCTACGACGGCAAGGGCCACAGCGAGGACTACAACCACTCGACGTTCAACGACAACGTCCTGTCCGGACTGCTCGGCATCCGGCCACAGCTCGGCGACACCGTGCGGATCGCGCCGCTGGCCCCGAGCTCCTGGAGCCACTTCGCCGCCGAGAACGTGCCGTACCACGGCCACAACCTCACGGTGCTGTGGGACAGGGACGGCAGCAAGTACGGCAAGGGCGCCGGCCTGCGCGTCTGGGTCGACGGCACGCTCAAGCACACCCAGACCGGGCTCACGGCCGTGAACCTGGCGATCCCCGCGCGGACCGGTGCGGACCTGCAGGAGCAGGTCGACGACTTCGCGAACGTCAGCCGCGCCGGTTTCCCCACGGCCCGCGCCTCGTACAGCTACAGCGCCGACCCGCCCACCAAGGCGATCGACGGCCAGGACTTCCACCTCGACGTGCCCGGCACGCGCTGGACGTCGTACGGCAGCCCGAACGCGGCCGACTGGCTGGAGGTCGACCTCGGCGCGCCGACGACGATCTCCGATCTGCGGGTGGCGTTCTACGACGACGGCGGAGGTGTGCGCGTGCCGACGGCGTTCGACCTCCAGTACTGGGACGGCCAATGGCGTGACATGCCCGGTCAGCAACGAAGTCCCGCGCAACCGGTGGCCCGCCAGGTGAACCGCGTCCTGGTGCAGCCGGCGCTGACCACGTCCCGCGTGCGGATCCTGCCGCGCCGGGCGGACGGCGGGGCCGTGGGCATCACCGCGATCTCGTCGTGGCGGTCACCGGTCGCTGGATTGACCGCCGTCGTGCCGGACGACCTCGCGATCCGCGGCGGCGCGGTCGAGACGACCACGACCCTGACGGCACAACGACTCCTGCGCGGGGTCCAGGCCGCGCTCGCCGTGCCGCCGGGCTGGACGGCCACGCCGCTCACGCCGGCGTACACGGCACAGCTCGCCTCGGGCCAGAGCCTGGTGACCCGGTGGCGCGTCACGGCACCCGGACTGCGGCTGGGTGAGCGGGCGCCGATCCGGGTGCTGGCAACGGCTTCCGGTGAAAGCGGTACGAGCTCCGCGGTCGGGTCGGCGCAGACCGTGTTCGATCCCGCCGACTACGGCAGGGTGCTGTGGGACGACACGTTCGACACCGACCGCGGCTACCGGGTGGACGGCCCGTTCGGTGAGCCGGCACCGGCGTTGAGGGTGGCGAACGGGGTGCTGACGGCGAGCGCCGGGTCGCGCGCCGGCGCGGTGCTGGCCGCGCCGGTGGCCGGGGACGCGCGCGGGACCGCCGTGGTCGTCGAACCCCGGTCGTTCGCGGGGTCGGCGCCCGAGGACAGCCTGTTTCTCGGGCAGACCGCCGGCAACCGGGACTTCGCCCTGGCCTGGTTCAACAACGCGGGCAAGGCCTCGGGGGTCGACGTGACGGTGGGCGGCGTCCGGCGCGGCGACGAGGCCACCGGCGGCTGCTGCGCGACCCTGAACTGGGCGGCGGGCGACCGGCTCGCCGTCGTGCTCGAGGGCGGTCAGCTGACCAGCTGGCAGCAGCACGGCACCAGGTGGACGTTGCTGCGCTCCGCGCCGATCGGTGCCGTCGTGGACCCGGCGGTGGTCGCGGGCTGGGAACCGGGTCTCGGCCTGCGCCTGGACGCGGGCGCGCTGACGATCGACCGCTTCACGGTGCGCGCCAGGAACTAACCGCAGACGCGCTCGACCAGCACGGTCCAGCCGGTGATCAGATCTGTCACCACGGACCTCTGGTCGAGCGCGTTCTCGTCCTGGCCGCGCAGGTAGAACAGGATCGGACCCTCCAGCGCCGCCACCAGCTGCACCGCCAGCGCGCCGCTCGCCGCGTCGGCGGGGCAGGCCTCGCTCAGCAGCATCTGCACGTGGAACCGCGAAGGGCTGTCCCCGGCGGGAACCGGCTGGCCGGGGTCGAAGGACGCACGGGCCAGCACGGTGTGCCGGACGAGGAACTCGATCCGCGCCCGTCCGAACGCGACCAGCCGCTCGGCCGCGGGCGCCCCCGGCCCGAGTGGCGGCGGCCCGCTCAGCAACAGCTCCTGGAAACGCGTCTCCTCCTCGTCGAGCAACGCGAGGAAGATGCCCGCACGGGTGCGGAACCGCCGGAACACGGTGCCCTTGCCGAGCCCGGCGCGTTCGGCGAGGCCGTCCATCGTGACCTTGTCGGCGCCGAGCTCCGCGACCATCTCCCGCGCGACCTCGATCAGGTGGGCGCGGTTGCGCGCGGCGTCGGCCCGCTCCTCGCGAGGACGGCCCAGCGGCAGCGCGACAGGTTCCACGACTCCGAACGCTACCGGGCCTGTCACAAAGCGCAGCGCTCCCTCGTCCACCTGATGACGACGTCAGGAGAGGAGAGCGGCGATGCGCGTGGCAGTGGCCGGAGGAACGGGTGCCGTCGGCAGGCACGTGGTGGCGGAGCTGGAACGGACCGGTCAGGACGCCGTGGTCCTGTCCCGGTCGGCCGGGGTGGACCTCACCACCGGGGCCGGTCTCGTGGAGCGGCTGAAGGGGTGCGACGCGATCATCGACGTCAGCAACCGCGTGGCGTTGCGGGAGAAGGCCGCGGTCGAGTTCTTCGGCACGGTCACGCGGAACCTGCTGGACGCGGGCGTGCGGGCCGGCGTCGGCCACCTCGTCGCCTTGTCGATCGTGGGCCTAGACAAGGTCGACACGGGCTACTACAAGGGCAAGCGGAAGCAGGAGGAGCTGGTCGGCGGCGGTCCGCTGCCGTGGACGATCCTGCGCGCCACCCAGTTCCACGAGTTCGCCGAGCCGTTGCTCGACGGGCGCGGGCCGTTCGTCGTGGTGCCGAAGATGCTGTGCCGCCCGGTCGCGACCGTCGACGTGGCGGCGAGGCTCGTCGAACTGGCGCGGCGGCCCGGCGGGCTGGTGCGGCCGATCGCCGGACCCGCGGAGTGGCGGATGGAGGAGATGGCGAAGCTCGTCGCGCGGGCTCGGGGAGACCGGAAGGTGCTGATCCCGGTGAAGCTGCCCGGGCGGGTCGGCAGGGCGATGACCGGCGGGGCTCTGCTGCCGGAGGGGCCGTTCACCGAGGCGCCTCGCACGTTCGAGGAGCACCTCGCCGACCTGGAGGCCCGCGTCGGTTCCGGGGGGGTGAGCGAGCGTCAGGGCTGAGCCGTTGTCACGAGCTCAGCCCCGGCACTCCCGCCTCAGCCGGCGTTGAGCCGCTCCCGGATCTCCGCCTTCAACACCTTGCCCACCTTGGACCGGGGCAGGTCCGGCCAGATCTCCACCTGCTTCGGCGCCTTCACCCCACCCAGCCTCTCCTTGACGAACGCGATCAGCGCGGCCGGGTCGGTGTGCCCGGCGGCCCGCAGCTGCACCACGGCGGTCACCCGCTCTCCCCACTTCGGGTCGGGCCGGCCGACCACCGCGCTGTCCTGCACCGCCGGGTGCGCCTGCAACGCCTGCTCGACCTCGGCCGAGTACACGTTGAAGCCGCCCGTGATGATCATGTCCTTGGCGCGGTCGACGATGAACAGGAAGTTGTCCGCGTCGAGGTACCCGATGTCGCCGGTGTGGTGCCAGCCGTGCGCGCTCACCTCGGCCGTGGCCGCCGGGTTCTCGTGGTAGCCGGCCATCACCAGTGGCCCGCGCACGACGATCTCGCCGCGTTCGCCCACCGGCATCAGCTCCCCGTCCGGACCCATGATCGCGACCTGCGTGAACGGCGTCGGCCGCCCCGCCGAGGACAGGCGTTCGGTCGCGATCGAGCCGTCGGGCCGGAAGTGGTCGGCGGGGGACAGGGTGGCGATCATGTTCGGGGCCTCGGTCTGCCCGAACAGCTGGCCCATCACCGGCCCGATCCGCTGCAACGCCTCCGTCAGCCGCACCGGGGACATCGGCGCCGCGCCGTACCAGAGGCATTGCAGCGAACTCAGGTCCGTCGAGTCGAGTGCGGGGTGGTCGAGCAGGCCGTAGATCACGGTCGGCGGCAGGAACGCGTGCGTGATCCGGTGGTGCTCGATCAGCCGCAGGAACTCGCCGAGGTCCGGTGCCGGCATGATCACCGTCTCGCCGCCCCGCGACATGATCGGGAACGTGAGCACGCCCGCCGTGTGCGTGAGCGGCGCCAGCGCCAGGTAGCGGGGCCGGTGGCCGATCGGGTACCCCATCAGGGTCAGGGCGGTCGCGGTCTCCAGGTTGTGCCCGGTCAGTCGCACGCCCTTGGGGCGCCCGGTCGTGCCGCCCGTGCCCGCCAGCACGCAGAGGTCGTCGTCGGACACCTCGACCGGCTCCGGCTCGCGTCCGTGCCGCGACAGCCAGTCGGTGAAGGTGACGGCGCCCTCCACCTCGCCGTCCAGGCACACCAGCGTGGTGAGCGCGGGCAGGTCGCCGCGGATGCGCTCGACCAGCGGCGCGAACTTCGCCTGGAAGAACAGGCACCGGCACCCGAACAGGTCGAGCAGCTCCCGGTTCTCCGCCGCCTCGTTGCGGGGGTTGACCGGGCACCACACCGCCCCGGCGCGGGAGATGGCGAACACGCAGGTGAGCGCCAGCGGGTCGTTCGCGGACAGCACCGCGACCCGGTCTCCCACGGCGATCCCGCTGTCCTGCAACGCCCCCGCGACGAGCGAGGAGCGCCGCTGGACCTCGGCGTAGCTGTGGGAGACGCCGTCGAAGGTGAGACAGGGCGCGTCGCCGCCGAGCGACGCGCCCTTGTCGAGGTAGTCGCTGAGACGCATCAGCGGTGCACTTCTACGATCGGGTCGAGGACCAGACCGAACGAGCGCAGCGCGCCCAGCAGCTCCCGGTGCCCGAACGCCTGGCAGCCCGAGGCGAACCCGACGCGGCGGGGCGCGTCCTGCAACAGGTGCACGGCGGCGTGCACGTTCAGCAACGCCGTCTGCTTGTAGTTGCAGTTGCCGTGGATCACGCAGGACGCACGGCCCAGCGGGCCCGACGCGTGCACGGAGTCGAGGGAGATGTTGATCCGCGGGTTCTCGCGCGGCGGCATCTCGCTGCGCACCTGGGCCGAGAACGCGTCGACGATCTGGTACTTCTCCTCGTCCGTCTTGCCCTCCATCTCGGCGAGCGCGGCCGTGACGATCTGTGGCACGCCGAGCATCAACGGCCGGTTGAACACGCCGCCGAGCGCCCGCACCGACGCGACGCGCGGATCCTTCTTGAACCACACGGGGTGCGCCGTCCCGCCCCACGGCAGCGCGAGGCCCAGCTCGTGCTGGCCGGGCACGACGAGCTCGTAGAGGCCCGCGTCCGGCGGCCATTCCACGTACTCGTTCTGCTCCAGGTAGTAGGCCTTCGCGAACGCCGCGTTCGTGAGGATCGTGTTCGTGGAGGCGACCGTCGGATAGCCCTTCCAGAACACCCCGATGTCCAGTGTGTCCAGTCCGGGCTGCTCCAGGCAGATCTGCGCGGCGATCTCGCCGACCGTGTACATCTGCGCGATGCCGGGGGAGAGCAGCAGGCCTTCCTTCGCGAACGCGGCGCCGTACCGCGCGTCGGCGTCGATCATCCAGTCCTGCTCGCCGTTGGTGTCGGTGTAGTGCGCGCCGACGTTCAGGCTCGCCTTCACCGCCTCGTGGCCGTAGCGGGAGAACGGGCCCACGGTGTTGAGCACGACCCTGGCGCCGGTGAACGCCTCGGTGAGCGCCTCCTCCGAGTGCTCGACCTCCACGACGTCGTAGGAGACCGTCTCGATGCCGGGCACCGCGTCGACGGCTTCCTTGACCCTCTTGCCGTCACGGCCGACGGCGAGGAACGGGATCCCGTACTCGCGCAGGTACTCGCAGATCAGGCGGCCGGTGTAGCCGGAGGCTCCGTATACGACAACAGGCTTGTCCGTAGGCACTGTCACATCCCCATTCCGCCGTCGACCGGAAGCCCCGCTCCGGAGATGAACTTCGAGGCGTCCGACGCGAGGAACACCACCGCGTCCGCCATGTCGTCGACCTGCCCGAGCCGGCCGAGCGGCGTGAGCTCCACGACCGCGCCGACGGCGGCCTCGACCGAGGGGAACAGGCCCAGCTCGGCGCAGTCGACGGCCAGCTGGTTGCCCATCGTGGTGGGCGTGAGGCCGGGGTAGATGCAGTTGACGCGCACGCCGTAGCCGAGCTTGCCCGACTCCGCCGCCGCGACCCTGGTCAGCCGGTCGATGGCGGACTTGGTCGCCGAGTAGACGCTGATCCCGGGGAAGGCGATGGTCGCCGCGACCGACGCGATGCTGATGATCGAGCCGCCGTTGCCCGCCGCACCGCCGGGACGCATCGCCCGCAGGCCGTGCTTCAGGCCGAGCGCGGTGCCCAGCACGTTGACGTCGAGCATCTTGCGGACGTCGGCGGGGACGAGCTCGGTGATCAGGCTGGTGATCTCGATGCCCGCGTTGTTCACGAGGATGTCGAGCCCGCCGATCGCGTCGACCGCCGTGCTCACCGCGGAGGCCCAGCTCTCGTCGTCGGTGACGTCCAGCGGCACGAACTCCGCTGTGGCACCCGAGTCGCGCAGGGCTTGGGCGGTCTGCTTGCCCTCGTCCTCCAGGACGTCACCGATCAGAACCGACGCCCCGGCGGCCGCGAGAGCCGCGGCCATGCCCGCGCCCAGACCTCGCGCACCCCCGGTGACCAGCGCTTTCCGGCCTGTCAGCTGATAACTCGTCATTGAGTCGCCTCCTCGGTGAGATGGCTCACACACTAGCTATTCCTTGACAGTCGTCAAGTTTTTCCTTGACGACTGTCCAAGATTTTTTGGACGGGTGGTCAAGCTTTGTCGCAGTGAGCGGTAGGCTGCGAGGCGTGACAGAAGTCGCTTCGCGCAAGCAGGACCGCATCGCCCGCCGGCAGGTCGACAAGTTCGACGCCCGGCGGACCGAGCTCGCCGTGGCGACGCTGCACACGCTGGCCGAGCTCGGGTACGCGCGGACGAGCCTGCGGGAGATCGCGCAGAACTCCGAGTTCTCCCACGGAGTCCTGCACTACTACTTCGAGGACAAGCGCGACCTGATCACCGAGGCGGTCCGCCAGTACGAGGTGGTCTGCGTGACGCGCTACGACGAGGTCGTGGCCCGTGCGAAGTCCGCCGAGCAGCTGCGCGACGAGTTCGTCGCGATGTTCTTCGAGACCCTGGAGCAGGACGCGACGCTGCACCGCCTCTGGTACGACCTGCGCAACCAGAGCCTGTTCGACGCGTCGTTCCGCGCCGCCGTGCTGGAGATCGACGGCCACCGCGAGGCCATGGTGTGGCGCGTGGTCCACCGCTACGCCGAACTGCTCGGCGGCACGCCCGCGGCCTCGGCGTCCATGATCTACGTGACGCTCGACGGCATCTTCCAGCGCGCCCTGCTGCACCACCTCTCGGGCAACGCCGAGACCGTGGCGCGGCTGCGAGCCGAGCTGCCCGAGGCGATCAGCCTCATGGTCACCGTCGCCGGGTAAGAGCCCCTGTCGTTCCCGTATCCGAAAGCGGATACGGGACGGCAACGCCGTGTTCCCTTGACTGGGCGCATGGCAACAGGCATCACGATCTACGGGTGCGGGCAGGACGAGGCCGCCCTGTTCCGGGACAGGGCGCCCCGCTGCGGGGTGACGCCGACGATCACCGGCGCGGCGGTGTCCGAGGCGAACGTCCGGCTGGCGTCCGGCAACCGGTGCGTCAGCGTCGCCCACGGAACCCCTGTGACCGCCTCGGCGCTCGTCGCGCTCAGCCAGGTCGGCGTGCGGTACCTCTCGACCCGCAGTGCGGGCTTCGACCACGTCGACGTCGAGTGCGCCGAGAGCCTCGGCATCACCGTCGGCACCACGGCCTACTCGCCGGACGGCGTCGCCGACTACACCGTCATGTTGATCCTCATGGCCGTGCGCGGCATGAAGTCGTTGCTGCGGCGGGCCGACCGGCACGACTACCGGCTGAACCCGGTGCGCGGCAGGGAGTTGCGCGACCTGACGATCGGCGTGGTCGGAACCGGCCGGATCGGCGTCGCGGTCCTGGACCGGTTGCGCGGCTTCGGGTGCGGCGTGCTGGCGTTCGACAACCGGCCGCGCAACTCCGCCGACTACGTGCCGCTGGACGAACTGCTGCGGGTCAGCGACGTCGTCACGCTGCACACGCCGTTGAACGCGGGAACGCACCACCTCCTCGACCGCGACCGCATCGGGTCGATGAAGAGCGGTGCGATCGTCGTCAACACCGGCCGCGGTGCGCTCATCGACACCAAGGCACTCGTCGAGGCGCTGGACAGCGGCAGGCTCGGCGGCGCGGCGCTGGACGTGCTCGAAGGTGAGGAAGGGATCTTCTACACCGATTGCCGCGCAAGGAAATTCGACGACGAACCCGTGCGGCGGCTGCAGGAGATGCCGAACGTGGTCGTCAGCCCGCACACCGCCTACTACACCGACCACGCGCTGAGCGACGTCGTCGAGAACACGCTCATCAACTGCTTGAGCTTCGAGAACCGGGGGACGGCATGACCGAGGTGAGGATCGGGATCATCTTCGGCGGGGCTTTCGAGGAACACCCCGTGTCGGTGAAGTCCGCGCGGGAGGTCGCGCGGCACCTCGACACCGCGAGGTACGACCCGTACTGGATCAAGATCACCCGCGGCGGCGACTGGAGGCTGTGCACGGGGCCCGACGCCGGGGACGGCCGCCCGGTCGTGCTGTCGCCGGAGGGGCTGCTCGTCCTGGAAGGCGGCCGGTTCGAGGTGGTCGAGCTGGACGTCGTGTTCCCCGTGCTGCACGGCAGGCTCGGTGAGGACGGCGCGGTGCAGGGACTGCTGGAGCTGTGCGGCATCCCGTACATCGGTTGCGACGTGCAGAGTTCGGCGGTGTGCATGGACAAGGCACTCACCTACGTCGTCGCGCGCGGTGCCGGGGTCGCGACACCGAACTTCTGGACCGAAGCGCCGGCGGACCCGGCTTACCCGGTCTTCGTGAAACCGGCCCGGTCGGGGTCGTCGTTCGGCGTGACGAAGGTGTCCGCGGAGGGCGAGCTCGGCGTCGCCCTGGAGGTGGCCCGCCAGTACGACTCGAAGGTCCTCGTAGAGGAAGCCGTGGTGGGCAGCGAAATCGGTTGTGCGGTGCTCGGCAACGGTGACGACCTCGTCGTCGGCGAACTGGACAGGGTCGCGCTGACCCACGGGTTCTTCCGGATCCACCAGGAGGCGACGCCCGAAACCGGTTCGGAGAACTCGGCGTTCATCGTGCCCGCGGACATTCCGGCGGAGTCGCGCGACCTCGTCCGGGAGACCGCGAAGACCGTCTACCGGGCGCTGGGGTGCTCGGGCCTGGCGCGGGTCGACCTGTTCCTGACACCGCGGGGGGAGGTGGTGCTGAACGAGGTGAACACCATGCCGGGTCTCACCTCGTACAGCCGCTACCCGAGGATGATGGCGGCCGCCGGGCTGTCCTTGACCGACGTGATCGACCGGCTGGTGTCGTTGGCGCTGACGGGAAAGCTCAGGTGAACGCCGACTTCGCTTTCGTGGACGTGCCGGGGATCCGCTGGGACGCCAAGTACGCCACGTGGGACAACTTCACCGGCAAGCCCGTCGACGGCTACCTGGTCAACCGCGTCGCCGGCACTCGCGCGCTGGTGAACGCCCTCGAAATGGCGCAGGAGAAGGCCGAGTCGCTCGGCTTCGGCCTGCTGCTGTGGGACGGCTACCGCCCGCAACGCGCCGTCGACCGCTTCGTGCGCTGGGCCGCGCAACCCGACGACGCCCGGACCAAGGCCCGGTTCCACCCGCGCATCAGCAGGGCCGAGATGTTCTCCCTGGGGTACGTGGCGGCCAGGTCCGGGCACAGCCGCGGCAGCACCGTCGACCTCACGCTCTACTGTTCGGCGACTGACGAGCTCGTGCCGATGGGCGGCGGCCACGCGAGCACCGCGCCGTCCGCCGTCGACCAGACCAGCTCGACCCTCGTGGGCGTCGGCCGCGTCTGCTCGACGGGCAGGCCCGGGTCGGGCATCTCCTTGAAGAACAGGGCGGTCGCGCCGTGCTCGCCCTGCCGGCGGGTGGCGAGGGTGAGCGCCTGCGCGTTGGCGTGGTCGAGCGAGAGGCCGGCCTCCGACGCGCCCGCGACGATGCCGCCGCGTTCGGAGCCGTTCTCGTCGTTGAAGACGGGTCCCTGGCGCTGCTCGGCGGGGATCACCTTGCCGCCGATGAGGATCGGGGGCCGCCGCGTTCGCCGGGACAGCGGTGAGGTCATGCGGGCAGTCAACCGGTGATCGCCGTGATGATCACCGGGGCGGGCCGGAGTCGTCGTGGTGGGGCTCGCCCTACGGCGCCGGGTGCAGGCCCGGGCCCGGTTCGGCGCTCGGGGCGATGGGGGTGGGGCTGAGCGCGGTGTCGTCCTCACCGTCCTCGAGCAGCGTGGCGGCGGCACCGACGACGCGCACGTCCGGCGTCCCCACCACGTCGGGATCCTTGTCGTCGTAGTCGAAGCGGGCCAGAACGCTGCGCATGGCCTCGATGCGGGCGCGCTTCTTGTCGTTGCTCTTCACGACCGTCCACGGCGCGATCTCCGTGTCGGTGGAACGCAGCATCGCGACCTTGGCCTCGGTGTAGTCGTCCCAGCGGTCGAGCGACTTGATGTCGTTGGGGCTGAGCTTCCACTGGCGCACCGGGTCGATCTGCCGGATGACGAACCGGGTGCGCTGTTCGTTGCGCGACACGGAGAACCACAGCTTCACCAGCAGCACGCCGTCCTCGACCAGCATGCGCTCGAACTGCGGCGCCTGCTTCATGAACAGGTCGTACTCGGCCTGGGTGCAGTAGCCCATGACGTGCTCGACGACCGCCCGGTTGTACCAGGACCGGTCGAACAGCACGATCTCCCCGGCCGTCGGCAACTCGCGGACGTAGCGCTGGAAGTACCACTCGCCGCGCTCCCGCTCGGTGGGCTTGTCGAGCGCCACCGTGCGCGCGCCGCGGGGATCTAGGTTCTCGATGAACCGCTTGATGGTGCCGCCCTTGCCGGCGGCGTCCCGGCCCTCGAAGAGGATCACGATCCGCTGCCCGGTCTCCGCGACCCAGTGCTGCAGCTTGAGCAACTCGATCTGCAGCAACCGCTTGAGCCGTTCGTACTCGGGCCGCGCCATCCGTTCGGTGAAGGGGTAGTTCTCCTGCCACGTCAGCACTTCGCGGCCGTCGGCGTCACGGAGAACGGGCTCGTCGGCGTCGGGGAACTCCGCCGTGTAGCCCTCGACTAACAGGTCCGCGGGGTCAACAGTCACGTCGGTCACGAAAACGTACATACCCGACGTAACGAGACCGAAAACTACGCCGAACGGAAGCCGGCCGACGCACTTCGTGCCGTCATGAAGGCCTTGCCACGCCCGGGGAAACGCTGGTGCCGGCTCGCGTGATGGCCGGCACGGACGCCTTCGCCGAGGGCGCTCCCGCCGGACCTGCTCGGGGCGGCCGGTCAGTCCCGGGTGGACGTCGCCGCCGCGATCAGCGCGATCAGCTGCCGCCGGAAGTGGTCGTAGTCCTCCACGGCGCCGAGCAGCGTGTCGGACTCGCGCTCCTCGCGGCGGGCCGCGGCGAGGGCGCGGCGGCCCGCCGGGGTGATCTTCACCGAGGTGCGCCTGCGGTCCTTGGGGTCCTGGCTGCGCACGACGTGGCCGCCGCGGTCGAGGTGCTCGATCGTGCGGCTCATGGTCTGGTCGGTGACGCGGCTGAGCACGGCCAGTTCCCGTTGCGAGCGCGGGCCCTCCGCCAGGTGGTGCAGGGTGATCATGCCGGCGTGGGTGAGGCCACGGGTCGCCAGGAAGTCCTCGAAGCGCTTCTCGACGACGCGGGCCGCGACCGAGAGGAGCCTGCCCGTGGGCCAGGAGGCGACGTCCGCGCCCACCTGGTCCGGGCGGTCGGCCACCGCCAGCTCGTCTCCCTCGGCCACGGCCCCATCATCCCAGACCCACCCGGTCACCCCACGTCGGCACCGAACGGCATGCCGGTCACCGGCGTGTCGCCGCTGATCGCCGCCGCGATGGCCGCGGCCGCAGGCGGGTAGGCCAGCTCGCCCAGGCCGCCGAGCGGGGCGGTCGACGGCACGATCGTCACGTCGACGTCCGGGACCTCGCCGATGCGCGCCCACCGGTAGTCGCCGAACGAGGACTGCGCCACCTGTCCCTCCCGGACGGTGATCTGCGCGCCGAGCACCGTCGACAGCGCGTCCACCACGCACCCCTCCACCTGGGCGCGGACGCCGGACGGGTGCAGCGCCACGCCCACGTCCACGGCCGCGTGCACGCGCAGCACCCGGCGGGACGACGGCTCGGCGACGGCGATCACCGCGATCGCGGACCCGTACTCCTCCAGGCAGGCCACGCCGCGGGCCGTGCCGGGAGCCGGTGGCCTGCTCCACCGGGCGCGCTCGGCGACCTCGTCGAGCACCTGGTGCAGCCGTGAGCCCGCGGGCAGCAGGGACCGGCGCAACGCGACCTGGTCCAGGCCGGACCGCCTGCCGATCTCGCTGAGGAAGTTCTCCTCGGCGTACACGAACTGCCCCGCGTAGACGGACCGCCAGAACCCGGTGCGCAGGGGAGCGGGCCGTACCGCGACCGTGACGTCACCGGGCACGGCGTAGGGGAAGTGGTCGCCGCTCGCCTTGATCAGGGCCGGGTTCGAGAAGATCGGCAGGACCGTCAACGGCCAGGTGACGACCTCGTGCGCCCTCCGGATGGGCAGACCATCCGGACCGATCTCCGCGGACAGCCGGTGCACCGACATCGGCCGGTAGGAGTCGTTGCGCATGTCGTCGGCGCGGGTCCACAGCACCTGCACGGGCGCCCCGGCCCTCCGCGAGCACGCCACGGCCTCCAGCACCGGGTCGGGCTCGATGCGCCGCCCGAACGCGCCGCCGGACGCCGTCGTCTCCACCCGCACGGAGGTGGCGGGCAGGCCGAGCTGGCGGGCCAGCTGGGTGCGCAGCGAACCGGGGTCCTGCGTCGGAGCCCAGATGGTCACGCCATCCGGGCGGACGTGCGCGGTGGCGTTCATCGGTTCCATCGGCGCGTGCGCGAGCAACGGCATCTCGAACACCCGTTGCAGCCCGCCGACAGGGCTCTGCGCGGGCAACGCCGCCCGCAGGTCCGCGAGCCATGCGCGGCTGTCCGCGGTGGGAGTGCCGCCACGCCACGTGACCCGCAACGCGTCGCGTCCGCGCAACGCCTGGTGGGTCGACTTCGCGATCACCGCCACCCCGCCCTGCCCCTCGGCGGGCGCGGTCAGCGGCAGCACGTCGACGACTCCGGGCAGCGCACGGGTGGCCGCGTCGTCGATCGTGTCGGGCACCGCGCCGATCCACGGCGGCCGCGCGACGACCGCGACCAGACCACCGGGCGGTCGTGAGTCGATGCCGTACCTCGTGCGGCCGGTCGTGATCGCGCGGGCGTCCACCCGTCCGCCGCGGGTCTTGCCGAGCAGTCGCCACCGGTCCTGCGGGGTGAGCTCGACCGGCACAGTGGTGGGGTCGAGCGCGGCCGCGGCGCGCACGAGCGAACGGTAGGGAGCCCGTCCCCGGCGCGGGTGGTGGACGGCGCCGTCGCGCGCCGTGCACTCGGCGACCGGCACGCGCCAGCGCTCCGCGGCGGCCGTCACGAGCAGGCAGCGCGCGGTCGCGGCGGCCGTGCGGATCGGGGTGGAGAGCTGCCGCACCGAGGTCGAGTTGGCCACGCCCTGCGCGCCGAACCGTTCGGTGTCGCCGTGCGCCTGCTCCAGGGCGACGTCGCCGGGATCCACGGCCAGCTCCTCGGCGACCATCAGCGCGACCACCGTGCGCACGCCCTGACCGGTGTCCGGACGCGGCACGGTCGCCGTGACCCGGCCCGCGGCGTCCAGCCGCACGAAGACGTTCGGCACGAACCCCTCGGCGGCGAGCGCGGGCACCGGCACCGCGACCACCAGCGCTCCGATCCCCGCGCCGCGCAGCAACGTCCGCCTGCTGATCACCGTTCCTCCCTCATGATCCGGCTCGCCCGGCGCACGGCCGCGCGGATGCGGGGATAGGTGCCGCACCGGCACACGTTGTCCCGCAGGGCCTCCTCGATCGCCGCGTCGTCGGGGTCCGGGTCGCGGGCGAGCAGCGCCGCCGCGGCCATGACCTGGCCGGGCTGGCAGTAGCCGCACTGCGCCACGTCGAGCTCCCGCCACGCCCGCTGCACCGGGTGGTCCCCGTTGCGGGACAACCCCTCGATCGTCGTGATCGGGGTCTTCGCGCTGTCGGCCGCCGTGCGCACGCAGGGGCGTGCGGCCTGACCGTCCACATGGGACGTGCAGGCGCCGCACAGGCCGACCCCGCACCCGTACTTGACCCCCGTCAGCCCCAGTTCGTCGCGCAACACCCACAGCAGGGGAGTGTCGCCCTCGACGTCGACCTCGTGCCGTTCACCGTTGACGCGCAACAGATATCGGGCCACCGCGATGCCTCCTGATTTGTTCAGTGCGCTGAACGTATCACGACGAACCGTGCATAATGCTCAGCATGCTGAACGAACTGAGGCGGTCCCGTCACGGCGTGGTCGTCTGGGGTGTGATGGCGAGCGCGCTGCTCACCGGCCTGGTCTGGCTGCTGGGGCAGCGGCTGCACGGCGTAGTGCTGCTGCCCGATCAGGGGGCCTCCTGGTACTACTGGAAGCTGCCGGACCCGACCTTCTGGACCAGGGCGTCCGCCTGGGTGGGCTACGCCGCGCACCAGCTCGTGTCGTGGGGCCTGATCTACTACGCCCAGACGCGGATCCGGCGCTACACCACCGGCCTGCACCGCCTCAACGTCGTGGCGCTCGCCGCGAACGGCGGTTTCATCGCCCTGCACGCCCTGCAGACCCAGCTCTTCTACGACGGCCTGGCCCAGGACGTGTCGATCTTCAGCTCGCAGGGCTCGGTGGTCCTGCTGCTGGTCGTCGTCCTGCTGATGGAGAACCGCCGCCGCGGCCTGGTCCTGACCTGGTCCGCGCCGATCTCCGCGCAGGTCGTCGACTTCGCGCGCCGCTACCACGGCTACCTGTTCAGCTGGGCCGCGATCTACACGTTCTGGTACCACCCGATGGAGTCCTCGAGTGGCCACCTCATCGGGTTCTTCTACATGTTCCTGCTGCTCGTGCAGAGCAGTCTGATGTTCACGACATCCCACACGAACCGCTGGTGGACGCTGACCCTCGAACTGCTGGTAGCGGTGCACGGCACGCTCGTCGCCGTGATGAACTCCGGGCCGAACGGCATGTGGCCGATGTTCTTCTTCGGGTTCGTCGCGATCTTCGTGCTCACCCAGATGCACGGCGTCGGTCTGAGCGCCACCACGCGGTGGTGGATCGGCGGCACGTTCGTGGTGGCCGCGCTCGCGGTCTACTCCTGGCGCGGGCTCGGCAGGATCGACGAGGTGGTGCGGATCCCGTTGATCGAGTACCTGCTCGTGGGCGTGCTCGCCGTGCTGATCTGGGCGGGGGTGAGGCTGTCTCGCGCGGGACGGTCGTGACCGGTGCGGGTCACCTCCCGCTCCGCCTCACCCCGAGGAGCGCGTCGCCGAGGCGAGCAGCTTCGCGGCGACGTCGCGGAGCTTCGTGTTCGCGCGCTGCGACTGCTCCACGAGCATGTCGAACGCGTCGTCCGCGCTGCACGTGTGCACCGCCATCAGGACGCCCTTGGCCTGCTCGATGACGGCACGCGACTCGAGCGCCCGCTCGAGGTGCTCGACCTGGCGCTGCGACCGCTTCCACCGCTGCGCGTTGGTGATCGTGGCGGAGGCCGCCGTGGTGAAGAGCCGCATGAGGCCCTCGTCGAACGGGTCGAAGGCCTTGGCGCTGTAGCTGTAGATGTTGAGCGTGCCGATGTGCCGCGCCTCGGCGTTGTTCGACGCGGGCAGCACGACCGGCACCGACAGGTGGGCGCGGACACCGGCGGCCTCCGCCGCGGCTTCGAACTCAGGCCACTGCTCGCGGTGCTCACCGATCACCGCGCGCACCGGGGTGAGCTCGTGCGCCGACTCGAGGCACGGCCCGCGGCCGGCGTCGTACTGCGTCTGGTCGAGGACGACGAGCGTCTCGTCCGTCGCCGCCACCGTGTACGTCTTTTCGTCCGTGACCACGGACACGGTCACCACGTCGGCGTCGGGCACGGCTCTCGACGCGGTGTGCGCGACTCGCTGCAGCGCGTCCTCGATCGACTCCTCGCCGGTGAACGCTTCGTGCAGCTCCGTCAACGCCTCGGTGGTCTCGTCCAGGCGTGCCACCGCATCCGGGCGGTCCTCGTCGACCGGTCTCACGGATCCTGCCTGCACGTAGTCGGCCATGCCGCGGTGCCCCTTCGTCAGCTGTGGAGTCCACGGCGCCGGCTGCTTGACGCACGTGCAGCAGATCGTACGGCCACCCGCAAAGCGCGGTCGGATCCCGCGCAGGAACCGACGCCGGCGCCGGGCCGCTGCGATGTCTCAACGACCCGGTGCCGACGCCGGCCGGACCACCCGAGGGAAGGTCCTCCGTGCGAACACACGCGCGTGTTCGGCGATCTCTCAGTACCCAGGCGAGGCCGAGCTCACACCGGTCGGCGCGAGTCGGTGAGCCGGAGTGGAACCGAGCGGGGCGAGGCGCCCTGCCACCGTCCGGACACCCCGGCCTCACCGATCCGCGTGCGCCAGCCCACCACGTGCCTCGCGCGAGCCGTCCGCCCACGTCCGCGCGCCGAACCAGCGCGTCAGGTGGTCGTCCAGGTCCCGCTGGTCCTCGCCGATCCAGGCGACGTGGCCGTCGGGGCGCAGCAGGAGCGCGGGGGCGTCCACCTCCGCGGCCGGGTCGGCGACGAGGTCGACCCGGTTTGACCACTCCCCGGCGGACAGCGACCCGGTGCGGTCGAGCACCAGGCCGCGGCCGCGGTGGAGCCGGTCGTACAGGCGGCCCTGCCCGAGGGCGGTGTCGGGCAGGCGGCGGCCGAGCAGGTCCGGGCCCTCACCGAAGTCGTAGCGGACGCCGATCGCGGTGATCTTCTCGATCAGGTGCCGGTTCACCTCGTCGAAGTCCATCAACTCGGTGAGCAGCCTGCGGACGGCGCGCGGGCCCGCCTCGGGGGAGGCGAGCAGCACCTGGGCGCGGGTGTTGTCCAGGACGTCCTCGGCGACGGGACGGCGTTCGGTCTCATAGGTGTCGAGCAGCGTTCCCGGTGCCCAGCCGCGGATCTCCGCCGCGAGCTTCCAGCCGAGGTTGACCGCGTCCTGCAGGCCGAGGTTCAGGCCCTGGCCACCGGCGGGCGGGTGGATGTGCGCCGCGTCACCCGCCAGCAGCACCCGTCCGGCCCGGTAGTGCTCGGCGAGCCGCGTGGCGTCGCCGAAGCGGGAGAGCCAGCGCGGCGAGTGCACGCCGAAGTCGGTGCCGGCGACGGCGCGCAACGCCTCCGAGAAGTCGGCGAGCGTGGGCGGCGGTGCCGCGCGGTGCTCCCTGACCCCCGTCGCGGGGACGATGACGCGGTAGACGCCCTCGCCGAACGGCCCGAAGGTGAACACCCGGACCGTCCGCTGCACCTCGGCCACCGCGGCGGCGATCTCCTCCGGGGGTGTCGTGGCCTCCATCTCACCCATCAACGTGTCGGTGCGCGAAGGTTCGCCGGGGAAGCCGACGCCGAGCAGTTTGCGCACGGTGCTGCGCGCGCCGTCGCAGCCGACGACGTACCGCGACCGCAGCCGTTCCCCGGTGGAGATCACGACGGTGACGCCCTCGTCGTCCTGTTCCAGACCGGTCACGGCGGCGCCGCGGCGGACCTGCGCGCCCAGGTCGATCGCGTGGTCCTCGAACAGGCCGTTGGCGACCGGCTGCGGGATGCCCAGCAGGACGGCCGACTCGAGACCCGGCGGCGCCGGTTTCGGGATGGCGGCGAACACACCGCCGACCGGACGCCGCCTGCCGCGTTCGAGGAAGCGGTCGAGCAGGCCGCGCATCGCCAGGATCTCGAGACTGCGGACGTGCAGGCTCACCACCCTGGCGAACGACGGCACGGGTGCGGTCTCCGCCTCCAGCACGAGCACCCGCACGCCGTGGAGCCTGAGCTCGGCCGCCAGCACCGCGCCGGTCGGCCCGCACCCGGCGATCACCACGTCGAACAACGAACCACCTCGTCCTCGGTCCTCGATGTCGGCCGCCCAGTGTGGGGAGGTCCTCCGAAGGGCCGCAAGCGATATACGTCGGGTGGCGGACGGTGTTTCCGTTTCGCCCGAACGGGTATTCGGCGGTTCCCCTAGCTGCAGGACGGTGAGACGTGGCAACAACGCCATCGAAGGACCGGTGGAGTCCGACGGTCGGTGTGGAGGAGGAGTTCCTCCTCGTGGATCCGCAGACCGGCGCTCCGGTGAACCTGGCGGACGAAGTCGTTGCCATCGCGCGGGAACAGCTCGGGCTCGACCTCGAGCACGAGCTGACCGGGGCGCAGGTGGAGATCAACACGACGATCTGCCGCGACGTCGACCAGGCTCGTGGTGAACTGCTGGAGTTGCGCCGCAAGGTGGCGAGGGCCGCACGCGCCGCGGGGTGCCGGGCCATCGCCGTCGGGGCGCCTCCGCTGGGCGAGGCGACCGGCGAGGTCACCGACAGCCTGCGGTACCGGCGGATCGCCCGCGAATTCGGTGCCCTGGCGGAACAACAGCTGATCTGCGGCTGCCACGTCCACGTCGAGGTGCCCGACCGGGAGACCGCCGTGCAGGTGTGCAACCACGTGCGGCCGTGGCTGCCCGTGCTGGCCGCGGTCACCGCGAACTCGCCGTTCGCGGGTGGTGAGGACACCGGCTTCGCGAGCTGGCGTTCGACGGTGTGGTCGCGCTGGCCGGTTTCCGGGCCACCGCCGGTCTTCGACTCGTGGGAGCACTACGAGGAACTCTGCGACACCATGATCACGGCGGGCACGGCGCTGGACAGGGCGATGGTCTACTGGGACGTGCGACCGGCCACCGACCTGCCGACCGTGGAGGTGCGGGTCTCGGACGTCGCGGCGACCGTGGACGAGGCCGCCCTGCTGGCGGCGCTCGTCCGGGCACTCGTGGCGCAGGCGGTCGTGGACGTCGAGCGCGGTGTGCACGCCGAGCCGGTTCCCCAGGAGATGTTGCGGCAGGCCTGCTGGAGCGCGGCCAACGAGGGGCCGCGCGGCACCGTCCTCGACGTGCTCAAGGGCGAGCCGCGGCCGGTGCGCGAGCAGCTCGACGACCTGGTGCGGCGGCTGACCCCGGTGTTCGAGGCGAACGGTGATCTGCCTGCGGTGCAACGAGGTCTGCGGCTCCTCGACGGCGAGGGCGGTGGCGCCGAACGGCAGCGCAGGGCGTTCCGGGGCGGCCGGGTGGAGTCGTTGCTGGGCCTGCTCGACGTCGACAACGCGGACCGCGCCGATCCACAGGAGACCACTGCCTGCTGAGACCCGCGTTCACGTTGCGTACCATGTCTTGTACTCGCCGGGGAGCGAGGACAGGAACAGCGTCCGAGGCCAAACAGCGCGCCTGCGACGCATGGCAAGAAGGTGGCCATGAGCGCGTTCGGCGTGCAGGAGCAGACTCCTGACGATGACCTGAGGACCCTGTTCGGCGAGTCCTCGGCTGTCTTCGCGACTTTCACGGGACCGGAGCACGCGGTGGAGGCGGCCAGCCCGGCCTTCCTGGCCGCCTTCGGCGAGGAGCACGAGCACGGTGTCACGGCCCTGCTCGACGAGACCTACCGCAGCGGTGAGACCCGCACCCGCCGGGACGTGCGGGTCGTGCGGGGCTCCGGTCCGCACGAGCGCGAGGCGTTCTTCGACCTCACCTGCGAGCCGCGCCGCACGGCCGCCGGCGACCTGCTCGGTGTGCAGGTGATCGGCGTGGAGACCACGCAGGTCAAGCACGCCCAGCGGCTGACGGCCGAGCACCGCGCGCTGCTGGAGCAGATCGCCCGGCAGGCGCCGCTGTCGGAGGTCCTCGACGGGATGGCCCGGTGCATCGAGGAACTGGCGCCGGAGGAACTGCTGGTGTCGGTCCTGCTCGCCGACCCCGACGGGCGTCACCTGCGGCACGGCGCCGCGCCGAGCCTGCCCGCCTTCTACAACGAGGCCATCGACGGGATCGCCACCGGGGAAGGGGTCGGCTCCTGCGGAACGGCGGCCCACCGCCGGGAACCGGTGATCGTCACCGACATCGGCACCGACCCGTTCTGGGACGACTTCCGCGACCTGGCGCAGCGGGCCGGTCTCGGCGCCTGCTGGTCCACGCCGATCCTCGCGCGCGACGGCGGCCTGCTGGGCACGTTCGCCATGTACCACCGGACCGCCCGCGTCCCGCAGGACAGCGACCTCGCGCTGATCCGGCTCTTCGCGGGCACCGCGGCGCTGGCCATCGAGCGCCACCACCTCGAGGTCGCGCGCCAGGCCGCCGACGCGCGTGCGGAAGCCGCACGGGAGGCACTGGCCCTGGCCGTGGAGGCGGAACGGGAACTGCGCGCCGAAGCCGAGCGCCGCGCGGACGCCGCCGCGGAGCTCGCCGCGCAGATGCGCACCGCGGCGGCCGAGCAGGCGCGGTCACCGCATCCCGAACTGTGCCAGCTGGGCGGCAGGGCCGGGTGCGCCGAGCCGGCCGAGATCAAGGTTGCCGACTCGTGGGGCGACTCGGCCTGGGGCTGCGCCGTCCACGTCGAGGAGGCCCTCATCCACGTGCGGTCGGTCTTCATCGCGGGCGAGGAGCTCGGCGGGCTGGGCGCGTACCTGAACCGCTGATCCGGGTCAGCGGCCGGTCGTGTGCGTGAGTCCCGACAGGTCGAGCACCCGCGCCGGAGCCCCGGTCGCCACCAGGGACAGCGCCCGGCCGTGTTCCCTGGCGCACACGATCGCCTGCAACAGCAGGGCGATGCCGGAGCTGCTCAGGTAGCCGACGCCGGTGAGGTCGACCTCGACGGGCTTGTCGTCCCGCGCGCGGACCCGTTCCAGCAGCGGCGGCCGCAGATCGTCCACAGTGGAGACGTCGAGGTCGCCGGACAGCAGGATCACCTGCGTGTGCCCGGCTTCACGTTCGGACAGTCCACTTGCGACGCCCGCGGGTCGCGGCGGCGCGGGTTCGGTGCGCGTGTCGGGCGAGACGGGCACGTGGAAGCGGATGGTGGTGCCGTCCTCGCCCACCTGCAGGTCGTTCTCGTCGGAGACGGCGCGGATCATGCTCAGACCGCGGCCGCGGTGCCCCTTGTCCTCCGGGGGCGGCCGCCACCGGCCCTGGTCGGTCACGGTCACCCGCACGCCGGCGCCGGTGCTCTCGAGCGTCACGTCGAACGCGCCGGCCCCGTCCGGGTAGGCGTGGTCCACCACGTTCGAGGCGGCCTCTCCGAGCGCGAGCTCCAGGTCGTAGGAGGCGTCCTCCGACAACCCGGCGAGACTTGCCCAGCCCGTCGCGGCCCGGCGAAGGGGTGCCAGCTGGTCGGCCGTGGCGGGGAGCCGCACCTGCAGCGGGGGAGGCAGGTGCCGTGCCACGACGAGCGCCACGTCGTCGGACTGGCCGTCCGCGAGCATCGTGTCGATGACGCGCCGGGTGAGGGAGGCCGGGTCGAAGTCGGAGGTGCCCTCCGCCGTGGCGGTCAGCCTGCGCAGCCCGTCGTCGAGCACCTCGTCGCGGCGTTCGACCAGGCCGTCGGTGTAGAGCAGGACCGAGGCGCCGGGCGGGAAGGCGGCCGTGTGCTGGCCGGGCGGCACCGATTGCCCCGCGCCCAGCAGGGGCCCGGTCTCGGTCGTCAGCAGGCGGGCGCCCGACCCGTCGACGACCACGGGAGGCAGGTGTCCGGCGGACGCCCAGCACAGCTCGCCGTCGTCCCAGTCGAACACCAGGCACGCGCAGGTGCTGCCGGCCGCGCCGTGCACGCGCGCCGCGAAGGCGTCGAGCCGCCGCAACGACTCCGCGGGGGAGTGGCCGTCGAGCAGGTAGCTCGTCAGGGCGCTGCGCAGCTGGCCCATCACGGCGGCCGCGGTGGGACCCTTGCCGACGACGTCGCCGACCGTGAGGGCGACGCGGGTCTTGCCGATCAGCACCACCTCGTACCAGTCGCCGCCGATCTGGGAGTGCTCGGCGGCCGGCAGGTAGCGCGCGGCGGTGGCGAGGCGGGGCAGGGCCGGGAGTTCGCGGGGCAGCAGGCTCTCCTGCAGCGCGGCCGCGATCTCGTGCTCGCGCTGCAGCCGCAGCTCGCGTTCGGCTTCGGCCCGCTGGCGCTCGGTGACGTCCCTGCCGATCGCCTGCAACCCGGTCGGCGTCGACTGGACGCTGAGGTCCAGGGCGATCTCCGTGCCGTCGGCGTGGCGCATCGCGACGACCTGGGAGACCGAGAGGTCCTCGGGCAGGCCGTTCACCAGCAGGTCGGCGACGGGTGTGCCGATCAGCTCGTCGGAGCGGTAGCCGAGCAGGTGGCCCGTGGCCGGATTCGCGGCCACGAACCGCAGGTCGTGGTCCAGCAACCAGATCGCGTCCGTGGCGCGGTCGACGAGCAGGCGCAGGCGCTCCTCGCTGTCGCGCAACGCCCTGTCGGCGTGCACCCGCTGCATCGACTCCCAGCAGCGGTTCACCACGACCGACACCAGATCGACCTCGTCGGGGGTCCAGTGCCGCGCGGTCGCCTGGTGCACCGCCATGGCCGCGACGAACCGGCCGGCGCGGAACAGGGGCAGGCAGATCACCGCGCGGATGCCCGTCACCCGGTAGGCCGCGTGGTCCTCGGCGTCGAGCCGCCGGTCGTGCAGGGCGTCGTCGACCACCCACGGCTCGCCCGCGCGCATGGCCGCGAGCGCGCCGTTGCCGAACTCCCGCATCGCGAACCGGCCGGGCAGCGGCGGCAGGCCCGTGGCGTGGTCGCCGCTCATGACGAAGTGGTCCTCGTCGGCCTCCGTGCGGGCATAAGCGCACCTGTCGACACCCATGTGCTCACCGAGCAACCGGGTGGCCAGCGCCATCAGCTCCTCCGCGTCGTCGAGCCGCTGCGACTCGCGGTCGAGCACGTCGAGGAACCGCTGCCGCTCTTCCGCGGCGCGCCGGGCCGTCACGTCGACCAGCACGCCGCTGCGCAACGTGCCGTGCACCCGTGCCGTCTCCGTCAGCCACACGAGGTCGCCGCCGGCCGTGCGGACCCGGTAGACCGACTCGTAGTCGGCGTCCGAGGTCCAGCGCAGCCGCTCGCTCTCCTCGCGGTCGTCGGGGTGGGTGACGCCCGTCCAGAAGCCGGGGTCGAGCCACCGCTGCCTCGGGTGGCCGAGCACGCGCTCGACGGAGCCCGACATGAACGTGACGGCGCGGCTGTCCGCGTCGCCGCGCCACACGACCAGCGGCAGGTCGTCCAGGAGTCCGGGTTCCGGTTCGTTCATCGCGCACCGCCTCCAGCACGGCTCCCGGAGTTCTGGGCCATACCGCGGTGCTCCCTCGTTCGTCGGGCCGGAGTTCACGGCGCCGGCTGCTCAACGCGCGTCAGCCGCATCGTACGGCTGCACTGTCATTACCCCGGAGAGGCTGGTTCCACGCCCTCCGCCGGTTGAGACGCCCGGCCGCGGGTATGCGCAGCGCATGCGTCTTGGTGTGCTGGACATCGGGTCGAACTCCGCGCAGCTGCAGGTCGTCGACGTGCGCCCTGGTGCGCCGCCCCTGCCCGCCCACTCGGTGAAGGAGCCGACGCTGCTCGGCGAGGAGATCGAGCCGGACGGGTCGATCAGCCCGGCCGGGGTCGAGCGGGTGGTCAGGGCCGTGGGCGGCGCGGCGGCCGCCGCCTACCGGCACGGAGTGGACCAGCTGTACCCGTTCGCGACCTCGGCCGTGCGCGACGCGGCCAACCGCGACGAGATCGTCGACCGCATCGAGGCCGAGGTGGGCCTGCGCCCGCAGTTCCTGTCGGGCGAGCACGAGGCGCGCCTCACCTACCTCGCCGCGCACCGCTGGTACGGGTGGTCCGTCGGCCGGCTGCTGGTGCTGGACATAGGCGGCGGGTCGATGGAGATCGCACTCGGACGGGACGCCGATCCCGAGCTCGCGTTGTCGCTGCCACTCGGCGCGGGCCGGCTGACGAGGGCGTTCCTGCACCACGACCCACCCCGGCGCGGAGAGCTGAAGGCGTTGCGCCGGCACGTGCGCGAGACGCTGGGAGAGGTGGTGGACCGGCTGCGGTGGGAGAGCGTGCCGCGCCGGGTCGTCGCCACGTCGAAGACGTTCAAGCAACTCGCCCGGCTCGCGGGCGCGCCGCCGCAGCGCGAGGGCCCGTTCGTCCCGCGCCACCTCAGCACCGACGACGTCCGCTGCTGGATCCCGCGGCTGGCGGCGATGTCGGCGGCGCAGCGGGGGCGGTTGCGCGGGGTTTCGCAGTCGCGTGCCCGGCAGATCCTTGCCGGTGCTGTTGTCGCGCACGCCACCATGAGTGCCATTGGGGTGGAGCGGTTGCGGGTTTGTCCTTGGGCGTTGCGTGAGGGGATCATGTTGCGGCACTTGGAGACCACAGTGGACAGTGCTGGGGAGTTGCCTTTGCAGCCTTTGGTGCGCATGCCTGAGGAGGGGACGGTCACCCAGTTGCATCAGCGGTGAGGGTGGCTGGTTGTGCGGGTCGCGGCTTTGTGGGTCGTTGCTGTTGCGGGCGGCATGCAGCAAGAGCTATGGCGCGACTCGTGATGGGCGTCGCAGTGATCGGGCGTGCCCTGCGACATGCGAGCCGCCACCAACGCTGCCCGTGCGGGCCGTCACCGATGCGGGCCGGTCCCGCTGCGGTGCGGGGGAGTCGCCTCCCCCGCAACCCGTTCCACTCAGCCCGGGACGTTGCGCGGGTCGCGCTCGCGGGGGTACGTGTTCCGCTCGCCGATCGTGCCGTCCTGCTTGCGGATGATGTGCTCGACACCTCGCTCGGCGGCCATCTCCCGGCCCTTGGCGCTCGCCGCGTCCTTGGTGTCGTGCGTGCTCGACGCCTGGGAGTTGCCTTCGACCTTGTTCTTCCAGGTCCCGTTCTCGTGGTAGGTCTCGACATCGCCCTTCATCGCGGCCTCCTCGCCGGTGGGGATCGTGGTGACGAGGGGAGGATGCCCACGATCAAGATCTTCGACACCCGGCCGTCGGTTCGCGGCGCGTCGCTGAAACGCCGCGCACGTGATCGGCACCCATCGGGTGATCTTGCCCGCCTCGGGTCGTGCGGATCCGCCGGAGCGTCCTTACGGTCCAGCCTGCGGTCGTCAGGCCGCTGCACCACCAGGGCATGCCGCCCGCTCACCTGTCCAGCGGCGCGCCCTGTCCACGTCACGGACGAAAGCCCCCGCCGGACAGGCGCTGCTGCAGGCGAGAGCGAGGCGGTGTGCGAAAAGGGACATGCTTCATCTCCGTGGCAACTTCGCCGGTCGTGCCGTTCTCGTCGCCGTCTCCGCGACGGCCTTCGCCACCGCGGCAGGCACCGCCTCCGCCTCGGCGCCGGTCGACTGGGACCGGATCGCGCAGTGCGAGAGCGGCAACAACTGGTCCACCAACACGGGCAACGGCTACTACGGCGGACTCCAGTTCAGCCAGTCGACCTGGCAGGCCAACGGCGGCGCGGGCCGCGCCGACCAGGCCTCCCGCGAGGAGCAGATCCGCGTCGCCGAGAACGTGTTGCGCACGCAGGGGATCGGGGCCTGGGGAACGTGCGGGCGGCGTGCCTCCGCGGGCACGTCGCAGCCGGTCCGCCAGGGACAGCGGCCGGTCTCCGGCCGTGCCGTGCCGCGCGCGGTCCCCGTGGCACCGGCGGCCGCGCCGTCCACCAGCAACCCCGACGGCGACTACACGGTGAAGGACGGCGACACGCTCAGCCGCATCGCCGAGGAGCTGCGGATCGAGGGCGGTTGGCAGGCCCTGGTGGCGAAGAACGCGAAGTTCCTGACGAACCCCGACCTGATCAGGCCGGGCGACAAGATCGCGACGAAGTGACGCCGGTCGGCGGGTAGTACCGCAGGGCTTCGGGCGCGGGACCTCAGCGGGGTCCCGCGCCCGAGGTGTCGGTGGGACGTGCGCCCTTGAAGCCTCGTCCACCTGAGACGACCGGGGGACATCTCAGGTGGAGGTCAGGGGGAAACCCTGATGGCAGGGCGCCCGGACACGGGCAGGCTGGAGTCTGTCAGGGGAGATCCGCAGTTCGAGGAGAGCAATGACTGAATCCAGGTCCGAGACCGCCCGCACCGCCGTCGACTCGGTGGTCGACGCCGTTCGCGGGCTGGTCAGCGAGGGCATCAACCGTCGCGTCGTCGTGCGCGACAGCAAGGACGACGTGGTGCTGGAGGTGCCGGTCGCGATCGGACTGGTCGCGGCGCTGGCCGCTCCGGTGGCCACGACGATCGGTGCCGGTGTCGCGCTCGTCGGCAAGTGCGGGATCACGCTCGAGAACCGCGAGCAGCCCGCCGCGCCCGGCGACCAGCCTGCGACGACGGTCGAGGCCGAGCGGGTGTGACCGGGGGCCGCGCTTGATCGCGGCGGGGGATCGGCGGCAGCGGCGGCACTTCGGTGCCGCCGCTGCCGTTCGTGTGCGGGCAGGGGTGTCGCACCCGCGAGCGGCTCAGGCGGGCATGTGGCGTTCGAACCACGCCAGCACCCTCGTGAGGAAGTCGATCTGCGCGGGGTAGCCGCGCACGCCGTGTCCCTCCTGCGGGTAGACGACCAGCGCCGACGGCACGCCGTTCGCGCGCAGGGCGCGGTGGAACTCCAGGGCCTGTCCGGGCGGTGTGCAGTTGTCCAGGGCACCCGCCACGTTGAGGCACGGGGTGCGCGCCTTGCCGGCGTGGACCACCGGGCTGCGGTCGAGGGTGCGGGCCTCGCGGTCGTCCGGGCTCGGGCTGAGGAAGCGGGCGCCCCACGCGGCGATGTTGCTCGTGAGGTTCTGGCTGCGCCAGTCGGTCACCGGGACGATCGGCACGGCCGCGGCGAACCTGTCGTCCTGGGTCACGAGCCAGGACGACATGAAACCGCCGTAGCTCCCGCCGATCAGGCCGATCCTGGTGGGGTCCGCGACGCCGCGGTCGACCAGCGCGTCGATGCCGGACAGGATGTCGTGGGTGTCCGCGCCGCCCATGTCACCGGCGACCATGCCGGCGAAGGCCTGGCCGCGGCCGGAACTGCCGCGCGGGTTGGGGTTGAGCACCGCGTAGCCGCGCGCGACCAGCAGCGGGACCCACTGGGAGCGCATCGACCACATGTCGCGGAACTGCCAGATCGGGCCGCCGTGGAGGTTCACGACGAGCGGGAACGGCCCGTCGCCGTCCGGGGTGCACAGGATGCCCTCGATCTCCAGGCCGTCCGGCGCGCGCCAGCTCACCGGTGTTGAGGTGCCGGCGACCGAGAGCAGGTGGTCGGTACCGGGGTGGGACGTGGAGGCGAGCACCCGGTCGCCGCCCCCGCCGGACAGCACCAGCTGCGGCGGGAGCCGGTAGGAGTCGTGGACCGTGCACACGCGGCCGTCCGCGGTGAAGGCGCCGTCGGTGTGGACGCCCGTGCTCCCGCCGCAGGCGACGGGCGTGTCGAAGACCTCGGACACGCCGCCGCTCGTGGTGTCGAGCACCCCGGCGACCGAGTTCAGGTGGCGTTGCCCGAGGTAACCGAGCCGCACGTCGTCGATCCAGTCGAGGCGGGTGACGTCGACGCCGCGGGTGTCGGCGCGGCGCGTCTCGCCGGACTCGACGTCGAGCAGCAGCAGGTCGCCCGCGACGAGCCAGCGGTCGCTGCACACCGCCTCCACGACCGCGACGACCCGGCCGTCGGGGGAGCCTGCCGGAAGACCGAGCTGGACCTCGCTGGTCAGCACGGTCCGCACGTCACCGCCGAGGTCGATCAGGGTGAGGGCCGCGTCGTACCAGTCGTCCTCGCCGGGGGCCGTGGAACTGATGGCCGCGACCCGGTCCGGTCCGCTCCAGCCCGCCTCCCAGCAGTTGAGGCCTTCCGGTGACAGCCGGCGCAGCGCGCCGGTCGCCGGGGTGTACACCCACAGGCTCCGCCACGCCTCGTCGCTCACCTCGTCCTCGACGTGCGGGTACCAGGGCTCTGCCCGGTCGGCGGCGTGGTTGGTGCCGGAACCCTGGCCGCCGGAGAGCTCGGCGCCGAGGCCCGCCACACCGAGCAGGACCCGGCTGCCGTCGGGGGACCAGTGCAGGTACTCGACGGTGCCGGGCACGGCCGGCGCGGGCTCCGCCTCGCCGAAGTCGCCGTCGGCGCGCAGGTGCAGCTGGAACACGCCGGGTACGGCCCGGTCCGCGAGGAACGCCAGCGTGCGCCCGTCCGGGGAGAACCGGCCGGAGCGCGCCGAGCCGCCGAGCGCCGAGACCTGCCGGAAGCGGCCGTTGGTGGCGGTGTAGAGCGCGGTGCGGGGCCTTCCGCACAGGCCGTCCAGGACGTCCGCGGTCACGACCGTGCGGGTGCCGTCGCGGGTCACGTGCGGTTCGCGCAGGTTCGACGGCTTGCCGAAGCCCGGCTCGTGCACGGCGCGCAGGTGCCCCAGTACGAAGTCGCCCTGCTCGGTGTGCGCCGTTTCCCTGGACGAGGCCATCCTGGACACTCCCTTCCCCCGGCGGACGTGCGTCTCCCGGCCGGGGCTTCCGGTCAGTTCGGGTAGGTCTGGCCGCGGTAGGCCGCGGCCAGGGTGCGCAGCTTGAGGCCGAGGTGCAGCACCAGGCGGTCGTCGCCGTTGTCGAGGCTGCACCCGGTGATCTGCTCGATCCGCTTGAGCCGCTGGTACAGCGTGGCGCGGTGGATGGTCAGCGAGTCGGCGGTGCGCTGGATGTTGCCCGCGTGGTCGAAGAACGTCGTCAGCGTGCCGATCAGGTCGGCGTGGTTGTCCGCCTGTTCCAGCGCGGCCACGGCGGGCGTGAGCGCGGTGGTCAGCAGGTCGTCCGCCGGCAGCTTAAGCAGCAGCTCGTACGGTCCGAGCTCGCCCCAGCGCGCGAGGTCTCCCGTGCCCGGCAGCAGCAGCGCGGCGCGGGCGGCCAGCGTCGCGTGCTCGTAGGACAGCGCGACCGACCTGAGGTCCGTGACCGTGTTGCCGAGCCCGAACGCGAGGCGGGCGGAGGGTTCGGTGAGGCGTCGCAGCCTCGTGGTGACGCGGTCGGCGATCGTGTCCACGAGCGCCCTCGCGGGTGGGTGCCGCTGGATCAGCAGGATCCAGCCCCGAGCGCGGTTCGCGACCATGAGCGCCACGTCGTCGGTGACCGCGCGGACACCTTCTTCCAGCGCGGCCTCGAACGCGACCTGGTGCGCGGCGGCGTCCTCCGCCGTGCGGCGCTGGACGGAGAGCACGGTGAAGTGGCCGAAGTCGTCCCCGAAGAGCTGCTCTGCGTGCAGGTCGGCGATCGCGAGCCCCCGCACGGCGGCGTCCGGTGAGACCAGCTCGCGGAGGATGGCCTCCTGACGTGCCTTCGAACGTTCGTGCAGTAGCAACCGCCGGTACAGCACCGTGCCCGCGGTGGCCGCGGCCTCGTCCGCCGCGGCGATCTCCGCCTCGGTGAACGAGCCGCCGGCGTCGATCAGCCAGAGGTAGCCGAGCAGCATCCCGTTGCACCGGACGGGAGCGCAGAGGCGGGGCAGGGCGTTCTCGACCGCGACGACGCCGGGACCGGTCCAGCGGGCGATGCCCTGGGCGAAGAGGTGTTCGACGACGGCGGGCTCGATGGCCCGGTCCAGCACCGACCGGATGCGGAGCGCGTCCTCGTCGCCGAAGTGGCGACTCGCGGCGATCAGGCGGATCGACGGGTCGTCGATCGCCACGGACCGCTGGAGGTGTTCGGCGAGTTCATCCACAATGGACTGGAGATCGGCATCGCTCACAACGCTCCCCTTCTGCCGATGCGTGGCGATCATCCCACCACGGTGTCGGGGCCGCTGGTCCTCTCGCACTCGCGAGGGAGGAGGGCGACCGGTGGTCGTACGCACAGTCGTTCGCCCTCCGCTCGTCCGGCAGACGTCCAGTCTGGTCGACGGGCCGGACACCGGCAGTCGGCAAACGTCGCGTCGCGGGGCCCGCGGGGACGGCATTTGTCGATCGGGTCCCTCCGCTGTCACCGGACCGGGGTGCCCGCGCCCAGCAGTTCGGTGTGCCAGCGTTCGAAGAGGCCCACCACGTGGGTCTCGCCGGTGCGCACCACGGTTCCGTCGAACCCCGACGTCCGGGAGGCGAGCCAGCCGAACCAGACCTCCTTGGTGCCGTCGCGCTGCTCGACGACGATGAAGTTCAGGAACGGCGACGGGAGGTGGCGGACCACCGCGGCCTCGTAGACCCCGGCGGACCCAGTGATGGCGGCCCTGCGGGCGCGGGCGAGGTCGGCGTGGTTCGGGCTGACCACCTCGCGGTAGGCCAGTCCGGACTGCAGGGCGGCGAGCAGGGCCCGGTCCCACGCGGATCCGGCGCCGTGGCGGGCGGCGACCTCCACCTTGGACGGTGAGATCCGGGTGTTCGCGACCGAACGAGCGGTGGTGACCAGTCCGGTGAGCGTGGCCATGGCCTCGTCGCCGGTCTGCTGGGTGAGCAGGCCGAACGCGGGCAGCCCCGCCTCCAGGCGCGCCGACTCCGCCCTCAGCGACCGTTCCAGCTCCGCCTTGAACTCCTCCTGCTGGAAGTACTGGGCGACGAGGAAACCCAGGCACAGGAACAGGATCGTGAGGCCGGTGCTGTGGCCGGTGCGGAGGTCGCGCGCCACTCCCAGGGCGGCCCACAGCGCGTCGACGGACGGCAACGCCATGCTCGCGACGCCGAGGAGGATTCCCACCGCGACGGACACCAGGCCACGCCGGGACCGCTTCCGGTCGGGCAAGGCGCTCACCTCCCGATCGTCGTCGACCTTCCCATCGCCCTACCACCGCATACCGCTACAGGGCACCCATTCGTGCTTTCGATGGACGAACCGCCCTCGTCGCTTGATCCCTTCGCGTCCAGTTGTTAACGTGCACAGCCGCTTGTGGCGCGGGTCACACGAGAACCGCGTCTTCGGCCTGCCTCGAGAACCGTGGCGACCGTCAACAACGTTGTTGATCCGCGCGAGGAGCCGGGATGCGATCGAAGTTCGTGGTGTCCGTGATCGTGTTGCTCGTGGCCGCGTGCGGCACGCCCGCGACCGGCCGGGAGACCAAACCGCCTGAGAGCGCTCTCGTGGGCGTCACGATGCCGACGACGACGTCGCAGCGCTGGACGAGCGATGGCGAGAACATCAAGCACAACCTCGAATCGCGCGGTCACCGGGTCGACCTGCAGTACGCGCAGAACGACGTGCCGACCCAGGTGAAGCAGGTCGAGAGCCAGATCGCCGCCGGCGCGAAGCTCCTGATCATCGCCTCGGTGGACGGCTCGGCGCTGACCAAGCCGCTGCTGATGGCGGCGGAGGCCGGGATCCCGGTGATCGCCTACGACCGGCTCCTGCGCGGCAGCCCCAACGTCGACTACTACGCGACGTTCGAGAACTTCCGCGTCGGCATCTACCAGGCCGAGTCGTTGCTGACTGGGCTGGGCCTGCGCAACGGCGACGGCAGCCCGGGCCCCGCGACGGGCCCGTTCAACATCGAGCTGTTCGCGGGCTCCGCGGACGACAACAACTCGGCGTTCTTCTTCAACGGCGCCATGTCCGTCCTCAAGCCGCTCATCGACAACGGCAAGCTGGTCGTGCGCAGCGGGCAGACGGAGTTCCAGGCCGTGACGACCCTCCGGTGGGACGGCGAGACCGCCCGCAAGCGCATGGAGGAGATCGTCACGACGGCGTACCGCCGCACCAAGGTCAACGGCGTGCTGTCGCCCTACGACGGCATCTCCCTCGGCATCCTCACCGCGTTGAAGAACAACGGCTACGCCCCCGGCCAGGGGTTCCCGGTCGTGACCGGACAGGACGCCGAGCTGGGGTCGGTGAAGTCCATCATCGCGGGGGAGCAGTACTCGACGATCTACAAGGACACCCGCGAGCTGGCGACGGCCACGGCGTCGATGGCCGAGGCGGTGCTGAAGGGCCGGACTCCGCCGCAGCTCAACAACCTCAACGATTACGAGAACGGCGTCAAGATCGTCCCGGCCTTCCTGCTGAACCCGGTGAGCGTCGACAAGTCCAACTACCACAAGGTCCTGGTGGAGTCGGGGTACTACAGCGACGACCAGCTCCGCTAATCGCGGGAGATCGGGAACCGCCCGCGCCGCCACTGCCAGTGGCGCCCGGCCTGGAGGTGGTCCACGACGGCGCGCTGCAGCACCGTCGCGCGCGGCAACCGGTCGAGCGGGGTCGTGAGGGTGCGGAACACGAACCGCAGCACCTCGACGTCCGCGTTGATCCCCTCCTGCTCCTCGTGCGGTTCCAGTTCGAACCTCCGCTGGAACCGCACGATGTTCGACTCGTCGGGCAGGTACTCCCGCAGTTGCGGGTCGAGCAGCCACGACCCGCACGAGAACGCCGTGTACCGCTCGTCGGGGAAGTGCCGCGGAAAGAACGCACGGGCCTCGTCCAGTGACGCCGACACGGACTCCGGCGTCAGCGGGCCGGAGTCGGGGATGTGCAGCGAGAGCGCGGAATCACCCCGGTGGTGCTGCAACCGGCCGAGCTCGTAGAGACCCCCGCGCGAGTGCAGCGTGAGCCAGCTCTGCATGACGGGCCAGCCCTCGCCGCGCATCCGCCGGTCGACGGCGAGGTTGCGGCCGAGGTCCGCGAGCGTCGTCCACGAGACGGCCTCGGCGATGCCGTGCGCCCGGTGGTACTCCAGCGCCACGTCCACCAGGGCCAGGTACGCGTACACGTAGAGGTGGCGCCAGGCGGGACCCCGGTCGCGCGGCAGCGCCGGGCCCGGCGACAGCCAGCCGTGGCCGCCGAGATCGGCCCGCACCAGGGCTGTGGAGCGGTCCAGCAGCCAGCGCAGCTCCGGGGTCCACAGTGGAGAGTCCGGGTCCGGCCAGGCCGCCATGACCTCGGCGGCGTCGTCGGGCGGGACGGCGAGGCGGTCGAGCATCGCCGGCGCGTCCGCCCTGGCGGGCAGGGGAACCGGGGGTCGGTCGCCCGCGAGGCGGTGCACTCGTTCGACTTCGGGAAGCGGAACTCCGAGCCGGGCCGCGGTGTCCTCCAGGTCCACGTGACCGACCCTACCGGGAAGGTCGCGGTGGTGTCGGCCCGTTCGGCGACCTGCCGCGACCAGGCCGGCTCACCCCGCCGCGTTCATCAGGTCCACCGCGCTGTGCTGGCGGGCGGCGTCACTGCGCTGGAACGGCCCCGCCCAGGGCTGGTCGTAGGAGTCGGCGCTCGACCGGTCCCGCGCGTGCGCCGTGTCGGCCTGCCGCCGCAGGTACGAGGTGTACGGCCGGTCCGCCAGAGCGCGGTTGAGCGCCGCCAGCCCGCGCACGTAGATGCCCTTGAACGACGGCACGTCCCCGCCGCCCCCGTCGTCGAACAGGATGCCGCCGGGGTTGAGGAACGTGCTGGAGGTCGACGCGTCGGCGAGGGCGCGGGCACGGGTGAGCAGGCTCGCGTCACCGGTGGCCCGGTGCAGTTCGACCAGTGCGGCGAGCGGGACGCCCTGGTTGTAGCTCCACGGCGTGAGGTTGTTGTTGGCGCAGCTGGAGTTCAGGCCGTCGTTGACGAGGTTCGCGCTGTTGATCATCTTGCTGCCGAGGAACCAGGTCCAGCCCGCCCTGGCGCGGTTCAGGAAGGTGGTGTCGCCGGGGATCCTGTTGTGCAGGGCGGCGTTGAGCTGGACGTAGAGCGAGTTGGCGATCGCGTTCTTGTAGTTCTTGCTGGAGCTCCACCAGATCCCGCCGCCGCACACCGAGTCCCAGAACCGGTGGATGTGGTTCGCGCCCGCCCTCGCGGTGGTGAGGTACCTGCTGTCGCCGGTCAGGTCGTAGGCGGCCAGCCACGCGAGGCCCCACCAGGCGACGTCGTCGTTGTAGTCGTTGATGAAGTCGCCCTGCCAGGCCGCGCGGTTGAGGTCGTAGGTGCGGGCGATGGCGTAGCGGTAGCTGTTCATCCCGGTCACCCGGATGTTGTCGATGATCGCCGTCAGGGCGTTGGCGGAGTTCCACCAGCCGGTCGTGTCGAACAGGCCCGTGCCGAGGTTGTAGCGCTCCATCAACGCCGTCGCGGCGGCGGTGCGGCGCTCGCCCGCGTTCCACGTCGTGCGGTACCAGCTGGTGCACGCGATCGCGGACGAGCCGGCCGGGCGCCCGCAGGCGCGCAGCAGGCCGACGCCGAGACCGGTCCAGTCGTCGACGTTGAACATCATCGTGCGCCAGGTGCCGAAGCCCGCTGGGGCCGCCGTGTCGCCGAGCCTCGACCCGGAGCCCCAGCTGGCACCGGCGTCGAACGAGCGGTCCAGCCAGACCTCGTCGCCCTGCTGGGCGCTGGAGACGACCGCCCAGCCCATCGCGTCGGTGTCGTTGAACCGCAGGGAGATCTGCCGGCCTCCGACGGAGACGGTCTGGGCCAGGCGGTCCGCGGGGGCGAGCGCGGGATCGCGGGCGTCGCAGTACCTGTTGCAGACGACGGCCGAGGCGGCCGGTGGGACGCCGCCGGTCGAGGGCGGGGCCGTCGGCGGTGGGGTGGTGCCGGGCCGGTGCGCGGAACGCCGCGCTGCGAGGGGGAGTGAGGGATCGCGGTCGTCGCAGTAGTAGCCGCAGTCCACAACGGACTGGGCCACGGCCGGCGGGACGGCCACGAGGACTCCGGACACCATCAGGGACGCGAGAAACGCAGCTCTCAGCATGAGAACCTCCCGGTGCAGGGTGGGCGGCTCGGTGATGGATGAGAGCGCTCTCAAGATGAGGCTAGAGTTCGGGCGATTCGGTCGTCAATGCTTCTGTCCGGTCAGATTCCTGTGCCACGCCGACGGACTCCGGCACAAACTCGAACAGCCAACTTGTTGACTTAGTCGATTCAGAGCGCGGATTTTTGGTTTTTTTTGGCGCTCTCCATTGAGTTACGATCTCG
This sequence comes from Lentzea sp. HUAS12, assembly GCF_024125735.1. NCBI lineage: Bacteria > Bacillati > Actinomycetota > Actinomycetes > Pseudonocardiales > Pseudonocardiaceae > Lentzea > Lentzea sp. HUAS12. Next base: position 1,054,200 of record NZ_CP099738.1, read on the forward strand.
TGAACGCCCAGCAGGGCGTCGTCGCCACCTCTTCCCACCCACGTGCGCTCCGGTCAGGGGCGCTGAGCCGTCGTGCCCACCTCCGGTCCCTGCCTGAAGGAGTTCGATGCGTTCCCTCGTCGCCTGCGCGGCGGCCGTGCTGGCCCTCGCCGGTGGCATCGTCGCCACCGCGTCCGGCCCGGCGTCCGCCGCCGTCGTCCCGAAGACACCGCCGCTGACCACCCCGTGGACGAGCCAGGTGCCGACCACCAACCCGCTGCCGGAGTACCCGCGCCCGCAGATGACGCGGCCGGACTGGCAGTCCCTCAACGGGGAGTGGGAGTTCCTCAACCCCGCCACCGACGGGGCGGGGAACGTCAACCGGTACGCGGCGCCGCCGCTGGGGCAGACGCTGCCCGAGCGCGTGCTGGTGCCGTACCCGATCGAGTCGGCGCTGTCGGGGATCATGCGCAACGACAACCGCGACCTGATGTTCTACCGGCGCACCTTCACCGTGCCGCCCGCGTGGAACGGCCGGCGCGTGCAGCTGCACTTCGGCGCGGTCGACTACGAGGCGACGGTCTGGGTCAACGGCACCCAGGTCACCACGCACAAGGGCGGCTACGACCGGTTCGAGGTCGACGTCACGCCGCAGCTCAACGGCGGCACCAACGAGATCGTCGTGCGCGTGTACGACCCGACCGACGGCCGCGGGGAGAAGCAGCCGGTCGGCAAGCAGGTCAACGACACCAGCCGGATCTTCTACACGCCGTCGTCGGGCATCTGGCAGACGGTGTGGCTCGAACCCACGGCGCCGACGTCGATCTTCTCCGTCGACGTGTACCCGAACCTCTCGAACAACACCGCGAGGGTCCGCGTCTTCACGCGCGGCAACACGACCGGGCACACCGTGCTCGCGGAGGCGATGGCCGGCACGACCGTCGTGGGCAGCGCGACCGGTGGCTTCACCGAGTTCTCCGTGCCGGTGCCGAACGCGCGGCGGTGGTCGCCGGACGACCCGTACCTGTACAACCTCCGGGTCTCCCTGCGGAACTCCTCCGGCGCCACCGTCGACCAGGTCGTGAACTACTTCGGCATGCGGGAGATCGGCACCAGGCTCGTCGACGGCGTGCTCCGGCCGACCCTCAACGGCGAGTTCGTGTTCCAGATCGGCACGCTGGACCAGGGTTTCTGGCCCGACGGCCTCTACACGGCGCCGACGGACGCGGCGCTCGCGTCGGACCTGCAGAAGCACAAGGACCTCGGCTTCAACATGGTCCGCAAGCACATCAAGGTCGAACCGGCCCGCTGGTACTACCACGCCGACCGCCTCGGACTGCTGGTGTGGCAGGACGTTCCGTCGACTCCGGCGTTCGACGCGAACCGCACGGCGGCGCAGATCGCGCAGTTCGAGACCGAGGCGCGCGAGATCGTCGACGAACACCGTTTCTCGCCCGCGGTCGTCACCTACGTGCCGTTCAACGAGGGCTGGGGGGAGTGGAGCCTCGCCGACACCCGGCGCGTCACCACCGATCTGAAGAACTACGACCCGACCCGGCTCGTGAACGCCCACAGCGGCTACAACTGCTGTGCCTCCAAGGGCGATCCGGGCACCGGTGACATCGTCGACTGGCACGTCTACACAGGACCGGACGCGCCGCGGCCGTCGTCGACCCGCGTCTCGGTGCTCGGCGAGTTCGGCGGCATCGGCCTGCGCACACCCGGCCACGAGTACAGCCCGAAGAACGACTTCTTCGCCTACGAACAGGTCTTCAGCGCCGCCCAGCTCAACGACCGCTACACCGGCATGGTCCGCGACGTGAAGCAGCTGATGACGACGAAGGGCCTGTCCGCCTACGTCTACACGGAGATCACGGACGTCGAGGGCGAGTACAACGGTCTGCTCACCTACGACCGGCGCTTGCAGAAGGTCGACACGAACCAGCTGCGGGCCGCGCACGGCGACCTGATCGCCGCGTCGCGCAACCTCAACTCCCCGGTCGACTTCACCCTCGGCCACGTCCGGTCGTTGCGCGTGACCACGCCGGGCTTCACCGACCGCTACCTGCGGCACGCGAACTCGGTGGCCCGCACGGACGTCCTCAGCGCCACCAGCGCCGACGGCGCCCGCCAGGACGCGTCGTTCCGCACGGTCGCGGGTCTGGCCGACGCGCGCTGCCACTCGTTCGAATCGGTGAACTTCCCGGGACGCTTCCTCAGGCACGCCAACGGCACCGCGCGCGTCGAGGCGTCCACCGGCGGGACGTTCGCGGCGGACGCGACGTGGTGCGCCCGGCCGGGTCTGGCGTCGGGCGGCACGTCGTTCGAGTCGCTGAACTTCCCGGGTTCCTACCTGCGCCACTACGCGGACAACGTCTACCTGGCCCGCAGCGGCGGCACCAACGCCTGGGACACCGCGACCGGGTTCGCCGCCGACTCCACCTGGGGCACGGCGGATCCGGCGCTGTGGCGCAGCTCGGCACGGCTCACCACCGACGTCCGCCAGTCGCTTCAGGTCGCGACCTGGGGCCACACCGACCGCTACCTGCGGCACTCGAACAGCCTGGCTTACACGGAGATCGTGAACGGCGGCAGCAGCGCCACGCTGAAGGCGGACGCCACGTACACGGTCCGCCGCGGGCTCGCCGACTCGTCGTGCTACTCGTTCGAGTCGGTGAACTTCCCGGGCCAGTTCCTGCGCCACGCCGACAGCCGGGTGCGGAACTCGCCGAACGACGGCTCGGCGCTGTTCCGCGACGACGCCACGTTCTGCGCGCGCCCCGGCCTGAGCGGCACGGGCGTGACGCTGGAGTCGATCAACAAGCCGGGCTCGTACCTGCGGCACTTCGAGTCGCAGGTGTACGTCGCCTCCGGCAACGCGGAGACCGGCTTCGACCGGCCTCAGACGCTGACCGCCGACAGCACCTGGACCATCGCGGCGCCCTGGGCGCCGTAGCTCCCCGGCCGGGGTGGTCGCGCGACCACCCCGGCCCTCTCCCCACAGCAAGGAGTTGGACATGGTGCGACGACGCACGGCCGGCCTGGCGGCAGCCCTCCTGACGCTGGGAGTGCTCGTGCCCGCGGGTGTGGCGACGGCGGCGGAGAGCAACGGCGGCACGCGAGTGCTCGCTCTCGGCGACTCGATCACCGACGGGTTCAACGTTCCCGGCGGTTACCGGATCAACCTGTGGCGCAGCCTCGCCGCCGCGGGACACCTCGTCGACTTCGTCGGCACCCAGTCCAACGGACCGGCCGACCTGCCCGACCACGACCACGAGGGCCATCCCGGCTGGCGCATCGACCAGATCGACGCCATCGTCACCTCGGTGCTGCGCGAGAGCACGCCGCGCACGGTGCTGCTCCACCTCGGCACGAACGACATCGCGCAGAACCACGACCTCGCGGGTGCTCCGGCGCGGCTGAGCGCGCTGGTCGACCACATCCGTGCGGCGGCGCCCAACGCCGAGGTGTTCGTCTCCTCGGTCGTCCCACTGTCCGACCCCGCCCTGGAGTCCAGGGCGAACGCCTACAACGCGACCATTCCCGACATGGTGCGCGGCAAGGGGTCCCGGGTCCACTACGTCGACATGCACGCCGCCCTCACCACCGCCGACCTGGCCGACGGCGTGCACCCCACCCGTGCGGGGTACGACAAGATGGCCGCGCGGTGGGCTTCCGCGCTCGCCGCCGTGCCCGGATCGGCGGGGAACGACGGTGCTCCCGTCACCCTGCCCTCCGGTCTGCGTTCGCTGCGCGTCACCACCCCCGGCTTCACCGACCGGTACGCGCGGCACCAGAACTCGCTGGGGTACACCGCACACGTCGACCCGGGCAGTTCCGCGGTGCTCAAGTCCGACGCGACCTGGCGGGTCGTCCCCGGTCTCGCCGGCGACTGCCACAGCCTGGAGTCGCGCAACTTCCCGGGCTACTACCTGCGCCACCAGGACAGCCGGGTGAAGATCAGCGCGGACGACGGAACGGCGTTGATGCGTGCCGACGCCACGTGGTGCGGCCGGTCCGCGCCGACCGGGGTGCGGCTGAGCTCCTGGAACTTCCCCGGTTCCTACCTGCGGCACATCAACAGCGAACTGGGGCTGGCCACGCCGGGCGGGTCCGGTGCCGACGACACGGCGTCGAGCCTCGTCCCCGACATCGCCTGGTCGTTCGACGCGCCCTGGGCGCCCTGAGGCGTCACCCGCCGAACGACTCGACGGCCTTGGTCAGCTCGCCCACGGTCTCCACGAGCGGTGCGACGGGCTTCACCATGTTGTTGAGCCGCTCCAGGACGCGCGCGATCACACCGCGGTCGGGTTCGGGCGACTCGAGCTCGTCCTGGAGCTCCTCGGCGACCTCCGTGGCCTCGTCGGGGAGCTCGGCGCGGTGGCGTTCGAGCAACGCCATCAGCTCCGCCACCAGTTCGTTGGTCGCCGGTGAGGCGGTGAACTGGAGGCCGTGGCTGGTGGCGCGGGCGTTCTGGCCCACCGCCTGGTTGCCGACGTTGCTCACCCCGCCCGACTGCTGGATGCCGTAGTTCGGTGAGCTGTCCGGCACGGTTTCCCCTTCGGTCACTGCGGTTTCCCGGCTGCGGGTTCGGGTGTGGCGAAGTGGGCGGTGGCGGTGGCCTCGCTGCCGACCGCCTGGTTGCCCACGTTGCTGGTGCCGCCGGTCTGGATGATGCCCTGGTTGAGGATCGTCATCTGGCGGTTGCGGAACTCGGTGGTGTCCACCCCGCGTTCGTCGAGGAAGTCGAGCAGCGCCGCGAGCACGTGCCGTTCGATCAGCTTGAGATGCTTGGCGGCGTCGGTCTTCTGGAAGTAGTTGTGGTAGTTGGCGTCCGAAGCCTCCTCTCGGACGCTGAACCGGGCGCCGTAGCTGTACCCGAGGTCCTGCTCGGCGATCGCCCGCTCGATCGTGCGGTGCCGTTGCCAGCGCCAGTGGAAGGTCGCGTCCCGCAGCACGCGGAACGGCGCGCGCGGCACGGCGCCGGCGAGCCCGCTGGCCGCCCTGGCGAGCAGGCGGCCGACCGCACCGGCCGTGAGCACGGGGCTGATGCGGTCGACGTCGTGGTACTGCTGCCACAACGGCCCCAGCACCGTCCGGTCGCACTGCAGGTAGAGCAGCCGCCCGTCGGTGGAGAAGTGCAGGAACGTGCTGGCGACCACCTCACCGCCCCAGGACGGGACCTGGGCGCAGAGGTAGTGCCGCGCCGAGCCGTGTGGTCGCGCGGCGAGCCGGGCCAGTTCGTCGTCCGCCAGGTGCTGCAGGGGCGCCTGGTCGCGCTCGGGCAGCAGGGCCGGGTGCAGGACGAGCGCGTTGCCGCTGACGAACGCCCGCTCGGTGAGGACGAGGCCCGGCAGCTCGTCGGGCTCCACGCCGATGCCCGCCAGCCGGGCGCGCACGTGGGTCACGAGCTCGGCCACGTCGAGCGGCACCACCGCGTCGGAGTCCTCGCGCAGCGAGGGCAGCGCGAACGACCACGTGGACACCAGCGGGCCGTGGCCGATGAACGGGGTGAAGCCGTCGTAGACGGTGACGTTGCCGCCTTCGGCGACGTCGATCGCCTCCAGCCGATCGGACAACCAGGCCTGGCTCGCGGGCAGTTCCGGCGCCTCCTCCGGCCGGAACGCGGACCGAGTGAGCTCGCTCAGCAACGTCCGGCGGATCCGCCACTCGGTCCACACCACCAGCCCGTACATCAGGAGGCCGACCAGCAGCGCGACCCACGGCAGGCCGACCAGCCAGTCGTCGACCGGCGGCTCGGGCCGGGGACGGCTCCGCGTCGGTTCCGGTGCCGTGCCGAGCGCGGACACCATCGACACGGTCACCAGCACCAGGCCCGCGAGCGTGATCAGCGCGAAGACGATGTCGCGCAACCGGCGGGACTCCGCGGCGCGCTTCGCGAGGCCACCGGCGACCGGTAGCACCACCAGCAGGGCCAGAACTGTCCACAGTGGAGAGATCACGAGCGCCAGCGCGGTCGCGGCGAGCAGGCACCAGTCACGCACCCGGCGTTGCCGGATGCCCGCCAGCGCGTGCAGCAGCACGGGCCGCAGCGAGAACCCGACCGACGGCGCCGTGGCGTGCAGGTCGTCGTGCAGCAGCGCCTTGCTCGTCCGCTCGGCGAAGCCCTCGTCGGTCCGCGCCGCGACGCACAGGTAGCGGGTCGTGTCGTCGGGGGAGAACGGCAGGCTCATCGGATCCCCTTCACCACAACGACTTCGGCGCGTTCGCGGGACGTACGCGCTTCTCGGGTTCACGACGTTTCGCGGCGGCCACGACGGCACCGAGCACCGACCCGAACAGCACCCCGAACGCCGCCGACGAGCTGAGCTGGACGAGGAAGAACTCCTCGGGCTGACCGGGGTTCAGGTAGGGGAGTGTGGAGCGGTCGTCGACCAGCACCACCGTGACGAACCCGGACGCCAGCCCCGCGACCACCGCGCTGAGCGTCGTCGCCCCGGCGGTGGTGACGAACAGCGCCTTGCCGCCCGCCGTGCCGCTGACCCAGCCCGACACCTTGTTCAGCCCCAGCACGGCCAGCGCCACGAACAACGCCGTCCGCAGGTTCCCGAACCAGAAGAAGAACGGGCCCGCCTGGTCGATGTCGACGAACCAGGCCGGGTACGAGAGCAGGACGGTGGCGACGCGCAGGACCGAGTCGGAGTCGGCCAGTGCGAGGTCGAGGTTCAGCCACGGGTTGCCGACGAGCGCGACGAAGCCCAGCAGCACGGCGACACCGGGTGCGAGCAAACGCCGTGAGTGAGGTTCCCCCTGCCCTGTCACACCCGCAAACCTAGATCTCTCCGGGGTTCGGCGGCGACGGCCGATTGGCGTACGGCTGCTGGCAGGGGAGGCATTGTGCGCTAACCGCGGCGACTAGCGGCCTGGGCGCGGGCCGTCCCGCCGCGTTCGAAGCCAGGCAGGCCGCGCCCCGTCATCCCGTGCGCGCCGAACTGGCCCGCACCGCCAACTCGAACCCGGCCACGTGCAACCGCCCCGGCACGTCCGCCCCCTGCACCCGGTCGATCAGCCGGCTCACCGCCAGCTCGGCGATCTGCCGCTTGTCCGGTGACACCGACGTCAGCGGCACCAGTCCGTACGCGCTGTCGTCGATGTCGTCGAACCCGACCACGGCGATGTCGTCCGGTACCCGCAGCCCGGCCTGGTTCAGCGCGTGCATCGCCCCGAGCGCCACCGGGTCGTTGGCGCACAGCAGGCCGTCGACCGGGCCGGATCCCTTGGCCGCCAGCAGTTCCGTCACGGCGGCGAAGCCGTTCGCGCGGTGGTACCCGTCCACCTCCACCACCTGGCGGAACGGGAGGGCGGCCGCGGTGAGTTCGAGCTGGTAGCCCTCGATGCGCTGCTCCGCCATGTCGGAGCGGAAGTCGCGGGCGCGGCCGATGAAGGCGATGCGGCGGCAGCCCTGTTCGACGAGGTGGCGGGTGGCGGCGCGGGCCGCGGCCACGTTGTCGATCGCGATCCGGTCGATGCCCGGGATGTCGTGCTCTCCCAGCAGGACCAGGGGGCCGGTGTCGCTGTTCTCGATGTCCTCCGGTTCGCACGCGGACGCGCTGAACAGCAGGCCGTCGACGAGCTGGCGGTCGATGCGTTGCAGCAGTGCGGCTTCGCGGCCGCGCTCGCCGAGGGTCTGCATGACCAGCACGGTGTAGCCGCGGCGTTCGGCCTCGTGCACGACCAGGCGGGCCAGTTCGGCGAAGTAGCCGACGTCGAACTCCGGGAACGCCAGGGCGATCAGGCCGCTGCGACCGGTGCGCAGGCTGCGGGCCGCGCGGTTGGGGCGGTAACCGACCTCGTCGATCGCGGCCAGCACGCGGCGGCGGACGTCCTCGCTGATGTGCTGGTAGTCGTTGACGACGTTCGACACGGTCCGCGTCGAGACGCCCGCCCGTAGCGCCACGTCGCGCTGTGTAGCCGCCACGGTCAGTTTCCTCCAGAGCCCTCGTGTCCTTGTCCAGCCAGTTTGCCACGTGGTAGGAATGTGCCACGTGGCAAACGGGGGTGTGTCGCCCGGATGGCGTTGGCCGCGGACCACCTACCGACCTCAGCGTGGAGGTGTTCGACGGTGACGCTCGACAGGAGGCAGGCGCTCAAGGCGATGGCGCTCGGCGGGACCGCTCTGGCCACCGCCGCCTGCGGCAGCCCGCTGGCGAGCGGGCTCGTGGCGACGCCGCTGGAACCGGAGAAGGTCGCGTTCTGGAACCTTTGGTCCGGCGGTGACGGCGCCCGCGCGCAGCAGATCTTCGAGCGCTACCGGGCCGCCCGCGGTGCCGGGTCGCTGGAGGCGACCACCCTCGCGTGGGGCAGCCCGTACTACACGAAACTCTCGCTCTCGATCGTCGGCGGACGGCCGCCGGACGTGGCGGTCTGCCACCTGTCGCGGCTGTCCAACTTCGCCCGCGCGGGACTGCTCACCGAGCTCACCCCGGCGATGCTGCAGGGCGCGGGCATCGACGGCGCGCAGTTCGACGCCTCGGTGTGGCGGTCGGGCCTGGTCGACGGCAGGGCGTACGGCCTGCCGGTCGACATCGGCGCGCTCGTCCTCTACTACAACACCGAGATCTGCGGCCGCGCCGGACTGCTGGACGCCTCCGGGCGCCTGAAACCGATCACCGGCGAGGCCACCTTCCGCGCCGCGCTCGCCGCCACGCGTGAGGCCGGTTCGCGGTGGGGGCTCGTGTCCCCGGTCATCGCGGACCCGTCGTCGAACTGGCGGATCTTCGACACCGTCTACACGCAGATGGGCGGCCAGGAGGTGCTGGGCGGCAACGGCACGCGGGTCACGATGGACGACCGGACCGCCGCGGAGAGCCTGCGCTGGTTGCGGGAGCTGACCGCGGCGGGGCTGAGCCCGGACACCGCCACCGACGTCACGTCCGTGTCGCTCTTCGCGGCGGGGCAGAGCGCGTTCCTCGTCCACGGGGCCTGGCAGACGCCGACGATCGTCGACTCGGAGGTCCCCTTCTCGCTCGCTCCCGTGCCGCAGCTCTTCGACCGCCCGGCCGTGTTCGCCGACAGCCACACGCTGGTGTTCCCCCGCACCGACTCGGGCGGCGGTCCGGGGCGTGCGCTCGGGTTCGCGAAGTTCTTCCTGGAGAACACGGACGTGTGGGCCCAGGGCGGCAGCCTCCCGGTCTACCGGCCGGTGCTGGAGGGTTCCTGGTTCCGCGACTACGAACCGGTGGCGAGCACGGCGCCGACCAAGGACGTCGCGATCTACGACCCGCCCGCCTGGTACTCGGGCGCCGGCTCGACCATGCAGACGCTGGTCGGCGCGCAGGTGGCCCTGGCGCGGCAGGGACTCGCGAGTCCGGAGGACGCGGTCCGCGCCATCCGGGACGCGCTCACCGGGTACGCCGCCACCCCCAGCCCCCTGTGAACCGGAGGACCACCATGACCACCGCCACGGTGGCGCCCCCGCGCACCCCACCGTTCACAAGCGACACCGCTACCACCCCGCGCACCCGCGGCAACGCCGCACCCTGGCTGTTCCTGGCGCCGTTCGGCGTGCTGTACCTGCTGTTCGTGCTCGGGCCCACGGCGTACGGGTTCGTGCTGTCCTTCTTCGACACCAGCCTCGTGCGGCCGGGGCTGGGCGACGCCGTCGGTTTCGGCAACTTCACCGACCTCCTCGCCAGCGCGGACTTCTGGTCCTCGCTGGGGAACACCGTCCGGTTCACGCTCTTCACGACACCGGTGCTGGTGGTGCTGAGCCTCGTGCTCGCCGTGCTGGTGAACCGGGTCGGGCGCGGCAACCGGGTGTTCCGCTTCGCCTTCTTCCTGCCCTACGTCCTGCCGTCGGCGACCGTCGCGCTGATCTGGATGTTCATCCTCACCCCGGACAGCGGCGGGCTCGCGACCGTGCTGGGCGCCGTGGGCGTCGACGCGCCGTCGTGGCTCGGCGACCCGGACTGGGCGATGCAGGCGATCGCGGGCGTCACGCTCTGGTGGACGCTCGGCTTCAACTTCGTGCTGTACCTGGCCGCGCTGCAGGACATCCCGCGCGAGCTCTACGAGGCCGCGGCGATCGACGGTGCCGGCCCGTGGCAGCAGACCGCCCGGATCACGTTCCCGTTGCTGCACCGCACCACGGCGCTCGTGACGGCGTTGCAGCTGATCGCGTCGCTGAAGGTGTTCGACCAGATCTACCTGATGACCATGGGCGCCGCGGACACCCGGCCGGTGCTGGAGTACGTCTACGACACCGGGTTCACCGACTACCGCGTGGGCGCCGCGTCCGCCGCGTCGATGCTCTACTTCCTGCTGATCCTGCTGGTGTCCGGGCTCTGGCTGCTCGCCACCCGCCGCCGCGACCGCGAGGTGATCCGATGACCGCGCTCAGCGCCGCGGCGCCCGGCCGCAGGCAGGCCTCCGCCGTCTCCGCCACCAGGATGTTCGACACCTTGTGCCTCGTGGTCGTCGTGATCTTCGCGGTGCTCTGGGTGCTCCCGACCGCGTTCGCGGTCCGGACCTCGTTGGTGGAGAACACGACGGCGGCCCAGGGCGCCACGGCGATCGCCGGCAGCGGTGACCTGACGCTGCACTCCTACCTGGCGCTGTTCGCCCAGGGCGACGTCCAGAACTGGTACCTGTCCAGCGCGATCACCTCGGTCCTCACCGTCGTGCTGACGCTCGTCACCGCGAGCATGGCGGCGTTCGCCCTGTCCCGGTTGCGCTTCCGCGGCAAGCGGGCGGTGTTCCTGGTGGTGCTCGCCGGGATCGTGATCCCCGGTCAGGTGCTGATCGTGCCGTGGTTCCGCGAGCTCGGCGCGTTCGGACTGCTCAACACCTACTGGGCGGTGATCCTCCCGCAGGTGCCGTCGGCGATCGCGGTGTTCGTCTTCAAGCAGTTCTTCGACGGCCTGCCGCGCGAGATCGAGGAGGCCGCGCTGGTCGAGGGCGCCGGACCGTGGACGCTCTACCGGCGGATCGTGCTGCCGCTGAGTCGCCCGGCCGTCTCCGCCGTCGCGATCTTCACGTTCGTGTGGACGTGGAACAACCTGCTGTGGCCGTTGATCGCGGTGTCGAACCCGGCGCTGATGACCGTCCCGGTGGGACTCGCGACCGTGCAGGGCTCCTTCGGCGAGCGCTACGCCGACGTGATGGCATCCTCGATCCTCGGCGCGCTGCCGCTGGTCCTGCTGTTCCTGTTCTTCCAGCGCCGCATCGTCGAAGGCGTCACCAGCACCGGCCTCAAGGGCTGAGCCGGGATCCGAAGGAGCTCACCGATGACCCACCCCCGTCCCCAGCTGACGCGGGCGAACTGGACCGACCTGTGCGGCGAGTGGGAGTTCACCCACGACGACGCCGAGGCGGGCCTCGACGAGAACTGGCACGCGATCGGGGCGGTGTTCGACCGCACGATCACCGTGCCGTACCCGCCGGAGTCGGCCGCGAGCGGCATCGGCGACACGGGTCTGCACCCGGTCGTCTGGTACCGCCGCACGTTCGCCGTCGAGCCCGGCGGCAACCGGGTGCTGCTGCACTTCGGCGCCGTCGACCACCGGGCGTCGGTCTGGGTCAACGGGCAGCTGGTCGCGACGCACGAGGGCGGCCACACGCCGTTCTCCGCGGACATCACCGCGGCGTTGCGCGACGGCGCCGAGCAGGTGCTGGTCGTGCGAGCGGAGGACCGCGACGACCCGCACCAGCCGCGCGGCAAGCAGGACTGGCGGCCAGAGCCGCACGACATCTGGTACCACCGCACCACCGGCATCTGGCAGCCCGTGTGGCTCGAACTCGTGCCGCTGGTGTGGATCGACTCGGTGCGCTGGACGCCCAGGCCGTTCGACGGCGTGGTCGAGCTGGAGGCCGGGTTCGGCGGCGTGCCGGACGGCCACCGGCTCGACGTCCGGCTGCGGCTGGGCGACGAGGTGCTCGCCGAGCAGTCGGTGTACGTGCGGGGCGAGCGCGCGCGGCTCACGATCAGCCTGCCGGTGGCGGAGAACCGCCAGGAGCTCGGTCGGCTGCTGTGGTCCCCGGAACGGCCCACCCTGATCGACGCCGACCTCGAACTCTCCGGCGCCACGGGCACCGACGCCGTGCGGAGCTACCTCGGGCTGCGCACGACCGGTGTCCGCGAGGGCCGCTTCACCCTCAACGACGCGCCGTACTTCCCGCGGATGGTGCTGGCCCAGAACTACTGGCCGGAGAGCCACCTGGCCGCGTCGGACGACGAGCTGCTGCGCGAGGCGCAGTTGGTCAAGGAGCTCGGGTTCAACGGCGTCCGGATCCACCAGAAGGTCGAGGACCCCCGGTTCCTGCACCACTGCGACCGGCTCGGCCTGCTCGTGTGGGGCGAACTGCCGAGCGCGTACGCGTTCTCGGCCACGTCGGCGGGCCGGCTCAGTCGCGAGTGGACGGAGGTCGTCCTGCGCGACGTCAGCCACCCCTGCGTCGTGGCGTGGGTGCCGATCAACGAGAGCTGGGGCGTCGACCACATCGCCACCGACCCGGCGCAGCGCGCGCTGGCGACGGCCCTGTACCACCTGACGAAGGCGCTCGACCCGACCCGGCCCGTGATCTCGAACGACGGCTGGGAGCACACGACCAGCGACATCTACGGCCTGCACGACTACACGCCGACCGCCGCGGGGTTGCTGTCCCGCTACGGTGACGCCGCCCGCGTCGAGTCCACTTTGGCCGGTTCCGGTCCGGCCGGGCGCAGGCTCCTGCTGGAAGGCCGCATCCCGGGCGTACCGGTGATGCTGTCCGAGTACGGCGGCCTGAGCTTCACCCCGCAGGCGGGGGAGGAGTGGCACGGCTACGCGACCCTCGCCGACGCGGACGCGTTGCTCAAGCGCTACGACGAACTCACCTCCGCCCTGCTCGAAAGCCCTGCCGTGGCCGGGTTCTGCTACACGCAGCTCACCGACACCCTGCAGGAGACCAACGGCCTGCTCACCGCGGACCGGCAGCCGAAGCTGCCCGTCGACGAGGTGCGCCGCATCAACCGCCGCCCCGCAGCCGCGATCCCCGTCGAGGAGGTCGCGCAGGAGTACGACCAGGCAAAGCGCCGCTCCGGCGGCGAATGACCGATTCCAGGAGGCGACAACAATGCGTCTGCGAGTGATTCTGGTTGTTCTGATCAGCGCGTTGTCGGTGGCCGGTGCCGTCACACCGGCACGGGCGGCCGCGGGGACCGAGGTCGGCGCGGGCATGTACCCGCGAGTGGTGCGGTTGCAGCACTCCGGCGCGGCGAACGGGACCTACGTGTCCAGTTCCGTCGCGTTCCCGGCCGACCGGCCCCACGGCGTCGCGAGGATCTACACGAGCACGGACGGCCGCAACCACCGCTCCATCGCGACCATCTCCGACTCGACGGCGTCGCGCGGCATCTGCTGCGGCACGCTGTACGAACTGCCCGCTCCCGTCGGCACCCTCCCGGCGGGCACACTGCTGTGGTCGGCGTCGTTCGGCGGCGACGACCACAGCGCGAGCTGGCCGATGGTCATCCGCGTCTGGCGCAGCACCGACCAGGGCAGGACCTGGCAGTTTCTCAGCACCCTCGCCACGGCGCGCAACGCGGGCGGCCTCTGGGAACCGGAGTTCTCCATCGCGGCGAACGGGCGCCTGGTCGCCCACTACGCCGACGAGACGGACCCGGACCACAGCCAGAAGCTCGTCCAGGTGACGTCCGCGAACGGCGTCGACTGGACGGCCCCGGCCGACGTCGTGGCCGTGCCGAACCGCGCCGACCGGCCCGGCATGCCCGGCGTGCGCAAGCTGCCCGACGGCACCTTCCTGATGACGTACGAGATCTGCGGCCCGACCTACAGCTGCGCGACCTTCCTGCGCACGTCCCCCGACGGCCTGCGCTGGGGCGCGGTCACCGCGGCGGGCACCCGCCCCGCCACGGCCGACGGCACGCACTTCCGCCACACCCCGACCATCGTCCTCAAAGGATCGACGATCGTCCTCATCGGACAGGTGCTGGTGAACGCCGCCGGAACCGCCCAGAACGGCAACGGCGGGGCGATCCTGGTGGGCACGCTGGGCGGCACGTGGACGCAGCGGGCCGCGCCAGTCACCGTCGCCGGACCCGTGGTCGGGTCACCCGGTCCGGTGCAGAACTACAGCCCGTCGCTGGTGTTCTCGGCGGACGGCCGCACGCTGGTCGAGGTGACCACGGCGGACAAGGCGGGCCTCAGCACGGTCTACGCGGGCACCGCCGCGTTCTGACCTGGCACAAGGATCGTGGGACGCCCGTCGGTCGCCGGTGGGCGTTCCCGCGTCAGCGGGCTGACGCCCGGTCGTCGTACTCCCGTTGCGCGGCCATGACTTCGCCGCTGTGCTCGACCGTCCACTCGTACAGGGCGACGAAGGGCGCGCGGAACGACTCGCCCAGCGGCGTGAGGGAGTACTCGACCCCGATCGGCGAGGTCTCGAGCACCCGGCGCCGGATCAGGCCGTTGCGCTCCAGCCTGCGCAGCGTCTGGGTCAGCACCCGCTGCGTCACGCCGTCGAGCTGCCGCTTGATCTCGTTGAACCGCGTCGGTCGTTCGAGGACCGCCAGCGCCATCATCGACCACTTGTCGGCGACCTGGTCGAGGATCGGCCGGCTCGGGCAGTCGACGCTGAACCGCGGGGCGTCGGTGGTGTCCATGGGGATCCTTAGTGCTCGGAAAGTGCGTTATTGATCATTCGCGGGGCTCGGACCAGTGTGGGTATGCATCGCAAACCTACTGGCTCATCGACAACCAAGGGGCATCCGTGAACCTGGACGCGTACAAGACCCTGACCGTCGGCATCGACGACGGAATCGCGCGGATCGCGCTGGACAACCCGCCCGTCAACGTGCTGAGCGGAACCCTGATCCGCGAACTGCACGACGTGCTCGGCGCGCTGCGCGACGACCGCTCGGTCCGCGTCATCGTGTTCTCCAGCGCGAACCCGGAGTTCTTCCTCGCCCATGTCGACATCCACATCCTCGACGAGTTGGACGGACTGCAGGAGATCGCCGACCGCAACCCCGGCGCCAACCTGTTCCAGGGCGTCGGCGAGCTGCTGCGCCACCAGCCGCAGGTCACGATCGTCAAGCTGGCCGGCAAGGCCCGCGCCGGCGGA
This sequence comes from Lentzea sp. HUAS12, assembly GCF_024125735.1. Taxonomy (NCBI): domain Bacteria; kingdom Bacillati; phylum Actinomycetota; class Actinomycetes; order Pseudonocardiales; family Pseudonocardiaceae; genus Lentzea; species Lentzea sp. HUAS12. The sequence goes on from NZ_CP099738.1 coordinate 1,069,263, forward strand.
GCCGAGTTCGTCGCGACGGCCGACCTGACCTACGCGGCGCGGGAGACGGCCGGTCTCGGCCAGACCGAGGTGCTGATGGGCATCGTCCCGGGCGGCGGCGGAACCCAGTACCTGCGCGACCGGGTCGGGCGGAACCGCGCCCTCGAACTGCTGCTCACCGCCGACCTGGTGGACGCCGACACGGCCGCCGCCTACGGCTGGATCAACCGCGCGGTGCCCGCGGCCGAGCTCGACGCCGTGGTGGACGACGTGGCGAGCAAGATCGCCGCGCTTTCATCGGAGATCATCGCGGCGGCGAAGGGGCTGGTGCCGCCGGCGGACCTCGCGGACGGCCTGAAGGCGGAGCACGCCGCGTGGGCCGAGTTGGTGAGCGGGCCCCTGCCCCTGCAGCTCATGACGCGCACCTTGGAACACGGTGTGCAGACGCCGGAAGGTGAACGCGACCTGGAAGCGGTCATGCGCACCGTGGCCGCCGGCCTCCAGGCCTGAAGGTCAGGCGCCCGTCGAGGCGAGCCCGTTGCGAAACCACTCCGGCATCGTCTCGCCGGCGCGCGGGAACCACTTCTGCTCGGTGGCGAAGTTCTCCGGCGACGGCGCCTCGTCGAACTTCGGGGCCTCATCGCGGTTGTAGTGGATGCTGAACCGGCCGGGCGGGTCCAGGACGTACTCGAACTCGATCCAGGAACCGAGCCCCTCGGCGTACATGCCCTTGCGCAACTGCTGGAACTTCCGCCACACCTCCGGCGGGAAGGACCAGCCGCGCACGGAGCCGTCGCCCATCTTCACACCCGTGTAGGTCTCGCTGTGCGGGCCGATCATCTTGGCGCGCACCACCAGGCGCGACCACCCCTGCGGAAGGGTCGGCAGGATCTCCTGGGTGATCTCCGCGAGCTTCTCCTGCTGCTCGATCGGGCTGAGCTCCGGCCAGTTCGCCATGCTTGTTCGCTTCCTCCTGGATCGCCCTCAGGCGTCGATCAGCCTACTGACCGGCCTCGGGTGCCCGCTGCGGCTCGAGCCCGCGTTCGACGGTCTCGCGCAGCCGGCCTGGAACGTGCTCGGCCCGCCGGCGTGCAGAACAGCGCCGCCGCGGCTACCGGTCCGGCTGGATGATCAACAGGCGGAACGTCGTCGACGGGGACTCCCGCCCGCACGTCTGCAGGATGTGCCAGGCCAGGTTGCCGGGGCCGTTGTCGTGCTGGGGGAGCCGCTCCCGGCTGATCCCGAGGACGCCGTCGGGGCTCTCGTCGAGGAGGTCGGGCGTGCCGACGAGCACGGCCAGGCCGAACGACAGCACGTCCGCGCGCAGGTCGTCGTCGAGGTCGTCGGTGAGCCCGATCATGCAGCGCGGCTCGCCGGCCGCGTCCGAGCCGAGGCCCACCAGGCCCGCCAGGCCCGCGCTGTGGGCGGCGGGCACGTCGAACACGCGGACGTTCGTCTCCATCGCGAGCGCCATCAGCCTCGCCACCGGGGTGGTGAGCAGCGGGTCGTTGACGGAGGCGTCGGGATCGTCCGCGGGTTCTCCCATGATGGTTCGATCGTATGGGCATCGGCGCCCGCCCGCGCGTTCGCGCCGGGCTCAGTCGTGCACCGGGTACGGCGAGAACGTGCTGTGGTTCTCGTCGATCGCGAGCGTGCGGCCGACCTGCGGGAACGCGCGCTGGGCGCAGCCGATGCGCGGGCAGGTCTTGCAGCCGGGACCGATCGGCACGGCGGCGTCGTGGTCGTCGAGGTCCAGCCCGGCCGAGTAGATCAGCCGCGAGGCGTGCCGCAGTTCGCAGCCGAGGCCGACGGCGTAGGTCTTGGTCGGGGTGCCCCAGCGGTTCGGCCTGCGCGTGACGGTGCGGGCGATCCAGAAGTAGCCGCGGCCGTCCGGCATCACCGCGATCTGGCGCAGCACCCTGCCCGGTGCGCTGAAGGCCTCGTAGATGTTCCACAGTGGACACGTTCCGCCGGTGCGGGAGAAGTGGAAGCCCGTGGCGGACTGGCGTTTCGACATGTTGCCGGCGCGGTCGATGCGGATGAACGAGAACGGGACGCCGCGCGACCGCGGTCGTTGCAGGGTCGACAGCCGGTGGCAGATGGTCTCGAAGCCGAGGCCGTAGTGGTCGGTGAGGCGTTCGACGTCGTAGCGGAAGCTTTCGGCGGTGGCCAGGAAGTCCTTGTACGGCAGGATGAACGCGGCGGCGAAGTAGTTCGCGAGGCCGATCCTCGTCAGGGTGCGCGACTGCGGGTTGCGCACCTCGGCGGCCAGCGACGTGAGCAGGTCGCCGTGTTCGGCGTAGGCCACCTGCACGGCCATCCGGAACGCCTGCTGGCCCGGCCGCAGCCCGGTGGACAGGTGCAGCACCCGCGCGGCCGGGTCGTACCGGTGCCGCTCGTCCGCCGTCTCCAGGCGGGCGACGCGGATCCCGTGCGCCGCAAGGCGTTCGGTCAGCACGGCCCGCACCTCGCCGCGGCGCAGCCGGCACTCCTGGGCGAGCAGCTCCGCCGGTTCGTCCAGGACGGCGATGTAGTTCTGGCGCTCGTAGAAGAAGTCGCGGGCGTCCTCGTGCGGCATGGTCACCGACACGGCGTCCTCGCGGTCACCGGTGAGCAGCGTGAGCTGCTCGGACGCCTCGCGGTAGCGGCGGTGCAGCGCGATGACCGCCCTCGCCGCGTCGGGGGAGGAGGCGGCGAGCTCCGTCGGGACCGGCGCGCCCAGGTCCGAGAACACCTCGCGCAGCTCGGCGAGCAGCCGGTGGGCGTCGTCGTGGGCGAAGAAGCTCGCGTCGACGCCGAACGCCTCGGTGATCTTCAGCAGCACCGGCACGGTGAGCGGGCGGGCGTTGTGCAGCAGCTGGTTGAGGTAGCTGGGGGAGATCTCCAGCAGCCTCGCGACCTCCACCTGGCTGAGCGCGCGATCGGCGATCAGCTGCCTCAGCCGGGGTCCGACGAAGGTCTTGTCCATGGGCGGACTATAGCCAACGAATTGCTTCGCAACGTTCGCAAATGCATGCGGAAACTTGGCAGAACTTCGCTGATTTCGGCCCTCGACCAGCGTTGAAGCGCCGACCTAGGTTCATTCGCAACGGACCGACCGGTGTTGGCAAGGAGAACCACGATGACCGAGGCGAACGAGCAGGCCCAGCAGCTGGCGCAGCAGTGGTCCACCGACCCGCGGTGGCGCGGCATCGAGCGCACCTACAGCGCCGAGGACGTCGTGAAGCTGCGCGGCACCGTCGTCGAGGAGCACACGCTGGCCCGGCGCGGTTCCGAGAAGCTGTGGGACCTCATCAACAGCGAGGACTACGTCCACGCGCTCGGCGCCCTCACCGGCAACCAGGCCGTGCAGCAGATCAAGGCCGGCCTCAAGGCCATCTACCTCTCCGGCTGGCAGGTCGCCGCCGACGCGAACCTCTCCGGCCAGACCTACCCGGACCAGTCGCTCTACCCGGCGAACTCGGTGCCGCAGGTCGTGCGCCGCATCAACAACGCCCTGCTGCGCGCCGACCAGATCACCCACGCCGAGGGCGACCACAGCGTCGACTGGCTGGCCCCGATCGTCGCGGACGCCGAGGCGGGCTTCGGCGGCAACCTCAACGCGTTCGAGCTGATGAAGGCCATGATCGCGGCCGGTGCGGCGGGCGTGCACTGGGAGGACCAGCTCGCGTCCGAGAAGAAGTGCGGCCACCTCGGCGGCAAGGTGCTCATCCCGACCGAGCAGCACGTCCGCACGCTCAACGCCGCCCGCCTCGCCGCCGACATCGCGGGCGTGCCGTCCGTGATCGTCGCCCGCACCGACGCCCAGGCCGCCACGCTGATCACCAGCGACGTCGACGAGCGCGACCGCCCGTACATCACCGGCGACCGCACCGCCGAGGGCTTCTACCGCGTCACCAACGGCATCGACCCGTGCATCACCCGCGGCCTCGCCTACGCGCCGCACGCCGAGCTGCTGTGGATGGAGACCTCGAAGCCCGACCTGGAGGTCGCGCGCCAGTTCGCCGAGGCGATCAAGGCCGAGTACCCGGACCAGCTGCTGGCCTACAACTGCTCGCCGTCGTTCAACTGGCGCAAGCACCTCGACGACGCCACGATCGCGAAGTTCCAGCGCGAGCTCGGGCACATGGGCTACAAGTTCCAGTTCATCACCCTCGCGGGCTTCCACGCGCTCAACCACTCGATGTTCACGCTGGCCCAGGGCTACGCCGAGACCGGCATGACCGCGTACGTCGACCTGCAGGAGCGCGAGTTCGCGTCCGAGGCGGACGGCTACACCGCGACCCGGCACCAGCGCGAGGTCGGCACCGGCTACTTCGACCTGGTCAGCACCGCGATCAACCCGGCCAGCGACACCACCGCGCTGAAGGGCTCGACGGAGGAGGAGCAGTTCTGATGCTGAACCACCGCATCGAGGTCGTCGGAGACGCCGACCCGGTCGTCCTGACGCCCGAGGCGCTCGACTTCCTCGCCCAGCTGGACCGCGAGTTCGCCGGCCGCCGCGCCGACCTGCTCGCCGCCCGCCGCCACCGCAGGGAGGACCCCGCGCCGCTCGGGTTCCTCGAGGAGACCAGGCACATCCGCAACGCGGACTGGTCCGTCGCCGGTCACGTGGCAGGCCTCGAGGACCGCCGCGTCGAGATCACCGGCCCGCCCACCCGCAAGATGACGGTCAACGCGCTGAACTCCGGTGCGAAGGTGTGGCTCGCGGACTTCGAGGACGCGACCGCGCCGACGTGGGAGAACGTGATCGGCGGGCAGCGCAACCTGCTCGACGCCGTCACCGGGAAGCTCGACTTCACCGAGAACGGCAAGCGCTACGCCGTGGGGGAGGAGCCCGCGACGATCGTGGCCCGCCCGCGCGGCTGGCACCTCGTCGAGAAGCACCTGGTGTCCGACGGCCGCCCGATCGCCGCCGCGCTCGTCGACTTCGGCCTGTTCCTCTTCCACGCGGGCCGCGAGAAGCCGTTCTTCTACCTGCCGAAGCTCGAGAACCACCTCGAAGCCCGGCTGTGGAACGACGTCTTCGTGCGGGCGCAGGAGATCCTCGGCATCCCGCGCGGCACGATCCGCGCGACCGTGCTGATCGAGACGATCACCGCCGCGTTCGAGATGGACGAGATCCTCTACGAGCTGCGCGAGCACTGCGCGGGGCTGAACGCGGGCCGCTGGGACTACCTGTTCAGCGTCCTGAAGAACTTCCCCGACCAGCCGCTGCCCGAACGCGCGCGGCTCACGATGACCGTGCCGTTCATGCGCGCCTACACCGAACTGCTGGTGAGCACCTGCCACCGCCGGGGCGCGCACGCGATCGGGGGCATGGCGGCGTTCATCCCCAGCAAGGACCCCGAGGCCAACGCCGTCGCGTTCGACAAGGTCAGGCAGGACAAGGAACGCGAGGCCGCGGACGGGTTCGACGGCTCGTGGGTCGCGCACCCCGGCCTGGTCCCGGTGTGCCGCGAGGTGTTCGACGACGTGCTCGGTGGCTGGCCTCATCAGCTCGGCCGCCTGCGTGAGGACGTGCGGGTCACGGCCGCCGACCTGCTGGACTTCTCCAGCGCGGGCGACGAGGTCACGGAACCGGGGCTGCGCAACAACATCGCGGTCACCGTCCGGTACCTCGACGCGTGGCTCGGCGGCACGGGCGCCGTCGCGATCTTCGGGCTGATGGAGGACGCCGCCACCGCCGAGATCTCCCGCTGTCAGGTGTGGCAGTGGCTGCGGCGCGGCCTGTTCACGCTGGAGCTCGTCGAGAAGATCCTGGACGAGGAGATCCTCGGGCTCACCCACGCCGACGCGGTGCGCGAGCTGTTCACCGACGCGGCACTGGGGGAGGCACTGCCCCCGTTCATCACCCCGCGCGCCTACGCGCACCACCTCACCAGGGTCGCGGTGGGATGAGCGAGATCGAGCGGGTGGGCGTCGTCGGAGCCGGTCTGATGGGCTCCGGCATCGCCGAGGTCTGCGCGCGGGCGGACCTGGACGTGCTGGTCTGCGAGCAGGACGCGGAGACCGCACGGGCGGGCCGCGAGCGGATCCGGGCGTCGCTGGAACGCGGTGTCCGCAGGGGGAAGCTGACGGCGAGTGAGCGGGAGGCGGCCGAGTCGCGCCTGCGCTTCACCTCCGACGCGGACGACCTCGCCGACCGGCAGTTCGTCGTCGAGGCCGTGGTGGAGCGCGAGGACGTCAAGATGGGCGTCTTCGAGGTGCTGGACAAGGTGGTGGAGGACCCGGACGCGATCATCGCGTCCAACACGTCGTCCATCCCGATCATGAAGCTCGCCATGGCCACCGGCCGCGCGGGCAACGTGATCGGCCTGCACTTCTTCAACCCGGTGCCGGTGCTGCCGCTGGTCGAGGTCGTCACCTCGCTGCTCACCAGGACCGGGACGCGCGACCGCGCCGAGGCTTTCGTGACCCGCGTGCTGCGCAAGCAGATCATCCGCTCGACCGACAGGGCGGGCTTCGTCGTCAACTCGCTGCTGGTGCCGTACCTGTTGTCCGCCATCAGGATGGTGGAGTCGGGGTTCGCCTCGGCGTCCGATGTGGACGACGGCATGGTGCTCGGCTGCGCGCACCCGATGGGCCCGCTGCGGCTCGCCGACCTGATCGGCCTCGACACGGTCCAGGCGATCGCCGAGTCGATGTACGCCGAGTTCAAGGAGCCCCTGCACTCGCCGCCGCCGTTGCTGCTGCGGATGGTCGAGGCCGGACTGCTGGGCGAGAAGTCCGGGAGGGGTTTCCACACTTACCCGCGTGCCTGAGCGGCGTGGCAGCGTGGGAAGGGGAGGCGGTGCCCCCGGCCGAGACCCGGCCGGGGGCACCGCTGTGTTGTCGCCGTGTGGTGGCTGTGTCAGCAGGCGAGCGTCGGGGCCTGTGCCTGGCCGCCGCCGTGGAGGTTCGCGAACTTCACCCCGGTGAGCCCGAGGACCGCCTGGGCCGTGGCGCGCCGTGCCGTGGCGGCGTCGAAACCCGTTGCGTCGTAGGAGATCGCACCGCGGTTCGCGGCCGGCGAGGAGCACCCCTGCTGCAGCGACCGGAGGAACCTCTTGGCCTTCACCGCCGCGACCGGGCGGTACCCGGCCAGCGCCTGGGCCGCGAGCCCGGTGCTGTTGGCGTTCGACGCGGCCGTCCCGAGCGAGAACCCGCCGTCGGCGTTCTGCCTGCCCGCCAGCCACGTCGTGCCCTCGGCGGCGTTCGTGGTGTCGCCGGTGGCGCGCAACGCCTGCACCACCACGGACGTCGAGTCGACGTCGCTCACGCACGGCGTCTGCCCGAAGTCCTGCGGGAACCCGCCGTCCGCGCACTGCGTGCCGGCCAGGAACGCCCTGGCGGACGTGGGCGCGCCACCGGACGTGCGGTCCAGCGCGATCAACGCGAGCGACTGCGTGAAGGCGTTGGAGAAGTCGCCGAAGTCCGAGCGGTCCGAGAACCGCCCGCTCGGCGTGAGCAGCGCCCGCAGTCCGCCCTCGAGATCCACTCCGCCGAACGACGTGCCGCTCCTGTGCCGGACCTGCGCGCCGAGCAACAACTTGGCGTGTGCGCCGGCGTACGACTCGGTGCCGGCGCCGACGTAGCCGGTCGTGATCTCCGGCCTCGCCAGCCACGTGATGGCCTTCTCGGCGTTGGTGCCGGAGACCCCTGCGGCGGCGAACGCGAAGATCGCGTCGATCGTGCCGCCCTGGTCGGGGAACCTCTCCCCGCCGAACTCGACCTCGAACCGCTCCCCGTCGACCAGCTGCCGCGCCAGCCATCCCGCGGCGGCGTCCGCCTTGTCGTGAGTCGAGGCCACCGCCGGAGCGGCCGTGCCCATGCCCAGCAGGAGGACGGCAGCGAACACCAGACGTCTCATCAGAACCCTTTCCCGCACATCCACGACAGGAGTTGGTGGCACCGCGCGGCACGGGTGTTCGGGCTCGCCTCGCGGGGAGGCACACCGTTGCGGGACAGCGCCGGATTCACACCGGACTTCCCCCGCGCCACGCTGAACGCCCCCAGGCTCTCACGCGGGGCAGGGCCGCCGCGGGGGTGATCGCGGTGTGAGGGGCAGATCACGGTCGTGCCTGGTCGCTCTGCTCCGCTCCTCAACGCCCGAGCCGAGCCAACCGCACCCCGGTAGCATCCCGACCGTGCCCGCCACCTCGGCCAACTCCCTCGGCGACTTCCTCCGCGCCACCCGCGCCCGCCTGGACCCGGCCGACGCCGGACTCGCCGCGGCCGGTGCCGGTCGTCGCGTCACGGGGCTGCGCAGGGAAGAGGTCGCGGTGCTCGCCGGCGTCAGCGCCGACTACTACGCCCGCCTTGAACAGGGCCGGGAACGCAACCCGTCGGCGCAGGTGCTGGCGGCCATCGGGCAGGCGTTGCAGCTCAGCGCGGATGCCAGGGAGCACCTCTTCCGGCTCGCCGGGCTCAGCCCGAAGCCGGACGTCGCGCGGGAGTGCGTGCACCCCTCGCTGCTGGAGTTGCTGGACGCGTTCCCCGCCTCGGCCGCCTACGTGCTGGGGCCGTCGTTCGACGTGCTGGCGACGAACGCCCTCGCGGCCGCGCTGCTGGCTCCGTTCGGCGGGATGCGGAACATGGTGCGGGTGCTGTTCACGCACCCCGAGGCCCGGAACGTCTTCGTCGAGTGGCCCGTCGTCGTGCGCGCCACGGTCTACGCGTTGCGGCTCAACGCCGGGCGGTTCCCCGGCGACGGCGACCCCGCGGGGCTGGTGGACGAGATGCTCGAGTGCTCGCCGGAGTTCCGCGCTCTGTGGGCGGACCAGTCCGTGAGCGGGCTGACGCGGGCGTTCAAGGTCTTCGTGCACCCCGACGCCGGACGCGTCGAGCTGACCTACCAGACCTTCGACGTGCACGACGCGCCCGGCCAGCAGCTGCTCGTCGGCACCGCCGAACCCGGCAGCCGCAGTGCCGAGGCGCTGGCGTTCCTGGCGTCGTTCCACTCCGGAGCCGTCCTCGGCGAGTGAGGGTGGGTGCGCCGCACCTGGGCAACGGCGTCCTTCTTCGCGCGTCGGTTCGCCGGTTGACTCGATCCCGTCGAAGAGGTTCGAAGGGACGAGTTCCATGCAGATCGTTGTCATCACCGGGGGAAGCCGCGGCCTGGGTGCCGCCGCGGCGCGGGCGTGTGCGCGCCGGGGGATGGGCGTCGTCGTGACGTACAAGGCGAACCCCGAATCGGCGGCACGGGTGGTCGCCGAGATCGTCGAAGGCGGAGGTGAAGCGCTCGCTCTGCCGCTGGACGTCGCGGACGTGTCGTCGTTCAGTGAGTTCCGCGAGGCGCTTCTGGTGGCGGTGCGGGAGAAGTGGGGTCGTGAGGGGATCGACGCGCTGGTGAACAACGCGGGCTACGGCGTCTACACGCCGATCGAGTCGGTGTCGGAGGAGGAGTTCGACGGACTGTTCAACGTGCACCTGAAGGGTCCGTTCTTCCTGACCCAGACGCTGCTGCCGCTGATCGCGGACCGAGGTTCGGTGGTGAACATGGCCAGCGCGACCTCACGCGTGGCGACGCCGGGCGTGGCGCCGTACGCGAGCTTCAAGGGAGGGCTCGAGGTGCTGACCCGCTACATGGCGAAGGAGTTCGGCGAGCGGGGGATCCGGGCGAACGCGATCGCGCCGGGCGCCATCCGCACCGAACTGGGCGGTGGGCTGACGCCGGAGTTCGAGGCGGCGCTGGCCGGTCAGACGGCTCTGGGACGGGTGGGAGAGGCGGACGAGGTCGGCTCGGTGGTCGCGACCCTGGTGTCGGAGGACGGGCGCTGGATCAACGCCCAGACCGTCGAGGTCGCGGGCGGGTACTGCATCTGACCGCCGGTCCGGGGAGCCACACCCGGCGTCGCGGTGGCGGGCCGCCTCTCGTGCAGCGGCCTGCCCGCGTACCGGCTACGGCAGCAGCGTGTCCGGCGGGATCTGCAGGGCGATCGTGATCAACGAGTGCACGCGCGTCGCGATGACCGCGAGCAGGCCCTGCATCTCGGGGGCCGCGCCGTCCGCCGCCGTCTGGAGGGTCTGCAGGTCGACGTCGATGCGGTCCAGGATGGCCGCGACGTCGGCCTGGCGGGCCGTCAGCGCCGTGGAGATCTCGTCCAGGGGAACACCGTGGACCTCCAGACGTTGAACCAGGTGGATCCTGTCGATGTCGGCGGGGGAGTAGAGGCGGTAGTTGGACGCGGTGCGCTGGGCGGGGCTGATCAGGCCCAACGTCGTGTAGTAGTCGACGGTGCGGATGCTGACGCCGGCTCGTGCGGCGAGTTCACCGATCTTGAGCAACGCTTCGCTCACGTGCACCTCCTCCACGGCAACCATACAGTGCCACGTGCTACTGTTGGAAACATGCCTGATGAAGCCGACGTTGACGGCTGCAGTAGTACGCCGGGGCGAGCCCGGCGAACCGTCTCGAGTGCCGCGGGTGCGGCATGTTGATCCTCTCCGGCCTGCTGGCGATCGTGGCGCTCACCGCCGCCACCGGGTACTTCGTCGCCCAGGAGTTCGCGTACATGGCGGTCGACCGCGGTCGGCTGCAGCAGATGAGCGAAGCGGGTGACAAGGCCGCCGACCGCGCTCTGCGGGTGACGCAGAAGCTCTCGTTCATGCTCTCCGGTGCCCAGTTCGGCATCACCGTGACCGCGCTGCTGGTCGGGTACGTCGCCGAACCGCTGCTCGGCACCGGCCTCGCGAACCTGCTCGGGCTGCCCGAGTCGTTCGGGGTGCCGCTGGCGATGGCCGTCGCGCTGATCTTCGCGACCGTCGTGCAGATGGTGCTGGGTGAGCTGCTGCCGAAGAACCTCGCGATCGCCAAGCCCGAGGCCCTCGCGAAGTGGCTCAGCTCGTCGACGCTGGTCTACCTCAAGATCGCCGGTCCGGTCATCCGCCTGTTCGACGCCGCGGCCAACAGGTTGCTGCGCTCGATCGGCATCGAGCCCGTGGAGGAGCTTCCCCAGGGCGCGACGCCGGAGGACCTCAGGCAGATCGTGGGCGACGCGGGGGACCAGGGCCACCTGGACCCCGAGCTGGCCCAGCTGCTCGACCGCGGTCTCGGCTTCCGCGAGCTCGTGGCGGAGCAGGCCATGACGCCGCGCGTGAACGTGCACTCGGTGCGGTTCGACGAGCCCGCGTCCCGCGTGGTCGAGCTGCTCGACACCGGACACTCGCGGTTCCCCGTGGTGGGCAAGGACCTCGACGACATCCAGGGCGTCGTGGGCCTCGCCGAGGTGCTGACCCTCACGCCCGAGCAACGGCCGGTCACGCCGATCGGCGAGATCGCCTCGAGCGCGCTGGTCGTGCCCGCGACGTTGCCGCTTCCCGCGGTGCTGGAACGCCTGCGCACCGAACGCCGCCAGCTCGCGTGCGTGCTCGACGAGTTCGGCGGGTTCGCCGGGATCGTCTCGCTGGAGGACCTGGCGGAGGAGCTCGTCGGGGAGATCCACGACGAGGACGACCTGGTCGAGGACGCGATCGAACGCGTCGACGACACGAAGTGGCAGGTGCCCGGCCGGATGCGGCTCGACGAGATCGAGGACGCGACCGGCGTGCAGCTGCCCGAGGACGACGCGTACGACACCGTCTCCGGCCTCGTGCTGCACCGGCTCGGCCGGACCGCCGAGGTGGGCGACGAGATCCAGCTGGACGGGGTCACGCTGCTCGTGGGTGCCGTGACGCGCAACGTCCCGGAGACCGTCGTGCTGACCGTGCGGGTGAGGGAGGAGGCTCGATGAGCATCGGAACGGCACTGGGGATCTCGCTGGTCCTGTTGGCGCTCAACGCCTTCTTCGTCGCGGCCGAGTTCGCGCTGATCGCGGCCAAGCGGCACCGCCTGGAGCAGGACGCGGAACACTCCCGCGCGGCACGGGCCGCCGTGGCGGGTGTGCGCGAGCTGTCGCTCATGCTCGCGGGTGCCCAGCTCGGCATCACGCTGTGCACGCTGGGTCTCGGCGCGCTGGCCAAGCCGGCGGTGGCGGACCTGTTCGACCCGCTGTTGCAGCTGGTCGGCCTGCCGGACGCGGTCGCGTACGGCATCGCGTTCACGCTCAGCCTCGTGCTGGTCGTGTTCCTGCACATGGTCGTCGGCGAGATGGCGCCGAAGTCCTGGGCGATCTCGCACCCGGAGAAGTCGGCCCTGCTGCTCGCGCTGCCGTTCCGGGCGTTCGCGCGCTCGGTCCGCTGGATCCTGAGCGGCCTGAACTCGACGACGAACGGCCTGCTGCGCCTGATGAAGGTCGAGCCGCAGGACGAGCTGGCGCAGGCGCACCGGCCGGACGACCTGCGCATGCTCGTGCGCCAGTCCGGTGAACACGGCCTGATCCCCGAGGGTCAGCAGCGGCTGCTGACCCGCATGCTCCAGGTGCAGAAGACGACGCTGCGCGAGGTGATGGTGCCGATCGAGGAGACCTCGACGGTCACCGAGGACACCCCCGCGCGGGAGATCGAGCGCAACAGCCTCCACTGTGGACGCTCACGCTTCCCGGTGCGGGACCTGGGCGGTGGGTTCGTCGGCCTGGTGCACATCCGCGAGGCGATGCGCGCCACCGCCGCGGGTGGCGACCCGAGTGCGCGGGACCTGATGGCCCCGGTGCTGACGCTACCCGCCTCGCTGCCCGTCGCCGCCGCCGTCACCGCGATGAAGGCGGACAGGGCGCAGCTCGCGCTCGTGTCCGGCGACGACGGCGTGGTCGGCATCGCGGCACTGGAAGACCTGCTCGAAGAGCTCATCGGCGACTTCGACGACGAGACCGACGCACCGCGCGCCGCGGTGCGGAACTGACAACCCCAGTCCCCGCAGGAGGAGACTTGTTCAAGCGGATGCTCAGCGCGTTCGGCGTCGGCGGACCGTCCGTCGACACCGTGCTCGACTCGCCGCACGCCGCCCCCGGCCAGCTCGTCACGGGCCAGGTGCGGATCCAGGGCGGTAGCGCGGACGCTGAGATCGGCCAGGTCGTGCTGTCGCTCGTCACACGTGTCGAGGTGGAGCACGGCGACCACGAGTACGGCGGTGTCTCGGAGTTCTTCCGGATGGTCGTGCAGCAGGGCGTGCGCGTGCCGGCCGGTCAGCTGCAGGCGATCCCGTTCCAGCTGCCGATCCCGTGGGAGACCCCGATCACCGCGGTCGGCGGCGGCCAGCTGCCGGGCATGACCGTGGGCGTGCGGACCGAGCTCGTGATCGCGGGCGCGCCGGACAAGGGCGACCTCGACCCCGTCCTGGTCCACCCGCTGCCGTCGCAGGACGCCGTCCTGAACGCGTTCGGGCAGCTCGGCTTCCAGTTCCGCAGCGCGGACGTCGAGGCCGGCCGCCTGCACGGCGTGCCGCAGGAGCTCGGCTTCTACCAGGAGATCGAGTTCTTCCCGCCGGCGCAGTTCGCCGGGTCGGTGAGCCAGGTCGAGCTGACCTTCGTCGCCGGCCCGCACGAGCTGTACGTGATCCTCGAGGCCGACAAGCGCGGCGGCATGTTCTCCTCGGGTGGTGACGCGTTCGGCCACTTCCGCGTCTCGCACCAGGAGGCGCAGGGCACCGACTGGGCGTCGGCGATCAACGGCTGGCTCGCCCAGGTCGCGCAGCGCGGCCACGCGAACCCGGCGTTCGGCGGCGGCCACAACCCGGCCTTCGGCGGTCACAACCCGGCGTTCGGCCAGCCCGGCTACGGCCACCAGCAGCACGGCTACGGTGGTCACCACGGCTACGACCAGCACGGCCACCACGGCCACCGCAGCGGTCCCGGCATCGGTGGCATGGTCGCCGCGGGCGCGGCCGGTGTGGTCGGCGGCATGGTCGTCGGCGAGGTCCTGGAAGAGGTCTTCGAGGACGACGGCGGCGGCGACTTCGCCTTCGGCGAGGAGTGATCTGACGCGTTCCGGTTCCGGCGCCCTTGCTGGGGCGCCGGACCGGGAGCGATAGTGGAGAGGCAGCACGGCAGACCAGGAGGCCCGCAATGGCGCTGGCAGACCACGAGAAGCGCGAGCTCGAAGAGATCGAGCAGCGCTTGTTCGCCGAAGACCCGAAGTTCGCGGCCAAGCTGACGAAACCGTCCGTGCTGGCGTTCCTGTCCGGCCGGACCGTGCGCCTGCTCGGCGGTCTGCTCGTCTACCTGTGCGGCCTGCTGGTGGTGATCGCGGGCGTGAGCTGGTCCTCCGTCGCGGTGATCGCGCTCGGTGCCGTGGTGTGCGCGGGCGTGTTCGCGGGCCTGGTGTTCCAGGCCTGGCGCTCGCACCGCGAGTAGCCGGGTCTCAGAGGCCGGGGGACCAGCACGGTGCGGTCGAGCGGCCTGCCACGCCGAGCCTCGCCCGCACGCTGCGCGGCGGGGCCATCGCGGGCCGCACGTCCGTGCACGTCGACGAGCTGGCCGAGGTGCCCTGGATCGCGAGTCCCTCGTCGGGCGCGGAGCCGCTGCTCGGGGTCTGGCCCGGTCTGGGACGGGCCCGCGTCGTCCACGCCGCCCGGGACTGGCTGACCAAGCTGCACCTGGTCGCGGGCGGCTTCGGCGTCACGACGATCCCCGCGCGCTTCTCGGCTCTCGTCCCCGCGGGCGTGACGTCCCTGCGGGTCGAGGGCGCGCCACCCGAGGTCCGCCGGGTCCTCGTGGCTCACCTGCCCGGTGCCGCCACCCCGGCCGTCGCGGCGGTCGTCGAGGCGATCACCGCGAGCTTCAGACCCTGACGGGCGTCAGTCGTCCTGCCACTCGGCCGGGACGCCGCCGGGCAGCGCCCCCGCCAGTTCGCGCAGCAACGGCAGCGGAACGGTGGAGTACTCGGGGAACCGGTGGTACGGCTTGACCATCGGGTGGAAGCGCTCCGGCAGCCCGCCCGACCGGGCCAGTGCCGCGAGCGCCGTGCCGATGCGCTCACCGGGCACCCGGAACGCGAGGTCGTAACCGTCCACTTCGGACACGGTCGGCAGCCACCCGTCCAGGAACGCCTCGGCCTGCGCGCGGTGGCCGGCGAGCGCGTCGGCGAAGACGGAGCACAGCGCGAACGTCAGGGCGGTCTCGCGACCGTCGCCGAGGAAGTGGCGCGTGGTGAGGCTGATCGACTCCTCCGTGCCGCCCGGCTTCAGCGCGGTGAACACCTCGCCGAGTGCGGCCCACGCGTCCACTTCGGCCAGCGCGGCGAGCGCGGACTCCCGGTCGTCGCGCGCGAGCAGGTCGTCCTCCAGCACGAACCACAGCAGGCCGCGGGACGTGCGCCGGGTGAGTTCGCCGGTCGCCGTGCCGAGCAACCGGTGGGCGGCCTCCACCGTGCCCGGGACGTCGATCCACAGGTAGTCGACGTCCGCGCCGGTGATGGCCGACGGCGACGAGCGCAGCGCGGTCTCCAGGGTGGTGCGCTGGGCCGCGGTCAGCTCCTCGGGCGCCAGCGGGCGGTAGGTCCTGCCGCTGGAGCGGAACTGCCGCGCCATCCGTTCGAGCAGGCGGGAGTGCAGGTTCGGCCGGGAGTTCCCCGGTGCCGTCAGCAGCCCGTCGTCGTCCGTGCCGAACGTCCACGCCGAGGCGGCCAGATCGGCGAGGTCGCCGGTCCACACGTCGTGCACCGGGTACTCGCCCTGAGCGAGGTGGTGCAGCAACGCGAGCGAGTCGTCGTCGGCGAACCCGGAGTGGACCAGGCACACCGTGGCCGCGCACCGCACGTGCAGCGACGGGCTTCCAGTCATCAGATCCCGTGCCGCCGCGACGTGGTCGACCCTCGCGTCGGTGCGCCTCGGCAGACCCGGTGCGACGCCGTTGTCGCGTGCGGCGAGGAAGCCGTGGGCCAGGCATAGGCCCGCGGTCGCGTCCGGGGTGAGCGCGGGCAGCCCCTTCGGCTCCCTGCCCAGCAGCACCAGCAGCCGCAACGCCTCGTCGTCGCCGGTGCGGTTCCACATCTCCTCGACGTCGGCGGCGAACTCCGCGACGGCTCCCGCGTACTCGCTCGTGGCCCTGGCGACGTCGTCCGGCCGCGCCACGAAGTGCGTCTCGCCGACGGCGATCCTGGCCAGGAACATCAACGCCATGGTGTTGTCCCGGCGCACCAGGTCCGCGAGGAACGGGATCGCGGCCCCGGACGCCGTGTACACCGAACCCTGGTGCGTGGTCGCCGAATGCAGGCCGTAGGCGCCGAAGATCTGGTCGCCGTCGTCGTCGCTGGTGAGCGCCTCGATGAACAGCGGCGTGTCCTCGGCCGTGTCGTAGGCGTCTTCGAGGGATGCCCAGTCGACGTCGCGCAGTCCCGCGGGTGGTGTCGTGGTGCCGCGCAACGGCGGCCGCTCCTCGCCGTCCTCGCCCTCGGGCTGGTCGAACTCGGGCGGCTCGAAGGCGGGCAGATCATCAGCGCTGAACACCCTTGTCACTATTTCTTCAGTGTTGACCAAAGTCAATCTCACCCCATCCGGCGGTTTGGGCGCGAGCACACAGGATCGGCGACTACGGGGAGAACCCGGTCCACATGAGCCGGGTCGGGAAGTGGATGAGCGCGTCGTGCACGGCGCTGACGATGGTGGCCGCCTCCGCGACGCCCGCGGCAGGCACGCAGGACGTGTTGCTGGCGGAACTCCTGCGTGAGGCCGTCGTCGCGCAGAACTTCAAGGACGTCCTCGACCTGACTCCACCGCAACCCGGCGAACCACCGGCGGAGCAGCGGGCCGAGCACGATCCCTCGCCCGCCGAGCTGGCCGGACGAGCCGTGGCGCGGACCGGCGGCACCCCGCTGCACCAGACGCCGAACCTGGACGTGGCGGTCATCGAGCTCGACCCGGCGGGCCGGCCGGCGACCGTGGCGAACGTGCTGCTCAGCCCCCAGCACCCGACCGGTGTGGTGGTGCCGGTCAAGACGCCGTCACTGTCCACCGACCAGGTCCGCTACCGCTGGTGGAACGACCACGAGTGGGACACCGGCGGTGGTGCCGGCACCCGCGACGTGCTGCCGGGCAGGGAGAGCGCGCCGATCGACTTCTCCTCGCCGTACCCGGCGTCGGTGCTCAAGCTGATGGTCGGCTTCGGCGTGCTGCGGATGGCGGACCAGGGCAGGACCGGCCTCGACGCCGAGTACTCCTACGCCCCGGAGCCGGCCAGGGAGGTCTGCGGCGGGCCGGTGGTGAAGACGGTCCGCGTGCTGTTCGACGAGATGATCACCAAGTCGCAGAACGAGTCCACGTGCGCGCTGGTCAAGCTGCTGCACGACCTGAACGCGTGGGACGAGGTCAACCGGACCTTCGCGGACCTGGGGATGCCGACGCTGATGCTCACCGGGTCGGTGCCCGGCAACGGCGGCAACTGGGGTGGCGCGAACATGAGCGCCCTCGACACCGCGAAGCTCCTGCTGCTGCTCAACGGCGGCGCGGACGTGCTGTGGACGACGGACGCGGGCAAACCCGTCACCGCCGCCGAGCTCTCGCCCGCGTCACGGGCGTTCTTCCTGGAGACGCTGGCGGGCCAGGGGCACAACGAGATGCTGTCCACGCCGAACTGGTGCGGGCGCGAGCACCCCGTGCAGGGCATCCCGCAGCAGGTGCCGGCGCGCTGGATCGAGCCGGACGGCACCGTGACGGTCGGCGACGCCGTCTACGACCGGGACGTGCGGCCGTGCAACGCGGCCGCGGAGGTGGTGTTCGCGCACAAGACCGGCTGGACCAGCACGTCCGGTTCGGACGCCGGCATCGTCAAGTCGTTGCCCGGCAAGGGGGACCGGGCCTACGTCGTCGTGGTCTTCGGCAACCTGGGCATGGACTACGTCGACGTGGCCCGCCCGGCCGACCCGCCCGGGGTGTTCCCGGTGCTGTACACGCAGAAGTACGCGCAGCTCGGCAAGGCGATCGACACCATCATGAAAGGTCCGTGAGCCCTCACCACGGGACGCCGCGGTGCACGGGTGCGTCCTCGTCGAGGCCGACGAGGACGCGGTGCAGGTGCTCGGCCGCCGAGGCGAGCACGGACTCGTCGACGGTGCCGAGAGCGCGGGCGATCGCCTCGCTGACGGCCGCTCCGGTCTCCAGCGCGATGGCCTTCCCCTGGCCGGTCAGGCGCACGATGCTGCTCCTCGCGTCGGCGGTGTTCGCCTCGCGGGTGATGTGCCCGTCGGTCTGGAGCCTGCGCAGGATGTTGCTCAGGCCGCCCGTGGTCAGCAGCAGCTGCGATGAGAGCTCTTGGGGGCGTGCGTCGCCGTTCGCGGCCAATGCGCCCAGCACGTCGAGCTCGCCGCGGGACAGCCCGTGCTCCTTGAGCACGTCGACGACCACCCGCTCCAGCAACGTCTGGAGCCGCACGGCGTGCTGGGCGAGGGAGAGCGAGGACAGCTCGCGGGGGGACGGCACGGGAGGAGCCTACCCGACTGCTTTCGTGATAGCTTTCGCGAAAGGTAAATCGGGGAGGCTTCGTGACGACGGCGATCGAGAACGTGCGGGTGTTCGACGGCTCGGCCCTGGGCGCGCCACGCCGGGTCGTGTTCGGGGAGACCATCGGCGGCGCGGGAGCGGTGGCGGACGAGGTGGTCGACGGGACCGGGAAGGTGCTGCTGCCCGGCCTGATCGACGCCCACGTCCACGTGGTGCGCGGCCGGGCCGACCTGGAGGACCTCGCCCTCTCGGGCGTGACGACCGGTCTCGACATGGCCGCGTGGCCCGCCGAGTTCGTCGACGGGATGCGACGGCAGAAGGGCGTGGCGCAGGTCCTGAGCGCCACGGTCCCGGCGGTCGGACCGGGTGGGCACCACGCCCGGATGCCGGGCTTCCCGGCGGAGGGGATCGTGACCGGCCCGGACGAGGCGCGGGCGTTCGTGGCGCGACGGGTGGCCGACGGCGCCGACTACGTCAAGGTCGTGACGGAGGCCGCGCCGCCGCAGGGCATGGACCAGGCGACGGTGAACGCGCTCGTCACGGCCGCGCACGACCACGGCCTGCTCGTCGTCGCGCACGCGGTGACCACGGGTGCGTTCCGCGTCGCCGTGGAGGCCGGGGTGGACGTCAGCACGCACGCGCCGCTCGACGCCGTGCTCGACGACGACACGATCGCCCGGATGAGGGAGGCCGGGATGGTGTCGGTGCCGACGCTCACGATGATGGAGGGCACCGCCGGGGTGTTCGCGGGCGCGGGGTTCCGCTACGAGCACGCGCGGGACACGGTGACGAGGTTCCGCGAAGCCGGCATCCGGGTGCTGGCCGGGACGGACGCCAACTCGGCGCCGGGAGCGCCGTTCGCGCCGAGGCACGGCGAGTCGCTGCACCACGAGCTCGGGCTCCTGGTCGCCGCCGGGCTGACCCCGGCCGAGGCGCTGGCGGCGGCGACGTCGCTGCCCGCGCGGACGTTCGGCCTCGGCGACAGGGGAGTGGTCGCGCAGGGCGGGCGCGCGGATCTCGTCCTGGTCGACGGTGACCCGGTGGAGGACATCTCGGCCACCCGGAAAGTCGCCGCCGTCTGGATCGACGGAGAGCGGGTTCGCTGAGTCGCACGCCCGGCGCGAAACCCGTTGGCCTCAAAGGGTTCACACGGTCAGGTGAACGATTTGATCTTGGCCCCCGCTGTGCCGCACTCTGCCGCAATCCGACGAGGTGCGAGCGAGAGGTGCCATGGAGCACGAGGCGAACTGGTTCAAGGGCGCGGTCTTCTACGAGGTGCTGGTCCGCGCCTTCTGCGACTCCAACGGTGACGGCACGGGCGACCTCCGCGGCCTGGCGTCCAAACTGGACTACCTGCAGTGGCTGGGCGTCGACTGCCTGTGGCTGCCGCCGTTCTACGGGTCGCCGCTGCGCGACGGCGGGTACGACATCAGCGACTTCCGCGCGGTGCTGCCGGAGTTCGGCACGGTCGAGGACTTTCAGCACCTGCTGGACGAGGCGCACCGCCGCGGCATCCGGGTGATCACCGACCTGGTGCTCAACCACACCTCGGACGCGCACCCGTGGTTCCAGCAGTCGCGGGAGGACCCGGACGGCCCGTTCGGCGACTTCTACGTGTGGCGCGACGACGACTCGGCCTACAGCGACGCGCGGATCATCTTCGTCGACACGGAGACGTCGAACTGGACGTACGACCCGGTGCGCGGGCAGTTCTTCTGGCACCGCTTCTTCAGCCATCAGCCGGACCTCAACTACGACAACCCCGCGGTCCAGGACGCGATGCTCGACGTGCTGCGGTTCTGGCTGGAGATCGGCATCGACGGCTTCCGCCTCGACGCCGTGCCGTACCTGTTCGAGCGCGAGGGCACGAACTGCGAGAACCTGCCCGAGACGCACGACTTCCTGCGCAAGTGCCGCAAGGTCGTCGACGACGAGTATCCCGGCCGGGTGCTGCTGGCGGAGGCGAACCAGTGGCCGTCGGACGTCGTCGAGTACTTCGGTGACCAGGCGGTGGGCGGGGACGAGTGCCACATGGCGTTCCACTTCCCGTTGATGCCGCGGATCTTCATGGCGGTGCGGCGGGAGTCACGGTTCCCGATCTCGGAGATCCTGGCGCAGACGCCGGCGATCCCGGAGAACGCCCAGTGGGGCATCTTCCTGCGCAACCACGACGAGCTCACGCTCGAGATGGTCAGCGACGAAGAGCGCGACTACATGTACTCCGAGTACGCCAAGGACCCGCGGATGAAGGCGAACATCGGCATCCGCCGACGGCTCGCCCCGCTGCTGGAGAACGACCGCAACCAGCACGAACTGTTCACCGCGCTGCTGCTGTCACTGCCCGGCTCGCCCGTTCTGTACTACGGCGACGAGATCGGCATGGGCGACAACATCTGGCTCGCCGACCGCGACGCCGTCCGCACGCCGATGCAGTGGACCCCGGACCGCAACGCCGGGTTCTCGAGCTGCGACCCCGGCCGGATCTACCTGCCGGTGATCATGGACCCGGTCTACGGCTACCAGGGCCTGAACGTCGAGGCGCAGACCCGCAGCCAGTCGTCGCTGCTCAACTGGACGCGGCACATGATCGAGGTCCGCAAGCGGCACCGGGCGTTCGGTCACGGCGACTTCACCGAGCTCGGGGCGTCGAACCCGACCGTGCTCGCCTACCAGCGCACGCTCGGTTCCGACGTCGTGCTCTGCGTCAACAACCTCTCGCGCTTCCCGCAGCCCGTCGAGCTCGACCTGTCCGAGCACGCCGGCGCGGTGCCGGTCGAGCTCACCGGCGGGGTGCGGTTCCCCGCGATCGGGGAGCTGCCGTACCAGCTCACCCTTCCCGGGCACGGCTTCTACTGGTTCCAGCTGACCTCCGACGTGGAAGGTGGAGACAAGAAGTGACGACGAGCGAGGCCGTCGAGGTCCTGCCGGCGCCGGAGCAGCTGGAGCGCTGGCTCAGGTCGCAGCACTGGTTCCGCGGCCGCGGACCGGTCACTTGCGAACGCGCGACCGTCCTGCGCGACGGTGATCCGACGCTGGTCCACGTGGTGCTGGCCGGGGACGGGCGCCGGTACCAGCTGCTGCTGGGCCTGCGCGACGAGCTGCCGGAGCGGCTGGTGCACGCGCGGATCGGCGTCGCGGGTGACCGCGCCGTGTACGAGGCGGTGTACGACCCGGAGCTGACCGCCGCGCTGCTCGACCACTTCGAGAGGTCCGCGGAGGTGGACGGGCTGCGGTTCCGCGGCGCGCTGCCGCCCCGGTACACCGACGCGCCCGTGGGACGGCCGTTCCCGGGGCCGCAGCGCAACTGCTCGATCGTCTACGGCCAGCGGCACGTGCTGAAGTTCTTCCGCGTGCTGGAGCCCGGCGACAACCCGGAACTGGTGCTGCACGACGCCCTGCACTCGGTGGGCGACCCGCACATCGCGGCTCCGCAGGGGGCTCTCGAGTCCGAACTGGACGGTGTGCGCACGACGTTCGCCGTGCTGCACGAGTTCGTGCCGCTCGGCGCGCTGGGCTGGCCGATGGCCACCGCCAGCGTGCGGGACTTCCTCGCGGGCCCCGGTGAGGACCCGCAGGCCGCGGGCGGTGACTTCGCCGCCGAGGCGCGCCGGCTGGGCCTCGCCGTCGCGCGCGTGCACGCCGACCTGCGCGACTCGCTCGGCGAGCAGACCGCCGGGCCGGACGACGAGGTCGAGTTCGTCGGTGCCCTGCACCGCCGCCTGGACGAGGCACTGGCCTGGGTGCCCGCGCTGGCGCCGTTCGAGGCGGGTCTGCGTGCCCGGTACGACGCGGTGCTGGAGGCGGGGGAACCGGTCCGGCTGCAGCGGGTGCACGGCGACCTGCACCTGGGACAGGTGCTGCGGTCGCCCCACAACTGGGTGCTCGTGGACTTCGAGGGAGAACCGCACGGCGGCGCCGCGGAGCGCATCCGGCCGCGGCCCGCGGAGCACGACGTGGCCACCGCGTTGCGGTCGCTGCACTACGCGGCCTCGCAGCTGCTGGTGGGCGCGGACGACGTGGCCGGCCTGCTGCCGAGGGCCGCGAAGTGGCTGGCGCGCAACAGGAAGGCGTTCTGCGACGGGTACGTTGAGCTGTCGCCGGAGTTCCGGCTCGACGGCGCGCTGCTGGCGGCCGTCGAGCTGGACCGCGCCGTGCTCGAGGTGTGCCACGAGCAGCGCTTCCGCCCGGAGTGGGTGGTGATCCCGCTGTCCGCGATCGCGGAGGCGGTGACCGGGGAGCCGGCCTGGCCGGTGTGACGGCTTTCGAGGGGCGTCACGTGCGTGGCGCCCCTCGGCTGTCAGCTCGCGGCGACCTTCTCGCGGAGGTGCCCGGACGGCAGCGCGTCGCGGCCGGGGTCTGACCCGTCCACCGCCGGGTGGCGGGTGGTGCCGCGGTTCGCGATCAGCTTGTCCTGGACATGATCGGGCCGGGGCGTTGACCTGATCGTTCGGCTTCCCAGACCATGAGAGCGTTCCCACGAGCGCGGGGAGTGTGGTCGGGGTGCTGAACGTCTTCGTGGCCGTCCTGATGGTGCTGGCGCCGGTCTCCGCGCCGCCCGGCAGCCCACCGTCCAGCCCACCCAGCTCGTCGCCGATCACCGCTGCGGCGGTGGTGTGCGTGCTGTCCTGCGACACCCTCGACCCCTCCAGAGCCGCCCAGGAGACTTTCCCCGTGCCGGAGAGGCAGATCAACGGCCGCCGCCTGGTGCTGCACGTCTCCGACCGCGACGGCATGGCGTGGGGCAGCATCGACAACGGCGTGACGGGCGACTCGGTGTGGCTCGACCGGTCGTGGGACGGGGGCGTCAGCTGGGAGGGGCTGCTGGGCCGGGCGAGCATCCCGGGCACGTGGACCGGCACCAGGACCCTCATGTACAACGTCACCGACCCCGGCCACCACCGGCGCGGCCTGATCCGCGCGTGCGGTGACGCCGCGGCGGTGACGTGCACCGACTGGATCTACCCGACCGTGTGCGACGTGCTGTGCGACCGGACGAGCGCCGCCGAGGCCAGTGGTGATCTGCAGCCGGTGCCGCCCACCACGTTGTTCGGCAGGGTCATCCGGCTGCACACCGACGCGAACGGGATGGCGTGGGGGAGTGTCGAGGCCGGTGGGCCGGGGGACGAGGTGTGGCTCGACCGCTCGTGGGACGGCGGTGCGAGCTGGCCCGGCGGGTCGTCGCTCGGGCGGACCGCCACGCCCGCGGGAGGCGTGTCGGCGCGGACCACCATGTTCGCCACCAGGGATCCGCGCGGACGTCACTTCGGCGGCGCTGTGCGGGCGTGCGGCAGGGAGGCGGCGCACCAGGAGGGCAGTTGCACGGCGTGGGCGCGGCCGGTGCCGACGAGGACGCGTGCCGCCGCTGACGCACTCCTGTACTCCTACGACCCGACTACTGCCTGGTGGCCGACGAGCTGGTGGAACTCGGCGACGACGCTGTCGGCGGTGATGGACTCGGGGATCCGGGAGTACGACTGGGTCATCGCGCGCACGTTCGACGTGAACCGCGGCCCGTTCGCGGCGGGGCAGCGCGGCACCGACCCGATCGAGGGCGATTTCATCAGCCGCTCCATCGACGACAGCGCCTGGTGGGGCCTCACCTGGGTGGCCGCCTACGACGTCACCCGTGACCAGCGCTACCTGACGATGGCCACCACGATCGCGGCCTACGTGCACCAGTACTGGGACACCAGGACGTGCGGCGGCGGTGTCTGGTGGGACCGGGAACGCACCTACAAGAACGCCGTCACGAACGGCCAGTACCTGCGCCTGACCGCGGCGATCCACCGCCGCACCGCCGGCGACACCCTGTGGCTGCAACGCGCCCGCACCGCCGCGGACTGGTACCTCGGCAGCGGACTGATCGGCTCGGCGGGCCTCGTCAACGACGGCCTGACCGGCGACTGCCGCAACAACGGCCAGACGGTGTGGACCTACAACCAGGGGCTGGGCATCGGCGGGTTCCTCGAGGTGTGGCGCGCCACGGGCGACACCCGCTTCCTCGACGCCGCGAAGCGCCTGGCGGACTCGGCCATCGCGAGCCCGGTGCTGACCAGGGGCGGCGTGCTCACCGAGTCCTGCGACGTCGGCACGAGCTCGTGCGACGACAACCAGAAGCAGTTCAAGGGCATCTTCATGCGCTACCTGAACGACCTCGCGAAGGCGACGAACTCCACCGCGTACCAACGGTTCGCGCGCCAGCAGGCCGACTCGGTGTGGGCGGCGGACCGGGACGCGCTGAACCGCATCGGGCAGCGCTGGGCCGGTGGCAGTCCGAACCAGCAGGACTGGCGCACGCAGGCGAGCGGCCTGAACGCGGTGATCGGGACCTAGGACAGCGGCTAGGGTCGTGACCGTGGATCGCATCGCGGGTTCGTTGTACGGGTTGGCCTTCGGGGACGCGCTCGGCAAGCCGACGGAGTTCCTGACCGTCGAGGAGATCGACGAGATGTTCGGTCCGTCCGGACCGGACGACCTGGACGGCGACCCCGCGCTGGTCACCGACGACACGCAGATGGCGCTCGCGGTCGCGTGGGCGCTGCACGACGCCGAGAGCTACACCGCGGACGCGCTCGAACCACGGCTGCGGGAACGGTTCGTGGCCTGGGCGCACAGCCCGGAGAACGACCGCGCGCCGGGGATGACGTGCCTGCGGGCGGTCGGCGGACTGGCCGAGGGCCTGCCGTGGGTCGAGGCGACCATCGCGGGGTCCAAGGGCTGCGGCGCGAACATGCGCGTGACGCCGGTGGGCCTGCTGCCCGGTCTCGACCTCGACGTGCTCGCCGGGGTGTCGCAACTGCAGGCCGCGATGACCCACGGCCACCCGACGGCCCTGGCCGCGTCCGAACTCACCGCGTACGCGACGCGTCTGCTGGTCGACGGCCTGGACCTGGCCGGCGTGCCCGCCGCGCTGCTGGCCCGCTGCCGCGACCAGCGCTCGGCCTACCGGGAGGACTGGCTGGGAACGCTGTGGAAGTCGCCGGGAGCGACCACCCCGGCCGACTTCATCGCCCGCGGCTGGGACGAGTGCGCCGACGTGCTGGAACGGCTGGTGGCCGTGCTCGCGCTGCCGGACGACGGGCAGGACGCGTGCCTGGCCACCGGCGAGGCCTGGATCGCCGAGGAGGCGCTCGCGACCGGGCTGTACTGCGCGATCCGGCACGCCGACGACCCGGTGCGGGCGCTCGTGCGGGCCGCCCGGACGAGCGGCGACTCCGACTCGATCGCCGCGCTGGCCGGGGCGTTCGCCGGTGCCGCGCACGGGGTGGAAGCGTGGCCCGCGGACTGGGTCGCTCGCATCGAGTACCGGGACCAGTTGGCGGCATTGGCTTCCGGCGGACGAGCCTAGGCCCGGTCCTGGAGCCGTCGCACCGGCCCCGCACCACCCCGTGCGTCAGAAGGCGTCCTCGGTGAAGTCGCTCGGCGCGTCGTCGTCGTAGTCCCCGCGCGCCCGCCGGGGCCGCTGCTGACCCGCTGCCACGACCTCGTCGAGGTCCTGCCCCTCCTTGATCGCCGTGTACGCCCGCTTGAGCGACGGCATGCTGGTCTGCATCGCGCGCTGCACGTCGGGATCACCCACGGCCCTGCCGGAGGCGATGTCCTGCCAGGACAACGAGCCCGCGTCGACCTTGCGCTGCAGGTCCTTCAACGCGTTGGGCGCGTCCTTGGAGCGGGCGAACTTCTCGATCTCGGCGACGTCCGCGGGGGACAGGTCGCCACCGTGGGTCTGCACCCTGGACGCTTCGAGCGCGACCTTCTCCAGGCGCGCGCCCCTCGCGTCGAGATCCTGTTGCCACGTCTGCAACTGCTGCCGGGCGCTGTCGTACGGGAACGTCATTGCGCACCACCCGAGGCGGCAGGAGTGCTGTGCTGCCAGTGATCGTCCTCTTGCGTGCCCTTCACCTTGGTGCGGGTCTTGTAGCCGTTCTTGGCCACGCCCCAGGCGCCGCTGCCCACGGCGGACACGCCGTCGCCCAGCTTCTCCCTGCCGTCCTGCCAGGTGTCGACGACGTCGAAGAAGTCGTTGACATCGCGCACGTCGGGGATGCGCGACAGCGCGGTGCCCATCAGCTTGATGCCGTTGATCATGCCCTGGACGCCCTCGATGAGCGTCTGCATGGACTGGATGAGCTTGCGCACCTGGTCGACGATGTTGACGACGTCGTAGACCATCCACACGGCACGGCCCCAGCCGACGATCGGGATCCACGCCGTCATGGCGGCCTTCATCAGCTTGTCGCAGATCTTGTCGAGCAGGGTGAGCGCGAGCTTCGCGGCCGAGCGGCACGAGCTCGCCATGTTCTTGAAGCGGTCGCCGATGAACTTCGCGACCTGCGAGTCCCACTCGATCGCCGTGGTCCACGTGCGGCGCATGCGGTTCTCGAAGCTCTGCGCGGCGCCGCCGTCCCAGCTCGGCGCGAGCTCCTCGATGCCGTTGTTCACGTTGTGCCGCACGTTGTCCAGCGCCTTGGCGACCCTGTCCCACGCGGCGGCGTTCGCGTCGATCTTCTCGAAGTCGCCCGCCAGCGGCATGACCAGGTCGCGCACCAGGTCGTCGCCGGTGACCTGCTGGTAGATCCAGTTGACGCCCTGGATCTTCCAGCCGGCGGCCTCGATCAGCTCCTTGACCGTCTGCCGGCCGGGGCGGTTCTCGGGGGTGGCGCGCAGGGCGACCCCCGGGTCCTCGACGTCCTGGTAACCGTTGCAGACCCCGGCGCTCATCTGCCGACCCCCAGAACTCTCTCGAGCCAGGACGGGGGCTCCGTCTTCCCGCCCGCGGTGTCGATCAGGCAGACGCCGACGTGGTCCGCCTTCTCGTAGGCGTCCGCCGACTTGATCAGGGCCTCGGCGTCCTGGGCCATCTTCTTGCTGGCGGCATCGAGGGTCTCGCCGTAAAGCCGCGCGACCCCGATGACGACGGGGTCGAGCAGCGACAGCAGCCCGGTGAACCCGGACGTGTCCCCGCCCTGGACGACCGCGTGCTCGCGGATCGTCAGGAAGTGCTCGGCCTGCCGATCGAGCAACCCGCTGTAGCCGCGCAGCTCGTCCGGTACTACGTGGAACTTCTCTCCCATGGCGGTCATGACGCCTGCCTCCCCTCCGAGGTTCCGTCCCGTCCGGACCGGCAGGCGCCCCGTGCCACCCCCTGCCGGGGGTAGGACCGGGCAGGTCTGGTTGCCGTGACCGTCCTCGGACACGGTCGAACACATGGATGACAAGCTGACCTTGGGTGACGTCGAGATCACCCGGATCGTCGAGTACGCCGGATCGGTGCGGATGAGCCCGGCCGAGTTCTTCCCGGACAACGGAGGGTACGACTCCGAGGACCTGCTCGTCCCGGACTTCTACGATCCCGCGACGAACGAGTGCCGGGCCGCTGTCCAGACGTGGCTGCTGCGCAGCGGGGGACGCACGGTCCTGGTCGACACCGGCGTCGGCAACCACAAGGAACGGCCCTACGCGCCGGTGTGGAGCCACCTCGACACCGGGTTCCTCGACGACCTCGCCCGTGCCGGCGTGCGGCCGGAGGAGGTCGACGTCGTGGTCAACACGCACCTGCACATCGACCACGTCGGCTGGAACACCCGCCTCGACGGGCGCGAGTGGGTGCCGACCTTCCCGAACGCCACCTACCTGATGCCGCGGCGGGACTTCGAGTTCTGGAACCCGGCCAACGAGCACACCTCGGTGTTCGGGCGCGGCAACCAGAACGTGTTCGAGGACAGCGTGGCGCCCGTGGTCGAGGCGGGGCTCGTGGAGTTGTGGGACGACAGCCACCGGATCGACGGCGACCTGCGGCTCGAGCTCGCCGCCGGGCACACCCCGGGGTCGTCGGTCGTCGTGCTCGAGTCGCGGGACGACAAGGCGCTGTTCGTGGGCGACCTGGTCCACAGCCCCCTGCAGGTCCTGCACCCCGACGTGAACTCGTGCTTCTGCGAGGACCCGGTGCAGGCGCGTGCCACGCGGCGCCGGTTGTTCGGGCGGGCGGAGGACGAGAAGGCGCTGGTGTTCCCCGCGCACTTCGGCGGCCACGGCGCGGTGCAGGTGAAGCGGGCCGGGTCCGGTTTCGAAGTCCAGGACTGGGCCGGGTTCTCCCGCGTCTGATCGTCCTTTGTGGAGGAATGATGAACGACCCACTGGTCTTCACGCCGGCGGGCGCGGTGCGGGGTGCGCGCCACGAGACCGGGGAGGTCTACCGGGCCGTCCCGTACGCGGTGACGCCCACCGGCGCCGGGCGGTTCGCCGCCCCGGTGCCGCATCCGGGCTGGCGCGGGGTGCGGGACGGCACCCGGCCGTCGCCCACGGCACCCCAGCCGGCGCGCGACTTCGGCCGGCTCGACCTGACCCCGTACTTCGGGCCCGGCTGGGTGCCGGGGGAGTACCTCACGGTCGACGTGCACACGCCCGCCGCGGGCGACGGGAAGCGTCCCGTCATGGTGTTCGTGCACGGCGGCGGCTTCGTCACGGGCTCCACCACCGCCTCGCTCTACGACGGCCGGTCGTTCGCCCGCGACGGCGTGGTGCTGGTGAAGGTGAACTACCGGCTCGGCGTTCCCGGTTTCCTCGACCTGCCGGGAGCGCCGCCCAACCGCGGTCTGCTCGACGTGATCGCCGCGCTGGCATGGGTGCGCGACACGGTGGCGGTGTTCGGCGGAGATCCGGGCAACGTCACCGTGTTCGGCCAGTCCGCCGGAGCCACGCTGGTCGGTGCGCTGCTCGCGGACTCCCGGGCGCGCGGCCTGTTCCGGCGCGCGATCATGCAGAGCGGCACCGGTTCCGGCGCGTTCACGCCGGAGCAGGCGGAACGGGTGACGGCGGCGCTGGCCGACGTCCTCGGAGTCGCCCCGGAGGCGTTCGCGGATGTTCCCGACGAGCGTTTCGTGGAGGCGTTGCCGTCGCTCGCCGGGCTCGACCTGCGGACCGCCACGGCCGCGGATCCGTTGGCGGGCCTGAGTCCGTTCAGCCTCGTGCTGCCCGTCCAGCCCGCCGACGCCCTGCCGGACGAGCCGGTGGACCTGCTGATCGGCACCAACACCGAGGAGGGACGGCTTTACCTGGTGCCGAAGGGGAATCTGGACACCGCTGCGGCGGAATCGCTCGGTGCCACCCTGTTCGGCGACGGCACCGAGCGGATGATCGAGGCCCACGGCCGGGCCCACGTCTACTCGTTCGGCCACCGTTCGACGGCGCTGGACGGGCGGCTGGGGGCGGCGCACACCGTGGAACTGCCGTTCGTCTTCGACGTCGCCGGCGACCCGGCCCTGCACGGGGAGACCGGGCTGCTCGGGCCCGGCGAGGTGCCCGAGCAGCTGGCGGCCGACGTCCACGGGGCCTGGATCTCCTTCGCCCGCACCGGTGATCCCGGCTGGGACAGGTGGCCCGTCGTGAAGGCGTTCGGGCACTGACAGGTCAGTGCAGCCACTTCGCCAGGGAGACGAGCGTCGACTCGACGCTCGTCTCCATCTCGTCGCGCAGGACCTCGACGTCGCGGCGGGTCGCCCCGAGCACCGGGTCCATGCGCAGCAACTGCCACTCCTGGGTCACGACCGACCCGTCGCCGTCCTCGTGCATGGTCCAGCGCCAGCGCACGATGCCGTCGTCCAGGCCGCCCACGACGAACGAGAACTCGGCGCCCGGCCGTGCCGCGAGGACCTGCGACCGGCTGACCCACGTGCGGTCACCGCGCCGGTTGTGGCCGCTGAACCAGGCGCCGGGCTCCGGTCCGGCGCCGTCGTCGTAGGCGACCTCCGACGCGCTGGGGCTCCAGCGGCCGATCAGGGAGACGTCGCTGACGATGTCGTAGAGGCGTGCCGGTGGCACGGGGACCCAGGCGCGGCGCCGGAAGCCGAAGTCCGCCGGGTCGAGGTCCATCACCGGGGTGTTCTCGAGGATCGATGTCATGGCTCGACCCTCGCCCGGCGGCGGCCCGACGAGCCAGACCGGTCGTTGCCTACCACTCGCACGGTCAGGCTCGGCTCCGCGGCCTTGCGCATACTGGCCCCATGAGCGGACAGGGACAGCTCGCCGAGTACCTCCAGGCCTGCCGGGCGCGGCTGCGGCCGGACCAGGTCGGACTGCCGACCTACGGCGAACGGCGGCGCGTCCCCGGCCTGCGCCGCGAGGAGGTCGCGGGCCTCGCCGGAGTCAGCGCGTCGTACTACGTCCGCCTCGAACAGGGACAGGCGCTGCACGCGTCGCAGGAGGTCGTGGCCGCGCTGGCCCGCGCGTTGCAGCTGGACTCCGACGAGCACGCGCACCTGCGCGAACTCGCCCGGCCGCGACGCGGGCGGCCCGCCCCGAAGCCACCGGCGGAGCGGGTCTCGCCCGACACCGCCGAGCTCATCACGACGCTCGCGCACGTACCGGCGATCCTGCTCGGCCGGCGCGGCGACGTGCTCGCGTGGAACCCGCTGGGCCACGCCCTGTTCGCCGGGCACCTCGACTTCACGAGCCCCGAGCGCCCGGCCGACCGCCCCAACATGACCAGGCTGGTCTTCCTCGACGCGCACACCCGCGCGCTCTACGGGAACTGGACGGCGAAGGCCCGTGCGGTCGTCGGCAACCTCCGCCTCACCGCCGGCAGGCACCCGGACGACCGCGACCTGACCGCGCTCGTCGGTGAGCTCGCGACCCGCAGCCCCGAGTTCGCGACCATGTGGGCCGACCACCGCGTGCGCGCCTGCGACAGCACCGCGCACCGGATGCACCACCCCGTCGCGGGGGAGGTCCTGGTGAACCAGCAGACGCTGCGCGTCCCGCACGCCCCGGACCAGACGCTGACCGTCGTGACGGCGCCACCGGGGTCGGCGGCCCAGGCGGGGCTCACACTGCTCGCCCAGGCCGTCGCATCGAGGCAGGCGGCCGACCGGGACGCGGCCGCCCGCGCGGACGTCACCGCGCGCTGACCTGCGGGGGGCGGGAGCGCCTCGGCCGGGCTCGGTGACGATCACCTGGTCACCTGCGACAGCTGTCGATCAGCCGTGCCCGGAGGTACGACAGCGGTCACTCGTTCCCCGTCCGGTGCGGACCTAGGTTCGGGAGGTCCGACCACCGCTCCCGGGAGATCCATGAAGCAGGCGCAGACGCGGTTCGAGTACTCCCGGGCACTGGTGTGGGAGCAGCACTGCTGCCTCCCCCTCGACCCGGACACCGACGTCGACGAGTTGTCGCGCTACGCCGACGCGGGCGCCTCCTTCGTGTCGGTGAACGTCGGCTACGCACCGCACGGCATCACCGACACGATCCGGGTGCTGTCCGCGTTCCGCCACCACGTGCTCTCGAACCCGGACCGGTACGTCCTCGCCGGCTCGGTCGAGGACGTGCGCACGGCCAAGGCCACCGGACGGCTCGCGGTCGCGTTCGACCTCGAGGACGCCAACCCGCTGGAAGGTCGCACGGACATGGTGCGGACCTACTACGACCTCGGCGTCCGGACCATGCTGCTCACCTACAACCAGCGCAACGCCGCCGGGTCGGGCTGCCACGACACCTCGGACGGCGGGCTGACCGCGTTCGGCAGGGACGTGGTGGCGGAGATGAACCGCGTGGGCATGGTCGTGGACGCGTCCCACTGCTCCTACCGCACCTCGATGGACGTCTTCGCCGCGTCGTCAGCGCCCGTCGTGCTCTCCCACTCCTCGGTGCGCGCGATCCACGACCACGAGCGCAACGTGGGGGACGACCAGATCCGCGCGTGCGCCGCGACCGGCGGGGTCGTCGGGATCAACGGCGTCGGGATCTTCCTGGGCGACAACGACGTGAGCACCGAGACGTTCGTCCGCCACGTCGAGCGCGCCGTCGAACTGGTCGGCCGGGAGCACGTGGGGATCGGCCTCGACTTCTGCTTCGAGGACGACGACGCGAGCGGTGAGCTGGAGCAGAACCCCGACCTGTTCCCGGCGAGCTACGCGCAGTGGGACCGCATCGGTTTCGTCGAGCCGGAGCGGCTGCCGGTGATCGCGGCCGCGCTGGTCGATCGCGGTTACCCGGCCGAGGCGGTCGAGGGGATCTTGGGCGGCAACTTCCTGCGGGTCGCGCGGGACGTGTGGCGGTGAACGCGCCAGGACGCCCGGAGGGTGGAATGTCCGAACACGAGGAGTTGAGATGAAGTCTCGCGTCCCGCAACGGGTCGTGGTCGTCGGAGCGGGCGCGGTCGGGCTCTCGTGCGCGTGGTTCCTGCAGGAACACGGCGCCGAGGTCACCGTTCTCGACCGCTCGGGCGTCGGAGCGGCCGCCTCGTGGGGCAACGCCGGGTACGTCATCCCGGCGATGGCGGCACCTCTGCCGGAACCCGCGCTCCTGCGCGCCGGCGTCCGGGGCCTGCTGACGCCCGGCTCACCGCTCGCGATGAGCAGACGGGTGTCCGCGTCGACGCTCGCGTTCCTGGCCGGCTTCGCCCGCAACTCCACCGGTGCGCGCTGGCGCAGGGGGCTGGCGGCGCTGGCCCCCCTCGGCCACGGGGCGATCCCGGCGTTCGACGACCTGCTCGCCGGTGGCGTCGCGGCGGACGTGCGCGAGGAGACCCTCCGGATCGGGTTCACCGCCGGTGAGGACACCTCCGGCATCGAGCACGAGCTCCTCGCCGCCCGCGAGGTCGGGCAGCACGTCTCCTACCGCACGACCGCGGGGCACGAGGCGCCGTTCTCCCACCGCGTCGAGCAGGTCCTGCACCTGGAGGACCAGCGGTTCGTGGAACCCGGCCCGTTCCTCGACGCGCTGGCCGCCTCCGTGCGCGAGCGCGGCGGCGAGATCGTGGACGGCGCCCTGGTCCGGTCCGTCGGATTCGGCCCCCGCGGCCTGCAGGCCGACACCTGGGCGGGCACGCCGCACCGCGCCGACGCCGTCGTGCTGGCGACCGGGACGTGGCTGCCGGAGCTCGCCCGCCCGTTCGGCGTCCGGGTGCCGGTCCAGTCCGGTCACGGCTACTCCTGCACCGTGGCGCTCGACGAACCGGTCACCTCGGCGGTGTACCTCCCCGGCGTGCGGGTCGCCATGACGCCCTACGGGGACCGCCTGCGCGTCACCGGCATCATGGACGTCGCCGGGCGCGACGCGCCGTTCGACCGCCGCCGGCTCGACTCGGTGCTGCGCTCGATCCACCCCCTGATCGACGGCGCCGACTTCTCCGACGTGCGGGACCCGTGGATCGGTGCCCGGCCGCTCACGCCGGACGGCCT
This sequence comes from Lentzea sp. HUAS12, assembly GCF_024125735.1. NCBI lineage: Bacteria > Bacillati > Actinomycetota > Actinomycetes > Pseudonocardiales > Pseudonocardiaceae > Lentzea > Lentzea sp. HUAS12. The sequence goes on from NZ_CP099738.1 coordinate 1,102,710, forward strand.
GCCGCTCATCGGCCGGACGAAGGTCGACAGCGTCCACATTGCGGGCGGCCACGGCATGTACGGGGTCACCCACGCGCCCGTCACGGGCAAGCTCCTCGCCCGGCAGGTCATGACCGGGATCGCCCAGCACGAGCTCGGCCCGTTCGACCCGCTCCGCTAGAGCGAGGTTCAGGACGCGGTGGGGGCCTCCAGAGAAGCCTTGAGCCCGGCGACGACGACCGCGAGCCGACGGCGGAAGGCCGCGTCGGCGTCGTCGTCCACAGCGGACGCCGCGAGCTCGTGCACGGGGGAGTCCTCGGCGACCTGGAGGTCCTCGACGAGGGCGGCCGCGTCGAAGTTCGGCCGCTGCAGGACCACGGCTCCCCCCAGCGCGCACGACGCGATGAGTTCGCTGGCGTCGCCCGCCTGGCGGATGGTGAACCCCGCGTCCCGCATGACCCGCAGCAGCGCCTCGACCAGGGGTGCGAAGGTCACCGACGTCCCGATCGCGGCCAGGTCGGCCGTGCTCGCGAACTGGCTGAAGTGTCCTCGCAGGACGAACGCGACCTCGACCAGCCAGTCCTCCCACGGCCCGGGAGGGGGCGGCTCGAGCTGCCGGGAGGCGTGCGCCGCTATCGCCGCCACGAGCTCGGCGCGGGACGAGAAGTAGTGGTAGATCCCGGCGTGGGTGACCCCGAGCGACCCGGCCAGCGCCGGTATCGACAGTTCTTCGGGAGCGAACTTCCCGGCGGCGCGCAGGATCTGCTCGCGGCTGATCGTGGGCTTGCGCCCACCACGCCGACGAACAGGGGACGAGGAAAGGTTCGTTGTCTCTTGACGCGCCATAACCTGGGAGTATACAAAACCTTCAGTTGTAAGTAACAGATGAAGGTAATCGGCGTCTCCGGCGGGAGCGCCCGCGCACAACGATGCTGAGAGGACGAAGATGTCACTCCTTCTGACCGGCGCCACGATCATCGACGGTGTGTCCGACGGTGGCGCCGAGGGCCGGTCGATCCTGGTGGAGAACGGCCGCATCACGGCGATCGGGCGGCGCGAGGACATCGCGGTGCCCGCGGATGCCGAGATCGTCGACCACAGCGGCAGGTTCGTCATCCCCGGCCTGATGAACGCCAACGTGCACCTCCTGGTCAACGCCCTGTACGAGACGCTCGTCCGCTACGACGGGCGCTACGAGGACCTGATCACCGAGGCCGCCCAGGTCGCCCTGAAGGCCGGCCTGACGACGGTGTTCGACACCTGGGGGCCGCGGCGGGCGCTCATGGCGGTGCGGGACCGGATCAACCGCGGCGAGACCGTGGGCAGCCGCATCCGCTGCGCCGGCAACATCGTCGGGTTCGACGGTCCTTTCTCCGGCGACTTCGACGGCAGGATTCCTGGTGTCGGCACCTCGTACTTCGTCGACCGGGTCAACGCGGCCTGGGTCGAGAACACCGGGCGGCACCTCATGTGGCTGGAGCCGCACGAGGTCGCCAAGGAGGTGCGCGGGTACATCGAGCGCGGCATCGACTTCGTCAAGTACGCGTCGAACGAACACGGCGGGATCGCCGCCGGGGCGTTCCTCGTCTTCTCGGAGCGGACCCAGCGCGCCATCGTCGAGGAGGCCCACCGGGCCGGCCTCACCGCACAGGCGCACGCCACGTCCGTCGAGGGCCTGCGGATCGCGGTCGACGCGGGCTGCGACCTCGTGCAGCACCCCAACACCACCGGCCCGACCGCGATCCCGGACGACCTCCTCGAGCAGTTCGCGCGGACCGGCAGCGGCGCCGCCGTCTTCCCCGTCACCGAGAACGGCCTCGACTTCCTGAAGTCGTCCATCTCGGACTTCGAGTGGACGATGTGGAAGGCCTCGGACGCCAACACCCGCAACCTCATCAGCGCGGGCGCGAACATCCTGCTGGCCAACGACGGAGGCATCTTCGCCCCGGAGGTCCTGCAGGAGCCGATGATCAAGGGCACCTGGAACGGCATGCCCGAGGAGGAGGCCCTGGGCCGCCTCGCGACCGGCCACTTCGTCTGGCTGAGGGCGATGGAGGAGAAGGGCATGAAGCCGATGGACCTGCTGCACGCCGCCACCCGCAACATCGCCAAGGCCTACCACGTCGACGACGACCTCGGCACCCTCGAGGTCGGCAAGATCGCGGACATGGTCGTCCTCGACCACGACCCGCTGCAGGGCGCCAAGAACTACGAGAGCATCCACGCCGTCATCAAGGACGGGGTGCCGGTGGACCTCGGCGCGTTGCCGGAGCAGCGGTGGCTGACCGCGGAGCTGGCCGGCCCGATCGAGGAGGAGGCCCGCTACGCGAAGGCCCTGCACCACGGGGCCCGGCTGCCGGGCTGTCCGAGCTGCCTGTGATCCCGGGGCGCTGACAACGCCCCGCCTGCGCCTCGGGGCTCGTCCGGTCCGGCCGGACGAGCCCCGATGTCTCTGTCTTCAGTGGACTGTCCTGGAAGGACTCAGGAAGCGTCGCCCACCGCCGTGACGTCCAGTTCGACCCGGAACGGCGGGTGCAGCCGCGTCACGATCGTCGTGCGGGCGGGGCGGTGCGCAGGGTCCGGGAACTCCTCGAGCCAGACCTCGTTGTAGGCGGGGAAGAACTCGGCGTCCGTCAGGTAGCCGGTGATCTTGAGGATCTGCTCCGGCCGGCTCCCGGCCTCGGCGAGCACGGTTCGGACGTTGCGGAAGACCGCGCGCACCTCGTCCTGGAAGGTGCCGTTCACCGGCCGCCAGTTCTCGTCGACGCCGACCTGGCCCGACAACAGCAGCAGGTCGCCGTGGCGGCGGAACGAGGACGCGGGCGGTGGGGTGACTGGGTCCTGGGCCATGGAGCCTCTCCTCGTGGTGGGTGGGGGAAGCCGGGCGATCCGAAGTGGACGGACGGCCCGGCTCTGGGAATTATCTTGCTGCGCGGGCGTTTCGGCGTGTGACAGGTGTCGAACGGTCAGATGGTTCGGCGCAACGGTTGTCACGTGCCGCCGACGCCCCGCCGACCTAGGGTGCTGAGGATGATGACCTCGACGGAGCTCGCGGGCCGGCTGTCGGAGCTCGCGGAGAAGTTCAGCGTGACCGGTGCCTCCGCGGCGCTGTGGCACGACGGCGCGCTCGTGCGGGCGGAGACCGGCACGGCCAACGTCGTCACCGGCGCGCCGGTGCGCGCGGACACGCTCTTCGCCGCCGGCTCCATCACGAAGGTGTTCACGTCGTCCCTGGCGATGACCCTCGTGGACGAGGGCCTGCTCGACCTCGACGCGCCCGTGCGGACCTACCTGCCGGACTTCACCTCGGCGACGCCGGAACGGTCCGACGCGATCACCGTGCGCATGCTGTTCACCCACTCGTCCGGGCTCGCCGCCAACCACCTGCCGGACCTGCCGCCGGGCGACGACGTCCTCGAACGCCTCATGGGGGACCTCGCCACCCTGCCTGTCACGGGCGTTCCCGGTGAGCGGTGGTGCTACAGCAACGCGGGCATGGGCACGCTCGGGCGCCTGGTCGAGGTGATCACCGGCGAGCGCTACGACGCGGCACTCCGCTCCCGCGTCCTCGAACCGCTCGGCCTCAACGCGACCCCCGACGCCGAAGAGCTGCTGCTGCGGTCCACCGCCGTCGGCCACGTCGTCGACCCCGTCGCCGGCACGACGTCCCCGGTGGCCCGCCTGCGCCTCGGTCCGGAGAACGGCCCGGCCGGGTCCCGCCTGTGGCTCGACGCCGACGCCCTGATCCGCTTCGGGCGGACGCACCTCGACGGCACGGCGCCCGACGGCCGCCGGATCCTGTCGCCCGAGGCGGTGGAACTGATGCGCACGCCCCAGTTCGACGACTACTGGGGCTGCCTGCCCCTGTACGTGAACTGGGGCCTCGGCTGGGCGATCGTGCAGGAGGGGCCCGAACTGGTCATCGGGCACGCCGGCGCCAACAACGGCATGCACTCCAACCTGGTCGTCCTCCCGGAGCGGAAGGCCGTTCTGGCGGTGCTCGCGAACAGCCAGACCGGCGGGCAGCTGGTCTCCGCGCTGTGCGCCGACCTCCTCGGGGAGCTCTTCGGCGTGCGTGTCCCGGAACCCGTGGCGGCGCCGGAGTCCGCGGTCGAGGTAGTCCCCGAGCCGTTCGCCGGGCGGTACGCGTCGCCGGACGGCGAGGTCGTGGTCGACGTCCGCGACGGGCGGCTCCACCTCGAACTGATCCGCACTCCCGCCCTGGTGGCGTGGGAACGGCTGATGGGCAGCCCGGGGGAGGACAGCCAGGCCCTGCCGCTCGTCTGCGTGGACGCCGAACGGCGCCGGTTCGTGCTGGAGCTCGGCGCTCCGGGCGCGGTCGCGGCGGTGCAGTTCCTCGCACCCGGCCCGGACGGACGGCCCACGCTCGTCCGGGCGGGCACGCTGTACGAGCGGATCGCCTGAGACCGCTGCGCGGAGTGGACGCGGTGGTCCGGTCGTCCGATCGACGCTCAGGCGGCCCTGAGAACCTCAGCCGGCGCGAAACTCAGGCGGCCCGCCGCCGACTGACGGGCCGCAACCGCACCCGGCGCTGCCCACGGGGCTGCTCCGCCCGTTCCGTCGTGGCGGAGGAGTCCACGACGTCGTCGGAGTCACCGTCCGCCACGGGTGTCCGGCCGCTGGGCCCGCGGTGGGTGAAGTGCACGAGCGCGAGCAGACCGAGGCCGACCACGAGCAGCGCGTGGCTGAACACGCGGGCCGCGGTGGCCGTGCCGCCGAGCAGGTCGCTGGCGGAGTAGGGGATGAGCACCGCCACGAAGGCGCCGACGACGGGCAGCATGCCGGAGGTCGCCGCCGGGCGGAGGGCGGCCCAGAGCAGGCCGAGGCCTATGGCGAGGTTCCAGGCGGTGCTCTCGTTGAACAGGTGGCTGCTGTCCACGCCGGTGGTGTGGCCGCTGTGCCCGGAGTCGGTGCCGACCACCTGCGAGACGCCGAGGGTGAGCTGGGCGATGGCGACGACGCCGAGGAGGGCTCGCGGGGTCCAGCCGCGCGGGGTGGGCGGGGTGATCGGGGGAGCGGCGTCGAGGATCGCGGCCGTCAGGTCCGGGACCGGGGTCGCCGGCCTGATGCGGAGCGAGCGCGTGAGGGCGGCTGCGCTGTCGTGCCACGAGCGGCAGGACGCGCAGGTCTCCAGGTGCGCGTCGACCTCGTCGGCGGGCACGCCCTCCTGTTCGCCGTCCAGCCGGGCGGACAGGGCTTCGCGGCAGATGTCGCACTCCACGGGAACATTGTCGGTCATTCGGCGCTGATAGTTCCCAGGCGACTCCGAGTTACTCTTCTGAATCGTGTCGACTTCGGGGCGTGACGACGAGACGGTCACCGCGATCGCGTTGGCCGCTGGTGCGGGTGACCGTGACGCGCTGGAGCGGTTCATCCGGTCGACGCAGCGTGATGTGTGGCGCCTGGTCGCGCATCTCGCGGACGCCGGGGTCGCGGACGACCTGACGCAGGAGGTCTACCTGCGGGCGTTGCGCAGCCTGCCGCGGTTCGAGGGGCGCTCGTCGGCCCGCACGTGGCTGCTGTCCATCGCCCGCCGCACCGTAGTCGACCACGTCCGGGCCGCGGTCGCGCGGCCGTCCATCACCTGGTCGGCGGACCACCAGGTCGCGTCGGACGCGGGGCAGGCCGCCGCCCACGCGCGCGCCGCGGGGTTCGAGGACGTCGTCGAGCTCTCCGTCATGCTGGCCGGGCTGTCGCCCGAGCGTCGGGAGGCGTTGCTGCTCACGCAGGTGCTGGGCCTGTCCTACGCGGAGGCCGCCGAGGTGGTGGGCTGCCCGGTCGGCACGATCCGGTCGCGGGTCGCCAGGGCGCGTGAGGACCTGGTCGGCGGGCGCGGTCACGAGGACGCCGGCGTCATCTGAGTCACCGGTTCGGGTGACGCCTGGGAACTACTGCGCGCCGCGGGCCGACGAACTCGGCGAGGAACACACCGAGCCGGTCCGCGCCCACTGGTTCGGCGTCCCCCCGCCATCGAGAGTTGTGCGACTCCCGAGAGCGCGGCGGCCGTGTGAAGGCCGCCGCGCTCACTCCCGTGCCGGGGCACGGGAAACACCTGTTCTCCGCCGCGTTCGAGGCTGAACCCGATCACCACCCCGTCCGTAGTCCCGTGCGTGAGAGTGCCGCGCAGCGACGACGCCGACATCACCAGCCTCGCGCTGCGAGCCGGAGCGGGAGACCGCGCCGCCCTGGCCGACTTCGTGCGCGCCACCCAGGCCGACGTGTGGAGGTTCGTCGCGCACCTCGCCGCCGACGTGGGCCTCGCGGACGACCTCACCCAGGAGACCTACCTGCGGGCGTTGCCGTCGCTGCCGGGCTTCGAGGGGCGCTCCGCCGGCCGCACGTGGCTGCTCGCCATCGCCCGCCGGGTGGTGGCCGACCACATCCGCGCCGTGCGGGTGCGGCCGCGGCTGCACCGCAGCGCCGAGGTGCCCGAACCCGCCGAGCCGGGCTTCGCGGACCGCGTGGTGCTCGACGAGGTGATCGGCTCGCTCGACCCGGAGCGGCGCACCGCGTTCGTGCTCACCCAGGTGCTCGGGCTCTCCTACGCCGACGCCGCGGTGGTGTGCGGGTGTCCGGTGGGCACGATCCGGTCGCGGGTCGCCAGGGCTCGCGAGGACCTGGTGGACATGCTGGCCGACGACCGGGCGGGCAGGCGGATCTCCTAGCCACGAGCGCTCTGCGGTGTTCGGGTGCGGGGCGCGATCGTGCCGCGCCCCGCACCCACCCGGAACTCAGGCCTGCTGCTCCTCCCGTCGGCGCGAGCGGACGAAGCCGGCCAGGCCGTCGAGGACGAGGAACGCGAGAAGGCTGAGGCCCAGCAACGGGATCGCCCAGCCGATCGCGATCAGCACCAGTGGCGCGGGGATGACGAACCACAGCGGGAGCTGCGTCCAGGCACCGCGTTTGGGCGCAGCGCCGAAGGGTGCGCGGCGGTCGGCGCGGGTGGGCCTGCGCTGCCACCACATGCGGTAGCCGAACACGATGAGCGTCAGGATCGCCCCGGCCAGCAGGAACAGCACGAGCTGGTTCACGAACCCGAACAGGACGCCCATGTGGGCCTGGATGCCCCACGACGACAGCTTCGCGAGGAACGGCCGGTCGGCGAAGTCCGCGCGGGCGGTGACCTGGGCGGTGGCGGGGTCGACCGCGACCTTGTCCTGGCGCATCGGCCACACGGCGTCCGTCTGCGCCACGGACCAGGCCGTGCCCGGCGCACCCGGCGTGACGTCCACCGGCCCGTCCAGACCGGCCGTGCGCGCGGTGCCGAGCACGCGGTCGAACGTCGCGGGGTCCACCGGCACGGCGGTGGGCTCGCCGCTCCCGTGCCCGGAGTGCTCACCGGAGGGAGCACTTCCGGTGGAGCCGGGGAGCTTGGTGTCGAGCACCGGCGCCTTGGCGTTGAGAGCGGTCAGCGCGGCGCTGAAGTTCTCACCGGCGTAGGTCGACCAGGTCAGGCCGGTGGCCGACAGGAACAGGGTGCCGATCAGGGCCCACATGCCGAGGCTCGCGTGCCAGGAGCGGCTCCTGCGCACGCCCTTGGCGCCCTTCTCCGGCAGCAGCAACGCGCGGGCCGTGCGCTTCGCCGTCCGGCGGCGCTGGACCCAGAGCACCAGGCCGACGAGCGCGAGCACCCACAGCCAGCTCGCCGCGAGTTCGGAGTACAGGGTGCCGGGAACACCGAGGTTCAGGTTGCTGTGCAGGTTGTCCAGCCAGGTCGTGGCGGGCGTCGCGCCGAACCACGTGGTCAGCTGGCCCTGCACCTCGGCGGTGTACGGGTTCACGTACACGGTCCTGCTGTGCTCGTCGGGGAGTCCGTCCAGCGCGAACACCACCCGCGTCGTGGCCTCGGGGTCGTCGAACAGCTGGACCCCGGTGACGACGCCGTCGGGCAGCGCCGCCTGGGCCGCCGCCACCTGGTCGGCGACCGGGCGCGTGCTGCTCCCCACCGAGCCGACGCGCAGCTGGTCGCCGTACAGGACGCCGTCGATCTGCGGGGCGAACGCGTACAGCATTCCCGTCGCGGCGGCTATGACGAGGAACGGGCCGACGAGCACGCCGGCGTAGAAGTGCAACCGGCGCAACAGCGGCACGACGGAGATCGTGCCGGTGCGCGGTGTCTCCTCTGTTCTTTCGACCTCGACTGCCGGAGCGGACATGTGACACCTCTGCAGGGTGGGGAGCGCGGACTTGCAGCGGTAGTCGGGCGCGGACGCCGTTCAGTTCCCGCGACTTCCCGGGGGTGCTCCAGGACACGTCGCGTGTCAGCCGCGCCGCTGCTCCATGACGAGGATGGCTCCGGCCGGCCCACCGCCCCCGCGGCGCAACGGCGTGCACACCACCCGGACGAGCACCGTGCGGCCGCGCCGGTTCACCGCGGTGAGCTCGACCTCGCCGCTGAACGCGGGGTCGGACAGCGCCGGGCGCACCACCGGGCGCAGTTCGGCGACCGGCAGACCGATGTCGAGGTTCAGCAGGTGCTCGCCCTCGGCCTCCTCGCGGCGCAGGCCCCACAGGTCCTCGGCGCCGCGGTTCCAGGCCAGGACGCGCAGCTGCGGGTCGAGCACGACGACACCGGCGCGCAACGAGGTGAGCACGGACTCGAGGAACCCGTTGACGCGGTCGAGTTCGGAGCTGCGTTCGCGGAGGACGTCGTTGATGGTCTGGAGCTCGTCGTTGGTCGAGTGGAGCTCCTCGTTCATCGTCTCCAGTTCCTCGTTGGTGGACTGGAACTCCTCGTTCGTGGTCTCCAGTTCCTCCACCGTGGACTGGAGTTCCTCGTTCGTGGTCTCCAGTTCCTCCACCGTGGACTGGAGTTCCTCGTTCGTGGTCTCGAGCTCCTCGTTGGTGGACTGGAGCTCCCCGTAGGCGGCCTCGAGCTGGCGCTTGGTGAACGCGAGCTCCTCGACCAGCTTTCGCGTCGCCGTCACGTCGTGGAACGCCACGGCGACGCCGATGACGGTGTCGCCGGAACCGACGAGCGGGTCGACGTGGACCTCGAGCCACAGCGCCCCGCCGGTGTTGCGCAGCCATTCGACGTCCTTGACGCGCAACGGCTTGCGCTCCAGGCGTGCCCGCTCGACGTAGCCGCGCAGCTCGATCGGGCGGTAGGAGAGCTCGAGGTCGCGCAACGGCCGGCCGACGTCCTTGGCGGAGACCTCGAACAGGGTCTCCGCTCGCCGGTTGACGAGCGCCACCACCCCGTCCGCCGTCACCACCACCTGGGCGACCGGGCTCGAGGAGAACGCCTGCTCCTCCAGTGCGTCGATACCGCCGACGTCCACCCCTCGATGGTGCACCACCGAGGAGGACGGGGAGCGGGCGGGCGGCGAACCGGTGGGCGCCTTGCGGAAGAGGCGCCGTTCGTGGTCGAGCGGGTGGAAGACCGGACTGTCCTGCGGCAGCGCCTCGGTCCTGCCCAGGAACAGCACGCCCCCGGCGCCAGCGCGAAGTGGAACCTGCCCAGCACCTCGGCCCGGGTCCGCTGGTCGAGGTACGTCAACGTGTTGCGGCAGACCAGCAGGTCGAGGCGCGAGATCGGCGCGTCCTGCTCCAGGTCGTTGCGGCCGAAGACGATCGACCGGCGCAGGTCCTTGCGGAACCGGTGGTGGCCGTCCTGCCGCTCGAAGTACCTGGCGATCAACTCCGGCGGCACGCCCCGCAGCTCGCGCTCGCCGTAGCTCGCGAGCCTCGCCTTGGCGAGGGCCTCGTCGTCGACGTCGGTGGCGTAGATCTTCACCCGCTGGCGGAACTGCTCGATGCCGACGACCTCGGCGAAGGCGATCGCGAGGCTGTACGCCTCCTCGCCGGACGCGCAGCCCGCGCTCCACACCCGGATCGGGTCGTGCGGCCCGCGTTCGGCGAGGATCGCGGGCACGCCCTGCTCGCGCAGGGACGTCCAGGCCTCCGGATCGCGGAAGAAGCCGGGGACGTCGGCCGGCACGGCGTCGACCAACGCGCTGACCTCGCCCGCGTCGGCGCGCAGGTGCTCGACGTACCCGGCGTGGTCCCCGATGCCCAACTCGCTCATCCGGTGCTGGACGAGGCGGATGAGGCCGGCGCGCTCGTACCCGGTGAAGTCCGAGCCGCGCGCTTCCTCGAGGTGCAGCAGCACGTCCTCGAAACCGGGGCCGGGCGTCGGCAGGCGGTCGTCCACGGGCCCGAAGCTACCGCTTCGGGCGGAGTGCCAGAACGGCCCACACGACCTTGCTCCCGTCGAACGCGGGCATGGAGCCCCAGGCGCGGCTGATGCTGTCCACGAGCTCCAGACCCCGGTGTCCGGGAAGGTCCTGCCGCGGGGCGCCCAGCACCGGAGGTTCGGGGCTGCCGTCGGTGACGGCGAGCGTCAGTCCGGCTCGGCGCAGTTCGACGCGCAACACCGACCGGGTGCGCGCGTGCCGCACCGCGTTGCCGACGAGTTCGGTCACCACCACCAGCGCGTCCTGGAGCAGGTGCGGCAGGTCCCACTCCACGCAGACGTCGCGCACGACCTTGCGCGCGACCGACGGCGCGACGGCCGTGGCCGGCAGGGTGAGCTTGCGGAACCGGCGCAGCGGCTGTTCCTGGGCGAGCTCGACCGCCGAGATCAGGTCGGGCGCTGTGGCGACGCTCCTCGTGATCCCGCTGCGCCCCAGGTCGTGCCGGTGGCGTTCGGTCTCGGCGATGAGCACGACCGGCACGTCCGGCCAGTCGGAGACCTTCCTGCAGACCGTGGTGAAGACGGACAGCATCTCCGCGCCGGCCGTCCTGAAGTCCGCGCCCAGCCGCACCAGCAGGGCGACCGGGGCTTCCGCCGCCAGCTTGAGCAGTCCGTCGCGGAGCACCGGGTACGACGTCACGTCCAGGCGTCCGACCGGCGTCGCGACCACCATGCCCGCGAGGTCCGCCGTGCGGACGCTGATGCCCGTCACGAGCCGGTTCCCTCCCTCAGTTCGGACCGCAGCAGGTGCTTGCGCAGCACGTCCGCGGCGGCCAGGGCCTCTTCCTCCTGATCGGAGTACCGGTCGGCGATGTGGGCGCGACCGGACTGCCGCGCGTGACCGGCCATGCGCCGGGCGAGCGCGATCTTCTCCTCCAGTGTGCGCACCGCGGTCCACATGGCGCGCTCCAGGCCTCCGCTGTAGGCGTCGAGCAGGGCATCCGGGGTCCACGCGTGGCCCACCAGACAGCGGTGGTGGCCGCTGCCGCCGGGGATCTCCAGCAGTGAACCGGCGCAGTCCGGGCAGGTCAAGGTGGTCGTCCGGCCGAGTTTCGGGATGTCGCCGAAGCCCGCGCCCGCGTTGTCGCCCGACACCTCGACCTCCAGCCGGAGGGTCTCGGGCACCGGAGGAGCGACCGCCGTGATCTCCTCCGCGACGAGCTCGGAGAGCATCGCACCCATCTCGGAGGCGGGCACGACGTGGTCGACCGCGACGTGCTCGAGGACGCTCCCCGGCATGCCGGGGTGCAGCGCGTCGCCGGGGGACTGCACCAGCGCGAGACCTCCCTGGTTCTTGATCGCGGCCATGCCCGCCACGCCGTCGTCGAGCATGCCGGACAGCACCACCCCGATCGCGGCGGGACCGGCCGAGAGCGCGGCGGAGCGGAACAGCACGTTGACCGCCGGCCGGTGCCCGTTCTCCGTGGGACCCCGCGACAGCCGCAGCACTCCGTTCTGCACCAGCGTGTGGTGATCGGGCGGAGCGATGTGGATCCGGCCTTGCCGCAACGGCATGCCGTCCCCGACGGCGAGTGCGGGCAGCGGCCCGCTGCGGCCGAGGATCGTGGGCAGCGCGGACGAACCGCCCGCCGGCATGTGCAGCACGACCACCACGGCGGCGGGCAGGTCGGAGGGGAGTCCGGCGACCAGGGAGCGCAGTGCCTCCACTCCACCGGCGGAAGCTCCGACGACGACCAGGTCCCTGTGCAAAGGGCCTCCTCACCCGTGTGATTTCGGGCTGGGTACCCGGGCTCCACCCCGTCACACGTCGGCGGCGGACGCTCCCGACCCGGGACGCTCGGCCGTGGCGTTGCGGACGCGCCTGAGCGCGAGCTGGGCCTCGACGCGGGCGAAGAGCTCCCGCGCGGTGAACGGTTTGACGAGGACGTCGTGGGCGCCCCGGACCGCCTGCGAGGAGGTGCCCAGCGCGGTCAGCAGGATGATCGGGATGGCGCGCAACGAGGGGTCGGCGCGCACCCGTTCGACCAGCCGCACGCCGTCGAGGTCCGGCACGACGACGTCGCCGATGATCAGGTCCGCTCCTCGCCCGGCGAGACGGTCGAGCGCCTGGTCACCGCCGGCGGCGGTCAGGACGTCGTACTGGTCGCTCAGCATCCGTCGCAGGTAGTTGCGCATGTCCGCGTTGTCGTCGACGACGAGCACGGTGGCCCGGCGTCCTGGCGCAGAGGGGAGAACGGCGGGTTCGTCACCGACGAGCCAGGACTCGGCCTCCTCGGCGAACGCCTGCCGCATGCGCGCCTTCTCCTCGGCGGACCTGGCGGGTGCGGGCCGCTGGGCGTGTTGTGGCTGGGCATAAGGGATCCACACGGTGAACGTGCTGCCGAGATCGGGTTCGCTCCGCACCCGGATGCTGCCGTGGTGCAGGCCGACGAGCTGCCGCACCAGGGCGAGGCCGATGCCGGAGCCCTCCCGGCTGCGCGCCTTGGCGCCCTCGATCCGGTGGAAGCGGGTGAACAGGTGCGGGATCTCGGCCGGGTCGATGCCGGTTCCCGTGTCTGTCACCACGAGCTCGACGTGGTGCTGCCGGGAGCCCAGCGCGATGGTGATCGATCCGGTGAACGTGTGCTTGAGCGCGTTGGACAGCAGGCTGAGCACGACCGTCTCCCACATGGCCCGGTCGAGCCGCACCGGCCGGTCGAGCGGTGGGCAGTCGACCACCAGGGCGAGGTTCGCGCGCTCGATCGCGGGACGGAGCACGCCCGCGAGGTCGGTCGTGAGCCCGGCGAGGTCCTCGACGTCCTCGACGACCCGCGGGTCCCGCCCCTGTTCGAGCTCCGAGAACGCGAGCAGCGTGTTGACCATGCGGAGCAGGCGCAGCGCGTTGCGGTGCGCGATCCGCGCAGTGTCCCGGTGCTCGGCCGGCAGGGTCGTGAGCTGTTCCTCGAGCGGCAGCAGCACCAGGGTGAGCGGTGTGCGGAACTCGTGGCTGAGGCCCGCGAGGAAGAGGTTCTTCGCACGGTTCAGGTCGGCGAGCGCCGCCATCTGGCGCTTCTGCTCGCGGTCGATGCGCGCCGCGGTGAGGGTGGCGGCGACGCGTTCGGCGATGAGGTCGAAGAACTGCCGGTGCGCGGCGTCGAACGGGGCGTGGGAGCTGACGCCGAGCACCAGCAGGGCGGCCGGCACGCCGTCGCGGATCGGGCTGATGGGCAGGATCACCGCGGTGTGCGGGGGCTGCGGCCACGTGCCGGACACCATCCCGGGAAAGCGCGTGAGCAGGTCTTCCACCACCTGCGGTTCGGCCGTGCGCATGCTCTTGTGCAGCGGCCACGCCGCCGGTCGCTCGCTGGTGACGAGCTGGTCGAGGGCCGGGCTGTCGTGGGTGAGACCGGTGGACGCGGCGAGGTGGGCGCGCACTCCCCGTTCCTCGACGAGGTAGACCAGCGCGAACGGGACGTCCTGCGGGTTGGCCGCCAGCGCCCGCATCAGCCACTCGCACACCTCGTGGTCCGTGGTCGTGTCGCTCGCCTCGCGCGACGTGTCGGCGAGCCGGTGCAGGGTGGTGAGGCGGCGGGCGCTGCGGACCTGGTCGGTGGTGTCGACGAGGATGGCGAGCACCCCGGCGACGCGGTCGCCGTCGCGGACGGGGGAGTAGGCGATGGTCGCGAAGAGGTCCTCTGGCCCGCCGTGCCGGTTCACGACGAACGGCTGGTCGATCAGGCGCCGCGCGGTCCCGGTGTCGACGACCTGCCGCACCACCGGGGCGATCGTCGTCTCCGCGTCCGGCCAGACCCGCAGCACCGAGCGGCCGAGGGCCTCGGGGTGGCGTCCGCCGAGGAGGTCGCGGTAGGCGTCGTTGTACAGCTGCAACAGGTCCTCACCCCACATCAGGCTCATGGGCACCGGGTTGGCGAGGACCATCGCCACCGTGTCGCGCAGCAGGGCGGGCCACCGGTCCACCGGACCGAACGCGGTGGTGCCCCAGTCGGTCGTGCTCATCAGCCGGCCGAGCTCACCACCGCCCGCGAACATCGCCTCGGTGGCCCGGACCGCGGGCGTGGGCACCGGCCGGCCGGCCGGCACCGACCACCCGGTCGAGCAGGTCGGGCAGTTCCCCCAGCGGCAGCACCAGGTCCGCGGCACCGGCCTTGATCACCGCGGACGGCATCCCGAACGCCGTCGAGGTGAACTCGTCCTGCGCGATCACCGTCCCCCCGGCCCGGTGCACGGCGAGAGAGCCGGCGGTGCCGTCGTTGCCGAGGCCGGTCAGCACGAGTGCGAGCACATGAGCGCCCATCGACGTCGACGCCGAGGTGAACAGCTCGTCCACCTGCCCGTAGGAGGACCGGCCCGCCATCGGCCGCACGGTCAGCGTGCCGTCCGGCTCCAGGCGCACCCCGGTCCGGCCGGGACACAGGTAGACGGTGCCGGGTTCGAGCCGCACCCCGTCGTGCGCCCAGACGACAGGGTGCCGCGACACCTTGCCCAGCACCGAGTCCAGCGCGCTCGTGCCGGGGCCGAGGTGCTGCACGACGACGACGGGAGCGGGCAGGTCCGTGCGCAGGCCGCCCAGCAGCACCTGCAGTGCCTCGGCGCCGCCGAGCGAGGCGCCGACCAGCACCACCTGGTAGCGGGCGGAGTGGGCATCCACGGTGATGAGCCTATTTCGATTCGCGTGTCCGAACGACCCCCGCTTCGGCTTCGATTCGGGTGGGCGGGGTGTGAGGGCTTGCGCTGCCTGGGCGGTGCCTGCCGTGCGGGGTCTGCCGGCCGGTAGCGGCCACCGCGCGTCCGGACGTGCTCAAGGCACGCGCTCGGCCAGCGCCCCAACGTCCTTCATGCCACCCGCCAGCGCCCGATCCGCGTCATCCCGCCATCCCATGTTCCCCCAGCGCCGCAACCGATCCAGCCCACCGGCACCCCGGACCCACCACGCGGCGCGGTCCTCCTCTGGGCCACCAGACCCCGCCGTCACCAGCGCGGTTGTCGGATGTGGGGAATGGGAATAGCGTGGGTGCAGCTTCCCGAAAACATCGATCACCACACGTGGACACCTATCAGGTTCTCCGGGTTGGGCAGCGGCTGACGTCGGCGCTTCGCGCGGTGTGCCGAGAGGAGGCCGGCCATGGGCCACCCGTTCGAGGGACTTTCCGACGTTCTGACCGCACACACGACCGAGCACTAAGGGGTCGCCGTCGTCGCGCTGACCGGCGAGGTCGACATGCTGACCGAGGAGATCGGCCTCGACGAGGTCCTGTCCGCGGTCGAGAAGGCACCGGCAGGGGTCGTCGTCGACCTGCGGGAGATCGAGTTCTTCGGCTCGTCGGGCATCAACCTGCTGCTGGTCGCCCGGCGGGAGGCGCAGGCGAGGAAGATCCCGCTCGGCGTGGTCGCCGCGCAGCACGTCGTGCTGTCGCCGTTGGCCGCCACGGGCGTCGACGCGCGGCTGCGGTTGTTCCCCGATCTGGCGGCCGCGTTGCGCGACCTCGCCGACCCCGTGCGGGCCGAGCTCCCGACGAGATGAGATGGCCGGTCCCCAGGTCGAGCAGCTGAAGGTTCGCGCCGAGGAGCGCGAGCACTGCACGCTGCTCTCCCTCGACGGGGTGCTCGGGCATTCGACCTATGCGCAGCTACGCGATTACATGCTCAAGTGCGCCGTGGAGGCGCCACGGGCGTTGGTCGTGGATCTGAGCAACGTCACGATCGCCACGACGAGCGCGTTGAGCGTGTTCACGACGGTGTGGCTGCGCATCAGCGACTGGCCCGCGACCCCGTTGCTCGTGGCGACGGGCTCCCGGCACGTCGAACTGCTCCGGCGCACGGCGATCCGCCGGTACGTCGGGGTGTACGGCCAGGTCAGTGAGGCGCTGGCCAACGTCGAACGGCCCGCGCCGCGCAAGCGCGTGGCCCGGGAACTGCCGCACGCCCCGAGCAGCCCCCGCGCGGCCCGCCTGTTCGTGCGCGAGACGTGTGCGGAGTGGGAGCTGGCCGACCTGCTCACCAACGATGCCGTGCAGGTGGCGTCGGAACTCGTGCAGAACACGGTCCAGCACACGTTCTCCGAGGCGGTGCGGCTCCGGCTGGAGCTGCGGCGCGGCCGGCTCACCGTGGCGGTCGGCGACGACAGCTCGATCCCGGTGGTGCTCGGTGATCCGGGCAGCCCCGCCAACTTCGGGCGGGGACTGCACGTGGTCGCGCAGCTCGCGAGGACGTGGGGCTGCGTGATCGACCAGGCGGGCGGCAGGAAGACGGTGTGGGCGGTGCTCTGAACCGTCAGCGCGGCGGTGCGATGCGGCCCGCCACG
Source organism: Lentzea sp. HUAS12 (assembly GCF_024125735.1). Taxonomy (NCBI): domain Bacteria; kingdom Bacillati; phylum Actinomycetota; class Actinomycetes; order Pseudonocardiales; family Pseudonocardiaceae; genus Lentzea; species Lentzea sp. HUAS12. The sequence continues at coordinate 1,119,167 of NZ_CP099738.1, forward strand.
CGCTCGCGGGTCGCTTCCGCACGGGCGCGCGCGGCCTCGGCCCTGGTGAGCGCGGCGTCGGCACGGACCTGAGCGGCCTCCACGCGCGCGATCGCGCCGCTGTGGTTCAGGTCGTCCGCGGAGGAGGTCTCGCTCGACAGCCGGACGGTGAACGTCGTGGACGTGCGCCAGGTGTCGAGGTCGTCGCAGGTCTGCCTGGTCAGCCGCAGCCCCGCCCCCGCGCGGCGCAGGTCGCCGCCGCCCGCACCGGGGCGGAAGCCGGCGGCGGCGTCGCCGAAACCCCGTCCCCGGTCGGTGACCTGGCACTCCACGACGTCCGGCGAGACCCACAGCCGGACGTCGACGGGTGGTCGCCCGTGCAGGTAGGCGTTGGTCAGGACCTCGTTGACCGCGGCGACGAAGTCCGTGCGCGCCAGCACCGGCAGCGTGCCGAGCGCGGCGGAGACCTGCCGCCGGATCGGTCCGAGGTCGTTGATCGACGCCGAGTCGAGCACCACGAGCACGGGGTCTGCCGGAGGAGGGACGAGCGGGACGCGGACGGCGAGCCGCGCGAGGACGGCCTCGGGGTCGTCGTGGTGCCCGTGGCTCTCGGCCAGGGCGGCGAGGACGGTGTCCGGTGTGCTGCGGCCGTCGAAGGCGCAGATCAGGGTGATGGCCCGCGGCGCGAGCATGAGGTTGCACGCGGCCTCGAAGCGGCGCCACCGGGTCGTGCCCGCGGCCGTGGCGCCGTGGTCCGGCTCGACGAGCACCGTCGCCGGACCGCACTCGCGGACCAGCCGTTCGAGGACGGCGATCGCGGCGCCCGGCCTGGTCCCGGCACGGGGACGGGCCAGCGTGCGCACGTCCGCGCCCGGCGCCAGCGCCGCGGTGATCAGGGCGTTGTGCCGCGGCGAACAGCCCAGCACCAGCGGTCCCGGCGACCGGTGTGCGGTGAGCGCGTGCTCGACCAGTTCGTCCGCCGAACCGTAGACGAACGCGCTGTGGGAGCTCACGGCTGGAGCTGCCGGAACAGGGCGAGCGCGGCGCCGAGCCGGTCGACGACGCGCACGTGCCGCCGGGTGCCGAGGAGGCCGATCCAGTCCCGCAGGTGGTGACCGGCCGCCAGAACCAAGACGGTCTCGCGGTCGTGGTGGTCGGCGACGGCGCCGATCGCGCGGATGCCCGCGATCGCGATGAAGTCGGTCTCCCGCAGGTCGAGCACCAGTGCGTGACCGGGCGGCAGGCCGTGCTCTGCGGCGGAGGACTGCCAGGCGGCGGCGGTGGCCGCGTCGAGCGCTCCGGTCGTCGTCAGGACGACCACACCGGAGAGGTCGGTTCGCGAGATCCGCGCCACGGTGATCACCCTACGGCACAGTGCCCTCGAGTCCGGGCCCGCAGCCGCCACCTCCGGGTGAACCGGGCCGTCCGGACCTGTCCGCGGGGGCGGAAGACCGGGGTCGCAAGACCCTTACCCCGCCGGGGATTCCGGACGAACATGGGGACGCGCATCGGCGCCGGGAAGGCGCGGTTGTCACGAACAGCTCCGATCCCGAAGCGCCGATGCCACCACCGAACCGCGGTGTCACCCCCGTACGCGCAGTGTCGCGATCTCGAACGGGCGCAGCTCCAGGCCGATCGTCTCGTCCGCTCCCCACACCTGCTCGCCCAGTTCCCGCTCGAGGAGATCCGTCCGCCACGCCGAGGAGAACGGCGTCCCGAGCCCGACGGTGACCGAGGTCCGCGCACCGCGCGCCTCGTACAGCCGGACGACGAGATCACCGGACCGGTCCTCGGCGAGCTTGACCGACTCGACGAGCACCGACGGCGAGGACACCGCCACGATCGGGTCGACGGCCGTGGCCGGGTTCCCAAGCACGCGGCGGGCAGGCAGGTTCAGCCGGTAACCGGCGGCGGCCGCCTCCAGCACGGTCGGGGCGAAACCGATCGTGCTCTGGAAGGCGTGGGTGCCCTGGTCGGCGTCCGGGTCGGGGAACTTCGGCGCCCGCAGCAGGGACTGGCGGATCCGGGTGGTCGTGCCGCCGTCCTCGTGGGTCGTGCGGGCTTCATTCCCTCCTCGACTAAGTGGGACATGGTCCCGTATCGTAATCGGGACAGTGTCCCACTTGAGTCTGGAGAGGTCATGCCGATGACGTACGTGCTGGTGCACGGTGCATGGCACAGCGGCCAGAGCTGGTCGAAGGTGGTGCCGAGGCTGGGCGCGAGCGGCAGTCCGGTCTACACCCCGACGCTCACCGGTTACGGCGAGACGCGGCACCTGCTGAGCCCCGAGACCGGTCTGCGCACGCACACCGACGACGTCATGCGACTGCTGGTGGACGAGGACCTGCACGACGTCGTCCTCGTCGGCCACAGTTACGCGGGCATGGTGATCTCCGCGGTGGCGAACGAGGTCCCGGAGCGGATCGCGCGGCTCGTGTACCTCGACGCGATGGTGCCGGTGCACGGTGAGAGCGCTCTCGACGTGATGCCGGAGGCGCGCGGCATGCTCGGTGACGGCTGGAGGGTGCCCCCACCGCCGGAGCCGTTCGGGCTGTTCGGCGTCAGCGATCCCGCCGACGTCGCGTGGCTGCGGTCCATGCTGTCCGACCAGACGGTGCGGTGCCTGGACGAGCCGGTCGCGATGGACCACCCGGCGCTCGCCTCGATCCCGCGCACGCACGTCCACTGCACGGCGGAGTCGGCGGTCCGGCGCCGTGCCGTTCCCGGCGTGCAGCCGAACGGCGAGCCGGCGGACGTCCGGGAGCTGGCGTCGGGCCACGACTGCATGATCACCGTGCCGGAGGAACTGGCCGCACTGCTGCTGGACCTGCCCGTCCCGGTGGGAGCGGCTCGATAGGATGGGGCGATGAGCGAGGTTCCCGGCGCGGCGGTGCGGCCACAGCGGCGGGCCGACGCCCGGCGCAACGCCGGGAGCGTGCTCGAGGCGGCGGCCGCGGTGTTCGTCACCTCCGGTGTGGAGGCGCCCATCCGCGAGATCGCCGCCCGCGCCGGGGTCGGCACCGCGACCATCTACCGCCACTACCCGACGCGGGCCGACCTGATCCTCGCCGTCTACCGGTCGCAGGTGGAGTCGCTGTCGGAGGCCGGGCCCGCGCTGCTCGCGAGCGAGCCCGGCCCGCACCAGGCGTTGACCAAGTGGATCGACCGGTTCGTCGACTTCGTGGTCACCAAACAGGGTCTGGCGTCCGTGCTGCAGTCGAGCGAGTCCTGCTACGACCCCCTGCACGACTACTTCCTCGAACACCTCGTGCCCGTGTGCACGCGCTTGCTGGACGAGGCCGCGCGGGCCGGCGAGATCGTGGCGGGGCAGGACGCCCACGAGCTCATGCGTGCCGTCGGCAGCATCTGCGCCGGGGCGAACGTGGCCGAAGGCGTTCGCTACGACGTGCGCCACCTCGTGCGGCTGCTGATCAACGGTCTCCGGCGGAGCTGACCCGCCTCCTCACCTGATCCGGTGAACAGTCGTTTGTGGACGGTCAGGGCGTCAATCTCTCCTGGGTCGGACCACAACGAGGTGGAGGTGGCGTTCGTGATGCTGCGCGACTACGGATCTGAAGCGAGGCAAGGGGACTTCGTCGAGTTCACTGTGGACGGAAAGGAACCCCGCAAGGGCATCGTGATGATGCTGCGGAGCGTGGGGGAGAAGCTGCACTACGTCGTGCAGGACGAGCTGACCCGCGACCGGCACGAGATCCCGGTGCAGCGGATCGCCTGCGTGCTCGAACGCCACGCGGCTCCCCAGGAGTCGCGCACCCTGTCAGGAAGTCCTGCGCGGTCCTAGCGTCGGGATCATGACGACAGAGCAGGTGATCGCGGACCGGCACGTCCGGTGGGTGTTCGGCTGGGACCGCCGCGCGGGGGACGCCCCGTTCGGCTTCCGGCGCGTCTTCGGCGAGTTCTACGACTTCGACTCGGCGGATCTCCGCCTCTACGACGACTTCGACCCCGAGCACCGGGTGGCCACGACGGCCGCCGCCTACGGCGAGATCTGGGAACCCGCCTTCCGCGAGATGGTGTCCGCGCACCACGCCGTCGACGACGGCCCGCACGTGCTCGCCTCCGGCGACCTGGCCGTGTCCACGCTGCGGTTCGTGGCCAGGATCGTCACACCCGAAGCCGTCACGGACATCCGCACGACCACCTCACTGGTCTGGCGCGGCACGCCGGACGGCTGGCGGATCGTCCGCGAGCACAACTCGACCGAGGTCCTGCCCGCCGGGACCCTCGACGGGCGGTTCGGCTGGGGCGCGTGTCGAAGCCCGGTTCGATGAGAGCTGAGCTTGGGGTGGTTCCTGGTGGTGGGGCCGGAGCGGTCGCGTACCGGTGTTGTACGTGGGCGTTCCGGCCGTGCCGCCAGGGGCCGCCTCGGGCCCGGCGGTCGCGGATCGGGCTTCGACACACGCCCTACGCCTCGGGTCCGGCCTCCTGCGGGCTCGGCCGCGCACCGGCCGTCCAGCTGGCCAGGATGTCCATCGCCTGCCTCGACGGCGAGTCCGGCGCGGTGCTGTAGACGTAGAGCATCGTGTCCGGATCTCCCGGCAGCGCGAGCGATTCGTACTCGACGGTGAGGTCGCCGACGAGCGGGTGCCGGAGCCTCTTCGAGCCGTAGGTGCGCTGGTGGACGCGGTGCTGCTCCCACCACTGGTCGAAGTCGCGGCTGCGTTCGCGCAGCTCGTCCACGAGTGCGACGGTGGCGGTGTCGCCGGGGTCCCTGCCGACCTCGAAGCGCAGGCTCTCCACGGCGGCGCGGGCCTGGTCGTGCCAGTCGACGAACAACGACCGGGCGGCCTCGTCGAGGAAGATCCAGCGCGCGTAGTTGCGCTCCTTGGGCGGGATCTCGTCGAAGTCGGCGAACAACGCCTTCGCCATCCGGTTCGCCGCGAGCACGTCGGTGCGGCGGCCGAGGACCAGCGCCGGTTCCCCGTCCAGCGCGTCGATCAGCTGGTAGAGGCCCGGACGCACGCGCTGCACGCTGCTCGGCCGGCGGGGTGCCGGGCCTGCGGGCAGTCCGATCAGGTCCCGCAGGTGCGTGCGGCCCGCCTCGTCCAGTTCGAGGGCGCGGCCGATGGCCTCGACGACGGCGGCCGACGGGGTGATGCGCCTGCCCTGCTCGAGCCGGGCGTAGTAGTCCGTGGACACGCCGGCGAGCAGCGCGACCTCCTCGCGCCGCAGGCCTTTCACGCGGCGGACCCTGCCGTCGGAGGGCAGGCCGGCGCGGGACGGGTCGACCTGGCTGCGGGCGCGCCGCAGGAAGTCGGCGAGTTCGCGGTTGAGACTGGCCATGAAGCCATTGTCGCGCAGTCCTCGCGCGGTCACGGAGTTCACAACTGGACCTCCGAGTCCTAGGTTGCGGAGTCCGAGGTCGCACAGGGCCGGACATGCGCCCCAACGGGAGCGTTCGCCGCGCCAGGCTTGTGCCATGACCTTCCCGACCGATCGCCCCGCCACCTGGTTCGTCACCGGCACGTCCCGTGGCCTGGGCCTCGAACTCGTCAAGCAGCTCCTCGAGCGGGGCGACAACGTCGCCGCGACGACCCGCTCGACCGAACGCCTCCTCTCGGCGCTCGACACCGACACCACCCGGCTGCTGCCGCTGGCCGTCGACCTCCGCGACGAAGCCGCGGTGGCGCAGGCCGTGCGGCAGACGACCGACCGCTTCGGCGGCCTCGACGTCGTCGTCAACAACGCCGGCTACGGCTTCCTCGCCGCGGTGGAGGAGACCAGCGACCGCGACGTGCGCGACATGCTCGACGTCCAGGTCGCCGGTGTGTGGAACGTCCTGCGCGCCACGCTGCCGGTCCTGCGCGAGCAGCGCGGCGGCCACGTCGTCAACGTGTCGTCCGTCCTCGGCCTCACCTCGGTGCCCGGCTGGGCGCTCTACTGCGCCGGCAAGTACGCGCTGGAGGGCCTGAGCGAGGCGCTCGCCGGGGAGGTCGCGGGCTTCGGCGTCGGCGTCACGATCGTCGAGCCCGGCTACTTCCGCACGGACTTCCTCACCACCGACTCGCTCGCGCTGCCCGAGAACACCACCCCGGCGTACCCGGAGATCCGCGAGATGGTCGAGAACCACCTGAAGCTGCAGGGCAACCAGCTCGGCGACCCGGTCAGGGGCGCCCGGATCATGATCGAGAAGGTCGTGTCGGGCGACACCTCGCTGCGCCTGGTCCTCGGCTCGGACTCCCACGCCTACGCCACCGCGAAGGTCCAGGCGCTGCAGGCGACCCTCGACGCCGCCGCCTCCACCGCGTCCGCCAGCGACTTCCCCGCCTGACGCACCTCCCCCGGAACGGAGCCGGCAAGTGAGCAAGATCCTGATCGTCATGTCCGCCGCCGACGTCTGGGAGCGCGCCGACGGCTCGGCGTACCCGACGGGCTACTGGGCGGAGGAGCTGGCCGCCCCGCACGAGAAGTTCGTCGAGGCGGGCTTCACCGTCGACTTCGCCTCGCCCGGCGGCGTCCTCCAGCCGCTGGACGCGCACAGCGCCGACCCGGAGATCGCCGGGCCCGAGTGCGGGCACTTCGTCGAGCACGCCGAGCGCGCACTGCGGGAGTTCGGCCCGTTGCTCAAGCTCGACGAGGTCGACGTGAGCGATTACGTCGCGGTCGTGCTGCCCGGCGGCCACGGTCCCGTCGTGGACCTCTACCAGGACGCCGACCTCGGCGAGCTGCTCGTCGAGGCCGACGCGTCCGGGAAGGTCATCGGCGCGGTCTGCCACGGACCGGCGGCGCTGCTCCCGGCCGTCGACGCCGACGGCAGGTGGGTGTTCGAGGGCCGCAGGATGGCGGCCTTCACCGACGAGGAGGAGCAGCTGTTCGGCACGGCGGAGAACGCGCCGTGGCTGCTGGCGAGCACGTTGCGGGACAAGGGCGCGCTGCACTCGCAAGGGCCCGCCTACCAGGCCTACCAGGCCTACACCGTGCGCGACCGCAACCTGTTCACCGGGCAGAACCCCGCGTCGAGCGCCCCGATGGCCGAGGCGATGATCGCCGCCCTGACCGGGGAGGGATGACGTGTGGCTTCCCGCGGCGGGCGGCGCCACTCCGCGAGCCCGCCACCTACCTCGGCGGTGCGAGCACCATGTCCTGGTCCGTGGTGTCCGGTCAGGACTGCGCGGCCCGCAGCATCGGCGACATGTCGAACACGCTGATCACGTGGCTGATCTTGCCGTCGGTGACGGTCAGGTACTCGGTGCCGTGCAGGTTCCGCACGAACGGCAGGTCGACGGCGTAGACGGTCACGGCGCGGGTGTCGTGGCCGAGCACGTCGACCACCTCCCCCTTGAGCATCCTGCCCACGAACGGCGCGAGGAACTGCCGGTAGCCCTCGATGCCCTCGATGCGTCCGCTGGGCGCCTCGCACACGACGTCGTCGGCCACGAAGCTCAGCGCCTTCTCGGCGTCGCCGCTGGTCCAGGCGCGGACGTACTCGTCGGCGATCGTCTGTGCGGCACCGGTGGTGGCGGTCATAGCTGGTGGTTCCTCCCTGGTCCGGTCGCGCTCGTCGCGACCAGGTGACCAGAGTGTTGCGGCCCTTACATGTCATCTTCTGTCATGTACGTGGAGAAGAATCCGGAGGCATGAGGTCCGACCGCCTGCTCTCGATCCTGCTGCTCCTGCAGACCCACGGGCAGCTGTCCGCCACCGACCTGGCCGGGCGGCTGGAGGTGTCGGTCCGCACGATCATGCGCGACGTCGAGGCCCTCTCGACCGCGGGCGTGCCCGTCTACACCGTGCGCGGCCCGCAAGGAGGCATCGCGCTGCTGCCGGGCTACCAGACGGACGTCACCGGCCTGACCGCCGACGAGTCCCGGGCCCTGTTCGTGGTGCTGGCCGGTTCCGCGCACACCGACCTCGGCCTCGGCCAGGCCCTCGGTTCCGCCCTGCGCAAGGTGATGGCCGCGCTGCCCGCCCCGCACCGGGGTGATGCCGACCTGACCAGCAGGCGCGTGCTGATCGACCCGGTCCGCTGGCGGGGTGCGCCGGGGCGGTCGGACCTGGATGTCTTCCAACGCGCCGTGTTCGCCGACCGGCGCTTGGAGCTGCGCTACCGGCACGGCCGCGACAACCGCGCGCGCACCTACGTCGTCGACCCGTACGGCCTGGTCAACAAGGCGGGCGTCTGGTACCTGGTCGCGGACCACGAGGGCGACCCCGGTCTCTACCGCCTCGACCGCTCCCAGTCGGCCGTCGTGCTCACCGAGCCCGTCCAGCGCCGTGCCGGCGTCGAACTCGACGAGGTGTGGGAGGTCCTGCGCCGCCGCATCGACGACCTCCCGTCACTCGTGGCCGTCACGGCGCTGGTGCGGGACGACGTCCTGGCCCTGTTCCTGCGCGTGCACCAGGCGGATCTCGCCGAACCGGACGGGGCGCCCGTGCCGCAGGGGCCCGGCTGGAGCCGGGTGGAGCTGCGCTTCCGCTCGGTGCGCGCCGTCGAGACCCTGCTCGCCTTCGGCCCGGGCGTCGAGGTGCTCACCCCCGACGAGGCGCGCCGGGCCCTGAGCCGGCAGGCCAGGGCCGTCGCCGCCCTCTACGCGGCGGAGGTTTAGACCAACTCTGGCAACTGGCAACGGGTGGAAACCCCCGGCGGAGCCAGTAGATCTCTGTGTGGGCGCCGGAGATCTCCAGAGGGGGAGCATGAGCAACAGGTGGAGGCGGTGCGCCGCGATCGCCGAGGGCCCGGCCCGGCCGCTGCCGCTGATGGCCGTGAAGTTCACGCCCGCCGTGGACGGCCACAACCGCGCGAGCAGGCTCTCGGCGCTCGTGCCCCTGTCGGTCAACCACCACACCGGCATCGCCGCCCCGCTGGTGGGTGGCAACGGCAGGTGGTTCGCCGTCCTGAGCCATCCCCAGGGCGCCACCTCGGTGTCGCTCAGGGCGTCGGCCAGGGACACCGCCGGCAACTCCGTCACCCAGACCGTCGTCGACGCGTTCCTGCTGAAGTGACGGTTCCGGGGGATTCAGATGCACAACGAGCACCGGCTCGAGCTGGACGACGACACGATGCGCCGCGTGCTGAGCGAGGCGGGCGTCGACCCCGTCACCGCGACCGGCTGGGTGGAGCTGACCGAGGGCACCTACAACACCGCCTACCGGATCAGACGGGCCGGCGGCCCGGGCCTGGTGCTGAAGGTGGCACCGCACCCGGACGCACCGGGCCTCACCCACGAGCGCGACCTCATGCGGACCGAGACCGCCTTCTACCGGGCGGCAGGAGGGCACGCGCCGGTGCCCGAGGTCGTGCACGCCGACTTCAGCCGCACCACCGTCCCCGCAGACCTCCTGCTGATGACGGAGATCCAGGGCGACACCCTCGCCGCACGCGGTGCCACGACCACACCGGAGGAGGCGGCCGCGCTGCGGACCGGCCTCGGCCGGGTCGTCGCCGGCCTGCACGAGGTCACCGGCACCGGCTACGGCTACCCGCAGCTCGGGCTGGCCCGCACCTGGCGCGAGGCGTTCCTGTCCATGGTGGACGGTGTGCTGGCGGACGCCGCGAGGTTCGCCGTGGCGCTGCCGGTCGACGACGTCGCGGGCCGCATGCGTTCACACGCCGCGCTGCTCGACGAGGTGTCCCGTCCCGTTCTCGTGCACTTCGACCTGTGGGACGGCAACGTCCTCGTCCACGACGGCAGGGTGACGGGCCTGATCGACGGGGAGCGCGCGTTCTGGGGCGACCCGCTCACCGAGTTCGTGTCGCTCGCGCTGTTCGGCGACATCGAACGCGACCGGGCCTTCTTGTCCGGTTACGGCGCCGGGCCGTTCACGCGGAGCGCGCGGCTGCGGCTGGCGATGTACCGCAGCTACCTCTACCTGGTCATGCTCGTCGAGGGCACGCCGCGGGGGTACTCCGGTCCCGGGCACCAGCAGCAGGCCGAGCTCGTGCGGGAACACCTGTGCGCCGAACTGGCGGCGTTGTGACGCACGCGCTCACTTCGCCGTGAACACGTGCGATTCGGGCATTGCGCCCTCCGTGCAGGGCTCCACATAGGACAGATGCGCACGGTTTGGCCGCGTGTACGGGTGCGTTGAGCAGGTACGCGGTGAGCGAAACCTCCTCGAGCGCGCCCGCGAACGCTCGCCAGTGCCACGATCGGCGGGGTATGACGGGAACAGGTGTTCGCTGGCTTGAAAGGAGGTCCGCATCCGGGGACGATGGACTTCGTTGTGGAGGCAACGCACAGGGGGCAGCGCCAACACTGGCAGGAACCGTTTCGTGGCCACAGATACTGCCGTCCAATGGCGTGACGAATCTGCTGGGGGAGTTGTGAGCACTGGGGAAACCGCGTTCGTGCCGACAGCGAGAGGAGGGTCCGCGCTCGAGTTCCCGTTGACGACAGGGCCGGTGCGCACGATATCCGTGAGCACTCTGTCAATTGGCAACTCGCCACGGTCGACCTGTGTCGACGAAGCGCACGTGCAGGTGCTCAACGAGTCCGTCGCCGAACTGCCGCCGATCATCGTGCACCGTGCGACGATGCGGGTGATCGACGGCGTGCACCGCCTGCTGGCGGCCAGGGCGGCGGGCGCCGACGAGATCCGGGTGAGGTTCTTCGACGGCGATGAGAAGAGCGCGTTCGTGGTCGGCGTGCGGGCGAACACGGCGCACGGACTGCCGTTGTCCTTGGCGGAGCGCAAGAGGGCCGCCGTGCGGATCCTGCGGGACTACCCGGAGTGGTCGGACCGGGTCATCGCCCTGGCCACCGGCCTCTCGGCGAGGACGGTGTCCGGGTTGCGCGGGTGTTCAACCGCGGAAGATCCGCGGTTGGACAGCCGGGTGGGACTGGACGGGCGCCGGCGTCCGGTCAGCACCGAGGGCGGCAGGAGGCTGGCGTCGGAGATGCTGACCGCGCAACCGGACGCCTCGATCCGCGAGATCGCGAGGGCCACCGGCATCTCCCCGGGAACTGTGAAGGACGTGCGCGATCGCATGGACCAGGGCCTCGACCCGGTACCCGCCCAAGCCCGGTCCGCGCACCGGGCGGGGAGCCGGCGCCAGAAGAGCGACCACAACGGCCTCTCGCCCGAGGACGTCGCCGCCCTGCTGCGCGGCATCCACCGCGACCCGTCGTTGCGGTTCACCGACACCGGCCGGCTGGTGCTGCGCTGGCTCGACGCCAACGCGATCGGCAGCACGGAGCGGGAGCGCCTGGTGGCAGACCTGCCGGCGCACACCGCCGGGGTCATCGCCGAGCTGGCGCGGTGGTACGCGGCCGACCTGACGGAGTTCGCGGCCCGGCTGGAGGGCCGCCCGCCGCCCGGCGCCTGAATCGCGGAACAGCGGGGCCGGTCGGCGATTCGTGCCGACCGGCCCCTTCGCGTCCGCGCCGCTTTTGTGAATCGTTGACGTTTGCCGGTTGGAGGATTGCTCCGATCGGTTCGTCCGGCGAGGCCTGACGCATTAGAGAGTTGCCGGACCCAAATGCCCTCTATAGAGTCGGGATCGATTGTCCATCAGGACTGGAATGCCAGGGGGACGGCGACGCGTTCGCAGAGCTTTCTTTCTGCGGTGTCTTCGGCACCGCGAATTCTCCCTGTCGATCACATTCGATTTCCGGAACACCTGAAAACGGAGGGCTGATATGAGTTCGGCTTTCTCCCGGCGGATCACCGCCGGGCCGGGCGGCGTCGGTCGGGTTGCCGGGTGAGCACTCTTCTCGACCGTTACGACCTGGTCCTGCTGGACGTCGACGGCGTTCTCGTTCTCGGTCAGCAGCCCATTCCGGGCGCGGCGGAGACCATCGCGGCCATCCGTGCCCGAGGTGTTCCATTGCGCTTCACCACGAACAGTCCCCGCCGTCGTCCCGGCGAAGTGGCGGAAATGCTGAACAACGCCGGCATCGGCGCTTTCGCCGACGAAGTGGCGACCCCCGCCGGGCTCGCCGCCGCTACCCTGGCCGGACGCCTGCCCGCCGGTGCGCCGGTCCTCGTCGTCGGCTCAGGCGCGCTGTGGGACGAGGTGGAGGCCGCCGGGCTCAAGCCCGTCGACTCCGCCGACGACCTGCCGCAGGCCGTGGTGCAGGGGTTCGCGCCCACCATCGGCTGGCCCCTTCTCGCGGAGGCCGCTCTCGCCCTGCACCGGCCCGGAACCCTGTGGGTGGCGACGAACCTGGACGACACCTGGCCCGCCGAGCGCGGTGCGGTCCCCGGCAACGGCGCGCTCATCGCGGCGCTCACGACCACCACGGGCCGCGTGCCGGACCTGTCGGTCGGCAAACCCGAGCCCACCCTGTTCCAGCAGCAGGCCGAGGCCTGCGGCGCCCGGAACCCGCTGGTGGTGGGGGACAGGCTCGACACCGACATCGAGGGCGGGCACCGGGCCGGGTTCGACACGCTGCTGGTCCTGACGGGCGTGACGACCCCGGAGGTGGCGGCCGGCTCCGACGTCCGCCCCACCCACGTCGGCGGGAGCATCGCGCACCTCCTCACCGAATCCGCGGCCTTGTGAAGTAACCCGAGGGTGTCAGCAGGACTTTCCGGCCGGCTCTCGCGCTCGGGCGCTGGAGCACGCGTTCCCTTGGAGAATGGTGAGCACGTCAATGGCATCGTCGACGTCCCCGAGCCCGGAGCCCACGGGCACCGTGCTGGTCATCGGGATGGGCAACATGGGGGAGCGGCTCGCGTACCGCCTGGCGGAGGGCGGCCGCGTGGCGCGCCTCGTGCTGGCGGGGAGGTCCGCCGAGGCAACCGGGGCCATCGCCGGCACCGCGGCCAGCATCTCCGGCCACGTGGTCGAACCGGTCGTCCTGGACGCCACCCGGCAGGACGACATCGCCGACCTGCTCGCCCGCACACGGCCGGACCTGGTCGTGCAGTGCGCGGCCGTGCGGGGGCCCTGGACGCTGGCGGGGCGGGAGGACGCGGTGGCGTCGGCCGTCGTCAGGGCGGGGCTGGCTTTGCGACTGCCCTACCAGCTGCCCGTGCCGCTGGCCGTCATGCGGGCGGCCAGGGACGCCGACTACGCGGGGCCGGTCGCGAACCTCTCGTTCCCCGACGTGACCGGACCGGTCCTCGCCCGGCTCGGCCTCGCGCCGACGCTCGGACTCGGCAACGCCGCGATGATCCAGCTCCGCGTTCGCGCCGCGTTGCGCGCCACCCGGCCCGACGCCGGGCAGGAGCGCATCCGCGTCGTCGCCCACCACTCCCAGCTGGTCGGCGCGATGGCGTCCCGCGAACCGGACGATCCCGCCGACCGCTGCAGGGTCTTCCTGGGCGAGGACGGACGGCGGGAGGACGGGCTCGCCTACCAGGCGCCGCCGATCGCGCCGTCCCAGCGCTACAACGAGGTCACGGCGGCCGCCACGATCCCGGTGCTGCACGCCCTGCTACCGGGCGCGGCACCTCTCCGGTGGTCGACCGCCGCCCCCGGCGGGCTCCCGGGGGGCTATCCCGTACTGATCGACAACGGCGCCGTCACCCTCGACCTGCCGCCCGGCGCCGACCGGGACGAATCGATCGCGTTCAACGAGGAGCAGGCGCGTGGCGACGGCGTGGAACGCGTCGACAGCGACGGCACCGTTCATTTCACGGCGGAGGTCCGCGACGCGGTCGCGGATTTCGACCCCGGAATCGCCGACCCGCTGCCGGTCGCCGATCTGGAGCAGCGGGTCAAGCGCCTCGACGACCTGCTGATGTGAAGAAAGCCATTCGAAGAATCGAGGAGTGGTCATGCCGGTTGAGGACGCTGACTTGACGACGTCCTGGCACGTGGTCGTCAATGAAGAGGAGCAGTACAGCATCTGGCCCGAGGGCAGGGAGGTTCCCGCGGGCTGGCGGATCGTCCGGGAGTCCGCTTCCAAGGCCGACTGCCTCGAGTACGTGGAAGAGGTCTGGACGGACATGCGTCCGTTGAGCGTTCGCCGGGGCGCCTGAGCGCGCGAATCGGCCGTCCGGAGATCTTGTACCGATTTTCTACGGGGGAAAGTCTTGACCAGGTTTGAGGATTCCGCCCTGCGCGAATCTTTCGAGAGCGCGGTGGATCGAACTTCTCTCCACGAACTGTTCGAAGCCCAGGTGGACCGCACCCCCGAGAACACCGCGCTCGTCCTGGGCGACGAGGCGTGGACCTACCGGCAGCTCGACGACCGGGCCAACCGGATCGCCTGGGGCCTGATGGCGAAGGGGGCCGGACCGGACCACGTCGTCGCCCTGCACACCCGGCGCTCGTTGCCGGTGTTCGCCGGGATGCTCGGCGTCCTGAAGGCCGGCGCCGCCTACCTGCCCGTCGACCCGGAACTCCCCGCCGCCCGCATCGCCTACGTTCTCGAGGACAGCGGCGCCACGATCGGGCTCGCCGACCGCACCACGGCCGGGATGAACGGACGGCTGGACACCCTGGTCCTGGACGACGAGGAGACCTGGTCGGGTCACCCCACCCGCCGCCCCGGTGTCGCGGTCGGGCCCGGCGACCTCGCCTACCTCATCTACACGTCGGGTTCGACCGGCCGGCCCAAGGCCGTCATGGTCCCGCACGGCGCGATCGTCAACCACACCGCGTGGGTCGTCTCGGAGGTCTGGCGCGGCAAACCGCTGAGGTTCCTGCACCGGATGTCCCTCAGCTTCGACGCGTCGAACCTGGAGATCTACGGCGCGCTGACGTCCGGCGGCACGGTCGTGGTCACCCCGAGCAGGACCGGGCTCGACGTGGACGAGCTGCGGGAGCTGCTTGTCGGCGAGCAGATCGACGTGCTCGGCGTGACACCGCCTGTGCTGCGGGAGGTCCTTGCTGCGCGGACCCTGGCGGGGACGAGCCTGCCCTGGCTGATGTGCGGCGGCGAAACGCTCGAAGCAGGCCTCGTCGCCCAGTGCAGGGCGCAGGTCCCCGGCATCGAGGTGGCGAACTTCTACGGCCCGACCGAGACCTGCGTCAACTCGACCTACTTCCACGTCCGCCCGGACCGGGGACCGGGGCCGGTGCCCATCGGTTCGCCGATCCGCGGCACCAGCGCGCACGTGGTGGACGAGGACCTGAACCGGGTCCCCGACGGCGTGGCGGGGGAGTTGCTGCTCGGCGGGGCCGGGGTGGCACGCGGTTACCACGACCGGCCGGGCCTCACCGCGGAACGGTTCGTCCCTGACCCGTTCGGCGCGCCCGGCGGCCGGCTCTACCGCACCGGCGACCTGGTGCGCCGGGGAACAACGGGAGAACTGGAGTTCCTCGGCCGGATCGACCAGCAGGTGAAGCTGCGCGGCTTCCGCATCGAGCTCGGGGAGGTCGAAGCGGCCCTGGCGGCGCTGCCCGGCGTCACCGACGCCGCCGTCACCGCGATCCGGCACCCCGGCGACGGGACGCGGCTGGTCGGCTACGTCACCGGAGGCGCGGACACCAGGGCGCTGCGCGAGGAGCTGAGCGCCCGGCTGCCGGACCACATGGTGCCGTCCGTGGTCGTGGGCCTGGACAAGCTGCCCCTGACCTCCAGCGGCAAGCTCGACCGCGCCGCGCTCCCCGCGCCCGAGCAGTTCGGGTTCGGCGAGGACCACGTCGGTCCGCGGGACCCGGTGGAGCACCTCCTCGCGGAGCTCTTCGCCGAAGTCCTGGGCGTCGACCCGGCCCGCGTGGGCGTCCACGACGACTTCTTCGACCTGGGCGGCCACTCGCTGCTCGCCACCCGGCTGATCGCGCGGACCCGCGGCGTCCTGGCCGTGTCGCTGAAGCCGGGGGACGTGTTCGAGTGCCGGACCGTCGCGAGGCTCGCCGCTCGGGTGCGCGAGGCCCGGCGCGCGGCACCGCCGCAGCCGATCCTTCCCGTCGAACGCGACGGTCACGCGCCTCTGTCACCGGCGCAGGAGCGGTTGTGGTTCCTGGAGCAGCTGCGACCGGGGACCACCACGTACACGACCGCCGTCGAGTACCGCCTTCGAGGTGTGCTGGACGCGGCGGCACTGAGGGCCGCACTGTCCGATGTGGTCGATCGCCACGAGGCCCTGCGGACCGTCTACCCCACCCGCGGCGAACGCCCGGAACAGGTCGTCCTGCACCAGGTCGACGTGCCGTGGGACTTCCACGACCTCCAGGGCCAGGACGCGGACGCGGTGCGGGCACTCGTGCACGACGTGGTGCGCACACCGTTCGACCTGACCACAGGACCGTTGCTGCGGGCCCGGTTGCTGCGCACGGGTGCGGAGGAGCACCTCCTCGTGCTGACCGTCCACCACATCGCCTTCGACGGCTGGTCCTTCACCGTGCTCACCCGCGAACTCACGAACCGCTACCGGGCACGGGTGGACCGCACCGCGCCGGACCTGCCCGAGATGTCGTTGCAGTACGCCGACTTCGCGGCCTGGCAACGGGCCTGGCTGAGCGGCGGACCTGCCGCCGAGCAGCTCGGGTACTGGCGTGACCGCCTCGCCGACGCGCCGGCGGCGCTGAACCTCTCGGCGGACCGGCCCCGTCCGGCCGTCCAGTCGCACCGGGGCGCCTTCGAGCCGGTGGTGATCCCGGCGGAGCTGGTGGAGAGGCTCCGGAGTCTGGGCAGGCGCGAAGGCGTCACGCTCTTCATGACCTTGCTCACCGGCTTCAACTTGCTGCTCGCCCGCCACACCGGTGTCACGGACGTCGTGGTGGGCACCCCGGTCGCGAACCGCGACCGGGTCGAGCTCGAGCAACTGGTCGGGTTCCTCGTCAACACCCTGGCGTTGCGCACCGACCTGAGCGGCGATCCCACCGTCTCGGAGCTGCTGGGCCGGGTGCGGGAGACCTGCCTCGGCGCGTACGCCAACCAGGACGTGCCGTTCGAACAGGTCGTGGAGGACCTGCGACCCCCGCGGGACCTGAGCCGGTCACCCGTGGTCCAGGTGATGTTCGGGTTCGAGGTCGCGGGAGCGCGGGCCGAGTCGCTGCACGACGTGAGCCTGGACTTCACCCGGCTGGAGAACGGTTTCACGGTGTGCGACCTGGTGGTCGACCTCGTGGACGACTCCCGCGGCGTCGTCGGCGGCTTCACCTACGCGTCGGACCTGTTCGACGCCGCGACCATCCGCCGGATGATCGGCCACTACCTCACGGTCCTCGACTCGATGACGCGGCACGACCCCGCGGTGTTGCGGACGTCCCGGGTGGACCTGCTGCCTGCGGCGGAGCGCGCCGCGATCATCGCGGCCGGGACCGCGGCGGAGACGACGTGGCCGGACCACGAAGGCCTGCACGAGACCTTCGAAGCACAGGTGGACAGGACCCCGGACGCCGTGGCGGTCCGCTGCGGCGAGCAAGCGTGGACCTTCCGCCGGCTCGACGAGCGGGCCAACCGGATCGCCTGGAGGTTGCGCGAGCAGGGCGTCGGACCCGAACAGGTGGTGGCGCTGTGCGCGCAGCGGTCGCCGCACGTGGTCGCCGGGGTGCTCGGCGTCCTCAAGGCGGGCGCCGCGTACCTCCCCATCGATCCCGCGCTCCCGCTCGCCCGCGTCCAGTACATGCTCGAGGACGCGGCGAGCACCGCGGTGCTGACCGACCGCGACACGGCCGCCCGGCTCGACGGGTGCGGTCCGGTGCTCCTCCTCGACGACGAGGACACCTGGGCGCCCTACCCGTCCCACCGCCCGGCCGTCACCGTCGGCCACGACGACCTCGCCTACCTCATCTACACGTCCGGCTCCACGGGCCTGCCCAAAGCCGTGACGATGAGCCACCGGGGAATCCACTGGCTGGTCGTGTCCCTGGCGGACGAGGTCATCGGTGACGGACCCGTTCCGAAGGCGGTCGCGCTCAACTCCCCGGTCTTCTTCGACGGCCACGTCATCCAGTTCGCCTGGATGGCCGAC
This sequence comes from Lentzea sp. HUAS12, assembly GCF_024125735.1. Lineage (NCBI taxonomy): Bacteria > Bacillati > Actinomycetota > Actinomycetes > Pseudonocardiales > Pseudonocardiaceae > Lentzea > Lentzea sp. HUAS12. The sequence continues at coordinate 1,136,921 of NZ_CP099738.1, forward strand.
GGGGCGGCGATGGTGATCGTGCCCGAGGACGTCCGGCGCGACCCGCGCCTGCTCGTCGATCTGCTGGTCCGCCACGAGATCGACCTCATGGACGTCACCCCGTCACAGCTGGAGATGGCGACGAGTGCCGGCGTGCTGGGGGAGATCCCCGCCACGACGACGATGCTCGTCATCGGGGAGGCCGTGAGCGAGAAGCTCTGGCGCACGTTGGGCAACGGCCCGTGGCGGGCCTACAACCTCTACGGGCCAACGGAAACGCACGCCGCCACCATGACGATCATCGACCCGGCCGAGCCCCTGAGCATCGGTGTCGCGATGGCGGGATACGACGCCTACGTGGTCGACCCGTCCGGTGAGCTCGTGCCCCGGGGCGTGGCCGGGGAACTGGTCATCGGTGGCGGCCGCATCGCCCGCGGCTACCACAACCGGCCGGCCCTCACCGCCCAGCGCTTCGTGCCCGACGGGTTCAGCGGCAGGGCCGGGCGGCGGCTGTACCGGACCGGCGACATCGTCCGGTACACCTCGACCGGCGCCCTGGAGTTCATCGGGCGCCGTGACAACCAGGTCAAGGTCCGGGGTTACCGGATCGAGCTCGGTGAGATCGAGGAGGCGGTCCTGCGCGAGCCGGGGGTCACGGCCTGCGTGGTGACGCTGAAGGACGGTGCCGCCGGCGACAAGCGCATCGCCGCGCACTTCGCGGCGCCGCCGACAACGACGGAGGCGGACGTCCTGCGGGCGCTCAAGAACCGGTTGCCCGAGTACATGGTCCCTTCGTTCCTCCTCCGCCTCGACACGTTCCCGATGACCAGGAACGGCAAGGTGGACAGGGCCGCGCTGCCGGAGGCGGTGCCCGTCGACTCCGGCGAGGCGGACGCAACCCCTCCAGGCGACGAGACGGAGGACCTGCTGACCGGCCTGTGGTCGGAGCTGTTGAACGAGCAGGGGCTCGGCGTGCACAGCCACTTCTTCAAGAGCGGCGGCCACTCGTTGCTCGCCATCCGGCTGCTCGCGCGGATCAACAAGGCGTTCGCGGTCGACCTGCCCCTGCAGGCGCTGTTCCGCAGTCCGACACCCCACGGCATGGCGAAGGAGCTGCGCGAGCTCGCCGGCGGACGGGACGCGCTGCCCGAGTCCTGACCTCGGTGCGACAAGAGAAAAGCACGTCGGCGTCCAGCTCCACAGTGGACATCCCTTCTACATCACCAGGACGTGAGACAACGTGGCGTTGAGTTTTGTTCTGATGCTGACCGAAAAAGACCTGACGATCCCCGACGCGGTCGACGTCTACGAGAAGCTGTCGGTCGACGAACTCCGGATCATCGCGTTCAAGGACACGGGCACCGACCCCCGGATGGCCGAGGACCTGACCGCCGCCGCGCACGCGGACGGCCGGTCGGTCCTGCTGGAACTCGCCGACATGAGCGACGCCGGCCAGGAACGCGGGTACCAGCTGGCGCTCGACCTCGGCGTGGACCGCGTGGTCGGGGCGTGGCGGCCGGAGGTGGCACAGGCCTTCGCGGGCAGCGGGAAGCCCGAGTACTGGCCGTTCGTCGGATCCCTGTCCGGCAGCCCGTTGGTGCTGTCCAGCACGCCCGACGAGCTCGCGGCCGAGGCGGAGCTGCTGAGCGGGACGGACGGCGTGCGGGGCCTGGTCCTCATGCCCTACCGGCAGAGCTCCTACGACCCCGTGCTGCTGATGGAGCGCACCGCGGCCGCGGCGTCCGTGCCCTTCCTCATCGCGGGAGGGGTGCGGCGCGACGCGGCGCAGATCGCCGCGATCGCGGCCGCGGGCGCCTGGGGCTTCACGATGGGCGGCGCCGCGCTCGCCGACCGGCACGACGATCCGGAATCGGTGACCGAGCGCGTCTCCGAGATCCTCCGGCTCTGCCGGGAAGCGCCCGGCGCGCACTGAGTGTTCTTCATCGTTCTGGTGGGCCTCGCAGCCCAGAGCGATCGACCCGGCTTGGCCGAGTGCGGCGAGCAGTCCTCTTGTTGGCACACCGCGGAAAACGGCGGTGGGTTCAGCCTGCCCGCCATCCCATCCACCCCTGGATGAAAGCGCTCACCGGACGACCTAGGGAGCAATGGAATGAAGCTCGTCTGCAAGAACTGTTCTGACCTGCCCGGTGCCGGCGGCGTCGACGGACCCAACGAATGGCTGTGCACCCGGTGCGGCGAGGCGTTGGCGGTGTCCCTCCCCGACGTGGGGAGCTGGGCGGAGGCGGTCACGGACGTGCCGGGTGTCGGCCGCTACGCCGCGCTCCTGCCCGCGGCGGAGCCGGATGACCTGCGCAGCAACGAGAAGGCGCTGGTCCCGGTGGAGAGCCCGCGGCTGGCCGAAGCGCTCGGTGTCGCGTCCGTCCGGCTGATGCCGCAGACCCTGAACGACACCGGCACGTTCAAGGACAACGAGGGCGTGCTGCTCGCGGCCAAGTGCCTCGAGTGGGGGCTGTCGTCGGTGTGCATGCACAGCTCCGGCAACACGGCGCGGAGCTACCAGTACTACATGGAAAGGCTCGGCATCGTGTGCACGGCGTTCGTGCCGGAGCCGTCCGCCTACAAGTGCCCGACCACCACGATGGGCAAGTCCCAGGTCATCGCCGTGCCGGGCAACATGGTGAACGCGGCCGACGCGGCCATCGCGTACAGCAAGGAGCACGACGCGTTCCGGCTGACCCCGAGCCAGTGGAAGATCGAGGGCAAGGTGCCGGTCGGGCTCGCGATCGCGGAGCGGTGCGCCGACGCCACGATCGTCGCGGTGACGATCGCCAGCGGCTACGGCCCGCTCGGCTTCGAGCGCGGGATCCGGCGCGCCCGGTCCGCGGGACTGCCGTCGCTCGGTGACTACACCTACACCCTGTTCCAGGCGGCGGACGCCGGGCTGCTGGGCGCGGCGCTGCGGGAAGGCCGTGACGAGATCGACCTGGGCACCATGGTGCCGCCGGAGCAGGCGTTCGAGCCCACGCTCCAGTCCACGAACCCGAACCGCACCCTGCCGCTGGTCCGTCAGCTGGTGGCGGAGACGGGCGCCCGCATCGACTCGGTGGAGCCGTCCCGGGTGGAGGCAGAGGCCTCGCTGCTGATCGACGAGTGCGCCGAGCTGGACATCCCGCTGGAGTACGAGAAGGAGAAGTCCGCCTTCATCTGCTGGGGCGGGCTGAGGCAGGCCGCCGAGGCCGGCCACCTGTCCCCCAGCGATCGGGTGGTGATGGTCGTGAGCGGGTCAAGGCCGCAGATCCAGCTGCCGTAGTCCCGACGCCGACCGCTTCCGAAAGGGCTCCGCAGCCGCGATGAACGCACAGAACATGCTCTTGTACGAGTGGTTCGCCGAATCGGCGAAGCTCCACCCGGACCAGCCCGCGCTGGAGATCGCGGACCGCGTGGTCGGCTACGCGGAGCTCGAAGGCATGGCCGAGCACCTCGCCGTCCGGCTGCTGGCCGCGAACGACGGCGTCGCACCCCGGCGTGTCGGGTTGCTGGCCACGGCGAACGCGGTCTTCGCGTACGCCGGCTACCTCGCCGTCCAACGGCTCGGTGCCGCCGTCGTGCCGCTCAACCCGACGTTCCCCACGGCCCGCAACGCGGCGATCGCCCGTGCCGCCGGGCTCGACCTGGTGCTGACCGGGCAGGAGTGGGGCGGCACCGACCTGGCCACCCGCACGCTCGTCGTGGATCCCGCGGAGCCGGGGGAGGCCCTGCCCGCGGATGAGCTCCCCGAACTCGCCGCCGGGCAGGGGGACTTGGCCTACGTCCTGTTCACCTCGGGCTCCACCGGCGAGCCCAAGGGGGTGCCCATCCGGCACCGCAACATCTCCGCGTACCTCGGCCACAGCATCCGGCACTACGAGCTCGGGCCGGGATGCCGGGTGCTGCAACCGTTCGACCTGACGTTCGACCTGTCGGTGCTGACGACGTTCGCCGCGCTCGGCTCCGGTGCCACGGTGGTGGTGCCCGGTCGCAACGACCTGCTCGCGGCAGCCCGGTTCGTGCAGCGCCGAGAACTCACGCACTGGTTCTCCGTGCCGTCGGTGATCTCGTTGACGCAACGGGTCGCGCCGCTGCTGCCGGGGTCGATGCCCACGTTGCGGCGCAGCATGTTCGCCGGCGAGGCCCTGACCCTCCAGCAGGCGGAGGCCTGGCACGCGGCGGCGCCGAACGGGGTGGTGGAGAACGGTTACGGGCCGACCGAGCTCACCATCATCTGCGCGGAGTACGTGTTGCCCGCGCAGGTGGCGCGGTGGCCGCGCACGCACAACGGCACAGTGCCCATCGGACCAGGTCTCCCTTCGCTGGACTGCGTCGTCCTGGACGCCGGTGGCAGGCAGGCCGACGAGGGGGAGTTGTGCGTCCGGGGCCCGCAACGCTTCGCGGGGTACCTCGACCCGGCGCACAACGAGGGCCGGTTCCTGACCTACGACGGAGACGTCGCGACGCCGCACGACCCGGTGACCCCGCTCACCGACGAGCAGTGGTACCGCACCGGTGACCGGGTGCGCGTCAGCGCGGACGGTTACGTGTACTGCGAACGCCTGGACCACCAGGTGAAGGTGCGCGGGTACCGCGTCGAACTCGGTGAGGTCGAAGCGGTGCTGCGGGAGCAGCCCGGGGTGCGGGACGCCGTGGTCGTGGCCCGGCCGGCGCCCGGTGGCGACGCGGTGCTGGCCGCCGCGTGCACCGGCCTGACGGGCGACACCGGGGCGCTGCTCGAGGCACTGCGGGAGAAGCTGCCCGCCTACATGGTTCCCGCCTCGCTCACGGTGTTCGAGGAGTTCCCGCTCAACGTGAACGGCAAGGTCGACCGGCGGCGACTGGCCGAGGCGCTGTCGTGACGAGTGGTCCAACTGGAAGATCCGACTCCGAAGGGGGACGTGCTGATGTCTGAGGGCAACCACCCGTACGACGTCGTCGTGGTGGGCAACGGTTCGTTGGGGCTGTCGCTCGGCTTGGAACTCGCCCGGCGCAAGGTGCGCGTGGCGGTGCTCGGCCGGCCGCACCGCCCCGGCGCCGCGTCCGCCGCCGCGGGAGCGATGCTGGGCGCCTTCGGTGAGGTCACCGCCGATCTCCTGAGCAGCGAGTCCGGCCGCACCAAGCACGAGGTGGCCTACCAGGCCAGCAAGCTGTGGCCCGAGTGGGTGAGCGACCTGCCCCGCGACCCGGGCGACGCGGACCTGTTCACCGCCAAGGGCACGTTCGTCATGCTGAACGCCGTCGGCATGCCCGACCTCGACACGCGGAACTACAAGGCCATCCGCGACTCGCTCGTCAAGTACGGCGAGAACTTCGAGGACGTGGACCCCGAGGACATCGACTGGCTGGACGCCGAACCCACCGCGCGTCCGCTGCAGGCGATGTTCCTGCCGGACGAGCACGCGGTGAACGCCACCGAGTTGCTGCTGCGCCTGGAGAAGGCGTTCCTGGCGGCCGGCGGGGTGCTGATCGCGGAGCGCGCGACCCGTGTCGAACACGCCCACGGCCGGGTGCAGGGGATCGCACTGGAGTCCGGCACGACGTTGCGCACGCACAAGACCGTGCTGGCCGCGGGAGCGTTCTCGCAGACCGTCCTCGACACGGTGCCCGAACAGGCCGTGCAGATCCCCAGGCTGGTCAGCGGTTACGGCGTGTCCGCCATCGTGGACACCGTCGACGGCACGTGCCCGCAGAGCGTGATCCGCACGCCCAACCGCGCTTTCGCGTGCGGCCTGCACGTCGTTCCCCGCCCCGAGGGGCAGGTCTACGTGGGCGCGACGAACATCATCTCCATGGAGCCGCGCGAGACCGCGCTCATCTCGGACGTGCTCTTCCTGCTCAACTGCGGCAACCGCCAGGTGCGCCGGGGCCTCGCCGACAGCGGTCTGCGCAAGATCCAGGTCGGGAACCGGCCCGTGCCGCTCGACGGGATGCCGCTGCTCGGTGAGACGGGGCTCAGCGGTCTGTGGATGATGACCGGTACCTACCGGGACGGGCTGACGCTTTCCCCCTTGCTGGCAAGGGAAATGGCCGCGCTCCTGCTGGAGGAGGAAGCGACCGTCGACCTGGAGCCCTTCCGTCCGGTCCGGCCTCCCGTGCAGCTCGGCAGCCGGGAGGAGGTCGTCGAGGCCACCGTCAAGCACATGCTGGCGACCGGCTACGAGTCCAACTGGGACGTTCCCCTCTACTGGCCCTCCACCATCGAGCACTACCTGCGCGAGGCGTACACGCAGCGGGCGCAGGACCTGGACCCGGACTTCACGCCACCGCCGGAACTCCTCGCGGCCGTGCGCACGAACCCCTTGCTGGAAAAGGGACTTCGCGAGTACTACGCGGCCAGCCGCGCCGCTTCTCCTTCCGCCGCGCCGGCCGCGGCCGGTCGGGAGGAGACGGTGGAAGATCTCCACCGCGAAGCGGTGAGCACGTTGACGAGCGGCGGCGTGCCGTACCCGCGCCAGGACGCGGACGAGCTCCTGGCCCACGTCCTGGGCTCGCACGAGCCGCAGCGCCGGGTGTCCGAGAAGGAGGCTCGCGAGGTGCGTGCTCTCGTGGCCAGGAGGGCCGAACGGATCCCGATCGGCCACATCCTCGGGTACGCCCGGCTGGGCGGGATCGTGGTCACGGTCACCGAGGACGTGTTCGTCCCGCTGTTCCCCACGGAACGCCTTCTGGCATGGGGTCTGTCGACCATCTCCGAGATCGGCAAGCCCGTCGTGGTCGACCTCTGCACGGGATCGGCGGCGGTCGCGCTGGCCGTGGCCCACGCCCGTCCCGACGCCCGGGTGCACGCGGTCGACGTGGACGAGGCCGCGCTGGCGTGCGCCCACCGCAACGCGGCGATGCGTGCGGCGGCAGGCGACACGCCCGTTGCCGTCCACGCCGGCGATGTCGCCGACCAGGAGCTGCTGGCGGACCTCGCGGGCCAGGTGGACCTCGTGCTCGCCAACCCGCCGTACGTCCCCGAGGGCACGGAGCTCGCGCCGGAGTTCGCGACGCACAACCCCGCCCGCGCCATCTTCTCCGGAGCGGACGGCCTCGACGTGATCCGCCAGGTGATCTCCACCGCGGGCCGGTTGCTGCGGCCCGGCGGCGCGATCGCGATCGAGCACGACGACCCGCAGATCGGGGTCGTGCCGGCCCTGCTGGCGGAGTCCGGCCTGTTCGGCGCCGCCGTCGGCCACCGCGACCAGGAAGACCGTCCTCGCTACACCACCGCCTTCAGGAAGTGACCGCCATGACGACTACGGCAAACGGCGACGAGAACGGCCTGGCCCGGCTGCGCGACGAACTCGACGGCATCGACGCCCGGTTGCTGGACGCCGTGCGCGACCGCATCGAGTGCTGCGTGCGCATCGCCCACCACAAGCGGGAGCACGCGGTGCCCATGATGCAGCCGCACCGCATCGACGCGGTCCACCGCCGCGCCGCGGCCTACGGCGCCGAGAACGGGGTCAGCGCGGACTTCCTGTCCCGCCTCTACGACCTGATGATCGAGGAGACCTGCCGCGTCGAGACCCTGGTGATCGAGGAGGGGCGCCACGGCGAGGAGCCCGCTTCGAAGGCCACGCGATGAAAGGCCCGGTGCGCACACTCCTCGTCGACAACTACGACTCCTTCACCTACAACCTCTACCAGTTGCTCGGTGAGGTGAACGGGCAGCCGCCGACGGTCGTGCGCAACGACGTCGACTGGTCCGCCCTGCACCCAGGCGACTACGACAACATCGTGATCTCGCCGGGTCCCGGGCACCCCAACCGGCGGCGGGACTTCGGCGTCAGCGCGACCGCGATCCTCGACTCCCGGCTGCCGGTGCTCGGGATCTGCCTGGGGCACCAGGGTGTGGCGGAGCTGTTCGGCGGATCCGTCCGGCACGCGCCCGAGCCGATGCACGGGAGGATTTCGAGCATCCTCCACAACGGCGAGGACCTCTTCGCCGGCCTCCCGTCGCCGTTCTCCGCGGTGCGGTACCACTCCCTCGCGGTCACCGAACTCTCCGACGAGCTGGTCGGCACGGCGTGGACGCAGGACGGCGTCCTGATGGCGTTGCGGCACCGCAGCAAGCCGATCTGGGGCGTGCAGTTCCACCCCGAGTCCATCTCGACGGAGTACGGGCGCGAACTGCTCGGGAACTTCAGCGCGCTCACGCTGGAGCATCGCGACCAGGCCCGTCTCACCCCGCAGCCGTCCCACGACCTGCTGCACGTCCGCAAGCTCGACTTCGCCCCCGACACCGCGACCGCCCACACCGAGCTCTTCGCCGGGAAGCGGTGCGGCTTCTGGCTGGACAGCGGCACGGACGCCGACGCGCGCTCCCGCTTCTCCGTCCTGGGCGACGGCACGGGTCCCCTCGCCGAGTACGTGACCTACGACGTGGCCACGCGCACGGTGCGGGTGGAGACGGCCGGGGGAGTGGCCGAGCACCGGGACGAGGGCATCTTCGAGTACCTGGACTCGCAACTCCGCTCCCGGCACGTACCCGCCGCCCACGACCTGCCGTTCGACTTCAACCTCGGCTACGTGGGCTACCTCGGCTACGAACTGAAGGCCGAGGTCGGGGCGCGGGCCGAACACACCTCGTCCACACCGGACGCCGCACTGCTGTTCGCCGACCGGGCGGTCGTGGTGGACCACGTCGAGAACTCCACGTACCTGCTGGCGCTGGGCGCGTCTCCCGGCGACCCGGACGCGGTGAAGTGGCTCGACAAGACCGCTCACCGCCTCGAGCTGCTGCCCGCGGCGGAGGCCGGCAGGCGGACTCCGCCGGTCACCGCCGCGGCGCTCGGGGACGGGTTCGTCCCGCGCCACGACCGGGCGCAGTACCTGGCGCGGATCGACGACTGCCTCGAGGAGATCCGCAACGGCGAGTCGTACGAGATCTGCCTGACCAACATGGTCACCGCCGGCGCGGTGCACGACCTGGAGCAGACCTACCGGGTGCTCCGGGACATCAGCCCCGTCCCGTACGGGGCGTTGCTCGACTTCCCGGGAGTGGCCGTGCTCAGCGCCTCCCCGGAGCGGTTCCTCGCCATCGACGCGGGCGGGGTCGCGGAGTCCAAGCCGATCAAGGGCACGCGCCCGCGCGGGGCGACGCCCGCCGAGGACCTGGCGCTGAGCGAGGAACTGCGCCACAGCGAGAAGGACCGCGCCGAGAACCTGATGATCGTCGACCTGCTCCGCAACGACCTGAACACCGTGTGCGAGGTCGGGTCCGTTCACGTGCCGAAGCTGTTCGACGTCGAGACGTACGCGCCGGTGCACCAGCTCGTGAGCACCGTCCGCGGCCGGTTGCGCCCAGGCGTCTCGGCGGTGGAGTGCGTGCGGGCCTGTTTCCCGGGCGGCTCCATGACCGGTGCGCCGAAGCTGCGCACGATGGAGATCATCGACCGGCTGGAGGGCGGGCCGCGCGGCGTGTACTCGGGTTCGCTCGGCTGGTTCTCGCTGAACGGTGCCGCGGACCTCAGCATCGTCATCCGCACGATCGTGGCGACACCCGAGGGGGTCTCCTTCGGGGTCGGCGGCGCGATCGTGAGCCTGTCCGACCCCGTCGAGGAGTTCGAGGAGACCCTGGTGAAGTCCCGCGCGATGGCGATGGCCATCACCGGCTCCGAGGCGCCGCCCGCCGAGGGGGAGGTGCGGCGTGAATGAGTCCGAGGCCTTTCGCGGAGGCATCCGGCGTGCAGTCGTCGCGGGCGGTTCCGGCGCTGTGGGCCAGATGTTCACCGCGCTGCTCGCCCGGTCCGGCGTCGCGGTGTGCGTGGTGGATCCCAGCCCTCCCGCGTCGACGCCGCCAGGGGTCCGCTGGATCGGCGGTGACGTCCGCGCACCCGGCGAGGCGGTGAGCGCCGAGGTGTCGGGCGCGGACCTGCTGCTGCTCGCGGTGCCGGAACCGGTCGCCGTCGCGGCGGTCCCGGTGCTCGCGCGCCTGCTCCCCGGCCGGGCGTTGCTGGCCGACACCCTCTCGGTGAAGGAGCGGATGGCGAACGCCGTGCGGGACTTCCCGGACCGGCAGGCCGTGTCGCTCAACCCGATGTTCGCGCCGGCGCTGGGAATGCGGGGACGACCGGTGGTGTCCGTCGTGTTCCGCGACGGGCCGCTGGTCGACGACCTGCTGGCCCTGGTCGGGGCGTCCGGCGGCCGGGTCGTGCGCATGGACGCGGCGCGGCACGACAGGCTGGCCGCCACCTCGCAGGCGTTGACGCACGCCACCGTCCTGGCGTTCGGGCACGCGCTGCGCACCCTCGACGCCGACGTCGAGGAACTGGTCGCCGTGGCGCCCCCGCCCCACGCGACACTGCTCGCCCTGCTGGCGAGAATCGCCTCCGGTGAGCCGGAGGTGTATTGGGACGTCCAATCAGGAAATCCGCTGGCACCGGACGCCCGTGACGCACTCGCCCGCGGGGTGGAACACGTGCGCGACGTCGTCGAAAACGGCGACGGTGCGGATTTCGAACGACTTCTGCGCGATGCCGCCGAAGTGCTCGGTGATCGACTGCAATACTGGCAAGGCATGTGCGCCCGACTGTTCACCAGCACCGCGCTCGTCGCTTCGGAGGAAAAAGTGTGAGCGGCACGGAGTCGCGTGTTGTCCAGTGAGCGATGAAAACGCAATGGGAAGCCACGAGAAGAGACACATGGAAGCGTTGAAAACAACCCTGCGCGGTTCGGCCAGGACCCTCGCCGTGGGCCAGCTGATCAGCAAAACCGGCGACGGCGCGTATTACGTGACCTCGGCGCTGTTCTTCACGCAGGTCGTCGGGTTGTCGCCGGCCGAGCTCGGCCTCGGGCTCACCATCGCCTGGACCGTGGCGCTGGCGGTCGGCGTGCCACTCGGTCACCTGTCGGACCGCATCGGCCCCCGCGAAACCGCGATCTTCTTCTTCTGCTGTGCCGCCCTGGCCGCGGGTTCCTACGTCTTCGTGCGCTCCTTCCCGCTGTTCGTCCTGGCGGCCACGGTGTACGCCATCGGCCAGCGCAGCGGCTCCGCCGCGCAGCAGGCGTTGCTGGCCGGGGTCGTGCAACGGGAGAACATCACCACGGTCCGCGCGTTCCTGCAGGCCGCGAGCAACGCCGGACTGGCGTTCGGCGCCGCGCTGGGCGGCGTGGTGCTGCTCTTCGACACCCGTGAGGCGTACCTGACGGCCTTCGCCGTCAACGCGTGCGTCTTCCTCGCGGCATCGCTGGTGCTGACGAGGGTGCCGGCCGTCGCCCCGGCACCGGCCGCCACCGAGGGCGAGAAGTCCCGGTCGGTGCTCAAGGACCGTCCTTACGTCGCCGTGAGCCTGCTGAACCTGGTCCTGGTGCTGCACGGTCCGCTGATCGACGTGGCCCTGCCGTTGTGGATCGTGAACCACACCGAGGCCCCGAAATGGGTCCTGGCGGCGATGTTCATCCTGAACACGCTGGCGGTCGTCGTGTTCCAGGTGCGCGTGGCGCGCGGCGTGACCGACCTGACGAGCGCGGGGCGATACGTGGTGAAGGGCGGCCTGCTGCTCGGTCTGAGCTGCGTGGTCTTCGCCTATTCCGGGAGCGGCGACTCGTTGTGGTCCGCGGCATTGCTGCTCCTGACCGCCGCCGCGATCCAGACCGCGGGCGAGATGATGCAGTCGGCCGGTACGTGGGAGATCAGCTTCGGTCTCACCCCCGACGGGCGGCACGGGCAATATCAGGCGTTCTTCGGTTCCGGCCACACGGTGGCGGAACTCATCGGCCCGCTCGTGCTGACCGGACTGCTCGTCTACTGGGGACCGCCCGGCTGGATCCTGCTCGGCGTGCTCTTCGTCGTGGCGAGTTTCCTCATGGTTCCGGCGGCGAAGTGGGGAGAGCGCCGCATGAATGCCGGCAAGGCGTCGGCAGGAGCATCACCGTCGGGTGTGGAATAGGCTCTCAGAATCAGGAGAATCGTGTCTTCAGGCAGCTTGTACGAGATGGTCGGGAAGACTTCATGGCCGCACTCCTGACTGCCGCGGCACAACAACAGCCGGAGTGGGTCGATCGGACGGCACTGGCCCACGTGACCGCCAGGCTGGCGGTCAGCCCTCCACTGGTGACCGCGTCGGCCGTGCGAGATCTGCGAACCGTCCTCGCGAACGTGGCCCTGGGCAACGGGGTGGTCGTCCAGGCGGGGGACTGCGCCGAGGACCCGGCCGAGCGGACGGCCGCACACGTGCGCGGCAAGGTGGCGCTGCTCGACCAGCTGGCCGACCGCGTCGCGGACATCACCGGGCTGCCGGTCACCCGCGTGGGGCGCATCGCCGGGCAGTTCGCCAAGCCGCGGTCCCAGCCGACCGAGTGGGTCGACGGCCGGGAACTGCCCGTGTTCCGCGGGCACATGGTGAACAGTCCCGTGCCGGATCCGTTGCTCCGGCAACCACAACCCCGGCGCATCCTGGACGGTTACCACGCGGCGCGGGAGATCATGAAGCACCTGGCGCAGGACGCGCGGGTGTGGACGAGTCATGAAGCGTTGCTGCTCGACTACGAAACGCCGATGGTGCGGCGTGACGAACTCGGGCAGGAGTTCCTCGGCTCGACGCACTGGCCGTGGATCGGCAACCGCACCCGCAGTCCCGAGGGCCCTCACGTAGCACTGCTGGCGCGGGTCTCCAACCCGGTGGCGTGCAAGGTCGGCCCAGGTACCGGCGAGGACGAACTGCTGGACCTGTGCGAGCGACTGGACCCCGATCGCGCCCCCGGCCGGTTGACCCTGATCGCGCGGATGGGCGCGGGTGCGGCAGCGGAGCAGCTGGCGAGGTTGGTCAGAGCGGTGCGCGGGGCGGGCCACCCGGTGATCTGGTCGATAGATCCCATGCACGGCAACACGGTGAACACCCCCGGCGCGCTGAAGACGCGGTTCCTCGAGGACATCACCTCGGAGGTGCGGCGGTCGGTGGCGGCCATCCGCGGTGCCGGTGGCGTGGCGGGCGGCCTGCACGTCGAGACCACGCCGCAGCAGGTCACCGAGTGCGTGTACGACTCGGGACAGCTCAGTCTGGTGGGGGAGTGCTACACGACGTTCTGCGACCCCCGGCTGAACCCAGGCCAGGCGTTGCTGGTGGTGACCGAGTGGGCGAAGCGCGCCACCGGCGGGGCACGCGGAGGAGTGTCATGACTCGTCACGTCTCAGCGCCGCAACAGGAAGCGCTGTGGTGGATCCAGCAACGCTCGGCCCGCAAGGACCTCTACAACCTGACCTGGAGGATGTCCGTCGGCCGGTTGGACGCGGACGCGCTCGACCGGGCCTGGCAGGCCGTCGTGGAGCGGTACGAGGTCCTGCGGACGGCGCTCGTGCACGAGGACGGCGCGGTGTGGCAGGAGGTCGACGCCAAGGCGGCGGTCACCCTCGACGTCTGGAGGTGGCCGCGAGAGGCGCAGGACGCGGTCCTGCCGGGGCGCGACCTCCTCGACGAGGTGGCGCGACACCTCCACAGCACGCCGTTCGACCTGGGCAGGGCTCCGCTGGCCCGCCTCTCCCTGGTCGTGGTGGGGGAGCTCAGCGAACTGGTGCTGACCGCGCACCACGCGGTGGTGGACGGCTGGTCGATGCAGCGGCTGGTGCAGGACCTGGCCGACGCCTACCACGCCGAACTGGCGCGGCCCGGCAGCGCCGAGTTCCCCGAACCCGCGGTGCGGTTCACCGAGCACGCGGTGAGGGCGCGGCAGGCCATGACCGACGGGAGCTGGCAGGCGGACACGGCGTACTGGGTGCGCTCACTGTCCGATGTGGAGAGTGCGACGCTGGTGCCTGATCGCCCGCGCCCGCACCAGGTTCCCGGCGAGCCGGGTGCCGTGCTGCGGCACCCGTTGAGCCCCGAGGCGTCCGACGGCGTGGCCGCGTTGACCGACCGCGGTGGCATGACCCCGTTCGCAGCCTACCTCGCCGCCCTGTACGCCGTGCTCGGCCTCGGAGGTGTGCGCGGGCGGCCCGCGGTGGGCGTGGGGGTGGCCAACCGGTTCAGCGAACCCGACGCAGACTGCGTCGGCTACCTCGCGAACGTCGTCGTCGCGACGGGGGAGCTGCTCGAGGGCGACACCCTGGACGACCTGGTCGCCCGCACGCGCGACGGCTTCTGGGACGGCCTGCCCCACCAGCACGTCCCGTTCTCGTTGCTGCACAACGCCTTGCCGGTCGAGGACAGGAACCGGCTGGGCGCCACCCCGGCCGTCATGCTGACCTACCACGGGAAGATCGGCGCCGGCGTCCTGCTCGGGGAGCGGGAGACCCGGCTGAAGGCCAGTCCCAACACGAGCGCGGTCAACCACGTGACGCTGGGCGTCTTCGAGGGCCCTGAAGGGACCGTGATCGAGGCGGGGTACGACACCGGCCGTTTCGACGAGTCCACCGTGCACACCCTCCTCACGGACCTCGAACGGGTCCTGGAGGCGGGAGTGCGCGCCGATGTGCCGGTCAGCACCCTGCACGTCCGGTCCCGCACCACGGCGGACCTGGCCGCTGCCAACGACTTCGCAGTCGGTGAGCAGGCCGCGCAGGAGGACTTCGCAGACGACGAACGGACCTCGTCGATCGAGGAGTCGGGAACCCGGGGAGCCGTCGCCGAGATCTGGCGCAGGACCCTGAGGTTGCCCTCGGCGGAAGCGGGAGGCGACTTCTTCGCGCTGGGCGGGCACTCCCTGCAGGTGTTCGACCTCTTCGCGGAGGTCCAGGAGGCCACGGGCAGCCAGGTGGACATGATGGACTGGCTCGACACCCCCACCCTGGGCAGGCTGGTCGAGCTCACCGGGCAGGCGGCGGTGGCGGAACAGCCGGGCTCGCCCGGCGTGCTGCTGAGGCAGGGCGAGCGGAACGAGCCGCACCTGCACCTCATCCACCCGGCGGGCGGTGCCGACCAGGGCACGTACAAGGACCTGGCGGCCGCGCTGCCGCAGGGCTGGAGGGTGACCATGTCGCCCGACGGGGACCAGGAGACCCTGGTGGGGATGGCGGACCACCACCTGGAGGGCCTGCGCACCGGCCGGATGCCGGACGTGGTGGGCGGCTGGTCGCTCGGTGGCCTGATCGGCTACGTCATGGCCGTGCGCCTGCGTCGAAGCGGTGCCACGCCACCGCCGCTGGTGCTGATCGACCCGCCCGCCCCGGACGGCAGTTCCTCCACCGAGGCCGGGCGCGAGCTGGAGTCGTTCCTCCACACGGTCCTGCGCGCGGTGGACGCACCGGCACTGGTTCCGGCCGAGCTGCGGCTGTCGCCCGAAGAACCCGAACGCGGGCTGGGTGTTCTGGCGGCACTGCTGAACGCCGTGGGCTCCTCGCTGTCCGTCGACGCCCTGCGCAGCCGTTTCGACGTGATCCGGCGGCACTGGACGGCCGTCGACGGCTTCGTCTCGGACGAACCCGTCGACGTCCCCTCGGTGCTGGTGGCCGCCGAACTGCCGGAAGAGGCCGTCGCGCGGTGGAGGTCCCTGCTCGGGCCCGGCATGGTGCTGGTGGACGTCGACGCCGACCACTTCGAGGTGGTCAGGAACCCGTTCGCGGCGCGGATCGCCGAGGCGGTCGTGGCGTGCCTGGGGGGAGGAGCCGGCCGGACCCCGTCTGGCGAGTAGTCGCTCACCCGGCGATCTTCTTCGCCTCCTTCACCGCCGTGCCCCAGGCGTCGTTCGCGTTCTTGCCCTGTTCGACGGACCGCAGCGCCGGGCCGAACGCGTCCTCCTGGATCTGCCCGTCGGCGGGCCCCTTGTGCTGCGCGGCCTTGACCTTCTGCACCTGCGCGGCGAACAGGGCGCCCGCCTTCACGTTGTCGAAGTACGGGTTGACCTGCTCCAGCAGTGCCCGGTTCTCCAGCGCGTCGATCTGGCTGGGGAAGGTCCCCCTGGCCTGGAACGCCTTGATCTGCTGTTCGGGCGCGGTCAGCCAGGCGGCGAGCTCGGCGGCCTTCCCGGCGTTGCGGCTCTGCTTCGGCACGGTCAGGTAGGAGCCGCCCCAGTTGCCGCCGCCGTCGGGGAACGCGTCGGTGACGGCCCACTTGCCGGCGTTCTCCGGCCCCGCCTGCGTCTCGATGACGCCGAGCATCCACGACGGGCACGTCGTGGTGGCGAACCTGCCGAGCTTGAAGCCGGTGTTCCACTCGTTGCTGAAGGCCGTGAGCTTCGCCGACTGCCCTCTCGCCACGGCGTTCGTGACGGCGTTCCAGTCGTTGCGGATGTCCGGGTTGGACTCGACGACGAGCGTGTCGGAGGTGTCGAAGTAGCCGACGTCGTGCTGGTTGTGCATGGCGTTGAAGATCTGCGCCGCGCTGTCGAACCAGGCGACACCGGAGACGGCGGCGACGAACCTGTCACCCGCGGCGAAGTAGCTGTCCCAGGTGGCGAAGAGCTGCCGGACGTCGTCGGGTTCGGAGGGCAGGCCGGCTTCGGCGAAGAGGTCCTTGCGGTAGCACAGGGCGAGCGGGCCGATGTCCGTGCCGTAGCCGATGAGCCTGCCGTTCCTGGTGGTCGCGGCCTCGACCTTCCACCTGAGCCAGCGATCCGGCGTCACGGCCTCCGGGCCGATCTCCAGCAGGTCGTGGAACTGGTCGGACCTGGCCATGACCTGGCTCAGGTACCCCTCCTCGACGGCCTCGACGTCGGCGAGACCCGACCCCGCGCCCAGCTTCGTGAAGAGGTTCTGGTGGTGCGGGGCGCCCTGGCCGGTCTTGCGCGGAGTGATCTTGACGTCCGGGTGGGCGGCCTCGTACTCCCGGAACAACTCCTCGTAGCCGAACTCGTTGAACGTGGCGACGGTCAACTCGGTTCTGCCGTCGGCGGTCCGGTTCGCCGCTCCTCCCGCGCCGCAGGCGGCGACGACGGTGGAGACGACGACACAGACCACCACTCTGACCCAGTGGCGGGGACGCACGTGAGAACTCCTCTAGCGGCGGCGGTAGAGCTGGGAGCGTTCCCAGGTTGGGGAGTGTCATATTGCCCCGCGCGACGTGTCAAGCTCCGCGTCCTGAGTAATGCCCGCACTTGCTGTTCTGTGGTGACATCTAGGATTCTGAGCTGCGGCAATGCTGAAAACGCATACCTGGCGAACCTGATGACGGGCCGGAGCGAATCGGTTCGCAGTGCTGCCGGAAAGACCAGCGATACTGGGAGCGCTCCCGGAATATGGGAATCGGGCTCTTCCTTCTGGCGTGTCACCCGAATGTCGTATCGGCGGCGTGAAAGCTCTGTTCGCGGGGTATGTCACCCCTGCGGCGCGAGCACGAGCGCAACCGAGTTGAGGATCGTGTAAGCGCAACGTAACGTCCGGATGTACGCGTGGTGACGAAGTGCGTTGGAGGATTCGGTAGTGATGCGTCTGCGGGGTGCACGATGACGGTCGAGCCAGCCGAAGGCACTGCGGCGGTTGTGCAGACCGCCGATCGGGACGGGGTGCTCGTCGCCACGGTCACCGGGGAGCTCGACGCGGCCACCGTCGACGCCGCCGGCACCGCCCTGACCGAACTCCTGGACAAGCAGCCGGCCGCCCTCGTGGTCGACCTCGCCGTGTCGTTCCTGAGCTCGGCGGGGTTGTCGATGCTGCTGAAGCTGCACGGCCGGGCCCAGAACGACGGCATCGGGTTCGTGATCGTGGCGCAGGACAACGCCGCTCAGCACCCGCTGTTCATCAGCGGGTTGAGCGAGGTCCTCCCGCTCGCCGACACCGTCGACGACGCCGTCGAATCGGTTCGCGAGTCCGGCGACTGATCGGCGCCTGACCGGGGCCGCACCGGTCTCGCCGTCGACTCGCTGCACCGGCTGGTGGGCGGGTGGCGTGACGACGAGAGCGACTTCTGGCCGGTCGTGCCCGGCGCGTGCTGAGCGCTCAGAGCGACTGACCCGGTGCGTTCACCGCGATGTCCCACCGGCCGCGCGGGAGCTGGCTCGGCAGGCTGCGGCGGAAGTCGGTCCGGACGATCGTGCACAGCGAGCGGATCTCGGCCATCCGCTGCGCCGCGCCGACCGGTGGGCCGGTGGCGGTCCAGGGCGTGCGGGCGCGGCCGAGGAGGAGCTCGGCGAACGTGTGGGCGATGCCGGCGTGGCCGTGGGTACCGGGGTGCACGCGGTCGATCGACCACATGCGCGGCGCGTGGGTGCGCTCGTCGTGCCAGAGGTCGTGCATGACCGCCTCGTGCTGGGCGGCGATCGTGCGCACCAGGTCGTTGACGTGCTGCAGGCGTGAGCGCGTCGCCTGGTGCCGGGCCGGGGGACCGGGCCAGCGCCGCGTGACGTCGGGCAGGGTCGCCATGATCACGCGGGCGCCGCTGTCGCGCAGGGCGGCGACGGCGTGGGTGAGCGCCTTGCCGACGGCGGGACCGTCGAAGCCGTCGCGGTCGAACGCGTCGTTGGCGCCCGCCACGACGCTGACGAGGTCGGGCTTGCTCCGCAGTGCGGGCTCGAGCTGGTGCTCCAGCACGTCCCGGGTGCGCCATCCGCGGACCGCGAGGTTGTCGTACTCGAGACCCGGCCAGGCGTGGGCGAGCTCGCCGGCCAGGACGTCGGCCCAGCCGCGCAGGCTGCCGTCCCGGCGGGGATCGCCGACTCCCTCCGTGACGCTGTCGCCCAGCGCCACGAACCGCCGCACCGGCTGAGTACTGTCAACCATACTCAGCACGGTAGTCCATACCGGGGGACGTCTCCCGCACGGCCTCCGCGGGGGTGCCGGGAACCTGTGACAGAGTGCGCGCATGCAGCACCACGGCGCGCCGGAGCCGACCGCCACGCCACCTGCGGACGACGCGCACGAGTTGCGGTGGAGGCGCGAGGCCTGGCGGCTGGAACCGGACTCCGCCCAGCGCGCGCTGGACGTGCTCGTGCCGCGCAGCGCCGGGCAGATCGTGCGCGAGGCCTTCTACGGCACGCGGCGATTCGACGACTTCCTGCGCCACACCGGCATGACGCGCGGCGTGCTGTCGGCGCGCCTGCGGGAGCTGACCGGCCAGGGCATCCTCGTCAGGGTCGCCTACCACGACGTCGGCTCCCGGGGCCGCCACGAGTACCGGCTCACCGACAAGGGACGTGACCTGGCCGCGGCCATCATCAGCCTGCTCACCTGGGCCGACCGCTGGCTGCCGAGCCCGGCGGGACCCACCGTGGCGCTGTCTCACCGCGAGTGCGGCGCGCCGATCCGCACCGAGATCCGCTGCGGCGAGGGCCACCGCGTCGACAGCATCGGTGACATCCGCGCCGAACCCGGGCCCGGTGCCCGGCCGCAGTCCTAGCGTTCGCGCAGCCCTCGCACGAAGGCGGCCTGCCCGACGTGCTGCAGGTCGTCTTCCAGCACGCTGACGAGGCGCACCGCGCGGGTCACCGGCGGGTCCCACGACTCGTCGATCACCGTCGAGAGGTCGTTGACGTCCAGTTCACGCAGGTACGCCCGGGTGCGTTCATGTACGGCCCGGTGGTAGCCGAGCAGCAGGTCGGCCGACGCCCGCACGGCCGCGACCTGCTCGTCGTCGTGGCCGTAGCCGGTGTCGCCGCGGGGCAGCGGCAGGTCGAACCGGTCCGCCCAGCCGTCGGCGGTCCAGGCCTGGTCGGTGTCCGCGAGGTCGGCGACGTGGTCGTCCTGCACGCGGGTGAGGTGCCAGACGAGCCAGGCGATCGAGTTCGCCGAGCCGTCGACCCGGTGTGCCAGGTCGTCGGGGGACAGGCCGTCCACGACCTCCGCCACCGCCTGCTGGACCCTGTTGAACCCGTCGAGCAACAGGTCCGTTGCACTGATCTTGCTCATGACTTCCGACTACCCACAACGGGGCGTTCGTGCACCCACTCGACAGGTGTCGAACCGGAGGCAGTCATACAGTGACTGTTGTCGTGCGAAAGCACACCCTGTCGTCTCTACCATCGGGCTGACGAAAGGCGTGGCGATGCATCGGAACGCGGCACCATGAGCGAGGACCTGCAGCGGGTGGTGGACACGCTCGCCCGGCAACTCGGCCGGGCGGTCGCGGTCGACGACGTCCACTTCCGGCTGCTCGCCTACAGCGCGCAGGCCGGTCCGATTGACGACATGCGCGCACGGGTCGTGCTGACCAGGGAGGCGCCGCCCGAGGCGGTCGCGTGGCTGCGGAAGTTCCGGCTCCAGCGCGCCGACGGACCGGTGCGCCTGCCCGCGACCGACGAGATGAACCTGCTGCCGCGGGTCGCGATCCCGATCCGGTTCCAGGGCGTCCAGTTCGGCTACCTGTGGCTCATCGACGCCGACGAACCGGTGGACGACGCCGGGCTGGCCCTCGCCGGTGTCGCGGCCGACGAGGCCGCGGAGGTGCTGTTCCGCGAACGGGCTCTGGGCGAGCTGCACGACGCCCGCGTCGGCGAGTTCCTCCGCGACCTGATGTCGGACGACCACGTCGCCCGCACGCTCGCCGCGGACGGGCTCGTCGAGTCGGGCCTCTTCGCGGCACGCGGGGGTGTCGTCGCGATCGTCGTCGCACCCCTGCCGGTGGCCGGTCAGGACGTCGACGAGGGCGACCGCCTCGCGCTGGGAGCGGCTCTGCGCGCGGCGGCCCACACGATGCCGTTCCGCGAGAGCATGTACCTGGTCCGCCCCGGCCACGGGCTGTTCGTCGCCACGCAACGCGCCATGGAGCGGGTCCCGCGGCTCGCCGACGAACTGTGCTCGTCGGCGGTGCGGAGGCTCGGGCGCGCCGACCGGTGGCGGGCCGTCGTCGCCGGGGTGGGCCGCCCGACGGTCCGGCTGACCGACGTCGCCACCTCGTACCAGCAGGCCCTCGACGCGATCAGGGTCGCCGACGTCATCCCGGTGTTCCGGCCCGTCGCCCGCCACGACGCGCTCGGGATCTACGCGCTGCTGGTCGCGCAGCCGCGCGAGCAGCTCCGCAGCATGGGGGTCGAGCAGGCGATCACCGCGCTCGTCGACGCCGATCCGGCGCTCCTCGTCACCGCCGAGACGTTCCTCGACCGCGCGGGCGACTCCCGCGCGGTCGCCGAGCGCCTCAACGTGCACCGCGCGACGATCTACCACCGGCTCCGCCGCATCGAGCAGCTCACCGGCTTCGACCTGAGCGACGGCGAGCGCCGCCTCGTCCTGCACCTCGGCATCAAGGCGGCGAGACTGCTCGGCGACATCTGACGCGACCGATGTCGCGCGGATCCCCGCCACGGGGCGACGTTTCGAGCGTTCGTGCGGAAGTGGCGGCACCTAGACTCGACGACCATCTCGGTCCCGCAACCCACAGGATGACCATGTCTCTGCACCAGGACGCCGTGGTGGTGGACTGCCACAACGACCTCATCCTGCTGGTCGACCACTTCGACCAGCGCGCCAAGCCCGGTCACTTCCGGGAGTTCTGGCTCCCCGAGCTGCGGGCGGGAGGAGTCGACGTCCAGATCCTGCCCATCTGCCTCGAAGAGGCCTTCCAGTCCGAGGGCGGTCTGCGGCGCACGCTGCTGCTGGTCGAGCGCATCCACCGCCTCGCCGCCGAGCACAGCGAGGACGTCGCGGTCTGCGTGACCGGCGCCGAGATCGACGCGGCCGTCGCCGCCGGCAGGATCGCCCTCGTCATCGCGCTGGAGGGAGCGCACGGCATCGGCCAGGACGTCGCGCTCGTCCGCACCCTGCACCGGGTGGGCGTCCGGGTCATCTCCCTCGCCCACTTCGGCCGCACGTTCCTCGCCGACGGCAGCGGCCTCGACGCGACCTCGCGCAGCCGCCTCACCCCGCAGGGCATCCAGGCGCTGCGGGAGATGGAGGAGCTGGGCATCGTCTTCGACATCAGCCACCTCGGCCTCGGCGGCGTCGACCACGTGCTCGAGCTCGCCACCAGGCCGTTCCTCGCGACCCACTCGGCCTGCCTCGGCATCACCGACATCCACCGCAACCTCCACGACGACCACATCAAGCAGATCGCCGACCTCGGCGGCGTCATCGGCGTGGCGGCGGCCGTCCCGTTCTTCATCGACGCCCAGAACCCCACGGCCGACCGCGTCGCCGACCACGTCGAGCGGATCGTCGAGGTGGCGGGCATCGACCACGTCGGCCTCGGTCCCGACTTCATCGACGACTACTACCAGCAGGTCTACGGCGGCTGGATGCTCCCGCCGGGCTTCGAGGCCACGACCGCGCACGCCGAGGTCTCCCGCCCGTCGGACCTGCCGAGGATCACCGACGCGCTGGTGCGGCGCGGGTTCGCGGAGGCCGACATCCGCAAGGTGCTGGGCGAGAACGTGCTGCGGGTCCTGCGGGAGGTCATGGTCTGAGCACTTCCGGCACCCCGTGTTTTCGTCCCCGAGCGGGCGGGTATCGCTCGCGCATGAGCCGAACTCGTTGTCACGCAACAGGTGTCGAAGTGACGCTGCGGTCCAAGCCGATGGTCCTCGACTTCGCCGGCGAGTACGACGACGCGGGTCTGCGGCTGGTCGCCGAGCTGCCGGACGCGGGCGGTGCCGAGGACGGCGGGACCGTCGTGCTGGAGCGGGACGCGGCCACCGTGACCCAGCCCGGCGGCGAGATCCGCCTGGCCGCACGGGAACCGCTGCGCGTCGGAGGTGACCCGGCGGACGTCGAGTTCGTGCTGCCGGAGAGCCCGGAGTCGACTGTGCTCACCGTGCGCGGCCTCGTCGTGCGGGCGGAGGACGCCTGACAGGCGAGGCCTGCCAGGCGTGAGGAATCCTTCCAGCACCCTACGGAGAGGGATCCATCCCGCCGTCCCCGCCGCGTCCGTCCGGTTCGGACTCGTCGCGCCCCCGGTGCGGCCCGCCCGGGTTCTCGTCGGCCAGGGTGGGACGCGTGTGCTCGGCACCGACGTCCGCGTCCTCCAGCTCGCTCTCCGCCGTCATGCGGTCGGGCTCGGGCGTCGTCATCGCCACTCCTCCTGCCAGTCGTGGTGCGTGTCGAACGCCCCGGCGAGCAGCCGCAGCACCGTGTCGTCGTCCGTCTGCTCGACCTCGCTTCTCAGCAAGCCCACCTTGTCGCGGAACGGCACGAGTTCCCGCTCGTCGGCCGCCTGGGCCGGGCCGGGCAGCAGGAGGAGTCCCGCGCCGTCGTCGGTGCGGGTGATGCGCAGCCTGCCGCGGCGCTCCGCGTCGTCGATCAACGGGAGCTCCTCGCCGGCCAGACGTCGTTCGTCCTCGTCGAGCCGGTCGAGGACGAACGTCCGCAGTTCATCGTTGTCCATGGCACCGGGGTATCCGGCCTGCGTCCGGGTACGCCTGTGTCACGCCGGCGATCCGGTGACGCGGAACAGCGTGGTGCAGAAGGCCTGGCCGGTACTCACCGGACTGGTGGCGGTGCCGTCGCCGGTCGTGGTCCTCGTGATCGGCAGGATCCGCGGCCGGAAAGCCGGGGTACGGACGAACTTCACCGCGTTGCCCGTCGTGGCACTCGTCGACGTCGCCCTGCTGATCATCACCGGGGGAGCAGAGCTCTAGACGCGCCGCGTGCGCTGGCCGGCGCCACGTCCGAGCGCGAACCCGAGTCCGGCCATGCCGACCGCCAGCAGCAGGTGCAGCCAGTTGTCCGCGGTGTTGAGCGGCACGAAGTTCGCGCTGCTGTCGTGGTCGATCACCAGGCCGTACAGCCACAGCAGCAGGTAGACGATGCCACCGCCGACGAGGTACCGGTACGCGCCCTGCGCCGTGCGGGACAGGAGGAACCCGGCGACGCCGAACGCCAGGTGCACGATGTTGTGCAGGATCGACACCATGAAGACGCCCAGCAACATCGCCTGCGACTCGTGGCCGGCGAACATCAGGGTGTCGTAGTTCGTCGTGAGGCCGGGGATGAAGCCGGCGACGCCGACGAGGACGAACACGATGCTGACCGCCAGTGCCGCCTTCTGCACGGGTGTCCGCACCGCGTGATCGGTCCGGGACATGAGAACTCCAGGTGGGGAGCAGGGTCTCGCTTCGGTCGTGCCCGGCTACCCGTGCCTTTGCCGGGCAAACGGGCGCCGCGGCACGACGTCGGCGAGCGGTCAGCTGACGGCCGGTCCGGAATCACCCGAGCCCGAGAGGTCCTTGAGGTACTCGTGGCATTGCTTGGCCCTCGCCGAGTCCTCTTCCGTGACGCGGCGGAAGAAGTCGGCGATGTCCTGACGGCCGGCGTTGTCGGCGTCGCGGACGTACTGGCCGTAGTCGTGGCCCGCCTTGAGCGCGTGGTACTGCACGGAGATCAGGTCGTAGCTGACGTCGTCGAAGCCGGTTTCACCCGTGGCCATCGCGTACCTCCCCTGGTGTGTCGGTAGTCGGGTCATACCCGCGCGAATCCGGTCCAACCGATGTCGTGCATCCGGTTTTCCCGCTCGGGCAGGGGTATCCACGGCCCTCGTGCGCCTAGAGAGGGCGGATACATGAACACAGCAGGCAAGGCTTTGCTGGCAGCGGGTGCGGCGACCGCCGCGGTGGTGGCCAGGCGACGGCGACGCGCGGGAGCGGGTGGTTCGGGCGGACAGTGGCTCGTCGTGACGGTGAACCGCGCACCGCAGGAGGTGCAGGCCGCGCTCCCGCAGGAGCTGGCGCGGTTGCGGGAGGAGGTCGAACTCCAGATCACCCCCGCCTCGGGGGACAAGGGCACCGAACTGAGGGCCAAGCCCACCGCCGGGACGTCGGCGCACGACCTCCGGGTGGCGCTGCGCCGGGCCAAGTCGGTGCTGGAAGCCGGTGAGGTGGTGCGGGCCGACACCGCGCCCACCCATCCCGGACCGATGGGCAAGGCGCTGCAGCTCGTGACGAGCCGTGCGGCAGGAGGAGGCAGGCTGTGAAGGCTCTGTGCTGGGAGGGGATCAACGACGTCCGCGTGCAGGACGTCCCCGACCCGAAGCTGTTGAACGACCAGGACATGATCCTCAAGGTCGGCCTCACCACCGTGTGCGGCTCGGACCTGCACCTGCTCACCGGCTACATCCCGTTCATGCAGGCGGGCGACGTGATCGGTCACGAGTTCATGGGCGAGGTCGTCGAGGTCGGGCCGGGCGTGACGAAGCACCGGCCCGGTGACCGGGTGGTCGTGTGCTCGTTCATCGCCTGCGGCAACTGCTGGTACTGCCGCAACGAGCTGTACTCGTTGTGCGACAACACGAACACCAACCCGGCGATCACCCAGCACCTGTGGGGGGCCGACCCCGGCGGGATCTTCGGCTACTCGCACGCCATGGGCGGCTTCCGCGGCAGCCACGCCGAGTACGTGCGCGTGCCGTTCGCCGACCACACCGCGATCCCGATCCCCGAGGGCGTGGACGACATGAGCGCCTTGTTCACGTCCGACTCGGCGGCG
The DNA here is from genome assembly GCF_024125735.1 of Lentzea sp. HUAS12. Taxonomy (NCBI): domain Bacteria; kingdom Bacillati; phylum Actinomycetota; class Actinomycetes; order Pseudonocardiales; family Pseudonocardiaceae; genus Lentzea; species Lentzea sp. HUAS12. The sequence goes on from NZ_CP099738.1 coordinate 1,162,092, forward strand.
ACCGGGTGGATGGGCGCGGACCTCGGCGGCGTCCAGCCCGGTGACGTCGTCGCCGTGTGGGGCGCCGGTGCCGTGGGCCAGATGGCGGCGCGGGCGGCTCAGCTGCTCGGCGCGGAACGCGTGCTGGTCATCGACCGCTTCGACTACCGCCTGCGGCAGGCGGAGTCCGTGTTCGGGGTCGAGACGATCAACTACGAGCAGACGTCCGTCGGCGACGCGCTGCTGGAGGCCACCGGTGGGCGTGGCCCGGACGTGTGCATCGAGGCCGTCGGCTGCGAGGCGCACTCCACGGGCCCGCAGTACGTGTACGACCAGGTGAAGAGCAAGCTGAAGCTCGAGATGGACCGCCCCATCGCGGTGCGCGAGGCGATCTACAACTGCCGCAAGGGCGGTTCGGTGTTCGTGCTGGGCGTCTTCACCGGCATGGTCGACAAGTTCCCGCTGGGCGCCTTGATGAACAAGGGCCTGACGGTGCGCGGCGCGCAGCAGCACGGGCAGCGCTACATCCCGATGCTGCTGGACCGCATCGCGTCCGGCGAGCTCGCCACGAGCCACCTGGCGACGCACGTCATGCCGCTGGCCGAGGGCGCGCGCGGGTACGAGCTGTTCAAGAAGAAGGAAGACGACTGCATCCGTTCGGTGTTCCGCCCATGACCGCAGGCGATCCTCAGCCGGGTGGGGAAGGCGCGCACGGCTCCCTGTTCTTCGTGGGCAACGCCACCACCGTGCTGCGACTGGGCCCGTTCACACTCCTGACCGATCCCAACTTCCTCCACAGAGGACAGTGGACGCACATCGGTCAGGGCATCGTGTCGCGCCGGCTCGTCGACCCCGCCCTCGGGATCGCCGACCTGCCGGACCTCGACGGCGTCGTGCTCTCGCACCTGCACGGCGACCACTTCGACCGGGTGGCGAGCCGGGAGCTCGGCCGCGACCTGCCCGTCTTCACCACCCCGCACGCGGCGAAACGCCTGTCCCGGCGCGGTTTCCGCGAGACCGCGCCGCTGCGCACGTGGGAGACCACCACGCTGTCACGGGGCACGGCGACGCTCACCATCACGTCACTGCCGGGCAGGCACGCGCTCGGGCTGGTGGGCCACCTGCTGCCGCCCGTGATGGGCACCATGCTGGAGTACCGGGCGGGCGGGCGCCCGTTCCGCATCTACCTGAGCGGTGACACGCTGGTGCACCCGTCGTTGAGCGAGATCCGCACCCGCTTCGGGGACATCGACCTCGCGGTCGTGCACCTCGGCGGCACCAAGGTGCTGGGAGTGCTGCTCACGATGGACGGCGTGCAGGGAGCCGACCTGGTGGAGCTGCTCGCGCCGCGCACCACCGTGCCCGTGCACTACGAGGAGTACACCGTCATGAAGTCGCCGTTGTCGGACTTCACCGCGGAGGCGGCGCGGCGGCAGGAGAGGGGCGTGCGGGTCGTGAGGCGCGGCGAGACGCTGCCGATCTAGTGCGGGGCCCAGGCGGCGGCGCGATTCCCGCTCAGGACCACGATGGGTCCTGCTGAGCGCGGATCGCGCCGCCGACGCCGTACCGATGCCTACCGGGAGCGGTCACCGTGCGCGGCAAGGCCAAGATGCTCGTACGCGGCCAGCGTCTCCTGTGCGAGCCGGCGTCGCGAGTACCGGCTGAGAACGCGGTCGCGCGCCGCGATGCCGAACTGCTCCCTCAGCGTCTCGTCGGCGAGCAGCGTCTTGAGCGACCGCGCCAGCCGTCCGCTGTCCCGCGGCGGCACCAGCAGGCCCGTCACGTCCGGCAGGACGATGTCGCTGAGCGCGCCCACCGCCGTGGCCACCACGGGAACGCCGCAGGCCATCGCCTCGAGTGCCGTGCTGCCGAACGTGTCGGCGGAGGGGGCGCACAACGCCACGTCCGCCGACCTCAGCACCCCCGGCCGCACCCGGCGGGGGAGGGGGCTGACGTCCACCAGCTCGACGTGGTCCAGTGTGGACAGAGCCGCGTCGATCGCCGTGCGGTTGCAGGGATCCAGGTTCGCGGTGACGACGCGCATCCGGCCGTCGCGGATCTCGGCCGGGCCCTCCGGGGTGAACAGGGACGCGTCCACGCCGCTCGGGACGACGGACACCCTGGCGCGGCGCACGCCGTGCTGCCAGAGGTGAGCGGCCTCCTCCGCGCTCGTCGCCGTGATCCACGCGGCCCGGCGCGCGAGGAGGGTCTCGGCGTCGGAGCGCTGCCGCTCCGGGGACTCCCCGAGACCGTGGTAGGAGTGCACCACGGGGATCTGCCGGTGGTGCGCGCCGATCAACGAGGCGAGTCCGGACGTCCAGTGGTGCGAGTGCACGACGTCCGGCGGGAGCACCCGCCACCGCTCGGCGAGGAACGCGGCGAAGTCGCCGAGGTGCGCGGTGAACTCGTCCTCGGTGATGACGCGGGCGGGCCCGGCGGGCACGTGCACCACGTCGTGGCCCTCGTCGGCGCGCACCACGTCGGGAGACGTGGAATCGTCGCGCCGGGTGTAGGCGACCACGTCGTGGCCCGAGGCGCTCAATCCCGCGCAGAGTTCGGTGACGTGCGCGCCCTGTGCCGTGCATTCCGCCAGCGGACTCGCCTGCGCGGACACCATCGCGATTCGCATTCGACCGGTCACATCCTCGGTGTGATTTCGAGCTGCCGGCTCAACTCGACCAGTTCCGGTGATCTCGGTTCGTGACCGTATTGGTTTCCGGTGCCGCCGACAAACGCAGGTGCGCCTTTGTCGGACGTGCTCGGCGGGCCGGTGCGGCCTGGCGTGGCGTGAGCGTGCCTGGCGGGGCGGCGGCGGGCCTGGTGGAGATCCTGGGGCACGATTGTTCACCCCATGGAAAGGTGTCGCTGCGAATGTGTCGGATTTCGGCAGCTCATCTCGTCGGTGGCGCTCAAACCTCCAAAACAATGCATCACTCGAAGGTGTGGTTTGGAGGCTTTCCGAACGCTGCGGCGCCATCGCTGATTTTGCTTCGCCCGCATCGTTTGGATACGGTCCTGGCGGACTTGCGGACGGCATTCGCCGCTGCCGCGGTCAGTTCCCGAAAGATTTGATTGAGGAGATTTCTGTGCTGAAGAAGGCAGGGGCGGCCGTCGCTATCGCGGGCGCTTTCCTCGGTATGGGTTCCGCCGCGCTGGCCGACACCCCCGAGCTGGACATCACGGGTCAGTCCGGTGTCGCGCACCTGAACGACTCCGAGGTGCTGAGCGACATCAACGCCTGCTTCATCGACGTCAACGTCATCGCGGTGCCGGCGCTGTCGGGCAACGACAGCGGCCTGTGCGCCAACCCCGACGACAAGTGACGTGAGACGGCGCCCTGCCCCGACGGCGCGCCGTCCGCCGAACGGAGGCGGAGCGTGTGACCAGGGATGCCTGCTCCGCCTCCCGTCGTAGCACCCCCGCAGTTCGATCCACCCGGTTCTCGAGGAAGAAGACGTGATGCTGAAGAAGGCTTGTGCCGTGGCCGCTGTGGGCGCGGGTTTCCTGATGATGGGCACGCCCGCGTTCGCGACGCAGGACGAGCCCGTGGACATCGCTCCGCGGTACGACCACACCCACCAGGTGGGCCTGGTCAACCTCGACGAGTCCGAGGTCCTCAGCGACATCAACGTCTGCCACGTCGACGTGAACGTCATCGCGGTGCCGCTGTTCTCCAACAACGACAGCGGTACGTGCGCCAACCCGGACCTCGACGTCCACGGCGACTCGGACCGCTGATCCGCGCGCACACCGCGCAAGGCCGGCGACGCACCGGTTTCCTACCGGTTGATCACTTCGGGGCCGGTACGGCCCGGGGCGGCGTTTTGCGCGGTGTGGTGGTGACCAGGCGCGCCCGTGCAGCCGCGGTCGTCGTCGTCTGAAGAGGCGTCGATCGCGATGGGCGTGTGCCAACAGTGAAGCGCCCGGCTGAACCTTCCAGCCGGGCGCTTCACGGCGTTGCGGGCCGGAACCCAGGCTCTCGTCACGGCAGCTGCACACCGACGACACACGTGTCGTCGTCGGTGTTGGAGTCGCTGTGCACCAGCAGGTGGTCCAGCAGCTCGTCGAGGTTCGCCCGTGGTTCCTGCGCGGCGGCGCACAGCCGGTCGAGGCAGTCGTCCAGCGGCAGGTCCCTGCGCTCCACCAGGCCATCCGTGTAGAGCACCAGCGTGTCCCCGGACTCCAGGACGACCTCTCCCTCCACGTAGGACGCTTCGGCGAACGCGCCGAGCATCATGCCGGGCAGCATCGGCAGCAGTTCGCCGCGCCCGCCCCGGACCAGCACCGGTGGCAGGTGGCCCGCACGGGCCCACCGCAGCACGCGGGTGTTCGGGTCGTACACGCCGCAGATCGCCGTGGCGAAGATGTGGTCGGCGAGGTGGTGGGCCACCAGGTTGAGCCACGTGAGCAGCTGGGCCGGGCCCGCGCCGGTGGCGGCGAGACCGCGCAACGCGTTGCGCAGCACGACCATTCCGGTCGCGCCCTTGACGCCGTGGCCCGTGATGTCGCCGACGGAGACCAGGATCTGCTTCGACGGCAGCACGACGGCGTCGTACCAGTCGCCGCCGACCAGCTCCTCCTGCGCGGCCGGCTGGTAGCGCACGGCGACGCGCAGTCCGAAGGCCTCCAGGGTGGGATGGGTCGGAGGCATGATCACCTGCTGGAGCTGCAACGTCAGCCTGTTGCGCTCCGCCGCCTCCTGGGCCGTGATCGCGAGCTGGTCCTGGGTCGCGGACAGCGCGACCTCGGTCCAGTGCTGGGCAGAGATGTCCTGGTAGGCGCCGCGGACGGCGAGCAGCGTCCCCAGGGGGTCGAGCACGGGTTCCGCGATCACGCGGACGTGCCGGGTCACGCCGTCCGGCCGCTGCAGGCGGAACGCCGCGGAGGCGTGCCGGTGGTCGCGCAGGACGGTCTGCACGAACCCGTTGAGCGCGGGCACGTCGTCCGGGTGGGCGTGGTCCGCGATCTCCTCCAGCGGGATGGGGCCCGCGCCGCGGTCCCGGCCGTGGAGGGCGTAGAGCTGGCTGTTCCAGACGATCGTGCCGCTGTGCCGCTCCTCCTCGAAACCGCCGACGCGGCCGAGGCGCTGGGCGTGCTGCAACAGGTTCGCGAGGCGGGTCGTCTCGTCCTGCACCCGCCACACCACGAGGACCAGCGCGCCGTGCCGGGTGATGCTCACCCCGGCCGTCACCGTGAGCGGGACCTCGTCGACCAGCGCCGCGAGGTTCATCTGCTCGGCCCGGAACGCCTCACCGGTGGCGAGCACGTGCGCGATCTTGTCGAACAGGTCGCCCTCGGCGGCGGCCAGGGGATAGGCCTCCAGCAGGGTCTTGCCGGCCACGGCGGTGCGCGGCCTGCCCGCGAGGTCGACGAACGCGCTGTTGACGTGGTGCACCCGGAAGTCGGTGATCGTCCCGTCGGGCGAGACCTCCGGGCCCAGCACCAGGGCCGGGTCGAGCAGGCCGTCCGCGAGGTCCGTCAGCTCGGACGGGGCGGGCGCGGCGGGGCCGGCGGGTGCCGTGCTGTCGAGCGTGGCCGCGCACAGCTCCGCCAGCGCCTCCACCTGCTTCAGCACGCTGAGCGGTTGCGGCGGCAGTGGCGAGGACCAGCAGATCTCCAGGACGCCCGCGATCCGGCCGCCGGTTCCGGCAGGGACGGTGGCGCGGCCGCGCAGGGTGGACCCGATCGACGGCAGACCGGACTCGCCGAGGTCGGGGATCCACACCGCCTCGCGTTCGACGAGCGCGCGCCGCGCCGGGGTGGGCACGCCCGGAGGGACGTAGCGCCACCGGTTCGCCTCGCCCGCCGCGAACCCGGCGTGCCCGGCCAGGGTGAGCGAGGAGTCGGCGCCCGCCAGCCAGATCGCCACGGCGCTCGCGCCCAGCGGGGCGAGCGCGTGGGCGAAGAGCGACTCGGCCACGGACTGCGTGTCGCCGGCGTGCAGGGCGCCGCTTTCCGCCGTGCGCAACCGGATCGCGGTGGCGGTGTCCGTTCCCGCCGCGGGGACGGCGGTGAGCTCGTCGCCGGAGACCTCGTTGATGATGTCGACGGCGAGCGTGAACTGCGTGGTGCCCGCGCGTTCGGCGAGCAGGGCGAGCTGTGCCGCGGCCTGCGCGGGACCGCAGCGCAGCCGTTCGACGAGCACACCCTTCGCGAGTTCCACCAGCGCGCGGCCGTCCGCCTCGGCCCGCGCCTCGTCGATCTCCCTGCGCAGGCGGGCGACGGTGCCCGCGAGCCGCCCGACGCCCACCTCGTCCGCGGTCACCGGGACCGCATCCACCGGTGGATGCACGAGACCAGGTCGTCGGCGTCGACGGGTTTGGTGACGTAGTCGTTCGCTCCCGCGGCGATGCTCTTGTCGCGGTCGCCGGGCATCGCCTTCGCGGTCACCGCGATGATCGGCAGCTCCGCGTGGTCCGGCATGGCGCGGATGGCGGCGGTGGCGGCGTACCCGTCCATCTCCGGCATCATCACGTCCATCAGGATCAGGTCGATCTCCGGGTGCGCGGTCAGGGCCTCGATGCCCTCCCTGCCGTTCTCGGCGTGCAGCACGCGGATGTCGTGCAGTTCCAGAATGCTGCTGAGCGCGAACAGGTTGCGGGCGTCGTCGTCGACGATCAGCACCGTCCGCCCGGCCAGGGCGCCGTTGCCCTGCTGGCGGGCCGGTGGCCGCGGCTGCTCCGGCCGCACGAGCGGCAGCACGTCCTCGGGACCGTCGGCGTCGAGGTGCAACGCGATCCGCTCGCGCAGTTCGTCCAAACTGGACAGCAGTTCGAGCGGCCGCGTGCCGCTGCGCGCCTGCAGCTCCTTCTCGTACGAGGGCGACAACCTCCGGTTGTTGTGCGCCAGCACGGGAATCGTGCGGGTCGCCGGATCGCCGTCGAGCGCCTCCAGGAACGCGAGCGCGGCGCCGTCCGGCATGTCCAGCTCCAGCACGACGCAGTGGCACGGATCGGTCGCGAGCGCCGCCGCGGCCTCCTCCCTGCCGACCGCGGTGACCACCTCGACCGGTCCGCGCGGGTCGTTGCTCGCGGACAGGTCGGTCACGGCGCTCTGCGCGACGAGCGACAGCAGGCCCTGCGGCCGCTCCTCCACGACGAGCAGCCTCCGCCGGTGGACGGGGACCGGCGCGGGCTCCTCCGCGGGTGCGGAGGGCAGCTCCTCCGCGGTCGTCTCCCGCGGCTGCTCGGTGAAGTCCGTGCTGTGCACGGGGAGGTAGAGCGTGAACGTGCTGCCCTTGCCCAGCGCGCTCTCCGCGGTGATCGAGCCGCCGAGGAGGTAGGCGATCTCCCGGCTGATCGACAGGCCGAGACCCGTGCCGCCGTACTTGCGGCTCGTCGTGCCGTCGGCCTGCTGGAACGCGCCGAAGATCGAGTCGAGCTGGTGCTCGGCGATGCCGATGCCGGTGTCGCTGACCCGGAACGCGATCGCCGGCCCGTGCGCCCGGACCGCGAGCGGCAGCTCCTCGGGGTCGGCGAGCCCGATGCGCAGCTCCACCCCGCCGGTCTCGGTGAACTTCACGGCGTTGGAGAGCAGGTTGCGCAGCACCTGCTGCAGTCGCGTGTCGTCGGTGACCAGCTCGGGCGGTGTGCCCGGCGAGGTGGTCAGCTGGAAGCCCAGCCCCTTCTGGGAGGTGAGCGGTCGGAACGTCATCTCGACGTAGTCCAGCAGTTGCCGCAGCGGCACGCGTTCGGGCGTGACGTCCATCTTGCCCGCCTCGATCTTCGACAGGTCGAGGATGTCGTTGATCAGGCCCAGCAGGTCCGAGCCCGCGGAGTGGATGATGCCCGCGTACTCGACCTGCTTCGGCGTGAGGTTGCGGCTCGGGTTCTGCGCCAGCAGCTGGGCGAGGATCAGCAGGCTGTTGAGCGGGGTGCGCAGCTCGTGGCTCATGTTGGCCAGGAACTCCGACTTGTACTTCGACGCGAGCGAGAGCTCCCGCGCACGGGTCTCGAGCTCCTGGCGCGCCTGCTCGATCTCGAGGTTCTTGGCCTCGATGTCGCGGTTCTGCGTGGCCAGCAGCGCGGCCTTCTCCTCCAGCTCGGCGTTGGAGCGCTGGAGTTCCTCCTGGCGCACCTGCAGTTCGCCGGACCGCGACTGCAGCTCGCCCGCCAGGCGCTGCGACTCGACGAGCAGCTCGTCGGTGCGGGCGTTGGCGATGATGGTGTTGACGTTGACGCCGACGGTCTCCATCAGCTGTTCGAGGAAGTCGCGGTGGATGTCGGTGAAGCGGTGCACCGACGCCAGCTCGATGACGCCGAGGACCTGGTCCTCCACCACGATCGGCAGCACGACGAGGTTCACCGGCGCGGTGCGGCCGAGCCCGGAGGTGATGGCGACGTAGTCGGCGGGCATCTCGTCGACGGCGATGGTGCGGCGGCTGCGCGCGGCCTGGCCGACCAGCGACTGCCCGAACTGGAACCGGGTCGGCCGCGAGTCGTCGTCCGGGTGGCCGTAGGAGCTGATCAGGCGCAGCTCCTGGCGGTCGTCCGCGTCGTCGGCCAGGTAGAACGCGCCGAACTGGGCGGAGACCAGCGGCGTCAGCTCGTCCATGATCAGCTCGGCGACCACGGCGAGGTCGCGGCGGCCCTGCATCAGGCCGGAGATGCGCGCCAGGTTCGACTTCAGCCAGTCCTGGTCCTGGTTGGCCTTGGTGGAGTCGCGCAGCGACCCGACCATCGAGTTGATGTTGTCCTTGAGCTCCGCGACCTCACCGGAGGCCTCGACCGTGATCGACCGGGTCAGGTCGCCCTCGGCCACCGCGCTCGTCACCTCGGCGATCGCCCGCACCTGCCGGGTCAGGTTGCCGGCGAGCTCGTTCACGTTCTCGGTGAGCCGCTTCCACGTGCCCGAGACGCCCTCGACCTCGGCCTGGCCGCCCAGCCGGCCCTCGCTGCCGACCTCCCGCGCCACGCGCGTCACCTCGGCGGCGAACGAGGAGAGCTGGTCGACCATCGTGTTGATCGTGGTCTTGAGTTCGAGGATCTCGCCGCGGGCGTCGACGTCGATCTTCTTCGTCAGGTCGCCCTGCGCGACCGCGGTGGTCACCTGGGCGATGTTGCGCACCTGGTTCGTCAGGTTGTTCGCCATGAAGTTGACGTTGTCGGTCAGGTCCTTCCACGTGCCCGCCACGTTCGGCACGCGCGCCTGGCCGCCGAGCATGCCCTCGGTGCCCACCTCGCGGGCCACGCGCGTGACCTCGTCGGCGAACGCGGACAGCGTGTCGACCATCGTGTTGATGACGCCCGCCAGCGCGGCGACCTCGCCCTTGGCCTCGACGGTGATCTTCTGGCTGAGGTCGCCACGCGCGACGGCGGTGGCGACCTGGGCGATGGACCGGACCTGGTTGGTCAGGTTGGACGCCATGACGTTCACGTTGTCCGTCAGGTGCTTCCACGTGCCGGAGACGCCCCGCACCGTCGCCTGGCCGCCCAGGTTGCCCTCGGTGCCGACCTCGCGGGACACGCGGGTGACCTCGTCGGCGAAACCGGAGAGCTGGTCGACCATCGTGTTGATGGTCTCCTTGAGCTCCAGGATCTCGCCGCGCGCGTCGACGCGGATCTTCTGGCTCAGGTCGCCGCGCGCGACGGCCGTGGTCACCTGGGCGATGGACCGCACCTGCGCGGTGAGGTTGTCCGCCATGACGTTGACGGACTCCGTGAGGTCCTTCCACGTGCCGGAGACGCCCTTCACGTCCGCCTGACCGCCGAGGCGGCCGTCCGTGCCTACCTCCCTCGACACGCGGGTCACCTCGTCGGCGAACGAGCTGAGCTGGTCGACCATCGTGTTGATCGTGTTCTTCAGCTCCAGGATCTCGCCCCTGGCGGTGACGGTGATCTTCTGGCTGAGGTCGCCCCTGGCGACCGCGGTGGCGACCTGGGCGATGGACCGCACCTGCGCGGTCAGGTTGCCCGCCATGAAGTTCACCGAGTCGGTGAGGTCGCGCCACGTGCCGGAGACGCCCTTCACGTCGGCCTGGCCGCCCAGCGCGCCCTCGGTGCCGACCTCGCGGGAGACGCGGGTGACCTCGTCGGCGAACGAGCTGAGCTGGTCGACCATCGTGTTGATGGTGTTGGCCAGTTCGAGGATCTCGCCGCGCGCGGTGACGGTGATCTTCTGACTGAGGTCGCCGCGCGCGACGGCGGTGGTCACCTGGGCGATGTTGCGGACCTGGTCGGTCAGGTTGCCCGCCATGAAGTTCACGGAGTTCGTGAGGTCGAGCCACACCCCGCCGACGCCGGGCACCTCGGCCTGGCCGCCGAGCCTGCCCTCGCTGCCGACCTCGCGGGCCACGCGGGTGACCTCGTCGGCGAACGACGACAGCTGGTCGACCATCGTGTTCACGGTGTTCTTGAGCTCGAGGATCTCGCCGCGCGCGTCGACGTCGATCTTCTGGCTCAGGTCGCCGCGCGCGACCGCGGTGGCGACCTGGGCGATGTCGCGGACCTGGCTCGTCAGGTTGCCCGCCATGGCGTTCACCGAGTCGGTGAGGTCCTTCCAGGTGCCGGACACCCCGGGCACCTCGGCCTGGCCGCCGAGGCGGCCGTCCGTGCCGACCTCCCGGGCGACGCGGGTGACCTCGGAGGTGAACAGCGACAGCTGGTCCACCATGCCGTTGAAGACCGTCGCGATCTCCCCGAGCAGCCCGTCGGAGTCGTCGGGCAGGCGGATGCCGAAGTCGCCGTCGCGCACGGCGGTGAGCCCGGCGAGCAACTGCCGCAGTTCGGGCAGGTCGACTGCTCTTCGCGCGTCCCGACCGTCAGCAGGCGCGCTCGTGCCACTCATCCCAGGTCCTCCACTGCACGACTCGAACACGTGGAGGCAGACCTGTGTGTTCAAGCAAACCTCACGACCCGAACGACATTACTGGACCTCGGCGCCGAGCTGTTCGTCCCGCCGAGCGGACGCCGGGGGCACGACGTGCGGGAAGGCCCGCCGTCCGTCCCGCGATGATCACTCGAACGGTGTCATCGCGGAGGAGCGGCGGCGGGCCGCCCGGGGTCCGGGGGCGGCGGGACCGCGGTGGACGAGGCGAGGTCCGGCGGGGGAGTCGTCGGCGCGGCGGGGCCGCTGCTCACCGAGAGCGTCACCGGCGCGGCTTGCAGGGAAGAACCTTTGCGCGACTGGGCGATCACGGTGCCGCGAGGTCGGGGGGAGCTGACGGACACCGTCGTCACCTGGTGACCGGCCTGGCGCAGCACCGCCGAGGCCTTGGTGACGTCCGTGCCGACGACGTCCGGCACGGACATCCTGCTGTCGCCGTGGCGGTAGCGGTCCTCGACCTCGGGCAGGGGCTTCTCGGGCAGGCCTTCGTGCACCTTCACCATCGTGTCGAACCAGGTCGCGGCGGGCACGGTACCGCCGTAGACGTTGCCCTGGGAGCACAGCCGGGGCGGCCCGGAGCCGATGCAGATGCCCTTCGGCGAGGTGCCGTCGTTGAACACCTGGACGGCGCCCGCGTAGTCGGGCGTGGCCCCGACGTAGGCCGCGGACTTGTACTCCTCGGTCGTGCCGGTCTTGCCCATCATCGGGCGCGTCCACCCGGCCTTGCGCGCGGCGTTCGAGGAGCTGCCCGTGCCTGTGGCGTCCTCGCTGAGCCCGACGGCCAGCGCGTCAGCCAGCTTCTTCGGCACCGCCTGTTCGCACGGTGGTTTCGCCAGCTCGACGGGCCGGCCGTTCCGGTCGAGGACCCGGCGGACCGGGGTGGGCTTGCACCACGTGCCGCCGCTCATGACCGTCGCCGCCACGTTCGCGAGTTCGAGGGTGCTCGACGGTGCGGGACCCAGCGTGAAGGAGGCGTTGGCGTTGGACGCGTAGTACTGCGCCTGGGACAGCCGCAGGTCCCGGGGTGCCTTCGGCGTCGGCCGCACACCGGCGATGTTGGTGGCCATCGTCCTGCGCATGCCGAGCCGGGACGCCATGTCCACCACCGCGTCGACGCCGGTCTTCTCCTCCAGGATCACGAAAGCCGTGTTGGGGGAGGTGGCGAGCGCCTGCTTCAGCGGCATCTGCGGCGGGTAGCGGTCGTTGTGGTTGGAGAGGCAGTACCAGCGCGTGTCCGGCTCCCCGGTGGCAGGGCATGAGCGCGCCCCGCCCTTGAACACCCTCGACGTGTACGTGTTGGGGGAGGGGATCACCGTGTCGATGCCGATCCCCTTCTCCAGCGCGGCGGCCGCGGTGAAGATCTTGTAGACCGAGCCCGTGCCGAACTTGTTCTCCACCCCGCTCGGCAGGTCGAACTGGGTCTGGAACTCCTCCTGCTTCAGCCCGTAGTCGCGGTTGGCGACCAGCGCGACGACCTCGTGCGCGTCCTTGCCCGGACGGACGACCGCCATGGTGTTCGCGACACCGGGGGTGTTCTTCGGCGCCTGAGCCTCGACGGCCTGCTTCGCGTGCTCGGTGATCCGCGGGTCCAGCGTCGTCTCCACGCGGTAGCCGCCGATCTTCAGCTCCTCCAGGTTGAACCCGGACTCGCCCAGGTACTCGACCAGGAACGAGCAGAAGAAGCCGTACGACGGACCGGCGCCCACGCACCCGGTCCGCAGTGGACGGACGGGTTTGCTCAGTCCGAGCGGAGCGAACTTGTGGCGTGCCGCGTCCTTGGCCGAGAGCCTCCCGTCGGCCGCCATCGCGTCGATGACGAGGTTGCGGCGTTCGAAGGCCTTGTCGGGCCGCGTCTCCGGGTCGAGCGCGCTCGGGCTGTTGACCATGCCCGCGAGCATCGCGGCCTGGGGCACGGTCAGCTCGGCCGGGGTCGTGCCGAAGTAGGCCTGCGCCGCGGCGGCGATCCCGAAGATCGTCAAGCCGAACGGCACGAGGTCGAGGTAGCGCGCGAGGATCTCGTCCTTGCCCAGCGCCGTTTCCACGCCCACGGCGATTCGGGCCTCGCGGAGCTTGCGGGTGACGCTCTGCTCCTGGGCCAGGCGCTGGGCGCTCGTGTCATCGCGGGCGAGCACGTGCACCAGGTAGTTCTTGACGTACTGCTGCGTCAGCGTCGACGCGCCCTGCTCCACTGCGCCGCTGGCGTTGTTGCGGGCCGCCGCCCGTGCGGTCGCGAGCCAGTCGACGCCGTGGTGGTCGTAGAAGCGGCGGTCCTCGATCGCGAGCAACGCGTCCTTCATGTGCGGCGAGATCCTGTCCGGCGGTGTCCGGACCCGGTACTGGTCGTACAGGTACGCGATCGGCGCACCGTCCCTGTCGGTCACGGTCGTCATCAACGGCGGGTCGGTGTTCAACATCTGCGCGAGGGTGGCGTCCACCTGGTCGCTGAGCTCGTTGGACAGCACCCCCATCCCCGCGGTGACCGGAAAGAGGAGTCCTGCGAGCAGCACGCCGGCGAGCAGGCACAGCCCGGCCAGCTTCCCGGCGCAGGGCACGATCTTCTTGCGGTCCAAGGACGGGCTCCCTCAGTCGATGCGGCTGCGGGCGGTTACCCCGCGAGTCCGCGCTCAGGCGCCCACATCGAATGAATCCGACACGGGGATTTCGTCACCCAGCGTGCCCGTCGAGGCCTTGATCGCCTCTTCGTGTTGCGGCAGCGGCGATCCGCGTGCACGGCCGGGTCGCACGGATTGGCGAATCTGCGGCGCGGACCGGGTGTTGATCATCCACTGTGGCCTTTCCGTTCGTATCGTTGCGGGGGTGGGAGACCTGCATCCGGCCGAGCCCTCGGACCTGGGCATCGAGATGGTGCCCGTCGCGCTGGCGGGCCTGCGCGCCGAGTTGAGCGAGGCGCGTGCGCTGGCGCGCGAGTTGTCCGGGATGGCGGTGGAAGACGCCGACGGCTCGTGGTGCGACCAGCTCGAGGAGGAGTACCACGACGTCGGCGTCGGCCACGCGACGATGGCGCGGCAACTGGCGAGGTGGCGCCTCAACCACCCGGACGCCCCGGGACTGGACGAGCTCGCCGGGCTCGTCGCCGAGGTGGAGCCCGTCCGCCAGGCGCTCCTGCACCAGCTCGCCCGCCTGCGCTGCGCCCGCGGCCTGAGCGGATCCCGTGTCCTGCCGGGGAGTTCGGAGGCGAAGCTCCTCCGCAACGACCCGCGGTGGACGTTCTCCGACCGCCAGGAGGACGGCGCGCGCACCCTGCACCTCTGGCAGTTCGGCATCGCCCACCTCGTCGCCGTGGTCGCGGCCGAGTCGCCCGAAGGCGGCGTGCGCACCGCCGACGCCGGCGACGCCGTTCTCGCGCGCCTGCAGGCCGAGCACCCGGACCACGAGATCGAGCTGCTGGTGTGGACGCCGAGGTCCGGGTGCGGCGGCGACCGCTTCGAGCGCACCGTCCTCTTCGGATCCGAGGAGGTGCCCGCGCACGACGTGATCGACAAGCTCGGTGCCGCCCGGTTCTACCGCTGCGTCTGCCAGACCTGACCCGGCGTCACTGGTAGGAGACCATCGACGGCTTCGGTTCGTAGGTCATGGTCTGCTCCGGGGTGAGCATCGGCTTGTCCTCGTCGTAGAAGTTCTTCCAGCCCATCGGCAGGTCGCCCGGCCGCGCTCCCACGACGGAGTTCCACGTGTCCACCTTCTGGCCCGTGGTGCCCTGGCCGTCCATGTGGATCAGCAGCTGCACCTCGTCGCGGCCGGTGTCGAGGGCCTGCTCGTCGCGGATCATCGTCAGCTGGAACTGGTGCACCACGAGCAGCTTCTGCGGCAGCGACTTCGCGGCGGTCAGGCCGGCGAGCCACGCGGAGACCTCGTTGACCTCGGCGGCGTCGACACCGCCGATCTGCTGCAACGGCACCTGGTCCGGCCCGAGCTTCCACTCCGGGTCGACGGCCAGGCCCACGTGGGGCTGTTCGAGCAGCGACGCGTACCGCTTCGCCTGGTCCACCAGGCGCGCCCGGCCCGGCTGCAGGTCGAGGATCACGTAGAGGCCCTCCTTCCCGGCACGGTCGACCCACGGGCGCAACGACTCGACGTCGCTCTCGCCCGAGTAGTCGCCGTCCGGGCCGGGGGAGCCGTGCGCGACGGTGACGATGATCTCGAGGCTCGGCACGACGGGCACGTCGGAGAGCGGCTCGTACTGCTTCGCCAGCTCCTTGGCGCGGGTGATGGTGCCTTCGAGGTCCTGCTCGCCGAGCGCGCCGAGCGCGGGCCCGTCCGGGTGGCCGTAGAGGCAGACGAGCATCCGGCCGGGGAACAGGACCTGTCCACCGCCCGGCAGCTGACCGCCGCGCACCGCCATGTCGACCCGCCCGCGCAGCCGGTCCGGCGGACCGAAGTCCCCGCCCAGCGCCAGCAACGCGCCGGAGGGCTCCGCGCGCAACGCGTCGATCGCGGCCTGGTCGCTCCTCGGATCGGCACCCTCGAGCCGCACGACCCGAGCGCCGGCCGCCCGCGCCGTGGCGACCGCCGCGGTGTCGTCACGACCCGCGTCCGCCAGCACCGTCACGTCCACCGGCTGGGCGCGCTCGACGGCCGGCAACCCGGAGGGCGGCTCCGGAGCCTTGCCGCTGTCCCGCGGCGCGTCGATCCCGACCACCTCGGCCCCACCGGCCCACGACTCGACCTCCCGGCGCGCGTCGGGGCCCACGGTGACCACCACCCGGGGCGAGAGCCGTTCCACCTCCGCGCGCACGGCGTCCTTCGACGCCGGCTCCGCCGAGGCGGGAACCTGGAGCGCCGGAACGCCCAGCCGTTCCGCGAGGGCGCCCGCCCCGGCCGAGGCCGCGCGGTCCGACTCCGCGGCCACCACCACGACCGGCGCGCGGTGGAAGAGCGCCGAACTCATCGCGACCGCCGACGCCGGGCCGGGCGGTGCGTCGAGCACCGTGGTCTTCTCGGCCGGTGCGGCCACTTCGGCCGTCGCCGCGTCGGCGGCGCCGAAGGTCGAGAGCCCGAACGGCCCGGCGGTGCAGCTCGTGACCACCAGGGACATCAGCAGGGGTACGGCGAGGGCCCGGCGCTTCCGCGCCACCACCCGGCCACGCGAGCGGTCGTCGTCCATCGGCATCGAGGCCCCCACGTGATCGTGACGGAGGAGCCGAGGTGCCGGGGTGGCCCCTCGACCGTCCTTTGTGGCTGTTCGGGTGTGGTGCGGCAGCACGCCGGGGGTAGCCCGCGAGGGGACGAACGTTCCCCGGCCACACCTCAATCACCCGAAAGTGGGCATGACCCCCGTCGACGACGTCCACCTGTTCGCGCAGGGCACGTCCTCGTCACCGGGGCCGGAGGTGATGCCGATCAACTCCCGCCGTCCCCACTTGTCGCGTTGGAGCTGGGGCCCGCCGGAGTCGCCGGAGCACGCCATGGCGCCGGCCTTCGGGCTCACCGTGCAGAGGCGGGTCCGGTTCGCGAAGCCGGGCGCGCACTCGGACTCGGCGCCGCGACGGGTGTCGAGCTGCTGCAGCCGCTCGGCGAACTCCCACTCCTCCGGTCCGGCCCCCTCGACCGTGGTGCCGAATCCCAGCAGCCGGGTCGGGGTGCCGGGCGCGCCGGCCCGGTCGGCGATCCGGATCGGCCGCTGCGCCACCGGGCGGTCCAGGCGCACCAAGGCTATGTCGTTGCGGTTGGGCTGCATTCCCGGCAGCACCTCGTAGCCGGGGCGGCGCACCACGAGGTCGACGACCCGGACGGTGCCGCCGGAGGTCCGGTGGTCGCTGCCGATGCGCACGGTCCCGTCCAGCACCGCACCTCCTTCGCCCTGGCCGGCGCAGTGTGCCGCCGTGACGACCCACCGCGGGTGGACCAGCGACGCCCCGCACACGCCCTCGGCGTCGCCCGCGCTCGGCACGGTCATCGGGATCGAGCTCATGAACGGGTAGCGCTCGGAGGAGTCCTCCACGTTGACGATGGCACCCGCGGTTCCGGCCGTCGCCGTGGCGGCGAACGCACCCGCCAGCAGGACACCGGCCACCCGGACCACGCCACGGCGAACGGACTTCAGTCTCGACATGTTCTTCCCGCACAACGGAAACAGCGAACGAGACCAATGCTGTCCGTTCACTGTGGACGAGACCATGCAGGCAACCCGCCTGTCGGCGTGGAGAGTTCTCGACCATCATCGGTGAAGGACGACCTAGTGGGCGGGGCCGGACCCGTCCGAGGTCGCGGCCGCGCTGAATCCGCCTGTCAGCACCGTCCGCTCGCCGCTGCACCAGGGTGCTCGAAGCCGCCTCCGCGAACGTCGTCTCGCCGCGGGTCCTGCTCATCTGTTCCGCTCTGTGTCCGAGGTTTTCCTATCATCGGGGTGGCCGAGCGCGTTCCGGTGAGCACCGAGGAGGAACTGCTGCTCTACGCACCGACGGGCACCAACGCCGACATGATCATGACGTTGGCCGGCCTGGCCCACCACGCCACCGATCCGGACCTCGGACCCGACGAGCAGCGTCCACCGCTTCACGAAGGTCCGTGATCGGGTGCGACGCTGCCGATCGAGCTCGCGCGGCGGCTGATGAACGAAATGGGCAGACCTCGGCCGGGGGCTTCCGGGGCCACATTCGCTCCTTCGCGGACGTCGCACCGCGGTTGTCGGCTGTCTCCTCGTGTCGCGACCTCGTGAATTCTCGCCGACCATGACTACGTGAGAAGGAGGCGGAGGAGGTAGCGAGATGGGAAGCGCAGCGCCGGCGAACCGGCCGCTGGACCTCATCCGGCCCATGCTCGCCACGCCGGGCACCGCGCCGCGGGACGACGGCTGGGCCGTGGAGTTCAAATGGGACGGTTACCGGGGCGTCGCCCACTGCCAGGGACGTGAGGTGCGGTTGATCAGCCGCAACGACCTCGACTTCATGCCCCGCTTCCCCGAGCTGAACGTCCTGCCCGACCTGCTGCGCCACCGGACCGCCGTGCTCGACGGCGAGATCGTGGCGCTCGACGAGCACGGCCGCCCGAACTTCGCGCTGCTGCAGCAGCGCGACAAGGCCGCGCCGGGTGTGCGTGAACTGCGGCCGAGCCGGCCTCGCATCGCGTACTTCGTGTTCGACCTGCTGCACCTGGACGGGCGGTCGCTGGTGTCGAAGCCGTACGACGTGCGCCGGGCGATGCTGGTCGACCTGGGTCTGCCCGGTGAGCACGCGGTGCAGGTGCCGCCGAGCTTCCCGGACACCGAGCCCGAGGACGTGCTGCGCGTCGCGAGCCAATACGGGTTCGAGGGCATCGTCTCGAAGCGGATCAAGTCCCGCTACGAGCCCGGCCGACGGTCATCCGCCTGGGTGAAAACACCGTTCCGGTACACCCAGGAGGTCGTCATCGGCGGATGGCGCGCGGGCCAGGGCAACCGCGCGGGCAAGATCGGCTCCCTGCTGCTCGGAGCTCACGACGAGCAAGGCCGGCTCGTGTACGTCGGCCACGTCGGAACCGGCTTCAGTCAGGTGGTCCTCGCCGAGTTGCAGGGACGGCTGACGAGGCTGGAACGGGCCACCAGTCCGTTCGACGTCGAGGTGCCGCGCGAGCACGCCCGCGACGCGCGGTGGGTCGAACCGCGGCTGGTGGGCGAGGTGGAGTTCCGCCAGTGGACGTCGGACGGGCGGTTGCGGCATCCGGCGTGGCGCGGAATGCGTCCTGACCGGGATCCGGTCAGCGTGGTGCTGCCCGCCACGTGATGAGGTCAGCGCTCACGGCGTAGCTCGCCGACGTCGGCACGTGGCGTGCCAGCACGCGCCCGTCATCAGCACCAGCACCCCTGTGAACACGAGCGTGAACAGGACCGTGACCACCCCGATGATCACCAGCAGCGCGCCGAGGGCGTCGACCACGAGTCGCATCCACCGGTGCTTCGCCTTCGGCGGCGTGGCGCCGTGCGCGCTCAGGGTCGCGGCCAGTTCCGGGTCGTTGACGGTGAACCAGCGCTCTATCCGGCGGAGTTCTCTGAGTTCGCGAGCGGCGTCCACGGCTCAGTGCTCCGCGTCGCGGTCGGTCGGGGCCAGCGCCTCGTCGGTGGTCTTGTCGATGCCCGCCGGACCCCTGAACAACGAGACGTGGGACTCCGCGCGCATCCGCTCGACCATGTGCGGGTAGTGCAGTTCGAACGCCGGGCGCTCGGACCGGATCCTGGGCAGTTCGTGGAAGTTGTGCCTCGGCGGGGGTGAGGTGGTCGCCCACTCCAGCGAGTTGCCGAACCCCCACGGGTCGTCGGCGCCGGCGGGTTCCCCGAAGCGGTAGCTGCGCACGATGTTGTGGAGGAACGGCAGCACGGACGCACCGAGCACGAAGGAACCGATGGTGGAGAAGGTGTTGAGGAAGGTGAAGTCGTCCGACGGGAGGTAGTCGGCGTAGCGGCGCGGCATGCCCTGGTTGCCGAGCCAGTGGTGGACCAGGAAGGTGGCGTGGAAGCCGACGAACGTGGTCCAGAAGTGCAGCCTGCCGATCGGTTCGCTCATCATCCTGCCGGTCATCTTCGGGAACCAGAAGTAGATACCGGCGTAGGTGGCGAAGACGATGGTGCCGAACAGGACGTAGTGGAAGTGGGCGACCACGAAGTAGGTGTCGTGCACGTGGAAGTCGATGGGCGGTGAGGCGAGCAGGATGCCGGACAGGCCGCCGAACAGGAACGTCACGATGAACCCGAGGCTGAACAGCATCGGCGTCTCGAACGTCAGCTGCCCCTTCCACATCGTGCCGATCCAGTTGAAGAACTTGATGCCGGTGGGCACGGCGATGATGAACGTGGTGAGGGAGAAGAACAGCAGCAGCACGGCGCCGGTGGCGAACATGTGGTGCGCCCACACCACCACGGAGTACAGGGCGATCGCGATCGCCGCGTAGACCAGGCCTTTGTAGCCGAACAACGGTTTGCGGCCGAACACGGGGAAGATCTCCGTGACGATGCCGAAGAACGGCAGCGCGACGATGTAGACCTCGGGGTGGCCGAAGAACCAGAACAGGTGCTGCCAGAGGATCACGCCGCCGTTGGCCGGGTCGAACACGTGCGCGCCGAAGTGCCGGTCGGCGAGCAACCCGAGCAGCGCCGCGGTCAGGATCGGGAACGCCAGCAGCACCAGGATCGACGTCACCAGGATGTTCCAGGTGAAGACCGGCATCCGGAACGCCGTCATCCCCGGCGCCCGCAGGCACACGATCGTCGTGATCATGTTGACCGCGCCCAGGATGGTGCCGAGACCACTCACCACGAGCCCGGAGATCCACAGGTCGGCGCCGATGCCGGGGGAGTGCGTCGCGCTCGACAGGGGTGTGTAGGCGGTCCAGCCGAAGTCCGGGGCGCCCGCCGGCGTCAGGAACGAGCTGACCACGATCAGCCCGCCGAACAGGAACAGCCAGTACGAGAACGCGTTCAGGCGCGGGAACGCCACGTCCGGCGAGCCGATCTGCAGCGGCACCACGAAGTTCGCGAAGCCGAACACGATGGGCGTGGCGTAGAGCAACAACATCACCGTGCCGTGCATGGTGAAGAGCTGGTTGTACTGCTCGTTCGAGAGGAACTGCAGTCCCGGGCGGGCCAACTCGCCCCGCATCAGCAGTGCCATCACGCCGCCGACCATGAAGAAGCCGAACGACGTGATCATGTACATGATCCCGATCAGCTTGTGATCGGTGGTGTTGAACAGCTTCAGCAGCGCAGTGCCCTTGCGGCCCCGTGCGGCTCGCGTCGGGTGCGGAATGACCGGTGTGGGTTTCAGCGTGGTCATGGTTTCCCCTTCGGCACCGCACGGCTGATGCCGCGCAGCGCGGGGACTACCCCGCAGAACGCACTCGACACCCGGCCGAGCGCGTCCGTCCGGCTGAACCACGCGGCGGTGGGTTTTCCGTCGGCGGCCACCGGTCGCGCTCGCCGGGGTCAGCTCGCCGCGGCGACCCGGCCGACGAGTTCGCGGACGGTGGCCAGCACCTCGTCCGGGTGGTCGAGGTGCACGCCGTGCGTTGCACCGGGCCAGCTGCGGATCTCGCCGCCGAGGGCGGCGGCCAGTCGTTCGTGGGCCCGGCGGACCGCGTGGCCCGGCTTGCGGTCGGCCGTCACCACCACCGCGGGGAGCCGGGGGAGGTCGGACTCGCGCAGGTCGCGGGACAGGGCGGTCAGGCCGCGGACCGCCCGTGCCAGTACCGCGATGTCGAGGTTCGCCGTGCGCTCGGCCGCGGCGGCGCAGTCGGGGCGCAGACCCCGCGCGGTCCGCAGCGCGGCGGAGCGGAACGCCGAGGCGACCAGCCGGCGCACCCCGGGCACCGCGGCCAGCCGGCCGAGCACGACCGTCATGCGTTCGGTGGTCGCGCAGAGCCGGGGGTCGTTGATCGGCGTCGGGTCGAGCAGCACCAGACCCGCCACCTGCTCGGGGTGGTCGCGGGCGAGCAGCACGCCCACCGCGCCGCCGAGGCTCTGCCCCACCACGACGACCGGCCCGCGGTCCAGCCGCTCGATCACCGAGCTGAGCGCGGCGGCGGCACCGGCGAGCGATCCCTCCGCGGCGGACGTCCCGGTGCCCGGCCGGTCGTGCTCGACCACCTGGGCGGTCGCCGTCAGGCCCTCGCGCAGACCGGGGAAGAAGCCGTCGCAGGACTCGGCGCCACCGGGCAGGAGCAGCACCGGCGGGCCGGACTCGCCGTGCACGCGAACGTCGTCGAGCTGCATCGATGCTCCTTTGTGGCCCAGACCCGCGCCCGATTGTGGAACAACACTTTGTCAATTGTGACACAATCCTGCCTGTGAACACCGTGATGGCCGCTCCCGAGCGGATCGCCGCGGCCCTGAGGGGCGAGCTGCTCGACGGCGCGCACCCGGTCGGCACCCGCTTGCGCGAGGAGGACCTGGCCGCGCGGTTCGACGTCGGCAGGCACACCGTCCGCTCGGCACTGCGGCTGCTGGTCGAACGCGGCCTGGTGGCGCACGAGCGCCACCGCGGGGCGGTCGTCGCGCCGCTCAGCCGGGCCCGCATCGACGAGGTCTTCGACTACCGCAAGGTGCTCGAACTGGGCGCGCTGCGCATGGCGCTGGCCGCGGGCGCGGACCTGACCCCCGTGCTGGCCGAGGCAGAACGCCTGGAGTCGCTGGCCGAGCGGTCGCCGCGGCCGTCGTGGCGGGAGCTCACGAGTGTGCACAGCGCGTTCCATCGCGCGATCGTCGCGGTGGCCGGCAACCGGCACCTTTTGGACAGCTACCGCCGCTGCGAGGACGAGGTGCGGCTGCTGCTCACGTTCGTCCGCCCCGACTTCGACGCCGCGAGCCTGGCGGCCGTCCACCGCGCGCTGGCCGACAAGCTCCAGCGTGGCGGGGAGGCCGCGGTGGACGCGTTGATCGAGGACATCGACCACACCGGGCGGGCGGCGCTGCTGGCGGCGTTGCACCGCGCCGAGGAGAGCGCGCGGCTGCTGGGCCACTGACCCGGCAGCCGCGGCGCTGAGCCGGGGTGAGCGCGTGCCGGTCTCATCACCTCAGGAACGGCCAGCCCGCCGAGTCGTAGGCGAGCAGGTTGATGCCGAGCCGCGACGCGCCGCTGTCGGTGTAGTAGTGGTAGAGGAGGACGTCACCGTCCACGTCGGCGAGCACGTCCTGGTGACCGGTCCCGTGCACACTTCCTCGCCCTGCCAGGACCTCCGTGCCGCCACCGGACGTCAGAGCGGTGCCGTCGCGGGCGACGTACGGTCCCGTGACGCTGCCGGAACGGCCCACCACCACTCGATAGGTGCTGGCCGCGCCTCGGCAGCAGTGGTCGAACGAGACGAACAGGTAGTAGAACGCCCCGCGCTTGACGATGGTCGGCGCCTCGACCGGCCCGCCGCCGCGTCCGGCGAGCGACCGGAGGGACGTGCCCGACCGCAGTCCGGTGGACGGGTCGAGCGCGATCATCTTGATGCCGGACCAGAACGAGCCGAAGCTCAGCCACCAGCGCCCCCGGTCGTCCACGACGAGGTCGGGGTCGATGGCGTTGAAGTCGTCCGACGTCCGGGACTCGACCACGAGCCCGCGGTGCGTCCACGTGCCGGCGTTCCCGGTGGTGCTCGTGGCGAGGAAGATCGCGGACCGGTTCGATCCGAACGTCGAGGCGGAGTAGTACAGCCAGTACCGTCCGTCGCGATAGGACAGGTCCGGGGCCCAGAGGTTGATGCCGCCGTTGGTGTAGGGGGTCGCCCACGGCGCGCCGCCGGGGAACGCCGAGCCCGCGTCGCGGAACGCGATCCGGTCGGTGGAGGTCTTGAGGGCGATGTTCGTGCCGGTGTGGGCCACCAGGTAGCTGCCGTCGGCGCGCCTCACCGCGCTCGGGTCGTGCACGCTGATGTCACCGGTGACCCTGCCCGGCAGGGGGTAGGCCGACGCCTGGGGTGCGGTGGCGACCGCGGCGGACAGGGTCAGCGCCACGACCAGGGTGAACCTGCGCAACGCGAGTGTTGCCGGTGCGACTCGTCCCGGTGCGCACGTCGTTGGAGCAACCATGGGACACCTCGTTCCCTTGAGCGGAGTTGTCGCGGCGGCGGTGCCGGATCTCCTGTCAGAGCACGACGGTTCTGCCGCCCAAGGTGACGACGAGTCTGCCGTCGGAGGCGAAGGACCAGCCCAGGGGCCCGGTGAAGCCGGAGCACCGCGAGCCGTTGGTGCCCGTCCAGAACTGGTTGGTGGAATCGGAGTTGCCGACGACCTTGTCGTTGCTCCCGCTGCCGCCGCGGCAGGAGGTGTTGGTGCGGAACACCGAAGTGCCCGCGTCGAAGGAGAAGTTGCGCTCGGCGTTGTCGACGCCGAGGTTGCTGGACACGGCCATGGAGCCGGGGTTGCGGTTGTAGGTGAAGCCGTGTTTGCCGTTGTCGTAGGCGATGGTGCGGGTGATGGTGTGGTCGACGCCGATGTCCTCGCCGCCGAGCTTGAACCCGTTGCGGTCCCCGTTGCCGGCCTGGCCACCGTTGCTGAGGGTGCCGTTCTCGTACGCGAGCGAGTCCTCGATGGTGACGGCACCGACGGGTCCGGTGTCCGACTTGGTGTAGAGGTCCCACCCGTCGTCGATGTTGTTGTGCGCCACGGAGTACCGGAACACGTTGCCCGGCCCGGACGTGAGCTTCGCGGCGAACCCGTCGGCATCCTCCCCGTCCGAGTCCGCGTTGTCGTGCGACTCGGCACTGAGGATCAGGTTGTACGACGGCCACTGGTCCTTCGGGGTGCTGGACAGCGCCCTGGACAGCTGCAGACCGGTGTCGCGGTTGAAGCGCGTGATCGTGCGCTCGAAGATGTTGTGGCTGCCGCCGACGAAGATGCCGTTGTCCCCGGCGCGTTCGACGACGACGCCCTGCACGTGCCAGTACGAGCCGTTGACGGCCAGGCCCCGGTTGGCCGGGTCCTCGGCCTGTGCGGCGAAGTTCAGCACCGGCCTTTCACCCTGGTGGGCCACCAGCTTCTTGCGCGCGGCAGCGGTCCCGTTGTTGGTGTCCGGGATCGTGACCGTCTGCGCGAAGCTGTAGGTGCCGCCACGCAGGAAGATGGTGCCGCCCGCAGCGACGCGGGGGAGAGCGGACGTCAACGTGGTCGGGTCGGAGATCGTGCCGGAAGCACCATCACGGCCGGACGGCGACACGTACAACGCGTTGACAGGCGGCGTGCCAGTCGTGGTCGTCGTAGTGGTGGTGGTCGTGGTCGTGCTGGTCGGCCCGCCATCGGCCGGTCCGAGCGTCCACTGCTTGGTGGCAGCGCTGTCACAGGAATTCGTCTGCACCAACGCCCCGGCCACCGCGGCGTTGTCCTTGACGTTCATGCACTTCCCGCCATTGGCGTTGACCAGGCGGTAGTCCGACCCGCTCGACGTCAGCGCCCAGACCTGGCTCGCCGCACCACTGCACGTCTCGAGTTGGACCGGCTTGCCCGCACCGGTGGACGCGTCGCGCACTCCGACGCACAAGCCTCCCGAGCTGATCCGCACCCCACCGCTCACATCGGTCAGCACCCACTCCTGACCGGCACACGCCTGCTGACGCAACTGCGTCCCGCTCGACGAACCAGCCCCCGCGTCGAGGCACAGTCCGCTGCCGGTGTTCTTCAGCACGTAGGTACGCGCGGCGTTCGCCGTCGCGGCCACACCGGGCCACGCGGCCAGCGCGGTGACGAGTGCGACAACGGCACCACCCGACACCATCCCGGCGCGCGCACGGCGCTGGCGCGCCGACTGTTCCGAAATACCCATGGGACTCCACTCCTCAAGCGCCGGAGAAAGGCTTTTCCGGTCGGCTGCGCGGCGGGTTCCCAGCGGATGTTATGGGTGTTCTTCAGAGGAGGTCAATGTCGGTATTTCGCGGTTCCAGTCGATTCTTGTCGTCGAACAGCATCGAATGTGGAGGTAACCGACAATCGAACTGATCAGCGCTGTGAACTGCAAGTTCACCGCCGGTCACACTCGTGAACGGGATCGTCTTTTCGCATGTTCACCACCGTGAACGCCGGCCGCTGAATTCGTCGAGATCAGCCAGGCATCGTGCCACGGGGGGCGCCCACGGTCTCGGAGTATGCGAAACCAGACGGCACCACGTGGGACGCGGCCCGGTTTCGCGGCTGATCGGTGTGAGCCGGTGAGTCGACCGGACAGCTTGGTGCGGGTGGTGACTGGCGGGCTTGAGGCCGATGATCTCGGTGTCGATGCCGCGTGAGACGAGCTTGCGGTGACGGCGTCGAGGGTGGCGACGCGGACCCGTCCGACCCCGTCGCCGACGCCGCCGCGGCCTGGCAGGAGGCCCTGGAGCTGTGCCGGGCAGAAGACCGGCACGACGAGTCCGAACGCCCGCATCGGCAACTCTTGAGAACACGCGGCTCTTCGAGCGTGTCCTGACCCTGTCGAGTGTCAGAACTCCGCGGACCACCCGGCAAGCTGATCACGACGGACCGCGTGTCCGGGAAGGAGAACGGCAGAGGAAGTCCGATGTGGACGGTCAAGCGGGTGGAACGTCCGTCTTCCGGTGTTCGCCGTGGCCTGAAGTGACTCTGAAGATCCTCGCACGGCCTGGTCGCGGGCCAGCGTCTCACGAACACTGTCCGTCATGGTGCAACTGGATGAACGCGCCGCGGTGAGGAGGCTGCACGACAGGCTCGGTGTGGGGCCGCGACCCGGCGATCTCGACCGCTCGTACGACGCCGCGCTCGACGCACTGCTGTCCGGCGGTGCCGCTGGTGTCGCCCCGCCGCAGCTCGCCAGCCCGCCCCGGCCGGCCAAGGGCGACGACCAGGCCAAGAAGGAGGCTGCGCGCCGACGAGCCGAAGACGAACAGGCGCTGGCGGTGTGGTGGCTCGACCGCCTGGTCAGCGCCGGAAGTCCCGCCGCCGAGCGCATGACGTGGTTCTGGCACGGTCACTTCGCGACGAGCGAGCAGAAGGTGCGGTCGCCCGCGCTGATGCTCGCGCAGAACGAGACGTTCCGGCGGCTCGGCCTCGGGCCGTTCGCGGACCTGGCCCAGGCCCTCGTCGTCGATCCGGCGATGCTCGTGTGGCTCGACGGCAACGACAACCGGGTCGGCGCGGCGAACGAGAACCTCGCCCGCGAGCTGATGGAGCTGTTCACGCTGGGGATCGGCAACTACGACGAGGTCGACGTCAGGGAGGCCGCGCGCTCGCTGACGGGGTGGACGGTGCGTGCGGACACGGGCAAGGCGGAGCTGGTGGCCAAACGCCGTGACGACGGCGCGAAGAGAGTCTTCGGCAAGACCGACCGGTACACGGCGCAGTCGCTGATGACGCTCATCCTGGACAGGCCGGAGAGCCCGGAGTTCGTCGTGGGCAGGG
Source organism: Lentzea sp. HUAS12 (assembly GCF_024125735.1). Lineage (NCBI taxonomy): Bacteria > Bacillati > Actinomycetota > Actinomycetes > Pseudonocardiales > Pseudonocardiaceae > Lentzea > Lentzea sp. HUAS12. The sequence goes on from NZ_CP099738.1 coordinate 1,188,709, forward strand.
TGTGGTTCCGGCTCGTGTCCGCGCAGCCGCCGGCCCGTGACGTCCTCGATCGGCTGGTCTCCGCGTTCCGGCGCGACACGCGGTCGTTGCTGCGCGCTCTCGCCTCCGAGGCCGCGTTCCGCGATCCCGCGAACGTGCTGGTGAAGCAACCCGTCGACTGGGCCGTGGGGCTGATGCGCGCACTTGGCGTGAAACCGCTTGACCTGAACAAGAAGCAGGCCGACTTGCTGTTGCGTTCGTTGCGCGGCCTTGGGCAGGTCCCGTTCCGGCCGCCGAGCGTGGGTGGCTGGCCGGCGGGCGGCGCGTGGCTGACGACGGCCGCGTGGCCCTCCCGGCTCGACCTCGCGAAGCTCGTCGCCGAGCGCGCGGACCTCAAGTCCGCTCTCGGTGGCGCTGACGAGATCGAGGGCGTGCGGCGCCTGCTCGGCGTCGACTCCTGGTCCGACCGGTCGAAAGCCGCGCTGCAGAAGGTCGAGGGCAATCCGGTGCAGCTCGTCGTCGTGGCGGCGAGCGCCCCCGAGTACGTGGTGAGCAGGTGATCTCGTGAACACCCTGACCCGACGCCGTTTCCTCACGTTGTCCGGTGTCACCGCGGCCGGCGCCCTCGCGTTCGGCGCCACGCGGGTGAACTGGGACGACCTGATGAGCGCTGCGGCCGACAACCCGCTCGACCCCAACCAGGGTGTGCTGGTCGTCGTGACGCTCTACGGCGGGAACGACGGCCTCAACACCGTCGTTCCCGCCGAGGACCGCGCCTACCAGGACGCGCGCCCCGATCTGGCCTACCAGCCGGACGAGGTGCTCGGCCTGGGGGAGGGGCTCGGCCTGAACCCCGGCATGAACGGCCTCAAACAGCTCTGGGACGAGCGGGGCCTCGCCATCGTGCGCGGGGTGGGCTACGCCCAGCCCGACCACAGCCACTTCCGCTCGATGGCCATCTGGCAGACCGCCTCACCGCGGACGTCGGTGCCGTCCGGCTGGCTGGGACGCTGGCTCGACGAGACCGCGGGGGACGACCCGCTGCGCGCGTTGTCGGTGGAACCCCTGCTGCCACCGCTGCTCGCAGGCGAACGCACCGCGGCGGCGTCGTTCCCGCTCAACGGCCTGAAGTTGCCATCAGGCCCTCTGGGAGACGCGTTCTCCGCGCTGGGACGGACATCGGACGGCGAGGAACAGTGGCAGGCGCGTGTCGCCCGCTCCATCGCGGACGTCCGGCACACCGCCACGACCCTCACCGGCTCTCCCACGGGCGGGCAGATCCCGAGCGACGACCCGGACGAGCAGCGTGACAAGGGCTCCTCGGCCGGTGGAGGGGGCGCGCTCGGCGCTCAGCTCGACGTGGTCGCCCGTCTGATCGAGGCCGGGGCACCGTGCCGGGTCTACTCGGCTTCCCTGGGCGGGTTCGACACGCACTCCGACGAGCGCGCCACCCAGCAACGCCTCCTGTCCGAACTGGACGGTGCCCTGACGCCGTTCGTCCGCAGGGTGGGGAAACGGGCGACCGTGCTGGTCTACTCCGAGTTCGGCAGGCGGGTGCGCGCCAACGCGAGCGACGGGACCGACCACGGCACAGCGGGACCGGTCTTCCTGCTCGGTGCGAACGTCCAGGGCGGGTTCCACGGTGCGCAGCCGAGCCTGACCGACCTCGACGACGGCGACCTCAAGCAGACCACGGACTTCCGCGACGTGTACGCGACCGTGCTCGACCGCGTGCTCGGGACGGAGCCCGGCCGGGTGCTCGGGGACCACGCCGGTCAGGTCGACGGCCTGTTCACCTGACCGGTGCAGACCTCCCGGAACGCCTTGGGCGGGGTGGATCCACCGATGCGGCCGCGAGGACCACAAGAACCTCTCCGCCCCCGTCCTCAACGACCCCGCCGCGCTGGCGAACGTGGACATCATCGGCGCGCACCTCTGCGGCACCCAGCCGGCGGACCTCCCTCCCCGCCCTTCCGGCGGAAGGGCGCCGGCGAGGAGCTGTGGATGACGGAGGTCTACCACCCCAACAGCAGCGACTCCGCTGTTCTGTGGCCGCAGGCCCTCGACGTGGGCGAGCACATCCACCGGGCCTTGGTGGACGGCCGGTTCCAGACCTACGTGTGGTGGTACATCCGCCGCTCCCACTGCCCCATGCGCGAGGACGGGCAGATCAGCAAGCGCGGGGCCGACATGGCGCACTTCGCGAAGTGGGTCCGCCCCGGCTACTCGCGGATGACCGCGACCGGGAACCCGCAGTCGAACGCCTGCATCTCGGCGTTCAAGAGCGGGTCCGGGATCGTCATCGTGGCCATCAACGAGAACACGTCGCCGGTGGACCCCGTGTTCACCATCCGCGACACCGGTTCCGCGACGGCCTCGACCTGGCTGACGAGCGCGAGCGCGAACCTCGACCTCTACAACGACTTCGCGATCTCCGGCGGGACGTTCAACGCTCAGCTGACACCACGTGCGGTCGTGCCGCGGCTCACCCCGACCGCGTACCGTCCCCGCCGGGCCGCGGTCGAACTGGCCAGGGTGTTCAAAGCCGTCGCCTCGGGCGAGGCCGCCTCCGCGGTGATCCTCGTCGCCGAGGAGGTCCTCGACGTCATGCAGCGGGTGAACGTGCCGCGCGGCAGGGCTGGGTCGACGCCCGCGGGGGCCTGCCCGGCCCCCGAACCGCGGCCGTAGCGCTTCCGGACCTCACGCAGCTCGACGGCGAGTCCGGGATCGCCCGTCTCACGCCGCTCACCCTTGCGCAACCTCATGTGCCGTCCCTTCGCGGTCTCCCCGACGACGTGTGAACTGTGCGGTGGAGGTTGTGCGCCCGGCGCCATACGGGGGAGCCGAGTCGCGGTCGATACCGGGGTAGGCGGTGGGTGACGGATCGGCAGGGCCGTCGTCGAGGGCATCAAGGCGGCAGGCGACCGCCGTGGGCGGTGACGTCGCCGACGGGACTGCCACGACCGCCGCGTTCAACGCGGTCGAGGAATCCTTCGGCGGTGTCGACGTCGTGGTGCCCACCGCCGGGTGGTGCGGCTCAAGCCGATCGTCGACCTCGACCTGCCCGAACTGGACGCCGCGCAGCGTCCGGGTCAACGCCGTCGTGGGCTCACACGGCTCCGAGCTGAACGGGAACTGCGGGTTCCAGACCGTCGCGGAAGGCACCGTCGCGCTCGCCACCCGGGGACCGGAAGCCGGTACGGGCAGGTTCGTCTCCCGTGACGGGGAGACGTCGTGGTCCTGACCAGCGGGAGCCCGAACCGTCAGCGGCTGGCCCATGTGAGCGATAACACTGACGACCGCTACTGGTCCTTTCAAAGCTAAAGTGAACGCTCACATTTAGCATTGACTGTGCGTGGTGACGTGGCTACACCTGTACGAGCAGCGTTGCCGAGTGGCTGGAGCACCCATGTCCTCATCGTTGAGTCGGCGCAGGCTTCTGCAGGCAGCGGGGGTGGCCGCGCTGGCGACCACCGCGCCGGTGCTGACGCCGAGTCCGGCGCAGGCCGCCGCGGTGCCACCGGTCCGCGGCGACGCGGGCGTGTCGGCCTTCGCGTTCGACCTGTCCGAGGTCCGGCTGACTCCGGGCCGGTGGATGGACAACCAGAACAGGACGCTGTCGTACCTGAAGTTCGTCGACGTCGACCGGCTGCTCTACAACTTCCGCGCCAACCACCGCCTGTCCACCGGCGGTGCCGCGCCGCTGGGCGGGTGGGAGGCACCGGACTTCCCGTTCCGCACGCACAGCCAAGGGCACTTCCTCACCGCGTGGGCGCAGGCGTGGGCAGTGCTGGGCGACACGACGTGCCGCGACCGGGCGAACCAGATGGTCGCCGAACTGGCCAAGTGCCAGGCGAACAACGCGGCCGCCGGGTTCACCGCCGGTTATCTGGCGGGCTTCCCGGAGTCGGACTTCGACGCACTGGAGGCCGGCTCGCCCAAGGCCGTGTCGTACTACTCGCTGCACAAGACGCTGGCGGGGTTGCTGGACGCCTGGCGCCTCACAGGCAACACCCAGGCGCGGGACGTGCTGCTGCGCCTCGCCGGCTGGGTCGACTGGCGCACCGCCCGGTTGTCCCGCAGTCAGATGCAGGGCGTCCTGGGAACCGAGTTCGGCGGCATGAACGCGGTGCTCGCCGACCTGTACCAGCAGACGGGCGACTCCCGCTGGCTGACGACGGCCCAGCGGTTCGACCACGCGGCCGTGTTCGACCCGCTGGCGTCCAACCAGGACCGGCTGAACGGCCTGCACGCCAACACGCAGGTGCCGAAGTGGATCGGCGCGGCGCGCGAGTACAAGGCGACAGGCACCACCCGCTACCGCGACATCGCCCTCAACGCCTGGAACATCACCGTCGGCGCGCACACCTACGTCATCGGCGGCAACAGCCAGGCCGAGCACTTCCGCGCCCCCAACGCCATCGCCGGATATCTGAGCACCGACGCGTGCGAGGCGTGCAACACCTACAACATGCTCGACCTGACCCGCGAGCTGTGGCTGACCGACCCAGGCAGGGCCGCCTACTTCGACTACTACGAGCGCGCCCTGGTCAACCACCTCATCGGCCAGCAGAACCCGGCGGACGCCCACGGTCACATCTGCTACTTCACCGGCCTCAACCCCGGCCACCGGCGCGGCAACACCGGTCCCGCGTGGGGCGGCGGCAACTGGAGCACGGACTACACCACGTTCTGGTGCTGCCAGGGCACCGCGCTGGAGACCAACACCAAACTCGCCGACTCGATCTACTTCCACAACGGCACCACGCTCACCGTGAACCTGTACGCACCATCAGTGCTGACGTGGTCGGCTCGCGGCATCACCGTCACCCAGAGCACGACCTACCCGGCGAGCGACACCACGACGTTCACCATCACCGGCACAGCGGGCGACTCGTGGACGATGAGGTTTCGCATCCCCGCCTGGACCTCCGGCGCCACCATCAGCGTCAACGGCGCCGCGCAGAACGTGATCACCACACCGGGCACCTACGCCGCGCTGACGAGGTCGTGGACGTCCGGCGACGTGGTGACCCTGCGACTGCCGATGCGCGTGATCGCCCAGCCCGCCAACGACAACAGCAACGTCGTCGCGCTGACCTGCGGCCCGGCCGTGCTGGCGGGCAACTACGGCAACACGGCCCTGTCGTCGCTGCCCTCGCTGGACATCGCCTCGGTCACCCGCACCAGCACGTCGTCGCTGGCGTTCACCGCGACGGCGAACGGGACGCGGGTGAACCTCGGCCCGTTCCACGACGCGCACGGCTTCAACTACACCGTCTACTGGAACGCCGGCGGTGGAGGTGTGACCAGCTACCGCCTGGTCAACGCCGCAACCGGCATGGTGCTGGGTGTCCAGAACATGTCCACTTCGGACGGTGGGCTGGCCGTGCAGTGGCACGACAGCGGCACCGCCGACCACAACTGGCAGCTGATCACCGACGGGTCCGACGTGCGGCTGCGCAACGTCCACAGCGGCAAGGTGCTGGGCGTCGAGAACATGTCGACCGCCGACAACGCCCGCGTCCTGCAGTGGAGCGACACCGGCACCGCTGACCACCGGTGGACGCTGATCGCCAACGGCGACGGCACCCACAAGGTCCGCAACGCCCACAGCGGCAAGCTGCTGGGCGTTCTCAACGGGTCCACCAGCGCGGGCGCGCAGATCGTGCAGGACTCGGACAACGGCAGCGCGGACAACCGGTGGCGGCTCGTCGCCAACTGAGAGCGGTTCTCCTCCGCCCGGGGTCTGGGAGTTCCCCGTGAATCCGCCGCCGTGACCGCGTCGCGGACCGGGGCCCCGGCCTGGCCGCCCACCACGCGGCCGGCGTGTTCGACCGCTTCTACCGCGCCGACCACTCACGCACGCGGGGAGCGGCGCCAACGCGGGCCTCGGGCCGGCGATCGCCCGCGCCCTGTCCCGCGCCCACGGCGGCGACGTCTCGCTCGACACGGCCTTGGGTGAGGGCGCCTGCTTTCGCCTCACCCTGCCGCTCCTCGACCGGAGTTGATCCAGCGGGTTTTCGTGTCCGCTCAGCTGGTGGAGCAGGCCGTGTTGTTGAGGACGAACGAGGAAGGCGCTGCCGCGTTACCGGTGTGGGTGGCCTGGAACCCGATGTCGACGGATCTGCCGGGTGGGATCGTGCCGTTGTAGCCGGCGTTGCGCGCGGTGACCTGTCCGGTCGACGGTGCGTAGGTGGCGTTCCAGCCGGAGGTGATGGTCTGCCCGCTCGCCAGGGTGAAGGCGAGTGACCACCCGTTGATCGCGGCGGTGCCGTTGTTGGTGATGGCGAGACTTGCGGTCAGGCCGTTGTTCCAGGCGTTGACGGTCGGCTTCACGCTGCACGTACCCGGTACCGGTGGGTCCGGATCGGGGGTGCCGGTGATGCCGAAGAACTCGAGGGCTGCGGCGGCCATGCCGGACGACGGCAGGCTGTGCCCGGCACCCTGGATGCTGTAGGCCTCGACCTTGTCGCCGTAGCGACTGCGGTTCCACCCGGCTCGCGGGGTGTCGGTGGAGGTCGGTGTCTGGCTGAGACCGAACACGTCGGTCCACTGCTCGATCTCCTCCTGAAGCAAGGAGTACGGCACGAGCGTGTCCGCCGTACCGTGCCACAGCTGCATCCGCGGACGGGTGCCGGTGTAGCCGGGGTAGGCCTGCCGGACGAGGTCGCCCCACTGCCGCGGGGTGCGGTTCGCGCCGCCGTTGCCCGTGCACCTGCTGGCGCCGGGCGGGTAGTCGGCGGCGTTGGCGAAGCACCCGAAGGGCACGCCCATGAACGCCGCGCCGGCCTTGAAGACGTCCGGGTAGAGGGCGAGCATCTCGTTGGTCATCATGCCGCCGGAGGACGACCCGGTGGCGAAGACGCGGCCGGGGTCACCGCCGTAGCGCTGCTGGGCGTAGGTCACCATCGAGACGATCGACACCGGATCGCTGCCACCGCCGCGCCGCTTGGCGGCGTCGGACCAGGTGTCGAAGCACTTGCCGAACCCCGCTTCCTGTTGCGCGCTCGGGTAGATGACGATGAAGCCGTACCTGTCGGCGAGAGAGGCGAACTCGCTGCCGGAGTAGAAGCCGGGTCCGGAACCGCCACAGCCGTGCATGGCCACCACTGTCGCCGGACTGGCCGGGCGGCTGTCCGGCACGTAGACGTGCATGCGCATGCCGCCGGGGTTGTCGCCGAAGGCGGTCACCTCCACGAGGGACGCGGCGGAAGCCTGTGGTGCCACCAGGATCCCGGCGAAGGTGAGCAGCGTGCCGACGAGGGCCGTGAAAGTGGATCTGCGCGCGGTCAAAGCCGACCTCCGGTCAGGGATTCCGGAACCGAGAGGCAAAAGGTATTCAGATCCGCGACGGTCGTCAAATTTTTGCCGAACAAGAATGGTGAGGCATTCGACGAACACCTCTGGTGAGATGGGCGAACTTCCGCGACCCGCGTCGAACCTGTTGTGGACGACGTCCGGGGGTGGATCTTCGACGCCGGTGGCGACGTGGCCACCGGGGCCGTCTCGAGTTGCCGGCCGCCGAGGGCGGGGCACCGGCCTCGTCCACGAACGCAGCGTGACGGCGTTGTGCGCCTTCCGGTGCTCCTCGGTCATCGCGTCCCACTGCTCGGCGTCGCCGTGGATGAGGATCCTGTACTTCGCCACGTCGTCAACCCTTCGGTGCGGGCACCTCCTCCGGCGGCCTCCACCCCACGACGGACCAGGTGGGCGGCAGATCGACAGCGGTGCGGAATCCGCCTGCCGCCGTCGTCGAACACGTGACCGGACAGCGCCCGCCGGAGCCCTGACATCAAGCTGCAGACACGCCTGCAGCTTGATGTCCGCCGAGGCGCTGTCCGGGCCGCGGAACGCGTGCCAGATTCGTGGCATGCCTGAGAACGAGCAACGGTTCGACCGCATCGGAAAGCTCGACATCGTCGTCCAGAACGTCGCGTCGTTTCGCATCGATCCGGCGTCGTTGGCTCGGCCCGACCGGTCGCTGGTCCTGATCTGCAGTCCTGTCAAGGAAAAGGCGTTGCGCCAGCGCGGACGGGCGGACGTCTTCGACCAGGTCGTCGTGACGTCGGACTTCACCCCCGACGGTCTTGCCCGCACCGTCGGCGCGCTCATCGAGGAGCACGCGGGGGAGACCCGGCTGCTGTGCCACGACGAATACGTGCTGGGCGCGGTCGCGGCCGTGCGGGAGAAGCTCGGCATCAGCGGCGACCGGCCGGTGAACGTGGGACCGTTCACCGACAAGCTCGCCATGAAGGCCGCGCTGCCGGGCATCCGGGTGCCGCGCCACCTGGCGTGGGACGCCGAGGCCCACGCCGAGGACCCGGACTCCTACGTGGCGCGGGTGCTCGACACCGTCGGTCTTCCCGCGTTCGTCAAGCCTGTCAACGAGTCCGGTGCCGTTGGTGCCGCACGCATCGACACGGTCGGCGAGCTGAGGGCCTGGGCGGCGAGTGCGGGACCGTGGGAGTTCGAGGTCGACGAGTTCGTCGAGGGAACCCTCTACCACGTCGATTCCGCCGTGCGGGACGGCGAGGTCGTGCACGTGCACGTCAACCAGGACCTGCACCCCTGCCACGAATACGCCTACGGCAAGGTGAACGGCTCGTTCACCTTGCCCGACGACGACCCGGTCGTGCCGGTTCTCAAGGCGTTCAACGAGAAGGTGCTCGCGACCCTCGAGAACAAGCCCCGCGACGGGGTGTTCCACCACGAGATCTTCCTGAACGCCGCCGGTGAGCCGATCTTCCTGGAGATCGCCGCCCGCGCACCCGCCGCGCTGATCCCGATGACCGGCCGCATCCGCTGGGGCGTCGACATCGAGCAGGCGCTGTTCACCCTGCAGCGCGGAGAACCCTTCACCACGCCCGAGAACCACCGCGGCCCGTTCGCCGCCTACGTGTACTTCCCGAAGAAGGCCGGCACCGTCGCCGCCCTGACCCGGCCGGAGATCGCTTCCGACCACCGCTGGACCTGGAACCTCGCACCCGGCGACACCCTCGCCGACGCCACCGACATCCGCGACTTCGCCGCGTCGGTGCTGCTGTGGAACGACGACTACGCGGCGTTGCGCCGCGACCTCGACCTCCTCGACGCCGCAACGGTGTTCGAGCTCGTCTGATCCCGCTTCCCACACGAACGGCCGGGCATTCCGCCCGTCCGTCGCCCCACCCTGGAGGAAAACGGTGAAGTTCATCGACTACGGCTTCGTGTTCACCCGCGAGGAGTCCGAGGCACTGGGCAAGGTGCTGCTGGACGTCGAGTCGCACCCGTACACCGACTACGACAAGTTCATGCACGAGCTCTCGCAGCTGCGGGACGACCGCAAGGTGCCGACGCGGTTCGTCGACTTCTGCGAGACCTCGATGCTGCGCGACTTCGCCAAGGAGCCGTTCGTGGTCATCGGCAACGCGCCCATCGACCCGGAGCTGCCGCGCTTCGGCACCGAGAACCCGGTGCACGACAAGTACCAGCTCAAGAAGACCTGGGTCGCCGAGGGCTTCCTCGGCATGTACGCGCTGCTGACCGGCACCGAGATGATCGGGCACCTCAGCGTCAACGACGGCGACTTCTTCCACGACATCTACCCGAAGGAGTCGATGTTCGACACGCAGTCGCAGAAGACGCTCAAGACCCTGAAGTTCCACCGCGACTTCACCAACCACTTCGTGTGCCCGGACTTCGTGAACACGCTGACCCTGCGCGACACCCCGGAGAACGAGGTCTACTCCACGTTCACGGTGACCCGGCACGCGGTGGAGGAGCTGTCGGACCGCGACGTCGAGGTCCTCAGCCAGGAGCGCTTCTACACGCCGTTCGACGACGTCTCCACGACGTCGATGGAGCTCGGCCGCGCCAAGGACCACCCGGTGCTGATCGAGGGTCAGGGCGCCAAGGTGTTCGAGGGCCGCACGGAGGGGCTCGACGAGGAGGCCCAGGGCGCGCTCGACCGGTTCCTCGCCGCACTGCACAAGCGCAAGCAGGTTCGCATCTCCAGGCCCGGCGACTCGGTGACGTTCTCCAACCACCACGTCATCCACGGCCGCGAGGTGCACGAGATCCGCGACATCGAGTCGCTCAAGCAGCGCTGGCTGCTCAAGACGCACAACGTCTACAGCCTGCAGGCGTTCGAGGGCTTCTTCCTGCCCGAGCGCTTCGGCGTCGTGAACGGCTGAGCGCGGTCATGATCGTGGTCACCGGGGCGGGCCGCGGCATCGGCGCCGCGGTCGCCCGGCGGGCTGCCGCCGCCGGGAGGCCCGTCTGCGTCAACTACCGCGCCAGCAAGGACGCGGCCGAGGCCCTCGTACGGGAGATCGCGGACGTGGGCGGCACGGCCATCGCGGTGCGCGCGGACGTCGCGGTCGAGGAGGACGTGCACGCCCTGTTCGACACCGCCACCGCCGCGCTCGGCCCGGTGACCGCGCTGGTCAACAACGCCGGCACCACCGGGGGACTCACCCGGATCCTCGATCTCGACCTCGGTCAGGCCGACGAGGCGTACCGGACCGTCGTGCGCAGCACCCTGCTGTGCACGCGGGAGGCGGCGCGGCGGATGGCGCGCAGCCGTGGCGGTGATGGCGGTGTCGTGGTCAACGTGTCGTCCACCGGAGCCCGCACCGGCGGCGGTGGCGAGTGGGTCCACTACGCGGCGATGAAGGCCGCGGTCAACACCTTCACCTGGGGCGCGGCGCAGGAACTGGCCGGCGAGGGCATCCGCGTCAACGCCGTCGCCCCCGGCCTGGTGCAGACCGATCTGCACGAGGACAACGGCGTTCCCGACCGGCCGGCGCGGCTGCGCGCCTCGGTTCCGCTCGGGCGGATCGGCGAGCCGGACGAGGTGGCGGAAGCGGTGTGGTTCCTGCTCTCGCCCGCGTCCTCCTACACCACCGGAGCCGTGCTCGAAGTCGGCGGAGGCCGGTGAACCTCCTTCCCCACCACGTCTGAGGAGTCCGAGATGGACAGTTCGACCCTGCTGGAACCGCACACCGTAGTGGGCCTGCCGACCGCACCGCACGTGATCACCCGAGGTGAGGGTGTGCGCGTGTGGGACACCGAGGGCAAGGAGTACGTCGACGGCGTCGCCGGTCTGTGGTGCGTCACGCTCGGCTACAGCGAGCCGCGCCTGGTGGAGGCCGCCGCGAAGCAGCTGGAGAGGCTGCCGTTCTACGGTTCGTTCAACCACCGCACCGCCGACGTCACCGTCGCGCTCGCCGACGACCTGGCCGCGCTGTCCCCGATCCCGATGGGACGGGTGTTCTTCGGCAACTCCGGGTCCGACGCGAACGACAGCGCGATCAAGTTCGCCTGGTTCTACCACTGCGCCAAGGGCCGTTCGCACCGCAAGAAGATCCTGTCGCACCACCGCGGCTACCACGGAGCGACCACCGCGGCGGGTTCCGCGACGGGGCTGGCCCACATCCACAACGGGTTCGGCATCCCGCTGCCCGGGTTCCTCCGGATGCACACGCCGGACGTGCTGTCCACGCAGGCCAACGGCCTGACGGACGAGGAGTTCGTGGACTGGCTGATCGACGAGCTGGAGCTGCTGATCAGCCAGGAGGGCCCGGACACGATCGCCGCGTTCATCGCGGAGCCGATCATGGGTGCCGGTGGCCTGGTCATCCCGCCGGACGGCTACTACGCCCGCGTCGAGGAAGTGCTGAAGCGGCACGACATCCTGTTCATCGCCGACGAGGTCATCACCGGTTTCGGCCGCACCGGCTCGATGTTCGGCACGACCGAGTTCGGGCTGCGGCCGGACATGATCACAGTCGCGAAGGGACTGTCGTCGGCCTACCTGCCGATCTCGGCGGTGCTGGTGTCCGGCGAGGTCTGCGACGTGCTCGCGAAGGGCTCGCAGGAGATCCGGTCGTTCGGGCACGGCTTCACCTACTCCGGGCATCCGGTCGCGGCCGCCGTGGCCCGCGAGACGCTCGCGATCGTGCAGGAGCGCGACATCCCCGGCCGGGTCCGCGCCGCCGCGCCCGTGCTCACCAACGCGCTGGACAAGTTCCTCGGCGCCCCGCTGGTCCGCGACGTCCGCACCTACGGTCTGCTCGGCGGCGTCGAGTTCGACGCGGCGGCGTGCGGGATGAGGCCGGGCGACCCCGGCAAGGAGCTCGTCACGGCCGCGGCCGAGCACGGTGTGCTGCTGCGGTTCGCGGGCGACACCGTGGTCTTCGCGCCTCCGCTGGTCAGCACCGACGCCGACCTGGAGGAGATGGTCGACCGCTTCGCGGCCGCCTACCGCTCGTTCCTGTCCACGCACGGCGTCACGGCCTGATCCGGGGGAGCGTCGACATGGCGATCGGCATTCTCAGCACCGGTTCGTTCCTGCCCCGCAGGGTCGTGACCAACAAGGAACTCGAGTCCGTCGTGGACACCACCGACGCGTGGATCGTGTCCCGCACGGGCATCCGCGAGCGGCGGCGGGCGGAGGACGGTGCCGCGAGCTCCGACCTCGGCACGATCGCGGGGATGCGCGCGCTGCACTCCGGCGGGCTGAGCCAGCTCCAGATCGACGGCCTGGTCGTGGCCACCTCGTCACCGGACCACATCCAGCCCGCCACGGCGTGCGTGCTGCAGGCCAAGCTCGGCATGGGCGCGGTCACCGCGTTCGACGTCTCCGCGGTCTGCACCGGGTTCGTCTACGGTCTCACCGCCGCCGTCGGCATGATGCGCGGTTTCCCCCAGCAGTACCGCCGCATGCTGGTGGTCGGGGCCGAGGCGTACAGCCGCATCCTCGACCCCACCGACCGCACCACCAGCGTGTTCTTCGGTGACGGTGCCGGGGCCGTGGTGCTCGGCGAGGTGCCCGAAGGCTACGGGGTGCTCTCCGCACACCTGATGGCCGACGGCACGCAGGCCGAGGTGGTCGGCGTGCCCGCTGGCGGCAGCGCCGAGCCGGCGTCGCACGCGACCGTCTCCGCGCGGCGGCACTACTTCCACATGAACGGCCCGAAGGTGTGGGAGTTCGCGACCACCCAGCTGCCCGCGGCCATCAAGGAAGCACTGCTGCAGGCCGACCTCGGCGTCGAGGACGTCGACCTGATGATCACCCACCAGGCCAACGCGCGGCTGATCGAGGCCGTGGGCGCCGCCGTCGGCATCTCGCAGGACAAGGTCGCGCTGACGGTGGAGCGCTACGGCAACACCGCCGCGGCCTCGGTCCCGATCACCCTCGACGAGGCGGTCGCCGCCGGGCGGGTCAAGCGCGGCGACGTCGTCGTCCTCGCCTCCGTCGGCGGTGGCATGACCGCGGGCGCCGTCGTCCTGCGCTGGTACTGAACCACCCCTTTTCCTAGCCGGCAGAAAGGCCTTCCCGATGTCCATCGCACTCATCCAGCCGCCGACACTGCCGCTGGACGAGCAGTTCGCCGAACTCTCGCGGCTGATCGTCGCGCCCAGGGCCGAACGCGCCTACGAGGCGGAGGCGTTCGACCGGATGTCGTGGCGGCAGCTCGCCGACCACGGCCTGTTCAAGATCGGCGTGCCGCACGAGCTGGGCGGCAGCGGCGGCACGTGGCGCGACCTCGCGGTGGCGGTGGCGGGCGTGGCCAAGGGCAGCGACGACCTCGGCTTCACGTTGTCGCTGATCGCGCACGTCGGGCTGGTGCGCGCCCTCGTGCTGCACGGCGACGAGTGGGCGCACAAGCACTTCCTGCCGCCGCTGCTGCGGGGCGCGGTCGGTGCCACGGCGCTGACCGAGACCCGCGGCGGGTCGGACGTGGCGCGCACCAGCACGGCCGCGCGCCGCACCGACGACGGCTGGCGGCTCAACGGGGCCAAGAACCACATCACCAACGCCCCCGTGGCAGACCGCGGTCTCGTCCTCGGCCGGGTGCCCGAGCTCGGCAAACGGGACATCACGCTGTTCCTGGTCAACTTCCGCGCGCCCGGTGTCCGCCGCGGCATCCCGGAGGAGCTGCTCGGCCTGCGCACCAGCCCGACCGGGCCGCTGCAGTTCGACGAGGTGTTCCTGCCCGAGCAGGCCGTGCTCGGCGCTCCCGGCGACGGCCTGCAGACCCTCTACGACGTCATCAGCTTCGACCGCGCGCTGTACGGCCTGGTCGCGGCCGCCTACCTCGAGCCGCGACTCGACAGCGTGCTGGACTTCTGCGAGCGGCGCGAGGCGTTCGGCTCCGCGATCATCGACCACCAGTACGTGCAGGGCCGCGTGACCGACATCCGCGTGACCATCGAGGTGGCCCGCGCGGTGTCGCTCGCCGCGATCGACTCGCTGGTCGACCGCGACCCCGAGGCGTCGCTGCGCTGCTCGGTGGCGAAGCTCGTGGGCTCGGAGGGCCTGGTCGAGGCCGCGACGAACCTGATGCGGCTGCGTGGCCACGTCGGTTACATGCGCGGCGAGAGCACTCGCGACGTGCAGGACGCGCTCGGCACGCTGATCGCCGGCGGCACCTCCGAGATGCAGCGCAAGAACATCATGAACCAGATCAACGCCCTGCGCGGTGTGCGATGAGCGACCGGTTCGCGGTGGGCGCCACGGCGGTGCGCGAGCACGTCGTGCGCGCCGAGGACTGCGCCACCCACTGGGAGAACGACCTCCCGGTGCTCGCCACACCGGTGCTGCTGTGGCTGGCCGAGGTCACCTGCATGAAGGTGATCGGAGACGCGCTGGAGCCCTCCGAGATGACCGTGGGCTTCAAGCACGACAACGCGCAGCACGTCGCCGCCACCCCCGAGGGCTGGACCGTGACCGTGACCGCGGAAGTGACCGAAGTGGACGGACGCATGCTGACGTTCGCCGTGCGGGCGCACGACGGTGTGGAGGTCGTGTACCGCGGAACACACGTCCGCGCGGTGATCGACCGGGAGAAGTTCCTGCGCCGCTTCGAGGAGAAGGTGGCTCGATCATGACCACCACCGCACCGGCCGCCGCCCCCGCGGCGGCCGGGCCCTCCCGGTTGCCCCGGTCGTTCCAGTGGCTGTGGGCGAGCGCGGGCAGCGCGACCTTCGCCGACGGCGTCTACCAGGTGGCGCTGCCGATCGCGGCGCTGCAGCTCGGCGGCGGGCCGGCCGCCGTGGCCACCGTCTACACGGCGGCGCGGCTGCCGTGGGCGCTGACGGCGTTGCACGCGGGAGTGCTCGTCGACCGGTTCGACCGGCGAAAGATCATGATCATCGCGAACGTGGTGCGCACGCTGATGTTGTTGTGCGGCGCGGCGGTCGTCGTCTTCGGCGGTGGTGTGCTCGCGCTGGCCGCCATCGCGTTCGTGCTGGGTGTCGCGGAGACCGCGGGCGACACGGCGATGCACAGCATCACTCCTCGTGTGGTGGGCAAGGACCAGCTGGAACGCGCGAACAGCCGCATGCAGGCCACCGAGCTCGTGACGCGGTTCCTGGTCGGGCCCGCGGTCGGCGGCCTGGTCGCGGGCATCGCGCTCGGGTTCTCGTTCGGCGCGGTCGCCCTGCTCTACACGGCGGCGGCGGTCTCCGCGGTCAAACTGGTGACCCGCGACGAACCTTCCACCGCACCGGCGAAGTTCTCGGTGCGCGAAGGGCTCGCGTTCCTGTTCACCCGGCGCAGGCTCGCGGTGTACGCGCTCGGCGTCGGCCTGGTCAACGCCGGGTACGCGGCGTTCCAGACCGCCCTGCCGATCGTGGCGCTGGGGGACGGGCCGCTCGGGCTCACCGCCGCGCAGTACGGCCTGCTGATCGGCGCGTCCGGCATCAGCGGCCTGGTGCTGGGACTCTGCGCGCCCGCGCTGGTCCGGTGGCTGGGCAACCGCGGCACGTTGCTGGTGGGTCAGGGCGTGCTGGCGGTGGGCATCGCCACCGCGGGTCTCACGCTGAGCCTGCCGCTGGTCGTCCTCGGCATCGCCGGCACCGGGTTCCTGGTGCTGGGCAGCGTGATCACCGTGTCGTACCGCCAGCGCGCGGTGCCGGACCACCTGCTGGGCAGGGTGACCGCCGCGTACCGGCTGCTGGCGTTCGGCGGGTTGCCGCTGGGCTCCGCGCTCGCCGGTGGCCTCGGGGCGATCTCCTCGCCCCGCGTCGTGCTGATCGCCGCCGGAGCCCTCGTCCTCGTCGCCGGGCTCGGGATGGCCGCGGTGACACCCGCCCACGAGGAGGAGTCATGACTACCGCACCGGAACGCGTCCTCGGCGGCGCGACGCACAACCTCGCCGCACTGCCCGATCCGGCTCTGAGCCGGATCGACGCCACCGACCACCTGTACGCCTCCCGGCGGTGGCTCGCGGTCGAGGAGCAGGTGGCCGACGTGCCACCGCTGTACGTGTTCGCGCCCGGCGGCGGGTTCGCGGCGGCGTACCACTTCGACGAGCGCAGCAACCCGTGGCCGATCGCCCGCCTCGACCTGTTCCTGGAGGCCCTGGAACGGCCTGCCGCCGACGTGCTGCCGTGCTACCTGCTCGGGGGCAGGCGGCCGGGGCACAGCCGGTTCCTGGTGGACGCCGGGCCCGGCCGGGCGGGAGAGCTCACCTCCCTCGTGGGGGCGGCGGCGCAGGCGGCCGCGGACCTCGGTGCCGCGACGGTCGCGGCGCTCTACTGCGACGACTCCGACACCGAACTCGCCGCTGCTTTCCAAGCGCACGGCGGGATTCGCGTGCCCTCGCACGCCACCTACCGCCTCGACCTGCCGGGTGAGTCCTTCGAGGACTGGCTGGCCTCTTTGCCGCGCAAGCAGCGGTACAAGGAGCTCGCCGACGTGCGCAAGCTCGACGAGGCCGGCGTCACCTACGACGTGCGTCCGCTCAGCGAGGCCGACGTCGACTGGATCGTGCCGCTGGAACTGGGGCTGTACCACAAGTACGGCAACGACTACCGGTCCTCCGAGGCCGCGAACCTGCACCGCGCCTACCTCTCGTGCCTCGGCGAGGACGCGTTCCTGGTGGAGGCACGGCGGGACGGTGACCGCGTCGGGTTCGCGTCCGTCGTCCGCCACGGCTCCACGGCCTTCGTGCGGCAGGCCGGGTTCGACGACGAGGCGACCGCGGGCGCGCCGGTCTACTTCGGCGCGGTGTTCCACGCGGTGATCCGGTGGGCCGCCGGGGCCGGCGTCCGCTCGCTCGACCTCTCGATCTCGTCCGGCCAGGTCAAGCAGCGCCGGGGCGCGGCGGAACTCGCGCGCTCGGCGTGGGTCGTGCCGCTCACGACCGCGGCCCGCCGGACGCTGGGCTGACGATGACCACCCTGCTCGCGCCACCCGCCCGGTTCGCCGCGCTGGTCACCGCCGTGTCGGTGTCGGCGTTCGGGAACTTCCTCAACCTCGTCGCGCTGTCCCTGTTCACCTACGCGGTGACGGGCAGCGCGTGGGGGCTCGGCCTGGTGATGGCCGCGCGGCTGACGGCGGGGTTCGCGGGCGGGCTGGTCGCGCCGTCGCTGGTGCGGCTGCTCGGGTTGCGGCGCCTCATGGTGTCGAGCGACCTCGCTCAGGCACTGGTGATGTGCGCGCTGGCCGCGCTGGGTTCCTCGGCGGGGCTGCCCGGTCTCGTGGTGACGGCGCTGGTGCTCGGCGCCGGCAACTCCGTCTCGAACGTGTGCGTGCGGGCCAGCGTCCCGGACCTGGTGCCGGAGGGGGAGAACGCCCGCTCGAACGGCAGGCTGGTGACCTGGCGGGCGCTGGCGGTGATCGCCGGGTACGCGTCGGCGAGCACGATCATCGCGTTCGGCGGTTTCGGCCTGGCCTTCACCGTCAACGCCGCGTCCTTCGCCTTCTCCGCGTTCGTCGTGTCCCGGTTGCGGTGGAACGAGTCCCTGCCACCGGTGCGGCGTGCTTCCGGGCCCTCGGTGTCGTTGCTGCGCGCGGTCGGACCCGCGATCACGGTGCTCGTGGCGGTGCGGGCGGCCGACGCGTTCGGGTCCGCCTCGCACAACCTCTCGCTTCCGGTGCACGCCTCCGCGGTCGCGGGTGCGGACGCCGCCGTGTTCATGAGCGGCTTCTGGGCCTCGTGGGCGGTCGGCGCGTTCACCGCGCGGTTCGTCGCGCCTCGCTTCGCCCACAGCACCACCGCGTTCGTCGTCGGCACCTGCGTGATGTCGGCGTCGTTCGTGCTCGCGTTCACCGGCCCGCCGTGGCCGGTGCTGATCCTCGTGATGGTGTGCGCCGGTTTCTCCGACGGGCTCACCGAGATCGTCTACACGTCCCGGCTGCAGGAGGTCCACGGCGACCTCCGGGTGCGGTTGTTCGGCCTGTCCTCGACGGCCGAGACGGCCGGTTTCGCGTCCGGGACCCTCGTCGCCTCCGCGTTGCTGCCCACGCTCCCCGTCCTCGGAGTCGTCGCCGGGTTCCACACCGTCGCCGTCGTCTGCGCGCTCGCGCTGGCACTGGTGTCCCGCCGGCTCACCTGACCTGTGGAAGGACCGACATGGCCACCTCCCTGTGCCGCGGACCCGAGCTGAGGTTCCCGGCGGAATTCCCGCTCGACCTGGCCTCGGCCCTGCGCCGGGCCGCCGCCCGGTTCCCCGGTGCGGGGGTGACCACGGTGACCGCGGCCGGCACGACCACGCTCACCTACGCCTCGCTGCTCGCCCGCGCGACCGAGCTGTCCGCAGACGTCGAACCCGGCTCGCGGGTGGTCCTCGCGGACCTGCCGCTGCAGGAGTTCTTCCCGGCCTTCTGGGCCTGCGTGCTCGCCGGGGCGGTACCCGTGCCGGTGTTCGGACGCGCGCCCCAGCCGCTCGGGCGCGCCGACGACGGCGAGGCGCTGGTGCTGCTCTCGTCGGGGAGCACCGGTGCGGCGAAGGCGATCCCGCTGACGCACCGCGGGCTCGCGGAGTTCGCTGTGGGGGCGGGGGAGAGCCTCGACCTGCGCCCCGGCGAGACGACGCTGAACTGGTTGCCGCTCGACCACAGCGGCGCCCTGCTGCTCTACCACCTGCTGCCGGTCTTCACCGGCGCCTCCAACGTGCACGTGGCAACGGACCTCGTCACGTCGGATCCGTTGCGGTGGATGGACCTCCTGGTCGAACACTGTGCACAGCACAGCTGGGCGCCCGCGTTCGCCTACCGGCTGGTGGCGGACTCCTCGGAGGGACGTTCGTGGGACCTGTCGCACGTGCGGACGCTGGTCAGCGGCGGTGAGCAGATCCCCGCCGAGCTGATGCGCCGGTTCGCGGCCGGTCTGAGACTGCCGGAGTCGGTGCTGCGGCCCGCGTGGGGCATGACCGAGACGTGCACGGGCATCACCATCGGACGGTTCTCCGACGGCGTGCACCGGGTCGTGCGGGACAGCCTCGCCGGCGAGCTGGAACTGGCGCCGGACGGGGAGTCCCGGCCGTGCGTGGAGTTCGTGCCGGTGGGACCGCCCGCCGCGGGAGCCGCCGTCCGGGTCGTGCGCGGCGGGGAAGTGCTGCCGGAAGGGCGGATCGGCGCGTTGCAGGTGCGGTCGGCACGGGTCACGCCGGGGTACGTCGGACAGGAGAAACCCGCGGGTGAGTGGTTCGACACCGGCGACCTCGCGTACGTGCTGGACGGGCAGGTCGTGATCACCGGGCGGGCGCGGGACGTCGTCATCGTCAACGGGCAGAACCACTTCTGCCACGAGATCGAGGCAGTCGCGGTGGACGCGGGCGCACCTGCCGGGTGGGTCGCCGCGTGCGGGGTGCCCAACGCCCGGCTGGCCACCGAGGACCTCGTGCTCGTCTTCGGATCGGCCGATCCGGTGCCGGTGGAGGAGATCCGGGCCGCGGTGTTCGCGCGGCTGCGGCTGCCGGTGGCACGGGTGGTCGTCGTCGATCCCGCGCGCTTCCCGCGCACCGGCGGCGGCAAGATCCGCCGCGGGGAGATCGGCCGGCTGCTCGCCGACGTGCCGTCGGTGGTGCGCGCGGCCGTCGAGCGGGTGAGCGGTGAGCCCGCTGATCCGTCGAAAGCCTTCTACGACCTGGGTTTGACGTCCGTGACGCTCGCGCGGCTGCGCACCGAACTGGAACACGACCTCGGGGTGACGCTGCCGGAGACCGCGCTCTTCGCCCACCCGTCGATCGCCGCGCTGGTGCGGTACCTGGAGGGCGCGGAGTCGGTGCCCGTGACGCCCGAGCCGGTCTCCACGGACACCCGGATCGCTGTGATCGGCATGGCCGCACGGGTGCCGGGCGCGGACGACGTGGCGGAGTTCTGGGCGAACCTGCGCGCCGACCGGTGCTCGATCACCCGCTTCGACGCACCTGGCCGCGTCGGCGCGATGGGCACGATCAACGACGCGGACGCGTTCGACCACGCCTTCTTCGGCATGACACCGGCCGAGGCCGAGCTGACCAGCCCGGCGCACAAGCTCTTCCTGCAGGAGTGCTACCGCGCGCTCGAGGACGCGGGGTGCCTCGGCACGTCGTCCCGGGTCGGTGTCTTCGCGGGTTCCGGCATGCACCTGTACGGGCACCAGGACGCGTTGTCCGCCGCGGACGTGCCCGCCGCGATGCAGATCGCGATCGGGGTGGAGCCGGACTTCCTCGCGTCCAGGGTCGCGCACCGGCTCGGGCTGACCGGTCCCGCCATCGGGGTGCAGACGGCGTGCTCGACCGGCCTGGTGGCGGTCCACCTCGCGGTGCAGTCGCTGCTGACCGGCGACTCCGACGTGGCGGTGGCGGGCGCCGCCGCCGTGCACCTGCCGCAGGACGCCGGGTACGAGGCACATCCCGACGGCATCCTGTCGCCGACCGGCGCGTGCCGGCCGTTCTCGGCGGAGGCGGACGGCACGGTCGGCGGGAACGGCGTCGCCGCGGTGGTGCTCAAGCGCCTCGACCAGGCCCTCGCCGACGGGGACGCCGTGCACGCCGTCATCCTCGGCTCCGCGGTCAACAACGACGGCGCGGCGAAGGCCGGGTTCACCGCGCCGAGCGTGAGCGGGCAGGCCGAAGTCGTCCGCCTCGCGGTGAAGCGAGCGGGGGTCGAACCCTCGTCGGTGTCCTACGTGGAGTGTCACGGCACCGGGACCGCGCTGGGCGACCCGATCGAGGTGTCCGCGCTGCGCGAGGTCTACCCCGGGCCGGTGCGGCTCGGGTCGGCCAAGGCCTCGGTCGGGCACCTCGACACGTGCTCCGGGCTCGTCGGACTGATCAAGACCGTGCTGATGCTGGAGCACGGCGAGATCGTGCCGACGCCGGGCGTGGGGGAGCCGAACTCCGCGCTGGACCTCGGGCCGTTCGAGCTGGCCACAGCAGGTGGTCGTTGGGATGGAACAGAACCGCGGCGGGCGGGTGTCACCGCTCTGGGCGTGGGCGGCACCAACGCCCACGTCGTGGTGGAACAGCCGCCTGTTCCCTCACCGCGGCAGACCTGCGGCGCCGCCGTGGTGCCGTTGTCCGCCCGAACCCCTCACGCCCTCGCCGAATCCGTCACCGCCCTCAAGGCCCACCTCACCGCCCACCCGGACCTCGCGGTCGCCGACGTCGCCACCACGCTCGCCGCCCGTCCGCGCCACCGGCACCGGCTGGCCGTGACCGCCGAGACCACCGCCGGCCTCGTCGGCGCGCTGGACGTTCCGCTGACCGAGCCCGCCTCCGGTCCCGTGGTCTTCGCCTTCCCCGGACAGGGCCAGGCCCGTGCGGGCATGGCGGCGGAGCTGTACGCAGAGTTCCCCGTGTTCCGCGCGGTGGTCGACGAGCTGTCCGAGACCACGGACCTGCGTGCGTTGCTCGATCCCACCGCCGAACTGGCCGTGCAGCCCGCGATGTTCGCGTACCAGGTGGCGCTCGCGGAACTGTGGCGCTCGTGGGGTGTGGAGCCCGAGGTCGTCGTCGGGCACAGCATCGGCGAGTACGCGGCGCTGGTCGTGGCGGGCGGGCTCTCCCGGCACGACGGGCTGCGGCTGACGGTCGCCCGCGGCGCGCTGACGGACCGCACCCGGCCGGGCGGGATGGTGGCCGTGCACTCGACCCGCGAGCAGGCCGAGGCCGTCGCTCGGGCGAGCGGCACCGACCTGGCCGTCGTCAACGGCTCGTTCAGCCACGTGCTGTCCGGCGACACCGACGCGATCGAGGAGGCCGCCCGCCGTGCCGGGGTGCCGTGCACGCGGCTCGGGGTGGACAGGGCGTTCCACTCGCGGTTCGTGGAACCGGTCGTCGACGAGTTCGCGCGGCTCCTGGCGGACGCCGAGTTCACGCCGCTGCGCGTTCCGCTGGTCCGCGGGGTCGACGGGGTGCGGTTGCCCGTCGGGTCCGTGGTGGACGTGCCGCACCTCACCGACCACCTGCGGCAGCCGATGCGGTTCGACCTGTGCCTCGCGGAACTGGGGGACAGCGGGCCGCGGATCGAGATCGGCACCGACTCGGTGCTCTGCCGGCTGGGCCGCGCCGAGCAACCGGAGGCCCGGTGGATCGGAGGGCGTCCCCTCGACGCCCTCGCGGCGGCGTACACCGCCGGAGCCGACGTCGACCTCTCCGGGGTCGCGACCGGCAGGCGGATCTGGCTGCCCGGCTACCCGTTCGAGCGCGGGCGGGCCGTCGCGCCGGTCGAGACCGGTCCGGCGGACGTCCTGGGCGGGCTGTGGAGGCTGACCGCGACGCGGCTCGGACTCACCGGCGAGCCCAGGGTGGACGAGACGTTCCTCGCGCTGGGCGCGGACTCGCTCGCCCTCATGGGACTGGTCAGCGAGATCGAGCGCGACTTCGGCGTGCGCCTGCCGGTGAAGGACCTGTTCACCGTGGCGCCGACCCCGCGTGACGTGGCCACGCTCCTCGGTGGGGACCTCGTCACCGATGAAGTCGAGGAGGTCGAGGAGGCGGAGGAACCGCCGCTCGTCCCGGTGTCGTCCGGCTCGTGCGACTTCAGCCTGTCGTTCTTCGGCGACTACCCCGACGAGGCGCAGCAGGACAAGTACGGGCTCGTGCTCGCCGCCGCGGAGTTCGCCGACGAGCACGGCTTCCACGCGGTGTGGCTGCCCGAGCGGCACTTCAACTCGTTCGGCGCGCTCTTCCCGAACCCGTCGGTGCTGGCCGCCGCGATCGCCGCGCGCACCGAGCACGTCCGGTTGAACGCGGGATCGGTCGTCCTGCCTCTGCACAACCCGATCCGGGTCGCCGAGGAGTGGTCCGTCGTCGACAACCTCTCCGGCGGACGCGTCGGACTCGGGTTCGCGAGCGGCTGGCACGCCAAGGACTTCGCGCTCGCCCCGGAGGCGTACGCACGCAACCGCGAGCTGATGTACGAGCACATGGAGACGGTCCGCGCGTTGTGGTCCGGCGCCGAGGTGACCGCGAAGTCCGGTACCGGGGAGCCCGTGGCCGTGCGGCTGCAACCGCGCCCGATCCAGGACGTGCCGCCGATGTTCACCGCCATCGCCGGGAATCCGGACAGCTACGTCAAGGCCGGCGAGGCCGGGCTCGGCGTGCTGACCAACCTGATGACCCAGTCCGTCGAGGACCTGGCGCGCAACATCTCCCGCTACCGCAAGGCCCGCGCCGACGCCGGCCTGGACCCCGAGGCCGGCCGGGTGGTCGTGCTGGTGCACACCTACCTCGGCGCTGACGGCGAGACGGCCCGCGAGGAGGCCCGTGAGCCGTTCCTGCGGTACCTGAGGTCGTCACTGGCACTCGCCGGCCAGGCGCAGAGCCTGGGGCTGACCGAGATGCCGGACGAGGACTCGGACTTCGTGCTGCGCCAGGCGTTCGAGCGCTACTCCGAGTCCCGCGCGCTCATCGGGTCCGTCGCCGACGCGGCTCGGGTGGCCGGCACCCTCGTGGCCGCCGGGGCGGACGAGATCGCTTGCTTCGTCGACTTCGGGCTGCCGCGGGAACGGGTGCTCGACGGGTTGCGGCACCTGGACCTGCTGCGCGCGGAGAAGGTGGCCCGTCGTGCCCTGACGCCCGCCGAGCAGCGGATCTGGTTCATGGACCAGCTGCGACCGGGCAGCGGGCTCTACCACGAGCCGAAGCTCGTCAGGATCGACGGCGAGCTCGACGCCGACCTGTTCCGCAAGGCGGTTCTCCGTGCAGTCGAAAGGCATCCCGCGCTGCGTACGGTGTTCCGCGCCGAGGACGGCGTGCCGTTCAAGGAGGTGCGGCCGGAACCGCGGGTCGAGTGGGCGTTCGAGGAGGCCGTCGGTCTGGCCGAACGCAGCGCTATCGCCGGCATGGCGGCCGAGGCGGCACGGGTGCGGTTCGACCTGGCCACCGGGCCGTTGCTGCGGGTGGCGGTGCTGCGCACCGCTCCGGACCGGCACCTGGTGCACGTCGTGGCGCACCACATCGTGTTCGACTCGGCGTCGACCGGTGTGCTCCTGCGCGACATCGCCGCGCACTACCAGGGCGTGCCGCTGCCGCCGCTCGTGCCGGTGCCCGCTGCCGAACCCGGCGGGGACGTCGAGCACTGGCGGGACCTGCTCGACGGCGCGCGCCCGCTGCGGCTGCCGGCCGACTTCCCGGCACCGGCCGAGCCGACCGGTGAGGGCGCGGCGGTGACCAGGGTCTTCCGCACCGTGCCGAAGGACCCGGGGCTGAAGGCCACACCGTTCATGGTCGTGCTGGCCGCGGTGAGCGCGGTCCTCGGCCGGCACGCGGGGGAGACCGACGTCGTCGTCGGCACCGCGATCAGCTCCCGCCCGCCGGGTGCACAGGACGCGATCGGGCTGTTCCTCGACCTGGTGCCGTTGCGCGTCGACACCTCCGGCACGTTCCGCGAGGTGCTGGACAGGGTGGTGGCGGGGACGCTGGCCGCGTTCGAGCACCGCGGCGTGCCGTTCGACGAGCTGGTGGCGGCGGTCAACCCCGACCGCGACGGCGAGGGCACACCGCTGTTCCGGGTGCTCGTGGAGTACGAGACCGAGCAGCCCGTGCGGTTCGGGCCCCTCACGGCCACGGTGCTGGACCCGCCGATCAGCCGGTCCGCGTACGACCTCTCGCTCTACTTCACCGAGAGCGCGGACGGGCTGCGGTGTGTCGCGGAGTACCGCACCGACCTCTTCGCCCCGGCCACGATCAGCCGCCTGCTGGCGGGCGTGGACGACGTGCTGGAGACCGCTGTGTCCTCCGTGGACGTGACGGTCGCCGAACTGACGGCGGCGGGCCCCGCCGACCGGGCCGAGATCGAGTCCTGGCAGGGGGCCACCGTGCCCGAACCGGACGCGTGCCTGCACGAGCTGGTCGGCGACTCCGACGACGTCGCGCTGACCGGTGACTGGGGCAGCTGGACCTACCGCGAGCTGCAGCGGCGTTCCGACGAGATCGCGCAGGCGCTGGGCCCGCGACCGGGCGAGATCGTCGCGGTGTCGTTGCCGCGTGGACCCGAGCTGGTCGCGGCGCTGCTCGGGGTGCTCAAGAGCGGTGGTGCCTACCTGCCCGTCGAACCGAGGCTGCCGGTCGCCCGCGGCAGGTTCCTGATCTCCGACAGCGGGGCCGGGGTCCTGCTCACCACGGCCGGGTCCGAGCTCGACGCCGGAACCACGCTGCGGGTCGAGGACATCACCGCCCCTGCCGATCCCGTGCCGCTGCCCCCGGTGAAGCCGGACGACCTCGCCTACTGCCTCTACACCTCGGGCTCGACCGGGCAGCCGAAGGGTGTGCTCGTCGAGCACCGCGGGCCGGTGAACGTGGTCCGCTGGCAGCAGCGCCAGCACCGTCCACTGAGGACCTTGGGCTGGACGTCCACCGGTTTCGACATCAGCGTGCAGGAGATCTTCTCGACGCTCGCCTCCGGGGCCGCGCTCGTGCTCGTCGACGACTCGGTGCGGCACGACCACGCGGCGCTGGCCGACGTGGTCCGGCGGCACCGGGTGGAGCGGCTGCTCATGCCGTTCACGCCGCTCAACGCCCTGCTGGAGTCCGGGCTGTCCGCGCCGTCGCTGCGGGTCGTGCTGTGCTGCGGCGAGCCCCTGGTGCTCACCCCCGCGGTCAGGTCGTTCTTCGCACGGCACCCGGAGTGCGCGCTGCACAACCAGTACGGGCCGACGGAAGCGTCGATCATCGTGACCGACCACCCGGTCGACACGGCCGCCGGACCGGCCGCCCCGCCGATCGGGCGGCCGATCGACGGGGTGCGCGTGGCCGTGGTCGACGACGGTGTGCCGGTGCCCGTCGGCGCGGTCGGGGAGATCTGGCTCAGCGGGTTCGTGCTGGCCCGCGGGTACCGCAACCGCGACGCCGAGACCGCCGCGTCGTTCGTGCGCGATCAGTCCGGCCAGGTCTGGTACCGCACCGGCGACCTGGCGCGGTGGCGGCCGGACGGGCGGCTCGCGTTCCTCGGGCGCGTCGACGACCAGGCCAAGATCCGCGGCAACAGGGTGGAGCCGGGGGAGACGCTGCACGCGCTGTGCGCGCTGCCCGAGGTCACCGACGCCACCGTGGTCGTGCGGCGCGACCAGCGCGGGGAGGCGGAACTGGTGGCGTACGTCGTGCGTGCCTCCGGCGAACCGGGCCTGTGGCTGCGGCTCGCCGCCGCGTTGCGCCGGGTGCTGCCGTCGTACCTGGTCCCGACGCGCTGGGTCGCGCTGGAGCGGCTGCCGATGACCGCGAGCGGCAAGGTCGACCGGGCCGCGCTGCCCGAGCCCGCGTCCGTGGCCCTGGACGTCAACACCCGGCCGACCACCGATGCGGAGCAGGCCGTCCACGACCTCTGGTGCGCCGAACTCGGCGTGGAGGAGGTGCCGGTGACCACGCCGTTCTTCGAACTGGGCGGACACTCGCTCGCGGCCATCCGGCTGGTGGACCGCGCGACGGCCCAGCTGGGAGTCACGTGCTCCATGGCGGACTTCTTCGCCCAGCCGACCGTGCGCGCGATGGCACGACGCCTGGACCTGGCACCGCTCACCGCGACGCAGGAGCGTTTGCGGCGCAAGCAGACCGCGTTCGGCACCGCGGTCTACAACATGGCCTACCGGGTGGACGTCACCGGTGAGCTGGACCCGGAACGGTTGCGGCGGGCCGTGAACGCGCTCGTGGACCGCCACGACGCGCTGCGCGTACGGGTGTGCGGAACACCGCCGCGGCAGGTGGCCGCGGAGGCCGGTGAGATCGCCCTGCCGGTCGAGGAGCCCGCCGACGTCGACGCGTGGTGCACCGAGCTGGCGAACCGCCCATTCGATTTCTCAATGGCACCGCTGCTGCGGTGCGCGCTCGCCCGGACGGCCGGCGGCTGGGTGTTCGTGCTCGTCGTGCACCACCTGATCGCCGACGGTGCCTCGATGCCGTTGCTGTGGCGGGACCTGTCCGCGCTCTACGCCGGTGAGGAGCTCGACGACCCCGCGAGCTTCCTCGACGTGGTGCGGAACCGGCCCGAGCCCTCCGAGCGCGACCTGGACTTCTGGCGGCGCGAGCTGTCCGGGGCCGAGGTGCGGTGGACACTGCCGGCCGACCGGCCGGGACGGGCGACCGGGCGCGGCGCGCTCCACCGGGAGGCGTTGCCCGGGACCACCTGGGCGGCTCTCACCCGGACGGCCCACGCGGCGGGGACCACCCCGGTCGCGGTGCTGGCGGCGGAGTTCGCGACCTGGGCGGGCGAGCTGATGGGCACGGACGATCTGGTGCTCCCGCTCTCCAGTGCACGGCGCACGACGGCCACCGCCGAGGTCGTCGGGCTGCTCGGCGACGTCGTGCCGATCCGCGTCCGGCTGGGAACGGAGGACCTCGTCCGGGACGTCGGCCGGCGCCTGTTCGCCGCGCTGGACCACCAGGACGTGCCGCTGCCCGACGTGCTCGCGGCCGCGTTGCCCGACGACGAACCCGCGACCCTGCCGAACGTGCTGTTCAGCGTCATGACGGCTCCGCCGGCGAGCGTGGACCTGGGAGGAGCGCGGACGCGTGTGACACCACTGCACGTGGACGGGTGTGCGCGTACGGACCTCTACGTCGCCGTCGTGCCGGATGAAGCCCTGTACGTCGAGTACTCGAGCGACCTGTTCGACGCGGCCACGATCACGAAGTGGGCGCGGGAACTCGTGGCGCGGTTCGCCCGCGTGGAACAACTCTGCGAGCCACGCGCTCATGTGCCAACATCGGGCAGTGCTTCAGGTGTGCCTCAACGGGGCCTTGCCCCGCTCCGCGTCCGATCATCTGCCGTTCACCCCCGCCGAGCTGGCTGAGGCCGCACGGGCCGCGGTCGAGGCGGGTGCGCAGGACGTCCACATCCACCCGAAGGACTCGCAGGACCAGGACACGTTGTCCCCCGAGCACGTCGGCGCCGCGGTCGAGGCCGTGCGCGCCGCCGTGCCGGGTGTGCCGGTCGGCGTGACGACGGGCGACTGGATCGACCCCTCCCCGCACCGCCGGGCGGAACTGATCAGGTCGTGGACCGTCCTGCCCGACCACGCCTCGGTCAACTGGCACGAGGACGGCGCCGAGATCGTCGCGGAAGCGTTGCTGGACAAGGGAGTCGGCATCGAGGCCGGGCTG
This sequence comes from Lentzea sp. HUAS12, assembly GCF_024125735.1. Lineage (NCBI taxonomy): Bacteria > Bacillati > Actinomycetota > Actinomycetes > Pseudonocardiales > Pseudonocardiaceae > Lentzea > Lentzea sp. HUAS12. The sequence continues at coordinate 1,216,987 of NZ_CP099738.1, forward strand.
TTCTCCGGCACGGAGGGCGCCAAGAGGTTCCTCGACTGGCCGCACGCGCACCTCGTGACGCGCGTGCTGGCCGAGATCACCGACGAGGACCCGGCGACGGCGTCCGCCGCCGTGGAGACGGCGCTGGAGGAGCTGGCCGGCTTCGACCGCCCCGTGCTGCTGCACGGCGAGGGTGGCGCCGCGTGGGAGGTCCTGCGCATCGCGCTCGCCCGCGGCCTCGACACCCGGATCGGACTGGAGGACACCCTCGTCCTGCCCGGTGGTGAGCCGGCGACCGGCAATTTCGAACTCGTCCGAGCCGCTTTTGCCTATAGGCTTCCCTGATGGAGGGCAGGTGGTACGTTTGATGCCGCCTGGGTCGTGGTATACACGGCGAAAATAGTTCGGGGGAAACCAGATGGCCGGTGAACAGGTACTGTCCAAACTGGGATTAACGGCCATCGAGGAGATGTTGTACCGGTTCTTTCTGCGACATCCGAATTTCGCGCCGGACCTCGACGAAATAACATTTGACACAGATCGCCACTCCATCGACCGGGCGTTCGAGAGGCTGAAGGAACTCGGTCTCGTGCGCCACCACCGCGACCGGGGTGTGGTGGCGATGGACCCGGTCGTGGGAATCGAGAAGCTGATCGAGGGCCGCATCGAGGCCCTCAACGAGGAACTGCGCAACGTCTCGGCCGCGCGGACCGCCATCCCGTTGCTCCTCGAGGACCAGCAGGCGGGCAGGCTGAGCCCGGTCTCGTCGGACATCGAACGCATCGAGGGACTCGACGAGATCCGCGCCCGCCTGGACGACCTCGCCTTCTTCGCTCACCGCGAGGTGATGGCGATGCAGCCCGACGGCCCCCTGTCCGCCGCGTACATCGAGGCCGCCCGGCCGCTCGACCTGCGCTGCCTGCGCCGTGGCGTCCGGATGCGGACGATCGTGTTGCACGAGGCGGTGGCCGACGACCGCACCGAGAGGTACGTCCAGGAGCTCGTGGCATCGGGTGCGAACGTTCGTTCGGTCGAGCACTCGATGGAACGGATGATCATCTACGACCGCACGGTCGCCGTCGTCCCGATCGACCCCGGCAACAGCGCGCGCGGCGCGTTGATCATCCGCCAGCCCAGCCTGGTGACGAGCATGATCGCCCTCTTCGAACGGGTGTGGAGCGATGCCCGGCCGGTCGTGGCCAGCGAGGCACCTCCCTCCACCGAGGAACACCTCCAGCTGCTGGAGAAGAAGATCCTCACCGTTCTCAGCAATTCCAGCAAAGACGAGATCGCGGCGCGGGAGATGGGCATGTCGGTGCGCACGTTCCGCAGGCACGTCGCCGAACTCATGACCCGTTTAGGCGCATCGAACCGCTTTCAGGCAGCTCTGCTCGCCAAAGATCGCGGCTGGCTGTGATCAATCGCAATCACGCGGCAGCAAGCTGCACCGCCCGGACAGCATGATGAAGGTGGCGGATCTGTCGGCGCCGAGCAGGAGAATGCGAATCTCTTGGTGTCCAACAACCACCCGTCACTGCACCGGGGGAAGAAAATGTCGTTCCACCTCGCCCTGCGCCGCGAACTCTCGCTCGGTTTGTCCGGTATCTTGCTCGGCGCGGCGTTGTTGCTGATCGCGTTCGTCGCCAGCGAGGAGAGCAACGGCTGGCAGGCGGTGGGCGCCACCACCACCAGTTCGGAGTGCCCCGACAGCAACGGGTGGCAGTGCGCCTCCCTCTGACCCACCGCTGACAGCTCGAAGAGTCAGGTGAGCACCGTGCACACGCGAACGTTCCAGGTGACGCTCCGGGCCAAGGACCCGGACGTGGCCCCCCACGCCTCGATAGCGGCGGCGCGGCTGATCTCGCTGCTGCCGCCGGGCTGGGCAGGGCGGATGGACGACCTCGCGCGGGGCACGGTCCTGATCATCGAGTCGATGGTCCCGGTGCCGGTCGACACCGCCGTCGCGGTGACCGCGTCCGCCATGGCGGACGTCTCGCTGCGGGACTGGGAAGTCGGCGGCTGCACCTCGTTCTGACGCGATGGCCGTCACCACGCCGGTGACGGCCATCGCGTTGTGGCAGAACGGTTCAGCAAGCTCTGACGACGGCCGTGTGCGCCTTGCCGCCGAGGTCGAGGATCGTCACGGTGCGGTTCCCGGCGGGCACGCGGACCACGTAGGTGCCGGGGTCGACCGGGTAGCCGAAGTAGCTGCCTGCCGGCGCGGCCGAGGTGCCCGCGATCATCGCACCGCTGGTGCGGTGGATCGTCGTGGCGACGGCCTTGCCGCAGTTGTTGGAGATGTAGATCTTGCCCTTGGTCGCGGCGGTGGCGGATCCCGCGCCGACGACGGAGACGAAGAGACCTGCGGTGGCCAGACCGGTGAGGATCCGCCGCGTGGTCGTCATGGTGCTCCTCCAGCTGCTCCGGGCGTCCTTCGCAACCTATCCGGCGGTGCTGCCGCCCGCAGTCGGTCGAACGACCGACACCGCCCGGTGCGTGTGACCTCGGGCGAGCCCGCGGTGCGCGGCAGGGGGCGGTGTCGCCGAACCGGTCACCCTCTCGTGCCGACCAACTCCACGCGGCGGTGAGGTCACCGCGCTGGTGCTGTGCGTCGGGGGACTGGTGGTGCTGTTCGCCGCGCTGAACACGTGCTACCGCTGGTCCGCCCGGTCGGCACAGGGGCGGTCATCGGCGAGGCGCACGCGCTGCGCGTCGAGCTCGGGCCCGGATCCTGCGCGTGGGCGGTTCGGCGGCCGTGCGGCACCGGGGTGAGCTGCTGACGATCGCGTCGTCGGACGCGGACCAGATCTCGCGAGCGGGTGGTGTGGATCTCGGGTCTGGCCGGATCGCTCGCCGCCCTGGGCGTCCGCTGCGCGGTGCTGGTCGGTGTCGAGGTGCGGCTCGGGCTGCTGCTGATCGTGACGGCGGGTGGTGACGACCTCTCGCCGCTGCCGGCACGCCTGAGTGGCCGGGCAGCAGGAAGCCCTGGTCGCCGCGTCCGCGCCGGCGACGGACCTGGTGACGGGTTGCGGTTCGTGCCCGGCCCGCGGGCCGAGGAGACGGCCGTGCGGAGGTACCGCACGGTGAGCCGGGCCGCTGAAGCGGCGGGGATCCGCTCGGGCACGGCGTCGTCGCTACGGCTCGGGGTGACCGTGCCGGCGGACACGGTGGTGCTGGTCGTGGCCGTGCCGTCGGCCGGTCTGCTCGCGGTGGAGGGAGCGATCGGCGCGGCACAGTCCGCCGCCGAACCGAGGAACAGGGCGTGCTCGACGACGCCCTGTCCGTCGTCTTCCGCGATGCTCCCGCGGGTCTTCCGATGCCGGTCGTCGAGTCCGGCCGATGATCACGAACCGCTGTCACGCAGATCCGCGAGTGCGCGCCGCACCAGGTCCGCGGTGGGTTTCGCCGACGACGGCTCGTGCCGCGAGGTGAACGGGCACTTCCAGTCCTCCTCGCTGAAACGGCCTGCGAACAGCCTCGCCGGCATCTGGTACTCGTAGGTGCTGTAGCTCGGGTTGACCGAGCCGTTGTTGGTCACCTCGCGTTTGCGGATCGCCCCCTGCATCGAGAAGAACTTCTCGCCCATCGCGGCGAACTGCGCGATCGAGTTGAACGCGAGGGCGGGCAGGCGAAAACGACGACTGGCGCGGGACGAGCCAGGATGCAGGCCGATGATGAAGAACGCGTGCCCGCCCACGTGGAAACCGAAGTTCGGTGCGCTCGGATCGGAAGTGGTGTTCTCGTCCAGGCCGTGGGTCAGGCTGTCGATGTCGTGGATGAGCTGGAGGTGGCGCCACAGCAGGCGCTCGTGCTCGTGCTCGTCGAGAGTCCCGCCCGGCTCGTCGAACGTCGACACGAAGGTGCGGAAACTCCTGTCCGACAACGTGGGCCGGATGTCACGGGCGTACTCGAGCAGGTCGCCGTGGTGGGCGCGCGCCGACTCGGGATCCCCCAGGGCGCGGTAGTGGTGATGGACGATCGAGCCCTTCTTCAACGCCGCGCGAGCGCCGAGGCAGCTGAATTCCGAGGTCTGGATGAACGATTCAAGATCTGCTCTGACCTCGCGCATTTCACTGCACCTCTCTCCGGCGTGACTACCCAGAGTTAGAGTACTGAGGAATGTAAATTTCACGCCCATTGGGCGGTAATCGCTGAATTCGTGTGCGATCGCCCAGGTGAACCCATCGGAGGTGGGGTGGTGCTCCCACGGCAGAGGCCGAGCCTGCCGCTCCGGGCGAGGACGTCGAAGGCGTCGCGATCACCGCCTGTCACAATGGGCGGATGGCGAGACCGCTGACCTTCAGCGACGACGGGGACAACGAGCAGCAGTGGCTCCCAGGCGGGAACCAGTCCGCTGTGGACGCCTTCCTGGAGTTCGTCGCCCGGCACCGGGGTGCGGACAACACGTCGTTCTGCGTGGAGGACTCGGACAGCGAGGAAGCGTTGGTGTTCTTGCTGGACGTCGGGGCCATCTGCCGCATCCAGGGGTTCCAGGACTCGCGCACCGAGTACCGGGTCGTCACTTCCAGCGGCGACCACCGGAGGCTGGCGGCCGAGTTCGCCCGCGGCGGGGTCGCCGCACTCGACCCGCACGGACCCTGGCTCCCGGACGTCGAGAGCTTCCTGCGGGCCCGGTCGGCCCATCGTGAGCGGCGAGTCGCCCGAGGCGAGCGGGAACGCGACCGCGGCGGGGAGCTCCGCTCCGCGTTCGACCGGTCCGTGCTGCGCCGGACCCACCCGCGCGAGCTTCGCCGCCGGCTGGACGTCCTGACCCGCGTCGACGGACGCGAGCCCGTCACGGTCTCCGGCGTCACCCACTACGCCTACGGGACAGGTGACACCGTCGACGCCTGGTTCACCGCAGACGGACGGGGCCTCGTGGTGACGTTCGACCGGTCCAGCGCTCTTGCGGCCGCACAGGACGCGGCCCTGTACGACGGCGTACCGGCGGACCTGCTCGCCCTGGTGGGAAACGTGCCGGAAACGGCCACGACGCCCGGCTCCGCGCACCCCGGGGGCGGCACACCGGTGGCCGCCACCGGGATCTTCACCTTCTCCGGCCCGTGCGCGATGGCCGACGGCCTGGTGGCGCGTTTGGAGGAGGACGGGCTGGGCATCGAGGCCACCGGCGTCGGCCGGCTCCTCGAACCCTTCCTCGCGCCACCGGACTTCACCCCGGCGGCGGTCGCGGAGGCCGGGGAGTGGTGGGGCCAGGAGGACGTCGCGAGGGGTTTCGCGGCGACGCCCGCACCGGACGGGCAGCAGGCCGCGCCACTCGACCGCGAGGCGCTGACCAGGTTCTGCGAGATCTGGGCGGACTCCGGGTACAACGACCGCTGGGACGTGCACCACGTCCTCTTCGACAGCCGCACGGTCGAGGAGGCGGGTCCGGCCCGCGACGACCTGCTGGAGCTGGTGCGGACGCTCGGACTCGAACGCGTCGACGCCCCGCCGGGAGCCGCCACCGGCGAGGTGTGGGTCCGCTCCGATCCCCGCATCGACGCGGAGCTCGGCAACTGGTCGTGACACGCGTCCGGCCGGGCAACGGCGGATCGTCGTCACCGCCCGGTGTGCGCTTTCACCGTCGCGACGCTGATGTGCAGCCGTTCGGCGATCTCCGGGTTGCTCAGCCCGTCCGCGATGGCCCGCGCGGTGTCGAGCTCGGGTTCGGTCGAAGTGGGCAGTCTGGCACGCGCGGCATCACGGCTTTCGCGGCGTGAGGCGGAGGACCGCGGCCCCCGGTGGCGTCGGCTATCACCCGTGCCGTGGCGGGCGAGTTGCGGACGTTCACGCGCAGTTCGTCGCCGGCCGTTCCCTCCGGAGTGACCCGCACGCCGGCACCGGGGGAGTGTTCGGCGACGCTGGTCAGTCCTTCTTGGACGACGCGGAGCCGGTTCGCCCGAGGAGGTCGGGTGGTTCGCCGGCCACGGTGGTCGCGAACACGACGTCCATCCCGGAGGCGCGGAGGTCGGCGACCAGGCCGGGCAGGCGGTCGTGCGAGGACTGGGGTCGTTCCGGATCGCCGCGCAGCACACCGAGCAGGTCCCACAGCTCCTCCAGCGCGGACGCCGTGCTGAACCGCTCCCGCGCCCGAGCCGGTACGCGAGGGACCGTGCCGCAACGGCACCGTCGAACCGCTGTGATCCGAAGCCTTTCACTGCTTTACTATGGTACTAGTAAAGCAGTGAGGAGACCTCGTGTTCGTCTTCCGGCTCGACACCCGCTCCGGCGTGCCGCCGTACCTGCAGCTCGTCCAGCAGGTGCGCCAGGCGGTGCTGCTCGGCTTCCTCCAGCCCGGTGACCGCCTCCCGCTCATCCGCGAGGTGGTGGAGGAGCTGGCGATCAACCCGAACACCGTCGCCAAGGCGTACCGGCAGATGGAGCAGGAGAACCTGGTCACAGGCAGGCCCGGCCAGGGAACGTTCGTCGACGAGCGGCAGTCGGCCGTGGTGCCGGCGTCGACGTACACGTCGCTGCGCCGCGGCCTGACGACCTGGCTGCGCCGCGCCTACGCGGCCGGTCTCGACGAACAGGCGGTCGACGCGCTCCTCGCCTCCGTGCACCAGGAGATGCGGAACGAGGGCGTGGCGTGACGACGAGCGAGTTCGCGCTGCGCACCGACGGAGTGGGCAAGCGGTATCGGAAGGGCTGGGCGTTGCGCGACTGCACCCTGGCCCTGCCGGCGGGCGGCGTGATCGCCTTGGTCGGGCCGAACGGCGCGGGCAAGACCACGCTGCTGCACCTGGTCGTCGGGTTGCTGGCCCCGAGCGCCGGCACGGTGGAGGTCCTCGGCCACGACGTCACCGCCAGCACCCCGCGCACCCTGTCGCGGATCGGGTTCCTGGCCCAGGACCACCCGCTGTACAAGCGCTTCACCGTCGCCGAGATGCTCCGCTTCGGCCGCGCCTGCAACCTCCGGTTCGACCAGGGCCTGGCCGAGCGCAGGCTGGCGAAGCTGGGCATCCCGCTCGACCGCAGGACCGGCACGCTCTCCGGCGGGCAGCAGGCCCAGGTCGCGCTCGCCCTGGCACTGGCGAAGCGCCCGGACCTGCTCGTCCTCGACGAGCCGGTGGCGAGCCTCGACCCGCTGGCCCGGCACGAGTTCATGCAGGTCCTCATGGGCGCGGTGGCCGAAGGGGACGTGACCGTCCTGTTCTCCTCCCACGTCGTGCACGAGCTGGAGCGCGTGTGCGATCACCTGGTCGTGCTCGACAACGGCCGGGTCAGGCTCACCGGCGACATCGACACCCTGCTCACCGAGCACCGGCTGCTCGTCGGCCCGCGCACGGCCACCGACCCCGAGCGGTCCGGCGCGGTCGTGGAGACCGTCCACAGCGAGCGGCACACGACCCTGCTGGTGCGTGACGGCGCGCTCCCGGTCGCGCCGGGGTGGCAGGCGCAGCCGGTCGCGCTCGAAGACCTGGTGCTCGCGTACCTGCGCCGGCAGGGCGCGGACGTCACGGCGGTGGGAGCGGCATGACCTGGTTGATCTGGCGCCAGCACCGGACCGAGGTCTGCGTCCTGGGATTGCTCGTCGGAGTGTTCGGCATCGCCCTGCTCGTGCTCGGGACGCAGGCCCACGACCTGTTCCCCGGCGGTCCCGCCCGGTGTGCGGGGGAGGCCCGACTCGACGAGGCCTGCGTGGCCTCCTTCCGCCGGCTCGACGACGAGTACGGGTTCGTCGAGAACCTCCTGGCGGCCTTCTACCTGATGCCTGTCGTCATCGGTGCGTTCCTCGGCGCGCCGCTGCTCGCGCGCGAACTGGAGGACGGCACCTGGCAGCTCGCCTGGACGCAGGCCGTGCCGCGGACGCGCTGGCTGGCGGCCAAGCTCGCGGCACTGGCCGGCGTCACCGCCGCGCTCACCGGGACGTTCACCGCAGTGCTCACGTGGTTCCGCCAGCCGTTCGACGCGTGGGAGGGACGGTTCCAGTACGACGCCTTCGACCTGCAAGGACTCGTTCCGGTGGCGTACGCGCTGTTCGCGTTCGGGATCGCCACCGCCGCCGGGGCGGTCCTTCGGCGCGGCCTGCCCGCGTTCGGTGTCGCCTTCGGTGCGTTCCTCGCCGCGCGGATGGCGGTGGGGCTGCTGGCCCGTCCGGCCTACGCCACACCGCTGACCAGCGTGGAGCCGGTTCCCGCCGGCGGCTCCGAGGACCGGGCGGGCCACCGGCCCGGCTTCGCCGACTGGACGATCGACCACGGCTACGCCGACGCCGCCGGGCGCAGGCTGACCTCGAGCGAGTACCTCGAGCTGGAGGCCGCCGCCGACCGGGCCGGGACCAACCTCCACCAGTTCCTGCACGCGCGGGGCGTCCAGCAGGTCGAGGTCTACCACCCGGCCGACCGGTTCTGGGCGTTCCAGATCGTCGAGGCGGCCCTGTTCGCCACCGTCGCCGCGGTCGCGATCGGGGTGGTGGTGTGGCGGGTGCGGCGCCGTGTCGTGTAGACGGCCCGGCAACATCCCCGCACCCGCTTCCGGGGATGTTGCAACCGCCGCGGACAGCGGCTGACACAATGGACGAATGGCACTGGGTTACCTCTTCGCCGTGCTGGCGACCCTGGCGTCGGGCAGTGGTTCAATCCTGGAGTCCATGGGTGTGCGGCGTGCGGGTGCGTACGGCGGAAGGTCTCTCGATCTGATCGCACTCCGGGGCCAGTGGCTGTACTTCCTCGGTCTGGGCGTGAACCTGCTGGGCTTCGTGTGCGCTTCCGCGGCCCTGCACCGGTTGCCGCTGTTCCTGGTCCAGTCGATGCTGGCGTTCAGCGTCGGCGTGACCGCCATGATCAGCGCTCTCATGGGCTCCCACCTGCGTGCGCAGGTGTGGGCGGCGCTGGGTGTCGGTGCGGCCGGTCTGGTCCTGCTCGGCGTGTCCGCGCAGCCGGGTCCCGCACAACCCCTCCCGCCGCAGTGGCGGTGGGGCCTCGTCGCCATCGCGATCCCAGTGGCGTCGATCGTCCTCTACGCACGACGTCACAGGCACGTGTGGGCGACGGTGGCGCTGGCGTTCGGCTCCGGTGTCTCCTACAGCGTCGTCGGCATCTCGGCTCGGACGCTCCACCTCCCCGACGCCGTGTGGCGGCTCGTCCTGGAACCGGCGGCGTGGTCGATCGTCCTCAACGGACTCGTCGCGGCGGCGCTGTTCGCGATGGCCCTGCAGCGGGGAGGCCCGACCGGGGTGACCGCGATCATGTTCACCACCAACACGACGCTGTCGTCGTTCGTCGGCTTGGTCTACCTCGGCGACACCGTCCGCGACGGGTACGTGGCCGCCGCCACCACGGGGTTCGTCGTGGCGATCGCCGGAGCGATCGCGGTCGCCCACTTCTCGGCGAACACCCGGCAGAAGGAGCCGGTGAAGGCGAGCGCCATGTCGCGGTGAGTTCGCCGTGGGGCCTCGGTAGCCGCGCTCCCGGTCGTCCGCCGATCCGGCGGGAACCCCGTCGCCCAGTGCGCCGCGCCGCATCGGATTCCTTTGTGGGGGTGCGCTGGGGTGGATCACGTGAGGCAGGTGCTCGACGCCGTCGTCTTCGTGTTCTCGATCCGCTGACCGCAGGCGGCGCGGTCGTAAGGGCGGTGGTGCTGGGCGCCGGCGCGTGGTGGGCGGCGCGGACGTTCGGGTGAAAGCCGGTTCCCTCCGCGCTCGCAACCGGGCTGGGCGTTGGTCGGTACGCAGTTCGCCTCCTCGACGGCTTCTCGCCGGTCGGGGTGTCGGAACTGTTCAACGGACTGCTGCCGGTGCCGGTCGTGTGGTGTGCGGTGCTCGCGACACGACGGCCGCTCGTGGTGCTGGTCTCGCGGTGGCGTTGAGCGCGGCGACCGAGGTCCTGCAGCCGCTCTTCGGGCGGTCTGTGCGAGACGCCTGGCGTCGCGGCAAGATCGAGGTTGATGTTTTCAGTGCGAATATTTCCATCCGGATGGCCTCACGTATTTTCGTGTGCGACCGTCTGGACCCTGCGAAAATCTTTTGGGCTGCTATTCGGTGCTTTTATGTCGGCTAAACGCCTGTATGAGTGATGCTCTGACCTGCGCTTGAGTTGACGCGGCCGCGTTTTCCCGAAATGGAAGACAGCAATGCCGTATCTGGTCGTCGTGCTGCGGCACTAGCTTCCTGGGAGACCCGGAGGGGGCGTCTCCCGCTCACGAAATTCCCGTCCAGGAAGGGAAAACGCGTGCGTCCGAGAAGAAGAATTTCGACCTCGATCGTCATAGCGGCGGTCGCCTTGGGGCTCGTCGCCGGTCCGGCGCTGGGTGACGGCAAGCCCGACACCCCCGCGAAGCTGGGGGACCAGCGGCCGGTCGCGGCCGACCTGGCCGCCGGCAAGGCCGCCCTGACCGTCAGCGCGGAGGCCACCCAGGCGTCCGCGGCGATCCAGTCGCGGATCCTCCAGCACGTCCGGGCCAAGGGCACCAAGTACACCTTCGGCGCGTACGCCGACGCGCTCACCGGCAAGGTGGTCGTCGAGACGGACGCGCCGTCCGACGTCGTGGACTCCTTGGTGGGCGACAACAGCAAGGGTCTCGTCGAGGTCCGCAAGCAGACCGCCACCGACGACTTCACCCGGCGGGACGACGTGCCGGCGTTCTGGGGTGGCTCCGGCATCACCTTCGCCGCCCCGAACGGCCACTGCTCGGCCGGTTACACCGTGCAGAACTCGGCCGGCACCAGGTTCATGGTCACCGCGGGCCACTGCTTCGCCAACGGTGCCACCGCCGTCACCGAACTCGGCGGCCGCGTCGTCGGCGTCGCGAGCGGCAACGGCCTGCCCGGCGAGGACATGGTCCTGCTCGGCGGCCAGTCCTACGCCCCGTTCGTCTACGTCGGCGGTGTCGACAGCTCCACCGGACACCACGTGGCGTCGGCGGCCAACCCGATCGTCGGCTTCAACAACTACTGCCACAGCGGGCGGACGACCGGTGAGCACTGCGGTCACACCGTCAGCAGCATCACCGGCACCGTCTGCACCTCCAGCGGTTGCAAGTCGCCCGTCATCGTCTACAGCGGCGGAACCCTGCCGCAGGGCGGCGACTCCGGCGCACCGTTCTACGCGCTCAGCGTGTCCGCGGACGACAAGCACATCCGCGGACACCACATCGCCTCCAGCGGTACCACCAGGTACGCCGAGATGTGGAGCCGCGTCCAGGCCAGGTTCGGCGTCTCGATCGTGACCTGACCCGCACCCGGTGATCGAGTGAACACGGCCGGGGGAGCGTGCTTCCCCGGCCGTCCTCGCGCGTCAGGTCACTTCGAGCGGCCACGGGCCTCCGGCGACGACCACCTGCGGCCCGTCGTCGCGGTTCACGACGACCACCGCGAACACCTCGTACCGCCCGGCCGCCAGCACCCCGCCGCCCGCGCAGCGCGCGATGGTGCCCCGGGCGGTGAACACCTGGCCGGTGCCGGCGCGGAGGTCGACCACCTGCCCCACCGAGTCCTTGGCGACCGGCGTGGCCACGACCTCCCCTCCCCGTGCGACGTACACGTCCGCCTCGGGTGTCGCCACCCCCGCGATCTCGGCCCCGGTACTGGTGACGGTCACGGTCCCGGCGAACGTCCCGTCGCCGTCCCGCCCCGTGCGCGGTGGGAACTCGCCGGTGACCGACAAGCCCTCGACCCTGCCGGGCAGGGTGTCGATCCGGTCCCCGCACGCGGGTACCGAGGCCTGCTCCACCACGTCACCTCCCGAGTTCGCGGACTGCGTCGACCCCGCCGACTGGCCACCGGCCGCGCACGCCGTCACGACGACGAGCACTGATCCGAGTGCCGCGGCCATTCTGAGCATCTGCGCCATGTGCGCTCACCCCCCGGAACGCGTTCTTCGGTCACCGGGTGGACGTAAGGCGGACCGCTCACCGTTGCACACCTGTCGTCGCGGCGGAACGGCTCAGCCCGGCACCTCGTCCAGATACGCCTTCGCCTGCAGCGTGAACAGCTCGGCGTACCCGGCCCCCGCCGCCATCAGCTCCTCGTGCGTCCCGTACTCGGCGACCTTCCCGTGCTCCAGCAACAGGATCCGCTCCGCCTGCCGCACGGTGGAGAACCGGTGCGAGATGTACAGCGTCGTCCGGCCCTCGGACAGCTCCCGCAGGCGCGCGAACAGGTCGTGCTCGGCCTGCGCGTCCAGCGCCGACGTCGGTTCGTCGAGCACCAGGATCGGTGCCTCGCGGTGGAACGCCCTGGCCAGCGCGATCTTCTGCCACTCGCCGCCCGACAGGCTGACGCCCTGGTCGAACCAGCGGCCGAGCGGGGTGTCGTAGCCGCGGGGGAGTCGCTCGATCCGTTCAGCGGCGCCCGCGCGGCGGGCCGAGTCCTCGACGTGCGGACGGTCTTCCAGTCGGGTCAGGTCGCCGAGGCCGATGTTCTCGGCCGCCGTGCCCTGGTACGTCACGTAGTCCTGGAACATCGCGCTGATCCGCGTGCGGAGGTCGACGGGGTCGTACTCGCGGATGTCCACGCCGTCGAGCAGGATGCGGCCGCCGGTCGGGTCGTAGAGCCGGCAGAGCAGCTTGAACAACGTCGACTTGCCGGCGCCGTTGCGGCCCACCACCGCGACCGTCTCGCCGGGGCGGATCTCGAAGCTGACGTCGTCGAGCGCCGGTTCCGCGGCGCCGGGGTAGCTGAAGGTCACCGCGTCGAACTCGATGTGTCCCTCCACTGTGGACGGCATCGGGCGTGGCGACGGCGGCGCCGTGATCTCCGGCCTGGTGTCGAGGAACCGGTACAACGTGTCGAGGTAGAGGTTGTTCTCGTACATCCCCGAGAACGCGGTGAACAGGCCGGACACCGACGTCTGCACGGACGCCGCCGCGGCCGTGTACAGCGCCAGGTCTCCCAGCGTGAGCCGTCCTCCCACCGCTTCCAGTGCGATGTACAGCGTGATCGCCGACCCCGCGAGCGTGCTCAGCAGTCCCCACGAGGTCGAACTGATGTTGCGGTTGACGGTGAGCTTGCGTTGCCGCTCGTAGGAGACGGTGCCGAGCCGGCGGAACCGGTCGACGAAGTACGGGCCGAGCCCGAACAGCTTCGTCTCCTTGGCGTAGGTGTCCGTCGTGACCAAAGAGGACAGGTAGTCCATCCGGCGTTTGATCGGCGACATCACGAGCGTCAGCCAGAACGCGCGCGAACCGTACTTCGACTGCGAGATGAACGCCGGGATGGGCGCCACGAGCGCCACCAGGGCCAGCAGCGGGCTGATCGAGACGAGCAGCGCGATCATGCTGGTGAACGTGATCAGCGTCCGCAGGAGCCCCAGCGCGGAGTTCATCATCGACAGCGGGCGCGTCGGTGCCTCCTGCGCCGCCTGGCGCAGCATGTCGTACGACGCGGAGCCCTCGAAGTAGGCGAGGTGCAGGTCGCTGGCGTGCGCCATCACCCGGTGGCGGATGGTCAGCGTCATGCGCTCCTGCAGCAGCGACTGCGCGATCGACGTCAGCGCGCTGCTGATCGCGGTCGCGGCGAGCACGCCGAACTGGAGCAGTGCGATGTTCGCGATGTGGCCCGTGGTGCCGCGGTTCTGGATCGCCGCGACGACGGAGTCCAGCAGCAGCTTGGCGATGTACGCGGTCGCGGTCGGCAGCAGCCCGGACAGGAGCGTGATCAGCACCAGCAGGACGGTCAGGACCGGGCTGGCCTGCCACGTCAGCTTCGCGACCTTCGGCAGCCCGCGGACCGTGCCCGCCACGGACGTCCTCACCCGCTTCAGCCGCGAGCGCAGGTCCTTCGGTTCGTCGGCGGGCTTCGGTTCCGGGATGTCGACCGGCCCGGTGAGCCCGCTGTCCGGCACCGTCGTGGGAGTCCGCCGGCGACCGCGCCTGCCCAGCGCGAACTCCATGCCGCCCGGCATCATCCAGCCTCCACGGCGCCGTGCAGGAAGAAGTCGACCACCTGGCGCGTGGTGGGCGCGTCGACGTCGGGCAGCCTGCGGCCGCCGAACAACAGGGTCAGGAAGAGGCCGGCCAGCTGCTCGGGAGGCAGCCGCAGCCGGTCGCGCTCCGGGGCGAACAGCTCGACCATCGCGCTTCGGATGGCGGCCATCGACTCGCGCCGCCCGCTCCGCCACGAGCCGGTGCGGTTCTCGGGGTCGCGGCGCTTGGCACGACCGGACGCGTGCAGGGCGCTCATCAGCGCGCCCATCCGCTCGAGGTGCGCGCCGAGGGCCTCGGCGGCTTCGACGAGCCGGTCCTCCAACGGCTGGTCGAGGGGGATCTCGGCGATCGCGTCGAGCACGTGGTCCGGCCGCAGCGCCTCGGCCGTGCAGGCGTCGAACAGCTCGTCCTTGTCCTTGAACGCGCGGAAGACGGTGCCCTCGCCGATGCCGGCGGCGCGGGCGATCTGGCTGCTGGTCACGTTGGCGCCGTGCTCGACCAGGAGTGGCAGCACGGCGTGCACGATCATGGCGCGCCGGTCCTCGGCGCTCATGCCCGGCGCTCGTCGCCGGGCCTCGGATGCTGGTGTCATGCACCCATGGTGCGGAGTGAGTGCTCACTCCGTCAAATCGAATAGTGGTTTGGGCAGGTCAGGTGGCGTTGTGGGGCGGCTTGGGGGAGGGCTGAGCAGGCTGGGGGCGGGGCTGCGGCGGGGTGGTCGCCTCGGCGCCGCACGAGGGGACGGAGGCCGGTCTCGCGCCATCGCTGTGCGGCCTGGCGGCAGGGTGCTCGCCGGACCGCGGGGGCGGTGGCGTCGCACTCCTGCGCGGCCCAGTAGATCCGCTCGCCGACCTACGATCCCGCCGTGTCGCACTGCCGAGCGGCCTCCTGCAAAGCGCGCAGCGCGGCCCGGCACGCGGGGCGGTTCGTGCTGCTGTCGCGCCACAACGCGAACACCCGCCGTCGGGGCGCCGGCAGCAGCGGCACGAAGCGGACGCCCTCCGGTGCGGGTCCGCGGCCGAGCCGGGGCAGGAGCGCGGCACCGAGGCCCGCCGCCACCAGGGCGAGCTGGGTGGAGTGCTCCGAGGCGGTGTGCCTGATCCGGCGCTCGATCCCGTTGCGGCGCAGGGTGTTCTCGAGCCAGCCGTGGCAGATCTCGTCGCTGGGCCACGCCACCCAGTCCTCGTCGCGCAGCGCGTCCAGGGTGACCTCGGACCGGTCGGCGAGGGGGTGCCGGGCGGGGAGTGCCACGTCGAGGACGTCCTCTAGCAGTGGGGCGCTCGAGATGCCGTCCGGGATGGTGAGCGGTTCCTCCGGCCAGTCCTGCACGACGGCGATGTCGATGTCGGCGTGGCGCAGCTGAGCGATCGACTCGTGGGGCTCCAGTTCGACCAGCCGCGCCGACAGGTCCGGGTGCCGGTGCCGCAGCGATTGCAGCATCGGTGGGAGGAGGCCGCGGGCCGCGGTGGCGAACGCGGCCACCGACAACGCTCCCGCTACGGCGCCGCGGTGGTCGGCGAGGTCTGTCTCGACGAGCTCGACCTGCCGCAGCAGTCTGCCCGCGTGCTCGGCGAGGAGGTCGCCGACGTCGGTGAGCCGGATGCCGCGGCCCTGGCGTTCGAGCAGGCGTTGGCCCACCTCGCGTTCCAGTCTGGACAGTTGTTGCGACACCGCGGAGGTCGTCACGTGCAGGGCTTCGGCGGCACCGCGGACCGATCCCGTCGTGGACACCGCGTGGAGCGTCCGCAGGCGTTCCAGGTTCAACACATTAGCGATGCTACGCGGTTGGTCTAAGAATGTTTCGATTGTCTTAGTGGTTGCTCCTCGGCAGTGTGGAGGCACCAGACCACACAAGGAGAACCCGTGCACACCCTCGTCCTCGGCGGCGACCTGCCCGTCCACCGCCTGGGCTTCGGCGCCATGAGACTGCCCGCGAACGACCCCGCCGCGGCGCACGCGCTGGCCCGCCGCGCCGCCGACCTCGGCGTCACCTTCTTCGACACGGCCGACTCCTACGACCTCGGCCGCAACGAGGAGCTGCTGGCGGAGGCCCTCCACCCGTACCCCGACGGCGTCGTGGTGGCGACCAAGGCCGGTCAGTGCCACCCCGGTGACGAGTGGATCCCGCTCGGCCGGCCGGAGTACCTGCGCCAGCAGGCCGAACTGAGCCTGCGCCGGCTGCGGGTCGAGCGCATCGACCTGTTCCAGCTGCACCGGGTCGACCCCGCGGTCCCGCTCGCGGACCAGGTCGGGGCGTTGCGCCGGTTGCAGGACGAGGGGAAGGTGCGGCACGTCGGGCTCTCCGAGGTCACCGCCGCCCAGATCACCGAGGCGGAGCGGATCACGCCGATCGTGAGCGTGCAGAACCGGTACAACCTCGCGGACCGGCGCTCGGAGGACGTGCTGGCGCACTGCGAACGGCACGGAATCGCCTTCCTGCCGTGGCTGCCGATCGCGCCCAGCCTGCGCGCGGACTCACCGGTGGCGGAGGTGGCGCGCCGGCTCGGCGTCACGCCGGCCCAGGTCGCGCTGGCGTGGTTGCTGCGCCGGTCGGAGGTGATGCTCCCCATCCCGGGCACGTCGTCGCCGCAGCACCTCCAGGAGAACGTCGACGCCGTCGGCGTCGAGCTGTCCGACGAGGACTTCGCGCGCCTCGCCGCCCAGGAGCACGTCCGGCTATGACCCGAGCTTCGTCCAGAACCCCTCCGAGACGACCTCGACGACCCCGCCGGCGACCTGGATCGCCGTCTGCTCGTCGATGACGTAGGCCGGGCCCCCGATCTCGGCGGCCCACCGCTCCGCGTCGGCCATCGTGTTCGTGGGGAAGGCGCCGAGGTGCGGGAAGATCGAGAAGTCGACGATCCCCAGAGCGCGGTCGTCGGGCGCGGACGGCCACTCCACGAAGTACGTCCCGATCCTCGGTGTCATGACCATGCTGCCGGCGCTCACGCCCAGCCACACCTTGCCGGACAGGGAAGGCAGCAGGTCGGCGAGTCCGGACTCCCGCATCCAGTGGCACAGGTAGGTCGCGTCGCCGCCGTCGACCAGCAGCACGTCCGCCTCCTCGACCCACGGAACCCACCTCTGCGCGCCGACGGAGGGCAGCGCGGTCAGCTCCAGGACACCGAGCGACGCCCAGCCCAGGCCGGAGAAGTGCCGCCACGAGGGCTGGGCGGCGACGAACCCCCGCACCGATGCCGGGCCGCACATCGGGTGACCCCACTGCGCGGTCGGGACGCACAGGGCGTGGCACTCGGAGATCGGCTTGCCCAGGAGGCGGACGAGCGCCGAGCGGATGCTCGGGTTCGTCACGCCTCCTGAGGTGAGCAACAGTTTCAAGGCTTTCCTCCGGAACGCGCGGCAGGGGACGGGGTGGCAGACCGCCGGCCGGGTCCGGACTCATCGCGGTGCGGAGGTCCTGTGTCCGACTCGTTATCCCCGGAACGTACTCAACGCGGCCGCGCGCCACCCCAGAACACCATGACCTCCGACGACCAGAACTACTTCAAGATCAGATCTCAGGACGAGGAGACGGCGCGGAAGAACCTGGTGCCGGACAACTCGTCGAAGGGCCTCACGACGCTGCCCGAAAGCGTGCTGTCCTACCACGGCGCCCTGATGCTCGACCCCGCCACGGCGGCGCGGGTCGACGGGTACGTGGCGACGCAGCCGACCGCCTACCGCGCGGCGGAACTGCTCCTGCCCGCCGACTCGCCGGTGGAGGACATCAACAACGTGCTCGGCCTCGACCTGGGCCTCATGCTCGAGGGGGTCTCGGGGCTGCGCCACCGGCTGGTCCCGGACAAGGACCCGGAGCGCAGGGCGCAGCGCAGGGAGAAGGGCACCGCGTCCGCCGTCAGGGTCGACGCGTGGACGGCGATGCAGACGCTGCGGTCCGCGACGCTCGAGGGGGACAACAGGCTGGCGGCGCACAAGTCGGCGATCGACGCGATCTCGCTCAACCACCTGCTGATCGGCTCCGCCATGGGCGGCATCGGTGGCGTGAGCGTGCTCAACGGCGTGCCCGGCGCCATCGGAGGCAACCCCGATCCCGGGAAGGACCCCGGGAACCTCGGCTACTGGCGGATCCCCGTCGCCGTCCAGTTCCCCGCCACCCGGCGGTCGGTCAGCTCGTCCCGGCGCCCGGTGATCGCGGTGCTGGACACCGGCATCGGGAAGAACAGCTGGCTCGGTGTCGTCGACGAGAACGACCTCGGCCCGTTCGTGCACATCGACCAGGACATCCAGAAAGTGGTGCACAGCCCCGTTTCCGACGGACTTCTCGACGACTCCGTCGACCACCCGCCGACCGGCGAGCCGCTGACCGGGTACCTCAGCTCCCACACCGGCCACGGCACGTTCATCATGGGAATCGTCCACCAGGTCGAGCCCGACGCCGACGTGTTGTCCATCCGCGTGATGCACAACGACGGGGTGGTCTACGAGGACGTGCTGCACGACGCCCTCGCCGCCCTGCTGGCGAGGGTGACGCAGGCGCAGGACAGGTGGAAGACCGCGAGCGACGAGGACAAACCCGAGTGGGCCGGGCGGATGGTGGACGTCGTGTCCCTGTCGCTGGGCGGATACCAGGAGGAGGGTGAGCTCGGCGCCGGCTACGACAAGATCACCCGGAGGATCCAGGACCTGCACGCCCGCGGGGTCGTGGTCGTCGCCTCCGCGGGGAACTACGCCAGCTCCAGGCCCTTCATGCCGGCCGCGCTCGCGAAGCGGGACGAGGACACGCCGGTCGTCAGCGTCGGCGCGCGCAACCCCAACGGCACGAAGGCGTTGTTCGCCAACGACGGTCTCTGGGTGACGACGTGGGCGCTGGGCGCCGGGGTCGTCAGCACGTTCCCGGAGAACACCGACGGCAGCGGATCACCGAGTTACCAGGTGGTGGCGCCGAACGCCGTCGACGAACTGGGCACGAGGGAGTCGCTGGAGGTGGACGACTTCCGGTCGGGTTATGCGATCTGGGCGGGAACCTCGTTCGCCGCTCCGGCGGTGGCCGCGCAGATCGCCCGATTGCTCAGGTCGAACGGCCTGTCCGACATCGGCCCTGCGGCTACGCTCGACCGGGCAAGGGCGGCGGTGAAGACGGTTCTTCAGATGTAGCGACCGCAGCGGGTGGTGTGCCATGCACGACAGCGAAGCACCGACGTCCAGACGTACCAGGATCACCGACCTCGTCCGCGCGGTCCGCGCCGGAGCGCACGAGCACGTGGACGAGCTCGTCGCCGAGCTGAGTCCGTTGCTGTGGCAGGTGGCCCGCGGGCAGGGCCTCGACCGGGCCACCAGCCAGGACGTCGTGCAGACGACGTGGCTCAACTTCCTTCGGGACGTGGAGAACATTCGCGAGCCGGCCGCCGTCGTCGGGTGGCTGATCACCACCACCAAACGGGAGGCGTGGCGGGCCCAGCGCAAGGCGCACGCGGGAGAACCGCTCGACGGGCACGACGTCGTGGACGACTCGCCTTCGCCGGAGGAGACCGCGCTGTCCTCCGACCGGCAGCGGCGGTTGTGGGAGGCCGTTTCCCAGCTGTCCGAACGGTGTCAGGCCCTGCTGCGGATCGTGGCGTTCGTCCAGCGGCCGGACTACACCGCGGTGGCGAGGTCGCTGGGCATGGCGCGCGGCAGCGTGGGGCCGACGCGCGGCAGGTGCCTGGCGCAGCTGAGGTCGGTGCTGGACGCCGACCAGGGCGGGAGTTGGCGATGAACCCCGACGGCGTGGCGGAACCGTTGGACGACAGGGACTTCCTGATCCTCGCGGGGGTGCGGGAGCTGTACGAGGCGATCGACCCGATGCCCGCGGAGGTGCTGGAGGAGATCCGGTTCTCCCTGGCGCTGCGACACCTCGAGACCGAGATCGCGCGCGCGGTGCCGGACCTCGCGGCCGCCGTGACACGCGGCGAGGAAAGCCGCAGGCTGCTCGCGTTCGAGAGTCCGGGAATGAAGATCGCGTTGGGCGTGAAGCCCAACGGGGACGGCACCGTCCGGCTGGACGGGTGGCTCACCCCGCCGGGGGAACACCGCGTGGAACTGCACGCGCAGACCGGTGTGATCGTCACGCGGGCGGACGAGCGGGGCAGGTTCGCGGTGGAAGGGGTGGCGCGCACCCCGGTCCACCTGACCGTGCGGCTGGCGAAGCCCGTCACCGCGCTGCGCGCCGTGACGACACCGACGTTCGCCCTGTGATGGAGCGGAAACCGCTGCCGCAGCAGACCGTCGACCGGGTGCTGCGGATGCGTGAGGACGGATCCGGTCTCACCAACAGCGGACGTCCCGCCGCGGGGGCGCGCACGCTCCGCGCGGCGCTGCGGCTGAGCGGCTGGCCCGGCGACGAGAACTGGCTGGCCGGGCGCGTGCTGATCAGTCTCGGGCTCGCGGAGGCCGAGCAGGGCGACACGGAGGCGGGATTGCGGCTGCTCGACGAGGCCGCGCGCATGATCGCCCCCGAGCACCGGGGAATCCTGTTGCAGAACAGGGGAGTTGTGCTGCAACGGGCCGGTCGCACGGACGAGGCGGTGCCGTTGTTCGACGCCGCCATCCCGTTGCTGGCGAGCGCCCACGACCACTTCACCCTCGCGACCGCGTTGCTGAACCGGGCCACCCTGCGGCTCGGCGTCGGACGGGTGCGCCTCGCGCGTGACGACCTCCGGCGCTGCCGTCAGATCGCCGAGGCGAACCGGTACCACCTGCTGATCGCCAAGGTGGACCACGACCTCGGCTACTGCCACCTGCTGGCGGGCGACATCCCGCTCGCGCTGCGGTCGCTCGACGAGGCGTCGCGCCAGTACCGGCTGCACGGCGCCGACTACCTCCCGGTCGTCGTGATGGACAAGGCGAGGACTCTGCTCGCGGCCGGGCTCGCCCGCGAGGCCGACCGCGAGCTCACCGACGCGTTCGGGCTGTTCCGGCGCGACCGCTTCAGCGTCGACTACGCGTGGGCCGAACTGACCAGGGCGCAGGCCGCGCTCGCCATGGGAGACCACGCAACCGCGCTCGCCTGGTCACGGCGTGCGGCCCGCCGGTTCCGCGGGCACGGCGACGCGGCCTGGGCGGCCGTCGCGGAGATGACGACGCTGCGCGCGGAACTGATGCGGGGACGACGTCCGGGCGCACTGGCCGTGCGCGCGGAAGAACTCGCGAGTCGCCTGCACGCCTTGGGTTTGCGCTACGACGGTGATCAGGCCCTGTTGCTCTCGGCGCGCGCGTTGCTCGCCGCCGGTCGCGTGCTCGAAGCGGGCCGGGTGGTGGCGCGCGTCGCCCGTCCCGGTGCGGGAGCCCCGATCGAGACGCGGCTGCTGCGCCAGCTCACCCAGGCGGAACTGCAGGGTGCGCGGGGCCGGCGCGAGGCCGCGCTGTCCCACGTGCGCGCCGGTCTGGCGATGCTCGACCGGCACCGCCGCCGGTTCGGCAGCGTCGAGCTCCGCGCGGGGGTGTCCCTGCTGGGCGGGGAACTCGCCGACACCGGGCTCGGCACGGCCCTGCGCGGCGGCTCGGCCCGCCGGGTCTTCGACTGGTCCGAACGCTGCCGGGCGCAGGCCTTCCGCGCGCGGCCGGTGCTGCCGCCCGCCGAGGAGAGCACGCGGGAGATGATCGCGGAACTGCGCCAGCTCCACCGCGCCGACCAGCGCCACCGCGTGGCCGAGCTGGAACGCTCGTTGCGTGAGCGTGGCTGGCAGCAGGAGGGCACCGGGGGCCACCTCACCCTCGTGCAGCTGGGCGCGGTCCACCAGCAGCTGGGCGGCACCCACGTGATGGTGAGCTACGTGCACCGCGCCGGGCGGTTGTTCGCGTTGGTGCTCAGGAACGGCACCACGACGCTGACCGAGCTCGGCTCGCGCGAGGCCGCGGCGGAGACCGTGCGGCGGCTGATCAGCGACCTCGACGCGATGTCGAGCTGGCAGCTGCCCGCGGACCTGACCCGGCTCTTCCGGGAGTCCGCGCGCTGGCACCTCGACCAGCTGCAGGACGCGCTGCTGACACCGCTGCGGTCGTTGCTGGGCAACGACAACGCTGTCGTGGTGGTGCCGTGCGCCGGTCTCACGACGGTGCCGTGGGGCCTGCTGCCCGCGTTCCGCGGCCGCGCGATCTCCGTCTCCCCGTCGGCGTCGGTGTGGGCGACGGCCCGGCAGCCGGCCGGACCCGCGCACGACGGCGGCGAGCTGCTGGTCGCGGGTCCCGAGCTCGACCAGGCCGAGGCGGAGGTCACCGCGCTGGCCGGGCTGTACCCGCACAGCACGCGGCTGACCGGGGCCGCGGCGACCGTCGAGGCGACGCTGCGTTCGCTGAACGGCGCCACCGTCGCGCACCTCGCGGCACACGGGCACCACGAGCCGGAGAACGTGCTGTTCTCCCGCCTCGACCTGGCCGACGGCCCTCTGCTGGCCTACGAGCTGCAGGGCCTGCAACGGGCACCGAGGCACGTCGTGCTGTCCGCCTGCGACGTCGGGCAGGCCGAGGTCCGCGCCGGTGACGAGATCCTCGGCCTGACCGCCGCCATGCTGTA
Organism: Lentzea sp. HUAS12; assembly: GCF_024125735.1. Classification (NCBI taxonomy): domain Bacteria; kingdom Bacillati; phylum Actinomycetota; class Actinomycetes; order Pseudonocardiales; family Pseudonocardiaceae; genus Lentzea; species Lentzea sp. HUAS12. The sequence goes on from NZ_CP099738.1 coordinate 1,239,344, forward strand.
CGTGGGGACCACCACGGTCGTGTCCAGCGTCGCGCGCGTGCCGGACGACGTCGCGGTCACCGTCATGCACGAGTACCACCGGGCGATCGTCGCCGGGAGCGAACCGGCGCGGGCGCTCGCGGACGCCTGCGCCGCCGGCCCGATGGTGCCCCTGGTCTGCTACGGCGCCGGATAGCCCGGACCTCACCGCCGCGGTTCCCAGCGGAACAGCCGGGAGGCGAGCGCCGCCGCCACGACCACCCACGCGAGCGTCGGCGCCAGCAGGAGCAGGGAGTCCGTCACCGCGACACCGCCGGACCACGCGTTCACGACGAGCTCGGTCGCCGACCCTCCCGGCAGGAGCCGCTTGAGCAGCGTCAGCTCCTCGGTGCCGGAGATGCCGACCCAGCTGGCGACGGCGATGACACCGAGGCAGACGGGCAGGGTCGTGACCTGCGCGTGCTCCGGCGAGTTCGTGAGCCCGGCGGTGGCGAGCGCCAGGCCGACCATCATGAGCGTGGTCGTGAGGACGGCGAGCGCCAGCAGGACGATGTTGTCCGGTGCCGTGGTGACGGCGGCCAGCACGGCCATGATCGCGACGACCTGGACCAGCGCGACCGCCGTGGCGGGCAGCACGAGCCCGGCGAGGATGCCCGCGTCGCCCGCGGCGGTGGAGCGCAGCCGCTTGAGGAACAGGTTCTGGCGCCGCGAGGCCAGCGTGGTGACCGAGCTCGCGTAGAGGCCGAACGCGCAGACCGTGAACATCACGATCGCCGCGATGTAGCCCAGGCTGCCGATCTGGGCGAAGACGTCGTGCTGGTAGAGGAAGAACGCGCTGACCGCGATGGGCATGACGAAGCTCGTGACGAGCACCGACCGGTTGCGGAAGATCTGGGTCAGTTCGCTGAGGAAGATCGGGAGCACAGCAGTGTCCTTTCCGGACGGAGGTGGGAGTCAGGAACCGATGGCGCGGAAAACGTCGTCGAGCCGGGTCGGTCCGGCCTCCAGCTCGCGCAGTTCGAGGCGGTGGTCCTCGGCCCAGCGCAGCAGTGCCGCCAGCGACCGCTGCAGTTCGAACGTCTCGACGAGGTACCGGCCGTCCTCCTCGCGCGTGGCGGCGGGCGGCGCGGGAGCGGGCGCGGCGAGCCCGAAGCGGATGACGGACGGCAGCGTCCTGGTCAGCTCGGCGACGGTGCCCTCGCGGTGGAACCGGCCGCGGTGCATGAGACCGATGCGGTCGGCGTGCTGCTGCGCCTCTTCGAGGTAGTGCGTCGTCAGCACGACGGTGGTGCCGCTCTCGCGCATCCGGTCCACTGTGGACCACAGGTCGTCGCGCGACTGGATGTCGAGGCCCGTGGTGGGCTCGTCGAGGAACACCAGCTCGGGCGTGCCGTACACGGCGGTGGCGAAGTCGAGGCGCCGCTTCTCGCCACCGGACAGCTGCGACACCCGCGTGTCCGCCTTGCGGGTGAGGTCGACGACGTCGAGCACGCGACCCACCTCGTCGGTGCGCCGGGTGAGGGACCCGACCAGCCGGACGGACTCCGCGACCGTAAGGTCCGGTGTGAAACCGCTGTCCTGCAACATGATCCCCATCCTTGGACGCACGGCGGCGCGGTCGGCCGGGTCGTGCCCGAAGACGCGCACGGTGCCCGAGGTGGCCTTGCGGTGGCCCTCGACGGTCTCCAGGGTCGAGGTCTTCCCCGCACCGTTCGTGCCGAGCAGGGCGTAGAGCTCGCCTCGCCGCACGTGGAAGGACAGGTCCTGCACGGCGTGGAAGTCGCCGTAGACGACGTTGAGACTGTCCACTTCGATGACTGGTGTGGTCGGCATGCGTCGATTCCACCGGTCGTGGCTCGCGGCGGGCAGTGTCACCACGTCACCACCTGGCCGTGACATTCGTGCCCCCGAAGGCATGACGTGGCGTCACTGGTGCCGTCCGGGACCCGGCGAAATACTGGTCGGGTGACAACGCCCGCACCGCCCAGCTACGCCGCGTCCGCACGGGGACGGATGAGCAGGCTGAACATCACCACGCAGCTCGCGGTGATCATTCCGGTCGGGACGGTGCTGGTCGTGTTCGACTCCCAGGTCTGGTGGGAGGCGGCCGTGCTCGTCCTCGGCCTGCTCACGTCCGTCGTCGCCATCGTGCTCTGGGCGAGGGACGAGATCAACGCCCACGCCGTCCCCCTGCTGGCCACCGGCGCCGCCGTGTGGGTCTTCGGAGCGCTGGTCAGCGGGAGCACCACGGCGTTCTACAGCATCACGGTCGTGGCTCCGCTCATCGTGCCGCAGATGCGGCGGCACCGGATCCCGGCCGCGGCGGGGGTCGTCGTCTTCGTCGCGGCGGCCGGCGCGGCGAGGATCCCGCTGGCGCCGGCGAGCGCGGGCTCGACCGCGTTCCACTTCGTGCTGGTCCCCGGTGCCGTCATGGTGGTCACGCTTGCGTTCATGTTCGCCAACGACGCCTTCTACCGCGTCCTGGACGAACTGGACGAGGCACGCGAGCACGAGGCGGAGCTGGCTGTCGCGCGAGAGCGGATCCGCTTCGCGAGCGAGCTGCACGACATCCAGGGCCACACGCTGCACGTGGTGAAGCTCAAGACCGCGCTGGCCGGGAAACTGGTGCGACGCGACGCCGAGCGCGCGGAGGAGGAGCTGCGGGAGATCCACGCTCTCGTCGGCGACACGATCAGGCAGACCAAGGAGCTCGCGTACGCGCAGCGGCGGCTCAACCTCGCGGGGGAGCTGGAGAACGCGAAGAACCTGTTCGAGGCGGCGGGCATCCGCGTGCGGATCGTGCGCTCGGCGCCCGTGGCCGAAGGGGAACTGCTCGGCCAGGTGCTGCGGGAGACGACCACGAACATCCTGCGGCACGCGCAGGCGGCGCAGGTGCGGATCACGCTCACCGAGTCCGGCATCACGATCGTCAACGACGGCGCGTCCGGCGACGGCCCGCCCGAGCTGAGGGGACTGTCCACGTTGAGGGACCGGCTCGCGGGGTTCGGGGGAGAGCTGAAGGTGAAGCAGGAGAACGGTGAGTTCACGACGGCCGCGACCGTCCCGGCGGGAGTGGCGCGATGACGACGGTGGTGCTGGCCGACGACGAGGCCCTGCTGCGCAAGGCGATGGCGGCCCTGCTGCCGATGGAGGGCGACATCACCGTGCTCGCCGAGGCCGAGGACGGCGCGCAGGCCGTCGCGGCCACGCTCGACCACCGGCCCGACGTGCTCGTGATCGACCTCGAGATGCCCGGTGTGGACGGTCTGGGTGCCGTGGCGGAGATCCGCCGCGTGCTCCCGGACCAGGTGGTGCTCATGCTGACCAGGCACGCGCGCCCCGGCGTGCTGCGCAAGGCCCTCAAGCTCGGCGTGCAGGGGTTCGTGAGCAAGTCCGCGGACCCCGCCCACATCACGTCGGTGATCGCCGCGCTGCACGGCGGCAGGAGGTGGATCGACCCGGACGTCTCCGCGCTCGCCGTGGCCGACGACTGCCCGCTCACCGACCGCGAGATCGACGTGCTGCGCGCCACCGCGGAGGGCTACTCGGTCGCCGACACGGCCCGGCAGCTCCACCTCGCCGACGGCACCGTCCGCAACTACCTGTCCAACGCGATGCAGAAGACGCAGACCAGGACGCGGCACGAAGCCGCCCGCTACGCACGAGAACACGACTGGCTCTGAGAGAGGAAGACATGCTGATCGTCGAGGACCTCGCCCTGCTCCTGATGGACGACGAGTCGGGCACCCCGGCCGCCGCCGGCACGCTGCACTACACGATGGGCGGCGCCGTGCTGGTCGAACTGGCCCTCGCCGGCCTGGTCGAGGTGCGGGACAAGAAGGTCGTCGCCGCCGGCACCGCACCGGACGACCCGCTGCTGAGGTCGGGCTACGAGAAGGTGGCCGAGAAGCCCCGGTCCGTCGACTCGCTCCTCGCGCGGATCGGCGCCGACATGTGGTCCCGGGTCGTCGACCGCCTCGTCGAGCGCGGCCTCATCGCCAGGGAGGAGAAGCGGGTGCTGGGCATCTTCCGGATGACCACGCTGCCCGCGACCGACACCCGTCACGAGGAGGAGGTCCGGCAGCGCATCCGCGCGGTGCTGGTCGACGGCGAGACCCCGGATCCCCGCACGGCCGCGCTGACGGCCCTGCTGTCGGCGAGCGGCGCCCTCCCCGCCCTGCGGCCGAAGCTCGCGTGGTCCGGCGACGTCGCCCGGCGCGCGAAGGAGCTGGAGCGCGGAAACTGGGGCGCGGAGGCGGTGAGCGCCGCGGTGACGAGGACGGCGGCGGCGATCGCGGCGTCCACCGCCGCGGTGACGGTGGCCGTGGTCGCCACGACGGTGACGTGATCCCGGCCGTGCGTGCCGCGGTCACTTCTCCGCTCGCCGGACGAGTTCGGGGAACGGGGTCGCGACGCCGTCCCGTGCGGTGCGCACGCCGATCCGCCTGCGGCGCAGGAGTTGCGCGGCCGCCAGCACGACGTAGAGCGCTGACAGCACGAGGATCACGACCCGGTTCGCGCTGTCGGGCAGCGTGACGCTGGCGGTGAACTGCGCCGCGAACAGCCCGAACAGGGTCGCGGCGCCGGGGGTCGTGAGGCCGAGGTCGGCGAGGATGCTGACCGCGAACAACGACTGGGCGGCGGTGATGAGCAGTTCGAGGCGCTGGTGGCCGTCGAGCGGGAGCCCGTGGGTGCTGGCGCTCGAGATCGCGAACATGATCGGGATCGTGCCGACGAGCAGCGTCCACTGGTTGACCTTGCTGGACAGCAGCGTGCCGAGCGAGTGCGAGGCCATCAGGCGGGCGGCGTACAGGCAGGCCACGATCAGCTCCGGCGACTCGCTCGCCAGCGGCGCGACCCACTGCACGAGCACGAACTGGTCCACGCCGAGGCTCGTGCCGGTGTCCACGAGGTTCTGCGCGAAGTGCTCGGCGGTGGCGAGGATGACGATCCCGGCGAAGGCGAACATGCCGATCACCCACCACCGCCGGGGCCGGCGCTCCTGCCGGCCGACCCACTCGGACACCCCGAGCAGGGTCGGTTCCTCGACCGGTGCCTTCGACAGCCGCCAGGCGTAGCCGCCGAAGATCGCCAGGAACACCGCCGCGTCGACCATCGTGAGGGAGGAGCGCAGCGGCAGCGTCAGGGAGTAGAGCGTGGCGAGGGCGAGGAACACCACCTCGACCGACATGACCGGCGCGAGCGCGATCCGTCCTTCGTGGGTCGACCTGCTCTCCCGCTGCGCCCGCCGCACGGCGATGGTGCCGACGAGCACGACCAGCGGCCAGCCGAACCCGACGAGCACCCGGTTCGCGCCGGTCATGTTCGCGAGCGCGAGCGAACACGGGTCCGCCTCACCGGGTGGCGGCGCGCAGGTGCCGTTCGCCGCGAACTCCTGGCCGGCCTCGAACGTGAACACGAGGTCCACCGCGTACTCCGGCAGCACCGCCACCAGCGCCAGCACGGCGATGGCCAGACCCGCGCTGACGTCGACCTGAGCGGCTTCGGCCGCCCAGGCGAGCACGAACGCCGCGCCGACGATCGCGATGCCGAACACCGCCGCGGCCACGGCGGGAGGGAGGTCGGGGTGCGGTCCGCCCAGGTAGTCCGCGGCCCCCAGGTAGGCGCCGGGGAGGGTGACGGCGGCGGCGATCGGCAGCCGGGCGGGAGAGCGTCGTCGGTCGGCGGGCAACGACCGCACCTCCAGATCTGGGACGTCCGGCCGGGCAGGTCGGCGCCCGGTCGTCCCGCGCCGGATACCCGGCGCGGCGGTCGCGCACGCCCGGTCAGCCGGCCGTGAGCTTCTCCGCGACCGCGGCTTCCAGGGCGCCCAGAGCGGCCTGCACCGCGTCGATGCCGGCGACGTCCTGGTACGTCACCATCTCGACCTCGCTCGACCCCGCGCCGCGGGGCTGGGCCGCGAGGAAGCCCTGCGGCTCGTCGTCCCGGACCCAGCGCAGGGTGCGTTCGTCCGCGTTCAGGTCCAGTTCGCAGTCCCGCAGCCAGTCCGGCAGCCACGCCGCCTCCTGGGACGGGTCCGCCGCCGTGTTGAGGACGATGTCGGCTTCCGCCTGCATCGTCCTCGTGCCGCGGATCTCGTCGTCCGCGCGAGTCACCATGAGCGACCGGCTACCCCGCGCGCAGCGGAGGAAACCTGGCGGTCCGTGGTGCGCCTGGGTGCGTGTACCCTCCGCTCGCGCCCGGACCTGTGCAGCCGATGGTGCCGAACATGATCACCGGGCGGACTCCCCGCGTCCGCGCTTCCGTCCACTGAGGACAGAATGCTCGGAGACGTCTCGGCCACCTGGGTGGGGAGCGGCGGAGGTAGGGCGAGAGCGCTCCCCACCGACCCCGGCCGGACCTGCTCGTCCAGGCCTTCGCGGCGTCGTCCGGCCGAGTGAGAAGCTCGTGGACCGTCCCAGGTCCGTCCTGAGTGCCGTCGCAGGACGTCGCAGCCGCTCCGGAGTTGCCTCGGGGTCGCGAACCTCACCTAGTTCACTATTTAAATAGTGAAATGTGTTACCTTGGCGTGGTCGATGGTGAGAGGAGGCGGCCGTGACCACGCGAAGGAACTCTGACCGTGCACCGGAGGGGGTGCGGGTGTTGTCCCCCGCACGTGCCGGCGGAGGTGGCGGCATGATCTGGGCGGCGTTCCGGTTGCAGCGCCTGCAACTGCTCATCCTCCTCGGAGTGCTGGTCGTCGGCTCGGGTGTCATCGTGCTGCTGCGGTACGACATGATCGACGTCCTGAACTCGTCGCAGCTCGCCCGGTGCGTGGCGCTGTCCATCGAGGAGTGTGCGGCTCCGCCCGGGGCGCAGAAGGCGTTCCGGACGGACTGGAGCACCGCGTTCGAGTCCGCGCGCGCCCTGATCATCGTCCTGCCGGCGCTGATCGGCGTGTTCGTCGCGGCTCCGCTGTACGCGCAGGAGCTCGAGCAGGGCACGCACGTGCTGGCGTTCACGCAGTCGGTGAGCCGCACCCGGTGGATGTTCAGCAAGCTGGTCGTGGCGCTGGTGCCGGCGTTGGTCGTGCTGGTGGTGCTGCAGTACCTGGTCTGGTGGTGGCTGAGCGCGGCCGGCACGCTGGGGCCGCGGATGAACGGTCCGCTGTACACCTTGAACTTCGGCATCGACCACGTCTCGCCGGTCGCGTACGCGCTCTTCGCGTTCACGCTCGGCACCTTCCTCGGCGCGGTGTTCCGCCGCACCCTGGTGGCGATGACCGCGGGGCTCGCCGCGTTCGTGGTCGTGCGCTTCGCCCTGTCCGGGGTGGCGTACCGGCTGGTGCCCTCGCAGCGCAGGGAGTCCGGGGCCAGCGAGAACGCGGACCTGCGCGCGGACGGCGTCGTGCTCGACTCGGGCTGGCTCGACGGAGCCGGCCGGCCGGTGCCCTCCGACAAGGCCGTCGCCCTGGCCGACTCCTGCAAGCTGACGCCGGCGGGAACGCTGAACACCACCGAGGGATACCTGGCCTGCACCTCGGACGCCGGCCTGGTGAAGAGGTACGCGTCCGTCATCCCCGAGAGCAGTGCCCCGCTGGCGCACCTGTACGACTTCGCGATCTTCGGGGGCCTCGCGGTGCTGTTGCTGGCCGCCACCGCCTGGGCCCTGCGCAGGCAGAGCTGACGACCGCCTCACCGATCTCCTCCGGCTTCGCCGAACCCGAAAAGCCAACTCGCCGTGACGAGTTCTATTTGACGTGGACGAAAAATGACCATCCGAGATGACCCGAATTCGCCGACGCTCGACCTGGTGCCGGAGATGGTGACCCGCCGACTGCCGAAGCGGCGCAGGCGGAGGAAGTGGACTGTCCCGATAGGACTGACGATCGTGCTGGTCGCGGTCCTCGCCGTGGTGGTCGGCCGATCCGGCTCGGACGACTGGCGTACCGAGTGCACGGAGTTCACACCGGTGGCAGGACCGGTGCCCGTCCTGGAGAAGGCGCGCCAGGAGTTGCTGAGCGTCGGGCACGACCCCGTGCTGTCGATGGAGGTCGTGGACCTCGACACCTGCACCACCGCCCTGTCCTGGAAGGCCGACCTCGCCCAGCCCACGGCGTCGGTGGTGAAGCTGCTCATCGCGCTGGACCTGCTGCAGCGGACGTCCACGAACTCCGGCAGCGTGGAGAACGACGTCACCGCGATGCTGGCGCGCAGCGACGACGGTGTGGCGAGCCGGTTGTGGCAGAGCGGAGGCGGGCCGGCGATCGTCACCCGCCAGGCCACAGCACTGGGCCTGCGCCACACCCGGCCACCGGCGACCGCGGGCCAGTGGGGGAGCACGACGATGTCCGCGTCGGACGTCTCGCTCGTCTACCGCCACATCGCCGGCCGCCTCGAACCCGAGGACCGTGAACTGCTCACGTCGGCGATGGCCGACGCACCGCGCGCCGCCGCGGACGGGTTCGACCAGTACTTCGGCATCCCCAGCGGCCTGCCGGACGCGACGTGGGCGGTCAAGCAGGGCTGGGGCAGCGCGAACGGCCGGCGCGTGCTCAACAGCACGGGGTTCGTCGAGGTCGGTGACACCTACGCCGTGACGCTGCTGAGCTCCTGGAGCCAGGACGCCGACTGGGCGGTGGTGAGCGCCGCGCTGACCAAGGCGGCCACGGCGCTGCGCGGCCTCCTGCACTAGTGCCGGCAGGCGAACGCGGCGTGCGCCGCGAATTCTGAGTGGGTGCGGAGGGACGAGGGGTTGCGCAGGGCGGTGCGGCGGCTTGGCGGATGACGCGTTCGGCGGGGGCAGCGCCGCGTGTGCCGGGTGTGCCCGACCACCTCCGCCGGCCCGATCGCTTCCGCCTTCCCTGACCGCTCAGCCCACCGCCTGCCTGGCCCACCGCCTGCCCGAGCCGCCTCACCGCCTCCGGTACCTGGTCACCACCACCCCACCGGGGAACGTCCGGGTCTCCACCAGGCTCAACCCCACCCACGCGTCCAGCGCGGTGTGGAAAGGCGCGCCCCCGCCCACCAGGACCGGGTGCGTGACGATCTCGAACTCGTCGACCAGCCCGGCCCGCACCGCCGCCCCGCCCAGCCTTGCGCCGCCGACCCTCATCGGGCCGCCGTCCCCGGCCTTGAGCCGGGTGATCTCGGCGATCGCGTCGCCGGTCACCACGCGGGTGTTCCAGCGGGACTCGTCGATCGCCGCGGAGGTGAACACCACCTTCGGCGTGTCCCGCCAGTTCCGCGCGAACTCGACCTCCGCCGGGGTGGCGCCCGGCTGCTGGTCGCCGGTCGGCCAGTGGGAGCTCATCGTCTCCCACAGCCCGCGCCCGTACAGGAACAGCTCGATCGCCTTCTCCTGTTCGAGCCACCACTCGAACAGTTCGTCGCTCGGCTGGCTCCAGCCGAGGTCACCGTCCGCCGCGGCGACGTAGCCGTCCAGGCTCAGGTTCATGCCGTAGATCAGTTTCCGCATGGCGTCATCCTTCCGTCAGTCGGTTCGAGGTGTACGGACCGGCGCGGCGCGCAGAAATCATCGGCACCCGCGTGGCGTACGACACCGCAGTGGGCGGTGGCCGCGTTTTTGTCGGTGTCGTGTGGACACTGCAAGGGTGAGCACGCCGACGCCCTTGCTGAGCCCGACCCGGATCTACGTCGAGCCCGCCGCCGCGCTGCTGCCGCGCGGCCGTGAGGTGCTGGACAGGTTCCCCGACGCGGAGCGGGTCGAGGTCGACAGCCACTGGCGCATCCCCGAGCTGCACGGGGACGAGGCCAACGCCCGCCGCTGGGTGCGGATCAAGCGCGAGGCGCTGGTGCTCGGGGTGAAGAAGTCCCTCAGCGCGCGGCCCAACGGGCGCTCGGCGCACTTCATCGCGCCGTCCACGGCCAACGGGTGTGCGATGGCCTGCGCCTACTGCTACGTGCCGCGGCGCAAGGGCTACTCGAACCCGATCACGGTGTTCGCGAACATCGACCAGATCACCGGCTACCTGAGCCGCCACGTCGCGCGGCAGGGGCCGATGGCCGAGCCGGGCCAGATCGACGACCGGGCGTGGGTCTACGACATCGGGGAGAACTCGGACTGCTCGGCGGACGCGCTGGTCAGCGACAACGTGCGGGACCTGGTGGAGCTGTTCCGCGGTCTGCCGAGCGCGAAGGCCTCCTTCGCGACCAAGTACGTCAATCGCGACCTGCTGGAGTGGGATCCGCGCGGTCGCACCCGCGTCCGGTTCTCGCTCATGCCCGAACGCACCGCGAAACTGCTCGACATCCGCACCACCCCGGTCGCGGAACGCCTCGCCGCGCTCGACGACTTCCGCGAGGCGGGCTACGAGGTGCACGTGAACCTCAGCCCCGTGGTCGTGCACGACGGCTGGCTCGAGGACTGGCGGCAGCTGCTCGAGTCGCTCGGGGACGCCACGTCGGCGGCCACCCGCGAGCAACTGGCCGCCGAGGTCATCATGCTCACCCACAACCAGCCGCTGCACGAGGTGAACCTGCGCTGGCACCCGCGCGCCGAGGACCTGCTGTGGCGTCCCGATCTGCAGGAGGTCAAGCGCAGCGAGGGCGGTGGGGTCAACGTCCGCTACCGGCGCGGGCTCAAGCGGGAGCTCCTCGACTCGTTCCTGGCGCTCGTGCAGGCGCACGCGCCGTACCTGCGCGTCCGGTACGCCTTCTGAAACGCGCGCCGACCTGTCACGCCGAGCCCGCAACGGGCGAATAAGCTGGCGATCATGGCCAAGAACCGGTGGACCGCCGACGACCTGCCCGATCTCACCGGTCGCACCGTCGTGGTGACCGGTGCCGCGAGCGGGGTGGGCCGGGGCACGGCCACCGCCTTCGCCGCGGCCGGGGCGCGCACGGTGCTCGCGGTGCGCGACGTCGCCGCCGGGGAACGGGCGGCGGCCGCCATGTCCGGCACCACCGAGGTCCGCGAACTGGACCTGGCGGACCTGGCATCGGTCCGCGCGTTCGCCGAGGGCTGGCACGGCGAGCTCGACGTCCTCGTCAACAACGCCGGTGTCGCCATGACCCCGCACCGCCACACGGCGGACGGGTTCGAGCTGCAGTTCGGCACCAACCACCTCGGCCACTTCGCGCTGACCAACCTGCTGCTGCCGTCGATCACCGGCCGCGTGGTGACGGTGGCCTCCGGCGCGCACAAGGCGGGCGTGCTCGACCTCGACGACCTCGACTTCGCCCGCTCCGGCTACACCGCGGTGAAGGCCTACGGCCGGTCGAAGCTCGCGAACCTGCTGTTCACCCTGGAGCTGGAGCGGCGCCTTCGCGAGGCCGGGACGTCCGTGCGCGCGCTGTCCGCCCACCCCGGCTACACGGCGTCCAACCTCGGCACCAAAGGGCGCAACAAGTACCTGGTCAAGCTCGTGCACGTGGCCGGCCGCTACCTTGCGCAGACGGAGCTGCAAGGCGCGCTCCCCACGTTGTACGCGGCGACGCAGGACCTGCCGGGCGCCAGCTACGTCGGCCCGGACGGGCGGTTCGAGATGCACGGCCACCCCGCGCTGGTCGGCCGGTCGGCGGCGGCCAGCGACCCGGTGCTCGCGCGCAGGCTGTGGGAGACGTCGGAGCGCCTCACCGGGGTGACCTTCCCGCTGACCGCGACGCCCTGAACGCCGCGCCTGCCGCCGATCGGGAAGACGTCGGCGGACTGTTCAGGAGGTGCCTGCCGTCTCCGCCGTGCGGCGGCCGGCGAGCGCGGCGGCGGCACCCAGGGCCGCGGCGGTGGCGCAGAGGACGCCCGCGGCCCCGGTGGTGATCGCGAGGGCGCCGACCGCGCTGGGGAGCACGACCTGGCCGAGCCGGTTTCCGGTGAGGCGCAGGGACATGGCGCGGCCCCGCAGGCCCGGTGGCGTGGAGCTCGCCAGCCACGCCATGGTGAGCGGCTGGCCGACGCCGAGGCCCAGACCCAGGAAAACGACCAGGCACGCCAGGGCGGCGGGCGGCAGCGGCAACGCGAGAGCGGCCATGGACAACGCCGACAGCACCGTCGTGACCACCATCAGCCGCCGGCGGTCCAGGAGCGTGACGAGCTTGCCGAGGAAGAAGCGCGACGTCATCGACGCGACGGCCCGCAGGGTCAGCAGCAATCCGATGAACCCCGCGCTGAGATCGCGATCGGTGCCGAGCGCGGGCAGGTAGACCAGGGTGATGTCGACGGCGGCGAGCACGACGCAGCTGACCAGCAGCGCGCGGGGCAGACCGGGGAGCCGGACCAGCGTCCGCATCCCGCCTGCCTCCTGCTCCCGCGATCCGGGCGGCCTGGCGGGCGTGCGGATGAACAGCGCGCTCAGCGTGAGCACCAGGCCGATGCCGATCGAACCGGCGAACAGCAGGCCGGTGTCGGGGACCGCCCGGCCACCGCCTGCCAGGATGATCAGGCCCGGCCCGGCGGCCTGCCCGAGCGAGGCGGCGAAGGTGTAGTGGCCGAACGCGGTGTCGAACCTGCCGTCCGGGGCGGAGTTGGCGACGGCGGCCTGCTGCCCGACGACGCAGAGCAGGTGTCCGGTGCCGAGGACGATGATCCCGGCGGCCAGCCCGGCCGTGGTCGACCCGGCGAGCAGCAGCACGACGGCGGACGCCGTCATCAGCACCCCTCCGGCGATCATCACGCGCCGTTCGCTGAAGCGGTCGGTGGCCTGCCCCGAGGGGACGGCGAGCACCAGCGGAACGACGGCGAACAGCGCGGTCAGCGCCCCCAGCCAGCCGCTGGGGACGTCGAGCTCGATCGCGCGGTACGTGGCGGCGGGGCGCAGGACGAACGTGACGACCTGCGCCAGGACGGCGTTGACGAGCAGCAGGGCGAACAGCCTGCGCCCCGGACCAGGCGCAGCCGTCTCCGGGGCGTGATCACCGTGCACGGCTCGACCGTAGGTCACGGATAGGTATTTCTCAAGCGGGAAGTACCACGTGGTGGACGCTGTGCTCAGTTGAGGAACTGGCCCCCGGTGACGCCGACGACCTCCCCGGTCACGTAGCTCGACTCCTGCGAGGCCAGGAACACGAACACCGGCGCCAGCTCCGCCGGTTGCCCGGCGCGTCCCATCGGGGTCTGAGCGCCGAACTCGTCGACCTTCTCCGCGGGCATCGTCGCCGGGATGAGAGGTGTCCACACCGGACCGGGGGCGACCGAGTTGACCCTGATCCCCTTCTCGACGAGGTCGGCGGACAGCGACTTGGTGAGGTTGACGATCGCGGCCTTGGTGGCGGCGTAGTCCATCAGCTCCGGCGAGGGCGTGAACGCCTGGATCGACGACGTGTTGATGATCGCGGAACCGGGTCGCATGAGCGGCACCGCCGCCTTGCACAGCCAGAACAGCGCGTACACGTTGGTCTTGAAGACCTGGTCGAACTGCTCGCTGCTGATCCCCAGCAGGCCGTCGCTCTGCGCCATCTGGAAGGCCGCGTTGTTCACCAGCACGTCGATGCGCCCGAACTCCTCCCCGGCGCGCCCGGCCAGCTCGCGGCACGCGTCCTCGGTGCGCAGGTCACCCGGCACGAGCACGGCCTGGCGGCCCGCGTCGCGCACGAGCTCGGCGGTCCGCTCGGCGTCGGCCTGTTCCTCGGGCAGGTAGGAGAGCAGCACGTCCGCGCCTTCGCGGGCGAACGCCAGCGCGGTGGCGCGGCCGATGCCGGAGTCCCCGCCGGTGATCACCGCCTTGGTGTCGGGCAGGCGGCCGGCACCCCGGTAGGTGCGCTCGCCGTGGTCCGGCTCGGGGCCCATCCGGCTGCCGGTGCCGGGATGCGGCTGCTCCCGGCCCTCCTGGCGGCCGGGGCGCGGGTACTGCTCGCGCGGGTCCTGGCGGGTGTACTGGTCTGCGGACATGTGTGCGGTCACCTCGCGACGGGTCGACTCCGGAACCGCAGGTGTTCCCACGCGGACGACGCCCAACCGCGCGTCACACCGAGGTGAGCACTCCGGTCTCGCGCACCGCAGCGAGGGAGAGCGTCTTGTAGCCGACGTCGTCGAACAGCACCATCAACCGGTCGGCCTCGTGGTGCACGACCGTGCCCCGGCCCCACTGGTCGTGCCGCACGGGGGAGTTCGGCGGGTACTCGGTGCTCACGGAGTCGTCGTCGGCCACGCCCTCGTCGCAGGTGTCGCAGTGGCCGCAGGGCCGGTCGAGCTCCTCGCCGAAGTAGCCGATCAGGAACCGCCGGCGGCAGTCGCGCGTGTCGGCGTAGCGGTGCATGACCTCGAGCCGCGAACGGTCCCGGTGCTCCTGCCTCTCCGCCTCCTCGGCCACCGCCGCGACGGCTTTCGCGGGCGGCGGAGCGCCCTCCTCGTACCGGACCCGGTCGTGACCGGTCCGCACGACCCCCGCGCCCTCCAGCAGGTTCACGACGGCGGTGACCTTGCGGCGCGACCGGTCCAGCCGCCGCGCCAGGTCGGTGATCGCGACGCCGGTCCGCCGTCGGCGCACGAAGGCCGCAACCTCGCGCACGCACTCGCGGTCCAGGGTCCTCCCGGTCAGGAACCGTTGCAGGCCCTGGTCTTCCGGCCGGTGGAAGAGCACCGCGTCCGCGGGCTCGCCGTCGCGGCCCGCCCGGCCGATCTCCTGGTAGTAGGCGTCGAGGGAGCCGGGCGTCGCGGCGTGCGCGACGAACCGCACGTCCGGTTTGTCGATGCCCATGCCGAACGCGGAGGTGGCCGCGACCACGCGCACGTCGCCCCGCATGAACGCGTCCTGCACCCGCCTGCGGTCAGCGGCCTTCATGCCTGCGTGGAAGGCGGCCGCGGCCACGCCCCGGGAGATCAGGTCGTCCGCGTACCGCTCGGCGTCCTTGCGGGTCGGCACGTACAGCAGACCCGGTCCGGGACGGTCCGCCACCCAGTCGGTCACCATGCGCCGGCGCTGGTCGTCGTCGGTGCCGAACCGCACGGCCAGGTGCAGGTTGGGCCGGTCGAACCCGGCGACGAGCACCGCGGGATCGCGCAGACCGAGGTGCTCGATCACGTCCGCGCGGACCGGACCGCTGGCGGTGGCCGTGAGCGCGAGCACGGGCGGATGGCCCAGCCGCTCGACCACGTGCCGGAGCCGCAGGTAGTCGGGCCGGAAGTCGTGCCCCCACGCCGACACGCAGTGGGCCTCGTCCACGACGAGCAACGAGGGTCTCGCCCGGTGCAGCCGCTCGAGCGTGCCGGCGTCCGCGAGTTGTTCGGGTGACAGGAAGAGGTACTTCGTGCCGCCTTCGTCGAACGCCTGCCAGGCCTGCTCGTTGTCCTCCGCGGACTGACCCGAGTTGACCGCCTCCGCCGGTGGCGCGCCGGCCCGCCGCAGCGAGGCGACCTGGTCCCGTTGCAGGGCGATCAGCGGCGACACGACCACGGCCGGACCGTCGAGCAGGATCGCCGGGACCTGGTAGACGGCCGACTTCCCGGCGCCGGTCGGCATGACGAGCAGCACGTCCCGGCCGTCCAGGAGGTGCCGCATGCCGAGCAGTTGCTCCCGGCGCAGCTCGGTCCAGCCGAAGACCTCGTCCGCCGTTTCGACGAGCTGCTCGTCCGCAGGCATGGTTCGCACCCGTGTCGCCTCCGCTGGGTCTCGTTCCGGTGCGGAGGAGTTAGCCCGGCAGCGCGCAGGCAAACACGGGCCGCGTCACACGTCGGTGTCGCGCACGTCCCGGCCGTCCTCGGCGAACGCCTTGAAGTCCCGCATGTGCCGCAGCGACTGCTTGCGGAAGGTGCCGGGCACCACCAGCCCCACCACCCGCATGAGCACGCCGCTGAACCGGTACTCGTTCTCGCTCACCCAGAGCGTCGCCTCCGGGCCGATCTCGGTCAGGCGGTCGCGCGTGACGCTCCACATGCCCTCGGCGACGGTCTCGCGTTCGAAGTGGACGACCACGTCCTGCGGGATCGCGTGCAGGTCCACCGGTTCCCGGCGCGTGATCGTCTCGGTGGCCTCGAACTCCTGCCGGCCCGTCCGCAGCACGACGCGCGACCGGGTGCCGAGTTCCCCGTGCACCCCGTTCAACGGCTCGTGCACGACCAGGCCCCGCAACCACTTGGGCAGGTGCCGCGGGTCGGCGAGCAGTTGGACTACCCGCTCCCGCGGCAGGGCGATCTCCAACGAGACGGTGTACTTCATCGCCGAGCGCTCCAGTCCTCGAGTGGCCGAAGACACGCTAGCCGTCTTGGCCACCGCCGCGCAGCCGGTGCGGCCGAACTTCCGAATCGAAAGCGACGGGCTTTCTCCGAGCCAATCAAGACGCCAATGCGCGACAAATAAAAATTATCGTCTGGACGCATTTCTGGGAAACGAGCACTCTGTCTGTCCGTAGCCAGGCGAGCCGCCCCGCCTTCCGTCACGGAACAGTCGAGGAGAATTGATGGGTCGCACTGCCACCCTCACCCTGGCCGCAGTCACAGCCCTGGCGGCGGGGCTCGTCGTGAGCGCGCCGATCGCCCGGGCCGAGCCGGCTCAACTCGCCGGCACCCTGCACGCGAGGCTCGGGCCCGCGAGCGCCGGGTCCTATGTGGACGACAGCGGGCAGCTCGTCGTCACCGTCACCGACGCGACCGCGGCGAAGGCCGTGACCGCGGCCGGTGCACGCGCTCGGGTCGTCGAGCACAGCGCCGCGACGCTCGACGCCACCACGGAAGTCCTGGACCGCACGGCCAAGATCCCCGGCACCTCATGGGGAGTCGACCCGGTCACCAACCAGGTCGTGGTGTCCGCCGACACGACCGTCACCGGCGACGCGCTCGCGCGGTTGAGGAACGTGGTCGCGGGACTCGGCGACACCGCGAGGCTGGAGCAGGTCGGCGGCTCGTTCCGGCCGACGATCACGGGCGGCGACGCCATCCTGGGTGGCGGCGTGCGGTGTTCGCTCGGCTTCAACGTGAAGACGCCCGGCACCAGCACCGCCTTCCTGCTCACCGCGGGCCACTGCGGCAACGCCACCTCCACCTGGAGCACCTCCGGTGGTCAGGTCATCGCGTCCCGCGTGGGAACGAGCTTCCCCGGCAACGACTACGCCCTGTTCCGCTACACGAGCAGCATCAACCGGCCGGGCTCGGTCAACCTCTACAACGGCAGCCAGCGCGACATCGCCCGCGCCGGCGACCCGGTCGTCGGCCAGACCGTCGGCCGCAGCGGCAGCACCACGGGTTTCCACCGCGGCAAGGTCACCGGTCTGAACGTGACCGTGAACTACGTCGACGGCACGACGGTGACCGGCATGATCGGCACGACTGTCTGCGTGCAGGGCGGCGACAGCGGAGGACCGCTGTTCGCCGACGACACCGCGCTCGGCCTGACCTCCGGCGGCAGCGGTGACTGCACGAGCGGCGGGCGGTCGTTCTACCAGCCGGTCACCGAGGCCCTCCGGGCCTACGGCGTGGCCATCTACTGAGCACCACCTGACCGGGCCGCCACGGTGGCCCGGTCCGTCCACCAAGGAGTTCCCCAGCGCCGAGGAGCATTCCCATGTCGTTCAACCGTCGCCGGCTGCTGCTCGGCAGCGCGGCACTGCTGGCGGGCACAGCGGGCACGGCCGCCCCCGCCGCCGCGGCCCCCGCGGGCTTCCCGGACTACCGGTACCAGAGGCTCGCGCTCGTCAAGAGCAAACTCCGCTACAACCCCACGAACGAACTGATCTTCCCCACCATCCGGGGCACGAAAGACCGGATTCCCGGCGCGCGTGCCGCCTATTACCTCTATTACGCGCCGCACGACGCACCGGGCGGCATCTGCCTGGCCTATGCGAACACCCTCGACGAGGAATTCACCGAATACCCGGGAAATCCCATCATCACCAGGAACTGGCCCGGCGAGTACAGCGTGTCGCACGTGTCGTCGCCGCACGCGATGTGGAACGACGACGTCAAGCGCATGTACCTCTACTTCCACGGCGAGAACACGGTGACCCGCCTGGCCAGCTCCGCCGACGGCATCAACTTCACCTACGAGAAGGAGGTCCTCTCCACGCGCCTGCAGCCCGAAGGGACCACGGAGACCTCCTACGCCAGGGTGTTCCGGCACGACCTGACGGCCCGCGGCGCCCGCTACGTCATGGTGTTCATGCTCAACAACCGCTCCAACCACCGCGACATCGGCTGGGGCTGGTCACCGAACGCCCGCGACTGGACCTTCTCCCAGACCCCGCTGATCCGCCACCAGGACGTCGGCGCGGTCAACGTCGGCGGCCCGCACCTGCTCTTCCGCAACAACAGCGTCTACGTCGTCTACAACACCGACATCGGCAGCGGTGGCAACATCCTCATCACCGAGGTGGGCCGCGACTTCTCCCTGCGCAGGCACCTGGGCGTCTTCCACGACTCCGTGTCCGGCTCACCGGACAACGGCAGGGCGGCCGCGCCCTCGTTCGGCACGTACCAGGGCCGCGAGTACATGATCTACGAGGCCGGGGACCGGCTGGCGGGCAACATCGCCATCGCGCGGGCCGTCTGACGGCGGTCGCGGCCGCCCTGCACGGGGCGGCCGCGACCGGCCGAACTCAGCCCTTCTTCGCCCGATGAGGCGCGCGGCGAGGAGCATCGTCGCGATGGCGACCGCGCCCACCACGGCGACATGGCGGTGGTTCCGCGAAGACCTTCGGCCGGTGCGGGCCGCAGGTCCCGGTGACGCGGGGGAGCAGGTGCCGGCGACGAGTTCAGGCGGCCGAACGGATCAGTTGCCGGTCCATCCGCAGCTGCCTGGCCATGTTCCACCCGAGCACACCGACGACCCGGCCGTCCGCGTGGTAGTGCGCCACGAACTTCCTTTCGGCGATGCCGCCGTGCGCCACCACCATCTCCGCTTCGGCCGGGAAGACGCCGTACGCCTGGATCCTGGCGTCGAACTGGTCGGTCCAGAAGTACGGCACCGGGGCGAACGGGACCTGCGCGCCGAGCAGGTTCCGGGCCACCGCCATGCCCTGCTCGGTGGCGTTCATCCGGTGCTCGACCCGCATCAGGCCACCGAAGTGCGGGTTGAACCACCGGGCCACGTCGCCTGCCGCGTACACGCCGTCGGCGGCCCGGCAGGTGGCGTCGCAGACCACGCCGTCGTCCACCGGCACCCCGGAGCCGTCGAGCCAGCCGGTGGCGGGCCGCGCGCCGATCGCCACCAGCACGACGTCTGCCGGCAGCACCGTGCCGTCGGAGAGTTCGACGCCCGTCACCGCGCCTTCGCCGTGCAGCGCGGTCACGCCGGTCCCGAGGCGCAGCCGCACGCCCTCCTCCTCGTGGAGTCCGGCGATCGCCGTGCCGACCTCGTCGCCGAACTGGCGGACGAGCGGCAGCGGTAGTGGGTCGACCAGCGTCACGTCCAGCCCGAGCCGCCGGGCCGACGCCGCCGCCTCAGAGCCGAGGAAGCCGGCGCCGACGACCACCACCGACGACGACCGCAGCAGGTCGCCGCGCAACGCCACCGCGTCGTCGACGGTCCTCAGCACGTGCACGCCGGTGAGGTCGTGTCCGGACGGCAACGTCCGCGCGGTCGTCCCGGTGGCGATCACCAGGCCGTCGTAGCCGATCTCCTCGCCGGTGGACAGGGCGATCGTGCGACGGGCGAGGTCCAGTCCGGTCGCGGCGCTCCCGAGCTTGAGCTCGATCCCGTGCCCGGCGTACGCGGAATCGGGCCGCAGCACCGTCTTCTCCGGCTCCCACGTGCCCGCCAGGACCTGTTTGGACAGTGGCGGCCGGTCGTAGGGGAGTACCTTCTCGTCGCCGACCAGGACGAGTTCGCCGGTGTAACCCTCGCGGCGCAGCGTCTCGGCGGTGGTCACGCCGGCGGCCGAAGCGCCGACGACGACCACCCGTTCGAGGCTTCCCACTACCTGTCCACCGCGATCGCCAGCGCCGGGCACAGCAGGGCGGCGTGCTCGGCCGCCGCCTCCAGCGCGGGCGGCGGGGTCTCCAGCAGCAGGACCACCATGCCGTCCTCGTCGCGCTGGTCGAACACGTCCGGTGCGGCGAGCACGCACTGGCCCGCGCCCACGCAGGCGTCGACGTCGATCCGGACCTTCATCGCGCGTCCTCCCCGGCGCGGTCCCAGGTGACCGGCAGCGCCTTCACGCCGTAGACCAGCGCGTCGTCCTTGAACTCGACCTCCTCGAACGGCACGGCGAGCCGCAGCGTCGGGATGCGCTGGTGCAGCCGGGCGAACACCTCCTGCAGTTCGACCCTCGCGAGCTGCTGGCCGAGGCACTGGTGGATGCCGTAGCCGAACGCGAGGTGCGCGGTCGCCTGGCGCCGGAGGTCGATGCGGTCGGGGTCGGGGAACACCGACTCGTCCCGGTTGCCGGCGGACAGCACGGCGACGAGCCACTCCCCGGCCTTCACCGTCTCGTCCCCGACCGTCACGTCGCCGGTGGCCTGGCGCAGCACGCCGAACTGCACGATCGACAGGTACCGCAGCATCTCGTCGACGGCCGTGCCCGCGAGACCGGGGTCCGCCCGCAGCGCCTCGAGCTGGTCGGGCTGGCGCAACAGGGCCAGCGTGCTGAGGCCGATCATGTTGGCCGTGGTCTCGTGCCCGGCTATCAGCAGCGTGATGCCCAGGGTCACGAGCTCCTCGACGGACAGCTCCCGGCCGCTCTCGCGCGCCCGGACGATCAGCCTGCCCAGCAGGTCGTCGCCCGGCGCCGCGAGCTTGCCGAGCACGAGCTGCGTCATGAACCCGACGACCTCGAGGTTGGCCTGCTCCAGCGAGGCCGGGTCGCTGTTGGTGGCGATGAGCACCGCGGTCTGCTGCTGGAACCGGTCGCGGTCGGCGTAGTCGACGCCGAGCAACTCGCAGATCACCAGCGAGGGGATCGGCAGCGCGAATTCCGAGACCAGGTCGACGGGGCCGGTGTGCGCCAGCAGCGCGTCGACGTGGTCGTCGACCAGTCGCTGGATGTAGGGCCGCATGGCCTGGATCCGCTTGACGGTGAACTCCGGCGTCAGCAGGCGGCGCAGCCGTGCGTGGTCCGGGCCGTCCATGTGCAGCAGGCTGCCGGGCGACACCGGCCGGTCGAGCTGGCCGCCCGCCACCACGTGCGTGGACGGGGCCGCGTGCGAGCTGAGCTGCGGATTGCTCAGCATCGCGCGCACGTCGTCGTACCGGCTGACGACGCGGGCCTCGATGCCGACCGGGCAGGACAGCGAAGCCGTGCCCTCCTGGGCGCGGAGCTCGGTGTACTCGGCGGGCGGGTCGAACGGGCAGCGGGGGTCGCGCGCGGTCGGGAACCCGGCCAGGTCCGGCCGTGCGCCGACGGTGGTCTCACTCATTCGTCCGTGCCACCTTCTCCAAGAATTATGGCAGTCACTGTCACATGACCAAGGCTGCCAGACGGCAATGCATGCCGCAACCGTGTGTCACTTGACAGTCACTGCCAAGTGGCAGTGCTACCGTTCCCGCCAAACGTGGCGAGGAGGTGCGCTGTGGGTCTGCGCGAGACGAAGATGGAACGCACCCGGCGGTTCATCGCCGACACGGCGTTCGACCTGTTCGTCGCGCACGGCTACGACGGCACCACGATCGAGCAGATCGCCGCGGCGGCCGAGGTCGGCACCCGCACGCTGTACCGCTACTACGCCACCAAAGAGGCGCTGGTGGTCAGCTTCGTGGAGAACGGGCTGAACGCGGCGATGGAGGCGTTCGAGGCCCAGTCCGACGAGACGCCGCTGTCCGAGGCGCTGTACGCGGTCGTCGACAGCGTCGAGCGGACGATCACGGAGAACCCGGCGCGCCTGCTCGCCCTCTACGAGATCTTCGGCCGCACCACGGGTCTACGGGCCGGTCTCGCCGACCTCTGCTGGTCCTGGCGCCGGAGGCTGGTCCAGGAGATCCTCCGCAGGCCGGACGTCGAGGACGACGAGTTGTTCGCCGAGCTCACCGCCGCGAGCACCATGAACGTCATCGAGGTCGTCGTGCAGAAGTGGACCGCGAGCGGTGGTGCCGTCGAGATCTCGGACATCACCCGCGGGGTGCTGGAGTTGTTGCACACCAGGACGATCCCGGTTCCCGCTCTCGCCGGCTGACCTCGGGTCTGCTCACGGTCGACCGGAGGTTCTGTTTTCTTTATGGCTTCAGTGTTGACCGAAATCAGCCATCGGTGATCAGTGGCACGAACCGCAACAGGTCTCAGGCGACAACGCCGGTACGCCACGCCCAAGCCGCCACCTCGACCCGGTTGCGGACCGCGAGCTTGCGCTGCGCGTTCGCCAGGTGCGTCTTCACGGTGGCGACGGAGACGTACAGCTTGGCGCCGATCTCGTCGTTCGTGTGGCCGTGGGCGACCAGCTTCACGACGTCCAACTCGCGGTCGGTCAGCGGCTCGGGCAGCGGTTTGTCCACAGTGGAGTTCTGTCGTGCCGGTGCCAGCTTGGACAGCAGGCGTACCGTCACGGCGGGGGAGATGAGGCTGGTGCCGGTGGCCGCGGCGCGGACCGCCTCGACCAGCAGTGCCGGCGACATATCCTTGAGCAGAAAGCCCTTCGCGCCGTTCTGCAGTGCGCGGTAGACGTACTCGTCGAGGTCGAACGTGGTGGCGATGAGGACGTTGAGGGGCGTGTCGACGCCGGGTCCGGCGAGCAGACGCGTCGCCTCCAGGCCGTCGAGGGCCGGCATCCGGATGTCGAGCAGGCAGACGTCGGGGCGCAGGCGGCGGGCCTGCTCGACCGCGCTCTCGCCGTCCGCGACGCTCGCCACGACCTCCATGTCCGGCTGCGTGCCGAGGATCATCCCGAACGCCGAGCGGATCATCTCCTGGTCGTCGGCGATCAGCACCCGGATGGTCATGCGCCCGAGGATGGCAGAAGCGCGGTGACCGCCCACCCGCGCCCTGTCGGTCCCGCGGTGAGGCTCCCCCCTGCCGACTCGACCCGTTCGGTGAGGCCCACGAGGCCGAAACCGCCCTTGGGCAGGCCGTTGTCGCCCGCGTGCCCGTCGTTGGTGACGCTGATCTCCAACTCCTGGCCACGGGAGCGGGCGCTGATCGTCACCTGGCTGACGCGGGTGGCGTGCCGCAGCACGTTGGTGAGCGCCTCCTGCACGACGTGCCGGGCAGCGTCCACAGTGGTCGCGGGCAGGTCCAGGGCGGCGATGGCCGGGTCGACGGCGGTGGTCACGGGAGCGCCGGTGAAGCTGGTGGCGAGGTCGGTGACCATCAGCGTGAGCGCCTGGTGGGGGTGCAGCGGCGTGGCGTCGTCGCGCAGGACGTCGACCATGGTCCGCATCGACGTCAACGCCTGCGAGCCCGCCCTTTCGATGCCGTCGAGCATGTTGTCCAGCACCACCGGGTCCGGGAGCTGCCCGCTGCCGGTGGCGAAGCGGACGGCCTGGGTCTGCACGACGATCGCCGTCACGTGGTGTGCCACGAAGTCGTGCAGGTCGCGGGCGTACTCGAGGCGTAGCGCCTGCCGGGACAGCTGGAACGAGTCGGTGCGGCTGCGGTCGTGCAGTCGCATGAACAGACCGAGCAGCAGGACGAACGCGAGCACCACGGCGATGACGATGATCATGGCCGGAGTGAGGAGGTCGTCCAGGTCCGCCAGTCGCAACGGAAGCGTGGTCGCGGCGAAGCCCAGCAGCGCGCACAGCCCGGCCGCGCGCCAGGCGCTGAAGACCAGCAGCGTCCGGACGGAGAGGCAGGCCAGCCCGATCAGCTCGAACAACCCGAACGTGTTGTCGAGATGACCGGGGACCACGGTCGCGCACAGGACGGTGAAGGTGATCGACAGCGCGCCGATGCCCGCCACCGCGAGCGCCGTGAGGTGGCGCGTGAACAGCGCCGCGGAGGGCAGGACACCGCACACCACGACGCCCACGGCACCGTACGCGCTCGGTGAGGCGCCCGCCTCGACCACCAGCAGGGCGGCCCCGGCCGCGACGATCAGCCCGAAGACGACGCGCTGCCACCACGTGAGCCGCGCCAGGATGCCTTTCATGACGCCGACGGTAGGTCAGAGCCGTCAGGGGCGTCCTCAACCTTCTGGTGGAGTCGCCCCGAGATCACTCATCGGTGAGGTGGATCCGCGAGAGGCCTGCCGCCGAGAGGCTGTGCACCGTTCCCCGAAGTCGACGAGAACGGTGTCAGATGGTTCAGGCAACGGTGGCCGTGGCCGACGGGCTGGGCAAGGTGTACGGGTCCGGGCCCGCCGCGGTGACGGCGCTGGCGGGGGTGTCCGCGCAGTTCCGGCGCGGTGAGTTCACCGCGGTGATGGGGCCTTCCGGCTCCGGCAAGTCCACGTTCATGCACTGCCTGGCCGGGCTCGACACGCCGACCTCGGGCAAGGCCTGGGTCGGTGGCGCCGACCTCGGCTCGTTGAAGGAGGCCGAGCTCACGCGGCTGCGACGCGACAAGATCGGGTTCGTCTTCCAGTCGTTCAACCTCCTGCCCACGCTGACGGCCTGGGAGAACATCGTCCTGCCGTTGACGCTCGCCGGGACGCGACCGGACGAGGACTGGACGCGGCGGGTGATCGACGCCGTGGGGCTGGGTGACCGGCTCGGGCACCGGCCCTCGGAGCTGTCCGGCGGCCAGCAGCAGCGCGTGGCCTGCGCACGTGCGCTCGTGTCACGGCCCGAGATCGTGGTGGCCGACGAACCGACCGGCAACCTCGACTCCCGCACCGGAGCGCAGATCCTGGCCTTGTTGCGCCGGTGCGCGAAGGAGTGGGGGCAGACGGTCCTGATGGTCACGCACGACCCGATCGCCGCCGGGTACGCCGACCGCGTGCTGTTCCTCGCCGACGGACGGATCGTCGACGAGATGCACGACCCCACACCGGACCTGGTGCTCGGCCGGATGCGCCACTTCGACGGTCAGGCGGTGCTCTGATGATCCGGGTGGCCTGGCGGTCCGTGGTGGACAACCGCACGCGCTTCCTCCTGCCGGCGATCGCGATCCTGTTCGGCGTCGCGTTCGTCACCGGGTCGCTCGTCTACGGCGACACCGTGCGGGCGGCGGTGCAGGGCGCTCCCAAGGACTTCGACGTCCAGGTCGAGCGGCGGGACAACGAGGCGATGTCCCCGGCGACGGTCGAACGGCTGCGCGGCGTGGCCGGGGTGGGCTCCGTGCGCCCGGTCGCGGAGGGCCCGGCCTTCCTGGTGGGCAGGGACGGCGCGCTCGTCGGGACTCCGGGAGCCGACGGCGGAATCGGCTTCGACCCACAGCGCTTCAAGCTGATCAGCGGCGCGGCTCCGGCCGGCCCGGACGAGGTCGCGCTCGACCGCTGGGCCGCCGAACGCGCGGGGTACCAGGTCGGCGACGCGATGCGGGTCGTGGTGGCGGGCACGGCGCACGACGTCCGGCTGACCGGCGTGTTCGACTTCCAGGACACCAGGATCGTGCAGGGAGGCGCGCTCGTCGCGTTCGCCGACGAGACGGCGAGGGAGCACTTCGACCCCGGTGCCGGCGGCTACACCTCGGCGTTGCTCACCGCCGCGCCGGGCACGGGTCCGGGTGCGCTGGCCGCGGCGGTGGACGACGCGCTGCCCGATCTGCGGACGTCGACCGCGGACGAGCTGACCGCGATCGAGGCGCGTGACAACGACAAGCTCACCACGATCCTGCTGATCTTCGCGGGCGTGGCGCTGTTCTCGTCGGCCTTCCTGGTGGCCAACACCTTCACGATGCTCGCCGCCGCACGGTCACGCGAACACGCGTTGCTGCGGGCGGTCGGCGCCGGGCGGCGGTACGTGCTGCGCATGGTCCTCACCGAGGCCACCCTGCTGGGCGTCGTCGCGACCGTGCTCGGCTACCTGCTGGGCGTGGCCGGCGCGGCGGTGTTGAAGGCACGGTTCGCCGTGTTCGACGGGGCGCCGGTCCCGTTGCGGCCGTTCACCCCGGCCACCCTGCTCGCGGCGTTCGGTGTGGGGCTCGGCGTGACGCTGCTGGCCGCGTACCTCCCTGCTCGCCGGGCCGCCGCCGTCCCGCCTGTCGCGGCACTGCGCACCGGTCTGCCTCCGTCCGGGAAGTCGTTGCGCCGCAGGAACATCACCGGCTTCGTGGTGACCGCGATCGGCACGCTGATGGTCGTGCTCGGGCGGAGTGAGCAGACCATGATCTACCTCGGCGCGCCCACCATGCTGATCGGCCTGATCATCCTCACCCCGTTGCTCGCCGCGGGCCTGACCTCCGTGCTGCGCGGCCCGCTGACCCGCGTCGCCGGGCTCACCGGCACCCTCGCCGTGGAGAACACGCGCCGCAACCCCCGCCGCACGGGTGCGACGGCGAGCGCGCTCATGATCGGGCTGTCGGTGTGCGCGGCCGTCACCGTGCCCATCGCGTCGATCTCGGCGAAGAGCGCGGAGGACGCGAAGTCCTGGAACCACGCGGACGTGCGGGTGGAGGCGCTCCCGTTCGCGGACATCGGTCCTGGCGTGGCCGACGAGATCGCGAAGGTTCCCGGCGTCGAGCACGTCACGGCTCTGCGGCACGCGCCGCTGCCGTTGGACAAGGGCTTCCTGGACGTGACCGCGGTGAACGCGGGGTCGATCAGCGCCCTGGTGCCGCTGACGATTCGCGAAGGCTCGCTGGACCAGCTGGGGACGGGGATCGCACTGGACAGCGGCGTCGCCGCGGCGCGTGGCTGGACGCTGGGATCGAAGGTGGGCAAGGAGAAACCTCTCACGGTCGTGGCCCTGTTCGACGCACCGGAGGAGTTCGGCGCCGACGCCCTGGTCGACACGCCGAACATCCCGTCCGACGAGCTGTGGAACCGCGAGGTGCTGGTCAAGGCCAGCGGGTCGGCGGAGAAGGTGCGTGACGACATCCGCGGCGCGCTGGACAACCCGGCCCTGGTGGTGCAGACGCGCGACGAGCACGCCGAGTCGCAGGCCTCGCAGTACGACCTGTTCCTCAACCTGCTCTACGCGATGCTGAGCGTCTCCGTCCTGATCGGCGCGATGTCCGTCGTCAACACCATGACGATGTCCACGATGGAACGCGTTCGCGAGATCGGCCTGCTGCGCGCCGTCGGGCTCGGCCGGTCCCAGGTCGGCGCCGTGCTGCGGATCGAGTCGGTGATCATCGCGGTGATCGGTGCCGTGACCGGTGTCGTGTCGGGCTGCGTGATCGGGGCGATGACGGTGAGCGGCCAGGCGAGCACCACCCCCGTGCTGCCCTGGGACCGGCTGGCGGTGTTCCTGGCGATCACCGTGGCGATCGGTGTCGCCGCGGCATTCGTACCCGCCCGCCGCGCCGTGCGGATCCCGATCCTGACGGCGATCAAGACGGACACCGAGTGACCGCCACCTTCGAGACGAGGAGAAAACCGTTGCGCCCCATGATTTCCGTGGTCGTACTGACGAGCTCCGTGCTCGCGCTCTGCACCAGCGGCGTCGCTTCCGCCGCGGACCGTCCGGACTGGAAACCGTGCTCGGCGGTGGCCGCCGGGTGGGAACCGGACGACCAGCGCACGGAATGCGCGGTGGTCCGGGTCCCGCTCGACCACGACGACCCCGGCGGGCGGCAGCTCGAGATCGCGGTCAGCAGGCTCGAGGCGATCGGTGACCGGACTGGCGTGATCCTGGTGAACCCCGGCGGCCCCGGCCGGCAGGGCGTCACGATGCCCCGCCACCTGGCGGGGAGCAGGGCGAGCGGGCTCAACGTCCACCACGACCTCATCGGCTTCGACCCGCGCGGCATCGGCTACAGCACATCCATCGCGTGCGAACCCGACGAGACGCAGCCCGGACCGTCGTTGTCGCCCGGGGAACGCGCCCGGTTCACCGCCGAACGCGACGCCAGGCGCAACCGCGAGTGCTTCGACCGCGACCCGGAGCTCGCCCGGTCCATGACGACCGAGAACGTCGCCCGCGACATGGACGTCATCCGCGAGGCGCTGGGCGAGCAGAAGATCGGCTACTACGGGATCTCGTGGGGCACCGGTCTCGGGGCGATGTACCGCACGCTGTTCGACGACCGCGTGACCCGGATGCTGCTCGACTCGGTCGTACCACCGGTGCTCGACGTGAAGACGATGGACGATGGTCAGGCCAACGCGGGGGAGAACACCTTCCACGAGTTCGCCGCGTGGATCGCCCGCTACGACACCGTCTACCGCTTCGGCTCGACCCAGACCGCCGTGGTGCGGGCACTCCTGGACCTGAGGGCCGAGCTGACCGCACACCCGCGCACCATGCCCGACGGCAGCGTCGTCGACGGCGACACCGTGAACTTGATGTACGCCAACCCCCGCAGGGAGTGGGCGGACCTCGCCGCCCGGCTCAGGTCCGTCGAGGACACCGGGGCAACCGCACCGGCACGCCCCGCCGGACTCGGCTGGGACGCCGACGTTCACCGATACGACCCGTTCCCGCAGACCGCCCTGCTGTGCAACGACTCTCCCAGCCCTCGCGACTTCGAGACCGTGTGGCGCCACCACGAGGAGCGCGGCGAACGCTTCCCCGTCGCCGGCCGGTTCGGGATCTTCGAACAGCGCTGCGTCGGCTGGCCGGTGGAGGGAAGACCGTGGAGCGTGAAGGCGGGCAGGAGCCCGGTGCAGCTCGTCGCCCACCTGTACGAGCCGGTGACGCCGATCGGCTGGGCCCTGGAGATGCGCGGCCGCATCGGCGGTGACCTGATGACGGTCGAGGACGACGCGCACGGCTCGTTGCAGGACCTGCCCTGCGCCGAAGCCGCGGTGACGTTCTTCGACACCGGCCGCACGTCGACGAGCAGCTGTGCGGGCGCGCCCGTTCCAGCGACTGCGCTTTGACCTCAGGAAGCGGAGACGACGGTGCCGGCGCGCCGCCAGTGCCGGGCGATTGCGGTGTCGAAGTCGAACACGGCGCACCAGGCCGATCCCGGTTCCCACGCCCGCCGGGTGACCGCAGGTGGCCGCCGGGATGCTCAGCTCTTCGAATTCGAAG
Source organism: Lentzea sp. HUAS12 (assembly GCF_024125735.1). Classification (NCBI taxonomy): domain Bacteria; kingdom Bacillati; phylum Actinomycetota; class Actinomycetes; order Pseudonocardiales; family Pseudonocardiaceae; genus Lentzea; species Lentzea sp. HUAS12. The sequence continues at coordinate 1,268,094 of NZ_CP099738.1, forward strand.
CAGTAGACTGCGGTCATGCCCGACTCACCGCCGTCGCTCGACCCCGTCCAGCTCGGCGCCTACTTCGCCCTCGTCGAGGTGACGAGCCTGCTGCGCCACGCGGTCGAACAGCAGCTGAAGGACGCGGGCGACCTCAGCTACGTCCAGTTCCAGCTGCTGGCGCGGCTCGGCGACTCACCGACGGGCAGCCACCGCATGACCGACCTGGCCGACGGCGTGGTCTACAGCCGCAGCGGCCTGACCTACCAGGTCGGCCTGCTGGAGAAGGCCCACCTCGTCGAACGCACGCCGTCCGCGGAGGACGAGCGCAGCGTCACGGTCACCATCACCGACGCAGGCCGCGAGCTGCTGGCGAAGGTGCTGCCCGGCCACGTCGAGGTGGTCAGCGGGCTGCTGTTCGAACCGCTCTCCCACGAGGACGTCCACACCCTCGCCGGACTGCTGGCGCCGGTGCGCGACCACATGCGCTCGACCCCGCCGCGGTCGGCCACGCCTCGCCGTCGCAAGGGCTGACGGCACAGGGCGTTTCAGGTGACGGTGGCCGTGCGCTGCCAGTGCCGGGTGAGTGCCACGTCGAAGTCGAACACGGCGTTCTTGACGGCGTGGTAGTCCTCCTCGGAACGCAGCACGGCGCACCACGCGCCTGCTGATCACCGTGCCGGCCCCGACGACGCCCAGTTCGACCTGGGCCAGGTACAGCCGCAGGTGGTGCCGGGACGGCGGGGAAGCCGGTTTCGGAGCACCGATGATGATCGACCCGATGCTCCCCGCCTGCACGGAGGTCGCGTACACCGAGCCGTTGATGGTGTTCGACGTGCCGTCTTGTTCCGCGGGAAGGGGATCGTCGTCCGGTTGACCGCTGGGCATGCCTTCGGCATCCGGACGTGGAAGTCCGTGCGCCACCGACGCGATCGGAAACCCCCTTCGGATCAGATCCCGGTTCGATATCCTGCGGGCCGCCTGACGGAAGGACACGGGTGGACGACTCGTCGAAGGTCGGTGGCCGTGCTCGTGAGGTGCTGGCCGCCGCGAAGGCGTTCCGCGCCGAGGCGGCGGGGGTGCGCGCGGAACCGGACCGGCTGCTCGCGCTCGTGGCCGAGCGGTACCAGGCGGTGCGGGACGCGCTGGTGGCCGAGCAGCTCAGCGCCATGCCGGTCGAGAAGCTCCGCGACACCAGGGCGAACCTCCGGCTGAGCACGCTGAAGGAGGCCGGGTACCGGACCGTCGCCGACGTCGCCGCGGCGCGCCCGGACCAGCTCGACCGCGTGCCCGGCATCGGCAGGCAGTCCGCCGAGCAGATCGTGCGGGTCGCCCGTGCCGTGCTCGACGGCATCGCGCGCGACACGACCGTCCGGCTGAACCCCGACCGCGCCGACCGCCTCCAGACCGAGCTGCTGCAGCTGATGTCCAAGCTGCGCAGGGCGAACCAGCTCGTCGGCCCGCTGCACGAGGCGCTCGGGGACGTGCTGGGCAGGGTCGACGCGGACGTGCGCGCCGCGTCCCGTGCCGCGAGCCGTGTGCGGATGTTCTTCTCGCTGCGCAGGACCCGGCAGGCCGCCCTCGACTCGCTCGGCCGGCTCGAAGCGCTGCTCGCCGGCCGTGACGTGGCGGCGTTGCGCGCCGTGGGCACGCAGCTGCGCGTGCCGGATTTGGACCACCGCGCGCTCTGGCGCGACTACGAACTCGACGCGGCCGCCTACAACACGCTCCTCGCCGACCTCGCGGGTGCGGACGCGGTGCCGGATCGCAGTGCCGCCAACGGTTTCGTCCCGGCCGAGATCGAGCACGAGGTCGACGCGACCCCGCTGGACACCAGCCTGCTGAAGGTGTCGCTGCGCGGCTACCAGGAGTTCGGGGCCAAGTTCGCGCTGGCTCGCAAGCGCGTCATCATCGGTGACGAGATGGGACTGGGCAAGACGATCGAGGCCGTCGCGGTGATGGCGAGCCTCGCCGCCGGTGGCCGCAAGGGCTTTCTCGTGGTCTGCCCGGCGAGCGTCGTCGTCAACTGGGTCAACGAGATCGCGAGGCACAGCGACCTCGTGCCGCACCGGCTGCACGGCACGGGTCGCGACGGCGCGGTGGAGAAGTGGCTGGCGCAGGGCGGCGTCGGCGTGACGACGTTCGGCACCCTGCCGAAACTGGTGCTGCCGAAGCGCTTCCGCCCGACGCTGGTCGTCGTCGACGAGGCGCACTACGTGAAGAACCCGGACACGCAGCGCTCGCAGGCGGTCAACGCGGTCGTGCAGCGCGCGGAACGAGCCGTGCTCCTCACCGGCACGCCGATGGAGAACCGCGTCGAGGAGTTCCGCAACCTCGTCGCCTACCTCCAGCCGGGCGTCGCGGCCCGCACGGGCGCCACCGACGCCGTGGTGGGGGCGAAGGCGTTCCGCCGCGTCGTCGCGCCGGTCTACCTGCGCCGCAACCAGGAGGACGTGCTCGGAGAGCTGCCGGAGCTGCTCGAGGTGGAGGACTGGGTCGAGTTCGGCAAGCAGGACCGCGCCGCCTACCTCGACGCCGTGCGCGAGGGCAACCTGATGGCGATGCGCCGCGCCGCCTACACCCCGCGCACACCCCGCGGCTCGGCGAAGCTGGAGCGGCTGCTGGAGATCGTCGAGGAGTCGAGGGACAACGGCTGGAAGGTCGTGGTGTTCTCGTACTTCCACGACGTGCTGGACGCCGTCGCCGACCACGTGGAGGCCTTCGGACCCCTGACCGGCGCCACCTCGGCACAGGGCCGTCAGGAGCTGGTGGACGCCTTCACGGCCGGCGAGGACCACGCCGTGCTGCTCGCCCAGATCGAGGCGGGCGGCGTGGGCCTCAACATCCAGGCCGCGTCCGTGGTGATCATCACGGAGCCGCAGTGGAAGCCGAGCACGGAGGACCAGGCGATCGCCCGGTGCCACCGCATGGGCCAGGTGCGCAAGGTGCACGTGCACCGGTTGCTGGTCAAGGACAGCGTGGACGCGCGCGTCCAGGAGATCCGCGACCACAAGACCCTGCTGTTCGACCACTACGCGCGCGAGAGCGACACGAAGCACTCGCACGCGAGCGCGCTGGACTCCGCCGTGTCGGTGGAGCAGCGGGTGGTGCAGGCCGAACAGCAGCGCCTTGGGCTCTAGTACTTGCTGTTCAAGTGGCCGCCGATCGTGGCCCCGATCTCCGCCAGGGCGACGGGGTGGGTCATGTCGCCGTGGGTGGTCGGGACGGGGTGGAGGTGGAGGGTCCCGGTGATGTGCGGGGCCCACGCGTCGGGGTGCGGCGAGGACTCGGTGCGGCCCTCGGTGGCCAGGAAGAACAGGGCGTCGCCGCGGTAGGGGGTCGTGGGGGTGTGGGTGTCGGACAGGTGCCGGTTGTGGGCGAAGACGGCCGGAAGGGCGGCCACGGCTCGGGCACCGAGGACCGGGACCAGGTCGTCCAGGGACGTGCGCCCGAGGGAGACCAGGAGGTCCGCGGTCGGGTCGGAGGCGGTGGCAGGCATTGTGTTCGTCGACCCCGCGTTCGTCGCCGTGCCCGCAGAGTTGCCGGGGTAGCCGTCGAGGAGCGCCAGGAACGCGACCTCCGCGTTCTCGGCCTGCAGCCGGGTCGCGATCGCATGCGCCACCTGGGCCCCGAACGACCAGCCCAGCAGGTGGTACGGCCCCTCGGGCTGGACGGCGCGGATCTCGGCGACGTAGTCCTTGACCATCTCGTCCAGCGTGCCGGACCACGGCTCGGTGAGGGCCCTGGACTGCAGCGCGTGGACGGGGCGGTCGTCGAGGTGGCGGAGCAGTCCTGAGTAGACCCAGCCGATGCCCGCGGCCGGGTGGACGCAGAACAGCGGCGCCTTCGAACCGGTGGAGCGCAACGGGAGCAGGACGTTGAGCGGGTCGGTCTCCGCCTCGTCGAGGCGGGTGGCCATCCCCGCGGGGGTCGGGGCGTCGAAGACGGACCGGATGGTCGCGCGGACACCGAGGGCCCGGCGCACGCGGTCGACCAGGCGGGTGGCGAGCAGGGAGTGGCCGCCCAGGTCGAAGAAGTCGTCGTCGACGCCGACGGAGTCGAGGCCGAGGACGTCGGCGAACAGGGCGCAGAGGACGCGTTCGCGGTGGTCGCGGGGTGCGCGGCTCGGGGTGCGGGTGAAGTCGGGGGCGGGCAGGGCCCTGCGGTCGAGCTTGCCGGACGGGCTCAGCGGCAGTTCGGCCACCGGGACGACGGCCGCGGGGACCATGGCCTCGGGCAGGGATCGCGCCGCGAACTCGCGCACCGCGGCCGGGTCGAAGCCGGCGAACTCCGTTCCCGGAGCCGGGCCGGAACCGGCCGGCCCCACGGGCACGACGTAGACGACCAGCTTCTTGTCCCCGGGCCGGTCCTCCCGGACCACCGCGGCCGCCTGCATCACCGACGGGTGCGCGGAGACCGCCGCCGCCACCTCGCCCAGCTCGATCCGCACCCCGCGGATCTTGACCTGGTCGTCGGTGCGCCCCAGGTACTCCAGCACTCCACCGGCGTGCCAGCGGACCAGGTCACCGGTGCGGTACATCCGCTCTCCAGGCCGGTGGGGGTTGGGCACGAAGCGCTGACCGGTGGTGGACGGGCGGTTCAGGTAACCGGTGGCCAGCTGCGTGCCGGAGAGGTAGAGCTCCCCGGTCGCGCCGGCGGGCACCGGGGACAGCGCGGGGTCGAGGACGTAGACCTGGGTGTTCCACACCGGACGTCCGATGGGGACGGACGGCGTCGGGTCGTGCCGGAACCGTTGCCACGTCACGTCCACGGACGCCTCGGTGGGGCCGTAGAGGTTGTCGAGGTGGGCGGCGAATCCTGCGGCGAAGCGCTCGGCCAACGGCGTGGGGAGTGCCTCGCCGCTGCAGACCACCTGGCGCAGCCCGGGACAGCGGCCGGGCGCGACGGAGGCGGTGAAGACCTCCAGCATCGACGGCACGAAGTGGGCGACGGTGACGCCCGCGTCCTCGATCAGGTCCGCGAGGTACGCGGGGTCCTTGTGGCCCTCGGGTTTCGCGACGACCAGGACGGCGCCCGTGATCAGCGGCCAGAAGAACTCCCACACCGACACGTCGAAGCTCGACGGGGTCTTCTGCAGGACGCGGTCCGCCGGGGTGAGGCGGTAGCGGTCCTGCATCCACAGCAGGCGGTTCACGATGCCGGAGTGCGGGACGACCACGCCCTTCGGCTTGCCGGTGGAGCCGGAGGTGTAGATGACGTACGCCGCGTCGTCCGGGGTCGCCGACGGCAGCGGGACGTCCTCGGTCGCCGCGGGCAGAGCGGCGAGCGACTCCGGGGTCAGCACGAGCACCGGGTCGGCGTCGGACACCATGTGCGCCACCCGGTCGGCCGGGTAGCCGGGGTCGACGGGCAGGTAGGCCGCGCCCGTCTTGTGCACGGCGTACAGCGCGACGATCAGCTCCAGCGAGCGCGGCAGCGCCACGCCGACCGTGCGGCCCGGAGCGGCGCCCTCGCGGTGCAGGGCGCGGGCCAGCGCGGTGGCGCGGTCGTCCAGTTCGGCGTAGGTCAGGCCGGTGCCGTCGAACTCCACCGCGGGCGCGTGCGGGGTGCGGGCGACCTGGGCGGCGAAGAGCGCGGGCAACGTCGTGGCGGGCACGTCGGCGTCGGTGTCGTTCCAGCCCTGCAGGATCCGCACGCGCTCGGCCGGAGCGAGCACCTCGATCTCGCGGATGCGCCGGCCGGGTTCGGCGGCGACGGCGGCCAGCACGCGGACGAACCGGTCGGCCAGGTCCCGCGCGGTCTCGGCGTCGAACAGGTCGGCGGAGTAGGCGAGAGAACCGTCCAGCCCACCGCTCGTGGACTCGGCGAAGCCCAGCCCCAGGTCGAACTTGACGCTCTCCGCGCCGATCTCGTGCTCGGTGACGGCGAGGCCCGGCAGCGACAGGTCGGCCTGGTCGTTGTTCTGCAGCACCAGCGACACCTGGAACAACGGGTGCCTCGCGAGCGACCTCGCCGGGTTCAGCTCCTGCACGAGCCGCTCGAACGGCACGTCCTGGTGCTCGAACGCGCGCAGGTCGGTCTCCCGGACCCTGGCGAGCACGTCGGTGAACGCGGGGTCGCCCGCCGTGTCGACGCGCAGCACGAGCGTGTTGACGAAGAACCCGACGACGTCGTCGAGGGCGCGGTCCGCGCGACCGGCGACAGGGGTGCCGATCGGGATGTCCGTGCCCGCGCCGACGCGGGTGAGCAGCGTCGCGAGCGCGGCCTGCAGGACCATGAACAGCGTCACGCGGTGCTCGCGGGCCAGCTCCAGCAGCCGGGCGTGCAGGGCGGCGCCGATCTCGACGGGCACCGTGCCACCCCGGTGGGTGGCGACGGCGGGACGGGCGCGGTCGGCGGGCAGCGCCAGCTCGTCGGGCAGCCCCGCGAGCGCGCCACGCCAGTGCTCGACCTGGCCCGCCAGCAGCGAGTCGAGCAGGTCGCGCTGCCACAACGTGTAGTCCGCGTACTGCACCGGCAAGGGTGCCCAGCCGGGCTCGGCGCCCTCCAGCCGCGCGGTGTAGGCGGTGCGCAGGTCGCGGACCAGCGGCCCGAGGGACGCGCCGTCGACGGCGATGTGGTGCAGCAGCAACAGGAGCACGTGCTCGTCGGGTCCGACGGTGAACAGCGTCGTGCGCACGGGCGCCTCGGTGGCGAGGTCGAACTCCTGCCGGGCGGCGTCGGTGAGCGCGCTGTCGAGGTCGGCGTCCTCGACGACGTGCAGCGCGGGCCGCCAGTCGTCGAGCACGACCTGGCACGGGGTGCCGTCCACCTCGGGGAAGACGGTGCGCAGCGCCTCGTGCCGGTCGACCACGTCGTGCAGGGCGGCTTCGAGCGCGGCGCGATCGAGCGCGCCGGTCAGCCGCAGCGCGTACGGGACGGCGTAGCCCGCGCCCTGGTTCTCGAGGCGGTTGAGGAACCACAGCCGGGACTGGGCGGGCGACAGCGGCAGCACCCGCGGCCGGGGCCCCGCGGTGAGAGCCGGGCGCACGGGCCTGCCCGCGGCGCGGTCGACGGCGGCCGCGACACCCTCGACGGTCGGGTCGGCGAACAGGTCGGCGAGCGCGAGCTCCGCGTCGAACGTGGTGCGGACGCGGGCGATCAGCTTGGCCGCCAGCAGCGAGTGGCCGCCGAGGTCGAAGAAGCCGTCGCGGACGCCGACCTCCTCGACGCCGAGCACGTCGGCGAACATCCCGCAGAGGATCTCCTCGCGGGCCGTGCGCGGCCTGGCCTGGTCGGTGGGGGCCTCGGCCGACGGGACGGGCAGGGCGCGGCGGTCGAGCTTGCCGTTGGGGGTGAGGGGAAGGGCGTCGAGCACGACGAACGCGCTGGGCACGAGGTAGTCGGGGAGCGCGGCGGCGGCGTGCGCACGGACGGCGGCGGTGTCGAGCACGCGGGCTTCGGCGGTGCCGGGCCCACCGACCTGGCCGGTGTCCAGCCTGCCGTCCGCCGGCACCAGATACGCCACCAGCCGCTTGTCCCCGGGCCGGTCCTCCCGCACCACCACCGCGGCCTGGGCGACCCCGGGGTGCCGGGTCAGCACCGCGCCGACCTCGCCCGGCTCCACCCGGAAACCGCGGATCTTGACCTGGTCGTCGGTGCGGCCGACGTACTCCAGCACGCCGTCGGCATTCCAGCGCCCCAGGTCGCCGGTGCGGTACATGCGCTCACCGGGCCCGTCGAACGGGCTGGTGACGAACCGTCCCGCGGTGAGGCCGGACTGGCCGAGGTAGCCCTCGGCGAGGCCGAGGCCGGACAGGTACACCTCGCCGACCACACCGGGTGGCACGGGCTGGAGGGCGGCGTCGAGCACGTGCGTGCGCTTGTTGGCGAGGGAGCGGCCGATCGGGACCGACCGGCCGAGCGCGTCGGCCGGCGTCAGCTCGTGGCTGGTGCCGATGATCATGTTCTCGACCGGGCCGTAGCCGTTGACCAGGCGGACGTGCGGGTGGCGGCGCAGCAGTTCACCGACGTGGCGGGTGGAGGCGGCCTCACCGCCGGTCATCACCTGGCGCATCCCGGCGAAGACGTCCGGGTGCTCGTCGACGAGGTAGTTGAACAGACTGGCCGACAGGTAGGCGGTGGTCACGGCGTGCCGGGGGATGAGCCGGGCGACGACCGCGGGTTCGGGGCGCGAGCCGGGGTGCAGCACGCAGGCCGCCCCCGTCAGCAGCGGCCCGAACAGCTCCAGCACGAACGCGTCCCACGACGCCGGCGAGCACTGCAGCCACACCTCCTCCGCGCCGAAGTCCAGGAACGACTGCGACAGCAGGCTCGCCACGATCGAGCGGTGCGAGCTCAAAATCCCCTTGGGACGCCCGGTCGAGCCCGAGGTGAACATGACGCACGCGGCGTCAGTGGGCGCGCCCGGAACTTCGACGGGCGCGGCGGACAGCGCGGTGGCCGCCGCCATCCGTGCCGGGGTCAGGACCTCGCCGACCCCGGCGCCGGTGCTGATCTCGCGGACGCGCTCGGCCGGCAGCGCGGGGTCGAGCACGGTGTACGCCGCGCCCGCCTTGAACACGCCGAGCACGGCGGCCACGAGGTCGACGCCGCGTTCCAGTGCGATGCCAACGACGTCCCCGCGCCGCACGCCGGAGTCGCGCAGGTGGCGCGCGACGCGGTGGGACCGCTCGTCCAGCTCGCGGTAGCCGACGTGAGCGTCGTCGGTGATCAGCGCGACGGCGTCGGGGTGGGTGGCGGCGCGGGCGGAGAACAGGGCGTGCACGGTCTCGTCCGGGAAGGGCGCGCCGGTGTCGTTCCACTCGCGCAGCACCAGCGCGCTGTCGGTGGTGTCGAGCACGGGCAGGCGGTCGACGGCCTGGCCGGGATCGGCGGCGACGGCGTCGAGGACCAGGGTGACGGCGGTGAGCAGGCGGCGTGCGGTGGCCGGGTCGAACAGGTCGGTGGCGAACTCCAGCGTGCAGTCCAGCCCCGTGCCGCGCGGCTTCTCGTCGACGGTCAGGGTCAGGTCGAACTTCGCGTTGCCCTGCGCGCCGTCGTCGAGGCGGACGTCGAGCCCTGTCCACTTCGGATCATCGGAGTCCCCGCCGCCGGTCAGCGACAGCGCCACCTGGAACAGCGGGTGGCGGGCGAGCACGCGCGGCGGGTTGAGCTCCTGGACGAGCCGGTCGAACGGCACGTCGGCGGCGGCGTAGGCGGCCAGGTCGGCGTCGCGGACGCGGGCCAGCAGCTCGGTGAACGCGAGTCCGCCGCCGGTGTCCACCCGCAGCACCAGGGAGTTGACGAAGAACCCGACCAGGTCGTCGAGGACCTCGTCGGCGCGGCCCGCGACGGGCGTGCCGACGACGACGTCGGTGCCCGCGCCCATGCGCGTGAGCGCGGCGGCGAGTGCGGCGTGCACGACCATGAACAGCGTCGCCTGGTTGGCCCGCGCCAAAGCGGTCAGGGAGGCGTGGGTGCCGGCGTCGACGCGGGCGGTGACGGCGTCCTTGGCGTGGGTCGGGTCGGCCGGGCGGGAGCGGTCGTAGGGCAGGGCGAGCTCTTCGGGCAGGCCGTCGAGCGCGGTCTTCCAGTGCTCGATCCGCCCGTCGAGGTCCAGTTCCCGTTGCCAGAGCGTGTAGTCGGCGTACTGCACCGGCAGCGGCGCCCAGCCGGGCTCGCGACCCACCAGCCTGGCCTCGTAGGCGGTGCCCAGGTCGCGCAGCAGCGGGCCGCTCGACACGCCGTCGCTCGCGATGTGGTGCAGGGAGAGCACGAGCACGGACTCGGTGTCGCTCGTGGAGAGCAGCGTCGCGCGCAACGGGAGGTCGGCGGCGAGGTCGAACGGCGCGCGGGCGGCTTCGTCCACGAGCCGGTCGAGGTCGGAGGCGGCACAACGGCGCGTGGTGAGCACGTCGCCGAACTCGGCCAGGACGTGCTGGCGGGGCTGCCCGTCGACGGCGGGGAACACCGTGCGCAGGCTCTCGTGCCGCGTGACCACATCGCGCAAGGCAGCGGTGAGCGCGGGCATGTCCACGCTTCCGCTCAACCGCAGGGTCAACGGGATCGTGTAGGCGCGGTCCTGGCCGCGCACGCCCGAGAGGAACCACAGTCCCTGCTGGGCGGGCGAGAGCGGGACGATCTCGGGGCGTGGACGGGCCACCAAGGGCGGGTGCGCCGCGCCGGAGGCCTGGTCGAGGGCCGCGGCCAGCCCGGCGACGGTCGGCGCGCGGAAGAAGGTGCGCAGGCCCGGCTTGACGCCCAGCACCGCACCGATGCGGCTGATCAACCGGGTCGCCAGCAGCGAGTGCCCGCCCAGCGCGAAGAACCCGTCGTGGACGCCGACCGACTCCAGGCCGAGCACGTCGGCGAACAGTCCACAAAGGATGCGTTCGCGCTCGTCGCGCGGCTCCCGGCGGACCGGAACCTCCTCGACCAGCACCGGCTCCTCCGCCCGCACCGGGGCGGGGGTGGCGGGCAGGCCGAGCCGGGACAGCGGAAGGTCCGGAGTGGACAGTGCGACGTCGAGCAGTCGGACGAGGGACTCGCCCAGGTGCGCGACGAAGGCGCGGTCGAGCCGGTCGGCCGCGTACTCGAGCTGGCAGTCCATGCCGCCGTCGGCACGCCGGCCGAACACCACGCTCAGGTCGAGCTTGGCCGCGGCGAGGTCGAGCGGCTCCACGGTGACGTCGAGATCGCCCAGCCGCGGCGGCGCCGCGTCCTCCTGCTGCACCAGCATGACCTGGTAGACCGGGTGGGCGCTCGAACCGCGATCCACGCCGAGCCGTTCGACGACCCGTTCGAACGGCACGTCCTGGTGCGCGTACGCGTCGAACGCGGTCTCCTTGGCTCGGCGCAGCACCTCGCCGAAGCCGGGGTCGCCGGAGAGGTCGGTGCGCAGCGCGAGGGTGTTGCCGAAGAACCCGACGAGGTCGTCCAGTGCGGGGTCCTGCCGGCCCGACACCGGTGTGCCCAGCACGACGTCCGGTCCGGCGCCGTTCAGGGCCAGCACGGCGCTGACGGCCGCCTGCAGCCCGACGAAGGGCGTGCAGCCCGCCGCCCGTGCCGCGTCGGCCAGCCGTGCGCAGAGCTCCGCCGGCAGTTCCACGTCCACGATCCCGGCTCCGGTGCCGTGACCACCGGCGGGCAACGAGATCCGTTCGGGCAGGCCGGCCAGCTTGCCGCCCCAGTACGCCAGTTGCTCGGAGAGCAGGCTGCCCGGGTCGTCTTCGTCGCCGAGCACCTCCTGCTGCCACAACGCGAAGTCGCCGTACTGCACCTCCAGCGGCTCCCAGCCCGAGCCGGTCCCTGCGACCCGGGCCGTGTAGGCGGCGTCGAGGTCGCGCAGCAGCGGGCCGAACGAGCCCCCGTCGGCCGCGATGTGGTGCAGCAGCACCAGGAGCACGTGCTCGTCGGGCCCGACCCGGAACAGGGTGGTGCGCAGGGGGATCTCGGTGGAGAGGTCGAACGGCCGGGACGCCGCCGCGATCAGTGCCGCGGGCAGTGCGGCGTCGACCACCTCGAACGGGGGCCTCGCGTCCTCCACCACCCGGTACCCCGGCGTCCCGTCCACCACCGGGACCACGGTGCGCAGCACCTCGTGCCGCTCCGCCACGTCCGCCACGGCGGCGCGCAGGGCGGCGACGTCCAGGGGTCCGCGCAGCCGCAGGGCGACCGGGACGTTGTAGGCGGAACCAGGACCGTCGAGCTGGTCGAGGAACCACAGGCGCTGCTGGCCGAACGACAGTGCGGACATGGGAGGCTTTCCTTTCTAGGCCGACGGGATCCGCAGCGCGCGGGCGGCCGCGATCGGCCCGCCGAACGCGACCAGCGCGGTGACCGCCCAGGCGAGCTCGGGCGAGGTGAGGCCGGCGAGGGCGCCGGAGAGGGCGTAGGCGAAGGGGGCGCAGCCGATGCCCGCCAGCGCGAGCATCGCCATGGCGGTGCCGAGCCGGTCGGCCGGGGCGGCCTTCTGGTAGAGCGTCACGGCTGCGGGACCGTTGAGGCCTGAGCAGAGTCCCAGAGCGACGGACAGGACGGCCATCGCCGTCAACGTCGGGGCGAGCACCATCGCCACCAGCAGCACGCCGATGCCGACACCACTGCCCACGAGCCGGAACGACAAGGGGACGCGCTCGCCGACGACGGCGCTGATCCCGGCTCCGGCCAGGGCACCGCCCGCCCAGCAGGCGATCACCAGGCCCACGGCGGAGACCTGCCAGCCGCGCTCGATCACGAGCACCGGCAGGCCCGGGTTCATCGGCCAGGCGAACGCGAAGTCGAGGCACAGCGCGGAGAGGAACAGCAGGCGCAGCTTCTGGTTGGAGCGCAGCAACTTCAGCCCGTCGCCGGTGCGCTTCCACATCGGCACCCCGCTCGGCGCGCCGGTGGGGGCGGAGATCTCCCTGGTGACCGGTGCCAGGCACAGCAGCGCGACCACACACCCGACCGTCACCACGCCGAGGGCGACCGGCAGCTGCCCTTCGGCGACGAGCCACGCGCCGAACGGCGATCCGATGATCGGCGCGAACCGGGCGACCATGGTGCGCACGGAGTTCGCGCGGCCGAGCTGGTCGCCGTCCACCATGCGCGGCATGAGCGTGCCGAACGACGGCGTGCCCAGGCCCAGCAACGCGCCTTCCAGCGCGGCCACCACGACGAGCAGCCACACCGACGGCGAGGTCAGCGCGAGCACCGTGGCCACGCCGAGCACCGCGATCCGCACGGAGGTGGTGCGCAGCAACACGACCCGCGGCCCCAGCGCGTCGCACAGCACCCCGCCGAAGATCATCGCGAGGGCGCGGGGCACCGACTCGGCCAGGGTGACCAGCGTGACGGCGGTGGTGCCGCCCATCTGCGCGGCCGCCCACACCGCGGCGATGAAGAAGACCTGGTCGCCGATCAGCGACACGCCCTGGCCGCCCAGGACGATCCCGACGCGGGTCCAGCCGGGCCTTCGGGTGGGGGGTGCGACGCCGACGGTCGTCGTCTGGGACATGGGAGGGACCTCTCTCAGCGCGCGTGCAGGGTGACGGGCAGGTGGTCGAAGCCGAAGTTGATGATCGACTGGTTGTGCACCGGTTCCCCGGACACCTCGATCTCGGCGACCTGGTCGAGCAGCGCCCGGTAGACGGCGCCGAGCTCGGCCTTGGCCAGCGGCGCGCCGATGCAGTAGTGCGGGCCGACGCCCAGGGCCAGGTGGCGGTTGGGCGACCGGTCCAGGCGCAGCTCGTGAGGGGCGTCGAACGCGGCCGCGTCGTGGTCGGCGGCCCACGTCCACACCGCGACCTTGTCGCCGGCCGCGATGTCGACCCCGCCCAGCCGGACGTCGCGGGTGGCGGTGCGCAGCACGTGCAGGCCGACGGAGGTGTAGCGGAGCAGTTCGTCGGTGGCGGAGTCGACCTCGACGGCGCCTTCGCGCAGCCGCTGGAACTCCGCGGGGTTGTCCAGCAGCGCCATGATGCTCATCGCCGCGGTGTGCCGGACGGTCTGCACGCCGCCGACGATGATGTTGTCCAGGTTGAGGACGACGTCCTCGATCGGCAGCAGGCGGCCCTTCACCTTGTGCGTGGCCAGCACGCTGATCAGGTCGCCGGCCGGGGCCATCCGGCGGCGCATCGCCTGGTCGAACAGGTAGGGCAGCAGCCGCTGGTGGGCGGCCCTGCGGTCCTGCGGGGTGGTGCCGAGGAACGCCGCGTCGCACACCGACACGACCATGTCGCGGTCGGACTCGGGGATGTCCAGGACGTCGCACATCACGACCAGCGGCACGGTGGCCATGACCTCGACGAGGTCGACCTGCCGGCGAGCGACCGCCTCGGCGACGACCTGGGCGGCGAGGTCGTTGATGCGCTCGGCGCTGCCGCGCACGCCCTTGGGGGAGAAGAACGGCAGCAGCGGTGCCCGCAGGTCGCGGTGGTGCTTGCCGTCGGTCAGCGCCATCATCTTCCCGGCCCCGGCGGGCGCACCACCGGTGCCGAGCAGGGAGCCGCCCGCCGAGGTGAACGTGGCGGCGTCGGTCAGCACGGCGGACGAGTGCTCGTACGACAGCACCGACCACACCGGACCGTCCTCGGCGGTGTGGGTGAGCTGGACGGGGGCGACGGCGCGCAGCTCGTCGACGAGCGCGCCGATGCCGGGTTCTGCCCAGAGGCGGGCGTCGGTCAGGTCAACTGTCGTGGTCGTGGTCACTGCGCGCTCCCAGGCAGAGGGTTCGGAGGAGGTCGGCCGGCCCGGGGTCGCCGGGTGCGACGAGCAGGTGCCCGCCGGGCAGCACCGCCGACGTGAACGGACCCGTCGTGGTGCCGGCCCACGTCCCGGGCGGGCTCGCGCCGGAGTCGGCGGCACCCGCCAGGGCGTGGACGGCGAACCGGGCCGGTGGGCCCGGCCGGTGCCGGTAGGTCGCGCCGACGGCGATGTCGGCGCGCAGCACGGCCAGCACCATGGCGCGGACCGCGTCGTCGTCGGGCACGGTCAGCCCGCACTCGGCGAGCAACCGCTCCGCTCCCGCGGCGGGGTCGGCTGTGACGTCCCGGACCGTGCGTTCCCAGTCGGCCGGGGCGGGCGCCGAGGCGGCCACGACCGCCGCGGGACCCCTGTGCCCCAACGCCACCGCCACCTCGTGGGCGAGCAGGGCGCCGAAGCTCTGGCCGTAGAACACCGCGTCCGGACCGAGCCGGGGACCGATGCCCGCGGCGACCGCGGACGTCAGTTCGGCGAACGTGTCCGGCAGCGGGTGGGTGTAGCGCCCGCCCCGGCCGGGGAGCCGGACGGCGAGCACCTCGACGTCCGGTCCGACCGCGGCGGCGAGCTCCGCGAAGGTGCCGACGTCGCCGCCCGCGTGCGGGAAGCACACCAGGCGCTGCGTCCCCGTCCTCTGCGGACGGGGCAGGTAGGACCAGTCGTCCAGCACGACCGGGCGGGCGACGGCGGTGGTCATCGCGTACCGCGCCTGCCGGTCAGGCGCACCACCGGCCGGGCGGGCGCGCCCGCCTCGGCACGGGCCCGCACGGCGGCGGTGAAGTCGGCGAGCGTGCCCGCCGACATCAGGTCCCGCAGGGTGACGGCCACGCCCAGGCGGTCCCGCAGCAGGTGCACGGTGCGCACCGCCTGCTGCGAGTAGCCGCCCAGGGCGAAGAAGCCGTCGGTCGGCGCGACCTGCTCGACGCCGAGCACGTCGGCCCAGACTTCGGCGACCACGCCCTCGATGTCGGTGGTGGCGGTCATGTCAGACCCCCAGCGCGGTGCGCAGGCTCAGCGGGCGGATGTCGGTCCACACCTCGTCGATGTAGTCGAGGCACTCCTGCTGCGCGCCGCTCTTGCCGACCGCGTGCCAGCCCGCCGGCACGTCCAGCTCCGTCGGCCAGATCGAGTACTGCTCCTCGTGGTTGATCACCACGGCGAAGTCGGTGAACGCGTCCATGGGTTTTCCTTTCTCCAACGGGAAAATCTGGGGCTAGCGGGCGAACGCCGGAACCAGTGAGTCCGTGTCCTCGGCGAGCAGGTGCAGCGCCTCGGCGTAGGCGTCGGCGTACGCGTCGGCGACGTCGTCGGGAACGACGGAGGGCAGGTGGTCGACGGCGAGGAGCACGCGTGCCGACGAGGGGTCCTGCACCAGGGCGGCGCCGAGGGCGAAGTTGGTGGGCTCGTAACGCATGGTCGGCTCGCAGCCGATGCGGTCGTCGAGCAGCTTGGTCGGGGAGTCGGCCAGCCTGCCCAGCGAGTGGAAGCGCAGGAAGGCGAAGCAGGCCTCCAGCCGGGTGTCGGCGAGGTGGCGGGCGATCCGGGCGAACGGCATGCGGCGGTGGGGGAGCATCGCCGCCTCGGCCTCGTGCATCGCCTTGACCAGGGCGGCGCCGTTCTCGGTGTGGTCGACCACCAGCGGGACGGTGTTGAGGAACAGCCCGTACGCCTCGGCGCCGCCGTCGGTCTCGAGCCGGCCGTTGACCGACAGTCCGGTGACGAAGCGCGTCAGGCCGGTGATCCGGTGCAGCGCGGCGACATGTGCGGCGAGGCCGACGGTCTTCACCGTCACGCCGTGCCTGCGGGCGGTGTCGCGCAGCACCGCGTCGGCGCCGGGCAGGACGCGCTCGATCGTGCGCGGGATCTCCGGCTCGTCGAGCTCGGGTGGTCCGCTGGACCAGATCGCGCCGCTCGCTCCGTCCAGTGTGGACTTCCAGTACCGCTCGCTCTCCCGCGAGGCGAGCGCTTCCCGTTCGACGGCGACGAACTCGCGGAAGGTCGACCGCGGGAGCGGCAGCGGTGTGCTGTCCGGGTCGGCGGCGAGAGCGCTGTGGCGTTCCAGGACCTCGGCGAGCAGCGACGTGAAGCTCCAGCCGTCGAGGATGGCGTGGTGCTCGGCGACCGTGAGCTGGAAGGCGTCGTCGGCGAGGTGCTGGGCGGTGACCCGGAACAGCGGGGCGGTGCGCAGGTCGAAGCGCGCGGCGACGTTGTCGTCGAACACCTCGGCGACCGCGGCGTCCTGCTCGTCGGTGCTCAGCCCGCGCAGGTCGGTGACGTGGACCGGGACCGGCGCCTCGGCGTGCACCAGTTGGAGCGGCTCGCTGTAACGCGAGACGTCGAGCGTGGTCCGCAGGACCGGGTGGCGGGTCATGGCGTCAGCGACGGCCCGGCGCAGCGCGGTCTCGTCGAGCGTGCCGGCGACCCGGTAGCTGTTGACGTTGTGGTAGCCGCCCGCGTCGTCGGACAGCTCCATGTGGAAGATCATCGACATCTGCATGGCGACCATCGGGTAGGCGTCCACGACGTCGTCGGGCAGCGCCGCCCTGTCCTTTTCGGACACGAGGTCGAACGGCGCGGACTCCTTTTCGTTGCGGGCCAGAGTTTTCAGCAGAGGGCCGAGCTCGGCCGGCGTCGGCGCGCCGAACAGGTCCGGCAGCTCCAGCGTCCAGCCGCGCTCACGCAGCTTCCCCGCCAGGTGGACGGCGCGGATGGAGTCGCCGCCGAGGTGGAAGAAGTTGTCCCCGGCGCCCACCCCGTCGACCCCGAGCACCTCGGCGTAGACCTCGGCGAGCGCGTGTTCCTGCGGCGTGGCGGGCTCGACGTGCGCGTCGGCGTCGCGCACCGACCCGAGGTCGGGGGCGGGCAGCGCGGCCCGGTCGACCTTGCCGTTGACGGTCAGGGGAATCACCGCGAGCACTGTCGCCGTCGCCGGGATCATGTGCTCGGGCAGCGACGCGGCCAGGAACGCACGCAACTCGGCGTACGACGGTGCGTCGCCATCGACCGTGACGTACGCGGCGAGGCTGTTGTCGTGCACCGTCACCACGCACGAGGTGACGGCGGGATGGGTGGTGACGGCGGCCTCGACCTCACCGAGCTCGATGCGGAACCCGCGGATCTTGACCTGGTCGTCGCACCGGCCCACGTACTCCAGACCACCACCGGCCAGCCGCCGGGCGACGTCCCCGGTGCGGTAGAGCCGGCCGCCGGGCACGACGCCGTACGGGTCGGGCAGGAACCGCCGCGCGGTGAGCGACGGCCGCCCCCAGTACCCGTTGGCGAGCGACCCGCCCCCGATGTACAGCTCGCCGGCGACGCCGACCGGACACGGCTGCAGGCGCTCGTCGAGCACCAGCGCCGACAGGTGCGGCATCGGTTCGCCGACGAGGCTGCGCTGGAACGTGCTCGCGTCCGGCAGGTCGAGCGTGGTGACGTGCACCGTGGTCTCGGTGATGCCGTAGAGGTTGCACAGCACGGCGGGCGGGCAGTGCTCCAACGCGAACCACCGCCGGACCACGGCCGGGTCGAGCGCCTCACCACCGAGCATGACGGATCGCAACGCGGGCAACGGAAGCGGCCACGAGCGCAGCACGCCCTCCAGCGTCCGCAGCGCCGACGGCGTCAGGCACAACCGGGTGACGCCTTCGCCGGCCAGCAGGTCCGCGAACGCCTCGGGCGACCGGCTGACCACCCGCGGCACCACGACCAGCCGCCCGCCGTGGTGCAGCGGGCCCCACAGCTCCCAGACCGTCCAGTCGAACGCGTAGGAGTGGAACAGCGTCCACACGTCGGTCTCGGCGAACTCGAAGTGGTCGTGGCCCGAGCGCATCAACCGGCCGACGTGCTCGTGCGAGACGGCGACGCCCTTGGGGCGGCCGGTCGAGCCGGAGGTGAAGATGATGTAGGCGAGGTCGGCCGGGTCGACGTGGGTGTCCGGGCGGTGTTCTGGTGCTTCGTCGAGGCGCGAGTGGGTCAGGTAGTCGTCTGTGACGACCACGTCGACGCCGGTGTCGCTGAAGACGAAGTCGGCGCGGTCCTGCGGGGTGGTCAGGTCGACGGGCACGTAGGCGGCGCCGGCCTTGAGGACGCCGAGGATGGTGGTGACGACCCGTTCGCCCCGCTCCAGCAGCACGCCGACCCGGTCGCCCCTGCGGACGCCGTCGGCGGCCAGGGTGTGGGCCACGCGGTTGGCGGCGGCGTCGAGTTCGGCGTAGGTCCAGGAGCGGTCGCCGTGGGTGAGGGCGAGGCGGTCGGGGTGGGCGTCGGCGGCGGCCTCGAACGCGCGGTGCAGGGGTAGAGGAATCTCCTGCGCGGCAGGCGAAGGCGCAACGGCCTGTTCGTTGTGCGATGGCGCCAGGGCCGAGCCGGCGCGCGGCGGTGCCAGTGCCGCCGCCCTCTCCGCCGCGTCCAGCGGGCTCAGCCGCCACAGCGCCACCTCCGGCGCGTCCAGCGCCGCCGCGAGCAGCGTGCGCCAGTGGCCCGCCATCCGCAGCACGGTCTCCCGGTCGAACAGGTCCGTGGCGTACTCCACCTCCCCGCGCAGCTCGCCGTCGTCGAACGTCGACCACGTCAGGTCGAACTTGCTGGTGCCGTTGTGGTGCATGCGCCGGGTGGCGGTGGCCGCGCCGAAGCGCAGCGGCGACGGGTCCTCGGCGTGTGCGCCGAAGACGACCTGCACCAGGGGTGCGTGGCGGGCCGAGCGCTCCAACGCCAGCGCGTCGACGACCTCGTCGAACGGCACGTCCAGGTACGCGTAGGCGTCGAAGGCGGCGTCGCGGACCTGCTCGACCAGGTCGGCGAAGGTGGCGGCGGGGTCGATGGTCAGGCGCAGGGCGATGATGTTGACGAAGTAGCCGACGACGCCGGCCAGTTCGGGGCGGTCGCGGGTGGTGACCGGGGTGCCGACCACGAGGTCGCGGGCGCCGGTGTAGCGGTGCAGCAGTGCGGCGAACGCGGCCACCTGCACCACGAACGGTGTTGCGCCGAGGTCGGCGGCCAGGTCGCCGATGCGGGCGGAGGTGCCCGCCGGCAGGCCGAACGCCTCGGTGCCGCCGGCGAAGGTCCGGGTGGGCGGGCGCGGGCGGTCGGTGGGCAGCGCCAGCTCGGCGGGGGCGCCGGCGAGCCGTTCGGTCCAGTACGCCAGTGAGTCGCCGGACGTCGCGGCCTCACCGGCGGCGATCAGCGGAACGAGTTCCGGCTCGCGGTCCTCGGTCAGGGCGTTGTAGACCTCGGCCAGCTCTCGCTCGAACACGCCGGCCGACCAGCCGTCCCACACGATGTGGTGCACCACCAGGACGAGCGTGTCCGCCACCCCGGGCCCGGTCGCGAAGGTGGCCCGCAGCAGCGGTCCTTCGGCCAGGTCGAAGCCGGTGCGGGTCTCGCGGTCCAGCACCGACCGCAGCTCGGCCGGCCCGTCCACGGCGACCGACGAGAACGGCAGCCGCGCTCCGGAGTGGACAGTCCGAACGGGACCGTCCGAGCCGAGGTCGAACGTCGTGCGCAGGGCCTCGTGCCGTTCGACCAGCACCAGCAGGGCGCGGTGCAGGACGGAGGCGTCCACGGCGCCGTCGAACGAGAAGACCCACGGCACGAGGTAGGCGGGGGAGCCCGGGGTCCAGCGGTCCATGAACCACAGGCCGCGCTGCAGGCCGGAGACCGGCGTCGTGGTGCTCACTGTGCTGCTCCAGTCGTCTCGAGCGTGCGGGCGAGGGCGCTGACGGTCCGTGCGGCGAACACCTGCCGGGGCAGGACGCGGGACCCGGTCGCGCTGGACAGGTGCATGGCGACCCGGACGGCGGCCAGGGAGTTGCCGCCGACGCGGAAGAAGTTGTCGTCAGGGCCCACTTCGGCGAGCCCGAGCACCTCGGCCCACACCCGTGCCACCAGCCGTTCGGCGTCGGTCGTGACCGGTCCGCCCGACAGGACGACGGTCTCGGCGGGAGCGGGGAGCGCGGCCCGGTCGAGTTTGCCGTTGGCGGTCAACGGAAGCGCGTCGAGGACGGTCACGCTGGACGGCAGCATGTAGTCGGGCAGCAGGCCCGTGAGGAAGTCGTGCACCGAGGCGAGGTCCGGGACGACGTCGCCGAGTGCGGTGACGTAGGCGGCGAGACGCGGCCGTCCAGGCTCGGGTTCGTGCGCCACGACCGCGCAGTCGCCCACCCCGGGACATCCCGCCAGCACGACCGCCACCTCGCCGGGCTCCACCCGGAACCCGCGGATCTTGACCTGGTCGTCGGCGCGGCCGGTGATGGCCAGCGTGCCGTCGGGGTTCCAGCCGCCGATGTCGCCGGTGCGGTACATCCGCGATCCGGGCGGGCCGAGCGGGTCGGGCAGGAAGCGGCCGGCGGTGATGCCGGGCTGGGCGACGTAACCCAGCGCGAGGCCCGCGCCGGTCACCCAGATCTCGCCGAGTTCGGTGCCGCCGACGGGCTGCAGCTTGTCGTCGAGGACGCGGACTCCCTTGTGCGCCACGGCCCGGCCGATCGGCACGGCCGCGGTGGGATCGGCCGACACCACGTCGTGGGTCGTGGTGAAGCCCATGCTCTCCACAGGCCCGTAGCCGTTCACGACTCGCACGTGCGGGTACCGCTCGGCGAGGCGGGCGATGTGGGCGGCCGAGGCGCGCTCACCGCCGGTGAACGCCACCCGCAGGCCGGAGAAGACCTCGGGGAACTCGTCGACGAGGAAGTTGAACAGGCTCGACGACAGCTGCAACTGCGTGACCCCGTGCCGCGCGACCAGTTCGGCCATCGTCTGCGGATCGGGCCGCTGGCCGGGGTGCAGCACGCAGGTTCCGCCGAACATCAGCGCCCCGTAGAGCTCCAGCCCGAACGCGTCCCACGAGACCGGCGAGCACTGCAACCACACCTCGTCGGGGCCGAACCCGGCGTAGTCCTGGCCGCTGTAGGTGGCCGCGAGCGCCCGGTGGGTCGCGGCGACGCCCTTGGGACGGCCGGTGGAGCCGGAGGTGTACATGACGCAGGCGACGGCGTCCGCGTCGACCGGAACGACGAAGTCCTGATCGCCGCCCACGGCCCCGGCCACGGTCTCGGCGGTGACCACCAGGCGCACTCCCGCGTCCGCGATCACCTGCTCCTGGCGGGCGGCGGGCAGGTCCGGGTCGAGCAACGTGTACGCCGCCCCGGCCTTGAGCACGGCGAGCAACGCCACGACCAGCGCCGTGTCCCGCGGGATGCGCACGGCCACCACGTCACCGGGAGCGACCCCGAGCCCGCGCAGGTGCCGGGCCACCCGGTCGGCGGTGGCGTCGAGTTCCGCGTAGGTCAGCGACTCCGCGCCGGACACCAGGGCGATCGCGTCCGGGGTCCGCTCGGCCTGCGAGGCGATGCGGACGTGCACCGGGGTGTCGATGTCGACGGGCGCGGCCGGCAGGGGCAGTTCCGCGTCGACGTCGGCGACCAGTTCCTCGACCACCGCCCGCCACTGCGCACCCAGCGCCGCGGCGGTCGCGCGGTCGAACAGGTCGGCGGCGTACTCGACCCGGCCGTGGAGGCCGACGCCGTCGTCCTCCACGGACCAGGACAGGTCGAACCGGGAGAACTCGTTGGCGTGCAACCTCTTCCGCATCTCGACCTCGCCGTACGGGGCCGTGGCGGCGTCGGCGGTGTGCATCTCGAACACGAGCTGGAACAGGGGAGTGCCCCCGCCGTCGCGCTCGCCGGACGTCGCGGCGACGATCTCCTCGAACGGCACGCCCTGGTGGCGGAAGCCGTCGAGCGCCACCGACCGGACGTGGTCGAGCAGGTCGCGGCCGGTCAGTTCCTCGCCGTCGGGCCGGAAGCGCAGCGGGACCAGGTTGATGAAGTAGCCGACGAGGGCGTCGAGCTCGGCGCGGTCACGGACGCTGACCGGCGTGCCGATCACGACGTCCTCGATCCCGCGACGGCGGTGCACCTCGACGAGGGCGGCCAGCAGGACGAGGTACGGGGTCGCGCCGGCGGCACGGGCGAGCGCGCGCACCCCCTCGGCCAGTTCGGGTTCGAAGGCGAAGGGCAGGACCTCGCCGCGTCCGGTGCCCGCGCCGCCGTCGCGGTCCGGGCCGATGGCGGGTGCGGAAGGCGCACCGCGCAGGTGCTCGACCCAGTAGTCCACATCGGACTCGTCCTCTGCGGACCACCGGGCGTAGTCGCTGTACTGGACCGCCAGTTCGGGCAGCTGCGGCGAGCGGCCCTCGACGGCGGCGAGGTAGCACTCGCGGAGTTCGCGGTCGAGCACCCGCAGCGAGCTCTCGTCCCAGACGATGTGGTGCACGACGAGCACGAGGGTCGCCTCGTCGTCACCGGTGTGGACCAGGTGGGCGCGCAGCAGCGGCCCCTCGGCCAGGTCGAACGGGAGCTGTGCCACGACGGCGACCTGCTCCTCGAGCTCCGCGCGGGTCTCGGTGAACGGCACCTCGACGTGGTCGTGGACGACCAGCACCGGAGCCATGTCCGCGTCCGTGCCGACGGTCGAGCGCAACGCGTCGTGCCGGTCGGCCACCGCCTGCAACGCCTGGCGCAACGCGGAGGTGTCGAGCGGCCCGGAGAACTGGAACAGCCACGGCACGTTGTAGACCGAGCCGCCGGGCTCCCAGCACTCCCGCAGCCACAGCCCGCGCTGGAACCGCGACAACGGCGCGGGGGCACCGGGCCGGGCGACCGGTCCGGGGCGGGCCGGCGTCGACCCGGCGCGCAGCGCGGCGGCGAACCCGGCGAGCGTGGGCGCCTCGAAGACCAGGTACGGCGAGACCGGTCCGAACGCCTCGAAAACGCGGCTCGCGACCCGGACGGCGGTCAGCGAGTCGCCGCCGAGGTGGAAGAAGTTGTCGTGCGCGCCGACCCGGCGAACGCCCAGGACGTCGGCCCAGATCCCGGCGAGCAGCTGCTCTGTCTGGTCTCGGGGCGCGTCGTCGGCGACGGGTTCGGCGGAGGCGGAGGCAGGGGCGGGCAGCGCGGCGCGGTCGACCTTGCCGCCGTCGGTGAGGGGCAACCGGTCTAGCGGGGTCACCGAGGCGGGGACCATGTGCGCCGGCAGCCGCCGGGCGAGGAAGTCGCGCACCTCGGCGGTGTCGATGGTGCCGGTGACGTAGGCGGCGAGGCCGGTGCCGTGCGGGACGACCGCGCAGGTCTCCACAGCCGGGTGCGCGGCGAGGGCGTGCTGCACCTCGCCCAGCTCCACCCGGTAGCCGCGGACCTTGACCTGGTCGTCGCCGCGGCCGACGAAGTCGAGCACGCCGTCGGCGCCGCGGCGGACGGTGTCGCCGGTGCGGTACATGCGCGATCCGGGCGGACCGGACGGGTCGGGCAGGAAGCGCGCGGCCGTCAGCGCCGCGCTGCCCAGGTACCCCACGGCGAGCTCGGGGCCGCCGAGGTACAGCTCGCCCTCGTCGCTCGGGCGCAGGCCGTCGAGGACGTGCGCACGCCGCCCGCCGACGGGCGTGCCGATCGGCACCGAACCGGTCTCGCCGGCCGTCTCGTGCACGGTCGCGGTGATCACGGTCTCGGTGGGGCCGTAGGCGTTGAGCAGCCGCACCCCGGTGCGCCGGGTCCACTCGGCCGCGGCGGCCGGGGACAGCCGGTCGCTGCCGGAGACCATGGTGCGCAACGACGGTGGCACCCGGTCCAGGGCGGCGGTGAAGTCGTGGAAGTAGCCGGCGGGGAGGTTGGCGACGGTGACCTGCTCGTCCTCGACGAGGCCCAGCAGCTCGTCGACCGACAGCAACCGCCGTTCGGGCAGCACCAGGCAGGCGCCCGCGGTGAGCGCGGTCAGCACCTGCTCGACGGCGACGTCGACCGACGGGCCCGCGAGCTGCAGGACGACGTCCTGGTCGGTGATCCCGAAGCGCTCCGCGATGGCGGGAACGTGGGCGGCCAGCGCGGCGTGGTCGACGGCGACGCCCTTGGGGCGCCCGGTGGTGCCCGAGGTGTAGATCAGGTAGGCCAGCCCGGCCGTCGTGCCGCGGGCGGCGATCCCGGTCCTGCGGACGACGCCGTCCTCGACGATCAGGGTCGCGCCGGCGTCCCCGACCATGTCCCGCGTGCGTCCGACGGGCGCTTCCGGGTCGAGCGGCAGGTACACGCCGCCGGCCCGCCACACCGCGAGCATCGCGGTCACGTAGTCGGCCCTCGACCGGCTGCGCACCGCGACGACGCCGCCGGGCAGCAGGCCCGCGCCGGCGAGTTCCGCGGCCAGCGCGCCCGCCGTCCGGTCGAGCTCGGCGTAGCCGGTCGACCTCCCCCCGATTCGCACCGCGGTGCGATCCGGTGCGGCGGTCGCGATGCGGCCGACCTCCTCGTGCAGCGACATGTCACCCTCCGGATCGGTGTGCGCGGTGGACGTTCGAGACGAAAGCTAGGCGCGCCCCGACGGCCGGATCGGCAGGTCGAGCGGCACCTTGGCGGAAGCAGCCACCTGCCCCAGCAGCTGCCGCACCGCCTGCCGCACAACGGTTCGCGGCCTCCCTAGCGTCGGCACCACGCCAGCAGAGAGGAAAGTGCGATGAGCCCCACCGCTTTGTCAGGAACGGCGCCGTTGGTGGTCACGATCGAGCCCGGCGCGCCCGCCACCGTCGACGCCGGGAACGTGCACACGATCGAGCAGGCCACGGAGTGGTTGCGGGCCAACGCCGACGCCCTGCGCGGCCTGCTGCACGAGCACGCCGCGCTGTACGTGCGCGGCCTGCCCGTGCACGACGTCGACGACTTCGGCCTCGTGCGCGACACGCTCATGCCCGAGCGCACGCCGTACCGCGAGAAGGCCACCCCGCGCAGCGACTTCGGCAACGGCGTCTTCTCGTCGACCGACCTGCCCGCCGCGCAGCCGATCCACATGCACAACGAGAACAGCTACACGCTGACGTTCCCCGGCCTGCTCATGTTCGCCTGCCTGATCGCCCCGCCGGAGGGCGGCGCGACCCCGGTGGCCGACTGCCGCAAGGTGCTCGCGTCGCTGCCGGCGGAGCTGGTCGCCAAGATGCGGAAGGTCGGCTGGCTGCTCAACCGCAGCTACTCCGAGCACATCTCCACGTCGTGGCAGACCGCGTTCGCCGCCACCACGAAGGAGGAGGTGGAGGCGTACGGCGCGGAGAACCTGGTCTCGTGCCAGTGGCAGTCCGACGGCCACCTGCGCACCACGCAGCTGCGTCCCGGGATCATCTCGCACCCGGTGACCGGCGCCGAGGTGTGGTTCAACCACATGGCGTTCTGGAACGAGTGGGCGCTCGACGAGGAGCTGCGCGACGCGCTGGTCGACGAGTTCGGCGTCGAGGACCTGCCGTTCAACACCGCCTTCGGCGACGGCACGGTGCTCAGCCGCGAGGAGCTCGCCACCATCCAGGCCGCGTACGACGCCGCCACCACCCGCCGGCGCTGGGAACGCGGTGGCCTGCTGCTGGTCGACAACATCCTGTCCACGCACGGTCGCGACCCGTTCCGCGGCGACCGCAAGATCGTCGTCGCCATGGGCGAGCCGGTCTCCGTGCTGGACTGCGCGCCGACCGTCGCCCCGTCGGCCACCCCGATGAGCGGAGAGGGCCGATGACGGGCCGAGACCTGCTGTCCTGCTTCCACGACGTCGTGCGGACGGCGCCCGAGCGGATC
The DNA here is from genome assembly GCF_024125735.1 of Lentzea sp. HUAS12. Taxonomy (NCBI): domain Bacteria; kingdom Bacillati; phylum Actinomycetota; class Actinomycetes; order Pseudonocardiales; family Pseudonocardiaceae; genus Lentzea; species Lentzea sp. HUAS12. The sequence continues at coordinate 1,293,854 of NZ_CP099738.1, forward strand.
GCCGTGCGCGACACCGCCGGCGCGCTGACGTTCGCCGAACTGGAGGCGCGCACGGCCGCGCTGGCCGCCGTGCTCGTCGAGCGCGGAGTGGTCCGCGGTGACCGCGTGGGCGTGAGCGTGCCGCGCGGCAACGGACTCCTCGTCGCGCTGCTGGCGGTGTGGCGGGCCGGGGCGGCGTACGTGCCGCTCGACCCGGCCTACCCGGCGGACCGGTTGGCGCACATGACGTCCGACGCCGCGGTGCGCACGACCGTGACGCCGGAGGACCTGGTCGTCGGCGCCGGTGCGTTCAGCGACGTGGCCGTGTCGGCCGACGACGCCGCCTACGTCATCTACACCTCCGGCTCCACCGGGCTGCCCAAGGGTGTCCAGGCCACCCGCGGCGGCGTCGCGTCCCTTGTGGACGGACTGGAGCAGATGGCCGTGTACTCGGCCGAACCCTCTGTCGTCGCGTGGAACGCGAGTGCGTCCTTCGACGCGTCCGTGCAGCAGTGGGCCCGGATCTGCCGCGGTGACACGATCGTCGTGCTGGAGGACGCACACCGCACCGAGCCCGCCAAGCTGGCCGCGTGGCTCGACGAGTGCGGGGTGACCGATGTGGACATGACGCCGACGCACTGGGAGATGCTGCGCGAGCACCTGCTGCCCGGACGCCCCGACGGCAGGCGGCTGCGCCTGTTCATCGGCGGCGAACCGATCAGCGTGCCGGTGTGGCGGGAACTGGCCGCCGCCGCCACCGTGGAGGCGTTCAACCTCTACGGCCCGACCGAGTGCACCGTCGACACGACGGTCGCCGTCGTCGAAGGCGACCACCCGACCATCGGTGACGCGCTGCCCGGCAACCGGCTCCTGGTGCTCGACGCGAAGCTGCGCGAGGTTCCGGACGGCGAGATCGGCGAACTGTACGTCGCGGGCCCGCGCGTCACCCACGGCTACCTCGGCCGCTCCGGCCTGACCGGTGCCCGCTTCCTGCCGGACCCCTCCGGCGAGGCCGGTGGGCGCATGTACCGCACCGGCGACCTGGTGCGCCGCACCGAGGACGGCCTGCTGGAGTTCCACGGCCGTGCCGACCGCCAGGTGAAGATCCGCGGCCACCGGGTGGAGCTGGGCGAGATCGAGACCGTCGTGCGGTCCTCACCCGCCGTCGCCGCGGCCGCGGTCGTCGTCCGCGACGACCTGGGCGGCCAGCCCGTCGCCTACTACGTGCCGTCGGGCCTCGCGGGCGCGGAGGGGCTGCGCGAGCACGCCGCGGCAGCGCTGCCGGAGGTCATGGTGCCGGCCGCGTTCGTCGAGGTCGCCGCGCTGCCGCTGACCCCGGGCGGCAAGCTCGACACCGCCGCCCTGCCCGCACCGCCCGCACAGTCGGGCACCGCACCGGAGGGCGAGTTCGAGCAGTTCATCGCCCAGGTGTGGGCCGAGGTCCTCGGCCGCGACTCGGTCAACGCCGACGACGACTTCTTCGCCCTCGGCGGCCACTCCCTGGTCGCGCTGCGGGTGGTGTCGAAGGTGAAGAAGACCTTCGGCCTCAAGATGTCCACCCGCGACGTCTACCGCCACCCCCGCCTGACCGACCTCGCCCGGCACGTCGAGTCCCTGCGCGTCTAGATGGTTGATTCCAAGGGGTAGGCCTGGATCCAGGCATGGGACGAGGGTGTCCATGATCATTGTGTGACGAATGAAGTGGACACCCTCGCGACCGCACTCTATGTGAGAACTGATGATCTGCTGGCAGGGGCACCGGGGTTAGCGCCGTGGCGGCCGAAGATCGGGATCAAGCCCCAGCTGACCGACGCCGAACTCGTCACGCTCGCGGTGATGCAGGCGTTGCTGGGCTTCACGTCCGAGGCCCGCTGGTTGCGGCATGCCCGAGCGCATCTGGGGCATCTGTTCCGCTATCTGCCCCAGCAGCCCGGCTACAACAAGCGGCTGCGCCGCGCTGCGGCACTGATCCGGTCGATGATCCGGCTACTGGCCGTCGACACGACGTTGTGGACCGATGACGTGTGGCTGGCCGACTCCACCCCGGTCGAGTGCGGTCGTTCCCGCGAGACCTCGAAACGCTCAGATCTTGCCGGGTGGGCGCAGTTCGGCTACTGCTCCAGCCACTCCCGGTTCTTCTGGGGGCTACGCCTGCACCTGGTCTGCACCCTGGGCGGCCTGCCCATCGCGTTCGCTCTGACCGGCGCCAAAGCCGACGAGCGGCAGACTCTGCTGGGCATGCTCGAGGAAGACCTGGACCTGGTCGCAGACCGGCAAGGCCAGACACTGATCGCGGACAAGCACTACTACGGCCGCGACTTCGAGCATGCCCTGCGCACCGCCGGGATCGTGCTGTTACGACAGGCCCGCAAGGGCGAGGCCCCGCGGCCTGGCGCACGACTGTTCAAGCCGCTGCGCCAGACCATCGAGTCGATCAACCAGACGTTCAAAGGCCAGCTCGACCTCGAACGCCACGGCGGACGCACACCCGCCGGCGTCATCGTCCGAGTCCTGCAACGCATCCTCGCCCTGACCGCCGCGATCTGGCACAACGACCACACCGCCCAGCCCGTCAAACGCTCACTGATCGCCTACGACCACTGACCTTGGAATCAACCATCTAGGAGGACTGGTGGACAACATCGACAACGTGGTGGTCCGACCCCGCCGCAAGCCGGAGGCCACGCGGTCGCTGGTGTGCCTGGGGTTCTGCGGCGGCGGCGCCGGCCCGTACCTGCCCTGGGCCGACGTCCTGCCGGCGGACGTGGAACTCGCCGCGATCTGCTACCCGGGCCGCGACGGCAGGTTCCTCGAGGACCACGCCGAGGACTGGCAGGCCCTCGCGGCCGACGCCACTGCCGCCGTGCTCGCCGCGGCGACCCGCCCGTACGTCCTCTTCGGACACAGCATGGGCGGCTGGATGGCGTTCGACGTGGCCGCGAGGATCGAGCGCCTGGGCGGCCGCCGCCCGGACGCCCTGGTGGTGTCGTCGGCCAACGCGCCGAGCAGGGGCCTGACGCCCCGCGACATGTTCCCCGCGCAAAGCGACACCGATGCCGGGCTGCTTTCGTGGATGACGGTCAACGGGCTGCTCGCCGACTACGTCCTCGGCAACGAGGAGCTGCGCGAGATGGCGCTGGAGCTGATGCGGGCCGACATCCGGGTGCGGGACACGTTCGCCTACACCGACGGGGCCGCGGTGAGCGTGCCGCTGCAGGTGCTGACGGGGGCCGACGACGACGTGATCGTCGCGGACACGGCGGCGCAGTGGCGGGCGCTGGCCGGTGGGGAGTACCGGCACGTGGAGTTGCCCGGTGGGCACTTCTACACCGAGGAGGTGTGGCGGTCGCTGCCGCGGCACATCCCGGCGCTGGAACCGGTTCCCGCCGGGGTGTGACGGGTGGGGGAGGTGGGCGCGGGGGACAGGGCCGAGGCTTCGTCACCCCGCATCCCATCGCGCCATCCCGCCTCGGAAAGCATCCTGTTCTCCCGCCACACCCGGTGGTCAGCCCGCCGCCACCAGCGTGTGCCCCTCCCGCAACGGCAACGCCGCCAACTCCGCCCGAATCGTCGACGCGGCCCCGTGGTCCAGGATCCGCTCGCGAACAGCCAGAGCCTCCTCCAAATACGCCCGAGCCTCCCCATAACGACCTGCGGCCGCACTCACCTGACCCAGGTTCCGCAACAGCTGTCCCTCACCGATGACGTCACGGGTCTCCCGCACCATGTCCAGCACCCGCCGCATGGTCGCGGCGGCCTCGGCGTGCTCGCCCGCCATCGCCTGGACCTGGCCGATGCGGTTGAGCGTGCGGGCGGCGCCCCCGGTGTACCCCACGGACTCGTGGACCGCCATCGCCTCGGCGAGGTCGGTGCGGGCTCGGGCGATCTCGCCGTCGCCCGCCAGGATGAACGCGCGCTGGGTCAGGACGATCGCGCGGCCCACCACGTCGTCGACCGACGTGTAGCCGGCGAGCGAACGGTCGTACAGGCGCAGGGCGGTGGTGTCGTCGCCGGTGTTGCGGGCGATCAGCGCCAGGTCGCGGTGGCACAGGGCCAGGCCGTGCGTGTCGCCCAACTCCTCGAACAGCTCCACGGCCGGGAGGAGCGCGTCGCGGGAGGCGTCGAGGCGGCCTCGGTTGATGTGCAGGGTGCCCAGCGAGCTCAGGACCGCCGCGGTGCCGCGTTTGTTGCCCGCCGCGCGGACGGCGGCCAGGGCCTCGGCGTGGGTTCGCTCCCAGTCGTCGAGGTAGCCGCGTGACTCGAACAGCGTGACCGACGTGACCGCGAGGTCCCAGCACAGCTCGTCGAGGCCCGCGGTGGCCGCCTGGTGAACGGCCGCGCACAGGTTCTCCAGCTCGCCGTCCAGCCACTCCAGGGGATCGGCCTGTGCCGTCGGCGGACGCCAGCGCGGTGCGGTTCCGTGCAGCACGGTGTAGTCACCGCCGTAGATGTCGCGGTGTGCCTGCTCGGCCAGGGCCAGCCAGCCGCCGAGCAGGCGGGACACGGCGGCGGCGCGGTCGGCGGCGGGGATCTCCTCCGCCGCCTTCTCCCTCGCGAACAGACGCAGGACGTCCTGGTAGCGGTAGCGGAACTCGCCCGTCGGCTCCACCGAGACCACGTCGAGCACCTGCACGTCCACCAGCGGCTCGAGCAGGTCCGACGGGAACGGCCGGTCGTCGTCCAGGACCGCGCCCGCGACCCAGCCGGGGACGGCGGGGCCCTCGGCGAGGCTCAGCAACCCGAACAGCAGGCGGGAGCGGCGGTCGAGGCCGTCGTGGGTCAGCGCGAGGCTGGCGCGGATGGTCAGCTCGCCGTGGGCGAGCTCGTCGAGGCGGTGCCGTTCGCTGGCGAGCCGGAGCACCATCGACGCAAGCGTCCAATGTGGACGTGCGGCCAGGCGGGCCGCGATGATCCGCAACGCCAGCGGCAGTCCGCCGACGGTGCGCACCAGCGCCTCGGCGGCCTCGGGCTCGCGGGTCACCCGGTGCTCCCCGACGACCAGGCCCAGCAGGCGCAGCGACTGGCCGGTGTCGAGGACGTCGAGCTCGATCTGGCGGGCGCCGGGCAGACCGGTCAGCCGTGAGCGGCTGGTCACCACCACCGCGCACGTGCTGCTGCCCGGCAGCAGCGGCAGGACCTGGCCCTCGGTGGCCGCGTCGTCCAGCACGACCAGCACCCGCCGGTCGGCCAGCAGCGTCCGGTACATCTCCAGCCTCGCGTCGACGCCGTCGGGGATCACCGGCCCGGGAATCCCCAGCGCCAGCAGGAACCGGCCCAGCACGTCGTCCACGGTGGACGGGGAACCGGTGCCGTGCAGGTCGCAGTAGAGCTGCCCGTCGGGGAAGTGCTCCTGCGCCACCCGGTGCGCCAGGTGGGCGGCCACGGTGCTCTTGCCGACGCCGGGCCGTCCGGTGATCACGACGACCCCCACGGCCGACCGCCCGGCGTCCCCGACGAGGACGGATTCCGCGCCCCGCAACATGTCCTCGTCACCGACGAAGTCGGCGGTGTCGGCGGGCAGCTGCCGCGGCCGTGCCGTGCGCACGACCTCTTCGGCCTTCGGAGCCGGCTCGGCCTGGGGCCTGGCCGGCGTCTCGCCGGCGAGGATCGCCGCCTCCAGCTCCCGCAACCGTTCGCCGGGCTCCAGGCCCAGTTCCTCGACCAGCAGGGTCCGGCCGGCGCGGTAGGTGTCGAGGGCCTCGGCCTGCCTGCCGGAGCGGTGCAGCGCGAGCATCAGCAGGGCGCGCGGCCGTTCCCGCAACGGGTGCTCGTGCACCAGGCGCGTGACCTCCCCGACGAGCTGGTGGTGCTGGCCCAGTTCCAGTTCGAGTTCCAGGTAGTCCTCGACGCAGGTGAGCCGGTCCTCGTCCAGCCTCATCGCGCGGGTGCGCAGCGATCGGTTGGGAGCCCCGCCCAGGCACGGCCCGCGCCACAACGCCGCGGCCTCCCGCAGCAGCGCGGCCGCCTCGGCGGCACGGCCCTCCTTGGCCAGCACGCGGGCCTCCGCGGTGCGGGTGAGGAACTCGGCGAGGTCCAGCGCGTCCCCGTTGAGGCGCAACTGGTAGCCCGGCGGGCGGGTGTCGATGACCGCGGACATGCCGGCGGTGTCGAGCGTGCGGCGCAGCCGGGAGACGCAGATCTGCACCTGCGTGCGTGCGGTGTCCGGGGGGTTCTCGTCCCACAGGGCGTCGACCAGCGTCGCCGTGCTCACCACCCGGCCCGCCTCCACGAGCAGCAGCCCGAGGATCACCTGCTGCCTGCCCGGCGGGATCCGCGCCGCGCCGCCGAGACCGTCGACCTCCACCGGGCCGAGAACCCGGAAACCCCCTGGGGACATAGCGCGCGGCCACCCTTTCCGGATCTGCGATGCCCCGAGAGTAAGCACATGATCACGGAGGAGGACAAGCCCCCGCGATAGCGGGAAGATATCGGCAGGTTGCCCGGCGGCGGGACGGTTGTGGCGCATCGCGTGAGGAGACCCGCCATGAGCACCGCCGCAGGCGCCGACCACGTCCGCCTCTCCTACCACTACCTGGACACGGGGGACCTGGACGGGTACGCCTCCCTGCTGCATCCGGACATGCAGCTCAAACGCTGTGACGCGCCTGCGGGGCACGGCCGCGACCACACCGTCGGGCTGCTGACCGCCCTGCCGGCCCTGCGCGGCCGCCACCACATCCACAAACTGGTGGCGGACAAGGACACCGTGGTCGTCGTCGGCCGCTACACCCCTCCTCCGGACGCGGAGTGCCCCGACCCGGCCGAGTTCGCCGACGTGGTGACCCTGTCGGACGAGGGCCTTTTGCTCTGCAGCCGACGTTTCTACTACTTCGATCCGCCTTCCCGATAGCGCCAACTGCCGGAAGGCTGCCGTCGCCGCTGCCTGGAGGCGCCGGGCGCGGCTCCTACGTTCGGGACAGGGAAACACCCGCGCGACAAAGGGAGCTCGCCCCCATGGAGTTGGACGCCGCCCGGACGGACTCAGCCCGCCTCGACATCGTGGTCTCCGGGCTCGCCTCCGACGCGCACACCTGGAACCTCGTGTACCTGCAGCTGGTGCTGGAGGAGATGGGTCACCGCGTGACCAACCTGGGCGCGTGCGTCCCCGACGGGATGCTGACGTCCCGGTGCGGACAGGCGGCACCGGACCTCGTCGTGATCAGCAGCGTGAACGGGCACGGCTTCCAGGACGCCCGGCGCGTCATCGGACCGCTGCGCGCACGCCTCGCGAGCACCCCGGTCGTGATCGGCGGCAAGCTCGGCGTCGACGGCGCGGGCGGTCGCGCGGAGGCCCTGCTGGCCGCCGGGTTCGACGCGGTGTTCGAGGACGGCGACGCCATCCCGGCCTTCCGCCGCTACGTCGACCGGCTCGCCGCGGGGGTGCGGTCGTGACCGGTGGCTCGTTCGGCGAGTTCGTCGCCCGCGCCGCCGCCGCGGGCGAACTGGTCGTGCAGCCCAGGATGGGCGTCGCCGGACCGGCGCGGATGCGGGCGGGGCTCGCCGCGGTGCGCGGAGCCGGGGTGCGGGCGGCGGGCACGATCACGGTCGACAGCTTCACGCGCGTGGGGGACCACCGCGCGGTGCGCAGGGCCCTGGACACCGGCGCCGAGCTCAACGGCTATCCCATCGCCGCCCACCCGCCCGAGACGACCAGGGCCGTGCTGGACGGTCTGCGCGAACCGGACTTCCCGGTGCAGGTGCGCCACGGCTCGGCGTGCCCGCAGAAGATCGTGGCGGCCCTGCTGGCCGCCGGTCTGGACGCGACGGAGGGCGGGCCGCTGTCGTACTGCCTGCCCTACAGCCGCGTTCCCGTCGCCGAGTCGGTGCGCGCGTGGGCCGAGTCCTGCCTGCTGCTCTCCGACGCCCGCGAACGCGGCGCCCGGCCGCACCTGGAGTCGTTCGGCGGCTGCATGATGGGCCAGCTCTGCCCGCCGAGCCTGCTGGTGGCGATCAGCGTGCTGGAGGCTCTGTTCTTCCGCCAGCACGGCGTGGACAGCATGTCGTTGAGCTACGCCCAGCAGACCGACGCGGACCAGGACGCCGAGGCCGTGGCCGCCCTGCGCACCCTCGCCACCGAACATCTGTCCGATGTGGACTGGCACGTCGTGCTGTACACGTACATGGGCGTGTTCCCGCGCACCCCGCACGGCGCGACCGCTCTGCTGGAGCGCTCCGCGGAACTGGCCGTGCGCACCGGGGCGGAGCGGCTGATCGTCAAGACGACGGCGGAGGCGCACCGCATCCCGACCGTCGTCGAGAACGTCGCCGCCCTGGTGACCGCCGCGGCCGCGGCGGCACGCGCCCTGCCGGGCGGCGAGGTCGAGGACACTGGCGTGCTCGCCGAGGCCCGCGCGCTCGTGGAGGCCGTGCTCGACCTCGCACCGGACGTCGGCATCGCCCTGGTCCGCGCGGTCGAGCGCGGGTACCTCGACGTGCCCTACTGCCTGCACCAGGACAACGCCGGCCGCACCAGGGCGTTCGTGGACGGCGACGGGCGGCTGCAGTGGTCGCGCACCGGCGCCCTGCCGCTGCCGGCCGGCCGCGCAGTCCCCGCCGCCGACCACACCGCCGACGAGCTCCTGCGCTCGCTCACCCACGTCGAGCGCACCTTCGACCGAGGCTGATCCCCGTCCCCAAGGAGTGACCACGATGGACACCACCACCCCGGCGCCGGTGGATCCGCGCGCCCACCTGACCTCCCCGGCGACCCGCGCGGTGCTGCGCGTGCAGCACCGCGTGCTCGACGCCGTCCGCGAACACCTGGGCGGGCGGGGTTTCACCGAGATGCTGCCCCCGGTCATCGGCCCGGTCACCGACCCCGGCGCGCGCGGGGCCAAGCAGGTCGACGTCGACTACTACGGCCACCGCTACAAGTTGATGACCAGCGCCATCCTCTACAAGCAGGCGTCGCTGACCGCGTTCGACCGGATCTTCTGCATCGCCCCCAACGTGCGCCTGGAGCCGCTGGAGACCAGTTCGACCAGCAGGCACCTCGCGGAGTTCCACCAGATCGACGTCGAGGTCGCCGGTGCCTCCCGCGACGACGCGACGCGGGTGGCCGAGGACCTCGTGATGCACGTCGTGCGCCGGGTCGTCGAGCACTGCGCCGCCGAGCTCGGGGTCCTGGGCCGTGACCCGGACGCCTTCACGGACCTGTTGTCCGGCCGCGGTTTCGAGCGCCGCACCCACGCCACCGCGGTCGCCGACCTGCACGGGTTCGGTCACGACCAGAACCCCGACGCCGAGATCGACTGGACGGGGGAGGCCCTGCTGTCGTCCAAGTCCAGCAGGCCGTTCTTCCTGACCGACTACCCCAAGGGCTCGCGCGGTTTCTACGACCGCGAGAACCCGGCGAACCCCGGACGGCTGCTCAACTTCGACCTGCTGGCCCCCGAGGGCTACGGCGAGCTGTGCAGCGGCAGCGAGCGCGAACACGAGTACGCCGCGATCATCGCCAGGATGCGCGAAACCGGCGAGAACCCCGCGAAGTACGCGTGGTACCTGAAGATGGTGCGCGAGGGCGTGCCGTCCAGCGCGGGCTTCGGCATCGGTCTGGAGCGCCTGGTCCGCTACCTGTGCGGGCTGGAGTCGGTCTGGCAGGCGAGCGCGTTCCCGAAGATTCCCGGCGTGGTGTCCCCGTGACCGCGTTGCGCGCCGGCACGTTTCCGGAACAGGCCGTCCGGGAGCGTGCCCGCACCGGTGCCGCGGCGGCGTTCCCGTCGCTGTCGGACTACGGCAGCGCGCTGCTGGGCGAACCGGTGGGGCCCGCGCCCGCCGACGCCCTCGACGCCGCCCGCCTGGTGCCCCCGGTGTTCATGCCGTTGCGGCTGGAGAAGCTCATCGACCTGGCCCGTGAGCCTTTGCACGGCGACGTGGACCTGGCGACGACCGTCGGTGGTTTCACCGCACGCCTCCCGCTGTACCTGTCGGCGTTCGGCTCGACCCGCGCGGTGGGCACCGACCTGGGCATCGCCGCCGCGGCCCAGGCGGGGGCCCTGGGCATCCCGATGGTCGTCGGCGAGAACGTCGTCCCGGTCGACGGCTACACCGGCGAACGGTCCCTGCTGGCACGGATCTCCGCCTACGCCGACCACGCCCCGGACGGCGCGGGCGGGGTCGTGGTGCAGCAGAGCACGGAGGACGCCGACGCCGAGGTCTGGAACCGCGTCTACAGCGACCCGGCGACGCGGTCGCTGCTCGAGTCCGGGCGGCTGGGGTTCGAGCTCAAGGTCGGTCAGGGCGCCAAACCCGGGCTCGGCGGGCTGACCGTCGTCGACGGCGACGCGGCGGAACGCCTGGCCGGCCAGTACGCCCTGGAACCGCTGGGAGACCGGGTGCTGCGCAGCGCGAGCCCCGGCACGTTCACCGAGGAGATCCTCCGGCAGCAGGTCCGCCTGATGCGCAACAACTACCCGCGCGCACGGGTGTGGGTGAAGCTGCCGCCGGGACGTGACGTCGCCGCGGCGGCGGACGTGGCGTGGCAGGCGGGCGCGGACGCGGTCACCGTGGACGGCGCCGAGGGCGGCAGCGGCTGGGCCCCCACGGCGTCACTGGCGGGCGTCGGCCTCCCGCTGGCGGAGTGCCTGCGCCGCATCGGTTCCCCGCGCGGCTGCCTGCTGGTGTCGGGCCGCGTCTGGGAAGGGCTGCGCGCCGTGAAGTGCCTCGCCGCCGGCGCCACCGCCACCGGCCTCGGCCGGGCGGCTCTGCTGGCGGTCGACGAGAACCCGCGTTCCGGCCTGACGCGTCTGGTGGAGGCGATGACCCTCGAACTGCGCCTGCTCATCAGCTCGCTGGGCAAGTACCACCCGTCCGCACTGTCCACTGAGGACCTGTGGTCGCCGGCGGGGTGGTCGGTGCCCGCGGGTTCGATGGTGGCGGGGTAACGCGGTCATCAGGAAAGGCCCGGCCTCCTTCGCGGGGCCGGGCCGTTCCTCTGTTCACCGGACGGTGGTTCCGGTGCGGGCACGTGGTTTCAGGCCAGTCCCGCGGCGGCGCTGAGGCCGCACAGGTGGACCGGGTCGGCCCGCAGGCGGACGGCGAGGTCCGGCAGCGGACCCGGCGGCCGGTGTCCTCCGGCCGCGGCGTCGGCGACGGCGAGCGCGGTCGCCAGGCACTCCGCGCGGGCGTCGGGGGAGGGGGTGATCAGGCAGACCACCCCGCCCAGGTGGTCGTATCCCAGCGCCCGCAGCGCCCACGCCGCCGCCCTGCGGGCGTGCGGCGTGGGAGGCCACACGGTGAGCACCTCCGGGCCGGTGGGGACGAAGAAGGCGTGCACGGGGGGAACCGTCGCGGCCCCTATCGGACCGTTGTCGGTCATGGCGGCCATCGGTCACGCTCCCGGAACTCGGCGTCGGATCCCAGTCCACCACGGCGGACGCGGCTCGCTCGGCAGTCGCTGCGGCAGACCGGAGGCGAGTCAGGGCGTGGCCGCCAGCACCGAGCGGATCAACGGCGACACGGTGAAGCTGCGCCCGGTCCCGGTCTCGACGGGCCGCACCAGCCCGCGCTGCAGGAGGTCGCGCAGCAGGCGCCCGGTGTCGGCCGACGGGCCGAACCGAGGCGGCAGGTCCTCCAGGAACCGGCGGTAGGGCGCCGCGGCGCCGGCGAGAGCGCGCACGAGCACGTCGTCCAGCAGGCAGGCCGGATCGGTGGCGGCCAGCTCCGACAGCGGGTAGACCGACAGCCACGACCCCACGGCGGCCAGCGCGGCGGGCACCCCGTCGAGCGCCTGGCACAACCGGTCGACCTCGACCGCGTCCACCGGGCCGTGCTGCTCGGCGAGCAGCAGCCGAGCCGCGTCGGCGGGCTCCAGCCCCGAGAGCAGGAACACCCGCTCCCCGGCGAGCCCGCACGGCGCCGGCGCGGTGATCAGCACCCGCACCCCGGGGCAGTCGGCGAGCAGCCGCAGCACGCCGTCCCCGCGGACCGGCCCGTCCACCCCGTCGAGCACCACCAGCGCGGACCGGGCGCCGATCACCTCGGCGAGGTCGTCGTCGACCCGCCCACCCGTCCGCACGGCCGTGGACCACGCCGTCACCAGCCCTGCGAGCCGCGCATCCCGCAACGGCGTGCTGTCCGCCCCGGCCCACAGCACCGGCATCCGGGCGTGCAGCACCTCGGCGACCGCGGCCGCGAACCGCGTCTTCCCCACCCCGGGCAGGCCCACGACGGTCGCGAGCCTGCACCCGCCGGCCAGTTCGGCGGCCAGCGCGCCGGTCTCGACGTCCCGGCCGACCTGCGCGGCCAGCGAGGTGGGCGGCACCGCGGCGGCGGAGTCGACCTCGGCGCGCCGGTCCGGGTCCGCCGCCACCTCCAGGTCGTGCCGGGCCCGGCTGCCGAGCCGCAACCCCTCGGCGATCAACCGCACGGTGTCCGGCCGCGGCCGCAACGCCCGTCCCTGCTCCAGATCCCGGATGGCCCGCACGCTCACGGTCGACAGGTCGGCCAGCTCCCGCTGCGTCAACCCGACCCGGCTGCGGTGCCGGCGCAGGAGCAGGGCGAAGGGCGGGAGTCCGGGGTCCAAGGCGGGCGGAGTGGCCATCTCGGCATCCTCGTTTCAGGCGGATGATTTTGTCGGGCCAATAGTCGGCACGCCCGCTATCACGCGGCAATCCCGGCACATATCCTGCCTGCAAAACACTGCTGCTGTTGCGCTTCGTCGCAGCTCATGGGCGGTTTGGTGGAGTTATCGCCCTCGGGATAGTGGCGAGATAAACCGCGTGATAGTACCGGGATTAGCGGGCCCCATAACGTTTGTCCCATCGCCGGAGAAACGAATTCCTGAGGAGCCCGAAATGGTCCGCACCGTCATCGCCAGGATCGCCGCCGTCACCCTCGCCGTCGCGGCTCTCACGACCGTCGCCGCCACCACCGCCCAGGCCGTGACCGACACGACCCCCACCACGGTGTCCGGCAGCAACCCCTGGGAGTAGGACGGCTCTGCGTCCGATCCACGGACTGGTACCGCCTTCGCGCTAAAGCCGGACGGGTTCCCCTGCCGCGGCGCCGCGCACCGAGTCCACCAGGGCCGTCACGGCCGGGTGCCACTCGCGGCCGGCCGGGCCGCTGAGGACGAGCGTGCGCACGACCTGTTCCCGCAGGGGCAGCATCACCAGGTCCGGCGGCAACATCGACGCCACCAGCCCCGGCACGAGCGACACGCCGATGCCCGCGCGCACCATGGCGAGCAGCGTGCCCAGCTCGCGCACCCGGTGCCGCGGCGTGAACGGATGACCCGCGTGGGCCTGCCGCACGTGCCGCTCGCAACCCCCGTGCGACAGCAGGAACGGGTCGTCGCCGAGGTCCGCGACGCTGATCCGCGACTCGCCCGCGAGCGGGTGGTCGGTGCGCAGCAGGGCGTGGAAGGCGTCCTGACCGATCTGTGCGCCCGGCCCCGGCTGCGGGTCGACCAGGACCGCGGCCTCGACCGTGCCGCCGGCGAGCCACTCCGCGACCTCGTCGTCCTCGCCCTCGAACACCCTGATCCGCACCTGCGGGAACGCCGTCGCCCACCGTGCCAGCAGGCCGGGCAGCAGGCCCTGGCAGACGGTCGGCGGCGCCGCGAGCCTGATCGTGCCGCGAACTCCACCGCGCCGGCGCTCGGCCAGGTCGGCGATCGCGGCCGACGCGGTCACCGCGGCACGGGCGTGGGCCAGGACCTCTTCCCCGAACGCGGTGGGGGTGCTCCGCCCGCGCCGCGCCAGCACGGGGTGGCCCAGCGTGCGCTCGAGCGAGGCGACCGCGTGCGACACCGCGGACTGCGTGACGCCCAGCGCGTCGGCGGCCGCGCCGAACCCGCCCTCGTCGACCACGGCGAGGAATGCCCTGAGCTGGGCGAAGTTCAACGTCATGAGTGCATCTCATGCTCACTCGATCACCACTTGTTGGACTCATGATGCCCGCCGGGGTGATGCTCGCGCCGTGGGGACGACTGGGAAGTTCGTGCTGTTGTCGGCGATCTGGGGCAGCAGCTTCGCGTTGATCAAGGTGGCGGTGGACGCGGGTGTGCCGTCCGTGCAGGTCGCGCTGGCGCGCTGTCTGTTCGGCGCTGTGGCGCTGTGGGCGATCTGTGCGGTGCAAAGGGCGGCGATACCGCGCGATGCGCGCACGTGGGGACATGCGACGGTGGTCGCGGTCCTGCTCAACTCGGTGCCGTTCACGCTCCTGGCCTTCGGGGAGTCCAGAGTGGACTCGGTGCTGGCGGGCGTGCTGAACGCGACGACGCCGCTGACGACGCTGGCGTTCGCGTTGCTGGTCGTGCCGGGGGAGCGGGTGACGACCACGCGGCTCGCGGGCCTGCTGCTCGGTTTCGCGGGCGTGCTGGTGCTTCTCGGCGTGTGGCGCGGACTGGACGGTGACGTGCTGGTGGGCGGTCTGGCCTGCCTGGCCGCCACGACCTGTTACGGCGCGGGATTCGCTTACACCAGGCGCTTCCTGTCCGGTGGTCCCCATCGCGCCAGCGCGTTGTCCGCCGTGCAGATCACCTGCGCCACCGTCCAGTTGACGGTCGCCGCCCCTGTCCTTTCCGGACCGCCGTCCTGGCCCGGCCTGCCCGCCGTGCTCGCGCTGCTGGTGTTGGGCGCGGTCGGCACGGGCTACGCGTACGTGCTCAACCTGGACCTGATCCGGGCGGCGGGGCCGACGGTCGCGGCCACGGTCACGTACGTGACCCCGTTGTGGTCGACCGCGCTGGGGGCGTTCCTGCTGGCCGAACCGGTCGGCTGGCACACCCTTGCCGGTGGGGCCGTGGTGATCGGCGGCATCCTGCTCACCCGTAGTCCGGCACCGGATCGGGCTTCCCTCACAGGAAGTCCCGAAGCACGGCAAGCAGTTCTTCGGGCCGGTGCTGCGGAATGATGTGGCCGCAGCCTTCGAGCCGCACGTTCCGCACCTCGTCCCCGACCAGCTCCACCTGCCGACAGGTCGCGTCGCCGACCGGAGCCGCCCCGATCGTCAGCGTCGGCACGGACAGACGCCTCCGGCGGACGGCCTCCTCGATCTGGCGCGCGCTCTCGGGCAGTGCGCGGTAGTGCTCGAACGCCGCTTTCATTGCCGCACGGCCCTTGTAAGCCTCGTGAACCGCGTCGCGGAAACGCGGAGTGACGCCATCACCCGCGGTACCGGCGTGCAGGAAGAAGTCGAGGTACTCGGCCTCGTGCCCGAGCAGGACCGATTCCGCCAGGCCGGGGACGGAGTGGAAGCCGAACCACCACGGCGGTCCGTGGCGCAGGAAGTCCTCGGCGCCGGGAAGCGTGCCGACGAGCGCCTCCATCAGCACCAGCCGGCGCACCCGGCCGGGATGTCCGGCCGCGAGCAGGAACGCCGGTGGCACGCCCAGGTCGATGGCGGCGACGTCCGCCTCGGCGATCCCCAGCGCGTCGAGCAGCCCGGCCACGTCGTTCGCCACGTCGGCTGCCGCGTACCCGCTCTCCGGCCGGGCCGAGGCGCCCAGGCCGCGCAGGTCGGGCGCGACGACCCTCCGGTGCGCGGCCAGTGCCGGGACGATCGGTTCCCACACCTGCCAGGTGTGCGGGAAACCGTGCAGCAGCACGAGAACCGGTCCTTCGCCTTCCACCGCGACGTTCAGCTCGACGCCGTTGGTGTGAATCCTTCGCAGCACCATCAGTTCCGCTTTCCGATCTCGTTGCACGTGTTGTGCGGCAACGATAGGAACGCCAGGAAGGCGGCGGAAGACGGCACTTCCGCGTCAGGTGGTTTCCCCGGGGTAACGGCTCAGTCGGTGCTCGCGGCGTTGGCCTGGTCGATCTCGGCGATGTGCTCCTCCGCCCAGTCCCGCAAGGCGGCGAGCCGGAGCTCCAGCGAGTGACCCAGCGCGGTGAGGCGGTAGTGCACCTTCGGTGGGACCGTCGGTTCGACGCGGCGGGCGACCAGGCCGTCACGGGTCAGCGAGCGCAGCGTCGTGGACAACATCTTCTGCGAGACGCCGGGCATGCGCCGCTGCAGTTCCGCGAACCGGATCTCGCCCTCGCCCGCCTCGGCGAGGAGCTTCACGGCCATCGACGTCCACTTCGTGCCGATGCGGTCGAGCAGCATCCTCGTCGGGCAGGCGGGGTTGAAGAGGTCGCCGCGGCCGGTTCCCGCGCTCACGGCGTGCCCTCGATCAGCCGCAGCAGGGTGTGCTCGGCGAACTCCTGGCGTGCTTCCGCGTCCGGCGGGACGGCGTCGAACACGATCTGGCTCATCGCCCAGGCGAACGCCACCTCCAGCGCTCGTTCGACGAGTCGCCCGTCGAGCCGGACGCCCCGCGCGGCGGCGTTGCGCGTCAACGCGGCCGCGTTCTCCTGGCACGAGGCGTCGAAGAGGCGGCGCATCTGCGCGCGGAGCTCGTCGTCCCGGCGCGCGGCGTTGAGCAGTTCGATCAACGCGATGCCGTGGACGCCGACCAGCACGTCCACCATCGAGTCGAGGCACGCCCGCAGGTCGCCTACGACACTGCCCGCGTCGCCCACCGCGGCCGGCGCGCAGTCGGCCGCCCGGCGCAGGGCCGCCGTCACCAGGTCGATCCTGCCGCCCGGCCAGTGCCGGTAGAGCGTCGTCTTCGAGGTCTGGGCGCGCGCGACCACGGCGTCCGCCGTCAGTCCCTCCCAACCGACCTCGGCGATCAACTCCGCGACGACGCCGAGGATCTCGTCCTGACGTGCTTCTCCACGCGTCTGCACATGTGTACCGTACCGTACAGATAAGTGTACGAATCCGTACTCATTCCGCCCGTGAAGGAATCATGGACAGCATGCGTGCGTTGCTCGAACACTGGCGGACGCGTCACGACTGGCGCGCCGCGGAGCGGATGCTCAACGGCTGGAACCCGTCCCGCACCCGGATCGACGGGCTCGACATCGACTTCGCGCACGTCCGCTTGCCGACGCTGCCCGATTTCGGCTTCTCCGCGGCACCGGCCGAACCGGGCTGGGGCATCACCCGGACCGCGGCGGCCTGGGAGGTCTTCATGGCCCGCCTGGGGCACGAGCGGTGGGGCGCGCAGGGCGGTGACCTGGGCAGCGCGGTCACCGAGGACCATCCGCTGACCCTGCCGACCGGCATCACGATGGCACCGGGGGACGTCATGCGGAAGTCCCGCCGCTGGGCCGAACGCCGCTTCCCCAACATCGTCCACTTCGGACGGACACCGGCCTGGGGCCACTTCGCCGGCTGGGAGCGGCCCGGCCACTTCGTGCACGACGTGCGCGCCACCTTCTCCGGCTTGAGATGAGTGCGCGCAGAGTCCGCGAACACCCGGCAGTCCGCACCTCGTCCGAAGTCAAAGGTGGGTCATGAACGTTGTCCTCTGGTCGATGGCCGCTCTCCTCGTGGCCGCGCGGGCATCAAGGTGCCCGGCGTGCTCGAAGTGCTCGCAGCGCTCGGGCTGGTCCTCCCCGCGGTGACCAGCATCGCTCCCGTGTTCGTACCCCTTGTCGCCGCGGGGCTGGTGGTCACCATGATCGGCGCGATGTTCGGCCACGCCAGGCGTCGTGAGTTCGCCTGCCTGGGGCTGAACGCACTGCTGCTCGTCCTTTCCGCTGTGGGCGCGAGGGGCCATCAGCTCGACCAGGTGCCCAATGCGGCGATGGCGGCTTCGATCAGGGCGGCGCCGGTGGGGGCGCGTTCGATGGTGGCGCGGTAGAACAGCGGCCCGATGGTCATGGCGGCGGCATCCCGGCTCGGCAGTGCGGGAACGAGTTCGCCGCGCGCCCGGGCGTCGTCGAGCGCGGCGGCCAGGCGGTCGGTGAGGATGCCCGCGAACTGCGCGCGGCGGGCGTTCATCGTCTCGTCCCACAGGGCCGCGTTGGCGAGAGTGGTCGACACCGCGCGCACGTCGTCCAGTTCCAGCTGGTTCGCGATGGCCGTCAGCTCCCGCCGCAGCCACTCGCGGCTCGGTGTGGACGGTGAGTCGAGGAACGGCATGGGCACGGTGGCCATCGCCTCGAGCAGGAGCGGTGCGACCTGGGGCCAGTGGCGGTAGACCGTGGCGCGTCCCACGCCCGCCTGCTCGGCGACCTGCGCGTGCGTCACCGCCGTCGGGCCGCTCTCCAGCAACAGCTCGCGGGCGGCGTTGAGGATCGCTTCCCGGCTGCGCAGGTACCGGGGGTCCGTCTCGCTGGTCACCGGACGAGTCTATGAGACAACTTGACTCGAAGTAGGATCGACGTGCATCCTTCTCGCTATGAGACAATCTGTATCACAGATGAGGGTGGCCGTCCTCGGGGCGACGGGCGCCACCGGCCGTCAGGTGGTGTCCGCGGCACTGGCGCGCGGGCACCACGTGGTCGCACTGGTTCGCCGCGCGGGAACACTCGCACCGGCCGCGAACCTCGACGAGGTGGTCTGGCCCGACGTCGCCGACACGACGGCCCTCGCCCGCGCTCTGCCGGGCGCGGACGTGGTCATCAGCGCACTGGGCGGAGCGGACAGGGGACCGACGACGGTCTGCACGGACGGCATCCGGTCCGCGGTCGCCGCGATGAAGGCGGCCGAAGTGGACCGTCTGATCGCCGTCAGCGCACACGGGGTGCTGGAGACGCACGACAAGTCGCTGTACTCCGTGGCGGTGTGGGCGAACGTGGCGGAACGCATGCGGGACAAGGAGACGATGGAGCCGCTCATCACCGCCTCCGGTCTGCGGTGGACGATCGTCCGGCCGCCGAAGCTGGCGGACCACGACGCGATCGGCCGGTACCGGACCGGCACCGACCTGCCGATCCGGTTGTGGAGCTCCATCGGCCGAGCCGACCTCGCCGCGTTCCTGCTGGACGAGGCCGAGACCCCGCGGTACACCCGTGCCTTCCCGAGAATCGCGCGATGAACGCCGACCTGACCGGCAAGGTCGCCGTCGTCACCGGTGCGACCGGCGGCATGGGGCAGGTGATCGCCACCGAACTGGCCGGGGCCGGCGCACACGTGGTCGCCATCGCCCGCGACCCCGCCAAGGCGGAGGCGCTCCGGGCGGGCGTCGGAGCGCGGGCGGCGGACAGGGTCGAGGTCGTCGCGGCCGACCTGTCCCGCCGTGCCGACGTGATCGCGGCGGCGACGACCGTCGCGACCAGGCACGACCGGGTCCACCTCCTGGTCAACAACGCCGGTGCCCACTTCTCCGGGCGCCGCCTCTCCGCCGACGGGATCGAGATGCACGTCGCGCTCGACTACCTGGCCGCCTACGGCCTCACCACCCTGCTGAGAGCGCCGCTGCGCCGCGGCCGGGCGCGGGTCGTGAACGTCGCCAGCGACACCCTCAACGACACCAGGCAGATCAAGTTCCCGGGCAGGCCCAGACCGGCGACCCTGGACCTCACCGGCGTCGACGACCTGGCCGAGCTCAACCCCGCCGACGGTTTCGTGCCGTTCGAGGCCTACGCGCGCGCCAAGCTCATGACCGTCACCGCCGGCTACGCCCTGGCACCCGACTTCAGCGCCGACGGGGTGACCATCAACGCCCTGCATCCGGGCCTCGTCGCCACCGGCATCGTCGACGACCTGGTGCCCCCGCTGCTCCGCCCGATGCGGACGCTGATCCGAAGCGGCCTGCTCACCCCGGCCGAAGGCGCGGCGAGCGCGTTGCGGCTGGCCACCGACCCCGGCCTGGCCGGCGTGACCGGGCGTTACTTCCGGCGGGCCGAAGAGGCGAGCACTCCGGCCGTGTCGCACGATTCCGCCGTGCGGCAGAAGCTCCTTTCGTTGAGCCACCGCCATTTCGCCGGCTGAGAACCCTGCGGCCGCGTCCGCCTGACCAGGCGCGACCGCAGGGCGGTCACCACCCGTAGTGGTGCGCTCACCAGCGGAGATGTGACCGTCAACACTCGGCTGTGACGCTTCCGTGTTCGTTTCGTAATATGGCCCGCCGTACCTGACCCCGTCCCCGACGCAAGGTGTTTCCCGAATGCCGGGCCGACATAGAACGCAAGAGAAACCAAGCCGGAAGCTCCCCATCGCGGTCGCCGCCACCCTCACGGTGGGCCTCGTCGCGACCTTCTGGGTCGTCCGCACCTCCGATCAGCCGGTCGACCCCACCGGAGCGGCCGCCAACCTCGCCGCCACGTCGAACTCCGCCGGTCAGACCCCGTCGTCCACCGCGACGTCGTCCAGCACGCCGTCGTCCTCACCGCCTCCGGTGACCACGACGCCGCCCCCGGTGACCACGACGACCCCCGAGACCACCACGCCGCCGCCACCACCCCCGCCACCGCCCTGCCCGACCACCCTGAACGGCGTCAAGCCGCACGTGGCGCAGGTGGGCCACCACGTCGGAGGCAAGTTCGGCGTGGACGACATCGGTGGCGCCACCGGCCGGGCCGGCTCCGGCGACCACCCCACCGGCCTGGCGCTCGATTTCATGGTCGACACCGCCACGGGCAACGCCCTCGCCGACTACGTGCTGGCCAACCGCAAGGCGTTCGGCGTCACCTACGTGATCTGGCGCCAGCGCTACAACGACGGCAGTGGCTTCACGCCGATGGAGGACCGCGGCAGCCCCACGGCCAACCACATGGACCACGTGCACGTGTCGTTCCAGGCGAGCGCGACCGTCAACGTCACCTGCTGACCGGTTCGCGCCCTGCAGGCGCGCCCGTCACGCCGGCGACTACAGGTCGGCCCAGACGGTCTTCCCGGTCGTGCGCCCGATGACGCCCCAATCCCGGGCGATCTTGTCCACGATGATCAGCCCCCGCCCGCGCGTGTCGTCGATCCGGGACCGGCCGAGGACCGGCCGGTCCGACGACCCGTCGTCGACCTCGACGCGGAGCAGGGCGGGGGCGGGCAGGCGCCGGAGCCGGAGGTGGCGGGGGTGCAGGCCGTGGTCGTAGGCGTTGCTGACCAGCTCGGTGACGACGAGGTGCAGGTCCTCCAGCGACTCCTCGGCCAGGTCGTCGAAGACCTCGGAGACCAGGTGGCGCAGGGAGGCGAGGGGAGGCGTGGGTTCGTGCAACTCCAGGGCGACGTCCGGTCGCGGAGGGGGTTCGTCGCTGGACTCCATGGCGAACCGACCCTCTTCCGTGAAGACGTTCGAAACCCTCCGTTACCCACGGCCCGGCGCACGTAAACCGCGACACGCGGTCGTTCCGCGAATCACGCGTTTGTCGCAGGTGTCGATCGGGTACCTCGTCCGAACGCGCTCCGCCCGTTCCGGTGGTGCGCCCGCGGCAGGAAGAGCGACGGCATGACGAAGCTCGATCCAGGTCAGCCCGTGTCGGTCCGGACCGGCCACACCGGTCCCGTCCCGATCACCTCCGTCGTCGGCGAGATCGACACCACGACCGACGAGGTGATCGGCCGCGAGGTCCGCGCCCAGCTCGCGACCCGGCCGGAAGTGCTCGTCCTCGACCTCACCGGGGTCGTGTTCATGGGGTCCTCGGGCCTCAACCTGCTGGTGCGGGCGCAGAAGGAGGCCACCCGGCTGGGCGTGCGGCTGGTGGTGGTCGCGCATGGCGGCATCGTGCGGCGGGTGCTGGAGATGACCGGGGTCGACCGGGTGGTCGAGGTTCAGCCGGACGTGTCGAGCGTGCTGCGGGCGATGTGATCGGCGCGGCGGGGTGATCGCGGCGGCGGACGCGGGGTGATCGTCGTCTGGGGCGGACCGGCCTTCCGGCCTGCCTCCGGACGTCGGTCGCCGGGGCGGACCAGCCCTCCAGCCCGCCCCCCAACGTCAGCCGCAGGTCCAGACGACCGGCTTCGTGCCGGAGTACCCGGCGATCACGCCGTTCGCGCCGACCGCGCTGGCCGTCGCCTCGGAGGCGCCGGCGGCCATCGGGAGGGTTGCCACGAACCTGGTGCCCTGCCACACGGCGTAGGTGTAGCGGCCGTCGTCGAGGTAGCCGATGGCCAGGCCGTCCTCGTTGACCTCCTCGATCACCCCGTCGACGTCGACGCGCTCCATCTGCCCGGTCGACTCGTGCCACTTCCACGAGGTGCGCGGCCTGTCGTAGTCGCGGGTGGCGATCAGGCCGTCCCGGGTGAGGTCGCGCGGGCGAACCGAGGAGCCCCAGTCGCCCAGCGAGGTCAGTGCTCCGTCGCGCCACAGCCACACCGGGTCCCACGTGCCGCCGAGCAGCACCGTGCCGTCGTTGCGGATCGCGACCGGGTTCGGGCGCGGCACCTCGGGCGGGTTGATGACGACCGGGGCGCTGCCGTCCGCCCGCCACAGCAGTGCGGCCTGCGGGAGCGTGCTCGTGCCCCACCACTTGGCGAGGACGTCGCCGCGGTCGTTGATGTCGGTCAGGCTGACCATCGAGACGTCGTACCCGGCGGGGAGCGGGAGGTCGCGGTAACCGACGCCGGGCGTGTGCGTCATGAGCGCGCCGCCGCCGGGGCGGTCCACGCGGCCGATGACCACGCCCGAGGCGTTGCCGGCGATGGTGACGAACGCGGTGGCGCCCTCCGGCCTCGGCACGACCTCGACGCCGGTGGCGGTCCAGCGGGTCAGCGCGTGGTCGTTCTCGCCCTTGGTGGTGTGGAAGCCGGACACGTTTCCCTGGGCGTCCACGCTCGTGATCCGGAGGTTGCTCCAGTCCATGCCGTCCCGGACCGGCAGCGGGGAGAGCCGCCAGGTGCAGTCCGCGGCGGCCGCCGCGGTGGGGGCGAGCAGGCTGGTCACGACGGTGAGCGCGGTGAGTGCGGCGAGCACGGGTCTGTTGCGCATGCGGTGGTCTCCTCGGTGTCGGGCAGGTGGAGGAGGGGTCGACGCTGCCGCCCGACGTCCACAGTGGACGGCCGGACGAAGGCGCGTTCGGGCGCGAGACGACGCGGATGATGTCCCCCAGCGGAGCCCCCCGGTTCTCCTGCGAACACCATGCAGGTACGCGCCGCCGGTCGGCAAACGAGACGGGGCGCGTTCACCGAGATGGACGCATCACACCGCATCCGGGCGCAGACTGTCCACTGAGGACGACTGCAACCTGCGCGCCGCCGCCCGTGAGACCGCATGAGACGATCAGGACGTGGAGTGGAGAGCGATGGCGCCCGCCGAGGCCTGCGACCTCATGGACTTCTGGGAGGCCGCGTCCTGGCCGCTCACCCGTGACGAGGTGCAGCAGCAGGCCGTCGAGTGGTTCGGGTGGACGGTCGAGGTCCAGAACGGCACCCCCTACCTCATGAACAGGGACTCCGGGTTCACCGTCCCCGACGTGATGACCATCGGCTCCAGGGGCGACCTGTCCTACCTCAAGTTCCACGTCGCGGGCGTTCCTCGGGGACGCCTTCACCCTGATCGTGCGCGAGGGCGGGGTGCGGTGGGGCGCGCCGGTGATGCGCGACTTCGAGAGGACGACGTCGGCGACCTGGAACACCGCGTCCGGCGGGCGGATCTCGTTCAACCTCAGGCAGAAGAGCGCTAGCGCGATGTTCGAGACCCCTCAGGGCGTCGAGCTCGACCGGAAGGCGGGGCCACGGTGAACGACCGCCTCCCGGCGCCCGGACGGTTCGTCCGCCATCGCGACGTCGACCACCGGTTGGGTCACCAGCTCGGCAAGTGGTGGATCACCTCGGACCACGCGGTGGACGAGTCGTTCGTGCAGGCGGGGCGCCGCCACTTCGTGAAGAACATCGCGCACGACGACGTGATGGAGTGCTACGACCTCTCCCGTCCCGGCACCTACCGAGGCCTGGTCGTCGAGGTGGTCGGCGACGCGGGGAACGCGTACTGGGTGACCACGCGCGACCCGAAGGGGCACGCCGAGGGCTTCGAGCGCCCCGACCACCGCAGTCCGCTGGCGAAGCTGATCGCGTTCGACGACGCGGAACTGCGGTTCACCACCACGCGCACACCGGTTCCGATGCCGTGGAAGATCGCGTACGAGTGGGACCGGTTCACCGAGCGCCTCACGGACTGCTTCCGGGACGTGACCGACGGCGTCTTCCTCATCGTCCACGCGGCGGCGGACCCCAGGCGGTACGTGCAGTTCGCCGGAGCGCCCGACCGGCTGTACGCGGAAGCACCGGGGGCGGACGTCGCGGCGGACGCCGACGAGTTCCAGCTGCGCAGGTTCGACTGGGCCGCACCCGAGGTCACGCAGCCCAACTGGACGTCGGAACTGCGGCGCCCCGCTCTCACGAGCGAGTTCGCGGGGCTGGCGCGGCGCTGCGTCGCGGCACTGCACGAGGCCTACGGGATCACGAGCCCGGACGAGCTCCGGTACCGCGCGTGGTCCCAGCCGTTCGGAGCCGACGCCACGGCGGTGGAGTTCCCCGGACTCGGGCTCGGCTGACCCGCCGCCTCAGTCCCGGGCGAGCACGTCGCGGGTGCTGAGCGTCGTCCGGTAGCCGAACAGGAGCAGGGCGTGCAGCAGGAACAGCCACAGCCCGATCGCCGCCACCGCTCCGGGGACCGCCAGCCCGCCGTACGGGATCGCCCAGTCCACCGGGATCGCGAGGAACACGACGAACCCGTGCAGGAAGCCGGTCAGGACGGCGCCGACGCACACCCCGGCCGCGAGGACCGTCCTGACCGGCAGGGCGACCGGCCCGACGAAGGCGAACACGAGCGCGACGGTCACGCCGATCGGGACCACGTCGAGGTGGAACGACAGCACCACACCCAGCACGGTGGACCACCCGCCCTCCTCGTAGAGCGGGCCGACCACCGAGGCGAGCGAGAGCGGCAGCGCGACCAGCAGGGGCGCGAGGAGGAGCACGGGCAGGAAGGCGATCCGCCCGGCCCAGCCGGTCCACTTGTTCGGGCGTTCACCGGCCGCCTGCACGAGGCCGCGGCGCAGTCCTTCGCCGTAGAGCGAGGCGGGGAACAGGGCCGCGGCGAGCAGCGGCCACGACGTGTTCGTCGCCGCTTCGGCCAGCCGGACCAGCGTCTCCGTGGCGTCGTGCGCCTGGGGCAGCGATCGGCCGACGGTGCGCGCGCTGTCGACGACGAAGTCCTCGCCGAACACCAGCGCCACCCCGCGCAGGGCGAGCAGGAGCAGCGGCACCAGGCCGAGCGCCGAGAAGAACGTCAGTCCGGCGGCCCACAGCAGGAGGTCCCGGCCGCGCAGCGCGCTCCCGGTAGCCGTCACCACGGCGCGGAGCAGGTGCATGATCGGGAAGTACCCGAACCTGCACGGCGTCACCCCTCGGCTTACGGTGGTGGCGTGACCGGTGACGAGGCGAACCCAGTCGCCGGGTGGTCCCGGCTGCACGGGGAGGACGTGTCGGGCAACAGGCTCGTCGTCGGCTGGCTGCGGCTCGTGCACGTGCTGGCCCGCCCGCTGGACCGCGTTCCTCCCGACGCGCTGTCGGCGGCCGGTGTGGTGGTCGCGGGTGGTGCCGTCGTCGCCGCGGTGGCGGGCGGCCGGTGGGCGCTCCTGGCTCTGTTGCTGGTGGTCTCGGCCGGAGTGCTCGACGGGCTGGACGGCGCGGTGGCGTTGCGAACCGGTCGTGCGCGGCCGTTGGGTGCTGTGGTGGACGCGGTCGCGGATCGCCTGGCGGACCTGGCGCTGGTGCTGGTCCTGTTCGCCCTTGGCGCCGGGGCGTGGTGGTGCGCCGCCATCGGTGTGTCGGTGATGCTGCACGAGTACACGCGCGCGAAGGCGCAGGGCGTCGGCATGACGTCGGCCGGTGCGATCACCGTGGCGGAGCGGCCGACGAGGGTCGTCGTGGTCGCGATCGCCTGTGCCGGGACGGGTCTGGCGCCGGGCGGCACGCCGGTCACCGGGTGGGACTGGGCGGCCGTGTCGGCTTTGGTGTGGGCGGTGTGCGCGGTGGCCGGGTTCGGGCAACTCGCCGCGGGCATTCGGCAGGAGCTGGCCGGCCGGCCGTGGACCGGGCCGTTCGCGTCAAGCCGGGCCGACCAGGTCGGCGACGATCCGCGCTGACATCGCCACGAGCGGCAGGCCGCCGCCCGGATGTGCCGAGCCGCCGACGAGGAACAGGCCGGGCACGGGGGAGCGGTTCGCGGGGCGGAGCAGGGCTGCCCGCGGGCCGTTGGACGACGAGCCGTAGATCGATCCGCCGACCGCGCCCGTGTCCCGCGCCCAGTCGGCCGGTGTGCGGATCTCGCGCCAGCGCACCCGGTCGCGGACGTCGAGGCCGCGCTCGGCCATCACGCGCAGGACCCGGTCCGCGTAGGAGTCGGCGAGTCCCGGCGCGGTCCAGTCGACGTCACCCTGCCGCGGTGCGTTGACCAGGACGAACCACGCCTCGTCACCCTCGGGCGCGACGGCCGGGTCATTCGGCGCGCACACGTAGACGGTCGGGTCCGGCACGGGGCGCGGGCGGCGTCCGAAGATCGAGTCGAACTCGTCGTCGTAGTCCGCCGGGAACAGCACGCGGTGGTGGGCCGGATCCGGCGTCCTGCCCCGCAACGCGAGCAGCAGCACGAACCCCGACAGCGAGGGCTGGGCCTTGCGCAGTGTCCGCCGTGGACGGTGTGCGCGCCGGTCGGTGAGCAGCTCGCCGTAGAGGTGTTCGGCGTCCACATCGGACACGACGACGTCGGCCGGCCTGCGCTCGCCGTCCCGCAGGACCACCCCGGTGACGCGGCCGCCTCCGGTGTCCACGGCGGTGACCTTCGCGTGGAAGCGGAACCCCACCCCGAGTTCGGTGCAGCGCCCGAACAGGGCGTCGCCGAGCCGGCGCAGCCCGCCGCGCACGTACCAGCCGCCGAACCGCTGCTCGATGAACGGGACCACCGTCATCAACGCGGGTGTGCGGCGCGGGTCGGAGCCGCTGTAGGTGGCGTAGCGGTCGAGGAGCATGCGCAGTCTCGGATCGCTGAACCGCCTGCCCACCCCGCGCAGCGTGCGCCACGGCGCGATCGCCACCAGGTCCCGCACGCTCGCCGACCGGCGCAGCAGATCTCCCACGCCGCCCAACGGGTTCTGCAGCACCGGTTCACCGACGAGGTCCCACAACCGTTCCGCCTCGGTGAGCATCCCGCGCCACTGCCGGGCGGCCTCCTGGCCGAACGCGTCGGTCAGCGCGGCCTCGGCCCGTTCCTCGGCGTGCGGCATGTCGAGCTCGGAGCCGTCGGGGAACCGGTAGCGGCAGGTCGGCTCCACCGCGACGATCTCCACGAGGTCGTCGAGAGGGGCGCCGGTGGCCGCGAAGAGGTCGCGGTAGACGTGCGGCAACGTCAGCAGCGACGGTCCGGTGTCGAACGTGAAACCGTTCCGCCGCAACGTGCCGAGCTTGCCGCCGTGGCCGGCGGCCTGCTCGTACACCGTGACCTCGTGCCCCGACCTCGCCAGCCGCGCGGCCGCGGCCAGTCCGCCCATTCCCGCGCCGATCACCGCTACCCGTGCCATGTCAGCTGCTTCCCCGCAACGATCGGCCCTTCCACTGCAGTCGTCCCGTCCTCCTGGCCCGCCACGACCGCGCGACGAGCGTCAGCAACACCCCTACGGACACCGGGTGGGCGAGCGCGTCCGGCCACACCCGCCCGCCGGTGTGCCGTGCCGTCACGACCCTGGTCAGCACGCCGGCCGCGTACCCGGCGATGCCGGCGCGGGAGCCGGCGAGCGCGGCTACGGGCGGCAGCACGTACAGCCAGGCGAGCACGAGGGACAGCGCCGCCGCGGCCACCGGACTGCCGGTCGCCGACCACAGCGACTTCTCGTACCCGTCGCGCACCCCGGCCCAGTCCTCGTACATCCGGCAGGTCGCCACCGTGCTGCCGTCGACGACCACACCGCGTCCGCCGCCGCGCTTGACCGCCCGCAGCAGCGCGATGTCGTCGAGCACGGCGGTGGCGATGCCCGCGAAACCCCCGCTGCGGTGGTAGGCACCGGCGTCCACGACCAGGAACTGCCCGTTGGCGGCCGACAACGACGGCCTGGGCGAGCGTTCGGCCAGGCGCAACGGCAGGAACACCAGCCACGACCACTGCAGCAGCGGCTGCACGAGACGCGCTCCGGTGCCGTCGGCGAGCTGGCGCGGGAACGGTGACACGAGATCGAGGTCGTGTTCCCGCAACAGGGCGACCGCCGAGGCCACCGCGTGGGGCGCGAGCACGACGTCCGCGTCGACGAACACCAGCACGCGGCCCGTGGCCAGTTCAGCGAGCTGGGCGCAGGCGTGGGGCTTGCCGGGCAGGCCCTCCGGCGGCGTTTCCCCGGTGACCACACGGATCCTCGGGTCGTCACCGGCTGCCCGGCGCACCTCGTCGGCGGTGCCGTCGGACGAGCCGTCGTCGAGCACGATGATCTCCAGGTCGTCGACACCGCGCTGAGCCCGCAGCGACAAGATGGTCGGCGCGATGCGGTGCGCCTCGTCCCGTGCGGGCACCAGCACCGAGACCGCCTCCCCGCAGCGGGGTGGATCGGCTGCCGGCACGCGCATCAGCCGCGCGTTCACCAGGGCGTGCGCCGCCGCGACAGCAGAGCCGGCAGCGGCACCGCGGACCGCCGCGCGCAGGAACCGCTTCACCGATGGGCCCGCCACAGCGCGCACGCGAACGGCACGGCCACCAGGCCCATCAACACGCCCGCGACCAGGGACACGGTGGGGCGCCCGAAGAACGCCGCGTGCGCCCACACCGACGAGCCGTACGTCCACAGGTACAGCACCGGAGCCGGTCCCGCCCTCAGGTCGAGCTCGTTCGCGACGCGCGCCCTCCCGACGGTCCCGTGCAATGCGGTGATCATGAGCACCGAGACCAGCAGCCAGCCTCCGTAGTTCGTCAGCGGGACACCGTCCACTCCGGGCAGTGCCGGGACGGGATCGGACCACGTCCAGTGACCGGCGTCCACCATCTGCGGGTCGAGGAACACGTCCCACGACGCCAGCGCCCACGCGCCGATCCCGACGACCAGCCAGGCGGGGCGGTCCGCGCGGGCCGCGAGCGCCCTCCCGACGAGCAACGCGGGCCAGGACATCATGATCCACGCCAGTGCCACGACCACGGGCACGCCCGCGATCTCCAGGCCGAGCGTGCCCGTGTAGCGGTAGTCGCCGAACGGGAAGCCCGTGTGCACCCCGGTGGTCTCGGCCACCAGCCCGCCGCCTCCGGCGACCACCACCAGCAGTGCCGCCGCGCGGGGCCCGAAGCGGGCGAAGGCGTCGCACACCGACGCCACCGCGAACGCGACGACCGAGGCCACCGTCGTGAAGAGCCGGGCGTCCGGCTCGGTCATGGAGTAGACGATCTGCGCCAGCACGACGAGCGCACCGCAGACCCACGCCACCGCCCGGATCCTGGCGGCTGATCCGCGTGCGGCAGCTCGGGAGCCGCCGCGTTCCACGCCGACGTTCACGCCGACCTCCGCCGGCGCGCGGCCGCCCGCAGCAGCGGCACGCGCCCTTCGAGGGGAACCGTCCAGAGGTCCGTGCCGGCGACACCCCACTGACCGAGCAGCCGGTTGGCCGCGGTGAAACCGGTCGTGGCGGCGCGTTCCATCAACGCCACCGGCAGGTCGACGCGCACCAGATCTCCGGCCAGCACGAGGAAGTCGTCCGGCGTGCTCACCGTCGGCCGGTCCCCGTAGCCGCCCGCCGGGAACAACGGGCAGTCGGCACGCCACTCGTGGCGTTCGTCGATCACGGTGGCGCGCTTGGTCTCCGGGTAGACCTCGGTCAGCTGGTCCCACAGCCGCCGCCTGGCCTCGTGTTCGTCCACATCGGACGGAATGGCGTAGCCGTGCAGCTCCACCACGGAACCGCCCGTGCGCGCCGCCCACGCCCTCGCCTCGTGTTCGTAGCCGTCGAGCACGCTCACGTTGTCGAGCAGGTCGAAACCGCTCGTGCCGATGAAGCCGGGCCGGTCGACGGGCGTGTCCAGCCAGTACCGCGACACGAGGAACGGCGGTGCCGTCCGCAACCCCTCCACGCGCGCCCGCCAGCCGGCGTCCCCAAGGCCCGGTGAAGAGCGCACGATCCCGCGCAGCCCTCCCACGTCGGCGGCGAGTACCACGGCGTCGGCGTCGATCGCGCCGTCCCCGGTGGTCACGGTGAACCGCCTGGCCCCGCCCCGCCGCACGGACCGCACGTCGACGCCCGTGCGCACGTCGGCGCCGAGCTCGGTGAGGCGCCGGCCGAGCGGATCCCACAGGCAGTGCGGGAACGGGTCCGCCGCCACGTCGAAGAGAAGGCCCTCGTTGGAACCGAGGAAGTAGATGTGGAACATCACGGCGAGCTCGGCGGCCGACATGTCCCGCGGGTGCGCGAAGAAGCTGCGGGAGAACACCTCGAACGCGAGCGCGTGCGCGGCCTCCGGGAACCGGACGCGGTCCAGGTACCCGGTCGCGTCGATGCCGTCGATCTCGTCGTAGATCCCGGGAACCGAGACGTCGAGGAGCTTCAGGGCCGCCTCGGGGTTCATCTCCGGCAGGTCGCGCCAGCGGAACGTCGGACTGCGCCGCAGGAACGCCAGCACGTTCCACGGCGCCGTCGTGGGCATGCCGGCGAACGAGTCGCGGTCACCTCGCGCGTGCCACAACGGGTAGTCGGGCATCGGCGTCAGCGCGCCGCCGTCCGGATCGACCCGCCGCAGCAACGCGCGCAGGTTGTAGTACTGCCGGAAGAAGGCGTGGAAACCGCGCGTCATCGTGACATCGCTGCCGTCCGCCAGCCGCGTGCGCCACCCACCGACGCGCCCGCCCAGATAGGACTCGCGCTCGCACAACACGACTCGCGCGCCACGCTCCGCCAGGAGGGTGGCCGCCGCGAGGCCTGCGATCCCCCCGCCCACCACCGCGACGACCGGCACGTCGCCCGCGAAGCGAGAACGTCCCGCGGGCGCAGGGATCCGCACCGCCTTGCGATCCTTCATCGTGCTCCCACTTCCGGCTCTCGGCCGACGGAAAGTGCCATCAGGGCAGCGCGAACGGACACCGGGGATACCCGGTGCCGACTGTCCTTGCCGGTGTCCGCGCCTGCTCCGACCGTATGGGCAGTCCGATCACCCTGCACAACGGGAGCGGCGGCGGCTCAGGATTCGCGGCTCTGGTCGACGGCGACCACGCCGAGCACCTCGTCGAACGACCCGTAGGACTGCTCGGGAACGGAGTGCAACGCGTGCACGGTGTCCTCGTCGGCGTTGTTGCGCGAGGCGTGGTCGACCAGCCGGCCCTTGTCCGCGGGGTAGCTCACGTCGGCCAGCGCCGTGCGCAGCCGGTCCACCGTGGTCGTGTCGCTCATCGCTCTCCTCCAGCTCGGCTTCCTGTCGCCACCGGCTACCCGGCCACGGGCGCGCCTAACGCGGAAGTGACACGTCGGTGGTCTGGATGCCGGGCGGTTTCACGAACGCGGGCCCAGCAGGCCGCGGGCGGCGAGGTTCTCCATCAGCGCGGTGATGCCGAACGTCCAGTCCGGCGCGTCCTCGGCGGTGTTCACGACGTTCGTCAACGCGCCCAGCCGGGGCGAGGAGATGCGGACGACGTCCCCGACCCGGTGGGTGAACCCCTCGCCCGGCCGGTCCCGGTCCTCGGTCGGGGCGAACATCGTGCCGGTGAACAGCGCGAAGCCGTCGGGATAGCGGTGGTGCGCGCCGAAGGCGTGGGACACGAGGTCCTCGAGCTCCCGGCTGATCTCGGAGACCGGGTTCACGCCGTGCAGCTCGAAACCGTCGGGGCCGGTGATGTCGAGGGCGATCTCGGTGGCCTTGGCGTCCGCCGGGGTGAAGCCGTCGTCGAACAGCCGGAGGAACGGCCCGATGGCGCAGGAGGCGTTGTTGTCCTTCGCCTCGGTGAGCAGGAGCGCGCTGCGGCCCTCGAAATCGCGCAGGTTGACGTCGTTGCCGAGCGTCGCGCCGACCGGCTTCCCGCGCGAGTCCACCACCAGGACGAGCTCGGGCTCGGGGTTGTTCCAGGCCGAGCGGGCGAGGACACCGATGTCGGCTCCCAGCCCCACCGCGGAGAGCACCGGGGCCTTGGTGAAGATCTCGGGGTCCGGGCCGATGCCGACCTCGAGGTACTGCGACCACAGGCCCTCGGCCTGGAGGACCCTCTTCACCTCCGCGGCTTCGGCGGATCCCGGCCTCAGGTCGGAGATGTGCCCCTGGACGATCGCGCCCAGCTTCTCGCGAACCTCCCCGGCCCGCTTCGGGTCCCCGTCGGCCCGCTCCTCGATGACCCGCTCGAGCATGCTGCGGACGAAGGTCACGCCGGCCGCCTTGAGCACCTGCAGGTCGACCGGTGCGAGGAACCGGGGAACGGCACCGGCCGGGCTCGTCGTGGCGGCCAGGACCTCCGCGAGCGGCCACGACGTGCCGCCGGGGTGGTTCCGGACGACCTCCAGCGCGTCGGGGCGTTCGAGCAGCGAGGACACGGTCGCGGCGGCGGGTGACAGGTCGACGACCTGCTCGCCGCGGATCGTCACGACCGAAGGGCCGCCCGCGGAAGGGTCGTAGACCCTCGCGACGAGTGCGGCGTCCGCCGCGTCGCGGGGGAGGACGTCGGCGGCGTCGAGTGAGATCCCCATGGAAGTCCTTCCTGCTCGGCCGCGCGGAAGCACTCGCGCATCCCGGTCGTCGGGCCACACCGTACTAGCCGCTTCCGCCGCTGGGACAACGCTTTCCTGCGCCGCGCCGACCACTCCCCGGATCCAGGTGACGCGCACAGCGAACTGCCCTGGGCGCCGGTGCGCGGTGCCCAGGGCAGTTCGGGGTCGAGGTGTTACCGCACGCCCGTGCGGTTGCGGCCGGCCACGGCCTCCGCGACGCCGATGAGCAGCACGGAGGCGATCACGGCGATGATGAAGCCCAGCACGTTGAGCTCGAAGATGTCTCCGGTGCCGAGCAGGTTCGCGATCGTGCCGCCGATGACGGAGCCGACCAGCCCCAGCAGCAGGGTCGCCACGATGCCGAGGTTCTGCTTGCCGGGCTTGATCAGTCGGGCGAGCGCGCCGATGATCAGTCCGGCGACGATGAACCCGATCACGTCAGCCTCCTGAAGGTCGATTGTCCTGCTCGACCCGGTTACCCCGTCGTCCGGTCGATCAACCACGTCTCGTGTCGTGGTGTTCGAGCGCGTCCAGGCCGCTCTGCCACCGTTGGCGCCGTTGGCTCGTCGTCTGGTCCCACCACGGGTCGCCGCGCTCGCCGAGGGCGGTCTTCGCGAGGTGGACCCGTCCGCGCGCGTCCCGTTCCGCCTCGGCGTCCTGGGCGCGGAGAGCGGCGCCGACGTCGCGGCGTGCCGCCATCAACAGCGCGCGCAGCCGTGCCGCCGGCTCGGGCGGGATCTCCGGATCGGTGGCCCGCCACCGCCGCCCGTTGATGATGACGAAGTGTCCGTCTGAGGTGTGTTCCGGCTCGGCCACCGCATCAGCATCGCACCGAGCTCGATGCGGGGCACGGCGCGTCAGGACACCGTCGCGCACGGCATGACGGCCCACACGGACTTGCCCGCCAGCCGCTGGACCACGCCCCACCGCGCGGACAGCTGCTCGACGATCACGAGTCCGCGGCTGCGCGGTGAGTCGGGCGTGGCCGGCCGCAACCGGGGCGGCAGGGGCGAGGAGTCCTCGGCGACGATGTCGACGACGCGGCGCTCGGCCGACCTGCGCAGTTTGAGACGCGCGGGGAACCGGGCGTGGTCGAACACGTTGGACGCGAGTTCCGAGACGACGAGCAGCACGTCGACCAGGTCGTCCTCGACCAGGTCGCACAGCACGGCACGAGCCCATCTGCGCACCTTGGCGGTGTCGGGAAGGCCCTGGACGAGCTCGAGGGTGCTCCACCCGTCCTCGGTACCGGCAGCAGCCACGGCAGGGCCTCGTTCCACTGGCGTCACACCCACTGAGGTACCTCGGATGAATCGGTCAAAACCCCTGCGGCGCTGGGTGTAGTGTCGGGAGCCGGATGACGACAACGCCCCAGGCCCGCGAGCGGGTGCTGTGAACTCGCGCCACTACGGCGGTGCGGCGAAGCTGACGTGGAACACCCGGCTTCTCCGCGTCGGTTGTGCGTTCACCCACCGCGCCAGGGTGCCGGCGCCCGCGGTCTTCCTCGTGCGGCCGCTCTGGTCCGCGGACGTCCGGGTGAGCCAGGAGAACCTGGACGTGACGCCGGACGTTCCGCTGAGACACCACTTCGACGTGTACGGCAACAGGAGATCTCGCGTCCTGCTGCCGGCCGGTCTGTCCACAGTGCACTACAGCGCGTGGGTGGACGTGCCGGACAGGGCGGAGGACGTGGACGAGGACGTGACGGAGACGTCGCCCGACGGTCTTCCGGACGACGTGCTGCTGTACACGCTGCCCAGCCGGTACTGCGCCTCCGACGCGCTGGGCGACGAGGCCTGGTCACGGTTCGGGGCTCATCGGCCCGGCTACGGCAGGGTGTCGGAGATCTGCCGGCACGTCCACGAGTCGCGGGAGTCCGGGCACGGCGCCACGGGGTTCGGTGACCTCGCGCACCTGGTGATCTCCTTCTGCCGTGCGCTCACCATCCCGGCGCGCTACGTCCTCGGATACCTGCCGGAACTGGACGTGCGGCCGGTCGACGCGCCGATGGACTTCGCGGCGTGGGTGGAGGTCTGGCTGGGGGACCGGTGGTGGACCTTCGACCCGCGCACCAACGAGCCGCGCACGGGACGCGTGGTCGTCGGCCGGGGCCGTGACGCTGCCGACGTCGCGCCGGTGACGACGTTCGGCGGGCCGGTGCTGGAGTCGATGGTGGTGCAGGCGGAGGAGGACCTCGCCCCGTTGTGGCGCTGAGGGTGCGCGACGCGACCGCTCACACGGGCTGTTCGCACTCGGCGGACCGGGTCACGACCTCGGTGATGAACCGCTCGGCCAGCGTGCGCAGCTTGACGTTCTCGCGCTGCGACTGCACGACCAGCAACTGGAAGGCCTGGTCGGCGGTCATCCCGTGGACGGCCATCAGCACGCCCTTCGCCTGGTCGATCACGGCACGCGGCGCGGGCGGGAAGCTGACCATGCCGGCGGCGCGGGACGCCGTGCCGAGGACCGGCCACCGGTGCCGCGCCTCGTCGACCGTGGCCCTGACCAGCTTGCGCGTGGTGGCGGCGTCCAGGCGCGGGCAGCGGAGGGATGATCTGCTTCGACGTCGACACGGGCCCTCTCCTCGCCGACCGACGAGGAGTCCGGACAGGAGGCACGGTGGGAAGCCCCACGGGCTGCTGGCTGAACCGGATGGGACCGCAGACGCGTTGAGGCCAGCGCGGGTTCGCTCCGGAGCGTCCGCACGACACGAATGGACGAACGGCCGCCGGTTCAGCGGTTCGAGGACGGGAACTGGCCGCCGGCGCTGCCGAGCGCGAGGAGATCGGTGTACTGGTCCTGCCACGACCTCTCGGTGGCGAGCAGGTCCGAGAGCCGTTGCACCCATTCGGCGTCGACCGGCGACCCGGCGGCGTGCGCCAGGTGCCGTTCGGTCTCGCCGCGAGCGCTGATCCACTCCGACAACGTGGGGCCGAGGGCGGGGCCGCCCTGTGCGTCAGTCATGGGGGCGACAGTACGGGTTCACCGGCGGTCTCGGCGGGTTGCCGGGCATGTGGGAAGCGGGCCACCAGTCGGTGACCCGCTTCCCACAACCTCTGCTTCGTCAGAGGAGCCGGACCGCAGTGGCCTGCGGTCCCCTGTCTCCCTGCTGGATCTCGAACTCCACCGCCTGGTTGTCCGGGATGCCCTGGTAGGCGTACTCGTGGACCTCGGAGTGGTGCACGAAGACGTCCGGGCCGCCGCCTTCAGGGGCGATGAAGCCGAATCCCTTGGTGCCGTTGAACCACTTGACGGTTCCCTGGGTCATCGAGCCACTCCCTCGGTCGTCCGGTACACGCCGAGCGCCTCCGGGAAAGTCACGTTGGCCGGTTCGTCGCGCATCGGATGCGCGTCGCGCGGTTGCAGGCCGGCCAGGCCCAGCATCGAGAGCAGGTCAAGGCAGTCCTGCGCGTCGTGGGAGTGCTCCGCGACCCGTTGTGCCGCTTGACGTTGCTGGACGGCCCCTGCTTCCTCGGCGGCGAGGCGCGCCTCCTGGAAGTCGGCCGCGGCACCGTTCGGGCGGCCGATCTGGCTGGTTCGCGTCATGCGCGCACCTGCTGGAGCCTTGTGGTGCGGAGGAGTGGGGAGTGCGAGGGGAAGAACGGGCGATCCGGCGGCAAGCCGGTGCTCCAATCCCCGGTCGGAGGCACGAGCGCCGAACCGGATGGATCGGGGTCCGCGGCGGCTGGATGCCGGCAACTGGAACCCCAACGGTGCCGACACTACTCCATGCGGCGCCGATCCGGTGCGCGCCGGGCCCGTGCTGCCGGTGGCTCAGTGCTCCGACGGGACTCGCGGTGCGGGCACCGGTTCCTGGAAGAGGTCCGTCCAGGACGGCCGGTCGGAGCCGGCCGGGCCGGATTCCGCCTGCGGTTGGTGCGTCTCGGGATGGCTGAACAGGTCGTTCGCCGAAAACAGGGCCACTTGGTTCTTTCCGTTGAATGGCAGAGGAAGGTCGACATCTCCGACAGGAGCGTCGAGGGCGCGGAACGCGGCCACCTTCGGACCCCACGCTACACCCTCCGGTCGTCGTGAGGGGGTCGCGGCGTTCAGACCGTGGTCCGCAGGGGTGCGCCGGCGTCGTGCAGGTGCCGCAGGACCTCGGCGTAGGAGCGGCGCAGCGTGGTCTTGCTGTACGGGATCCCGTGCCGTTCGCAGAAGTTCTCGACGACGGGTTGCGCGTGCCGCAGGTTGGGGCGGGGCATGTGCGGGTAGAGGTGGTGCTCGATCTGGTGGTTGAGCCCGCCGAGCAGCGCGTCGACCCACCGGCCGCCGGTGACGTTGCGGGAGGTCAGCACCTGCTTGTGGAGGTGGTCGAGACGCTGTTCGCCGGTGATGATCGGCATTCCCTTGTGGTTGGGCGCGAACGAGCACCCGAGGTACACGCCCATCAGGCCCTGGTGCACCGCGATGAAGACGACCGCCTTCACGGGTGACAGCACGACGAACGCGGCGGTGAGGTAGACGGCGAGCGGGACGATCTGGAGTGCGGCCTCACGCCACGGGTTGCGGAGTTCGTTGCGGCACAGGGCGATGATGCCGGAGATCCGCAGCACGGCCGCTTCGGCGAGCAGTAGCGGGAAGAACAGGAACGCCTGGCGTTTCGTGTTCCAGGCGTTCAGGCCGCGCTTGCCCCTGGCCTGGGCGCGGCTGAAGGCGAGGGCGTGGATCTCGATGTCGGGGTCGTGGTCCTCGTGGTTGGGGTTGGCGTGGTGGCGGTTGTGCTTGGCCACCCACCACTGGTAGCTGATGCCGGTGAGGCTGCCGTGCAGGTGCCCGACCACGTCGTTGTGGCGGTGGCTGCGGAAGATCTGCCGGTGCCCGGCGTCGTGTCCGATGAACGCCAGCTGCGTGGACGCCAAGGCCAGGGCGACCGCCGTCAGCACCTGCCACCACGAGTCGCCCAGCAGCACGAACGCGGCCGCGATCGCGCCGAGCAGCAGGGCGTTCACCGCCATCCGCAGCATGTAGTAGCCGCGTCGCCGGTCGAGCAGCCCGGCTTCCTTGAGCTCCTTGGTGAGGCGGGCGAAGTCGCTGCCCCGCGGGCGGTCGGCCTGGGAACTCAGGACGTCGGGCGATGATGACATTGTCTACTCCGGACGGTGGAGGATCATGTGCTCCCGTGGCTCTTGCTCAGGAGGGCGTGCGTCCGGCGCGGGTGGCCGGCTGAACTGAACGCGTGGGCACCGGCCGCGGTCACGCGGAGCGGTCCTCCCGTGCGCGGACTCGTGTGCACTCTTCCGACGGGTACCCCGGTCCGTGCCTGGACAACCCGGATCGTGTTGGGCGGTGCGTTGTTCCTGAAGATACCTGGTCGATTCGGGTGCGCCCCGCACTCGTACGTGTAGTGTCCGGGCTGTCGGGGCTTCTGGTGTGCGAGCGGTCGAGCGCACGCCACGTTCCCGGTCACTCACTTATTCGTCCT
Source organism: Lentzea sp. HUAS12 (assembly GCF_024125735.1). NCBI lineage: Bacteria > Bacillati > Actinomycetota > Actinomycetes > Pseudonocardiales > Pseudonocardiaceae > Lentzea > Lentzea sp. HUAS12. Next base: position 1,331,628 of record NZ_CP099738.1, read on the forward strand.
AACAGGACTCACCGTCGACGCGTGGCGACCGCCGACGAGTCGTGCTCTGGGTTCGCGTAGACTCGCCACCACCGAGGGCATGTCGTGCAGCAGCGGTCGAGCTGGTGCCGCCTTGGGCGCATCACGAGACCCGGCCGTCCGGCTGGAGGTGGGAGCGCCCAGCCGACCTCGGTTCCGCTCCGCGGTCCTGGTCCGCGCGCCTCCGTCACCGGCGTCCACTTCTTGCCGCACCGTTCATCGGAGTTCCCGCATGATCTCGTCCGAGCCGCTGACCACCGACACCGAAGCCGGGCGCGTGTGCGCTGTCTGCCCCCACCCGTGGCACGAGCACGACCCCCTTGGCGTGCGGTACTGCACCGCCACCGCGGCCTCCGCGCTGCAACGGGGATGCATCTGCTCATGACGGCCACCACAGTGCTCACCACCGAGCGGCTCACCCTGCGCCCGTGGCAGCTCGAAGACGCACCCGCGGCACTGGAGGTCTACGGGCACACCGAAGTGACGCGGTGGCTCAGTCCCGAGATGGACCGGGTCCCGGACAGCGCGGCCATGCGGCTGCTGCTACAGCAGTGGGCGGCGGAGAGCGAGCGGTTGCCCGCGCCGGCGGGCCGGTGGGCGGTCCAGCGCGACAGCGACGGCTTGGTGATCGGCGGAGCCGTCCTGCTCCCGCTGCCGCCGGGCGAGGAGGACCTGGAGATCGGCTGGCAGCTGCGTCCCGACACCTGGGGCCACGGCTACGCCACCGAGACCACGCACGCGCTGGCCGCCTGGGCGTTCAGCCAGGACGTGCACGAGGTGTTCGCCGTCGTCCGGCCGGGCAATGCCCGCGCGGCGGCCACCGTGCGCAACAACGGGATGCACTGGGTGGGCGAGACCACGAAGTACTACGGCGTCGAACTCCAGGTGTTCCGCCTCCGCAGGGCGGACCTCGACTCGGCCGCACCGGCCTCGCCCCAGCCGCACGACCGCGACTGAGCACGCTCGCCGATCGAACGGGTGGAGCGCCTCAGACGGGCGCCGTGACGATCGGCCTCGCGCCCAGCGCGCGTTGACGGTCCGCAACGGCGAATCGACCGTCGAAGGTCTCCAGAACGGGTTGGTGCACAACGAGAACGGGGCACGGCGCGTGGTGGAGCGCGGCGCTCGTGACGGTGCCGCACCCGTGCGCGTCCCCGGCACCGACGATGATCAGGTCGGTGTCGGTGCACCGGGCGATCGCCTCGTGCGGCTGTGCGTGCACGAGCACCGCGCGGTGGGCGAAGCCACCGAGTGCCGCGGTGGCGCGCGCGAGCACGTGACCGTGGTCGGTGTCGGCTTCGTGGCGGGCCGGGGACGGCGCGACGGCGTGCAGCACGCGGAGCTTGGCACCGCGCAGGCGCGCGTAGTCGGCGGCGTGCCTGAGCACGCGGCCATCACCGGGTCCACCGCTGACCAGCGCGGTCACGTGCCGGTGCCGGCAGTCGACGGCCGCGGCCGTACCCCGCACCACCACCGTGTCGCAGCGTGCGGTGACCGGCACATGCGCTTCGCGACCCCGGAAGCCGACGACCACGAGCCGCGCGCGGAAGTCGTCCTGCGGGCGGTGGACCTCGAGGCCCGTGCGCACGAGCTGGGCGTGCGCGGCGGCCCACCTCAGGGCGTTCTCGTCGCGTCTGGCGCCGTCCTGGATGATCACGACCGGTTCCATGCGTCGACGATGCTGGGTCGCGTCCGTTCGGAGCAGGGCGGGAAGAACGCTTCGGGCCGGGACCAAAGTCCTCTTCCCGCAGGGCCCGTCGCCGGCGCGGGGCGAGGTGGCGGTGCTGGCGGGTCGCGGTGTCCGGCAGCCTCAAGTCCATTGCGGACAAGGATGGTGACGTCACCGAACGGCACGTGGCCGACGTGCTCGTGCGTGCCGTCACCGGGAGTGACCGACGTCCGGCTCGTCGACGCCGATGGCCGTTCGATAGCGCGGCGATGGCGGGGGAGGGTGGACTTGCGCGATGAACTCGCCGGGGGAGCGTCGCGGTCCTGGACCTGCCTCGTCCCCGGCGGGCTGCGCCGTCCCCCTGGGTGTCCGTTGTGGATGTCGTTGACAGGAGGTTCGTATGGACAGGTATGACATTCTCGCCGACGAGGACGGGCACGTCCGCGGCTACGACTAGAGGTGGCCTGTCGGTGCGCGAGGGAGTCGATCACCGCAGTGGACTCCCTCGCGGGGGTCCTCCGGCGCCGGTCGAAGCCGTTGCCGGACCGGAACGTCGTACCTGGCCTGTCCTCGTCTGGAGTGGAGCTTGTTCGTGATCGGGACGATGCGGGCCGCCGTGCTCGAGGCTCCGGGGCCGCCGGAGAACCTGGTGGTGCGCGACGTCCCCGTGCCCGATCCGCCGGCCGGCTGGGTCCGGGTCCGCGTTCGCGCTTTCGGGCTGAACCGGTCGGATCTGTTGTCGCGGCGCGGGTTTCCCGGGCATGCGGTGAGCCTGCCGCGCGTCCTGGGCGCGGAGGCGGTGGGGGAGGTCGACCTCGACCGCTCCGGCCGGTTCGCGCGGGGGCAGCAGGTCGCGGCGGTGCTCACGGGCATGGGACAGCACCTCGACGGCGGCTACGCGGAGTACGCGTGCGTTCCGATGGCGGGCATCTGCCCGTTCAGGTCGAAGCTCAACTGGGCCGTGCTCGGTGCCATGCCCAGAATGTTCCAGACCGCCTACGAATCACTCGTGGTGGCGGTCGACCTGCGGCGTGGGCAGACCGTGCTCGTGCGTGGTGGCACCTCGTCGGTGGGGCTGGCCGCGATCCTGCTCGCGAAGAACCTCGGTGCGACCGTGCTCGCCACCACGCGCGATCCCGAGAAGGTCGATCTGCTGCGCCTGCACGGCGTGGACCACGTGGTGGTCGACGACGGTGTCGTGGAGGCGCACGTGCGCGCTCTGGTCCCGGACGGGGTGGACGGCGCGGTCGAGCTGGTGGGCAGGACGACCCTGTCCGACACCCTGCGCGCGACGAGTGAGACGGGAACCGTGTGCCTGACCGGCTCTCTGGGCGACGAAACGGGTTCGTCGCACGCCGGTCCAGCGGTGTCGCGAGATGGTCGCCTCGTCCTCTGCCACGGGGACCGCAAGCCCGGTCCGCAGGTGCTGCAGAGGATGATCGACGAGGTCGAGGCGGGCCGTCTCGACGTGCCCGTCGGGCGCGTCTACCGCATCGCCGACATCGCGCGGGCCCACCGCGACATGGAGGCGAACCTGATCTGCGGCAAGGCCGTGGTGGTGGTCGAGTGAGCCGCCGCGGTGGTGCGGCGGCGAGCGATAGGGGAACAATAGATCGCGATGTCACGCTCCCGGCATGACGGAGATCTTCGACCAACTCCGCGAGAACCTCATTCTCGCCCTGATCATCGGCTGCGAGATCGGGTTCTGGTTCTTCCTGCTCGCCGGGCTCGTCGCGCGTTACCCGCTGCGCAGTCCCAAAGTGGGCGGTGTCCTGCTCCTGTGCACACCCCTCGTGGACGTCGTGCTGCTCGTCGTGACGGTGTTCGACCTGCGCACCGGTGGTGAGGCGACGTGGCCGCACGCGGCGGCGGCCATCTACCTCGGTCTCACCCTCGGGTTCGGGCACAGCATGATGCGGTGGGCCGACCAGCGCTTCCAGCACCGCTTCGCGGGTGGTCCGCCGCCCGTCCGCCCGCCGAAGTACGGGCGTGCCAAGGTGCGGTACGAGTGGAAGCAGTTCGGCCGTTTCGCGATCGCGTGGCTGATCTCGGCCGTCATCATGGGCGCGCTGGTCTTCCTCGTCAGCACGCCCGCGCAGACCGAGGTGCTGTGGAAGGTCGCGCTGCCGATCATGACGGGCACCGGCGTGGCCTGGTTCGTCCTCGGTCCCTTCCTGACGACGATCCGCCCGCCGCGTCCGCGCAGGGGCGCACGGGAGACGTACGTCGCCTGAGTTTCGGTTCCGAGTGCGGTCCTGGAGGAAATCCCGCGATGAGAATTGCGTGTTGGCAGACCCTGACGCGCCCGTCCGACGTGACGGGCGCTCTCGCTCGTCTGCGCGTGCGCGCCGCGGAGGCCGCGGCGGCCGGCGCGCGGCTGCTGGTCACGCCGGAGATGTCGCTGACGGGGTACAACATCGGCAGCCGGGGGCTGCGCCGGCTCGCCGAGCCCGAGAGCGGGCCGATGTGCGAGGAGGTCTCGCGCATCGCCGCCGAGTCCGGTATCGCCATCGTGCACGGCTGGCCCGAACTGGCGGGGGAACGCGTCTACAACTCGGTGCGGGTGGTCGGCGCCGACGGGACGGGTCTGGCCTCCTACCGCAAGACGCACCTGTTCGGCGCCATCGACCGGATGAGCTTCAGCGCCGGGGAGACCGGTGTCGTGCAGGCCGATGTGGACGGACTGACGGTCGGGTTGATCGTCTGCTACGACGTGGAGTTCCCGGAACTGGTGCGCGCGCACGCCCTGCGCGGCACCGAACTCCTGGTGGTGCCGACCGCGCTGATGTCGCCGTGGCACTTCGTCGCCGAGACGCTGGTGCCGGCCCGCGCCTTCGAGAGCCAGCTCTTCCTCGCCTACACCAACTGGACCGGCCGGGAACGCGACCTCGAGTACTGCGGTCTGACCAGGGTGGTCGGACCGGACGGCCGGGTGACCGGGATCGACGCCGGGGCCTCGGACGGGCTCCTGGTCACCGATCTCGACCTGTCGCTGATTGCCGAAGTCCGCGCCGAGACGCCGTACCTGACCGACCGGCGGCCGGAGCTGTACTGAGCCTGTCCCAGGTCCTGGCCGGGTCCGCGGCCACGACCTGGGACGCCTCTCAGATGACGACCGGCGCCAGTTCGTCGAAGAGGTCGCCGGGGCCGGGGTTGTCGGGGTGGGTGGAGCCGCCGAGGTGGTGCACCACGCCCCAGACCGCGTTCAGCGCCGTCTCCACGGCGTTCTCCGCGAAACCGCCCAGCCACGAGATGTCGTCACCCGCCATGAGGAAGCCCCTGTGCTTCTCGTCGAGCCCGTCCTGCATGAAGTTGGTGAACAACGCGCGCTGGTACCGGTACTGCCCCGGGAGGCTCGACTTGAACGCGCCCATGAAGTTCGGCTCGGTCTCCCAGGTGACGGAGACCGGCGGCGCGATGATGTGCGAGCGGATGTCGACGTCCGGGTAGATCTGGGCCAGTGACGCGAGGACCACCTCCAGCCTCTCCTCCGCGGTGAGGGTCGCGACCTTCAGCGAGTCGTCGTTCCACGTGTAGGACAGGCACATCACGCCGGGCTCACCAGGCCCGTCGTCGAACAGGTAGACGCCGCGCGGCAACCGGTCGGTCAGCGTCATGCCCATGAGCTCGCGGCCGGTCCTCTCGTCGCGGTCGCGCCAGAACGGGCGGTCGGTCAGCACGAACAGCTTCGACGAACCCATGTAGTGCGTTCGCTCCACTGCGGTCCACAGGTCCGACGGCAGCAGGTCGGGATCGCAGCGGATGCGGGACAACAGGTTCCAGCTCTGCGCCGTGAAGACGGCCGCCGGGTACTCGCGCACACCGCCGGACACGTCCTCGACCAGGTAGCCGTCGCCGCTGCGGCCGATCCTGCTCACCCCCGGCAGCGGCCGCCCGTCGTGCAGGCTCGCGAGCGAGGTGCCGGCGGGCCAGTGCACGAGGTCGTCCGGTTCGTGGTGCCACAACCCGGTCGGGATCTGCTGGCTGCCGCCGATGATGCGGTACTGCTTGTCGCCCACCTCGGTGTAGACGACCCGCAGGACGTCGAGCACGGAGTTGGTGAAGTCGGTGTCCCACCCGCCGCACCCGAAGCCCACCTGGCCGAAGATCTCCCGGTGTTCGAAGGAGGAGAACGCCGTCGTGGAGGCCAGGAAGCCGTAGAACGACTGGTTCTCCAGCTCGCGGACCGTGCGGTTCCACAACGCCTTGATGACGGGGATGTCGCGGCGCTCCATCGCGCCCATCATGACCGGCAGGTCGGCCTTCTCGTGCAACGCCTTCGACCACGCGTCGGAGACCTGCTGGAACGTCAGGGGCAGGTCCTCGGGACCGCGCGCCCAGTGGGTCTCACCCCGCAGGTTGACGACGGTGCTCGGAGTCGCCTCCGCCAGCGGGTTGGGGAACGCCGCGGCTTTCAGACCCAGCTTGTTCACGTAGTGGAAGAGCGTGGCCGACGGCGAGAACCGCATCGATCCCAGCTCGGCCCGCGGTTCCGGGTGCCCCTCGAAACCGACGGTGCGCATTCGCCCGCCGAGTTGCTCGATCTCGTACACCACCGGTCGCAGGCCGAGTTTCATGAGTTCGTAGGCGGTGACCATTCCCGAGATCCCGCCACCGATGACGGCGACCTCGGTGCCGAGGCGGTGCGCCGGCACGGCACCGAGCCCGGCCTGGTGGTCCAGCCATTCCTGGTAGACGAAGGGGAAGTCCGGGGAGAAGCCGGTGGTCGGTGCGGGGTCGTCCTCTGTGACTGTCGTCGTGAATCCCATTTGCTCAAACCTCGATGATTCGTCGGATCTCAGTGGCTTGACGGAAGTTCGGTCGAGGGTGTGCGGACATCGCGCCGATTTAATACGACTGTGTTTTAATCGGCGCAAAAAATGTGCGCGCCGGAGCGGCGCTGCCGGGCGCGACGCCTACCTGGCGGGCCGGCGGGGCTTCAGCGCGTCCTTGGGACCGGCGGTCACGACGTCGAAGTCGTTCCTGAGGAGCCCCAGGCGGTGGATGAGGTAGTCGGGGCCCGCCACGCAGATCCTCGTGAGGCCCTCGTCCACGAGCCGGTCGCGGATGTGGCCCCAGTGCACCGGGCTGTCGGTGGACGCCTCGAGCAGCGCGCCGACCTCGGTTCCCTCGCTGATCAGCGAGCCGTCCTGGTCGGAGATGATCGGGATCGCCGGTGCGGTGAAGGAGAACTTCGGGAAGACCTCGTCCCGCAGCCGGGCCCGCAACGGTGCCAGCACGCCGGCGTGGGCGGCCGGGCGCATCGTCGTCAGGCAGTAGCCGCCGCGATCGCCGACCTTCCGCTTGAACCCGGCGAGGTGCTCCTCGTGCATCGTGACCAGGTGCACGCCGGGGTCGAAGTACCCGGACACCTCGTACCACTCGCCGTCCTCGGACATGGTGGCGAGGACGGCGTCGAGTCGTTCCTGCGGCGTGCGCACGACCAGCTGGCTGACCAGGTCCCGGTGCTCCCGCTGGAAGTAGTCGAGCTCGCACCGCGCCAGTTCGGCGGTGAGTGCGACGACCTCCTCGAACGGCAGGGCTCCCGAATAGGCGACGGCGGCGCGCTCGCCGAAGCTGGACCCGACGCAGACGTCCGGGCGGAAGCCCAGCGACGCCTCCATCCAATCGGCCATCGCGACCGAGTTGACCAGGAAACCGATCTGGTGGGCCGCGTTGTACTCGTCGGGACCGGACCGCAGCTCGTCGAGCAGCGAGTGGCCGAGCGCGGCGTCCGCCTGCGCCACCCTCCGCCGGGCGAACGGGCTGACCGTCATGAACCTGCCGACGTCGGCGAAACTCGACGGGCCCATTCCCGGAAACACGACTGCCGTGCGGCTCATGACGACGCCTCCTGTTTGCCTGTTGGTGGTGCGCCCGGCTTGCGCCGCACCGGCGAGAAGCTGCGCCACGCAACTCTCGGAGAAATAGGTGTGGATCCTATGTGCGGGCGAAGCAGGCTGTTAATGGAGCGGTTCCGCGGGCCGGTCATCGCCCAGTAATTCGGCGGTAGTCCCGGGAACCTCGAATCCTCCGTGTTGCCGGGGTTCTCGTCCAGTGGCCGGTGAGTGGAATCTTTGCATCCCGCAGGTGCCCGTGCGTGTGATTGCTTTGTGGTGCTTCTGCGTCCCGATGTGCCGGGATCGGATTGCGATGTTGTTCCGCCATCACTGATGTCCCACGGAGAAGTTGGGGAGTGCGCACTTGAGCGAGTTCGATGACCTCCGTCCTGCCACTGGCGAGGTGGCGGACCGGGGAAACGAGCTGCCCGCGGGAAAGCTGGGGGCGGCGGCACACGCATCGCGCGATCTCGTCCTGCGGGTGACCGCGGAGGTCCTCGCCGACATGGTGCCCGGCGCACCGCCGGTGGGCAGCGGCACCCGGTCGTTCCTCGACCTGGGGTTCGACTCGCTGGCCTCGGTCGAGCTGCACGCGCGCCTCGTCGCGGCCACCGGGCTCGAACTGCCGGTGACCGTCGTCTACGACCACCCGAGCCCGGTGGCGCTGGCCGCGCGGCTGGGAGCGGACGGCGACCAGCTCGGGTCCGCGCCCGCTTTCCCGTTGGTGGAGCACGACGACGACGTGGTGGTCGTGGGCATCGGCTGCCGGTTCCCGGGACGGGTCGACTCGCCGGAGCTGTTGTGGCGCCTGGTGGACGAGGGTGTCGACGCGATCGCCGGCTTCCCCTCCGACCGCGGCTGGGACGTCGAGGGGATCTACGACCCGGACGCGGGCACGGCGGGGACGACCTACAGCCGCCACGGCGGGTTCCTCGACGCCGCGGGCGAGTTCGACGCCGAGTTCTTCGGGATCTCCCCGCGTGAGGCGACCGCGATGGATCCCCAGCAGCGCCTGGTGCTCGAGGTCTCCTGGGAGGCCCTGGAACGCGCGGGCGTGGACCCCACCTCGTTGCGCGGCAGCCGTTCCGGCGTGTTCATCGGCGTGGAGCCCCAGGAGTACGGTCCCCGGCTGGCGGACGCTCCCGAAGGCCTCGAAGGACATCTGCTGACCGGCAACACGCCGAGCGTGGTCTCCGGGCGCATCGCCTACGTCCTCGGCCTCGAGGGTCCCGCCCTGAGCGTGGACACCGCCTGCTCGGGTTCACTCGTCGCGCTGCACCTCGCCGCGCACTCGCTGAGGTCCGGTGAGTGCGACCTCGCGCTCGCCGGCGGAGTCGCGGTCATGGCGAGCCCCGGCAACTTCATCGCCTTCTCCCGTCAGCGGGGCCTCGCCCCCGACGGGCGCTGCAAGCCCTTCGACGAGTCGGCCGACGGCACCGGGTGGGGCGAGGGCGTGGGAATCCTCGCCCTGGAACGGCTTTCCGACGCCAGGCGCAACGGCCACCCCGTGCTCGCCGTCGTCCGCTCGTCGGCCATCAACCAGGACGGCGCCTCGAACGGCCTGACCGCGCCGAACGGCCTCGCGCAGCAGCGCGTGATCCACCAGGCGCTCGCGAACGGGCGGCTCGTCGCCGCGGACGTCGACGCCGTCGAGGCCCACGGCACCGGCACCCGCCTGGGCGACCCGATCGAGGCGCACGCGATCCTCGCCACGTACGGCCGGGAACGCGAGGCGGACAGTCCGCTGTGGGTCGGGTCGATCAAGTCGAACATCGGCCACGCCCAGGCGGCCGCCGGTGCCGCCGGCGTGATCAAGATGATCATGGCGATGCGGCACGGAACCCTGCCGCGCTCGCTGCACCTCAGCCGGCCCACGCCCCACGTGGACTGGTCGGCCGGTGCCGTCTCGCTGCTCACCGAGGCGCGGCCGTGGCCGGAGACCGGCCGCCCGCGCCGCGCTGGCGTCTCGTCCTTCGGCATCTCCGGCACCAACGCCCACGTGATCATCGAGGAGGCCCCGCCCGCGGAGGGCGAGCGGACCGCCGACACCCGGGACGTCACCGTTCTCTGGGTGCTGTCGGGCCGGACGCCGGACGCCCTGCGCGCCCAGGCCGAACGGCTGAAGTCCTTCGTCACCGCCGACCCCGCGCTCGCTCCCGCCGACATCGGCCTGTCCCTCGCCACCACCCGCGCCTCCCTCGACCACCGCGCCGCCGTGGTCGGCCGCGACCGAGACGAGCTCTTGGCGGGCCTAGACGCCGTGATCGCCGAGACCACCCCGGCACTGCGGGGCGTCGCGGGCACCGGCGGCCTCGCCTTCCTGTTCGCCGGCCAGGGTTCCCAGCGCCGCGCGATGGGACTCGAGCTGTACCAGCACAACGAGGTGTTCGCCCGTGCGATGGACGACGCCTGCGGCTACCTGGACATCCAGCTGGAAGTCCCGTTGCTGGACGTGCTGTTCGCCGAGGAGGGCAGCGAGGACGCCGCCCTGGTCGACCAGACCTCCTACTCCCAGCCCGCGCTGTTCGCGATCGAGGTCGCGCTCCACCGCATGCTCGAGTCGTGGGGCCTGCGGCCCGACTACGTCAGCGGGCACTCCATCGGCGAGATCGCCGCGGCGCACGTGGCCGGCGTGTTCTCCCTGGAGGACGCGGCGACACTGGTGGCCGCCCGCGGGCGGCTGATGCAGGAGCTCGAGGTGCGCGGCGCGATGGTGTCGTTGCGCGCCACCGAAGAGGAAGCGCGGGGCCTGCTGAGCGGGCACGAGGACGTCGCCGGCATCGCGGCGGTCAACGGACCGCGCTCGGTCGTGGTCTCCGGTGCCGACGACGTCGTCCTGGCGATCGCCGACCGCTGGCAGGCCCAGGGCGGCAAGGCGAAGCGCCTCAACGTGAGCCACGCCTTCCACTCGCCGTTGATGCGGCCCATGCTGGACGAGTTCCGCCGGCTCCTCGACTTCCTCACCTTCTCCGCTCCGGTCATCCCGTTCGTCTCCACCGTCACGGGCCGCCTGGTGAGCCCGGCGGAACTGTCCACACCGGACTACTGGGTCGCGCACGTCAGCGAGGCCGTGCGGTTCCACGACGCTGTGCGGGTCATCGAAGGGGCCGGCGTCACGACGTGCCTGGAACTCGGCCCCGACGGCGTTCTCTCCGCCATGGCCGCCGACTGCCTGAGCGACGAGGCCGACGTGCTCGTCCGGCCGGTGCTGCGCCGCGACCGCCCCGAGGAGGCCGAGGCGCTCAGCGCGCTGGGCAACGCCTTCGTGCGCGGCGCTCGCGTCAACTGGCCCGCGGTGTTCCCGGCGACCGCGACGACGGTCGCGCTGCCCACGTACGCCTTCCAGCGCGAGCACTTCTGGCTGCCGGGCACGGCCGCCGGGGACGCGGCCGCGCTGGGCCTGCAGCCCGGCGAGCACCCGCTGCTGGGCGCGACCGTCGCACTGGCCGACGGGGACGGCCACGTGCTCACCGGACGGCTGTCCCTGGCGACGCACCCGTGGATCGCCGACCACGTCGTGTTCGGCCGCGTCGTCGTCCCGGGCGCCGTGCTGCTCGACCTCGCGGTGCGGGCCGCCGAGGAGGCCGGGTGCGCCGCGGTCGAGGAGCTGACCCTGCAGGCACCGCTGGTGCTCGAAGAGTCGGGCTCCGTGCAGGTGCAGCTGCGGTCCACCCCCGCCGACCCCGGTGGCAGGTCCACGATCAGCGTGCACTCCAGGCTGCCGGGCTCCGACGAGTGGATCCTGCACGCCTCCGGCGCGTTGGCCGTGGAACCGTCGGCGCCGCAGCAGTGGTCCACGACGTCGTGGCCGCCCGCCGGGGCGCGGGAGGTCGCGCTCGACGGCGTCTACGACGACCTGGCCGCCACCGGTCTGGCCTACGGCCCGGTCTTCCGCGGGCTGCGCGCCGCGTGGGTCGCCGGCGACGAGGTCTTCGCCGAGGTCGCCCTGCCGGAGTCGGTCGCGGTGACCGCGGCGGACTTCGCCGTCCACCCCGCACTCCTGGACGCGTCCCTGCACGCGATCGCGTTCGGCGGAGCCGGTGACGACGGGGGCCGGGCACGGCTGCCGTTCTCGTGGTCCGGCGTGTCCGTGCACGCGACCGGCGCGACGTCGCTCCGCGTGAAGATCACCGTCAAGAGCGCCGACGAGGTCGCCTTGCACGCCGTCGACCCGGCGGGTGCGCCCGTGCTCACGGTCGACTCACTGGTGTCCCGTGCGCCCTCCGCGGCCACGCGGAGCGCATCCAGTCTGTACACAGTGGACTGGGTTTCTGTCCCCGTCGGCGATGCACCGGCGTGGACGACCTACGGCTCAGCCGACGCGGCTCCCGGTGTGCTCGCACTGCTCGTCTCGCCGGAGAACGACGGTCCCGTCGGCGTGCGCGAGGCCACGCGCGCCGTTCTCGCTGCCGTACAGGGCTTCCTGGCGGACGCGCGGTACGCGGACTCCCGCCTCGTCGTGGTGACTCAGGGCGCGGCCGGGCCGGACGTCACCGACGTCGCCTCCGCCGCGGTCTGCGGCCTGGTGCGCGCGGCGCAGGCCGAACACCCCGGGCGGTTCGTCCTCCTGGACGGCCCGGAGGAGTCCGTCGGCGTCGCCGCCGGGTCCGGTGAGGCCCAGGTGGCCGTGCGCGACGGCGTCCTGCTCGCACCCCGTGTCGTGCGCGTCCCGGCCGGGACCGGCGCCGAGCCGGTCCTGCCCGCCGACGGCACCGTCCTGATCACTGGCGGCACCGGAGGCCTCGGCGCCGCACTGGCGAGGCACCTGGTCACGGCCCGCGGTGTCACGAGCCTGGTGCTGCTCAGCCGCCGCGGCGCCGAGTCGCCCGGAGCCGCCGAACTGGGCGCCGAGCTCTCCGGACTCGGTGCGCACGTCACCATCAGCGCGTGCGACGTCGCCGATCGCGCGGCCCTGGAAGCCGTCCTCGGCGCCATCCCGGCGGACCGCCCCCTGATCGGCGTGGTCCACACCGCGGGTTCCCTCGCCGACGGCGTCGTCACCTCGCTCGACGAGGAACGCCTGGAGGGCGTGCTCCGCCCGAAGGTCGACGGCGCCTGGCACCTGCACGAGCTCACGAGCCACCTCGACCTGCCGCTGTTCGCGCTGTACTCCTCCACGTCCGGACTCTTCGAAGGCGCCGGGCAGGGCAACTACGCCGCGGCCAACAGCTTCCTCGACGCACTGGCACAGCACCGCCGCGCCCGTGGCCTCGCGGCCCAGTCCCTCGTGTGGGGCCTGTGGCAACTGGGCATGGGCAGCGGTCTCTCGGCGGCGGAGGCCGACCGCGCGGCCAGGCAGGGCTTCCCCGCGCTGGCGGAGCACGAGGGCCTCGCGCTGTTCGACGCGGCGCTCGCCTCCGACCTCCCGATCGCCGTCACCCTGCGGCTCGACCTCACCGCCCTCGAGGCGCGGTCCCGCGACGACCTCCTCCCGCCGCTGTTCGAACGACTGGTCAGGACCAGGTCACGCCGCGCCGCCGCGGCCGCCTCGGGTTCGCCGTTGTCCGGCATCCCGAAGGCCGACCAGAAGACGGCGCTGCTCGGCATGGTGCGCGCCCAGGTCGCCGCCGTGCTGGGGCACGCCTCCGCGGACCGCGTCGAGCAGGACAAGGCGTTCACGGACCTGGGCTTCGACTCGCTGACCGCGATCGAGCTGCGCAACAACCTGAGCGCCGCCGCCGGTGTGCGGCTGCCGGCCACGGTGGTCTTCGACCACCCGACGCCCGCCGCGCTCGCCACGTTCCTGCACGTCCAGCTCTCCGGCGACGAACCCGACCCGACGGCCCCGGTCGTCACCTCGGCGGCGTCGGACGAACCGATCGCGATCGTCGGCATGGCGTGCCGCTACCCGGGAGGCGTGGGCTCGCCCGAGGACCTGTGGACCGTCGTCGCGTCGGGCACGGACACCATCTCCGGCTTCCCGTCGAACCGCGGCTGGGACCTCGACACGCTGTTCCACCCCGACCCCGACCACCGGGGCACCTCCTACGCCTCCGAAGGCGGCTTCCTGCACGACGCCGACGCGTTCGACGCCGAGTTCTTCGGCATCTCGCCGCGCGAGGCGCTGGCCATGGATCCGCAGCAGCGCCTGCTGCTGGAGGTCGTCTGGGAGTCGCTCGAGAACGCCGGGCTCGACCCCACGTCGTTGAAGGGCAGCAGGACCGGCGTCTTCGCCGGGGTCATGTACTACGACTACGCGCACAGCCTGGGCGCGATCCCCGAGGAGGTCGAGGGCTACATCGGCACCGGCACCTCGGCGAGCGTGCTGTCCGGCCGGGTGGCCTACACGCTCGGGCTGGAGGGACCGGCGGTCACCGTCGACACCGCCTGCTCGTCGTCGCTCGTCGCCCTGCACCTCGCCTCGCAGGCGCTGCGCTCGGGGGAGTGCGGACTCGCCCTCGCGGGCGGTGTCACGATCATGGCGACGCCCGAGACGTTCGTGGACTTCTCCCGCCAGCGCGGCCTGGCCGCCGACGGGCGCAGCAAGTCCTTCGCGGCCGCCGCCGACGGGACCAGCTGGTCCGAGGGCGTCGGCGTGCTCGTGCTGGAACGGCTGTCCGACGCGCGGCGCAACGGCCACGAGGTCCTGGCCGTGGTCAAGGGTTCCGCGGTGAACCAGGACGGCGCGTCGAACGGCCTGACCGCGCCGAACGGCCCGTCGCAGCAGCGGGTGATCCGGCAGGCGCTGGCCAACGCCGGTCTGTCCACTTCGGACGTCGACGCGGTGGAGGCGCACGGCACGGGCACCCGCCTCGGCGACCCGATCGAGGCGCAGGCGCTGCTCAACACCTACGGGCAGGACCGCGACGGGCGACCGCCGCTGTGGCTCGGGTCGATCAAGTCCAACTTCGGGCACACGCAGGCCGCCGCCGGTGCCGCGGGTGTCATCAAGATGGTCCTCGCGATGCGCAACGAGACGCTGCCGGCGACGTTGCACGTGGACGCCCCGACGCCGCACGTGGAGTGGGACACCGGTGCGGTGTCGCTGCTGACCGAGCCGGTGCCGTGGCCCGCGGAAGACCGCCCGCGCCGTGCGGCCGTGTCCTCGTTCGGCATCTCCGGCACCAACGCGCACGTGATCCTCGAAGCTCCGGACGAGGCGGACGTCCCCGTCCGTGCGACGGACGAGACCACCTCCAGGATCGCCTGGGTGCTGTCGGGCCGGACCCCCGCGGCGGTGCGGGAGCAGGCCAAGCGGCTGAGCGCCTTCGTCGGCGCCGACGAGACCCTGTCCCCGGCGGACGTCGGCTTCTCGCTGGCGACGACCCGTGCCGGGCTGGAGACGCGGGCCGCCGTGACGGGAGCGGACCGCCGGGAACTGCTGGCCGCCCTGGACGTTCTCGCCGCCGGAGGAGCCGGCGCCGGCGTGGTGGAGGGGTCCGTCCTCAGTGGACCGGTGGCCTTCCTCTTCGCCGGACAGGGTTCGCAGCGGCTCGGGATGGGTCGCGGGCTGTACGACGAGTTCCCGGTCTTCGCGTCGGCCTTCGACGAGGTGTGCGCACTGCTGCCGGGCGTGCACGAGGTCGTGTTCGGTGCGGACGCCGAGGCGCTGAACCGGACCGCGGTGGCGCAGCCCGCGTTGTTCGCCGTCGAGGTGGCGCTGTTCCGCCTGGTGGAGTCGTGGGGTGTCCGGCCGGAGTTCCTGGTGGGGCACTCGATCGGTGAGATCGCGGCCGCGCACGTGGCCGGTGTGTTCTCCCTCGGCGACGCGGCCCGGCTGGTCGCGGCGCGCGGGCGGTTGATGCAGGAGCTGCCTTCCGGCGGTGTCATGGTGGCCGTGCGGGCCGGCGAGGACGAGATCGCGGAGTTCCTGTCGGACGAGGTGTCGCTGGCCGCGGTCAACGGTGCCGGTTCGGTGGTGCTGTCCGGTGTGGAGGGTCCGGTGCTGGCCGCGGCGGAGGAACTCGCCGCGCGGGGCCGGAAGTGCACGCGGTTGTCGGTGTCGCACGCGTTCCACTCGGTGCTCATGGAGCCGATGCTGGACGAGTTCCGCGCGGTGGCGGAGTCGATCGGGTACCGCGAACCCGTGGTGCCGGTGGTGTCCACCGTGACGGGCGCCCTGGCGGGTCCCGGTGAGGTGACGTCGCCGGAGTACTGGGTCCGGCACGCGCGGCAGGCCGTGCGGTTCGCCGACGCGGTGGCCGCGTGCGCGGAGCTCGGGGTTTCGCGGTTCGTCGAGCTCGGCCCGGACAGCTCCCTGTCCGGCCTGGGCGCGGAGGGCGCGGACGAGGAGAGCGTCTTCGTTCCGTTGCTGCGCAAGAAGCACGACGAGGTCGAGTCGTTCACCACGGCGCTCGCGCGGTTGCACGTGCACGGCGTGCCCGTCACCTGGGACGCCATGTTCCCCGGTGCCCGGCGAGTGCCGTTGCCGACGTACGCCTTCCAGCACGAGCGGTACTGGCTGGAGGCGCCGCGCACGACGGCCGGCACGGCCGGTCTCGGGCTCGCCCCCGCCGAGCACCCCCTGCTCGGTGCGGCGGTCGAGTTCGCGGAGGGGGACGGGTTCCTCTTCACCGGAAGCCTGTCCCGGTCGAGCCACGGCTGGCTGACCGACCACGTCGTGCTGGACCAGGTCATCGTCCCGGGCGCGTGCCTGGTCGAACTGGCCGTGCGCGCGGCGGACGAGGTCCGCTGCGGCACGGTGGAGGAGCTGACCCTCCAGACCCCGCTGGTGCTGCCGGAGTCGGGCGCGGTGGACGTCCGGGTGCAGGTCGGTCCCGCCGCCGCGGACGGTCGCCGTTCGATCACCGTGCACTCGCGTGCGGCGAGCGCCCTCACCGGGGACGCCTGGACGCGGCACGCCACGGGCTCCCTGGTGCCCGCCGCGCCCGCGCCGGACTTCGACCTGCGGGAGTGGCCGCCGGCCGGAGCCGAGCCGGTGGCCGTCACCGGCCGGTACGAGGCGCTCGCCGGGACCGGGCTCTCCTACGGGCCCGCGTTCCAGGGGCTGACCGCGGCCTGGCGACGGGGCGACGACGTCTACGCCGAGGTCACGATCGAGGACGACACGACCCACCCGGACTACGGGCTGCACCCGGCACTGCTGGACGCCTCGCTGCACGCGATCGGCCTCACCGAGGAAACGCCGCTGTCGCTGCCGTTCGTGTGGAACGGCGTCAGCCTGCACGCGTCGGGTGCCGGTGCACTGCGCGTCCGGCTGCGCGAGGAGAGCGGAGGTGCCTGGTCGATCCTGGTGGCGGACAGCGCCGGCGAACCGGTGATGACCGTGGAGTCGTTGGTGCTGAAGGAGATCTCCGCCGAGGGGTTGCAGACGCAGCGGCAGAACGACTGGTCGTTGCGCGTGGAGTGGGCACCGGCCGCACTCGGCGACGCCGCCGACTGGACGGACTACGAGGCGGTCGGCGACCGGGCTCCCGCGCACGTCGTCCTCCACCTCGCGGCGGACACCGACGTCGACGTGCCCGCAGCGGCGCGCAGGCTGTCGCACCGGACGCTCGACGTCGTCCAGCGCTGGGTGGCGGACGAGCGGTTCGCGAACTCGCAGCTCGTCGTGGTGACCCGCGGCGCGGTCGCGGTCGACTCCACTGTGGACAACCCCGCGACCGCGGTCGCCTGGGGCCTCGTCCGCACCGCGCAGCAGGAGTACCCCGGCCGTTTCCTGCTCGTCGACGCCGAACCCGGCGCCGTGCTCGGGAACGAGCTGCTGGGCAGGCTGATCGGATCCGGGGAGCAGCAGCTGGCCGTGCGCGGCGACCAGGCCTTCGCACCGCGGATCGTGTCCGCGGCCGAGGGCAGGCTGGCACCGCCGCAGGGGACCGGCGCGTGGGTGCTCGGCATGTCCGGCAAGGGCACGCTCGACCACCTCGTCCTGACGCCCAACCCCGGTGTGCTGGAACCGATCGCGCCTGGTGACGTGCGCATCGGCGTCCGTGCGGCCGGGCTCAACTTCCGCGACGTGCTGACGGTGCTCGACATGTACCCGGGAGACGCCGGGACGATCGGCAACGAGGCCGCCGGCGTGGTGCTCGAGGTCGGGTCGCAGGTGACGGACCTGCGTCCGGGCGACCGGGTGATGGGCCTCGTCATCGGCGGGATCGGACCCGTCGCCGACGCCGACCGCCGCCTGGTCACGCGGATGCCGTCGGGGTGGACGTTCGAACAGGCCGCCGCGGTGCCGCTGGTGTTCCTGACCGCGTACTACGGCCTGCGCGACCTCGGCCGGCTCGAGAAGGGCCAGTCCGTGCTGGTCCACGCCGCCGCGGGCGGTGTCGGCATGGCGGCGACCCAGATCGCGCACCACCTCGGCGCGGAGGTCTTCGGCACCGCGAGCCCCGGGAAGCAGGACGTCCTGCGCGAGGCCGGGCTGAGCGACCTGCACATCGCCTCGTCGCGCGACCTCGACTTCGAGGACGTCTTCCGCGCGGCGACCGTCGGACGCGGTGTCGACGTCGTGCTCAACGCGCTGGCGGGCGACTTCGTGGACGCGTCGCTGCGGCTCGTCACCGAGGGCGGCCACTTCGTGGAGATGGGCAAGACCGACGTCCGCGACGCCGCCGAGGTGGCCGGGCTCGGCGTCACCTACCGGGCGTTCGACCTGATCGACGCCGGGCCGGACCGGATCGCGGAGATCTGGGCGGAGCTGGACGCGTTGTTCGAGCGCGGTGAGCTCACGCCGTTGCCCACCAGGAGCTGGAACGTCTTCCAGGCACAGGAGGCCTTCCGGTTCATCAGCCAGGCCCGGCACGTCGGCAAGGTCGTGCTCACCCTGCCCCGGCCGATCGACCGGGACGGCACGGTCCTGATCACCGGCGGCACCGGCGCGCTCGGCAGCGCGGTCGCCCGGCACCTCGTGACCGAGCACGGCGTACGCCACCTCCTGCTTCTCAGCAGGCGTGGAGCACAGGCGCCGGGCGCCGGGGAGCTGCGGGCCGAACTGGCCGAACTCGGTGCCACGGCGACCATCACCGCCTGCGACACCGCCGACCGCGAGGCGCTGGCCGGCGTGCTGGACGGCATCCCGGCGGACCGGCCGCTGACCGCGGTCGTGCACACCGCCGGCGTGCTCGACGACGGCCTGCTCGGCTCGCTCACGCCCGCTCGTCTGGACGCGGTGCAGGTCGCGAAGGTGAACGCGGTCTGGCACCTGCACGAGCTGACCGGGCACCTCGACCTGGCGCGGTTCGTCGTGTTCTCGTCGATCACCAGCATCACCGGCACGGAGGGCCAGGCCAACTACGCGGCGGCCAACGCCTTCCTCAACGCCGTCGCCGAGCACCGCCGCGGCACCGGCCACGTCGGCCAGGCCCACGCGTGGGGCCTGTGGGAGGACGGCATGGGAGCCGGCCTGTCCCGCGCCGACCTGGACGTCATGGCGCAGGAGGGTTTCGGCGCCCTGGCCCTGGCCGAGGGCATGGCGCTGTTCGACGACGCGCTGCGCACCGACGAACCCGTCGCCGTCCCGGTGAAGCTGGACCGGGCCGCGCTGCGCAGGTTCGCCAAGCACAACGAGATCAACCAGATGTGGCACGACCTCGCTCGTGCCACGTCGCGCCGGGTCACCGAGGCGGCCAAGACGTCGTCGCTGGCGGACCGGCTCGCCTCGCTGACGGCGACCGAGCAGGACGCGCTCCTGGTCGACCTCGTCCGCGTGCACGCCGCCGCCGTTCTCGGCCACGCCGACGCGGAGGCGCTGGAGACGGCGAAGCCGTTCACGGACATCGGCCTCGACTCGCTGACCGCCGTCGAGCTGCGCAACCGGCTCAACACCGCGGCGGAGGTGCGGCTGTCCGCGACGGCCGTCTTCGACCACCCCACGACGGCCGCGCTCGCGGCGCACCTGAAGCAGCTGCTGGCCCCGCAGGAGGCCGCGAAGTTGTCGGCGGCCGCCGTGCTCGCGGAGCTCGACCGTCTGGAGACGAGCCTGCAGGCCCTCGACGGCGACGTCGGCGGCCACCTGACGGTCGTGCTGCGACTGGAGGAGCTGCTGTCGACGTTCTCGGCGGCGGCCGCGGGGCCGGACGTCGCGAGCGACGACCTGGCGGACGCGTCGGTCGACGACGTCGTCGACTTCCTGGAACGAGAGCTCGGCATTTCCTGACCCGGTGGTGTGACGCGGGACGGTGGCGGCGCATCCGCGCCCCCGGATCCGTTCCGCGTCACGCCACCCGCACGCCCCCTGTCCTGGTCAACATTCCTTTGAGGTTGTGAGATGGCGGATCAAGAGAAGCTGGTCGGCCTGCTGAAGAAGCTCACCGCGGACCTTCAGCAGACCAGGACGCGCCTGCGCCAGGCCGAGTCCCGCGACCGGGAGCCGATCGCGATCATCGGGATGGCCTGCCGCTATCCCGGTGACGTCGAGAGTCCCGAGGACCTGTGGCGGCTCGTCGACGAGGAGCGGGAGGGCATCTCCACGTTCCCGACCAACCGCGGCTGGAACCTGGAGGGGCTGTTCGACGCCGATCCGGAGAGCTCCGGCACGAGCTACGTGAACACCGGCGGCTTCGTGCACACGGCGGACGAGTTCGACGCCGAGTTCTTCGGCATCTCGCCGCGCGAGGCCCTGGCGATGGACCCGCAGCAGCGCCTGCTGCTGCAGGTCACGTGGGAGGCGATCGAACGGGCGGGCATCGCCCCCGGCTCCCTCGCCGGCACCCGGACCGCCGTCTACGCGGGAGTGTCGTCGCAGGAGTACGGACCGCGGCTGCACGAAGAGGCCCTGAACGTGGAGGGGTACCTCCTCACCGGCACGACGTGTTCGGTGCACTCCGGCCGCATCGCCTACAACCTCGGGCTCGAGGGCCCCGCCGTCTCGGTGGACACCGCATGCTCGTCGTCGCTGGTGGCGATCCACCTCGCCGTGCAGGCGCTGCGCAGCGGTGAGTGCGATCTCGCCCTCGCCGGCGGCGCGAACATCATGGGAGGCCCCGGCGTCTTCGTCGAGTTCTCGCGCCAGCGCGGCCTGTCGCCCGACGGGCGGTGCAAGTCGTTCGCCGAGGCGGCCGACGGCACCGGCTGGTCCGAGGGCGTCGGCGTGGTGATGCTCGAGAAGCTCTCCGACGCCCGGCGCAACGGCCACGAGGTGCTCGCGGTCGTCCGGGGTTCGGCGATCAACCAGGACGGCGCGTCGAACGGGCTCACCGCGCCCAGCGGGCCCGCCCAGAGGAGCGTCATCGCGCAGGCGCTCGCCGACGCCCGGCTGTCGACCAGGGACGTCGACGTGGTCGAGGCGCACGGCACCGGCACCCGCCTCGGCGACCCGATCGAGGCGCAGGCGGTCCTCGCGACCTACGGGCAGGACCGCCCCGGCGACCGGCCGCTGTGGCTCGGTTCGCTGAAGTCCAACATCGGCCACACCCAGTGCGCCGCGGGGGTCGGCAGCGTCATCAAGATGGTGATGGCGTTGCGCAACGACACGCTGCCCAAGACCCTGCACGTCGACACCCCGACCCCGTTCGTGGACTGGGATTCGGGTTCCGTCGAGTTGCTGACGAGTGCCCAGGAGTGGCCCCGGCAGGACCAGCCGCGCCGCGCCGGCGTGTCGTCCTTCGGCATCTCGGGGACCAACGCCCACCTGATCATCGAAGAGGCCCCCGCGGAGGCGGTCACCGGGGACGAGCCCGGTAGCCGCGGCCACGGTGCCGTTCCCGTCGTGCTGTCCGGCACGAACCGCGAGGCGCTCGCGGCCCAGGCCCGGCGACTGCGGTCGCACCTGGAGGCCGACCCCGACGCGACCCCGCTCGACGTCGCGTACTCGCTCGCCACCGGCCGGACCGCGCTCGCGGAGCGCGGTGTCGTCCTCGCCACCGACCGCGACGGTCTCCTCGACGGCCTGGCCGTCCTCGCCGACGGGGGCAGGAGCGACCAGGTCCTGCAGGGCGGCGTGCGCACCGGCAAGACCGCCTTCCTGTTCACCGGCGGAGGGGCGCAGTACCTCGCCATGGGCCGGGACCTGTGCGAGGCCCACCCCGCGTTCGCCGCCATCTTCGACGCGGTGATGGCGGAGTTCGACGCCCACCTGCCGCGGCCGCTCCGCGAAGTGATCTTCGCGGAGGACTCCGACCTGCTCGACCGGATCGACTACATGCTGCCCGCGTTGTTCGCCATCGAGGTCTCGGTGGCGCGGCTGCTGGAGTCCTGGGGCGTCGTCCCGGACTTCGTCGCGGGGCACTCGATCGGTGAGTTCGCGGCGGCGCACATCGCGGGCGTCTGGTCGCTCGCCGACGCCGCGCGCATCGTCGCGATCCGCGGCCGGTTGATGAACTCGCTGCCGCCGGGCGGCGCGATGGTGGCGATCCAGGCCTCCGAGGAGGAGGTCGCGCCCGAGCTGACCGGCCTGGTCGGGTTCGCGGCGCTCAACGGGCCGACGTCGGTCGTGATCTCCGGCGACGAGGAGACCGCGATGGCCATCGCCCAGCGGTTCAAGGACAAGGGGCGCAAGGCCAAGAAGCTCGTCGTCAGCCAGGCGTCGCACTCGGCGCTGATGGACGGCATCCTCGACGAGTTCGGCCGGGCCACCGCGGAGCTCACGTACTCCGCGCCGCGCATCCCGATCATGTCCACCCTCACGGGCAAGCAGGCCGGCGCGGACGAGGTGGGCGACCCGCAGTACTGGGTCCGCCACATCCGCCGGCCCGTCCGCTTCACCGACGCCGTGAGCCTGCTCGAACGCGAGGGCGTCACCCGCTACGTCGAGGTGGGGCCCAACGGCGTGCTCACCGCGGCCGCGATGGAGATCGTGGAACGGCCGGACGCCGCCGAGTTCGTCTCGTCGCTGCGCAAGAACGGCGCCGAGGACCTGGACCTGGCCGCCATGGTCGCGCGGCTGCACATCAGCGGGGCGCCGGTCGACTGGACGGCGTTCTTCGGCGACACCGGTGCCCGGCGCGTCGGCCTGCCCACCTACGCGTTCCAGAACAGCCCGTACTGGCTCGCGAACGACGACGGTCCCGCCGACCTGAGCTCCATTGGGCTCGCCTCGGCGGAGCACCCGGTGCTCCAGGCGGCGATCGTGCCCGCGGACGGGGACGGGGCGCTGTTCGCCGGGCGGGTGTCGCTCTCCTCCCACACGTGGCTCGCCGACCACGCCGTCCTGGGCACGGTGATCGTGCCGGGGGCGGGCCTCGTCGAACTGGCGATCCGCGCCGGTGACGAGGTCGGCTGCGGGACCGTCGAGGAACTGACCCTGCACGCGCCGGTGCTGCCGGGTGCCGAGGGCTCCCTGGCGCTGCAGGTGGTCGTCGGGGACGCCGACGAGGACGGCCGCAGGCCGGTCTCGGTCCACAGCCGGCCCCGGAACGCCCCCGCGGGCCAGTCGTGGACCCGCAACGCCGACGGCTGGCTGCGGCCTGCCACCGCCGCGCGGGACTGGGCGCCGGGGGAGTGGCCGCCTGCGGGCGCGGACGCCGTCCCCCTCGACGGCTTCTACGACCGCCTGGCCGACTCCGGGTTCGGCTACGGCCCGGTGTTCCAGGGCCTGCGGGCGGCGTGGCGGCGCGGCGACGAGATCTTCGCCGAGGTCGCCCTGCCGGACGCCGGCACCGACGGCTTCACGATCCACCCGGCCCTGCTCGACGCGGCGCTGCACACCCTGTTCCTGGCCCCCGGCGCGGACGAGTCCGCCGCCCTGCCGTTCTCCTGGAGCGGTGTCTCGTTGCACGCGACCGGTGCGCGCTCGCTGAGGGTGCGCCTGACGGGCGCCGGCGGGAACTCCGGATCGCTCGCCGCCGTGGACGACGCCGGTCAGCCGGTGCTCTCCGTCGAGTCGATCGCCGTCCGGCCCGTCACCGCGGACCAGCTGCGCGCCGCGGACGCGCCGGAGAACCTCTACGCCGTCGAGTGGACCGCCACCCCGGCCGGGCCCGCCGAGCCCTGGACCGACCACGCCGACCTGCCCGCCGACGGAGCCGTCGAAGGGCACGTCGTGTACCCGGCGCTGGCCGGCGGCGACCCGGTGGCCGACGCCCACCGGCTCACCGCGAGCGTGCTGGGCGTCCTGCGCACCTGGCTGGAGGACGACCGGTTCGCCGCGGCGACGCTGGTCGTGCGCACCGACGCCGGCGAATCCTGCCCCGCGTCCGCCGCGGTGCACGGCCTGGTCCGCTCCGCCCAGTCGGAGCACCCCGGCAGGGTCGTGCTCTTCGACGGCCCGGCCGACGCGGTCGGCGAGGCCATCGCGACCGGGGAACCGCAGGTCGCCGCACGCGGCGGTGAGCTGGTCGTGCCGCGTCTGGTGCCCGCGGTGGTCACCGGTGACCCGGCCACCTGGGACCCGGACGGCACCGTGCTGATCAGCGGTGGCACCGGGGACCTCGGGGCGCTGGCCGCCCGGCACCTGGTGACCGGCCACGGCGTCCGGCACCTGGTCCTGACCAGCAGGCGCGGGATCGACGCGCCGGGAGCGGCGGACCTGCGCGACGAGCTGACCGCCCTGGGCGCCGAGGTCGTCGTGGAGCGCTGCGACGCCGCCGACCGGCAGGCTCTCGCCGCCGTGCTCGGCCGCATCCCGGCCGAGCACCCGCTGACCGGCGTGGTCCACGTCGCCGGAGTCCTCGACGACGGCCTGGTCACCGCGATCACCCCCGAACGGCTCGCCGGGGTGCTCGCCCCGAAGGTCGACGCCGCGTGGCACCTGCACGAGCTCACCCAGGACAAGGGGCTGGAGCACTTCGTCCTGTACTCGTCGGCGGCCGGCGTCCTCGGCTCGCCGGGTCAGGGCGGTTACGCCGCCGCCAACAGCTTCCTGGACGCGCTGGCGGGCCTGCGCCGTGCCCGCGGTCTCGCCGCGCGGTCGCTGGCCTGGGGTCCGTGGCAGCAGGACCAGGGCCTGACCGCTCACCTGGACGGCGCCCAGACCGACCGCCTCGGCCGCGACGGGTTCGCCTCGCTGGACCGCGCGGAGGGCATGCGCGCGTTCGACGCGGCACTGGCGATGGACGAGGCACTGGCGGTGCCGGTCAAGATCGACCTGACCGCCCTGAACCGCGTGGCGCGCAGCACCGAGCTCCCGGCCGTTCTCCGCGGCCTGGTCCGCACGGCCGGCCGGCGGACCGCGACGACGAGCGAGAAGCGGGAGCTGTCGCTCGTCGAACGACTGGCCGCCCTGCCCGCCGCCGAGCGGCCGGACGCCGTTCAGGACGCCGTGCTCGAGCAGGTCGCCGCCGTGCTGGGGCACAGCTCCGGTGCGGTGATCGACCCGGAACGCGCGTTCACCGAACTGGGCTTCGACTCGCTCAGCTCCGTGAACCTGCGCAACAGGCTCAACGCGATGTTCGAGCTGCGCCTCGCCGCCACCGTCGTGTTCGACCACCCGTCGCCGAGCGCGATCGCCGCCTTCGTCCTCTCGCTGCTCCCCGGACTGGACGAGCCGGGCGGCTCCGGCGAGGTGGACGAGCAGCAGGTCCGTCGCTTCCTCGCCACCGTCCCGTTCGACCGGCTCCGCACGGCCGGGGTCCTGGACGCGCTGGTCCGGCTGGCCGACGACCAGGCCGCCGGAAACGCCGGCGCGGCGGACCCCGCGGACGACCTGGTCGACGAGATGGACGCCGACGAACTGGTGAAGCGCGTCATGGCGGCCGCCGAGGACAACACCGTGTCACTCACCTCTGGTTCGGAGAACTTCTGATGCCCTCCAACGAGGAACTTGTCGCAGCACTGCGGGAGTCGGTCAAGGAGAGCTCCAGGCTGGCCGCGCGCAACCGGAAGCTGGTCGACGACGCCCACGCGCCGGTCGCGATCATCGGCATGGCCTGCCGGTACCCCGGCGGTGTCGACTCGCCGGAGGCCCTGTGGGAACTCGTGGCGACCGGCACCGACGCGGTGTCGGAGTTCCCGGCGGACCGGGGCTGGAACCTCGGCGAGCTGTTCCACCCCGACCCCGACCACCGCGGCACGTCGTACTCCCGCGAGGGGAGCTTCCTGCACGACGCCGCCGACTTCGACCCGGACTTCTTCGGGATCTCGCCGCGCGAGGCGCTCGCCATGGACCCGCAGCAACGGCTGATGCTCCAGGTCAGCTGGGAGGCCGTGGAGCACGCGCGGATCGACCCGACGACGCTCAAGGGCAGCGCGACCGGCGTGTTCGCCGGGCTCATGTACGGCGACTACGGCGTCGGCGTGGAAACGCTGCCGGAAGGCGTCGAGGGCTTCCTGGGCAACGGGACCCAGGGCAGCGTCCTCTCCGGCCGCGTGGCCTACACGCTCGGGCTGGAGGGCCCGGCGCTGTCGGTCGACACCGCCTGCTCGTCGTCGCTGGTCGCCGTCCACCTCGCCGTCCAGGCGCTGCGCTCGGGCGAGTGCTCGATGGCTCTCGCGGGCGGTGTGTGCGTCATGGCCATCGCCGACACCTACGTCGAGTTCTCCCGGCAACGCGCGCTTGCCCCGGACGGCCGCTGCAAGTCGTTCTCGGCCTCCGCCGACGGCACCGGCTTCGGTGAGGGCGCGGGGATCCTGCTGCTGGAGAAGCTCGAGGACGCCGAGCGCAACGGCCACCGCGTGCTCGCGGTCGTCCAGGGCTCCGCGGTCAACCAGGACGGCGCGTCCAACGGCCTCACCGCGCCCAACGGCCCGTCGCAGCAACGCGTCATCCGCGCCGCGCTCGCCGACGCCCGCCTGCCCGCGGGGGAGGTGGACGTGATCGAGGCGCACGGCACCGGCACCAAGCTGGGCGACCCGATCGAGGCCGACGCCCTGCTGGCCACCTACGGCCAGGACCGCGAGGAGCCGTTCTGGCTCGGCTCGATCAAGTCCAACATCGGGCACACGCAGTCCGCCGCGGGCGCCGCCGGGATCATCAAGATGGTCGAGGCGCTGCGCCGCGGTGAGCTGCCGCGCACCCTGCACGTCACCGAGCCGTCGTCGGCCATCTCGTGGGACTCGGGCAACGGGCGCCTGCTCACCGAGCACCTCGACTGGCCGGCGACCGCACACCCGCGCACCGCGGCGGTGTCGTCGTTCGGCATCAGCGGCACCAACGCCCACGTCATCCTGCGCGAGGCACCGGCGCGTGCGGCCGCCGTCCGCGAGACCACCCCGCCGGCCCGCGTCCCGTGGGTGCTCTCGGGGAACACCGAGCAGGCGGTGCGCCGGCAGGCGAAGCGCCTGGTGGGCCGGGTGTCCGGACTCGACCCCGTGGACGTCGCCCTCACCCTCGCCACCGGCCGCGCCGCACGTGCGCACCGCGCGGTGGTGTTCGGCGAGGAGGCGTTGGCCGCCCTGGCGTCCGGTGACCAGGCTCCGGACGTCGTCACCGGCACGCAGACCACCGGCAAGATCGCGTTCCTCTGCACCGGTCAGGGCGCGCAGCGGCTCGGCATGGGCCGGGAGCTGTCCGCCTACCCGGTCTTCGCGGACAAGCTCGCCGAGGTCGCCGCACACCTGGACGAGCACACCGAGTTCTCGCTCCTGGACGTCATGCACGGCGACATCCCGGAGGCACTCGACCAGACGGCGGTGACCCAGCCCGCGCTGTTCGCGTTCGAGGTGGCGCTCGCGGAACTCGTGACTTCGTGGGGCGTCCGGCCGGACTTCCTGCTCGGCCACTCCATCGGCGAGCTGACGGCCGCGCACCTCGCGGGGGTGTGGTCGCTCCCGGACGCGGCGAGGCTGGTCGCCGCCCGTGGCAGGCTCATGCAGGCCTCACCGGCAGGCGGCGCGATGATCGCCGTCAGGGCCGCCGAGGCCGACGTCGAACTGCTGCCGGGCGTGAGCATCGCCGCGGTCAACGGCCCCGAGTCGCTCGTGCTGTCGGGTGACGAGGAGGCCGTCGCCGAGATGGCCGCCCGGTTCGAGCGCTCCAAGCGGCTCGCGGTGAGCCACGCCTTCCACTCGCACCACATGGACGGCATGCTCGCCGAGTTCCGGGAGATCGTCCGCGACGTCGAGCACTCGGCGCCGCGCATCCCGCTGATCTCCAACCTCACCGGCGCGGTCGCCACCGCCGAGCAGGTCACCGACCCGGAGTACTGGGTGCGGCACGTCCGCGGCACGGTGCGCTTCGCCGAGGGCGTGGCCGCGCTGCACGCCGCGGGCGTCCGCCGCTTCGTGGAGATCGGCCCGGACGCGGCGCTGTCCGCGCAGGGCGCCGACTGCGTGCCCGACGGGCTGTTCCTGCCCGTGCAGCGCAAGAACCGCGATGAGGTCACCACCGCCGCGCACGCGCAGGCCACCCTGTTCACCCACGGCGTCAAGCTCGACTGGCCCGGCATCTTCGCGGGCACCGGCGCCGAACTGGTCGACCTCCCGACCTATGCGTTCGAGCGGGAGCGGTTCTGGCTCGCGGCAGACCCGGTCAAGCGCGCGACCGGCTGGCGTCACCACGTCCGCTGGACGCCCGTGCCGACCGGGGGCGCACCGGCCGGACCGTGGACGGTCGTGGGGGACCGGGACGACGCGTGGGCGCGGGCGGCGGCGGAAGCGTTGGGCACGAAGGTCGTCACCGCCGCGGACGCCCGCGAGGGCAATGTCCTCGCCTTCGTCGGCGACGGCATGGCGGCCGCCGCGCTGCTCCGGGAGGGCACCAGGCTGTGGTGCGCCACGCGGGGCGCGGTCGCGGTCGGCGCGCACGAGCGGGTCACCTCGCCCCGGCAGGCCGGGGTCTGGGCCGTCGGCCGGGTCGCGGCGATCGAGCAGCCCCGTTCCTGGGGCGGCTGCGTCGACCTGCCCGAGGCGCCGGACGCCCGGTCCGTCGCCCGGCTGCGGGAGGTCCTGTCCGGCGCCGAGGACGAGGTCGCGATCCGCGGTTCGGGCGTGCACGCCCGGCGCCTCGTGCCCGCCGAGCCCGTCAAGGGGTCGTGGACGACGAGCGGCACCGCGCTGGTCACCGGCGGCACGGGTGCGCTCGGCGCGCAGGTCGCCCGGCGGCTGGTCGAGGCGGGCACGCAGCGCCTGGTCCTGCTGTCGCGCCGCGGACAGGACGCGCCCGGAGCGGGCGAGCTCGCCGCGGAGCTCACCGGCCTCGGCGCTCAGGTGAGCATCCGCGCGTGCGACGCGGCCGACCGCGACGCCCTGGCCCAGGTCGTGGCGGAGCTGGACGACCTCCGTGTCGTCGTGCACACGGCGGGAGTCCTGGACGACGGCCTGATCATGGGCCTCACGCCGGAGCGGTTCGACGCCGTCGCGAAGCCCAAGGCCGACGCCGCGCACCACCTCGGCGACCTGACCAAGCACCTGGAACTGGACGCGTTCGTCCTGTACTCGTCCCTGGCAGGTGTGCTCGGCAACGGGGGCCAGGCGGCTTATGCCGCGGCGAACGCGCACCTCGACGCGCTGGCCGAGCAACGGCGGTTCGACGGGCTGCCCGCCACGGCGGTGGCGTGGGGCCCGTGGGCCGAGGGCGGCATGGCCGGCTCGCACGACGACGGCGTGCGCCGGATGGGCCTGCGCCCGATGGCGCCGCAAGCCGCCGTCGAGGCCCTGTTCGAGTCGCTCGCCGCGGGCGACGTCACGGTGACCGTGGCGGACTTCGACTGGCCCGCCTACTTCGAGACCTCGCGGCAGGCACCGGTCCTCGCGGAGATCCCGCGGCCGCAGGCCGGGGCTCCCGCCGCGGCGGCGGGTCCCGCGCTGCGCGAACGGCTCGCCGGACTCATCGAGCCCGAGCAGCGCCGCCTGCTGCTCGACCTGGTCCGCGACGTCGTCGCGAAGGTGCTGGGACACCCGAGCACCACGACGATCGAACCGGACCGCGCGTTCAGCGAGCTCGGGTTCGACTCGCTGACCGCCGTCGAACTGCGCAACCGCCTCGACGCCGCGACGTCGCTGTCGGTCCCGTCGACGCTGGTCTTCGACCACCCGACACCACTCGCGCTCGCGCAGTACCTGTGGGCGGAGGTCGCGGGCCCCGAGCACGCGGCGGAGGCCCTGCTGCGCGACCTCGACAGGGCCGCCGACGTGCTCGGCGGTCTCGACGACGGCAACGAGGCGCGCGCCGCCGTCCTGGAGCGCCTGCACGCGCTCGTCGCGGAGTTCGGCTCCGCACCAACGCACTCGCGCGGAACTGTGGCGCGGACCGACCTCACCGAGGCGTCCGACGACGAGCTCTTCGCCTTCATCGACCAACAGCTCGGCACCTGAGCCGGCGCTCGTGATCTTGACCAATGAGTGGGGCAACCGTGGATGAGAACGCCAAGCTGCGCGACTACCTGACCCGGGTCACCGGTGAGCTGCAGCGCACCCGAAACCGCCTGGCCGAGGTCGAGGACCGGGAAGCCGAGCCGATCGCCGTCGTGGGCGTGGGCTGCCGCTTCCCCGGCGGCGTGCGCACACCCGAGCAGTTCTGGGACCTGCTGGTCACCGGCCGGCACGGGATCACCGAGTTCCCGGTCAACCGGGGCTGGGACGTCGACGGCCTGTTCGATCCCGATCCCGACCACCTGGGCACGAGCTACGTGCGGCTCGGCGGCTTCGTGCACGACGCCGACGAGTTCGACCCGGAGTTCTTCGGCGTCTCGCCGCGCGAGGCCGTGTCGATGGACCCGCAGCAGCGCCTGCTGCTGGAGACCTCGTGGGAGGCGCTGGAGCGGGCGGGGATCGACCCCACGTCGCTCAGGGGTGGCCGCGCCGGGGTGTTCATGGGCACGAACGGCGTGGACTACGCGCGCGACATCGCCAGGGGCGTCGAAGGCGTCGAGGGCTACCTGGGGACCGGCACCGCGGGCAGCGTCCTGTCCGGCCGCATCTCCTACGTGCTGGGGCTGGAGGGCCCGTCGGTCACCGTCGACACGGCGTGCTCGGCGTCGCTGGTGACCCTGCACCTCGCGGTCCGCTCGCTGCGCGCCGGGGAGTCCGACCTGGCGCTGTCCGGCGGCGCCACGGTCATGTCCGACCCCGGCGCGTTCGTCGAGTTCTCCCGCCAGCGCGGGCTGTCGCGCGACGGTCTGGTCAAGGCGTTCGCCGCGGCCTCCGACGGCACCGGCTGGGGCGAGGGCGCGGGTGTGGTCGTGCTCGAGCGGCTGTCCGACGCCCAGCGCAACGGTCACCAGGTCCTCGCCGTCATCCGCGGCACGGCGGTCAACTCCGACGGCGCGTCCAACGGCCTCACCGCGCCCAACGGGCCGTCGCAGCAGCGCGTCATCCGCGCCGCGCTCGCCGACGCCCGCCTGTCCGCGAAGGATGTCGACGCCATCGAGGCGCACGGCACCGGCACCACCCTCGGCGACCCGATCGAGGTGCAGGCGCTGCAGGCCGTCTACGGCCGCGGCCGGGAGGCGGACCGCCCCCTGCACCTCGGCTCGGTCAAGTCGAACATCGGGCACACGCAGGCCGCCGCCGGCGTCGCGAGCGTGATCAAGATGATCCTCGCGCTGCGCCACGGCGTGCTGCCCGCGACGCTGCACGTCGACGCCCCCACCCCGCAGGTCGACTGGTCGTCCGGCACGATCTCGCTGCTCACCGAGAACCGCGCGTGGCCCGCCGACCGCGTCCGCCGTGCGGGCGTGTCGTCGTTCGGCATCAGCGGCACCAACGCCCACGTCGTCCTGGAACAGGCCCCTGAGCCCGCGGAGCTGCCCGACCGCGGACCCGCGCCCGCCGTGATCCCGTGGGTGCTGTCCGGCAGGACCGAGGCCGCCCTGCGGGCGCAGGCCGAGGCGCTGCTGTCGGTCGACGAGGACCCGGCCGACATCGGCTACTCGCTCGCCGCGACGCGGGCGGCAGGGCAGCGCCGCGCCGTCGTCACCGGCACCGACCTCGACTCCCTGCGCGCGGGTCTGCGCGCCGTGGCCGACGGGTCCGGCGCGCTCGGCGTCACCACCGGCGAGGCCGTCGGCGGCCAGCTCGCCGTCATGTTCACCGGACAGGGTTCCCAGCGGCTGGGCATGGGCCGCGAGCTGTACGCGGCGTTCCCGGCCTTCGCCGAGGCCTACGACGAGATCGCGGCACTGCTGCCCGGCATCCGCGACATCGACGACGCCGACGTGCTCAACCAGACGGGCAACGCCCAGCCCGCGCTGTTCGCGCTCGAGGTCGCGCTCTACCGGCTGGTCGAGTCGTGGGGTGTGCGTCCGGACTTCCTGATCGGCCACTCGGTCGGCGAACTGGCCGCGGCGCACGTCGCCGGAGTCTGGTCGCTGCAGGACGCGGCGAAGCTGGTGCACGCCCGCGGCCGGCTCATGCAGGCACTGCCCACCGGCGGCGCCATGGCCGCCATTCAGGCCGCCGAGGAGGAGGTCAGGGCCGCGCTGCGCGACGGCGTCGACATCGCCGCGGTCAACGGTCCCCAGGCGGTCGTGATCTCGGGCGACGCGGACGCCGTGGCCGCGGTGACCGCGGGCTTCGCCGCCTCCGGCCGCAAGACCAAGGCGCTCCAGGTCTCGCACGCGTTCCACTCCTCGCTGATGGACGGCATGCTCGCCGAGTTCGCCGAGGTCGCGCACGGGATCACCTACCAGACCCCGAAGATCGCGCTGGTCTCCAACGTCAGCGGCGAGCTCGCCCGCACCGAGGAGATCTGCGACCCCGGCTACTGGGTCCGGCACGTCCGCGAGGCCGTCCGGTTCGCCGACGGCGTCAGGACCCTGGCCGCGGCCGGTGTCACGCGGTACCTGGAGCTCGGCCCGGACGGCGTGCTGTCCGCCGCCGGCCAGGACAGCGCGGACGGCCGGTTCGTCCCCGCGCTGCGCCGCGACCGCGACGAGGTCACGACGCTGCTCGCGGGCCTCGCCGACCTGCACGTGCACGGCGGCCGGGTCGACTGGGCCGCGTACCTCTCCGGTGCCCGCGTCGTCGACCTGCCCACCTACCCGTTCCAGCGGGACCGCTACTGGCTGCCCGTCACCGCCCCCGCGGGCGACGCGTCGGGGCTCGGCCTCAGCTCCCTCGACCACCCGCTGCTCGGTGCCGCCGTGTCGGTCGCCGACGCCGACGGGTTCCTGTTCACCGGCATCCTGTCCACGAGGACCCACCCGTGGCTGGCCGACCACGTCGTCATGGGCGCGGTGGTCGTGCCCGGCACGGCGCTGGTCGAACTGGCCGTGCGCGCGGCCGACGAGACGGGTCTCACCGGCATCGAGGAGCTCACCCTCCAGGCTCCGCTGGTCCTGCCCGAGGACGGGGGCGTGCACGTCCAGCTGTGGGTGGGCGCGCCGGACGAGGCGGGCCGCCGTCCGCTGACCCTGCACTCGCGTCCCAGCAAAGCCGCCGTCGACGGCGCGTGGACGCTGCACGCCTCCGGTTCGCTGACCACGGCCCGCCAGGACACGCCCTGGGACCTCACCGAGTGGCCGCCGCCCGGCGCCGAGGCCGTCCGGCTGGACGGCCACTACCAGGAGCTCGCCGCACTCGGTCTGGAGTACGGCGACACGTTCCAGGGCCTGCGCGCGGTGTGGACGCGGGGCGAGGACACCTTCGCCGAGGTCGCGCTGCCCGACCGCGCCCGCGACCAGGCGGGCCGGTTCGGCCTGCACCCCGCGCTGCTCGACGCCGCCCTGCACGCCCTCGCGCTCGGCGACGGCCAGGCCCGGCTGCCGTTCGCCTGGGCCGACGTGGCCCTGCACGCCTCCGGTGCCGCCGACCTGAGGGTCCGGCTGTCCCCGGCGGGCACGGACGCGATCACCCTGGAGGTCGCGGACGGCCAGGGCGCGCCCATCGCCACCGTCGGTTCCCTGGCGGTGCGACCGGTGTCGGCCGAGCAGATCCGCACGGCCGCCGACCAGAACGGGCTCTACGAACTCGCCTGGAAGCCGGTCACCGCCCCCGCGGGCGACCCGGTCGGCTGGGTGCGCTGGGAGGACCTGGGCGACGAGGTGCCGCCCGTCGTCGTGCACCGCGCCGGCGGCGAGGACGTCGAGAGCACGCTCGCCGCGACGCTGGACGTGCTCCAGCGGTGGCTGGCCGAGGAGCGGTTCGAGACCGCGAAGCTGGTCGTCCACACCACCGGTGGCGTCTCGACGGGCCCCGACGACACCGGCATCGACCCGGTCGTGGCCGCGGTCTGGGGCCTGGTGCGCTCCGCGCAGTCCGAGCACCCCGACCGCTTCGCGCTGGTCGACGCCGCTGAGATCACCGACGCCGCCATCGCGTCCGACGAGCCGCAACTGGCCGTGCGCGACGGCGAGCTCCTGGTCCCGCGCCTGGTCTCCACCGAGACCACCGGCCGCATGGTCCCGCCCGCGGGCGACTGGCGCCTGGGCATGACGGGCCAGGGCACGGTCGACCACCTGGTGCTGGAGCCGGTGCAGGCGCAGCCGCTCGACCCGACCGGGGTCCGCGTCGCCGTGCGCGCGGCGGGCCTGAACTTCCGGGACGTGCTGAACGTCCTCGGCATGTACCGCGGCGAGGCCGGACTGCTCGTCAGCGAGTTCGCCGGTGTCGTGACCGAGGTCGGCTCGTCCGTGACCGACCTCGCGCCCGGTGACGAGGTGATGGGCCTGGTCGCCGGTGGCGGTGGCCCGTCGGCGGTGGTGGAACGCCAGATGATCACCCGCAAGCCCGCGGGGTGGACGTTCGAGCAGGCCGCGACGGTGCCGTTGGTGTTCCTCACCGCCTACTACGCGTTGTGCGACCTGGGCGAGCTGAAGGCGGGGGAGTCGATCCTGATCCACTCCGCCGCCGGTGGCGTGGGCATGGCCGCGACCCAGCTCGCGCACCACCTGGGTGCCGTCGTGTACGGCACGGCGAGCGAGAGCAAGCAGCACGTGCTGCGGGAGGCGGGCATCGCCGACGAGCACATCGCCTCGTCCCGCACGCTCGACTTCGAGCAGCGGTTCGGCCAGGTCGACGTCGTGCTCAACGCGCTGGCGGGCGACTTCGTGGACGCCTCGCTGAGGACCATGGCGCCGGGAGGCCGGTTCCTCGAGATGGGCAAGGCCGACGTCCGCGACGTGGCCGGCATCCGGCAGGACGTGCGCTACCAGGCGTTCGACCTGAGCGAGGCGGGACCCGAGCGCACGGCGCAGATGTGGACCGCCCTCGTCGAGCTGTTCGACCAGGGCGTGCTCGAGCCCCTCCCGGTGAAGGTGTGGGACGTGCGCCAGGCACGGGCGGCGTTCCGCTTCCTGAGCCAGGCCAAGCACATCGGCAAGGTCGCGCTGTCCATGCCGAGGTCGGCCGATCCGGACAGGACGGTGCTCGTGACCGGCGGCACCGGTGGCCTGGGCGCCGTCGTGGCCAAGCACCTCGTGACCGATCACGGCGTGCGCAGGCTGCTGCTCACCAGCCGCCGCGGACTCGCCGCCCCCGGCGCGCAGGAGCTCGTCGACGAGCTCACCGCGCTGGGCGCCGAGGTGTCGGCCGCGGCCTGCGACGTGGCGGACCGCGACGCGCTGGCCGCACTGCTGGACGGCGTCGCGCTGACCGGCGTGGTGCACGCGGCCGGTGTGCTCGACGACGGCACGATCGACTCGCTGACCCCGCGGCGGGTGGCGGGCGTGCTCGGGCCCAAGGCCCACGCCGCCCGCCACCTGCACGAGCTGACCGCGCACCACGACCTGGCCCTGTTCGTCACCTTCTCCTCGGCCGCCGGTGTGCTCGGCGCGCCGGGACAGGGCAGCTACGCCGCCGCGAACGCCTACCTCGACGCGCTCGCCGAACACCGGCGGGCCCTCGGCCTGCCCGGCCAGTCGATGGCGTGGGGACTGTGGGCCGCCGGCATGGGCGAGGCGCTCGGTGAGGCCGACCTCGCCCGGTTGCGCAACGGCGGTACGCCCGCGCTCACCGTGCCGGAGGGCCTGGCGCTGTTCGACGCCGCGCTCGCGGCCGACGCGCCCGTGGCCGTCCCGGTCAAACTGGACCTGCCCGCGCTGCGCGCCTCGGCACGCGGCACCGCGCTGCCGGCCGTGCTCGGCGGCCTCGTCCGCACGCCGGCCAGGCGCGTCGCGCAGTCCGGTGCCGGGCGGGACTCCTCGCTCGCGCGCCGCCTCGCCTCGCTCACCGAGGCCGAGCAGGACCACGAGCTGCTGGACCTGGTCCGCACCGAGGTCGGGCTGGTGCTCGGCCACGTGACCCCCGGTGGCATCGAGCCCGGCCGCGGGTTCCTGGACCTGGGCTTCGACTCGCTGACCTCTGTCGAGCTGCGCAACCGCCTCAGCTCCGCGACCGGCCTGCGCCTGCCGTCGACGGTGACGTTCGACCACCCCACCCCGGTCGCGCTGGCGGGTTTCCTGCGCGCCGAACTGCTCGGCGAGCTGGGCGTCGCGGGTGCGCCCCAGGTGCGGGCGCAGGTCGCCGCCGCCGACGACCCCATCGCGATCGTCGCCATGAGCTGCCGGTTCCCCGGCGGCGTGCGTTCTCCGGAGGACCTCTGGACGCTGGTGTCCGAGGGCCGCGAGGGGATCTCCCCGTTCCCCGACGACCGCGGGTGGGACCTGGCGGCGCTGTTCGACACCACGCCCGGCAAGCAGGGCGTCTCGAACACGCGGGTCGGGGCCTTCCTGGAGGACGCGGGCGACTTCGACCCGGAGTTCTTCCGGATCTCGCCGCGCGAGGCGCTGGCCATGGACCCGCAGCAGCGGTTGCTGCTGGAGGTCTCCTGGGAGGCGTTCGAACGCGCCGGGCTCAAGCCCGCGGACCTGCGCGGCAGCACGACCGGCGTGTTCGCCGGCGCGATCTACCACGACTACGCCTCGCAGCTGAAGACGATCCCCGACGACGTCGAGGGGTTCCTCGGCACCGGCACCTCGGGCTCGATGATGTCCGGGCGGATCGCCTACACCTTCGGCTTCGAGGGTCCGGCCGTGTCCGTCGACACCGCCTGCTCGTCGTCGCTGGTGGCGTTGCACATGGCCGCCCACTCGCTGCGTTCCGGTGAGTGCGAGCTGGCCCTCGCCGGTGGTGTGACCGTGATGTCCACGCCCGGCCCGTTCATCGACTTCAGCAAGCAGCAGGCCATGGCGCTCGACGGCCGCTGCAAGGCCTTCGCCGACGGCGCCGACGGCGTCAGCTGGGGCGAGGGCGTCGGCATGGTGCTGCTGGAGCGGTTGTCCGACGCGCGGCGCAACGGCCACCCGGTGCTCGCGCTGCTCAAGGGTTCCGCGGTGAACCAGGACGGCGCGTCCAGCGGCTTGA
Source organism: Lentzea sp. HUAS12 (assembly GCF_024125735.1). Taxonomy (NCBI): domain Bacteria; kingdom Bacillati; phylum Actinomycetota; class Actinomycetes; order Pseudonocardiales; family Pseudonocardiaceae; genus Lentzea; species Lentzea sp. HUAS12. Next base: position 1,368,111 of record NZ_CP099738.1, read on the forward strand.
CCGCCCCGAACGGGCCTTCGCAGCAGCGGGTGATCCGGCAGGCGCTGGCCAACGCCGGTCTGTCCACTTCGGACGTCGACGCGGTGGAGGCGCACGGGACGGGCACCCGGCTCGGCGACCCCATCGAGGCGCAGGCACTGCTCGCGACCTACGGCCAGGACCGGCAGCAGCCGTTGTGGCTGGGGTCGGTGAAGTCGAACATCGGCCACACCCAGGCCGCCGCGGGCATCGCCGGTGTCATCAAGATGGTGCAGGCCATGCACAAGGGCGTGCTGCCGCGCACCCTCCACATCGACTCGCCGTCCGGCCAGGTCGACTGGGACCGGGGCTCGATCCGCCTGCTCACCGAACAGGTCGACTGGCCGGAGACCGGTGCGCCGCGCCGTGCGAGCGTGTCGTCGTTCGGCTTCAGCGGGACCAACGCGCACGTCGTGCTCGAGCACGTCCCGGCACCCGCCGCGGCCGAGACGCGGAGCACCCCGCCCGCGGTCGTGCCGCTGGTGCTGTCCGCCCGGTCCGAGGAGGCCCTGCGCGACCAGGCGGGCCGCCTCGCCGCGGACACGGGCTCGAAGTCCTTGCTGGACCTCGGTTTCTCGCTGGCGACGACCCGCCAGTCGCACGAACGGCGTGCCGTCGTGATCGGCACCGACCGCGAGAGCGCGCTCGCCGCGCTGTCGGCGTTCGCCACCACCGGCCAGGCCGCCGGCGTGGTCACCGGTCTGGCCGCTCCCGGCAGGCTGGCGTTCCTGTTCGCCGGTCAGGGCACCCAGCGGCTGGGCATGGGTTCCGGGCTGTACGAGGAGTTCCCGGTCTTCACCCGGGCCTACGACGAGGTCTGCGAACTCCTGCCCGGCGTCAAGGACATCACCGACGCCGACGTGCTCGCCCAGACGAGCAACGCGCAGCCCGCGATCTTCGCGCTGGAAGTGGCGTTGTTCCGCCTGGTGAGCTCGTGGGGCGTCACGCCGGACTTCCTCGCGGGACACTCGATCGGTGAGATCGCGGCGGCACACGCCGCCGGTGTCCTGTCGCTGGAGGACGCGGCCAAGCTGGTCTCCGCGCGAGGCCGTCTCATGCAGGCGTTGCCCGACGGTGGCGCGATGGTCGCCGTCGAGGCGACGGAAGAAGAAGTCGCGGAGTTCCTGTCTCCCAAGGTGTCCCTCGCCGCGGTGAACGGCCCGAACGCCGTGGTGCTGTCCGGTGCCGCCTCGCCCACCCTCAAGGCCGCCAAGAAGTTCGAGAAGCTCGGCCGCCGCATCAAGCGGCTGGCGGTCTCGCACGCGTTCCACTCGGTGCTCATGGAGCCGATGCTCGACGAGTTCCGCGCGGTGGCGGAGTCGATCGAGTACCGCGAACCGAAGGTGCCGATCGTGTCCACCGTGACCGGTGCGCTGGTGGAACCGGGCACGCTGACGTCGCCGGAGTACTGGGTCGAGCACGTGCGCAAGCCGGTGCGGTTCGCCGACGGCCTGACCGCGCTCGCCGCCCTGGACGTCACCCGGTTCCTGGAGATCGGCCCCGACGCGGCCCTGTCCGGGCTCGGGCAGGGCACCGTGGAGGCGGCGTTCGTCCCGTCCCTGCGCAAGGACCGCGACGAGACGACCTCGCTGGTCACCGCACTGGGCACGCTGTACAGCCACGGCGAGGAGATCGGCTGGCGGGAGTACTTCGCCGGCAGTGCCGCGGCGGTCGTCGACCTGCCCACCTACCCGTTCCGGCGGCAGCGGTTCTGGCTGCACTCCACGCCGGGCGCGGGAGACGCCCCGAGCCTCGGTCTCGGCGCGCTGGACCACCCGCTGCTGGGCGCCTCCGTGGCACTCCCGGACAACGGGGGACTCGTGCTCACGGGCCGGCTGTCGCTCGACGCGCAGCCGTGGCTCGCCGGGCACAAGGTCATGGGCGCGGTCCTGCTCCCCGGCACCGCGTTCGCCGAACTGGCCGTCCGGGCGGGCGACGAGGTCGGCTGCGGCACGGTCGAGGAACTCGTCCTCCAGACGCCACTGCTGCTCGGCAGCGCGGCGGTGCAGCTCCGGGTCTCCGTCTCGGACTCCGAAGTGGACGGTCGCCGCACGGTGACGGTCCACTCGCGTCCCGAGGCGGCCGACACCGACGACGAGTGGACCCTGCACGCCACCGGCACGCTCGCCCGCGGTGAGCAGCCGGGCGAACCGGAGACCGTGTGGCCGCCGGAGAACGCCGCACCGGTCGACCTCGACGGCTTCTACGCGACCCTCACCGAGGCCGGACTCGACTACGGCGGGGTGTTCCGCGGCCTGCGCGCCGCCTGGAGCCGGGGCGAGGAGACGTTCGCCGAGGTCGAACTGCCCGAGGACACCGACGTCAGCCGGTTCGGCCTGCACCCGGCCCTGCTGGACGCCGCGCTGCACGCCGTCGGGCTGTCCGGTGGCGGGGCCAGGTTGCCGTTCTCGCTGGCCGGCCTGACGCTGCACGCGGCTGGTGCGACCGCTTTGCGGGTCCGGCTCGCCCCGGCGGGCTCGGGCGCGCTGTCGCTGCGGGTCGCCGACGTCACCGGCGCCCCCGTGCTCTCGGTCGCCCGGCTCGCGCTGCGGGAGATCAGCGAGGAGCAGCTCCGATCGGCCGACCAGGCGGAACGGGACGCCCTCTTCACGATCGACTGGGTGCCGGTCGCACCCGGTACGGCGGCGGACGCGTTCGTCGACCACGTCGTCGCCGACGGCGCGGTGGCAGACCTGACCGCCGAGGTCCTGGAGCTGCTGAAGTCGTGGCTGGCGGAGGACCGCGAGGCGAAGCTGGTCGTGCGCACGACCCCGGGCGTTCCCGCGCACGCCGCGGTGAGCGGTCTGGTGCGCAGCGCGCAGGCCGAGCACCCCGACCGGTTCGTGCTGGTGCACGGCGACGGTGACGTCGCCGCCGCAGTGGGCACGGGCGAGCCGGAGGTCCTGCTCGCCGACGGCGAGCTGAGGGCCCCGCGCCTGGTCCGCGCCAAGGCGACCGGCCGCGACGACTGGTCGCTCGACGGCACGGTCCTCGTCACCGGCGGTACCGGAGGCCTCGGCGCGCTGGTCGCCCGTCGCCTCGTCGAACGCCACGGCGTCCGGAACCTGCTGCTGGTCAGCCGTTCCGGTGGCGACAGCCCCGGCGCACCCGCGCTGGTGCGGGAGCTGACCGACCTCGGCGCGGAGGTGACGGTCGCCGCGTGCGACGTCTCCGACCGCGGCCAGGTCGAGACCGCGCTCGCCCTCGTCCCCGCCGACCGGCCGTTGCGCGGTGTCGTGCACGCGGCCGGTGTCCTGGACGACGGCGTGCTCGACGCGATGACGCGGGAACGCGTCGAAGCCGTGCTGCGCCCCAAGGCCGAGGCCGCCCGGCACCTGCACGACCTGACCACCGGCCTCGACCTGTTCGTCACGTTCTCGTCGATCGCGGGCACGCTCGGCGCGCCCGGCCAGGCCAACTACGCGGCGGCGAACGGCTACCTCGACGGGCTGGCGGCCCACCGCCGCGCGCAGGGCCTGCCGGCGACGTCGATCGCCTACGGCCTGTGGGACGAGGGCATGGGCCACGGCCAGGCGGCCGGTGCCGCGGGCTTCGCGGCCCTGTCGGCCGAGGACGGCCTGGCGCTGTTCGACCTCGCCGCGCTGGGCGACGACGCGAACCCGGTCGCGCTGCGGCTCGACGTCGCCGCGGCCAGGGAGAGCGCGAAGGCCACCGGTGTGGTCCCGCACGTGCTGCGGAACCTGGTCAGGGTCCGCCCGCGCCGCACCGCGCGAGCGGAGGAAGGCACCGGCCTGCGCCAGCGGCTGGGCGCGCTTCCCCCGGCCGAGCGGCTGCGTCAGCTGCTCGAACTGATCCGCACCGAGGTCGCGCTCGTGCTGGGCCACACCAGCCCGGACGCGGTCGAGACCGACCGCGCGTTCGGCGACCTGGGCTTCGACTCGCTCACCGCCGTTGAGCTCCGCAACCGCCTCGACGTGGCCACGGGACTGCGGCTGCCCGCCACGCTCACGTTCGACTACCCGACGCCGCTCGCGCTGGCCGAGTTCGTCCAGGCCGAGTTCGTCGACGAGCTGGCCGGCCCGGTGACGCCCGAGTTCACCTCCGTGGCACTGGGCGACGACCCGATCGCCATCGTCGGCATGGCCTGCCGCTACCCCGGCGGCATCGCCTCGCCCGACGACCTGTGGGACCTGGTCACCCACGGCCGCGACGGGGTCACCCGCTTCCCCGAGGACCGCGGGTGGGACGTCGAGGGCATCTACCACCCCGACCCCGACGCGCAGGGCAAGACCTACACGCGCGAGGGCGGGTTCCTGCACGACGCCGGCGACTTCGACCCGGAGTTCTTCGGCATCTCGCCGCGCGAGGCGCTGGCGATGGACCCGCAGCAGCGGTTGCTGCTCGAGGTCTCGTGGGAGGCGCTGGAGCACGCGCGGATCGACCCGTCCGGGCTCAAGGGCTCGCGGACCGGCGTGTTCGCCGGGTTGATGTACCACGACTACGGCGCGCGCCTCGGCGTGCTGCCCGACGGCGTCGAGGGTTTCATCGGCACCGGCACGTCCGGCAGCGTGCTGTCCGGGCGCGTGGCCTACACCCTCGGGCTGGAGGGCCCGGCCGTCACGGTCGACACGGCGTGCTCGTCCTCGCTGGTCGCCATGCACTGGGCGATGCAGGCACTGCGCTCGGGTGAGTGCTCGATGGCGTTGGCCGGTGGTGTCACCGTCATGGCCTCGCCGGACACGTTCATCGGCTTCTCCCGCCAGCGCGGTCTCGCGGTCGACGGCAGGTGCAAGTCCTTCTCGGTCGACGCCGACGGCACCGGCTGGTCGGAGGGCGTCGGCGTCCTGGTGCTGGAGCGGTTGTCCGACGCCCGGCGCCACGGTCACCGGGTCCTGGCCGTGGTCAAGGGTTCCGCGGTGAACCAGGACGGCGCGTCGAACGGCCTGACCGCCCCGAACGGGCCTTCGCAGCAGCGGGTCATCCGGCAGGCGCTGGCCAGTGCGGGCATTGCCTCGTCCACTGTGGACGTCGTCGAGGCGCACGGCACCGGCACCCCGCTGGGCGACCCGATCGAGGCCCAGGCGCTGCTCGCCACCTACGGCCAGGAGCGCGAGGAGGAGCCGCTCTACCTCGGCTCAATCAAGTCGAACATCGGCCACACCCAGGCCTCGGCCGGTGTGGCGGGCGTGATCAAGATGGTGCAGGCGCTGCGCCACGGCGTGCTTCCCGCGACGCTGCACCTGAACGAGCCGACCCCGCACGTCGACTGGGCATCCGGTGACGTCAGCCTGCTCACCGAGCAGCGCGCCTGGCCCGACGTCGACCGGCCGCGTCGCGCCGCCGTGTCGTCCTTCGGCATCAGCGGCACCAACGCACACGTGATCCTGGAGCAGGTGCGGGACGAGCCCGTCGCGCCGCGCGAGGACGTCGAGCTCCCCGTCGTGCCGTGGGTGGTCTCCGGCCGCACCGAGCAGGCACTGCACGAGCAGGCGGCCCGCTTGCTGGCGGTCGACGGCCTGCACGCCGACCTCGGGCTTTCCCTTGCCACCACGCGCACCTCGCACGACCACCGGGCTGTCGTGGTCGGTTCCACCGCGGAGGAGCTGCGCGCCGGTCTGACCGCGCTCTCGTCCGGCGGGACCACGGCGTCGGTCACGACCGGCCGGGTCCTCTCCGGACGGACGGCCGTGCTGTTCACCGGCCAGGGCTCGCAGCGACCCGGCATGGGTTCCGGGCTGTACGAGGCCTTCCCGGTCTTCGCCCGGGCCTACGACGAGGTCTGCGCACTCCTGCCCGGCATCAGGGACATCTCCGACGCCGACGTGCTCGCTCGGACGAGCAACGCGCAGCCGGCGATCTTCGCGCTGGAAGTGGCGTTGTTCCGCCTGGTGAGTTCGTGGGGCGTCACGCCGGACTTCGTTGCCGGGCATTCGATCGGTGAGATCGCGGCGGCGCACGTCGCCGGTGTCCTGTCGCTGGAGGACGCGGCGAAGCTGGTGTCGGCGCGGGGCCGGCTGATGCAGGCGCTGCCCGAGGGCGGCGCGATGGTCGCCGTCCAGGCGACCGAGGCCGAGGTCCAGGAGTTCCTGTCGCCCGAGGTGTCCCTGGCCGCGGTCAACGGCCCGAACGCCGTGGTGCTCTCCGGTGCCGCCTCGCCGACCCTCGAGGTCGCCGCGAGGTTCGAGGAGCTCGGCCGCCGCACCAAGCGGCTGGCGGTCTCACACGCCTTCCACTCGGCGCTCATGGAGCCCATGCTCGCCGAGTTCGGCGAGGTCGCGCGATCGCTGACCTACACGGCGCCGTCGATCCCGGTCGTCTCCACGGTCACCGGGGAGCTCGTCACCGACCGGCTGACCGATTCCGGCCACTGGGTCGAGCACGTCCGGGCGACCGTGCGCTTCGCCGACGCCGTCTCCTGGCTGGGGGACAAGGGCGTCACGCGGTTCCTCGAGGTCGGCCCGGACGGCGTGCTGTCGGCGATGGGTGCCGACAGCGCCGACGGCCTCTTCACCTCGTTCCTGCGCAAGGACCGCGACGAGGCTACGTCCGCGCTGACCGGACTCGCCGCCTCGTACACGAGCGGGGAGCAGGTCGACTGGTCCGCGGTGTTCGCCGGGACCGGCGCACGGGTCGTCGACCTGCCGACCTCGGCGTTCCAGCACCAGAGGTTCTGGCTCGCCTCGTCCGGCGCGGGCGCGGACGTCTCGTCCGTCGGTCTCGTGCCCACCGAGCACCCGCTGCTCGGTGCCGCCGTGCCGTTCGCCGACGGTGACGGCTGGGCGCTCACCGGCAGGCTGTCCCTGGCCACGCACCCGTGGCTCGCGGACCACGCCGCGCTGGGCACCGTGCTCCTGCCCGGGACCGGGCTCCTGGAACTGGTCGTGCGCGCCGGCGAGGAAGCCGGCTGTGCCGCGGTCGAGGAGCTGACGGTGCAGGCGCCGCTGCTGCTGCCGGCGTCCGGTTCGCTGGACGTCCAGGTGCTCGTCGGCGCGGCCGACGGCGCCGGGCGGCGACCGGTGTCGGTGCACACCCGCGGGGCGCACGGATCGTGGACCGAGCACGCGGCGGGCACGTTGTCGCCCGCGACGTCCGCGCCGGCGTTCGACCTGGCGGCCTGGCCGCCCGCGGGCGAGGCGGTGGAGCTCGACGGGCTCTACGAGGACTTCGAGGCCGCCGGGCTGAGCTACGGGCCGGTCTTCCAGGGCCTGCGGGCCGCCTGGCGCGCCGGCGACGACGTCTGGGCCGAGGTCGCGCTGCCCGAGTCGGAGCACGACCAGGCCGGCCGGTTCGGCCTGCACCCCGCGCTGCTCGACGCGGCGCTGCACACGATCGGGCTGATCGCGGGGGAGGGGACTCGCCTGCCGTTCTCGTTCGGCTCGGTGACCCTGCACGCGACCGGCGCGACCACCCTGCGCGTCCGGGTCACCTCGACCGGCGCCGACCGGGTCTCGGTGCTCGTCGCCGACAGCACCGGCGTGCCCGTCGCCACGATCGGCTCCCTGGTCGTCCGCGCCGCCTCCGCGGAGCAGCTGCGCACGACCGACGAGCCGCTGTACGAGCTGACGTGGGTTCCCGTGCCCGCACAGGAGACCCCGGTCGAGCACCTGCCGTTGCGGGAGGTCGGCGACGACGTTCCCGCGGCGCTGGTCCTGGACGTCCCCGCGGGCGACTACCGGGACGTGCTGCACAGCACCCTGACGGAGATCCAGGGTTTCCTCGCCGAGGAGCGGTTCTCCGACGCACGGCTGGTCGTCGTGACCGACGACTCGCTGGCCGGTGCGGCGGTGCGCGGCCTGGTCCGCAGCGCGGAGTCCGAGAACCCCGGCCGGTTCGTCATCGTCGAAGGCGACGACGTCGACGCGGCGCTGGCGACCGGCGAACCGCAGGTTCGCGTCCACAAGGGACAGACGCTGGCACCCCGGCTCGTCCGGGCACGTACCGCAGAGCCGGCCGCGTGGGGCGAGGGCACCGTCCTCGTGACCGGTGGCACGGGCGGGATCGGCGCCGCCGTCGCCCGGCACCTCGCGCGGGTGCACGGCGTCACGAAGCTGGTGCTGACCAGCCGTCGTGGCCTCGAAGCGCCCGGAGCGGCCGACCTCGCCGCGGAACTGGGCGCGCGGGTCGAGGCGTGCGACGTCGCGGACGGGGATGCCCTGGCAGCGTTGCTGGACTCGATCCCCGACCTGACCGGGGTCGTGCACGCCGCCGGTGTGCTCGACGACGGCGTGGTCACGGCTTTGACGCCGGACCGGGTCGACACCGTGCTGCGTCCCAAGGCCGACGCGGCCGTGACGCTGCACGAGCTGACGCGGGATCGTCCGCTGAGCCAGTTCGTCCTGCTCTCCTCGGTCTCCGGCATCCTCGGCGGTCCCGGGCAGGCGAACTACGCCGCGGCGAACGCGGTCCTCGACGCACTGGCCGGGCAGCGGGTCGCCGCGGGGCTGCCCGCCCGGTCCCTGGCCTACGGCCTGTGGGCCGACGGAATGGGCGACGGGTCCGACGTGGACCGGTTGGGCCGTGACGGTTTCGGCGCACTGTCCGAAGAGGAGGGTCTGGCGCTGTTCGACTCCGCGCTCGCGGCGGAGACGGCGGTGCCGGTGCCGGTGAAGCTGGACCTCGCGACGTTGCAGGTGCACGCCCGCACGTCGCCGATCCCGGCCGTGCTGCGCGGCCTGGTCCGGGTGCCGCGCCTGCGCAGCGCCGTGAACGCCCAGGCGGTGTCGGCGCTGCTGGAAACGCTGTCGAGGCTCTCCGCGGCCGACCAGCAGGCGCACGTGACGGACCTCGTCCGGGTGCGCGTCGCCGAGGTGCTGGGCCACAGCGGCACGGCCGCGGTGGAGGTGGGGCGCGCGTTCACCGAGCTGGGCTTCGACTCGCTCACGGCGGTCGAGCTGCGCAACCGGCTCGGCGAGGCCACCGGCCTGCGCCTGCCGGCGACGCTGATCTTCGACTACCCGACGCCCCGGGCGCTGGCCGACTACGTCCGCACCGAGCTCCTGGGCGCGACGGAGACCGCCGCGGTGGTGCCGGTGCGGTCCGCCGCCCCGGACGAGCCGATCGCGATCATCGCGATGAGCTGCCGCTACCCCGGAGGCGTCCGCTCGCCGGAGGACCTCTGGCGGTTGGTCGCGGAGGGCACCGACGCCATCACGCCGTTCCCCGCCGACCGCGGCTGGGACCTCGACGGCCTGTACCACCCGGACCCCGACCACACCGGGACGAGCTACGCCCGCGAGGGCGGGTTCCTGCTCGACGCGGCGGACTTCGACGCCGAGTTCTTCGGCATCTCGCCGCGCGAGGCGATGACCGTCGACCCGCAGCAGCGCCTGCTGCTCGAGACCGCGCAGGAGGCCTTCGAGCGCGCCGGGATCGACCCGGCGACGCTCAAGGGCAGCCCCACCGGTGTGTTCGCCGGCGTGATGTACAACGACTACGCCTCCCGCCTGACGAGCACTCCCGACGGGTTCGAGGGCCTGCTCGGCACCGGCAGCGCGAACAGCGTGCTGTCCGGCCGCGTGTCCTACACCTTCGGGCTGGAGGGGCCCGCCGTCTCGGTCGACACGGCGTGCTCGTCGTCGCTGGTCGCACTGCACCTCGCGGCACAGGCCCTGCGGTCGGGCGACTGCGACCTGGCGCTGGCGGGCGGTGCGACGGTGATGGCCACGCCGAACCCGTTCATCGAGTTCTCGCGGCAGCGCGGTCTGGCCGCCGACGGCCGGTGCAAGCCGTTCGCCGCGGCGGCGGACGGCACCGGCTGGTCGGAGGGCGCGGGCTTCCTGCTCCTGGAGCGGTTGTCCGACGCCCAGCGCCACGGTCACCGCGTCCTCGCGGTGGTCCGGGGTTCCGCGGTGAACCAGGACGGCGCGTCGAACGGCCTCACCGCGCCGAACGGCCCGTCCCAGGTCCGGGTGATCCGCCAGGCCCTCGCCGCCGCCCAACTGTCCACTTCGGACGTGGACGCGGTCGAGGCGCACGGCACCGGCACCGCGCTGGGCGATCCGATCGAGGCGCAGGCGCTGCTGGCCACCTACGGCCAGGACCGGGACGTGCCGCTGGTGCTCGGCTCGGTGAAGTCCAACATCGGCCACACCCAGGCCGCGGCCGGCGTCGCCGGGATCATCAAGATGGTCGAGGCGATGCGGCACGGCGTCGTCCCGGCGAGCCTGCACATCGACTCGCCGTCCCCGCACGTGGACTGGGCCGGGGGTGCGGTCGAACTGGCGACCGAGGCCCGGCTGTGGGTGAAGCGCGACCGTCCGCGCCGGGCGGCTGTCTCGGCGTTCGGCATCAGCGGCACCAACGCCCACGTGATCCTCGAACAGGGACCGGACGTCCCGGTGGCCCCGCGCGAGGTCAGGACGCCGGCGCTGCTGCCGTACGTCCTCTCCGGACGGACCGAGAACGCGCTGCGCGAGCAGGCGGCGCGTCTGCTCAACGCGGAGCTCGCCGAACCGGTGGACGTCGCGTACTCCTTGGTCACCACGCGTGCCGCGCACGAGCGCAGCGCGGTCGTGACCGGCAGCCCCGCCGACGTGCGCGCCGGGCTCGCCGCCCTGGCGGACGGTGTGACGGCGGCGAACGTGACGACCGGCCGTGCCGTCCCGGGCAAGCTCGCCGTGCTGTTCACGGGTCAGGGTTCCCAGCGGCTGGGCATGGGACGTGAGCTGCACGCGGCGTTCCCCGTGTTCGCCGAGGCCTACGACGAGATCGCGGCGCTGCTGCCGGGGATCCGGGACATCGCCGACGCGGCGGTCCTGAACCGCACGGGCACCGCGCAACCGGCGCTGTTCGCGCTGGAGGTCGCGCTGTACCGGCTGGTCGAGTCGTGGGGTGTGCGGCCGGACTTCCTGGCCGGGCACTCCATCGGTGAGCTGAGCGCGGCGCACGTCGCCGGGGTGCTGTCCCTGCGGGACGCGGTCACGCTGGTCGAGGCGCGCGGGCGGCTGATGCAGGCACTGCCCGCCGGAGGCGCGATGGTGGCCGTCGAGGCCACCGAGGACGAGGTGCGCGAGCACCTCACCGCCGAGGTGGGCCTGGCCGCCGTCAACGGCCCGTCCGCCGTCGTGCTGTCCGGTGCGGAGGCCCCGACGCTGGCCGTGGCCGAGGTGTTCCGCGCACGCGGCCGCCGGACCAGGCGGCTGGAGGTCTCGCACGCCTTCCACTCGGCGTTGATGGAACCGATGCTCGCCGAGTTCGCCGAAGTCGCGCGGTCGCTCGACTACCGGGAGCCCGTGCTGCCGGTGGTGTCGAACGTGACCGGCGAGCTCGCGACCGAGCTGACCGACCCGGAGTACTGGGTCCGGCACGTCCGCGACACCGTCCGGTTCGCCGACGGGATGCGCGCGCTGGAGGCCGCGGGCGTCACCAAGTTCGCCGAGCTGGGTCCGGACGGCGTGCTGTCCGCGATGGGGCACGGTTGTGTGGGCGACGGCGCGGTGTTCGTCCCGTTGCTGCGCAAGGACCGCGGCGAGCCGCAGTCCGCGACGAGCGCCTTCAGCCGTCTGGTGGCGGCGGGCGTGGCCGTGGACTGGGAGGCGTTCTTCGCCGGTACCGGAGCGCGGCGCACCGAGCTCCCGACCTACGCGTTCCAGCGCGAGCGCTACTGGCTCGAGAGCGGTCAGGCGACCGGTGACGCCGCCGGGCTCGGACTGTCGACGACCGAGCACCCGTTGCTCGGCGCGACCGCGACGACGCCGAACGGGGACGGGCTGATCTGCTTCGGCAGGCTGTCGCGCTCCACCCAGCCGTGGCTCCTGGACCACACCGTGCTCGGCACCGTGCTGGTCCCCGGCGCGGCCCTGGTCGAGATGGCCGTCCGCGCGGGCGACGAGCTCGGCTGCGCGAGGGTGGCCGAACTGACCCTCGCGGCGCCCATGGTGCTGCCCGACCACGGCGGGCTGGCCGTGCAGGTCGTGGTCGGCGCCGCGGCCGCGGACGGCGGGCGCGAGGTCGCGGTGTACTCGAGGCAGGCCGACGCCTCCGTCGGGGAACCGTGGACGCAGCACGCGGCAGGCGTGCTCATGCCCGACGAGGAACCCCTCCCGGCGGCGGCCGGCGCATGGCCGCCCGCAGGAGCGGAGGTCCTCGACCTGGAGGGCCTCTACGCCGACCTGGCGGCCACGGGCCTGGGCTACGGCCCCGTGTTCCAGGGCGTCACCTCCGCCTGGCTGCACGACGAGCAGATCTTCGCCGACGTGGTGCTGCCGGAGGCGGCGCACGGGGACGTGGCGCGGTTCGGCATCCACCCGGCGATGCTCGACGCGGCCCTGCACCCGATCGGGCTGCTCGGGTTCGCCGGTGACACGACCGCGCTCCTGCCGTTCCTGTGGCGCGACGTCTCGCTGCACGCCACGAACGCGACCGCCGTGCGCGTGACGGTGACCCCGACCGACGCCAACACGGTCCGGCTGGAGCTCACCGACACCGCGGGTGCACCGGTGCTCACCGTCGGATCCCTGGTGCTGCGCGAGGTCTCGGCCGAGCAGCTCGACACCAGTCCGTCCACTTCGGACAGTCTGTTCCGGACGGAGTGGGTCCCGGTGGCGGGCGGCGTCGACCCGGTCGCCTGGTCGTACCTCGACGAGGCCGGTGACACCGCGCCGCCGGTGGCGGTGCTCAGGGTGGGGGCGCCCGAACAGCCGGTCCCGCAGGCCGTGCACGCCGTGCTGGTGAGCACCCTCGCCACCGTCCAGGACTGGCTGGCGGACGAGCGCAACGCGGACGGCAGGCTCGTCGTGCTCACCCGCGACGCGGTGCGGGCACGCCGTTCCGACGCCGTCGACCCGGTCACGGCCTCGCTCTGGGGCCTCGTCCGCAGTGCCCAGGCGGAGAACCCGGGCCGGCTGGTGCTGCTCGACGCCTCCGGGGACGACGTGGACCTGGCGCTCGCGAACCTCGGCGAGGAGACGCAACTGGCGGTGCGCGACGGCGTCGTGCACGCCTGCCGGTTGCTGCCCGCGAGCAGTGCGCCGGAACTGGTGCCCCCGCCTGGCGAGGACACCTGGCGGGTGGACTCCCCGGGAGGAGCGGACCCGGACCGCTTCACGCTCCAACCCTTCCCGGAGGCCGCCGCGCTCCTGGCCGCACACGAGGTGCGGATCGGCGTCCGCGCCGCGGGAGCGAGTTCCCAGGACGTGCTCACCGCCCCGGGCGGCCGCTCCGGTGACGCCGGGCTGTTCGGCCGCGAAGTCGCGGGCGTCGTGCTGGAGCTGGGGGAGGGCGTCACGGACCTCCGCGTCGGCGATCCGGTGATGGGCCTGGTGTCCGGCGGTGTCGGGCCGGTCGTCCGCGCCGAGCGCGCGCTCGTCACCAAGGTGCCCCACCAGTGGACGTTCGAGCAGGCGGCCTCCGTGCCGCTGGCGTTCCTGACCGCCTGGTACGCGCTCAAGGACCTGGCGGGGGTGTCCACCGGGGAGTCGGTGCTCATCCACGCCGCGGCCGGCGACGTGGGCATGGCCGCCACCCAGATCGCCCGCCACCTCGGTGCGGAGGTCTACGGCACGGCCGGTGACGACGAGCGGGACGTCCTGCGGGTGGCGGGCATGCCCGACAGCCGCATCGCCTCCTCGCGCACCCCCGGCTTCGCGGAGGAGTTCCTGGCCTCCACCCACGGCCGCGGTGTCGACGTCGTCCTCGGCGGTCTGCCGGGCGAGTTCACCGACGCGTCGATGCGGCTGTTGCCGCGCGGTGGGCGGTTCGTGGAAATGGGGAACGGCGATCTTCGCCAAATCAGCGATTTCGCAGGGCAGTATCCAGGTGTGACTTACCGGGCGCTCGATCTGGACGACGCGGGCGCCGACCGGATCGCGACGATGTGGGAGGAGCTGATCACGATGTTCGAGTCGGGTGCGCTCACCCCGCTGCCGGTCCGCTCCTGGGACGTCCGCGAGGCTCCCGAGGCGCTCCGCCACCTCTCCGAGGCCCGGCACACCGGCAAGGTCGTCCTGACCGTGCCGCGGGCACTGGACGTGCGCGGCACGGTCCTCGTGACCGGCGGTACCGGTGGTCTCGGCGCCGTCGTGGCCCGGCACCTCGTCACCACCCGCGGCGTGCGGGACCTCGTTCTCGTGGGCCGGCGCGGTGTGAACGCGCCGGGTGCGCGGGAACTGGCCGCCGAACTGACCGGGCTGGGCGCCGAGGTCCGCGTCGCCGCGTGCGACGTGGCCGACCGGTCCGCCCTGCAGGACCTGCTGGAGAGCATCCCGGTGCTCACCGGTGTCGTGCACGCCGCCGGCGTGCTCGACGACGGCGTGTTCACCTCGCTCACCCCGCAGCGGCTCGAGAAGGTGCTGCGCCCCAAGGTGGACGCGGCCTGGAACCTGCACGAGCTCACGCGAGGACGAGACCTGGCGATGTTCGTCCTGTTCTCCTCGGCCGCGGGCGTCCTGGGCGCACCGGGCCAGGCGAACTACGCCGCGGCGAACACGTTCCTCGACGCACTCGCGGAACACCGGCGCTCGCTGGGTCTGCCCGCCTCGTCCCTCGCCTACGGTCTCTGGGCCGACGGCATGGGCGAGGCGACGGACGGCGGCCGGATGGCACGCGACGGCGTCGGTGCGCTCACCCCGGACGAGGGGCTGGCGCTCTTCGACCTGGCGACGTCCATGGCGGCACCGGTGACGGTGCCGGTGAAGCTGGATCTGGCCGGGCTGAGGGCGCACGCCCAGACCTCTTCCGTGCCACCGCTGCTGCGGGCGCTCGTGCCGCCGCAGCGGGCCCGCCGGTCGGCCTCGGCCGACGCCGCGGGACAGGCGGAGGAGCTGAAGCGGCGGCTGACCGGTCTGTCCCAGGCCGACGCCCGGCAGGCACTGCTCGACGTGGTGCGCACGCAGGCGGCGGCGGTGCTCGGTCACTCCGGACCGGGCGTGGTCGAGCCCGACCGGGCGTTCACCGACCTGGGCTTCGACTCGCTGACCGCGGTCGAGCTGCGCAACCGGCTCGGCGAGGCCACCGGCCTGCGCCTGCCGGCGACGCTGATCTTCGACTACCCGACTCCGGACGCCATGTCGGAGTTCCTCCAGGCGGAGGTGGTCCCCGCGGCCGCCGCCGAGTCGTCCGGTGTGGACGGTGAGATCGGCCGGCTGGAGACGGCGCTGTCGGCGCTGGACCCGGCGACCACCGACGGGGCACGCGTGGAAACGAGGCTGCGCCAGCTGGTCGCGCTGTGGCGGGACAAGACCGGCGCGGGCTCGGACGACCGGGCGGACCTCGAATCGGCCACTTTGGACGACATGTTCTCCCTGCTCGACAACGAACTCTGACCCACTTCCACCTTTTGCGTTGGTGGCAGCGTCCGCACTGGACGCTGCCACGAGGAGGAATCGGCATGACCAGCGACGACCGGACGCTCGACTACTTGAAGCGGTTGACGACCGAGCTCCGCGACACCAGGCGCCGCCTGGACGCGGTGCAGGAGAGCGCGTCCGAGCCGCTGGCCGTCATCGGGATGGCCTGCCGGTACCCCGGCGGGGTGAACTCGCCGGAGGACCTCTGGCGACTGGTGGAGCAGGGCGAGGACGGCGTGACCACCTTCCCGGACAACCGGGGCTGGGACGCCGCCTCGCTCTACCACCCCGACCCCGACCACCGCGGCACCACCTACACCACCGCGGGCGGGTTCCTGCACGACGCCGACAGGTTCGACGCGGAGCTGTTCGGGATCTCGCCCCGCGAGGCGCTGGCCATGGACCCGCAGCAGCGCTTGCTGCTGGAGGTCACGTGGGAGGCGCTGGAGCGGGCCGGGATCACCCCCGCCTCGCTGCGGGGGAGTGCCACCGGTGTGTTCGCCGGCGCGATGCGCACGGAGTACGTGTCCGGGCTGACGTCGGTGTCCGAGGACGTCGAAGGCTTCGTGGGCACGGGCTCGTCCAACAGCGTGCTGTCCGGCCGGGTCTCCTACACCTTCGGCCTGGAAGGGCCCGCGGTCACCATCGACACCGCGTGCTCGTCCTCTTTGGTCGCTCTACACCTGGCCGGGCACGCCCTGCGCACCGGTGAGTGCTCGCTCGCCCTGGTCGGCGGCGTCACCGTTATGTCCACGCCGGAGACGTTCGTCGAGTTCTCCCGCCAGCGCGGGCTGGCCGTCGACGGGCGGTGCAAGGCCTTCGCCGCCGCGGCCGACGGCACCGGGTGGGCCGAGGGTGCCGGTGTGCTCCTGCTGGAGAAGCTGTCGGACGCCCGCCGCAACGGGCACCGCGTCCTGGCGGTCGTCCGCGGTTCGGCGGTCAACCAGGACGGGGCCTCCAACGGCCTGACCGCTCCCAGCGGCCCGTCCCAGCAACGGGTGATCCGCCAGGCGCTGGCGAACGCCCGTCTGTCCACTTCGGACGTCGACTTCGTGGAGGCGCACGGCACGGGCACCCGTCTCGGCGACCCGATCGAGGCGCAGGCGGTGCTCGCGACCTACGGCCAGGACCGCGACGAGCCGCTGTACCTGGGTTCCATCAAGTCCAACATCGGTCACTCCCAGGCGGCCGCGGGCGTCGCCGGGATCATCAAGGTCGTCGAGGCCATGAGGCACGGCGTGCTGCCGCGCACGCTCCACGTCGACGAGCCGTCGCCCCACGTCGACTGGTCGGCGGGCGCGGTGGAACTGCTCACCGAGCAGCGCCCCTGGCCCGCCGTCGACCGGCCCCGCCGCGGCGCGGTGTCGTCGTTCGGCCTGAGCGGCACCAACGCCCACGTCATCCTCGAACAGGTCGTGGAGGAGCAGGAGGACGTCGAACGGACGTCTCCCGCGGTGCTGCCGTGGGTGCTCTCGGCCAAGACCGGGAACGCCCTGCGGGCACAGGCCTCCCGCGCCCTCGACGCGGTGGACGGGATCGCTCCGCTCGACTTCTCCTACTCCCTGGCGACCGGCCGGGCCGCGCTCGACCGGCGTGCCGCGGTCGTCGGCTCGACCCGCGACGACCTCGTCGCCGGGCTCACCGCGCTGGCGCAGGGCACGCCCTCGCCCGCCGTGGTCGAGGGCACCCCGCTGATCGGGCGCACGGCGTTCCTGTTCACCGGGCAGAGCAGCCAGCGCTGCGGCATGGGCCGCGAGCTGTATCAGGCCTTTCCCGCCTACGCCGCGGCGTTCGACGCGGTGGCGGCGGCACTCGACGAGCACCTCGACCGGCCGCTCGCCGGCGTGGTGTTCGGCGACGACCAGGACCTCCTGGACCGGATGACCTACCTGCAGCCGGCGCTGTTCGCCGTCGAGGTGGCGCTGTACCGGCTGCTGGAGTCCTGGGGCGCCCGTCCGGACTTCGTCGGCGGCCACTCCATCGGTGAGCTCACCGCCGCGCACGTGGCCGGTGTCTGGACGCTGGCGGACGCCGCGAAGATGGTCGCCGCGCGCGGCAGGCTCATGGAGTCGCTGCCCGCCGGCGGCGCGATGGTCAGCGTCCAGGCCGCCGAGGACGAGGTGCGCGCCGTGCTCACCCGCGGCGTCGAGATCGGTGCCGTCAACGGCCCCGACGCCGTGGTGCTGTCCGGTGACGAGGACGCGGTCCTCGTGGTGGCGGAGTCGTTCGCCGCGCGGGGCCGCAAGACCAAGCGGCTGCGCATGACGCACGCGTGCCACTCGGCGCGGATGGACGGCATGCTCGCCGAGTTCGCCGCGGTCGCGGAGAGCGTCTCCTACTCCGCCGCGACCATTCCGGTGGTGTCGAACGTGTCCGGCAAACTGGCCGGCACCGACGAGGTCACCGCGCCGGGCTACTGGCCGCGGCACGTCCGCCAGGCCGTCCGGTTCTCCGACGCCATCACCTGGCTGCGCTCCGAAGGGGTCTCGCGGTTCGTCGAGCTGGGACCCGACTCGGTGCTGACCGCCCTGGTCGCGCGCGTCCTGCCCGACGAGGACGTGCTCGCCGTGCCGATGCTGCGCGCCGGCCGTCCGGAACCGGTGACCGCGACGACCGCCCTCGCCGCACTGCACGTGCGCGGCGGCCGCGTGGACTGGCGAAGGTTCTACGAGGGCACCGGAGCCCGTGCGGCGGAGCTGCCCACCTACGCGTTCCAGCACGACAGCTACTGGCTGCAGTCCGCCGGCGGCGCGGGAGACCCGGCCGGGCTGGGCCTGACCGACGCCCGCCACCCGCTGCTCGGTGCCTCGGTGGCACTGGCCGACGACTCCGGGCTCGTCCTCACCGGCAAGGTCTCGCTGTCGACGCACCCGTGGCTCGCGGACCACGTCGTCGCGGGCACCGCGCTCCTGCCGGGCACGGCCCTGGTCGAACTGGCGCTGCGCGCGGGCGACGAGGCCGGATGCCCGCACCTGGAAGAGCTCACCCTGTTCGAACCGGTGTTCCTGGACGGTCCGCGCGACCTCCAGGTCGTGCTGGCCGCTCCGGACGAGGCGGGCCGCCGGCCGGTGTCCCTGCACTCCCGCACCGGCGAGGGCGCCTGGACCCAGCACGCCTCCGGCACGTTGACCCCCGCGGCCGCGGCACCCGACTTCGACCTCGCCGAGTGGCCCCCGCGCGGTGCCGAAGCGGTCGACCTCGGTGACGTCTACGAAGCCTTCGCCCGCAACGGCCTGGAGTACGGGACGGTGTTCCGCGGCCTGCGAGCGGCCTGGCGCCTCGGCGACGAGGTCTACGCCGAACTGCGCCTGCCCGAGGAGGGCGACGCGCAGAAGGACGCGGAGGCGTTCGGCCTGCACCCGGCACTGCTCGACTCCTGCCTGCACGCCATCGGTCTCACCGCCGACGAGGACTCCGGTCCCCGGATCCCCTACCTGTGGCAGGACGTCGCCCTGCACGCGGTCGGCGCCACCACGCTGCGGTTGCGGCTCACCCCCGGCCAGTCGGACGCCGTCACGCTCCGGGTCGCGGACGGCGTCGGCGCTCCGGTGGCCACCATCGGCGCGCTGCTGCTGCGCCAGATCAGCGCGGACCAGTTCAGGACGGCCGAACCCGAGGGCCCGGACTCCCTGTACCGCATCGAGTGGAAAGCGCTTACCAATTCTGGTGGGAACGAAGTCGAGTGGGCCTTCCTCGACGACCTGGACGACGACGTCCCGCCCCCGCCGGTCGTCGTGCTCCCGGTGCGCACCCAGGCCGAGGACGTGGCGGGCACCGCACTGGCGGAGACCAACCGGGTCCTCTCCGTGCTCCAGCGGTGGGGCACCGACGAGCGCCTGGACGGCACCACGCTGGTCGTGCTGACCCGGGACGCGGCCGGCACGGACCGGATCGACCCGGCGGCCGCCGCCGTCTGGGGCCTCGTGCGCTCGGCCCAGTCCGAGCACCCAGGCCGGTACGTGCTGATCGACACCGACGCCGACGCACCGACCTCCGCGGAGCTCGGGGCGGCCCTGGCGACCGGGGAGCCGCAGCTGCTCTCCCGCGACGGTGGGTTCGCCGTGCCGCACCTGGCCTCGCTGCCGGGCACCGACGAGCTCGTCCCGCCGGCCGCGGCGGCCTGGGGACTGGGCATGACCGGTCGCGGCACGCTGGACAACCTGCGCCTGGAGCCGTACCCGCAGGTGCTGGAACCGCTGGCACCGCACGACGTCCGGATCGCCGTCGCGGCGGCGGGCCTCAACTTCCGCGACGTGCTGAACGTGCTCGGCATGTTCGAGGGCGAGCCCGGCCACCTCGGCAAGGAGGTGGCGGGCGTGGTGCTCGAGGTCGGGTCCGGGGTGACGGACCTGGCCGTCGGCGAGGCCGTGATGGGCGTGACGGACGGCGGCCTGGGCACGATCGCCACCGCGCCCCGCGCCTACGTGACGCGGATTCCCGACGGCTGGTCGTTCGAGACCGCGGCCTCGGTCCCGCTCGTGTTCCTGACCGCCTACTACGGGCTCAAGGAACTGGCCGGGCTCCGCGCGGGCGAGTCGGTGCTGGTCCACGCCGGTGCCGGAGGCGTCGGCATGGCCGCCCTGCAGATCGCGAAGCACCTCGGCGCGGAGGTCTACGCCACCGCGAGCACCGGCAAGCAGCACGTCCTGCGGGACGCGGGGCTCGACGACGACCACATCGCCGACTCCCGCACGCTCGACTTCGAGCAGCACTTCACGGCCACCACCGGCGGTCGTGGCGTCGACGTCGTGCTGGATGCGCTGACCGGCGACTTCGTCGACGCCTCGCTGCGGCTGCTCCCGCGCGGCGGCCGGTTCATGGAGATGGGCAAGGCGGGCCTGCGCGACCCGCGGGAGGTCGCCGCGCGTCACGAGGGAGTCGTCTACCAGCCCTTCGACCTGGTCGAGGCCGAGCTGGAGCTCGTCTCCCGGATGTGGGCCGAGGTCGTCGCGCTGTTCGACAGCGGTGTCCTCACCCCTCTGCCGACCCGCGTCTGGGACGTGCGGCGCGCCCCCGAGGCGTTCCGCTTCTTCAGCCAGGCAAAGCACATCGGCAAGCTGGTGCTGACGATCCCCGCCGGTCCCGAGCCGGACGGCACCGTGCTGATCACCGGTGGCACCGGCGACCTCGGCGGGGCGCTCGCCCGGCACCTGGTGACCGAGCACGGCGTCCGACACCTGCTGCTGACCAGCAGGCGAGGCCCGGACGCACCGGGTGCGGCCGAGCTGGTCGCGGACCTGACGGGCCTGGGCGCCGACGTCACGGTCGTCGCCTGCGACGCCGCCTCCCGAGACGCCGTGGCGGACCTGCTCGCCACCGTCCCGGCGGAGCACCCGCTGACCGGTGTCGTGCACGCGGCGGGCGTTCTGGACGACGGTCTCGTCGACGCGCTGACCCCGCAGCGGGTGGACCGCGTCTTCGGCCCCAAGGTCGCCGCCGCCTGGCACCTGCACGAGCTGACCCGGCACCTGCCGCTGCGCTGGTTCGTCCTGTTCTCCTCGGCCGCCGGCGTGCTCGGCAACGCGGGACAGGCCAACTACGCCGCGGCCAACAGCTTCCTCGACGCGCTGGCGGCCCGCCGGCGCGCCGAAGGCCTGGCCGCCCACTCGATCGCGTGGGGCCTGTGGTCGGGAGGCATGGGCGGCCGGCTCGGTGAGGAGGGCGAGGAACGCCTGCGCCGCAGCGGTTTCCCGCCCATCACGTCCGCCGAGGGCATGGAGATGTTCGACGTCGCCGTCGGCACGGAGCACCCGGTCCTGCTCGCGCTGAAGGTCGACCGCGCCACCGTCCGCGCCCACGCCTCGGAGACGTCGATGTCGCCGTTGCTGCGCGGGCTGGTCGGCGTCCCCGGCCGCGCCAGGGCCAGGGCGGCGACCGCGCAGCAGGACGGCGAACTGCTCCGCAGGATCGCCGGGATGACCGCGGCCCAGCGGGGTGAGTTCCTGCTCGACCTGGTCCGGCGGGAGGCCGCGCTGGTGCTCGGCAGGACGGGCGCCGACAGCGTCGACCCCGCCCGCGGTTTCAGCGACCTCGGCTTCGACTCGCTGACGTCGGTCGAGTTCCGCAACCGCCTGAGCGCCGCCACCGGTGTGCGGCTGCCCTCCACGCTCGTCTTCGACTACCCGAGCCCGGCCGCGCTGGCCGCGTTCCTGCACACCGAACTGGCCGGTGACGCCGAACCCTCCGGCACCGCGCTGATCGAGCAGATCAACCGGCTGGAGGCGATGCTCGCCAGCACCGATCCGGACGACACCGAGGTCGACCGGCGTCTGCAGCGCCTGCTGTCCGACTGGACGGCCAAGCGCTCGGACACGACGGGAACCGATCTCGACATCGCGACCCCGGACACCATCCTCGCGCTGATCGACCACGAGTTCGGCACGCGCTGACCAGCCCGGCCGTCATAGGAGCCATGACCGATGCCCACCGAAGAGCAGTACGTCGACTACCTCAAGCGAATGGCGACTGACCTGCGGGAAAGCCGTCGGCTGCTGCGGGAGTCCGAGGAACGCCACGCCGAGCCGATCGCGATCGTCGCGATGAGCTGCCGCTACCCCGGCGAGATCCGCTCCCCGCAACAGCTGTGGGACCTCGTCAGCAGCGGGGGAGACGCCGTCTCGCCGTTCCCCACCAACCGCGGCTGGGACCTCGAGGGCCTCTACGACCCGGACCCGGACCGGCCGGGCACGAGCTACGTCCGCGAGGGCGGGTTCCTGCACGACGCGGGGGAGTTCGACGCCGAGCTGTTCGGCATCTCGCCGCGCGAGGCCGAGGCGACCGACCCGCAGCAGCGGCTCCTGCTGGAGACCGCGTGGGAGGCCGTCGAGAGCGCCGGCATCGACCCGACCTCGCTCGTGGGCAGCGCGACCGGTGTCTTCGCGGGCGTCACGTACACCGACTACGCCTCGCGGCTGAACGCGGTGCCGGACGAGTACGAGGGCTACCTCGCCACCGGAACCCTGGGCAGCGTGGTGTCCGGCCGGATCTCCTACGCGCTGGGCCTGCAGGGGCCGTCGGTCTCGATCGACACGGCCTGCTCGTCCTCGCTGGTGGCGATGCACCTGGCGGCCCACTCGCTGCGGACGGGGGAGTCCACCCTCGCCCTGGCCGGTGGCGTGACGGTCATGTCGGGCCCCGGCCCGTTCGTCGAGTTCTCCCGCCAGCGCGGGCTCGCCGCGAACGGCCGCTGCAAGCCGTTCGCCGACGGCGCCGACGGCACGAACTGGGCCGAGGGCGTCGGCGTGCTGGTGCTGGAGCGGTTGTCCGACGCCCGCCGCCACGGCCACCCGGTGCTCGCGGTGATCCGCGGCAGCGCGGTCAACTCCGACGGCGCGTCCCACGGCCTGACCGCCCCGAACGGCCCGTCACAGCAACGGGTGATCCGCCAGGCGCTGGCCGCCGCGCGACTGTCCACTTCGGACGTGGACGCGGTCGAGGCGCACGGCACCGGCACCAAGCTCGGCGACCCGATCGAGGCGCAGGCCCTGCTGGCCACCTACGGCCAGAACCGCACCGAGCCGCTGTGGATCGGGTCGGTCAAGTCCAACATCGGGCACACGCAGTGCGCCGCGGGCGTCGCCGGCGTGATCAAGATGGTCGAGGCGATGAGGCACGGCGTCCTGCCGGCGAGCCTGCACGTCGACCGGCCGTCCGACCACGTCGACTGGGAGGCCGGAGCCGTCTCGCTGCTCGCCGAGCAGCGTCCGTGGCCGGAGACGGACAGGCCGCGCCGCGCGGGCGTCTCGTCGTTCGGCATCAGCGGCACCAACGCCCACGTCATCCTGGAGCAGGCGCCGGAAGAGCCGTTGCCGCCGCGGGAGGTCCAGGCCCCGGCCGCGGTGCCCTACGTCCTGTCGGGAGCGTCTCCGGCCGCCGTCCGCGCACAGGCCGCCGCGCTGCTGACCGGGATCGACCACGAACCCGTGGACGTCGCCCTGTCCCTGGCCACCACCCGTGCGGCGATGGACCACCGCGCGGTCGTCGTCGGCGCCGGCCCCGATGAGCTGGCCGCCGGACTGCGCGCGGTGGCCGACGGCGGCGCCGGGACGATCACGGGGTTCGCCACCACCGGGAAGCTGGCCGTGCTGTTCAGCGGCCAGGGTTCGCAGCGCCTCGGCATGGGCCGCGAGCTGCACGGGGCCTTCCCCGTCTTCGCCACCGCGTTCGACGAGGCCTGCGAGCACCTGCCGGGTGTGCGCGACGTCGTGTTCGGTGACGACGCCGAGCGGCTGAACCGCACCGAGTTCGCCCAGCCCGCGCTGTTCGCCTTCGAGGTGGCGCTGTTCCGCCTGATCACCTCCTGGGGCGTTGTCCCCGACCTCCTCGCAGGCCACTCGATCGGCGAGTTCGCCGCCGCCCACGTCGCCGGTGTGCTGTCCCTGCAGGACGCGGCTCGGCTGGTGCTGGCCCGCGGCAGGCTGATGCAGGCGCTGCCGGCCGGTGGCGCGATGGTGGCCGTCGAGGCGACCGAGGACGAGGTCCGTCCCCACCTCGGCGACGACGTGTGCCTGGCCGCGGTCAACGGCCCTCGTGCGGTGGTCCTGTCGGGCACCGAGAAGGCCGTTCTCGCGGTGGCCGAGCGGTTCGCCGACCGCCGCACCACGCGGCTGAAGGTCTCGCACGCCTTCCACTCCAGCCTCATGGACCCGATGCTGGCGGAGTTCGCGGAGATCGCCCGCGCGATCACCTACGCCGAGCCCGCCATCCCGGTCGTCTCCACGCTCACCGGGCGGCTCGCCGACCGGCTGACCGACCCCGGCTACTGGGTCGAGCACGCCCGCGAGGCGGTCCGGTTCGCCGACGCCCTCGACACCCTGCACCAGCGCGGCGCGACCGCGTTCCTCGAACTGGGACCGGACGCCCCGCTGACCGCCCTGGGCGGCGCCGCGCTCGGGGACGGCCCCGTGTTCGTCGCCGCCCAGCGCAAGGACCGCGACCCGGTCGAGGTGCTCGTCCGCGCGCTCGCCTCGTTGCACGTCCACGGCGTCAGCGTCGACTGGGCCGCCTACCTCGGCGGCACCGGTGCCCGCACCGTCTCCCTGCCCACGTACCCGTTCCAGCGCAAGCACTACTGGCTGGAGGACGCCGCCGACGGCACGGCCGGCACCGGTGGCGAGGACGCCCGGTTCTGGTCGGTCGTGGCGGGCGGTGACGCCGAGGAGCTGGCCGCCGAGCTGGAGCTGCCGCACGCGCAGGTCCCCCTCGGCGACGTCCTCCCGGCCCTGGCGCGCTGGCACGCCTCCCGCGCGAGCGAGTCCGAAGTGGACGCTCTGGGGTACCGCGTGGACTGGAAGCCGTTCACGCCGAAGAACGCGGTGGCGTCCGGGCGGTGGCTGCTGGTGTCCTCACCGCGGTCCTCCGACTGGACCGAGGCCGCCGCGGCGGCACTGCGCGGAGCCGACGTCGAACGCGTGGTGCTCACCGCACCCGACCGGGCCTCCGTGGCCACCGCGTTGGACGGTGTCCAGGCTTTCGACGGTGTGCTTTCCCTTGTCGCACTGGACGAGCACGAGGACGACGGGCTGTCCTTCGGCGCCGAAGCGACCCTGTCGCTGGTGCAGGAGCTCGCGGCCCGCGAGGTCACCGCTCCGCTGTGGACGCTGACCCGGCAGGCCGTGGCCACCGGCCCGCACGAGGCGCCCGCCTCCGCGGTCCAGTCCCAGCTCTGGGGCTTCGGCAGGGCCGCCGCGCTGGAACACCCTCGCCTGTGGGGTGGACTGGTCGACGTCCCGGCCGAGCCGTCCGACCGCGTCAGCGCGCTGCTCGGCGCCGTGGTCACGGGACCTCGCGGCGAGGACCAGGTCGCGATCCGCGCGGCGGGCGCGTTCGGCCGTCGCCTCACCCACGCGGGCAACGCCGAGCCGGTGCGCCCCTGGAAGCCGCGCGGCACCGTTCTCGTGACCGGCGGCACCGGCGGCCTCGGCGGGGTCGTCGCCCGCTGGCTCGTCGAGGCGGGCGCGGACCACGTGGTCCTCGTCTCCCGCTCCGGTGAGAACGCCCCTGGCGCGCGGTCCCTGCGCGAGGAGCTCGGCGCCAAGGTCACCATCGCCGCCTGCGACGTCGCCGACCGCGCCGCGTTCGCGGAGGTCGTCGACGCGGTCCGCGACGACCTGCGCGCCGTGTTCCACCTCGCCGGAGTCCTCGAGATCGGGCAGATCGAGACGGTCGACCGGGCGTCCTACACCGGCGCGCTGCGTCCCAAGGTCGCCGGAACCCGGAACCTCGAAGAGCTCACCGACGGGCTCGACCTGGACGCCTTCGTGCTGTTCTCGTCGATCGCCGCCTCCGTCGGCAACCCCGCGCAGAGCGTGTACGGCGCCGCGAACGCTCACCTGGAGGCCGTCGCCCAGCAGCGCCGGTTCCGCGGCCTGCCCGCCACCTCGGTCGCCTGGGGCCGCTGGGGCGAGGTCGGCATGGGCGTCACGGGACAGGCCGACGAGCTGCTCGGCGACCTCGGCGTGCCGACCATGGCACCGGAGCTGGGCGTGGCCGCGCTGCGGCGTGCGCTCGGCCGCGAGGAGGTCTCGCTCACGGTGGCGGCGTTCGAGTGGGCGAAGTTCGCGCCCCCGTTCGCGGCACTGCGCCCGAGCCCCCTGCTCGCCGACCTGCCCGAGGTCCTGGCGATCGCCGAGGCCGACGCGCGGCGCGCCGAGGAGGGCGCCGAGGTCACCACCGCGTGGCGGACGCGGCTCGCGGGCATGCCCCAGGCCGAGCGCGAACGCGTGCTGCAGCACCTCGTGGTCTCCCACACCTCCGCCGTGCTGGGCCACGAGGACGAGGTCAGCGCCCAGCAGCTGTTCACCAAGCTGGGCATCGACTCGCTCACCGCGGTCGAGCTGCGCGGGCGCCTCAACGCCGAGACCGGCCTCGCGCTGCCGCCCACCGTCGTCTTCGACCACCCGAGCCCGGCCGCCCTCGTGGCGCACCTGCTCGCCGAACTCGGCCCGCAGGAGCGGCCCTCGACGGCGAAGGCCGTCGTGCGCGCGAACACCCCGCAGGGCCAGGAGATCGCCGTGACCGGCATGTCCTGCCGCTTCGCGGGCGGCAGCGACACGATCGACGAGTACTGGCAGAACCTGCTGCAGGGCAAGGATCTCGTCAGCCTCGCGCCGGAGAACCGGTGGATCGCCGCCGACTACCTCGACCTCGACCGCACCGCGCCGGGCAAGGCCTACACGCAGCACGGTGCCTTCGTCACCGACATCGCTGGCTGGGACGCCGCGTTCTTCGGGCTCTCGCCGCAGGAGGCGCGCCGCACCGACCCCAGCTTCCGGCTGCTGATGGAACTGGTCTGGGAGGCGCTCGAGGACTCCTCGCTGACGGCGGAGGAACTGCGCGGCAGCCGCACCGGCGTGTTCGCCGGCCTGATCGACACCATCCAGTACAGCATGCGGCAGCTGGAGGTCGACGGCGCCGAGGCCGGGGACGACCCGTACTTCGGCCTGGGCAGCTCGCTGTCCGCGGCCGCCGGCCGGATCGCGCACCAGCTCGACCTGCGCGGCCCGTGCATCACCATCGACACCGCGTGCTCCTCCGCGCTCAGCGCCATGCACCTGGCCGTGCAGAGCCTGCGCCGCGGCGAGTGCGACATCGCGATCGTCGGCGCGTCCTCCACGATGATCAACCCGGAGGTGTTCGTCCAGTCCTGCAAGATGAGCATGCTCGCCGCCGACGGCCGCACGAAGACCTTCGACGAGTCCGCCGACGGCTACGTCATCGGTGAGGGCGGCGGCGTGGTCGTCCTGCGCCGCGTCCAGGACGTCGCACCGGGGCAGCGCGTCCGCGCGCTGATCCGCGGCACGGCGACCAACCAGGACGGTCGCAGCAACGGCCTCACCGCGCCCAACCGGGCCGCGCAGATCGCGGTCATCCGCGCCGCCCACGCCGATGCTGGCGTGCGGACGGACGACATCGGCTACGTCGAGGCGCACGGCTCCGGCACGCAGCTCGGCGACGCCATCGAGTTCACCGCCCTGCAGGAGGTCTTCGGCGAGCGTTCCGCGCCGGAACCGCTGTACGTCGGCGCGGTCAAGTCCAACGTCGGCCACACGCTGGCCGCCGCCGGCATGGCCGGTCTGGTCAAGACCGTGCTCGCCCTGGAACACGGCCGGATCCCGGCCAACCTGAACATGACGAACCCCAACTCGGTCGTCACCCTGGACGGGCCCGTCCGGCCCGTGCAGACCGTGCGGCCGTTCCCCGCGGACGCCGACGGCGTGCTGCGGGCGGGCGTCAGCTCGTTCGGCTGGTCCGGGTCGAACGTCCACTTCGTACTGGAGCAGGCGCCGCGGGGCCCGGTGTCCCGTGCGGGGGCGTCCTGGCAGCTGCTCACGCTGTCCGGGCACAGCGAGTCCAGCCTGCGCGCGAACGCGGCGGCGCTGGCCGACCACCTGGAGACCCACCCGGAGCTGGAACTGGCCGACGTCGCGCACACCACGCAGTCCGGCCGCAGCGCGCTGCCGGTGCGGTCCGCTCTGCCGGTACGCGACATCGCCGACGCCATCGCGTCGCTGCGGGCCGGCGTCACCGGTGCGGTGGTCGAGGACAAGCGCCGCTTCGGTCTCGTCCTCCCCGCGACCCTCGGCGACCTGCGCGGCACCGCGGAGGAGCTGTACCGCACCGAACCGGCGTTCAGCGCCGCGATCGACGAGTGCGCGGGTCTCCTCCACGGGCGGGCGGACCTGCTGGGAGCGCTGCACGGCGAGGCGGAGGCCGACGAGCAGGCCGTCGTGTTCGCGGTCGAGTACGGCCTGACCCGGTTGCTCGAGGCGTGGAACCTCGTTCCCGCCGTGGTGCTGGGCTCCGGGGTCGGCGAGTGCGTCGCCGCGGTCGTCAGCGGCATGCTCGCCCCGGCCGACGGTCTCGCGCTGGCCCTGGACGGGACCGTCCCGGCCACGGCCACCGAGCCCGCGGTCACCGTCGTGTCCTCGCGCACCGGAACCGTGCTGACCGCGGCCGAGGTGGCGGACGCCGCCCACTGGGCGGACGGGTCCGACCGGACCGAGGACGGCCTGCTGATCCTGGGCCGGCACGCGGAGGTGCTCGTCGAGCTGGGCCCGAACGCCGCGGGCGGACCCCGGACCTCGCTGGAACCGAACCGCCGGTCGTGGCTCGCCGCGCTCGGTGCGCTGTGGGAGCAGGGCGTGCCGGTCGACTGGGCGAGCGGCGCCGGGGCGGACCGCGTGTTCGTCTCGCTGCCCTCCTACCGCTTCCAGCGCACCCGCTACTGGCCGGAGCTCGCCGCCCCCACCGGTCCGGCGGCCACCACCGGCGCGGCGAACACCGAAATGCCGGTGTACGACGGCCTGAAGGCCAACGTGCCCACCTGGCGCCGGGACAACAGCCGTCCGGCACCCGCCACCGCGGGACCACTCGTGCTCCTCGCCGCACCGGGCGAGTTCGCCGACAGGTTCACCGCGCTGGCAACGGAAGCAGGGCACGACGTCGTCCTCGCGCCCACCGGGCCGCTGGACCAGGAGGCCTACCGCGCCCTGCTGGCGGGCACCGCCGGCGAGCCGGTGCGGATCGTGCACGCCCGCGGCCTGACCGAGACCGGTCA
Source organism: Lentzea sp. HUAS12 (assembly GCF_024125735.1). NCBI lineage: Bacteria > Bacillati > Actinomycetota > Actinomycetes > Pseudonocardiales > Pseudonocardiaceae > Lentzea > Lentzea sp. HUAS12. The sequence continues at coordinate 1,396,932 of NZ_CP099738.1, forward strand.
GGAGAGCGGCTTCTACGACCTCATGCGCCTCGGCAAGGCCATCGGCACGGAGTGCGCAAACCGCCGCGTCGAGCTGATCACGCTGGCCGCCACCGGTTTCGAGGTCCTCGACGGTGACGCGAAGAACCCGCACGCCGCGACCATCGCGGCCATCACCAGCGCCATCGCCGCGGAGTACCCGCTGGTCCGGTCGCAGTACGCCGACCTCGGACCCGATGGCGACCACGCCCGGCAGGCGCTGCGCGAGCTCGACGGGCTCGCGGCGTCCACTTCGGACACCGCGGACGGTGTCGCCGTGGGCGCGTGGCGGCACGGCCGCCGCTGGATCCGCGCCTTCGAGGTGGTCGCGCTGCCGGAGGTCGACGACGCGCAGGCGTGGCGGCCCGGCGGCGTCTACCTCATCACCGGCGGTCTGGGCGAGCTCGGCCTGGCACTGGCACGACGCCTGGCCCCGCTCGGCACCAGGCTCGCGCTGGCGGGCCGCAAGGGCCTGCCGCCCGAGGACACCTGGGACGCCTGGATCGCGGAGAAGGGCGTCAACGACAAGACCAGCGGCGTGCTGATGGCCGTGCGGGAGCTGCGCGCCCTGGGCGCCGAGGTGTTCGTCGCCCAGGCCGACGTCAGCGTTCCCGACCAGGTCGCCTCGCTGGTGCGGGACGTCCGCGCGCACTTCGGCGAGCTGCACGGCGTCGTGCACGCGGCCGGTGTCGCGGGCGGAGGCCTGTTGCAGACCAAGACCGAGGAGCAGGCGGCCGCGGTGCTCGCGCCGAAGGTGGCGGGCACGCTCGCCCTGGCCGAGGCGTTGCGCTCCGACCCGGTGGAACTGCTGGTGCTCTACTCGTCCGTGGCGAGCCTGACCGTCGGCGTCGGCGCCACCGACTACGCGGCGGCCAACGCGTTCCTCGACTCCTTCGCGGTCGTGGAGGCCAACACCGGCGGGGTCGCCAAGCGCGTCGTCTCGGTGGCGTGGGGCCCGTGGCAGCTCGACCCGTGGACGACGGCCGGCCTCGCGGGCTCGGCGGAGATGCAGGACGGCTCCAAGCGGTTCCGCGAGGAGTTCGGCATCCCCACCGAGGAGGGCACCGAGCTGCTGTCGCGCATCGTGGCCTCGGGCGAGACCAACGTGGCGGTGCTGCCGCTCGAGGTCTCCGAGGCCATGGCCGCGCTGGCCCAGCTCGACTCCCTCGAAGCCCTGGTGGGCGGCGCGGGCGTCGACCTGACCGACGGCAAGCGCTACCCGCGTCCGGAACTGCGCACCCCCTACGTCGCTCCGAGCACGCCGGCCGAGCAGCAGGTGGCCGAGATCTGGCAGGCCTGCCTCGGGCTCGAGCAGGCGGGCGTGCACGACAAGTTCTTCGACCTCGGCGGCACCTCGCTGATCGGCCTGGTCGTGATCGGCCGCATCGCCAAGGAACTCGGCGTCGAGCTGGCCCCGGCGACGCTGTTCGAGAAGCCGACCATCGCCGAGTTCGCGACCCTGCTTGCCCAGCCGGAGGCGGCGTCGCCGGACCTCGCGGACGTGGCAGGGGACGCCTCCGCCCGCGGCGAACGCCGCCGTGCCCGCGCCGGGAACCTGCGCAGGCGCCAGACCGGAACCCGAAGGTGAGGACCCAGTGACCACGCGAGAACGCGACACGAGCCACGACATCGCGATCGTGGGCATGGCCGGGAACTTCCCCGGCGCTCCTGACATCGGCACGTTCTGGGCCGAGCTGTGCGCGGGGCGGGACGGGATCACGAGGATGAGCCCGGCCGAGCTGCTCGCGTCCGGCGTGCCGCAGGAGCTGGTGGACGATCCCGCGTTCGTCGCCGCGTCGGGCCTGCTGTCCGATGTGGACCGCTTCGACGCGGAGCTCTTCGGCCTCAGCGCACGTGACGCCGAGGTGGCCGACCCGCAGCACCGCCTGTTCCTGGAGTGCTCCTGGCACGCCCTCGAGGACGCGGGCATCGACCCCGGCCGCTTCGACGGCCTGGTCGGGGTGTTCGCGGGCGGTGCGCCGAGCACCTACCTGCTGTCCAACCTGCTGCAGAACGAGGAGGCCGTGCTCACCCACGGGCCCGACCACCTCGTCCTGCAGAACGAGAAGGACCTGCTGCCGTCACGGGTGTCCTACGCGCTCGACCTCACCGGTCCGTCGGTGAGCGTGCAGAGCTGCAGCTCGACCGCGCTCGCCGCGGTCGCCGCCGGGTGCGGCAGCCTGCTCGCCGGCGAGTCGGACGTGGTCGTCGCGGGGGCGGTGTCGGTGATCGTCCCGCAGCACCCCGGCTACCTCTACCACGAGGGCGGTGAGTTCTCCCCGGACGGCGTCAGCCGCGTCCTCGCCGCCGACGCCAACGGCAAGATCCCCGGTGACGGCCTCGGCGTGGTCGTGCTGCGCAGGCTCGAGGACGCGCAGGCCGACGGCGACCGGATCTACGCGGTCATCCGCGGCTGGGCGGCGCTGCACGAGGGCCGCCACGGCCGCCAGGGGTTCGGCGTGCCCGGTGTGCCGGGCCAGACCGCCGTGATGGCCGAGGCGATGGCCGTCGCGGGCGTCGACCCCGCCGAGATCGACCACGTCGAGGTGACCGCGATGGGCACGCCCTTCGGTGACGCCGTGGAGGTCATGGCGCTGCAGGAGGTCTTCGGCGTCGACGGCGTCGAGCGGGTCACGCTCGGCTCGACCGACGGCAACCTCGGCCACATCAACCAGGCCGGTGGGATCGCCCGCCTGATCAAGGCGGCTCTCGCGCTGCACCACGAGAAGCTGCCGCCCGCCGTGCACTTCGCCGAACCGAACTCGCGGCTCGCCACCGCCGGCGACAGGCTCCAGGTCCCCACGGAGCTGACCGACTGGCCGCGGGGCGAACGCCCGCGCCTGGCCGGCGTCAACGCGCACGGCTACGGCGGCGCGGACGTGCACGTGATCATCGAGGAGGCACCGGCCGAGGACGCCGAACGCCCGCCCGCGCGTCCGCACCAGCTGCTGGTCTGGTCGGCTCGCACGGCGGAGGCCGCCGATGCCGCGACCACGAGGCTCGCCGCGGACGCCGCGCGGTGGACGAACCCGGCGGACGCCGCCTACACGCTGCAGTGCGGCCGCAAGGCGTTCGGGGACAGGCGGATGGCCGTCGTCTCGTCGAGCGCCGACGCGGTGCGGGCGCTGACCTCCCCGGCCCGCGTCCTCGCCGAAACCGGTGTGAGCACGCGGCGAGCGGGTTTCCTGCTCGCCGGGGTGGGGGAGCAGTACGACGGCATGGCCGGCGGCCTGTACGCCTCCGAACCGGTGTTCCGCGCGGCGATCGACGAGTGCGCCGCGCTGTTCCGCGAGCACCTCGGCTTCGACCCGGTCGCCCGCCTCGTCGGTGCCAGGACGGCCGGTGGAGGCGGTCTGGCCGCCCTGCTCGGTCGCGCTCCGGAGGCCGACGCCGCCGGTGGCGGGCCCGCGGACACGGTCGTCGTCCAGCCCGGCGTCTTCGCGGTCGACTACGCGCTCGGCAGGCTGATGACCGCGTGGGGCGTCGAGCCCTCGGTCCTCGCCGGGTACAGCGTCGGCGAGTTCGCCACGGCGGCGCTCGCGGGCGCTCTGACGCTGCAGGAGGCCACCGCCCTGGTCGCCACGAGGGCGAAGCTGATCTCGCGGCTGCCGGCCGGGTCGATGGCCGCCGTGCCGCTGTCGGAGAGCGAGCTGACCGCGCTGGTCGGTGATCTCGGGGTCTTCGGCCTCGACGTCGCCGCCGTCAACGGTCCCCGCATGATCGTCGTGTCGGGTGCGCCCGAGGGCGTCGTCCAGCTCACCGAGAAGCTCGCCGCCGAGGGGGTGCCCGCCCGGTCGCTGCGGACCACGCACGCGTTCCACTCGCGTTCGCTGCGGCCCGTGGCGGCGGAGCTCACCGCGTGGGCGCGGCTGAACCTCAGCCCCCGCGCTCCCGAGACGCCGTACCTGTCCAACGTCACCGGGCTGCCGATCACCGAGAAGCAGCTGAAGGACCCCGGTTACTGGGCCGAGCACATGTGCCGCCCGGTGCAGTTCGCCACCATGATCGCCCACCTGGCCGCGGAACGGCCGGACACCGCGTTCGTCGAACTCGGTGCGGGGCAGTCGATGGGCGCGATGTTCCGCGGGCACCCGGACTTCCCGCAGAAGTCCTGGTCCCTCCTCGTGTCCACGCTCCCCGGTGAGGCGGATCCCCGGCAGGACACCGAATCGGTGACCGACGCGCTCGGCAGGCTCTGGCTGTCCGGTGTGGACGTCGACTGGAGCGCCTACCAGTCCGGTCGCGGAGCGAGGAAGACGACCCTGCCCGGGTACGCCTTCCAGCGCGAGCGCCACTGGATCGAGCCGACCGCCCCGGGGTCCGGAACCGAGGTTCCGAGGGGCACGCGAGCGCGCTGACCGCACGCCGCACAGCCGAACCGGCTCCGCGCCCTCCGGCGCGCGGAGCCGGCCGCGGCCGACCCGATTTCCCTTTCCCACGAGCAGTGCAGCCGAGGAGTAGCGATGACGAACGTTGGAGTTGTCGGCGCCGGAGTGATGGGCACCGGTGTCGCACAGGACCTGGCCCACCACGGGCACACTGTGGTCCTGGTGGACAACGACCCGGACGCGCTGGACGAGGCGCTCGCCCGGATCGAGCTGGAGTGCCGGATGAGCCGGATGCTCGGCGGCCCCGCGATCGACGCCGAGGCGGTGCTGGCGCTGATCACCGCCACCACCTCGCTCGAGCTGCTCGCCGAGACCGAGGTGGTGATCGAGAACATCACCGAGAACTGGGACCTCAAGAGCGCGCTGTACGCGCAGCTCGACGTCGTCTGCAAGGCGGACACCGTCTTCGTGGCGAACACGTCGGCGATCCCGATCACCAAGCTCGCCGCCCTGACCTCGCGCCCGGACAAGGTGATGGGCGTGCACTTCATGAACCCGGTGCCGATGAAGGCCGCGTGCGAGTTCATCCCCGGCTACCACACCAGTGACCAGACCAAGGACGTCGTGCGCACGCTGCTCGACTCGATCGGCAAGAAGTCGATCCCGGTCAACGACGCCCCGGGGTTCGTGTCCAACCGCGTGCTCATGCTGACCGTCAACGAGGCGGCCTTCCTGGTGCACGAGGGCGTCGCCGACGCGAAGACCGTCGACGAGGTGTTCCGCAGCTGCTTCGGCCACCCGATGGGACCGCTGGAGACCGCCGACCTCATCGGCGTCGACACCATCCTGCACAGCGTCGAGGTGCTCTACGAGCAGTTCAACGACAGCAAGTACCGCCCCTGCCCGCTGCTCAAGAAGATGACCGACGCCGGCCTGCACGGACGCAAGAGCGGCAAGGGTTTCTACACCTACCAGAGCATGGGCTGATCTCGCCCCCGTTCACGAAGTTCCAGCCGAGAAAGGTCCAGAAATGTCGAATGACGCCCGCACTGAGATCCGTTCCTTCATCACGACCAAGTTCCCGGACGTGACGTTCTCCGACGAGGAGGACATCTTCGCGCTCGGCTTCGTGAACTCGCTGTTCGCGATGGAGCTGGTGATGTTCATCGAGAAGGCGTTCGGCACGCGCATCCCGAACGAGGAGCTCCACCTGGGCAACTTCCGTTCCGTGGAGCTGATGGCCGACCTGGTGCGGCGCCAGTCGGCCGCGACCGTCGGCTGACCGCGATGGCGATGACAGCGCAGACGCGGAGCGCGCCGGCGGGCCTCGCCGAGGTCGTCCGGTTCGTCGACCAGGAGATCGCCCCGCACGCCAACGCCTTCGAGAAGGCGGAGCGGATCCCGCGGGAGGTCCTGTCGCGGGTCGCCGAACTCGGCCTGTGGGCGCCGTTCCTGCCCTCGGAGTTCGGCGGCGCGGACATGGACATGGTCGCGCTCGGCCGCGTGCACGAGGAGGTCGGGCGGGGCTGTTCCTCCCTGCGCAGCCTCCTGACCGTGCACTCGATGGTGAGCGCGTCGGTGCACCGCTGGGGAGATCAGGCGCAGCAGGAGAAGTGGCTGCGGGCGTTCGCCGCCGGCGAGAAGCTCGGCGCGTTCTGCCTCACCGAACCCGACCACAGCGGCAGCGACTCCACCGCGGAGGGCACCACGGCGGTGCGCGACCAGGACGGGTGGATTCTCAACGGCCGCAAGAAGTGGATCACCGGCGGCCAGGTCGCGGACGTCCTCATGGTGTTCGCGACGACGGACACCGGCATGAGCACGTTCCTGGTCGAGGCCGACCGGCCGGGGGTGCGGGTCACTCCACTGCCGCACGTCATGGGCACGACGGCGAGCATGCTCGCCGAGATCGAGTTCACCGGCGTGCGCCTGGAACCGTCCGCCCTGCTCGGCCCGCCGGGCTGGGCCGCGGGCACGGTGATGACCAACGCCCTGAACCTCGGCCGCTACAGCGTGGCCTGCGGTTCGCTCGGCATCATCCGGGCCGCGCTCGAAGCGTGCGCGGCGTACACGTCGGTCAGGACGGCCGCCGGCGTTCCGCTGCGGGACCTCCCGCACGTGCGCCAGATGATGAGCGGCATGGTGACGGCCCGCGACGCGGCGAGGCTGTTGTGCCAGAGGGCGGGCGCGCTCAGCGACGAGGGCGACCCGGCGACGATCATGGCGACGTGGGTGGCGAAGTACCACGCCTCGAAAGCGGCCGCGCAGGCCGCGAGCGACGCGGTGCAGATCCACGGTGCCAACGGTTTCAGCCCCGACCACCAGGTCGCGCGGCTGTACCGGGACAGCAAGGTCATGGAGGTCATCGAGGGCAGCACCCAGGTGCAGGAGCTGACGATCGCGGCCGAGGCATATCGAGAGGTGGCGCAGTGACGCAGACGGACGTCGTCGCTTCGGTCAAGCCGAAGCGCGGCCGCATCAAGTGCGTGGTGTGGGACCTGGACAACACCCTGTGGGACGGCACGCTCCTCGAGGACGCCTCGGTGCGCGTGCGCCCCGAGGTGGTGGAGGAGATCAAGCGCCTCGACGCCCTCGGCGTCCTGCACTCGGTGGCCAGCCGCAACGACCACGACGCCGCCATGGCGCGGCTGAAGGCGGAAGGACTCGACGAGTACTTCCTGTACCCGCAGATCAACTGGAACCCCAAGTCCCAGTCGGTCGAGCGGATCGCCAAGGAGATCAACATCGGGCTGGACGCGATCGCGTTCGTCGACGACCAGCCGTTCGAGCTGGAGGAGGTCGCGCACGCGCTGCCCGCGGTGAAGACCGTCGACACCGCGCGGATCGCCGAGGAGCTCGCCTCCGAGGAGTTCCAGCCGAGGTTCGTCACCGACGAGTCCCGCGTGCGCCGCGACCTCTACCGCGCGGCCGCCGTGCGCGACCAGGCCGAGCTCGACTACACGGGCACCAACGAGGCGTTCCTGTCCACATTGGACATGGTGTTCACGATCAGCCGCGCCAAGCAGGAGGACCTGCAGCGCGCGGAGGAGCTGACCGTCCGCACCAACCAGCTGAACTCGACCGGCCGCACGTACTCCTACGACGAGCTCGACGCGCTGCGCTCCTCGCCCGACCACCTGCTGCTGGTCGCGTCGCTGACCGACAAGTACGGCGGCTACGGCAAGATCGGGCTCGCGCTCGTGGAGCGCGGGCAGCCCGCCTGGCACCTGCGGATGATGCTGATGTCGTGCCGGGTCATGGCCCGCGGCGTCGGGACGGTGCTGCTCAACCACGTGATGCGGCTGGCCAAGGAGGACGGCGCCCGGTTGCGGGCCGACTTCGTCGAGACCGGGCGGAACCGGGTCATGTACGTGACCTACGCGTTCGCGGGCTTCAGCGAGATCGAGCGCGACGACAACCGCCTGGTGCTGGAGTCGGGCCTCGAGCAGATCCAGCCGCCTCCCGCGTACCTGGAGGTGAACGTCGAATGACCACCGCGAGCACCACCCACCCCTGGCTGCCCTACGGGGTCACGAGCACCGGCACCCGGCTGTTCTGCTTCCCGCACGCGGGGGCGAGCGCCGCGGTCTACGCCGGCTGGCGTGCCGTCGGCGGTGACGACCCGGTGATCTGCCCGGTGCAGCTCCCCGGCCGCGCGGCGCGGGGGAGGGAGGTCCCGCACCACGACCCGGAAGCGCTGGCCGACGACGTGCTCGACGGCCTGGGCCGAGAGTTCACCGGCGACTACGCCCTGTTCGGCCACAGCGTCGGGGCCCTCACCGCCTACCTGGTCGCCCGGCGGATCGTCGAGCGGGGCGGGCCGCCGCCCCGGCACCTGTTCGTGTCCGGCAGGGCGGCGCCGCAACTGCCGAACACGCGCAGGGAACTGCGCGCACTGCCCACCGACGACCTCGTCGAGGAACTGCGCGCGCTCGGCGGCCTGCCGGACATCCTGCTGCGGGAACGCTCCCTGCTGGAGTCGTTCCTGCCGCTGCTCCGCGCGGACCTGGCGGTGAACGAGACCTACCGGCACGTCCCCGGACCGCCGCTGCCGATTCCCCTGACGGTGTTCGGCGGGGTCGACGACCCCCGCGCCGACCCGGTCGAACTGGCCGCGTGGCAGGAGCTCTCCACGGATGCGGCGCTGGTCACCTATCCCGGTGGCCACTTCTACCTGGAAGACCGCGTGGCGGAGATGATGCAGGTCGTCCGCCGGAGGATGGCCGGCTGAACCGCCGGCCGGTTTCCCAGCCCCAGTTCCACCTCCGCCGAGGACTCGGTCGCTGTCGCGTGCGCCGACGACGTCGCCCGGCCGATCGAGGCCTCCGGTTCCGGCAAGCAGCAGTGAGGAACGTGCCAGACACCGATCACGACCCGTAGTGAAGGGATCCACCATGACCGAAGGCGTGCAGACCACCAGCGTGAACGGCAGCGGTGTCGGCCTCCTGGTCGACGCGGTGCTGCAGGGCGGCCCCGCCGACCTGCCCGCGGAGACCAGGGCACAGCGGGTGCACCGCGAGGAACGCAAGCTCAAGATCCCGCACTACGGCGGGCACGAGCACTTCGAACGGGACGGCTCCGCGCTCGACGGGTCCGCCGAGCTGGTGTTCCACTGGACCGGACGTACCCGCGTCGCCGAATGAAGCGGATCGCCGGTCGTCGCCCGGCGGCACGGGCCGCGCCGGCCTGAGGTCCCGTCGGTGACGGCGTGCGCACCACGCGAGGTGCCGTCACCGACGCGGGCACGACCGGCCTGCCGCTGAACGTCCCGTGTTCTCGCCCGGGACGCGCGGCCTCAGAGGCCGACCAACTCCCGCGCGTTCCAGGAGTGCGGCAGCGCCGCGTCCTCCAGCGGCGGACGCGCGATGTTGGCGATGTAGTTCGTCATCGCCGAGATGGCCACCCCGGTGATCACCTCGAGCACCTGCTCGCTCGTGAAGCCCGCCGCCTGGAAGGCCGCCAGCTCCACCTCGTCCACCTGCCCGCGGAGCTCGATCACCGACTGCGTGAACGCCGACAGCGCGGCCAGCCGGTGGTTCCTCGGCAGCATGCCCTGGCGGATCGCCTCCACCACGGACGGCTCGACACCTTCGGTGAGAGCCTGCAGGGTGTAGAAGGCGACCGCCCACTCGCTGCGGTTCGCCACCGCGTTGGACAGCAGCAGGACCTGGCGCTCGTCCGCGGTGAAGGTCCCCTCGTCCTGGAAGTGGCCGAACGCGGACAGGAACGTGTTGATCAGCGCGGGGGAGTCCACCATCAGGCCGACGGCCGCCGGTACGAACCCGCACGCGCTGCGCAGGTCTTCGAGCCTTGCTTTCGCGGGTTCGATTCCGGTCTCCGCGTCCTGGACCTGACGACTGGTCATGTTCGAATCTCCCGAGTTCCGTGGCAGGGTGGTTTCGAGGACGCCGATCCGATGAGCGCCGGCGGCGTTCCGCGGCTCGCAGGAAACGAGGCCGCGGTCAATTCAGATCGGTGGTCGCGGCGCAACTGCCTGGGCCGTGCGGGCTTCTCGCGGCGGAGATCGCCGTTTCTCGCTCACCTTCTGATGAAACACCCGTGAAACGTGACAACCGGAACCCCGGCCTCGCCGGATCCTGCCCGAGTCGCGCCCGGTTCCCGGCTCGTGACGCCCGCTCTGCTCCGGAAGGCGCACCATGGCGGGGTCGAATCGACCGCATCGCACGCCCGAACGGGCTACCTGCAACTTTGGTTTCGGCCGAAACGGGCAGGGCGCGGCACAGCGCAACGCTGTCCGTTTCGAGGGGATCCGGCACGTCTGCACTCCGGGCGGCACCGCGCGTCGTCGAGGGAGAATTCTCTGCTACCTGCGACGGAACACGCCGAGGTCCGGCGGTGGTAACCGCGGCCTCGGCGTTCTTCGGGTGATTCCTCGATTGGTCGTAAAGTTCTGAACGGAAAGCGGGCCCGCTTCAGTGCCCGGCGCGCTTCCCGTCTCGTGCGGAGTGGAGGAGTTCGCTTTTTCTGGCACACCGGTGCGGTGCGGCCGTGCATTTCCGATGCGCTCGGCGAGCGCACTTCCGCCGGGCGGTCCATGGACCTCCGCGCAGTCCTACAGGCCTTCCGACAGCGCCCGCCGTTCCAGCTCCTTGCGGTCCGGCTTGCCGTTGCGGTTCAACGGGAACCGGTCGACCACGCTCACCCGGTTGGGCTGCTCGTACTTCGGCAGAACGCCGTTGATGAGCTCGCGCCAGCGAGCCGGGTCGCCGTTCTGCTCGTCCTCGACGTAGAACACCAGCGTCGAGCCGCGCCGGTCGCACGGCAACGCCACGATCATGGTGGTGCAGCCGTGTTCGGCGAGCGTGCGTTCGATGATCTCCGGGTGCAGCGTGTACCCGTTGCGGTGCACGGCCGTCTTGCGGCCGGCGATGAACAGGTTGCCGTCGGCGTCGAGGTAGCCGAAGTCGTTGGTGGCGTACCAGTCCCGGTCGACCGGCGTCACCGTGCCGTCCGGGCCGAGGTAGCCCTCCATGAGGTCCGGGTCGAGCACCTCGATCTCCCCGATCTCGCCCGCGGGGAGCTCCGCGCCGTCTTCCCCGCGGATGCGCACGGAGATGCCCTCGACCGGGCGTCCCGTGCCCACCGGGTTGTCCGGCGTCGCGAACGCGACGTTGCCCATCTCGGTGCTGCCGTAGGAGTCGAGCAGCGGCAGGCCGTACACCTCGACCGCCCGCCTGGACAGGGCCGGGTCGAGCGGTGCGGCGCCGCTGCACAGCATGCGGACCTCGCCGAAGAGGCCGACGGCCGCCCTGCGCCTGTCGACGATGTTCAGGATGCTCTTGTAGGTGGCGGGCGTCGCGTCGACCACGGTCGTCCCCGCCATCCCGGCGAGCTGCAGCGCGCGGTCCAGCCTGCGGTACGGGGCGATGACCAGGGAGCACCGCACGAGCCACGCGATGAGGATCATCGAGATCCCGTACTGGTGGTTGAACGGCAGCAACGGGAGCAGGACGTCGTCGGACCGGTGCCCGACGAGGTCCGCGTTGCGCCGCAGGTTCTTGAGGAACCGGCCGCCGTTCTTGACCACGCCCTTCGGTTCGCCGGTCGAGCCGGAGGACCACATGATGATGCTGTCCGGCAGCTCGCACCACGCCGAGAAGTCGAGCGCCGAGTCGGCCGGCTCACGACCGCACGCGCCGACCGCCAGCTCGTAGCAGTGGACGGTCTCCTGTTCCTTCGAAATGGGGGCGTCGTCGTCGACGATGACCATTTTCACCGAAGAAAGAGCGCAGGCCTGTGCCGTGTCGTCGGCCTTCTGCTGGTGGTCGACGAGCACCACCGATGCGCCCACGTGCATCAGCGCGAAAAGCGTGCTGAGGTAGGAAACGGAATTGTCGACCTTCAGCAGCACGCGGTCGCCGAGGCCCAGCCCCAGGTCGCGCAGCACGTCAGCGGCGCCGAGGGCGCGCTGCTCGAGCTCGTCAAAGGTGAAAGTGACATCCGGGGCGAACAATTTTGCCGACATCGGAACAACTCCTCCCGAACGACTATTGCGAAACAGGGTATTTCACGAAACCCCACTTCACGCCCACTGTCCGGTAATTGCAGGAGTGTGCTGCGAATTCCTGGACAGCGGGTGTCGCGGAAGGATTGGAGGTCGTCCCCGGCGTGTCCGGCCGGCGGCGGCGCCCCGCCTCCGGCCACCTACACCGCGCCGCCGTTCGACGTGCCCGCGGCCGAGAGCCAGTTGTCCGCCGTGATCTTCTCCATCACGGCCAGCGCCTTGCTCTCCCAGAACGTGAGCCGCAGCGCCTGGAACGTCATCATCGCCTGCTCCACTATGGCGATCGCGTGGAACGTGTCGCCGCGCCGCGACACGAGCTGGGCGAGGTCGAGCTGGATCCGCGCGGCCCCGACCCGGTCGAGGTTCTCCTCGCACAGCCGGATCGCGCGCCGCAGCAGCCTCCCGGCTTCGGAGAACATGCGCATGCGGCCGTGGATCAGGCCGAGCGAGTGGAGCGCGTAGCTCTCGCCGACCGTGTCACCGGCGCGCTGCACCATCGCGAGCACCGACGTGATGAGCTGCTGCGCCTGCTCGTACCGGCCCTGCACCAGCATCGCACCGCCGAGGCGGTGCAGCACCTGGGCTTCCACGCGCGGGCTGGAGATCTCCCGGCACATGCCGAGGGCGTCGCTGAGCTGAGCGATCGCCAGTTCGTGCTCGCCGCGGTCGATCGACAGCTGGGCGAGCTGGGACATGACGTGGGCCTGGCCGACGACGTCGCCCACGTGTCTGAACTCGATCAAGGACTGCTCGAAGATCGGCAGTGCGACGTCGGGGCGTCCCTCGTTGTACTCCAGCAGTCCGAGGTTGCGGCGCGTCAGCGCGAGTCCCTGGGTGTCGTCGAGCTCGGTGAAGAGGTCCAGTGCCGGTTCCAGCGCGGCGCGCGAGGCGTCCATGCGCCGTTGGCTGTGGTGCAGCGAACCGAGCGAGCACAGCAGGGCCGCGGTGCCGCGCTTGTTGCCCGCCTCGCGCACGGCCTCCAGGGCGCGTTCGTGGGTGTGCTGCCAGTCGTCGAAGCAGCTGCGCGTCTCGAACAACGTCACCAGCGTCATCGCCAGGTCCCAGCAGAGCTCGTCCAGGCCCGCGTCGGCGGCCTGGACGACGGCCGCGCAGAGGTTCGGATGCTCGCTCTCCAGCCAGCCCAGCGGGTCCTGCAGCACCACGTCGAGGTAGTGGGCGTGCGGCTGCCATCGCTTTCCCCGGCCGTGCAACAAGGTGAAGTCGCCGCCGTAGAGCCGGCGGTGTGCCTGTTCCGCCATCGCGAGCCAGCCACCGGCGACCCGCTCCACGGATTCCAGTTGTACGGCCGGGGTTTCGTGCTCGGCCACCTGCTCCTTGGCGAACAGGCGGATCAGGTCGTGGAAGCGGTACCGCGGCAGGCCGGTGACGTCGCTGCCCACCACGTCCAGCAGCTGCGCGTCGACCAGCCGTTCCACCAGGTCGAAGCTGCGGCCGCGGCCGTCGGTGAGGGCGGAGGCGGTCCAGACCGGCAGGCTGTCCGCTTCGAGCAAGGACATCAGCCGCATCATCTGGCGCGCGTCGTGCTCGAGACCGTCGTAGGTGAGCGAGAGGCTGGCGCGCACGACCATGTCACCGTGCGTGAGCTCGTCGAGGCGGTGGCGTTCGTCGGCGAGGCGCCCGACCATCGAGGCGAGGGTCCAGTGCGGGCGCGCGGCGAGGCGGGCGCCGATGATGCGCAGCGCCAGTGGGAGCCCTCCCACGACATCTACCAACGCTTCCACGGCGGCCGGTTCGTTCTCCAGGCGCTGCCGGCCGATGATGCGCGCCAGGAGTTCCCGGGAATCGCCGGAGTCCATGCAGTCGACGTCGACCAAATGAGATCCGGCGAGACCGGTCAACCGGGTCCTGCTCGTGACCATGACGCCACAGGTCGGCGAGCCCGGAAGCAGTTGGAGCACCTGCGACTCGCTGCCCGCGTCGTCCAGAACGACCAGCACGCGCCGGTTCGCGAGCATGCTGCGGTACATGTCCGCGCGTTCGTCGACGCTGTCGGGCAACGTGGAGCCCACGACACCCAGGGCGGCGAGAAATCGGCCGAGGACCTCCGTCGGCGTGGCGGGTTGGGCGTGCGTGCCGCGCAGGTCGCAGTACAGCTGGCCGTCCGGATAGGTCTCGGCGGCGACGCGATGGGCCACGTGGACCGCGAGAGCGCTCTTACCGATGCCCGCCTTGCCTGAGATGTTGACCACATGCATCGTCATGTGGTCGCCGGAAAGCACGTTCTCGGCCCGCGCCACCACGTCCTGGCGGCCGATGAAGTCGGAGATCGTGGCCGGGAGCTGGTGCGGTGACACGACGTTCTGCACGACGACCGGCACGGGCTCGTCCTGGTCGAGCCGCAGCACCTCGTCCTCGATGAGGATCGCCGTCTCGAGCTTGCGCAGCTGGTCGCTCGGTTCGAGGCCCAGGCGTTCGATGAACAGCTCGCGACCGGCGCGATAAACGTCGAGTGCTTCGGGCTGCCTGCCGCAGCGGTAGAGCGCGAGCATCAACTGGCCGCGCAGGCGTTCCCGCAACGGATTCTCGGTGACCGCGCTCTGCAATTCACCGATGAGAGCGTGGTGGTGGCCGAGCGACAGTTCCGCCTCTATGCAGTTCTCGAGCGCGGACAGGCGCTTTTCGTCCAGTCGCAGCGCCTTGCTCTGCAGTGCGGGACCGGCCGCGCTCAGTGCCGGTCCGCGCCACAGGGCGAGAGCCGAGCGCAGGACGGTCGCCGCCTCCTCGAGCCGGCCCTGGCGGACGGCGAGGTCGGCGGCGGCCACGCGGCGTTCGAAGAGGAAGACGTCGATCTTGTCGGCGGCGACTCGCAGCAGGTAGCCGGGCTGGCGGGTCTCGATCTGGGCGTCGACGCCGCCCCTGGCGAACTCCCGCCGGAGCGCGGACACGCAGATCTGGATCTGCGCTCGCGCGGTCGACGGCGGGGTGTGCTCCCAGACGACGTCGATCAGCTGCTCCATGCTGACGACGCGGTTGGCCTCGAGCAGCAACGCGCACAGGACGGTCCTCTGACGCCGCGGCGGCACCGGTACCTGTTCGTGGGTCCCGATGATCTCGATCATGCCGAGCAGCTTGAAAATCAGTTCGTCGTCAGGGGTGGGGTTCATGATGGGCGACCCCTCGTGCCTATGTCCGGTGCAATGAATCGGTGACTTCCGCGTTTGTCCAGTTGGGCCGACCGGGATTTCGCAGAGCGGCTTCGCAATATTAACTCAACGTTGATCTCAACATGAAGCATCTTCATGTTCAGCATGTGACCTCTGCAAAGTTAGCTCTGGCGGCGAAAGCTGTCAAGATCTTCTTGTCCATCATTGTACGATCGAAGACAATGCTCCTCCTCAATACTCGTCTCATTTGGGGAACGCCACCACGAAGGCATCGACGGGGATAAACTCGCGCGCGCCCGCGAAATATCGTTGTGAGAGACAAGCGTTGCAGTGCTCCGCGTGACGGCGGTCGCGCTGGTCCGAACGGCTCAACCTGGTCGGCGGTAAGGGGGAAATCCGTTCGTTCGGGTCGCTAAACGCGCGCTAATCATTGCGCGGACCGCAACCAACAATTCCCGGTTCTTGATCACTCAGCGTGGCGGTGGCCGTAACTGACTGGCGAGTAAGTCATTGCGCGTCTCATCGGGTCGCGGCCGCCACCATCGCAACCAATCGATACGCGGTGGATTCGCGATAGAACGACGATGGGCCGCAGTCCTAACTTCTTCCCCAGACGCCGCTCGAAGGTGTCTTCAGCACGACTCGAGCCAAAGTCCGATCGAGCAAGAGGAAGCCGACATGACCCGCAAGAAGACTGCCGCCCTGGTTCTGGCCGCCATCCCGGCGGTCCTGACGATGACGTTCCTCCCCGGCACCGCGCAGGCCGACGACAGCCGTTGGGGCAAAGGCCACCGGTGCGACACCCACGCGACACGAATCGCCGCCGACGGTGACACCCCGTGGGGTTCGGTGACGTCCGACGACACCCCGTGGGGCCGCAAGCACCCGGTGCCCGTCCACCCGATCGACGGCCGCACGTCGCGCTGCGACACGCCCTGGGGCTGACCTCTACTCGTCCGGACAACCCTCACTGGAGGCCAGAACCATGCGATTCCACCTGCTGGGCTCATTGGAAGTCCTCGACGACGACCTGCCCGTGCCGTTGGGCGGCCTCAAGCAGCGCGCGGCTCTGGGTTTCCTCCTGCTGCAGGCCAACCGAGTGGTGGCGACGAGCAAGCTGCTCCAGGCGATGTGGCCGCGGGACGTCGTCCCTCCCACGGCGCGCAAGATGCTCCAGAACGCCGTTTCGGGGCTGCGAGGCGTTCTCTCCGCCCACGGGGGCGATCGCGATGGGTCACCAATGCTGCTGACCCACGCACCGGGCTACCTGCTGCGCGTCGACGAGGACTCACTCGACCTGTTCCACTTCCAGCGGCTGACCGAACAGGGCCGGCGTGAGCTCGCCGCGGGCAACTGGTCCGCCGCGGCCGAGGTGCTCCGCAGCGCGCTGGGCCTGTGGCGCGGACCGGTGCTCGCGGACCTCGCGGAGACCGGGATCAACTGGCCGGAGCTCACGGCCACCAAGGACTGGAGACCGGCCGCGCAGGAGGACTGCTTCGAGGCGGAGCTCGCCTGCGGCCGGCACGCGGAGATCATCGGCGAGCTCGAGTCGTTGATCGAGCTCGAACCCTATCGCGAGCGGCTGGGCGGCCAGTTGATGCTCGCGCTGTACCGGTGCGGCCGCCAGGTGGACGCGCTGAACGTCTACCGCCGCACCAGGACGGCGCTCGTCGAGGAACTCGGTCTCGAACCAGGACGCGAACTGCAGGAGCTCGAGCGCGCGATCCTCGACCACGCGCCCACGCTGGACCTCCCGCCGTCGGTGCAACGCAGGCACCTGCTCGCCGTCGACCAGGCCTCCGCGCCCGCACCCGTCGTCATCACGCCGCCCGTCGTGCAGCCCGCTCCGCCGGTCGTCGTCGCGGAGGCGCCGGACGCCCCGGTCGTGGAGCGCAAGCTCGTCAGCGTCGTGATGGTGTCCGCCCAGCTCGGTCTCGCGGCCGGTGACGGCGATCCGGAGGACGTCGACGCGGTGCACCAGGAGGTCGCCTCCGTCGTCTCCGCGGAGGTGTCCCGGCTGGGCGGTGTCGTCGGCGGCAGCGTCGGCTCCGTGTTCCTCGCGTTGTTCGGCGTGCCCAAGACCGCCGAGGACGACGCCGATCGCGCCGTGCGCGCCTCGATCGCCATCCGCGACCGGCTGGACGCCGTCGCGGAGGTGCAGGTCGGCGTGGCGACCGGAGACGCCCTCGTGCGCCTGTCCCCGTCGAGCGCGCCGACCGCCAGCGGAGTCCTGCTCGACCGGTGCCGTCAGCTGATGGCGCTGGCACCGCTGGGCGCGGTGCGGGCGTGCACCTCGACCCGTGACGCCGCGAGCTCCGTGATCTGGGAGTCCGACGGCGCCCCGACCGGAGGCTGGCAGGCGATCTCGTGCGAGTCCCCGCGCGGTGCGAACCGCCGCTCGCAGGCCGCCGTGCCGTTCGTGGAACGCGAACGTGAACTGCTGGTGCTGCAAGGACTTCTCGACGAGGTGCGCACGCGCCGCCGCCCGCACTTCGTGACCGTGCTCGGCGAGGCCGGCATGGGCAAGACGCGGTTGGTCGACGAAGTCGCCTCCTCCGGCACGACCGCCCTGCGCGGCACCGCGACGGCCTTCGGCGACGACCACGGCTACGGGCCGCTGGCCGACGTCGTGAGCGGGTTCGCGCCCTTCGCGACCCTGCGCGCCGCCCTCGGGGAACTGGTCGGCGCCGGCGAACTGGCGGACCGGCTGCACAGCAGCCTGGCCTGCCTCGCCGAACCCGGTGCCGGAGTCCGGCCGGACTTCCCGGCCTGGCGGAGGTTCCTGGAGGAGGCCGCGGAGTCCGAGCCGCTGATCGTGCTGCTCGAAGACGTGCACTGGGCGAACGACGTGGTGCTCGACTTCGTGGAGGAACTGGGCGAGCAGGCCGGTTCCGTACCGTTGCTGGTGATCGTCACCGCCCGGCCGGAACTGCTGCAGCGCAGGCCGTCGTGGTTCGGCGGCAAGCGCAACGCGACCACGATCAGCCTGGAACCGTTGTCCCACAACGGAACCCGCAGGCTGCTGAACTCGCTGCTGCACGCGCGGGACCTGTCGCCCGAACTGTGGCAGGCGCTGGTGTCGTACGCCAGCGGCAACCCGCTGTTCGCCACGGAATACGCCGGCATGGTCTCGGATGCGCGCACGGTGTGCCTGCAGAACGACGCCTCGCTCCCGGTACCGCCCTCGGTGCGCGGCGTGCTGACCGCGCAGCTCGACGCGCTGCCGACCGAGGTGAAGGCGGTGCTGCAGGACGCGGCCCTGACCGGCGACCTCGTGTCACCGGGCGCGGTGGCCGCGACGGGCCAGCGGGACGCCCGCGAGGTCGCCCAGGTGCTGGAACTGCTGGAGCAGCGCGACTTCCTGCGCCGCCGCGGCCGCAACAACGAGACCGGCGAGATCGAGTACGGGTTCCGGCACCTGCTCGTGCGCGACGTCGTCGCGGAGCAGATCCCGCGCGCCGAGCGTGCGTCGAAGCACGAGCGGGCACGGGCGTGGAACAGCCGGCCGGCCCTCGACCTCACCGGCCGCCGGGCGGGGTGACCCCGCAGGAAACGTTGAACGCCGGACCGCGTCCCACCCCCCGCGGCCCGGCGTTCAGCTTTGTGCGCGGGATGGTGAAGCTTGTTGTGGCGAAGTCTGGAGTGGCTGGCTGGTCTGGGAAATAGGCGTCTGGGGCCACCGCCGGTGATGGCGGCTGGGCGATCTCCTCGGCCCGCTCCCTGCGTCAGGCTCGGTCGCGCCGTGAGGTGACCAGCTCCCGGCCCGCTCCGCACATCAGGCTCGGCCACACCGAAGCCCCCGGCCCCGAACCCACGTCTCCCACCCCACCAGGCGAGGCTCAAGAACCGCTCTGCGCAGCCAAAGAGCGCGCGTTCCGCCGGAGAACGTCCATCAGCAGCCCCGAGGTCGCGGCCTGCGGACGCAGGACCGCCTGCAGGGTGAGCCCGTCCAGCAGGGCGCTCAGCCGGAAGCACTCGATCCCGAGGTCCAGTCCGGCGGGCAGGCCGCCGCGGTCGGTGGCCTCTTCGAGGATCCTGGCGATCAGGCGCAGCGTGTGCTCGTGGTGTTCCTCCGCCACGAGCTGGAACGCCGGCTGGGTCCGCGCGGCGGCGACGAAGGCCAGCCACGCGGCCATGTCCTCCCTGTGCGCCGGGCCGAGGGGGAGCAGTTCCGCCAGCAGTTCCGCCACGAGGTCCGCGACGGCGTCGGGGCTGGTGAGGTCGGCGGTGAGGAGGCGGTCCGAGCGGGTGGTCACCCGCTGCCTGATCCGGCGGCCGAGTTCGCGCATCGTCGAGACCATGAGTTCGTCGTGGCTCTCGAAGTAGTGCCGGATGGCCCCGATGGAGAGTCCGGTCTCGGTCGCGAGGTTGCGCAGGGACGCGCCCTCGATCCCCGTCCGGGCCATGATGCGCACCGCCGCGTCGCTCACGACCTTCCGCCGCTCATAGGGCACTACGATCTTCGGCACGGTTTCCCTCTTCGGTGCAGGGCTGTCGAACGGCGTGATCCGTCGCTGGGGCGGTCTGCACCCGCGCCGCCAACCCGAACCCTCGGGCACGGTGGCGTCGTCAGGTGAGACCGGACCAGCGACGGAGGAGGGGGCGCTCAGGCGCCGCGCGCGGCATCCGGCTCGTGCACCGGCTCCTGGTCGATGACCTTGGGGACTCCGCGCAGGAACTTTACGACGACAAGGGCGAGGACGACCGTGATGGCGGCGCTGAAGGCCATGCTCGTCCGGATGCCGCTGAGGTACGCCTCGGTGGCGGCGGTGCGGACGGCTGTGGCGACCGGCTCGGGCAGGCCGTTGGCGACGGCGGCGCTGAACGAGCCGCGGACCTGGTCCACGACCCCCTGCGGGAGGCCGTCGGGCAGGACGAGCTTGGCTCGGTAGATGCCGGACAGGACGCTTCCGATGATGGCGATGCCGAGCGAACCGCCCAGCTCGTACGCCGTCACCGAGATCGCGGCGGCCGCGCCGGCGCGATCACGGGGAACGGTGCCGAGGATCGTGTCACTGGTGACGGTCAGGGTGAGGCCCGCGCCCGCGCCGACCGCGATCTGCGCGACGACGACCAGTCCGTACGGCGAGTGCGCCTCGACGCTCGCGAGCAGGGCGAAGCCGATCGCGGCGAGAACCAGCCCCAGCGCCACCGCGAACCCGCGGCCGATCCTGTTGATCGTCGTCGCGGCGAGCAGCCCGCCCGCCAGCACGGCCGCCAGAGCCCCTGGCACGTAGGCGATTCCGGCGTTCAGCGGCGTCCACTCGCGCACCACCTGGAAGTACTGGCTGATGATCAGCCCGAACGCGGAGAGGGTGAACACCGCGACCAGGTTCGACCCGACGGACGTCGAGAACTGCCGGTTCTGGAACAGCCTCAGGTCGATCAGGGGAACGGGCAGCCGTCGCTGCCGCCGGGCGAAGAGGCCCAGCGCGACAACTCCGAGGACCAGGGCGGTCATCACGTCCAGGTGCCACAGGCCGACGAAGAAGACGGCCTTGATCGTGTACACCGCCGCGACCACGCCGACGACGGACAGCAGCACGCTGGTCAGGTCCAGCGGAAGTCGTTGCGGCGCACGTGATTCCGGGATGAACCTCGCCGCGGCGAGGACCAGCAGGAGGATCGGGACGTTCACCAGGAACACCGAGCCCCACCAGAACTGGTTCAGCAGCAGTCCGCCGACGATCGGCCCGACCGCGAAGCCCGCCGCGGAGAAGCCGGCGCTGGCGCCCACCGCGGCCGTGCGGGCCTTCTGCGTGGTGAAGACGACCCGCAGCAACGACGTGGTCGCGGGCAGGATCGCCGCTCCGGCCACGCCCAGCAGGGCTCGCGCGACGATCAGCATCTCGACGTTCGGCGCGTAGGCCGCCAGCACGGAGGCCACCGCGAACGCGCTGACCCC
Source organism: Lentzea sp. HUAS12 (assembly GCF_024125735.1). Taxonomy (NCBI): domain Bacteria; kingdom Bacillati; phylum Actinomycetota; class Actinomycetes; order Pseudonocardiales; family Pseudonocardiaceae; genus Lentzea; species Lentzea sp. HUAS12. The sequence goes on from NZ_CP099738.1 coordinate 1,417,833, forward strand.
CCACACCAGCATGCGCCGCCGCCCCAGCCGGTCGCCCAGGTTGCCCAGGGTGACCAGGAGGCCTGCCATCGTGAGCCCGTAGATGTCGACGATCCACAGCATCGTCACGCTGGAGGCGTCGAGCTGGGCGGACAACGCGGGCGCCGCCAGGTGCAGCACGGTCATGTCCACCGTGACGATGAGCTGTGCGAGGCACGCCACGGCGATGGTCGCGTAGCCCGTCACCCGGCTGCTCATGCGACGGCCGCTTCGGCGCGGCGCCCGGCGCGAGCCGGGACGAGGTCGCTGTACTCGGACTCGAGGCCCACGTCGCCTCTGCTTGTCAAGAAGTCGATCGCCACTTCGGACATTCCTCCTCCAGCGCGGATCTCGGTCGTCCGTCGCGGATGGTGTGCATGGGGGCTGCGGTGACGATCGCTCCGGAGCTGAGGAACGGGGTCGCGCCACGCTCGGCGTCGCGACCTCGATCAGTCCGGTGGCATCACTTCACCCGGTCGCCACGTGCCGGGGGTCATTACCCGACTGGCGGGAATGGGAACACCCGCGTGGACCGTCGGCAGTTCGGTTCTGGCGAGTCGGATCATCCGAAGATGTCGTCGAGGAAACCCCAGCGGTCCTCTTTCTTCTTTTTCTTGCCGCGGGAGTTCTTGCTGGGACCGAAGAGGTCGTCGTCCCAGTCGTCGTCGTTCCTGGTGCTGCGGGGCGGCGGCGCCGGGTGGTGCGGTGCCTGCATCGGCGCAGGCTGGTAGGGCGGCGGCGCCGACAGGGGAGGTGGGGCCTGGTGCAGCTGGGCGGACTGCTGCTGTGCGCGGTCGGCCAGCAGGATCTGCTGCAACTCACCTGCGTCGAGATAGATCCCCCGGCAGTTCTCACACTGCTCGAGGTGTATCCCGTTCTGGTTGTAGGTGTGCATCGCGTGTTGACATTTCGGGCAGATCATATGTCCAAGATAGAGTGATTCGCGCGCACGCACCTCACTCGAACGGTGGTTGCGGTAACTGGCAGGTAATCACGCATCCACCCGACATCAATTCGGTGATGGCGGCATCCGGGAAAGCGGATGCCGCCATCGGGCGCGTCAGGGATTCGACGGTGCCGGCACCCGCAGTTCGCTCCGCACACCGTGCTCGGCCAGGAAGCCGAGCCAGCGCGCGGCGGATCCGGCCGTCGCCCGGTGCAGGCCCGGCGCGGTGCGGCGCTCCAGGACGTCGGTGACGCCGCAGGCCAGCGTCAAGGACACCGTCCGCGCCATCGCCGTCTCCTCCGGGGCGCCCACGAGGTCGAGCACGTACTCGCCCGACCACCGCCGCCCTTCCCCGCCTTCCAGGGACAGGGCCACGGACAGGACGACGCGGTCCAGGTCCCGCTCCCTCATCGGGTACTTCTCGGCGAGTTCGGCCGCGAGCGCGGTGACCTGGTCGTCGTCGCCGTCCCGCACCACCGCGAACACCTCGGACCACGCCTCGCGCCAGCCGGCCAGGCGCACGGTGCCCCGGACGAACGTCTCCAGCCGCCACGTGCCGGGGACCTGGTACTGCTCGACGAACGGCACGCTGTCGCGGTTGGGGTACACCTCGAACGTCTCGCCGCCGACGTCCTGCGACGTGGTCGCCTCCCAGGGCCGGTCGGCGACGTGCTCGCTCCCGTCCCGCACGTACCGGGCGGGCGTGCGCAGCGCGGTGAGGACGCTGCGAGGCGCCCAGCTGAAGCGGTAGCGGAAGTCGTTCGGCTCGGCCGGGAGGCCTCCGCAGTACGAGGTGAACACCGCCGAGGCCGGGGTGTCCGCCCCGAACTCCGCCCGTGCGCGCTCGATGAGCAGGTGTGCGTAGAGGTGGTCGATGCCGGGGTCGAGGCCCGCCTCGGTCAGCACGACCACACCGCGTTCCGCGGCCTGCTGCCCGAGTGCCACGAGCTCGTCGGAGGTGTAGCTGGAGCACGCGAAGTGCGCGCCGCGGTCCAGGCAGAGCCGCACCAGCGCCGGGTGCTCGGGTGCGGGCAGCATCGACACGACCACGTCGCCCGCGCGCAGTTCGGCGGCGAGCGCGTCGTGGCCGAACCGCCGCACGCCCACCTGTCCGGTCAGGCCGAGCCGGGTGAGGCACAGCTCCGCCTTCTCCTCGGTGCGCGCCCAGAGCAGGACGTCGTGGGCCGTGGCGAGCACCCGCAGCCCGCTGCCGGTCGACAGGCCGGTGCCGATCCAGTGCACCCGGCCGGTGGGCGGGACGAGATCGGTCATCGGGAGGCCTCCTTGAGGGACGTGACGGTGTCGTGGAACAGCTTTTCACCGCGCTGCCAGGGCGAGGTCGCCCGCGGCAGGTCCCGCAGCAGCGGCAGCAGGTCGGCGGAGAACGCGTCGGTGGCCTCCAGCGGTACCAGCGACGGGAGGTTGTCGATCGCGATGAGGTCCAGCCGCGGCTCGTCGCGCAGCGCCCGCACCGGCTCGTCCCAGGTGGTCGTGCGGTCGTAGACGGGCAGGACGTTGAACGGCGAGCCGACGTCGCAGGTCACGTCGCACACCGTCCGCAGCGCCCGGCCCGGCTCGTCGAGGTCGGCGGGCCGCAGGAACGGGGGCACCGGCTCGGACGTGAGCACCGCGTTGACCATGACCTCGTGCCGCAGCAGCGCGGGCCGGTCGAGGTCGCGGGTCTCCGCTAGGTCCCAGCGCGTCGGAGTGACGCCCGCGGCGGTCAGCGCCCGGTCCGCGCCGCGCCCGCACCGGCCGAGCGCGCCGACCACCACCGCGCTGAACGGGTCGCCGCCTGCCAGCCGCGCGTCCAGTTCGGGCACGGACGTGGGCTGAAGCGGCGCGTCGAGCACGCCGCGGTGGTGCAGCACGGCGAGCGCCGCGCCCACGTAGCCCGCCCAGTAGCCGAACGCCGCCAGCCGCCGGCCCGAGTCGTCGGTGAGGTACTCGAGGTCGAGCAGCACGCCGCCGCCCGCGTCGAACCGGCGCAGCAACCGTTCCGCGCCCTCCTGCTGCTTGTAGGCGTGGCCGAAGAACACGTGCCGGTGCCGCAGCGCGAAGGGTTCCTCCGGCAGCTCTTTCAGGCCGACGACCACCGCGTCCTCCGGCGCGTCGACCCAGCTGCCCGCCTCGGCGACGGAGCAGCCCGCGGCGGCGTAGTCGCCGATCGGGTACACGCGTTGCGCGGACTCCTCGATGGTCACGGCGAAGCCGTCCCGCACCAGCGCGGCGGCGTCGGCGGGCGTGATCGGCGCGCGGCGCTCGGTGGCCCGCACCTCGTTGCGCATCCAGAGTTCGACCGTCATGTCGTGGAAAGGTAGCCGTAGTGACCGATCACCCGCCGGGCAGCGGTTTCCACCGCGAGCAGGTGGTCGAAGGTCGCCTTCACGACGGACGGCCGCGACCGGCCGCGTTCGGCGGACCGCACCGCGAAGTGCAGCGCCATCGGCAGGTCGCGCCAGGCGGCGGAGGCGGCGACGAAGGTCTCGGCGTCCTGGCCTGACGGCTGCCGGGTGTGCAGCAGCCGCGCGTAGCGGAACGTGTGGTGCTGGGAGGCGGCCCACACGTCGTCCAGGAACCTCGCCCGGCCGGGGTGCTCGCCCACCCCGCTCCAGAACTCGCTCAGCGCCCCGATCGCGTCGGCCCCGCGCAGCCAGTCGCCGGTCAGCCCGGGGGAGCGGCGTCGGGGAGAGCCGAGCACGAACCACCGGTGGCGGTCGGCGGGCGGTGGCGGCACGGGCACGCCGAACAGGTGCTCGTCGCGCACGCGGTGCTCGGGTTCCGGCGCGGCGGGCGGCGCCATCGCGGAGAGCAGTGCGGCGTCCTCCAGCCACCCCTCGAACGGTTCTTGCCGTCCTTCGGGGAGAAGGGCCGAGAAGTCGTCCACGACGTGCCACCGGCCGGATCGGCGGTCGTCCACCAGCAGCAGGTGCGGTGCGCTGTCCTCGGGAAGGGCGACCGACCACGGCAACGCGGCGCTGGAGGCGGCGACGAGGACCTGGCCGTGCCGGTCCAACTCCTCGGCGACGCCCGCCAGTGCGGACTCCCCGGTCGCCGCGGAGGCGTGTGCCAGCACCCCGTCGCGCGGCAGTTCGTGCAGCGGCACGGCGTGGTGGGACACCGCGAGCGCGTCCCCTGCCGGGTCCACCCGCACGGCGAGCCGCACCGAGCGGGCGAGGGCGTCGAGCGCGTCCGGGTCGTCGCGCAGCAGGTAGCGGGCGAGGTTCGCGGTGTAGCAGCTCAACGCTCGCGTGCCGGCCTGCTCGGGAGCGGTGGGGGTGCTCATCCGGCCCTCTGACCCGTGCAGGTGGGCGTCACCACGTCCACCAGGTCGGCCACGGTGTGGAAGCTGCGGCCCGCGAAGAGGTCGTCCGGCAGCGTCACGCCGAGCTCGTCCTCCAGCCGGATCAGCATGGACAGGAAACCGACCGAGGTCACCCGCAGCACCTCGCCGTTCAAGGGCTCGGTGTCGCCCACCGTCGCCGGGTCGATCGTGAGCCGCGACTCGGCGACCACCATCCGCTTCACCGCCGCGTTCACCTCGTCGCGCGTGCTCGTTCCCGCCTCTGTCATCGGTCCTCCCCTTCCGCGCCGTCACGGCGGAACCGGACGGTCCCGCCGCCGTCGACCACCCAGCTCCTGGTGAGCAGGGCGGCCAGGCCGACCGGGCCGCGCACGTGCAGCCGGCCGGTGCTGATCGCCATCTCCGGACCCGTGCCCATCGTGGGTCCGTCGTGCAGCCGCAACGAGCCGTTGACCACGACGGCGGCCGCGTCGACGCGTGCGGTGAAGTGGTCGACCACCTCGGCCGAGCGCGCCACGACACCTTCCGTGTGTCCCGTGCCGAACCGCCGCACGTGCCGCACCGCTTCGTCCACATCGGACACCACGCGAACACCGAGCGTCGTGTCGAGGAACTCCCTCCCGTCGTCGTTCTCCGCCAGTTCCCGGACCTCCAGCGCTTCGGTGAGCGCCTCCGGCAGGCGCTTCGCGACCTCGGCGGGCGCTCGCAGGACGAGCCCGCGCACGTCCGGTTCGCCGAGCCGGCCGCTCAGCGCCGTGAAGAAGTCGTCGGCCAGGTCCTCGTCGAGCAGCAGCATCTCGAGCGCGGTGCACCCGGCCGGATCGGGGAGCTTGCTGTCCAGCACGAGGCGGACCGCCTCGTCCGGGTCGGCGGAGGAGTGCGCGTACAGGTGGTTCACCCCCGCGCCGCCCGCGATCACCGGGATCCGGGACGCGGTGCGGCAGTACGACACGAGACCCGCGCCGCCGCGGGGCAGCAGGACGTCGATCGCGTCGTCGCGCTTCATCAACTCGCGCAGGCCGGCGCGGTCGGTGTCCAGCAGCACCTGGGCCAGGTGCTCCGGCAGGCCGGACTCCCGCAGCGCCGACGCGATGACGCCGGCGAGCACGGTGTTGCACCCGCGGCACTCGCTGCCTCCGCGCAGCAGCACGGCGTTGCCCGTGCACACCGCGAGCACGGCGCTGTCGAGCGTCACCATGGGCCGCGACTCGTAGACCATCAGCAGCACCCCCAGCGGCCTGGCGACCGTGCGGGCCCGGCTGCGCCCGGCACCCCGCACCCGCGGTCCCGGCGCGGTCACCCCCGGCAGGTCCTCCTGGACGCGGTGGGTCAGCTCGACCAGGGCGTCGCGGTGCGCGGCGGTCAGTCCCATCCGCCCGGCCATCGCGGGCGACAGGCCCGCGTCACGCGCGGAGCGCACGTCCGCCTCGTTGGCCGCCACCACCTCCTCCCAGCACTCCACCAGCCGTCTCCGGACCACTCCGGCGAAGGCGGTGTACGCCGGGTCGCCCACCGGCGGAGCGGCACCGGCGGCCCGGCGCGCGTTCGACACAATGGTTTCGATCATGGCTCCATCCGGATCTGCGAGAAAGGCTTTCGCTCACGGAAGCAGAAGTGCGGACGGGTCACAACTCGGTGGGAGAAAATGATCGGAAATCGAACGTCCGAAATGGACGAAGAAGAACTGTGACCCCTACGGATCAATTCTGCGGGCCCGCTCGTGCGCCTGGGCTCAGCCCGGTTGGGCCAGTCGGTCGGCGTGTTGCGCCAAGCGGCACAGTTTAAGTTCGCGACCACGTCTCTCTGCAGGTGTTGTTTGCCGGGTAAACCTGTCTGTCCGGTTGTTGCCGTACTTGCGTGCGCCGTGTGGCGGCAGTACGAATGAGCTCTCAGTGGTAATCCGGGAGACCCGGAACGAGCGCCGTCAAACAGAGAGCGGTCCGCACGTCCGGTCTGGGGAAATTGGTTTGAGGCGTTTGCCCGTGTGTGTACACGTATTCGGTTCGCCTCTCCAGTTGTTCGTGTGACTCAGACGGTTATTCGTCCTAGGGGGGACTTGCGTGGTCGCATTTGTTCACTCTCTCGCTTTCGCGCCGTGCGCGGCTTTGGTGAGCCGGGTCGACTCACCTTTCCTGGACTGCGTCTCCGACGACCTCGCGCTGCTGCTGGCGCAGGCCGGGGTGGACGACGTCCGGACACCGTTCGCGTCCCGCTGGAAGTTCTGCCTGATCGAGGACTCGAGCGGACCGCCGCGGCTGAACCTGCCGCCCCTCGACCAGGACGCGTGGCTCGCGAGGCGGACCGGGTTCACACCTCGCTGGCGGGAGATCGGCGGTGACGTCGGTGCGGCAGTCCTGGCGTGGCACGCCGAACTGCACGCGGGACGGGCCGTGGTGGTCGTCGGCGATGCCTTCCACATGCCGTGGCTGCCTTACCACCGCAACGAGCACATGGCGCACGGGTTCGTCGTCGAGGGCATCGACCCCTTGGGGGGATCCAGAGAACCCGTGCTGCACGTCGTCGACCCGTACGACAACGCCACCGCCTACGGCAGGGCCGTGCCGGTGAGCGTCAAGGTCGGTCTGGCGGACGTGGCGCTCGCCCTCGGCAAGGGGTCGTGGGCCGTGCTCGACCGGGTGGGCGAGCCCGCGCCGGTCGACGTGCCGCACCAGGTCCGCACCAACGCGGAGGGGATCCTGGCCGCCGGGCTCGACGGCTCGTTCGCCCGGCTGCTCGACGGGCACGCCGGGCTCGGCAGGGAGGCCGTGGAGAACCTGGCGCTGCAGGTCTGGCTGCTCGCCAGGGACCGGGCGCTGCACCGGCTGTGGCTGGTCGACGTGCGTGCGGAGTTGCGGCGCATGGGCTTGCAGGACCTGCCCGGCCGGTTCGAGTCCGAACTGGTTCCCGCGTGGCGCAAGGCGTCCGAGATGGCCTACGTGGCCACGCGCCGCGTCCACGCCGGCCGGGCCGCGCCGCGCTCGGTGCTCGACGCCGTCCGCACCGCCGCCGAGCGGGAGACCGCCGTCGCCCGCTGGGTGCTCGAGACGACGAGGAGCTCCGGATGACCACCGTGCTCGACCGAGTCCTGGACGCCGCCCGGCGCACGCCCGACGCCGTCGCCCTAGTGGACGCCGCTGGTGCGACGACGTCGTACCGCGCGCTCGCGACCGCTGTCGACGGCCTGGCCTCGGCACTGCTGCGCCAGGTCGGTCCTGGCAACCGGATCGCCGTGGTCAGCACGAAGCAGCCGGGCACGGTGCTCGCGATGCTCGCCGTCCTGCGGGCCGGGTGCGCCTACGTGCCGGTCGACCCGTCCGCGCCGGTGCGGCGGCAGCGGTTCGTCGTGACCGACTCGGCCTGTGCCGTCGCCATCGGTGGTGACGACCTGGGCGTGCCCACCGTCGTCACCGCGTCGGACACCCCGGCAGCCGCCTTCCCGGACCTCCGCCCCGACGACGAGGCGTACGTCCTCTACACCTCCGGCTCCACCGGCACGCCCAAGGGCGTCGTGATCACGCACCGCAACGCCTCGGCGTTCGTCGACTGGGCCGCGTCCGCGTTCCCGCTGGGACCGGGCGACCGGGTCGCGGTGCACGCGCCGCTGCACTTCGACCTGCCGGTCTACGACGTCTACGTCGGGCTGGGCGCGGGTGCGGAAGTGCACCCCGTGCCGGAGCGGCACGCGTTGTTCCCCCAAGCGCTGCAACGATTTCTCGCCGAGCGCGCGATCACCCACCTGTACGCGGTGCCGTCGGCGCTGACCGCGTTGCTGCGGCGCTCGACGGTGCGCGCCGACGGCCTGCCCGCCCTGCGGCGCCTCCTGTACGCGGGGGAGGAGTTCCGCGCCGCCGCGCTCGCGGAGCTGATGCGCGCCCTTCCGCAGGCGGCGGTGGCCAACCTCTACGGTCCGATCGAGACCAACGTCATCACCAGCCACGTGCTGGACGGCCCTCCCGGCCCCGACACCCGCGTGCCCGTCGGGCGCCCGGTCGGCGGCACCCTCATCGGCCTGCTGGCCGCGGACGGCACCGCGTCGTTCGACGGCGCGGGCGAGGGCGAACTCGTGGTGGCCGGCGACTGCGTCACCCCCGGCTACCTGGGCCGGCCCGACCTGACGGCCGCCGCGATCGTGGAGCTGCCCACCCCCGGCGGACCGCGCCGCTGCTACCGCACCGGCGACATCGCCCGCCGGGACGCCGACGGCCTGCTGCACCTGCTGGGCCGCCGCGACGGACTGGTCAAGACGCGCGGTTACCGGGTCGAGCTGGGCGACGTCGAGGCGGCGGCCGGCACCCACCCGGACGTCGCCGAGGTCGTGGTGGTCGCCGTCCCGGACCCCGAACTGACCCACCGGCTGCACGCCCTGGTCGTGCCCCGGCCCGGCCGCGGCGTGCTCACCGGCGCGGACGTCCTCGCGCACTGCCGGGCCAGGCTGCCCGGCTACATGGTGCCCGGCGCCGTGCACGTCGTGCCGGACCTGCCCCGCACCAGCACCGGCAAGGTCGCCCGCGCCGACCTGCCCGCCCTCGTCACCTCCATCGGGAAGGAAGTCTGATGCGGCCCCCACGACAGGAACTCGCCGACCGGGCCGCGCACGCGGTGGCCGCGGTCCTGGGCACGGCGCCCGGCGCACCGCGGTCGGCGCACTCGCTGTTCGACCTGCCCGGATTCGACTCGATCGCGGTCGTCGCCGTGCTGGAGAGGCTCGAGACCGACCTGGGCGTCGAGGTGCCCGCGGACCTCATCGTCCCCGAGGCGTTCGACTCGCTGGACTCGCTGACCGACCTGCTCGCGACCACCTTCGCGGGCGCGACCCCGGAGGCGATCCGATGACGGCCTTCCTGCTGCACCACCTGCTCGACCGGCGGGCCGAGCTCACCCCCGACGCCCCGGCCGTCCGCCGCGGCGAGCGGACCTGGACCTACCGCGAGCTGCGCACGAGGTCCGTCGCCTACGCCGAGTGGTTGCGGGACAAGGGCGTGGTGCGCGGCGACCGGGTGCTGCTGCTCGCGCCACACGCGTTGGAGACGACCGCACTCGTGCACGCTTGCTCCCGCCTCGGCGCGCTGCACGTCGTGCTCAGCGACCGCATCCGCCCGTACCACCTGGACCACATCCTCGGCGACAGCGAACCGCGGCTCGTCCTGGCCACCGACGAGGCAGCGGGCCTGGCGGTCGACGTACCGGTGCACCGGCTGGCAGAGCTGCCCGCGACCCCGTCCGGATCCCTGCCTGTCGGCGAGCCGTGCGCGGCCACCGACCCGGTGGCCCTCATCTACACGTCGGGCAGCACGTCCATGCCGAAGGCGGTCATCTCGACCCACGCCCAGGTGCTGTTCGCCGCGTCCGCCATCAACGCCCGCCTGGGCTATCGCGCCGACGACGTGGTGTTCTGCTGCCTGCCGCTGTCCTTCGACTACGGCCAGTACCAGATGTTCCTGTCCTGCCGGGCCGGGGCGTGCCTGGTGGTCGGCGACGACGGCGACGCCGGACCCACGTTGCTGCGGCGGTTGACGGAGCACGGCACCACGGTCTTCCCACTGGTGCCGAGCCTCGCGTCCACCCTCGGCCGGCTCGTGGGCCGGGCCGGACGTCCTCCCGAGCGGCTGCGCATGGTCACCAACACCGGCGCCGCGCTGCCGGTCACGGCGTCCGTGCGGCTGCGGGAGGCCGTGCCGGGGCTCGAGGTGGTGGCGATGTTCGGGCTGACCGAGTGCAAGCGCGTCTCCATCGCCGAGCCGAACGCCGACCTGACCCGCCCGGGCTCCTGCGGCCTGCCGCTGCCCGGCACCGAGGCCTACGCCGCCGACGAGGACGGCCGCCGCCTGCCCGCGGGCGAGACCGGCGAACTGGTGGTGCGCGGCCCCAACGTGATGGCGGGCTACTGGCGCGCACCGGACCTGACCGCCCGCCGCTTCCGCCGCGACGCGTTCGGCCAGCCGGTGCTGCACACCGGCGACCGCTGCCGCTTCGACGAGGACGGCCACCTCTACTTCGTCGGCCGCGACGACGACATCTACAAGCAGCGCGGTATCCGGATGAGCTGTCTGGAGATCGAGGCGGCGGCGCTGGACGTGCCAGGGGTGGAGCTCGCCGCACTGCTGCCCCCGGACGAGGCCTCCGGCGCACGGCTGGCGGTCGCGGGCGACCTGCTCGTGCCGTACGTGGTGGAACAGCTGGGCGTCCGCCTGGAGGAGCAGAAGCTGCCGAGCCAGGTCGTGGTGCTCGACGCCCTGCCGCTCAGCGTCAACGGCAAGGTGGACAAGAAGGGACTGGCGGAGCTGCTCGCCGGTCAGGGCGGTGCGTCATGACCGCGGTGACGACCGGGGGCGCGGGGACGGCCGCGGGTACGGGGACGGCCGCGGGTGCGGGGACGGTCGCAGGTGCGGCCGGCGAGCCGGGGGCGACTGCCGCGGGCACTGCCTCCGACTCGGTGGCGGCTGCCGCCCCCACCCCAGCGGCCCCCTCCACCGACCCGCACCCCACACCCCTGGCCGAACGCATCGCGGAACTGGCCGGCACCCCCGCCTACGTCTACGACCTCGACGCAGTCGAGGCCGCACACACCGACCTGCGCCGAGCCCTGCCGCACCCATCCGTCCTCTACTACTCCCTCAAAGCCAACCCGCACCCCGCCGTGGTCGGCACCCTGGCCCGCCTCGGGTGCCGGGCCGAGGTCAGCTCGGACGGCGAGGTCGACGCGGCCTTGCAGGCGGGCGTGCCACCGGCCCAGGTGCTGCTCACCGGCCCCGGCAAGTCCGCCGCGGTGCTGGAGCACGCACTCGGCCTCGGCGTGACCCGGTTCTCCGTCGACTCGCCCACCGACCTGCGCGCGGTCGGCGAGAGCGCGGCGCGGCACGGTGTCGAGGCGAAGTGCCTGTTGCGGGTGAACGCGGACGAGGGTGTGGCGGGCACCGGCCTCACCATGACCGGCACGGCCTCCCAGTTCGGCGCCGACGCGTCGTGGGTCGCCGCCGACCCGGAGTCGTTCCTCGGCCACGCCGCCGCGACCGTCACCGGCCTGCACCTCTACATGGGCAGCAACTTCGTCGACGAGGACGCGCTGCTGCGCCAGTTCGAGGTGGCCGTCGACCTCGCCACCTCCCTGGCAGGCCGGCTCGGGCGGTTCGAGGAGGTCGACCTCGGTGGCGGGTTCGGGGCGCCCTACGCGCACCGGGGAGTGCGACCGCGGTTCCCCGGGCTGGCCGCGCGGCTCAGCGCCCTGCTGGACCGGCGGCTGCCCGGATGGCGCGACGGCGCGCCGCGGATCGCGTTCGAGTCCGGACGTCATCTCGTCGGCGACTCCGGCGTCCTGGTCACCCGCGTCGTGGACGTCAAGCGCTCCAAGGGAGAGCTGTTCGTCGTGCTCGACACGGGCGTCAACCACCTCGGCGGCATGTCCGGCCTGCGCCGCCTGCCCCGGCTCGCGCCCGACGTCGTGCCCGTCGGCGGCCGGGAACCGGGCGAGGTGACCGCGACGCTGGTCGGGCCGCTCTGCACGCCGCTCGACACCCTCGGCCGCGGCCTGCGGATGCCCGCCGTGCGGCCCGGCGACCTCGTCGTCGTGCCCAACGTCGGTGCCTACGGGCTCACCGCGAGCCTGATCGGCTTCCTGGGCCACACACCTCCCGCCGAAGTGGTGGTGCGCGGCGACTCCGTGCTCGACGTGTCACGCCTGCGTCTCGTGCGCGGTGCCGGGCAACTCCCTGTCCACAGTGGATGAAAGGACGATCCGTCATGGAAGACAACGAGTTCGACTCGGTGCTGCGCCGGCACCTGAAGAACCTGCCGGAGGACGCGGAACTGCCGGGGGACGCGCCGCTCAAGAAGTACGGCCTGGACTCGATGCAGGCCGTGGAGCTGCTGTTCGACCTGGAGGACGAACTGGGGGTCGTGCTGCCGGACGAGATGATGACCGGCGACACCTTCGCGACCGCGGAAAGCCTGCGCCGGGCCGTGGGAACGGCCGTGGACGAGCCCGCCGCGGAGATGTCGTGACCGCCACACAGGCCCCGCCGGTCGCGCGGCAGGGGATCGGCGACCGGGTCGCGGCGGTGCTGCCGGTGCTGCGCGAGCACGCCCGGGAGGTGGACGCCGACGCCGTCTTCCCCACCGCGCCGCTGGACGCGTTGCGGCACAGCGGGTTGATGGGCCTGCTCGTGCCGGCGGCGCACGGCGGCCTCGGCGGGGGCCTGGACGACCTCGTGCGCGTCGCCGCCGAGCTGTCCGGCGAATGCCTGTCGACGGGCATGATCTGGGCGATGCACTGCCAGCAGGTCGCGGCGCTGGCGGTGCACGCGAGCCCGGAGCTGCGGGCGGACCTGCTGCCCCGGCTGGCCGCGGGACAGGTGTACGTCGCCTCGGTCACGAGCGAGAAGGTCAAGGGCGGCCACCTCCTCAGCGCCCACGCGCCGCTGCGCCGCGAAGGCGACCGGGTGCACCTGGAGCGCGACGCGCCGATCGTTAGCGGGGGCTCGGACGCCGACGGCTTCCTGATCACCATGAAGGACTCCGACACCGCGCAGCCGGCCGACGTGTCGCTGGTCTACGCCGACCGCGCGCAGCTGACCGTGCGGCACGCCGAAGGCTTCTCCTGGGACCCCATGGGCATGCGCGGGACGCACAGCGGCCCGCTGCAGCTCTCCGGTGTGGTCTCCGAGAGCGCGATCGTCGGCGGCGCGGGAGGGTTCCGCGAGGTGGCGCTGCGCACGTTCGTCCCGGTCGGCCACATCGCGTGGGCGTCGTGCTGGCTCGGCGCCGCGCGCGGGGCGTTGCGGGCCGTGCTCGAACTGGTGCGCAGCCCCGCCGGCCGCAAGCAGTTCGACCTCGACTCGGACCTGCTGCGCGCCCGGCTCGCCAGGGTGCGGCTCGACCTCGACACCACGGCCGCGCTGATCGCGCAGGTCGTGCGGGACACCGGCCTCGCGCCCGACCCGGAGGCACCGGACGTGCAGCTGCGTCTCAACGGCCTCAAGGTGCACGCCGCCGAACGCTCGTTCGCCGTCGTGGACGCGCTGGTCGAGGTCGTCGGCCTGCGGCACGGCTACCTGCGCGACGCGCCGCTGCCGCTGGAGCGGATGTTCCGCGACCTGCGATCGGCCTCGCTGAACTACGCGAACGACCGGCTGCTCGGCGCCAACGGCGCGTTGGTGCTGGTCGACCGCGGGGTGGGGCTGGCGCTGTGACCACGTCGCTCACCCCACCCGTGCTGGCGGTGCCCGTCGGCCCGCGGCTGCACCCCGCCCACGTCGCCGTCCTCCCGGCGCACGCCACCGACACCCGCTTCGCCGACGCCACCGAGCACGCCGCGGCTGAAGGCATGGGGCCGTTGCGCGCCAACGAGTTCCTGCGCGGACGATCACTGCTGCGGCAGCTCGTCGCACGGGTGCTCGGTCCCGGCGCGGCGGCCCGGCCGTTGCGGACCACCGACAGGGGGAAGCCGTTGCTGCTGCCCGGTGTCGGCGTGTCCATCTCGCACACCGACCACCACACCGCCGCGGCCGTGTGGACCGGCGGCGAGGTCGGGGTCGACGTCGCCGAACCGCCCGAGCGGCCGCACCGCGGACTGGTCCGGCGCTGCTGCGGCCCGCACGCGGCCGACGTGCTCGCCCGGCCCGACGCGGCGCACGCGTTCAGCCGCGTCTGGGCCGTCCAGGAGGCGTGCGTGAAGGTCACCGGCATGGGGCTCGCCGACCTGCCGTGGCGCATCCCGGTCCACCCCGACGCGCGCGCGGGCCGCTGGCGCCGCGTCCACTGGCGCCTGGTGGACGTCCCACCGCCCTGCACCCTCGCCCTGGCCGTCCGGCCGTCCCACCACGAGGAGATCCGGTGACCACACCGCCCACTGCCTGGTACAACGTCCTGGCGGACCTCGACTTCGAGCTGCCGCCGGACCTCCCGCCGCCCGCACGGCCCGCCGACGCCCGGCTCGACCCGCAGGTGCCGCTCAGCCTGATCCGCCAGGAGGTCACGCGCGAGCGCTGGGTGCCGATCCCCGAGGAGGTCGCCCGGCGCTACGCCCAGTGGCGCGTCACGCCGTTGCGCCGCGCCAGGGAGTTCGAAAGGGCACTCGGCACGCGAGCCCGCGTCTACTACAAGTACGAGGGCGGCAACCCGTCCGGCAGCCACAAGCTCAACACCGCCATCGCCCAGGCCCACTACTACAAGGCGGCCGGTGCGAAGCGGCTCGCCGTCGCCACCGGCGCGGGCCAGTGGGGCACGGCGGTCGCCACGGCGTGCCACATGTTCGGCCTGGAGTGCGTGGTCTACATGGTCCGCACCAGCCTCGAGAACAAGCCGCACCGCCGCACCATCATGGAGATGCTCGGCGCGGAGGTGATCGCGAGCCCCAGCGACGGGACCACCGCGGGCCGGCGGTTCGCCCACGAGCAGGCGGGCACGCTGTCCATCGCGCTGGCCGAGGCCATGGAGGCCACCCGGCAGCCCGGCACCCGGTTCTGCGCTGGCAGCGGCGAGACGTACTCGTTGCTGCACAACACGGTCATGGGCCTGGAGGCGATGGACCAGCTGACCGAGTTCGGCGAACGGGCCGACGTCGTGGTCGCGGGGCTCGGCGCGGGCAGCAACTTCGGCGGGCTCGCCTTCCCGTTCCTGCGTCCTGGTCAGGGCCGCGTCCGGTGCGTGTCGGTGGAGCCCGCCGCGTGCCCGAAGCTCACCAGGGGCCGCTACGCCTACGACTTCACCGACAGCTCCGAGCAGAACCCGTTGCAGAAGATGTACACGCTGGGGTCGCGGTTCGCGCCACCCCGGATGCACGCGGGCGGTCTGCGCTACCACGCCACGGCCAAGGTGGTCAGCGCCCTGTACGACCGCGGCCTGGTCGAGGCGACCGCCTACCAGCAGCGCGACGTGTTCGAGTCCGCCGTGCTGTTCGCCCGCAGCGAGGGCGTCGTGCCGGCTCCCGAGAGCGCCCACGCCGTGCACGGCGCTGTCGTCGAAGCCGCCAAGGCCGACCGGGACGGCACCTCACCGGTGATCCTGTTCTCGCTCAGCGGGCACGGCCTGTTCGACATGGCGTCCTACCGGTCCTATCTGGACGGCCAGGTCGACGAGGAGGTCGTGGTCACCGACGAGGACATCGAGCGGTCGCTGGAACACCTGCCGCCGCAACCGCAACACCAACCGGCCGGCGTCTGACGGCCGCTGGAGGAGGACGCCATGCGCACCCAGGACCGGCTCACCGCCGGCACCGAGTTCCGCGACTTCATGACCCAGTGGCCCACCGGCGTCACGGTCATCACGACCGACGACGGCTCCGCGCCCGCCGGGTGCACCGTCAACGCGATGATGTCGCTGTCGGTCCGCCCACCGACGCTGCTGGTGTCCCTGGCCACCGGCAGCGGCACCCTGGGCGCGATCCGCAGATCGCGGCTGTTCGGCGTCAGCGTGCTGTGCTCGCGCCAGGGAGATCTGTGCGGCCGCTTCGCCACCGGGGCCCAGACCGACCGCTTCCGGGACGTGCCCACCCGCGTCGTGCGCGGTGTGCCACTGCTGGCCGACGCCGCCGCCGCGATGGTGTGCGACCTGCGCGACGAGCTCGTCTACGGCGATCACGCGCTGCTGGTCGGAGTGCCGCTGTGGCACGAGGTCGACGCCGCCAGCGCCCCGCTGGTGCTGCACCAGCGGGCGTTCCGGGCGCTCGGGTAGGGGTTCCCGTGGACTTCCGGACGTTCTCGGTGCGACGCCTCGACGCCGGGGTGGCCGAGGTCGTGCTCGACGGCACCGGTGACGGCAACGTCATGGGTGGTCTGGTGTGGACGGAGCTGCCCGCGGTGGTGGCCGCGCTCGACGCCGACGCGGACGTGCGGGCGGTCGTCCTGCGGGGAGCGGGGGAGTGCTTCAGCGGCGGGCTCGACCTGCGGTGGTACCTCCCGCACTACCGCAGGCTCGCCCGCCGCGACGACCTGCCCGCGCGGTTGCTCGCCGAGGCGACGGCGATGCAGGACGCGCTCGGCGCGGTCAACCGCAGCAGGCTCGCGTGGATCGCCGCCGTGCACGGCCCGTGCGTCGGCGCGGGACTCGACCTCGCCTCGGCGTGCGACATCCGGCTCGCCTCGGCCTCGGCGTCCTTCTCACTGCGTGAGGTGCGTCTGGGCATCGTGGCCGATCTCGGTGCGCTGCAACGACTTCCGCACGTCATCGGCACGGCCGCCACCAGGGAGCTCGCCCTCACCGGCCGGGACGCCGGAGCGGACGAGGCCCTGGCGCTGCGGCTGGTGACCAGGGTCGCGCCCGACGCCGACGCGTTGTGGGAGAACGCCTTCGCCACCGCCCGGCAGATCGCCGGGAACCCGCCCGCCGCCGTCGCGGGCGTCAAGGCCGTGCTCGACCGCACCAGGGACCTGCCCGTCGCCGACGGGCTGCGCCACGTCGCGCTGTGGAACGCCGCGTTCCTGCCGTCCCCGGAGCTGCCCGACCTGCTCGCCGCGGCACTCAAGTCGTCACGTTGACCCAGGAGGAACGATGAGCGAGACCACCGCGCTGTGGTTCAGCGCACTGACCCGGGACACCTCGGCCGAGGAGGTGCGCGGCCGGGCGCTGGTGTCCGGCCGGGGCTGCCACGTCACCGACGCGAGCGGCCGGGAGTACCTCGACGCGAGGTCGGCCCTGTGGAACGCGAGCCTCGGGTACGGCAACCGGGCCGTCGCCGAAGCCGTGGCGCGCCAGCTCGCGACGCTGCCCGTGGCCCAGTCGATCCGGCACGACCAGCCCGCGGAGACCACGCTGCGCTACGCCGAGCGCCTGGTCGCCGTGCTGCCCGAGCACCTGCGGCACGTCCGGTTGTGCACCACCGGCGCCCAGGCGGTGGAGGGCGCGGTGTTCCTGTCGCGGTTCACCCGCATCGTCGGCGGCGACCCGGACCGCACGCACGTGATCGCCCAGCTCGACGGCTACCACGGCATCGGCGGCCTCGCCACGGCGATCACCGGGGAGCCGCCCGTGCACGCGTTGCACGGACCGCTCACGCCGGGCGTGCACCACGTGCGCCCGTGGGACCTCGACCACCTGCGCGCCGAGGTCGAGCGGATCGGGCCGCACCGGATCACCGCGATCGTGCTCGAACCGGTCCTCGGCACCGGTGTGGTGGCGGCACCTCCCGGTCACCTGGCCGAGGTGCAGCGCCTGTGCCAGGAGCACGGCATCCACTTCGTCGTCGACGAGGTGTCCACGGGGTTCGGCCGCACCGGTGCCCTCACCGTCACCGGTGAGCTCGGGCTGCGGCCGGACATGCTGTTGCTGAGCAAGGGGATCAGCTCCGGTTACGTCCCGCTGGCCGCGATCGCCACCACCGGCGAGGTGCTGGCCGCGGCCACCGCGCGCCCCGGCGTCGTGCTGCCGCACGGGTCGACCGGCGACGGCAACCCGGTGGCCGCCGCCGCGGGCCTGGCCGTCCTCGACGAACTGGCGGACGGCCGCGTGCTGGCCAACGTCCGGGAGCGGGGCGCTCAGCTGGAGCGGGCGCTGTCGGAGCTGGACGGCGTGCTCGGGGTGCGCGCCCTGGGCCTGATGATCGGCGTCGACCTCGACGCGGACGCCGGCACCGTGGCCGAGCTGCGCCTGCGTTGCCGGGAGGAGGGGCTGCTGCTGTCCACGGCGCGCAGCACGGTCGTCCTCACACCCCCGCTGGTGATCACCGCCGCGGACTGCGAGGAGCTGGTGACCAGGCTCGACCGGTCGATGCGGGCGACGTTGCCCGCCAAGGTCGCGTCCTTCGCGGGCTGACCCGAACGTCACGGCAGTGGGGGCGTGCTCGGACGCACGCCCCCACTCGTCGTTCGCGGGGTCAGCTCTGGCCCACCGGCACGGGCTCCGCGGCCGCCGCCTGCTGCTGCACGCGGATGACCAGCACCACCCCGACCATGATGAGCGCGAACCCCAGCACCTGCCCCAGCGGCGGCCACTCCTGCCGGGCCGCGTAGACGTAGGTGTAGCCCGACAACGTCTCCACGTTCACCAGCATCCCGGCGACCGTGGGGGAGAGCTTCGCCGAGGCGGCGTTCCACAGCCACGTCGCCACCCACGACACCAGAACGCCCAGCACGATCGCCACGACCACGAACCCCGCGACTCCGGTTCCTCCCGGCGCGACGCTCAACTGCCCGGTCACCGCGGCCAGCGGCAGGGCCACGACGGTGACGGCGCCGGTCGCGACGCCGACGACCGTGGCCCACTGGCCGGCCGGCACGTCGGGGTTCTCCGCCATGAACCTGGCGTTCGCGATCCCGTACCAGGTCCACATCGCCACCGCCCCGGCACACGCGAGCAGGCCGAACACCTTCGTCGCCACCGACGTCGGCTCGGTGGCCTGCGCACCGGAGATCTCGAGCCCGTTCACGACCACCAGGCCCACCGCCACCAGCGTGACCGGCAGCGCGAGGCTGCGCCAGGAGCACAGCCTCGACACCCGGTTGCCCACCAGCGCCATCACCACCGGGATGCAGCCGATCACCATGTTCGTGACCGGCGCGCCCACGGTCTGGATGCCGATGACCAGCAACAGGTAGTACCCCGCGTTGCCGGCGATGCCGAACCCGAGAGCCGGTGCCCAGTGCCGCCGGGCGATCCGCCGGACCCCCGCGCCGCCGAGGACGAACAGGCCCAGCGACAGCACCCCGTAGGCGAGGTAGCGGCCCGCCGTCACGGCCACCGCCGACCACCCGGTCAACAGGTCCGGCAGCACGAACGCGAGCCCCCAGACGAGGCCCGCGCTGACACCGGCCCCGAGCGCGATCGCACCTGAACCACGGCCGAAGGACATGCGACTCCTCCCCTGAGTCCTGCTCAAGGAGGTTGCACGAATCGGCAGGGCGGTAAACGACGGGCCGTACGTCCTTTCGGGGAGAGATCAATTCCACCTGCTGGTCGAAAGCTTCGGGGGAAAAGACGCTGTGGTCGCCGCGAACCGACGTGGGCCTCGAACTCCGCGGAGTTCGAGGCCCACGGTCACGGCCGTGTCAGGACCGGACTTCGCGTGCGGCGTCGCGACCGTGCTGCGCCACGTCCTGCGCGGCGGCTTTGCCCTGCCCGGCCGTGGTCCTGGCCGCGTCCGTGGCGGTCTGCTTCACCTCGTCCGCGGCATCGCGGACCTCCGACCCGACGTCCTCCTTAAGGTGTTCGGCGGACTCCGTCAGCGCCTGCTTGACGGGCTCGATCGCGTCGCTCGCCCGGTCGCCCACCTCGGTGACGAGCTGTTGCTCCGCCTGCGACCGGGGGAGGAGTGAAGCGACCAGCAGGCCGCCGCCGAACGCGATGATGCCCGCCGCGATCGGGTTGCCCTGCGTCTGGCGGATCGCCTGACGTGGAGCCTCCTGCACCGCTTCGACGGCGCGACCGGCGTTGTCGGCGACGGTTTCCTTCGCGTGGTGCGCACCGTCCTGCACGGACGAGGTGGCGTTGGTGGTGGTGCCCATGATGTTGTCCCTCAACGACGAGAGCCCGTTGCGGATCCGCTGCGTGCGGCGCTGCGCGATGCGCTTGGGGCTGGTGCGGTCGACGAGGCGGTTGGCGTCGTCGACCAGATCGGCCCTGGTGTGGTCGATCTCGCGCCTTATTTGGTCGGGTGTCGGGCCCATTCGGCGTCCTCCTTGAGGGATTCGACGGTGCGTTCGGGTTTGGGCGCCACCTGACGGAGCTTGGTGCGTCCGGTGCTGTACAAGGCGAAACCGGCGATGCCCCACAGCGCGGCGACGATCAGGGCCGCCCAGCCGAGCGGCAGAACGGCGCCGAGCGCGAAGACCAGGGCGAGGCTGAGCAGCACCGCGGTCATGTACCCGGCGAAACCCGCGCCCGCGAGCATGCCGGTGGCCTTGCCCGCCTTCTTCGCTTCTTCACGGATCTCCGCCTTGGCCAGTTCGAGCTCTTGGCGCATCAACTGGGAGAGGTCCTGCGCCAGGTCCCCGACGAGCTCGCCGAGCGACTCGCGTTCGGCGGGAGCGGGCGGCAGACCGGTGTCAGGGCTGGACATACCGCGCACCTCCGGAAACGACGGGATCCGGCGAGTACGGGTCGCGCGCTGCGGGTTCGGTGCCGAGCGCGCCCCGTTCCTCGAACGGCAGCGCGTCGTTCAACGTGCCCTCCTGGTGAACGTGCGTCGCCGAGAACCCGGTGTCCGGCGCCGGCCGGGGCGCGGCGGCGGGCTGCTGACCGGTCGCGCTCTTCGCGACGCGGCCGACGAGGAACCCCGCCACCGCCGCACCCAGCAGGAACGCACCGGGCCGCCGCCGGGCGAAGTCCTGCGCGGAGTCGAGCAGCCCCCGGGCTCCGCGCTCGTCCAGGTACCGCGCGGCCTGCCTGCTGGAGTCGGCGATCTGCCGCACGGCACTCGCCGACAGCGAGTCCTGCGGCGTGGCGTCGGCCATGGAGCTCAGTTCGTCGGCGATCCGCCCCAGCTGGCCGGACGCCTTCCTGGCCTGCTGCTCGGCCTCCTCGGCGATCCTGCTCCGCGCGTCGTGCAGCACGTGGTTCGCCTGCGCCTTGGCCTCCTGCGCCACCTGGCCGAACTGGTCCTGGGCGGTCGCCCGCACCTCCCCGGCGGCGTCCTTGGCGTGGTCCACCACCGCGGCGCCTTCCTGCTCGGCGGTGTCACGAACACCGCCCGTCTGGTTCTCGGTCACGACTGGCTCCTCACATGTCGACGTGTGTTCGCAGTGCCAGCTACCCCTCGCAAGCCGGGGCAAACCGGGACGGGTCGACGGAAAGTTGTTGCGAGACAGGGATTGAGCAGAACCAATGCGGGTACGCGCGGGTGTGGGGACCGGTGCCGTGGAGGGACGAGGTGGCGGATCGCTCCGTGACTGTCTACTGTGGACTACTCTGGCCTCGTCGCCGCCCCACTCACCCGTTCGGCGCGCCGGGCGGCTCGGGAGGCGTCGGACCGCGCATCGCTGACATGGTTGTCATCCCGCCGGCCACCTGGACGAGCCAAGTCCTTGTCAAAACGTTGACGCCGCCCGCGTCGACCGGAAGGTTCGGAGGGGACAGCGTCAACGGCAAGGAGGCCCGATGCGGTTCAGGCTCGCGGTGGCTGTGGTCGTGGCGGCGGTGCTGGGCGCACCGGGCTCCGCGGCGGCGGCTCCGACAACGATGTCTCCGCTGGTGGCCGATCCGACCGCGTACGTCGACCCGATGATCGGCACGGGCCGCGGCGGCGCCACGGTGGGGGAGATCAACAACTTCCCGGGCCCCTCGACGCCGTTCGGCATGATGCAGTTCTCGCCGGACACCCAGGGCTCGTACGCCGGCTATCAGTACCACTCCGATCGCATCAGGGGCTTCAGCCTCACGCACGCGTCGGTCGGGTGCACGGCCTTCGGTGACGTGCCGGTGCTGCCCGTGGCCGGTGACATCGGTGCCTCGCCCTGGGACCGCACCGAGAAGTTCACCCACGACGGCGAGCAGGCCGAGCCCGGCTACTACGCGGTGACGCTGGGGGACGTCCGCGCGGAGCTGACCGCGAGCACCCGCACCGGCCTCGCCACCTTCACCTACCCGGCAGGGTCGGCGTCGCAGGTGCTCGTGAAGGCGGGCGGCAGTCTCGCCGGGAACTCCCGCGCGGACGTGCGGATCACCGGTGACCGCCGGCTGAGCGGCTCGGCCACCACCGGCGACTTCTGCGGCAAGGGCAACGAATACACGCTCTACTACCAGATCACCTTCGACCAGCCGTTCACCGCACACGGCACTTGGGACGGCCGCACGGTTTCTCCTGGCGCGGACAGCGCGGACGCGCCCCGAGCGGGCGCCTACCTGAGCTTCGGCTCCAGCACCGTGGTGCGGGCGAAGGTGTCCATGTCCTACGTGAGCGTCGACGGCGCCGAGGCCAACATGGCGGAAGAGGTGCCCGGCTGGGACTTCGCGGCCGTCCGGAAGTCCACCAGGGACTCGTGGGCACGCGCGCTCGGCAAGATCCGGGTCGCCGGCCGGGACACCGCACAGCTCAAGTCGTTCTACACCGCGCTGTACCACTCGTTGATGCACCCCAACACCTTCGACGACGTGGACGGGCGCTACATCGGGTTCGACGACCGGATCAGGACGTTGCCGAAGGGCCGCCACCAGTACGCGAACTTCTCCGACTGGGACACCTACCGCTCACTGGCGCCGTTGCAGGCCATGCTCTTCCCGAAGGAAGCCAGTGACATGGCGCAGTCGCTCACCAACGACGCCGTGCAGGGCGGCTGGTGGCCGCGCTGGCCGATCGCGAACGACTACACCGGCCAGATGACCGGCGACAGCTCGGTGGCGCTGGTCTCCACGCTGCACGCCTTCGGCGCGCGGGACTTCGACGTGAAGACAGCGCTCGAGTACCTCGTCAAAGGTGCCACCTCGGTGGACCACACGCCGGGCGCGTACCAGGAGCGGCCCGGGATCGAGCAGTACGTCGAGCGCGGCTACCTGCCGAACGACGACTCCGCGCGCGGCGACCACGCCCGCGTCGGCGCGTCGATCACGCTGGAGTGGGCGGTCGACGACTTCGCCATCGCCCGGTTCGCGCAGGCGATCGGCGAGCACGCCACCGCCCGCGAGTTCTCGCGCCGTGGCCAGCACTGGCAGAACGTCTTCAACCCGATCACCGACCACATCGCGCCGCGGGACCGGGACGGCCGGTTCCCGGACGGCCCCGGTTACGTGCCGCCGAAGCCCGGCAGGTTCGGCCAGAACGGCTTCGACGAGGGCAACGCCGCCCAGTACTCGTGGATGGTGCCGCAGAACCCGGCGGGACTCGTGACGGCGATGGGTGGTCCGGAGGCGGTCTCGCAGCGGCTCGACGTGTTCTTCCAGAAGCTCAACATCGGGGCGAACGAGCCGTACATGTGGATCGGCAACGAGCCGAACTTCGGGGTTCCGTGGCTGTACAACCACGTCGGGCAGCCGTGGAAGACGCAGGAGGTCGTCCGCCGGATCGCCACGACGACGTTCAGCGCGACGCCCGACGGCGCACCCGGCAACGACGACCTGGGCGCGATGTCGTCCTGGTACGTCTGGGCCGCGCTCGGTGTCTACCCCGCCACCCCCGGTACGCCGGACCTGGTCGTGCACAGCCCGTTGTTCGAACGCGCGGTGATCTCGCTGCCGACCGGGCGGGAGATCGACGTCCGGGCGCCCAAGGCCTCCACGACCGCACCGTACGTGCACGGGCTCCAGCTCGACGGCCGCAGCTGGAACCGCACCTCCCTGCCGCGGAACGCCTTCCGGGACGGCGGCAGGCTGGACTTCGAGCTCGCCACGACCCCGGACCCGGCCTGGGCCGCCGGCACCACCCCACCGTCCTATCGCGACGGTGAGAAGCCGTTCCTGGCGGCGACGACCAGCCAGATCACCGTCGAACCCGGTGCCACGGGCCGGTTCGAGGTGAGCGCCCAACGCCTCGGCGGCCGCGACCGGTCGCTCGAGGTGACGACCGGCGCACCGGCCGGCCTCACCGTCACCGGCCCGCGGACGCTCGGTCTCGACGACCGGACCGGCAGCGGAACCACCACGCTGACCGTCGCCGTCGCCCCGGACGTGCCGGAGGGGTACCACGAGGTACCGGTGACCGTGCGAGGCGGCGGAACGTCGTCGCCCGGCTCGGTGATCGTGCTGGTCGCGGCGAAGAACGGGTTCGCCGCCTCCTACGCGAACGTCGGCATCTCCGACGACGGCGACACCGGATCGGCGGACGTCGACGGCGCCGGGAACAGCTTCTCCCGGGAGTCGCTGGCGGCCGCGGGGCTCGTCGGCGGCGGTGAGCACCAGGCCGCCGGCACGTCGTTCACCTGGCCCGCGGCGCCCGCGGGCCGTCCGGACAACGTCGTCCCCGCCGGGCAGACGATCACCCTGGGCACGTCGGCGACCCGCCTGTCGTTCATCGGCGCGGCCACGAACGGCAACCACCGCGCCACCGCGACGGTGACCTTCACCGACGGCGGCACGGGCCAGGCCGACCTGTCATTCGGTGACTGGGTGCTGCCCGGTGGCGGGCAGGACCCGGTGTTCGGCAACACGCTCGTCGCCCGTGCCGGGTACCGCAACCGGCCGGACGGTCCCGAGCCCGGCGCGCTGGTCTTCGCGACCGCGCCGTTCGACGCACCGGCGGGGAAGCGGATCGCCTCGGTCACGTTGCCGTCCAACGCGAACATGCATTTGTTCGCGATCGGTCTGTCCTAAGACGACTCAGAACGCGATGGTGCAGTTGACCACGCTGTACTTGCCCGAGACCACGTCGTGCCACCGCTCGTTCCACGTGCCGCCCGCCTTGGCGCAGATCTGCGGGGCCTTGTCCCGTGCGTCGTCCTCGTCGGCGATCAGACCGCCGGCGTCGATGTCCAGGACGCGCCTCGTGGTCGGCTCGAACACGAACGAGCAGGTGACCATGCTGTACTCGCCGACGGTCTGGCCCGGGGTGAACCACGCGACGTTGAACTTGCCGCCCACCTGCTCGCAGATGGCAGGCCCCTTCGCCTGCGCCTCGTCGTTGCCGAACAACGGGCCGCCGGCGGGAATGGTCAGCAGGCGCGTCGTGGTCTGGACGGCGGAGGACGGTGGCCCGGAGGACGGCGTGGCGACGGGCGTGGTGGAGGTGGACGACGTGGACGACGCCGACGACGTTCCGGACCGCAGGTGCGGGTACAGGACGACGATCGACGCGATCACGGCGAGCAGGACGAACGCGGCGATGCCCCAGCCGAGCGCACGACGCCGGGCCGCCGGGCGAGGGGTGTGGTCCGGCAGCAACCGGGTGTGCTGCGGTTCCACCGCCCGGCCGTCAGGTCTCCACGCCCCCGTGTTCACGGCCGGTGCCGGGACGGCCTGACGCGGGGGAGCCAGCGCCGCACGTGCCGCCGCGGCCAGTGCGCCGGCGGTGGGGTGGCGGTGCCGGGGATCCTTGGCCAGGGCGCGGGTGACGACGTCGTCGAGTCCGGGTGGGAGACCGGGGCGGACGGCGCTGGGCCGTGGCGGTGCGGTGTTGAGGTGGGCGAACATCATCGCCAGGTTGTTCTCGCACGGGAACGGCAGTTGCCCGGTGAGGAGCTCGTGGAGGACGCAGCCCAGGGCGTAGATGTCGACGGCCTTCTGGAAGGCGTCCGCGGCCAGAACCGGTTGCAGCCGCTCGGGCGCCGTGTAGGCGGGGCTGCCGAGCGCGGTGTCGCTCGTGGCGGTGGTGTCGAGCGAGTTGTGGACGATGCCGAAGTCGATGAGGTAGGCGAACTCGTCCGCGCCGGTTCCGGCGACGATCACGTTGGAGGGCTTGACGTCGCGGTGGATCAGGTTCTCGGCGTGCGCGGCGTCGAGCGCCGCGCCGATCTGCCCGACGACGTGCACCGCGCGGGCCGGGTCCAGCGGGCCTTCCCGGCGCAGGAGCGAGCCCAGGTCGAGGCCGTCGACCAGGCGCATGTCGATGAACAGGTGGCCGTTGATCTCGCCGAAGTCGTGGATCGGGATGATGTGCGGCTCACGCAACCGGGCCGCCACCTGGGATTCACGCCGGAACCGGGCCTGGTATCCCGTGTCGGAGGCCAGACCGACCGGCAGGAGTTTCACCGCGACGGTGCGCTCCTTGACGGTGTCGTAGGCGCGGTAGACCTCGCCCATGCCACCGCGGCCCAGCAACGACTCCAGTCGATAGGGACCGAACATTCCCGTTGCCGGAGCGGAACTGCCGGGATCGATCACTGTGCAGACCCTCCGGGGGAGTCGCCGTCCAGGCGAGCGGATCCGGCCACACGGTACCAGTCGGGTGAACGGCTCCCGCCCGAAGCGTGACAACCCGTGTGCGACAGGGCAAAGGTCTCCGCGATGGTCCGCCGCCGGACCTGCGTCCTGGTGAGACTCCTGATGCGACGGACTGCTCTCAGGGCTCAACCGGCTTCGCGTGGAAGCGTTCCCCCGATCCACGTGCCCGTCGAACGACCTGGGCGAGGTCGAAGCCGCCCTGACGGCCTACGCGGCGAACCGCCGGGAGCGCACCAGCAGGGGTGCGGCTCCAGGCCCGGCACGACGACGTGTTGTTCTCGGGCGGGATGACGAGCGCGCAACCACCGTTCGGCGGCCCGCCCGAGCTCGGCCGGCTCTACGACTACGACGCCTTCGCCGTCGGTGAACGCGCGACGACGTGATCTTCAGGGGCGCCGCGGCTCAGTGCGCCAAGGTCGGACGGCACCGTGACCACCTGTCCCCGGTGGCCGCCTCCACCACGAACCGGGCGAGGTCGTCGCGGTGGATGGCCGTGCCGCCCGCGGGGTTCTCGCCGTCACCGATCCGGTAGTTCCCCGTCGCGGGTGCGTCGACGATCCGGGAGGGGCGGACGGCGGTCCAGTTCAGCCCGCTGGCCTCGAGGACGTGCTCCATCGCCCGCATGTCGCCGTAGAGCTCGCGCATCAGGGTTCGCGCGACGGCGCGGTACCACAGGGGGTGGTGGGGGTCGTCGTGCCGCACCCCGCTGGAGGACAGCACGACGATCCGGTCGACGTCCTCCTCGGCCATCGCGGTCACGAAGTTCTGTGCGCTGCCGGAATACAGGCCGCCGGACCGGGCCCCGGACGGCCCGATCGCGGAGATGACGGCGTCCTGGCCACTTGTCGCGGCGCGCACCTGGTCGCGGTCGAGCACGTCGCACGCGACGACCTCCAGGTCGGGGGAGAGCTCGGGCGGTACCGGGCGGAACGTGGCCGGGGTGCGGACGGCGGCGCGGACGCGGTGACCGGCGCAAAGCGCTTGGACGACGACGGCGTGGCCGGTGGCGCCGTTGGCACCGAAGACGACGAGCTTGCTCATGGCGTTCTCCGAGTCGGTCAGTGGTCGAGGGCGGCGGCGGTGCGGGGCAGGAGCGGCACGGCCGCGAGGCAGGCGAGCAGGACGCCGCCGACGACCAGGAGCGTGGTGGTCATGGCGCCGGTGGTGCCGCCGTTGGCGTTCATCGCCAGGAAGACGCTGGTGACCGTCGCGGAGCCGATTCCGTTGGCGACCTGCTGGACGGCGCTGAGCGAACCGCTGGCGGCGCCGGCCTGGTGCGGCTCCACGTCGCCGAGCGCGAAGGTGAAGATCGTGCTGAAGCAGATGCCGGCGCCGAGGCCGATGACCACCGTCGCGATGGCGTTGTGCCACCACGTCGCCTGCGGGCCGACGGCGTTCACCACGAACAGGAGAAACCCGGTTCCGGCCAAGGTGGTGAGCAGTCCGCCGAGGACGAGTTTGCGCCCCAGCCGGGGAACCAGGGCGGTGCTGATCCCGGAACCGCCCATGATGCCCGCGGTGAGCGGGATCAGGCTGAGCGACGTCTCGGTCGGCGAGTGGCCGAGGCCGAGCTGGAAGAACAGCGAGATCACGTACATCAGTCCGCTGAACACCGCGAACACGAGCAGGCCCATGACCAGTCCCGAGGTGAAGCCGCGGTTGCTCAGCAGCGAGCGGGCCAGCAGCGGCTGGTCGCTGCGCGCCTGACGGCGGCAGAAGACGCCGAAGAGCACGGCGCCCGCCGCGGTGGCGCTGATCGCGAGCGCTCCCCAGCCGTGTTCGGAGCCGGTGATCAGTCCGAAGAGGAAGCTGAAGAGCGAGACGGCGAGCAGTCCGCTCGCGACCAGGTCGATGCGCGTCCTGCGATCGGCCTCGACGGAGGGCAGGAACCGGAAGGCCAGCGCCAGCGCGACACCTCCGACGACGATGTTGATGAGGAAGATCGGCCGCCACCGCAGGCCGAACAGGTCGGCGTCGATCAGGACGCCACCGAGCAGCGGGCCCGCGACCGCGAAGATCCCCAGCATCGGGCCGAAGAGCCCGAACGCCTTGCGCAGCGCGTCCTTCGGGAACGTCGAGGTGATGATCGCCATGCCCTGCGGGATGAGCAGCGCGCCGAACGCGCCCTGGGCGACCCGCGCGCCGAGGAGCATCTCCGGCCCGAGCGCGAGACCTGCCGCGGCGGAGGCGAGGACGAACCCGGCGAGACCGGTCAGGAAGGTGCGGCGCTGGCCGAAGCGGTCACCGATCCGTCCGCCGAGCACGAGCAGCGACCCCAGGGCGAGCGCGTAGGACGCGCCCAGCCAGGTGATCAGGCCGGACCCGGCACCGAGGTCCGCGGTCAGGGACGGCGCCGCGACGTTGGCGATGGTCGCGTCGATCAGGTCCATGGCGTCCGCGAGCAGGACGACGACGAGCGTCATCACCATCGTTCGCGTCGACGTTCTGGTGGGGGAGAGGGTCGTCATGAGCGTGTCCTCCGGTGGCAGGTGATCTGACGAACGCGATCGTAACGAACATGTTCGTCGCGATCGCGTTCGGGCGCTGATATGCTGATCACATGGCACGACAGACGCCGGTCAGCCGCCGTGAGCGGCCGGCGAAACCCGCCCTGACCCGTGACGGCATCGTGGACGCCGCGATGGCGATCCTCGTGGCCGAAGGCGCGCAGGCGTTGACGATGCGCAGGGTCGCGGGGGAGCTGGACACCGGGCCGGCGTCGCTGTACGTGTACGTCCGCAACGCCACCGAGCTCGGCGCGCTGCTGATCGACCGGCTGATCGCGGCACTGGACCTGTCCTGGGACGGGTCGGAGCCGTGGCGCGACCGGCTGCACCGCCTGCTCGCCGACTACTCGGCGGTCCTGGCGGAGCATTCGGGCATCGCGCGGTCGGCGCTGTTCGTGTGGCCGGACGGGCCGCACTACCTCGACCTGCTCGAGTTGCTCCTGCGGCTGCTGACGGCGGCGGGCGTGGAGCCGGAGGCGGCGGCACGCGCGACGGACCTGCTGCTGCAGCACGCCACCGCGGCCGTGGCGGAGTGGGACGGCCGCCGCGAACGCGGTGAGCAGGACCTCGACGACCTCGTGCAGACGCTCGACTCGGCCGATGCCGAACGGCACCCGACGTTGAAGGCGCTCGGGTCGGCCGTGTTCGTGCGCGGCACCCACGAGGAGCGAAGCGCGTGGATCATCGACGTGATGCTGGACGGGGTTCTGGCGCGGGGGAGCGTCCGGGCGGGGTGAAGGGTCGCTCGTGTCCACTCGGGACACTGGCGAGCCGCCGCCGGCCCGGTGCCGATCCGAACGCCGGTCCCTCGCCGGGAACGCGTTGCGGCTCCGCGATCTCCTCGCCGCAGAACCCGGAGCCGGCGACGCCTCAGTGGTTGTACATGGCTTCGAGCGCGGAGCGGCGGGTGGTGACGTCGCCGGGGTCGTCTCCGAAGACGACCAGGTGCAGCGTGGTCAGCCTGACCGGGTGGTCGGTGCGGCGGGTGTCGTGGCCGCCGGTGACGAGCAGCCCTCCCCGTTGCAGGGCGGGACGCAGCGCGGCCAGCAGTGCGGCGATCGGCGCTGTAGTGGTGAGTTTCGTGGACTCCGACGGGCGGTCGAGGGCGTCGGGGCGGACGGTGTGCAGTGCCAGCAGGGGGATGGAGCCGCTGGTGATGCGGAAGTTGAGGTCGAGCATGACCAGTCTGCCGTCGTGCGTCTGCGCGCAGTCGAGGCTGCACATGCCGCGGTAGCCGACGTCGGCGGCGCGCTGGGCGATCGCGAGGCACTCGGTGAGCAGGTCGGCGGGGAGGGGGACGACGAGCCCGAAGCGGCCGCCGGCGTACACGCCGAGGGCGTCGACGCGCTGGTCGGTGACGGCGAGCAGGCGGGCCTTCCCGTCGGCGGCGACGTAGAGCTGGACGCCCCAGTTGCGGTGGAGGTCCAGGTACTCCTCGACGACGACCTCGGTGAGCAGGTCGGTGAACGCGGGCAGCGTCACGCGGTCTCCTGCGCGGTGCAGGTAGACGTCGAGACTGGCGCCGTGGGCGGCGTTGGTGGCGGCTTTGAGGACCCAGGACTTCTCGGCGGGGGCGGCGTGGGCGAGTTCGCCGGTGGTGACGATCTGGCGCCGTGCCTGGAACCGCGGGTCCACGAAGGTGCTGATGCTGGCCTTGTTGTTGAGGTAGCCGACGAGTTCGGCGCTCTTCACCGAACGTTCGTCGGGGCTCAAGCCGGTGGGCTGCGGGTATTCCATCGACAGGCGCAGGCCGTCGCTCAGGGCTTCGCTCACGCGGATCGCGAACTCGGCCTCGGTGCGGAACTCCCGCGCGTCGGTCCCGACGGGCAGACCGCTGTCGCGAAGGGTGGCGATCAGGTTGGGCTCGGTCCCGCCCGCGCTGCTGATGACGGGAGTGCCGGCGGCGACGGCGAGGGGACGGGCGGACAGGACGTCGCGGGTGTTGCGGTGCCTGGCCGACGGCACTGCCGGCTCCTGGGCGGGACGGGCGCAGACGGCGACGTCGGGGCCGTAGATGTCGGTGAGCGTGCGGGGAGCGGCCGTGGCGGGGGTGAGTGCCGGAGCGGTGATGGAGGTCTCCCTGGTGGGGGTGCCCGGTGGAGGGCGCGGGGTGGGGCGGACCTTCCGCGAGCGGTGGGACGCGCTCGGAGATGAAGAGAAGCCTTCCGGCGTGAAGCCAGGACGACGTGGACCTCAACTCTCCCACGTCTCGAGGGTTTCGGGTGACATCGGTGCTCGTCGCCGCTGTCGCACCCGGCAGGCTGGAATCCGCGAACCGCCTTGGAATCCCGTCGAGTATCCGGGTTTTCGCGGGGTACTCGACCGCGCATGCAGAAAACCGTCGTGCTGGGTCTGCTCGCCGATCCCGGGCTGGCGACCGACATCGTGGAGGACTTGGCCGAAGATCTGCCGAGGCGCCTGAGCCGTGACGTGGACGGGGACGTCGAGTGGCGGGTGGTGCCGGTGTGCGACCAGTTCGCCGCCGACGAGCACGGCTCCGTGCGCCACGTGGTGGACGCGGTGCGCGATCAGGTCGTGGAGGAGCGGTGTGACCTCTGGGTGTGCCTGACCGACCTGCCGCGCAGAGCGGGCACCGACCCGGTGGTGGCCGATGCCAGCGCCGACGACGGGCTCGCCGTGGCGTCACTTCCGGCGCTCGGCGGTTGGGGTCTGCGCCGCAAGACCGGTGACGTGGTCAGCGCCGTCGTCGCCGAACTCAGGGACCGGGAGGTCCCGATGCACCGGTTGGCCCGGCGGGTGGACTCGCCGACCGACGACATCGGTGTGCGGTTCGTGGCGCCGGGTGTGCGCGGGCGGCTGCGGATGTTCGCGGGCATGGTCCGGGCGAACCGGCCGTGGCGGCTCGCGATGGGGCTGTCCAGCGTGCTGGTCGCCGCGTTCGGCACGGGCGCGTACACGTTGATCAGCCCGACCATGTGGATGCTCGGCTCGCAGTCGAGCGTGGTGAGGCTGCTGGCCGCGATGGTGCTGTCGATCGCGGCGATGGTGACGTGGCTGGTCGTGACCCACGACCTGTGGGAGCGCCCGTCCGACGCGCTCGGGAAGGAGCGGGCGCGGCTGTACAACCTCACGACGGTGGTCACGCTGGTGCTGGGGATCTCCACGTTGTACGTGGCGTTGTTCCTGGTGGTGCTCGCATCGGCGGTGCTGGTGCTCGAACCGTCCGTGCTGCAACAGGAGCTCGGCCACCCTCCGGCCGTGGGCGATTACCTGGGGCTGGCGTGGCTGGCGGCCTCGGTCGCGACCGTGGCCGGTGCACTCGGTGCGCGCCTGGAGAGTGACGAAGCGGTGCGCAACGCCGCCTACGGTCACCGCCAGCAGGCGCGCCGCGAGAAGCTCCGGAGCTGACCCCGCCGACCAGGAAGTCCACTGTGGACTTCCTAGTCGGCGTTCGGTCAGGGCTTGAGGACGACCTTCTCGCAGTTGTCCTCCTTGTTCTTGAACAGCTCGAAGCCGCGCTCCGCCTCGTCGAGCGGCAGGGTGTGCGTGATGATCCGGGTCGGATCGAGCTCCCCGCGTTCGATGCGGTCCAGCAGCGGCTTCATGTAGCGGTGGACGTGGCACTGCCCGGTGCGCAGGGTCAGCGAGCGGTTCATCCACGCGCCGGCCGGGAACTTGTCGATCAGTCCGCCGTAGACGCCGATCACCGAGACGACGCCGCCGCTGCGGCACGACATGATGGCCTGGCGCAGCGCGTGCGGGCGGTCCGTCTCGGACCGCACGGCCTGCTTCACCCGGTCGAAGGCGGAGATGTCCGCGCTGCCGTGCGTGGCCTCCAGGCCCACGGCGTCGATGCACTTGTCCGGTCCGCGTCCGCCGGTCAGCTCCAGCAGCCGGGACCGCACGTCGACCTCCTCGAAGTTCACCGGCGTGTGGCCCGCCTGCTCGGCCATCCGCAGCCGGTAGGGCTCCTTGTCGATGGCGATGACCTTCGCGGCGCCGAGGACCCTGGCGCTGTCCATGGCGAACTGGCCGACCGGGCCGGCACCCCACACCGCCACGACGTCGGTGGGCCGGATGTCGCACATGTCGGCACCCATGTACCCGGTGGGCAGGATGTCGGAGAGGAACAGCACCTGCTCGTCGGTCAGGTCCGACTCGATCTTCAACGGCCCGACGTCGGCGAACGGCACGCGCGCGTACTGCGCCTGCCCGCCCGCGAAACCGCCGGTCAGGTGCGAGTAGCCGAAGATCCCCGCGGTGGGGTGGCCGAACATCTTCTCCGAGATCCCGGCGTTGGGGTTGGTGTTCTCGCAGCACGAGTACAGCCCGGCGGCACAGGCGGCGCACGCGCCGCAGGCGATCGGGAACGGCACGACGACCCGGTCCCCGACGCGCAGCCGGTCCGCGCTGACTCCGGAGCCGACCTCGACGACCTCGCCCATGAACTCGTGGCCCAGGACGTCGCCGTCCTGCATGGTCGGCACGTAGCCGTCGACCAGGTGCAGGTCCGAGCCGCAGATCGCGGTGGAGGTGATCCGGACGATCGCGTCGCGACTGTTGAGGATCTTGGGATCCGGCACGTCGCGGACCTCGACCTCGTTGCGGCCCGCCCAGGTGTTCGCCCTCATGCGTCCGGTCCCTTCTCCAGCTCGGCGTCCGACAGCGGTTGTGCCGGGCGCTGCGGGAACTCCCTGCGCGCCCGCTTGCCCCACGGGGCCCCGTCGGACCGGACGACCTCGCCGGTCTCCAGCACCTGCTTGAACCTGCGCAGGTCGTCGTCGAGCTGCTGGTGCGGTTCCTCGCCGAAGTACCGCGCGACGGCCTTGCCGATCGCGCCGCCCGGGATCTCGTACACCAGTCCGACGTGGACCTCGGTGCTCTCCCCGTCCGGGGCGGGCACGAAGCGGACGACGCCCGCGTTGGGCACGTCGGCGTCGCCGGTGGACCGCCAGGCGATCCTCTCGGCCTGCACCTCCTCGACGATCTCCGCGTCCCACTCGACGTTCTGCCCGAACGGGGCGTCGGCGACCCAGTGGCTCGTCCGGTCACCGGTGGTGCGGATCTCCTCCAGATGTCCCATGAACGTCGGGAGGTTCTGGAGGTCGCGCCAGAACGCGAACACCTCCGTCACGGGTTTGCGCACTGTGGTCGTAGCAGTCAATTCCATGGATCCTCCTCCGCGTGCCCGCCTGCCACCGGCGATTCCGAAGGACGGCGCCGATGACATCGCAGGTCCGCTGGGGGCTCGGCACGCTCGTGGACGACGTCCCGGCACGGCCGGGTCCACCGCGCCGCTCGAGCCCGGGATGTGTCCTACCCGATCGGAACTACCCCTCGGAATTCCGCCTAACCCCGTTGATCGACGCGGAACGGGAAAGTGCTCGCCGGCGGTCGGGCGCGGCGTTCCCGTGCGGACACCAGACGCGCCGTGGCGGCGGCCGCGAGCAGGAACACGACGGCCTCGTAGACCATCGCCGCACCCATCGCGCCCGCGGTGTAGACCATCCCGGCCAGCGCCACGCCGAACGTGCCGCCCAGCTGTTGCGCCGTCGGCAGCAGGCCCGACACCGAGCTCGCCGCGTGCGGTGGCACCTCGCGCAGGACCAAGGCGAACGCGGACGCGGTGAACAGACCGAAGGCGAGGCCACCCGCGGCGAGCACCGCCCACAGCACGGGCGCCGGGGCCGCGAGCGCGGGAACGACCAGCAGCGAGATCACGGCGAGGCTCCCGGACGCGGCGGACAGGGCCACCACGCCGAACCGGCGTGCCGCGGCTTCGGCGATCCCGCTGCCCAGCAGTCCACCGACCGCGTACGGCGCGACGGTCAGCGCGGTGGCGAGCGGGTCGCGGTGCAACGCGCCTTGCAGGTGCAGCGACAGCAGGAGGCTCAACGACGGGATCCCGGCGTTGAACAGCAGCACCGCTCCGATCCCCCACCGCGTCGTGGCCGCGGACAGCGCTTCCGGATGCACCAGCGGGTGCCGCACGCGTTTCTGCGAAAAGGCGAAGGCGGCGAGCAACACGGACGACACCACCAGGCCGCACCACGTCCAGGCCGGCCAGCCCGCGTCCTGACCGAGGGTCAGCGGCAGCACCAGCAAGGCGAGCCCGGCCAGCGACAACGCGGACCCGACCGCGTCCACCCGGCGCGCCGCACCTGCTCCACGCCCGTCCGGCAGGATCCGGAACAGCGCCAGCGCGGCGATCCCGACCGGCACCGGCAGGGCCAGCGCCACGCGCCAACCGGCCCCGAACGGGTCGAAGTGCAGCAGGACGCCGCAGCACAACGGTCCGGCGAGCGAGGCGATGGCCATCGTGGCGCCGTACCGGCCGAGCACCCGCGCCCGGTGGCCCGCGGGCACCGCGATCTGGATCAGCGACAGGATCTGCGGTGCCACCAGCCCGCTGCCGGCGCCCTGCACCAGCCGCGCCAGCACGAGCGCGTCCGCTCCGGGGGCGAGGGCCGCGGCCAGCGAGGCGAGGGTGAACACGCCGGTGCCGAGGACGAACAGCCGCCGGTGGCCGTACCGGTCGCCGAGCCGGGCGGCGGTGATCAGCGCGCAGGCGTAGGTGAGGGTGTACCCGGCGAGCGCGAGCTGACCCGCGCCCGCCCCGGCGGCGAGGTCGGCACGGATGCGGGGGACCGCCAGCTGCATGACGGTGACGCTCATCAGCTGGACGAACGTCCCCGAGAGCAGCACGGCGAGTGCGGCGGGCCTCACCTCTGCTTCGCGATCCGGGCGAGCAGTTCGGCGAGCTCGTCGGGCCGGGTCAGGAACGGCGAGTGCCCGCCGGGCAGGGAGTGCACCGCGAACGGGTTGTCCGGGGTCGTGCGGTCGGCCTCCTCGATCATCAGGTCCTGGGTGACCGGGGGCAGCGCGAGGTCGTCGGTCAGCCGGACGTAGCTGCGTGCGACCCGTCCCCACCGGCCTGGGGTGACCACGAACTCGCAGGTAAGCGACGCCAGCGGCTCGTCGGGGTGGAGGGTGAGCCGCCAGCCCTGGCGGTCGGCGGGCCAGTCGCCGAGGAAGGCCCGCCGGATCAGCTCGATCTCGGCGGGGTCGGGGGAGAGCGGGTTGATCCGGAACGCGCCGATCGCCTCGGGGTCGCCTGCCCGGGGCACCTGCACGGCGCCGGCGTTGCGCGGATCGGTGACGTAGTCCCCGAAGCGGGGCCGTCCGGCGGGCACGAAGGCCGACAGGTAGACGAGGTGGTCGACCAGGTCCGGACGCTGTTCCACCGCGGCCGAGGCGGGGCCACCGCCCGCGCTGTGCGCCACGAGCACCACGCGGCCGCACTGGCGGCGGATCTCGGCGAGGTCGGCGAGTAGGGCGCCGACGAGCGCGTCGGCGGTGAGCCCGGCGAGCGCGGACCGTTCGGTGGCCAGACCGGGTTGCCCGGGTTCCAGGTAGCCGGAGGGCAGCGGTGCCGTCGCGCCGTGGCCGGGGAGGTCGAGGGCGACGCCGGGCAGTCCTCGCGCCGCGAGCGCGCGCAGGGTCGCGGCCCAGTGGAGGGACGAATGCCAAGCGCCGTGCACGAACACGATGACGGTGGTCTCGTTCATGACTGCCTTCCGGAACGACTGCGGGACAGGTCCCAGCTCATCCGCTCCCGATGCCGTCATCCACTCCCATATCTGACATGGGGCACCGCGATACTTCCTACGTATGATCGGCGGAGTGGAAGCCCGTCACCTCCGGTACGCCATCGCTCTGGCCGAGCACCAGCACTTCGGCCGTGCGGCCGCGTCCCTGGGCATCGCCCAACCACCCCTGTCCGCTCAGATCGCCGCGGTCGAACGCGAGGTCGGCCAGCGGCTGTTCGACCGCACGCCGCGAGGGGTGTTCCCGACCGCGGCCGGCACGGCCTTCCTGAACCGGGCTCGCCGGGCACTGGACGAGATCAGCGCGGCGTCGATCGAAGCCGGCCGCGCCGCTCGCGGGGAGACCGGGCTGCTGCGGATGGGGTTCATCGGCTCGGCCCTGCTCGACCCGCTGCCCGGCGTGCTGGGCCGGTTCCGCGCGAGCAGGCCGGAGGTGCGGCTCGACCTGCGCGAGATGAGCAGCCCGGAGGCGGCGGCCGCGCTCGTCGCGGGCGACCTGGACGTCGCCGTCGGCCGCGGCAACCCGCGCGGCGCGGGAGCGGAACGTCTCGTCACGGTGCCGATCGGGGCCGATCACCTCATCGCCGTCGTGGCCACCTCCCACCCCTTCGCGGGGCGTGCCGAGATCACGTTCGAGCAGCTGGCCGCCGAGCACCTGATCATGTCCGCTCCCGACCAGGAACCGGCGGTGGCCGCTCACCTGCGCGGCATGTTCGCCTCGGACACCGCGGCGCTGGCGGCGGCCACCACGTCACGGGACGTGCACACGATCATCGGCCTCGCCGCCTGCCACGTCGGAGTGGGCCTCGGACCCGCCCGCATGCGGCTGATCACGCGCGGGGACGTCTGGTTCTGCGACGTCACGCCGCACTTCCGCCTCCCGGACCTGCAGCTGTCGTTCCGGGCCGACGACACCTCGCCCGTGCTCGCCGCGTTCCTCGACGTCGTCCGCGCGAACTGCCGGGACGTCGGCTCCCGCCTGGACGAGGTCCTCGCCCGGCACGCCCGCCGCTCGGCCGTGCCGGGCACGACATCGGGCTGAGACCCGGCGAGCGGTTCAGGAGGAACCGGCTTCGCGGATCAGTCGCCGAGGCCGGGCAGGTGGTAGCCGGCGCGGTCGTCCCACTCGATCTCGTAGTCGTCCAGGGTGAAGGTCCAGTCCGCGTCCGGCACCGCGCCGCGCAGCGCGGTGACCGCGGCCAGCCAGTGCACCAGCGACGGGATCGCCCGGTCGTCCGCGGAGGGCATCTTGGTCGACCCGTCGAGCACCGTTCCCGGCTCCAGCCGGTCGTAGAGGTACAGGCCTTCCTCTTCCGAGGAGAACGGCGCGTTCGCGTTGTACGTGTCGACGACCTGGCCGACCGCCGCGAGTTCGGCATCGGCCAGCGAGGTCGCGCGGCGAGCCGTGTAGTAGAGGGAGACGCCCACGCGGTCACCCTAGCTGGCGCTCCACCAGACCTGGTCCCTACGCGGCGGGAACCTCCAACGGCAGCAGCACCTGGAACCGCGTGTCCCCGGGCCGCGACTCCACCCGGATGCTCCCCTGGTGCTTGTTCACCACGATCCGCCACGAGATCTCCAGTCCGAGCCCCGTGCCCTCCCCGACGGGCTTGGTCGTGAAGAACGGCTCGAAGATCCGGTCCTTCACCGCGGCCGGGATCCCCGGCCCGGTGTCACCGATCTCCACCACCAGGTGCCGGTCCTGCCGTGAGGTGCGCACGGTCAGCGTCCCGGCGCCGCCCATCGCGCTCAGCGCGTTGTCGACCATGTTGGTCCACACCTGGTTGAGCTCGCCCGCGAAGGCCGGGATGGCGGGCAGCGTGCGGTCGTACTCCTTGACCACCCGCACGTCACCGAGTTTGCCGCCGAACATGACCAGGGTGGAGTCGAGCAGTTCGTGCACGTCGACCACCTGGAACGGGGCCCTGTCCATCTGCGAGTACTGCTTGGCCGCACCCACCAGCGTGGAGACGCGAGTGGTGGCGTCCTCGATCTCGTTCATCAGCATCTCGGTCTCGACCGTGTACCTGAGCCAGTGCACGGCGGAGCCGGTGACGGCGACCGGGCAGGCTCGGAGCGAGTTCTCGAGCCACTCGACGTCGAGACCCGCCGCCACCAGGACGGGCGCCACGTCCCAGCCCCCGGTGATGCCGTGGTCGTCGAGCCAGTCGGAGACCTCGTCCTCGGCGTCGCTGGTCTCCAGCGGGCTGAGCTTCGGGGCCTTGGCGACCTGCTCGACCGCCTTCTCCTGCAGCTTCACCAGGGAGGGGAGCGTGGCGGGGTCGAGGGCTCCCTGCGCGAGGAGGGCGAGCTTGTGCCGCATGCCGGCCACTCGTTCGCGCAGGGCGGCGGTGGCGCGGACCGCCGCGGCGGCCGGGTTGTTGAGCTCGTGCGTGAGGCCCGCGGACAGGGCGCCCAGGGCGGTGAGGCGTTCGTGCTGGCCGACGGTGGCCTGGGTGTTGCGCATGCCCCAGAAGAGGCCTTCGAGCAGGTGCATCGCCATGGGGAACCAGGTGCGGATCATCGGGCCGATCTCGTCCGCGTCGAACTGCAGCATCGAGGTGGCGGTGATCGACTCCACGGTCATCTGGTAGGTCGGCTGGTCGAGCTCCAGGTACGCCTGGGTGGCGCCGAAGTACGAGCCGCGCAGGTCGCTGCGGCTCACCTCGATGCGTTGGCCGCCGATGGTGCGGCTCAGGGCGACGGTTCCTCCGAGCAGCACGAAGAAGCACGTCGCCGGCTCGCCCTCGGTGATCACCGGCGTGCCCGCGGCGCGGGTCTCGACGTGGCCGTGGGCGGCGAGCCAGTCGAGCTGGGCGTCGTCGAGCTTCTCGAAGAGGAACAGCGTGCGCAGCTCGGCCGCGGTGAGCCTGTCCATTTACGACCTCTCCAGGTAGCGGTGGACCAGGGTGACGGCCATGGCGCCCTCGCCGACGGCGGAGGCGACGCGCTTCACCGAGTCCGCGCGCACGTCGCCCGCCACGAACACGCCGGGCAGGTTCGTCTCCAGGTGGTACGGCGCGCGGTCGAGGTCCCAGCCGGGTGGCGTGCCGCCGAGGTCGGGGCCCGCGAGCAGGAAGCCGTGCTCGTCGCGTTCCAGCGTGCCGTCGAGCCAGTCCGTGCGCGGGGCGGCGCCGATGAACGCGAACAGCCAGCCAGCCCGCACCGTCGTCGTCTCGCCGGACTTGTTGTGCAGCAACGTCAACGTCTCCAGGTGGTCCTCACCGGTGCCGCCGCTGACCTCGGTGTGCGTGCGCACCTCGACGTTCGGGATCGCCGCGAGCTGGTCGATCAGGTACCGCGACATGGACGACTCCAGCGAGTCGCCGCGCACCAGCAGCACGACCTTGCGCGCGTGGCCGGAGAAGTAGACGGCCGCCTGCCCGGCGGAGTTCGCCCCGCCGACGAGGTAGACGTCCTGGCCCGCGCAGTTCGGGCCCTCGGTGGTCGAGGCGCCGTAGTACACGCCGCGGCCGGTCAGCGCGCCCAGTCCCGGCGCGTCGAGCAGCCGGTAGGACACGCCGGTCGCGAGGATCACGGTGTGGGCCGCGAGTTCGGTGCCGTCGCCGAACCGCACGACGCGCGCGGCGCCACGGCGTTCCAGGGCGACGACGTCGCGGGTGGTGAGCAGCTCGACGCCGAACTTGACCGCCTGCCTGCGGGCCCGTTCGGTCAGCTGCCCACCGGACACGCCGTCCGGGAAGCCCAGGTAGTTCTCGATGCGGCTGCTGGTGCCCGCCTGGCCCCCGGTCGCGATCCGTTCCACCAGCACGGTCCGCAGGCCCTCCGACCCGCCGTACACCGCGGCGCCGAGTCCCGCCGGCCCGCCGCCCACGACGATCAGGTCGTAGAAGTCGGCCGAGGGCTCGGTGCTCAGGCCGACCTCGGCGGCCAGTTCCGCGTCGGACGGGTCGACCAGCGCCTTGCCGTCCGCGGTGACGACGACGGGCAGGGTCGTGCCGTCCTGGTGCGCGGCGGTGAGCAGGCACCGCGCCTCCGGCTCGTCGAGGGCGTGCCAGCGGAACGGCACGTTGTTGCGCGCCAGGAAGTCGCGCACCTCGTAGGAGCGCGGCGACCAGCGGTGCCCGACCACCCGCACCCGTTGCGGCGGCTGCCGGTCGCTCACCGCCCACGCGCGCAGCTGCTCGTCGAGCACCGGGTAGAGGTTCTGCTCGGGCGGGTCCCACGGCTTGAGCAGGTAGTGGTCCAGGTCGACGACGTTGATCGCCTGGATCGCGGCGTCGGTGTCGGCGTAGGCGGTCAGCAGCACCCGGCGCGCCTGCGGGAACACGTCCATCGCCTGTTCGAGGAACTCGATGCCGCTCATCTGCGGCATCCGGTAGTCGGCCAGCAGCGCCGCGACCTCCTCGCCGCGCAGCTTGATCTCGTGCAGGGCCTCCAGCGCCTGCGCCCCGGACTCCGCGCGCACGACCCGGTACTGCTCGCCGTACTTCCGGCGCAGGTCGCGCGCCACCGCCCGCGACACGGCGGGGTCGTCGTCCACCGTGAGGATCGAAGGCCGCGCGACGCGACCGGCAGTCGTCATGCGTCCAGTCAAACACCACATCCGGCCGCCGGCCGCAACCGAGGTACGGTCAGTTCGTGACGACCAAGTGCGAACACATCGCCGAGCTGGGCGCCGAGCCCACCCCGTCCACGCAGGAGGGCTGCGAGGACTGCCTGAAGGTCGGCGGCAGGTGGGTCCACCTGCGGCTGTGCCTGGGCTGCGGCAAGGTCGCCTGCTGCGACTCCTCGCCCGCCAAGCACGCCTCGAAGCACTTCGCCGACGAGGGCCACCCGGTCATCCGCTCGTTCGAGCCGGGGGAGACCTGGCGCTGGTGCTTCGTGGACAACACGCTCGTGTGACCCGCTCCGGACGGTGACGTCCGGCCAGGGCACAGCGCCGGTGCCGCGGGGTCAGCAGGCTTGACGATCACCGTGTGCCGCCCGGCGATCTCGACCCTCTGCCACACCGACGACGTGCTCCGGCGGTCAGATCGACCTGAGCACCCGGACGCGGTCGGCGACGGCGCGCCGGGCGACATCGGACTCGAAGGCGATCGAGTCGAACTCGTGCGGTGCGCCGGGGTGCAGGTGGAACTCGACCGGAACCCCCGCGCGGCTGAGCTTCACGGCGTAGGCCAGGTCCTCGTCGCGGAAGACGTCGAGCTGGCCGACCTCGATGTAGGCGGGCGGCAGGTCCGTCGCGTCCACCAGCCGGGCGGGTGCCGCGGTGGCCGGGACGTCCGGTCCGCCGGCGGCGTCGCCGAGCAGCGCGGGCCACGCGGTGAGGTTGTCGTCGTAGGACCACAGGGCGTAGGGCGCGACGTGCGGGTCGACCTCGGTGGTGCGGTCGTCCAGCATCGGCATGACGAGGACCTGCCGGGCGATGGCGGGGCCGCCGCAGTCGCGGGCGAGGATCGCGAGCGCCGCCGCCATCCCGCCTCCGGCGCTGTCGCCCATCACGCCGATGCGGGCGGGGTCGACGCCGAGGTCCGCGGCGTGGTCGTGCAGCCAGCGCAACGCGGTGTAGGCGTCCTCGAGCGGGGTGGGGAAGGGGTGTTCGGGCGCGCGGCGGTACTCGACGGACAGCATCGGCACCCCGCTCGCGGACACGTACCGGGAGACCGGCCCGTCGAACAGGTCGACGTGGCCGAAGATGTAGCCGCCGCCGTGGAAGAACAGCACGGCAGGGCCGGGTTCCGCGCCTTCCTTGGTGTACCAGCGCATCGTGACCTGGGCGCCGTCGTCCGCCGTGGCGTGGTGGTCGGTCGTGGTCACGTCGGCCGGGATCGGCTGAGCGGTTCCGGCGGCGCCGATGATGGGTTCCCACAGGGCTCTGCGCGCTTCGACGTCGCCGACGGCCGGTGGGGTGGCTTCCGCCATCGCGCCGGCCATCGGGGCCAGCGCGATGGCGATCTCGGGGTCCAGACCGAGTGACATGGCGTGCTCCTCTTCGGGTGGGGTGGTCAGGCGACCAGGACGACGACCTTGCCGCGGACCTCGCCGGACGCGGCCTGGACGTGGATCTCGGGCAGGCCGGTGAGCGGTACGCGCCGGGCGACGTCGACCCGCAGGTCACCGGAGTCGACGAGTGCCACGAGCTTCGCCAGCTGCTCGGCGTCGCTGCGGACGTAGAGGTTCACGCCGCGCACGTCGCGTTCCTCGTCGGTGGGGGCGGGCATCCAGATCGTCGTGTTGACGACGACGCCACCGGAACGGACCACCGACGGCAGCCCGGCCAGGACGTCCGGGTCGACCGGGGCGAGGTTGAGCACGAGGTCGACCGGCTCGGTTACTGCCGAGAGCACGCCGGTGGTGGTGTGGTCGACGACCTCGTCGGCACCGGCGGCCCGCACGGCCTCGGCGCTGCGCGGGCTGGCCGTGGCGATCACGTGCGCTCCTGCCTGCTTGGCCAGCTGGACGGCGTAACCGCCCACCGGTCCGCCCGCGCCGTTGACCAGCACCCGCTGCCCGGCCTCCAACTGACCGTGGTCGAAGAGCGCCTGGTAGGCCGTGAGTCCGACCAGCGGCAGCGCGGCGGCGTCGGCCAGCGGGACGCCCTCGGGCGCCGGGGTGAGGGCGGCGGCCGGCGCGATGACGTACTCGGCCGCGGCGCCGGGCTTGGTCATCGGCAGGAACCCGATCACCTCGTCACCGACCGCGAGGCCCTCGACGCCCTCGCCCAGTTCCGCGACCTCGCCGGCGACGTCGAGGCCGGGGGTGTGCGGCAGGTCGACCGGGATCGGTCCCTGCATGACGCCCAGGCGGATGTTGCCCTCGACCGGGTTGAACGTGGTGGCCGTGACGCGGACCAGGACCTCACCGGCCGCGGGCGCCGGCTGCTCGACGTCCTCGTGCCGCAGGACCTCGGGGCCGCCGAACTCGTGGAAACGCACTGCCTTCATGACTGCTCTCCCTCTGCCGTTTGCTTCGAACTTGAAGCAACTGGGACTGACGGTAGACCTGCTTCGAATTCGAAGCAAAGTGACGTGCGGCACGTCAGCGGGGAGGGCCGAGCACGACGTTGCCGGAGAGTCCGGCGGCCTCGGCGAGCAGCGACAGCGGGATCTCGAACCCTTCGGGACGAGGTTCTCGCAGGTCACGCCCGGCGTGGCGGAACATCTTCTCCAGCCCGCCGGGCGTGGAGATGAGCAGCAGGTCCGCCC
The DNA here is from genome assembly GCF_024125735.1 of Lentzea sp. HUAS12. Taxonomy (NCBI): domain Bacteria; kingdom Bacillati; phylum Actinomycetota; class Actinomycetes; order Pseudonocardiales; family Pseudonocardiaceae; genus Lentzea; species Lentzea sp. HUAS12. The sequence goes on from NZ_CP099738.1 coordinate 1,461,077, forward strand.
GGTCGGACGTGATCCGGTAGCTGTGCGGGATCCGGCGGGGCAGGAAGACGATGCCGCCCTCGCGCAGTTCGTGCTCCTCGTCGCCCGCCCACACCAGCGCGGAGCCGGACAGCAGGAGGAACACCTCGTCCTCGTTGGTGTGCAGGTGCCACGGCGGCGCTTCGCCCAGACCGGCGTCGAAACGGCCGACCGTCAGCTGCCCGCCGGTGGCCTCGGCGTCGAGCAGGACGCTGAACACGCTCCCGCCGATCCACTCGAGCCGCTGCTGGTCCTCCCGCTGGGCGAGGTAGGGGATGCTCAAGGTCGTCCTCCGGTCGGTGGGGCGCGGCGGCGCCGTTCCCTCGTGCGGAAACCCTGGTGTGCAACGGTGTCCGGTTGCCACGTCCCCGACGTGTCCACCTGTGTCCAGCAGTGCTCACCTCACCGGGCCAGGAGGTGCTCGACGAGCCGCTCCTTGGCCGCGGCGAGATGGCGCCGGTACGTGCCGTACGGCACGCCCAGCCGGCGCGCGGTGGCCCGGTGCGTGCCGGACGCCGCGATGTAGGTGGCGACAAGGGCGTCGTGCGCCTTGACCCCGGCGGGATCGACCCGCAACGCGTCGACGGCCGCTCCGATGGCACCGCGCAGGTCCGAGACGGGGTCGGCCGAGTCCGATGGCACCAGGTGCGACCGCAGCAGCACGCTGGTCGCGAACTCACGCGGAGTCCGCCACGTGCGCAACGCGGTGACCACGCCTTCCTCAAAAGCCTTGCGCGACAGGCGATCGGGCTCGGCCGCGCGGGTCACCGAGGCCCGCAGGTCCTCGTGCCGCCCGGGGTCGCGCCAGCGCAGGTCGGCGTCGAGCACGGCCCGCACGGCGTCGTGGGGGACCAGCCCGTCCGCGGTGCTCTCGACGAACGGTTGCCGCCGCAGCCACGCGAACGTCGTCGCGGCGTCCTCGTCGTCCAAGACCCTGCGCAGCAACGACTCGCGCATGACACCGGCCTGCGCGAGGACGTCGAGCGCGAGCCGGTGAGCGGCATCCGGCACCTCGCCCACGAGCCGGTCGAGCAGCGTCGTGAGCACGTCGCCGCCGGGTTCCCACCCGCCGGCCGAGGCGGCGAGGCAGAGCACGAGCGGGTTGCCCCCGGCGAAGGCGAGGACGGCGTCCCACCGGTCCGGGGCGAGGCCCCGGTGCGCGAGCAGCGTCCGGGACGCGCGAGCGTCGAGCGGGCGCACCACCACCGCGGTGAAGAGCCGGGCCCAGCCGGGATCGAGCGTCCACTCGGGATCGGGGGAGGCGCGACTCGCGAGCACCACGACCGCGCCGTCCGCGAGCCTGGGCAGGAACGTGTCGCGCAGCCACGGTTCGAGGTGCCGGCACCGTTCCGCCGCGTCGATCAGGAGCACGACGTCCGACTTGACGCACGCGAGCGCGGCGGCCTCCTCCACGCGGTGCCGGTCGTCGTTCAGCCGTCCGTCCACTTCCACCACTTCGCGCCCGGCGAGGCGCGCCTGCCGTCCGAAGTGACGCAGCAGCGCCGTTTTCCCGATGCCGCCGGGCCCGTGCAGGTGGGCCACGCGCCCGGCACCGGCCAGCACCCGGTCCAGCACCGCCACTTCGGCTTCCCGGCCCACCAGGCGTGCGTCCCGGAGCGAGGTGTTGATCAACACCGCCCCAGGATCACCTCAGCGGGGGCGATCAGCCTGGGCCAGGTTGTCCCACCCTGACGATCGCGGGCCCGGCCGAGGCGCGGACGGCCTCGCCGAGCCGTCCCGCGTCACCCGATCCCGGCGCGGCCGTGAAGACCACCGCCTGGAGCTTGTCCCCCGGCACGTCGAGCAACGTGCCGTCGAGCGCGATGTCACCCAGGCCGGGATGCCGGAACACGGCGCGGTCGTCATAGGCCGCAACGGCTTTGGGCGCACGCCACAGCACGTCGAACGAACGGCTGGTGGTCCGCAGCTCGTCGACCAGTTCGGCCAGCGGCTCGTCGCCGGGGTAGCGCAGGAACGTGCTGTGCAGCCGCGTGGCGAGTGTGGCGCGGAACGCCGCCGCGTGGTCGTCCCCGCGGCTGATCTCGCGGTGGGCGTTGGAGAACGTGCGCCACGCGACGTTCCAGTCCCGCGCCACCCTGTTCGACCTGCCCGCCCCCAAGGCCATCCAGGCACCGTTGACGGCGACGACGTTCCACGCCGCGTCTGTGAGGAACGCCGGGGTGCCGGGGAACCGCTCGAGCAACCGCATCGCCGCCGCCCCGGCCTCCCGCGGCACCCGCCCGTCCGCCGCGGCGTACCCGGCCAGGGCGCACAGCCGTTCGTACTCGGCCGGCCCCACGCGCAACGCACGGGCGATCGCGTTCACCACGGCGGCCGACGGGTGCCGTCGCCCCTGCTCCAGCCGCCGCACGTGGTCCGCCGACACCCCGGCCAGCTCGGCGAGCTCCTCCCGCCGCACACCCCGGGCCCGCCTCCGCCCCGCCGGCAGGCCGATCGCGGCGGGGTCCGTGGTCTCGCGCAAGCGGCGCACCTCCGCGCCGAGATCCTGCAACGCCATGACGCCAGTGTCCCTTATGGAGCAAATGCGGCTCTCGATCGGGCCAGTCCTGGAAAGGGGTTCTCGCAGTACCTGTCCCGGCAGGGTCTCCCGGACGTCCCGCACGCCTGTGAACCTGGTCGAGCACGCCTCCACGGCAGAAGGAACGAACACCAATGGCGGACCACCGTTTCACCACCCACGCGGAGCTCTTCGACCTGAGCGGGAAGCACGCCCTCGTCACCGGCGGCACCAGCGGCATCGGGATGATGATCGCGCGCGGCCTCCTGCAGGCGGGCGCCCGCGTCACCATCAGCTCGCGCAAGGCGGACAGGTGCGCACAGGCGCGGCACCTGCTGTCCGAGTTCGGCGACGTCCTGGCGATCCCCGCCGACCTGGCGCGGCACGACGAGTGCCGGCGCCTCGCCGATCTCGTCACCGCCGAGTCGGGCCGCCTCGACGTCCTCGTCAACAACGCCGGAGCGATGTGGCGCGAGCCGCTGGAGACGTTCCCGGACGAGGCCTGGGACGAGGTGCTCGACCTCAACCTCAAGTCGCCGTTCTGGCTGGTGCAGGCACTGCTCCCGGCCTTGCGCAGGGCCGGCACCGCCGACGACCCCGCGCGCGTCGTCAACATCGGCAGCATCGCCGCCGTCCACGTCGCCGCGTCCCCCAACTACTCCTACGCCAGCAGCAAGGCGGGTCTGCACCAGCTCACCAGGGTGCTCGCCAGGGAACTCGGCCCGCAGCACATCACCGTGAACGCGGTGGCGCCGGGACCGTTCCCGTCGGAGATGATGGCGTCGACGCTCGACTCCGTCGGCGACGCCATCGTCGCGAAGGCCCCTCTGCGCCGCCTGGGCCGGGACGACGACATGGCGGGCGTCGCCGTGTTCCTGGCCGGCCGGGCCGGTTCCTACCTCACGGGTACCGTCATCCCCGTCGACGGCGGCATCGCCACGACCGCGTCGGGTACCTAGACACCTCCCTTCGACCGTGAACAGGGGTGGCCGAGATCGACCAGCGCACCGAGGTCAAGGGGTTCCTCAGCTCGCGCCGCGCGCGCATCACGCCCGAGGAGGCCGGACTGCCCGCCTACGGCGGCAACCGGCGGGTCAAGGGACTGCGCCGCGAAGAGGTGGCTCTGCTGGCGGGGATCTCGGTCGACTACTACGTGCGGATGGAGCGCGGCGGTCTCGCCGGCGCCTCCGACGGGGTGCTCGACGCGGTGGCGTCCGCCCTGCGACTCGACGAGGCCGAGCGCGACCACCTGTTCCACCTCGCACGGAGGTCGAGCGCGCCCGGCCGCTCCCGCCGGCCCGCCGTACCGGTGCGTCCTGCGCTTCAGCAGGTGCTCGACGCCATGACCGACGCACCGGCGTGGATCTGCAACGGCCGTTACGACGTGCTGGCCGCGAACCGTCTCGCCCGCGCGCTGTTCTCGCCGGTGCTGGCCGACTTCCGGCGGCCGGCGAACACGGCGCGGTTCGTCTACCTGGAGCCCGAGGCGGCGCGAGCGTTCTTCGTCGACCACGACCGCATCGCCCGCGACGTGGCCGCGAAGCTGCGCATGGAAGCGGGCCGCGACCCGGACGACGAGGAGCTGATCGCCCTGGTCGGTGAGTTGTCGACGCGCAGCGAGCTGTTCCGGCGGCGGTGGGCGTCGCAGGACGTGCGGCTCCGCCGGTCCGGGCACAAGAGCCTGCACCACCCGGTCGTGGGCCGGCTCGACCTGGACGTCGAGTCGCTGGAGATGCCCGCCGATCCCGGTCTGGTCCTGACCGTCTACACCGCGCCCGCCGGCACGGTGGCCGCGGACGGCCTGGCCCTGCTGGCGTCGTGGGCGGCAGGCCAGGAGAGCCCGGCGACCGGGGCCCGGGCACCCGGCTGACTGCCACTCCCCGTGGTCATCGCCGTTGCGATGTGCACACGATGTTGTCATCTCCGTGATATGTGAAACTGTCTCGTGTTGTTCTAGCCTCGCGGCGTCCTGCTCCCCACCCTGCGAGGAGTTCCGGTATGCGTGTGGTCCAGTTGACGAGAACCGTTGCGGCGATCGGCTTCCTGGTGGTGAGCGCGGTGCCGATCGCGGGTGGTACCGCCGCCGCGGCGCCACCGGCCACCGGCACGTTCTCCGTGCTGAGCTACAACGTCGCGGGGCTGCCGGAAGGCCTGTCCAGCGGTAACCCGAGGGTCAACACGCCGATCATCGGCCAGAGGATCCGGCCGTACGACGTGGTGCACGTGCAGGAGGACTTCAACTACCACGCGTCGCTCTACGCCAACAACACCCACCCGTTCCGCACCCCCACGAGTGGGGGCGTCCCGTTCGGTGACGGGCTCAACACGCTGTCGGACAACGCGTACTCGGACTTCACCCGTGACCGCTGGGACCGGTGCAACGGCACGGACTGCCTGACGCCCAAGGGGTTCACCTGGTCGCGGATCCGCCTGGCCGAGGGGGTGTTCGTCGACTTCTACAACGTGCACGCGAACGCCGGGGACACCGAGGCCGACCTCGCCGCCCGGCGGGCGAACATCAGCGAGCTCTCCCGGTTCGTGGGCGAGAACTCCGCGGGCAACGCCGTCGTGATCGCGGGTGACACGAACACCCGCTACACCCGCTCCGGTGACAACATCCGCGAACTGGTGACGGCCAACGGCCTCACCGACGCCTGGGTGCGGGAGGAGCGCGGCGGCGTGCCACCCGCCGCGGGCAGCCCCGCGCTGGTGTGCGACGACCGCGCCGTCACGGACGCCTGCGAGGTGGTCGACAAGATCCTGTTCCGCGGCAACAGGTACATCATGCTCGACCTAGTTCGTTACGCCAACGAGAACGCGGCCTTCCGCACCGCGGACGACAAGATGCTCTCCGACCACTACCCGATCGCGGCCGACCTCCGCTGGACGCTCGATCCCGCGTTGTCCCTCACCGACCCCTTCGGAGGCCCGCACGGAACCGCGTTCACCGACGTGCCCGCGGTTCCCCTCGCACAGCGCGTCACGAAGGTGAGCCTGCGCGCCGGCACGCGAGTGGACCAGGTGGGACTCGCGTTCGACGACGGCACAGCCCTCAGCCACGGCGGCAGCGGTGGCACGGCCCACGAGCTCACACTGGCGCCGGGCGAGCACCTGCGCTCACTCACCCTGCACTCAGGTCAGCGCGACGGGCACACGCGGATCTTCCACGCGAGCTTCACGACCACCACCGGCCGCACCCTCTCCGGTGGTGGCACGACGTCGAGTTCCACCACCTTCACGGCACCGGACGGCTGGCAGATCGCGGGCTTCCACGGACGTGCGGGAAGCGAGGTCGACGCGCTGGGCGTGATCTTCACCAGGGTGCCGTGACCGCGGGCGGGTTCAGATCACCCGGCGGAGCGGTCGCGCTGCCGGGGGAGCAGGGCCCGCTCCACGTCCGGGTGCACGTCGAGCACCTGGTCGAGACCCGACACCTCGACAGGCCGGAGCACCGCCCGATGCGCCGCCACGATCCGGAAGGGAACACCGGCCGCGTCGGCGAGCCGCTGGTGGGCGAGCAGTTCGTTGAGACCCATCGACCCGAAGTACGTGACTCCGGTCAGGTCCACCACCACCGGCAGCGACGACGTCGCCATCGCGAGCGCGGCGCGCAACTCGGCGCGGAACGCCGGCGCCGTGCTCTGATCGAGTTCGCCGGTGGCCCGCACCACTATCGCGAGCCCTTCCACTTCACGTTGCACGTGCAGCGGCGAGGAAAGGGTGTTGGTCACGGTAGCGCTCCCATCGCTCTCGCGGCCTGACGTCGGAACGGGCACGCGTCAGCGTGCCGGGCTTGCGGGCAAAGATTTTATTCGTCTCGGCGACGACCGCAAGACCGGCGCGAGACGAGCCGGTCGGGGTGAGCTCCTGCGGTTCGCCGGTACGGGAGGGGGTAGCCGCGATGGAACCGGATCCCGACCGAGGAGGCTGACGTGACCACGACGACGATGCCGATGCTGGAGAGCCACCCCGCGGAGATCACCCTCGACCGGGGCAGGCTGGCGGCGACGATCGACGCGCTGATCGCGTGCGCCGAGGCGTGCACGGCGTGCGCGGACGCCTGCCTGAGCGAGAGCTCGGTGGCGGAGCTGACGAAGTGCATCCGCACGGACCTGGACTGCGCGGACGTCTGCGGTGTCACGGCTCGGGTGTTGTCGCGGCACACCGGGTACGACGCCACCGTGAGCCGGGCGCTGCTGGAGGCGTGCGCGGTCGCGTGCAAGGCCTGCGGTGACGAGTGCGAGGGGCACGCGGGCATGCACGAGCACTGCCGCATCTGCGCCGAAGCCTGCCGGGTGTGTGAAGCGGCGTGCCGCGACCTCCTCACCACCATCAGCTGACCCGGCGCTGCCGCGACCCGAGCCGGTGCCTTCCGGCCGGGGTCAGTCCCTGGGGTCGGAGGGCCTGCCCGCGAGCTCGCTCGCCTCGTCCTGCGAGCTGGTGCCCTCGGAGGCGTGGATGTGCCTGCGCGCGTTCTGCAGGGCCACCGTCTCCTCGACCGGGTCCGGCGACAACGTGCTGCCCGCGACCGGGTGACCGGCCGAGCCGAGCTTGTTCATCTTCTTCGGCACCGACGCACCCTGATACGCCAGCGGGATCGGGTGGCCGTGGTCGTCCACCGGGCCCAGCGGCTGGTGGATCTCGATGAACTCACCATGCGGCAGGCGCTTGATGATGCCCGTCTCCACACCGTGCTCAAGCACCTCACGGTCCCCGCGCTGCAGGCCGATGCAGATCCGGTACGCCACGAAATACGCCACCGGCGGCAGCACCAGCATGCCGATGCGGCCCATCCACGTCGTCAGGTTCAACGAGATGTCGAACTGGTAGGCGAAGATGTCGTTCGCACCCATGAGCAGCAGGACCATGAAGTACGTGATCGCCATCCAGCCCAGCGCCGTGCGCACCGGAACATCACGCGGGCGCTGCAGCAGGTTGTGGTGCGCGTAGTCCTTGGTCATCCGGCGCTCGATCCACGGATACGCCGCCGCGATACCGGTCAGCAGCGGCAGACCGAGGATGAACGGCAGGAACGGCGCCGGGATCGTGTAGTTGCCCAGGTAGAACTCCCACGCCGGCCAGATGCGGACCAGGCCGTCGGTCCAGCCCATGTACCAGTCCGGCTGCGAGCCGGCGGAGACCTGCGCGGGGTTGTACGGGCCGATGTTCCAGATCGGGTTGATCTGGAACACCCCACCCATGATCGCGATCACGCCGACGACGATGGCGAAGAAGCCACCGCCCTTCGCCGCGAACACCGGCATGATGCGGACGCCGACGACGTTGGTCTCCTTGCGGCCCACACCGGGGAACTGCGTGTGCTTCTGGTACCACACCAGCGCCAGGTGCGCCGCGATCAGACCCAGGATGATCGCCGGGATGATCAGGATGTGCGCGGTGTAGAGCAGCGGGATGATGTCCGTGCCCGGGAACTCCCCGCCGAACATCAGCCAGTTCAGCCACGTACCGATCACCGGGAACGAGATCAGCAGCGCCGCCATCACCCGCAGGCCCGTACCCGAGAGCAGGTCGTCGGGCAGCGAGTAGCCCAGGAAGCCCTCGATCGCGCCCAGCATGAACAGCACGATGCCGATGACCCAGTTGATCTCACGCGGCTTGCGGAACGCACCGGTGAAGAAGATCCGGAACATGTGCACCACGATCGCGCCCATGAACAGCAGGGCCGCCCAGTGGTGCACCTGACGCACGAACAACCCGCCACGGGTCTCGAACGAGATGTCCAGAGTGGACGCGAACGCCCGCGACATCTCGATCCCGCGCAGGTTCTCGAACGCCCCGTTGTAGGTGACCTCCGTCATCGACGGGTCGAAGAACAACGCCAGGTACGTACCCGACAACAGCAGCACGATGAAGCTGTACAGCGCGATCTCACCGAGCAGGAACGACCAGTGCGTCGGAAAGACCTTGTTCAGCTGTTTGCGCAGGCCAGAGGCCGCGTGGAACCGCTCGTCGGCAGCGTTGGCCGCCGCCCCTGCGACGCGCGCGGCCGCGTTGGCCGGCTTCGTCGGCGTGGTGATGGCACTCATGACTTCCGCTCCCAGAACGCCGGACCCACAGCCTCGGTGAAGACGGCGCAGGTGATCGTCGATCGGTCCGTCTTCGACGGTAGGCGAACGCCGGGTCCATTGCACAACGATGATTCGTCAGCACGGCCGGATAGCTGAGAGATGTCCTTCATCGGGAAGAACGATTCTCAGCTGCGGTGGTGAGCGCACGCCGGGACGGCGTCATCTTCTGGGGCTTCTCCGCTTTGCGCGGCGGCCGGTCGTTGGCGATCAGGACCGCCATCCACGGCAGCGGCACGGACAGCAGGATGAGTCCGAGCGCCAGCCACCACACCTGCGCGAACAGCACGGCCAGCACGATGCAGGGGATGCGCATGCTCATGATGAGGGCGTAGCGGCGCCGCCTGGCCGTGAGCTGGTCCTGATAGGAAGGCGCGGCGGAAGTGATCAGCACAGGCTGTTCACCGCGGTGGGAGTTCATGGAAGACCTCCGTTCTCCATCAGGGATTCGTCGCGGTGCCCGGACCGGTTCGTGCCTGCTGCGTCACATGCTCCGGTGACAGCCGGCGGTACAGCGCCGCGAACGGCTCCGCGACGGCGTCGATGTGGAAGCGCCGGCGCACGGTGCGCTGCCCGGCTGCCGCGATCGGGGCCGCGGCGGCGCCGAGCCCGACGACGTGTGCGAGCCCTTCGCCCAGTGACCGCGCGGTCGAGGTGTCGACCAGGAACCCGTTTTCGCCGTGGTCGACGTAGCAGCGCAGCCCGCCTCGGCGCGGGCCGACCGCCGGCAACCCGGCCTCCATGGCTTCGAGCACGGCGATGCCGAACTCCTCCTTCGCGCTGGAACACGCGTAGATGTGCGGTGCTCCGGAAAGCGGGGGACTGGCCGCCAGTTCGTGTTGCAGCCGCCTGATGTCGCCGTTGGACCAGGCGGGCAGGACCGCGAGCCGCCCGCGTGCCGAGGGCGTGGACCGGGCCAGTTCGAGCAGTTCGTCGAGCACGGCCTGCTCGTCCGGTGTCCGGTCGGTGGAGGAGCCGCCGATGATCACCAGTGCGGTCCGGTGGTGCAGGCCTGCCTCCAGCCACGCCCTCACCAGCAGGGGCTGCTGCTTCATCGGGTGCAGCCGCCCCACGTTCAGCAGCACGGGCAGCCCTTCGGCGGTGGCGTCGAGGCGGGGCGAAGCCGAGGGGGAGAACAACTCCCGCACCAGCGACCGGGTGGACGGCGGGGGTGCCGGGGTGATTCCTTCCTCGAGTGCCGTCACCGTCGTGGGCGTGAGCCTGGGGAAGTGCGCCAGCACCTCGTCCTGCTTGCCGCCGATGGTGATGACCTGGTCCGCTCGCGCGACGAGGTGGTCGGCGGCGCGCACGCGGTGGAGGTCGAAGCGCATCGCCGTGAGGTCCTCGGCGTCGTCGAGATGGCGTTCGGCGAGGTGCCGGTGCGGGTCCGGGGTGACGGTGAACACCAGCTTCGCGCCGAGCAGGCGTGCGGCGTCGGCCACGGCGAGGGATCCGTCGTCGGAGTAGCGGACGTGCACGACCTCCGGTGACAGGCCGCATCGCGGCAGGAGCTCGGTGAGCCACCAGGTGATCCCCGCCCGGTGGCGGGCCATGTCGGGCTGGGCGACCGCCACCGGCGAGTCGACGGGGACGTGCACCGTCCAGTGGTCGAGCTCGGGGTCCTTTCTGACGGTCACGGTGGTGGGTTCGTGCGCGAGCACGACGGTGATCACGCGGCCGATGTCGTGCCGCCGCACCAGGGCGTCCGCCAGGGACGACAGGAACACGCTGAGCCCGCCGCTCGCGCCCTCGCCGGGCCGCGCGGTGCCGCCGATGAGCATCGCCTGGGCGATCGCGGGTCCCGTCGCGGGTGGTGCGACCGGCAACGCGATGTCGTCGTGCAGCAGGTCGAGCATGAGCTTTTCGTAGGGGGAACGGGGTGTGTCGTCCACCGGCTCGCCGAGCGCGTGCAGGTAGCGCCACAACGCCGGGCCCGTGGCGGCGGCACGTGCCTCCTCCGCGCTCAACGGTGTGAGGCGGTGCACGGTCGCGATGTCGAGCAGGCTCACCGTGAGCTCGCGGTCCTGCGTGGACAGAAGTGCGCCGCGCAGTTCTTCGGTCACCGGTCCGGCGCCGTGTTCCCGCACGGTCGCGAGAACCTCTTCACACGTCAGGGAGAAGGTCCTCGGGCTCGGGTCCTGGAGCAAGGGGGAGAGCAGGTCGTGGGGTGCCGTCACCTGCGGGGTGTTCTCGGCGCTCCTGGCTCGCAGCGCTCGCTGTACTTCGAGATGTGTCCGCACATCCGTTGTTCGAACCGGAAGGGGTGGTCGGATCGAACAATTTTCGAGCAGTAGCAACGAGGAGGAGACCTGTGTCACGGTTTGTCGTTGTCAGTCCACCGTTTCGCTCCCACGCCCAGCCGATGTCCGTGTTCGCGGCCGCGCTGAACTCGGCGGGTGCGCGGGAGGTGACGTTCGCGTGTGGTCCCGAGTTCGCCGACCTCGCCCGCGGTCTTCCTTTCGCAGCACTGAAAACCACGCGCGACTCGAACAGCGGGATCGCGGAGCGGACCGAGCAGGACCAGCGCTCCGCGAGTGAGCTCACCGGTTTTCTCCGTGCCACCGAAGGAGGTGCGGCCTCCGCGTTGCTCGCGCAGACACGCCGCAGGAGAGCGGAACCGCTCGCCGCGCCGGAGCAGGTGTGGCGCGGTCTGGCCGCGCTGCAGGAAAGCGTGCGACCCGACTGGTACGTCGTCGACCAGATCGATTACGCCACAACACTCGCACTGCACGCGCTGGGCCTGCCGTTCGTCTCCTACGTCACCGGTCATCCGAGCTACCTGGTCGCCGAGGACGACCAGTTCTTCGGTCTGCCCCAGGCCTGGCCGTCCGCGGTGCGACCGACACCGGCAGAGTTGGAGCTGCTCCTCGTCGAGGTCTGCCTCACCGATCTCGCCCTCACCGCCGCGTTCGCCCGCTTCCTGCGGGAGTTCTCGCCGGCCACGCCGGCGCCGCGTCGTGCCTTCGCGCTGACCTCCTCCCATGCCGCGGTCGTCAACTACCCGGAGCTGCCCTGGTTGCCTCCGTTGCCGCAGCACCAGCCCCGGATCTTCCTCGGCCACTGCACGACTCCCGAGGCGCTGGACGAAACCTGGCTCGACCGGGTCCGTGGCCGCCGTGTCCTCCTCGTGGCACTGGGGACGTTCCTGTCCGCCAGGCACGACGTCCTGCGCACCGTGGTCCGCGGAGCACTCAGGGTTCCCGGCCTGACCGTCGTGGTGGCGGCCGGTGGCCGGGTCGCCGAACTCGCCGACCTGGCCGCGGATCCCCGCGTGGTCGTGGAGCCGGTCGTTCCGCAGCGCGCGTTGCTGCCGCACGTCGCCGCGATGGTGCACCACGGCGGGAACAACTCCTTCACGGAATGCCTCGAGGCGGGGGTTCCGGCCGTGGTCCTGCCCTTTTCCAGCGACCAGTTCTGCATCGCCCACGACGCCGAGCGCTCTGGTGCGGGCGTGTGCCTGGATCCCAACGCCGCCACACCCGAAGACGTGGAGAACGCCTTGAAGGCGGTGCTGGCAGACCCGAGCTCGATCGCGGAGCTGAGGGACGCCGTGCGGGCAGCGGGTCCCGAGCGGGGCGCCGCGCGGTTGCTGGAGGTGCTGGACCGGAACCCGGCGTCCTGACGGTAGAACGGTCCGCACTCGTCATCGCGGCCGCCCGGTGTCGCCGGAGGAGCCACCGCTGGGTGAGAGACCACTCAGCGGTGGGCGGCACCTCGACTTCCCGTCCAGCCATGAATCCATCGTCACCCGCCACGACCACGCCTGCATGATGAGCGCACCTGCTCGCCGTGGCCGGCTCAGCTGAGGTTTCCCTGCAACATGCTGACCCCGTGCTCCTGCTGACCCAGCCGTTGCGCGGACACGTCCACCACGCCGAAGGTCCGCAGGTCGACCCCCGCGGGGATCGGCATGTCGGCCTGACCGCCCGTGAGCACGCCCAGGGGGATCATGACGGCCGCGCCGTCGTAGAGCCACACCTGGTACAGCCCTTCGGGTGCCGGCATTCCGTCCACCGACACGCGCAGCACTGTGCGGCCGTCGGTGCGCACGACCTGGGCGGTCCCGCGAGCGGTGTCGGGGGCGGTGCCCAGCCGGACCAGATCCGTCTGCGCCACGAGCTGTTCGGTGACCGCGGGAGCGGTCCTCATGGCCCGCTCCACCACGATCGCGCCGGACGCACCGACCACGGCCGCCACAGCCGCGACGGCGAGGAACGCGCGCCAGCGGCGTGGTGGCCGCCGCAGGGGAACGACCGGCGCGATCGCCTCCTGTCCCGTCTCGGCCGCGATGCGGTTCCAGACGGCTTCGGGTGGTGCGGGCAGGTCCAGTTCCGCACGGGCTTCGCGGCCGAGGGCCACCACCTCGCGCAGCGCCTCCACCTCGGAGCGGCAGGAGGCACAGGTGCGCAGGTGGTCCTCAGTGGACCGATCAGGTGCCGGTTCGCCCAGCGCCAGCAACGTGAGCGCGTCAGGGTCGGCGTGTGCCACGGTCCACCTCCCACCGCTGCCTGAGTCGTGCCATTCCGCGGCGCAGATGGCTTTTCACCGTGCCGAGCGGCATGCCGGTGGCCGCGGCGATCTGGTCGTGCGTGAGGTCATCGTAGAAGGCGAGCAGGAGAACGCGTTGCTGCTGGGGTGGCAGCTCGGCGATCGCCTCCAGCATCACCAGCCTGTCGATCACGCGTTCGGGCCGGACGGGCTCGTCGGACGTCGTGCCCGCGCCGGCCGCGTGGAGCACCTCGACCACGTGCTCGTCCCGGCCGCGAGAACGCAGCACGTCGATCGCACGGCGACGCGCGATGGTGAGCAGCCAGACGAGCAGACTCCCTTTGGCGGGGTCGAAGCTCTCCCGGCTCCGCCACGCCGTCACGAACGTCGTCTGCACCACGTCCTCGGCGTCCGGCCGCGACGGCAGGGTCGCCGCCGCCACCCGCAGCACAGCCGCGGAATAGCGCTCGTAGACCGCGCGCAGCGCACCGTCCTCCCCGGCGGCGAACGACTTGGTCGTCTCGTCGAGGGACTCGCTGGCATCGGCCATCACGGTGACCACCGCGGGCAAGATCGCACCACCTCACGGAATCTAGGGCTCGCCGACCCGGTTCGCACGACGGCCGCGACGGGCCCGCTCACGACTGCGCGAGCGGGCCCGGACAGGGGCGTGCTCAGCGCAGGACCGGGTTGCCGTAGCCGATCACGAGACCCGGGGTGAACGCGGTGACGCCGAAGGTGCCGTTGAGCACCGACGCGGCGCCGGGGGTGAGGGCGAGCGTGACGCCCTGCGGGGTGGCGGCACCGAGGGTGAAGAGGTCCGCGCGTTGCCGGAAGTCCACCAGGCCGGACAACACCCCGCGGTTCAGGTCGATCGTGTAGTTGGTCAGGTACAGGCGCGTGTGGCCGGCCTGCAGCACGAGCCCGCCGATGTGCTCGATCGTGCCGTCGGACGGGTTCCCGACGATGCCGAAGCTGATCGCCGATCCCGTCCTGCCCGCGAGGAAGGGCTTCACCTTCACCCCCAGCGACGTCAACGCCGCCGCGGCCGCGGGATCGAGCGTCAGGTCGGTGCGCCCCTTGAAGAAGTTCCCCCACGCCGCGCTGTGAGCCGCCGGGGCGGGCGCGGCCGTGGCGGAGGGAACCGTCGACACACCGCCGGCGAGAGCCATCCCCAGGGCAAGACCGGCGGTGATCATGCGATTGCGCATCGAAGCACTCCTGTCCGTCGTGCGGAACTGGTCAGGAGGGGTACGACCGGCACGACCCCCGCGGATGCACCTGCGGAGAAGTTTCTGGTGGAGGACCTCGGGTGCTTCGGCGGAGTTCAGGCGGGTTGCCAGTCCCGCGGGTATCGCGCGGCATGCTGGTGGTACAGCTGCTCGGCGGCATCGGCCAGTTGCGCGCCACGGGCAGAGGCGGGCGTGTTGTCCGTCCAGCAGTACAGGACGGTCCGCCGCGGTGGCGGGGTGAGCATCCGGATCGCGCGGCTCGCGGTCTGCGCGACCGTCACGAAGCTGACGGAGACGCCGTGCCCGTCGTCGATCAGGGTCTTGACGTCCCACCCGTCGCCGAGTTTGGCGATCCTCGGCTTGAACCCTCCACAGGTGCGACACAGGTGCACCAGCATGGAGTGCTGGTGGCACGGTGGTGTCATGGCGACCCACTCGACCTCGGCCAGCTCCAGCGGCAGGTCGTCGGCGTGGTGGACGAGGGCGGCGTCGAGGGTGCCGGTGCTCAGGCCGGCCACGACCTCGTCCTGGCCCAGGATCTGCACCGCCACCGGGTGCACCGCGGGCAGCGCGTCGACGACGTCCGCGGTGTTCCACGGGCCGCGGAAGCAGCCGACCCGCAGGGGCGGGGCCGCGCCGACCCTCCGGGTGGCGGTGATCGCCTCCTCGGCGGCCGTGATCAGGTCGCGTGCCCGCGGCAGCAGCTCTCGTCCTGCCGCGGTGAGCCGGATGCCGTCGCGGCCGCGCTCGAGCAGTTCCACACCCAGGCCGCGTTCCAGCACGCGGATCTGCTGGCTCAGCGACGGCTGCGTGATGAACAACGAAGTGGCAGCCGCGGTGATGGTGCCGTGTTCGGCGATGGCGACGAAGTACCGCAGCTGGCGGAGATCCACAGCACCCTCCTGTGCTCGGGCAGGTGTGGCACCACGATAGGCGCTGCCTATGGCTGCCGCTCACGCTCAACACCGGTGACGAGCCCCTCTCGGCCGCGGTGGGCGGCGGCACCTTCTACGTCAACGACTGGCACAACTGAGCAGGGGCACGCACCGACCGGTCACATGTGACCGGTCGGTGCACTGTCGAGTCCGGACGTCCACCCCCACGATGAGCGGCGGTCCCCGAGGGAGGGACCTTTCGGCACAACTCGAAAACTGGGGGTACGGGCGATGGCTCGTTGGACCACCGGCGCGGGCTGGAGACGGCTCGCGGCGGCCACAGCCGTGGTGCTCGGAGCGGGGGTGATCACCGCGGTGTCGTGGCCCGACGCGGTGACGCCGCCCGTCGCGGCCGAGGCGAACGACACCGCGTTGGCGTTGCAGACCGCGCACGAGTCGGGGGAGGCCGTGGCGGTCCCGGCGTTGACGACGCCGACGAGGACGGTGTCCGCGCAACCCGACGGCACCCTCCGCGCCGAGCTCACGACGGCGCCGACGCGGTGGAGGAAGAACGGCACCTGGGTCGGCGTCGACCCGGCGCTCACCGGCGGGCCGGCCGGCACGCTGGTGCCGAAGTCGGCCGGTGTGGACGTGGCGTTGTCCAACGGGGGCAAGGCGCCGCTGCTCACCATCGGCACGCCGGGCCGGTCCGCGGCGCTGACCTGGCCCGGTGAGCTGCCCGCGCCGCTGGTGGACGGCGCGACCGCCACCTACCGCGACGTGCTGCCCGGCGTCGACCTCGTCCTGAGGACACAGGCGAACGGCGTGACGCAGCACGTCGTGGTGAAGGACGCCAAGGCGAAGCCGGAGAGCGTGCGGTTCGGCCTGGTCTCCGACGGCCTCACCGTGCGCGCCACGAAGGATGGTGGCCTCGAAGCGGTCGACGGCAAGGGCGAGGTCGTGCTCGCCACGCCACCGACGATCATGTGGGACGCGGCCGGGACGCAGGCGAGGGTAGGCCTGCGGGTCGACTCGTCGTCCGTCGAGCTGCTGCCCGACCAGGAGCTGCTGAAGACCGGCCAGTACCCGGTCACGATCGACCCCGACTGGTGGACCAACGACCGCAAGGACTGGACGAAGGTCTTCAGCGGCAAGCCCGACAGCACGCACTGGTACGGCGCCGACGACGTCGACTCGTGGGCGAAGGTCGGCACCTGCACCGGGTGGGCGGGCTGCAACGGCATCGGCGTCGCGCGCTCCTACTTCCAGTTCGACACGTCGTTCCTGCGCGGCAAGCGGATCATCAGCGCGGACTTCAACGCGACCGTCGTGCACGGGCCGCAGTGCGTGACGTCCGACCACCAGCTGTGGATCGCGAACGCCACCTTCGGCCCCGGCACGACGTGGAACAACGCCCCTGGCGGCACGTTCGTCGACAGCAGCCCGGCGGGCAGCAACTACACCGGCTGCGAGGGCTACAAGCCGGTCGGCTTCACGGTCGGTCAGTACATCAACCCCAACGGCTGGTCCGCGTACTTCCTCCGCGCGGCCAACGAGGGCGACAAGTCCGCGTGGCGCAAGTACGACGCGGGAGCCACGAAGATCACGGTGAACTACAACAGCCGCCCGGACGCGCCGACCCAGATGGTCACCGATCCGCCGCTGACGATCTGCAAGTGGTGCGGCGGCGTCGCCTACACCGCCCAGGACAACATCCGGATCAAGGGCAAGCTGACCGACGCCGAGAACGACCAGCTCACCGCGATCTGGGACGTCTACGGCGGCCCTCAGAAGCAGCACGTCGAAGGCCCGACGCTCGGTGCCGGCAACACCTTCAGCACCAACGTCGATCTGAGTGGGCGCAACGGCCAGCACGTCACGTGGACGTTGTGGGGCCGCGACGCGGCGGACGGCAGCGACTGGAAGAACGGTCCCGGTTTCGTCGTCGACCGCGTCGGGATCGACAAGGAACCCGGTGTCGTCGCAGGCCTCTACACCGACGACAACCGCTGGCACGGCGGTGTCGGCGTACCAGGCCGCTTCACGTTCGACTCCGCCGGTGTGTCCGATGTGGACCACTACCTCTACGACTGGGTCGACCCGCCCAAGACGCCGGTCGACGCGGAGGCACTGGGCGGCAGGGCGTCCGTGGACATCGCGCCCAAGGCGGACGGCACGCAGACGCTGTTCGTGCAGAGCGTGGACCGGGCCGGCAACGCCAGCCCCACCAGGAAGGTCAAGTTCAACGTCCGCGGCGGCAACGGCCCGCTGGCCCAGTGGTCGTTCGACGGCAACGGCAAGGACAGCGCGTTCCTCGGCGACCGGGACGCGACGCTGAACGGCGGCGCGAGCTACACCGCCGCGGGCGCGGTCGGGTCGGCGGTGCAGTTCGACGGCACCACCGGGTCCGCGGCGGCGCCGAACACCGTGCGCACCGACGCGAGCTTCACCGCCTCGGCCTGGGTCAGGCTCGCCCAGGGCAACACCCACCAGGCAGTGCTGAGCCAGGACGGCGAGGCGTTCGCCGGGCTGAACCTCTGGTACCGCGCCTCCGACGGGCGTTGGGCGTTCGCGATGGTCAACCCCGCCGCGGACGACAAGTGGTCGGACTGGGCGTGGTCGGCGGCACCCGCCCAGATCGGCGTGTGGACGCACCTGACGGCGGTGTACGACCTGCCGTCCAACGAGATCCGGCTCTACGTCAACGGTGAGCCCGCCGGCTCGGCGAAGCGGTTGTCCGCCCCGGTGAACACGACGGGCCAGTTCCGGATCGGCAAGACCCTGTGGGACTCGCAGCCGGACCAGGACCGCCTCGCCGGCGCGGTCGACGAGGTCAAGGTGTACGACCGGGTGCTGTCCGACGCGGAGATCCGCGCCTCGGTCGGCCGGGACGCGGTGCAGGCCGGCAACTGGAAGTTCGACGAGACCAGCGGTACGGCGGCGGGGAACGCGGTGCTCGGATCGACGGCGGCCGAGCTCAAGGGCAGCGCGAAGTTCGTCGGGCAGGGCGCGGTCGGTGGGGCCGTGCAGTTCCCCGACCCCACCGGGTACGTGACGGCGGGCAAGCCCGTGGTGCGCACCGACCAGAGCTTCTCGGTCTCGGCGTGGGTGCGGCAGGACGAGACGCCGCCGCTGGACTGGTTCCAGGCCGCGGTGAGCCAGGACGGCACCCGGCACAGCGGCTTCTTCCTCGGCTACCGCAGCGCCCCGGACGGCGCGGGCCGCTGGGAGTTCGTGCTGCCGACCGCCGACGTGGCGGGCCCGGGTTACGAGACGGTGTTCAGCCCGGCGGGTGCGAAGCTCGGCGAGTGGACGCACCTCACCGGTGTCTACGACGCGCAGGCCAAGCAGATCCGCCTGTTCGTCAACGGTGAGCAGACGGCAACGGCGGCGCGGACCCAGGGCTTCAACGCGACCGGGGCGCTGACCGTCGGCCGCGGCCGGGCGGGCGGCAACCCCGGTCACGAGTGGCGCGGCTCGCTCGACGAGGTGCGGGTGTTCAGCAGGGCCATCGGCACCGAGGAGGTGCGCGGCATCGTCGCGCGCGACAACGTGGCGGTGGGCAGCTGGAAGTTCGACGGCGGCCTGCAGGACTCCTCGCCGCGGGCGTTGCACGGCACCGCGACCGGCGCGGTGTCCTACGTCGCCGGGCAGGCGACCATGCCCGACGCCGCCGACCAGGCGCTGGGGCTCGACGGCGCGTCGTCCGTCAGCACCCCGCACGGCATCGACGCCGACCGCAGCTTCGCCGTCGCCGCGTGGGCCAAGGTGGACGCGGCGGGCCTGGCGACCGTGCTGTCGCAGGACGGCCCGGACGTCAGCGGCTTCACCCTCAGGGCCCGCGCGGACGGCAAGTGGGGCCTGCAGATGGGCGGCAGGGACGAGGCCGCCGGTGGTGCCGTGCAACCCGGTCAGTGGACGCACCTCGTGGGCGTGCACGACGTCACCGCCAAGCAGATCCTGTTGTACGTCAACGGGGTCCAGGTCGCCTCGGCCGCGCACACCCAGACCGGCACCGCGTCCGGCGGGCTGCTGGTCGGCCGGTCGAAGGCCGGTGAGTTCTTCAAAGGCGCGATCGACGACGTCTCCGCGTACTCGCGCGTGCTCTACGCGACGGAGATCCAGACCATGTCCGGCAAGGACCTCACCCTCGTGCACCACTACCGGTTCGACGGCACCGGCGCCGACGCCTCGGGCAACCGGCCGGCGACGCTCGGCGGTGACGCGGTGATCGGAGCGGGACGTCTCGGCGCCGGTCTCGTCGTCACCGGCGCGGGCGCGGCCACGACCACCGGCACCGACGTGCGGCTCGACCAGCCGTTCACGGTGTCGGCGTGGGTGAGGTTCAGCGGCAAGGACTGCGCCGAGCGCGTCTGCCGCAGCGACGCCGTGACCGTGGACGGCGCCAGGAGCAGCAAGTTCCGCCTGGGCCACGTCATCGACGACGACAACAACCAGCTGGGCGCCTGGACGTTCGACATGCCGGAGTCCGATCTGGACAACGCGAAGGTCACGAAGGCGGCCGTGTCGACGCTGCCCTCCGAGACCGACAAGTGGACGTTCCTGGTCGGCGTGTACGACCCCGTCGGCAAGAAGATGTGGCTCTACGTCAACGGGACCCGCGTCGGCGACGGCACGCTCGACAACGCCTGGGCCGCGACCGGGGGAGTCGCGATCGGCCGCGGCAAGGCCAACGGCGCCCCGGCCGAGTTCTGGAAGGGCGGCGTCGACGACGTGCGCCTCTACACCGGGCAGCTCGACAAGGACCGCATCACCGGGCTCTTCCGCTCCTACCCGGCGGTGACCGGGTGAGAAGGACGAACATGAGGAAACTCGTCGCCAGATCGCTCACCATCGCCCTGACGGCGTCGGTGCTGACCGCCTCCATCACCGGCACGGCACTGGCGGCGGGCCCGTCGGTGCCGCTGCCCGACACCCCGTCCACCTCGGCGACCAAGCAGACCATGGGCTCGCGCGGGCCCGACCAGGCCTCGTCCAGCGCGCTGTCCGGCGACCAGCCGGGTGGCAGCGCGCCGGACGGCGGCGGCACCCCGACGGCGTCCCCGCTGGCGCCGTCGGCCACCTGGGACGTGTCCGCGCAGACGGGGGACTTCACCTGGTCCTACCCGTTGCGCGTCCCGCCGTCGCCCGGTGGGCTGGTGCCGGACCTGGCGCTGGGCTATTCGTCGTCCGCGGTGGACGGCCGCACCGGCGCCACCAACAACCAGGCCTCGTGGGCGGGCGACGGCTGGGACCTCGGTGCGGGATTCGTCGAACGCCGCTACGGCACCTGTGCGGACGACAGGACCGGTGACGTCACGCCGCCCAAGGAGTCCGGCGACCTGTGCTGGCGCAGCGACAACGCCGTGGCCTCGTTCGCGGGCGGTGGCGGTGAGCTCGTCCGCGACGACAGGACGGGGGAGTGGCGCTTCGAGAACGACAACGGTGCCCGCGTCGAACGCCTGACCGGCACCGCGAACGGGGACGACGACGGCGAGCGCTGGCGCATCACGACCCTCGACGGCACCCAGTACCTGTTCGGCTCGCGTCCCGACGCGAAGTCGACCTGGACCGTGCCGGTGTTCGGCGACGACAGCGGCGAACCGTGCCACGGCACGACGTTCGCCGCGTCGCAGTGCACCCAGGCGTGGCGCTGGAACCTCGACGAGGTGATCGACCGGCACGGCAACCTCATCCGCCACACCTACTCGCCCGAGACCAACTCCTACGGTCTCAACGGCAAGGACACCGCCGTCTCGTACGTGCGCGGCGGCACGCTGAAGACCGTCGAGTACGGCATGCGCGACGGCGAGCAGGCCACCGGCCGGGTCGAGTTCGCGGTGGCGGACCGGTGCGTGCCGGGCAGCGACTGCAAGCCGGAGAAGAAGGACAACTGGCCGGACGTGCCGTGGGACGCCAAGTGCGACGCGACGCCGTGCAAGGACAAGCACGCGCCGACGTTCTGGACCACGAAGCGGCTCGACAGCGTCACCACGAAGGTGTGGAACGGGTCGGGGTTCAGCGACGTCGACCGGTGGACGCTGGAGCACCAGTTCCCGGCACCCGGTGACGGCGAGAAGGCCGCGCTGTGGCTGAAGGGGATCACGCACACCGGCCTCGCCGGCACCCCGGTGTCACTGCCGCAGGTGACGTTCGAGGGCACGAAGATGCCGAACCGGGTCAACAGGTCCGACGGCGTCGGCCCGCTGATCCGCTACCGCGTCACCGGCATCGTCTCCGAGTCCGGCGGCGTCACCACGATCAAGTACGCGGGCCAGGACTGCACCGACGGCACGCGGATGCCGGCGAACCCGGAGTCCAACACGTTGCGCTGCTTCCCCGCCAAGTGGGCGAAGAAGGACCAGGCGGTGCGCACCGACTACTTCCACAAGTACGTCGTGGAGCAGGTGACCCGGTCCGACCGGATCTCCTCGAGCACCGAGCAGGTCA
Organism: Lentzea sp. HUAS12; assembly: GCF_024125735.1. Lineage (NCBI taxonomy): Bacteria > Bacillati > Actinomycetota > Actinomycetes > Pseudonocardiales > Pseudonocardiaceae > Lentzea > Lentzea sp. HUAS12. Next base: position 1,482,744 of record NZ_CP099738.1, read on the forward strand.
CCGGCTACACCTACCTCGACGGCGCGGCCTGGGCGTACGACACCTCGGAGTTCACCAAGCCCGAGGACCGCACGTGGAACGAGTTCCGCGGGTTCGGGCGCGTCGCGATCCGCGAGGGGCAGCCGAACGACCCCGCCGGCCCGGTGACGATGACCGAGAAGTCCTTCTACCGCGGCATGAACGGCGACAAGCTGCCCACCGGAACCCGGTCGGTGAAGGTCACCGACTCCGAGCACGGCGAGCGGACCGACGACCGGTGGCTGCGCGGCCTGGAGTTCGAGTCGCAGACGCGCGACGGCGAGAGCGACCGGGTCGTGGCGAAGACGATCACCACGCCGTCCGTGCAGGGGCCGACGGCGGTCCGCGGGACCCTCGAGGCCCGGATCGTGCGGACCGGGACGGAGACGGACCACACGGCTCTCGCGGCCGGCGGGAACCGGGTCACCAGAACGGTGACCGGGTACGACGACCGCGGCCAGCCCACGACCGTCAGCGACCTGGGTGACATCGCCACCACCGCGGACGACCAGTGCACGACCACGACGTACGCGCGCAACACCGGCAAGTGGTTGCTGAACGCCGTGGCGAGGGTCGTGACCGTGGGGGTGGCCTGTGGCACGACCCCGGTGTTCCCGCGTGACGCCATCGGCGACACCCGGTACGCCTTCGACGGCCAGGCCTTCGGGGCCGCGCCGACGAACGGTGACACGACGAGGAGCGAGGTGCTGGAGGAACGCCCCGCGTCCGAGCCCGTCTACGCGCCGAGCGCCACCGCGGCGTACGACGTCTACGGCCGCATGACCAGCTCGGGTGACGAACTCGGCCGCGTCACGACGACGTCCTACACCCCGGCGACCGGACTGCCGGGGACCAGCACGGTCACCAACCCGCTGGGCCACGTCACCACGACGACGGTCGAGCCCTTCTTCGGCCAGCCGACTGCGGTCGTGGACCCCAACGGCCGCAAGACGGAGACCACCTACGACGCGCTCGGCCGCAAGACCGAGGTCTGGTTGCCGAACCGGGTGCGGATGCCGGACTCGCGGGGCAACGCGTACTTCTCCTACACCTACCGCAAGGACGCGCCGACCGTGGTCAGCACGTCGGCGATCGGCCCGAACGGCCGCTACACCACGGTGAACGAGGTCTACGACGGCCTGTTGCGGCAACGCCAGCTGCAGACGCCCGCCATCGGCGGCGGCAGGCTGATCATCGACACGAGGTACGACTCGCAGGGCCGCAAGTACAAGACGACCATGCCGTACTACAACACCGGCGCCGTCGACGACCAGCTCTGGCTCGCGGCCGACGCCGAGGTGCCGATGCTCACGCAGCAGCTGTTCGACGGCGCGGGCAGGCAGACGGCGCTCGTCACCAAGGCCGGTGCGCAGGAGAAGTGGCGCACCACGACGTCGTACGGCGGTGACCGCGTCCACGTCAGCCCGCCCCAGGGCGGTACGGCCACGACGACGATCGTCGACGCCCGCGGCCGCAAGGCGGAGCTGCGCCAGTACCGGGGCGCCGCGCTGACCAGCTCGTTCGACACCACGAAGTACGGCTACACCAAGGGTGGCCAGCTGGAGACCGTGGTCGACCCGGCCGGCAGCACCTGGCGGTTCGGCTACGACCTGCGCGGCCGCAAGGTCACCGAGGACAACCCCGACCGGGGCGTCACGTCGGCGACCTACGACGACGCGGGGCAGATGACCACGTCCACGGACGCCCGCGGCGTCACGCTGACCTACGGCTACGACGCGCTGGGGCGCAGGACGAAGCTCAGCGAGGGCGCCACGACGCTGACCGAGTGGACGTTCGACACCGCGCCGTTCGGCAAGGGCCTGCCGGCCTCCAGCACGCGCTACAGCGGCGGGAGCCCCTACAAGACCCAGGTCCTGGGTTACAACGGGCTGAACAAGCCGCTCGGTTCCACGGTCACGATCCCGGACTCCGAGCGGGAACTCGCGGGCACGTACACGACGTCCGCGCGGTACAACATGGACGGCAGCCCGTCCGGGACCACGTTCCCGGCGATCGGCGACCTGCCGTCCGAACCCGTCTCCCACTCCTACGGTGATCTCGGCAACGCCACCACCACGTCGGCGGGCCTGGACGGCGCCACCGACGAACTGGTCTCCGACACCCAGTACACGCGCTACGGCGAACTCGCCCGCACGCAGCTGGGTTCGACCGGCAAGCGCGTGTGGCTGTCGCGCTACTACGACACCAACTCACGCCGTCTCGAACGCACCATCGTCGACGCCGAGGTGCCGAACCCGAAGCAGTCCGACGTCTCCTACACCTACGACCCCAGCGGCAACGTCAAGTCCGTTGTGGACGGTGCCGACACCCAGTGCTTCAGGATGGACCACCTGCAGCGGATCACCGAGGCCTGGACCCCGGGCAACGGGTGCGACGCGAACCCCGGCACGGCGGCGCTGTCGGGCCCGGCGCCGTACTGGCACTCCTACACCTACGACAAGGCGGGCAACCGGCTCACCGAGACCCGGCACAGCGCCTCGGGGGACACGGTCCGCACGGCGGGCCTGCCCGCGGCGGGCGGGTCGCACCGGTTGAACTCGGTGCGGACCACGACGCCGTCGGCCACCACGGACGACGTCTTCACCTACGACGCGGCCGGCAACACCAAGACCCGCAACGCCCAGACGTTCGACTGGGACGCCGAAGGCCGCGTGGTGCGGGTGACAGCGGGCGCGGAGGTGACGTCGTACGTGTACGACGCGGGCGGCGACAGGCTGATCCGGCGCGATCCGACCGGCACCACGCTCTACCTGAACGGCCAGGAACTGAGGTCGGCAGGCGGCGTGCTGAAGGCGACGCGCTACTACCAGCACGGTGGTGCGGCAGTGGCCGTGCGGGACGCGAGCGGCCTGACCTGGCTCGCGGGCGACCACCAGGGCACGGCGCAGATCGCGGTGCGTTCCGCGGACCTGGCGGTGACGAAACGGCGTCAGCTGCCGTTCGGCGGCCCGCGGGGCGAGGCGGCGGCGTTCCCCGGCGAGAAGGGGTTCGTCGGCGGCACGAACGACGCGTCGACCGGACTCGTGCAGCTCGGTGCCCGTGCGTACGACCCGGCGCTGGGCCGGTTCCTGTCGGTCGACCCGGTGATGGACCCGGCCGACCCGCAGCAGATGCACGGGTACAGCTACGCGAACAACTCGCCGCTGTCCAAGATGGACCCGACGGGTCTGTGGTGGGACTGGGTCGAGAAGAGCTTCGACTGGGTGGCCGAGAACAAGTCGTGGATCTCGGTGGGCATCGGCCTCTTCAGCATGATCCCGGGCCTCGGCTGGGGAGTCGGTCTCGTGGCGTTCGCGGCGAGCACCGCCCTGAGCGTCTGGGACACCACCGAGGCGATCCAGAAGGGTGACGAGACGCAGACCAGCCTCGGTGTGCTCGGGCTCATCGGCGGTACCGCCGGACAGTCCGTGAAGTTCGCGCTGCACGGGCTCAAGGGCCTCAAAACGGTGGGCGAGGCGGGGAAGACGGTGGAGTTCCTGTCGGACTCGGGCGGTGTCAGCCTCGGAGCCGGTGCCGCCGCGCTCGCCGACGAAGCGAACCGGCGCGAGGACGACACGGCGGGTGCTTTCCGGAGGCGGACGAGCACCTACCCGGTGACGATGGGTCCCATGCCCAAACCCGCGGCACCGTACGTCCCCTACCGGCCGCCGACGGACATCGGCTGCATCGCGGAAGGCGCCCCCGCGGGCCCTCCGGTGATGCAGAGCTGCGCCCGCGTCGGTGTGTTCCGGCCGCTCAACAACAAGTACTGCACGAGCCCGCTGCTCGCCGGCTGTGCGAAGAAGCAGCTGCCGCCCACGATGGTCGGTGTGCAGAAGGCGAAGCAGAACAGGTCGACCTTCTACACCAAGGGCGGCAAGCAGGTGAGCACCTCGCGCGACATGGGCTCCGGTGGCTACTACCAGGCGGGTGACGGCATGTACCACCGCGCCGACGGCAGGGGGCGCGCCTGGTTCTGACGCACGGCGCTTCCTCCCCGGGAGGGCGACCGGCCGCGGTGGACGACCACCGCGGCCGGTTTGGCGCGTGGGGATCGTGACGAGCAGGCGGCTTCGCGTGGGGTCGCTGCGGGTGGCGCTGGCGCGATCACCACCGCGGTCCGGCCCGAGCACGCCGTGGCCGGCCGGTCGTAGTGGTAGGAAGAAGCCGTGTCAGATCATCTCGCTGCGGCGGTCCGCCGGTTCAGGCTGCGTGCGGGGCTCACCCAGGAGGCGCTGGCGGAACGGTCGGGGGTCTCGGTCAGCACCATCCGCGGCGTCGAGACCGGCAAGCGCAGCAACCCCCAGCTCACGTCGGTCCGGCAGCTCGCGAAGGCGCTGGGGTTGCGGCCGCAGGAGCAGGAGGAGTTGCTGACGTCGGCCGGGGCCGGGCAGGGCCCGCCGGTGCGGGTGCCGCGCCAGCTGCCGCAGGAGGTTCCGGGTTTCGTCGGCCGCGCCGATCTGTTGCGCGGGCTCGACGCGACGCTGGAGGACCCCGGTGCCGCGGTCGTCACCGTGCTCTCGGGCACGGCCGGCGTCGGCAAGACGACACTGGCGTTGCACTGGGCGCACCGCGTGGCGGACCGGTTCTCCGACGGCCAGCTGTACGTGGACCTGCGCGGATTCGACCCCGCGGGCGCGGTCATGGCGCCGGGTGAGGCGTTGCGGATGTTCCTGGAGGCGCTCGGGGTACCGCCCGGTGCCGTCCCGGACGAGCTGGAGGCGCAGACCGCGATGTACCGGACCCTGGTGGCGGGTCGCGCGATGTTGCTGGTGCTGGACAACGCCCGTGACGGCGCGCAGGTCCGGCCGTTGCTGCCGGGCACGCCGAGCAGCTTGGTGCTGGTCACGAGCCGCAGCGACCTCACCGGGTTGATCGCCACCACGAGCGCCCGGGGTCTGCCGCTCGGCCTGCTGAGCGGGGACGAGGCCCACTCGCTGCTGGCCGACCGGCTCGGCGGGGCGAGGGTGGGTGCCGAACCGGCCGCCGTCGCGGAGATCATCGACCGGTGCGCCGGACTGCCGCTCGCGCTGGCGGTCGTGGCCGCACGGGCGGCGCACACGTCGTTCTCGCTGACCGCCTACGCCGAGGAACTGCGCGAAGGCAGCCTCGACGGCTTCGACAGCGGCGACGAGGCAGCCGACCTCCGCACCATCTACACCTGTTCCTACCAGGCGCTCAGCCCGGCGGCGGCCAGGATGTTCCGCCTGCTCGGCCTGCACCCCGCCACCGAGATCGGACTCACGGCCGCCGCGAGCGTCGCGGCTGAGCCGATCCCGATGGCGAGGCGCGCGCTGCAGGAACTCGTCCGCGCCCACATGCTCATCGAGCGCACGCCGGGCCGGTTCGCGTTCCACGACCTGCTGCGCGTCTACGCCGCCGAACAGGTCCTCCCGGACGAACGACACGACGCACTGCACCGCCTGCTGGTCCACTACCGGTACAACGCGGCCCGCGTCCGCGCGCTCGTCAGGTCTATGCCCATGCCCGCGGAAGAGCTCCCGCCCGGCGTCGTCGCGGTCGAGCACGCAGACAACGACGCCGCGATGGCGTGGCTCGCCACCGAGACGCCGGTCCTGCTCGCGAACGCCCGTTCGGCGCACGGTTTCCCGGAGGAGGTCTTCGCCACCATCCGGCTGGTGGTGAACATCCTCGACTCCACCGGACGGCTCTCCGGCAACACCGACGTCGTCGAGATCGGCGAGGCCATCGCCGCGCAGCGAGGCGACCGGCCGGGCCAGGCCGCGATGTGGAAGATGACCGCGCGTCTGCACATGAGGCAGCACCGCTTCGACGAGGCCGAGGCCGTGCTGCGCACGGCGCTGGAGGTCGACCGCGAGTCCGGCGACGCGGGCGCGCTCGGCTTCACCCACATCGGCCTCGCCAGGATCTTCAGCGCGCGGGACCAGCACCGCGAGGCGATCGCCGAGGCCCGGCAGGCCATCGAGCACTTCCACGAGGCGGGCAACTCCTACGCGGAGGCCGAGGCGCTCAACGGAATGGCCTGGTGCCACGCGATGCTGGAGGAGTTCGACGAGGCGACCCACCACGCGGAGCGGGCGCGGGCGTTGAAGAAGGAGTTCCACCCGGACGTGCTGGACACGCTCGGCTACGTCGAGCACCGCAGGGGGAACCAGGCGGCGGCGATCGCGCACTACCTCGAAGCGCTTCCCCAGGCGGAGACCGAAGGTGAGCTCTACACGGTGGCCGAGGTGCTGGGGCACCTCGGTGACGCCTACGAGGCGATCGGGCAGGCCGAGGAGGCACAGCGGAGCAGGCAACGTGCGGTGGACCTGTACGAGCAACTCCACTCGCCGCTGGCGGAGGCGGTCAGGGACCGGATGTCGTGACCGATCGTCCCGACAGGACCACTGTGGACGGCTGCCGCCGGGCCGCTCCGACACCCCGGAGCCGAGAGGTGTCCGAGCACCGCCGCCGTCCGCTGTGAGCGGGATGCGTGACCGCGCTGCTGGGCCTCGCACTCGTCGCACTCACCCTGCGCCAGGCGGTCGCGGCGGTGTCACCGGTCCTCGGCGACATCCGGGTGGACATTCCGATCCCCAACATCGGCGCCGGCCTCGACGGCGGCATCGTGGGCGTGAGCACGGCCGTGCCCGCCGCGGTCGTCGCTCCGGTCGCCGAACAGTGGGGCTGGCGGTTCTCGCTCGGCATGTGGTCGGCGACCTAGATCGTCGCTTTCGTCCCCCGGATCGTGGTCATCGCGCGGGAACGCCGCGGGCGCCTCCCGGACGACGTCGCCGGCAGCACACCGACCGAGGCCGGTGTGCTGCTCGCCGTCACGGGCCTGATCAGCGTGCCCGGCGCGCTCGTCGTGCCGCTGCTCGTCGCGCGGCTGCGCAACGTCGGCCGGCTCATCGCCGTCGGGGTCGCCCAAGGGATCGCGTACGCGCTCGGTCCACTTCTCGTCGGGCTGCTGCGTGACGTGAGCGGCGGGTGGACCCTGCCGCTGCTGTTCCTGCTCGCCGTGATCCTCGTGACGGCCATCCCGGTCGTCACGCTCGCCAAGCCCGCGTTCGTCGAGGACGAGCTCGCCCGCTGAGCCCCAGGACAGGGCCTAGGCGGAACCGCCCGGCACCGTTCCCTGCTCGCGGGCGTGCTTCTCGAACAACGCCTCGAAGGCGTCGAGCACCGCCGGGACGCTGAACTTCGCCGCGGCCGTTCCGTCCGCGACCGGGGGGTCGTCGCGCAGCGACCGCAGTCCCGCGGTGATGGCCGCCGCGTCGCCGGGCGGCACGATGACGCCGAAACCCGTCTCCCGCACGGGGATGCGCACACCGGGGAGATCGCTCGCCAGCACCGGCACTCCCGCGAGCATCGCGACGACCTGCACGATCCCGAAGGCCTCGAACGCGTTCACCGACGGCAGGGCGAACACGTCCAGGGACGCGTAGAAGTCGCCGAGGTCCTCGTCCGGCACGAACCCGAGCAGCTTGATCCGCGGGTCGTCCGCGATGCGTTCGCGCACGCGGGCGATGACGCTGCCGCCGGCGACGTTGCCGAAGTCGCCGCCGATCAGCAGGCGGGCGGACGGGTCCTCCAGCGCGCGGAAGCCGTCGACCAGGTGCTCGACGCCCTTCTCCTCGACGATGCGGCCGAGGAACCCGACGTGCGGGCCGTCGCCGTCGCGGAACCTCGGCGTGCCGGCGGGGACCGGGCGGCAGGGCGGGGGCACGGCTGTCATGTGCGGCTGGATGGACGGCCACAGCCTGCTCGCCCGCGCGTAGTCCTCGCTCGTCACCGCGACGGCCGCCGCGCGGCGCATCGCGAGGCGGCTGGACGCGTCGATCACCCTGCCCTGCACCGCGTTCACCAGGCCGGGCGGCAGGCTGACGTCGCAGTGGTAGGTCACGACGACCGGGCACTTCGCCAGCGCGGCCACCGGGCCGGCCTCGAGCATCGGCAGGTGGAGGTTGAGCACCCTGGCGTTCGCCGACGCCTCGCGCACCATCGTGGCGAACGCGGGGCTGATCACGCCCTTGCCGAACCGGGCGAGCACGGGCGCGCGGCTCACGCGCACGCCGTTGATCGTCTCCTCGTGCGGCAGCGAGGGGTCGTGGCGGGTCGTGACCACGCGGACGCGTTTGCCGCGTTCGGCGAGCCCCTCCGCGACGTCCCGCGCGAAGTTGGTCAGCCCCGACACGTACGGCGAGTAGTAGGTCAGGGCGATGACGAGGTCGTCGAGCACAGTTCGCTCTCCTGTCGTGGGGATGTGAGCAGCCGGAGTCCGACGAGCAGTCCGGCGAGTGATCCGGTGAGGAACGCGATCTCCGCGCGCAGCACCAGGTCGGGGATGACGGCGAACGTCGCGGCGGCGGTGAGGACGCCCGCGATCCAGCTCCACGCGACCCGGCTGTGCAGGGCGTCCGCGACGAGGGCCTGGGTGGTGACGATCAACCCGAGGTGGGCGACGACGCCGACCGCGAGGAGCGCCAGATCCGCGGCGGACACGACGTAGAGAGGACCGAACACGAGCCGCACCAGCCACGGCCCGATCGTGAACGCCACGGCGACGCCGAAGCCCGCCGCGACCGCGAGCACGGCCGCGAGACGGGTCACGACGGTGCGCTTGCGCTTGCCCGCGAGCACGGGCAGCAGCGCCGTCTGCAGCGGGACCGCGACGAAGAGCGGGACCCTGGCGAGCAGGAAGGCCGCGAGGAACACCCCGGCGTGGGCTCGTTCCGCCGGCGTCGCGACCGCGCTCACCAGCACGGGGATGCCGTTGAGCAGCAGTTGCGCGCACAGGGAGCCGACGAGCAGGGGGGAGACCGCGCGAGCGAACTCGCGCACGGGCACTTCGCCGTCCTGCTGCCACCAGATGGCGGCCAGCACGGGCAGGTGTGCCACCGCGACCGCCGCCACGAGCGTCCACTCGAACTGCGCGCTCGTCGTGGCCCCGAGCCAACCGGCGAGCAGCGCGAACACCACGCGCAGGGTGGTGTCGGCGACCAGCAGGCCGCCGTGCCACGCCAGCCTCCCGCTGCCGATCAGCGTGCCCCGCACCAGGAACTGCGCCGCGGACAGGAAGCACAGCACCACGACGGCGGGGGAGACGAACACGGCCAGCGCGCACTCGACGACCGCCATGCAGCCGGCGACGACGGCGGCCGAGCGCAGCGCGCGGGGGCCGAGGCGGGCCAGTTCCTGTTCCACGGGAAGGAAAGCGCCGAACCCGACGAGCAGCGCGATCGACCAGAACGCGCCGAAGTCGCTGTACTCGGCGGGTGAGACGTTGCGCGCGACGATCGCCAGGTAGGCGTTGACGAGCAGTCCGGACAGGACGATGCACACCCCGACGAGACCGAGCGCACGAACCATGGCCGGACCATATCGGCCGCGCTGTGGCGATTTTCCCATCCGTAACACGATCGCGGGGTATGGCAACGCAGACGTAGCAATGCGAGGGTTCTTCGGGGTTCTCGCGTAACGGGCGGTCGCTAGCTTCTGACGCCTCGCCCTTCCAAACCCCCTTAGGACATCGGCGCGTGACGACTGAAACGATTTCGCTCGCTCCCGAAACACCCGCAGTGACCGCTCGACCCGGACAGGGGAGGAGACGACGGCTGCTGGCCGTCGCGGTGGTGTCGGGTGCGCTCACGGTGCTGCTGTCGGCGTTGATGCCGCTCGCGCCCGTGACGATCAACGATCCCACCGTCACGTGGCCGGAGAACGCGTCGGCGCCCAGATCCACGATGCTGGCGCTGAGCGCCTACCGGCCATTTGAGATGGACGCGCGATTCAGTTGCGCCACAGCACGCGCCGCGCAGGCCGGTGGTGGAGTCGTGGTCTCGACCATCACGCCGTCGGCTCCGGCCCGTGGCCTCGTCGTGAAGGCGGAGAACGACCGGCTGCTGGTCAGCGGTGTCGCCGCGGTGGACGAGCCGCTGCCCGCGGGTGACTGCTCGTACCAGATCACCGGCGACCGCGGCGGACTGAGCATCCTGCGTGACGGCAAGGAGATCGGCCGGTCCGCGACCATGCCGGACGTGCACGTGCTGGCGACCTCGATCACCGCGTCGGCGACGGCGGACCTGTCCGTGCGGATCAGGGTGGACGACCAGTTCAGCACCAGCCCGACACCGCTCAAGATCGTGCTGATGGTGCTCCTGGCGCTGTGCGCGGCGACCGCGTTCGCCTGCCTGGTGCTGCTGGACCGGCGCGTGTCCCGCGAGCCGGCCCGGTTCCGGTGGAGACTGAGCCCCGTCGACCTGGTCGTCCCCGCGATCATGGTCCTCTGGCTGTTCCTGGCTCCGATGTCCGACGACGACGGCTACTACAGCGCGATGGCCAAGAACGTGCCGTTCGAGGGATATGTCGGGAACTACTACCAGATCCTCAACCAGGGCTTCACACCGTTCTCCTGGTTCTACTACTTCCTCGCCAAGTGGCAGGTCTTCGGCTTCGCTCCGGTGGTCCTGCGCATTCCCGCGCTGGTGTTCGGTCTGGTGACGTGGTTCGCCGCACGTCGTTACGTGTCGGGCAGGTTCAGCGGGGTCGTGCTCGGCGCGGCCTTCCTGGCCTGGTGGCTGCCGCTCGACATGGGGGTGCGGCCGGAGGGCGTCGTGACCATGTGCGGCATGCTCACGCTGCTGGCGGTGACGGCCGCGGTCGAACGCGAGCGGCTGGCGCTGCTGGCCGCCGCCGTGGGTGTCGCGGGCATCGGTTTCTTCGCGCACCCCACGGGTTTCACGACTCTCGCGCCGTTGCTCGCGAGCCTGCCGTTCGCGTGGAAGCTGCTCACCAGGGACGCGGGCTGGCGCACGGTCGTGGCGAGGACGCTCGCCGTGCTGTCTCCCGGCGCGATCGCGATGGTCATGGCCTTCAGCGACGGAACACTGCGCGATTTCCTGTACGCACAGGAGATCTTCAAGAAGATGGCCGGTTCGGACACCTGGTACACGGAGTTCGCGCGGTGGATGTTCCTGCTGAACCAGGGCGACGCCATGGCGAACTACGCCAAACGCGCGCCGGTGCTGGTGTGCGTCGTCGCGCTGGTCTGGTTCGTCGTGCTCGTCACGGCCGCACGTGCGCGCCGGATCGACGTCCCACCCAGGCTCGCGCTGGCGGGCTGGTCGACGTTGTTCGCGTTCTTCCTGCTGTGGCTGACACCCAGCAAGTGGACGCACCACTTCGGCAGCCTCGCGGGGATCGGCTCGGTGTTCATCGCGTTGATGCTGCTGGGTTCCGTGCCGTTGGTGCGTGAACTGACCAGCGACCGGCGCATGCCGGTTCCGGTGCTGCTGGGCGGCATCGTCAGCGTCGTCGCGATGCTGGGCCTCGCCGGGCACGGCGCCAACCTGTGGCCCTACTCGTGGCACCTCGGGCTGCCGTCCACGGGTGTTCCGCCGCACGTGTCCGTGCTCAAGTTCGACAAGCCGTACTGGTGGCTCCTGCTGATCGTGGTCGTGGCGGTCGTGTTGTACCGGCGGGGCAAGGGTTCTCTCGCACCGGTCATCGCGATACCGGTCGTGGTGGTGATGTTCTTCTTCGCCAACATCGCTTATCTCGTGGGCGGTTTCACCGTCGCGACCGTGCGCACGCTGGACACGTGGTCACCGTGGGCGGCGAACGTCCAGGACCCGCTCGCGGAAAGGTGCGTCGCGGCGGACGCGGTCGAGGTCGCGACACCGCAGCCGCTGGTGTCCCTGCCGGACAGGTGGTTCGCGATCCAGACCGATCCGATCGCGACCGTCGTCACCGGCGGACCGGCTCCCGTCACCTACGAGTACGCGGACTCGAACGCGAAGGTGCTCGGCACCGGCAAGGTCACCGACAACGTGGACAGCACGGTGCGGCGCACGCTCCTGCTGCCGCCGGCACCCGCCGGAGCCACGCAGGTGCGGCTCACCGGAGAGGGCGAGTTCACCCCGCCCGCCGCGCAGAAGTACGTGCGGCTGCGGGAGTTCCTGCCTCGCGAGCCGGCGGTCGCGGTGGCGTGGCAGATCGCGTTCCTGTTCCCGTGCCAGCGCCAGCCGCGCGTCCAGGACGGCGTGATCGAACCTGTTTCCTACGCCGTGCAGTGGGGCGACACGCAGGCGCTCGGCCTGTCCGACGCGACCTGGCAACCCGTGCGCGGCGCGCTGTTCGGGGACGTCGTCACCACGCACGAGGTCACCGCGTTGCCGGCACGGCTGCGGGACACCTCCCGCCCGTACCCGATCCAGGTGTACCAGGCCACCCCTCTCTACGAGACCGGCCGGTACACGACCACCCGCGACACCCGGACCCGGATGGGTTGGGAAGGCGTTCGATGAGCGATCGTGAAGCGGAGGCGCTGGTGGCCGTGCAGACGGCCCTGGCCACGACACCCGTGGTGCACGCGGCCCGGCTGCTGTCGTGGTTCGGCGAGCACAGCGCGGGATGGCTGCTCCTGGGCGTCGCCGGCGCCGCGGTGGACCGCGCACGCCGTCCTGAGTGGACGGTCGCGGCCACCTCGGTCGTCGCGGCGCACGCGGCGTCGATCGTGGTGAAGCGCGTGGTGCGGCGGCGGCGACCGCACCACGCGGACGTGCAGGTGCTGGCGGGAACCCCGAGCAAGCTGAGCTTCCCGTCGTCGCACGCGTCGTCCACCACGGCGGCCGCGATCGCCTACGGCGCGCTGACGAACCAGCCGCTGGTGCCGATCCTCGTGCCGCCCATGATGGTCAGCAGGCTGGTGCTGGGCGTGCACTACCCGACCGACGTGCTGGCGGGCGCCGTGCTGGGTGCCGTGGTGGCACGCGGCGTGCGGCGCGTGGTGTGGGGTCGTCGATGACCGTGGCGACCGAGACACGGCCATCGGTCGTCCGGGGGCTGATCAGGACCGCCCGGCCGCACCAGTGGGTGAAGAACGTCCTGGTCCTGGCCGCGCCCTTCGCGTCGAGCAGGATCGCGGAAGCCGTCGTGCTGCGGTCGGCGGCGCTCACGTTCGCCGCGTTCTGCTGCGCGGCCTCGGCGGTGTACCTGGTCAACGACGCGAAGGACGTGGAAGCCGACCGGGCCCACCCGAAGAAGCGCCACCGCCCGATCGCGGCGGGCGTGGTCCCCGTGCCGCTCGCGTTCGGCACCGCCGGTGCGCTGATGGCCGCGTCGCTGGCGATCGGCGCGGTGGCGGGCTGGAAGCTGCTCGTGCTCATGGCCGTCTACCTGGTCGTGCAGCTCGGGTACTGCTACGGCCTGAAGCACCAGCCCGTCCTCGAACTGTGCGTGGTCGCCTCCGGGTTCCTGCTGCGCGCCATCGCGGGCGGCATGGGCGCGGACATCGAGCCCAGCCAGTGGTTCCTGCTCGTGACCGCGTTCGGGTCGCTGTTCATCGTGGCGGGCAAGCGGTATGCCGAGATCAAGCTGTTCCACGAGACCGGAGCCGCGATCCGCCACTCGCTGACCAGGTACTCGGAGACCTACCTCCGGTTCGTCTGGGCCACGTCGGCGGCCGTCATGAACATGACCTACGGCCTGTGGGCGTTCGAGCTCGGTCAGCGCACGGGCAGTCCGTGGGCCGCGCTGTCCATGGTGCCGTTCGTCATCGCCGTGCTCCGCTACGCCGTCGACGTGGACAGCGGCAAGGCGGGCGCGCCGGACGACCTGGCCCGCTCCGACCGGGTCCTGCAGTCGCTGGGGCTCGCCTGGGTGGTGACGGTCGCGCTGGCGATCTACCTCTGAGCGCGTGCGTCGGGTTCCGGCTCCAGTTCGAGCCGGTTCCGGCCGGGCACCGGTCCACTGTGGAACGGAGCGCACCCACTCGGCTTCGCAGGTCGGGACGGCTCGCCTGACGGGGGACACCGCGGTGCCGGGAGGCACGTTCCGGTCGTCCCTCCGGACTGACGTTCGCCGGCGGTCGTTTGACCGGGGAACGCGCGGGTGGTCCGGCCACGTCGGGCGACGCGTGGTCGGGAGGATCGTGCTGGAACACCTCGCTGATGCGAGCGCGAACCTGTACCCCGCGCGGACGCAGATGGCGCTGTCGCTGGGGTGGCACATCGTGTTCGCCTGCTTCGGCATCGCGTTCCCGGCGATCGTCGTGTTCGTCGAGTGGCGGAGTCACCGGCGCGGCGACGAGGTGCTGAACGCCCTGGCGCACAAGTGGGCCAAGGCGATGGCCGTGCTGTTCGCGGCCGGTGCGGTGTCGGGCACCCTGCTGTCGTTCGAGATGGGCATCCTCTGGCCCGGGTTGATGGGCCGGTTCGGCGAGGTGTTCGGGTTCCCGTTCGTGCTGGAGGGGTTCGCGTTCTTCGTCGAGGCGATCTTCGTCGGCGTGTACCTGTTCGGCTGGAACCGGTTGTCGCCGCGGGCGCACGTGCTGAGCGCGCTGCCGATGGTGGCCGCGGGCGTCGTGGGCGCGTTCTGCGTGGTGTCCGCGAACGCGTGGATGAACAACCCCACCGGGTTCCGGCTGGACGAGCGGGGCGACGTGGTCGACGCGCGGCCGTGGGCCGCCATGTTCGGTCCGTCGACGTGGGCGCAGTTCGTCCACATGTGGCTCGCGGCCTTCATGGTGACGGGGTTCCTGATCGCCTCGGTGTACGCGGTCGGCATGCTGCGCGGCCGGCGGGACCGCTACCACCGGGCGGGACTGCTCATCCCGCTGACCGTCGCCGCCCTGGCCACGCCGGTGCAGATCGGTGTCGGGGACTGGATCGCCACCGTGGTGGCCGACAACCAGCCCGCGAAGCTCGCGGCGATGGAAGGCCAGTACGAGACGACCTCCGGCGCCGGGCTGTCGCTCGGAGGCCTCTACTGGGACGACCAGCTGCACTACGCCGTGGAGATCCCGTACGGGCTGTCGTTGCTGATCCACCACGATCCGGACGGTGTCGTGCCCGGACTGGAGGAGGTACCGGCCGACGAACGACCACCCGTCAACGTCGTGCACCTCGCCTACAACGCCATGGTCGGCATCGGAGTGGCCCTGCTGCTGCTCGCCGCCTGGTACGGGCTGGTGTGGTGGCGGAGGCGGCGACTGTCGCACAGCGCGTGGTTCCTGCGCGCCGTCGCGGTGTCCGGTGTCGCGGCGGTGGTCGCGATGGAGGCGGGGTGGATCACCACCGAGGTCGGCCGGCAGCCCTGGGTCGTCTACGGCGTCCTGCGCACCGCTGACGCCGTGAGCCCGGCACCAGGGCTCGGCTGGGGCCTGGTCGCGGTCGCGGGCGTCTACACGGTGCTCACGGTCTTCACGGTGGTGGTGCTGCGCAGGCTGGCCCGCGACCGGGACACACCGGTGCCGCAGGAGCGGCGATGACGCTCGCGGAGGTGGTGCTCGGAGCGGCGTTCGCGGGCCTGGTGGCCTACGCGTTGTTCGGCGGTGCGGACTTCGGCGGCGGCGTGTGGGACCTGCTGGCGGGCGGCACGGACCGCGGATGGCGGGTGCGGGACCGGATCGAGCACTCGATCGGCCCGGTCTGGGAGGCCAACCACGTGTGGCTGATCTTCGTGCTGGTGGTGCTGTGGACCGGCTTCTCCCGCGCGTTCGCCGCGGCGGTGACGACGCTGTACGTCCCGCTCACGCTGGCGGCGTTCGGCATCATCGCCAGGGGAGCGGCGTTCGCCTACCGCAAGAGCGTGAGCACGCCGGGCATGCGCCGCCTCTTCGGCGCCGCCTTCGCGCTGTCCTCACTGCTGACACCGTTCTTTCTCGGTGCCGTGGTCGGTGGCGTGGCCTCCGGCCGGGTGCCGCCCGGCATCGCCGAGGGTGATGTGGTGAGCAGTTGGGTCACCCCGACGTCGTTGCTGGGTGGCAGCCTCGCCGTGCTGGTCTGCGCGTACCTGGCGGCGGTGTTCCTGTGCGGCGACGCCCGCCGCGACGGCGAGCACGACCTGGCCGACGCGTTCCGCCTGCGCGCCCTGGTGACCGCCGCCGTCACGGGTGCGGTGGGCCTGGCCGGGATCGTCGTGCTCCGCGCCGACGCGCCGGAGTTGTTCGACGGACTCGTCGGGCGCGGCCTGCCGGTCGTGGTGTCGTCCGTCATCGCCGGGCTCGGCGCGCTCGCCCTGCTGCTGACCCGCCGCTACACCGCTGCCAGGATCGCCTCCGCGCTCGCCGTCACGGCGATCCTGATCGGGTGGGCGGTCGGGCAGTACCCGTACGTGCTGCTGCCGTCCCTGACCGTCGAGCAGGCCGCGACCGGCCGCAGCACTCTCGTCGCCCTGCTCGTGGCGCTGGGCGCCGGGGCGCTGATCCTGGTTCCGTCGTTGGTGTATCTCTACGTGCTGTTCCAGCGTCCCGTCGGCTTCGAGTCCCACGAGTGAGGTGCCGGTCTCGGCGTCATCGACACCAGGACCGGCACCTCACCGCACGACTCACGGGGTTTTGGCGAACTCCTGCACGATCCGCTCACAGAAGGCCGGCAGGTCGTCGGGAGACCGGCTGGTGGTGATGTTGCCGTCGGTGACGACCTGCTCGTCGACCACCTCGGCCCCCGCGTTGCGCAGGTCGGTGCGCACGCTGGGCCACGAGGTCAGCCGGCGTCCCCGCGCGACGTCGGCCTCGACGAAGTTCCACGGCCCGTGGCAGATCGAGGCGACCGGCTTGCCCGACTGCACGAACTCCCGGACGAACCGCACCGCGGTGGGTTCCATCCGCAGCTTGTCCGGGTTCACCGTGCCGCCCGGCAGGAGCAGCGCGTCGTAGTCGTCGACCGACACGTCGCCGACCAGCCGGTCCACCGCGAAGGTGCCGGCGTCCTCGAGGTCGTTGTTGCGCGCCTGGATCTCGCCCTCGGCGAGGGAGACCACGACCGTGCTGGCTCCGGCGTCGTCGAGCGCCTGCCGCGGCTGTTCCAGTTCGACCCGTTCCACCCCGTCGGCGGCGAGGATGGCGACCCTGCGTCCGTTCAGCTCTCTTGCCATGTCAGGCACCCGCCATCGCGGGGTGCAGGACGACCTTCGTCCAGCCGTCGTCCCGCTTGTCGAAGTGCTCGTACGCCTCCGGCGCGCGGTCGAGGGGCAACTCGTGGCTCACGATGAACGACGGTTCGGCCTTGCCGCCGGCGACCAGGTCGCGCAGTTGCCGGTTGTACTTCTTGACCGGGGCCTGACCGGTGCCCACGTGCTGGCCCTTGAACCAGAACATGCCGTAGTCGAAAGCGAGTTTGCCCTGCTTGGCCAACTCGTCGGCGGCGCCGGGGTCCTGGGGCACGAAGACACCCACGTTGCCGATCTTCCCGGTGAACCGCACCGAGGAGACCAACCGGTTCATCGTCAGGTTCGCCTTCTCCTGCCCATCGGGCTCGTGCGCCTGGTAGCCGACGCACTCGCAGCCGTTGTCCGCGCCCAGCCCCATCGTCTCGTCCAGGACGGCCTGCACCGGATCGACCTTCGAGTCGTCGATGGCGATCGCGCCGAGCGACTCCGCCAGCCGCAACCGGTCGGCGTGCCGATCGACCACCATCACCTTGCTCGCACCCCGGATGGTCGCCGAGAGAGCCGCCATCAGCCCGACCGGGCCCGCGCCGTAGATGACCGTCTGGTCGCCGGGTTTCACGCCGGCCATCTCGGTGGCGTGGTAACCGGTGGGGAAGATGTCGGCGAGCATCACGTAGTCGGTCTGGCGTTCTTCGGCGTCCTCGCCCAGTCGCAGGCAGTTGAAGTCGCCCCAGGGCACGCGCAGCAACTCGGCCTGCCCGCCGGCCCACGGTCCCATGTCCGCGAAACCGTACGCGGCGCCGGCCATGTTCGGCTCGGGCTGGGCGGTCAGGCAGTAGTTCGTCAGCTGGCGCTCGCAGTTCTTGCAGTGCCCGCACGCGACGTTGAACGGCAGGACCACCCAGTCGCCCACCTGGATCTTCTCGACCGCGGCGCCGACCTCGACCACCTGGCCCATGTTCTCGTGCCCGAACCAGCGGCCGGGCTCGAAGTCGGTTCGCCCCTCGTACATGTGCAGGTCCGAACCGCAGATGTTCGTCGTCGTGATCTGCACCAGCACGTCGGTCGGCCGCTCGATCCGGGCGTCCGGCACGTCCTGGACGCTGACCTGACGCGGCCCCTCGTACACCACTGCTTTCACCACTACCTCCTCGTCACGGGCTCCGCCTCGGTCGTGGAGGACCCCTCAGAGCCGAATACCCTTGAAAAACAATCCAAACCGGCCGTCCACTGTGGATGTTCTCTACGGAACCCGATCGCGCACGGCAGAAGACCGTGGTTGCCCGACCCGTCACAGCAGCAGGTCGAACAGGCGGAACGCCGACTCCCAGTGCCTGGTCTGCGGGTTGACCAGATCCGGATCGATGATCTTGAAGGTGTGGGCGAGCCCCAGGCTGATGCCGCCCGCGATGCGCGGGACCCAGTCCTCGGCCTCCTCGGACAAGGTGATGTCCGGTGGCCGCGGCGACATCGCGTCCAGGGCGTCCTCGAGCTCGGCGAAGAGCTGGTCGAACTCGCGTATGCGTTCCTGGAGGCCTTTGGTGATCGGGAAGTCGTAGGCCTGGACGACGTCGCGTGCGTTCGTCTTCGCCGTGATCGCGGCCATCAGGTACATGTCCTGCAGTTGCTGGTCGATGAAGTCGTTGTGGCGTTTGAGGTCCTCCTTGTCGACGTCGAGTCCTGCCGCGGTGCGGAAGAAGTGCTCGAACCTGGATACGTTCATGACCGGCATGGCCGGGTCCTCCGTTCGCCGGGTTGACTCCGCGGAACGAGGTCAACGATCTGATGTGTCCGTTCAGCGCCCGCTCACCAACTGCAGACCGCGGCCCTCGTCTTCAGCGGACCGCCCGACGACCGATCGGTACACCGACTCGTAGCGCTGCGCCATCAGCGAGACGTCGAAGCGTTCCTCCGCGTCCGTCCTGCACCGCGCGGGGCTCAGCGATCCGATGCTGCGCAACGCATCGGCCAGCTCGTCCTGGGTGTCGCACACCCACCCGGTCTCGCCGTGCGTCACCACCTCCTGCACGGATCCCCGGCGCAGTGCCACCACAGGTGTCCCGCAGGCCAAGGCCTCCGCCATCACGAGGCCGAACGGTTCCTCCCACTGGATCGGGAACAGCAGGCACCCGGCGGCGGCGAGCAACGCGTGCTTCTGCTCTCGGTTCGCCTCGCCGATCCAGTCGACGCCGTCGCCTTCGTCCAGCAACGGCTTCACGACTTCGTCGAAGTAGCGGATCTCCTCCCGCTCGCGGCACTTCGCGGCGATCAGCAGGCGGACACCCGCCGCTCTGGCCGCCTTGATCGCTTCGGGGATGCCCTTCTCCGGCGTGGCGCGGCCGAGGAACAGCGCGAAGTCCTCCTTGTCCTTGCGGAACGGGAAGACCGTCACGTCAACGGCGTTGTGCACGGTGGCCACCCAGTTCAGATCCGGTGCCCGCGTGCGTTGTGCTTCCGACAGCGCGACGAGGTGCACGCTGTCGCCGAGGGCCCGGTAGTAGCGGCCCATCTCCCCGCTCACCGGACCATGAGCGGTGACGACGGTGGGCAGTGCCCGTCCGCGGGCCAGCAGCGGTCCGGCCAGCGAGTGGTCGTGGACCAGATCGACGTCGAGGTGGCTGAGCAAGTCGGGCAGCGCGGCCGCATGTCCCACCTCGGGCAAGCTCATTCCCATGCGGTCTTCCTGTGCCGCACCTGAAACGGACACGAACTCCGCGTTCGTGCCGTTCTTCCCGACACCCACCAGGGTCACGTGCACGGCTTGTCTCACCAGCTGCTCGACGAGATCCGCACACATGGACTCGATTCCTCCGTAAGCCTTCGGTGGGAGTTCGAACCACGGAGGCGCCACCATCGCAACTTTCAGTTCGTCCATTTCGGACGAGTTTCCCGGGCGGGGCGGACGAAACCAGGAGTTGCCTCGTCCGAGAGCACGATTCCCTCTGGCAGACCCGAAACCCTGACCTTCGTGTCGACCTCCACGGTCACCCTCGCACCCGCCAGCGGCACGTTGTCGAGCGCGATGGGGAGGAACGCGTCGGGCAGTGCCGGCGCGATGCTCACCTTTCCCTCCGGCACAGCGGGTTCCAGGCGCAGCAGCACCCGCAGGAGGTGCACGGGCGACGCCGACGCCCACGCCTGCGGGGAACACGACGTCGGGTAGGGCACCGGCTGGGCGTACTCGGAGCGGTCGAACCCGCAGAGCAGTTCCGGCAGTCTCCCCCCGAACGCCTCCGCCGCGTCGAACAGCGCGTTCGCGAGGCGTTGGGCGTGCTCGACGAACCCGTACCGCATCAGTCCCGCCGCGATGATGGTCGAGTCGTGCGGCCACACCGATCCGTTGTGGTAGCTCATCGGGTTGTACGCGCCCATGCCGGAGGCGAGGGTGCGCACACCCCAGCCGGTGAACATCTCCTTCGACATCAACGACTCCGCGACCAGCTCGGCCTTGTCCTCGTCGACGATGCCGGTCCACAGGCAGTGCCCGATGTTGGACGCGACGGAGTCGACGGGTCGCTTGGCGTGGTCCAGTGCGACGGCGTACCGGCCGAGTTCGGGAAGCCAGAAGGCCTCGTTGAACCGCTCCTTCAGCGACTGGGCCCTGTCCTCCCAGTACTCCGGATCGTCACCGGACACCCGTGCGAGGCACGCCCGCGCGCGGAATGCCGCATACACGTAGCCCTGCACCTCGCACAGGGCGAGCGGGCTGCGCGCGATCGTGCCGTCGGCGAAGTTGATGCCGTCCCAGGAGTCCTTCCAGCCCTGGTTCACGAGGCCCCGCTCGGTCGCCCGGTGGTACTCGACGAACCCGTCGCCGTCGCGGTCGCCGTGGCGGTCGACCCAGTCGAGCGCGCGGTCGGCGTGGGGCAGGAGTGCCGCCAGGCGGTCGTCTCCGATGCCCCAGCCGGCCAGCTCGCCCAGCAGCATCACGAACAACGGGGTGGCGTCGGCGGTGCCGTAGTAGACGTTGCGTCCGCCGAGCGCGAGAGAGGCGTCCGCGCCGAACCGGATCTCGTGCAGGATGCGGCCGGGTTCCTCCTCGCTGTTCGGTTCCACCACCGTGCCCTGGTGGCGGGCGAGCGTCTGCGCGGTGCCCAGCGCGAGCGTCGGGTCGATCGGCAGCGACATCAGGGACGACAGGATCGAGTCGCGGCCGAACAGGGTCATGAACCACGGCGCGCCGGCCGCGATCACCGTGTCCTGCGGGCGGTCGGGGTCGAAGATGCGCAGGGCGCCCAGGTCCTGGCGGCTCTGGTGGAGCGTGCGCATCAGCGACGGCGCACCGAACACGCGCAGCACCGGGCCCATCTCGTGCCACTGCCGGGCCCGCGCCATCGGCGCCGACTGCTCGACCGGCTGGTCCAGCGGGAACTGCGCGGGCGCCAGTTCGCCGTCCACCACCGGCCGTGCGGTGACCCGCGTCGTCCACTGGCTCCTCGCGGGCACCACGGCGCGGAAGGTGAGCCGGTCCAGCTCGTACTCGGCGTGGTCGGCACGCACCCGCACGCCCCGGCTGCCGCGGTGCAGCCAGAGGCCGTCCTCGCGGACCTCGGCGCTGTGCGGCCGGTCGGTGCGCACGCGGTCTTCCTTGACCTCGAAGAGGTCCGCGAAATCGGCGTGGACGTGCACCGTGACCGTCACCGGCACGTCCTGCGGCCCGAAGTTGCGCAGCACCACGTCCTCGCGCATGCCCGCGCCGATGTACCGGGTGCGCTCCACCAGCAGTGAGCTCTCGCCGTGCCGGCCCAGGAGCGCTCGCCCGAGGAACGTGGTGCGGAAGGGTTCCGCCGGCACCGTGGTGATCGGTTCGGCCGGGGAGCCGTCGATGCTCACGTGCCAGCCGGACACGATTCGCGTGTCCATGAAGAAGGTGCCCTGCGGCCCGTCGGCGCGGATCTCGCCGTCGTGTCCGCACACGCAGAACGAAGTGCCGTTGACCAGGGTGATCGTGCTTCCCGACAGAGTGGCGGGGTGACCCTCGAAGGCCCAGCCCCCGGTCATGTCGTTCGGACGCGGCCGGCGGCCGGCGTCCCCGGTTCCTCGAGCGGCACGTGCGACGGCACTCCGGCGCCGCCGCGGTCCACCACGGGGACCAGGCCCTCGTCTCCGCGCTCCCGTGGTCGCCTGCGGTCGGTGGCGGCTCTCTTGCCGTGGCATTGCGGGTGCTGGTGGGTCATGGGCGTGATCCGGCTCTCTGTGCGGGGACGGACAGGCGCTCGTCCAGGCCGGACAGCACGCCGGGTAGGCGTCGGCGAGGGCGGGGAACCTCGGCGACTCCGGGGATCGGCAGCAGGCGGGTGACACCGGCGCTCGCGATCGGCGGCCGGTCGCCGGGGGAGGTCGCGGGGGCGGCGCGGCGTGGCGCCCGGTCGACGTGGTCGCGGACATGCTCGTCTCCGTCTCTGCGCCGGACTGCTCAGGTTCCGGTGTGCGGCGCCTCGATCACGGGTGCCGGCCGTCACCTCGGCCGAGGACCTCCACGTGCCGCGCCGAACCGCATGCGCGTCATCGCCGGTCTCCCATCGCGATTGTCACCACGAGCAGGTTGGCAAGCGCGCGACAGGATGCGCGTACCCCTGCCAGGCCGAAATTTCCCGCCCGCGTTCGTCCTGCGGAGTCAGGGCGGGGACCCGGCCGGTGTCACGCGACCGTCGCGGTCGCGGTGAGCACGGCGCCGCGGGCATCAGGCGAACGGAGGCAACGGGAACCTGAGCTGGGCGGCCACGACGTGGTCGCGCAGCGGGGTGTCCGCCCGCACGTGCTCGACCGAGCCCGCCTCGTTGATCACGCTCTCCACCAGCTCGTCGAGGACGTCGGGTGTTCGGCGCAGCTTTCGCCCGCACAGCGGGCAGGTGGTGCCTTCGGTGGCGAGCCAATGGTTCTCGTCGCACACCACGCCGGGTGTCATCACGTCCTCCTGCACCAGGAGCAGGTCGACGGCCGCCGTCGCCCCGGCCCACAGGCAGTCGCGCAGGCCCACCGCCGCGAGCCCGCCCGCCGCATGCATTTCCACGGTCTCCTCGACCTGCCGGCGTTCCTGTGCGCGCTCGTACCGTTCGACGACCTGGTTCGCCTCCTCCCGGACGGACGCGTCGGTGGCGCGGTCGAGGTCGACGCGGAACTCGCCGGCGATCCTGTCCTCCAGCTTCTTCGGCAGCATCTCGACCAGCTGGGCGATCTCCGCCCGCACACCGCCGAGCACGAGGACCTCGAACTCCTCGGCCCGCCAGAGGTCGTGCACCGTGCCGACGACCCGCCGGAAGTGGCGCCGGTCCAGCTCCTCGTCGCGGTGGTCGTCGAGCTCGGGTGTGACGGGATCGCGGAGCTGTTCCCGCTCCTCGATCTCGTCCTGGTACAGGGCCCACAGCCGCGCCTCGCGCCGGGTGGTCACCACGACCAGCGTCCGGTGGTACTCGTCCAGCACCGCGAGCATCGGCCGCACCCACGGCGTCGTGTCCACGACCACCCGGTCCGCGACGCGGTGCGGCAGCCCGACCCACTCGAACCACTCCCTGCCGCTGCAGGAGAAGAAGGCCACGGCAGCCGAGTTCCTCCAGTCGCCCAGAGCGATCTCGTGCTCGATGCGGTCGAGGTCGTCCCGGACGGACAGTCGCGCCGTGCGGTCCAGGTCCTCGCTCTCGGCGAGCGGCCGCACCTCGTGCAACATGCTCGACACCTTCGCCACGACGCCGCCCTTGTCCACGACGTCCACGTAGACCGAGGTGATCGGCAACCCGTCGCCTCGGAGCCGGATGATCCGGTCGATCGTCTCCGCGTTCAGCATGCCGCTCGCCATACCCGTGTTTGGCATCGTCATGCACGGCTACCTGGGGCCATGGCCCATTTCAGCCTTGACCCGGCCCTGGTCCGGGAGCTCGAGGAGGGCGGCCTGACCCCGGTCGACGAGCAGGAGCTCGCCGAGCAGGTGGCCCGAGTCCTCCCGTTCCACGCGGAACTGCCACACACCATCGCGGGCGATCTGCTGCGCGTGGTGAAACACGTGGGTGGCGACCGCGCCCTGCTGCCCTGGTTGGACGATCACCCCGGCCGTCCCCGCCTGGTCGCCCGCGTCTACCGCGTGATCGGCCTGCTGGACGAGCTCACCGCACGCCCTGACGTGGTCACCGCCCTGCGCTCCGTGCGGGCATCCGACGGTGATCCACCGGAACTGGCCGGGCTGATGCCCCCTGCCACCGACGAGAGCACGCTGGCAAGCCTGTCCTGGCGGATCGAGCGGTTGCTGGGCGAGACCCGGGACGAGGAGGCGGTGCGATCGGCGGTCGCCGCGGTGGACCTGCTGGGACAGGTCGCTCCCGCGTTGCAAGCGGATGTGCTGCGGATTCGGCAGGACCTCGTGTGAAAGGGGTTCGGGCGGGTAGTCGCCCGGCATGGTCGCACGAATTCTAGCGTTTTTGCTGTTGTTGATGGGTGTGGTCGCCTGCACGGACAGCAGGTCGCCGCCAGCGCCCGCCGTTGCCGGTGCCGATTCCCACGCCGACGTGGTCGCGCGCGTCGCGCCCTCCGCGGTGACCGTCCGGGTCGAGGAAGGGGTCGGCAGTGGCGTGGTTCTCCGTCCCGACGTCGTGGTGACGAACGAGCACGTGGTGAAGACCAACCGGCAGGCGCGCATCCGGTACGCCGACGGGCAGGAGTCCGGCGGCGAGGTGCTCGCCACGGACCCGCTGTCGGACCTCGCGGTGATCCGCACCGAGCGGAAGAACCTTCCGGTCGCCGAGTTCCGCACGGAGCTGCCGCGGCCGGGAGACGCCGTGCTGGCGATCGGGAGTCCGCTCGGGCTGGAGTTCACGGTGACGGCCGGGATCGTGTCCGGTCTGCACCGGACGTTGCCCGGCGGACCGCTGTCCGAGCTCATCCAGACCGATGCGCCGATCTCGCCCGGCAACTCCGGTGGCGCACTGCTCGACTCGTCAGGACGCGTCGTCGGGATCAACGAGGCCTACATCCCGCCCGCGCAGGGTGCGGAGTCCCTGGGGTTCGCGATTCCGTCCGGCGTGACGCTGGACGTGGCGGAGAAGCTGTTGACGGCGGGAAAGGTCGAGCACCCGTACCTCGGGGCGTCCCTGGGAAACCTGACGCCGGAGATCCGCGAGCAGTTCGGGATCTCCGCCGAACGCGGGGCTCTGGTGCTCGAGGTCGAGCCGGCGGGTCCGGCCGCTGCGGGTGGACTGCGCGCCGGGGACGTGATCGTGAGGATGAAGGACCAGGAGGTCGGCGACGTGCAGGCCGTGCAGGCCGTGCTGCGGTCTTCACGTGTCGGGGAGCAGGTTCCCGTCTCGGTGCAACGCGGGGACGAGAAGACCGAGTTGACGGTTGCCTTGGGCAGCCGGTGAGCGATCGGAGGTTGCCGTGCTGGAGATGACGTCCGTCGCCGCCGGTGTGATCAGGGAGCTGATGGCGGGGGAGAGGCCGTCGGCGGGACTGCGGCTCGACTTCGCCGACGGCGACCTGCACGTCACGCGGGCCGACGCGCCCGAGGAAGGTGACGAGGTGGTCACCGCTCGCTCCGGCGAGCGCGTCTTCGTCGCGCCGGAGTCGGCGGACTACCTGAGGAACAAGGTTCTCGACGCCCGCACGGACAGGGACGGCACCCCGGTCTTCGCGGTGTCGGACCGGTGAGGCGCACACCCGGGGTGTGTCGGCCGAGCCGGAGTCCGGCACCTCCTGCCCGACGGCGAGCGGGGTTCGGAGCACGCTCACCGCCCCGTGGTGAGCGGGATCCCCCCGTCCCGAGGTCTCTCGCGACCGGGGCGGGACCTCGCGCGACGGAGCTCCGGGCCGCAGGGCGGGTGCCCGGCTGACGTCAGGGCCCGCTGAGCAAGGCACCTCTGGAGAACTCCGGCCGAGCGAGGAGAACGGTCACCGTCGACGATCGCGCCGACGGAGGTCCCGCCGCCGCGGATGACCAGTTCCGCGCCGCGCGGGTGCATCGTGCCCGACCGTCCCCGAACGGGGACGAGCAGCGTGCCAAACCGTTGCGGCGTAGTGAGAACGTGCCGCCGAAGGTAGTGATCATGAAGGCTGTCGTTTACAAGGAACCGTACCGGGTGGCCGTCGAGGAGGTGCCGGAGCCGGAGCTCCAGCACCCCGCCGACGTGATCGTCCGCATCACCTCGACCGCGATCTGCGGATCGGACCTGCACATGTACGAGGGGCGGACCGCCGCCGAGCCGGGAATCATCTTCGGGCACGAGAACCTGGGCGTGGTCGAACAGGTCGGCGACGGTGTGACGGCGATCAAGCAGGGCGACCGGGTGGTGATGCCGTTCAACGTCGCGTGCGGGTTCTGCCTGAACTGCACGCGAGGCCACACGGGGTTCTGCCTGACGGTCAACCCCGGCTTCGCCGGCGGCGCGTACGGGTACGTGTCCATGGGCCCGTATCCCGGCGGGCAGGCCGAGAAGCTCCGCGTGCCGTACGCGGACTTCAACTGCCTCAAGCTGCCGCCGGGAACCGAGCACGAACTCGACTTCGTCCTGCTGGCCGACATCTTCCCGACCGGTTACCACGGTTGTGAGCTCGCCGAGGTGGACCTCGGCGAGTCGGTCGCGGTGTTCGGGGCCGGGCCCGTCGGCCTGATGGCCGCCTATTCCGCGCTGTTGCGCGGTGCCGCGAAGGTGTTCGTGGTCGACCGCGTGCCCGAGCGGTTGCAGAAGGCCCGGGACATCGGCGCCGTGCCGATCGACTTCACCTGGGGCAACGCGGCGCAGCAGATCGTCGAGCAGTGCGCCGAGACCGGTGGTGCGGACAAGGGCGTCGACGCGGTCGGCTACCAGGCGCATTCGGACAGCGGTACCAAGGAGGAACCGGCCGTCGTGCTGAACTCGTTGATCGAGACGGTTCGCGCGACCGGCATGCTCGGCGTGCCCGGACTGTACGTCCCCGCTGATCCCGGAGCTCCCGACGAACAGTCGAAGCAGGGCATGCTGCTCGTGTCGATCGGGCGCATGTTCGAGAAGGGCCTGCGGATGGGCACGGGCCAGTGCGACGTGAAGCGCTACAACGTGCAACTGCGCGACCTGATCATCGCGGGCGGTGCGACGCCGAGCTTCGTGGTGTCGCACGAGTTGTCGCTCGACGAGGCGCCCATGGCGTACGAGAAGTTCGACAAGCGGGTCGAGGGCTTCACCAAGGTCGTGCTGCACCCGTGACCGGGAACGGCCGCCGAGTTCGGTCCGGGAGGCCGAAGAGCGCGGCCGCGTTCCCGGGCACCCTCGACTGAGCCGGTGTACCCGGACGTGCCGGCGGTGATGCCCGCCGGCACGACGCCCGCGGTCCCCCGCGGGGGGACCGTCCCAGCAGGACGGACCAGCATGCGGATCACGGAGCTCGGCAGGCCCGTCGCCTGCACGGCCCTCCCGGAGGGAACGCCGGTGTACGCGCCGGACGGCGACCGGATCGGCGTGGTCGAGCACGTCGTCGCCGACGAGCCGGTCGACGTGTTCGAAGGCCTGGTCGTGCACACGCTGCCCTTGCCGGGCAAACACCTCTTCGCCGACGCGGACCAGATCGAGGAACTGCGCGAACGCGGTGTGCTGCTCCGGGTCGGCCGCTCCGCACTGCACGACCCCGCGCCGCGGCGGCGGACGGCCGGTGAGCCCGGACCGGCGGAGAACCCGTTGCAGGCCCGGCTGCGGCGCGCCTGGGACTGGGTCCTCGCGCACGTGGAGGCACCGCGATGATCGTCGAGATCGCCGTCGAGCGGTACAGCTTCGAGTGTGCGCACTGCGGCCACACCTGGAGTGCCGACTACGACGTGCAGCACCTGCACGACGCCGACGACGCCGTGTTCGCCTTCTACCGGCTCGACGGTGTGCCCGTACCACCGCCCGCGGAGGAGGACCTGTTGTGCCCGGTGTGCCGGCACGGGCGGGTGCTCCGGACGCTCGTGACCCGTCGGCAGGTGCCGGTCGCGTCGGTCGGCAGCACCGAGCCGAGCCGTGAAGTCATCACCACGCCGGAGGAACGACGCACACCCCCGCCCGCACCTGTGTGAACCGACAGGCCCAACCGGAGCCGCCGAGTTCGTCCTTTCCTGCTGAAGCGCCGACGTGGTCCGTCCGTCGACGATGGGCCTCTTGCACTCGACGCGAGGAGGCGGACGTGGAACAAGACCGGTTGCGGATAGCGATGGTGTCGGCTGAGCAGTCCTGTTTCGGACAGAACGTGCACGTGTCGGGACTGTCGGCCGCACTCGCCGGCGGTGGCCACGCTGTCACGGTCTACACCCGTCGGGAGGGCACGTTCCGCACCGGCCACGGCCGCACCGAGTCCGGTCATGACGTCGTGCGGGTGTCCACCGGGACGGCGGTGGGGGGCGACGAGAACACGATGATCTCCCAGTTGGGCCGGCTCGCCGACTTCCTCGGCCGCTGCTGGCGGGACGACCCGCCGGACGTCGTGCACGCGCACGGCTGGGCGTCCGGACTGGCCGGCGTGCTCGCGGCACGTCACGGGATTCCCGTGGTGCAGACGTACTACGGGCTCGGCGGCTCCGCCGGGCGGTCCCGGGGGGAACGAATCGTCGGCAGGGAGGTCGCGCGGGTCATCGCGATGTCGTTCGGCGAGGTGCTCGGGCTCGCCCGCACGGGTGTCGGCCGGAACCGGATCTCCGTCGTTCCGACCGGTGTGGACGTCCAACTGTTCACGCCGTGGGGACTGGGGGCGAAACGCGGCACGCGAAGGCGGATCGTGGCGGTGCGGACCGTCGCGCCGGACAGCGGTCTGGCGGATCTGGTGAGGGTGCTGTCCCACGTGGACAACGCGGAGTTGCTGATCGTCGGCGGAGCGGACAGGCGGCGGATCAGGCGGGAGCCCGAAGTGCGGTGGTTGCGGGCATTCGCCGCACGCACCGGGGTGGCGGACCGGGTGGTGTTCACCGGAGGCGTCTCGAGTGAGCGGATGGTCGCTTTGCTGCGCTCCGCCGACGTCGTGGTGTGCGCGCCACCGCACGAATCGGTCGGCCACGTCCCGCTCGAGGCGATGGCGTGCGGCGTGCCCGTGGTGGCGACGACGGTGGGCGCCCTGGCGGACTCGGTGGTCGACGGGGTGACGGGTGTGCACGTGCCGCCCGGAAGACCGCGCCAGCTGGCCAAGGTGCTGCGCGGTCTGCTCGACGACGGCGTCCGCCGCGAGCAGTTCGGTGTCGCGGGCCGCGACCGCGCGTCCGCTCGGTACTCGTGGGAACGGATCGCGGCCGACACGGTCGAGGTCTACCACGATGCGGTCGCGGACTTCCGTTCCCGCGCGGCGGGCCGGTCGGAGCTCTGGCCCGCGGCGGTGGTCTCGTCGTCCACGGGCGGTGACGTCGCGTCCTCGCACTCCCGCGGCACGGCGGGTTCTGGAAACGGATGAGGACCGGTCGTCGGGCGGCCGGGATCGTGCGGGCGCGGATCTGCCCCGACGCCGAGGGCCTCGCGCGGCCTCCTGCGAACCACCGTCGACACCTGCCCGCGGACAGTCCCGGATGGACTGATCTCCACCGGCGGTGCCGACGGCGGTGGTGATCAGGGCTTGGCGCCGCCGGAACGTCCGGCCCGAGCCGGCGGCGTCCTCCGCCGGCTCATCTCCTCGCGCCGAAGGACAGGTGGTCGTGGACGAGCCGGACCACCATCGCGCCCTCACCGACCGCGGAGCCGACCCGCTTGATCGAACCGCTGCGCACGTCGCCGATCGCGAACACGCCCGGCCGGTTGGTCTCCAGCGGGAACGGCCTTCTGCCCTTCTGCCACCAGGTGTCGTCGGTCGCGACGTGTTGACCGGTCAGGACGAACCCGTCCTCGTCGACCGCGATCAACGAGGAGAGCCAGGCCGTGCACGGCGTCGCGCCGATGAACACGAACAGACCCCGCACCGGCAAGGTCCGCCGCTCCCGGTTGCGGTTGTCCTGCACGACCACACCGTCGAGCTTGTCGCCGCCCAGCAGCTCCACGACCTCGTGGCGCAGCAACACCTCGATCCGGGGATGGCTCGTCACCCGGTCGACCAGGTAACGGGACATGTCCTTGTTCAGGTCGTCGCCGCGGACCACCAGGTGTACGTGAGGCACGCGGTCCGCGAGGAACACGGCCGCCTGGCCGGCCGAGTTGCCCCCGCCCACGATCGCGACCGGGCTCGCCTCGCACGCCCGTGCCTCGTGGATCGTGGCGGCGTAGTACACGTCGGTCGACTCGAAGTCGGCGAGCCTGGGCAGGTCGAGCTTGCGGTAGCGGGCCCCGGTCGCGATCACCAGCGACCGCGTCCGGACCTGGGACGAGTCGTCGAAGCTCACCACGTAGTGCCCGTCGCGCGAGGAGAACTCGACCGCTTCCACCGACACGTGCACCGGCACGCCGAACTTCTCCGCCTGCAGCACCGCGCGTTCGGCCAGGTCCGGGCCGGAGATGCCGGCCGGGAAACCCAGGTAGTTCTCGATCCGCGACGTGGTCCCCGCCTGGCCGCCGGCCGCGACCGAGTCGACGGCCACGACGTCGAGTCCGTCCGCCGCGCCGTACACGACGGCGGCCAGGCCGCCGGGGCCGGCACCGACCACGAGCAGGTCGGTGAGGTTGCGCGGCGGGGGGTGCGCGTGCAGGCCCAGAGCTTGGGCGAGTTTCCGGCTGCTCGGGTTGCGCAGCGTCCCGCCACCGGGGACCACGACCAAGGGGGTCTCGTCGATCGTCACGCCGAACCGGCGCAGCACCTCCTCGGCGTGGACGTCCCTGTCGGTGTCGACGAGCCGGTGCGGGACCCGGTTGCGCGCGGCGAACTCCAGCAACCGCTTGGTGTCCGGGGAGAAGCACGAACCGATGATCTGCAGCCCGTTGCCCCGGCCGATCAGCACCGCCCGGCGCATCAGGTACGCGCGCAGGACCAGGTCTCCCAGCACGGGATCGTTGCGCACCAGTTCGTTCAGCTGGTCCGCGGTCAGCTGGACGACCTCGCCGGGCTGGGCGGCGACAGCCGTCACGAACGACGGTTGTCCCTCCAGCAGGCCGAGTTCGCCGAGGAACCGCCCAGGTCCGTGGACTCGCACCACCTCACCGTGCTCCAGCACCTGCACGAGACCGCTGACGATCACGAAGAAGTCGTGGTTCCGGTCACCTTCGGCGTAGAGCACCTCGTCCTCTTGTGTCGCACGTCGTGTGCCGTACCGCGCGAACTGGTCGATCTGGTCGTCGTCGAGTCGGGGGAAAGCACCGTTCTCGTCCGGGGTCTCCTGCACGGGCAGGTCAGACGAAAGCCTCGTGGGCATAGCACCACCGCCAGTTCTCGCCGGGTTCCAGGGATCGCACGATCGGATGGCCACCGCCGAAGGCGTGCCTGCGTGCGTGCTTCATGGGGGAGGAGTCGCAGCAGCCGACGTGGCCGCAGGTGAGGCAGAGTCGCAGGTGGACCCAGGAGGTGCCCGCGACGAGGCACTCCTCGCACCCCTGAGGTGTTCGCGGCACGACCTCGCGCACCAGCGCCAGGTGTTCGTCCACGACCGTGGTCATCGTTCCTCCCGCATCACGTCGTCGAGCACCAGCGACAGGCCGATGCCCACCAGCCACACGTCCTTCGCCAGCGAGATGCCCTGCTCGGTCGGCCGCAGGCTGCGTTCCTGCCGCATCCCGGGTGTCTTCAGGTAGAGCCCGAGCAACGCTCCGCCGAACCCGGTGAGCGCGGCCCCCGCGACGATCCCGGGCACCAGCGGCACCAGCAGAGCCACGCCGGTCGCGATCTCGCCGGCCGCGAGCAGCTTCGCGAACCGCTGGGGATCGAGCTTGCCCAGCAACGGGTACGTGTTCGCGGCCCAGCCGTGCATCGACTCGGCCGCTTGCTGGTCGGCGTGCAGCTTCCCGAGTCCCGAGTTGAGCACGTACGCACCTGTGGTGATGCGCGCGGGCAGTTGGCGCAGCAGGGATCGGCTGATCATGTCCTCACCTCCGGGACGAGAGCGTTGTCGAGCCAGGCGCGCAGCTGGGGTGCGGGCACGGCACCGGGCTGGCGCGCGATGACCTCACCGCCGCGCAGGATCATCAACGTGGGTATGGAACGCACGTCGAAGCGTTCGGACAGGCGGGGTGCGCGGTCCACGTCCACCCGCACGAGCTTGATCTCTCCCGCCCGTTCGTGCGCGATCTGGTCCAGCACCGGGCTGACCATCCGGCACGGCCCGCACCACGTCGCCCACATGTCCACCAGCACCGGGACGTCGGCCTGTTCGGCCACCTCACCGAAGTCGCCGTCCAGCGCGTCGACGATCCACGGCAGCGGCCGGCCGCAGTTGCCGCACTTCGGTCTGCCCTGTGCGGCAACGGGTATGCGGTTGGTCTTGCCGCAGTTCGGGCACGAGATGTCGGTCGTCCTCATGCGGCCGCCCTGCTTTCACCGGACGTGCTGACGGAGAGCTCGTCGTCCGCCACGTCCACCCGGATCGTCGCGTTCTCCGCCACGTCACCCGCGATCAGCGCCCGTGCCACCCGCGTCTCGATCTCGTGCGCGATGTAGCGCCGCAGCGGCCGTGCGCCGTAGACGGGGTCGAAACCGCGCCTGGCGATGAACTCGCGGGCCTCGGGAGTGAGCTCGACGTCGATCCGGCGTTCGGCGAGGCGGGTGCGCAGCTCGGCGATCTGGAGGTCCACGATGCGTTCGATCTGCTCCAGCCGCAGCGGCGTGAACAGCACGATGTCGTCGACGCGGTTGAGGAACTCGGGCCGGAAGTGGTCGCGCAGCGATGCCAGCACGGCCCCGCGCGCGTCCGGCTTGATCTCCCCGTCGGGTGTGACACCGTCGAGCAGGTACTCCGAGCCGATGTTGGACGTCATGATGATCACGGTGTTGCGGAAGTCGACCGTGCGGCCCTGCGAGTCGGTGATCCGTCCGTCGTCGAGCACCTGCAGGAACGTGTTGAACACGTCCGGGTGCGCCTTCTCCATCTCGTCCAGCAGCACGACGGAGTAGGGCTTGCGCCGCACCGCTTCCGTGAGCTGGCCGCCCTCGTCGTAGCCGACGTAACCGGGTGGCGCGCCGACGAGCCGCGAGACCGTGTGCTTCTCCTGGTACTCGCTCATGTCGAGGCGCACCATGTTGTCCTCGCTGTCGAACAGCGCCGCCGCCAGCGCCTTCGCGAGCTCGGTCTTGCCGACCCCGGTGGGGCCCAGGAAGATGAACGACCCGATCGGCCTGCGCGGGTCCTTCACGCCCGCCCGCGCCCGGATGATCGCGTCGGCGACCAGCCGCACCGGCTCGTCCTGGCCGATCACCCGGTCGTGCAGGATCTGGTCGAGCCTGAGCAGCTTCTCGCGTTCGCCCTCCTTGAGCCGCGACACGGGGATGCCGGTCCACGCCGCGACGATCTCGGCGATCTCGTCCTCCGTCACGACCTCCTTGAGCAGCCGGTGCTGACCCTGTTTGCCGGCCAGCCGTTGCTCCTCGGACGCGAGCTGGCCCTCCAGGTCGGCGAGCCTGCCGTAGCGCAGTTCCGCGGCCCGGTTGAGGTCGTACGCCCGTTCCGCTTCCTCGGCTTCGCGGCGCACGCGTTCGAGTTCGCCGCGGAGGTCCTGCACGCGCCGGATCGCCTGCCGTTCCGCCTCCCACTGCGCGGTCATGGCGTCGAGCTCGGCGCGGAGGTCGGCGAGCTCCTTGCGCAGCGCCTCCAGGCGGTGCCTGCTCGCCTCGTCGGTCTCCTTGGCGAGTGCGGCCTCCTCGATCTCCAGCCGGGTCACCCGCCGCGAGGTCTCGTCCAGCTCGGCGGGCATCGAGTCGATCTCGGTGCGCAGCCGGGCACACGCCTCGTCCACCAGGTCGATCGCCTTGTCCGGCAGGAACCGGTCGGTGATGTAGCGCTGGGACAGCACCACGGCGGACACCAGCGCGGCGTCCTGGATCTTGACACCGTGGTAGACCTCCAGTCGTTCCCTGAGCCCGCGCAGGATCGAGATCGCGTCCTCCGGTGACGGTTCGGCCACGACCACGGTCTGGAACCGCCGCTCCAGCGCGGCGTCGGACTCGATGTGCTTGCGGTACTCGTCGAGCGTGGTGGCGCCGATCAGGTGCAGCTCACCGCGCGCGAGCATGGGTTTGAGCATGTTGCCGGCGTCCATCGACCCCTCGGCGGCTCCCGCGCCCACGACCGTGTGCAGCTCGTCGACGAACAGCAGGATCCTGCCTTCGGCGGCCTTCACCTCGGCGAGCACGGCCTTGAGCCGCTCCTCGAACTCGCCGCGGTACTTGGCGCCCGCCACGAGAGCACCCATGTCGAGGGAGAAGACCGTCTTGTCCCGCAACCCCTCCGGCACGTCGCCGCGCACGATGCGCTGCGCGAGTCCTTCGACGATCGCGGTCTTGCCGACGCCGGGCTCACCGATCAGCACGGGGTTGTTCTTCGTCTTGCGGGACAGGATCTGGACCACCCGGCGGATCTCCGCGTCCCGGCCGATCACCGGGTCGAGGTCACCGGTCCGCGCGTCCTCGACCAGGTCGCGACCGTACTTCTCCAGTGCCTCGTACGTCCCCTCCGGCGTGGCGCTGCGCACGCGCTGGTTGCCCCGGATCCTGGTCAGTCCCTCCAGGAACCGGTCGCTCGTGACGCCGTGCTGCGCGAGCACCTGACCGGCCTTGGTACCGCTGCCCTCCTCGGCGAGAGCGAGCAGCAGGTGCTCGACGCTGACGTACTCGTCCTTGAGCCGCTTGGCTTCCCGTTCCGCGGCGTCGAGCAGGCCCATCAGCCGTCGGGTGACGCTGACCTGCCCGGGTTGGGCACCCGGTCCGGTCACCCTGGGGCGGCGGGCGAGCGCGGATCGGACGTCCTCGGTCAGCGCCCGCACGTCCACGTCCGCCTGGGCGAGCAGCCGTGCCACCAGGCCGTCGGGCTGCTCGACCAGTGCCAGCAGGAGGTGTTCGCCGTCGGTCTCGGTGTGCCCGAGCCGCCGGGCGACCTCCTGGGCGGACTGCAGCGCCTCCTGCGACTTCTGCGTCAGCTTGTTCACGTCCACAGCCACATCACCTCCACGACGGATCACTTCCGCGCACTTGTGCTTCCAGGACCCGGATCCGGTCGAGCAGGTCCAGCACGAGCGCGACCGCGCTGTAGTTGAGCGAGAGCCCGCCGCGCAGCCGCTGGATCCTCGCGATGCGGGCTGCGGTGTCCGGGGGGAACCACAGCCGTCCGCCGTCGTCCACCGCGCACTCGATCAGCCCGAGCGCGGCGAACCGGCGCACCAGGTCCGGGTGGAGTCCGGTGTGGACGGACACCCGGTCGACGCTCAGCCGGGCCGGTTTGGTCAGGACGTACATCACGAGCCCCTCGGGTCGAAGTCGGAGACCGCGGCCAGTTCCTCGAACAGTTCCCGCTCCCGCTTGCCGAGCGACTTCGGCACCATGACCTTCACGACCGCGTGGAGGTCACCGTCCTTCCCGCGCGGGTTCGGCATGCCCTCGCCGCGCAGCCGCAGCCGCCGTCCGCTCGACGAGCCCGGGACCACCCGCACCTTCGCCTCCCCGCCGGGGGTCGTGATCGGCACGGTGGCGCCGAGGGCGGCCTCCCACGGGGTGACGGGCAGGTCGACGACGATGGTGCGGCCTTCCAGCCGGTAACGGGGGTGCGGCGCGATCCGGACCACCAGGAACAGGTCCCCGGACGTACCACCGCCGGAGCCGCGGCCGCCCTCGCCGGACAGGCGGATGCGCTGGCCGTCCACCACGCCGGCCGGGATCGTCACGTCCAGCTCGCGGTCGCCGACGGTCAGGCGGCGGTGGCCGCCCCGGTAGGCCTCCTCGACCGAGAGGGTCAACTCGGCCTCCTGGTCGGCGCCCGGTAGCGGGCCACCCCGTCCGCCGCGGCGGAAGACACCGCCGAAGAGGTCCTCGAAGTCGAAGTCCTCGAACCCGCCGCGGCCCGGTCCGCTCGTGTACGCGGTGCGGCCTCGGGGAGCGCGTTCCCCGTAGTCCTCCGGAACCTGGCGGAAGTCGGCGCCGAACCGGTCGTACCGCCGGCGCTGGTCGGGATCCGACAGGACCCCGTAGGCCTCGCTGACCTCTTTGAACCGGTCCTCGGCACCGGGGTCGCGGTTGACGTCCGGGTGGTACTGCCGGGCGAGCGCGCGGTACGCCCGCTGGATCTCCTCGGTGCTCGCCCCGCGCGGCACGCCGAGCACCTCGTAGAAGTCCCTGGCCACGTCGTCATCACCCCCTGGCGCGCGCCACCGCGACGGCGGCGGGACGCAGATCGCCGTAGCCCGGTCGCAGCACGCGCACGACCGTGTTCGGCGGGGCGTCCGGGTCGTCCAGCACCGTCACGACCTCGTGCACGGCCGGGTCGAACGGCACCCCGGTGGCGTCCTGGCGCGGGTAGCCGAGCCGGGCGAGCAGCTCGACGGCCTGGTCGAGGGTCGCCCGCACGCCCTCGGCCAGGGCGTCGTCGGACGCGTGCTCGAGCGCGAGCTCCAGGTTGTCGAGCACCGGCAGCCAGGCCGACGCCACCCGCGCGCGTTCGGAGACGCGCTGGCGCTCCAGCTCCCGGCTGTGGCGTTTGCGCGTGTTGTCCAGCTCTGCCATGGAGCGCAGCCAGCGGTCTTCCAGTTCGGCGACGTCCGGGACCGGCGCGGGGGAAGGGGGAGCGCCTGCCCCGGACTCGGCCGCGGCGTTCGCGGCGTTCCCCTGGGAGGTCACGGTGATCAGACCCGGTCGAAGTCGGCGTCGATGACGTCGTCGTCCTGCGCGGTGGCCGAGCTCGGGCCGGAAGACGGCGGCGGAGCGGACGACCGTGCCGCCACCAGGCCGTTCAGCACCTGGGTGAGCTCGTCGGTCATCTCCCGCACGCGCTCGATCGGCGCCTCGTCCTGCAACGCCTCGCGCGCCTCGGACACCAGCATCTCGGCACGGGCCTTCTCGTGCGCCGGCGCGTTGTCGCCCAGGTCGGACAGCGTCTTCTCGACCTGGTAGGCGATCGAGTCGAGGGTGTTGCGGGCGTCCACGGCCTCGCGCAGCCGCTGGTCCTCCGCCTGGTGCGCCTGCGCGTCGGTCACCATCCGTTCGATCTCGGACGTGTCGAGGTTCGAGCTCTCGCTGATCGTGATGCCTTGCTCGGCTCCCGTGTCCTTGTCCCGGGCGGTCACGTTGAGGATGCCGTTGGCGTCGATGTCGAAGATGACCTCGACCTGCGGTTCCCCGCGGGGCGCGGGCCTGATGCCGCTGAGCTGGAACCGGCCGAGCACGCGGTTGTCGGCCGCGCGTTCGCGTTCGCCCTGCAGCACGACGACGTCCACCGCGGGCTGGTTGTCCTCGGCGGTGGAGAACACCTCGGAGCGGCGGGCCGGGATGGTCGTGTTCCGCTCGATGATCTTGGTCATCACGCCGCCGCGGGTCTCGACGCCCAGCGACAGCGGGGTGACGTCGAGCAGCAGCACGTCCTTGACCTCGCCCTTGAGCACACCGGCCTGGACGGCGGCACCGAGTGCCACGACCTCGTCCGGGTTGACGCTCATGTTCGGGTCCTTGCCGCCGGTCAGCCGGCGGACGAGCTTCTGCACGGCCGGAATCCTGGTCGACCCGCCGACGAGGACGACCTCGTCGATGTCGTTCGCGGTCACCTTGCCGTCGGCCATGGCCTGCTCGACCGGGCCGAGGCAGCGTTCCACCAGGTCTGCCGTGATCTGCTCGAACGTCGACCGCGTCACGGTCTCGGTCAGGTGCTTCGGGCCGCTCGCGTCGGCGGTGATGAACGGCAGGCTCACCTGGGTCTGGGTGACCGAGCTGAGCTCGACCTTCGCCTTCTCCGCGGCCTCGGACAGCCGTTGCAGGGCCTGGGCGTCGCCGCGCAGGTCGATCCCCGTGTCGTTCTTGAACTTGTCGGCGAGGTGGTCGACCAGCCTGTGATCGAAGTCGTCGCCGCCGAGGTGGGTGTCACCGGAGGTGGACCGCACCTCGACCACGCCGTCACCGACGTCGAGCAGGGACACGTCGAACGTGCCGCCGCCCAGGTCGAACACGAGCACCGTCTCGTGTCCCTTGCGGTCCAGCCCGTACGCCAGCGCCGCCGCCGTCGGCTCGTTGATGATCCGCAGGACCTCGAGACCCGCGATCTTCCCGGCGTCCTTGGTCGCCTGGCGCTGCGAGTCGTTGAAGTACGCGGGCACGGTGATCACCGCCTCGCGCACCTTCTCCCCGAGGTACTTGCTCGCGTCGTCGACCAGCTTGCGCAGCACCTGCGCGCTGATCTCCTCGGGTGCGTAGAGCTTGTCGCGCACCTTGAAGCGCACCGAGTCGTTCGGTCCGCGGACGACGTCGAACGTGACCGACTTCGCCTCCTCGCCGACCTCGTCGAACCGGCGGCCGATGAAGCGCTTGGCCGAGTTGATCGTGCCGTGCGGGTTCAGCACCGCCTGGCGCTTCGCCAGCTGTCCCACCAGGCGTTCGCCGCTGTCGGTGAACGCCACGACGGACGGGGTGGTCCGCGACCCCTCCGCGTTCGCGATCACGGTGGGCTGGCCTCCCTCGACGACCGCGATGGCGGAGTTCGTCGTGCCGAGGTCGATCCCGACTGCCGCTGCCATCACTCACCACCTCCTGCCGGGGTCATGGCGCTGAGGAGTCGCAGTGCGTCCTCCGCGACCTCCTCGTCCACGACGAGGTCGTACCGGCTGGGAACCATCGCGGTCACCGAGCTGAAGTCACGCCTGCCGCGCTGCAGGGCGTAGGTGATCGCGCCGATGACGGCGCCGATGAGCGCGCCGAACACCAGGCCGTACAGGGCGAGCGTGAACGCGGCGACGAGCGGGTTGATGAGGTCGAACAAGCCGAAGATCCAGCCGAACAGCAGTCCGGGGACAGCGCCGGTGGCGGCGCCGTGCAGCATCGCCCGGCCCCAGTTCATCCGGCCGACGACCTGCTCCACCATGCGGATGTCGACTCCGACGATCGCGGTGCGGCCGACCGGGAACTTGTTGTCGGACAGGTGGTCGACGGCGCGCTCGGCGTCCTCGTAGTTGCTGAACGACGCGATCGTGCGCCGGCGCGGCGTATTCTGCGTGGTGCCGGCGCCGGTGTCAGCGCGTGCGTGGGCACCCGAGTGGTGGGTGGTCATGGCTGCTCCCTCAGGCGTTGACTGCGGGTTGGTCGCGGATCTCATCCGCGCGGGGCCTGCCGGCCCTGCGCGGTTTAGTCCCGTGCTTCGCGTCAACCCTCGCGAAGAACACATGTGCGGCGCGTCGTCCTGCCAGGACCAAACCGGTCTTCCGCAATGGACATGGGAGCATGACCGCGAGGTCTCCGGGCGGTCGACGGGCAACCAGTCACGGAGGGACCATGACCGCTGGCATCGGAGGAGTGGACGGGTGGGCTCGCACCCAACTGTCCAATCTCTACGGCGTCTTCGTGTTGTCGATGAAGATGTTCGGCGGCAGGGACGCCGCGAAGATCCTCGCCCTCGCGGCGACCGCGGTGCCGTCGCTCGGGCCGTGCACGGTGGCCGCGACCTACCTCGTGGCGGGGGGCGCGCTGGAGCGCCAGCCCTCGGACCGCCCGCCCGACGCCGAGCTCGACCGCATCGTGTCGCAGATCGACGAGCACGGATCCGGTGTGGCGCTCCCCGGCGGCACGTGGCGCTGGGCGTTCCCGCTCAGGAGCAGGCCGGTCTCGCCGGCTGCCTGAGCGGGAACGCGGACTCGGAGCCGTCGGTCGACGTCATGTTCCTGCTCAAGACGCTCTGCCAGCAGACCAGTGCCGCGCTCGCGAACGCGGCACTGCACCGCAGGGGTGACGAGTACGTCGAGGAGCTGCGCCGGTCCAACGACGAGCGGGCGGCGGTGAACGCCCGGCTGACCGCCACGGTCGACGTGCTGCGGCACCAGCAACGCGTGCACGACGTGCTCACTCGTGAGGGTGCCTGGGGAGACGGTGAGCCGGGAATCGCGCAGGCGCTGCACGAGCTCACCGGGCTGTCCGTCGCCATCGAGGACAAGTTCGGCAACCTGCGCGCGTGGTCGGGACCGGGGCTCCCCGACCCGTACCCGAAGCTGCCCGCGCGGCGCAGGGAGGACCTGCTGGCCCGTGCCGCCCGCTGCACGTCCCCGCTGCGGGAGAAGGACCGGCTGGTCTCGCTGGTCAAGCCGCACCACGAGGTGCTGGGCGTGGTCTCCCTGGTCGATCCGGCGAAGACCGCGGGGGACCAGGACGTCTTCACGCTGGAGTACGGCACGACCGTGCTCGCGCTGGAGCTCGCCCACCAGCGCACCCTCGCCGAGGTGGAGCTGAGGTTGCACCGGGAGCTCGTCGACGACCTGATCGCCGGCACGGACAACACCAGCGCGTACGCACGGGCCGACGCGCTGGGCCACGACCTGCGGGGCACCCACCAGGTGCTCGTGGCGCAGTGGGACGGCGCTCAGGCCGACAGCGTCCTGTCCGACGCGGTGGCGCGTGCGGTGGTCGCCCTGGAGTGGAAAGCCCTGTGCTCGCGCCGCTCCGGCGTCGTGGTGGTGCTCGTCGCCGGAGATCCGGACTGCGAGGCGCTGTTCCGATTCGTGGCGAACGACCTGGGCGTGGAGACGGGAATCGTCGCCGTCGGGGGAAGGTGCGACACCCCGGACGCGCTGCCCCGGTCGTTCCGCGAGGCGGTGCGCACGCTGCGCATCCGGCAGGCCTCGGGCACTCCGAGCGGGATGGCGTCGTTCGCCCAGCTGGGCCTCTACCGCATCCTCGACGCGGGGGAGGGCCGCGCCGAGGTGACGTCCTTCGTCCGGCAGTGGCTCGGCGGACTGATCGACTACGACGAGGCGCGGGCCGCGGACATGGTCCGCACGCTCTCCCAGTTCCTCGAGTGCGGCGGCAGCTACGACAGGACCGCGACCGCGCTGATGATCCACCGCAGCACGTTGCGGTACCGGCTGAGCAGGATGAAGGAGATCACCGGTTTCGACCTCGGTGACGTGGAGACCCGGTTGAACGTCCACGTCGCCACCCGCGCGTGGCAGGTGCTGCAGGGACGATCGCTGGAGGGCCTGTGACCGTTGCGGTGTTCGATGGCGTGCCGCTGGACGTGCACTCCCACCTGTGCGTGTTCCACCACGGTCCCGCCGAGCGGGACGAGCTGCTGATGCCGTTCCTCTCCGACGGCCTCCGCCGCGGCGAGGCGTGCCAGTACTTCGCCATGGCG
The DNA here is from genome assembly GCF_024125735.1 of Lentzea sp. HUAS12. NCBI lineage: Bacteria > Bacillati > Actinomycetota > Actinomycetes > Pseudonocardiales > Pseudonocardiaceae > Lentzea > Lentzea sp. HUAS12. The sequence goes on from NZ_CP099738.1 coordinate 1,523,752, forward strand.
GGGGACCGGGACGACGCGGAGCGGAAGCTGGGAGGTCCGCACCCGCGACTCCAGGTGAACGACGCGGAAAGCCGTTACCGGTGCGATGACGGCATGGACAGCGACGCGTTCATGGCCGAACTCGACGAGTGGTCGGGCGAGCAGGAAAACCCCTGCCGGGTCGCGGGCGACATGCGCTGGGCCGGCAGTTCGCTGAGCCGGCCGGGTCAGCTCGACGCGCTCTTCCGGCACGAGGTGAACGCGAGCCGGTGGGTGACGACGCGCCCGGTGTACGCGTTGTGCTTCTACGACCTCGACCTGTTCGACGGCGACGTGATCGTCCCGATGGTGAACGCCCACCCGCAGATCTGGATGACCGGCGTGCTCCTCGACAACCCCTACCACCAGCAGCCTCTGCCGTGAACGGGAGTGACCCCGCAGGTCTACTGCCCACTGTGGAATTCCGCCTCGCAGAGCGAAGCGTCGCACGCGTGCGGTGCGGCACCGTGCTCATCCCGATGATCTGCTGGAGGTGTGAGCATGGTGGTTCCCGTTGCCGTCGCGAAGGTGATCAGAGTCCGTGTGAGCGGGGAGGTCGACGCGTCCACCGTGGACCTCCTGGTCAGTGCGATCGAGCCGCACCTGGACATGTCGAACGCGAGGATCGTGGTGGACCTGAGCGGGGTCACGTTCCTGGGGACCGCCGGCCTCAGGGTGCTGGCGCGGGCCGAGCGGCACGCGAACCGGCTCGGATCGGAACTGTGCCTGGTCAGTCCCAGCGTCGCCGTGCAGCGGTCCCTGGCGATGCTGCATCTGCTGCGCACGTGACCACCTGCGCTCACGGTCGCGGTGAACGAGCCGATGGCCTGCAGGCCGGCGGCGCGGTAGGCCTCTTCCCCCAGGAGGCGATCATCGCGACACCCGCGCCGCGGCTCCGCGCCGCGAAGGTGCTTGCGAACACGGAAGAGTGAACCGACCTCGCCGTCCACTGTGGAGGAACTGGACGGCGCGGGACTGTTCGTGCTGGTGGTGCGAGGTTCGCGGATTCTCGGGTAACGGGTCGATAACCGAACCCATCCGCTCTGTGCGGGGCGGCGAATCCCCTCCGACACAACCCGAACGCTCCCTGGAGATGTCCCGTCATGAACAAGTCGGTCCGCAACACCGTTCTCGCCGTCGGCACCGCCGCGCTCGCCCTGTTCGGCACGGCGTGCGGCTCGGGCGACACGGCCGGCGGTGGCAGCTCCAGCTCCGCCGCCGCGCCCACCACGACGGCGTCCTCGTCGGCCGCGATGGCCGACCCGGCCCGTGACCTCGTCGGCCCCGGCTGCGCCGACTACGCCAAGCAGGTCCCGTCGGGCTCCGGTTCCGTGAGCGGCATGGCCGCCGACCCGGTCGCCACCGCCGCGTCCAACAACCCGCTGCTCACCACCCTAGTCAGCGCCGTCTCCGGCAAGCTGAACCCGAAGGTCAACCTCGTCTCGACCCTCAACGGCGGCGAGTTCACCGTCTTCGCCCCGGTCGACTCCGCGTTCGCCAAGATCGACGCCGCGACGATCGAGAAGCTCAAGACCGACGACGCGCTGCTGACCAAGATCCTGACCTACCACGTCGTCCCCGGCCAGATCTCGCCCGACAAGATCGCCGGCGACCAGAAGACCGTGCAGACCGGCACCGTCAAGGTCACCGGCACCAAGGACGCGCTGAAGGTCAACGACGCCAACGTGATCTGCGGCGGCGTGCACACCGCCAACGCCACCGTGTACCTCATCGACTCGGTGCTGCTCCCCGCCTGACATCTCCAGGGGAGAGGCAGTACCGCGACTCCGGGAACCGCACTGTGTTGCGGTTCCCGGAGTTTTTTGCGTCCGCCCGGCAGCGTCGCCCAATTCAGGAACGCTCGTTCTTGACTGATCGTTCCTGAAAACGCTAGGGTCGTCTCATGGGACGGCGACGGTCATTCGACGTGGACGAGGTCGTCGAGGCGGCCGCGGAGTTGTTCGCGGGCCGCAGCTACGACGGTGTCTCGATCGACGACCTGGTCAAGCGGCTGGGCGTGCACCGCAACAGCCTCTACGGCGTGTTCGGCAGCAAGCGCGGGGTGTACCTCGCGGCGTTGCGCCGGCACATCGACCAGGAGGTGCGTCCGCACCTGGCCCGCGCGGCGGAGCCGGGGGTCGCGCTGACGTGGGACCTGTTGCTGCTCGCCGCGGTGGACCGGGCGCCGGACGACGCGGAGGTGGCGGAGCTGGTGTCCGCCGTCTTCGCTGAGCTCGACGAGGCGACGGGTGATCCGGCGGCCACCGAGGTGCTGCTGGGCCGGTGGCTGCGTCGCCGGCCCGAGGCCGGGCGCCACGGCGTCCCGGCCGAACAGGACGCGCCGGAAACGGCGCCTGGTGAGGGGATCTGACATGGCTGTGGTCAGCGTGCAGGGCGAGGACCTGGTGGTGGAGATGGAGGGACTGGACAAGCTGTGGGCTCTGAAGAGCCGACTGACCATCCCTCTGGCGAACGTGCGGGGCGCCACGGTGGATCCGGGGATCCTGGGCGAGCCCAAGGGAATCCGGGCGCCGGGCACGCACGTGCCGAAGGTGATCACCGCGGGCACGTTCCACCACGAGGGCGAGAAGGTCTTCTGGGCGGTGCGGGACGCGCAGAAGGCCGTGGTCGTGGAGTTGGCCGACGAGACCTACACCCGGCTCGTGGTCGAGGTCGACGACCCGCGCGCGGTCGTGGCGATGGTCGAGAAGGCGACGAACCGATGATCGCCAACGCCGCGGTGGCGTTGGCGGCGGTGATGTCGACGGCGGCCGGTGTCACGCTCGCCGCACCGGCCCCGGCCGCCCTCGCGGTCGACGGCGGTCACCACGCCGGACGGGTGCCGGCGCAGGACGAGGAGATCTCCTTCGTCGTCGACGGCACGACCACCTACGGGACGTTGCACGTGCCCGAACGCCGCCGTGGGGAGCGACTGCCCGCGGCCCTTCTGCTGCCCGGTAGCGGACCGACCGATCGCGACGGCAACCAGCCTCCGGCGCTCACGCCGAACACCCTGCGCGATCTGGCCGGCGTGCTGGACCGCGATCGCGTGGTGACCCTGCGGTTCGACAAGTACGGGACCGGCCGCACCGGACTGGGGGAGTGGGCTGGGCGTCCCCAGGAGATCGACTACCCGGCGTTCGTCCGGCAGGCCGCGGCCGCCCGCGACTACCTGCGGGGCCGCGAGGAGGTGGCGCCGCGCCGGGTGGCACTCGCGGGCCACAGCGAGGGAGCGATGACCGCGCTGGTGCTCGCCGCGGACGCACCCCGCGACCGGCGTGCCGCCGCGCTGATCCTGTTGCAGCCCTTGGCGTTGCGGATGCTGGACGTGCTGGCCATGCAACTGCACGACCAGATCGGGCAGGCCGTCGAGGCAGGTGCCATGCCGGAGGCAGAAGGGCGGGCCGCAGACCGCGCGGTCGACCTGGCCGTGACCGACCTGCGGGAAGGCCGCCCGGTCGACACGACGGGCATGCCGCCCGCGCTCGCCGCGCTGTTCCAGGCACTGGCAGGACCGAGCCGCCGGTACATCACCTCCGTGGACGCCTACTCCCCGCCCGACGTCGCGCGCCGCCTGCGCCCGATGCCCGTGCTGCTCACCTGCGGTGCACTGGACCCCCAGGTGCCCTGCCACACCACCGACCAGCTCGCCGCCGTGGTCGGTCGCCGCGTGGTCCTGCCGGACGTGGGGCACGCGATGACGACCGCCGACGGCACGTTGTCACCGGTTCTGACCAGGCGGCTCAGCGCCCTGCGGTGGTGACGAGCGGCTCACCAGGTTGCCGCACCGGCGAAAGACGTCGGTGCGGGCCTGTACCCGAGGTGCGTCCGGGCCGCCGTGATGTCCAGAGTGCGCTCGTGAGCGAGGTGGCTGATGGCGTACCGGGTCAGGCGGGGAGGCGTCGCTCGACCCGCCAGTCGCCAGACAGGTTCGGCCACCGCTGCCAGGGACCAGGCGAGTCCCAGGGGGAGGTGGCGGATCCGGACGTCCAGGCCGCGTTCCCGCAGGAGGTCCCGCAGCGCGCTTTCCAGTACGACCGGCGCAGAGTCCGCCACGTTGTAGACGCCGGGCCGGCCGGTGCAGGCCAGCAGGCCGGCCTGTGCCAGGTTGCCGATCGACGTGAGCGACTGCGGCGCCTGCCCGTCGCCCACGAGGAACAAGGTCCGGCCGCGGATCGCGCTCAGAACCCGCGGGAGCAGAGTCGGGTCGCCGGGGCCGTACACGGCATGGGGGCGGAGGACGACGCTGTTCGGACGTGCCAGCACCACTCCTTCGGCTTCGGCCTTCGTCGCACCGTAGGCGGTGAGGTAGCGACTCACCGGGGCGGTGGACTCGACCGCCGAGGTGGTCGGCCGGAACGGGTCGTACACGCTCGCCGACGACATGTGCACGAACCGCGCCTCGGGGAAGGTCTCCAGGACGTTCCGCGTGCCGGAGACGTTCACCCGCCGGATCTCCGCGGGCGAGCCCCAGTCGGTCACGGCGGCGGCGCAGTGCACCACCGCGTCGACGACCGGCGGATCGGTCAGCGGGCCCGTCGTGATGTCCCACGAACGCGACCCGTAGGCGTGCACCTGCCAGCCGCGTGCTTCGGCGGCACGGCACACCGCCCCGCCCACGAAGCCGGTCGCCCCCGTCACCGCGAGCCGCATCAGAGAGCCAGTGTCGTGCGGAGGGCGGACCGGTCGATCTTCCTGGTGCGGCCCGACAACGGCAGCTCCGGCAGGACCACGACCTCGTCGGGCAGCGCGTAGACGTCGATCAGGTCCGGCAGCGAGGCCCGGACCCGCGCGGCCAATTCGGGGCCCGCGTCCGGGGTGGGCACGAGAGCCAGCACGATCCGCTCGTCGCCGATCTCGTCCGGCACGCCGATCATGACGGCGTCCGCCACTCCCGGCAGGCGGGTGATGGCCGGTTCGTACAGGCCGGGGTACACGTTGGTGCCCCCGCGCAGGATCATGTCCTTCTTCCGGCCGGTGAGCACGATCAGGTCGCCCTCGAGCCGGGCCAGGTCGCCGGTGGCGTGCTCGGTCAACGGTGGCGATCCCAGATAACCGCGGCACAGGTTGGGCCCGGACACCACCAGTTCTCCGTCCTCGGCGACGCGTGCCCGCACGCCCGGCAGCGGCCGGCCGAGGAGGTCGCCGTCGTGTGCGAGCTTCTCCTCGGCGGTCGCGATCGCCACCGGGAGGATCTCGGTCATGCCGTACACGGCGAGCAGTTCGACCTCCGGCAGCGCGGCTCGCGCACGTCGCAGCAGAGGTGGCAGGACGGGTGCGGACCCCAGCAACACCTGGCGCAGCGACCGCGGCAGCGTCACCCCGCTGTCGAGGATGGCGGCCAGGTCGGAGGGCACCAGGAACGTGTGGGTGGCGCCCTCCAGGCCGGCCGCGAGCGCGGTGGGCTCCGCGGCGGGTGCGAACCCGTAGGGCGGCATGGACCAGTGCGCACCCGCGATGAGCGCGGGAAGTCCCAGCATCATCTGGTCGGTGTGGACTCGGGAGTCCTGGTCGAGTTCGCACCGCGTCGCCAGCACGGTCAGCGCGGCCGCGAGCGAACCCCTGGTGTGCACAACGGCTTTGGGCTCCGCCGTGGTGCCCGAGGTGAACACGACCACGGCGTCCTGGTCCGGCCGGGGATCGGGCACCGGCGCGTCGGCGACCGGTTTCGCGAGCCTCCGGGTGGACACCGAGCGCAGCGGCACACCGGGCAGCCACGGCCCGGACCTGATGTACCGCACCGGCAAGGACGTGTAGTCCGGGAGGAGCACGCCCCTGCGACGAGCCAGGGCGCGCACCGGGCCGGGTGCGCTCGCCGCGTACAGCAGGGACTCGGCCGCCACCCACGCCGGTCCTGCCAGCTCGGTGCGCTTCGTGAAGAGCTCCTGCCCGCCGCCGGGGTCGACGAACACCACCGTGCCGCCGGCCGCGACGGTTCCGAGGGCCAGGACGATCGCGTCGGGCCCCGGTCGCACCGAGAACAGCATCCGGCTTCCAGGTGAGAAGCCCCGGGAGCGCAACCGGTGCGCGGTGCCGAGCACGCGGTCGGCCAGCTCGCCGTAGGTCGTCGTCCTCCCGCGTCCGTCGGTCAGCGCGGGGCGCCGGCTGTGGCGCCCGGCCGCCTGCAGCACCCCGATCAGCAGGTCGTCAGCCACTGCGCACCACCAGTCTCGAGTAGGAGGGGATCAGCACCCGTCGGGCGACGCTCCGGTCCACAACGGACAGGGGAGTCGCGTCGAGCACGGCGCCGAGCACCGCGCGGATCTCCGCTTGTGCCAACGGCATTCCCAGGCAGAAGTGCGGTCCCGCGCCGAACCACAGCTGCCTGATCTCCGGCGGGTGCGGACGCTCCGGATCGAACGACCCCAGCGCGGTGGCCGCCGAGATCGTCGCGATCACCACCCGGTCGCCCGCCCGCACCGGCACCCGGCCGATCCGGGTGTCCGCGGCGACGCTGCGCAGCATCACCGGCGAGGGCACGGTCACCCGCAGCGCCTCGGCGACCGCGTCGTCGACCCGGCTCCTGTCCGCCGCCAGCCGGTCCAGCCAGCCGAAGTCGTGCAGCAACGCCACCAGCCGCGGGACGTACGACACCAGCGTCTCGGTCCCCGTGAGCACGAACGCGGCCACCGCGCCGAGTGCCTCCTCCTCGGTCAGCCCGAGCTGCCGCATCCGGCCCGGCACGGTCGCCGGGTCGCCGTCGGCCCACGCCCGCGCGGCCGGCCGGGTGAGCACACCCAGCGACTCCCGGCACCGCAGCACCTGCGCGGGCGTCAGCGACCGGCGGCCCAGCCGGATCGCCGAGGTGATCGCGGTTCCCGCCACGTGCGCCGCCACCGCCTGCGACGCCTCCAGTCCGACCAGCCCGCAGATCACCGCACCCACCAGTCGCCGCACGACGGCCACCAGGTCGACCGGGCGGCCGGACCTCAGAGCACCCCGCAGCTCCTCCAGCGGTGCGTCGAGGACCGTCCCGCACAGCTCGGACACGCTGCGGGGTGTGAACAGCCCGGACAGCTTGCGCCGGAGCTCGCCGTGCGCCGCGCCCTCCATGTTCAGCAACACCGTCGGGCCCACCACAGGTGTCCACAGGTCCGCGGGTGACCCCGGCCCGGTCTTGGTGAAGTGCGCCGGGTCGTTGAGCACTTCCTTCGCGAGAGCGGCGTCGCTGACCACGACCCCCACCCGCGGTACGCGGACCACCGGCGCGATGCGGCCGACGGCGCGGACCAAGGGGTAGGCGACCGGGTGCGCGGCCAGTTGGAGCTTCAGCTCCCAGCTCATCGGATGTCCACGACGTCCGGCCGGTAGCGGTGGTCGGCGTACCAGGCGAGCGTTCTGCGCAACCCCCACGCCCGCGCCCGCCGCGACGAGCCGTGCACGACCACGTCCCGCCTCCGCCCGTACGCCCTGGTGTGCAGGCGAACCGCGTTCACCAGGGCGCGGTCCTCGTGCAGGTCCTCGATCTTCGACCGCGGGAACCCACCGGCGAGCACGTACAACTCGGCCGTGATCGCCATGTTGCAGCCGGGCGTCATCACGTACGGACCCAGGTAGCGCGGATCCCTGTTGCCGGACCTCACCTTGCCGAACAGCGACGCGACCTCGACGGCGCCGACGAGCAGCCACCGCGTGACGGCCGGAACCCCTTCGTCCTTGCGCGGCAGGAGCTGTCCTGACACCAGTCGAAGCCCGCCACCCAGCGCGGCCTTGATCCGAGCCGTCCAGTCCGGCGCCGGCAGGCAGTCGGCATCCGTGCGCGCCAGCCACCGCGCCCCGCGGGCGACGGCGTGGCGCATCCCGGTGTCCGCCGCCGCGCCGGTGCCCTTCTGCGGCTCGTGCACGACTTCCAGCCGCAGCCCAGGATTCTCCCCGTGGAACCGCCGCACCACATCCACAGTGGAATCGGTCGAGCCGTTGTCCACCACGACCAGCGTGAAGTCCTGGTCCTCCTGCGCCGCAAGGGATCTCAGCGTCGCGACGATGGAGCGTTCCTCGTTGTAGGCCGGCACGACCACCCACAGGCTCACAGCCGCACCACCACGAGTCCGAGGCTCACTCCGCCGGCCAGGCCCACCAGCGCGACGAGGTCGCCGGGACCGCAACGGCCCATGCGCTGCGCGGTGACCAGTTGCAGGGGCAGGCTCGCGGACGCCACGTTGCCGTGCTCGGCCAGCGTCACCACGAGCTTGTCGCGCGGCACGCCCGCGCGATCGGCGAAGATCTCCAGGTAGGGCAACGACACCTGGTGCACGCAGGCCACCGCGAAGTCGTCCCACGTCAGATCGAGCCCGCGGAGCGTGTCGTCGAGGACGTCGCGGCCCAGGTGCAGGAACGCGTCCTTGAGCCGCGGACCGTCCATGTCGAAGTAGGTGAACTCCGGATCGCGCGGATGCCGGGAACCACCGCCGGGGAGGGTGCCGACGTCCCACCACGTCGAGTCCGCGGTGAACGCACTGCCCAGCACGCCGGCATCACCGGCGGTGAGCAGCACGGCCGCACCCGCGTCGGACAGCGTGTACCCGGGAAAGGCACGCCGGAACTGCGCTGCGTCCGCCACGTCCCAGCGCACAGCCCGCGACGGTGACTCCCCGCTCGCGATCAGAACCGTGCGGTAACGACCCGTCGAGATCAAGGCGTCGGCGACCTCGATCGCGTTGAGCACGCTGTTGCACGCGTTCTTGACGTCCATCACGGGGCAGCGCAGCTCGAGCTTCGCCGCGACGATGTGGGCGGTCGCCGGCTCCACCATGTCCTGACTGGCGGAGGCGAACAGGAGCAGGTCGACGTCCGCCGGCTCGGACCCGGTGTCCGCCAGCAACTTCCGCGCCGCCGCGACCGCCAGGTCGGATGCCTGCTCGTCCTCGCGCATCACGTGCCGCGACCGGATGCCGGTCAACCGGCCTATGAGCCCGGGCGGCGGGGTGAACGGTCCCAACCGCCGCTCCACCTCGTCCGTGCTCAGCCGCGTCTCGGGCAGGTGCACCGCCACACCGGCCAACCGTGTACTCACTCCCGCACCTCCTGCGTGCACGTTATATGCGGTGGCTCGCAGCGACGTCGGTAGAACTACTCGGATGATCAGTCGGCGGTGGCGCCGGTGCCTGTGATGCGCGACTCCCAGGGCGTGCTGCCCGGCAGGACCGTCCATCGTGCACACTTCTCCTGCCGCAGGGGGCGGCCCTGGGGGAGAAGTGATGCGCGCTGTCGTCGCGGTCGCGCTGCTCGTGGGGGTGTACGTCCTCGGGCTGGCGCTGATCGCCGGAATCGTGCTGGTCAACGTCCTGTTATTCGTCCACGATCGGCTGATCTGGCCGAGCAGGAGTCCAGGGGCTATCCGACCCGCTCGGCGAGGTAGAACAGACGTGCCAGCCTGGGACGACCCGCGGAATCCGCCTCGTAGAACTCCACGGGCATCGACGCCACGGGCGATCCCTCCGGTCCCGCGGCCACCAGGAACCGGGATCGCTCGGCATCGACGCACGTCATCGGGAAACGCACGGGCTCCTGCGGGCCTCCCAGCAGCCGGCCCACCTCCACCTGGGAAGGCTCCGGCTCGATCTGCACGTACAGGCCTCCGTTCGCGTCACTTGTGATCACGAGGCGGCCCTCCACTGCTTCGTACCGGCCGACGTACAACGAGGGATCCACGGGCTCGGGGACGTCGGGCGGAGACTGTGGAGTCGGCAGCTCCAGGCCGAACTCCTGCTCCAGGATCTCGGCGGAAAGCACCGAGTGCAGGCCGTATCCGGTGTTGCTGTTGGTCAGGACCGCGACCGCGGCGTGCTGGTCGGGGATCACCCACAGCGTGGACTGCATGCCGATGTTGCCACCGGCGTGCGCCACCAGCCGCCGGTCGCCGACGTCGACGATCCCCCATCCCAGCCCCCAGCGGGGGTAGGGGAAGCCGCCCCAGATCTCGGTCTGCGGTGTCTGCATCGCCGCCACCGACTCCGCCGACAGCACGCGGCGCCCATCAGCGGCAAGACCGCCGTCGAGGTGCAGCCGCGCGAGCCCGATCAGGGCGGCCACGTCGAGCCAGAGCGTCGATCCCGCGGGAGCGTTGCCGAACCACTTGCGCAGCAGCGGCGCCGGCGTCACGTCACCCGTGGCCGGGTCGACCATGTGGCCGATCGCCGTCGAGCCCATGATCATGCGGTCCGCGTACGTCGTGGCGTTGAGACCGAGCGGGCGCAGGACGCGCTGATCGAGTGCGTCGTCGTAGGTCTGCTTCGTGAGGACCTCGGCGATGCGTCCCAGCGTGGCCATGCCCGGGTTGCTGTAGCTCCACTGCTTGCCCGGTGTGCCGGGGAAGGGCAGGGCCTTGAGCCGCTGCAGGAACTTCTCGATGACGTCCGGTCCCGCCGGGTCGTCGGGGAAGAAGTTGCCGGGTAGCCCTGCCGTGTGGCTGAGCAGCATCCGCACGGTGACGGCCGCCGACTTGGCCGGATCCGCGAGGGTGAAGTCCGGCAGGTAGCGCTGGACCGGAGCGTCGAGCTCGACGAGCCCGTCGTCCACCAGCGTCATGATCAGCGACGCGGTGAAGACCTTGCAGATCGAGCCGGAAGCGAACAGGGTGTCCGGCACGACGGGCGCACCGGTGTTCATGTTCGCGGTACCCGTCACGGCGCTGACCGTCTCCTCGCCGCGGAGGATCGCGACCGCGGCACCCGGCACGAGGGTGGTGGCGGCGAGTTCCGCCAGCCTCACCTGGAGTTCATCTGACGTCATCATGCGACGGACACTGCCACGGGGGCACGGGTCGTCGCAGGCGCAAACCTTCGCATTGCTCCCTGTCCGGATTCGACAGGTGTCGATCGGATCTTTCGCACGACAAGTGTGGATCGCGGTGCGGGTGAACTGGCGACGGATGTCGATGCCGAACGTGTCCGGGTCGGCAGTAGGTTGCCGGAACTGCCCAGCCGAACGCCCGAAACGATGAACGACCTGCTCGGCGAAGCGTGATCACATGATCAGTCCACAAGTGAGGATCGAGGTTCGATGAGCACCGGACACGCCGGCTTCGACCGGTTCATCGGGGGCCTGGACGGGCTCGTCACCGGGGGGACGATCCTTCCCGCCTGGTCACCGGACGGGAGGTCGCTCGCGTTCCTCGACGGCACCGCGGAGGAGCGCACCGGCCGCCTCGTCGACCTGGAGTCGGGGGAGAGCACCCCGCTCGTCGCCGACGTGCAGGTGCTGCGCGAGGAGGTCCAGAAGGCCACCGGGAGGTCTCCGGCCGGGCGTGGCCTGCCGTTCGACCACATCGCCTTCACCGGGCCGCGCACGCTCCTGGGCGTGGTCGGGCGGGATCGGGTGACCCTCGACCTCGACACCGGTGACGTCCGCAAGGTGCCCGAGGAGCGGGCGGTCGACGTCCACACGGGATTCGCGGACAGCGTCCGCCGGACGCCGCGGGAGTTCCTGCGCACGCTGCCGATGGTCGACCCGATGAAGGTCCGGGAACTGGTGTCGCCGGACGGCGACCTGTTCGTGTCGACCGAGGGCGGCAACGTCGTGCTGCGCTCCGCCGCGGACGGGCGGTCCGTGCCGCTGACCGCGGACGGCACACCCGAGCACGAGTACCGGTTCGACCTGGTGGACCCGTCGATGGCCATGCTGGGCATGGCCTTCCCGGTGTGCAACTGGTCGCCGGACGGGTCACGTCTCGCCGTTCACCGCGTCGACAACCGGGGCGTGTACCAGAACCCCCAGGTCCACCAGCTCAAGCGCGAGGCCGAGGTGGTCCTCCGCTACGACCCGCTGGCTGGCGGAAAGCTCGAACGCACCACGCTGCACGTACTGGACGTGCACGGCGGTGCGCCGGTGGAGCTGGACCTCGGCGACACCACCGACACCTATCCGGTGCACGCGGCCTGGTTGCCCGACGGCACCGCGCTGGTGGTCTTCGTGCTGAGCCGCGACTGCCGCCGGGCCGAGGTGCTGCTCGCCGATGCGAGGACCGGTGCCACGCGGTCGTTGTTCGTCGAGGAAGGCGACACCTTCCTGCGCATCCACCACGACGTCTACTTCGGCAAGAAGATCGGCCTGTTCCTCACGCCGGACGGCACCCGGTTGCTGTGGCTGTCGGAGCGGTCCGGCTGGAAGCACCTCTACCAGTACGACCTGGACGGCAACCTGGTCGGTCAGCTCACCGACGGGGACTGGCCGGTGGACTACGCGTGCCGGATCGACGGTGAGCACGTGTACTTCACGGCGCACCTCGACCAGGCCCGTCCCTACGACCTCCACCTGGCGCGGGTTCCACTGGTCGGCGGGGAGGTGGAGCACCTGACCGAGCACGCGGGGAAGCACTCGGTGATGTTCTCGCCGGACGGTGCCGTGTTCGTGGACACCTGGTCGACTCCGGCCGAGGCACCGCGCAGCGTGCTCCGGCGCAACGACGGAGCGCTGCTGTGCGAGCTGTCCACAGCGGACGTGTCGCGTCTGGAGTGGACGCCGCCTCGCGAGTTCACCGCCACCGCCGCGGACGGGAGGACCGAGCTGTGGGGAACGATGTTCTTCCCGGCCGACTTCGACGAGGCCAGGACCTATCCGCTCGTCGAGTACGTCTACGGCGGTCCGCAGATCGCGGTCGTCCCGCGCGCCTTCCACGACGTGTTCACCCCGAGGGCACAGGCGTTGGCGCAACTCGGGTTCGTGACGTTCGTCGTCGACGGCCGAGGCACCCCGGAGCGGTCGAAGGCCTTCCACGACGTCGTGCACCGCGACTGGGCCGGTGCACTGGTACCCGACCACGCCACCGTGGTCGAGCAGCTGAAGGCACGGCACTCCTTCCTGTCCGAGGCGCCGGTCGGAGTCATCGGGCACAGCTGGGGCGGCTACTCCGCGTTCCGGCTCGCCGCCGAACGACCTGACGTCTACACCGCCGCCGTGTCGTCCGCTTCGGGCTTCGACCCGTACTCGTCGGTGTTGTACGAGTGCTACCTCGGATTCCCCCAGACCGACGCCGACGCCTACCGCGACGCCGCGGTCTACCCCCTCGCCGAACGCATGTCGGCGGAGTTCATGCTCCTGTGCGGGACCATCGACCACTCCACCTGGTCCAACAACGTCACCATGAGCGAAGCCCTCATCCGAGCACGGAAGCAGCACGAGTTCGTGGTCCTGCCGGGACAGCCGCACAGCTACGACGCCGCGCACAACAGCTACTACTGGCGCAAGGTCAGCGACTTCTTCCGCACCCACCTCGTGAAGACGTCGCAGTAGTTCGTCGCAGTGGTTCTCAGGGGGTGAACGCGCGGGCGGCGGCCAGGAAGGCGTCGTTCTCGTCGGGTTCGCCGATGGTGACGCGGGCGCCCTCGTCGACGAACGCGCGCACGACGACCTTGTGGTCCAGGCAGTGGGCGTTGAACGCGCCGGTGCGCTCGCCCAGGGGCAGCCACACGAAGTTCGCCTGGGTCTCGGGGACGTCGTAGCCCATCGCGAGGAGTTCGCCGCGCACGCGGGTGCGTTCGGCGACGATCGCGCGGCAGCGGACCATCAGCTCGTCCTCGGCGTCGAGCGAGGCGATGGCGGCGACCTGCGCGAGCGCGTTGACCGAGAACGGCACGTAGACCTTGCGCAGCACGTCCGCGACGACCGGCGGCGCGACCGCGTAGCCCACGCGCAGGCCGGCGAGGCCGTAGGCCTTGGAGAAGGTGCGCAGCACGGCGACGTTGGTGTGCCCGGCCGCCCACTGCTGCTTGGCGAGCTCGACGCCGTCGGGGACGTGGGCGTCGTCGACGAACTCCTTGTAGGCCTCGTCGAGCACGACGAGCACGTCGCGGGGCACGCGGGCGATGAACGCCTCGATCTGCTCGGTGCGCAGCGCGGTGCCGGTCGGGTTGTTGGGGTTGCAGACGAACAGCATCCGCGTGTTCGGGGTGATCGCGGCGAGCATCGCGTCGAGGTCGTGGGTGTGCTCGTCGGTCAGCGGCACGCGGATCTGCCGGGCGCCGGAGACGTGCGTGACGATCGGGTAGGCCTCGAAGGACCTCCACGCGAACAGGACCTCGTCGTTCTCGCCGCAGGTGGCCTGGACGAGCTGCTGGCACAGCATTACCGAGCCGCAGCCGACGGCGATGTGGTCCGCGGGCACGCCGAGCTTGTCCGACAGCCGGTTCGTGAGTTCGACCGAGCCCGAGTCGGGGTACCTGTTGATGCCGGTGGCCGCCTCGGCGATGGCCTCGACGACGCTGGGCAGAGGTCCGGCGGAGACCTCGTTGCTCGCGAGCTTGATGGCGCCGGGGATGCTCCTGCCAGGCACGTAGGACGGCAGGGACGCCAGGTCAGCACGGGTTCGCACGCTCATGTCGCCACTCCTCGCAGTACACGTTGCCGTCATCGTCGACGCCTTCGAACGAGTTCGGAGTGGACATCGGTCGCAACTTGTTCCCCGGCCACGCGACACAAGTCGATTCCTCGGTGCTGCCCCCGTGGATAGTTTGGTCCGATGCCGGAATCAACTGACTCGATCGCGCTGCGGGCTCTTGCCGACCGTCTCTGGTCGCATCTCCGAGCGGGTGATCCCTACCTCGCGCAGCGGGCCGGCGATCCGGTCACACGGCTCCCGCACGGGACTCCGGAGGAGGCGCAGGACGACGCCGCGTTCGGGCGGCGGCTCCTCGCGGAGATCTCCGCACTGTCCGAAAAGGACTCCGATCTCGCCGTCGTCGTCGGGGAGTACGCCCGCAAGCTGGCGCGCGCCGACAACGACTACTGGTGGACCTTCCCGGTCGCGCCCTACCAGACCTATCCGTGGTCGTTGTACCGGCAGCAGGTGTTCGAGCCGTTCACCTTCGCGGACGGGGGAGACGTCTCCCGCTACCTCTCGCTGGTCGACGACTTCGCGAAGACCCTCGACGCCGCCCGCGGCAAGCTGGTCGCGCAGGCCGAGAACGGGATCGCGTTGCCGCGTCCGGCACTGCCGGGTTTCCTGGCCACGATTCGCGCGCACCGCGCGGCCGCGGCCGACTACCTCCGGGTGGACGAGGCCCGTGCGACCGGTCTCGGAGCGGCGACGCGGGGCAACCTCCGCGACGACGTCGAACGCATCGTCGACGGGGAGGTGCTTCCCGCGTTCGACCGGCTGCTGGACCACCTGACCGGTCCTGGCGCCGAACGCGCCATTGAGGGGGTAGGACTCCACCAGTACGCCGGCGGCGAAGATGCTTACCGCGCGCTCGTGCGGCAGTACGCGACCTATGACATCTCGCCTGAGCGGGTCCACGAGCTGGGCCTGGAGCAGGTGGCGCAGCTGACCGAGCAGCTGGCGGACATCCGCCGGGCTGCCGGGTTCACCGGTGACGAGGCCGCGTACCGCGCGGTGCTGCAGGCGGATGACCGCTTCCACGCACCGGACGCCGAGTCCGTCGCGAGCACCTACCGCAGGCACATCTCGGCGATCGAGCCGCGGATCGGGGAGTGGTTCAGCGTCCTGCCGAAGGCAGAGTACGGCGTGCAGCGGCTGGACGCGGCGCTCGAAGCCGGGATGTCGTACGGCTACTACGAGCCGCCCGTCGCCTCGAACGTCGTGGGCAGCTACCGGTTCAACGGATCAGGGCTGGACTCCCGCGCGCAGATCTCCGCTGCCGCGCTGATCCTGCACGAACTGGTTCCCGGCCACCACTTCCACCTCGCTCGCCAGGCCGAGGACACCGGCCTGCACCCGCTGCAGGCTCAGGCGGCACCGGCGGAGTTCGGCGCGTACACCGAGGGCTGGGCCGAGTACGCCGCCTCGCTCGGGTTCGAGATGGGTGCGTACGACGATCCTTGGGACGCGTACGGCGCCTGTGTGCACCAGCGGTTCGTCGCCCAGCGCCTGGTCGTCGACACCGGCCTGAACCTGATGGGCTGGCCGCTCGAGAAGGCGCGCGAGTACATGGCGTCGATGACCATGGAATCTCCGGCTCAGGTCGCGTCCGAGACCCTTCGGTACGCCACGGACATGCCCGGCCAATGTCTCGGGTACCGGCTGGGAGCGACGAAGTTCTGGCAGTTGCGTCGCGAGGCGGAACAGGAACTCGGCGCCGCGTTCGACGTGCGCGAGTTCCACGAGGTCGTGCTCGGATCGGGAACGCTGCCGCTGACGGCCGTGGAACGCAACGTCGCCGCCTACATCGCCGGGCGCTCAGCCTCACCGGTGCCGGACCGGAGGTCGGGCCGCAGCGGGTGATCGACATGGCCACAGCGATCGCCTCGCGGGAGGGCGTGAGCCTCAGGTCGCTGTTCGACGCGGTCCCGTCGCCGCGGGGGACGTACGTGGCGGGGGCGGTCATGCTGGACGGTGACACGGTCGGTCCGTGGATCGTCTACGAGGTGGTCTCGGGCAAGCCGCTGTTCTCCACTCCGCCGGCGCCCCACATCCACGCACAACCCGGGTGGCTGCCCGACGAGAGCGGCTTCTGGATGGCCGACCGCACACCGGACGGCCTGCACCGGCTGCGCTTCCACCCGGTGGCTCCCGGCACCGCCACACGGCCCGAACTCGTGCTGCCCGCCGAGCAGGTCGCAGTGTCGCACCCCGCGCTGACGGCGCAGATCTCGCCCGACGGCCGGCGAGCGTTGCTGGTGAGCGAGCCGCACGAGCACGTCGCACTCGGCCTGCTCGACCTAGGGACGCTGACGCTGAGCCCGTTCCTGCCCGACGGGTGGACGGGGGAGTGCGACGGGTCGTGGCTGGACGACGACACCTACGTCGCACGGGTCACCTGGGACGGGTCGCGCGGGCAGGTCGAGGCGATTCCGGTCGCGACCTCCCAGGACCTCACGACCTGGCGGACTCTGGTCCCGGAGGGCGATGGCTTCCTCAACTGGGCGGGTGTTGTCGGGGGACGCCTGTACGTCGGCGACCTGGTCGACGTCTCCCAGCGGGTCCGGATGGCCGATCTGGACGGTGGCTCCGCCGCGGTGCTGCCGTTGCCAGGGCCGTGCGACCTGCCCAGCATGATGATCAGCCGCTGCATCCGGCCGACCGAGGCCTTCGCCTTCACCCACACGACCTTCACCCAGGCGCCCGCCCTGATGTGGCACGACCCGGAGACCGGCGAGCTCGTGCGCGCCCGGCCGCCCGCTGCCGAGCTGTCCGGCGTGGTGGTGGAGCGCGGCTTCGCGACCGGCCGCGACGGCACGCGCGTGCCGTACTTCCTGGTGCGGCGCGCTGATCTCGACCGCGGGAACCCGTTGCCGTGCCTGGTGCACGCCTACGGTGGGTTCAACCTCTCACTGCTGCCGCGGTTCCCGGGCGAGTACGTCCCGTTCATCGAGGCGGGTGGGATCTTCGTGCAGGCGTCCCTGCGCGGCGGCGGAGAGTACGGCCGCGCCTGGCACGACGCCGGACGCCTGGCGAACAAGCAGAACGTGTTCGACGACCTGGCCGCTGTGGCACAGGCGTTGATCGACGAGGGCGTGTCCTCACCCGACCACCTGGCCTTCCAGGGCGAGAGCAACGGTGGCCTGCTCGCCGGGGTCGCGGCCGTGCGGCAACCGCACCTCTGGCGGGCCGTCGCCCCGGTCTCCCCGTTGCTGGACCTGATGGAGGCCTTCCCGGACACCCCGGAGGCGTCGATGATGCGCGCCGTCGTGCACGAGGACTACGGCGACGTCGACGACCCCGAGGACGCCAGAACGACCTTCGCCTGGTCGCCGTACCACAACATCGAGCCCGGAATCGCCCATCCCGCCGTCTACCAGGTGTTCGGCGAGAGCGACCCGGCCTGCCGGCCCTTCCACGGCCGCAAGTTCACGGCCCGCCTGCGCGAGGCCGACGCCGGCGGACGACCGATCCACCTGCGCGTGTGGCGCCACACCGGCCACGTCGCACTCGACCCGGCACAGGCGGCCACCTACACGGCGGAGTGGCTGTCCTTCCTCATGAATCAGACCGGCCTGCGCCACCCCGGCGCGGTCCACAAGGGAGGTTCCGCATGACCGAGACCCTCGAGACCATCGACTTCCTGACCCACAGCAAGGTGCGGGTGGAGGCCGGCGCGGCGACGATCTGGCCGCACGTCGTCGACGTGGGCGGATGGCGCCGCGGTCAGCGACTCGTGCACCTCAGCGGTGACGCGGCCGGTCTGGGTGGCCGGTTCCACGTGGCGGCACCGGAAGCCCTCGACGTGCCGCTCTACTACGTCGAGAACGTCGAACTGGTCGCGGAGCAGCGCCGCACGATCCGCCTCGACGGGCTGGACGGCTCCTTCATCGGGTTCGCGACCTGGGAACTGACCCCGGCCGGTGACGGCACGGTGGTCGCCTACGACGTCTACACCCGCGGCGCCCTGCTGCCGCCCGGCCGGTCGGCGCAGGAGTTGCTCGCGGGCGCCCAGCAGGTGATGGACCAGGGACTGGTGCACCTCAAGGAGTTCATCGAGGGACAGGACCCGCTTTCCGGGTGATGACGACGATCGGTTCGTTGACCTTCGCGCGTTGCGGGGTGCGTCCGGCAGCGGGCGGTTGATCACGCACGTGCACACCGCCCGCAGCCACCGCCGACAACGCGCTCCTGAACCGCCGTCCGAGGCCGATCAACCCGCCCTGCGGGCCGCCTGCATCCGCGGGACGATGGTGGTGAGCGTGTGCTGGCGGATCTCTGGGCTGGTCGCCGCGACGAGGTCCACACGCGGGTCCCACGGGTGCTCGAGCACGCCGGCCACCGCCCGGGCCGTGTCGGTGTTCTCCAGCCGGTCGATCAGGTGCAGCGCCATGTCGATGCCGGCGGTGATGCCCGCGCTGGTCACCACCGGGCCGGCGTCCACCCAGCGCCGGTCGCGGACGACCTCGACCTCCGGGTGCTTCTCGGCCAGTTCGTCCAGGACGAGCCAGTGGGAGGTGGCGGCCCGGCCGTCGAGCAGCCCGGCCGCGGCGTAGACCATCGCACCGTTGCAGACCGAGGTCATGATCGTGCCGTGCTCGGCGAGGGCTCGCATGCGGGCGAGGTGGGCCTGGTCTGCGCAAAGCGCTTCGACGCCCGCGCCGCCGGGGTGGACGACGAGGTCGGGCAGGGGCTCGTCGTCGATCCCGCCGTCCGGGGTGACCGTCAACCCCAGCGCGCAGCGCACGGGCGCACCGTCGAGGCTGGCCGTGCGCACGCTCACCGGACGGGTCGCCACCGTCTGCCAGATCCGGAGCGTCTCCCACGGGCCGGTGAAGTCCAGCTCCTCGACGCCGTCGAAGAGGAGCACGGTGATGCGGTAGGGCAGCGTGTCTGTCATGCCCCCATCCTTCGGGCCCCGCCCCGCCGCGACGAGTAGCAGGAATGCCCCTGTTCGATAGGATTCCGCCATGACCGGTTCGTCCCGGCGGCATCGCGTCGCGGTGCTCGCCCTCGGCGGTGTGCAGCCGATGGAGGTCGGCATGCCGTTCCAGACCTTCGGTCTCCACGACAGCCGCTACGACGTCATCCTGTGCGGACGGTCCGCCGGGCCGGTCGAGACTCTCCACGGCTGGTCGCTCACCGCGCCCCACGGCCTCGACGAGGTGGTCACGGCGGACACGGTGATCGTGCCGGCCTACGGGAACTCGGAGCTGGGCACCCCGCCGGACGCCACCCCGGACGTGCGGGAAGCGCTGCGCGAGGCGCACTCCCGGGGTGCGCGGATCGCCACCATCTGCACGGGCGCGTTCGCCCTGGCCTCCACCGGCCTGCTCGACGGCCTGCGCGCGACCACCCACTGGCTGCTCACCGATGAGCTGGCCCGCCGGCATCCGCGCATCCAGGTCGACCCCGGCGCGCTCTACGTCGACAACGGCTCCCTGCTCACCTCGGCCGGGGTGGCCAGCGGCATCGACCTCTGCCTGAACCTCCTGCGCCGGGACTGCGGCGCGGCCACGGCGACGTCGATCGCCCGCGTGATGGTGGCCGCTCCCCACCGCGAGGGCGGCCAGGCGCAGTACGTGACCCGCCCGCCCGCGCCACCGAACCGCACCGGGCTGAGCGCGACCCTGGAGTGGGCCCTGCACCGCCTCGACACCCCGCTGACGGTCGCCGAGCTGGCCAGGCACGCCGCGGTCGCCGAGCGCACGTTCGCCCGGATGTTCACCGAGCAGCTCGGGATCAGCCCGATGAAGTGGCTCACGGCGGCCCGGGTCAGCCGTGCCCGCGAACTGCTCGAGACGACCGACGCCGGCATCGACCACATCGGCCAGGCGTGCGGGCTGGGAACCCCGGCGAACTTCCGCCACCACTTCCGGGTCGCGACGGGAACCACCCCGACCGACTACCGCCGCACCTTCTCGTCTCGCACCGCCGACGATCTGGTCGGCGGCGCACCGGCGCGATCGGGCAGCGCGGCCCAGCCGCCCGCACGCCGGGTACTTCCGGGCTCGCCTACGAGCGGCGGAGCAGCTTCCGCACGAGCGTGACCACGACGGCGACGGCCAGCACCCACGGGCCGGCCACGATGACCGGGTCCAGGACCTGGTGCTTGACGTCGGCACGCTTCTGGCCGAGGCGGGAGGAGGCGCCGTGCCGGGAGAACTCGCTGAGCACCCCGGTCTCGGTGACGGGGTTGTCCGGCCGGGCCGTCAGGAACGAGCTCAGGTGGCTCTCCCACGCGTCCACCCGGTCGGCGGCGAGCAGCAGCAGCCAGTGCGCGGCCCGCCCCTCGCTGTACTTCCGGTAGGCGAGCCGCCGGATCTTCCCGGACGCCCCTCGGGGCGGGCAGGTGGTGCCGAAGACGGGGGTGAGGAACTTGTGCTCGATCGAGCGTTCCCGCGGCCACTTCTCCGGCTGGCGGTCCGGGAACTCCCAGTGCGCGCCGGTCCGGTCCTCCTGCCACCGCAGCTTCGGCACGGACGGGCGGTCCTTCGGGTCGAGGTCCGCGCCCCAGCCCGGGATGCGGGCCCGCAGCTGGTCGGTGGACTCGGCCAGCGGCGGCTTGTCCGACGTGTAGGTCATGGCGGTCGTCTCCTTCAGGCGGCGTTGGGCACGATCAGCGGCTTGATGCAGCCGTCGAGCTTGGCCGAGAACATGTGGTAGCCCTCGGCGATGTGTTCCAGCGGGATGCGGTGGGTGACGATGTCGCTGGGCTTGAGGTAGCCGTTGCGGACGTGCTCGAACAGCCGCGGCCACTGCCGCTTCACGTGGCACTGGTTCATCCGCAGCGTCAGCCCCTTGTTCATGGCGTCGCCGAACTTCACCGCGCTGAACATCGGGCCGTAGGCGCCCACCACCGAGATCGTGGCGCCCTTGCGGACCGAGTCGATGGCCCAGTTGAGCGCCACAGGGGAGCCGCCCTGGAGCTTCAGCTTGGCCGAAGCGACGTGCTGGGTGAAGTTGCCGTCCGCCTCCGCGCCCACGGCGTCGATCGCGACGTCCGCGCCGAGGAAATCGGTGGTCTTCTTCATGTGCACCACGATGTCGTCGCACTCGGTGAAGTTGACGGTCTCGGCGTGCGCGAACGCGCGGGCCTTGGCCAGGCGGTACTCGAGGTGGTCGACGACGATGACGCGGCCGGCGCCCATCAGCCAGGCCGACTTCGCCGCGAACAGGCCGACCGGCCCGGCGCCGAAGACCACCACCACGTCACCCTCGACGATGTCGCCGAGCTGCGCCCCGAAGTAGCCGGTGGCCAGCGCGTCGGTGAGCAGGACGGCGTCCTCGTCCTCCATCCACTCCGGAATGACGGTCGGCCCCACGTCCGCGAACGGCACCCGGACGTACTCGGCCTGGCCGCCGTCGTAGCCGCCACAGGTGTGGGAGTAGCCGTAGATGCCGCCGACGGCCGTCGCGTTGGGATTGACGTTGTGGCAGTTGGAATACAGCCCACGCGCGCAGAACCAGCACGTGCCGCAGAAGATGTTGAACGGCACCATCACTCGGTCGCCGGGCACGAGGTTGCGCACCGAGGACCCGACCTCCTCGACCACGCCGATGAACTCGTGCCCGAACGTCATGCCCACACGCGTGTCGGGCATCATGCCGTGGTAGAGGTGCAGGTCGGAGCCGCAGATCGCAGCCATCGAGACTCGCACGATCGCGTCGTTGGGGTGCTCGACGACCGGCGGGGGCTTCTCCTCCACCCGGATCTTGTAAGGACCGCGGTAGACCATCGCACGCATGGCGTCTCCTTCGACCGTCTCTTCGGTGGGACGCCGACGGACGCAACGGCGGGCCACTCGCGAAACCGGCAGGTACCCGCTGTCCGAGGGGATAACCCGCTGCGCGCGGGCGAACGTCGGTCGTGGTCGACGCCGGAGACCCTCGGCGTGATCCACTCCGAGACCGGTGTCGCCGTCGGAAGCCTGCCGATCGTCGCCCCGCCGTCCCCAGGCGAGGGCGAGCTCCTGGTGCGGGCCTGGCGGTGGGCCACGCGACCGTGGCCGCGGCTCACCCGCCGAGCAGGGCCCTCGCCACGGCGCGGCCGGAGAGCCAGGCCGTCTGCACGCGCGGACGCCCGAACGCGTCGCCGCACAGCCACACCTGGCCGTCCCTCGCGTACGGGACCTCGAACCCCTTCTCCGGCTGGGCGTAGGTCCACCGGTGCGTCTCGATCTGCGGCGAGGCGGCTATGTCGAGCAGTACTCCCACGGCCGAGGCGAGGATCGGACCGGCCTCGGCGGGTGCGTCCAGGTGTTCGGAGGCCAGTTCGGGGGTGGAGTGGGCGACGAGGACCGGTGCGGCGTCGCCGCGGCGGTCGCCGTCGTCGCACACGGTGGCGAGCACCGGGTGGTCGTTGACGAACGCGCCGCGTAGTCCGTTCCACGAGCGGGCCGGGTAGGTGAGGACCGCGGCGATCACCGGCCGCCAGCTCTGCGAGGCGGCGGCGGAGGCGATCGCCGGCGGCGGGGACAGTTTCAGGGCCTGGGGTCCCGGCATGGCCAGCACCACCGCGTCCGCGTCCTGTGCGATGGATTCGACGGAGTCGACCGGTGTGGAGAGGCGGACGTCGAGTCCGTCGGCGAGGTCGGTGGCGAGGCTGCGCAGTCCGCCGGGTGCGGCCCAGCGCACGGGACCGCGCGCGTCCGTGCCCGCGGGGTAGACCCGCAGGGTGTCGGTCCAGGGACGGGCGAGGCCCCGCGCCTGCCAGGACTCGGTCTGCGCGACGAACGCCGGATCGTCGGCGACCAGGTAGGCGGCACCGATGTCCGCGTACCGGCCGTTGATGCGCCGGCTGGCCAGCCGCCCGCCCACGACACGGCCACGTTCGAGGACGCGTACCCGTGCTCCTCCTTCTGACAGCGCACGTGCGCACGAGAGACCCGCTATGCCTGCCCCGACCACGACTACGTCCACGAAGGACACATTAAGTGCCGCGTGGTGAGGTCACAGGACGGCGGCGCCGCGCCGGCCGTCGCCGGAACCTCGGTGAGCCTGATCGAGGAACCAGGCCACCGAGTTCGGTCTGTCCGACGTGGCAGCTGTCCGGGCTACCGGTCAGGACGTGCGCCGGTAGTCCTCCCAGGTCCGGATCGGGATCCGGGGCCCGTCGTCGGGGCGGTGGTTGGCGAGGCCGTTGAAGCCGAGGTAGTAGTCACCGACCTGGTTCTGGGCCTGGGTGGCCTGGTCGGTGTCGTTGATCGCCACGGCGTGGATGTGCCACGGCCAGTCGCCCTGGGACGGGCTGCGGACCCAGGCGGCGAAGCCGACCTGGCGCAGCGCACGGGCGGCGGCGGTGCGGGTGGTGGCGGACATGCCGTCGACGTTGATGTCCAGGGCGCCGCCGCCGTCGTGGGTGCCGGCGGAGGTCGGGTCGCCGCCGGGGTTGTACGAACCCTGCGACAGCACGAGGCGACGTCCCAGCAGGCGTTCGGCCTCGGTCAGCATCGCCTGGGTGCGGGTGTTGACGACGTACCCGTCACGCTGCACCTTCGAGCCCGGCTTGAGCACGTGCGAGACGGTGAACCGGTTCTGCCCGAGCGAGGCCAGCGAACTCGCGCCGGGCAGCCCGTTCGCGGCCAGCCCGGTGTAGCCGAGCGAACGCTGGTAGGCCGCGTACGCCGTGATGGTCGTGGTGCCGAAGTAACCGTCGACCCAGCGGGCGTCCAGCAGGTTGCGCGCCTGGAGGGCCCGTTCGACGGCCAGCACGGAGTCCTTGGCGCCGGGGGTCAGCGTGTCGTCCGCGCGCCGGGGATCGATCTGGGCGGCCAGGACGGTGGCTTCCATGTTGACGACCGGCAGCGCTGCGGCCGAAGCCTGCGTCGTGCTCGACGTCAGGCAGCCCAGGACGGCGAAGGCCGCCAGCGCCGCGGTGCCGCTCCGGGTCTTCAATTTTGGCTTCATGCGGTCTTTTCCGTTCGGTCGAGCTCGTTGCGCGATGGGACAACGCGAGCGCGGTGTCCTGGACAAGGCTCGGACATCACGCTGACAAAGCTCTGACACGACGGTCGCGCCGGCTCCCGAGATCAGTCTTTTCGCTCGGACGAACGAACGCCGCGTGCGGTGACGGCCGCCGGGTAGTCCATACCGGACCCGAGGAGGTCGAACACCTGCCCGTACAGCTCCGAGGCCGACCGCGACGGTTCGTGGTGGCGCCGGGCGTCGACCGCGGCGGGAGCGGCGCAGAGCGCGACGGCGGCGACGAGTCCGGGACGCGGGTCCACCGCGGGCTCGACACCCATCCGTGCGGCGATCAGCTCCGCCACCTCGGACGTCCGCGCGGTGCTGTGCTCGGCGGCCGCGGCTCGGAGTGCCGGGTTGCCCGCGATCAGGGTCTGCAGTTGGTGGAAGCGGAAAGCGTCGCAGTTCTCGTCGGCTTCGTAAGCGGTCAGCACTGCGACGACCGCGTTGCGCATCGCGGTCATCGCCGGCTCGTCGGCGGGGCGGGACCGCAGCGCTTCGACCATGGCGTCGTGCTGCTCGGTCAGCACCGACAGCGCCGCGTCCTCCTTCGAGGTGAAGTAGCGGTGGAAGGTCCGCGCGGACATCTCCACCGCTTCGGCGATCTGGTCGACGGTCGTGGCGGCGAAACCCTGCTGTGCGAAGAGCTCGTACGCCGCGTCGACCAGCGCCTGGCGGGTGCGGACCTTCTTGCGCTCGCGCAGCCCGGGAGTGCTCATGGGCCAACCTTACTGGAGTTCGCGCGATCACGTCACACACTGTCGTTTGTCTCGTTGCGACAAATGTCAGACTCTGACAATATCGCCGTCATGAGTCAGATGACGCGCAACTCCACCGCTTTCTGGAACCTCCACAAGCAGGGTGCGCGCTTGCAGAAGGTCCTGTTCCGCTCCACCAGGGGGCGGCTGGGCGCGACGTTCCTCGGTGCTCCGGTGCTGTTGCTCGACCACGTCGGGCGTCGCAGCGGCGAGCTCCGCACCAACCCGTTGATCTACCTCGACGACGAACCCGGCCTGGTCGTCGTCGCGTCCAAGGGCGGGTCCGACACGCATCCCGCGTGGTTCCACAACCTGATGGCCATGCCGGTCACCGAGGTGGAGCTGCCAGGAGGGATGCGCCGCCGCGTTCGTCCCCGCGTGGCCTCCGGTGCCGAACGCGCCGCCCTGTGGCCCCGCCTCGTCGAGGTCTTCCCGTCCTATGAGGACTACGCCGGTCACACCGGCAGGGAGATCCCGGTGGTCGTCCTCGAACCTGTCGCCCGCCCCGCCCAGCGCGCTGTCGTGCAGCGTGACTACGGCGTCGCCGACGCGGTGCTGGCGTACTCGGCGGCGCACCCGGTCGGGGAACCGTCCCCGACCCAGGTCCGCATCGAGGTGCACGCGGCCTCGGTCAACCCCATCGACTGGCAGATGATCGAAGGTCGCCGCCGCCTGATCGCGAAGCGCACATTCCCGTTCGTCCCGCTGTTCGACCTCGCCGGCGTCGTGACCGCCGTCGGCAGCGAGGTCGCCCGGCTGAAGGTGGGCGACCGCGTGCACGCCGACAACAAGCTCCACGGCGGCGGCGCCGGCGAACACGTGAACGTCGAACAGGACCTGGTCAGCGTGATCCCCGCCGGGCTGAGCTTCGCCGAGGCCGCCGCCGTGCCGCTGGCCGCCCAGACCGCCCTGCTGGCACTGGACAAGGCGCGGATCGGCCCCGGCAGCCGCGTGGTCGTGATCGGCGCGTCGGGTGGCGTCGGCACCTACGCCGTCCAGATCGCGAGGGTCCTCGGCGCGCACGTCACCGCGGTCAGCAGTGGACGCAACGAGGCGTTCGTCCGCGAACTCGGCGCGCACGACGTCATCGACCACACCGCGGGCCGCTACGACGCCGCCGTGCCCGCAGCTTCCGCGGACGCGGTGCTCGACTTCGTCGGCGGGCGCGAGCAGTGGGTGGCCGCCCGGAACGTCATCGCCGACGGAGGCCGGTTCGTCACGATCTCCCGCGACGAGGACGACCGGATCACCGTCGGAGCCGCGTTGCGTCTGGGGACGACGATCCTGGCCCGGAAGGTGAAGTCGTTGGTGGGCAGGAGGATCGCCTACGTCCCGATCTTCCTCGACGCGTCACGCGAACTCCTCGACCGCGTGGACCGGATGGTGGAGGCCGGGCAGGTCCGCGTGCACGTCGACCGGACCTACGGGTTCTCCCGTGACGAGGTGGTCGCAGCGCTGGAGCACAGCAAGAACGGCCGCACGGTGGGGAAGGTGGTCGTGCAGATCATCGACGACGACGCAGCGTAGTTCGAAAGACTCTATTGCTTCAGTGTTGACCAAAATGAACCCACCGGGCCTCGGCGCACGACGGATCAAGTCGCCTTCACAGATCGGCGAAGAGGCCACCGGGGATCAGGGACAGACGTCGAGGTACGGGGCACCGGGGGCGTACTTGGCCCACTCGGCCTCGCTGAGCCGGTCGCCCGAGTGCCGGCAGATGTGGTCGATGGCGGCCAGGGGATCGGTGTCCCACAGGTGGACGTTGCCGGCGACGGTCGCGAGCCGCCGCCCGTCGGGGCTGAACTGCAGGGCCCAGGTCGTCGCCGGTGACGCCTGCAGGATGGCCACGGTCTCCAGGCGGCGGTCCCCGGTCACGCGCCACATCCACGTCTGGCCGGTGCCGGCACCGCCGGCGAGGGTGCCGCCGTCCGGGCTGAAGACCAGCGCGTGCACGAAACCGTCGGGTCCGGTGACGGCGGGGCCGGCCGAACGCGGCTCCCGGGGGTTTTCGATGTCCCACACCAGCACGGTTCCGTTGGCGATGCCGACCGCCAGCGTCCTGCCGTCGGGGCTGATCGCGATCGAGCGCGCGTCGTCGGGGGCCACCTCGAGCGGCGGTCCGATCGGTCGCGGTGCGCGGGGGTCGCTGATGTCCCACAACGCGACGTGGCCGTCCTGCGTCGCGGCGGCGAGCACGTCGTCGCCGGGGCTGAAGGCGGTCGCGTAGACGAAGCCGGTGCCGGAGTCGAGCGTCGCGAGAGGCCGTTCTGCCGCCGGGTCCCACAGGCGCACGGTGCCGTCGTCGCTCGCGCTGGCGATCAGGCGGCCGTCGTGGCTGAACCTGACGTGTTCGACGAGCGCCGTGTGGCCCGCCAGCCGGAGCGGTAGCAGCCGCGGCCGTGCCGCGTCCTCGACGTTCCACAGCAGCACCGTGTTCCCGGACCTGGTCGCCCCGGCCAGGGTGGTCCCGTCGGGGCTCAGCGCGACGTTGCCGGTCATCCGGTCGTAGCCGGGCGGCGCCGTGAGCGGTGAGCCGACCGGCACAGGCCTGTCGCGGTTCGCCAGGTCCCACAGGCGGGTGTCGATCCCGCCGTCGACGAGCAGCGGCCGGTCGGGGTGGAAGGCGACGCCCGTGAGCTGCCTGCCCTCGGTGGGCAGCACGGGGCCGGGGACCAGCCACCTGCGGGCGACGCCGTCGGCGCTGTTGGTGTAGAGCACGCGGTCGTCACCGCGGAACGCGACCGCTGTGGTGGGTTCGGAGTGGGGGAGGTCGAGCCGCACCTTCCCGGTGGCGACGTCCCACAGCTGGACCCTGCTGGTGGCACTCGCCACGGCCAGCTGGGTTCCGTCGGAGTTGAAGGCGATCGCGTTGATCCAGCCGGCGACGCCGGTCAGCGTGCCGGCGGGTACCGGGTGCGCGGGGTCGGCCGTGGTCCACAGGCGCACGGTCGCGTCGTTGCTGCCGGCGGCGAGGGTCTTGCCGTCCGGGCTGAATGCGACGGTGTTGACGCGGCTGGGTCCGGTCCACGGGGTGTCGAGGGGGCGTGGGGTCGCGCGGTCGCCGAGGTCCCAGAGGCGGACGGCTCCGCCCGCGTCGGCGACCGCCATGATCCCGCCGCCCGGCGTGAAGGAGATCGACTGCACCGCGCCGGTCGCGCCGGTGAGCGCGGGACCGGCCGGCACCGGGTGTGCGAGGTCGCGCACGTCCCACAGCCTGATGGTCTTGTCTCGGCCGCCCGCCACGAGGGTTTCGCCGTCCGGGGTGAACTCGACCGCGAGGACCTCGCCGGCGGGACCGGTGAGCGGGTGCCCGAGCGGCTGCGGGCGGGCCGGGTCCGCCACGTCCCAGAGCCGCACGGTGCGATCGGCGGAACCGGTCGCCAGGGTGCGTCCGTCGGGGGAGAACGCGGCGGCGTAGATCGCGTCGGCGTGACCGGTGAGCTTCGTGTCCAGCAGGCGCGGGCGGTCCTGGTCGCGCAGGTCCCACAGCAGCACCTCGGTGTCGGCCTCGTCCGCGCCGGCGGCCGCGAGCAGCGTTCCCGCCCGGTCGACCACGACTGCCTGCAACGCACCTCCCGGGCGCACCATCCGGGTCACGGTGGGACGGCCGGTGGCGGCGAGCAGGCTCGACGTGGCCTCGACGGTGGGGGCGATGCGGTACGCGGCCACCGCGAGCTGCGCGGCGAGGGCGGGGTCGTGGTCGGCCAGCCGCTGGGCGGTGCCCGCGACCTGGCGGGAGATCGCGAGGTTGCGTTCGCCCTCGGCCACCGCCTGCTGCCGGATCGAGTCCGCGGTGGCGACGACGGAGAGCACGAGCAGGACGCTGAGCGCGGCGGCCAGCCACCGCAGCCGCCGGGTCTGGCGCCGGTCGAGCAGGCGCTCGGCGCGGTGGGCCTCGACGCTCGTGTCGAAGAAGTCCCGTTCGAGCTGGTTGAGCTCGTCGCGGTGGTCCTGCTGGGTCACCCAGTCGACCGCGGCGTCGAGCCGCACACCCCGGTAGAGCGCGCCGGAGTCGCGTTCGGCGTCCTCCCAGCCCTTGGCCGCCTCGGTGAGGCGTTGGTGCAGGCGCAGTCCCGACCGGTCGGTGTCGATCCACTCCCGCAGTCGTGGCCAGGAGTCCAGCAGCGCCTCGTGGCTGATCTCCACCCCGTCGACGTCGGCGGTGAGCAGGCGCCGGTCGACGTAGCGTCCCAGCAGCTCGCTCGTGCGCGCGTCGCGGTCGTCGTCCCGGGAGCCGCCCAGCTCGTCGAGCGGGACGCGCCTGCGCGTGTCCGGGGTGTTGTCGCCGACGTTGACCAGCCGCAGGAACAGTTGCCGGGCGAGGTGCTGGTCGGCCTCGGTGAGCCCGCTGAACACGCTCTCCGCGGTGCGGGCGATGGCGCCGTGGATGCCGCCGGTCTCCGTGTAGTCCGCGATCGACATCGTCCGGTGCCCGCCCTGCTCCCAGGTGGCGAGCAGTGCGTGGGACAGCAGCGGCAGCGCGCCCGTGTCCGTCCTGCCGTGGCGGGCGCCCGCCGACGTGAGGTCGCGCAGCAGCACGTCGACCAGGCCGGGCTCGATGTCGATCCCCGCCAGCCTGGCCGGTTCCACGATGGCCTGCCGCAGCTCCTCGCCCGACATCGGCCCGACCGTGACCTGGTTGTCCTGCAACGCCGACGCGAGCACCGGCCAGCGCAGCGCGTCCGGGTAGAAGTCCGCGCGCATCCCGGCCAGCACGCGGATGCCGTCGGCGGTCTGGGCCAGCGCGTGCAGCGCCTCGAGGAACGCGGCCTGCTCGGCGAGGTCGGCGCTCGTGGCGGTGAAGACCTCCTCGAACTGGTCGACGACGAGCAGGACCGGGTCCGCCACGAGGTGCAGCACCCGGCGGGCGGTGTGCGCGGGGCGTTCGCGCAGTTCCACCTCGATCTCGTCCGGTGCCACGTCCGTGACGAGCGCGAGCTGGGTGGCCAGCGCGGACGTGGGGCGCGGGCCGGGCGTGAGCGACAGCCCCTGCCAGCGGTGGGAACGCCCGTTGCCGCACAGCGCGGGCAGCACTCCCGCGCGCAGGAGCGACGACTTGCCGGAACCGGACGAACCGACGGCGAGGGTCAGTCCCGGCGCGCCGGAGCTGACCCGGTGCACCAACGCCTCGGTCAGCCGCGACCGGCCGAAGAACCAGTCGGCGTGCTCCGGTTGGAACGGCTCCAGCCCGCGGTAGGGGGTGGGCACGTCGGACCGCTGCTGCCCGAGCGGCCGCCGCAGCCGCAGCCAGCACGCGACCCAGTCCGCGGCGAGCGCCTCGCCGGTCACCCCGCAGGCCGCCAGCACGCGCAGGAACAAATCCCGCTGCGACAGCGTCGGCAAATGGCGTCCGGTGCACCAGCCGCTGATTGTGCCGAATGGCGCATCGACCTTTCCGGCCAGATTGCGCACGGTCAGACCGGCGCTCTCCCGCAACGCCGTCAAGGCGCGCCCGAAATCCTTCTTCGACGACACCGCGGCCGGGCCGAGCGGGTCGGCGGCGTCGCTCACCGGGCCTCCTCCGCTCGCGTTCCGCGACAGACCCGCACATCCCCACCTCGGTGCCGGTGCAGCACGAGGTCCGACTGTACGGACTTGTGCGGACCTGTCAACGGGCCTTCAGACGCGGCCTCCCGGAGTGCTGCACTGGCCCGCACAGGGGGATGTGAAGTAAACGCCCGGGCCGCCGATCCAGAATTCCACGTCACCACCGGGGGTATCGGCGGCCCGGGCGGAGCAGTGCCCATTCCTCTGTTCAGCGGCACGTGAATGGAGGAGAAATGGGAACGCGCCGAAGAGTGCCCCGCATTCACCGCCGGAAGACATTCCGGAAGCGGATCGCCGCGCGTCTGCGGAGACTCGTGCCGCCCGTTCTCGCCGTCCTGCTGACCGCCGGGCTGCCGGTGTCGCAGGCGGCCGCCCAGGAGCCTGCCGCCCCCGCCGCTCCCGAGCCGGTCGCCGACCGCTCGACGGTCGACCCGGCGCGGCGCGACGAGCTGCTGCCCGCCGGCTGGCGGTCCTCCGGCGACCTCGCCTGGACCACCGACGGCGACTCGACGGGCTTCCACCTGCTCGTCGCCGACTCCCGGTCCGGGTTCACCTGGCGCACGGCGGCGACGCTGGCCGAGCCCTGGCTGGAGACGGACCGGTGGATCGGCAACGCGTGCCTGACCGAGTCGGGACGCCGCGCGGTGGTCGTCTACGCGCCGCGCCACTTCACCAACCGGGCCCACCTGTTCGACCGGGGTGCGTTCGCCGCCGTCGTCGACCTCGTCTCGGGCGCCGTGACGAAGCTCCCGGTGACCGTCTCGCTGGCGTACTACGACCCGGGGTGCGGCGTGGGGGAGAACGCCGTGCTGACGCAGTCCGGCGCCGTGGACCTGGCCGCGACGCGACTGCACGTCGTCGACACCACCCGTGCCGCCCTGGTGCGGTCCCACGAGATCGACGGTGAGGTCACTTCCGCCGTCCCGGCCTCGGACGGGGTCGTGGCGGCGCGCGGCGGGCAGATCGTGCGCGTCGAGGACACCGGGAAGGTCGTCCCGCTCGCCGACACCCGCGGCCCGGCGATCCGGCTGCACCCGGACGCCGCCGGCGGGATCGTCCACCTCCAGCGAGACGGTGACCAGACCGTCGTCTCACGGCTCGCGAACGGCAAGGTCCAGGACCTCGGACGCGGTCCGCTCACCGGGGTCGGCCTGGTCGCCGGCACCGGGCGCAGGGTGTTCGTCACCGGCAAGGCAGAACTCGCCGGGTCGCTGCCGGCGGGCGTCACGGCCGTGACGGCGCCGGCGGACGCCGAGGTGTCCACCGAGGGCGGGCTCGTCCTCGAACGGACGAACCAGGCGCGGGCGGCCGCGCTCGCCTCCGCGCCCGCCGCCGACCGGACGGTCGCGGTGCGCGCCGCGGTGCGGGCGACCGGGGCCTCGGTGGACTTCGAGGTGAGCCCCGTCGCCAGGACGTCGGCGAACGCGGAGCAGGGCACGCGGGCGGCACCGGCCGCGACGCAGGTCAGGGCGAGCGCGGAGTCGCCGAACGACTCGGTCGACCGGGACCGCACCTGTTCCATCCCCCGCAACGACGCGCGGATCCAGGTGTACCAGCCGCACTGGAGCCAGGTGGAGTGGGCGGCCGAGCTCGCGGTGCAGAACGAGTTGACCGTGCAACGGCCCGCGAACTGGAAGCAGTCGGGCATGCCCGCCGCGTGGCGGCCGCAGGTGATGTTCCCGTCGGTCGGGCTCTCCGGCGGCGGCCGGGTGCCCGCTCAGATCCTGCTCGGCGTGCTGGCCCAGGAGTCCAACCTGTGGCAGGCCTCGTTCCACGTCGTGGAGGGAGTGACCGGCAACCCGCTGGTCGGCAGCTTCTACGGGGTCGAGGACGGCTGGGGCATCAACTGGTCGGCCGCCGACTGCGGCTACGGCGTCGCGCAGGTCACCGACGGCATGCGGCGCTCCGGTCCCGGTACCTTGCCGGCGGACAAGCAGCTCGCGGTCGCGGTCGACTACGCCACCAACATCGCCGCCGGGCTGCGCATCCTGCAGGAGAAGTGGAACCAGACCCAGGCGCTCGGCATGACCGTCAACGGCGGCGACGCGGCGAAGGCCGAGAACTGGTTCACCGCGCTGTGGGCCTACAACAGCGGCATCAACCCGCAGGCGAGCACCGGCAACACCACCGGCTGCACGCCGGGACCGAACTGCACCGACGCGCCGGGCAACGGGCCGGGCGGCAACTACGGCCTGGGCTGGTCGAACAACCCGGCGCGTCCCGACTACCCGTTCAACCGCACCCCGTTCCTGGACAACGACCACTACGACGACGCCCGCCACCCGCAGCACTGGCCGTACCCGGAGAAGGTCATCGGCTGGGCGGCCTACCCGATCGTCAAGTACACCGGCGGCAACGGCTACGAGGCCGGGTACAAGCAGGCGTGGTGGACCGCGGCGGACCACCGCACGCGGGCCAAACCGCCCGTCGGCACCTTCTGCAGCACGCACGCCACCAACGGCAACCGCTGCAACGCGAACAATATCGGCACCGCCGCGAACCCCTGCCTGCTCGGCGACTTCCACTGCTGGTGGCACGCGTCCGCCTCGTGGAAGGACTGCTCGGCCGGCAGCACCACGTGCGGTTTCGAAGCGGCAGGCCTCGCCGCACCCGGCAGTGCGGAGCCGCCCGACGCCGACACCGGTGGCGCGTACCCCGACGAGCAACGCGCCCGTTACCGGCCGAGGTGCACCCTCGACGGCCTGCCGTCGGGTGCGCTGGTGATCGACGACGTGGGGGACGACGTGCCGTCCGTCCGGCCGGGCTGCGGGCGGACGTGGACCGGGCAGGGCGCGTTCCGGTTGCGCTTCGCCCAGCACACCGACGGCCTTTACCACTCCAAAGTGGACTTCCACCAGATCGGCGGCGGGTTCGGCGGCCACTTCTGGTTCGCCCACACCCGCACCACGACCGCCAACGACGCCAAGAACTGGGAGGTCGCCGGCACCTGGACGCTCAACCGGTCGTTGCACCAGTGGGCCCGCGTGGTGGTGCACATGCCCGACCACGGAGCCCACACCCAGCAGGGCACATACACGGTCGACCTGGGCAACGGGCAGACCAAGCGGCGCAGCGTCCTGCAGAAGACCCAGGAGCACCGCTGGGTCTCGCTCGGCGCCTTCCCGTTCGCCGGCACCCCTTCGGTGACGCTGTCGTCGATCACGGGGGAGGGCAACGGCACCCAGGACGTCGCGTTCGACGCCGTCGCCTTCCTGCCGCTGCCGGGGAAACCGGCTGAGCAGATGGTCGTCCTCGGCGACTCCTACGCCTCCGGCGAGGGCGCCGGGAGCTACTTCCAGGAGACGGACGACAGCGGCACCACCGGTGCGGCGTGGCGCAACGGGTGCCACCGCTCCAGGAACGCGTGGTCGCGGCAAGCCGTGCTGTCCGGCACGTCCGAATCGGTCGGCGCCAGGGCGGACCGCTTCGACCCGGGCCTGGACTACCACCTGCTGGCGTGCTCCGGCGCGCAGACCGAGAACCTGCTGCCGGACGGCGTCGCCAACGCCTGGGGCGAGAACGGGCGCGGTCAGCACAAGGAGCTCTCCCAGATCGACCGCGGGTTCCTCGACGACAACACGACCACGGTGGCGCTGAGCATCGGCGGCAACGACGCGCACTTCGGCGACGTGCTCACCACGTGCACCGTCGGCACCCCGCTCCCGGACCAGTACTGCGGAAGCTCGAACGCGCCCAACGACTGGTACGGCGACCCACCGCCCGTGCCGACGCCGTTGGAGAGGGCGCTGCCCGCGCTCATCGAGCAGAAGGTCAAACCCTCCGTCGAGACCGTGGTGCGCCAGGTGCACGCCAAGGCACCGAACGCCCGGATCGTGCTCATGGGCTACCCGCGGCTGTTCCCGCTCGTCGGCGACGGGAACACCTGGTACCGCGACAGCCTGTGCATGACCACGCTGCGCCTCAGCGATGCCGAGATCGACTTCCTCAACGACATGGCCGACCTGCTCAACAACGCCCTGCACGAGACCGCCGTGTCGTTGCTGCGGGAGGACGTCTTCGTGTCCTATTCGGACCCTCGCGACGAGTTCGAGCTGTCCCAGGTCTGTTCCCGCTTCGACGCGACCGGCGAGTCGATCCACCGCGTCGTCACCGGCAAGACCGAGGGCGAGGACCCGGACGCCGTCGTGTCCCAGCAGTCGTTCCACCCCAAGAGCTCCGGCACCGGCAGCTACGCCGCCGCGTTCGCCCACACACTGGGAGCCCTCCGCGACGGCGCGGGCGGTGTGGTGCCGCCGAGTGCGCAGATCGCGAGAGCCGAGCTGTACGAGCTCCAGTCGTACGTGGCGCCGCAGAACCCGCCGCAGTATGCCCGGGAGAGCTTCTACCCGGGCCCGAACACGCCCTGGGCGAGCTTCCCCGGCGTGGGCTGCAACACCAGGGAGGTCGTGTTGCGTCGGGACGGCCAGGCACTCGCCCCGCCCACCGGCTGCCCCGTGACGGCCGGCCGGTGGACCAGCCCGTACGACAACACGACCACCACCGCCCGCAACGAGATGGAGATCGACCACGTGGTCCCGCTGGGCCACGCCTGGTACGCCGGGGCCAGCGGGTGGACCGACAGGCACCGCATCACGTTCGCGAACGACCTCGAACACCCGCAGCTGCTCGCGGTGTCGAAGACCACCAACAGTTCCAAGGGCGACCGGCCGCCCGACGTGTGGCTGCCGACGCCCTCGCACTGGTGCGCCTACGCCCGGTCGTGGATCCACGTCAAACGGGTCTACCACCTGGCGATCACCTACCCGGAGTACTTCACGCTCCTGGACATTCTCGACCGGCAGTGCTGACAACGAGGAGAGAACCGTTGAAGAGGAACCGTTTCCTGATCCTGGCCCTGTGGCTGGCCCTGGCCCTCGCGACCGGTCTGACCGCGGCACCGGCCGCCCAGGCGGCGTCGTGCTACGGCTCGGGCTGTGCCGGCCAGGACCCGCAGAGCACCGGGTGCTCGTCCGGCGCGGCGAACGTGTCCGGCACCGAGTACTGGGCCTCGTCCTTCAGCAGGGCGATGCGCAACAGCGGCACGTGCTCCGCCCGCTGGGCGCGGCTCGTCATCGACGACTACCTGCCCACGTGCTGCTACGCGATCAGCACCGCGATCGAGAGCCAGCGCTACTACGCGGGCAACTGGATCGCGGGCGACTGGCGCAGCAGACGGGTCGGCGCCGGCCTGGAAGGCAGCTTCTGGACCCCGATGATCGCCAACCTGTCCGACGACCGCGCCCGCGTGTGCCACCGCTTGGAGGCGATGGACGGCTCCTGGTACGGGACCTGGAACTGTTCCGGATGGGTTTCGTGACACCTGAAGCGCGTCCTGGTCGTGCCCGGCCGACGTCGTGCGGGCACAGCGCCATCCTCTGACCAGGTCGCCGGGATCGGCGCGGCCACCGGGTGGTGGCCGCGCCGATCCCGGCACTCGGGTCGCGAGGTTGTAGAGTGTCAAATTGAAGAATTGTTCAATTCGACAGGTTGTGGACGCATGAGTGAGTTCGAGGACAACCTGCACCGCCGGCTCGAGCAGGCCGAGCGGGCGGTGTGTCTCGCCGTGGAGCGGCAGGACGACTACGGCGCCGAGGTGCACCGCGCCGACCTCGCCAACCTGCGACGCCTGGCGGGCGAGCACGGGGTGGCCGTCACCAGGCCCGAGGAGGGCTGAGCGGTGCCTGTTCCGCTGTACCAGGCGAAGGCCGAGTTCTTCCGCATGCTCGGCCATCCGGTGCGCATCCGGGTGCTGGAGCTGTTGCAGGACGGTCCGAAAGCGGTGCGCGACCTGCTCGCCGAGATCGACGTGGAGGCGTCCAACCTCTCGGCGCAGCTGGCCGTGTTGCGCAGGTCCGGCATCGTGACGGCGACCCGGGAAGGATCGACGGTGGTGTACGCGCTCGCGGGCGCCGACGTGGCCGACCTGATGAAGGCGGCCAGACGCATCCTGACCGAGTTGCTGGTCGGGCAGAACGAGTTGCTCGCGCAGCTGCGCGAGGACTCCGCGTGAGAGCCTTCCTGCCGGCGAAGGCCGACTGGTCGGCCGCCACGCCCAGAGACGTCCTGGCGGGTGTCACCGTCGCGGTGGTCGCCTTACCTCTGGCGCTCGGCTTCGGCGTCGCGTCCGGACTCGGTGCGGCGGCCGGCCTGGTGACGGCGATCGTGGCGGGCGCGTTGGCGGCGGTGTTCGGGGGGTCGAGCCTGCAGGTGTCCGGGCCCACCGGCGCCATGACCGTCGTGCTCGTCCCGATCGTCGCGAGGTTCGGACCCGGCGGTGTGCTGACGGTCGGTCTGCTCGCGGGTGTGGTCCTGCTCTGCCTGGCGGTGGCCAGGATCGGGCGCTACATGCGGTACGTTCCCGCGCCGGTGGTCGAGGGCTTCACCATCGGCATCGCCGCGGTGATCGCGTTGCAGCAGGTCCCGGCGGCTCTCGGGGTGCCGGCTTCCACCGGGCACAACGTGGTGGTGACCGCGGTGCGTGCGGTCGGGGCCGGCCCCGTGTGGCCCGCCGCACTGCTCGCCGGCGGTGTGGTCGTGGTGATGCTCGTCGGGTCGCGCTGGAAGCCCGCGATCCCGTTCTCGTTGCTGGCCGTCGCGGTGGGTACGGCGGTGGCGGAGATCTGGTCGTTGCCGGTGGCCAGGATCGGCTCGCTGCCGGCGTTGCTGCCCGCGCCGTCGCTGTCCTTCCTGGATCTGGACGCGTTGTGGTCCTTGCTGCCGTCCGCGGTCGCGGTGGCGGCACTCGCCGCGCTGGAGAGCCTGCTGTCGGCCACCGTGGCCGATGGCATGAGCGTCAACCAGCGGCACAACCCCGACCGCGAGCTCTTCGGGCAAGGTGTCGCGAACGTCGTCACACCGCTGTTCGGCGGAGTGCCCGCCACCGCGGCGATCGCGAGGACCGCGGTCAACGTCCGGTCGGGCGCGACATCGAGACTGGCGGCCCTGGTGCACGCCGCGACGCTCGCCGTCATCATGCTGGCCGCCGCCCCCGCGGTCGGGCGAATCCCGTTGGCCGTGCTGGCAGGCGTCCTGATCGCCACCGCCGTGCGCATGGTCGAGGTGGGATCGGTGCGCGTGCTGATGCGCGCGAACCGCTCCGACGCGGTGGTGCTCGCCCTCACCGCCATCGCGACGCTGACCCTCGACCTCGTCACGGCCGTGATCGTCGGCATCGCCGTCGCGGGAGCGCTGGCACTGCGAGCCGTCGCCAGATCCGCGCGCATCGACGTGGAGCCCCTGGAAGCGGGCGACCACACCGAAGAGGAACGGAGGCTGCTCTCCGAGCACATCGTCGCCTACCGGCTGGACGGACCGCTGTTCTTCGCCGCGGCACACCGCTTCCTCCTGGAGCTCACCGAGATCTCGGCGGTCTCCGTGGTGATCCTCCGCCTGTCGCATGTGTCCACACTGGACACCACTGGAGTCCTGGTCCTGCGCGACGCCGTCGAGAAGCTGGAACACCGTGGTGTGACCGTCCTGCTTTCCGGTGTGCGAGAAGGACATCGCCGCCAGCTGGAGGTCCTCGGAGTGCGCACGTTCGCGAGCACACCTGAAGCCATCGAGCACGCTCGGACCCATCTGCGGCTCAACGGGACGCTCCCTTGAGAAGCGTGGAAAGGGCCGTTGCCGGCTGCTCCACGGCGAACGCTGACCGCACCAGGAGAAGAACTGCGCGATTGCTGAACAATGGGTATGGGGGGTAGCGATCCTCGCGCACGGTTCGCGGGGAGACATCCAGCCGATGGTGGCGCTCGGCTACCAACTGCGGCGGCGCGGGCACTCGGTCGTGATGACGGTGAACGAGAACCTCGCCGCGTGGGCCGCACGTTCCGGCATCGACGTCGTCCCGATGAAACCGGACCTGAGCGTGATCATGAGCTCGGACGCGGGGCGCGCCAACATGGCCCGCGGGAAGGTCTACGCGTTCCTCAAGGCGATGACCCTCGAGGAACGCGCGGCGAACCGGTCGATCATCGACGCGTGCGTCACCGCGGCCGAGGGTGCCGACCTGGTGATCTCGACGATCACGACCGTGTACCGCGGTGAGTGCCTCGCGAAGGCACTCGGCGTGCCGCACCGCACGTCGAGCCTTTATCCGGTCCTCGACGCGGGCAATCACGCGAGCTTCCTCTCTCCGGTCCGCGATCTGCGGCTGCGCCGGCTGAACTGGGCGAGCTGGCGCCTGCTGGACCTCGCCTTCTGGTACGAGAACAAGCCGAACATCGACGAGATGTGCGACGTGCTCGGCATCGAGCGGTACCGGCGCGCCCCGCGCGTGGAACTGATCCCGTCCGTGGCGATGTTCAGCGGCGACGTCGCGTCGAGGCCGGCGGAATGGGACCAGCGGCACGAGATCGTCGGGTGGCAGGCGCTGTCCGCGGACCTGCGGGCCCGGCTCGGTGACACCGTGCCGGAATCCCTGGACGCCTGGCTGGACGCGGGCAGCGCACCGGTCTTCTTCGGCTTCGGCTCGACACCGGTGGCCGACCCCCGGGCCATGTTGCGCACCATCTCCGACCTGACGCGAGAACGGGGCCTGCGAGGGCTGATCTGCGCCGACTGGAGCGACTTCGGCGCCGACGGCGCCGGACTGCCCGACCACCTGCACCTCGTGAACAACGTCGACTTCGACGCGGTGCTGCCGCGCTGCCGGGCCGCCGTGCACCACGGCGGGTCGGGCACGACCGCGTCCGTCCTGCGCGGGCCTGCCGTCCGTCATCGCCGGAATGCTCGCCGACCAGGCCTACTGGGCGTGGCGCGTGGAGCAACTGGGCGCCGGCATGCGCCTGCCGTTCCACAAGATCACGGCCGACCGGCTCGGTGCCGCCGTCGACGCGGCGCTGGCGTGCGCGGGCCAGGCGAAGGAGCTCGGCTCGCGGGTCTCGGCGAACACCGTGCAGACGGACGCCGCGGACGTCGTCGAGCGCTGGGCCGCAGAGCTGGGCATCCAGCCGGTGGTGCACAACTGACGGGTGGACTGCACAACGCCGATCGGCCGCCTGTGGGGAGATCTCCCGAGTTCACGAGCCGTTCGGTTCGCCGAAGCGCTTCGCGAGGCCGAGGAACTGCTGCGACAACGAGCCCGCCCGGGTCAGCAGCTCCTCGTACTCGTCGAGCAGGCGTGCCGCGCGCGGGTCGGCGCTCACGCCGGGCGCCGTCCGCACTCGCCTGGCCACGTTCATCCCGTGGAACGCGAGCATCACCATCACCTCGCTGAGGACGTCGACCTCGCTCCCGGCGGCGGGTTCGTCACCCGAGTCGTGGTCGGGCAGCTCCAGCAGCGCTTCGCGGAGCCTGCGCCGTCCTTCCGGCGTGATCGGTGCGTTCATCGGATCCCCAGGTGTCTTGTGTGCCACCGCGAGGCTAGTCGTGCTCAGCGGTCCTCAGACCGGGATCCTCCGCGTGGTCGCTGGAACCGGCGGCCGGCGAGGTCATGTCCTGCTGACCGATGACGGTCAGGAACCGGAGCTGGTCGGCGGCTTCGCTGTCGGGGGCAGCCGTGAAGACGACGATGCGCAGGTCCGCGCCGCGGAGTGAGAGCACGTCGCAGTCGAGTTCGATCGCGCCGACCTGGGGGTGGTCGATGGTCTTGCGCTCACTGGTGTGGTGCGCGACGGCGGAGCCGTCCCACAGCCGGGCGAAGTCGGTGCTCGACCGGCGCAGGTCGCTGATCATGGCGGCCAGCCGGCGGTCGGCCGGGTAGCGGGAGGCGACGTCGCGCAGGTCGGCGACCAGGGAGGCCCGGTGGTCCTCCGGGGAGGTGTGCCGGATCCTGCCGGGGTCGTTGTGGAAGATGCGCCAGACCAGGTTCGTCTCGCGGCCGGCGCGGCGTCGCGTCTCGCCGTGCAGGGCCGCCCACAGCTCGTTGTGCTCCAGCAGGGTCCAGGCCGCGTCGAAGACCGCGATCGGCACGTCGCCCAGGCGACTGAGCAGCCGTTGCACGTTGGGACCGATGAGCTGGGGGATGCTCCCGGCGAGCTCGGCGGCGTGGCCCGCGAGCCGGCACGCCAGCTGGAACTCGGCGTCGGTGAGGCGCAGGGCGCGGGACAGCGCCCGCAGGACGTCGGCGCTGGGGTGCGCGCGGCCCTGTTCGAGGCGTTTGACGTAGTCGGGCGAGACACCGGCCAGCCAGCCGACCTCCTCGCGCCGCAACCCCGGGGTGCGGCGGGCGCCGCGGGCGAAGGGGGAACCGACGTCCTCCGGGCGGACCCTGGCACGCCAGGAGCGCAGCATCGTCGCCAGATCCGGTCCCTCGCTCACGACTGCATTCTCGGTCATGACCCGATTGTCGACGCGCCGCCCGGCCTCTGGGTGGCCCGACTTGGGCCACGTTGCCTCTGCTCCCGCGCCCCAGACTCGATCTGGCAGCGAGAGAAAAGGAAGCCAGAGATGAACACACCGGCCACGGACGCGGCGGTCGCGTTGGTCACGGGCGGCAACAAGGGCATCGGCCTGGAGACGGCACGCCGTCTGGTGGAGGCGGGGTGCCGCGTCCACCTGGGTGCCCGCGACCCCGACCTCGGCAAGCCCGCCGCCGACAGCATCGGCGCGCACTTCCTCCAGGTGGACGTGACTTCGCAGGAGTCGGTCGACCGTGCCGCCGTGACCGTCGAGCAGACCGACGGCCACCTCGACGTGCTGGTCAACAACGCCGGAATCACCGGCCCGATAGCCGCGGCAGGGGACTACACCCCGGACGACGCCACCGCGGTCCTGCTGACCAACGTCGTCGGCTACGTCCGCATGATCCACGCGTTCCTGCCGCTGCTCGAACGCAGCACGAACCCCCGCATCGTCAACGTCAGCAGCGGCCTGGGTTCCTTCGGCCTGTTCCACGACGACAGCCGCATCGAATCGCGCTTCGGCTCGCCGCTGTACGCGGCGTCGAAGGCCGGGATCAACATGCTCACCGCCCGCTACGCGCGGTTGCTGCCCCACCTGCGCATCAACGCCGCCGACCCCGGCATGACCGCCACCGACCTCAGCGGCGGCCAGGGCCACTCCGTGCAGGACGGAACCGACGCCATCGTCGCCTACGCCCTCGCCGGACCGGGCGGCGTGACCAGGACCTTCCGCGACCGCGACGGCGACCTGCCCTGGTAGCCGGGCTCGTCCAGCCTCGTCAACCGCCCCACCACTCATCGATCCCGAAAGGATCCGTCATGTCCTCCTTCCTCGTCATCGGAGCCACCGGAAACGTCGGCAGCGCCCTGATACCGCAGCTCCACGAGCAGGGCCACCAAGTGCGGGCCCTGGTCCGCAGTCCCTCACGCGCCGAACTGGTCCCGGCCGGCGTCGACATCGCCGTCGGCGACCTGGACGACGCCGAGAGCCTCACCGAGGCCACCCGCGGCGTCGACGGCGTCTTCTTCATGCAGCTCGACCCGCTGCGCGAGCAGGCCGAGAACATGATCAAGGCCGCCCGCACCGCCGGAGTGCGCAAGATCGTGGTGCTGTCCTCCATCGGCACCGTCCTGGAACCGCTGCCCGTGATCGGGGCCAGGATCGCCGCCCGCGACCAGGTCTTCCGCGACTCCGGCCTCGACGTCACCTACCTGCGCGCCAACACCTTGATGTCGAACGCGACCTGGTGGCTGCCCACGATCCGCGACGAGGGCCGCGTCTACGACGCCAGCGACCCCGGCAAGACCGTGCCCGTCGACACCTACGACATCGCCCGCGTCGCCGCCGTCGCCCTCACCCAGGACGGTCACGCCGGCCGCGCCTACATCATCAACGGCCCGCAGGCGCTCACCGCCCGCGAGCAGGTGGAGATCCTCGCCGACGTCCTGGGACGGACCATCGAGTTCGTGCCGCTCACCCCCGAGCAGTTCGCCCGGCACAGCATCGAGCAGGGCACCCCGGCCGACTTCGCCGGCGCGGTGCGGAACCTCAACGAGCTCTTCCGCGCCGGCCGCGCCGGAGTCATCAGCGACGACATCACCAACCTCACCGGCATCGCTCCCCGCACCTTCCGCGAGTGGTGCGAGGAGCACGCCGGCGAGTTCCGCTGAGACACCACGACGGACGGCGGCGGGCGACGACCCGCCGCCGTCCCGGTCCGGCGAAGCGCCTGAGTGTCACGTGCGGGCGATCTCTGCCACCAGGAGTTGCCGCGCGAGGACGGTGAACCCGGAATGCCGCTCGGTGCCGGTCACTCGTGAGCTCCGGTACTGGAGCCCGGGGTCGCGCTTGACCGGCTCCAGGTACCCGTGGTCGCCGGAGGAGGAGCCCGTCGTCTCCTTCATGAACCAGTAGGAGGTGGCGAGGAAGTGGAACGACCCCGCCGCGTCGGTGACCTGGATGACCAGATCGCTGCGCAGCTCGCGGTCGGTGCGCCTGGTCTGGATGTTGTGGTCCTGTCGGCGCTCGGACTCGTGGCGCTGCGCGAGCATCGGCGGGTTCACTCGTTCGGCTCCTTTTGGTCAGGTCCGCGCGGGTCAGACGTGCCAGCCCGTCGCGTTCTTCACCACCGCTCCGACGTCGCACCACACCGTCGACGTTCCCCCGTCGGCCGCGATCGGTCCGTAGTGCGCGTAGCGGTAGCCGTTGTCGATGCGCTCGCAGTCGGCGATGGCCTTGAAACGGCCGATGCCGACGCAGTGCACGATGGCGCCGCGGTGGCCGGCGCTGCCGTGCGTGCCGTACCACTCGCACCCCGCGGCGGAGGCGGGCGCCGCGGTCAGCACCACGCCGCCGAGCACGATCGCCGCGGACGCGACCAGAGCCGTGATGCGCGCCATCAGATGTTGATCCCGGTGGCCGAGACGACCACGGCATCGATGTCGCACCAAACGGTCGAGGTCCTGCCCTGGCCCACCATCGGTCCGAAGTGGGTGTACTGGAAGCCGTTGTCGGTGCGGCGACAGCGTGCGGACGCCTGGAACGTGCCGAGGTCGTAACAGGTGACGGCGGCACCGTTGTGGCCGGCGCTGCCCCGCACGTTCTGCACGCTGCACGACGCGGCGGAGGCGGGCGTGGCGACGAGCGCCAGGCAGCCGGTGGAGAAGGCGAGCGCGGCCAGTGCGGCCGTGATCTTGTTCATCATGACCACGATCCTGCGAGGTGCGGTCGTTGCGGAACAGAGCACCGACCGGTCACAGGTGACCGGTCCCGAAAGGATGAGGTGGCTCACGGCGGTGCGCGGTTCCGTGGCGCGGCGGGTGCCCGGAGCCTGGGACACTGGACCCCCGACCACCCGCTAGACCAGGAGTGCACCTTGCAGCAGGGAACCGTCCGCTGGTACGACCTCGAGCGCGGCTTCGGCTTCCTCGCCCCCGACGACGGCGGCGACGACATCTTCGTGCACGTCTCGCAGGTGCGGGGCGAGGGCCCGGCCAAGGCGCTGCGCGAGGGCCAGGCGGTGGAGTTCGAGACCGGTGAGGGGCCCCGCGGTCCGCAGGCGCTGCGCGTCGCCGTCACCGGGGACGCCGCACCGGGCGCGACCCTGGGCGTGCTCGCCACCGTCTCCTGGTACGAGCCTGCCAAGGGCTACGGGTTCGCCGCGCCGGACGGCGGGGGCGCGGAGGTGTTC
The DNA here is from genome assembly GCF_024125735.1 of Lentzea sp. HUAS12. NCBI lineage: Bacteria > Bacillati > Actinomycetota > Actinomycetes > Pseudonocardiales > Pseudonocardiaceae > Lentzea > Lentzea sp. HUAS12. The sequence continues at coordinate 1,567,889 of NZ_CP099738.1, forward strand.
GTGCACTCCTCCGCGATCGTCACCGGGGGTGTTCTCGCGGCCGGGCAGCGGGTGGCCTTCGTCGTCGTCGCGGGGGAGAAGGGGCCGCAGGCCCAGCACGTGGTGCCGCTGAGCTTCGACGCCGGGGTCAACCGGGCGCCTCTGGTCGTGCCCGACGACGGCGCCGACGGCTCCGTGCTGTGGTTCGACGAGGAGAAGGCGTTCGGGTTCGTGGCCGCCGACGACGGGGCGGGCGACGTCTTCCTGCACGTGCGGGCCCTGGTCGACGACCGGTATCTGCCGGTCGAGGGCGACCGGGTCTCGTTCACCGCGGTCACCGTGGACCAGGGTCGTCAGGCGCGCGACGTGCGGTTCGTGGCCGCCGGCGACCCGGTGGAGGCCCCCAGCCAGCCCCGTCCGGCGGCCCGGCCCACCGCCCGCGCCGGCGACGGCGTGGTGGCGCGCTACGACGGCGACCGCGGCTTCGGTTTCATCACCCCGGACGCGGGCGGGCCGGACCTGTTCGTGCACGTCTCGGTGGTCTCCGGTGAGCCCCTGGTGGCCGGCGAGCGGGTGCGCTTCCGCATCCGGCAGAGCGACCGGGGCCCGCAGGCCGACGCCGTCGAGCGCGCCTGACCGTCCGGGGCCGTGTGAAGCCGAAGGTGGCCGGTGGTCGGCTCAGCCCAGTAGCGTCGGCCTGTGCCAGAAGAGGGTGAGGTCGTCGCCGGGCGGTACCGGCTGGTGTCGTCGATCGGGCAAGGTTCCATGGGGGTGGTCTGGCAGGCGCGCGACGAGCGGCTCGACCGCGTGGTCGCGGTCAAGCTGCTCAACACCGACCGGCGGTCCCCGGATGCGGTGGCGCAGATGCTGCGCGAGGGCCGGGTCGCCGGTCGGCTGCGGCACCCGCACGCGATCAGCGTGTACGAGGTGGTCGAGCACGAGGACAAGCCCTGCCTGGTGCTGGAGTACCTGCCCTCCCGCAGCCTCGCGGCGCTGATCGCCGAACGGGGCGCGCTGCCGCCGGGCGTCGTCGCGGCCGTGGGCAGGCAGGTCGCCGCCGCGCTGGCGGCGGCGCACGCGGAGGGCATCGTGCACCGGGACGTCTCGACGTTCAACGTCCTGCTGGCCGAGGACGGCATCGCGAAGATCACCGACTTCGGCATCGCCCGCGCGGTCGGCGAGGGCACGGTGACCGACGCCCGCCTGATCGTCGGCACGCCGGCCTTCCTGGCACCGGAGGTGGCGGCGGGCGAGGCGGCGACGTCCGCCTCGGACGTGTTCTCCCTCGGCGCGACCCTCTACGCGGCGCTGGAAGGCACGCCGCCGTTCGGTGTGGACGACAACCCCTACGCGCTCCTGCAACGCGCGGTTCGGGGGGAGTTCGAGCCGCCGCGGTCAGGTGGCCCGCTCGGTGAGGTGCTCCTGCGCCTCCTGCACCGTGACGCGGCCCAGCGCCCGACGATGGCCGAGGCCCACAAGCTGCTCGCGGCCGTCGCGGAGGGTCTGCCGCTGCCCGCCGCGCCCCCGAGTAGCGGGACGCGGATGCTGCGCGCCCGCCGCCCCCTGCCGCGCCGGGGGATCGCGATGGCCGCCGGTGCGGCCGTCCTGGTCGCCGCCGGTGTCGTGATCGGCATCGTCGTGCAGGGCGACCGGCCCACCAGCAGCGCCCAGACCGGCTCCACCACGGCGACGAGCACGGTCACGAGCGCCTGCGATGCCCGGTACGAGGTGACCAACTCGTGGCCGGGCGGCTACCAGGTCGAGGTGACCGTGCGCAACACCAGCGCGGCCGGCCTGACCGGCTGGACCATCACGTGGCAGCCGGCCGCGGGCCACACCATCGGCAACCTGTGGAACGGCACCCTGACCCAGAACGCGACCGCGGTGACCGTCACCAACGCCGGTTACAACGCCGTGCTCGCCGCCGGGGGAACCACCTCGTTCGGGTTCGTCGCCGGCGGTCCCGAACCCGCTCGCCCGGCCGTGAGCTGCTCCGCCGCGAACTGAAACGCCGGGTGTGGAGTTCTCACTGCTCACGGTGCAGTACGAGGTGCTCGTGGTAGAGGATTCCGTCGCGGACGTCGCCTGTCGCGGTGAACCCGCGTTGGCCGCGTGACGAGCATGGTGCCGGATCAGGCGGTCTCACCGACGCGAAGGACTCAGCGTGGTCCTTCCGATGAGAGATTAGGTAGCAAACATATTCCATCGGACCACGTAGCATGACGTCATGGACGTCTTCAGCGACGTGATCTCGACGGTCAGGGCGGGCCGGGCGAAGTTCACCCGTTCCCGTCTGAGCGGCCGGTGGGGTTACGCGTTCGGCCCGTATCCCGGAGCCGGCTTCCACGTCGTCCTCGAGGGCAACTGCTGGCTGATCCCACCATCCGGCTCACCCGTCGCCCTCGGCGCGGGCGACGTGGTGTTCCTGCCGCACGGCGCGGTGCACGGCTTGAGCGACAGTCCTGACAGGACGATCGCCGAGCTGCCCCCGGCACCGGAGACCGGCCCGCCGGACCACGAGCCCGCGCCGGACCAGGCGCAACTGCTGTGCGGCGCCTACCGGCTCGATCGCGGACAGGCCCATCCGTTCCTGCGGACCCTGCCCGAGGTCGTCCACCTCCCGGCCAGGCTCGGTGACCACTCCGCGCTGCGCAGCGCCGTGGACCTGCTCGGCGCGGACCTCATCGAGGCCCGTCCCGGGGCCGCGGCGGCGGTTCCCGCCCTGATGGACCTGCTGCTGGTCTACCTGCTGCGCGCCTGGCTGGAAGAGGAAGCCGCGCGCCACGGCCCGCGCGGCGGCTGGTGCGTGGCGCTCACCGATCCGGTCGTCGCCACCGCGCTGCAACACATCCACCGCTCGCCCGCCCATCCGTGGACGGTCCAGGAACTGGGCGCCGCGGTCGGGCTGTCCAAGACCGCCTTCGCCCGCAGGTTCACGTCCCTGGTCGGGCAGTCCCCGATGGCCTACCTGACCTGGTGGCGTCTGAGCACCGGCGCGCGGATGCTGAGGGACGGCCAGGCGCCGCTGGCGGCGATCGCCCGCACCGTCGGCTACACCTCGGAGTTCGCCTTCTCGAACGCCTTCAAGCGGGAGTTCGGCACCGCGCCCGGCAAGTTCCGCCGGCAGCATCGCGACAGCACCGAGGTGTCCGCCCCGACCGGGTGAAGCGTGACGCGTGCGCTCAACGCGTCTGGTGTGGTCCGTCCGCCTAGACGGCCGCCAGCGCCCGCCGCTGGAACACCACCATCGCAACACCCAGCACCACCACCGCCATGCCCGCCAGCACCCCGGTCTCGACCAGGACCGACCCCAGCCCCGCTGACGGCCGCGACAGCGTGAGCAACGCGTCCATCGCCCACGAGTGCGGGAACAGGTAGCCGATCGTGCCCAGCGTCTCGCCGGCCACCTCGCGCGGCCACAGGCAGCCGCCCAGCATGCCCAGCACGATGCCGACCGGGGGACCGATGGCCGGAGCCTGCTGCGGCGAGCGCACCAGGGCGCCGACCAGCATCGCGGCGCCCGTGGCGATCAGGCAGAACAGCGCGACGACCACACCCACGCCCAGCGGGTCGCCCCACCGCACGTCGAACAGGAGCCGGCTCACCACGATGATCAGCAGGGACTGCGCGAGCGCCACCGCGAACCGGCTCAGCGCCTCGCCCAGCAGCACCTGGCTGCGCCGCACGGGTGCGGCGAGGGAGCGGCGCACCATGCCGATGCGGCGGCTCTCGACCAGCGCGGCGGCGACGGCCATCGAGTTGACGAACGTGAAGAGCAGCAGGTTCGCGGGCGCGGTGTAGGCGAAGCCGGTCGGCCTGGAGGGCTCGTCGCCCCCTGTCGAGGCGACGGTGACGGCCACCGACTCCTCCTTCGCCTTGCGCACGTACTGCTCGGCCTGCTCCGGTGACGCGCCCGCCGCCCGCGCCGCGCGGGTGGCCTCCAGCACCGCCGCCACCCTGCCGACCGCCACGTCGATCTCGCTGCGCGCGGCCATGCCGCTGCCGCTGGTCTGGGTCATGACCAGTTCGAGGTCGGTGTCGCCCGGCGTGACGATCAAGCCCGCGGCCAGCTCACCCCGGCGGACGTCGTCGCGGACCTCCTGCGCGGACTCCGCGCGCCGCACCTGCAGCGCCTGGTCGGACTCCAGTTCGGCGACCACGGCCGCCGACACCGGGTCGGAGGTGTCGGCGACGACGGCCACCGGCAGCTTCGCGTCCGCCGCGTCGCCGCCCAGGGCCATGCCGACGAACAAGATCGTCACGAACGGCATGACGACGATGAAGAACATGCCGACCTTGTCGCGCAGCTGGCGCTGCAGGTTGGCCAGCACCAGTGCGGTGAGCGGGCGGGGCCTCATGCGAACCTGCCTTTGCGGAAGCCGAGCAACGCCACCGTTCCGGCGACGAGACCGATGCCGGTGACCACGGCGATCGGCACGAGGACGGCGGACGGGCCCGCGCCGGTGCCCGCCAGCTCGGACAGGCCCGCCGACACCCACCCGTTGGGGGTGATCAGCGAGACGCCGCGCAGCCACTCGGGCAGGTTGTAGGCGGGCACGATGCTGCCGCCCAGGAACGCGAAGACGAAGGCCACGCCCAGCGTGTAGCCGTCGGCCTGCGCATCGGTCTTCGCGCGGCTGGCCACGAGCATGACGATCGCGGTCGCCGCGAACACGTGCGCCAGCAGCAGCGGGAACACGCCGAGCGGGTCGCCCCAGCTCGCGCCGAAGATCAGCACGGACGACAGCCAGGTCGCGCACATGCTGAGCAGCGCCAGCCCGAACCCGACCGCGCTCTTGCCCACCAGCGCCGTCCACAGGGGGATCGGCGCGGCGCGCATCCGGTCGAGCGTGCCGTTCTGGCGCTCGGTGAGCAGGCTGCGGGCCGTGGTGCCGACGACGAAGAACGCGAACATCACCGCCATGCCCGCGCCGTAGTGCACGGCGAGGTCCACCTTTCCGCCCGAGACCGGGTCGCCGACCAGCGACAGCGCGGGCCCGGCCGCGCCGTTCTCCTCGACGAACAGCTGCACCCGGTCGGCCGGCACGCCCGCCTCCAGCGAGGCGCGCACGGCCAGCGTCCTGGCCTGGACCAGGGCCGAGATCCGGTCGACCATGCTGCGCGCCACCACACCCGCCAGCGGCGACTCCGGTGACTCCAGGACGGACACCTGCCCGCCGCGGCCCGCGCCGACGCCCTCGCTGAACCCGGCGGGGAACACCAGGGCCGCACCCGACTCACCGCCGTCGACCGCGCTGCGCGCCGCGGCCTCGTCCAGGTACTGGCGGAAGGTCAGCACGCCCTTGAGCTCGTCGGTGTTCAGCGCTTCGCGCTGCACGCTGGCCGGGAACTCGCCGCCGTCGAGGTCGACCACGCCGATGGTCGCCTTCAGCGGCGGGTCGTCGTCACCGCCCAGCGCCAGCCCGAACAGGGTCGCGAGCAGGATCGGCGCGACGAGCGCGATCAGCGGCGCGGTGCCGTCCCGCAGCCGCGACCGCAGCTCGTGGCCGCCCACGACCAGCAGGGCGCGCAGAGTGCTCTTCCCCAAGGTTCTTCGCCCAATCCCTAAGCTTCGGTCCGCGTCAGTCGCGCAGGGTGCTGCCGGTGAGGTGCAGGAACGCCGCCTCCAGGTCGGGTTCGACGACCTCGACGCCGGTCACCGCGCCCGCGTCGCCGATGGCGGCCAGCAGTGCGGGCAGCAGGTGCCGCCCGCCCGCGACGAGCAGCCGGATCGACGACGACCCGGTGACCACCGACTCGGACACGCCTTCCACGGCGCGCAGCTTCTCGGCCGCCGCGGTGACGTCGCCGTCCAGCGTCAGCTCCACCCGGTCCGTGCCGCCCAGTTCGGCGACCAGCTCGCGCTTGGTCCCGTCGGCGACCACGCGGCCCCGGTCGATGATCCCGACCCGCGTGCACACCCGCTCCACCTCCTCCATGTAGTGGGAGGTGTAGAGCAGGCTCATGCCCTCGCCGACGAGGGCTTCGACCCGGTCCAGGATCGCGACGCGGCTCTGCGGGTCCACGCCGACCGTCGGCTCGTCGAGGATGAGCAGGCGCGGCCGGTGCAGCAGGGCCACGGCGATGTTGGTGCGCCGCTTCATGCCGCCGGAGTAGGTGCCCACCTTGTCGTCGCCGCGGTCGGTCAGGCCGACCAGGTCGAGCACCTCGCCGATGCGCGAGGTCAGCTCACGCCGCGGCAGGCCGTAGAGCCTGCCGAAGTAGCGCAGGTTCTCCCGGGCGGTCAGCTCCGGGTACAGCGCGATCTCCTGCGGGACGTACCCGATGAGCCGCTTGGCCGCCACCGGGTCCTCGCCGACGTCGATGCCGCCGACCCGGACCGTTCCCTCGTCCGGGCGCAGCAGGCCGACGAGCATGGAGATGGTCGTGGTCTTGCCGGCCCCGTTGGGGCCGAGCAACCCGTACGCCTCTCCCTCGTCGATGTGGAAGCCGACCCGGTCCACCACAGTCTTGTCGCCGTAGCGTTTGACCAGGCGCTCGCACACCAGCGCAGGCGTCATGTCGTCCTCTCGATCAAGATCCGTACCCGTCGATCAGCTCCGGCTGGGAGGCGCCCACCACGTTGTTGCGGAAGCGCTGGTTGCCCGGGTCGGTGCCGATCTGCACGTCGAACGGGCTGTTGCCGGTGATGGTGTTCCACTCGAAGGAGTTGTCGGCCGAGTCGGAGCCGCCCCAGTCCGCCGACGAGGCCAGCACCAGCGCGGCGCCCATGACCGACGGGCCCGTGGGTTCGTTGCCGTGCAACCGGTTGCCGACGACGGAGACGCGCTGGACGCCGACGGCGGCGATGCCGACGCCGGAGATCGGCGGCCCGGCGAAACCCAGCACGCCGGGCTCGTCGCCACCGGAGGCCAGGGTGTTGCCGGTGATGTCGTTGTCCGCGACGAGCACGTCGGCGACGCCGCCGGGCAGCTCACCCTCGTAGGTCTGGTGCAGCAGCAGCACGCCAGCCGCGTTGCCGTGGCAGCGGTTGCGCTGCACCCGTGCGCGACTGGAGTTGTCCACGAACACGCCGAAGGCGTTGGCGGTGCTCTCGCTGTCCGCGATCAGCGCGTCGGCGGCCGGGCAGAACGCCAGCGCGATGCCGCCGTACTGGCTGCCCTCCGCGCGGCACCGCAGCACCTCCACCACCGACGACTCGCGCACGTACAGGCCCCACACCGCGTTGCCGACCGACTCGACGTCGACGAGTTTCAGACCGGTGGCGGTGTGCGCGTAGACGCCCGCCCCCGAGAAGCCGCGCACGCTCAAGCCCTCGACGGTCACCCCGGACACGTCGTGCACGGTGATGCCGCTGACCACGTCCGCGGGAGCGTCGTGCAGGGCAGGCACCGCGCTGGGCGCGACGGTGCCGGGCACGATCACCGTGCGGCCCGCGCCCGCGCCGACGAGTGCGACGTCCGGGCGGCCGATCACCAGGCTGCCCTCGTACGTTCCCTCGGCCAGGCGCAGCACCGTGCCCGGTGCGCAGTTCTCGAGCGCCTCCTGAACGGAATCCCCTGGTCGAATGCGAACTTCGGTCCCGACCTCGGTCACGGACATCGCAACGCTCCTCTCGGCGTGATGATCAGTATGGCAACGGCGACGATCAGGTCTCCGCGGACGCCCCAGCGGGCCATGCCCACGACGGCCGCGTCGTCGGCGGAGGCCGCAGACCGGTCGGTGAGCCGGGCCAGGGCGGCCGACCCGCTGGCACCGAGCACGGTGTAGGCGCACCGCTCGGTCATGGCGACCCTGGTGGCCGCCTCGACCTCGGGCACGGCCGCGGCCAGCAGCGGGTCCGCCCACTCCGCGCCGGGCAGCGGCACCTCGCCGCACGCCTCGAAGTCGTGCCAGGAGAACCCGCGCGGCCGGCCGCCGACCGCCTTCACGAGGCACTCCTTCACCGCGACCGTGGCCGCGGTGGCGAGGCCGGGGTCCGCGTGCAGGTCCCGCTCGCCGGGGGAGACGACGTGCCGGGTGTAGGCGGGCCCGCTGTAGGACATCGCGCGGGTGACCCTGGCGACGTCGACGACGTCCACCCCGAACAGCATCGGCGGCGCGGTCACCCGGTGACCCTGCCGAGGAACCGCAGCAGCTCGGCGGTGTAGACCTCGCCGCGCTCGATCATCGGGATGTGCCCGCAGTCCTCCACGGTGACGAACTCGGTGTTCGCGTGCTGCGGCACCAGGTCGAGCCACGGCTCGATCGGCGTCATGCGGTCGTGGCGGCCCCAGACGTACAGCGACGGGCACGTGACCTTGTCCATCGCCGGGGCGACCTGGAACGTTCTGGTGGCGCGGATGCTGCGGGCCATCGCGACCATCGCCGAGCCCTGGCGCAGCAGCTGCGCGGTCGACTCCACCTGCTCGTCGGTGAACAGCGGTTCGCCGTGGAAGAGGGCGGCCAGCATGCGGTCGCGGAACTGCTCGCCCTGCAACCGCACGTCACCGCGCCGGTCCATGTTCAGACCCACGTCGGGGTCGGCGCTCAGGCCGGGCGCGCCGCTGACCGCGATCGCCCTCACCCGGTCGGGGAAGCGGCCCGCGAGGTCGATGGCGACCAGACCTCCCAGGGAGTTCGCGCAGACCACCACCTCGTCCGCGCCGGCCGCGTCCGCGGCCTCCATCAGGGCGTCGCCGAGTCGTTCGATGGACCCCGCGATCTTCGCGTCCACCCCGCAGATGGGTTCCTCGGTGCGCAGCACCGGCCACCCGGCGTCGGCGAGGGCGGCGAACGGGTGGTCCCAGATCCAGCCACCCGCGAAGAGGGCGGACATGAAGGCCACCAGCGGTCGCCCGCCCGCCGCGGGCCGGTGGTCGGCGGTGAAGACCGTCATCGGGCAGCTCCTGGCGTCATCAGAACAGGGGATCGGGGGTCGGGGTGGTGCCGCACGCGCAGGTCCTGCCCGCCGCCGCGTCGACCATCTCGTCGCACTCGGGGCAGCGCAGGTGCAGGGTCTCCCGCTCCAGCGTCCACACGCTGGTGTACGCCCCGGTGCACAGGCCGCCGCGGAAGAACTTCCGCAGGGACCGCTGGTGCGGCCGGGCGTGCACGGCGCGGATCGACTCCGGGCGGTCGAAGGCGCTGACCGTGTACTTGCGGGTGCCGATCTCGAACGTGCTCACGCCGAGGAAACCCTTCGAGGCGCGCAGCGACTTGACCACCTCGGTGCTGAGCAGGTCGACCTCCGCGCCCTCGACGTCGTCGCGGAAGTCCAGGTAGGTGAACGTGAGCGCCCGCGGGTAGTCGGTCCTGCCCGCCGTGGTGCGCGCGCTGATGCCGTACTCCTGCACCTCGTCGCGGCTGAGGAGGAAGCGTGCGGTGTGGCCGAGCGACGAGGCCAGGGCGACCCGGTCGAAGTGGCGGCGCACGCGCACCTCGCCGTCCACGACGGTCAGCACGTCGACCCCGCTGACCGCCGCCGTGCCGCCGGTGCCCGGTATCCCGAGGTAGGGGGAGCGGTGAGTGCCGGTCAGAGTCCAGGTGAGCACGGCGGTGCCGCCCGCGTCGGCGGCGGGCGCGAAGTCGAGCGCCAGGTCCGGGAACCGGGTCAGCACGGCCTCGACGTGCGCGACGAGGTCCGCGCCCGCCACCGGCTCCGGTGTGTCCGGGTCGGCGAACTCCGCCACCGCGTCCGCGATGGCGGCGGCGTCGCGTTCGTGCCAGGCCGCGGCCCACCGCGCGGCGGTCTCGATCAGGTCCATGCGGTCATCGCTTCCAGCTCGTGGTCCTCGGCCAGCCGGGCCGCGGTCAGCGCCACCGCGAACGCGAGGTCGGCGGTGTGGCTGACGGAGACCCGGACGCGGGTGCCCGGCGCCTCCCGCCCGTCCAGCGCGCCGATCAGGCGCACACCCGGCGGGTGGCCGTGCAGACAGGCCGCCGTGCGGCTGCAGAGAGGCGCCGGCAGGGGGAGCACCTCCACCGCACCCAGGTGCTCCGCGGTCACGGGCTCGTCGAGCAGGCGCAGCACGGCGTACTTGGCCGCGAGCCTGCCCGCCCAGTGCTGCAGGGTGCGGCCCGCACCGGACCGCAGCCGTTCCGGGCGGGTGAACACGACCTCCAGCGGCATCGGCTCGACCAGCTGCGACGGCGCGGTCAGCCCGCCGAAGGCGACCGCGGCGCTGCCCCACGTGGTCATGCCGCGGGCTCCGGTCGGCGCAGCCTGCGCACGGCGGCCGGGTCGGCCATGCTGACGCAGCTCGAGCCGACGCCGCGCAGCAGTCCGGCGAGCACCTTGCTGTCGCCGACCTCGACCAGGGTCTCGGCCTCGGCGAGCACGCGCATCGTCTCCGTCCACCGCACCCGCTCGGTGAGCTGCGCGATCAGCGCGTCCACGATCGTCGGCAGGTCGGTGGTGGGTTCTGCGGTCGCGTTCGGGATCACCGGGACGCGCGGCGAGTGCATCGGTGTGGCGCGCACGGCCTCGGCCCAGGCGTCCAGCGCGCCCGCCATCAGCGGCGAGTGGAACGCGTTGCTCACCTTGAGCGGCACCACCTTGCGGGCGCCGGCCGCCGCGGCCAGTTCGACGAGCCGGTCGACGGCGGCGGTCGCGCCGGAGACCACGGTGTGGTCCGGCGCGTTCTCCAGGCCGACGACCAGCGGCTCACCCGGCCCGGCGGCCTCGGCGGCCAGTTCCTCCACCCGCTGCGGCGTCAACCCCATCACGGCCGTCATGCCACCGGTGTCCGGCAGGTCGGCCATCAGCCGGGCGCGGACGGCGACCAGGCGCAGGGCGGTGTCGGCGTCCAGCACGCCCGCCGCGCACAGCGCGCTGATCTCACCCACGCTGTGCCCCGCGACGACGTCCGGTTCCACACCGCGTTCCCGCAGGACCGCGAGCGCGGCGAGGTTGCACGCGGTCACGGCGGGCTGCGCGTGCAGGGTGTCGACGAGCTTGTCCAGCGGCCCGCGGGCGCACAGCTCCGACACCGGTTCGGGCAGCAGCGCGTCGGCGCGCGCGACCACCGCCGCGCCCGCCGGGTCGCGGCGCAGCCAGCCGCCCATGCCGATCCGGACCGTTCCCTGACCGGGGAACACGAAGCCGATCACCTGCGAACCTCCCGTCCTGTGCGCTGTCCTTGCCGGCGAGCCGGGCACCCGTCAGAGCCGGCGCCGCCGGGTGGGCACCGCCGCGGCCTTCTCGGTGCCCAGGAAACCCAGCAGCAGCTTGGTGACGATCTCCGGCTGGTCCAGCGGGATCCAGTGGCTGGCGTCCTCGACGCGCTCGTAGCGCCACGAGCCCTTGACGAACTTCACCGAGCCCGTCATGCCCTCTTCGAGCAGCGCCTTGTCCCCGGTGGACCAGATGCCGAGGGTGGGCGCGAGCACGGGCGGGAAGTTGCCCTCCACGCGCAGCTCGGCCTCGGGGGAGCGGTTGGCGCGGTACCAGTTCAGCGCGGCGGTGAGCGCGCCCGGCTTGGCCAGCTCGCGCGGGTAGCGCTGGTGGTCGCCCTCGCCGCCCATGATCTCCTTGAACAGCCGCCACCCGTTGCGCCGCAACAACTGTTCGCTCACGCCGGGGAACTGGTAGAAGAGCATGTACCAGCTGGCCTTGCGCTGCTCGATCGACGGCGTGCCGAAGACGCCGGGGTGGCCGACCGACAGCACCGCCAGGTGGTCGACGCGGCGCGGCATCAGGAACGCGTACATCCACGCGATGGCGGCGCCCCAGTCGTGTCCGACGATGTGCGCCTTGGAGATGCCGAGGTGCTGGGTCAGCGCCACGACGTCGTTGACGATCGTGCGCATGTCGTACGCCTCGACCTCCTGCGGCTTGCCGGACTCGCCGAAGCCGCGCAGGTCGGGCGCGATGACCCGGAAGCCCGCCTCGACCAACGGGTCGATCTGGTGCCGCCACAGGTAGTGCGAGTCGGGGAAGCCGTGCAGCAGCACGACCGGGTCGCCCTCGCCCTTGTCGACGTAGGCGATGTCGATGCCGTTGACGTGTGCCGACCCGGTCAGCAGGGTGTCCTTGACGCTCATGCCCTCTCCCTGAACAGCCTCTCGGCGAAGAACTCGCTGAACCCGAACTCCGGCACGTCCTCGGGCGGGACCATGTTGAGCAGGCCGGTCACCGACGCGGCGAAGTTGTCGGCCATCAGTTCGCGCGCCCGCCGCCTGCGTTCGGCCGCGACGGGCCCGAACTCGCAGTGCAGCTTGGCGATGATGCCCGCGCCGAAGTGCAGCCGGTCCATCCGGAACTTCCGCTCGGCCAGGTACCCCTCGAACGCGGCGGGCGACCAGTCGTCGCCACCGGTCAGCACCTCGCACACGGCGCGGGTGTCGCGCAGGCTGCACGACAGGCCGGTGCCGAGCACGGTGTCGGCGTTGCCCGCCTCGTCGCCGACGAGCACCACGCCGTCCAGGACGATCGGCTGCTCGGGGAACATCGCCACCGACGGCCACAGCTTGAGCGGGCCGATCGACCTGGCGGCGCTGTACACGGCCTTGCCGCGGTCGGGCAGGGACGCCAGCTCGAAGTCGGCGATGAACCGCTTCTCGCCTTCCGGGCCCTGGTAGAGCTTCCGGTTGGCGGTGGGGAAGTTGATGTAGAGCCGGGCGTTGCCGTCGCCCTGCGGGAACACCATGAACATCTTCTCGTCCTCGGTGCCCATCGCCTGCACGTCCATCGGCCAGTCGTCGAGGCCGCTGACCCGCAGCCCGCCGCCCCAGTGGTGCACCGAGGTCGCCATGGACACGCCGACCTGGCGGCCGACCGTGCAGCCGCGGCCGGTGGCGCCGATGACGATGCGCGGCCTGGCCAGGTGTTCCTGCCCGGCGTGGGTCCAGCGGACCTGCGGACTGGTGCCGGCGGTGACCTGGACCCGCTGCGCGCCCATGACCACTTTCGCGCCGCCGTCCTCGGCCTGTTCGGCCATCAGCGCGCAGACCTCGTGGTGCGGGAACGACATGGGGCCGCCGACGCCGGGCACGAACCGCGTCATGTCCACGGTCTCCGCCTCGGCCGGGTCGACCGTCTCGTCCCACTGCGTCCACTCGCGGATCTCCCATGCGCCGCCGAGGCCGAACGCCTCCTCGACGCCCAGCGTCTGCGCCTCGCGCAGGCCCCACGGCGCGATCCACTCGCCGCGCACGATGTCCTGGTAGGTCTCCTGCTTCTCCAGCAGCACCACGGACAGGCCGTGCTGCACGAGGTTGGCCGCGGCGGACGCGCCCGCGATACCGCCGCCCACCACGACGACGTCGACTCCGGTGTGCTCGACGGTCATGCCCGCCACCTCTCCCAGGACGTGCGTTCCTTGGCCGGAACCCGCTTGGCGGGGCGGAAATCGGTGCCGATCGTGTAGGCGACCGGGACCAGGCAGACCTGGGTGACCCCGGCGGGGATGCCGAGCAGCTCGCCCACCTGCCGCTCGAACGGCAGGTGCATGCACGTGATCGTGCTGCCGAGGCCGCGGCTGCGCAGGGCCAGCTGGAACGACCAGATCGCGGGGAAGATCGAGCCGTAGAAGTTGCTGGCGCGCATGGCCCCGATCCGCACGCCCTCCTGCCAGGTGCCGAGGTTGCGGGTGCCGGTGGCGCCGAGCCACTCGGCGTCGATCGCACCGATGTCCGGAGGCCGGCCGAGCACGCACGGGATCACCAGCGCGGGCACCCTGGCGATGGTCTCGGCCAGGGCGGCGGCCGAGTCGTTGTTCTTCCTGGCCTGTGGGGTGTTGCGGCGGCGCCCGGAGCGCGTCCACACCTCTTTCTGGTGGAACTGCCAGGAGATGTCGAACAGCTCCGCCAGCCGGTCCTTCACCGCCTGCTCGGTGAGCACGACCCAGCGCCAGTTCTGCTGGTCGTTCGCGGTCGGTGCCTGGACGGCGACCTCCAGCGCCTCCTCGATCACCGCGCGGGGAACGGGCCGGTCGAGGTCGAGCCGGCGGCGCACCGACCGGGTGGTGGTGAGCAGCCGGTCGGTCTCGAGCACGTCGAAGGGCAGACCGGTCATACCGCACCCAGCAGGGTTCCTCCGCGCACCGAACCGGGCGCGGCGCTGAGCACCAGGGCCTTGGCCGGTGTGGCGGGCAGCTCGGGCTTGGTGACGTAGGACTCGACCGTGCCGGCACGGGGACTGGTCAGCCGGGTGATGGCCGGTGCGACGCCGTCGCGCAGGGCGAGCGCGGCCAGCGCCAGGTTCAGCGCGCCGGTGGCCGCGCCCGCGTCACCGGTCAGGCCCGCGGTGGCGGTGAGCCGGGCGGACGGGACGGCGCCCAGCACCGCGCTCGCCTCCGCCTCGTCGGTCGGGCCGCCGGTGGCGGCACCGACCACCAGGTCCACGCCCTCCGTGGGCAGCGCGGTGATGGCGCGCTCCACGAGGGACCGCTCGTCACCCGCTCCCGCGCTCGCATGGGCACTGCTCAGCACCCGTGCGTACGGCGTCGCGCCCCTGGCGGCGGCGTGTGCGGCGGACTCGACGACGAGTGCCACCGACGCGGACGCGGGCGCCTCGCCCGAGTTCCGGTCGTAGGGGTCCACCTGCGCGCCGTCGCCGGGCCTCGGTGCCTCGTCGGCGGCGACCACGATCACCACGTCCGCCTTGCCGGCCCGGATGGTCTCCACCGCGCAGTCCAGCGCGATGGACGCCGACGCGTTTCCGTTGCAGATCGTCGTCGTCGGGCCGCGCAGACCCAGGGTCTGGCACACCGCGCCGCCGGTGGCGTTGAGCACCACGTTGGAGAAGCTGAGCACGGCGGGCTTGTTCGGGTTGGCCAGCACGCTCTCGTCGAACCCGCCGGTGCTCTCCACCGAGCCCGCCGCGGTGGCGAAGATGACGCCCACGTTGTCCAGGGCGGCGCGGGGCAGCTTCAGCCCGGCGTCCTCCCAGGCCAGCCGGGAGGCGGCGATCGCCATGCGGGACAGGTTGTTCATGTGCCGCCACAGCGAGCGCGGTGCGAACGTGCGGCCCTCCAGCGACGGCTCCGTGCCGACCGCCGTGCGTCCGTTGGCGACCGCCTCGGCGACCTCGGCGATGCCGGTGCCGAGGCCGGTGACCGGTCCGAGACCGGTGAGGACGACCTCGGCGGCGGGCAGGTCGTCGTACTCGCGGAGGCCGCCGGGGCGGCGCAGCACGAGCGAGGCGTTGTTGCCGCCGAACGCGTAGTTGTTGGAGACCACGACGTCCATGGGCAGCGGACGCGAGGTGTTCGGCACGAAGTCCAAAGTGGACTCCGCGATCGCTTCGTCGGTGAACCCGATGGTGGGCGGCGCGGTCGCGGTGCGCAGGGCCAGCACGCTGGCCACCGCCTCGACCGCACCGGCCGCGCCCAGCGTGTGCCCGACGAAGCTCTTGATGCTGCTGGTCGGCACCTGGGGTGCCCGCTCGCCGAACACGGCGCGCATGACCTTCTTCTCCATGGAGTCGTTGGCGGGCGTGCCGGTGCCGTGCCCGTTGACGTAGTCCACGGCGTCGGGGTCCAGGCCGGCGTCGGTCAGCGCCCGGCGCATGGCCGTGATGCCGCCGCGGCCGGTCGGGTCCGGCGCGGTGGCGTGGTAGGCGTCGGCGGACAGGCCGTAGCCCGCGACCTCGGCCAGTGGCTCCGCGCCCCTGGCCAGCGCGTGGTCCAGCGCCTCCACGACCAGGAACGCGGCGCCCTCGCCCAGGTTCAGGCCGTCCGAGCGGCTGTAGGGGCCGCACGGGCGGGTGCTGAGGGCGTGCAGGCCCGCGAATCCCGCGTAGGTGCCGAACAGCAGCGGGTCGACGCCACCGGCGAGCACCACGTCCGCCTCGCCGGTGAGGATCTTGTCCTTGGCCAGGCCGACCGCGTTGCCGCCCGCCGCGCACGCGGTCGAGACCAGGATGCGCGGGCCGGTCATGCCGAGCTTGCCGGCGACGACGTCACCCGTGGCGTGCATGGGCTGGTAGCCGCCTGCCGCGGTCGGAGTGGCCTGGCACTTGCCGAGGACCAGCCCGAACCGGTCCCCTGGCAGGTCCGCGCCCAGCCCTGCCCAGGTGACCGCCTGCCGGGCGGCGACGAGGGCGAGCCGGGCCGTGCGGTCCAGCCCGGTGTCCTCGGCCGGCAGTTGCGCGTCGATCCACTCGTCGGGCACCTGGCCCGCGAACCTGGCCTCGAACGCGGCGAACCGTTCGTCCTCCACGGCGGTGATGCCGCCCGCGCCCGCGGTGAGCCGCGCCCAGAACTCCTCCGGGTCCCGCCCCGCCGCGCAGATCACCCCGACTCCGGTGATGACCACTGGCCGCAGCGCCATGCTTGCTCCTCCTCGCAATCCCCGGGCGACGGCCCGGGGGACCAGATCAGATGATCGGGGTGCTCCAGCTCTTGGGCGTGACGTACGGGCTGGTCAGCGTGACGACCTCGGTGTCGCCGACGGTGATCCTGAGCCCGGCGGCGGCCAGGTCCGGCGGCAGCCGCAGCAGGCCCAGGGCGGACTTCAGCCCGATGCTGTGCACGGCGTGGACGACCTCGCCGATCTTCTCCCCGCCCACGGTGACCGGCGTGCCCGGCGCGGGCACCTCGGCGCCGCCGGAGAAGCCGACGGTGCGGCGCTCCGCCGTGCCCTCGAACGCGGCCACCACGGCGTCGCGTCCGACGAACTCGTCCTTGGTGATGTCCACGAGCCAGCCCGCGCCCATCTCCAGCACGTCGACGCCCTCGCCGGCCTCGTGGCGCACGACCGGCTGCCGGACCTCCAGCATGGCCAGCTCCACGGCCTCCTGGCCGGCGGGCACGGCGTGCTCCAGGGCCTTGGCCCACAGGCGCTCGGCCGATTCGCGAGGCACCAGGACCTTGTACCCGTACTCGCCCGTCACACCGGTGCGGGCGAAGAGGATGTCCACGCCGTCCCACTGGCTGTCCACAACGGACTCGAACGGCAGCGCGGCCAGCTCGCCGTCGATCAGCCGTCCGACCACGCCCCACGCGTACGGGCCCTCCAGGCCGAAGAGCGCGTACTCCGCGGTGCGATCGGTGATCTCCACGCCGTCCTCGGCGTGGGCGCGCAGGTGCTCCAGCAGCCGGGTGCCCGCACCGGTGGAGGACTCCAGCAGCAGGCCGTCCTCCCGGCCCCACACCACGACCTGGTCCACGACGGCGCCGTCCTCGGCGAGCACCAGGCTCGTCATGCAACGTTCGGCGGTCAGGTACTCGACGTCGCGCGCCAGCACCTTCTGCGCGAAGTCGACGGCGTTGCCGCCGGAGAGCTCGATGATCCGCTCGCCGGACAGGTCGAGGAGGGCTGCGCGTTCCCGGATCGCCTCGTACTCGGCGTCGAGCGTGCTGAACCGGAGCGCGACCTCGGCGTCCAGGACGGTGCCGTACGCGGCCCCCTCGGGGTGCGCGGCCTTCACCGGCGACGTCAGGGATTCCATTGGCGTGTCAAACCTTTCCGGTAGGGCTGGTGGCTGCCGGGTCGGCGATGGTGATGGTGCCCTCGGCGGCGATCTGGCCGTCGACCCTGGCGCTCACCTTGAACTCGGTGAAGCCCCGGCCTCCCGCCGTGCGGTCGGCGGTGAGCAGGAGCTGGTCCCCTGGGACGACGGGGCGCCGGAACCGCATCGACCGCACGCCCGCCAGGTAGCCGATCGGTCCCGCGCCGGCGAGGGCGACCACCACGCCGGCCAGCTGGGCCATCGCCTCGACGACGATCACGCCCGGAAGCACGGCCGCGCTCGGGAAGTGCCCCTGGAACCACATCTCCGTGGCCGCGACGTTCTTGATCCCGACCGCGCCGGCGCCGGGGGAGACCTTCTCGACCCGGTCGATCAGCAGGAAGGGCCACCGGTGCGGCAGGATCTCCCGGAGCTGGTCGTTCGTGAGCGACGTCCCGGTGCGCACGGGCTCCCGGGTCGCCGTCATGCCGACCCGGTCGGCGCCTGCTCGGCCAGGGCCGGGTTCACGTGGTCGGCCAGGCGCGACACGGAACCGAACACCGACATGTCGCTGTCGTAGAGGGCGACGCCGAACTCGGCCTCGATCGCCACGTACAGCTCGAGCACGTCGAGGCTGTCGAGCTCCAGGCCGCGGCCGAACAGCGGCTGGTCGTTCGTGATCCACGCGGGCTCGATCGGCAGGTCGAGCCGCGAGACGATCATCTTCTTGATCTGGGCGCACGTGTCGTGCCGGGCGGCCGCGGTGGCGCGCAGTTCGTCGAGGGTCACGCTTGTCCTTCCGTCCACTGTGTACTGCGGCTCGCTGGTTCTTCCTGGTGGGGGATCAGCCGAGCCCGCCGCCGTTGGCGACGAACGTCTCGCTGGTGATGTAGGAGGCCTTGTCGGAGGCCAGGAACGTGACCAGGTTCGCGATCTCCTCCGGCCGGCCCATGCGGCCGAGCCGGATGCGCGAGGAGTAGCCGTCGCGCAGCTTCGCGGGGATGACCTTGGTCATGTCGGTCTCGACGAATCCCGGCGCCACCACGTTGACGCGCACGCCGTGGGGAGCTGCCTCGTAGGACAGCGCCTTGGTGAACGCGATGATCGCGCCCTTGGACGCGACGTAGTTCGTCTGGCCGGGAAAGCCGCCGTCCAGGCCGCTCGCGGAGCTGAGGGTCACGATCGCGCCGCGCCGCTGGTGCTGCATGATGCGCATCGCCTCGCGGCAGGCGAGGAACGTGCCGTGCAGGTTGATGTCCATCGTCTCGCGGAACAGGTCGCTGCTCATCGCGACCAGGTGCCGGTCGCGCGTCACGCCCGCGCTGGTGACCAGCACGTCGAGCCTGCCGTGCTCGGAGCGCACGGAGCGGAACAGCTCGCGCACCGCGTCCTCGTCGGTCACGTCGGCGCGCACCGCGCTCGCGCTGCCGCCGTTCTGCTCGACCTGCGCGACCAGTTCCTTGGCCTGCTCCTCCGAACGGGAGTAGTTGACGACCACGTGCACGCCGTGGGCCGCCAGGTCGACCACGACAGCCCGCCCGATGCCGCGCGACCCGCCGGTGACCACGGCGACCGATCCTTCGGCGAACATGGTGCCTCCCCCGTTGTCCCAGGCCTGCCCGCTGGGCACGCCGTCGTTCGAGCGCAACGCTACTGACCTGCGACTTCAGTGCTCTATCAGTTCGATATCCGCCTCCTTGACGTCCCCGCGGCGGTGTCGCAGGCTCCTGCTCATGGCTGACTTCGAGGTCGACGTCCTGATCGTGGGTGGTGGCCCGGTCGGCCTCGCCGCGTCGATCGAGTGCTCCCGCAACGGTTTGACGTCGCTGCTGGTGGAGCGACACGCCGGGACGTCGATCTTCCCCAAGGCGCGCCTGGTGTCCACCCGCACGATGGAACTGGTGCGGGCGTGGGGATTGGCGGAGGAGGTCGAGCGCGTGGGCCTGCCGCGCGAGGACAGCCTGGCCGTCGGCGTCGGCTCGTCGTTGACGGCGAACGACTTCCACCGCGAGGTCGCCCCGGTCGCCGAGGACGCGCCGCACAGTCCCACGTACACCTACATCTGCGCGCAGGACAAGTTCGAGGTGGTGCTGCGCGGACTGGCCGAGAGCTCGCCCGGCTCGGACGTCCGGTTCTCCACCACACTCACGTCCCTGGAACAGGACGAGTCCGGTGTGGACGGTGTGGTCGAGTCCGAGTCGGGACGCGCCACCGTGCGCGCCCGCTACGCCATCGCCGCGGACGGCGGACGCAGCACCGTGCGCGACCGCCTCGGCATCGGCGTCGAGGGCCCGCCGCCGCTCGGGCACATGATCAGCATCATGTTCGACGCCGACCTGGTGCCGCTGCTGACCGACCGGATGTGCGCGCTGTACTTCCTCCGCAGCGCCATCCCGTGCGCGGTGGAGGCGGTGGACAACCAGCGGCGCTGGATCATCCAGACCGGCTACGACCCGGCGGAGGGCGGCAGCGAGGCCGACTTCACGCCCGAGTTCTGCGTGCAGGTGGTGCGCGAGGCCGTCGGCGTCCCGGACCTCGACGTCGAACTGGTCGGCGTCATGCCGTGGCTGCAACAGGCGGTGACCGCGACGCGCTTCCGCGAGGGCCGGGTGTTCCTGGCGGGCGACTCGGCGCACGTGTCGACGCCGCAGGGCGGTTTCGGGATGAACTGCGGCATCCAGGACGCGCACAACCTGGTGTGGAAGCTGGCGGCGGTGCTGTCGGGCACGGCCGGCGAGGCCCTGCTCGACACCTACGACGCCGAGCGTCACCCGATCGGCGAGCGCACCGTCGGCGAGAGCCTGGCGAACGCCTTCATCACGTTCCAGATGATGGAGGGCAAGCTGTCCATGAAGGAGGCCATCGCGCAGCAGGCGGGCCGCCGCAGCTGCGAGGGCCTGGTCCTGGGCTTCCACTACGACTCCGCCGCCGTCGTGCCGGACGGCACCGGCGCACCGGCGGTCGAGGACCCGTATCGGACTTACGTCGCGACCGCGCGACCGGGCCACCGCGCCCCGCACGTGCCCCTGACCCGGGGTGTGGAGAACTCGTCCACATTGGACCTGTTCGGCGTGGGGTTCGTCCTGCTCACCCCGGCGGGCAGCGGCTGGGCGCAGGCGGCGAAGGAGGTCGGCTCCCGGACCGGGGTGGCGATCGCGGCGGTCGAGGTGTCGGCCGACGGCTCGACCGCGGTGGTGTCACCGGAGTGGGCCTCGGTCTACGGCGTGGGTGGAGTGGGCGCGGTGCTGGTGCGGCCGGACGGTCACGTGGCCTGGCGCAGCACGGCTGCCGCGTCGGCGGACGCGCTGTCGGCTGCGGTGGACGCGGTTCTCGCACGGGGTTGATGGGCCTGCCGAGGAACGCCCTTGTCTTAGCCGGAACCAGGATCGCGCGGCACGCAGCGCTGGTGCCGCCCGCCACGCCACGCACCGTCCGAACCGGTGGCACCGGTCACGCGGGCACGCCGGCCAGCCGCCGGTCCTGGCGGTGCGGTGCCGCCCGCACCCCCGCCGCCGCGCGGCGCAGCGGCAGCGGGAAGCCGTCGGCCGAGCCGACGATCCTGTTCGCCTCACCGCGTTCCTCGGCCACCCAGTCACGCCCGAGCAGCATGGTCAGCAGCTGCCACGACTCCTCGGCCGTCAGCGGTGGCAGGAACGCCCGGTGCGCGCCCTGGCGGGCGACCAGCTCGTCCATCGGGAGCCTGCTGGTGACGATGGCCCTGGTGTGCGTGCCGCTGGGCAGCAACGGCCGGACCTGGGCGTGGTCCACCGCGCCGTCCAGCACCACCAGCACGCGCTTGTGCGACACCGTGCTGCGGTACAGCGCGACCTTCTCGCCCGGATCGTCCGGAATGGACGACGCGGGCACGCCGAGCGCCCGCAGGAACCGGTCGAGCACCACGGCCGGCGGTACCGGGCAGCCGAAGTCGTCCACCAGGTCGGCGTACAGCTGCCCGTCGGGGAACCGGTCCAGGCGTTGGTGCGCCCAGCGCAGCGCCAGCGCCGTCTTGCCCACCTCGGCCGGACCCGACAGCACGGCCACGCCGGGCACGTCGGGGCCCGCGGCGAGGGCGGCGTCCAGTTCGGCCAGTTCGGCCGGCCTACCGGCGAACGGCAGCACCTGGCGCGGCAGCTGGGACGGCGCGACCGCCTGCACCTCGACGCGGACCGGCGTGAGCAGCGCCGGCGCGTCACGCAGCACCTGCTCGTGCAGTTCCCGCAGTTCCGGACCGGGTTCCAGGCCGATCTGGTCGACGAGCACCCGCCGGGCGTCCTGGTAGGTGCGCAACGCGTCGGCCCGCCGGCCCGACCGGTACTGGGCCAGCATCAGCTGTGCCCGCGCCCGCTCGCGCAGCGGGTGTTCCGCCACCACCGCGGCCAGGTCCTTGCCGACCCGGTGGTGCAGTCCGAGCCGCAGCTCCAGCTCGGCGCACGCCTCGACCGCGTCCAGCCGTGCGGACTGCAGCGCCACCGCCTCCGCGCGCAGACCGGGCAGGTCCTCGAACGGCACCCCGCGCCACAACCCCAGCGCCTCGCGGAACAGCGCCACGGCGCCCGCCACGTCACCACTCGCCGCGCGCGACCGGGCCCGGCCGACGAGTCCGTTGAACCGCGACCAGTCGGCGGCGTCCTCGTCCAGCCGCGCCACGTACCCGGGGCTCGCGGTGTCGATGACCCGGCCCGCCTCGCCGAGCGCCCGCCGCAGCCGGGACATGCAGATCGCGATCTGACCGCGTGCGCTGGCCGGCGGGTCGCCGTGCCACACCGCCTCGATGAGCCGGTCCACGCTGACCACGCGGCCGGCGTCGAACACCAGCCGCGCCAGCACCGCGCGCTCGCGGGGACCGCCCACCCGTTCCTCGACGCCGTCCCGCAGGAACCGGATCGGGCCCAGCACGCCGAACTCGGCCGGGGCGGCGGTCAACGCGACCGCGCCAGGTGCTTCTCGACCTCGTCGGCGGCGCGCGCCGCACCGCCCGCGTCCGCGACGGCCTTGCGCATGAGGTCCGACCGGGCCGCGATGTCCTGGTCGCCGAGCACCGACGTGACCGCGTCGACCAGCGCTTCGGGCGTGAGGTCGGCGGGGGAGAGCACGGTGCCCAGGCCCAGCTCGCGGACCCGCCACCCGGTGGGCCGGTCGAGAGCGGAACCGGGGACGCACACCATCGGCGTGCCCGATCGCAACGCCTCCATCACGGTGCCCATGCCGGCGTGGGTGACGCACAGGGACGCGTGCTCGAGCACCGCCACGTGCGGAACGAAGTCGTGCACCTCGACGTTGGGCGGCAGGTCGCCGAGCGAGGCGCGGTCCACACCGCCGCCGGTGGTCATCACCGCGTGCCACGGCCTGCCGCGGAACGCTTCGACGCACGTGCGGAAGAAACCCGCGTCCTCGTTGAACACCGCGCCGAGCGACACCAGCACCACGGGCAGGTCGCCGGCGGGCGGCGTCCACGCCCCGAGGAAGCTGCGGTCGCCGACGCACGGCCCGACGAACGCGAACCGCTCGTCGAAGGTCTCACCCGCGTACTGGAACTCCCGCGGCACGGTGACCAGGCTCAGCGGCGGCACCTCGAACCACACCTCGTGCGGCGCGGCGGCCACCCCGTAACGGCCGCACAGCGCGCCGATGCGCCCCATCGTGGCGCCGACCCACTCCGGCATCTCCTTCGGCCGTTCCCCGGCCGGTCGCTCGGCGGCGTCGGATTCGGGGTTGTACATGGCGTTGAGGAACGAGAAGTGCTCGTTGGAGGCGAACACCGGGATGACCTGTGTCGCGGGGACGTCCCAGTGCCGGGCCAGCACGCGGGCCGCGTAGAGCACCGAGGTGTCGTAGACCAGGCAGTCCGGCCGGTCGCCGTCGAGCTCGGCCGTCGCGGTGGCGAGCATGGCCTCGCTCTCGTCGAGCAGCACGCCCATCAGGTAACCGGGATCGTTGGCCACGCGGGCGAAATCGGCGTCGCGGTACCGGGACGGGTAGGTCACGACGGTGGCGCCGGCCTCGGCGGCGATGTCCGCCATGCTCGGTGCGGTCAGGTAGGTGACCCGGTGCCCGCGCGCGGCCAGTTCGGTGACCACCGCGAGGTTCGGGATGACGTGCCCGTGATCCGGGTGGCACATGAACAGGAAATGCCGCGACATTTGTCGTCCTCGCCCCGATTGTTGTGCTGGAATCCGGCGACCCTGCCGGGAGCGTGGTCACCGTAAAGCGCCCGCGAGCGGCCTGGACACCCCTATCACCCCTGTTCCCCCGACGCGGCCGGACGAGGGGTCGTTCGCCTTCGCGCGGACTCCGGCGACCACCCTGACCTGCAGATTAGGGGTTACCCCCTAGTCGGGGGCCCGACCTAGGCTGGCCGGGATGCCGACCACAGCGAAAGGGCTGCCGATGGCCACGCTCGTCTGGGACTACTCGCGCGAATACGAATGGGAGCGCAAGGACATACTCGACGCGGTCGAGACCGTTTTCTCCTCCGGCAGACTCGTGCTCGGGCCGAGCGTGTCGTCCTTCGAGGAGGAGTTCGCGGCCTACCACGGCGTCGCCCACTGCGTCGGCGTGGACAACGGCACGAACGCCCTCCGCCTGGCGCTGCAGGCGCTCGGTGTCGGCCCCGGCGACGAGGTGGTCACGGTGTCCAACACCGCCGCGCCGACCGTGCTGGCGATCGACGCCGTCGGCGCCACACCGGTGTTCGTCGACGTGGACCCGGACACCTACCTGATGGACGTCGCCCAGGTCGCTTCGGTGATCACACCGCGCACCAAGGCTTTGCTGCCGGTGCACCTGTACGGCCAGTGCGTGGACATGGAACCGTTGCAGGAGCTCGCGCGGCGACACGGCCTGCTGGTGCTGGAGGACTGCGCCCAGGCGCACGGTGCGCGTCACCACGGCCGGGTGGCCGGGTCGATGGGCGACGCCGCCGCGTTCTCGTTCTACCCCACCAAGGTGCTGGGTGCCTACGGCGACGGCGGCGCGACGATCACCAACGACCCGGAGGTGGACGCGAACCTGCGCCGCCACCGGTACTACGGCATGGAGAAGACGTACTACGTCGTGGAGACGCCCGGCCACAACTGCCGGCTCGACGAGGTGCAGGCGGAGATCCTGCGCCGCAAGCTCGTCCGCCTCGACGACTACGTCGCGGCGAGGCAGGCGGTGGCGGCGCGGTACGCGGAGGCGTTGGCGGACACCGATCTGGTGCTGCCCACGACCGCACCGGGCAACACGCACTCCTACTACGTGCACGTGGTGCGCCACCCGCGGCGCGACGACATCCTGGAACGCCTGAAGGCGCACGACATCCACCTGAACATCAGCTACCCGTGGCCGGTGCACACCATGACCGGGTTCGCGCACCTGGGCTACGCCGAGGGCAGCCTGCCGGTGACCGAGCGGGTGGCCCGGGAGATCTTCTCGCTGCCGATGTACCCGTCGCTGCCCCAGGAGACGCAGGAGCACGTGGTCGACGCGCTCAAGCAGGTGCTGGCGACGCTCTGACCGGACCGGTGGCGGGCGCGGTCACCACGTCGCCCGCCTCACCCGCGCGGGACGAGACTGCGCAGGCACAGCAACAGGGTGCGGGCCTGGATGTTGACGTAGAAGCTGTGCCGCAACAGCTCTTCGTACTGATGCAGGGTCAGCCACCGGTACTCGGGGTCGTCCCGTGCGACGTCGGCGTCGGTCTCCACGACCAGGTACCGGTTGCGGGCGCCGAGGAACCGGCCGCCCTCCTCGGAGAGCACGGCGTCGAAGCGGATCCTGGTCGAGCCGAGAACCTCGTCGAGGAACCGGGGCCGCACCGGCAGGTGGTCGTGCGCCTCGGGCACGCACTGCACGGTGGGCGCCAGCTCGGTCACGTCGGCGTAGCCCGCTTCGGTGCGCGCGTGGGTGAGCACGTGCAGCACACCACCGATGTCCTTGACCAGGAACGCGATCACGCCCGTGCCGACCGGTTCGATCAACGGCTGGGACCAGCCTCCGACCTCACGCCCGCCGGCCCGCACGTCCACGCCCACGACGGTGAAGAACCTGCCGTCGCGGTGCGCGATGACGCCGTTCTCGCGCGTCCAGTCCGGCAACCCGGCCAGCGGGCCGAGGGCGACCCGGAGGTCGGTGCGCGTGCGGACCTCGGTGATCCAGCTCAGCACGTCCCCGATCGTGTGCACGCCGGGAGCGGCCGGATCTCCCGACCGGACCAGGGCTTCGCTGAACGGGTCGGTGGCCGCTGAGGCGAGGGCCGCGCCGCCGCCGGGCAGGCACGCCAGGACCGTGCGGGCGTCCATGTTCACCAGGTCCGGCACGGTCATCAGGCCCGCGATCTCGCCGAGGGTGAACCAGCGGAACCCCTCGCGCACCTCGATCTCGCCGTCGACCTCGACGACCATGTTGCGGTTGCGCTTGCGGTAGAACCACGCGCCCTGCTCGGACTGCCGGATGTCCACCAGGACGTGGTGACCGGAGGTGTCGCGGAAGTGCTCCAGGTAGGGGATGGGCTTGCCCTGGTGCACTCGGGTGTAGTTGCTGCGGGTGGCCTGCACCGTCGGCGACAGCTGCAGGCCGTTGACGTTGCCCGGTTCGTGCTTGGCCTGCATCAGGCACTGCAGCACGCCGTCGACCTCGCGCACCAGGATGCCGAGGATGCCGATCTCCGGCTGGTTGATGATCGGCTGCGACCAGTGCGGCACGAGCGCGCCCGGCAGGTCGACGGTGAGCGCCTCGACGCTGAAGAACCGGCCGCTGTGGTGGCGCAGGGTGCCGGTGCCCGGTTCGGTGAGCCAGCCCGCGAGACCGTCCAGCGGCACCCGCTCGACGCTCATCCAGCTGTGTTCGGCGGTGCGGGCGAGCCAGGCGTGCACGGCGTCGGTGTCACGCGCGGCGAGCATCGACTCGGCCAGGCGCGTCGGGGTGGGTCGGCGGGTGGGCGCGGTCACCTGATGTGCTCTCCTCTGCTCAGGCGGCGTGTACCGGCAGCAGCCCGGTGCTGCGTGCCAGGGCCAGGCCCGGTGCCGTGCGGTCGCGTTCGGACAGCACGGCGTCGGCGGGCACGGGCAGCGCCAGCTCCGGGTCCACAATGGACACGGCCAGCTCGTCCGCGGGGTCGTAGCCGCGAGACAGCAGGTAGTGCACGGTGGAATGGTCTTCCAGGGCGAGGAAGGCGTGACCGAGCCCGGGCGGGAGGTAGACGGCGCGGAAGCCGTCACCCGTCAGCTCGACGGAGTCCCACTCGCCGAACGTCGGCGAGCCGACCCGCAGGTCCACCACGATGTCCAGCACGCGCCCGCGGGAACAGGTCACGTACTTCGCGCAACCCGGTGCCGTGCGGGCGTAGTGCACACCGCGGGCGACGCCGCGGCGGGACACGCTGGCGCTGGCCTGGGCCACGGCGAACAGCGGCGCCCCGACCGCCTCGGCGAACACCTCGTGCTGAAACGGCGAGACGAACAGGCCGCGGTCGTCCGGGAACACCTCGGGCTCGAACTCCCAGGCTCCGCCGACAGAGAGTGCGCGGGCTTTCATCGACGACCTCCGTCTCAGGACGGTGATCAGCGTGCAGAGGCCCGAACCGCGCGGTCAACCAGCTTAGGGGACCCCTAACCGCAGTTAGGGGTGCCCGGTCACCTTCTGTCCACAGAGGACTGGGCGAGGTGGGTGACGGTCCTCGGCACGGCCTCGGTCAGGGGAATCCGGGCCCGCCACCCGGTGGCCAGGGTGAGGCCGGCCGGGTCGGCCACGAGGCTGCGGAAGTCCGACGCGGTGGCATACGGCGGGGGCGGCACCGACCGCACCGGCACGGCCGGACGACCGGTCAGGTCCGCGGCGGTGGCGGCGACGAGCTCGAACAACGCGCGCACCGCGATCCCGGTGCCCGAGCCGACGAGCCACGCCCGTCCGGCCAGCCGATCTGCGTGCGCCACGGCCGCCGCGAACGCCTCGGCGACGTCCTCGACGAACACCAGGTCGCGCCGCACGTCCCCGGCCCCCCACACGGTCAGGGGCTCCCCGGCGAGCGCACGCCGCGCCATCGCGGTCACCACGCCCCGGTCCGGCGAGCCGGTGGAGGGGCCGAAGACGGTGGGCAGCCTCAAGGAGCAGCCACCCGCGTCGAGCACGAGCCGTTCGGCGGCGCACTTCTGCCGGTCGTACTCCGACTCGGGGTGGTCGGTCTCGGTGCCGTCGATCCGCTCCGGCGCGCCCGGCCCCACCTGCGAGGTGGAGCCGGCGAACACGACGGGGCCCCGCGCCGCGCCCACCGCCTCGGCGACGATGCCGACGTTGACCCTGGCGGCGTCGGCCGCCCCGCCGCCGGCGACCCGCCAGGTGCCGCCACCGGTGAACAGCACCAGCGGGAGCACCACGTCCGCGCCCGCGACCGCGGCGGCCACCGCGCCGGGCTCGGTGAGGTCGGCCGCGACGACCTCGGCCGGGAACGGTGGCACGCCGGGATTGCGCGCCACCACCCGCACCCGCGCGCCCCGCGCCGCCAGCCGCGCGGACACCGCGGAACCCACGAACCCCGATCCGCCGAGCACCGCGACGAGCGCGCCGGACAGTTCTCCCGGCACGCTCACACCACGTGGACTTCGGGCACGTACAGGATCCACTTGCCGCCCGCCTCGCGGAACTCCTGCTCCTTCGCCATGATCTCCGCGGCGTGGTTCCAGGCGAACAGCAGCGCGTAGGCGGGGTAGGGGTCGGCGAAGGCGGCCGGCGGGCGCACCGGGATGCCCGAGCCGGGTGCCAGCCTGTGCTGCTTGGCGGGCGTGGTGTCGCTGATGAACTCGACCAGGTCCGGTCCGATGCCGCAGAAGTTCGCGGTGGTGGCGCTCTTGGCGGTCGCGCCGTAGCCGACGACCCGCTCTCCCTTCGCCTTCAGGTCCTCCAGCAGCGCCACGAGGTCGGTGCGGATCGTGCGGACCCGGTCCGCGAACCCGTCCAGGACGGCGCGGTCGTGCAGGCCGCGCGCCTCCTCCTCGGCGAGCAGGGCGGCGACGGCGGGGGAGGGCGTGCGCGCACCGGGCAGCGCCAGGGTGTAGCGCACCTCGCCGCCGTGCACCGGAAGCCGTTCGACGTCGACCAGCTCCAGACCGTGCCGGCGGGCCATGCCGTCCACGGAGGTCGCGCTGAACAGGAAGAAGTGCTCGTCGTAGATCTGGTCGAACGAGGTCTTCTCGACGATGTCGCCGAGGTAGGGGTCCTCGAACACGAACGCCCCACCGGGCTTGAGCAGCGCCACGACGCCGCGCAGGATCGAGTCCACGTAGGGGATGTGGCAGAACGTGTTCGCGGCGTACACGAGGTCGGCCGGACCGTCCTGGTCCCGGATGGACAGTGCGGTGGCCTCTTCGAAGAAGTCCTTGCGGACCCGCACACCCGCCTCGACGGCCAGGTCGCCGACCGCGCCGGACGGTTCCACGCCCAGGTGCCGCACACCCGCCTCCGCGACGGTGCGCAACATGGTGCCGTCGTTGCAGCCGAGCTCGACCACGAACGGGTCCTCGCCCGCCAGCTCGGTGCTCAGGAACCGCTCGGCCAGGGAGTGGAAGTGCTCGCGCATCACCGCCGATCCCTGGGACAGGTAGGGGTAGTCCTGGTGGAACATCTTCTCCCGGGGCACCTCTTCCATCAGCTGCACCATCGCGCACTCCGCGCAGGCGCCCACGGCGAGGCGGTAGGTGAACTCGGCGGAGGTGTCGGAGGGCAGGCGGAACGCGTCGGACAGCGGCTGGTCGCCGAGGTCGAGGAACTCGGTGACCGTCCCGGCGCAGACGCGGCAGGTGGACTGGTTGGGCATGGGCGGGTTCTTTCTACTCGGGTGGAGTTCGGGTCACCCTCGGGCTTCGGAGGTCCGTGGGCCGGTGCCGGTCCGCTGGGACAGGCGGTGCGGCAGGTCCGCCCGGCTGCGCATGCCGAGCTTGCGGTAGACCCTGGTGAGGTGTTGTTCGACCGTGCTGACGGTGATGTAGAGGATTCCGCTGATCTCGCGGTTCGTGTGGCCCTTCGCGGCGAGCTCGGCCACGCGCAGCTCGGAGTCGCTCAGGACCGATCGCCCGTCACCGGTGTCGCCGTCTTCCCAGTCGATCGGGATGGGCAGGGCACCGGAGTACGAGGCCTTGGTCTCGGCCGCCGCAGTCCGGGACAGTTCGCGGGCCTCGGCGTGCTCGCCCAGGGTGTCGAGCGCTTCGCCGAGGTCGGACAGGGCGCGGGCCAGCTCGACCCGGTCGCCCGCCCGCCGCAGGTGCCGCACGGCCTCGCGCAGGAGCGCGGGCCGCTCGGCGAGCTCGCCCGCGGCGGCGAGGACCCGCAGTGCCGCGCCGCGGGTGCGGCGGTCGCCGGCCGGCAGGAGCATCTGCTCGCTGATCAGTTCACGAGCCGCCTCCGGCCGGCCGAGGGTGAGGTTGGCCTGGGCGAGGCCGCAGCGCCACGGCGCGAGCACCGGCAGGTCGACGCGCCACTCGCGCATCCGGGTGCCGCAGTTCTGGAAGTCGCTGATGGCGGCCAGCACCCGCCCGACGGCGAGGTTGCCGGTGCCGCGGGCGTGCAGGTAGCGCAGGCCGGCGGCCGTGGCGAACATGGCGTCGGGCACGCGCACCCGCATCACGTCGGCGATCACGCGGTGCCGGCCCAGCGCGGTGTTGGCGTCCAGCAGGACGGCCAGCGGGTAGCCGATGGACAGGCCCCAGCCCTGGTGCGGCAGCAGGGCGAGCGCGGTCTCCGCGCGGGCGGCGGCCACCACCACCTCCCCGCGCCGCAGGGCGATGTCGGCCCGGAGGACCTCCAGGACCGCCTGCCAGGTCACCGCGCCACCGCGCACGGCCTCGGCGGTGAGCCGGTCGCACCACCGCTCGGCCCGGTCGGGGTGGCCGCCGTGGGACAGGACCAGCAGGGCGGTGAGCACGACCTCCAGCGACATGTCGCCGAGCCGGCAGCTGCGCAGGACGTGTTCGGCGCTGGCGATGGCGTCGGGGTGGAACTCGGCGGTCCAGAACGTGCCGATGGCCTGCGCCGCGGCCACCCACGGGTCCGCGTCGGCCACCAGGTCGGTGGCCACGGCGGTCGCCGGGCCGAGGCCGTGGAACCACTGGCAGACGATCCGCAGCTCGGCCGCGCTCTGCGCGTCCAGCATGCCGGGGTTCTCCTGCAGCACGGCGAGCGCGCGTACGGCCGTGGCCTCGTCTCCGATCCACAACGCGTGGTGCACGACGGTCATGGCGTCCCGGCCGCGCAGCCGGCCCGCCCACATCGCCTCGTGCAGGGGTTCCATGTGCACGACGGCGGCGGCCGGGTTGACCCGCCACAGCGCGCGGACCAGGACGCTGGTGACGCCCAGCCGCTCCTCCGGCTCGACCACGGGCAGCGCGGGTTCCAGGTAGCGCACGGCCGCTGCCACGTCGTCGCCCATGAGCGCCTCCTCGGCGGCGATGCGCAGCACGGAGACCGGCCAGCCCGGCGCGACCCGGTCGGCGGCGACGAGGTGGTCGGCCACCACGGCCGCCGCCGCGCCGCGCTGGTAGAGCAGTTCGGCGGCACGGGCGCGCAACCGCACCCGTTCGGCGCCGGGTGTGCTGTCGAGGACCGCCGGCCCCGCACCGGGATGGCGGAAGCGGCCGTCGGCCAGCAGGCCCGCGGCGGTGAGCACGTCGACCGCCTGCTCGACGGCTTCGGGCGTGGTGCCGGCCAGCCGGCCGAGCAGGACCGGCGTGCGCTCCTCCCCGAGCACGGCGATGGCGCGCGCGACCTCGAGCAGCCCCGCCTCCCAGCGGTGCAGACACTCCAGCAACGCGCGCTTGAACGCGGGACCGACCTGGTCGGGACAGGTCTCGTGCCCTGCCTCCCGGTCTTCGACGAGGGCTCGGACCAGCATCGGGTTCCCGCCGCTCAGGGCGTGCCAGGCAGGCGCGAGCGCATCGGGATCGGGCACCCGGTCGCGCAGCAGGTCGGCGATCCCGCGCACCGACAGCGGTGCGAGCCGGATGCGGTGGTGCGGCCGCCGGGTCAGTTCGGCGTGGAAGAGCGGCAGCGTCGGCTGCGGCTGCTGCCACTCGGCGAGCACGACGACCACCCGCCCGGTCCTCATCCGCCGCCTCAGGTAGAGGATGAATTGCAGTGAGGAGCTGTCGGCGAATTGCACGTCGTCCACGCACAACACGACCGGGCGTTCCCGAGATAATTCAAGAAGGATTTGACACAATTCGTGCACGGGTCGCACGTAAGAATGTTGGGTTCTGCGTACGTCCGTTCCGGGTTCGGTCACGGTCGCGGCGATCGGCGTGATGAGGTGGGAGACGCGGTCCGCTAATTCCGGCGGCAGTCCGGCGCCGTGGAACAACTGGTCGATGACACCTGCCTGGAGGGGGCGCTCGGCAGGCGCGCCCGTCGCGGTCAGCAACAACGCCCCCGAGGCGGCGGCGTGCCGCTGGAATCGCTGCAGCAACTCCGTCTTCCCGCTGGCTAAACCGCCACTGACCAGCGCGAGCCTGCCTGTTCCCGCCGAGCATTCGGCGAGCAGGCCGACCAGTTCAACGAGTGCGTCGTCATGGTCCGTCGACACCAATCGTCCAGTTCCCTCCAGCACGGTCACCGATGGTCTTTCCGTTGCGGCACACCCCCAGGTGGACGCTTTATAGCATGGATGCCCGATTTTTCCAGCGACTTTGGCAGCATCTCTTGAGAACAGCTATAGGAACGTGTTCCAGATGCGTCTCGAAGCTATTGGTTTTGTGAATCCGAATCTGCCTCGCCTTGTCTCAACAGGTGGCGAACGGATCAGTCGGTACGGCCGAATCGCGGAGCGCGGAACCTCGGTCGCGCAACGGTGGAGCGTTCTGTAGCACAGCTCGAGCGGGGCATCGTCGTGATTATCGGATCCGTGTCGGACTCGTAGCCGCGCCTTCGGGGCGGGGTGTGCCGGACCGAGGTGCCGCGCGCCAGGCTCTCGCCCTGGCGCAGTGGGGCCACAACCAAGATCCACAACTCGGTGCCGGGGGCTCTCCGAGTCGATGGAGGACAATTGACATGGGTAACCGATACATCGGTGGAACGGTGAATCTTTCCCGCGAACCGGACATAACACCGAATAGGTGACTCCGGCATACACGCGCAAACCGGCCATTTCCTTGCGCATCGCGGTGCGCTGCCGATCAGATGATCGCGAGCGCGCCCACACACTTCCGGCCGCGGTCGTCTTTCCGGTGAGCGTTGATGACCGTGCGCGCCTTGGTACCGGCGGGCACGCGCGCCACGCAGGTGGCCGGGCCGGTGACGAGGGGCCGGGTGGTGGACATGCTGCTCCTTCAAGCCTTCGGGTGATCGCAAGTTACCGAGACGTGCAGCTCGGCGCAGTGGGTCGAACAACCGACACGCAGGCGGCGGCAGACCGCCGGCGACCGGGACAGGTTCTCCCGCGGGTCGTGAAGGTGCCGGTCAGCGGCCGGTTCTGGACCTGTCACGCCGCCGCTGTGCACGAGACGCTCCTGTGCGGGTGGTGCGCAACGTCGGCACCGCTCAGACGAGGAGGGGGAATGATGAGACGACTGACCACGATCATCGTCACCGCCGCGGTGGTGACGGCGGGACTGCTGGGAGGTGGGGGCACCGCAGTCGCCGAGCCGGACGTCGGGGTCCAGGCGACGTGCCTGGACAACGGCAACGATCTCGTGCCGTCCCGCAGCGAGGTGCTGCGCCGGGCACGGTCGTGGCTCGCCCGCGTCGACACCAGTGCCGACCCGATCAACTATTACGGCGACTTCGTGCCGTACTCGCAGTCTTCCTGCCACAACAACAGCTACGGCTCGTACCGGCAGGACTGTTCCGGGTACCTGTCCATGGTCTGGGGGATGGGTGGCCGGGGGAACGCCTGGGACACGGGCAACCTGCGGCCGGCGCACTCCGGCGGGCGGACCGTCTCGATCACCCAGTCGCAGCTCGCGCCAGGCGACGCGCTGCTGCTGCACATCGCGGACAGCGACCCCAACAACGACCACGCCGCCCTGTTCGTGGCGTGGGTCTCCGGCGGCGCGCTGGTGTACGAGCAGACCGGGGCGGTCGACCGGACCCGGGCGGCCGTCTGGTCCCAGTCCAAGGTCAACTCCTATTCCCCCATCCGCTACGCGAAGCTCGCCAACGACGTCGTGTCCGGCCAGCTGGGCCGGTTGAACCTCGTCGCCGACGACGGGGCACTGCGCTGGTACCAGCACACCGGCTGGTCCTCGGGCACGCCGAGCTGGGAGTCCTCGTTCACCGCGGGCGCCGGGTTCCAGAACTTCGACAAGCTCGTCGCCGCGGACCGGACCCTTTTCGGTGTCCGCACGAACGGCGACATGCAGTGGTACCGCTACGACACCGACCAGGGGTTCGCCGGGGCCAGCGGCGCGCTGATCGGCACCGGGTGGAACTCCTTCAAGTTCGTCGTCTCCGCCGGCGCGGGGGTCGTCTACGGCGTCTCCTGGACCGGCGCCCTGCACTGGTACCGGTATCGCGGAACGCCTGGTGCCGGCGGTTCCTGGGCACCGAACTCCGGCAAGGTCATCGGGTCGGGCTGGCACACGTTCCGTTCGATCACCGCGTCCAACGGGGTGCTCTACGCCGTCGGACACGACGGATCGCTGCGGTGGTACCGGTATCTCACGCCGGATGACGGATCGGGCGCCGGGTGGGCTGGAGGCAGCGGGGCGGGCATCGGGTCCGGCTGGGTCAAGGGGACCTGCAACTACCAGACCGTTCTCGCGGCCGGGGACGGCCGGATCTACGCCGCCGACCAGGCGGGCGTCCTGCATTGGTGGCACCACACCGATCCGGTGAACGGCTCGGCCAGCTGGGCACCGGTCGCACCCTGTGGCAACACGGTCGGCTCCGGCTGGCTGTGAGGTAGGACGGAGGTCTGCGAGGGGGGACCTCCTGCTGAGCGGTGGAGCGGGTCGACCGGCTCGCTCTACCGCTCGACCAGCACGTCCGGATCGCAGTGGCAGCCCCACGAACGGCGCCAGGTGTCGAGCTCGCCCGCTTCCCTTGTGCGGTGGGCGCGGAAGATGGTCATGGCCTCCGCCCAGTGCGGGTGGGCCCGGGTGCAGTCCGATGCGACGGCATGTGCCGCCCCGATGTCCCGGAGGGTGCGGGCCTGCCAGAGCACGAGGTGGAGGTGACGCCAGATCGTCATGGCCTGGCTCAGCCAGTGCAGGGCGGACTCGGCGTCGCCTTCCGCCAGGTGCAGTTCGCCGATCGTGCGGAGCACGAGCGCTACGCCGAGGCGGTCCTGGTGTTCTCGGCACACGCGCAGGCTGTGCAGCAGCACCGGTCTCGCCCGGTCGGTCGCGCCGCGGCGGATCCAGACCTTCGCCAGCGCCTGCGAGGTGTAGCACCGCAGGTGCCGGTCGCCGGTCGTCTCGATGATCCGGTGTGCTCGTGCGCAGAACTGTTCGGCCGGCTCGTGTTCGTCGCGGGCCCGGTGGATCAGGCCGATGCCCCGGATCGCGATCGCCTCGCCGCGGTGGTGTCCGATGCGGCGGTACTGGCGTGCCGCTTCTTCCAGGTGCTGTGCTGCCAGTTCGTCGTGGCCCAGTTCCCGGTGTGCGTGGCCGATTCCGTAGAGCGCGTGCGCGACGCCGTGCCAGTCGCCCAGTGCGGACAGGGCTTCCCGGGCTCGTTCGTGGTACAGCAGGGCCAGGTCGTGTTCGCCCAGTTCGCGGTGGGCCGTGCCGATGCCGTTGGTCGCGACCGCTTCGCCGTGCGGGTTCCCGCCCGCGCGGAAGCGTTCGATGGCCAGCTGGAAGTGGTGCTTCGCTTCGGCGAAGCGGTCTTCGGTGTACCGGAGCTGACCGAGGCCGCATTCCAGCGCGGCCCGTCCCGAGTCGTTGCCGGCCGCGTCCGCGGCGGCGCAGGCCGCGGCGTGGGTGCGGTCCCAGCCGTCGAAGCGGTTGTAGGTGCCGAAAACGGCGAACACCAGGGCCTCGGCCAGCGCGCACGCGAGCCGGTCCAGTCCGAGCGCGCTCGCCCGCTCGACCATCGCGACCAGCATCGGTTCCTCGTCGAGCAGTTCGGGGCCACAGCCTCCGTCGACCGCGAGCCAGCTCGGGTCCAGGTCCGGCTGGTACAGGCGGCGCACGGCCACCGGCAGGTGCTCGGCCACCGCCTCCACCGCTCGCAGCGCCTGGGTGATCGCGCGCGCCACGGCCGTCGTGCGGTCCTCGGCGCTCTCCTCCGCCTCGGCGCACTCCCTGGCGTAGATCCGGACGAGGTCGTGCATGCGGTACCGGATCCGACCGCCCGTCTTCGAGATGTACTCGACCAGCCGTGCGTCGGCGAGCCGGTCGAGGACGTCCTCCGCCGCGGCGACGGGCACGGCGAGCAGCGCGGCGGCGGTCGACGCCGCGAAGTCGGACGGATCGAGGAAACCGAGCAGCCGGAACGCCCGTTTACCCAGCTCGTCGAGTCCGTGGTAGCTGACCGCCAGCGACGAGCGCACGCCGAACTCGCCGAGCCGGAGCTCGTCCAACCTGCGCCGCTCGTCACCCATCCGGCCCACCAGCGTCGCGACCGGCCACTGTGGACGGTTGGCCAGCCGCGCGCCCGCGATCCGCACGGCCAGCGGAACCCGGTCGCACAGCCGCACGAGGGTTTCCGCGGCGGCCGGATCCTGGCTGAGCCGGGTGTCGCCGATGATGTGCCGCAGCAGACCCAGGGCGTGCGACTCGCTCATCGCCTGGACGTCGAGCGTGATCACCCCTGGCAGACCGGCGACCGGCGCACGGCTGGTGATGATCACCCCGCAGCCGGGGTGGCCCGGCAGGAGCGGCGCCACCTGGTCGAGGCCGCCCGCGTCGTCGAGCACGACCAGGACGCGCCGGGCCGCGAGGGTCAGCCGGTACCGCTCGACCTTCTCGTCGAGGCTGCGCGCTGACGCGGCGGCCGACTCGTTGAGCGCGTGCAGCAACCGCCCGAGCGCCTCGTCGGGAGGCACCGGGTTCGCTTGCGTCCCGCGGAGGTTGATGAACATGCCACCGTCGGGGTAGATCCGGCGCAGGCGGTGGGCGACGTGCACCGCGACCGTCGTCTTGCCCATCCCGGCCGCGCCGGCGAGCGCGACCACCGGAACCGCGGTCTCGGCCGTCTGCCGCTCGGCCAGCCGCGCCTCCATGACCGCGATCTGCTCGTCCATCCCCGTGAAGTCGGCCGTGTCCGACGGCAGGGAGAAGACCGGCGGCGGCCGCCGCGCCACCACGCCGGTGTCGTCGTCGGCGAGCGCGGACTCGAGGAAGACATCGCGGTCCTCGCCCGTGAGGTTCAGCCCGTCCGCCAGCAGCCGCACGGTGTCGTTGCGGGGATGGCGGATGAGACCGTTCTCGAGCTTTCGGATGGTGCGCACGCCCAGACCGGACCGCTCGGCAAGCGCCTCCTGGGTGAGACCGGCACGCCGACGCCGAGCACGCAAGACCGAACCGAACACCCGCCCCTCCTGGCTACCTCGGCTCCCAGCAAAGCCTACCGTCGGCGTGCTCCGAACTCAGCAGGATTCGGGAACGTCTGGTTTCCGCATGACCGGGCAACAGACGTCGCACCCACACGCCAGTCCGATCGGCGTTGTCGTTGGCGTGCAGGGCTTCGACGACCATGCGGGGCGGATCGGTCAGCGGGCGCAGGGCCAACCCGAAGGCCAACTCGTAGGTCTCCTCCGTCCGCATCGCGCGGCCTCGTTGGTACTCCTCGTCGAGGTCGCCTCGGTGACAACGGATCCGCGCGTTCCGGCAGCCAGGTCGCCACCCCTTGCAACACCGCGGCGCGTCGCCCTAAGGCACGGGCGCGCTGACGGGCTGCTCCGCCCGGCCGCTGCTCGCGGCGGCCACGAAGCCGATCATCACCAGGCCGAAGCTCACCAGGCCGAGCGCCAGCACGATCCCGCCGTGCAGCACGACGGCGAACGCGAGCGCGGCGCGGCGCGACCGGGAATTCCCGAGCACGCAAATCACGATCGCCGATTCGAGCAGGATCGTCCCCCACGTGATCGCGGGGGACAGGAGTGCCGAATCCGCGAACGGCACGAGCAGCGAACCGGTTCCGAAATACGCGTCCTGCATCACATGGTGCATCGCGCTGCCGTCGCGCCATTCCGGTTCCCGGAGTTTGATCCAGACCGCCTGGCCGTAGACGAGCACGACTTGCACTCGAACGGCCCAGTGGGTGATCCAGGACGCGCCGCTCCACCACGCCGGTAATGGCATGTCCGGACGTGTCCAGTGCCAGACGCGATCGTCGGCGAGGCACAACGGGATCAACAAGAGGGTGACGATTCGCGCCACGTTCTCGCCGCCGTTGGGCACGTGCATCGCGGCGGCGAGGCTGAAGGTCGCGTACCACTGGGGAATGCACGTCCAGCGCGGCCGGTAACCCGAGGCCGCGAGCACGAGAGCGGCGATCGTGAGCAGTCGGACAACGGTCTGCGCCGCCGGAGAAGTGTCCGCGCACCAGAGTGAAAGCGCGCGCAGACCGTCACATCGGGGGCCGATTGGTCCATTCGGCACAGCCGGGAACAAGTCGGTGTCCGAGGTGAACACGAGTGCGGACAGTTCCGCGATCGCGATCAGCGACCGAGCGGCGCCGAGGGTGCGCGTGCGGGGTTCGAACGCGAGCGCGCGGGCTATCGGGGTGCGCACGTGAGTTCCACGGGGACGACGCGGACGACGTGCCGGGTCGTCCCCTCCCGGCTGGGCCTCTCCACCGCGAAGACGGTCGGCCCGCACGCGGTCGGATCGGTGAAATAGCTGGTCAAGGTCACTGCCGGGGTTGTGGAGACAACGGCGGCGCAGTCGGTCACCGCCGGTCCCGCGCAGTCCCGCCAGCGGTCCGCCGGGAGCCCCCGTGCCAGGGCCAGCAGCCGGACCAGGTCTGCGTAGGCACCGCGGTCGAGGCCACCCAGGTAGTCCCGGTCACCCGCGGTCCGGGTGATCGGGACGAACGTGCCGGCGGTTTTGTCGTGGCGGTACACGACGGTGAACTCGCGCCCCGCCGCATTGGTGAAGAGC
The DNA here is from genome assembly GCF_024125735.1 of Lentzea sp. HUAS12. Lineage (NCBI taxonomy): Bacteria > Bacillati > Actinomycetota > Actinomycetes > Pseudonocardiales > Pseudonocardiaceae > Lentzea > Lentzea sp. HUAS12. The sequence goes on from NZ_CP099738.1 coordinate 1,606,214, forward strand.
TGCATTCCGACGGGCCAGAAAAGCCGGAACGCGTCCCGCTGGGCGCTGATTCCCGGTCCGACGACGTCGGCGGGCAACTGGGCGGCGGTGGTCGCGAGCAGAATCACGCCGAGTGCGGCGCCCGTGAAGGCCATGCCTTTCGCGGCACGGGCCTGGGTGTCCATTCCGGTGGACATCGGACCGGAAATCCCGGTCGGTTCAGCACTCGCCCGTCGTGCACGGCCCGATGATGAGTGCCGTCTGGTTGCCCGAATCGACAGGTGCCGTGTCCGAAGCAGAACTGGCAATGGTGATCGCGGCCAATGCCGCAGCCGCCAGCAGCGCGCCGAAGAAACCCGCGGTTCTCATTTCTTGATCCCCTCCCGGATGCGATGAGGAACCTCCCTTCCTCATCACTGCGGAGGGGAATATGACAGCGTTTGTCCACTTCGTCAACTGGTAACAGGGCGTGTCCGAGCGGCTCCGCAGTGTGATTCCATGCGAGGCTGAATCGGTACAGAAAACCCGGGGTATCTTTCCGCCTCTTGTCCACTCTTAAAGGTGATATCTCCTGTATTCGCCGCGGTGCCACCGATGTCCGCCGACGGCCGACACTGGCGTACTCCGAGACGGAAAGCGTGCGGCTGAATGGATTATCGGATTCTGGGTCCGCTGGAGCTGCGGTCCGCCGGGCGCCCTGTCGCGCTCGGCGGGGAGCGGCAGCGCAAGCTGCTCGCGCTCCTGCTGCTCGGCACCGGCACCGTCGTGTCCTTCGACCGGCTCATCGACGAGCTGTGGGAGGACCCGCCCCAGACCGCCCGCCGCCAGGTCTGCAACGCGGCGGCCGCGGTGCGCCGCGTCGTCACGCGGGGCGGTGGCCACCTGACGACCACCACCCACGGCTACCGTCTCGACCTGCCGGAGGGCAGCCTCGACGCGGACCTGTTCCGCACCCGGATCCGCGAGGCGGACGTCCTCGCCGGGAGGGGCGAACCGGCGCAGGCCGTGGCGTTCCTGCAGAGCGCGCTCGACCTGTGGCGGGGACCGGTGCTGACCGGGCTCACGTCCCCGTCGATCGACGCGGAGGCCGAGGCGCTGCGGGAGCGGCGGCTGCAGGCCGTGGAGCGGCTCGCCGAGCTGCGGCTGGAGCTGGGGGAGGTGACCTCGCTGCTGGGAGAGCTGATGGGCCAGGTCGCCGAGCACCCGTTGCGGGAGTCGCTGCGCGCCACGCTGATGCGGGCACTGGACCGGGCCGGGCGCCGCGGCGACGCGCTGACCGTGTTCGAGCAGGGTCGCCGGGTGCTGGCCGACGAGCTGGGTGTCGACCCCGGCCCCGAGCTGACCGGGCTGCACGCCGAGTTCCTGCGCGCGCGACCGGTCCCGGTGGCGGACCCCCGCCGGTCGCCGCTCCCGTTCGACATCCCCGACTTCACCGGCCGCGAGTCCGAAGTGGACGAACTGGTCGAGGCGGTCGGCGACCGGGGGCCCGCCATCGTCACCATCGAGGGCATGGGCGGCATCGGCAAGACCGCGCTGGCCGTGCACGTGGCGAACCGGCTGGAGGACCGCTTCCCCGACGGGCGCTGCTACGTCGACCTGCGCGGCTTCACCGCGGACACCGCGCCGCTGGCCGCGGGCGCCGCGCTCGAACTGCTGCTGCGCCAGATCGGTGTGCCACCGGAGCGCATCCCGGTGGACCCGGCCGCACGTCGCGACCTGTGGCTCACCGAGGCGTCCGGCCGCCGCCTGCTGGTGGTGCTCGACAACGCCGCCGACGCGGGCCAGGTCCGGCCGCTGCTGCCCGGCGCGTCGTGCTCCGTCGTGCTGGTGGTGAGCCGGTGCCACCTGATGTCGATCGAGGGTGCCGTCCCGGTGTCGCTCGACGTGCTGCCCGCAGCCGACGCGGTGGCGTTGTTCAGCCGGATCGCGGGCCAGGAGCGGGCGGACGCCGAACCCGAGGCGGTCGCGGACGTGATCTCCCTGTGCGGCGGGCTCCCGCTGGCGATCCGGATCGCCGCCTCGCGCTTCCGGCGGCGGCCGTGGAGCGTCGCGCACCTCGCCGAGCAGTTGCGCGACCGGCAGCGCCGCGCCCGTGCGTTCACCGCGAACGACGTCAGCGTGGCAGGCGTGCTCGCCCTGTCGTACCAGCACCTCCCGGCCGACCGGCAGGAGCTGTTCCGGAAGCTGTCACTCGTGCCGGGTGCCGACTTCGACGCGTACGCCGCCGCCGCGCTCGCCGGGGTGCCGGTGTGGGACGCGCAGGAGGTGCTGGAGGAGCTCGTCGAGTGCAACCTGCTGATGCAGCGCAGGTCCGACCGCTACTGCCTGCACGACCTCGTCCGCGACTGCGCCCTCGACCTCGCCGACCGCGCCGGCACACCGTCCGAACTGGACACCGCGCGGCACCGGTTGTTCGACTACTACCTGCACCTCGCCGACGTGCGCGGCCGGCGCTCCCTGCCGGGACGGCGCGGCTTCGAGCCGGACCTGACGTGGCAACCGGAGCTGCCCGCCTCCGAGTCCGAAGAGGACGACGTGCGCCAGCTCCGCGCCGAGTACAAGAACATGGTGGCGGTGGCCGGGTACGCGAGCGCGCACGGCTGGCACGTGCACGCGTGGCAGCTGCCGTGCCTGCTGATGCCGTACCTGACCCGAGTGGGCCTGCGTTCCGGCGTGCTGGAGTTGTCCCGCAACGCGCTGAAGGCCGCGCAGGCGCTCGGCGACCGGTGCGGGGAGTCGATGGCGTTGACGAACATGGCGTTCGCGTTGCGGGAGGAGGGCCGCCACGGCGAGGTGCTCGACTTCCTCGGCCGGGCCATCGCGATCAGCCGCGAGCTGGGCGACCTGCCCGCGGTCGTGGGCGGTCTGCGCGACCTCGGCGCCGCACAGGTGCAGGCGGGCATGCTGACCGACGCCGCCGGGAGCTTCGCGGAGGCCGTCGAGCTCGCGCGGTCCGTCGGCGACCAGCGGGCCGAGGTCAACTCGACCATCGACCTCGGGTTCGTCGACTGCAACCTCGGCCGCCACGCCGAGGCCGACGCCCGGTTCCGCGCCGCACTGGCGATGCACCAGCGCGCCGGCTACACCGGCGGCGAGGTCGTGGTGCTCATCAACCTCGGCTGGCTCGCCCAGCTGCGCGGCCGTGACGGCGAGGCGGCCACCGCGCTCGAACGCGCCGTGCGGCTCAGCCGGGAGATCGGCATGAGCCGCGGCGAGTGCATCTCGTTGGCCTGGCTCGGGGTCACCTACCGCAGGCAGGGCCGGATCGCGGACGCGTTCACCGCCGGGCGGGAGGCCCTGGACTCGGCGCGGCGGATGGACCTGCGCGAACCCCAGGGCGACGCGCTGAACGGGCTCGGCGAGACCTGCCTGGCCGCCGGCCGGGTGCGCGAGGCCGAGGCGATGTTCCGCGAGGCCGAGGAACTGGCGATGGCGGGCGTGCTGCCGATGGTGCGGGCACGGGCGCACGAGGGACTCGCCCACGTCGCCGCCCGCCGTGGCGAGCACGAGTGGGCGCGCACGCACTGGGAACGGGCCGTCGAGCTTTACCCGGACGGCGCGGTGGACGCGGACAACGCCCGCGCGCATCTGGCCGGCACCGGCACGGGCTGCATGCGGTGCGCCTGCGGCCGGTCGGCACCCCGCGCGCTGACGGTCGTGCGCGAGGTCGCGAAAGTGAGCTGACCAGCGACGACATCCGTGCATCGGTCATCGATGCGGCACGGATGCACGGCGTTGGTGCACTGCTTCCGACAGGTCGTACAGGTAGGAAGTGGTGCACGAAGATGCTGCAGCCCGCGTTACCCGCAAGGCTGGTGGATCGGCCCGCGCTGACCGCGGCGCTCGACGCCGCGGCCGCCCACAAGGTGGTCGTGGTGTCGGCGGGGCCCGGTTGGGGGAAGACGACGTCGGTCGCCGCGTGGGCGGCCACGCGCAGGGCGGCGTGGCTCGATGCCGCCGACGTGTCGCTGGAACGCCTGTCGCGCGGGCTGTTGCGCGCGCTGAGACAGCGATTACCGCGCCTGCCCGCCGAGTTGATCACGACCACGGCCCAGGGAGCCGAGACGGTCGCCGCCCTGATCTGCGGCCTGCTGGACGTGCACCTCGACGAACCCCTCGTGCTGGTCGTCGATGACGCGGGCGTGGTGCGCGGCGAGAGCGCCCGGCTGCTGGAGGCGTTGTGCCGCACCAGCCCCGACCGGTTCGGCCTGGTGCTGCTGACGCGCGGCGCGCTCGCGTTCGACCCCGGACCGGCCGCCGAGGTCGGCGCGCGCGAGCTCGCCTTCTCCGAGCAGGAGATCGCCGCGCTCGTCGACGGGGACGCGACGGAGGTGCTGGCGCGCACCGGAGGCTGGCCCGCGGCGGTGTGCCACGGCGAACTGACCGGGGAGATGGCGGCCTCCGCGCTGGCGGCGGAACCCGAGCGGAACCAGGGCCTGGTGCGGGCGATCGCGTTGCTGGGCAGGGTGTCCACGGCGCTCTGCGTCGCGCTCGGGTTCTCCGACGTGCGCGAGACGCTGGCCGGACTGGCCCAGCGCGGACTGGTGACCGGGCCGGACTGGCGCGTGCTCGAACCCGTCGCGGACCTGCTGCGCCAGGAAGGCTTGGAGGACGAGGAGATCCGGCTGAAGGCCGCCGTGTTCTGCGAACGCACCGGTGCGCACGCCGACGCGCTCGCGCACCTGGTCGCCGTGCGGAGGTGGGACCTGGTCGCGCGGTTGCTGCTGCGCCGCGACGAGCAGATCGTGGCCGGAGGCGACGCGGACGCGGTGCTCGCCGCGCTGGAACAACTGGAGATCGACGACTCGCGGCTGTACCTGGTGTGGGGTTTCGCCCTGCAGCACAAGGGGGACTGGCTCGGCGCGCTGCACTGCTACGAGCAGGCGGGTGAGCACACCGTGCGGTTGTCGTGGCGCCGCGGGCAGCTGCACGCGCTGGCGGGCCAGACCGGCCAGGCCGTCGAGGTGTTCGAGCGGACGGTGTTCGACGACCTCGCGTCCCTGGACGAGGTGCGGCTGCTGTCGCTCGCGGTGCGCTGGTTCCGGGAGACCGGGCGCATCGAGCGCGCGGAGGAACTGGCCGAGCGGTGCGCCGAGTCGGCGAAGAGGTGTGGCGGGCACGCCGCGTTCGCCTGGAGCAGCAGGGCTTTCGGGGTGCTCGCGGGCTTCGGCGGTGACCGGGTGGCGTTCGAGATGCACTACGGCCGGGCCGCGGACCGGGCGCGCCGGGCCGGCTGCCGGATGCTGGAGCTCACGATCCGGTGCGAGCGAGCGAGGTTCCTCGCGGACGAGTTCGGGCCGGAGCAGGCGCTCGCCGAGGTCGACGAGCTGCTCGTCCTCGGCAGGCAGGCCGGGCTCACCGGCCACGAGCAGGACTGCCGCGGCGTCCGGGCGGTGGCGGCCGTGCGGCTCGGGCGCTTCGACGACGCCCTGCGCGACGCCGGCACGTGCCCGTGGAACCTGGTGGTCAGGGCGGAGGCGCACCGCAGGCGCGGAGAACCCGGGCAGGCGCAGGCGTTCCTCGACGAGGCGCTGGTACTGCCCGGTGCCGACCCGCTGGTGCGGGCGACGCTCGCGCGGGTCGTCGCGGGCGAGGACGTGAGCGCCGCGCGGGCCCTGGCCGAGGAAGCGGTGGCCACGAGCCAGGTGCTGCAGGTGCGCGAGGTGCCCGCGCTGCTCGCCCGCGGCTGGGTCGCCGTGCTCGCGGGGGATCGGGAGACGGCGCGGGCGGACGCGGCGACGGCCCGCTCGCTCGCGGGCAGGCGCGGAGACCGGGCGGGTCTCGCGGACGCGCTGCAGCTCGCGGCGGCGACGTCGGCCGACGGACCGGCGTTGCTGGCCGAGGCCGCGATGGTGTGGCGGGCGGCGGGCGACCCGGTGGGCGCGGCGACCGCGGAACTGGCGCTGGCGCGCTCGACCGGTGCCGAGACGACGTCGTTCGAGAACGAGCTGCGGGCGCACGGGGTGCGCACCGACGTCCTGATGGCCGACGTGCTGGGAGTGGGAACTCGCCGCCGGGCGCGGATCGCCGTGCGGACGCTGGGCGGGTTCCAGGTGCTGCGCGACGGAGTCCCGGTGCCGGCCGCGTCGTGGCAGTCGAAGAAGGCGCGCGACCTGCTCAAGATCCTGGCGGCGAACCGGGGACGGGCGGTGCCGCGGCCGCAGCTCGTGGAGCTGCTGTGGCCGGACGACCGGTCGGACCGCACGGCGAACCGGTTGTCCGTGCTGCTGTCGACGTTGCGGGCGGTGCTGTCGGTGCCGGGCCTGCCGGCCGACGCCGAACCGCTGGTGGCGGACCGCGACACGGTGTCGCTCGACCTGTCCTTCGTGGACCTCGACGTCGCGGGGTTCCTGGACGCCGCGAGCACCGCGCTCGTGGCCGACCGGCGTGGCGACCCGGCTGCGGCGTCGTTGCTGACCGACGCCGACGAGCTGTACCTGGGGGAGTTCCTGGCGGAGGAGCCCTATGAGCAGTGGGCCGTCCAGGTGCGCGAGGAGGTGTGCGCGCGGTACACGGCCGTGCTGCGGGCGTTGGTGCGGCTGGTGCGCGATCCCGACCTGCAGGTCGGCTACCTGATCCGGATGCTCGAGCTCGACCGCTACGACGAGAGCGCGCACGTGCGGCTGGTGCGGGCGCTGCGGGCCGCTGGACGGCACGGCGAGGCGCGGCGGCGGTACCAGGTGTACCTGGAGCAGATGCGCGACATCGGGGTCCGGCCCGCCGAGCCGGACCTGTTCGGTGCGAAGGGTTCGGAGGTTCTTCGGGCGGGCTGAGCCTGCTCTTCGGCGGCCGGGGCCGTCGTTCGTGCCAGCGCTGGTGCGAACGGCGGCCCCGGTCGCGTTTGTGCTGCCAGGACAGGCATAAGAGAGCCGTCAGGTTTCCCGAAGGGTGCGCTAAGACCCGCTTCGTAGCTTCGTCTGGTGAACGAAAACGGGGGAAGCGGCTGGCTCGTCCGGCCGAAGCCGAGGCCGGGCGCGGCACTGCGGGTGGTGTGTCTGCCGTACGCCGGGGGTGGCGCGTCGGCCTACTGGGACTGGGCGGACCTGCTGGGCGAGTCGGTCGACCTGTGGGTCGCGGCGTTGCCGGGCAGGGAAAGGCGTTTCGGTGAACCCGCGCTCACCGAGGCCGCGGCGATCACCGGGCCGCTGGCCGAGGCGGTCCGCGCGGAGATCGCGGCACCGGTGGTGCTGTTCGGCCACAGCATGGGCGGGCTGCTCGCGTTCGACCTGGCCCGGCGCCTGGGCGAGCAGGTCGAGCACCTGATGGTGTCCGCGGCCAAGGCGCCGCACCTCCCGTTCGGCGGCGCACCCCACCTGCTCGACGACGCGGGCCTGCTCGACTGGATGACCACGCTCGGTGGTGTGCCCGCGGACCTGGTGGCGCACAGGGACATGCTGGCGCTGATCCTGCCGACGCTGCGCGCCGACCTGACGGTGTGCGCCGGGTTCCACGGCACGCGCGACGTCGTCGACGTGCCGGTCACCGCGGTCTCCGGCACCGACGACCCGCTCGCGACCGTGGCCGACGTCGCCGCCTGGCGGCACCACACCGTCGCCGGCTTCGACCTCGTGGTCCGGCCGGGCGGCCACTTCTACCTCAAAGACGATCCGGCGGCGGTGACGAGCGTCGTGCGGTCGCTCGCGGCCAGGGAAGGTGTGCAGTGACCGACCAGTTCCCCGCTACCCGCGGCCAGCAGCAGATCTGGTTCTCCGACCAGCTCGCGCCGGACGTCACGTTCAACACCGTGCCGGTGCACGTGGAGATCACCGGCGAGCTCGACACCTACGCGCTCGCCGGCGCGCTGAACGCGGTGATCGACCGGCACGAGCCGTTGCGCACCAGCTACCGGCTGGACGGCGACGTCCTGGTGGCGTCCGTCGCGCTGGAGGCCCACGTGTCGATCGCGGCACGCGACCTGCGCGACCTCGCACCTGCCGAACGCACCGCACGCGCCGAAGCGCTGGTAGCGGCCGAACTCGCTCGCCGCGTCGACATCACCTCGGGTCTGCCGTTGCGGATCGTGCTGCTGCGCCTGGAGGACGACCGCCACCAGCTCGTGCTGCTGGTGCACCACATCGCGATCGACGGCGCGTCCGTCGCCGTGCTCCAGGACGAGCTGCCGCGCTGCTACCAGGCCGCGGTCGACGGAGGTGTCGTCGCGCTGCCCCGGCCCGCGGTCGCCTACCGCGACATCGCGCCGCTCGACGGCGGCGTGGAGCACTGGCTCACCGAGCTGGCCGACCTGCCGGAACCGCTGGAGCTGCCGGCCGTCCGCACCCGTCCCGCCCCGCCGGACTTCGCCGCCGAGTCGTTGCCCCTCGTCGTGCCGGAGAACCTGGCGACCGCGGTCCGCCGGGCGGCGAGCACGCACCGGTCGTCGTCGTTCATGGTGCTGCTGAGCGCGTTCTCCGTGCTGCTGCACCGGTTGACCGGCTCGTCGGACGTCGTGGTCGGCTCGCCGTCGGCGGGCCGCGAGCACGCCGACACCCACGAGCTGGTCGGCTACTTCGTGAACATGCTGGCGTTGCGGGTGCGCCTCGGCTGGGACCCGACGTTCAGCGAGGTGATGGACGTCGTGCGCGGCGCCGTGCTGGACGCGCTCGACCACCGCGACGCGCCGTTCCACGAGGTCTGCTCCGCGCTCGGGCAGACCGGGGACGGTGACCGGCACCCGGTCTTCCAGGTCGTCTTCGCGTCCCCGCCGCCGCTGGCCGGTCCGCTGGCCGCCGGCGGGTGCGTGTTCACGTTCGTCCAGGGCACCAGCGACCAGAGCCTCTACGACCTCGAACTGCAGCTGCCCGACTCCGGCGGCGGCGAGATGCGCGGCTGGGTCAAGTTCCGCACGGCGCTGTACCGGCGCGCCGACGTCGTCGACCTGACCGAGCGCTTCGCCACCGTGCTCGGCCAGCTCACCAGCGCGCCGGACATGCGGCTGTCGAACCTGTCGCTGCTCTCCGGCGACGAGCGCGGCCGGATCGTCCACGACCTCAACGCGAACGCCACCGCGTACCCGGCGGAGGCGACGCTCGTCGAGCTGTTCGAGCAGACCGTCGACCGCTTCGCCGCGGACGTCGCCGTCGAGTTCGGCGGCGTGCGGCTCACCTATGCCGAACTGGACCAGCGGGCCAACCGGCTCGCCGCCCACCTCGGCACCCTCGGCGTGGCCGCGGGAACGCCCGTCGGCATCCTGCTGGACCGCGGGGTGGACTGGGTCGTCGCCGCGATCGCCGTGCTCAAGGCCGGTGGCGCGTACCTGCCGCTCGACCCGGAGTACCCGCTCGACCGGCTGCAGGCGTTGTGCGAGGACGCTTCCGCGGCCGTGGTGCTCGCCGATCGTGCCGTCGAGCTGGGCGTCGAACTGGTCGACCTGTCGGCGATGGTCCTCACCTGCCCCGCCGAGCGTCCACAACGGACGCTGGTCGCGGACGACCTCGCGTACGTGATGTACACGTCCGGGTCGACCGGCATGCCCAAGGGCGTGTGCGTCAGCCACCGCAACGTGGTCCGGCTGGTCCGCGACACGAACTACGTCGACTTCGCGCCCGGTGACCGGGTCGCGCAGGCCTCGACGACGACGTTCGACGCGGCGACGTTCGAGATCTGGGGCGCTCTGCTGAACGGCGGTCGTCTGGTCGGCCTGCCCAAGGACGTGGCACTCGACCCGGCGGCGCTGGGGGAGTGGTTGCGGGCCAACGCGATCGACACGTTGTTCCTCACCACGTCCGTCGCGATGCACGTGGCGCGCGAGCTGCCGGGCGCGCTGTCCGGGTTGCGCTACTTCGTGTTCGGCGGCGAGCAGCCGGACGAGCACGCGGTCGCCGCGCTCATCGCCCACCCCGGCGGTCCCCGGCACGTCGTGAACGGCTACGGCCCCACCGAGACCACGACCTTCGCGTCGAGCCACGAGTGCGAGCGCGCGCCGGGCCGCATCCCGTTGGGGCGCGGGCTGAGCAACACCCAGCTCTACGTGCTGGACCAGTACCTGGAGCCGGTCCCACCGATGGCCGTGGGCGAGCTGTGCATCGGCGGTGACGGCGTGGGCCGCGGCTACGTCGGGAACCCCGCGCTGACCGCCGACAGGTTCGTCCCGGACCACCTGGGTGGCAAGCCCGGCGCGCGGCTGTACCGGACCGGCGACCTCGCGCGGTTGCTGCCGGACGGGACCTTCGAGTACCTCGGCCGGGCCGACCGGCAGGTCAAGATCCGCGGGTTCCGGATCGAACCGGGCGAGGTCGAGGCCTGCCTGCACTCGTCGGGACTGGTGCGCCAGGCCGTGGTCGTGCCGCTCCCGGACGCCGCCGGCGACGTCCGGCTGGTCGGGTACGTCGTGCTGGAACGGACGGGCGACGAGCAGCTCGACGAACTGGCGCGGCACGTGCGCGCCGCGCTGCCCGCCTACCTGGTGCCGTCCGCGCTGGTGCCGCTGGAGTCGTTGCCGTTGACCCGCAACGGGAAGCTCGACCTGCGCGCGTTGCCCGACCCGGAGATCGCCGCGGAGGAGGAGCTCGACGAGCCGCGCACGCTCACCGAGGTCGCCGTCGCGAACCTGTGGCGCCAGGTGCTCGGCGCGGAGTCGGTCGGACGTGACACCAACTTCTTCGACTGCGGCGGCCACTCGCTGAAGGCGGCGAGGATCCTCGCCCGCGTCGAGAGCGAACTGGGTGTCCGGCTGCCGATGCGGTCGCTCTTCGACCACCCGACCGTCGCCGGCATCGCGACCGAGGTCGACCGGTTGCGCGACACCACACCCGTACCCGTCGGCGTGATCCGAGCCGAGGCCAGGGCCTCGCGTTCGGTCGCCGACCTGCTCGATCTGTGACTGGAGGGGAAGTCGTGCAGGACGTGTTGCGGCGCTTGAAGGCGCTGGACCCCGAGAAGCGGGCGGCGGTGTTCGCCCAGCTCGCCGAACGGGGTGAGGACTTCGGCGTCTACCCGGTGTCGTCCGGGCAGCGCCGGCTGTGGCTGCTCGACCAGCTGCACCCCGGCAGCGCCGTCTACAACGTGCCGTACGCCTTCCGGCTGCGCGGCACCGTGGACGCCGACGCGCTGGGCGGGGCGTTGCTGGAGGTCGGCCGGCGGCACGAGGTGCTGCGGACCGTGTTCCTCGACCTCGACGGCGAGCCGCGCCAGGTGATCCTGCCGGAGCCGCAGTTCTCGCTCGTGGTGTCGCATGTGGACGTCGCCGACCGCGACGCGTTCGCGGCCGAGCGCGCCGCCGAGGTGGCCGGGGAGCCGTTCTCGCTCGCCGACGGGCCGTTGCTGCGGGCGGAACTGGTGGTGTTCGACGCCAGCGATGCGCTGCTGCTCGTGTCGATGCACCACATCGTCTGCGACGGGTGGAGCACCCAGCTGCTGTTCGCCGAGTGGGAGGCCGCCTACTCCGGCCGCGACCTCGGTCCGGCGCCCGCGCAGTACCTCGACTTCAGCCGCTGGCAGACCGAGTGGCTCGACGGTCCCGAAGGCGCGCGGCTGCTGGAGTACTGGACCACGCAGCTCGCCGGGGTGCCACCGGTGCTGGAGCTGCCGTCGGACCGCCCGCGTCCGGCCGTGATGAAGATGCGGGGCGGTGCCGTCGAGTTCGCCTGGCCCGCCGCGCTGAAGGACCGGCTCGACGCGTTCTGCCTCGCCGAGCGCGTGACCCCGTTCATGGTGCTGCTGACCGCGTGGAACGTGCTGCTGCACCGGTACTGCGGCGCCGACGACATCGTGGTCGGCACCAACGTGGGCAACCGGCGGGCCGAGATCGAGGACGCCATCGGCTTCTTCGTCAACACCGTCGCGCTGCGGACCCGCGTGAACGCCGACGTCAGCTTCTTGGAGTTGCTGCACCAGGTCCGCGACACGACCCTGGCCGCGCAGCAGCACCAGGAGCTGCCGTTCGAACGCGTCGTCGAGGCACTGGCCCCGCCGCGCAGCACCGCGCACCAGCCGGTGGTCCAGACGATCGTCGGCATGGAGGACGGTCAGCACTCGCTCCTGTCGTTGCCGGGCGTCGAGATCTCCCGCGTGCCGGCGCACTCCGGCACCGCGAAGTGGGACTTGGAGCTGGGCGTCACGTCCACCGAGGGCGGGATCACCGGCCTGCTGGAGTACGACAGCGCGTTGTACGAACCCGAGACCGCGCGCCGCCTGCTCGGCCACCTGGAGACCCTGCTCTCCTCCGGCCTCGCCGACCCGTCCTGCCCGATCGGTCGTCTGACCATGATCACACCGGCCGAGCGAGCCCAGATCCTCCAGGACTGGAACCCGGTTCCCACGGCGCGGCTCGACGGCGTGCTGGTGCACGAGCTGGCCGAGGCCTCGGCCGATCGCACGCCCGACGCCGTGGCGCTGGTGTTCGAGGACCAGGAGCTGACCTACCGGGAGCTGGACGAGCGGGCCAACCGGCTCGCGCACGTGCTGCGGTCGCGCGGCATCGGCCGGGGCGACTTCGTCGGCATCAGCCTGCCGCGGTCGCTCGACCTCGTGGTGGCGCAACAGGGCGTGCTCAAGTCCGGTGCCGCCTACGTGCCGCTCGACCCGGAGTACCCGGCGGACCGGCTCGCGTACATGGTCGCCGACTCCGGGCTGCGCGTGGTCGTGACGCTGGCGGCGTTCTCGTCGCGCTTCCCCGGCGTGTCCACGCTCCCGTTGGACGAGACCGACTTCTCGGGCGTACCCGCGGCTCGTCTGGCGCGGACCGTGGAACCGGAGGACCTCGCGTACGTGATCTACACGTCCGGGTCGACCGGCAAGCCCAAGGGCGCCATGCTGCCGCACCGCGGTGTCGTGAACCTCGCGGACGAGCTGGCGCGGGTGCTCGGCATCGGTCCGGGCAACCGGATGCTGCAGTTCGCCTCGTTCAGCTTCGACGTCTCCGTCGCGGACATCATGGTGACGCTGCGGTCCGGTGCGACCGTGGTGCTGGCCGCGCAGCACGACCTGCAGCCCGGCCCCGACCTCGCCCGCACGATCAACGAGCAGCGCGTCGACGTGGCGTGCCTGCCGCCGACCGTGCTGCGGCTGACCGACCCGGCCTCCGTGCCCGGCCTGCGGACGCTGATGGCCGGTGGCGAGGCCTGCCCGGAGGAGGTCGCGGCCGCGTGGGCGGTGGGCCGGCGGTTCCTCAACGTCTACGGGCCCACCGAGGCGTCCATCTGGATCACCGCCGCGGAGTGCGACGGCACCGAGAGCCCGTTGCCGATCGGACGCCCGATCACCGGCAGCACCGCGTACGTGCTGGACGCGCACCAGGAGCCGCTGCCCGTCGGCGTACCGGGGGAGCTGCACCTCGGTGGCGTGCAGGTGGCGCGCGGGTACCTGCACCGGCCGGAGCTCACTGCCGACAGGTTCGTCGCCGACCCGTTCGGCGGCGGGCGGCTGTACCGCACCGGCGACCTCGCGCGGTTCCGTCCCGACGGCCAGATCGAGTTCCTGCGCCGCATGGACGACCAGATCAAGCTGCGTGGCTACCGCATCGAGCTGGGCGAGATCCAGACCGCGGTGTGCGCGCACCCGTCCGTGCGCGCGGCGGTCGTGATCGCCCGCGAGGACGTGCCGGGCGACGTGCGGCTGGTCGCCTACGCGGTGGCCGCCGACGGCTGCGAGATCGACGCCGGGCAGCTGCGGGCCTCGCTGCGGCGCGGGCTGCCCGAGTACATGGTGCCGTCGGCGTTCGTCGCGGTGCCGACGATCCCGCGCAACCCCAACGGCAAGCTCGACCACCGCGCGCTGCCGAAGCCGGAGTCGGTGCGCTCGCAACGGGTCGTGGTGCCCGCGGGCAACCAGACCGAGCGGACGATCTCCGACGTCTGGCGCGAGGTGCTGCGGATGGACCGCGTCGGCGCCGACGACAACTTCTTCGACCTCGGCGGCAACTCGGTGCTGCTGGTCAAGGCGCGCAGCCGGCTCGCGGAGCTGTTCGCGCGCGAGGTGCCGACGGTGACGCTCTTCACCTACCCGACCGTGCGGGCGCTGGCCGCCCACTTCGACGGCGGTGGCGTGGTGGAGACGCGGTCCGCCGGTGGCAGGAAGGCATTGCTGGCTCGGGGGAGGAAGTCGTGACGGAGTACACCGGACTGGAGATCGCGGTCGTCGGCCTGGCCGGCCGCTTCCCCGGCTCGTCCACAGTGGACGAGTTCTGGGAGCAGGTGCTCGCGGGCGAGGTCGGCGTGCGCCGCTTCACCGACGAGGAGATGGACGCGGCGGGCGTGTCGGCGGAACGACGCGCCGATCCGGGTTTCGTACCGATGGGTGGCGCGCTGCCCGGCATCGAGTTCTTCGACGCCAAGCTGTTCGGCTACAGCCCGCGCGACGCGGCCGTGCTGGACCCGCAGCAGCGCGTCTTCCTGGAGTGCGCCTGGCACGCGCTGGAGCACGCCGGCCACCTCGGCGGCGGACGGGAGGTCGGCGTCTACGCCTCGGCGAGCGTCGACACGTACCTGCTGCGCCACCTGTGGGGCAACCCCGCCGTGCCAGGCGGCCTGCAACCGCTCGACCTGCTGCTGGCCAACGACAAGGACACGCTCGCCAGCCGCGTCGCCTACCACCTCGACCTGACCGGTCCCGCGATCACCGTGCAGACGGCGTGCTCGTCGTCGCTCGTCACGATCCACGTGGCCTGCCAGGCGTTGCTGGGCCACGACTGCGACATCGCCCTCGCGGGCGGCGTCTCGATCCGCCCGCCGGTGCACGAGGGCTATCAGCACACCGAGGGCGGCATCCTCGCCGCCGACGGCCGCTGCCTGCCCTTCGACGCGGAGGCGCACGGGGTGGTCGCGGGCAACGGCGTCGCCGCCGTCGTGTTGCGCCGCCTGGAGGACGCCCTCGCCGACGGCGACACGATCCACGCGGTGATCAAGGGCACCGCCGTGAACAACGACGGCGCGAGCAAGGTCGGCTTCACCGCGCCGAGCGTCACCGGTCAGGCGCGGGTCATCAGGGCCGCGCACGACCTGTCCGAAGTGGACTCCTCCACGATCGGCTACGTCGAGGCGCACGGCACCGCCACACCGCTGGGCGACCCCATCGAGGTGGCCGCCCTGAAGCAGGCGTTCGTGCGCCCGCCACAGGCCTGCGCTCTGGGGTCGGTCAAGGCACTGATCGGCCACCTGGACGCGGCGGCCGGTGTCGCCGGGTTCGTGAAGGCCGCGCTCGCGGTGCGGGAGGGCGTCGTACCGCCCAGCCCGTACTTCACCGCGCCGAACCCCGAGACGGGGCTGGAGGACAGCCCGTTCTTCGTCAACCGCGAGGCGGCGCCGTGGCCGCTGGAGGGTCCGCGCCGGGCCGGGGTGAGCGGGTTCGGCATGGGCGGCACCAACGCGCACGCCGTGCTGGAGGAGCCACCGTCGCCCGAGCCGATGCCGCCGACCCGGTCGCGGCACCTGGTGGTGCTGTCGGCCGCGAGTGAGAAGGCGTTGCAGGAGAGCCGGGAACGGCTCGCCGCGCACCTCGCGGAGGGTGGCCAGGAGCTCGCGGACGTGTCGCACACGTTGCGGACGGGGCGGAAGGTGCTGCGGCATCGGCTGGCTGCGGTGGTGGGTGCCCAGGCCGTCGGTGATCTCTCCGAAGCGTGGACCGGCTCCGGCGACCGGCGTGACGTCGTCTTCCTCTTCCCCGGCCAGGGTTCGCAGTACGCGGGCATGGCCGGCCAGCTCACCGCCGAGGAGCCGGTCTTCCGCGCCGCCCTGGACGAGTGCGCCGCGCTCCTCCCGTTCGACCTGCACGAGGTCCTGGCCGACGCGGACCGCCTGACCCGCACCGAGTTCACCCAGCCCGCCCTCTTCGCCGTCGAGTACTCACTCGCGAAGCTGTGGGAGCACTGGGGTGTGCGGCCGACCGCGATGCTCGGGCACAGCGTCGGCGAGTACGTGGCCGCGTGCCTGGCCGGGGTGTTCTCGCTGCCGGACGCGCTCGAGCTCGTCACGGCCCGCGGCGCGCTGATGGGCGCGTTGCCCGGTGGCGCCATGCTGTCCGTGCCGCTCGGCGCCGACCAGCTGGACCTGCCGGAGGACGTGTCCCTCGCGGCGAGCAACGCGCCGAACCTGAGCACGGTCGCCGGCACGTTCGAGGCGATCGAGCGCTTCGAGCAGACCGTCGCCGGCCGCCGGCTGCACACCTCGCACGCCTTCCACTCGGCGATGATCGACCCGATGCTCGGCGAGTTCACCGCGCTGGTCAGCCGGATCGGGCCGCGCGCGCCGCGGATCCCGTTCGTCTCCAACGTCTCCGGCACGTGGATCACCGAGGAGGAGACGACCGACCCCGGCTACTGGGCCCGGCACGCCCGCGCGGCCGTGCGGTTCAGCGAGGGGCTGACGACGCTGGTCACCGAGCCGGTGACCGTGCTGGAGGTCGGGCCGGGCAACGTCCTGACCACGCTGGCGCGTCAGCACGACCTCCGCGGTGGCACCGCGCTCGGATCGTTGCGGCACCCGCGCGAGGACAAGCACGACCTCGACACGATGCTGGCCGCGGCGGGCCGGTTGTGGATCGCCGGTGTGCCGGTCGACCTCGGCGCGCTCACCGCGGACGAGCGGCGGCGCAGGGTTCCGCTGCCGGGCTACCCGTTCGAGCGCGCCCGCCACTGGGTCGACCTGCCCGGCACCGCGCCTCGCCAGATCGAGGTCGTCGAGGTGCTGCCGCAGCCGGCCGAGGTCGTGCTGCCCCAGGGCGACCTCGCGGTCGTCACCGGCATCTGGCAGGAACTGCTCGGCATCGCGCGCATCGGCCCGGACGACGACTACTTCGAGCTCGGCGGTCATTCGCTGCTGGCCACCCAGATCCTCGCGCGGATCACGGCGGAGCTCCACGTCACCCTCCCCGCGGGCGCGATCTTCGAGGCGCCGACGCCCCGCAGGCTCGCCGCGCGGATCGACGAGCTGCGCGACGAGGAGCCGGAGCAGGACGACGAGTTCGCCCGGCTGCTCGCCGAGATCCGCGACATGTCACCGGAAGAGCTGCGGGCCGAACTGGACCGCGAGCGGGACGCCCAGGAGATCTCCCAGTCATGACAGACCACCTGACCAGCTCACTGACCGAGGAGCAGAGACAGCTCCTCGCGCTGCGCCTGCGCAACGCCGACCGGTCGCAGCCGGTGTCGTTCACCCAGGAGCAGCTCTGGTTCCTCGACCGCCTCGACCCCGGCAACCCCGCCTACGCCATCCCGTTCGGGCTGGAGCTCACCGGGCCGCTCGACCGCACCGCCCTCGAACTGGCCGTCGGCCGGGTCGTGGACCGGCACTCCGCCCTGCGCACCACGTTCTTCGAGCGCGACGGCGAGCTGCGGCAACGAGTACGTGACAACGTGTCCATCGCCATCGAGGTCGTGGACCTGTCCGAGCAGCCCGAGCGCGCGGACGAGGTCGCGCTGGAGCACGCCCGGCACGCGTTCGACCTGAGCGCGGGACCGCTGGTGGCGTTCCGGCTCGTCGTGCTCGGGCCGGAGAAGCACCTGCTGCTGGTGACCGCGCACCACATCGTGTTCGACGCCGCGTCGGCCGAGGTGTTCGGCGCCGACCTCGCCGCCTTCTACGGCGGGGAGACGCCGCCTGAGCTGACCACGTCGTTCGGCCGGCACGCCGCCGCCGAACGCCGCAGGCTCACCGCCGAGGTGATGGACGAGCACCTCGCGTACTGGCGGGACCGGCTCGCGGACAGCCCGGCGCGCTCCACCGTGCCGTCCGACCTGCCGCGCCCGGCGGTCCAGACGCACACCGGCGGACGGCGGCACTTCGTCGTGCCGCGCGAGCTGACCGAGAAGCTCGCGGCCCGCGCCCAGCAACTCGGGGTGTCGCTGAACGCTGTGGTGCTCAGCGGGTTCGCCGCGCTGATCGGGCAGGACCGGGTGCTGCTCGGCATGCCGGTCAGCGGCCGCGGCCGTCCCGGCCTGGAGCACCTGATCGGTTCGCTGGCGAACATGCTGGTGCTGCGCGTGGACGTCCAGGACGACGCCGACAAGACGATCCGCAGCACGCACCGCGCGATCAGCGAGGCCTACTCCCACCAGGACGCGCCGTACGCACGGGTCGTCGAGGCGGTCGACCCGCCGCGCGACCCGAGCCAGAACCCGTTGTTCCAGGCCATGCTGAGTCTCACCGAGGCCTCGGCTCCCCGCACGGCGGCCGGTGTCGAGTTCCGCCCGTTCGAGGTCGACAACGGCCTGACCGACTTCGACCTGTTCGTGGTGCTGTCCCGGACCGACGGGGACCTGCGCGGCGTCATCGGCTACAACGCGGACCTCTACCTCGACGAGACCGTCGGCGAGCTGGGCGAGCAGTTCCTCGCCGTGCTCACCGGCCTGGCGGAGGGCACGCTCCCGCGACGGGACCGCATCTCGATCGCCGCCACGTTCACCGCCGACCCCGTCCGCACACCGCTGGACGTGCTCAACGGCGTGCTGCGGCTGTCCGTGGACGTCGAACTCGCGCCGTACCAGCAAATCGTCCAGCACCTGCTCAAAGGCGACGACGGCAGGCTCGCCGACGTCGTGCTGCTGCGCTGGGAGGACTGGACGCGGCACGGAGACGCCGTCGAGGCGAACTGGCAGGACCTGGAGACCGCGGTCACGGCCTACCGGCAACGGTCGGCCGCGCCGCTGCACCTCGTCGTCTGCCCGTCCGAGCAGCAGTTCGGCCACCTCGACGACCGGCTCGCGGTGCTCGCGGACTCCACCGACGGCGTGCACGCCACGTGGTTCACGGACTGGGCCAAGGCACTGCCGGTCAGCGCCACGTTCGACGCGCAGGCCGACAAGCTCGGCCACGTCCCCTACACGCAGGAGATGTTCGCCGCGCTGGCGATCCTGCTGACCCGCGTGCTGCACCCGGAGGCCGATCGCCTGCACCTGCTCGGCACCGCGCTGGGCGAGCCGGCAGCCCTGACCGAACGGGCTGCGCCGGCCGTCCGGGCCGTCGCGATCGACACGCCCCCGGTGGCCCCGCGCACCCCGACCGAGGATCGGCTCGCCCGCGTCTGGCGCGAGGTGCTCAAGCTCGACGAGGTCGGCGTCACGCACGACTTCTTCGCACTGGGCGGCCACTCGCTGCTCGCGACGCAGCTGCTGTCCAAGGTGTTCGCGGAGTTCGGCGCCGACGTCTCGCTGCACGCGTTGTTCACCCACCCGACCGTCGAGGCGCTGGCGGAACTCGTCGACGAGCCGCAGGAGACCGGGCATCCGCTGTCGCCGGTCTCCCGCGACGAACCCCTCGAGCTGTCGGCGATCCAGCGGCGCATGTGGGCCGCGACCCAGCTCGACCCCACCACCACGAGGATGAACACCACGTTCGCGGTGGCGCTGCGCGGCTCGCTCGACGTGCCGGCGTTGCGCGCCGCGGTCGCGAACGTGGTGCGCAGGCACGAGATCCTGCGCACCACGTTCGCCGAGCAGGACGGGCGGCCGGTCATGGTCGTGCACCCGTACATGGACTGCTGGCTGCCCGAGGCGGTGGGTTCGCCCGAGGAGTTCCTCGCCGAGCACACCACCCACGTCTACGACCTGGAGCACGGGCCGCTGCTGCGCGTCCGGCTGGTGCGCACGGCCGCGCAGGATCACCACCTGCTGCTCGGCATGCACCACATCGTCTGCGACAACACGTCGTGGGGCGTGCTGCTCGCCGAGCTGTCCGCCGGCTACCAGGCCGGTGACCTGCCGGACCTGACCGTCCAGTACGCGGACTACGCGGCGTGGCAACAGGAGCTGCTCACCGACGAGGCGCTCGCACCGCACCAGGAGCACTGGCGCACCTACCTCGCCGACGCGCCGTCGCAGCTGGAAGTGCCCGCGGACCGCCCCGAGCGCAACGAGACCCGGCGCACGTCGTCCGTCGTGCCGGACAGGGTCGCGGCGGCGCTGAAAGACCTGGCGCGCGCGGAGGGCAGCACGCCGTTCGCCACGCTGCTCGCCGCGTACGCGGTGGTGCTGTACCGCCGCAGCGCGCAACCGGACGTCGTGCTGAGCGTGCCGCAGCAGGGCAGGCCGCGGCCGGAGGTCGAGCACCTCGTCGGCTGCTTCACCGACCTGCTGCCGATCCGCGTGGACCTGGCGGGACGCCTCACGTTCCGGCAGGTCGTGCAGCGGGTGCACCGCGCGATGGTCGACGGCTACCAGCACGGTGACGTGCCGTTCTCCAGCGTCGCCCACGTGCTGCCGCGCCAGCGGGGACGGCACCCGGTCTACCAGTGCGCGTTCAACTACGCGGACCTGCCCGACGAGGCGATGAGCTGGCCGGGGCTGGAACTGGAACCGCTGGAGGTGCCGGTCACGAGCCTCGACTTCGACCTGTTCCTCACGCTCACGACCGAGCACGGCGAGCTGGCCGCGACGCTGGAGTACAGCGCCGACCTGTTCGGCACCGACGGTGCCGGCGAGCTGCTCGACTCGTTCGTCGCGCAGCTCACCGAACTGGTCGAGGCCCCCGACACGCGCATCATCGTCGATTCGTCCACTGTGGACCACCCGACGATGGGAATCGCGTCGTCGCGGCCGCTCGACGGCGTGCTGCCGGTGCTGACCTCGTGGCTCGACAAGCTGGACCTGCCGCTCACCATCAGCACGACCGCGCCCGGTCAGGTGCTGCGTCCGCTGCTGGACCCCGCGGCCGGGTTCGGCGGCGGGACGACCGCGGTGGTGCTGCGCTGGGAGGACCTGTTCGACGGTGGCGTCGCCGCGTTCGAGCTCGCGTTCGACCGGCTCGGCACCGCGATCGACCGTTGGACCGAGCGCACCGGTGGGGAACTCGCCGTGCTGGCCACGTCCGAGCGCACCGAGAAGCCCTGGCCCGGCGTGTTCGGTCATGCCGCGGACCGTCTCGCCCGGCGGTTCCCGGCGCTGCGCGTCGTCGACCTGCTGACCGCGCAGGGCGACCAGGACGTCGTGCTGGGCACCGAGCTCGCCCGGCTGCTGGGCGAGCTGCCGCAGGAGACGCAGGCGAAGGAGCTGCCGCGCACCGACGACGAACGCGCGCTGGCGGCTGTCTGGCAGGACGTGCTGAAGGTCGCGGAGGTCGGCGTCCACGACGACTTCTTCGAGTTGGGCGGCGACTCGATGACGGCGATCCAGGTGGTGTGGCTCGCCAACCAGGCGGGGATCAGGTTCACGCCGGCCCAGCTCACGGCCGAGCGCACGATCGCCGAACTGCTGCGCGTGCCGATGTCCGAGGAGCAGCAGGCGCTGGCGGCCGTGTGGCGCGAGGTGCTCAAGGTCGACGAGGTCGGCGCGCATGACGACTTCTTCGAGTTGGGCGGCGACTCGATGACGGCGATCCAGGTGGTGTGGCTCGCCAACCAGGCCGGCATCAGGTTCACACCCGCCCAGCTCACCTCCAAGCGCACGATCGCCGCGCTGCTGGTCGCGGACGCACCTGAGCAGGTCGCGGACCAGGGACCGGTCGAGGGCGACTTCCCGGCCACGGGTGCGCAGCGCTGGTTCTTCGAGGCGCTCGCGACGTCGATGGTCGCGCCCGCCCACTTCAACCACCCCTACTACCTGCGCCTGCGCGTGCCGGCGACGCCGGACCAGCTGGAGCAGGCGACCAACGCGCTGGTCGCCCACCACGACGGGATGCGCCTGCGGTTCCGCCGCAAGGGCGACGACTGGCACGCCTCGCACGGCCCGGTCGACGGCGCGATGCCGTTCGTGTCGTTCGACGTGTCGGACGCCGCCGACCGCGAGAAGGCGATCGAGGCCCACCTGAACGAGGTGCACCCGACGCTGGACATCGCGGACGGCCCGCTGGCCAAGGTCGTCCACTTCGGACTTGGTGGACACGAGCCCGACCGCGTGATGCTGATCTGCCACCACCTGGTCACCGACGGCGTCTCGCGCAGCCTGATCCTGGAGGACTTCCAGAACGCGCTGCGCCAGGTCCTCGCCGGCCGGTGCGTCGACCTCGGGCCGAAGACCACGTCGTTCCGGGACTGGGCGCGCGAGATCGACGGGTACGCCCGCGGCCCGGAGCCCCTGCGGGAGCTGGAGTACTGGGAGAAGCAGGCACCCGGCAGCGAGGACATGACGCCCGACCTGCCCGGCCGCAACACGTTCGGTGTCATGCAGGACATCCACACGACGATCGACGCCGAGACCACCACGCGCCTGCGCGAGCTGGCCAAGGCGCTCCACGTCGGCGTCAGCGACCTGCTGGTGTGGGCGTCCGTGCGGATGGCGTCGGACCGGTTCGGCGGTCCGGAGTGGACGATCGCGACCACCGGCCACGGCCGCGAGGCGCTGTTCGACGGCCTCGACCTGTCCCGCACTGTCGGCTGGTTCCAGGTCATGTATCCGGTCCGGCTCACCTTGCCCGACGGGGGCGACACCGCCGCCATCACCTCGCTCGCCGGCCAGCTCAAGCAGGTGCCCGTCAACGGCATCGGCTACGGCCTGCTCCGCTACAACCATCCGGACCCCGCCGTCCGCCGGCGCCTGGAGACGCCGAACCCGCAGCTCACCGTCAACTACGCGGGCGCGTTCGGGTTCACCGACCTCTCGAGCGCCGACGAGCTGTTCGAGCTGTGCCAGTCCGAACTCGGCGTCCTGCAGGACAAGGGGACCGAGTGGCCGGGCCGGATCGACGTCGTCGGCTCGCTCGTCGACGGCCGGATCCGCATCGAGATGAACTACGGCACCGAGATGTACCTGCCGGAGACCGCGCGCCGGATGCTCGGCGAAATCGAAGGGCTGCTCCGCCAGCTCGCTGACCAGAACAGGACGAGGTAATGCCCAAGCCTTCGGGATTCGGCGCGTTCACGATCATGTGGGTAGGACAGCTGCTGTCCGCCCTCGGCACCCGCATGACGAACTTCGCGCTCAGCATCTGGGTGTGGCAGCACACCGGTTCGGCCACGGCGATGGCGCTGATGATGTTCTGCGGCTTCGGCTCGACCGTGCTCTTCAGCCCGCTCGCGGGCAGCCTGATCGACCGGCTGAGCCGCAAGGTCTCGATCATCATCTCCGAGATCGGGTCGATCGCCGTCACGTTCATCCTGCTCGCGTTGTTCCTCACGGACTCGACGCAGCTGTGGCACCTCTACCTGGTGAACGTGCTGACCGGCGCGTTGCTCGCGATCCAGGGGCCGGCGTTCGGCGCCACCATCGCGCTGATGATGGAGAAGGGGAAGTTCCTCCGCGCCAACGCGATGATGTGGTCGGTCAAGAGCTTCCCGGTGATCTTCGCGCCGGCGTTCGCCGCCACGCTGCTCGGCCTGACCGGCATCAAGCTGATCCTGCTCATCGACGGGCTCACGTACGTCGTCGCGATCATCACCGTGCTCGTGGTGACGATCCCGCCGGTGCCCGGCCAGAACCGCGAGAAGAGCACCTTCTGGCAGGACTGCGTGTTCGGGTTCCGCTACATCGTCGAACGCCCGCCGCTGCTCGCCGTGCAGATCGTGCTGTTCTCCATCAGCCTTCTCGCGGCGCTGGCGTGGGCGCTGATCGTGCCGCTGGTCCTCGCCCGCACCCTGGGCGACGAGGGCACGCTCGGCCTGGTGCAGAGCATCGGCGCGGTCGGCGGTGTCCTCGGCGGCACGCTGCTCGCGTTCATGAAGCCGCCGCGCCGCAAGATGCTCGTGGTGCTCGGCGCGATCCTGGTGTTCAGCATCGTCGGCCGCATCCTCTACGGCGTCGGCGACGGCCTGATCGCGTGGGCTGCGGCGATGTTCTTCGTCGAGCTGACCATCCCGTTCATCGACGGTCTCGCGCAGACCATCTGGCAGGAGAAGGTCGACCCGGCGGTGCAGGGCCGCGTGTTCGCCGCCCGCAACTTCTTCGAGAACCTCTCGGTCCCGATCGGCTTCGCGGCCGCCGGCCCGCTGGTGGACAAGGTGCTCGAACCGGCGATGCGCGGGGACACGGCGCTCGCCGACACGTTCGGCTGGCTCGTCGGCACCGGACCGGGCTCGGGCATCGGGCTGCTGTTCGTGGTCGTGGGCGTGCTCGGCGCGGGTGTCGGCGTCGCGGGCTTCTTGAACCGCAACGTCCGCGAGGTCGAGACGCTCGTGCCCGACCACGAGCCGGAGCCCGAGCCGCTCGACCGCCAGCCCGCGCTGGCCGACTAGGAGACCGACATGACCCACCGAGTGGTCGTCAACGACGAAGAGCAGTACTCGATCTGGCCCGCCCACAAGGACAACGCGCCCGGCTGGCACGACGCGGGCGTCAGCGGGTCGAAGGACGAGTGCCTGGAGCACATCGGTCGCGTGTGGACGGACATGCGCCCGCTCAGCCTGAGAGGACGGTCATGACCTTCACCGACGTGGTGGCCGGTGCCCTGGACGTCGATCCGGCGCACGTCACCGACGACGCGGGCCAGGACACGCTGTCGAGCTGGACGAGCATGCGGCACATCCAGCTGATCGTGATGCTGGAGGAGGCCTACTCGCTCTCCTTCGACTACGAGGAGATCGCCGGCGCGCGGACGGTCCGGGAGGTCCGGGAAGTGCTGCGCGCCAAGGGGGTCGAGGTCTGATGGACACGCGACTGCGCTGGCAGGAGATCGGCCGGACCGACGTCCGCCCGGTCGTGCGCGTGGGACTGCTCGCGAGCTACACGATCGACCCGCTGACGCCGTACCTCGGCGTCGCGCTGCACGACGCCGGGCTGCCGGTCGCGTTCGACACCGCGCCGTACAACCAGATCGTGCGGCAGTGCCTCGACGACGCGTCGGAGATGGCGCGGGCGAAGCCGGACGTGCTCGTGGTGGCACCCCGGTTCGAGGAGCTGGGCGACGAGCTGCTGACCGCCGTCGACGCCGCGGTGTCCGCGGCCCGGCGCTGGAAGTCGTTCCTGGTCGTCGTGCTGCCCGCCGTGCCGGAGGACCGGCCGTCCGGGCAGCTGGACGACGGGCGGGCCGCAGGGACGGCCGCGCTCGCCCACGAGGCCAGGGAGACGATCCGGGCCGAGCTCGCGGGCCGTCCGGACGCCTGGGTGGTCGACGCCGAACGGGCCGTGCGGGCGGTCGGCACGGCCAAGGCGCACCACGCCGCGATGTTCAAGTTCGCGAAGATCCCGTACACGGAGGCGGTGTTCGGCGAGCTGGGAGGTCAGCTCGCCGGCGTGCTGCGCGCCGTGTACGGGCTGACCCCGAGGCTGGTCGTCGTGGACGAGGACCCCGCGCTGGACGAACCGGTGCGGTGGCTGCGCGAGTCGGGCGCCCGGCTCGTGGTGCGGGCCGCGGGGGAGGAGATCGCGGACGTGGCGGCGCGGGAGGGCGTGCCGGCCGAGTCGGCGGTGCTGCTGACGCTGGGCGGCAAGCCCGACGCGTGGCGCGACGAGGTGGCGCGGTCCGGCCTGCTGGACCGCCTCCCCGCCCCGGACCGCACGGCACCCCGCGTGCGCCATTCCACCAGGGAGACCGTCTCGCTCGACGACTTCATGGCCGGCCTGAACGTCGAGGTCGAACTGGAGCCCGTCGGCCCCGAGACCGTGGCCAAGGTCGTCGAGGTCGTCTCCCGCGCCAAGGACTTCACCCTCGGCACCGAGAAGCTCGACCTGACCGAGGACCGCGAGGTGTTCGCGGTCCGCGTGCGCGACAAGTTCGGCCAGTACGGCATCAGCGGCGCGGTCGGCATCACCGGTGGAACCGTCGTGGACGTGTTCTCGCTGTCCTGCGTGGTGCTCGGCAAGGGCGTCGAGGACGTCGTGCTGAGAAGGCTGCGCGAAGAGCACGGCGACCTCGTGTTCCGTCACCGCATCACCCCGCACAACCAGATCACCGCCGGATTCCTGACGGACGCCGGGGCGAGAATCGAGGAGATCCCGTGACCGTCCACTTCGGAGTCGTGGCGCTCGGCCACGTGCTCGGCGACCCCGTCGACGTGGCCGCCGCCGCGCCGGGCTACACCGACGACGTCGACCGCGTGCTGGGCTGGGGCTTCCGCACCTTCCACCGCGCGAAGGACGGCGTCGGGCTGACGGACCTGGCCGCGGAGGCCGGTGCCAAGGCGCTGGGCGACGCGGGCGTGCAGCCGCACGAGGTCGACCTGGTCGTGCTCGCCATGTCCGACCTGTCGGAGCACCTGTACTGGGACGCGGCGGGCGCCACGCAGGCCAAGATCGGCGCGCACGGGTCGGAGAACGTGCTGCTGACCCAGGCGTGCGGCGGGGGAGTGGCCGCGTTCGACGTCGTCGCCGGCAAGTTCGCCACGCACCCCGGCTACCAGACCGCGCTGATCATCGGCGCGAACCGGGTGTGCGAGCCGTACTGGAACCGGATGGAGATCAACACCAGCATCTTCTCCGACGGCGCCGCGGCGGCCGTGGTCCGGCGCGACCACCCCCGCAACCGCTGGCTCAACACCGAGATCATCAGCGACGGCCGGTACGCCGACTTCATGATGATGGACGTCGGCGCCGCGGCCCGGCCGTTCGCCGGCCAGCAGGACGTGGGCGTCAAGAGCCCGCAGAAGCGGCTGGAGGAGTTCTTCGCGGGGGACATCCGCAAGATGTTCGAGTTCGTCTCGACCATCCGCACCAACAACCACGAGGTCGTCCGCCGCTCCTGCCAGCGTGCCGGCATCGAGCCCGCCGACCTGCGCAAGCTGCTGCACCTGCACGACAGCGTGCCCGCGATGACGTTGCTCGCCAAGGACCTCGAGCACGGTCCGGAGTGGACGAACACCGAGGTGTCCCAGGCCTACGGGCACGTCGGGTGCGCCGACCAGCTGATGTCGCTGGAGCACTACCTCACGACCGAGGAGCTCTCCGAGGGCGACGTCGTGGCACTGACCAGCACGGCCAGCGGCATGCACTGGCTGTGCACGCTGCTGGCGATCTGAGGGGGAGAACTGTGGAGACCAAGGAGATCCTGGCGCGGATCCGCCAGTTGACCAAGCCCGACGCCGTCGCCGACCCGGCGCTGCTCGGCGACCTGCGGCACCTGACCGACCTCCCGGCGCTGCTCGAAGCCGGACGGCTGCTCGGCAAGGTACCGGCGGAGCTGTTGGGCAAGCTCAAGCCGTTGAAGGTCGCCGTCACCGGCACGTTCACCGCATCCGGTGTCGCACCGCTGCTGCGGATCGCGTTGCTGAGCAAGGGGATCGCGCCGGAGATCCACGTGTCCGGCTTCGACCAGCTCGCCGTCGACCTGAGCAGCCCCTCCTCGCCACTGGCGGAGTTCGGGCCGCAGGTCACGCTCTGCCTGCTGCACGACGACTGGTTCGTGCCGGCCGAGTGGGACGACGTGGAGGTGCTCGACAGCGCCGTCCGCGGCCGCTGGTCGATGTTCGACACCCTCGTGGGCGCGTTCACCGAACGCTCCGGCAGCGCGGTCCTCGTGCACACCGTGCCGTTGTCGCCGGTCGAGATGCGCGGCGTCGTCGCGTTCGACGGCAGGGCGGCGCTCGGCCGGGTGTGGCGCGACCTGAACAGCGACCTGCTCGGCATGGCGCTGCGCCGCGACCAGGTCCACGCGCTCGACCTGGAGGCCTACCTGGTCGACGCCCCCGTCCGGCTGCGCGACGAACGCCTCTACCGGTTCGCGAGCGCGGCCTGGACGCCCGAGGTCGAGCAGGTCTACGCGACCGAGGTCGCGAACTTCTGCCGCGCGTTCCTGGGAATGGCCAAGAAGGTCCTGGTCCTCGACCTCGACAACACGCTGTGGGGCGGTGTCGTCGGCGACGACGGCCCGAGCGGCATCCAGATCGGCTCGATGTACCCCGGCAACGCCTTCCGCGAGGTGCAGCGGCGTGCCGTCCAGCTGCGCAAGCAGGGCGTGGTCCTCGCGCTGGCCAGCAAGAACGAGGCCGCGATCGTGGACGAGGTGCTGGAGACCCACCCGGACCTCGTGATCCGCCCCGCCGACATCGCGGCGCGCGCGGTGAACTGGCAGCCCAAGGACCACAACATCCGCGGGCTCGCCGGCCAGCTCAACCTCGGCCTCGACAGCTTCGTCTTCGCCGACGACAGCACGTTCGAGACCCAGCTCGTGCGCGGCTCGATCCCCGAGGTCACCGTCGTGCACCTGGACGGCGACCCGGCCGACCACGTGACGGCGTTGCAGCGCGGCGGTTCCTTCGACGTCCTGACGACGACGGCGACCGACCGCGAGCGCACCGCGCTCTACAAGGCCCGCGCCGAACGCACCGAGTTCGCGGACTCGTTCAGCTCGGTGCAGGACTACCTGCGCAGCCTGGAGATCGTCGTCACGGTCCGCGAGGCCGACGAGTTCAGCCTGCCGCGCCTGGTCCAGCTCGGCCAGCGCACCAACCAGTTCAACATGACCGGCACCTCCCACCCCGAGGCCCGCACCAGGGAGATGGCCGCGTCGAGCGACCACCTCGTGCTGGTCTTCGAGGTGGCGGACCGGTTCGGCGCCGAAGGCATCGTCGGCGGCGTGTGGGTGTCGAAGCACGACGACCACTGGCTCGTCGAGAACTTCGTCATGAGCTGCCGCGTCTTCACCCGCGGCGTCGAGCACACCGTCGTGCAGCACATCGCCGACCGCGCGCTCTCGTCCGGCGCGTCCAGGCTGGAGGCGGACTTCACCGCCACCGACCGCAACAAGGCCGCGGCCGCGTTCTACCCGGACGCCGGGTTCACGCAGGCCCCCGGAGGCCGTTTCACCCTGCCGCTGCACCCGCGGCCGCAGATCGGTCCCGAGTGGACCACCCTCGTCGTGGAAAGGGAGTCCGCCGATGTCTGAGGTCTTCGTCGAGGTGGCCGACCTCGTCGGCCAGGTCACCGACCTGCCGGCCGAGGAGATCGCGGCCGACGCGCGGTTCGACTCGCTCGCGAACTGGACCAGTTACGACGCGCTGCGCCTGCTCACCGGCATCGAGCAGAAGTTCGCCGTGCGCCTGGACCTCCAGGAGTACTTCGCGATCAAGGACGTCGGCGGGCTCGTCGCCGCCGTCGCGAGCGCCCAGGAGAAGTCGGGATGATCCTGCGCATCGACCACGTCGGCGTGGTCACGTCCGACATCGGGGCGGCCGCGCCCGCCCTGGCCCTGCTGGACCTGAAGTGCACCTACGAGGACGACGTCGACGTGTACGGCGTCGCGACCTCGTTCTGGCAGTGCCCCGGCGACACCACCTCGATCGAACTGGTCGCGCCGGTCCGCGAGGACGCCGCGGTGCACGGCCACCTCAAGCGACTGGGCCCCGGCCTGAACCACGTGGCGTTCGAGGTGGACGACATCGACGCGGACCTGCGCGTGCTGCAGGACCGCGGCGCGATCCTCGTCGACGAGGAGCCCCGCCGGGGCGGGCGTCCCGGCCTGCGGGTGGCGTTCGCCCACCTCGGGCCGGCGACCGGCCTGCTGGTCGAACTCGTCGACTACGGCAAGCGGGCCTGAGAGGACGCGGGACCCGCCGGGGAGCCAGTTCGCTCCTGCGGCGGGTCAGCACCAGCGGCCCGTCTTGGAGGTCGCCTCCGGGTACCGGCGATCCGTCGCCCGGTCGTGGTACCTCACGCCGGTGGGGCTGTTGCGAGCCCATGGCTCGGACCCCGCCGACCTCCGGCGAATCTCCGAACACCGTGCATCGATCGTCACCGCGGTCGCGCGGTTCGTCCGTCCCGTCGACCGAACCGCGCGGACCGACCGTCCACATCGAACGATCGGGGCGGAACCCGCGAAAGCGGGGAACCCGGCAGTTGTGATCCTCGCTGCCTGCGGCGGTGAAAGGCTGTGCATCGATCGAGCCACACGTGGTGAGGGCGACCACCGCGGTGAAGACCAAGGCGCGACGGGTCAGGGAGCGGAGTGCGAACCGCTACCTGTTCCAGGCCAGGGAGATTTCTCGAAAGTCGAATCATTCGTGCCCAGGGCTGGATCTCAACACGGCTCGCGGCGCCGTGAAGAAGCTCTCCACATGCTTCGTCGGCCTCCTTGAACCGCATTGTGGATCTTTCACGAGAGGCGGGTGCGTTTCGGCGTCGCGCGCGTGCAAACTGATCGCGAGATTCCACTCGGACAGGACAACGGGAAGGACCTGCATCCCGACATGCGGCGGATCGGTGTCCTGGTCGATTCGAAACTTTTCGAAACCCTAGGATAGTTCGCGTTCACAACGGATGTTTCGAAAGTCCACTGCAACACACACTTGCTGATCAGCCGATTCCATGTGTTGCAACCGTTCTTGACGACCACGTGTGACGCAGCTTACTGTCGTGAGCGTTAACAATCGAAGTCGAGGGTAAGAAGTTTCGACCGCACGGTGCGGCAATGGCTCGACCCGATTCATGCGATCGCCTGCTTGCGATGGCCACCGCGCGGTGGTGGTGCCGCTTGTTCTCGCACACTTGGAGAAGCATCGTGAAACTCCGTTCACCCCTGCTCCTCGCCGCTGCGGTCCTGGTTCTGCTCACCGCCTGCACGCCCGGTACCGGAGGTGGCGGGGGAGGTGACGGCAAGTCCTTCGAGTTCTGGTCGTTCTCCGCCATCAACCAGAAGCTGACCGTCGAGGCGTACAAGGCGAAGCGCCCGGACGTCGAGATCAAACTGACCGAGGTGGGCACCTCCACGGAGACCGCCCAGTCGCTCACCACGGCGCTGGCCGGCGGCAAGGTGCCGGATCTGGTGCTCATCCAGGGCGACAACCTGCCGCAGTTCGTGGAGCAGCCGCAGAACTTCGTGGACCTGCGGACGTTGGGCGCCGACGAGGTCAAGGGCGACTACCTGGACTGGGTGTGGCGGCAGAGCGTCGCCAAGGACGGCGAGGTGCTGGGCGTGCCCACGGACGTGGGCGGGATGGCCGTGGCGTACCGGACCGACCTGTTCGCCGCCGCCGGGCTGCCCACCGACCGGGCGGCGGTGAGCGCGCTGTGGCCGACCTGGGACGCGTTCATCGAGACGGGCAAGCGCTACAAGCAGACCACCGGCAGGGCGTTCACCGACAACGCGGCCACCAGCGTGTTCTACCAAGCGGTCAACCAGGTCTCGGAGAAGTACTACAGCGAGGACCGCAAGCTGGTCCACAGCACCAACCCTCAGGTGAAGGCCGCGTTCGACCTCGGCATCAAGGCGGCGACCGCCGGGATCACCTCCGGCCAGTCCTCGTTCGAGAGCGCGTGGAGCGCGGGCATGGCGCAGGGCCAGTACGCGGCCGTGTCCGCGCCGTCGTGGATGCTCAACAGCATCCGCAGCACCGCCCCCGACACCAAGGGCAAGTGGGACATCGCGAAGATCCCCGGCGGTTCCGGCAACTGGGGCGGCAGCTACCTCGCCATCCCCAAGCGTGCGAAGAACCCGCAGGCGGCCTGGGACTACATCAAGGAGATGCAGTCGCCCCAGGGCCAGTTGGAGCACTTCAGCCGGGTCGGCGCGCTGCCCTCCACACCCTCGGTCTATAAGGACTCGAAGCTCACCGACGCGAAGGACCCGTTCTTCTCCGACGCGCCGACCGGCAAGATCTACACCGAATCGCTGCTCGGCCTCAAGCCGTTCTACATCGGCCCCGACAGCGCGGCCATCGGCCAGGAGTTCCTCAACGCCATCACCAACGTCGAGCAGAGCGGCGGCAACCCGGCGACGGCGTGGGACGACGCGTTGCGCGCCATCAAGAACGCCATCGGCGAGTGACCGACGTGACCGCCACGCTCTCCCGGGCGTCCAGGGCCGCGCCACCTCAGCCCGGGGCCAGGAAGGTCAAGGGTGTGGGCGAGCGACTGTCGGCGTACGCCTACATCGCCCCGTTCTTCGTGGTCTTCGGGGTGTTCGGGCTGTTCCCGTTCGCCTTCACGTTCTACGTGGCCCTGTTCGACTGGAACCCCATCGGCGACCAGGTGTTCATCGGGTTCGACAACTTCACCCGGATGTTCGGCGATCCGCGGTTCTGGAACGCCGCCGGCAACACGGTGAGCATCTGGGCGCTGTCCACCGTGCCGCAACTGCTGCTCGCCCTGGTGCTGGCGCACGTGCTCAACCACGCCCGGCTGCGGTTCGCGCTGTTCTTCCGGATGTCGGTGCTGGTCCCGTACGTCACGTCGGTGGCGGCGACGGCGATCGTGTTCGTGCAGCTCTTCGACCGCGACTACGGCCTGTTGAACTGGTTGCTCGGGCTGGCCGGTGTGGAACCGGTGGACTTCGTGCAGTCCACTTGGGGTAGTCACCTGCTGATCGCGACCATGGTGACGTGGCGGTGGTTCGGCTACACCACGTTGCTCTACCTGGCGTCGCTCCAGTCGTTGCCCCGCTCGGTGTTCGAGGCGGCGGCCATCGACGGCGCGGGACCGTGGCAGCGCTTCCGCCACATCTCGGTGCCCTCGCTGCGCCCGGTGATCATCTTCACCGTGGTCACCTCGACCATTGGCGGCCTGCAGATCTTCACCGAGCCGCTGCTGATCGCCACGGGCGCGCCACTCACGTGCGGGGCGGTGCGGCAGTGCCAGACGCTGACGCTGTTCCTCTACGAACAGGGCTTCGGGCAGTTCGAGTTCGGCTACGGATCGGCGGTCGGCGTCGCGCTGTTCGTCATGGTCGTCGCGATCGCCGCGCTCAACTACCTTCTGTCCACCCGGATCAAGGCGGACTGATGACGACCACCACGTCGCGCCACCGGCGTCTCGACCGGGTCCGGTGGTGGACCTACCTGCTGCTGGGCGTCGCCACCGTCGTGTGCCTGTTCCCGCTGTACTGGATGTTCATCGTGGCCACGACGGACACCGCGACCGCGACGCGGATGCCGCCGGAGGTCCTGCCCGGCGGCAACTTCCTCCACCTCGCGGGCCTGGTCGTGGACACGGTGCCGTTCGTGCAGTCGCTGCTCAACAGCCTGGCGGTGGCCACCGCGATCGGGGTGGGCCAGGCGGTGCTGTGCGCGCTGGCCGGGTTCGCGTTCGCCAAGCTGCGCTTCCCCGGCCGCAACGCGCTGTTCCTGGTGGTGGTGCTGACGATGACGGTGCCGACGCAGCTCTCGGTCATCCCGCAGTACCTGATCATGTCCGAGCTGGGCTGGGTCGACACGCTGCAGGCGCTCATCGTGCCCGGCCTGGCGAGTGCGTTCGGCATCTTCTGGATGCGCCAGCACATCTCGGCCACGATCAGCGACGAGCTGATGCAGGCGGCCCGCATCGACGGCGCGAGCACCTGGCAGGTGTTCTGGCGCATCGCGTTCCCGATGGTGCGGCCGGCCGCGTTCGTCCTGGGCCTGTTCGGGTTCGTCACCGCGTGGAACGACTTCCTGTGGCCGTTCATCGTGCTCAAGTCGCCTGAGCGCTACACCGCCCAGATCGCCATCAAGGCGCTGCAGAACAGCTACGACGTCGACCTCGGCCTGGCCATGTCCGGCTCGTTCCTGGCCACCGTTCCGCTGGTCCTGCTGTTCGTCCTGGTCGGCCGCCGCATGGTCGCCGGAATCCTCGAAGGCGCCTTCAAGGGCTGAAACCCCCGCACACCGAGGAAAACCCATGAACTCACCGACCTCCGGCGCGTCGTTCCACGACAACCCCGTGATCCCCGGGTTCCACCCCGACCCCAGCGTGTGCCGGGTAGGCGAGGACTTCTACCTGGTGTGCTCCAGTTTCGAGTACTTCCCGGGCGTGCCGATCTTCCACAGCCGCGACCTGGTGCACTGGCGGCAGATCGGCAACGTCCTCGACCGCACGGCGCAGTTGCCGCTGCCGGCCGACGCGATGGCGTCCGACGGCATCTACGCCCCCACGATCCGGCACCACGACGGCAGGTTCTGGATGATCACCACGAACGTGTCGCAGGGCGGCAACTTCCTCGTCACCGCCGAACGGCCTGAAGGCCCCTGGTCGGACCCGGTGTGGCTGGAACTGCCCGGCATCGACCCCGATCTGGCCTGGGACGACGACGGCACCTGCTGGTGCGCCTTCGCCGGTGCCCACGGCCCCAGCTACACCGGAGTGCAGATCGCCCGCGTCGACCCCGAGAGCGGGAAGGTGCTCGAGGACCCGTTCCCCGCCTGGGCGGGCACCGGGTTGCAGTGGCCGGAGGCGCCCCACCTGTACCGCGTCGGCGAGTGGTGGTACCTGCTGATCGCCGAGGGCGGCACCGAACGCGGCCACACCGTCGCCATGGCGCGTGCCCGTTCGCCGCGCGGCCCGTGGGAGCCGGCGCCGGCCAACCCGATCCTGTCCCACCGCGGCACCGACCACCCGGTCCAGAGCACCGGCCACGCCGACCTGGTCACCACGCCGGACGGCGAGTGGTGGATGGTCCTGCTCGCCACTCGCCCAGCCGGGTACAGCCCCAAGTTCCACGTCCTGGGCAGGGAAACGTTTCTCACCCCCGTCCGGTGGGAGGACGGCTGGCCGCGCGTCGGACCCGTCAACCTGCGGGAGCGGGCACCGGGCGCCCTGCGGCCGCAGGAGCCGGCACCGCGGCGCGACGACTTCGACGCGCCGGAGCTGGAGCCCCGGCTGATCTCGCCGCGGTCACGCCCGGACGGCTCGTGGTCGCTGACCGAGCGGCAGGGGTGGCTCGCCCTGCACGCCACCGGCGGCACGCTGGACCGGCCGGGCTGCACCTTCGTCGGCCGCCGCCAGCAGCACGCCGAGAGCCGGACCGCGGTGCTGCTGGACCACGGCACCGGTCGCGCCGGCCTGTCGGTGCGCCTGGACGAGGGCCACCACTACGACCTGGAGGTGGCCGGCGGACAGGCGAGCGTGATCGCCCGCATCGGACCCCTGCGCCAGGTCGTGGCCACCCGCGCCGTGCCGGCGGGCCCGGTGGTCCTGGCGATCACCACCAGGTCGGCCCGGAAGTGGTCGGTGGGGGAGGAGAGGGTGTCGGGCCTGCACGTCGCCGCACCCGACTTCGTCGCCTTCCACGTCGGCACGGACCCCGAGCCTCTGGCCGAGCTCGACGGCAGGTACCTGTCCACGGAGGTCGCCACCGGCTTCACCGGCCGGGTGATCGGCATGTACGTCACCGAGGGCACCGCGTGGTTCGACTGGTTCGACCACGGCCCGCTCGACGACGCACCCGGTCGCTCCTGACGACGGACCTGTGGCCGACCACGTCGCCCCTGTTCGGCACGTCGCGGAACGGGGCTGCCCTGATCGGGTGAAGCCACGAATTTTAGCAGACACATGTCTTGACGGGCGTGCCGCTATGAGTCCAGAGTCGCGAGCATACTGGGAGCGCTCCCAGACCAATCCCGCTCTCACGGTTCTCAACGAGGAGATCACTGTGCTCACGATGGTTCCCCGTGTCCGGCCTGCAGTGGCACTCGCGGCTGCGATGGCCGTGACCACAGCGCTGACCCCAGGGGCCGCGGCTGCGACGTCGTCCGCCGCCGGATGCCGGGTCGACTACTCGATCAGTTCGCAGTGGCAGGGCGGGTTCGGCGCGGCCGTGACGGTGACGAACCTCGGCAGTCCCGTCAACGGCTGGCAGGTGGCGTGGACGTTCGCCGGGGACGAGCGGATCACCCAGCTGTGGAACGGTTCCGCGGCCCAAACGGGCGCGCGGGTGTCGGTGACCAACGCGTCGTGGAACGGTTCCGTCGTCACCGGGGGCACGGTTTCCTTCGGCTTCAACGCCACGTCCGGCACCGCCTCGACCGTTCCGGCGGCGTTCACGCTCAACGGCGTGGTCTGCACCGGCTCGGTGACGGAACCGCCGCCGGGAGGCGGTGCCCTGGTGGACAACAACTTCCCGGTCAGCCGGGAGGCCGCCTACGGCGACAACCGCTACACCGTGTTCCGCCCGGCGAACCCGCAGGCGGTGGGAGCGCCGATGCCGGTGCTGGTGTTCGGGAACGGCGCCTGCGCGCACACGAACAACAGCGAGGTCACCAGGGCGTTGACGTTCATCGCGTCGAAAGGCGTCGTAGTGGTGGACACCGGTTCAGTGGACGGGTCGCCCAACGGTGTGCCGAGCGGCTCTCCGATCCCCTCCTTGCTGACCGGCGCGATCACGTGGGCGGAGCGGGAGCAGACCCGGTCCGGGGCGCCGCTGTCCCAGCGGCTCGACCTGACCAAGGTCGCCGCCGCGGGCCACTCCTGCGGTGGGCTGGAGGCCCTGGTGGCCGCGCAGGACAGCCGGGTGTCCGCGGTGGTGTCACTGGACAGCGGGTTCTTCGCCGACGGCTCCTTCGGGTACTCCCGCGCCGAACTCGCCCGGCTCCACTCGCCGGTCCTGTTCATGGCCGGAGGACCCTCCGACGTCGCCAACGACAACACGCGGGCCAACTACGACTTGGTCACCGTGCCGGCCGTGCTCGCCGTGCACCCCCAGGCGGGGCACGTCGGCTTCATCACCGGCAGCCAGATGACCGACGGCATGACCACCGTGGTGCAGTTCCTCGACATGGTGCTCAACGGCAACCGAGCGGCCCGCTCGTACGTCCTGGATCCGTCCGGGCTCGCGTCCAGGTATCCCTGGACCGTCTCGAAGAAGAACTTCTGACCGGGTTCACGCCGGCATCTTGACGACGAGCGCTGCGGGATTCACCTCGACCTCGAGCGACCTGGTCGTCCCGCAGACTTCTCCGTCGACCTCGAACGGCTTGGTGCGACTGCTGCGCAACTCCAAGCGCCGGAACCGGAACCGCTCCACCACCGGCCCGTCCACCCGGCGGGAACCGATCAGGCGCCCCGCCGTGACCAGCCAGCCCCTGGTGTTCACGTCACGCAGCAACGCCAGGTCCAGGAGCCCGTCGGCGGGATCCGCCTCCGGCAGGAGGGAGACCCCGCCCTGCAAGGCGCCTACGTTGCCCACGACCGCCCCGAGGACGCGGCGGGTCAGCCAGGGGCCGTCGTCCAACCGGACACGCACCCGGCCGGCACCCGACCTCAGACCCCTGAGGACCGCCGGTAGATATGCGGGCCACCCCAGGAGGCGCTTCATCCCGGGCGAGGTGTCGCGGACCATCTCCGCGTCCAGACCGATCCCGCCCATGCCGACGAAGGGGCGTCCATCCAGCAGACCCATGTCGACGCGGCGGTCCGCTCCGTCGAAAGCCGACGTGACGGCGTCCTGCACCCCCCTGCCGATTCCCAGGTTCCGGGCCACCAGGTTCCCCGTGCCGATCGGCACGATTCCCATCGCCACCCCGGTGTGCGCGAGCCCGGCGGCCACCGCGTTCACCGTGCCGTCTCCACCGCACGCCAGAACCAGCCGCGGGTTGTCGCGCAGGGCGAGTGCCGTCACGCCTGTCCCGGCATCCTCACGTGTGGTCTCGAACCACCGCGGCTCGCACCAGCCGCGATCCTGAGCGGTACGAGACACCAGGTCCCGCAATCCGGAGTGGTCCACCACAGCGCCCGGATGGACGACCACCGCCACACGAAGCCCGTCACGCCCAAGATCCACCCGAACCGCCTTCACGAGGTCGACACCGGACCGGATGCCCTGCGACAGGCGAACGCACACGCGGACGTGACGCGCAAAGCACTGTGAAACCAGGGGACCGGTGCGCCACAGCGTTCCGGCATCCTGTTCGGTGCCGCTGGACGAGCAGTTCGGCGCCCGCCCGTCAGGTCGAACGGGCCTGGACGCCGAGCCGGCCGAGCGCGTCCTCGACCACGCGCGCGACGAACGTGGCGTCAAGAGGCTCGCGGGAGAACCAGCGTCGGTAGAACAGCGGGCCGGCGACGGCGGCGGTGACGTCGGCCGGCCCACGATCCGCGGCGAGCTCCCCGCGAGTTCGCGCGCGTTCGGTCACCACGCCGAACGGAGCCATCAACCGGGCGTGCAGATCCGCATGGAGCCCGGCCAGCTCGGGCTCGCGCTCGGCGGCGTCCACGATGGAGGGCAGGACCGCCGCCCAGCGGGCGCTTCGCAGCTGCTCGGCCAACGCCCCGGACAGGGCGACGAGATCCCCGCCGAAGCTGCCCGTGTCCGGAACCGGGGGCGCCGACCCGATCGTCGAGCACGCCTCGATCAGCAACGCGGCCCGTGACGGCCAGTGCCGGTAGATCGTGGTCTTGGACACGCCTGAACGTCGCGACACCTCGTCGATGCTGACACCGCCGATGCCGCCCGCCGACAGCAACTCGTACGTCTGGGCGAGCACCGCCGCCTTGGACCGCTGAACTCGAACGTCGACGAAGTCCCCGGATCGG
Organism: Lentzea sp. HUAS12; assembly: GCF_024125735.1. Taxonomy (NCBI): domain Bacteria; kingdom Bacillati; phylum Actinomycetota; class Actinomycetes; order Pseudonocardiales; family Pseudonocardiaceae; genus Lentzea; species Lentzea sp. HUAS12. Next base: position 1,644,138 of record NZ_CP099738.1, read on the forward strand.
GCCACCTTGCGATCTCCGCTTCTTTCTCCCGGCAGAAACAGTACGCTACTGTACCGTACTGTTTCTCGGGTCGGGCGGCCCGACCCCTCGGAAGCAGCCAGGAGAACGCCATGAAGCTCGCCTCGGTGCGCCTCGTCACCGACGACCTGCCCACCCTGACCGCCTTCTACTCCACGCTCACCAACACCGAGCCGGTGACACCTTTCGGGCCCGGCGACTACGCCGAACTGCGTACCGAGGGCAGCATCATCGCGCTGGCCAGCAGCGCGGCCGTCAAGCGTTTCAACAACAACGCCGCCGAGGCCGCCGCCAACCGATCCGTCATCATCGAGTTCGAGGTGGACGACGTCGACGCCGAACGCGCCCGCTTGGACGACCACGTCACCGCCTGGGTCCAGGAACCCGCCGACCAGCCATGGGGAAACCGGTCGATGCTCTTCCGCGACCCCGACGGCAACCTCGTCAACGTCTACTCCACCGGGCCCTGAACGGCACCGGCAGGCGGTCGTGCCGGGTGACCCGGGCTGTCCGCAACCTGGAATCAGACCCACTCACGCCACGCGCGGCGAATACGAGTGGCACCACAAACGGACACCGCACCCACCGATCACTCGCCGCAGCACCCTTCAGCGCCAGACCGCAGACTCTCGAACCCGAGCGAATCGAACACCTCCCGTCGATCGACGTGACCGTCGTGGGAGAGTCATCCGCGAGCATCACCGCGCCGCCTGACCAACAGGGGATGCAGTTCTCGGCACACACAGGTCTCGCGCACGGTGTCCGCCCGTTCTTCCGCAACACCGCCATGTTCGGCATCGCCGGCGGCGTGATCATCGGCTGATGCGAGATCGCCGAGCCGACGACTCGTAGATCCGTCCCCTGCTGTCACGGCATGTTCTCCGAGGTCCTCGATGACTGATCCCGTGCTCGACCTGAGGGCCGGTCTCGCCGCGGCCCCGCAACCGCGGACGGCCGTGCTCGTCGTGGACGACGGAACGGAGATCGCGTACCACCGCTGGGAACCCGATCCCGGGATCCGGGCACATCCCGTCCCGGTCGTCCTGCAGCACGGATTCACGGCGAACACGATGGTGGACTGGGCCGGCAGGGGCACCGTGACGGCACTGACCGCGGTGGGGCGGACGGTGGTCGGAGTCGACGCCCGCGGCCACGGCCAGTCGCAGAAGTCCCCGGATCCCCGCCGCTACGGTGAACCGCGCATGGCAATGGACCTGCGCGCGGTGATCGATCTCCTCGGCGTGCACGAGGTGGATCTTGTCGGCTACTCGATGGGATCCATCATCTCGTTGCTCGTCGGCGCGGAGGAACCGAAGGTGCGCAAGCTGGTCGTCGGCGGTGTCGGCGCCGGCGTCGTCGAGGTCGGCGGGGTGGACACGCGGGTGTTGCCCAACGACCTGCTCGCGGAGGCACTGCTCGCCGACCACCCTGGTTCCTTCCCGCCGGAGGTCGCCGGCATGCGCACGTTCGCGCAGACGGTGGGCGCGGACCTCCCGTCCCTGGCGGCGCAGGCACGGGCGGTGCACACGGGAGGAGTCGACCTCGCGCGCATCACCGCGCGGACGCTCGTCATCGCGGGCGATGAGGACCCACTCGCGGCTCGGCCCGAAGTGCTCGCGGACGCGATCCCGGACGCCTGCCTCGTGCTCGTCGCAGGCGATCACACGATCGTCGGCAGCAGCCCCGACTTCCGCACGGTGGTGGTCGACTTCCTTCAAGACGAATCGTCGGCGTGAGCGGCGGCAACCTGCGAACGAGATCAAGCGGCGGAACGAGAACGTTGCCCACCCAAGTGGCGCAACGCGTGCACCGCTTCCATTCGCGGGGGACCTCGTTTCCGGTTCGCGGGCTCCCGTGAGCTGGAACCCGCATGACGAACAGGGCGATGTCGTCATCCGGGACAGGTCCGGTCCCGCTCCCTCTTCCGGAAGCAGCGTTCGAAGGTCGGCGTCGCGGCCGGGTCCGACCAGACCGGCGATGTCCGACAGCACGAAGGTGCGCGGCTCAAGGGTGGCCCGGTGGGCGGTGGGTCGAGCGGGGACAGGCCGCCGAGGCACTGCCAGATCTCGCCGCCGACGGCTGGTCCGTGGAGGCATTCGCACGAGGCGAGGACGGCCTGGTCGGCGACACTCGGCGCAGGCCGGACGTGACCTGGGCATCCTGAGATGCTCTCGGTATCCGAATGCTTGGCTGACCGCATCCTCTCCCCGTGCCGGGAATCACCGAGATTCCCGGCACCACGACCACCTGGAGGACGCGGTGAGCTCCAAGGAGAACGGGAGAGCCGTCACCGGATCGATCCGCAGACCGTCACTTCGCCGCGGCGAGCGCCTCGCGGACGATCTGCGTGCTCGCCTGGGTACCGGGGAGTTGCCCGTAAGCGCCGTAAGGAGTCACGTACACGGGAGTGTCCCGCTGGGTGCGCCAGTTCTCGGCGAGCGGTCCGGCGTCCACGGTGTCGTAGCCGAGGCTGTCGAAGAGCTCGGTGACCGTCTGCTTGGCGGCCTCGTTGTCACCAGCGATCGGGAGCGCCGACCGGTCCGCGCTTCCCGCCGGACGGGACAGGTCGCCCAGGTGCCCGGCCCAGATGTTGTTGAAGCCCTTCACCACGTGCGCTTGCGGCAGGTGCTTCTGCAGCAGTTCACCGGTGGTGGTGGAGCCGTCCTCCAGTTCGTCGAAGACGCCGTCGCGGTCCGGGTAGTAGTTGTTGGTGTCGATGACCACCTTGCCCGCCAGCGGCTCCACCGGAACGTCCCGGTACGCCCGCAGCGGCACCGTCACCACCACGACGTCGCCGGCCGCGGCCGCCTCCGCCGCAGTCGCGGCGCGCGCCTTCGGCCCCAGCTCGGACACGAGGTCCTGAAGGGTGTGCGGGCCACGAGAGTTGCTCAACACCACGTCGTGCCCGGCAGCCACCGCCAGCCGCGCGACGGTGCTTCCGATGTTGCCACTGCCGATGATGCCAATCGTCGTCATGTCATCCGGAACCTCGGCGCCCCTCACCTGATTCCGGCCTGCGGCCACGGTGACGTGTCGCACACCGATTTCACGATCTTCGCTGTGAGGCCGCTGTCGAGTGGCGGTCGCCGCCGAGACGCCTCCTGACGGTTCCTGACTGCGAATCCTGGAACAACCGCCCCGGTTCTTCCGGCTCCTCGTCCACCACGAGCGCCCGCTACCGGCGCGGGCGTCTGGTATTGGCGGGAGTTCGGCGGCATTGACCCGGAGATGGTGGCGGTGCTGGAGAACTGTGCGGCCGCGCTGCCGGAGTCCGCGCTCAAGGCCAGGGTTCTCGCGAGCCTGGCGATGGAGCTGACCTACGAATGGCGGTCTGTGGTCGCGGACGAGGTGAGCACCGCTGCGGTCGCCCTCGCGCGCACCGTGGGAGACGCGGAACTGCTGGTCGACGTGGCGTCCCTGCGGATGCTCGTGCTCTGGGGCCGTCCGGGCTCGGCACAGGAGCGACTGGCACTGGCCGCGGAGGTGCGGGCGCTGCCGCTGACCCTCGAGCAGGGGCTGTACACCCGCTTCATCGCCGCTGCGGCCCATCTGCAACTGGGCGCCGGCGACGCCGCGGACACCGAGATGATCCGCTGCGTCGAACTGGCCAGAAGGCTGCGCCACACCGGCGCCGACGTCCCGATCGCGTGGTGGCACTTCTACCGCGCCATCGCGGCGAACGACCGCGAGCGGGCGACCAAGCTCGTCGCCGACGCCGTTGAACTCCACGATCGCAGCCAGCTCGTCGCCCAACCCGAAAGCGGGCCGATCGCCGCGGCACGCCCCGCCGGTGAGGGCGTGCCCGTGCCCGGCGAGTGGGTGGAACTGGCGCGCACCAACGCCAATCCGACGTTCCGCGCGTTCATCGGGCACGTGCTCGCTGAAGCGGGCCGGGTCGAGGAAGGCATGGCCGTGCTCGGCGACCCCGTGCCCGACGGCGCGTGGGACTACTCGCCCGTCGTGGGCGACTGTCTGCGAGTCGACGTGCTGGCACACGGCGGGCCGAGCCCGGAGCTGCGGCGGGTGCTGGACCGGATCGCACCGTGGGGGCACGAGTTCGCGGTGTACGGGTCGATCGACTTCCTCGGGTCGATCGACTACTTCGTCGGGCGCGGGCGGGAAGGCTTCGGCGAGATGGACGCTGCGGCGGCGGCCTACCGGCGGGCGGTCGAGCGCAACCGCGCGGCGGGCGTGGTTCCGTGGCTGCACCGCGCCGAGAGAAGGCTCTCGGCGCGTCTCGGCAAATTCCAGGGATCCCGTTCACCGGGCTGACGGACTCCGCGGTGAGCGTGGAAACGCTCCGGACCGAGTTCGCTCCCGATCGGGTCAGGGCAGTGCGAGCGCGGGAACCGGCGCTGGACGATTCTCGGCACGCACAGCGTTGGAAGACGCCATGTGACTCGGCGGTCACGACCGCCATCGGGTCGGTGCACCGATCAGGCGGCCGGAAACGCTCTCGACACGGCGATACAGCCATGGTGATGGCTCAGCGTGTTCTGCTGAGCCATCGGTGCAATGCGACGGCGAGCTCCACCGGTGCGTCGTACTGCACGAGATGCCCGGCGTTCTCGATGATCTCCAGATGAGCGCTCGGGATGAGATCCACGAGCCGGCGACCGCGATCCGGCGGGATCCACGTGTCACGGTCGCCCCAGATGACGTGGGTCGGAATGGTGATCGTCGGAAGCAGGTCGTGGAACTCGTCGGTGAACCGTTCGTCGGCTTGGGCGATCTGGCGGTAGAACGCGGCCTGCCCCTCGGCGGTCAACCACGGCTCGGTCAGCGTCGCCAGTTGCTCGTCGGTCAGGCCGCGGTGGCTGGCCCCACGGATGTACGCCTCCAGCGCACCGCGGTGCACCGCTGGCGGCAGCGCCGTGAACGTGCCGGCGTTGGAGGTGACCAGCTTGAAGAAGTCCGAGCCCCACGGCCGCAACGCGACGACGTCCACCAGAGCGAGCGACCCGTACATGGCCCTGTGCAACAAGTGCGCGCGCAGGGAGACCGCTCCGCCGTAGTCGTGGGCCACGACGTGTGGTTCGCGCAGCTCCCAATGTGCGAGCAGGTCGGCGAACAGTTCACCCTGGACGGCGAGGTCGACCGGATGGTCAGGGTGTTTCGAGGATGCGCCGTATCCAGGCATGTCCCACAGATAGACGGTGAACTCGGTACTCAAGGCGCGCGCGTACGGCTCCCACAAGCGCGACGACCACGGCGTGCCATGACAGAACACCACCGCTGGGCCTCGACCGCGGACATCCCAGCCGATGGTACGACCGCGCCACTGGAACCGCTGAGAGAGAGCCATGATCCCATCAAAGCACTGGCTCGCAGGTCGTCCCGGTGATCAGCGCTCAAGGCAGATGCGTTCTCGTGTGCGCAGTCGGCGAAGGTGAGCGTGGCCGGCCCTGCGCGTCGAAGTGGTCGCCGCGCGTCGAACGGTGCCTGGACGAGGTGCGTTTCTGCCGGCAGGTCCAATCAGGATCGACCGTGATGCGCACCGGGTGCTGGTGGCGGGGTGCCGGGTGAGGCGGCCGAGGGCGGAGTGCACAGCATCGAGTGGTCGCCCGCGGGGCGACGAGACCGTAGTGGCGTTGATCGAGCGTTCGGCGCGGGAGAACGCCGACTGGTTGATCCGCAGGTCGGGCCCAACGAGCTGACTTCGGCACTCCAGAAGCTCTTGAACCCGGCCAGATCGGACGCCTCACCACAGATCGGCAGGACCGTCCCAGCGGAGTTGTCCACGAGTACCGCCACGCGATTTGAACTGCACAGGCGCGGTTTTCGGCACGCGCAGGTGCTCACGACCTGATGTTTCCGCCGGATCTCGCGGTCCGGCCCTGGCCGGACCGTTCGGCTACGACGTCTTAACCGCGCGCCGCCACCGCCGCAACATCGCCTACCTAGCGTTGCCTCCCTGGATACAGGCCTGTATCCAGCAGCTCAGAGGCGGCTTTCGACGAGCTCCGCGCTGCCTCGGCCTTCGTGAAAGGCGCATGCGGATGAACATCTCACCAGCCCGGCGGCTGGTCGCCGTGGCAACGATGTCGGCGATGGGACTGCTCGTAGGCTGCGGCGCTCGTGTGTCCGACGATCCGTCGACCGGTGCGGCGGGTGCCGGCTGCGTCGACACTTCGGGGTCGTCGGTCAAGATCGGTTTCCTCAACTCGCGCTCGGGCACGATGGCGATCAGCGAGAACACCGTCTACAACTCGCTGAAGCTCGCGGCTGACCAGATCAACGCCGCCGGCGGTGTCGCGGGGAAGCAGCTCGCGATCGTCGCCGAGGACGGCGCGTCCGAGCCGACGACGTTCGCGGAGAAGGCCGAGAAGCTGATCCGCGGTGACTGCGTGGCCGCGGTGTTCGGCGGCTGGACGTCGTCGTCGCGCAAGGCGATGCTGCCGGTCTTCGAGTCCAACAACGCCCTGCTGTTCTACCCGGTGCAGTACGAGGGCCTGGAGTCGTCGAAGAACATCTTCTACACCGGCGCCACCACCAACCAGCAGATCGTGCCGGCGCTCGACTACCTCAAGGAGAAGGGCGCGAAGAGCCTCTTCCTGGTGGGCAGCGACTACGTCTTCCCGCAGACCGCCAACAAGATCATCAAGGCGTACGCGAAGGCGAACGGCATCGAGGTCAAAGGCGAGGAGTACGCGCCGCTCGGGCACACCGACTTCTCCACCATCGTCTCGAAGGTCAAGGCGGCCGACGCGGACGCGGTGTTCAACACCCTCAACGGCGACTCGAACGTGGCGTTCTTCAAGGAGTACAAGAACGCGGGCCTGACGGCCGACGCGATGCCGGTGCTGTCGGTGTCGATCGCCGAGGAGGAGGTCGGCGGCATCGGCGTCGGCAACATCGTCGGCCAGCCGGTGGCGTGGAACTACTACCAGACCATCGACAGCGCGCAGAACAAGAAGTTCGTCGCCGACTTCAAGGCCGCCTACGGGCCGACGAAGGTCACCTCCGACCCGATGGAGGCCGCCTACACCTCGTTGTACCTGTGGAAGGGCATGGTCGAGAAGGCGAAGTCCTTCGCGGTAGCGGACATCCAGAAGGCCGCGGGCGGGGTCGCCTTCGACGCTCCCGAAGGGAAGGTGACGGTCAACGGGGAGAACCACCACATCGCCAAGACCGCGCTCATCGGCAAGATCGGCCAGGACGGCCTGATCTACACCGACTGGACCTCGGGCAAGCCGATCGAGCCGGACCCCTACCTCAAGTCCTACCCCTGGGCCACCGGTCTGTCCGGCTGAGCATCCACACTCCGACACCGGCCGGGGACCACCCGGCCGGTGACCTGCCGGTCCGATCTCACGGAGGCATGTCGTGGAAATCCTGCTGAGCCAGCTGTTCAACGGCCTGTCGGGAGGGTCGATCCTCCTGCTGGCCGCGCTGGGTCTCGCTCTGACGTTCGGGCAGATGGGCGTCATCAACATGGCGCACGGCGAGTTCATCATGGCCGGCGCCTACACCGCGTTCGTCGTGCAGAAGCTGCTCGGCGACGCCGGGTTGTCGTTGCTGCTGTCGCTTCCCGCGGCCTTCGTGGTGGGCGGCCTGCTCGGTCTCGCCCTGGAGGCGTTGCTGCTGCGGCGGATGTACCACCGTCCACTTGACACGCTGCTGGTCACCTTCGGCGTTTCCCTGGTGCTGCAACAACTCGCTCGCGACGTGTTCGGCACCGCCGGCGTCGACGTCGCTGCTCCGGGGTGGCTGTCCGGTCCGGTGGAGGTCTTCGGGGTCGCGTTCCCGAAGACCCGGTTGTTCATCCTGGTGCTCGCGATCGTGGCCGTGGTCGTGCTGTCGGCGTTGCTCGCGTTCACACCGCTGGGTCGCCGGATCCGCGCCACGGTGCAGAACCGGTCGCTCGCGGAGAGCTCGGGCATCTCCACCCGGCGCACCGACCGCATCACGTTCTTCGTCGGTTCGGGGCTGGCGGGAGTCGCCGGGGTGGCGCTCACGTTGATGGGCTCGATCTCGTCGAACCTCGGCACCAACTACATCGTCGACGCCTTCCTCGTGGTCGTGGTCGGCGGGGTCGGCCAGATCAAGGGCGCGGTGATCGCGGCGTTCGTGCTCGGCGTCGCGCAGTCGTGGATCGAGTACTCCACCACCGCGTCGATCGCCAAGGTCGTGGTGCTGGCGCTCATCGTGGCGTTCCTCCAGGCACGCCCCCAGGGCATCTTCGTCGTGCGGACCCGGAGCCTCGTATGAACCTCAAGTCGTTCCTCACCACCAGGTGGGCGGTGGCGGCCGGGTTCGCCGTCGCGGCGGTCCTGCTGCTCGTCGTGGCACCGGCGCTGCTCTCGTCGTTCCGGCTCGGGTTGCTGGGCAAGTACCTCTGCTACGCCATGGTCGCGGTCGGCATCGGCCTGGCGTGGGGGCGCGGCGGGATGCTCGTGCTCGGGCAGGGCGTGTTCTTCGGGCTGGGCGCCTACATCATGGCGATGCACCTGAAACTCGCCGACGCCCCGCCGAGCACCGGCGTGCCCGACTTCATGGCGCTGATCTCCTCGGACGGAGTACCCGTCTGGTGGGAGCCGTTCCGGTCCGGCGTGGTCACGCTCGTCGCGATCGTGGTGGTGCCCACGGCGGTAGCGGTCCTCTTGGGACTCGCGACGTTCCGGCGCAGGGTGCGCGGCGCGTACTTCGCGATCCTGTCGCAGGCGCTCGCGGCGGCGTTCGCGATCCTGCTGATCGGCAACCCGCGCAGCACCGGCGGATCGACGGGTCTCAACAACTTCAAGGGATTCTTCGGGTTCTCGCTGCGCGACCCGGCGAACCGGATGACCCTCTACGTCATCGCCGTGGTCGCCCTGCTCGCGATGGTCGCGGTGGCGCGGCAGCTGATGGTGAGCCGCTACGGCGAGCTGCTCGTCGCGTGCCGTGACGCGGAGGAACGGGTGCGGTTCCTCGGGTACGACCCGGCGGCGATCAAGACGTTCGCCTACGCCGCCGCCGCGGCGATGGCGGGGGTGGCCGGGGCGTTGTTCGTGCCGATCGTGGGCATCGTGTCGCCCAACGACGTCGGCATCGTCCCGTCGATCGGGCTGCTCATCGGTGTCGCGATCGGCGGCCGCACGACTTTGCTCGGACCGGTGCTCGGCGCGATCGCCGTGGCCTGGGCCGAGACGTCGCTGTCGGAACGCTTCCCGTCGGGCTGGACCTACGCGCAGGGCCTGCTGTTCATGCTGGTCGTGGCGTTCCTGCCAGGCGGGCTCGCGTCGCTGCGGCCGATCGTGCGCGGATGGCGGGAACGACTGCGGCCCTCCCGCACCGCCGATTCGGCTCCTGTCCCGTCGCTCTCGGGGAGCTCGCGATGAACGCCGACTACCTGGAACTGACCGACCTGACCGTGAGCTTCGACGGGTTCGTCGCGGTGGACCGCGTGAACATGTCGGTGCTGCCGGGCGACCTGCGCTTCCTCATCGGTCCCAACGGTGCGGGCAAGACCACGCTGATCGACGCGGTGTCCGGACTGGTGCCCGCCACCGGCTCGGCGCGGTGGGCGGGCGAGGACCTCGTCGGCCGCAAGGTGCACCGCATCGCCCGGCTCGGCGTGGGCCGCACGTTCCAGACCGCCACCGTGTTCGAGGAGCTCACGGTGGCGCAGAACCTCGACATCGCGGCCGGTGCGCGCCGTGGCCTGCTCACGCTCGCCCGGCGCCGTACGAGTCTGCCCGAGGCGGTCGTCAAGGCCATGGAAACGATCGGACTCACCGACCTCGCGGACGCCCTCGCCGGCACGCTGTCGCACGGTCAGAAGCAGTGGCTGGAGATCGGCATGGTGCTGGTGCAGGACGCCCGGCTGATCATGCTCGACGAGCCGGTGGCCGGTATGAGCGCCGAGGAGAAGGACGAGACGGGGCGGCTGCTGCACCGCATCGCCGCCGATCTGACCGTAGTCGTGGTCGAGCACGACATGGACTTCATGCGGGCCTTCGCCACGTCCGTGACCGTGCTGCACGCCGGGAAGGTGCTCGCGGAGGGGTCGGTCGCGCAGGTGCAGGCCGATCCGCGGGTGCAGGAGGTCTACCTCGGTCCGGGCGAGCACTCGAAGGCCGTGGCCGAGGCCGTGCTGGGGGAGGGGGCGTAGATGCTGCAACTCGTCGACGTGGAGGTCGCCTACGGGCGGACCTCCGTGGTGCACGGCGTCACCGTCGAGGTGCCGGCCGGTGGTGTCACCGCGATCATGGGCCACAACGGTGCGGGCAAGACCACGCTGTTGCGGGCGGCGGTCGGCACCCTGCCCGCACGGTCCGGGCGGGTGCTCCTCGACGGAGAGGACGTCACCGCGCTCGCGCCGCACAAGCGGGTCGCGCGCGGTCTGGGGTACGTGCCGCAGGGACAGCAGTCGTTCGGGCAGATGACCACGATGGAGAACCTGCGCGTGGTGGCCGACGGGCGCCCGCGCGGCGGGGCGTTGATCGACGAGGCCCTCGACCTCTTCCCCGCGCTGCGGGGACTGCTCGGTCGCCGCGCGGGCCTGCTCTCCGGCGGGCAGCGCCAGCAGCTCGCGATCGCCCGCGCGCTGGTCGCCCAGCCGCGGATGCTGATCCTCGACGAACCCACCGAGGGCATCCAGCCGTCGGTGGTCGCCGAGATCGAGGAGATCATCCTCGGCCTGACCAGGCGCGGAGACCTGTCCGTGCTGCTGGTGGAACAGCACGTGGGCTTCGCGTTGTCGGCCGCGCACTCGTACTACGTGCTCGCGTCCGGCCAGGTCACCTCGTCTGGTTCCGGCGGAGAGACAGCGCTCACCGACGTTCGCGCTGCGATGGCCATTTGAGAGCAGCTGCACAGTGTCCATGAACGAGACCAACGCCCCGACCTCGCTCCGTGAGCGCGTCTACCTGGAACTGCGCGACGAGGTGCTGGGCGGGCGGATCGACACCACCGAACGGCTGACCGAACCACGCCTGTCCAAGCGGTTCGGGGTGTCGCGCACGCCGGTTCGCGACGCCCTGACCCGGCTCGTGGGCGACGGCCTGCTCGCCCGTGAGGAGTGGGGTTACTCGGTCGTCGTGCCGAGCATGGCCCGCGTCCGCGACATCTACGAGGTGCGCATCGCGGTGGAGCTGCGCGGAATCAGCCGCAGCATCGAGAACCCGCAGGTGCGGCACGACGTCGACGCGCTGGGCACCGAACTGGAGCACTGGTACGCGCTGAGGGCCGCCCCGCCTGAGCCGTCACCGGAGTTCGTGCTCGAGGACGAACGCTTCCACACCGCGCTGCTCGCCTCGTCCGGCAACACCGAGCTCGTCGCGGTGCTGGCGGACGTGACCCGCCGCCTCCGGCGCGTCCGCAGGTACGACTTCATGATCACCGGCCGCGTCGGAACCTCGATCGACGAGCACATCGAGATCGCCGAACGGGTGGCCGAGGGCCATCTGGAGACCGCGCACCGCCTGCTGCACGAGCACATCGGGGCCTCGCTGGAGATCGTCGCCGAACGCGCCACCCACTCGCTCGCCGCGATGAACGCGCTCGCCGGTCCCACTCCCATCTACCTCGGGTCGCCCTGACGAAAGGTCCGCCGGTGTCCGACACCCGGCGTCGGCGCCCCGCACGTGCAGGCCGCCGACCAAGCCGTGCGGCTGGGGCCGACTCCTACCAGCGCGCCGATGAGGTGCTGACTGGCCGCGATGATCGCCCTCGCCGCTGGGCACGGAGTCGGTCGGCTCGGCGACACCGAAGCGCTGACCGCGGGTGTCTGCGCCGCCTTCCTCGGTGCCGCCGGCATCGCCGTCAAGGGCGCTCATCGCGAGCGTCACGCCGCGCGGCCGCCGAGCGGTCACCGCGGAAGCCGAGCGCGCACCGGCGAACGCCTGACTGGTTTCCCGGCCGGCCGGGCATCGCCAGCAGTGCGCTCCGGCTGGTGCACCGGCGCGGTCCCGGATCCGCCCGCCGACCGGTCACGACCGTCGACTCAGCTCGAACTCCTCGCGCTGTGCACCGACTCCAGCTCCCGGACCGCCGTGGTGACGCCGTTCTCGGAGCGGATCCGTTCGCCGAGTTCTCCGGCACGCCGCCGCAGTGCCGCATCACCGACGGCCTGGGAGATCGCGTCGGCCAGTGCCGCGACGGTCAGCACGCGGTGGGGGACCGGAGGCGGCGCGACGCCTACGGCGTGCATGCGCTGGGCCCAGTGCGGCTGGTCGGCGACAAAAGGGCACACGACCTGGGGAGTTCCTGCGGCGAGTGCGGCTGCGGTCGTTCCTCCTCCGCCGTGGTGCGCCACCGCGGAGGTCCTCGGGAACAACCAGTCGTGCGGTGCCTGGTCGATCACGTGGAGATCGGCGGACTCGTGCGCGGAGAGCCCGCCCCAGCCGGTCGCGACGACCGCGCGCACGCCGGCCGCGCGGACGGCCTCGGCGACGATCTCGCCGGTGCGCCCGGCATCGCGTCCCGCCATGCTGCCGAAGCCGATGTACACGGGAGCGGGACCTGCGTCGAGGAACGCCGACAGCGACGCGTCCGGTGTCCAGTTGGCGGTGCGCGGCAAGTACCAGAAGCCCGTGGTGAGCACGGATTCCGGCCACCCGGGATCGACGGGGGTGACGAGTCGGCTGAACGCCTGCAGCACGCGGACCGGCTGAGGGCCACGACCTCGCGGCAGACCCAGGTCGCCGGTGCGCCAGTCGTCGACGACGCCGGAGTAGGCGCGCAACGTCGCGGAGACCGTCAGGTAGGTGGCGCGGTTGAGGAACCTCGGCACCCTGGGGAGCGCAACCATGGGGCACGGGAACTCCGCTGTGGGGACCCAGCCGGGCTGCAACGCTGCCAGGACCGAGGGCACGCCGAGCACCTCCGTCGCGTGGTGCGGGGGCACGCTGGGCGTGTGCACGACGAGGTCGGCGGTCCACGATCGCGCGACCGCCCCGACGTCGCGCAGCACGTCCGCCATCAGCGGCTTGATGCGCTTGATGGCCGACAGCGCGGTGATCTTGCCTCGGACACCTCGGTACCCGCCCTCGATCGCCTCCTTGAGCACCGGGTCGTCGAGCAGCCTGTTCGGCCCGTCGTCCAACGGTGCGAACGGCACGTCGTAGGACCTCGCCTGGTCCGCGAACGACCGGGGTGCGGCGAGCAGTGCCTCGTGGCCCGCGAGCACGAGAGCCTGGGCGAGTGGCAGCAACGGTTGCACGTCTCCGCGCGTGCCGTGGGTGACGACCAGGACTCTCACGGCCGGCTGCTCCCGTCGGCCTCGGTGAACGCCGCCAGCCAGCGGTCGTCGGTGAACAACCCTCTGGTCAGCATCTCCAACCCGGCTCGTGCACCGCGTACGGCCGTCGTGGTCTCCGCCGGATCGCCGCCCAGCAGACGGCCGACCTGATCGCTGAGCACAAGAGGCCCGAGCAGCCACGACACGTAGGTCACCGCACGGGCGCGCGCGTCCGACGTGGGACGGACCCAGCCCTCCTCCTCGCCGCCGGCGAGCCACGCTTCCGTCCGTTCGACGATCTCGGTGAACAGCCTCCTGGCCGCCTCGGTGTCGTCCAGCAGCGCGCGGGCGAGGTAGCGCCGCACCGGTGTCGCGGAGTCGAGGGCCTCGCCCAGCGACTCCAGGGAGATTTCCCCGCCCGCCCGGACGGCCTCCAGGACGTGCTCGTCACAGGCCCGGCGCAAGCCCTCCTTCGAGCCGAAGTGGTGCACGACCAGTGCCGCGGACACGCCGGCGTCTGCGGCGACCGTGCGCACCGTGGTGGCCGAGACCCCGTCCGCGCCGAACCGGGCAAGGGCGGCGTCGCGGATCCGGGCGCGCGCCGTCAGGTCAGATGCTGAACGCATGTTCATGATACTGAACATCTGTTTAGTCAATGTCCAGTTCGAGTTGTTGATCTTTACGCGATTCTTACGCCTGGGGGCCGCTGCCTTTACATCGGCCGGACTTCACGGTCAGTTCACTTGATCGTCGTGATCAGCACCTCGTCAGACGACTCGGCGGACCTCGCCGACACGTCGCGGTTAGCGGTACCCGAACGGCTCGACAGCCCGGTCCGGGCGGAGGCTCCGGACTCCCGGCTCGGCAGATGGCTGCTGAAGCACCGGGTTCAGCCGGTGGTCGGGCCGGAGAGCGGGGAGGCGCACGCCGCGCCGCAGTCGTGGTGGAAGGTCATGTGCCTGACCGGCGTCGACTACTTCTCCACGCTGTCCTACCTGCCCGCCATCGCCGCGCTGGCCGCCGGTGCCGTCTCGCCGCTCGCGACGTTGCTGATCGTGGCGCTCACCCTGCTGGGGATGCTGCCCATGTACCGCAGGGTGGCCCGCGAGAGTCCGCACGGGCAGGGCTCGGTCGCGATGCTCGAGCACCTGCTGCCCTTCTGGCGAGGCAAGCTGTTCGTGCTGGTGCTGCTGGGGTTCGTGGCGACGTCGTGGATCATCACGATCACGCTGTCCTCGGCGGATGCGACGGTGCACCTGCTGGAGAACCCGCTCGCACCCGACTTCCTGCACGGTCACGAGGTCGCGGTGACCGTCGTCCTGCTCGTCGTGCTCGGCGGGGTGTTCCTGCTCGGGTTCAGCGAGGCCGTCGGCGTGGCGATTCCGCTGGTGGCGGTCTTCTTGCTGCTGAACGCCGTGATCGTCGTCGCGGGTGTGGCGCGGGTCCTGGCCGAACCGGCGGTGCTCGACCGCTGGATCGACGCCCTGACGTCGGGTGGCGGCGGGCTGACCGGCGTGGTGGGACCCGCGATCCTGGCCTTCCCGTTGCTGGTGCTCGGTCTGTCCGGCTTCGAGACCGGCGTCAGCATGATGCCCCTGGTCGCGTCGAACGGGAAGACCGCCGAGGAGCGCCTGCGGGACCGCGTGCGCAACACCCGCAAGCTGCTCACGGCCGCAGCGTTGATCATGTCGGTGTACCTGGTCGCGACCAGCTTCGTCACGACCGTGCTGATCCCGGCGGAGAAGTTCCAGCCCGGCGGCGAGGCCAACGGCCGGGCGCTGGCCTACCTGGCGCACGAGTTGCTGGGCGAGGGGGTCGGGACGGCCTACGACGTCAGCAGCATCCTGATCCTGTGGTTCGCGGGCGCCTCGGCGATGGCCGGACTGATCAACATCGTGCCGCGCTACCTGCCGTCCTACGGCATGGCCCCCGAGTGGTCGCGGGCCGTGCGGCCGGTCGTGCTCGTCTACACCGCGATCTGCGTCCTCGTGACGATCGCCTTCAACGCCGACGTCAACGCCCAGGCCGGCGCCTACGCGACGGGCATCCTGGCCATGATGGTGTCGGCGTCGATCGCCGTGGCCATCTCCGCGGCCCGGCGCCGGCAGCGCCCCGCCGCGGTGGCGTTCACGGTGCTGACGCTGATCCTGCTGTACGCGCTGGTCGAGAACGTGATCGAGAAGCCGGACGGCCTGACGATCTCGATCTTCTTCATCGTGGGCATCATCGCGATCTCCCTGGTCTCCCGGGTCAGCCGCACGACCGAGCTGCGGGTGGAGCACATCGAGCTCGACGAGGCGGCCCGCCGGTTCGTCACCGACTCGCTCGCTCACGACGGCGCGATCACCCTCATCGCGAACCGGCGCCAGGCGGGTGACGCGGCCGAGTACGCCGAGAAGGAGGCCGAGCAACGCGACGCGAATCCCGTGCCGGGCACTGCGGACGTGCTGTTCCTCGAGATCGACGTGGTCGACCCGTCCGGGTTCAGCGACGTGCTGCAGGTGCGCGGAGTGCAGGTCGACGGGCACCGGGTGCTGCGGGCCGAGAGCCCCGCGGCGCCCAACGCCATCGCCGCGATCCTGCTCGCACTGCGCGACTGCACCGGGGTGCGGCCCCACTGCCACTTCGCGTGGAGCGAGGGCAATCCGCTGGGGCACCTCTTCCGCTACCTGCTGCTGGGGCGGGGTGACACCGCCCCGGTCGTGCGGGAGATCATCCGGGCAAGCGAACCGGATCCGCAACGACGGCCCGGTATCCACGTCGGCGGGTGACCATCCGGTCCGTGCGCCGGCGCGCGTACGACCGCATCGTCCGGTACCACCACCGCCATGCCTCGGTGGTGTCGGTGTGGATGTCGAACGCGTCGCCGAGCAGTTCGGCCCCGGCGACCGCGAGTGAGGGGTCGTCGGGGCTCCAGTCGGTGTCGACGACCAGGTCGAACCAGTCCTGGGTGCCGTCGGCGAAGGTCACCGTGACACCGCAGTCGTCGGGCACGCGCGACCTGATGTCCGCCGCGGTCCTCAGGTCGCCGAGGGCTGCGCGCAGCACGGGCACGAGGTCGGCGCGGGCGGAGCCGGTGCGGGGCAGCAGCCCCAGGCGCCGGGCGGCGTCGAGACCGGGACCGGAGTAGGCCGCGTGGCGGTGGGAGGGGACTGGACCGGTCAGCGTCACGTCCCAGTCGCTGCGCAGGAGCCGGTAGGCGGTGGTGAGGCCGGCGATGCCGGTGCCGAGGACGAGAGCTCTTCTGAACGCCATGGCCGGGTCCCTTCGCGCGACGTCACGTCACGCCGACCAGGCTTCCCGGCACACCTGACGACCAGGGTAGGTCGTGGTGGTGCCGGGGCACAGGGCCATCAGACCCAACGGATCGCGGCCCGTGATCGGCGCGCGCCGTGCGGCCGTTCGGACGGCGTAATGGTCGCCATCACAGCGGTGAGCACGGGACGGCGGCACATCCCGGATCGGCTGACGACAAGCGATCCGAACGACACCTCGACGACCAGCTGGATCACATTCGGTGACGTCGGTCGCATCGATCGGGTGAGACCTGGATCGCTCCGCGTAAAGATCGCATCAAGGAACCCACCTCCGGTGTCAAGGTGCTGTCAGGTCCCTCTGAACTGGCGTTTTCGTGATGCACGCTTCCTGCCGTCAGGACCGATCGACTGTTGCTGAAGGGAGCGGCGTCATGGCCGACCTGGCCTATGCGTTGCTGCTGATCGTGAGTTTCCTCGTGCTGGGGCTCACCGTGCGTGGACTGGAGAAGCTGTGAACGGCACCGGTGTCGTCGCGAACGTCATCGCGGGCGTGATCGCGCTCGGGTTGATCGTCTACTTGTTCATCGCACTGATCAGGCCGGAGAAGTTCTGATGTCCCCTGTCGTGGCCGGCCTCGTCCAGGTCGGCATCCTGCTGGCGGCTCTCGCGGTCGCGTACAGGCCGCTCGGCGACTACATGGCGCGGGTGTTCCGCAGCGAGAAGCACTCCAAGGCGGAACTCGCGATCTACCGGTTCGCCCGGATCGACCCCGCCACCGAGCAGAAGTGGAGCACCTACGCCTTTGGTGTGCTCGGCTTCTCGTTCGTGAGCATCGTGCTCCTGTACGTCCTCCAACGGATCCAGTCCTTGCTGCCGTTCGACTTCGACCGCGGCAACGTGCCGGAAGGCATGTCGTTCAACACGGCCATCAGCTTCGTCACGAACACGAACTGGCAGTCGTACGTACCGGAAGCCGTGATGGGCCACACGGTCCAGATGATCGGCTTGACGGTGCAGAACTTCGTGTCGGCCGCCGTCGGGCTGGCCGTGGCGGTGGCGCTCGTCCGCGGTTTCGTGCGGCACCAGACGGACCGGCTCGGCAACTTCTGGGTCGACCTCGTCCGCGGCACGCTGCGGATCCTGCTGCCATTGGCGTTCGTGTTCGCGCTCGTGCTGATCGCGTTGGGCGTCACGATGTCGCTGAAGTCCGGTGTGGACGTCGACGGTCAGACCGTCGCGAACGCACCCGTTGCCTCCCAGGAGGCGATCAAGGAACTCGGCACCAACGGCGGTGGTGTCCTCAACGCGAACTCCGCGCACCCGTTCGAGAACCCGAACGAGTGGTCGAACCTCATCGAGATCTTCCTGCTCCTGGTCGTCCCGGTCGCGCTCACCCGCACGTTCGGACAGCTCGTCGGCAACAAGAAGCAGGGCTACGTGCTGCTGGGCGTCATGGGCTTGATCTGGAGCGCCATGCTCACGGTCATCTGGACCGCCGAGGCGAACGGGCTCAGGCCGTTGGAAGGCAAGGAGTTCCGCTTCGGCATCGCGTCGAGCGCGTTGTTCGCCAACTCCACGACCGGCACGTCCACCGGAGCGGTGAACTCGCTGCACGACAGCTTCACCGGTCTCGGCGGCGGCGGTGCGATGCTGAACATGTTGTTCGGCGAGATGACGCCGGGCGGTGTCGGCACCGGCCTGTACAGCATCCTGGTGATGGCGATCATCGCGATGTTCCTGGCGGGCCTGATGGTCGGCCGCACGCCCGAGTACCTCGGGAAGAAGCTGGGGCGCCGGGAGGTCACGGCCGCCGCGGTGTCGATCCTCGCGAT
Organism: Lentzea sp. HUAS12; assembly: GCF_024125735.1. NCBI lineage: Bacteria > Bacillati > Actinomycetota > Actinomycetes > Pseudonocardiales > Pseudonocardiaceae > Lentzea > Lentzea sp. HUAS12. The sequence continues at coordinate 1,662,407 of NZ_CP099738.1, forward strand.
GCCCACGGTGCTGCTGATCGGCGCGGGCATCGCCGCGATCCTGCCGGGAACGCAGGGAGCGCTCAACAACTCCGGTGAGCACGGGCTGTCGGAGATCCTCTACGCCTACGCGTCGGCGTCGAACAACAACGGCAGCGCGTTCGCCGGCATCACGGTGACCAGCGACTGGTTCCAGTCCTCGCTCGGCCTGTGCATGCTGTTCGGCCGGTTCGTCCCGATCATCGCGGTCCTCGCGCTCGCCGGTTCCCTTGCGGCGCAGAAGAAGGTGCCGGTGACGGCGGGCACGCTGCCCACCACCGGACCGCTGTTCGCGACGCTGCTGACCGGCGCGATCGTGCTGGTCGCCGCACTCACGTTCGTTCCCGCTCTCGCTCTTGGTCCCATCGCGGAGGCACTGCTGTGACCAGCACACTTCAGCGGACTCCAGAAGAGATCCGCGACCGGCACGCCGAGAACCTGGGCCACCAGGTCGGCGCCGGCGTCTTCGACCCCAAGCAGCTGCTCAAGTCGCTGCCGGACGCGCTGCGCAAGTTCGACCCGCGCCACCAGCTGCGCAACCCGGTGATGTTCGTCGTCTGGGCCGGCTCGCTGCTGGTCACCGTCTTCGCGTTCCTCGACCCCAGCGTGTTCACCATCGCGGTCACGGTGTGGCTGTGGTTCACCGTGCTGTTCGCGAACCTCGCCGAGGCCGTCGCGGAAGGACGCGGCAAGGCGCAGGCCGAGTCGCTGCGCAAGACGAAGAAGGACGCCGTCGCCCGGCGGTTGACCGAGGACGGTTCCGAGGAACGCGTGCCCGGCACCGAGCTCCGGCTCGGCGACCTGGTCGTCGTGGAGGCCGGCGAAGTCGTCCCGGGCGACGGTGACGTCGTCGAGGGCATCGCGACCGTGGACGAGTCGGCCATCACCGGCGAGTCCGCGCCGGTGATCCGCGAGTCCGGCGGTGACCGGTCCGCCGTCACCGGTGGCACGACCGTGCTGTCCGACCGGATCGTCGTCAAGATCACGGCCAAGCCGGGCGAGACGTTCGTGGACCGGATGATCGCGCTGGTCGAGGGTGCCGAGAGGCAGAAGACGCCGAACGAGATCGCGCTGACGATCCTGCTGTCGACGCTGACGATCATCTTCCTGCTGGCCGTCGTGGCGCTGCAGCCGTTCGCGATCTACTCCGGCGGCGAGCAGTCGGTGGTCGTGCTGACCGCGTTGCTGGTCTGCCTGATCCCGACGACGATCGGCGCGCTGCTGTCCGCGATCGGCATCGCGGGCATGGACCGCCTGGTGCAGCGCAACGTCCTCGCCACCTCGGGCAAGGCGGTCGAGGCGGCGGGTGACATCGACACGTTGCTGCTCGACAAGACCGGAACGATCACCTGGGGCAACCGGCGCGCGACCGAGTTCATCGCGGCCGCCGGCGTCGACGAGCACAGGCTCGCGGAGGTGGTGCGGCTGTCGAGCCTCGCCGACGGCACACCCGAAGGCCGCAGCATCGTCGAGCTGTGCGTGCGGAAGTACGGTCTGTCGGCCGAGCCGACCGACGCGGAGAGGGCCGGCGAGTTCGTGCCGTTCACCGCGCAGACCCGCATGTCCGGCATCGACCTCGGCGACCGCCGCATCCGCAAGGGCGCCGCCAGCGGGTTCGGCACCTCCGACGCGGTGCGCCAGGTCGTCGACGGGATCAGCTCCGACGGTGGCACGCCGCTGGTGGTCGCGGAGAACGACGAGGTGCTCGGCGTCATCAGGTTGAGCGACGTCGTGAAGCCGGGGATGAAGGCGCGGTTCGACGAGCTGCGCGCGATGGGCATCCGCACGGTCATGGTCACGGGCGACAACCCGCTGACCGCCCGCGCCATCGCGGCCGAGGCCGGGGTGGACGACTTCCTGGCCGAGGCCAAGCCCGAGGACAAGATGGCCCTGATCCGCAAGGAGCAGGAGGGCGGCCGCCTGGTCGCGATGACCGGGGACGGCACGAACGACGCACCGGCGCTCGCGCAGTCCGACGTCGGCGTCGCGATGAACACCGGTACGTCGGCCGCGAAGGAGGCCGGCAACATGGTCGACCTCGACTCGGACCCGACGAAGCTCATCGAGATCGTGGAGATCGGCAAGCAGCTGCTGATCACCCGCGGAGCGCTCACGACGTTCTCCGTGGCGAACGACCTGGCCAAGTACTTCGCGATCCTGCCCGCCATGTTCGCCGCCATCTACCCGGCGCTGGACAAGCTCAACATCATGCACCTCGCGACGCCGCAGTCGGCGATCCTGTCGGCGGTGATCTTCAACGCGCTGGTCATCGTGGCGCTGATCCCGCTGGCGCTCAAGGGCGTGAAGTACCGGCCGTCCAGCGCGTCCGCGCTGCTGCGGCGCAACCTGCTGATCTACGGCCTGGGCGGCGTCGTCACGCCTTTCGCCGGGATCTGGCTGATCGACCTGCTCGTGCGACTCATCCCCGGGATCGGCTGAACCAATGGACAACTTCTTCAAACAGGCCTGGGCGGGCGTTCGCATCCTGCTGGCGCTGACCGTGATCCTCGGTGTGGCCTACCCGGCCGCGGTGTGGGGCGTGTCGCGCATCCCCGGCCTGCACGCCAACGCCGAGGCGTCCGGCACCACCCTGGTGGCCGTTGTGCGGGAGGGGGACCAGTACTTCGTGCCGCGCCCGTCCGCCGCCACGCTGCCCGCGTCCGGCGGCTCCAACAAGAGCGAGATCAACGAGGACTACACCAAGGTCGTCGACGAGCGGCGCACGGCGATCGCTCGACGCGAAGGCGTGTCCGAGGACCAGGTTCCCCAGGACGCCGTCACGGCGTCGGCCTCCGGTCTCGACCCGGACATCAGCCCGGCCTACGCCGAGATCCAGATCCCGCGCGTGGCGAAGGCCAGCGGCCTGCCGGTGGAGAAGGTGCGGGAACTGGTGGCGGCCGCGACCGGGGGCACGTTCACCACGACCGTCAACGTCACGGCGCTCAACCGTGCCATCGACGCGGCCTGAGTCTCGTCGCGGCGAGCTGAGGATCTACCTCGGCGCGGCTCCCGGTGTCGGCAAGACCTTCGCCATGCTCGGCGAGGCCCACCGGCGCCGGGAGCGCGGCACCGACGTGGTCGTCGGTCTCGTCGAGACGCACGGCCGGGAGAAGACCGGCAACCTGGTGGACGGCCTGGAGGTGTTGCCACGCCGTGAGTTCCACCACCGGGGCGTCGACTTCTCCGAGATGGACGTCGACGCACTGCTCGCCCGCGCGCCCGAAGTGGCGGTCGTGGACGAGTTGGCGCACACCAACGTTCCCGGTTCGCGCAACGAGAAGCGGTGGCAGGACGTCGAGGAGCTGCTCGACGCGGGCATCGACGTCCTGTCCACCGTGAACGTCCAGCACCTCGAGTCGCTCAACGACGTCGTCCAGCGCATCACCGGCGTCCAGCAACGGGAAACCGTGCCGGACGAGGTGGTGCGCCGGGCCGACCAGCTCGAACTGGTCGACATCACCCCGGAGGCGCTGCGGCGCAGACTCGCGCACGGCAACGTCTACGCGGCACACAAGATCGACGCCGCTCTGGGCAACTACTTCCGCGTCGGCAACCTCACCGCGCTGCGGGAGCTGGCGCTGCTGTGGGTCGCCGACCAGGTCGACGTCGCCCTTCAGCGCTACCGCACCGAACAGCGGATCACCGACACCTGGGAGACCCGCGAGCGCGTCGTCGTGTCGGTCACCGGCGGGCCGGAGAGCGAGACGCTCATCCGGCGCGCCAGGAGGATCGCGTTGCGCGCCGGTGCCGAACTGCTGGTCGTGCACGTGATGCGCGGCGACGGCCTCACCGGCGCGACGCCCGAGCTGATCGCGAAGTGCCGCAGGATCGCCGAGGACCTCGGCGCGACGTTCCACCAGGTCGTCGGCGACGACGTGCCGACCGCACTGCTGGAGTTCGCGCGTGGCGTCAACGCGACCCAGCTCGTGCTCGGCACCTCGCGCCGGTCGCGGCTCGCGCGGGCGTTCGACGAGGGCATCGGTGCATCGGTCGTGCAGGAGTCCGGCGCCATCGACGTGCACATGGTCACGCACGACGAATCCCACCGCGGCCTGCGCTGGAAGATCGGCCGCAACGCCCTCAGCGCATCCCGGCAGCTCACCGGCTGGCTGGCATCGGTCCTGCTCCCTGCCGCCACCACCGTGCTCGGCCTGTTCTGGCGGGACGACATCACCTACTCCACCGACCTGGTCGGGTTCCTGCTCGCCACCTGCGTGGTCGCGCTGATCGGTGGCCTGGGACCGGCGCTGGTCAGCGCGTTCCTCGGCGCGGGCCTGCTCAACTACTTCTTCACCGAGCCCTACTACAGCCTCGCGGTGAACTCGCCGGAGAACGTGATCACGCTGGTGGCCATGGTGATCGTGGCGACGATCGTCGCGCTGGTCGTCGACCGGGCGGCACGGCTGGGGGAGCAGGGCGCCCGCGCCCGGACCGAGGCCGCGCTGCTCGCCTCGTACTCCCGCACCGTGCTCACGAACCCGTACCCGCTCGCGCGGTTGCTGGAGAAGATCCGGGAGAACTTCGGCCTGGAGTCGGTGGCACTGCTGGAGAAACGCTCGACCGAGTGGGAACGCGTCGCCTGCGTGGGGGCGCGCCCGTGCAACGACCCCGACGAGGCCGATGCCGACGTCGCCGTCACCAGCGACATCCACCTCGCGCTCAAGGGCCGCACGTTGCCCGCGAGCGACCAACGAGTGCTGGAGGCGGCCGCGGGGCAGGCGTTGATGGCTCTGCGGCAACAGCGCATGGCCGATGAGACGAGGGACGCCCAGCGCAAGGTGGAGACGACCGAGCTGCGCACCGCGTTGCTGTCGGGCGTCGGCCACGACCTGCGGACTCCGCTCACGTCGATCAAGGCCGCGATCGGCAGCCTGCGCGACCGCGACCTGCGACTGTCCGAAGAGGACACGGCAGAGCTGATGGAGACCGTGGAGGAGTCCGCCGACCGCCTCAACGGCCTGGTGGACAACCTGCTCGACTCCTCCCGCCTCGCCACCGGATCGGTCGCGCCGATCATGCGGCCGGTCGGCTACTACGAGGTCGTCGCCAGGGCACTGTCGGCCGTGGACGAACGGCGAGCGGTCACGGTCGACGTCGACGAGGACCTTCCTCTCGTGGAGGCGGACATCGGCCTGCTGGAACGGGTGGTGGCCAACGTCATCGACAACGCGCTGCGCCACGGCCGGATGTCACCGCGCCGTGAGGTCGACGTCGACGGCGACGGGCGGGTCGCCGACGACGAGCCGGAGATCGCCGTCAGGGCGAGCACCCACGGCTCGTTCGTCGAGCTGAGGGTCGTCGACCACGGCCCCGGACTGCACAAGAAGGCCCTCGCCGGGGTCTTCACGCCGTTCCAGCGGCTCGGCGACCGCGACGCCACCCCCGGCGTCGGCCTGGGCCTGAGCGTGGCGAAGGGCTTCACCGAGGCCATGGGCGGCGAGATCACCGCGGAGGACACCCCCGGCGGTGGACTCACGGTCGTGATCTCGCTGCAGGTGCACAAGGAGAACCACGAATGACTTCCGTGCTGGTGGTCGACGACGAACCGCAGATCGTCCGTGCGCTGAGAATCAACCTCAGCGCACACGGCTACGACGTCATGACCGCCTACGACGGCCGGACCGCGCTGAGCATCGCGGTGGAGACCAAACCCGATGTGGTCGTGCTCGACCTGGGACTACCCGACCTCGACGGGGTCGACGTCATCACAGGCCTGCGCGGCTGGTCCACCGTGCCGATCATCGTGCTGTCCGCACGCACCGACTCGACGGCGAAGGTCGAGGCGCTCGACGCGGGTGCCGACGACTACGTCACGAAGCCGTTCGGCATGGACGAGTTGCTGGCCAGGCTGCGTGCCGCGGTGCGGCGGAAGGCCACCGCCGTGCACGTGCCGGACGAACCGCTCGTGCGGACGTCGACCTTCACCGTCGACTTCACGGTCAAACGCGTGCACCGCGGCGACGACGAGGTGCACCTGACTCCCACCGAGTGGGGGATCCTGGAGATCCTCGCCCGCAACCCCGACCGGCTGGTGACGCAGAAACAGCTCCTGCAGGAGGTCTGGGGACCGAAGCACCTCAACGAGTCCCAGTACCTGCGGGTGTACATGGCGTAGCTCCGCCGCAAGCTGGAGCAGGACCCGTCGCGGCCGAAGCACCTGATCACCGAACCCGGTATGGGCTACCGCTTCCAGCCCTGAGGCAAAGGTTGCGCAAGTACCGCGTTGCAACGGCGCAAGTGCCCTCGAGATCCACGGATTCGACGAGTGGACTGGAGGCATGCGCACAACGGTTCCAGGGGGCTTCGCGTTCTTCTCAGGGTCGGCGCTCGCCGCCGTCGTGGTGTTGCTGCTGGTAGCGGTCGGTGTCCGGAGCGAGCCGGTGCTCTCGGTCGTCGCGTTGGTCGCCGTGGTCGACCTGGTCGCGGTGACGAGCAGGGCATGGGCCGCCCTGGCCACCGTGGTGGTGTGCTGGTGCCTGCACTCCGGGTTCGTGCTCGGCCGGCTCGGGGACCTGACGTTCACCGCGCGGTCCGGGCACGACGCGTTGGTGCTCGGCGGATGTGCGCTCGGCGCGGTCCTGCTGGTCTCGACCTTGCGGGCGGCGTCCGCGCCGTTGCACGAGGATGAGCACGACGAGAACGTGCCGACGATTCCCCGGCCGCGAGCCCCGCACGTGCTCACCCCGGCGAGCTGATCACGGACCATTCTGGCGACTCGACCTCACCCCAGGTGGCAGGGATCGGGCATGTGCAGATCAGGATCCTGTGGGGTGCCGGAAATCCGCAGGCACACGCTGAGCCGCGGTGATCAGGTCCTGTAGTCCTGCATGCTTGATCGTGGGCGTGGCACTGCGACTGCCTCATCTCGTCTTTGTCCGGCTGGGGGGCTGGCTGGTTCTGCTCGGCCGGTCCTCGGCGGCCAGGGACGTCGAGTTGTTGGTGTTGCGGCACTTGTTGGTGTTGCGGCACGAAGTCGCGTGTTGCGCTGCGTGGGACACGTCGTCTCCCGGTGTGCGCCGGTCGGCGGGGGAGCGGGCGACGTCAGGCCTGGGTCCAGCGCTGGTCGGAGCTGCCCCGGCAGGTGGCCACGGTGACGGCCGCGCCGTTGCCCGTGCCGCCGGAGGTGAGGCACAGTCCTGTCTGGACGCTGGTGACGGTGCCGCCGCCGACGGTCCAGCTCTGGTTGGTGCCGCCGTGGCAGTCCCAGATCTGCACCCTGGCCCCGGAACCGGCGCCGGTGGGCTCGTCGAGGCACTTGCCGACGACCTGGAGCGCCTGACCGTTCCGGGTGAACTGCTGGTTGGCGTTCGCGTGGCAGTCCCAGGTGATCAGCTGGGTGCCGTTGGCCGTGCCCGCCCCGGACACGTCGAGGCAGCGGCCGGAGGCCTCGCCGCGCAACCGGAACGACGTGGGACCTGGGGTCGTGTCACCGGTGAAGAACTTCCACACCTCGGTCTTGACCCAGCTGCGGGCGCCGCTCACGCATCCCGCGCACCCGTCCACCGGTCCCTGCTGGTGTCCGCCGTCGAACGGCGCCCACACCACGGGGTAACCGCTGCGGCAACCCGAGTAGGCGGTGGTGATGTGCGTGTTGCTGCCCCGCGCGGGCTCCGGGGCGTTCTGCGCGGTGCAGCCGTTGTTGCGGACCCAGCGGTCGCGCTGACCGCGGCCCGACCCGATGTTGTCGTTGATGCCGTGGATGCCCATGAACGCCACGGGCGCGGTGCCGCCGGCGCACCCGCTGATCTCACCCGGCGAGGCGATCGCGGCGATGGCGCGGAACACCGTCGGCCGGGAGCAGGCGAGCGAGATGCTCATCGCGCCGCCGTAGCTGAAGCCGAGCGAGAAGCGCTGCGTGGTGTCGACGCAGAGGTCGTTCTCGATGCGGCTGAGCATGTCGTCGACGAACCGGACGTCCTCGCCGCCGGAGTTGCCCCAGCCGTTGTTCAGGCCCTGCGGCGCGACGAAGATCGTCGAGTTGTTCGCCAGCCGGCGCAGGCCGTAGTGGGCGTAGACGTCGCCGTCGCTGCCACCGCCCGCCACCTGGCCGGCCGTGCCGCCCAGCCAGTGAAACCCGAAGACCAGCCGGTACTGGCGCGTGTTGTCGTAGTCGTCCGGGATGCTCAGGATGAACGAGCGGTTCTTGCCGCCGCTCTGGATGGTCTGGTCGCCGTTGCGCAGCGTGGGGGCCTTGCCGCAGCCGGCGGTGCCCGCGAGCACGGCCGGATCGGCCTGCGCGGCACCGGTGCCGGAGAGGACCAGCGCGGCCGCCGCGATCAGCGACCACGCCCGTCGTTGGATGGTGTTGCGTCGCATGGGTTTCTCTTCCGTGGTCAGGAGGCTGTGCACGTGGTTCCGTTGAGGGCGAACGAGGCGGGAGCGGAGGCGTCACCGGTGTGGTTCGCCTGGAAGCCGACCGTGACGGACGCGTTCGGCGCGATGTCGGCGTTGTAGGAGACGTTCCTGGCCGTCACCTGGCCCGACGCGGGGGAGTAGGTGGCACTCCAGCCGGACGTGATGGACTGGCCGCCGGGCAGGGTGAAGACCAGCGACCAGCCGCTGATCGGGGCGGAGCCGGTGTTCGTGATGGTGATGTTCGACGTGAGGCCGTTGTTCCAGGCGTTGATCACGTCGCCGACGCGGCACGTCGCGCCACCCGGCGGGGTCGAGGTCGTGGTGGTAGTGGTCGTTGTCGTCGTCGGGCCGGTACCGCCGTCGAACTGGGTGATGAACTTCCACGCCTCACCGGAGGTCCAGGTGCGCCAGCCGTCACCACCCGAGTCGATCGGGCCCGGCGTGTGGCCGCCGTCGAACGCCGCCCACACCACCGGGTACCCGGCGCGGCAGCCGCTGTAGGCGGTCACGACGTGGGTCCGGCTGCCCGCGCCCGGCTCGCGGGGGTTCTGGGCCGTGCAACCGTTGTTGCGCACGAACCGGTCGCGCAGCCCGCGGCCCAGGCCGATGCCCAGGACGTTGTCGCTGACGCCGTGGATGCCCAGGTAGGCGATGGGATCGCTGCCACCGGAGCATCCGCTGAGCTCGGCACCGGAGTAGACGACGACCGCGCGGAACACCTTGGCGCGGGCGCAGGCGATGGCGTAGGACATGCCGCCGCCGTAGCTGAAGCCACCGGCGTAGCGCTGGGCCGTGTCGACGCACAGGCTGTTGTCCAGCAACCGGACCAGGTCGTCGATGAACGTCAGGTCCTGGCCGCCCGGGTTGGCCCAGCCGTTGCCGTTGCCCTGCGGTGCCACGAAGATCGTGCCGTTGTTCGCCTGGTCGGACAGCCGGCGCAGGCCGTAGTAGGACCAGTTGTAGCCGTCGGTGCCGCCGGAGTCGACGTCGTTCGCGGTGCCGCCCCGCCAGTGCAGGCCGACGAACAACCGGTACTGGCGGTTGGCGTCGTACCCGGGCGGCACGCGCAGGATGTAGGTGCGGTTCTGCCCGCCGCTCGAGATGGTGTGCTGGCCGCTCGTGAGGGCCGGTGCCTTGCCGCACCCGGCCGTTCCCGCGAGCGCGGCCGGCCCGTCCGGTGTCGTGCCGCCGGCGGCGATGCCCGCCGCACCCAGGAAGACGACGGCACTCGCCGCCGCCAGCGCGGGCACGATCCTGCGCCGGAACCACTTGACCTGCTGGAACATCGTCGTTCCTCCGGTTCGTCAGGCTGGTTGGAGCTGGAACCGCTGGTTCTCGGCCCCGCTGGGGTTCCACTGGGAGATCCGGGCACCGTCGGCGGCCGACGCCTCCCACACGTCGAGAGCGAGGCCGCTCAGCCGGCTGACCAGGCTGACGACCCCGCCGCCCTGGTCGGCCACGCGCCACTGCTGAGAGGCCGCTCCCGTGTCCGTCTGCTGGGTGACGTCGGCGCCGGCGGCCGTGCTCGCGACCTGGAGCACCAGGCCGCTGTGCCGGGCCCGGACGCGGTAGTAGCCGCCGCCGGAGTCGAGGAAGTCGAACTGTTGGTTGAGCCCGCCGGTCGGGGACCACTGCTGCAACACCGCACCAGTAGCCGCGGAAGCACCGCTGATGTCGGCGTACTTGCCGCTGTGCCGTGCGATGAGCCGGTAGTACACGCCCGGTTGCACGCCCAACCCGGTGCCCTGGCCGGTCGCGCGGTAGGTGCGTCCGGCCTGGACGATGAACTCCACGACATCGGCTTCGGGTTTCCTCGCCTGCACCACGGCACCGGTGGTCGTGTCGCGCAGCTCGAACGTGCCGGTGAAGATCCGGTTGCGGACGCGGACCGTGCCGCTGCGGTCCGGGGTGACGGACAGCGCGATCGCGCCGTCGGCCGCCCACGTCGCGCCGACCGTGTGGCCGCCGCGCCCGCGCAGGCCCGTGACGCTGCCCGCGGGCCAGGCCGGGGGCAGGGCGGGGAGCACGTGCAACTCGCCGTTGTGGCTGTGCAGCAGCATCTCCGCGATGCCGGAGGTCGCGCCGAAGTTGCCGTCGATCTGGAACGGTGGGTGCAGGTCGAACATGTTGGGTGCCAACCGGTCCGTGGTCACGAGCGAGCGCAGCAGGTCGTGCGCGCGGGAACCCTCCTCGAGCCGCGCCCAGTAGTTGATCTTCCAGGCGAGCGACCACCCGGTGCCCGCGTCACCGCGCAGTTCGAGGGTGCGACGGGCGGCGGTGTGCAGCTGAGGTGTGCCGCGCTTGGTGATCTGGTTGCTCGGGTGCAGGCCGTACAGGTGCGAGACGTGCCGGTGGTTCGGTTCGGTCTCCACCCAGTCGTGGAGCCACTCCATCACGTTGCCGCGCGACCCGACCTTCGTCGGCGCCAGCCGCTGCCGCGCCGACCGCGCCTGCGCGCGGAAGTCGGTGTCGACGCCCAGCACCTCGGACGCGCTCGCGCAGCCGTCGAACAGGTCGCGCAGGATCTGCATGTCCATCGTGGGCCCGGCGCACACCGACGCGTTGGCGTGGTGGTTGAGTTCCGGTGAGTTGGACGGGTTCGTGACGAGGTGGCCGAGGTTCGGCTCGGTGACGAGCGTGTCGAGGAAGAACTGCGCGCACCCCTTGAGCGCCGGGTAGTACGTGCGCAGGAACTCGACGTCACCGGTGAAGCGGTAGTGGTCCCAGATGAGCGTGGACAGCCACGCCCCACCCGTCTGCCACATGCCCGCCGCCGCGAAGTCGACGACGGAGGAACCGCGCCAGGCGTCGGTGTTGTGGTGGGTGACCCAGCCGCGGGCGCCGTACTGCACCTGGGCCGTGCGGGCACCAGTGGTCGTCAGGTCGGTGATCATGCGGAACACGGGTTGCAGGCACTCGCCGAGGTTGGTGGTGTCGGCCGGCCAGTAGTTCATCGGCAGGTTGGCGTTGATCGTGTACTTCGAGTCCCACGACGGCGCCATCTGGTCGTTCCAGATGCCCTGCAGGTTCGCCGGTTGCGTGCCGGGCCGGGACGACGAGATGAGCAGGTAGCGGCCGTACTGGAAGAGCAGCGCGGCGAACTGCGGGTCGGTGGTGCTCGCGTGCCGCGAGATCCGGACGTCGGTCGGCTGGTCGGCCGCCGCCGTCCGTCCCAGGTCGATCGTGACGCGCCCGAACAACGCCTGGTAGTCGGTGACGTGCCGGGCCCGCAGCGTGTCGAACGAGAAGCCCTGCGCGGCGTTCAGGCGGCTGCGGGCGATGCCCTGGTAGTCGCCGTTGACCGTGCGGAAGTCGACGTAGCTGCTGCCGATGGAGATCAGCAGCGTCACGGCGTTCGCACCGCTCACCTGCAGCGTCCCCGCCGAGCTGCTGATGTTGCCGCCCTCGGTCACCGCCTTCGCGAGCGCGAGGAACCGCACGGTGCCCGCGATTCCCCGCTGGGTGCCGGAGATCCCGTCCAGCGCGATCGTGGTGGCGTCCGGGCTGGACGTCGTCGTGCGCTGGGGCGAGCCGAACGACGCGGTGAACGCGATGGCCCCCGGCGTTTCGGCGGTCAGGCGCGCGACGACCACCTGGTCCGGCGCGCTGGCGAACACCTCCCGCCGGTGGCGCACGCCGTTCACCACGTAGCTCACCGAGGTCGTCGCCGTCGTGAGGTCGAGCGCGCGCTGGTACCCGGACGCGGTGCCGGACGGCAGCACCAGCCTGAGGTCGCCGACGGGCTGGTAGGCGAGCTGACCGGCCGGGCTGCCCAGCATGGTCTGGTCGATCAGCGACTGCGCCTGCGGCCACTGGTTCGAGAACACGAGCTGCCGGATCTGCGCCAGTGATCCGGCACCCCGCGGGTTGCTGTAGTCGTGCGGGCCTCCCGCCCAGACCGTGTCCTCGTTGAGCTGCAGGCGTTCGGTGTCGGTGTTGCCGAACACCATCGCGCCGAGCCGTCCGTTGCCCACCGGCAGCGCGCGCAGCCAGTCGCTGCCGGCGGGGCGGTCGTACCAGAGCGCGAGGTCGTTCGCCGCCCGCACCTCCTCGGGTGCCGCGGAGGAGGTGCCGGTGGCCGTCCACCCCGCCTGTGTCAGCACCACTCCCGCACCCAGCTTCATGAGCTGACGCCGGTTCAGGTCGGACATGTCGCTCCTCCGATGGCGTGGGGATCAGGCGGTGAACTGCCACCAGTTCACGTTGAGCAGGTAGCCGTTGCCTCCCGCGAACCTGAGGTAGAGGTCGCGGGTGCCGGTCAGTCCGCTGACCGAGCAGGAGACGGTGGTCCAGTTCTGCCAGCCGCCGGTGTTGGGCACCGAGCAGGTTCCGGCGAGAGCGCCGGTCGGGCCGCCGGAGCGGACCTCGACGGAACTTCCCGCGACGGTGGACGCGACGCGGGCGGTGAAGGTCCTGGCACCGTTGCCGAAGGCCACGTTCTTCAGCTTCACGTAGTCGCCGTTGTCGATGTAGCCGACGTTCATGCCGCCCTCGCTCGACGGCTCGGTCTCGATGCCGCTGCCCCACGCGATGGTCTCGGCTTCCTGGCGGACGTACGGGTTGAGCGTGTCCGCAGCGGGTGGCCCGGTCGTGGTCATGGAGATCGTCGGGATGGTGCCGTCGGAGTTGTAGCTGAACCTCTCCACGGCGACGGAGCGCGTGAAGCCGCCACCGCCGGGCAGAGCACCGTTGTGGTAGAAGAAGTACGAACCACCCTTGAAGTCGACGATGCCGGGGTGGTTGGTGAAACTGCTGCCCTGGGTGGGCATCACGGTGCCGCGGTAGGTCCACGGTCCGGTCGGGCTCGGCGCGGTGGAGTAGGCGATGAACTCCGAGCAGCACTTGGCCGCGAAGACGTTGTAGTACAGGCCGTTGCGCTTGTAGACCCAGGGACCCTCCTCGTAGAGGGTGGGCCGGTTCGGGTCACCGGTGCGGGTGCCGAAGCCCGCGGTGGTGAGCGGGATGCGGTTGACGCCGCCGCTGTAGGAGATCATGTCGGCGTTCAGCCGGACGTAGGACAGGTTCGGGTTGCCCCAGTACAGGTACGCCTGACCGTCGTCGTCGATCATGACGGTCGGGTCGATCTCGCCGTTCTCGACGAGCGGCCTGCCGATCGCGTCGCGGAACGGGCCGGTGGGGCTGTCGGACACGCCGACCCCGATGGCCGGACGGCCGGTCGACTTGGTGACGACGGGGACGTACCAGTAGAACTTGCCGTTGCGCTCGATCGCCTGCCCGGCCCAGGCGTCCTGCTTGGCCCAGCTGAAGGTGGCGAGGTTCATGGGGGAGCCGTGGTCGGTCCAGTTGACCATGTCGGCGGAGGACCAGACCCGCCACTCCTTCATGGTGAACCAGGTCGAGCCGTCCTCGTCGTGTCCTGTGTAGAGGTAGACCCGTCCGTTGTGGACCAACGGCGCGGGGTCGGCGGTGTAGATGTGTTGCACGATCGGGTTGTCCGCTCGCGCGGGGGCGATCACGGTCAGGACCAGTCCCACCACCGCGGCGGCGGTCGCCCAGAACCTTCGTTTCGTGGCCATCGTCGTCTCCCGAGGGCAGGGAGGCCCCGCGGCCCGGATGCCCGGGCCGCGCGAGCCGTCCTCCGGTGGTGTGTCAGGTGGCGGTGCAGGTGGGGTTGAGCCCGGACCCGCTGCCGGTGCCCTGGAAGCCGAACTCGGTGGACTGACCGGCCGGCACCGCGCCGTTGTAGTCCACGTTGGTGAAGGTGACGGTTCCGCTGGTACCGCTGCGGTTCGAGCTCCAGTGGGAGGTGACCGTCCCGTTCGACAGGGTGGTGGTGACCCGCCAGCCGCTCAGCGCGCCGGATCCGGCGGTGACCTTGATGGTGGCGACGAACCCGCCGTTCCACTGGTTCAGCGAGACCGACGCCGTGCAGCCGCCGGGACCGGGGTCGTTGGACGTCGTCGTGGTGGTCGTCGTGGGGCCGGGGCCTCCCGCGTTCAGCGCGTCGAGCACGGAGGTGTACGCGGCCTTCTTGGCGCCGGAACCGGTGAACAGCAACGGGTTCTCACCGGTGCGCCACGAGTCGGTGTCGCGGATGCCCCACACGGTGATGCCCGTGCAGGCGCGCACGGCCATGCACGCCCTCGTCACGGCCCCGTAGGCGTTCGCCTGGTTGCCGCCGGAGATGTCGAGCTCGGTGATCTGCACCTCGACGCCGAGGTTGGCGAAGCGCTGGAGGTTCGCCTGGTAGTCCGACGGCGCGTTGTTGGAGAGGTGGGACTGGAACCCGACGCAGTCGATCGGCACGCCGCGCGCTTTGAAGTCGCGCACCATGTTGTAGATGCCGGTGGACTTCGGGTTGATGCTGTCGGTGTTGTAGTCGTTGTAGCAGAGCTTCGCGTTCGGATCGGCCGCACGGGCCGCGCGGAACGCCGCCTCGATCCAGTCGTTGCCGGTCCGCTGCAGGTTGGAGTCGCGCCGGCCGCCGCTGCCGCCGTCGGCGAAGGCCTCGTTGACGACGTCCCAGGCGTAGATCTTGCCCTTGTAGTGCGTGGCGACCTGGGTGACGTGGTTCATCATGGCCTGGCGCAGGTCCGACCCCTCCATGCGCTGTGCCCAGCCCGGTTCCTGCTGGTGCCACAGGAGAGCGTGCCCGCGGACCCGCTTGCCGTTGCTCACGGCCTGGTTCAGGACGCGGTCCCCGCCGGAGTAGGTGAACTGGCCGCGGTTGGGCTCGGTGGCGTCCCACTTCATCTCGTTCTCGGCGGTCACCATGTTGAACTCGGTGTTGAGGATGTTCACGTACGTCTGGTCGTTGAGCTTGCCCGCCGCGACGGCCGTGCCGAAGTAGCGGCCGGACTGCGCCGCGGCGGCGCCGAGGGTGGTCGCCGCGCTGGCGGGAGCGGACACGACGAGCACGGCGCCGAGAGCCGCCGCCGCTGCGGTCGCCACGATCGGGACGAGTGAGACCGACCTCGATGTCAGTTTCATCTTCCACACTTTCACCGGAGGCGCCCGGAATGCGGGCGTGATGGGCAGGGCGATCCAGTTCGCGCTTCAGAGGTGCGCGCGGAATCGTCTTCGGTGGAAAAGCGTCATCGCCGTCCCCTTCCGCATGCGACTGCGAGTGCGCCGGTCAGGAGTGTTCCAGCTGGATGTTCACGCTCACAAGAAGGTGCGTGCCAGTTGTTCGGAGAATTGGTCTGGATGGCGCACGGGAGTGGGTCGAAATAGTGGTGAACCAGTTCGAACGCAGTCGAATGTCGTCGAAAAGATTCGAACAAATCGATCCCTTGCTAAAGTGAGCGCTAACACTTTTAGCTTTCCGCGGGTACGGCCGCGCTGCCGTTCGCCTGTCGCGGCGGACGGCAGCGCGGTGTGGTCGTGCCGGTCAGCCGCGCAGCCTCCACTGCTGGTTCAGGCCGCCGTGGCAGTCTCACAGGATCATCGCGGTGCCGTTGGCGGTGCCACCGCCACTGGCGTCGAGGCACCTGCCGCCGATCGTGAACTGCCGGGCGGACGTGTGGTTCCACCGCTGGTTCGCTCCGCCATCGCAGTCCCACAGCCTCACGGCGCTGTTGTTCGTCGTGGTCGCGACGTCGAGGCGCCGGCCCGACTGGGTGCCGACGACGGTGACGTTCTCGCGTCCGTCCCGGTGCCGCCGCCAGGTCCCGCGCCGGCCATCACCGCCTGGGCGCCGGCGGAGACGACGACGTCGCCGTTCACCACGTTGCCGCGATCTCCGTGGGAGATGTTGCTGCTGCCGTTGCTCGGCCAGTCGCCGGTGAGCGTCCAGTTGCCCGTGTTCTCGCCGCCGCCGTGGTTGGCGGTGGTGCGCAGGCAGTGGTTGCCGCTGATCTCCGCGTTAGGGTTCCAGCGCAACGTGTAGGTGCACCCGCCGTCGGTCATCTGCTGCATCACGTCGTGGACGTAGTTGTTCAGCAGCTTGTTGCCGGACGCCGTGGTGGGGGTGGAGTGGCGGGGCTGGTAGTGGTGGAGACCCCTGCCCGGATTGTGATTGCTGCCGCCCGTAGGTGTTGAGCACGGAGACGATGCCCCGGTACTCGATCCCGAGGTCGTGCACGCGGTTGTAGCTGACCGTGATGTCCCGGTTGACCATCCGCTGGTCGCTCGAGTGGTGCGCGTCGGCGTGCACGCCGCCGACCACCACACCGCCCTCCGAGTTCTGCGCGATCTCCGAGCGGGTGATCGTGGTGCCGGACGCACCGAGGCCGACCCCGCTGGTGTGCGCGTTGGCGATGCCGATCGCGGTCTGCCCGGGTTGACGAAGCGGGTACCCCTGGTTGCCGCTGGGGCCGAGCCGCGACGTACCGGTGAAGGTGATGCCGCTGAACGAGATGTCGTGCGCGGGCGCGTCGTAGGTGCCGCCGACGGCCACGAGCGACTGCGGGGTGGGCAGTTCGACGCTGACGTTGTTCATGTTCTGCCTGGAGCGGGGGATGTGGTGCAGGATCCCGGCGCCCAGGTTGAGGTACCACTCGCCCGCCGTGTCCAGGAACTCGTACGCGTTCGTCAGGTGGAGCGGCCCGGTGCGGAACGGGTCGTTGAGCGTGTCGTGGCCGAACGTGTTGTTGCTCCAGGCGGGTTGCCGCGTCGTCAGGAAGTTCCCGCTGATGCTCTGCGCCGGCGAGTACCTGTCGGTGAAGGAGTTGACGCTCTTCACCTCCACGCGGTTCTGGTTCGCCACGCTGTTCAGGTGGCCGGTGGCACGATCGGCTGAACTCGGCTTCGGCGTCAGCCGCGGGAGTGGCTCGCCCCGTCCGCCTTCGCCTTCTCCGCGATGGCCTGCAGCGCCGCGATGTGCGCGCTCAGGGCCGAGCGACCGGGACCGGTCAGGTTGAGCCAGGTCCGCGGCCGCTTGTTGACGTACCCCTTGCGGACCTCTACGTACTCGTTCTTCGACAGCGTGGTGACCTGTTTGGACAGTGCGGAGTCGGAGAGCCCCACCGAGTCCCGGACGAACCCGAACTCGGCCCACTCCGCCGCGGTCAGCAGGGAGACGATGGCCAGTCTCGTCGGGTCCAGCAGGAGCTGGTCAAGCTCGGCCACCACTCACCTCGTCCTGCCTGCGCAACAACCACAGCTGGAACTTCGGACCGAGGAACACGACGTAGAGCCCGGCCAGCGCCCCATAGTAGATGGCGGCGTGCGGCACCTGCAGCCACGCGATCAGCAGCGCCCCGACGATCCCGATCAAGAGGACGGGTACCAGGCGCAGCAACCGCCACCGGAGGCCGACCGGCAGGCTGCGGTTCGACACGGCGACGCGACGGCCGAGAAGGGCGCCACCGGTCCGCGTGCGCAGGGCGAAGGACAGGCCGAGGCAGACCAGCAGGAACGGCCAGAGCAGCCAGCTGCCCACGGCGGGCGCGAGGTCGATCACCACGCAGTAGGCGAAGAGGGCGAGACCGCAGGCGATCCACAACCCGCGGGACCCGAGCGCGGACCTCGCCACCTGGTCCTTGCCCTGGCGAACCGCGTGCAGTGCCGCCGCGGCCTCTTCCGGCGTCGGTTCGGTCATCGTTCCTCCGTCTGCTCCTGGTGCCGGTTCAGGGTGCGCAAGATCAGCCACTGGTCAAACCACGCGCCTGCCGTGGCCAGGACCAGGAGCACCAGCCCCATCACCAGGTGCGCGTAGCTGTGCAGGGGCGCGTTCTCGTCCAGGGCCTTCGTCAGGACCAGCTGGAGGCCCAGCCGGACGGCGAACAGGAGCACGGCCAGCAGCCGCGCCCGCTTCGAGCGCCACACCGAGCGGATGAACTCGCGGCGGCGCGAAAGCACCGTGAACCAGAGCGCGATGTGCGCGACGGCGAGCACCAGGGGCAGCGCTGCGACGGCCGGGTGGGCAGGGCTGAACTGCTGGCTGATGTCGAAGCTCGCCACGAGCGAACCGGCCAGGACGAAGTACCACACCGGCAGCCCCTCGACGGCCAGCGGCGTCGGAGTTCGTGCTGGTCGCAGTGTTGTGGGCGCCATCTCATCCTCCTTGGGAAAGTACTTGCCTGAGAAGAAAGTAGCGTGCACTTTCCGCTCAGGCAAGTGGAGGAGGGTCTGCTCAGCCGCTGACGGACGCCGAGAAGTTGTCGACCGCCAGGCCGACACCGCCGTTCCACGGCTCGAACCCGGCCTGGATGCTCGTCAGGTACCAGGAGTTCGTGATCGCGCCGCGGTTGCGCACGTCGTTGACGAAGTCGAGCACGTTGAACGACCACGAGCTGATCGGCGACTGCGCGAGGTAGGAGATGACGTTGTTGGAACCGTTGCTGCCGCGCCACACCTGCCAGCTGCGCCCGCCGAGGGTGGTCGTGCCGACCGCGCTGCCGATGGGCTGGATCGAGCCCTGGCGGTTGAACCAGATCATGATTTCCATCTGGTTCACCCCGTTGGTCTTCGGCGTGGGGTCGAGCCAGATGTCGTAAGAGGCGTTGTAGGTGCCGCCGGCGTAGCGGTAGTTGATCGCCGACGTGGCACTGCGGATCCGGCTCACCTGCATCGGCAGAACGGAGCCGGGGGAGCAGTTGCCGTAGTGGCAACCGAGGAACGCCGACGGGTAGGACACGGGCGCCCCGTTGGTCGGCGACGAACCGTCCTGACGGGTGATCTGGAAACCGGACGACGTGACGTTGACGCACTGCTGGGCCGACGTGCCCCACCGGTTGTTCTGGACCACGTACCGGCCTTGGATCGTGGTCGACCCGTACTGGTCGCAGATGGTCACGTCGGCGTGCGCGGGGCCCGCCGTTGCGACGAAGGTGCTCGCGACGAGCAGGCCTGCGGCGACGGCCGCGCGAAAGGTCTTTCGCATGACGACTCCTGGGACAGGGTTATGGGAGCGCTCCCAAGCTAGCGGGCCGTCAAATGCTCCGCAGAATTCCTGCGGCCTGATCGTCGAATTCACGTCGAATCGATCAACGGCCCACAAGATGAACCCGGCCGAGGGGAACGAGGTGCGCGCCACCTGGGCCGGGTTCAGCGGCAACAATGAGCCCGAGTGTTCATGCGGGCATTGGCACGACGCCGTGGGAAGCCGCTTGGAACGACCGTTCGGTGTTGTGTGCCGGTCTGGCTGAGGTTGCACGGTCAGCAGGGACTCGGCCGGCGCGAGGCGAGCACCTCACGCAACCTGCTCACGCGACATGGGGTGGGACGCCGAAGCGCCCCACCCGTGCGTGTCGTCACTTGCGCGTCAGCCGACCGGGAACGTGCCCTGGACCAGCTCGCCGACACCCGTTCCGGTCGGCTGGGCCCGTCCGGTGTGCGGTGGGTCGGAGAACTCCACCTCCTGGTCGTACCGGAGGAGCCCGAACATCCGCGGGGACACAGGACGTACCTCGCCGCCCGGCCCCTCCGGCCGTTCGAACATCTGCCCGACGCGGACAGTGCCGTCCAGGCAGGACACCCGGTCACCCGCCGACTGCTCGACGAGTTCGATCCCGATGCGTGACTCGGCCAAGTTCCGTCGCCCCCTCGATGAACCGAGTGATCTGACGCGAGGTCGGCTCGGGCAGCTCACTCCGCAACGGCGGGAGATCGCCGATGCCGATCTCGACCGGGATGGTGATGCCCATGTCGGCGAACGGTCCTCGCGCCGACGACGCGCTGATCTCGAAGCCCGCTCACGCCGGCAGCATGCGGGTGATCCCTGGGAACCCGTGCTGCACCGATCACGCGTTCTCAGGACGTGGTGCGGTTCCGCGAGGCGAGTCCGAATCGAGCGGTCCGGTCGCGCGGCGCGCGGAAGACGGGCCTGCGTGCGGCTCCGGCGGTGTGACCTGCGGCAGAGTCAGGCGCAGCACCACCTGGTCGCCCGGCGAGCCGGCGACGCCGGTCCGCGTCTCGACCTCCACTTCCGTTCCGAGTTCCCGGACCGCCGCGTGATCGGAGCCGGCCGCCGGCCAGCCCCGGTAACGCAGCTCCGCCTCGACTGTGCCGTCCTGCCGGCCGATGTCCAGCGAAACCGACCGTGCCAGGCCGCAGCGAGCCGCGACGGCCACGACGACCGGAATCCACCGTTCGATCACGTCGACCGCCGGATCCGTCGCGTCGAAGCCGGCCAGCCGGACGAACCGCGCTGTACCCACCAGGTCGTGATTGGACAGCGCCGCCTGGAACGTGTGGAGGACACGGGAGTGAGCGGCCGTCGACCGGTGCGGAGTGGAGGACGTTTCGCACGCGACGTGCCGGGCGTGAGCGATGAGGGCGTCCGAATCGGCGATGATCCTGTCGATCCTCGTCCTCGCGGCCCTGGGCACCAGCGGACGCAAGGAGCAGAGGTCCGCGGTCAGCTGGAAGAGCCGCCCCGCCAACCGTCCGTGCACAGCGTCGGCGACGCCCCACGGGTCCGCATCGTCCGCACAGGCCTGACCGAGCAACGCCCACCCGAGGTGACCGGCCACCGCGTCGACCATCTCGCGGTCGGAGTCCGTGAACTTCGGGCTGCCCGGCGGACGCCCGATCATCAGGACACCGCGCAGCTCGCCGTCCGCCACGACCGGTCCGGCCACGGTGGGGCCGACAGCGGACGACCTCGCGGCCTGTTCCGACCGCTCGTCGAGGATCACGTCGTCGATCACGACGGCGCGGCCGGCGTCGATCGCCAGAGCGGACACCGACCCCTCCACGGGAAGCAACCTGCCCTCCCATTCCCGCAGTCCTCCCGCAGCGACGGCGATGCACAGCCACCCCTCCCGCTCCGCGGGGACCGTGAGCGCCGCCGTGGCCGCGTCCGCGCCGGCCTGTGCGCATTCGACCAGGTCCCGAACCAGGTTCGCCGAATCACGCAGTGGATGCGAATGCGCGACGAGGAAAGCCAGACGTCGGCGCCAGTCGGCTCCGGTGCGGGCAGAACGAGAGTGGTCTCGTAAGGAGGCCTCAGGTGTCACAGCGCAGTCCTGTCTGCGGGATCGTGGCGAGAACCGATCCGCGATGACGCCATCATGGTTGACCAGTCAAACATACGGCAGGCGTGTAATCGGCACCTGATGGATGGCGGATCCGGTCGGTGACGACACGATTGTCTGCGGGCGAGCTGGGTGTACGGCTCGATCGGGTGGATCAGACCACTTCCGCAAAGGGCATGGTCATTTCACGTGATCTGACTTGTTTGTCGTATTATGATTCGCGTGGAATAGTTTTCGTAATGCTCAGAAGTGCTCTTCGGGTCGTGGTCGGTGCGCCCATCGTGATCGCGAATGCGCAGCTGCGGGCTCGCCTTCCGGCGTTGGCGCGGCGGTGCGAGCGGACGCGACCCGGATGTTCCAGGCCGCAGGCCCGTTGGGGTGCGGGTCCGGTCTGTCGAACTCAACCGGATCGAACGCTTCGTCATGGGTCGGCAGGACTTCCCGGCTGAGTTCTGTTCGGGTGTCATCGCGTCTGCTCAACTGCATCGACGTAGTTCTCGGTCTGGGCGACATCCGACCTGCTGGTCGTTGTTCACCGACGCTGGTCCTTGCTGGAACCAATTCGATGATCACCGTCGAAGGTCCTGCGGAATCGACGGCCGGTGGCCCTCGGAGGAACAGGAGCCTGGTGTGGTGCGCCGCGGGCCGTCGACGTGACGATCGGTCGAGCGGCCGGTGCCCGCCGACACCACAACGTGTCGACCTGGGTACGTCGACCCATGCGGTGAGCGACGTCCGGCCCTGATCGCCGCGCCCCCGCGGCGGTCGGACGGAGAGCGTGGACACGACGTCCGAGTGGCGGAAGGCGCGCTCATCGCGACACCTCTGTCGCCCATCGTCGCCCGGGTGCCCGTGCCCGTGCCGCTGCGCGGGGAGGGAGGTACGTTCCTGTCTCGCCGGGACTGTCTGCCGCGGTCGCGCGGTTCCGCGGACCGATGTCGGGCGCTCCGAGGACCTTCGTCCCTGCTGCTCGGACCCGTGCCGCTCCAGCCTGGAGGCATGACATCCCGCCGATCCCGAGTTCATCGGGATGATCGCGGACATCGGTACGGGGCGCGGTCTCGACCCGACCGGGCCGTTCGTCGTGGGAGTGTCCCTGGTCGCGCTCGTCGTGATGGTCCTCAACATGCGCAGGGGCACCCGATGATCGACCGGGCGAGTCCGACGGACCGCGCCTTCCTGGCGATGGACGACCGATGTGCTCCCGAGCATTTCGGTGTGGTGCTGCTGTTCGACAAGTCCGACGGGTTCGACCTGGATCGTGCCCGGCAGGTGCTCGCCGACCGTGTCGCGGCGGTGCCCAGGCTGCGTCAGCGACTGATCCGGACACCGCTCGGCTGCGGCGGGCCGATCTGGGTCGACGACGAATGGTTCGACATCCGTGACCAGGTTCGCCTGGTGCGATGTGCGGAGCCGGGGGACGAACGGGCGTTGCTCGACATGGCGTACTCCCTGGTCGCGACCCCGCTGCCGCGCGCGGGCCCGAGGTGGTCGGCGGTGTTCGTGGAGGGGCTCGCCGACAGCGGGGTCGCGCTGGTGATCGTGTTGCATCACGTGCTCGCGGACGGGGTCGGCGGGCTTGCCATCCTGGCCGGCCTGGTCGATCCGGGTGGGCCCGCGCTCCCGGTGGCCTTTCCCCGGCCGCGTCCGGCTGTGTGCGCGCTGGCCGTCGACGCTGTGTCGGAACGGGTTCGCGGCGTACTCCGCACCGGCGCGGCTCTGCGCTTGCTGCGCACCTCGACGGCCGCGGCGGGAGGGCTGCGTCCCCCGCCTGCGGCGCCGTGCTCGTTGTTGCGGCGGACCGGGGGCCGCGGCAGGCTGGCGGTCGTCCGCGTCCCCGCGTCGGCGCTTCGGGCAGCGGCGCACCGATGCGGCGCCACCACCAACGACGCGATACTGGTGGCGGTGGCTGCGGCACTGAACCACGTACTGGTGACCCGCGGTGAGTCCCTCGACACTGTGATGATCGGCGTGCCGGTGTCCGGCCACGCGGCAGGGGAACCCGCACGGGGGAACATGGTCAGCCCTCTCCTGGTGTCCGTACCGGCCACGGGTGACCTGGTGCAACGCCTGCGCCGCACCGAGGCCGGGGTTCGCGCGCACCAGTCCTCCGCCCAGGGGCCGCCGCCGATCGCGTTGCTCGGCTGGTTGTTCCGGCCTCTCGCCGCGCTCGGTGTCTACCCCTGGTACATGAACCACCAGCGCCGGATGCACACCCTGGTCAGCCACGTCCGCGGCCCCGTTGATCCGGTCACGTTCGGCGGCTGGCCGATCCGATCGGCGATCCCGATCGGATCGCTCGGTGCCGGGAACATGACCGTATATGTGGAGGTGTTCACCTATGCGGGCACTGTCACCATCACCCTGATCGCGGATCCGGGCCGGTTCCCGGACCTCGACGTGCTCACGTGTGCGCTGCGCGGCGAACTCGACCGCATCGCCGCGTTGGACTGACGACGGTCCAACGCGCACCGTCAGGATTTGTCGAACCACTTCAGCACTCGTAGCGCCCGCAACGTGTTCCAGCGGCTCGGTTCACCGGTCTGCTCCATTTCGAACCAGACCGCGCCGGGGTAGGGCCGCTGCAACGCCCACCTGCCGTCACGGCCTCGCCTGCCCCGGACAACTTCCACGGCATCGGTCAACCGTTCGTCCCGGTGCGCCCCGGCGGCGCGGAAGTGGTCCAGTGCGCGCAGAACGTCGTGGCGCCAGCGGGGTGGGAAGGTCAGCCGGAGCATCGCCGGATCGACCACGGCGCCGGTGCGGTGGGACCGGTAGAGCCGGTGGGCCAGCAGGAACTCCCGGCCGCGTGCCTCCGCCTGTTCGGATCGGCCGTGGTCGCGCAGACCGTCGAGCACGTTCGCCGTGGTGTGGAACGAACTGTGCGTGGCGCCTTGGTGCCGCAGGCAGTTCCACCCGCCGTCCGGCATCTGCTCGCGCCGCAGGTAGTCGACGAGACGTTCGCCGCGCGGGTCTGTGACCTCGAAGTACGACAACAGACCGAGAGCGAACCCGGTGATGCACGTTTCGCTCCGTTTCCGGGTGGCGGCGAGGTTCATGCCGCCGTCGTGCCACAGCCCTTCCTCCAGGAACAGCGCGCACGACTCGTGCGCCCGTGGATCGCCCGGTGGCAGCCCGAGCTGGCGCAACAGCAACAACGAGTAGGTGGTCGAGATCCACTTCCGGCCGTAGAGGCGCGGAGTCCAGCGGCCGCTGTCGTTGCGATGGGCGAGCAGCCGCGCGCCCCAACCTTCGGTGGCGACCCGCGCCCGTTCCGTCCGCCACTCCGCCTCCGGCGCGTCCTGGAGGTCACGCATCACCTGCCAGCGGATGGCCGGATCACCGGCCAGCAGCCACGCCTCGACGTCCATCTCATCTCCCACGGTGGCAGGCCGGACTCGCGGGGCTCACACACATGACGAGCAGCGGGTAGGTGCCGCACTGTTCCAGCGGCGAACTGCGGCTGAGGCGCTCACATCCGGCCGGACCCGGTGGGCGTCGACACGCGGACGTTCGACTGGGACATGCGCGTCCTGGTGTGCCGACGCCAGGTCCACCTCGCGTCACGGCCCGGTAGCGCGCCAAAGACCTTCGCCCCTTACCGGTGGTCACTCGGTCTCCCGGTTCTGGCCGGTGTGCGAGGCAACTCGATGCCGGAGGTTCTCGGCTTGCTCCCGCTCCTCCAACTCCAGCTCGACGTGCGCGAGCGTCTTCCGCAACAGCGGCACCCAGTGCCGGCGCAACACCCGAACGCGGCGCTGGGTCGTGTCGGTCTCCGCAGTGAGCCGGCGCAGCGCGGAAGCCGCGACAGCGTGCTGGAGGGCCGCACCGAGCATCCGGCGTTGTTCCTGCACGGCACGTGCGACCGCGGTGCCGGTGGGCACATCGGCTGCACCTGAGGGCGTCGAGCAGGTGACCCCGGTGGGGTGCCGCACGCCCGCTGTCGTGGACCAGGAGATCGTCACGTCTGCTTCCGCGCCGGTGCACGCGAGGCGCATTCCGCGGCGGCCGGCGGTCAGCGCGGCGCGGAGCGTCCAGGTCTTCGTCCTCTCCGCCTGCGCGAGGAGTTCGTCGTGGGTGTGCGCCGCTGCCTCGGCGAGGCGGCCCTGTTCCGTTCGCAACGCGCGCAGTTTCTGCTCCAGCAACGCGGCGGCGTGCTCGGCGCTGCCGAGACGTCCACGCAGCCACTGACGTCCTGACCGGCCGGGAGGCACGCGGATGGCGTTCACCGCGTCTCCAGCAGCGAGGCGGGGAGCATCGACAGCTCGGATCGGGGCAGTCTCAGCAGTGCCCGCCACACCCGCTCCAGGGTGTCGTCGAGCGTGCGCGTCTCACCGGGCGACTGGCCGAGCACGTCGGCTCGGAACGCCTGCTCCAGGTCGAGGTAGGCCTGGTCGGTGCGGCTCAGGCCGCCGACACCGATGAGTTCGGCCAGGTCGCGCACCTGCCGCGCCCGTGCCAGCGCGGACAGCAGCTGAGCCGCGACGTCGAGGTGGTCGGCCCTGGTCCGGTCCGGCCCGGCGCCGTTGCGCATGAGCCGCGACAGCGAGGCGAGTGGATCGACCGGTGGATACAGGCCGTGGGCGTGGGCTTCCGCGGAGAACACGATCTGGCCCTCGGTGATGTACCCGGTGAGGTCGGGAACGGGATGGGTGATGTCGCCACCCGGCATGGTCAGCACGGGCAGCACCGTCACCGACCCGGGCCTACCGCGGATCCGGCCGCAGCGTTCGAACAACGAGGCGAGATCGCTGTAGAGATAGCCGGGATACGACCGTCTCGCGGGAATCTCGCCACGTGCCGCGGACACCTCCCGCAACGCCTCCGCGTACGTCGTCATGTCGGTCATCACGACCAGCACGTGCCTGCCGTCGCGGAACGCCAGCGACTCGGCGATGGTCAGCGCCAGCCTCGGGGTGAGGATCCGCTCGATGACGGGATCGTCGGCGGTGTTGATCAGCAGCACGAGTTCTCCCGCCGCTGATCGCGCCTCGAGTGCGTCGCGCGTGTACGCGGCGTCCGCGTGGGTGAGCCCGATGCCCGCGAACACCACGCAGAACGGTTCACCTCCCACTGTGGACTGTGCGGCGATCTGGGTCGCCAGCTCCAGGTGCGGGTGCCCCGGCAGGGAGAACAGCGGCAGCTTCTGACCGCGGACCAGGGTGGTCAGCGCGTCGATCACGGACACCCCCGTGAGCACGGGTTCCGCGGGGGGCTCGCGCCACGTCGGGTTCAGCGGTGCGCCGGCGACCGGCTCGTGCCGCGCACCGAACACAGGCGGGCCGCCGTCCACCGGGTTGCCCCGGCCGTCGCAGGTGCGACCGAGCCATCCCGTGCCGACCGGGATGCTCAGCGGTTGCCCGGTGAACTCCAGCCGGGTGCTCGCGGTGGCCATGCCGGCGGTGCCCTCCAGCACCTGCACGACAGCGAGGTCGCGGTCGACTTCCAGGACGAGGCCGTGCCGCAGCTCGCCGGAGTCCAGCCTGATGCGCACGAACTCGTCCCAGCCGACACCCTCGACGCCGCCGACGACGACCAGCGGGCCGCGGAGCTCCCGTACAGCGGTGAACTCGACCGTCATCGCAACCTCCGCAGTCCGGCGAGCAGTTCGTCACGCCGCTTGCCGATCAACGCCGCATCGTGCGGTGCCGCTTCTTCGCGCGACCGCACCAGCGCGGTGAAGTCGAACTCCTCGAGCACGTCGGCGGCCACGCCCGCGGTCACCAGCTCGTGGCACTCCTCCGCCACCGCCAGAACGGCTTCCACGAGTGCGCGCGCCTTGTCGTCGCCTCCTGCCGCATCCACCGTGGACAGAGCGCTCTGCTGGAGGACTCCGTCGCGCAGCAGCCGTCCGGCCAGCAACGCGACCCGCTCGGGCCCGGAAAGAGCGGCCGTGCCGACCAGTTCCGCGAGGGCACCGAGCCGGTCCGCCTCGGCCAGCGCGGTCATCACGCGGGCTCGCCGTGCGGGCCATCCGTGGTCACCCGCGCGGACGTGGTGGTCCCCGACCGCCGGTGCGTCGCGGGAGAACGAGCCCGACCAGGAGACCGCGGGGTAGTGCCTGGCGTAGGCCAGATCCCGGTCGAGCGTCCACCGGGCCCTGACGAATCGCTCGGTGTGCGCGGTGACGGGCTCGGTCATGTCACCACCCGGCGGCGACACGGCTCCGATGATCGTGACCGAGCCAGTCGCTCCACCGAGCGTCTCCACGCAACCCGCGCGTTCGTAGAACGCCGCCAGCGCCGAGGCCAGGTCGGCGGGATACCCCTCTTCCGCGGGCAGCACGCCGGTGCGGGACGCGAACTCCCGCAACGCCTCCGCCCAGCGCGACGTGGAGTCGGCGATGACGACCGCGTGGTAGCCCATGTCGCGGAAGTACTCCGCGACGGCGACGCCGGTGTAGATGCTCGCCTCGCGCGCCATCATCGGCATGTTCGAGGTGTTGGCGACGACCACGCTGCGGTCGGCCAGCCGGCCGCCGGTGCGGGGGTCGGTGAGCTCGAACAGCTCGGCGACGACCTCGGCCAGCTCGTTGCCGCGTTCACCGCAGCCGACGTAGATGATGACGTCCGCATCGCACCACTTCGCGAGCTGTTGCAGGAGAACGGTCTTCCCGGTGCCGAAGCCTCCGGGTACCGCGGCCGCACCACCTCTCGCCAGGGGGTAGAGCAGGTCCAGCACGCGTTGCCCGGTGCGCAGGGGCGTCACGTCGGTGAGGCGCGACCGGCACGGCCGTGGCGTTCGGACCGGCCAGTCGGAGAACAGGTGCACGTCGGTGCCGCCGACCACGGCGACCGCGACGTCCGCTCCGCACTTGCCGTCCGCCAGCGACTCGACCGGGCCGTCGAGGCCAGGAGGGACGAGCACCCGGTGTTCGAGCGCTCCGGCGTCGGCCACGACACCGAGCACCTGTCCGGCCTCGACGTGGTCACCGACGCGGACCCTCGGTTCGAACCGCCACCTGCGGTCCGATTCATCAGCGGTGACACCGGGGGTCAGGAAGACAGGCGCAGCGGACAACGACCGCAACAAGCCGTCGAAGACACGGCCGAGCAGTCCCGGGCCGAGCCGGACGGACAGCGGTCTGCCCGCGGGCACGGCGACCGCACCCGGAGCGAGACCGCCGGTGTACTCGTAGGCCTGCACGCCCACCCTGCCGTCCTTGATCGCGACGACCTCGCCCGGTATCGCGTCGGGTCCCAGAGTGACCAGGTCGTGCATCGCGACCGGGCCGACGTCCTCGACCTCGACCAGCGGGCCCGAGACCCGGACCACCCGTCCGGAGGTCACGGCGCCCACAGCGCTCGCACCTCGTCGCCGAGCGCGTCGACCGCGCGGCCGGTGACCGCCTGCACACCGAGATCCACGAGCCGGCCGGTGACCTCACCGGTCACGCCTCCTCCTGGAGCGTCCCGCACGACTGCTCCTGCGCCGAGCTGGGCGTGGACAGCTGCCACGAGCTGTTCCCGCCGACTCGGTTCCGTGAAGGCACGCGCCACGGCGGCGGTGACACGCTGCAGGAGTTCGTCGTAGATCTCGCCTTGTGCGGTCAGCTCGACCGTGCGGGCCGCACGACGCGCCTTCTCGTGCTCGGCGGCGATCGACGACGCCGCGTCCGCACGGCCTTCTTGTGCGGCTGCGTCGAGGATCGAGCTCGCACGGGCACGGGCACGGGCGAGCGTCGCGTCCGCGTCGAGTCGTGCGGCGGTGAGTTCGCGTTCGGCCTCGGCACGCGCCTCGGCCAGCAACGCGGCCCGGACCGGAGCCAGTGCGTCCTGCTGCTGGGCGGTCACGACGGGATCACCACCACGAGCGGCCAGTCGGTTCCCGCGAGTTGAGCGCTCAGCACCTCGGCGGCGGCGCCGGTGAGCAGCACGACGGACACATCGTCGCCCAGGCCGCTCCAGGCCAGGTGCACGGCCGCGGCGTCGGTCGCCTCACGCACCCGCACCCCGGCGAGCGCCCAGTCACCGACTCCGGCCCCGATCACGGCAACGGCACCCACGGCTCACGCCTTGCCGATGAGGATTACCGCGACGATCAGCCCGTAGATCGCGATGCCCTCCGCCAGGCCCACGATCACCATCGCGCGTCCGAACAGTTCCGGTCGTTCGCTGAGCGCGGCCAGCGCGGCCGCGCCGGTGTGAGCGACCGCGACCGCCGCCCCGATCGACGATCCGGCGACCGAGATCGCCGCCCCGAGCAGCGCCGCCCAGTTCGCCGCGGGAGCGGGCGACTGAGCGGCGGCTGCGGCCGCCTCACCGCTCTGCAGCGCCATGACCAGAACGACCAGCGCGCCGACGAGCAACACACCGTTGAGCCCCGCTAACACGGTGAGCACCGCGCGTCCTCCGCGGCGCATCAGCAACACGGCTCCCCCGCACACCGCGACGAGCACCGGCAGTCCTGCCAGCCAGACCATCATCGAGCCTCCCCGTGCCACGGGCGGAACGGCCGGCCCTCGATCTCGAAGACCCGCGAGAACAGTTCGTAGTACTCCAGGCGCAATGCCTGGATGGCGGCGACCAGCGCCTCGAGGGAGAACGCAAGCACGTTGCCCAGCAGGAAGAGCAGTACCGCCGCGACGATGCCCGTCCCGCCGCCGCGCCCCGCCAGCGCGGTCGTCCCGAGCCACACCACCGAACCGATCGCGGCGTGCACCAGGCCGAAGGCCGCGAGCCGCGCGAACGACACCAGGTTCGACCCGGTCCTGATCACGATGTCGAACAGCTCCACGGCGGCCTGCACCCAGCCCGCGGCACCGCCCCCGGACGCCGCGGCGAACCCGATCCCGGCGAGCACCAGGCCCATCACCGCGACCACGGCACCGGTCACGGCGAGCGGGTCCGCGCTCAGCAGCAACCCGCCCGCGATCCCGGCGATGCCGAGGAACAACGCGGCTCCGGCGACGCCGGACGACGCGTACACCGCGAGGCGTGTACCGCCCTCCCGCCACCGGTTGACAATCGCCACGGTGTAGGCGGCGGCCAGCAGCACCGCCCCTGCCGCGACACCCGCACCCAGCAGCCGGACCGGGTCGTCCAGCGGATCGAGCCACAGCACGGGAACGACTCCTGTCGGCCCGAAGAACTCTCCGTACAACACTCCGAACAGGGTGCTGGCGGCACCGGCACCGAGTACGAACGGCCACGCGGATCGCCAGCGCGCCAAGCGTGCCGGCCATCCCGCCCGCAGTAACACGGCTACGACGACCAGCAGCAGTCCCTGCCCGGCGTCACCGAACATCATGCCGAACATCAGCACGTAGGCGGCGCCCGCGAGCACCGTCGGATCGACGTCCTGGTACGGCACTGTGCCGTATGTGCTCACGAGCGGCGTGAACGACCGCCGCACCGCTCCAGCAGAACGCAGCAGCGAGGGTGGATCCACGCCGCGAGGAACGGGCAACGGCACCGCACCGGCACCCACCTCGGCGAGTTCGGCTGCCAGGCCAGGCTTTTCCTCGGCCGGACACCATCCCGCGACGGCAGCGGCGGACTCCCGGCGGACCGCTCCGCCCACGACGGTGTCCATCGCGTCGTCGGCGCGGTCGACGTCGACCACACCCGCGTTCGCCACCACGAGAAGGGCATCGCGCAGCGTGACCTCCGGCGCGACGATCGCGATCCGTTCCATTCGCACGGGCGTCATGACCTCATGTGATGGCATCGAACACCTCCAGCCGGCTGCCACCGCGGGCAGCGCACTCGAGCGCTGCCCGCACGCGGCGAGCGTCGACCGCGAGCAGTGCCGCGCACCCGACCACCGCGTCAGGGCCGAAACCTCGTCCGCGCAACAACGTTCGCGCGTCGCTGTCAACGCGTGCCCACCAGCGTTCCTCGGCCTGCCACAGGTCCGCAGGGTCACCGACGTCCGCGAGCGCCCACGCCGCCTCAACGGGCAGTCGGGCGGCGAACTCGGAGAACCCACGCCCTCCGGCATCTCCGAGCAGCGCAGGGACGTCCACCGGTCGACCGAGCAGGAACCGCTCGCGCGCCACCAGCAACGCCGCACCTCCCGCGGCCCAGAACCGTGCCTGCGGAACCCCGCCGGCGACCCGCGCCGCCCAGCCGAGCTGGACCGCGGAGACGATCTGCCTCGGGTTGTCGGTCCCCGGATCACCCCACGGTGAAGCCGCGAGAGCGTGTCTCAGCTCCGCGACCGACGACGTGGCCGCGAGCCGTGGCCACGCGGTGGCGAGCGTGCCGAGCTGAAAGGTTGTGCTCGCAGCCTCTCCCGTCACCATCCGCAGGTGCTCCACGACGTTCGCCATCTCGAACCATCCGGCGAGCAGTCGCACCAGCTCGGCGCCCGCCCGAGGCTGCCACCCGGCGAGCACTCGCAGGTGCCACAGCAACGTCGCCGCGACACCGTGCTCGGCCTGCTCCAACGACTGACCCGCTCGGACGTCCCGCTGGTAGGGTCCGGCGACCAGCAGGCCCACCGCCTCGGCCAACGACGAACACCCGGCGATCTCACGCGCTCCGAGCGCGCCGACGCGGCGCCGCATCAATGCTCGTGCCCGGACTCCGCCCGCGATCCACGCCGCGCTCATCGCACGACCAAGCCTTTGCTCAGCGCTGTTGCGACGGCGCGGTCGACGTACTCGGGCATCATCACCGTGGCACGTTCCCGGATGCGGCGTGCGTTCTCCCGCGCGGCCTCGACGAGCAACGTCCCGTCCGGCGCAGCCGCCGCCCGGGCGTTCGCGGCCGCCTGCGCACGCACCTCGGATGCACGGTCGTGCGCCGTGGTGACGAGCTCGTCCGCCTGACGAGCGGCCTGCTCCCGGATCCGGTGAGCCTCTGCGCGCGCCTCCTCGCGCAGGCGCCGCATCTCGTCCTCGGTGCTCGCGAGCAGTGCGAGCACCGGTTCGAGCTCGGTCGCCAGCTCCGCCGCGCGGTCCGCTGGTACCCCTGGGCGTGCCGCGGCACCCGGTGTTCCCACCGGTCGGTAGCGCTGCAGGAGGTCGCGGAGGCTGGCCACTCGTCCATGCTGGCCACACCGTCACACAGCGGAGCAGGGTCTTCCAACCCCACCCGGCCGGGCCCAAGTTCCTTCCCGGAAGCCCGCGTCCCACCCGGACGGCACGTCCACCGAGGACAGACCTTGGGGAATTGCCCCGGTACAAGTGCCTCACGGCATCGGCTGGGAGGCCGTTCTCGTGCTGGGAAAGGAGGAATCAGGGCCGCTGTGCCGACGAAGGCAGGACAGGCCGCGCCACCACCCTCACTCGGTGATCCGCCACGTCGCCGCGCGGTCTCCCGGCACCGTTGACGATCAGCATCCGAGTCGCCGATCATCGCACCACGCGTCGACCTGCTCTGGCCGGCAGGAGTACTCGCCACCTGGGACGAGCCTGGGCAGTGGTCTGAGCCGACCGCGACGATCCCGGTAGACGCAGCGAAGGCTCAGGCCGGACGCTGGGGACGCCGATGCCTTCGCTCGACGGGGTCGGCGTGGTAGCGAACGCTGAACCGCGGTTGTCGGCCGCGGTGACGATGCCGTCCGCGGTGCCGGGCAGGCGAGGCAGGACTCGAAACCGGACCCGCCAGGTCGTCAGCGTGTGCCGAGCCGGTCCGCCACCCGCCTGCAGGCGGGTGGCGGCGCCTGAGGTGAGAGGCTCGCCGTGCCCTGGCGCTACTACCTCGGGCTGCAACGCTGCCAATGTCCGGATCGAGTCTTCGGCCGTGGATCGGTGCCAGGTGGTGTACCACGGCGGGCCCGCGAGTCGCCGTCTCCCGAAGGCGTTGAGGTCGACGGTCAGCAGTGCGTCACCGGTGATCAAGACCCGGTCGTGGCGACGGAGGTAGGCGACGTGGCCCGGAGTGTGGCCGGGTGTGGGCACTGCTTCCCAGCCCGGCAGTCCGGGTGGGCCGGTGATCGTGTCGAGGCCGTGCGCCGTGCCGGTCAGGTCTCCTGCCGCGACGAGCCGGGCGCGGGTCTTCGCGGGTAGCAGCCGCAGGAGTGGCCCGAGTATCCGGCGGTCGAGCGGGTTGGCGTACCGGGGCAGCAGCTTCCCCTCGGCCTGCGGGAGTTCCACCGGATGCACGTGCACCGGCAGGTCCCACCGGCGCGCCAGGGCGGGGGCTGCTCCGGAGTGGTCCGGGTGCAGGTGGGTGAGCAGGATCGCGATCGGGCGGGCTCCCGCGCCGAGCAACGCCTCGGCGGCGTCCGATACGGCATCCGCGTCGCGCCGCCAGCCGGTGTCGATCAGCACCCACGACTCGTCCGTGCGCACCAGATAGACGTTCGTGGCCATCAGGCCGCGACCGAGCCTGATCACGTACACGTCCTCAGCGACACGTTCCGCCGGCATGCCCGCCTCCTCGCGGTGTGCTGTCCCGTCGACGATCCCGCAGGCCAAGGTGAGCGGACAGGGCAGTTCGGCCTCGGTGCCACGACGGATCCACGACGCGAGGACGACGGGACATCTTCCTCTGTGCCCTGCTCCGCGAGGCTCTGGCTCCGATCGTCAGCCGCGGTGGGCAGTCGGAGAGACGGCGAGAGCTCGGGGATGGGCGGTGCGCGGCGGGGCAATCTCGTAGGTGTGCACCTCCTCAGGCTCGCATCGGGGCCGGCGAGGCACAGTGGCGTAGGTCCTGCGCGGCTCGTGGCTGTTGACCGTGCGCCTTGGCCGTCACGAGCCGATTTGATGATTTGGTGTCAGCAGGTCTGCGGAGGAGACGGCGATGGCTGTGCGCAAGGACGAACTGGTCAGGGGCGCGGATGTCCGTTACAGGTTCCGGCACGGCGGTTTCGACTTCTGGTTCCAGTGGGCGCTGGCGGCGTCGGTGCACGGGGGCAGCGAGCCGGGCGAGTGTTTCTTCGTCGCCACGCGGATCTCCGACGGTGACCCGGACAGCTGGGTCCGGGAGTGGACCGACCTGGGCGTGCGGCTGGAGCAGCGGGCCGAGCAGGCGTTGGTTCGCGGCCACCGCGTCACGGCTCGGGAGTCGTACCTGCGTGCGTACCACTATCAGCGGCTCGCGTTGCTGTACCTGAACGTTGCCGACGCCTCCTACAGGTCCCGATGGACACGGGCAGTGGGGTGTTTCCGTGCGGGGACGGCTCTGCTTGACACACCCGTCGAGCAGGTGGCGGTCCCGTTCGAGGGAACGACCCTGCCGGGATACTTCCTGCGCCCCGGCGACTCCGGTATCCGGCGACCGACGTTGATCATGGTGGGCGGCGGGGACACGTTCGTCGAGGACCTCTACTTCTACATCGGTCCGGCCGCGGTCAGCCGCGGGTACCAGGTGCTGCTCGTCGACCTGCCCGGTCAGGGCGGTCTGCCGTTCGCGGGGTTGCCCATGCGCGCCGACGCCGAGGTGCCGATGCCCGCCGTCGTCGACCACGTGCTCTCCCGGCCGGATGTCGACCCGGACACCCTGGCGGCCTTCGGCATCAGCGCCGGCGGCTACCTCGTTCCGCGTGCCATCACCCGAGAACCGCGCATCAAGGCGTGCATCGCCGCCAGCGCGATTCCGGACTTCCACGAGTACATGACGCAGGGGGATCCGAAAGCCGAACGCAACGCGCGGCTGCTGGAGTTCTGGCCGATCCTCGCCCTGCTGCGCCGGCGGATGCGGGCCAAGATGATCCTGATCGACTCCTACCTGTGGCGCTGGGGCGTCACGTCACCGTCGACATTGCTGGCCACGCTGAGGACGTTCGTGTTCGACCCGGCCCAGATCGCCTGCCCGCTGCTGCTTCTGATCGGGCAGGCCGAGTTCGATCGAGCCCCGGTCAGCCGGGCCGCCCAGCACTTCTGCCTGGAGCAGGCTCGCAGCGCCCGCAAGAACCTGGTCGTCTGCCCCTACGCCGACGGCGGCTGGGGGCACGCCCTGGTCACCAACCTCGGCCTCATGAGCCACCACGTCTTCGACTGGCTGGACGAGGTGTTCGCCCCAGCAGCCGCTGATCACGGCGACGCGACGCGGAACACCGGGTAGTGCGCGGCCACCGCCGCGATCTCGTCCAGCGTCGCTTCGGTGCTGACGCCGAAGTAGTAGCGAGCCTCCGCCGCCCGTCCCCACGAACGGCCGGTTCGCCCCGCCCGGCCGAGATAGGCCTGGATGACCGGCGGCCGATCGTCGACAGGAACCTCGACCAGCGTCACCTCGCGGCGCTGCGTGCGACCGAGCACCGCGCGCCCGGCCGCCGCACGCACGTTGCGCACCCATTCCGACTCGCCGGCCAACGACACCAGGTAGCGCTGCCCGGCGAGCACCACCTGCACCAGCGAGGTGCGGCGGATCACCGCGGTCCTTCGCCCCGGCACCTCGAGGGTCACCACGTAGGACGGGCTGAGTCCGTGCTTGGTCAGCCACCAGCCGAGTGGCTGCAGACGCTGGTACAACGACGGCGTGCGGCGGTAACGGGTCCGTGCGGTGTAGTCGACGGGCCCGATGAGACCTCCGGTGATCCGGCGTTTGCGAGCGGTTGTCATCGCGCGACCTCCCCGTGCCGTCGTGCCGCTTCGAGCATCGGCCTGCCCGC
Organism: Lentzea sp. HUAS12; assembly: GCF_024125735.1. Classification (NCBI taxonomy): domain Bacteria; kingdom Bacillati; phylum Actinomycetota; class Actinomycetes; order Pseudonocardiales; family Pseudonocardiaceae; genus Lentzea; species Lentzea sp. HUAS12. The sequence continues at coordinate 1,698,163 of NZ_CP099738.1, forward strand.
GGCGGCCGGGAAGAGCCGAAGGTCCTCGTCGGCTCGACGGCGACCAACGGCGGCATCGGTGGTGCCTTCCTGCCTGCACCGGGGTGTCCGGGCGGATGAGGCCTGACGGCAGGAGGTGGTTGGCATGGTGGCAACGGCACGCGTGCTCAGGTATGTCGCGTTTGGACTGTCGAGGGTCGCGTTTGTACTGTTGGTCGCAGCAGACCCCATCTCCAACCCTGACGGCCCGTGGACCACGCAGCAGGCTCGCAACCACATCCGGTCGACGTGGTCGTCGAACATCGAGCGGTACGGCGTTCGCGCGCTGTGTCATAGCTGTATCGCGGTCTGTGCTCTGGGTGATGGAGGCAGAGGGGTGGCGCCGACCGGGTCGAGCGTCGAGTTCCGCGAGGGCTCCCGCACCAGCAGGGTGGCGATGAGCGTGAGGCTGATGCAGCCCGTGACCCACCAGAAGTAGGCGCTCTCGCGGCCCGCCTGCTTGAGTGCCAGCGCGATGGGCTCGGAGAGGCCGCCGAACGTGGCCGTCACGATCGCGTGGGGCAGGCCGACGCCGAGCGCGCGGACGTTGGTGGGGAACATCTCCGCCTTGATGATCGCGGACAGCGCGGTGTAGCCGCTGAGGAACGTCAGCCCGAGCACCATGATCCCGAACGCGGCCCAGGGGTTCGTGGTGCGGCCCAGCACTGTCAGGATCGGCACGGTCAGCAGGATGCCGGCGACGGAGAACCCGAGCATCACCGGCCGTCGGCCGTACCTGTCGGATATGGCGCCGGCGGCGGGCTGGAGGAACATGAACACGGTGAGGGCGGCGAACCCGATGACCGCCGCAGTCTCCTTGGGGATGCCCGCGGTGTTCACCATGTACTTCTGCAGGTACGAGGTGAAGGTGTAGAAGGCGACGGTGCCGCCGATCGCGAGACCGAGGACGGCGACGAGCTGCCTGGGGTGTTCGGTGAGCAGCGTGCGCAGGCCGCCCTTGCGCGCGTCCGAGGCCTTGAAGTGCTCGGACTCGTCCATAGTCCGGCGCAGGTACATCACGACGACGCCGGCGACCGCGCCGACGGCGAACGGCACGCGCCAGCCCCACTCGCTCATCTGACGTTCGTCGAGCAGCGCCTGCAGCAGGATCATCACGAGCAGCGCGCTGATCTGTCCCATGGTGATCGAGACGTACTGGAAGCTGGAGAAGAACCCGCGCCGTCGCGGAGTGGCCACCTCGGACAGATAGGTGGCGCTCGAACCGAACTCGCCTCCCACCGAGAGGCCCTGCAGCAGCCGGGCGATCACCAGGATGACGGGCGCGAGCACGCCGATCGTCGCGTAGCCCGGTGTGACGGCGATGGCGAGCGAGCCGAAGCTCATCAGTGTGACCGAGAGCGTCAGCGCGGCCCTCCTGCCGTGGCGGTCGGCGTAGAGGCCGAGCAGCCAACCGCCGAGCGGGCGCATGAGGAAGCCGACCGCGAACACGACCGCCGTGGACAGCAGTTGCGCGGTCAGGTTGCCCTTCGGGAAGAACACGGCCGCGAAGTAGATGCTGAACGAGGCGTAGACGAACCAGTCGTACCACTCGACGAGGTTGCCGAGGCAACCGCGGACGACGTTCGCCACGACTTTGCGCTGGTGCGACACGAGAAGCTCCTTTGCTCTGGTCGCGGGGGAGGGGACTAGCGCAGGACGAACGGGTTGCCCGTCTCCGCGCCGGTGTTGATCCAGACGCACCTGTCCTCGAGGTAGGCGTGGACGGCGCCGATGCCGTTCTCCCGGCCGATGCCGGAGTCCTTCACGCCGCCGAACGGCGCGAGGTAGCTGACCGCGCGGTAGGTGTTGACCCACACGGTGCCGGAGCGGATGCGTTGTGCCATGCGGAAAGCGCGGGCGATGTCGGAAGTCCACACGCCGGCCCCGAGGCCGAAGCGGGAGTCGTTGGCGATCTCCACGGCGTGCTGCTCGTCGCTGAACGGGATGACCGCGAGCACCGGTCCGAAGACCTCTTCCTGGGCGATGCGCATGCCGTTGTCGACCCCGGTGAAGATCGTCGGCTCGACGAACCACCCGTCGCCGCACTCGGGCCGGGTCGCCGCGCTGCCGCCGAGTGCGAGGGTCGCTCCCTCGGCCAGAGCGATGTCGATGTAGTCGAGCACCTTCGCGTGCTGGGCTGGTGTCGTGATGGGGCCGATCTGGGTGGCCGGGTCCGCGGGGTCGCCCATGCGGGCGGTGCCGGCGAGGTCGACCACGCGGCGCACGACCTCGTCGTGCACGGTGTCCTGGACGAGCAGGCGGGACCCGGCGATGCACGTCTGCCCCGTGGCGGCGAAGATCCCGGAGACGACGCCGTTGACGGCGGCGTCCAGGTCGGCGTCGGCGAAGACGATGTTGGGCGACTTGCCTCCCAGTTCCAGGCTGACCGGCTTGAGGTCCCGCGCGGCCGCCGCGTTGATCTGCCGGCCGGTAGTGTCCGCACCGGTGAAGCTGACCTTGCGCACCAACGGGTGCGCGACCAGCGCCGCGCCCACGTCGTGACCGAAACCGGTGACCACGTTCACCACGCCGGGCGGCAGTCCGGCCGTGTGCAGCAGACGGACGAACTCCACTGTGGACGCCGAGGTGTACTCGGACGGTTTGACCACCACGGTGCATCCGGCGGCGAGGGCGGGAGCGAGCTTCCACGCCAGCAGCATCAGCGGTGAGTTCCACGGCGTGATGATCGCGACGACACCCAGGGGTTCCTTCTGCGTGTAGGCGAAGTAGCCCTTCTTGTCCAGTGGGACGACGGTGCCCTCGATCTTGTCGGCGAGGCCGCCGTAGTAGTGGAACCACTGCGGCAGATAGGAAAGCTGCGCGTGCATCTCGCTGAGCAGCTTGCCGTTGTCGCGCACCTCCAGCCGCGCCAGCCGTTCGGCGTGGCCGGCGAGCGCGTCGCCGAGTGTGCGCAGCAGGGCTCCGCGGGCGCTGGCGGTGAGGTCCGCCCAGCCGGGGAACGCGCGGTGGGCCGCCTCGACGGCTTCGTCGACGTCGCGCTGGCCACCCCGGGCGATCTCCGCCCAGGGCTTGCCCTGGAACGGGTCGTCGGTGAGGAACCACTCGCCTCCGGCCGGCTCGTGGTTCCTGCCGTCGACGAACATCGGGTACTTCTGCACGGTGGCCTCCAGGGCGTCAGAAGGTAGGCAGGCCCAGCGCGGCGCGGAACGAGTTCTTGCCGGCGACACCGTCACGGGGCGGCAGTGCGCGGGGTGGCTCGTCGGCGTTGATCAGGACGTGGGCGAACGCCGGGCCCCGGGCCGACAGCACACGCGAGGTGACGTCGGCGACCTGACGGGCCTGGAAGGCATCGGTGATCCCGAAACCCCGTGCCACGGCGGCGAGGTCCGTGCCGAGGCTGGTGTGGCTCGGCTGCATGTCGGTCTCGCCGAAGTGGCCGTTGTCCAGCACGACGACGGTGAGGTTCGCGGGACGGGCCGCGGCGACGGTGCCGAGCGCGCCGATGCCCATCAGCTGTTCGCCGTCGCCGGTCAGGGCGATGACCGGGCGTTCCGGCTGGGCGAGCGCGAGTCCGAGCGCCAGCGGCGTGGCGCCGCCCATCGCGCCCCAGAGGTAGAAGTTGCCGGGGCGGTGGCCTGCGGCGAACAGGTCGTAGGACGCGGACCCGAGCCCGGAGACGACCAGGGCTGTGTGCACGGCGGCCATCAGGTCGGTGACGAAACGACGGCGGTCGAGACGGATCATCAGTCGCGCTCCCACTTCTTGCGGCCGATCAGCTTCTGGCCCAGCAGCACCGCCACGCGGTCACCGGCCTCGAAAGCGCTGTCGAGGGCGGCGCCGACGGTGTCCTCGACGTCGTCGGGGTCGTCGACGCGCACGACGGTGATGCCCATGAGCTCGAACGCCTGTTGCGTGGCCCGTCCCATCGGCCCCTGCCAGGGGTTGAATTCGGCGTACTCGCCCCGCATGGTGACCAGCGCGAGGAACGGGAACCGGCAGGTGTCCAGCAACGAGAACATGTTCACGCAGTTGCCGACACCGCTGCTCTGCATCAGCAGCACCGCGCGGTGCCCGCCGAGCCAGGCACCGGCGGCGACGGCGACGCCCTCCTCCTCGGTGGTGAGCACGACGTCGTGGATCGCGGGATCGCGGGATGCCTCGCGGATGACGTGGGAGTGCCCCGCGTCAGGGACGTAGGCGACCTGCTCGACCCCGCCTTTGCGGAGCACCTCGAAGATCTTCTGTTGCCACAAGGGCGGTGCTGGGCTCATGCGAGCCATCATCAGCGGTGATGAACGCGCCTGGAAAATAGAAAGTCGGCATACCTCCATGCCGCCGTGGCATGGGGTCGTTCAGTGCGGCCGAGCCGACGGCCACCGTCCACTCCGGACTGCCTCGTGGATCTGCCGCACGAGTTCGCGCGCCACGACCTCGACCGCGGTGGCGATCCGGCCCGCGCGCGGCATGCCGAGCACGATCGACCGCCGCACCTCCGGCTCGCACAACGGCGCGGCGGACAGCACCCCGTTCGCGACGTCGGCGGCGATGCCCACACCGGGCAGGACCGTCCACCCGTGACCACCGCGCACCAGGGACTTCTGCAGGTGCATCGAGTTGGTCTGCACGCTGATCGTCAGACCGACGCCGGCGGTGCGCGCGGCGGTCTCGATCAGGCTGCGCAGGGCGTGCCCGGACGACGGCATGACGATCGGATGCTCGGCGACCTCGGCCAGCGACGCCGGCCGGTCCCCGGTCAGCGCGGCCGACGGGGGAGCGACCGCCCAGAGCTGTTCGTGCACCAGCGGTGTGACGTTCAGCGACGGGGTGCTCGTGAGGTTGTAGAGCAGGCTCAGGTCCAGGTCGCCGTCATCGAGCCACTGCTGCAGGTGCCCCGAGTAGGCGGTCAGCAGGCGCAGTTCGATGCCGGGGTGGTCGCGGGCGATCGCCGTCACCAGCGGTTCGGTGAGCAGGTCGGCCGCGCTCTCCAGCAGGCCGACCGTGACGATGCCGGTGACGACACCGGGCGTGGGGGCCAGTTCGGCACGGGCGCGTTCGATCTCGGTCAACGCGCGCCGGGCCCGCTCGGCAAGGCTCACACCGGCCGCGGTGGGGCGCATGCCCTGCCGGGTGCGTTCGAACAGCGGCACGCCCAGTTCCTGCTCCAGCGCGCGGATCTGCCGCGTCACGGCGGGCTGCACCAGGTGCAGCAACTCGGCGGCCCTGGTCACGCTGCCCACCTCGACGACCGTCACCAGTGCCTTGAGCTGCTTGAAGTCCATCCCGGCCTCGCATGAGGTCATGCCGACTCGTTATTACCCGGCCGGTCCCATTCGTGGCGATGATAGAAGGCATGACGTTGACCGAGGAAGAATCCGCGATCGTCCGGCTCGTCGGCGAGTTCGTCGACCGCGAGGTGAAGCCGGTCGCGCAGGAACTCGACCACACGAACACCTACCCCGAGAAACTCATCGAGCAGATGAAGGAGATGGGCATCTTCGGGCTCGCCGTGCCGGAGCCCTGGGGCCCGGTTCAGGTCTCCGCCCAGTGCTACGCCATGGTCACCGAGGAGCTGGCTCGCGGCTGGATGTCACTGGCCGGCGCGATGGGAGGCCACACCGTCGTGGCCAAGCTCCTCGTCGCCCACGGGACCAGGGAGCAGCAGGACACCTACCTGCCCCGCATGGCCACCGGCGAGATCCGCGCGACGATGGCCCTCACCGAACCCGGTGGCGGCTCCGACCTGCAGGCCATGCGCACCACCGCGCGGTGCGACGGCGACGAGTACGTGATCAACGGCTCCAAGACGTGGATCACCAACGCCCGCCGCTCGGACCTGATCGCGCTGCTGTGCAAGACGGATCCCGCAGCCTCGCCCGCGCACAGGGGTATCAGCGTCCTGCTGGTCGAGAAGGGGCCGGGCTTCTCCCTGTCGCGCGACCTGCCGAAGCTCGGCTACAAGGGCGTCGAGAGCTGTGAACTCGCGTTCGACGACTTCCGCGTGCCGTCGACCGCGGTGCTCGGCGGCGTGGAGGGCAAGGGCTTCGCGCAGATGATGCGAGGCCTGGAGATCGGCCGCATCCAGGTGGCCTGCCGGGCGCTCGGCGTGGGCCGGGCAGCGCTGGAGGACTCGCTGCGCTACGCCCAGGAGCGCGAGAGCTTCGGCAAGCCGATCTGGCAGCACCAGTCCGTCGGCAACTACCTCGCCGACATGGCGACCAAGCTCGAGGCCGCCCGCCAGCTCACGTTGCACGCCGCCCGCCGCTACGACTCGGGCGAGCGCGCTGACCTGGAAGCCGGCATGGCGAAGCTCTTCGCCTCGGAGACCGCGATGGAGGTCGCGCTCAACGCCGTGCGCATCCACGGCGGCTACGGCTACTCCACGGAGTTCGACGTCGAGCGGTACTTCCGCGACGCGCCGCTGATGATCGTGGGCGAGGGCACCAACGAGATCCAGCGCAACGTCATCGCCCGCCAGCTCGTCCAGCGCCACCCCATCGCGCAGTGAGGACCTCCTGATGCGCCACCCCCTCGACGGCATCACCGTCGTCGCACTGGAACAGGCCGTCGCCGCACCGCTCGCCACCCGGCACCTCGCCGACCTCGGCGCCCGCGTGATCAAGGTCGAACGCCCCGGCGCCGGCGACTTCGCCCGCGACTACGACCGCACCGTGCACGGCCAGTCCAGCTACTTCGTGTGGCTCAACCGAGGCAAGGAGAGCATCGAGCTCGACATCAAGAACGAGATCGAGCTGCTGCACGCGCTGATCGCCCGTGCCGACGTGTTCGTGCAGAACCTCGCGCCCGGAGCCGCCGAACGCCTTGGCCTGGGTGCGGAAGCGTTGCGCGCCCAGCATCCCTCGCTGATCCACTGCTCGGTGTCCGGCTACGGCCCTCACGGCCCGTACCGCGACAAGAAGGCCTACGACCTGCTGGTGCAGTGCGAAACCGGTCTGCTCGCCACCACCGGCACACCGGACGTGCCGTCGAAGGCCGGGATCTCGGTCGCCGACATCGCCACCGGCATGTACGCCTACAGCGGCATCCTCACCGCCCTCTACGACCGCGAACACACCGGCCAGGGCGCCTCCCTGCACGTGGCGATGATCGACGCGCTGGGAGAGTGGATGAGCCAGCCCGCCTACTTCTCCCGGTACGGCGCCGAACCACCTCGTCGTACCGCCGCCCGCCACGCGTCGATCGCGCCCTACGGTCCCTACGACTGTGGCGACGGCGCGGTGTTCCTCGGCGTGCAGAACGACCGGGAGTGGGCCGCCCTGTGCCACGACGTGTTGAAGCGCCCGGACCTCGTCGAAGACCCGAGGTTCCGCACCAACACCGACCGCGTGCGCCACGACCACGAGTTGACCCCGTTGCTGGAAGCGGCGTTCGCCGGCTTCGAGGCCGACGAGGTGCTGGCGCTGCTCGACACCGCGGGCATCGCGAACGCCCGTCTGCGCGGCCCCGCCGAGCTCGCAGAACACCCGCAACTGCTGGCCCGCTCGCGGTGGTGCTCCGTCGCCACGCCCGGCGGTGAGGTGGAGGCCCTGCTGCCGCCGGTGGAGACCGGACGGGAACCGCTCATGGGCGCCGTGCCCGCATTGGGACAGCACAACGAGGCGATCCGCGCCGAGTTCGGAAAGGTGCCCGCGTGAGGACCGAACTGCTGCAACCCGGGCCCGCCCTCGCGCTCGGCGCCCTGCTCGACGTGCCGGTACCCGACCTGGAACGGGACGGGCTGCCGCTGCTCTGGCACTGGGTCTACCTGCTCGACCACCCGGCCCAAGCGGACCTGGGCGCCGACGGGCACCCGGTCCGCGACACCGTTGCGGCAACGCCGGGACGGGGCCGCCGCCGGATGTGGGCGGGAGGCAGGATCCGCACCGCGGGAGCGTTGAGGTGCGGCGAGGAGGCGACCCGGCGCTCCACGATCCTGTCCACGAAGGACAAGGAAGGCCGTTCGGGAAAGCTGACGTTCGTGGTGGTGCGGAACGAGGTCCTCCAGCGCGGCGAAGTCGTCGTCGACGAGGAACAGGACATCGTCTACCGAGACGCGGGAACGACACCGTTGCGCGTCGACGAGGGCGCGGAGGTGGGAGCGGCAGGAGACGAGTGGTCGATCGACGTGTCCCCGACCTTGCTGTTCCGCTTCTCCGCGTTGACCTACAACGCGCACCGCATCCACTACGACCGCGACTACGCGCGCGACGTGGAGGGCTACCCCGGACTCGTCACGCACGGCCCGTTGCAGGCACTCGCGATGGCCGAAGCCGCCCGTGCCCGAGGGTGCGCCGGCGACCAGCACTTCGACTACCGCCTCATCTCCCCGCTGTTCGCCCACCAGGGCCTGATCGCCAAGGCCGAGAAGACTTCGGAGGCGACCACGACCTCCGTGCGGGACCGGTACGGCCGCGTGACCGCGACGGGACAGTTGCGGTGAACGGCCGCTCGTTCCTCTTCGTTCCCGGAGACCGGCCCGACCGCTTCGCCAAGGCGCTGGCCAGTGGCGCGGACGCCGTCATCCTCGATCTGGAGGACGCGGTCGCACCAGAGCACAAGACCAGGGCCCGCGAGCACGTCCGAGCCTGGCTCGCCTCAGGAAACCGCGCGATCGTCCGCATCAACGCCGCCGGCACACCGTGGCACCGCGACGACGTCGAAGCCACGCGCCACTCCGCGTCGGCACTGATGGTGCCCAAAGCGGAGACCCCGGCAGACCTCGACCTCGGCGTGCCGACCATCCCCCTGATCGAGACAGCCGCCGGAGTGCTCAACGCAGCCACCCTCTGCAAGGCGGACACCGCACTGCGGCCGGCTTTCGGCAGCATCGACCTCGCCACCCAGCTCGGCGTGGACCACCACTCACACCTGGCTCTCCGGCACGCCCGCTCCACCGTTGTCCTGGCGTCGGCAGCGGCCGGTCGCGGAGGACCGATCGACGGTGTGACGACCGCGCTCGACTCCCCGGACGTGCTCGCGGCAGACCTCGACCACGCTCTGGCGCTGGGCTTCACGGCCAAGCTCTGCGTGCATCCCCGCCAGGTCGCGGCAGTGAACCGCGCGTTCGTTCCCTCCCGGGCACAACTCAGGTGGGCGCGCGCCGTCATCGTGGCGTCAGCGGACGGTTCTGCCGCCGCGCACGACGGCCAGATGGTCGATCTGCCGCTGGTGTCGCGAGCGCGGGCGCTCCTGGCGGCCATGACACCGGCAGCTGAACTCGGTATGCACGACGGTCCGCCCGATCAAGCACCTGCGTGATCACGCGAGCTGCTCGTCCTTTCCGTTGCAGGCTCCGAGGAGCACCATCCTGATCACCATGGGGACGAAGTCGCGTTGGGCGCATCGGCCGCTGCGCACGGCCCAGACCGCGCCGACGACGAGGCTGTAGAACGCCTCGGTCAGCCAGGCCGTGGTCATCAGCGGGGTGAACTCCCCGGAGTTCTGGCCGCGTTCGAACAGGTCCCGCGCCGGATGCTTCCCTGCCCGCCGGCGCCGTTCCCCACAGCGCCGGCGTCTGAGAACCGACGCGCTCACTTTCCGGGGCGCCCATCAGGGCGCTCCGGCTCTCGCCACCAGCCGTCCGGTCGCGCGCGACACCTACGTCACGGAGCGGGCCGGCGCGTAGTCGCGGGCCGCGCCAGGTCGCCGGCCGGCCTTCGGCGTCCTGCTGCCGGCCGTAATGCAACGCACTAGAGCGGTGCGGCGGAGGTGGCCCGCACTTCTGTCCGGCATTGAGGATCCGAGGTGAGGGCACTCCAGGTCTCGTGCGCGTCGAGGAAGCGCCAGGCGGGCCACGTGCCCGATCCGCCGTGGACGAGAGCAGCCTCGGCCGTGAGGGCCGCCACGAGTCCGCTGAGCCGGTAGGGGTCGTCGGCCTGCAGGAGCCGTCGGCCGACGAGGCGACCCGACGGGATGTCCCTCCGCTCCGCCAGGATCGTGTAGCTGGGCCGGTGTTCCGCGAGGTCGGCTGTCGCGGCGGCGGCCAGTTCGCCCGCCCAGGAGGTGGGGTCGTCCGGGGAGTCCGCCCACGCGGTGGCCAGCGTGGTGGGGATGCGTTCGGAGACGTAGACCGAGTACTGCCGGACCTCGCCGAGGTCGTGGTGGTGTGCGATGTCCGCGGTTTCGGTGGTCAGGTAGGGCAGGGCGTGCACGTCGGGACCGAAGTGCGGAAGCGTGGTGTGCCAGCGCGCGGTCGCGGTGCCGGGGGCGACTCGGCCGTCACGCCAGGTGGCTGAGGGGGTGCCGAAGTCGGGACCGGTGGCCAGCAGGATGTCCTGCGCGGACGCCGGGGTGATGCGTACTGGGCCGCCGACGTGGAGGTCGATGCGTGTGGTCGTGGGATCGCCGCCGAGCAGGGTGAGCGGGAGGATGGCGGTGAGTCCGGGCATGACCCCCGCGGACACGACCGCCAGGCGGTCAGAGGGCGGCAGGGCGCGGAGGCGGCGCAGCAGCGGTAGATCACCCGCGACGTCGACGTAGTGCGCCCCTGCCTCGCGGGCGGCGAGTGCGACGGTGTCGAGCACGCGGTACGACGGTCCGGCGCAGTTGAGGACGACGGTGCTGCCCGCGCAGAACGCGGCGAGTGAGTTGCTGTCACTCAGGTCCACGGCGTGCGCTGTGGCGCCGTCGCCGAGCTCCTCGCGCAGCGCCGTGGCGGAGCGGAGGCTGCGGCCGCCGATGCGAAGCGGGGACGCGGCACGAGCGGCCAGCCTGCGGGCCGCTGCCGCTCCCACGGCTCCGTAGCCGCCCAAGATCGCGATGGTCATGCGGGGTGCCCTTCCGGTTCGGGGTGTCGACCACCCACAAGGTTTCTGATAGTGATAGTCATTATCGAAAACTGGAGGTGGGATCGTGTTCGACGTCGTCGTGATCGGTGGCGGGGCGGCGGGCCTCAGTGCCGCACAGGTGCTGGGCCGGCAGCGGCGGTCGGTGTTGGTGGTGGACGGGGGAGAACCGAGGAACGCACCCTCCGACGGCGTGCACATGTTCCTGAGCAGGGACGGCTTCCCCCCGGCCGACCTGCTCGCCGCCGGGCGCGAGGAGCTGGCCGGCTACGAGACCGTGCGGCTGGAGCAGACGCGGGTGGTCGCGGTGTCCGGCGCGCTCGACGACTTCCGCGTGGAACTGGCCGGCGGGCGGGTCGAACGGGCGCGCCGGCTCGTGCTCGCCACCGGGCAGGTCGACGAGCCGTGGCAGATTCCCGGACTGCCCGAGCGGTTCGGCCGGTCCGTCTTCCACTGCCCGTTCTGCCACGGCTACGAGACCAGCGGCAGGACGCTCGCCGTGCTCGGCCGCGACGTGCCGCAGGTGATGCTCGGGTTGTACGTCGCCGACCGGTTCGGCAAGGACGTGGTCGTGCTGACCGACGGCCCGCACGAGCTTCCGCCCGAGGTGCTGGCGCGGCTGGACCAGGCGGGGATCCCGGTGCGGACGGAACGCGTCGAACGGGTCAGCGGCGAGCTCGGCGCCGTGGGCATCCACTTCGAAGGTGGTGAGGTCGTGCGGCGGGAGGCGGTCTTCCACCGCGCCCCGACCCGGCAGGGTGCGCCCTTCGCCGCCGACCTCGGCTGCGAGATCCTCCCGGACGGCTGCGTGCGCGTCGACGAGTTCCAGGCCACCACCGTCGCGGGTGTGTCGGCCGCGGGCGACATGGCCAGGCTGGCCGTGCTGCCCGACGCGCTGACGCTCGTCAGCCAGGCGGCGGCCGACGGTGTGCGGGCGGCGGTGTGGCTGGAGCAGGGCCTGTTCCGCGCCGGGCTCGCCGCCGCGGAACAGGCCTAGCGGCACACTCACGCCGGGTGTGGCCGTGCGGTGCGGATCCGTGCGGCCACACCCGCCACCGTTGGCGAGGCCAGGAAGTCGCGCACGCTCACCGCGGTCCCGGTCTCCCGGGCCAGCCGGGCGAGGGCGCGCACGGCCAGCAGCGAGTCGCCGCCCATCGCGAAGAAGTTCCCCGCCCGGTCGACCTCGGCGACGTCGAGTACGTCCTGCCACAGCAACGAGACCTGCTTCTCCAGATCGTCACGCGGCGGACCGCTCTCCGAGTCCCCAGCGGTGTCGGTGCGTCCGTACCTGCCCAGCGCCAGCACGTTCGCGGAGTGCTGTGGGTGCTCCGCCGCGGGCAGCGGCACGGTCGAGTCCCAGGAGCCCGGCTCGGCGAGCGTGTGGACGTGGTCGAGCAGTTCGCTGAACATCCGCTCGACGAGACCGGGTTCGAAGATCTCCTCAACGTAGGAGAACACCGCCGTCATGGTGTCGTCGAGTTCGAACAGGCGGACTTCGAGTGCGACCTGCGGCGTGCGGAGCTGCTGGTGGTGGTCGTGCATGTCGATCACGCCGAGTGGGCCGGCGTCCTGCGGCAGGCGCTGGCCCATCGCCGCGTCCATGCCGAGCGTGCTCTGGAACACCACCGGCGCGACCGGCCGGTGGGTGCCGCGGTGACGGCCCAGTTCCCGCGACACCTCGACCCCGCTGATCAGGTTGTGCGCCGCCGCGTCACCGAACTGGCGCTGGCAGGTGAGGGCCAGGTCGGCGAACGAGGCCGACGGCTGGAGCTCGACGGGGATCAGCATGGTGGAGGCGAAGGCCCCGATGATGCGGTGCACGTCCGGGTGCAACGGCAACCTGTTGAGCTGCAGCGAGTTCAGCAGCATCACGCGGTGGCCGGCTGCTCGCGCGAGCACGCAGGCGTAGGCGGTGAACACCGCCGCCGACGGGGTGACACCGTGAGCCGCGCACTGGACGCGCACGGCCGCCCAGGTGGTGCTGTCCACGGTCCGCTGGGTCGAGGCCATCAGATCGGGATGTGCGTGCGCCGGGTCGAGCCGCAACGGCAGGGCCGGTGGCTGCCCGAAATCCGGCAACCGGTCGAACCACCAGTCCCGGTCGGCCTCCCAGGCCGCGGTGCCGGGCAGCTGCCGCACAGACGTCACGTAGTCGCCGTAGTCGATGTCCAGCGGCGCCAGGGTGGCGTTCCAGTCCGCGACGAGCGCGAACAGGTCGCGGTAGAAGACGTTCGAGGACCAGCCGTCGATGATGAGCAGGCTCACCGCGCAGTGCAGCCGGGCGCGGTCGTCGGAGAGCAGCGTGAGGCGGATGTCGATACCGGGGCCGTCGGCGGGGTTCGGGCCGTTGGTGCTCATCTCGTGCCGCGTGGCGGCCAGCGTGCGAGAGGCGTCGTCGGCGGGCGCGCCGCGCAGGTCGGTGACGGTCAGAGTGGGCACGGCCGCCGGATCGTCGGCGGGCAGGATGCGCTGCCGTCCGTCCGGAAGCACGCGGGCCCGCAGGGTGGGCTGGTGTGCCACCAGCCGGCGCAGGGCGTCCTGCAAAGACTCCGCCGCCTCGTCGGCCTCCACTTCGGACAGTCCGATGTCGACGTAGTGGTGCGCGGACGGGTAGGACAGCTCCCACCCGTCCTGCTGCCCGACGAAGTACCCCTGTTGCAGGGGCAGCAACGGGAACGGCTCGTCGGGGTCCGTGCGGCGCACGACCTCGACGGGCAGTGCCCGGCCGCCGCCGGAGGCGCGCTGCGCGACGAGGTCGGCGAGTTCGGACAGCGTGATCTCGACCCGGACGTCGGACAGCGCCAGCACGACGCCGAGCTGCTTGCGCACCTGTGCGGACATCCGCACGGCGAGCACGGAGTCACCGCCGAGGGTGAGGAACCCCGCGTCGTGCGGCACGGCCGCGGCGTCGAGCCCGAGCAACCGGCCCCAGATGTCGGCCAGAGTCTCCCGGTGGTCCAGGGTGTCGGTCATCGAGTTGCTCCCGGAGTTGTGGGTGTGGCGACCAGCAGGAGCTGGCCGAGTGCGCTGAGGGGGTGGTCGGGGTGGGGGAGGACGAGCACGGGGCTCAGGCCGTTGTCGCGCAGCGCGGTGATCCATTCGTCGCGGGTGAGGAAGATGCGGTCCTCACCCGCGCGGAGGTCGCGCGAACCCGCGGCGGGACGGTCCGGCGCGGGGGACATGAGCAGTTGCATCGACACGGCGGCCTGCAGCAGTTCGCCGCACGACTCGACGATCAGCAGGAGTCCGCCTGGGCGCAGCCAGGAGCGTGCCGTGGTGAGCACGGCGTTGACGTCGATCGCGTTGTGCAGCACGTTCGCGGCGATGACGGCGTCGCACGAGCCGGCGTCGACCGTGTGCGACGCGGGTTCGTTGATGTCGAGCTCACCGAACCGCACCCGCCCGTCGGCGGAGAGCAGTTCCCCCGCGGTGTCGAGGAAGTAGCGGGAGACGTCGGTGAACAGGTACTCGAGCGGACCCGTGATGCTCGTGAGCACCGGGACGGCGGTGGCGCCGACACCCGCTCCCAGCTCCAGCACGCGAGGTGCGGCCGGCAGTGCGGTGCGCAGCACCTCGACGAGGGCCGCGTTGAGGTAGCCGTTGATCACGTTCTCGCGGTAGACGCCGTCCGCGGTCTCCGTGCTGTCGGTTCCGAACAGCACCGACTGCAGGGTGACCTCGTCGCGCAGCAGTTCCGGCAGACGCGCGGCGGCGGACGTGAAGAACGTGGCGACCTCGGGTGGATACCCCAGCCGGGCACACAGCTCGGGCAGGGGCACGGGGGCGGTCGGCGCGGGGGAGAGGTCACGCAGCGCCGCGCCGTCGGCGGAGGCCTGGAGGCGACCGTGCCGCACGAGTGCGCGCACCCAACCGCGGACGATCCAGCGGTGCCGGTCGGCCACGCGCAGGCGGTCGAGCACCTGGTCCGCGCGGTGGCTCACACCAGGCCGGAACAGTCCCGCCCGGCGCAGCACCGCGGCCATCGTGTCCAGTGCGGCCTCGTCGAGGGCGCGCATCGCCTCGGGCAGTGCGGAGAGGTCGGCCCGGCCGACGGCGGTGAGCCCGGCCTGGTGGCAGCGTTCGATCACGACTCGGCCGTCCGGTGCGGAACGGGAACGACCTCGACGTGGACGTCCTTCGCTCCGGGGACGTCACGCAGACACGTGCGGACGACCGCCCGCAGTCGTTGCGCGGTGAAGCGGCGCAGCGGTTCGTGCGCGGCACCGTTGCCCAGCGAGGCGACCTCCTCGGCGGGACGCCACGCTGCCGAGGCGGGTGACACGATCTCCAGCGAACGGGGGTCGTGCGCCGCCAGCGTCACGTGCGCGTCGCGGCCTGCCACCAGGTGGGCCAGCTCCGCCGCGGTCGTCGCCGGGCCGCCTGTGCCGGGCAGGGCGCCGTTCGGGATGCCCGTGACGCGCACACCGGACCCGTCGAGGACGTCCGCCGCCTGCGGCCACGGCAGAACGCGCGGCTCGGCGACCGGTGCGTCGGAGTCGACGGACAGGACGCAGTCGAAGCGGTAGCGGGTCAACTCCGAGTCGGCGTCGAGGAGCTTCGGGAACGTCGCGATCCGCACCTGACGCCCGGTCGACGCCCCCGCCTCGGCGGCGATCCGCGCCAGCACGAGCGGGTCGAACAGCAGCTCCTCGTCGCGCTCCATCCTGGCGCGGGCCCGTTCGGCGAGGTCGGGACCGGCTCCGCGGTGTTCCTCGACCCACGTGCTGAAGTCGGCGTGCAGCCCGGAGTGCCGGTTGTCGCCGATCACGACGTGCCCGCCGGCGGCCACGACGCGCACCGCCTCGCGCACGACCTCGCCGAGGTAGCCGACGTCGGGGAAGCACTGGGTCACGGAGTTGAGCACCACGCAGTCGGGGGTCGCCGCCGGGAAACCCGTGGCCGCCATCGCTGCGGCCACGGACGGCGCCGCGGCCTCGTGCGCCGCCGCCCGCACGGTGCGGACCGCGCCACGGGCCTGGTCGAGCCCGCGCACGGAACCGCCGACTACGTCGGTCCCGACATAGCCCCGCACCCGCGGCGCGAGCCGGTGCAGGAGCATGCCGGTGCCGCAACCGAGCTCCAGCACCCACCGGGGGCGCAGGCCCGCGACGAGTTCGACGGTGCGCTCGACCCACTGGCGCATGTGCCCGGTGGGCAGCGGTTCTCCCGAGTCGGAGGCGCGCCAGCCGCTCAGGTCCAGGTCGCCCGGGGTGTCGTCGGAGGCGGAGGAGTAGGTCAGCTGGTAGACCTCGCTCCACTGCTCCAGGTACTCGGTGACGAGCGCGCCCGGTTCGGGAGCGGTGTCGAGCAGGTGCGGCGCGGGGTGCACGCGCACCCCGTCCGCGGTCCGTTCGCAGTGCCCGATCCAGGGGTGGGCGCGCAGGCGCTCGATCACGGCGAGCACCGGTAGCTCGGAAGTGGTCACCGGGTGGTTCCTCCTCGGGTGGGGTGACGGGTCGTCTCGTCGGTGAGGGCCTCGTGCCGCCAGCGCAGAACGCGGTCGGCGTACCGGACGAGCCGCGGGTCGTGCGTGGCCGCGAGCACCGCGAGCCCTCGCGCCCGGTGGTCCGCGAGCACGCCGAGCACGGCCTCGGCGGTGCGGTCGTCGAGCGCCGACGTGGGTTCGTCGGCGAGCAGCAGCCGGGGTTCGGCGACCAGCGCGCGGGCGAGCACGACGCGCTGCCGCTGTCCGCCGGAGAGCTGACGGGGCCGGCGGCGCCCGGTCGCGGGGTCGAGCCCGACCGCGGCGAGCAGCTCCAGCGCCGCGGAGGTCGCCCGGTCACGGGGAAGCCCGAGCAGCACCCGTGCGGCGCGGGCGACGGCGGACGTGGCGCGGTGTGCCGGGTTGAGCGCGGCGAACGGGTCCTGCGGCAGGTACTGCACGGCGCGCAGGTGGTCCTGATCCCGCCGGGGCAGCGGCGCCAACGCCGTTCCGCCGACCTGCGCCAGGCCGGTGCAGGGCTCGTGCAGCCCCGCCAGCGCGCGCAGCAACGTCGTCTTCCCGCTGCCCGACGGACCGACGATCACCACGAGCTCGCCGCGGCGCGCCTCGAACGTCGCGTCGTGCAGCAACGGCACCGGGTGCTCGATGCCCAGCCCGCTGACCCGGAGGACGACGTCGTCCTCCGGTGGTGGCGCGGTGGGCGGGGTGAAGCCGGAGCCGGTGGTGCCGAGGTCGACGACGTGGTCGGCCAGTGCCGACACGAACTCGCGGTCGTGGGAGATCAGCAGGGTGGAGCCGAGTCCTTCTTCCCGGCGCCGCCGCACGAGTTCGGCGACTCGCCGGGCGGTGTCGGTGTCGAGCGAGCTGGTCGGCTCGTCGAGCAGCAGCAGCGCCGGATCTCCCGCCGTCGCCCTGGCGAGCGCGACGCGCTGCGCCTGCCCTCCGGAGAGCTGGTGGGGCCTGCGCTGGAGCACGACATCGGGGTCCAGGCCCAGGGCACGCAGCCGCGAAGCATCGACGCCTCTGTCCACTTCGGACAGAAGGCGCTCGACGGTCCAGAGCGGGTTGAGCGTGCTCACCGGGTCCTGCGCGAGCAGGCCGGTGCATCGCCGCCGCCACCGCACGGCCGCACGCCCCGGGACCACCGGCGTGCCCGCCCACCGGACCTCGCCCCCGGTACGCCGCAGGCCGGGTGGGAGGACGTCGAGAACGGCCTTGAGCACCGTGGACTTCCCGCTGCCCGACGGTCCGGTCACCGCCACGACGGTGTGCGCGGGCACGTCGAGGTCGACCCCGGAGAGCACCGCGCGACCGCGTCCGTCGTGGACGGTGAGGCCGCGCACGGTCAGGTCCGTCATGCCGTCACCTCCGCGCCCCGGCGGGACCGCAGCGCGAGCGCGACCACGCAGGCGAGCGTCGCGAGGAGCAGGGCGGGTGCCGCAACGGCGGCCGGGTTCACCGCCGCGCCGGGCAGGTTCTCGCGCAGCATCAAGGCCCAGTCGGCGGCGGGAGGCTGGGCCCCGAACCCGAGCAGCGTGAGGGTGCAAGCCAGCTGGAGACCGAGGACGAACCGCAGCCCGGCCTCCGCCACGACCAGCCCGGACATCGCGGGCAGCACCTCGCGCGCCAGCAGAGCGGTGGTCGTCTCTCCCCGGCACCGGGCGGCGTCCGCCCAGCCCGCCGACTTCGCCGACCGCGTGGCGTCCCGCACGATCTGCGCCGTGAGCGGGGCCCCTCCCGTGACGGTGGCGGCGACGACGGCGACCGGACCGGGCACCGCGATCGCGATCACGAGTGCCACGAGCAGGACCGGCACGGCGGTGAGCACGTCGGCCACCGCGGTGATCACCCGGTTCGCCCAGCCTCCGCGCCACCCGGCGACGAGTCCGCACGCCACCCCGACGACGCACGTGACGGCGCCCGCCACGGCGGCCAGCAGGACCAGGCCCGCCCCGCCGGTCAGCGACCGGGACAGCACGTCCCTGCCCAGCACGTCGGTGCCGAGGAGATGGCCGGCATCCGGTCCGGCGAACGGAAGACCAGCGACCGCAAGGGGATCGTGCGGTGCCAGCAGACTGCCGGCGAGGACGACGGCGACCACGGCCGCGGCGGGCCACGCTGATTTCATCGGTGGTCCCTCCGCACCTCGACTGCGGCGGCCGCCATGTCCGCGAGTGCCGTGCCCGCGACGACGACCAGCGCGCCGATGAGCCCGACGGCCGCGACGACCGGGGTGTCCCTGCCCGCCACCGCCGTCACCAGCAGTTCGCCGAGGCCCTGGTAGCCGAGCATCGTCTCGACGACGGCCGCCGAGGTGGCGGTGCCCGCGGTCACCACTGCCACCGCGCGGATCGCGGGGGACAGCACGAACGGCAGGACGTGCCGGGTCCGCAGCCGCCAGCCGGTCACCCCGCGGGCGACGGCGTCGCGCACGTGCGGTGCGCTCCAGGCGTCCGCCACCGCACCGCCGAGCAGGCCGCCCGCCCAGGCGGCGGCGGGCAGCGCGAGGGCGAGTGCGGGCAGCACGAGCAGGTCGGGCCGGTCCGCGGGAGAGCCGCCCGGTGGCAGCAGGGACAACGGCGGCAGCCAGCCCAGCAGTCCACTGAGGACCACCACGAGCACCGCGACCACGACGGTCTGCGGCACCGCGGCGCCCGCCGTGGCGAACGCCGCCCAGCGCCGTGCCGACCGGGGCCGGGTGGTTCCGACCGCGAGCGCGAGGGCGAGGGCCAGCGGAACCGCCAGGGTCACCGCCACCGCGGTGAGCACGGCGGTGGCCTGGAGCCGGGGCGCCACCAGGTCCACCACCGGCCGGTCGGTGACGAGCGAGCGTCCCCAGTCCCCGTTCAGGATCGTCGTGGTCCACCGGCCCCACCGCTGCCACAGCGGCGCGTCCAGGCCGAGCGTTTCCCTGAGCTGCGCCAACGTCTCCGCGCTCGCACGGCCACCGGTGCGCGTGTCGGCCGCGTCCGAGGGCAGTGCGCTCACCGCCGCGAACACGGCGGCCGAGACGACCACGGCGGTCGCGGTGGCCCGCGCCAGAACAACCCCTCCGGCGCGGGCCAGGGACACGGCAGCACTCACGCGGTGATCCGCACCTGGTCGATGAACAGGCGGGCGAACCCAGGGCCGGTCGGCAGCCCGCTGACGCCGGACCGGGCGAGGTCGAGGCCGTCGCCCACACCCCAGACGAGGTAACCGCCCTCGTCGCGCAACGCCGCCTGCAGCGCGCCCAGCGCGCCGGCCCGCTTCGCGGCGTCGGGCTCGGCGAGCGCGGCGTCCAGGCCGCGTTCCCACGACGGGTTCTTCCACGCGGTCTCGTTGGTCGGAGAGGCCGCGCGCAATGCGATGCGGGAGACGTCGAGGAAGCCGATGCCACCGAGGTAGCTCACGTAGAAACCGGCCTGGGCGTAGGTCTTCGTCCAGAAGCTCTCCGGCGGGTCGACCTGCACGGCGACCTTCAGCCCGATCTCGGCGAGCTGCGCGGAGAGCAGTGTCGCGGCCGAGTCCATGCCGGGGTAGGCCGTCGTGGTGTGCAGGGTGACCGACGCGCCACCCGCGTAACCCGCCTGCGCCATCAGCGCGCGAGCGCGGTCGAGGTCGCGGTTCCGCTCGGGCAGCCGGGGGCTGGTCGGGTCGCCGGGGGTCAGCAGGTCGTTGCCCACCTTGCCGTAGACGCCGAACACGGTGTCGGTGAGCTGCTTGCGGTCGGTCGCGAGCTTGACCGCCTCCCGCACCTCGGGCTTGTCGAACGGTGCCTGGTCCAGCCGCATCACGACCGGGTACGTCGTGACGGCCGGTCGGCGGACCACCTGGACGCCCGCGCTCTCGGCCTGAGCGGCGGCGGTCGGGCTCACGCTGCCCGCGACGTCGGCCTGTCCCGAGCGGACCGCGTCGGCCCGTGCCTGCGGGTCCGCCATCGCGCGGATCTCGATCCGCTTCGTCGGCGGCTTCGGTCCCCACCACGCGTCGTTGCGCTCCAGGGCGGCGTTCGCCGGATCACCGCCGGTCATCCGGTAGGGCCCGGAGCCCGGTGGCGGCGAGCTGAAGTCCGTCGTGCCCTCGGGCACGACGAAGGTCGCCGACTGCAACGCCTCCGGTACTGCCGCGAACGGGGATCGGGTGCGCAGTTCCACAGTGGACTCGTCGACGGTGCTGGAGGCGTCCAGGTCGAACATCGCCATGCGGCCGTAGTTCTCGGCGGCCTTGCTCTGCATGCGGCGCAACGAGAACAACGCGTCGGCGGCCCTGACCTTCCTGCCGTCGGCGAAGGTCGCGTCCGTGCGCAGGGTGATCTTCCACCGGGTGAGCGTGGAGTCGGGTTCCCAGGCGGTGGCCAGGCGGGGCGCGGTCGCGCCGTCGGAACCGGCCACGGTCAGCACGTCGTAGAGCAGGGCGAAGCGCAGCGCGTCGGACTCGTTGCCGAGCCCGCCGTGCGGGTCGTTGCTCGCGGTGGCGGCCGAGCCGACCGCGGCGTAGCGGACCAGTTCGGCGATGGCGGAGGCGGTGCTGCCGGTGGCGCAGGCGGTGGTGGTCAGCGCGGCCACGGCCAGCAGGACGAGGCGGCGGGGGAGGCGGGTCACGGTGCGGGCCTTTCACAGCGGGCGAGTTCTTCGTTGACGAGTGCGGCGATCGCGGCGAGGGCGCCGCCGCGCAGCAGGGAGTAGTGGTGGGCGTCCACCGGTGCCGTCCGAGGCGGCCGGGCCAGCAGCGCGGTCCACCCGAGGTCCGCGGGGTCACCGGGCACGTCGTCGACTCCCATGCCGACGCCCGAGTTGACCGGGGCCTTCCTCCCGGCCTTGACCACGAGGGTCCGGGTGCCGGGATCGTTCAGCCTCCGCGGTTCGTACGCGGCCAGGCCGCGCAGGTGCCGGGCGAAGACGGCCACCCGTTCGGCGGCACTGGCCTCTTGGCGCAGCAGGCCCTGCGACCGCAACGCCGCGTCGACGTCGTCCTGGGACGGCTGCACTCCCGCGTTCAGCGGCACGCCGAGGAAGCCCGCCAGCGACGCCACGTAGCGGCGGCGCACCTCCGCGTCCGCCTCGGCGGGGGAACCGGGTACGTCGACGATGTGCGTGGGGTCGTTGGAGTCGAGCATCACCAGCAGGGCGGTGTGCTCGCCCGCCTCGTGCAACAGGCAGGCCACGCGCTGGGCCAGGTCGCCGCCCATCGACCAGCCGCCGAGCAGGTACGGGCCGTGCGGCTGGTGGCGCCGCAGGACGCCCAGATACAGCTCTGCCAGGGCGTCCACGCTCTCCGGGGCGTCGTGGCCGGACAGCCCGGGGTCGGTGAGCGCGACGACGGTGACGCCGGGGTCGACCAGTCGCGACAGCTCCGTGTAGCACAGCACGTCGCCACCCGAGGGATGCAGCAGGAACAGCGTCCTGCCGGGGGTGGAGCCCTGCCGCAGCAGCAACGCCACGTCGGCGTCGTCGACCGGTGGTGCAGCCCCGTCCGTCCACGACGCGGGGTCGTCCGCGAGCCTGCGTACCCGAGCGACGTGATCGGACACGGCGGCGGCGACCTGTGCTGGCGGCAGAACGGGTTCCAGCACGTCCCACTGCAGCAACAGTTCTCCACCCTCCTCCAGCACCTGGTGGTCGAGCAGCGTCTGCGGTGTCTGGCTGAGCGCGGCGACCTTCGTGCCGATCCAGCGCGGGTCGTGGTCGGCGCCGATCACCTCGGTGAGTCCGAGCGCGCTGGTGAACACGACCGGCACCGAGGCGACCCCGCCCTGCGCGGTCGACTTCTCGGCGAGCACGTCCAGCGCGGAGTGCTCGCGGTGGTCGAGATCGCGGAACAGGCGGTGCTGGGTGCGCCGGGCGCGGTCGGCGAACGTACCCGCCGCCGCGTTCTCGACGGCGTGCAGCACCAGGGAGGTGAAGTCCCCCACCACGTTCGCCACGTCCGGGTGGACGTCCGGCCGGTCGAACAGGGTGAGCACCACGCTGAACGAGTCCTCGCCGGACCAGTCGGCCAGCACGTCGGCGTACACGGTGAGCAGTACGGCGGTGGGGGTCACCCGGTGCTGCGCGGCGAGTCGCTTCAGCTGCTCCCATCGGCCGGCTTCCAGGGTGGCGCGGTGCCGGGCGAAGCGGCCGGTGGTGACGGTGTCGTCCACCGGAATCGCCGGTGCGGTGGGAAGTTCGGCAAGCCGTGCCCGCCAGTAGGCGGCCGCCCGCTCCCCGTCCGGGCCGCGGCGCCGGTCCTCCAGAGCCCGGACGCACGCGGCCGGATGGATGCCCACGGGGGCGAGCTCCAGGGACGGATCGGTGTAGCGGGCGTGCAGGTCGCGGTCGACGACCCACCAGCTCGCCGCGTCGCAGATCAGCACGTCCACGCCGAGGAACAGCCGGACGCGGTGGTCGGGCAGGAGGGCGGCCTGCACGGTGAACAGCGGCCAGCGGTCGGCCGGTCCCGGTTTGCGGCTGACCCTCTCGCGCAACGTCGCGAGCCTGCGTTCACGGTCCTCTTCGGACAGTGCGGTCAGGTCGTGCGTGCGGATGCGGAATCGCGGCAGGTCGTGCAGCACCCTGGCCTGGCCCTGCGCGTCCACGACCGCGCGCAGCATCGGGTGCCGGGCGATCACGGCGTTCCAGGCGTCCTCGTACCGCCCCAGGTCGAGATCGGCGCAGTCGTACTCGAGGAAGAAGTGGCAGGGCACGTCACCCCAGCGGTAACCGCCGTCGCGGCCGATCCAGTACGCGTGCTGGACCCTGGTCAGCGGGAACGAGTCGGGCTCTGCCGCCACCGCCTGGACCACTGGCGCTTGCGGCGCCACCTCGCGCGTGCGCAGCAACGTGGCGAGCCCGGCCACGGTCGGTGAACCGAGCAGGTCCGCGAGGCGCAGGCGGACGCCGTGCTCCTGGCCCAGCGCGGCCAGCATGCCGGTGGCGAGCAGGGAATGGCCGCCCAGTGCGAAGAAGTCCGCGTCCGGTGACGTGATCGCGACACCGAAGAGCTCCGTCCACAGCTCGGCGACCCGCTGCTCGAGCGGGTCCGCGAGCGTGCCCGCCTGGGATGACCCGGTGGCCTCGGTGAAGGCCGCGTCGTCCCGGCGCCGGGCGAGGTCCGTACGCGACACCGCCACCACTGAGGGCGCTGTGCCGGTGAAGTGCTGGTTCAGCACCAGGTCAAGGGCCCTGCCCCCGGTCGCGGCGTCGAGCGCGTCCCGCAGCACCACGTCGCGCTCGGTGCCACCGGGACCGACGCTCCAGCCGTCCCACACCACACTCGTCCAGCGGGGCTGGCCGGTCGCGATCGCGTCCAGCGCCGCGTTCGCCGCCGCGTACGGCCCGGTGCCGATGCCGCCCACCAGCGTGGCCGCAGAGGACATCAGCACGACCAGGTCCGGCCGGGACGACTCGGGCAGCGCCGAGAGAGCCTCGCGGAGCGCCGTCGCGCCACCGACCTTGCCCCGCAGGTGCGCGGTGACCTCGTCGGAGGTGACGTCGCGCAGCGGAACCGCTCGCGCCGTGGCGGCGGCACCGGCGGCGTGCACGACCACGTCGGGCGAGCACTCGGCCAGCAAGGCCGCCCACCCGTCCACATCGGACGCGTCGAGCGTCCTGGTCCGGATGTCGAGTCCTTCCGCCGTGAGCGCGTCCACGGTCTTGGCCGCGTCGGGCACGTCGCCGAGCGCGCGGCGGGAGGTGAGCACGACGGAGGCGCCACGCCGGGCCAGCCGTTCCGCGACGACCAGACCGACGTCGCCGAGCCCGCCCGACACGACGGCGCGGGACGGACCGGGCGTGGCACCGGCGGCCGGGCTGACCGACCAGGGCTCGATGTCGCGCCGCCAGCGGGTGCCGGACCGCCAGGCGATGTCGCCACCGCGTTCGTCCGGTGTGCCGAGCAGGTCGGCGAGCTCGGCGAGGACCGTGCGTGCGACGACGTCCGGTCCGGCCGAGGCCGGGAGATCGAGGGTGCGCCACCGGATCCCGCGGTGTTCCTGGGCCAGGACGCGGGTCAGGGCGCGGGCCGAGGCCGCGCCGGGGCAGACCTCGTCCGCGCTCTCTACCCGGTCCGCGCCGAACGTGACGGCAAGCAGCCTCGGCACGTCGATTCCGCCGAGTCTGCGGGCGAGGTCGGCGTGGGCGAGCACGACGGCCTCGACGTCCTGTCCGGGTCGGGTCAGCACGACCACCGCGTCGACCGGAGTGGCCGGGTCGTGGTCCTGGACGGAGGGCAGGCCGAGTGCCCGCGCCGCCGGCAGGTCCGCGTCCGCGGCCAGCAGGAAGTGGCCGTGGGGCAGGACGTGCGGCAGTGGCGGGAGCTGGTGCCAGCGGAGGAGTTGGAGCAACGCCGGTACGCGCGGAACCGTCTGCGGTTCCCGTGGCGGGTCGATCCACAGGCGGCGCGACTGGAACGCGTAACCGGGTGCGGCGACCCGGCGCCGCCGTCCTCCTCGCAGGGCGTCCAGCGGAACGTCGGCACCGCGTGCCCACAGCCGGGCGACCGCGGCCCGTACGGACTCCGCCTCGGCACCGGTGCGGTCGTGGTCGAGCGTAGTTACGGAGTCGATCAGGGACAGGTCCTGGTGGGCGCGAGCGAGCGTGACGAGGCTGCTGCCCGGCCCGACCTGGACGAGCACGGACGGCGCCGTGCCCACGGCCTCCCGCAGCGCGGGGGAGAACCGCACCGGGTCGCGCAGCTGCCGCGCCCAGTGGTCGGCGGTGCCCAGCTCGTCCGTGACCGCGGTGCCGGTGAGCGTGCTGACCACCGGGATCTCCGGCCGCGCAAGGGAGAGGTGTGCCGCCGCGGCGCGGACGGCGGGGACGGCGGGCTCGACGAGCCGTGAGTGCAGCGCCGCGTCCACGTGCAGCCGCCGGCACCGCAGCCCGGCCGCCTTGGCGGTGGCCTCCAGCGCCGTGATCGCGTCGGCCGCGCCGGAGAGCACCGTGCCGGCCGGACCGTTGAGCGCGGCGAGATCGACGTCCGGGTGCTCGGCGAGCAGGCTGGAGACGTCGGCGAGGTCGACCGACAGCATCGCTCCACCGCCCGCGGCACGCGAGACCTCGGTGCAGCGCACCGCCACGAGCCGTGCGGCGTCGTGCAGGGCGAGCCCACCGGAGACCACGGCGGCGGTGTACTCGCCGAGGCTGTGGCCCAGCACCACGTCCGGCCGCACGCCCCACGACGTCAACAGCGCCGACGTGCCGAGCGACACCGCGAACAACGCGGGCAGCCCGACGGCCGCGTCCCCGACCCGTGCGGCCCTGCCGTGCACGACGTCGCGGACGTCGTGACCGGTCAGGGGAAGCAGCAGTTCGGCGCACCTGTCGACGGCATGGGCGAAGACCGGTTCGGTGCGGTAGAGCACGGAGCCCATGCCGGAGTACTGGCTGCCCGCGCCGGGGAACGCGAAGACGATCCGCGGTCTGGCTGTCTCCACGGGCCGCGCCTCGCGCAGTGCCGAGGCGGCGGAACCGAGATCACCCGGCGAGCACACGACGCTGATGCGGTGCTCGTGGTGCGTGCGCCCCGCGTCGAGGGTGTGTGCCAGGTCCGCGAGTGCCGCGGAGTCCGTCACGGCGGGCAGGTGCTCGCCGAGTGCGCGGGCGGTGGCACGGGCGGCCCCTTCGGTCTTCCCGGACACGACCAGGACCTGCGGCCGTTCGTCCGGAGTGGACTCGGGCAGCTCCGGTGCCGGTCCGAGCACGACGTGGCAGTTCGTCCCGCCGATGCCGAAGGAGCTGACGCCCGCGAACTCCGCGTCCTCGGGCCACGGCCGGGCCTCACCGGAGAGGTGGAAGGCCGACCCAGTCAGACCCAGCTCCGGGTTGACGGGCTCGTGGTGCGGCGCCGGGGGCACGACACCGTGCGAACGCGCGAGCACGGTCTTGATCAGCGACGCGATCCCCGCCGCGGTGTTCGCGTGCCCGATGGTCGCCTTCACCGAACCCAGCCCGCACCAGGGTCGTTCGCTCGGTCCGAAGACCGAGCGCAGCGCCGCGACCTCGATCGGGTCGCCGAGCGCCGTCGCCGTGCCGTGCCCTTCGAGGTAGCCGATGCCGCGCGGCTCGACTCCCGCGACCGCCTGCGCCTCGGTGATCACCCTGGCCTGACCGCGCGGCGAGGGCGCGGTGAACCCGGCCTTGAGCGCCCCGTCGTTGTTGACCGCCGACCCGTGCAGCACGGCGAGCACCGGGTCGCCGTCGGCCAGCGCGTCCTCCAGCCTGCGCAGCACCACCGCGCCGACCCCTTGCGTGTAGACGATGCCGCTGCCGTCGGCGCTGTAGGGCCGCACCACTCCGTCGGCGGAGTAGATGCCGTCCGGCACGTGCAGGTAGCCGTGTCCCTGCGGCACGATCAGCGACACCCCGCCCGCGAGCGCCGTGTCGCACTCCTCGGCGAGCAGCGCCTGCGCCGCCGCGTGCACCGCCACCAGGGAGCTGGAGCAGGTGCTCGTGATCGACATCGCCGGTCCGGTGAGGTTCAACCGGTAGGCGACCTGCAAGGGCAGGTAGTCGCCGTGCGTCGCCATCGCCGTGCGCAGACTGCCGACCGGATCGACCCCACCGCCGGTGGGGTCCCAGCGTCCGCGAAGGTTGCTCTCCAGGTACGCGCTGTGCGACGCGCCCGCGTAGACGCCGACGGTGCCCGCTCCCACGCCGCCGCCGTGGCCGGCCTGTTCGAGCGCCTGCCAGCACATCTGCAGGAACAGCCGCTGCTGCGGGTCCATCAGCGCCGCTTCGGCGTCGGTGAGGCCGAACGCGTCGGGGTCGAACGCGTCCTGGTCCTCGATGAGCCCGCCGACGGGGACGTAGCCCGGTGCGGAGAGCAGATCGGTCGGCACTCCGGCCGCACGCAGCTGCTCCGGGGTGAACCGGGTGAGGCCGCTGCGCCCGGTCCTGATCAGCTCCCAGAACGCGGTGGCATCGACGGCACCCGGGAAACGGCACGCGAGTCCGGTGATCGCGATCATCGGGCGACCTGCTCGGCGCGTCGGCGTGCGTCACGACGGCCCTGCGGCCTGGGCACGGCCGCGACGGGATCGGGGACGGGCTCGGGGGCACCGGCCGGTGCGAGGAAGGCGGCGAGTGCCCGCACGGTCGGGTTGGCGAACAGGTCGACGACGGTCAGCGTGGCGAAGCCCTGCGCGGTCAGCTTGCGGTACGCCAGGACCAGGGTCAGCGACGTCGCGCCCAGCTCGAAGAACGACGTGGTCGCGTCGGCGTGCGGTCCGAGCACCGAGCGGAACACCGCGAGCACGGTCTCCTCCAGCTCCGGGCAGGCCGGTGCGGCCATCCCCGCCGTGACGGCTTGTGCGGCCGCCTCCGCTGCGACGGGCGGTGCGGTCACCCCCGTGCGCGGTGCGACGGGCCGCTGCCGTGCCGGTGCCGCGGGAACGGTGAGGCGCAGCAGCCCGTCCGCGTTGAGGCTCTCGCGGAGCTCCACTCCCAGAGCCGCGGCCGCCGTCGCGGTGGCGCGGCTCCACTGAGCCGCCGCGGCGAGCGCGTCCGACGGTGTGTGCGCGCCGGGCCCGACGGTCAGGGACACCTCGAGCCCCAGCTCGGCGGCACGGGCCACGGCCTCGGTCAGCCACAACGGCTCTCGATCATCCACAGCGGACTGTTCGGGCACGGCCGCGGGGGTCTCGTCGCGGCGGTAGGGGTTGGGCAGCGCGGTGTGGTCGACCTTGCCGTTGGCGGTGATCGGCAGCTCGGGCAGGAAGGTGAACCGCGACGGCACCATGTACTGCGGCACCCTGGTCAGCAGGTGCGCGGAGAGGTCGGGCGCGGCCGGGGGAGCGGCGGGGTCGGCGGGCACCACGAAGGCGATCAGCCTGGGCCTGTCGTCCGGTCCCGGAACCACGGCGGCCACTGACTTGCGCACGCCCGCAGCGCGGTCGAGCACGGACTCGACCTCCCCGAGCTCGATGCGGTGCCCGCGGACCTTGACCTGCCGGTCGGCCCGGCCCAGGAACTCGATCGTCCCGTCGAGGCGCCACCGCCCGAGGTCCCCGGTCCGGTAAAGCCTGTGGCCCAGCACCGGGTGCACCGCGAACCGCTGCGCGGTCTGCTCCGCGTCGCCCACGTATCCGCGGGCCAGTCCATCACCGCCGATGTGCAGCTCACCTGGCACGCCGACCGGCACGGGCAGACCCTCCTCGTCGAGGACGTGGAAGCTCTGCCCCCGCAGCGCGCTGCCGTAGGGGATGCTGGGCCACTCGGGGTCCACCTCGCCGATCGGGTGGCAGATCGACCAGATCGACGCCTCGGTGGCGCCGCCGAGGCTGACCACCTGCGCCTGCGGAGCGAGTTCGCGCAGCCGGTCGGGCAGGGTGACGGGGATCCAGTCGCCGGACAGGAACACCAGCCGCAGTGCCCGCAGGGCCCGGCGGGCGAGGGCGGGATCGATCTCCGCGTACTCCACCAGCATCTCCAGCAGCGCCGGTGCCGTGTTCCACAGCGTGACGCCGTGCCGGTCCATCAGATCCAGCCAGTGCTCCGGATCGCGTTGCCGTTCGGCGTCCGGCACCACCAGCGCACCGCCGACACCGAGGACGCCGAACACGTCGTGCACGGAGAGGTCGAAGCTGAACGCCGACAGCGCGAGCATCCGGTCGTCGCGCGTGATCGGGAACCGGTCGACCAGGTCGTCGATCGTGGTGCGCGCCGCGCGGTGCTCGATCGCCACGCCCTTGGGACGGCCGGTGGAACCGGACGTGAAGATCACATAGGCGAGCTCCTCGGGCGAAGGACGCACGGGAGCGGTGGAACCGCCGTCCGCCGCGTCGAGCCGGTGGACGCGCACGGTCTCCGGCCAGATCGGCGGGACGTCGCCGGTGACCAGCGCGTGCTCGATCCCCGCCTGCGCGCACACCGAAGCCACTCGTTCGACCGGCCACGACGGCTCGACCGGGACGTAGCCGGCGCCGCTGGCCGCGACGCCGAGCAGTGCCACGACCTGGTCGATGCTCTTGGGTGACGAGACCGCGACGAGGTCGCCGGGGCCGACACCGGACGCGGCGAGACGGCGGCCGATCGCGTCGGCGTCACGGGCGAGCTCGCCGTGGCTGAGCGACGACCTCGAGTCCAGCAGCGCCGGTGCGCCGGGGTCGAGGTCCGCGGCCGCCCGCAGCGGGTCGTCGAGCAGCGGTCCGGCGTCGGCGAACGGCGCGACGTCCAGCGGCACGTCCGGCCGGAAGGACGGTGTCCAGCCCAGCGAGGGGTCCTCCCAGCTGTCCGGCTCCCCCGCCAGGGCGGTGAGCAGCCGCAGGTGTGCGTCGGCCATTCCGGCGACGAGCCCCTCGGGGTAGACGCCGTCGACGCCGTCCCACCACACCCTCAGGCGGCCGGCCTCCTCGTGGACGATGTGGTCGAGCAGGACCTGGGGCGTCTGCGAGATCCCGTAGACCTCGGAGCCGAGCCACGCCGCGGGGTCCGCGTCGCCCGTGGTGAGGCCGAGCCCGCTGGTGAAGACCACCGGGTGCGGTGGGGCTCCGATCGCGCTCCCGCCGGACCGGACGGCCTGCGTCCCGCCCGCCTCGCGGTGGTCCATGTCCGACCAGAACTGCTCGTTCACCGCACGCGCGTAGGCGGCGAAGCCGTCGCGGGCCTCCCACACCGGCATCCGCACGAGCATCGTGGAGGTGAAGTCGCCGACGACGTGCGCGAGTTCGGGGTCGTCGGGGCGGTCGAACAGCGTCGTGTTGAGGCAGAAGTCGGCGACCGGGCTCCATCGGGCGAGCGTGAGTCCGCACGCCGCGAGCAGCAATGCCGTCGGGCTCACACCGTGATCGGAAGCCGCCCGCCTGAGCGCGGCCCAGCGCTCGGCGTCCAGTTCGGTGGCGGTCCTGGTGAACCTGTGCCGCCTGACGGACGCGACGTCGGTGACGGTGGGCAGTGCCGGGCCCGGCGGCAGCGCGCGGTCCGCCCAGTACCGGCGGGCGCGGTCGTCGTCCGGGCCGAGTCGCTGCGCGGCCCGGCGGCGGGCCACCTCGGCGAACGTGGTGCCGGGCTCGGGCAGCGGGGTGTCCGGGTCGGCGACGAGCGCGCCCCATTCGCCCATGACCTGCATCCAGCCGGCGAGGTCGAGCGAGAGCACGTCCACCCCGACGCACACGCGGCTGCGTTGCCCAGGCAGCAGGACGAGGTTCAGGTCGAACAGCGGCCAGCACCCGGTGGGTCGGGTCTGGTGTGACCACTTCTCGCGCAGTTCCGCCGCTACGCGCGCGGCTTCGTCCGGCGGCAGGTCGCGCAGGTCGGTCACCGGGATCTCGTGGTGCGGCACGGTCGCGAGCACGCGGCCGGTGGCGTCGTCGTCGACGACCATGCGCAGAGCGGAGTGCCGCCGCACGAGCGCGTTCCACGCGGTACCCAGCCGGGCGGCCTCGTCGTGGCCCACCGGTGTGTCGTGTTCGAACTCGCGGTAGTAGAACGTCGCGACGCCGCCCAGGGGAAATCCCGGGTCACGGCCCACCCAGTACGCCGTCTGGATCGGCGTGAGCGGGAACGACTCGTCGCTGGGCTCGTCGGCCGAAGGACCACCCGCGTCCTCGTCCTGCGCGTTCAGCGCCGCGGCGACGGTGCGCGCGGTGGCCTGTCCGAGGAAGTCGGTCAACGCCAGAGCGACTCCCGTGGTGTCGAGCAGGTGGCGGCGAAGGCGCACCGCCGTGAACGACTCCAGTCCGAGCGCGATGAGCGGCGTGTCCACGCCGACCGAGGCGGGCGGGACGTCGAGCGTCTCGGCCACCGCCTCGACGACCTCGTCCAGGGGGATCGCTGTGTCGGCCCGCACCACGCTCACCGGATCTCCTTCGCGTTCAAGGCAACAGCGCGTGGCGACGACCGGCACGCGCTGACCATTCATACACGAAAACGAGTATCATGTTCACCTGGTGGGGTGATCGCGACTATGACGGGGAGCACGCTGCGTGTCGGATGGCGATCGGCGCATGAATCAGGCCGGCGCGATGCGCGCGTGGCGTTGTCGTGCACCGCCTCCCGGAACTCGGGGGTGGCCGACCCGGGCCTGCTGCCCGGCCTCACCACCTGACCGTCCTCTTCGGACACGACCGTCAACCGGGCAGGCCGACGGCTCGTCGTCGAGACCCCGGCGGCCGTCCCCGGCGCCGCCGCACCACTGCTGGAAGGAACTTCATGACCGACGGCTTCTACGACCGCACGGCCGAATACGTCGCCGTGTTGCTGCGTGACGCGTGGACCGGCCTCGGCCCTGCTCTCACGCGTGCGGTGTCCGGATTGGACACCAGCGCCGGACCGGTGCTCGACATCGGCGCGGGCACCGGATCGGGCACCGCGGTCCTCGCGGCGGCACTGCCCGAGGCCGCGATCGTCGCCGTCGAACCGAACCAGGCCCTGCGCACGGCGTTGCTCGCACGCTGCGCCGATGACGAGGACCTCAGGCGCCGCGTCACCGTTCTCGGCGACGACGTGCTGTCCGCCGCCCTGCCGGACCGCCTGTCCGGCATCGTGGCGATGAACGTGCTCGGCCACTTCCCGCCGCCACAACGCCAGGCCCTCTGGCGTTTGTTCGCCGGGCGTCTCGACGCGCGTGGACGGGCGGTGCTCAACCTCCAGCCGCCGTTCACCCCGGTCCGCGTGCCGGCGACGCCCATGGCCGAGGTGCGGGTCGGCGGGCTGACCTACGTCGGGGTCGCGGCGGCCGAGCCGTCCGGGGAGAACGCCATCACCTGGAACATGACCTATCGGGTCGAGCGTGACGGGGACGTGCTCACGGAGCTCACCGCCTCCGACGAGTGGGCGGTGACGAGCCCCGGGGTGCTGGCCGCCGAGGTCGCCGAAGCCGGTCTCGCCCTCGCGGTCCTCGACGCCGACCAGCACCTGTACGAGGTCCACCCGGCGACCTCGTGACGTGAAGGGCGGCCGGCGCGGTCACGAGACCTCCGGCAGATCCATCCGCGTGAGGGCCCGCGCTCGGGCCGCGGAGCGCCGGGGGGTGTTGTTGTTTCCGGCCGGGGGACATCTCTCACCGGTCCGGCGGGCAGAGGTGGGGCCCGCGGGAAGGCGAGCTGTTCGTCGCTGATCTGATCGAACGCTGCCCTCGAGCACACGTCGAGGTGGCCGAGCGGGTAGCGGCGGAGGTCGGCGAAGGCGCTCGACGCCTGGAGGTCGTGGTCAACCAGGCCCGCCCTGCAGGTCTTGGACAGCCCCTCCACGCCCACCGCGGGAGAACAGGACGCGGCAGCCGCCTCGGCCACCGCCGCGAGATCCACCTGGCTGCGTCGACCGATACGTCAGGGGCCCTGCTCGCCACACCCCGCGGTGCAGAGCCGGTGGTCCCCGCCGCAGGCCGTCCTCCGTCCCGGTTCGGGCCGAGGCTGGAAACACCGGGACGGGAACTTCGTTCACCTGCGCCGGTGCCGGACCGGACGCTCGCAGGAGCTCCGCTGCCGGGGCACGCCGATCACTTGCAGCCGCGGCGCCGTTGCCAGCGCGGTCTCAGCGCCGCGCACCCGACCGGAGCGAGCGCCCCACGTCGGGTGCACGGGCCCGGACCTCCGGGCGGGCTGAACCGACCAGAGGGTCGGCTGATGAGGTCCACCGCGCCAGGTCGCTTCGATCAGTTCCGGGGCTGGTCCTCGATCGTGCCGACCAGTTCGGGGTCTTCCGGGGCGGGCATGTGGCGGATGCTGTCACTGCCCTTGTGGTCGTGGGCGCGGTCGTACCGGGAGTCCAGCACCCTTCCCAGCTTGTGCGCGGCACCGGTGTAGGCGTCGTCCACGGTGGTCGCGTGGTGGGTGACCGCGACCGGCTGCTTGCCTCCCGGCCGTGCCTCGATGACGCACTTCTTGTCCTCCGGCTTGCTGCCCCCGTCCTCGCTGAGGTGCACTTCCACGCGGGTCAGCCATCCGCTGAACCGGGACAGGCTGCTTTCCAGGTCGGTGGTCACATAGGTGGCAAGTCGTTCGCCACCGTGGATGTTGTGGTCGGTGTTGACCTGGATCTGCATGAGCACCCTCCGGAACGGGACAGAAATGGTTCTGATCGATACCACAGGAGCGGCCGGCTCAAACGCGACGGCGTTCGGTGAGCCTGGATGCGGTGCTGAGGTGGCATCGCGAACTGATGAAGCGCAACCATATCGGGCGAGCGTGAACCGACGGCGTCCGGACCGCCGCGGCGGAGTTCGTCATGCCGCCTAAGTGGACGCACGTGGTTGTCAGCACGTACGAACACTTTCGTCGAAACGCCGCGGATGTCAGGTCGGAAAGTCCTGATCCGATCGGGACCTGCGACATTTTCTTCCCGGCAGTAGGCGGAAGTAGCGTTCTGGTGGCACCTGGGGTGGGGGCCGTCTCGGATTGGCGAAAAAGCACCTCCAGAAGCTTTGGCGCCCCTCGGGTCCAATCGGTTGTTCGGTCCCGCTGACCTGCCAAGGGAGATGAGTGCCGATGCTGACCGAGTTCGTGCGGGACCAGTGCTTCACGGCGGCGTGGTTCGGGCTGATGGCCTTCGTGTGGTTCGGCTGGGCCCAGGAGGACCCTTCCCGGAGGTGGCGGGCCTGGCTGGGGGTGGGGTCGGTGCTGGGCATGGGGTTCGCCGTGGCGTTCGGGATCACGACCGCCCTGAACTGGGACCGGCCGACCGCGCTGGAGGGCGAGTACGCCTGGTTCGGAGCACTGGTCGCGGCCGAGGTCGTCGCCGCGGGCGCCGGCTGTCTCGTGCTGGCGAGACGTGGGGCGTCGCGGTGGATGGCGTGGTGGGTCGCGGTCGTGGTGGCAGCGCACTTCCTGCCGCTGGCGCTGCTGCTGAACGATCCTGGTGTGGCGGTCGTCGGCGTCGTCCAGCTGGTCGCACTCGGGGCGGTGGTCTCACGCTTGCGCGGCAGCCGGGCGCCGACCAGCCGGCTCGCCGGACCGGTCATGGGCGCGACCCTGCTGGCCGGTGCCGTCATCAGCGCGGCGATCTCCCTACCGGGCCTGTGAAGACCAGGCGCGGGCTGTTCATCACGAGGGTCGTCCGCACCAGCGCTTCCCCTGCGGGCAGCGCGGTTCAGAGTACGGGTGCGTCCCAGATCGGGAACCAGCGCTCCAGGTCGGGCTCCACGGGAAGATCGCGGGCGAGTTCGGCTCGTGCCCGCATCTCCAGCGCGGTGTCGCGGTGCCGGTCGCCGGTGGGGGCGAACGGGTAGACGGTGCCGCGTTTGAACAGGTACACGATGCCGAGGCGATGCCCGGCGTCGCCGAATCCGACGACCGTGCACAGCAGGCTCGAGCCGAAGCCGGCGTCGGCGAGGGTGCTGTTGACGGCGTGCAGCGCGGTCAGCAGCACCGGGAGGTCCACTGTGGACTGCCTGCAGGTGATCCAGGTGAACCCGAACTCGTC
This sequence comes from Lentzea sp. HUAS12, assembly GCF_024125735.1. Classification (NCBI taxonomy): domain Bacteria; kingdom Bacillati; phylum Actinomycetota; class Actinomycetes; order Pseudonocardiales; family Pseudonocardiaceae; genus Lentzea; species Lentzea sp. HUAS12. The sequence goes on from NZ_CP099738.1 coordinate 1,732,683, forward strand.
GTGGGTGAGCCGAACGTCCAGGGTGTCGCCGAGGCCCAGCAGGGCGAGGCTCTCGTTCACCGCCCGGTCGGCGCCCTCGGCGGCCTTGAAGCACACCGCGCCCGCGCCGGTGGGCGCCATCCCGAGCGCGGCCTGCACGGTGCACGCCGCGCCCGGGATGGCGAAGAGCACGTCGAGGTCGGGCTGCACGGGTTCGGTGCGTCCCAGCAGTATGTCGAGGAATCCCATCAGACCTCCTTGTCGAGCTGCGCCGACAGCGACGCCAGCTGGTCGAGGGAGGGGTGGGTGGACAGCAGCGCGATCAGCCCGGACCCGAGGGCCGGCGCGAAGAAGAACGCGTTGAACGGCTGGGCCGTGCGCAGGTCGCGGGCGGGGATGCGGCCTATGTCGCCGGTGACCTTCACCAAGGCGGCGGCCAGCGCCGACGGTCTGCCGGTGAGCATCGCGCCCGCGCGGTCGGCCGCCAGCTCCCGGTACCGCGACAGCGCCCGGATGAGCAGGAAGCTGATCCCGTACACCGCCGCCGACACCGCCATCACCAGCAGGATCACCGCGACGGTGTCGTCCTTCCCTCCGCGCCTGCCGTACGCCGTGGAGTAGAACCCGAACCGGGCCACCAACCCGGCCAGCACGCCGAAGAACGACGCCACCGTCATCACCACCACGTCGCGGTGCGCGACATGGGACAACTCGTGCGCCAGCACACCTTCGAGCTCTTCGGCCTCCAACCGGCGCAACAGGCCGGTGGTCACGCACAGCACGGCCCGCCGCGTGCTGCGGCCCGTCGCGAACGCGTTGGGCAGGTCGAGATCCGACACCGCGACCTGCGGCTTGGGCATGTCGGCGATGGCGCAGAGCCGGTCGACGACACCGTGCAGCACCGGCTCCTCCTCCGGCGTGACGATCCTGGCGCGCATCGCGTACAGGGCGATCCGGTCGGAGAACCAGTACTGCGCCAGCAACAGTCCACCGGCGACGACCACGACGGCGAGCATGGACTTGAGCAGCACGAACAACACCCCGATGAACGCCGCGTACACGACCGTCAGCAGGACGATCGTGACCAGCATCCGGGCGGTGAGCCGCCGGTCGGGCCGGAATCGGGTGCGCATCGTCCTCACCCCGGGATGAGACCCTCGTCGGAGAGCAGAGCGCGGACCTCCTGCAGGCCGAGGTCGGCGGCGGGCAGCACCAGCGCGGACGAGACGATCGCGTCGGCCGCGAGCGGGAAACCCAGCTCCCGCACGGTCGCGAGCAACGCCGCCAACGCCGCGCCGTACGTCTCGGCGTCGCCGGACTCGACCGCCTTCTGCACCTCGTCGTCCAGCACGTTGAGGTCGTCGATCCGGTCGTCGCCCACCTCGTACTGGCCGTCACCGAGAATCCGGATGATCATGTCGGCAGCTCCTTCAGCCGGTTCGTCTTCAGCTGCGCGAGTTCTCGCTCGATGTCGCCACCGGTCCCGGTCACGGCGTCGAGAGCGGCCTGGATGTCGTCGCGGTGACCCAGCGGTGCGGACGCGTCGTCGAGGGCACCCGAGGCCATCAGCTCGTCCAGCGCCTCGGCCCTGGACCGCATCTGCTCGGTCCTGTCCTCGGCGCGCTGCATCGCCAGACCGACGTCGCCCAGTTCCTCGGAGATTCCCGAGACGGCCTCGTTGACGTGCGTCTGCGCCTCGGCGGCGGTGTAGGTGGCCTTGATGGCCTCCTTGCGCGTGCGGAACGCCTCGACTTTGGCCTGCAGGCGTTGCGCGGCGACGACGAGCTTGTCCTCTTCGGACTTCAGCGTCTCCTGTTGCGGCCGCAGCTCGTCGATCTGGTGCACGGTCGCCGCCCGCCGGGTGAGCGCCTCGCGGGCCAGGTCGTCCTTCCCCAGCCGCACCGCGTCGGCCGCCTGTTCCCGCAACGGGTCCGCGGCCTGCTGAAGCTGACCGGCCTGCAGTTCCAGCCGCTTGCGGCTGGTGGCGACGTCGGCGAGACCCCGCCGCACCTCGGCGAGCATCTCGACCTGCCGCTGGTAGGAGTAGTCCAGCACCTCCCGCGGATCCTCCGCGAGGTCCAGCGCCTTGTTCGCCCTGACCTTGAACAACAAGGCGAGTCGCTTCGCGATACCCATACCTCGACTCTCGCCCCGGCGGTGCCGCGGGACGAGGGACCTTCGGGCCTTCTCACCGGTTACCTCCGGGCCTGTGACCGGTCGGCGGCGTGACCGCACGCTGAGGCCATGACCACCGCGCCGTCCATACCGCGGGCCGGGGAACGCGACGTGGTCGCGGTCCAGACGGCCGAACCCGGCGCCGTGTTCGACGTGGTGGGGTCCTCGCCGCGGGGGCTCTCCTCGCAGGAGGCGGTCTCACGGCTGGCCGAACACGGACGCAACGAGCTGCCCCGGCTCGCGGAGCGGTCGCCGGTGTCCCGGTTCCTCGGCCAGTTCACGGACCTGTTCGCTGTCGTGCTGCTCGTCGCGTCGGCGTTCACGCTGGCCGCGTACCTGCTGGGCACTCCGCGGGACGTCGGGAACCTCCGGCTGGCGATCGCGATCCTGGCCGTGGTGCTGCTCAACGCGTCCATCGGGTTCGGGCAGGAGTACATGGCCGAGCGGACCGCCGACGCGATGCGGGACATGGTGCCCCACCAGGCCCGAGTGCTGCGCGGCGGCGAACGCGTCGAGGTGCCCGCTGCCGAGCTCGTCGTCGGGGACGTGGTCGTGCTCGACGCGGGCGACGCGGTGTCGGCCGACTGCCGGGTGGTCGAGGCGCACGACCTCGCGGTCAACAACGTGGTGCTGACCGGGGAGAGCGATTCGGTGGGACGCACCGCCGACGCGGTGTCCGGGCGGGTGGCGCGGCTGGAGGCGCGCAACCTGGTGTGGATGGGCACGACGGTCGCCGCGGGCGCCGGCAAGGCGGTGGTGACCGGTACCGGCGAGCACACGGAGTTCGGCCGGATCTACCGGCTGACCGCCCGCACCACCCCTGACCGCAGCCCGCTGCAGCTGCAGATAACGCACATGGCCCGGCGGGTGGCGGCTGCGGCGTTCGCGCTGGGAGTCGTGCTGTTCGCGGTGCGGTTGCCGGCGGGCGGGCCGCTCGTCGAGACGTTCGTCTTCGCGCTCGGGGTGATGGTCGCCTGCGTACCGGAGGGGTTGCCCGCCACGCTGTCGGTGGCGATGGCCATCGGGGTGCGCCGGATGGCGCGGCGGCAGGCGTTGGTGAAGAAGCTGGTCGCCGTGGAGACGCTCGGATCGACGACGGTCATCTGCACCGACAAGACCGGAACGCTCACCAAGGCCGAGATGACCGTCACGCGGTTGTGGACGGCGGCGCGGACCCACCGGGTGACCGGAGTCGGCTACGCGCCGGACGGCTCGGTGTCCGATGTGGACTCGGCCAGGGAGGTGCTGCGGGTGGCGGCGTTGTGCTGCGACGCCAGGGTGCTGCCGCCGAAGGCCGGGGACGGCTGGCGAGTGCTCGGCGACACCACCGAGGCGGCACTGCTGGTCGCCGCGGCGAAGGCGGGGCTGGACGTGGACGCCGAGCGGCGGGCCGCCCCCAGGGTGGGCGAGTTCCCGTTCGACTCGGAACGCAAGCTCATGACCACCGTGCACACCCACGACGGGCGAACGTGGGCGCACGTGAAAGGTGCTCCGGGTGAGCTGCTCGCCCGCTGCACCCGCATCCGCACCGAGCAGGGTGACGTCGCACTGGACGACCGCACGCGCGCCGAGGTGCTGGCGGCCAACGACGTGATGGCGGGCTCCGCGCTGCGGGTGCTGGCCGTCGCCATCCGCGAGATCCGCGGCGCGCGGACCGGTCAGGCGGAGGCCGAGAACGACCTCACGCTGCTCGGTCTGGCCGGCATGCTCGACCCGCCGCGTCCCGAGGTCGTCGACGCGGTCGCCTCCTGCCGTCGCGCGGGCATCCGCGTGATCATGGTGACCGGCGACTACGCGCTCACCGCGGAGGCGATCGCCCACCGGGTCGGCATCCTGGCCGCACCGGGCCGGCCCCGCACGGTCACCGGCGCGGACCTCGACGGCGAGATCGACGACAGCGCGCTGCGCGATCTCCTCGCCGGCAAGGGTGACGTGCTGTTCGCGCGGGTCAAGCCCGAGCACAAGATGCGGGTGGTGGCCGCGCTCAAGGACCTGGGCGAGGTCGTGGCCGTCACCGGTGACGGCGCCAACGACGCACCCGCCCTCAAGCGCGCCGACATCGGCGTCGCGATGGGTGCCACGGGCACCGACGTCGCCCGCGAGGCCGCGGTCATGGTCCTGCTCGACGACTCCTTCGCCTCGATCGCTGCCGCCGTCGAGCTCGGCCGCTCGGTATACGCGAACATCCGCAAGTTCCTGGTCTACCTGTTCAGCCACAACATCGGTGAGCTGGCCCCCATCCTGGTCGCCACCTTCGCCGGTTTCCCGCTCGTGCCGATCAACGCGATGCAGGTGCTGGCCATCGACCTCGGCTCGGACGTGCTGCCCGCGCTGGCACTCGGCGCGGAAGCCCCCGAACCCGGTGTGATGGACCTGCCCCCGCGCGGGCGGCGGGAGCGGCTGTTCTCCTGGTCCCTGGTACGCCGGTTCCTGTTCCTCGGCAGCATCCAGGCTGCTAGCGCCACAGCGTTGTTCTTCTGGCACCTGCACACCGCCGGCATCCCGTTCGACCGGTTCACCGCCGTGAACCCCGTCTACCGGGAGGCGCTCACGATGACCCAGGCGACGATCGTGGTCAGCCAGTTCTTCAACGCCTTCACCGTGCGCAGCGATCGGCACAGCATCCTGCGGCTGGGCCTGCTGTCGAACCGCAAGCTCGTCGGCGCGGGACTGATCGGCATCGCGATCATGTGCGCGATCAGCTACCTCCCGCCCCTGCAGGCGGTGTTCCACACCGCCCCGCTGTCCCCGGTGGACTGGCTGCTCGTCGTCGGCTGCGGCTCGCTCGTCCTCGGAGCCGACGAGATCCGCAAGTTCCTGCTGCGCCGCAAGGAGGCGACCACGTGAAGACGATCATCATGGGCTGCGGCAGGGTCGGGGCCGCACTGGCCCACCAGCTGTCCACCGACGGGCACGAGGTGCACGTGCTCGACCGCGACCCCAACGCCCGCGAACTCCTGCCGGGCGGATTCGCGGGCGAGTTCGTCGTCGGCAACGGGTTCAACCGCGGCGCGCTCGAGCGGGCCGGCATCGGGACCGCGGAAGCGTTCACGGCGGTGACCTCGGGGGACAACACCAACATCGTCGGCGCACGCATCGCGAAGGAGGACTACCGCGTGCCCAAGGTGATCGCCCGCATCTACGACCCGCGCCGCGCCGACATCTACGCCGATCTGGGCATCCCCACGGTCGCGAGCGTCCGCTGGACGGTCAACCGAATCAGCCAGGTGCTCCGGCACCGCTACCTCGACCCTGAGGTCACCTTCGGCAACGGCGAGACCCTCCTGATCCGCGAGACCCTGCCCGCGTGGTTCACCGGGCGGCCGGTGCACGACCTCGACGTCAACGGGGAGATCCGGGTCATCGCGGTCACCAGAGGCGGCCACTCCTTCCTCCCGACCGCCGACGCGCTCGCGCGCGCGGGCGACGCGGTGAGCCTGGCCGTCTCCGCGACCGCGTTGGGCCGGTTGAGTTCCTTCCTCAGCAAGGAGTTGGGCACATGAAGGTGCTAGTCGCAGGCGCCGGGCGGCTGGGCGAGCAGGCCGCGCACCTGCTGGCCGCCACAGGCCACCAGATCACCGTCATCGAACGCGATCGCGCGCGTCTGGCGCAGCTGCCCGACGCGGACCTGCTGCGGCTGGTGCACGGCGACGCGTGCGAACCCGCCGTTCTCGAACACGCGGGCGTGCGCAACACCGACCTGCTGCTCGCCACCACCGGGGAGGACGAGGACAACCTGGTCATCGCCCTGCTCTCGAAGCGCCAGTTCACCGTGGCCCGCACCATGGCCCGCGTCAACGACCCCGACAACGCCTGGCTGTTCGACGCCCGCTGGGGCGTCGACGTCGCACTGCCCGCAGCAGCGTCCCTGGTGCCGCTGATCGAGGAGGCCAGCGGCGCGTCGGACACCGTCGGACTCCTCCGGCTGGCCGCCGCCGGAGTCACGGTCATCGCGACCCACATCGACGACCACTCCGCCGCCTCGGGCAGGCCGCTGTCCGGCATCGACCTGCCGACCGGGACCGTGGTGGCGGCGGTCGTCCACGACTCCCTCCCGGTCGTTCCGCGCGCCGACTACCGCTTCCGCGGCGGCGACACGGTCCTCGTGGTCTCGGCGACCGCGGACGAACACGACGTCCGCACGAGGTTCCAATGACCGGAACAGGATGACCCTCGTGGCCACACCGCCCGCGCCGCACGGCGCCTGGTCGCCACGGACGGAGCCGTCGGCGCCTGACGGCAGGGGAGTGAGGTCTTTAGTCCCCTCGTGTGGTGGCGCCGCCGTCGCGAGCATCGTTGGTGTGGATCGTGTGGCAGTGGATCGGGTGCGCGCCGACGGCGGCGCTTCGGCGGAGGCGCGGCCGGTCGACCTCGCGGTGGCGGGTGCGCAGCCGGTCGACGATGCGCTGGCCGCACTGGGAACGTCGCGGTCGGGCTTGCCCGAGACGGAACGGCGGGAGCGGCTGAAGCGGTTCGGTCCGAACGCGGTCCGGTCACACAGCGCGCGTCCGTGGCAGGTGCTCGGCCGTCAGCTGCGCTCGCCGTTGTTGTTGCTGCTCGCGGTGACCGCGATCGCGTCGTTCTTCGTCGGGGAGCACGTCGACGCGGTCATCATCGCGGTGATCTTGACCGCATCGGTGGGCCTGGGTTTCGTGAACGAGTACCGCGCGGAGCGTGCCGCCGAGGCGTTGCACGAGCGGATCCGCCACCGCGCGGTCGTGCTGCGCGAGAGTGCGCTCGAGTCGGTCGACGTCGTGGACGTGGTTCCCGGTGACGTCATCGAGCTGCGGCTCGGCGAGGTCGTTCCCGCCGATGTGCGGCTGATCGCGGTGACCGGGTTGCAATGTGATGAGTCGGTGCTGACCGGGGAGTCGCTCCCGGTGGACAAGTCGGTCGATCCGGTGCCGCCGGGTAGCCCGCTGGGAAGTCTGAGCAGCGGTGCGCTGATGGGCACCCTGGTGACGGCCGGGGCCGGGCGAGGTGTGGTGGTCGCGACGGGCGGGGCAACCGAGTTCGGCCGGATCGCCCTCGGCCTCGGCCGGCGTCATCCGGAGACGGAGTTCCAGGCCGGCCTGCGCCGGTTCTCCATGCTGCTGGTGAAGATCGCGGCGGTGCTGACCACCGCGATCTTCGCGGTGAACCTGGTACTGGATCGGCCTGTTCTCGACGCTCTGCTGTTCTCCCTCGCGATCGCGGTGGGCATCTCGCCGCAACTGCTGCCCGCGGTGGTGTCGACCGGCCTGGCGGCGGGCTCGCGTCAGCTGGCCCGGCGCAAGGTGCTGGTCAAACGTCTTCTGTGCATCGAGGACCTGGGCGATGTCGAGGTCCTGTTCACCGACAAGACCGGCACGCTGACCGAGGGCCGGATCGAGTTCATGCGCGCGGTCGCGCCGGACGGCGGCGTGGGTGACGCGGCACTGCTGTTCGGATCGGTCTGCGTCGACGCGCAGGTCCAGGACGGTCGGCTCGTGGACGCGACCGCGCTGGACACCGCGCTGTGGGAGTACCCAGCCGCGCCGCGCGCGTCCGCCGGGCGGTACCGCAGGTGGGCGACGCTGCCGTTCGACCACCGCCGACGGCTGGTGTCGGTACTCGTCGACGACGACGCCGGGCAGCGGCTGGTGATCACCAAGGGGGCGCCGGAGGCCGTGCTGGCGCTCTGCGTCACCGTGCCGGCGGCGGCCGAAGGCGTGCTGAACTCCGAGTTCGCCGCCGGCCACCGCGTCGTGGCCGTCGCCTGCCGGTCAGTCCCTGGGCAGGAGACGCTGGATCCCGGCGACGAACGCGACCTGGTGCTGGAGGGCTTCCTGGTCTTCCTCGACCCGCCCAAGCCGACCGCCCGCATCGCGCTGGGCCGTCTCGCCGCGTCCGGGATCACCGTCAAAGTGATCACCGGGGACAACCCCGAAGTCGCCTCCCACGTGTGCGCCGAGCTCGGTCTCACGGTGGGCGCCGCGATCACCGGGACCGAGCTCGACGAGCTCGACGACGACCAGCTCGCTGCGCGCATTCCGGACACCACCGTGTTCGCTCGCGTCGACCCGGACCAGAAAGCCCGCATCGTGCGCGTCCAGCGGCGAGCCGGGCTGGACGTCGCGTTCCTCGGCGACGGCGTCAACGACGCTCTGGCGTTGCACGCGGCCGACGTGGGCATCTCCGTGGACTCGGCGACCGACGTCGCCAAGGACGCCGCCGACGTGGTGCTGCTGGAGAAGGATCTGCAGGTTCTGGCCGACGGAGTCGTGGAAGGACGGCGGATCTTCGCGAACACGATCAAGTACGTGCTGATGGGGACGTCGAGCAACTTCGGCAACATGTTCAGCGCTGCGGGGGCGTCGGCGGTGCTGCCGTTCCTGCCGATGCTGCCCTCGCAGATCCTGCTCAACAACCTGCTCTACGACTCCAGTCAGCTCGCCATCCCCACCGACCACGTGGACCCCGAACAACTGGCCGGCCCGGCACGGTGGGACATCGGGCTGATCCGGCGCTTCATGCTGGTGTTCGGGCCGATCAGCTCGCTGTTCGACTTCGCAACCTTCGCCGTCATGCTGCAGGTCTTCCACGCCGGCCCGCCGTTGTTCCGGGCGGGCTGGTTCGTTGAGTCACTGGCCACCCAGACCCTGGTGCTGTTCGTCATCCGCACCCGCCGCAGTCCGTTCTACCGCAGCCACCCCAGCGTGCCGCTGCTGCTCGCCGCACTGGCCGCCGTGACGGTCGGCGCCGCACTGCCCGCCATGCCGCTCGCACACGACCTGGGATTCAGTCCGCTGCCGGGCGGGTTCTTCCTCGCCCTGGTGCTGATGGTCCTCACCTACCTCGTGCTGGTCGAACTCGGCAAGCACTGGTTCTTCCGCACCACACCGATCGTGACCGCGCACCGGACCCGTACCACCGGGCACCGCGTGCACAGGCGCGCCTCCCGGTTCAGCTCCGCCCGGACGCCGTCAGCGTGAGTCGGGCGTCGGGGCCGCGTCGGCTGGTGCGAGACGGGCGGGGTCCAGCGGCAGGAAGCCCTCGGCCGCCAGCGCGGCCAGGCCGACGGCCGGAAGATCACCGGTCGACCGGTAGGCGAGGTAGCGGGGCACCCAGCGAGGCGCGAACTTGGCGTTGAAGACCCGGAGTGTGTCGATCTGGAGTCCCAGCGCGCCGTCCAGGTGCTGCAGCAGGCGCGTGATCACCACCCGGAGGCCGGGCTGCTTCTCCGCGGGATCGAGGACCGCCCGGAACGCGGCGAAGTTGAGCGACAGCACCACGACGTGTTCGCTCCGTGCCCACTCCACCACGTCGGCGATCAGTCTCTCGGTCGCTCCGTTGGGGGCGTCGGGTCTGCGGTACATGGCGTCCAGTGACAGCGCCACCTCGCCGCACGGAAGGTAACGCTGGAACGCGACCGCGTGGCCGAACCGGTCGCGGCACACCGCCACCAGGCAATCGGGGTACTCGCCGCTGAACAGGTCGCCGAGCGCCATGGAGAACCCGAACTCCGGCTGACCCGCCCGTGAGGCGGAGGTGACAGCGAGCAGTTCGGCGCGCAGCGCCTCGTCCACGTCTCCTTCGCGCAGCAACGCCGTGGTCATGCCCGCGTTGCGGGAGCGGCTGACCGCTTGCCGCGCGTTGCGCATGCGCCGGCCGGTCAAGGTGAAGTGGTTGACGTCGATGACCGCCTCGTCACCGACGTACAGGGTGTTCCAGCCCAGGGCCTCGTACATCGGGACGTGGTCGGAACGAACGCCCACGACCGCCGGCCGCCAGCCGTGCCGTTCGCACAGCGACAGGAACTCGTCGAGGGCACCGGGAAACGCCGCAGGATCACCCACAGGATCTCCGGAGGCCAGCCCGACGCCGCGCACGTACCGGAACCCGAGTGCCGCGTCCGCGCCGGGGGCGAACACCAGGTGTTTGTCGCGGCGCAGCACGAACGGTGCCAGGGTGTCGGTGTCGGCCCGTTCGAGCATTGTCCGCACACGTTCCCGGTCGGCCTCCGCGGGGCTGCCCGCGGAGGCGATCGGGGAGAGCACGGCCAGCAGCAGCCAGGCCGCGGTCAGCACGCCGAGCCCGTTCAACGAGGCGGGAAACCACCGTCCGAACTCCCCGGTGACGGCAAGTGGCCCCTCCACGCCGATGAGCCGGGTGGCGACCTCGGTCACCGCCGACCGCACGGTCAGGGGAGGGGTCACCAGGGCACGCTGGAGGTACAGCCCCAGCAGTCCGTAGCCGAAGTCGACCGTGAGCAGGAGTGCCGCCGGCCCGGCGACGTCGAGCAGACGAGCTGGACGCATCGCGACCACGAACAGGTTGCGGTGCCACATGAGCGTCACCGCCACGGTGGCGGTGACAGCTGCGGCGACGAGATCGAGACCACTGATCACGTGCAGCACGGTGGCGATCAGAAGCAGCACAGTCGTCGCGTACAACGCGGCACGATGCCTGCGCGCGACCCCGCGTCCGATGATCATGAGTACGGTGCCGACCAGGACCGCGGTGCCACGGGCGAGGTGCACGCCGTCGCCGAACAACAGTTCCGCCACCCACCCGCCGGGCCGCCACGGAGGACGCAACGTGGACACCAGGGTCAGTGCGCCGGCCGCGGCGACCAGCCAGCCGAGCGGCCGTGCGGCGCCGTTCACCTGGAGGAGGTGGTGAGTTCGCAGCCGCGCGGAACGGTCAGCGCGGTGCCGGTCCGCGGCAAGCCGTCCAGGGCACCGCCGGGCGCCCGCGTGGTGCGGTCGGCGCCGGACACGGGTCCCCGGCTCACCGACGGCAGTCCGTCGTGGTCCAGAGCGTGGTCAAGGGTGCCGACGTCGTCGCCGGCAGGCGTACCGCCGGACACCGGCCGAACAAGCTTCGGCCCGCTGCTGCCCCCGCGCGCGACTTCGACCGAAGACGCCTGCACCACGACGTGGACGTTGGTCGGCACGGCCTTGCCGGCGACGGAGACGATCCCGGTTCTCACCGCCGCTTTGGAGGCTTCACGGCTTCGGCCGTGCACCGCGGTGGGCTCCACCCTCGCGATCAGCGTCAGCACCGTTACGGGAGACACCGTGTGCCACAGCCGCTTCGACCGGCACGGTCGTGCCGGCGGACCGGGCACGTACCCGGATCCTGCGCTTTGGTGTTGCAGGCTTCCTGGTGTGGTCACCACGCCCTCCCCTCAGCTCGCGACGTTCGCCGACTTCGACCTTCTCGTTCCGCGGCCGCAGCCGACAGGGCTCTCCGCCCAGGGCCGGCAGGGCAGGAGGACTCGCGCGGCACCGCAGATCGGGCAAAAGGTCCCGCATCCGAGATTCCGGTAGTCCCTGGGACGACGAGCGGATCCCGGCCTACCGTCGGGCGAGTGCGGTGTCGGAGCGAGGAGGCGACGTTGTCGCGTGCGGCGAAATCCGGGCCACCGCCCGACCACGTACCCGGCCCACCGTCCGCGTGGCAATCGCGCTGGGGGTGGTGGCTGTCCCTGCCCGCGCTGGTCGCTCTCCTGGTGCTGTTGTTCTCGCCCTCCCTGTGGTCGCGCGGGGTGCACACCCGGTCCCACACCGACTTCATGTCCAAAGTGGACGCCGATCAGGTCGCGTCGGTCGGGATCGACGACCACGGTGCGGTCCGGGGAGATCTGCGTGACGGGTACGGCTTCGACCAGAGCAGCGGGATCGTGGTGCTGGCCGCGACGAACCGGCCGGAAGCGCTCGACCCGGCTCTGCTGCGGCCCGGCCGGTTCGACCGGCAGGTGATGGTGCCGCTGCCCAACCAGACCGAGCGGGCCGCCATTCTCGCCGTGCACGCGGAGGGCAAGCACCTCGACAGCGACGTCGATCTCGGCAGGGTCTCCCGTGCCACGCCCGGCTTCTCCGGCGCGGATCTGGCGAACCTGATCAACGAGGCCGCGATCTTCGCGGTGCGGGACGACCGCACCGACATCACCGCGGCGGACCTCGTGGCCGCACGCGACCGCGTGCTGCTCGGCCGCCGGGACTCCTCCAACGCGCTGCTCCCGGACGAGCGGTGGGCGGGTCTGCTGCACCATTAGGTGTCAGTTGTGACCTGACGGCGCAGCAGGCCCGGCAGCACCGCCGCACCGGTTGAAACCCTCCGCTCTGACAGACACACCACGGTTCGTCATCCTCGGGGTGAGGGGGAGTGCCTCAGTGATCGAGTCCCGCGTCATCGGGCGGGGGCACGAGCCGGGCGGCAGACTGATCACGTGCTGCTTCCCACTCCCGCCCCTGGGCCCGAAGCCGCGGAGCTGTGGGTGCGCACGCACCTCGGCGACCTCTGCTGTGACACTCCGGAGGCCTCGCCGGCGTTCCGGGGTGGTCAGCAGGCCGCGGACGCTGCGCTCGGCACCCTCGAACTCGCCGGGTACGCGGCGCGGCGCAACGAGGTGCTTCCGCGCGGCAGACGCGGTGCCAGTCGCCTCTCGCCCTACATCCGGCACGGCCTGATCGCCCTGCCGGAGGCGTGGGCCGCCGCTGCGGCCGCCCCACCGCGTGACCGCGCGAAGTTCCGCGACGAGCTCGCCTGGCAGGAGTACGGCCGCCACCTCTACGCCAGACTCGGCACTCGCGGTGCCGCCGCCCTGCGTGCCGCACCGGCCCGCGCGACGGTGCGGTGGACCGACCCCTGGCCCGAGCGGATGCGGTGCGTGTCCTTCTGCGTCGAGGAGTTGGAGACGGACGGGTGGCTGGTCAACCAGACCAGGATGTGGCTCGCGTCGCAGTGGACCGTGCGGGCGGGGGCGGACTGGACGGCCGGCGAGAACCGGTTCTTCGCACACCTGCTCGACGGGTCCCGCGCGGCCAATCGAGTGGGCTGGCAGTGGACGATCGGCGCGGGCACCGGCAAGCCCTACGGATTCTCGCGCTGGCAGGTGCGCAAACGGGCTCCTCAGCTGTGCCGGGAATGTCCGCTGAGCGTCGACTGCCCGATCGAAGACTGGCCCGCGTCGCCGGCTCCGGCCGAGCAGCCGGAGCCGGAACCCCTGCTGCGCCACGATCCCGACCCCGAGTCGACCGGTGGACCCCGCAGCCCGGCCGGGCACGGTAGGCCGGAGGCCGTGTGGCTCACCGCCGAATCGCTGGGCGACGCCGATCCGGCGCTGGCCGCGCACCCGGACCTGCCCGCCGTGTTCGTGTTCGACACGCCCCTGCTCGCCCGGCTCCGCCTGTCGGGCAAGCGCCTGGTGTTCCTGACCGAGACCCTCGCCGACCTCGCCACCCGTCGCGAGGTGGCGATCCACCGCGACGACGTGGTCCAGCAGCTGCGGGAACGCGACGTGGCCGTTACCTTCGCGCCGGTGCCGGGTTTCCGATCTCGCGCCGCGGCCGTCGAACCGAGCACCGTGCACCCCTGGCGCTGGCTCTTCCGCCCGCACGGGGGACCGGTCAGCTCGTACACCGCCTGGCGCAAGAAGACGGCCGGGCACCCCGGCTGACCGGCACCCGCGCGAGCCGGGGACCGCACCGCGTGGCGGTCCCGCCGGACTCCGGACGGCGCGGGCCGCCACGGAGCCCGCCGGACGGCCGACCCCCGGTCGCCCACCTCGTCTGGTCCTGTGCGCACTCGATCCTGCTCGGCGTCGGGCCGCACCGCCGTGTCGACCTGCTCGCCGGGCGCGAATGGCCTGGCGACCTGCTCGCCCTGCTGAACGAGATGATCGCGACTGGCGTCGAGGCGGGAGGGCTGCCGCCCGCTCACACCCGCTGTGACGTCGTCGCCCTCGTGACCAGCCTGGCTGGAATCGCCACCGTGTACGAGAGCGCGATCGCCGATGGCCCGCTCATCCTCGACTACCTGTGCGAGACCGTCGCCGAGCACGCTCCGGCGAGCCGCATCCGGTTCCGGTACCAGTTCGTGCGGGCCTCATGGGACAGCGGGCGTGAGGTGGACGCCGACGGTCGAGCGCGTCGTCGTCAGCCGGGAAGCCCGCCGGGCTCGTCACAATGCTTCAGCGCACCCCGACGTACCTCATGTCGCTCGGCCGGGTGGACAAAAACGCCGTCTGGCCGCCCCCCTGTTCTGCGGACGTTCTTCGGGATCTGGGTTACCGCTGCCTGTGGGGAGGTGACCGTGCACTGTCGGATGCGCTGTGGTGCACCGTGCACCACCCGCGAGTGCGCCGAGATTGTCCATTGTGGACGTAAGTGTGGTGGGAGCGGAGGCGAACCGCAGTGCGAGACGTCGTGCACGACGGCGGGATCGACTTCCAGTCATCATGCGGGTTGGCGGACGCGCCCATAGCGTTGACGTAGGTTCAAGTGCTTAGGGCGAAAGGTGTTCTCATGAGGTTCATCGCGGCGGCGGCAGCGGTCGTGCTCGGATTCTCCCTGGTTCCCGCGCAGGCTTCGGCGGAGACGACCGGCGGAGAGGTGCGTCCGGTGCGCTCGGTCGACCTCGAGCGGTACCAGGGGCGCTGGGTGCAGGTAGCGGCGATCCCCCAGCCGTTCCAAGCCCAGTGTGCCCGCAACGACGGTGCGCGGTACACCCTCCTGCCGGATGGACAGGTCCAGGTCGTCAACTCCTGCACCCGCGCGGACGGCACGACGACGTCGCTCGAGGGCAGGGCCCGGCAGGAGAGCCCGGACTCGACGTCGAGGCTGCAGGTGTCGTTCGTCAAGATCGGCGACACGTGGAACTTCGACCGGCCGGGCACCTACTGGGTGATCGGTCTGGACCGCGACTACCGCTGGGCGGTGGTCGGCGCACCGGACCGTCGTTCCGGCTTCGTGCTGTCGCGCACCGCCACCCCGTCGAAGAAGGACATCGCGGGTATGGCCACCGCGTTGCTGCGCAACGGGTACGACCTCTGTGCCTTCAAGATCACGGCACAGGACGGCGGCGCGCCGGAGTCCGTCTCGCTGTGCCCCGTGAGCTGACCGGACGTACCCGATCCCGAAGCGGTGCCCGCCCGTGCGGGTGCCGCTGGGGTGGATCGTGCTCCCGCTCGGCGCGAGCGACTGGCGGCGGAGTGTGATCGCTGAGGACGTCGGCGTGCGGGAACGGGCTGGTGCGCCGGGCGCCTCGGCGGGCCCGGGAGGTCGCTGTCCGGGCTCCACCCGAGTCGCCGGCGAGGTCGACCGACCCGGTGGCGGGGACGGCGCCGACTCCGGGGCCGACCTCGTGCTCTCGCTGGCGGAGTGACGCCGAAGCGCCGCGAGCCGCACTGCGTCGCGAGTGTCCGAAGTGGACACGAGAAGCGCCTCGTCGTTCAGAATCACCAGCTTGGACGGATCGGGCGGGCGTTCGTCTCTCCGCTGCCTGAGTTCGGGCACCCCGGCGCTGCGGGCGGCTCCTCGCCGCACCTGGGGCGATCTGCTTGTGCCGCAGGTCCTCATGGGAACGCGAGAGCCCAGAGCGTGCCGTTGTTCGCAGGGCAGTCCACTGATCGCCTCCCGCGCGCTCTGGGGTAGCCCGGGCCGGCCGATCGTCGGCAGCTGCGTCAGGGGGCGGTTCGACGTCTCGGTTGCGGCATGGAGTGCGGCACTCGGCGCTGAGTCTGCATCACGACCGCGCCGGTCGAAGCGGTAGATCAGGCGTGGACTCCCGAGGGCTTCCCGCACCCCTCGGGCTGTGCGACACCGCATCTGGTCCTGACACGGCAGGTGGCTCGTGCGTCAGGGCTGTCGATGCAGGATGGCTGAAGCGGCGGTTGTGAGCGTGCGCTCTTCGAACTCCAGTCGTGCCAGGTCGCCAGGGAGGGCTCGTTCGGTCAGCAGGCCGTTGACGACGGTCAGGAGGAACCGGGCGTGGTGTTCGAGTTCTCCGGGAGCGAGGGCCCCCTCGTCGTGCAGCGCGGAGAGCCATCGCACGACCCTGTGTACGGCGAACTGTTCGAGAGCCAGGAAGACGTGGCTGTCGTCCTCGGACGCAGGCGACGCCACATAGGCGTTGTACAGCGCGCCCCAGTGGTTTCGGGCTTGTTCTCCTGTGCCCACCTGGGACAACACCAGCCGCAGGCACGCCACCAGGCGCTCTGCGGGTGTCCGTGTGAGGTCCTGCATCGGGTCGTCCGGGAGGTCCACCTCGTGCAGCCCAGCGACCACCTCGTCGATCAACGCCCGCTGGGTGGGGAAGAAGTGCCGCAGCGACCCGGTGCTGACGCCTGCTCGTGTGGCCACGGCGCGCACGCTCAGCCTGGCCGTCGGATCCTCGCCGAGCATGGTCGCCGCGGCGATCAGGATCTTGTCTCGTGTGCTGTGAGTCATGTGCTGGTTCACCTCGTGCGATTGTCCTGCTTCTTCTTATCACGGCGTGCTAGATGTGTGCTCTAGTACAGTGTGATAGAAAGTAGTACAGCGTGATAGAGATGATCGCGCAGCGACACGAGGAGTGGAAATGTCCGGCCACGGCCGATCTTGGCTTCTGCAAGGTGACCAACCGGCGCCTGTGCGCGGTGTGCCGGCGGGCACCGAGTACCACCGCGCGTACGCGGGGGAGAAGCGACGTGTCCTCCGGGGAATCCTCGCGATCGTGCTCCTGGTAGTGGGGTTCGTCGGTTTCGCCGTCCTGTTCCAGCGGCTCTCGGAAGTCGCCGATGCCGCCCTGTTCGGTCGTTCCGGACCATCGACGCCACTGCGCCAGGCCGCCGGCGCGCTGGGGCTGGCCGCGCTCATCCCGTACTCGATGCTGGTGCAACGCGTCGTCTACGGCGTGCGGGCGGGGTCGTTGCACTCCGTGGCGGGCCGGTTCCGGTTCGGAGTTCTCGGACGCGCACTACTGGTGTTCGGACCGCCGCTGCTGCTGGTGGTCTCGGTTGTCGCCTTGAGCGGCGTCAAGTCCGTCCCGTGGACGACCGTCGATCTGGTCTCGTTCTTCGTCATCGGGATGCTGCTGACGCCTCTCGCCGCCGCGGGGGAGGAGTACGGATTCCGCGGACTGCTGTTCCGCGTGTTCGGTGGCTGGACCCGTGGGGCGCGGTCCGGCGCGATCTTCGGCATCGTCATGACCACCGTGCTGTTCTCGCTCGCCCACGGAACGCTGGACCCGTTCCTGTTCACGTCCTATCTCGTGCTGTTCTCGTCCATGGCGATCGTGACCTGGCGTACCGGTGGTCTTGAGGTAGCGGTCGTCCTGCACGGCGTCTACAACGTGACCGCCCTCGTGCTCGCCACGACGTTGCACGTCGACGTCGGCGCCGAGCTGGCGAACCGGGGCGCGGCGGTCGGTTCCTGGAACAACCTCGCGCCCAGTGCCGTGCTCGTCGTCATCACGGCGATCGTCTGGTGGATGACGCGCAAGGACGGGCCCGCGTGCACGCCCGAGACGGCTGCGTGATCCTCTGTTCTGCCGGGCGATGACGCGACCTCACGACGACCAGGCTGGACGGGGGACATCGGCTCGAGTTCGAGCGAACGCCGCCTGTCCAAGCGTGCGATGCCGGGTGACGGGCGGCCATCGTCACCGTTCGCTGGTGGCAGATGACACGCCATTCGGCGTTGTCGAGGTCCGGGGACGACCGGCTGTGCACGCGGTGTGCATCACGGACGAAGGTGTGCGCATCGAGGTCGGCAGGGGCAAGCCGGGCTTGGCCCTCGCCTCGCGGATGTCCCGAAGCGCTACCAGGAATGTCCGCGTGACCTGGAACTGTGAGGCCGGCACTCACACCCTTCGTCCTCGGAGCAGTGCACCAGGCCGTCGAGATCCTGTCCCCCGGCCAGCCGGAACTCGGCCCGATTGACCTGACACCACCGGACCAGCGCACTTTGTCCGCACCGAATCCACCTGCGCCGGCGATGCCCGGCGGAAGAGGAGAAGCTGTCATGCACAAGTGGAGCCGCCGTCGTGCGGAACGACGGATCAGGCCCGGGACCGGGAAGGAGCTGAAGCCGTTCCGCTGGTGGCAGCTCCTGTCCCGATCGCTGTACGGACTCGCGCTCCGCCGCGACGACGGGCAGCGGGCGGAGTACGCCGTGGACGTGCGCCAGCGCCGCCGGTTCTTCGCGAGCGACGGCAAGGGCACCGCTGACCTCTACCTCGACGGACACCACCACGCCGAGTCCAAGCTCCCCGCCGCCTTCCCCGTCCCCGGCGGCACGATCGAGGTCGCCGAGTCCCCGTTCGGACTGAAGCGCTGCCACTACGTCACGGCGAACGGCGCGGAACAGCAACTGGTCCCGGATCGCAGGTCGGCCGAGGGACGCCGAGCGCACCTCGACCGCACGCGCCCCGTGCTGAGCAGCTCGATCAGCGCCACGTCGATCGCCCTGCTCGTGACCTCGGTGCTCCTGCTCATCCCACAACTCGTGGAGATCGCTTTCAAGTTGCCGCCTGTCGCGGAGCGTTTCGGGGCCTTCACCTCGCCCGTCTCGCTCCCGGCGTGGCTCAACTCCCTGCTCGCCGTCGCCGCGACAATGGCCAGTATCGAACGCGCCCTCCGCCTGCGCCACAACAGATTCCTCGACACCGTGGGCTAGATCGAGAACTGGCCGAGGTTGTGGACGGTCCGGTCTCCTGAACCGGAGGAGGCCCATCCGTCCAGGTCGGCGGGCAGCAGCCGGTTACCGACCGTCATCCGGCATGATCGCGGCCGAGCTGGTCCGCTTCGCCCACCTCGCCGTCTTTCACGCCTTCGCCGCGATGTGGCTCCTGCGCATGACCGATCGGGAGGAGGACGTCGCGATCCTCGCGTCACGCCACCAACTCGCGGTCCTGCACCGACCGCTCGGTGATCGGCGCCCACGATTGCGGTCAGAGGACAGGGCGTTGCTCGCAGCCTTGCTCGTGCCCTTGGCCCGTGCGACGTTGCGCCGGCTCCAGCTGTTGGTGCTGAGGTGGCATCGCGACTTGTTCAAGCGCCGCCATGCCCGGATGAGCATGAACCGAGGGCCTGGGCGTCCGCGTACTGTCGATTCGATCCGTCGGCTCGTCCTGCGCTTCTGGTCGATCGACCGCATCCGGGCCGATTCATCTGCGTGCGCGTAGTCGCGCCATGTACAGCGCGATGGCACCGCCTCCTGCTCGCTTCCAGCGAAACCCCTAGTGGTCGAAAGGCTATTTTCGGCCCTGCGGAACAGGTCCGTCCCCTTGGGGCCGCAGCCGACGCTAGGAGAGGACACGGCATGGCCAGGCGTGCGCTGATCACCGGGATCACCGGGCAGGACGGTTCCTACCTGGCCGAGCACCTGCTCGGCCAGGGGTACCAGGTGTGGGGACTGATGCGAGGACAGGCGAACCCGCGCAAGACCAGGGTCTCGCGGCTCATGTCTGAACTGTCCTTCGTGGACGGTGACCTGATGGACCAGGCATCTCTGGTCTCCGCTGTGGACCTGGTGCAGCCGGACGAGGTCTACAACCTCGGTGCCATCTCGTTCGTGCCGATGTCGTGGCAGCAGGCCGAGCTGGTGACCGAGGTGAACGCCATGGGCGTGCTGCGCGTGCTCGAGGCGATCCGCATGGTCTCCGGCTTGTCCAGCAGCCGCCACAACGGTGAGGCGGCCAAGAACATTCGTTTCTACCAGGCGTCGTCCTCGGAGATGTTCGGCAAGGCGGCCGAGACTCCCCAGAGGGAGACGACGATCTTCCACCCCCGCAGCCCGTACGGCGTCGCCAAGGCCTACGGCCACTTCATCACCCGCAACTACCGCGAGTCGTTCGGCATGTACGCGGTCGGCGGCATCCTGTTCAACCACGAGTCGCCGCGCCGCGGTGCGGAGTTCGTGACCCGCAAGATCTCCCTTGGTGTCGCGAAGATCAAACTAGGTCTGCAGGACAGGCTGGCGCTGGGCAATCTGGATGCCCTGCGCGACTGGGGGTTCGCCGGGGACTACGTGCGGGCGATGCACCTCATGTTGCAGCAGGACGAGCCCGCCGACTACGTCGTCGGTACCGGCGAGATGCATTCGGTGCGTGACGCGGCGCGCATCGCCTTCGACCACGTCGGCCTCAACTGGGAGGACCACGTCCACATCGACCCGGCGCTGGTCCGCCCCGCCGAGGTCGAGGTCCTCTGCGCCGACACCACGCGGGTCCGGCAGGAACTCCGCTGGGCTCCCCAGGTCGACTTCGCGTCGCTCATGACGATGATGGTGGACGCCGACCTGAAGCACGTCGCCGCGGAACAGGAGTACGGAGGCCTGCTGGCGGCGGGCAGTTGGTGAGTCCTCCTCCGCCACGACCGCAGCCGCTGCCGCACCCGGCAGCGGCTGCGCTGGCGTTCCCGTGGGTGTACGAGTGACGGTGGGCCTGATCAGGCTCGCGGCAGGGGAGACCTGACCAGGACGGGAAGTCGGCGGGCCGCCTCAGGTAGCGCAGAGGCCCGCGTAGAAGCCCTGAGCGGCAAGGAGTTCCTCGTGTGTGCCGCGCTCCACCACCGCGCCCGCGTCCATCACGACGATCAGGTCGGCATCTCGGATCGTCGACAGCCTGTGGGCGATCACGAAGCTCGTCCTCCCCGCACGCAGGGAGGTCATCGCTCGCTGGACCAGCGCCTCGGTGCGGGTGTCGATCGACGAGGTCGCCTCGTCCAGCAGCAGGACGGCGGGCCGCGCCAGGAAAGCCCGGGCCAGCGCGATCAGCTGCCTCTCTCCGGCGGACAGCCCACCGTGCTCCTCGTCCAGCACTGTGTCGTAGCCGTCGGGCAACGACCGCACGAACCGGTCGACGCACATCGCCCGCGCCGCCTCCACGACCTCTGCCCGGGTCGCGGCCGGCCTGCCGTAGGCGATGTTCTCGGCGATCGTGCCCTCGAACAACCACGTGTCCTGCGGGACCAGCCCGATCGCGGACCTGAGGTCCTCGCGGGTGAGGCGGGTGATGTCGGTGCCGTCCACCAGGATCCGCCCGCCCTTCACCTCGTGGAACCGCAACAGCAGGTTTCCCAGTGTCGTCTTGCCCGCACCGGTCGGCCCGACGATCGCGACGAGCTGGCCGGGCTTCGCGGTCAGGCACAGGTCCTCTATGAGCGGTTTCTCGGGGGTGTAACGGAAGGAGACGTGGGAGAACTCGACGTGGCCGCGCACCGGTGGGACGATCTCGGGCGTGGCAGGCGCGGGCGGCTCCTCCGGTTCGTCCAGCAACTCGAACACCCGCCGGGCCGACGCGATACCGGACTGAACCTGGCCGGAGAAGCCGGCGACGTCGATGATCGGCCTGGAGAACATGCCGGAGTACTGGATGAACGCCTGCACCTCTCCGATCGACACGGTCCCGCTCGCGACCCGCAGGGCGCCAGCCACCGCCACGAGCACGTAGTTGAGGTCGGTGATGAACCTGATCCCGGGTTCGATCAGACCTGAGATCGCCTGAGCCCCGAACGACGACCGGTAGGTGTTCTCGTTGTGCTCAGCGAACTCACGGGCCGCCTGTTCCTGACGGCCGAACGACGTGACCAGGGCGTGGCCGCTGTACATCTCCTCGACGTGCGCGCTGAGCGCGCCGGTCGACCGCCACTGCTCGCCGAACTTCGGCATGGCCCGCTTGGACATCCACGCGGCCAGCGCCAGCGCGAGCGGCACGCAGACCAGCACGAGCACCGCCAGCTCGACCGAGATCACCAGCATGATCGCCAGCACCCCGAGCACCGACGTCACCGAGGTGAGCATCTGGCCGATCGACAGCTGCATGGTGCGCTGCAGGTTGTCGACGTCGTTGGAGACCCGTGACAGCACCTCCCCACGCGGGTTGCGGTCGAAGTAGGACACCGGCAACCGTGTCAGTTTGGCGTCGATCCGCTCGCGCAACGCGAAGATCGCGTCTTGGACGATCTTCGTGTCGATGCGGCCCTGGAAGTACATCGACAGGGAACCGATGAGGTACACGGCCAGGATGAGCAGCAGGAGCTGCCCGAGCCTGGAGAAGTCCACGCCCTGGCCGGGGACGACGTCGACCGTGCTGATGACGTTGGCGAGTGTGTCCTCTCCTCGTTCCCGCAACTGGGTGAGGGCCTGCTCTTCGCTGGTGCCGGCGGGCAGGGTTCTGCTCACGAGACCGGCGACGACGAGGTCGGTGGCGCGGCCGAGCAGGATCGGGCCGATCAGGCTGAGCCCGATCGTCACGACGGCGAGCAGTCCGACCACGACCAGTCGGCCCTTGAAAGGCAGCAACAACCCGAACAGCCTCCTGGAGGCACCGGTCTGCTTCGGTTCCTCGGCCTGCGCCGCGGTCGCGGAATCGGTGAGCGGGGTCATCGGACGTTCCCTCCTGCCGGCTGGGAGAGGGCGATCTCCCGGTAGGTCCGGTTGGTACCGGCCAGTTCGGCGTGCGTGCCGGAGCCGGCGACCCGGCCGTCCTCCAGCACGACGACGCGCGAGGCCGTTTCCACGGTGCTGATCCGCTGACTGACGATCAGGATCGTGGCGTCGGCGAGCTCGCGTTCGAGTGCGGCGAGCAACCGGGCCTCGGTGCGGAGATCGAGCGCGGAGAAGCAGTCGTCGAGCAGGTAGACCTCGGGTCGCCGCACCAGGGTTCGCGCGATCGCGAGGCGTTGCCGCTGTCCGCCGGAGAGGGTGGAACCGGACTGCGTGATCGGCGCGTCCAGCCCGAGCGGCCGGACGAACTCCGCGGCCTGGGCGATCTCCAGTGCGTGCCACAGCTCCTCGTCCGTGGCGTCCTCCTTGCCGTAGCGAAGGTTGGACGCGATCGTGCCGCTGAACAGATGTGCTTTCTGCGGTACGAGGCCGACCGCGCGGTGCAGCGCCGACGGGGGGAGGTCGCGGACGTCCACACCGTTGACCAGCACGCGGCCACCGGTGACGTCGTAGAGCCGCAAGGCCAGGGCGAGGAGCGTCGACTTACCGCTGCCGGTGCTGCCGAGGATCGCGACGGTCTCACCGGCACGCGCGACGAGGTCCACGCCCCGCAAGACCGGCTTCTCCGCGCCCGGATAGCCGAACGTGGCGCCGCGCAGCTCCAGGTGGCCGGTCAGAGCCGTCGGCATGATCGGTCGCGTGGGCTCGGCCATGCTGGAATCGGCCTGCAGGACCTCGTTCACCCGTGCCGCCGACACGGCCGCACGCGGAGCGTCGGTGAAGACCAGTACCGCCATGATGATCGCGACGACGATCAGCGTGATGTAGGACAACAGCGCTATGAGCGCACCGAGTTGCATCGACGCTTCGTCGATGCGGTGGCCGGAGACCCAGATGATCCCGATCGTCAGCACGTTCATGGCGGTGATGACGAGCACCGGTACCGTGGCCATGATCCGCCCGACCCGCAGCGTCGTTTCATGCAGAGCACGGTTGGTGGCGTCGAAACGGGAGCGTTCGTGCGCCTCACGCCCGAACGCCCGGATGACCCGCACCCCGGTGATCCGCTCGCGCAGCAGATGGTTGACGCGGTCCAGGTGGTTCTGCATCGCCTCGTAGAACGGCGAGAGCCGCCTGAGCGTCAGGACGAGCCCGACGACCACCACGACGACCAGTGCGAGCAGGATCGTGGCGACGGGAACGTCCTGCACCAGGGCGAGCACGACGCCACCCACGCACATGACGACGGCGGACACGGCGACGTCCGAAGTGGTCATCACGATGTTCTGCACCTGCTGGACGTCGTTGACCGTTCTGGTGATCAGGGACGGCGTGCCGAACCCGTCCAGCTCACGCGCCGACAAGGACATGACCCTGCCGAACACCTTCGCGCGCAGGTCCCTGCCCAGACCCGCCGACATGCGGGCGCTCACCAGTACGGCGCCGCTCGACGTGAGGATCTGCACGGCCGCCACGGCGAGCATGGTCAGGCCCGTGCCCCAGATGTAGGAGGAGTCGCCGCGGAGCACGCCGTTGTCGATGATGCGCGCGTTGAGCGTCGGCAGCAGTAGAGTCGCGGCAGTCTGGACCAGCTGCAACAGCACCAGGATCACCAGCGAGCCCCGGTAGGGCCGGAGGTGGTGGTTCAGGAAACGGGTCAGCACGGGTCCAGCACACCGCAGCACCGTTACCTGCAATCACTAGACTTGCCGCGCTCCGGCACGATCCCCGCGCCGATGCGATCAAGGGGCCGCCGAGATCGCGGTCTCCGCCGTCCTTGAAGCCCCTGGGCAGCGTGCGACCACGTGCGGGAAGCGACGCTGGGGAGAATCGCGGACGAACCAGTCGATGTTGTTCGCTCTTCCGGCCGACATTCATGCTCACGCCCTCTGGGGTACCGCTCAGAGGACGGAGTGGTTCCCGTAGCCGAAACCGCGGATGCTGTCGTCGTGGCGACACATCCGACCCGGAGGCACCTCACGCGCTCGTTCCGCATGTCAAGGCACATACGCCCGTCAAGGGCAGGCATCCCTCAGCACATCTAGGAATTCGATGGGCTCATTTCTGTCATGTGTGGTTCGAGGCCTGTTCGGTTGGCTGTGTGTCTCAATTCGTCGGCTGTGTTCAGCGCTGGTGGGAGGTGCTCTCCGCTCCATTTGAGACGCTGCGCCGGGATCCACACCGAAGATTTCGGACACCACCCGAACCATCGGTCCGCACCTACCACAACATTAAGAACCTTCCGTCCGTCCTCGTTGACCCGGCCAGTCGCGGCTTCCTACCATTTGTCAGGTCAGAGATTCAGCGGTGGGAAGTCAGCGGATCTGGTGACCACCTCGAGTTTCTCTTCTCCTGCAGACGCGGAACGCCGATTCAGGCGAGATCAAGAGGATTTGTTCCCATGCGCACAGTTGCCGCTGGTACACCGGCGCTCGACGCCACCACCGTTCCGGACGCCGACGTGTTCCGTTCACTGCTCGAACGCTCAGGTCTCTGCCTCGCGCGCCTCGACCTCCAGTTCCGCGTGGTGGAGGCCAACGACGACTTCGTGACCCAGTTCGGCCACTCCCGGGAGTCCCTGCTCGGACGCGGTTTCTTCGAACTGCTCCACCCCGGCGTGCACGGTCCGGTCCGCAAGCAGTTCGACCGGTTGGCCGACGGTCGACGTCACCGCTTCGTCGAGTACCTCGTGGGCATAGGTCCGCGTCAGACTGTGTTCAGCGCCGACATCACAGGCGTCGTCGTCCACGACTCGAACGGCGAACTGGTGCAGTTCGTGGTCGTCGTGAACCCGGAGAAGGGAGAACAGCCCAACGCCGTCTCCGTCGATCGCAACCGCATCCTCACCGAGCTCGACGCGCGCATCCTCGAGGGCATCGCCACGGGCGAGTCGACCGTGCGTCTGGCTTCCCGCCTTTTCCTGTCGCGCCAAGGCGTCGAGTACCACGTCGGCACCATGCTCAAGAAGCTCAAGGCACCCAACCGCGCCGCGCTCGTGTCCCGGGCCTACAGCCTGGGAGTGCTGAGTGTGGCGAGCTGGCCGCCTCGTGTCTCGAAGGACTACATCAAGTAGCAGGGGCCTTCCCGAAGGGGCCGAGCTCCCGGCCACGCTCCGCGCGTCTCCGGCGCGTGACGTGGTCGGGAGCTCGGCCCCTTCGCCTTGCCCTGGCGGAAGTCCTCACCACGACCGCGGGTCTCCTGCGGTGCCGGCTCCCACGACAGTCAACCGCGTGCCGGGGTCGTGAGCATCCCGACGCGAATCCGGCGAGACAGCTGCGCCGGGTTCGTGAGGACGATGTTCCTGCGCTCGATGCGGATCCAGCCGCGTCGAGCGAAGTGGGAGAGCGTCTTGTTGACGGTGTCGCGGCGCGATCCGATGTACTGGGCGAGCTCCTCCTGCGTCAGGTCCTCGACCAACGGCGGCAGGCTGTGCCGGCCGGTGCCGAACCGCTGTGCCAGGTGCAGCAACGCTTTCGCGAGACGGGCCGCGGTGTCCAACTGCACCATGTCCGCGTGCATCTCGTGGGATCTGCCCTCCCCGCGGGCGATGCACCCCAGCAGCCGCTCGGCGACCTCTGGGCACAGCGCGAGCCACCTCCGCAGATCCGCGCGCGCGATCTGGCCCACCTGCACGTCGGTGATCGCGGTGGTCGTCGACATCGCCGGGGCCGAGTCGAACAGCCCCGGCTCTGCCAGCACGTCTCCCGCGCAGTGGAAGTCCAGAACCAGTTCATGCCCCTCGGCGGAGGTGCAGCACGTCTTGGCTTTGCCCTCGCGGATCACGAACAGCGCTTCGGCGGGAGAACCGAGCCGCAGCATGACCTCGCCGCGGTGGAACTCGACGCGTTCGAGCGAGCGGTCGAAGGCGCGCCACGCCTCGTTCTCCAGCGCGAGGTGCGAGGGTCGCGGTTGCGCGAGAAGCTGTGATGCCACTTCGGCCTCCACTTCGTCACTCGACCGGCCGGGCACTCGACGGTAGAGCCGGATGTTCTGGCGTGGTGCTGGAGAACGCTGGGGTTTTTCCCACGGTGGCGGCTGCTTTGCTCCGCAGGTGCCGACGAACGAGAGTCCCGCACCCTTCGACGTGGATCGCCTGCTGACCCAAGAGTTCCTCGGCGTGTACCGCGCGGCTTGCGCCGGTGACGACGGATGGCAGGCCCTTGCCGAGGCGACCGGACGCCGCGTCGGCGCGAGCCTGGTCGCGGCCGGCGTCTCCGCACACGACGCCGCCACCGCGTTGCGCTCGACCCACAGTGCGCTGACCGAGTCCATGCTGGACGAAGCGAACACACGCGCGTTGGCCGCTGTGGGCACAGTCGTGGCCACCGAACTGCTGGTGGTGTTCTGCGTCAAGGAGGAGGGGCCGGCGGACGCGCTGCTGTCCGGCAGCACCCCGGACGGTGTCGCGGCCTCCTACACCGTCGTGTCGGTGCGCGGTGCGGCGCGAGACCAGGCGGTGAACGCCTTCCGCTGCCGCGAGGAGGTGCTGGTGGCCACCTCCGGCCACCTGCTGCTGCCCCTCGCGGAGCCGGCGGCGCTGTCGTTGTGCGAGCACGTGCGCGGAGAGGTCGACGGCGAGGTGTGGCTGTGCGTCGCGGAACGGCCGGCTGACCGCGTCCCCCTGGCGCGCAAGGAAGTCGATGAAGTCGACGCACTGGTCGCGGCCCTGTGCCGACCGCCGGGCGTGTACCGGATCGACGACGTGTTGTTCGAGAGCGCCCTCGCCGCGACACCGGAGGTTCGCGACGAGCTCGACAGGATCATCGCGCCGTTGCTCGCGAACCGGGTTCTCGTGGAGACCGTCTGCGCGCTGCTCGAGGCGGACGGCAACCGTGCGGTGGCGGTCAGGAAGCTCTTCATCCACCGCAGCACCATCGACTACCGGCTGGGGCAGGTCGAGCAGCTCACCGGGCTGCGTCCAGGAGATCCTCGCGACCTCGCCCTGCTCGGGACCGCGATCGCCCTGAGCAGGGCGAAGCCAGGCGGCTGAACAGCGTCAGCCCTGATCGGTGAATCTTAAGCGTGCCTCAAGCGGCCTGTGCCCGCTCTCGGAACAACCCTAGTGTCGGGGTGTGACACCGCAGTTCCCCGAGGAGGCGACGCGTGACGACCGTGCTCGGCCACAAACTGCTCACCGCTGTGCTGGGTGACCTGCCCGTCGCCCGGGGTCCCGCCCCCTCTGCGAATCTGTCGGCCCGCGGTCGCGCAGCCGGGGCGTGGCGGTCCTCGGTAGGCGACGGTGTCGTCTCCGGCTCCGCGGCTGCGCGCGCGGTGGTGGCCTACCGCGCGTCCACCGAGGGCGCCGCGGCCGAGATCCTGGACTCGGTGCGGGGCAGGGTCGACGCGCTCGTGCCGAACGGGAGCCGCGGCGGTTACGCCGTGCTCGCGTGCGAGCCCGAGCGTCACGCCGTGCTGGCCCGCGAACTCCACGAAGAGGCCGGGGTCGACGCGTGGATGGCCGTCGTGCGGGTGCCGCGCGACGACCTGGCGTCCGCCTGCGCGACGGCCGACGACGTGCTCCGGATCGTCTCGTCCCGCGCCCCCGGTGTGTACGAGTTGCGTGACGTGCTGGCGGAGTTCGCCCTGGTGCGCCAGCCGCACGTCGCCGAAGGGCTGAACCGCATGATCGAACCCGTCGCGGCGCGGCGACCTCTGCTGGACGCGGTGGAGTCGATCCTCGCCGACGAGGGCAACCGCGCGGCCGCGGCACGCCGGTTGGGGATCCACCGCAGCACGCTCGACCACCGCCTGCAGGCGGTGGAACGGCTGACGGGCTGTCGTCCGGTGTCGCCGAACGGGTTGCTGACGTTGAGCGTGGCCTTGTCCGCGCGTTCCTGGTCCTGCACGTCGCTGCCCCGCCGCACCTGACCGGCGCGACTCGCATCGTCGCCCCTGGAGTCCACGGTCAGACGCGCTACGCGTCCTGCGGAGCGTGGATCACGCCGCCGACGTCGCGTCACGCACCACCGGCTCACGCGGAGAGGCGGTCGGCTCCTCGGCCCCCGGAGGCGGTACGAAGGTGGGAAAACGTCCAGTGCTTGATCGGACATCCCCCGCTATAGTTCCGTTTGCCGGGCGTTCGCGGTCTGGCGAACCGCGGTGCGACTTTCGTGACGGGCGGACGGGGATTCCCGGATGGTCAGGCAGATCCGGCGGGGCAAGCACATCGCAATCCTGGACAATCCCGCGAACGGGTGGACGCTCCCGACGCTCGCGGTGGTGGAGGAGTTCGTCCGCCTTGGCTTCCGGGTCACCTACGTGACCAGTGCGGAGGTGGCCTCCCGGCTGGCCCTGCTCGATCCGGACAGGGATTCCTGGTGCGCCGTCGGCTTCCTGGACGACAGCGTCGAACCGGCCGCGACTGTGCGCGGCTACTTCCACGAGGACCGGCCGGACATCATGGTCTACTGCACCAACACCTGCGCGACCGCCGAGCGAGTACTGGCGAACTGGCGGGTTCCCGCCGCGCACCTGATCGCGGGTGTCCACGAGGGACAGTCCTCGGCCTTCGGTACCTCCCTGTACGCACACGTCCGGGAGTTCCTCGCCCGGCACGGACTGCACTGGGCATCTCACGACGACGCCGACTCGTGGGAGCTGGCGTTCTCCGGGAACGACTCCTGAACCGGTGCCGCGGAGTCCCGCTGCCGTACCACCTGCCCGTGTGATCCGGTTCGGACGGCCGTCGCTCGCGCGCCCTCTATCATGGCATCGTCTCGTCGGCACCTGCGTAGTGGCACGGCTGTCACGGGGCACCGCGCAAGGGGGTGTGCCAGTGTCCGACCCGCATGCGGCAGGACGGCGTTCGCTGCGGTCGATCGAGAGCCGGTCGCCGGCGGTGACGAGAGCGATCGGGGTGCTCGAGGAGCTGTCACGCCGTGGTGTCCCCACCCGGCTCGCCGACCTGGCCCGATCCCTCGACCTCGCCAAGTCGACGGTGGCCAACGTGTGTGCGGCGCTCGAGGACAGCCACGTGGTCCGCAGGGTGGACGGGTTGTGGGCACTGGACTACAGGGTCGTCGAGTTCGGGCAGAGCTTCCTCGCGAGCACCGACATCGTCGCCGAGTTCCGGCGCGCGGCGGCGACGTTGCCCACGGCGCACGCCGAGACGATGCTTCTCGCGATCCTGGACGGGACGGACGTGCTGTACCTGGCGCGGCACGACGGTACGCAGCCGATCCGGCTGGCCAGCGACATCGGGAGGCGGATGCCCGCGGTCGTGACCGCGCTGGGCAAGGCGATGCTCGCCCAGTTGCCCCCTGCCCAGCTGGAGCAGCGGCTGGCGGAGGTCGGGGAACTCCCGGTCCTCACGTCCCGGTCGCACCGGTCCGTCGAGTCTCTGAAGGAGGACCTCGAGGTGACCGCGCGACGCGGCTACGCGATGGACGATCAGCAGAACACCGAGGGCGTGTCCTGTTTCGGGGTCGCGGTGCCAGGGGGACCGTCGCGGAGCATCGCGGTGAGTGCGACGCTGCTGTCCGCCAGGGTCACCGACCAGTTGCGTGAGGACATCGTCGCCGACCTGACCACGTTGTCCCGGGCGGTCGCCAGGGTGGTCAAGCCCTAGTACCGCCGTCCTGGCGTGGGCGGGCCGGTCGGGGAGGCCCACCGCCTCGATCAGCGGTCGTACCCCGCCGGCCAAGGGCGCGTTCCGCATTCGGGATCAGCCCGACCTGGCCTCGATCGTGCACGCGGCGCGCAGCTGCGACCGACCCGAGATCCCGAGTTTGCGGTAGGCCTTGGTCAGGTGGATCTCGACCGTGCGCAGGCTGACGTAGAGGGCGTTCGCGATCTCGCGGTTGGTCGCTCCGGCGGCAGCGAGGTCGACGACCCTGCGCTCACTGGCGCTGAGCACGTCGTGTGCGGCGCCCGGCCGCACCCGCATCCGGCCTCCGGCCAGGTGCAGGAGACGGCGTGCCTCGTCTATGCACGGCGAGGTGCCGTTGCTCAGCATCAGGCTGATCGCCTTGCGCAGGTGCGAACGGGCGGCGACGTTCTGCCCCGCCATCACGTGCACCCTGCCCAGGCCTAGTTCGGAGAAGGCCTGCCACTGACGGGTCGGCAGTCCCGAGAACGACCTGGAGGCGTCGGCCAGCAGCGCGATGTCCGAGTTGATCACCCCCTCGACCATCGTGACCAGCGCCGCGCTCTCCGGCGTGTGCCACCGGCGCGCCATGGTCCTGCCCGCCTCCAGCGCCTCGTCCGCCGGCTCGCACCGGCCGACCAGCAGCGCCGAGATGATCGCCGCCTCCACCCACCACGGGACCAGGACCGGGTTGCTGATGCCGGATCCGGTCATGACCCTCCCGCATTCGAACAGGGCGTCGATCGCGGCGCACCAGTCGTTGCGCGCGATGGCGGCCCAGGCCGAGGCGTGGAGGAACTCGTGGTGCTCGGTGGTCCGGCCCGACACGGAAGCGCGTCCGACGTCGTCGAGCAACGCCTGTGCCTCCAGCGGCCTGCCGAGCTTGGAGTTGACCAGAGCCAAGGTGATCGCGATGCCCGGCTCGTGCGACAGCCAGGAGTTGCGTTCGGCGATGGCGAAGGCCGTCCGGGCCTCGCTCTCCGCCTCGGTGAGGGACCCGGTCGCGACCAGCCCGCGGGCCCGGCTCTGGAACAGCCTGCACAGGCCGAGCTCGTCCTCCTCGGCGGTGAACCGCGACACCGCGCGGTCGAGCGCGGCCTCCGCCTCGTCGAACCGGCCCGCACAGCGCAGCACCTCCGCGGCAGCCGGAGTCGACCAGTCGTCCACCGAGTCGCCGGCCACTGCCTGCCGTGCCAGCTGTACCGCCTCGGCGACGTCACCGCCGATCCGCATCGTCGTGTCGGCGATCATGGCGAGCAGGCACTGCCGGGAGGCTGTACGTCCTTCGGGAACGCGGATCCCGGCGGCGTGCCGGGCCGCCGCCGTCGTCGCGGTCGCCGGGTCCGCCAGTGTCACCGCGAGCAACGCGGCATCGAGCAGCGCACGCAGGTCTTCGTCGCCGTGATGACCGCCGGAGGAAGCGGGTGACTCCGTCGTCGCGCACAGCAGCAACCCGCGGCCGCGAAGGGGCTGTCCGCAGGTCCGGGCGGCCAGCGCGTGCGCCACGGCGATCCTCGCGCGCAGAACGGGATCCGCCGAGCGCTCGAACACCTCCGCCAGGCTCGCCATCGCCGCCACCGGATCGGTCCTCGTCTGCCGCATCGCGAGAGTCGTGCGGGCCGGCAGGTTGGCCGGGTCGCCTTCCAACGCTCTCGTCAGGCAGTGCACCGCGGTGGCGGCGTCGCCGCGAGCGGATGCCGCCGCAGCGGCGCCGACCAGCACCTGGGACATCCACGGCTGGTCGGCGCGGTCGAGTGCGAGCAGTTGCTCCGCCACCTCGTCGGCCGGTCGGCCGTTGTCCAGCAGCAGCATCGCCGCCCGAGTGCGCAGAGCCGTGAGTTCCGGTGTCGGGACGGTGCTGAGGATCGCCGCACGGGTCGACTCCCAGAGCGGTTCCGGTTGATCGTGCCGGTGCAGGTGGTCGCGGCACAGGGCGTGCAGGTCGCCGGGAACCGCGCTCGGTGCGAGGCCCGCCAGCGGCCCGACGAGGTCCGGGTCGGTCCGTCCGAGCACGGCGACGGCCGTCGCGACCGCTCGGGTGCGATCGGACAGCGCGCCGAGCCGGGAGATCACGGAGGTCGTCACCAGTTCCGGGTCGAGCACGCCTCCGTCCGGACTCGCGACCGCACCTCGTCGTTCGCGCAACCGGTCGAGCAGGGAGACGAGTGCTCCGGGATTGCCCGCGGACAAGCGATGGCACACTTCGGCTTGCCACGGCTCCGCACCCGCTTCGAGGTCTCTCGCCATGATGGCGGCGGTCGCCGACAGGGGGAGCGGGGGAAGGTCCAGCACGGTGCAGTTCGCGTGCACGGCCAGGTTCACCAACGGCGACTCGGAGGAGTCCGAAACCGTGGTGGCGACGATGAACAACGGCAGCCCTTCGGATCGCCGCAGGGTGAAGTCGAACCACGACAGGGTTGCCTCGTCGTCGGTGCGGAGGTCGTCGAGCAGGAGGCAGGCGGCCTTGGCCGCGGTGAGCCGAGCAAGCGTCCGGTGAACCCTGCGGAGCACCGGGTACAGGGTGGCGGCCGCGCCGCCGATGCGCGCGCCGGTGGGCTCGAGGAGTTCCGAGATGGCCCACAACGCCGACTGGTCGGCACCGGCCTCCGGCGTCAGCACGAGATCCCCGGACCGCGTCGCGTGTTCGGCCACTTCGTGGAGCAGGGCGGTCTTGCCGCTGCCGCGACGACCGCGAACGATGACACAGTGTGCTGAACCGCGCCGAGCGGAGTGGGCCAGCTGGGCCAGCGTGGTCAGTACGGGATCACGGCCAAGGAGACGCACGGATCCTGTCCTTCTCCTCATCTCGGCTCACTCTCTGTCATAGAGCAGCCACCCGTCGGAGCGCCTGTTCTGACTCTCTGTAGTCAGATTGCGTCGTTACGTCGCTCTTGCTGGTGACCTATTGAGCCATACGGCCGTGCCATTGCGCAATATATGGTTCGCAGTTCCATATTCTGTACGCGGCTGCCCGGGCCGGCTCGATCTTCCGCGCTCGTGAGGCAGGAGCGGCCACGCGGCATCGCGGCTCGAGACGAGGTGCGACAGCCGCCCAGGGCGGCGGGGTACCGGGACCACCCACCCCCGGTCCTGGTTGGACAGAGGGCCGAACTCTAGTCATTTCGCGACTCGGCAGGCGCTTGACTCGAACCTGGGCCTGGGTGCGCGCACCGAACGAGATCGGACGCGGTGGATGCTCGCGGTGCCGGCGGCCCGTCCGTGATGACGAGAGGATCCCCATGAGCAAGCGGGCGTTGATCACCGGTATCACCGGGCAGGACGGTTCGTACCTGGCTGAGCACCTGCTGGAGCAGGGGTATGAGGTCTGGGGTCTCGTCCGCGGGCAGGCGAACCCGCGCAAGTCCAGGGTCAGCAGGCTGATCTCGGACATCACCTTCGTCGACGGCGACCTGCTGGACCAGGCGAGCCTGGTCTCCGCCGTGGACCTCAGCCACCCGGACGAGGTGTACAACCTCGGCGCGATCTCCTTCGTGCCCATGTCCTGGCAGCAGTCCGAACTGGTCACCGAGGTCAACGGCCTGGGTGTCCTGCGCATGCTCGAAGCGATCAGGATGGTCAGCGGTCTCGACCGCTCTCGGCCGGTCGAGGGCAGCGGAATCCGTTTCTACCAAGCTTCCTCGTCGGAGATGTTCGGCATGGTGGCGGAGACCCCGCAGACCGAGCGCACCCTCTTCCACCCCCGCAGCCCGTACGGCGTGGCGAAGACGTACGGCCACTACATCACGCGCAACTACCGCGAGTCGTTCGGGATGTTCGCCGTGTCCGGGATGCTCTTCAACCACGAGTCGCCGCGCCGCGGAACCGAGTTCGTCACCCGCAAGATCTCTCTCGCCGTCGCGCGGATCAAGCTGGGGCTTCAGGAGAAGTTGTGCCTGGGGAACCTGGATGCCGTGCGCGACTGGGGATACGCGGGTG
Source organism: Lentzea sp. HUAS12 (assembly GCF_024125735.1). Lineage (NCBI taxonomy): Bacteria > Bacillati > Actinomycetota > Actinomycetes > Pseudonocardiales > Pseudonocardiaceae > Lentzea > Lentzea sp. HUAS12. Next base: position 1,766,532 of record NZ_CP099738.1, read on the forward strand.
ACTACGTGCGCGCGATGCACCTCATGCTGCAGCAGGAGGAGCCCGTCGACTACGTCATCGGAACGGGCGCGATGCACTCGGTGAGGGACGCCGTGAGCATCGCCTTCGACCACGTCGGTCTCCGCTGGCGGGACCACGTCGTGATCGACCCTTCGCTGGTGCGGCCGGCGGAGGTGGAGACGCTGTGCGCGGATCCGGCCAGGGCGCTGGCCGATTTGGGCTGGAAACCGACGGTCGAGTTCGCGGACCTGATGCGCATGATGGTCGACGCCGATCTCCGTCAGGTCTCCCTGGAAGAGCGGTTCGCGGACCTGGCGCTCGGCGCGAGCTGGTAGCTCCAAACACTAGGGAGATCAGCACGCGCGAGCTGTGATCCTCCGGAAAACACGTCATTCGTCTGGTTCTTGGTGTCCGGCTGACACTTCAGTCGCCGAGATGGGTTGAGTGGGATGGACCACGAGCAGAGGCTTCGGGACTACCTCAAGCGCGCGACCGCCGATCTGCGGACCACGCGCCAGCGACTGCACGAGCTGGAGACGGCGAGCACGGAGCCGATCGCGGTGATCGGTATGAGTTGCCGCTATCCCGGAGGCGTGACGGGCCCTGAAGATCTCTGGACGATGGTCGTCAACGGGGAGCACGGCATCTCCGCCTTTCCCACTGGGCGTGGGTGGGACGTGGAGGCGCTGGGCGGCTCCGACACCGCGTCCGGCGGCTTTCTGCACGAGGCGACCGATTTCGACGCCGACTTCTTCGGCATCTCACCTCGCGAGGCTCTGGCGATGGACCCGCAGCAGCGGGTCGTGCTGGAGGCCGCCTGGGAGGCGTTCGAACGCGCGGGCGTCGATCCGGTGTCCGTCAAGGGCAGCCCCACCGGCGTGTTCATGGGCGCGATGGCACAGGACTACCGGGTCGGCCCGGACGACAACGTCGAGGGCTTCGGCCTGACCGGCACCACCGGCAGCGTCCTCTCCGGACGGATCTCCTACACCTTCGGCCTGGTGGGTCCGGCGGTCACGATCGACACGGCGTGCTCGTCGTCCCTGGTCGCCCTGCACCTGGCCACCCAGTCGCTGCGGTCGGGGGAGTGCTCGCTCGCGCTGGCGGGCGGCGTGACCGTGATGTCGAGCCCGGCCACGTTCGCCGAATTCAGCAAGCAGGGTGGCCTCGCGGTGGACGGGTTCTGCCGCTCGTTCGCCGACTCCGCGACCGGAACCGGCTGGGCAGAGGGCGTCGGCGTGCTCGTCCTGGAGCGGCTGTCCGACGCCCGGCGCAACGGTCACCGGGTGCTGGCGGTGATCAGGGGATCGGCGGTCAACCAGGACGGGGCGTCGAACGGCCTCACCGCTCCGAACGGTCCCTCCCAGCAGCGGGTCATCGAACAGGCATTGATCAACTCCAGGCTGTCGGCCGACCAGGTGGACGTGGTCGAGGCACACGGCACGGCGACGACGCTCGGCGATCCGGTGGAGGCCCAGGCGCTGCTGGCGACCTACGGGCAGGCGCGTCCGGCGGACCGGCCGGTGCTGCTCGGATCGGTGAAGTCCAACATCAGCCACACGCAGGCGGCGGCCGGTGTGGCGGGCGTCATCAAGATGATCATGTCGATGCGGCACGGGGTCGTGCCCAGGACCCTGCACGTCGACGAGCCCACGTCCAAGGTGGACTGGACGGCGGGAGCCGTCCGCCTGGTGACCGAGAACGTCGCCTGGCCGGAGACGGGAGAACCGCGCCGCGCCGCGGTTTCGTCCTTCGGCATCAGCGGTACGAACGCCCACGCCGTCATCGAGCAGGCTCCGGAACTGCCCGTCGAGCAGCGGCCCGCGCACGAACCAGCCGCCTTGCCGGTGGTCGTCGCGGGCAGGACACGTGCGGCACTGCGGGCACAGGCCGCACTGCTGTCCGGTGTGGACGGAGAACTGGTCGACGTCGCCTATTCGCTGGCGTGCTCGCGATCAGCGATGGAGTACCGCGCGGCGGTGGTCGCGACGGACCTGGAGCAGCTCCGGACCGGTCTGGCCGCGCTGGCCGCGGGTGAGCCCGCGGCCGGGCTGGTCGAGGGCGTCGCACTGGGCCGTCCGAAGCTCGCGGTGCTCTTCACCGGACAGGGATCGCAGAGCGTCGGCATGGGACGTGAGCTCTACCGTCGCTTCCCGGTCTTCGCACAGGCTCTGGACGAGGTGCTCGCCGCACTGGACGCACACCTCGACCGGTCGTTGCGGGAGGTCATGTGGGGCGACGACAGCGAGACGCTGAACGACACGGGATACGCCCAGCCCGCGCTGTTCGCGATCGAGGTGGCCCTCTACCGGCTGGCCGAGTCGTGGGGCCTCAGGCCGGACTTCCTCGCCGGGCACTCGATCGGTGAGATCGCCGCCGCGCACGTCGCCGGTGTGTTCTCCCTGCCGGACGCCGCCGTCCTCGTGACCGCCAGGGGACGACTGATGCGCGCGTTGCCCTCCGGAGGGGCGATGGTCGCGATCCAGGCAACGGAGGCCGAGGTCCGCCCGCTGCTGTCGGACCTGGTGTCGATCGCGGCGATCAACGGCCCGGCGGCGCTCGTCGTCGCGGGCGAGGAGGCCGCCGTCCTGGAGGTGGCCGCCCACTTCGAGGGCCGGGGACGCAAGACCAGCCGCCTGAGCGTGTCGCACGCGTTCCACTCGCCTCTGATGGAACCGATGCTGGCGGAGTTCCGCGAGGTCGTCACGGGCCTGTCCCCGCAGGTGCCGCTGGTGCCCGTGGTGTCCACCGCGACCGGGGCCCAGGCAGCGGCCGATCTGCTGACCTCGGCCGACTACTGGGTGGACCACGTCCGTCGGACGGTCCGCTTCTCCGACAGCGTCGAATGGCTGCGGCAGCACGGGGTGACCACGTTCCTGGAGGCCGGTCCGGATGGCGTCCTCTCCGCGCTCGCCCAGGACTGCGCCGACGATGTGACTGCCTTTCCTCTGCTCCGCAGGGGAAAGGCCGAGCCGGACTGCGTCGCCGCCGCGGTGGCGGCCCTGCACGTGCGGGGAGTTCCCCTGCGATGGGCGGACTACTTCGCGCCCGCCGAGCCGCGACTGGTCGACCTGCCGACGTACCCCTTCCAGCACAAGCGCTTCTGGCCGAAGAACGCCTTCGCTGATCTCGGTGACCTGCGCACGGCGGGCCTCGGCGCCGCCCGCCACCCCCTGCTCGCCGCCGCGATCTCCCTCGCCGGCTCCGACGGCGTGCTCCTGACCGGCAGGCTCTCCATCGAGTCGCACCCGTGGCTCGCCGACCACGCGGTGCGCGGGAACCTGCTCGTGCCGGGGACGGCACTGCTCGAACTCGCGCTCCGAGCGGGGGACGAGGTCGGCTGCGACGTGGTCGAGGAGCTGACGCTGGCTCTGCCGCTCGTGTTGTCCGAACAGGGCGGCGTGCAGGTGCAGCTGTGGGTGGGCAGTGCGGACGAGACCGGTCGCCGTCCCCTGACGATCAACTCGCGCCCGGACGGCGCGGACGACGAGCCCTGGACCCAGCTGGCGAGCGGCGTGCTGGCGACGGGAGCCCGTACCGCGGAGTTCGACGCGCGGGAATGGCCGCCCGCCGGGGCCGACCCGGTCGCACTGGACGGCCTGTACGACGAACTGGCCGACGCGGGCTTCGGCTACGGCCCCGTGTTCCAGGGGCTGCGCGCGGTGTGGCGGCGTGCGGGTGACGTGTTCGCGGAGGTGGTCCTCCCCGACCAGGCCGAGGACGGCACGTCGTTCGGGATCCACCCGGCGCTGCTCGACGCGGCCCTGCACGCGGTCTCCTTCACCGGCATGACCACCCCCGGTGCCCTGCCGTTCTCCTGGGAGGGCGTGTCACTGCACGCCTCGGGCGCGACGGCGATCCGGGTGCGCCTGACCAGCGCGGGGGAGAACGCGGTCGCGATCGCCGCCGCCGACGAGTCCGGTGCGGCGGTGGCGTCGGTCGACACCCTCGTCCTGCGGGCGGGTGCCGGCACCCTCACGGCCACCGACGGTGGTTACCGGATCGAGTCCGTTGCCCTGCCCAGCGGGCCCGGGGTGGCCGCGGTCGCCGTCATCGGCGCGGACACCTTCGGCCTCGACGCCGAAAGGCTCGACGGCCTCACCGGGACGTCCGGGGGAACCGTCCTCGTCGCGGTGGAAGGCGCCTCGGACGACGTGGTCGGGTCGACGCACCGCTGCACGTCGTCTGCTCTCGCCCTGGTCCAGGAATGGCTGGGCGAGAACCGTTCCGAGGACTCGCGGCTGGTCTTCGTGACCCGCGGTGGACTGGCCGCGGCGGCTGTGCGCGGTCTGCTGCGGTCGGCGATGTCCGAGCACCCCGGCCGGTTCGGGGTGGTGGACCTGCCGCCTGGCGACGTCGACCCCGCGCTGCTGTCGGCCGCCCTGGGCACGGGGGAGCCCGAGGTGGCCGTGCGGGACGGGCGGCTGTTCGCGGCCCGGCTGGCCCGCCTGGCGCCGGGAGCGGTCACCGAGGATTCCGGATGGGATCCGGAGGGGACCGTTCTGGTCACCGGTGGTGTGGGTGGTCTGGGTGCTGTGGTGGCTCGGCATGTGGTGGCTGAGCGTGGTGTGCGGCATCTGGTGTTGGTGGGTCGGCGTGGGATGGACACGCCGGGTGCTGGTGCGTTGGTGGAGGAGTTGTCGGGGCTGGGTGCCTCGGTGCGGGTGGTGGCGTGTGATGTGTCGGATCGTGAGGCGCTGGCTGCTGTGCTGGCGGAGGTGCCTGATGCGCATCCGTTGACGGCGGTGGTGCACGCGGCGGCCGTGCTGGACGACGGTGTGGTGGAGTCGTTGACGCCGGAGCGGGTGTCGGCGGTGTTGCGGGCGAAGGCCGATGCGGCGTGGCATCTGCACGAGCTGACAGCCGGCCTCGATCTTCGTGGTTTCGTCCTGTTCTCGTCGTTCGCTGGTGTCGTGGGCGCCGCGGGCCAGGCCGGCTACGCCGCGGCGAACGTGTTCGTGGACGAGCTGGCGCGGTACCGGCGCGGTCTCGGGCTGCCCGCGGCGTCCCTGGCCTGGGGGCCGTGGGAGACGGGCATGACCGCCGGTGCGGACCTCGAACGGATGTCGCGGTCGGGGGTGCCGGCGCTGTCGGTGGAGCAGGGGCTGGCGATGTTCGACGCCGCCCTGGCCACCGGCGAGCCGGTGGTGGTGCCGGTCCGGCTGGACGTTCCCGCGCTGCGCGCCGGTGGCGACGTCGCCGCGGTGCTGCGCGGGCTGGTCCGCGTTCCGGGGCGCCGGACGGTGGCCGGGACCGGTGAGCTGGCGCGGCGGTTGTCCGGGCTGGACCACGACGAGCGCCGGAACGTGGCCGTGGAACTGGTGCGCGCCCAGGTGGCCGCCGTGCTCGGGTACGCGGACGTGGCTGAGGTGGATGCCGCCCGTGCGTTCAAGGACCTCGGGTTCGACTCGTTGACGGCGGTGGAGCTGCGCAATCGGCTCGCCGCGGTGGCGGGCGTCCGGTTGCCCGCGACGCTGGTGTTCGACTACCCGTCCGTCGACGCGCTCGCCAGGTTCCTCGTCGACGAGGCGCTCGGGTCGGTCGCCGAGGTCGCGAGCGCGCGGGCGGTGCCGGCCACGTCCGGCGATCCGATCGTGATCGTGGGGATGGCGTGCCGGTATCCGGGTGGTGTGTCCTCGCCGGAGGACCTGTGGCGTCTGGTGGTGGACGGTCGTGATGCGGTGACCGGTTTTCCGGTGAACCGCGGCTGGGACCTGGACGGCCTTTACCACCCCGATCCGGATCACGCTGGTACGTCGTACACGCGGTCGGGTGGGTTTCTGCATGACGCGGGTGAGTTCGATCCGGGGTTTTTCGGGATGTCTCCTCGGGAGGCGTTGGCGACGGATTCGCAGCAGCGTCTGCTGCTGGAGGTGTCGTGGGAGGCGGTGGAACGGGCCGGGATCGATCCGGTGTCGTTGCGCGGCAGCCAGACCGGCGTCTTCGCCGGCGTGATGTACAACGACTACGGCGCCGTTCTCGCCGGCGGTGACTTCGAGGGCCACCAGGGCAGCGGGACATCGCCGAGTGTCGCGTCGGGCCGGGTGGCGTACACGCTGGGCCTCGAAGGTCCTGCTGTGTCGGTGGACACGGCGTGTTCGTCGTCGTTGGTGGCGTTGCACTGGGCGATGCAGGCGTTGCGGGCCGGAGAATGCTCGCTCGCGCTCGCCGGTGGCGTGACGGTGATGTCGACGCCGGGAGCGTTCCTGGAGTTCTCGCGTCAGCGCGGCCTGTCCCCGGACGGCAGGTGCAAGGCGTTCTCGGACAGTGCGGACGGTGTGGGCTGGTCCGAGGGCATCGGCATGCTGGTGCTGGAACGCCTGTCCGATGCCCGGCGCAACGGTCACCAGGTGCTGGCCGTGGTACGTGGTTCGGCGGTGAACCAGGATGGTGCGTCGAACGGGTTGACGGCGCCGAACGGCCCGTCGCAGCAGCGGGTGATCCGTCAAGCGCTGGCGAGTGCGGGGCTGTCACCGTCCGATGTGGATGTTGTCGAGGCCCACGGTACGGGTACGACGCTGGGTGATCCGATCGAGGCGCAGGCGCTGCTCGCGACTTACGGTCAGGATCGGGATCGGTCGTTGTTGCTGGGGTCGGTGAAGTCGAACATCGGTCACACGCAGGCGGCAGCCGGTGTCGCCGGGATCATCAAGATGGTGCAGGCGTTGCGGCACGGCGTTGTCCCGAAGACGTTGCACGTGGACGCGCCTTCGTCGCATGTGGACTGGTCCGAGGGTGCGGTCGAGCTGTCGACGGAGTCTGTCGCATGGCCGGAGGTGGGTCGGCCGCGGCGTGCTGGTGTGTCGTCCTTCGGGATCAGCGGCACGAACGCGCACGTGATCATCGAGCAGCCGGAGCCGGCGGCCGTACCGGAGCCGGTGGATGCACGTGTGGTGCCGTGGGTGGTCTCAGCCAAGTCCGAGGCCGCTCTGAGCTCGCAGGTCGAGCGGTTGAAGGCTGTCGCGGACTCGCGGGCAGACGTGGGCTGGACCCTGCTGGGGCGTTCGGTGTTCGAGCACAGGGCGGTGTTGCTGGCTTCGGAGGAGGGTGTTGCCGAGGTCGCGCGTGGCGTGGCGGCGGGCCGGCGGGTGGCCTTCTTGTTCTCGGGTCAGGGTTCGCAGCGGCTGAGGATGGGCCGCGACCTGTACGGGCGGTTCCCGGTGTTCGCTGCGGCGTTGGACGAGGTGCTGGCTCGGTTGGAGCCGGGGCTTCGGGACGTGATGTGGGGTTCGGATCAGGAGTTGCTGGACCGTACGGGTTTTGCTCAGCCGGCGTTGTTCGCGGTTGAGGTGGCGTTGTTCCGGTTGGTGGAGTCGTGGGGTGTCACGCCGGATTTCGTGGCGGGGCATTCGATCGGTGAGGTGGCGGCGGCGCATGTCGCCGGGGTGCTGTCGCTGGATGACGCCTGCACGTTGGTGCGGGCTCGTGCCGGTCTGATGGAGGCGTTGCCGTCGGGCGGGGCGATGGTGGCGATCGCGGCGACGGAGGCCGAGGTTCTGCCGTTGCTGGGCGAGGGTGTGTCGGTCGCGGCGGTGAACCGGGCGGACTCGGTGGTGGTCGCGGGCGACGAGGCCGCGGTGCTGGAGATCGCCGCTCGGTTCGGGGATCGCAAGACGTCGCGTCTGCGCGTGTCGCACGCGTTCCACTCGCCGTTGATGGAGCCGATGCTCGATGAGTTCGCGGCGGCGCTGGAGTGTGTGTCGTTCCGTGAGCCGTTGATGCCGTTGGTGTCGAACGTGACCGGTGCTCTGGTCACCGACGAGGTGTGCTCGCCGGGGTACTGGGTGCGGCACGTGCGGGAGGCGGTCCGGTTCGCCGACGGGCTACACGCGTTGTCCGACGCCGGAGCGACGGTGTTCCTGGAGCTGGGACCGGACGGCGTGCTGACCGGTCTGGTCGAGGACGGCCTCGCGGTTCCCGCCCTGCGCAAGGACCGCGACGAGGAGAGCACCGTGCTCGTCGCTGTGGGACAGCTGTACGTGGGCGGTGTGGAGGTCGACTGGCGCCGGATCGTGCCTGCCGGGCGGTTCGCGGACCTGCCGACCTATGCCTTCGACCACGACTGGTTCTGGCCGCGGGGAGTCTCCGCCGCGACCGATGTGGCCGCGGCCGGACTGGGCTCGCCGCAGCACCCCCTGCTCGGAGCCGCCGTCTCGGTCGCGGGGACCGGTGAGGTCGTGCTGACGGGCCGGTTGTCGCTGCCTGCTCACCCGTGGCTCGCCGACCACGTCGTCTTCGGGCAGACGCTCGTCCCCGCCACCGCGCTCGCCGAGCTGGCGGTGCGCGCGGGTGACGAGGCGGGCTGCGGGCGGATCGACGAGCTGACCATGGTCGCGCCCCTGGTGCTGACCGGTCGCGGAGCGATCCAGGTGCAGGTGTGGGTGGGTGTGCCGGAGGACGACGGGAGCCGGGTCGTCCGGGTGCACTCGAGGCCCGATGACGGCGGTGACGACGACTGGGTGCTCCACGCGAGTGGTGTGCTCACGTCCGGCGAGCCCGTGGTCGAGTCCCGCTTCGCGGCGGCGTGGCCCCCCGACGGTGCCGAGCGACTGGAACTGGCCGGGTGCTACGACGCTCTTGCCGACGCGGGCTTCGGCTACGGCCCGGCGTTCCAGGGACTGCGGCGGGCGTGGCGCGGCACCGCCGGCGAGTACTTCGCCGAGGTCGTGCTGCCGGACGACCAGCGGGACGAGGCCGCTGCCTTCGGCGTGCATCCCGCACTGCTCGACGCGGCCCTGCACGTGCTGATGCTGGAGGGTGGGGACGAGAAACCGGCAGGACTGCCGTTCTCCTGGCAGGGACTGTCACTGCACGCCTCCGGCGCGTCGGGACTGCGCGTCAGGCTGGTCAGGTCCGGCACCGGGCAGGTGTCGCTCACCGCGGCCGACGAGACCGGTGCACCTGTGCTGAGCGTCGACTCCCTGACGGTGCGTCCGGTGACCGCCGACCAGTTCGCCGCGGGCGCGGACGCCCTGTTCGAGGTGGAGTGGGTCGCGCCGGTCATGGGCGAGCAGGTCGAACCGGTCGCCGTGCTGGGAACGGGACTGGACCTCGGCGTCGAGGTGTGCGAGGACCTGGCGGCCGTGCCGGACGGCGTGGTGGTCGTCCCGGTGCGATGCGATGCGGACGATGTGCGGGAAGCCGCCCACCAGGCGACCTCGCGGGTGCTGGAGCTCGTCCAGGAGTGGTTGGGCGAGAACCGTTCCGAGGACTCTCGCCTGGTCTTCGTGACCCGCGGTGGCCTGGCCGCGGCCGCGGTGCGTGGTCTGCTGCGGTCGGCGATGTCCGAGCACCCCGGGCGGTTCGGGCTCGTGGAACTGGAGTGCGGCACCGTGGACGCCGGACTGCTGTTCCAGGCACTGGGTTCGGGTGAGTCCGAGCTCGTCGTCCGCGACCGGCGGCTGCTGGCTCCTCGGCTAGCCAGGGCCGCGGCGTCACCGGGGCAAGACCGGGGCTGGGATCCGGAGGGGACTGTTCTGGTCACCGGTGGTGTGGGTGGTCTGGGTGCTGTGGTGGCTCGGCACCTGGTGGCTGAGCGTGGTGTGCGGCATGTGGTGCTGGCCGGCAGGCGTGGGATGGGGACGCCGGGTGCCGACGCCCTGGTGGAGGAACTGGCCGGGCTGGGTGCCTCGGTGCACGTGGTGGCGTGCGACGTGTCGGATCGCGACGCGGTGGCTGCTGTGGTGGCGGGGGTGTGCGATGCGCATCCGTTGACGGCGGTGGTGCACGCGGCGGCCGTTCTGGACGACGGTGTGGTGGAGTCGCTGACGCCGGAACGGCTGTCCTCGGTGTTGCGGGCCAAGGCCGACGCTGCCTGGCACCTGCACGAGCTGACGGCCGACCTCGATCTTCGTGGTTTCGTGCTGTTCTCCTCGGTGGCCGGGGTTCTCGGTGCCGCCGGGCAGGCGAACTACGCGGCGGCGAACGCGTTCGTGGACGAGCTGGCGCGGTACCGGCGTGGTCTCGGTCTGCCGGCGGCGTCGCTGGCGTGGGGACCCTGGGAGTCCGGCACGGGCATGACCACAGGTTTGTCCGCGGTGGACATCGAGAGGATGTCGCGCTCGGGCATGCCGCCGCTGTCGGTGGAGCGGGGTCTCGCGCTGTTCGACGCCGCACTGGCCGTCGACCAGCCGGTCGTCGTGCCGGCCCAGTTCGACCTGCGCGCGCTGCGGTCGCAGGGCGACGTTCCCGGCATCCTGCGCGGCCTCGTCCGCGCCCCCGCGCGCCGGTCGGTGGCCGGGACCGGTGAGCTCGCCCGGCTGTTGTCCGGCCTGTCCGCGGACGAGCGCAGGCCCGCGGTGGTCGAACTCGTGCGGGCACAGGTCGCCTCCGTGCTGGGACACTCCGACACCGCGAACGTCGACGTGACCAAGGCGTTCCAGGAACTGGGCTTCGACTCGCTGATGTCGGTGGAGCTGCGCAACCGGCTCGCCTCGGTCTCGGGCATGCGGCTGCCCGCGTCCCTGGTGTTCGACTACCCGTCCGTCGACGCGCTGGCCGGCTTCCTGATCGAGGAGGTGGAAGGGCGCCAGACCGTCGACCTCGCGCCCTCCGCGAGGGCCGTGACCGGCGATCCGATCGTGATCGTGGGGATGGCGTGCCGGTATCCGGGTGGGGTGGCCTCGCCGGAGGACCTGTGGCGGTTGGTGGCCGAAGGCCGGGACGCGATCACCGGGTTCCCGCGCAACCGTGGCTGGGACCTGGAAGGCTTGTACGACCCGGATCCCGATCACGCCGGTACGTCGTACACCCGCTCGGGTGGGTTCCTGCACGATGCGGGTGAGTTCGATCCGGGGTTTTTCGGGATGTCTCCTCGGGAGGCGTTGGCGACGGATTCGCAGCAGCGGTTGTTGCTGGAGGTGTCGTGGGAGGCGGTGGAGCGGGCCGGGATCGACCCGGTGTCGTTGCGCGGCAGCCAGACCGGTGTGTTCGCGGGCGTGATGTACAACGACTACGGCGCCGTTCTCGCCGGCGGTGACTTCGAGGGCCACCAGGGCAGCGGGACATCGCCGAGCATCGCGTCGGGCCGGGTGGCCTACACCCTCGGACTCGAAGGCCCCGCGGTGAGCATCGACACCGCGTGCTCCTCCTCGTTGGTGGCGTTGCACTGGGCGATGCAGGCTCTTCGGGCGGGGGAGTGCTCGCTGGCGTTGGCCGGTGGTGTGACGGTGATGTCGACGCCGGCGTCGTTCGTGGAGTTCTCGCGTCAGCGCGGGCTGTCCCCGGACGGGCGGTGCAAGGCGTTCTCCGACAGCGCGGACGGTGTGGGCTGGGCCGAGGGCGTCGGCATGCTGGTGCTGGAACGCCTGTCGGATGCCCAGCGAAACGGCCACCAGGTGCTGGCCGTGGTGCGCGGCTCGGCCGTCAACCAGGACGGCGCATCCAACGGGCTCACGGCGCCCAACGGTCCGTCGCAGCAACGAGTCATTCGCCAGGCGTTGGCGAGTGCGGGACTCGGAACGTCCGATGTGGACGTGGTGGAGGCGCACGGTACGGGTACGACGCTGGGTGACCCGATCGAGGCGCAGGCGCTGCTCGCGACCTACGGTCAGGACCGCGAGCGTCCTCTGTTGCTGGGGTCGGTGAAGTCGAACATCGGTCACACGCAGGCGGCCGCCGGTGTCGCCGGGATCATCAAGATGGTGCAGGCCCTGAGGCACGGTGTCGTGCCGAAGACGTTGCACGTCAACACTCCCTCGTCCCATGTGGACTGGTCCGAGGGCGCAGTCGAGCTGTCGACCGAGAACCTCTCGTGGCCGGAGGTCGAGCGCCCGCGACGAGCTGCTGTGTCGTCGTTCGGCATCAGCGGCACCAACGCGCACGTGATCATCGAGCAACCCGAACCGGTGGCCTCGCCGGAGCCCGCAGATGCTCCCGCCGCTCCTTGGGTGCTCTCCGCCAGGTCTCCCGAGGCGTTGCGCGGCCAGGCGGCACACCTGCGGTCCTTCGTGGACGGCAGGGCCGACATCCGGGACCTCGATGTCGCGTTCTCGCTCGCGACCACCCGGTCCGCCTTCGAGCACCGCGCCGCGGTGGTGGCGGGTGACCGCGAGTCGCTGACGCGGGCGCTCACCGCACTCGCCGAGGGCGGTCCCGGCACCGGCGTGATCGGGAGCGAGCAGTTCCCGCCCGGCAAGCTCGCCGTGGTGTTCGCGGGCCAGGGCAGCCAGCGGATCGGCATGGGCAGGGAGCTCTCCCTGCGGTACCCGGTCTTCGCGGACGCACTCGACACCGTGATCGCCGCGGCCGACCGTTTCCTCGACCGGCCGCTGCGGGAGGTGATGTGGGGCGAGGACGCGGAATCGCTCGACCGGACGGGCTGGGCACAGCCGGCCCTGTTCGCGGTCGAGGTGGCGCTGTTCGCCCTGCTGCGGTCGTGGGGTGTCCGCCCGGACTACCTCGCCGGCCACTCGATCGGCGAGATCGCGGCCGCGCACGTCGCGGGTGTGCTGTCGCTCGAGGACGCCTGCGCCCTGGTCTGCGCGCGTGGTCGCCTGATGCAGGCGCTGCCCCGGGGCGGTGCGATGGTGGCGGTCCAGGCCCGCGAGGACGAGATCACCCCGTTGCTGACCGCGGAGATGTCGATCGCGGCGGTCAACGGCCCGAACTCGGTCGTGATCGCGGGCGAGGAAGCACCCGTGCTGGCGGTGGCCGCGCGGATCGAGGCGGACGGCCGCAAGACCAAGCGACTGCGCGTCTCCCACGCGTTCCACTCGCCGCTGATGGACCCGATGCTGGAAGAGTTCCGCGAGGTGGTCGAGGGCTTGACGTTCTCGGCGCCGCGCATCCCGCTGGTGTCCGCGCTGACCGGTTCCCTCGCCACCGGGGAGCAGCTCTGCTCCCCGGAGTACTGGGTCGAGCACGTGCGCGCGACCGTGCGCTTCGCCGACGCGGTCGGCGCTCTGCGCGAGTCGCGGGTGACGACGTTCGTGGAACTCGGTCCGGACAGCGTCTTGTCCGCCATGATCGGCGACATCGCCGGTGACGACGGCGACGTGCTGGCGGTGCCGGTCCTGCGGTCGGATCGAGCGGAGGAGATCGCCGCCGCGACGGCCGTGGCCCGGCTGCACGTGGCGGGCGTCCCGGTGGACTGGTCCCGCTACTTCGCCGGGCGGGGCGCGCGGCGGATCGATCTCCCCACCTACGCGTTCCAGCACGTGGCTTACTGGCCAGAGGGCTTGGCGGCTGACCGGGGCGACCAGGCCACCACCCTCGCCGACGGCACCCTGTGGTCGGTGGTGGAACAAGGTGACCCGGCAGCGCTCGCGGCGCTCCTGCGCCTGGAGGAAGGCCAGGTCACCACACCGGAGTCGTTGCTCACCGCGCTGTCCGCCTGGCGCCGGGGTGCGGAGGAGCGGTCGCGGCTCGAGTCGTGGCGCTACCGGGTCGCCTGGCACCGCCTCGGAGACGTCGCCGCCACGCTCGAAGGCCTGTGGCTGGTGGTCGGCGGTGAATCGATCGACGCGCCCGCTGACGAGGTGTGCGACGCGCTGCACATGCACGGAGCGGAGGTCGAGTACGTCGCGCTCGGCGAGCACGACTCCGTGGTGGAACGCTTCGCCGGGTTCGAGAACCCGGCCGGAATCGTGTCGCTGCTCGCGTTCGACCAACGGCCGAGCACGGCTCACCCCGTGCTCACCGTCGGACTCGTCCAGACACTGGCCCTCGCACAGGCGGACCTCGGGGCTCCTGTGTGGACGGTGACCGGTGGTGCCGTGTCGACCGGGGCGGACGACCACGTGAGGCATCCAGCCCAGGCCGCGGTGTGGGGCTTCGGCAGGACCGCCGCCCTGGAGGTGCCACGGCGCTGGGGTGGCCTGGTGGACCTGCCGCAGGCCTTCGACGACCAGGTGGCTCGCAGGCTCGTCGCCGCACTGACCGGACCTGCCGGTGAGGACCAGATCGCGGTGCGCGCGGAGGGCGTGTTCGGCCGGAGGATCGCGCGACGCCCGGTGGCACCCGTCGTCGCCGACGACATCTCCACGCGGGGAACCGTGCTGGTGACCGGCGGAACCGGAGCGCTCGGAGCAGAGGTCGCACGTCGCCTCGCCCGTGGCGGGACGCGGCACCTGCTGCTCACCAGCCGCAGGGGGCCCGCCGCACCCGGCGCGGACGAGCTCCGGGCCGAGCTGACCGCCCTGGGTGCCCGCGTCGACGTCGTCGCCTGTGACGTCGCCGAGCGGGACCAGGTCGCCGCGCTGCTCGCAGAGTTCGACGTCACCGGCGTCGTGCACACGGCCGGTGTCTCCCATTCCGACGGCCTGGACACGCTCGGGCTGCCCTTGGTCGCCGAGGTGATGTCCGCCAAGGTCGCGGGCGCGGTGCACCTCGACGCCCTGCTCGCCGACCGCGAGCTGGACATGTTCGTGTTGTTCGGATCCATCGCGGGCGTCTGGGGCAGTGGTGGCCAAAGCGCCTACAGCGCGGCGAACGCGATGCTGGACGCACTCGCCGAACACCGGCGTGCGCGCGGCCTGACGGCCACCTCCATAGCCTACGGTCCCTGGGCCGAGGCGGGGATGGGCGCGGACGAGATCGTGTCCGGTGACCTGCGCCGCCGCGGGCTCCGCCTCCTGCCCCCTGCCCGGGCCGTCTCCGAGTTCGTCGGTGCCGTCCTGCGCGGTGACACCACGGTCGTGGTGGCCGACGTCGACTGGGCGCGGTACTTCCCGATCTTCACCGCCGTGCGGCCCAGCACTCTGTTCGGTGACCTGCCGGAGGTTGCGACCCTCTCGGGCAACTCCGTGGACGCGGAAGGTCCGTCCGGTGAGCTGGCGGGCCGCCTCAGCGGTCTCGCGGAGGCGGACCAGCTGCGGGTCCTGGTCGAGCTCGTGCGCGGCGAAGCGGCGGCGGTGCTGGGGTACGGCTCGGTCGAGGAGGTGCCCGCTGGACGGGCGTTCCGCGACATCGGCTTCGACTCGCTGACGGCGGTCGAGCTGCGTCAGCGCCTCGCCACCGCGACCGGCCTGGCCCTGCCCGCCACGATGGTCTTCGACTACCCGAGCGCGTCGGCGCTCGCCGAGTACGTCCTCGGCGAGCTCCTCGGCGCCGGTGCGGGGGAGTCCGCGGGACCGGGTGCGGGCTCCGCCCCGTCGGACGACCCCATCGCGATCGTCGGTATGGGCTGCCGTTTCCCGGGCGGTGTCAGCTCTCCGGAGGAGTTCTGGGACCTGGTCTCGTCCGGTGCCGACGCCATCACGGAGTTCCCCGCCGATCGAGGCTGGGACGCCGCAGCCCTCTACGACCCCGACCCCGACCACGCTGGTACCACCTACTCGACCCAGGGCGGGTTCCTGCACGACGCGGGCGAGTTCGACCCCGGTTTCTTCGGGATCTCCCCGCGTGAGGCGCTGGCCATGGACCCCCAGCAGCGACTGCTGCTGGAGACGACCTGGGAGGCCTTCGAGCGCGCCGGGATCGCACCGGCGACCCTGCGCGGCAGCCGAACCGGGGCCTTCGTCGGTTCGTCCTACCAGGACTACGGCAGCGGGGCCGGCGACGGCTCCGAGGGGCACATGGTCACCGGCACCAGCCCGAGCGTGCTCTCGGGCAGGTTGTCGTACGTGTTCGGGCTCGAGGGCCCGGCCGTGACCGTCGACACGGCGTGCTCCTCGTCGCTCGTCGCCCTGCACCTCGCGTGCACCTCCCTCACCAGCGGTGAGAGCACCCTCGCGGTGGCCGCCGGCGCCACGGTGATGCCGCTTCCCAACGGCTTCATCGCGTTCAGCAGGCAGCGGGCGCTCGCCCGCGACGGCCGGTGCAAGGCCTTCTCCGACGCGGCCGACGGCATGACGCTCGCCGAAGGCGTCGGTGTCGTGGTCCTGGAGAGGCTGTCCGACGCGCGCCGCAACGGACATCCGGTGCTGGGCATCGTGCGCGGCAGCGCGGTGAACCAGGACGGCGCTTCCAACGGCCTCACGGCGCCCAACGGTCCCTCGCAGCAGCGGGTGATCCGCCAGGCGCTGGCCAATGCCGGCCTGGCGCCGTCCGATGTGGACGCGATGGAGGCGCACGGCACCGGTACCCCTCTCGGCGACCCGATCGAAGCCCAGGCGCTGCTCGCGACCTACGGCCGGGACCGTGACCCGGAGCAGCCTCTGCTCGTCGGTTCGGTGAAGTCGAACATCGGGCACACCCAGTCGGCGGCGGGCATCGCCAGCCTGATCAAGATGGTCATGGCGATGCGCAGCGGCGTGCTGCCCGCGACCCTGCACGTGGACATGCCCTCGACGCGCGTGGACTGGACGTCCGGTGCGCTTTCACTGCTGACGGAATCACGTCAGTGGCCCGATACGGGCCGCCCGCGCCGGTCGGCCGTGTCCTCGTTCGGTGTCAGCGGCACCAACGCGCACGTGGTGCTGGAGGCGGCCCCCACCGTCGAACCGGTTGAGGTCGCGGAGACTCGTGATCTGCCCGTGGTCCCGTTGGTCGTGTCGGCCCGCACCGAGGCGGCGCTGCGGGCGCAGGCGGAGAGGCTCCTCGCCGTGCAGGGCGCCCGTCCCGTTGACGTGGGCGCCGAGCTGGCGCGTTCCCGTTCGGTGTTCGAGCAGCGGGCGGTGGTGCTGGGCGCGGATCAGGCCGAACTCTCGGCCGGGCTGGCGGAGCTGGCCGCGAACGGGTCGTCGGCCGCCGTGGTGACGGGCACGGCCGATGTCGACGGCAAGGTCGTCTTCGTGTTTCCCGGCCAGGGCGCGCAGTGGGCGGGCATGGGCGCACGGCTCCTCGCCGAGTCGCCGGTGTTCGCCGAGCGCATGGCCCAGTGCGCCGCCGCGCTGGCACCGTTCGTCGACTGGTCGTTGCTCGACGTGGTCAGCGGAGCGGAGGGCGCGCCCTCGCTGGACCGGGTGGACGTGGTGCAGCCCGCCTCGTTCGCGATGATGGTGTCCCTCGCTGAGATGTGGCGTTCCTGCGGTGTCGTCCCGGACGCCGTGATCGGCCACTCGCAGGGCGAGATCGCCGCCGCCTGCGTGTCCGGCGCGTTGCCGCTGGCGGACGCGGCCAGGGTCGTGGCGCTGCGCAGCCAGGCGATCGCCCGCACGCTGGCCGGTCGCGGCGCGATGGTGTCGGTGGCCCTGCCGGTGGCCGAGGTCGAACCCCTGCTGGACGAGTGGGACGGTCAGGTGTCCGTCGCGGCCGTGAACGGGCCGCGCGCCGTGGTCGTGTCCGGTGTGCCCGATGCGCTGGAGACGCTGGTCGAGCGGCTGACGGCCGCCGGAGTCCGCGCGAAGCGGATCGCGGTGGACTACGCCTCGCACTCCTCCCAGGTCGAGGACCTCGAAGCCGAACTGCTGCGCGACCTCGCGCCGACGACGCCCGCGATCCCGGAGATCCCGTTCCTGTCCACCGTGACGGGGCAGTGGCTCACCGGGGCTGAGCTGGACGCCGGGTACTGGTACCGCAACCTGCGGCAGACCGTGGAGTTCGAACCCGCGATCCGCCGGCTGCTCGACGACCGCTTCCGCGTCTTCGTCGAGGTGAGCTCGCACCCCGTGCTGACCGTGGGCGTGCAGGACGTCGTGGACGACGCGGGCGAGCGCGCGGTGGTGGCCGGGACGCTCCGCCGTGACCAGGGCGGCCTGTCCCGGATGCTCACCTCGGCCGCGGAGGTCTTCGTCCGCGGTGTGCCCGTCGACTGGGCGCGCCTGTTCGACGCGACCGGCGCGCGCCGCGTCGAGCTGCCGACGTACGCGTTCCAGCACGAACACCTCTGGGCGGTGCCGCAGTTCTTCGAACCGGCCGCGGCTGCGGATCCCGCCGACGCGGAGTTCTGGACCGCGGTGGAGCAGCAGAACCTCGACCTGCTCGCCGCCAGCCTGCACGTCGACGAGGAGTCCCTCGCCGCGGTGCTGCCCGCGTTGTCGTCGTGGCGCAGGCAGCGGGCCGACAAGTCCACTGTGGACTCGTGGCGGTACCGGGACGTGTGGACCCCCGTCGCCGCCAGGACCGCCTCGTCCCTCACCGGCGACTGGCTCGTGGTGTCGGCAGGGGATGCGGACGACCTGGTGGCCCACCTGAACGCGCTCGGCGCGGACGTCCGCGAGGTCGTGCTCGACGACTCCTGCCTCGACCGGACCGAGCTGGTGGAGCGACTCGGTGACCTGTCCGGGCTGACCGGCGTCGTGTCGGCACTCGCGTCGGCCGAGCAGCCGAGTCCCGCGCTGCCGTGCATGTCGCTGGGACTCGCGCTCACGGTCACCCTCGTGCAGGCGCTGGAGCACAGCGAGGCCCCGCTCTGGCTGCTGACCAGGGGAGCGGTGTCGACCGGCCGGTCCGATCCGATCAGCTCCCCGGCGCAGGCCATGGTGCACGGCCTGGGCTGGACGGCGGCTCTGGAACACCCCGACCGCTTCGGCGGTGTGGTGGACCTGCCCGAGGTCCTCGACGAGCGGGCGGCACACCGGCTCGCCGCGCTGTTGTCCGGCGCGGTGGCCGAGGACCAGGTCGCCCTCCGCGCCTCCGGCACGTTCGCCCGCCGCATCGTGCCCGCCGCCCCCGGCGGGCAGGCGCCCACGCGGGAGTGGGCGCCCCGGGGGACCACGCTGGTCACCGGCGGCACCGGCACGCTGGGCAGGCACCTGGCCCGCTGGCTCGCCGCGCAGGGCGCTGAGCACCTGGTGCTCACCAACCGCAGCGGTCTCGCCGCCGCCGGGGCGCCCGAGCTGGTCGCGGAGCTCGCGGAACTCGGTGCCACGGCGGAGGTCGTGGCCTGTGACATCGCGGACCGCGAGGCGGTGGCCGGGCACCTCGACCGGCTCGCGGCCGGGGGACACGTGATCCGCACCGTCGTGCACACCGCGGCGGTCATCGAACTCCACTCGCTCGCGGACACCACCCTCGACGCCTTCGCCGAGGTGCTGAACGCGAAGGTGGCCGGTGCCCGCAACCTCGACGAACTGCTCGGCGAGGACCTCGACGCCTTCGTCCTCTACTCCTCGACGGCGGGCATGTGGGGCAGCGGTCAGCACGCGGCCTACGTCGCCGGCAACGCGTTCCTCAACGCGCTGGCGGCGCACCGCCGGGCCAGGGGACTGCGCGCCACGGCGGTGTCGTGGGGCATCTGGTCCGACGACGTGGAACTCGGCCGGGTCGACCCGAACCAGATCCGCCGGAGCGGACTCGTGTTCATGGACCCGCAGCTCGCACTGAGCGGGTTGCGGCAGGCCCTCGTCGAGGACGAGACGGTGCTGGCGATCGCCGACATCGACTGGGAGCGGTACTACCCGGTCTACACCTCGGCCCGCCCGACCCCGCTGTTCGACGAGGTGCCCCAGGTCCAGAAGCTGGTGGAGGAGGCCGACCAGGAAGGCACGCACGACAGCGGGTTCGCCGCCACCCTGCGGAGCCTGCCGTCGGTGGAACAGCGCCGCGCCGTGCTGGGCCTGGTCCGCACGGAGGCGGCCACGGTGCTCGGGTTCTCCTCCGCGGACGCCCTGGCCGAGGAGCGCGCGTTCCGCGACGTCGGGTTCGACTCGCTGACCGCGGTGGACCTGCGCAACCGGCTCACGGCCGCCACGGGCCTCAAGCTGCCCGCCACGCTCGTGTTCGACCACCCCACCCCCATCGCCCTCGCGGACTTCCTGCTGGCGGAGATCGCCGGAGGCACGGTCGAGGTCACCGGTCCCGTCCGGACCGGTGGCACCTCCGACGAACCGATCGCGATCATCGGCATGGCCTGCCGCTACCCCGGTGGGGTCACCTCGCCGGAGGACCTGTGGGAGCTGGTGCTGGGCGGCGGAGACGCGATCTCCGGGTTCCCGGCCGACCGCGGCTGGGACGCCGCCTCGATCTACGACGCCGACCCCGACCGCGCGGGCAAGAGCTACTCGGTGCAGGGCGGTTTCCTGCACGACGTCGCCGGTTTCGACCCCGCCTTCTTCGGGATCTCCCCGCGCGAGGCCCTCGCGATGGACCCGCAACAGCGCCTGCTGCTCGAAACCGCGTGGGAGGCCTTCGAACGCGCGGGGATCGACCCGCGCTCCGCCCGTGGCAGCCTGACCGGGACGTTCATCGGCGCGAGCTACCAGGACTACAGCTCCGCGGTCCCGAGCTCCGCCGAGGGATCGGAGGGCCACGCGGTCACCGGCACCCTGTCGAGCATCCTCTCGGGGCGGATCTCCTACCTGTTCGGCCTGGAGGGACCCGCGGTCACGCTCGACACGGCGTGTTCGTCGTCGCTGGTCGCGATGCACCTCGCGTGCCAGTCGCTGCGCGAGGGCGAGAGCTCGCTGACCCTGGCGGGCGGGGTGAGCGTGATGTCCACGCCGGCCGCCTTCATCGGGTTCAGCAGGCAGCGGGCGCTCGCGGTGGACGGCCGTTGCAAGGCCTACTCCGACGCGGCCGACGGCATGACCCTCGCCGAGGGCGTCGGAATCGTGCTCCTGGAACGGCTTTCGGACGCCGAGCGCAACGGCCACCGGGTGCTCGCGGTGATCCGCGGCTCGGCGATCAACCAGGACGGCGCGTCCAACGGCATGACCGCGCCGAGCGGCCCGTCGCAGCAGCGGGTCATCCGGCAGGCCCTGGCCAACGCGGGGCTCCGCGCCGCCGACGTCGACGCGGTCGAGGGGCACGGCACCGGCACCGCGCTGGGCGACCCCATCGAAGCCCAGGCCCTGCTCACGACCTACGGCCAGGACCGGGAACGCCCGCTGCTGCTGGGTTCGGTCAAGTCCAACATCGGCCACACCCAGATGGCCTCCGGTGTCGCGAGCGTGATCAAGATGGTGCAGGCGCTCCGGCACGGGGTCCTGCCGAAGACGCTGCACGTCACCCGGCCGTCGTCCCACGTGGACTGGTCCGCGGGCTCGATCGAGCTGCTGACCGAGCAGACCTCCTGGCCCGAGCTCGGGCGTCCGCGCCGGGCGGGCATCTCCTCGTTCGGCCTCAGCGGTACGAACGCCCACATGGTCGTCGAGGCGGGACCCGCCGCCGACGAGCCCGGGGCGCGGCCGGAGCCGGGCTCGGTGCCGGTGGTCCTGTCGGCCCGCACCGACGAGGCGCTGAGGGCGTACGCGGACCGGCTGCGGTCCGCGGTCACGGCACACCCCGTGCCGAACCTGGCCGACATCGCGTTCTCGCAGGCGACCACCCGGTCCGGCTTCGAGCGGCGCGCGGCCGTGGTGGCGAAGGACACCGAGGAACTCGTGGCGGGCCTCACGGCGCTGCGCGAGGGCACCGGCGCGGCGACGGCCACCGTGGTCGAGGCCGGGACGACCACCGGCCCGTCGGCGTTCCTCTTCACGGGGCAGGGCAGCCAGCGCGCCGGTGCGGGACGTGAGCTGTACGAGCGGTTCCCGGTCTTCGCCGACGCACTGGACGAGGTGCTGGCCCGGTTCGACGCCGAGCTCGACCGGCCGTTGCGCGAGCTCGTGTTCGCCGACCCCGGTACCGCGGAGGCCGCTCTCCTGGACGAGACCGGCTATACGCAGCCGGCGCTGTTCGCGGTCGAGGTGGCGCTGTACCGGCTCGTCGAGTCGTGGGGGATCACGCCCGGCTACCTCGCGGGTCACTCGATCGGCGAACTCGTCGCCGCCCACGTCGCCGGGGTGTTCACCCTCGACGACGCGTGCAAGCTCGTCGCCGCACGCGGACGCCTCATGCAGGCACTGCCGTCCGGTGGCGCGATGGTGGCAGTCGAGGCCACCGAGGACGACGTGCTGGCGCAGCTCGCCGGACACGAGGACGAGGTGTCGGTCGCGGCGGTGAACGGACCGCGGGCCGTGGTGATCGCGGGCGTCGAGCAGACCGTGCTCGGCATCGCGTCCCGGTTCGAGGCCCTCGGCCACCGCACCCGCAGGCTGCGGGTGAGCCACGCGTTCCACTCGCCCCTGATGGACGCGATGCTCGACGAGTTCCGCAGGGTCGCCGAGACCGTCGACTACCGGCGGCCGGAGATCCCGTTCGTGTCCAACGTGACCGGCGCTCTGGCCGAGGCGGAGCAGGTCTGCACGGCTCGCTACTGGGTCGACCACGTGCGTCGCGCGGTGCGTTTCGCCGACGGCGTGGAGTGCCTGACCGCACTGGGCGTGCGGGCCTTCCTGGAGATCGGACCGGACGGCGTGCTGGCGGGGATGGCGCCGGAGATCGGCATGACGCCGGTCCTGCGGCGTGGCCGTGCCGAGGTCGAGTCGGTTCTGCTGGCGGTCGCGCACTGGCACGTCCGCGGGCAGGCCGTGGACTGGCACGCCTTCTTCGCGGGCTCCGGCGGACGCCGGGTCGACCTCCCGACGTACCCGTTCCAGAACGAGAGGTTCTGGCCGGACGCCGGTCCCGAACCGGAGACCGGGTCCGCGCTCGGCGGCGCTGACGACACCTTCTGGTCGGCGGTGGAGCACGGCGACATCGAGTCGCTGACCACGTCGCTCGGGCTGGACGGCGACACCGTGAGCGCCATGGTGCCCGCGTTGTCGTCGTGGCGGCGCACACGGCGTGATCAGTCCGTTGTGGACGGTTGGCGCTACCAGGTGTCCTGGACTCCGGTCACCGGAGGCGGCGGGGCCGCGGCCGGGACCTGGCTCCTGCTCGCCCCGGCCGCGGCGCCGGACGACTGGCAGGAGGCTTTGGTCGGAGAACTGGGTGCGGACGTGGTCCGCCTGGAGGTGCCCTGCGAGGATCGCGCCGCTCTCGCGCAGCGGTTGCGGGAGGTCGCGGACACACCGTTCGCCGGAGTCCTGTCGCTGCTGGCTGTGCAGGACGGTGCCTTGCCGGGTCATCCGGAGGTGCCAGCGGGCCTCGCGATGACCGCGACCGCGGTCCAGGCGCTCGGTGACGCGGGCGTCGACGCCCCGCTCTGGTGCGTCACCCGCGGCGCTCTCGCCGTGGGGCGTTCCGACCAGGTGCTGTCGCCCGCCCAGGCGGCTGTGTGGGGCCTCGGCCGCGTGGTGGCGCTGGAGCAGCCGGGCCGCTGGGGCGGACTCGTCGACCTGCCGGAGGTGCTCGACCGCCGCACCGCACAGCGGCTGGGCACCGTCGTGGGCGGCGACGAGGATCAGGTCGCCGTCCGGACCTCCGGGGTGTTCGTGCGCAGGCTGGCGCGCAGCAGGCCGGTGGAGCGGCCGGGGGCCGAGGCGTTCCGGCCCACCGGCACGGTGCTGGTCACCGGCGGCACCGGAGGGCTGGGCGGGCACGTCGCCCGGTGGCTCGCCCGTGAGGGCGCCGAGCACCTGCTGCTGACCAGCAGGCGCGGACCGGATGCTCCGGGTGTCGAGGACCTGTGCCGGGAGCTGACGGAACTCGGCGCGCAGGTCACCGTCGTGGCCTGCGACGTCGCTGACCGGGATGCGTTGGCCGCGGTGCTCGACGGCGTCCCGGCGCAGTTCCCGCTCTCCGCGGTCTTCCACGCGGCCGGCGTGATCGAGGACGGTCTGGTCGACGACCTGACGCCGGAGTCGCTCGCGGCCGTGCTGCGCGCCAAGGCGACCGCGGTCACGGCCCTGCACGACCTGACGATCGGCGCGGAGCTGTCCGCGTTCGTGACCTTCTCCTCCACGGCAGGCGTCATCGGTGCCGCGGGGCAGGGGAACTACGCGGCGGCCAACGCCTTCCTGGACGCCTTCACCGACCACCGCCGGTCCCTCGGCCTGCCGTCGACCTCGGTGGCGTGGGGCCCCTGGGCCGACGCGGGCATGGTCGACGCCGCGGGGGTGGAGAGCAGGCTGCGCCGCGGCGGCTTCGAGCCTATGCGGCCCGAACTGGCGATCAGCGCACTGCGGCAGGCGATCGAGGGCGGCGACTCCGTCCTGATGGTCGCGGACGTCGACTGGACCAGGTTCGGGGCGGCGTTCGCCGACGTGCCCCTGGTCGCCGACCTGCCGGAGGTCAGGGCGCTCCGGCGAGCCAAGCCCGAGGTCCAGGCCGACGACTCGCTGGCGGGCCTGCCCGCCGCCGAGCGGTCGCGGCGCGTGCTGGAACTGGTGCGGGCGCACGTTGCGGCCGTCCTAGGTCATGCCGACGCGAGCACCATAGCCGCAGACCGGCCGTTCCAGGACCTCGGCTTCGACTCGCTGACGTCGCTGGAGCTGCGCAACGCGCTGGCGGCCACCACCGGGCTGGCCCTGCCCGCCTCGCTGGTGTTCGACCACCCGAGCCCCGCCGAGATGGCGGAGTTCCTGCTGTCCGAACTGCTCGGCGAGCTGGACGAACCCGAACAGGAGGTCCGTGCGGCCCGTTCGGCCGCCGACGACCCGATCGCGATCGTCGGCATCGGGTGCAGGTTCCCCGGCGGGGTGGACTCCCCGGAGGGGCTGTGGCGCCTGCTGTCCGAAGAGAGGGACGGCATCTCGGCTTTCCCCGACGACCGGGGCTGGGACCTCACCGCACTGGCGAGCGGCTACTCCGCCACCGCCGAGAGCGGGTTCCTCACCGGCGCCGCCGACTTCGACGCGGGCTTCTTCGGCGTCTCACCCCGCGAGGCGCTGGCGATGGATCCCCAGCAACGGCAGGTGCTCGAGACGGCCTGGGAGGCGCTGGAACGCGCCGGCATCGACCCCACCACCCTGCGCGGCAGCCAGACCGGTGTCTTCATCGGCACCAACGGGCAGGACTACGCCGACCTGCTCGCCGACGCCGGGGACGAGGTGCAGGGGTACGTGGCCACCGGCACCACCGCGAGCGTGCTGTCCGGCAGGCTCTCCTACACCCTCGGCCTGGAAGGCCCCGCGGTCACCGTCGACACGGCGTGCTCGTCGGCGCTGGTCGCTATGCACTGGGCCACCCGCGCGCTGCGCGGCGGCGAGTGCACCCTGGCGCTGGCCGGTGGCGTGTCGGTGATGTCGACCCCCGGCTCGTTCGTCGAGTTCACCTCGCAGGGCGGCCTCGCGCCGGACGGCCGGTGCAAGCCGTTCGCCGACGGTGCCGACGGCACGGCCTGGTCGGAGGGCGTGGGAGTCCTCGTCCTGGAAAGGCTCTCCGACGCGCTGCGCAACGGGCACGAGGTCTGGGGCCTGCTGCGCGGCTCGGCGGTCAACCAGGACGGCGCGTCGAACGGCCTCACCGCCCCCAACGGTCCCTCCCAGCAGAGGGTCATCCGGCAGGCGCTGGCCGATTCCGGCCTCGCCCCGGCGGACATCGACGCGGTCGAGGCGCACGGCACGGGCACGACGCTGGGCGACCCGATCGAGGCCCAGGCGCTGCTGTCGGCGTACGGCCGTGACCGGGACCGCCCGTTGTGGCTCGGCTCGGTCAAGTCGAACATCGGCCACACGCAGGCCGCGGCCGGCACCGCGGGCGTGATCAAGATGGTCATGGCGCTGCGGCACGGCGTCCTGCCCCGGTCCCTGCACATCGACGAGCCCTCGTCCCACGTGGACTGGGAGTCCGGCAGCGTGTCGCTGCTCCGCGCGCCGCAGGAGTGGCCGCGGAACGGGCACGCCCGCCGCGCAGGCGTGTCTGCGTTCGGACTGAGCGGCACCAACGCCCACGTCATCGTCGAGGAGGCGCCGCCCGCGCGTCCGGCCGACGCACCGCGTCGTTCTCCCGACGTGGTGCCGTGGGTGGTCTCCGGCAAGACCCGTGCCGCGCTCGACGCCCAGCTGGAGCGGGTGCGCGCCTTCGCCGGGCAGCACCCCGACCTGTCCGTCCTGGACATCGGTTTCACGCTGGCGACCGGACGTGCGGCCTTCCGGCACCGTGCGGTGCTGCTCCGCGGCGAGGGCACCGCGGACACCATCCGCGACGTCGCCACCGAGCGGTCGCTCGCGGTGTTGTTCTCCGGTCAGGGGTCTCAGCGCCTGGACATGGGCCGCGAGCTCCACGAGCGCTTCCCGGTGTTCGCGGAGGCGTTCGACGCGGTGGCGGCCCACCTCGACCTCGTCCTCGACCGTCCGCTGCGCGAGGTCGTCTGGGGCGAGGACCCCGAGGCGCTGTCGCGGACCGGGTTCACCCAGCCCGCGTTGTTCGCGGTCGAGGTGGCGCTCTTCCGGCTGGTCGAGTCGTGGGGCATCCGGCCCGACTTCGTCGGCGGGCACTCCATCGGCGAGGTCACGGCCGCACACGTGGCGGGCGTGCTGTCGCTCGCCGACGCGTGCCGGCTGGTGGTCGCGCGCAGCGCCCTCATGGAGGCATTGCCCGCCGGCGGTGCCATGGTGGCGGTCCAGGCGACCGAGTCCGAGGTCCTGCCGCTGCTGACCGGGGACGTGTCGATCGCCGCCGTCAACGGGCCCGCGTCGGTGGTGGTCGCGGGCGCCGAGGACGCGGTGCGGGCGGTCGCGGACGCGTTCGGTGACCGCAAGACCACCCGGCTCAAGGTGTCGCACGCGTTCCACTCGCCGTTGATGGAGCCGATGCTCGCGGAGTTCGCACGCGTGCTCGCGGAGCTCACCTTCGAGGCGCCGCGGATTCCCCTCGTGTCCAACGTGACCGGTGAGCTGGGCACGGACATGCGGTTGCCCGAGTACTGGGTGCGGCACGTCCGCGAGGCCGTCCGGTTCGCCGACGGCGTGAAGACCCTGTCGGACGCCGGGGTGACCGCCTTCCTCGAACTCGGCCCGGACGCCGTGCTGTCCGCGCTCGCCGGGGAGTCGCTGCCGCAGGACGCCGTCGTCGTGCCCGCGCAGCGCAAGGGGCGTGGTGAGGAGGCGGCACTCGTGGCGGCACTGGCCCGGCTGCACGCGGCCGGTGTCACACCCGACTGGCGGGCCTTCTTCGACGGGACCGGTGCCGTCGGCGTCGACCTGCCGACGTACGCCTTCCAGCGCGAGAGGTTCTGGCCGCAGGTGGCGCCGATCCGCCGGTCCGCAGTGGACGACTGGTGCTACCGCGTGGACTGGGAGCCGGTGCCCGTTCCGCCCGGAACCGCGGACAAGTGGCTGGTGCTCGTGCCCGCCGGGCAGGACGACCCGTGGACGTCCGAGGTCGCGAACGCGCTCGGTGGCGAGGTCGTCAGCGTGTCCGAGTCCGTCGAGCTGCCGAGCTACAGCGACCTCGCCGGGGTCGTGTCCCTCCTGGCCGTGGGCGACGACGCGCTGCCCGCCGAGACCGCCTGGCCCGGTGCGGTGCTCCAGGCCCTGGGCGAGGCCGGGATCGACGCCCCGTTGTGGTGCCTCACCCGCGGTGCGGTCGCAGTCGACCGGATCGAACGCCTGCGCAGCGCCGGACAGGCCGCTGTCTGGGGCGAAGGCCTGGTCGTCGCAGTCGAGGAGCCGCAGCGGTGGGGCGGTCTGGTCGATCTGCCCGCCGAGCTGGACGACCGGGTGCTGTCCCTGCTCGTCGACGTGCTGGCGGCTGGTGGTGACGAGGACCAGGTTGCCGTGCGCTCCACCGGCGTCGTCGGCAGGCGCCTGGTCCGTGCCGAGGTCGCGCCGGACCCCTGGCAGCCAGGTGGAACGGTGCTGCTCGCCGGCGCGGCCGGGACCGCGGACCGCCGGCTCGCCCGCTGGCTGGCCGATCGCGGCGCGACCCGCCTGGTCCTGACCGGTGCCGAGGTGGACCTTCCCGAGATCGACGCCGAGATCGTTTTCGTGGAGCGGGACGCGCTCGCGGACGCGATCGAGGAGTTCCCGCCCTCCTCGGTGTTCGTCACGGGGGACTTCGTCGAGGAGCTCACCGACGTGGCCGACCTGGACGCGCTGCTCGGTGACCGGCCGCTCGACCGGTTCGTGCTGTGCGGCTCGGTCTCCGGGACCTGGGGCTTCGCCGGCAGGCGGGAGGAGGCGGCGGTCGGCGCCTACCTCGAGGCGATCGCGCGCCTGCGCCGCGACCGCGGACTCCCCGGTCAGTCGGTCTCGTGGGGCGCGCTGGCGGGCGCGTTGGACGAACGGTCCGCCGCGCACCTGCGGCACAACGGCCTTCCCCCGATGGAGCCGGAGCGGGCGTTCGACGCGCTCGCCCGTACGGGCGCGGACGGCCGCTCTCTGGTCGTGGCGCACGTGCAGTGGGACGTCTTCGCGGCGAACCGCCGGGGCCCGCTGTTCGTGAACCTCGTGCCCGCGCCGGACGAGCAGGCGCACGACCGGAGCAACCCGCTGCGGGAGGCGCTCGCCGGACTGACCGAGGCGGAACGTCGCGCCGCACTGCTCACGCTGGTCAGGGCCAAGGCCGCGGCGGTGCTGGGACACGGCTCACCGGGCGGGATCGAGGACGACTGGCCGTTCCGCGACCTCGGATTCGACTCGATGACCGCCGTCGACCTGCGCAACCTGCTCACCGCCGAGACCGGACTGACCCTGCCCGCCTCGCTGGTGTTCGACCACCCGACACCGGCCGAGCTGGCCGGCTTCCTGCTGGGCGAGCTCTTCGGTGGCCAGGCGGAGGAACGCTCCGACCAGGGCGTCACCGCCACCGCGGACACCACCGACCCGGTCGTGATCGTGGGCATGAGCTGCCGTTACCCCGGAGGTGTGCGCTCGCCCGAGGACCTGTGGGACCTGGTCAGCGGTGAGGTCGACGCCATCGGCGGACTGCCGGTCGACCGGGGGTGGGACCTCGCGGGCCTGATGGCGCGCGGCACGCCCACCAACGGCGGCTACCTCGACATCGCCGCGGACTTCGACGCCGGGTTCTTCGGGATCTCCCCGCGTGAGGCGATGGTCATGGACCCGCAGCAGCGCATGGTGCTGGAAACGGCGTGGGAGGCACTGGAACGCACCGGGATCGACCCGGCCTCGCTGCGCGGCACCGACACCGGTGTGTTCGTCGGCGGCGGCAGCGGTGACTACCGCCCGTCCGCGGAGCCGGGCGGTCAGTGGCAGACCGCGCAGTCGGCGAGCCTGCTGTCCGGGAGGCTCGCCTACACCTTCGGCCTGCAGGGGCCGACCGTCTCGGTCGACACCGCCTGCTCGTCGTCGCTCGTCGCGCTGCACCTGGCCGTGCAGGCCGTGCGCAGCGGTGAGTGCCGCCTCGCTCTGGCAGGTGGCGTGACGGTGATGGCCACCCCGAACGTGCTCATCGAGTTCGACGGTATGGGGGCGCTCTCACCCGACGGCCGGTGCCGGGCCTTCTCCGACACGGCGAACGGCACCGGATGGTCGGAAGGCGTCGGCATCCTGGTCGTGGAGCGGCTCTCCGACGCGCGGCGCCACGGGCACGACGTGCTCGCGATCGTCCGCGGTTCGGCGATCAACCAGGACGGTGCGTCGAACGGCCTGACCGCGCCGAGCGGTCCGGCCCAGCAGCGGGTCATCCGCAAGGCACTGGCGGTCGCAGGCGTCCACCCGTCCGAGGTGGACGCGGTCGAGGCGCACGGCACTGCCACCCGGCTGGGAGACCCGATCGAGGCCCAGGCGTTGCTCGCGACCTACGGCCAGGACCGCGATCGGCCGTTGCTGCTCGGCTCGCTCAAGTCCAACATCGGCCACACCCAGGCCGCGTCCGGCGTCGCCGGCGTGATCAAGATGGTCCAGGCGATGCGCCACGGGCTGCTGCCCAGGACGCTGCACGTGACCGAGCCGTCGTCCGGGGTGGACTGGACAGCGGGCTCGATCCGGTTGCTGACCAGCAGCGAACCGTGGCCCGAGACCGGGAGGCCCCGGCGCGCCGCGGTCTCCTCGTTCGGTGCCAGCGGCACCAACTCCCACCTCGTGCTCGAACAGCCGCCCACGGGCGGGGAACCTCCCGTCCCCGCTGTCAGCGGGACCTTCCCGGTCACCTTGTCGGCACGGACGCCGGAGGCACTTCGGGCGCAGGCCCGGCGTGT
The DNA here is from genome assembly GCF_024125735.1 of Lentzea sp. HUAS12. Lineage (NCBI taxonomy): Bacteria > Bacillati > Actinomycetota > Actinomycetes > Pseudonocardiales > Pseudonocardiaceae > Lentzea > Lentzea sp. HUAS12. Next base: position 1,796,161 of record NZ_CP099738.1, read on the forward strand.
GCTCGAGCACGTGAGCGCGGTGGACGTCGGACTGACCGATCTCGCGTTCTCCCTCGCGACGACCCGCGCCGTCTTCGCACAGCGCGCCGCCGTGGTGGCGGCGGACCGAGACCAGTTGCTCGACGGACTCACCGCACTGGTGCAGGAGGCGCGCAGCCCGCACGTCGTGCGTGGCGAGGCGGCTCGGTCGAGCAAACTGGCGGTGCTGTTCTCCGGGCAGGGGGCTCAGCGAGTGGGCATGGGGCGCGAGCTGTACGACCGGTTCCCGGTGTTCGCGGCCGCACTCGACGAGGTACTGGCCCACTGGGAGCCCGGCCTCCGCGAGGTGATGTGGGGCTCGGACCAGGAGACGCTGAACCGCACAGGACACGCGCAGCCCGCGCTGTTCGCGTTCGAGGTCGCGCTCTTCCGGCTGGTGGAGTCCTGGGGGCTCCGCCCCGACTTCGTCGGCGGGCACTCGATCGGCGAGGTGGCGGCAGCGCACGTCGCGGGCGTGCTGTCGCTGCGGGACGCGTGCCGCCTCGTCGCCGCGCGCGCCGCGCTCATGCAGGCGCTGCCCGAGGGCGGGGCGATGCTCGCGATCCAGGCCACCGAGGCCGAGGTCTCCGCTCTGCTGGGCGAGGGCGTCTCGATCGCGGCGGTCAACGGTCCCTCGTCGGTGGTCGTCGCCGGTGAGGAGGACGCGGTGCACGCGGTCGCCGCGCGGCTGCAGGGCCGCAAGACGTCGAGGTTGCGGGTGTCGCACGCGTTCCACTCGCCGTTGGTGGAGCCGATGCTGGCGGACTTCGCCGAGGTGGTCGCCGAGCTGTCGTTCGAACCTGCCCGGATTCCGGTGGTGTCGAACGTGACCGGACAGCTGGCGACCGACGTCCGCACACCGGGCTATTGGGTGCGGCACGTGCGTGACACCGTCCGGTTCGGCGACGGCGTGCGAGCGCTGTCGGAGGCGGGCGCGACGGTGTTCCTGGAGCTCGGACCCGACTCCGTGCTCTCCGCCCTGGCCGCGGAGTCGCTGCCCGGTGACGCGGTCGCGGTGCCCGCCGTGCGCAAGGACAGGTCCGAGGAGACCGCCGTGCTGAGCGCGTTCGCCCAGCTGCACGTCATCGGCGTGCCGGTGTCTTGGGAGGGACTGTTCGAAGGGACGGGTGCACGCCGGGTCGACCTGCCGACGTACGCCTTCCAGCACGAGCGGTACTGGCCGGAGGCCACGACCGCGCCCGCCCAGCGGACAGGGCGCGAGGACGACGCCTTCTGGGAGGCGGTCGGCCAGGAGGACTTCACCACCCTGCGGACCGCGCTGGACGTGGACCAGGACGCGCTGGCCGAGGTGATGCCCGCCCTGCTGCGGTGGAGGCGGGAGCAGACCGACCGCTCCCTTGTGGACGGGTGGAGGTATCGGATCAACTGGAGGCCGCTCGTCGTCGAGCCGCAGGCAGGGCCCGCCGGGCGCTGGCTCGTCGTCGCCCCTGCCGGTGCCGACAGCTCTCCGGTGCTCACCGCGCTGGCCGGCACCGAGGTGGTCGAGCTCGTGGTGGCGGACCTGGACCGCGCGGCGCTCGCCGAGCGGCTTCGGGAGCTGGACGGCGGTTTCCACGGCGTCGTCTCACTGCTCGCCGAGGAGAAGACCGTGGCGGACACCGCGGTGCTGCTGCAGTCGCTGGGAGACGCTGGTATCACCGCGCCCCTGTGGTGCGTCACCAGGGGCGCGGTGTCAGTGGCTCCCACCGACGTGCCCGCCGAACCGCTCCAGGCGGCGCACTGGGGTCTGGGCGTGGTGGCCGCACTGGAACACCCCGACCGCTGGGGTGGTCTGGTCGATCTGCCGGAGGTGCTCGACGACCGGTCCGCCGCGGGGCTGGCCGCGGTCCTGGCCGGGCTCGACGGTGAGGACCAGGTCGCCGTGCGCCCGTCCGCGGTGTTCGGGCGCAGGCTGGTGCCCGCTCCCGCGCCGCGGCCGGACGAGCTGTGGCGCCCGGACGGCACCGTCCTGATCACCGGGGGTACTGGCGCGGTCGCCGGCCACGTCGCCCGCGGCCTCGCCCGGGACGGCGTGCGGCACCTGGTGCTGGCCAGCAGGAGCGGCGCCGAGGCGGATGGCGCCGAAGAGCTGCGTTCCGAACTCACCGAGCTCGGTGTCGAGGTCACCTTGGCCGCATGCGACGTGGCCGACCGGGTGGCGGTGCGGGAGCTGCTGGCGGCGATCCCCTCCGAACACCCCCTGACCGGTGTGGTGCACGCGGCCGGTGTGCTCGACGACGGCGTGCTGGACAAGCTCACCCCGGACCGCTTCGACCCCGTGTTCCGGTCCAAGGTGGGTTCTGCCGTGCTGCTCGACGAGCTGACCCGCGATCTCGACCTCGACGCCTTCGTCCTCTTCTCCTCCGGAACCGCGATCGCGGGCAACCCGGGTCAGGCGAACTACGCGGCGGCCAACGCCGTGCTGAACGCACTCGCCGAGCGCCGCCGGGCCGCGGGGCTGCCGGCGACGTCGATCGCCTGGGGTGCCTGGGCCGGCGGAGGCATGGCCGAGGGTGGCAAGGCGGAGCAGCTGTCCCGCCGCGCGGGCATCGGCGCGATGGACCCCGACCTCGCCTACACCGCGTTGCGGCAGGTGGTCGCGGAGGGGGAACCGGTCACGATGGTCGCCGACGTGGGTCCGGTGCGGGGGACCACCTCGCCGCGGCCCGCTCCGCTGTTCCGGGACATGCCCGGCTACCGGGAGCCGGGGCCGGCCGAGGAAGCGCCGCGGTTCGACCTGGCGGCCCTGCCGCCCGCCAAGCGCGCGGAGGCGGTGCTCGACCTGGTGCGCGAGCGGGCCGCCGACGTGCTCGGCCACGGCACGGTCGAGGCGGTCGGGGTGCACACCCCGTTCCAGGAGCTCGGGTTCGACTCCCTGGGAACGGTCGAGTTGCGCAACCAGCTCAACGCCGCGACCGGGCTGAGCCTCGACTCGACGTTGGTGTTCGACCACCCGACGCCCACCCTGCTGGCCGAGCACGTGCTCGGACGACTCGACCCCGGCTCGTCGGTCAGGCCCGCGGACGACGAGGAGGCCGAGCTCCGGGAACTGCTGGCGTCCGTGCCGATCGCCCGGCTGCGCGAGGCGGGAGTCCTCGACCAGATGCGGCGCCTGGCCGCCGGGCAGGCGGACGAGGACACCGACGAGCAGGACGGCATCGACGAGATGTCCGTCGACGACCTGGTCCGTGCGGCACTCGAGGAGCAGAACTGATCATGGAGTCTTCCGGGGACAAGGTCGTCGCGGCACTGCGGGCGTCGATGAAGGAGGTCGAGCGGCTGCGCAGGCAGAACCAGAGCCTGCTCGCCGCCGCGACCGAACCGATCGCGATCGTCGGCATGGCCTGCCGGTACCCCGGTGAGGTGTACTCACCCGAGGACCTGTGGGACCTGGCCTGCTCAGGGGGCGACGCGGTCACCGGCTTTCCCGGTGACCGGGGCTGGGACCTCCGCTTCCTGCGCGACAGCGGTGTCGACGCACGTGGCATGGGCTTGAGCACCCAGGGTGGTTTCCTCAGCACCGCCACCGACTTCGACGCGGCGTTCTTCGGCATCTCCCCGAGGGAGGCGGTCGCCCTCGACCCGCAGCAACGGCTGCTGCTCGAGACCTCGTGGGAGGCGGTCGAACGGGCCGGGATCGATCCCGCGGGCCTGCGGGGTAGCCGGACCGGTGTCTTCGTCGGCACCAACGGGCAGGACTACGCCTACCTGGTGGTGGGGTCGCTGGAGGATGCCGACGGCGGGATCGGCACGGGGATCGCGGCGAGCGCGACCTCCGGCCGCATCGCCTACACCTTCGGCTTCGAGGGGCCGGCGATCACCGTCGACACGGCCTGCTCGTCGTCGTTGGTGGCCGTCCACCTCGCGGCACAGGCACTGCGCAACGGCGAGTGCTCGCTCGCGCTGGCCGGGGGCGTCAACGTCATGTCCACGCCGGGGTCGCTGGTCGAGTTCAGCAGGCAGGGAGGGCTCGCCGCCGACGGCCGGTGCAAAGCCTTCTCCGACAGCGCGGACGGCACGGGGTGGGCGGAGGGCGTCGGCGTGCTCGCGCTGGAACGGTTGTCCGACGCGACGCGCAACGGGCGGAGGGTGCTGGCCGTCCTGCGCGGCTCGGCGGTCAACCAGGACGGGGCCTCCAACGGCTTCACCGCGCCGAACGGCCAGGCCCAGTACCGCGTGATCCGTCAGGCGCTGGCGGCGGCGGGTCTGCGGCCGTCCGATGTGGACGTCGTGGAGGCGCACGGCACCGGGACGCCGCTCGGGGACCCGATCGAGGTGCGGGCACTGCAGTCGGCCTACGGGCAGGACCGGGACCGGCCGCTGCTGCTCGGATCGCTCAAGTCGAACATCGGGCACACGCAGGCCGCCGCCGGGGTGGCCGGTGTGATCAAGATGGTGCAGGCGCTGCGGCACGGCGTCGCCCCGAAGACGCTGCACGTGGACGTGCCGTCGTCGCACGTGGACTGGTCGGCGGGCGCGGTCGCCCTGCTGAGGGAGACGACGCCGTGGCCCGAGGTCGACCGGCCCCGCCGGGCCGCGGTGTCCTCGTTCGGGATCAGCGGCACGAACGCGCACGTGATCATCGAGCAGGCCGACCGGGATCCGGAACCGGAGAGCCGGCCCGACGCGCCGCCCGTGGTGCCATGGGTGATCTCGGCGAGGACCGAGTCCGCTCTGACGGCTCAGGTCGAGGCGGTGCGCGCGGCCGGGACGTCCCGGGTGGACACCGGCTGGTCGTTGCTGAGCCGCACACCGTTCGAGCACCGTGCGGTCCTGCTCGCCACCGCCGGCGCTGTCACCGAAGTCGCGAGGGGAGTGGCGGGGCGGAAGTCCGTCGCCTTCCTGTTCTCCGGTCAGGGCTCGCAGCGCTTGGGCATGGGACGGGAGCTGTACGACCGGTTCCCGGAGTTCACCGAGGCGCTCGACGAGGTGCTGGACCACCTCGATCCCGGTGTGCGGGAGGTGATGTGGGGCTCGGACCCGGAACTGCTGAACCGGACCGGGTGGGCGCAGCCCGCGTTGTTCGCGATCGAGGTCGCGCTGTGGCGGCTCGTCGAGGCCTGGGGGATCACCCCCGACTTCGTGGGCGGGCATTCGATCGGCGAAGTCGCGGCGGCGCACGCCGCGGGCGTGCTGTCGATGGAGGACGCGTGCCGGTTGGTGTCGGCCCGGGCCCGGCTGATGGAAGGTCTTCCCCCCGGCGGCGCGATGGTCGCGATCGAGGCGACCGAGGGCGAGGTGCTGCCGCTGCTGGGAGGAGACGTGTCGATCGCGGCGGTGAACCGCGCCGGCTCGGTGGTGGTCGCAGGGCGCGAGAGCGCGGTCCTGGCGGTCGCGAGCCGGTTCGACGACCGCAGGACCACTCGCCTGAAGGTGTCGCACGCGTTCCATTCGCCGCTCGTGGAACCGATGCTCCACGAGTTCGCCGGCACGCTGGAGGGCCTGACGTACCGGGAACCGCGGATCCCGCTCGTGTCGAACGTGACCGGCGGGCTCGTCACCGCCGAGGTGTGCGACCCGCGGTACTGGGTGCGGCACGTGCGGGAGTGCGTGCGGTTCGCGGACGGTCTCCGCGCGCTGACGTCCGCGGGAGCGACCGCGTTCCTCGAACTCGGCCCGGACGGTGTCCTGTCCGGGCTCGTCGACGACGCGCTCGCGGTGCCTGTGCTGCGCAGGGACCGCGCCGAGGAGACCGCGCTGCTGACCGCGTTCGCCCGCCTGCACGTCGCCGGCGTGGAGCCGCGGTGGTCCAGGTTCTTCGACGGGCAGGGCGCGAGGCGGGTGGATCTGCCGACCTATCCGTTCCAGCGCAGCCGGTACTGGCCCGCCGGCCAGGCGCCGACCGCGGAGTCGCTGGTGCACCGCGAGTGGGTCCCCGTGGACGTGCCGGGCGCCACGACATCGTCGGCGGTGGTGGACGACTGGCTGGAGAACGGGATCGCGTCCGCGCGCCCCGGCACTCTCGTCCTTCCCGTGCACGGTGATCGTGAGGACGTCATCACCTCCGCACACCTCCTGACCGCACGCGCGCTCCGGGTGATGCAGGACTTCCTGGGTGACGACCGCTTTGCAGGCTCCCGGCTCGTCTTCGTCACCAGCGGGGCGGTGGCCGCCCGCGGGGGCGAGTCCGTCGTGGACGTCGCCGCCGCCGCGGTGTGGGGCCTGGTCCGCTCCGCGCAGGCCGAGGAGCCCGGCCGGTTCGCGCTGGCGGACGTCGACGACTCGGACGCGTCGCGGGCCGTGCTCGCCGACCGGCTACCACTCGGTGAGCCGGAAGTGGTCGTGCGGTCGGGTGTCGCGCGGGGGAGCCGACTCGTGACGCCCACCGGCCCGGAGGTCGTCGGCGGCCTCGGCTGGAACCCGGACGGCACGGTGCTGATCACCGGGGGAGCGGGCGGGCTCGGCAGCGAACTGGCCCGGCACCTGGTGGTCCGGCACGGAATGCGGCACCTGCTGCTCGCGGGCCGTCGTGGCGGGGCGACGCCCGGCGCCGCGGAACTCGTGGCCGAGCTGACCGCCCTGGGAGCTCAGGTGACCGTGTCCGCGTGCGACGTGGCCGAACGTGACGCGGTGGCGGGACTTCTGGCCGCGATCCCGGCCGAGCACCCGCTGACGGCCGTGGTGCACACGGCGGGGGTGCTCGACGACGGCGTGCTCGGGTCGCTCACGGCCGACCGGATCAGCACGGTGCTGCGTCCCAAGGTGGATGCCGCGTGGCACCTGCACGAGCTCACGCGTGATCTCGACCTCGCCGGTTTCGTGCTGTACTCCTCGGTGTCCGGTGCGCTGGGCTCTCCCGGGCAGGCGAACTACGCCGCGGCCAACGTCTTCCTCGACGCGCTCGCCCAGCACAGGGCGGGCGAGGGCCTGCCGGGCACCTCGGTGGCCTGGGGTGCCTGGGAGCCGACCGCGGGGATGACGGCGTCGCTCGACGAGGCCCGCCTGCGCCGGATGTCACGTGCGGGCGCCGACCTGCTCCCGGTGGAGCAGGGCCTGCGGTTGTTCGACCTGGCGGTGACGTCGGACGAGGCGGCGGTCCTCGCGCTGGCGTCCATTGTGGACAAACGGGAGAAGCTCGGCCCGGCGGACGTCCCCGTGGAGAGCGAAGCCGCGCGGTTGCTCGCGCTGGCGGAGGAGGACCGGCTCGGGCGGGCACTGGAGATCGTGCGGACGCACGCGGCGGAGGTGCTCGGGCACGCGGACGCGGACGAGGTCGCCGCGGAGCTCGAGTTCCGCCGGCTGGGCTTCGACTCGCTGACCGCGATCGAGCTGCGCAACCGGCTCAAGGCCGCCACCGGCGTCCCGCTACCCGCGACGCTCGTGTTCGACTACCCCACCCCGTCCTCGCTCGCGGAGTTCCTGGTCGCGGAGCTGACCGGAACTGGCCGCGACGACATCGGGGCCGCACTCACGCCGGTGGCCGCCGACGACGACCCCGTGGTGGTCGTCGGCATGGCCTGCCGCTTCCCGGGAGGCGTGGAGTCGGCGGACGACCTGTGGGACCTGGTCTGTGCGGGAAGGGACGCGATCGGCGACTTCCCCGCCGATCGCGGCTGGGACCTGGGCGCTGATCTGGGATCGACGTCGTCCGGTGCCTTCCTGCCGGACGTCGCCGGGTTCGACGCGGCCTTCTTCGGGATCTCCCCGAGGGAGGCGCTGGCCATGGATCCGCAGCAGCGGGTCCTGCTGGAGGTCTCGTGGGACGCGCTGGAACAGGCGGGGATCGATCCCGGTGCGTTGCGGGGCAGCCGCACCGGGGTGTTCGTCGGCACCAACGGCCAGGACTACGTCCACGCCGTGTTCGCCTCCGGGGAGGACACCGCCGGGCACGCGAGCACCGGGCTCGCCGCGAGTGTCCTCTCCGGACGGCTGTCGTACACGTTCGGCTTCGAGGGCCCCGCGATGACGGTCGACACCGCCTGCTCGTCGTCGTTGGTGTCGCTGCACCTCGCGGTCGAGGCCCTCCGGCGGGGCGAGTGCGGGCTGGCTCTCGCCGGTGGGGTGACCGTGATGACCACACCGATGAACTTCGCCGGGTTCTCGCGCCAGGGCGGGTTGTCACCCGACGGCCGGTGCAAGGCGTTCGCCGACGGAGCGGACGGAACGGGCTGGGGCGAAGGCGTCGGCGTGCTCGTGGTCGAGCGGTTGTCCGACGCGGAACGTCTCGGGCACCGGGTGCTCGCGGTGGTGCGCGGTTCGGCGGTGAACTCCGACGGCGCGTCGAACGGGCTGACGGCCCCCAACGGCCCGTCCCAGCAGCGCGTGATCCGCGCGGCACTGGCGCAGGCCGGCCTCACACCGTCCGATGTGGACGTCGTCGAGGCGCACGGCACCGGGACGCCGCTGGGAGACCCGATCGAGGCCCAGGCGCTGCAGGCCGTGTACGGCAGGGACCGCCGGCACCCGCTGCTGCTGGGATCGGTGAAGTCGAACATCGGGCACACCCAGGCCGCTGCGGGAGTCGCGGGTGTCATCAAGATGGTGCAGGCGCTACGGCACGGTGTCGCCCCGAAGACGCTGCACGTGGACGTGCCGTCGTCGCACGTCGACTGGACCGCGGCCGCGGTGGAGCTGACGACCGAGAACGCGACGTGGCCCGCGACGGGCAGACCGCGGCGTGGCGGGGTGTCGTCGTTCGGGCTCAGCGGCACGAACGCACACGTGATCCTGGAGCAGGGGCCGGAGGAGACCGACCGGGCCGGACACGACGACGACCGCGTGATCCCGTGGGTCGTGTCGGCGAAGTCCGAGCAGGCACTGGCCGCCCGGCTCGCGAGCCTGGGGTCCGTCGGTTCGCCTCGGACCGACGTCGGCTGGTCGTTGGCGCGGCGGCCGGTCCTCGACCACCGTGCCGTGCTGCTCTCCGCGGGGGGCGGTGTCACCGAGGTCGCCCGGGGCGTCGCGAGCCCGCAGCGGATCGCCTTCCTCTTCCCCGGCCAGGGTTCGCAGCGGCTGGGAATGGGACGGGAGCTCCACGCGCGGTTCCCGGTGTTCGCCGAAGCCTTCGACGCCACGCTCTCGCTGCTGGAACCGGGGTTGCGGGACGTGATGTGGGGGGAGGACCCCGACCTGCTGGACATGACCGTGCACGCGCAGCCCGCGCTATTCGCGGTCGGGGTGGCGTTGTTCCGCCTCGTCCTGTCGTGGGGCGTGCGGCCGGTCCTCGTGGGCGGCCACTCGATCGGCGAGGTCGCCGCGGCGCACGCCGGCGGAATCCTGTCGCTGGAGGACGCGTGCGCGCTGGTGAACGCACGGGCCGCGTTGATGCAGGCCCTGCCGTCCCTGGGAGCGATGGTCGCGATCGAGGCCACCGAGGAGGAGGTCCTGCCGCTGCTGGGCGGAGGTGTGTCGATCGCGGCGGTGAACAGGTCCGACTCGGTGGTGATCTCGGGCGAGGAGGCCGAGGTGCTCGCGATCGCCGAGGGGTTCGCCGAGCGCAGGACCCGCCGGTTGCGGGTGTCGCACGCGTTCCACTCGCCGTTGATGGAGCCGATGCTCGAGGACTTCGCCGTGGTCGTGAAGGGGTTGACGCTGCACGAACCTCTGGTGCCGGTGGTGTCCAACCTGACCGGAGCGCCCGCCACCGACGAACTCCGGGAGCCGGGGTACTGGGTGAGGCACGTGCGCGAGACCGTCCGGTTCGCCGACGGGGTGCGTGCGGCGACCGGAGCGGGAGTGACCGCGTTCCTCGAACTGGGACCCGGCGGTGTCCTGTCGGGCCTGGTCGAGGAAGTGCTCGCGGTGCCGGCCCTGCGCGGGGACCGCGACGAGGAGACCGCCGTGCTGACCGGTCTGGCGCGGCTGCACGTCCACGGCGCCGAGGTGGACTGGCGCCGGGTGCTCGGTCCCGGCCGCCTGGTGGATCTCCCGCCGTACCCGTTCCAGCACCGCCGGTTCTGGCCCGCGGGGTCGGCGGCGAGCGCGGGCCCGTCCGGCCTCGGTCAGGTCGCGGCCGGCCACCCGCTCCTCGGCGCCTCGGTCCACCTGGCCGACGCCGGCGAGGTCGTGCTGACCGGACTGCTGTCCCAGGTGACGCACCCGTGGCTGGCCGGGCACCGGGTGGGCGACGTCGCGGTGTTCCCGTCCACGGCTCTGCTGGAGCTGGCGATCAGGGCGGGCGACGAGGTGGGCTGTGCTCGGGTGGACGAGCTCGACCTGACCGCCCCGGTCGTGGTGCCCGGCCGCGACGCGGTGCGGGTCCAGGTGCGGATCGGTGCCCCCGACGAGTCCGGCCGGCGCACGCTGCGCGTGCACACCCGCGTCGCCGACGGCGCTGAGGGGGACTGGACCGAGCACGCGACCGGCGTGCTGAGCACCGGACTGGAGGCAGGGACCCGGCTCACGTCGGCCTGGCCGCCGGACGGCGCGGTGCCGCGGGAGACCGGCGACCTCCCAGGCCTGCGGGCGGCCTGGCGGCACGGGGACGACGTCCTGGCCGAGGTCTTCCTGCCCGAGGACGAGGACGGGGAGGCGTACGGACTGCACCCGGCACTGCTCGAAGCGGCCGTGGGGGCCGCGGCACTGCTCGGGTTCGACGACGCGGTCCCGCTCTCGTGGAGCGGCGTCGCGCTGCACGCGTCCGGTGCCTCCGCGATCCGCGTGCGCGTGGCCAGGAGCGGGCCGGACACCGTGTCGCTGAGCGCGGTGGACACCTCAGGAGCGCCGGTGATCACGTGTGCCTCGGTGCTGCTCGGGTCCGCGGCGACCCCGGTCGCCTACCGGGGTTCGGCGGAACCGCTGCTGCGCCTGGAGTGGGCGGCACTGGACGTCCGGCCCACCCCGGTTCCCGTCGCCGAGGTCGGTGGCTGGCTCGACCGCGGGCTCGCCGACGCGGAACCGGGCACCCTGGTCGTCCCGGTCGCGGGAGACCCCGGCGACGTCGTCGCCTCCACCCACCTGCTGACCGCGCGTGCCCTTCAGGTGGTGCAGGAGTTCTTGGCGGACGACCGGTTCGCGACCTCAAGGCTGGTGTTCCTCACCAGGGGCGCCGTGGCCGCGGACGCCCGTGAGCACGTGGTCGACGTCGCGGCCGCCGCGGTGTGGGGGCTCGTCCGTTCGGCGCAGGCGGAGGAACCGGGCCGGCTGCTGCTGGTCGACTCCGACGACTCGGTGGCGCTGCCGGGTCTGGCCGAGCAGGTGCTGCCCGACGAGACCCAGGTCGTCATCCGCTCCGGTGAGGTGCGCGTCGGGCGGCTCGTGCGCACGCCCGCCGGGACCGAACCGGTGCGGTGGGACCCGGACGGCACGGTGCTGATCACGGGCGGTACGGGGGGCCTGGGCAGCGAACTGGCACGTCACCTGGTGTGTGCGCACGGAGCCCGGCAACTGGTGCTCGCCGGTCGGCGTGGCCTCGCCACGCCGGGCGCCCCCGAACTCGTCGCCGAACTGGCCGGGCACGGCGCGCACGTCGTGGTCGCCGAGTGCGACGTCTCCGACCGCGCGTCGCTGACCGGCCTGCTCGCGGCCATCCCGGACGAACACCCGTTGACCGCTGTGGTGCACACGGCCGGTGTGCTCGACGACGGCGTCATCGCCTCGTTGACCGCGCCGCGGCTCGACGCGGTCTTGCGCCCGAAGGCGGACGCGGCCTGGCACCTGCACGAGCTGACGCGGGAGATGGACCTCGCCGGTTTCGTGCTGTACTCCTCGGTCTCCGGTGTCGTGGGCAGCCCCGGACAGGCGAACTACGCCGCGGCGAACGTCTTCCTCGACGCCTTGGCGGCGCACCGCGCGGGTCAGGGCCTGCCCGCGGTGTCGGTGGCGTGGGGTGCCTGGGCGCCCACCGCGGGCATGACCGCGACGCTGGGCGAAGCCGCGCTCGAACGGATGTCCCGCGCCGGTGCGGCGACCTTGTCGGTCGAGCAGGGACTGCGGCTCTTCGACGCCGCGCTGGCCTCCGGTGAGCCCTCGGTGGTCGTACTGCCTCCCGCGAGCACGACCGATCCGCGGCGCCGGACGGCCGCGCGCGCGATCCCCGTCGTCGACGCGGTGGCCGACCGACTGCGCGGGATGCCCGAGGGCGAGCGGACCGCGTTCGCCCTCGCCCTGGTCCGGTCGCACGCGGCCGAAGTGCTGGCGCACGCGCACGCGGACGAGGTCGTGGCGGACCAGGAGTTCCGGCAGCTGGGGTTCGACTCGCTGACCGCGATCGAGCTGCGCAACCGGCTCGGCGCCGTCACCGGGCTGCGGCTGCCCGCCACGCTGGTGTTCGACCACCCCACACCCGCCGCGCTGGCGGCACACCTGGTCACCGCGCTGGTCGGTGGTTCCGGGGAAGGCGGAGACCTGTCACCGCTGGCCGAACTGGACCGGCTGGAATCCGTGCTGGCGGCCTGCGACGCCGACGACGACCTCCGGGCAGGGGTCGCGGTCCGGCTGCGGTTGCTGCTGGAGCAGTGGAGCGGTCAGACCAAGGAGTCCGACGAGCGCGCGGTCGCGGACCGGATCCACACCGCGAGCACCGACGAGGTCTTCGCGTTCATCGACAACGAGCTCGGCCGCCTGCGGGATCGCTGATCCTCCGTCTGCCGTGAGAATGAAAGGGCGCACCGCGATGTCTGAGCAGGACAAGCTCGTCGAGTACCTGAAGTGGGTCACCGCGGACCTGCACGAGACCCGTCAGCGCCTCGAGGAGGCCGAGTCCGGCAGGTACGAACCGATCGCGATCGTCGGCATGGCCTGTCGGTTCCCCGGTGGTGTCAGGTCCGCGGACGAGCTGTGGGACCTCGTCGTCTCCGGAGGAGATGCGATGGGCCCGCTTCCCGCGGACCGCGGCTGGGACCTCAGCCTGCTGGCCCACGACGACGCACCCGCGACCTACCACGGCGGGTTCCTGTCCGGTGTGGCCGGCTTCGACGCCGCGTTCTTCGGGATCTCCCCGCGGGAGGCGCTGGCGATGGACCCGCAGCAGCGGCTGCTGCTGGAGATCTCCTGGGAGGCGGTCGAACACGCCGGGATCGACCCGCGGTCGCTGCGGGGCAGCCGGACGGGAGTGTTCGTCGGGACGAACGGGCAGGATTACGCCCACGCCGTGCTGGCGTCCGAGGAGGACGTCGAGGGTCACGCCGGTACGGGCCTCGCCGCGAGCGTGCTCTCCGGGCGCGTGGCCTACACCTTCGGCTTCGAGGGCCCCGCGATGACGGTCGACACGGCGTGCTCGTCGTCGTTGGTGTCGCTGCACCTGGCCATGCAGGCCCTGCACCGGGGCGAGTGCACCCTGGCACTGGCGGGCGGCGTGACGGTGATGGCGACGCCGATGAACTTCGCGGCGTTCTCCCGCCAAGGAGCGTTGTCGAGCGACGGCCGGTGCAAGGCGTTCGCCGACGCGGCCGACGGCACCGGCTGGGGCGAAGGCGTCGGCGTGCTGGTGGTGCAACGGCTGTCGGACGCGCTGAGCGCCGGACACCGGGTGCTGGCCGTGGTCCGCGGCTCCGCGGTGAACCAGGACGGCGCGTCCAACGGGTTGTCGGCGCCGAACGGTCCGGCGCAGCAACGTGTGATCCGCCAGGCCCTGGCGGGCGCCGGTCTGTCCACACGCGACGTCGACGTCGTGGAGGCCCACGGCACCGGCACGGTGCTCGGTGACCCGATCGAGGCGCAGGCCTTGCTGGCCACCTACGGCCAGGACAGGGACCGGCCGTTGCTGCTGGGGTCGGTCAAGTCGAACATCGGCCACACCCAGGCGGCGGCGGGCGTGGCCGGTGTGATCAAGATGGTGCAGGCCCTGCGGCACGGCACGGTTCCCGCGACCCTGCACGTCGAGGCGCCTTCGTCCCACGTGGACTGGTCGGAGGGGGCGGTCGCGCTCGTCACCGAGCCGACGTCCTGGCCGGAGGCGGGCAGGCCGCGCAGGGCCGGTGTGTCGTCGTTCGGGGTGAGCGGGACGAACGCGCACGTGGTCCTGGAGCAGGCGCCCGCGACCGACCAGCCCGCCGCGCAGGAGTCGCCGGTGACGCCGTGGGTGGTGTCCGCCAAGTCTCCGCAGGCGGTGGCGGACGCGGTGGACCGCCTCGGCGGTGTCGGCGCCGCGCGCCCCGACGTGGCCTGGTCGCTGCTCGCCCGTCCGGTCTTCGACCACCGGGCCGTGCTGCTGGCGACCGGTGACGGCATCACCGAAGCGGCACGGGGGAAGGTCGTGCCCGGTGCCGATCGCCCCGTCCTCGTGTTCCCCGGCCAGGGTGCGCAGTGGCGGGGGATGGGCCGCGGGCTGCTGGAGACCTCGGCCGAGTTCGCCGAGAGCATCGCCGCCTGTGACGAGGCCCTGCGCCCCTACGTGGACTGGTCGCTGACGGAGGTGCTGCGCGGAGCGCTGGAGCTCGACGAGGTCGATGTCGTCCAGCCCGTCTCATGGGCGGTGATGGTCTCGCTCGCGGCCGTGTGGCGGTCGCACGGGGTGGAGCCGTCGGCGGTGCTGGGGCACTCCCAGGGCGAGATCGCGGCGGCGTGCGTGGCGGGAGTGCTGTCCCTGGAGGACGGTGCGCGGATCGTGGCGGTGCGCAGTCAGGCCATCAAGCGCGTGCTGTCGGGCAAGGGCGCGATGGCCTCCGTCGCCGCTTCCCAGGAGGTCGTTGCCGAGCGCATGGGCCGGTTGTCGCTCGCGGCGGTCAACGGTCCCGTGAGCCTGGTGGTCTCGGGGGAGCCGGGCGACGTCGACGAGTTCGTGGAGGGGTGTCGGCGGGACGGGATCCGCGCGAAGCGCGTCCCGGTGGACTACGCCTCCCACTCGGCGCAGGTGGAGGCCCTGGCCGACGAGCTGCGGGAGTCCCTCGCCGGAGTCACCGCGCGTCAGGGCGAGGTGCCGTGGTTGTCGACGGTGACCGCGCGGTGGGTCGATCCCGCCGAGCTGGACGCCGAGTACTGGTTCGACAACCTGCGCGGGACCGTCCGGCTCCGCGATGCCGTCGAGGTCCTCGCGCGCGAGGGACACGGAGCCTTCATCGAGTGCGGTCCCCATCCCGTGCTCACCATCGGTGTGCAGGACACGCTGGAGGCCATCGGCTCGACAGCGGCCGTGCTGGGGACCCTGCGGCACGACGACGACACCCCGCAGCGGCTGCTCACCTCCCTCGCGGAGGCCTTCGTCGCGGGTGCCGGCGTCGACTGGCGCCGTGTGGTGCCCACCGGTTCACTGGTGGACCTGCCGCCGTACGCGTTCCAGCACCAGCGGTTCTGGCCCGGCGGTGCCCAGTCGGCGGGCGACGTGACCGCCGCCGGGCTGAGGGCGGCGGCTCACCCGCTGCTGGGTGCCGCGGTGTCGGTCGCCGGATCGGACGAGGTGCTGCTGACCGGCAGGCTCTCCCTGGCCACGCACCCGTGGCTCGCGGACCACCGCATCGGTGGCGTGGTGCTGTTCCCCGGCACGGGGTTCGTCGAACTGGCGATCCGTGCCGGCGACGAGTGCGGGTGCGGCCGGGTCGAGGAGCTGACACTAACCACGCCGCTGGTGCTGCCGGAGTCCGGCGCGGTGCACGTCCAGGTGCGGGTGGGTGCGCTCGACGAGGACGGCCGGCGCGAGCTGCAGGTCCACTCGAAGCACGCCGAGGACGGCGACTGGGTCCAGCACGCCGGTGGAACCGTGACCGCCGCCGACGACCCCGCGGGCTTCGGCAGCGGAAGCTGGCCGCCACCGCAGGAAGCGGTGGCGGCCGACCTGACGGACTTCTACGACGGCTACGCCGAGCGCGGCGCGGAATACGGTCCGTCGTTCCGGGGCGTGCGGGCGGCCTGGCTGGACGACGGAGCGGTGTACGCCGAGATCATGGTCCCGGACCAGCTCGCGGACGTGCCGGCCTACGGAGTGCACCCGGCGTTGCTCGACGCCGCGCTGCACACGGCCGGCCTGGCCGGGTTGGAGGTCCGCGGAGGGCTTCCGTTCTCGTGGGAGGGCGTGACCCTGCACGCCTCCGGGGCCTCCGTGTTGCGCGTGCGGATGGTGAAGACGGGACCGGCGTCGCTGTCGCTGAGCGCGGTCGACGTCGAGGGCGCGCCGGTGGTGTCGGTGGAGTCGCTGACCATGCGGGCGCCCGGCCCGGTCACGGCCGGTCGCCGGGACGCCGACTCGTTGCTGGCTCTTGGCTGGATCCCCGCCGAGGAGGCGCCGTCCGGGCACCACACCTGGTCCATCGTGGGTGCGGACCGCTTCGACCTCGGCTACGTGCTGCAGATGCGCGGCGAGTCGGTCGTCGCCTACACGAGCTCCCTGGCCGGCGCTCGCGCTGACGTGGTGGTCGTCCCGGTGTCCGGTGACGACCCCGCTCCCGCGACCGTGCGAGAACTGACCACGCGGATGCTCGCTCTGCTCCAGGAGTTCCTGACCGACGAGAGCTTCTCCCGGTCGCGCCTGCTGGTCGTGACCAGTGGCGCGGTCGCCGTCCGCGACGGCGAGCCCGTCACCGACCTGGCGGCGTCGGCGGTCTGGGGTCTCGTCCGCTCCGCCCAGTCGGAGAACCCCGGCCGGTTCCTGCTGGTCGATGTCGACGGCGACCAGGCGTCGCACGCGGCGGTGCCGGCCCTGATCGGGCTGCTCGACACCGGGGAGACCCAGGTCGTCGTGCGGGAGGGCGTGGCGTTGGTGGGCAGGTTGACGCCGCTGGCGTCCGCCGGCGGCGCATTGGTGCCACCCGCCGGCGTTCCCTGGCGGCTGGACAGCGGGCGCAAGGGCAGCCTGGACGCGTTGGCGCTCGTGCCCTGCCCCGAGGTGCTGGAGTCGCTGACCGGCCGGCAGGTGCGGATCCGGGTCTCCGCCGCCGGGCTGAACTTCCGGGACGTGCTCAACGCGCTGGGGATGTACCCCGGTGACGCGGGCGTCTTCGGCGCGGAAGCGGCGGGCGTGGTGGTCGACGCGGGCCCGGAGGTCGTGGGCGTGCGTCCCGGTGACCGGGTGATGGGCATGTTCCCCGGTGTGTTCGGGCTGCTGGCGGTCACGGACGAGCGGTTCGTCGTGAAGGTGCCGCACGGCTGGTCCGACGAGACCGCCGCTTCGGTGCCCGTGGTCTTCCTGACGGCGTACCACGGCCTGCTCGACCTGGCCGGGCTCGAAGCGGGGGAGCGGATCCTCGTGCACGCGGGCGCCGGTGGTGTCGGCATGGCGGCGATCCAGCTGGCACGGCACCTGGGTGCGGAGGTGTTCGCGACGGCGAGCGAGGGCAAGTGGGACGTGCTGCGGTCCCTCGGCCTGCCGGACGAGCGGATCGCCTCGTCCAGGACCACCGAGTTCGAGCGCAGGTTCCCGAAGGTGGACGTGGTGCTCAACGCCCTGACGGGCGAGTTCGCCGACGCCTCGTTGCGGCTGCTCGACGCAGGCGGCCGGTTCCTCGAGATGGGCAAGACCGATCTCCGCGATCCCGAGAACCTCCCCGGCGTCGAGTACCACCCCTTCGACGTCGGCCGGGTGCACCCCGACCACGTCCAGCGGATGCTGACCGAGCTCGTCGACCTGTTCGGCCGGGGTGTGCTGCGGCCGTTGCCGGTGCGGACGTGGGATGTGCGGCGGGCGCCGGAGGCGTTCCGGTTCATGAGTCTGGCCAAGCACGTGGGCAAGGTCGTGCTGACGGTGCCGCGCGAGTGGGATCCCGAGGGCACCGTGCTGATCACGGGCGGGACCGGCGGTCTGGGCAGTGAGCTCGCGAGGCACCTGGTGGCCGAGCGGGGAATGCGCCACCTCGTGCTGACCAGTCGTGGCGGGGTCGCCGAGCCCGGACTCGTCGAGGACCTCACGGCGGCGGGCGCCGCGGTCGAGGTCGTCGCGTGCGACGTCGCCGACCGGGAGGCGGTGGCCGCACTGCTGGCGCGGATTCCGGCCGAGCACCCGCTGGCGGTCGTCGTCCACGCCGCCGGCGTCCTGGACGACGGTGTGGTGGAGTCCCTGACGCCGCAACGCCTCGACGCGGTGATGAAGCCGAAGGTGGACGGGGCGTGGCACCTGCACGAACTGACCCGCGATCTCTCCGCGTTCGTCCTGTTCTCGTCGTTCGCGGGCGTGACGGGCAGTTCCGGCCAGGCCAACTACGCGGCGGCCAACGTGTACCTCGACTCCCTAGCACAGCGGCGCAGGAGCGAGGGACTGCCCGCCGTCTCGCTCGCCTGGCCGCTGTGGGAACGCGCCACCACCATGACCGGGGAGATCCTCGGCAGCAGCGTCGAGCGCAGGAAGTCCGGCGGCGTGCCGCCGATCGGCACCGAGCAGGGCCTGGCGTTGTTCGACGCCGCGACCGCGGCCGACGCGGCCCTGGTCGTCCCGTTCGGACCGCGCGGGGGATCCGTCGCGGTGCGGGGCGAGGTGCCCGCGTTGCTGAGGGGCCTCGTCCGGACCGGGCGGCGTGCGGCCTCGAGCCGCACGACGACCACCGTGCGGGACCGGTTGCGCGAGCTGGGCGGTGAGCAGCGGGAGCGGGTGCTGTGCGATCTCGTCGTCGAGTTCTCCGCGACGCTGCTGGGCCATGCGGACAAGGGCGCGGTCACCCCGGACAGCGACTTCCTGGGCCTCGGGTTCGACTCGCTGATCGCGGTCGAGCTGCGCAACAAGCTGAGCGAGGCCGTGGGCGTCCGGCTTCCGTCCACCGTGGTCTTCGACACCAAGACACCTGGCCGGCTCGCCCGCTGGCTCGACGGGGAGATGGGCGAGGCGGGCCCCGCCGTGCGCCGGTCCGCCGACACAGGGAGCGAGACCGTCGAAGGGGTCTTCTTCGCCGCGATGGCGAACGGCAGGCTCCAGGAGGGTCTGCAGATGCTCAAGGCGGTGGCCCTCACCCGCCCCGGCTTCGAGACCCCCGCCGAGCTGGTGGAACTGCCCCAGCCGGTCACTCTCGCCGAAGGACCCGCCGCGGCCAGGCTGCTCTGCGTCAGTTCGCCGACGGTGACCGGCGGCGTGCACCAGTACGCGCGCATCGCCGCCCACTTCCGCGGCAAGCGGACCGTGCAGGCACTGCCGCTGCCAGGTTTCTCCCCCGGGGAGAGCCTTCCCGCCACGGCCGCGGCGGTGAGCAGGGTCGTCGCGGAGAGCGTGCTGCACGCGAGCGACGGCGAACCGTTCGTGCTCGTCGGCCACTCCTCGGGCGGCTCGCTCGCCTACGCGGCCGCGGGCGTGCTGGAGGAGACCTGGGGCATCCTGCCGGAGGCCGTGGTCCTGCTCGACACGCTGAGCATCACGCACGGCTCCGGGGGAGCGTCCGACTTCACCGACCTCACCCGCGTGTACCTGGACGAGTCCGACACCGCCGTGAAGGTGACCAGCACGAGGCTGTCGGCGATGACGCACTGGTTCTCGAAGATGGCGGACCTGGAGGTGCGGCCGACCAGCGCCCCGGTGCTCCTGGTGCGGTGCGCCGTCCCGCTGATGTCCGACGGCGAACCGGTCGTGCGTGACGAGCAAGCCGAGCCGGTCGTGGCGGGTGCGGACGTCCGCGTCGTCGAGACCGACCACTTCGCCCTGGCGATGGAGGACTCCGGTCTCACGGCCGACGTGGTGGACGGCTGGCTCACCACCGTGCTCGGGTGATCCGCCGGTCCGGCGAGGAGTGCGGCACGTCGTCGCTGAGCGCGTCCACCACGTCGTGGACGCCCTCAGCGACGTCAGCCTGGAGCTGGGTGGACGCGCGGAAAGAGGGCCAGGGCCGGATCTTCCCGGCTCTGGCCCTCTCCTCGTCCGCCCTGCCGGTGAGGACTACCAGCGCACCGGCAGGGCGTGCAGTCCAAAGAGGACGCGGTCGTACTTGAACGAGAGTTCCTCGACGGGGACGGCGAGCCGCAGGGACGGAATCCGTTCGAACAGCGACCGGAACGCGATCTCCATCTCGGCGCGCACGAGGTTGTGGCCCAGGCACAGGTGGGCGCCGTAACCGAACGCGACGTGGTGGCGCTCCGCCCTGTCCGGTTTGAACTCCGCCGGGCAGGAGAATGCGCCTGGGTCGTGGTTGGCCCCCGCGAGCAGCGGGATGACTCCCTCGCCTGCCTTGATCAGCTGACCGGCGATCTCCACGTCCTCGACGGCGGTGCGCAACGCCACGATGTCGGCGACGGAGTGGAGCCGCAGGAGCTCCTCCGTGACCCGGTCGTCACCGATCCACCGCGGGTTGGCCAGCAGCGTCACGACCCCGAGGGCGATGTTGTTGGCGGTCGTCTCGTGTCCGGCGATCAGCAGCAGCATCGTGACGCCGGCCAGTTCCTCCGGCGTGATCGTGCCGGCGTGGATGAGTCTGGTGGTGAGGTCGTCGCCGGGCCGCTTGCGCTTGACGGTGATCAGCCGGCCGAGGTAGCGCAGGATCTCCTTGCCTGCGGCGTCCCGTTCCTCGTCGGTCGACGAGATGGTGACGAGCGTGCGCGTCTTCGCCTCGAAGAACTCGTGGTCGGAGTAGGGGACCCCGAGCAAGTCGGTGATCACCAGCGAGGGCACCGGGAGGGCGAACGCGCTGACGAGGTCCGCGGTGCCGCCCGCGGCGAGCATCGAGTCGATCAGGCCGTCGACGATGCGCTGGATCGACGGCCGCATCTCCTTGATCCGCCGCACGGTGAACTCCGGCAGGAGCGTTTTGCGGAACCTGGTGTGCTCGGGAGCGTCCAGGCCGACGAACCACCCCGGCACGTCGGACTGCGACGGCACGCCGCCGGTGCGTCCGGGGTTGGGGAAACCGGGATGCGCCGGGTTGGAGCTGATCCTGGGGTCGGTGAGGACCGCCTTCACGTCCTCGTGCCGGGAGACGAGCCAGACCGGGGCACCGCCCGGCAAGGTGATCCGGGTGAGACCGGGCTGCTCCCGGAACCGCGCGTAGTCCGGCGGCGGGAAGTTCGGTGCGGACAACGCTCACTCACCCTTCTCGTAGAACTCCCGGACCTTGCCGACGATGTGGTCCTGGTCGGCCTCGGTGAGCTCGCCGTAGGTCGGCAGGTACAGGCCGTCCTCGCTGAACCGGTTCGCGTTGAGCGTCCACCAGTCCGGGTCGAAGTACCCCGGTTGCCTGCTCATCGGCTTGAAGAACACCCTCGTCTCGATGCCGTTCCGCGTGAGGAAGGCGCGGAGCTCGTCGCGGCGTTCGGCGCGGATGTCGTACATCCAGAGCACGTCCCGCGGCGGCATCAGCGTCACGCCGCGCACGCCCGTCAGGCCCGCGTCGTAGCGCTGTTCGATGTCGCGACGTCCGGCGAGGATCTCCGGCAGCCGCTCGACCTGGGCCAGTGCGACCGCCGCCTGCATGTTCGTCATCCGGAAGTTGTAGGCCAGCTTCTTGTGCAGGAAGCTGTGGTCGTCGCTGAACGCCATGGCCCGCAGGTGTTTCATCTGCCCGGCCAGCACCGGGTCGTCGGTGATCGCGATGCCGCCCTCACCGGAGGTGATGATCTTGTTGGCGTACAGGGAGAAGCAGGCGATGTCAGCGACCGGCAGTACACCGTGCGCCTCGGCGGAGTCCTCCACCACCCGCACGCCGTAGTCGCGGGCGATGGTCATGATCGCGTCCATGTCGCACCGGCGGCCGTAGACGTGGACCGGCATGATCACCTTGGTGCGGCTGGTGATCTTCTCCTCGATCCGGGCGACGTCGATGTTCAGGTCGTTGCCGCAGTCCACGAAGACCGGTGTCGCACCGGTGTAGGTGACCGCCCACGCGGTCGCGATCATGGTGAACTCCGGGACGATCACCTCGTCCCCGGGACCGACGCCGAGCGCTCGCAACGCCAGGGTGAGCGCCGCGGTACCGGACGAACAGGCGACGCCGTGCGCGATGTCGTTGTAGTCCGCGAAGGCCTGTTCGAACATGGCGACGTAGGAGCCCTGCGACGAGATCCAGCCCGCGTCGACCGCCTTGAAGACGTACTCCCGCTCACGCCCTCCGAGCCAGGGCTGCGAGACCGGGTACTTGAACGTCATGGTGTCCTCATCTCAGGAAGCGGTGCTCCGCCGCGGGGGACGGGCGGAGGTGAGGGCGGGGAGGTTCAGCAGGAGGTCGGCGGCCGCGGCCCGCCCGCCCGCGGCGCGCTGGAGCTGACCGATCAGCTCCGCCCGCCGGCGGAAGGAGCGGTCGCCGAGCACCCTGGTCAGCTTGTCGGTCACGTCGTCGGCGTCGATCGTCTCCGGCCTGTCCAGCGTGAGGCCGAGGCCGAGGTCCTGAACGCGGACCGCGAGGTCGTGGCAGTCCATCCACAGTGGCCGGGTGACCAGCGGTGTGCCGAAGTACAGGCCCTCGTGGACACCGTTGCTGCCCGCGTGGGTGAAGAAGAGCCGCACGTTCCTGTGCGCCAGCACGTCGAGCTGGGACGGCACCCAGGCCTCGATCCGGAGGTTCCGCGGGAGCTGGTCGGCCGGCGGCAGCAGGTTCTGCTGCTCGAGGGGGAGTTTCCAGAGGAACTGGTGCCCGTTCATCCGCCGGACCACCTCCACGAGCGCCCCGACCTGCTCGCGGGTCAGCCGGGTGATCGTGCCGAAACCCAGGTACACCACGGAGTCCTGTGCGTCGAGCCACCGGGTGAGCGCGTGGTCTCCCGGCGCCTGCGGCAAAGGCGGGACGAGCGCCCCGACGGTGCGCATCTTCTCCGGAAGCGGGAAGGGGTAGTCCATGTCGGGAATCGAGTAGCACAGGACCAGTTCGGCCTGGTCGACCCGTGCCATCTCACCCTTGGCCTCCGGTGCGATGCCGTGCCGCCGGCGGAGTTCCGCGTCCTCCTCCACGACCTGCCGCATCGACGGCGTCAGGAACGGCAGCAGCGTCCTGATCTTCATCAGGTGGTTGGCCAGTCGCTGGCGGAGGTTCATCGGGTAAGGCAGCCCGGAGTGGGGGACCGGGAATCCCTTCGGCGTGTGGGACCTGCCCAGGTGGGTGCGGGTCGTCAGCACGTTGCTGGGCAGGAACGGGACACCGAGCACGAAGGGCGTGCCGGTGGTGATGGCCAGTTCGACGCCGAACTGGCTGATGCTGTCCACGACCATCAGCGCCGGGTCGATCGACTCCGCGGCCGCCTGGAGCCTCGCGTACTTCTCCATCCGGCCGCGGGGCCGGAAGGTCTGGCGGATCACCGCCTGGTTCGCCTTCGACCTCGACCGCTGGGTGACCGCGCGGTAGACGTCGTCCTCCCACGAGGTCGCGGACATCTCGGAGTCGACCTCGCCGAGCGACACGAACGAGACGGGCGAGGCCGCGGACAGCGCTTCCACCTCTGCGCGCCGGTTCTCGTCCGTCGCGAAGTAGAGGTCGGGAACGCCCCTGCGCGCGAGTTCCCCCGCGAGCACCAGCAGCGGGTTGACCAGTCCGCTCTCCGGATAGCTGACGAACAGGACGGGCCGCCGGGTCGACGCCATGAACAACACTCTCCACCAGGTGGGGGCCGCCAGGAGTGCTGGAGACACCGGGACAGTGCTGGCATCGTCGCCGATCAGGTCCGCGGCCGTCCCGGCCGGTGGGTGACCTCGAGAGAAACCCCTAGTGTTCCGGCCGCTCCCAGCGACTGACGGTCCACTTTCGAGTGAATTCCCTCGTGCTGGGCGATGACACTGGCCCTGCTTCGAGAAACCGAACGTGCCACGGCGGAAGTCGAAGGAAGGTCCTGAGATGGCGAAGATCTGCGGTGCGGACACCGTTCGCACGCTGGAGGACCTCGAGCAGGACGCGGTGCGCATCGCCGCCGAGCTCGGGGAACGAGGGCTCCGCCGCGGCGACCGCGTCCTGTACAAGGCGCAGAACTCGGTCGGCTACGTCACCGTGCTGCTGTCGCTGATGCACGCGGGTGCGTCGATCGTGCTGCTCGACCACAACGAGACCGCCGAGGTGACCGAGCGGGTGATCGGCCAGGCGGGGGTCGTGCTGTGCGTCACCGACGAGGACACGGTGGTGCCGGAGACGAGGGTCGCCGTGCTCACGATCTACCAGCTGCAGCTGGCTGCCGCGGGACGTGCCGTGCGGGACGAGGAGGACCTCGACGTCCGGTCCTGGTGCGAGCTGCCCGACGGCCTGCTGATGTGCTCGTCGGGATCCACGGGCACACCGAAACTGGTCGTCAAGACGGGCACGTCGTTCCTCGCGAACCTGCGGCGCAACATCGATCTGGTCGGACACGTCGACACCGATGTGCTCGTGCCGTTGCTGCCCTTCTCGCACCAGTACGGGCTGTCCATGGTGCTGATCGCCTGGCTGGCCCGGTGCTCCCTGGTGGTCGCTCCCTACCGCAGGCTGGACCACGCCCTGCGCATGGCGGGCCTGTGCGGTGCGACCGTCTTCGACGCCACTCCCGCCACGTACCGCAGCATGGTCAACATCGTCCGGACGCGACCCGCACTGCGCACCGTCGTCGCATCGGCGCGGATGTTGTGCGTCGGCGCGGCTCCGCTGTACCCCGGTCTGGTGGAGCAGTACGTCGAGGAGTTCGGCGTCCCCCTGCTCGACAGCTACGGCAGCACCGAGATGGGCAACGTGTCGTTCGCGTCCATCGGCAACCCGGTCGCCTGCGGGCCTGCCGTGCGCGGTGTCGACCTGTCCATCGTGGACGACGACGGAGCCGAGGTTCCCGCGGGCGTCACCGGCGAGATCATGGTCCGCACGCCGGACCTGATGGCGGGCTACCTCGACGAGAACGGTGTGCTCGATCCGGCCGAGCCGGGGTGGTTCGCCAGCGGGGACTTCGGTTTCCTCGACCAGGCGGGCAACCTCCACGTGCTCGGCCGCAAACGGGCGGTGCACCGCATGGGGCACACGCTCTACCCGGACATGATCGAACGCAAGATCGGTGCGGCCGGGTGCTCGGCGAAGGTCGTCGCACTGCCCGACGACCGCCTCGGAAGCTTCCTCGTCGCGTTCGTCGAGGACGACCAGAACCGGCCGGCGTCGTACTGGAAGGAGCAGTTCATGCCGGTGTTGCCGGCGTACGAACAGCCGAACCGGGTGGTCGTCGTCAAGAACTTCCCGCTCAACCGCAACGGGAAACCGGACGGCAAGCGCCTCGAGGAGATGGCGCTGGAAGGCGCGAGCGTCGCGTCATGACCGAGGGCATCGCGCTGGTCTTCCCGGGGATGGGAGCGGCGGGTTTCGCCGACATCGGCCGGTTCCTCGTCCTGGACCGGTACGCGCGTGAGCGCACGGAGGAAGCCGACGAGGTGCTGGGTGAGTCGTTGCTCGCCGGGTTCCGCGCCGAGGGCGACCAGTACGGCGACTTCTCCCAGATCGCGTTCCTGGTGTGCTGTCTGGCGCTCGCTGACCGGGCCGAGCGCGAACTGGGCGTGAAACCGGACTTCTGCGCCGGTCCGAGCCTCGGACAGCGGCCGCTCGCGGTGTACACCGGTGCCCTGCGCTTCGCCGACGCCGTGCGGATGACCGTCGAACTCGCCCGCTGTGAACGGGAGTACTTCGCCGCGGAGCCGGAGGAGCTGGTGACACACTGCTTCGTGCACGTGCCGGACGAACCGTTCCACGCACTGCTCGCGGAGCTCACCGAGCGGGACGAGTGGATCGAGGTGTCGGGGACGCTGGATCGCGGTGGCTACCTGGTGTCGCTGCGCGCGTCGCTGCTGGACGAGGTGATCTCGTCGGTCCGCGCCGCAGGCGGGTACTCCCTGCGCACCATGCGCCCGCCGGTCCACGCCAGGCGGTTCGCTCCGCTGCGCCGCAAGGCCGAGGCCGAGGTCGTGAGCCGCTACGACTTCGCCGATCCCCGCATGCCCGTGGTCGCCGATCAGGACGGCAGGCTCGTCGGTTCGGCCGCGGGGGTCCGGCGGATGGTGCTGGACACGTTCGACCAGCCCATCGACTGGCCGGCGGTGGTCGCCACCCTGACCGGGCGCGGGGTGTCGACCGCGTACGTCACCGGGCCCGATCTGTTGTTCCACCGGCTCGACTGCACCACCCGGAACCTCAGGGTCGTGGCCGTCACGCCGAAGACCGCGTGGAAGTGACGGGCTCGCGGCGTCCGTGCGAAGAGCCCCCGCGTTCCAGCCCCGCCACCTCCCGGTGTGCGGGGCTTTCCGCGAGTGCGGTGCGGGAGCCGGTCAGAGGGGCAGCTCGACCGGAGCGAGCTCGTCGAACCGGTCACCAGGGCCGGGATTCGCCTGGTCGGTACCGCCGCCGAGGTGGTTCACCACACCCCAGACCGCGTTGAGCGCGCTCGTGACGGCCCCTTCCGCGAAACCGCCGAGCCACGAGACGTCGTCACCGCACAGGAAGAAGCCGCGCTGGGCGGCCGGTGCGTCCCGCTGCACGAACTGGGTGAACAACCTGCGCTGGTAGCGGTACTGGCCCGGGAGGTTCTGCTTGAACGCACCCATGAACAGCGGTTCGTTCTCCCAGGAGATGGTGACGGGCTCGCTGATGATGTGCGAGGCGATGTCCACACCGGGGTAGATCGCGCTCAACCGTCGCAACAGGACGGTCAGCCGCTGCTGGTCGGTCATGGTGCGGAACTTGGCGGAGTCGTCGTTCCAGGTGTACGACAGGCACATGACCCCCGGCCGGTCGGGGCCGTGGTCGAACAGGTAGACGCCGCGAGGGCTGCGATCCGTGAGTGTCATCCCCATCGTGGGCTCACCGGTGTGCTCGTCGGCGTCGAGCCAGAACGGGCGGTCGCTGAGCACGAACAGCTTGGACGAGCTCATGTAGTGCGTCCGTTCGACCGCTGTCCACTGCGGTGCGCTGAGGAGCTCGGCGGAGCAGTCGATCGATCCCAGCAGCATCCACACGTGCGGTGTGAACACCACGGCCGGGAAGCGTGAGAGTCCGCCTCCCGCGTCCTCGACAACGATGTCCGCACCGTCCCTGCCGAGCCGGGTCACGCCGGGCCGGGGCGCGTCGTGGTTGAGCGAGGCGATCGTGGTTCCCGGCCGCCACCGCGCCATCCGTGCCGGCGAGTGGGACCACAGGCCCAGCGGAAGGCGTTGCGCGCCACCGACGATGCTGACCTGTTCTCCGTCGTCCGCGTGGGCGTACACGACGCGCAGGATCTCGAGCGCGGAGTTGGGGAAGTCCGTGTCCCAGCCGCCCGCGCCGAACCCGACCTGGCCGAAGATCTCGCGGTGCCGGAACGAGGTGAACGCCGCGGAGTCGGCCAGCAGACCGTAGAACGACTGGTCGTCGAGTCGGTGCACGAGCCGGTTCCAGACGGCCTTGATCAGCTCGACGTCCCTGCGGCGGATCGCGTCCTCCATCGTGAAGAGCTCGGCCTTGTCCCGCAGCGCTTTGTCCCAGGCGTCGGACACCTCCTGGTAGACCGAGGGCAGCAATGCCTGCGAGCGGCCCTGGTGCGTCACCCCGTTCAGGTTGATCACGGTGCTGGGAGTGCACGGTGCCAGGGGGTTGGGGAAGGGAGCGGTGGGCAGGTCCAGCTCGTGGATGTAGTGGAACAGCGTCCGCGCGGTCGGCGCGAACCTCATCGCGCCCAGGTCGGCCACGCAGCCGGGGTGGCCGGGGAATCCCGCCGACCGCATCCTCCCGCCGAGCTGTCCCGCCTCGTACACGACGGGACGCAGGCCCATCCGCATGAGCTCGTACGCCGCGACGACACCCGAGACGCCCCCTCCGATCACCGCGACGGGGGTGCCGTGCAGGGCCGCGGGAACCTGGCCCAGCCCGGCCGGGTGGCGCAGCCACTCGTCGTAGCTGAACGGGAAGTCGGGGATGAGCATGGCGAGCTGGTCGGTCGGGGCAGGGGTCATGGCGATGCCCGCCTCTCTGGCAGTGTCGTGCCTCAGCGCTCGGTGACGAGGTCCTGGTACAACTCGGGGCGCCGGTCGGCCAGGTACGGCGTCCGGCGCCGGGCCGCGACGATCTCGGCCGGATCGATGTCGGCCACCAGCAGCGCCTCGCTGTGCTCCGGCGCCGTCTGCACCCGGCCGTGCGGGGTCACCACCCTGGTCAGACCGCAGTAGCTGACCGTTCCGTCCACACCGGACCAGTTGACGTAGCTCACGTACAGCTGGCTCTCGAAAGCCCTGGCGCGCACCAGGGTGCGCGTCACGATGCTCCACGGCCTGGCCAGGGCACCGGGCACGGCGAGCAGCTGGGTCCCTCGCAGGGAGTGGGCCCGGACCAGCTCGGGGAACTCGACCTCGTAGCAGATCAGCAGTCCCACGGTGACACCGGCGATCCGGGCCTGGACGACAGCCCCGTCGCCCCTGTCGAAGACGGCGGCTTCCGCGTCGCCGAAGAGGTGCGACTTCCGGTGGACCGCGACCACTTCACCTCGTGCGTCGACGAGCCGAACGGTGTTGTACGTGCCTTCTGCCGTCCTCTCCGGACAGCCGTACAGGATCGCCACGCCCTCGCGTGCGGCGATCGATGCCGCGCTGCCGGCAGCCTCCGCCGCCAGGTGCGCCGCGTGATCGACATCCGGACCGTGCGTGCGGTATCCGGTCAGTGACAGCTCCGGCGTGACGAGGAGGTCCGCGCCGGCCCCGCGAGCACGCCTCGCCGCGTCCGCGAGTCGGTGGACGTATCCGTCCACCGACTCGTTCTGCGCCTCAGCCTGCCAGCACGCGAGCCTCATGATGTGGTCCCTCCAAGACCTGTGCCGGACCCGGTCGTGGCCCGGGACGTCCAGCGCCCACATCTTCTGGTTCCGGGGCACCGGAAATCACCCAGACCATGGCCGGAGTCACCGCGTCCGGACGGATCTCTTCTAGGGGATCTCCGAGTTGCGCCGACCCTACGATCCGAGCGCACTGCCGTTGCCCAGCCGGTCTTTTCCGAGGTGGTCCGCCGATGTCGATCGATGCCGACAACACGTCCAGCGATCCCAGCTCGTTCGACGGGTGGATCTCCGGGCGGTCTCGGTCCGAGGTCGTGCACGCCTCGCTCGCGTTGGTCAGGAAGCACCTGGCCGCGGCGCTGGGCGTCGAGCAGGCCGAGGTGGCCGACGCCGACCGCGGTGTGGCCGACCTCGGTCTGACGTCCGTGATCGCGGTGGACCTGCACCGCCGGCTCCGTGCGGACACCGGTCTCGACCTGCCGGTCTCGCTCGCGTTCGACCACCCCACCCCGGGAGCGATGGCCGAGTACGTCGCGGGACTGTTCCTGGGAGATGCCGAAGCCGGTGCCCCCACTCACCGCGGCGGCTCCGGTGACGACGGCGACGATCCCGTCGTGGTCGTGGGCACCGCTTGCCGCCTGCCCGGCGGGATCACGAGCCCGGACGAGCTCTGGGACCTGCTGCTCGACGGTGGCGAGGTGATCGGTCCGTTCCCCGACGACCGCGGGTGGGACCTGGACGCCGTCTACGACCCGGACCCGGGCCAGGCCGGCCGGACCTATGTGATGCGCGGTGGTTTCCTCGACGGCGCGACGGACTTCGACGCGGACTTCTTCGACATCTCACCGCGCGAGGCGCTCGCGATGGATCCGCAGCAGCGGCTGATGCTCGAGTCGGCGTGGGAGCTGCTCGAACGGTCCGGAGTGGACCCGACCTCGCTGCGAGGCAGCAACACCGGCGTCTTCGTGGGAGCGGAGAACCACGAGTACGGGCCGGGCCTCGACCGCGCGTCCGACGGGGCCGAGGGCCACCTGATCACCGGCACCGCGGGCAGCGTGCTCTCCGGCCGGATCTCCTACGAGCTGGGGCTGCGCGGTCCCTCGATCACCGTCGACACCGCCTGTTCGAGCTCCCTGGTGGCGCTGCACCTGGCCGCGCGGTCGCTGCGTGGCGGTGAGTGCGACCTGGCGATCGTCGGAGGCGTCGCGGTGATGGCGACGCCTGGTTCGTTCCTGGCGTTCAGCAGGCAGCGCGGTCTGGCCGAGGACGGGCGGTGCAAGGCTTTCGGCGCGGACGCCGACGGGACGGTCTGGAGCGAGGGCGTCGCGGCTCTGCTGGTCGAACGACTGTCCACCGCTCGCGCGCGCGGCCATCGTGTGCTGGCGGTCCTGCGGGGATCCGCGGTGAACCAGGACGGCGCCAGTGCCGGACTGACCGCACCCAACGGTCTTGCCCAGCAACAGGTCATCCGCCAGGCGCTGGCGGACGCCCGTCTTGAACCGTCCGATGTGGACGCCGTTGAGGCGCACGGGACCGGAACCGCGCTCGGTGACCCGATCGAGGCGCACGCCCTGCAACGCGTGTACGGCCGGAGGCCGGCCGGAGAACCGGTCTGGCTGGGCTCGGTGAAGTCCAACCTCGGCCACACCCAGGCGGCGGCGGGGGTGGTCGGCGTCGTCAAGGTGGTCGAGGCGCTGCGCCGCGGTGTGCTCCCCAGGACGGTGCACGCGGACCAGCCGACTCCGCACGTGGACTGGTCGGCGGGGGAGCTCCGGCTGCTCACCGCGAACATGCCGTGGCCGCCGACCGGGCGGCCCCGCAGGTGTGCCGTCTCGTCGTTCGGCTTCAGCGGCACCAACGCCCATGCCGTGCTGGAACAGGCCCCCGAGCAGGACCCGGTCGACTCCGGGCCGGGCACCTGCGAGGGACCGCTTCCGCTGCTGGTGTCCGCGCGCGGTCCGGCCGCCCTGCGCGCGCAGGCACGACTCCTGCGGACCAGCCTGCGCACGGCCGGTTCCGAACTGGACGTCGCCTACTCCGCCGCCACCGGGCGCGCGACCCTGACCGATCGCGCCGTGGTGCTCGCCTCCGATGCGACCGGACTGGTCGGCGGTCTCGACGTGCTGGCCGAGGGCGGGTCCTCGCCCTCGGTGATCCGGGGCGCGGCCAGGCACGGCCTCGTCGGGTTCGTGTTCCCCGGTCAGGGCGCGCAGCGCACCCGGATGGGGCAGGCGCTGCACGCCCGGTTCCCGGTGTTCGCGAGGGCGTTCGACGCCGCCTGCGCCGAGATCGACCCGCACCTCGACCGTCCACTCCGGCAGATCGTGTTCGCCGAGCCCGGTTCGCCGGACGCCGCCCTGCTCGACCAGACCGCCTACGCGCAGCCGGCGTTGTTCGCGTTCCAGGTCGCGCTGTACCGGCTGTTCGAGTCCTGGGGTGTGCGTCCGGACCACGTCACCGGCCACTCGATCGGTGAGGTCGCGGCCGCGCACGTCGCGGGCATCTGGTCGCTGGCGGACGCGAGCGCGTTCGCGGCGCACCGCGGTCGGCTCATGCAGGCGTTGCCCTCCGGTGGCGCGATGGTCGCGGTCAGGGCGACCGAGCAGGACGTGCGCGATCTCCTCTCCGACGACGTGTGCGTCGCCGCGGTGAACTCGCCGGGATCGGTGGTGCTGTCCGGTACCGAGAGCGCGGTGCTGGGAGCCGCGGAGGTCCTGGCCGAACGCGGGCATCGCTGCACGCGCCTCGCCGTCAGCCACGCGTTCCACTCGTCCCTCGTGGAACCGGCGCTGGCCGACCTGCGCTGGGTCGCGGAGGTCCTGACCTTCCGCGAGCCCTCGATTCCGGTGATCTCCACGGTGACCGGCGAGTTCGCCGATGCCGACATGCGCACGCCGGAGTACTGGGTGCACCAGGCCCGTGCGGCGGTGAGGTTCGCCGACGCGGTGGACACGATGGGTGCCGCCGGGGTCACCAAGGTGGTGGAGATCGGTGCGGACGCGGTGTTGTCGGCGATGGTCGCGGACAACCTCGACGCGCTCGTGCTGCCCGCGCTGCGCGAGGACGAGGACGAGGTCCGGTCCGTCCTCGGCACCCTTGCGAGGCTGCACGTGGCCGGGGTCGCGGTGGACTGGCGGGGGTTCTTCGCGGGGTCCGGTGCGCGGCGGGTGGACCTGCCGACGTACCCGTTCCAGCGGCGGCGCTTCTGGATGGGCGGTCGCGCGGCCGGTGCGGACGCGGCCGGCCTGGGGCTGAGCCCCGCGGGGCATCCGCTGCTGGGCGCCGCGGTGCGGTTCGCCGGTTCCGACGAGGCCGTGCTCACCGGCGTGCTGTCGGCGGCGGCACAGCCCTGGCTCGCCGACCACCGGGTGAACGGGGTGGTGCTGTTCCCCGGTACGGCCTTCCTCGAACTCGCGATCAGGGCGGGCGACGAGGTCGGGTGCGGTGCCGTCGACGAACTGACCCTGGAGGCGCCGCTCGTGCTGCCGGACCAGGGGTCCGTCCAGGTCCAGGTGTGGGTGGGCGAGCCGGACGGCGGCGGGCGGCGGGCCGTGGCCGTGCACTCCCGCCGCGCGGACGACCCAGCGCGGGAGTGGTCGCGGCACGCGACCGGTGTCCTCGCCGTAGGAGCGCGCGGAACCGAGACCGAGCTCGGCGGGCAGTGGCCTCCGGCGGGCGCGGACGAGGTGGACATCACCGGTTGCTACGCGGCGCTGGCCGAGCAGGGCTTCTCCTACGGACCGGCGTTCCAGGGCCTGCACGCGGTGTGGCGCCGGGACGACGAGGTCTTCGCCGAGGTCGGGGTGACCGCAGACGCGGCCGCCGGCGATTTCGGGCTGCACCCCGCTCTGCTGGACTCGGTGCTGCACGCTCTGGCGTTCTCGGACGCGGACGAGTCGCACGGCGTCCCCTTCTCGTGGACCGACGTGACCCTGCACGCCTCCGGAGCCACGGCGCTCCGGGTGCGGCTGAAGAGGACCGGACCGGACTCGGTGTCGGTGAACGCGGCGGATGCCGAGGGCGCGCCGGTGATCTCGGTCGCCTCTCTGGCCCTGCGTGCCGCCGCACCGCTCCAGGCGGTGTGGAGTGACGCGGACTCGGTGCTGAAGCTCGGCTGGGTACCGGTCGAACCGGGTGTCCCGTCCTCGCCGGGCAGCTGTGCCGTCGTGGGGGACGACCTGTTCGGGCTGGTGCCGGTCCTGCGGGACAACGGGGCGGAGGTCTCGCCGCGAGCAGCCCTGGCCGACGCAGTCGCCGCCGACGTGGTCCTGATCGAGCTGACCGGCTCCGGGGCCGGGACGGAACACGTTCTGGACACGACGGCGCGGGCTTTGAGCACGCTCCAGGAGTTCCTCGCCGAACCGCGGCTCGACCGGTCACGCCTCGTGTTCGTCACCCGCGGCGCGGTCGCCGCGGGTGCGGAGGAGTCCGTGGTGGACCTCGCCGCGGCGGCCGCCTGGGGACTGGTGCGGTCGGCACAGCTCGAGAACCCCGGACGGGTCCTGCTCGTCGACCTCGACGATGCCGAGATTGCCCCCGACGTCCTGGCGGGCGCGGTGACGCTGACGGCAGTGGGCGAGACGCAGCTGGCGGTTCGTGGAGGCGTTCTCCTGGCGGGCAGGATGACGCGCCTGGGCGGGCTCGCGCCGGCCGCGGAGCACGCCTGGGACCCGCGGGGAACGGTGCTGATCACCGGCGGTACCGGCGGTCTCGGCCGGGAACTGGCGAGGCACCTGGTGGTGCGGCACGGCGTGCGGCACCTGCTGCTCGCGAGCAGGCGCGGAGTCGCGGACGCGGACCTCGTGGCGGAGCTGGCCGGGCACGGCGCCTCGGTGACGGTCGTCGCGTGCGACGTGGCGAACCGCGACGAGGTCGTCGGGCTGCTCGGCGGTGTGCCCGAGGAACACCCGTTGACCGCGGTGGTCCACGCGGCGGGTGTGCTCGACGACGGTGTCGTGGATTCCCTCACCCCGCAACGGTTGCTCTCGGTGCTGGGGCCGAAGGCCGGTGGGGCCTGGCACCTGCACGAGCTCACCCGCGATCTGGACCTGACGGCGTTCGTGCTGTTCTCGTCGTCGGCCGGGGTGCTCGGCGGGGCGGGGCAGGCGAACTACGCGGCGGCCAACGCGTTCCTGGACGGGCTGGCGCACCACCGCCGAAGCCTCGGGCTGCCCGCGGTGTCGCTGGCCTGGGGCGCGTGGGAGCAGTCCACCGGGATGACCGCGGACCTGGTGGCCGTGGACGTGGAGCGACTGGTGCGCTCGGGAATGCCGCCGCTGTCGGTGGAGCAGGGCCTGGCCCTGTTCGACGTGGCCCTGGCGGCCGACGAGCCCGCACCGGCGCCGATCCGGATCGACCCGGCGGCGCTGCGTACGCAGGAGGACGTCCCGGCGGTGTGGCGCGGGTTGGCGCACCCGGTCAGGCGCAGGTCCGCGGTGGGTGCCGCGAACGAGGCGGGGACCTGGGCCGGGCGGACGGCGGGGCTGGAGGCGGGCGAGCGCACGCGGGCGGTGCAGGACCTGGTGCTCGGCCAGGTCGCCGCGGTGCTCGGGCACTCGGGCACGTCGTCCGTGGAACCGGGACGGGACTTCCGAGGCCTGGGCTTCGACTCGTTGACGTCCGTGGAGCTGCGCAACCGGTTGTCGTCGGCCACGGGGTTGCGGCTGCCCGCGACACTGGTGTTCGACTACCCGACACCTGCCGCGCTGGCGGGCTTCCTGCTGAACGAGATCGCGGGCGAGGATGCCGCGGCACCGGCCACGATCGGTATCCGGTCCACTTCGGACGATCCGATCGTGATCGTGGGGATGGCGTGCCGGTATCCGGGTGGCGTGGCCTCGCCGGGGGACCTGTGGCGGTTGGTCGCGGAGGGCCGGGACGCGGTGACGGGTTTCCCGGTGAACCGCGGGTGGGATCTGGAGGGTTTGTTCGACCCGGATCCGGATCGTCCGGGGACGTCGTACACGCGGTCGGGTGGGTTCCTGCACGACGCGGGTGAGTTCGATCCCGGGTTTTTCGGGATGTCTCCTCGTGAGGCGTTGGCGACGGATTCGCAGCAGCGTTTGCTGTTGGAGGTGTCGTGGGAGGCGGTGGAGCGGGCCGGGATCGATCCGGTGTCGTTGCGGGGCAGTCAGACCGGTGTGTTCGCGGGTGTGATGTACAGCGACTACGCCATGGTGACCGCGGGTGAGGACTTCGAGGGGTACCAGGGCAACGGCGCCTCCCCGAGCATCGCGTCGGGCCGGGTGGCGTACACGCTGGGCCTCGAAGGCCCCGCGGTCACGGTCGACACCGCGTGCTCCTCCTCGCTGGTGGCGTTGCACTGGGCGATGCAGGCCTTGCGGGCCGGGGAGTGCTCGCTCGCGCTCGCCGGCGGCGTGACGGTGATGTCCACTCCGGACACCTTTGTGGAGTTCTCGCGTCAGCGAGGACTGTCCCCGGACGGCAGGTGCAAGGCGTTCTCGGACAGCGCGGACGGTGTGGGCTGGGCCGAGGGCATCGGCATGCTGGTGCTGGAACGCCTGTCCGATGCCCGGCGCAACGGTCACCAGGTGCTGGCCGTGGTACGTGGTTCGGCGGTGAACCAGGATGGTGCGTCGAACGGTTTGACGGCGCCGAATGGTCCTTCGCAGCAACGGGTCATTCGTCAGGCTTTGGCGAGTGCGGGTCTGTCGCCGTCCGATGTGGACGTGGTGGAGGCGCACGGTACGGGTACGACGTTGGGTGATCCGATCGAGGCGCAGGCGCTGCTCGCGACCTACGGCCGGGACCGGGACCGTCCTTTGTTGCTGGGGTCGGTGAAGTCGAACCTGGGTCACACGCAGGCGGCGGCGGGTGTCGCGGGGATCATCAAGATGGTGCAGGCCCTGAGGCACGGTGTTGTCCCGCAGACACTTCACGTGGACGCGCCTTCGTCGCACGTGGACTGGTCGGAGGGCTCGGTCGAGCTGGTGACCGAGCCCGTGTCATGGCCGGAAGTGCGGCGGCCGCGTCGTGCGGGCGTGTCGTCGTTCGGCATCAGCGGCACCAACGCGCATGTGATCATCGAGCAGCCGGAGCCGGTGGCCGTGCCGGAGCCGGTGAACGTGCCGGTGGTGCCCTGGGTGGTCTCGGCGAAGTCGGAGTCCGCTCTGGCAGCACAGGTGGAACGGATCTCTTCGATCGCGGACGACCGCGTGGATGTGGGCTCGGCTCTGCTGGGGCGCTCGGTGTTCGGGCACAGGGCGGTGTTGCTGGCGTCGGAGGACGGCGTGGCGGAGGCGGCCCGCGGTGTCGCGGTCGGCCGGCGGGTGGCGTTGTTGTTCTCGGGTCAGGGGTCGCAGCGGCTGGGGATGGGCCGGGGTCTGTACGGGCGTTTTCCGGTGTTCGCCGCGGCGTTGGACGAGGTGCTGGCTCGGTTGGAGCCGGGGCTTCGGGATGTCATGTGGGGTGCGGATCAGGATTTGCTGAATCGCACGGGGTTTGCTCAGCCGGCGTTGTTCGCGGTTGAGGTGGCGTTGTTCCGTCTGGTGGAGTCGTGGGGTGTCACGCCGGATTTCGTGGCGGGGCATTCGATCGGTGAGGTGGCGGCGGCGCATGTCGCCGGAGTGCTCTCCCTTGATGACGCGTGCTTGCTGGTGCGGGCGCGTGCCAGCTTGATGGAGGCGTTGCCACCCGGCGGGGCGATGGTCGCGATCGCGGCGACCGAGGCCGAGGTCCTGCCGCTGCTCACCGAAGGTGTCTCGATCGCGGCGGTGAACCGGGCCGATTCGGTGGTGGTCGCGGGGGACGAGGCGGCGGTGCTGGAGATCGCCGCTCGGTTCGGGGATCGCAAGACGTCGCGTTTGCGGGTGTCGCACGCGTTCCATTCGCCGTTGATGGAGCCGATGCTGGCCGAGTTCGCTCAGGCGTTGGAGGGTTTGTCGTTCCGTGCACCGTTGATGCCGTTGGTGTCGAACGTGACCGGCGGGCTCGTGACAGATGAGGTGTGTTCGCCGGGGTACTGGGTGCGGCACGTGCGGGAGGCGGTGCGGTTCGCCGATGGCTTGCACGCGCTGGCTGATGCGGGTGTGACGGCGTTCCTGGAGCTGGGACCGGACGGCGTGCTGACCGGTCTGGTCGAGGACGGCCTCGCGGTTCCCGCCCTGCGCAAGGACCGCGACGAGGAGACCTCGCTGCTGACCGCACTGGGACGGTTGTACGTCAACGGTGTGGACGTCGACTGGCGGAGAGTCGTCCCGAGTGGACGGTTCGTCGAGCTGCCGACCTACGCCTTCGACCACGAGTGGTTCTGGCCGGCGCGGTCGGCGTCCGGCGCGAACGCGGCCACCCTGGGGCTGGAACCGGTCCGGCATCCGCTGCTCGGTGCGGCGGTGTCCGTCGCGGGGTCGGGTGAGGTGGTGCTCACGGGCCGTGTGTCGACATCGGCGCAGACCTGGCTGGCCGACCATGAGGTCGGGGGAGCGGTGCTGTTCCCCGGCACGGGTTTCCTGGAGCTCGCGATCCGCGCGGGCGACCAGGTCGACTGCCCCCGCGTCGAGGAGCTGACGCTCGCGTCGCCGCTGGTGCTGCCCGAGCGAGGTGAGGTGCAGGTCCAGGTGTGGATCGGTGCACCCGGCGACGCGGGCAGGAGGCAGATCCGGATCCACTCCCGTCCGGTGGGTGGCGCGGAGCGCGACTGGGAGGAGCACGCCGCCGGCACACTGGTCGCGCAACCGCCGTCCGGCGTCGCCGTCGGCGCGTGCGTCTGGCCACCCTCCGGCGCGGAGCCGGTCGACGTCGACGGGTGCTACGACGTCTTCGCCGGGGACGGGTTCGTCTACGGGCCCGCGTTCCAGGGACTGCGGGCGGCGTGGCGCAGCGGTGACGACCTGTTCGCCGAGGTCGTGCTGCCGGAGACCCGTGCCGCTGAGACGACCGGTTTCGGCGTGCACCCGGCGTTGCTGGACTCGGCGTTGCACGTCTCGATGCTGGCCGACGAAGCAGGTGGCGGACTGCCGTTCCTGTGGGAGGGCGTGTCCTTGCACGCCACCGGGGCAGCGCTGCTGCGGGTGCGGGTGACCAAGAACGCGGCGGACTCCTTCACCCTGGTGGCGGTGGATGTCGATGGTGCGCCGGTGGTCACCGTGGACACGCTCGTGGTGCGTCCTCCGCTCACAGCGGCGGCGAAGGCGGCCCAGCCCACCCAGGAGTCGTTGCTGCGCCTCGAGTGGGTGCCCGCGGGGGAGACCGCGGGGGAGATCGTCCGGTTCGGTGTCGTGGGTGGCGAGGAGTTCCCTCTGGGCGCGGCCGTCGGTGAGCACGTCGCGGCGGGATCGCTGGCCGATGCCGCCGCCGCGCCGCCAGAGGTGCTGGTCGTTCCGGTCGCCGGTGACTCCGCCGGTGGACCGCGCTCCGTCGCGGCGCTGACGTCCTGGGTGCTCGAGCTGATCCAGGAACTCCTCGCCGACGAACGGTTCGACCACACCAGGGTCGTGTTCGCGACCTCGGGTGCGGTCGCGGTTGACAGCAGCGAACGGGTGCAGGACTACCCGGCCGCCGCGGTGTGGGGCCTGGTGAGGTCGGTGCAGTGGGAGAACCCGGGACGGTTCCTGCTCGCCGATGTCGGTGACAGGGACACGTCGCTGGCCGTGCTGCCGAGCCTGCCCGCGCTGATGAGCGCGGGCGAGACGCAGGTCGCGGTGCGCGCGGGTGTCACGCGCGTGGCGCGGCTTGCCCGGCTCGACGACAGCGGGCTGATGCCGCCCGGTTCCGGTCCGTGGCGGCTCGCGATCAGGGACAGGGGCAGCCTGAACAACCTCCTGCTGGAATCCTGCCCCGAGGTGCTGCGTCCCCTTGCCGGTCGCGAGCTCAGGATCCGGATCTCCGCGGCCGGGGTGAACTTCCGCGACGTGCTCAGCGCGCTCGGGATGTACCCCGGTGACGCGGGAATGCTCGGCGGCGAGGCCGTGGGTGTGGTGTCCGAGATCGGTCCCGACGTCACCGGTGTGCGGGTCGGTGACCGGGTCATGGGAATGGTCCCCGGTGGCTTCGGGTCCGTCGCGGTGGTCGACGAGCGCTACGTCGTGCCGGTGCCGCGAGACTGGACGGACGAGGTCGCCGCGGCGGTTCCGGTCGTGTTCATGACCGCCTACCACGGGCTCGTCGGTCTGGCGGGCCTGCGCGCCGGCGAGCGGGTGCTGGTGCACGCGGGCGCCGGAGGCGTCGGCATGGCCGCGATCCGGCTCGCCCAGCACCTCGGTGCCGAGGTCTACGCGACGGCCAGCCGGGGCAAGTGGGACGTGCTCCGCTCGCTCGGGATCCCGCCGGAGCGGATCGACTCGTCGCGGACGGTGCACTTCGAGGAGAAGTTCCCCCCGGTGGACGTGGTCCTGAACGCGTTGTCGGGGGAGTTCGTCGACGCCTCGCTGAGGTTGTTGCGCGAGGGTGGCCGGTTCATCGAGATGGGCAAGACCGACATCCGCGAGTCGTCGGAGCTGTCCGGTGTGGACTACCGGGCGTTCGACGTCGCGGTCCTCGATCCCGACAGCGCCCAGCACGTCCTGCGTGCGCTGGTCGAGCTGTTCCGCAGCGGGGCGCTGGAGCCGCTGCCCGTCACGACGTGGGACGTGCGGCGGGCGCCGGAGGCGTTCCGGTTCATGAGTCTCGCGCGGCACGTGGGCAAGATCGTGCTGACGATCCCGAGGTGCTGGGACCCCGGGGGCACCGTGCTGATCACCGGTGGCACGGGTGGTCTGGGCAAGGAACTGGCGAGGCACCTGGTGGCCGGAGGCGGTGTTCGGCACCTGCTGCTCACGAGCAGGACGGGGCTCGACGCACCCGGCGTGCCCGAGCTCGTCGAGGAACTCGAGGGACGCGGCGCGGTCGTGACGGTCAGTCCGTGCGATGTCGCCGACCGGGAAGCGCTGCGGGAACTGCTCGCCACCGTCCCCGCGGAGCACCCGCTGACCGCTGTGGTCCACGCGGCAGGCCTGCTCGACGACGGCGTGGTGGCCTCCCTGACACCGGACAGGCTCATCCGGGTGATGCGGCCGAAGGTGGACGGCGCGTGGAACCTGCACGAGCTGACGCGGGACCTGGACCTCGCCGGATTCGTGCTGTTCTCGTCCGTCGCGGGCCTGATGGGCAGTCCGGGACAGGCTTCCTACTCGGCGGCGAACGCGTTCCTGGACGCGCTGGCCCACAACTGCAGGAACACCGGCCTTCCCGCGACCTCGCTGGCGTGGGGCGCCTGGCAGCAGTCCGGTGGCATGACCGCCACCCTGTCGGACACCGACATCCAGCGGATGGCCCGCGACGGCATGCCACCTCTGTCGGTCGAGGAGGGGCTGCGGCTGTTCGAACTGGCGGTCGGGGCGGACGAGTCGCTGACGGTGCCGCTGCGGCTCGACCTTCCCGCGGTGCGAGCCAGGGGTGAGGTGCCCGCCCTGCTGCGTGGCCTCGCAGGAGCCACCCGGCGGACCGTGTCCCGTGCTGGTGCGTCCGGTAGCACCGGGTCTCTCATGCGGCGCTTGGTCGAACTGACCGGTGACGAGCGGCTGCGCGTACTGGTCGATCTGATCCGCGCGGAAGCGGCGGCGGTGCTCGGGCACGGCAGCGCGGCCGCGCTCGAGAAGGGACTCGAGTTCCGCGGGCTGGGCTTCGACTCGCTCACCTCGATCGAACTGCGCAACCGGCTCGTCGCCGCCACCGGACTGCGACTGCCCGCGACCCTCGTGTTCGACCACCCCACACCGGACGTGCTGGCGGGGTTCCTGGTGCGGGAGCTGACGGACTCGGACGATGCGGTCGTCCCGGAGGACGCTCCTGCGGCCGTGACGACGGACGACCCGGTCGTCATCGTGGGCATGGCGTGCCGGTTCCCCGGCGGGGTGACCTCCCCGGACGACCTCTGGGACCTGGTCGCCGGTGGCACGGACGCGATCACCCGCATCCCCGGCGATCGGGGGTGGGCGCTCGGTGCCGAGCGCAGTGCGACCGCTTTCGGTGGGTTCCTCGACGACGTCGCCGGGTTCGACGCCGCGTTCTTCGGGATCTCCCCGCGCGAGGCGCTGGCGATGGATCCCCAGCAGCGGCTGCTGCTGGAGACGTCGTGGGAAGCGCTCGAGCGGGCCGGGATCGACCCGCAGTCGTTGCGCGGCAGTCAGACCGGTGTGTTCGCGGGGGCATCGAGCACTGATTACGCGAACCTGCTGGACGCCGCCTCCGAGGGATTGGTGCTGACCGGCAACACGACCAGCGTCATCTCCGGCCGGGTGTCGTACGCGTTCGGGTTCGAGGGACCGGCGATCACCGTGGACACGGCGTGTTCGTCCGCTTTGGTGGCACTGCACCTCGCCGCCCAGGCACTGCGTGGGGGTGAGTGCACCCTGGCGTTGGCCGGCGGCGTCTCGATCATGGCGGACTCGCTGATGTACAGCGAGTTCTCGCGCCAGGGCGGGTTGGCCTCCGACGGGCGCTGCAAAGCGTTCGCGGACGCGGCGGACGGCACCGCCTGGGCCGAGGGCGTCGGCGTGCTCGTGCTGGAGCGGCTGTCGGAGGCGGAGCGCAACGGGCACCGGGTGCTCGCCGTGGTGCGCGGGAGCGCGATCAAC
Source organism: Lentzea sp. HUAS12 (assembly GCF_024125735.1). Lineage (NCBI taxonomy): Bacteria > Bacillati > Actinomycetota > Actinomycetes > Pseudonocardiales > Pseudonocardiaceae > Lentzea > Lentzea sp. HUAS12. Next base: position 1,837,182 of record NZ_CP099738.1, read on the forward strand.
CAGGACGGCGCGTCCAACGGCCTGTCCGCGCCGAACGGACCTTCCCAGCAACGGGTGATTCGCCTGGCCCTTCGTTCGGCCGGGCTCGCAACCTCCGACGTCGACGTCGTGGAAGCGCACGGGACCGGCACCGCGCTGGGGGACCCGATCGAGGCGCAGGCGCTGCTGGCCACGTACGGCCAGGATCGGGAGCGACCGTTGCTGCTCGGGTCGGTGAAGTCGAACATCGGCCACACCCAGGCCGCCGCGGGTGTCGCCGGCGTCATCAAGATGGTCCAGGCGATCAGGCACGGGCTCGTCCCGGAAACCCTGCACGTCGGCGAGCCGTCGTCTCATGTGGACTGGGACGCCGGCGCGGTGGAGCTGGCGAGGGGGTTGGTCGAATGGCCGGCGGTGGACCGGCCTCGTCGCGCGGGAGTGTCCTCCTTCGGGATCAGCGGCACGAACGGACACCTCATCCTCGAACAGGCTCCAGTGGCGGATCGGCCGGATCCGCTCGACGTACCCCTGGTGCCCTGGATCCTGTCGGCGAAGTCCCCGTCCGCGCTGTCGGCCCAGGTCGCAAGGCTGAGCTCGATCAGCGAGCCACGTGTCGAGGTGGCCGCGTCGCTGCTCGGTCGCTCGGTGTTCGAGCACCGGGCCGTCGTGCTGGCGTCCGAGGACGGTGTCGCGGAAGTCGCGCGCGGTGTGGCAGCCGGGGACGGCCGACCGGTCTTCGTGTTCCCCGGACAAGGCGCTCAATGGCAGGGCATGGGGAAAGGACTGCTGGAAACGTCATCGGTCTTCCGCGACAGCATCGAGGCCTGCGGCAGCGCGTTGGCGCCGTGGGTCGACTGGTCGCTGACCGACGTCCTGCGCGGGAGTGACGCCCTGGACCGCGTCGACGTGGTCCAACCGGTTTCGTGGGCTGTCATGGTGTCCCTGGCAGCGCTGTGGCGGTCGTACGGCGTCGTACCCGCCGCGGTGGTGGGGCACTCGCAGGGTGAGATCGCCGCTGCTTGCGTGGCCGGGGTGTTGTCGCTGGAAGACGCCGCACGGGTCGTGGCGGTGCGCAGCCGCCTGATCGCGCGCGTGCTGTCGGGCAAGGGCGGGATGATGTCGGTCTCGGCCGGGGCCGACGTGGTGGCCCCCTACCTCGGACGGGCTTCGATCGCCGCCGTCAACGGTCCTTCGAGCGTCGTGATCTCCGGAGACCTGGACGACCTGGACCGGTGCGGTGCGGCCTGCGCGAGCGCGGGTCTGCGAACGAAGCGGATTCCAGTCGACTACGCGTCGCACTCGGCTCAGGTGGAGTTGCTGGAAGCGGAGTTGAAGGACGCGCTCGCCGGAGTGACAGCACGCGGGGGTGCGGTTCCCTGGTTGTCCACGGTGACGGGCGAGTGGGTCGAAGGATCCACTGTGGACGGTTCCTACTGGTACGACAACCTGCGCAACCAGGTCGGGTTGCACGGTGCGATCGAGGCGTTGTCCGGACGTGGTCACGGTGTCTTCGTCGAATGCAGTCCGCATCCGGTGCTGACGGCCTCCATCCAGGACGCCGTCGACGCGGCCGTGGTGGGCACCTTGCGGCGGGACGACGACTCGCTCGCACGAGTGCTCACCTCACTGGCGGAGGCGTTCGTCCACGGGGTCGACGTCGACTGGCGGCAGGTCGTGCCCGCCGGGACCGGTGTGGAGCTGCCCGTGTACCCCTTCCAGCACGAACGGTTCTGGCCACGGGGAACGGGTTTCGCCGGCGACGTCACGGCCGTGGGAATCGCGTCGGCGACGCACCCGCTGCTCGGCGCGGCGGTGCCGGTCGCGGGTTCGGGCGAGGTCGTGCTGACCGGCCGCCTGTCGCTCGCCACGCACCCGTGGCTGGGCGACCACCGGATCGGTGGCCAGGTGTTGTTCCCCGGGACCGCGTTCCTCGAGCTGGCGATCCGCGCCGGGGACGAGGTCGGCTGCGGCCTGGTCGAGGAGCTGACCCTGGCCGCGCCGCTGGTGTTGCCGGAGTCGGGAGCCGTGCAGACCCAGTTGTGGATCGGTGCGGCGGATGAGAACGGACGTCGTGAACTGCGGGTCCACTCGCGTCCGGCCGACGGGGGTGAAAGCGGGTGGACCCAGCACGCGACCGGCACGCTCGCCGTCGAGGCTCTCGGCTCGACGGCCGACAGGGAGGCGTGGCCGCCCGCGGGCGCCGAGCCGGTGGACCTGGACGCGTGCCGCGAGTCCTTCGCAGAGGCGGGATTCGACTACGGTGCCGCGTTCCAGGGTTTGCGAGTCGCCTGGCTCCACGGGAACGAGGTCTTCGCCGAGGCCGAGTTGCCGGAACACGTGCACGACGGTTCGTCGTACGGCATCCACCCGGCGTTGCTCGACGCGGCACTCCACGCGACCGCGCACCTCGACCTCGGCGAGGACGCGGGCATGCTGCCCTTCTCCTGGCGGGGTGTCTCCCTGCACGCCTCCGGTGCCTCGTTCGTGAGGATCCGGTCGGCGAAGAACGAGGACGGCTCGGTCGCACTGACCGCACTGGATCCGGAAGGCTCCCCGGTCCTGTCCGTCGCCTCGTTGAGCTTCCGGCCGGTTCATCGGGCGGCCGCCCCGACGGCCACACCCGCGTCGCTGCTCCGCGTCCGTTGGATCCCCGCGGATGCCGTGGCCCCCGCTTCCGACGTGAGCTTCGGGGTGTTGGGAACGGAGTGGGAGATGGGCATCGCGACCGTCGCCGACTCCCTGCACGAACTCACTTCGGCACCACCCGACCACGTGCTGGTCCCCATCGCCGGTCGGGAGGCACCCCGGCGTGTCACCTCCGAGGTGCTGAACCTGGTCCAGGAGTTCCTCGCTGACGAACGGTTCGGGGCGTCGCGGATGGTGTTCGTGACGCGGGGCGCTGTCGCCGTCGACCGCGACGACACCGTGGTGGACGTGGCCGCGTCGGCGGTGTGGGGCCTGGTGAGGTCGGCACAGTCGGAGAACCCGGATCGCTTCCTGCTGGTGGACGCGGACGACCCCACCGCGGTCGCGGAAGCGGTCCGCACGTCGGCGCCGGGGGAGACGCAGCTGGCGTTGCGGGGCGGTGCGGTTCACGTGGCCCGCCTCGGTGCCGTGGACTCACTGGTCCCGCCCGTGGGGGTCCCGTGGCGGTTGGACAGCCGCGCCAAGGGGAGTCTCGACGCACTGTCGCTGGTGCCGTGCGCGGACGTGTTGGAGCCGTTGACCGGCAGGGAGATCCGAGTGCGGGTCACGGCGGCCGGGGTGAACTTCCGGGATGTGCTCACCGCGCTGGGGATGTACCCCGGAGACGACGTCCTCCTGGGAGCCGAGGCGGTGGGCCACGTCGCGGAGATCGGTCCGGAGGTGACCGGCGTGCGACCGGGCGACCGCGTGATGGGGTTGTTCACCGCTGCGTTCGGACCGATCGCCGTCATGGACGAACGCCACGTCGTGCGGGTGCCCCCGGACTGGACCGATGAGGTCGCCGCTTCGGTACCGGCCGTGTTCACGACCGCCTTCCACGGCCTCGTCGACCTCGCGCACCTGCGCGCGGGCGAACGCGTGCTGGTGCACGCAGGCGCCGGTGGTGTCGGCATGGCGGCCGTCCAGCTGGCCCGGCACCTGGGGGCGGAGGTGTTCGCCACCGCGAGCGAGGGGAAGTGGGACGTCCTGCGTTCTCTCGGTGTCGCGGACGACCACATCGCCTCTTCGCGGACGACGGAGTTCGGGCACCGCTTCCCCGGTGTCGACGTCGTGCTCAACTCGCTGGCGGGGGAGTTCGTCGACGCGTCGCTGGCCCTGCTCGGCGACGGCGGGCGTTTCGTCGAAATGGGCAAGACCGACATCCGGCAGCTCACCGGTGCGGGCGGCGTGGACTACCTGCCGTTCGACCTGAGCGAGGTGCACCCGGACCGCGTGCAGCGCATCCTCCTCGACCTGGTGGACCTGTTCGAGCGGGGTGTGCTGCGGCCGTTGCCGGTGCGGACGTGGGACGTGCGGCGAGCTCCGGAGGCGTTCCGGTTCATGAGTCTGGCCGAGCACGTGGGCAAGATCGTCCTCACGATGCCGCGCGAGTGGGATCCCGACGGAACCGTGTTGATCACGGGCGGCACGGGCGGACTCGGCACCGAGCTCGTCAGGCACCTGGTGTCCACCCGGAACGTGCGACACCTCCTGCTGGTCAGCCGCACCGGCGAGACCGAACCGGGTTTCCTCGACGAGATCGCCGGACTCGGCGCCGTGGTCACGGTCGCGAACTGCGACGTGGCGGATCGCAGCGCACTGGCGGAGGTGCTCGGCATCATTCCTCCCGAACATCCGCTGACCGCGGTGGTGCACGCCGCAGGTGTGCTCGACGACGGCGTCCTCGGCTCCCTGACGCCGGAGCGACTCGATGCGGTGATGCGGCCCAAGGTGGACGCCGCCGTGCACCTGCACGAGTTGACCCGCGATCTGGACCTCCCCGGGTTCGTGTTGTTCTCCAGCCTGGCCGGTGTCGTCGGGAACGCCGGCCAGGCGAACTACGCCGCGGCCAACGCGTTCCTCGACCGCCTAGCGGAACACCGCAGGAGTCGGGGTCTGGCGGGGGTCTCGCTCGCCTGGCCGTTGTGGGAGCGAGCCACCACCATGACGGGCGCGCTCGGGAGCACCGACGTGCGCCGGATGGAGAACGACGGGCTGCCACCGATCAGCACGGAGCTGGGGCTCACCCTCTTCGACGTCGCGACGGGGTCGGACGAGGCCGCCGTGGCCCTGACGGGCGTCACCGACTGGCGGATGTCGGGCGAGGTGCCCGCACTCCTGCGCGGGCTGGTGAGGGCGGCGCGACGCACGGCCGCCGCGGGCGGAACCGGCCGGGCGAGTCTCGGCCGGCGGCTGCTGTCGGTCAGGACCTCCGACCGTGTGCCGTTCGTCGTCGATTTCGTGCGGTCGGAGGTTGCGGCAGTCCTGGGGCACGACGGCAAGGCCCTGGTCCAGGCGGAGCGGGAGTTCCGGCAACTCGGACTCGACTCGCTGACCGCCGTGGAGCTGCGCAACAGGTTGAACGCCGCCACGGGGCTGAGGCTGCCGGCGACCTTGGCCTTCGACCACCCCACGCCTCGTGCCCTCGCCGAGCACCTGGTCGGCGTACTGGGAGTGGGTGAGGGACCGGACGAACACGCATCCGCACTGGCCGACCTCGATCGACTCGACGCGCTGCTGGCCGCGAGCGTGTTCGACGAGGACGCGAAAGCCGGTGTGACCGCTCGACTGCGCAGGCTCCTCGAGAAGTGGGGCAGCCAGGTGAGCACGGCCGGCTCCGCGGCCCAGCACATCGAATCGGCCAGCGCGGACGAGGTGCTGGCGTTCATCGACAGGGAATTCGGCCAGAGCACCACCGACTGATCCGGTCCATCTCGAGGTGAGGGATTCTCCATGCCGGACGAAGAGAAGCTCGTCGCGTACCTGAAGCGAGTCACCGCCGATCTGCACCAGACCCGCCAGCGGCTGGCCGAACTGGAATCCGGCAGGCACGAACCGATCGCCGTGGTCGGAATGGCCTGCCGTTATCCGGGTGACGTCCGTTCCGCCGACGCGCTCTGGGACCTCGTGGTGTCCGGTGGGGATGCGATCTCCGGGTTCCCCACCGACCGCGGCTGGGGCCCCGACGCGGCCGGGTTCGGCGGGTTCCTGTCCGATCTGGCCGGCTTCGACGCGGGGTTCTTCGGGATCTCCCCTCGAGAAGCGCTGGCCATGGACCCACAGCAGCGGCTACTGCTGGAGAACGCGTGGGAGGCGATCGAGAGCGCCGGGATCGATCCGCTGTCCTTGAAGGGCAGTCGTACCGGTGTGTACGTCGGAACGGCGGGGAGCAGCAGCAGCTACTCCGACCTGCTGTCCGAGGCCTCCGACGGACTCGTCCTGACCGGAAGCGCGGCCAGCGTCATCTCCGGTCGGGTGTCCTACACCCTCGGACTGGAAGGGCCGGCGGTCACGCTGGACACGGCGTGCTCGTCCTCTCTCGTGGCGATCCACCTCGCTGCTCAGGCACTGCGCACGCAGGAGTGCTCGCTCGCCTTGGCCGGCGGGATCACCGTGCTCACCGACTCGTTCGTCTTCGCCGAGTTCTCTCGCCAGGGCGGGTTGTCACCGGACGGGCGCTGCAAGGCGTTCGCCGAGGCCGCCGACGGTACCGGGATGTCCGAGGGCGTCGGCGTGCTCCTGCTGGAGCGCTTGTCGGACGCGGAGCGCCACGGGCACCGGGTGCTGGCGGTCATCCGGGGTTCCGCGGTGAACCAGGACGGTGCGTCGAACGGGTTGTCGGCGCCGAACGGTCCGTCCCAGCAGCGGGTCATCCGCAAGGCGCTGGAGGCGGCCGGACTGATCGCGTCCGATGTGGACGCAGTGGAGGCGCACGGCACAGGGACGACGCTCGGTGATCCGATCGAGGCACAGGCTCTGCTGGCGACCTACGGCCAGGACCGCGATCGTCCGCTGCTGCTGGGATCCGTCAAGTCCAACATCGGTCACACGCAGGCGGCGGCGGGTGTCGCGGGCGTGATCAAGATGGTGCAGGCGTTGCGGCACGGTGTACTGCCGAGGACGTTGCACGTGGACGAGCCGTCCTCGCACGTGGACTGGACGGGGGGCGCCGTCGAACTGCTGACCGGGAACACGGAGTGGACCACCTCCGACCGGCCGCGCAGGGCCGCTGTCTCGTCCTTCGGCATCAGCGGCACCAACGCGCACCTCGTCCTGGAACAGGCGCCGGAGCGCGCCGAGCCGGCCCCGCCGGAGATCCCCCTGGTGCCGTGGGTGGTGTCCGCGAGGTCGGATGCGGCGTTGGCGGCACAGGTCGAGGCCGTGTGTTCGGTGGACGCTTCGCGCACCGCGGTGGGCCGGTCCCTGCTGGACCGCTCCGCGTTCGAGCACCGGGTCGTGCTGCTCGCCACCGAGGACGGCGTGTCCGAAGCGGCCCGCGGAGTCGCGGTGGACGGCGGGCTCGTGCTGGTGTTCCCCGGCCAGGGCGCGCAGTGGCCGGGCATGGGCCGCGGGCTCCTGGAGACCTCCGCGGCGTTCCGCGAGCGCATGCAGGAGTGCGCCGCCGCGTTGAGCCCGCACGTGGACTGGTCCCTGCTGGACGTGGTGCGTTCCGGTGCGGATCTGGACCAGGTGGACGTCGTGCAGCCCGTCTCGTGGGCCGTGATGGTGTCTCTGGCGGCGTTGTGGCGCTCCTACGGCGTCGTGCCCTCCGCCGTGCTGGGCCATTCGCAGGGTGAGATCGCGGCGGCGTGCGTCGCGGGAGTGCTGTCGCTGGAGGACGGCGCCCGGATCGTGGCCACGCGCAGCCGGCTGATCGCGCGGGTGCTGTCCGGCAAGGGCGGCATGGCCTCGGCGGCGGCAGGGGTCGACGCCGTGCTGGCGCGGGCCGTGGACGTGTCGATCGCGGCGGTCAACGGTCCGGCGAGCGTCGTGGTCTCCGGCATGGTGGACGACTTCGTGGCCTCGTGCGAGCGTGACGGGATCAGGGTCAAGCGTATCCCGGTGGACTACGCGTCCCACTCGTCCCACGTCGAGCTTCTCGAGGATGAACTGCGTGCGGCACTGGCCGGGGTGACCGCGCGCGACGGTGACGTGCCGTGGCTGTCCACGGTGACAGGTGACTGGGTTGATCCGTCCACACTGGACAGCGGCTACTGGTACGACAACCTGCGCAACACGGTGCGGCTGCACGACGCCGTCCGGAGTCTGGTCGAGCAGGGCCACGGCGTCTTCGTCGAATGCAGCCCGCACCCCGTCCTCACGCCGGGCATCCAGGACACCGTCGAAGCCTGTGGCGCACCGGCGGTCGTGCTGGGCACGCTGCGCCGCGACGACGACTCCCCGACCAGGGTGCTGACATCGCTGGCCGAGGCGTTCGTGCGCGGCGTGGCCGTGGACTGGCGGCAGGTTCTGCCCGCCGGACCTCCTTCCGAACTGCCGACCTATCCCTTCCAGCACGAGCGGTTCTGGCCGTCGCCGAAGCCGGCTCCAGCGGGAGACGCGGCCGACGCCGGGTTCTGGTCGGCGGTGGAGGAGGCGGACGTCGCCTCGCTGGCCGACGAGCTCGGCGTGGACGAGGCCGTGCTGGAGGGCGTGCTCCCGGCGTTGTCGTCCTGGCGGAGCAGGCGGACCACGGCATCCACGGTGGACTCCTGGCGGTACCGGGTGACGTGGACGCGGCTGCCCGAGGTCAGGACCGCGGTGCAGCAGGGCACCTGGCTCGCCGTCGCCGGTGAGGACGATCCCTGGGCGCACTCCGTGGTGGAGGCCTTGAGGACCGTGATGTCCCTGGACGTCGTCGCGCGGTCGGAAGTCGCGGCACGCTCGGTCTCGGAGCCACCGGCGGGAGTGCTGTCGCTGGAGGCGACGGTCGAATCGACGCTGGACCTGGTGCAGGCGCTCGCAGGCGCCGGGCTCGAGGTACCGCTGTGGTGCGCGACGCGCGGCGCGGTGTCCGTCGGTGACGGCGACCGGGTGGACGACCCCGGCCAGGCCGCTGTGTGGGGCATCGGCAGGGTGGCGGCGCTCGAGTACCCGAGGTGGTGGGGCGGCCTCGTCGACCTGCCCGCCGAACTCGACGCGAAGTCCGCCGCCGCCCTCGCGGGGGTGCTGGCGGCGAGCGGTACCGAGGACCAGGTCGCGGTGCGGGAGTCCGGTGTGTTCGGGCGCAGACTGGTGCACGCGCCCGTGTCCGCGGACGCGGTGCGTTCCTGGCGGCCTCGCGGCACGGTCCTGGTCACGGGCGGCACCGGCGGCATCGGCGCTGTGCTCGCACGCCGGCTGGCCCGCGAAGGAACGCACCACCTCCTGCTGGTGTCGCGGCGCGGTCCGGACGCTCCCGGAGCGGCGGAGCTCGCCGAGGAGCTGACCGGGCTCGGGGTGGGCGTCTCCGTCGTGGCCTGTGACGCGAGCGACCGGGCGCAACTCGATGAGGTGCTGGCCGGGATCCCCGCCGGCCGCCCGCTGACGGCGGTCTTCCACGCCGCGGGCGTCGTGGACCACCGCGAGCTGGCCGAGCTGACCGCGGCGGAGCTGTACCCGGTGCTGCACGCGAAGATGGTCGCCGCCGCACACCTGCACGAGCTGACCCGCGATCTGGAGCTCGACGCGTTCGTGCTGTTCGCGTCCGGCGCGGGGATCTGGGGCGGCGCGGGTCAGGGCGCCTACGCCGCCGCGAACGCCTACCTGGATGGGCTCGCCGAGTACCGCCGCTCCGAAGGGCTTACGGCGACCTCGGTGTCGTGGGGGGCCTGGGCGGAGGTGGGGGCCGCCGCCGACGCGGCGCAGCTGTGGCGACGCGGTGTGACCCCCATGAACCCGGAAACGGCCTTGGCCGCCCTGCGCACAGCGCTGGACCACGACGACACGGCGATCACCGTGGCAGGCCTCGACTGGGAGCTCTTCGCGCCCGCGTTCACCGCGGGCAGGCCGAGCCCGTTGCTCTCCTCGATCCCGGAGGCCGTCGCGGCGCTGTCGATCGCGGACGCCGTGCAGGGCGGTGTGCAGGCGGGAACCGCGTTGCGGCACCGGCTCGAGGGGATCGACGAGCAGGAGCGCCTGTCCCTCCTGCTCGACCTCACCCGCACCCACGCCGCGGCCGCGATCGGTCACCGGTCGGCGGACGCCGTCCCGGCGGGCAAGGCGTTCCGGCAGCTGGGCTTCGACTCCCTGACCGCGGTCGATCTCCGCAACAGGCTCGTCGCCGCCACCGGTCTCGCTCTGCCGTCCACGCTCGTCTTCGACCACCCGACACCCGTGGCGCTCGCACGGCACCTGCGGTCCGCGCTGCTCCCGGACCTTCCCGCCGAGACGGGCGAGGACGACGAGGAGACGCGCCTCCGCAAGGTCCTGGCGAGCATCCCGGTCGAGCGCTATCGCGAAGCAGGCCTGCTGGACCTCGTGCTGGGACTCGCCTCCGGTGACACCGCGGCGCCCGAGCCGCAGCCCGAGGGGTCGGAGTCCCTCGACGACCTGGACGCCGCGAGCTTGCTGCGGCTCGCCGCCGGGACCATCACGAGCGAAGGATGACCGTGGAGAGCGCGATGAACCAGCCCGCGGCGGACTTCGTCGAGGCACTCAGGGCCCAGCTCAAGGAGAACGACCGGCTGCGCCGGCAGAACCAGCGGCTCGTGGCCGCCAGGGTCGAGCCGCTGGCCGTCGTCGGGATGGCGTGCAGGCTGCCCGGAGGGGTCGAGTCACCCGAGGACCTGTGGGACCTCGTCCGCGACGGCAGGGACGCCATCTCCGGGTTCCCGCAGGACCGCGGCTGGGACCTCGCCGGACTGATCGGCACGGGACCTGGCCAGAGCATCACCGGCTCCGGCGGCTTCCTCGGCGACGTGGCGGGCTTCGACGCGGAGTTCTTCGGGATCGCCCCGCGCGAGGCCCTGGCGATGGACCCCCAGCAGCGGATCTCGCTGGAGGTCTGCTGGGAGGCGCTCGAACACGCCGGCATCGACCCCGCCTCGCTGGCCGGGAGCCAGACCGGAGTGTTCGTCGGGGCGTCGGCGGGTGACTACGACGCCGCGTCGGACGGCACCGAGGGCTACAACCTCACCGGCGGCTCGATGGCGGTGGTGTCGGGCCGGTTGTCCTACCAGCTGGGGCTCGAAGGCCCCGCAGTCACCGTGGACACCGCCTGTTCCTCCTCTCTGGTCGCCCTGCACTGGGCGGGCCAGTCGCTGCGGCAGGGCGAGTGCGACCTCGCACTGGTCGGTGGTGTGGCAGTGCTCGCCACGCCGGGTGTGTTCGTGGAGTTCTCCCGTCAGGGCGGCCTCGCGCCGGACGGGCGCTGCAAGTCCTTCTCCGAGACCGCCGACGGCACGGGGTGGGCGGAGGGCGCCGCGATGCTGGTGCTGGAGCGCCTGTCCGACGCCGAACGCAACGGGCACCGCGTCCTCGCCCTGGTGCGGGGCTCGGCGGTGAACCAGGACGGGGCTTCGAACGGCCTGTCGGCGCCGAACGGACCCTCGCAGCAGCGGGTGATCCGCAGTGCCCTGAAGCGCGCGGGACTCACACCGTCCGATGTGGACGTCGTCGAGGCGCACGGCACCGGGACGACCCTCGGTGATCCGATCGAGGCGCAGGCCCTGCTCGCCACCTACGGCCAGGAGCGCGAACGCCCGGTCCTGGTCGGGTCGATGAAGTCGAACATCGGCCACACGCAGGCGGCGTCCGGTCTCGCCGGTGTGATCAAGATGGTCCAGGCCCTGCGGCACGGCGTGGCGCCGCAGAGCCTGCACCTCGACCAGCCCTCCTCGCACGTGGACTGGTCGGCGGGCGCGGTCGAACTGCTCACCGGACCCTCGGAGTGGCCGGAGGTGGACCGTCCGAGGCGGGCCGCCGTGTCCGCGTTCGGTGTGAGTGGCACGAACGCGCACGTGATCCTGGAACAGGGCCCCGCACCGGCGGACCACGAGCCGGCGGAGGTGCCGGTGGTGCCCTGGGTGGTGTCGGCGACGTCGGAGCCGGCGTTGGCCACCCAGGTGGACCGCCTGCGTTCCCGGACGGAAGACCGTGCGGACGTGGGATGGACTCTGCTGAGCCGTTCGGTTTTCGAGCACCGGTCGGTGTTGCTCGCCTCGGAGGACGGGGTCGCCGAGGTCGCGCGTGGTGTGGCCGGGGAGCACGAGCTGGCGTTCCTGTTCTCGGGTCAGGGGTCGCAGCGGCTGGGGATGGGCCGGGGCCTGTACGGGCGTTTCCCGGTGTTCGCTGAGGCGTTGGACGAGGTGTTGGATCGGCTGGATCCCGCTGTGCGTGAGGTGATGTGGGGTTCGGATCAGGAACTGTTGAACCGCACGGGATTCGCTCAGCCTGCGTTGTTCGCGGTTGAGGTGGCGTTGTTCCGGTTGGTGGAGTCGTGGGGTGTCGCGCCGGATTTCGTGGCGGGGCATTCGATCGGTGAGGTGGCGGCGGCGCATGTCGCCGGGGTGTTGTCTTTGGATGACGCGTGCACGTTGGTGCGGGCGCGCGCTGGGTTGATGGAGGCGTTGCCGTCGGGTGGGGCGATGGTTGCCATTGCGGCGACCGAGGCCGAGGTTCTGCCGTTGCTGGGCGAGGGTGTGTCCATTGCTGCGGTGAACGGCCCGGCTTCCGTTGTCGTTGCGGGTGATGAGGCGGCGGTGCTGAAGATCGCGGCCAGGTTCGCGGATCGCAAGACCACTCGCTTGCGGGCGTCTCATGCGTTCCACTCGCCGTTGATGGAGCCGATGCTGGCCGAGTTCGCTCGGGCGTTGCAGGGTTTGTCGTTCGCGGAGCCTCGTATTCCGTTGGTGTCGAACGTGACCGGCGAGCTCGTGACCGATGAGGTGTGCGATCCGGAGTACTGGGTGCGGCACGTGCGGGAGGCGGTGCGCTTCGCCGATGGCTTGCACGCGCTGTCCAGTGCCGGGGTGACGGCGTTCCTGGAGCTGGGGCCGGACGGTGTGCTGACCGGTCTGGTCGAGGACGGCGTTGCCGTGCCTGCGTTGCGCAGGGACCGCGACGAGGAGACCTCGCTGCTGACGGCGCTGGGGCGCCTGTACGTGAACGGTGTGGACGTGGACTGGCGCGGCATCGTTCCCGCCGGACGTCTGCTCGACCTGCCGACCTACGCCTTCCAGCGGGAACGGTTCTGGCCGACGGGAACACCGGCCGCGACCCCCGCCCAGGTGAGCGCGGAGGACCTCGTCCTGTCGGGAAGCATCGCCGAGCGGACCAAGGCCATGACGAAGGTGGTGCGCGCCGAGACCGCGGCTGTGCTGGGACACACCAGCTCCGATCGCGTCGCGACGAACAGGGCGTTCGGAGACCTGGGGTTCGACTCGCTCATGGCGGTGGAACTGAGGCGCCGCCTGGCCGCGACGACCGGGGTGGAGTTGGCCGCCACCGCGGTCTTCGACCACCCCACGCCCAGTTCCCTCGCGGCCCACCTCGCGTCGGCGATGCTCGGCCAGGACACGGACATCGACCGGCCGCACGCACTGCGGGCGGTGTCGGCCGACGATCCGATCGCCATCGTGGGGATGGCGTGCCGGTACCCCGGCGGCATCTCCTCGCCGGAGGACCTGTGGCAGCTGGTGGCGGACGGTGCCGACGGGATCAGCCGGTTCCCCTCCGACCGCGGCTGGGACCTCGACGCCCTGTCAGGAGGGGGTTCCGGGCACAGCGTGACCGGATCCGGTGGCTTCCTCGCGGACATAGCCGGGTTCGACGCCCGCTTCTTCGGCATCTCGCCGCGCGAGGCGCTGGCGATGGATCCTCAGCAGCGACTGGTGCTGGAGGTGTGCTGGGAGGCGGTCGAGCGAGCCGGGATCGACCCGGCCTCGCTGCGCGGCAGCCAGAGCGGTGTCTTCGTCGGCACCAACGGACAGGACTACGCGAACCTGGTGCTCACCGCGGACGACGACGTCCTCGGCCATGCGGGCACGGGGCTCGCGGCCAGCGTGATGTCCGGGCGGGTGGCCTACACCCTGGGGCTCGAGGGCCCGGCTGTCACGGTCGACACCGCTTGCTCGTCGTCGCTCGTGGCACTGCACTGGGCGGCTCATGCACTGCGCCGGGGCGAGTGCTCGCTGGCGCTGGCCGGCGGTGTCAACCTGATGTCCACTTCGGACGCCTTCGTCGGGTTCTCGCTGCAGGGCGGTCTCGCACCGGACGGGCGCAGCAAGTCGTTCTCCGACGACGCGGACGGTGTCGCGTGGTCCGAGGGCGTCGGGATGGTGCTGCTGGAAAGGCTCTCCGACGCCCGGCGCCACGGTCACCACGTGCTGGCGCTGCTGCGCGGCTCGGCCGTGAACTCCGACGGCGCGTCGAACGGGCTGACGGCTCCCAGCGGTCCGGCCCAGCGCCGGGTCATCCGCCAGGCGTTGGCGGACGCACGGCTCAGGTCGTCCGACGTGGACGTCGTCGAGGCTCACGGAACCGGCACGACGCTCGGTGATCCCATCGAAGCGCACGCTTTGCTGCGGACCTACGGGCAGGAACGCGAACGCCCCCTGCTGCTGGGCTCGATCAAGTCGAACATCGGTCACAGCCAGGCGGCGGCGGGCGTCGCGGGACTGATCAAGATGGTGCAGGCCATGCGTCACGGTGTCGTGCCGAAGACGCTGCACGTGATCGCGCCGTCCTCCGCGGTGGACTGGTCGACCGGCTCGATCGAGCTGGTGACCGAGCAGACCGCGTGGCCGGAGACCGGGCGCCCCCGGCGCGCGGCCGTGTCGTCGTTCGGTGTCAGCGGCACGAACGCGCACGTGATCGTGGAGCACGTCGCCGCACCGGTCGAACCGGAAACGGTCGATCCGGCCGTCGTGCCGTGGCCGGTGTCGGCGAAGTCCGCAGCGGCACTGGCGGCGCAGATCGAGCGCGTCCGCTCGGTCGACGCTCTCCGGACCGACATCGCCTGGTCGCTCGCGGCCAGGACCGCCTTCGAGAACCGCGCGGTTCTGCTGGCGACCGACGACGGCGTCATCGAGGTTGCCCGTGGCGTGGTAGCCGAACAGTCGGTGGCGTTCTTGTTCTCTGGGCAGGGTTCGCAGCGGGTGGGGATGGGCCGCGACCTGTACGGGCGGTTCCCGGTGTTCGCTGCGGCGTTCGACGAGGTGCTGGACCGCCTGGAGCCGGGGCTTCGGGACGTGATGTGGGGTTCGGATCAGGAGTTGTTGAATCGCACGGGTTTTGCTCAGCCTGCGTTGTTCGCGGTTGAGGTGGCGTTGTTCCGCCTGGTGGAGTCGTGGGGTGTCGCGCCGGATTTCGTGGCGGGGCATTCGATCGGTGAGGTGGCGGCCGCACACGTCGCCGGGGTGTTGTCGCTGGACGATGCCTGCACGTTGGTGCGGGCGCGCGCTGGGTTGATGGAGGCGTTGCCTGCGGGTGGGGCGATGGTCGCCATCGCTGCGACCGAGGCCGAAGTCCTTCCCCTGCTGAGTGAGGGTGTCTCGATCGCGGCGGTGAACCGGGCCGATTCGGTGGTGGTCGCGGGCGACGAGGCGGCGGTGCTGGAGATCGCGGCCCGGTTCGAAGATCGGAAGACGTCGGGGTTGAAGGTGTCCCATGCTTTCCACTCGCCGTTGATGGAGCCGATGCTGGCCGAGTTCGCTCAGGCGTTGCAGGGCTTGTCGTTCCGTGCGCCGTTTATGCCGTTGGTGTCGAACGTGACCGGTGCTCTGGTCACCGACGAGGTGTGCTCGCCGGAGTACTGGGTCCGGCACGTGCGGGAGGCAGTGCGCTTCGCCGACGGCCTGCGGGCGTTGACGGACGCGGGTGCGACGGCGTTCCTGGAGCTGGGACCGGACGGCGTGCTGACCGGCCTGGTCGACGAACGCCCGGCGGTTGCGGCGTTGCGCAGGAACCGCGACGAGGAGACCTCGCTGCTGACCGCGCTCGGCGAGCTGCACGTGCGGGGTGTGGATGTCGACTGGCGCCAGGTGGTCCCCGCGGGCCGGCTGGTGGACCTGCCCACCTACCCCTTCGAACACGAACGCTTCTGGCCCGAGATCGACCACGTAGTGGACGTGGACTCCTGGCGTTACCGCGTCGACTGGCTCCCGGTGCCCACCACGAACGCCGAGGTGTCACCGGGTCGGTGGCTGGTGATCATGTCCGAGGGTGGTGACGCGGACTGGGTGACCGACGTGCTCGGCGACGACGTCGACCTCCAGGTCCAGGGCGACCCGATCGACCCGTCGCGCTCCTACGCCGGTGTGCTGATCTTCCCGCACACGGTCGAGTCGGTGCTGCTGCTCACCCAGGCCGTGCTCGCCGCCGATCTCGACGCGCGGATGTGGTGCGTGACGCGGGGTGCGGTCGCCGTGGACGGGGACGAGCTGGTCGCCGACGCCGGGCTGTCGATGGTCTGGGGTCTCGGCCGGGTGGTGGCGCTGGAGCGTCCCGCGACGTGGGGCGGACTGGTCGACCTGCCCGCCGAGATCGACGAGCGGGTAGTCGCGGGCCTCCGGTCGGTGCTCGCCGGAAGCGAGGACCAGGTCGCCGTGCGGCCCACCGGCGTCTTCGGCCGACGGTTGGTCCGGGCACCGATCACCGCGGGCGGCGACTGGCGGCCGCGCGGGACCGCGCTCATCACGGGCGGCACCGGTGGCCTGGGCGCGTTCGTCGCACGGTGGCTCGCGCGCGACGGCGTCGAGCACCTGGTGCTGATGTCGCGGCGCGGCCCCGCGGCGCCTGGTGCGGACGAACTCCGCGCGGAACTGGAGGCCCTGGGCGCACGGGTGACCGTCGTCGCCTGCGACGCCGCCGACCGGGACGCGGTCTCCGGCGTCCTCGCCGCCGTCCCTGCCGACGTGCCGCTGACCGCCGTGTTCCACGCCGCGGGTGTGGTGGCGGGCAACGCCGGGGTGGAGTCGCTGACACCGGCCGACCTCGACGGGGAGATCCGCGCGAAGGTGACGTCGGCCCGGTGGCTGCACGAGCTCACCGAGGACGCGGAGCTGGACGCGTTCGTGCTGTTCTCCTCCATCGCGGGCATCTGGGGCACCGGCGGGCAGTCCGGGTACGCGGCGGCGAACGCCTACCTCGACGGACTCGCGGAGTACCGCAGGGGCCGGGGCCTGCCCGCGACGGCGGTCTCCTGGGGCGCGTGGGCGGAAGCGGGCATGGCGGCCGATCCCGAGGTGGGGGACCACCTGCGCAAGCGCGGCGTGCTGCCGATCCGGCCCGACGCCGGGCTCACCGCGCTGCGCCGGGCGATCGAGGCCGGCGACACCGCCGTGACCGTGTCCAACATGGACTGGGCGCGGTTCGTGCCCGGCTACACCGCCGCACGGCCCAGCCCGTTGCTGGCCGAGTTGCCGGAGGTCGCCGCGGCACTGGCGGTCGACGTCAGCGGCCAGGACGCCGGACTGCGGCGCACCCTGGCCGGTCTGCCCGAACAGGAGCGGCGGCAGGCCGTGCTGGACCTGGTGCGCACGACCGCGTCGGCCGCCCTCGGCCGCGGCGACGCCGCCGAGGTCCCGCCCGGCAGGGCGTTCCGCGACCTCGGGTTCGACTCGCTGACGGCCGTGGACCTGCGCGGAAGGCTGGTCGCCGCGACCGGGCTGCCCCTGCCCACCACCCTCGCCTTCGACCACCCGACGGCGGAGGTGCTCGCCGAGTACCTGGTGGAGGAGCTGTTCGGGGCCGCGTCGGCACAACAGGCGCCCGTGGAGGCGGTCGCCCGCGTGGAGGGGGACCCGGTCGTCGTCGTGGGAATGGCGTGCCGGTACCCCGGCGGCGTCGGCTCGGCCGAGGAGCTGTGGCAGCTCGTCGTCTCCGGTGAGGACGCGATCGGTGACTTCCCCGCGGATCGTGGCTGGCGGGTGGAGCCGGGTCTGAGTGCGACGGCGTCAGGTGGGTTCCTGCACGACATCGCCGGGTTCGACGCGGGATTCTTCGGGATCTCGCCGCGCGAGGCGCAGGTGATGGACCCGCAGCAGCGGCTGCTGCTGGAGACGTCGTGGGAGGCGCTCGAACACGCCGGGATCGACCCGGAGTCGGTGCGGGGCAGCCAGACCGGTGTCTTCGTCGGCACGAACGGCCAGGACTACTCGACCCTCGTGGAGAACGCGTCCGAGGACGTCGGCGGGATGGCGGGAACCGGGCTGGCGGCCAGCGTCCTGTCCGGCAGGGTGTCCTACACGTTCGGGTTCGAGGGGCCGGCGATGACGATCGACACCGCCTGCTCGTCGTCGCTCGTCGCGCTGCACCTCGCCGCCCAGGCGCTGCGCTCGGGGGAGTGCTCCCTCGCCCTGGCCGGTGGCGTCACGGTGATGTCCACACCGGACGCGTTCGTCGAGTTCACCCGGCAGGGAGGGTTGGCACCCGACGGCCGGTGCAAGCCGTTCTCCGACCGGGCGGACGGCACGGGCTGGTCGGAGGGCGTGGGCGTCCTCGTCGTCGAGCGGTTGTCGGACGCCGAACGCAACGGGCACCCGGTCCTGGCGGTGCTGCGCGGCAGCGCGGTCAACCAGGACGGCGCGAGCAACGGCCTGACCGCGCCGAACGGGCCTTCGCAGCAACGCGTGATCCGCCGGGCGCTGGCCGGTGCCGGGCTGTCGCCGTCCGAGGTCGACGCGGTGGAGGCGCACGGCACCGGCACGACTCTCGGCGATCCGATCGAGGCGCAGGCGCTCGTCGGCGTCTACGGGCAGGACCGGGACCGGCCGCTGCTGCTGGGCGCGATCAAGTCCAACCTCGGGCACACCCAGGCCGCCGCCGGTGTCGCCGGCGTGATCAAGATGATCATGGCGATGCGGCACGGCGTCCTGCCGGCCACCCTGCACGCGGACCCTCCTTCGTCCCACGTGGACTGGTCGGCGGGCGCGGTGCGGCTGCTGTCGGAGAACACGCCCTGGGAGACCGGGGGCAGGCCGCGGCGCGCCGGGATCTCCTCGTTCGGGATCAGCGGCACCAACGCGCACGTCATCATCGAGGAGCCCGGGCCGTCCGCCGGCCAGGACTCCCCGGACCGGCCTGTCGTGCCGTGGGTCGTGTCCGCGAAGTCGGAAACGGCGCTGACGGCCCAGATCGGCCGCCTGCGCGAGGTCGACGCCCCGCGCGGGGACGTCGGCTGGTCGTTGCTGGCCAGGTCGGAGTTCGACCACCGGGCGGTGCTGCTCGCGACCGCGACGGGTGTCAGCGAGGTGGCCAGGGGCGTCGCCGGGAAGCAGGTCCCGGCCTTCCTGTTCTCCGGGCAGGGCTCGCAGCGCCTGGGGATGGGCCGGGACCTCGCCGCGCGGTTCCCCGTGTTCTCCGACGCCCTGGACGAGGTCCTGGGGTACCTCCCGGCCGGGTTGCGGGAGCGGATGTGGGGATCGGACGCGGACGAGCTGAACCGGACGGGGAACGCCCAGCCCGCGCTGTTCGCGGTCGAGGTCGCGCTGTGCCGGCTCCTCGAGTCGTGGGGGATCGTGCCCGGTTTCGTCGGCGGTCACTCCGTCGGCGAGATCGCCGCGGCACACGTCGCCGGGGTCTTCTCCCTGCCCGACGCCTGCCTGCTCGTCGAGACCAGGGCGAGACTGATGCAGGCGCTCCCGCCGGGCGGTGCGATGGTCGCGATCGCGGCGACCGAGGCCGAGGTCCTCGCGGTGCTCCCGGCCACGGTGGCGATCGCCGCGGTCAACTCCCGTTCGTCGGTCGTGGTGGCCGGGCCGGAGGACGACGTCCTCGCGGTGGCCGCCCGTTTCCAGGGACGCAGGACGACGAGGCTGCGGGTGTCCCACGCCTTCCACTCACCACTCGTGGAGCCGGTGCTGGACGACTTCGCCGAGGTCGTGGCGGGCCTGCGGTTCGGCCGGCCGTCCCTGCCCGTCGTGTCGAACCTGACCGGTGGTCTGGTGTCGGACGAACTGTGCTCACCGGAGTACTGGGTGCGGCACGTGCGCGAGACCGTGCGGTTCGCCGACGGGCTGCGGGCGGTGACCGAAGCCGGCGCGACGCTGCTGCTGGAGGTGGGGCCGGGCAGCGCGCTGGCGGCGCTGGCGGACGACGCGACCGTGGTGCCGGTGTTGCGCGGTGACCGCGACGAGGAGACCGCCGTCCTGGCCGCGGCGGCCAGGGCGCACGTCGCCGGGGCACCTGTGGACTGGCGGCGGGTCGTGCCCACCGGGCGGCGGGTGGACCTGCCCACCTACGCCTTCCAGCACCAGCGGCTGTGGCTCGCGTCCTCCACCGAGACGGCTGGGCACGACAGCCTGCTCCGGCTGCGCTGGGTTCCCCTGTCCACCGGGGCGGCCGAGGCGGGCCGGGACGTGGAGTTCTTCCGGCCGTCCATCGGAACCGACGTCGTCGCCGGAGTCCACGACTCCGTGCGCCAGGTGCTCGCGGCGGTCGAGGACCTGCTCGCCGCCGACCGCCAGGACGGCGCCCGCCTGGTCGTCGTGACCACCGGGGCCGTGGCGGCCGGTCCGGCCGAGGACGTGACCGGGATCGCCGCCGCGGGTGTGTGGGGACTGGTCCGGTCCGCCCAGTCCGAACACCCCGGCCGGCTCCTTCTGGTCGACCTGGACGGTGACGACCGGTCCGAGGCCGTCCTGCGCGCCGCGGTCGGCGCCGCGTTCGCCGCGGACGAGTCGCAGCTCGCGATCCGCGAAGGCGTCGTCTCCGTTCCGCGCCTGTCCCGCGTCCACGACGCCCCGGTGGTGACCGGGTGCCGCGACGACCTGTCCGGCACCGTCCTCGTCACCGGCGGCACGGGCACACTGGGCGGCCTGGTCGCACGCCACCTGGTGACCAGGCGGGGCGTTCGCCGGCTGCTGCTGACCAGCAGGCGGGGCCCTGAGGCGCCCGACGCGCGGCGGCTGTGCGCCGAACTGGCCGAACTGGGGGCGGAAGCCCACGTCGTCGCCTGCGACATGGCCGACCGGGAGGCGGTGGCCCGTCTGCTCGCCGACATCCCCTCCGAACACCCGCTCACCGGTGTCGTGCACGCCGCGGGCGTCGTGGACGACGGCGTGGTCGGCGCGCTGACCGCGGAGCAGGTGGACCGGGTGCTGCGGGCCAAGGCCGATTCGGCGTGGTTCCTGCACGAGCTGACCGAGCACCTCGATCTCGCGTTGTTCGTCCTGTTCTCCTCGGCGGCGGGGGTACTCGGCGCCCAGGGGCAGGCCAACTACGCGGCGGCCAACACGTTCCTGGACGCGGTGGCGCAGCACCGCCGTGCCAGGGGACTCGCGGCGACGTCGCTCGCGTGGGGCCTGTGGGCCGAGCGCAGCGGCATCAGCGGCGACCTGACCGAAGCGGGCCTCGCCCGGCTCCGGCGCAGCGGAGCCGTCGCGTTGCACACCGAGCAGGCGCTGGAGTTGTTCGACATCGGATCGGAGATGCCGGACGCACTGGTGGTGCCCGCACCGCTGGACACGAGAGTCCTGGTGGGCGCGGACGTGCCCGCGGTGCTGCGCGACCTCGTCCCCGCCGTGCCGCGGACCGCGGACGAGCACCGGACCGCGGGTCCCTCGCTGGCCGAACGGCTGGCAGGGCTCGACCCGCGCGCACAGGACGAGCTGGTGCTCCGGCTCGTGTCCGGTCACGTCGCGACGGTGCTCGGTCTCGACTCGGCCGACCAGGTCGAACCGCACCGGGGCTTCCTCGAACTGGGGATCACGTCGCTGACCGCGGTCGAGCTGCGCAACCTGCTCGCGGCCGACACCGGGATCAGGCTGCCCAGCACGCTGGTCTTCGACCACCCGGCGCCCGCCGTCCTCGCCGGGCACCTGCGAGCCGCGGTGGACGCCGCGGCCGAGCCCGCGATCGAACCACTCCTCGCACGGCTGGAAAGCGCGGCACCGCGTCTGTCCGATGAGGACAGGGAGAGCCTGCTCCGGCGCCTGACCGACCTGCAGCGCGTGCTCCTCGGCGGCACCGAGCCGCACGACGACCAGGCGCTGGTCCTCGCGGACGCGACCGACGACGAGATGTTCGCCCTGATCGACAAGGAACTCGGTCTCGACTGAGTTCGATCCACTCCTGGAGGAACCCACCCATGGCGAGCACCGAGGACAAGCTCCGCGACTACCTCAAGCTGGTCACCACCGATCTCCAGCAGACGCGCCGGCGGCTGCAGGCGAAGGAGGCGTCGGACGCCGAACCGATCGCCATCATCGGTATGGCCTGCCGGTACCCGGGCGGCGTCGGGTCGCCGGAGGAGCTGTGGTCCCTGCTGGCCGACGGCCGCGACGCGATGTCGGAGTTCCCCCGCGACCGGGGGTGGGACGTGGACGCGTTGTTCAGCCCCGACCCGGACGAGCGCGGCAGGACGTACTCCACCCGCGGTGGGTTCGTGGAGGGCGCGACGGAGTTCGACGCGGAGTTCTTCGGCATCTCCCCTCGCGAGGCTCTTGCGATGGATCCGCAGCAGCGCCTGCTGCTGGAGGTCGTCTGGGAGGCGGTCGAGCGCGGCGGAATCGACCCGCTCACCCTGAGGGGAAGCAGGACGGGAACCTTCATCGGTTCCTACGGCACCGGCTACGCGTCGGGAGCCGACGTGCCCGAGTCGGTCGAGGGCCACCTGATGACCGGCGTGTCGACCAGCGTGACCTCGGGCCGGGTCGCCTACCTCTTCGGGCTGGAAGGCCCGGCGATCACCGTGGACACCGCGTGCTCGTCCTCCCTGGTCGCGCTGCACTGGGCGGTCCACGCCCTGCGGAAGGACGAGTGCTCACTGGCACTCGCGGGCGGGGTCACCGTCATGCCCACCCCGGACATGTTCGTGGAGTTCTCCCGTCAGCGAGGCCTGGCCGCGGACGGACGGTGCAAGGCGTTCTCGGACGACGCGGACGGCACCGCGTGGGGTGAGGGTGCCGGTGTCCTGCTGCTGGAGCGGCTGTCCGACGCCGAGCGGGCCGGGCACCCCGTGCTCGCCGTGATCCGCGGCTCCGCGATCAACCAGGACGGCGCGAGCAGCGGCCTCACCGCGCCGAACGGACCCGCTCAGCAGCGGGTCATCCGGGCGGCGCTGGCGCAGTCCGGACTGTCGGTGTCCGATGTGGACGTCGTCGAGGCGCACGGCACGGGGACCCCCCTCGGCGATCCGATCGAGGCGCAGGCGCTGCTCGCGACTTACGGCCAGGACCGGGCCCGGCCGTTGCTGCTGGGTTCGGTGAAGTCCAACCTCGGTCACACGCAGGCCGCCGCGGGCGTGGCCGGAGTGATCAAGATGGTGCTGGCCATGCGGCACGGCGTCGTGCCGAAGACCCTGCACGCCGACGTGCCCTCGTCTCACGTGGACTGGAGTGCCGGAGCGGTCGAGCTGGTGCGCGAGAGCACCGCCTGGCCCGAGGCCGAGCGGCCACGCCGGGCAGCGGTCTCCGCGTTCGGGGTCAGCGGCACCAACGCGCACGTGGTGCTGGAACACCAGCAGGAGGCCGAAGATCCCGAGGCGGCCACCGCGGCGCTGGTCCCGTGGGTGGTGACGGCCAAGACCGAGGGCGCCCTGGCCGATCAGCTCGACCGCGTCCGGTCGGCGCGCGGCGCCCGGACCGATGTCGGCTGGTCCCTCGCGGGACGTGCGGTGTTCGGGCACCGCGCCGTTCTGCTGGCATCGGACGAGGACGTGGCGGAGGCCGCTCGGGGCAGTGCGGGTGGCCGATCCCTCGCCTTCCTGTTCTCCGGGCAGGGGTCGCAGCGGCTGGGCATGGGGCGTGCGTTGTCCGCCCGGTACCCGGTGTTCGCGGCCGTGCTGGAGGAGGTGCTGGGGCACTTCGGTCCCGGCGTGCGCGACGCGATGTGGGGCGCCGACCGGGAACGACTGGATCGCACGGAGTTCACGCAGCCCGCGGTGTTCGCGGTCGAGGTGGCGTTGTTCCGGCTGGTGGAGTCCTGGGGAGTGGTCCCGGACCTCGTGGGCGGGCACTCGATCGGGGAGATCGCCGCGGCGCACGTGGCCGGTGTCCTGTCGCTGGCCGACGCGTGCGCGCTGGTCGACGCGCGGGCGCGGCTGATGCAGGCGCTGCCGGAGGGCGGCGCGATGGTGGCCCTGGAGGCGGACGAGGCCGAGGTGGCCGCCCACCTCGGCGACGGCGTGTCGATCGCCGCCGTCAACGGGCCGTCGTCGCTCGTGATCGCGGGCGAAGAGTCCGCTGTGGACGGTGTGCTCCGTGCGTTCGCCGACCGGAGGACCTCGCGGCTGCGGGTCTCGCACGCCTTCCACTCGCCGCTGATGGATCCGATGCTGGCGGAGTTCGCCGGGATCGTGCGGGGCCTGTCGTTCGCGCGCCCCCGGCTCCGCTTCGTCTCGGCCCTGACCGGAGGCCTCGTCACGGACGAGCTGTGCGATCCGGAGTACTGGGTGCGGCACGTCCGCGAGACCGTCAGGTTCGCCGACTGCGTCCGGACGCTGACGGACGCCGGTGTGTCGGCCGTCCTCGAACTCGGCCCCGACGGCGTGCTGTCGGCCCTGGTGGACAACGTGCCCGCGGTGCCTGCTCTGCGCAAGGACCGCGGCGAGGAGGCCTCGCTGCTGACCGCGCTGGCCTGCCTCTTCGTGCACGGAGCGGACGTGGACTGGCGCCGGGTGATCTCCGCCGGCCGGCTGGTGGACGTACCGACGTACGCCTTCCAGCGCGAGCGCTTCTGGCTCGCCCGCTCGGGGACCGCGTCCGCCGACATGACGTCGGCCGGGCTGAGCTCCGCCGCGCACCCGCTGCTCGGTGCGGCCGTGGTCGTGGCCGGTGCGGACGAGGTGGTGCTCTCCGGCAGGTTGTCGCTGTCGACCCACCCGTGGCTGGCCGATCACGAGATCCTGGGCCGGGTCCTCTTCCCCGGCACGGCGTTCGTCGAACTGGCGGTGCGCGCGGGCGACGAGGTCGGCTGCCCCGCCGTCGAGGACCTGACGGTCGCCGCTCCGCTGGTGCTGCCCGAGACGGGCGCGGTCCAGCTGCAGGTCTGGGTCGGAGCCGCCGACGAGGCCGGACGGCGGGAGGTGCGGGTGCACTCGCGGCCCGCCGACGACGTCGAGCGGGAGTGGACTCGGCACGCCACCGGCACGCTGAGCCCCGACCTGGCGCGGCCCCCGGCGGGCGCGGAGGCGACCTGGCCGCCCGAGGGCGCGGAGCCGGTGGACCTCGACGGCCTCTACGACGGTCTCGCCGGCGCCGGGTTCGCCTACGGCCCCTCGTTCCAGGGCCTGCGCGCGGTCTGGCGCCGCGACACCGAGTTGTTCGCCGAGGTCGCGCTTGCGGACCACGTGCTCGACGCGGCCGCGTTCGGCGTGCACCCGGCACTGCTGGACGCCGTGCTGCACGCGAGCGTGTTCGCCGGGGGGATCGGTGGTGGCCTGCCGTTCGAGTGGGAAGGGGTGAGCCTGCACGCCACCGGAGCGTCCGCGGTGCGGGTCCGGATGGCGCGCGCCGGTGAGAACGCGCTTTCCCTGGCGATCACCGACGAGTCCGGTGCGCCGGTGGCGTCGGTCGAGTCGCTGGTGTTGCGGCCGGTGACGCCCGAGCAGTTCGGCGCCGTGGCGGACAGCCTCCACCGGGTCGACCTGGTCCCGGTCACGATGCGGTCGGTCGAGACTCCCGTCGCCGTGACGGGGGCGGACCTGGCCGCGGTCGACGGCGAGGACGCGGGCCTCGTGCTGGCCGTCGTCGACGACAGCGAGGAGGACGTCGTCGGGGCGGTGCACGACAGCGCCACCCGCGTCCTCGAACTGGTCCGGCACTGGCTCGCGCAGGACGAGATCACTGGACGCCGGCTCGTGTTCGTGACGCGCACGGGTGTGCGTGCCGCGGCTGTGCGCGGTTTGGTCCGGTCGGCGATGTCCGAGCACCCTGGGCGCTTCGGCCTCGTCGAGCTGGCCCCTGGTGAACCGCTGCCCGCAGCACTCGATCCCGGTGAACCGGAGGTGCTGATCCGCAGTGGACAGGTGTTCGCTCCCCGGCTCGTCCGCGTCGCGGTTCCGCCGTCGCGGAGCGGCTGGGACCCGGACGGGACGGTGCTGATCACGGGAGGCACCGGCGGCCTGGGCGGAGTACTGGCCCGCCACCTGGTGACCGCGCACGGAGTGCGCCGCCTCGTGCTGGTGAGCCGAAGCGGCCACGCGCCCGAGCTGACCGACGAGTTGAGCTCCCTCGGTGCCGAGGTCGTCGTGCGCGCGTGCGACGTCGCCGACCGGGCCGCGCTGGCGGACCTGCTGGCCGAACACCCGTGCACGTCCGTCGTCCACGCGGCGGGTGTGCTGGACGACGGCCTGGTGGAGTCGTTGACGCCGGAGCGGCTGGCCGCGGTGCTGCGGCCGAAGGTGGACGCCGCCTGGCACCTGCACGAGCTCACCGCCGGGCTCGGCCTGCACCGGTTCGTGACGTTCTCGTCCGTGGCCGGCGTGTTCGGCGCGGCCGGGCAGGCGAACTACGCGGCGGCCAACGTCTTCCTGGACGAGCTGGCCCGGCACCGGCGCGACCTGGGACTGCCGTCGGTGTCGCTCGCGTGGGGCTCGTGGGCGCGGTCCACGGGCATGACCGCCACGCTGTCGGACGCGGACATGGAGCGCCAAGCGCGCTCCGGGATGCCGCCGCTGTCGGTGGAACAGGGACTCGCCCTGTTCGACGCCGCCGTGGCCGCGGATGAGCCCTTGGTCGTCCCGGTGAGGCTGGATCTGCCCGCGCTGCGCGCGCTCGGCGACGTGCCGCCCCTGCTGCGGGGGATGGTCCGCCCGTCCGCCCGGCGGTCGGCGGTGGTGACGTCCGGGTTCGCCGGCAGGCTGGCCGGACTGGACGAGGCGGAGCAGCCGAGGGCGGTGCTGGAGCTGGTGCGCGGTCAGGTCGCACTGGCCCTGGGGCACTCCGACGCCGGGAGGATCGACCCCGAACGGGAGTTCCGCGCGCTCGGGTTCGACTCGCTCGCGTCCGTGGAGCTGCGCAACCGGCTGGCCGCGGAGACCGGCGTCCGGCTGCCTGCGACCCTGGTGTTCGACCACCCGACCCCCGCGGCGCTCGCGACCTTCCTCCGCGAGCAGCTGACCGGCGCGGCGGCCGACGTCCGCACACCGCCACCGGTCTCCGTGCTGTCCGGCTCGGACGACCCGGTCGTGGTGGTCGGCATGTCCTGCCGCTATCCGGGCGGCGTGGAGTCGCCGGAGGACCTGTGGCAGGTGGTCCTGGACGAGCGGGACGTCATCTCCGGCTTCCCCGACAACCGGGGCTGGGACCTGGACGGCGTCTACCACCCGGATCCCGACCACGTGGGAACCACCCACGTCCGGCAGGGCGCGTTCCTGCACGACGCGGGCCGGTTCGACCCCGACTTCTTCGGGATGTCCCCTCGGGAGGCGTTGGCGACGGATTCGCAGCAGCGGTTGTTGCTGGAGGTGTCGTGGGAGGCGGTGGAGCGGGCCGGGATCGATCCGGTGTCGTTGCGCGGCAGCCGGACGGGTGTGTTCGCCGGGGTGATGTACAACGACTACGGCGCCCTGCTCACCGGGGACGAGTTCGAGGGACTGCGGGGTACCGGCAGTTCGCCGAGCGTGGCGTCCGGCCGGGTGTCCTACGCCCTCGGGCTCGAGGGGCCCGCGGTGACGGTGGACACGGCGTGCTCCTCCTCCCTGGTGACGGTGCACCTGGCGGCCCAGGCGCTGCGGGCGGGGGAGTGCTCGCTGGCGTTGGCCGGTGGCGTGACGGTGATGTCCACCCCCGAGGTCTTCGTCGAGTTCTCCCGGCAGCGCGGACTGTCGCCGGACGGGCGTTGCAAGTCGTTCGCGGACGCCGCCGACGGCGTGGCCTGGGGTGAGGGCGTCGGTGTGCTGGTGCTGGAGCGCTTGTCGGACGCTCGCCGCAATGGGCATCGGGTGCTTGCTGTGGTGCGGGGCAGCGCGGTGAACCAGGATGGTGCGTCGAACGGGCTCACCGCGCCGAATGGTCCTTCGCAGCAACGGGTCATTCGTCAGGCTTTGGCGAGTGCGGGTCTGTCGCCGTCCGATGTAGATGTTGTTGAGGCGCACGGTACGGGTACGACGTTGGGTGATCCGATCGAGGCGCAGGCGCTGCTCGCGACCTACGGTCAGGACCGGGATCGGCCGTTGTTGCTGGGGTCGGTGAAGTCGAACCTGGGTCACACGCAGGCGGCGGCGGGTGTCGCGGGGATCATCAAGATGGTGCAGGCCTTGAGGCATGGCGTTGTGCCGAAGACGTTGCACGTGGACGCGCCGTCGTCGCATGTGGACTGGTCTGAGGGCTCGGTGGAGTTGTCGACGGAGTCTGTGGTGTGGCCGGAGGTGGGTCGGCCGCGGCGTGCTGGTGTGTCGTCGTTCGGGATCAGTGGCACGAACGCGCACGTGATCATCGAGCAGGCTCCGGTGGTGGATCTTCCGGAGCCGGTGGATGTTCCCGTGGTGCCGTGGGTGGTGTCGGCGAAGTCCGAGCGGGCTTTGGCGGAAATGGTCGAGCGGGTGTGTTCGGTCGCGGACGACCGCGTGGATGTGGGCTCGACCCTGCTGGGCCGCGCGGTGTTCGGCCACCGGGCGGTCCTGCTGGCTTCGGAGCAGGGGATCACCGAGGTCGCTCGCGGTTCGGCCGCCGAACGACAGGTGGCCTTCTTGTTCTCGGGTCAGGGTTCTCAGCGGTTGGGGATGGGCCGGGGCCTGTACGGGCGGTTCCCGGTGTTCGCTGCGGCGTTGGACGAGGTGCTGGACCGTATGGATCCGGGGCTTCGGGACGTGATGTGGGGTTCGGATCAGGAGTTGCTGAACCGTACGGGTTTTGCTCAGCCGGCGTTGTTCGCGGTTGAGGTGGCGTTGTTCCGGTTGGTGGAGTCGTGGGGTGTCGCGCCGGATTTCGTGGCGGGGCATTCGATCGGTGAGGTGGCGGCCGCGCATGTCGCGGGTGTGCTGTCACTCGACGATGCCTGTGCGTTGGTGCGGGCCCGCGCCGGGTTGATGGAGGCTCTGCCACCCGGCGGGGCGATGGTCGCCATCGCGGCGACCGAGGCCGAGGTTCTGCCGTTGCTGGGCGAGGGTGTGTCGGTCGCGGCGGTGAACCGGGCGGACTCGGTGGTGGTCGCGGGCGACGAGGCCGCGGTGCTCTCGCTGGTGGCTCGTTTCGAGGGTCGCAAGACCACGCGTTTGCGGGTGTCGCACGCGTTTCATTCGCCGTTGATGGAGCCGATGCTGGCCGAGTTCGCTGAGGCGTTGGAGGGTTTGTCGTTCCGTGAGCCGTTGATGCCGTTGGTGTCGAACATGACCGGTGCTCTGGTCACCGACGAGGTGTGCTCGCCGGAGTACTGGGTGCGGCACGTGCGGGAGGCGGTGCGGTTCGCCGACGGGCTACACGCGCTGTCCAGTGCCGGGGTGACGGCGTTCCTGGAGCTGGGACCGGACGGCGTGCTGACCGGTCTGGTCGACGACGGCGTTGCCGTGCCTGCGTTGCGCAGGGACCGCGACGAGGAGACCTCGCTGCTGACCGCGCTGGGACGGTTGTACGTCTGCGGTGTGGACGTCGACTGGCGCGGCATCGTCCCGAGTGGACGGTTCGTCGACCTGCCGACCTACGCCTTCGACCACGGGTGGTTCTGGCCCAGCGGAACGGTGTTCCTCGGCGACGTGGCCGCGGCGGGACTCGATCGCCCCGGCCACCCGCTGCTCGCCGCGTCGGTGCGGGTGGCCGGCACCGACGAGGTTGTCCTCACCGGCAGGCTGTCACTGTCGGCACAGCCCTGGCTGGCCGATCACGTCGTGGGGGACCAGGTGCTCTTCCCGGGCGCCGGCTTCGTCGAGCTCGCGGTGCGCGCGGGCGACGAGGTCGCCTGCGGCCGGATCCGGGAACTGACGCTGTCGGCACCGCTGGTCCTGCCGGAGCACGGCGCCGTCCAGGTGCAGGTCCACGTCGGCGACCGCGACGAGAACGGTGCCCGCCAGGTGACCGTCCACTCGCGGTCCGACGGCGGTGACTCGCCGTGGACCGAGCACGCCGCGGGCGTCCTCACCGAGGTGGGCTCCGACGCGACGCCCGATGTCACGCAGTGGCCGCCTCCGGGGGCGGAAGCGGTGGAGCTGGAGGGGTTCTACGAAGGCCTGGAGGAGGCCGGGCTCGGGTACGGACCGGTGTTCCGCGGTCTGCGGTCGGTGTGGCGGCGGTACGGGGAGGTCTTCGCCGAGGTCGTGCTGCCCGGCGAGCCCGCGGGGTTCGGCATCCACCCGGCGCTGCTCGACGCGGCGCTGCACGCGGCTGCTTTCGTCGAGGGCACTGCGGCCGGGTTGCCGTTCTCCTGGGAGGACGTGTCGCTGCACGCCACCGGCGCCTCGGCGGTGCGGGTGCGGTTGTCGGGCCTGCCCACCGGCGGGCTGTCGCTCGCGATCACCGACGAGTCCGGTGGCCCGGTCGCGGCGATCGGCTCCCTGGTCCTCCGCCCGGTGCCGGAGGGACGGTTCTCGCCGGGCCAGGACGCCCTGTTCCGGATCGACCGGGTGCCGGTCGCCCTTCCCGCACCGGGGAACGGCTCGTCCTCGGACGAGGTCGTCCTGGTCCCGGTCGAGGACGACGGCGGGGAGGTGGTCGGCACGGCCCACCGACTGGCCACCCAGGTGCTGGATCACTTGCGGCGGAACGCTTCGGCGACCTCCCGGTTGGTGTTCGTGACCAGGGGAGGCGTGTCCGTCGCCGCCGCGCGTGGCCTGGTCCGGTCCGCGCTGTCGGAACATCCCAGGCGCTTCGGTCTGGTCCACGTGGAATCCGGTGACGCCGACGAGGCCCTCCTGCTGGCCGCCGCGGCCACAGGGGAGCCCGAGGTCGTGGTGCGGGACGGCGAGGTGTCCGCGGCACGGCTGGCGCGCGTGGCGCCGGTGCCCGCCGGTGCCGGGCTCGGCTGGGAGCCCGAGGGCACCGTGCTGATCACGGGCGGTACCGGTGGCCTGGGCGCCCGTCTCGCCCGGCACCTGGTCGCCGAGCACGGCGTGCGGCACCTGGTGCTGGCCAGCAGGCGCGGCCGTGGTGCGGGGATCGAGGAGGAGCTGACCGGGCTGGGTGCGTCGGTCCGGGTGGTGGCGTGCGACGTGTCGGACCGCGATGCGGTGGCCGCCCTGCTGGCGGGCATGCCGGACGCACATCCGTTGACCGCGGTGGTGCACGCGGCGGGTGTCCTCGACGACGGCGTCGTGGAGTCGTTGACGCCGGAGCGGGTCGCGGGGGTGTTGCGGGCGAAAGCCGACGCGGCCTGGCACCTGCACGAGCTGACGGCCGGCCTCGACCTTCGTGGTTTCGTGTTGTTCTCGTCGGTGGCCGGGGTTCTCGGTGCGGCGGGGCAGGCGAACTACGCGGCGGCGAACGTGTTCGTGGACGAGCTGGCGCGGTACCGGCGTGGTCTCGGGTTGCCGGCCGTGTCGCTGGCTTGGGGGCCGTGGACGCCGGAGGTCGGGATGACGTCCTCCCTGTCCGACGTGGACAGGGAGAGGCTGGAACGGTCGGGCATGCCCCCGCTGTCGGTAGAGCAGGGACTGGCGTTGTTCGACGCCGCGCTGGCGTCGGACGAAGCGGTGGTCGTGCCGGTGCGGCTCGACCTGACGTGGTGGCGTGACGGGGCTGAGGTGCCCGCTGTGTTGCGCGGGCTCGTCCGTCGGCCGGTCCGCAGGTCTGCGGCGGGTGCTCCGGGTGGACTGGCGCACAGGCTGGAGGCACTGAAGCCGGACGAGCGACGTGCCGCGGTGCACGAGGTCGTCCTCGCCCAGGTGGCCGCGGTCCTGGGCCACCCGGACACGTCGTCCGTGGAACCAGACCGGGACTTCCGCGGCCTGGGCTTCGACTCGTTGACGGCGGTCGAGCTGCGCAACCGGCTCGCCGCGGTGGCGGGCGTCCTGTTGCCCGCGACGCTGGTGTTCGACTACCCGTCCGTCGAGGCGCTCGTCGGCTTCCTGCTCACCGAACTCACCGGGACCGGGGACGCCGTCACCACATCGCGGCCGGTGGCGGCCGTG
Source organism: Lentzea sp. HUAS12 (assembly GCF_024125735.1). NCBI lineage: Bacteria > Bacillati > Actinomycetota > Actinomycetes > Pseudonocardiales > Pseudonocardiaceae > Lentzea > Lentzea sp. HUAS12. The sequence goes on from NZ_CP099738.1 coordinate 1,868,548, forward strand.
GCGGGCGATCCGATCGTGATCGTGGGGATGGCGTGCCGGTATCCGGGTGGGGTGTCGTCGCCGGAGGACCTGTGGGGGTTGGTGGCAGAGGGCCGGGACGCGATCACCGGGTTCCCGCGCAATCGTGGCTGGGATCTGGAGGGGTTGTACGACCCGGATCCTGACCGTGCCGGTACGTCGTACACGCGGTCGGGTGGGTTTCTGCATGACGCGGGTGAGTTCGATCCGGGGTTTTTCGGGATGTCTCCTCGGGAGGCGTTGGCGACGGATTCGCAGCAGCGGTTGTTGCTGGAGGTGTCGTGGGAGGCGGTGGAGCGGGCCGGGATCGATCCGGTGTCGTTGCGGGGCAGTCAGACCGGTGTGTTCGCGGGCGTGATGTACAGCGACTACGCGATGCTCCTGTCCGGCGGGGATGCCGAGGGCTACCAGGGCAACGGCGCCTCCCCGAGCATCGCGTCGGGCCGGGTTGCGTACACGCTGGGCCTCGAAGGTCCTGCTGTGTCGGTGGACACGGCGTGCTCGTCGTCGTTGGTGGCGTTGCACTGGGCGATGCAGGCGTTGCGGGCGGGGGAGTGCTCGCTGGCGTTGGCCGGTGGTGTGACGGTGATGTCGACGCCAGGGTCGTTCGTGGAGTTCTCCCGTCAGCGCGGCCTCGCGCCGGATGGTCGGTGCAAGGCTTTCTCGGACAGCGCGGACGGTGTGGGGTGGTCCGAGGGCGTCGGCATGCTGGTGCTGGAACGCCTGTCCGACGCTCGGCGCAACGGGCATCGTGTTCTGGCGGTGGTGCGGGGCAGTGCGGTGAACCAGGATGGTGCGTCGAACGGGTTGACGGCGCCGAATGGTCCGTCGCAGCAGCGGGTGATCCGTCAGGCGTTGGCGAGTGCGGGTCTGTTGCCGTCCGATGTGGACGTGGTGGAGGCGCATGGTACGGGTACGACGTTGGGTGATCCGATCGAGGCGCAGGCGCTGCTCGCGACCTATGGTCAGGATCGTGATCGGCCTTTGTTGCTGGGGTCGGTGAAGTCGAACCTGGGGCACACGCAGGCGGCGGCGGGGGTGGCCGGGATCATCAAGATGGTGCAGGCGTTGCGGCACGGTGTGGTGCCGAAGACGTTGCACGTGGACGCACCTTCGTCGCACGTGGACTGGTCCGAGGGCTCGGTCGAGCTGTCGACCGAGCCCGTGGAGTGGCCGGAGGTGGGCCGTCCGCGGCGTGCGGGTGTGTCGTCGTTCGGCATCAGCGGCACCAACGCGCATGTGATCATCGAGCAGCCGGAGCCGGCGGCGGTACCGGAGCCGGTGGACGTTCCGGTGGTGCCGTGGGTGGTGTCGGCGAAGTCCGAGGTCGCATTGAGTTCGCAGGTCGAGCGGTTGAGGACTGTCACGGACTCTCGGGTCGACGTGGGCTGGACTCTGCTGGGGCGTTCGGTGTTCGCTCATCGAGCGGTGGTGCTCGCCTCGGATGGGATGGTTTCCGAGGTCGCACGTGGCGTGGCCATCGGTCAGCGCCTGGGATTCCTGTTCTCGGGTCAGGGTTCTCAGCGTGTGGGGATGGGCCGGGGTCTGTACGGGCGTTTTCCGGTGTTCGCCGCGGCGTTGGACGAGGTGCTGGCTCGGTTGGAGCCGGGGCTTCGGGATGTCATGTGGGGTTCGGACCAGGAGTTGTTGAATCGCACGGGTTTTGCTCAGCCGGCGTTGTTCGCGGTCGAGGTGGCGTTGTTCCGCCTGGTCGAGTCGTGGGGTGTCACGCCCGACTACGTCGCCGGGCATTCGATCGGTGAGGTGGCGGCGGCGCATGTCGCCGGGGTGCTGTCGCTGGACGACGCTTGCGCGCTGGTCAAGGCTCGTGCCGCTCTGATGGAGGCGTTGCCGTCCGATGGGGCGATGGTGGCGATCGCGGCCACCGAGGCCGAGGTTCTGCCGCTGCTCACCGGAAGTGTGTCGGTCGCGGCGGTGAACCGGGCCGATTCGGTGGTGGTCGCGGGGGACGAGGCCGCGGTGCTGGCGATCGCTGCGCGGTTCGAAGGCCGGAAGACGTCGCGGTTGCGGGTGTCGCACGCGTTCCACTCGCCGTTGATGGAGCCGATGCTGGCCGAGTTCGCTCAGGCGTTGCAGGGTCTGTCGTTCCGTGAGCCGTTGATGCCGTTGGTGTCGAACGTGACCGGTGCTCTGGTGACCGACGAGGTGTGTTCGCCGCGGTACTGGGTGCGGCACGTCCGGGAGGCGGTCCGATTCGCTGACGGGCTTCACGCGCTGACCGATGCCGGGGTGACGGCGTTCCTGGAGCTGGGTCCGGACGGTGTGCTGACCGGCCTGGTCGAGGACGGCCTGGCGGTTCCCGCTCTGCGCAAGGACCGTGACGAGGAGACCTCACTGCTCACCGCGCTGGGGCGCCTGTACGTCAACGGTGTGGACGTCGACTGGCGCAGCGTCGTCCCGAGTGGACGGTGTGTCGAGTTGCCGACCTACGCCTTCGAGCACGAGTGGTTCTGGCCGGTCGGTGGCGTCCAGACCGGCGATGTCGGTGCCGCGGGTTTGCACGCGCCCTCGCATCCTCTGCTGGGAGCGGTGGTGGCCGTCGCAGGATCGGACGAGGTGGTGCTCACCGGACGGATTTCGCTGTCCACCCATCCCTGGCTGGCCGACCACACCGTCTTCGGTCAGGTGCTGGTGCCTGGGGCTGCCATCGCCGAGCTCGCGGTGCGTGCGGGTGACGAGGTCGGCTGCGGCCGCATCGGTGAACTGACCATCGCCGTTCCCCTGGCTCTGCCGGAGCACGGCGCCGTGCAGATCCAGGTGTGGGTCGGTGCGCCGGACGACGACGGACACCGGGAACTGCGACTGCATTCACGTCCCGCCGACACCGGCGGGGAATGGGTTCAGCACGTCACCGGGGTGCTCACCACCGACATCGGAGCAGCGGACGCGGCTCCCGGTGGACCCTGGCCTCCCGCGGGTGCGGAACCGCTCGACGTCACCGGGTGCTACGACGCCTTCGCCGACGCGGGCTTCGGTTACGGTCCCGCGTTCCAGGGCCTGCGCGCGGCGTGGCGTGATGACGACGGCGACGTGTACGCCGAGGTCGCCCTGCCCGACGCGCTGCGCGACGGTGCCGCGGCGTTCGGGGTGCACCCGGTGCTGCTCGACGCGGCACTCCACGCACTCATGCTGGGTGGAGGTGAAGGGAGCGGTGGACTGCCCTTCTCGTGGGAAGGCGTGTCGTTGCACGCCTCCGGCGCTGCCGCGCTGCGGGTGAGGCTGTCGAGGACCGGGGCCGACTCCGTGTCACTGAGCCTCGAGAACGAGGCGGGCGCTCCCGTGCTGACCGTCGACTCGCTCGTGGTGCGCGCCGCGGATGTGCGGCACCCCGGCCTGGGAGCGGACGCGCTGTTCCGGACGGAGCTGGTTCCGGTGGTCTCGGACCACAAGGCCGCGCCGGTCGCCGTGGTCGGTCCGGTGGCTCTGGGACTCGACGTGGCGGTGCACGACTCGGTCGAGTCCGTGCCGGACGGTCTCGTCCTGTTCGCCGTGCAGGGCGACCCGGACGACGTGGTGGGCACGGCGCACTCGAGCGTGACGGAGGTTCTGGCGGCGGTTCAGCGGTGGACGCTCCGGGAACGTGCTCCCGGCTCCCGGCTCGTCTTCGTGACCAGCGGTGGTCTGTCAGCGGCCACCGTGCGCGGCCTGGTGCGCACCGCGATGTCGGAACACCCCGGCGCGTTCGGCCTGGTGGACCTGGACTCCACGGGTGGTGCGCCCGCCGTCCTGCTGGAGGCGCTGGGCGCTGACGAGCCGGAGGTGCTGGTGCGCGACGGGCAGGTGCTGGCGCCCCGGCTGACGCGGCTGCCCGCCACAGCCACGCCCGCGCCGTTCACCTGGGATTCGAACGGCACGGTGCTGATCACCGGCGGAACGGGGGGACTGGGGGCCTTGTTCGCGCGGCACCTGGTGCTGGAACACGGGGTCCGGCATCTCGTCCTGCTCGGCCGCCGCGGACCTGACGGTGCCGGAGAGCTGGTCGAGTCGCTGACCGCCTGTGGTGCCCACGTGCGGGCGGTGGCCTGCGACGTGTCCGACCGGGACGCGGTGGCGCGGGTGGTGGCCGGCATCCCGGCGGAGCACCCCCTGACCGCGGTCGTGCACACCGCGGGGGTGCTGGACGACGGTGTCGTCGACACGCTGAGCCCCGAGCGGCTGAGCGCGGTGCTGCGGCCGAAGGTCGACGGTGGCTGGCACCTCCACGAGCTCACCGCAGGACTCGACCTCCGCGCCTTCGTGGTCTTCTCGTCGGTGGCGGGTGTGTTCGGCGCGGCCGGACAGGGCAACTACGCCGCCGCCAACGCGTTCGCGGACGAACTCGCCCGGTACCGACGGGAACTCGGACTGCCGGCGACCTCGCTCGCCTGGGGCCCGTGGACGCCGGAGGTCGGTATGACGACCGCGCTCTCCGACGCCGACCGGAGCCGGATGACGCGGTCGGGAACGGGCTTGCTGTCCGTCGAGCAGGGCGTCGCGCTGTTCGACGCGGCTGTGGTCTCCGCGGAACCGGTCGTGGTTCCGGTGCTGCTGGACGTGCAGGCCCTGCGCGCCGCGGGGGAGGTCCCGGCTGTCCTGCGGGGAGTCGTCCGCACCTCGACGCGACGACCCGCGGTCAGGTCGGCGACGGTGGCGGATCGCCTGCACGGCCTCACGGGTGACGCGCGGCGCGAGGTGCTCCTGGACCTCGTCCGCACCGAGGTCGGACTTGTCCTCGGCCACTCCGGCGGGACGACCGTCGATCCTGACCGGCAGTTCCAGGACATGGGGTTCGACTCGATGACCTCGGTCGAGCTCCGCAACCGGCTCAACGGTGAGACCGGTCTGCGGCTGCCCGCCACGTTGCTGTTCGACTACCCGACGCCCGGCGATCTCGTCGATCACCTCGAGGGCCGGCTCGGCTTCACCCCTGCCGACGAGCCCGGGTCCGTCCTCGCGGCGATCGAGGCGCTGGAACGGCTGCTCACCGGACAGGCCCTGGACCTGGCGGTGCACGGTCAGGTCGCGGGCCGCCTCGACGTCCTGCGGGCCCGGTTGTCGAGCGCGGCTGGCGGATCGGCGACCGAGGTCGACCTGGACTCGGCGACCGACGACGAGATGTTCGCGCTCCTGGACGAGCTCGGTCAGCCCTGACCGGGGGACGACGACGAGGGCCTCTGAATCCACGCGGTGGATTCAGAGGCCCTTGTCGTCGAGCAGGTCGTGTGTGGAGTCGGACACCGAGTCACTTGTGGAGCAGGCCGAGGTCCGCAGACCGTCGGCGCGGCGGAATCCTCGGTGCCTGAACGTAAGTCATTCCGCGAACTTCGTGCGGCCGACCCAGTCGAACCGCGGCAACTGCTCGCCGTCCACGTCCGCGGTCGCGCCCGAATAGGTGAAGTGCTCGCGACCGTTGCCGTGGACCATCTTGACGCTGTGGGACAGGTCGTCGACCTCGCACACCCTTGTCGTTCCTGAGAACTCAGGGCCTCCGTGAAGGACAACGCGATGGTGCGCCATGACTGCACTCCCTTCCGAGCTGTGTCCCGTCTCACTTTCACGATGTAGGCCGGAAGAAGGAGCGTCAACGAGGACCAAGTACTTGTGGAAAAACCCTTAGAGTCGGCGTTGTGGCCGATGACGACACTGTTTCAGGTCGGCGACCACAATCTTTGGCGGTTCTGGTTGACCTCGTGGTGCTGGTGCCGCATAGGATTCAGATCTTCTTCTCGGGCACGTCTGCGCGCGGCCCGGCGGTGGCGGTCGGCGCCTTCCGCGGACCGCTCGCGCCGAGGCCCGGATGCGCGCGAACGCGGGAGGTCCGCGCGCCCGCTCTGCTGTCTCGAAGGGTGCGGGAACCATCCGTCGGGCCACGCCTGGCGCAGCAGGTGACATCCGTTCCGCTGGTGGAACGTCGGTCAGGAGGTGCGGTGGCGGGGTCGGAAGTGCACAGCCGGTCGTTCCGAGTGGTGGACAGCAGGTCGCCGGCGGTGACGCGGGCTGTCGCGATCCTCGAGGAACTGGGACGGGCCAGGCGGCCCGTCGCGCTCACGGACCTGGCGCGGTCGCTGGACCTGGCGAAGTCCACGGTGGCGAACATCTGCACGGCGCTGGAGGCGGGCCACATGATCCGCCGCGTCGACGGTCGGTGGGCGCTCGGGTACAAGGTGGTCGAGCTCGGCCAGGAGTTCCTGGCAGGCACCGACCTGGTGGCCGAGTTCCGGCGGGCAGCGGCCGTCCTGCCGGTCGCTGCCCGGGAGACCGTGCTCCTCGCGGTGCTCGACGGTGTCGAGGTCGTGTACCTGGCTCGTCACGAGGGAACCCAGCCGATCCGGCTCGCCAGTGACATCGGCCGGCGAATGCCCGCTGTCGTCACCGCTCTGGGCAAGGCGATGCTGGCGAGCCTCCCGGTCGCGGAGATGGAGGCCCGGCTCGCCGGGCTGGGCGAGCTCCCCGTTCTCACGCCCCGGTCACACCGGACGGTGGAGGACCTGCGCCACGACCTCGACGCCACGAGGCGGCGCGGGTATGCGGTCGACGACGAGCAGAACACGGAGGGCGTGACGTGTGCGGCCGTGGCGTTGCCCGGTCGCCCTGGGACCCCGACCGCCGTCAGCGCGACGATGCTCACCGTCCGCGCCTCCGCCGGGCTGAGCGAGTCGGTGGTGGCCGACCTGACCGCGTTGGCGGGCCAGCTCTCCCGCCTGACCGACGTCTGAGGAATTCCCGAGCCCCGTCGGCGCGTCGTTCCTTGAAACGGCACGGGTCAGAAATCCGGTGCGTCGCATCATTGCTGGAATTCCCATCGCGAAACCTGGATGTCGGCGATCGTGCTCGTCCTGGAAATCGCCTGGTTGAATTCATTGAGGTCGATTCGGATCTTGGTGTGCTGGATTTTCTGGGTGGTCGCGTCGAAATTCTGGTGAAACCACTAGAGGTTTCCGCGGGGTTCCACTGGCTGAACTACGTTCCACGAGTGGCACGAATGCGGAGGGCGGTGCGGCAGTGCATCAGAAACCGGGAGTGCGGGTCGAGGACGAGCGGTTCGCCGAGCTGGTCGACCCGTCGACGTCGGTCGAGCGGCTCGGTGGCGGAGCCACGTGGAGCGAAGGTCCGTTGTGGCTGCCCGGCGAGGACGCGGTCCTCTTCTCCGACATCCCCGGCGATCGGATCCTCAGGTGGACCGCGGAGACCGGCCAGGTCACCGTCGACCGAACCGGCGTGGAGTTCACCAACGGCCGCACGCTCGACCTGAACGGGCGGGTGGTCACCTGTTCGCACGGACGCAGGGCGGTCGAACGGACCGAAGCCGACGGCAGCACGACGATCCTCGTCGACCGCTACGGCTCCGCTCGGCTGAACTCGCCGAACGACGTGGTCGTAGCCTCGGACGGGGCCATCTGGTTCACGGACCCGCCCTACGGGATCGTCCAGCCGCACGAGGGGCATCCGGGGACACCGGAGTACGGCGGCAACCACGTGTTCCGGTTCGTCCCGGAGACCGGCGAACTCGTCGCGGCGATCGTGGACGTGGAGGAGCCGAACGGTCTCGCCTTCTCCCCGGACGAGCGTCTGCTGTACGTGTCCGACACCTCGGCCGCGCTGCGCACCGACGGCAGCGGCCACCACCACATCGCCGTGTACGACGTGCGTGAGGACTGGCGGTGCGTCAACGGCCGGCTGTTCGCCGAGATCACCCCTGGGCTCGCGGACGGGTTCCGGGTGGACGTGCACGGCAACGTGTGGACCTCCAGCGGCGACTCGGTCCAGGTCTTCGCGCCCGACGGCGTCCGCCTCGGCCGGGTGCCGGTGCCGGAGACCGTGGGCAACCTGTGCTTCGGCGGTGAGAACGCGGACGTCCTCTACATCGCCGCCACCACGAGTCTCTACCGCCTGCGGACCACGACACGGGGGTACTGACGTGACCGCGCTGCTGAGGGTCGACCGGCTGGTGAAGTCCTTCCACGGCAACCGCGCCGTGGACGACGTCACGTTCGAGGTGTCGCGGGGTGAGATCGTGGCGCTGCTGGGGGAGAACGGCGCGGGCAAGTCGACCGCGATCAAGGTGCTGGCCGGCGTCCACCAGAAGGACTCCGGCCGGGTCCTGCTCGACGGTGAGGAGCTGGCCGGGGCCCGGCACAAGATCTCCTTCGTGCACCAGGACCTGGGCCTCGTCGAGTGGATGACCGTCGCCGAGAACATCGCCCTGGCCACCGGGTTCCCCCGCCGCGGCGGCCTGATCTCCTGGCGTGCCGCCCGTGAGGAGGCGATCCGGACGCTCTCCCTCGTCGGAGGCGACATCGACCCGGACACGCGGATCTTCGACCTGCCGAGGACCGAGCGGTCGCTGCTCGCCATCGCCCGCGGACTCGTCGGCGGGCCGGAGCTGCTCGTGCTGGACGAGCCGACCGCGAGCCTGCCCGCCGCCGACGTGGAGCGGTTGTTCGCGGTCTTGCGACGCCTGCGGGAGCAGGGCGTGGGGATGATCTACGTCTCGCACCGCCTCGACGAGGTGTACGAGATCGCCGACTCGGTGGTCGTGCTGCGCGACGGCCGGGTGGTCGGGGAAGGACCGGTCGGCGAGATCGGCCCGGACGAGCTGGTGCGCCTGATCGTGGGAGGGCAGACCACCGCGGGTGGGCGAGGTGTGGCCGGCGAGGCCACCAGACTGGAGCTCCGCGGTGTGCGCGTCGGCGACGTCGGCCCCGTGGATCTCCGCCTGCGGCGCGGTGAGGTGGTCGGCCTGGTCGGGCTGCGGGGTGCGGGACAGGAGGAGGTCGGCCGGGCGGTCGCGGGCCAGCTGTCCGTGTCAGGCGGCCGGATGGTGCTCGACGACCAGGACTTCCGTCCGCGCGACACCGCCGACGCGGTCCGCGCGGGTGTGGGGTTCACGACCTCCAACCGGGAGACCGACGGCGTCGCCACGGGACTGTCCGTGCGGGAGAACCTGTTCCTCAACCCCGAGGTCTGGGGGCGGCGCACGTTCGCACCGGCCCGCCGGAACGGGGAGCGCGAGCGAGCGGCCGGGCTGGTGCGGCGGTTCGGGATCCGCCCGGACGACACCGAGGCCGCGATCGACACCCTGTCCGGCGGCAACCAGCAGAAGGTGGTGCTGGCCCGGTGGTTCGGCCTCGGCCGGGTGGTGGTGGTGCTGGAGGAACCGACGATGGGTGTGGACGTCGGGGCGAAGGCCGACATCCACTCGTTGATGCGCCGGGCAGGAGAACGGGGCGTCGCCACCCTGGTCGTCTCGACCGATCTCGAGGAAGTCGCCGGGATCTGCCACCGCGCGCTCGTCTTCGAGCGCGGCCGGGTCCGTGCGGAACTCGCCGGCGACCAACTCACCGTGGCGGCTCTGATCGCCGCGGCGTCCGGACTGTAGGACAAGGAGTCTCGATGCCCACGCACACCTCGGTGCGCTCCACCGCGCTGGAGCCCCGCAAAGGCGCCGCGGTCTCCCGCCGCCTGCTCACCGTCTACGGCATGGTGCTCGTCACGGCGGCGTTGTTCCTGCTCTTCGTCCTGCTGTCGCCCGACACGTTCGCCACCACGCTCAACTTCCGGCTGCTGGCCGCCGGCAACGCCGTGCCGCTCGTCCTGGCGCTCGCCGTCACCGTGCCGATGATCGCCGGCAAGATCGACCTCTCGGTGGGCTACGCGCTCGGCCTGTGGCAGGTACTCGCGCTGTCCCTGCAGCTGAGCGGACTGGACTACCGGCTGGCGATCCTGCTCGTCCTGGCCGGTGGGGCGGTGGTCGGCCTGGTCAACGCGCTGCTGGTCGAACTGGCCCAGGTCGACGCGTTCGTCGCGACCCTGGCCACCGGTCAGGTCATCTTCGCGATCACCTACTGGTACACCGGTGGCAAGCAGGTGGTCGACACCGGCGGGACGCGTGCGGCCTACTTCGACGACCTGGCGACGTGGTCGCTCGGACCCGTGCCGGGCCCGTTCGTCATCGCCCTGCTGCTCGCCGTCGCGTTGTGGGTGGTCCTGGAGTTCCTGCCGGTCGGCCGCTACCTCTACGCGGTGGGCGCCAACCCCAGGGCGGCCGAGCTCACGGGCATCCGCCGCCGCCGTTACGTGGTCGGCTCGATGGTCGTCTCCGGGGTGCTGTGCGCCGTCGGCGGAATCCTGCTCTCCGCGCGCCAGGGCGGTGTGGCGCAGGCCAACATCGGACCGGACTTCATGCTGCCCGCGCTGGCCGCCGCCTTCCTCGGCTCGACCACCATCCGGCCCGGCCGGGTGAACGCGTGGGGGACGCTGCTCGGCGTCGTGATCACCACCATCGGCATCTCCGGTCTGCAGCAGCTGCTGCCCGGCCGGTTCTACCTCGAACCGCTGTTCAACGGGCTGACCCTGGTCGCGGCGATCACGATCGCCAGCCTGGCCAGCCGGAAACGCCTGGCCAGTGCGGAACGGCACCAGCTCGTCAGCGTGCCGACCGGGAAGGGGAACCAACAGTGAGGACGACCACCTCGACACGGGTGGCGCTGTCGTTCGCGGTGGTCGCGGGACTGCTCACCACGGCGTGCGCCAGCCCGACCGTCGCCGAGCGGCAGGGCCGTTCGCCCGTCGCCGCGACCAGCCAGGAAACCCTTGTTCCACGGGGAGTCGGTGGGGACGTGCTGGCCGACGCGCGGAAGCGCGTGGCCGAGAGCCTCAGCGGTACGACCGGGTTCACCCCGCCCTCCCAGCCGGTTCCCGCCCAGCGCGTCGGCGGCACCATCGCCTTCGTCGCCGCGGACCTCACCAACGGCGGTGTGAACACGGTCAGCCGGGCGGTGGCGGAGGCCGCGGCCGCGATCGGCTGGAAGGTCACCGTGCTGGACGGGAAGGGCAGCGCACAGGGACGGACCGACGCGCTGAACCAGGCGCTCGCGATGAAGCCGATCGGCGTCGTCCTCGGCGGGTTCGACGCCACCGAGCAGGCGTCCACCACGAGGCAGGCGGCCGACCTCGGGATCCCGGTCGTGGGGTGGCACGCCGGGGCGACTCCCGGCCCGATGACGGCCGCGGGGGTGTTCGTCAACGTCACGACCGACCCCCTGGAGGTGGCGTGGCTGGCCGCGGCGTTCGCGGTCGCGGACTCCGCCGGCACGGCGGGGGTCGTCGTGCTGACCGACTCCCAGTACGAGATCGCGCTGCGCAAGGCCAAGGCCATGCAGGACTACGTCCGGCTCTGCGCGGGCTGCACCGTGCTGTCCGGTGAGGACTCGCCGATCAGCGAGGCGGACGCGCGGATGCCGAGCCTCGTGTCGTCGCTGCTTCAACGCAACGGTGACCGCTTCGGGTACCTGCTGGCCATCAACGGCAACTACTTCGGTGGCGCCAAGTCGTCTCTGCGGGACGCGGGCAAGCTCCCGGACGGTCCGCCGAAGTCGGTCGCCGCCGGCGACGGCGACAGCGCCGAGTTCCAGCGCATCCGCACCGCGGACTACCAGGCGGCCACGGTCGCCGAGCCGATGGTGCTGCAGGGCTGGCAGCTCGTCGACGAGCTGAACAGGGCACTGGCCGGCAGGGAACCGTCCGGTTTCCTGGCGAAACCCGCGCTGATCACGAAGAGCAACGTCCCCGCCGGTGAGGTCTTCGACCCGCCGTCGGGCTACCGGGAGATCTACCGGAAGGTGTGGGCGGGCAGGTCATGACGGGGACACAGGTAGGGGTGGTCGGCCTCGGTGTGATGGGTTCGGCCATCGCGAAGCGACTGGTGAGGACCGGCCATGTGGTCCGGGTGCACGACGTGCGGCCGGAGGCGGTGCGAGACCTCGCCGCCGAGGGCGCTCTTGCCTGCGCCGCACCGAGAACCGTGGCCGGGGCCGGCCAGGTGGTGCTGTCGCTGAACTCGGCGGCCATCGTGGAGCAGGTGGTCTTCGGCGCCGACGGGGTGCTCGCCGGGGACGCCGAGGGAGTGCTGGTGGTCGACATGTCGAGCATCGATCCGGTCAGCACCCGCGACTTCGCGGCCCGGGCCGAGGAACGCGGCGCGTCCTGGGTGGACGCACCGCTGTCCGGTGGCGCTCCGGGAGCCGAGCGCGGTGCCCTCACGCTCATGCTCGGAGGTCGCGAACAGGATGTGGAGCGTGCGGCGTCACTGCTCACCGCACTCGCGGCGCGGGTCACGCACATCGGGCCCAGTGGAGCGGGGCAGATCGTGAAGCTGGTCAACCAGGTGCTCGTGGGGTGCGCGTTCGCCGCACTGGCCGAGTCGGCCGCGCTCGTGCGCGCCGCCGGTCTTCCCCCGGCCGAGGTGGTGAGGGCGCTCACCGGCGGCAGGGCCGACTCGGCACTGTTGCAGGAGTTCTTCACCAAGTTCGCCGAGGTCGACCTGGCGCCGACCGGGCGCGTCGTGAACATGGTGAAGGACCTCGAGGCCGCGCGCTCCTTCGCGCGTGCGCACAACGTCCCGCTCCCCATCACCTCCGCCGTCACCGAACTGCACCACTGGCTGGTCACCGCCGGACACGGCGACGCCGACAACGCCGCGCTGATGCGCTACTACCTGGATGGGAAGATCGGATGACCCGCTCGCTGTTCGACCTCACCGGCCGCAGGGCGCTGGTCACCGGCTCCAGCAGGGGAATCGGCGCCGCGCTGGCCGCCGGCCTCGCGGAGTCGGGTGCCGAGGTGGTCCTCAACGGACGGGACCCCGGCGCACTGCGGGTGGCCGCCGCGGACCTGGCCGAACGCAGCGGCGGCACCGTGCACACGGCCTCGTTCGACGTGACCGACGCGGCCGCCGTCGAGGCGGCCGTCGAGGAGGTCGAGCGCGATGTCGGTCCGATAGACGTCCTGGTGAACAACACCGGGGTGCAGCACCGCGAACCCCTGCTCCAGGTCTCCACCGAGAACTGGCGCCGGGTGGTCGACACGAACCTGACCAGTGCCTTCATCGTCGGCCGCACGGTGGCCGCGCGGATGGTCGAACGCGGCCACGGCAAGATCGTCAACGTCTGCTCGGTGCAGAGCAGGCTCGCCAGGCCCGGTATCGCGGCGTACGCGGCCTCCAAGGGTGGGCTGGCGATGCTGACCCAGGCCATGTGCGCGGAGTGGGCGTCGGCGGGGGTGACGGCCAACGGCCTCGCCCCCGGTTACGTCATCACCGAACTGACCCGCGCGCTGGTGGAGGACCCGCGGTTCGACGCGTGGATCACCGGCCGGACACCGGCAGGCCGGTGGGGACGGGTCGAGGACCTCGTCGGCACGCTCGTGTGGCTCGCCGCTCCCGCGTCCGATTTCGTCAACGGCCAGGTCATCGCCGTCGACGGCGGCCTCACGGCGGTGATCTGAGGTGGCGGGGACAATGCGTGCGGTCGTCGCACACGGAGCCGGCGAGCTGCGACTGGAGGAACGGCCCCTACCGTCGCCCGCTCCCGGGCAGGTCGCCGTCCGCATCCGCTACGGCGGCATTTGCGGTTCCGACCTCCACTACTGGCGGCACGGCGCGGTCGGTGACTTCCGGCTGCGCGAACCGCTCGTGCTCGGTCACGAGGTGGTCGGCGAGGTTCGGGAGGTCGGCGCGGGCGTGCGGGGACTCGAACCGGGGGCACGAGTGGCCGTGCACCCGGCGACACCGTGCCGCGAGTGCCGGCAGTGCCTGTCGGGCCGGCACAACATCTGCCCCCACACCGCCTACCTCGGCAGCGCAGCCCGGTTCCCGCACGTGCAGGGCGGTTTCGCCGACGTGGTCGTGGTGCCCGCCGAGCAGGTCCTCGTACTGCCTGCCGGGCTCGACCTGCGCCGCGCGGCCCTGGCCGAACCCGCGGCCGTGGCGTGGCACGCGGTCGGCAGGGCGGGCGACGTCACCGGGAAGCGCGTGCTGGTGACCGGGGCGGGTCCGATTGGCTGCCTGGTGGTCGCCGCGCTGCACGCCGCGGGTGCCGCCGAGATCGTCGTGACCGACGTGCACGCGGCGCCGCTGGCGGTCGCCGCGGCGGTCGGCGCGACCTCCACCGTCCAGGTCGGCACGGCGCAGGCCGCCGAGCTCGAGGGCATGGCCGCGGACGTCGCCGTGGAGTCCTCCGGTTCGCCCGCGGGGTTCGACACCTGCCTGAACGGCGTGGACCGGGGTGGACTCGTGGTCGGGCTCGGCCTGCTCCCGCCGGGCGGCACCGCGGTCGCGGCCAACGCGATCATCACCAGGGAACTCAGGGTCGTCGGGTCCTTCCGCTTCGACCTGGAGCTGGCAGAGGTGCTGACGGCGCTGCGCAGCGGCATGCTCCGAGCAGAACCGGTGATCACGTCGGTGCTTCCGGTCGGCCGTGTGTCCGAGGCCTTCGAGACGGCCGCCGATCCGGCGGCCTCGTGCAAGGTCCTGCTGGACTTCCAGGCTTCGGACGGGTGAGCGCCGTGTGCCTTCCCCCCTGCCCGATACGTGATCGCGCACAGCACCGGCGGCGGTCGCGCGACTTTCCGGTGCCGAAACTCGAACGGAGCACGCGATGAACCCCGACCCCACCCGGCCGCGGATCGCGGTCTCCCGTTCCGGCCTCCCCGGTGGCGGAGTCGAGCTGCTCGCCGCGCGGTGCGACGTCGTCGAGTGGCGAGAGGACGCGGCGCCGACCGCCGGAGAACTGGCGGACCTGGTGCGGGGCTGTGACGGCGCCGTCGTCCTGGGCACCGACCGGGTCGACGCGGCGCTGCTCGACGCGGCGGGAGACAGACTGAGGGTGGTGGCGCTGGCGTCCATGGGATACGACGCGGTCGACCAGGCAGCCGCCGCGGAGAGGGGAGTGGTCGTCACGCACACACCGGGGATCCTGGCCGAGACGACCGCGGACATCGCGATGTCGCTGATCCTGATGAGCAGGCGCCGTCTCGGGGCCGCGGTCGACTCGCTGCGGCGCGGTGAGTGGCGGACCTTCCGGATGAGCGGCTTCCTCGGCCTCGACGTGCACGGCGCGACGCTGGGCCTCGTGGGGTACGGGCAGATCGCCCGAGCCCTCGCCCGTCGTGCGGCGGGCTTCGGCATGCGGATCCAGCACCACGATCCCCGTCAGGGCGGCGACGACCTGTCCACGGCCGTCGGTCTGCCGGAGTTGTTGCGCACCAGCGACGTCGTGTCGCTGCACGTGCCGCTCACCCCGGAGACCGTCAACCTGATCGGCGCGGCTGAGCTGGCGCTGATGAAACCGACAGCGACATTGGTCAACACGGCGCGCGGCGGTGTCGT
This sequence comes from Lentzea sp. HUAS12, assembly GCF_024125735.1. Lineage (NCBI taxonomy): Bacteria > Bacillati > Actinomycetota > Actinomycetes > Pseudonocardiales > Pseudonocardiaceae > Lentzea > Lentzea sp. HUAS12. The sequence goes on from NZ_CP099738.1 coordinate 1,883,732, forward strand.
GGACGAGACGGCGCTGCTGGACGCCCTGCGCTCCGCACGGCTGCACTCGGCCGGACTGGACGTGATGACCGACGAGCCGCGCAGCGATCCGGCCGACCCGCTGCTCACCGAACCGAAGCTGGTCGTGCTGCCGCACGTGGGGTCGGCCACGGAGACGACACGCGCGGCAATGGTGGAGTTGGCCGTCGAGAACGTGCTCGCGGTGCTCGGCAACGGAGCGGCTCTCACCCCGCTGCCGGGAACGCCCGCAGCCCCGGCCCCGCGGTCCACCAGATCGTCCTGAGACCGCACAGGTGGTCGTGGCACGCGGGGTTCAGCCGCGCCCCACGAGCGGCATCGTGGTCGCCATCAACGTCATGAACTGCACGTTGGCCTCGAGAGGAAGCGAGGCCATGTGGAGGACGGCATCACCGACGTGCCGGACGTCCATCGTCGGTTCCGGTGCCACCGAGCCGTCCGCCTGCAACGCACCGGCGCTCGCCTGCTCGCTCAACGAGGTCGCCGCGTTGCCGATGTCGATCTGACCGCAGGCGATGTCGTACAGGCGGCCCTCCAGCGAGAGGGACTTGGTGAGGCCGGTGATCGCGTGCTTGCTCGCGTTGTACGCGATGGCGTGCGGCCGGGGTGCGTGCGCGGAGACCGAGCCGTTGTTGATGATCCGGCCTCCTTGCGGGCTCTGGCTCTTCATGGTGCGAAAAGCCGCGCGTGCGCACAGGAAGGAGCCGGTCAGGTTGGTGTCGACCACCGATGTCCACTGGTGGAGGCTGTAGTCCTCCAGTGGCGTGGCCGGAACGGTGATCCCCGCGTTGTTGAACAACAGGTCGACCCGGCCCCAGCGCTCGAGAGCCGCGCCGAACAACGCGTTCACCGACTCCTCGTCGGTGACGTCGGTCGGCACCACCAGGACCGAATCGGCGGATGTACCCGCCGCCGTCTCCACCAGCGCGTCCGCTCGTCGTCCGGCGAGCACCACGCGCCGCCCGGAGGTCAGCAGCGCCCGTGCGACCGCGCGACCCACGCCGGACCCGGCGCCCGTCACCACGCACACAGCGGTCATCGTGTCCTCCTTCATCCAGTTCGGACAGTGCGGCGGCGCTGCCGGTCGCTCAGGAGAGCGGGAGCTACCGCAACGATTCGAAGTGTCTTCGCACCAGCGAGAGGGAAAGCTCCGGAGGCATCCGGTCCGGGTGCAGCACCCCGTCGACCACCAGCCCGCTCAGCAACGACGAGAGCCGTTGCGCCTCCAGCACCAGGTCGAGGTCGCCCGCCACGGCACCGGACTCCGACATCGCGGTCAGCACTCGGTGGCAGAACGCGCGCACCCCGTCGTACAGCCGCGTGGTGTGCGGTGTGAGCGAAGGCCGGGTGCGGGCAGCCGTGGTGAAGGCGACCAGCAACGCGGCGTCGGCGGGCCGGGAACCGTCGAGTGGCAGCACCTCGATGAGAACGCGTTCGGCTGTGCAGGCGGACCTCACGTCCTCGTCGAGCGAGCGGGACTGCGCCAGGACCCGCTGGTCCACGGACCGGCACAGGGCCTCCGCAGCGAAGACGATCATGTCGTCCTGACTGTCGAAGTAGTGCCGGATCGAGCCGATGGCAAGGCCGGCCTCCGCTGCGACGGTGCGCAGCGAGGCCTGTTCGATCCCGTCGCGCTCGACCACGCGGAACACCGCCTCCGCGATCGCGCTGCGGCGGGCGGCGGGATCAACGACCCGAGGCGACATCTCTCTCCGCTTCTGCCGCTGGGCCTGCCGTGTCCACGGCAGGCCCAGCGCTCTCATGCTCGGGCGTTGACGTGCAGGGCGAGGGCGGTGCCCGCGCCGAGCGTGGTGGTGAACCGGCCTTGCGCGTCGATCGTCACGCGCACGCAGCCCGTGTTCTGGACGTTGCAGTAGCTCCCGGCGGGCAGCGCGGTCTGGAACGTCCGGGTCACCGGGAACGTCTCGCGGTTGATCGCGACGAAGCCTTTGTCGCCGCGGCCGAACGCGATCAGGTCGTACCCGTTGTCCTGCCAGTTGTTGACGTCCGTGCCTCGGACGGTGTTGCGGAACGCCACCATGTTCGCGATCTGCGTCCAGGCGTGCTGGCACTTCCAGCCGCTGTAGCAGACGTTGTTGCCGGGCGGACCGGCGTCCTTGTCGCTGAACTCGTAGCCCGAGTACACCTGCGGCGCACCGTAGTTCCACGCCAGCATGAAGACGTTCGCGAGCGTGTACGTCGAACCGTCCTTGTAGGTCAACGTGGACCCGTTGCGCTCGGTGTCCCAGTTGTCGACGAACGGCCGGGCCTGGCCGGAGGGCAGGAAGCCCCACGACTGCCCGAACGTCTTCAGGTAGGCCAGGTTCTCGTTGTTGAAGATCCGCTTGACGTCGTACGCGTAACGGAACTCGTCCACGTCACCGGACCCGGTGTACTCGCCGGGCTGCACCGCCTCGCCCGCGCCGTAGATCACCTCGTGCACCCAGAACACGGTGGGCTTGCTCAACTTCGCCTTGATGGCGCTCATGTCGGCGGCCGCGATGTGCTTGGCCGCGTCGATCCGGAACCCGTCGACGCCCATCCCGATCAACCGGTTGAGGTACGCGGCGATCGCGCCGCGCACCCGGTCGCTTCCGGTGTCCAGATCGGACAGACCCACGAGCTCGCAGTTCTGCACGTTGGCACGATCCCGGTAGTTCGAGATCGAGGTGCGGCAGGAGTGGAAGTCCGCGTTGCCGTAGTAGCCGGGGTAGTTGTACTTGGAGTAGGCGCTGCCGCCCGTCCCCGTTCCCGAGCCGGCGCTCATGTGGTTGATCACCGCGTCGGCGATCACCTTCACCCCGGCGCGGTGACACGTCGAGATCATGGAGCGGAAGGCGTTCTCGTCGCCGAGCCGTCCGGCGATCCGGTAGCTGACGGGCTGGTAGGTGGTCCACCACTGCGGACCCTGGACGTGCTCGGTCGCGGGGGAGACCTCGACGTAGCCGTAGCCCTTGGGGCCGAGGACGTTGGTGCACTCCGACGCCACACGGGCGAACGGCCATTGGAACAGGGTGGCGGTGACGTCCTTGGCACCCGGTGGCGCCGCAAGACTTTGCACCGGCGAGCAGAGCGCGACGGCCAGGGCAGCCGTGAGCAGGACGCGAAGAGCAGAGGAAACCACGTTGTCTCCTTGTGACAGGGAACTCCTGGCAGTCGTACCAAGCCGAACCCTGAAAAAGGAAGTGCTGCAACATTTTTCACATCGTCTTCGTCCGGCGGAGAGGAAGAGCGGCTGTGCGGAGCCCGGAATCCGACGATCTCGGACGTCTTTCCGAGTTCCTCTGATGGCTTTCCGCGTCGTCGCCGCGTACTTTCCAGGCTCGCTGGGGCGGGAGGTGCGGGAATCGGACGACCGTCCCGGTACGGGGACAGGTCAGAGGGCGACGTAGTGGCTGGGAAGCCCGTCCTTGCACACCAGTTCGCCCAGCGACCGTGCCCGGCGGTGGGGCAGCAGGACCGGCACACCGTCCCTGCCGATCAGGAGGCAGGAGTGCCAGGGGGTGGTCCACTGGTCCTCGATCGCGAGCAGCCGGATCCCGAACTTCGCCGATCCGACCGGCTGGGGGTGGATCGACAGCCGGACGGAACTCGGGAACTGTTCCGCGATCAGGCTTCCCCAGGCGTTGCTGCGCTGGATGACCGCGTAGGCGCGATCTCGGCAGACGCGTTGGAGCGCGGACTTCGTGCCGGTGTGACCGGCAGCGTCCTCGACCAGGAACCGGGTGATGCCGCGGTAGAGACGGGTCATGTGCTCGTCGGTGCGGACCTCGGCGCGCAGCTCGTCCAGCGCCGGTGCGAACCGGTAGTGCACGCTGCGCCGCTTCTCGTCGTAGTCGGCGTCGCCCAGGACGTCACCGAGGTCGAAGACGTCGAGGTGCGTGCAGGCCTCCTGCCGGATCATTCCGCGCAGAGCGGCGCCATAAGCGTCGATGGTCTCGTCAGGAACGCCGATGTGGTCGCCGAAGACGTGTCCGTCGGAGCAGATCAGCATTTTGGCACCGGGCGGGTAGACCGCGGTGATCGCGCCGCACAGGTCGTCGAGGAACTTCAGCGACAACCGCTCGCCTTCGTCGGGTAACGTGCCGATCACCTTGTCGAGGTTCGGAGACTTGCACGGGAATCCCGGAATCGTGAACAGGATCGGGGCACCGGTCGCGGTGAACGAGGCGATCTGGGCGTGTTGGGGGCCGAACGCCGATACCGGTGCGTGCTCCTGACCGACCACGTGCCTGCGGTGTGGCAGGAGCAAACCCATTATCTCGGTGGTGATCCGCTCCTCGGCTGAGGAAAACTTCGTGAGCACAGCGTTCTCCAGTTGACTGATCGCGGAGTGGGAGCGCGTTTCCCGGCCCTTGGCGGGAAACGCGCGTGTGACAGCGGTCAGATCCGCCGGTCGTAGGTCACGGGCAGGGTGTTCACACCGCGGCCGAGCACGGCGCGGATCCAGGTGATGTCCTCGGGGTCGATCGCGAACCGCAGGCCGGGCAACCGCCGCAGCAGTGTGCCGAGTGCTGTCTGCAGTTCGACTCTCGCCAGCGCGGCCCCGGGACAGAAATGAGGTCCGTGGCCGAACGCCAGGTGAGGGTTGGGAGACCTCGTGAAGTCGAGTTCGTCGGGGTTGTCGAACCGGCGGGGATCCCGGTTGGCGGCGCACAGGGAGACGATCACCGAGTCACCGGCCGGCACCTCGGTGCCGTGCAGCTCGCTGTCCTCGGCGAAGAACCTCCACGTGGTCAGCTCGAACGCGGAGTCGAAGCGCAGCAGCTCCTCCACTGCGGACTGCAGCAGACCAGGGTCGTCCCTGAGCTCGGTGAGCCGCTCGGGCCGGCGCAGCAGTGCCATCAACGCGGTGCTGATCTGGTTGGTGACCGGTTCCTGGCCCGCGACGAGCAGCTGGAACACCATCGAGTCGAGTTCCTCGCGGGTCAGCACGCCGGTGTCGTGCGCCTCGACCAGGGTGCTCAGCAGATCGTCGCCGGGTTCCCCCCGCTTGGACGCCGTCACCTCGGCGATGTAGGTCTGCAGTCCGTGGAGCAGTGCCTCGTACCGGGGACGGCCGGGATCGTGAGGACCGACGGGCTGCACGACCTTTCCCCACTCGCGCCGGAACTGCCCGGCGAGTGGGCGCGGGAGGCCGATCACCTCGGCGAGGACCCGGAACGGGAAGTGCGCGGCGAAGCCGTCGATGATGTCGACGGGCCCCCGCGACGGCAGTGCGTCGACGAGGTCGTCGGCGAGGGACTCGAACCGCCGGCGCATCCGCTCTACCCGCGCTGGGGCGAACCAGTCCAGCACGAGCTTGCGCATGATGGTGTGCCGCGGGGCGTCCTGGTGCAGCAGGTGCACCTGCAGCTGGGAGTGCTGCGGTTCGGGCATGATCGACGCGCGCGCCCGCCACCGGTCGTTGCCCCTGGAGTGGTTCTTGCCGAGACGTCTGTCGGTCAGGGTGGCCAGCGCCGCGTCGTACCCCGTGACGAGCCAGGCGTGCACACCGCTGGGGAACTCGACCTGGTGCACCGGGCACGCCGCGCGCAGGTCGTCGTAGAGAGGGTAGGGATCGGTCTTGTAGGCCTCACCGGAAAGGCGAAGCGGGGTGTCGGACATGGGGATCTCCTCTGCGGTGGGGCTCACCAGTGCAGTCCTGGACGGTGGTGCTCGAGCCAGAGCCGGAGGTCCACGACGCGTTCCAGCCGGAGGCGGTGACCCCACTGCACCTGCTCGGGAGGGCAGTTCAGCAGCGGTTTGATCTGCGTCTCGTCGACGAGGGCCCGGACCGTGTCCGAGGTCAGCGCATCACGCGCCATCGCCTGCAGGCCGCTGTTGTAGTCGCGGTGGTGCGTGGTGGGGTAGTGGTTCTTCGGCCGCATCAGCACGGAATCGGGGACCAGGCCGCGCGCGGCGGCGCGCAGCACGCTCTTCTCCCTGCCGTCGAAAGCCTTGATGCGCCAGGGAACGGAGAACGCGTACTCGACCAGCCGGTGATCGCAGAAGGGGACCCGGACCTCCAGTCCCCGCGCCATGCTGAGCCGGTCCTTGCGGTGCAGGAGCTGGCGCAGCCACCGCGTGAGGGACAGGTGCTGCAGTTCTCGCTGCCGGTGTTCGACGGCGTCCTCGTCCGGCAGGTGCGGTACGGAGGCGAGGGCGTCGCTGTAGGTGTCCGCGCGATACTCGGCCATGCGCAGGACGGGCGCGAGGTCCGGGTGCATCGGCATGGCCGCGTCGTCACCCGTGACCAGCAACCAGGGGAAGGTCGCCGCTTCGAAGGCCCGCGCCGTGTGGAACCAGGGATAGCCCGCGAAGACCTCGTCCGCGGCCTCCCCGGAGAGCGCCACCGTCGAATGCTCGCGAATCCGCCCGAACAGCAGGTAGAGCGAGGTGTCCATGTCGCCGACGCCGATCGGTGAGTCGCGGCAGGCCACCACCGCCGTGCGGTGTGCGGGATCGAGCAGCTCGTGCGGATCGAGCACGACGGTGTCGTGGTCGGTGCCGATGAAGGCTCCGGCCTCCTCGGCGAACGGCGTGTCGTGTCCGGTGCGCAGGACGTCACCGGTGAACCGGCCTGCCTGGTCGACGTAGTCGACGGCGTAGGACCGCAGCGTGCTCCCGTACCGGTGCCGCAGTTCGTCCGCGGCGAGGGCGGTGACGACGCTGGAGTCCATGCCGCCGGACAGCAGGCTGCACAGGGGGACGTCGGCCTCCACCTGGGACCTCGTCGCCTCGGTGATCAAGGCCTTGGCGCGCGCCACGGTCTCTTCCTGCCCGTCCTCGTGCCGGTGGACCTCCAGTCGCCAGTACTCGCGTTCGCGGTGTCCCAGCCGGTCGAGTACGAGCAGCGCTCCGGGAGCCAGCTCGCGGACTCCGGACCACACCGTGGGACCCGTGTTGAACAGCAGGCCGTAGGCCTCGCGAAGGCCGTCGGCGTCCACCGCGGGATCGATCTCGGTGTGTGCGAAGAGCGCCTTCGGTTCGGAAGCGAATGCGATTCCACCGCGGATCCGCGCCCAGTAGAGGGGTTTCACACCCAGTCGGTCGCGCACGAGCAGCAGCCTTTGCTCGAGCGCGTCCCAGATGGCGAAGGCGTACATGCCGACCAGGCGGTCGACCAGGGCGTCTCCCCACTCGAGATAGCCGTGGAGCACGACCTCGGTGTCACTACTGGTGGTGAACCGGTGGCCGCGGCGACGGAGTTCGTCGCGCAGTTCGTGGTGGTTGTAGACCTCGCCGCTGTAGGTCAGCACGGCGTGGTCGCTCGCCATCGGCTGAGCGCCACCCTGGACGTCCAGCACCGCCAGCCTGCTGTGGCCGAACGCCGTGTGTTCCGACAGCCACGTACCGCTCGCGTCCGGCCCTCGCGGGGACAGCGTGTCGGTCATGGCGCGCAAGGTCGTGCTGCTGTCGGCGGGAAGCCCCGAAAAGCTCACCCAGCCGGTGATTCCGCACATGAGAAGCTCACTCCTTCAGACGGACAGTGGATTGCGGCCACGGGGGAACAGGAGGGGAACGGCGCCGCAGGCGGCGACCGTCGCGAGCCAGAGACCGGCGGAGGGACCGCCCGCGGTCCAGGCCGCGGTGGCGCACGCGGGGCCGAGGGTGAAACCCAGGCTGCGCGCCAGCTGCACCGTCGCACCCGCGGTCGCGGCCTTCTCCGCGGGAACCGAGGTCATCACCAGCAACTGGGCCGGACCGCCGTACAAGCCCATGCCGACACCCGCGACCAGCAACCTCCAGGCCACTTCTCCCTGTGTCCACTGCGGACCGAGGGTGAGCAGCGACGCCATGCCCACCGCGGTCAGAGCGGCTCCCGCCGGCGCGATGCGGTGAGCACCGAAGAGGTCGGCGAGCCTGCCCCCGACCGGGCCGGCGAGGCCCATCCCGGCGGCGAAGGCGAGCAGGGTCGTTCCCGTGGCGGTCGCGCTCAGCCGGTCGACCTCCTGCAGGCGCAGGCCCACCAGGTAGTTCATGGTCGCGAAAGCGAGCGCCAGCACCAGCACGGCGGCGTGGACGCCTCCGGTGCCCGACTCGTGGACGACCGCTCGCACCGGCCGGCCCGCGCCGCGGGACCAGACGACGAGCGCGACGAGTCCGGCGATGCAGAACGCCGCCCAGGTCGGGGAGCCGGTTGCGAACGTCAGTCCCAGCAGGACGAGACCGACCCCGCTCGCGGACAGCGCCGCGCCGCGGACCGACGAGAGATCCGGTGTGGTCCACCGGCCGGCCGGGTCGCCGTGCCGCAGCGTGAGCAGGAACGCCGCCAGGCAGACGGGGATCTTGACCAGGAAGACCGCCTGCCAGCCGAAGGCGTCCACGAGCGGTCCACCCGCGGCTGGCCCGATCACCGCTCCCAGCGGTCCCAGGGTCGCGGGCACGCTCATCGCACGACCGCGCAGCGCGGGTGGTGCTGACCGTGCGGCCACCACGGGCATCAGGACGAACAACGCGGCGCCGAACACCCCCTGGGCGATCCGGGCGCCGATCAGCCAGACCGGCCCGGACGCGGCTGCGGCGAGCAGGCCGCACGCGGCGAAACCCGCGACGGAGACCAGCAACACCGACCGCCCCGGGGCACCGTTCAGCCACATGCCCGCGGGCAGCAGCAGGGCCACGACGGGTAGCTGGTAACCCAGGACCGCCCACTGAGCGGTCTCCTGGTCGATGTCGAGTTCACGGGAGATGTCGACCAGCGCGACGTTGACGACGCTCATGTCGAGCATCGCGATGAAGGCCAGCAGGCCCGCGACGGCCACCATGGACCAGTTCGCCCTGTCCTCAACAGCCATGGCCGCCCCTTGCCCGCATCGTCCACTTCGTACTGGGCCGAAGCTAGGTCCACGCGCGGCGAATCAGCTGCTGTGGAGCGAAAAGTCAGAAGAATGTGGAAATCGGAAGGCGGGCGTTCCGGCGGCCCGGTCCCCTCGTTACGGTCCGGCACGACGGGGGTCGACGGACGTATCTCCTGGAGGAGTCTTCATGCACAACGATTCCACGAATCGGTTCGTCCACAGGGGATCACGCGTGGTGCCGGTGCTCACCGCGCTGGCGCTCTTCGTGACTTCCTGCGGGACAGGCGATCCTGACGCAACGAGCCGATCATCGGCGTCGTCCACCTCGAACCCGGGAGGCGAGAACAGGCGTCCGTCATGTCCGGCGCTGCCGGTGCTCGACGCTCCGCCGAAGAGAATCGTGACCATGGACGGCGCCGCGGCGGCCGTGATCAGCGATCTCGGACTGGGCGAGCGGATCGTCGGCACGGCCGCGCCGGACCTGTTCGCGGCGCTGCCTGCCGAGAAGAAGGCGCTGCTGGAGCGGATCCCCGTGCTCGATCCGGGACAGGGCAACGCGGAGAAGGTGATCGCCGCCGGTCCCGATCTCGTGGTCGGTGTCTCGGTCTACAGCTTCGGCGGGTTCGACGGAACCCCCAGCGTCGACAGGCTCGCGCAAGCCGGCGCCGCGGTGGTGGTGGCCTGTGACTCCGAGGCGCGCGGAACGGTCAAGGACCTTTCGGCGACGGTCCGTTTCGTCACCGGTCTGGCCGGCGTCCTCGGTGTCGAGGAGGCGGGACGGCGTCTCGTCCGCGAGATCCAGTCCTCAGTGGACTCCGTTCGCGCCGATGGCCGTCCGCCGGTTCGGGTGCTGGCGATCTCCGGCCCGCCGGCCGCGGGGCAGACGGTCATGACGCAGGGCGGAACCAGCCTGGCCAACGGCGTGATCACGTTGGCGGGGGGCGCGAACGTCGCCGAGGACGCGTTGACCGACTTCGTCAGCCTGAGCGCGGAGGAGATCGTGGCCCGTGACCCGGAGGCGATCGTGGTGGTGTCCGGCTTCTCCCGCGAAGGAGAGGCCGAGCTCGCCGCGGCCATTCGCGCGAGCGCTGTTCTCTCCCGCACCACCGCGGTCAGGGAGAACCGCATCGTCGTCGTGCCGCAGAGCATCCTGTTGTCCCCCAGCACCGCGAACGGTCTGGCCGTGCGGCGGATCGCCGAAGCGCTGCGCCGGCCTGCCTCATGAGCACCAGGACGACCAGGTCCGAGCGGACGCCGTTGCTCGGCACCACGAAGAGCGGACCGCTGACCGCCGTGCTGCTGGCCGTGCTGCTCGGCTCGATGGTGGTCGCCATCGGGGTGGGACCCGTGACCGTTCCGACCGGTGAGGTCTGGGACGTGGTGCTGCACCACCTGTTCGGCACCGGCGAACCGGGCCGGTTCGACTTCATCGTGTGGGAGCTGAGGGCGCCGCGGGTGCTCCAGGGCGCCTTCGTCGGAGCGGCCCTCGCGGTCGCCGGGCTGCTGACCCAGGCGATGACCCGCAACCCGCTCGGCGAACCGTACGTGCTGGGGCTCTCCTCCGGTGCGGCCGTCGGGGCGGTGCTCGTGATCACCACGATCGGCTCGACCGCGCTGGGCCTGCTGACCCTGCCCGCCGCCGCCTTCGGTGGAGCACTGCTCACCGCCGTGGCCGTGTTCGCGTTGTCCCGCTCGGGCAGCGTGATGTCGCCGGGGCGGATGGTGATGGCCGGCGTCGCGGTCGCCCAGCTCCTGTCCGGGGTCGTGTCGTTCCTGCTGTTGCGGACCAAGGACCCCGAGGCGCAGCAACAGGTGTTGTTCTGGCTCCTGGGAAGCTTCGCGGGAGCGGAGTGGGCGCTCGCGGCGGCGTGTGCGGCGCTCGTCTCCGTGATGCTGGTCGTGGCGCTCGCGCTCGGAGGCAGGCTCAACCTGCTGGTGCTCGGTGACGACGCGGCCGCGGCGCTCGGGCTGGACGCGGCTCGGCTCCGGGCGGTGCTGCTCGTCGTGGTGACACTGCTGACGGGCTGCGCGGTGGCGGTGTCCGGCAGCATCGGCTTCGTCGGTCTGGTGGTGCCCAACCTCACCCGGCTCCTGGTCGGTGCGGACCACCGGCGTGCAGCACCTGTTGCGGCGCTGCTCGGGGCACTGGTGCTCGTCTGGGCCGACACCGCCGCCCGTCTGGTGCTCGCCCCGACCGAACTCCCGATCGGCATCCTGACCGCCGCGGTCGGCGTCCCGGTGTTCCTCGTGGTACTGCGCAGGAGTTCGGCCATGACGACGGGAGTGTCGTGAAACTGACTTTCACCGGCGTCACCGCGGGGTACGCACAGGTTCCCGCGCTGAGGAACGTCGGCGTCACGATCGCCGAAGGTGAGTTCGTCGCTCTCGTCGGCCCGAACGGCAGCGGCAAGTCCACGCTGCTCAAAACCGTGTACCGCGCGCTGCGTCCTACCGCCGGGACGGTCGTGCTCGGGTCCGAAGACCTGTGGCGGCTGCCGCATCGCGAGGTGGCGTGCCATGTGGGTGTGCTGGGTCAGGACCACGGGGGCCATCACGACTTCACCGTCCTGGAGTCGGTCGCACTCGGGCGCTACCCCCACCTGGGCACGTTCGCCCGGCTGACGGACGAGGACCACGAGATCGTGCGCGAGGCGCTGGAACGGTGCCACTGCGGCGATCTCGCCTCGCGGACGTTGTCGACGCTGTCGGGCGGACAGCGCCAGCGCGTGCTGCTCGCCAGGGCCATCGCCCAGCGACCGAAGCTGCTCCTGCTGGACGAACCGACCAACCACCTCGATCCCGAGCACCAGATCGCCGCGCTGGAACTGGCGTCCTCCCTGGGGGTCACGGTGGTGGCGGCGCTGCACTCGCTGGATCTGGCGGCGCAGTACGCGGACACGGTGCTGGTGTTGCGCGGAGGCGCGGTCCGTGAGTCCGGGCCACCGCGGTCGGTCTTCGTTCCCGAGTTGCTGAGAGAGGTGTTCCGGGTGGACGGATGCGTTGTCGACGATTCGTTCACCGGCGCGCCCAGGGTGCTGCTGCGGCGTCTCGAGCTTCGAGGGGAACCCGGAGGCGACTCCAAGCCGTGATCACCACCGGCGGTGCCCGGATCTGGAACACGGAGGAGTCGTCAGCTGCTTCCGCGGCCCAGGGGACCGGATGTGGCCGAACGACCTGCCGGGATCGAGGAGGACACCCGGTCACCGCATGTGCAAGGCCTGTTCGACCGGTCGGACACCACGGCTCTAGGCGTTTTCGGAAAGTGGCTGGTCCGACGAGCGGAAATGACCGGATCGTTCCGGGAAACACCTGCTCCGAGGCACTGCAAAGCTTGCAAACGTCTTGTGCTGCCTGTGCACTGTGCACGTCGACGCAGCCGAGGGGGAAACGTGATGGAAGTCGAATGCCGACCTGTCGAGGCCGAGCTCAGCGCCGCGACAGGGCCGGCGCCGGCCCTGTCGCGCTCCAGCCGCGCCGATGTGCTGGGTGTGGTGGGGGAGTTGACGATGTGGGTCGGGGAGCAGAGCCGGTCCGGCATCGACACCGGCGAGGTCGCGGCGCTGTTCCCGCGGCTGCGCGAGGTGGCGTCGCGGTGTGCGCGTCGGGGGGACCCGCTGCCCCCTCTGCTGATGACCGCGCGCGCGGAACTGCTGACCGGCCTGGCGCGTGCCGGCAGTCCCCGGATCGCGGTCAGTGCCGCCGAGCGGGCCTCCGGCCGCGTCGCGCGCGAGTTGTTCGTCGGATATCACAGGGCTGGCGACCGGTCGTCGGCACTGACAGTGGCCGTGGTGGTCCCGCAGGCCGGTGGTCGTGTGCCGGGCGCGTCTCTGCCCGCCGACCTCGCGCTGTGCGAGACCTTGCCCGATCGCCTGCGTATCACCCTGACCGGCACTCCGGCACAGACACGCGCCCTGTTGACCGGATCGTGCGCCGACGTCGCGGGCGGCCACTGGACCGGTCTGGCGGCAGTGGCCGACGACCTCGCCGGACCGAGTTCGCGCGCGCACTCGATCGCCCTGATCGCGCGTGCGCTCGGGTACCGGCCGGGTGCCTACGACAGTTCGGACGTCCTGGTCGAGCTGCTGGCGAGCGAGGACAGCCGCGCGGTCGCGGCGCTGTTGCCGATGATCGAGCCGGTCATGGTCGACGACGTGCTCCGCCGGACGCTCACCGCGCTGGTGGCGGTGGACGGCAATCGGAACCTGGCGGCCAGGAGGTTGTTCGTGCACCGCAGTACGCTCGACTACCGCCTGACGAAGATCCACGCCCTCACCGGCCGCCACCCCGCGAGCCCGCGTGACCTGGCTGTGCTGAGTGCCGCCGTGGCCGCGCACGCCAGGGCGACCACGGCCTCGACCGCACAGTCCGGTGATCCCGCGTGACGGACGCGGGATCACCGGAGTCGGACGACCGGGGAGCCGGCGCCCTCGTGCGGTCCTGCCGTGACGAACCGGCGGTGGCATGGCCTTCGCCCTGACCACCGGACGCCCTGCGTTCGTCCTCCGCGAACGTGATCGGGTGGGTTCCCGCTGACGCTCACACGCTGTCGGGGTAGGTGTCTCCCAGCGTGAGGACCAGCCACCACACCGCCGCGCCGCTGACCGACCTCGGGTCCACACCGGACGAGCGGGCGATCCTGTCCAACCGGTAGGTCAGGGTGGACCTGTGCACCCCCAGCCGCTCGGCGGTGCGTGCCAGGTTGAGGTCGTTCTTGAGGAACTCGTCCAACGACTCGCGCAATCCGTTGCCGGTGTCCAGGTCCGCCAGCAACCGCGACAGGCGTGCGCTGGTGGCGGTGTCTCCCGCCACCGCGGACAGCACATCGATCTTGGGGCCGGTGAGCACGCTGGCGGCCCGGACCGGTCGAACGGGCTGGGTCGCGATCCAGCGCCGGACGTGCGCGAGCGACCTCGGCACCTCATCGCGCGTCGCCTCGACCGCCACGACCGCCGCGCCGATCGTCGCGCCGGAGCACAACACGTCCAGCGAGTCGTCGAGCCACGTGGCCGGAGCGGCGTCCAGGTCGCCGACCACGGAGAGGTGAGCACGGTCGGGACGCCACACCGTCCACCACCACTCGGGCCGCTGCCGGATGTCCATCAACTTCCGCACGGCCGTCTCGTCGGAGCGGAGCATGAGAACGAACACCCGCTGGGGCAGGTGGCTCAGCACGTTCCACGACGGCGTCTCCTCGAGAGCGACAGCGTCCAGAGCCCAGTTGCGGGCGTGGTCCTCGCGCCGCTGCAACGCGTACACCGCGGGGGAACTCTCCATCAGGCGCACGGCGTTCCTGTGCGCTTTGCCGAAGAAGGACGCGTGCCACTCGCCGATCGGCCGCATGCACTGCAGCAACCTGTCGTCGGGGAGGGCGTCGAGGAGGATGCGGACCACCTCCGAGTGCGCGGAGCGGCTGTAGCGCAGCAGGGTGTGCAGGTCCAGGAACTCGTCGCGCAGCGCGGTGGCGGACCAGTCCCACGCACGCTGCTGCAGTTCCCACTCCACGTCGGTGGTCAACTCGGTCCGCAGATCACCCGCCAGGCGGAGGAACACCTCGATGGAGTTCGCCATGTGCACCTCCATGGCCTCCCTCGTGTAGCGCTTCCCGCGCGGGGTGACCGAGGGCGAGGCGGCCATGCACACGTCGGTGACCCGTCGCGCGATGCTCTCGCGGTTCGACAGCAGGTCCCCGCACACCTCGGGGATGACCGGCATCTTTTCCTCTCGTGGCATGGAGCCCTCCAAGCTGGTGGCCGTCCGACTATTGCTGATGTGGCTCCAGCCTGCCTTCTTCGGCAGGTGGTCGCTATGTCGTGGGCCGGGTCGCGAACATTTAGATGTATGGCTTCGACCATTATCGACATCATTCCTGCCTTCTGTCCATCCGCAAATGGCGGTGGGGCGGGCGCGGGGCGTCCGCGATCTGCGGATTGTTCGTGTAGCGGCCGAATAATCGCAGGTAGGAGCGGTCTCGTGGTGGTGGCGTGGGGTGGCGCTCGACGCGTGCCGCCCGCCGGTCGCCGTCGCCGCGTCCGCCGAGCGGGTTGTCATTGGAATTGGTCGTGCCATTTGTGTTCCGCCGCGCCGGGTGGCCTATGCTGCACGTGTCAGGATGTATTCGTCGGCATCGCCGATCGGAATGGTCGCGATTTCAATCATCGTTCCGCTCGGTGGAACTGAGAACTTGTTTCACTTTCCGGAGGCGCGGATGTCGAGCGCAGTGCACGAGAAGCCGGGCACCGGCCTCGGGCTGGTGGGGCGTGAGTGTGAGAGCGCGGCGGCCCTGCATCGTGTGGAGACCGCGGTGCGTGGGGCTCACCAGCTCCTGCTCGTGCAGGGACCCGCGGGCATCGGGAAGAGCGCCCTCCTGCGTGACGTGCTCGATCGCGCGGACCTGGGGCAGGGAGCGACGGTGCTGCGTGCCTGCTGCCGTTCCAGCACGCGCGACACCCCCTACGGGGCGGTACGGGAACTCCTGGCTCCGCTGGACCTGTTGAGGTCCGCCGCCACGCGGCCGTCCCTCCTGCACTCCGGGGCTCGCTGGGCCGTCCCGGCCCTGGCGCCGCCCCCGGACGGCCCCGTGGAACCAGGCTCGTCCTCCACCTACGCCGTGATGCACGGCCTCTACTGGCTCGCCGTCAACATCATGGCGTCGGGCCCGCTCGTACTGGCGATCGACGACGCCCACCAGGCCGACCAGCGTTCCCTGCACTGGCTCGGCTACCTCCTGCGTCGCACCCAGGACATGCCTCTCTGCGTCGTCCTCACCACTCGCACCCCGGTGCCCGAGCCCGTGGCCGGATTCGCCGCACAGGACGACGCCGCGGTGCTGGATCTCGGCCCGTTGCCCGCCGACGCGATCGACCGGCTCGTCGCCGGCGCGCTC
The DNA here is from genome assembly GCF_024125735.1 of Lentzea sp. HUAS12. Classification (NCBI taxonomy): domain Bacteria; kingdom Bacillati; phylum Actinomycetota; class Actinomycetes; order Pseudonocardiales; family Pseudonocardiaceae; genus Lentzea; species Lentzea sp. HUAS12. The sequence goes on from NZ_CP099738.1 coordinate 1,899,416, forward strand.
CCCGACGAACCCGATCCCGGGTTTCTCGCCGAGTGCCGACGCCTGTCCGGGGGAAATCCCCTCGTCCTGAGCCAGGTTCTCAGCCGGCTCACCGACTTCCGGGCGCCCGCCCGTTCCCGGCTGGTCGCCGATCTCGACGTCGTCACCGCCTCGGTGGCCGGGCGGCTCGCCGCCCATCCCGAGTACGTCACGAGGGTGGCGAGGGCGGTGGCGGTGCTGGAAACCGGCGACCTGGAGCTCGTCGCGGCTCTGTCCAAAGTGCCGACCAGTGCCGTCGATGCCGCCGTCACCCTGCTGCGCGCCGACGAACTGCTCACGCGCGAGGGCGACAGGTTCGTCCACGAGCTGGTTCGGGACGGCGTGCTCGCCGGAGTACCGAGCGGCGACATCGCGCACACCCGTGCCCTGGCGGCACGACTGCTCGCCGATGCGGGCCGGACGCCGGAGGTCGTCGCCGCGCAGCTGCTGATGCTGCCCAGGATCGACGCGCGGTGGATGCGGAACGTGCTCACCGCGGCCGCGGACGACGCAGCGCGCCGTGGTGACCCCGACGCCGGGGCACGGTGTCTGGCCCCGCTGATCGACGCCGATCCCGGCGATCCCGTCCTCCGTGCGCGGTTCGCGGCTCTGCTGGCACACGGTGAACCGGTCATCGCGCTCGCCCACCTGCGTGAGGCCCTCGGACTGACCACCGATCCCCGACTGCGAGCGCACATCGCCGTGCAGCTCGGCTCGGTGGCTCTGGCCGTGCAGCAGACCCCCGCTGCCGTCGCGGTCCTCGCGTCGGCGCTGGGCGCGCTGGAGGCCGAGCTCGGCCCGGATCCGGAGCCGGGCGACGCAGAGCTGCTGCACCGTGTTCGTGCTGCGCTCCTGTTGTGCGGCATGGACAAGAAGGACACCGTGCGCCAGGTCCAGCGCAGGGTCGGCGCCATGGCCGAACCCCGTGGTGACACGCCCGCCGAACGTCAGCTGCTGGCCATGCTCGCCGTCGCCGACGCGATGGCGGGCAGGCCCGTGCGGCAGGCCGTGAACCGGGCCAGACGTTCCCTGGTGCTCGACGAGGCCGACGGTGGCGGCTGGACGGCCCTGGCAGCGGCGATGGTGCTCGACCTCGGGGGAGAACTGCAGGACGCCGTGGCCGCCATCGACCGCGTGATCGTGCGCAGCCGTGCGGACGGGGCTGCGTGGACGCACTGCCTCGGACTGAGCTCGCGCGCGCTGACGCTGTGCAACGCCGGCGAGTTCGCGGAAGCCTCGGTCGACGCGCAACTCGCCCTGGAGTCGGCACGACAGGAGTCCTGGCACGCGCGGAGCGTCCAGCCGGCGGTGGGTGTCGCCCAGGTGCTCGTGCACCAGGGCGAGGCCCGCCGCGCTCTCGAGCTGCTCGCGTCCGTCACCCGGCCCGACCTCGACGACTTCCTGGTGGAGAACCACTACCACCGCCTGGCACGGGCTTTGGCGCACGCCGCTCTCGGTGACGTCGAGGAAGCCCTGGACGACCTGCTGTGGTGCGGGCGCAGTCTCGCGGAAGCAGGAGTGACCAACCCGCTGTTCGTGCCCTGGTGGTCCGAAGCCGCACTGCTGCTCGCCGATCACGGACGCGGGGCCGAGGCGGCCAGGCTCGTCGACCACGGCGAGGAGTTGACCGAGCGGTGGAACGTGCCGAGGGCGCGCGGGCTGGTACTGCTGACCCGCGCGGCCGTCTGCGGACCAGCGACAGCCGTGAGCCTGCTGGCCGAGGCGGTCGAAGTCCTGGACGTGTCCGCCGCGCGTTACGACCTGCATCGCGCGGAACACCTCCTCGGGCTGGCACTGGCCGAACGCGACGACCTCCGCGGTGCCCGCGCGCACCTGCGCCGGGCGGTCGACCTCGCCACCCGCTGCGGTGCCACCGATGCGGCTTCCCGATCACGAGCGCTGCTGGTGCGGGCCGGCGGCCGCATGCGCCTCACGGCGCGGACGCGCGCCGACGTCCTGACCGGTAGCGAGCGCCGGGTGGCGGGACTGGCCGCGACCGGGGCCTCGAACCGCGAAATAGCCGAATCGCTCTTCGTCACGCCCCGCACGGTGGAGGTCCACCTGACCAATGCCTACCGGAAGCTGGGTATCGCCGGCCGGGCCGAACTCGCGCTCGCGCTCACCGAACCGGGAGGGTGACCGGTGTTCCCCCTGCACGCCGCGTCCCCGCCGTTCCTGGTCGAAAGAGAGGCCGAAACCGATGCGCTGGAACGCTTTCTCCGAGATGTCTCCCGAGGCCGGTCGGGGGCGGTGGCCGTCGCCGGCCCCCACGGTTCCGGCCGGACGGCGTTGTTGTCCCACGCGGCGCACGGCGCGGCGCGGGTCGGCCTGCGCGTCGCGACCGCTCGCGCCCGGCTGTCCGAAAAGGACGTCGAGTGGGCCGTGGCCGCCCAGTGGCGTGACTGCCTGCGGGGGGACGGGGCCCGCTGGCCCGCGCTGGACCGCGTGACACCGGCGCGAAAGGACGCCGTGCTGATGTCCGCCTGCTCGGCGGTGCTGGCCACGACTCACCGCGCACCGCTGCTCCTCCTGCTCGACGACGCGCACCTGTCCGACCGGAGTTCCGCCGATCTGCTCGTCGCGCTGCTGCGCCGACTGCGGCAGGGACCGCTGGGCATCGTGTTCGCCACGAGCGGAGAGCACCGGTTCGACCAGGTCTGCGACGACCTGATGCACACGCTTCGGCCGCGTCCGCTGACCGCTGCTGGTGTGGAGGTGCTGTGCCGGCCGCACTTCGACGACGATGCCGTCGTCGCGGCACTGGCATCTTCGTCCGCGGGTATGCCCGGGATTCTCGTTCCCGCTCTCGCCGACGCCGATGATCCGGCAGGAGGTTCCGGAGAACTGCGCGTCATCGCCGCGGCCGACAGGCACCGGCGTGCCGCCACCGACCGCGTGCTGGCTTGCCTGCCACCCGAGGCCCTGCACCTGGCTCGGCTGATCTGCGTGGCGCGAGGCGACCTCGACCTGACCGAGTTGAGCGTCGCCACGGGGTCGCGTGGCATACCGAGCGGAACCCTGAATCTGCTGCGGGACAACGGACTTCTGGAGGTCGCCCCGGGTCGGCCGACCCTGACGGACATCGCCGCGGAGCAGGTCTTCGCCGGCATGAGTCCCCGAGCGCGACGCGCACTGCATGCCGCTGTGGCGGCGGTCGCCCACGGCGTGGCCGCGCCGCAGGAGACGATGGCCCGCCTCCTGCTCGGAGCGGACACGGCGGGGACGACGTGGGCGCCGGACGTGTCACGCCGATGCGGTGGTCGTGCGCTGCGCGAGGGCGACGACCGGACAGCGGCGGCCTTGCTGACCCAGGCCGCGACGGAGACCACCGACGAGGTCGAGCGTTCGCGTCTCGCCCTCGAACTCGCCTGCGCCCACACGCGCGACCACCCGGTCGCCTGCACCCGCGCACTGAGCTCCGCGGCGACCGGCGGCCACCACCGGACGGAAGCCGTGGACCTGTTGCTGCTCCTTGGTGAGGTGGACACCGTGTGCCGTTCCACGGCCGCGGCGAACCGGTACGACGACCCGGCGCTGCACGGTCTGCGGCGCATCGCCGCGCTCGCCCTCGGCCGGGGCGCCGGCGATCCCGTGGACCAGCGGCCGGAGCGGCATCCGGTCCTGGCCGGGGCCGAGGCGTGGCGACTGGCCCTGGTGGGGGAGGACAGGGCGAGGGTCCGCGAGCTCGCGGCGATCGGGGCGACGGACCACCCGCACGTCTCGGCTCGACTGGTCGCGTGCACCGCGCTCGTCCTGGCCGATGACCTCGACGACGCTCGTGGCGCGCTGGACGACGTGCTCACCACCGCGCTGCGCCGGGGTGTGCGCGCCGCGGGCGCCGCCGCCTCTTTCCAGATCGCCGACGCCGCCCACCGGGCCGGACGTCTCGACGACGCCGGTCACCACCTCGACCTGGCGCTGGAGCTGTTGCCACTCGGTGCCTGGTCGAGGCACAACCACGATCTGCCCGTGTCCGCACGGGCGCTCCTGGAACTGCACGGCGGGAACGTCGACGGTGCGCGTGGCGTTCTGGCGCTCGCCGATCCCGCGGCCGAATCCGGCTGGGGCAGCCTCCTGCACGCTCGCGCCGCTGTCGCCCTGGCATCGGGTGACCCGGCGGGAGCCCTCCGCGACCTGCTCGACTGCGGACGACGCCTCACCGGTCGCGGCTGGCACAACCCGGCTGTGCTCGACTGGCGGACGTTGGCCGCCGAAGCCCTTCACCGGTTGGAACGCACAGCCGAAGCGCGTAGCTTGCTCGCCGACGTGCGCCGTAGCGCAGCGAGGTGGGGCACGACCACCTGCGTGGGAGCGGCCCGGCTGGCCGCGGGGCGCTGGGGCGGGGTGACCTCGCCCGCGCGGACTCTCGCCCAGGCCGAGCGCGTGCTGCGCCGGTCACCGTCGCGCCTGCTGCACGTGGAGGCCCAGGTCGAGCTCGCCTCCGCCCTGCTGCCGCTGGGCGAGCCGGAAGAGGCCGCGCGGCTGGCGGAACAGGCTGTTCGCACCGCACGCGGCCACGCCTCACGGCCCCTTGCCCTGCGCGCCGCGGCAGTGCGGAGCGAGGCGGAGGAAAGGGTCGTGCCGGACGCGGCGGGACTGAGCGCCGCCGTCTTGTCCGAGTTGTCGCCTTCCCAGGCCAAGGCCGCGCGATCGGCCCTGCTGGGGTTGAGCAACGCCGAGATCGCCACCGAGTCGGGCGTCACCCGCCGCGCGGTCGAACTGCAGCTGACCGCCGCTTACCGCAAGCTCGGCGTGGCCGGGCGCGGTGAGCTGCTCGACCTGCTGACGAGGCGGTGACCTGTGCTGGCAGAAAGGGAGCCGCAGATCACGCGCATCATGCACGCCATCGCGGAAGCGGCGGGGAATCGGGGCAGCCTGCTGCTGCTCACCGGACCGAGCGGCACCGGCACCACCTCGTTGCTCCAGGTCGCTCGTGACCTCGCCACCTCGCAGGGTGCCGCGGTGCTCAGCGCGGTCGCCGCCACCGCCGAGCGCGATTTCCCGTTCGGTGTGCTGCGCCAGTTGTACGAACCTCTCATCGCCGGTCTCACCGACACCGATCGGACGGCCGTCATGGACGGGGTCGCCGACTTCGTGCGTCCGGTTTTCGCCGCCGACGGCTGCAGCGCCGACGCGGAGTCGCTCGCGCCGGTCCCGCACGCGGTTCTGCACGGTACGCGTCATCTGCTGTCCGTGGTCGGACGGCACCGACCGGTCGTGCTCCTCGTCGACGACCTCCAATGGGCCGACGTGGAATCACTGCGGTGCCTCGGCTACGTCGCGCATCGCCTGGCGGGACTGAGCGTCGTGATCGTCGCCTCACTGCGGCCGGGCCTGCCCGAGTCGGAGTCCGAACTGGTCAGGGCGGTCGCCGACGGGGCGGCGGAGGTCCTGCGCACAGGCCCGCTGTCCGACGAGGGTGTGCGCACGACGATCCGGCTCGTGTGCGGCGCGGACGCCACTGAGCGGTTCACCGCGGCCGCTGTGGCGGCCTCGCGCGGGACGCCGCTGGTGCTGCGGACGCTCCTGTCCGATCTGGCCCAGTCAGGTCTGCGTCCCGATGACGCCGGCGCGGAGAACCTGCTGAGCGCCAGGCCTCGAGCGCTGCGCAGCTGGTACGCCTTCCTGTTGCGGTCCCTGCCTGCCCAGGCTCTGTCCTACGCCGCGGCACTGTCGTTCCTGGGCGACGCGGCCGACGCGCGGCTGGTCGGCGAGATCGCCGGACTCGACCACGTCGAGTGCGGCATCATCACCCGCAACCTGCAGGCTCTCGGACTGATCGTCCCGGACCGGACACCCCGCTTCAGCCATCCCGCAGCTCACGACGCGGTACGCGACACCACGGGGGTGGCCGAAGCCGAGCGGCTGCACATCGCTGCGGCCCGGGCATTGCATCGGATGGGACATCCTGCGGAGCAGGTGGCCGCGCACCTGCTGGCCGTGCCCTCGCCGCAGGGTGTCTGGGCCGTGGACGCCCTGCGTGACGCCGTGAGGGCGGCCGCCCGGCGTGGGGCCTCCTCCGACGCCGCCCGCTACCTGCGCCGGGCGCTGCTCGACACGCCCGCGCACGCCGAGAGGCGCGGCACTTTGCTGGTGGAGCTCGCGGCGGTGGTGTCCGCCACGGACCCCGAGGTCGCGTCCCGCCATCTGCTCCAGGCGCTCCCGCTGCTGCCTGACGGAGCCGGTCGCGCCGAGGCGCTCGTCGAGGTTCCGGTCGTCTGCTGGCGCGCTGCCCCCGAGGAGGTCACCGACGCCGCACGCTCCCTCCTCGCCGACGCCGGTGGTGTCGACCTCGAGCACCGCATGCGTGTCGAGGCGCGGCTCGTGCTGCTCGCAGAGGACCGCCGCGCCGTCGGTGACGCCACGCGCCGACTCGCCGGGGAGGACCGGGCCAGGCTGCTCGCGACACCGGGCGGACGTGAGCTGCTGGCGGCGTTGCTCCGAGCAGCGGCGCTGGGCGCGGGTATGTCCTGTGCGGACGTCGTCGCCGCGGCCTCCGATCTGCTGGCCGCGGTGTCGCCTGAGGATCCCGGCATCGCCGACACCGTCGCGGCACTGGTCGAGACCTTCGTGCTCGCCGACCGGCCCGACGCCGTGGCCACCGTCCTGGACATGGCGGCACACGAGGTTCGTCGTCGTGCGGATCCTATCGCGATCGCCACGCTCGAAGACGCTACGGTGCTCGCCCTGCTCGCCCAAGGGCTCGTCGGCGTGAGCCTGGAGCTGATGTCCGAACAGGCCTCGTGCAGGCCGGTCGCCGCCTCCGCCCTCCTGGTGGGCGCGATCCTGACACTGCCGGACCTCGATCGAGCTCGGTGGCTGCTGGCCGATCCGGTCGGGTCCGAGCACCCGGTGATCACCGCGTTCCGCCAGGCGCTGCGAGCGATCGAGGAGAGCCCCGACTCCCTGGCGACACGCGTGCAGCGGCTCCTCGACTGCGGACGGTGCCTCGACCGCGTCGGGTGGAGCAACCCCGCGGTGTTCCCGTGGCGCTCCCACGCCGCCGAACTGCTGCACCGGCTCGGTGACCACGCCGCGGCGCTCGAGCTCGTCCGCGCGGAACTGGCGGCGGCCGTGCGGTGGGGCGGAAGGCAGGCGATCGGGCGAGCGCAGCGCGCGGTCGGCGTTGCGGAGCCCGGCGCGGCAGGCGTCCACGCCACTCGGGAAGCCCTCGACACGGTGAGCCGCTCCGGGAACCGGTGGGAGTTGGCGCGCACCGAAGCGCAGTTGTCCTTCCTGCTCAGGGACTCCGATCCGGATGAGTCTGCCCGGCTTGCGGCACGTGCCCGCGCGACCGCTGAGGCGTGCGGCGTCCGTCTTCAGGGCCTTCACGACGCCCCCGTACCGCTGAAGCGTCCGCGGGACGGCTTGCCGCGCCCGTCCGGGTTGACTCCGGCGGAACTGCGCGTCGCGGGACTGGCCGCCGCCGGCCTGACGAACCAGATGATCGCGGAAGAGCTCGACGTCAGTTCCCGCGCCGTCGAGAAACACCTCACGAACGTGTACCGCAAGCTCGGTGTCTCCGGCCGCACCGCACTCCGCGACGCCCTCGGGACGCGCTTCGAGCCGGATAGCTGAGTCGTACCAGGGGCGTCACCTGATGCTCATGCACGCGTGTCGACCACCAGACCGGGTCGCGCCTGAGCTGTCCGGGGCGGCGGGACCACACGAGCCCCGCCGCTCAGGCGGCGGCCGCACTCAGCACGAGGTCGATCGCGGACAGCACTTCCTCAGCGGGCGGGAGTGGGCGGTGCGCCTCGGGAGCCACGACCCACCGCGGGCTGTACTCGGTGTCCGGGAGTTCCACCACCGGCCACGCGAGCATCGTCACGCCCGGCCGCACGTGCCCCTCGGGGACAGTCGCGGTCGAGGTCAAGAACACCCAGACGCCGTCGAAGCGGCGCAGGACCGGCCCGCACGCGGGCATCGCCGCGACGACCCCGAGTGCGACGTCCTGCTCGACCACCACAGCGCCCGGCGCTCGCATGCACAGGCAACGCTGCCCGACCACGATCCACGCCGGCCACCCCAGCTGTTCCTCGTAGCGGGTGCGCTCGCGAGCCAGGCGGTGCAGCCACTCGGGCGCTCGTCCGTCGTCCTTTCCGGTTCCTGTCATCGCCCGCTCCCTCCGACGTCACGTCATCCGACCTGAATGGTGGACGCGGGAGAGCCGGGAAACCCCTAGCTGTGCCGTTCGGAGCCCTCGTGCCCGGCAACGCTGCGGAAGACCTCCTGCCGAACGGCGGCCACGACGCCTTCCACGACGACGGCGGGTTCGGTGCGAGGGACGTCAGCCGCTGCGGCGCCCGATGCCGAGCGCGATCCACCACAGAGCGGCACCCTCGGTCGTCCTCGGGTCCACGCCCGTCATCCTGACCACCCGGTCGAGGCGGTAGACCAAAGTGGACCGGTGGACCGCCAGCAGTTCCGACGCCCTGCTGAGGTTCAGGTCGCAGCTCAGCAACGTGTGCACGGAATGCATCAGCTCACCGGAGTCGGAGATCCGCGCCAGCATTCCCACGAACCGGTCGGACGCGGCCGGTGTCGTCACGATCGAGTCGAGCACCTCGAGCCTGTTGGCCGACAGCACCTCACCCGGTCGCAGCGGCGCGGTCCGGTAGTCCGCGACCTTCGACCGCAGAGCCGAAAGGATGCGGGGCAGCTCCACCCGGCAGCCGCTGTCGGCCGCGATCACTCCGTGGGCGGAGCTGTCCGGGCGCAACGCGAGCATGGTCGTGGTGATCCAGTCGCCGGGCTCCCTGTCGAGGTCGCCGACGACGACGAGTTGCTCGGCTGTCGGCCGCCACACCGTCCACCAGGAGTCCGGGCGCTCCTCACCGTCGAGCATCTCGCGGATCACCTGTGCACCGGCCCTGATGACCACCGCGTAGGTCCTCGCGGGTATCTGGTCCGCTTCGTCCGCGTCGAGTTCGGAACCAGGTGAGGTGATGATGTGGAGCAGCCAGTTGCGGTGCTGGTCACCGGTCCGCTGCCGGCCGTGCACCGGAGGCGTCGTCCGCAGCGCCTCGGATGCTCTGCCGTGTGCTTCGGAGAAGAACCCGTCGTGCCAGGCGCCCAGCGGACCGAGCAGGCTCACGACGTGATCGTTCGGAATGGCGGCGAGGAGTCTCCGCATGACCAGCACGTGCGCCGAGGTGCTGAGCTTGAGCAAGCCGGGAAGGTCGAGGACACCGAGGTCGAGCGCGCTCCTCGCCCAGCCCAGGGCGGTGGCGCGCATGTCCCACTCGTGGTCGGTCTCCACCGAGGGGCGGAGGTCTCGCGCCAGACCGAGGAACACGGTGATGGAGGGGGTCAGGCTGATCTCCATGTCCACGCCCCCGGCCAGCCGCAGCGCCTCGTCGAGAGCTCGGTGACCTGGTGAGCTGGTCGCCACCTCGGCGACGAGCTTGTCCACGTCGGCGAGCATGTCGCCGCACGTCTCCGCCAGAACACGCGTGCTCGACACCATCAGCGATCCTCCGACCCCAGGTAGCCCGGCCTCTGACCGTCGCACGTCGATTGTCGTGGGAACACGGGCATGATGCCCGACGAGAGCACGCCTGTCAGCGGGCGGCAGGTCGCGATGAGACGGTGACCCACCCGGCCGATCCGCGACGGAGGGGCTTCTCTAGGTGTTTCTCCGATTCCTCCGTGGCACCGTGATCAGCGATTCGTGTTGAGGCCTCGCGCCGGCCGCTCGGCCACGCTGAGGCGAGGCGCGACGCCGGTGCCTCCTGCTGCGCTCCCGCAGCCGGACGGCGCTGGGAGCACGCCCACGCACGTGCGGCCCGGCGCGGGATCTCCCGTGCCGCGGGTCGTGACCGGTGACGCGGAAGAGGAAACGGTGTCGACGCAGACTCAGGACGAGCGGAACAAGTGGCTGCGGCATTACGGCCCGGCCCCGGACGGCGCTCCGCGGTTGGTGTGCTTTCCCCACGCGGGCGGCTCCGCGAGCTGGTTCCACCCGCTGTCGGGAGCCCTCGCGCCCGCGGTGGCCGTGGTCGCCGTGCAGTACCCGGGCAGGCAGGACAGGCGGGCCGAGCGACCTCTGGACACCGTCGAGGAGTTGGCCGACCGCATCGCACCGCTGCTCGCGGAACCCGGCGGACCGTTGTTGTTCTTCGGCCACAGCATGGGGGCCGCGGTGGCGTTCGAGGTCGCGCGGCGACTGGTCGAAGGCGGCCATCCAGGTCCGGAGCACTTCTTCGCTTCCGGGCGTCGTGCGCCCGGCAGGACGCGCGACGAGACGGTGCACCTGATGGACGACCGGGGTCTGCTGGCGGAGGTCGTCGCGCTGGGCGGCACCGACCCGAAGAGCCTGGGCGACGAGGACCTGATCGCGATGGTCCTCCCGCCGATGAGAGCGGACTACCGAGCCATCGAGACCTATCGATGTGCTCCAGGTGAGCCGCTGCGCTGCCCGGTCACGGTCCTCACCGGTGACGCCGATCCCAAGACCTCGCTGGACGAGGCACGAGCCTGGAGCGAGCACACGTCGGCGGTGTGCGACATGCGGGTCTTCCGAGGCGGGCACTTCTTCCTGGTCGACCACCAGGCCGAGGTCGAGGACCTGGTGCGCGGAGTGGCGCGGCGGCTGGCTGCCGCCGCGCGTCGGACCTGAGCGCTTCGGGGACGGTCGCGTGCCGGTGTGCGCACCGGCTGGTCATCGCACGGGGGACACGCGGGCCGTGCTCCGGCGGACTGCGAGGTGGGTCGGCAGCAGGATGTCCTGCTGGGGGGCACCGGGTCCGGACAGCTGCTCCAGCAGGAGCCTGCCCAGCAGCCTGCCTTGTTCCGGAACCGGCTGAGCCACCGTCGTGAGTTCCATCGGTTCCGCCAGTTCGTGGTCGTCGAACCCGATGAGTGAAATGTCCTCCGGCACCCTCAGCCCGTGGCGGCGCAACGATCCCAATGCCCCGAAGGCCATCTCGTCCGACACCGCGAACACCGCGGTCGGTGCGGGGAAGCGGCTGAGCAACTGGGACATCGCCTGGTCACCGCCCGCCGCCGTGAAGTCCCCGTCGGCCCGCCACTCGGCGCGAGGCTCGACACCGGCCGAACGCAGCGTGTCCTGGTACGCCTTGAGCCTGTCGGTGCCGGCGGTGAAGCCGAGGTCCACGTTGCCCTGGCCGGTGATGATCCCGATGTCGCGGTGGCCCAGGTTGATCAGGTGGTGGACGGCTGTGGTAGCTGCCGCGTAGTCGTCGATCCGCACACCGGGATGCTCGGAGACGCGCACCCCCAGGGTGGCGATCGGGATGCGCAGCTGCTCCAACGCGGCGATCTCGTGATCGCGCAACGGCAGGCACAACACAGCCAGCGCGTCGACGCGCCTGCGCACCGGCAACTCGGTGAAGAACCTGTGCCGCTGCTCGTCGTCCAGACCGACGCTGTAGAGCACCAGGTCGAACCCGTATCGACGGAGTTCCTGTTCAGCGTTCACGATCACTTTGCTGAAGAACCAGCGGTCGACGAACGGGACGACGAAACCGATGGAGTTGGTCTTCCCCGAGGCGAAGCTGGAGGCGTTGAACGCCGCGACGTAACCGAGTTCGCGTGCGGCCAGCTCCACCTTGTCGCGTGTGGGTGCGGCGACACTGCTGAGGCCCCGCAACGCCCTCGAAGCGGTCGCGAGCGACACGCCCGCTCTGTCCGCGACGTCCTTCAGGGAGACCTCGTCGGCCACCGGGTTCCCACCACCCCACTGATCACTCGAGTGCGTTGAGCGAAACGGTACTCGAAGGTGAACGGCGCAGCGACGCGACCGGACCAACAGTAAACTGGGCGAACGGGCTTGGAGGACCGTGCTGACATCGGCACGACAGCGATGGGGAGAACATGCGGTCGTCAAGCGGAGAGGACGGTCTGCTGGCAGGCCCGGACGGCTCGCTACCGGGATCCGCACTGGGCTTGGTGGTGCCCTCCCTCGCGAATCCGTTCTGGGGCGCGCTCGCCCGTGAGCTCGAACAGGTGTCCGCGCGTGACGGTTACCAGCTGAGGGTGTGCAACAGCGAGCGCGATCGCGGCCGCGAGTTCCGGTACGTCGAGCAGCTCCTGAACGAGGGGGTGCGAGGGCTCGTCACCTGTTCGTCCTCGCGGGACATGAGCCACCTCGTGCCCCTCATCGAACGAGGAGCCCGGGTCGTGGCCGTGGACCGCTCGGCGAAACCCGGAGATCCGGCCTGCGTGGCGAACGTCTGCGTCGACAACGCGGCGGGCATCCGGCTGGCGGTCGACCACCTGCGGTCCCTGGGGCATCGCCGGATCTGCTACGTCTCCGCTCCCATCCCCAGCGTCAGCCGGGATGAGCGGTCGAGCGCTTTCGCGGCCGCTGTCGCGGAGTCCGGCCTGGAGGAGGACGAGTGTGCGGTGTGGCCGCCGCGTGCCCACGTCCCGTTCGGTGACACCGCGCTGGCGGAGCTCGGGCGCACGGCCGCGTGCGAGCTGCTCACCGGTGAGGAGGACCAGGCCACGGCGTTCATCTGCGTCAACGACATGTGTGCGCTCGGGTTCTCCAGCGGGGCGTTGGATCTCGGCTACCGCATCCCCGACGACATCTCGGTGGTGGGGTTCGACGACGTGCTCCTGGCAGCGTTCTTCCACCCCCCTCTGACCACGGTCAGGCAGCCGCTCGCAGTGATGGCCGAGGCCGCGTTCGCCGCTGTGAGGGGGATGGTCGAGGGCGGCGATCGGCCGACCGGGAGCACCGTGGTGGTACAGCCGGAGTTGGTCGTGCGGGGATCCGCCGGACCGGTTCGCACGCGCTGCACCCGCGGCTGAGGTGCCGGAGTTCGCTGTCCGCCTTGGACGCTCAGGCGATGTTGAGGCCTCTGTCGCGATGTCGGCTGACCGCGATCGCGGCGAAGCCGGCGCGAAAGAGCATGAGATCGGGAGCGTTGGCCGGATCCCATCCTGTGAGCTGCGAGATGCGGTTCATGCGGTAGTCGAGTGTGCTCCGGTGCACGAACAGGCGTCGTGCGGCCTCATTGCGGTTGCCGTTGGTGTGGAAGAGAACCTCGAGGGTGCGCACCAGGACGTCGTGGTGCAGCACCTTGGACACCACCGACACGAGTGAGCTCTCCGCCTCGCCGTCCTGCACCGCCAGCAGCTCGAGGAACACGTTCCGGCGCTCGTAGATCCCAGGCGGATAGGCGAGCGCCTGGGTGATGACCGCGATCCTGCGAGCCTGCTCCTGTGCGCCGTCGCCGCTTGTCGAACCGGTGGAGTCGGCGACGCCGGTCCAGTGACTCTCCTCGAGTCCGGGATGGAGCTCGGCCAGGAGTCGTTTGGACGCCTCGACGTCCGCGGCGATGAGCAGCCTCCCCGACGAGGAGGTACCGATGCTGAGCACCTTGTCGGCGGCCGCCACCCCGCGGCTCTGCGCTGATCTCGGAGGTGGCGTGATCTCCGCGTAGCTCGTCGTCAGCCTCGTGCCGAGGCGGTGAGCCGACTGCAGGTGAAAGCCGAGGAAGAAGGCTTGGAGCAGTTCGTCGACCAGATCTCCGACGAGGCTGAGCCCCGCTGGAAACTGCTCGTGCACGATCCTCGTGAGCAGGAACCGGAGCTGAGCCAGTCCGGTGTGGACGGAGCGTCCGGACTCGGCGAACGCTTCGCCGGCCTCGAGTGCGACGTCCGTGAAGCGCGTGGTGACCACGGCACCCCCTGCTCGAGGTTCCTCGAGCAAGCAGGCCAGCGACGATCGGAGGCGGTGCTCGAGATCTGAGGGAAGGACAGTGGCGGGAGCGGGCGCGCGCAGGTGCCGCTCGAAGCTGTTGTCGTGACCGTTCACGCGGCACCTGCCTCTTCTCCTGCACCACGGTCGCCCGTGCGTACAGTGCATCTCCTGACGCTGACGTGCAAGCATTGCATCGCTATTGCAAATTATACGCCGACATGGTTGGGTTCTGATCGAGTGAGATACCGACCAGCTGGCCAGACTGTGTGTTGAGCTGCGTTCATCGGTCGAAGAGTTCTGGGCAGAGCTGTTGCTGACAACTGTGAAAGCTTTGTAGCGTGAATGGTGTCAAATCAGCGCAGGCGTCAATCGCCCCGGCCTTCGGTGTGGTGCGCGCGATCGCGACTGGAGGACTCTTGAAGCGTGTCGCACTGATCACCGGTACCTCGTCGGGAATCGGCCTCGCGGTCGCGGTGGACGCGGCGCGAGCTGGATACCAGACGATCGCCACCATGCGGGACACGGCGAGATCCGCAGCGCTCCTGACCGCGGCCGAAGCCGCCGGCGTGGAGGTCGAGGTCCGTCGTCTCGACGTCGTCGACAGGGCTTCCGTGGCGGGAACGGTATCGGAAGTGGTCGCGGAACACGGCCGGCTCGACGTTGTCGTGAACAACGCGGGCCAAGGCCACGTCGGCACCGTGGAGGTGGACTCGGTCGACGATTTCCGGCGGATGATGGAGATCAACTTCTTCGGCGTGGTCCAGGTGACCAAGGCGGTCATGCCGCACCTGCGCGAGAGTGGCGGGCGCTTGGTGACAGTCAGCAGCGTCGGGGGCGTGATCGGGCAACCTTTCAACGAGGCGTACTGCGCCGCGAAGTTCGCAGTCGAGGGAATGATGGAGTCGTTGGCTCCGTTGGCCGCAGCGCACGGTGTGCGCATCACCGTCGTCGAACCAGGTGCGGTGCGGTCGAGCTTCGTCGCGAACGCGGGGCGGCCAGGCGGAGCCGATGTGTCGGATGCCGGGGCGTCGGCGGGGTTCGGCATCTACGCGGAGGAGCTTCGGCACTACCTGAGGCGGGCGTCCGCAGCCTTCTCGCAGGCTCAGACACCCGACGAGGTGGCCGGCAGGGTGATGGAGGTGCTCGCGTCGGATGCTCCACCCTTCCGGCTGCAGACCTCCCGGTCGGCGCGTGAGTTCGTCGCCCTCAAGCTGGCTGATGTCGACGGTGAGTCGGTCACCGGCGCCACGGCGCGGTGGTTGAGCTGACCATCGGTCGTGTCCCGCGAAGGGTCACGACCGGCACGTCATCCGTTGGACAGCGTCCTCATCGCGCGGTCGTCGTGTGCGGTGTTCCTGGTCTTCGTCAGGTCTGTGACCGTGTCGCGATCTGGCGCCGGCTGCCGAGAAGGACCGCGTCTCCCACAGCGCGATCGGTCAGCGGCGGGCGGTTCCGGTGATGCGCGCGTAACCGATCACGTGTGAGGACATGGTGAACGAGGTGACGGCGGGAGATGCGGACGCGGGCAGTTCGAGCGTTGGCACGTCGAGTGCGTGCACCGTGAACTCGTAGCGGTGTTGGAGATCACCGTTCGGTGGGCAGGGGCCGAGGTAGCCGGGCTGGCCGGCGTCCGAGGTTCCCGTGATCGCACCGGACGTGAACGCGGTTTCGGTGCTGGTGCGGTCGGAGGGGATGTCCCGGACGACCCAGTGCCAGAATCCGGATCCTGTAGGAGCGTCCGGATCGAACATGGTGATGGCGTAACTCCGTGTGCCCTGTGGTGCACCGGTCCACGTCAAGTCGACCTGCCGGTTGGCGCCCGTGCAGCCGAAGGTACCGGCCCAGGTGTCGGCCGGTAGTGCCTCACCGTCGCGGAAGTCCGGACTGGTCACGGTGAACCGGGCGGTGGAGTCCTTCACCGCCTTGCGGATCTGGGCGTAGCCGAATCCCGCCTGGTCGGCCGGTGCCGAGGGCTGCGTCGGAGGCGTATGTGGTTCGGTGCTGCCACACGCGGTGAGGGCGGTCAGCGCGGCTGCGGTGGCTGCTGCGGCAATCCGTTCGCGAAGGGACTTGTTCATCGGATCCTCCTGGGATCGGGGAGCGGATGAACAGATGATCGGGATTTCGCGGGGCTGCGGGGAAGTCTCTCCGGATGCTGGTAGTCGTGATACCACCCTCCACTCTGGACACGAGGCGGTGGTCGAGCGAGAGTGGGAGGATGGTGGCGAAACGAGTGGGGCGCAACGAGGAGTTGGCGCAGTTCCTGAGAGCGATGCGGGCGCGGGTGCGTCCGGAGGACGTGGGGTTCGTCGGAGGTGGTCGCCGCCGGACGTCAGGTCTGCGTCGCCAGGAAGTCGCTCAACTGGCCGCCGTCAGCGTCGAGTGGTACGTCCGGCTGGAACAGGGGTGGGCGAGCGCGCCGAGCGTGGCTGTGCTGGACGGTCTTGCTCGGGCGCTGCGGCTGTCGTCCGCCGAGCGCCGGCACCTGCACGTGATCGCCAGGGGCGAGGCGCCTGTGGCCAGCCCGAAGGCTTTGCCCGTCGCCAGCTCGTTGCGCATGTTGATGGACGGCATGCCACTCCTGCCTGCGTATCTCATCGACTTCCGATTCGACGTCCTGGCCCGCAACAGCGCCGCAGCGGCTCTGTTCGGCGAGGACTTCGGCTCAGGCGACACCGACAACGTGGCGCGGATGCTGTTCCTCGCAACACACATGCGGGAGATGCAACTGGAGTGGACTCAGGTCGCTCGCGAGGCGGTGGGCAACCTGCGCGCCGCACTGGGCCGTTGCCCCGGCGACTCGCGGCTGCTGGAGGTGATCGGGGAACTGAAGACCGCCAGTCCGGAGTTCGTTCGGTGGTGGGACGATCACACGATCAGGGAACGTGCTCATGGCACGAAACGCATCACTCACCAGTCGGTCGGTGACCTGACCGTCCACTACGACACCCTGGTCACCGCGAACGAGGCCTCGCAGAGCCTGGTGGTGCTCACCCCCGCTGACAGCGCGTCCGAGCGGTGCCTGCGTGTTCTGATGGTCGATCAGGCCGGCTCACTCGATCGGCCCGGTCTGCACGCTTTCCCCGCTCGCGTCAGGCATCCCTTGGTGCCGAGTGGAGGCGTTCCCTCGGAGCGCGCGCCCGGTCAGCGTGCTGTCGCAGGAGTCCGGGCACCGAGCCCGTCGACCTCCTCGTGTGCGGACCCGTCGCGGTGAACCGCCGAGGCGTCCGGCCGGGCGAGGACGCGGGATGCGCCGACATCGAGGTCGCCCTGCGGCGGGAGGCAGGACTGATCAGCTGCCTCTATGTCACTGATGCGACCGGACCAAAGCTTCAGGCCACGAGCACGGCCTGACCGGTCTGGCGGCCGACGTAGGACTGTAAGAAGAGCGGTGTAACTCCCGATCATGGAAGTACACCTGATGACCGAAATGATGTCCGGCGTGGAGAACGCCGGGACTCGAAGCCCGCAGCCGGTCTGGATGGCCTGGACGAGCAGCTCGTCGTGCAGCTGCTGAGCGCGGGCTCCAGCAGCCGCTTGGTCAGCTGCTGCAGCACCTCACCCTCACCGGTCAGCTTCCATCCGCTGGCCTCGGCGCTGCTCCACCCGACCGGAGACGCAGGTTGCAGATCCGTATGTCGTCGGCGAGTGCTTGGCGGCTTGATCAACAAGGACGAACCTGCATAAGCATGGTCCCTAGGTCAGGCACGTTGAGCCATATTTTGGCACCCGACAGGAGAACAAGATCGTGTTTCTCCTTACCTCGCCCAGGCCACCCGGTCGGAGCGGTGGCCGGAGCCTGGGGGCATGCTGACGACCATGAATCGTGAGCACGACGTCGTCGTCTTCGGCGCTACCGGGTTCGTGGGGGCGCTGACGGCCGCATACCTGGCCCGGCACGCGCCCGAGGGCGTGCGATTCGCGCTGGCAGGGCGGTCCGCGGACAAGCTCGTCGCCACCAGGGCCGGGTTGCCTGCGGCGGCGCGGGAGTGGCCGCTGGTCGTCGCCGACTCTGGGGACCCGGTCGCGCTGGCGGCGCTGGCCGCGTCGACGCGGGTGCTCGCCACCACCGTCGGCCCGTATGCGCGTTATGGGCTCCCGGTCGTCGAGGCGTGCGCGCGGGCCGGCACGCACTACGCGGATCTGACCGGTGAGGTGTTGTTCGTCCGCGCTGCGATCGACGCCGTGCACGAGCTGGCCCTGGAGTCCGGAGCCCGGATCGTGCATGCCTGCGGCTACGACTCGATCCCGTCCGACCTGGGCATGTTGTTGCTGCACGAGCGGGCCGTGGCCGACGGCGCGGGTCCGCTCACCGACGTGCGGTTGGTGGCTGCGGTCCGCGGCGGTTTCAGCGGCGGCACGATCGACTCGCTGCGGGCGCAGATCGAGGCCTACGAGAGCAATCCCGGCCTGCGCCGCGTTGCCGCCGATCCGCATGCGCTCAGTCCCGACCGCGCAGCGGAGCCGACGCCCGCCCAGCCCCGTGACGCGGGGATGCCCTCCCGCGCCGCCGACGGGACGTGGCAGGCGCCGTTCGTGATGGCCCCGTTCAACACCCGCATCGTGCGGCGCAGCAACGCCCTGCTCGACTGGGCCTACGGGCCGCAGCTGCGCTACGGCGAGGTAATGGGCGCGGGGAAGGGCGTCACCGGAGCGGTCATGGCGGCCGGTATCACCGGTGGGCTGGCCGGGCTGGTCGGCGCGATGTCGGTCAAGCCCGTCCGTGGCCTGCTCGACCGGGTGCTGCCCGCGCCCGGTACCGGGCCCAGCGAACAGGCTCGTGCGAAGGGCTGGTTCCGTTCGGTGCTGCACGCCACCACCGGCTCGGGGCGCCGCTACCGGGCCACGGTCGCCGGACCAGGTGATCCCGGCTACGCCGCCACGGCCGTCATGCTCGGGCAGAGCGCCCTCTGCCTGGCCCTCGACGACCTCCCGCAGCGGTCCGGCTCTCTCACGCCCGCGACGGCCATGGGCAGGCCTCTGATCGATCGCCTGCGGCTCGCCGGCCACACCTACGACGTCACGACTGCCTGACCCACGCCGCCGTGGGGTGGATGCTTCTTGCGGCCTCGGGAAGCGTGTCCTGGTCGTGGCCCGGAAGCCTCGGACGGATGGTTCTCGGTGTCGATGCGTTATGCGGGCCTTGAGGGAGGTTGATTCAGGCGAGCACGTCGAGCCTGGTTTGAGTGGCCCGTGTGGGAGAACTCCGGGCTGGGGCAGAGGCCGGCGCCCACCTCGCACGGCGCAGGCGAGCTCACCGCCGACATGGGGCGGCTGCAATCTGGAAGGGGTCTGCAGCACGGGTAGGTGATATCTGAGTTGGCTTGCCGCATTCACCGTGATGCCAGATAGCAGCGGCCCCGGACCAACTCGGTCCGGGGCCGCTGCTATCCGGCATCGTCTACTTGCCCAGGGTCTCGTGAGAGCTCAGGGGCGTGACGCCGATTGGTGTGAACACGAACGCCAAGGTCGACTGGTCGCGCACCACGACGGTCATGTCGTAGAAGCCCGCGACGTTGATGGTGGTGCGGGTCTGGGTGAGTGTGGATAGCTTCGGAAGGGCGTCCAAGCGGAACGCTTCGGCGGCCTCGGGTGAGAGCTGGTGCAGTGAGGTGCCGACGCCGCTGAGAAGCCGGGCTGGGGTGCTGATGGCGCCGGCGGAGCCGGTCACGTGCACGGTCACCGCTTCTACCTTGCTGAACGCGCTCGTCTGCGGCTTCACGAAGATGTCGATGCCGGACGCGACGCGCCCGCCGAAGACCCCACCCGGTTGAACGGTGGTTGGCAGTGGCTGCCCGCCTTCTTGGAGGAGGGGGAGCTGCACATTCAGTGCGGTGATCACGTCGTTTGCCGAGGCCGTGAAGGACGCCGCCGACACCGCGGTGGTGGTCGCAGTGGCGTTCGTTGTGGTCGTGGACGAGCTCGCGGATGGTGTCGCCGATTGCTGGTCTCCGGCTCCACATGCCGTCAATCCCAGCACGAGGCAGGCGACAAGAAACGATCGTTGCGACACGAGGGCGGCTCCGCTCAGTTGGTGACGACGGGCCTGTCGCATCGGGCCGCGGCGGTGTTACCGCACTACTGCAGCCGTCGTAACTTGATCGACAATGCCACGCACCGCAAGCAGTGGCGCGCGATACTACTGGCGATCGAGCAACGCCTGGTGCTCGCCGACGCCCGCTCGGAGTGTTGGCCGACGAACTGTCGGATTACCTGTTCGCGCGGTCAACATGGCACGTCGGATCGCTGATGACGCTGATCAACCGCGGCTGTCAGCGCGCCGTGCGCATCGGCACCGAGTTCTTGGACCAGGCCATGCTCAACTGCGTGAAGAACGACGCTGCGGCGGTGCCGGCCGCCGCGAGCTCGAAGCCGCGTTCGCCGCGCGCCGCCTTAACGGTTGGATCGGTTGGCAGAGCCTTTCGGCACGCACACGGACGATCATGGCTCGAGTAGTTGTGCTGCCCTGTGCGTGCCGAGAACTACGTCCGTGCAGGTCAGCAGGAATCGACATGTTGCCGAATCATCATCGGGCATGATCGCGGCCGTGCTGGTCCGCTTCGCCTACCTTGCCGTCTCTCAAGCCTTTGCCGCGCTGTGGCTCTTGCGCATGACCGATCGGGAGAAGGACGTGGAGATCCTCGCGTTACGCCACCAACTCGCGGTCCTGCGCCGGCAACTCGGCAATCAGCGCCCACGATTGTGGCCTGAGGACAGGGCGTTGCTCGGAGCCTTGCTCGTACCCTTGGCTCGCGCGTCGCTGCGCCGGCTTCGGCTGTTGGTCAGCCCGGACACGGTGCTGAGGTGGCATCGCGACCTGATCAAGCGGCGCCACGCTCGCGTGAGCGTGAACCGGGCGTCCGGACGCCCGCGCACTGTCGCTTCGATCCGACGCCTCGTCCTACGTCTGGCGGCCGAGAACCCGTCGTGGGGGTATCGACGTATTCACGGTGAACTCGCGCTGCTCGGTGTCGCGATCGCCGCATCGACGGTGTGGGAGATCCTCAAGACCGCCGGCGTGGATCCGGCCCCGCGTCGGACGACCGTTACCTGGGCGGAGTTCCTGCGTTCGCAGGCGGAGGCGATCCTGGCGATGGATTTCGTCGAGACGGTCACGCTGACCGGTCAGCGCCAGTACATTCTCGCGGTCATCCACCACGCCAGCCGGCGTGTATGGATCGCCGGCACGACCGCGCACCCGAACCATGCCTGGGTGAACCAGGCGGTCCGCAACTTACTCATGGATTTCGAGGGCAACGGATATGTCGCGCGGATCAGGTTCCTTATTCGCGACCGTGACGGCAAGTACCCGGCACTGATCAGAGAGATCCTCGGCGGCGCTGGGATCGCGACGATTCTGACCGGTGTGCGGGTGCCCCGCACGAACGCGATCATGGAACGCTGGGTCAAGTCGCTGCGCGGCGAGCTTCTCGATCGCACACTGATCTGGAACGAAGCCCATCTCCGACACGCGCTACGCGAGTACGAACGGCACTACAACGAGAACCGCACCCACCGATCACTCGCCGCCGCAGCACCCTTGCGAGCCCGACTGCAACCCCTTGGACCTGACCGGATCGAACGCCTTGCGGTACTCCGACGGGACCGTCTCGGTGGAGTCCTCCACGAGTATCGGCATACCGCTTGACCTGTGCGGACGTAATTTCCGGCACGCACAGGCCGGACACGCGCAGACTGGCGACTACCGAGAGCATGTCGTGCAGCAGCGGTCGAGCTGGTGCCGCCTCGGGCGCGTCACGAGATCCGGCCGTCCGGCCGGAAGTGGAAGCGCTGGGCCGGCCTCGTATCCGCTTCGCGGACGTGGTCTCCGTCGGCGTCGTTCTCTTCTTGCAACACCGTTCATCGGAGTTCCCGCATGACCACGTCCGAGCCACTGACCACCGACTCCGAATCCAGGCGCGCGTGCGCCGTCTGCCCCCACCCGTGGGAGGAACACGACCCCCTCGGTGTGCGGTACTGCGCCGCTACCGCGGCCACCGCGTTGTCCCGGGGATGTATCTGCTCATGACGGCCACCGGCGTGTTCACCACCGAGCGGCTCACCCTGCGCCCGTGGCGGATCGAGGACGCACCCGCGGCGCTGGAGGTCTACGGCCACGCCGAGGTGACCCGCTGGCTGAGCCCGGAGATGGACCAGGTCCGGGACCACGCGGCGAAGATCGGGACGAACGCGCCGATGAACACCAGCGCTGCCAACGGAACCGCCAGTGGCACGCCGAGCACGGCCAGCCCGATGCCGATGCCGAGCGCGTCCACCACGGCGACCGCCCCGGTCGCGCGGATGTAGCTGACCAGAGCGGCCAGACCGCGCCTGCCCGCGACGTCGACCCTGCGCCGGGGGACGGCGGGGACGACGCGGATGAGGAACTGCCAGATCCTCGGCCCGTCGTAGAGGAAGAACACGAGTGCGAACAGCACGAGCAGCATCTCGACGAGGGTCTCGGCGACCGTCGCGGCCGTCGTGAGCGCGCCCGACGTGATACCGGACTGGTTGTCCTGCAGGGTTTTCACGGCCCGGTCGGCGAACTCGCTCAACTGGTTCTCGCTGAGGTGCAGGGGACCGCTGACGAGCCAGCCGGACACGGCGTCGACGCTGCGGACGAGCTGCGCCGCGAGGTCCGGTACACCGTTGACGAACGTCGTCACGACGAACGTGAGCAGCCCGCCGAGCACGACGAGTCCGCCCACGACCACCGCCAGGGTCGCGAGACCGCGGGGAATCCGTTTCGACATGAGGAAACCGACCGCCGGTGCGAGCAACGCTGCCAGCAGCAACGCGATCGCGAGCGGCACGACCAGCGACGCCAGCCCGCCGATGACGTAGAGCGAGGCCACCACGACCAGGAAGCGCCAGCCCAGTGCCGCGCCGGTGCGCAGCACCGGGGGAATCGCGGTTCGGGTGGGCGACGGGTGCTCGCGCTCGATGCTGACGACGGCTGTACCTCCGGTGTCGGTCGCCGGCGCCGGGGTCTGGGGTCATCGGTGAGGACGTCGGTGTGCCCGCACGCCTCGGTACGGAATTCCCCTGCGATCTGGGCCACAAACCCGGACGGGCTGTGGCGAAGTCGGTGGT
This sequence comes from Lentzea sp. HUAS12, assembly GCF_024125735.1. Taxonomy (NCBI): domain Bacteria; kingdom Bacillati; phylum Actinomycetota; class Actinomycetes; order Pseudonocardiales; family Pseudonocardiaceae; genus Lentzea; species Lentzea sp. HUAS12. Next base: position 1,922,202 of record NZ_CP099738.1, read on the forward strand.
TGGGGTCCGCCGCCGGGGGCATCCGGGGTCTACGTCCCACTTGAGATTCAGGTGGGGGGAGAGGACGACATGGGCACCGACGACAAGTTCGACGCCAAGGCCGACCAGGTCAAGGGCAAGGTCGAGGAAGTCGTGGGAGACGCGACCGACGACCAGGGCCTGGAGAACGAGGGCAAGGCGGACCAGGCGAAGGGCAACCTGAAGGAGTCGGCCGAGAAGGTCAAGGACATCTTCAAGAAGAGCTGACCGGTTCCTGTCGCTCCACGGGAGCGTGCGTCCCCCGGCGCACGCTCTCTCCAGGGCCGTCAGCCGAGCACATCGGCACCGGCCAGTCCTGCCACCAGCACCACCGCGCCCACGACGACGGCGAACACTTCGACCGCCACGAGCCGCTTCCCGGCCCAGCGGGCGAATCCGATGTTCACCAGGACGTGCGCGGACGCGGTCACCGCCACCCACCACAGCCCGGCGCTCAGCAGCAGGGTCGCCCCGAGGTGGAACGAGATCGCCGTGACGCCGCGCACCGCGCTGTGGAGCGGATGCGTGCTGACGAACCCACCCTGTGCTTTGAGCTGTTCAGCCGCCTGCCGGCCGACGGGCCAGCTGAACTTCGGCAGCTCGGTGGCGGCGGTGAAGACGAGCTGGGCCAGCGCCCAGCCGAACCCTGCCCAGAGCGCCGACTCCACACCGCTGACGGCGACCAGGACCACAGCGAGCCGGACCACCTCGTCGGTGGCGCCGGACACCAGCGCGATGATGGTCTCGCGCCGTCGGAGGGCGTGCAGCCTCCCGGCGGAACCCAGCACCGGCAGCCGGGCCGCCAGGGCGACGAACCAGCCGAGCGCCCCCAGCAGCACGACGCCCGCGTGGTCGGCACCGAGCACCACCGCCAGCACCACGGCGAGGAGCGCGAGCAGGGCCATCACCACGGCGGCGCCCGCGCGAATCCTCCCCGTGATCCGGGTGGAGCTCTGGGCGGGTCCCTCTTCGTTCACCGAGTCGTTGATGGCCCGACGCTACTCCACCGCCGCGCGGCCGGTGTCGTCGATCATCCACAGTGGACTGGATCGTCTTGTCCGGGAGGTCGTGCGGCCCGCAGCGCTTTCGGAAGTTCCGCGCAGGGGTGTACCGTTTCCGGCACGTGCCCTGGACCCCGGCGTAGCGTCAGCCGTCGAGGAAGGCTCCCAGGTGCACACCGATCTCACCAGCGCCGCAGGCTCGCGGGCCGTTCAGGCAAGCAGTCGCCCCACCGACCTTCTCGCCATCGCCGAGTGGACCGCCCCCACAGGAGCGGTCGTCCTCGCCGTGCACGGCGAGGTGGACACGAGCAGCTGCTCAGTGCTGCACAACCGGATCGACGAACAGCTGCGGTCCGACCATCACCTGGTCCTCGACCTCGGCGAGGTGGATCTCCTCTGCGCGGCCGGACTCACCGTCCTGGTCGTCGTCAGGGAGAGGGCGCAGCTGAGGGGCACGGTGCTGTGCGTCGTCGCGCGCACTCGGCCGGTGCGGCTGCCGCTGATCATCACCGGGTTGACGGGTGTGCTGGACCTCCACCTCGACGTGGACGAGGCGCTGGCGTGCGGGCGCGCCCGTCTCACCAGCGAGGATGCGGTTTGCTGATCCTCGTCAGCCCGGAGACCGCCGGTGAGCGCTCGGTGACCTGCCTGGCGACGTCCGACAGCAGCTGACCGGTGTTGCGCGCGTAGTTGCGCATGAGGGACAAGGCGTCCGCGACACCGATCTCGAGCCGCTCGGTCAGCAGGCCTTTGGCCTGCTCGATCACGACGAGGTCGGACAGCGCCGTCTCCAGGTGCTCGGCTACCGCCCGGGTGGCCGCGCCCGGACGCACCTGGAACAGGCTGATCGTCGCCACGTTCGCGAAGGACCGCGCGAGGGTTTCCGCCTCGGCGGGCAACGCGCCCGCTGACGTCCGGAACAGGTTGAGCGAACCGACCACCTCGCCGCGCAGGCGCATGGGTACGGTGTCGACCGCGAGGAACCCGAGCTTCACCGCCGCGGAGGCGAACCGGGGCCAGCGCGGTGGCAGCGCTCTCAGGTCGGGGCACCGCACCGTCTGTCCTGAGTGGAACGACTCCTCGGACGGTCCGTCCGCGCTCTGCAGGAGGAAGTGCTCGAGCGGACGAGCCAGCCTGCTGGACGCGGCCACCAGTTCGAGCGCTCCGTGCTCGTCGGCCAGCAGGATTCCCGCCGCGTCCACCGGCAGCAGCCGGACGCTGCGCTCGGCCAGGAGGTGCAGGAACTCGATGCTGTCGAAACGCTCCACGAGCGCATCGGCGAGTTCGATGAACATTTGTGCCACCTGGTGGTCCGGCACCTCGGTCACCTCTCAGTCGTCGTGGTCGCCACTCCCGCTGACTGATCCGGCACCGAGGTCTCACCACGTTCGCCCGCGGCGCTCACCGACGTCTTCTCACGAGAGCGGAGCTGCCGCTGGGTCCTGGCGGTTTTCCCAGCTTAGCGCCGAAAGCGCGGGCCGGACACTCTTCGGCGACTTCTCGTGGATCCGCACCGGGCCGCGCCGACAGCCGAGCCGGAGCCGTGCGGCCGAACGGTCGAGTTCTGACGGGAGAACGGAACTCGGAAATAGTGGGCTCACAATCGGTCTGGTGCAGGAAAAGCGTGTAGGGTCATTTTTGCCGAGAACATTTCGCATCTGTGCGGTCAAGCTCAGGTCGTGCTCGGCGAAACCTCAACCGGCCATTTTTTTCCGGCCGGAGACGGGAGTTCCGGCATGACGTCGGCTCCGCACCAGTCCATCGCCCCACCGGCCGTCACGGCCACCGAGCGGCCTCGGCACCACCAACTGCGACTGCGGTTGCGGCCGAAGGCGCTCACCACGGGATATGTCGACGGTGCGTGGTGGCCGCGTTCCCGGGACCTCGCCGCCGAACTGCCCGCACTGCTCGCGGTGCTGGCAGTTCGGCTGGGCGACATCCCGCGGGTGAGCTACACCCTGACGGACTGGGACATGGCCCCGCGTCAGATCGCGGTGGACGGCGTCCGCGTCCGCCTCAGCGGGTTCTGGTCCCGGCCGGCGCACACCCTGGACCTCGTCGCGGGTGACCGGCGCCGCATCGCGTTGCTCGTCGTCCCACCGGACACCGAGCCGTCCGCCGCCCACCACACGATGATGTCCGCCGTCCAGCGCGACAACGCCGACACCGTCGAGGCCCTGCTCCGCACCGGCGTCCGGAGGTCCGAGGAGGCCGAGGGGTCCACTGTGGACAACTGGGAGGGCGAGGGCGGCCGGATACCCCAGCAGAAGACGAGAGAAGCACGATGACCGAACCGACTTCCACCTTCACCTCCTCCTACGAGCGCCGGCTCAAGGTGGTGGAGGACGTGCTGACCGGCCGCACCGAGCTCGGCGACAAGGCCGCGCGGGACCTGGCCGTGCACGTGTTGCGCGCGCTCGACCACGTCCCCGAGCGGGTGCGTTGACCTCCCGCCACAGCGGCGAGGCGCGATCGACGCGGGGCACTCGCCTGCTCCGCGTCGGTTGTGCGTTCACCTACCGTGCCGAGGTGCCCACACCGGCGGTCTTCATGGTGAGACCGGACCGGCAGAACCACGTGCGGGTGAGCGGCGAGAACCTGTTCGCCGAGCCCGAGGTTCCCGTGCGCGACCACTTCGACGTGTACGGCAACTGGCTCGCGCGTCTGGTGCTGCCGCCCGGACTGTCCACAGTGCGCTATTCGGCCTGGGCGGACGTGCCCGATCACGTCGAGGACGTCGACGAGAACGCTCCGGAGAGGTGGCCCGACGACCTCCCCGGCGAAGTGCTGCTGTACACGTTGCCCAGCCGCTACTGCGTGTCCGACGTGCTCGGCGACGAGGCCTGGTCGAGGTTCGGCGCGCATCCGCCGGGCTACGGCAGGGTCCGGGCGATCTGCCGGCACGTGCACGAGTCACTGGAGTTCGGGTACGGCACCTCCACGGTGTTGTCCACCGCGGCCGACGTCAACGCCACGGGGATCGGGGTGTGCCGGGACTTCACGCACCTGGCGATCTCGTTCTGCCGTGCTCTCAACATTCCCGCCCGCTACGTGTTCGGCTACCTGCCCGACCTGGACGTGCCGCCGGACGGCGCGCCGATGGACTTCGCGGCGTGGATGGAGGTCTGGCTGGGAGACCGCTGGTGGACCTTCGACCCGCGCAACGGCGTGCCCCGCAAGGGCAGGGTCGTGATCGGCAGAGGCAGGGATGCCGCGGACGTCCCCATGGTCACCACCTTCGGAGGCCCTGTGCTGGAGTCGATGGTCGTCCACGCCGAGGAGGACAATGCTCCCGCCTGGCGATGAGGCCGCCGGCTGTCACGACCTGCCGGCCGTCAGCACGGTCGTGTCGATCGTGCCGTCGACGACGTCCTGTGCCACCAGGCTCAGGTGCAGGCGGTTGCTCCTCGCGTGGTGGCGCAGGAGGTCGAACGCCTCGCCCATGTCGACCTGCAGGCGCTCGGCGAGCACACCTTTGGCCTGCTCGATGAGGACCCTGCTCCGCAGGGCGTGCCGCAGCTGCTCCGCGAGCAGCTCCCGGCCACTGATGATCTGTGACTGGAGCAGGCCGATGGTGGCCACGTCCGCCATCGCCCTCGCCACCCTGGCCCGCGTGTCGCCGAGCGCGCTGTCCGCGACGGTGAAGAGGTTCAGCGCGCCCACCGTCTGCTCGCGCAGCCGCATCGGCACGGCGTGCACCGCGCCGAACCCCGCCGTCACCGCCGCCGCGGAGAACTCCGGCCACCGCTGGCGCGGCTCGCTGAACCCGGCGACCGTGAGCGGTTCGCTGCTCAGGTAACACTCCATGCACGGGCCCTGCCTGTGCTGCAGCTCGAACAGTTCCAGCACGCGCGCACGTTCGCTGGAGGCACCGACCACCTGCAGTTCGCCTTGGTCGTCGACGAGCAGGATGCCGGCCGCGTCCACTCCCAGGGTCGTGACGCAGCGGTCAGCCAGCAGGTGCATGAACTCGACCGGGTCGAAGTCCGCGACCAGGGTGTCGGCGAGCTCGACGAACGTCTCGGCCAGGTTCTCCACGAGCATGTGAGCCACCTCGGTTCGTCTTTGCGGGGGCGATCGGGTTCTTCGGAGACCGGACCGCCGCGGCGGGAACCCGGATGCCGGCAGCGCGACCGCGTGCTCGTGGTTCATGGTGCCGCTGTTGTGGTTCTCGCGTCGACGAGATCGGCGAGGTCGAGTGCTCCGGTGTGGGACGGGTGCCTGCGCGCTTGCGCGGCGAGAGGGCGGAAGCGGTCGCGCATCCGGGCCGAACCGACGGTGGCCGCCGACTCGAGTGCTCGCAGGCCGGTGGCGACGCCGACGTCGACGTCTCCTTCGACGAGCTGGCCGGTGGACAGCAGGATCAGGCTGAGGACCCGGCTTCGGAGCATGTCCTCGCCGTAGCCGTCGACCGCCGTGACGAGCAGCGGCACGGCGGTGCGCGCGTGGTGCAGCCCCGCGGTGTCCACCAGGGCCGAGTGCACCGCGCCCGCCATGGCCGAGAGGTCTGGCTCGGTGAAGAACATCGCCCAGCCGGCCACCTCGGTGCGGTCCGCGGCGCCGAACTGCTCCCGGCCGCGGTCGAGCAACGTCAGCGCGTGGTGCTCGGCGCCCTTCTGCGCACACGCCCACGCCGCGTTGACGGTCAGGATGCTGGCCGCGAGCCGGTCGCCGGAGCGCGCCGCCGCGAGGCGGCCGAGGTCGAAGTACCGCAACGCCTCGTCGAGGTTCCCGTGGTGCAGGTACACCCGGCCGAGCCGGTAGCACACGTTCGCGAGCAGACCGTCGTCCCGGGCTACTCCGGCGAGTGCCAACGCGTGCGCGAAGTGGTTGTGCGCCGCGGTGACCTGACCGGCGTCGAACGACACCCAGCCGGCGAGGTTGCGCAGGTCGGCCAGAGCGATGTGCAATCGCCGCCGGACGTCGTCCGGCGCGAGGGCGACGAGCAACGGGAGGTTCTCGCGGATCTGCGTTCGCACCCGGTCCAGGCAAGACTCACCCCCGTGGCGGTAGTCCATCTCGCGCAGCGCGCGGGTGTGCTGTTCCAGCCGGGTGACGTCGGACAGACCCATCATCGCGGGCAACACTCCAGACCGGGTGGGGTGGACGATGCACCGCCGGGGGCCGGGGCGGTCGTGGAGTTCTCACCTGACCGGGCCAGGCGCACAGGTGACCTTAGTGCGGTACCGGACCGGCTCACGCCGCCGTTCGGGCGTTGCTGGCCGACTTCAGCTTGCGTGCCAGGCGCTCCGGCTTCGGCCAGCGCACGGCGGTCGCCCAGCCGAGCAGCTCGAACACGCGGATCAGCCGCGCGGAGATGTCGATCTGACCACGACGGACTCCGTGCCGTGCGCACGTGGGATCGGCGTGGTGGGAGTTGTGCCAGGACTCGCCCATGGACAGGATCGCCAGGGGCCAGAAGTTCGCGGACTTGTCGCGCGCCTCGAACGGCCGGTCGCCGATCATGTGGCAGATCGAGTTGACCGACCACGTGACGTGGTGCAGCACGGCCACCCGCACGAGGCTCGCCCAGAAGAACGCCGTGAGCGCACCCCACCAGCTCCAGCTGATCAGCCCTCCGGCCACGGCGGGCGCGAGGAGGGTGACGGCCGTCAGCGCGGGGAACAGGCGGTTGACCCGCTGGAGGTCGGGATCGGCCTCCAGGTCCGGTGCGAAGCGGGCGGCGTTGGTCAGGTCGCGGCGGAACATCCAGCCCATGTGCGCGTGCCAGAAGCCCTTGGCCAGCGCCGTGGCCGACGTGCCGAACAGCCAGGGGGAGTGCGGGTCGCCCTCGCGGTCGGCGAAGGCGTGGTGGCGGCGGTGGTCGGCGACCCAGCCGATGACCGGTCCCTGCATGGCCATGCTGCCGATCATCGCGAGCCCGATCCGCAGCGCCCGGGTGGCCTTGAACGCGCCGTGGGTGAAGTAGCGGTGGAAACCGACGGTCACGCCGAGGCAGGTGAGGGTGTAGAAGGACACGGCGAGACCCACATCGGTCCAGCCCAGACCCCAGCCCCACGCGAACGGCACCGCGACGGCGAGCGCCAGCGCGGGAACGACCGCGAAGAGCTTGACCAGGAATCTCTCGAACGGGGAGTTCTCCCCCGCGAGCAGCGGCTGGGGTGCGGACTGCGTGCGGGGCACTGTCGTGGTCACGTCGCGAACCTCCGGACGGCGATCTTGTCGGTGCCGCCGGGGTCTCGGGCGAACGGTGATGTCAGTCAGAAGGGCTTACCCGTTGCCCCGCCACCTTCAAACAGGCGCGTAACGATCTCACGGCGCCATCGCGGCGAGCACGTCGCCCACCGAGGTGGTGGCGAGGCCGATGGTCGCGTCGCTCGCGCCGTACGGGATCACGAGGGTGTCGCCGTGCAGCAGACCGCCGCACGAGTAGACGACGTTGGGCACGTAACCGTCGCGCTCAGCGGCGTTCGGCGTCAGCAGCGGCTCCGGCAGCGTGGCGAGCACCTTCGTCGGGTCGTCGAGGTCGAGCAGCATCGCTCCCATCGAGTAGAGCCGCATCGGACCGACCCCGTGGGTGAGGACGAGCCAGCCCTCGGGGGTCTCGACCGGCGAGCCGCAGTTGCCGACCTGGACGAGGTCCCAGTCCCTGCCCGGCGCCGCCACGGACCGGGGTTCGTTCCACGACTTGAGGTCGTCGGACGTCGTCACAGCCGTGCTCTCGCCGTCAGCGCGGGACAAGGCGGCGAACCTGCCGCCGATGCGGCGGGGGAACAGCGCCATTCCCTTGTTGCGCGCGGCGGGACCGGTCAGCTGTGTGATCCGGAACGTGCGGAAGTCGTCTGTCTGCAACAGTTGCGGCGCCACGTCGACTCCGTCGTAGGCCGTGTAGGTCGCGTAGTAGGTCTGCGAGCCGTCGTCGTCGGAGAAGCGCACGAACCGCGCGTCTTCCATGCCGTGGCGTTCCGACGGGCCGGTCGGCCAGAGCACCCGGCCGCTGACCGCGGAGTCCTCCGGGAAGTCGGTGGTGTAGTTGCACGCGGCGATCCACCTGACCAGCTCGACCGTCCGGTGAGCCGCCTGCCTGGCGACCAGCTTGGGGTGCAGGCCGGCCAGCAGCTCGTCGAGCTCCGCTCCGGTGAACCGCGCGGGCAACCACCGGCTGAGCACGGCCGACACCTCGTCGTCGTGGCCCCGCTCGGCGAGCTTGCCGAGGAAGAGACCCTTGTCGTGGATCGAGTCCGTGCGCAGCCCGGTGCTGATGACGCCCGGCTGCGAATCCACGGTGAGCACACCGCCCGGGCCCGCCACCCCGGTGCGGAAGCCGATCGAGGACAGGTGCCCCTCGCCGATGCCGCGCACGCTCAGCACGAACCGCAGCTGCCCCTGTGCCATCCCGCTCTGGTCGGGGTGGGCGACCATGGACGGGTTGCACAGCGCGGCACCCTCGACGGCGTACTCGTGGGTGAAGTAGGCGCCGATCAGGAGACGGCGGGACTCGGAGAGCTCGGCGTCCGCGGACAGCCGGTGGCTGACGCTCGCGAAGTTGTCCGCGAAGGTCCCGCAGACGTTCCGGTGCCGTCCGGCGAACAAGCGGACCGTGCGGTCGAGCGCCGCGCACGCGGCCGGCTCGTCCAGCGCCATCACCCGCCGGATGACGGCCGCCGACCGCGACTCGTGCTCGGGCACCTCCTCGCCCGGCACGAACAGCTTGGTGATGACCCGGCGCGGGTCGGGGCGCAGCCGCAGCGGGCTGCGCGTGACGCGGGGGTTCATCCGGTGCTCCTCAGGAGCGTGCGCAGGTGTTGGCGGGTGGAGAGCAGCGCCAGGGTCGACTCGGCGCCCTGGTTGGTGTTCGGACCGGTCGGCGTCAGGCCGTCGTATCCACCGCCGGTGTGCTCGTCCTGCATCAGCGAGCCGAGGTCGTTGTCCCCGCTGAACCAGGCGATCGCGCGGTGGACACCGGCGAGCCACGCGGGGTCGGAGGTGACCCGGTAGGCGCGGGCGCACGCGTCGGCCATCGCGGCGGCCTCGATGGGCTGCTGGTCGAAGGCAGGACGCGGCTCGCCGAGGAACCACCCGCCGGTCGGGACCGGTGAGAGGTGGAAGTCCCGTGACTCCACGGTCAGCAGCCAGTCCAGCAGCCGCAGCCCGTCGTCGCGGACCTCGTCGCTGCCGAGGAGGTCGCCCGCGGCGATCAAGGCCTCGGGCAGCGCCGCGTTGGCGTAGAACAGCCGGTTCTCCGGCCACGGCCAGTTCTCGTCGGGGCGGGGCGCGCCGATGTAGGAGGTGATGTCGCCGAGAAGGGCGGTGGCGGAGGCGTGCAGGGGATCGGCGTCCAGCACCTCGGCGGCGCCGAGCGCGGCGAACGCCATCGTGCGCACCGACGGCGGCCGGTGGTGTGCGCCGCGGTCGAAGCACGCCAGCGCCGCCTGCTGGATGGCGGGCACCGTGCTGCGGGCGGCGGTGGTGCCGAGCCCCCACAGCGCGCGTCCCCACCAGTCGCCCAGACCCGGTTCGTCGAGCCAGCGGCGGTCGGGGCTGAGCCTGTTGTGGAAGCGCCCGTCCTCGGCCTGCGCGTAGGCGGTGAAGGCGAGGTAGTGCTCGGCCAGTGCGGCCAGGTCGGCGGGCAGGTCGGGTTCGCGGTGCAGCACCACCAGGCCTCGCGCGACGTCGTCGAGGCAGTAGCCGTGCTCCCGGCGCGGCAGCGGCCCGTCCGCGTGCTCGTGCAGACCGGTGTCGTCGCTCAGCCTGACCAGGTGGGCGAACTCGAGGTCGCTCATCGCGTCACGGCGACGCGGTCGGCGAACAGCCTGCCCGCCACCAGGTTCTCGCACAGCCCGCGGTAGCGGTCCGCCACGGCGGGCCAGCTCAGCACGGCACCCAGGTCCGCGGACCGGTCGCGCATCCCCGCGGCCAGTCCCGGTTCGGTCAGCACGCGCCGCAGCGCCGCGGCGATGGCGGCGGGATTCCGGTGCGGCACCAGCAGTCCGGCTCCATCCGCGAGCAGTTCGACCGCGTGCGGGAACACCGTCGCGACCACCGGTTTCCGCGCGGCGAGGGCCTCGACGAGCACGCCGGAGGTGACCTGCTCGGACGAGTCGTAGGGCAGCAGCACGACGTCGGCCCTGTCGACCAGGTCCGCCAGCGCCTCGGTGCCGAGGTAGGCGGGGTCGAACTCGACCAGGTCGCTCACCCCGGAGGCGGCGGCCTGCTCGCACAGGTGCGTCCGGTACGCCTCACCCTCGTGTGCCAGCACCTTGGGATGCGTCTGGCCCGCCACCAGGTAGCGCGGTTTCAGGTCGCGCAGCGCGGCGAGCGCCGCGATGCCCCATTCGACGCCCTTGCCGCGTCCGAGCAGGCCCCAGGTGAGGACCAGCGGGCCGCGGCCCGGCGCCGAGGCGGCGGGCCGGTCGGCGGGCACGGCGCCGTGCGGGATCACCACGACCTCACCGGGCCGGTCGACCGCGTAGCCCGCCAGGAGACGGCTCCTGGCCGCTTCCGACATGGTGACCACGGCGTCGGCGTGGTCGACGACCGCTTCGAGCACCCGGCGTTGTCCCGGTGTGGGCGTGGTGAGCACCGTGTGCAGCACGACGACCACCGGGACCCGCAACCGGGCGAGCACGCCCAGCGCCTCGTCGCCGTCACTGCCGGCGTAGATCCCGTACTCGTGCTGGACCACCGCGACGTCACACCGGTTGAGCACCTCCGCAGCGGCGTCCACCGCTCCGGGACGCATGGGGTGGGCCGCCGACGGGGCGGCGGCGTGCGGTTCGGCGTCGGTCAGCACGCGGACCACGCGGCTTCTGCTGCCCGGGGTGGCGGCGGCCAGGTGGCGCTGGAGCGAGGCGGTGAACGTCGCGAGCCCGCATTGTGTCGGTGGGTAGGTGCTCAGAAAACCATAGGTGCGAACCATGAAGCGGCGGGCCTTTCGAGTCGGAGGCAGTCAGACGGGCGCACCGGCACGAGTCCGGTGCGAAGAGGGAGTCCACTGAGGACTGTCGCGGTGCGGCGGTCAGGTGCGCGGGGTCATGCCCGCGTCCGCCAGTCCGGCGGGTTCAGCGCGGGAACGGTGGTGGCGGGGTCGGTGGCGAGCGGCCGCCAGCCGCCGGGGAACTGGCCGTCGGACACCGCGTCCGGCTTCCTCGTCATCCGAAGGCCGCGTGGTGTGGTGAGGTCGAGGCTGGTGCTGATCGGGCCCGAGATCATCCCGGTGCTCCCGCCTCCGTCCGGACCAGCCGGGCGGGGTCGCTGACACTCCGCAGGAGGCACCTGGCTCGGTCGCCGATGCGCGAGATCCCCTCGGACCACCCACTCTACGCCGATGACGGGTCCGCGCCGGTCGCAACGGGGTGACGGACCGGCGCGGACCCGGGAGGCCGCTCTCAGCCGAGCGTCCTGTGCACCGCCAACGCATCGCCGAGGCCCGACAGCGTCAGGATCCGGTCCGGCGCACTGCCGCTCAGGCACGTCACGCGGAACACGCGGCCGGTGCGCTGGGCCAGGTAGGAGGCTTCGAGGAGCAACGCGATCCCCGAACTGCTGAGGTATCCCACCGCGGTCAGGTCGATGTCGACCGGCCGCCGGTCGTCGCGGCGGTCGACATGGGCCATCACCCGCCCCCGGAGGTCCTCCACGGTGCCGGCGTCCAGGTCACCGGTGATGCGGAGCACGTGGGCGCCGTCCGACTCCTGCTCGGCCAGCTCGGACCGCACCGCCGGTGCCGGCGACGCGATCGGCGTCGTCGCGGCCGGCGAGGTGGCGAAGCGGAACCGGATCGTCGTGCCGGTGCCGCTGGTGGTCAGCTCGACGTCGTCGGCGAGCGCCCGGATCATCCGCAGGCCGCGCCCGCGGTGCCCCGGCTCCGCGTCCGGCGGACGCCAGGAACCGTTGTCCTCCACCGTCACCTGCACGGAGCCGCCGGTGTGCGCGAGGTGGGTCGAGAAGGTGCCGCGCGCCTGCTCGTAGGCGTGGTCCACCGCGTTGGCGGCCGCTTCGCCGTAGGCGAGCAAGAGGTCGTAGGACCTGTCCTCGGACAGGCCCGACACGGTCGTCCACTCGGACACCGCCGCGCGCAGACCGGACAGCTGGTCCGGTTCGGCGGGGGTGGTCAGGTGCAACGGCGGTGGCAGGTAGCGGGCGACGACGAGCACCGCGTCGTCGTCCTGGCCGTGAGAGAGCAGGCCGCCCACGATCGAGTCGGTCAGCTCCTCAGGACCCCGTCCGCGCGCCTCCCGCACCAGGTCCAGCAGGCGGTCGGGTGCCGCTCCCGGCCCTCCGACCAGGCCGTCGGTGTGGAACACGATCGACGCGCCCGGTGACAGGACGGTGGTGTGCTCCTCGTACGGCGCTCGGCGCGGTGCGCCCAGGGCGGCGCCTCCCCCCGAGAGCAGCCGGGTGCCGCCGGAACCCGTGACCAGCGGTGGTGGGTGACCCGCGGTGGACCAGCGCACCCTTCCGGTGGTCCAGTCGAACGTGACGCAGGCGCACGTGCTGCCGGTGGAGCCGCCGACCCTGGTGGCGAAGGCGTCCAGCCGCTCCAACGCCGCCGCCGGCGAGTGCCCGTCGACGAGGTAGCCCGCCAGCGCGCTGCGCAGCTGTGCCATCACCGCGGCCGTCGCGGGACCCTCGTGCGCGACGTCGCCGACCGAGAAGCCGACCACGGTGCCGCTGATCGGGAGCACCTCGTACCAGTCGCCGCCCGCGGGCGCGTGCGGTGAGGCGGGTAGGTGGCGGGCGGACACGGCGAGCCGGTCCAGCACCGGTAACTCCCGGGGCAGCAGGCTGTGCTGCAGGGCGATGGCGGCCTCCCGTTCCCGCCGCAGCGCCGACTCCCGCTCGGCCTCGGCGCGCAGCCGTTCGGTCACGTCCCGCCCGATGGCCTGCGTCCCGTCAGGGGTCGCCTGCGTGCTGAGCTCCAGCGCGACGAGAGCGCCGTCGGTACGGCGCAGGATCCACACCGCGGTCGTCCGGTCCACCGGCTCCTCGCCGTCCACGACGAGGTCCATCACCTCCGTCCCGACCAGCTCGTCGCGGCGGCGGCCCAGCAGTGCGCAGGCCGCCGGGTTCACCTCGACGAACCGCAGCTCGTGGTCGAGCAGCCAGACGGCGTCGGTGGCGTGGTCGACCAGCCGGCGCAGGCGCAGCTCGCCCTCGCGCCGGTCGTGGTCGGACCGGGCCCGGCGCATCGACTCCCAGCACCGTTCGGTGACGACGGCGACGAGGTCGACCTCGTCCTGGGTCCACTGCCTCGGCGTCGCGTGGTGCACGGCCATCGCGGCGACGAACCGCCCGCCGCGCAGCAGGGGGAGGCAGAGCGCCGCACGGACACCGGTGCCGGCGTGTGCCGTCAGGTCCTCCTCGCCGAGGCGGGGGTCGTTCTCGTGGTCGGCGACGACCCACGGCTCACCGGCCCGCAAGGCCCGCAGTGCTCCGGGACCGAGGTGCCGCATGGGGAAGCGGCCGGGTAGCGGGGGCAGACCGGTGGCGTGGTCGCCGCTCAGGACGACGTGGTCCTCGTCCGCCCTGGCGTACGCGCAGCGGTCGACGTCGAGGTGCCGGCCGAGCAACCGGGTCGCCAGCTCCATCAGACCGTCGGGGTCCTCGAGCTTGCGCGACTCCTTCTCGAGCGCGGCGAGGAACCTCTCGCGCTCGGCGGGTGCCCGGTGCGGGGTGATGTCGACGAGCACGCCCTGGAGCCGCCGGGCCACCGCGGACTCGTCCCGCTGCACGTGCGCCTTCTCCTGCAGCCAGAGGATTTTTCCTCCGGTGTCGCGCACGCGGTAGGAGAGTTCATAGTCGTCGTCCTCGGCGGCTCGGCTCCAGCGCTGCGCCTCGACCCTGGCCCGGTCACCGGGCAGGATCGCGGACGTCCAGAGCGCGGGGTCGTCGAGCCACCGGCGCACCGGATGACCGAGCAGCTGCTCGACGTGCCGGGAGAGGAACGTGAGCCGGCGCGTCACGGCGTCCGCCTCCCACAGGACCACCGGCAGGTTGTCGACGAACGAGCGCAGTCCCTGTGTCTTCGTGACGCTTTCGGTGGCGCTCATCCGTCCAACCTGTCATGAGGGAGAACCGGGGGCGAACCGGGCCGGCCCCGACCTCCGCGGAGATCGGGGCCGGCCCGGCGGTGCACGGGTCAGGGTGCGACGTCGCGGACGGCTTCCCGGCCGTGGTCGGCGGTGGTCCTGGCCGCGTCGGTGGCGGTCTGCCCGACCTCGCCGGCCGCGTCGCGGACGTCGGAGCCCAGCTCCTCCTTGAGATGTCCCGCCGACTCGGCGAGCGCCTGCTTGGCCGGTTCGATGACGTCGCTCGCGCGATCACCGATCTCCGCCACGATCTGCTGCTCGGCCTGCGAGCGCGGGAGCAGCGAGGCGACCAGCAGGCCACCCCCGAACGCGATGAGTCCCGCCGCGATCGGGCTTCCCTGCGCCTGCCGCATCGCCTGGCGGGGCGCGTCCTGCGCCGCTTCCACCGCTCGCTCCGCGTTGCCGGCGACGGCGTTCTTCGCCTGGTGTGCCTGGTCGTGCACCGTGGAGGTGGTGCCGGAGGCGGTTCCCATGACGCTGTCCCTCATCCTGCCGAGGCCGTTGCGGATCTTCTGCGTGCGGCGCTGTGCGATGCGGCGCGGGCTCGTCCGGTCGACCAGGCGGTTGGCGTCGTCCACCAGTTCCGCCCTGGTGTCGTCGATCTCGCGCCTTATCTGGTCGGGTGTCGTGCCCATTCCGCGTCCTCCTCAAGGGATTCGACCGTGCGTTCGGGTTTCGGGGAGACCTCGCGGAGCTTGGCGCGGCCACTGCTGTACAGAGCGAAACCGGCGATGCCCCACACCGCGGCGACGATCAGGGCCGCCCACCCCAGTGGCATGACCGCGCCGAGCGCGAACACCGCGGCGAGGCTCAGCAGGACCACGGCCATGTGACCGGCGAAGCCCGCGCCGGCGAGCATGCCGCCCGCCTTGCCCGCCTTCTTCGCCTCGTCGCGGAGCTCGGCCTTGGCCAGCTCGAGCTCCTGGCGCATCAACCGGGAGAGGTCCTGCGCGAGCTCTCCGACGAGCTCACCGAGCGACTCGCGCTCGGGTGCGGGAGGCAGACCCGTGTCAGGGCTGGACATTCCGCGCACCTCCAGCAGGCACCGTGTCCTGGGTGTACGGGTCGTACTGCTGCCGGCCGCGGTCGGTGCCGATCACGCCCTCGTCGTCGAACGACGGTCCGAGATCGGGAGTGGGCGACGCGGGTGCGGCGGCGAACGGCGGCACGTCGGCGACGGGCGCGGCGGGTGGCGGCTGCACGGCGGAACGGCTGTCCGGCGAGCCCGTGGCGCTCTTCGCGACACGTCCGACGAGGAACCCCGCCACCGCGGCGCCGAGCAGGAACGCTCCCGGCCTGCGCCGGGCGAAGTGCTGGGCGGAACTCAGCAGCCCGCTCGCACCCCGCTCGTCCAGGAACCGCGCGGCCTGCCTGCCGGTGTCGGCGACCCGGCGGACGGCCCCCGCCGACAGGGCGTCCGGAGAGGCGCTCTCGGCCATCGAGCTCAGCTCGTCGGCGATCCGGTCCAGCTGGGTGGAGACCTTCTTGGCCTGTGCGTCGGCTTCGCCCGCCACTCTGTCCTTGGCGCTGCGCAGAACGTTGTCCGCCTGGGACTTCGTTTCCCGCACCACGTGGCCGATCTGCTCCTGAGCCGTGACAGCCACCTCTCCGGCGGCATCCCTGGCCTGGTGCACCACCTCGGTACCTTCGTGGTTCACGACTTCTCCTCAGCTTCTCGACTTGTGTTCGCACTGCGAGCTACCCCGCACCTGGGGGCGCAAACGGCTTGGGAGCAAAGGAAGTTGTTGTGGTACAGGGAGTTTCGCGTGTTCGATCGGGGGTAGCGTTCACACGCGTGTGCGGGAGGCCTCGCCCGCGTCGCCGTTGTTCTCGATCGCCTTCCGCCGCCGCTCGCGGTCGAGCCACCACATGGCCGGTGTCGCGGTCAGGCCGTGCAGCAGGATCGACCCGATGACGACGAGTCCGACGATCCGCCACAGCGCGGTCTGCTCGGCGAAGACGCCTTCCTGGAGGGCGTAGGTGACGTAGAACAGCGAGCCGACCCCGCGGACGCCGAAGAACGCGATGACGGCGCGTTCCCGGGGCCCGGTCCTGCCACCGGCCAGACCCGCCCAGCCCGCCAGCGGCCGCACCAGCAGCAGGACGGCCGCGGCGACCGCGACCTCGCGCACACCGGTGCCGGCGAGCAGCCCGGAGACGGCGGCTCCGCCCAGCAGGAAGACGATCACGACGGTCAGCATCCGCTCGGCCTGTTCCACGTAGCGGTGCAACACCTGGTGGTAGCCGTGGTGCCGCTCGGCGGACCTGATGGAGCACGCGCACACGAACACCGCGATGAACCCGTAGCCCTCGGCGAGTTCGGCGAGACCGTAGGCGAGGAAGGTGGCGGCGATGGCGACGAAGCCCTCCGCGTGCTCGGCGAGGCGGAAGGTGCGCCACGACGAGGAGAAGAACAGCTTGCCCAGCAACCAGCCGATCAGCACGCCGACGACGAGGCCGCAGGCCAGCCGCCACAGCACGTCCACGGCGAACCAGTGCGGCAGCCACAGCGAAGGTGCCACCCCGGCGACGCTGATCGCGATCGCGGCGTAGGTGAACGGGAAGGCCAAGCCGTCGTTGAGACCGGCCTCCGAGGTGAGCGCGAACCTCGCCTCGTCGTCGGTCTCGTCCGGGTTCTCCGTCGGTTCGGCCGCCTGCACCTCGCTCGCCAGCACCGGATCGGTGGGGGCGAGCGCCGCGGCGAGCAGGAGCGCGGCCCCGGTGCCGAGGCCGAGAGCGCCCCAGCCCAGCAGCCCCACGGAGAACATCGACAGGGGCATCGTGACGGCCAGCAACCGCCACGTGTTCGCCCAGCGGCGCAGTCCGACCACCCTGTTGAGCGCCAGCCCCGCACCCATCAGCGAGATGATCACGCAGATCTCGGTGAGGTGCAGCAGCACCGTGCTGTGGCGGAGGGGGTCCGGGTCGGGCAGCGGGTCGACGACCGCGAAGGTGAGGGCACCTGCTCCCAGGAAGAGCATCGGCAGGGAGACCGGTGCGCGGTCGAGCAGGCGCGGCAGCGTCGCCGCGGCGAGTGTCGCGAGTCCGGCACCGGTGTAGAGCAGAGGGCTCGGGTCCACCGTGCACCGTCCGTTCGGGCTGGGAGGCCCCAGTTACCCGGTGCCGCCGCGGGCAAACGGGTGGCGCGGGGCCAGGTAGGGTGGAGTCACCGAGGGCATGTCGCGCAGCAGCGGTCGAGCTGATGCCGCCTTGGGCGCACCACGCAGCCCGGCATCACCCCGTTCCCGCCCATGCTCATCGGAGTTCCGCATGCCCATGTCCACACCCCTGATCATCGACGTCGACGACCAGCCCGACACGACCGGCAGCTGCGCCGTCTGTCCCCACCCCTGGGCCGAGCACGACGCGCTCGGTGTGCGGTACTGCACCGCCACCACGGTGTCCGCGCTGCCCCGCGGCTGCATCTGCCCATGACCGCGAAAACCCTCACCACCGCGCGGTTGACGCTGCGCCCGTGGCAGGTCGACGACGCGCCGGCCGCTCTGGAGATCTACGGGCACGCGGAGGTGACCCGCTGGCTCAGCCCGGAGATGGACCGCGTCCCGGACAAGGCGGCGATGCGGTTGCTGTTGCAGCAGTGGGCCGCCGAGAACGCCCGCCTGCCGTCCGCGGCCGGTCGGTGGGCGGTCGAACGCACCGCCGACGGTCAGTTGATCGGCGGCGCGGTCCTGCTGCCGCTGCCGCCGGGCGAGGAGGACCTCGAGGTCGGCTGGCACCTCCGCCCCGACGCGTGGGGCAACGGCTACGCGACCGAGGCGACCCACGCGCTCGCCGAGTGGGCGTTCCGCCACGACGTGAACGAGGTCTTCGCCGTCGTGCGGCCGGGCAACACCCGCGCCGCCACCACCGTGCGGAACAACGGCATGCACTGGGTGGGGGAGACGACGAAGTACTTCGGCGTCGAACTGCAGGTGTTCCGCCTCCGCCAGGCCGATCTCGACTCGGCGGCGCCCCCGTCGCTGCGCCCGCCCGGCGACGACTGACCCGCACCTCCTCCCCGGTCTCCCCGCGCCCGCCCTCCCCGAACTCCCGCAGCCCCGCCGTGGCGTCACCTCGGCGGGGCTGAGCCGTCTCCTGCGCGTTTGGCCGCCGGGAATCCGGCTATTCGCGGGGAGAAGCATCAACAGCCGCCCGGACCCGCGACCTCGTTGATCCAGTCACGTGGGACGCACGCGGTTCCGGGAAGGTCCGAGACACATGACTCGCACGGCCACCGCACCACTGAGCCGCGACCCGTCGTTGTCCCCGCCAGTCGCGCAGGCCGCGGGCTGGACCGACGCGGACGTCCGTGCCGTGGACACGATCCGGGTGGTCGCCGCCGACGCCGTCCAACGCGCGGGAAACGGGCACCCCGGGACCGCGATGAGCCTGGCACCGCTCGCGTACCTGCTGTTCCAGCAGGTGATGCGGCACGACCCCGCCGACGACCAGTGGCTCGGCCGCGACCGGTTCGTCCTGTCGTGCGGCCACACGAGCCTGACGCTGTACGCGCAGCTCTACCTGAGCGGGTACGGGCTGGAGCTGACCGACCTGGCCTCGTTGCGCACCTGGAACTCCGCCACACCGGGCCATCCCGAGCACCGGCACACGCGCGGTGTGGAGATCACCACCGGTCCGCTCGGGCAGGGGTTCGCCAGTGCGGTGGGGATGGCGCTCGCCGCGCGGCGCGAACGCGGACTGCTCGACCCGGACGCGGCGCCGGGACAGAGCCCGTTCGACCACCACGTGTACGTCCTCGCCTCCGACGGCGACCTGATGGAGGGCGTCACCGCCGAGGCCGCCTCGCTCGCCGGTCACCAGGAGCTCGGGAACCTCGTGGCGTTCTACGACGCGAACCACATCTCCATCGAGGACGATACCGGCATCTCCTTCAGCGAGGACGTGGCCGGCCGCTTCGCCGCCTGCGGCTGGCACGTCCAGTCCGTCGACTGGACGAGCACCGGCCGCTACGTCGAGGACGTGGACGCGGTCCTCGCCGCGGTCGAGGAGGCCAAGGCCGACACCGGACGTCCGTCCCTGATCGTGCTGCGCACCATCATCGGCTGGCCCGCGCCCACCCTGCGCGACACCGGCAAGGCGCACGGTTCCGCGCTCGGCGCCGACGAGGTCGCCGCCGTCAAGACCCTGCTCGGCTTCGACCCGGAGCGGAGCTTCGCGGTGGAGGACGAGGTGCTCGCGCACGCTCGCCGGGTGCTGGACCGCGGTGCGGCCGCACACGAGCGCTGGGAAGCCGGCTACACGCGCTGGCGCACCGAGAACCCGGACCGCGCCGAGCTGCTCGACCGGTTGCGCGATCAGCGGTTTCCCGAGGGCTGGACCGACGCCCTGCCGGTCTTCCCCGCAGATCCGGGGGGAATGGCGACCCGCACGGCGTCGGGGGAGGTCCTCTCGGCACTGGCGCCCGTGCTGCCGGAGCTGTGGGGCGGATCGGCCGATCTGGCGGGGAGCAACAACACCACGATGGACGGCGAACCGTCGTTCGTCCCGGTGGGCAAGCAGACCACGAAGTGGCAGGGCGGCCCCTACGGGCGCACGCTGCACTTCGGCATCCGGGAACACGCGATGGCCGCGGCGCTCAACGGCATCGCGTTGCAGAGCCTGACCCGTCCGTACGGCGGCACGTTCCTGGTCTTCAGCGACTACCAGCGGCCCGCGATCCGGCTGGCCGCGCTCATGCAGCTGCCGGTCACCTACGTGTGGACCCACGACTCGATCGGACTGGGGGAGGACGGACCGACCCACCAGCCGGTCGAGCACCTCGCCGCGCTGCGCGCGATCCCCGGTCTCGACGTCGTGCGCCCGGCGGACGCCAACGAGACCGCGGTCTGCTGGCGGCAGATCCTGGAGCACCGCACCCGTCCCGCCGGTCTGGTCCTGACGCGGCAGGACGTTCCGGTGCTCGACCGCGGGCCCGGTGGCCTGGCGCAGGCGGAGGGTGCCGCGCGCGGCGGCTACGTCCTCGCCGGCTCCGAGTCGCCGGACGTGATCCTGGTCGCCACCGGGTCCGAGGTGCAGATCGCCCTCGACGCCCGCGAGCTGCTCGCCGAGGACGGTGTCGGGGCCCGCGTGGTCTCGATGCCCTGCCGCGAGTGGTTCGCCGCACAGGAACTGTCCTATCAGGACGAAGTGCTCCCGCCGGGCGTGCGCGCCCGCGTGAGCGTCGAGGCCGCGGTCGCCCAGGGCTGGCGCGACATCGTCGGCGACGCGGGACGCGTGGTGTCGCTCGAACACTTCGGTGCCTCCGCCGACTACCGGCGCCTCTACGAGGAGTTCGGCATCACCGCCACCGCGGTCGCCGAGGCCGCGCACGACTGCCTGCGCGACGCGGTCACGTCGGTCCGTCCGGGAGGTGTGCAGCGCAGTTCCGCGCCCACCACCGGCGGCACCGGCGACCGTCCTGCCTGAACCACGAGGATTTCCGACCACGGAGGCACCATGGCCACGGGCCACGACCACCCGCTCACCGAACTCGCCGCCGCAGGCGTGTCGATCTGGCTCGACGACCTGTCCCGCGAGCTGTTGTCCGGGGGCAGGCTGCAGGCGCTGATCGCGGACCGCGGCGTCGTCGGCATCACGACCAACCCGACCATCTTCGCGTCAGCGCTGGAACGGGGAGAGCGCTACACGCGGCAGCTCAGACGGCTCGCGGAGGTGGAGGCGAGCATCGAGGACACGGTCTTCGCCATCACCACCGACGACGTGCGGGAGGCCTGCCACGTCCTGCGACCGGTGTACGACCGCACGGACGGCGTCGACGGCAGGGTGTCGCTGGAGGTCGACCCCGGCCTCGCCCACGACACCCAGGCGACCATCGACCGCGCCCGTCTGCTCTGGTCGGCCGTCGACGAGCCGAACCTGCTCATCAAGATCCCGGCCACCACGGCGGGGCTCGACGCGATCACCGCGGTCATCGGCGAGGGCATCAGCGTCAACGTCACGCTCATCTTCTCCCTCGACCGGTACCGGGAGGTGGTCGACGCCTACCTCACCGGCCTGGAGACGGCTCGCCTCAACGGGCTCGACCTGGCCGGCATCCACTCGGTCGCCTCGTTCTTCGTGTCCCGTGTGGACACCGAGATCGACGCGCGTCTCGACGCCATCGGCACCGACCGCGCGCTCGCGGCCAAGGGCAGGGCGGCGATCGCCAACGCCCGTCTCGCCCACGAGGTCCACGTGACGAGCCTGGCCACGCGACGCTGGCGCGACCTGGCCGCGTCGGGAGCACGGCCGCAACGACCGCTGTGGGCCTCCACGGGGGTGAAGAACCCCGCATACCCGGACACGATGTACGTGTCCGAACTCGCCATCCCGGGCACCGTCAACACCATGCCGGGACCGACGCTCGAGGCGTTCGCCGACCACGGCACCGTGACCCCCGTCCTGCTAGAAGAGGTCTACGGTCCGGCCCAGGACGTGCTCAGCGAGATCGCGCTGCTCGGAATCGACTACCGCGAGGTCACCGACGAGCTGGAACGCCAGGGCGTCCGCAAGTTCGTCGACAGCTGGGACGAGCTCGCGGAGACCGTCCGCGGCGAGCTCAGCCGCGACCTGGCCGCTCCCGCGCCTCACGGAAGATAGCCGTCAGGTGCTCACGGTGAGCAGCAGCACCACGTCCAGCAGCGCGATCGCGACGGTCAGCCGGAACGCGATCGCGCTGTGCGGCGCGCGGATCGCGGCGGCGGTCGTGACGACGGCCAACGCGACCCCGGTCGTCACCACGACCGCCGAGTAGAGCGCCGACGCCCCGGCGGGAGCGAGGCCCAGCACGACCGACGCCGTGGCGAGGGCTCCCGCCATGACGATCACCCCCGTGCGCGGACCGAGCCGGTGGGGCAGGCCCCGGACACCGGTCTCCGCGTCCGCGCGCAGATCCGGGAGCACGTTGGCGAAGTGCGCCCCGAACCCGAGCAGCGCGCCCGTCACCGGCACCCACCAGGGCGGCCACGTCCCGCCCGGCCCCGCCGCGTGCACACCGATCGTCAGCGCGGCGAACGAGAACAGGTAGGCGGCACCGGAGAAGGCGGTGCTCTTGAGACCGAGGTTGTACGCCCAGCCGCCCGCGACGCTCAGCAGCAGCACGACACCGGCGAACCAACCCAGCGACAACGACGACACGACCGTCGCCAGCGCCGCCGCGACCGCGGCGGCCGCGACCGCGGACACCGGAACCTCTCCTGCGGCAGCGGGTTTGTCCGCGCGCCCGGC
Source organism: Lentzea sp. HUAS12 (assembly GCF_024125735.1). Taxonomy (NCBI): domain Bacteria; kingdom Bacillati; phylum Actinomycetota; class Actinomycetes; order Pseudonocardiales; family Pseudonocardiaceae; genus Lentzea; species Lentzea sp. HUAS12. The sequence continues at coordinate 1,944,499 of NZ_CP099738.1, forward strand.
GGCGTGATCGCGGGCGGCGTCGATCCAGTCGTTGGACCAGCCGATCGACAGCTGGCCCGTGAGCACCGCGGCACCGAGCAGCGTGGCGCGCGGGCCGTCGATCCCGGCGCCCAGCCCGAGCAGGACCGCCACCACCGTGACGGCGAGAGCGGGCAGGGGATGACACGCGCGTGCGAGACCTTGCAGTAGTCGCAACGACTTCCGGCGGTGGATCGCTGTGCCGCTCATCTGCCGAGTGTAGGCGGAAGCCGTACCGTGACAGGGGTGACGACAATTTCGGCGGTGCACGGAGTTCTTCCGCCGCACCGCTACCCCCAGGCAAGGCTGACAAACCTGTTCGCCCGATTATGTTTGCCGGACTCCGCTTCCCGCGCGGTGGTCTCGCGCTTCCACAGCAGCGCCCGCGTCGGGTCGCGGCACCTCGCACTGGCCATCGAGCGGTACGACGAGCTCGACGGTTTCACCGCGGCCAACGACGCTTTCCTCTCCGTCGCGGTCGATCTCGGCTGTGAGGCCGCACTGGCGGCGCTCGCGGACGCGGGACTGCGACCGTCCGATGTGGACCTCATCGTGTCCACGACCGTCACCGGGATCGCGGTGCCCTCCCTCGACGCCCGGATCGCGGCGCGCATCGGCCTGCGGCCGGACGTGAAGCGGATCCCGATCATCGGCCTCGGCTGTCTGGCTGGCGCGGCGGGAGTCGCGCGGCTGCACGACTTCCTGCGCGGCTGGCCAGGCTCGGTCGCGATGCTCGTGTCGGTCGAGCTGTGCTCGCTGACCGTGCAACGGCAGGATCCCAGCGCTGCCAACATGATCGCCTCGGGTCTCTTCGGCGACGGCGCCGCGGCCGTCGTCGCTGTCGGCTCCGAGCACATCGGCGCCACGGCCGGTCCCCAGGTCGTGGACTCGCTGAGCCACCTGTACGCGGACTCCGAACGCGCGATGGGGTGGGACGTCGGAAGCACCGGACTGAAGATCGTGCTGGGCGCCGAGGTCCCCGAGCTGGTGCGCGAGCACCTCGCCGACGACGTCAAGAACCTGTTGGCACCACACGGTCTGGAGGTCGGCGACATCGCGCGCTGGATCTGCCACCCCGGTGGGCCGAAGGTCATCGAGGCCATCCAGTCGGTGCTCGGCCTCGACGAGCAGGACCTCGCGATGACCTGGCGGTCGTTGCACGAGATAGGGAACCTGTCCTCGGCGTCCGTGCTGCACGTCTTCGCGGACACGCTCGCGGCCCGGCCCGCCGCCCCGGGCGACTGGGGCGTGGTGATGGCGATGGGGCCGGGCTTCTGCGCCGAGCTGGTGCTGCTGAGGTGGTGAGCCAGGCGTGGTACTCGGTGCTGGTCGGCCTCGTCGCGGCCGAGCGGCTGGCCGAGCTGGTCGTCGCGAAGAGGAACCTGGCGTGGAGCCTCGCCCGCGGCGGGCGGGAGTCGGGGTTCGCGCACTACCCGTTCATGGTCGTGCTGCACACCGGCCTGCTGGCCGGGTGCCTGGCCGAGGTCTGGCTGTCCGGCCGCGCCTTCGTGCCCGCGCTGGGCTGGCCGATGCTCGCGCTCGTCGTACTGTCCCAGGTCCTGCGGTGGTGGTGCGTCCGGACGCTCGGACGTCAGTGGAACACCCGGATCGTCGTCGTGCCGGGGCTTCCGCTCGTGACCGGCGGTCCGTACCGCCTGTTCCCGCACCCGAACTACGTCGCGGTCGTGGTCGAGGGCTTCGCACTGCCCTTGGTGCACGGCGCGTGGCTGACCGCGTCGGTCTTCACCGTGCTGAACGCGGGTCTGCTGGCGGTCCGCGTCCGCGCGGAGAACGACGCGTTGCGGTCGGTCCGTGTCTGACCGGGTGCACGACGTCCTGGTGGCCGGCGGGGGCCCGGCGGGGCTCGCCGTCGCGCTGGGCTGCGCCCAGGCCGGCATGGACGTGCTGGTGTGCGAGAGGAGGCCCGGTGTGCTCGACAAGGCCTGCGGGGAAGGGCTGATGCCCGGTGCCGTGCGCGCACTGGCCGCGCTCGGGGTGGACCCGCCCGGCCACCCGATCGACGGCATCACCTACCGGCAGGGACCTCTGACGGCGCACGCGCCGTTCCGCTGTGGCGCCGGACGGGGAGTTCGCCGCGTCCGGCTGCACGATGCGCTCGGCGAGGCAGTCCGCCGTGCCGGGATACCTGTGCTGGACACGCCGGTCACCGACGTCCTCCAGCACGACGACCACGTGCGGGCCGGGGCGTTGCGGGCGCGCTACCTCGTCGCCGCGGACGGTCTGCACTCGCCGATCCGCGCTCTCGTCGGCCTGCGCTCGCCGGGCAGGACCTCCTCGCCGCGCTGGGGGCTGCGGCGCCACTTCGCCCTGGAGCCCTGGAGCGATGGGGTGGAGGTGACGTGGGCGCCCCGGTCGGAGGCCTATGTGACACCGGTGGCACCGGACACCGTCGGCGTCGCGATCCTGTCGCCGGTCCGGGGCGGCTTCACCGAGCAGCTCGCCGCTTTCCCCGAGCTGGCGGAGCGGCTGGCCGGTGCGGCACCGGTCTCGACCGTGCGCGGAGCAGGGCCGTTGAGGCAGCGGACCACTGGCCGGGTCGCCGGACGCGTGCTGCTGGCGGGCGACGCGGCGGGCTACGTCGACGCGCTGACCGGCGAGGGGCTCGCCCTGGCGCTGACGACCGGGGCCGAGCTCGTCCGCTGCCTGTCCGCCGGGCGTCCGGCGGACTACGACCGCGCCTGGGCGCGCACGTCGCGCCGGTCCCGCTGGCTGACGGAGTCGCTGCTGTGGGCCAGGAACCGGCCGGTGCTCGGGCGCCGGATCGTTCCCGCCGCGGTCCGCGCGCCGTGGCTGTTCGCCGCCGCGGTCGACCAGCTGGCTCGCTGATGGCCGCGCGCGACCGGTGGGACCTGGTCGTCGTCGGCGCCGGGCCCGCGGGCTCCACGGCCGCCCTGGCGGCGTTGCGCGCCGACCCGGACGCCCGCGTGCTGCTGCTGGACGCCGCGGAGTTCCCGCGCGACAAGGTCTGCGGCGACGGGGTCGCACCGCACGCGCTGGACGTCCTGGGCGGGCTCGGCGTGGACGTCGGCGCTCTCACCGCCGGCACGGCCCCCGTCCTCGGCCTGCGGCTGACCGCGCCGAGCGGCGTGACGGCCGCCAGGGGGTTCGCGCGCCCCACCTCGGTCGTCCCCCGCGCGCTGCTCGACGCGCGACTCGTCGCGGCTGCCCAGGAGGCGGGTGCGCGGCTGCGCCGGCACCGGGTGCGCTCGCTCGTCGCGGTGGCGGACGGCGTCGAGGTCGACGGGCGGTTCCACGCCCGCACGGTCATCGGCGCGGACGGCGCGGAGTCGGTCGTACGACGGCGAAGCGGAGCCAGGACCGCCAGACCGGGCACCACCGCCATCGCACTGCGCGGGTACACGAGCGCGGACCCGTGGCCGGAGCAGGAGCAGCGGCTCGTGATGGCCACCGCGCACTGGCCCGCGTACGCCTGGGTCTTCCCCGTCGGTGACGGCACCGCGAACGTCGGCTACGGCGAGCTCATCCGCACCGGTCCGCCGACGCGAGCGCATCTGACGGAACGCCTGCACGTGTTGCTGCCCGGCTGCCCTCCGCTGGCGCTGCGCGGGCACCGGCTGCCGTTGTCGCCGGGCAGGCCGGATGTCGGCCGCGGTCGCGTGCTGCTGGCCGGGGACGCGGCCTCGCTGATCAACCCGCTCACGGGCGAGGGGATCTACTACGCCGTCCTGTCCGGAGCCCTCGCCGGTGCGGCCGCGACGACAGCGGATCCCGCCGCGCACTACCGGCTGTCGTTGCGCCGTCTTCTCGGCAGACACCTGCGGCACACCGATGCCCTCGCCCTGCTTACCCGCGCGCCCGCCCTCGTGGACCTGGCCACGGCCGCGGCACGTGACGACCGGCATGCCTTCGACGAGCTCGTCGAGATCGGCCTGGGAGCGGGCACGATCAGTTCCGGCCTCGTGACGGCGATGCTCAGGGCAGCGGCCGGGAGGCCGCCACGCTCACCTCGGCGTTGACGTCGTCCGTGCGCGGACGTGCCGCGGCGCGATCCCGCGGCTGGTCACCGCCGTGGCGTAGACGCGCACCAGGTCGGATGCGACGCGGTGCCAGGAGTACCGCGCGAGAGCCCGGTCTCGTCCCGCGACGCTGAGCAGTTCCCGGTACGTGCCGTCGGTGAGCAGCGCGCGCAACGACTTGGCCGTGGCATCCGGTTTTCCCGGCGGGACCAGCACTCCGCTCAACCCGTCCACGACGACGTCGACGAGACCGCCGACCGCGGTGGCGAGAACGGGCGTGCCGCAGGCCATCGCCTCCAGCGCCACCCCGCCGGACGACCGCTCCCGCGGGGTGCACGCCACCACGTCGGCGGACCGCAGCAGCGCGGGCAGTTCGGCATAGGGCACGTGACCCGCGAATACGACGCGGTCGCCGACCCCGGCCGAACGGGCGACTGCGAGCAGTCTCCTGGTCTCCTGGTCACCGTGGACGTCGCCCTGCGCGCCGCCGCCGGCGATCACCAGCTCCGCTCCCTCCACTGTGGACAGAGCACCGATCAGGTCGTCGAAACCCTTGTGCGGAAGCAGTCTTCCCGCCGACACGATCCTGTGCGGCCGGTGCCGGTCGACGGCTGAAGGTCTCGGTGCGAAGAGGTCGAGATCGACGCCCTTCGGCACCACCACCAGTTTCGACCGGTCCACGCCCATGCCGAGAACGGCGCGAGCCTCCGCGGAGTCGGTCGCGACGACCAGGGCGACTTCGTGACCGACGAGACGTTCCACCGCGACGCGTTTGGTCGAGTCCGCCTCGGCCGCACGGTGGTCCTGAGGCCGTGCCGTGCCCAGCGAGTGGTAGGTCTGCACGACCGGCACCAGGCTGTTCCTGGCGCTCAGCACGGCGGCGATCCCGGACAGCCAGCCGTGGGCGTGCACGACGTCAGGGCGCCGCGCCTTCCAGGCCAGCTCGAGGAACTCGACGAGATCTCCCGCGTGGGCCAGGACTTCGTCCGCGCCGAGCTCCACCGGGGGCCCGGCCGGCACGTGCACGACCTCGTAGCCGCGCGGGCTGTGCACGAGCTGCGGAACGTGGGGATGGTCGCGCCGCGTGTAGACGACGACCCGGTGGCCGAGCGCGGCCAGCGCGGCCGCGAGTCCCGCGACGTGGAGACCCTGGCTGCCGGCGCCGGACGATCCGGGGTCGGCCAGCGGGCTGGAGAGCACGGAGACAAGCGCGATGTTCTTGCGCGTGAACGAGATCGGCTCGACACGGACGCCCACGGTGTTCTCCCCACGACGAGGTGATGAGACCGCGGGTCCGGGCGGTTGCTGCGTCTGCTAGCTCGTTCAGGTTACCCACACGGCGGCCGTCCGGCACTCCGGAACGCCGAGCACCCGTTGAGCCGAGCCGAGATCCCGGTCCCGGCGGACGATGCCGCGGGACCGGTCCGGTCACAGATCGGTGGGACGTGGTGAGAGGACGACCTCGGGGCGCAGTTCGCCGAGAACGACCTCTCTGGCCACATCGGCCAGCCGGCGACCACCGTTGCGGGCGTAGCCGCGCAGCGCGTGGAACGCCTGCTCCATGTCGAGGTTCCCGGCGAACGCGAGCACACCCTTGGCCTGTTCGATGACGACCCGGCTGTTCAGCGCCGTCTGCAGCTGCTCGGTGACCACCTCGCCGCGGCGGATGGCGCGTTCCTGCAGGATCCCGATCGTCGCCGTGTCCGCGAGGGCGCGCACGACCAGCAGGTCCTCGTCGCTGAGCAACCCGGTCTCCTTGCGGAACAGGTTCAGCGTGCCGATGGTCTCGCGCCGCAGCCTCATCGGCACGGCGTGCACCGAGGCGAAACCCTCCTCGACGGCGAGCGGCGCGAACCGCGGCCAGCGCTGGACCTCCTTCGACAGGTCCGCGACGAGCACCGCCTCACCGCTGTGCACGCAGTCGAAGCACGGGCCCTCGCTCGCCTGGACCTGGAACAGCTCGAGCATGCGCGTCTGGGCCGACGAGTAGGCCACCACCCGCAGACCGCCGCGCTGGTCGGACAGCATCAACCCGGCCACCGTCGCGTCCAGCAACCGGACGCAGTGCTCGACCAGCCGGTGCAGCACGTCCACCACGTCGTAGTCGTCGACCAGCGTGTCCGCCAGCTCGACCAACGCGTGGAGCAACCGCGACTCCCGTTCCGTCCTGGACGGTGCGCTACCGCTCATCACCAGCTCCTGTCTTCTTCGTCCGACGGTAGTGCTGCCAGCACCGGGCCGCCGTCACGGTCTCGCGGGCGGTCATGCGCGGAGTTCCAGCGGGGACAGCTCGCGGTTCACGATGTCCTTGGCGACCTCGTCGAGCGGTCTGCCCGTCGCGAAGGCGTAGCCGCGCAAGCGGGACAGCGCCTCCTCCGCGGAGATGCCGAGCGCGGCGAGCACCATGCCGGTCGCCTGGTGCACCTGTTCGCGGCCGGGCGACAGCACACCCCGCAGGCCGTCGGCGCCGTCGAACTCGCCCAGGAGCACGCCGAGCAGCACCGCGGTCACCACGTCGACCACCTCCAGCGCGACGGCGAGCTCGTCCGCCGACAACCAGCCGGGCCGGCGCCGGTAGAGGTCGATCGCGCCGATGCCGATCGCGCCCGCCTGCAACGGGAACGCGAAGATCGCGCCGACGGGCAGCGCGGCGATCGCCGCCGCGAACACGGGCCATGCGAGGACCGAAGCCTGCGGCAGATCGGGAACCAGCACCGGCCGGCGGGTCGCGAACGCCTCGAAGCACGGACCCTCGCCCAGGTCGAACTGGACGTTCTCGATCTTCATCGCGATCACGTCGCTGGCGTACAACGTCTCCCGCTCCCGTGGTCCGCTCAGCACCGAGATCGAGGCGCCGTCCACCGGCAGCAGGCCCACGCACGCGCGGATCACGCGAGCCAGGACGTCGAGGTCGCTCTTGCTGTCGCGCAGCGCCGCAATCACCGCGGCGCGTGCTTCGATCACCGATGGGCGACGGCTGTCAGGTTCGCGCACCTCTGGTCACACCGCCGAACAGCGACCACTGGTCCATGACTGGCACGGTTTCCTCCACCACGTCGACTGGTTCCAGTCGTTCCTGGACGTAGCGAGGTCTAGGCCCACGCCTTGCGTGACCGCATCAGGATCAACACATCCAGCGTACCGCGTGCCTTCGTGGCAGGCGGTACGCCCCGCTCACAACGGGTTTCAGCGCACGCGGCGGCTGAGTCCTGCCCGGCGCCGCTCGCCGGGGAACCCGCGGTGGCGGACGCGAACCGGTGCGGTTCGCGTCGGTTCACCGGCGGTGCGCGCGGGTGACCCCGCCACCGGTGTGCGGGTCGCGGCCGCGCGGGTAGACGTCGTGCTCGCTGATCGTGCCGTCCCGGTTGCGCGTGATGTGGTCCACCGCGTGCACGATCGCCATCTCACGGCCGTCGGCGCTAGCTTCCTCCTTGGTGAGGTGCGTGCTGGAGGCCTGGTCGTTGCCCTCCATCCGGTTCTTCCACCGGCCGTCCTCGAAGTAGGTCTCGATGTCGCCTCGCATGGGCTCACTCCTGTCGGGTCGTCCGGTCGAGTACCCCCGGCCGCGACCCGCACACCACTCACCCTCCGGCCGGCGACTCCGGCCAGGCGGCCTGGGCCTGCGCGGCGGTGGCGTAGGTGGTGAAGAAGGTGTCCAGCCCGATGAGCACGAGGGTGCGGGCGAGGTGGCGTGGGACGCCGGCGAGCGCCAGGCCGGCCTCCGCGGAGTGCGCGAGGTTGCGGGCGGCGATCAGCGCGGAGATGCCGCTGGAGTCGCAGAAGTGCAGTCCGGTCAGGTCGAGCACGACCTGCTGGCCCGGCCGCGGCGAGATCGCCTCGACGGCCTGGAGTGCGCGCGGGGCCGAGGCGGAGTCGAGCTCCCCGGCGAACTCGACCACCGGACCCGCTTCCAGGTCGAGCGTGGTGACGGTGAACGAGGTCATGGTCTCTCATCTCCAAGCAGGCGCACGCTGAGTGCGAGGAGCGCGGTGTCGTCGTCGACACCGTCGCCGAAGCTGTCGAGTAACCGGGACACCGCGGCCACGGTCTCGGTCGCGCTGCCGACGTCGAGGGTGTTGGCCCAGTCGCGCAGGTCCTCCTCGTCGTAGCGGACGCGGCCGTGCGTGCGGGCCTCGGTGAGTCCATCGGAGTAGAGCAGGAGTGTGTCACCGGGCCGCAGGTGCAGCTCGACCTCGACGAAGCGGGCGTCCGGCAGCGCGCCGATCAGCTGACCGCCCCTGGTGTCGAGGAGTTCGGCCGCACCGCGGTGGCGGATCACCAGCGCCGGTGGGTGCCCGCCGCTCGCGAGGGTGACTTTGGCGCCGTCCTCCGCCGGTTCGAGCAGGCCGTGGATGGCGGTGCAGAACCGCGGCGTCGCGCCGTGCTGGTCCTTGAGCAGCGCCGTGTTGAGGCGCTTCAGCACGGAGGCGGGACCGGGCTCCTGCACGGCGGCGGCGCGCAGCGTGTAGCGGGTAAGCGACGTGACCACGGCGGCCTCCGCGCCCTTGCCGGACACGTCGCCGAGGAAGAACGCCCACGTGTCGCCGGTGAGGGGGAAGAGGTCGTAGAAGTCGCCGCCCACCTCGTCCGCGGAGGCGGGGTGGTAGTAGGCCGCGACGTCCATGCCGGGCACGTCCGGCAACGACGGCGGCAACAGCGTGCGCTGCAAGGTGGAGGCCAGCAGCTGTACACGGTCGCGTTCCTGTTCCGCCTCCTGGCGTGCGCGCAGCAGTTCGTGTTCGTAGGCGCGCCGGTCACCGGCGTCGAAGATGGTGGTGCGGATCAGCTGAGCCGTGCCGTTCGCGCTCGTCTTGACCGTCGAACTGACCAGCACGGCCATTCGCGTTCCGTCCGCGCGCACCAGTTCCAGCGCGATACCGCCGATCTCGCCGTGCATGCGCAGCATCGGCGCGAAGTGCGTCTCGTGGTAGATCCGGTCGCCGACGGGGAGCAGATCGGCGAACCGCCGACGCCCGAGGAGTTCCGCGCGTTCGTGTCCCAGCCATCCCAGGAGCGTGGCGTTGATCTTGGCGATCGTGCCGTCCATCAGCGTGGACAGGTAGCCGCACGGTGCGTTCTCGTACAGGTCTTCCGCACTGTCCTCCAGCAACGCCGAGAACGTGGTCTCCACTCCGGCCTCCTCGCCGCTTCCCGCCGGGCGGATCACCGGGCGCCCGCGAACTCAGCGATCGCGGCCGCCGTCTGCTCTGGAGCGCTCAGCTGCGGGCAGTGGCCGATCGCATCGAGCGTCACCAGCACGCTGCCCTCGATCCGGTCGTGCACGAACTGGCCGACCTCGCGCGGCGCGATCGCGTCCGAGGAGCACTGCAGCACGGCGGTCCGCACGGTGACGTTCGCGAGGTCCGCGCGGTTGTCGGACAGGAAGGTGGTGCGCGCGAACACCCGCGCGATCGCCGGGTCGGTGCGGCAGAACGCGGCCTCCAGCTCACCGGCGACCTCGGGCCGGTCCGGGTTGCCGGCGATGACCGGCGCCATCGCCGCGGACCAGCCGAGGTAGTTCGACTCGAGCGAGTCGAGCAGCTCGTCGATGTCCGCACGGGTGAAACCGCCCCGGTAGTCGCCGTCGTCGAGGTAGCAGGGCGACGGGGTCAGCAGCACGAGCTTGGCGAACCTCTCGGGCTCGCGGTTGGCCGCGAGGACGGCGATCATCGCGCTGACCGAGTGTCCGACCAGCACGACGTCCCGCAGGTCCAGCTCCGCGCAGATCTCCAGCACGTCCTCGGCATAACCGTCGAGTGTGGTGTAGCGCTGCGGGGACCAGGCCGCGACGTCGGACCTGCCCGACCCGACGTGGTCGAACAGCACGATCCGGAACCGCTTCGACAGGTCAGGCACCACCAGCCTCCACAGGTTCTGGTCGCAGCCGAACCCGTGGGCGAGCAGCACCGTCGGAGCGTCCTCGCAACCGATGACGGTCACGTTGTTCCTGCGTCGGGCGTCCATCACCGCATCCTGTCACCTGTGCGCGCGGCGGCCGGCCTGGGTGCACCCGGCCACCGGCCGTCGGGTCCGGCGTCAGCGGAGCGTGAGCGGAGTCCGCGTCCGGCGTCTGTCCACTGTGGAAGATGATTCCGGCATGATCTTTCCGTGCTGTGCCGGTGCCCTGACGGACTCATTCCCGCGTCCCTTCGCGCGTGATCGCGTTCCGCAGCGCGTCCAGGGCGTGGTGTTGCAGCAATCTCACGGCCGCCGCCGTCGAGCCCAGTGCCGACGCCGCCTGCTCGGCGGTCAGGCCGCGCACCACGCGAAGCTCCAGCACGGCGCGTTGCTCAGGGCTGAGCACGCTCAGATGTCCCAGATCGGCGTGGGGCTGATCGCTCAAGAGGACACCGGCCCTGGACCGGAGGGATCCCGAAACCTGTGGGGAACGTGGTCTCGCACGGCCCACGCGAGGCCACGAGGTGCCTCGGCGTCGAGCGGCGACTGCACCGCCACCAGACTCTTCACCACTCGTCGTCCAGCAGCAGGGTGAGAGCGATGTCGGCCAGCTGCACTGCTCCGGCGACCTCGGTGGGTGTCAGCGCGTCGCCGTCGCCGCGGTGGATCTCCAGCACACCGAGCGGTTCCGCGCCGAGGGCGAGAGGAAAGGCGAAGATCGCCGCGACTCCGGCCTCGACCGCCGCGCCGGCCAGGAGCGGCCAGCGCACCGACGCCACGTGGTCCACGAGATCCGGCACGAGCACCGGCCAGTTCTGCCGGGCCGCTTCGAACGCGGGCCCCTCGCCGAGCATGGTCTGCAGCTCCGCGATCTCCTCGCCGCAGAACCCGGAACTCGTGTAGAGGTCACAGCGGCCTGCGGCCTCCCACAGGTAGAGCGCCGTGCCGATCGCGTTCGTCCGCACCCCGCACGCGATGCACACGTGCCGGACGGCGACCTGGCGGTGGACGAGCCGGGCGGCGACGTTCGCCGAAACCGCCGAAAGGCGGCTGATGTCGAGCATGGTGGGCAGCACTCCAGACCGTGACTGGCGAAGTGGGGCCACCGGGGTCCGGGGCGGCGTGGCGCGATTCCGCCCGACCGAGCCGGACGCCTGACCGATCCTAGCGTCGAGCGCGCCCGGCGACCTCCGCCGTTCGGTCACCGCGGCGAATCTCGGCTCACGGATGTCGTCCGGTGTGGCACGACACCACTTCGAGCACAGGCCGGCACCGGGTGCGCGTTCGCGGCTCGGCGACCTGCCAGGACCAGCGGCCTGTCAGGGCTGGGCACGGTCACCGGGGCGCCGAACGCGATCACCGCGGCCGACGCCGTTCTCGGCTTCCCGCCGGTTCCGGTCGCAGTGCGTTCACCGGCGCGGCGGCGTCCGCGGCGTCCGAGACCGCTGCGGCTGCCGCCTCGCTCGCCTGCGCGACGTCCTCCTCGGCCTGTGCGGCGGCGGCCTCCACGGCTTCGTCGCGCCCGGCGGCGACTGATCGTGGCAGCACCTCTGAGAACGCCTTGGAGACGTCTTGCAGTGCGGTGGTGACCTCGCTCGGGATTACCCAGAAGGTGTTGCCGGGACCGTCCGCGAGCTTGGGCAGCATCTGGAGGTACTGGTAGGCGAGGAGTTTCGGGTCGGGATCGTTGCGGTGCACTGACTGGAAGACCTGGTCGATGGCGCGGGACTCGCCCTCCGCCTTGAGGATGGTCGCGGCCCGGTTTCCTTCCGCGCGCAACACCGCGGCCTGCTTGTCGCCCTCGGCCGTGAGGATCTGCGACTGACGCTGTCCTTCGGCGTTGAGGATCGCGGCCCGCTTGTCGCGCTCGGCCCGCATCTGCTTCTCCATCGCCTCCTTGATGCTCTGCGGCGGGTCGATGGCCTTGATCTCCACGCGGTTGACCCGCAGACCCCACTTGCCGGTCGCGTCGTCGAGCACGCCGCGCAGCTGGTTGTTGATCGTGTCGCGTGAGGTGAGGGTCTTCTCCAGGTCCATGGAGCCGACGACGTTGCGCAGGGTGGTGACGGTGAGCTGCTCGACGGCCTGCAGGAAGCTGGCGATCTCGTAGGCGGCGGCCCGGGGGTCGGTGACCTGGAAGTACAGCACCGTGTCGATCTCCACCACGAGGTTGTCCTCGGTGATCACCGGCTGCGGCCGGAACGACACCACCTGCTCGCGCAGGTCGATCGGCGGGTAGACGCGGTCGACGTAGGGGATGACGAAGTTCAGGCCGGGCGTGAGGGTGCGCTGGTAGCGACCTAGACGTTCGACGTTGCGCGCACGTGCTTGCGGCACGATGCGCACAGCGCGCAGCACGGTGAACACCGCGAAGATCGCGAGCACCAGCCCGGCGACGAGCAGTGTGGACATGGCTCACTCCCGTGGGTAGACGACGGCGGTGGTGCCGTCGATGTGCAGTACGTCGACCGTGCTTCCGGCCGGGATGACGACGGACCTGTCGTACGGGCGAGCCGTCCAGTCCTCACCACGCAGCCGCACCAGGCCCTCGTGGTCGTTCACCTCACGCAGCACGTAGGCGGAAGCACCTACCAACGCCTCCACGCCGAACCGCTCCGGCCGCGGTCGCAGCATCATGCGCCGCGCCCAAGGCCTCACGAGCACCACGCCCGCGGCGGACACGACGCTGAACACCACGAGCTGACCGGCGATCGGCAGACCGATCGCCGCCGACCCCGCCGTGGTGATCGCCGCGACGCCGAGCAGGCCGAGTGCAGCGGTGAGCGTGAAGATCTCGGCGATGGCCAGAACCAACCCGATGATCAGCCAGATGAGCCAGGGATCCACGGCGCCACCCTCCCCAGGTGGAGGTACGCCTCGAACGCGCGACGTCTCCTCACGATCGTCGATCCGAATCCGTTCTCGTGTGGCGCTGCTGCGGTGGATCTCCTGGTCATGTGGCCTCCGTCAAGCCGAACGCGGACGAGTTCGATGCAAGCCTCACACCGCACGGATGCGGTTCTCGGCAGGCGCAGGGCCGCGGTCGTCACGTGGCGCGGCGCCGAGGTCGGGTGCCTGCTCCCGATGGGCACGTCGTACGGGTGTCCGCGGGCCGAGCGCGCCGGTGAGGCGGAACTCGACGGTCGTGGGCAACTCGTCGACGCCGAGGGCTCGGCGCAGTCGTGGCAGCCCCTCCGCGACGAGTGCGTGCCGGATCGCGCCGGGCTCGCCGTCCTGCGTCGTGCTGATCACCAGTGCCAGAGCCGGGGCGTCCAGGCGCCCGGCCAGGGTGCCGTGCACGGCGTGCACGCCGGGGTAGGCCTCGATCTCGGCCAGCAAAGGGGAGATGGCAGTACTCGCGGCCAGTTCGGTCCGGCCGCTGCCGGGTTCGGTGTCGTATCGCCAGGTGCTGCTCTTGGGGGTGCGGTCGGCCTGTGCGACGAGCCACCGGATCGCCAGGAGCCCGAGAGCCGCTGAGCCGATCGCGGCGACGTACCAGACCCACGTCGGGGGCAGGGCGTCGCCGGGAACGAGAGGGGCGTCGGGGCGGAGCACGTTCAGGGTGGTGAAGGTCTCGGCCACCACGACACCGCCGCCGGCGAGCAGCACCAGACCGGTGACCGCCAGCACGACGCGGTTGAGCCCTGATGGCCTCTCGAGGCCGTTCATCGTGTTCTCCTGGCCTTGACGTGGACGACCACGGCTGGTCGGATGGCCGGCCGGATGCGGTCGAGCCGGTTCTCGACCGCGCCGCGCACGGCGGCGGCGAGCCCGTCGGTGATCGTGCGGTCCGTGCTGACGGTCGTGGTGATCGTGCGCCGTCCGAGGGTGAGCCTCGTGGCGGTGACCCCGTCGACCGATGAAGCGGCTGTGCGCAGGACGTTGCGCAGGCTCCGGCGGGTGACCCCGGAGTCCACTGTGGACCTGGTTTCCGGGTCGTCGTCGCGCAGTGGCAGTACGACGGGGTTGCCTGGGAGCACCGCGCACAGCAGCAGGCCCGCACCGAGCACCACGCAGACCGCGGCGGTGAGAGTGACGACGGGGTCTGCCCAGCGGGTGTCGTGCACAGCGGCGAAGAGGGCGTGGGGATCGATCCACGGGTCCTGCCCGAGGAGCGTCTGCACCGACACGACGGCGGCGAGAACGCAGGCCGCGAGGACGGTCAGAGCCACGAGGACGGCCGGTGTGCTGCGGCGGGGCAACCGTTTCATCGGATCCTCCGCGGCGTCACGACCGCGCGGTGCAGTGCGGTGACGGTGATGTCGACCTTCGACACGCTCAGACCGGTCAAGGCGTGGACCCGGCGGATCAGGTGCGTCCGCGCGGACTCGGTGGTGCTGCCCACCGGCGCCGGGTAGGTGATCGACAGCCGCACGTCGAGCGCGACGACCGCGCCGGTGATTCTCGCGGCGATCCGGACGTCCCGTTCGGCCTCCTCGGCGCCGACCGTGACACCGAGCACGCGCAGTGCGGAACCACCGATGCCGTCGACCTCGAGCGCCGCGTGCGAGGCGATCCGCTCCACAGCGACCTCGCTGATCGTGAGGCTGCCGCGCGCACCGGGATCGTCCGTGTTCTCCTGCGCGGGTGGGCCTGCGGGGGTCACGACGGTCAGGTCCGGTCGCGGCCGGCCAGCGCCGAGACGTCGAGTTTGCCGTCGAGGACCCTGCCCACGACGAGCCCGGCCGCACCGAGCAACAGCACGACGATGAAGGCGCCGAAACCGCCGAACGCGGCGGCGAAGCCGAGCGCGATGCCCGCGAGCATCCCGGTGGTGGTCGAGTTCATGGTGTTGTCCCTGCTGTGGTGGCCGGAGTGCGGCTCGTCGCCCAGACTTTCGTCGAGGGCAGGGGGAGCTTGCGCGCCGAGCGACGCCCGGTGGTGATGCCGGGCGACAGGACGCGGGGAATCGCGATGTCGCCGATCCACAGGTGAAGCGGGAACTCGACTCTCCCGATCGCGGCGTGGACGGTGGCGCGCACGGCCGCGTCGACTTCGGCGGTGGTGGCCGGGTATCTCGCGACGACGCCGATGACGATCTCGTCCGGGCGCAGGCGGACTCCGTCCACCCTGCGGCCCGGCAGGAGGGTGACGATCTCCCCGTACCGGCCGCTGTGCGGTCCCGCCACCTGGGGAAGGACCGTCACCGCGGTGGCGATGACCATCGCGTCGATCTCGGGGCTCACTGCACCCGACCGGGTTCCGGAGTCCTGTCGTCGTCCTCCTCACCGGGGATGTGGACATCGGTGACCGCGATGTTGACCTCCACGACCTGGAGGCCTGTCATCTGCTCGACCGCACCGATCACGTTGCGGCGAACCGCACTGGCCAGGTCCGCGATGGACACGCCGTACTCGACGAGGATGTGCAGGTCGATGGCGGCCTGTCGCTCGCCGACCTCGACCGAGACTCCCTGACCCGCTGACGCGGTGGCGCCGGGAATGCGCTCGCGCAGCGAACTGAAGGCACGCGCCGCGCCTCCGCCCAGCGCGTGCACACCGGGGATTTCGCGCGTGGCGAGTCCGGCGATCTTCTGGACCACGGTGTCGGCGACGGTGGTCGTCCCCTCGGAGGAGGAGAGCAGGCTCCTGTTGGACGTCGCGATCTCGGAGTTCGTGGTCTGCGCAGGTGGTGTGGCTGCGGAGATGGTCGGGTTGGTCACTGCGGGTCTCCTCGATCTTGCGTTCGGTGTGGAGTGGATCCCGGGAGATCTCCTGTGACCCGAACGGCTGCCGCCACGTGAGCGCGGCGGGGCCGCGAGTGGTGCAGGAGAACGAAGCAGTAGAAACGCTCCCGGAAATCCCCTGTCGCCTGGGTCCGGGGCGGTTGGATGTCTGATGAGTTCCCCGGCATGCGGACCGCAAACCACTGCGGAGCGAGTAGCGGGACGAGTCGGAGTCCGTCTTCCGAGTCCGATGTGGGCTAGAGAACCAGAGCACGCACCCTCGCAGAACGACGCCGCTGCTTGACGGCTACGGGACTTCCACCGCGCTGTCCACGCCGAAGTGGACTTCGCGCCGTCTGGCGATGACGCGGTGGACCCACCGCCGAGCAGCCCGTGTAGCGTGGTGCCATCAGTCATGGTTCCGAAGTACCGGTCGCCCGTGATCACGTGTCACGGGCGTTTTGCTGTTCAGCATCTCCGAGGGCCATGGCGGATCACCTCCGGCTCCGCATCGTGCGGGTGCCGAATCATGCTTGGAGCGCACATGGCCACCGGAACCGTCAAATGGTTCAACGCTGAAAAGGGCTTCGGCTTCATCGAGCAGGACGGCGGTGGCGCGGATGTGTTCGTCCACTACTCGAACATCGCCGCCCAGGGCTTCCGCGAGCTCCAGGAGGGCCAGAAGGTCTCCTTCGAGGTCACTCAGGGCCAGAAGGGCCCGCAGGCGGACAACGTCGTCCCCGCCTAGTTCTTGCTGAGCCGCTGAACAGCGGATGCGTGAACGAACACCGAAGCCCGCCGGTTGGGTCCAACCGGCGGGCTTTGCTCGTGGAGCTGCGGGCGTCACCCGGCTGGGTGGCGGAGGGGTGAGCCGGCGTCGTGCAGGTGGCGCAGTACCTGGGCATAGGAGTGGCGCAGGGTGGTTTTGCTGTAGGGGATGCCGTGCCGAAGGCAGAAGTTCTCGACGAGGGGTTGCGCGTGCCGCAGGTTGGGGCGGGGCATGTGCGGGTAGAGGTGGTGCTCGATCTGGTGGTTGAGGCCGCCGAGCAGGGCGTCGACCCAGCGGCCGCCGGTGACGTTGCGGGAGGTGAGCACCTGCTTGTGGAGGTGGTCGAGGCGCTGGCCCTCGGTGATGATCGGCATGCCCTTGTGGTTGGGTGCGAAGGAGCAGCCGAGGTAGACGCCCATGAGGCCTTGGTGCACGGCGATGAACACGATCGCCTTCGCCGGCGACAGCACGAGGAACACCGCCGCCAGGTAGGCGATCATCGGCACGATCTGGAGCGCGGCTTCGCGCCACGGGTTTCGCAGTTCGTTGCGGCACAACGCGATGAGGCCGGAGATGCGCAGCACGGCGGCTTCCGCCAGCAGGAGCGGGAAGAACAAGAACGCCTGGTGCTTGGTGATCCAGCTGTACAGGCCGCGTTTCCGGGCGGCCTGGGCGCGGCTGAAGGCGAGGGCGTGGATCTCGATGTCGGGGTCGTGGTCCTCGTGGTTGGGGTTGGCGTGGTGGCGGTTGTGCTTGGCGACCCACCACTGGTAGCTGATGCCGGTGAGGCTGCCGTGCAGGTGCCCGACGATGTCGTTGTTGCGGTGGCTGCGGAAGATCTGCCGGTGGCCGGCGTCGTGGCCGATGAACGCCAGTTGCGTCGAGGCCACGGCCAGGACGGCTGCGGTGACCAGTTGCCACCAGGAGTCACCCACCATCACGAACGTCACGGCGATCGCGCCGAGCAGCAGCGCGTTGACCGCCATCCGCAACAGGTAGTAGCCGCGTCGGCGGTTCAGCAGGCCGGCGGCCTTGAGCTCCTTGGTGAGGCGGGCGAAGTCGCTACCGCGAGGGCGATCAGTCGTGTCTGTCGGGACGACGTGCGTTGAGGTCATGTACCTGCTCCGGGGGTGGCTGCGGTGAGCCGTCGTGGGTTTCACTTCTCGGCTTCGGTGTCCAGGCCGGGTTCGTCCGGTCCGGACTCTTCTGGCTGGCTGGTGTGCACGTCGGCGGGTGACACGTGTTCGTCGGCCTCGCTGCGCAGGGAGCGGATCGCGGAGTTGAGCACCGCCAGCAGGGGAACGGCGAGCAGCGCGCCCGCGATGCCTGCGACGAGCAGGCCTGCCGCGATGGCCAGCACCACCGCGAGCGGGTGCAGCTTCACCGCGCGTCCCAGCAGGAACGGTTGCAGGATGTGACTTTCCAGCTGGTTCACGGCGATGACGATGATCAGGACGATCACGGCGGTCAGCGGACCGTTGGCGACGAGTGCGATGAGGACGGCGACCGCACCGGCCACCACCGCGCCGAAGATCGGAACGAACGCGCAGATGAACACCAGCGCCGCCAGCGGAACCGCCAGGGGCACGCGCAGCACGGCCAGTCCGATGCCGATGCCGATCGCGTCCACCACCGCGACCGCTCCGGTGGCGCGGACGTAGCTCACCAGTGCGGCGAGGCTGCGCCGACCCGCGACGTCGACCCGCCTGCGGGGTCCGTCGGGAACGACGCGGAGGAGGAACCGCCAGATCCGGGGACCGTCGTAGAGGAGGAACGCCAGCGCGAACAGCACCAGCAGCATCTCGGCGAGAATCCCACCGACCGTCGCAGCGGTGGTGATGGCGCCCGTCGTGATGCCGGACTGGTTGTCCTGCGCGGTTTTCACGATCCGGTCGGCGAAGTCGCGCAGCTGCGTCTCGCTCAGCTGCAGCGGGCCGTTGACGAGCCAGCCGGAGATCGCGTCGATGCTGCGGGCCAGTTGCGCTGCCAGGTCCGGCAGGCCGTTGACGAAGGTCACCACGACGAACGTCAGCATCCCGCCGAGCGCGAGCAGTCCGCCGACCAGCACCAGAGCGGTGGCGAATCCTCGGGGAACCCGGTGTGCCATAAGGAAACCGACGGCCGGCGCCAGCAAGGCGGCCAGCAGCAGCGCGATCGCGAGCGGCACGACGAGTGCCGCCAGCCTGCTGAAGATGACACCGATTACGTAGAGCGCCGCGACCACGACGAGAAAGCGCCAGCTCAACGCTGCGCCGACCCGCAGCACAGCTGGAATCGGGCTTCGTTCGGGCGGCACTTCACCGCGGTCGGTGCTCACCAACGCCTCCAGTGTCGATTTCCGACGCCGGGGTCCGGGGGGTCATCGGTGAGTCGGCAGGTGGCTGCCTGTCTCTGCTCGGATTTCCCTGCCGCGCAGGGCGCAAACCCGGCTGGGACAGCAGGCGCTCGCGAACCACTCAGGTGTGTTGCTCGATCAACGGATGTGCTCGGGGATGTGGTCCAGTGCGCCCAGCACGTGCACGGCGAGAGCTCGCGAGGATTCGGCGCTGAGCTCGGAATGCTCGGTCAGGGTGTCCTGAACCAGCTTGAGCCTGCGCTCGTACAGGGACACGTAGGTCGACGCTGTCATCTCTTCTCACTCTCTCGGCTGTGGTACCTGGGTCTGGAGGGCGGTCGAGGAAAACAGGTCCTCGACGGTGTCGGTGTTGTCGCGGTGTGCGGCGCGCATCATCGCTTCATGTGCGGCCGCTGAGGACGTGTCGGGGGGAACGAGCAGCAGGGTGAGGCGGCGCCGGTCTGAGGCGATCAGGTCCACGGTGTGGGCGGGCCTGGTCCAGAACCCGTCGAGCCGGACCCGGATGCCGTCGGCGGCTATGCGGCGCGGCGCGGTGTCCCAGTCACTGAGGTGGTAGTTCACTCTGGGGATCTCACCCAGCCGGACGTTCAGCACTGCGAGCAGGGCGGGCAGTTCGGTGGTGAGGTCGTGGGAACGTGGCCACCAGGCGCCGTCGACGTATCCCGTGGCAGGCGCCTGCGGCCGCAGGCGCAGTCGCAGCGGAGACCGGGGCTGCTGTTCGTCAGCGTCGTCGGCGGCCCTTGGGGCGGTGGATCGGTGAGGGACCGGCGTCATGCCGGACTCCAGTCTCGGCCAGAGAAAACTGCCGGTTCAGGTTTCGTCGAGTACGACCTCAGCTTGACCGCTCAGGTGCGAGATGTTCTCGACAAAATCAACCATACACCGTTTCAGTTGTGATCGACTGAAAAGTTTCGCGTTGTTCGTGTCGTCGGTGGGCATCCGCGAAGCTTCAGTCGCGACACCGCCGATCTATCCGTTTTCGCTGCTAGATGCCCTGTGGTGGGGCGGATGCGGGGCGGAGCTGTGTCGCTCGGCGGCCGAAGGGTTGCCATCGTCGGATTCTCATGTGAATTTCAGGTGATAATGCGCGCGGGTGGTATAGAGTATGCGAAAGAGATTATTTCGACGTTTTCAGATTTGAGGCTGAGAGCAGCTTCCCGCTCGCTCGTCGGGCAGGCGGTTCGTCTTGGTCATGAGGAGAGATTTCAGTGAGCACCGTCAGCGACAACGCATGAACGCAACTCCCGAAGATGCTTCAGTGATCGCGCAGCGACTGCACCTCGCCGCCGGCTTCCACTCGTCCGAACGCGACTGGGTCGTGGATCGCCTGGCCGCGCTCGGTTCCCGTCTGCGGTCGTACCGCGACGACGAGATCGAACTGGAGATCAGCCTCAAAGACCGCAAGGGCGTCGAGAAGCGCGTCATGCTGCAGTGCTGGATCAACCACGGCCATCGGCTGCACCTCGTCGCCACCTCGTCGCCACCTCGTCCCAGCGAGAGCTTCCCGCGGCGCTCAACGAGGTCCGCGACGAACTGATCCGTCAGGTCGGCGAGACCAAGACCCGCACCGAGCCGCGCAGCAACCGCGCGCTGCGGTCCGTCCCGACACCACCCGAACTCGGCTAGCGGCACAGGCATCGGTCGGTCCGGCAACGCCCCGACATCAGAGCGCGTGATCGGGATGTGCCATTCAAGTGTCCGTGAGGCGAGTAGGCACTTTCCGCAACATGACAGCGTTGGTGGACGAACTCGATTTGATCCCTGCTCGCGATCCCGGTCGTGTTCGTACTCGGCTTCGGGCTTCGTCCGCTGGGGTTCTGCACTGCCGATCCATAATGGACGATACGGGGGAGGCGGCGTGCCATGAGGTCGCGAGGTCGTCATCACGAACCGGAGGAGCTGCCCGCCGATGATCGCACCAAGGGGCGTCAGGACGCGCAGGGGCGACACGCACACGCTGATCCCTGCTGCCCATTGTTGCCCTTCGCCACGGCGTTGACATTCGACCCCGCAGCTGGAGCAGCGTAGGATGAGGTTACCGAAGGCATGTCGTAGCACCGGCGGTCAAGCTGGTGCCGCCTTGGGCGCATCAGGAAGCCCGGCTGGTTCAGCTGGAGGCGGGAGCGCCGAGATGACCTCGGATCTGCTCTGCGCTACTGCGGCGTTGACCGTACGACACGGTCTGAGGCTGCCATTGAAACCAGACGCGATGTCCGACAGGCACTTTCCGGGGGCTGGCGACCGTTGTCGACCGACCCGGCCATCGATGTCCCTGCGCTCGTCGCTCCGGCCAAGCGACCCTGGTGACACCGGAGTCGTGCTCAAGACCGGCTCCCGGCTTGTAGGGGGCAGCCCGGTGGCGGACATCCTGGGCGCGATGTCGGTCGCATTCATGGATAACTACTCGTCCACCGCCAGTATCACCGTCGCTCGGTCACACGCGTCACCTGCGCCTCCGTGGCCGAGCCCGCAGGCCGATCGCCAGCACCGTCATACCTGAGCAGCTGCTGCGCTGCAGGCAGGTGGTGAATCAGGCCAGAACGGCGACGCGCTGTGCGGTCGAACAGCTCGAGATTTGCGAGACGCAGCGTGTGGCGTCGGCGGGCTTGGTTCGTCGGATGTACAGGTCGCGGAGTTCTGGGTATTCCTGGGTGTGCAGTCGTCAGTTCGATGATCGGGGCGAGCTCGATGTGGTCGAGCCTGAAAGCACAGATGGAGACGGTGCGCGACACGCGGGCGATGGCGTGGGAGTCAGTGCAAGCGCGCGCAACGAAGGGCGGACGACCTCAGTAGCGAAGCGACGCACTGACTTCAGTCTCGGGCGCGTCCTGCGGCCGCCGTTCAGGCTTCGGGTGTGAACGACGGTGTGCGGCGACTTCTGCTCCCACTACACCGATCCCACGTGCGCTCGCCACTGCGGCCGGATCAACATCTGCGCATGACTGGTCTGGGGCTTCGGGAATCTTCCCGAACGACTTCGCTTGTCCCGCAGGGGAGGTGCCACAGAGGATTCGTGCGAACACGATGAGGTGTAGGGTTGTGTCTGTGGGGCAGATGCGCTTTCGCACTTCCCAATCCCTCGCGCCGTGTAGCCACTTCGGCTTCAGCGCGGGACGCGAAGAAAGTCGGAACCATGAGAAACCAGAACATGTCGCGTCCCGAAACGGTGGACGAGCTGTTCAGTCATCCCGAAGAACACCACTCACTCGCAAAATCCGGTTCCCCCGACGAGCAGCTGTCCTGCGTGAACCTCTTCCTCGAACCTGTGCAGGAACCGCGAAGTACAGCCTGAAACGCCGGTAAGTCATTGCCCGGCAACAGAGGCGCACACTCCACAAAGGATCGGAAGGCGCATGCCCGACACTCGTGAAGGCGTGGCAATCGTCGCCCAGCGCCTACGCCTCGCCACCGGATTTCTCTCATCCGAACGCGGCTGGGTCTCGGAACGCCTGGCTGCGCTCGGCCTGAGGTTGCGGTCATTCCGCAACGACGAGGTCGATCTGGAAATCAGCCTGAAGGACCGTCAGGGCGCAGAGCAGCGAGTCACCCTGGAATGCTGGATCAACTGCCGGCCCCGCCTGCACTTCATCGCCACGTCCTCGTCGCGCGATCTGTCCGCGGCGCTGGGCGAGGTTCGCAACGAGCTGATCCGGCAGGTCGACGAGGCCGAGAAGCGCACTGATCCACGCAGCAACCGCACACTGAGGTTGGTGCCCGGATTGCCCGACAGCGACTAGGGCCACGCGGCCGGCACGGATGCTCAGACGGTTGACGTCCGGACGTGCTGAGCGGGGCGGCGCAGGCACCCTGCGGCTGGCTGCGCATTCAAGCGTCGTCACCGCCAGGCCGGGGCGCAGTCCTTCCCTGCGGTCGTACCGCGACGACCAGATGCGCTGTGGTCCGTCCCCGCCACTCGAACTCGGCTAGAGGCGTGCTGGCGCGTGGTGCGGCTGTGTGCGGAGTAGCGTTGGAATCATCGATGGACCTGCAGGCGCAGAAGAACACCCCGTGACGGGTTCTGCTCGGGTCGGTGGGAGGATCCGAGCGGGCGCCGCCGTGGTGTCGGCCGTTCTCGTGCTGCTCGCGGCCGTCCTGGCGATACTGCTAGGTGTCTCAGAGGCTGGCGTGGCGCTGCTGGGTGTTCTCGCGTGGCTGGTCGCGCTGGCGGCGCGAGTGCCGGCGCTCGCCTCCGCTGGCAGGCTCCGAGATCCGGAACGCAGCCGCACGATCCTCGCGGCAACCTCAGCGGTCACGGACGAAGGCGTCCGGCTCGCGTTCGTGCTGGTCGTCGTCAGTGGATCCGCTTCCGCGCTTTGGGCGGGCTTCGGTTGGGCGCTGGCAGAGCTCGTTTTCGTCGTCGCCACGCAGCTGGCGCAGTTCAGCTGGCCCATCGGACGCCAAGCGGCGGAACAGCTGAGGTCGCAGGGCGGGTTCATCAGCACTCATCCCGCACATGGTGGTGTCCGCGGCATCACGGCGACCTCGTTCCACCTCGGCGCCACGCTGCTGCTGGCCGCGGGACCGTGGTGGGTGTTGGTCACCGCCTCCGCACACGCCGCGGTGAACCTGGTGTTCGCCCGATGGGCTCGCCGGCGACTGGTGTCAGTCGAACATGCCGCCGACGTTAGAACCTCTAATTAGACTGGGGCGGATCCGCGACGTGCAGCCAGGCCGAGCTGGCTGCTGCAGAGATGTGGACCGAGTGCACTCGCGGTCCCTGGAAGCACCGCGAGTGCCACGACCGGTAGCCGTGGCCGGCGCCGGCCCACCGTCAGATCCGTGGCGTACCGCTCCGTTTCCGGTAGACGCGCGACCCGGGCCGGCAGCGTTCCCCTGGAGTGTCGGGTACGGCGACACCGCGACGCCGTGTCGGGTCGATACAGATCGTGGCGCCCTCCACGTCAACTGGTCGGGCCGACGAGCTTCCAGCCGTCCTGCCACGGCCATCCGTTGCTGATGTTGAGCCTGATGTTCAGCGTCGCCATCGCCTCCAGTGCCCTTGCCATGATCAGCCCGCCGGCGTCAATCGGCCGGAACCCCATCGAGGCGACCAGGTCCAGGATCGTCTGCTTGGCCTGCTCGTCGTCGCCCGCGACGAAACCGTCGAGCTGCACGCCGTCGACAACCGGGTCCGCCTGACGCGCGGCCAGCACGGTGTTGAAGGCCTTGACCACGTGGGCCGCGGGCACCAGGGCTGCGGTGGCCTCGGCGTTGGACGTCCCGTCGAGCTGCTGTGGATCCATCCGGTTGGTGACGTCGACGACGATCTTGCCGTCGACTGCCCGGCCGAGCTCGTCCAGGACCGGACCGACCGTGTCGGAGGAGACGGCGAGTACGATCACCTGCGCGGCATCCGCGGCGTTCCGGTTCGAGCCGGCCGCGGTGGCGCCGGTTGCGTCGGCCGTGGCCTTGGCCGTCTCGGCGTCGACGTCACTGACCCAGACTGCATGCCCCGCGCGCACCATCGTCGAGGCCAGCGCCCGTCCGACGGTGCCCGCTCCGATCACCGCGATATCCATACCTTGTACATTGCTCGGCAGACCGTCCGCCGTCCTCGGCCCGGTGGGTCCATCCGTTGCCTCTCCAACCGGCCTGGTGGGTCGGTGCCATGGCGGGCCTGAGAGGCTGTTCACCGGATGCGAGTCCTCTTGGTTCGCCGTGGCCAACCCTGGCCTGGCCCCGATGCCGGGCACCCGTGAGGTACATCGATCGTCGCGTCAGACCGATCTGAGGACATCGACCAACGATGTGGTGGGCCGGCCGATGAGGGTGCCCAGGGTCGGGTCGACGAGATCGAGCGCCCCCTCGGCGATGCTGGTGTCGATCGCCGCGACGAAGGCCGCGGTCCCCTCGTCGACGCCGGCTTGCACCATGGCGGCAACCAGGTCGGCCGCCGCGACCGGCCGATAGACGACCGCGCGGCCGATGACCTGCCCGAATGCGTCGGCGATGTCGGCGTAAGACAACGCGGCGTCGCCGGTGAACTCGTAGACCTTGCGCTCGTGCCCGCCGGTGGTGAGCACCGTGGCGGCGCCGTCGGCGAAGTCCCTGCGCGCGGCAGCGGCGACCTTGCCCTCGCCGGCCGCGGCAGTGAGTACGCCGGACTCGGTGATCGCCGGCAGCTGGGCCAGGTAGTTCTCGTGGTACCAGTTGTTGCGCAGCACGGTGTGGGCGAGGCCACTGGCCGCGAGGTAGTCCTCGGTCTGCCGGTGCTCCGGGGCGAGCGGACTGCTGCTCTCGGTGGCCTTGGTCATGCTGGTGTAGGCGAGGTAGGGAACGCCGGCGGACGCGGCGGCGTCGATGACGTTGCGGTGCTGGGCGAACCGTCGGCCGACCTCGCTGGACGAGATCAGCAACACCTTGTCGAGGCCGACGAGCGCCTTGCCGAGTGCGTGGGCGTCGGCGTACTCGGCCACCCGGACCTCGACACCCCTGGCGGCGAGGTCGGCGGCCTTGTCGGCATCGCGGACGAGGGCGACGACGTCACGGGGTGTCTCGGTGGTGAGCAGAGAATCGATGACGAGGCGTCCGAGGGCGCCGGCGGCGCCGGTCACGGCAATGGTCATGAGAGTTCCTTCCCACGGGTTCGTAGCCACACGATGGCCGTCGCGAGCGCGCCGGATGAGGACCTGCGAGGACCAAACACCGCACATTGGGGCAGCCTGCGGTGGCGAACCGACCCTGTATCCGGCACGGCGGGCCGAGTCATTGCCGAGCGCTTCGCCCCGGCAGACCCTTCCCGCGCCGTCCCGCTGCTGGAAGGGTGGAACCTATGCATCCGTCGACGACGTCTGCGTGACACACATGGCACACAAACTCAAGGGCAAGCGGATCGCCATCCTGGCCACCGACGGAGTGGAGCGGGTCGAGCTCGAACAACCACGCGGGGCCCTCTACGGCGCGGGCGCTTCCAGCGACCTGATCTCGATCCATCCG
Source organism: Lentzea sp. HUAS12 (assembly GCF_024125735.1). Classification (NCBI taxonomy): domain Bacteria; kingdom Bacillati; phylum Actinomycetota; class Actinomycetes; order Pseudonocardiales; family Pseudonocardiaceae; genus Lentzea; species Lentzea sp. HUAS12. The sequence goes on from NZ_CP099738.1 coordinate 1,970,139, forward strand.
AGGGAGATCCAGGCCCGGCAGTTCGACCTGCTGTCGGCGGGACGTTCTCCGTCGACCGGCTCGTGACCGACGCCTCCGTCGACGAATACGACGCGCTCCTGCTGCCCGGCGGCACCGTCAACCCCGACGGGCTGCGGATCAACTCCGACGCCGTCGGGTTCATCCGGTCGTTCGTCGCCACCGGCTCACGTCCTGGCCGAGCCTGTGGACCGACCTGCGCAACGCGGGTACCGAGGCCTTTGATGAGGAGGTCGTCGTCGACGGACAGTTCACCACCAGCCGCTGGCCGGCCGACCTGCCCGCCTTCTGTCCGGCCATCGTGGCGCAGTTCGCGAAATCGCGGGTGCCGAGCTGACGAGGAACGGGCCATGACCAGCGATCGTGGGCCCGCTGAGGAGCTCGACGTGCTCCGCGCCCAGCGGCGAGCAGTGCGGGCCAGCCTGACCGGAGACGACGATCCCGGCGACCGAGCCGACCAGGCTCTGACCCTGGAGCTGCAGGACGAGCTGGTCCGCCTCGACAACCGGATCGACGAGATCGTGCGCGAGCTCCACCACCCGCCCGACGCGGGCTGATGATGGCGATCCTCAACGACCGGGTGCAGATCGCCCGCAACGTCAACGCCACCGTGATCTCGCTGGATGACGCACCGGACGGCTACGCGCAGTTCGACGCAGGCGTCCCTCGGAAGTTCATCCTCGACCCGCACGGCATGATCCCGGCGACCTGACGGGCCGCGCATCGGCCCGGTGCGTCGACGCCCCGCATCGTGCGGGTTGCGACGGGTCCGGCCATGACCGTCGCCTATTCGCGTCGTGGTCCGCACCGCCCGTCGCGTGACCCTCCTGACGAGTCCGGGGCGCGGCAGGGACGCGCGCCGCTGCCGTGGAAACCAGCATGCCCGGGGATTCCGCCGCGGGCGACATGCGCATCGGGTCGGTCGAACGAGTCGCCACGGCCGTGGACAGCGTGCGACGGCGGTCCGGCTGGTGCACGATCACCTGTCGAGGTCGCACCCGGCGTAGCTGTCTCGTGCCGGGTCGGCGCTGCCGGCGACCGTGAGGAGGCCGAATGGACGGGGAGGACTCCCGGATGTCAGATCAGGCCGCATGGCCCGCGCACGTCGTCGAGTGGGCGACCGAACGCACCGGAGGAAGGTCGCCGTCCGAGGTGTGGGAACGCGGCCCGATGCTTCTTGGCCGCAGCGACTTCCACGGGTTCTACCAGGCAGCGAACGCCCGCCACAGCGAACTGCTCGGCTGGACGATCGCTGAGCTGGCCTCGGTGTCGTGGTGGGAGTTCGTGCACCCCGACGACCGGGACGGCATGGTCGAGGGCATCGAGCTGCTGATGAAGATCGGCCGCTGGGACGGCGCCGAGGTGGGCTTCCTGATCCGCGACGGGCACTACCGGCGGACCCGGTGGAGCTTCCTCGCCGACCCGGACGACGAGTTCATCTACTGCGTCGGCCAGGACGACGGCGTGGATTTCCGGGAGTGGGTCGGGGTGCGTGTGGGCGTCTGGCAATGGCATCCGAGCGCTGGCACGATGACCTGGTCCGGTCGGCTGTTCGATCCCCACCCGCCGACGACCTATGCGGGGTTCCTGGCGCTTGTGGACGACACCGACCGTTCCCGACTCGACGAGCAGGTGCGCGCGAGCCTGCTCACCGGCGACCCGATCGAAGACACCGTGCGGATCGGCCTGGCGCTCGGTCCGACCCCCGTGCGGTTCGCAGGGACCGCCCACCGTGGCCCGTACGGCAACATTTACGTCCGCGGGGTCGCGCAAGCCATCGACGAGCGGGCCGCGTCCGCCGGTCGAGGTCGATGACGAGACTGCCGCCGCCTGGGCGTGACCCGACGAATGCCGGCCTCCGGGCCCGCCGCCGAGATGAGCAGCCCGCCCAGCGCCGGGCCGATCGCCCGCCCGACGTTCGCATTGATCTCGTCGAGTAGCGCTGCCGCGGGGAGCTGGTCGCGGCCGACGAGCTCCGGCTGCATCGCCTGGAACGACAGTGACAACTCATGCCTAACGCCCAAGCTTCGCGGTCGACGCGGGCAACAGCACGGTCGTCACTGCGCGATCCACGCGGCCTGGAACGTGGGATTCCGCACGGGCTCCCACACTGCGGGTTGGCCGCAGGCTCCCGCCAAGTGGGCGGCGGGCAGCCGGTTCGCGATCTCGATGTTCGGGTGATCGTTTCGCTGTTGTACAAGGTGGTCTGCAAGCTGATGTCTGTCCCTGCCATGCTGCTTCGCAGTGAGGCAGCCAAGGACGCGGAGCTTCTCGTGCTGCGGCACGAGAACGTCGTGCTTCGTCGGCAGCTGACCGGGCCGGTCCGTTATGAGACCGCGGACCGGTTCTGGTTCGCTGCGCTATCGAGACTGGTGGACCGCTCGCACTGGAAGGTGGTTTTCCCGGTTACTCCTGGGACGTTGCTCGGCTGGCATCGCAGGTTCGTCGCTTGGAAGTGGGACTACAGCGCACGTCGGCGGACCGGGCGTCCCTCCACCCAGACGGCGATCAGGGCGCTCGTGCTCCGGCTTGCCAGGGAAAATCCACGGTGGGGACATCGGCGGATTCATGGCGAGCTGGTTCGGCTTGGTCATCGCATCGGCGCCTCGACAGTCTGGGACGTGTTGAACCGCGCGGGTATCGATCCGGCACCTCGGCGAGGCGGTCCGACCTGGCGGGAGTTTCTGACCGCGCAGGCTGAAGGCATCATCGCGGCTGACTTCTTCCACATCGACACCGTGCTCGGCGCACGTCTGTACGCGCTGGCGTTTCTCGAACACGGCACCAGGCGTCTGCACATCACCGGCGTCACCGCCCATCCGACACGGAACTGGACGGTGCAGCAGGCGAGGAACTTGACCGGCGAGCTCGGAGCGCGCTTGGAGTCTCTCCGGTTCCTGCTGCGTGACCGCGACGGCAAGTACGGCGACGCGTTCGACGCCGTATTTGAGGCAGAGGAACTGCGTGTGATTGCGACCGCGCCGCGAGCTCCTCGGATGAACGCGCATTGCGAACGGGTCATCGGCAGCATCCGCCGCGAGGTTCTCGACCACGTCCTCATCATGGGAGAAAGCCATGCGCGTCGAGTACTCGCGGCCTACCAGACGCACTACAACGAACACCGGCCTCACCAGGCCCGCGACCAGCTACCACCAGACGCTCACGAGCACCTCCGAGTGGCGCATGATCTTGACGTCTCTGGCCGTCGACCCGTCCGCACGCGGATCCTCGGTGGGGCGATCAACGAGTACCGATATGCAGCTTGAGCGGCAGCGATGACTTTCCGGGCGTCACAGGATGTAGGAAATCGTCATCGAACGCCACCCGTAGGTGGCACGGAAACGCAAAACAGGTGCTCAAGTGGACTTGAGCACCTGCCACGTAGACGTCGCAAATTTGCGACATTTTGGTGTCCGAGGGGGGACTTGGGTTCCCGTTTGTAGCAAGCTTGCGCAGTTCGTGTGTTCATGCGCTATTGGATAGCTCGGTTTCAGTATAGAGGGCCAGTTAACACTAATCAATCTTTCGGGCTGATCTGTATCGACTGGACCAAGAACTTTCGCGGCGACATCTTCGGCCGCCCGCTTATCTGGAATCAGGCCCGTCTGCGCTAGGCGCTGGGTGAGTACGAGCGGTACTACAGCGAGCACCGAGCCCGCCGATCGCTCGCCGACGCGGCACCCCTGCTGGGCCGGCCTCAGCCTGGTGAACCCGCTCAGATCGAACGCTTCACCATCGACCGACTCGATCTTCTCCGCAGAGTCATTAAGCAGTATTGCCATGAGGCTTGACCTGCATGGACCTAGTTGTCGGCACGCACAGCGGTGGGCAAGACCGGAAACTGCCAGATCGGGGTCAGCGTGCACGCGGTCACCGACTGGGCCTCGGCCGCGATCGACTGGCGGTTGTTCCTGCAGGAATCGTGGGACGACGAGAAAGCCGTCGACGAGCAGGCCGCCGCCGAGGTCCGGGCGCGGCGGGCGCGGAGCGCGATCCCGGACGAGACCAGGCATCGGGAGAAGTGGCGCCTCGCGCTGGACATGCTCGATGAGGTCACTGGCGAGCGGGGCCTGCCGGATCGGCCGGTGGTAGCGGACGCGGGTTACGGCGACGCCACCGAGTTCCGCCTCGGCCTGACCCAACGCGGCCTGACCTACGTGCTGGCCGTAAGCCCTGCGGCGACCGCTCACCCCGCACAGGCGGTGCCGACGACCGCGGCCTGGATCGGCAACGGACGCCCGCTCGGACCGCGCTATGCCGACAAGCCCGTCGACCTGAAGTCCCTGGCCATCGCCGCGGGACGCGGGGCGGGCAAGTTCGTGGTCTGGCGCCACGGAAGCAAGAACACGCCGGGCAACCCGACGGCGAGTATGCGATCGCGGTTCCTCGCGTTGCGGATCCGCCCGGCCAATCGCAACATCCCGCGCGCGCAGGACGGGCGCCCGCAGGAGTGCTGGCTTCTGGCCGAATGGCCATCCGGCGCACCCGAGCCCATCGGCTACTGGCTGTCCACGCTCCCGGCCGACATCCGGCTGCGGGATCTGGTGCGGCTGGCCAAGATCCGCTGGCGCATCGAGCACGACTACCGCGAACTTAAAGACGGACTCGGCCTCGACCACTTCGAAGGCCGCGCCTGGCTGGGCTGGCACCGCCACGTCACCCTCGCCGCCGTCGCCCAAGCTATCTGCACCCAGCTCCGCCGGACCCCACAAGCACCTGCACAGGCCTGACGCTCTACGCGGTTCTGCGCGAACTCCAGGCCTTACTCGCGGTCTGGACAGGCGTCTGCCACACCTGCCGGCAACCCGTCCAGACCCGAACATCCACACCCCAGGTCAGCCACATCTAACAAAGCACTATTAGGGCCCTGCGGCCAATGTCGATAGCTTCGCCCTGAGCGAGCAAGATCCTCGCCTCCGGATCTCTCTATCGGTTACCCTGGCAATTCACGGTTAAGACGCAGAAGCTGGCGCAGGACAGGGGCAGTGCGACGCAATGAGCTGGAATCTAAAGAACTCCCGAGGGTTCTTCTTTGCTAGGACGAAGGAGCCGGAGAAGAGCTACTGGGCAAATCCAGCGATTGTGTCTGCCGTGAATTCGCGAGGCGGATCGATCCCACAGGAAATGCTCGATTGGAATCCAGGCGGTCCGAATATCCGATCGAACTGCCCAATCCTTCATGAGATGCTCATAGAGATTGATCGACTTCTTGCGCCGCAATGGAAGGCGCGGGTTGGGAGCATCTACGCAGGCCGGACATTTTCTAACGATGATACTGCTGCGTCCAACCAAAATCCTAAGTCGGGGATGGTGGCTATCTCGCATGAGTTCGCTACGATTCTCATCGCCTACTCGTCCATGTATGGACTGTTTCTTAGGAGTGTTGATGACGCGAAGCGGAGATCGCTCAAAGACGCACGTGCCATCCAGATCGGTATGCGTAGGCACTTTGACGAGATAATTGATCTCTTTAAAGAGGTGGGCTACCTCGCTCTGTCGGGTAGCGTCCTTCTGGTCACGCCAGACAAGCAAAGCTGGCGGTCGGTCGAGGCTCTTTGTGAGGCCGCTGAAAAGTGGACACTCGCGCATGAGATTGCGCACCATGTGGCGCGCGACATGTCGAATAGAATCGATAAGGGCGTCGAAAGGATTCTAAGTGGAATAAAAGCCAAAAGCTCAATGAGAGAAGAGATCAATGGGCTCTCGAAGAAGCAGCGGCATGAGGTGGAAGCTGACCTGTTAGCCTCTCTGATTCTCTCCGGCTATTTCGCAGAGCAAGGACGCCCGGCTATCGCTGTCCATGGAGTAATTCCGGGAGCGGCGGTAGCGTTGATAGCAGTCGCCCATCATCGTGATGAATGGACAAATGAGCCCGGCGATGATCATCCTGGGTGTTCGACACGACTGCGAATCCTTTTTGTCATGATGTGCGAGCTTTTCGGGGACGAGGTAGCTTATCCGGATGATCCGAGCCGCGCTGACATCACCTTGAGTAGGTCGGCGGCGCGACTTATGGCGTTTGCTCGCTGGGCAGAAAACGCGGAGAAGGCGGAAGAATTTGCTGATGAACTCAGGGAATTGTTCGGTGCTCCCGAAGCTTCATCTCCAGTGCTCGTAACCGCACACTACGCCGTCGAATTCGGCACCGCTGCACGTGACTATGCGGAAAGACATGGGGCCGCAACCTAAACAACACCCGTAGCTTGTCCGAGCGCTTATGCTGCCGCTTTGACCACGCGGGCGACGCGAGGAGCAGGCGGCGGACGTGCCGCGCGCCCGCAAGGCAGACCGCAAGGTCGATCTTGTCGGGCGAGTCACGGCTGACCTTCGCGATTGACACGCCGTACTTGTTCGGGTGCCTGCGGGCGTTGAGGACGTGCCGGCGAAGGCGCGGGTCTCCGTCGTGGTAAGGGTTTTCGCGGATGTCGGTGCGGCGACTCGTTCAGGCGGATCTCGGACAGCAGGGTCTGGCGGGGCTCGGCGTAGTAGGCCTCCGCCAGCGGGGCGAGCATGTGCAGCGGTTGCCAGTCGGTCGAGACGAACGCCTGAGCCTGCGGGGACTCGCACCACATCCGGTACCAGGCGCGGGTCCACCTCGAGTACGTCGACGCGGAGGGCAGCTTCGGCGCGTCCGCCTTGCCGTCTGCGGGCACCGAGACGGCGCCGGCGGCGAAGGCGTCGGCGTTGCGGCGTCGGCGCTTGGGGGCTGGGCAGGTCCGTAACCGGCGATGGCTCGTCACCTCCGCCGCGAAGCCGAAGAGTTGCGGGCGGAGTTGCGCAGCCCGCAACTCTGTAACGCCGTCGCGACGGAACTGCGATCCTATCGCCATGCTTCAGGAACAGAGGGCCAGCGACTCCGCGCTCAAGATTCGCTTCGAGACGTGGGGCGCGACGGACATCAAGATCAGGGTTAGCCCGCCTCACGCGGACGAACTGATCAAGTTGCTTAAGGAGAACGGCGCCGATGCCAGCCTGGGTGCTGAATTCTCGGCTGGGCAGACGCTGGAGATCGTCCACGCGATCGTTGAGAACGAGGCCTTCTGGCCCGCGCTGGCCGCGACTGTTGCGGCTTTTCTGGCGCGCCATAGCACCAGGAAGACCCAGTTCAAGGTTGGCGACGAAGAGATCAACTTCGAGGGTCACTCGCCGCGCGAGGAAGAGAAGCTCATCGAGAAGTTCCGCCAGCAGCATGTCGAGCGCGAGCTGAAGGCGAAGAAGCCGGAGCCCCCGTGATCGAGGGCGAGGCGGAGGAGAAGCCGCCGGCCTGAACTCCCCAGACCCGTACAGATAGCGACCAGCTATGACGTACCGGTGACGGTCCGTGACGTGACGGGGTCACCCCCCACCCTGGGGGCCGATCAGTCGCGTCGGGTGCGCGTGCGGCGAGCTGAGGGCGGTCCTGTGAGCTCCACGTCGTCGGTCTGGTCGCCGGGCTCGTCGTCGGGCTCCGGCTCGTCCTCGACGGCCCGGCGGCGATCAGCCAGACCGCTCCCAACTCGTCGTGGTCGAGCACCGCGTCGACCGGGTGGTTAGCCAGCGGAGCGAGAAGATGGATCTTCACCTGTGGATTGCTCCCTTAATCGTCGACCGGTGTGCTTTACCGCAGGCCGGGATGTGGTTCGTCTGGCCGGCGGGCGGAACTGCGTCGCGCTGCTGACGCTCTCCCGCCTTCGCGTGCACTCTTGATTGCGTGGCACCGGGCGCAAATGCATTGCAGGTTCGACTCGTCGTGGTTGTCGTCAGGCTGAATGTGATCGACCTCAACCGCGGGCCAGTGTTGGCAGACGCGGCAGATGGGATCTCGGCGGAGAACGCGGAGCCGGATCCGACGCCACTCGCGTGGTAGCCGGCTGGCTCGTGAGTTGCCATCCCAGGGAGCGATGAGGCCCCCTCGGCCCGCTGACCTGCTGCGCCCCGAGGACTGTCAGCTTCGCAACAAGAATCGCATCATCGCATTATCGCACCTATTTACCAGGGGTGCTCCAGCATCCATCAGTGTCCTGGCAGCTTCGGTAACGGTTACGTCGTAACGTTTACTGTGTCAGTAATCCTGGCGCGATCGGGTGATGTTCTATCTCTATGCGGAAACTAGGGAGAAACGTCAATGCGGTTACCGGCGCAATAGCGATGCGCTGGAATAATACTCCCAGGTCAGCCGGCATGCATGGAGTCTGTGCGCGGTCGATGCACAGCGGTATACGGTTGTGGGACGGGCGTATACCGCGTCCCACAACGACCTCTCTGTGGCGCATCAGTGGCGCAAAGTCAGACGTCTGGAGAGCTGTCTGTCTGGCCAGCTTCGGCCCGATGTGTCTCCGATTTCGGAGATGCTCCCGTGAAACCCAACCCCGCGTGTGGCGGCCGAAACTCGTCCGGTAACTTTTGGTCTCGCGAGACCACCAGCACTCCCCGAAGCCTCTGGCCGCCTGGCCTGTTCTGGCGGGGAAGCCGGCGCAGACGCGGCGGCGGATGGGAGATGCAGATGGGTTCGCAGGGTAGGAAGCCGGCACGACTGGTGATGCTGCTGAATTTGGCAGAGGCGCTAGTCGCGAGCTTGCCCAAAGACGGCACCAGCCCGGTGCCAACGTGGACAGCCGAGCTGGTGCTGAAGGTCGTTCGCGTTCTGCTTGGTCGCTAGCGCGGACGAACCATCTCGGGCGGGTGTCGCATTGCGGCACCCGCTCTTCTTTGTGTCCTAGCTCGGTCACGGTACGACGTGGTCACCCTATGACCAAGGTTTGGACGTCGGTGAGACTAGCAGCGCCGCCCTACCTTGAGTTATCCCGGTCGGCCGGTGATGGCGGTACGTGCTTCGAGGGTGGACACAGGCCCTGCGCGCAGCGACCCCGTACTCGATTACCGCGCCCGCATCGTTCTTCGACATGTACCTGCAGGGCTTCCACGGGGCGACCACCTGGCAGGAGGCGCTGAACATCTGGCTGTACACCGACGCGCCGACCGGTCGTTACGAAATCAACGTGGAGACGACCCAGCAGATCCAGCAGGCCTCGGTGATCCGCTACCTCGCCACATGGTGGTGTTCCGCGACGGCGACACTTGCAGCCGTGGCGCCGTTGCGAGTGCGGCCTCAGTCTCTTGGACCCGATCAGATGGGTCTGCTGCACGAGTAGGTGAAGATGTCACCTAACGGTGCAGCAGACCCGCTCATGAGGGCGGCGTCGCTTTGATACCCCGTGCGGCAGAACGCGGATGTTGTGCGACTCGCCGAAAATCCCGCGATCTCTGGTCTTGCTTCGGCGTATGTTCCCTTGCGCCTCACACGATCCGAGCACGGCGATGGCTAAGCACCTGACCAGAAGTTCTGTTCGTAACTCGCGTGAGTTGACCTTGCCGCGAACGTGAAGAGCCCCGTCGGGTTGGATTCGGTTACCACACAGAATCGACCCGACGAGGCCTCCACAAGTATGCGCCCCGCGCATGTCTACGCAGATCTGACCCCCGTCCAGCACGATGAGCTGGTCGCCGCCTTGCACGGACCCTGGCGAGTCGCCGCCCGCATCGTCATCGTCCTGCTGTCCGCGTCCGGCATGAGCGCACCCGAGATCGCCGAACTTCTGCACTACGAGCCCGTCACGGTGCGCCGCTGGATCGCCCGGCACACCCGCGACGGCATTCACGGACTGCCCGACCGGCCCCGCAGCGGACGCCCTCGTCTGGGCAGCACCACACTCGGGCAACGTATCCACACCCTGCTGCTGACACCGAAAGCCTGGACCACCGCACGACTCTGGAACGCCGCCCGACGGCCAGAGATGAGCCTGCACACCTTCTACCGGCGGCTCCGTGAGCACGGCAGCTGGCGAAGACCTCGCCTGATCGCCAAAGGCGACCCCGACCACGACGCCACCTGCCACACGATCCGGACCCGCATCGCCGCACTCCCGGCCGGGTCTGTTGTCCTGGCCGAGGACGAAACCCACCTCGACCTGCTCGCACGGGTCCGGTCGTGCTGGATGCCCACCGGCCTGCGCCACCGGATCCTCACTCCCGGCAGCAACATCCGCCGCACCCTGCACGGCGCGGTCAACCTCGCCACCGGAACCTGGCACCACCACGTCTCGGTCAAGAACGTCTCCGTGGTGTTCTGCTACTTCCTGCAGATGCTGCTCGACGCCTACCCCGACGCACCGATCGTTGCGGTGATCTGCGACAACGGCGGCACACACCACAGTGGAATCACCAAGCGCTGGCTGACCGAACATCCGCGCCTGATGCTGATCGAGGGCGCGAAATACAGCCCCCAGGACAACCCCGTCGAACGCATCTGGGCAGGCCTCAAACACCACATCGCCAACACCGCCCCCACCACGATGGCCGGCCGCGTCCGCCAGGCACACGCCTACTTCCGCGACCGCACCACCGAACAGAACCTCACCACCGCCGCACCCTGGACAAGCCCCTGGCTACCTGAAGGTTTCGGACAAGACTTATGGCCAGGTGCTTAGGCCAGACCGGTTCTTGGTGTCGACCCGTGACGGCAGTTCTGGCAGCACTAGGCGAGGATCTTTCGTGTCCGGTAAGCAGGCTCAGAAGAAGATCCGGGGACGTAAGCGCGCACAGCGCCCCTCGGTCGCCTTGCCGCGCCAACTCGGCACGGTGGATCCAGACCAGTTGTGGGCGATGATCGTTGCAGCAGGGGCGTCTCCCGCGCTCAGGCACAGGTGGTTGTCGGTGGCGCACCTGCTCGCCGCTGCGCTTCACAGCACGGGGCGAGGCACACGACCGATCGCCGCTGCCAAGCTGCCTCGGCTGCTCAGAGCGTGCCGTGAGGACTCGCCGCAGTTGACATGGATGGAGGACTTCGTTGCGGCAGATCCCCGGCAACGCGTCCTCGTCAGACTTGGTGACGATGTCGTCCGGTTGTTCCCAGGCAACATCGAGCGTCCGGTCGCCGACGTCGATCGGGCGTTGCTAGTAGCCGACGCCGTGGACGATACGCTGGTGGCGGAGTTGGGTTTCGGTGTCCGTGATCTGATCACTGCCTCGTTGCGCTACACCGACCACGCTATTGCGGTGCTCGCCCCGGCATGGCCGGGGCGAGGGCTCGCGGAAGAACCTCGAGTCACCCTCACCGATGCCGAGGTGGCCGCTGCTGCGGAGCTCGTCTCTTCGGGCACGCCCGCAGTGCTCTCAAGTCACGAGGCCATGGCGCGTGCGCTGAACTGGGCCACGTGTGACGCGGCCGAGCTGCGCTACGAGCAAGGACATCCTCAAAGTCCGTTCGGAAGGTTTCTCCGTGTGCGTCGAGCCGGTCACGCTGACCGGCCGGACTGGCTGCCGTTGGCGTTCTTGCCGGAGATCACCGGACACGGTGTCGTCGAACTTGCTCGTCATGCCGTGCGGCCGCTGACCGAGCAGCGATTCGCCCGATTGGGTGCTGCTGAGGTTCGCCGGGCACTGTGGCGTTTCGGCGATGTTGTTCTCGGGCCCGGCGACGAGCCCGAGGGAGTGCGCGTGGCCGATGATGCCGTGCAATGGGTGCTCATGTGCGGAGGTACCAAGGCTCTGTTGGTTCAGGTCGTCACTGCATTGGATGCGGGTGCGCTTCGGTTCGACGGGCAGAGCGCGGCGCAGGCGGTCGTGCGTGATGCTGCTGCGGCACCGAATGATCCGATTGGGGTGCCGATGGCGGGTGGCACCCTGAGCCTGCATCCTGGTACAGAGGTCGTGCCGCTGCTGGTGGTCGTTACGGCCGCGCACGTCGTTGCTCCCGCTCGTCGGGGAATGATGGCGGTGTCAATGGATGATCTGCGCTGGATCGCCCGCACCGCGAGCGCCGACACCGATCTGTTCATGTTCTGCCGCGACATGGCGCGTCCCGACCTTCCCGACTATCACGGCTGGGAAGCGATCGACACTTGGGAATGGTGGCGAGCCAACGGCAAGAGTTTCTTCCGGGGAGGGCTCAACCCGTCGTTCATCTCGATCGCCCCGCACGCGGGTGACGCGGAGTGGAACCGATCGGCCGACTTCGCCGACATCGAACAGGCCATGGCAACGCTGGGATTGCCCGCACTGCGAGACTGCGACGCTCTCGATCGGCAGTCGTCGGGAGCGGCACTGGCCGGCTGGTGGGACTCACCCCACTCCGGTGCGGCCCTGCCGCCGACCGGGGCGGCCCGCGGAGCGGTGTCATGACAACGGCTGGTATGCACACGCGGCCGCCGATCACGGCGTGGACCGTTTTCCCTGACGCGGTCCCGGTAGCCCTGACCGCCCTGTCCGATGGATGGAGCGGGCAGGACGGCAGCCTGCTGTACACACTGTCGGGCTCGTTCGGGTTCGGCCTGCGTCAAGTGGAAGCCCAGTGGAGGGCGTGCCACGCGGTCAGCGACGTCGCCGGCTATCTCATCGAACTGCGTCCGGCTGACCGCGCTCGTGCAGAGGACACCATCGTCGACACTCCAGCACGTGGCGCAGCCGGTTACGCGCCGATCCTGGTGAGCAGCTGTCGGCGTGACGTGAACCCGGCGGGGCGCGTGGTCGTACACGCGACCTTCCAGGTCGACTGCGACGAGTTTGCGTCGCAAGTGGACCGTGACACTACGGCGGGCCGAGCAGCCATGGCGGACGCGATCCGCGCCCTGCTGCAGAAATCGGAAGCCTCATCACCCGAGGCCATCGCCGCTATCGTCGAGGCGTGGTGCGCGTCGCCGCCCACGTTCGCCCTGGAGATCACTCAGACGTTCACGACTCAGAACGACCTGCCACGCCCGATCCAGCTGGATCGGGCGCACGTATCGGACATCGACCGGCTGATCGCCGAAGCCATCCGCGAGGCCGGCGTCGCACCGGGTGACTACGTCGGTGCGGCCGCCAAAGCTCTCGATCGTGACACACTGGCACCCGCCGCACTGCGGGTATTGACACAGCGGCTCGCCCAGCATTCGCTGCACGACCTGGTGTTGTACGCGATGCACCAGTTGCAGTGCGTCGTCGTGCACATCGAGCGGACCCTGCGAGACATTCAGCGTGCCGCGACCCACATGGCGGTCACGTGGGATCCCGAACAGCGATATGAGCACATTGAACAGGAGCAGCTCACCTTGCGGCGCTGCGTGGAGACCGCGGTAGAAGCGGCACTGAGGACCGCGCCTGCCGCAGACCTGCCTGTCGATGTGGTGACCTGGAGCGAGATCCTTGCCGCAGCGAACGCCTACCTGGCTGCAGCCTCGCGCAGCGAGGCAATCCACCATCAGGTCACGCCGCGTGCCCTGCGCATCAGCCAGGCATACGAGATCGAGCTGATCAGCGCCGCCGCCGCGCACCCCGATGCCGTGCGTACGCCCAACGCGAACACCGCCGATCGGCACACCTACGATCTGGATATCGAAGCGTTCCGTCACGCACGAGCCGCGTACAACATGGCCGAGAGGGCACGTGACAACGATGATCAGGCTGTAGACGCGGGCGATGGTCAGCTAGCACCCGTCGATGTAGACGCGGCCATGTCGCACGGTTACGGAGTCACAGCTACCGACCTGTTCTCAGTCCTGTTGGGACTGATCACCTGGCGTTTCGGTCCGCATGAGGGCTCCGTCGCTGTGGCAACGTTCCAGGACGTTGTGGACCACGTCCTCACTGCGACAGTGATGGGGGAGGAGCCCGAGGGTCCCGCTCGCGTACAGGCGGCGATGCGCATGCTCACCAGTACAAGCCACGACATGCGCACTGCGGACTGGAAGCCTTGGCAAGCAAGGACACGGCGCCGCAGACTGCTCGTCCAGCCCGTGCCCGTCCTTGAGGACGGCTCGATGATCATCGCGCCGCACTTCTGCAAGACAAGCCTGATGGTGTACCAAAACCACCTCCAGCAGGGCCAGTTGCCGTGGAGCCAGCCACCCGGGCCGCCTGTAGTCGAGACCGCACTCAGCAAGGTCCGCGATCGCCGCAACAAGGCATTGGAACGTGACGTGGCGCGCCTGCTGCGCGAACACGGGTGGCACGTCGTCGAGGCCGTTAAGGAGACCAAACCTCAGCGCCTTGGAGTACCAGTCCTGAACACCGAGATCGACGCCGTCGCCGGACATCCGGACAGAGCCACGATCTGGCTGTTGGAAGTCAAGGATCCCGTTGACGTATATGCGATCCCTGAGATCCGGCGACACCTCGATCGCTTCTTCGGCTCCTCGTCGAAGACACCGTCGTACATCGAGCAGTTCCAGCGCAAGATCGCTGATCTCGCACCACACGCCGCCGCAGTGGCACACGCACTGGGGTTGCCCGCACGGGCCACCTCCCACCCATACACGGTGAAGGCGCTCTTCGTCACCAGAAAGCCGGTGCCAGCGGCGTACGTGAGCAGCGACGCAGAGTTTGTCGCACTTCCCGACCTAGTCTCGCGGATCTGTTCCTGATCAACGCTTGCCGCATCGATGAGCCGTATCACGGCCTTGCTCTGTGCGGAGCACGTTGGTCTGGGCCTCTCGCCGAGTTCATCGGGGCGGTGCTCAGGCTGGCGACATCGGTGCTCCCGTGGGCGGACCGGCTTGAGGTCGAGCACAGCTGGTCCTATGAGTGGTTCTTCGGATGCGAGGACGTCCAGTGGCCGGCTACCGACAAGAACACCGTCGCTGACCGCAGGTCCTGACAGCTCAGGAACCGGCCTGCAGGTTCACGAACGAGTGGTGAACAGCTATGCGGCCCGGATGTGTCGGAGGTCCGTGGTAGACCAGCGTCCGGCGAAAGCCGCCACGGAACCCAAGTGGAAGGACAGGCCCTCGTCATGAACCCCGCTGACGTCGTCACGCACGCACCCGGTACTGCGCAGCACTCAGTCAGGGTCGTTCGCTGGAGAAGCGGCAAGCTGCACATCAGCGAGGACGGCCTCATGACCGTCTGCGGATCGGTCATCCGACCGGACCGCGCGCGGATCCTGCCGGCCGCCACGAACTGGGCCGAGCACGTCAACTGCTACAACTGCGCGTACCGGCACGCACCACCACCTGGCTATCTGTCACCCCGCACGGGCAAGGACTTCCCGCTCAAGCGGGAGTGCCCGAATCATCCCGGCAGCGGGCTCGCCGCCGACTCCTGCCACACGTGCGACCCGTCAACGCTGCGCCCGCGGAACTGGCCCTGCCCCAACGGCTGCACGAACCCGTTCGACCACAACCCAGTGCACAGGTACACCACGTGCACGGTCTTCCCCGATCGCCGCGAACGAGGCTCCACCGGCCGATGCATCGAGGCCTGTGAGTCCACCGAGCGAGCGATGCACCGCGCGAACCCGAACCTGTCTTTCGACCTCGCCGACAGCGCGTCGTTCCTCTGCTACCGCTGCGGCGAACCGGTCTGCGTCGGCTGCCAGCGAACCGCCGTCGAACGCTACTGCGACTTCTGCATCCCCTGCAGTAACGAGTTGAACTAGGTCGCGGACTGCCACCATGCCCACTTCGAACATCGACACCGCTCCCACCGCGAGGACGCGGTGAGCGGCAATGCCCAGGCAGCCCGGCACTTGGCCATGCGCGCCGACACCGTGCGTGTTTCCGATCTAGGTTCCTGGCGTGCCGTCATGAGATGGATCAGCGGCGAAGGACTCCGTCGGTCACGAGGTGCTTCGGCGTCGTCCGGCTGGTGGGATACGGCCTCGACGGGGCGTCCCGGCTGGCGTGAGCGTGCCGCTCACCTCAACGATCAACCTGTTTTCGCCGTCGACTATCAGGCCTGCCGCCGCTGCGGCCTGGCCTGGGTCGAGCAGCCCTACACCGACCCGCTCCACCAGCGTTGCGGTCTGGCCAGCGCCGGTCTCTCGGCCCTGCGCGCTGAACACCCCGGCCTGAGCTGGCACACACTCGGCAGCCATCTCGCAGAGTCGCGAGCGTTCTGGGCCGCAGCTGGCGCCGACGTGCTCGGCGGTTATAGGCAGCGCCACCTCTGCCCTCATGTCCGACGTGGCTGATCATGTTCAGCAGACGCACCGGTGTTCATCGAGCGTGCACAGAACTTCGGGCATCCGCGATGGCGACTGCGAACATCGACAGCAGCCTGGGAACAGCGGCAGCCTGCCGCTCCAGCCCGGCGAGCCGGTGCCGGTGCCGGTGTTACTGGAGATGCTCGGCAAACTCGCCATCCAACCTGCGCGGAAACGACAAGGTGAGAGAAGCCGGACGTCCCGCGCCGGCCGCTGATCGCGAGGTCTTCCACCTCACAGGCGAGATCGGGCTGCGGGTCGGAGCAGCCTTGTCGAGGAACCGCCTATCAAGGACCCTATTCTGACGGGGCTGTCGGCGACGTGTTTCGCTCGGTGGTCGGCGACCAGATCCTATGCGCGTTCGTGAGCCCGAAGAATCGACTGAGAGAACCTGATTATCTCTCGCGAGAGGAAGCTGAAGCTCGCATCTTGCTCCGAATGTTTCCGGAGTTCTTCGGTGTCAACGGAGGCTAGGCGATCCTCAATTTCCTTCGGATTTCCGTTGAATGCTGCGCTGGCCAGCGAGAAGATCTCGAACTTTGCCTTGTACTCACCCTGAGAGATCTCGATGGTATGAACGAAGCACGGTAGATTCAAAATGTGCTGTAGTAGCAATCGTGGTCCTGGTGAAGCTAGGTCTAGTCGCGCGGCGACCACCAGGTTCAAGGCGATGTTGTGTAGCGCCTGCTGTGCCGATTCTCGCGACAGGGGAGGGCATCCGAGTTCGCCTGCGAGATTATCAATCTCAATTCTGCATTCCCCCCATTTCTTCTGTGCTGCTAGTGACTCCGCTAGAAGCCTGCGTATTTCAGTGTTAACGCTGAAACCGTGCCGTGAACGCGTGAGAAGTGTCCGTGCGATACGTTCGGCTTCCTCGTCTTCGCCTTCGCTGATCAGCCGGTTTACCTCTTCAAAGGAGCTCACGTCCTCGGCGAGGCTTGTGCTGGGCAGGCGCTCCTGCAGGTCGTGAAGAACTGTGACCAGGGCGTTCGAGCTGTCTGTTGCGGGCACTCGATCATGAAGAATACTCAAGATGCTGAGGGCGGTGACGCAGAACGTTGTCGCGGCGCGGTGGGTGTCGTCGTTGAGTGCGAGCGTTTGTGCGTAGGTGAACACTCGAGCGAGTTCTGTCACCACGGAGTTCGGGTCCGCCTGGATCGCTTGATCCGAGTTGGTGATCGCACGAGCCAGATGCAAGCGTGCTTGGTGTTCGAGAAACAGATCGACCCCGTCGGCGTCCCCCAGGAGCATGTCGAGCTCGGTACGCAACAGGTCGATTGCCTCATCATCGCGGCCTGTAGCGATGTAGGTGCTGGCGAGATTTCCCGCCAGTACGGCGATGCGGCGGCCGGTGACGCCGAGGCGGCGCAGGTGAGCGGTCAGTGTGGCGGCGTGTGGCGCGAGCTGGTGTGCCTTGGTGGTCTCGTGGTTGTGCGTGGCGGCAGACAACCAGTGGTCGGTGTGCATCGCCAGGCGTTGAAGCTCGTCTTTCCACTCGTCTGGCCGATTTCCGTGTTCAAGTCGGTTGCGGACCACCTCCTGCAGTACTGCATTGAGGGCGATGGTGTGGTTCGCGCCGGGCAGAAGGTCGGAGCTGCGCCAGGCCAGCCGCTCGTCATGCCGGACGAACGAGATCCTGCACAGTGCGCGCACGGCTTCGTGTGGCCGCAGGTCCTCTAGCACGACGGGCCCGTGAGCGCTGGAGAGGTCGTCGTATGCGGGAAGGCCGTCGGCACCCAGGACCAACGGCGCTACCAGGAGTTGAATAGGCACGCGTCGGCTGCTGAGGTAGCTCGCGCGTTGCAGCATCTCGGCTGCCAAGGCGGCAGTGTCTCCGGGGTTGGATCTGAACAGGACCTCAAGTCCTAGATCGATGGCGGCGACGAGTGTTCGCGGGTAGCCCGGGGGAATGGAGAGTTCGTCGCCGAGTGACCGCACCTTCAACGCTTCGAGGTAGTAGTCGACGTCGGCGAGCGTGTAGCCGCACCCGCGGAGATAGGCCGCCGCGAGCTCCAGGGCCAAAGGCCAGCGTTCCAGCTCGACCGCCAGCCGCTGCGCCTGGTCATCGAGTCCGGCAGTAGGTTCGTCGAGCCGTAGGCGCAGGAGCTCAGCAGCCTCATCGGGCGTCAGGGTGGGGACTGCGATCGGGCTCCCCAGGCGGGCTGTGCTGTCGATGGTCGTCACGAGCACGTCTGCGTCGGCCAGGGTGGGGGTCCATTGCCGCGCCAGTTCGGCTGTGGCGTCGTCGAGCACGAGAAGGAACCTGCCTGGTTGCGTGCTCAGCGCTTCGTGCACCGCTGATCGCAAGTGCTCGCTGGCGCCGGTCTGTTCGATCCCGAGGCGACCGGCCAGCGCTTGGAAGCCGTCTTCGATGCTGTCCGAACTGGTCGCGTCCATCCAATAGATCGCGGAATAGGCGTCCGCGTAGGCCGCGACGTAGGCGGAGGCGAGGCTGGACTTTCCGATCCCGGACAGGCCGGTAAGGGTGCAGTGCCGTACCGAGCGCCCGGTCGGACGGTAGGGGTCCAGCGCGCTGACGATTTGCTGGACCTGCGTGGTCCGGGGAAGGTCGGGTACGGGTGCCATCAACCCGAGAACGCTGCCCCAGTCGCGGCTCCCGAGAAGCTCGACGATGTCCCGCTCGTCCTGGACTATCGCGTCCATCACCTCGGCCTTCGTCCAGTCGGCTTGTTCGGCGAAGGCAGCTTTTCGGTGTACCTCGGTCAATAGGTGGGCCAGCAGCAGGCCCGACGAGCGGTGTCCGATACCGAGCCCGTACTGACGGCGGAAGTCCCAGACCTGCGTTTTCACCGAGTCCGCGACGTCGGTGCGACCACGCTGATCAACGAGTATGCGGCAGCGTGCAAGCCGCTCGACCTGGTCGTCAGTGAGGTCTGTCGCTGTTGAGGTCGACCGTGCCTCGGCCAGCACGCGTTGCAGTTCGTTCCGTCGATCGTCGATCGTGAGGTCGGCTCGGGCGAGGAGATTCGCCAGTTTGGTCGTCCCGGAGGCCAACCGGACATTGGTCAGCAACTGATAGCACTCGGCATCGCAGCGGGTCACGAGCTCAACCAGGATGCGGTAGGCGACCCCGGTGCCTAGGGGAGTGGTCGAAAGGCCGGTCTTGACCTGTGCGGCGAGCAGTGTCTCACCGTCAGCGCCGATGAGGTCGAAGTCAACGACGTCTAGCTGGTCGGACCCACTGGCACCTTCGACCCGACAGGCTTTGAACCGTTCGTTTGAGACCGTCGCGAGCACTGCCTCGACCGTACGCAGATATTGGTAGAGGAAACCCCACGCAGCTACTCGACCCCCGTCCACGGTCCGACCTTACGGCGCCACGCCGCGGGTGGCGCGCGGCCGCGCCCAACACTCCGCCGACAACGCGAACCTCCTCGTGATGACCCGCTGAATCTCCAGCAGGGGTCTTGATGCGGTGCACATCGCTCGGGGCACTCGCCGGAATTCCGCATAGGAATGTCCCTGGCTCACAGGCATCATCCGCATGGCGGGGTGTACGGGTGGTCGGGTACGAACTGCGCCCACTCCTCAGGTGTGATGGGTGCGCCGGCGGTGGTGCAGATCAGCGACGCCGCCTCCTCTGGCTCGATGTGCCACATGCGGGTGGTTCCGCTGCGGCCGCCTGCTGCCAGGCGGCGGCCATCTGCTGAGAATGCCGCGGTCAGCAGGCCGTCTCCGGCATCGAGGGTGCCGATCGCGACTGGTTCGCTGGGTGCGGTGAGATCCCACAAACGAATCGTGCCGTCGACGCTACTGACGGCCAGTTCATCCCTGTTCGGGTGGAACGCGAGCTCGTAGACCTCGCCCACCGGTCCGAGCAACGGTCGATCCAGGGCAACAGGGCTTGCCGGTCGGGTCAGGTCAACGAGGCGTACTGCGTAGTCAGAGCCGGCGAAGGCGGCGAGGCTGCCGTCGTGGTTGAAGGCGGCGGCGTACACGGGGCCGTGGAAGCCGCTGACGGTGGTCAGCAGACGTGGTTTCGCGCGGTCGGTGAGATCCCACAGGTGTCCCTCGCTGCCTGCGGTGCCGACGGCGAGCAGTCGTCCATCGGGACTGAAACGGGTGCCGTAGGCAATGCCCGTCGACGCGGACAGCACCGCCCCGGCACGAGGGTTCGCGGGTTCGGTGAGGTCCACCAGGTGCACGGTGCCGTCGTCGCTGGACACTGCCGCGGTGCGGCCTGTGCGGTCGAGCACGACGGCTTGCACGGTCGCGGTGGCGAGAGGCAGGTTCACCGGTTTGCCGCCGGGCGACTGGACGCTGATCGAGCCATCCGTTGTACCGAGGATGAGTGTGTTGCCGTCGGGCGTGATCGCTGATGCTCCGCTGAGTCTCGCCGTAGGGTCACCGTTGACAGCCGGTGTGGCTAAGGATGGATGAAGGGGATCTGAGACGTCCCAGAGGCGAGCGGTGTTGTCACCCGAGCCGATTAGCAGCCGGCGCCCGGCCATGTCGAAGGAAGCTGAGTACACCTGTGCATCCGGTCCTGTGAGCACTGGTCCGGTGCCGCTCCATACTCGGGCGATACCGTCCGTGGCCAAGGTGACCGGTGTGCGGTCGTCCTTGAACTCGATGGCGGTCACAGGCTTCGGATGGGGCAGGGTGTTCAGTGACCGGCCTGACTGCAGGTCCCACTGCCATAGACGGGTGTCGGAGCTCCCTGCGGCGAGGCGGCTGCCGTCAGGGCTGAAGGCGACAACGTTGATCCAGCTTTCCGGTCCGGTGAATCGGTCGGGTGCCTGGCCGGGGTTGTCGAGGTTCCACCGATAGATCACATGCTCGCTGGAGGTGCCTGCCACCAGTGATCGGCCGTCCGGGGACACGGCGATCGAGTACACCTTGCTGGTCGGGCCTGTGAGCACGATCGGGGGACTGTTGCCGGACATCTCCCAGACGTGCACTGTTCCATCGTCGCCACCTGCGGCGATCCGGGCACCGTCCGGGGTGAATGCCACGCCTTTCACCGCCTCGCGCGGTCCGGTCAAGATCGTGGGCGCGTCGCCGCTGCCCACCTGCCACAGGCGGACCGCGAGATCCCCGCTCGCCGCCGCGAGCGCCGTCCCATCTGGACTGAACGCCAGCGCGAACACCCGCGCGGACCCGGCGTTGTGGCGGGTCAACGCAACCGGCGGACCACCGGCCTGCAGCCTCCAGACCGACACCACGCCGCTGCCACCAGCTGCGGCCAGCAGCGTGCCGTCCTTGCTCACCGCCATCGCGCTCACGGCTCCCTCAGCGTCGACGGCGCCAACCGTGGCGCCGCCAGCTCCGGTGAGCGTGACCTCACCTGTGTCGCTACCGACCGCCAGCAGGTCTCCTTTGACTGCCAAGGATCCGGCGCTGCCGTGCGGAGCGCGCAGACGAGTGGCCAGAGGCCTGGAGGCTGCGTCGAGCAGCGCGGACCGAGCTTCTGGCGTCGGTGTGATCCGGTATGCGGCGAGTGCGAGCTGGCCGGCCAGCGTCGGATCCTTGTCGCGCAACCGGTTCGCTGTAGCTGCGAGCGCTCGGGAACGTTCCGCGGTCCGTTGAGCGTCCGCCGCGGTGGACACCGACCGCGCGTAGATCGTCGTCCCGGTCGCGACCAGCGTCAGCGCCAGTAGGGCGGTGATCAGGCGGTTGCGGTGCTGTACACGACGGCGTTCGGCCTCGGTGCCAGCGGCACGCGACCGGGCCGACGCAGCCAGGAACTCTGTCTCCAACCGGTTGAGCGTTCCGGTACCGGCGGTGGTCGCCCAGGCTTCTGCGGCAGCCAGCTCGGAGTTGCGGTAGAGGTGATCATCGGCGTCGTCCGATGCCCTCCACCGCTTCGACGCGGCCGTGAGTCGGCTGTGTACGTGCCTGCCGACCCGGTCCTCGGCCAGCCACTCCGAAAGCAGCGGCCACGCCGAGAGCAGCGCCTCATGACTGATCTCCACGCTGTCCGCGTCCACGGTCAAAAGCCGATACGTGACGAACACGTCGAGAACCGTCGAGAGGGCGTCGACCTCCTCGTCGGTCCGTCCATCGAACATCTCGTCGAAGCCGATCCGGCGCCGGGTGTCAGCGGCATCGTCGTCGATTCTGACCAAGCGCAGGAACAATTGCCGGACCAGTGGCAACGATCCTGTGGGAATCGCCTGGACGGCGAGGGCAGCGCTGCGCGCGATCGCGCCGTGCACACCGCCGACACCCTGATAGTGCTCAACCCGCACCACCCGGCCTTCTGTGCCCGCCTCCGCCATGAAGTGCTCTACCGTGGCGTGCACCGCATGCGACAACAGAGGCAATCCGGCCGCCGCACCTGCCGTGTCCCGCACCAGCAGCTCCACCAGACCCGGTTCCAGGGGCAACTCCACCGCGGCAGCGGGCCGGACCACGACCTCGCGCAGCTCCGCACCGGTCATCGGCTCGACGATCACCTGACGGTCACGCAGCAGCCCCGCGAGGAACGGGTATCGCAGGGCTTGGTCGTAGAAATCGGCGCGCAACCCGAACACAACCGGCGCCGACCGGGCTGACACCTTCGCCAGAAACTCCCGCCGCACTTCTTCATCGGAGTGCAGGGTGAACAGCTCCTCGAGATGGTCGACCACGACCACTGCGCTATCGGCCGCGGAAGCGAGCGCATCGACGGCGCCGACCGAAACGAACACGACCGGTGAGGCCAACGCGGGCACGAGCCCCGCGCGCAGGAGCGACGTCTTTCCACTACCGGACGCACCGACAACGATCACAGACCCGGCCGCGACCGCAGAGACTAGGCGGGCGGTCAGCTCCTCCCGCCCGAAGAAGCGATCCGCTTCGTCGACCCGAAAGGCACGCAAACCCGGATAGGGATTGGTATCGGGACTAGCAGCGGCACCGCGAACCGACCGCAGGCGAACCAGCGCGTCCAGAAACGTGTCCTTTTCGGCGGCTGGCACCTTCAACGCGTCCAGCAACGCCACAAAGCGGTCGGTCACCGTGGTTTGCGGCAGGTGCCTACCGGTGCACCAACCGGAAATCGTCGCTTGCCCAAGCCCGATCTCCGTGGACAGCAGCCGATAGGACTTCCCAGATCTCGCGCGTCGCGCGCCCAGCTCCCGCGCGAATTCGTCTCCGGTAAGAATTTCCACCCGTCCTCCCGGTATCGGCGTCGTCCTCAAGCTAGCCGCATCCCAGGTAGGCCGGTCCCACCGAAAGAGCGGCCTACCCGACAACTGGCCGCAATGGCGTACGGATGTGTACGGAGTTGTCGCCGAAACCGTCCGGGACCAGCGCAGAGTCTGGTCGTAGAGGGCGTTCTCGCAGGTCAATGGTGTTGTGCCCCGGGCAACCCGCCCGGCCGACATCAAGAGGACCGCTGATGACCATCATCGCGAGAATGGCCAAGGTAGCCGCAGCTGCGGCTGCCACGGTCGCTGCAACGACCATGTTGACGGGCACGGCCCACGCTGGGCCCCAGCACCACGGCACCTACCCCGATGCGGGTTCGCCGGCCTGCAACCAGAACGCGGGACTCATCGCGACGCGCGGCATCGAGACCGAGTACGGCCAGGTCGTCTCCTACGTCGACGTCTACTACTCCTACAGCTGCCAGACCAACTGGATCCGGGTCCGCGGGAACCCCGCGGGCGGGCAGACGCTCAAGAGGATCTGGTCCGATGCGGTGCCGGGCGAACTGGTGGAACCCCCGGACTACTACGACCAGCCGAGCTACACCAAACAGGTCTACGCCCCTGGAGCAACGTGCGTGCGCTTCCAGGTGAAGCTGACCTGGCCCGACGGCCGGCACTACGCGGAGACCTACACCGCCGGAGCGAACCACCAGGTGGTGTGCTGACGGGGGATCAGCAGTATCCGGACGCCGCTTGACGAAGCGTGATCGGCCCACGTCGGCTGCGTGCTCTCCACGCGAATGCGCAGTCGACGTGGCTTCCGTTGGACTGGAATACGAATCGAGTTGTCCGATTTGAGTTACTGATGTCGAGCTGGCCGTGCATCCGTGTTCCTGCCAGATCTGGGCCGGTGCGGCGCTGCAGAGAACTGTTCTCGTTGATTCGTCCGGCTGATGACGCGAGTCAGTCTTCCATCCAACGATCACCTCATCGCGCCGCTGTGGTACCCAGTGGCGGTGACGTTGCGCAGCATTCTCGTGATCACGCTGTCCGCTCCGGCGGCCACGCTCGTCGTGTTTCTCGGGTTCATCGTGTTCGCGCGGGCCAGCTTCGTTCTGAGCGATCTGGTCCGAGAGACCTCCAACGGCGCGGGCAATCGTGTCACCGCTGTTCCAAGGATGCTGTCGCTAAAGGCGCGCAGGATCGTGTTGCGGACCAGGTGGCGCCAGTCCAGAACAGGCTGGTTCGTCCACGTCCTGAGTGACCTGACCGGCCCGTTCGCGCGCACCGTGTACTCACGGACAGTGTGGATGCTTTGCGTGGGATTCGTCGCCTCGGTCGTGGTGTGCTCACCACGCCTGGCGGGACCCTTGATTCAGGGCCGCGAAGTCTCGGCTGCGGCTCTCTTTCCTCCCGCGGTCGTTCTCGGCACGCTGCTCGGTGTCGTGTCGTTGTTGCGTGCGATGTCGTACTCGGTGCGCGCCTACCGTGACCCGGTCACCGGCTCCCTACCCCGCTTCGTCTTCCCCGTCGGCGAGGTTGCACTGGCCCGCCGCGTGGAGTTTCAGCGCCGCGTGTACCTGTGGTCTCAGTTGCGCTTCTGCGCGGGCGCGTCCGGCATGATCGGTGTGCTCAACACGCTTATCGCCTACGGCGCCACGACGGCGTCCCCCGCTCCGCCACGATCGCCCGCAGCAGCGCAGTTCACGACCCAGGACCTGGTCGACCTGTTGTGGATGGCGAGTTTCGTGCTGGTCTGGCTCGTCGTGACGATTGTGAAGTGGGCCGTCGACCGGTCCATGCCCTCCACTGTCGCTGCGGTCCTGGCCCACCGTTGCATCCACCTCGACACGCAGCACTCGCCGATTCGGCGCTGGGGCGTGGTCGACCCGCTCGGTCGACGCCGGGCGCACCTCGCGCGCACCTCACGGACACTGACTGCGGCTGCGCGGCGAGTGGACATCGTGTCGGGCGATCACCCCATCGGTTCCGTACTGCACGGGTGTGCCCGCCGACTGCGTCTGTTCTTGGCCCGCACCGACTCACTTGCGCCTAGCTACCCGCCCGAGGTCACTCAAGTCCTGCGTGACGTGATCATCATCGTTGCCGGTCCCGCGACCCTACGACTCCACGCCGAGATCGCTAGCAGGATCGATGCGTTCGACAGCGAGGGCGCACCTTTGCCGGTTCTCCGCGCCACGCGGTCCACCTGGTTGTCTAGAGCCGCGCGGAGCGCGGCCGACTCACTGGAGACCTACTCGCGATTCAGTACTTCATTTTGGAGCGTGGCGACCTTGATCATCGTTGTGGTCCTAATCGCCACTGGCCGGCTCGACATCACCTCCTTCGAGCTACAGAAGTAGCGCGGCCGAGACCGGAACCACGCAGGCGTCGGCGCGGGAACCCAGTCCACCGCACCTTTTCGCTGAGCCGCTTGGGTCTGCTGCACGAGTAGGTGACAGTTGTAGTCACGCAGCCTGACTGGCTGACGCGGACATGATTACTTCGTATTCGATGGGGGTCAACCTGCCGAGACCGGCTTGGCGTCTGCGGCGGTGATAGGTGCGTTCGATCCAGGTGACGATCGCGATCCGCAGCTCGTCACGGGTGGACCAGGTGCGGCGGTCGAGAACGTTGTTCTGCAGCAACGCGAAGAAGCTTTCCATCGCCGCGTTGTCACCCGCCGCGCCCACCCTGCCCATCGACCCGGACAGGCCGTGGCGGGCAAGTGCACGGACGAATTTCCTTGATCGGAATTGCGATCCGCGGTCGGTGTGCACCACGCAGCCAGCGACCTCACCTCGCCGGGCGAGGGCGTTGGTGAGCGCGGTGACGGCGAGACGGGACTTCATCCGGGAGTCGATCGAGTAGCCCACGATCCGGTTGGAGCAGACGTCCTTGACCGCACACAGATACAACTTTCCCTCTGTGGTGCGGTGTTCGGTGTAGGGGTCGGACCCTGGCGCCCTGCCAGCATTTCTGCTGGTGGGTTTCCGGGGCCCGCCCTCCGAACCGGACGTGCGACTTCCACCGCATCCGGCTCTCCACGTGTTCATGCCACTGGGGCAGCAATTCTGGTTGGCGCGCTTGCCCACGGCGTGGGGATGCGAGCTCCCTGGTAGCGGTAGCGCACGATGGCCACCATCTCCGGGCGGAACAACTCGATCCTTCCGGCGCGGATCTGCCATCCTGGCAGGAAACGCCGGACCAGGGTGTGCATGTTCAGCCCGACGTGTCGTTTGCGGAGCCAGCCGACGACCCGCCAGAAGGCGAAGTGGTCGACATAGCCGAAGGTCCGCGACGACACGCCGTGCTGGAAATAGGTGCACCAACCCCGCAACACCGGGTTGAGCCGGTGCAGCAGATCCGCGAGCGTTCGATGGTTCGCTCGACGGGTCAGGTCTCGTATCTTCCCGACGATTGAGGCCAGCGCCTTTTTCGACGGGTAGGTGTAGACCGCCCGCTTGCCAGTTCGGCTCCGCCAGACTTGGCGCTGGATGTGCCAGCCCAGGAAGTCGAACCCCTCGTCGATGTGACAGACCCTGGTCTTCTCCACCGACAGGCGCAGGCCCATCGGTGCGAGCACCGCGGCAACCTCGTCCCACAACGCTTCGGCATGCTCGCGACGGCCGCCGACCATGACCACGAAGTCGTCCGCGTAGCGGACGAGTTTCATGACCGGGCCACCGGCGCGGCGGTGCTTGGCGCGTGTCCACTCCGGACCCAGCGCCGCCCACTTCCGGGCGAAGTGCTCGTCCAGCACGGACAAGGCGATGTTGGCTAGCAACGGCGACAAGATCCCACCCTGCGGGGTGCCGGTGGTCGTCTCGCGGTGCAGACCCTCCTCGGAGAGGATCCCGGCCCGCAGGAACGTCGCCACCCAACCCAGAACCCGCTTGTCGGAGATACGTCCACGCAGCCGCGCCAGGAGCGCGGTGTGGTCGATCTCGTCGAAACACGCCGCGATGTCGGCCTCGAACACCCACTCGTAGTTCCGAGACGGTGAGGCGAGGTAATGGATCTCGGCGATCGCGTCCTGGGCCCGGCGCCTCGGACGGAAACCATAGGAACATGGCTGGAAGTCCGCCTCGAAGATCGGCTCGAGCACCAGCTTCACCACGGCCTGCACGACCCGGTCCGCGGTCGTCGGGATCCCGAGACGCCGGATCTTGCCCGACGCCTTCGGAATCGTCTTCTCCCGCACCCGCTGGGGAACGAACTGCCCGGCCTTGAGCTGCGCTCGCAGTCGTGACAGCAGTTCCCCGGCGCCGAAGCCGACAGATCGCGGAGCGATCCCGTCGACCCCGGCGGTGCGTGCGCCCTTGTTGCCCCGCACCCGTTCCCACGCGACCACGAGGAAGAACGGGTCATAGACGAGATTATGGAGATCATCGAAGCGCCGACCAGGATCGGTCTTCGCCCAATGGTGCAGCTTTCTCTGCATCGCGAGTACCCGCAGTTCGGCCTCGTCGAGGTCAGGCCACGGATCACCGATATTCACCAGCGCACTCCTCGTCCTGCTTCCGTGCTGCGAACACGCTGGACCCCTTCGCCATGCGACCGGCTTTCCCGATCTCGGACTACTACGGGTCCTCCGCCCCACCCCGGCAGCGTCAGCTGACGACGAGCCTTCCCACCACACCACCGGCCGCGGTGCGGGTCGGGGACCGCCGGGATGGTTCCCACGTTCACTGCTGATCCGATCGACGGGGCCGGCGCCCAGCTATGCCCCTGCAACATCGCCACGGCTACGCCGCAGACCTTCACCGTGGCCTCCCGACCGGCGACATCAACCAGCCCAGGAGTTCCCCTCGTGGCAGCGCGATCGTGCTCGCCGCCGTCCGGGTGCGCGTTGCTATCCAGCCCAGATCCGCCAGATTGGAGCTGGTGGCTCTCTTGAGAGGCGTTCAGCCGCTGGTTCCTCACGTGCGCCCTTCCGTCTCGCTTGCCGGGCCCGCACCATCTGGCAGTACTGGCCCGTCCCGGCGTTGTCGGGGCGGCTTACCGCCCTCACCCCCGCCTCGGGGATCAGGCTGCCCCCAGCTTCACCGCGTCGCTGCGACGACACGGCGGTGAAGGTCTCCCACCTCCACTCGGTCCAGCAGCGCCTCGTGGCGCTCGATGTCGGTGACCCACAGTTCGTTCGGTTTCAGTCGGTGGAACTTGCGGTTCACCAAGCAGCGGGTGGTGCAGGCGGAGCAGCAGCGCCTGGGTCGCTAACGACTTCCAGCGGACGTCACTGGGTTCCAGTCGTCTGCGGGTAACCAACGAGCCCATGCGTCCGATGTCCTCGAGTAGGCCGTCCCGAGGGCAGGAGCACTCCATGGACTCTCCAACCGGTCCGAACGACCGTGACGACGGTTGGCAGGCGCAGGCCGTCGGCGTGGACTACCCGAACCAGCACCGGCCAGGCGGGCCTGAGCCGTACACCGAGCAGTGGCTCCACCAGCGCAATCATGATGCGCAGGCAGCGGTACACCAGGCATGGTCGAACGCCATCGCCGCGCAGATGGCCGCACGGCCAGTTCCGCCGCCTCAGCCGCATGACCCTGGCACGCCTTCTGAGCCGCCGTCGCCCAACCCGTGGAGCCCGTTCGACCCCGCCGACGTGCACTCGGACAGTCCGTACGCAGCGCTGTCCTCACCCGCGCCGCCCGCCGGGTCGTACCGCTCGGTGCCGCGGGGGAGCGGCAGCCAGGTGGTCCGGCGGCTCGCCGGGTGGATCCCGGCGGTCGTCGTCCTCGCGGTCGTCGGGGCCGCAGGAGTGTGGTTGAGCGACCTGCACTGGCCCGACCCGGACAGGCGTGAGGAGCTGAAGGACTCCGCGACGTCCTTCTGCCGGCAGATGGCAGCGGAACGCCTCGGCACTCCGGCTGACGCCGAACTGGGACACAGCAGCGTGACCGCCTCCGACGTGGACGAGTACTTCGACTACTTCGTGGTCGCCACGGTCCAGTGGTCGGCAGGAGCGGACACGCCTGCCCGCAAGGACTTCGAGTGCAGGGTCCGGTACAACCGCGACACCAACGGGTGGACGCTGCACCGAATCGACGGCAGCTGAAGGTGCCGTCGCGCCGAGCCGTCCGCGCACCTCGCCGGTCGTGTCCGGGCAGGTCGCGATCACGTGCTGGTTGGTGTGCGGACCGTCGAGCGCCCTGTCCGCCTGCCGTGGTCGACGCTTGGGCGCAGGCCGGCGGTGCGCTCGCCCGCGTCCATGAGGAGTTCAACCGGATGCACATCCTCCTCGACGACGGCACCGAAGAGGTCTGGGAGTTCGACCAGGCCTGGTCTGGAGCGCGGTGGCGAGGTCGGAGGGGCACTGCGCAGACCGGTCGCGCTGTACCTGCTCACCGCGCTCGCCGCGGTGCTCGGACAGCTGCTCGTGGGCCGGTAGGCCGGTCACGCCGCACGGGATGCGGTGCTGCAGAGCGCCTACGTCCGGGTTGCCGCGCGGGTCCTGTTGCGGGGCAGGGGTTGGCGACGTCGGACGCGCGCCAGTTGTGCTGCCGGACTGCGTAATCCGGCAGCACAGCCCGTCCCCGGCGGAACTAGGATCGATTGAGCCCGCAGTACGAGTACTACGCCCTGCTGACCGACCTCCACCCGGAAGTCGGCGACCCTGGTGGGGTCGTGCGCCGCTGGACCGACGACGCGGGGCAGGTCCGGGACAAGCGCTACTCGCGGCGACTCGTCTGGGAGAGCACCCGCGAGCTCGCCATGCTCGAGAACGGCGAGTGGGACGCGAAAGAGCACCCGTATGGGGTGCCAGAACTCTGCACACATGCGTTGAGCTGCGGTGGTCGGGTCCTGTCGTTCGGTCGGCATGATCGTGGGCGTGGCGCTGCGACTGCTGTACCTCATCTTCGTCAAGCTGGGCGGCTGGTTGGTCCTGCTCTGCCGGTCTTCAGCAGCGAAGGAAGTGGAGTTGTTGGTGTTTCGGTATGAGGTCGCGATGTTGCGCCGTACTCATGGTCGACCGCGGTTGGACTGGGCTGACCGCGCTGTGCTGGCCGCGTTGGTGCGGCGGCTACCTCGCTGGCTCCGGGAGCACCGCTTGATGTCGCCGGGCACGGTGTTGCGGTGGCATCGGCGCCTGGTCGCCAAGAAGTGGACCTATCCGAACCGGAGTGGTCGCCCGCGGGTCGATGAGACCGTAGTGGCGTTGATCGAGCGTATGGCGCGAAAGAATGCCGGCTGGGGTTACCGGCGTTCCTTCATAAAGCAATTACCCCACCGAGACGATTACTCTCGTGGGGTAATTCCGTGTCCGAGGGGGACTTGAACCCCCACCGGTAGCAAGCTTGCGCGGTTTGTGTGTTCATGTAGGTATGGATAGATCGCCGCCAGATTAGAGGGCCAATCAGGCTGTATTCTTATGGCGGATTAGTCAGCTGATAGCTGGTTGTCCTTGAGGGTCGGTTGACCAGATTTCGGGTTGTGCGGCGCAATGCTGACCGCTGGTGCGGAGTAATATCATTGCCGCGAAGCCTGAATATTTTTCCTATGGGTGGCTATCCGTCTTCGGCAGTCTCTCAATGGTGGCCCATGTGTGTGTCGGCTGTAACCGCTATGGTCCACGGGTGGCGACCAGTAGCAGTGGGGGCTCAGCGGCGGCTAGCGGCTTCAGGTTCGAGATTCAGGTAGGCGCCATGCTTGCCACGCACATGCTGGCGGAAGTTCCCTTGCCAGCGAGTGCGGCGCGGCCGTGGCCACGTACGGCGAGCTGGCTCACGCATGTGGGGCTGCAGGCTGGTTACCCGGTTGACGACATCGTGGCCTTCACCA
Organism: Lentzea sp. HUAS12; assembly: GCF_024125735.1. Lineage (NCBI taxonomy): Bacteria > Bacillati > Actinomycetota > Actinomycetes > Pseudonocardiales > Pseudonocardiaceae > Lentzea > Lentzea sp. HUAS12. The sequence continues at coordinate 2,000,976 of NZ_CP099738.1, forward strand.
GCAACGAGGGTTTCGTCGCCATACAGGCGAAGAAGAGACTCCAACTCGGCTCGTCGGAGACGTCACCGCTTGCGCAGGCGCTCGAGCAGGCGGTGCAGATGTTCCTTCGAAGGCCACCCAACGGGGGAGCGGAGCCGGAGACGGAGCGGGACTGGAACCCGGCCATCGACCGCATCGTGATCGCAACTGACATGGAAGCTCCGAAATCGGTCCACCACGACCTAGTCGCCGTGGTAAGCCGGTTGGCGTTGGCGCCTCCATCGTCCGGTGATGAGCAACTGACTAACAATGCAGGTGAGCGAAAGGCGTTATCCACCTTCAGAGAACACGTGCGGCGCCTCTGGAGGCGGGAGACGGGCTCTGAGATTACGCGCGACGTTTTTCAAACGTTCTGTTCAGTGGTTCGAGTGATGGCGTTCGACCTCCAGCCGGGCGGCCGGGACCTGCAGACTGTGCATGCCTTGCTGGCCAGCGGGATGGTCGATTCCTCCCGGGTCGATACGGCCTGGCGCAGTCTGCAGGTGACCTGCAACAACCTTTCAGCCGACCGAATGTTCACCAACGCTCAGGACCTGTGTGGTGAGCTTGCCGCAGACGGACTCGAGTTCAGACGAGTCATCCAGCCTCAGGGCGAGGTCGGTCCGATCTTCAGCCCAGATGTCGTCCTTCACGGCCCTTTTGCCAGCGGTGAGCTGAGGGACCAGCTCACTGGCGCGGATAACCTGTCCAGCTCGGACCCGAGAGCTGCTGCCAAGCAGTACATGTCGGTGATGGCAGCCTTGCAGGGAGGCGGCTACATCCATCAGGCGGCCAGCCTGCAGCCGCAACTGACGCGGGCGTTGCGGGCGAGTGGACAGCACAACGCAGCGGTGCGCGCGGCCGTTGTGGCAGCCTGGGACCCAGTGCGCCGTGGGGAGGTTCCCTCCCAATTCCCCCAAGAACTTAGGCTCATGGACGAGTTCCAACAGTCGCCGGAAGTCTCCGCGCGAGTTGGAACGGCGGTGTTCGCCGTGTTGCGCTACGAAGCTGGCGACATGTCGTTGCCAGACGTCGTCGAGCGGATCACGGCTGTGCGCGATGATGACGAGTTCGCTGGTGAATTGCTGCTGTGGTTGGCGGAAGAGGCGCTCGCTGCTGGCAGCCCTGATGCCTTCGAGAGCTTGTGCGACCGCGCTCTCAGGCATGCGGAGACAGCGTCCGACAATGCTGTGGAGTTCGTCGGGCGCATACGAATCGCCGTGGCGGAGTGTCGTGGAGACTGGTCGTCCCTGTTGGCGTCAATCGAGGCAGACTGCGGTCCTGCACTGCGAGTGTTGGCGCACGCTCGACATGGGCAGGCGCTCGCGCGGAGCAATGATGTCGCGGCCGCAGTTGAAAGTTACAAGCAGGCGGTCGCCAGCGGCACTCGTGAGCAGATGTACGCCGAAGTGCGCACGTGGCTATACGACCTGCGTAATCTGCGTTTCGCTCTTGGCGGTCCGAGCATGGGTTACGAGACGCACTACACCGCGCAGTCGCTTCCCTGGAGCCACAAGCTCAGCGTGTTCGAGGGCAAGGATCAGCTGATGGCTCGTGGTCTGGAAGCACTCACCTCGGAGGATCATGATCGTGCGCACCGCGCGTTCATGCGCTTGAGACACCGAATGTCGACCGGGGCAGCGCTGGCGAATCAGCGGCAGTGTGAAGAGAGCTTGGGTACCGCCCAGAGCGATGGAAACGTGCGGCTGGCCGTCGGCCACTATCTGCGCGGCGCCAAGCACAAGAAGGCGGCAGCGCTGCTGCAGAAGCAACCCGATGAAGAACTGACGCCCGAGCAGTCATGGGTCGACGGGCCGCTCTGGGAAGCGAGGGCCGCGTACGAGTTCCTCGGCGCGCATGGTGATCTGGTTCCCGAACAGCACGCGTGCGAGCTGTTCGAGAAGTTGGAAGGACGTCTGATCACTGCGGGGCCCGTCCGTGGCTGGGCGATTCTGGGAGCGAACGAGACTCTGCTCAAAGCTCTTGCCGCCTTGGTATGGGCCTCGTCACGTGATGCGGCAGGTAGGTTGCTCGCTCGCCTAGCGCCGATTGCTGGAACGGGAGGGCTAGGGCGGACCATAGAGGCGCACGTCGACTTGGTTCTGGGGTGCGCGCGGATGCACCCCAACCTGATCGTCGATGCCGCACACCAGTTCGCAGACTTGGTGTGCATTACGGAAAGAGCTGTGCCCCGAGCCATCAAACGTGCTTTGGAGCTCCTGTCGCCGGCGAAGAAGTATCTAGTCGAGCGGTTATCAGCTGCCGTCGCCGCGGACGAAGCACCGTGGCTCATGCATGTGCTGGACGAATTGGACGTGCGGACACCTGTTGTCGTCGAGTACGCCCACAAAGCGCTGGAGGCTGCGGCACGACCACGCACCTACACGCCAGGCTCTGCAGGTTTCGGGAGTGACCTCGTGAGCGTGGCCAGGTTCGCTCGCATCTGCGACCCGGATCGCCGCGCCCGGTTTGTGACCGCCATGCTCGAGATCGCCCTGGAACAACGAGAGTTGAACGTCGAGCGTCGCGAGGCGATCGACGCGATCGCCGCCTTTATCCAACGGTGCGGTGTTGTGTCGCTCGATACCGGCCTTCGGACCAGGATCCTCGACGCCATACGACCAATCGCCGCCGGACAAGGAATCAGCAGCGGCGAAGATGATCCTTTCTCTCTGCGGCTCACCTCCCCGAAGGAACTGGTGCTCGCGGCTAACAGACTGCTGGTCATCGCCGCCGAAGACGAACAAGAACGAGACCGCATTGCTCGCAACCTGTTGCTGACCCTCATGGACGGCGACATCGAGAACCCTCGACTGCTACAGAGTGCACTGGCTCAGGCGCCGGCAAGCACCTTCAGGCACGACCTGCTTGCGCTCGCCGTTTCACGCTCGCCGTCGATTCGGGCTTTCGCCGCACGTTGCTGGGCAGAGATCGACAACAGCGAGGAAGACATCGGGCGACGTTTGGCTGCTGACCCCTCCGGAGTCGTACGACTAGCACTCGCTCACGGCCTTGCCGCCACGACAAAGACCAACACTGATGACATCCACATGATGTTGAGCCACGACTGCAGGTTCAGCGTTCGCGCAGCGATCGAGCGGACACCGTAGCGCTTGAACTACTGGCGACGTTCAAGCGTGGCCGAGTACGACAGGTACCTCGTGTTCGGACCCTCGGCGTGCCGCCCTGTCAGGACTGCGGCAGGCGCGAGAATGTCAGTATGACGGACACCGCCGAGGGGGCCGAGAGGCCGAGGCCTATCGTTCACCCGCTTCCGACGTCGACGACGGTGAAGCAGCTGTACGGGACGGCCTTCCGTTGCGCGAAGCCCGACTGCCGCAAGCCGCTGTACCGGATGAACAACGACACCGGCGAGACGATTCTCAACAGCAGGGTCGCGCACATCCACGCGCGGCGGCAGGGCGGTCCTCGTTGGAAGGACGGGATGTCCGCGGAGGAGAACCGAAGCGCAGACAACCTCCTGTTGTTGTGCGAAGAGCACGCGTTCGAGATCGATGACACCTGGGAGCACTACCCGCCTGAGCTGCTGCACGAGTGGAAGGAACTGCAGCTGAGCGAGCATCACGAGCAGCCGACCAGGGCTTGGCCGTTGAGCGACGACGAGGCCCGCGAGGTAGCTGAACTGTCGTTCACGCCGCACGAACTCGGGGTCGCGCACGCTGCGGCGTCGACGGTGGTCAACCTCGCCCGCGCGGTGGGGCAACTGATCGAGACCGCGCGGCATGAACGTGAGGCGGCGCAGCGGGCTTCGGTCGCGTGGCAAGGGCTCCGTCGCCAGGCGAACGACCGCATGCCCATCTACAGCGCTGATACCGGTGAGCGGTTGACCGTTGAGCCATCGCACTACGAGACGGTTCCCTATCGGCAGGCGCTTCTGGAAGCGTTGCAGGAAGCTGTGAAGGTCCTGCGCCCTCTGGCAATTGTGGTGATTGCGGAGCTGCACGCCATTTCGGCGATCGAGCAGCGGCTCGTACCGTGGTGCCAGTGGGTGGAGCGTTCTGCGGGCGACGTGGTCGACGCAGCGTCAACTTGGCCTCACCCCGGCCATGTTGACGATGACGAGGGTCTGGTCGAGGCGATTACTGCACTGCAGCGGGCTTCCGCTGCCCTTAGCGCCGCTTGGAGACGTGATGATGTGGCCGAAGCTCCGCCAGCTCCTCCAGAAGTCGAGGAGGACGTCGAGACCGAGTCGCAGCGTCTCGCCCGCGAGCACCGTGAGCTGCTTGACTCGGCACGGCCGTGGTCGCGGGTGGATAGTCGGCCGTTTGATGCGGAGCTGTGCCGACGGCTGCAAGCTGCAGCACCATACGCGGCGACGTTGCCAGAGACCGTGAGCTTCCTTTCTTGGTCGTTGTCGACGACGGCCAGGCTTGCCGCAGCCGTGGCGCGCAACGCTGACGACGCCACGTTCGCCCGGCTGATTGACGAGGCCGCCGATCAGCAGCCGCTCGCGGTCGCCGCCCATCTGCTTCGCGAGTTGATGTTCATTGCCCGGAAGGCAGAGCGTGCGGAGTTGGCCGACGCGGCTGCTGACCGAGTCTCGCAACTGCTTCAGTCGCAGTCGTGGCAGGAATCGCAGCTCTGGGCGGCCAACGAACTGCACATGAAGCACCTGATGGGCTGGGCTGCCCACCTCAGCAGCAATGAGAACGTAGGTGAGTTGGTCGCGACGGCTTTGGCGGCAGACCCAGGCTTGCTGCCCTGCATCTTGCGCGGGATCGCACAGTGGAGCGAGGAACGCGACATCAACACCATGCGGTTCGTGGGGATCAATTGTGGCCTGCGAGAACTGCCGGGATGGCTGCCGGTTAAGCAGGTGACGGCCGAGATCCGTCGGCAGATGCCCGACCTCCAGCCAGCCCTGTACGAAGGCGTGCAGGCCGAAACTGACGTAGTGCGGGACCTGGCTTCTCAGCTGCTCCGGCTGGCGGCCGACCAGAACACGGGCGAGCTGACATGACGGCCCGCCCGTGTTCTTGAGTATACCTAGCCCGAATCAGCTCGGCTGATTCTTATCACTCCAGGGCTTGTAAACCTCCGCCCAAGGGGGTTCCAAACCATTCCAGCCTTCTGAACGATATGTTCTTTGGAGTGGATAGACGACGATGCCGAGCTCGGCCTGCGATCGGTCTTCTGGCACCCCCCACTGGCCGAGCGCTCCTGGAATTGGCCTGATCGGGCGGCCGGCCATTTCGATGAAAATGTGGTCGATAACGCCGTGTTCGAAGTAGTCCATGACCGTTACAGTCAAGAAGCAGGCTCCGCGCGGATTTGGGGGACTCGGGTTCTCGAAGGCGTCAGCCCACTCGCCCAGCGTGTGGCCGTAGCCCCATTCGAACACTGCCGACTGGCCAGGGCGGAGGAGGTACTCGTTCCGGTCGGGCGTTCCCACCGCGGGTGGTGGTGGCATGGTGGATCCGCTGGTTGGAAGTAGTTCGGAGCTACCTTCGACGAACTGTGCTTCACCATCGAGTCGGACACGGGCGGTCCCGCTGCCTTCGTTGATGAGTACCCCGCGCATTTTGAACCACATGAACCATTCGCGCTGGCCGTCGAAGACGAAAGGCGTGGCAGGCGTTGCATCACGGCTCGCGGCGAGCGAGCGGTGATTAAGCAGTCGCAGGTCACCTGCGTTCGGCATGGCCGAACGTGTCGAATCGACCAGCGGTGGCCAGGCAGGGTCTTCCATCAGGGCGATGACGCGTGGAGCGTGCTCATCAACTCTGATCCTGGCGGCCTCCAGGACGGCGCTTCGTGCCACAGCGGCGGAATCCCGAGCGACCTCAACGGTCGCCTTCGTGGCTGCGGTCTGGTCAGAGGCTAGGCGAACCTGCCGGCGCAGCAGGACGAGCTGGAACACGGCGAACGACACCAGTCCCACGTTCGCCAACGCTGCGACGAAGGTTCCGATATCTGCGAGGCGCGCCCAGTCAACCCCAGGTTCCGCGGCAAGGTCGAGAAGAAGCGCGACGTCGCGCTGGCACTTCATCGGAGCAGCATATGGTCAGGTGTCGCGTAGGCCGGGAAGCCATGCGGTGTAGCGCTTGAACTCTTGCCGTGGCGCTGTCCGTTCGGTCGCCGCGCAGGTGTCGCCTTGGAGCTCGGAGTCGTTGGCGGCGCGGGAACGTGCGCCATGATGTCGCCGGCTCGGTCGAGCATTGTGGTGGATCGAATACCATTCTGAGATGTCTGAGCGTGATGTCGACGGCGTTGGGCAGCGTCGGAAGCGGCACCACTTCCTGCCGATGTCCTATCTAGCCGGGTGGGCAGACCGCGGGGGGCAGGTCGCCGTGCGCCGCCGCGACCGACCTCTCCCGTTCTGTGCCAGCACTAGGCGAGTTGCGGTAGAGACAGATCTGTACTCGGTTCGCACTGAGTCCGGTATGGACGACTCTATAGAAGTGGCGCTGTCAGAGGTCGAACGACCGCTCAGGGGACACCTGGCGGAGCTACGAGACGGCCGAACTCCGCGCAAGCGAACGGAGATCCGTAAGGAGGTCAGCTTCCTGATCGCGATCCAGCTCGCACGTACTCCCGAGCACATGCAGAGATGGACGTTTCCGGCCAGCGCCGCTGAGTTCACCGGTGAGTCGCCGGTGAGTAGGGAGGGGATGCGGAGGTTCCTCACGGAGAAGCATCTCGGCGCGCCTCCTTCTGAGTCGGAGCTCCAGGGTGCGTTGGACTTCGCGAACTACATCCTGATCAACGGAACACCCAAGAAGGAAGAGTTGCTCGAGCTGACCTTCCGGGCGGCGCGAGAAAAGCTCCTGCCACACCTCGTTGAGATGGCGTGGGCGGTCGAGATCAGCCGGGGACCAAGTTTCGTGACAACAGACCGGCCAGTGGCCGTTTGGAAGCATGACCGCCGAGCGCTCGGTTGGTCGGGTGTCGGGCTTGGGAACGCCGATGAGGTGTGGTTCCCGCTAGGGCCGCAGCATCTGTTGGTGCTCCGTCCACACTACCCAGAGCACCGACACGTGATCGGCGGTGAGCGGGTTGCTCAAGTGAACCGGCACCTCGCGGCAGCGTGCCATGAGTTTGTGATCGCTAGGCCAGCAGATGAGGACGTGCTCGCAGGCATCACGCTCAAAGCGCTTCGCCCCGCGATCAGGTTCAACAGCGCAGTGTTGGTCGGCGAAGATGGCGTCGAGTCCAACGGTCAAAGGATGTTGCACTCCTACGTGCCGTACGACGACGGGAGCGATTAGAGAGTACGCGATCTCGACCACATTGGGGTCTGCTGCACCGATAGGTGACAGTTGTAGTCACGCAGCCTGACTGGCTGGCGTGGACATGATTACTTCGTATTCGATGGGGGTCAACCTGCCGAGGGCGGCTTGGCGTCTGCGGCGGTGGTAGGTGCGTTCGATCCAGGTGACGATCGCGATCCGCAGCTCGTCACGGGTGGACCAGGTGCGGCGGTCGAGAACGTTGTTCTGCAGCAACGCGAAGAAGCTTTCCATCGCCGCGTTGTCACCCGCCGCGCCCACCCTGCCCATCGACCCGGACAGGCCGTGGCGAGCAAGTGCACGGACGAACTTCCTTGATCGGAATTGCGATCCGCGGTCGGTGTGCACCACGCAGCCGGCGACGTCACCGCGGCGGGCGAGGGCGTTGGTGAGCGCGGTGACGGCGAGGCGGGACTTCATCCGGGAATCGATCGAGTAGCCGACGATCCGGTTGGAGCAGACGTCCTTGACCGCGCACAGATACAACTTTCCTTCTGTGGTGCGGTGTTCGGTGATGTCGGCCAGCCACAACAGGTTCGGCGCGGTCGCGGTGAAGTCACGCCGGACCAGATCGTCATGGACCGGCGGGCCGGCCTTCTTGCCGTTGCGGCCGCGTTTCTTGCCGAACGCGCTCCACCAGCCCATCGACGAGCAGATCCGCCACGCGGTCCGATCCGACATCGACAGGCCGGCGTCGCGCGCCTCGTCGGCCAGGAACCGGTAGCCGAACTCCGGATCATCGCGGTGCGCGTCGAACAACGCGTTCGCCCGCCGCGCCCGCTCGAGTTCAGTGACGGCGACCGGGCGGGCACGCCACCGGTAGTACGGCTGTCGAGCGATGTTCAACACCCGGCACGTCACCGCGACGGGAATCCCGTCCGCGGCCAGCTCGTTCACGAGCGGGTAGAGCCTTTTCCCGGCAGGTTCGCCTGCGACAAGTACGCGGTCGCCCGGCGCAGGACCTCGTTCTCCTGCTCCAGCAGCTTGATCCGCTTACGCGCCTCGCGCAGCTCGGCCGACTCGGCCCGGCTCGCACCGGGCTTGGCGCCGTCCTCGATCTCGGCCTGGCGCAGCCACTTGAACAACGTCATTGGGTGGACCCCGAAGTCCTTGGCGATCTGCTCGACGGTCACGCCGGGCTCGCGGTCACGGGCGACCCGCACGACATCGTCGCGGAACTCCTGGGGATAGGGCTTGGGCACAGCGACATCCTCCCAGCTCGCCATCACGGCAAGCCAACTCAGATGTCACCTATCGGTGCAGCAGACCCTTCCGATCAGTTGTGCTGTGGCGGGCAACGACCGGTGCTTGTCGTGATAGGCGAGGAGCCTCAGGCTTGGCAGGTCGAAACCCTCGATCAGCATGCCGACCACTGATACAGCTCGCAGTCGGCCGGACCGGAGGTCTGAAGTGATCTGTCTCTGGCGGGCGGCGGACAGTCCTGAGTGGAGCACTTCGATGTCAACGTCGGCGGCCCGGTATAGCTCTGCGAGCTGGGCTGCTCGTTGCCTGGACGCTGCGCGTACCAGCAGGGTGCTGCTCTTGTGCTCGTCGGTTCTGAGAAGTTTGACCATGGCTTCCAGCACGGCCTGATCGGTCTCGCCGCGGGTTCCCCAGTGGGCCTGGTCGAGGATGACCGGCTTGATCGGTTTGAAAATGTGCTCTTCGAGTGCCTGCCGCAGGGGGTAGTGGTAGACGTGCTCGCCAGGCAGCCTTTGACCGTCGAGTCGCCGTGGCGTTGCCGTGAGGAGGACGGACTTCGCTTGGTCGAAGTGCTCGAGGATCGCGCGCCACGTGGGAGCGGTGCTGTGATGTGCCTCGTCAATGATGATCAGGTCGAAGAGGTCGGCAGGTGGCGGCGAGTCGATGTAGTGAACTGGGCTGATGGTTCCAGGCGAAGCGACGACGACCTCGTACTGGTCGATGTCTGTCCAGTCCTGGACGCGAGCCTTGAGCTCGAGAACTCGCGGTGCGCCGCCATCGATGGCGCCGATGCGTTGCAGCAGGGAGAGATCGCAGAAGGCGCTGCTGAGCTGCTGACGCAGTTCTATCGAAGGAACAACGGCAAGTACCCGTTTCGCGGACAGCAAGAACGGCGCGGCCAAGGCAACGGCGGACTTTCCGGTGCCGGTGGGCAACGAAATCAAGGCGGGTGTGGTTCTTGGAAGGGACCAGTGGGCGAGCAAAGCCGCCAAGGCGCCGCGTTGAGGGATGCGCCACCGAGGTGTGGTCGCCGATTCGTACAGGGTGAATCGGATGTTCTCGAACGACCAGAGGTTCGACTGCAGTTCCGTCACCTTGGCCCCTCCCGTTCGGCCGCGCTACAGGAGAACCCCGCTTGCCCCCTGTGTGCGAGCCATCGAACTGAACAGGCCTTTTCGTTAACCGGGCTAGTTCAAGTTCACCTATTAGGAGGAATGAGTGCAACGGTTCAGACACAGTGCTTGCCGCCGACCAGCTGTGTTAGATGCATTCGACGGCGGTGGTTGTCGCAGGTGCACACTGGAACAGTTGCTGTTCCACATGCTGCTCGGCTTCCTGATCATGCGTGCGTTGCTGGCGCTGGTACGGCTTGTCGCGCGGCTGCCGAGCCCGGTAGGTCGCGGGTGGGCGAGGTTGCTCAACGCGGCCACGAAGCCGTTCGATCTCGTCAACTTCCTTGGTTCGCGGCTGGGCGGCAGCGTCGTGCCCCGTAAGGTGATGATCGTGCTGTGCGACCGCACTGTCGCTGCCCTGCATCGGCGCCTCGATCGTGAGAGCGAGGCCGACTCGTTGTGCGTGCCGGGAAATACGTCCGTGCAGGTCAGCAGTGATCGGCGTGTTAGCGATCATCATCCGGCATGATCGCGGCCGTGCTGGTCCGCGTTGCCTACCTCGCCGTCTCCCACGCCTTCGCCGCGCTGTGGCTTCTGCGCATGACCGATCGAGACAAGGACGTCGAGATCCTGGCGCCACGCCACCAACTCGCGGTCCTGCAACGACAGCTCGGCGATCAGCGCCCTCGATCGCGGCCTGAGCATAGGGCGTTGTTCGCAGCCTTGCTCGTTCCCTTGGGACGCGCGACGCTGCGCCGACTTCGGCTGCTGGTCAACCCGGACACGGTGCTGAGGTGGCATCGCGACTTGATGAAGCGCCACCATGCCCGTACGAGCGTGAACCGAGGGCCTGGACGTCCATGCACGGTTGCTTCGATCCGCGTCTCGTCCTGCACCTGGCAACCGAGAACCCCTCGTGCGGGTATCGACGGATCCACGGCGAACGACCGCGACGCCAAATACCCAGCGTTGATAGACAAAATCCTCGGCACCGCCGGGATCGACACGGTGCCGACCGGCGTCCGGATGCCCCGCATGAACTCGATCATGGAACGCTGGGTCAGGACACTTCGTGCCGAATCGCTGAACCGCACACTGATCTGGAATCAGGCACACCGACGCCACGCGCTGCGGGAGTACGAGCGGTACTACAGTGAGCACCGCACCCACCGATCACTTGCCGCCGCGGCGCCCCTGCAGGTCCGGCCCCAGCCTCTCGAACCCGATCAGATCGAACGCTTCAGAGTAGAGCGGCATGATCGTCTAGGCGGAGTCATCCATGAGTATCGCTATGCCGCTTAACCTGCGTGGATGAGGTTTTCGGCACGCACAGGACTGAGGCGCAGGTCAGACCGCCGGGCCTAGCTTTGGCACCTCACATGGGTTCGTCACACCTTGAAACGGTAGCTCAGCGGTCGAGCGCAGCACCCGTAACGATGATGCAGCCAATTACGACGTCTCAATGAGGTGCCTGGACGTTACAGTTTCGGATAGAAGAAGGCGACCCAATGGACCTGGACCTGCCGCACGACGAACTTCACTCCAGAGAACCTTCCGATGATGCAATTCGATATTCGCACGATGACCGTCGTGCGATTGAAGAGCATTATCGGAGATTCTTCGGAGGCCACTATAACAGTGTGCGGCATGAAAAGGTCTCCACTGCAGTTCATGTAGATGTCTACACATACGGGGCAACCGTTGATCGGTCCTATGTCACGGTTGCGACCTCTGGTATGGGTGCTGTGGATGTTCATTGGAGAGGTGGCGAGCGTGGTCATCCCGTGGAGATCGTGACATACTTGCCAGCCGACTGGGACTTCTCTTCGCCTGAAACGCAATGGCTCCTTCGCAGGATGATCGAAGTCGCGCGTTTTCCACACGAGGTGCGTGAGGTTATCGGTAAGCACCACACGTGGTGCGTATACGACGAGAAAAACGGGATCGCAAACGCCCTGTTTCCTGGTTCGATATTTACCCACTGGTTCTTCCGGTCTCTCATCCATGAGTCGGAAGACGTCGATCACCTGAAACTTCCGAGTGGAAGATGTGTCGATTTTATCTGGGTCTATCCAATAACTCGGCATGAGCTGCACTTTGGTGAGCAGGAGAAGGACCTTTTGGAGCTCGAGGCGCAGCTAGCGTGTCATGCTCCTATACCGATCGACCTGTACCGTCAGTGCCTATTTGCCCCGGAAGGTAGAGAGGAGCGGCGCGCTAGGAAGCGGCAGCAGAAGCGGCTCGCGAGATCTCTGCCTGCCGTCCCCTGGATGTCTGTGCATTGTGATTACCATTGCCGAGACACCACGCATCAATGCGGGCAGGTCCGATGAGTGAAATGTGGAACGTACCGACGTTCGTGGTCAGCGCGATATTTGGCGCGATATCTGGCGGGTTAACGAGCTTGCTCATTGGCGCAAGGAAAGCGGAGAGGGAAGAACGAGGGAAGCGTCGAATCGAGGCGCGAATGAAGCTCGGTAAAGCCATTCGCATCTACCGGCATGACTACAAGAAAATTAGACTGCTACGCTTGGAGAACCAAGAGGTTGAGGTTGATGCACTGTTCGCTTCTGCTCTTGAGCTCGCGATCTCGACCAACGCTTGCTCTCAACTTCTTTCTTACAGCGAGCGCGTCATTCTGCGTAGGCGGGTTGCGTCCGTCATTGGTTTTGAAATGCTGGTACTAGCAGATCTTCAAGTCGAAGACGCCGACGAAGTCTCTACCGCTGCGTTGCACATGGTTGCAGAAAGATGCCGCGTCGACCCGAAGGAAACTATGCGTTTGTTGATCGAAGTAGAGCCGACGGCATCTGTTTGGGACGACATCTTGCGGAGAATTGAACGGCTAGCCCGAAAGTACTCCTAGCCCTGATATCTAAACATCGGTAATTCGGTTCGTAGGCAGTGCAACTTTCTCTCCATATTTTGCCTTATCTCTCCGCCTTTCGCAAAGGTGCCTTCTCCTGTTCATGATCATGCGCTTGTGCGATCTTCGCGATATTAAGCATCGGGGCGTCCTTAGCACCTCCTTGGGGAGCAGCGCGTCTACTGCACGTGGTTTGCCGTCATGGGGCGGCTTGAGGCCATTGTGGATACCGCGTTCGGCCGTCTGAGATTAGGGCAGGATGGCGAAGTCAGCTGTCCAGCCACTCCGGGCGGCTCGACGACGCGGGGTTGAGCCGACCGGGAATGCGTTCACTAGCCTCGCGCGGCGCGCTCCGTTGCGCTGTCGCCGGCGGTTCCCCCTCGGCCAGTTCATAAGCGGCGGCAACGTGACCGGGCGCGGCCCGCTCAACGGCGGACCTGCTTGCGGAGGAAGGCGGTGACGAAATAACCGCGTGAGTGGTACTTCGCGCAACATCCGGTTCCGTAGCGCGGCGGTTGCTGCCGCAGTAGGCGGGTAGTCCTGCCTGTTCGGGGGCGATGTGCGCCCGCGGCGAGATGAGGAACTCGCGGACCTCGGCGCGGTGGTCGATCTGGGCCATGACTCAGGCTAGGCCGCTGGGTGGAGGTGGAGGAGGTAACGCCAGTACCCCGAACGATGGGCACTCCCTCACTCGCCCGCGTTCTCGTTGAGAACACCGAGGGGCGCCCACTCTGAGGCTCCTCGGCGTTGAACCCTGAAGCAGCGTGGTGCTTCCCGCCGCTCAGGGGGCGTCGCTACATCCCTAACCGCGTTTGCGTAAGACGTGGAACGGTACGAGTTGGTCGACGAGGTACAGCTTGTCGCGGCGGCCGTCGGCGTAGCTGATCTCGTAGTTGACCACGCCGAGCCAGTCACCCTCGATGCTGGGAAAGCGTCCGTGCAGTCGGCCTTGCACCTCGCCGGTCAGGTCGAGTCCGGTCGCGATGGCGTGCCTCTCGGCGCCGGGTGGTCGGGCGAACAACTTGTCCAGCCGGACACCTACGCCCGTGAGAACGGGCCTTCGGCCGTGGATGTTGTCGCCTTCCCATGTCGTGAATGGACTGTTAAGCCCCATGGCTGCCCGCCGGGATCAAAGCTCGTTGGGTGCGGTGCAGGACGAGCTCGAAGTACCGTTCCTCGGACAGTTCGGCGCTGTCGGGTGGCGGTGCGGTGGCGGTCAGGCGCCAGGAGTGGTCGGCGTTGTCGGTGGCGCAGGCCAGGCAGCTGATGTGAGCTTCACCGTCGTGCGCGATCGCGCGGAACTGAGAGTGGCCGAGCGTGTGCCGGCCGAGTTTGCACCTCGCGGGCAAGATGGCCACCGACCGTCCGGTCGAGTCGTACCTGTGCGTGAGCTGGCCGTCCATTGGGGACGGTTTGAGAAGCTGCCGATCCATGACGCGAGAACCTATCACTGCAATCGCACATATGTTCGATTGGATGCGTGTGGCGTGTTCGGTGTCTGTCCAACCGGGTCAGTTGCCGAGCGAAGGGGAGGCGCCGGAGAGTGCGAGCGGATGCGGTTCGTTGGTGAGCGCGGCGAGTGCGGTGGCGACCTCTTCGATTGTGGCGCGGACGTAGGTGGTCGTGGTGCCGGCGTCGCTTTTGCCGACGTGTCCGGCGAACTCCCGCGCGACCGCGTAGCCGAAGTTGCGTTCTACCCACGTCAGGGTGGTGTGGCGGATCCAGTGGGTGCTCACTTGTTGGGTCGCGACCCAGGGCAGGTGTTTGCCGAGGCGTTGCCACAAGTAGTCGTAGCGGCGCCTCGTGATGGGGTCGCCGTTGCGGTAGCGCAGAAGTTGGTTGTTGCCGACGGCTCCGCGTTCGTCGCCGAGCTGTAGGAGGTGCTCCATCATCGACGGTGACACGGGCTGCCAGCGCAGGGTGTCACCTTTCTCGAAAAGTCTGACAAGGCATTGGTCGGGATCCAGGTCGCACCGTCGCAGCGCGAGCGCACCGCCACGACGTGCGGCGGTTTCGGTGTGGAAGCGGAGCAGGACGAGGTCGAGCTCGGGGTCGTTGCCGGTCGCTCCGGCAACTTCACTGATCTCGCGGAGTCGGTTGTCGGGAAGTGCGCGCCGGGTGCTGGCGAGACGGCGTGGTTTGGAGACACGACGTGCTGGGTTGTCGGTCTCGGACATGAGACGGTCGGCGACCGCGTGCTGGTAGAGGCACCGTGTTGCGGCGATGAGGTGCTCGGCTGCGCTGCGCCCGCCACGGGAGTTCCTGCGGACGATCGCGTTCGCCTTGGTGAGCTCGGCGAGTTGCTTGATCTCGAGCGGTGTCGGTTCGTTGAGCGGCCGGTCGCCCCACTCGTCGACGATGCGGTTCCAGTACGGCTCGTACACGCGTGACGTTCCGACGGGAACGGCCTTGGTGACGCGCTCGACGTAGTCGCGGATGTTCGGCATCGCCGCGGGTGCTGGTTGGTCGAGTAGTTGTTCGGGACGGACCCCGAGGCGGTTGAGCAGGAGTCGTACCGCCTCGAGGTCGATCTCGTTCACTCTCGTTCTCCGCGCACGTGCGCACCGAGCATCTGGTCGAGTGCCCCAGCTGTGCAGACGACCAGGAGGTCGTGGCCGTCGGACGTCGTGAGCAGGAGTCCGTCACCCGCGCGCAGGTGGCATCTGTGTCGGATTGCGGCTGGTAGTCGGACGTGGCCCAGTTTGGTCACCTTGGCGGTCCCGGGAGACCTGGTGAGCACGATGACCTGGTCGTCGATCACTGCAGGTTTCAGCGAGGTGCCCGGCAACCAGTCCAGTGCTCTG
Source organism: Lentzea sp. HUAS12 (assembly GCF_024125735.1). Taxonomy (NCBI): domain Bacteria; kingdom Bacillati; phylum Actinomycetota; class Actinomycetes; order Pseudonocardiales; family Pseudonocardiaceae; genus Lentzea; species Lentzea sp. HUAS12. The sequence continues at coordinate 2,016,229 of NZ_CP099738.1, forward strand.
ACCAACGACCGGTCGCCGAGGCGCCCGCGCTCGTCAATGGTGGTGAACGCGTAGCGCGATGAACTCCGTTCCACAGGTCCGGGGAGACGGGGCACCGGGAGGCTGACGATTCGGGGTGACCGTGTGACGCGGCTGGCGGAGTTGCTCGAGAGGCTTTCGGCCAGCGCTTCGACGAGGTTCATGAAGCATGACCTCGTTCCGGTGCGTGCGCGGCGGCGTGGAAGTCGTCCAGCAACATCGCTACTGCGCAAGCAGCTTGGAGCGGGACAACGCCGTTGCCGAGGATGCGCAGCTGGTCGACTCGGGGGATTGGCAGGTCGGTTACCCAGCCGGGTGGAAGGCCCATGAGGTGCTCGACGAAGGCCGGGGCGAGCACAGGACCGCCGTGTCTACCGGGCGTGGTCGGGTGTGGCGTGGATCGGCCCGTGATGCTTTCCCAACCAGCTATGGCTGATGAGTAGTTGCGCCACCGCGGGTGCGTTCTCCGCGTCGGGAGGGTGCGCGTGTGGGACGAGCAGGTGACTGAGTCGACCTGCGCTTGCGTCCGTGCGTTGTTGGCCGGTCTGCGGCAAACGTCGCGTTGACGACGTCGTGCAGACTCACCTGGCGACCGAGGGCACGGCGCCGGGTGGGATCTGCGGGGCCTCGGTTGTCGCCGTCGCGGGCTTGTGGCGTCGGTAGCAGCGGGCCAGGCGAGCAGGAACACGCGTTCTCGGCGGTGCGGTGCGCCAATGTCGGAGGCGCGAACGCTGCGCCAGCCCGTGTCGTACCCTGCCTCGGCCAGGTCTCCGAGAACGCGGTGGAGCCCGCCGTTCTTCCATCGGAGGGCGGCGACGTTCTCCACGACGACGAGTTGCGGTCGTAGTACGCGAATGCCTTGGACGGCGTCGATCCACACCCCACTTCGCGTTCCTTCCGTGATGCCCTTGCGTTGTCCGGCGGCGGAGATCTCTTGGCATGGGAAGCCGATGGTGAGGACGTCGACTGGATCGGCGGTGGTCCAGTCGACGAGGCGGAGGTCGCCGAGGTTCGGCACGCCGGGCATGCGCGCGGCGAGGACCAGTTGCACCGCGGGGTCGATGTCGGCGCACCAGGCGATGTGTCCGTCACCGAACGCGGCGAGCACACCTAGGTTCAAGCCTCCGTATCCGGTGCACAGCGACCCTAGGACAGGTCCTGGGCTGGAGCGGATGGTGGTGTTGGGTGGCGCCGTCATGCCGCACGGACTTCGGTTGCGGCTTCGTGAGCCGGGCGCGGTGGTGTGCGGAAGACGAGGACGTCTTCGTGTGCGATGAGGTGGAGCGGGAGTCCTGCCTCGCGTTGCTTGCGGAGGAAGTCGCGTTGGAAGAAGGAGCCTCGGGCGACGAAGTCGTGCTCGGCGACGCGGGCCAGGAGAGCGACGCAGCGTTCGACCGGGATGAGGCCGGCGTCGCGTCCACAGGTGAGGATCTGCGAGGGCAGGTCGATGAGCTCGGCGTGCTCGCGCCACGGGCGCACGGTGATGGCGATGTGTCCTCCGGGGCGCATGAACTCGGCGACTGCGGCGAGGATGCGGGTGAAGCCGGCGAGCAGTCGGTGGTGCCCGATGTTGGCGAGGTTGCCGCGGTCGAGCGTGCTGCCGTACTGGTGGAAGTACTTCTGGATGCCTTCGCCGGGGGCGACGGCAACGCGGCCGTGTGTCGACGGCCCGTAGGGCGGTGAGGTCACGACGAGCGAGACCTCACCGCGCAGGTCTTGCGGTAGCAACGTCGCCAGCTGGCGGGCGTCGCCGTGGACGACACGAGCGTCGTGTTCGACGCCGTGCTCGGTTGCGAGGGCGAGGTTGTTGTTCGCGACGGTGACCCAGTGCGGTTCGTACTCGATGCCCGCGGCGCGCCGTCCGAGGTGGACGGCTTCGACGAGCGTGGTGCCGATGCCGCACATCGGGTCGAGCACGAGGTCGTCCGGTTCGGTGTAGTGCGCGATGGCGTACCGCACGATGTCGGGCAGCATCTTCGCGGGATGGGCGATCGATTCGCGGGTGTAACGGTTCTTGCGCTGGGTTGTCGGTGAGGCCTGTGCGGTTGTCCACACCGATACCGGCAGGTCGTTGCTCATCGGATGACTCCCGTCTCGGCGGCTGCACGGGCTGGGGTGAGCGGTCGAGCGAGGTGGTCGTGCGGCTGCGCGAACACCAGCACGTCCGAGTGGATGCGCAGGTGTGGTGACGGAAGCCCGCGTACCGCGGCGCGGTGCCGCGCGCGGCCGAGTTCCTCTGCTTCGCGGTCGTTCAGGTTGACCTGGAACCGGCTGTCACGGATCGGGGTGTGCAGCGCGACGATGTGCTGCAGGTAGAGCAGATCGGCGAACTGGGCGCTGGTGACGAGTTGGCCGGTGCGGTCGGTGAGTTCACCGGCCGTCGTGCTGTTGTGGGTCAGCGCGACGAAGATGCCCCCGAGGCGGAGCAGCCGTGCTGCGGTGAGCACGGCTTCATCCGTGAGTTCCGCGGTGGTCTGGTTCGGCGGCGCGCTGGTGACCACGAGGTCGGCGAAGCCGGAGGCGTTCCAGTCCACTTCGGAGCCGCAACTCGCGCGGCGGCCGAGGTTGTTCGCGGCGTCGACCGCGTCCGAAGTGGAGCTCGAGTTCGTCGGCCAGGGCAGGACGACCACTTGATCGCGAGTACGGCTGAACGCGCTGACCATCTTGATGATGAGCTGCGTCGGCCACGTCTCGTCGAGCGGTACCGGTATCGATCCACGGGTTCAGGCCGTTGCCCGCGCCGTCGGGGGGGAGAGAGAGAGAGAGAGAGAGAGAGAGCACTTCGCCGGTCGGGCCGTGCTGATGTTGACGGCAGACGGGCAGGGCCTGCGGTTGCCGTCAGCTCATGTTGAACCCGATCAACATGTTAGATGATCGCACGTGCGGCGTGTTAGTTCGCCGGCTGTGATTGTGGCTGAGAAACTTGAAGAGTGATGGCAACCGATGGCCGCTGACATGAGTGACGCTGATACTCAATATCGCGAGTGGATGTTGGAGAACCTCTATCGGGCGGCCGACCACTTCGGACTGATCGTCATCAGCGAGCCGCGGCACGGGTGGCTTGACCGTTCCGTGGGTGCTCTCGCGCATCGAGGCGAGACCAACTACTGGCTTCGTGTGGTCTCCGAGGACAAGCGATGGACCGGTGGAGCTTTCTGGACTGGCAACCTTGATTCGAACGTGTTCACCGGTCTGATGAAGCCGCGCGTGCTCGACGTGTACGAGTGGGAGGAGGTGCGTCAACAGCGTGCTGAGGTGATGACAGTCGTGGCTGGCTCACCGTGTGCTCGCACTGACGCTTTGCGTGAGGTGATTGATCTGCCGGACCGCTGGTGGGCAGAGCTTCGCCGAACGCTCGAGGTCGTCGCAACCACGCCTACGGACAGGGTCAGCATTCCTCAAGATCTCGTCACCGAGAGAATACAGCAACGATTCGGGACGAGTGTCGACACCGACGTGACGGCGTGGGCGACTGTGCATGGCGACCTGCATTGGAACAACTTGATACAGCCGGAGTTCGGCTTGCTGGACTGGGAGATGTGGGGGACCGGTCCTGCAGGAACGGATGTGGCGACGTTGCTCTGTTACAGCCTGCTGGTTCCTTCCGCAGTAGAGCAGATCCAGGCGAATTTCGGCGATGCGCTCGACAGCGAATCTGGACGCGTGGCTCAGCTCTATGCTGCTTCTCGCCTTCTTCGCCGTATGGACAAGGGTGATCATCCAGATCTCGCGCAACCGCTGCTGGCGCATGCCAACTCACTGTTGTGACATGCGGGCAGCGACTCCGGCGATCAACTCCAGCGAGTCGCCTTCATCAAGCGTCAACGCCTGCAGCGCGGAGAACCGGTCGGCCACCCGCTCGACTTGAGCGCGGGTCTCCACGTACTCAGAGCGCAGGAACGTTTCCGTGTACACGACGTCGTCGTGCTGTCGGTGCGCGAAGCTCAGCCATGTGAAGGAGAAGTTCATGGCGGGGCAGGCTGTGACCGACTGCGGTACCACGCGAAGACTCACCTCGGGAAGTTTGCTCATTTCCATGAGGTGCAGTAGTTGTGCCCGCATTGCGCGCTGATTACCCGATGCGCCTCGCACCGTCGCTTCTGTGAGCACAGCCTCGACGGGAACCGGCTCACTGCCAGCGGCTCGTGTTGCCCACGCCTCCCTGGTGCGCGTCAGCTGTGCGATGTTGATCAAATTGTCCGACATCGTTGCTGTTGTGTATTCGGCGAGTTGGAAGATTGTCGGTGGGGCGTCCACGGCGAAGACACGTAGCCGAGTTGCGTCGGTGATGAGGAACGGGAAGTCTTCGGCCGGGTCGAAGACGGGTGCTCGTGGATGCCCGGACTTTCTGAGGTCGGCGGCGTGTTGCGCCTGAGAAATCAAGTGTTGCCACTCGGCTGTGGGCACCTTGTAGACGTAGCCCAGCGCCATGACATCGAAGATCGCGGAAGGCTGTATCGCATTCTCCATCATGGACAGCTTGGCGCTGCTGAAGCCAACGCGTCGGCCTGCTTCGAAGAGGCTCAGGTCGCGTTCGTCTCGCCATCTGCTGAGCTTTCGACCGACTGCGCGTTCTAGGGCAGTCGGCCGGAAATCCTTCGGCACGAACGAGCACCGCCTTTCGTTTACAGCGGCGGGAAGGAGTCGTTCTCGTGGACCACTTCATCTGACCCATCGTGCTCCAGAAGCCGGACGTACCGGCGGGAGATCCACTTCAAGGACTCGTCGTCGTCGAGACTGACGTCGTCGAGCGCGCGGATGATCGCCTCGTACCCCTTGACCGCCTGCTCCTCCTCGACGAAGAGGCTGGAGTTCTCAGTGGTGATCCACACCAGCGATCGATACCTCGGGAACGCCAAGTGGGTGAACGGCCCTGCAATGCCGGCGTGAGCGCCGACCTCCGCAGGCACGACCAGCACGCTGACCTTCGCCCAAGAGGCCATGCGCATCAGGTGTTGCAGCTGAGCGATGTGGACCTGGCGTCCGCCGACCTGTAGGTCGAGTGCGAACTCGTGGAGGTAGAAGGCGCAGCTGAGGCCGCCACCGAGCGACTGCTGCATTTCGCTCAGGGCAAGCAGTCGCGCGTCGATCTCGTTCGGGGCTACGTTGGCCGAAGCAGTCAGCAACTGGTGTGCGTAGCCGTTCGTCCGAAGTAGGTCAGGGATCGTGTGCGGATTCCAGCTCACCATGGTGTCCGCTGCGGCGAGATGCGCTTGAGCGGTGCGTGACCTGATTGGTGCGCACCTACCGTGGGGCTGCCACCAGCCGCTCACCTCTGTGGTGGGGAACAGGTCGAGCAGGTGTTCACGCTCAACCTGAGGGATTCGGCAAGCCCCGAGCGCCACCGCTACCTCGTGGGCGGTGACGCCGCCCTTGCCGTTGACCATGTCCGAGACCTTGGCCTCCTGCCAGCCCAGCAGATCGGCCAGTTGTCGAGAGGACATGCCCGAGCCCGCGATTGCCGCACGCATTCCTTCGCCGAACTCACGGCCGCGTGCGGTGGAGTGCCTCTTGGGCATGTCTGACTTCCTTCGGACGTTCTCGATGAGCTGGTGCTCGCGTCTTTGTGACAGCAAATCGGAGCGCTGTTCGTTGGTCAGCGACAGCCACGCTTCGCCCATGGCCTCGGCAGTGGGTTCGTTCATCGGCGCCGCCTAGAGGCAGTGCTTTGGTGTCGGCGGCGCGCGGCCGCTCGCTGCCACCAGTCGAAGTGGTCGCCGACGATCCAGGCCCACGTCGCCGCTGCCAAGAGTGCGAGGGTGATCGTGCTCGCGATCATCGGAGCTCCCTTCGCTATGGGTAGGTGACGTCCGGTGGCGTGTTTGAGGCGGACGCGGAGTCCTCACGCCACCGGACGGTCTGACGAATGCCGAGCAGACGTGTCAGACTGAAATCAATGTTTCATCAGCGCACAGTCAGCGGTACGTCCTGCGGATGGCTTGGGACGACCTGTTGCGACCTGAATTACGCAGGAGGAGTGATGCGCACCTTTCGCACGGTGCTTGAACAGCGGATTTGGGATCGCCGGCTGACCTTGGAGGAGTTCGTGCAGGAGGCCGAGCTGTACGCCCGCGAGCACCGAGAACCAGGAACCCTCGGGCTGCGGCACCTTCAACGGCTTGTAGCCGGTCGGCGGTCTGATGGGCAGGCCCTGGGGCAGGTGAAGGCGAGCACCGCCCGGCTGTTGGAGAGCATGCTCGGCGCCTCGGTCGAGGAGTTGTTGGCTCCGCCAACAGGGGCCGGACAGATAGGAATTGCAGATCAGATGGCGAGCCGTCCTGAACTGGCGGGCGCTCTTGGATGGTTGGACGAGGCTGCGGGTTGGGCTTCGGGATCAACTGCTGCGAAGGTGCGCGCGCGGATGGAACGGACCAACATTGAGACTTTTCGGGAGCGGCGGTCGCGAAGGAGCGGGATTGGTCGGAGCCAAGTCGCGGACCAGACGCGGCGGTACTACCGAACCTGTGACACGTTCGCTGTCCGTGGGCCCGGCATCGATGTCCGGACGAGTGTGCTGATGCCGGCCGAGTGGAACGAACTTCGTCTACCTCTTGGCGTCGGTGACCAGCGGCTTGCACTGGGCCAGCGAACAGGGGTGAGGCTTCCGTTGACCGCAGACTGTGCAGAGGCAGCCGTTCAGCAGCTCACGGCGGCTGCGGCTCTGGAGGTGCGTCTCGCGGACTTGCCGTTGTACAGGCTCGTGAAGATCGACTTCGGCGCAGAGAGCTTCAGCGGCACCTTCGACATCGGGAGCTTCGTGGAATACGCGCTGACCATGGACCTGCTCGAAGCGGAACTGCTCGACACTGTGGCGGACGGGGCCGGTGCGCCGCAGCCAGTGCGCGACATGTACCTGCCGGACATGGACGCCGTGCTCGACATCGCCGGACGAACTTGCGCCGGCGGGGTTCTGTCGCTTGTGGCGATCGCGCGGCCTGCCGACCGGTTGCGTGGAGCCGCAGACTACGCGCTGATCGTGCAGAGGCGATCAGACAAAGTCGTGAACGCCGCCGGGAAGTTGGCCGTGATCCCGAAAGGCTTTCACCAGCCGCTGACCGATCCTCGGGCTGATGTCCGCATCGACGCCACAATCCGTCGAGAACTGGAGGAGGAGTTGTTCGGGCGCAGCGATGTGGACGGGACCGCGGGCGTTCCGCGTGCGGCATCGCCCATGCATCCGGGCCGTTGGTCAGAGCCGATGAGGTGGCTGGAGAACGAACCTGGGCGCATGCGGATGGAGTGCACCGGTTTCGGACTGAACCTCGTGAGCGGCAACTACGAGTTCGCAACGCTGGTGGTGATCGAGGACGAGGAGTTCTGGCCGCAGTTCGGTGGTCGGCTCGAAGCGAACTGGGAGGCGTCTGGGCTGACTTTGTACTCGAGTCTGGACGGGGAGCTCGTCACAGATCTGGTGCAGCAGGAGGGTCTGCTGCACCGATAGGTGACATCTGAGTTGGCTTGCCGTGATGGCGAGCTGGGAGGATGTCGCTGTGCCCAAGCCCTATCCCCAGGAGTTCCGCGACGATGTCGTGCGGGTCGCCCGTGACCGCGAGCCCGGCGTGACCGTCGAGCAGATCGCCAAGGACTTCGGGGTCCACCCAATGACGTTGTTCAAGTGGCTGCGCCAGGCCGAGATCGAGGACGGCGCCAAGCCCGGTGCGAGCCGGGCCGAGTCGGCCGAGCTGCGCGAGGCGCGTAAGCGGATCAAGCTGCTGGAGCAGGAGAACGAGGTCCTGCGCCGGGCGACCGCGTACTTGTCGCAGGCGAACCTGCCGGGAAAAGGCTCTACCCGCTCGTGAACGAGCTGGCCGCGGACGGGATTCCCGTCGCGGTGACGTGCCGGGTGTTGAACATCGCTCGACAGCCGTACTACCGGTGGCGTGCCCGCCCGGTCGCCGTCACTGAACTCGAGCGGGCGCGGCGGGCGAACGCGTTGTTCGACGCGCACCGCGATGATCCGGAGTTCGGCTACCGGTTCCTGGCCGACGAGGCGCGCGACGCCGGCCTGTCGATGTCGGATCGGACCGCGTGGCGGATCTGCTCGTCGATGGGCTGGTGGAGCGCGTTCGGCAAGAAACGCGGCCGCAACGGCAAGAAGGCCGGCCCGCCGGTCCATGACGATCTGGTCCGGCGTGACTTCACCGCGACCGCGCCGAACCTGTTGTGGCTGGCCGACATCACCGAACACCGCACCACAGAAGGAAAGTTGTATCTGTGCGCGGTCAAGGACGTCTGCTCCAACCGGATCGTCGGCTACTCGATCGATTCCCGGATGAAGTCCCGCCTCGCCGTCACCGCGCTCACCAACGCCCTCGCCCGCCGCGGTGACGTCGCCGGCTGCGTGGTGCACACCGACCGCGGATCGCAATTCCGATCAAGGAAGTTCGTCCGTGCACTTGCTCGCCACGGCCTGTCCGGGTCGATGGGCAGGGTGGGCGCGGCGGGTGACAACGCGGCGATGGAAAGCTTCTTCGCGTTGCTGCAGAACAATGTTCTCGACCGGCGCTCCTGGTCCACCCGTGACGAGCTGCGGATCGCGATCGTCACCTGGATCGAACGCACCTACCACCGCCGCCGACGCCAAGCCGCCCTCGGCAGGTTGACCCCCATCGAATACGAAGTAATCATGTCCACGCCAGCCAGTCAGGCTGCGTGACTACAACTGTCACCTATCGGTGCAGCAGACCCCACTCAACCAGCGGAAACGCACTCGGCTACCGGTTCTCGCGGACTTGTTTCGCCACCGACGCGAGATCCGACTTCAGGTCGTCGAGGCGTTCGGTGATGTCGATCAGGCGCTGTTCGACACTGTCCAAACGCGACCAGAGCGAGTCACCGGGGTCGGTGATCGGCTCGTCTCGCTCGGGTGGACGGCGGCCGTGGAGCACCGCGTCGAGGTGCAGCGGGTGCCAGCCCATGGCTGTAGACAACGACTCCAGCGTCCGCGGCCCCCGCCGGCGCTCCACCGTGTGGTGCTGGATCTCGCGGACGATCGCCTGGGAGACGTTCGAACGCTCCGCGAGCTCGCGTTGACGCCAGCCGAGCTCGTTCACGCGCTCGTTGATCGCTCTGGCGACTGCCGCCCAATCCTCCGACACGTATTCCTCCGCGCTTCGCCTCAGCGCTGAGATTAGCCGCTTTTCGTTCCTCGGTTACGCGACACGGCGCATTTCCCGCTGTGTGCGATCAAGTGCGCCTTCGAGTGCGCTGAAATCAATCAATTCGAGCTGAAATCGCCAGCTCGCCTCTTGGAAGGCCTAATTCCTATGCGTACTTCTGTGTCTTCTGTTCACTCCATCCGCGAGACCGCCTGGGTGCTCGGCATCAGTCAGGGACGTGTGTTCCGGGCTATCCGGCTCGGGCTGTTGACCGCCGAGCGCCAGTACGGGCGCCTCGTCGTCTCCGGTAGCTCGCTTCGGCGAGTGCTCTCGGAGCCGGGAGTGCTCCGTGACTGAACTGCGGCTGGTCGGGATCGCCTGGTCGCTGGACCGGTTGCGGTGGGTACCGACCGATGAGTTGACCGACGTCGTTCAGAGCGACGGGCTGTGCATGTGGGCGTTCACGGGCGAACCGCCGTGGGCGGACGAGGAACTGACCGATCGGGAGTTGGCCCAGTGGCAGTGCGCTGGGTGTCCGGTGCGGGATGAGTGCCTGGAGCTGGAGTTGCGGACGGCCGGCGCTGAGACGGTCGGGGTGTGGGGCGCGCTGCTGGAGGACGAGCGGCGCGAGGTGCATCGGCACTGGCTCCAGCGCGGTGAACGGGCCGAGAGGGGGCCGCGTTCATGAACGCCATCAGCGTGACTCCGACTCAAGTACTGGCTGCGGTCGGTGTGCTCCTGGTTCTGGTGTTGGTCTGGCGGGCTGGTTCTCGTCGGGCGAAGGCAGCGACGACTGCGGCGCGGACAAGTGTTCGGCTGATGTCGCTCGGTGGGCGTGTGGTCGTGAACGCCGTGCTGATCGTGATCGTTCAGTGGGTGGTCGTGACACACGGCGGGAGCGGCTGGCTGCTGTTCACGGTGCTTGGAGCGCCTGCGTTGCTTGCGTCCTACACGCTGACGAAGGCGCTCATGGTGACTGCCTACGTGCCGCGTCGTCGTGGTGGTGGCCGAAGGTGAGCGAGCCGATCGAACGGGTCGCGGTGCAGGTGGACCGGTTGTGCTGGACCGGGATCCTGCTCGGGCTCGCGTTCACGATGACCAACGTGCAGCAGTTCGCCGCCGCTGGTGCGCCGGTGTGGTCGCTGACGTGGTTCGCGGCGTGGCTGTTGGATCCGATGGTGTCCCTGGTGCTGCTGGCGATCCTCCGTGCGGAGCAAGTGACCGCTCGCAGGGGTGTGCGGCTCGGGGGATGGGTGCGAGCAGCGAAGTGGTTCACGCTCGGTGCCACGTACGTCATGAACACCTGGAGTGCGTTCGTGGCCGGGTCTGCGGCGCTCGTGGTGCTGCACTCCGTCCCACCGCTGGTGGTGTTCGTGGCCGCGGAAGCGGTGACGGATCTGCGGGACAAGCTGGGGGCTGTTGCCGCGGGTGACGATGTGCCGCGGGTGCCTCGGACGTCGTTCGCGGAATACCTCGCGGTTGCCCGTAAAGCCCGGAAGTCGGGTGAGACGGTCTCGCCCGCGTGGGTCCGCGGGGTCACCGGGTGTTCGCGTGGTTTGTCGTCGAAGCTGGCCGCGGCGTTGAACGGGGAGCAGTGATGACCGGCGAGCTGGTTCCTTCCGAGCAGGTGCTTGAGGCCGAGTTGGTTGAAGAGCGCGCGTTGATGCAGCGGATCGAGAGAGCGTGGACCGGTGCTCGTGTCGTTCCGCCGGTGTTGAGGTCTCGGCAGGCGCTGAACCGAGCGATGAAGGACGCGCTCGCGTGGGTGGTTCGAGTGCCGTTTCGCTGTGGGAAGGCTGTCGGGCGTGGCCTGGTGATCGCGGTGCGCGGGTGGCGGAACTGGGTGCGGGTTGGTGACTACCGCGCGGCGGCGGAGAAGTCGGAGAAGCTCGCGGACAAGTTCGTGGAGATCCGCGCCTTGACGCTGTTTCGCTGGAAGGTGACGGCGACGGTGGTGCTGGTCGGCTTTCTGGTGGTCACTGGTGCCCGGTTGTTCTACGGCGATCTGGTGTTGTGGGCGGTCGGAGGTGTGGGCGCGGTTGTGCTGGCGGTCGCGGGACGGGCCAAGGACGGGTCGCCAGGGCGGAAGACTGTGCTGGGCGGCCCTCGGATCCTCATGTGGACGATGGACGCCCAGGTACTGATCGACGTGTTCCGCGACGCCAAGCTGATCGGCCGGGATGAGACCTTGCGCTTGGTCGAACGGCCCTGCCGGGAGGGTGCGGGCTGGGCGGTCACGGTGGATCTGCCCGCTACCCGCAAGGCCGCCGACGTGGTGAGGAACCGTGAGGAGTTGGCGTCGGCTCTGGCGGTGGACGAGGTCCAGCTCAGCGTCGAACGGGTGCGAGGCAAGGGCGGTCATGCTGGTCGTGTCGCGCTGTGGGTGGCGGACAAGGACCCGTATGCCTCGCCGCCTGTTCGGACACCGTTGCTCCAGGTAAGGCGGTGGGATGCGTGGAAGGCGGTGCCGTTCGGGACGGACGCGCGCGGGCGGCAGATCGACTTGCCGCTGGTGTGGACGTCGTTGCTCATCGGTGCGATCCCGCGCCAGGGCAAGACGATGGCCGAACGGCTCGCTACCGCCGGGCTCGTCCTCGATCCACACGCACGCCTGTACGTCGCTGACTTCAAGAGTGGCAAGGACTGGCGGGCGGTGGAGCAGGTCGCGCACCGGTTCATGACCGGGGATGACAGCGAGCACGTGCTGGTGCTTCTGGACTGGTTGGACGAGTTGGTCGAGGACGTCCAGCAGCGGTATCGCCGGATGCAGCACCTGGACGACGTGACCTGTCCGGAATCGAAGGTGACGCCGGCTATGTCCCGGGACCGGTCGCTTGGCATGCCGATCACGGCGTTGATCGTCGACGAGGTCCACGTCGCGTTGGAGGACCGCACGCCTGTGGTGGTGCAGGGCAAGAGGCTGACAGCGGGGGAGCGGGTCGGTGAGCTGCTGACGTGGCTGGCGAAGAAGGCACCGGCGGCGGGGGTGGTGATCGTGCTGGCCACGCAGCGGCCGGACAGCACCACGATCCCGTCGAAGCTGCGGGCGGTGCTCGGGTCGCGGTTCGCGTTGCGGGTCATGGACTGGCGCGACAGCAACATCGTGCTGGGCGACCAGATGAACACCCGCGGGTACGACAGCAGCAGGCTGCTCCCGTCGCACAAGGGCGTGGGAATCCTGCGTCCGGACGGCGAGACGCAGTCTGGCACAGATGTGCTGGCCCTGACGGTGCGGACGTTCTACATGCCGAACGACGACTGGAGGGTGATCTGCGAACGCGGCCGTGCGCTTCGCGAAGCCGAAGGGACGTTGACCGGTCAGGCCACCGGGCGGGACCCACTCCCGGTCCGAGATCACGCACCGGTTGCTGAGGCGGGTAGGAGGTCCGGCGGCAGGCTTCCTGAGCCGTTGGTTTCGGTGGCGCGTTATTTGGGCGAGGACCTGCAGGAGCGCGAGTTCGTGCCCACTGCGGAATTGGTGGAGGCGTTGGATGTCGAGCCCACGATGTTCGGGAAGGAAATGGGCGATCTCGGATGTCGCCCTGTGCGCCAGTACGTCCACGAAGGTGAAGCCACGCGACGCGTCCGTGGCTATCTGACGGCCGATATCCGAGCGGCGATTGCCGAGTCCGCGTGAAGGACGCCACCTGTCCCACCTGTCCTGCCAGGAGCGTCGTCGGGACAGGTGGGTGGGACGGGTTCAAGTAGGCACTTGAACTGCGAGGATGGTGTGATCGGTCGGGTGGGACGGGTGAGCGAGGCGGCTCCATCTGGGCGCCTGTGCTCGCTCCGGATCGGACTGGAGGGTCACGGCCAGCCTGTCCCGGGACACGTGCCGCCAGCTGCAAAAACAGAATCTGGTCGCCTGGCAGAGAAGCGTTTAGTTGCGGATTCTCAAGATGAGCTCGCTGTGTTTGTTGCGAAGAAGATGGGCTGTTGACCACTTGGTCAACAGCCCATCTTCTTCGCTTTTGTGTCCGAGGGGGGACTTGAACCCCCACCCCCTTTCGGGGACTAGCACCTCAAGCTAGCGCGTCTGCCATTCCGCCACCCGGACCTGTTCAGTTGTGCCGCGGCTCGCGCCGTGGTGTGTGCATAGATTACATGATCGTCCGTGCGGGCCAAAATCGGGGGGCCGGTCGACTGTTTGTGCTGGTCAGGGCCCGCTAGGGTCGGTGCATGCGTGAGTTGACCGGGTGGTTGCTGGACTCCGACTCTGCGGTGCGGTGGCAGGTGGAGCGGGATCTGGTGGGGGCGCCTGCGGAGGTGTGGCGGGCCACGCGGGCACTGGTGGCGACGGAGGGATTTGGGGCTCGGTTGCTGGCTGCTCAGGGGGACGACGGGATGTGGGCTGGTGGGGCCTTCTTTCCCGCCGGCTTCGAGGGCGGGGAGGAGGGGCAGCCCTGGACGGCTACGACGTGGTCGTTGACGTCGTTGCGTGAGTGGGGGCTCGATCCGGCTGTGCTGGTGGAGCGGGGGACTGTCGAGCTGCTTGCTGCTGGGTGTCGGTGGGAGTACCAGGACCTGCCCTATTGGGGTGGGGAGGTTGATTGCTGCATCAACTCGTGGACCTTGGGCAACGGGGTGTGGCTTGGGGCGCCTGTGGAGGGGATTGCCGAGTGGTTTGTCGACCATCAGCTTGGGGATGGCGGGTGGAACTGCGAGTGGGTTGAGGGGTCGGTGCGGTCGTCGTTCCACTCGACGCTCAACTCGTTGAAGGGGTTGCTGACTCACGAACTTGCTACTGGGGGAACGGCTCGGAGTCGGGCTGCTCGGGAACGTGGGGAGGAGTACCTGCTCGAGCGGGCGTTGATGCGGCGGCTGTCCACCGGGGAGGTTGTGGGGGAATGGGTTACGACGTTTCGGTCGCCGGCGCGGTGGGGGTACAGCGTGTTGAACGCCATGGAGTACTTCCGGGCGGCGGGCAGGAAGGACCCTCGGATGGCTGAGGCTGTTGAGGTGATCAGGGGTGCTCGGCAGGCTGATGGGACGTGGCTTCAGGGTGGGCGGCATCCTGGGCGGGTCTGGTTCGAGATCGACGTTGCCGCGGGGGAGCCGTCCAAGTGGCTCACGTTGTACGCGGCCAGGGTGTTGCGGTGGTGGGAGAGTTAGATCCAGCCTCTCGCTCTGGCGAAGCGGGCTGCTTCGTGGCGGTTGGAGGCTCCTGTTTTGCCTACCGCTGAGGACAGGTAGTTGCGGACTGTGCCTGGGGAGAGGGACGCGCGGCGGGCTATTTCGTCGATGGGGGCGCCCTCGAGAGCTAGTTCTAGGACGTCTGCTTCTCGTGGGGTCAGGGGGCTGTCGCCTGCGCTGATGGCTTCTGCTGCCAGGGCCGGGTCCACGTAGCGGCCGCCTGCGTGGACGGTTCGGACGACGGTGGCGAGGACGTCGGACGAGACCGTTTTCGGGAGGAAGCCTCTTACGCCGGCTGCCAGTGCTCGTTTGAGGTGGCCTGGGCGGCCGTGGCTGGTGACGATCATCGTGGAGCAGGACGGCAGCTCCGCGGCCAGGGATTGGGCTACGGAGACGCCGTCGAGGTCTGGCATTTGCAGGTCGATCACGGCCACGTCCGGGCGGACGACTCTGGCTGTCGCTAGCGCTTCTGCGCCTGTGGCTGCTTGGGCCACGACCTTCAGGTCGTCCTCCAGGGACAGGAGGGCGGCCATGGCGCCTCGGATCAGGTGCTCGTCGTCGGCCAGGAGGATGCGGATCACGGGAGCTCCACGGTCAGGACGAAGCGGTTCGGGGCTTCCGGAGTTGCCGTTACGGAGCCGCCTAGGGCCGCTATGCGTTCGTGCAGGCCTGTTAGGCCGCTGCCGAAGCGGAACGCGGAGGTGGCGACGCCGTCGTTGGTCATGGTGAGCACTTTGCCGCGCAACGTGATCGTGCACGTGCGGGCCTCGCTGTGGCGCAGGACGTTGGTGACGCCCTCGCGGACCGCCCAGCCCAGGGCGCCGGCCGGTTCGCCTTCGAAGGTGACGTCGCCGATCACTCGGCAGTCGATGCCCGCTGAGGCTAGGAGGGAGCGGGCGCCTGCCAGTTCGGCGGAGAGGTCTGCTGTTCGGTAGCCGCTGACGACGGCGCGGAGTTCGTCGAGGGATTCGTGGGCTATTCGGCGGACCTCGAGCATTTCGTCGATGGCCGTGTCTCGGCCTCGGCGGGCCAGTTGGGCTGCCAGTTCTGCCTTGAGAGCCACGACCGAGAGGTTGCGGCCCACTACGTCGTGGAGGTCTCTCGCGAACCGCAGGCGTTCTTCGGCCACGGCCAGGTTGGCGCGGACCTCGCGGGAGCGGTCCAGTTCCCAGACGATGCGCAGCATCCAGAGGGTGGAGCGGAACGCGCCCACCAGGAACACCAGCATCAAGGTCATGAAAAGGGCGTTGTCCGGCGGGGCGGTGAGGAGCATCCACGCGCCGCCTGCCAGGGCGATGAGGAGCAGGGTGCGGGGCCGGAGCACCGCGGACAGGGTGGTGATCGCGAGGACCAGGAAGATCACCGAGATGCCGTCGCCGGTGCTGTCCTGCCTGCCGGGCAACGGGTCCGGGTACGCGAGCTGGCCGGCGACCAGGAGGGCGCCGGTGGTGGCCAGGTAGATCGCCATCAGGCGGCGCGGGAACGGGCCGTGGCCCAGGTGGTGCTCGATTCCCACGTGGACCAGGCGGAAGCTGAGCAGCGCGTAGGTCAGCACCGCCGCGATGATCACGATCAGGGCGGTGGTGCTGACCTCGCGGGCGAAGCTGGTGATCAGCAACGGCGGCAGGAACACGAAGCTGAGGTAGAACGTGTAGCGGACGAAGAGGTCGAACCGCGCCGCGCTGCCGCGGGACCGCCACCAGCCGAGCAAGTTCACCTCCGAGGATCCCACCGGAAATACCGCTGCACAGCGTAGGTCCCGAGGCCGATCCAGACCGCCAGGACGATCAACGGCTTCAGCACGGGGCCGTCGGCCCAGCCGGCGCGCAGGAGTTCGAGCACCGGGGTCAGCGGCAGGTACTGCAGCACCTTGGCGAGGGTGTCGGGCAGCACGGAGAGCGGGAACATCATGCCGGAGCCGAACAGGCACGCCATCAGGATCGGCAGCGATGTCACCTGCGCCATCTCGACGGTCCTCGTGAACGCCGAGGAGGCCGCGGCCAGCAGTGCGAAGACCGCGACGCCGCCGAGCACGCCCAGGAGCAGGAACCACGGCCGGGACGGCACCTCGACGCCGGTGATCACCGCGACGACCACGCAGTAGAGCGCCATCTGGCCGAGCCCCACCACGACGGACGGCAGGGCCGCGCCGGCCAGGATCTCCGGGTCCGTCAGCTCGCCGACGCGCAGCCGCTTCAGCACGAGCTCCTCGCGCCGGGCGACGAAGGTGGTGACGAGGTTGTAGTACACCGCCATCAGCAGCGCGAACCCGATCAGCCCGACCACGAGCGGCACGCCGTCGGCGTCCACCGAGTACAGCACCGGCGCCAGCAACAACGGCAGCAGCAGCGAGTTGAACAGCGCGGTCCGGTTGCGCCAGAACAACTTCAGCTCGGCCTGCCCCACAGCCACGGCCCTCATGCCGCCTCCTCCGCGATCGCCAGGAACGCCTCTTCGAGCGACGCCGACCGGGCGTCCAGACCGGACAGTTCCACGCCGTTGTGGTGAGCCCACGCGAGCAGGTCGTGCAGCGTCGACTGCAGGTCGTTCGTCCGCACGGTCACGCGTCCGGACGGCTCCGCGTCGGCCACCACCGGCAACGACACCCCCGCCGGCGGCACGAACGAGATGCGCGCCGGGTACGCGTCGACCACCTCGGAGACCGTTCCCTGCGCGACGATCCGGCCGCGGTGCATGATCGCGAGCCGGTCGGCCAGCGCCTGCGCCTCCTCGAGGTAGTGCGTGGTCAGCAGCACGGTCACGCCGTCGCGCAGCAACGACCTGATCAGCTCCCACGTGTTGCGCCGGCTCTCCGGGTCGAGCCCGGTGGTCGGCTCGTCGAGGAACAGCACCTCCGGCTTCCCCAGCAACGCCAGGGCGAGGTCCAGCCGCCGCCGCTCACCACCGGAGAGTTGCTTCACCCGCACGGACGCCCGATGCGCCAGGTCGACGAGGGTCAGCGCCTCCTCGACGGGCCGGGGCGACGTCAGCGTCCCCGCCCACATCCTCGCCGCCTCGGACACCGTGAGGTCCGGCGGGAAACCGCCTTCCTGCAGCATCACGCCCATCCGCGGCCGCACGGACGAACGCTCCGCGAACGGGTCGTGGCCGAGCACGCGCACGGTCCCCTCTGCCGGACGCGACAGCCCTTCCACCACCTCCACGGTCGAGGTCTTCCCCGCACCGTTCGTGCCGAGCAACGCGAACATCTCGCCCCGCTCGACCTCAAAGGACACGCCCCGCACAGCTTCGAAACCTCCGCTGTACCGGCGGGTCAGCCCCCGCACCTCGATCGCCGTCATGCGAGAACGATCTCGGGCGACAGCCGCGGGCGGCAGTGCCGTCCCACACCAGTTGCTCATGACAGATGTCATGCGGGCGGCTTGCATTCGTTAGATTAAGACCGTAATCTCACAGTCGTGCCAAAACACGCAGACCCCGTCGAACGGCGTCAGCAGGTGGTGGCCGCCCTCTACCGGGTGGTCGACGCCGAGGGGCTGGACGCGGCGAGCCTGCCCAGGATCGCGAGGGAGCTCGACGCCACGACGGGCTTGCTGCAGAAGTACTTCCGCAGCAAGGACGAGCTGTTGCTGTTCGCGCAGGACCAGCTCGTGGAGGAGCTGACGGCGAGCGTGCAGGAGGTCCTGAACCAGGAGGGCGGCCTCCAGGACCAGCTGCGTGAGGCGTTGTGCGCCATCGCGCTCGTGGGCGACCCAGCACGCGCACGGGTGTGGCTCGCGTTCGCGGCCCGTGCCGCGGCGAATCCCGTGTTGCTCGAACGCCACAAGCAGGGCGCACAGGTGGTCAGGGACCTGTGCCGGCACGTGCTGGAGGCCGCGGGTGTGGACGGCGAGGAGGCCGTCGGGCTCGCGGCGCTGGTGGACGGCGTCACGGCGCAACGCGCCCTGGAGCCGGAGGAGATGACCGAGGAGGTGGCGGAGCGGGTGATCGCACGCCACCTCGAACGACTGTGGGGGAGCACGTGACACTGGGACTGGTGGCGGCGCTGGCGGGGCTGGCGCTGCTCGACTCGACGAGCATCGGGACGCTGTTCGTCCCGATCTGGCTGATGCTCACCCCGGGCAGGCTGAAGCTGAGCAGGTTCGCCGTCTACCTCGGCACGATCACGATCTTCTACTTCGTCGTGGGCGTCCTCATCGTCCTCGGCGCCTCGCAGGTGATCGACCGCCTCGACGGCCAGGTGGCGCTCTGGGGTCAGCTCGTGCTCGGTGTGCTGCTGTTCGCGGTGAGCTTCCGCTTCGACAGCAAGAAGAAGCTCGACACGACCAAGTGGCAGAACCGCGCCAACGGGTCGACCGCGGCGCTGGCCGGGGTCGCGGTGCTGGCGGGCGTGGTCGAGCTCGCGACGATGCTGCCGTACCTCGGCGCGATCGGCATGATGAGCGCCGCCGACTTGAGCGCGGGCCAGATCGGGCTGCTGCTCGCCGGGTACTGCCTGGTCATGATCTTGCCGGCGCTGCTGCTGCTCGGTGGCCGCATCGCCCTGCGCTCGAGGATCGAGCCGTTCCTCACGAAGATCAGCACCTGGTTCGCCGAGAAGGGTGCGAGCACGACGGGGTGGATCCTCGGCATCGCCGGGTTCCTGGTGGCGCGCGACGCCTTCGTGAGGCTGTTCTTCGTGTGAACCGGTTGGCCCGGTTGGCTGAACGACCCGGTTTCGTTTCGCTTCTACACTCGCCAGGGTGACCGGGCTGGACGATCCGCGCAGATCGGTCCCGCGCGCACTGGCACCGTTGCTCCGAATGGAAGTCGCACCCGTATCGGTGAGCATTTTCGACGCCATCGAGAAAGCCATTCCGGAATACAGCGACTTTCGGGAGAACGTGGTCGACGGAATCCGGCAGGCTCTGGTCAAGTTCGTCGACCGGATCGCCTCGCCGGATGCCGAGCCCGACCCGCACGACGACATCCACCGCAAGCTCGGCGCGTGGGAGTTCAAGTCCGGTCGCAGCCTCGACAGCCTCCAGGCCGCCTACCGCATCGGCGCGCGGGTGGCGTGGCGGCACGTCTGCGCGTTCGCCGAGCAACGGGCGTTGTCGCTGCGAGAGATGTCCGTGCTCGGCGAAGCGATGATCGCCCACGTCGACGAGTTGGTGAGCCTGTCGGTCGAGGGCTACGCGGCCGCGCAGGCCAGCGCCGCGGGCACGCTGGAACGCAAGCGGCGCAAGCTGATGGAACTGCTCGCCGGTGATCCCGCGGGCAACTGGCAGGCGGTCCTCGACGCGGCGCGGGCGGCGGCGTGGCCTATGCCTGAACGGCTGGTGGCCGTGGCGCTGGAGCCGTCCGACGCGCCCGCGGACGGCCTGCCCGCCGACGTCCTCGTCGACTTCGAGGACGCGCACCCGTACCTGCTGGTGCCGAACCCGCCCGCCGGCGCGCGCTGGCTCCGCGGGGCGCTGCCCGGCTGGCGTGCGGCGGTCGGGGTGCCCGTCGAACCGCAGGACGCGCCCCGGTCACTGGCCTCGGCACGGCGGGTGCTCGCCCTCGCCGGGGAGCGCGGGCCGGTCGTGCACGCCGCAGACCACCTCGTCGAACTGACCGTGCTCGCCGACGAGTTCCTGGCCCGGCAGCTGGCGCGACGCGCGCTGGAGCCCCTGGCCCCGCTCACCGATCGGCAGCGCACCAAGCTCGCCGAGACGCTGCTGGTGTGGCTGTCGGCGCGCGGCGGGGCCCCCGAGGTCGCCGCCCGGCTGCAGGTGCACCCGCAGACCGTGCGGTACCGGGTGAACCAGTTGGAGGAACTGTTCGGCGACCGGATGCACGACGCCGAGGAACGGTTCACCCTCGAACTCGCCCTCCGCGCGCACTATTTCTTGCGGTGTGACTGACAAAACACCGAAAGCGATTTCGCACCCGGATGACAAAAGCGGTTTTTCGCTTGCCTCCGGTATTGGCCGATGGTTACTTTACTGACGAGTAAAGCAACACCGCCTTCTTGCAGTTCAATGTCGTACTCCTGGAGGTCCCTGCAGATGAAGACCGGACTTTTCGCGCGCGCCGCCGCAGTTCTGGTGGTCGCCGGGGCGCTGAGCGTGGCGACCGCCGGCACGGGTTCCGCCGCGACCGCCGAGCTGAGCATCACCTACTCCTGCCAGTTCTCGATCGCGGGCACGCACGACGTGCCGTCCGTGGTCAGCTCGCCGAACCTGCCGGACTCGGCGGCCGTCGGCGTGCCGACCGCACCGGCCTCGGCGACGGTGACGTCCACCGTGTCCGACGACGTCCGCAACACGCTGTGGTGGATCGGCGGCCGCTCCGTCGACGGCACGCTCACCACGACCATCGCGGTCGACAACGCCGGCACCACCCAGAACCTCACGTCGACGCTCATCATCCCGAACACGCCGGTGCCCTCCTCCGGCACGTTCCAGGTGGTCGCCTCCGGTTCGTTCCCGGCGCTGACGCTGCCCAACGCGGGCACGACGTCGATCAACCTCGGCAACGCGGACCTCGCCCTGACACCGCGCTACCAGAACGGCGAGCCGACCTGGATCGGTGTCGTCCACGTCCCGTGCACCGTCAAGGCGGGCCAGCCCACCAAGTTCTACGAGTTCCAGGTGGCGTGACACCCGTCCCGTGATGGGATGGCGGCCATGGAGCTCCAGCAGCTGGTGGACCGCATCGCCGCCGAGGTGACGCCCGGTGGCGCCGTGGCCGACTACATCCCAGCACTGGCCAGGACCGACCCGCACGCCTTCGGCCTCGCCGTCGCGACACTGGACGGCGAGGTCTTCCGCGCCGGGCGGCACGACAGGCCGTTCTCGATCCAGAGCATCTCCAAGGTGTTCACGCTCGCTCTGGCCCTCGCCGAGAACGACGACGTGTGGACCCGCGTCGGCCGCGAGCCGTCCGGGTCCCCGTTCAACTCGCTGGTGCAGCTCGAGACCGAGCAGGGCGTCCCGCGCAACCCGTTCATCAACGCGGGCGCCCTCGTCGTCACCGACCACCTCGGTCTCGGCGCCTCCGACCGCCTCCTCGGCTTCCTCCGGCAGGAGAGCGGCAACCCCGCGATCACGATCGACCCCGAGGTCGTGAAGTCCGAGCTCGACCACAGCGACCGCAACCGCGCGCTCGCGCACTTCATGGCCTCCTACGGCAACATGCGCAACCCGGTCGACGTCGTGGTGCACGAGTACGTGCGCCAGTGCTCGATCGCGATGAGCTGCGCCGACCTCGCCCAGGCCACCCTGTTCCTCGCCCGCCACGGAGTCCGCAACGACGGCACCCGGTTGCTGGACGTCAGCGGCGCCAAACGCGTCAACGCGGTCATGCTCACGTGCGGCACCTACGACGCCGCCGGCCAGTTCGCCTACCGCGTCGGACTGCCCGGCAAGAGTGGCGTCGGCGGCGGCATCATCGCCGTCGTGCCGGGGAAGTGCGCGATCTGCGTGTGGAGTCCAGGATTGGACGCGCGTGGCAACTCCGTCGCGGGAGTCGACGCGCTGGACCGTTTCACCACTCTCACGGGCTGGTCCGTGTTCTGACGGATGGTAGGAAGACGGGGTGAGCACAACGGGGAACGCACTGGCACTGGCAGAAGACGAGGCCGTCACGCTGGTCAGCGAGCTGATCAGGATCGACACGACCAACACGGGTGACCCCGCGACGGTGGTGGGGGAGCGCGCGGCCGCCGAGTGGGTGGCCGAGAAGCTGTCCGAGGTCGGCTACGAGACCACCTACGTCGAGTCCGGGGCGAAGGGCCGCGGCAACGTCGTCGCCCGGCTGCAGGGCGCCGACCCGAGCCGCGGGGCGCTCCTGGTCCACGGCCACCTCGACGTCGTGCCCGCCGACGCCTCCGAGTGGTCGGTGCACCCGTTCTCCGGCGCCGTGCAGGACGGGTACGTCTGGGGCCGCGGCGCCGTCGACATGAAGGACATGGTCGGCATGACGCTGGCCCTCGCGCGGCACTTCAAGCGCGAGAACGTCGTGCCGCCGCGCGACATCGTGTTCGCCTTCCTCGCCGACGAGGAGGCGGGCGGCCTCTACGGCGCCAAGTGGCTGGTGGAGAACCGGCCCGAGCTGTTCGAGGGCGTCACCGAGGCGATCAGCGAGGTCGGCGGCTTCTCGATCACGCTCAAGGACGACGTCCGCGCGTATCTCGTCGAGACCGCCGAGAAGGGCATCCGCTGGCTCAAGCTGCGGGTCAAGGGCACCGCGGGCCACGGCAGCATGATCCACCGCGACAACGCCGTGGCGAAGCTCGCCGCCGCCGTCACGAAGCTCGACCAGCACCAGTGGCCGCTGATCATCCGGCCGTCGGTGCGCGAGTTCCTCGACGGCGTCACCGAGATCACCGGCCTCGAGTTTCCCGACGACGACGTCGAGGGCTCGATCGGCAAGCTCGGCGCGCTGTCGCGGATGATCGGCGCGACGCTGCGCGACACGGCCAACCCGACGATGCTCTCCGCCGGTTACAAGGCGAACGTCATCCCGTCCACGGCCGAGGCCACTGTGGACTGCCGGATCCTGCCGGGCCGCGAGGAGGCGTTCGACCGCGAGCTCGCCGAGCTGCTCGGACCCGACGTGGAACGCGAGTGGGTCGGCCTGCCGCCGGTCGAGACGACGTTCGACGGCGCCCTGGTGGACGCGATGACGGCGTCGATCACCGCCGAGGACCCCGGCGCCCGCGTGCTGCCGTACATGCTGTCCGGCGGCACGGACGCCAAGTCGTTCCAGCAGCTCGGCATCCGCAACTTCGGCTTCGCGCCGCTGAGGCTGCCCGCCGACCTGGACTTCTCCGGGCTCTTCCACGGTGTGGACGAGCGCGTGCCCGTCGACGCGCTCAAGTTCGGTGTTCGCGTGCTGGACCGTTTCCTGAGCAACAGCTGAGGAGGCCGTCGTGTCCACTGTGGATCTGACCGGTCAGGTCGCCCTGGTCACCGGCGGGGCGGGTGGGATCGGCGCCGCGGTGGTGCGGCGGCTCGCGAAACTCGGTGCGCGTGTGGCGGTGGTCGACCTCGACGCCGCCGGCGCGCACCGGGTCGCCTCCGCGGTGGACGGCATCGCCATAGCGGGCGACGTCACCGATCCCGCGACCATGCCCGCGGTCGTGGAGCAGGTCGAGAGGGAGCTCGGACGCCTCGACGTCGTGCACCTCAACGCCGGCATCGGAGGCGGCCAGCCCGGCGTGGACTCCCTGGACCTCGCCCGCTACCGCAAGCTGGTCGGCGTCAACGTCGACCACGTCGTGTACGGCGTCTGCGCGGCGGTCCCGGCCCTGCGGCGCCACGGCGGCGGGAAGATCGTGATCACCGCGTCGCTGGCCGGTCTCACGGCGATGTCCTCCGATCCGCTCTACACGCTGACCAAGCACGCGGTGGTCGGGTACGTGCGGGCGGCGGGCCAGGCCGTGGCGGGGGAGGGCATCACGGTCTCCGCCCTGTGCCCGGGTTTCGTCGACACGTTGCTGCTGGGTGCGGCGAAGGAGGAGTTCGACGCGGTCGCGTTCCCGCTGCTGACGCCGTCGGACGTCGCCGAGGCGTTCCAGTCCGTGCTGGCCGACGGGAAGCCGGGGGAGGCCTGGACCATCCAGCCGGGAGGGAAGGCGGAGCCGTACCGGTTCCGCGGTGTGCCGGGGGTCGGTGGCGGGCAGATACCGCCGCAGGTGGTGCTCGGCAGCGGATAGGGCGTGTCCGGAACCGGGTTGTCTCGTTAGGACGAACAAGACGACCACGGTGAAAGGACTGCGCATGGTGCTGCTGGAGGACGGGACCGAGCTCAACGTGGTGCGCGCGGGTGATCCGGAGGCACCGGTGACGATCGTGCTCGCGCACGGCTACGCGCTCGACCACCGCAGCTGGCACAAGGTCGTCGAGCACCTGAGCGGGGAGTTCCAGGTCATCGCGTACGACCACCGCGGCCACGGCGGCTCGTCGGCGGCGTCGAAGGAGACGGCGACGATCGAGCAACTGGGGGAGGACCTCGGCGAGCTGATCGAACGCGCCGTGCCGCAGGGCCACGTGGTGATCGCCGGGCACTCGATGGGCGCCATGGCGGCACTTGCGATGGCCGAACGGCGGCCGCGGCTGTTCCGGCAGCGGGTGCTCGGCAACGTGTTCGTGTCCATGGCGGCGAGCGGGGTGTCCGAGACGACGCTGGCGTGGCCCAAGGCCGTCGGCAAGCTCGTGCGGGAGCTGGAACGGGCCTTCGGGCCGATCGTGCGGGCCGTGCGGGAGAAGATCGAGCCCGCCAAGACCGCGGGGCTGCGGTGGTGGCTCTTCGGCGACGAGCCCTCGGACGAGGACGTGGAGCTCACCGCGGACATGGTGTGGGGGCACTGGCCGGAGACGGTCGCGCTGTTCCGTCCCGCCGTGGACCGCTACGACCGCGAGGCCGGGCTGATGGTCGCCCAGGAGAAGGCCGTCGTCGCGGTGGTGGGGGACGAGGACCGGCTGGTGCCCGAGGCCGACGCCGTGAAGTTCGGCGGAACGTCGGTCGTCCTGGCCGACGCCGGACATATGCTCCCGTTGGAACGACCGGCGGAGCTCGCGAACCTGATCCGCGAGGTGGCCGCGAAGGCATAGCTGGGGGACCGGTGCAGTACCTGGAGCCGCGGACCGACGTGCCCGCGAAGGACGACTGGTCCACCGGCCTCATCCTGCAGGACCTGCGCTGGGGCGCGAAGGCGCTCGGCGGCATCGCGGTCGTGGCGGGAGCGGGCGCGGTGACGTGCTGGCTGCTGCCGCCGGCGCCGGGCAACATCGGCGCGCTCGTCGTCCTGGCGTTGGTCGCCGTCCTGTGCGGGCTGGGGCCGCTGATGTACCGCGCGGAGACCAGGGCCGAGCGTCGTGGCCTGCTGGAACAGCCGTGGCGGCGGGTCGCGGTGCGGGTGGCGGAGAAGCACGACGACGGGACCGACCGGCTGCTGCTCGACGACGGCGTGGTGCTCCGGGGCTGGTTCGAGGACTTCCCGGACATGGCGCTCGAACGGCAGGAGGCCTTCGTCTGCGGCCCGGACGCCGGTGGGAGGGCCGTCGTGCGCGTCGCCGGGTTCGCGAAGATGGAGAACGCCAAGGTGGACACGGGCCCGGACGATCGCCCGGTGCGCGAACGGGTGGAGCGGCCCCTCGGCCGTCCGCTCGACGACCCGGCGACCGCGAAGGCCTACCGGGGCATGCGGTGGGGAGTGCGGGCGTGGCTGTGGTCGGCCGTTCCCGCGGCCTTCGGCGCGGTGGTGGTCCTGCTGAGCCTGGTCCCGTTCGCACCGGCCGGGCTCGTCGTCGGCGGGCTCGTGCTGGTGGTGGGACTGCTCGGCGTCCACACGTCGGTCGAGATCAGCCGCTGGTACCGCGACGCCGTCACGGCCGTGGACAACTCGGCGCAGTGGACACCGGTGACGGTCACGCTGTTCCCGTGGCAGCCCAACCAGCACGTCGCCGGCCTGGCGGAGATGCCGGGCGGGCTCGCGCTGGTGCAGTTCGTGCTACCGGACCTGAACGTGATCGCGAACATCGCGGACACGGGCGTCATGTGGATCGCCGGCACGCACGACGACGTGATCGCGGTCGGTGTGCCGCGCGTGCCGGTGCTGACGTTCGCCGCCGTCCAGCCGGACCGGGACGTCCCGGAGGAGGACCCGATCCCCTGGATCCAGCGCTTCACCCAGCCGGACTTCAGCGGCCTGCCGCGCTAGAGCGGCGCCTGCCCGGCGGCCGGCCGAACAACCGGACGTGCTCGCCGACCAGCCAGTCCCTGAGCGGTGCCCACTCCGGGTGGTGGTTGAGCACGAGCAGGCGGTGCATCCACCAGTTCGGGTCGTCGTGGCGGGGGAACGCGGCGAGCCACGCGGCCCTGCCCTCCTCCGGCAACGCCCAGAGGTGGGCCAGCTGGCCCTCGGCGTCCGTGTCCAGCTGGGCGGTGACCTTGCCGTCCTCCGTGTGCCATTCCGCGCGCAGTTCGCGCAACACGGTGAGAGCGCGTTCGTCACCCTCCTCGGCGGTGACGACAACGGTGTGCAGGCCCTGCGCCGCCGCATCGGCGAGCAGGGCACGGGCGGACGTTTCGTCGTGCGGCAGTGCGCTGTGAGCGACCCCGACTTCGTGCGGCACGAGCTCCATGACCCAGAATCTGATCACATCGACAACCAGTTCGGTAAATTTTATTGCTTCAGTGTTGACTGAAGAATCACCTTCCTGCGCTCTGCCCACCGCGTTGCGTGAAAGTTGTTGTACGGCGCCCGGACATCGACACCGCACAACGTTTTCCCAGTACAAATGCGGTGGAGAGGAAGGGTGGGGGTTTGTTCAGCAGAGTGGCCTCGGTTCGACGCCGGGGAAGTATTGCTCCCAATGACGAGTGGACAGGTGCGCCGTCGTAGTCGCACACACGCGGGCCGCTGTGGCTTCCACGTCGATGTCCCAGACGCGGACGGTGCGGTCGGCGCCGGTGGTCGCCAGAGTGCGGTTGTCCGGTGCGAAGGCCACACCCCACACCCGTTCGGTGTGACCGTGCAGCACTGCCCGGAGCTGGGGGTTCCGGGGATCGCTCACGGTCCACACGCGGATCACGTCGTCGGTCGTGCCGGCCGCGAGGAGGGTGCCGTCGGGGGAGAAGGCGAGGCGCTGCAGCGGCCCGCCGTCGTTGGGAAGCGTTCCCAGCTCACGCGGGTGGGCGGGATCGCTGATGTCGTAGAGGGCACCGCTGCTGTCCTTGTTCGCGAACGCCATCACCGTGCCGTGGATGACCACCGTCATGACTTCCTGCCGCCCGGCCTGCCCGCCGCGGCGGATCGGGTCGGGGTTGTCGTCGATGCGCAGCGGCGGGTGCGCGCGAGGCGAGGCGTGGTCGCTCACGTCCCAGAGCTGGAGCTCGCGGGTGCCGCTCGCGACGACGAGCGTCCGGTCGTCCTGGGAGAACTCGATCTGCCACACGTGGTCCGCCTCGGGCACCGCGAAGGTGCCCGTCTTCACCGGGTTCGCGGGATCGGTGATCTTCCAGAGCCCCACCACGCCGTTCTTCTCGGCGACCGCGAGCGTGGTGCCGTCGTGGCTGAACGTCGCGGACTCGATGACCTCGACGGCGGTGATCGCCCTGCTCAGCTCCCGTGGCCGCGCCGGGTCGCTCACCTCCCACAGGACGCCGGCGGTGTCGGTCGAGCCGAACAGCAGCTTGCCGCCGGGGTGGACGTCGACGGTCGCCGACTGCTCGGTCGCGGGAAGCTTCGGCAGCGTCGAGAGGGGCTCGACATGGCGGTCCTCCTGGCGCCACAGCCTGATGTCGCCGTCGGAGGAGACCGTGGTGAGGAACTTCCCGGCCGGATCCTGGTCGAGCTTCCAGACCGTCTCGCGGTGGCGCGCGGGGTTGAGGTTCGCCACGTCGAGCACGCGGACGTCGGCGTCGGTGGTCGCGGTGACCATCTGACGGGAGTCGGCGCTGAACGCGACCGACCAGACCGTGTCCGTGTGGCCGGAGGTGGTGCTCACGAGTCGGACGTCGCGCGGCTCGGTGACGTCCCACAGGCGGGTGGTCTTGTCGCCGCCGCCGGTGGCGAGGAACCTGCCGTCGGGGGAGAACGCCATCGTGTGCACGGAGAAGATGTGTCCGGGCGCGACGCTGAGCAGCACGGGGTTGCGCGGGTCGCCGGCGTCCCAGATCCGCACACCGCCGTTCTCGCCGCCGGTGGCGAGCAGCCCGGTGGGGGAGAAGGCGATGCCGTCGGAGGAGACGTCGCCCAGGACGGACGAGATGGTGGAGAGCCTCTCCCCGGTCGCGAGGTCCCAGAGCCGGGCGGAGCCGTCCCAGGAGACCGAGGCGACTGTGGTGCCCGCGGCGTTCAGCGCGATGGCGTGCACCGTGTCCTCGTGGGCCTGGATGGTGCGCACCGGGGTAGCGGGGCCGGAGATGTCCCAGACCCGGACCGTCCCGTCCGAGCCGGCGCTGACGAGCGTGCGGCCGTCCGGGGCGAACTCGACCTCCTGCACCTGGCCCTTGTGCCCCGTGATGCGGGCCTTCTCGACGGGCTTGCGGGGGTTGGAGACGTCGAACAGGCGGATGAAGCCGTCCCAGCCCGCGGTGGCGACCGTGCGGCTGTCCGGGCTGAACGCCATGCCGTGGGTGGCGTCGTCACCGACGTGCGTGCGGCCGACCTCGACGGGGTGGTAGCGGTCGGTGGCGTCCCAGATGATCAGCGCCTTGTCGTCGGCGGCCGAAGCCATGAGCCTGCCGTCCGGGCTGAACAGGGCGAACGCCACGGATTCCGCGTGGCCCCTGGCGATGGTGACCTGGGGACCGGCGAACGTGCTCAGCAGGCTGTCGCGTGCGGCGGGCAGCCCGGTCAGGCGGTAGGCCGCGAGGCGGAGCTGGCTCGCCAGCCCGGGATCGCGCGCCTGCACGCCGTTGGCCTCGGCGATGGCCTTCTGGGCGAGCGCGATGGTGCGTTGCTCGGTCGTCTGCCGTTGAGCGCGCACGGCGAACACGGACGCTGAGGTCGCCACGAGCAGCAGTACCGCGAGCAGTGAGACGACCCGGCGCAGGTTCGTGGTGCGGCGCTTCTCGACGGCCTGCTTGTGTTCGACGGCGGCCTTGCTGGCGTCGAGGAACGCCTTCTCGGCGGCGTTGAGCGCCGCCGGCTCGCGCTGGGCCCAGTCGCTCGCCTGGGTCAGCGGCACGCCGCGGTAGAGCGAACCGGGGTCGCGGTCGTGGGCCTCCCAGTCGGCCGCGGCGGCGGTGAGCCTGCGGTGCACGCGCAGGTCGTCGCGCGCCTCGGCGAGCCAGTCCTTGAGGCGCGGCCAGCTGCGGATGACGGCTTCGTGGCTGATCTCGACGCTGTCGTCGTCGACGGTGAGGATGCGTGCGCCGGCGAGGTGCTCGACGACGTCGTCCGCCGCGAGCTCGGAGCGCTTGACGTGCCGCTTGGTGTCCTCGGTGCCCTCGCCGGGGTTCACGAGCCGCAGGAACACCTGGCGCGCCTGGACCTGCTGCTGCTCGTCGAGGCCGGTGAACGCGTGTTCGGCGGTGTTCGCGATGGCGCGGGCGATGCCGCCGCTCTCGTGGTAGCTGGTGAGCGTGAGGGTGTTGCCGCGCTTGCGCTGCCACGTCTCGAGCAGTGCGTGGCTGACGTGGGGGAGCACACCCGCCTCGCCCGTGGCGTCGGCGATGAGGCGGGCGACGAGTCCGGTCTCGAGCGCGCAGCCGACCTCGACGGCGGGCTGGGTGATGGCCTTGCGCAGCTCGTCGGTGGTCATGGGGCCGACGAGCACCTGGGCGTCCTCGACGGCCTTCGCGAGGGCGGGGTAGCGGGCGCAGTGGCCGTAGAAGTCGGCGCGCATGCCGATGACGGTCTTGCCGGTGCGTGCCGTGACGGCGGCGATGAACTCGTCGCGGTGCGGGAGGGCGAAGACCTCCTCGAACTGGTCGATGACCAGCAGGCCCTCGGTCCGGGGGAGCGGGTGCGTGGCCGGAGTGATCAGCTCACCGGGGGTGCGGGCCAGCAGACCGGCCCTGAGCAGCGACGACTTGCCGGAGCCGGAGGCACCGACGACGAGCACGGTGTCGTGGTGCTCGAGCTTGCCGAGCAGCTTGCCGACGAGCCGTTCCCGTCCGAAGAAGCGGTCGGCGTCGTGCTCGGTGAACGCCTTGAGGCCGACGTAGGGGGAGGAGCCGTTCTCGAGGTGCCCGTCCCGCTCGCTGATGTCGCGCCAGCGCTGTTCCCACAGCTCCTCGTCGCCTCCGCAGGCGCGGACGAACGCGAGCGCCACGGCGAGGGAGGGGAGCCGCTGGCCGCGGGCGGCGTCGGCGAGGGTGCTGGCGGAGTAGTGGCTGAGCTTGCCGAGCTCGCGGTAGCCGGGGGAGCCGGCCTTCTCGCGGAGCTTGCGCAGGTCGAACGCGAACTGTTCAACAGGCCCGGCGAACGGGTCGAGCGGTTTTTCCGGGCGAGGCATGCCGCAGAGTCTGTCATTCGTTCGTGTATCGTCAATCTCTATAGCTTCAGTGTGGACTAAAAACAACCATCAACCGGAGCTCGCCCTCACCCGACAGGTAGAGCGTCTCGAACGCCACGAGGTGGGAACCCCAGCGTTCGGTGCCGGTGGTGGGCGGGAGTGAGGCCGCGGCGTCGTAGCGGTCGGTGAAGGCGGCGCCGGCGGTGATCGAGAGTTCGAACGCGAGCGCGGCGGCGGTGGGATCGCCCAGGTCAGCGGCTGCACGCAGAGCGGCGGCGCGGTCACGGGCGACCTGGTCCCAGTCGGGGTGGTGGGCCTGGGCTCGCGGGCCGAACGCGAACCGGACGAGGTTCGGCTCGTCGTCCAGGCCGGAGATCTCGCGGAACCTCGGGGTGCACGCGAGCACGTCGCCCGCGGGGGACAGGACGGCGGCCGCGGTGGGTTCGAGTGCGGCCAAGGTCGCACGCACAGTCGGCCGCAGCGCCGGTGGCGGGGGAGGGGCGCAGGTCGTGCCGGCCTTGATCAGCCGGTGGAGGTGGACGCGTTCGTCGGCGGTCATCGCCAGCGCGTCGGCGAGGGCGGACAGGACCTGGCCGGAGGGGGAGCGGTCGGTGCCGCGTTCGAGGCGGGTGAGGTACTCGACGCTGATGCCGGCGCGGTCGGCCAGTTCGCCGCGGCGCAGGCCCGGGGTGCGGCGTCGTTCCGTCGTCGGGGGAGTGGTGGCTTCGCGGCGGGCGCGCAGGAACCGGCCCAGGGCGTTGTCGGCCATGACCGGCGAGCTTAGAGGGGCCCTGGGCGGGACTCCCTCGGTCCGGCGGACGCGGCGATGCTGTGGATCATGCGATACCGACTGTTCGGATGGACCGGCCTGCGGATCTCGGAGTTGTTGCTGGGCACCATGACCCTGCGTTCGAAGGACGTGGCGCGGCCCGTCGTCGAGGCCTACGCGGACGCCGGTGGGAACTTCCTCGACACCGCCTCGGCCTACGGCGAGAGCGAGGAGGTGCTCGGCGCGGTGCTGAGCCGGCGGGACCGGTTCGTGCTGGCGACGAAGTACTCGTTGACGCGGGATCCGGCGGATCCGAACGCGGGTGGGAACCACCGCAAGAAACTGGTGTCGTCGCTGGAGCGGTCGTTGCGGCGGTTGCGCACGGACTACGTGGACGTGCTGTGGGTGCACCTGTGGGACCGGCACACGCCGGTCGAGGAGACGATGCGGGCGCTGGACGACGTGGTGCGGGCGGGGAAGGTGCTCTACGTCGGGGTGTCCGACGCGCCGGCGTGGTTCGTGGCACGGGCGAACACGCTGGCGGAGTGGCGTGACTGGACGCCGTTCGCGGGGTTGCAGGTGCCGTACAACCTGCTCCAGCGCGACGTGGAGCGGGAGTTGCTGCCGATGGCGGACGCGCTGGGGTTGACCGTGGCGGCGTGGGCGCCGTTGGCGGCGGGGAAGCTCTCCGGTGGCACGCGACGTTCGGGGCGGCTGTCCGAACGGGAGCAACGGGCGGCGCGGGCCGTGCGGGAGGTCGCGGACTCGGTGGGGGCGACGCCGGCTCGGGTGGCGCTGGCGTGGCTGCGTTCGTCCGGTGCGCTGCCGCTGGTGGGCGCGCGGACGCCGGAGCAGGTGCTCGACTGCCTGGGCGAGGTGGTGCTGCCGCCGGAAGCGGTCGCGCGCCTGGAGGCGTCGGCCCCGTTCGAGCGGGGCTTTCCGGCGGACTTCATCGCCGGGTGCGATCCCGGCGCGTTCGGACCTGCCGTCGTCGTCAGGTGATGAGACCCGGCAGCAACGAGGGCTGGACCTTGCGGCGGAGCCACATCTTGCGGGAGCCGTCGCTGTAGAGCAGCGTGCGGGACAGTTCCCAGCCCGCGAACTCGGCCTGGATGGCCAGCTGCGTGGTCGCGGTGCGGCGGGAGATGCCGGGCGGCAGACGCAGCGGCCGGTACTCCCAGTCTCCGTCGATCACCCCTTCGGTCATGGCGAGATCACCTGTACCCCTCCGTTGTCGCCGGACGTGACGGTGACGCGTCCGGACTCCTGGTCGACGCTGACGGTGTTCGGTTGGCGCACGGTGGGGAACCGGTACTTCTCGGCCGGTTCTCCCGCGGCGACGTCGAGGCCGACGACCTCGTTGCGGTCGGTGAGCGTGATCCACGCGATGTCGCGCTTGCCGTCGTAGGCGATGCCGTAGGGCGTGCCGGGCACGGGGTAGCGCTGGCGCATGATCAGCGGGTTGATCGAGAACGCGATGAACTCACCGCCGCGGGTGTCGACGACGAGCAGGCGCCCGAAGCGGTCGGGGACGCCGTTGGTGGCGCCGTCGCCGGCGCGCAGGCCGGTGCCCCTGGTCTCGGCGCCCTTGTCGTCGGTGGTCATCTCGAAGACGGCGCTGCGCAGCCGGTCGAGCTCGACGTTGCGGCCGTTGACCTGGAACTTCTGCGTGCTGTCGCCCTCGGTGAACGTGCCGCCGGGGGTGATGTCACCGGGCGGGGTGGCGTTCTGGGCGGGGGAGTGGGCGGGCTTGGCCGCTTCGAGGACTTCCGCGACCTGCAGCGGATCCTGTGACCCCTCGCTCTGGCCGCACGCTGCGAGCGTGGCGGTGGTCAGGATCAGAGCAGCGAGCCGGCGCAAGATCGGTTCCTCCTGGCATACGTCGTGGTCTTCCAGGATCCACGACGTTCGGCCGGAGGTCACGCAAGGGGTGGGGTGAAACTCATCCGGCGTTTGGTGTACTTACCTCTATAGCTTCAGTGTGGACCAAAATTAAAACCCGACAGGTCGTCACGAACCAGCTGACAGACAGACCAACAACCACACAGACAGCGGGGCAGGTTCAGGGCATCGGGCGTTCGGGGTAGCCGAGCTCGATGGCGCTGACGTCGTCCAGCGCGGCGCGGATGGCCGGGGGCAGGGTGAGCTGCTCGGCTTCGAGAGACGCGATGAGCTGGTTGGTGTCGCGGGCGCCGACGACGGGTGCGACGACGCCGGGGCGGTCGCGGACCCAGGCGAGGGCGACGCACAGGGCGGAGGTGCCGAGGCCTTCGGCGGCGGTGGCGACGGCCTGGACGATGCGGGCGGCGCGGTCGTTGCGGTGTTGTTCGACGTAGCCGGCGAAGTGGGTGGAGGCGCCGCGGGAGTCGGGTGGGGTGCCATTGCGGTATTTGCCGGTGAGGACGCCGCGGCCGAGGGGGGCCCACGGGAGGAGTCCGAGGCCGTGGTGCAGGGCGGCGGGGGCGACTTCGCGTTCGATGCCGCGTTCGAGCAGTGAGTACTCGACCTGGGTGGAGATGAGCGGGTAGGTCGTGGGGGTCATGGCGGCGGTGGCGAGTTGCCAGCCGCTGTAGTTGGAGATGCCGGCGTAGCGGACCTTGCCGGAGGTGATGGCGTGGTCGAGGGCGGAGAGTGATTCCTCGACGGGGACGCCGGCGTCCCAGGCGTGGAGTTGCCAGAGGTCGATGTGGTCGACGGCGAGGCGGCGCAGGGAGCCGTCGAGGGCGTGCAGGAGGGCGCCGCGGGAGGCGCCTCCGCCGAAGGGGCCTTCGGTGCGGCGGGCGACGGCTTTGGTGGCGAGGACGAGTTCGTCGCGGGGGACGATCTCGCCGAGGAGGCCGCCGAGGATGCGTTCGGCTTCGCCGTCGGTGTAGACGTCGGCGGTGTCGACGAGGGTGCCGCCGGCGTCGGCGAAGGCCATGAGCTGGGTGGCGGCCTCGTCCGGGTCGGTGTCGCGGCCCCACGTCATCGTGCCCAGCGCGGTCCTGGAGACGCGGAGGCCGCTGCGGCCGAGGTATCGCTGTTCCACGTGCGCGATGCTAAGGGGTGATCATCGTGTCAGCCTGGCAATCGGTGTTACTGACCGGTAGGGTCTCGCTGCGTGAAGCTCGGACTGAACCTCGGATACTGGGGCGCCGGCAACGACGCCGCGAACCTTGAGCTGGCCAAAGAGGCCGACCGGCTCGGCTTTTCGGTGGTGTGGGCCGCGGAGGCCTACGGCTCCGACGCGCCGACGGTGCTCGCGTGGGTGGCCGCGCAGACCGAACGCATCGACGTCGGTAGCGCGATCTTCCAGATCCCGGCTCGCACGCCCGCGATGGCGGCGATGACGGCGGCCACTTTGGACACGTTGTCGGGTGGCCGGTTCCGGATGGGGCTGGGTGTGTCGGGGCCGCAGGTGTCGGAGGGCTGGCACGGTGTGCGGTTCGACAAGCCTCTGGCGCGGACGCGTGAGTACGTGGAGATCGTGAAGAAGGCGCTGACGCGGGAGAAGCTGCGGTTCGAGGGTGAGCACTACACCCTGCCGTTGCCGGATGGTCCCGGTAAGGCGTTGCAGCTGACGGTGCACCCGGTGCGGGAGCAGATCCCGATCTACCTGGCGGCGGTGGGGCCGAAGAACCTGGAGTTGACGGGGGAGATCGCGGACGGGTGGCTGGCGATCTTCTTCTCGCCTGAGTTCTCGGCGGAGTCGCTGGCGAGCGTGAAGGCGGGCCGGGAGAAGGCCGGCAAGACGATGGAGGGCTTCGACGTCGTTCCGACGGTTCCACTGGTGGTCGGTGAGGACTGGAAGGCGTGTGCTGATCCAGTTCGCGCGTACACGGCGCTGTACGTGGGCGGCATGGGCAGCCGGAAGCAGAACTTCTACAACAACCTGATGGTGCGGATGGGTTTTCCGGCGCAGGCCGAGGAGATCCAGGAGAAGTACCTGTCGCGGGACTACGCGGGTGCGATGGCGGCGATCCCGCTGGAGTTCCTGGACGCGACGGCGTTGCTGGGGTCGAAGGAGCGCATAGCAGACAGGATGAAGGCGCTCGCCGCGGCGGGGGTCACCACGCTGTCCGTTTCGCCGATGCTGCAAGATCTGGAGCAGGGGATCGCGGGTCTTCGCACCGCGGCCGAGGCTCTGGATCTGGCAGGAGTGGGTAGTTGAGCTGGTTGCAGGCTCTTGTCCTCGGACTCGTCCAAGGACTGACGGAATTCCTGCCGATTTCCAGCAGTGCGCACCTGCGCATCACGTCGACGCTGTTCTTCGGCAACGACGCGGGCGCTTCGTTCACCGCGGTGATCCAGTTGGGTACCGAGGTGGCGGTGCTGATCTACTTCGCCAAGGACATCGGGCGCTTCATCAGCGCCTGGTTCCGGGGCTTGTTCAACGCCGAGGCGCGCAAGGAGAAGGACTACCGGCTCGCCTGGTACGTGATCATCGGTTCCGTGCCGATCTCGGTTCTGGGTTACCTGTTGAAGGACGAGATCCGGACGTCGGCGCGGAACCTGTGGATCACGGCGACGATGCTGGTGGTGTTCGGCCTGCTGCTGGGTCTGGCGGATCATCTGGCGAAGCAGCAGCGTGACGAGTTGCGGATGAAGGACGCGATCGGGATGGGGTTGGCGCAGGCGTTGGCGCTGATCCCGGGTGTGTCGCGTTCGGGTGGCACGTTGACCGCGGGGTTGTTCCTGGGGCTGACGCGTGAGGCGGCGGCGCGGTATTCGTTCCTGCTGGCGATTCCGGCGGTGTTCGGGGCGGGGTTGTTCTCGATCCCGGACGTGCTGGAGCGTTCGGGTGAGGGTGTGCAGGCGTCGATCCCGCAGATGGTCGTGGCGACGCTGATCTCGTTCGTGGTGGGGTACGCGACGATCGCGTGGTTGTTGAAGTACGTGTCGAAGCATTCGTACTCTGCGTTCGTGTGGTACCGGTTGATGCTGGGCCTGGTGCTGATGGGGCTGCTGTCGATGGGGTTGTTGCAGCCGATCTAAGGTGGGTGCCGTGGCCACGGTGATCCTGCTCCGACATGCTCGTTCGACCGCCAACGGTTCCGGTGTGCTCGCCGGGAGATCGTTGGGTGTGGGGTTGGACGAGCGGGGGCGGGCGCAGGCGGCGGCTCTCGTGGGCAGGTTGAAGGACGTTCCGGTCAGCGCGGTGGTGTCGTCTCCTTTGCAGCGGTGTGAGGAGACGTTGGCGCCGTTGCTGGCCGATCGGTCGTTGGAGGCCGTGGCGGAGCCGGATCTGTCCGAAGTGGATTACGGGGCGTGGACCGGTAAGGCGTTGAAGGACCTGTACGACGAGCCTTTGTGGAAGGTCGTGCAGCAGCATCCGTCCGCCGCGGTGTTCCCCGAGGGTGAGGGGTTGGCGCACGTTCAGGCTCGTGCGGTGGCGGCGGTGCGGGCGCATGACGCGCGGATTTCGGAGGAGCACGGTCCTGGTGCTGTGTGGGTGTTGTGCTCGCACGGTGATGTGATCAAGGCGGTGCTGGCGGACGCGTTGGGTGTGCACTTGGACGGGTTCCAGCGGATCGTGGTGGATCCGTGTTCGATCTCGGTGGTGCAGTACACGCAGACGCGGCCTTTTGTGTTGCGGACCAACGACAACGGCGGGGACCTGTCGGGTGTGGTTCCGGTGGCGCCGCCGCAGGAGGCGCCGTCGTCGGACGCTACCGTGGGTGGCGCGACCGGGACCTGAGGTAGCGCTGTTCGGGGACGCTGAGGGTGAGCCTGGCGGCTTTCTCGTACTCCTGGCGTGCTTGGTCGTGGTCGCCTCGCAGGTCGAGCAGATGTGCTCTGACGGCGTGTACACGATGGTGGTCGAGTTCCAGTGTGGACAGTTCGTCGATTGCCTGCTGGGGGCCGTGGACCATGGCGACGGCGACGATGCGGTTGAGTGAGACCATCGGGCCGGGTGCGGTGACGGTGAGCAGGTCGTAGAGGCCGAGGATCTCGGGCCAGTCGGTGTCGTCGGCGGTCTTGGCCTCGGCGTGGACGGCGGCGATGGCGGCTTGGAGCTGGTAGGGGCCGATCTGGGCGGTCTGCAGCGCGGTCCTGATGAGTTGTGTGCCTTCGTCGATGGCGTGCGGGTCCCACCGGGTGCGGTCCTGGTCGGCGAGTGGGATGAGGGCGCCGTGGGGGTCGGTGCGGGCGGGGCGGCGTGCGTCGGTGAGCAGCATGAGCGCGAGCAGTCCGGTGAGTTCGCCGTCGTGGGGACGGCGGTGGTGCAGTTGCCGGGTGAGGCGGAGGGCTTCGGCGGTGAGGTCGACGCGGAGCAGGTCGTCGCCGGAGCTGGCGGTGGAGCCTTCGGTGAAGATCAGGTAGAGCACGTGCAGGACGGCGGTGAGGTCGCGGGGTGGCCGGAACTTCGCGCCGGATTGCCTGATCTTGTGCTTGGCGCGGCTGATGCGTTGCGCGACGGTGGCTTCGGGGACGAGGAACGCGCGGGCGATCTCGGCGGTGGTGAGGCCGCCGACGGCGCGCAGGGTGAGGGCGATCTGGGAGGCCGTGGTGAGGGTCTCGTGGCAGCACAGGGCGAGGAGGGTGAGTGTGTCGTCCTGTGCGGGTACGGGGTCGGGTGGCGGGGGTGTGAGGGCGGCGACCTTGTCTTCGCGCTGGCGGCGTGCGGTGTCGGCGCGGTACTGCTCGATCCAGCGGCGTGAGGCGGCGGTGATGAGCCAGCCCTTGGGGTTGTCCGGGACGCCCTGAGCGGGCCACTGCTGGGTGGCGGCGAGCAGGGCTTCCTGCACGGCG
The DNA here is from genome assembly GCF_024125735.1 of Lentzea sp. HUAS12. Taxonomy (NCBI): domain Bacteria; kingdom Bacillati; phylum Actinomycetota; class Actinomycetes; order Pseudonocardiales; family Pseudonocardiaceae; genus Lentzea; species Lentzea sp. HUAS12. The sequence goes on from NZ_CP099738.1 coordinate 2,053,878, forward strand.
TCCTCGCAGATGTCGAATTGGCCGTGGCGGCGCACGAGCACGCCGAGGACCTGCGGCGCGAGGGTGCGCAGCAGGACCTCCAGCTCTGGTGTCACGCGCCGTCCAGCATCGACATGTCCCAGACGGGGCGGACCTCGATGCCGTCGTTGTGGGCGTCGGGCAGGGTGGCGGCGTGGGCGATGACCTGGTCGATCGTGTCGGCTTCGACGAGGTAGAAGCCGGCGAGGTACTCCTTGGCCTCGGCGAAGGGCCCGTCGGTGACGACGACCTCGCCGTTTCGGATGCTGACGCCCTTGCCGGTCTCGGGGCCGGGCAGGCCTTCGCTGACGACGAGTTCGCCGGAGGCGCGGAGCTTGTCGGTGAGGTCGTAGTGGTCCTGGCCGAATTTGCGCTGCTGCTCTTCGGTGAGCTTGTCCCACGCGGCCCGCGACTTGGGGTTGCTGTAGATGAGGATCAGGTACTTCACTTCCGGCCTCCTCGTGGCTGGTCGCCCGAAAAATCTTCTCACCGCCGTGTCGAGACCGCGGGCCGTATCTCGACATCGGAGTGTCACTTCGAGACGGAGGTTGTGAGATGACTGGGACGTTGGTGCGGGACGAGGCCGAGATCCTGGCGTTGTTCACCGAGCAGGAGGAGGGCATGCGGCTGCGGGATCCGGCGCGGGTGGTGGCGCGGTTCGCGGGGGACGCGGTGACGTGCACGCTGGCGCCGCCGTTGCGGAACACGGGGCTGGACGCGCGGGACCCGGAGGCGGTGGTGGGGTGGATGGCCGGGTTCGACGGGCCGATCACGCTGGAGCACCGCGATCTCGAGGTGGTGGTGTCGGGGGACGTGGCGTTCGCGCACGGGCTGGCGCGGCTGGCGGCGGTGCCGGTCGGGTATCCGGAGGGGTTCTCGATGTGGATGCGGGTGACGGTGGGGCTGCGGCGGCGTGAGGGGCGGTGGCTGGTGACGCACTCGCACGAGTCGGTGCCGTTCCACATGGACGGGTCGTTCCTGGCGGCGACCGACCTGGAGCCCTGAGCCGCCGCTGTGCCGAGGCCCGGACCGTGCAGGGGGTCGGTCCGGACCTCGGCGTTCCTGCGGCGGATCCCGCGTGGTTCTAGGAGGCGAGCGGTGCTCGGCGGGACGGGCCGGGGGCGGGAGAGGTCGTCTCCGCCTGCCCGGTTGTCGCGTGCAGAGCTCCGAGTCGCGTGGTGACGCTCTTCATGAACGCTCCTTGTTCCGCTGCAGGGGGTGTTCGCTCCGGCGTTACAGGGGGCCGGGGTGATCACCGGTGGGACGCCCCGACCATCGTCGATGACCGGGTGTGGTGATCGTATTGCTGTCGGTGCACGTGTTCGTGCCACTCCCAGAGTGCGAGACCGATTCACGAATCTCGCTCGTGTGCTGGTCAGACAGTCGGGATTCGGACGGATCGGACGGTAAAAGAGCAGCTCACGGGGTGTGGAAACAAAGCGGAAACTTTCCACTTCGATGCTGCGTGTGGCCTAGCGGGCTGGTCTGTCCGGTCCAGTCCTGCCGGAGGGGATCTTGTTTACAGTTAACTACGCTGCGTGAGATGTGGCTCACAGGATCAGAGGCCCAGGCGGGTGACGGCGTTGTCTTCCAGGGGGTTCGCGGTGCGGATGTAGCGGTGCACCGTGCGCGGGTTGGTCCAGCGGCCCTGGCGCATGATCTCCCGGTCGCTCGCCCCGCCCAGCGCCGCCTGCGTCGCGAACCCGGCCCGCAGCGAGTGCCCGCCGAACAGGTCCGGGTCCAGGCCCGCCCGCACCGCGTACCGCTTGACGAGTTCCGCCACCGCGCGGCCCGACATGGCCTTGCCGCTGATGCCGCCGTGCCGGTTGATGATCGGGAACACCGCGCCGTGGCGCCCGGTCTGCTGGTAGCCGTGGCAGCGGTGCAGGCCGGTCTCGGAGATCTCGCGGCCGTCGAGGACGTCGGCCCAGTCCGCGAACGCGCACACCGGGCAGGTCGGGCGCCTGCTGCCGCGCGGCAGGACCACCGACTGCTGGTGCTTGCCCGTCTGGTCGGTCTTGGTCGTGCCCAGCCGGATCAGCAGCAGCGGTTCGTGGGTGCGCGGGTCGAGGTCGACCGTGACGTCGTCGAACTCGATCGCGGCCAGTTCGCTGCGCCGCAGCGCGCCCGCGAAGCCGACCAGCAGCAGCAGGGCGTCCCTCGCGCGCGCCGGGCCGTCCTGGGGGCGTTCGTGCAGCAGTGCTTCGAGGGTGTCGAGCAGCACGGGCCGTTTGCGGCGTGGCTGCGTTTTGCGCGTGCGGCGGATACCGCGCAACGTCAGCCGCACGACGTCGCTGCGGGTCGGGCTCGGCAGGCCGTTCGCCGCGTGCACGGCGGAGATCGCCGCGGACTTGCGTTCCAGGGTCGAGGCGCCGAACGCGGGCGTGCCGTCGGGCTTGAGCGTGTCCGCGGCGACCGCCAGGTACACCGCGACGTCGAGCGGGTCGGCCGGCAACGCCTGGCGGCCCTCGGCCTGGCACCAGCCCGCCCACGCGATCCAGTCCGACCGGTAGGCCCGCACGGTGTTGGGGGACTGGGCGCTGCGCAGGTAGCCGCTCAGCGACGCGGCCTGCTCGTCGTCGAACCTCTCGCGCACGCTCGCGAGCGCGTCGACGTCGATCAGCACCGAGTGCGAGACCCTGACCAGGGCGTGCTGGACGGGTTCGGGCAGGCTCACACCCGAGATGGTAGTCCCTTGATCAACTCCACGACCTCGTGCGGCGTGAACTCCAGGCCGCTGACACCGATGCTCACCTCGAAGCTGCAGCGGCGCGGGTCCGGGTTCGACCGGGCGTAGAGGAACAGCCTGATCCCGGTCTCCCCGGTGAGGTGCTGGGCGGCCTTCTGCGCGTCGTGGCGCGACATCGGCAGGTGGACGTGGAACAGGGGAGTGACGGGCACGTCCGGGGTGGTGTGCGCGAACCCGTCGGCGTTGATCGCCTCGGCGATCGCCCGCGCGTGCCGCCGGAACTCGGCCATGCGCGGCAGGTTCGTGTCCATGCCGATCAGGGCGATCGCCGCGAGCGGCCAGGCGTCCGCGATCGCGCCGCCCATCCGGCGCCGCCACACCGCGGCCTGCCCGATCGTCTCGGCGTCCCCGGCGAGCACCGCGCCCCGCACGCCTTCGAGTCCTTTGTAGAGCGATACGTACACCGTGTCGAACAGGGCGGCGATCTCGGCGAACGTGGCGTCGTAGCCGGTCTGCGCCTCCCACAGCCGGGCGCCGTCGCAGTGCGCGGCCGCCCCGGACTCCCTGGTCCACCTCGCCTGCGCCGCCAGGTCCCCGAACGCGGGCAGGACACCGCCGATGTCGCGTTGCGGCAGCTCGAACACCACGGCCGCGAGAGGCTCGTGCACCGCCTTGAGGTCGTCGAGGCCGAACAGTTCGTTGCGGTCGCCGACCGGGTGGAACCGCAGACCGTGCAGGGCGGTGTAGCCCTGGTTCTCCCACACGTGCAGGTGCGTCTGCGGATGCCCGGCGAACGCGCGCCGGCCCGTGCGTTCGGCGTGCACCCTCAGTGCCACCTGCTGCGCCATCGTCCCCGACGGGAAGAACAACGCCGCCGGCTTGCCGAGCAGGTCCGCGACCCGCAGTTCCAGCTCCCGCACCGGATCCTCCGGGCGGGTCTCGGGCGTGAGGTACCCGGCGAGCCTGCGGGCGAGCTCGTGGGGCGACTTGCGCGGGCCGCTGTGCTGCGAGAGGGAACGGCGGATGTCCATGCCGCCCAGCCTAGCTATTGCCAGTAAGTTGCAATAGGTCCGTTCGCCGTGGTCAGGCCGCGTCGTGCAGGCGTGCGTCCAGCTCCGTCTCGTCGCGCACGAACCACAGCTGCCGGCCCCGGTTCGACTCGTGGACGAAGTCCCGCAGCGCGGTGCTCGCCTCCACGTGCCCGGAGATGTCACCGACCACAGCGACCCGGTACCCGTACTGCTGCATCTTCTGCACCACCGCGCCCGCCACCCGCGTGCGCAACACGAAGAAGTCCTGCGGCAACCGCTGCACCGGCAGCACCAGCCATTGCACGTCCTGGCCCCACAACGTGCCGATCAGGTCCACGGCGGACTGCTCGTCGGCGATCTTCGGACCGTCCGGGGCGCACATCAGCACCGTCGCGCCGTGGCGCGTCTGCACAACATCAGGCATGGCACCGCAACCTAATCTCCGCCCACACCCGCTGTCGCGCCGAATTCCGCTGCGGCCGGTGATCACCGCTTGGTAGGGTCCGGCCCACGCGAACGACCCGAGGAGGTGAGTCCCATCAACGCGGTCAACCCCGATGGGCGCTCCTCCCACGTAGCGGCCTGACGCCCTCAGCGCGTCGCCACGGGAGCGCTCCAGCAGCCCCGAAAGGCTCCTCCCATGCGCTTCAGCTCCACCACGACGTCCCCCGACGGCACCACCGAACGCGGCTTCACCCACGACGGCGTCCCCGGCGTGCTGTGGACCCCGCCCGGCGACCCCGCGGGCCTCGTGCTCAGCGCCCACGGCGGTGGCCAGCACAAACGAGCCGCCCGCACCGTGGACCGCGCCCACCGCTGCACCGCCGCCGGACTCGCCGTCATCACCCTCGACTCACCCGCCCACGGCGACCGCGCCCGCACCACCGAGGACGCCCGGTACATCACCGAGATCCGCGCCGCCCTCGCCTGCGGACGCGACGCCTCCTCGATTCTCGCCGAGTACAACGCCCTGCAGGCCACCCGAGCTATCCCGGAGTGGCGGTCGGTGCTCGACGCCCTGCCCGATCTCGGCGACCACGTGGGGTTCTGGGGGACGTCGATGGGCAGCGCCATCGGCATCCCGCTCGTCGCCCGCGAACCCCGCGTCGACACCGCCGTGTTCGGGCTGATCGGCGCCACCGACGCACTCGTGACCGCCGCCAGGGCGATCACCGTGCCGGTCCGGTTCCTGCTGCAGTGGGACGACCGGCTCGTCGGCCGCGACGCCGGACTGGCACTGTTCGACGCCTTCGCCGCGCCCGGGAAGTCGTTGCACGCCAACCCGGGAGGGCACGGCGACGTGCCCGAGCACGAACTCGACACCGCCGTGGCGTTCCTCGCCGGGTAACGCGACCGCGCACCAGGACATGCGGTGTCACCCGCCGGCGGTGACGCGGCGAAAAATCCCCAGGCGTGCGGCCGGTCGGCCTGGGTAGCGTCGCGTCCCATGCGTGATCTCGCGACGTTGCCCAAGGCCCACCTGCACGTGCACCTCGAAAGCACTGTCCGCCCGGACACCCTCGCGGAACTCGCCGAGGACCACGGCATCGACGTGCCGGCCGTGCAGGCCGGCACGTTCGACGGGTTCGCGCAGTTCGCCGCGCACAACGGCGCAGTGCGGGACTGCCTGCGGCGAGCCGGGGACTTCCACCGGATCGCGTACGAGTTCTGCGCCGAGGAAGCAGCGCAGGGGACCCGGTACGCCGAGGTCACGTTCACCGCGGCAGCGCACGGAGAACGGCTCGGTGATCCGGACATGCCGCTCGAGGCGGTGTTGTCCGGGCTCGCCGCAGGACAGGCCGCCCACGGCATCGAATGCCGTGTGATCGTGGACCACCCCAGGAAACGCTCGGTCACGCGGTTTCAGGACTCCCTGCGGCTCGCCCGCGCACACCCGCAGGTCGTCGCGATCGGGATGGCCGGAGCGGAGGACCACCCGCTCACCCCGTTCACCGACGTGTTCCGCGCCGCGCGAGACGCCGGAGTCGGACTCGTGCACCACGCCGGAGAGATCTGCGGGGCGCACAGCGTCGCCGAAGCCGTGACCGCCGGGCTCGCCGACCGCATCGGCCACGGATTCCGCGCACTCGACGACCCCGAGGTCGTCGCCCTGCTGCGGGACCGCGCCGTGCCGCTCGAGGCCTGCCCGTCGTCCAACGTCGCACTGGGACTGGTCGAATCCCTCTCCTCTCATCCACTGCCGCTACTACTGGAGGCCGGGCTGACCGTCACGCTCAGCACCGACATCCCCGCCTCCACCGGCACCACGCTCACCGACGAGTACCGGCTGCTGCGCGACCACCTCGGCTTCGACGACGACACCCTCGCGGACCTCGCCACCAACGCCGTCGACGCCTCCTTCGCACCCGAGAGCACGAAGACCGCGCTGCGTCAGGACATCGCCGCCTGGCGGGCAGGCTCGAAGCACACCAGCCCGTGCCGCGACGCCAGCAACGCCACCAGCTCCAGCACCTGACGCCGCCCCGGCCACACCACGTGCACGATCACCGCGTCCACCCCCACCGTCAGCGCCTCGTCCCACGACACGGGCGAGGCGGGATCCGGCGACGTCTGCCGCAACTCCCGCACGAACGCCGCCACCGAGGGCTCGAACGCGCCCAGCGGCGAAGACCGCAACTCCGCGTACCGGGCCGCCGCCTCCGGAAACGACGCCGGACCGGGAGCCCGCCACACCACCACATCGACCGGCACGTCCATCACGCCACCTTCCCGAACAACGCACCCAGCCGCGGCACCCGCGCGGCGATCTCCGCCGGATCAGCGAAATCCCACGACTCACCCACCGGATCCGGCCACGCGAGCAGCTCGAGCCCCCGCGCGGCCAGCTCCGCCTCCAGATCCCCGTCGAACGCCTCGGCCGCCACGTAGTCGAGACCCTCCCAGTCCGGCCAGTCGTCATCCGCCCACGCGTGCACACCACCGCGCGACGCCAGCAGCCGCACGTGAGGCAGCTCCGCCAGCGCGTCCGGCGACGAGGCCACCGCCTCGAACACCGCCCGCCCCTGACCCACCAGCCACGCCTGGAAGTAGAAGAACCCGTCGTCCGAGCACAACCCGCCGCAGATCAGATCCGCCGCGTGCCAGTGCGCCCACGTGTCGACCCGGCGCCGCACCTCGTCGAGCCGCACCGCGAACTCCACCACCTCACCGGGAGGCAGCGCGGCCAGCGCGGCCGTCAGCCGCTCCAGCCGGTCGTCCTGGCTGGACGCCCCCGCAGCGGAGGACTCCACCAGGCCCCAGAACGCGTTCAGGTCCATGCCCGCAGACGCTAGCGAGTGGGTCTGACAATTTTGGACGCCGCCGTATCGCCGCAGTTCAGAGGTCTGCGGGAAGGGCGAGGCGGGGTGCGGAGCGCGGGTGGAGAGAGAAGCGGGAGGAGAGCGTGCGGGTGGGGGAGGACTTGAGTGACGGGAGCGGAGGGGGCCGGGCACCGGGAAGCTGGGCGGCGAGGAGCTTCGGAGGAGCCGGAGGAAGGGCGGTGGTGAGCGGAGGGCGGTGAGGGAGCCGGAGGAAGGGCGGTGGGGAAGCCGGATGGGTGTGGGGAAGCGGAGGGGTGGTCCGTCCCGATGTTCACCGAGCCGCAGCCGGAGTCGGCGATCTCACCTCCCCGCACCGGCCGAGCCGCCCCGCCCACCACCGCAGACGTTCTCCCAGCTCAACACCCCCGGCCACCTCGCCACCGGACGTGCTCCCCGCCACCGCCGGCACGCTCCGGCCGTTATTGGCGCGAACGATTCGCATGGCCTGACTATCCTTGAACCCAAATGGACACCCCGCACGCTGAACTGCACAAACGCCTGCCCGAGCTCATGCCGCGTGATCAACGCAGGCTCGCCAGGCGCCTCGACGGCGCACGCAAGGTCAAGGACCCGCTCGCGCGCAGGAAGATCACCGAGGAGATCGCCGCCCAGATCGATGAGGCCGCGCTCAAGGTCGCGCTGCGCAGGGAGTCCGTCCCGAAGATCAGCTATCCCGCAGAGCTGCCCGTCAGCCAGCGCAAGGACGACATCAAGGACCTGATCGCGCGGCACCAGGTCGTGATCGTCGCCGGCGAGACCGGCTCGGGCAAGACGACGCAGCTGCCGAAGATCTGCCTCGAGCTGGGGCGCGGGATCACCGGTCAGATCGGGCACACCCAGCCGCGTCGCATCGCAGCGCGCACGGTCGCGGAGCGCGTCGCCGAGGAACTGGGCACCAAGCTCGGTGACACGATCGGGTACAAGGTCCGGTTCACCGACCAGTCCGGGGACGAGACGCTGGTCAAGCTCATGACCGACGGCATCCTGCTCGCCGAGATCCAGACCGACCGCGAGCTGTCCCGCTACGACACGATCATCATCGACGAGGCCCACGAACGCAGCCTCAACGTCGACTTCCTGCTCGGCTACCTCAAGCAGCTCCTGCCGCGCCGCCCGGACCTCAAGGTCGTCATCACCTCGGCGACGATCGACCCGCAGCGGTTCAGCCAGCACTTCGACAACGCCCCGGTCATCGAGGTCTCCGGCCGCACCTACCCCGTCGAGACCCGCTACCGGCCGCTGGAGGAGGACGACGACCAGACCCAGGGCATCATCAACGCCGTCCACGAACTGCAGGCCGAAGGCCCCGGCGACGTCCTCGTGTTCCTGTCCGGCGAACGCGAGATCCGCGACACCGCCGACGCCCTCAAGGCCGAGGACCTGAAGAACACCGAGATCCTCCCGCTCTACGCGCGGCTGTCCGTGGGCGAGCAGCACCGCGTGTTCCAGCGCCACAGCGGCCGGCGGATCGTGCTGTCCACCAACGTCGCCGAGACCAGCCTCACCGTGCCCGGCATCAAGTACGTCATCGACCCCGGCAACGCGCGCATCTCCCGCTACAGCCACCGCCTCAAGGTCCAGCGCCTGCCCATCGAACCCATCTCCCAGGCGTCGGCGAACCAGCGCAAAGGCCGCTGCGGCCGCGTCAGCGAAGGCATCTGCATCCGCCTGTACTCCGAGGAGGACTTCGAGGCGCGCCCGGAGTTCACCGACGCGGAGATCCTGCGCACCAACCTCGCCAGCGTCATCCTGCAGATGACCAACATCGGCCTCGGCGACGTCGCGAAGTTCCCGTTCATCGACCCGCCCGACAGCCGCAACATCAACGACGGCATCGGCCTGCTGCAGGAACTCGGCGCCATCAACGCCGCCGAGAAGAAGCTCACCCCCACCGGCCGCAAGCTCGCCGCACTGCCGGTCGACCCGCGGCTGGGCCGCATGGTGCTCGAGGCCGACACCACCGGCTGCCTCAAAGAGGTCATGATCATCGCCGCGGCGCTGTCCATCCAGGACCCCCGCGAACGCCCCGCCGACCAGCAGGAGGCGGCGACCCAGCAGCACGCGCGGTTCGTCGACAAAGAATCCGACTTCGTCACGTTCCTCAACCTCTGGCAGTACCTCAAGGAACAGCAGAAGGAACTGTCCGGCAACCAGTTCCGCAAGCGCTGCAAGGCCGAGTTCCTCAACTACCTGCGCGTGCGCGAGTGGCAGGACATCTACCTGCAGCTGCGGCAGGTCGCCAAGCAGATCGGCATGCACCTCAACGACCAGCCCGGCGACCCGCGCAACATCCACATCGCGCTGCTGTCCGGGCTGCTCAGCCACATCGGCGTCAAGGACGTCCTCAAGAAGCAGGCCCCCAACGAGAAACGCCGTCCCATGACGGAGTTCCTCGGCGCCCGCAACGCCAAGTTCGCGATCTTCCCCGGCTCCGCGCTGGCCAAGAAACCACCGCAGTGGGTGATGGCCGCCGAACTCGTCGAGACCAGCCGCCTGTGGGGCCGCATCGTCGCCAAGATCGAACCCGAGTGGGCCGAACGCCTCGGCGAGCACGTCGTCAAACGCCAGTACTCCGAACCGCACTGGGAGACCAAACGCGGCAGCGTCGTCGCGCTGGAGAAGGTGACGCTGTACGGGGTGCCGATCGTCGCCGGCCGCAAGGTCAACTACGGCCGCATCGACCCCGAGTTGTCGCGGGAGCTGTTCATCCGCCACGCCCTGGTGCAGGGGGAGTGGACCACGCACCACCGGTTCTTCCACACCAACCGCGCGATGCTCGAGGAAGTCGGCGAGCTGGAGAACCGGGCCCGGCGCCGTGACATCGTCGTCGACGAGGAGACCCTGTTCGACTTCTACGACAAGCGCGTCGCGCCCGAGGTCGTCTCGGCGCGGCACTTCGACTCGTGGTGGAAGAAGCAGAAGGACAAGAACCAGCTCACCTTCACCAGGGAGATGCTGGTCAACGACCGCGCCGACGTCACGCCCGACGCCTACCCCGACCAGTGGCGCCAGGGCGAGCTCACGCTGCCGCTGAGCTACCACTTCGAGCCCGGCACGAAGAACGACGGCGTCACCGTCCAGCTCCCGCTCCCCGCGCTCACCACCCTGGACGACGACGCGTTCTCCTGGCAGATCCCCGGCCTGCGCCACGACCTCGTCGTCGCCCTCATCCGGTCGCTGCCCAAGCAGATCCGCCGCAACTTCGTGCCCGTCCCCGACGTCGCCACCGCCGTGCTCGCCCGCATCAAGCCCGGTGAGACCAGCCTGCTCGGCGGCGTCGAACGCGAGCTCAAGGCCCTCACCGGCGTCACCGTGCACCGCGAGGACTGGCAGTTCGACGCCGTCCCCGACCACCTCAAGCTCACCTTCCAGGTCGTCGACGAGCACAACCGCACCCTCGCCGAGGGCAAGGACATCGCCGTGCTGAAGGAGAAGCTGCGCGACGAGGTCCGCGAATCGCTCAGCCAGGCCGCCGGCCACCTCGAACGCACCGGCATCACCACCTGGGACTTCGACGCCCTGCCCCAGACGATCGAGCAACGGCAGTCCGGCATCACCGTCACCGCCTACCCGTCCCTGGTCGACCGCGGCGAGAACGTCGCGATCAAGGTCCTCGACACCCCCGGCAGACAGGCCTACGCCCACCGCCGCGGCGTGCGCAGACTCCTGCTGCTCGGCGTCAACTCACCCGTCAAGCACCTGCAGCGCCACCTCGACAACGCCGCCAAGCTCGCCCTGACCCGCAACCCGCACGGCAGTGTCGCCGCGCTGCTCGCGGACTGCATCATGGCCGCCGTCGACCGGCTCATGGGCGACCCCGCCTGGGACGCCAAGGCCTACGCCGCCCAGCTCAAGAAGGTCCAGGCCGCCCTCAACGACACCACCTGGGTCGTCGTGCAGGAGGTCCGCAAGGTCCTCGAAGCCGCCCACCAGGCCGAACTGGCGCTCACCGGCCTCAAGGGCGCACCGGACTCCGCCAACGACATCCGCGCACACCTCAACTCGCTGGTGTACAAGGGTTTCGTGACGCACACCGGCTACGACCGGCTCCCGGACCTCGTGCGCTACCTCAAAGGCATCGCCCGGCGCATCGAGAAGCTGCCCGAGAACCCGCGCCGCGACCTCGACTGGACCAACCAGGTCCACCAGGTCCACGCCGAGTACCGGGAACTGCGCGCCCAGACCCCGGCCGACGAACCCGCGCCCGAGCTCGACGAGATCCGCTGGATGATCGAGGAACTGCGCCTGTCCTACTTCGCCCAGACCATCAAGACCCGCTACACCATCAGCGACAAGCGCATCTACAAAGCGCTCGACGCCGTGCCCCTGTGAGCCGCTACCGTGGAACATGCGCTTCCCCGGGGATTCCACGTGGCAGGTGTCGAGCGGCGACGGGGACACGTTCGCGCTCTACGTCCGTGACGCGCTCGGCATCAGCACCCCCACCGCCGACTCGATCCCGCGCCTGAGCCCGCCGGTGCCGCGCGTGCACGACGTGTACGTGCCCGAGACCTTCGGGTCGGCGTGGGACCGGTGGTGGAGCCAGTCGTTCCTCGCCCGCGGCGCGCAACACGTGCCCAGCCGCTGGCCGGTCGGGCTGCCCGGTGAGGTCCGGGCCGCCTACGAGAACTGGCGGCCCCACGTCCCCGACGTCGCCCCGAAGGCCAGGGAGAACCTCTCCGCGGTGCTCCGCGAGGTCGTCGCGCAGCTCACCGGGGAACTCGGCCGCGAACCGGTGTTCTCGCTGAGCCTCATCGAGATCCCCGTTGAGGGCGAGTTCTGGCGGCGCGTCGGCACGGACACGGTGCTGCTCTCGGAAGAGCTCATGGCCTCACCCCACCTCATCGCGCCGCTGGAGTCGGTGGTCCGCGACCTGCTCCGGTAGGCCGCGGACCACCGGAGCACCTCAGGCGGGGGGCTCCAGCGCGCCGGTCATGATCGCCACCGCGTCCGACATCGACACCGACTTCGGGTCCACCACCGCCTTGCGGCGGCCCAGGCGCTGGATGTGGATGCGGTCGGCGACCTCGAACACGTGCGGCATGTTGTGGCTGATCAGGATCACCGGCAGACCCCGGTCGCGGACCTGCAGGATCAGGTCCAGCACCGCGCGGGACTCCCGCACGCCCAGTGCGGCGGTCGGCTCGTCCATGATCACCACCCGGCTGCCGAACGCCGCCGCGCGCGCCACCGCGACCGCCTGGCGCTGACCGCCCGAGAGGGTCTCCACGGCCTGGCCGGGGTTCTGGATCGTCATGATCCCCAGCGCGTCGAGCTGGCGGCGCGCCTCCTCCCGCATGCCCGTGCGGTCGAGCATGCGGAACACCGAGCCCAGCACGCCGGGACGGCGTCGTTCGCGGCCCAGGAACAGGTTCGCGGCGATGTCGAGCGACGGCGCGACCGCCAGTGACTGGTGCACCGTCTCGATGCCCGCCCGGCGCGCGTCCAGCGGGCTCGGGAACGACACCGGCCGCCCGTCGAGCAGGATCTCGCCCTCGTCCGGGATCACCGCCCCGGACAGGGCCTTGATCAGCGACGACTTGCCGGCGCCGTTGTCGCCGATCACCGCGAGGACCTCGCCCGGCAACAGCTCCAGGTCCGACCCGGCCAGCGCCGTCACCTTGCCGTACCGCTTGACCAGGCCTGTGGCCTGCAGGATCGGGGTGGTCATGCCTTCACCTTCCTGATCCACTGGTCCAGCGACACCGCGACGATGATCAGCACGCCGACCGCCATGGTCTGCCACAGCACGTCCACACCGGCCAGCGCGAGGCCGTTGCGGAACACGCCGACGATCAACGCGCCGATCAGCGACCCCACCACCGCGCCGCGGCCGCCGAACAGCGACGTCCCGCCGATCACGACGGCCGTGATGGAGTCCAGGTTGTCGGTCTGCCCCGCCTGCGGACTCGCCGACGCGATCCGGCCGATCAACGTCCACGCCGCCACCGCGTAGATCAACCCCGCCGTCGCGTACACGCTCAGCAGCACCCGCGCGGTGCGGATCCCGGACAGGCGCGAGGCCTCCAGGTCGTCGCCGGTCGAGTACACGTGCCGGCCCCACGCGGTGTTCTTCAGCACGAACGCCATCACCGCCACCAGCAGCACCAGCAGGATCGAGCCGTAGGTGATGCGCGTGCCGCCGACCGTGAACGTCTGCCCCGTCCACAGCAGCAACGACGGCATGTCCGTGCCGCGGATCGTCGCGCTGCCCGAGTACCAGAGGTTCAGCGCGAAGAACACGTTGAGCGTGCCCAGCGTGACGATGAACGGCGGCAGCTTCAGCCGCGTCACCAGCAGGCCGTTGAGCAGCCCGCACAGCGTGCCGACCAGGAACCCGAGCAGCAGCGCCGGCAGCCCGGGCAGGCCCGTCTCCGCCGCGACCTTCGCCATCACGATCGACGTCAGCACCATGATCGCCCCGCACGACAGGTCGATGCCCGCCGTCAGGATCACGATCGTCTGCCCCACCGCGAGCGTGCCGACCACCGCGACCTGCTGCAGCACCAGCGAGATGTTGCCCGGCGTCAGGAACCTGTCCGACAACAGGGCGAACACCACCACCGACACCAGCAGCACCACCGCCGGGCCGATCGTGGCCTGCGCGTGCAGCAGGTGCTGCACGCGTGTCAGGACGGACCGGTCCCGTTCCTCCACCACGGTCATGGCTCAGCCCCAGCAGTTCTGCAGGCCGAACGCCGAGTCCTTGGACTCCACTCCGTCGGCGGGCTGGTCGGTGATGAGCGTGACGCCGGTGTCGGTGTTCTGCGGCTTCGAGCCGTCCTTCGCGAACTTCGTGACCGCTTCCACGCCGAGCTGCGCCATCTTCAGCGGGTACTGCTGCGACGTCGCCCCGATCACCCCGGCCTTGACGTTGTTCACGCCCGGACAGCCGCCGTCGACCGACACGATCACGACGTCCTTCTCCTTGCCCGCCGCCTTCAACGCTTCGTACGCGCCCGCCGCGGCCGGCTCGTTGATCGTGTACACGAGGTTGATCGCCGGGTCCTTCTGCAGCAGGTTTTCCATCGCCGTGCGCCCACCCGCGGGGTCACCGTCGGTCACATCGTGTCCCACGATCCGGGGATCGGACTCGTCACCGATGCGGTTCTTGTCCTTCACATCGACGCCGAAGCCCTCCAGGAACCCCTGGTCGCGCTGCACGTCCACCGACACCTGGTTCGGGTTGAGGTCCAGCAGCGCGATCTTGGCCTGCTTGCCCTCCTTCGCGAACTTCGCCTTCGCCCACTGCCCGATCAGCAGCCCGGCCTTGTAGTTGTCGGTCGCGAACGTCGCGTCGGCGGCGTTCGCGGGTTCCAGCTGCGTGTCCAGGGCGATCACCAGCAGGCCCGCCGCCCGCGCCTTGTCCACCGACGGCACGATCGCCTTCGAGTCGCTCGGCGTGATCAGAATGCCCTTCGCGCCCGAGGCGATCAGGTTCTCGATCGCGTCGACCTGCGTCTGGTTGTCGCCGTCCTGCTTGCCCGCGAACGACTGCACCGTCGCGCCCGACGACGACGCAGCCTGCTGCGCGCCCTCTTTCATCTTCACGAAGAACGGGTTCGTGTCCGTCTTCGTGACCAGCCCGACCAGTGTCGACCCGCCGCCGGACGAGCCACCACCTCCGCACGCGGTGAGCACGAGCAACGCCGCTGCGCTGACAACCCCGACCGTTCTGCGCATGACAACTCCTACGTCAACGTTGACGTAACCAGCACTCCGCAGTCTCACCGTGAGTAACGGAAGAGCAGCTACGTGTGGACTCAATCGGGTATACCGTTTACGTCATCGTTGACGCAAGAGTCCAAAGGACGTGGCCATGGACCCCGCAGCGGGCAGACGCGAACCCACCATGCGCGATGTCGCCGCGCTCGCGAAGGTCAGCACCAAGACCGTGTCGCGGGTGATCAACGGCCTGCCCGGTGCCGGGGCCGAGGTCACCGAACGCGTCCGCGACGCCGCCCGCACCCTGGGCTACCGGCCCAACCTCACCGCCAGCAGCCTGCGCCGCTCCGACCGCCGCAGCGCCACCATCGGCGTGCTGTTCGAAGACCTCTCCAACCCCTTCGACGCGGCCCTGCTGCGCGCCGTCGAGGACCGCGCCCGCCACAGCAGCGTCCTCGTCCTCGCCGGCAGCAGCGAGGACGACCACACCCAGCAACGCGAACTGCTCGTCTCGCTGTCCGCGCGCCGCGTCGACGGCCTCGTCGTCATGGCCGCCGGCGGCCACCAGGACGCCCTGCAGCACGAACGCGAACGCGGCACCCCGATGGTGCTCGTCGACCGGCCGCCCACCTTCGGCGCCACCGACTGCGTCACCACCACCAACCGCGCCAGCTCCCGCGACGCCGTCGGGCACCTGGCCGCGCTCGGCCACCGCGACATCGCGTTCCTCGGCGACCGCCGCACCCTGTGGACCAGCCAGGAGCGCTACGCCGGCTACGTGGAGGGCCTCGCGCACGCCGGAGTGCCGTTGCGCGGCGAACTCGTGCGCACCGACCTGCACGGCGAGGACCTCGCCGCGGCCGCCACCACCGCGCTGCTCGACCTCGACCGGCCGCCCACCGCGCTGTTCACCGCCCAGAACCTCGTCACCGTCGGCGCCCAGCGCGTGCTGCGCGAGCGCGGCCTGCACCACCGCGTCGCCGTCATCGGCTTCGACGACTTCCCGCTCGCCGACCTGCTCGACCCCGGCATCACCGTCGTGCGCCAGGACGTCCCCGGCCTCGGCCGCAAAGCCGCTGACCTCGTCCTGGCCCGCATCGACGGCGACACCTCACCACCAGTGCACGCCGTCGTCCCCTCGGCGCTCGTGCACCGCGGCTCCGGCGAGATCGCGCCTAGCTGACCGACACGATCGCGTCGACCACCCGCGGCCCCGAGTTCAGCACCTCGTCGTTGTGGTCCGCGTCCGCGATCTCGACCAGCGTCGCCCGTGCCGCCGTCGCCACCTCGCGGCTCTGCGCGGCGGGCACGACCGAGTCCCGCGTGCCCAGCACCACCACGGTCGGGACGTCCACAGCGGACACCCGCTCCACCACCGGGTACTTGTCCTGCAACAACATCCGCACCGGAAGCCACGGGTAGTGGTGCGACCCGACCGCCGCCAGCGACGTGAACGGCGACCGCAGCACCAGGCCCTTCGGCGCCCGGAACGTCGCGAGCTCCGCCGCCACCGCCGCCCCCAGCGACTCGCCGAAGTACACGACCGGCCCGTCGATCAGGTCCAGCGCCGCCCGCGCGTCGTAGGTCAGGCCCTCCTCCGACGGCGTGCCCGGGTTGCCGCCGTAGCCGCGGTAGTCGAACAGCAGCACCGACAACCCGCGCGCCGTCAGCCCCCGCGCGAGCGACAGCCGCCCGGACCGGTTGCCGCCGTTGCCGGGGAACACGATGACCGTCGCCGGTGCCTCGGGCAGTTCGAAGTGCCAGCCGTCGAGCATCAGGCCGTCCGCCGTGACCAGCCGGACGTCCCGGCCGCCGGGCATCGCCTCGTCCGCCGAGGGCAGCGGGCCGGGTTCGGGGAAGTACACGAGCTTGCGCTGGAAGGTGAAGACCACGGCGACGATGGTGACAACCACCGCGACCGCGATCAACACCGCCCTGCGCATGAGGCCATCATGAGGCCTGGTAACAGAAGGTGACAGAGCACCGACTCAAGGGCTGTGCACCTCGTACTCTCGACCGACGACCCCGCCGACCTCGAATCCCTGCACACCTGGCTCGACGGCGACCCGGAGATCGCCGTGCGCAAGCACAGCGCCACACCACGCCCCGGCGAGCTCGGCGCCCTCAGCGACGCCCTCGTCATCTCCGTGGGCAGCGGCGGCGCCCTGACCGTGCTGATCGCCACCCTGCGCGGCTTCCTGCAGCAACCACGCCGTTCCAAGGTCAAGATCTCCGTGCGCCGCACCGTGGAGGGCGAGGTCACCGCCGAGATCGACGCCGACCGCGTCGCCGCGGCCGACGTGGAAGCGATGCTGGCCCGGATCCTCGACAAGGACTGACCGTCGTGGCCGGCACGAAGGTCGTCCTGCTCGGCACCTCCCAGTACACCGACGACCGCCTCCCGCCCATCCCCGTCGTGGGGCGATGCCTCGACGACCTGCGCCGCGTCTTCACCGACCCCGCCACCGGGCTCGCCGCCCCCGGCGACTGCACCGTCCTGCGCGACGCCTCCTCGATGCCCGTCCTCGGCCGCGAGCTCACCACGGCCATGTCCGGTGCCGAGGACCTGCTGGTCGTCTACTACGTCGGCCACGGCATCGTCGGCCGCCGCCACGAGCTCTACCTCGGCATGCGCGACAGCGACCCCGACGACCCCGCCTTCGGGTCCCTGTCCTACGTGTCGCTGCGCGACCGCGTCCTCGACAGCACCGCCAAGACCAAGATCGTGGTGCTGGACTGCTGCTACTCCGGCCGCGCCATGGGCGAACCGATGGCCGACCCCGTCACCGCCGTCCTGGGCCAGCTCGACATCGACGGCACCTACCTGCTCACCTCCGCCCAGCGCGACCAGGTCGCCCTCGTCCTGCCCGGCGAACCGCACACCGCCTTCACCGGCCGCCTGCTGCGCGTGCTGGAACGCGGCATCCCCGGCGGAGCCGACCACCTGACGATCGACGACCTCTACCGGCAGCTCACCGCCGTCATGAACAGCGAAGGCCTGCCGCGGCCGCAGAAACGCGGTACCTACACCGCCGACCGGTTCCGCATCGCCCCGAACAGGGCGGCCCGGGCCACCCCGGAAGCGCTGGATGAGGAGTTCGCGACCCTCGTGCACCGCGCACGCACCAACGGGTACGCCACGGTGCTGCACGAGCTGCGCGCACTGCTCGCCACCCAACGCGCGCTGCACGGCGACGACCACGTGACCTGCCTGCGCACGGGCCAGCACCTCGCACTCGCGGTCGGCGCGTCGGGCGATCCGGAACAGGCCCTGTCCTCGTTGCGCACGATGCTGGAGCACCCCGCGCCCGTCGCCGACACCCTGCGCACCCGGCAGTTCATCGCGGCGACCCTGCTCGCCCTGGGACGCACCGGCGAAGCCCTGCGCGGCCTGCGGACCCTGCTGCCCGACCGGCGCCGGGTCCTCGGTCCCGACCACGACGAGACCCTGCGCACCCAGCACCTGCTCGCCCGCGCGGCCGCGATGACCGGTGCGACCGACGAAGCGATCTCGCTGCTCACCGAACTGGCCTCCCGCGCGGACTGCGACAGGCTGACAGCCATCCGCGTCCGGCAGGACCTCGCCCTGCTCACCGACGACGAGGCACGCGATGGAACCTGACCTGTTCGACGACCGCGCCCGCCAGGTCCTCGACGCCGCCCAGCAGGAGGCTCGACGACGACGCCAGGTCTTCGTCGGCCCGGAACACCTGCTGCTCGCGCTGATCAGCGAGAGGGACGGCTTCACGCTCTCGGTCCTCGCGCGGATGCAGGTCACGGTGGAGGCCGCCCGCACGGCACTGGACCGCGCGGCAGGGCACGGGCGAGCCTCCCGCGCGGGGCGGCTGCCCTTCACCTCACGGTGCGAGGAGGTGCTGCACTGCGCCCTCGACGAGGCCCGCAGGGCGGTGCGCGACCGCGCCGGACCGGAGCACGTCCTGCTCGGCATCGTCCGCGACCAGCAGAACGCCGCCGCACAGGTCCTCACCGGACTCGGCTGCCCCGGCCTGCACACGCTGCGCACGATGGCCGCCCCGTCCGCCGGCGCGATCACCGTCCAGGTGTCCAGCGGCTCCGGTCTCGAAGCCGCCCTCGACGCCGCGTTCGGACCCGCGATCCCGCGCGTGTGCGGCAGGCAGCGGGAGATCCAGCGCGTCGCGCGGACCCTGAGCAGGCAGCACCGCAACAACCCCGTGCTGATCGGCGAACCCGGCGTCGGCCGCAAGAGCGTCGTCGCGGGCTTCGCCGAGGCGTTGGCCGCGGGCCAGGTGACGCCGGTGCTCCGGGACAGACGGGTGCACCGGCTCACCGGTCAGGAGACCGCCGGAATACCGCCGCGGTCCATCCTGTACGTGGACGACCTGCGCGACGCCGGAGCCCACCTCGTCAACGCGATCACCAGCGGCCGGTGGCAGGTCCTCAGCATCGCCACCCCGGAGTCGTTCGCCGCACTGGACCCGGCCCTGGCACGGTGGTTGCAACCCATTCCGGTCGCGGAGATGGACGAGGCCACCGCCCTGGAGGTGCTGCACGGCCTGCGCGACCGCATGCAGAGCCATCACGGACTGTCGATCACCGACGGGGCCCTGGCGCAGGTGGTGCACTCCGCCCGGCTCCGCGTCACCACGAGCCCGCTGCCGGGCAGCGCGATCGACCTGCTCGACGAGGTCTGCGCCCGCAGCCACCCGCTCGGCGCCGCACCGGACGGGCCGGTCACCGTCACCGAGACGACCGTCACCGGTGTGCTGGACGACGTCCTCGCGGAGTCGTACCTCCCGCCGCCCCGCACCACCACGCGCACATCGGCGGTGCCCGACCCCTTCGCGCGCTCCGACGCGGACGTGTGGATGATCAGCTGAGCGTGCGGGAGAACAGCGCCAGCAGCTCCGTCCAGTGCCGCTCCGCCGCCTCCGCGTTGTAGGCGGCGGTGTCGGCCTGCGTGTAGCCGTGGTGCGCGCCCGCGTACACCTCGCACCGGTGCGTCACACCGGCCTCGGTCAGCGCCTTCTCCAGCCGCTCGACCTGCTCCGGCGGCATGGCGGCGTCCTGGTCGGCGTGCGCGAAGTACAGCTCCGCCGTGACCTTCCCGGCCAGCAGGTGCGGGCTGTCGTCCGCCTCCGACGCCAGGTACGCGCCGTGGAACCCGGCCGCGGCCGCCACCCGGTCCGGGTAGGTGCCCGCCGTGCGCAACGCCAGGCCCGCGCCCATGCAGTAGCCCGTGATGCCCACCGGGCCGTCCGTCGTGAGCGGCGAGTCGGCCAGGAAACGCAGGTACGCGCCGGCGTCGTTCATCAACGCCTCCGGCGTCAGCGACCGCATCAGCGGCCCGATCTTCTCGAACAGGCCGGGCCGGGCCGCCGGGTCGATGAACTCCGGCAGGTCGAACACCGGGGAGCGGCCCGCGCGGTAGAAGACGCTGGGCACCAGCACCACGTAGCCGGCCTCGGCGAGGCGGTCGGCCATCTTCTCCAGGTGCGGGCGCAGACCGAAGGCGTCCATGTAGAACAGGACCGCGGGGAACGGGCCGTCGCCGCCGGGACGCGCCAGGTAGGCGTCCGCGGTGCCGTCCTCGGTGGTCACGTCCACGGTGGTGCCGGGCATCAACAGGGTCCTTCCGGATCGACTACGACGCCGGTGCGAACGGCACCAGCACGACGGTGATGTTGTCGTGACCGCCCGCGTCCAGCGCGACCTTCACGAACTCCTCCGGCCCGCACGGCAGCAGCGGCTGCAGGTCCTCGGGCTCGGGCTTGTAGTTGTGCAGGCCGTCCGAGCACAGCAGGAACACGCCGGGCGAGGTCGGCTGCAGCGTCACGACCTGCGGCACCACCTGGCCCGCGTCCGCGCCGATCCACCGCGACAGCACGTGCGCGCGGCGGTCCGTGCGGGCCTGCTCCTCGGTCAGCACGCCCTCGGCGACCAGCTGCGCCGCCCACGTGTCGTCCGCGGTGAGCTGCTTCGAGCCCTCGTCCGACAGCCAGTAGGCGCGCGAGTCGCCGACCCAGCCGATCGTCACCGACGACTCCGTGACCAGCGCGGAGACGAACGTGCACGACGGGGCGACGCCCCGGCCGCCCGGTTCCAGCGGCTCGTCCTCCACCAGCTTCTCCACAGCCGAGCAGGACGCGGCGACCGCGTCCACCATGGCCTGTTCGGGATCCGCGGTGTCGATCAGGGCGTTGAGCAGCACGTCCACGGCGGCGTCGGCGGCGGCCTGCGAGGCCTGCTCGGCGCGTTCGGAAGAGGCCACGCCGTCGCAGACGACGGCGGCGACACCCTTGCCCGCGACGTGGCCGAACGCCATCGAGTCCTCGTTGCGGGCCCGCCGCTTGCCGCGGTCGCTCACCCCGGACACCGCGCCGAGCGCGTACTCGACCCGGTCGCGCGCCGACGGCTGGTGCCGGCCGCACTGGGTGCAGTAGTCCTCGTCATCGATGTCCGGCGACCCGCACAGGATGCACGAGGCCTGCGCGGGACCGGTCGGTCCGCCCAGCGGCGTGCGGCGGACCAGCAGGTTGCGTCCGCACGCCTCGCAGAACCGGTCCTCCGCCGCGACGGGCGCGAAGCACTCCGGGCACTTCAGGGTGTCCATCAAACCAACGTCC
Source organism: Lentzea sp. HUAS12 (assembly GCF_024125735.1). Lineage (NCBI taxonomy): Bacteria > Bacillati > Actinomycetota > Actinomycetes > Pseudonocardiales > Pseudonocardiaceae > Lentzea > Lentzea sp. HUAS12. Next base: position 2,075,206 of record NZ_CP099738.1, read on the forward strand.
TAGGCCTTACCGCGTTCGCGCGGTCCACCAATGCGATCCGTTCCTCCGGCGTGGCCGCGAACCGGGCCAGCGTGCGGTAGCGACGCTCCAGACCCAGCCGAAGTTCGTGTTCGGAGAGTGCACAGTCCAGCACCTGGCCCTCGGCGGCCTGATTGCGGGTCACGTAGTCGTACGCCGCCTCCAGCACCTCCGCCGACAGCTGCGTGCGCGAATGCACGTCGATGTCCAAGGCGCGCAACCGTTCCCCGGCCGCGACGAGGTCCTCGGCAGCGCAGTCGCCGAGCTGCGCGCGCACCGCCGCGATCTGCGCCGGCAGATGTTGCGACGACGTGTCGGGCACCGACAGCAGCACCTCGACGGCCCGCGCCCGGTCCCCGCACTCCAGCAGCACCCGCGCCAGCCCGAACGCCGCCGACACGTACGCGTGGTCGGTGCGCCACACCAGCTCGTACCAGCCGACCGCGCCCTTGAGGTCGCCGACGGCCTCCGCGCACACGCCCAGCGCGAGCTTGGGCGCGGCCTCGCCCGGGATCGCCGAGCAGACCGCGTCGAAGAAGCCCAGCGCGTCCTGCGCCCGTCCGTCGACCAGCGCCGCGAGACCCCGGTACCAGTCGGGCCGCCAGTCCTCGGCGGGGTCGAGCTCCGGCTCGTCGAACATCGACGGCGCCGTCAGCGTCCCCAGCTCGAGCAGCGCCGCCTCGGTGTCGCCGGACTCGATCAGCACCCGCACGATCCGCAGCCGCACCTCCACCGTCAGCTCCGGTGCCTTGCGCAGGCCCGCCGGGTCCGACGTCGTCGCCGTCGCGAGCCACGACGCCGCGGCGTCGGAGGTGTTCACCGACGGCGCGGGCAACGCGACCGCGACCTCGCGCAGGTCCAGGGCGCCCTCCACGCCGAACCGGCGGCGTTCCGGCGTGAACTGCCGCGACAGCCCCGGCCTCGGCACGCCGTCCTCGATCGCCAGCACCTCGCGCAGCACCCCGGTGAGCTGCTCGGCCATGTCCTCGGCCGAGGAGAACCGCAGCTCCGGGTTCGGGTTCGTCGCGCGCAGCAGCAGCCGGTGGAACGAGGTGAACCGGCCCAGCAGCGGCTCCTCGTCCACCGTCGGCAGCCGGTCCTTGCAGGTGCCGCGGAAGTCGAACGGGAAGCTCATCACCGCCAGCGCGCGCCCGACCGTGTAGATGTCGGAGAACACCGACGGCCCGATCGTGCCGATCTCCGGCGCTTGGTAGCCGACCGTGCCGTAGATGGGGGAGTGGTGGTCGTCGATGCGCCGCACCGCGCCCAGGTCGATCAGCTTGAGCTGCTCCTCGGTGTGGATCATGTTGTCGGGCTTGAAGTCGCAGTACAGCAGGCCCACGCCGTGCAGGTAGCCGACTGCGGGCAGGATCTCCAGCACGTAGGCGATGGCCTGCGCGAGCGGCAGCGCCTCGTCGCCGCGGCCCTCCCGGCGCCGGTGCGTGATCATGTCCTTGATCGACTCGCCGCCGACGTACTCCATCACGATGTACTCGACGAGCTTCTCGCTCACGCGGCTCTCGTGCCGGATGAAGTTGTGGATCTTCACGATGTTCGGGTGCTCGACCTCGGCGAGGAACCGCCGCTCCGCGAGCGCCGCCGCCATCGCGTCGGCGTCACCCGAGTCGAGCAGGCCTTTCAGCACCACCCACCGGTCGCTCACCGCGTGGTCCAGCGCCAGGTACAGCCAGCCCAGGCCGCCGTGCGCCAGGCACCCCAGCACCTCGTACTGGTCGTGCAGCACCTCACCCGGTTCGAGCTTCGGCGTGAACGAGTAGGCGTGCCCGCACTGCGGGCAGAACCCCTCCACCCGGCCCTGCTTGCCGTCCTTGGCCCGCCCGACCTTCTTGCCGCACTTCGAGCAGAACCGCTTCGCCTCCGGGACCTCGGGGTTCTCCAGCACCGCGGTCTTCGGGTCGCGGTAGGGGATCCGGGGCACCTCGACCAGGCCCGCGCCGAGCCGGCCGCGGCTCATCGACCGCGCACTGCCGCGGCGCGCCCGTGCCGACGCCGACCGCGTCACCTCCTGCGACGCCGACCAGGGCGCGGTGCCCGGCGCCGTCGACGGCCCTGTCTCCGGCAACTCGTCACTCATCGAGGCCCCCCTTTCAGTCCCGATAACGCGCGACCGGCGGCGTCGGTGCCGGACCCAGCGGTGTCAGCCACCGCACGTAGATCCCGCGCCACGTGCCGTCGGTGCGCATCCGCTCCAGCACGCCGTTGACGAACCGGACGAGGTCCTCCTGGCCCTTCGGGACCCCCACCCCGTAGGACTCGTCGGTGAACCGCGACCCCACCACCTCGGTGTACGGGTCCTGCGCCGCGAGGCCCGCGAGGATCGTGTCGTCGGTCGAGATCGCGTCCGTCTGCCCCTGTTGCAGCATCACCAGGCAGTCCGTCCAGTTCGGCACGCTCACCGTCGTCTTCGCCCTGTTCACGACGTTGTTCAGCGACGTCGACCCCGACGCCACGCACACCCGCTTGTCCGCGAGGCCCTCCACACCGGTGATCCCGGAGTTGCGGCGCACCAGCACCCGCTGCCCGGCCTGGTAGTAGACCTGCGAGAAGTCCACGTCCCTGAGCCGGTCACACGTGATCGTCATCGTGCGGACCACGACGTCGACCGCGCCGCTCTGCAGCATCGGGATCCGCTCCGCCGCCGTCACCACCTTGAACTGCACCTTCTTCTCGTCGCCGAACACGGCCTTCGCGATCTGCCGCGCCACGTCGACGTCGAAGCCCTCGATCTCGCCGGTGAACGAGTTGCGGAACCCCATCAGGTACGAGTTCTGGTCCACCCCGGCGATCAGGCGGCCGCGTTGCGCGATCCTCGCCATCGTGGAGCCGTCCGGCATCTGCCCGGGCTGCGGCAGCGCGCCGGGCCGCAGACTCGCCGTCGCGTCGCACGAGGGCGGCGGGTTCGCCTGGCTGCTCGGCGCCGCCGACACCGTGCTCGCGTTCGCCGGCTGCGGGGCCGGGGCCGATCGCGGCACGACCTCGCTGGGCGCCGGTCCCGCCGCACACGCCCCGAGCAGCAGCACCGCTGCCAGCGCCAGTCGCCTCACCTGTACTCCTTGAGCCGCTGCCACAACCCCATCGCCGCGCCCGCCGCACCGACCACCGCGAGCACCAGCACCCCGACCGCCGTGCCCGACAGCGACACCCGCGCCACCGCCACCTCGTCGCTGAAGTCCTGCCGCGCCTCGCCGATCCCGCGCACCAGCGCCTGGTCCAGCGAGTCGAAGTACGGGCTGCCGATCAACGACACCGCCTCGGTGTACTGCCCGGCGTCGTCGGCCTCGCGGATGCGCTGGTGCACCTGCTGCCACTGCCGGAACTGCTTCATCGCCTCGTCGACCGCCGCGGTGTCGTCGAGCTTGATCGCCTGGTCCAGCAGCCCTTCCAGCCGCTCGGACACCTCGACGAAGTTCTTCTCGTACGTCTGCCCCGCACCGCGCGCGACCAGCGTCAGCGTCTCCTCGCCGCGGGCGGTCAGCGTCGCGATCCGCGCCTGCGCCAGCACGTCGACCTTCTGCGACGCCGCCCGCGAGTCCGCCACGTCGTTCATGACCAGCACCGACACCGTCGTCATCCACAGCAACGACAGCGCCGCCGCCCCCGTGGCCACGAGCAGGCCGACGTTGAGCAGCCGGTTCGTCTTGCGCGTCAGGTACCGCTGGGTGAGCACCAGCGCGATCACGAACGCCAGCGCCACCGCCACCGAGCCCCACGGGAAGCTCGCCTCGTCCTGCGCCCGCGCCACCCGGCCGGTCTCCGCCCGGTACAGCTCCTGCGCCGCCGGCAGCAGCTGCGTGCGCATCAGCCCCGACGCCTCACGCAGATACGCGGCGCCCACGGGGAAGCCCTGCCGGTTGTTCGTGCGCGCCGTCTCGATCAGCCCCGTGTACACCGGCAGCTGTGCGGCCAGCGTCGCCGTGAGCTCAGGCGAGGTGGCCGTCGCCACCGACAGCGCCGCCTGCGCCTGCGCGATGTCGGCCTCGTAGCGTTCCCGCAGCTCGGAGGGCTCCAGGCCGCCCGAGAGGAACGCGCTCGCCGCCGTCGCGTCGGCGTCCTGCAACGCCCGGTAGACCTCCTGCGCCGCGTGCGCCAGGGGCTCCGACCGCGTCGCCAGGTCCTCGAGCGCCCGCTCCTGCCGGTTCACGCTCCACGTCGTCAGCCAGCCGCTCGCCAGGCTCGCCACGACCAGCACCACGACGATGAGGCTGAGCCGTCCCGGCGTCGACCGCGCCAGACCGGTGACGCGGCGCACCAGCGCCTGCCGCGGCTGCGAGTCGACCACCACGAGCGAGCCTCCCGAACGGCGAGTTGATCGGCGTGGCGTAACTGTAGGCACCTCAGTGACACCGCGTCGGAATTAACGACCCATCCCGTGAGACGTCACTCAGGAGTTACACCCCCGCGCGACGCGACCAGCCGCGCCACCCCGTCCAGGATCATCTCCAGCCCGAACTCGAACGAGTGCTCCGGGCTGAACGCGCTCTGGTGCGCCTCCCCGACAGCGGCCCCCACCCGTGCGGCGACGGGGAAGCGGGCCGGGTCGAACACCGTCATCAGCACCGGCGCGGCGGCGTCCCACCACTGCTGGTCCGTCAGCCCGGTCTGCTTCTCCGTCACCGCGGCCGCCGTGAGGTCGCGCGCCGAGTTCTGCACGTGCCCGAGCACCAGGTTGAGCACCGAGTCCATCTCCACGTCCGAGAGCCCCACGCCCTCCAGGCCGCGCAGCTCGAAGTCGTACTTCGCCGCCACCTGCGGGCCCAGCACCGTGCGGGCCGGCGCGACCTGCAACAACCACGGGTGCCGCCGGTACAGCGCCAGGTTCTCCCGCGCCACGTACGTCAGGTGCGCCCGCCAGCCCTGCGCGGGCTCCCGGCCCGTGGCCGCCTGCACCGTGTCGACCATGACGTCAACCAGCTCGCCCTTGCCCGGCACGTAGGTGTAGAGCGACATCGTCCCCACGCCCAGTGCCTCGGCCACACGCCGCATCGACAGCGCCTTGAGCCCGTCGGCGTCGGCCAGGGTGATGCCCGCCTGCACGATGCGGTCCACGCTCAGGTCCGGCTTGCCCTTGCGCGACACGCGCTCCTGGGTGCGCCACAGCAACGCCAGCGTCCGCGCCGGGTCACCGCTGCCCGTGTGTTCGATCACGGGCACGACACTACCGTACCGTATGGTGTACGGTACAAGGTATGTTCGTGCCTGCCGATCCGCCCCGCTTCGGCCAGTTCGACGGAAAACCGCTGATCGAAGCGTTGCCGGAGGTGCTTGCGAGCGACGGCTACTGGAATGTGGCGGCCGCGACCGCGCTCACCCTCGTCGCGCGGGGCCGCATCGTGCCCGGCGTGACGGCCGCGGGTCACGACACCTGGCGCGTCGGACCCCTCGACCACGCCGACGAGCTGCACCTGCGCCAGCTCGCCGCCCACGACGACTACGACCGGCTCCGCGCGTTCCTCGACGCCGTCGCCGACACCCTGCCCCGCACCGGCACCGGGCCGTTCGCGGGCACCGAGGCCTGCGACGTCTCCGCGCTCAAGGCGTGGGCCGACGAGCAGATCACGATCTCCCTGCGCATCGAGACCACCGACGACCTGCGCTTCCGCGGCATCGTGCAGGTCCGCGCCGTCACCGACCCCTACCCGCGCGACGTGCGCGGCTCCGGCCGCGAGCTCGACGCCATCCGCGCGATCAGCCGCGTCGACTGGCCGCCGCTGCAACGCCTGCTCGACGCCGCCGAGCTCACCGACGGCGAGGTCGGCGAACTGCTCGCCACCGACATCGAGGTCCACTGGCCGCGCGAGCTCACCACCGGCCTGTCCGCGAAGGCCGTCATCGGCGAGCCCGGTGGCGCGTTCCAGGCAGGCGACCTGCTCGCGTTCGACTGGCGGCTCGCCCTCGGCGGCCAGGAGCTGACCCAAGCCGAGATGGACCTCGTCGCCGAGGCGTCCCGGCCGGTCGTGAAGCTGCGCGACCAGTGGGTGCTCGTCGACCCCGGTCTGAAGAAGAAAGCCCGTCAGCAGCTCAAGCCGCTGACCGCCGCGCAGGCCGTCACCGCCGCCCTCACCGGCGTCGCCATCATCGACGGCGAACGCGCCGAGGTCGCGCCGCACAGCCTCACCGCCGCGATCACCACCGTGCCCGAGTTCCCCCAGCCCGCCGCGCTGCGGGCCCGGCTGCGCGACTACCAGCTGCACGGCCTGCGCTGGCTCGCCCACATGACGAGCCTCGGCCTCGGCGCCTGCCTCGCCGACGACATGGGCCTCGGCAAGACCATCACCCTCATCGCCCTGCACCTGCACCGCGCCGACCCCCGTCCCACGCTCGTCGTCTGCCCGGCCTCACTGCTCGGCAACTGGGAACGCGAGATCCGCCGCTTCGCCCCCGGCACACCCGTCACCCGCTACCACGGTCCACAACGGACCCTGTCGTCCGGCGGCGTCGTGCTCACCACCTACGGCACCATGCGCCTGGACGCCGAGGCGTTGCGCGGCCACGACTGGGGCATGGTCGTCGCCGACGAGGCCCAGCACGTGAAGAACCCGCACTCCGGCACCGCCAAGGCACTGCGCTCCCTCCCCAGCGGCGCGCGCGTCGCGTTGTCCGGCACGCCCGTGGAGAACTCGCTGTCGGAGCTGTGGGCCGTGCTCGACTGGACGACCCCGGGCCTGCTCGGCACGCACCGCGCGTTCCGCACCCGCTGGCCCGAACCCGACGACACCCTCGCCAAGGTCGTCCGCCCGTTCCTGCTGCGCCGCCGCAAGACCGACCCCGGCGTCGCCCCCGAACTGCCCGCCAAGACCGAGACCGACCGCTACGTCTCGCTGTCGGTCGAGCAGGCCGCGCTCTACGAGGCACTGACCCGCGAAACCCTCGACCAGATCGCGCACTCCGACGGCATCGCCCGCCGCGGGCTCGTGCTGAAACTGCTCACCGGCCTCAAGCAGATCTGCAACCACCCGTCGCACTACCTCGGTCACGACGCGCTGCAGGGCACCTCCGGCAAGCTCGACCTGCTCGACGAACTCCTCGACACGATCGTCGCCGAGGACGGCTCCGCGCTGATCTTCACCCAGTACGTCGGCATGGCCCGGCTGCTGGAGCGCCACATCAAGCAGCCCACCCGGTTCCTGCACGGCGGCACCCCCGTGCCGCAGCGCGAGCAGATGGTCGACGACTTCCAGAACGGCCGCGCGCCCGTGTTCCTGTTGTCGCTCAAGGCCGCCGGGACCGGGCTCAACCTCACCCGCGCCGACCACGTGATCCACTTCGACCGCTGGTGGAACCCCGCCGTCGAGGACCAGGCCACCGACCGCGCCTACCGCATCGGCCAGACCAGGCCCGTCCAGGTGCACAAGCTCGTCACCGAGGGCACCGTCGAGGAACGCATCGCCGCGCTCCTGCAGGGCAAGCGCGACCTCGCCGACGCCGTCCTGCACGGGGGAGAGGCCGCCTTCACCGAACTCACCGACGCCGAACTCGCCGAACTCGTCCAGCTCAGGAGCGCGCAATGACCGCACGCGGGTACGCCGCGTTCCCCAAGGTGAAGCGCCGCATCGCCACCTCGTGGTGGGGCAAGGCCTGGGACAAGGCCCTCAAGGACACCGCGCTCGACTCCGGCATGCTCAAGCTCGGCCGCCGCTACGCCCACGCCGGCGTCGTCGGCCCGATCACCGTCAGCCCCGGCCGCCTGCACGCGCAGGTCCACGACGACGACACCGTCCACAGCACCACCGTCAGCGTCCCGGTGCTCACGGAGGTCCAATGGGGACGGTTACTCGACCGCGTCGCCGAGAACTCCGCGCACATCGCCGCGTTGCTGGACAACGACATGCCGCGCGACCTCGTCCTCGCCGCCGAGGAGTCCGGAGTGGACCTGCTGCCCGGCATCGGCGACCTCGAACCCGACTGCGACTGCGACGGCTGGGAACTGCCGTGCCGCCACGCCGCCGCGCTCGCCTTCCAGGTCGGCTGGCTGCTCGACGCCGACCCGTTCGTCCTGCTGCTGCTCAAGGGAAAACCGGAACAGGAACTCCTCGACGCCCTGCGCGAGCGCGTCGCCGGTCCCGTCGGCACCAGAACACCTGTGGTGGTTTCACACGAAGAAGCAGGTCAGCTGCCTGATCGTCCACCGCTTCCCGCCACCACACCTGTGGTGCTCGCGGTCGAGCCGCCCCCCGGTTTCGAGGCCGCGGAACTCGTGGCGCTGATGGAGACCGCCGCGTCCCGCGCCCGCGCGCTGCTGCGTTCGGGCACTCTCGAAGGGTGATCACCGAGAAGCAGAAGATGATGACCGGCCTGCTGTACAAGGACTCCGACCCCGACCTGGTCGCCGAACGGCAGCGCGCCCAGGCGTTGGTGGACGAGTTCAACGCCACCCGCTCCGGCGAGGTGATCACGAAGCTCTTCGGCTCGATCGGCGAGGGCTCGTGGGTCATGCCGCGGTTCCAGTGCGACTACGGCTACCAGATCCACCTGGGCTCCAACAGCTTCCTCAACTACGACGCCATCCTCATGGACTGCGCCACCATCACCATCGGCGACGACGTCTCCATCGGGCCCCGCGCCCAGCTGCTCACCGCGCTGCACCCGATCGAGGACCACGAGGCCCGCCGGCAACGCTTCGAGTCCGCCGCGCCGATCGTGATCGGCGACAACGCGTGGCTCGGCGGCGGCGTCATCGTCTGCGCCGGTGTCACGATCGGCGAGAACTCGGTCATCGGAGCCGGTAGCGTCGTCACGCGCGACATCCCGCCGCGCGTGCTCGCCGTCGGCAATCCCTGCAAGGTGGTCCGTGAGCTCTAAGACGCACATCGAGCCGTTGGTCCTGCTCGGGCTGACGGTGGTGGCGCTGGTCGCGTCGGGCATCGGCCCGTACGACCGCGCCACCTGGTACCTCGAGGTCGCCCCCGTCGTGATCGGCGGGGCCCTGCTGGCCGCGACCTACCGGCGGTTCCGGCTGACGCCGCTGCTGTACCGGCTGATCTTCCTGCACGCCCTGGTGCTGCTGCTGGGCGGCCACTACACCTACGCCCGCGTGCCGGCCGGGTTCTGGGTGCAGGACTGGCTCGACCTCGCGCGCAACCACTACGACCGGTTCGCCCACTTCGTGCAGGGCTTCGTGCCCGCGGTCCTCGCCCGCGAGATCCTGCTGCGGCGCTCCCCGCTGCGGCCGGGCGGCTGGCTGTTCTTCCTCGTCGTGTGCGTGTGCCTGGCGTTCAGCGCGACCTACGAACTGGGCGAGTGGCTCGCGGCGGTGCTCGGCGGGTCGGCCGCGGACGAGTTCCTCGGGACCCAGGGCGACGTGTGGGACACCCAGTGGGACATGTTCATGGCACTGTTCGGGGCCCTGGCGGCACAGCTGGCGCTCGCACGCGTGCACGACCGTGAGCTCGCGCGTGTTTGAGCAGGCCATCGCGCACGTCGACCGCCTCTCTGCGGGTGATCCGCTGCCGCGCGATCTCCGCGTGACGCTGAACTTCCACCCCGGCCGCGGTGTGCTCGACAGCCTCGTGCGCGACGGCGTCTACCGCTCCCAGTTCGAGACGGGCACCAGCAACGGCGGACTCGGCGGCGCGCGCCGCGACTGGGAGAGCCGCCTGTTCGGCGGCGCCTACGACCACGCGGCACCCTCGGACCGGCCGAAGTACGGCGCGCTCAACCACCGCCGGCTGGTGTGCGGCGCCGCCCCGCGGTTCGGCTCGGCGCACCTGCGGCTCCGCGAGGACGTGCTCGACCGCACGACGTTCTGCTACCCGGACAGCGTCTTCGAACCGGTCGACTTCGGCACCGCCCGGCACTTCTCGCTGACCGAGGACGAGAGCCTGGACCCCCTCGACAACTACGTCGAGGCCCACGTCCACGGTCCCGTCACCCTCGACGACGTCGAAGCCCTCGTGCTCGACCCGAGCCACCCTCCGGTCGACCTGCCGTGCCCGGTCGAACGCCATCCCGGCTTCCGGCTGTCCACACAGGACCTGCTGCGCCACCCCGGCTACCGCACACCCGAGTCCGTCGCGCTGGGACTGCGACTGGCCCGCGACGGCGTCCTCACCCCGGACCTGCTCGAGCACAGCGACGCGGACCCGCAGGTCGTCAAACACCTGTGGCACCACCTCGCGCGGTTCGGTCACCCCAGGTAGATCGACGCCAGCCGCCGCACCGCCGCCGTCACCTGCTCCCGGAGCTCGGCGGGGTGCAGCACCTCGACCTCGCCGCCCAGCCGCAGCAACATCCCGGTCGCGTGACCCAGCGACTCGATCGGGATCGTCACCCGGAAACCGCCACCGTCGTCCACAACGGACTCCTCCGCCGCCTTCGCCACCACCGGCAGCACGTGCGACGCGAACGACTCCCAGCCGCGCTCCGACAATCTGATCACAGCCTCGCCGGTGTACTGCCGCGACTGGAAGTCCTCCAGCGACTCCGCCCAGTGCGCCGCCAGGTCGAACCCCTCCGGCCTGGTGAACGACTCCTCCAGCACCGCGGCCGCCTGGATCTGCGCCACCCGGTACGTGGAGATCCGCGACAACCCCTGCGCCACCAGGTACCAGCGCCCCGCCTTCAGCACGAGCCCCAGCGGCCGCAGCACCCGCGTCACGTCCTCGGGCGAACGCCACCGCCGGTAGCTGACCTCCAGCAACCGCTCCCGCCACACCGCGTCCGCCACCAGCCCCAGCAACGGTGAGCGCTCCGGGTCGTAGTACCAGGCGGGCGCGTCGAGGTGGAACCGCGTCGCCATCCGCGAGGCCCGGTCCCGCATCGGCGACGGCAACGCCGCCATCAGCTTGAGCTGCGCCGCCGACACCGCGTCCCCGAGCCCCAGGTCCGCCGCCGGCCCCGGCAGCCCGGCCAGGAACAACGACTCGGCCTCCTGCTCGGTCAGGCCCGTCAGCCGCGTGCGGTAGCCGTCGAGCAGCTGGTAGCCGCCGGACGGGCCCGCGTCGCCGTACAGCGGCACGCCGGCCGCGTGCAGCGACTCGACGTCGCGGTAGATGGTGCGGACCGAGACCTCCAGCTCGTCGGCCAGCGCCTGCGCGGTCATCCGCCCCTTGGTCTGGAGGAGCAGCAGCAAGGACACCAACCGGCTCGCGCGCACGCGGCCACACTGCCACAAACCACTGACACACCCTGTCAGGGATAGCTCATATGTTCGACGCATGGCTTTCTACGAGAAGCAGCTGGCGGTCAAGGAACCGCTGGTCGTCGCGGGCAGGCACGTCAAGCGCTACGAGGTGGTCACCCCGGGGCTCGAGATCACCGACGACATCCGCGACGCCGCCTGTGCGTTCCTGCCGGCGATCTACCCGGACTTCGACGACCCGACCCCGCCTGCCACCGTGACGGTCCTGCACCGCAGCGCCGCGGGCATGTACCTCAACGCCTACAACTGGGTCTGGGACAACGTCCTGCACTGCCGCACCGCCGTGTCCGGCGACCAGCCGTTCCTCGGGTCGACCGATCCCGACCTCACGCGCTTCACCGTCATCCCGAAGGACCTCATCGGCTGCGTCTGGGAGCTCCCGCCGCTGGCCCACGAGCGCACCGCGTGGGTCCGGCACGTGCTCGAGCCCGACACGCCGGACTTCGACGGCTACCTCGGCGACGTCATGGCCGAAGGCCTGGTGGGCCGGTGAACGCCGACTGGCAGGGCGCGCCCTCGCGCTGAAAAACGGTGGACGGCGGCGTTAGGTTCGCAGGCATGACCACTCCGGAATCCGTTGTGCGCGCACTGGCCGAACCCACGAGGCTGCGGGCGTTCGCCGCCGTCGTCCTCGGCGCGGGCACCCTGGCCGACGTCGCCGCCGCCTCCGGGCTGAAGGTCAAGGACGCCGGCACCGCGCTGCGCAAGCTCCGCGAGGCCGGGCTGGTCGAAGGGGAACCGGCCCGGCCCGCCGACCTCAAGCCGCTCGCGGCGACGCTCACCGAGGCGATGCCCGCCGACGGGCTCGCGCCGTTCATCCGGGGCGACAGGCTCGTGTCGTTGCCCGTGGCGCACGAGCGCCGCCGCAAGATCCTCGAGCACGTTGCCTCGCACGCCTTCACCGCGCGGACCTACTACGAGGAGCAGGAGATCAACGAGCGGCTCCAGGCGTGGTGCGACGGGGGAGAGCTCGACCACGTCACCATCCGCCGCTACCTCGTCGACTTCGGCCTGCTCGAGCGCGGCGGCGGCCTCTACCAGGCTCAGCCCCTGCCGATGTAGGGCATCCCCGTGGCCATCACGGTCATGAACTGCACGTTGGCGTTCAGCGGCAACCGCGCCTGGTACAGCACGGCGTCGGCCACGTGCTGCACGTCGAACGTCGGCTCCGCCCGGACCTCGAAGTCGGCCTGCAGCACACCGGCGCCCATGCGCTCGGTCATCTCCGTGGCGGCGTTGCCGATGTCGATCTGCCCGCACGCGATGTCGAACGCACGGCCCTCCAGCGACAGCGACTTCGTCAGCCCGGTCATCGCGTGCTTGGTCGCGTTGTAGGCGACGGCGTGCGGGCGCGGCACGGACGCGGAGATGGAGCCGTTGTTGATGATCCGCCCGCCGCCGTGCGCCTTCATCACCTTGAACGCCTCGCGGGCGCACAGGAACGCGCCCGTCAGGTTCACCCCGACGACCTTCTCCCACGCGCTCAAGGAGAACTCCTCGATCGGTGTCGCGCGCACGTTCATGCCGGCGTTGTTGAACAACACGTCCACGCGACCGAAGCGCGCCACCACCGCCTCGAACAACGCGACGACCGAGTCCTCACGCGACACATCGGTCGGCACCACGAGAGCGCTCTCGGGAAAGCCCTCTCCCGTCTGCGCCAGCGCGTCCTCCCGCCGACCGGCCAGCGCCACCTGGAACCCCGCCGCCAGCAGGGTGCGCGCCGCCGCGCGCCCCACCCCGGAACCCGCACCCGTCACGACCGCGACCGCCATCGGTGCTCTCCCCTCTATTCAGCGATTGCACCCAGTGTCCCGTGTGGAGTAGATCCTGGGTGTGGAGTGTGAAGAGGACACCTGCCTGCTGTGCGCGGGGTCCGGAACCATGTCGTGGCAACAACCCGTCCCCGGTGCTGAAGGCCTTGTGCTGCACGAGATGTCGCACCCGTGCCCACGCGGGTGCTCCGGCTGGTGGAGGCTCCCGCACGGGGAGAGCAGAGGGGTCGTCCCCGGGAATGTCACAGGCAATGTCGCACGTGCCAACGAGATTCCAGCCGGTCCGTCCACCCAGGCCTGATCACCGAGCGTGAACGGTGGGGGTCACCCATTATTGCCAGGAGGGTCCCTGCTTGGCGGCTGCGCCCACTCCGAGTGCGAGCGGACACTGTTCTTCTGTGAAGGAGTGCAGCCGTTGCCTTGGTTCTGGGCTCAACGAGGACCGGACCGCCTGCCGGGTCTGCGGAGGCCTGGGTCAGGTCCCGGACCGCTAGCCGAGCCTACTTCTTCGTCATCAAGGTCGGGCCGAGGATCCGGCGGGCCAACCGCCGGGTCAACGACTTCGGCTTGCGCGCGGCCGCCTGTGCGGCCGCGGTGGTGGGCGTTGCCGGTGGAGTGGTCGCCGCAGGGGTGGAAGCCGGGGTCACCGGAGCGACACCGGGAACCGTCGCCGGCTCCGGCGGCAGGGGTGAGATCTTCGCGAACACCTGGGTCTCGGCCTCGACATTGCCGGGCTGCTGCTGCTCGATCGGCACGCGGAGATCTTGCCATCGGGGTCGTTCGCGCTTCGAACGAGGGGCCGCCTGTCGTGCGCACGGTCACGTTTGGACACCGCCGCGCCGTGTGTGTGGCGGGCGTCACGCAGCACACTGGGGCGTGACGGCCCCAGGCGGAGTGTGATGACTGAGACGACCGAGCGCGCGAACGTCGGGCCGCCCGACACGCGGCTCTGGGAACAGATCGCGCAGGGCGACCACGCCGCGTTCACGGAGTTGTTCGAACGCCACGCCGAAGCGGTCTGGAACTACGCCTACCGGCTGACGGCCTCCTGGTCGCAGGCCGAGGACCTGCTCTCCGCGACGTTCCTGACGGCGTGGAGGAAGCGGGGAGACGCCCAGCTCGTGCGGGACTCGGCGCTGCCGTGGCTCTACACCGTGACCGCCAACCGCGCGCGTACCGAATGGCGGGCCTCGCGCCGGGCGTTGCGGCTGGTCACCAGGCTGACCCCGCAGGACGAGCGCGACCACGCCGACGAGGTCGCCGCCCGCACCGACGCCCAGCGCCGACTGGCCGAGGTGGTGGCGGCCATCGCGAAGCTGCCCGCGTCCGAGCGGGAGATCGCGCAGCTGTGCCTGCTCGGCGACGTGTCCACCGCGGACGCCGCCGCGCTCCTCGGCATCACCGAGTCGAGCGTGCGCGCCCGCGTCTCCCGCACCCGCGCCCGGTTGCGCGACCTGACTCCCGAGGACACCCCGTGATCGACCAGATGCCCGAACACCGCGCACTGCCCGACGACGTGCGCATGCGAGCCCGTCAGCGCATCAGCGAAGGCATGCGGCCGGCCGCGCGCAACGGCCGCCCCGCGCTCATCGCCGCCGGCGTGAGCATGCTCGCGGCCGGCGCCGTGGTCGCCGGGCAGGTCCTGCTCGGCGGGTCGGCCGACCCCGCCGCGCCGCCCATGCAGCACAACGGCGAGTTCGTCGGCACCGACCGCAAGATCGTCTACGAGGTCCGGCGCGGCGAGGTGGACCCGGACGTGCTGGCCCGCTGCGCGGCCGCCGCGAAGGACCACCCACCGGCCGGGGAGTGGCAGACGATCGCGACCAGCCGCAACGCCGGCACCGTCCTGACCGCCTTCCGGGTGCCCGCCGGTGTCTTCTTCTGCGCCACCACCGCGGTCACGACCACGATCTCCGCGCCCGACCCCGCCAGGCTGCAGCCGGGCGACCGCCAGGCGAAGATCCTCTTCACCACGACCTCGGGCGCCATGGCCGGACTGGTGTCCCCGGACGTCGCGATCCTCAACCTCGCCCGCGTCGGCGACCAGGGCCTGAACAACGCCCTCCCGGCCGTGGTGGACGGCCTGTTCCTCGAACCGAACGGCTACACCAAGGCCGAGACCGGCACGACGGCCATGTCCGCGGGCCGGGAGTGGCTGGTCAGCGGCGTGCCGAGGCCCACCCCGCCGGTGGTCGACCGCCCGCAGCCGCCCGCACCGCGCGACACGCCCCAGGAACAGCGGTTCGCCCAGTGCCTGCGCGACCGCCCGATCCCGGACCCCGACCAGTTCGCGCTCGGCGTCGCCGCGAAGGTGGGACCGAACGAGACGATCATGGCGGGCCGCTTCGGAGACCTCCTGCTGCTGTGCAACGACACCGGGGGACCGGTGCCGGGCCGCGTCCACGAGTCCGCCGACCTCCAGGAGGTGCGCGGGTCCACGATCGCGGCGCTCGGCGCCTCCTACGACTTCAAGACGCACCTGTCGCTGGAGGGCGTGGAGTACAACGGGAGCACGTCGTTGGCGGCGGTCGGCCTCGTGCTCGACCCGAGGGTCGCCTCGATCACCTACACCCGGCCCGGCGTGGCCGACGTGCCCGCCTCGCTCGGCGGCGGCACGTTCGTCCTGGCGGCGCCGCTGATCGACCAGCATCCCGACGCGCGTGTGGTCGTGCGGGACGCGGCGGGGAACGTCCTGGAGTCGATCACTCCGCAGCACGGGCGTTAGCGAGGACGACCAGCAGGGTGAAGGCGGGTAAAGCGGTGGACAGCCGCGTCACGATTCGTCCGTGAGGACCGAACGCCTGACCCTGCGCCCGATGCGGCCGTCCGATGCCGACGCGGTGCGCGCGCTGCACGCCGACCCCGAGGTCATGCGGTTCCTCGACCCGGCACCGGTCGAGGACTACCTCGGCGACGGCTTCCACGCCGCGCACGAGAACGCGAGCGGCCGGTTCGTGGGCTGGTTCGAGTTCAAGGGCACCGGTGTCGTCGAGCTCGGCTACCGGCTGCACCGGGAGTTCTGGGGCCTCGGCTACGCCACCGAGGGCGGGAAAGCCCTGATCGAACGCGGTTTCACGACTGCGGGCGTGCAGCGCGTCGTCGCCACGACGATGTTCGTCAACACCGGCTCGCGGCGCGTGATGGTCAAGTGCGGGCTGCGGCACGTGCGCACGTTCCACGTCGACTTCCCGGATCCGCTGCCCGGCGCGGAATACGGAGAGGTGGAGTACGCGCTTACAGGAGAAGAGTGGCACCGGGCTCGGGGGGAACGTCGTGTGGCAGACGGAATCGGTTGATTTGGGCGCGTACTTCGCGCGAACGGGCGCATCGGCGTCGAGTTCGTTGACGGAGTTGCACGAAGCGCATGTGCGCGCCATTCCGTTCGAGAACATCGACGTGATGCTCGGCCGGGTGCCCTCACTCGACCTGGTCGACATTCAAGACAAGATGGTGAGGAGTCGGCGCGGCGGTTATTGCTACGAGCACCAGCTGCTGTTCACGGCAGTGCTCGAACGACTCGGCTACGCGGTGAGCCGGCAGATGAGCCGGGTGAAGACCGGACCCCGCACGCACTTCATGTCCGTCGTGGACGACCAACTCGTCGACGTCGGTTTCGGCGCCGGGAAGCTGCACCCCATGCCGCTCGTCGACGGCGCGGTCGTGGACCAGGCCGGGTGGCCGCACCGCCTGCGCCGCGAGGACGGCCGCTGGGTGCTGGAGAAGCAGGTCGAGGACGGCTGGGAGCCGCAGCACGCGTTCGAGACCGGCATCGAACAGCGGCCCGTCGACTACATGGCCGCCAACTACTACGTCGCCACGCACGAGCGTTCGCCGTTCAGCCGTCAGCTCGTCGTCATGCGGCTCGAACCCGGTTTGAGCCGCCGTTTGGTGGGGCGCGAGTTCACCGTCGAGCGGGCGGGGGAGAAACCTGAGAATTCTCAGGTCGACGACCTCGGGAAAACGCTGGAATCGCTGGACATCACGCTTACCGACAGGGAGCTGAGTCACATCGGATCAGGTTTGGGAACAGAATCGGGGGCCCGTTCGTAGTAGCAGGTGTAGGGATCGCAATTCGGAGGTGTTGGAAATGACCACCGCGACTCCGTTCGCCACGGGAACGAATTCCACGGGCGCCAACGCACTGCCCACCCCGCCCACGGGCTGGCCCATCGGTTCCTACGGGACCTACGAAGAGGCCCAGCGCGCCGTGGACCACCTGGCGGACAACGACTTCCCGGTCGCGGACGTCACCATCGTCGGCGTCGAGCCGATGATCGTCGAGCGCGTCACCGGACGCCTGACCTGGGGCCGCGTCCTCGGCGCGGGTGCCGCGTCGGGTGCCTGGTTCGGTCTGTTCGTCGGTCTGCTGCTCGGCCTGTTCTCGACCGGCGGCGCCCTCGCCCCGATCGTCACGGGTCTGGTCGTCGGTACGGTCTTCGGACTCGCCAGCGCCGCCACGCGCTACGCCGCCACGCGCGGCAAGCGGGACTTCGCCTCGACCACCCAGCTCGTGGCCGGCCGCTACGACGTGCTCAGCCACCCGCGCAGCGCCGAGCGCGGCCGCGAGATGCTGACGGCACTGGCCTGGCGCTCATGACCACCCCGCTGACGGTCGACGAACTGCGCACCGCGATCGACGAGATCCGGCAGACCAGCGCCAAGCTCGGCGCGCAGGCCACCAACCTGGCCGCGCGTGCCGACCAGGACCTGGGCCGCGACGTCGCCGAGATCGTGAAGGACCTGCGGGCCGCCGCCCGTCAGCTGCGGGTCGCCCAGCTGCTGCTGGAACCGGCCCGCGCCGACCTGGCAGCCTAGAAGACCCAGCTCCCACCACAGGAAACGCCGTTCCGGACACCGGGGCGGCGTTTCCGCTTTACTGGCGATCATGGGGAACCTGGGGGTGTCGCGGTGGGCGTGGCGGGCGGCTTTGGTCGTGACCGCCGTGGTGGTGGGGACGTTCCCGTGGAGCGGCGCGCCGATCGGGCTGGCCGCGGTGGTGCCGATCCTGATCTGGTGCGCCCTCGCCCGATCACCGCAGGAGGGTGTGGTCCCAGGGCTCGTCCTGCTGGCACTGCTGGCGTGGTTCGTGGTCCCGCGCGGACTGGGCTGGTCCGGACCGCTCGTGCCGTCGGCCGTCGAGGTGTGCTGGCTCTACCCGATCATCGCGGCGGTCGTCTGCCTGGTCGCCATGCCCCGCGAGCGCGGCCTGACCTCCAGTTCGCTGGGGCTCGTGGCGATGGTCGGCATCGGGTTCCTGGTCACGGCGGTCGTCCTGCTCGACCGGCTGGAAGCGAAGCCTGGTGACGAGGGCGTGTTGCCCGCGCCGTCCGGGCTGCGGGTGGCGGAGGGGACCGGGTACTGCGGCTCGGGCAACTGCTCGCGCGAGGTGACGCTGTCCGGTGCGCGGGCGCCGGAGGTGGTGCGGGAGCACCTCGACTCGCGCGGGTTCTCGGCCAGGACTCCGGAGCGGATGTGCCGGGAGACCGGCCTCGTGTTCACGCACGAGGTGTGCGCGGAACTGGCGACGGCCGGGCCGGACGCCGTCGAAGTCACCTGGTACGTGAACTAGAGGGGCGGCGGGCACGTGGTCCGCCGCCCCTCTTCTGCTGTACGGGCTCCTCTCGTGTCGGCCGGACGGGAACGAGCGTTCGTCGTCAGGCCGGAGGAGATCGCTGCCGCGATCTCGCGAACCCCGCGCGCCACACCCCTCGCATCGGACGGGGTTCGGCGAACCCCGCCGCGGTGACGCGAGGGCGAGGACGCGGCGCCGGCGACGCACCGAAGTTGGCGTCGATGAGCGCTTCGAACTCGGCGCTCACCCAGGCCGGATCGGCGTACACCAGGTCCGCGAAAGCCCTCTCAGTGGTGGTCGGCACCTCGTCTCACTCCCTGAGGAAGAGTTACCAGGTACATATTTTTTGTAGCGCTGACTGTAAATTGTGTCAAGCGCCTACTTGAGGAGTTCGTGTGCCGCTGAGCGACCTCGACGACGAGGACTACCCCGCGTACACCACCGGGCGGGCCGCCGAGGTGCTCGGCGTCCAGCAGGCGTTCCTGCGCAGCCTCGACGCTGCGGAGGTGCTCGTCCCGGGCCGCTCCGGCGGCGGCCACCGGCGGTACTCCCGCCGCCAGCTCGGCCTGGCCCGCCGCTACCGCGTCCTGTTCGACGAGGGCCATTCACTCGTCTCGGCGGCGGTGATCGTGCGGCTCCAGGACGACCTGGCCGCTGCGAACGCCGAGGTCGAAGCGCTGCAGGCGCGGCTGCGCCAGAACTGACCCGGTTTCCGTACGTCATACGGTATTGTTTCCGTATGGCCTACGGAAATGGGGTGGACGGATGGCCGCCGAACGCAGCGGCGGGGGAGACCCGGCCAGGACGCTCGCGCTGCTCTGGCGCAGGCCGCCGGAGCCGAAACCGGTCGGCAGGAAGCCCAAGGTGAGCGTCGACCAGATCGTCACCGCGGCGATCGCGGTGGCCGACCGCGACGGGCTCGGCGCGATGTCGATGGCCCAGGTCGCGCAGGAGCTGAACGTCGGCACGATGTCGCTCTACACGCACGTGCCCGGCAAGGCCGAGCTGATCGACCTCATGGCCGACACGGTCCTGCAGGAACGCGACCTCGCGTCCGAGGGCACGTGGCGTGAGCGCGTCAAGCACTACGCGGACCGCACGCGCGCGGTCTACCAGGCGCATCCGTGGATGCGGGACGTGTCGATGGTGCGGCCGCCGCTCGGGCCGGGGCTGATGGACGGCCAGGAGTTCGTGCTGGCCGCGCTGGCCGACTCCGGGCTGGAGCCCCGCCAGGTCACCGTCGCCCACGTCGCGATCGAGGGGTTCGTGCACGGCGCGGCGGCGTCCGAGGTCGACGACCAGCAGCTCGCGGAGACGACCGGCGAGTCCGGCGACTCGTGGTGGGGCGCGCGGCAGGTCTTCTGGGACGACTACTTCGACGTCGAGCGGTACCCGGCGATGACGGCGTTGTGGAACGCCGGCGCCTACGACACCGAGGGCACGCTCGCGGACACCATCACCGGCTCGTTCGACTACGGGCTCGAGAAGCTGCTCGACGGCATCGAAGGGGGCATGCGATGACGACGCTGGTCACCGGCGCGACGGGCAACGTCGGCCGGCTGGTGGTGCGGGGACTGTCCGGCCACGTCCGGGCGATCACCCGCGACCCGGCCAAGGCGGACCTCCCGCCGCACGTCGAGGTGGTGAAGGCCGACCTCGACGATCCGGATGGCCTCCCGTTCGACGGCGTGGAGAGGCTCTACCTGTTCGCCCACCCGCCGACCGCGCAGGCCGTGGTCGAGCGCGCGGTGCGGGCCGGGGTGCGCCGGATCGTCACGTTGTCCTCGGGCGCGGTGACCTACGGCTACGACACCACCCACCACCTGCCCGTCGAGCGGGCCGTGGAGGCGTCCGGCGTCGAGTGGACCCACCTGCGGCCCGGAGAGTTCGCGGCCAACAAGATCGATCTGTGGGGCCCCTCGATCCGTGAGGACGGCACGGTCGTGCACCCCGAGCCGGACTCGCTCGGGCAGCCGATCCACGAAGCCGACATCGCCGACGTGGCGATCAAGGTCCTGCAGGAGGACGGTCACGCCGGCAAGGCCTACGACCTGTCCGGGCCTCCGCAGCTCACGCAGCGGGACATGGCCCGCGACATCGGCGCCGCGATCGGCCGCACGCTGACGTTCCGCGACGTCACCGTCGACGAGGCGCTCGCCTACTACGTCAGCGTCGGCTGGCCCGAGGAGATCGCGCGGTACGTCCTCGGCCTCGGCGGCTACGAGGGCGGCGAGCCCGACGACTTCAGCGACTACGAGTTCGTCGTGTCACCGGACTACGAGAACCTCACCGGCAGGCCCTACCGCACGTTCGCGCGGTGGGCCCGCGACCACGCCGCCGACTTCCGCGGCTGATCACCGCGTCGATCCCGGACCTCCCCGTTCGACGTCTTCACGAGAGGGCGAACGAGGAGGTCCGGTGCGGTTCATGGTGTTCGTCAGGAGCCCGAGGCCGTTGGCGGCGCTGCACGGGGACGTGCTGCGGCACGCGGGCGTCCTGCTCGACGCCGGAGACCTCGTCCCCGGCGCGTGCGGGGTGTCGGGGTACTGGCTGATCGACGTGCGCGACCACGAAGAGGCCGTGGAGCGGGTGAAGCGCATCGACCTCCCGGCGTGCGTCGTGGAAATACGTCAGGTGGCTGTGGTCTGATGCCCCCATGGGGGCTACCTCGGTGCACCGCACCGTCGACGCGGTCTGGCGGATGGAGTCGGCGAAGGTCATCGCCGCGCTGGCCAGGTACGTGCGCGACGTCGGCCTGGCCGAGGAGATGGCGCAGGACGCCCTGGTCCAGGCACTCGAGCAGTGGCCGGAACAGGGCGTGCCCCGCAACCCCGGCGCCTGGCTGATGACCACGGCGAAACGGCGGGCCGTCGACCAGATCCGGCGGCGCGAGAACTTCGCCCGCAAGGTCGAGGAGATCGGCCGCGACGTCCAGGAGACCACGCCGGACGCCGCCGAGGGCATCGAGGACGAGATCGGCGACGACCTCCTGAGCCTCATGTTCACCGCCTGCCACCCGGTGCTCGGCACCGAGGCACGGGTCGCGCTCACGCTCAAGATGCTCGGCGGCCTCAAGACCGAGGAGATCGCCCGCGCGTTCCTCGTCAGCGACGCCACCGTGGCCCAGCGCATCGTCCGCGCCAAGAAGACCCTGGCCGACGCCGGCGTCCCGTTCGAGGTTCCCGAAGGCCCCGAGCTCGCCTCGCGCCTCGCCAGCGTCCTCGAGGTCCTCTACCTGATCTTCAACGAGGGCTACTCCGCCACGCAGGGCGACGACTGGCTGCGCCCCGAACTCTGCGCCGAGGCGCTGCGCCTAGGCCGCGTGCTCGCCGAGCTCGCGCCCAAGGAGGCCGAGGTCCACGGCCTCGTCGCGCTGATGGAGATCCAGGCGTCGCGGACCAAGGCCCGCACCGGCCCCGGCGGCGAGCCCGTCCTGCTGCTGGAGCAGGACCGCGGCAGGTGGGACTGGCTGCTCATCGGCCGCGGCCTGAAGGCGTTGGAGCGCGCCGAAGCTTTGAACCAGCCGCCCGGCCCGTACTACGTGCAGGCGGCCCTCGCCGCGTGCCACGCCCGTGCGCGCAAGGCCGAGGACACGGACTGGCAGCGCATCGCCGCCCTCTACCAGGTGCTCGCGGGCATCTCGCCGTCCCCGATCGTGGAGCTCAATCGTGCCGTGGCGTTGTCGATGGCGTTCGGGCCCGCCGCCGGCCTCGCGCTCGTGGACGAGATCGCGGGTGAGAAGGCGTTGCAGGGCTACCACCTGCTGCCCAGCGTGCGCGGCGACTTCCTGGTCAAGCTGGGACGCACCGCCGAGGCGAAGGCCGAGTTCGAGAAGGCGGCTTCGCTCACGCGCAACGAACGCGAGCGCACGCTGCTGCTGGAACGCGCCGCCAGCTGCTAAGTCAGCGCGAGCTTCGCGCCCAAAGCCGCGAACGACGCCGCGAAGAACCGCCGCAACCACACCACCACCCGCGGCCGGGCCAGCACGCGGTCGCGCATCGACGCCGCGAACACCCCGTACACGGCGAACACCACGAACGTCAGCGCCATGAACACCGCGCTCAGCGTCACCATCTGCCCGAACCCCGTCGCGAACTGCGGCAGGAACGCCACGAAGAAGATCGTCAGCTTCGGGTTGAGCAGGTTGACCAGCACCGCCGACACCACGACCTTCCGGGCGGACGCCGGTGCCGCGGACGACTCCACGACCAGCTCGTCCTTGTCCCGCAACGTCGCCCACGCCAGGTACAGCAGGTACGCGACGCCCAGGTACTTCACGATCTCGAACGCCAGCGCGCTCGCGTGCAGCAACGCCGCCAGCCCGGTCACCGTGGCCAGCACGTGCGGCACGATCCCCAGCGTGCAGCCGAACGCGGCCACCACGCTCGCCTTCCGCCCGTGCGCGAGGCCGGCGGACAACGTGTACAGCACACCGGTTCCGGGGGTGGCGACCGCTATCAACGTCGTGATCAGGAATGCGAGGCTCATGCCGCAGGACTCTGCCGGGAAAGCGGTCCAGTCAGGAGAGCCAAAAACCACTCACGAAGTTGGACCACTTCGGAGGTAGAAACCGCGCCGACGGCTCCGTCCCTGAGACATGAGCATCCAGAGCATGCACCACGTCGGAATGACCGTCACCGACCTCGCGGCCGCCGTCGCGTTCTTCGAGGAGCTCGGCATGGAGCTGGAGGGCAAGGCGCACATGGAGGGCGACTTCGTCGACGGCGTCATCGGCCTCGACGGCTCCACCAGCGACATCGCGATGATGAAGACCCCGGACGACCGCTACCGCATCGAGTTCAGCCAGTTCCAGGCGCCGACGAGCGTCGACGGCGGCTCGCACGCCCCGATCCACGCCCTCGGGCTGCGGCACGTCGCGTTCGTCGTCGACGACCTCGACGACACCCTCGCCCGTCTCCGGCCGCACGGCGCCGAGGTCGTCAGGAACGTCGAGACCTACGAGAACGTGCTCAAGACCTGCTACGTCCGCGGGCCCGAGGGCATCCTCATCGAGCTGTGCGAGTACTTCAGGTGAGAGCGCGCGCGTACGCCGTGGGGGAGACGCCCACGGTCTGCGTGAAGTCCCGGACGAGGTGCGCCTGGTCGCTGTACCCGAGGTCGGCGGCCAGCCCCGCCCACTCCACCTCCGTCTCGGCGCGCTCCAAGGCCTCGTGGATGCGGTAGCGCAGGATGACCCACTTCGGGCTCACCCCGACGTAGTCCGCGAACAGCCGCTGCATCGTCCGCACCGCCACGCCGCAGTCGCGCGCGAAACCCGACACCCGCTGCACCGAGCGGTCGTCGCGGATCCGTTGCACCAGCTCCATGGCGAGCGTCGCCTGCGGGTCGGCGACCGGGCCGAGGCCGAGCAGGAACGCGTCGAGCGCGGCCACCCGTTCGTCCTCGTCCTCCACGTCGAGCACCAGCGACGACGGCACGTCGAGCCGCACGTGCCGCCCGGTCCACTCCGACACCGGCTCCGGGCGGAACGGCCGGAACCCGCCGGGCCGGAACTGCACGCCCGCCACCCGGATCCGGCCGTCCAGCACGCGGCTGAACAGGCCGAGCCCCACGCCCGCGATCTCCGGGCGGTCGAAGCCGCGCTCGAACACGACGTTCACCGACGGGTGCGGCACGACATGGGACGTGTAGGGCTCGTCCAGCTCGCCGTCGATCAGCCAGTAGTGCTCCAGGTACGGCTGCAGCGCGGTGCACGGCATGCGGCGGCGGAACCGCACGCGGGCGAACAGCTCGCGTGCGTCGACGATCCCCCTGGTATCCCGGCGTGGCCCCTGCACAACCACGGATCCTAGGTTGGCGCGTTTCTTCAAGAACGCCGGCAACACCGGAAATAGCCTCGGAACCATGAAGCTCAGCGTTCTGCTCGACCGAGCCCGCGACCACGCGCTGCCCGTCATCGCGGCCATCACCGACGACGACCTGACCAAGCCCACGCCGTGCGCCGACTACGACGTCCGCGCGCTGCTCGACCACCTGCTGCACGTCGTCGTCGAGTTCCAGAAGCTCGCCGCGAAGCAGGACGCCGACTTCAGCCACACGCCGTCCTACCCGGACTGGCGCACGCGGTACCCGGCCGAGACGGCGAAGCTCGTCGAGGCGTGGGGTGTTCCCGGCGCCACCGAGGGCATCGCCGGGAACATGCGGATGCCCGCCCAGACCGTCGGCGGCCTCGTGCTGCTCGACCTCACCGTGCACGTCTCCGACCTCGCCCAGGCCACCGGTCAGACCTTCGAGCCCGACCCGGAGGTGTTCACCGAGGTCAAGGCGCTGGTGGAGCAGATGGGCCCGATGGCCGTCGAGATGAACGTCTTCCAGGCCCCGGTCGCCGCACCGGCCGACGCCTCGCCGTTCGAGCGGCTGCTGGCCACCACCGGCCGTGCGCCGCGGTGGAGTGCTTGACTGGTGTCATGTTGACGATCGGAATGCTGGGCGGGATGAGCTGGGAGAGCAGTGCCGAGTACTACCGGCTGGCGAACGTGCTCGTACGCGAACGGCTCGGCGGTCTGCACTCCGCGAAGGTGGTCCTGCACTCCGTCGACTTCGCCGAGATCGAACGCATGCAGGTCGAGGGCCGCTGGGACGACGCCGGCAAGGCCCTCGCCGAGGCGGCCGCAGGTCTGCAGGCCGCGGGCGCCGACTTCGTGCTGATCTGCACCAACACCATGCACAAGGTGTACGACCAGGTCCAGGCCGCGGTCGACGTCCCGGTGGTCCACCTCGGCGACACCACGGCCCAGGCGATCAAGGCCGCCGGGCTCACCACCGTCGGTCTGCTCGGCACCGGCTTCACCATGGACCAGGCGTTCTACCGCGAACGCCTGGAGTCGCACGGCCTGAAGGTGCTCGTGCCGTCGGAGGAGGACCGGGCGACCGTGCACCGGATCATCTACGACGAGCTGTGCCTCGGCATCGTCCGCGACGAGTCGCGCCGCGCCTATCAAGACGTGATCGCGCGGTTCGACGGGGCGCAGGGCGTCATCCTCGGGTGCACCGAGATCGAACTGCTGATCTCGCAGGCCGACGTGCCACTGCCGGTGTTCCCGACCACCCGCCTGCACGTCGAGGCGGCCGTCGAACGGGCCATCCAGACGGTTCTGTGAACACGTGACGTGATCGCGGCTGCAACGCCGCCACCGACCGGAGTGTCTTAGTCACTGAGGGCTATTCCTTCTTCAGTGAACTAGGGGAGTTCGCGTTGAAACGATCACACATCGCCGCCGGGCTGACGGCTGTCGTGGTGGCCGCCACGGCGGCAGCCGTTCCTGCTTCGGCGGCACCGCAGGAACAGGCGGTCGCGGCAGAGGGACTGACCACCAAGGTCACGCTCGTCACCGGTGACGAGATCACCGTCAGCAACGGCAAGGTCCACGCCCGAGGCGCGAAGGGCAGGGAGAACGTAGGGTTCCGCTCGTTCAAGGACCAGAGAGGCGACCTGCACGTCGTCCCGCTCGACGCCCAGGACCGGCTCAACTCCGGCGAACTGGACGAGCGGCTCTTCGACGTCTCGCTGCTCGCCAGATCCGGCTACGACGACAAGGCGAGCAGGACCATCCCGCTGATCGTGCAGGGGCAGGCGATCAGCGCGGCGGGCGCCGAGTCGTTGCCGAGCATCGGCGCGCACGCGATCACGGTCGGCAAGGACGGCTCCTTCTGGGCCGGGGCACGGGCCGCGGGCAGCGGCAGGATCTGGCTCGACGGCAAGGTGACCGCGTCCCTGGACCGCAGTGCCGCGCAGGTCGGCGCGCCCCAGGCGTGGGAGAAGGGTTTCACCGGCAAGGACGTCACCGTCGCGATCCTCGACACCGGCGTCGACGAGACGCACCCGGACCTCGCGGGCGCGGTCGTGGAGTCGAAGAACTTCTCCGACAGCGACACCACCGACGACCGCCTCGGCCACGGCACGCACGTGGCGTCCACCGTGACCGGTGACGGCAAGTACAAGGGCATCGCGCCCGACGCCAAGCTCGTCAACGGCAAGGTGCTCGGCGACTACGGCGGCGGCCGCGAGAGCGACATCATCGCCGGCATGGAGTGGGCCGCCACCAAGGCCGAGATCATCAACATGAGCCTCGGCAGCTCGTGGCCCGACGAGGGCACCGACCCGATGTCGCTCGCGCTCAACCGCATCACCGAGCAGACCGGCGCGCTGTTCGTCGTCGCCGCGGGCAACTCCGGTGGCACCATCGGCTCGCCCGCGTCCGCCGACGCCGCCCTCACCGTCGGCGCCGTCAACCGCGACGACAGCCTCGCCGAGTTCTCCTCCCGCGGCCCGCGCTGGGTGAACAACGCCGTCAAGCCCGACATCACCGCGCCGGGCGTCGACATCGTGGCCGCCAAGGCCAAGAACGGCCAGATCGGCACGCCCGTCGACGAGGGGCACGTGTCGATGTCCGGCACGTCGATGGCCACCCCGCACGTGGCCGGGGCAGCGGCGATCCTCGCGTCGAAGAACCCGTCGTGGAAGGCCGAGGACATCAAGGCCGCGCTGATGAACAGCGCCAAGCCCAACCCGTCGCTCTCGATCTACGAGCAGGGCGCCGGGCGCCTCGACGTGAACCGCGCCGTCTCCACCGGGGTCTCCACGAACCACGGCAGCCTCTCGCTGGGCACCGCGTTGTGGCCGCACGACGACGACCAGCCCATCACGCAGAAGCTGACCTACCGCAACAACGGCACGTCCGACGTGACCCTCGACCTGAGCGTCACCGAGGTCAAGCCCGCGGGCGCCGGCCTGTTCAGCGTCTCGCCCGCGAAGCTCACCGTTCCCGCAGGGGGCAGCGCGGACGCCACCGTCACCGCCGACACGAAGGCGGCCGTGCCGGACGGCATCTACGGCGCGGTGGTCCTGTCCTCCGACGGCGTGCGCGTGCCGATCGGCGTCGTGAAGGAGGTCGAGAGCTACGACCTCAAGCTCACGTTCCTCGACAACAACGGCGCGCCGACGCAGTACTACGACTACCGGTTCGTCAGCCTCGCCCAGCCGCAGGCCTACTTCCGCTACGACCCGTCCGGCACGCTCGTGCAGCGCCTGCCCAAGGGGAAGTACTTCCTCGACGGCACGATCAGCACGCGCGACCCCGACCCGGCCAAGAGCCTGATCACGACCCTGACCGAACCCGCGCTCGACGTCACGGGCAACGCCGAGGTCGTGTTCGACGCGCGCAAGGGCAACCAGCCCGGCATCGCGATCGAGGCGAAGGACGCGAAGGCGGCCACCGCGGGCCTCGGGTTCCTGATGCAGGCGCCCTGGGGCCAGACCGGCGGGACCTGGTACCTGAACTCGTTCGACTACGTCCGCGTCGTGCCGTCGACGACCTCGTGGCCGACGTTCGAGTTCTACGCGGAGTCGGTGCTGGCGAAGCCGGACGCCAACGGCGCGTTCGACGGCAGCCCGTACCAGTACCACGTGCGCATCGGCGAGAAGACCCGTGTGCCCGCGACCGTGCAGCGCTCGGTCAAGGACCGCGAGCTCGCCCGCGTCGACTCGGTCACGCACGCCCGCGTGCCGGGCTCGGTCGGCCAGCGCGACAGCGGCGCCTCCGGCCCGTTGCCGTTGCGGCTCAAGGAGTTCTACACGCCCGGCGTCGAGTGGGCCGGCGCGCTGACCGAGTTCGTGACGCTCGGCGAGTACCCGAGCCTCGGCTCGCAGTTCTCCATCGCGCCGCGCGTGTTCAAGCTCGGCCGCACCACCACCGAGCACTGGAACAGCGCCGTCTACGGCCCCGGCGTGCCGCACCAGCCCGGCACCGTGCGCTTCGCCGGACGCGTCGGCAACGTGCTGCGCCTCGACGTGCCCCTGCACAGCGCGCAGGGCATGTACGGCTTCAGCACGAGCACCGGCCGCACCACCGTCACCGTCGACGGCAAGGTCATCTCCGACCAGCCCGAGTCCGGCTACGCCTACATCCCGGACGCGCCGGCGGAGAGGAAGCGCTACACCGTGCACACCGAGGCGACCCGCGACTCGTTCACGTCGAAGGTCACCACGGACTGGTCGTTCTACTCCGAGCACGTGCCCGGCGATCTGTACCAGTCGGTGCCGTTGCTCGCCGTGCGGTTCGCGCCGCAGCTCGACGACCGCAACCGCGCCGGACGCGTCCTCACCGTGCCGATCACGGTGGAGCGCAACGGAACGGGCCCCGTCACGAACGTCAAGGCGCCCGCCGTGCAGGTGTCCTACGACGAGGGCAGGACGTGGAAGCCGGTGTCGCTGCGCAAGACCAAGGCGGGCTGGCAGGTCACGCTGGTCCACCCGCACGGCGCCAAGAACGTGTCGTTCAAGGCACGGGCGGCGGACGCGGGCGGTGACGTCCAGCAGACGATCCTGCGCGCGTACGACCTGAAGTGATCACCGGTGAGGGGGCCGGCGCGCGCCGGCCCCCTCACCGCTACTTCTGGTACGGCGCCAGCGTCTCCGGGTCCACGTCGGGCGCGCTCATGATCGGGTGCACCTCGATCGGCTGGTTCAGCAGCGTCCCACCGGGCCCGGGACAGGCCGACGCCTTCTGCGCGATCTCCAGCAGGCGTTCCTCGCTGTCGACGTCGACCACCCAGTACCCGGCGATGACCTCCTTGGACTCCGCGAACGGACCGTCCACGACGACCGGGCCGGAGTCGCTGCCCCGCACCACGAACGCCCGCGCCGGACCGCTGAGCCCCTCGGACTGCAGCAGCTCACCGGAGGCGCGCAGCTCGGCGTCCAGGTCGCGCATGTAGGCGATCATGCGGTGCATGTCCTCGTCCGACCAGGCGGCGAGGCCCTCCCAGTCCTCCTGGCTGCCGCCGTAGCTGACCAGCATGTACTTCACTTCCACTCCCCACCGGTAGCGCGGGCCTTGATCTCCTGCACGGCCCAGCTGTTGCCGTCCGGGTCGTCGAAGAAGATGAACGACCCTCCGTCCGCCTCGTTCATCCGCACGATCTCGCCGACCTCGACGCCGCGCTCGAGCAGTTGCGCGCGGGCCTTCTCCAGGTCGGAGACGACGAGCTGCACGCCCTTCAGGCTGCCGGGCTCGCCCTTGACGATGCCCTTGCCCATCACGATCGAGCAGCCGGAGCCGGGTGGCGTGAGCTGCAGGACGCGGGCGTCCTCGCTGAACGTCGTGTCGTGGTCGACGGTGAAGCCGAGCTGCTCGGAGTAGAAGCGCTTCGACCGGTCGAGGTCCGACACCGGTACGACGATGACTTCCAGGGTCCAGTCCATGTCCGTGGTTCCTTTCAGCGGCCTTTGCGGAACCGTCGAAGTGCTCAGAGGTTTTTCGACACGGGGTCCCGGCCCACATACCCGAGCAGCCGGTCCTGCAGCGGGGCGTCCTCCGGCACCGGTACCTCGGCGCCGTAGACCTCGATGCCGGGACCGAACGCGCCGGGTGTGCGGAAGCGTTCCATCAGCTCGGGCGGCACGGCGGTCGCGGTGGCCCAGAGGCGTTCGACGTCGGTGGCGGGGATCGTCTCGTCCTGGCCGGTGGCGCGGGCGAGGTCCCAGCCGTGCAGCACCAGGTCGTCGCTCACCACCTGGTCGACGTGGTCCTGCAGCGTCATCGGGCCGCCGGGCGTGCTCACCTCGGTCGTCGCCCGGTCAGAGGTGAGCGCGTCGAGGACCTGGCGGCGGGCCTCGCGGAAGTCCGTGAGGGGGTCCTCGGTGCGGGGGATCGCCTCACCGAGCATCACGCCGTGCATGTCGATGACGTGGTCGACGACCTCCAGGGCCGTCCACTTCGCACAGGGCGACGGATCACCCCACTGCTCCGGGCGCACGTTCGCGACCTTCTGCTCGAACGCGTCCGCACGAGCCCGGTACCTGTCCGCGATGGTCATGGCCTCACTCCTCGACGGCGCCGCCGATCTTGCGCAGGTGCTCGCGGAACGTGAGTCCGCTCGCGAGGTACTCGTTGAACCGGAGCTGGGCGCGCAGGGACTCACCCTGCCGCACGCGGTCCGCCTGCGCTCGTTCGACGTCCCGGATTCCTCGCGCCTTCTCGATCAGCGCGTCGACGTCCGAGGCCGGCACGAACAGCACGCCGTCGTCGTCGCCGAACACGACGTCGTCGGAGGTGACGGTCCACTGGTCGACCTCGGCCGTCGAAAGGGCCTCCGGCGCACGGTCGCGCAGGCTCAACGGTCCCGTCGGGTTGGCGCCGAGGCTGAACACGGGCAGTCCGATCGCGCGGATGTCCTGGGTGTCGCGGTGCAGGCCCCAGACGACCACGCCGGCCAGCCCGGCCTGCTGTGCTTCGAGGACGATCAGGTCGCCCACGCACGCCTCGTCGGTGCGGCCGTCGTTGTCGACGACCAGCACGTCACCGGGCCGGCTGCGGTCGATGGCCTCCAGGAACACGTCCACGCTCCCGGCGTGCCGGGCGGGCAGGACGCGGCCACCGGTCTTCGAGCCGGGGATGACCGGCGTGAGAACGGCGGTGCGCACCGGGATGTTCGCGCGGATGCACGCGTCGGCCAGGTGCGCGGTGGTCAGGTCGAGACTGGCGAGATCCATGCGCGCATTCTTACGCCGCCACCTTGTCCTCGGCGGGAGCGGTGCGCAGAACGCCCGCGGACAACGCCGCGACCAGGCACAACCCGACGGGCAGCAGGAACGCGATGTTGAGCGGCACGAGGTGGGTCAGCCAGCCGATCACGGCCGGTCCGGCCAGCACGCCGAGGTAACCGAGCCCGGCCACGCGCGAGACGTTGGCCGCCGCGGCACCCGGTTCGAAGTGGCCCGCGGCGCTGAAGAGCTGCGGGACCGTGCCCGACAGGCCGATGCCGGCGATCGCCCAGCCCACCAGGGCCAGCCAGATGTACGGCGAGAGCGCCGCCGTCGCGATGCCCACCGCGCCGATCGCCGACCCCCAGCGCAGCACCGCCATCGGCCCGATCCTCGCGGTGACCCGGTCGGCGATCAGCCGTCCGACCGTCATCGTGGTGGCGAACGCGCCGTAGGCGAAGGCGGCGACCTCCGGTGCGGCGCCGAGGACGTCCTGCAGGTGCAGCACGCTCCAGTCGTTGGCGGCGCCCTCGCTCAGCATGACCAGCAGGGCGAGCACCGCCATGATCCAGATCCGGCGCGGGGCCTTGCGCTTGCCCGTGGTCTGCGCGGCGGCGTGCTGCTCTTCCTTCTCGTCGAGGAGGAACCGGGCGGTGACGAGGCTGACGACGACACCGAGCACCGCGGCCGCGCCGAGGGTGGTGGCGGGGGAGAGCTCCCAGCTCAGCGTGCGTGCGCCGGTCAGTGCCGCGGCGACACCGCCGAGGGACCACGTCGCGTGGAACGCCGACATCACCGGACGGCTGTAGCGCCGTTCCACCACCACGGCGTGCGCGTTCATCGTGACGTCGATCAGGCCGTTGCCGAAGCCGAAGATGAGCAGCGCCAGACCGAGCGTCCACTGGTTCACGGCCACACCGGGCAGGAACGCCGTCACGCTGCACACGACACCGGCGACCGGCACCATGAGCTTCACGCCGATGCGGTCGGTGACCTTGCCGCCGGCCCGCATGCCGACGAACGCGCCCAGCCCGAGCAGCAGCAACAACCGGCCGAGCTCGGCGTGCGAGATGCCGGTGTGGTCCTCGACGGTCGGGATGTGCACGAGCCACAGCCCGAGCAGGAACCCGTTGAGGGCGAAGTACGTGAAGGTCGCCGCCCGCGCGGCCTTGAGAGCGCTCACATGCCTAAGCTAACTAACGTCTCGCTTGTTCGAAAGGTTGAGTTTCGCACATCACTGTTGTTCAATCGCGATCGTGTCCCGACTGAAGCAGATCTCCGAGGCGGTGCGCGACGCGGGCTCCCTCGGTGTCGCGGAACTGGCGTCGCTGACCGGCGCCTCCGAGATGACCATCCGCCGTGACCTGGAGGTCCTCGCCGCCCAGGGCGTCCTCGAACGCTACCGGGGCGGCGCGCGCAGCCTGTTGCTGCGCGGCTCCGAACCGCCGTTCGCGCTGCGCTCGGACGAGAACATGGACGCCAAGCGCCGCATCGCCGCCGTCGTGGCTGGCCTGATCGCGGACGGCGAGTCGGTGGTGCTCGACAGCGGCACCACGTGCCTCGAGGTTGCCCGCCTGCTGCACGACCGGCGCGTGACCGTCATGCCGCTGTCCCTGCACTCGGTGAACGCGCTGTCGTCCTCGTCGTCGGTGACGCTGCTCGTGCCCGGCGGCCGCCCCCGCCCCGGTGAGCTGGCCCTGACCGGACCGCTGACACTCGCCTCGGTGCAGGCGCTGCGCTTCGACACCGCCGTGATCGGCTGCTGTGGCCTGTCCGCCGAGCACGGCCTGACCGCGTTCGACCTGGAGGACGCGTCGGTGAAACGCACCGCCATCGCCTCGGCCCGGCGCGTCATCGCCGCCGTCGACGCCTCGAAGCTGACCCGCACGGCCCTGGCCCACGTAGCTCCGGTGTCCACCTTGGACGCCGTGGTCACCGACGCCGCAGGCGACGACGGCCTGACCGCGGCCGGGGTGGCGGTGGTGACGGCGTGATCGTGCTGTTCGACATGTTCGGGGTGATCGCGCGCCACCAGTCCCGCGAGGTCATGGACACGATGAGCACCTCCCCGGACTTCTGGGCCGCGTACTGGGAACACCGCCCCGCCTACGACCGCGGCGACGTGACGGCCGAGGAGTACTGGGCCCGGGTGGGCCACCCGCCGCTGGTCGAGCAGGACGTGGCGAGCTGGAGCCGCGTCGACTACGAGATGGTGGCGCTGCTGCACGAGCTGCACAACGCGGACCGGCGCATCGCGTTGCTGTCCAACATCCCCGAGGACCTCGCCCGGCACTTCGAACGCACCTACGCGTGGCTCGAGCTGTTCGAGCTGCGCGCGTTCTCGTGCCGCATCGGCCACGCCAAGCCGGACCGCGCCGCGTTCGAGTGGTGCCGCGACGCGCTGGGCGACGACGACATCCTGTTCGTGGACGACCGCCTGGAGAACGTGCGGGGCGCCGAGCTGGTGGGGATGCGCGGGCACCACTTCACCGGGATCGACTCGTTGCGTCCGGCTTTGGGCGCCGTGAGGCAGTTGTAGATCCATACGATGGGCGCCATGTCGCGCACCGCTCGTCACATGTTCGAGCTCCTGGAGCCGATCTGCCTCGTCACCTACTTCGCCGACGAGATCAACGAGGAGATGGCCGCGCTCGGCCACCGCACCTACTGGGACGGTTACTTCGCGAGCCGTGCCGCACCACTGGGACGCGTGCCGGCGGAGGTCGTGCACGCGGCGTTCTACAGCTTCGCCGAGGGCGAGGCGGCCCGGCACATCCCCAGCGCGTGGGAAACGATCCCGCCGGAGGTGTCCCTCGCCGCGTGGCAACGCGCGTCCGCCGCCGCGCTCCGGCGGATCCTGGGTGACCTGGCCTCCTCGCCGGGCCTGGTGCGCGCGGCCGACCTGACCACGAAGGCCGCGGTCAGCGCGCCCACGGCGGGCCGGGTGATGTACGCGGGCATGCGGACGCTGGAGATCCCGGCCGACCCGGTCACCCGGCTGTGGCATTCCGCGACGATGCTGCGCGAACACCGCGGCGACGGGCACGTGGCGGCGCTCGTCAGCCTCGGCATCGGCGGCACGGAGGCGCACATCGTCTCCGCGATCGCGATGGGCATCCACCCACCGGAGTCCTTCGGCCGCGTCCATCACCTGCCGAAGAAACGCCTGGCCGAGGTCATGAACGGCCTGCGCGCACGCGGGCTCGTCACCGCCGACGGCCACTTCACCGACCTCGGCCGCGAGACCCGCGAACGGCTCGAAGCCCTCACCGACGAGGTGGCCGCGCCGCCGTACGAGGCGTTGCCGGCGGCTGAGCTCGACGAACTCATCGCCGAGCTCAGCCCGATCGCGGAGCGGCTGCAGGCCGCCGGGTCGCGTTAGACCAACGACGACCAGTAGAACCAGAACGCCTGCAACACACCGGCCGCGATCAGCAGGTACCACAGGATCAGCACGACGCTGTGGTACTGGAACGTCGGCCTGATGTTGCGCAGCGTCGTGTACCAGAAGATCGGGATCGTCACCGCCCACACGACCATGCAGTACGGACACAGCGCGCCGATCTCGTACAGCGACTGGACGATCAGCCAGTGCACGAACAGCACGCCGAACGTGACCCCGACCTGCAGCCCGATCCACACCCACGACGGCAGCTCCACACCGGCGAGCAGCAGCACGCCCAGCGTCGTCACCACCGCGAAGCCCGCGATGCCGATCAGCGGGTTCGGGAACCCGAACAGCTCGGCCTGCTCGGTCTTCATGATCGAGCCGCAGCTCAGCACCGGGTTGATGCTGCACGTCGGCACGTAGAACGGGTCCTTGAGCAGCGCGATCTTCTCGACCGTCAGCACGAACGAGGCGACCAGCCCGACGAACCCGCCGACGGCCAGCACCCAGGCGACGATCCGGTTCACGAGAGCTCCTCGTCGATCGCGGCCTTGAGCTTGTCGTAGGAGGGCGCGCCGGTGAACTTGGTGCCGTTGATGAAGAACGTCGGCGTGCCCGTGACCCCGGCCTTGCTGCCCTCGGTCCGTTGCGCCAGCACGCGCTCCCGCAACGCCGGGTCGTCCAGCGCCTTCTCGAACGCCGCCTGGTCGAGCCCGAGCTGCTGCGCGAACCCGACGAACACCGCGCGCTGCGACGTCTGCTGCCCGCCCCACTCCTGCTGGGCGTCGAACATCATCCGGAACATGTCGTCCCGCTTCCCCTGCGCGCCCGCCGCCTCGACGGCGACCGCGGCCAGCTCGGCGTTGCGGTGACTCGGGATCGGGAAGTGCCGCACGTCGAACGTCACGCGCTCGCCGTACTCGGTCTTGAGGCGCTCCACGCTCGGGAACGCGGCGCGGCAGGACGGGCATTCGAGATCGAGGTACTCGACGACGGTGACCTTGCCGTCCTGTGCCTGGGGTGCCGCGGTGGTGTCGTTGCGGCCGAACAGGAGGAACACACCGACCACCACCGCCACGACGGCGATGATGACCAGGGACAGACGAGCGTTCTTGGACATGGCAGAACTCCACGTGTGGTGTCGGGAAGGGGACCGAACTACGGGTTCGGTCTAGGCGCGCAGCACGCAGAGCTGCGCCAGCCGCACTTCCAGCCGACGTGAAGGGGGAGACAGAACCGCAGGCAGACGCACCTGCAGAAGCGCGAACGAGCCCGTGCGCCGCAGCACGGCGAACCCGATCAGCACGGCGAGCGCCACCACCAGGCAACAGCCCGCGACGAGGATCCCGTCGAGCACCGACGACCCGGTGTCCACATCGTCGGCCACGTAGGCCATCGAGGACGTGGCGGACGTCGGGCACTGCGCGGTCCAGGCGAACTCCGTCTCGCACGGGGTGCCCTGCATCATCGCGACACCGGCGACCAGCGCGAGCACGGCGAAGACCCGCGCGAGATACGCGCGGGTTCGCGAGCTGCGGGTGCCTGGCACGTGATCCAGGGTAGCGAGCCGCCGCCGGGCCTAGTTCCAGAACCCCAGTCTGTGCTCGGCCGCGTAGTCGACCGGCCCGATCGCCCCGGCGCCAGCGACTGCACGTACCGCCCCTCCGAGAACCGCGGCCACCCCGGTGTTCCCGCACGGGCGAAGTCCGTCCACGCCTTGATCATGTAATCGGACAGCCCGCGGTCCTTGGCGAAGCCGGAGTCCGGGAACAGGTAGTCGATGTCGGACGAGTGGTTCGCGCCGTGCAGCTCAGGCGGGACGGACGGGTCCGTGAACGCATTGGGGTCAGCGAACTCGAACGTGTAGACGGGTGCTTTCTTCGCGTAGAGCGTGTTCTGCTGGAAGGTCGAACGCGCCCACATGCGGTCCGTCAGCACGCGGGCCCACGCCTGCTTCGGCGACGCGAACGCGCTGAGCGGGTACTCGCGCTCGATCTCGGTCGCGCGGTCGGGGAACGCCTCCCGCAGCAATCGCGAGTAGTCCTCGGCGGACATCGGGTCCGGGCGGAACAGGCCGACGAAGCTGTTGTGCTCGTCGCGCGTCGCCCCGGCCAGGATCGGGACCTGAGCGAACTCGCCCGCCTCCAACGACTCGGCCGGCAGGCGCGGCAGCAGCGATCCGCCGTAGCCGACGGGCTGGAAGATGTTCATGACCTGCGGGTGGTCGAGCAGCGTCTCCACGGGCAACTGCCGGAGGCAGTCGACGTCGGCGCACCCCAGTTCGGAACTGATCTGGGCGCCGCTCGCCTGGATCTCCGACACCGGCCTCCAC
Source organism: Lentzea sp. HUAS12 (assembly GCF_024125735.1). Taxonomy (NCBI): domain Bacteria; kingdom Bacillati; phylum Actinomycetota; class Actinomycetes; order Pseudonocardiales; family Pseudonocardiaceae; genus Lentzea; species Lentzea sp. HUAS12. The sequence goes on from NZ_CP099738.1 coordinate 2,111,954, forward strand.
GCGAGCGACGGCAGCGCCTCCAGGCCGGGGAACCACGCTTCCTCGGGCACGTCCACCAGCGTGAACGAGCTGTGCATGATCGCCTTGTGGAACAATGGCTCACGCCCGATCAGGTGCGCGCTCACAGCCGTCGCGCCGAACGACACCCCGAACAACGTCACGTTGCCCGGGTCGTCGCCGAAACCGGAGATGTTCCGTTGGACCCACTCCAAGGCCGCCCGCTGGTCGAGCAGACCGAACTCACCGGAGTGCTCGAGGCCCGGTAGGCCGAAGCCGCCGAAGACGCCCATGCGGTAGTTGAACGTCACCACGACGACGTCCCCCTGCCGGGCAAGGCGTTCCGCGTCGAAGTGGTGGCCCGCGCCGATCGCGCCGTCGCCGTGCACCCACACCAGCACCGGCTTGCGGCCGTGCACGGACGGCGTCGTGACGTTGGCGAACAGGCAGTCCTCGTTCGTGCTCTTCGTCTCCGAGTAGCTCGATCCGACCTGCGGACAAGGACTTCCGGGCTGTGCCGCGTCGCGGACCCCGCTCCACGACGCGGCACGCACCGGCGGTTCCCACCGGGCCGCGCGGGCGTACGGGACGCCCTGGAACCTCAGGTGACCGTCGCGCTGTTCCCCCTTGACCTGCCCGGTGTCGGTCGTGACGACGTCCGGCGGCATGGCTTCCCCCTTCCCGCAGGCGCTGACCAGCAGCACTGCGGCGATCAACAACGTGCCCCGACGCACGGCGATCAACTCCTCGTCATCAGGTCGACGGCCGCGACCAACTCCCTCTCGCAGACGTCGAGGTCGAGTGACCCGGACCGCAGCACGACGCCGTTGCGCATGGCGAGCACGAACACCGCCATCACGTCCGGGTCGAACGCGCGGAACTCGCCGGCCTGCTGGCCCTGCCTGAGCAGGTCGGCGAGCCCCACGCGATCGGAATCGGCGATGCCCCCGTCCGTCACCGCCGCGTTGGCCCTGATCCGCAGGAACGCCACCATGTCCGCGCGGTGCTCGCGCAGGAAGGCGATGTTGGCGACCAGGAACGCCCGCAGCTCCTCCCGTGCTGCGGCCTGGCCCATCCGGGCGCGCACGAACTCTTGGAAGCGCTCCAAGACGTCCGCGAACACCACGTCGACGAGTTCCTGCTTGTTCCTGAAGTGGTACGAGATCAGCCCCGTGCTGCTCAGCCCCGCCCGCGCCGCGATCGCCTTGAACGACGTCTCCGCGTAGTCCAGCTCCGCGATCGTGGCGATCGCCGCCGCCACGATCTGCGCCCGCCGGGCCTGCTCGGTCACGGACTTTGCTCGCATGAGCAAAATTTAGCACGCGTGAGCAAAAGTTGACGGCCTCAGGGCCGGACGAGGCTCGCCACGGCCGCCTTCCCACTGGTGAACGGCCCCTCCTCGGCACGCAGCGCCTTGAGGGAGAACGACGCGGCGTCCCAGCTGAGCCAGGCCAGTCCGGAGGAGATCGCGGACGGCGGCATCTTGCTCGGCCCCATCGCCTGACCCGTCAGCCGAGGTCGGACAGGTCGAGCACGAACCGGTACCGGACGTCACCGCGGTCCAGGCGGTCGAGCGCCTCGCCCACGCGCTTCGACGGCAGCACCTCGACGTCGGCGGTGATGCCGTGTGCGGCGCAGAACTCCAGCATGGCGGCGGTGGCGGGAAGGCCGCCGCTGCCACCGGAGCTCAGCTTCTTGCGTCCGGCGAGCAGGTCCATCGTCTCCACGGTGACGCTGCCGAGGTACCCGACCTGGGTCAGCGTCCCGTCGACGGCCACCAGCGCGAGGTAGGGCGCGAGGTCGTGGGCCACGGGGATCGTGTCGACGAGGACGTCGAACGAGTCCCGTGCGGCGGCCGCGCTCTCCGGGTCGGTGGAGACGACGACCCCGCTGGCCCCCAGCCGGAACGCGTCCTTCGCCCGCTCCGCAGACCGGCTCACGACCGACACCTCGGCCCCGAGCGCCGCCGCGAACTTGACGGCCAGGTGCCCCAGCCCGCCTAGGCCCGCCACCGCGACGCGCGTACCCGGCCCCACGTTCAGCGCGCGCATCGGTTCCCACACGGTGATCCCCGCGCACATCAACGGCGCCGCGGCGGCCGGGTCCAGCCCGGACGGCAGGGGATAGGCGAACTTCTCCCGCACGACGTACTCGCGTGAGTAGCCGCCGAGAGTCGTCGTCCCGTCGTGACGGTCCTTGCCGCCGTAGGTGAGCGTCGGGAACTCACGGCAGAAGTTCTCCTGGCCCGCCTCACACATCGAGCACACGCCGCAGGAATCGACGATGTTGCCGACGGCCACGGCATCGCCCACCCGGAAGACCGTCACGTCCGGACCGACCTCGGTCACGACACCCGTGAACTCGTGGCCCGGCACGAGGGCGCCCTCGCCGTCGTGCCCGCGCAGGGAGTGCAGGTCGGTGTGGCAGACCCCGCAGAAGTCGACGCGCACCGCGATGTCGTCGCGCCGCAGGTCACGCCGGGAGAGCGGCACCTGGCGCAGCTCGGTGCCGTGGGCCTGCCAGCCGGTGGTGCTTCGCATGACGCTCCTTCAAACAGACTGTTCGGTTTATTTCACGCTAGCCCGAGTCGACGGCAAAGTAAACCGACTGGTCTGTAGGTAAGGTGTCCGTCATGCCAGACCAGCAGCTGACCGCCCGAGGCGCCGCCACCCGGCAGCGCATCATCGACGTCGCCACCCGCGAGTTCGCCGAACACGGCATCGCCGGGGCCCGCGTCGAACGGATCGTCGCCGCGGCACGCACGAACAAGGCCCAGCTCTACGCCTACTTCGGCAACAAGGACGGCCTGTTCGACGCGATCTTCTTCGCCTCGCTGGAACGCATCGTCGACGTCGTCCCCATCGACGCCGCGGACCTCGCGGACTGGGCGGTCCGCCTCTACGACGAATACCTGGAGAACCCCGAGCTCATCCGGCTCGCCACCTGGACGCGCCTGGAACGCCGCCCCACCGGCCACCTGGTGGCCGACCGCCTCGACGCGCAGAAGCTCCAGGCGATCTCGGAGGCCCAGGCGAACGGCCTCGTGCGCGACGGCGACCCGTTCGACGTGATGGCCATGGTGATCGCGATGTCGATGGCGTGGTCCCCGGTCAGCAACGTGTACGCGGCATTTGCAGGCGAGCCCGCGGAGACCCACGAACGCCGGCGCGAGTTCCTGCGCGACAGCGTGCGGCGCGCAGTCGCCCCGTGAGCTTTGGAAATCGTCCAAACGACATTCTTTCAGGTTCACCTGCGGGGAATGGGTGGAGCCAAACGGAATGGCGCCCCTACCTTGTCCCGCATGCCTTTGCGGAGATCAACGGTGCGCGGCCGCGAATTCGGCGACGCGATGCGAGCGCTGCTGCGCGCGGCCGACCTCACCAACCGGGCCGCGGCGGAGTTGCTGGGATGGCAGGAGGCGAAGGTCTCGGAGCTGGTCAACGGCAAGGAAGGCGTCAGCGACATCGACCTGGCCAAGCTGCTGGGCCTGTTGCGCACGCCTCCCGCCGAATGCGACCACCTGATGGCGTTGCACCACGACGCCCACATACGGGATTGGTTGCAGCCCACCGGTTCCGGTGCGCCGAACCGCACCTTGCGAGAACACGAAAAGATCGCGTCGGACATCACCGGCTGGTCGATGAACGTCGTCCACGGCCTTCTGCAGGTGCCCGCCTACACCTGGCACCTCGGACTGGCCAAGCCGCTTGATGAATCCGAGGCGCGCGTGCTGGTGGAGAACCGGGTCGTGCGTCAGACGGCGGTGCTCGACGGCAACCGGGCCGTCAAGATCTTCATGCACGAGCAGGCCCTCCGACTACCTGTCGGCAACGCCGACGTGATGGGGGAACAACTCCACCACCTGCTGCGGCTGTCCGTGCGGCCCTATCTCACGATTCGCCTGATCCCGACCGCGTTCGGGCCGCACGCCGGACTCGCGGGCGACTTCGACCGCCTGACGTTCAAGAAGATCCCGGAGATCGTCTACGTCGAGAGCGAAGGGGCTAACGTCTTCCTCGAAGATCAAGCTTCCGTCGACCGCTACGCGACCGTCCTGAAGTCACTCGACCGGACGGCGTTGGACGAGGTCGAAACGAGGAAGCTGATCACCAGCATCATCGGTGAGGAGGCTCGTGGTGACCAGGTGGCGGAAGAGCACCTACAGCGCTAGCGACGGCAACTGCGTCGAGGTGGGGCGTGGCGTCGGCCTGCGCGACAGCAAGTCACCCGCCATCGAACTCCCGCTCTCCGCTCACCAGTGGGCACCGCTCCTGCGCATGATCAGGTCCGGAGCCACGGACAGGTGACGCCGACCCGCCGAACGTCGGGTTTGAACGGATTTCCCACCCAAACGACCGGTTCCGGGTGCATCCTTGTCCTCGACCACCTCAGAGCCGAGGAATGATGACCATGACGAGTGCGACCGCGGCCTCCCGCCACAACTGGGAGTCCGACCTGGAGCGCTACCGGACCAGGGCGGTCCAGGTGCTCGACACGCACCTGCCCGCCACCACCGGCTGCACCGAGTGCGGCGACCCGTGGCCCTGCGCCCGTGCGTGCACGGCCGAGCTGGTCCTCGAACTCTGACACCGAGCGCTCCGGCGCCTACGAGTTCACGCGTTCGAGGAACGCGCTGATCCCGGCGTTCATCCGCTCGACCTGCTCGTCGAGCGTGATCGCCTCCTTGAACCGCGAGCCGGGGCCCGCGCTCTTCTTGCCGCGCAGGTAGAGCGAGCACGCCAGGTCGGCGCACACGTAGACGCCGACCGTGTTGCCCAGTTGCCCGGACTTCCCGGCCTTGCGCGCGCTCATCAACGACACGCCGTCACCGGAGTGCGTCGTCAGGCACCACGAGCACATCGTCTTGCGCGCCCGCCCGGCCTGGGCCGCCCTGCGCAGCGCGATGCCGACGAGCCTGCCGTCCAGCTCGGTCACCAGGTACGAGCGGTCGGGTGCGGCGGGGTCGGTCCAGCCCAGGAAGTCCAGGTCGTCCCAGCGCCGTTCGCCCAGGTCCTTGGGCACGTGCATGCGCTTCGCCTCGCCCTTGGTGGAGTTGACGAAGGACGCGCGGATGTCCTGTTCGGTCAGTGGCTTCATGCCTTCGACGCTAGGCTTGCCTATAGGTCTTAGGCAAATCATTAAGGTGTCTAGGAAGGGTGACGGATGGCACGTGCGGGGCCCGCGGCCGACCGCCTCACGCGGGCGGCGGCGGACCTGGCGGACGGGTTCGGTTTCGAGAGCGGCGACGCAGATGGCGCTCGACCCGGACACCGCCGCGGACAGCGCGGCCGGCAGGCACGCCGAGATGACCCGCGCCGTCCTGCGCGGCTACGCGGGGGCGAGGCGTCGTGGCTCAGGACGTTGGACGCGCCGGACTCGCTGCTGCGGTCGTGGCCCGCCTGAAGAAGTTGACGAGGTTGCCGTCGGGGTCGCGGACCAGCAGCGACCGGTTGCCCCACGGCATCGTCGTGGGTTCCTGGACGACCTCGACGTCCGTCAGCTTCTCGTGCACGCCCTCCACGTCGTCGACCTCGAACTCGATGATGACGCTGCGGTTCGCCGCCGGTTCGGCCGACCCGGCGGCGAAGAGGGCGACGGTGCGGGTGCTGCCGATCGCGAGGGTCACCGCGGGGCCCTTCAGCTCGGCGAAGTCGTCGTTGGCCCAGGTCGCCGCCGTCCCGGTGGCACGTTCGTAGAAGCCTGCGAGGCGAGCGACGTCGGCGGTGATGATGCGGATCGATGCGAAGTTCATGCCAGGCACGCTAGGAGCAATACCGGACAGAACCCGCCCGGTATTTGCAGCAGAATCAGGAACATGACCCGGCCCATCGCCCGCGTGCTCTCCCTGTTGGAGCTCCTCCAATCCGGAGGTGTCCGCACGGTGGCCGAACTCGCCCAACGGCTCGAGGTCGACGAACGCACCGTCCGCCGCTACGTCGACCACCTGCTCGACCTCGACGTCCCGGTCGAGTCGGTGCGTGGACGCTACGGCGGCTACCGCCTCGCACCCGGCTACCGGATGCCGCCGCTGATGCTGAACGACGACGAGGCCCTCGCCGTGCTCGTCGGGCTGACCCCCATGACGGGCACGGCGAGCGAAACCGCGGCCGCGAAGATCCGCCGGGTGCTGCCGGCACGACTGGCCGGCAGGCTCGACGCCCTGCTCGGTTCGCTCGCGTTCACGTCACCGGCTTCGACGGGCGTACCGGACGCCGCGGTGCTCCTCGCACTGGCCGACGCGGTGACGCACCACAGGCCGGTGTCGATCAGGTATGCCTCCCGCGAACGCACCCTGCACCCGTTCGGCCTGGTCACGCACTCGGGCCGCTGGTACGTGGTGGGCGAGGACCAGTCGGTCGGCGAGCAGCGCACGTTCCGGCTGGACCGGATCGCCTCGGCCAGAACCGTGCCGGGCACGTTCGACCCGCCGGAGCGGTTCGACGCGGCCGAGCGGCTGCTGACCGGCCTCGCCACCGCCCCGCGCCGACACGAGGTGACGGTGCGGATCGAGGGGACCGTCGAGCAGATCCGCACCCGTCTGCCCGCGAGCGTGGCGCTGGTGGAACCTCTCCCGGAGGGCTGGTACCGCGTCGAGCTCAAGGTGGAACGGCTCGACTGGCTGCCGGGTGTGCTCGCGTCGCTGGACCTGCCGTTCGTGGTGGAGCGACCGGACGAGCTCCGCGACCTCGTGGCGGCACTGGCGGATCGGCTCCTGCGGTCTGCTCGGCGGCACTGAGATCCCGCGAAGGCTGCTTGGATGAGCTCCATGCGAGCCCTGCTGCTCTCCCTGCTCCTGACCGCCGCGGTCGCCACGCCCGCCCACGCCACCAGCGGCTTCGTGGTGCTGAGCGACGTCGACCCCACCATCCGGCACGACATCCGCTACTACACCGCGCACAACTTCGTCGGCACCCGCGTCGACGGCTACCGCGCGCCCCTGTGCATCCTGACCAGGCAGGCCGCGAAGGCGTTGCGGACCGTGCAGCGCCAGGTGCTCCGGCAGGGGTACACGCTCAAGGTCTACGACTGCTACCGCCCGCAGCGCGCCGTCGACCACTTCGTGCGCTGGGCGCGCGACCTCGGCGACCAGCGGATGAAGCCCGAGTTCTACCCGCGCGTCGACAAGACCCGGTTGTTCGAGGACGGCTACATCGCCGAGAAGTCCGGCCACAGCCGCGGGTCGACGCTCGACCTGACGATCGTGAAGCTGCCGCCCCGGTACCAGCGGCCGTACGTGCCGGGGGAGCGGCTGGTGGACTGCGCCGCGCCGGACCGGTTCCCCGACAACACCGTCGACATGGCGACCGGCTACGACTGCTTCGACACGCTCTCGCACACCGACGACCCGCGCGTGACCGGGCAGGCGAAGGCGCACCGGCAACTGCTCAAGACGGCGATGGCGCAGGCCGGGTTCCGCAACCTGCCCGAGGAGTGGTGGCACTTCACGCTGAACGACGAGCCGTTCCCCGACACCTACTTCGACTTCCCCGTCACGCGCTGAGCCGGGTCGCTAGTCCTTGCGCATGCCGCGCCACAGCAGGTCCACCAGGTCCGCGGTCTGCTCCCGCCAGGACTCGGCGGGGCTGAGGTAGAACAGTCCTCCCAGCGCGCGCAGGACCGTCTGCGGGTCCAGGTCGCTGCGCACGGTTCCGGCGGCGACGTTCGCTGCGACCAGGACCGACACCGCCTCGACCAGGGCTTCGTACGCGTTCGCCGGCAGCTTCGCGGGGGATTTCGTCGCGACCGTCATGGCGTCGGCCAGGCCGCGCTTGGTCATCATGTAGTGCGCCAGGTACTCGCTCGTCCAGCGCCGGAACGCGTCCTGCGGCGGGTGCTCGGCGAGCAGGCGGGGCACCACGTCGACCAGGTGCCTGAACTCGCGCTCGTAGACCGCCAGGATGAGCGCCTCCGGGGTCGGGAAGTGGCGGTAGACCGTGCCGACCCCGACTTCGGCCTTCTTCGCGATCGTGTTGAACGACAGCTCCGCGGAGCTCAGGAGCGACTCCGTCGCGACCGCGAGGATCCGCTCGTGGTTGCGCCTGGTGTCCGCCCTGCGAGGGCTGACCGATCCCGTCATCCCTCCCTCCCCTCGTCGCGTGTTGAGACAGCACGTCGGTGCACAGCGGATTCTCATCCGCTACCTTCGAAAAAGGAAGCGGATGACTATCCGTTTCGGACCGCGACGAAGAGAGATCCGGTGGACATCTTTCTCGAAGTCAACGGCAGGACCGAACAGCTGGCCGTCGATCCTGGCGTCACGCTGCAGGACGCGCTGCGCGAACGCCTCGGCCTGACCGGCACCAAGAAGGGCTGTGATCGCGGGCAGTGCGGTGCCTGCACGGTGCACGTCGGCGGCCGCCCCGTGCTCTCGTGCCTCACCCTGGCCGCGACCGTACGGCAACCCGTCACCACCGTCGAGGGACTGGCGACCGAGGACGGACTGCACCCGGTGCAGCAGGCGTTCGTCGACCAGGACGCGCTGCAATGCGGTTTCTGCACGTCAGGGCAGATCCTGTCGGCGGTGGCCGCGGTGCGCGACGACGTCGGCGAAGTCCGGGAGTTCATGTCCGGCAACCTGTGCCGGTGCTCGGCCTACCCGAACATCGTCGCCGCGGTCGAACAGGCGAAGGCGGTGAGCGCGAATGCGGCAGTTTGAGCTCACGGCGCCCACGACCGTCGACGACGCCCTCGCCACGCGGGGCACGTTCCTCGCGGGCGGCACCACGCTCGTCGACCTGATGAAGCTCGACGTGCTGACGCCCCAGCAGGTCCTGGACATCAACGGCCTCCCGTTGCGCGGCATCGACACCTCGGACGGGCTGCGCTTCGGCGCACTTGAACGGATGGCCGACATCGCCGCGCACCCCGGCGTGTACCCGGTGGTCTCCCGCGCCCTGCTGCTGAGCGCGTCGCAGCAACTGCGCAACATGGCGAGCATCGGCGGAAACCTCCTGCAGCGCACCCGCTGCACGTACTTCCGCGACGTGGCCATGCCGTGCAACAGGCGCGACCCCGGCAGCGGCTGCCCGGCGATCACCGGCGCGAACCGCATGCACGCCGTCCTCGGCACCAGCGAGCACTGCGTGGCGACCCACGCCAGTGACGTCGCGGTCGCCCTCGTGGCGCTCGACGCCGAGATCACGCTGGTCAGCGAGGAGGGGGAACGCGTCGTCGCGCTGGCCGACTTCTACCGCCTGCCCGGTGAGACCCCCGAGGTGGAGAACGACCTGCGTCCCGGTGAGCTGATCACCGAGGTGCGCGTCCCGCGTCTCGACTGGGCGAGCCGCTCCACCTACGTCAAGGTCCGCGACCGCCAGTCCTACGAGTTCGCGCTGTGCTCGGCCGCGGTCGCCCTGGACGTCCAGGACGGGCACATCACCGACGCCCGCGTGGCGGCGGGTGGCGTCGCGACCGTGCCGTGGCGACTGCGCGCCGTCGAGGAGGCGCTGCGGGGCAAGCCGGCCACCCTCGCCTCGTTCGAAGAGGCGGCGGCCGAGGCGACCGAGGGCGTCAAGCCGCTGGCCCACAACGCTTTCAAGGGCTCACTGCTCAAGCGGACGATCATCCGCGCCCTGCTGGAACTCACCGAGGGGGAACTCCGATGACCGCCCGCGTGGACGCGCCGCTCAAGGTCACCGGCCAGGCGCGGTACGGGGCAGACCACTGGTTCCCCGACATGACCTACGGCTACCTGGTGCTCAGCACGATCGCCCACGGCCGGATCGAGGCCATGGACGTCACGAGCGCGAAGAACGCCCCTGGCGTGATCGCCGTCTACACCCCGTTCGACCCGTTGGTGCTGCACAAACCGAGCACGTTCTTAGGGGAGACATGGGTTCCCCTGCAGGACCGCGAGGTCGCCTACTACGGCCAGCCGATCGGTGTCGTGATCGCGGAGACCTTCGAGCAGGCCCGTGACGCGGCCATGCTGGTCGACGCCACCTACGAGGTGCTCCCCGCCGTGACGTCGATGACCGAGGGGATGGCCACCGCCGAGGACCCGCCCCCGTCGCGGTTCGGTTCGCAGGCGGCGCTGGAACTGCTCGCGGACGGCGTCGCCTCCATCGACGACGCGATCGCGGCGAGCCCGGTCGTCGTCGAGGCCACCTACAGCACGGCGCCCCAGAACCACGCCGCGATGGAACCGCACTCCGCGATCGCCACGTGGGAGGAGGGCGTGCTGACCGTGTACAGCGGCAACCAGGCGTCGAACCTCCAGGCAGACGAACTGGCCGGCGCCTTGGGCGTCGACGGGGACCGGGTCCGCGCGGTGAACCCGTTCGTCGGCGGTGCCTTCGGCGGCAAGGGGCGCACGTCCGCGCCCGCGTTCCTCGCCGCGGCCGCGTCCAGGGCGCTCGGGCGTCCGGTCAAGGCGGCACTGACCAGGGAACAGGTCTTCACCGCCACCGCGGGCCGCGCCTCGACCGTGCAGAAGCTCACCCTCGGCGCCGACAAGAACGGCACGCTGATCGCCGTGCGGCACGACTCCTGGTGCAGCACCGCGATGGACCGCTCGTTCGTCGAGCCGACCGGACAGGGCACCTCGGGGCAGTACTACACGACACCGAACCTGTCGCTGAGCCAGAAGATCGTGCCGCTGAACCTGCCGCCGACGACGTTCATGCGGGCGCCCGGCGAGGCACCGGGGTCGTTCGCCCTGGAGAGCGCGATGGACGAACTCGCGGTCGCCCTGGACGTGGACCCGATCGAACTGCGCCTGCGCAACGCCTCCACGGCACCGATCGGCAAGGACCTGCAGTGGTCGAGCAAGCACCTCGACGAGTGCTTCCGCATCGGCGCCGACCGGTTCGGCTGGAGCGAACGCACCCCAGGCGGGCGCACCGAAGGCGACTGGCTCGTCGGGATGGGCACGGCCAGCGCGCTGTTCCCCGCGGGACGCTTCCCGGCCTCGGTCGAGCTCACGCTGCGCGCCGACGGCACCGCGGTGGTCTCCACGAGCGGCGCCGACCCGGGAACCGGTCTGCTGACGGTGCTCGCGCAGGTGAGCGGCGAGTCCCTGGACATCGCGACCGACCGCGTCACGCCCCGGCTCGGCCACTCCACCTACCCGGCGGGCGGGTTCTCGGCCGGCTCGACCGGCACGGCGAGCGCGGGCACCGCGGTCATGGTCGCGGCCGCCCAGGTGATCGACGACCTGCTCGGCCTGGCCACGGCGCCGGGCGCACCGTTCGAGGGCGTCGAGGCGTCCTACGAGGGCGGCGCGGTGGTGGGCGGCGGCCGCACGATGCCGTTCGGTGAACTCCTGCACGCGCTGGGCCGCGAGTCGCTGACCGCCACGGGGACCTCCGCACCCGGCGAGGAGGTCACCAAGCACTCCTTCGGCTCGTTCGGCGCCCAGTTCTGCGAGGTCAGGGTGCACCGGTGGACCCGGGAGGCACGGGTGACGCGCATGCTCGGCGTGTTCGACGCGGGCCGGATCATCAACGAGAAGACGGCCCGCGGCCAGATCGCCGGCGGCATGATCTGGGGCGTCTCGGCGGCCCTGCACGAGGCCCTGGAGTTCGAGGAGAACGGGCGGCTCGCCAACGGGGACTTCGCGGGCTACCTGGTACCGGTCAACGCCGACATCCCGAACGTCGACGTCGAGTTCGTGCACCACCCGGACACCCTGCACAACGCCCTCGGCGCCAAGGGCGTCGGCGAGGTCGGCATCGTCGGGATGGCGGCGGCCGTCGCCAACGCGGTCTACAACGCCACCGGCATCCGCGTCCGGCACATCCCCATCACCATCGAGGACCTGCTGATCGACTGAGCGACTCCACGGCCGGACGTCACGTCCGGCCGTGGAACGTGCGGCGCAGGTCGCTCACCCACGCCTCGGGGTTCTCCCACGGAATGAAGTGACCACCACGCTCGTGGGCGTTGACGTTGACGTGGTTGAAGTAGCCGGCCATCGGTCCGGACTTGAACGCCTCGACGCGGTGCGAGGCGGTGTGGACGCCGGGCGGGTTCTCGTAGGCGACGAACGTGAGCCCGACCGGCGCCTCCACGACCGGAACGCGGTCGTGGGCGGGGGTCCACGGGTAGCGGTTGGCGTTGGCGTAGTAGCGCAGGGACGTGCCGATGGAGTTGGTCGCCCAGTAGATCGTCGCGTGCGTGAGCAGGTCGTCCCTGGTGAAGACGGACTCGAGGTCGCCGTCGCTCCACGCGTTCCAGCGCTCCAGCAGCCAGGCGAGCAGGCCGGCGGGGGAGTCGCTGAGACCGTGCGCGAGGGTGGCGCCGTCGAGCATGTGCACGTTCAGGTGCGTTGCGAAGCGGTGGTCGAGCTCGATCGCGCGGGCGCGCAGGTCCGGGTCTTCGGGGAGTGCGCGGCCTCGGGTGAGGTCCCAGGCACGGTCACCGGTGAAGAAGTCGAGCGGCAGTCCGGAGCCGATGTGGATGCCGTGCAGCGAGCCGGCGTACTTGTGGCCGAGCTGGCTGGTGACGAGGCCGCCGATGTCGCAGCCGGCCGCGGCGTACTTCTCGTGGCCCAGCGTCTCGGTCATGAGGGTGTGCCAGAGGTCCGCGACCTTCCAGAAGTTGACGTCCGGGAAGCCGGTGAGCGGGCCGGGGAAGCCGAAGCCGGGCAGCGACGGCACGATCACGTCGAAGTCGTCGGCGAGCGGGTCGACCACCTTCGACCAGTGCCAGAACGTCCACGGCCAGCCGTGCGTGAGGATCAGCGGGACCGGGTCGCGGCCGCGGCCGGGGTTGCGCATGAAGTGGACCGGGACGCCCGCGACGGTCACCTCGTAGTGCTCGTAGGCGTTGATCGCGGCCTCGGCCCTGCGCCAGTCGAAGCCGTCGCGCCAGTAGGCGACCAGTTCTCCGAGGTAACTCGCGGGGACGCCGTAGGACCAGTCCTCGTTGCCCTCGTCCAGCGGTGGGCGGGTCACCGCCAGACGAGCGCGCAGGTCGTCGAGGACCTCGTCGGACACGTGGATCGGCGTGGGTTCCAGGGTCACGCCCCGACGATAGTGATCACACGTGGGGCCTCGCCGCGATGGGCGGAAGAGGCCTGGTCGTGGCCGCCACCTGCGTGAGCTTCGCCGTCAGCGGCGACAACAGGCGGGAGGTGACGACCTTGTCGGCGATCCGGCGCAAGGCGAGTCCGGTCCGGGTCTGCGGGTAGGCGAACCGCACGAGCCAGCCGGGGAAGTTCTGCACGTCGTCCACCAACGGCCGCATCCACTCCTCGTAGGCCACGAGCCCGTCCTCGAACCGGTCCGCCGACGACAGGCACGCCGCCAGCACGTACCCGCTGACCAGCGCGAGCGAGGCGCCGCCCCCGCCCATGGGCGTCACGCACCAGCCGGCGTCCCCGGCGAGGCACACCCGCCCGCGGTGCCACACCGGCATGCGGATCTGGGTGAGCTGGTCGACGTAGACGTCGTCGGAGACCTCGAACCCGTCGAGGACGCGGCCGGTCTCCCACCCCGTGCCGGCGTAGCGCTGCCGGAACCAGGCCAGGGCGTCCGCGCGGTCGAGCCGGGCGACGTCCGCCTCACTGGTGCAGGCGAGCATCGCGCGGGTGGTGCCGTACTGGTCGGGGCGGAGGTGGATCTGCCGTCCCCCGGTGGTGGTGTGCCAGCGCCACCGGCTGTCGTCGGAGGCCGTGCGTGGGATCGTGCCGAAGACCATGGCGATGCCGAGGTCTCGGCGGTCGACCTGGTCGCCGAAGAGCCGGTCGCGGGTGGCGGACCGGACTCCCTCGGCGACCACCAGCAGGTCGGCGGTCAGGACGCGGCCGGACGCGGTCGTGACGGTGACCGCGTCGGCGTCGTAGACGACCTCGGAGATCGTGTCGCCGTAGGTGATCTCGACGCCCGCCGGCAGGTGTTCCAGGACCACGCGGGCGAAGTCGCCGCGCAGCACCTCGAGTTCGGCGGTGGCGCCGTCCGGCCCGTGGGAGGGCAGTTCCGCGAGCACCTCGCCCCGTTCGTCGACGAAGACCGTGCCGGTCTCGGTGGTGTTCCGCGCTTTCACCGCCTCGGTCAGCCCCATCCGTTCGAGCACCTCCCGTGCCACGCCGCGGACGTCGACGTTCTGCCCGCCGTCGCGGAAGGCCTCGGCGCGTTCGAGCACGGTCACGTCCCAGCCCGTGCGCCGCAGCCAGAACGCGGCCGAGAGGCCGGCGATGCTCGCACCGGAGATCACCGCGTGTCGTGCAGCCATCTGCAACTCCCCATCAGTGGTAGCTTTGCCACAAAGCTACTTTGGAGCAAAGGCACCCGCATGACAGACGACCCGTTGACCGCGCAGTGGACTTCGGCGCAGGTCGAGGTGATGCACCGGCTGCGCGACTGGGTCGTCGACTTCGGCGAGCTCAACCAGCACCTCGCCGCCTGGATGCGGCTGCCGGGCACCGACGCCAACGCCCTGGGGCAGATCATCTGGGCGGCCGAGGCGGGCACCCCGCTGTCCCCGGCGCAGCTCGCCCGGCAGCTCGGCATGACCACCGGCGCGACCACGATCCTGCTCAACCGGCTCGAAGCCGCGGGTCACGTCCACCGCAGCAGGGAGAACGCCGACCGCCGCCGCGTCACCCTCCGGCCGACAGCGGCCGCGCGCGACCGGGCCCGGCAGTTCCTCGGGCTCGCCGGCACCGAGATCGCGACCGTCCTGCGCACGACGCCGCCGGACGAGCTCACCGCCGTGGCGACCTTTCTGGCGCGGATGACGGCGGCCGCCGACGAGGCGAACCTGCGCCTCGGCCGCGAGAGCTGACCAGCGCTCGTCTTCTTCCTAGTACCGGACGTTCTCTGTCCGCTACTCCTGCGACTGTGGTCGTACACCCAGTTCAAGGAGACGACCGTGAGCGTGATCAGCGCCCTGCACCTCAACTTCCGCGGCGACGCCCGTGCGGCGTTGGAGTACTACCAGTCGGTGTTCGGGGGCGAGATCGTGCTCGTGCCGTACGGCGACTCCCTCGCCGGTCAGGACCCCGAGCAGATCGTCTGGGGCCAGGTGCAGGCTCCCAGCGGTTTTCACGTCATGGCCTACGACGTGCAGCACGACAGGCCGTGGAGCCGGGGCGAGAACGAGTTCTTCTTCGCGCTGCGCAGTTCCGACGCGGGGGAGATCACCCGGTACTGGGAGGGCCTCTCCGTGGAGGCCTCCGTCGAGGTGCCTCTGGGGCCCTCCGTGTTTTCGCCCCTCTACGGCAAGTTGACCGACCGCTTCGGCGTCACGTGGATCGTCGATGTCATCGCCGCGTACGAGGGCTGACTCCGTCCGTGTCTAGCCGCCGATAATGTTCACTTATCGGCGGCCAGCTTCTTCGTGCTCAATTGAGTTGCGTTGCGTTGGATAACGTTAGTGCACACGTAATTCTGCTACGATATCCGCGTGGAGACGAGCTGCAACTTTCCCGGCTGTGAACGCCCCGTTTTTCGAGGTGGAGGGCCTGGCAGGCCCTCGGAGTACTGCGATCTGCCGGAGCACACGCGGTGGCGTGCGTGGAGGGAGCGGCAACGGCTGGCGGAAACCCCCGAGCAAAACCTGGAGGTCGTCACCGTGACGAATCTCCCGAGGGTCTCCGGTACCGCCAAGATCAGGGCTGAAGAGCTCCTCGACCGCTTCCGGGTGCTGTCGGAGCAGATGACGCAGACGCTCGGGAGGGCCGTCGGCGAGCTGAACGCCATGGCCGATCCGAGCGTCGCCGAGAGCCAGATCCAGGCCGCCGAGGCCGAGGCCGCCCGCAGGGTCGCGGAGGCTCAGGCGGAACTGGCCTCCGCCGAGCGCCGTCGGCACGACGCGGAGCAGGCGCGCAAGGCCGCCGAGGAGACGACGGAGCAGGCGGTGCGTGCGGCGGAGGAAGCGGACGACGCCGTGGACACCGCCATCAGCGAGCGGGACGAGGCCAGGGAGGCCGCGCGGGCCGCCGCCGAACGGGCCGAGGCGGAGATCGCCGAGGTCAGGGTGCAGGCGGCCGCGGTGGTCGAGGAGATCCGGGCCGAGGCGGAGCAGGCGAAAGCCGACGCGGTCAAGCACGCGGAACAGGCCCGCCGGCAGGCGGCGAAGGAGATCGAGCAGGCGCGCGCCGAAGCTCGGACCAAGGTAGAGCACGCGCGCGCTGAGGCCCAGGCGGAGGTCGAGCGGGTGCGTGCGGAGGCACGGGCCGTGACAGACCGGGCCGAGGCTGCGGTGCTGGCCGCGGAACAGTCGGCCGGGCAGGCTCGCGGCGAGGCGGCGGTGCAGGTCGAGAAGGCGCGCGCGGAGTCAGCCGAGACGGTGAGCCGGGCCGCGAAGGCGCGTGATCAGGCCGTGGTGCGGGCCGAACGCGCCGAGCAGGCGGCCGCGGACGCGCGGGCCGAGTTGGAGCGGACGCGCGGTGAGTTCGAGGCGCGGCTGGCGCAGGTCCGGCAGGAGGGTGCGGACCAGGTCGCGGCGGTGCGGCAGACGTTGGCCGTGGTGGAGGACGCGCGGGCCCAGACGTTGACCCGTGCCGAGCGCGCGGAACGTCAGCTGGACGAGGCCGCCGAGGAGCTGCGGGCGGCGCGGCGGGCGAAGACCTCGTCCTGAGAGGCGGCCATCTCCCGGAGCGCGGACTTGCGTTCGCGCTGGGTGAGCCGGTCCAGGTAGAGGCGTCCGTGCAGGTGGTCGGTCTCGTGTTGCAGGCAGCGGGCGAAGTAGCCCCTGCCCTCGACGACGACCGGGTCACCGTGCTGGTCGACACCGCGCACGACGGCGCGGTCAGGACGGGCGACCACGCGGTACGGGCCCGGCACCGACAGGCACCCCTCCGGTTCCTCGAGGAGTGTGCGCCGGCCGGAGGGCAGGTCGTCGAGGACGGGGTTGAGGATGTGGCCGACGTGGTGGGTGCCCCACTCGTCGGTCATGTCCCACACGAACAGCTGCAGGTCGACGCCCACCTGGTTGGCGGCGATGGCGGCGCCCTCGGCCACGTGGTTGGTGGCGAACATGTCGTCGATCAGCCGGGAGAGCTCGGGCGTGCCGAACTCGGTGGCCGCGCGGCAGCGGCGGGTCAGGATCTCTTCGCCCACGACGGTGATGCGGCGCGGTGTGCCTCGGTCGGACATGCTTTGCAAAGTAGCAGTGTTTGCAAAGCAATCGGTAGGGTGGTGCCCATGTCCCGACGGCCGCTCCCCGACCACCCCGTGCGCCTCGCGCTGCTGGACCTGCTCGCCGAACACGGCACGCTGACCTCCACCCAGGCCGCCGCGCGGCTGGGCGAGAGTTCCGGGCTGTGTTCGTTTCACCTGCGCAAACTCGCTGAGCTGGGGTTGATCGAGGAGGCGCCGCACCAGGGCGGCAAGGCGCGTCCGTGGCAGCTGCGCTGGGAGAGCGACGACGAGCCGGCGGCGGACGAGTCGTTCAGCACGCTCGTCCACGTCACGCCGCAGGAGATGGCGGAGATCAGCGCGTCGATCCGGCGCCTGCTGTTCCGCTACCGCGACCGGGGCACCCGCCCGCCCGGCGCGGTGGCCGTCACCGCGGAGGTCCGGCTGCTCAGCGGCGACCCAGTACGCTGAGCAGCGATGGACGAGTTGAAGGGCGACTGCGCCAACTGCTTCGGGTTGTGCTGCGTCGCACTGCCGTTCGCCAAGTCGGCCGACTTCGCCGCCACCAAGGACGCGGGCACACCCTGCCGGAACCTGCTGGCCGACCACCGCTGCGGCATCCACGACTCGTTGCGGTCCAAGGGTTATGCGGGCTGCACCGTCTACGACTGCTTCGGCGCGGGTCAGAAGGTCTCGCAGACGACCTTCGCCGGCGTCGACTGGCGCACCGCCGGGCGGCAGCAGATGTTCGCGGTGTTCCCGCTGGTCAGGCAGTTGCACGAACTGCTCTGGTACCTCGCCGAAGCACAGCGCCTCGACCCGCACGACGACCTGGCCTCGGCGTACACCGAGGTCGAGCAGCACACCGTCGCCGCACCCGAGGCCGTCCTGGCGCTCGACGTCGCGGAGATCCGCGCGAAGGTGAACGTCCTGCTGCTGCGCACCAGCGAACGGCTGCGGACCAGCGCGAAGTCGTACCGCGGTGCCGACCTCATCGGCGCCCGGCTGCGCAACAAGAACCTCACCGCCGCGGACTTCCGCGGCGCGTACCTGATCGGTGCCGACCTGACGAACGCGGACCTGTCCCGGGCGGACATGATCGGCGCCGACCTGCGGGGAGCCGACCTGTCTGGCGCCGACCTCGGCACGTGCCTGTTCCTGACCCAGCCCCAGGTCAACGCCGCGCGGGGTGACGCCCGCACTAAGCTGCCGGCCGCGCTGTCGCGTCCCGCGCACTGGCAGACGCGGCCGACTAGGCGCCGCTGACCTCACCATCGAGTGATCCAGTGCTCCTGCCAGCGGCTTCGGTTTGACTGAAATTTCAGTCAGGATTACCGTGCGGGTATGAACAGGCGCAACTTCGTCCAGTCCGCGGCCACCGTCATCAGCGGTCTGCTCGCCGGCTGCACGTCCGGCACCACGAGTGCGGCCCGGTCCTGGGTGATGCCCGAGGAGGGTGAGCCGCACCGGCGGACCTGGATGGCGTTCGCGGCCGGTGAGCGGATCTGGGGCCGTGACCTGCTGCCGCAGGTGCGGCGCGACCAGGCGGCGATCGCGACCACGATCGCCCGGTTCGAGCCCGTCTCGATGCTCGTGCGCGCCGAGGACCTGGAGCTCGCGCGGTCGATGATGCCGGGGGTCGAGCTGGTCACCGCGGAGCTCGACGACCTGTGGATGCGTGACACCGGGCCGGTGTTCGTGCGCGGCGGCGGCGCGGTCGACTTCAACTTCAACGGCTGGGGTGGCAAGCAGGAGCACCGCTGCGACGCGAAGGTCGCCGGGTTCGTCGCCGGGAGGGCCGGCGCGGAGCGGGTGCGCACAGATCTCGTGCTGGAGGGTGGTGCGCTGGAGGTCGACGGTCAGGGCACGGCGATCATCACCGAGAGCTGCGTGCTCAACTCCAACCGCAACCCCGGCTGGAAGAAGAGCGACGTCGAGGAGGAGCTCGCGCACCTGCTCGGCATCAGGAAGGTGATCTGGCTGCCCGGGATCGCCGGGCGCGACATCACCGACGGCCACACCGACTTCTACGCGCGCTTCGCCGGGCCCGGTGTGGTGGTGGCAGGGCTGGACAACGACCCCGAGTCGTTCGACTACGAGGTGACGCGCCGTCACCTGGAGGTCCTGCGGGGTGCCACCGACGCGGCCGGGCGGCCGTTGCGGGTCGAGGTGCTGGAGGGGCCGGACACGGTGCGGGTGCGCGACGACGACTTCGCGGCCGGGTACATCAACTTCTACGTGTGCAACGGGGCGGTGGTCGGGCCGGAGTTCGGGGACCGGCGCACCGACGCCGCGGCGAAGGCGACGCTCGAGCGGTTGTTCCCCGGACGTACGGTGGTGCAGATCAACATCGACGGGATCGCGTCGGGTGGTGGCGGGATCCACTGCACGACGCAGCAGGAACCGAAGTGAGGGAGCCGGTGTCGCAGCGCAGGACCCAGATGCTCGAGGCCGCGGTGCGCGTGATCGCGCAGGACGGCGTGCGCGGATTGCGCGTCGAGAAGCTCGCCGCGGAGGCCGGGGTGTCCACGGCGTTGATCTACTACCACTTCAAGGACCGCGCCGGGATCCTGCGGGCCGCGCTGGAGCACGTGAACCACCGCGCGCAGGCCTACACCGACGAGGTGGAGTCCGCCGATCCGCGCGTGCGGGTCGAGCAGATGCTGCTGGCGGAGCTGCAGGACGTCGACGTCGTGCGGGAGACCAGCATCGCGTGGGGTGAGCTGCGGGCCAGCGCGGCGTTCCACCCCGAGCTGCGCGAGACGTTGCGGACGACCACCGAGGCGTGGAACTCCGACGTCGAAATCCTTGTGCGCCAGGCGGATCCGGACGTGGACGCCGCCGCGGTGGCCGAGCGGCTCACGGCGTTGGTCGAGGGTCTGAGCGAGCGCTGGCACAGCGGCTCGCTCACCTTGCTGCGTGCGCGGGAACTCCTGACCGGCGCGGTCGAGCGGGAGCTGGGTTAGACCGACAGGCGCTGCTGGGCGACGGCGCGCGCGAAGCCGTCGACGTTGTCGATCATGATGTTGTGGCCGGTGTTCGGCACGGACACGAGCTGGACACCGGCGCCGGCGAGCTCGCGGCCGCCGCTGGGCGGCGCGTCCTCCGGGTAGAGGTAGACGCGCGGGATCTCCAGTTCCAGCAACAGCTTGCGCATCGTGGGCGAGGTGCCGCGCACGAGGTCGACGGCGCTGCGGTAGAGGGCCTCGCGGCCGGCCATGCGCATGGTGGCGGCCCAGTGGGGACCGACGTCGCGCAGGACGCGGTCGAAGCCGTGGCTGAGGAAGTCGGCCTCGCTGTAGGCGGCGATGCCCCGGCTGCCGGGCGCGCCGAGCGACGGGGTGGTGGGGTCGATGGTCGGGTCGACGAGCACGAGCGAGCGCACCATCTCGGGGTGGCGCGCGGCGAGCACGATGGCGACGGCGCCGCCCATGCTGTGGCCGATGATCTCGCTGCGGCGCAGCCCGATCTTGGCCAGCGACACGGCGAGGGCGTCGGCGTGGCCTTCGAGGGAGTAGGCGAAACCGCTGGGCCTGTCGCTGATGCCGAAGCCGAGCAGGTCGATCATCAGGCTGCGGCGGCCCGCGAGCAGCGGGTGCGCGACCGCCTCGGCGTAGTAGGGAGCGGACGAGGCGCCCAGACCGTGCAGGTAGACGCGGGCCGGCGTGGCGCCCGGCACCTCGACCCAGCGGATCCGGACCCCAGGTCTGATCTCGACGGCACGCATGTCTCTCCCGGCGGTAATCGGTGTGCGGACCCTACCCCGCGGCCGGATCGGCCGAGGGCGGATTCGAGAGTCCGTTCTCGGCTGATCGACGAGCCGCGTGGGTGTGGCTGAATCCTAGGGCGGCCTGGTAGCGCTCCCGAACGGGAGCACCGCGTGATGTTCGTCCTTTGTGGCGCGGACCGACAGCGACCGAACGGCGGCTTTTGGCCTCGGCCTCAGAGTCCGAGGGCCGCGCGTGCCGCCGTCACGGTCGCCGCGCGCAGCTCGTCCACGGGCGCGTCGGGGAACTGCATGGTGCAGTCCTGCATGCCGCCGAACGCCAGCACGGCGCGGGCCTGCTGTTCCAGCGTCGCTTCCGGGCCGTACACGAGCAGGGTGAGGCGGGCGCGCCAGGACAGCACGACGTCGATGAGGCCGAGCTCCGCGAGCGTGGTCAGCTCGGTGAGCAGCAGCATCATGTCCTTGCGGTGGCGGTGGTGGAAGTCGAAGAAGCCCTCGACCAGCTCGGTCACCGGCACCTCGGCTCTGGCCTCCATGCGCGCGAGGAACCCCTCGCCGTCGTCGAGCAGCGGGGTGACGATGCTGCGGACGAGCTCCTCGCGTGAGGCGAAGTGGTAGTAGAGCGCGGGTTTGGTGATGCCGAGGCGGTCGGCGATCTCCTGGAGGCTGGTCTGCTGCACGCCCTTGGTCGCGAACAGCTCGCGTGCCGTCTGCAGGATGCGTTGCTTGGTGTCGGACTTGGCCACGTGCCGAATCTTACTTAACGGTCGGTAAGTCACGGTGCTAGAGTCGAGCACTCTGGCTTACCGACCGTTAAGTAAGGAGGCGTGACGTGCGGATACTCGTTTCTGGAGCCAGCATCGCCGGTCCGGTGCTCGCCTACTGGCTCGTGCGCAACGGGCACCAGGTGACGGTGGTGGAACGGTCGCCGGTGCTGCGCAAGACCGGTGGGCACGCGGTGGACCTGTTCAAGCCGGCGATGGACATCTCCGAACGCATGGGCGTGCTGCCGCGGATCGAGGCGCTGGCGACCGGGACCACGCGGCTGGCGTTCGTGCGCGAGGGCACGCGCAGGCCGATCGGCGTGGACGCGACGAAGCTGTTCGCGGCCGCGTCGGACCGGCACGTCGAGGTGATGCGCGACGACCTGAGCGAGATCTACTACGACGCCACCCGCGCGGACGTCGAGTACGTGTTCGGCGACTCGATCGCCTCCATCGGCGACGACGGCGACGTGACGTTCGACAGCGGCGCGCCGCGGCGGTTCGACCTGGTCGTCGGGGCGGACGGGCTGCACTCGACGGTGCGGCGGCTGGTGTTCGGCGAGGTCGCGAAGACGTTCGTGGGGGCGTATCTGGCGGTGTTGTCCGTGCCGCGGGAGCTGGGGGTGCCGGGGGCGATGACCGGGCACATCGGGCCGGGGCGCAGTGCGGCGGTGTACGGGGCGCGGCACCTGGACGACGCGCGGGCGGTGTTCCTGTTCCGCTCCTCGGAGCTCACCTACCACCACCGCGACGTGCCGCGGCAGAAGGAGCTGCTGCGGGAGGCGTTCGCGGGGCTGCACCCGCAGGTGGACGGGTGGTTGTCGCACCTGGACTCCGGGCGGGCGTTCTACTTCGACTCGATCACGCAGCTGCGGGAGGACACCTGGTCACGCGGGCGGGTGGCGCTGGTCGGCGACGCCGGGTACTGCCCGGGGCCGGCGATCGGCGGCAGCACGAGCCTCGCGGTGCTGGGCGCGTACGTGCTGGCCGGTGAGCTGGGCGCGGGGGTCGATCACGAGGCGGCGTTCGCGCGCTACGAGCACGAGATGCGCGACATCGTGCATCGCAGCAGGGCGTTCGCGCTCGGGGTGGCGAAGACGCTGATCCCGGCGTCACGGCTGGGCGTGTGGGGGCTGACGCGGGGCGCGCAGCTGCTCACGGCGTTGCCGTCGTGGCTGGTGCGGCCGCTGGCCAGGCTGAACTCGCGGGGTGTGCGGATGCACGACTCGATGCGGGTGCGCGACTACGGGGTTCAGGGCGCCGGCGTACCGGCGCCCTGAACCCTCAGGTCAGAACTGCAGGCTCCACTTGTCGAGGTAGCCGGTGTCCTGGTTGGCGTTGTCGTTGACCCTCAGCTGCCAGGTGCCGTTGGCGACCTCGCTGGAGGCGTTGACGGTGTAGGTGGTGTTGATGTTGTCCGTGCCGCCGCCGGAGCGGTTGTGCAGGACGTAAACGGTGCCGTCCGGGGCGATCAGGTCCACCTTCAGGTCGCCCTGGTAGGTGTGCTTGATGTCCACGGCGACCTTGAGCGTCGACGGCGCGTTGCCGGTCACCTCGGTCACCGCGATCGGGGAGTTGATCGTGGTGTTGTCGCGGATCTGGAAGTCCGTGGCGTTCTCGAAGTACTTGCCGGTGGGCGGCGGCGTGGTGCCGCAGTACTGGCCTTCCTTGCCGATGGCCTCGTACGGGCAGTCGGCGCGGTCGAGCAGCTGCAGCACGGCCTCCTTGTTGCGGGAGGTCTGCGCCGGGATCACCTCGTCGGGCGGGTAGAAACCGCCACCGCCGGCGCTGCCGGGGTACATCTCGAAGGTGTAGGCGAAGATGCCCTGCGTGCCCCACAGCCAGTCCGGGATCGACCCGTCGGTGATGTAGAGGTCGCTGGACTGCTCGGGCGTGTAGCCGTTGGTCTGCGCCATGGACTGGCCGATGGTGGCGAACGTGTCGCGCTGGTCCTGGGTCAGGCCGGGCGCGACGTCGTCGTAGGTCCAGCCCCACGGCCACAGGATGAGCTCGCTGTAGGTGTGGAAGTCGATGGACGCGGTGATCTGCTGCTTGCCGCCGACGTTGCGGCCGCGCACGAAGTCGGCCACGACCTTCACCTCGGGCGCGGACTCCGCGCTCGGCCCGCGGTAGGTCTCCGACCCGGTGCTGCCGCTGGAACCGCCGCAGCAGCCCCACTTGTAGTTCCAGTTGCGGTTGAGGTCGGTGCCGACGTTGCTGGAACCGGCGTTGGGCTGCCGGTTCTTGCGCCACGACCGGTAGCTGCCGGTCGCGATGTCGTACTCGCCGCCGTCGGGGTTGACGTCCGGGATGATCCAGATCTCGCGGGTGTCCACGAGGCCCTTGATGCGCGCGTCGGTCGCGTACTGGGTCGTGAACTGGTTGATCAGGTACAGCGCCATCTCGACGGTGAGGTGCTCACGGGCGTGCTGGTGGTGCGTGAACAGCACCTCCGGCTCGTTCTCGTCGACGCCGACGTTGTCGCTGATCTTGAGGGCGACGATGTCGCGGTTCTCGTAGGACTTGCCGATGACCTGCTTGCTGATCAGGTTCGGGTACGCCGCGACGGCGTTGTTGATCGCCGTCGTCATCTCGGCGTAGTTGTGGTAGTTCGAGTCCGCGGCGGGGAAGTCGAACGGGCCGACGGCCGCGTTCGCCTCCATCCGCTTGGGCAGTTCGGTGACCTCGAAGCCCTGTGCGCGCAGGCTCTTCGCCTCGCGGCCGGTCGCGGTGATCACGACGATGCCGTGTTCCTCGACCGAGTCGATGGCGGCACCGGACTTGGCGAGCTTGGAGCGCTGTTCAGCGGTGCGAACGTTGCTGACCTGGTAGTTCGTCGACGACTCCTCGGCGCCGGGTGCCGCGCCGGTGGGCACGCCTCCCATGGCGAACACGACGCTCGCGGCGACGGTGACCCCGATCAGGGGTCTGAGATGGCTCTTTCGCATGCAGGGCAACCCTTTCGTACCACGTGCAGGGTCATGGCTCCGCAATGTTTAGTCCGTGTGAAGGCTCACTGTCAGCCCGCCATTCGTATGGGGTTGGCTGGTGGGATGACGCGCTACGACGCAGTGGAGGCCTCCGCGTACCGGGTGGCCCGCGAGATTTCGTTCGAGGGGCTGGCGGCGTGGCGGGAGGCGGTGGAGCCGTACCTGCGGCCGGGACGGGTGGTGCTGGACCTGGGCGCGGGAACGGGGTTGTTCGTGCGGGCGTTCGCGCAGTGGTTCCCGGAGGTGTCCGTGGTGGCCGTGGAGCCGTCGGAGGACATGCGTGCGGCGTCGGGGATGCCGATGCTGACCGGGGACGCCGCGGCGATTCCGCTGCCGGACGCGTCGGTGGACGTGGTGTGGATGTCGACGGTGGTCCACCACGTGCGGGACCTGCCCGCGGCCGGGCGTGAACTGCGGCGGGTGCTGCGGCCGGGTGGTGTGGTGGTGCTGCGGTCGTTGTTCCGCGAGCGGCACGACGGGATCGGGTTGTTCCGGTTCTTCCCGGAGGCCGTGCGCGGGATGTCCGGGTTCCCGACGGTGGCCGAGGTGGCGGACGGGCTGGGGTTCGCCGTGGCGCGGCTCGAGCCGGTGGGTCAGGTGACGGCGCCGTCGCTGTCGGCCAAGGCGGCGACGGTGCGGCGGGAGGCGGACACGCTGCTGCGGTCGCTGTCGGTGCAGGAGTTCGAGGCGGGCCGGGAGCGGTTGGTGGCGGCTGCGGCGGTGGAGACCGGTCCGGTGGTCGACCACCTGGACCTGCTGGTGCTCGACGCCGGCTGAGGCGCGTCGGCGCGCCCGGCTGCGGGAAATCGCCGTCGCGGCCGGGCGCGCTCTGACAGGGTGACGGGCATGGCCTCAGATCCCAAAGCCGACCTGCACCGCTACCTCAGGACCGCCCGCGAGTCGTTCCTGTGGAAGCTCGAGGGCCTCTCGGAGTACGACGTGCGCCGCCCGCTCACCCCGACGGGCACGAACCTGCTGGGCCTGGCCAAGCACCTGGCGTGGGTCGAGGCGGGCTACTTCGGTGACTGCCTGGGCCGCCCGTTCCCGGAGAAGGCGCCGTTCGACCTCGACGCCGACCCGAACGCGGACATGTTCGCCACCGCGGACGAGTCCCGCGACGACGTGCTGGGCATGTTCGCGCGGGCGACGGCGTTCGCGGACACCACGATCGAGGAGCTGCCGCTGGACGCGCCGGGTGTGGTGCCGTGGTGGCCGGAGGAGCACAAGTACGTGACGTTGCACCTGCTGCTGGTGCACGAGATCGCGGAGGTCAACCGGCACGCCGGGCACGCGGACATCCTGCGGGAGGGCCTCGACGGGGTGGCCGGGCTGCGGGCGGGCGGCTCGAACCTGCCGGAGCAGGACTGGCAGGCGTACTGGAACCGGGTGGAGGCGCAGGCGCGCAAGGCGTCGGGACAGGCGTAGGAAGCCAGGCCGTTCACGTGCTGGAATCGCGGCTGACAGGGCGGCGGGAACGATCAATACTGCGGGGCATGGGTAAGGAATACGAGCGCATCGAGCCGCGGCTGTGGAAGTTCATCGAGGAGCAGAAGGTGTTCTTCGTGGCCAGTGCGCCGCTGGCCGGGGACGGGCACGTCAACCTCTCGCCCAAGGGCCGTCAGGGCACGCTGCGGATCCTCGACGACCGCACGGTGGCCTACCTCGACTTCGGCGGCAGCCACGCGGAGACGATCGCGCACCTGCGGGAGAACGGCCGGATCACGTTGATGTGGTGCGCGTTCGAGGGTCCGCCGAACATCGTGCGCGTGCACGGGCGCGGTGACCCGGTGTTCCGCGACGACCCGCGGTTCGCCGCGCTGGTGGCGGGGTTCGGGGAGGCGGACGCACCGGCGTTGCGGGCGGTGGTCGTGGTGACGGCGGAGCTGATCAGCGACACGTGCGGGTTCGCGGTGCCGTTCATGGACTACCGGTCGGAACGGGACCTGCACGCGGACTACTTCGGGCGCAAGACCGATGACGAGTTCCGCGAGTACACGAACAAGAAGCCGTACAACATCGCGAGCATCGACGGCCTGCCCGCCGTGCCGCTGCCGTTGCCGCCGCGCTGATGCGCGGGTGATGTCGAGAACGTCGTCGTGGCTTCGTCCCGGGGGCATGACGATGACGAAGAGCGAGATCACCGAGGTGCTGAACCGGCCGTACAGCAGGGACTTGCTGCACCGCGACCTGTGCCGGCTGGCGTACGTGGCGAAGGACGGCACACCGCGGACGGTGCCGATCGCGTTCGACTGGAACGGTGAGCGGCTGGTGCTGTGCACGTCGACGAACGCGCCGAAGCTGCACGCGCTGCGGGCGAACCCGGCGGTGGCGCTGACGATCGACACCGAGGTGCACCCGCCGAAGATCCTGCTGATCCGCGGCACGGTCGAGCTGGACGTGGTCGACGGCATCCCGGACGAGTACCTGCGGATGAACGGCAGCTACGAGATGACCGCCGAGCAGCGGGTGGGGTGGGAGCGGGAGGTCCGCTCGCTCTACGACGGCATGGTGCGGATCGTGGTGACGCCGACGTGGGCGAAGCTGATCGACTTCGAGACGACGCTGCCCAGCGCGGTGCAGGAACTGGTGCAGCGCCGGTCAGCGCGACAGGAAGCGGTCCAGCACGCGCACGCCGAACTCGAGGCCTGAGACGGGGACGCGTTCGTCGACGCCGTGGGCCATCGCGCGGTAGTCGAACCCGGCGGGCAGCCGCAGCGGTGAGAAGCCGTAGCAGTGGATGCCGAGCCGGCTGAAGGCCTTGGCGTCGGTGCCGCCGCCCAGGCAGTAGGGCACGACGTGCGCGGCCGGGTCCTCGTCGCGCAGGGCGTCGGCCATGGCGGTGAACCAGGGCGTGTCGACCGGGGCTTCGACGGGCGGCTGGTGTTCGAGGAACTCGCGGGTCACGCCGGGTGAGAGCAGTGAGTCGATGTCGGCGACGAGCTCGTCGACGGTGCCGGGCAGGGTGCGGACGTCGAGCTGCGCGGTGGCGGTGCCGGGAATGACGTTGACCTTGTAGCCGGCGGACAGCATCGTCGGCGTGGTCGAGCAGCGCACGGTGTTCTCCACCAGCTTCGCCGCCGGGCCGAGACGGGCGAGCGTGCCGTCGACGTCGTCGAGGTCGACCTCCACCCCGAGCGCCTTGCCCACGCCCACGAGGAACGCCTCGACGGTCGGGGTGAGCCGCACCGGGTGCCGGAACGCCGCGATCCGCGCGAGGGACGTGACCAGCGCGGTGACCGCGTTCTCGTCGTTGCGCCGCGACCCGTGCCCGGCGCGTCCGGTGGCGGTGAGCTTCATGTGCGAGGTGCCGCGTTCGGCGGTGCCGACCGGGTAGAGCCGCACGCCGCCGACGTCGTAGGAGAACGCCCCGGACTCGCTGATCGCCGCCTGCACCCCGGCGAAGTGCGCGGCGTGGTGCTCCACGAGCCAATGCGCCCCGTAGGCGCCCTGGTCCTCCTCGTCGGCGACGAACGCCAGCACCACGTCCCGGCGCGGGCGGCGCCCCTCGGCGTGCCAGCGGTCGAGCACGGCGAGCGTCATCGCGGCCATGTCCTTCATGTCCACCGCGCCCCGGCCGTGCACGAACCCGTCGCGCACCTCCCCGGCGAACGGGTCGAAGCTCCACTCGGCCGGGTCGGCGGGCACGACGTCGAGGTGGCACTGGACCAGCACGGCGGGCAGCGACGGATCGGTGCCGTGGACGCGGGCCAGGACGTTGGTGCGCCGCGGCGCCGGTTCGAGCAGCGTCGGCGGCACCCCGCTGTCCTGCAGCAGCGCCGCGACGTGTTCGGCGGCCTCCCGTTCGCCCGCGGAGTCGCCACCGCCGCGGTTGGTGGTGTCGAAGCGGATCAGCTGCGCGCACACCTGCGCGACGTCGAGCGCCATGGATCTCACCGTATCCGCCGCCGTCGTGTGGAATCGTCATGGGCCTGTGCCGATCGACTTGGCGGGACGCCGGTGCACCTGCAGAACGCCCTGGAAGGGCTCGCGCTGAACCCGGCGCTGTCCGCGGCCATGGTCCGGCGGCTGATCGCTCACGACGCGGTGGGGACACGGCCGGACCTGACCCCGGAGGTGGTGGACGAGATGATCGCCACCGGCCGGCCCCGGCTGCTGCGGCAGCTGACGATGAACGAGAGCCTGCCCGGCTCGTCCCGGTTGCGGCTGGCACGCCATTCCGACACCTCCGTGCGGGCCGGTGTCGCCGCGGGCTGTGTCCAGGGCACGTCGCGTGAGGTGGTCGAGTTGCTGCTGGCCGATCTCGAACCGGAGCCCCGCAGGCACCTCGTCCGCAACAGCGCCGTGCCCGACGACCTGCGGGCACGGCTCGCCACCGACCCGAGCGCGCAGGTCAGGGCGGAGCTGGCCGGCCACTGGCCGGCCGCGCCCGAGCACGTGCGGCGCACCCTGCTGACCGACCCGGACGCCACCGTCCGCGAGGCGGCGTGCTCGACGCACCAGGCACCACCGCCCGACCTGGTCCCCGCCCTGCTCGCCGATCCGGTCACCAGAGCCGGGACGATCCGCCACCTCACCCTCGGCGACGCGACCGCGCACCGGCTCTCCCAGGACCCCGACCCCGACGTCCGGGCCGAACTCGCGGTTGCCGCCGGAGCTGCGCGACGCGCTCGGCGCGGATCCGAACCCGCAGGTCAGGGTCGGGGTGTTCGGGCGGCAGGACACCCCCGAACCGCTGCGGGCGGCCATCCACGCCCAGGTCGGCTCCGCGCCCCTGTCGTTCGACCCGCTGGGCGACGCCGAGCAGGTCGAGCGGGTGGTGGCGGCCGGTGAACTGCGGATGCTGCGCCTGGACTGGGTGCGGGCCGACCCGGCGCCTCACGTCGACTCCCCGTACCCGTGTTTCCGCGCGTCAGCGGCCTCCAGTGGTGAGGCGTTGCCGGCGGAGGCGGTGGCCCGGCTGCTCGCCGACGTCGAGCACGACGTCCGGTGGGTCATGGCCGAGCACGCCCCGCACCTGGTGGACGCGGCGGCCGCGGAGCGCCTGGAACGCGAGTTCGATCCCGCGGACACGAAGTTCTCCCCGTGGCGGCCGGCGGACGTGCTGACGTTCCCCGCGGAGGTGTTGCGCCGCTTCGCCGCCGACGAGGACCCGCGGATGCGGTGCCTGGCGCCGCGCGACCCCGATCTGCCCGCGGAGGTCGCCGCCCGCCTGGCCACCGATCCCGACGCCGCTGTCCGGTGCGCGGTCGCGGGCCACCGCGATCTGCCCGTGGAGGCGCTGCTCGCGTTGCTCGACGACTCCGACCGCGCGACCGTCGAGCGTGCGGCCCGTTCGCCGCGGCTGCCGGTGGAGCAGAGGGAACGGCTGTTGCGGCTCGCGGGCCTGTAGTCAGCCGTACACGTCCTCCATCGCCGCCCCCGCGATGTGGGTGACGACCTTGAAGGCCTTCATGGCGTCGGTCATGGACACGGCGTCGAACCCGACCCGCCGCACGCCGATCAGCTCCACGGTCGGCACGACGGCGGCCGCGTCCGCGAGGTGCGAGGCATCGAACTCCACCTCGATCCGGTGAGGTGCCACCACACCTTCGGTGCGCCCGGCCGAGGCCATGGAGGCGGTCGAGGCTTCTGTGATCTGTGAAGAAGTCACGGCGGGTGGCAGGCACACGGCGGCGTAGCGCGAGACGCATTCCTTGACGGCCACCGTCCACGCGGTGGTGGCGTAGGAGGCGGCGTCGGCGCAGGTGAGGTCGTCACCGGTCACGAGCAGCACGGGAACGCCGTGTTCGGCGGCCAGGGCGGCGTTGAGCCGTCCCTCGGAGGCGAGGACGCCGTCGAGCCACACGCCGGTGATGGAGTTCTCCATGTAGGTGTGGGCGAGCACGCCTCGGGTGCCCGCGGCGGTGTGGTAGCCGAGGAAGACGACACCGTCCACTCCGGAGTCGATACCTTGCATCATCGACAGCGGTTTGTGGCGGCCGGTGAGCAGGCGTGCCCCGTGGTGGAGGTCTTCGAGCAGGAGGTTGCGTTGCGAGGAGTGGGCCTCGTTGACGAGCACCTCCGTGGCGCCGCCCGCGAGCAGGCCGGTCACGCAGGCGTTGACGTCCGCCGTGAACAGGCGCCGGAACCGCTGCCACTGCTCGGTGCCGGGAACGACGTCCCCGGTCCAGGTGACTCCGGTGGCGCCTTCCATGTCCGCCGAGATCATGATCCGCACACTCGGTAAGTTAGCGGCGGGCTGCTGGGGAAGAGGGGTTTTCGTGCGGGTGAAGTTGTGCGCGTTGCTTGCAATTGCAACGACAATGGGGCTGGCGGCACCTCCGGCAACGGCACAGGCGCCGGTCGTGCTGAAGGTCGCGATCGTGCAGCAGATCGACTCGCTGAACCCGTTCCTCGCGGTGTTCCAGTCGAGCACCGAGATCGGCCGGTTGATGTACGACTACCTGACCGCCTACGCCGCGGCGGACCAGTCGGTGACCGAGGGCATCGCGAACAGGTGGGAGCCCTCGCCCGACAAGCTCACCTGGACCTTCACCGTCCCGGACGGCAAGAAGTGGTCCGACGGGCAGCCGATCACCGCCCACGACGTGGCGTTCACCTACGACCTGATGCTCACCGACGAGGTCGCGCGCACGGCGAACGGCAGCTTCGTCACCAACTTCGAGTCCGTCACCGCGCCGGACGACCGGACCGTGGTGATCAGGACGAAGACGCCGCAGGTGACGATGCTGGCGCTGGACGTCCCGATCGTGCCCCGGCACGTGTGGGAGAAGGCCGGCAGCATCAAGGACTACGCCAACGACCGGATGCCCGTCGTGGGTTCCGGGCCGTTCGTGCTCACCGAGCACGTGCCGGGGCAGTTCATCAAGCTCAAGGCCAACAAGAACTACTGGCGGGGCGCGCCGAAGTACGACGAGCTGCACTTCGTGTACTTCCAGAACTCCGACGCCGCCGTGCAGGCGCTGGGCAAGGGCGAGGTCGACCTGGTCAACCGGATGGCGCCCGCCCAGTTCGACTCGCTCGAGGGCAAGGCCGGCGTCACCCGCAACAAGGCCCAGGGCCGCCGCTTCACCGAGCTGATGATCAACCCCGGCGCGCAGACCCGCACCGGCGTGCCGATCGGCGACGGCGCCCCGCAGCTCAAGGACGTCGCGGTGCGCCGGGCGATCGCGCAGGCCATCGACCTCGACGCGCTGGTCCAGCGGGTCAACCTCGGCTACGCGGTCAAGGGCGCCGGGCTGGTGCCGCCGGTGTTCGGCAAGTGGCACTGGCAGCCGGGCGAGGCGGAGCGCAGGTTCGACCCGGCCGCGGCGAACGCGGCACTCGACGCCGCCGGCCACCCGCGCGGAGCCGACGGCACGCGGTTCGGGCTGCGGCTGATCGGACGCGCCGGACGCGCCTACGACGAGCAGGCCAGCGAGTACCTGAAGCGGTCGATGAGCGACATCGGCATCGCCCTGGACGTACGGCTGGTGTCGGACAACCAGCTCAACGAGGCCACCACCGCCGCGACCTACGACCTGGCGTTCTCGGGCTGGTCGACCAACATCGACCCGGACTTCGTGCTGGGCCTGCACACGTGCGCACAGCGGCCGGGCGCGGACGGCAAGGGCGGCACGACCGACACGTACTTCTGCGACGAGACCTACGACAGGCTCTACGCCCAGCAGCTCTCGGAGTTCGACGAGGCCAAGCGCGTCGAGATCGTCAAGCAGATGCAGGCCCGCTTCTACGACCAGGTGCCCGCGGTGGTGCTGGCGTACGAGAACGCGCTGGAGGGCTACCGGTCCGACCACTTCGCCCGCTTCACCACCCAGCCCGCGCAGGGCGGCGTGATCATGGCCCAGAACGGCATGTGGGGCTACTACGGCGCCGAACCGGCCGACCGCACCGCGCAGGCGCAGGGCAGCCGGTGGACCGGGCTCGCGATCGGCGGTGTGCTGATCGGCGGCCTGGCGCTGGTGGTGGTGTGGATGGCGCGGCGGCGCAGCGCCACGGCCGGGGAGCGCGAGTAGGTGCGCCTGGCCGGTCGGATCGGTGGTGCCGCGCTCAGCCTGCTGATGGTCGCGGTGCTGGGCTTCTTCCTGTTCCGGGTGGTGCCGGGCGATCCCGTGGTGTCGATGACGCGGGGCCGCCCGACCACCGAGGCGTTGCAGGCCGAGCTGCGCGCGCAGTTCGGCCTGGACCGTCCGCTGCACGAGCAGTTCTGGAGCTACTTCACCTCGTTGCTGCAGGGCGATCTCGGGACGTCGTTCACGTTCCGGCGCCCGGTCTCCGAGGTCATCCTGGAACGGCTGGGGCCGACGGTGCTGCTGGTCGGCACGGCGACGCTGATCGCGGTGCTGCTGGGGCTGTGGCTCGGGGTGCGGGCGGCGTGGCGTCGTGACTCGGCGTTCGACCGGATGACGACGGGGGTGTCGCTGACGTTGTGGGCGGTGCCGACGTTCTGGCTCGGCATGCTGCTGATGATGGTGACCGGCGACCTGTTCCCGTCGCGGGGCATGCGCGACACCGACACGGCACCGGACTTCCTGTCGCAGGCCCTCGACGTCGGCCACCACCTGGTGCTGCCGTCGGTCACGCTGGTGGCGGTGGTGTGCGCGGAGTACGCGCTGGTGATGCGGTCGTCGTTGCTGGAGGAGATGCACGCCCCGTACCTGACGACGGCGCGGGCGAAGGGGCTGCGCGACGACCTGGTGCGCCGCCGCCACGCCGTGCCGAACGCGGTGCTGCCGGCGATCACGCTGGTGTTCCTGCGGTTCGGGCTGGTGGTGGCGGGGGCGATCACGACGGAGACGGTGTTCTCCTGGCCGGGTCTGGGGTTGTTGTTCTACGACGCGCTGACCGGGCCGGACTACTTCCTGCTGCAGGGGTTGCTGGTCGTGACGGCGGGCGCGGTCGTGGTGATGAACCTGCTGGCCGACGTGCTGCACGGGGTGCTGGATCCACGGGTGAAGGTCGTATGAGCGTGTTCTCGAGGCTCGGCGGACGCCGGGCGGGGTTCCTGGCGCACCGGGCCGGTGTGGCGGGTGCGGTGGTGCTGGCCGTGGCCGCGCTCGTGTCGCTGCTCGCGCCGCTGTTCGTCCCCGCGGACGCGCTGGACGTCACCCGCGTGACGGCCGGTGCGTGGCAGCCGCCGGGCGCGGGGCACTGGCTGGGCACCGACCACACCGGGCGTTCGGTGGCGTTGCTGGTGGTGCAGGGCACGGGCACGTCGTTGTTCGTGGGGCTGACGGCGGCGGTGCTGTCGGTGGGCATCGGCACGCTCGTCGGTGTCGTCAGCGGTCATTTCGGGGGCCTGCTCGCGGGGGCGTTGCTGCGAGTGACGGACTTCTTCCTGGTGCTGCCCGCGCTGGTGCTGGCGATCGCGTTGTCGACGGTGCTGCCGCGCGGCCTGGGCACGATCATCCTCGCGATCGGGCTGACGAGCTGGCCGTCGACGGCGCGGATGGTGCGGGCGCAGACGCTGACGATCGAGGCGAGGCCGTTCGTGGAACGCGCACGGGCGCTGGGTGGTGGTCACGCGCATGTGATCGGCCGGCACGTGCTGCCGTCGGTGGTGCCGCTGGTGCTGGTGAACGCGACCCTGGCGGTGGCGTCGGCGATCGTGGCGGAGTCGACGCTCGCGTTCCTCGGGCTGGGCGATCCGACGCGGATCTCGTGGGGCGCGATGCTGCACCAGGCGCAGCTGCACGGGGCGGTGCCGCAGCGGGCGTGGTGGTTCCTGTTGCCGCCGGGGCTCGCGATCGTGGTCGTGGTGCTGGCGTTCACGCTCGTCGGGCGGGCGCTCGAAGCCGTTGTGACGCCGAAGAGGTAGCCGCATGCTGGAGTTGAAGAACCTCACCGTCCACTACGGGCACAAGCGCGTCGTGCACGACGTGAGCCTCACCCTCGCTCCCGGTCAGACGCTGGGGCTGGCCGGTGAGTCGGGGTCGGGCAAGTCGACCGTGGCGATGTCGGTGCTGCGGTTGCTGCCCAGGACCGCGCGCGTCGAGGGCGAGGTCCTGCTCGACGGCGAGGACGTGCGGACGATGTCGTGGGGCCGGCTGCGGGCGGTGCGGTGGGCGTCGGCGTCGATCGTGTTCCAGGGCGCGATGCACTCGCTCAACCCGGTGCGGCGCGTCGGTGAGCAGATCGCGGAGCCGATGCGGCTGCACGGCACCCCCGGCAGCGTCACCGAGCTGCTGGAGCAGGTGGAGCTGCCGCGGGAGAAGGCCCGCGCGTACCCGCACGAGCTGTCCGGCGGGCAGAAGCAGCGGGTGATGATCGCGATGGCGCTGGCGTGCGGGCCGCGGCTGGTGATCGCGGACGAGCCGACGACGGCGCTGGACGTGGTGGTGCAGGCGCAGGTGCTGGCGGTGCTGACGCGCCTGGTCGCCGAGCAGGACCTGGGCCTGCTGATGATCAGCCACGACCTGTCGGTGCTCGCGCAGACGTGTGAGGACCTGGCGGTGATGCAGGGCGGTGAGCTGGTCGAACGCGGCCGTGCCCGGGAGGTGATCGCGAACCCGCGGCACCCGCACACCGCGGCGCTGACGGCGGCGTTCCCCGTCATCGGCGCCCCGCAGCACCGCTGGACCGAGCCGGCGCCGGCACCGCGGCCGCTGCTGCAGGTCCGGGACCTGGTGGTGGACTACGGCCGGACGCGCGCCGTGGACGGGGTGGACCTGACGATCGGGCGGGGCGAGATCGTGGCGCTGGTCGGGCAGTCCGGCTCCGGCAAAACGACACTGGCCCGTACCATAATGGGGCTGCGGAAGCCGTCCTCCGGTCGGGTGATCTTCGACGGGGCCGAGGTGGCCACCAGAGGCAGGGCGCTCAAGGCGTTCCGCCGCCAGGTGCAGCTCGTGCTCCAAGATCCTTCCAGCGCGCTCAACCCACGCCACCGGGTGTTCGACGCGGTCGCCGAGGGACTGCGGGTGCACGGCGTCGACGGCGACCACGAAGCCCTGGTCACGGCCGCTGTGGAACGGGCGGAGCTGCGCCCGGCGAACCTGTACCTCGACGCCCTGCCGCACGAGCTGTCCGGGGGCCAGCAGCAGCGCGTGGTGATCGCCGGCGCGCTGGTGCTGCAGCCCCGTCTGCTGGTGGCCGACGAACCCGTCGCCTCCCTGGACGCGTCGGTGCGCGGGGAGGTCGTGGCACTGCTGCTCCGGTTGCGCGCGGAACTGGGCCTTGCTTCATTGCTCATCACGCACGACCTAGGGCTGGCGTGGCAGATCGCCGACCGGGTCGCGGTGATGCACCAGGGGAAAATCGTGGAACAAGGCCCGGTCGAACAAGTCCTCCTCACCCCGTCGCACGACTACACGCGCGCCCTGCTGCGCGCGGTGCCTCAGGTCTAGAGCGTGATCCCGATCGAACACGCCCGCTATCGGGCGTCGCTGACGCCTGCCGAGATAGGGCGGGGCGGAGCCGACGGCTGGGTCGCGCTCGGCGACGTGCCGGAGCTGGCCCGGCTGGCGTGGCACGACCTGGGCCGCCCGCCCGGTGTGCTGGCCGAACTGGCCAGGGCGGACGATCCGGAGCACGTGCTGGAGCTGTGCCGGATCCTGGCCTCGACCTCGCGCGCCGACACCGCGGCGGTGTGGCGCTACCTGGCCGCGGACCTGGACCGCACCGGTGAACGCTCCGACGGCCGGCAGCGGTTCCTGCTGGACCGGGTGCAACGCGGTCTCGGCGTGGACTGGCACGACTACGCCGCGCTGATGGGCATCGCCCGCCCCGAGGACCTCGACGCGGCGTTCGACCGCGGCGAGGACATGGTCGGGGTGGCGGTCATCGGCCTCGCGCTGTCGCACCCGGACCCGGTGCCCGTGTTGCGGCGGGTGGCGCGGGCGCTGGACCACAACCGCCTGGAGGTCCGCCGCCAGGGCGCGACGGCGCTGGCGCACGTGGCCCGCATCCACGGCGTGGTGTCGCGGGAGTGCCTGGACGTGCTGCGCCGCCATCCGGACGAGGTGGCCGAGGACGACCTGTGGACGTTCATCGCGCACCACCGGCTGCCGGCGTGGTTGTGGTGGCGGCGGGTCAGGTCACGGGCAGGGCGGCGAGTTCCGCGCGCACGGCGGTCTCAGTTACGCGGTTGCGCTGCCCGCGGGCGCGGCGCAGCGCCTCGCCGAAGTGCCGCCGGGCCTGCTCGAGGTCTCCTTCGGCCTGCGCGATCCGGCCGCGTTCGCGGGCGATGTGGCAGCGCATCTCGTCGGGCCCGTACCAGCCGCCGGGGGTGAGGCCCCAGGCCCGGTCGCACTCGGCGCGGGCGGCGAGGTGGTCGCCGGTGACGCGGGCGAGCGCGGCGAGGCCGAGGTGCGCGCCCGCCTGCACGACCAACGCCCCGGACCGCCGGGCCAGGGTGAGCGCGAGCTCGAAGTCCTCCCGCGCGCCGTCCAGGTCGCCTCCCGCGGCCTTCGCCTGGGCCCGTGCGGTGACGGCCTCGGCGGTGTCCTCGGTGGCGCCGAGCTCGGCGAGCAGGCCGCGGCCCCGTTCGACGTGCTCCAGGGCGGCGGTGGCGTCGCCTTCGGTCAGCAGGATCTCGCCGAGCTGGGTGAACGCGAGCGCGGCGCCCCACCGGTCACCGATGCGCGTGAACGCGGCCGCGGCGTCACGCAGCATGGCCTTGCCGGTCGCAGGATCGCCGCCCATGCGCGCGACCAGGCCGTCGCCGACGAGGGCGAGCGCGGCGCTCCACGGGTCGTCGCCCAGCAGCCGGGTGCGGTGGTGCCACAACGGCGAGTCGTTCTCCGGGGCGCCGAGCGCCATGCCCCACATCATGGTCATGATCGGGTAGCGCGGCGGGGTCTCGAACGTCGCGAGCAGCGCGTCGGCCTGGTGGATGCGGGCGCTCTGGTCGCCGGTCGCGACGGGCCAGGCGATCAGCAGGCACAGCGCGTACTCCTGCTCACGGCCTCCGGGCGGGGTCTCACCGCACGCGTGCAGGACGGCGTCGGCGAGCCGGGCGGCCTCGGTGCGCAGGCCGCGGCACCAGTAGTAGGTGGCCAGGGCGGCGACGAGTTCCAGGGCGAGGCCGAGGTCGTGGGTCGTGGCCCAGGTGACGGCCGCGACGAGGTCGTCGTGATCGGCGGCGAGCCGGTCGAGCCAGGCGATCTGGTCGGCCGCGCGCAGGTGCGGCTCGGCCTCCTGCGCCCGTGCGAGGAACCAGCGCGCGTGCTCGTGCCGCAGGTCGGGTGCGTGGGTGGCGCAGAACGCGCGGACGGTCTCGAGCATCCGGTAGCGGTCGTCGGCGACCTCGACGAGTGACTTGTCCACCAACGACGTCAGTGTGTCCACATCGGACTGGCACACGGTGGTGACGGCGTCGAGGCGGGCGCCGCCGGAGAACACGGTGAAGCGGGCGGCGAGGTCGCGTTCGGCGTCGGTGAGCAGGTCCCAGCTCCACTCCACGACGGCGTGCAGCGTGCGGTGGCGGGGCGCGGCGGTGCGGCTTCCCTTCGACAGCAACCGGAACCGGTCGTCCAGGCGCGCGGTGATCTCCGCCAGGGGCAGGGTGCGGACGCGGGCGGCGGCGAGCTCGATGGCGAGCGCGATCCCGTCCAGGCGCCGGCACACCTCGGCGACCACCTCGTGGCCGGCGTGGAAACCGGGCTTCACGGCCTGCGCGCGGTCCAGGAACAGCCGGGTGGCGGCGTCGTCGTC
This sequence comes from Lentzea sp. HUAS12, assembly GCF_024125735.1. Lineage (NCBI taxonomy): Bacteria > Bacillati > Actinomycetota > Actinomycetes > Pseudonocardiales > Pseudonocardiaceae > Lentzea > Lentzea sp. HUAS12. The sequence continues at coordinate 2,150,070 of NZ_CP099738.1, forward strand.
CAGGGCGGTGACGGGGCTCAGCGTCTCGCCGGTGATGCCGAGCGGCTCGCGGCTGGTCGCGAGCACCCGCACGTCCGGGCAGGCGGCGAGGACGCCGCCGAGCACGCGGGCGGCGTCGTCGATGACGTGCTCGCAGTTGTCCACGACCAGCAGCACGTGCCGGGACGCGAGTGCTGCCCGCAGCCGTTGCCCGGCACCGACCGGGCCGGACGCCAGCATCCCCGACTCCCGCACCCCGATCCCGTCGAGCAACGCCCGCACGACGTCGGCGGTGGCGCTGAGGTCGACGAACGCGACCTCGCCCGGCTCGCGGTGCGCGACCTCGACGGCGAGCCGGGTCTTGCCCGTGCCACCGGGGCCGACGAGCGTGACCAGCCGGCTCTCCCGCAGCCACTCCGCCACGCGCCGCAGGTCCTCGTCGCGGCCGACGAAGCTGGTCAGCTGTGCGGGCACACCCCGATGGGGCGCCTGCGCGCGCAGCACCTCCAGGTGCGCCGCCGCGAGCTCGAGGGAGGGGTCGACACCGAGCTCCTCGGCCAGCAGTTCCCGGCCGCGCGCGAACACCTCCAGCGCCTCGCCCTGCCGGCCGTCGCGGTGCAGCGACCGCACCAGCGCGGCCCGCAGGTCCTCGCGCAGCGGATGCTCGGAAAGCAGGTCGCGGAGGTCTTTCGTGGTCCCGCCGGAAAGTGCGCAGTTGATGAGCAGTTCTGTCAGCGTGTGCCGCGCCACCTGCACGAACGGCGCGTCGACATCGGCCAGTGCGGGCCCGCGCCACAACGCCAGCGCCTCGCAGGCCCGTCCGGCACCCAGCAGTTCCGCGCACCACAGGTGATCGACGTCGGCGGCCTCGGCGACGAGCCGGTACCCGCCTGGGTGGTGCTCGATCACCACGCCCGGGACCGTGCGGCGCAGCCGCGAGACCTGCGACTGCAGGGCATTCGCGGCACCCGCCGGCGGCCGCGGGTACAAGCCGCCGATCAGCTGGTCGTGCCCCACGATCCGACCAGCGCCGAGCACGAGCATCGCCAGCAATGCCCGCTGCCGCGGCGCCGCGACCTCCACGCCGTCGACCAGCACCGGACCGAGCACCCCGAACCTCACAGGGCCTGATTCTCCCCGAGTCCGCACACCCACGAGGCCGGAATCGCGACTGCGCCGAATAGGTCGACTATCGATGCAATCCGGTGACCCGCCGTATCCGCCCGGCCACGTGCGGTCTCCTTCCGTTCGGTCGGGGACGAAACGGAATTCGAGCGGAGAACCATGAGACCCAGCATCACGGTCGGCGCCGCGCTCGCGGCCACCGTGGCACTCGCCATCCCTGCGCACGCCGCCACCGGCGCCCTGCCCGGCGGCACCAGCATCGAGGTGACCATCACGAGCCCGGCGGACAACGCCGTCGTCCTGCCGGGCCCGGTCACCGTCACCGGCAAGGCCTCCATCGGCACCGGAGCCGCGGTCGTCGACACCGCGCTCACCTACGTCGTCGACGTGTCCGGCTCCACCGCGGCCGGTGTGGCCGCGGGCTGCGGCGGTGACGTCAACGGCGACGGCCAGGCCGACAGGGTCCTCGACTGCGAGGTCGCCGCGGTCAAGGCGCTGCACGCGAAGGCCGCCGTCCCGAACACCGTCGTCGGCAGCGTCGGCGGTGCCGTGTTCGGCTCGTCCGGCGCGACCGTCGACATCAGCCCGGCCGCGGGGGAGCAGAAGACCGTCGCCCCCGGATCGGACGCCAACGCCAACGGCACCAACGACGTCGTCGAGGCGATGGTCAGCGCCCGCGTCGGCGGTGTCGGCCTGTTCACGAACTACAGCGTCCCCACCGGCACGAACTTCGCCGCGGGCCTGGACGCGGGCCTCGCGACCGCGGTCACGGCGCCGCAGCAGCGCAAGCTCATGGTGTTCCTGTCCGACGGCGCCGGCAGCGGCAACGTCGACGCCGCCCTGCAGCAGGCCGTCAACGCGGGCATCAAGATCTTCACCTTCGCCGTGTCCAGCGGCTCCGGCTGCGACATCGGCCCGGACTCGCTGCGCAAGATCGCCCAGACCACCGGCGGCACCTGCACCGAGGTCCCGGACGTCTCCCAGCTGCCCGACGTCGTCCCCGGCGTCATCGCCTCCAAGCTCACCCAGCTCACGCTGAAGGTCGACGGCGGCGCCGACATCCCGATCACCTCGATCACGCCGGGCCTGCCGCAGGACGGGCCCGCGACCGTCGACTACACCGTCGGCACCCCGGCCCTCACGCCCGGCAGCCACCAGCTCTGCGTCACCGCGCGCGGCACCGACGGCGGCGGAGCCGGTGACGTGACCGAGTGCGTCACCGTCAAGGTCAACGCCCCGCCCGTGGTCGCCCCCGGCGGCCCGTACGCGGGCCAGGAAGGCACCGACGTCGGCCTCGCCGGCACCGTCACCGACCCCGACGGCCCCTCTCTGAGCACCACGTGGACCGCCACCCCGCAGTCCGGCGTCGACGCGGGCGCCACCTGCTCGTTCGGTGACGCCGCCGCCCAGACCACCACCGTCCGGTGCACCGACGACGGAGTGTGGGAACTGAAGCTCACCGCCGGCGACGGCCTCAACCCGCCCGTCACCCAGGCCACCACGCTGACGCTGACCAACGTCGCCCCGGCCGTCACCATCACCGCCGACAAGACGCTCGTCACCCGCGGCACGACCGTGAACTTCACCGCGCCGTTCACCGACATCGCCACCAACGACAAGCACACCTGCACTCTGAACTTCGACGACGGCAGCCCGGTCGTGAACGGCACCGTCGCCCAGGGCGCGGGCTCCGGCACCTGCACCGCCTCCCGCACGTTCACCGCTCTGGGCCCGCACAACGTGCTCGTGCGCGTGACCGACGACGACGGCGCCTCCGCCACCGCGGTCGTCAAGGTCGTCGTCTACCTGCGCGGTGAGGCGTGGGCGCTCAACGCGACCGGTCTGGTCACGGTCGCGAAGACCCCGCACGCCCAATGCCCGCCCAACGAGGACAAGACCGTCGCCACCGTCACCGTGGCGGGCCTCGCCTCGGTGAACGCCCTGCACGCCGACTGCACCCTCAACGCCGACACCGGAGCGACCGTGGCCAGCGCACGGGTGGAGGGAGCCACCCTGCTCGGTGGGGCGATCAAGCTCAACGCCATCGAGGCCACGTGCGTCAGTGACGCCAACGGCATCACCGGCACGTCGAAGGTCGGCACGCTCAACGGCCAGCCGATCGGCACCGGACCCGCCACCGTCGGCATTCCCGGCGTGGCGACCGTGCACCTCAACGAGACCGCGACCGGACCGAACGGCCAGCTGATCCAGAACGCCGTCCGCGTCCGCACGCTGCTCGGCCAGGAGATCGTCCTGTCGGCCTGCCGCCTGGGCTGACCCCGCTGATCAGCGCACGGTGACGCTGGGGAGGCCCGCGCTACCTCCCCAGCGTCACAACGCGTGCCCGGTCGTCGCGTCCACGTGCGCCGGGACCTCGTCGTGCCGATCACCCACGGTCAGCGTCCCCGTGGGCTCGAACAGCAGCAGCTTCGCGCCGTGCGGCGCCGACGGCTTGTGGAACATCCCGCGCGGCACGGTGAACACATCGCCCTTGCCGAGGACCACCGTGCGGTCCGGATCCCGCAGCGCGATGTGCAGCTCACCGTCCAGCACGAGGAAGAACTCGTCGGTGTCGTCGTGCACGTGCCACACGTACTCACCCTCCACCTTCGACACGCGCACGTCGTAGTCGTTGACGTGGGTGACGATCCGAGGGCTCCACAGGGCGTCGAACGAGGCCAGGGCGTCGTCCAGGGCGATGGGGTTCATGCCGAAAAGCCTGGCGGGTGACACCACCCCGGCGTGAGTGCTAGGAATCGCACATGCCGCAAGAATCCTCGCACCGCGTGGTCGTCATCGTCGACGAGAACTCCAACCCGTTCGAACTCGGCTGCGCCACCGAGATCTTCGGCCTGCACCGCCCCGAACTCGGCGGCCACCTCTACGACTTCCGCCTCTGCGCCCCCGAACCCGCCACACCCATGCGCGACGGCTTCTTCACCCTCACCGGAGTCACCGGCCTGCACGCCACCGAACACGCCGACACCCTCATCGTCCCCAACCGCCCCGACGTCGAGACACCCCGCCGCCCCGAAGTCCTCGACGCCATCCGCGCGGCCCACCGACGCGGAGCACGACTCGTCGGGTTCTGCAGCGGCGCCTTCACCCTCGCCGAGGCAGGAATCCTCGACGGCCGCCGCGCCACCGCCCACTGGCAATGGGCCGACGAGTTCCGCACCTGCTTCCCCCAGGTGCTCCTCGAACCCGACGTCCTGTTCGTCGACGACGGCGACATCCTCACCTCCGCCGGAAGCGCCGCCGCCCTCGACCTCGGCCTGCACCTCGTCCGCCGCGACCACGGCGCCGAGATCGCCGCCTCCGTCAGCCGCCGCCTCGTCTTCGCCGCCCACCGCGACGGCGGCCAGCGCCAGTTCGTCGAACGCCCCGTACCCGACCTGCGCGACGAGTCACTCGCCCCCGTCCTCGCCTGGGCACAACACCACCTCGACACACCCCTCACCGTCGCAGACCTCGCCACCCGCGCCGCCGTGAGCCCCGCGACCCTGCACCGCCGCTTCCAGCACCAACTCGGCACCACACCCCTCGCATGGCTCACCGGCGAACGCGTCACCCTCGCCTGCCGGCTCATCGAACTGGGGGAGAGGCGCTTCGACGTCGTCGCCCGCCGCACCGGCCTCGGCACCGCCGCCAACCTCCGCGCGCTGATGCGCCGCCAGACCGGCCTCACCCCGTCCGACTACCGCCGCCGCTTCAGCCCAGCGCCCGCAGGATGATCCGCTCCACCACCCGCGTCTTCGCATCCGCGTAGTCCTGCACCCGCGCCCACGTCCGCCCCGCCAGCTCCCGCTTCGTCCGCTCGTACTCCAGCCGATCCGCGTCGTGGGTCCGCAGCCGGTCGCGGAACGCCAGCATCCGGTCCACCTCCTCGCACCTGGGGGAGAACACGTGCAGGTTCACGTTCGGCGACACACCCTTGAGCAACCGGTGCTCGTACCAGCCGTGCTCCCGCAACCGCAGGTAATAACCCGCCTCCACCAATGCCGGCACATAAGCGTCCTCATCGTTCGAGTCCGGCACCACCAGCAAGATGTCGATCAGCGGCTTGGCGGCCAGCCCCGGCACCGACGTCGACCCCACGTGCTCCAGCCGCACGATCCCCGACCCCAGCGCACCCCGGATCTTCGCCTCCTCCACCGCGTACCAATCGGGCCACGCCGGGTCGTACTCCGCCAGCGCCACCGGCGCGTTGTGCGGCGGGTCCTCCGTCACGAACTCCACGTCGTCCGACGGCAACCGCCACGCCGAATACGCCCGCTCCAGGATCTCCAGCACCACAGCGTTCTTCGCCACCGCGTAGTCCTGCACACGATCCCACGGCCGCGCCGCCAGCTCCCGCTTCGCCGACGCGTACAACTCCCGGTCCTCAGCGTTGGAACGCAACCAGTCCCGAAAAATCACATGCCTGCGCACCTGCGCACACCCACGCGGGAACACGTGCAGGTTCACATTGGTGTCCGGACCCTTGAGAACCCGGTGCTCGTGCCACTCGTCCTCCCGCACCACCACCCGGTACCCCGCCGCCTCCAACGCCGGCACGTACGACCCCTCGACCAGCGGCTCGTCCACCACCAGCAGCAGATCCACCACCGGCTTCGCACACAACCCCGGCACCGACGTCGACCCCACGTGCTCCAGCACCGCACCCGGCAACGCGGCCACGACCCGCGCCCGTTCCCTCTCGTACAGACCCGGCCACGCGTCGTCGTACTCGGCGAGCTCGATGTTCACAGCAGACCCCCTCGTAGGCAGTCGGCCAGAATATCAACTCCCGAACAGGTCACCCGCGCTCTCGACCCGCTCCAGCACCTCGTCCGCCGTGAACACCAGGTCCTCCACGACCTCGCACTCCTCGACCTCGTCCCACGTCACCGGCGTCGACACCGCCGGCCGCTCCCGAGCCCGCAACGAATACGGAGCCACCGTCGTCTTCGCCGTGTTGTTCTGCGACCAGTCGATGAACACCTTCCCGCTGCGCTGCGCCTTCGCCATCGTCGACACGATCAACCCCGGCTGCTCCCGCGCCAACCGCTGCGCCACCACCTTCGCGTACTCCGACGTGTCCTTCGCCGGCGCGTACGCGTACACCTGCATCCCCTTGTTCCCCGACGTCTTCGCCCAGCAGTCCACCCCGTCGTCGTCCAGCACCACCCGGATCAACTGCGCCACCCGCGCACACTCCACCACCGTCGCCGGCGCCCCCGGATCCAGGTCGAACACCAGCAGATCCGGATCCCGCTTGCCCCCACGCGGCCCCACCGTCCACTGCGGCACGTGCAACTCCAACGCCGCCAAGTTCGCAAGCCACACCAACGTCGCCAACTCGTCCACCATCACGTAGTTGACCGTCTCGTTGCCCTTCGTGCTGCCCGGCGACTCCAGCCGCATCGTCCGCACCCACTCCGGACGGTGCTCCGGCGCGTTCTTCTCGAAGAACCACTTCCCGTCGACACCGTTCGGAAAGCGCTTCAGCGTCACCGGACGATCCTTGAGATGGGGGAGCAGCACCGGAGCGATCCGCGTGTAGTAGTCGATCACCTCACCCTTGGTGAACCCGAACCCCGGATACAACACCTTCTCCAGGTTCGTCAGCTTCACCGTCCGGCCCTCGACCCGCACCGCCACTTCTTTCGGGGTGTCACTGCTCAACCCGGCGCACCTCCTCAGGCGACTTGTCCGGCCGCAAACCACGCCACGCCGGAAACCGCATCCGCCCGTCCGGCGTCCACTGCCGGAACACCACCTCGGCCACCAACTCCGGCTCGACCCACTTCGCGCCCTTCGACCGCTCCCGCGGCATCTCCGTCACGAACGGCGACCGCGCCCGCGCCAACGCCTCCAACCGCGGCGTCAGCACCGCCAGCTCCGCGTCGTTGAACCCCGTGCCCACCGACCCCGCGAACGCCAGCCCGCCGTCCTGCGGAATACCCAGCAACAACGCGCCGATCACCCCCGCACGCTTGCCTTCACCCATCCGCCAGCCCCCGATCACCACCTCCTGCGCCATCAGATCGGTGATCTTGCGCCACACCGGCGACCGCACCCCCGGCTGATACGGCGAATCCAGCCGCTTCGCGACCACACCCTCCAACCCCTGCTCCCGGCTCGCCGACAACACCGCCGCCCCGTCCTCGTCGTACGACGGGGGAGTCAGCCAGCTCGGCCCCTTCAGCTCGAGCTCCCGCAGCAGCTCACGACGCTGCCGGAAAGGCAGCCCCATCGTCGACGTGCCATCCAGGTGCAACAGGTCGAACAACAACAACGTGACCGGATACTGACGCGCAGCCCTGCGCGCCGCCTCCGACTTCGTCACGTGCATCCGGTTCTGCAACGCGCTGAAACTCGGCCGCCCGTTCTGCAGCGCCACGATCTCCCCGTCAAGCAGAGCCTCCGTCGACCCCAGCTGCTCACCGACACCCTGCAACTCCGGATACGCCACCGTGATGTCGTTGCCCAGACGCGACCACGCCTGCACCCGGCCACCCTCCACCCGCAGGACCGCCCGCACACCGTCCCACTTGAACTCATAAGCCCACAGATCATCATCGTCCTGGGGGAGAGGACCCGGCACCGCCAGCATCGGCTTCACCAGCTCCGGCAACGCCTCCCAGTCCGGACGCGCCGGCGCATGCCGCCGCTTCACCATCCAGTTCTTCCCGTCCCGCCCCGACCGGAAGAACACGAACTGACCCCGCGCACGCTGCCCGTGCAACACCACGTCGACCTCGCGGTCCGACCACTTCACCGTCTCGTACCGGCCGCGGTCCCAGATGAACATCTCACCGCCGCCGTACTCACCCTTCGGGATCTCACCGGAGAACTCCGCGTACTCCAGCGGATGGTCCTCCGTGTGCACCGCGAGCCTCACGACATCAGTCGTCGGCGGCAACCCCTTCGGCACCGCCCACGACACCAGCACACCACCACGCTCCAACCGCACATCCCAATGCAGGCTGCTCGCGTGATGCTCCTGGATCACGAACGTGTCGTCATCGCCCCGCGGGAGATCCTCAGAACTCGGCACGGGCTCCGGCGTCCTCGCCGGATCCCGCCTGCGCCGGTACTCGTCGAGCCCGGCCATCTACGCCGACGAGGCCTTCTTCTTCGGCGCCGCCTTCTTCTCCGCGCCCTTCCGACCGGCCTTCGCCTTCTCCACACTGCGCTCCAGCGCCGTCATCAGATCGATGACGTCACCTTTGTCCTCGGCCTCCGGCTGCTCGGGCAACTCCGCACCCTCCGCCTTCGCCGCGATCACCTTTTCCAGCGCGTCCCGGTAGTCGTCGGTGAACGTGTCCGGATCGAAGTCACCCGCCATCGACTCCACCAACGACGTCGCCATCTTCAACTCCTGCGGACGCACCTCCACGTCCTGGTCCAGGAAGTCGAACTCCGCCTTCCGGATCTCATCCGGCCACAACATCGTGTGCATCACCAGCACGTCATCCCGCGCCCGGATCGTCGCCAGCGTCTCCTTCTGCCGGATCGTGATCTTCACGACCGCCAGCTGACCCGTCTTCACCAGCGCATCCCGCAACAACACGTACGGACGCGCCGCCGCCTTGTCCGGCTCCAGGTAATACGTCTTCTGGAAGTAGATCGGATCGATCTCCTCCGCCGGCACGAACTCCAGGACGTCGATCGACTTGTCGGTCTTCACCGGCAACTTCTCGAAGTCCTCGTTCTCCATGATCACCATCCGGCCGTCGTCCAACTCGTAGCCCTTGGTGATGTCGCCGTACTCCACCTCTTCACCGCACACCGAACACACGCGCTTGTACTTGATGCGCCCGCCATCCGCCCGGTGCACCTGGTTGAAACGGAAGTCGTGCTCCTCGACAGCCGTGTAGAGGCGCACGGCGATCGTCACCAACCCGAAGGAGATGGCCCCACGCCACACGGATCTCATTCTCATTGGGTACCCCTGAAATGCGGTTTTCGCACTCTCAGGTCACCCGAGTGGCCTAACGATCCGGCAACTGAGCGACCCCCGGCAATCGTCCTGCCACCGAGCGTCCCGCACCACAGTCGAGCACCGCTAGATGTCCTTGAGCGCCCGATACGTCCTGTTGCTCGCCACCGCCGCCCGCCGCTCCCGCGCCGTCGCCTCGATGTAGTTCTGACTCGTCGCCAGACTCGCGTGCCCCAGCAACGCCATGATCTCGCTCGCCGACGCACCGTCCTCCGCCAGCCGCGTCGCGAACGTGTGCCGCAACGCGTGCAGGTTCGCCCCCGTCGGCACCCGGTCGTGCAACCCCGCCCACCGGAAACACGACTTCACCAGGTACTCCAGCCCACCCCGCCCGATCGGCTCACCGTGCCGATCCCGCAACAACGCGCTGTCCCGGTCGAACCGGCCCTGCGGGAACCGCTGCCGGCAGCTCTTCAGGTACGCCTGCACGATCCGCTCCATCGGCGGCTCGATCGGCACGCTCCGGTCCCGGTTGCCCTTGCCCTTCACGTGCAACCGGCTGTCACCCTCACGCCCGACGATGCTCGACAACGTCAGCGTCCGCATCTCCGCACTCCGCAGACCCGCGACCAGCCCCAGCGCGATCACCAGCACGTCCCGCTCCGGCCACGGGTCACGCCCCTTGCGCGCACCTTCCGCCGCCGCCGTGAGCAGCTGCTCCGGCGTGTCCTCACCGCGCAGCGGCTTCGGGACCAGGGGAGGAGTCTTCGGCCGGGCGACCGCGCCCATCGGGTTACCGGCGATCAGGTCCTCGGCCACGCAGAACGTCAGGAACTGGTTCCAGGTGGACCAGGCCCGCAGCACCGAGCTCTTCGCGTGGGTGTCCGCGAACAACCCGAAAGCCTGACGGAGATTCGCCCCGGTGAGGTGCCCGATCGTGAGGTCCTCGACGGGGGAGGAGAGGGTCTCGGCCAGGAGTGTGTTCACGCCGGCGAGATCTCGCTGGTAGGCGGCCGTGGTGTGCGGCGAGTCCTTGCGAGTCCGGCGGGCGAGGAAGAAGGCGTCCTGGGCGGCGAGCACGTGCATATGGATCTTGTACCGCACAGCACCGACAATTCTGTGTTCCGTGCTGGATAATGGCGATTATGCATGAAATGTCCGTTTCGTCGGATTGCTGACGGCCGGACGAAGCTGCTGGACCAGGTGGCGTCACTTGTCGGGGATCGTGAGCGTAATGGCGCCCCGCCACGTACGTCCTCACTGACGACACGTCGATGTCGACCGCGCTCCGGCATCGCCGTGGATCTGATGTTGTGGGCGTCTGCAAGCGGGCCGGCCTGCCCGCCGGGTGCGGCTTGCAGACGCGCCAACACGGCGTTTTCGGCCCCTTCTGAAGCGATCTTCGCAGGTCGCCGTTTCGCCGATAATCTACATTATGTCAAGTAACGTGGATCCCGGCCCGCTGACAGGACTCTCCCGGCGCCCCTCGACCACCCCGCGGCCGTTGCGTGACAGCCGTCGGCCGTGCCGCGTCGCGCGGCGGTTCGTCCAGACGGATTCTCCTGGCGTTCGCCGACGGCGGGCTCGTGGCCGGCCGCGGTCCGGCGCCCCTGTTCGCCGCTGTCCCTCTCCGTCTTTCGTCACCGTGGCGTTAGAGGCCGGTGTGGCCGCGCTGTCATGCTCTGCGGTCATGATCGATGAGTTCGCGAAGGACTACCTGCACGGTGACCTGCGTGAGTTGCGGGAGGTGCTGGTGTGGAAGCTCGACGGTTTGTCCGAGGCCGAGGTGCGACGCCCGCTGGTGGCGTCCGGGACGAACTTGCTGGGGCTGGTGAAGCACCTGACGCTGACGGAGTCCCGGTACTTCGGCGAGGTGTTCGGGCGGCCGTTTCCCGAGCCGATGCCGCGGTGGGACGACTTGGCGGCGCGGGGTTCGGACATGCGGGCGGACGAGTCGGAGTCGCGTGAGGACGTCGTTGCTCGTTATCGGCGCGCGTGGGCGCATTCGGACGCGACGATCTCTTCGCTTGCGGTGGACGCTGCTGGGCATGTGCCGTGGTGGCCGCGTCCGGACGTGATGTTGTTCAACGTCTTGGTGCACGTGGTGACGGAGACGGCGCGGCATGCCGGGCACGCGGACATCCTGCGGGAGCAGTTGGACGGTGCGGTGGGCGAGGGTCGCTGACTCCTCTACTCCCCTGTTTTGGCTGTTCAGGCGCTTGTGGATGATCTTGTCGGGGGTGGTTGCGACACTCGGTGCATGCGATACGCGATCTACGTGCCCGGTTTCGGTCCGTCGTTCGGTGATCCGTCCGTGCTGGTGTCGCTCGCCGTGGAGGCGGAGGCGGCGGGGTGGGACGGGTTCTTCCTGTGGGACCACGTGGTGGTGCCGGGTGAGCCGGTGGTGGCGGACGTGTGGGTGACGTTGGGGGCGGTGGCGGCGCGGACGTCGAGGGTGCGGCTGGGGCCGTTGGTGACGTCGTTGGGGCGGCGGCGTCCGTGGAAGGTGGCGTTGGAGGCGTCGACGTTGCAGCGGTTGTCGGGTGGGCGGCTGGTGCTGGGGGTGGGTGCGGGGGTGCCGCAGGACTTCTCCCCCTTCGGCGAGCGGGTGTCGCGTGCGGAGGCGATGTCGGAGGGGGTGGGTCTGGTGCGGGCGTTGTTGTCGGGTGCGGAGGTGGAGCACCGGGGTTCGGTGTTCGAGGTGTCGGGGGTGCGGTTCGCGCCGGTCGACGTGCCGGTCTGGGTGGGGGGTGCGTGGCCGCGGTCGGTGCCGTTCCGTGCGGCGGAGCACGCGGCGGGGGTGGTGCCGGCGACGTTCGGGCCGGAGGGGCTGGTGGTGCTCTCCCCTGCTGACGCGGCGCGGTTGAAGGCGGATTTCGTGGCGTCGGGTGGGCCTGAGGGCGGTGATGTCGTGCTGTGGGGTGGGCCGGTGTTACCGGTGGAGGTGGCGGAGTACGAGGCCGCGGGTGTGACGTGGATGTTGACCGACGGCGGCGCGCGGGGGTGGGAGGAGTTGCGGTCGTTCGTGGCGGCCGGTCCCCTGCGTTGAGGCGCGTGGGCCTGCGTTCAGGCGCGTAGGCCTCGGAGCAGGGTGTCGACGTAGCGGCGGGCGGCGGTGAGCCGGTCGTCGGTGTCGGTGCTGTGGACGTAGGTGGCGTAGGAGATGCCGCACATGAGGGGGACGAGGTCGGCGTTGTCGATGTCGGGGTGGATGGCTCCGGCCGCGCGGGCGCGGTCGAGGAGTTTGGCGCCGGTGGCGAGGATCTGCTGCTTGAGTTCGGCGGTGCGGGGCAGGACGTCCTGTGCTGAGGCGGCGACCTTGGCGAGTGCGGGGTCGGTGACCTGGCCTTCGACGAGGCGGGTGAGGCAGTCGGCGAAGGCGGTCCAGGGGTCGTCGTGGGTGAGTGCTTGTTCGCCTTGGGCGGCGAGGGTTTCGAGGCAGGGGGTGGCGACGGTTTCGAGGAGTGCTTCGGGGGTCGGGAAGTGGCGGTAGACGGTGCCGACGCCGAGGCCTGCGCGTTTGGCGACGTCGTTGAGTTGCAGCGGGGTGCCTTCGTCGACGAGTTCGCGGGCGACGGTGAGGATGTGCTCCCAGTTGCGGGCGGCGTCCTTTCGCTGCGGCGTCATGGTGTCCAGCCTAATTGGATACGCCATCCGGAATGCGGTGGAGTGGTGCGTGCCTCTCGCTGTGGCGGCGTACGGCTTGGTGGACGCGGGGGTCTCGGGCGGCGCGGTGGGGTGTGACGGGGGTGGTGTCGGGTCCGAGGACGGTGCCGGTGGTGAGGGTGGCGTCGGTGGCGGCGCGGATCGAGGAGCGGGCGGCGAGGGAGGCGGGGCCGGAGGTGGATCGTTCGAAGGTGCGGCGGACGAACGGCCAGGCGAGTCGCAGGGCGGGTGAGACGACTTCGGGGTCGGTGAGGGTGCCGTTGGTCATGTCGGTGGCGGCGGCGCCGGGGTCGGCGGCGAGGACGGGGACGGCGGTCTGCCGGTGGGCGAGGTCGAGGGTGTAGGCGAGGTTCGCGAGCTTGGCGCGTCCGTACCAGTGGAAAGAGTAGTAGGCGCCGGGTGGTTCGACCTGGTCGAAAGTCGTCTTGGCGACGACGACGGCTTTGGAGGTCACGTTGACGACGCGGCCGGTGATGACGGGGAGCAGTGTTTCGGTGAGCAGGTAGGGCGAGAGGTGGTTGACGAGGAAGGAGCCTTCGACGCCGTTGATGTGGGTGTGGTCGGCGAACATGGCGCCGACGTTGTTGACGAGGACGGTGAGTTCTCCTTCGGCTGCGATGCGGGCGCCGAGGGTGCGTACTTCGTCGAGTGAGGAGAGGTCGGCCTGCAGGAAGCGGGCGGTCTCCCCTCCCCTGGTGTTGATGGCGTGGACGGCGTTGGCGCCGCGTTCGGGGTTGCGGCCGACGACGGTGACGGCGTAGCCGGCTTGGGCGAGTGCGAGGGCGGTGTGGAGTCCGATGCCGCCGGTGCCGGCGGTGATGACTGCTGTGGGGGTCATGCCACTCCTCGATCCGGATAGATCATCCGCTTGTTGTGGCCGACGTTAGCACACATTCGGATGACCTATCCGTTTCATGGACCGGTACGGGCGGAGGGTGGTGCGGTCGCGCGGTGGTGGCCGAGCGGTCCAGCGTGACCGCGCACGGTGTCGGCGGACCTGGACACCGGCAGCTTCGGTGAGAAGTCGTTGGACGCGGTGGCACGGTCTCCGGTGACCTGCGCGTGGGCGAAGCGCGCACGGTCACGACTGGTCTGTTGGTGTTGTTCCCCGGCTGGTCGAGCCCGGGGTCCGGTAAACATTCCGGGTGCGCAGGACCTACAGCTACCACGAGGCCGTCAAGATCCTCGGAGGTCGCGACCACCCTGTCGTCGCCGCCATGGACAGGCTCCTGGGTGGCGGGTTCGCTGGGGCTGTGGCACGTGCTGGACCTGTTCGACGCCAAGCCGGACTTCGTGCGGCTGAGCAACGAGCTGCTGACGAAGCTGTCGGCGAAGCGCCGGGGTGTGAGCCGGTACACCCGCACCCAGCAGCTGCACGCCGCGCACGCCGTGCTGGTGATGACCGCGTTCTTCGAGGCCTTCGACGAGCAGCGGGTCAGGATGAGGCTCGACGAGCGGGACCGCCACCTGGTCGACGTCGACTCCGGCCCGTGGGACCTGGGCCTGCCGCTGCCCTCGGTGGGACGTCCGGTGGAGGAGAACCTGCGGGCGCTCGGCGAGGTCTACCGGTCGCTCGGTGACTCGCTGGGCAGGGCGTTGACGTGCCTCGCGGAGTGGGACGAGCTCGACGAGACCGAGCGCGGCCGGGTGCAGCGCGCGGCGGCGGTGGACACCCCGGTGCGGGCGCTCGAGCGGTACCAGGAGCTGCTCGGGCAGCTGGCGGCGGACTACCCCGAGGTCGGGTTCTGGTGCGCCGTCGAGGACGGCCGGTCGACGCGGCGGGCGCTGGGCCGGTTGGAGGAGGTGCTCCGGGAGACCACGACCGATCTGACGCCCGAGGTGCGGCTGGCCGAGCTGGCGGGTGCCTACCGGGGTGCGTTGCGGCGTGCTCTGGTGCCGTCGGCGGACGTGCCGGAGGGGGTGCGCATCCCGAGTCTGGCCGAGGCGTACGTCGATCCGCGGTTCCAGGTGGTGATCGGCCCCGAGCGGGCGGCCGCGCCGTCGCTGCTCGCGTGGTGGGACGACGTGCCGGTCCGTGACGACCTGCACGCCTACCTGGCCGGTTACCTGACCTCGCCGGAGGCCGTGACCGCTCCCCTGCTGGTGCTGGGTGATCCCGGGTCGGGCAAGTCGGTGTTCACGGAGGTGGTGGCGGCGCGGTTGCCCGCGTCGGACTTCGCGGTGGTGCGGGTGGAGCTGCGGTGCGCTCCGGCGGGCTGCACGCTGGAGGAGCAGGTCGAGCACGGGCTGCGCGCGCTGCTGCACGAGCAGGTGAGCTGGGCGGAGTTCTGCCGCACCACCGGCGGCGCGCTGCCGGTGGTGGTGCTGGACGGGTTCGACGAGTTGCTGCAGGCGACCGGGGTGCACCAGACCCGGTACCTGACGGCGATCGCCGAGTTCCAGCGGCGTCTCGAGGACATGGGCAGGCCGGCGGTGTTCGTGGTGACGAGCCGGTTGAGCGCGTGTGCGGGTCTGGCGCTGCCCGACGGCACGCACGTGGTGCGGTTGACGCCGTTCGACGAGGGCCAGGTGCGGGACTGGCTGCGGGTGTGGAACGCGGTCAACCGCCCCCTGCCGGCGGAGACGGTGCTGAGGTACCTGGACCTCGCGTGCCAGCCGCTGCTGCTGGTGATGCTGGCGTTGTACGACGCGCTCGACAGCTCGTTCCAGCGCGATCACCTCGGGCTGAGCCGGGGTCAGCTGTACGGGCGGTTGCTGGCCCGGTTCGCGGAGCGCGAGGTCGCCAAGTCCGGGGCCCGACCGGAGCGGGGCCGATCTCGCGCGGGATGTCGAGTTCGAGCTGGACCGGTTGTCGGTGGTGGCGCTCGCGATGTTCACCCGCGGCGTGCAGTGGGTGGCCGAGCACGACGTGACCGCGGATCTGGTGCAGCTGCTCGACGTCCATTCGCCGCAGCGGCAGCAGGGCACGCGCACTCCCCTGACGGCCGGTGAGACGGTGCTGGGGCGTTTCTTCTTCGTGCAGCGCACGGAGGCGGTCCGGGAGGATCGCACCACGCTGCGGACCTACGAGTTCCTGCACGCGACGTTCGGCGAGTACCTGGTGGCGCGGCTGGTGTGGAACAGGCTGGTGGAGCTGCGCCGCGAGGACGAGGCGCGGTCCCGGCGCAAGGCCGTGGTCGACGACACCGACCTGTACGCGGTGCTGTCGTTCGCGGCGCTGACGTCGAGCAAGCCGGTGCTGGACTTCCTCAGGGGGTTCGCGGAGGGCGCCGACCGCGACGGGCTGTGCGACCTGGTGACGCGGCTGTTCTTCTGGCGCGACGAGTCACGGGCCTCCCGCGGTGCGTACACGCCGGTGCGGTTGACGGACTCCGTGCGGGACGCGAAGTACTCCCTGAACCTGGTGGTGCTGGCGCTGGTGTTGCGCGGGAGGTGCTATTCGGACCAGCTGGGGCTGGGCGTGGACGGCTGGCGTCGGCTCACGCTGTTCTGGAAGTCGCGGCTGCCGTCGAGCGAGTGGGCGGGTGTGGTGCTGTGGTTGTGGGTGGAGCGCGATGCGGCCCGGCACTTCTCGGTGTGCCTGAACAGCCGGGAGCGCGAGACCGGTCCCGAGTGGTTGCTCATGGCGGAGCCGTACGTGACGTTGGACGAGGTCGCGATGACGTTGCGGGACGCGGTGACGCCGCTGGTGTCGCAGCACGGCATCGAGGTCACGGCGGCGCTGGTCGGCCTGATGGCGACCCCGGTCGGCAGGTGCGTCCCGGCGCTGCGCAGGTTGCGGGAGGCCGACAGCGGTCAGGTGGTGTTCCGGCGCGAGCTCTTCGCGAGGCTGGGCACGGGCGGCGACGACGCCTCGTTGCTGGAGCTGTACCCGGTGACGGGGCGCTCCGAGGACGCGGCGCAGGAGCTGGAAGCGCTGCTGCGGCTCCGCGATCTCGGGGTGGACCAAGGCCTGCTCGCGGCGTTCCTCGCCCACAGGGACCTGCGGGGGCTGCGGCCGGATCTGCTCACGCGGGCCAGGCGGGCGGCGGAGGAGCTGGGTCTCGAGTCGAGCTGGTGAGCTCGGCGGCCAGTGCCGCCAGCTCCCCCTCGGTCAGGTCCCTCTCCCCCACCCGCCGCAACAGCTCGCTGCGCGAGCACACCACGACGGCACCGGGCCGCCGTCCCAGCTCCGCGGCCGCCACGATCTCCGGCGAGCCGTTGTGCACGACCAGGATCGGGTCGGGCGTGTCGGTGTAGAGCAGGCGCTCGATGTCCCGTCCGGTGATGGCCATGCTCAGTCTTGTACGGCTCGGGCGTAGCGCGCCGCAAGAGAGCGAACGTGTGCCACGAGCTCGGGTGGTGAGGTGACCTCAAAGTCGAGGCCGAGCATGCCCACCCAGACGGCGAGGGTCTCGACGGAGTCGGAGCCGGTCACGAAGACGCAGGTGGTGTCGTCGACGGCTTCGACGGTGCCGATGGAGGCGTTGATGCGGGCGGCGACGACGTCGGCCGGCGCGTGGACGAGGACGCGGGCCTGCACGCGCCAGGCGGCCTGGCTGGCGCGGGCGGCGACGTAGGTGGTGGCGTCGAAGTCGCGCGGGGTGAAGCGGGGGCCGTGCGGGGGCTGGGGCGGGGTGATGCGGTCGACGCGGAAGCTGCGCCAGTCCTGCTTGTCGGCGTCCCAGGCGACGAGGTACCAGCGGCGGCCCCAGTTGACGAGGCGGTGGGGTTCGACGCGGCGGCGGGTGGGGACGCCGTCGTGGGAGCTGTAGTCGAAGCGGAGGGTGTCGCTGTCGCGGCAGGCGGCGGCGAGGGTCGAGAGGAGTTCGGGGTCCAGGGCCGGTGCCGGCGTGTCGCGCGGCACGGACTCGACCTGTTCGAGGGCGGAGACGCGGTGGCGCAGCCGGGAGGGCAGGACCTGTTCGAGCTTGAGCAGCGCCCGCAGGGAGACCTCTTCGAGGCCGGTGACGGCGTTGGTGCGCAGGGCCGCGGCGACGGCGACGGCCTCGTTGTCGTCGAGGAGCAGGGGCGGGAGTTCGGCGCCGGCGCCGAGGCGGTAGCCGCCGAACGTGCCGGTGGTGGCGTTGACCGGGTAGCCGAGCTCGCGCAGCCGGTCGACGTCGCGGCGGACGGTGCGGGGGCTGATCCGCAGTTCGTCGGCGAGTTCGCTGCCCTGCCAGTCGCGGCGGGACTGCAGCAGGGCGAGCAGGCGCAGCAGCCGGGCCGAGGTCTCCAACATGGACCCACACTTTAGGACAGCTCTTGTCCCCAACGCCCGGTGGTGAGCCGCGGTCAGGTGTACGCGAGCAAGATCCAGGTCATCCGGGGGCATGCCACAGTGGGTCGAAGCGGGTGTCTGGGGACTGGCGGGCGGCGGCGCGCTCGTGGTGGGGGCGCTCGTCGCCTGGTTCGTGCGGGTGCCGCGGGACGTGGTCGCGGTGGTGATGGCGTTCAGTGCCGGGGTGCTGATCGCGGCGGCGTCGTTCGAGCTGGTGGACGAGGCGGAGAGGACCGGCGGGCTGCTCGCGACCGCGGCCGGGTTCCTGGGCGGCGCGGTGGCGTACGTGCTGGCCAACGTCCTGCTCGCCCGGCACGGCGCGCGGCACCGCAAGCGCAGCGCGAATCAGCCGACGGAGTCCGAGCAGTCCGGCAGCGGCACGGCGATCGCGGTCGGCGCGCTGCTCGACGGCGTGCCGGAGTCGGTGGTGCTGGGCGTGTCGTTGCTCGGCGGTGGCGGCGTCGGCGTGGCGATGCTCGCGGCGGTGGTCATCTCGAACGTGCCGGAGGGGCTCTCCAGCGTCGCGGGCATGAAGCAGGCGGGGCGCGGGCCGAGGTACGTGTTCGGGGTGTGGGGTGTGATCGCGGTGGCGAGCGGGGTGTCGGCAGCACTGGGCAACCTGCTGCTCGACGGCGCCTCGCCGCAGCTCGTCGCGGTGATCACGGCGGTGGCGGCGGGGGCGATCCTGGCGATGGTCGCGGACACGATGATCCCCGAGGCGTTCGACCGCGCCCACCTCTACACGGGCCTGTGCACGACGGCGGGGTTCCTGACGGCGTTCGTGGTGGAACGCCTCGGCTAGCAGTGTGCCGCGGCGCTAGGCGCGCCAGACCGTGGCGCCGCGGGTCTCGGTGCTCTCCAGCGTCAGCGGCACCGGCACCTCGTAGCGGGCCAGCGCCGTGAACCGGCCGGCCGGCAGGTGCGCGCGGTCGGGGTCGCCGAGCAGCACCAGCGCGCCCCGTGCGGCGGCCCTGGCCAGGAACGGCAGCACGAGCGCGGTGATCTCGCCGTCGTAGAACACGTCTCCCGCCAGCACGACGTCGGCGCCGTGGGCGTCGCTGCCGAGCTGGTCGCCGCCGAGCGTGGCGACGGTGACGCCGTTGGCCGCGGCGTTGAGCCCCACGGCGGTCAGGGCGAGCGGGTCGATGTCGTTGGCCGTCACCAAGTCCGCGCCCGCCAGTGCGGCGGCGATCGCGACGAGACCGGAGCCGGACGCCAGGTCGAACACCTTCTTGTGGCGCACCAGGCCCGCGTTGTCGAGCAGGTGCCGTGCCAGGGCCTGCCCGCCGGCCCACGGGAACGCCCAGAACGGCGGCTGGTCGTGGCGGGTGAGCTCCCACAGGTCCATCGCCTCGGCCGCGCTGTGCAGCGACACCTCCGACACCAGCGGCACGGGCGTCAGCGTCGTGTGGGCGAGCACGAAGTCGGTGAGCGTGGGCGCGGACATGACGGAGAAGCCTACGGGCAGGCCGGAGTCCCGCCGCAGAGGCGAAAGGCCTCGCGCGCGGTCACATGCCGCCCGCGACCCGCAGGATCGCGCCCGTCGTGTACGAGGCCTCGTCGGACAGCAGCCACGCGATGGCGTTCGCGATCTCACCGGCCTCGCCGGGTCGTCCGAGCGGGATGCGGGAGGCGACGCGGTCGGGGCGGTCGGGCACGCCGGAGAGCCGGTGGATGTCGGTGCGCACGGTGCCGGGCTGCACGCAGTTGACCCGGATCCCGCTCGGCGCGAGCTCCTTGGCCAGGCCGATCGTCAACGCGTCCACGGCGGCCTTGGTGGCGGCGTAGTGCACGTACTCCCCCGGGCTGCCCAGCGTCGCCGCCCCCGACGACACGTTCACGATCGACCCGCGGGTCATCCGCCGCGCCGCCTCCCGCGCGACGAAGAACGCGCCGACGACGTTGACGTCGACCACGCGGCGCAGGTCCTCGGTGCGCAGCTGCGCGAGCGGCCCGACCGGGGAGGTGACGCCGGCGTTGTTGACCACGCCGGTGACGTCCTCGCCCGCCGCGTCGAACAGGCGCGCCACGTCGTCCTCGTCGGCGGTGTCGGCGCGCACGGCGAGCACCCCGAGTTCCTTCTCGAGCAGTCGTGCCTCGTCCTCGGCCTGGCGGTAGCCGATCACGACGCGGTGGCCGTCGCGCACGAGCCTGCGGGCGGTCGCGGCACCGATGCCCCGGCTTCCCCCGGTGATCACCGTTGTCATGCCGCCACCCTAACTTCGGGCCCGGCACCGGCCGTGGGGGCGCGCGAACGCGGTGGTATCGCGGCGAGGACTCGCCGCACTTCCACCACGAGACCGCGGCCGAGACCGGGAGGGCTAGATGTGATGTCCAGGGACGTTGTTCCGGTTTGGGCGGGTGACGGCCTGTCGTGAAGACAGGTGAAGGCCTCTGGATGTGAAGTGGAGCTGTCTAGGAACCGCTTCACCACCCGGAGGCCTTCGTGTCCCACCCTAACGCGGCGCTGACGCCGCGTGCCCGGCTGCGCCTGGCGCGTCTGGTCGTCGAGCAGAACTGGCGTCCCGCCGAGGCCGCGAGAATGTTCATGACCTCGGTCAGAACAGCACGTAAATGGGCTGAGCGCTACCGGCTCGAGGGCGAAGCCGGGATGGCCGACCGCAGCTCGCGGCCGCACCACAGCCCGGCCAAGACGCCCGATCCCGTGGTGCGGCAGATCGTGACGCTGCGCCGGCGCCACCGGCTCGGACCCGTGCAGATCGCGGGCCGGCTGGGTCTCGCGGCCTCGACAGTGCACGCGGTGCTGGTGCGCTGCCGGATCAACAGGCTGTCCCGGATCGACCGGGTCACCGGCGAACCGTTGCGCCGCTACGAACATCCACATCCCGGTTCGCTGCTGCATGTCGACGTCACCAAGTTCGGCAACATTCCCGACGGCGGCGGCTGGCGCTTCGTCGGCAGGAAACAGGGCGATCGCAACCGCGAGGCCACCGCCAAACGCACCGGCGCCCGGCACGCCCACTACGAACCCAACGTCGGCACCGCGGTCCTGCACACCGTGATCGACGACCACTCCCGCGTCGCCTACATCGAAATCCATGCCGACGAGACCGCCGCCACCGCCATCGGTGTCCTGCAACGAGCGATCGCCTGGTTCGCCGACCGCGATGTCACCGTCGAAAGAGTGTTGTCCGACAACGGATCCTGCTACCGCTCGCATGCCTGGCGCGACGCCTGCGCCGAGCTCGTCGTCCGGCACAAACGGACCCGGCCCTACCGTCCGCAGACCAATGGCAAGATCGAACGCTTCCACCGCACCCTGGCCGACGGCTGGGCCTACGCCCGCCACTACCCCTCAGAAACCCAGCGCCGAGCAGCCCTGCCCGGCTGGCTGCATTTCTACAATCACCACCGAGCCCACTCCGCCCTCGGAGGCCAGCCACCCATCACCCGGCTGACCAACCTCCCTGGACATCACAGCTAGAGCTGACCGAACCGCACGACCGCGACGAACACCGCGAGCGCGAACAGCACGGCGTTGATCGGCAGCGTGGCCTTCTCGCCGCGCCGCAGGTGCGTGACCGCCGCCCCGGCCTGCACCACCGCGAGGCCCGCCGCGGCGATCGGCGTCAGGACCGGCGCGACGCCGGTCAGCCACGGCAGCACCAGGCCGAGCGCGCCCGCGACCTCGACCGCGCCGATGCCCTTGACCTGCCCTGGCGTGAAGTCCGCCGCCCACGCCATGCGAGGCTCGGCGAGCAGGTCCTGTTTCGTCTTCGCCAGCTTGGTGAAGCCCGCCATGAGGTACAGGGCGGCCAGAACACCCGACACGATCCACACCACGACGTTCATGACCGGGAACCTAGCGATCCGGACGGCGATGTCCTACATCACACCCAACCGAGTAAGGGTGTCCTTACTCATCACCCGAACGGCCGTATAGAGTGTGCAGATGAGGTGCTCGATACTCTCCGACTTCGCGGGCGAACCGCTGGCCGGCACGGCCGCGACCGCGACGGCGTGGCTGTGCCTGGAGCAGCCCGGCCCGTGGGGCCGCGACGCGCTGACCGAGAGCCACCTCGACCCGGAACTGGGTGCCGAGCTGCAGCGCCGTGCCGACGGCACCGGGGTGCGCATCTTACTGATCCGCCGCCCCGGCAGGCACGCCGACGACCACGTGCCCGCACGCCGCCGCCTGTACCTGGCCTCGACGAAGCCCGGTGGATCATGGCTGGAGCAGGTCGATCTCGCCTCGCCGGAGGAGGCCCTCGAGCTCGACTTCGCGGCGCTGGGCGCGGGCCGTTCCACCGCGTTCGGCACGCCGGTCGACGATCCACTGCTGCTGGTCTGCACGAACAGCAAACGCGACGTCTGCTGCGCCCTGTACGGCCGTCCGATCGCCACGGCGCTGAACCTGTGGGAGTGCACCCACACCGGCGGGCACCGCTTCGCGCCCACCGGTGTGCTGCTGCCCACCGGTCACCTGTACGGGCGACTGGACCACCGGTTGGCGCAGCGTGTGGTCACGGAGGGCATCGTCGCCGACCGGTGCCGGGGCCGTTCCTGCTTCACCCCCCGGGGTCAGGTCGCCGAGGTCGCCGTGCGGCAGCAGATCGGCGAGACCCGCGACGTGCTCACCGTCGTCGCCGAGACCGGGGACTCCGCGACGGTGCGGCACGCCGACGGCCGCGAGTGGCGGGTGGCGCTGACCGAGAAGTCCGTGCCGCCGCGGCCGGCGAGCTGCGGCAAGTCCCCGGACGTCGCCATCGCGCTGGTGGCGACGGCGATCGACGAACTGGTGCGCGTCTGCCGCTGATGAACGCCGGGGGTGACGGGGCGCCGCTCGGCCGCCCGAAGAGACTTCAGGGTCACGGCCTAGGCTCGGCCGGGTGCCCAGGCTGATCCACCTCAACGGTCCCACCGGCGTCGGCAAGTCCACGATCGCCGCCCGCTACGCCGCCGACCACCCCCGCACGCTCAACCTCGACGCCGACGAGATCGTCCGGCTGGTCGGCGCGTGGGAGGACGACTTCTCCGGCGCGGTGAACCTGGTGCGCCCGCTCGCGATCACGATGGCGACCACGCACCTGCGCTCCGGTCACGACGTCGTCATGCCGCAGCTGATCACCGACCGCGCCCAGAGCGACGCGTTCGCGCGGGCGGCGGCGTCGGCGGGCGCCGAGTACATCGAGTTCGTGCTGCTCGCCTCACCCGAGACCACGATCGACCGGTTCCAGGCGCGCGAGCACCACATCGACCGGGCCGTCGAGGACATGGGCGGGGTGGCGGTCATCCGCCGCATCCACACCCACCTCGCCGCCTACCTCACGTCCGACTCGGTCGTCCTCGACACCGACGCCGCCGACGTCGAGCACACCTACGAGGCGCTGCTGGCGGCCCTGTCAGCCTGACTCCGCCGGCCGCCGCGGCACGGCGGCCGTGTTCGGCGCGGTCGCGGAGAACACGCCGATCCCCAGCGCGTACGGGTCGTCAAGGCCCACCGTCTCGAGCGTCTCCGCCGGCAGGGCGAGCAGCGAGATCGCCACCCCGAGGAAGTAGGCGTCGAGCAGGCCGGTGTCGCGCACGGTCGAGGGCAGGCCCGCGGCCTGCTGCAGCGCTGCGGCGGCCTCGGCGTTGGCGAGCACCATGCCCGACAGCGCCGCCCGCACCCCCGGACGGCGCACGGCCTCCAGGTAGAGCTCGACCATCGCGAGCATCTGGGTCGGGTCGTCGGCGACCGCGCGGCGCAGCAGGGCCGGGTAGAGCTCGGCGACGTCGCTCGCGGTGACGTCGGGCGGGGTGGTCTCGCGCAGGCGCTGCACGGCGGCCTGGTGCAGGGAGGTCATGCGGGCGGCGCAGGCGGTGAGGATCGCCTCGCGGGTCGGGAAGTAGTTCTTGGTGGTGCCGAGGGGGACGCCGGCCTCGCGGTCGATCGCGCGGTGGGTCAGGCCCCGGCCGCCGTCCACCGCGAGGATCTGGATCGCGGTGTCGCACAGGAGATCACGACGGCTCACGGTCCGGGACACTAGCAAGATCACCGCCGGTCCGGCGTGCCGGGGCGAACGCGCTGGTCCCGGCGGTGGCGGTGACGGTCCCGCGTTCGAGCACGAGGAACAGGCCGCACACGCAGCGGACGTAGGCGACGGTGCCGTGCCGGGAGACGGCGGAGGTGGCGGGCCAGTGGCAGGCGGGGCAGGTGGCGATCATGGACCCCAGCGTGCTGTCATGGTCTAGTGCATTTCAACCCTTACGGCGGGGCGGCGGCGGAGCTCGCCGCGAAGCTGGTCAACGCCGACCCGGCGCTGCCCCTGCTCGACGTGCTGAAATCCTCCGACTACAAGCCCCTGGGCTCGCTCGACGCACGTCAGGAACGTGACGTACGAGACTGGGTCGAGCGGCTGCGGCAGGTGTTCCGCGAGCCCACCGTGGAGCTGCTCAACGACCTGCTCGCCCGCTCCTCGACCACGCACTACATCTCCACGCACGACGGACGCGCCCCGCACCTGCACTACGCCCGCGAGGACGCGCCGACCGACGTGCGCGTGAAGGCCTACACCGCCGCGGGCATGGCGGCGTTGTTCTGCGAGGACGCCGGGCGCATCGGCGCGTGCGGGCGCGACGGCTGCGACACGGTGTTCGTCGACACCAGCCGCAACGGCAAGAGGCGCTTCTGCTCGACCAGGTGCGCCAACCGCGTCGCCGTCGCCAACCACCGCACGAGAACGACCGCGGCGCTCAGCCGGTCACGTTGAGCAGCCGCCGCGGCCGGTAGTCGTCGGTCCCGGAGATCCCGTAGCGCAGCACGCGGTAGGTGGTGCCGTAGGTGCTGCGCTGCTCGTAGGCGTGGTACGCCGTCCTGTACGGGTCGGCCCACTTCTCGAAGATCACGACGTGCCGGCCGTCGGCGGTGTCGCCGGTGGTGTTGACGACGATGTCGCCCCACCGCAGGTCGGCCATCGCGATCGGCGCGGAGTGCAGCCGGTCGGCGAGATCGATGGTGATCTTGCCCGGCGCGTCGATCCGCGCGGCCATCGACACGTAGCCGGAGCAGTCCTGCCGGTACCCCTGCAACCCCACGCTCTGGCTGTAGGGCACCGGACCCCCGCCCGGCCCCGCCGTCAGCCACGACTTCGCGCGGGCGATCACCTCGGCGCGCGACACCTGCGGGTAGGCGTGCGCGGGCGCCGTCGACACCAGGGTCGTGCTCACCGCGACCAGGACCGCGGCGGCCATCGCGAGGACTCTCATGCGTGCTTCTCCCATTCCGTAGATCACCAGCGGGCGCTTAGGGTCGGCCCATGGAGCCGTCAGAGCTGTCGGAGCTGTGTTTCGCGGGCGTCGCCGCACAGGCGCACGCCGTGCGATCCGGTCAGGTGAGCGCCCGGGAACTGGTCGCGGAACACCTGCGCCGCATCGAGCGGATCGACCCGGGGCTCAACGCGTTCCGCCTGGTCTTCGCCGAACAGGCCCTCGAGGAGGCGGCCCGGCTCGACGCGCACGGCTCCGACGACCTGCCGTTGCGGGGCGTGCCGATCGCGGTCAAGGAGGACATCGCGATCGCGGGCCTGCCCACGACCAAGGGCACCAACGCCGCCCGCACCCCGCAGCCGGCCGACTCCGCGATCGTGGCCCGGCTGCGCGCGGCCGGAGCGGTGGTCATCGGTCGCACCCGCATGCCCGAACTGGGGCTGTGGCCCCACACCGAGAGCTCCTGGGCGGGCCCGACGCGCAACCCGTGGTCGCCGACCCACTCCCCCGGCGGCTCGAGCGGAGGCTCGGCCGCGGCGGTGGCGGCAGGTCTCGCCGCCGCGGCGATCGGCACCGACGGGGCCGGGTCGATCCGCATCCCGTCGGCCGTCACGGGCCTGTTCGGGCTCAAGCCCCAGCGCGGCCGCGTCTCGCTGTCCCCCGAACCGCAGATGCTCGGCGGACTCGTCGTGGCCGGGCCGATCACCCGCACCGTGCAGGACTGGGCGCTGGTCGCCGACCAGATCCGCGGCGCCGCCCCCGGTGACGCGCACGTCGCCCACCCGCCGCGCACGAGCTTCACCCAGGCCGCGCGCACGGATCCGGGCAGGCTGCGGATCGGGGTGTCGCTGCGGCCGTGGGGTCCGGGCATCACCATCGACGGCGAGGTCCGCGACGCCGTGCAGGACACCGCCGCGCTGCTCACCGACCTCGGCCACGACGTGGTGCGCCTGGACCCGCCGATGCGCGATGTCACCGCCTCGACCCGGTTCGCCGTGCGCTACCTGCACAACGCCCACCTGGCCCGCGCCGGCATGGAGTTCCCGGACCTGGTCGAGCCGCGCACCCGCGCGGTCGGCGAGCTGGGCCGCCGGGTGCCGCGCGGGGTGGCGCGGTGGGCGTGCGGCGGCGACGCGGACCTCACCGCGTACGCGAACCGGATCTTCACCTCGGTCGACGTGCTGCTCACCCCGGTGCTGACCCGCCCGCCGATCCGCGTCGGCGAGTGGGACGGCCGCGGCGCGGTCACGGCGTTGCTCGCGGCCTCGCGCTACACGACGTTCCTGCCGCTGTGGAACATCACCGGCAACCCCGCCGCCTCGGTCCCGGCGGGCCGCACGTCGCGGGGACTGCCGCTCGCGGTGCAGCTCGTGGGCCGCCAGCACGACGAGTGCACGCTGCTGTCGGTGTCCGCTCAGCTGGAGCGCGCGCGGCCGTGGGCGGACCGGATCCCCTCCGGCCTCGATCATGCGAACTAGGATATTACGAGTACGTACTATCCGAGGTGGGATCGGTCAGAAGCCGCGGCGGGACAACTCGTCGAGCAGTTCCCGGTCGGCGACGTGGCGGGACTTGATGTGGTCCAGGTAGTCGGCGAACGCGTCGGGCTGCAGACCGCGTAGTTGCGCGAGCCATTCCACGACCAGTTCCTGCTCCTCGATCCCCCGCCGCGCCAGCTCGACCTCGACGATGCGCCGGTAGACCTCGACCGCGAGCCTGCTGCCGTCCTGCACGAGGTGCTGCACCAGCTCCGCGCGCAACGGCGGCCAGTCGTCGGTGTGCACGACCAGGGCCCGCGCCTTGAGGTAGATGTCGAGGTTCGGGCGCAGGAAGAACGCCTCCCGGCACACCTGCACCGCCCGCCCGGGCGAGCCGCGGCGCAGGTGCTCCTCCACGGCGAGGTCGATCAGCCGCAGCGCCGCGCCCCGGCCGCCGACGGCCCGCAGGCCTCGCTCCACCCACTCCAGGGCCTCGTCGGAGCGGTCGTTGTCGCGCAGCACGGTCGCGACCTGCAGGTAGTGCCAGCCCGAGGACAGGTCTTTCGACAGCACGAGCAGCTGCAGGTCGACGTCCTCGGTGTACTCGGCGAGCTCCTCCATGACGCGCAGCAACGCCCAGCGGGCGCGGTCGTAGCGGCCGGTCTCACCGAACCCGATCACCGGCAGCGGCTCGAACAACGCCACCGCCCGCTCCCGGTAGGCGGCCAGTCCCTCGTCGTCGAGCGCGGGGGCGTAGGCGGCGAGGCTGACGTCGGGCGCCTCGGGGTGGTGCAGCTGCAGGCCGAGCAGCCAGTCGGCGAGCCGCCGCGGGTCGGGGGCGGTCTCGGCGCAGGCGCGGGCGTGGGTGGTCAGGACGCGGTGGGCCAGTTCGGCGAGCTCGACGCGGTGGCGGCGGCTGGCGGCGACCCCGTCGGCCAGCTGGGTGACGATCTGTTCGATCAGGGCGACGAGCCGCGGGCCGGGGTCGGTGACGAGCAGGGACTGCAGTTCGACCGACACCGCCGTCAGGGCCTGCCAGCGGGCGGGCCAGGCAGCGTCGTCCGCCTCGTCGTCGGCCTCGACGAGCGCGGAGGCCACGGTGGCGGGCAGCGAGTCCATTCACAACATCATTCCCGTGTCACCCGGTCGAGTGCCACCGATGTCCCCCGTACGATTTAAGGTTCACCCTCCGTGGCGGATCGCCTACAGTTCGGCCAGCTTGCGGGCCAGCACGGCGCGTTCGCGTTCGTTGCCGCAGAGACGAACGGCCTGCTCCAGCGCGGTGCGGGCCTCGTCGACGCGGCCCAGGCGGCGCAGCAACTCTCCGCGCACACCCGGCAGCTGGTGCGAGTCCTTGAACGCGTCGCTGCCCGCGAGGGAGTCGACGAGCGGCAGGGCGGCGGCAGGCCCCTGGGCCATCGAGACGGCGACCGCGCGGTTGAGGTCCACGACCGGGGACGGGGCGAGACGGCCCAGGCCGTCGTAGAGGGCGACGATGCGGTCCCAGTTCGTGTCCTCGACCGAGGACGCCAGCGCGTGGCACTCCGCGATCGCCGCCTGCAGCCCGTAGTAGCCGTACCCGCGGCCGGCGTCGGTGGCCTTGGCGAGCGCGGCGCGGCCGCGGGCGATGGCCGAGCGGTCCCAGCGCCGCCGGTCCTGTTCCTGCAGCAGCACGGTCTCGCCGTCGGGGCCGCGGCGGGCCGGGAACCGCGCGGCGGTCAGTTCGAGCAACGCGAGCAGGCTGTGGACCTCGGGTTCCTCGGGCATCAGCCGCGACAGGATCCGGGCGAGCCGTTGCGCCTCGCCGGCGAGGTCGAAGCGGATGACCTCGTCACCGGAGCTCGCCGAGGAGCCCTCGGTGAAGATCAGGTAGAGCACGCTGAGCACCTGCGCCAGTCGTGCGGGCCGTTCGCTCACCGGCGGCACCTCGAACGGCACCCCCGCCGCCCCGAGGGTCTTCTTGGCCCGCGTGATGCGCGCCTGCACCGTCGCCGTCGGCACCAGGAACGCCCGCGCGATCTCGTCGCTGGTCAGACCACCGATCACGCGCAACGTCAGCGCCACCCCCGCCTCCCGCGACAGCACCGGGTGGCAGGAGGTGAACATCAGCGCGAGGGTGTCGTCGTCGATCTGGTCCGGGTCCCACAGCACGTCGTCGGGCGCGGGACCGGGTTCGGCGCCGGTGAGCGCGCCGCCTTCGGGCAGGTGGTGGGCCATGGCCGCGTACTTCTCGTCGCGGGCGCTGCGGCGGCGGAACGCGTCGATCGCGCGGCGCCGGCCGACGGTGAGCAGCCAGCCCGCAGGGTTGTTCGGCACCCCCTCGCGCGGCCACGTCACCAGCGCTTCGGCGAGGGCTTCCTGCGCGAGGTCCTCGGCGAGGGCGAAGTCGCCGGTGTAGCGGGTGAGCGCACCGATGATCCTCGCGGAGTCGATGCGCCACACCGCGGCTACGGCCTTGCGTCCCGTGGGGTCGCTCATGGCGCCCAAAGTAGTTCAGGCGCGGCAGCTCAGAGCTGGCCGGTCGACTCGCGCCACGCCCGCTCCTTCTTGATCCACTCGTTGTCCTGCGGGAACTCGTCGATCGTCGGCACGCGGCGGATCTCGGTCTTGAACCCGGCGGCGGTCATCGGGGTGCGCTTGGCCCACTCGATCGCGTCCTGGATGGTGGGGACGTTGATCAGGTAGAAGCCGTTGAACAGCTCCTTGGTCTCCCCGTACGGGCCGTCGGTGACCACGGGCGGCTCGGAGGAGAAGTCGACGACCACGCCCTCCTCGGCCGGCGCGAGGCCTTCGGCGGCGACCAGGACGCCCGCGTTGATGAGCTCCTCGTTGAACCGGCCGACGGTCTCGAGCATCTGGTCGAAGTCGATCTCGCCGAGGTTGCCCCAGGCCTCGTCGGAGGTCACGCGCCAGATCAGCATGAACTTCATGGTCAGTCTCTCCCGGGTGGTTCGTGCGGGTCCCTTGTGGACCCTTTCACGCCGAGGTCGAACGGGCGGGTGCTTCGATCGACACGCGCCCGGAAAAATCTGGAACTTTCTTTTTCCGCTGGTCACACAGCAGAGCGGCCCACCCCGGTGATCGGGATGGGCCGCTCGCGGGTGGTGCTCAGAGCCGTTCGTCGGGCTGGTGCAGCGACCGGGGCTGCTCCGCCTCCAGCTCCGGGACCGGGGACGGCGCGGCCACCGGACGCGGCGAGGTGCCCAGCGGGCCGGGCACCTCCTGACGCGCCACCGCCTCCGCGGCGGCGACGGCCTCGGCGACCTTCGGGTCCGACTTGAGGTCGAACCAGGCGGCGACCGACTCGTCGTCGTCCTCGGGCTTGGGCCGCTCGGCGTCGTCGGCCGGCGCCTCGTAGCGGAACACGCCGTCGTCACCGGGCGCGCCGAGCATGCGCGCGAACCCTTCGAGGGCCTTGCCGTAGTCGGACGGGATCATCCAGACCTTGTTCGCGTCGCCCTGCGCCATCTGCGGCAGCGTCTGCAGGTACTGGTAGGCCAGCACCTCCGGCGTGGGCTTGCCGTCCTTGATCGCGCCGAAGACCTTCTCGATGGCCTTGGCCTGACCCTGGGCCTGCAGGTAGCGGGCGGCCCGTTCACCCTGCGCGCGCAGGATCTGCGACTGCCGCTCACCCTCGGCCGACAGGATCGCGGCCTGCTTGGCGCCCTCGGCGGCGAGGATCTGCGACTGCTTCTGGCCCTCGGCGGTCTTGATCGAGGACTCGCGCTGGCCCTCGGCCGTGAGGATCATGGCGCGCTTCTCGCGGTCGGCGCGCATCTGCTTCTCCATCGAGTCCTGGATGGAGGGCGGCGGGTCGATCGACTTGAGCTCGACGCGGGCCACGCGCAGGCCCCAGCGGCCGGTGGCCTCGTCCAGCACACCGCGCAGCTGGCCGTTGATGTGGTCGCGGGAGGTCAGGGTCTCCTCGAGGCTCATGCCGCCGACGAGGTTGCGCAGCGTGGTGATGGTGAGCTGCTCGACACCGACGATGTAGTTGGAGATCTCGTACACCGCGGAACGCGGGTCGGTGACCTGGAAGTACACGACCGTGTCGATGGAGACGGTGAGGTTGTCCTGGGTGATCACCGGCTGCGGCGGGAACGACACGACCTGCTCGCGCAGGTCGATGCGGGCGCGCACCTTGTCGATGAACGGGACCATGATGTTGAGGCCGGGTGCCGCAGTGGTGCGGAAACGGCCGAGGCGTTCGATGACGGCGGCCTGCGCCTGCGGGATGACCAGCACGGACTTGACGGCGATGGTCAGCACGAAGATCGCGATGACGGCGACGATCACGAGGGTGATCGGGTCCAACTCGGTTCACATCCTTCTTGGGTTCGCACCCAGGGGGTCACACCGCGGCGATGACGACGGCGGTGGCTCCCGAGATCTCGACAACGGTGACGGCTTCGCCTTCTTCGATCACGGACCCGTCGAGGGTGCGCGCGCTCCAGGTGTCGCCGCCGATCTTCACCTGCCCGCCGTGCTCGTCCACCTTCGTCACCGCGACGGCCCTGCCGCCCAGCAGCGCCTCGTGGTGCATCCGCACGGTCGACCCGAGCTGCAGCCGCTTCTTGAGCAGCGGCCGGGCCGTGACGATCAGACCCAGCGACGAGGCCGCGAACACGAGCACGCTCACCAGGTCGGCGGCACCCAGCGCGGACACGCCCGCGGCCGCCAGCGCGGCGGCGCCGAGCATGACCAGCACGAAGTCACCGGAGAGAACCTCGGCGACGACGAGCAGTATCCCGACGATCAGCCAGATCAGCGCGGCCATGAGCCCATACATACACCAACGGGGACCACGCAGCGTGAAGATTCACCGTGCCGGGCCCCGGACCGTTGCGAAATCGATCATCCGACGGTGTCGAAACCGCATGTCGCCGTTCGTGTGAGCGGTGACTTCGGCCTTTCGACAGGGGTGCGGTGATGCGTTCGATCTCCGCGACGATGTTCGTGACCCTCGACGGCGTGGTGCAGGGCTTCGGCCGCCCGGACGAGGACACGCGAGGCGGCTTCCCCCACGGCGGGTGGGGTGCCGCGTACGGCGACGAGGTGCTGGGCGCCGAGACGGGCAACGGCATGGCGCAGGGCGGGGCGATGCTGTTCGGGCGCCGCACCTGGCAGGACTTCCTCGGTGTGTGGGCCTGCGCCGACGACGGCAACCCGTTCACCGCGCACATGAACGCCGCCCGCAAGTACGTCGTGTCCGGCTCGCTGACGTCGACGGACGCGCGGGAGAACTCGGAGCTGCTGCGGTCGCTCGACGACGTCGGCGCACTCGCCGGCGACCTGTCGGTCGCCGGCGGCGCCGCCCTGCTCGGCGGGCCGGCGCCGCGCACGGAGTTCGACCTGACCGGCACGGTGACGACGCCCAAAGGTGTGGTGGTCGCGCACTACACGCGGGTCAGTCCTGGGGCACGGTGACGAAGTCGATGAGCCGTTCGACGGCGCCGAGCAGGTCGGACTCGATGTCCTTGTAGCTGCTCACGGCGCCCAGGACGCGCTGCCAGCCCTCCCACGTCTCGCCCCAGCCGAGCTGGGCGCAGACGCCGGTCTTCCAATCGGTGCCCCGCGGCACGCTCGGCCAGGCCTCGATCTTGACGGCCGCGGGTTTGACGGCCTGCCAGATGTCGACGTAGGGGTGGCCGGTGACCAGCACGTGGGGGTCGGTGATCTGGTCGACGACGCGCTGTTCCTTGGAGCGGGCGACGAGGTGGTCGACCAGGACGCCGAGGCGGCGGTGCGGGGCGGTGCCGAACTCGGTGATCAGGCGCGGGAGGTCGTCGACGCCGTGCAGGGGTTCGACGACGATGCCCTCGACGCGCAGGTCGTGGCCCCAGACGCGTTCGACGAGCTCGGCGTCGTGCTTGCCCTCGACCCAGATGCGGCTGGCCTTGGCGGTCTGCGCGCGCAGCCCTTCGACGCGCACCGAGCCCGACGCGCTGGTCCTGGGCTTCTGCGCCTGCGGCATGGGCTTGACGAGGGTGACGGGCCTGCCGTCGACGAGGAACCCGGCGGGGTTGAGCGGGAACAGCCGGTGGCGGCCGTGGCGGTCCTCCAGCACGACCTGGCCGTACTCGAACTTCACGACGGCCCCGCAGAAGCCGCTGGCGGGGTCCTCGACGACGAGGCCGGGTTCGGCCGTGATCTCGGGGACCTTCTTGCGCTTCGGGTTCGACAGGACGTCGCGGCCGTAGTCGTGGGAACGCACCCGAGAACTTTATCCGTAGAAGGGCTTGAAGGCGGCGAGCCACTCGTGGACGCGGTCGAGGTCGACGTCGGCGCCGTGCAGGTCGTAGCCGCCGTGCACGAAGTCGAGCCAGTCGACGGCCGGGTCGCCGACGCAGGCACGGGGGTCGATGGCGACCGGGCCGTGCGGGCCTTGCAGGACGTTGCCGGGGTGCATGTCGCCGTGCAGCAGCACGGGCGTGATGTCGTCCTCGGCGAGTTTGCGGGCGCGGTGGTGTTCGGTGGCGTAGTAGGTGCCGGTGCGGCGGGTCAGCACCGTTTCGAACAGGAAGTCGACACGGGCCTTGAGTGGCGGGAAGCCCTTCGGGCTGGCCTGGTGCAGGTGCGGGACGACCTTGGCGGGCTCGGCGGCGGGGGTGCCGGGGTCGATGGTGTCGAGCAGCAGCGCGCCGCGGGCGAGGTCGGTGTCGAGGAGGCCGACCACGGCGGGAGTGGCGGCCCAGGCGGTGAGGGCGCGGGCCTCGTGCCGGGCGATGTCGTGGTCGGGGGTGAGTTTGAGGACCGCGGTGGTGCACCGGAACGTGGCGCCGGTGCCGCCGGGCATGTGCCGCACGACCGTGAGGTCCCAGCGTGCGGTGAGGGTGGCGAGGAGGTCGGGCAGCGCGTCGATCCAGGCGTTCACGCCGGTGCCGAAACGGCGGACCAGGCGGGCTCTGGCGTCCTCGTCGATCACTCGCCTCAGAGTAGCGAGTTCGCTCCCGACTGGCGGCGGAACTGGTAGTCGGCCAGGGCCGGGCGCCACAGCCCGTTGACGTCGAAGCAGGTGGAGAGCAGCTTCAGGTCGGCGCCGTCGCCGGCGATGGCGACCTTGCCGTCGACGACCCACCGGCCCCACGGCAGCAGCGGCACGGGCCAGCCCGCGATGACGAGCCGGTCGCACACCAGGCGCTGCAGGCGTCCGCCGTCGTTGTCGACGACGACGGCGGGGGTGTCGAGGTCGAGGTCGCGGACGGTGGCGAGCGGGTAGCGGCGGACGCCGACGTCGCCGAGCGCGTCGCTGCCGGGACCGATGAGGTGCACGGGCCCGAAGCGCCGCGCCAGGCACGTCGCGGCCCGCGCACCGAGACCGGCGGCGCCCACCACGACGATCCGTTCGAAAGAGCTCATGTCACCGTGTCCCGCAGTCGCGATTCGACTGTTCACGCAGGTCAGAACGCTTCACAGAAGATAGGGGCACGATGATCGACACGTCAAACCCCGGCAGCGTCTCAACTGGGGCGTGGATCGATGGGCACCGAATGGATCTCCGATGGCGGCCACGCTCAGTAGGTGACGGTGATCGTGCGGGCGGGCCCGTCGACCTCGATGGTGCCGCCGACGGGGATGACGACCTGCGGGTCGGTGTGGCCGAGGTCGACGTCGAACACGATCATCGCCTCGGGCGCGTACTCGGCGAACGCCTTCAGCACGGCCTCGCGCTGCGCGGTGGTGCAGGTGGCGCGGTCGGTGTCCTGGTCGGTGAAGGACCAGGCCTTGGCGCGGCCGGCGAGCACCGCGGGGAAGCGCCGCAGCAGGCCGCGTTCGCCCATGTTGCGCAGGATGCGGTAGACCTCGGTCGCGGACGGCATCTCCTCGCTGGTCTCGAGGAACAGCACCTTGCCGTCGTAGTGGGCGGGGTCGAGGATCTCGCGGCCGGCCATCATCAGCCACGACAGGATCTCGAGGTTGCCGCCCCACGACCCGGCTCGGACGGTGGTGTGCGGCTGGTGCCAGATCCAGCCGCCGCTGGGTTCGAGGACGGGTTCGTTCTCGAACGTCGTCGTCGAGGTGCGGCAGGACGGTGATCTGGTCGTCGCCGCCGATGGTCGCGATCACGGCCGTGATGGACGGATCGGCGAACGCGGCGTGCAGGTCGGCCGCGCGTTCCCGCGGGGTCGCGCCCACCTTGCGGGTGGTGGCGTACTCGACGGGGACGAGGCCGAAGTCGGTCTCCAGGCGCCGCGGGCCCAGTTCGCAGGCCGGTCGGGACCACACGTGCGGCGGCCCGATGGCCGGAGCGCGTCCTGCCCGGTGCTGTCCCGCGCGGCGCTAGAACGCGGGCCAGGGGATGGCGGGCCAGTCGCCGGAGGGCTCCGGGTAGACGCCGTCGGCGAGCAGTTTGTCGACGCGCTCCCCCACGGCCCGGACCTCGGCGCGGGTGAGGTGGTCGTGCAACGTCTCCCCCAGCTGCGAGTCGAGCGAGGACCGCAGGCGGCGCAGCGTCTCGACGACGGTGCCGGGCAGCGGTTCGCGGGCCCAGCCCCACAGCACGGTGCGGAGCTTGGGTTCGGTGTGCAGGCAGATGCCGTGGTCGACGCCGTGCACGGAGCCGTCGAGGGCGTGCAGGACGTGGCCGCCCTTGCGGTCGGCGTTGTTGACGACGACGTCGAAGGCGGACATCTCGGCGATGCGGGGGTGGTCGGCGTGCACGAGCACGGCGGGTTCGCCGAAGCGGTCGTGGGCGTGGAAGACGGGGATCCAGCCGGGTTCGACGTCGTCGGCGGCGACGATGTCGACGAGTTCGTCCTCCTCGCGGGTCTCGACCCACAGCTGGACCATGCCGCTGCCGAACGGGCCGGGGCGCAGCACGGTGGGCGGGACGAGGCCGAAGGACGCGGCGGAGATCAGGTAGGTGGCCACCTCGCGGCCGGCGAGCGTGCCGTCGGGGAAGTCCCACAGCGGCCGTTCGCCTCGCACGGGCTTGTACACGCACTGGGCGTCGACGCCGTCCAACGAGATCTTGCAGAACAAGGTGGCGTTGGAGGCGTCGACCAGGCGTCCCTCGACCTCGATGCGGCCGTGTTCGAGCAGGTGCAGGGCCGCGGAGGTGTCCACGTCAGTCTTCTTCGGTGCGGCGGTAGCCGTTCTGCCGCGGGCAGATGTGGCCGTCCGCGTCGAGCGGTTCGGCGCACAGCGGGCACGGTTTGCGGCCGGCGTTGACGACGCGGTCGGCGCGTTCGGCGAAGGCCCGGGCGGCGGACGGCGACAGGAAGACCCGCACGGCGTCGGGGCCTTCCTCGGTGTCGTCGAGCACGACGGCCTCGTCGACCTCCTCCTCGGAGATCGCGAGCAGCTCGATGACGACCGCCTTGGACTCGGCGTCCCAGCCGAGGCCCATGGTGCCGACCCGGAACTCCTCCTCGACGGGGACGTCGAGGGGCTGGGTGTCGAGGTCGTCGGGAGGGGCGTCGTCGGGCACGTCGGTGCCGAAGCGGCGGTGCACCTCCTCGAGCAGCGAGCCGATGCGTTCGGCGAGGACCTGGACCTGCTGCTTTTCCAGGGCGACGCTGATCAACCTGCTCTGCTCGGAGGCCTGCAGGTAGAAGGTGCGGTCGCCGGGCTGCCCGACGGTCCCTGCGATGAACCGGTCGGGTGCGCGGAATACGTGAATGACGCGAGCCATGGCAGATACGACCCTAGGCCACGCGGAGATCGTCGGCAGGTCCTCCCCCACCAAACACTCCGCGTATAGGGTCGGGTTGTGGTGAAGATCGCTTCGTACGGGACCTGGA
This sequence comes from Lentzea sp. HUAS12, assembly GCF_024125735.1. Taxonomy (NCBI): domain Bacteria; kingdom Bacillati; phylum Actinomycetota; class Actinomycetes; order Pseudonocardiales; family Pseudonocardiaceae; genus Lentzea; species Lentzea sp. HUAS12. Next base: position 2,186,418 of record NZ_CP099738.1, read on the forward strand.
CCTCGCCGATCACGGCCGGCGACACCTCGAAGCCGGGGGGTGGGTTCCAGTGGGCCGACCTGCACGGTGAGAACGTGTGGTGGGCGGAGAGCCGGCCCGCCGAGGGCGGCAGGGTGGCGCTGGTGCGCGACGGTGTGGAGGTGCTGCCCGCGCCGTGGAACGCCCGCAACCGGGTGCACGAGTACGGCGGGCGGCCGTTCGTCGTGCTCGCCGAGGACAGGGTGGCGTTCACGCATTGGGCCGACCAGCGCGTCTACGTGTTCGACCCCGCCTCCCCGGAGCCCACGCCCCTGACCGAGGAGCCGGGGCGCCACCACGGGATCCGGTACTCGGACCTGTCGGCGGGCCCGGACGGCGAGGTGTGGTGCGTGCGGGAGACCGTGACCGGGGAGGCGCGCACGGACGTGCGCCGCGACCTGGTGGCGATCACCCGCGACGGTGATGTCCGGGTGCTGGGCGCGTCGCACCACTTCATGACGGGCCCGAAGATCAGCCCGGACGGCACGAAGGTCGCCTGGATCGGCTGGGACCACCCGCGGATGCCGTGGGACGGCACCGAGCTGTGCGTCGCCGACGTCGGGTCCTCGGAGCACCGCGTCGTGGCGGGCTCGGACACCGAGGCGGTGTGCCAGTTCGAGTGGGAGGGCGACTCGCTGCTCGCGCTGACCGATCCGGACGGCTGGTGGAACCTGTTCCGCGTCTCCCCCGACGGCACGCGCACGAACCTGGCGCCGTGCGAGGAGGAGCTGGGCGGCCCGATGTGGCGGCTGGGCAACCGGTGGTTCGCGACGCTGTCGCCGGGCCGGTACCTGGTGGTGCGCTCCGGGCACCTGGCGGTGCTCGACGAACGCAGCGCGACCGTCACCGACGTGCAGACCGACCTGCCGACGTGGGCGGCGGACCTGTCGGTGCGCGACGGCGTGGTGGTCTGCGGCGCGGCGGGCCCGACGTCGGACTACGCGGTGGTGCGCCTGGACCTGTCCAACGGCGAGCTGACCTACCTGACCGGCTCGGAAGCCGCGCCGTCCTCGGAGGCGGCGTACCTGCCGACGCCGGTGGAGCGGATGTTCGGGGAGATCCCGGCGTACGTGTACGCGCCGTCGAACCCGGACTTCGCCGGCCCTGAGGACGAGCTGCCGCCGTACGTGGTGCACGTGCACGGCGGCCCCACGGGCCGTGCGCTGCCCAAGCTCGACACGGACATCGCCTACTTCACCAGCCGCGGCATCGGCGTGGTGGCGGTGAACTACGGCGGCTCGACCGGGTACGGGCGGGCGTTCCGGGAGCGGCTGCGCGAGCAGTGGGGTGTCGTGGACGTGGAGGACTGCGCGTTCGTGGCCCAGCAGCTCGCGAAGGAGGGCACGGCGGACCCGGCGCGGCTGGGGATCCGGGGCGGCTCGGCGGGCGGGTTCACCTCGGCGGCGTCGCTGACCTCGACGAACGTGTACCGGTGCGGCATGGTGGCGTTCCCGATCCTGGACCTGGCGGGCTGGACGTCGGAGGGCGGCGAGACGCACGACTTCGAGTCGCGGTACGTGGAGGGCCTGGTCGGCACGCTGCCCGAGGCCGCCGACCGGTATTCCGACAGGTCTCCGTCGACGAAGGCCAGGTCGGTGTCGGGTCCGGTGCTGCTGCTGCAGGGCCTGGAGGACGAGATCTGCCCGCCGGAGCAGGCCGACCGGTTCGCCGCGGACCTGGCGGGGTCGGGGATCCCGCACGCGTACCTCACGTTCGAGGGCGAGCAGCACGGGTTCCGGATGGCCGAGAACATCAAGACGGCGCTGGAGGCGGAGCTGTCGTTCTACGGGCAGGCGTTCGGGTTCGTCCCGCCGGGTGTTCCGGTGCTGGAACTGTCGCAGTGACCCTGCTCTCGCGCGGGGACCGGGTCGCGCTGGTGTCACCGGCCGGCCCGGCCCTGCCGTCGCGGCTGGCCGCAGGAGTGGAGGTGCTGCGCTCGTGGGGCCTGGAGGTCACCACACCTGTGGTGGCGCCGTGGTCGTTGCCGTATCTCGCGGGCTCTGACCAGGCACGGGCGGACGAGTTCGTGGCGGGCTGGTGTTCGGACGTGGCGGCGGTGTTCTGCGTGCGCGGCGGCTACGGCTGTCTGCGGATGACCGATCTGGTGCCGTGGAAGGACCTGCCGGCGCGGGTGTTCGTGGGCTCGTCGGACGTGACGGTGCTGCACACCGAGCTCAACGCGGTGGGGCAGCCGACGGTGTTCGGGCCGATGCCGGGCACGGCGGACTTCGTCGACGACCCGCTGGCGCAGCGGCGGTTGCGGGCGGTGCTGTTCGACGGCGTGCGGTCGTGGACGGCCGGAACGCCCGTGGTGGCGGGTCGTGCGCGTGGGGTGCTCACGGGCGGGAACGTGGCGTTGCTGGCGGCGTCGGTGGGCGGCCCGCGGTGGTCGCCTCCGCAGCCGGGGGCGATCGCGGTGCTGGAGGACATCGGCGAGGAGGCCTACCGGCTGGACCGGCTGCTGACGCAGCTGCTGCGGGCGGGCTGGTTCGCGCCGGTGTCGGGGATCGTGCTGGGGTCGTGGACGGACTGCGGTGACGTGTCCGCGGTGCTGGCCGACCGCCTCGCGGGGCTCGGCGTGCCGGTGCTGGGGGACTTCGGGTTCGGGCACTGCGCGGGGTCGTGGTCGTTGCCGCTGGGCGTGGCGGCGGAGCTCGACGTCGCGGCGCGGTCGCTCACGCTCGTCTGAACCGGATCGGGCCGCCGGATCGGGCCGCCGGACCGCTCAGCCGCGGCGGTGGCGCTGGTCCAGGCGCAGCCGGTCGGTCTGCCGGCCGATGCCGGCGATCTGCTCGGCGAGGCCGGGCTGGTGCTCGCGCAGTCCCGCCTCGGCCTGGGCGAGCGGGGTGAGCAGGTCCGCGGCGTCCGACCCGCCGAGCGCGTGTTGCACGGCGGCGTCGTGCGGGCCGACCTGGGCGGCGAGGCCGCGCAGCACGCCCGCGTTGCGCTGGGCCCAGGCGGCGACGGCCTTGTCGCCGGCGCGGCGGTCGCGTTCGGCCTGGACGCGTTCGTCGCCGGTGCCGCTCTCCCCGGTGCGGCGCACCCGCAGGTACCGCTTCTCGGCGGCCTGGCGGCTCGCGACGCCCAGTGCCGGGGCGAGGTCGGCCCAGCTGGTGCCCAGTGCCCGTGCGGCTTCGATCAGCTGGGGTTCCCATTCGGACAGCTCGTCGCGCAGCTGCCGCAGCAGCATCAGCGCGGCGAGGACCTCGGTGGCGGTGCCGGGGGTGGCGGCCGCGGCGCGGACGGCGTCGTAGTCGTTCGTCATGTCATCCTCCCGACGACATTTGGTACTTGTCATCTTTTCGACGACATGTTACAACGGTGGGGCAGCGCATTGACAGTCCCGATGAGTGATGACTGGAGGTGTCAGATGTTGATGCGCACTGACCCGTTCCGTGAGTTCGACCGGCTGACGCAGCAGGTGCTGGGGTCGGCGGGCACGTGGTCGCGGCCCGCGGCGATGCCGATGGACGCCTACCGCGACGGGGACGAGTTCGTGGTGGCCTTCGACCTGCCCGGGGTGGCGCCGGACGCGATCGACCTCGACGTCGAGCGCAACGTGCTGACCGTGAAGGCGGAGCGCAGGCCGGTGGGCAAGGACGTGGAGATGCAGGTGTCGGAGAGGCCGCTGGGCGTGTTCTCGCGGCAGCTGTTCCTCGGTGACACCCTCGACGCCGAGCGCATCGACGCGAAGTACGACGCGGGCGTGCTGACGCTGCGGATCCCGATCGCGGAACGCGCGAAGCCCCGCAAGATCGCGATCTCCGCCGGGGACGAGTCGCCCCGCCAGATCGACGCCTGATCCGCCTGGCGGGCGGCGGCCGTCCGGGTGACGCCGGGTAGGCTTCCGCCCGCCATGAGACCCCAGCCCCAGTGGACGGCGTTAGACGTCTACGCGTCCAACTCCGACCTCTACGCCGATCCCCGACTGGTGGAACGGGTGGACTACCGGCGCCGCTTCAAGCGTCACCGCCCCCGCACGCCCTCGGTCGTTCTCGCCCCGCACGGCGGTGGCATCGAGGTCGGCACCTCGGAACTGTGCCTCGCGATCGCGGGCTTGCACCCCGGTACGCGCGTGCCGATCGGGCAGACCCACGACTACTGGATGTTCGAGGGCCTGCGCACCGCGGCGAACGACGAGCTGCACGTCACCTCGTCCAACTGCGACGACCGCGTGGCCCGCCAGCTCGTCTCCGGTGCCTCGCACGCCCTCGGTCTGCACGGCTGCACCGCCGCGGCCGCGGGCCTGGAGGACCACGACCGGGCCGTTCTGGTCGGCGGCCGGGACGCGTTGCTGCGCCTGGAGCTGCTGACGAGGCTGCGGCGGGCCGGTTTCCACACGATCGACGCGGTCGACCACCCGGTGCTGGGCGGCTTCGACCGGGCGAACATCGCGAACCGCACGAAGTCGCGCCAGGGCGCGCAGCTGGAGCTGACGACACCGCTGCGCACCGCGATGTTCGCGGAGAACTCGCGCTCGGACCGGCGGCACACCACGACCGAGGTGTTCTGGGACTTCGTGCACGCCTGCCGGGCCGCGCTGGCCGCGCGTGAGGCGCTCAACAACTAGCGTCAGGCCGCATGCGCCTCACGTCGGTCACCATCGGCACGTCCCAGCCCGTCGCGCTCGCCGCGTTCTACGCCCGTCTGCTCGGCGGCACCGTGCGGGCGGCGGACGACGGCTGGGCGCAGGTGCGGACGCCCGGCGGGCTGACGGTGAACCTGGAGCGGGAGCAGGCGTTCCGGCGACCGGTGTGGCCCGCGGTCGCGGGTGAGCAGGTGTCGACGCAGCACCTCGACATCGAGGTCGACGACCTGGAGGTGTCGGTGGAGCACGCGGTGGCGTGCGGGGCGGTGCTGGCGCAGGTGCAGCCGCAGCAGGACGTGCGGGTGCTGTTCGATCCGGACGGGCACCCGTTCTGCCTGTTCACCGGCTAGACGCGCTGCCCGAGCAGCCGGCCGGGCCAGGTGCCGCCGCGCGCGGTGAATGTGCCCAGCGACGTGAAGCCCTGCTTCTCGTAGTAGGCGACGAGGCGGTGGTCGTCGCCGTCGTAGCAGTCGACGCGGACGAGGCCGACCCCGGCGGCGCGGGCTTCGGCGAGGGCGTGGCGCAGCAGCGCGGCGCCGACGCCCCGGCCGGTGAACGCGCGGGCGGTGACGAGCAGGGAGATGTAGTGCTCGGGCTCGTCGGCGGGCGGGACGTATGCGGCGGCGGTGGTGGAGGTGATGACCACACCGGCGACGGCGTTGCCGGCGTTGCCCGTGTTGTCGGCGGTGCCCTCGTCGCCACGGTCGACGGCGAGCCACACGGTGCCCGTCGTGGCGAGCGTGGTGAACCGTTCGACGGAGGCCGGGGCACCGGAGAAGTGGTCGGTCCCCCACTGACCGGTGCGACCGTGCGAGGCGAGCCAGTCCTGCGCGTCATCCAGCATCTGCAGGATCGCCGGGACGTCGGCCGGCCCGCCTCGCGTGATCTCCATGCCTCTACAGGTACTTCTTGAGCTCCCGCTTGGCCAGCGACATGCGGTGGACCTCGTCGGGTCCGTCGGCGAGCCGGAGCGTGCGGGCGGCGACCCAGAGCTCGGCGAGCGGGGTGTCCTGGCTGACGCCGCCGGCGCCGTGGGCCTGGATGGCCTTGTCGAGGACCCATTCGGTCATGAGCGGGGTGCCGATCTTGATGGCCTGGATCTCGGTGTGGGCGCCCTTGTTGCCGACGGTGTCCATGAGCCACGCGGTCTTGAGCACGAGCAGGCGGGCCTGTTCGATGCGGACGCGGGCCTCGGCGATCCACTCCTGCACGACGCCCTGGGTGGCGATGGGCTTGCCGAAGGCGACGCGGGACACGGCGCGGCGGCACATGAGTTCGAGGGCGCGTTCGGCCATGCCGATCAGGCGCATGCAGTGGTGGATGCGGCCGGGACCGAGGCGGGCCTGGGCGATGGCGAAGCCCTCGCCCTCCCCCGCGATGAGGTTCGACGCGGGGACGCGGACGTCGTCGAAGACGATCTCGGCGTGGCCGCCGTGGGCGTGGTCGCCGTAGCCGAAGACGCGCATCTCGCGTTGCACGGTGATGCCGGGGGTGTCGCGCGGGACGAGGATCTGGGACTGCTGGCGGTGGCGGTCGGCGCCGGGGTCGGTCTTGCCCATGACGATGAAGATGGCGCAGTTGGGGTTCATGGCGCCCGAGGACCACCACTTGCGGCCGTTGATGACGTAGTCGTCGCCGTCGCGTTCGATGCGGGTGGCGATGTTGGTGGCGTCGGAGCTGGCGACGTCGGGTTCGGTCATGCAGAACGCGGAGCGGATCTCGCCGTCGAGCAGGGGCTGCAGCCACTGCTTCTTCTGCTCGTCGGTGCCGAACATGGCGAGCACTTCCATGTTGCCGGTGTCCGGAGCGGCGCAGTTGAGAGCTTCGGGGGCGAGGTGGGGGCTGCGGCCGGTGATCTCGGCCAGGGGCGCGTACTGCAGGTTCGTCAGGCCCGCGCCGTGGTCGGCGTCGGGGAGGAAGAGGTTCCACAGGCCTTGGCGGCGGGCCTCGGCCTTGAGCTCTTCGAGGACCGGCTGGCGCTGCCACGGGTCGTCGGCGTCGTGCAGCTGCTGCTCCAGCACGGCCTCGGCCGGGTAGACGAACTCGTCCATGAAGGTGAGGAGCCTGGTGCGCAGTTCCTCGGTCTTGGCGTCGTAGGCGAAGTCCATGACTCAGAGCTCCTTGTGGGCGGCGGCGAGTCCCTGCCGCACGAGGGGGACGGTGAACGCGCCGAGCTTGTCGAAGCCGGCGCCGACGGTCTGGCCGCCTGCGAAGCGGAAGTGGATGCCTTCGACGATGACGGCGAGCTTGAAGTAGCCGAAGGCGATGTACCAGCCGAGGCCGGAGGTGTCGGTGCCGGTGCGGGCGGTGTAGCGGGCGACGAGCTCGTCGGCGGAGAGGAAGCCGGGCAGGGAGGTGACGCCGCCGGTGATGGGGTCGTTGTCGGAGCCCAGGCCCGCCCAGTAGACGTAGAGCAGGCCGAGGTCGGCGAGCGGGTCGCCGAGGGTGGCCATCTCCCAGTCCAGGACGGCGCTGATGGCGAGGGGGTTCTGGGTGACGAGGGCGTTGTCGAGGCGGTAGTCGCCGTGGATGATCGCGGCGCGCGGTGAGCCGGGGACGGTGGCGGCGAGCTTGTCGCGCAGTTCGTCGATGCCGGGCAGGTCGCGGCTGCGGGAGGCGTCGAGCTGCTTGCCCCAGCGCTTGACCTGGCGGGCGAGGAACCCCTCCGGGCGGCCGAAGTCGCCGAGCCCGACGGACTCGGGGTCGACGGCGTGCAGGTCGGCGAGCACGTCGACGAGCCGCTGCGACAGGGTGCGGGCCTGCTCGGGGGTGATCCAGGGGCACTGGCCGCGCTCGCGCAGGGCGGCGCCGGGCATCTCCTGCATGAGGTAGAACGGCGCGCCGATCACGGACGGGTCCTCGACCAGCAGCTTCGCGCCCGGTACGGGGACGGCGGTGCCGGCGAGGGCGGAGATGACGCGGAACTCGCGGGCCATGTCGTGCGCGGTGGCGAGGACGTGGCCCAGCGGCGGGCGGCGCAGCACCCACGTGTCGGTGCCGTCGCTGACGCGGTAGGTGAGGTTGGAGCGGCCGCCGCGGAACAGCTCGCCGGTGAGCGGGCCCGTGCCCAGGTGCGTGGCCAGTGCCTGCAGGTCGAGGCCGGGAAGGTCGGTCACAGGTTCACTCCGAGGGTGGCGAGGTGGGCGCGGGTGGCGTCGGCGCTCGTGTGCCGCAGGGCGTGCATGCCGACGGCCTGGGCTGCTTCGACGTTGATCGGCGCGTCGTCGAAGAACACGGCGCGTCCGGCGGGGACGCCGATGCGCTCCAGGGTGTGGTGGTAGATGCGCTCGTCGGGCTTGCGCAGGCCGATGCGGCCGCTGATCACGACGGTGTCGAACAGCTCGAGCAGCAGGTCCTTCGGGTAGCCCTCGCCCCAGCTGTTGGACAGCAGCGCGGTGTGCAGACCGGCGGCGCGCGCCTTGCGGACGAGTTCGACCATCGCCGGGTCGGGGGTGGCGCCGCCGAACATGCGCTTGAGCAGCCCGTCGCCGTTCACGGCCGTGCCGGTGGTGGTGATGAGCTCGGCGGCGAGCAGCCGTTCGAACTCGGGCACCGTGAGCTCGCCGGTCTCCAGGCGGAACACGGGGTTGTCCGGGAGCGCGTCGCGGCTGAGCCATTCGCGCATGATGCGGCCGTAGACGTCGCGGTCGATGGCCTCGGCGTGCATCCAGGCGCCGACGAACTCGGGCACGGAGACCGTCATGACGCCGCCCCAGTCGAACACCAGCGCGTCGACCTCGGGCTGCGGAGGAAGCGTTGAGTCACCCACGCACCGGAGGGTACCGACCGGTCGGTATGTCAGCAACCGGTGGTCGTCGCGTCCGACTTTCGATGGACGCGTCCTGTCGCCTTTATGCGGTTTCCCCGCCGTGTGGTCCTCGCTACGTTCGACCCCGAAAGGGGGATTCATGAGAAGGACAGCAGTGGCGGTGCTGGCCGCCGTGATGGCACTGGCCGTCGTGCCGCCCGCGGCGTCTGCCTCGGCGGACGAGCCGGTGGTGCGCACGGACAAGGGCGCGGTGCGGGGGAAGGTGACCGAGCGGGTGCGGACGTTCGGGAGCATCCCGTTCGCCGCCGCGCCGGTCGGGGCGAACCGGTGGCGCGACCCGCAGCCGGTGACGGCCTGGCGGGGTGTGCGGGACGCGACGACGCCCGCGCCGGCGTGCGCGCAGACCTCGCAGCTGGGGCAGCCCGCCTCGGAGACCGAGGACTGCCTCTACCTGAACGTGACGGCACCGGCGCAGCGCTCCCACCGGGCGCGGCCGGTGATGGTGTGGATCCACGGCGGCGGCTTCACCGCCGGGGCGGCGTCGATGTACGACGCGTCGTGGCTCGCGGCGAACAACGACGTCGTCGTGGTCACGGTGAACTACCGGCTGGGCGTGTTCGGGTTCTTCGGCCACCCCGGACTGCCGGGATCCGGGGCGTTCGGGCTGGCCGACCAGCAGGCGGCGCTGCGGTGGGTGCAGCGCAACGCCCGCGCGTTCGGCGGCGACGCCGGCAACGTGACGGTGTTCGGCGAGTCCGCGGGCGGGCTGAGCGTGTGCGCGCAGCTGGCGTCCCCGCGGGCGGCCGGGTTGTTCGCCAAGGCGATCATCCAGTCGGGGCCGTGCGCGCTGACGCTGCCCTCGTTCACCACGCCGGGTCAGTTCACCGGTGTGTGGCGGTCGCGTCAGGACACGGAGAAGGCCGGTACCGGCACGCTCGGGTGCGCCGACCTCGCCTGCCTGCGGGCCAAGCCGGTGGCACAGCTGCTGACGGTGCACGAGCAGTTCGCGTCACCGTCCTACGACACCGCCGTGCTGCCCATCGACCCGGTCGTCGCGCAACGCACGGGCAGGATCCACCGGGTGCCGACGCTGGTGGGGTCGACGCACGACGAGATGACGCTGTTCGCGCCGCTGTTCTGGCCGCAGCCGATCCCGGACTCCGCCTACGGCGACCAGCTGGCCTGGATCTTCGGCGCGGACGCCGGGAAGGTCGCGGCCCGCTACCCGGTCAACGGCAACGGCGACGCCCGCGACGAGATCGCCCGCGTGCTGACCGACCGGTCGTGGGCGTGCACGAGCCAGACCACACGCGCGGAGCTGGGCCGGTACACGCGGGTGTCCGGGTACGAGTTCGCCGACCCCGACGTGCCGATGATCTTCCCCGGCTTCCCGCCGTTCCCCGACTACGGCGCCTACCACGGCTCCGAACTGCTGATGCTGTTCGACCTGGGCCAGACGCTCACACCGGCACAGCGGCAGGTGTCGGACTACGTGATCGCGGCGTGGGGCCGCTTCGCCCGCACCGGTGACCCGGGGTGGCGCGCGCCGGTGCAGTCACTCGCGCCGGGGGCGATCGGCGGCACCGATTTCGCCCTGGATCACCAGTGCGGGTTCTGGTCGTCCATCCTGTAACGCATGCCCGGTTACCGCGGACTCGCCCGCGATCGCGAGTTCCGCGCCCTGTTCGTGGCGCACGTGGTGTCGGTGGCCGGGGACCAGTTCGCCAGGGTCGCGCTGACGGTGCACGTCTACGACCGCACCGCCAGCGCGGGCCTCACGGCGCTGACCTACGCGTTGACGTTCCTGCCGGACCTGCTCGGCGGGCCCCTGCTCTCGGGGCTCGCCGACCGGTTCGCGCGCCGCGGCGTGATGGTGGCCGCCGACCTCGTGCGCGCCGCATTGCTGCTGGTCATGGCGGTGCCGGGGCTGCCGTTGTGGGTGCTGGCGGCACTGCTGGTCGCGGTGCAGCTCGCGGGCGCCCCGCACGGAGCGGCCAGGGCCGCGGTGCTGCCCACCATCCTGCCCGACGAGCGCTACCCCCTCGCCCAGGCCGCGCTCAACACCGTCACCCAGCTCGCCCAGGTCGCCGGATTCCTCGGCGGCGGCGTGCTCGTCGCCACCCTGGGACCGAGCCCGGTGCTCGTCGCCGACGCGGCGACGTTCGCGGTGTCCGCACTGCTCGTCGCCGTGTTCCTGCTGCACCGGCCACCACCGGCCCACCCGCACGTGCGGGCCTGGCCCGCCGACCTCGTGGGCGGCGCGAGACTGGTGTGGGGCGACCGGCGGCTGCGCGCACTGGTCGCACTCGCCTGCGTGTCCGGCTTCTACATCACCGCCGAAGCGCTCGCCGCACCACTCGCGTCCGGGCTCGGCGCCGGACCGGCCGCCGTCGGCGCGATCTTGGGTGTCGTCTCGGCGGGCACCGCGGCGGGCATGGTCGTCCTCGCCCGCGTCCCCGCCGAACGCGGGCTGCGGTGGATGCCCGTGCTCGCGGTCACGTCGTGCGCGGTGCTGCTGCCGATGGCGTTGCAGCCGGGTCTGCTGTGGACGCTCGTGCTGCTCGGCCTCTCCGGCGCCGCGAGCGGCTACCAGCTGCTCGCGAACACGACGTTCGTCCGTTCCGTGCCCGACGCCACCCGCGGGCAGGCGTTCGGGCTCGCCGTCACCGCCCTGCGCGTCTCGCAGGGCCTCGGGATCGCCGCGGCGGGCGCGGCCGCGCAAGCCTGGCCCGTGCACCACGTCGTCGCCGCCGTCGCCGGGGTGGGCGTGCTGGCGGCGGCCGGTGCCGCACGGGACTGGACGCAAGCCTGCAAACAGGCCGAACAAGCGTCACGGTGACGGTGGAGGGTGCTGGCGGACACCCTCCTTCGTCACCACGAACCCCAGGGCTCAGACGGTCCAGTCGGTCGACGCGAACGTCCAGTCCGTCGACTTCGCGAAAGTCCAGTCAGTGGAGGTGAAGGTCCAGTCGGTGGACAGCGCGCGGTTCATCATGACCGTCTCCTTGTGGGAATGCGGGGTGTGCAACGAGGGGTGAGAACACGAGGACTACTCAGGGTGAGGTCCCCCACATGGAGCCACGACTTCGCGTGACCCGGTAGCTACAGTGGTTTGTTCCTGATGGTGTTCGGTGGGGGTGGCAGCGTGCCTTGGCTCGACCCGCGCCGGTGGAAGTTATGGTCCCTTCCTCCTGTCGTGCTGACCTACGTCCTGACGATTGCCCTGCTCGCGGCACTCGTCACGGTCGCGACCGCACGGCTTACCCCTGTCGAGGTGCGCCACTGGGTCTGGTTCGCGGCACTCACCGCGGCAGCGCTGATCCACCTCGAAGCGGCGCGCGGAATCGAACGCATCCGCGAGATCTCCTCTGAGGGCGTCCCTCACGCGCAGATGCAGTCGGTGTGGCAATTCGCGGGCGTGCTCGTACTCCCGATGCCACTGGTCGTCCTGATGGTCGTGACCATCTACCTGCACGCGTGGCTGCGGGTCTACAAACGCCGGGCCGTTCTCTACCGGAAACTGTTCTCCGCCGCCACTGTCGTACTTGGCTGTGCCGCAGCGCAATGGGTGCTGCACATGTTCTCCGCCTCAACACCGTCCGACCTGGACGGCCCACGAGGACTCGTCGCCCTCGTGATCGCGGGACTGCTCTACTGGTTCGTCAACTACGCCCTGGTCGTGGGCGCCATCATCATGACCAACCCCGCCAACCCCCTGAAGACCGCGCTCGGCCACGCCAGCGACGTCCTCATCGTCACCGCGTCCGTCGGCCTCGGCTCCGGCATCGCCGTCATCGCCACCGCACGCCCCTGGCTCTCCCCCATCCTGCTGCTCACGGTGCTCGCCCTGCACATGGGCCTGCTGCTGCCGCAGTTCCGCGTCGCCGCCCGCACCGACAGCAAGACCGGCCTCGTCGACGCCACCTTCTGGCACGACGTCGCCGAACGAGAACTCGCCCGAGCCCGCCGCCTCACCTCCACCGTCGGCGTCCTCATCCTCGACCTCGACCACTTCAAGCAGATCAACGACACCTACGGCCACCTCGCCGGCGACCGCGTGCTCCGCGCCGTCGCCGACACCCTCAAACACGCCGTCCGCTCCTACGACCTCGTCGGCCGCTTCGGCGGCGAGGAGTTCGCCGTCTTGCTCCCCGGCGTCGGATCAGGCGAGGTCCGCGCCACCGCCGAACGCATCCGCTTCGACATCGCCCGCCTCGAGGTCGAGGTCGTCGACCGCCTCGGCGAGACCCGCGTCATCACCGGCCTCACCGGCTCCGTAGGCGCCGCGGTGTTCCCCGACACCGCCACCGAACTCAGCCCCCTGCTCCTCGCCGCCGACGAGGCCCTCTACCAGGCCAAGAACAACGGCCGCGACCGCGTCGCCACCGCCGCGGCCCGCTAGGAGCACCGCAGGCCAGCAGGAAGAGCGCGGCCAGGGGAGCGGCAGGGCGCCTCGCGTGCAAAAGCGGCAGGCCGCAGAGGCGGGAGACCGCAGAGGGCGAAGCAGCAGCTTTTCGGCATCCACGCACCCCGGATCCGCCGCCAGGCCACGCCCGGCACACCGGCGGCGCTAGCCCTTCACGCCACCGCCGCCCGGGCCCGCCCCTAGCGCCCGAGGAACGCCTCGACCTCCCGCGCCACCCGCTCCGGCTCCTCCACCCACGGGAAGTGCCCCACACCCTCGTGCACGGACAACGTCGCGTCCGGGAACAACCCCACCAGCTCCGCACACCGCCGCACCGGCGAGATCGGGTCCTCCGAACACGCGTACACCAGCACCGGACGCCCGAAGTCCACCAGCGCCCGCCGCAACACCCCCGGTACGAACGCCCCCTCGGCGTTGTACCCCAGCGCCACCTCGTACTTCCACTGCCCGAGCTCCGCCTCGGCGTGGGCCTGAGCGCGCGCGTCCCACCGCGCGTACAACAACGGCGACGCCGCCACCCGGTTGCTCACCGAATCGTCCCCGGCCGCGGTGCGCTCCAGCGCCGTCGTCGCCGCCTCGAACCACGGCTCACCCGCACGGGCCTCCAGGAACGCGTCCCAGTCGCTCTGCTCCGGCGACAACCCCACACTGCGCAACGCCGGCGTCAGCAGCACCAGCTTCCCGATCCGGTCCGGGAAGTCCGCCGCGTAGCCCATCGCGATCCCCGCACCCGCGGAGTGCCCCAGCACGTCCACCACGTCCAGACCGAGGTGGCGGCGCAGCATCTCCACGTCCCGCACCAGCATGTCCCGCCGGTAGGTGAACGGATCCGCCGGCTCGTCCGACTCACCCGTACCCCGGTTGTCCAGCACGACCAGCCGCCGCGACGCGTCCAGCCCGCCCAACGTCTCCAAGTACTCCGACGCCCGCCCCGGACCACCCGCCAACACGAGCAGAGGGGGACCCTCGCCCACATCTCGATACGCGAGCTCCGTGCCGTCAAACGAGGTGAAGCGTGCCATGCTGCCTATCATGCCGAAGATCGCCACGGCCGACCTCGTCGACCGGCCGCAGCTGCTCGAGTTCCTCGCAACCCGCCACCACGGCGTCCTCATCACCCGCCGCAGCACCACCGACGGCCTGCAGGTCTCCCCCGTCTCCTGCGGCGTCGACACCCAGGGCCGCATCGTCGTCTCCACCTACCCCCAGCGCGCCAAGGTCCGCAACGCCCGCCGCAACCCCCACGTCACGATGTGCGTGCTCTCCGACGACTGGGACGGCGCCTACGTCCAGATCGACGGCACCGCCGAGGTCCTCGACCTCCCCGACGCCCTCGACGACTTCGTCGAGTACTACCGCTGCATCGCGGGCGAACACCCCGACTGGGACGAGTACCGCGCCGCCATGCTCCGCCAGGGCAAATCACTCATCCGCATCACCATCGACACCTGGGGCCCCATCGCCACCGGCGGCTTCCCGCCCGAACTGGACCAGTAGCCCGTGAAGCCCTGGATGAAGACCGCCCTCTGGGTCTACATCGCGTTCAACCTGCTCCAGGCCGTCGTCCTCACGATCGCCCCCGAACTCACCGACCGCGCCTACCTCGGCGGCGAGATGACCCCCACCCGCGCGTTCCAGTGGTACGCCGTCGCCGGCTACCACGTCCTCATCATCGCCGTCACGATCATCGCCATGGGCCTGCACCGGGCCGCCGACCGACGCAAGATCATCATCGTCAACGCACTGATGTACCTGCTCTGGGACGCCGGCTCACAACTGGCCCACTGGGGCAGCGAGATCGGCATGGCCACCTCGGACCTGCTCATCAACGCCGGAGTCAGCACCGCCACCGGCCTCACCCTGCTCGCCGTGGCCTGGTTCGACCGCGACCCGGCCTAACCAGCCCAGTTCCCGCCCCAGCCCGCCGGCTTCTCCAGCAACGCGCAGGAGCCGCCGTGCGGGCCCTGCACCGACGCGACCCTGCCGATCGGCAACGGACCGGGACCCGACGTCACCGCACCGCCCAGCTCCACCACCCGGGCACACGCCGCCTCGACGTCGTCCACCGCGAAGTACACACCCCACGACGACTCCGCGCCCAGGCACGACTGCATCGTCCCCGCCACCGGACGCGGACCACCGTGCCGCGCCGACGTGTACAGACCCAGCGCCCGCGCACCGGACGCCGCCTCCCACCCCAGCTCCCGCGTCCAGTACTCGTCGTCCTCATCCGGCGTGCCCGTCAGCAACTCCACCCAGCACGGCTCACCATGCCTCGGCGGCGGCGCCCACGGACCGTGCAACACCCGCCCACCGTCCACAGAAGAGTTCGCCCTCAGCTCACGGGCCCCGTCACCACCGAAGACGACCAGCCACCCCAGATCCCCCGCGACCACCCGCGCCGCCAGCCGATCACCCACGAAACCCGAGAACGACCCACCCGGCTCCGCGATCACCGTCCACCCCAGAACCCCCGCGAAGAAGTCCACCGACGACTCCGGCTCGGCAACGCACAACTCGAGACGACGAACACCACAAGACGACACGGACATCCCATCAGGCGGGGATCAGGAGCGCGCACCATCCTCTGCTCCGACCACCTGAGACGACAATGCGCCATTCGGCGGCATGCGCTCCGCGCTCACCACGTCACGCAACGGCACCGGTCTGCCCAGGTGGAAACCCTGCCCCACCCGCACTCCGAGCCCCCGCAACGCCTCCACCTGCGACGGACGCTCCACCCACTCCGCCACCGCCGACAACCCCAGCCCGTTCGCGATCTGCACGATCCCCGACACCAGCACCGCATCCGCCTCGCTGGTCTCGATGCCCTTCACGAACTCACCGTCGATCTTGATCCCCGTGATCGGCAGGTGCTTCAGGTGCACGAACGACCCGAACCCCGACCCGAAGTCGTCCAGCGTGATCCGGCACCCGAACCCCCGCAGCTGCGTCGCCAGCGCCACCGCCGCGTCCAGATTCGTCACCGCCGCCGTCTCCGTGATCTCCAACCCCAATCGGCCGGGAGCCACCCCCGCCGAACCGAGCTTGTCCAGCACGAAGCCACCGAAATCAGGATCCTCCAACGTCCGGCCCGACACGTTCACGTTGAACCGCAACCGCGGATCCGGCTGCGCCACCAACGCGTCGATCGCCGTCGTCAACACCCACCGGTCCACCTCCAGGATCAGGTTCGACCGCTCCGCCACCGGCAGGAAGTCCGCAGGCCCCAGATACGGCTCCTGCCCGTCCTCCAACCGCAACAACAACTCGTGCCCCAGCGTCTGACCCGACGTCAGCTCCACCATCGGCATCCCGTACAACGCCAGCCCGCCACCCGCCAGCGCCGCCCGCAACCGGTCCAGCACACTGACCCGCTTCACCGTGTCCGCGTAATGGTTCGGCTCGTACACCGTCACCCGGTCCCGGCCCGCCGCCTTCGACGCGTACAACGCCAGATCCGCGTTCGCCAGCACCAACTCCCACGAATCACCCGGACCGAACTCCGCCAGCCCCGTGCTCACCGTGATCCGCGCCGGCGTCCCGATCCCCGCCAGCGGAAAACCCGCCACCGCGTCCCGCAACCCGTCCGCCACCTCGGACGCGTCCTGCGGCGACGCCCCCGGCAACACCACCGCGAACTCGTCACCACCCAGACGAGCGATCAACCTGTCACCCAGACGCGACTGCAACGCACTCGCCAGCATCCGCATCACCCGGTCACCCACCGCATGACCGCGCAGATCGTTGACGTCCTTGAAGTTGTCCAGGTCCAGCACCAGCAACGCACCCGAACCGTTGTTCGCCAGCTCCTGCTCCAATGCCCGCGTCAACGCACGCCGGTTCGGCAACCCCGTCAGCGGATCCTGCTCCGCCATCCGCACCAGCTCGTCGTGCACCCGGCTCGACTGCGTCACGTCGTGCGCCGTCCCCAAAGCCCGCAACGGCGTGCCGTCATCCCCCACGACGACCTCACCGAAGCACTCGAACACCCGCTCCTTGCCGTCCGGCCGCAACATCCGATGCGTGTACGTGAACACCGACCCCGTCTTCAACGCCGCGTCCAGCGTCTCCTCGATCATCGGAAGATCGTCCGGATGCACCAGCTGCGAGTACATCTCGAAGTCGAACGCCGTCCCCGGCGCGAACCCGAACATCTCCAGGAAGCTGTCCGACCACGTCACCCGGTCGTCCCGGATCGACCACTCCCACGTGCCCATCCGCCCCAGCGCCTGAGCCCGCCGCAGAGCGTCCGCCTCCTGCGTCACCGTCAACTCACGATCACGCCACGACGACACGTCCACGACCTCGTACATCAGGTCGTCACCCAGCTTCGAACACCGCACCTCGAGCCACCGCGGCCCCGGCACCAGCACTTCCCGCACCGGCGCCGGCACCTCGGGCACCCCCGGCAGCAACGCGGGCAACGACCGCCCGTACG
This sequence comes from Lentzea sp. HUAS12, assembly GCF_024125735.1. Classification (NCBI taxonomy): domain Bacteria; kingdom Bacillati; phylum Actinomycetota; class Actinomycetes; order Pseudonocardiales; family Pseudonocardiaceae; genus Lentzea; species Lentzea sp. HUAS12. The sequence goes on from NZ_CP099738.1 coordinate 2,203,660, forward strand.
CCTGCTCGACCGGAACCCCAAGCACAGCACCCAGCGCACGGTTGCACCACAACAGGTTCCCGCGCGCATCCGTCACGGCATAGCCGACACCCGCCCGGTCCAGCACCGTGCGGCAGTAGGAGGTCACGCGCGTCATGATCGTCCGATCACCGGACGTAAGCAACCCGCTACGCCGGTCAGTTCGCTGTTGTGCGAACGGCTATCGCAGCCGCTCCAAACCCTTCGCCGACTCCACCAGCTCCGCCGCCAGCTTCCTCAGCTCCTCGTTCTCCGCCCCGTCCTGCGCCGCCGTCACCACGTCCTCGGCGGCACACCGCAGCTGGAACAACCTGTCCTGCAGATCCGCCAGCTCCGCCGTGCTCAACACGACCGCGTCCTCCGGCAGACCACCGCGCTGCAACGCCGCCCGGCGCTCGTACGCACGCTGACGACACGGCTGCGCGCAATAACGCCTCGGCCGGCCGATCCGCCCACTCCCCGGCAACCGCCTCCCGCACCACGCGCAGTGCCTGGGCTCATCCGCCTCCATGGAGCGCTCCATGGCGCGCGACGGTAGCGAATCGCGGTGGGTGGTCTCCAGCGACGCGCCAGAAAGCCCGACCTTCGTAGGGAACCGGACACTACCCGCCGGGCCGTTGGTGTCGCATTCGGGTGCAGACGGCGGCCTCGGGTGGCCGAGTTCTGGCGAAGTCCCGGACACCCAGGTAGGTCTCTCGGTCCTTTGTTTTTGTCGTACGTGACCTGGTGTGGGTTCGGTCGGTCGTCAGGTTTTATTTTAGGCAACACTGAAGCAATAGAGAAAAAGAAGAAAGTGTGCCGCCACCCACCGTCCACCCCGGAGCCACCACCACCAGGCAGACTCACCTGCCGTGACCCACCCCTACCTCGCAGGCCCGCGCCCCCGCGCCTTCGCCCACCGCGGCTGGCACGTCGACGACCTCACCGGCATGGAGAACTCGCTGAGCTCCTTCCGCCGGGCCGTGCAGGAGGGCTACCGCTACATCGAGACCGACGTCCACGCCACCGCCGACGGCGAGGTCGTCGTCCACCACGACCACACGCTCGACCGCACCACGGACGCGCAAGGCGTCGTCTCCGCCCTCCCCTGGACCGAGGTCAAACGCGCCAACGTCGGCGGACGCGAACCCATCGCACGACTCGCCGACGTCCTCGAGGAACTGCCCGACACCTTCTTCAACATCGACGTGAAGTCGGAGAACGCGGTCGAACCGATCATCACCCTGCTGCGCAGGTGCAAGTCCCTGCACCGCGTCTGCCTCGCGAGCTTCTCCGACAACCGCCTCGCCCGCCTGCGCCGCATCGCCGGACCCGAACTGCTCACGTCCATGGGGCCGCGCTCCGCCGGCGCGCTGTGGGCCGCCAGCCGCGTGCCGTTCGCCGGACTCGCCGTCCGCGGACAGGTCGCCCAGGTGCCCGTCAGCCAGGGACGCCTGCACATCGTCGACCGCCGGTTCGTCCAGGCCGCCCACCGCAGGTCCCTCGAAGTGCACGTGTGGACCATCGACGACGAGGCCGACATGCGCGCCCTGCTCGACCTCGGAGTGGACGGACTCGTCACCGACCGGCCCGACGTCCTGCGCGAAGTCCTCCGGTCCCGCAACAGCTGGTAACAGGTTGGACAGTCGATCAACTGCCGTGTCGGCGGACAAGTACAGTCCGCCGACATGAAGGTCAAGGGCGACGACACCGCCGACGCCAACAACGCCGGGCGCCGCAAGAAGGAACAACGCGGCTGGGTCTGGTACGACGTGGCGAACTCCGTGTTCCCCACGTCGGTGATCACCGTCTTCCTCTCGCTCTACCTCACGAGCATCGCGACCAACGCGGCCAAGGCCGACACCGCGCTCAACGGGGCCAACCCGTGCGCGAACGACAACGCCTTCGACCACTGCGACGTCACGATCCTCGGCCTGCAGTTCCCCTCCGGATCGCTGTGGGGCTACCTGCTCTCCATCGCGACCGTGATCCAGGTGCTCGTGCTGCCCGTCATGGGCGCCATCGCCGACCGCACCCAGAACAAGAAGAAGATGCTCGGCTTCTTCGCCTTCACCGGCTCCGCCGCCACCATCGCGCTCGCCGCCGTCGAAGGCACCAACTGGAAGCTCGGCGTCCTCCTCTTCGTCATCGCCAACATCTGCTACGGCTCCAGCGTCGTCGTCTACTACGCCTTCCTCCCCGAGATCGCGACACCGGACGAACGCGATGCCGTGTCGAGCCGCGGCTGGGCGTTCGGCTACCTCGGCGGCGGCGTGGCCCTCGCCATCCAGCTCGGCATCACCCTGTCCGCCGACGCCCTCGGCATCACCTCCGGCGACGCCGCGCGGATCGCGTTCGTCATCTCCGGCATCTGGTGGGCCGCCTTCACGATCATCCCGCTGCGCGCCCTCACCGAACACCAGAGCCCGCACGGCGGCGAGCACGGCGCCTCGGTGATCTCCGCCGGCTTCAAGGAACTCGGCACGACCCTCAGGCAGGCCAAGGCCTTCCCGCTCACGCTCGCGTTCCTCGGCACCTACCTGATCTACACCGACGGCATCGCCACCGTCGCCAACGTCTCCGCCCAGTACGGCAGCGTCGAGCTCAAGTTCGAACAGCAGACGCTCATCACCGTGATCCTCATCGTCCAGTTCGTCGCCTTCATCGGCGGCGTCCTGCACGGCTTCGTCGCCAAGCGCGTCGGCGCCAAGAAGACGATCCTCGGCTCCCTGGTCGTCTGGATCGTCGTCATCACCGCGGCCTTCTTCGTCCAGGTGGGCGACGAACTCCAGTTCTACTTCGTCGCGGCCGGCATCGGCATCGTGCTCGGCGGCACGAACGCCTTGTCCCGCAGCCTGTTCAGCCAGATGGTCCCGCCGGGACGCGAGGCGCAGTACTTCTCGCTCTACGAGGTCGGCGAGCGCTCCACCAGCTGGCTCGGCCCGCTGGTGTTCGCCGGCGTCGGCCAGGCCACCGGCAGCCTGCGCCCCGCCATCCTGGCCCTGATCGTCTTCTTCGTGGCCGGGTTCGTCCTGCTGATCTTCGTACCCGTCCGGCGCGCCATCAAGGCCGTGGGCAACAAGGAACCCGCGCTCGTCTAGGGCGTGTGCGGCGCCGTCTTCGGGCGGCGCCGCAGCGGCCACACCACGGCGAACACCAGCAGCACGCCGAGACCGGCCGAAACCACGTCTCCCCCCACGAACGCCAGCAGCAGCAACGGCACCAGCTGCAGCGCCGCGAACAACGACAACGCGCGCCCCAGCACCACGTCACCCCGCACGAACGCCACGCCCCGCGCCAGCACGGTGACCAGCCCGACCGCCAGCACCCCCGCCCCGGTCGCGACCCCGCCGAGCACCCCCAGCAGCACCGCTCCCCCACCCCACCACAGCAGCCTGCGCGCGGGCGGCGTCGGTGCCTCCCGGTGGAACCCCAGGCACAGGCACGCGAACGTCACCAGCGACGGCAACTGGAACACGCTCCACGCCAGCGCGTACTCGGGCTGCGCCAACGCGACCAGGGACAGCACCACCGGAGCCCCCGCCGCCACCTTCGCGAGCGTCCGCCGCCCGCTCAGCAACACGCCGAACGCCACCAGCGGCCCCAGCTCCAGCACCCGCCACCACCCCGGCGCGGGCTCACCGGGATCACCGGCGACGACGTCCACCACCGCCGCCGTCGCGTAGAAGACACCGAGCAGCAGCCCGAGCATCCCCAGCGCCCGCACCACCTCACCACGCCACATCGCCTTCACCGGCACGCTCGAGAGCCCCGCTCCCGCCGCGAGGTGGGTGCGCACCGCGAGCCCGAGGATCGCGGCCGTCTCCCCCCACCCCGGCCAGCTGTGCTCCAGGTCGAGCTCGTCGGTCCGATCAGCCAGGAAGATCCCGACCATTTCCTCCTCGCGGTCCGCGCGGTACCACCGAGGCAACACCCGCAGCAGCGACCGGTACCGCCGTTCCAGATTGCTCATGCCCGACTCGCCCACGCCTGGACACCTCTCCCCCTCAGCACCGCCGTCGCCGCCCGCACGTTCGCGCTCAGCCTCGCGACCTCCGCCTGCAACGCCCGCACACCCGAGTCGGTGAGCTTGTAGTAGCGCCGCAGCCGGCCCTGGTGCACCTCCTCCCGGTCGCGCTCGGCCAGTCCGTCCGCCACCAGCCGGTCCAGCACCCCGTAGAGGGTGCCGACCCTCAACACCGTGCGCCCCTCGGACAGCTGCTCGACCGCCTGGACGATCGCGTACCCGTGCAGCGGCTCCTCCGCCAGTGCGGTGAGCACGAGGAACGTCTGCTCGGACATGATCCGACCACTCATGTCGCTGAATATATCGCGGCGCGAGTTATATCGGGAGCCTGAACTTCCGAAGTCGTTGATTTCGTTCAACACTGAAGCTATCGAGTATGGCGAGAAGACTCAGAGGCCCACCGCGGATGGAGGCGCCAGACGTCGGCCGGCGACAGCCGAACCGAACCGCTTCCTCGGGCGAACCCAGAAACGACGGGCTCCCACGGCCGACACGAGGAGGCGGGTGCGTTGTCGTCAGCCGTTCTGCTTCGCGAGCCACTCCCCTCCCCCGGTTCCGACCCGGGATATGTTCTTCAGTCCGCACTGAACGTTTCGAGGGGGTCGACTTCAGAAGTGTGTTTAGAGTCCCCTCCCAGCGGCTATGTCGTCGCGAAACAGCAGGTCGCACTCAAGGGGGCGCACGATGGCGAGGGACAGACCGCGGGGATTCCTCATGATCGGGATCCAGGCACTAGGGTGACCCGCCGTGGACGCCCTTCCCGATCCGACAGACGCCCTGTCCGCCGTACCTGTCGCCGGTTCCCGGCGCTCGACGCCGGTGGTGGGGCACCTGAAGTTCTTCTTCGGGCCCATGGACTGCGGCAAGTCGACGCTCGCACTGCAGATCGACCACAACAACTCGCGCCAAGGCAGGCGCGGGCTGCTGCTGGTGCGGCACGACCGGTCGGGGCGCCCCCAGATCTCGAGTCGCATCGGCATCACGCGCGAGGCCGCGGAGATCCGCGACGACGACCTCCGCCGCCTGGTGCGGGCGGAGTGGGCCGAGGGCCGGCGGGTGGACTACCTGATCGTGGACGAGGCGCAGTTCCTCACCGGCGCCCAGGTGGAGCAGCTCGCGGAGCTCGCGGACGACGTCCAGGTCGACGTGTACTGCTTCGGGCTCGCCACGGACTTCCGCGGGGAGATGTTCCCGGGGTCGCGGCGGCTGTTCGAGCTCGCCGACGAGTTGAACGCGATCCAGGTCGAGGTCCTGTGCTGGTGCGGGGTGCCGGGACGGTTCAACGCGCGGGTGCGAGCCGGTCAGGTGATTCGCGCCGGGAACACGGTCCTGGTCGCCGACACCAAAACGGACACGGAACAGCACCGATCGGGTACGGAGAGCAACGGTGTAACCGAGACCACGGAAACTACCGTCCGTTATCAGGTGCTCTGTCGGCGTCACTTTAGGTTGGGTGACCTCGGCCCTGACGTCGCACAAAGTGGTCAACTTCGGTTGGCATAGGCGACTACCCACGGCCGCCGCTGGGCCATTAGAGTGATGCATGAGCGCAGGAGCTTGATAACGCGTCACGATCCTGTGGCGATCGCATCCATTAGTAGGAAGCCTTCGTTGACGAGTGAACGACGTCACTGTGGGCGACCATGAGAGCGAACCGGAAACAAACGGAGCAATCCGGGCGTTGCACACGGTGAGCAAGAAGCCTGGGCCCCGGCCCTGAGCCGAGCGAAAGGACACCGCCATGGCCGACCGCGTTTTGCGTGGCAGCCGGCTCGGAGCAGTCAGCTACGAGACCGACCGCAACCACGATCTCGCTCCGCGCCGGGCAGCGCGGTACGCCTGCCCGAAGGGACACGACTTCGAGGTCCCCTTCTCCGACGACGCCGAGTTGCCGCCGACCTGGGAATGCCGCCTCCACGGCACCGAGTCGAAGATCATCGACGGGGTCGAGCCGGAGGTGAAGAAGGTCAAGCCGCCGCGGACGCACTGGGACATGCTCCTGGAGCGCCGGTCGATCCCCGAGCTCGAGGAGCTGCTCGACGAGCGCCTCGAAGAGCTCCGCGGACGCCGCACCCGCACGGCCTGATCTCGCAGACGCTTCAAGCCGTCCCGGTCTCCCGCCGGGGCGGCTTTTTGCGCGCCTCTAGGAGGCCCGTGCGGCCGTCCTGATCAGGTTCCGGCCCCACCACACCCCGAGGGCCGCCAGCACCGCCCAGATCGCCAACGCGACGAGGGAACGGCGTGAGCCGAGGTCGCTCAGGGCGTCGCCCAGCACCGCGGCGAGCACGGTCGAGGGCACCAGGCCCAGCGCCGTGCCGAGCGCGAAGTGCCGGCCGCGCACCGCCGTGACGCCCGCGCCGTAGTTCGCCAGCGCGAACGGCAGGACCGGCAGCAACCGGATCACGAGCGTCGCCTCGACCCCCCGGCGCGCGAAGACCCGTTCGAGCACCGCGAGCCGCTCCCCGAGCCATCCCTGCACCGTGTCGCGCCCCAGCACGCGGGCGACGGTGAACGCGATCATCGCGCCCGCCGTGAAGCCCGCGATCGCGAGCACGCTCCCCCACCCCACGCCGAACAGCAGCCCCGCCGCCGTGGCGAGGACCGGTTTCGGGAAGAAGACCGCCGTGCCGAGCGCGCACACCGCCACGAAGACGACCGGTGCGGCGTTGCCCGCGCCGTCGACGAGCGCGCGGAGCCCGGCCCCGTCCGGGAGGTCGGCGAGCTGCGCCGCGACCGCCAGCGCCACGACGAGCAGCACCAGCAGCACCAGGCCCGCGAGTCGCATCATTCCAACCTACCCGTCAGGCTGGGGAGCATGACCGTGCTGCTGCCCTCCGGCGAGACCGTCCCCGCGCTCGGCATGGGCACCTGGAGGATGGCCGAGGACCCGTCCCGGCGCGACGCCGAGATCGCCGCCCTGCGCACCGGCCTCGACCTGGGCCTGACCCTGGTCGACACCGCCGAGATGTACGGCTCCGGCGCGTCGGAGGAACTCGTCGGGGAGGCGCTCGGGGACCGGCGCGACGAGGTGTTCCTCGTGTCGAAGGTGCTGCCGTCCCACGCCTCCGCGGCCGGCACCGTGCGCGCGTGCGAGGCCTCGCTGCGCCGCCTGGGCACCGACCGCCTGGACCTGTACCTGCTGCACTGGCGTGGCTCGGTGCCGTTCGCCGAGACCCTGGAGGGCTTCGCGGCGTTGCTGGAGGCGGGCAAGATCCGGCACTGGGGCGTCAGCAACCTCGACCTCGGGGACATGCAGGAACTGACGGCGTTGTCCGACGCGTGCCAGACCAACCAGATCCTCTACAACCTCAGCCGCCGCGGACCGGAGCACGACCTGCTGCCGTGGCAGGTCTCGGCCGGCATCCCGGTGATGGCCTACTCCCCCGTCGAGCAGGGCCGCCTGCTGGACTCCCCCGCGCTGGCCGCCGTCGCCGCGCGGCACGACGCCACGCCCGCCCAGGCGGCGCTGGCGTGGGTGCTGCGGCGGCCTCAGGTCTGCGCGATCCCGAAGGCGGGCACGGTCGAGCACGCGCGGGAGAACGCTCGGGCGGTGGAGCTGGCACTGACGGCCGAGGACCTGGCCGAGCTGGACCGCGCCTTCCCTCCTCCGCAGGGCCCGTCGCCGCTGGAGATGCTCTAGCCGGAGCGCTGAATGACCGTTGAGGACACCGGGTCCCGGCCGGCGGAACGGCTGCGCGCGGACGCCCCGAGGCCGCACGGTTCACTGCCGGCACCCGCCGACCCCGGGATCACCGGCCTGCCGCCGGACCTGGCCGCGTGGTGGGTCTTCGGCGGGGTCGACCGCGGAGCGCTCGGCGACGAGAGCCCGCTCCTCCCCCGGTACTGGCACCCGCTGGACGTCAGGGTGGCCGTGCACCGGCGACCGAGTGGCCGAGTGTCGGCGCGATGCTCGACCACGTCCTGCGGCTCTTCGAACAAGGCCGCGACCGTGAGCACAGGCTCCTCCGCTACGACGACGGTCACATCGGGCGGGACTGAGACGCGCGTCCCACTCCCACGCCGGCTTCACGGCCGTGCCGCTACCGTGACCAGGTCTTGCCAACCGGACACGAGGAAGCGAGGTGAGCGACACATGCCAGGCGTCAGTAGCCGGCGCAGGTCACCGCACCTCGCACGCACGTAGATCTGGCGTGTGACGCACACCCCTGCACGCAAGGGGAGTCACACGATGCACGTCTTCGACATGACATTGCGCATCGCCGAGAGCATGGGCCTCGGCGCACTGATCGGCTTCGAGCGCCAGTACCGCGCCCGCACGGCCGGTCTGCGGACCAACGCCCTCGTGGCGGTGGGTGCCGCTCTGTTCGTCCTGCTGTCCGCGCAGGGCTTCGACGGCCAGGGGGATCCCACGCGCGTCGCCGCCCAGGTGGTGTCCGGGATCGGGTTCCTCGGGGCCGGGGTGATCCTGCGCGACGGGTTGTCCGTCCGCGGACTCAACACCGCGGCCACGCTGTGGTGCGCGGCCGCGGTGGGGTCACTGGCGGGTGCCGGGCTGCACGTCGTCGCGGCCGCCGGCACGGTGGCCGTCATCGCGGTCAACGTCGGCCTGCGGGAGCTCGGCCGGGCCGTCGACCGCAAGGACGAGGAGGTCTAACGCGGCTGGTACGTCAGGCAGTTCGCGTGGTGGTCCCCCGCGCCCTGGCCGACCCGCACGCTCTGCGCCGTGCACTCCAGCGAGGCGTTGTGCACGCAGTCGGTGCGCGAACAGGCGCCGACCTGGGCGACGACCTTGTCGAGGCCGCCCTTCGTGCCGAGCGGGATGAACGTGCCGCAGTCGGCGGCGCCGTTGTCGCCGCGGACGGTGATCGCGAAGGCGTGGCAGCCGTCGTGGTTGTAGGAGCAGTCGCTCACGGTGCAATCGTGGACTGCGGGCATCGCCGGGTTCTCGAGAGTGGTCATGTCCGCTCCTGCCGTGGTGGGAAAGGTTCGGTTATTCCGGACCATGCCACCACGGCAGGGGGCTCGCAATTCGAGGATGAATTAGGCGAGCCTATCCTCAAGAATCATTTCAGTCGTGGTCCAGAACGCGTCGCAGGAACCTCCTGGTGCGTTCTTCCCGGGGTTCGCCGATCACCTGACCAGGCGTTCCGCGCTCCACGATCACCCCGCCGTCCAGGAACAACACCTGGTCGGCGACGCGTTCGGCGAACCGGATCTCGTGCGTGACGATGACCGTGGTCCACCCTTCCGAGGCGAGATCTTTGATCACGGCGAGCACCTCCCCCACCAGTTCCGGGTCGAGTGCGGAAGTCGGTTCGTCGAACAGGACGACTCGAGGTTTCAAAGCCAGCGCACGGGCAATGCCCACGCGTTGCTGTTGTCCGCCGGAAAGCTGGTGCGGGTACGAATCGGCCTTGTCGGCGAGGCCGACCTGGTCGAGCAGGGTCCGCGCCTCCCCCACGACCTCGTCCAGCGGGCGCTTCTGGGCCACGACCGGGCCCTCGGTCAGGTTCTGCAGGACCGTGCGGTGCGGGAAGAGGTTGTGCGACTGGAACACCATGCCGCTCTGCGCCCGCAGGCGTGCGCTCTCGGCACGACCGGCCTTGCCCGGCGGCAGCGCGGAGAAGTCGACCGACACGTCGTCGATGCGGACGACGCCGCGGTTCGGGGTGTCGAGGGCGTTGAGCGAGCGCAACAGGGTGGTCTTGCCGGAGCCGGACGGTCCCAGCAGGACGGTCGAGGTGCCGCGCGGGGTGGTGAAGTCGATGCCCCGCAGCACGTCGAGCGAGCCGAAGGACTTGTGCAGTCCCGTGACCTCGATGCGGATGTCGGTCATGCGATCACGTACCTGTTCAGCCTGGTCTCCAGTCGTTTCTGCCCGGCGGACAGCGCCACGCAGATCACCCAGTAGTAGAGCCCCGCGAACGAGTACAGGGCGAGGAACTCGTTGCTCTCGGCCGCGGCGAGCTGCGACTCGCGGAAGAGCTCCGTCAGCAGCACGACCGAGCCGAGCGATGTGTCCTTGAGCAGTGACAGCAGCGTGTTGGACAGCGGGGGCACGGCGGTGCGGGCGGCCTGCGGCAGCACGATGCGGCGCAACGTCTGCGCGTAGCCGAAGCCGATCGTCGAGGCCGCCTCGAACTGGCCGCGCGGCACGGACAGGATCGCCGAGCGGATCACCTCCGCGGCGTAGCCGGCGACGTTCAGCGAGAACGCGACCACGGCGGCGGTGAACGGCGGGAACTTCAGGCCTATCTGCGGCAGGCCGTAGAACACGATGAACAGCTGCAGCAGCAACGGTGTGCCGCGGATGACGGAGATGAACGCCCTGGCGAGCCCCGAGAGCACCTTGTACGGCGAGATGCGGGCGAGGGCCACCAGCAGCGCGAGCACCAGGCCGATCGCGAACGACAGCGCCGTCAGCGGGATGGTCACCTTGACCAGGCCGACGAACATCGGCCACGCCGTGGAGGCCAGGACGTCCCCCGTGCTGCGCGGGCCGCGTCCTTCCGACAGGTCCGCCGCGCCGCCGTTCTCCACGGACACGTCGGCCTTGAAGTACTTCTGCGAGATGCCGCGCAACGTGCCGTCGGCCTTCAGCGCCTCGATCGCCTGGTCGGCCTGGGACAGCAGCGCGGAGTCGGCCTGCCGCAGCGCCAGCACCTGTTCGCTGCCGGACTGGCCCGCGTCGCCCGCGATCTCGACGTCCTTCGAGCCGGTGGTGGCGAGGTAGTCGAGGACGGCGATGTTGTCGTTGACGATGGCGTCGACGCGTCCCTGCCGCAGCAGCGCCGCCGCCTGGGCGAAGCCTTCGACGGCCTCCACGTTCGCGCCGGCGTCCCTGGCGACCTTCGCCCAGTTGCTGGTGCTGGACTGGGCGGTGGTCTTGCCCCTCAGGTCGGCGATCGAGGAGATCCGCTCGTCGCCGGTGCGGCGGACGATCACGCCGCGCGAGTAGGTGTAGGTGCTCGACAGGCCGTACTTCGCGGCGCGTTCGGGGTTGCGCGAGACCTGGTTCGCGATGAGGTCGATCCTGCTCGCGTCGAGGGCGGGGAAGATCGCGTCCCACTGCGTCTCGACGAACTCGAGCCGCCACCCCGCCTTCGCGGCGATCGCCTTGACGACCTCGATGTCGTAGCCGGTCAGCTCCTGGCCACCGGGGTCGTGGAACGAGAACGGCGGGTAGGTGCCCTCGGTGCCGACACGGACCAAGGGTGGTTGCTCTTGTTGCGCGTTCGCCGGTGCGGGGACGACGATCAACAGCAGCAGGAGCAGCACCGCGCCCCTGAACACTTGTCGCATCCAGGCAGGGTATTGCCGATCGGGCAGACGGCGCTGAAGATCCACTATGCGGGACGGGGTGCGCGGATGACCACGGTGACCACGGCAGACGGGCAGCTCGTGTCCTACGTGGACCACGGCGGTGACGGCCCGGTCGTCCTGCTGCTGCACAGCTTCCTGATGGACTCCTCGATGTGGGCGCCCCAGGTCGAGGAGTTCGGTGACCGCTACCGGCTCGTCGCGGTCGACGAGCGGGGGCACGGCGCCACGCCCGCGACCGGGCCGTTCGACCACTGGGACGTCGCCCGCGACGCGCTCGCGGTGCTGGACGCGCTGGAGGTCGGCCGGGCAGCGGTGGTCGGCACCAGTCAGGGCGGGTTCGTGGCGCTGCGGATGGCGTTGCTGGCACCCGGACGGGTCACGGCGCTCGCGTTGCTCGGCACGTCCGGTGAGCCCGAGGACGAGCAGATCTCCGCCGCGTACCAGCAGCTCGCCGAGGTGTGGATCGCGCAGGGACCGGAGACGGTGACCGAGGCCGTCGCGAAGATCTGCCTGGGCGAGTACGACCCGTCGGACTGGACGCCGAAGTGGGCCGCCGTGGAGCCGGACCGGCTGCGGCTGGTCATGACCGCCCTGGTCGGCCGCGAGGGCGTGCTGGACCGGGTCGCCGAGGTCGATGTGCCCGCGCTCGTGCTGCACGGCACCGCCGACCTCGCCTACCCCGTGACGAAGGCCGAGTCGCTCGTCGCCGCGCTGCCCCGGGCCGAGCTCGTGCTGGTCGACGGTGGCGCGCACTTCCTGAGCCTGACGCACGCCGCGGATGTGAACCCCCACCTGGAGCGGTTCCTCCGCGCGCACGCCTGACCCCGCCGGAATAAACGGGGTGCGGTCCGGTTAAGCTAGGTGACACATCAACTAGCGAGGACCGGGTGCGCTGTGAAGATCGCTGTTCTGGGTGCGGGCCACGTCGGCCCCGTCATCGCGCGCCTCGCCCTGGCTGCGGGGTACGAGGTGGCCATCGCGGGGTCCGGTGACCCGTCGCGGATCGAGATGATCACCGACTTCCTCGCGCCCGGTGCCGTCGCCACCTCGGCGGCCGACGCGGTCGCCGACGCCGACCTCGTCGTGCTGGCGATCCCGTGGCACCGCTTCGGGTCGGTGGATCCCGCGACGTTCGCGGGCAAGGTCGTCATCGACTCGATGAACCACTGGCCGCCCGCCGAAGCGCCGCTGGGCACCAGCGAAGAGGTGGCCGCACGGCTCGTGGGCGCGCACGTCGTCAAGACCCTCAACCACGTCGCCTACCAGGACATGGAACCCGCGGACGGTGGCGCGGTGGGGTACGCCGGTGACTCGCCGGCCGCACTCGGCGCGGTCGCGGACTTCCTGGCGCGCCTCGGGTTCGACCCCGTGCCGGTGGGCCCCCTGGCCGCCGGACGGCTGCTGGAACCCGGCAGCCCGCTGTTCGGCGTCGCGGCGACCAGGCAGGAATTCGAGAACTTCGTCAAGGAGCAGCAGTCATGACCACCACGTTCGGGCTCGACACGTTCGGCGACGTCACGCACGACGCCAACGGCACCCCGCTGACCCACGGCCAGACCATCCGCGACCTCGTCGAGCAGGGCGTGCTGGCCGACCAGGTCGGCCTCGACTTCTTCGGCATCGGCGAGCACCACACCCCGGACATGCCGCTGTCGGCCGCCGACGTCGTCCTGGCCGCCATCGCCGCCCGCACGTCGTCGATCCACCTCGGCTCGGCCGTGACGGTGCTCAGCTCGGACGACCCGGTGCGCGTCTACCAGCGCTTCTCGACGCTCAACGCGGTGTCGGACGGCCGCGCCGAGATCATCCTGGGCCGCGGGTCCAGTGTGGACTCGTTCCCGCTGTTCGGCTACGACCTCGCCGACTACGAGGACCTGTTCGAGGAGAAGACGCACCTCTTCGCCGAACTGCTCAAGGGCGGCAAGATCACCTGGGAGGGCAAGACCCGAGCGGCTCTGCACGAGCAGGACGTCGTGCCGTACACCGAGCCGTTCCCGACGTGGATCGGCGTGGGCGGCAGCCCGCAGTCCGTCGTGCGCGCGGCCTCCTACGGCTTCAACCTGATGCTCGCGATCATCGGCGGCCACCCCGGCCGCTTCGCCCCGTTCTCCGAGCTCTACAAGCACGCGCTGGAGAAGTTCGGCCACGCCCCGCTGCCGATCGGCATCCACTCCCCCGGCCACGTGGCGGAGACCGACGAGCAGGCCCGCGAGGAGTTCTGGCCGCACTACCTCGACGTGATCGGCAGGCTCGGCAAGACGCGCGGTTTCGCCACGCCGACGCCGGAGTCGTACGCGCACGAGGTGGGCCCGCACGGCGCGCTGTTCGTCGGCTCGCCGGAGACGGTCGCGGAGAAGATGGCGCGCACCATGAAGAAGCTCGACGCGAGCCGGTTCGACCTGAAGTACGGGATGGGCGGGCTGTCGCACGAGTCGCTGATGCGGGGGATCGAGCTGTACGGCACCAAGGTCGTGCCGTTGGTGCGCGACATGCTCGCCTGAGGTCGGCGGGGCACCGCGGGTGTGACCAGCACGACAGGCGTCGGAACGACGTTGCGCGTCACTTCACCGGAACTCTCCTGATACACCCAGCGTTGATCCGCTGGAGAGGAAACCGGTGATTGTTCCCATGCCCACGAGCGCGCCCCGTCGCACGGGCTCGTTCGTACTGACCGAGGACGTGACCGTCCGGGTGACCGGCCAGGCGCGCACCGCGGCGGCGATGTTGCGCGAGCACGTCTTCCGGCAGACCGGCTACCTGCTGGCGGAGTCGCCCGACGGCATGCTGATGGTGTCGCACGACCCGGCCATGCGCGGGCTCGGCCCCGAGGGGTACGCGCTGCTGGTCAGCAACGACGCGGTGATGCTCCGGGCCGGCACCCAGGCGGGGCTGCGGCACGGCGTGCAGACGTTCCGGCAGCTCATGACGAACGACGGCACGGTCCGCGCGGCCGACGTGCGCGACTCCCCCGCGTTCGCGTGGCGAGGTGTGTCCAGCGCGCTGCTGCCGCCGGCCGAGATGCGCAAGGCCATCGACAAGATGGCCGCGTACAAGTTGAACGTGCTGCACGTGTTCCCCGAAGGTGACCCGGACGCGCTGCGCGACCTGGTCGAGTACGGGCGTGATCACGGCATCACTGTCGTGCCCGAGCTGAGCCCGGCGACGATCGAGCTGCTGGACCTCTTCCCGAGCCGCTGGGTGCACATCGGCACCGCCACGCTGACGACGAAGTTCGCCGGTCTGCTGGAACGCCACGGCAAGCTGCCGGTGCGGTGGCACGACGGCAGCACGGCCGTTCTCGGCCCGCACGGCAAGCTCGCCGAGGGCGACGACGGCCTGCGTGCCGTCGCGACCGCGGGCTGGGTGGGCGAGCTGCGCACCGCCTCCGCCGTCGCGCCCGCCTGGTAGCGCGTTCACAGTCGTCGCGTGATCGCAGGTCACGCGACGACTCCTTTCACATGTGGAAGTTTGGCTCCAGCGCGTCTCAACCGGTGCGGAACCGCGTGCGGGAGTGAATTCCGCTGCACCCGGCTTTGTGATCACAACTGTGAATTTCCCGGTGCCTGTCCATTGCCTGTTGCCCGGTACCGGCGACCTGGTCCGCCCCTGCTCGCGGGTGCATTGTGGTTGCCGTGCGGGCATCTTCGAAGATCAGATCGGCCCACCGCTTCCGGTTGCTGCTCGTGGACGACGACCGGGAACTGGTGGAGCTGCTCGCCGCGGTGCTGCGCGGCGAGGGTTATGACGTCGACGTCGCCCTGGACGGGCAACGCGGGCTGCACCTCGCGCTCACCCACCCCTACGACGTGGTGGTGATCGACCGGGGTCTGCCGGTGATCGACGGGCTGGACCTGTTGTCCCGGTTGCGTTCCCGGTCCGTGCGGTCGCAGGCGCTGATGCTCACCGCGATGGGATCGGTGCGCGACAGGATCGACGGCCTCGACGCCGGCGCGGACGACTACCTGACCAAACCGTTCGACCTGGGCGAGCTCGTCGCCCGGCTGCGGGCCCTGTGCCGGCGCGCCGCGGAACTGGCCGCGGTGCTGCGGATCGGCGCCGGCCGGTTGGAGCTCGAACAACACCAGGTCGTGCTGCCCGACGGCGAGAAGGTACCGCTCACCACCAGGGAGTTCGCGCTGCTGCGCGTGCTCGCCACACATCCCGAGACGGTGCACACGCGGGCGGCGTTGCGGCGCACGGTGTTCCAGGACGCGCCCTCCCAGTCCATTGTGGACACGTACGTGCACTACCTGCGGTCGAAGGTCGGCCGCTCGGTCGTGCAGACCGTGCAGGGCATCGGCTACCGGCTGGGGGCGCTGTGAGGGCGTGGGCCGAGGCGGAACGCGCGGAGGTCCGCCGCGCGCGGCTGAAGGTGAGCGTGCTGGTGGGCCTCGCGATCACCGTGATGATCACGTTCGTCGGCGCGATCGCGTACGTCGTGATGGCGCACTCGCAGGAAACCCAGGTGGCACGCGAACTCCGGTACAACGCGGTCTACGGCGTGCCCGGCATCGCACCCCGCTGCGCGTGGGTGTTCGTGCTGGAGGACGGCGAACTGCACCTCGGCCCCCTGGAGGTGCCCGGCGGCTTCCCTCTGCGCGACGACCTCTCATCAGTCCACTCGTCCGGATCGGCCGTCTCGCGCAACGTGTCCGCGAACGGCACCGAGTACCGCGTGCTCACCGCCCCCGGCGCCGACGGCACCACCGTGCAGGCCGTGTTCGACCTGCGCTACCAGCTCTCCGACCGGGCACACCTGGTGCAGGCCCTGGCGATCGCCCTCGCCGCGGGCCTGCTGGTGGCCGCGCTGATCGGTCTGACGGTCGGCCGCCGCACCGTCGCCCCCTGGGCGGAGGCCCTGGCACGCCAACGCCGCTTCGTCACCGACGCGAGCCACGAGCTCCGCACCCCGATAGCCCGCGCCTACCTGCGAGCCCAGCTCCTCGCCGCCGGCCTCCCCGCCGACCAGCGCACCGACCTCGACGCCCTGGCCAGGTCGATCCGCGGCCTCGCCGACGTGGTCGACGACCTCCTCGCCTCGGCCCAGCTGACGCAACGCCAGGACCACGCGCCCGTCGACCTGGCGGACGTGGCGGAGGCAGCGGTGGTGGGCGAGACCGAGCGGGCCGCCGAACGCCGCATCACGGTGTCGCTCGACCACCCCGGGCGTCCCGTGGTGGTGCTCGGGGTGGAGACCGGGTTGCGGCGGGCGGTCGACGAGCTGCTGGCCAACGCGGTGCGGCACACGCCCGAGGGTGGGCGGATCTCGGTGGGGGTGCGGGCCGTGACCGGGGTCGTGGAGTTGTCGGTGGCCGACACCGGGTCGGGGTTCGAGCCGGGTGAGGCGGAGCGGTTGTTCGAGCGGTTCCACCACGGGGGTGGGGAGGGGCGGTTCGGGCTGGGGCTCGCGTTGGTGCGGGAGATCGTGAGCGGGCACGGCGGAACCGTGGAGGCGTCGGGGGCGCCTGGGGTGGGGGCCCGGTTCACGTTGCGGATACCGGTGGCGGAGGTCGGGGACGTGGTGGTGCGGGAGCGGGTGACCAGCGCGTGACCGTGCACGTGGGACGGCCGCGAGAGGACCGCTTCGGCGTCACGAACGTGCGGGCCCGCTCGCATTCGCCGGTCAGCGCGCTGCGTCGTCCACTGATGTCCTGACCTCGCGAACGTCAGCCTGCGCACTCGACTGGGCGACGCGGACGTAGCTGACCTGCAACAGCGTCAACTGCCGCGCGCTCACCGCCAGCGCGCCGACGTTCGGCAGCTCCACCGCCTCCTGCTGCCCGGCGGCCCGGTACTGCACCGGGCCGCTGATCGTGAGCTCGCGGTCGGCGACCTCCGCCGCCGAGCGGCTGTAGGTGAGCAGCCACCCCGCGACGTACGTGCCGTCCGACAGGTGGCAGCCCACGTGCACCCGGCAGTCGGGGTGTGCCGTGAACAGGCGGCCCCACGCGGAGAGGAACGGCGCCTCGTTCCTGCCGCGCAGCCGGTCGAACGCAGGCCCCGCGACCAGCACCGCGAGCAGCGTGGCGGCGCCGACCAGGCCCACGCCCCAGATCCAGAGCGCCACGTGGTTCCGCACGGCGTAGTCGCCGGGCCTGGTGAGCAGCGCGGTCAGGTCGATGGTCCGCTTCGGCGCGGCCGACCACACCACCAGAGCGAGCGACAACACCAGCAGGTCGCAGACGACGCTCACCACGACCATCGCCACGGTCTCGCGCAGTGCCGAGAACTGTCGTTCCGGCCCCGACCGCTCCCTCCGCGCGCTGTGGGCGAAGCCGGGGGTCAGCAGTGCGACGAACAGAACCAGCCCGACCAGCGTCGTGGGGACCATTCCACCCTCCCAGTGGTGCTCCGCGGCCTATGATTGTCACACGAAGATCGTTTCCGCCAGCTGGACGGAGCCCACTCCCGTGCCGTCACCACCGAACCCGGACTTCACCGACATCGACTTCACCGACGACGGCTCCGACGACTTCCGGGGCCAGGCCGTGGCAGGTCACGCGCAGCCGCCCCCCACTGCGGACGTGCCTCCTCCCCCGCCGCCACCGCCGGCACGACAGTGAACCACTCCGTTCGCATCCGAAGATCAGGACGGTAGCGCTACCGTCGACCGATGGACATCGTCGCTCTTCGCGCGCACGCGGCGGACCTGCTGTCGGAGGTGGCGCAGAGACCCACTCCCGAGGCCGCGCAAGCCGCTGTCGAGGCGTCCCGCGCCGTCGTGGCGAGCAGCCCGCCGGACGATCTCCATCCCGCGGACGCCTGGATGTTCGCCCGCGCCTTGTTCGTCTCGTGGGACCTCGGCGGTGAGCCCGCAGTCTTCGACGACGCCATCGCGATGTATCGGCTCGTCGCGATGCTTCCCCCGTTCCGCGAGAACGCGGTGATGGCGATGGTCCACGCGTGGCGCGTGCGCGCGGAGCGGGACCCGTCGCGAGCGACGCTGGACGCCGCGCTCGCGGAGGTGAGCGCTCACGCCGACGAATTCCCCGAGGCGGCCGACGAAGAGGCGGACCTGCTCGTACTGCGCTACACCGTCGCACACCGGCCGTCCGACCTCAACGAGGCGATCACCAAGCTCGATGCGCGGTCCCGGCGCGCTGTCACGGACCTGCGCACCCGCTCGATGCTGAGCAGCCTGCTCCGCACCAGGTACGAGTCGTTCCACCGCGAGGACGACCTCGTCCGGGCACTGGGTCTCGCGGTGTCGGTGATGCTGACGGCCGACGAGCAGAACGACGAGGAGTGGCGGCTGCAGGCCGGAGGGCTGGTGATGGGCTGCCTGCGGAGCCTCCCCGACACGGCCGCCGCAGCGGCTCTCGCCGTCACCGTGCTGTGCGAGGCGCTCCACGAGAAGGGCGACCGGCAGTTCCACCAGGAACTGGTCTTCGTGCTCGTGACCAAAGCGTACGAGGAGAGTGGGAAGCCGAGCCTGCTGCGGATGTTGTTCGGGCTCTACACCGGGACCGGGTACGACGACACGCGCGGACTCCTCGCCAGGGAGATCGTGCTCGAGTGGGCCGGACGGCGGAAGGACCCGCGCGCCCCTCTGGAGCTCGCCGACGAGGAGGTGGTCCTCCTGCTCGGTCTGTGCGTGCACGCGATCAGGACGCACACGACCTCCGGCGATCTGGTCGGCTTCCTGCTGGGCCGGCTCCTGCTGGTCGCGAGCCTGTGGAGCGGTTCGGGCGCCGCGCTGTCGACCGACACCCTGAAGAGGGTGATCGAGACCATCGAGCCGGTGGTCGACGCCCTTCCCGCGACCCACCGCAAGCCCGTGCTCGCGACCCTGTCGGAGTTGCACCTCAAGTACCTCAACCGTGTGGAGGACCCCGGCGACGGCAGGGCCTTCATCGAGGTGAACCGCAGGCTCGCCGAGGACGGCGACGTGCTCGGGCTCGGTGGGCTCGCCAACGCGCTGCTCTCCAACTACCGGCGGGCCGGTGACCCCGCCGACCTCGACGAGGCCATCTCGATCCTGGGGCGGATCGGCACGCGCGACTACGCGGACGCCCTGCTGCTGGCGAGAGCGCTGCTGACGCGGTTCGACCGCGACCAGGAGTCCGCGGACTGGTTCGCGGCGGTGCGCCTGATGGACCAGCCGGAGGCCCCGCTCCCCGACAACGCGAACATCCGCGAGGGCTTCGGTGAGCTGGTGCGACGGCTCGTCGACGTCGCGGCCACGGCTGTGCAGTCACCGGACGCCGAGGTCGTGCGGCGGCTGTGCGGGATGTGCGAACGAGCGATGCTGGTGGTCGGCGGCAAGGACCTGTTCGACACCCTCCGGTACCAGCTCGCCGTGCTGCGCCGGGAACTGCCGGAGGTGGAGAAGCAGACGCCGCCACCGGCCGACGACCACGCGAAGTGGGTTCTCGCTCGTTCCCTTGCCGGTACGCACGGGGACAACGTCCCCATCAGCGATCTCGACCGTGCGATCCGGCTGCTGGACGAGGTCCTGTCGACCGCGCAGGGACGGCAGTTCCGCGCTCAGGTCCTCAACGACCTCGCCGGCGCGCACATCGCGCGGTTCGCGAAAGCGGGGGACAGCGCGGATCTCGACAGGTCGGTCACGGTGATGCGCGAGGTGGTGCGGCTCAAGCCTGACGACGCGTTGATGCTGGCCAACCTGTCGCACAAGCTGACGGAGCGGTTCGAGGCCTTCGGCAGCACGGCGGATCTCACCGAAGCCCTGATGCACAGCGAACACGCGAGGGAGCTCCTCGGCGACGACGCCTCGGTGGCGTTCTTCGTCCACAACGGACTTGCCGGCCTCTACCGCAAGAGGTCCGTCTTCACCTCCGACCCGGCGGACCTGGACCTCGCGCTCACGGCGTTGCGTGCGGCGCTCGACGTCCTGCCCGGCGGGCACCCGGACCGGGCGATGGCCCAGCACAACCTCGGCTCGTTCCTGCTCTACCGGACGCTGCACGGACAGGACTCGGATCCCGAGGAGGTCGTGCGGCTCATCACCTCGGCCCTGGAGGCCACCCCCGCCGGGCACCCGGCCGAGGTCAGCCGGAGAACGTCACTCGCACAAGCGCTTCTGCACCGCTCCGACACGTCGTCCGCGCACCCGGACGACCAGACCGACGCGCTGCGGATCCTGCGGGAACAGCTGGCGGCGTACGGTCCGGACGAACCGAGGCGGTTCGGCGCGGCCCACGTCCTCGCTGCCGCGTTGCTGAACCGGAGGGACTCGACGGCGGAGGCGATGCGGCTGTTGCGGGAGGTCGTCCGGGCGCCGCAGGCGGCAGCGGAGACCCGCCTGACCGCCGGGGTGCGCCTGGCGGTGCTGACGGAGGAGACCGCTCCTCCCGCGGAGGCGATCGCCGTCTGGGACGAGGTCGTGCGGCTGCTCGGCGCCGTTGCGTGGCAGGGGTTGCCGCGCGGCGACCAGGAGCGGTTCCTGCTGCAGTACCAGCACCACGTCGCGCGTGCGGCCACGTTCGCGATCAACGCGGGCGATGTGCGGGGCGCACTGGACCTGCTGGAGCACGGACGGTCGATCCTGTGGCAGCAGGAGGGTTCCGCCGAGCTGGACCTCGGTCCGTCCGAGTCCGCGGTGGTGCTGATAGCGCACGGGGGGTCCGGCCACGCGATCATCATCGGACGCGATGGGGTTCGGGCGGTGGAGCTCCCCGGTCTGGTGGCGCCCGAGATCGACCGGTGGTGTGCGGTCCTGGACCGTGCGACGCAGGCGCTCGGTGTCGCCGACCGGCAGGCGTACGACGAGGCGCAGCAGGCAGCGGCGGCCGTGCTCGACCGGTTGTGGCACGCGGTCGTGGGGCCCGTGCTGGCGGCACTGCCCGAGGGGCGGCCGAGGTTGTTCTGGTGCCCTGTCGGACAGTTGGCGATGTTGCCGTGGCACGCCGCGACGGATGCCGGGAGCGGACGTTCCTGCCTTGATGTCGCGGTGTCGTCGTACGTGCCTGGTCTGCGGTCGCTGGCGACGGCGCTCGCGCGTCGCGGGAGCGGGCAGGAGATCGAGGAGTTCCTGACCATCGCACTCGACGACCACCCCGACGAGAAGCTGGCACTCGTGCACGTCAAGGCCGAAGTCGCCACCGTGGAACGGCTGCTGCCGGGTGCGCGGCACAAGGCCTTGCTGAACCTCCAGGCCACTCGGGCGGCAGCGGCGGCGGAACTCGCGCGGCACCGGTTCGTGCACGTGTCGTGTCACGGGGCGCACGACCCGAACGCCCCGTCGGCGAGCGGCCTCGTGCTGTCGGACGGGGTGCTCACCGTGCTGGACATCGCGGAGGTGCGCACCGACGACGCCCAGTTCGCCTACCTGTCGGCATGCCGGACGGCGATGGGCGCGGCGCAGCTGTCCGACGAGTCTATCCACCTCGGCGCGGCGTTGTTCCTCGCCGGGTTCCGGCAGGTGGTCGGCACGCTGTGGGCCGTGGGCGACCAGTTGGCGGCGAAGGTCGCGGAGGCGTTCTACCGCAAGGTGGCCGCGTCCGGACCGGACGCCGCGGCCGTCGCCATCGGTGAGGTCGCGCTGATGGTTCGTGCCCAACGCAAGGCGGAACCGTTGCTATGGGCCGGATACGTCCACATCGGCGTCTAGTGGCGTGTCCCAGGAGGGTGGCGAGGTAATCCACGCTCAGCAGGGCGCCTGGCGGCACCACGATCCACCTGTCCGACCGCGGATCCCCCGGCACCCTCCTTGCGCCACACCCCCAGGTCTCAGCCGCCCTCACCACTCCTCCGAGACCACCACCTCCGCCGCCACCCGCACGTCCTCGTCCAACGGACGGTCCGGATCCACCGGCTCGATCACAGCGGCCAGCGCGTCCAGCAACGCCGCGCACCGGGGCGCGGTGGGCCGCCGACCGCCCACGTACACCGCCTGCCGCAACCCCAAGGCCAACGACCCGCACAACAGCCGCAGCAGCTCGGCCAGGTCGTAGGCGCGCAGGGCGGCCTGGGTGCCGAACGGCACCACGTCCTGGTTGTGCAGGTTGGTCGGCAGGCTCTGGGTGCTGGCGGGCAGGACCCCGCGCCGGATCTCCGCCACGAACGCCGTCGTGGCGAGTTGGACGCCCTGCAAGCCGTGCTGGCGGCCGGGGCCCGCGGCGAGCATCGGGGGCAGGCCCGTGTTGCGGGCCGGGTCGACGAGGAGGTCCAGCTGGCGTTCGGCGAGGTTGCCCAGGGAGGCCGTGACCATCGCCAGGACGTCGGCGGCGAAGGCGGCCGGTTGGCCGAAGAAGTTGCCGCCGTGGGCCACGAGGTCGTCGTCGGGGAAGAAGAGCGGGTTGTCGCTGACGCCGCCGAGGTCCGCGGCGACCACGCTGTCGACGTAGCGGAGGGCGTCCTCCGCGGCGCCGAGGAGTTGGGGTGAGCAGCGGATGCTGTAGGGCTCCTGGAGGGCGCGCAGGCCGCTGGGCTCGGTGCCGGCCAGTGTGGAGCGCATCCACGACGCCACCGCGGCGGCGCCGGGGTGGCCGAAGGCGGAGATCAGCCTGGGGTCGGCGAAGCCGGGGTCGGCGCCCAGGACGTCCACCAGGAGACAGGTCAGAGAGGTCAGGGCTCGGTGGGAGGCCCGTACCGAGGCCAGGGCGAGGGCCGTGGCGGCGGTGGTGACGGACGTGCCGTTCACCAGGGCCAGGGCGTCGCGGCCGTCCAGCACCAGCGGTTCCAGGCCTGCTGACGTCAGCGCCTCCGCAGCGGGCAGCCGGACGCCGTCGAGGTACGCGTGGCCGCGGCCGCGCAGGGCCTGGGCGGCGTAGGCCAGGGGGATGAGGTCGCCGCTGGCTCCGACGGAGCCGTAGCGCGGGACGGCCGGGACGAACGTCGTCGCGAACATCGCCGAGAGCCCCGCGACGACGTGCGCGGACACGCCGGACAGGCCCTGGGCCAGCGACCAGGTGCGGACCAGGAGGGCGGCGCGGGTGATGTCGAGGGGCAGGTCGGGGCCCTGGCCCGCACCGAGGTGTGCGAGGGTGTTGTCGCACTGGTCCGCCTCGGTGGAGCGGCCCGCGAAGCCCACCAGGGCACCGAACCCGGTCTTGGCGCCGTAGACGGGTCGCTCGTCGTCGGCCAGCACCGTGCGCAGGTACGCGCGCCCGCGTTCGACCCGGTCCAGCACCGAGGAGCCGACCAGCACGGGGTGTGGTGTCGAGGCGCGCCGCAGGTGCGCGACGGTCAGGGGCGAACCCAGGTCCACGGACGTGTCTGATGCGGTCGTGGTCACCTGACGGACGGTAGGCAGCCGATCTCAGAAAGTTCTGAGATCGCGTGGGTAGCTTCCCCGGTCATGGCGTACGACTACCTGATCATCGGCGCGGGACCGGCCGGTTTGCAGCTCGCCGCACTGCTCGAGCGCGACGGTCGCGACTACGCCGTCCTCGAACGCGGCAGCGGGGCGGGCACGTTCTTCACCCGGTACCCGCGGCACCGCAAGCTCATCTCCATCAACAAGGTCCACACCGGGTTCACCGACCCGGAGCAGCGGATGCGGATGGACTGGAACTCGCTGCTGCTCGACGACCCCGATCTGCTGTTCACCCGCTACACGCCCCGGTACTTCCCGGACGCCGACGACATCGTCCGCTACTTCCAGGACTGCGCGGCCGGCCTGAACGTGCGGTACGACATCGATGTCACGCGCATCTCCCGCGACGACGACGGGTTCGTCGTCCACAGCGGCGAGAAGGCCTGGCACGCGAAGAACCTCGTGATGGCCACCGGCGTCTCCCAGCTGTACGTGCCGGAGATCCCCGGCATCGAGCACGCCGAGCGCTACGACACCTTCGACACGGACCCCGAGTCGTTCACCGACCAGCGGGTGCTCGTGATCGGCAAGGGCAACTCGGGCTTCGAGACCGCCGACGCGCTGGTCGAGCACGCGGCCGTCATCCACGTCGCCGGGCCGCACTCGGTGAAGCTCGCCTGGCAGACGCACTACGTCGGACACCTGCGGGCGGTGAACAACAACTTCCTCGACACCTACCAGCTCAAGAGCGAGAACGCGGTCATCGACGGCACGATCGAACGCATCGAGCGCAGGCCGGAAGGCGGTTTCCGGATCCAGTTCCGCTACGCGCGCACGGTCGAGAAGCTGCGCGAACTGGAGTACGACCGCATCATCGCGTGCACCGGCTTCCGGTTCGACGCCTCGATCTTCGCGGACGACACGCGGCCGTCGCTGGTCATCAAGGACCGGTTCCCGGAGCTGACCCCGGCGTTCGAGTCGGCGAACGTGCCCGGCCTGTACTTCGCGGGCACGATCACGCAGTCGCGCGACTTCAAGAAGTCCACCAGCGGGTTCATCCACGGCTTCCGCTACGGCGCCCGCGCGCTGCACCGCGTCCTGAGCGCCCGCAACCACGGCACCCCGTGGCAGGGCGAGGACCTGGAGCTCTCGCCGGAGGCGATCAGCGACGCCGTCATCGCCAGGGTGAACACGTCCTCGTGCCTGTGGCAGCAGTTCGCGGTGATGGGCGACGTCGTGAGCGTGCACGGGCAGACCGCGCGCTACTCGGAGGAAGTGCCGGTCGCGTACGTGGCGGACGGCGGCCTCGGCCCGGCCGAGCACCGGTTCGTCGCGACGCTCGAGTACGGGCCCGACCACGACACCGTGGACCCGTTCGACATCAGCATCCCGCGCGTCGCCGAGAACGACGCCGTCAACGCGGCCGACGCGAGCTACCTGCACCCGGTGGTCCGCTACTACCGCGACGGCGTGCTGGAAGCGACGCACCACCTGGCGGAGAACCTGGAGAACCACTGGGACATGCCCGAGGTGCACCAGCAGCCGCTCGCGGTGTTCGTGAAGGAATGCCTTGCCGGCGCGTGACGCCGAGCCGTTCCCGCGTGCGGTGCTCGACGTGCTCGCCGCCGCCGGGGAACGGCCGGTGTTCGAGCACGGCACCCGCGTGGTGACCGGCGACGAGATGCTCGGGATGGTCGCGCGGATCGCGTCCGGGTTGCGCGGGAACGGGATCGGGCCTGGGGACGGGCTGGCGCTGCTGCTCGGGGTGACCGCCGAGGCGTTCGCGGCGATCCTCGCGGGGCACGTGGTGGGGGCGCGGGTGGTGGGGGTGCGGCCGGGGCTGACGGAGGCCCAGGTCGAGCACCTGCTCGGGCTCGACATCAAGCTCGCGATCAGGGACGCCGACCTCCCGGGCCTGCTCGACCACTCCGCCGAACCCCTGCGGTGCGACGGCCGCCCGAACGACATCGCCCGCCTCATCCACACCAGCGGCAGCACCGGCGCGCCCAAGGCCTGCGCGCAGTCCTACGCCGCGATGACCGAGGCCTGGGCCGCACACCCCGAAGCCTGGCCTCCCGCGATCCGGGAGCTGGCGGCGCGGCTCGACCGCTACCTCGTGTTCGGATCGCTGTCGAGCCAGGTGATGTTCGAGTACGCGATGCTCACCCTGACCGCGGGCGGCACGGTCGTCGTCGCCGGCAACCCGGCCGACGCGATCACAGAGCTGAAGGCCACCGCCCGCGTGATCACCGTGCCGGGCCTGGCCAGGCTCGTCGCCGCCCAGAAGCGCGACCCGGCCGACCTGTCGACGTTGAAGGCGCTCCTGGTCTCCGGCTCCCCCCTCACCCCCGAACGCCACCGCGACGCCCTGGACACGCTGGGGCCGGTGCTGTTCCACGGTTACGGGCAGACCGAGACCGGCATGATCTCGATGGCCACCCCGGACGATCCCCCCGGCACGGTGGGAAGACCGCCGGTGGACGTCGAGATCCGCGACGGCGAGCTCTACGTCCGGACTCCCGGTCAGGCCCAGGAGTACTGGGGGAACCCGCGGGAGTCGGCCGAGACCTTCGTGGACGGCTGGGTCCGCACGCACGACCTCGGCCGGTTCGACGACGACGGCCACCTGCGGCTGACCGGCCGGGCGCGCGACGTCGTGATCGTCAACGCGAACCTGCACTACGTCGGACCGATCGAACAGGTGCTCGCCGAGCACCCGGACGTCGCCGAGGCCTACGTCGTCGCGGTGCCGGACGACGAGACCGGTGAGGCCGTGCACGCGTTCGTGGTCCCGAAGGCCGATCGCGTGCCCCGGCTCGAAGAACTCCGCGAGCTCGTGACCGCACGGCTCGGTGCGGCCTGCGCGCCCATCGGGCTCACCGCGATCGCCGAACCTCCCGTCGCCCCCAGCGGCAAACCCGACAAGCGTCAGCTCACCGCGTGAAGGAGAACGTCGTGTCCAGCGAGGTAACGACCGAGTGTCTCGTGATCGGCGCCGGCCCGGCGGGGCTGCAGGCGTCCTACCTGCTCAAGAGGGATGGGCGTGACCACCTGGTGCTGGAGGCGGGCCAGGGCGCGGGGACGTTCTTCACCCGCTTCCCGCGGCACCGGCAGCTGATCTCCATCAACAAGGTGTACACGGGCTGGGACGACCCGGAGCTGAACCTGCGCGTCGACTGGAACTCGTTGCTGTCCGACGATCCCGAGCTGCTGTTCACCGGCTACACCCCGCGCTACTTCCCGAACGCCGACGACATGGTCCGCTACCTCGGCGACTTCGCCGTGAAGAACGACCTGCCGGTCCGGTACGACACCAGGGTCGTGTCGGTGACGCGGCCGGACGACTTCGTGGTGCGCGACCAGCACGGCGGCACCTACCGGGCGAAGCGGGTCATCGTGGCGACCGGTGTCTCGCAGCCGTACGTGCCGGACATCGACGGCGTCGAGCACGCCGAGCACTACTACGACGTGTCGGTCGACCCGCAGGACTTCACGAACAAGCGGGTGCTGATCATCGGGCGCGGCAACTCCGCGTTCGAGACCGCCGACGCGCTGATGGAGACCACGGCGGTCACCCACGTCGCCGGGCCCGGTTCGCTGAAGCTCGCGTGGCAGACGCACTTCGTGGGGCACCTGCGGGCGGTGAACAACAACTTCCTCGACACCTACCAGCTCAAGTCGCAGAACGCCTTGCTGGACGGGCACATCAGGAGCATCCGCCGCGACGACGAGGGCTTCCTGGTCGAAGTGAGCTTCCAGCGCGTCAACGAGGTCGTGAAGGCGATCCGCTACGACCGGGTGATCCTCGCGACGGGCTTCCGGTTCGACGCCTCGATCTTCGCGCCGGAGTGCAGGCCGCAGCTCACGATCAAGTCCCGTTTCCCCGACCAGACCGCGGCGTGGGAGTCGGTGAACGTCCCGGACCTGTTCTTCGCGGGCACGATCACGCAGATGCGCGACTTCAAGAAGTCGACCAGCGGGTTCATCCACGGCTTCCGCTACGGCGTCCGCGCGCTGCACCGGATCGCCGAGCAGCGCTACCACGGCGTGGACTGGCCCAGTCGCCCCGTCGAGGACGTCACCGAGGAGATCATCGAGCGGGTCAACCGGACCTCGGCGCTGTGGCAGCTGTTCGGGTTCCTCGCCGACGTCGTGCTGACCGGAGAGGACGGCACCACCCGCTACCTCGAGGAGGTGCCGGTCGCGCACCTGCACGAGGCCGTGGCGCGCGGCGAGTTCGGGGACGTCGAGTCGTACCTGACGGTGACGCTGGAGTACGGCGCCGACCACGACAAGGTCAACCCGTTCGACATCACCGCCGGACGGAACTCGCAGGACGACACCAGCGGCCTCGACGGCCGCTACCTGCACCCGGTCGTGCGGCGGTTCCGCGCCGGTGAACTGGTCGACGAGCACCACGTCACCGAGAACCTCGAGAACGAGTGGGACAGCGACACCGTCCACAAAGCACCGCTGCGGGAGTACCTGCGGTGAACCCGGTGCTCGCGGAGCTGCACGACAAGGCGCGCGCGATGCTCGACCCGGTCCACCACGACTTCTTCGCGGGCGGGGCCGGGGACGAGGTCGTGCTCGCGGAGAACGAGGCCGCGTTCCGGCGCCTGGCCCTGCTGCCGAGGGTGTTGCGGGGCAGGGACATCGGCGAGGACTTCCCGGTGATGATCTCGCCCACCGCGTTCCACAAGCTCGCCCACCCGGACGGCGAACTGGCCACCGCGCGGGCGCTCTCGGGGACCACGCTCGTGTCGAGCACGGCCTCGACCGTGCCGATCGCCGACGTCGTGGCTGCCGCGACCGGGCCCGTGTGGTTCCAGCTGTACGTGCAGCCGGACATGGCCGTCACGGAAGCGCTGGTGCGGCGTGCCGAACAGGCGGGCTGCCGGGCGTTGGTGGTGACGGCCGACTCCCCCGTGTTCGGCCGCCACCGGCGCGACCTCGCACACGGCTTCCACGACCTGCCACCAGGTCTGGCGGCGGAGAACATGCGCGACCTGGTCGAGCCGGGCCTGCGGAACATCGCGATGTCGCCGACGGTGTCGTGGGAGCACGTCGACCGGTTGCGTGAGATGACCACGCTTCCGCTGTGGGTCAAGGGGATCCTGCACCCGCAGGACGCGGAGCTGGCGGTGGGGCACGGGGTCGCCGGGATCGTCGTGTCCAACCACGGCGGCCGGCAGCTCGACCTCGTCCCGGCGTCGCTCGACGCGTTGCCCGCCGTGGTCGACGCGGTGGCCGGACGGGTCCCGGTGGCACTCGACGGCGGTGTCCGAAGTGGAGGCGACGTCGCGCTGGCGCTGGCGCTGGGGGCGTCGGCCGTCGGCATCGGCAGACCGGTGCTGTGGGGGCTCGCGGCGGACGGCGACCAAGGCGTGCGGCGGGTCCTCGACGTGCTGCGCGACGAGTTCCTGCACGTCCTGACGTTGTGCGGCGGCGAACTGAGCCGGGACATGGTGGTGAAGCGGTGCTGAGCCGGTTGCCCGCACGGGTGGTCGCGTTGCGCGCCAGGGTGTTCGAGAAGGTCAACGGGGACAACGCGATCACGTTCCCGAACGAGCAGGTCGGCCCCGACCGCTTCCAGGAGCTCTACAGCCACCCCGCCGCGAACGGCCGCAGCCGGGGCGCCGGGCTCTCGGACCTCTTCTGGTACTGGCTCTCCCCCGGCCCCGAGGTGCACCAGGAGCACCTGGAGGCCGGGCCGCGCTACGACGACGTGGCCCGCGCGACCCGCACGTTCCTCGCCGGGCCGAGCGACGCGCTGGAGCAGGCCGCTTCCCGGTGCACGGCGAAGGTGCTCGACGAGGTGCTCACCGGCCGCGTCACCGAGGTCCGGTTGCGGGACCTGATGATGCCGGTGTGGGCCGAGTACTTCTACGAGCTCGTGTTCGGCGAACCGTGCCCGCGGTACGCGCGGGACCTGATCGTCGGGCACGCGAACGACGTCGTGACCTCGCTGAAGTGCACAGGACTGCGCCACCCCGCCCGGAGGGCACGGCTGACCCGCTACCTGGGGGTGCGGCTCGCGGACGTCCGGCACCCGCTGCCCGGGACGTTGTCGGAGACCGAGCAGGTGCACTACCTGCAGGGCACCTACTTCAACACCGCGGTCGTGCAGATGTCCGAGGCGATGGCGCACCTGCTGCTGGCGCTGGCCCAGCATCCCGAGGTGGCGGAACGGATCGGCGACGACCGCTACTTCGCGCACGTGCTGGACGAGACGTTCCGGCTCTACCCGTTGTTCGGCATCGCCCACCGCATCACGACCGACGACATCGTGCTCGACGAGCACACGACGTTCCCGGCGGGTTCGGTGCTGTGCTTCAGCTACCCGGACTACCACGCCACCGGCTACGACGACCCGCACGTGTTCGACCCCGGCCGCTGGGAGTCGACCGCCGCCCGCCACGAGCACCACATCCCGTTCGGCGTCGCCGCCAACCGGCCCTGCCCGGCCTGGCGCCTGTCCCCCCTCGCGATGCGCGCGTCCGCCAGGGAGGTGCTGCGCCGCGTCAGCCTGCACTCCACCGTGACGCACACCCGCTCGTTGCCGAGCCGCGGCCCTTGCCTGCTCGTCCGCGACGGCCCCGTCCCCCGGCGGCGCCTCGCCTTCCTGCGCGTGCGCGACCGCTGGGAGGACGTCTGGCGCAGCGTCGTCCAGCTCGTGCTCGGCACCGCGATGGTGCTGCACGCCCACCACCTCCGGCTGGCGGGCCGCTACTTCGACACCCACGACACGCAGGGTTGCCCGGTCCGGCACTGACCCCAGGAGATCCCCCGTGAACCAGATCCACTTCGCGTTGCAGGTCTTCGCCGCGCTGGCGGTCGTGCTCGCCGCGACCACCGTGTGCGGGCGCCTCGCGATGCTGATCAAGCAGCCGAGGGTCGTCGGCGAGATGGTCGCCGGAGTCCTGCTCGGCCCCGCGCTGCTCGGCGCCGTCGCCCCCGGTGTGCAGGCCCAGCTCTTCCCCGCCGACGTCAAGAGCACCCTGTACGTGCTCAGCACGATCGGCCTGACGTTCTACATGTTCCTCGTCGGGTCCTCTTTGGACCACGGGCTCACCACAGGGGCCAACGCGCGCAAGGCGGGCGTGCTCGCCGTCTCCGGCATCGTGCCCACGTTCCTGCTCGGCGCGGGCGCGGCGGTGCTCTTCTACGACTCGCTGAGCCCCGAGGGCTCCAGCCTGTGGATCTTCATGCTGTTCGTGGGCGGCGCGCTGTCGATCACCGCGTTCCCCATGCTGGCGCGGATCCTGCAGGAACGCGGCATCGCCAACACCCCCATCGGCGGCCTGACCCTGGTCGCCGCCGCGATCGACGACGCCGTGGCGTGGGGCTTCCTCGCGCTGATCATCGCCGTCGGCGCGTCCGGCAGCCCGTCCGGCGCCGTGCGCACGATCCTCGGCGCGGCGATCTTCGCGGTGCTGATGCTGACGGTCGGCCGCAAGTGGCTCGCGAAGCTCGGGGAACGCGCCGAACGCGACGGCAAGCTCAGCCGCGACATGGTCGCCGTGATCCTGCTGATCGTCCTGCTCGCCGGCTGGTACACCGACCTCATCGGCGTGTTCTCGGTGTTCGGCGGGTTCATCACGGGCCTCGCGATGCCGAACTCGAAGGTCGTGCGCCGGGAGCTCGACGCCAAGCTCTCCGACCTCAACTCCATCCTGCTGCTGCCGGTGTTCTTCGCGTTCAGCGGCCTCAACACGCGGATCGACGGCTTCGGCTCCGGTGGCGCGCTGTGGTTCCCGCTCGCCGTGATCATGCTGGCCGCGTTCGCCGGCAAGTACCTCGGCTGCGGCCTCGTCGTGAAGGCGCAGGGCTACTCGTGGCGCTACGCCTCCGCGGTCGGCGGCCTGATGAACGCCCGCGGCCTGATGATCCTGATCTTCATCAACATCGGCCTCGCCTACGACCTGGTGACACCGGAGATGTTCGCGATCCTCGTGGCCGTCGCGATCGTCACGACGGCCGCCGCGATGCCGATCTACCGGGCGTCGCTGCCCGACCACCTGGAGGCGCAGGCCGACGTCGAACCCTCCCCCGCACCAGTGCCGTGAGCTGGTCGACGACGGCGGCCGGGTCCGGCATCCCCGCGATCTCGGACCTGGCCCTCCCCGCCACCTCCCGCACGGCCGGGTCGTCCAGCAGACGGCCCGCCGCCGCGGTGACGGCGTCCGCGGTGATCTCCGGCCCGGCGAGCTTCCCGCCCGCTCCGGTCGCCTCGACCACGTCGGCGTTGACGAACTGGTCGGCGCCCTGGGGCAACAGGAGTTGCGGCAGACCGGCCGCCAGGGTGCCGAGCACCGCGCCGGTTCCGCCGTGGTGCACCACGAGATCGGCCCGCCGCAGCACCTCCGCCTGCGGCACGAACCCCGCGATCCGCACGTTCGGCGGCACGTCACCCGGCAGCGCGCCGGGGCCGAGCGCCACCAGAACGGTCACCGGAAGCCGGGCGAGACCGGTGATCGCCTGCCGCAGCACGTCCGTCGCGGTGTGCGACACCGTGCCGAGCGTCAGGTACACCAGCGGTTTCGCCGGGTCGACCGCCGGCATCGGCACGTCCAGGTCGAACGCGACCGGCCGCATCCGCAGCACGGTGGGCAGGGCCGCGACGACCGGATCGCGCACGAGATCGGGCCACACGTCGACGACGGTGTCGCCCAGCATCGGGTCGGCCGGCGTGGTGCCGTCCCACAGCCACGCCATCTCCGGCGCGGCCAGGCGCAGGAGCTCGGGCGGCATCGACCGGCCGATCACGTGCGACACGAACGGAACGCCCGCGTCCCGCGCGGCCTTGGCGGCGCCGACGTCGCTCTGCTCGTGGACGACGAGGTCCGGACGCAGCCGGGGCAACAGACGTGCCAGATCCTTCACGGTCGCGTGGGGCAGCACGTCGGCGAACATCGTGATCAGCAGCCGGGCGACGTCGTCATCGCGGTGCCGCGCGCGGGCCTCGGCTTCGGCCTCCCCGACGGAGATGTCCGCCGCGTGCGCGTCGAACCCGAGAGCCCGCACGGTGCCGAGGAAGGCCGCGCCGGTCGCGAACACGACGTCGTGACCGGCTTCCCGGGTCGCCCTCGCGAACGGGACCAGCGGGTACAGGTGACCGTGGGCGGGGCGGCACGAGAAGAGGATGCGCACCCGTCCCAGTGTGGAGATCGTCTGCTGAGAACGGGCTCAGCCGACGTCCACCGTGAACGCCGCCCGGCGCAGCTCGCCACCGTGGCGGAACTCCAGGAACAGCCGGTACTCCCCCCGGTCGGCGAACACGGCCTGGAAGCTGAGTTCACCGTTGTTCAGCGGGATCCCGGCCAGCTCGACCGGGTGCAGGTGCGTGGCCGAGAGCAGCATGGTGTGGAAGCCGGTCATGTGGCCGTTGGCACCGAGGTGCGGCTCCAGCGAGCTCACCGGTGTGCCGTCCGGCGCGCGGATCGACAGCCGCAGCACGTGCGGGTTCAGCGACTTCGGCCGGTCCTCGTCCACGCGCACCACGGTGTACCCGCCGGTGGTGCTCACGCCGGCCTCGGGCGCCGGCACCGGGACCACCGTCGTGTCGCCGGGCACGCTGAACGGCACGCCGAGCACCACCGGGTGGCGGGCGTCGGCCGTGTCGAGCGGCACGAACTCCGCGAACATCCGGTACACGCCACCGTCGGGCAGCGACAGCGTGGTGCGCCAGGTGTCGCCGTCCAGCACGGGGTGCAGGTGCTCGAAGACGTGCATGTCCTCGCGCACCGAGAAGAAGTGCATCTGCTTGGTCTGGTTGTCCAGGAACCGGGTGACGGGCCTCCCCGCGCCGTCGAGGATCCGGAACGCCACCGGCACGGCCTCACCACGCGAAGCGGGCGTGGTGACGGGGTCGAAGCGGTACCCGCTCTCCACATCGGACAGTCCGTCGCTGTGCGCGGCGGGCACGACGGCGCCCATGTTCTGGTGCTGCATCGGGGGCGCGGACCGGGCGAACATCATCACCCCGCCGCCCACCACCACGGTGAGGGCCAGCAGGGCGAAGAACCAGTCGGCGACGCTGAGCTTGCGCATGACAACTCCTCACGGCGCGGGCGGGCGACCGGGGCCGCCCGCCCGCGTCAGGTCAGAACTGGAGGCTCCAGGCGTCGATGTAGCCGACGTCGGAGCGGTAGAGGTCCTGCACCTTGAGCTGCCACGTGCCCGCGGCGTCCTCGGCGGACGCGTTGACCTCGTACGTGGTCACGACGTTGTCGCCGGAGTCGTTGTTCGAGCCCTTGAGCCGGAACGAGGTGCCGTCCGGTGCGACGAGGTCGATCACCAGGTCACCGCGGTACGGGTGCTTGATGTCGACGTTCACCTTGAGCGTGCTCGGAGCCTTGCCGGACACGCCCGACACGGTCACCGGGGACGTCACCGCGGCGCCCGCGTCCGGAATGGACACGTCGGCCGTGTTCTCGAACCTGCCCCCGGTGGGCGGCGGTTCGACGGCGCCGAGGTTCGGCTTGACCACGACCAGGCCCTGCTCGATGCCGTTGACGAGCACGATGCCGCTCGCGAAGTACGGGTAGTTGCTCCACGCCCCGTTGAACTTCGCCTCGTTCGCGGACGGGTAGATGTCGAAGTACCCGGCCTCGGTGAGCTGGGCCGAGCCGACACCGCTGACGTCGAGGATGCGCAGGCCCGCCTGGTAGTTGGCCTGGTAGGAGTACTGGCCCTTGATGTACTGGTTGTGGTCGATCGCCGTGGCGGGCGAGTTGTACACGCCGGTGTGCACGGGGTTCGCGAGCGACGCCAGGTCCCAGATGTAGGTCTTGGTGCGCTTGTCGGTGCCACGCGACTCGTCCAGCTCGTCGTCGAGCAGGAAGTACCGCTGGTCCTCGGTGAGCCAGCCCTGGTGCGAGTACTGCGCACCGGAGTAGGCCTTGCGCACGATCTGGACCGGGTTCGCCTTGTCGGTCACGTCGACGATCGTCAGCGTGTCCTCGTTGGAGTTGAAGCAGATCTCCCGGCCGCGGTAGGTCGCGTCCGGGCCGCGGTAGACGACGCACTGGTTGTCATGCGTGTAACCGTCCTGCGCCACGCAGCCCGCGTTCTTCGGCTGCTTCGGCGTGCGGATGTCGACCATGTGCGGGCCACCGCTGCACGTGTTGGAGCCGATCGCGTACGCGTACCCGGTCTCCTCGTTGATGGCGATGTTGTGCGCCGGGCCGAAGTCCTTGTACAGGGCGTCGGCGGTGAAGGTCTGCGGTGTGGTGACGGTCCGCAGGCGGGTCAGGTCGAACACCTGCATGCCGTGGCCGGTGATGAAGTCGGCGACGATGAACGCGTGGTCCTTGTAGACCTTCATGTCGCGCCACGAGCTGCTGCCGCCGTTGGACGGCAGGTTGCCCAGGAACTTCGGCGCGGTCGGCGTGCTGACGTCGACGAACGCCGTGCCGTTGGTGCGGCCGACGACCGCGTACTCCTTGCCGGAGGACGGGTCGGTCCAGCCCCAGATGTCGTTGCCGTTGCCACCGCCCATCGCGGACAGGGGCAGCACGCTCAGCAGGTCGACGTTCTTGCAGGGGTAGATGTCGGCCTTGCCGTTCACGCACGGGACGCCGGCGGCGGTGCCGGAGACGGTGTGGCGGTCGGCGGGCAGGTGGTCGGCCAGGAACGTCCTGGCGGCGGCCTGCCCCTCGGCGGTGTTGGGGTCGTGGGCGGAGGCGCCCGTCATCGAGAGGGCGACTGCGGAGACCGTCAGAACGGCCAGGGCGCCCATGCGCAGGGATCGCATGTGGTTGGACTCCTTCGGACCGGGAGGCAGGGTGTTCCCGGTCAACCCCAGACGCTAGGAGCCCCGGGCATCCGCCGTGAACCCTCGAACGTCTGGTCCGGGCGGGACGAGCAGGGCCGATAGGCTCGGACGTGTGGACAGCAGCCGACAAGCCCGCGTGCGCCAGGCGTTCGACGACTTCTTCGCGTCGGCCGAACCGAGGTCGCCGAGCTGGGTGCTGGAGTTGTTCCGGCGCACCGCCGAGACGGTCCCCGCCTACCGCGACCTGCTGCGGCACAACGGGATCGACCCCGCGACGATCCGGACGTTCGAGGACTTCCAGCGGTTGCCGCTGCTCGACAAGGCGAACTACCACGAGCGGTACCCGCTGCCCGAGCTGTGCCGCGACGGCGACCTGAGCGCGCTGGACATGATCGCCGTGTCGTCCGGCTCCAGCGGCAGGCCGACGATCTGGCCGCGGTCGCTGGAGGACGAGCTGCAGGTCGCCCGCCGGTTCGAGCAGGTGCTCGTGGACGGGTTCCACGCCGGCGAGCGCAAGACCCTCGCCGTGGTGTGCTTCCCGCTCGGCACGTGGGTCGGCGGGCTGTTCACGCAGGCGTGCGTGCGGCACCTCGCGGCCAAGGGCTGCCCGATCACCGTGGTGGCGCCGGGCAACAACAAGGCCGAGATCCTGCGGGTGCTGCCGGAGCTGGCGCCGCACTTCGAGCAGGTGGTGCTGCTGGGCTACCCGCCGTTCGTCAAGGACGTGGTCGACACCGGGCTCGCGGAGGGCGTCGACTGGCCGGCGTACCGGATCAAGCTCGTGCTGGCGGGCGAGGTGTTCAGCGAGCAGTGGCGGGACCTGGTCTCGCAGCGCGCCGGCATCGCGGACCCGGTGACCGACATCGCTTCCCTCTACGGCACAGCGGATTCCGGTGTGCTGGGCAACGAGACCGCGCTGTCGGTGGGCGTGCGCAGGTTCTTCGCGGAGCGCCCGGAGAAGGCGCGGGAGGTCTTCGGCGACTCGCGGTTGCCGACGCTCGTGCAGTACGACCCGGCGAGCCGGTTCTTCGAGGTGCACGACGGCACCCTGGTGTTCACGGCGGACGGCGGGATCCCGCTGATCCGGTACCGGATCGCCGACGAGGGCGGCGTCCTGGAGCACGCCGAGGTGCTGGAGCTCTGCGCCCGCGCCGGTGTCACTCCCCCACCGGGGCCGGAACTGCCGTTCGTCTTCCTGTTCGGACGATCGCTCTTCACGGTGTCGTTCTTCGGCGCGAACGTCTACCCCGAGAACGTGACGGTGGGACTGGAACAGCCCGGCATCAGCGACACCGTCACGGGCAAGTTCGTGATCGAGTCGGTCGAGGACGAAGATCGGAACCGGTCGTTGCGGATCACCGTCGAGACCGCGCCGGGAGCGGTGGCGGACTCGGCGGTGATCGCGGAGGCGATCCGGGACCAGCTGCTGCGGCTCAACAGCGAGTTCGCGCACTACGTCCCGGCGCCGCGGCAGCTGCCCGAGGTCGTGCTGCGGCCGCACGGCGATCCCGAGTTCTTCCCGGCCGGCGTGAAACACAGGTACACCCGACGATCCTGAAAAGCGCTTTTGCACCACGCAGCAATAGCTTTTCGAAACTCCCCCGCCTGCTTAAAGTGGCATCGGCGAATTCATTTGCGGGTTAGGGAGGGAATCCTTTGAGGTTCGTTCGGCGTTTTGTTCTGGCATTGATGCCGCTCGCCATGCTCTTCTCCGTCGCCCTCGCGGCCCCGAGTGCGCAGGCGGAGGCTCCTGACGCGCAGGCCGCCGCCGTCGGCGCGGCGTACGACACCGAGACCGGCCAGGCGCTCGCGGCCTGGGACTGCAACACCGGCAACGTCTGCTTCTGGAACGGCTTCGGCGGCACCGGCGGCCGGTGCATGTGGGACGTGGCGGACGCGGACTGGACCGCGGGCACCTACAAGTGCTCCTGGGCCACGACCAAGGAGGTCAAGTCCGTCTACAACCGCGGGACGTCGTCCAACTTCAAGGGCGTCCGGTTCTACCGCAACACCGGCTACAACAACTCGATCGGCTGCACGAAGCAGGGCCAGAAGGGTGACCTCGCCGGCACCTACCAGGTCCGCTCCCACCAGTGGGTCACCACCAGCTGCGGCTGATCCGCGGCACTAGCGCAGAACCGTGCGCGGGGCAATCGTCCCGCGCACGGTTTTCGTTGCTCGATTCGGCGGATCGACACGCCCAGTATGGTTGTGCGCGGTGACCTGGACTGGGGAGGTTGCTGTGTTGCGCATCCATTTTTCCGACGGTGATCTGGAGCGTACGCAGGTAGCAGAAAGGGTGGATCCGCTCTGGGAAATGGTGTTCAGCCGGCTTCGGCTGACCGAGTCGGACAGCGGGTTGTTGTTGCAGCCGTGGCTGCGCGACATCCTCCGCAACGGCGACCGGCAGGTGATCACGTCCGGCGTCCGCGTGCTGTCCGTGCTCGCGCCGCTGGGGCCGTACTTCCCGGACTTCCTCACCCCGCCGGAGGGCGCGCAGGGCCTGGGGAGCGCGCTCGCCGCGATCCGGTCCACACCGCGGCACCGGCTCAAGGAGGAGTTCGGGCGCCT
Organism: Lentzea sp. HUAS12; assembly: GCF_024125735.1. NCBI lineage: Bacteria > Bacillati > Actinomycetota > Actinomycetes > Pseudonocardiales > Pseudonocardiaceae > Lentzea > Lentzea sp. HUAS12. The sequence goes on from NZ_CP099738.1 coordinate 2,241,538, forward strand.
GCGGGACGTGCGGCCGCTTCCGGAGTGGACGCGTCCGCTCGTGGCGGGCGACGGCGAGTCCCTGGTGGAGCTCACCGAGGCGCTCACCCGCTACCACCGGGCGGTGGTCGAGCCCTACACCGACCTGATCGAGGAGGCCGTGGAGACCGACCGCGTGCACCGCAACGGTCTCGCGTGCACGGTGGAGGGTCTGCTGCGGGGCATGTGGCCGTTGATGAACTGGCGGGAACCGGTGCTGGAGGTCCAGTACGCCTACGACCGCGACCTGCACCTCAACGGGCGCGGGCTGCGGCTGGTGCCGTCGTACTTCTGCCGCCGCACCCCCGTCGCGCTCGCCGACCCGGGACTGCCGCCGACCGTGGTGTACCCGCTGCACCACGACTGGACCTGGCAGCGGCAGATCGCGAGCGGGCGGCGTGAGCAGGGCGCGCTCGCGGCGTTGCTCGGCTCCACCCGCTCGGCCGTGCTGGCGGCGGTCGGCGCCGGGGCCACGACGACCGAACTCGCGGAACGGCTCGGCGCGTCGCCGTCGTCGGTCAGCCGGCACACGTCCGTGCTGCGGGAGGCCGGGCTGCTGACCACGGAACGGCAGGGGCTGTCCGTGCTGCACCAGCGCACGGTGCTGGGGTCAGCCCTGCTCGGCAGGAACTGAGGACCGGCGGCGCCTCCACAGCCCCAGCGCGCACGCGGCCAGTGCCGCACCCGTGAGCAGGACGTGGATCGCGCCGCCGAACCTCGTCGCGAACGTGACGTCCGTCCGCAACGGCACGGTGTCCACCATCAGGTCGTCGGTGAACATCCCGGTCGACCGCACGACGCTGCCGTCCGGGCGGACCACCGCGCTCACGCCACTGATCGCCGCCACGACGACCGCACGCCCGTGCTCGATGGCGCGCAGCCTGGCCATGCCGAGCTGCTGGTAGGTCATCTCGCCGCGGCCGTACCAGGCGTTGTTCGTCGGCACGACCAGCAGTTGCGCGCCCGCGGCCGCGCTTTCGCGCAGCACGTAGTCGTAGGCGACCTCGTAGCAGATGCCGACGCCCACGCGCGTGCCCGCGATGTCGAGCACGCCAGGTTCGGTGCCCGCGTCGAGGTCGCCCTGGTCCGCGAACGGCGTGAAGATGCGGGCCAGCGGGCGCAGCGGGATGTGCTCGGCGAACGGGACGAGCTCCTGCTTCGCGTACGACTGCCCCGCGCCGGTCTTCGGGTCCCACGTGATGACGGAGTTCTTGTTGTCCCGCAACGCGCTCACGAGCGTCGGCACGCCGAGGTCGGCGATGGCGCCGTCCAGAACCGGGTCGCGGTCGCCGGTCCTCGTCGCGCTCTCCGGCCACACCACGAGGTCCGGCTTCGGCAGCGCGCCGCCGCGCACGAGCGCGGCCAGTTCGGCGGTCTTGCGCAGGTGGTTGGCGCGCAGCGTGGCGCCTTCGGACAGCAGGCCGAGGCCGATGTCGGGGGCGTTGCCCTGCACGACGGCCACGGTCCGGTCACCGGCCTGGGCCTCGACGGAGATCAGCGGGGTGATCGCGAGGGAGGCGACGACCGGCACCAGCGCCCAGGCGCGGGTCCACCGCGGCAGCCAGGCCGCCAGGCCGAAGCCGGTGAACACCACCGCGAACGTCACGAGCGGCGCGCCCCCGATCACGGCGAGCCGCGCGAACGGGCCGTCGACCTGGCCGAACGCGACCCGGCCCCACGGGAAGCCGTTGAACGGGATCAGGCCGCGCAGCGTCTCCTGCAGCACGAACAGCGTCGTGGCCCACACGGGCGCGGCAGGAAGCCTGCCGACCAGTGGGAACAGCGCGCAGACGGCGCAGATGAACAACGCCATCAGCGCGCTGAGCACGAGCCACGGCCACGGGCCGAAGTCGTTGCCGAGGAAGTGCTGGATCCACCACAGGTGCGGCAGGAAGAACGTCAGCCCGAAGGTGAACCCGAGGCCCGCGCTGCGCCGGGCCGTGGTGCCTTGGAGGGCCAGCCACAGCACGACGAACGCGGGTACGGCGAGCCACCAGAGCGTGCGCGGAGGGAAGCTGAGCGCCAGCGCACCACCGGCCAGGGCCGCCGCGCCGTGGCGAGCGAGATCAGGCTTGCGCAACGGACACCCTCGCCCGCCGCAGGACGAGGTACGCGCCACCGACGAGGACGGTCCCCACGACGTAGGCGGCGACCAGCTCGGGCACACGGCCCGTGAAGTTTCCCGCGAGCGGCGGCACCAGCAGCGCGAACACCCCGGCGATAACGGCGACCCTCGTCCGCCAGATCCCCTCCGGCAGGCACGCGGCGAGCGGCAGCACCGCCCACAGCAGGTACCACGGCTGGATCACCGGCCCCAGCACGACGATCAGACTCATCATCATTCCCAGCGACGTCACCTCGGAGATCCCGCCGCGCAGCTGCCGGTGCACCACCACCGCCACCCCGCACAGGATCAGCACGAGACCCGCGACCCGTGCCGCGGAAATCATCGCCTGACCGCTTTCCGGGCCGAACACCGCACCCGCCAGGTAGCCCGGCCAGTTGGTCGGCGCCATCCAGCTGTTCACCTTGGACGGTGTGCCGAGCGCCTGCACCCAGCCGAAACCGGACCCGCCCGCGAGAGACGTCACGACGGACACGGTGGCCGCCGCCGCGACCATCGCGAACCCGGCGGCGGTGAAGCGGACCCAGCCACCGCCCAGCCTGCGTGCGAGAGCGGTGCCGACGACCGCGAGCGCCACCAGTGCGGGCAGCTTGACCTGTGCGCCCAGCCCGATGAGCACGACACCGGCCGTGTACTGCCACCACCTCATTTCGGGCAACGCCTGCAACGCGACGACGGTGCCGGACAGCATGAGGCCGAGCATCAGCGCGTCGTTGTGGACACCGCCGATGAGATGCCACAGCACCAACGGGTTCATCACGCCGAGCCACAACGCCGTGCGCTCGTTCGTCCCGGCCAGTTCGGCGAGCCTGGGCACCGCCCACACGACCAGCAGCAGGCCCAGCACCGCGGCGAGCCGGTACAGGCCGATGCCCAGCGCCGGGTTCCCGCCCGTGACCTCGGTGATCGCGCGTTCGACCGCGCTGAACAACGGGCCGTAGGGCGACGGCGTGTCCTGCCAGTGGACGCCGACCCGTGCCACGGCCTCCGCGCTCGCACCGGCCGCCGGGCTCATGGTGTTCGGGTCGAAGCCGTTCGCCGCCACCTCGCCCTGGGCCAGGTAGCTGAAGACGTCACCGCTGAACAACGGCGGTGCGACCAGCAGCGGGGCGCACCACCAGGCCAGCGTCCGGCGCAGCCACGGGGCGTCCGGTCCGGTGCGGCCGAGCAGCGCCCACGTCAGCACGACCAGCCCGGCACCCGCGATCGCCAGGCCCAGTGCCACCGCACCGCCGGCTCTGACGGCCCACGCACCGGCGGTGAGCAGGAGCGCACCACCGAAACCCGTCCAGCGCAGCAGTTCCGGGGTGTCGGTCGTGACCGAGGTCGGCCAGCGGTAGGTGACGGTCTGCACGGTAGGACAGTGCTTTCCGGACAGATCGTCACGCGTCCGCCTGTGGTCGCGTTCTCACGTACGACTACAGGATGATCTTTTGGTTTTCGTTTTCGCGACTCAACTTCCGGCGAAGTCGTGCGTCATCCACACGGTGCCCTTGGCGTCGCGGACGACGACGATGCCGATGCGGGTGGACGACCTGCTGAGGATGTTCTTGCGGTGGCCGTCGTTCGGCGGCTTCTCGTCGATCATGCCCTGGGTGAGACCGAGCGCCATCCTGGAGATCGCCTCGACGTCGTCCTTGACCGGTCCGCCCATGCCGACGTTCTCCGCGACCGAGCTCCACTTGACGCCCGCCGCCGTGCTGCGCTCGCCGAGTCCGCTCTCGCCGGGGCACTGGTGCGACAGGCCGCAGCCGTTGCTCATCATGGCCGCCGTGTGGCGTTCCGCGGCGGTGACCAGCGCCGGGTCGATCTTGAGCGGGGCCAGCCCGTCCTTCGCCCTGGTCTCGTTGATCAGCGCCAGGACGCGTTCCTCCGGCGTGGCGACGCGAACGGGCTCGGGCGCTTTGGTCGTCGTCGTGGTGGTGGTCGTGGTCGTCGTGGTGGTCGTCGTCGTGGTGGTGCTCTCCGCCGGCTGCGAGGAGGAGGAGGTGGTGAGCGCGAGGTTCTGGGTGGTGGCCGGACCGGCGACCGCGGCGGGCGGGTCGGACGGCATCAGCACCAGCGTGCCGACCACGCCGACGAGCCCGCAGACGGCCGCTGCCCCCGCGACGGCGAGGACGGGCTTGGCGGTGAGCTTCGCGAACAGGCCCGCGGGTTCGGAGAGGTGCGCGGCCACGTGCGCGACGGGCTCGACGTCACCGAGGTTCTCGAGCAGCCGCGGCAGGTACGCGGCCGGCACGACGAGCAACGCGGCCCCGGTCAGGATGCGCTCGACGGGCATCGCGTCGTCCACCCCGCGCCCGCACCGCCCGCACTCGTCGACGTGCCGCAGAAGCCGCTTGCGCCACAACGGGTTCGGCTCGCCGTTCCACCCCTGCGCGGCCTTCTCCAGCCCCGCGCACCGCGGTTCCACCGACAACGCCCGCACCAGGTGCCGGATCGTCTCCAGCCGCCCCTTCAACCTGCTGACCCGCACCGTCACCGCGTGCGCGTTGAGGTCGAGCGCGTCTGTCACCTCGCCGCGGGTCAGCTGCCCGACGCGTTCGAGCGTCCACAACGCCAGCAGCTCGCGGTCGGACGGGTCGAGCCACCGCGCGGCCTCGTCGACCTCCCGCCGCTGCTGCGCGAAGTGCAGCCGCGACAGCGCCGTCTCGACGAACTCGGCCCCGGGATCGGCCCGGTCGTACTCCTCCAGAGGCGCCGGCGCCAGATCCCGCCGCCGGTAGTGCTCGCGCACCTGGTTGATCGTGACGGCCACCAGCCAGCTGCGGAACCGGTCCGGCTCGCGCAGGGCGTCGAGCCCGCGGATCACCCGGACCATGGTCTCCTGCACGACGTCGTCGACGTCGGAATCGGCGTGCAACGCCCGACCGGCGACGTTGTAGACCAGCGGCAGGCAACCCGCGACCACGGCGTCGAGCGCCGTCCGATCACCGGCCCGCGCGGCCCGCACCTGCTCCGCGTCCACCTGCCCCAGCCACTCCCGACCCGTCACTTCCGCACCCTTCGCCGGCTTGTCCTCGCTCGTCATGGGAGACCGGCGAGTGTCGCCTCAGGTCACAGAAAGCGGGCGGATAGGTGACCGGGGTCACATGTCGCCGGGGGTGGGGTGGGTGGAGGGGTGGCGTGGTGGACCGGGTGGGTGAGGTGGCGCCCCAGCCGAGCCGCCTGAGGCAGGGGTGGAGCAGCTGTGGTCGAGCCAAGCCGGTGGCCACCAAGCCCGGCGCGCCTGACCTGGCGGCGCCGTCACCCCACCTGCGCCGCCACCCTCAAGCCGCCACCACCGCCACCCCGGTCCGCCCGCCATCCACGTCCAGCACGATCCCGTGCACGAACGCTGCCTCCTCCGACGCCAGGTACACGGCCGCCGCCGCGATCGCGTCCGGGTGACCCGACCGGCCCGCCGGCGTGCCGTGCATCATCAAGTCGGCGGCGGCACGGGTCGCGTCGTCCCAGCCGTCGGAAGCGATCACGCCCGGCGAGATGGCGTTCACCCGGACTCCCCGCGGCCCGAACTCCGACGCCCACGCCCGCGTCAGCGTCTCCATCGCGCCCTTGCTGGTGCTGTAGATCGAGCCGCTCGGCACGCCCAGCCTCGTGATCCACGAGCCGAGGTTGACGACCACACCTCCGCCCGCCTCGATCATCGCCGGGACCAGGGCCTGGGTCAGGAAGAACGGTGCCTTCACGTTGACGCCGAAGACGCTGTCGAACGTCTCCTCGTCCGTCGTCGCGGTGGACGAGGGCGGGTAGATGCCGGCGTTGTTGACGAGGACGTCGACCCGGCCCAGGAGTTCCGTCGCCTCGGCGGCGAGGGCGTGGCTGACGGCGGGGGTGCCGTCGAGGTCGGCGCGGACGAAGTCGGCCTCGCCGCCCGCGGCGCGGATCTGCGAGACGACCGCGGCGCCCTTGGACGCGTCGCGGCCGGAGACGACGACGTGGGCGCCTTCCGCGGCGAAGGCGACCGCGATCGCGCGGCCGATGTTGCTGGTGGAACCGGTGACGAGGGCTGTCCTGCCCTCCAGTCGCTGTGTCATGGGCTCGACGCTACGAGCCATTTTTTGGACCTGCAAGTCCAGAAAAACTCAGCCTCGGAGGTGGGCGATCAGGGTGTCCAGGGCGGCTTCGAGATGGGTGGTGCTGCCGGTCGACATGAGCACCAGCACGCCGCCCTGGATGCCCGCGATGAACGCCGCGGCGACCTGGTCGGGGTCCAGGGCGGGGCGCACCAGGCCCGACTCCTGCATGTCGGCGATCCCCTTGCGGACGTGGGTCTGCCACTGGCCGAGCAGCGTGGTGACCACCTCCCGCGCGCCCGGCGTGCTGCCGACCTCACCCATCAGCGTGCCCAGCGGACAGTGCCGTCCCTGCAGGCGGTAACGGGTCACGACGGAGTCGCGCCAGCGGTCCCAGGCCGCCCACGACGTGAGCGCGCCCAGGTGCGGCTGCTGGTCCTCCAGGACGCGGGAGGCCTCGTAGCGGGCCACGGCGAGGAAGAGCTCCTCCTTGCCGTCGGGGAAGTAGTGGAAGATCTGGCTCTTGCTCGTGCCGGTGACGGCGCGGATGTCGTCCAGGGTCACGCCGGCGGGCTCGTCGCTGCGCAGGTAGGCCGCGGCGCCCTCGATGATGCGCTGCCTGGTGGCGCGGCCCTTGGTCGTCAGTGCCATGGTTCGATCGTAAGTTTTCTGGACTGGTGAGTCCACTGTGGTTGACTGGGACCATGCTGCCCTGGGAGGGACCACTGGCCGGCCGGCTCGACCGGCACACCGTCGACTCCGCGTTGTTGCGGGACAACCCGCTCGGCGATCCGCACCAACGGCCGTTGTGGGTGTACGTGCCGCCGGGCTACGACGAGAGCGCTGAGCGCTATCCCACCGTGTACATGATCCAGGGTTACACCGGGCACCTGCAGATGTGGGCGAACCGCACACCGTTCCGCCAGCCGTTCATCGAGACGGCGGACGCGGTGTTCGCGAACGGGGCCCCGGGCTGTGTGGTCGTGTACGTCGACGCGTGGACGTCCTACGGTGGCTCGCAGTTCGTCGACTCCCCCGGCACCGGGCGCTACCACTCGTACCTGTGCGACGAGATCGTGCCGTGGGTGGACGCGCACTACCGCACGATCCCGGACCGGGAGTCGCGGGCGATCGCCGGCAAGTCGTCGGGCGGGTTCGGCGCGATGATCACGCCGATGCTGCGGCCGGACCTGTTCGGCGCGTTGGCCACGCACGCCGGTGACGCGCTCTACGAACTCTGCTACCTCGCGGACTTCGGCAAGGCCGCACGGGCGTTGCGCGGCTACGACCACGACATCCGGAAGTGGTGGGAGGACTTCACCACGCGCACGGCGTTCACGAAGCCCGCGGACATGGACCTGCTCGGCATCTACGGTGTGGCGGCGTGCTTCTCGGCGAACGAGGACGGCACGCCCGAGCTGCCGTTCGACGCCGTCACCGGCGCGCCGAGGCCCGAGGTGTGGCAGCGCTGGCTCGACTGGGACCCCGTGCGGATGGTGCCGGCGCACGCCGACGCCGTCCGGTCGCTCCGGGCGGTGTGGATCGACGCGGGCACGCGGGACGAGTACTTCCTCGACCTGGGTGCCGAGGCGTTCCGCAAGGAGATCGCCCAGGCCGGGCTTCCCGACGAACGGGTGCGCTTCGAACTCTTCGACGCGGGCCACGGCGCGATCGACTTCCGCTATCCCCTCTCGCTGGCCTGGCTCGCGACTAGGCTGGCTCGATGATCCGTGAAGTGGCGTTGCGCGGCCTCGAGGACGCTGATCTCGACGTGCTGTTCGAGTTCATGCGCGATCCCGAGGCCGTCCGGATGGCGGCGTTCACCGCGGAGGACCCGGACGACCGCGCGGCGTTCGACGCGCACATGCGCAGGATCCGGGCCAACCCCGAGACCTTCAACCAGGTCATCCTCGGTGACGGTGTGGTCGTGGGCTCCATCGCGAGCTTCGTGCTGGACGGCGACACCGAGATCACCTACTGGGTCGACCGGAAGTTCTGGGGCCAGGGCGTCGCCGGGCGCGCGGTCGCGTTGCTGCTGGAGATGGTGACCACGAGGCCGCTGCGCGCCAGCGCCGCCAGTGACAACGCGGCGTCGCTGCGGGTGCTGACCAGGGCGGGCTTCCGGCCGGTCGGCACCGCCGTCGGCTACGCGAACGCGCGCCAGGCCGAGATCGAGGAGACGATCCTCGTCCTCAGCTGACGAACGTCTCCGTGCCCAGCACGCCGAGCAGCTGCAGCTTCTCGAACGCCTCGGTGCGCGGCGGCGCGGTCAGCACGAGCAGCGCCTGCGTCTGGTCCTCGGTGAGCAACGCCTGGCAGTCGACCTCGATCTCGCCGAGCTGCGGGTGCACGAGCACCTTGTGGTCCTCGAACCGCTTGCCCACCTCGTGCAGTTCCCACAACGCCGCGAACTCCGCGCTCTCCTTCAGCAGCGCCTGGACGAGCTCGCCCGCCCGTGACTGCGCGCCCATCGAGGCGTAGGCGGCGCGCAGCGTCGCGACCTGGGCACGGCCCTGCCGCTCGCGGTCCTGCTCCCGGTAGACCAGCCGCTCGCCGGGGTGGGTGAACCAGCGGTAGATCCCGCTGCGGGCCAGTCCGGTGAAGTGCGACGAGTCGCCGTACAGCGCTTCGGCGAACCGGTTCTGCACCAGCACCTCGCTGAGGTTCGACAGGATCAGCGCGGGTGTGTCGTTCAGCCGGTCGAGCACCCGTTGCAACGCGGGCGCGACGTGCGTCGGCACGGCGGAGCGCGCGGGGGCGTTGCGGCCCGCGACGCGGAACAGGTAGTCGCGTTCCTCGACGCTCAGCCGCAACGCCCTGGCGAGCGCGCCCAGCATCTGCTCGCTCGGCTGCGGGCCGCGTTGCTGTTCCAGGCGCGTGTAGTAGTCCGTGGACATCGTGGCGAGCGCCGCGACCTCCTCGCGCCTGAGCCCCCGTGCCCGCCTGCGCGCCCCCGCCGGCAGGCCGACGTCCTCCGGCCTCAGTTCCTCCCGGCGGCGGCGGAGGAATGCCGCGAGTTCGACCCGATCCATGGTTCCAGTATCCGTGGACCGGGGACGCGAACCAGGGACCGCCGATCCCCCGATGAGGGCTCTCTGCCGCGGACCCGGCGATCGGCAGACGCTGGGTGCATGCAGATCACCGGAAACACCGTCTTCATCCCCGGCGCCACCAGCGGTCTCGGCCTGGCGCTCGCCCTCGCCCTGCGCGAGCGCGGCAACACCGTGATCGTGGGCGGCCGGCGCACCGAACTGCTCGAGAAGATCGCCGCCGAGAACCCCGGTGTCGAGACCGTCCGCATCGACACGGCCGACCCCGCGAGCGTCGAGGCCGCGTCCAAGGACGTCCTCACGCGCTTCCCGTCGGTCAACGTCCTGATCACGATGGCCGGCATCATGATCGCCGAGGACTGGCACCGCCCCGAGTCGTTCCTGGAGTCCGCCGAAAGCGTCGTGACCACGAACGTCCTCGGCCCGATCCGCCTGATCGCCGCGTTCGTCGAGCACCTCCAGGCGCAGCCGGACGCCACGATCATGACCGTCTCGTCCGGACTCGCCTTCACGCCGCTGACGATCACGCCGAGCTACAACGCGTCCAAGGCCGCCATCCACATGCTCAGCGAGTCGCTGCGCCTGCAGCTCGCCGACACGTCCGTGAAGGTCGTGGAACTGGAGCCGCCGGCCGTGCAGTCGGACCTGATGCCGGGCCACAAGGAGAACGAGCACGCCATGCCGCTCGACGAGTTCATCACCGAGGTCGTGGAACTCATCGAAACGCAGCCCGACGCCCGCGAGATCCAGGTCGAGCGCGTGAAGTTCCTGCGCTACGGCGAGGCGCGCGGCGACTACGACCAGGTCGTCGCCGCACTCAACGGACACTGAGGTCGACCGGTGCCGGGGACGTCGGTCCCCGGCACCCGTTCACAGGGCCCGGGCGAATTGCCGGAACGTCAGCGGAGCACGGCCGCGGGCCGGTCCAGGTGACCGTCCGGCATCAGGCGACGGTGCCCCTCATGAGCCAGGCCGGACCCTGGGCGTACGCGCTCGCCTCGGTGGAGAACGCACCGAAGTGCGGACCGCTCACGTGGGCGTTGAACGCGTCGACGTCGGCGTAGACCTCGTTGTGGCAGAAGAGATCCGGGTCCTCCTCGTCCGCGATGACCTCGACCCGCAGCGAGCCGGGCTCGTTCGCCAGAGAGGCCTCGGCGGTCCTGCGCGCGATCTCCACGATGTCCCCCGCGGTGGGCGGGATCGACGGTGAACGACACCAGGAACTGGTTCATGGCGGCCCTGACCGGGAATCGGCAGTTCCTTCATTGAAATGGCCGAACCGCGGCACGAGGAGTTCAGTGAATGAACTACAGTGCGGGCCATGGCACTGCCCAGCACCTACGCGGACCGCAACTGCTCCCTGGCGCGAGCGCTGGAGATCGTCGGCGAGCGGTGGACGTTGCTGATCGTCCGTGACGCGTTCTTCGGCATCCGCCGGTTCGGCGACTTCGCCTCGCAGCTCGGCATCCCGCGCGCGGTCCTGACCAACCGCCTGAAGTTCCTCGTGCAGGAGGACGTGCTCGACCGCGTCGACGGCGAGTACCTGCTCACCGCCAAGGGCCTGCGGCTCTGGCCGGTGCTGCGGGCGATGATGGCCTGGGGCGACGAGCACTACTCCCCCGGCGGCGCGCGGCGCACGTTCCGGCACGACGCCGACGGCGGCCTGCTCGACACCGGCGACCGCTGTTCCGCCTGCGGCGAGGTCGTGTCCGCACCGGACGTCCGCATCGAGCCCGGTCCCGGGTTCGACCCCGGCAACGCCACCCCCGACCCCGTGTCCGCCCTGCTGAACACCCCGCGCCGACTCCTGGAGCCGCTGTAGTGCACCCCCTCGACGACCCCGCCCGCTCGGCCCTGACCGGACCGCACGCCCGGTTCGCCGAGCACAAGGGCAACGTGCTGCGCTATCCGTCCGACATGTCGCCCTTCATCGCCATGCCGCCGGACCCGACCGACGCCGACTGGCTCACCCTCGCGGCACTGGACCCGCGTCCGACGGTGACCGGCCTCGAACCGCCGGACGGCTGGCAGGTCGAGGCGCGGTTGTCGCTGCGGCAGTACGTCGGCGAGGACATCGCGGCGGCACCGGAACCCGAGGCCGTCCGGCTGTCCACTTCGGACGTTCCCGAGATGATCGCCCTGGTGGAGTTGACGAAACCGGGCCCGTTCCTGCCCCGCACCATCGAGATGGGCACCTACCTGGGCATCCGGCGCGAAGGCAGGCTGGTGGCGATGGCCGGGGAACGCCTCCACGTGCCCGGCCACACCGAGATCAGCGCCGTCTGCACGCACCCGGACGCGGCAGGGCAGGCCTTGGGCACGAGGCTGCTGCTGGCCGTCGCGCACGGCATCCGCGAGCGCGGCGAGACGCCGTTCCTGCACGTGCTGACGTCCAACACCGGCGCCGTCCGGCTCTACGAGAGGCTCGGCTTCCGCCTGCGCCTGGAGACCGAACTGCTGGTGCTGAACCCCGGCACGTGAGCTCAGCGACGGCGCAGGGCGGGCCGCTCGAGCTGCGGCGGCACGTACGCCACGTCGATCGGCCCGACGTCGGTTCCGGGTGCCACGATCTCGTCGACGCGGTCCAGCACGTCGTCGCCCAGCACGACGTCCGCTCCCGCGAGCAGGTCGTCGAGCCGCTGCGGCGTGCGGGGACCGATGATCGCCGAGGTGACGGCCGGGTGGGCAGTGACGAACCCGAGCGCGAGGTGCGGCAACGACATCCCGGCGTCGCGGGCGAGCGCGGCGAGTGCCTCGACGGCGTCGAGCTCGCGCTCGTCGGTCATGTGCCGCGGTGCCCAGTGCAGCCGCCCGGCCGACGCCGTCTCCCCGTTGCCGCGGCGCAGCCTGCCGGAGAGCAGGCCCATCGACAGCGGGCTCCACACCAGGACGCCCAGCCCGCACCGCTCGCAGACCGGGAGGATCTCGCGTTCGACGCCCCGGTTGAGGAGCGAGTAGTGGTTGCTCGCTGCGGAAGCGGGCCAGGCCGCGGTGTTCGGAGGCCCACTGCGCCTCGACGATGTCCGACGCGGGCAGGTTGGAGTGCCCGATGGCGCGCACCTTGCCCGCGCGCAGCAGGTCGGTCAGCGCGTCCAGCGTCTCCTCGACGTCCGTGCCGGGATCCGGGTGGTGCACCTGGTATGAGGTCGACGTGGTCCACACCGAGCCGGCGCAGGGAGCCCTCGACGGCCGAGACGACCCAGCGCCGTGAACTGCCGCGCCGGTTGGCGTCCTCGCCCATCGGGCCGTTGAACTTGGTGGCGAGCACGACGTCGTCGCGGCGCCCGCGCAGGGCCTGGCCGACGATCCGTTCGGTCTCGCCGTCGCCGCCGTGGACGTCGGCGGTGTCGATGGTGTTGATGCCGCGGTCGAGCGCGTTGTGGATGATCCGCACGCACTCGTCGCGGTCGGGGTTGCCGAACCGGCTGAACATCATGGTGCCGAGGGTGAACGCGCTGACCTGGATGCCGGTGCGACCGAGGGGCCGGGTGTGCATGGTGCTTCCCCTCACGGGGACGAGGGCACGGTGCCAGCAGAAGCGGACGGGGAAGGTCCGCTACCTCAGCTCCTCGAGGACCTCGCACAGGAGGGGCCGCACGGGTCTTCCTCTCGTCGCGCCTGATGAGCGAGATGGCTGACCCGCGACGCCGTCGAGCACCTCACTCACCTTCCGAGGGGTCGTGCGCGGTGAGTGGGTCGAGTTCCGCTCGGTGCGCTCCACCACGCTCACCGTCGTGGCGGCCGCGGTGGTCCTGTTCGGCGTGCCGCGCCGGTTGCCCTGCCGCGACGTGTGATCCCGCTCAGTAGCTGAACCGGCGCACTTCCTCCGGGTGCAGCACGAGGCGGATCTGGTCCGCGCCGAGGATCTCCGCGAGGTCTCCGGCGCGGGACGGGTCGCCCAGGTCCCAGTAGCGGGCGGCGAGGCGTTCGGCGAGGTCGTGCGCACCGGTGGTCTCCACCTCGACGCGGCCCGCGACCGACACCCAGCGCTCGCGTTCCGCCACCGGGGCGGCGACGACGAGCGAGGCACGGGGGTCGCGGCGCAGCCGGCGCACCTTGAGCGAGTCCGGGGCGGTGAACAGCTCGATCGTGCCGCCGGCCGTCGCCTCGAACCAGACCGGCCGGGGCTGGGCGGGCACCGGTCCCGCCGCCACGGACAGGAACCCGTGCAGCGGGCGGCACAGGAACTCGAGGTCGTCGGCGTTCAGCGCGGTGTCGGCGGTCATGAGATCCACTCTGCCCCAGCGGCCGGCGGCACGCAGGGCTCGCCCGGCTTCCGGCGCCACGCCGTGTTCTCGTAGGTTGGGGCCATGCCCCAGATCACCGTCGAGTACTCCGCCGAACTGGGCGGGGCGCTCGACCGCCGCGCCCTCGCCCTCGCCCTGCACCGGACCGTCGGGCCGCTGGTCAGCGCGGAGGTCGAGGCCTTCAAAACGCGGTTCCGGCAGATCGAGGAATCGGTGATCGGCGACGGCTCACCCGCGGCGATGGTCCACGTCAGGATCGGGCTGCTGACCGGCCGGTCCGTCGAGCTCAAGCAGGAGGTCGGGCGGGTGGGCATCGGGCTCGTCCGCGACCACCTCGAGCCGGTCGAGGGGCTGCCGACCCAGCTGACGCTCGAGGTCTACGACATGGACCGCGACCAATATCAGAAGATCGTCATCTGAGACCCGCGGCGGACGTGCTGTACCGCCAGAACGCGGCGACGTCCCCGGGCTTCTCCGCGGTGGTGGGCAGCACGTGCGCCGGACGCTCCCGGCGGTCGTGCCAGAACCGTCCGGCACGCGGAGCGGGTGTCACCGCGGCGAGCCAGACGACGGTGTCCGCACCCTCCTCCGGTGTGCGCAGGAACGCCCTGGTCAGGCGGTGGAACCCCGGCAGCGAGCCGGCGACACCCGGCGTGTCGGCCCAGCCGGGGTGCATGCCGTGCACCGCGACCCCGTCGCAGGCGTAGCGCTCGGTCAGCAGCGGGACGAGCGTGACCTGCATGCGTTTCGTGCGCGCGTAGGCGGTCGCGCCCTTGTAGGTGCCCTCGCGGTACTCGGGGTCGTCGGCGTACAGGCGTTGCGTGTACATGCCTCCCGAGGAGACGAACACGACACGCGCGTCCGGTGAGGCCGCGAGCAGCGGGCGCAGCAGGTCGGTCAGCAGCAACGGGCCCAGCACGTGCGTGGCGAACGTCAGCTCGTGGCCGTCCGCGGTGACCGTGCGTTCCTTCGGCAGGACCCCGGCGTTGTGCACCAGAACGTCCAGCCGGTCGATCTCCGCGGCGAACCGCCGCACGGACTCCGGACTCGACACGTCGCACTGCCGGACTTCGATCGTGTGGGGTGCCGAAACTGTGCCTGGTGGTCTGACCTGCTCTTCAGGCCGCCGCAGATTCGTACTCGTTGATCAAGCGGCCGGCCGTGGTGGAGTGCGCGAAAGCTGAGAGCCACGTTCGCTGGTCGGTGGTGTTCCACGAATAGCCGACATCGCGAACGACCAAAGGTCGAAATACACCGACTGGCCCCCACACTCGTTTCGAGCTATCCAGCAGCGCAGGAACACGCGAACTGCACAAGCTCGCTGCGCAGGGGAACTCGAGTCCCTCTCGAACACTGGCTTCATCCCTACCAACAGGGCGGATGCTCCCATCGAGCGTCCGCCCTGTTGCGTTGCGGACGATCTCCGCGTTCAGCGCTTCGCAGACCCGTTGCGGCTCGTCGGGGTCCGCCTGCCTGATGACCTTCTCCACGTCGCCGAGCGAATCGATCACGGCGTGGACCTCGGCGCCACTTCGCCCGAGGCGTTTCGGCATCCCGCGAAGTACCGCGAGGCGTTCGATCCGGTCAGGTCCAAGAGGTCGTAGTCGGTCTCGCAAGGGCGCTTCGGCGGCGAGGGATCGGCGGGTGCGGTGCTCGTCGCAGTACGTCGAGAAGTTCGCCCAGCAGGGGAAACCCGCCGGTCGAGCGGAGCTGCGGAATCCACGGCGCCTGCGCCGAGGTCGCCGCCCTCCGCCAGCTGACCTCGATCTCCCGGAGACGGGCTGAAACCCCAGGACAGCACACAGGAGTGCCGTCTTGTCGGAACCGTCCGCGCCGATCAGCGCGACCCTCGGCCCCGCGAGCACCTCCAGGCCGACGGAATCGACGACCGGTCGCCTGTAGCAGTGGCAGTGCACTCACTCGAGCAGCAGGGACAAGGCCGTCACATGCCCCAGGTCGTTCACCCCGACGGGGCGGTCCCGGCGATCTCAGCCGGTTTCGCCGCCACGGCACAGCGGCTCGGCACCCACCGCACCGCTCGTGGAGCCGGTATGGCTCGCGGTGCCGGGGATGCATCTTCGCGACCACACGACCCGAAGATGCCCGCCTATTCCACGTCAGAACGTCAACATCACTCTGCGTCGAACCGGTGACACCGACGGGGACGACGGGCCAGGCCGAGATGAATCATTTGTCGGAACAGTCCATGACACCAGTGCTCTTCTTCCGTTTCGACATGACCTGAACAGATGCCATCACCACAAGGACAACCCGCATTCGAGCGATTTCGGCGTGACGGCGTAAATTCACACTTTGCGGTGGCGCGGGACGCTTCCCGTCCCTTCCCGGCATTCGACTGCCATAGTTGCGGACGAGATCATCACGGAACGGGAGTCCGGCTCTCGTCCACGCCCACTCGGAAAGAATGGTTCAGAGAATGCAGAAGAACGCACTCGAACGCGTCACGGTCATCTTCACGCTGTTCGACCGCGACGGGGACGGCCGACTCGAGGCCGAGGACTTCGAGATCATGGGCGCGGACGTCGTGCGGGCGGCGCCGCTGTCCAGCGAAGCCGCCAGGAACACGATGCGCGGAGCGTTCGAGCGCTACTGGACCACCCTGGCCGCCGAGCTGGACGCCGATCGCGACGGAACGATCAGCTTCGACGAGTTCACGGCCTGCGTGCTGGCGCCGGAACGGTTCGACGACACGGTCCGGGAGTTCGCCGAGGCGCTCGCCGCGCTGGGCGACCCGGACGGCGACGGGCTCATCGAGCGTCCCGTGTTCCTCGCGCTCATGACCGCGATCGGCTTCGAGCACGACGCGATCAACGCGCTCTTCGACGCGTTCGGCCCCTCCGAGTCCGACCAGATCACCGTGCCGACCTGGGTCGCGGGGATCAAGGACTACTACAGCCCCACGAAGGCCGGCATCCCCGGCGACCACCTGGTCACCAGCGGAACCTGAGCGGCGCCCACCCCAGCGGAGAGGAACACCTTGGTCCCCACCATCGGACTCGCTGTCGGCCGGGGCACCGGCCCGGAGCTCGCCGACGTCTTCGAACACGTGCTGACCACGCTGGCGAACGCGTCGTCGGTCCCCGTCGCCCTCACCCGTTCACCACGCCTCTACCACTCGTACTTCTCGCTGAAGGCGGAGGCGGACGGGGTCGAGGAGGTCGGGCTGCTCACGGAGCGGGACGCCGACCACTACGAGCAGTTCTGCCGCGACCTGGCTCGCGCGGGCTCGACCGCGGTCTTCCGCACCGCGATCAACGCCCAGTCGCTGTACCTGGTCCGCGAACGGCTCCAGGCGGTGAAGGTCGACCTCATCGAGGACGGGGACACGTCGCTCCTGCTGGTTCGCGACGAGGCCCAGGGCTTCTACACGGGCGAGAACCGCCACGGTCCCGGCGTGGTGCACCGCACCATGTCGTTCAGCAGGGACATCACCGAGAAGGTCGTGCTCACCGCCCTCCGGCAGGCCCGGCGGCACTGGCCGGGCGAACAGGTGCGCCAGGTCGTCATGGCCTACAAGTTCCACCTGCTCGACGGCGCGCTCGGTGCGTGGGTGGCCGAGATCGGCGCCCGGCACGGCGTGGACATCAGGCTCGCCCAGCCGGACACGGTCAACCGCAACCTCGTCGAGCACGGCCTGCCCCCGCGCACGGTCGTGATCGGTGCCAACGAGTGGGCCGACATCATGCACGTCGTGCTGCTGGACCGCCTGGGCGCCAAGCGCCAGGAGAACCGGTGCACCGAGAACATCCACCTCCACCCCGACGTGAGCGATCTGGTCGAGTACCAGACGGTGCACGGTTCGGCCGACGACCTGGAGGGCCTGGGGGTCGTCAACCCGACCGCGACCATGCGCGCCGCGGCCGCGATCGCCGAGCGGCACGCCGGCTGCGCCGGAGCGGTCGAGCGCACGGAGAACGCTCTCGCCTCCGTGACGGGCCGGGGAGTCCGCACGCCGGATCTGGGCGGACGGAGTTCGACCACCGAGGTCGTGTCCGCGGTGGTGGACGTGCTGGAGAAGCCGGACTTCGACCAGCACCGCGCGGCGACGGTGAGGGCGTGACCGCGACGACGCTCGTCGTCGTGGACCTCCAGAACGACTTCTGCGCGGGCCCGGCCGTGGCCGCCAGGTACCGCGGTGATCCCGCACTCCTGGACACCGTGGCCGGCAACGCGGCGCGTGCCGTCGCCGTGGCGAGGACCAGGGCCGTGGAGGTCGTCTTCGTCCGGTTCCACGGTGACACACGGCACCAGGGCCCCAGTTGGCGCCGCCGTGACCTCGCGCTCGGCAAGCAACCCAAGTGCCGGGAGGGGACCTGGGGAGCCGAGTTCCACCGAGTGGTGCCCGCACGGGGGGAGCGCGTGTTCACCAAGCACGCCCGGTTCGACGCGTTCCTCACCGAGGGCTTCGAGCGCCACCTGCTGCGGGAAGGGGCCGAGCACCTGGTCTTCGCGGGCCTGTACACCGACGTCTGCGTGGACACCACAGCGAGAACGGCGTTCCAGCAAGGCTTTCACGTCAGTGTGCTGACCGACTGCACCACGAGCCTGCACCTGCCCGACGAGACGATCCTGCGGTTCATGAGCACCGTCTACGGCGCCCGGCTGACGACGCTGGACGATCCGGACGTCTGGTCGGCGCCCCTCACCGCACACCACGACCAGGAAAGGCAGGACAGGTGTCCCCTACCGGACACGGCGGCCAGACCGTAGAGCGCGGGGTCGCGCGGACCGCGCTCATGGTGGCCGCGGCCCGCGCGATCGAGAGCCACCGGCCCGACTCGCTCGCTCGCGACGACTACGCCGAGCACTTCGTGCGTGCCGCCGGCACCTGTGAAGGCTGGCCGTTGCGACCGCACGAGGTCCCTGCGGGAGACGACGACCCGTTGTGGGGCAGGCTGGGACGCTACTTCGGCCTGCGGACGAGGGTCCTCGACGACTTCGTGCTGCGGTCCGTGCGGGGCGGAGCACGACAGGTCGTGTTGCTGGGCGCCGGTCTCGACACGCGGGCGTTCCGGCTCGACTGGCCCGGCGGCAGCGTCGTGTTCGAGATAGACCAGGCCTCGGTGCTGCGGTTCAAACAGGACGTCCTCGACGGTCTGGGCGCGGAACCGCGCACGCGACGGGTGCCGATCGAGGCCGACCTGCGCGACGGGTGGGAGGCTTCGCTCGTCGACGCGGGGTTCGATCCCGCCGCGCGGACCGTCTGGCTCGCCGAGGGGCTGATGCTCTACCTGCCGGGCGAAGCCGAGCGCCACCTGGTCGACGTCGTGGACAGGTTCGGCGCACGAGGCAGCTCGTTCGCGTTCGAGGTGAAGCTCGGCGCCGAAACGCCGGAGGTCCGGTCCAGTGCCGTCTACTCGGCCGCCCAGCAGCAGATCGGTGTCGACCTCCTCACCCTCTTCGACGCGGAACCCCGCCCCGACTCCGCCGCGGACCTCACGGGCAGGGGCTGGGTCACGCGGGTGACGACCCCGTTCGACTTCACCAGGGCTTTCGGGCGTGGTCCCGAACCGGAGCGGGACGACGCGCTGGCGAGCAACCGGTGGATCTTCGCGGTCAAGCCCTGACGGCGGGACCGCGAACGCGCAGGACGGAGGCCGGGCTCCCGCTGAAGCGCCGCACCCTCGGGCGGGGGGTCTCCCCGGCGCCGCGCACCCACCTCGGCGGGACGTGGCTTCGACGCGCGGAGTGGCGCCGGAGCAGGCAGTGTGGGCGGTCTCCGGTCACGGAGGAGCGATGACGAGGCGGAGCTCGCCCGCGGACGACAGGTTTGGGCGCTTCCGCCGCAGTCGACCCGTCGTGGCGACGGCCGCCTGCCCGGGGCCGTTCCCGCACTGTTGAGAGGAACAGATGGCTGAGCAGCCCGCCACCACCACCGACGCCGGCATCCCCGTCGAGAGCGACGAGCACTCGTTGACGATCGGTCCCGCCGGTCCGATCGTGTTGCAGGACCACTACCTCATCGAGCAGATGGCGCAGTTCAACCGCGAGCGGATCCCGGAACGCCAGCCGCACGCCAAGGGCAGCGGGGCGTTCGGGCGGTTCGAGGTGACCGCGGACGTCTCGCGCTTCACGAGGGCGGCGGTGTTCCAGCCGGGTACCACCACCGAGGTGCTGGCGCGGTTCTCGACCGTGGCCGGAGAGCGCGGCAGCCCGGACACCTGGCGGGACCCCCGCGGCTTCGCGGTGAAGTTCTACACGTCCGAGGGCGTGTACGACATGGTCGGCAACAACACGCCGATCTTCTTCATCAAGGACCCGATGAAGTTCCAGCACTTCATCCGGTCGCAGAAGCGGCGCGCGGACAACAACCTGCGCGACCACGACATGCAGTGGGACTTCTGGACGCTCTCCCCCGAGTCGGCGCACCAGGTGACCTGGCTGATGGGCGACCGGGGCATCCCCCGCACGTGGCGGCACATGAACGGCTACAGCTCCCACACGTACATGTGGGTCAACGCCGCCGGTGAGCGGTTCTGGGTCAAGTACCACTTCAAGACCGACCAGGGCGTGGAGTTCTTCACCCAGGACGAGGCGGACCAGCTCGCCTCCGCCGACACCGACTACCACACGCGCGACCTGTTCGAGTCGATCGCGCGGGACGAGCACCCGAGCTGGACCATGTTCGTCCAGGTCATGCCGTTCGACGAGGCCGGGGACTACCGCTTCAACCCGTTCGACCTGACGAAGGTCTGGCCGCACGGGGACTACCCGCTCACCGAGGTCGGCCGGCTGACGCTGGACCGCAACCCCACCGACCACCACACGGAGATCGAGCAGGCCGCGTTCGAGCCGAACAACCTGGTGCCCGGCATCGGCGCGAGCCCGGACCGAATGCTGCTCGGCCGGCTGTTCGCCTATGCCGACGCGCACCGCTACCGCATCGGCGTCAACTACAAGCAGCTGCCGGTGAACGCCTCCAAGTCGCCCGTGCACAGCTACAGCAAGGACGGCGCGATGCGCTACACGCCGGTCTCCGACCCGGTGTACGCGCCGAACTCCAAGGGCGGGCCGCGCGCCGACGCCGAGCGGTACGGCCCGACCGCGGGCTGGGGCGCGGAAGGGGACATGGTGCGCTCGGCCTACGTCGCCCACGCCGAGGACGACGACTGGGGACAGGCCCGCACCATGGTCCGCGAGGTCCTCGACGACGACGCGCGGACGCGGCTGGTCGACAACGTCGTGGGGCACCTGCTCAACGGCGTCTCCGAACCGGTCCTCCTGCGGGCCTTCGAATACTGGCGCAACGTCGACACCGAAATCGGCAAGCGGGTCGAAGAGGGCGTGCGGGCCAAGCAGGACGAGAAGGACCCGAAGGCGGACAAGCAGGCGAATCCGGCCCGCGAAAGCATGCAGCGCAAAGCCTGAGCCCCCCGTTTCGAACGACGAGACCGGGGGAAACCGGACCTCGACGTTCTCACCTGGGATTCGGGTGTCGAAAGGAAAGAGGGAGTCATGGGCGCCGATGACAAGCTGGAAGCCAAGGGCGACGAGCTCAAGGGCAAGGTCAAGGAAGGCGTCGGCAACGCCACCGATGACCCGGGGCTGCGCACCGAGGGTCAGGCCGACCAGTCCAAGGGCCACCTGAAGGAAGCCGTCGAGAAGGTCAAGGACGCTTTCAAGTAAAGCTCCACATCGACGAAACGCCGGGGTCCCCGCAATGCGTGCGGGGACCCCGGCGTTTTGCTGACCCACGCTTCACGACAATGCCTTGAGACGAAGGACACAATTCCTCAGGCCCTGTTCCGGCTTCTTTCCCGCCCAGCGCCCCGCGGAACCGCCGCCCGCGGGTCCGGACCGGGAATCGGCCGTGGCCATCGCGAAGAAATCGCCGCCAGGCCTCAGGAAGCATGGCTCACGGTCGTGAGCGCGCTGCCGCGCAGAACCGAGAGCACGGCGGCGCCGTCGAGGGTCTCCTGTTCGGCGAGCAGGCCGGCGAGGCGTTCGAGCGCGTCGCGGTTGCGGGCGAGCAGGGCGACGGCGCGGTCCTCCGCCTTGCGCAGCAGCCTCGAGACCTCCTGGTCGACCTGCCGCTGGGTCTGCTCGGAGTAGGACCGGACGCCGGTGCTCGTCCGTCCTGCGGGAAGGAACCCGAGCTGGGACTGCGGGTAGCCGACGGGTCCGAGCGAGGGCGACAGACCGAACTCGGTCACCATGCGGGTCGCGAGCTCCGTGGCTCCGACGAGGTCGTTGGTGGCGCCGGTCGATCCCTGGCCCAGCACGACGAGTTCGGCGGCGCGTCCACCCAGGTGGACGGTGAGCCGGTCGTTCAGGTAGGCCTCGCTGTAGAGGTGCCGTTCGGCCTCGGGCAGCTGCTCCGTCGCTCCCAGCGCCATGCCCGCGGGCAGGATGGTCACCTTCTCCACCGGGTCGGCGTGCTCGCACAACGCCGCCAGCAGCGCGTGCCCCGACTCGTGCACCGCCACCGCCCACCGCTCGTCTGGGAGCAGCGCGTTGGAGGAGTCCCGGCGGCCGAGCAGCACGCGGTCGCGTGCGGCCACGAGGTCCGCCGCGGTGATGTCGGTGCGGTCGTCCCGCACCGCGAAGATCGCGGCCTCGTTGATCAGGTTCGCCAGATCCGCGCCGGAGAAGCCGGGCGTGGCACGGGAGACCCTGCCGAGATCGACGTCGCTGTCGAGGTGCTTGCCCTCCGCGTGCACGGCGAGAATGGCGGCCCGCTCGGTCTGGTTGGGCAGCGGCACCATCACCTGCCGGTCGAACCGGCCGGGCCGCAGCAGAGCCGGGTCGAGCGCTTCCGGCCGGTTCGTCGCCGCGAGCACCACGATCCCGCTGCTCTGGTCGAAGCCGTCCATCTCGGACAGCAGCTGGTTGAGCGTCTGCTCCCGCTCGTCGTTGCCGCCGATCCCGTTGCCTCGCCTGCTGCCCACGGCGTCGATCTCGTCGATGAAGATGATCGCGGGCGCCCGAGTCCGCGCCTCCCGGAAGAGGTCGCGCACCCGCGACGCGCCCACACCGACGAACATCTCCACGAACGCCGAACCCGTCACCGACAGGAACGGCACGCTCGCCTCACCGGCCACCGCCCGGCCCAGCAGCGTCTTGCCCGTACCGGGCGGACCCACCATGATCACGCCACGCGGCCCCTTCGCGCCGGCGGCGGCGTACTTGCCCGGATCGCGCAGGAAGTCGACGACCTCGCTCACCTCCTGCTTGACCCCGTCGTACCCCGCGACGTCGGCGAACCTCGTCGTCGGCCGCTCCGCCTCGATGATCTGCGCCCGCGACCTGCCGAACCCCAGGTTGCCCCCGGACAGAACTCCCCTGGCACGCCTGCTCAGCCACATGAACATCGCCACGAGCAGCACGAGCGGCAGGAGGAAGGAGAGCAGTCCTCCCCAGCCGCCGTCCGTCTGCGTACCGGTGACCGGCACCTTCTTCGACGCGAGCTGCGCGCTGAGGCCGCCCGTGTCGAGCGCGGTCGGAATCTGCGTCACGAACTCGTTCCCGTCGCGCAACTCGCCGCGGACGTAGCCGCGGTCGTCGATCGTCACGGACGCGACCCTGTCAGCGTCCACATCGGACACGAAGTCCGTGTAGGACAGCGTCTTCGCGGTGCCCGACCACAGCGCGGGCAGTGACACCAGCACCAGCACCACCATCAGCGCGAACAGGGCCGTCCACCAACCCCACCGCCACGGCTTGGCGGGCATCGGCGCAGGCAGGTGGTCGGGCGGTGGCCCGGACTTCGCCGCACGCGACACCGCGGCCTCCTCTCGCCGTCTCCGACCTCGACGGTAGGCAGTGTCCGTGCAGGGCCCCAGGGACCACCGCATCCGCCGAGGCGGGACTTTGGTCCGGTGGCGGCACCCGGCGAGCACTCCGGAACGAGGCACTTGCGCGGCTGGTGGCTCCGCACCGCGGCGAACGCGAGGTGGCGCTCGATCAGCACGTCCTCCCCCACCTCTCCGACGGGACGGTCGTACCCGCGGTGAGGGACTTTCGTCCATGGCAACGGCGAGGTGCGGGTGGTCAGGGTGAGGAGGTGACGAACCCGCGGCGCACGGCCGACTCACTCGCGCTCGTCAGGCCGGGAGCCTCGCTGGAGCCGTGCATCGCCAGGCGGGTCGACGCGCTCCGGGCACTGGGCGTGCGGGTGCGCTCCATCGGCGACGACGAGCGGGAGGACGCCGCCTCGGCGGGCGACCTCGTCCTCGACGGGAGCTCGGACCAGCTCCGCCAGGTGCTCGACGAGCAGCTGCGCCGGCGGGCCCGCGGTCGCGTGCCGGAGGTCGGCCTCGATCCCGGGTGGACACTGCGGGAAGCCGGTGGGGATCCGTTGCGGCACCGCGTCATCGAGTCGCTGTTCACCCTCGGTTCCGGCGGCTTCGCGACGCGCGGCTCGGTGGAGGAGGAGAGGCAGGACTCGGTTCCGATGGTGCTGGCGGCCGGTGTCTACACCGGTCACGGCCCGGACGAGCACCTGATGCAGGGACCTCTCTGGACGGCCCTCGACCTCTCGCCCGCTCCGAGCGCCGACGAGCACGTCCTCGATCTGCTCACCGCGACCCTCCTGCGCCGGGAGACCGAGGGACAGATCCCGTTCCGCTCCCTGCGGTTCGCGTCGGCGGCCCGCCCCGGTCTGGTGGCCCTGCGGGCGGAAGGAGCGCAAGGACGCCTCGACGGAGGCGAACCGCTTCGGCGGCCCGCCGACGAGGACATGGCGACGGGCACCCACGGTCCGTACCGCTGGGCACAGGTGCAGGGCGTCTCGGGGATGACAGCGCTGGCGTGGCAACGGCAGGGGTGTGATCGTGGCGTGCGCACGGTGGAACGGCTCGCGGTGCTCGGCAGCGGTCCGAGCGCACCGCCGCCCTCCGGCCTCGCCGCCGGGCTGGAGGCAGCCGAGCGGCTCGGGTTCGACTTCCTGCTGTTGGAGCACAGGAAGGTCTGGGAGCGCCGCTGGGACTCCGTGAACGTCGAGGTGCCCGACGCACCCGAGGTCGAGCGGGAGATCCGGTTCGCGCTGTTCCAGCTGTGGTGCAACGCAGGCTCCCAGGTCGACGCCGCCGTGGGAGCGCGGGGCCTGTCCGGTCGCGGCTACTCGGGACACGTCTTCTGGGACGCCGACGTGTTCGTGCTGCCCGCCCTCGCGACCATGGACCCGCGGCTCGCGACGGCGATGGTCGACTACCGGTTCCACCGGCTGCCCGCCGCACGCGCGACCGCCCGTGCCGCCGGGCACGCCGGAGCGCGTTTTCCCTGGGAGTCCGCCTCGGGTGGCCTGGACGTCACGCCGACCTCGGGCTACCTGGGCGCCGCGCCGGTGGCGATCCGCACCGGTGCCCTCGAAGAGCACATCACGGCCGACGTGGCCTGGGCGGCCTGGCACTGCGCCCGGTGGTCGGGCCGGCGGAGCCTGCTCGTCGCCCGCCGGGCGCTGTTCGAGGAGACGGCTCGCTACTGGGCTTCGCGGTGCCGGGTGGACGGCGACGGTCGCGCCCACGTCGACGACGTGATCGGTCCCGACGAGTACCACGAGCAGGTGTCCGACAACGCCTTCACCAACGTCATGGCGCGCTGGAACCTCCGTGCGGCGGCCGGTCTCGCCGCGTCACGGGACGAGGCCGCGCGGTGGCGACGACTCGCGGACGCGATCGTGGACGGACACGACCCCCGGAGCGGGCTGTACGAGCAGTTCACCGGGTACTTCGACCTCCGGCCGCTCGAGGCGGCGGAGATCGCCCGGACGCCGGTCGCCGCCGACGTGCTGCTCGGCAAGGACAGGATCGCGGCCACGCAGCTGATCAAGCAACCGGACGTGCTCATGCTCCACCACCTGGTGCCGGACGAGGTCGCCCCGGACTCGCTCGTGCCCAACCTCGACTATTACGGTCCCCGGACCACGCACGGCTCGTCGCTCTCGCCCGCGATCAGCGCGGCGCTGCTGGCCAGGGCGCGTCGCCCCGACGAGGCTCTGCGACTGCTGCGGATCGCGTTGCGCGTCGACCTCGACGACCTCACCGGGACGACGGCCGCCGGACTCCACGTCGCCGCGATGGGCGGGGCGTGGCAGGCGGTGCTGTTCGGGTTCGCCGGAGTCCGGGTGCACGGCGACGTGATGCACGTCGACCCCGTGCTGCCCACGTCGTGGCGCAGCCTCGGGGTGCGGTTCCACTGCCTCGGACGGCTCGTCCGCCTGCGGATCGGCGAGGAGGAGGTGCGGGTCGAGGTGAACGCTCCCCTGCGTGTGAAGGTCTGCGGAGGTGGCGAAGTCCTCGTCACCGGTTCCGCGCGAATCGATCGGAGCAGCGATGGCTGAGGTGCTGGCGGTGCAACGCCCTGGTGCGCCCGCGGTGGTCGCTCCGGTGGCGGACGCGCTCGCCGACCTGCTCGGTGTCGAGGTGTCGACGACCTCGGAGGAGGGCGAGGCGGTGCTGCGACATCTGCAACGCCAGGACACCGTGCTGGGCGTGGTCGCACGCGATGATCCGCTGTCGTGGCGGATCGCCACCGCGGCGGCGAAACCCGTGGTGCTCGTCCCGCCGCCGGGAACACCGGCGCCGTCGAAGATCTCGCGGGTGCTCGCACCGCTCGACGGCACGCTCGAGTCGGCAGGTGCCGTGGCCGAGGCCCTGAAGTTGTTCCCCCACAGCGAACTCGTCGTCCTGCACGTGTTCGACCGCGACACCGTGCCCCCGTTCTGGGACCAGGCCGCGCACGCGCGCCGCGACTGGGAGCACGAGTTCCGCGCCCGCTTCTGCACGCCCCCGGACGCGCGGGTCGAACTGCGCAACGGGGCGCCGGAGGAGCACGTGGCCCAGGTCGCGGCGGAAGAACACGCGCACCTCATCGCGCTCGGCTGGTCCCAGGGTCTGGGTGACGGCCGGGCGCGCACCGTGCGCGGCACCGTGCACGACGCCACCGTCCCCGTGATCCTGGTACCACTGCGACACGACTGAGGCGTGCCACCGGCGGGGCCCGCCGCCGCCGACGACGACGACGACCGGCCCGCCCCCACCGGGACATTGGTCTCTGTCCCCGGACACCGGCCGCTGATGAGCATGACGTCATGCGCGGTTACACGACGAAGCTCGACTTCTCCTCCGCTTTCGACGCGGCGACGTTCTGCCCGCAGTGCGGATCCCCCGATGCCGCGGCGGCCCCCGACGACGAGCGGACGGTCTTCCGCTGTCGTTCCTGCGGAGCGCGATGGCGCTTCGAACTCGGCCACGTCATACGGACCGAGGAGGGAACGCCGTGAGAATCGGGCTGATCGCGCCTCCGTGGATCCCGGTGCCGCCGACGACCTACGGTGGTACGGAGGCCGTCGTGGCAGACCTCGCCCGCGGTCTGATGGCACGCGGCCACGACGTCGTCCTGTTCACCGTGGGCGAGTCGGCCAGTCCGGTCACCGTGCGCAGCCTCTACCCGGTCGCCGTGGAACCGATGGGCGCGGACGCCCCGGAGGCGGCACACGTCCTCGCCGCCTACGACGCCCTGTCGGACGTGGACGTCATTCACGACCACACCCTGCTGGGATCGCTCGTCGCGGCCCGCCACGCCCCTGGCACGCCTCCCGTGGTCTGCACGAACCACAACCCGTTCACACCGGAGAACGTCCGCATCTTCCACGAGATCGCCAGGAACGCCGCCGTCGTGGCGATCTCCCACGCGCATGCGCGTTCGGCCGCCGGTGTGCCGATCGCGGCGGTCATCCACCACGGGGTCGACGTCGACGTCTACCGGCCCGACGCCGGCACGGGCGATTTCCTGGTGTTCGTGGGCAGGATGAGCCCGGACAAAGGCGTGCATCGAGCGGTGCGCGTCGCGCAGGAGGCGGGTCGCGAACTCGTCGTCGTCACGAGGATCAGCGAACCGGCGGAGCACGCCTACTACCAGCAGGTCGTGCGGCCGATGTTGTCCGCCGGCACGGAGGTGCTGACGGACGAGCCGTTCCCGCGGCGGCTCCGGCTCCTGCAGCACGCCGACGCGCTGCTCAACCCGATCGCGTGGCCCGAGCCGTTCGGACTGGTCATGGCCGAGGCACTCGCCTGTGCCACGCCGGTGCTCGCCTTCCCCTGCGGCGCGGCACCGGAGATCGTCGAGCACGGCCGCACGGGATTCCTCTGCCGGGGCATCGACGACATGATCGCCAGACTCGACGACGTGGCGGGTCTCGACCGGGCCGACTGCCGGCGCTCCGCCCGCGAACGCTTCTCCCTGGAGCGGATGGCCGCGGCCCACGAACGGCTCTACGAGGCGGTGCTCAGGGGCTACGGGGTGCACCGGCGGAGCGCGGGGGCGCGGCGATGACCGCGCCGTGGGCCGTCACCACGGAGCCGGAGCCGCACGCGACGCCGGGCGATGTCGTGACCACGATCGACGGTTCCTCGTTCTGCATCACCGACACCTCGGGTCGCGTCCGGCCTCCGCTTCCGCGCGGCCTGTTCGTCCGCGACACCCGGCTGGTGTCCCGCTGGGAGCTGCTCGTCGCCGGACGCAGTCCCGAGCCGCTGGCCGTGTGGCGCACCGAGCCCTACTCCGCGACGTTCGTGGGCCGAGTCCAGCCGGCCGGCGCGATGCTGGTCCTGCAGCGCCACCACGTGGGCGACGGCATGCGGGTCGATCTGGAGGTCCGCAATCCTCGCGGCGTCGCCGCGGACTGCCTCGTCGAACTGCGCGTGGACACCGACTTCGCCGACCTCTTCGAGGTCAAGGAGGGGAGACCGCCCGAACGGCGCGATGTCACCGTCACCGCGGAGCGGGGCGTGCTGAAGTTCGCCAGCAGGGGCCGCGGGACCGCCCTGTTCGCCGGCGGGGACGCGAGCGTCGAGGACCGCGTCATCCGCTGGAACGCGTCGATTCCCCCACACGCCTCGTGGACCGCGTGCATCGAGATCCGCGAGGTGCGCGACGGCGTCACCCTCAGTCCGCGGCACCCGTGCGGCCAGCCTCTCGAGCACACCGTCCCAGCCCGTGAACTGCGCGAGTGGCGAAGCCTCGTACCCGAGGTGACCACCGCCGACCAGGACCTCGCCACCGTGCTGGCCCACAGCGTCGAAGACCTCGGCGCCCTGCGCATGGTGGATCCCGCACACCCGGACCGGCCGATCGTCGCGGCGGGCGCGCCGTGGTACATGGCGCTTTTCGGCCGTGACTCGCTCATCACCTCCTGGATGCTGCTTCCGCTGGAGCACCGGCTGGCCCTGGGCACCCTGCGCACCCTGGCCGAGCACCAGGGCACCCGCACCGACCCCGAGACGGAGGAACAGCCCGGCCGCATCCTGCACGAGATGCGCTTCGGCCCGGCCGCGTCCCTCGCCCTCGGAGGCGGCAGCGCCTACTACGGCACGGCGGACGCGACCAGTCTCTTCGTCATGCTGCTCGGCGAGCTGCATCGCTGGGGCGTCGAACCGCAGTGGACACGAGCACTGCTCCCGCACGCCGACCGCGCGCTGGAGTGGATCGAACGGCACGGCGACGCCGACGGTGACGGCTTCGTCGAGTACCGGCGAACGACCGAACGCGGGCTGCCCAACCAGGGCTGGAAGGACTCCTGGGACGCGATCACCTTCGCCGACGGCGAGATCGCGCGGGCGCCGATCGCGCTGGCGGAGGTGCAGGCCTACACCTACGCCGCCTACCGGGCACGTGCGGACCTCGCGGAGACCGAGGAGCGGCGCCAGGTCTGGACCGACAAGGCGCTCGCGCTCAAACGCGCCTTCAACGAGAGGTTCTGGCTCCCGGACCGCAACTGGTACGCGGTCGGTCTCGACGCCGGCAAACGCCCGATCGACTCGCTGACGTCCAACATAGGCCACTGCCTGTGGACCGGGATCGTGGACGAGGACAAGGCCGCGGCCGTGGCCGGACACCTGATGTCACCGGAGATGTTCAGCGGCTGGGGCATCCGGACCCTCGCGGAGTCGATGGCGGCCTACGACCCGATGAGCTACCACAACGGTTCCGTCTGGCCCCACGACAACGCCCTGTGCGCGGCGGGGCTGATGCGGTACGGGTTCGTCGAGGAGGCGCGACGGGTGGCGGTGGCCGTGCTCGACTCGGCCGTCCACTTCGGACACCGGCTGCCCGAGCTGTTCTGCGGCTTCTCGCGCGACGAGTTCGCCGTGCCGGTGCCCTATCCGACTTCGTGCGCGCCGCAGGCGTGGGCGGCCGCCACGCCCCTGCACCTGTTGCGCACCCTGCTGGGGCTCAGACCTGAGGCCGGCGTCGGGTCGCTCCGGTTCACCCCGGCGCTACCCGGCCGCTACCTGCCCCTGCGGATCCGAGGCCTCCGGGTGGGCGCGCACCTGCTCACCGTCGACGTCAGCACGGACGGCGCGTGGATCACCGGTCTCAACGGCCTCGGGGACGGACGTCCGGCGGCGGACACGCACTCCGGCTGACGGCTCCGCACGGCCGAGGCCGGATCCGGGATGCCATCCCGTCGCGGTCCGGGAGTGGAACCTCCATGGCGGAACCCGTGGTGCGCGGTCGTCCTGCCGGTGACGGAGCCGACGCGACACGCGGCCGTCGCCGTTCAGCGCAGGGGCGCCTGCCAGGTGACACGAGTGCCTCCGCCCGGTTCCGCCGCGACGGTGCAGAGCCCGCCGCAGTCGTCCGCGCGCTGTTCGACGTTCCTCAGCCCGCTGCGCGCCACCTCGCCCGGCATGCCGATGCCGTTGTCCACCACGCTGATGACCAGTGCGTCCCTCGCGTCGACGGTGAGGGTCAGCTCGGTGGCCCGCGAGTGCCGCAGCGCGTTGCTGAGCAACTCGGTGACCACCGCCTGCGCGTGCTCGCCGAGGTAAGCGGGCACGAGCGTGTCGATCGCCCCGGACAGCCGCACCACGGGGCTCAGCTCCACGCCGTCGGTGATCTCGGCGACGATGTCGAGCAACCTGCGCCGCAAGCCGGTGTCGTCGGACTCCCCCTGCAGGTCGAAGATCGACGTGCGGATCTCCAGCACGGTCTGGTCCAACTGGCCGACCGCCTTCTGCACGCGCCTGCGCGCCTCCGGATGCGTCAGCCAGGTCAGCGATCCCTGCAGGCTCATCCCGGTCGAGAAGAGCCTCTGGATCACGTGGTCGTGCAGGTCCCTGGCGATCCGGTCGCGGTCCTCCAGCACGTCCACCAGGCGCCTCGCCCTCTGGTTCTCCGCGAACTCCAGCGCAACGACGGCCTGGTCCGCCAACGACGCGAGCAGCGGCACCAGATCTGGTGAGAACGACGCCGCGCCCTTCTCCCGCACGGTCATCAGGAGTCCGGTCACGGTGTCGCCCGCCCTCATCGGCACGACCACGCACGCCCCCGGCGTGTGGTCGGCACCGAAGAGTCCCTCGAGCTCCTCGAGGACCAGGGGCGCGCCGGAGTCGAGCACCTCGGCGAACACGGGCTCACGCTGGTCCAGTGCGTCCTCGACCAGCGGAGTTCCCGCCTGGGCGACGGCATGCAGCTGGTGGTCCCGTTCGCCGGTGAGCAGCACCGCGACGCTGTTCGCCGACGCGAGCTCGACGGCCCGCTCCGCGATGAGGTGCAGCGCGTCCTCGGCCGACGCGCCGCTCAGGAGCTGCGAGTTGATCTCGGCCGTCGCTCCGAGCCAGCGCTCGCGCAGCCTGGACCGTTCGAAGAGGCGGGCGTTCTCGACGGCCACACCGGCCGCGGCGGCCAGCGCCTGCAGCACGACCTCGTCGTCGGCGGTGAAGTCGGCACCGCCTTCCTTCTCGGTCATGTAGAGGTTGCCGAAGACCTCGTCGCGCACCCGGACGGGAACGCCGAGGAAGCTGTGCATCGGCGGGTGGTTGGGAGGGAAGCCCACCGACGCCGCGTGTTCCGCCAGGTCGTGCAGGCGGATCGCTCTCGGATCCTCGATCAGCAGTCCCAGCAGGCCTCTGCCTTCCGGCAGGTGTCCCATCTGCGCGCGGACCTCGGGCGCTATGCCGACGTACACGAACTGCGAGAGGTTGTCCCTCTGCCCGAGAACGCCCAGCGCGCCGTAACGAGCCCCGACGAGCTCCACCGCTGCCTGGACGATGCGCCGCAGGGTCGAGTCCAGTTCCAGGCCCGCGCCCACCGCGAGCACCGCGTCCAGCAGGCCCTGCATCTTGTCCCGCGTGGACCCGATCTCCGCGAGCCGCTCCCGCATCCCGTCCAGCAACTCGTCCAGGCGCAACGCGCCCAGCAGGCTGCGCGACCGGCTCCCTCCTGAACCCGTCATCGCTCGACACTGGCACGTCCCCTCCACCGCACCAAGGGATCGCCGCCGAATCGGGTCCTTCGGCAGCGGGAAGACCCTCCGCCGGACGCAGATGGGGGTGAGGGTGCACCGGCGTCCGGAGCACCGGTCAGCACTGCCCGGCCTCGCCGTCCGGGGCGGACCTGGCACCGGCCGGAAACCCGGTGAGCCGCGGCCTTCCTCCACCGCGTGCCCGCGGCCGTGCCGATCGCGACCCGGACCAGCTCAGCCGAACACCCCGGACTGGTGAGGACGCCGGACCTCCCGGCGGGGCGCCACTGCGCAGTACGGGTCCGGGGTTCCCGACGTCGTCCGCGCGAACAGCGCTGTGAACATGACGTCGTCCCGCCGCTGGAGAAGTCCCTGCACCACCAGCACACCGTCGCGCACCGAGAAGTCCACTGTGGTCGGATCGAGGGACGTCGAGCTGCCGAACACCTCGTCCCGGATCTCGGCCAGCAGCGTCTCGTCGTCCCGCACGAACGCCTTCAGGAGGTCACGCCGCGACAGCACACCTACGAGCGCGCCCCGCGCGTCGACGACGAACAACCTGTGCGCACCCGACCTCAGCATCTCGCCGGCCGCGACGTTCGCCGAGGTGTCGACGCGGATGACGCCCTCCGGCGTCGTCATCACGTCACGCGCGGTGCGACCTCGGGCCCTTCGCCACCGCTGTTTCTCCTCCCGGCCGGCCAGGATCGCGGGTCTCGCGGCGACCGCCTCGTAACTGGCCAGGGCGTCGGAGCCGGAGACCACACCCACGACACGACCGTCCTCGACGATCGGAACAGCGCTGACTCCGCGCCGCCGCATCAGCTGCGCCAGTTCCCTGCACGGTGTCCGCGGGTGTGCGCTGATCACTTCACGCGTCATCAGCGAGGCGATGGAAGGCTGGTGCACGGCGCTCCCCGTTCGTCGGGTGGTCGAGGACTCGGATCTCCGACTCTGGACGACGACCACCGTCCTGCTACAGGGCCCTTGGTCCTCGGAGAGGCACGTACCGGCCCCGTCCACGGAGTGGGAACACCCCTCGCGCGACGCTTCCTGGCCGCGCCCCGAGGCCTTCGGCGTCCGAAAACCTCGTCGGGGTCAGGCGACGCGCTCCGGCACCGTCCTGCTCACGCCAGCGACTCGATGTCGACCAGGTCCTCCGCGATCTGCTTGGTCCAGGCCTCGATCGCGCCCCAGTCGCGGAAGTCTCCGAACCGGCCGCCCAGCAGCCTGAACACCCAGGCACCGACCCTGCCCAGGCCCTGCGGTGTGACGACACCCGTGAACAGACGATGTCCTTGCGGACTGACATCGCCCGTCAACTCCGCCAGGATGTCGGCCTCCTCCAGGGTGGCCCACTTCCTCATCGGGCCGCGAAACGCTCCGGGCAGGCCGACGCTGAACAGCCAGACGGGTCTGCCCGCCAGTGCCCGCCGGTGCCGGGACAGGAACTCCGACCCTCTCGGCAACCACGCCTGGTCGTGCACCGCACTCCCGAGCACGAACGCGTCGTAACGGCCTACATCCCTCACGTCGTCCACGTCGAGGGCCACCACCTCGTGGCCGTACCCGCTCAGGACTCCCGCGATCCTCCGTGCGATGTCCCCCGCGGATCCGGCGGCCGTCGCGAAGCCAACGAGCACTTTCATCCGAACCTCCTGCGATCGCCAAGCCTCGCCGGGACGGCGAACCCGTCTGACCGCTTCAGTCTTTCGCCGCCGTCCGGCTTCCAGAACGGCATTTCGCCGGGGTGGTTCCAGGACCTCCTCCCCTGATCTCGAAGGCCTCTCGCCCGGCGGCATGCCCACGCACACCGGAGATCGGCGACGAGCGGCCCCCAGTGGCCCAGGACCACGATCTGCCCGTGACATCCCGGGACCATCGCCGCGTCCGGTGAGACCTGAGGCCCTGCCCGGCCACGAATTCCGGTCGAGACCCTGGAGTGCATGAAAACACTCCTCCGCCCTGTCCCGATCGGCCGATTCCGCGGTGTGACAGTGGTCGCGCACTGGTCGGCGCTCATGACGGTCCTGCTCGTCACCTGGGTGCTCACGTTCTCCTTCCTGCCCGTCATCGCCCCGGGGAGATCACCGACGGTCTACTGGGTGGCCGGAGCGCTGACGTCTGTGGCGTTCATGCTCTCGTTGCTGCTGCACGAGCTGTCCCACGCGTTGACCGCCCAGCGGTTCGGCATCGAGGTCAAGCGCGTCAGCCTGTGGCTGCTCGGTGGTGCGACCGAGTTCGGCGCCCTGCCTCCGACACCGCGCGCCGATCTGCTCGTCGCGGCGGCGGGGCCGGGTACCAGCGTGGCCACCGGCGTCGCGACCGGCCTGGCCGCCACGACGCTGGACGTCACCGGCGGATCCGCGCTGGTGGTCGCACCTCTGATGTGGCTGGCCATCGTCAATCTGCTGATCGCCCTGTTCAACCTCGTCCCCGCCGCGCCGCTGGACGGTGGGCGGGTGGTCCGGGCGATCGTCTGGTGGCGGACCGGTGATCAGTTGCGCGGTGAGCGCGTGTCCGCCGTCGCCGGCCGGGTGTTCGGCCTGGGCCTCGTCGCGGTCGGGACGGGCGGAGCGGTCGCGGGCAGGGTTCCCCTCCTGTGGCTCGCGGTGGTCGGTGCCTTCCTGGCCTTCTACGCCTCCGCGGAACGTTCCTCCAACCAGCTGCGGCACCAGCTGCAGGACGTGCTCGTCCAGGAGGTGATGACGCCGGATCCGCCGGTGGCGCCCGGCTGGTGGACTGCGGAGGACCTGCTGCGGTACCTGGCGACCGATCGGCATCGGCGGGTCTTTCCCGTGGTCGCTCCCGACGGAACACCTGAAGGTGTCGTCAGCATCTCCGAACTCGTGCAGGTGCCGGACCGGGCGCACACGAAGGTGTCGGACATCGCGAGAGACGTTCCGGTGGTGCAAGCGGACGAATCGGTGCTGGAGGTGATCGCCAGAACGTCGCTGGGGCACGGCACGGACATCGTGCCGGTGCTGCGGGACGGCCGGCTCGCCGGCGTTCTCGGGGTCGACGACGTCGCGTGGGCGAGCGAGATCAGCCGGGCGGTCCGGCTCGAGGAGCGGGAGGCGTCATGAGCGGGACCCGGACCGATCTCTACGAGATCCGCATGGCGTTGAGCTACCTGCGCCGGAGAATGGACGAGGAGGCGACCTTCAGCCTGTTCGCCCGGGGTCTGCCGCGGTCACGCGGGTTCCTCGTCGCCGCCGGGCTCGCCGACTGCCTGTCGTTCCTGGAGGACTTCGCCTTCACCGACGCCGAACTCGCCTACCTGGACCGGGTCACGGGTCTCGACGTCACACCGCTCGCAAACCTCCGGTTCACCGGTTCGGTGCGCGCGATCGCGGAAGGACGCGTGGTGTTCGCGGGCGAACCGCTGCTCGAGGTCACCGCCCCTCTCGCCGAAGCCCAACTGGTCGAGACGGCGCTGCTCAACCTCGTCACCCACCAGACCTCGATCGCGGCCAAGGCGGCCCGCTGCCGGATCGCGGCGGCCGGGCGCGAGGTCGTCGACTTCGCCGCGCGCCGCACGCACGGCCCGGACGCCGCGATGGCGGCGGCGAGGGCTTCGGCCATCGCGGGATTCACCGCCACCAGCTACGTCGTGGCCGCGGACCGCTACGGCCTCACGCCCACCGGCACGATGGCCCACTCGTACGTGCAGGCGTTCCCGGACGAGTGCGCGGCCTTCGAGGCGTTCGCCGCGGACTTCCCCTCCTCCGCCGTCTTCCTGGTCGACACCTACGACTCGCTCACCGGGGTGGACAGGGCGATCGCCACGGCGAAGCTCCTGCCCTCGCCCAGGCCGATCGGCGTGCGCCTCGACTCGGGCGACCTCCTCGTGCTCTCGCGGGAGGCGCGCCGGCGGCTGGATCTCGCCGGACTCAGGGACTCCCGCGTCATCGTCAGCGGCGGCCTGGACGAGCACGCCATCGCCCGGCTCGTCGCGAGCGGCGCACCGATCGACGTCTTCGGCGTCGGCACCAGGATGGGCGTCTCCTCCGACGCGCCCGCTCTCGACAGCGCGTACAAGCTGGTCGACATCGGCGGGAGACCCACGATGAAGCTGTCCACCGGCAAAGTCGGGCTTCCGGGCCGCAAGCAGGTCTTCCGCGCGGCGGATCGGCCCGCGGACGTGCTCTCCACCCACGACGAACCGGTTCCGGACGGCCACGCGCCGCTGCTGGACGTGGTGATGCGACACGGTCGGCGCACCGGTCCGGCCAGGACCGAGGCAGAGCTGGTGCGAGAGGCGGGGAACCGGTTCGACGACGATCTCGCGTGGCTGCCGGCGCACGCCAGGGACATCGTCGACCCGACGCCGGTCCGGGTGCGCGTCAGCGACCGGCTGCACGCCCTCACCGAGGACGTGCGCCGGTCGCTGACCGCTCAGCCGATCTGACTCAACGAGTCACGGGCGGCCGGGATCTCGCGGTCCAGGAAGGTGTTCACGGCGCGGACGCTGTCCATCAGCTGCGCAGGGAACAGGATCGTGGAGTTGCGTTCGATCGCGATCTCGCCGAGCACCTGGAGGTTGCGCAGCTGCAGCGCGATCGGGTGCCGTCCGATCACGTCCGCCGCCTCGGCCAGCTTGCCCGCCGACAACGCCTCGCCCTCCGCCGCGATGATCTTGCCCCTCTTCTCCCGCTCCGCCTCGGCCTCGCGGGCCATGGCACGCTGCATCGACTGCGGCAACTCGATGTCCTTGAGCTCAACGAGCTCGACCAGCACACCCCAGCGCTCCGTGGTGGCGTCCAGGATCTCCTTGATCTTCTCGTTCAGCGTCTCGGTCTCGGCCAGCACGTGGTCCAGCGGCGAACGCCCCACCACGTTGCGCACCGTCGTCTGGGCTATCTGGCTGATCGCCGCCTGGACGTTCTCGATCTCGACGATCGACTTCACCGGGTCGACCCGCCGGAAGTACGCGACGGCCGCGACGCCGATGGAGACGTTGTCCTTGGTGATCACCTGCTGCGACTGGATCGGCATCGTCACCGTCCGCAGCGACACCTTCCTCATCTTGTCGGCGAGCGGGATCATGAACCGCCAGCCCGGATCGCGCACACCGCGCAGCCTGCCGAGCCGGAACACCACACCGCGCTCGTACTGCCGCACGATCGCCATACCCAGATTGCTCACGACGTCCTCCTGCAGCGTCTGCCGTCAGCTCCGCGGCCAGGGGTCCACCAGGTCCTGGATCGGTGGCGGGAGCTGTTCGAGGGTCTTGTCCAGCAGCCCGGGGGTGAGGTGCCGCGCCATCACGACGGCGACGGCGGAGGCGGCTTTGGGCACGTCCTTGTCGGAGATGCCGGCTTCGCGGGCGAACCTGGTCACGTACTCGCGCAGACCGTACTTCTCCGGAACGTGGCTGGGGTTCCAGCCCTCGTAGTAGATGCCCCGCACCAGTTCGGGCAGCTGTGCGGCGAAGTGCGCACTGGCCTGCACCGTCAGTCTGTCCCGCATCGCGTGCAGCCATGCGCGCAACACGCGGTAGGCGAAGTGGCGGTCGTCGGTGGCGAACTGCTCCGCCACGTCGTGCACCCAGATGTTCGCGGTCTGCACGGTGTGGTCGAACACGCCGGCCCTGGTCGTCGACATCTTCTCTCCTCCGTCCACGCTGCTCGTCCTCCACGACACCACCGGCCGAGGCGACCGGAAAGGGCCGAAGCACTGCAGTGCGGGAGTCCTTCGTCCCTGAACCGCGGGACCACGGCCGGGACACGATGCGGTCGGCTGTCCTTTGTGGAGGGTCGATACCCGTTCGCCGGTCGCTGTGGGCTGCGACGAGCGGCGCGGTCCCGGCAAGACAGGGACGTAGGCCCCTCTCCGGACGCGGTGATCTGGGCGACGATGGCCGACGGAGGTGCGACATGAGCAGGGTCGTGCACTTCGAGATCCCCGTCGACGAACCACGACGGGCGGCAGCCTTCTACCGGGCGGTGTTCGGCTGGCAGGCGCAGGACTGGGGCGGGGCGGACTACTGGCCGATGGCCACGGGCGAGCAGCCCGGCGTCGGCCCCGGCGCGGAAGGCGCGCTCACGCCGCGCGCGGAAGCACCGGAGGGAGTACTGGTCTACGTCGCCGTCGACGACGTGGACGCCGCCGTGAAGTCGGCCGAGCACGCCGGTGGGTCCGTGGTGACCGGCAAGACGGCGATCCCCTCCATCGGGTGGTCGGCGCACGTGCGCGACAGCGAGGGCAACCTGATCGGCCTGTTCCAGAGCGACGAGTCGGCACCGGCGGGCGCCTGAGTCGTCGGCTCCCGCACCATCCGCAGGCCGTGCGGTCGTGCACGCGTCCTTTCCGGCATGGGAGACCAGCATGAGCTCACGGAGGATTCCCACCTGGCGCAG
The DNA here is from genome assembly GCF_024125735.1 of Lentzea sp. HUAS12. NCBI lineage: Bacteria > Bacillati > Actinomycetota > Actinomycetes > Pseudonocardiales > Pseudonocardiaceae > Lentzea > Lentzea sp. HUAS12. The sequence goes on from NZ_CP099738.1 coordinate 2,279,564, forward strand.
ACTGGCCTGGGCGGCCTGGCGGCCCCCGTCGGATCCGCAGTTCTACGGCGAACTGGACATCGACGCGACCGCGATGCTCGCCTACCTCGAGCACGTCCGGGAGGTGAGCGGCACGAGGGTGACGATCACGCACCTCATCGGCCGTGCGGTGGCGCACGGGCTCGCCGAGGTGCCCGAGCTGCGGGTGCGCATGGCGCTCGGACGGGAGTTCGAGCGCGAGACCGCCGACGTCTTCTTCATCACCTCGGTGGCGGAGGACAAGGAACTCAGCGGCGTCAAGATCACCGATGTCGCGCGCAAGTCCGTCGTGGAGGTCGCCGACGAGCTGACGCGCCGCCACGCCGCCATCGCCGACGGCGTCGACCCGGAGTTCGGCCGGAGCAAGGCGCTGCTCGGTCTCCTGCCGATCTGGTCGTTGCGCGCGGTGATGAGGTGCGGCGCCTGGCTCACCACCGCACTTGACCTCGACCTGAAGGTCCTGGGCATGCCGCGCCAGGCGTTCGGTGGCGCGATGGTCACCTCGGTGGGGATGTGGGGTGTGCGGCGGGCGTTCTCGCCTCTCGCCGCGTACTACCGCGTACCGGTCCTGGTGCTGGTCGGCGCGGTGGAGCAACGCGCCGTGGTCGTCGACGGCCAGGTGGTGGCCCGCCCGGTGCTGGGCGTCACGGCGACGTTCGACCACCGCTATCTCGATGGAGCACAGGCAGTGCGGTTCGCGGCGGCGGCGAGGGAGTACTGCGCCGATCCTCCCGCCTACGAACCCGTGTGACGCGCGGGGCGCTCGACCAGACCTCCGGGCGGCGGGATCGGGACGGCGGTGGCGCCGCACGAGCGGCCGTAGCCCGGCGCACCGGGCCGGGCTACGGCCGTCACCGTCGCCGACCCACCTCCCGCAGGCCGGGCCTCGTTCGTCCGTTCGTCGTTCCGGCGCGGTACCAACGTCCCTGTCGCCCGCTGACGGGCGGGGACACCATCGACTCATGCCCTTCGCCGACAGAACCGAAGCCGGGCAGCGACTCGCCGCCCGGCTGTCGCGCCTGCGCGACCGCGACGTGGTCGTGATCGGGCTCCCCCGAGGCGGAGTGCCCGTCGCCTCCGAGGTCGCCCGCGCGCTCGGCGCGCCGCTCGACGTGATCGTGGTCCGCAAGCTCGGAGTGCCCTACCAGCCCGAGCTCGCCATGGGCGCCATCGGCGAGGACGGTGTCCACGTGGTCGAGCCCGTGGTGCTGCGGGTGTGCCGGATCACGCCCCGGCAACTGGAGGCGGTCGAAGCAGGGGAACGTGCTGAGCTCGACCGCCGCGTCCGCCTCTTCCGAGGCGATCGCCCCTTGATTCCCCTCACCGGCCGCACCGCGGTCCTCGTCGACGACGGCGCCGCGACCGGGACCACCGCCCGCGCGGCGTGCCGGGTGGCCCGAGCGCGCGGAGCGGCCCAGGTGGTCCTCGCGCTGCCGGTGGCCCCGCCCGACGCCCTGGCCGCCCTGCGCGACGAGGCGGACGACGTGGTGTGCCTGGAATCCCCGTCCCGGTTCCAGGCGGTCGGCCAGTGGTACGGCGACTTCCAGCAGACCGCCGACGCCGAGGTCGTGGACCTCCTGCGCACCGCCACCGGCAAGGCCCATGTCCAGGATCCACCGGCCGTCGCGACCGGGGCCCGGGATCATGCCAGCCGCCTGGTGCACTTCCGCTCTCCGCTCGTCGAAACCGTTCCCGGCGATGTCCGGGGGTTCCACGACGCCCTCGTGGTTGAGGCCCAGCAGGAGCAACAGCGCCACGTCGGCGTGCACCAGCAGGTCCGCGATCTCCTCCGCCGGAGGGATACCGGGTTCGGCGCGGTACACCGTCAATGCTCCGGCCTGGATCGCACCGGCTCCCAGCGGCACGGCGATCATCGCCCGCACACCGCGGTCCAGGGCCGCCGGGACGAACATCGGCCACCTGCCGCTCGTGCGCAGGTCCGCCACCAGCACGGGGGCGTGGCCGACGACGACGTCCACGGTGGGCCCCTCCCCCAGGGTGAACTGGAGCTCCTCCAACTCGTCCACCCCCGGGCCGACCGCGCAGACAGGCTCAGCCTGACCTTTCGAGGGTTTCAGCGACACACCGACGCCGAGCGCCTTCAGGGTCTGCGCACACGCGGAACACGCATGGCGCAGCGAGACTCTCTCGCCCTCGGCGCGCGCCACCTGTCTGATCGCAGCCCACGTCGCGGCTGCCCGGCCGTGATCCACAGAGTCCTCGCCACCACCATTGTGATCGTCCACGCCGACACAAGGACGCTAGTTCCGCACATCACCGGGGAGAACTATCGCACGTCCCGATCATGGCGGGACTTTTCGCGCTGGCGTTCGCCGAGCCGTCGTGGGCGACCACGCCCGCCGATTCCACCGTTCGCGCGTGCCCCACGTGTTCGAACGTCCCAGGGCGCGGTGAAGACATGCCCCTTGTCCGGGCCGGAGGTCCCTGGTGGGTCCTCACCCGGTGGCACAGGCTGGACACGACGCCGGCGCTCCGGACGCAGATGTCACAGTCGAGACCGCGCGCCGGCGTCGCCACCCGATTCCGCTCCACAGCGGTGCCGGTACCCCCGGTGCCGGCACCCCGGGGAGCGACACCGGCCACCACCAGGGGGACACCGCCGCGTCACCGCTCCGGTGACGCGGCGGTCCGCCCTGACGCCGGGAGGACCGCCGACGGCCCGGCGGAACGCGAGGTCCACGTCGCCGCACCGTTTCGGGCCGTCCCCGCACCGTGTCCACGTCAGCTCGCCCTCCGCGCCCGCCGGGTCCGACCCCGACCCGTCGCCGCCAGGTCCACCTCGGGCCGATGGGACGTGCCAGGCGGCCGTCCTGGACGACACGTGCCAAAGCCGTCATCCCCGTGGGACCAAGGACACTGCCCACCGCGCCAGAACCTCGGCAGGCTGATCTTCGACACGACCGAGGAGCGCCACATGAACGCCACGTCCCGCATCGTCGTCGGAGTCGACGGTTCTCCCGCCGCGCGGGCCGCCCTCTCCTGGGCCGTCGAGGAGGCCGCGCGCACCGGCAGGTCCGTCCTGGCGCTCTCGGTCTGCCGGCTCGATCCGTCACCGGGCGAGGACGTCGTTCCGTTCAGGGACAGGCACCACGAGTACCTGGAGGCGGCGGTCGAGTCACTCGGCCGGGCCGCGCTCGGCGTGCGCGTCGAGACCGAGGTGCCGCAGGGCGTGCCGGGTCCGGTGCTCGTGGAACGCTCGGCGGACGCGGCCTGCCTGGTCGTCGGCGGGCAGGGCGCGTGGAAGAACTCCGTGCGGGTGATGAGCCCCGTCACGAGCTACTGCCTCCGGCACGCCGGTTGTCCCGTCGTCGTGGTCCCCGTGGAGGGAGCGCACCACGACGGTCCGCTGATGCTCCTGCCCGAGCCCCAGTTCAGGTGAGCCCCGGCCGAACGCGGATCACACCGACGACAGGACGTACCACGCGACCAGGACCCCGCCGGAGTTGGTCGCGAGGTGTACCAGCGCGGGTGCCAGCACGCCCCTGCCGGTGTGCCGCCACCACAGCAGGAACACCCCGGCGACCGCGGCGGCCAGCATCGCCACCGCCGACACCAGTGCCAGGGACGCACCACCGAAGACGGCGCCCACGGCGGCGTTGCTCGTCAACGCCAGCGAGGGAAGCACGTGCCACAGCCCGAACAGCGCCGACGCACCGAGCACCGGTCCCCAGCGCCAGCGGTCACCGCCGCCCAGCAGGGCGGGCAGCACACCGCGGAAAGCGACCTCCTCCAGCAGCACCGTGCCGAACGGGATGCGGATCAGGACGGCCCACAGCAACGGCCCGACGGCGAGGTCGTGCACCCGGCCGTCGTGGAAGAAGGTCCGCAGCGCCGGCACGGCGAGGGCGATCCCGAACCCGAGGGCGATCACGCCGAGGCCTATGAGCCCGAAGAGACCCGCACGCCGCAGGTGCACCCGGTCGAGTCCGATGGCGGCGGCGCGCAGGCCGGACCAGCGCGCGAGACCGAGCAGGCCGACGGTGGTCACGACTCCGCAGACCGGATAGGCCCAGCCCGGCAGCAGGCGGTTGACGAGGGTGGTGGAGAGGACGAGCAGGACTACTGCGGCGGCGAACGCCGCCCAACGACGACTCATGGTTCTTCCAGTATGCGCCTGCCCGAGGAGCACCTGGCCGGCCGCGCGCCACCGAACTGATCGTCTTTGCGTTGTGGCACCGGGCTTTCACGATTCTGCGCCGAACACCACACCGCCGTGCCGGTTCTCCCGCCGAGGTTTCGTCGCAGGCGACTCCTGCCTTTGCGGGACGTTCGACTCTGCGAGCGGGCACGCGCGACGCTGCACGCTGAAGTGCCCGGTGGCACAACGGGACCGCGAGCTGATGACGCCGCACGTCGGCATCTCCCGGGCCGTTGTGCTCACCGTCCTGGAGTCCTGGCCGGCGCGCGCCGGTCGTCCGGTCAGTGCGCACGGCCGGCGCGCGGGCCCAGGTACCGGTCGTTCCTGTCGCGGATCGTCCGGTCCGGCGACGTCGAGGCGGAGGTGGTGACGATGGTGTCGCGGGTCTTCCTGGTGGACGACCACGAGGTGGTCAGAGCCGGGACCAGGGAAGTGCTCAGCGCCGCCGACGACCTGGAGGTCGTCGGCGAGGCCGCCTCGGTCGCCGAGGCGCTCACCAGGGTGCCCGCCGTGGCGCCCGACGTCGCCGTCCTCGACATCCGGCTGCCGGACGGCAGCGGTGTCGAACTGTGCCGGGAGCTCATGTCCCGCCTGCCCGGCCTCAAGTGCCTGATGTTCACGTCGTGCACCGACGACGAGGCGCTGTTCGACGCGGTCATGGCGGGCGCGTCCGGGTTCGTGCTCAAGCGGATCGCCGGCAGTGATCTCACCAGCGCGGTCCAGGCGATCGCGGCCGGCCGGTCTCTGCTGGACGCCCGCTCGACCTCGTTGCTGCTGAACAGGATCCGCCGTCAGTGCGACACGGAGGACCCTGTGCGAATGCTCACCGAGCAGGAGCGCATGGTCCTCGACCTGATCGGTGAAGGCCTCACGAACAGGCAGATCGCGGAAAGGCTGTTCCTGGCGGAGAAGACGGCGAAGAACCACGTGTCGCGCATCCTCGCCAAACTGGGACTGCAGCGCCGAACCCAGGCCGCCGTGCTCGCCTCGAGGCTTCCTCGGCCGGCGCCGCGCGGACGTTGAGCCGTGTTCCACCGGACACGATGGTCGCTCCGGTGAAGTCCGCGTTCCAGCCCCTGTCCGCCTTCCAGCCACGCCCGCCTTCAGCGCGAACGCGGGCGGCCCCGGGGACGTGACGTTTCCTACCGGTGCGCGAACGGATCGACCGGTAGCCAGGCCGCCGGCAGCAGAACCTCCACGTGGTCCCGTTCGGCCAGCACCCGCAAGCGACCCATGGTCACGTCCAGGTCGTCCACCAGCCGCGGCAGCGGACGGAGCGGGCGGTTCAGAGCGGCGAAGAAGTCGTCCCAGTGGACCGGCACCACGCGGCGGGCGCCCGTCACCCGCACCACCTCGTCCCAGTACGCCTCGACGAACGCCGGCCGCCGCCTGCTCAGCATGCCGACGCCGAGGTACACCACGTCGGCGTTCCTGCCGTGCAGCGCCCCTGGTCGGAAACCCGCGCTCCCGTGCAGCAGGAGGGTTCCGGCGGGGTGCTCCACGAACACGGAGTACACCGTGCCGGTGCGCCACGCGCCGCTGCGGCGCGGTGGGACCAGCGGCACGTCGACCGTGCCGGGGAACCGGTCGCCCGGGCTGTGCTCCGACTCGACGAACGAGAGCCGGAACGCCCCGTACACCAGGACGTCGCCGTCGCCGACGACACGCAGGCGGTGTTCCGGGACGCCCAGGCCGCGCCCGATGTTCGCGGTCGACTCCGACCCGACCAGGTCCGCTCCGGTCATCCCCGTCCACACGGGCGCGTCGAGCGCGTGGTCGTAGTGGGAGTGCACGCACACGACCGCGTCGATCGGCGGAGCGCCCAGCCTGTCGTGGGCCTCGCACACGGCGCGGACGTCCGGCGTGATCAAGCCGATCGCGACCCGGAGGGCGCCGGGCCGGCTGACGAAACCGTCGGTGAGCACCGCGGTGGTCCCGTCGCTCAGCAGCACCGAACTCGCACCGAGGAACCGCGCGATCACCCCTCCGCTGGTGGCCGGCGCCTCGGAGCAGGTCGCATACCGCTCCAGATCGGGGCGGCTCAACGGGAATCGCATGGCCTCGACGTCCTCCCCGCGGAACGCTGCGCGTCGCCGACGGTTCCGCCGCGACCGCGAAGACCACTCGGGCCGCTGCGGTCAGCACGATGTCGTCGTTGGCGGCGGACCGCTCCTGCGACAGGATCCAGTCGGGTCTCACCGGACGGTGGTGGAGTCTCGTCCGCGCGGTCCATTCACACCACGACCAGCACGGCGACCGCCATGACGGACATCCACGTGTGGCGGGTCGTGCCACCGCGACCGAAGCGGTGTCCTCACACCGGAACACGTGAGGCGCGCCATTCCGCCCCTTTGTTCCTTCTGCGGCACCACCGGTTGAAGTGTGCTCCCCGTGGTGGGTGAGCCCCAGAACGAAAGGTAGGTGCTGTCACGGGACCATCGCCGCGCACGTGGCGGACCTGGGGCTCTGCTGCGGCGGCGGGCCGGATCGCGACGCTGGGAGCACGAAGCACGGCCTGCCCTGGGTCGTGCGCACGCGGGTGCACGGGACGGGACGCCGAGGAGGTGACGGTCATGGCGATGAACTCACGGCAGAAGCGCGCCCTGCACGAGCTGATGACCCGGGGAACGCTGACGGCCCAGCAGGAGAACGCCGTCCTGAACGCTCTGGGCGACACGGGTGATCCCGGCCGGGTCACCGACCGGTTCGCGGAGGCCGCGGCCTACGTCGGAGCAGGGCTCGTGCTCGGCGGCGCCGCGCTGGTGCTCGGCGTGTCCTGGGAGGACATGTCCAGAACCGCCAGGGTCGCGGTGCTGGGCGCCGCCACGGTGGCGCTCGTGGTCGCGGGACTGGTCGTGGCGGGCGGGATGAGCGCTGTGCGGACCGTGCGCCACCGTCGGCGCCGTGTCGTGAGCACGGTGTTCTCCCTGGCCGCCGTGACCGCGGCGTTCACCGCCGGCACGGCCGTGCGCTCGCACGAGTTCGCGATCGGTGCCACCGCGGGCCTGCTCGTGGCGGTGACCGGGTACGTCCTGATCACCACGGCGCTGAGCTACCTGGTCACGGCTGCGGCAGCGGTCGCCGCGACCCTCGCGTGGGTCGGCGAGTCGGTGCCGGACAGCGCGCTCCTCGGCGGTGCCGCGTTGTTCGCACTCGGCGTGGCCGGCATCTTCTTGTCCGTTGTGAACGTCCTGCGACCGGCACGGCTCGCACTGGCGGTCGGGGCCGCGACGGCCCTGTTCGGTGCCCAGCAACCACTGGGAGGTAACGCTCCGGTGGCCTACGCGCTCACCGCCTGTCTGGCGGTCGTCTGCTTCGTCACCTACTTCGGCGAACGTTCCACGGTTCTGCTCGTGGCGGGAGTGGTCGCCACGACGGTGGTCGTGCCGGAAGTGGTGTGGGACCTCACCGGCGGCGCGGTGGGCGGCGGAGTGCTGCTGCTCGTCGCCGGCGGGATGGTGCTCGCCACCGGCCTGGTCGGCCTTCGGATGAAGTGCGGGCGTTGAGATCGGACGCCGGGAGGCCGCGCATCTCACGGCGGTGCGGGCCTCGACGACCGCCGAGTGCGGTGCCGGCCGCGTCACCGTCGGCAGCGGCGACGACGTGGTGGACAGAGGACCTGGGCGCCGCTCAGGACTGCTGCGCCCGCTCGGCCTGTTCCGCGAGCGGCCGTATCAGCAACACCGGACACGGTGCGTGCCGGAGCACGGCCTGGCTCGTCGACCCGGGCACCACGCCCCTGATCCCGGAAGCACCGCGGGCGCCCACGACGAGCAGGCAGGCCCCTGCGGAGTGCTCCACCAGGCGGCGGGCAGCGGAGCCGTGCACGACGTGCACGGTGACCTCCACGCCGGGGTGCCGGTCGCCGCAGGCATCGAGCCGTTGCGAGATCAGGGCTTCGCGCACGGTGTCGAGCTCCGACCACACGATGCCGACCGACTCGGCGATCCTCGCGGTGCGCAGCGGCGGCTGCCAGGCGTGCACGGCCACCAGCCGCGTCCCGCGCACCTCGGCCTCCTCGAACGCCCTGTCCAGGACGTGCCGGTTCTCCGGCCCGCCGTTCACCCCGACGACAACCGGGCCGTCCGGTGTGGGATCGTCGCCACGCACCACGACGACCGGGCACAGGGCGCGGCCGGACAGCGTGACGGCGACCGAGCCGAGCACCAGGCCGGCGAACCCGCCGAGTCCGCGCGAGCCGACCACGACCAGTGCCGCGCTCCCCGACTCCCGCTCGAGCAGCGCGGCGGCGGACCCGACCTGGATGCGCACCTGCACCCCGACGCCGGGCGCGGTCTCGCCCGCCGTCTCGATGGCGGACTCCACCCAGCGCACCGCCTCGTCGTGCAGGGCGCGCCTCGCCGATCCCGAAAGGTCGAGCGCGTCCATCGGCAGCGGCAGTTCGGCGTGGACGATGCGCAGGCACGCGCCCCGGCGTGCCGCCTCCCCCGCCGCCCAGCGCACTGCCCCACGCGCGGACTCGGACCCGTCGAGGCCGACCACGACGGTGTTCCTGTGTCCGATGAGGACGGTCACGGTTCACCTGCCCGTCCAGTCCGGCGCGACGCGCTCCCACTCCCTTTCCCACTGCCGCAGGCGGGTCCGCCGGTGTGCGAGCCTCGCGGCCAGGTACAGCAGCGCGGCCGATCCCGCGGCCGCGGACCACAGCAGGAATGCGAGCAGGATGGCGTCGACCGCGGCGCCTTCGGTGCTGAGGGGCGGCGCGGTGGTGGCGCCGTGCTCGTCCACCCAGATCGGCACCTTCGCACCGGCCACGGCGTCGTAGTGCGTCTTCACGAGGCCCTGCCGCGCACTTCCGTCCGGCATGCGCCACGTGGCGAGCACGGTGACCGTCCGCGCGACCCCACCTCGTTCGGACACGCCGACGGCCTTGGGCGCGTCCTCGAGCAGGACCGCCTCGGCACGGCTGCGGATCGACTGCTCCGCCGCGGCGCGTTCGCGTCGGGCGGCGTAGATCTCGGAACCCGCCGCGGCGGACACCGGAACGGCCACCAGCGCCAGCGCGATGCCCAGCACCAGCACAGCGCTCTCGATCCGGTCGCCGAGTGCCGCGAGTTCGTTGCGGTACGGGAAGGCCTGCCGCACGAGCCTGGACATCGGAGTCGCGATCATGGTCCACCTCCTGCCTCCAGGCTTCCGCGCGGCGCTCCCGGCCCCCAGGGACGAACGTCTCGACCCCGATGAGACCGTGGCCTCAGCGGAAGTGAGTCGCCGTGCGGTGCCGCCGGGGTCGTGCGAGGGCGTTCCGGGCACCTCCCGCGCCGTGACCGGATTCCGGAGCCGGCCGCCGGTGTGGCCGGTCGCAGGATGACGCGCAGGCGACCGGGGGATGCTGCGGATCCCTGCGCGGTTCGTCAGGGGGTGCACGCGGTGGTGAGGGCGCTGACCTCGTCCGCCCTGGCCTGCAACCAGGTCGCGGGAGTGGTGGTGAGGTCGGCGAGGGTGGTCCGGCTCAGGGTGGTGGCGAGCGCGGTGACTGCCTGGCTGATGGTGGTGTCGGTGAGGGAGGCGGCCAGGCCGGTCAGCTCGTTCGCCTGGGCGTGGACGGTGTCGAGCGCGGTCTGAGGCGCGGTGAGATCGGGAGTGGTGCCCACCGATTCGAGAGCCTTGGCGCAGACCTCGGCGGTCGAGATCGCCCCGGTCACGGCGGCCGCACCCGAGCCGACGGCGTCCGCGGCCTGCTGCACGGTGCTGCAGCCGCCGACCGCCACGACGACGCCGATGGCGAGCAGCACGGAGGTCAGGCGAGTGGAGTTGCGCATGGTGGGTTCCTCTCCGAGAAGGTGTCAAGGCGGTCGAGGGGTGGTGCCGCGCACCGCGGTGGAGGGGAAGGCGGTGCGCCGCAGCGGCAGTGCTCGATGCGCGTCAGTCGCGCGTCGACCGGCTGGTCGTCGGCTCGGACGGCACCGGCTGCGCCGTGAGCGCGTCGGTGGGGGCCGCGTCACCGGCCGCGCCGGCAGGGCCGGGCCCGGCGGATCCCGTGGTGGCGGTGGTGGTGCGGGTGCGGATCCAGCTGGCGGTGACCGCGACGGCGAGCAGGACGGCGACCACGGCCAGCGAGAACCAGGTGGGGATCTTGTAGAGGTCGAGCAGCAGCATCTTGACGCCGACCCAGACCAGGACCAGGGCGAGGCCGAGCTTGAGGTAGACGAACCGGTGCATGAGGTCGGCGAGCAGGAAGTACATGGCGCGCAGGCCGAGGATGGCGAAGGCGTTGGAGGTGAACACGAGGAAGGGTTGCTGCGTGATGGCGAAGATCGCCGGGATGGAGTCGACGGCGAAGACGACGTCGGTGACCTCGACCAGGACCAGCACCGCCAGCAGCGGCGTGGCCACCCAGCGTCCGGCCTGTCGTACCAGGAACTTCTGCCCGTGGTACTGGTCCGTGGTGGGGACGACCTTGCGGAACAGCTTCAGCACGATGCTGCGGTCGGGATCGATGGTGTCGTTGCGGTGCAGGGCCATCTTGATTCCGGTGACGACGAGGAACGCGCCGAAGACGTAGAGGATCCAGGCGAAGGAAGCGATCAGCACCGAGCCGGCGGCGATGAAGGCGGCGCGGAACACCAGTGCGCCGAGCACGCCGTAGAACAGCACCCGGTGCTGGTACTCCCGGGGCACGGCGAAGTAGCCGAAGATGATCGCGAAGACGAACACGTTGTCCACCGCGAGCGACTTCTCGATCACGTAACCGGCGAAGTACTGGCCGGCGAACTCCGCGCCCCACACCCACCACACGATCACGCCGAAGCCGAGTCCGAACGCGACCCACACCGCCGACCAGAGGGCGGCTTCGCGGACGCCGACCACGTGCGCGCGGCGGTGGGCGAACAGGTCGATGGCGAGCATCAGCAGGATCACGCCGAGCACCGCGGCCCAGGCCCACAGGGGAACACTCACAACAGAACACCTCCGGTCACATCTCGTGGACCGGAGGTCTCCCCGACCATCGCGCGTGGTGTGCGTGCGCTGATGGCACCGGGACCGGGCAGACCTCACAGGGTTGCCGTACTGACGATCCCGGACGTGGTGGGTACTCCCCTCCGCACCACCAGAATGACGAACCACACTTCGCCTGTCAAGGTCTGATAGGCGAAGTGACGTTCGTCAACCCCGGGAACTCGTTGATCACCGCCGGCACCGGACGGCGGCGGTCCCACGCCGGCACCCTCGCACCCGCACGTCGCTGCCGGCACCGGCCTCGACACCACCGCAGATGCCCTATGGTCGCTCGTATGCGGCCCGCCCCACCGTCACGCGACCACGACACGACCGCCGAGGACACGTCCGGCTCGCCGGACCAGGCCGGGCCGGGAACCGGTGCGCGGGACCCCGGCAGGACAGCGGGCGCCGGGTGGACGTTCCTGAGCAACCACGCGCACGTGCTGCTGTGCCTGGCCGCGGACCCCGACCAGACGCTGCCCGTGATCGCCGAGCGGGTCGGCATCACCAGCCGCGGCGTCCAGCTCATCCTCACCGACCTCATCGAGGGCGGCTACGTCGAGCGCACCAAGGTCGGCCGACGCAACCACTACAACATCAACCCCGACGGGCACCTGCGTCACCCGCTGGAAGCCCACCACAGCATCGCCGACCTCATCACCGCGCTGGGGCCCGCCGCACACCCGCACACCACCGACGAGAGCACCGCGCCCCGACTGCGTCGCCACACAGGCTGACCGGCGTGCCCGCTGTCGCGCCAGGACTCACGACGCTCCGCGCAGCCCCTGCCCAGTACGGGAAAGCGGGCCGGCACCTGCCTGGCCTCCTCGGTGATGCCAACCCGTCGGAGACCTTCCCCGGTGTGGACGACTCCCGGACCGCGGGCCCGCTCCGGCCGGTGGATCGTCCACGGCACTGGTCACCCGCGGGGCGTGGAAGGCGTGGTACTCATCGGCGGATGAGGCCGAGGTCGGTCGCGGTCGCCACCGGGTCCCACGTGATGACGGAGTTCTTGTTGTCCCGCAACGCGCTCACGAGCGTCGGCACGCCGAGGTCGGCGATGGCGCCGTCGAGCACCGGGTCGCGGCAGTTCCTCGCGCCACCGCTCGGCGGAGACCGGCTCGAACCGGACGGGTCTGCCCCACTGCTCGGCCAGCACGGCCGCGATCTCGTGGTGGGTCAGCTCCTCCGCACCCGCGGGGTGGCAGACCGGGCCGTCGAACCTCTCGGGGTGCAGGAGCGCGGCCACCGCGAACTCGGCGGCGTCACGCCCGTTGATCCAGGCGACGGGGCCCTCACCGAAGCAGTTGCGGATCACGCCCTCCTCCCGCGCGGACCGCCCGTGCAGTGCGGGGACGTTCTCGTGGAACGCCGCCGCGACGCGCAGGACCAGCAGGTCGAGACCTGCCCACCGGAGGGACCTCCTCCGCGAGCCACTGGTCGCGCCCGCGGCCGCTGGGGTGCCCGGGATGTGCGGGTCCCATGGACATCACGACCGTGCGGGGCGAGGCACCGGACTCCCTTACCGCGGCGGCGAAGTTGGCGGCGGCGCCGATCACCCCGGCGTCGATCGGGTACGTGAAGTAGGCCTGTGCGACGCCTTCCAGCGCGGGCACGATGCCGCGGCGGTCCTGCAGGTCACCGATCACCACCTCGGCGCCGATCGCTTCGAGGGCCTCCGTGCGGTCACCGCGGCTGCGGGCGAGCACGCGGACGTCCCTGCCCTCCTCGCGCAGCCGTCGCACCACGTGGGCGCCGGTACCGCCGTGACGTCCGGTGGCGCCGGTGACGAGGATCGAGGTCAACTCCCCACCTCCTGGATCAGGCAGGTGCTGGTCGCGGTGGCGAGCAGGCGTCCGGCGCCGTCGACCAGCCGCGCCTCGGCGAGCGCCGTGCGCCTGCCGTGGTGCACGAGGTTCCCGACGCAGGTGACCGTGCCGGTGTCCGTCCTGATCGGACGGAGGAACCGCACGGCGAGGTCGAGGCTCGTGTACCCGATCCCCGCGGGCAGCACCGAGTGGACGGCGCAGCCCGCCGCGGTGTCGAGCATCGTGGCGTGGATGCCGCCGTGCACGGACCCGATCGGGTTGTAGTGCCGCACCATCGATATGGGCACCTACCTGGGCATCCGGTGTGAAGGCAGGCTGGTGGCGATGGCCGGGGAACGCCTCCACGTACCGGGTCACACCGAGATCAGCGCCGTCTGCACGCACCCGGACGCGGCCGGGCAGGCCTTGGGCACGAGGCTGCTGCTGGCCGTCGCGCACGGCATCCGCGAGCGCGGCGAGACGCCGTTCCTGCACGTGCTGACGTCCAACACCGGCGCCGTCCGGCTCTACGAGAGGCTCGGCTTCCGCCTGCGCCTGGAGACCGAACTGCTGGTGCTGAACCCCGGCAGGTGAGCTCTGCGACGGCGCAGGGCGGGCCGTTGCAGCTGCGGCGGCACGTTCGACGCCCCGGTTGAAGAGGCGGCGCCGTGAACCGCCGCTCCGGTATGGGGTCCTCACCCGTCGAGCACCTCACTCACGTTCCCAGGGGTCGTGCGCGGTGAGTGGGTCGAGTTCCGTTCGGTGCGCTCCACCACGCTCGCCGTCGTGGCGGCCGCGGTGGTCCTTGTTCGGCGTGCCGCGCCGGTTGCCCTGCCGCGACGTGTGATCCCGCTCAGTAGCTGAACCGGCGCACTTCCTCCGGGTGCAGCACGAGGCGGATCTGGTCCGCGCCGAGGATCTCCGCGAGGTCTCCGGCGCGGGACGGGTCGCCCAGGTCCCAGTAGCGGGCGGCGAGGCGTTCGGCGAGGTCGTGCGCACCGGTGGTCTCCACCTCGACGCGGCCCGCGACCGACACCCAGCGCTCGCGTTCCGCCACCGGGGCGGCGACGACGAGCGAGGCACGGGGGTCGCGGCGCAGCCGGCGCACCTTGAGCGAGTCCGGGGCGGTGAACAGCTCGATCGTGCCGCCGGCCGTGGCCTCGAACCAGACCGGCCGGGGCTGGGCGGGCACCGGTCCCGCCGCCACGGACAGGAACCCGTGCAGCGGGCGGCGCAGGAACTCGAGGTCGTCGGCGTTCAGCGCGGTGTCGGCGGTCATGAGATCCACTCTGCCCCAGGGGCGCGGCACGCAGGGCTCGCCCGGCTTCCGGCGCCACGCCGTGTTCTCGTAGGTTGGGGCCATGCCCCAGATCACCGTCGAGTACTCCGCCGAACTGGGCGGGGCGCTCGACCGCCGCGCCCTCGCCCTCGCCCTGCACCGGACCGTCGGGCCGCTGGTCAGCGCGGAGGTCGAGGCGTTCAAGACGCGGTTCCGGCAGATCGAGGAGTCGGTGATCGGCGACGGCTCACCCGCGGCGATGGTCCACGTCAGGATCGGGCTGCTGACCGGCCGGTCCGTCGAGCTCAAGCAGGAGGTCGGGCGGGTGGGCATCGGGCTCGTCCGCGACCACCTCGAGCCGGTCGAGGGGCTGCCGACCCAGCTGACGCTCGAGGTCTACGACATGGACCGCGACCAGTACCAGAAGGTCGTCCTGTGACATAGGTGTGGCGGTGACCCAGTCCGCCTCGACCGGCAGGACGGCTCTCACGCGGAGTCCTCGCGCAACTGGGCGAGGAGCTCGTTCTGCCCGACCGGCGCAGCACCGCGAGCTGCGCGGACAGGTTGGACGGAACAGGCACCGCTCACCCCTCCTCGGGAGCGTCGACCACCAAGACCTGCCGAAGCGACGAAGTGAGACGTGTGTGACCGGTGCTCGGAACGGGTAGAGAAGCTCGAAGATTCCCATCACCGCGAGGTCCGGCTCACGAGGAACGATCATGAACACCTGCACCGCCCTGGAGCGAGCCGGCACCACCGCCTCCGACGTCGTCGCCGGTCAGTGGTTCTGGCACGAGCCCTGGCCCGGCTATCGAGTACTGCTCCGCGTCGCCGCGACCAGCCGGCACGGTCGTACCGTCCGCATCCTCACCACGGACCCGGACCGCGAAGTCGTGCAGTACCGCCTTGATCGTCCCGTTCGCCTCTTCGAGGACGAGGACTGGGGTGCCTCGTTGAGCGGGGTTCTGCCGCTCGACGAGGTCGCCTGAGCCTTTCGGCGGGAACGCGAACTCGGTCGATCCCCGGCAGCGGTGGTGACGAGTTCCCTGCGACGTGCGGACGAGTGGCAGGTGCAACGTGAAGGTCGACCCGTCCGGACCCGACTCGTCGAGGACGATGTCCCCGCCGTGAGCCCGGGCCATCTCCCGGCTGAGGTAGAGCCCCAGTCCGTGATCTGCGCGCCTCGTCCTGCCGCACCGCCCTCCCCGGCTCCGGACGGCACCACGACCACCGAGCACCGTGACCTGTCGCACCGCCTCAGCATGCCCGCTCACCGCTCCCGCTGTCTGCACGGTCGTCGGTGCCCTCCTGGCACCGGAGATCCTCGGGGCGTCATGCCGTTCGATCCACTGCGAAGCGTCCACTGCGGACTGTCCACTGCGGACCGTCCGTGCGTTGGCCGTGCGGGACACGGCCGTCACGGTCGAACCGATCGCCGGGCGTCCGTACGGGGTGTCCGGCGGAGGTATGGCGAAGTAGTCACGGCGTGGATGTGGCCGCATACCGACGTGCGAGTTCGCGGCACGCCTCGACGAGCACGGGGCGGGCGCCGCGGCACCCTCGCGCAGAACCCGTCGGCGACCCCGGCTCGGGTAGGCGATGCGCCCGAGTGCCCTGGCCGCCGTGATCGAGGTGGGGCGTCCGGCCTCACCCCGTCGACCACCTCAGCGTCGAGCCAGCCGGTAGGCCGTTGCCGCCGCGGCGACGACCGCCGACCCGATCAGGAGCCAGCTCCACCACGGGGGCGAAGCACGGTCTCGGAGCACGAACCGGTACTCCCCCTTCAGCGGCACGCCGTCCGGAGGCGTCAGCTCGTAGCTCACCAGGTAGTCCCCAGCCGGCATCGCGGGGCGCAGCGGCACGGCCAGCACGGTGTCGTCAGCGCCGATCATCGGCTCGGTCCACTGCCGGCCACCCCCGGTCACGGCGATCGAGTAGGGACCGGCGCCAGCGATGGTCCGGTCGAAGGTCAACCGGAGGATCTGCGGCGCGACCGAGATCGTCGAGTCCTCCGCCGGGGTGGCGTTGACCAGAGCGGGCGACGCGGAGGCGGGTGGCGCCAGGCAGAGGAGGAGAAAGGACAGCACCAGCAGCACGCGCGTCATGAGATCCCCTTGCGGCGGAGGAGGACGAACCCGCTGACGGCCAGCAGCAGACCCACGGCCAGCAGACCCACCACCGCCGCCCAGGGCACGTCGGCCCCGGTGGCGAGGGTGGCGTGGTGGCCGTGCCCGGAAGGCTCGGCGAGCGCCACCACCGGTGCCGGACGGCCCGGTTGGTCGTCCCACCTCACGCTGCTGCCGTCGGAGAGGAACTGGGTGGCGGGAACCAGGACGTGGTCAGCGTCGGCGGGCAGCGGCCCGAGGGTGAGGCCGAAGTCCTCGTAGTGCTCGTTCCCGCCGGGGATTCCGCTGTCCGAGCGCGCTGTCCAGACGACGGAGGTGACGACACCGCCGTCGCCGCGCCGCACCGCGGCGTCCCATCCGGGAACGGGACGGGTGCGCGCGGTCGTGATGCCGAAAGCAGGCGAGAGGGTGACTTCGAAGCGCGTGGTCGACGACATCTCCTCGTTCGGCACGCGCAACACGACGGTGCCGTGCCCGCCCTTCTCCGGAGGGCCGTCCGGAGCGTGTGCGGTCACGTGGGCGGAGGCGGTGGCTGTGCCCAGTGCGAACAACACGGTCAGGCACGCGAGCGACTTGATCAGCATGGTGGACCTCGCGGGACGAGGGGCCCCGGCCGGGAGAGTGCCGGGGCCCCGGTGGACGACGGGACTCAGCAGACCGCGTTGACCTGCTCGGATCGGATGTCCCACGCCTGACCCTTGGTCTGGCCCTCGACGCTGCCGTTCACGTACCAGTAGTAGTGGCCGTAGTAGCGGCTGCCGAAGTGGATCTCCCACGTGCCGTTGACACGCGACTTCTGCTTCGACGCGTAGATGTGCACCTTCTTGCGGGGCGCGATCTCCTGGCGGACCTCGTCGGTCTTCGTCTCCGAGAACGACCACTCGCGGGAGTAGCTCACCTTGATCGACGCCGTGAAGATCTCGCCGAGCTCCACGCTGCCGCTGATCTCCACACCGAACGTGTTCTTCGTGCCGGTGGTCGCGGAGTAGTTGATGACCCTGGTCATCAGGCCACTCGTGCAGTTGGTCCCGCTGCCCGCCAGCTGGCGGGACCCGCTGAAGATCTCCATGGCGCCGTAGGGCTTGAACTGGCAGTAGTCCGCGCTCGTGCACCTGTACATGAGTTCCTGCACGGTCGGTTGGCCGGCGTGCGTGGCATTCGCGGCCGGCAGGGCCGTGAACATGGCGGCGACCGCCATCGCGAGTGCCGCCAGGACCTTGCTCCTGCTGATCATGTCGTGTTCCTTCAGCTCAGGCCGATTTGGGAGGTGCGGTACCCGGCGAAGGTGAGGTCCGGGTGGTTGGCCTGGAACGGACCGTCGCGGTTGCCGTCCTCGCGGTAGAGCCAGATCCAGCAGGTCGAGAACGCCTGCGCGGAGTTGACCCGGTTGCGCCACGAACTGCTGTTGAGCGCCAGGAAGTGGTCGACCCTGTCGTTCTTCGGGCACGGCTGCGGCACCCAGATCGTGAGCATGTCGCCGGTGTAGTCGGTGCCGGTGTAGATGCGGGCACCGATGACGTCCGAGCTCTTGCGGACGCTGTTCGCGCCGGTGCAGCCGAACTTGCCCGTGCTGAAGGAGAAGTCGCACTGCTGCGCCGCGCTGGCCGCGCCCGCGGGCAACAGACCGGAGATCGCGGCGCTCACGGCCAGCACGGCCGCGACTTTCCGCGAGAACATCGTTTTCATACCACTGAACCCTTCTGCAGAACACTTGCAGGGGATCCGGCACGGAATTGCCTGCCCCACGGAGACCGAAGCCCGAATTGCGGACAACGCGTTCCGATTCGTCAATTCCCACTGGATCAGATCTCGGCCACTCCATTCACCGGAGATCTGTGGCGAACATTAGCGAGACGGCGGCGGCGATCTCCACGGAAGTGCCGTCCACCGAAACAAGAACTCGCCGGCCGATGTCGGATGCCGGTCAGCCCCTGAAGCAGTCCAGCGTGATCTGCCTGCCCTGCAGGGCGTCCTGGACACCGCTGTACACCGCTCCGTCGAACGGCATCCCGAGGTGCACCACGGCGCGGTACGGGCACTGCGACTGGACCAGGACGTTCGTGGCGCCGTCGCTCATCCGGGCGTTGTCGATCGGTCGCACGAGCGCGTCGAAGCCGGTGTAGAGGTTGGTGTAGCGCACCGCGCCGACCGTGTCGTCGCCCGCGTTCAGACCCTCCAGGAAGGTCGATCCCACCTTCATCTGCTGACAGGCGACGATCCTCAGGCAGTCGCCGCCCCCGAAGAAGTCGGCGATGTTCGCGACGACGGTGCCGCGGTTCGGCGCCGACAGGTTGACCAGGTTGGCGACCTCACGAGCACCGCCCTCGTTCTTGATGTACTGCCGTGCGACCAGACCGCCTTGCGAATGCGCGACGAGGTCCACCTGGCTCGCGCCGGCAGCGGCGCGGACGTCGTCGACGAACCTGTCGAGATCACGTGCCGAGACGCGGATGTCGGCCGTGCCGAGCCCGGTGAGCTGGAAGACCGCGACCCGGCGTCCGTCCGCACGAAGCCGGCCGGCGAGTGGTTCGTAGAAGAAGGCGGGTCCGAAGGTGCCCGCCACGACGACGACCGGACGCTCGGTGGCGGCGGTGGCGGTGGCGGGAAGCGCTGAGATGGCGCAGGCGACCACCAGAGAAGAAATGCAGACCGCAGAGATTCGTCGAACCACAAGGCCTCCTTGCCCAGGAACGAGGAAACGCCGTAAATCCCACATTCGGCAGAGTGCGGGAGAAAAGAGATCGGCGAGTGCGTTCCGGACGCTAACAAGGCCTGCCGGGCAGAAGAGCCCGCGTTTCACCCAGCGGCACAACTTCGCGCACCGCATTCGCGCCGCCGCCCGGAAAGGCGCTCCGCCGGGTCAGGTGACGGCGAAGATCCGAAGCCCGGCCGCGCGCAGCGGCCCGGCCACGGCTTCGTCGAGGGCCTGGCCGGTGATGCAGGCGTCGACGTGGTCGAGCGAGCACACCAGGTGGTCCCCCGGCGCGTCGAAGGCGTCGGGCGGGACGACGACGATGCCCCTCCTGGCCGCGAAAGCGGCGCGGCGACGGGCGAAGGCCTCGGGTTCGGTGCGCGCGAGGATTCCCTCGACGCTGACGCCCGCGCACCCGAGCACCGCGAGATCCGCGTCGACCTCGGTCTCGCGATCGGGGACGACGCGGTGGGTCGCGTCCAGGGTGCCGGTGGGCACGACGACGGTGAACCGGTCGGAGTGGCCGGCGAACGGCGCGAGCGCCCGGAGCGACTCGGTGTGCACCACCACGCCGGACAGGTCGCGCCGGGAGACGAGCGCCTCGGCGACGGCGCGGATGCCAGGGGCGTGGTCGAGGACGAGAACGTCACCGCTGCGGACGAACGCGGCCACCGTGGTGCCCACTGCGGGCTCGGCCCAGTCGGCACGTGCCCCTCGCGACGGGACGGCCGTGCCGGGGGTGGCCGAGCCGGATGTGGCGGCCGCTCCCCCGCGAACCCGGTGCAGCGCGCCGCACTCCTCGAGCGACCGCAGGTCCTGGCGGATCGTCACCTCGGAGACTCCGAGGTCGTGCGCGAGCGGGCGCACCTGGACGAACCCGAGCCGGCGGACCAGCGCGACGATGCGCTGCCGCCGTTCGGTGACGGTGAGGTCGCCTGGTGCCTGCCCGGTGGCCACAGCCTCTCCTCCCCGCCGTTCCGTCCCCGCCGACCGCACGAGCCTTCACATTCGAAGGCCGGGATGTTGAAAACTAAATGTACACTGGGTGAGCGGAGTCTCCAGGACGCTCACAGCCCGTGGCGGCGTTGATCAGTGGCGAGGAGGGCGGGATGGCGGGACGACCACTGTCGGACCGTGTCCGCAGGCAGGGACAGCTCCTGGAGATCGTGACGCGGGCGGACTTCGTCGGCATCGCGGACCTCAGCCGCCGGCTCCGGGTTTCGGAAGTGACGATCCGGTCGGACCTGCGCGACCTCGAGGCGGCAGGGCACGTGCGCCGGGTGTGGGGAGGCGCGCAACCGGCCGCGCACGCCGCTGTCCAGGACCGCCGCAGCCCCGGTGCGACGGCGGTGATGGCCGCGGCGCTCCTGCGCTCGCACGACGCCGTGTTCCTCGGCGCGGGCACGCTCTCGGCCGACGTGGCCGCGGCGTTGACCCAGCGGCCGGACCTCACCGGGGTCACGGTCGTCACGGGCGACCTGCCGGCGTGCGAGCAATTCGCGGACCACCTGGACCGCTTCACCGTGCGCGTCACCGGGGGAACGCTGCACGGCGAGGTGCTGAAGCCGGCTGCGGAGGACGTCCGGCACGACCGCGTCGACCTCGCCTTCGTCCCGTGCCACCGCGTCGACTCCCACGGCGTGGCACATCTCGACGAGGACCAGCTGGCCGCCGTCGCGAGGTGGTCCACCGTCTCCTCGGGACGCACCGTCCTGCTGGCCGCCACCGACGTGCTCGCCGCCACCGGGGGAACACCCTGGCTCACGCTGGGCGAGGAGCACACCCTCATCACCGCACCGGTCCAGGACCGCCGGGCCCTCGAACGACTGCGCGCCACCGGAGTGCAGCTGCTCGCCGCAGCACCCTGACCTCCACACCGGTTGGTGGGAGCGCGCTCACCACCGGGAGGCAGCGGAGGCACGACCGCTCCCGTGAATCAACTCGTGTGCCGCCCGGTGGAACATCTCGCACTCCCCGGCCAGCAACAGGCCACAGTGGACGGTCAACGCAAGTCCACCTGGACCGATGCGGTTGCGTGCCCGTTCGGCGTGCACGAGGATGACCACCCGTGTTCGAGAGCGAGTTCGCCGAGGACCCCCTGATCGCGCAGTTGCGGTGTTTCCTGAGCGCCTGCCGGTTCATCGAGGTCGTGGACCGCACGGACGATCTCGCCGCAGAACCGGCCTGTTCGGCTTCGCGAGCTCGTTGGCGCGAACTGCTTCGCCTGCGACTGACGGCGTTGGTCGTGCTCGTGCGCTACGCGGAGGCCGAGGACGCCTGCCGACTGGTTCTCGAGTCCGCGGAGGCCGACGACGACCACATGGCCCGTGCCAGGGTCCTCGGGTACGGCCTGGCCACCGCGTACTTCCTCGGCAAGACGGAGGAGGCGGTGGGCCGGCTCGACGAGGTGCTCGCCACCGCGGAGGACATGCCGGTCGGGCCCGAGCGGATGTCCACGGTAGCCGCCGCGGCGATCGGATCCGGCATGATCGGCCTGACGGAGCTGAGCGACCTGCTGCTCAGTCGTCTCGTGGAGCAGGTGGCCACCGCTCCGGAGGGAGTCGTCCCCGCGGGAATCGTCGCGTTCCTGCACGCGCTCATGACGACACGCCGCTGTCAGCTCGCGATCGAACTCGAACAACGGGAACCCGCGAAATCGGCAAGCCTCTACCGCAGCGTTCTCGACCTGGCGACCAAGATCGGCGTCGACCTCCGCGGAGAGCGGCCGAACGGATCGCTGGCGGCGCGGCCCGCCGAGTTGTACCTCGCTCACCTGTGCTTCGCCAAGATCGCGATCGGCGAGGCCGCCGAGGTCGAGGAAATCGTGCGCTCGGTGTCGGTGACCGGGGTCGTGGAACCCTTCGACGCCGTGGGCGCGACCACGGAGATCATGTGGGGTCTGTGCCAGCTGCGCATCGGTCTGGAGGACA
Source organism: Lentzea sp. HUAS12 (assembly GCF_024125735.1). Classification (NCBI taxonomy): domain Bacteria; kingdom Bacillati; phylum Actinomycetota; class Actinomycetes; order Pseudonocardiales; family Pseudonocardiaceae; genus Lentzea; species Lentzea sp. HUAS12. The sequence goes on from NZ_CP099738.1 coordinate 2,301,539, forward strand.
ACGCGATCGACCCCGCGCGCTGGGAATGCCTGACAGACCGCCTCACCCGGCTCGCACACCGCACCAGAACACTGGTGCTGCAAGCCGAAACGGCTCGCATCCAGTTGGAGGTCACCCGGCTCGGCGGGGACCCGCTGCGGTGCGCGGCGGTACGAGAACGGTACGAAGCGGCCCTCGACGAGCTGGATTGGACCGCACGGCTGGAGCGAGCGCGGTTCGCAGGGCTTCGGTCACGGACCATGCGCGACGTCGTCCGGCGCATCGCGGGATGACCGGAGGCCGGGCTGACCGCGGTGACGGTCGCCGTCGCCGGGCAGAACTCCGGTCGCCGGCGGTCGCGGGTGGTCCGGGAAGCCGTGGACGGGTGCGCTGCGGATGCTCTGGTTCAAACCTTGACACGCCGCCACGACCGCGGAGCGCAATGCCGGCACGTTGCAGCCGGGGGCCCGCACGACGACGGTGAGCGAAGCGATCACCAGACCTCTCCGGTCCACCACCGGTGCGGCCACCGCGGTGTGGGCTTCGGGCACAGCGCAGCTGACCACCGCCACGCCCTCGTTCCGCACCGCCGCCAGACGCGTCCGCAGCCGTCGAGGACACGTCGGGACGTTCTCCGGCACAGCCACCAGTTCGCTCGACAGGACCTGCTCCTGCAGGGTCGCCGGACTGTGTGCCAGCAGGCACTGTCCCTGTGCGGTCGCGTGCAGGGGGAACCGGCTGCCGAGGCGGTACGGGATCCGCACCGCACCAGGCGCCGACAGCAACTCGGTCGTCACCGCCTCCACGCCGTCGAGCACGCTCAGAACCACGTGCTGCTCCGTGACGCCGTGCAACTCCCGCATGAACGGAAAAGCCCTGCCTCGAAGTGCTTCGACACGAGGCGCGAGCGTCGCGAGTTCCCACAGACCCAGCCCGATGGTGTAGCCGCCCTCGGCACACCGTTCCAGCGCTCCGAGGCGCACCAGCGTCCTCGTCAGTCTCAACACGGTGGACTTGGGCAGACCCGAACGCGCGCTCAGTGAAGTCAGCGTCAGCGGCCGCTGCTCCGCGCCGAACGTGCGCAGTACCCGAAACGCCCGTTCGAGCACCGGTTCACCGACGGGCTTCGTCTCGTCCACGTCTGCTCACACCTCCATGCGTCCACGAAGTGTTGGCGGCCACACCCGCCCCTCGTCGCGCCATCTCGCTCGTGTCCGCGAGTGCGCCCGACCACAGGTGACCGGTTGTCGCGGCGCTTTCGATTACTTTCGGAACTGTAAGTTCAACTTTTCCAAAATGTCAAGAAAACGGAACTTCCGTCTCAAATGGAAGATCGGCAGAAGATGAGGAGCGCTCGCACGACCAGCGTTGGGCGGCAGCATCGAACCCATTCAGAACATGGAAAATGCGCTATAGCAAGGAAAACGACTTCATGCAGCCTGCACGCCGACCCTCGGCAGGCAGGGCGGATCAGGCGCACACGCCGGGACCTGTCCACATTCCCCGTGCATTTCATTTTCGAAAGAATGTCCCGACTTCCACGGCAACTTGGTTGACCACTTGACCGGCCTCCAGGGGCAACCGACACCGCCGTGCAACGGCGCCAGGGGTGCGACAGGCACCGCGGTGCACCAGGCTCCGCGGTGGCGTGAACAGGCGGCGCACCACTCCGTTGGCCTGACCGGTGCGCTCCCGCCCCCCCCCCCCCGGTGAGGAACCTCGGCGGGCGGGAGCCCGGCGGCGTCCTCTCCAGTCGTCGTGCCCGGCCGCCGAGCCCCCTGCTCCGCGGCACCGCTCATCATGCACACCCGGACGCGCGAGGTGACGATCGATCCATTGCTGACGGGGACACCGGACTTCCTCCCCGCGCGGCGCGGCGGGCCGCGTCGTGGGTCCCCCGACGACGGCCGGACGCCGCCCCGAGGGCGGCCGAACGTGCCGCCAAGACCGAGGGACCCGCTCCAGCACCTCCCGCAGCCGTGCGCGCCATCGCGATCGGGTCCAGGCCCACCCGCACCGCCTCCTCCCAACCCCGCGAACGGGTCAGGGGCTCGCGGCACCGCCGCCCTCAACGCGTTGTCCGCGTCGTCGGCGGTGTCGGCGTGGGGATCGGGACACACCCGGCGCCCGCCCACTTGCTCCGCGTCGTGGGCGACGACGTCGGACGGCTCCAGCACGAACTGGGCACGACCCCGGCGGCCTCGGATGCCCCGCACGTGGACGTCCGCTCCAGCGCGAAGGAGGAGTTCGGCATCGCCGTGCTCGAAGCGCCGGAGGCCGGACGGCTCGCGGGGGCCCGCAGCACGACGGCCCGCGGTGTCATGTCGCCCAGGGGCGCAACGGGTTCTCGGGTGGCACCTCCACCTCGCGGTGACTGCGCGACGGCTCGGCACGTACTCGGCCTGGGTGCCGCCTCCGCGGCCGGTGCGGCAGCGGTTGAACGTGGACGCCGTCGCGGAACCGCACCGCGGACCGCCGGGATGGCCGCACGTGTGCGGCCGCCGGCCGAGGTCCCGACCGGGACTTCTCCACGCAGGTGCGCCCCACCGGGTAGCGGTCCGTGTCGCCGCGCGACCGCAACGCCGCCCCATCACCCGTTCGTGCAGTTGGTCGGGCCGACCGGAGGTTCTAGTTTCGAAGACTGCCGTGCCGACAGCCGAACAGGAGCTCATCAGTGGCGATCCCGGACACCGGCGTGCGAGCGGGCCTGCTCTCGAAGCGGACGCTGGTGGTCGCGTCGCACGCCGTGGAACAGGCCGCGCTGGCGGGTGAGCGCCACGAGCCGGTGATCGTCCTCGCGCTGTTCCAGCGGCTGCCGTACTTCCAGCGGGAGGCCGAGGTGTACCGGCGGATCGCGGCGCTGGCGTCGGTGACGGTCGTCGGCATGGTGTCCGACGCCCGGCCCGACCTGCCGCTCGGTGTCACCCCCGTGTTGCTGCGGCCGGAGGAAGACCTGGCCAGGGAGTGGTCGGTGGTCGTGCTCACGCCGACGTTCGGCGCCAGTGTCGTCGCGATCGACCTCGAGGAGCTCGATCCGGACGGCGCCACGCTCGAAGCCAGCCGGTTGTTCCGCGGGCGGTGGGGGTTCCGGCGGGAGGAGGCGTACGCGGAGGCGGTCCGGTTGCGCGACGCGCTCGGCGACCGGGTGCCACCGGACGTGCGCAGGCGCTTCGAGTCCGTCCTGAACAGCGTCGTGGACCCTCCGTCCGGCGAGGTGGAACGCCGCGCGGAAGCGGTGGTCCGGCACCTGGCGACACGACTGGTGGACGCCCGCGACGCCACCGGGCACGCGGTGTCCGGCGCCGGTGAGGAGGCGCGGGACGCCCTCGACCCGTGGACCGGTCTGCACACCTTGGACTCGGTGAACGCGTGGCTGGGCAGGCAGGTGGCGGACACCGTGCGGATCGGGCTCGTGGTGATCCGCGTACCGGGTCTGAGCAGCTTCCCGGACGTCCACGGTCCCAGTGCGGCGGTCCACACGGAGAACAACATCGCCGACGTCCTGCGCGTCCACCTGCGCCCCGTCGACCGGGCCGCGAGGCTGAACGGCGACGAGTTCGTGCTGGTGCTGCCGGGCTCGTCGCCCCTGGCGACGCAGGCCGTCGCGGACCGCGTCCTGGACGCGTTGCGGGGACTGCACAACACCTACCCCCACCTCCCCGTCACCGCGGAGGTCCGCGTGCGGCACACCCGTGACCGTCCGATCGACGTCGGCGAGCTGGGCACCCGGCGCGCCCCGGTCACTCCGGAGCGGCCCTACACGCTCTCCGGCACGTTCGCCGAGGAGGAGTGGGCGTCGTTCATCTCGCTCTGACGTCCTTCCCGCGCGGACCGCTGAGCCCGGTCACCCGCGGGGCGTGGAAGGCGCGGTGCTCATCGGCGGATGAGGCCGAGGTCGGTCGCGGTCGCCACGGCGGCCGTGCGCGAGTCGACGCCGAGTTTGGTGTAGCTGCGGGCGAGATGTGACTTCACGGTGCCCTCGGTGAGGTGCAGGCGCGCCGCGATCGCCCGGTTCGACAGCCCGGCGGCGACCAGGGCGAGGACCTCGGTCTCGCGGCGGGTCAGCGCGGTGCCGGGTGCGCGCATCCGGGTGAGAAGCCGGTCGGCGACGGCCGGGGCCAGAGCGGATCGTCCGGCGGCGGCGGTGCGGACGGCGGCGGCGAGTTCTTCGGGAGGGGCGTCCTTGAGAAGGTAGCCGGTGGCGCCCGCCTCGATGGCGGGCAGCGTGTCGGCGTCGGTGTCGTAGGTGGTGACGACCACGACCCGGGGTGCCCCGGGACGCGCGGTGATCGCGGCGGTGGCCTCGGCGCCGGTCATCCCCGCGCCGAACCGCAGGTCCATCAGGACGACGTCCACGTCGCCTTCCGCGGCACGGGCGACGGCGGCTTCGGCCGTCGCGGCCTCGGCGACCACGACCAGGCCGGGTTCGGTCTCCAGCACGGCTCGCAGGCCCGCGCGCACCACGGGGTGGTCGTCGGCCAGGAGGAGGCGGATCGGGCCGCCGGTCACGGGTGAACCTCCGCGGATCGGGGCACGGGCAGCCTGGCGGTCAGGGCGGTGCCGTGGCCGGGCGACGACTCGACGGTGAGTGACCCGCCCAGCGTTCGTGCACGGGTGCGCATGGCCTCCAGGCCCACCCCTCCCTCGCCGGGGTCGGAGGCGGGAAGAGCCTCCGGGTCGAAGCCGGTTCCGTCGTCGACGACGTCGAGCGCGATCTCGTCGCCGAGGTGGCTCAGGGTGATCTCGACGGTGGTGGCTTCCGCGTGGCGGACGGTGTTGGCCACCGCGGCCTGGGCGATGCGCAGCAGGGCGACCTCGTGCGTCGTCGGCAGTGGGGTGGGATCGCCGGTGAGCCGGAACCGCGCGGTGAGGCGGTGGCGGGTGCCGGTGGTGGCGCACAGGCGTTCCAGGGCCCCTGCCAGGGTGGTGCCGTCGAGAGCGGGCGGGGTGAGCGCGGCGACGAAGCGGCGTGCCTCCGCGAGGTTGTCCGCGGCGGCCTGGCGGGCCTGACCCACGTGGCGGGCGGCGTTCCCCGAGTCGTCCGGCAGGGACCGTTCGGCGGCGCGCAGCAGCAGCTGGATGCTGGACAGGCCCTGGGCGAGGGTGTCGTGGATCTCGTGGGCGAGGCGTTCCCGTTCGGCCAGGACCCCGGCGGTGTGCTGGGCCTCGGCCAGGTCGGCGCGGGTCGCGGTGAGCTCCTCGATGAGGCGGCGGCGCTGCTCGCTCTCTCGGTACAGCGCCTGGTAGCCCCGGACCACGGCGACCGCGACGGCGGCGCCCAGCGCAGGACCGATCGCCGCCACCGGACTGAAGACCCCCTGGTGCGCGGCGAACGCGGTGATCGCGGCCAGGGCGGTGACGGTCACCGCGACGAGGCCGGCCCGGCGCGACAGCAGGTGGAGCTGGAGGAAGTACAACGGGAAGGCGACCCACACCCCGTCCGCGGTCAGCACCACCAGGACCAGCCACAGTGCGCAGACGACGCCCAGCCACGCCGCGGCGGCCCGCCGGGACGTGCGGACGCGGGACCACAGCGGTCCTGCCGCGTAGGCCACCCCGCAGGCCACCGCGACCGCGACGACCGCCGCCGCCCGGGACTGGTCTCCCGCCACGGCCCGTACCGCCGCCAGGACGAGCAGGGCGGCGAGCAACAGGTGCAGGCACCAGGTGAGGACCCGGTTGGTCGGGGTCAGGGCGGGAGCGGCGTTCACGGTGGGTCAAGGCTACGCGGAGCCCGCCCGAGCCGCCTCTGTCGAAAGGTGGAGATGAGGCGCCACCTTCCGGTTCCGCAAGTGCCATCGACGGCCGGATGTGGCACCGGGGTGCCGGAGACCACTGTGGAGTCATCCGCTCCACCCTCCGGAAAGGACAGTCGAGGCCGTGTTCACAGCCTGGAGAGAACTCCGGTTCGCCCGAGGGCGTTTCGCCCTGATGGGGACCGTGATCGTGCTGATCACCCTGCTGGTCGTGCTGCTGTCCGGCCTGACCGCCGGGCTCGGCCGGCAGAACGTCTCCGCCATCACCGGCCTTCCCGCCGACAGGATCGCCTTCGCCGCACCCGCCGGTGACCGGTCTCCGTCCTTCGCGGACTCCTCCGTCACCGAGGAGCAGTGGCGGCGCTGGGCCACCACCCCCGGGGTCACGAACGCCGAACCCCTGGGCATCACCACGACGAAGGCCACCTCGGGCGACCGCAGCACCGGGGTCTCGGTCTTCGGCGTCCGCGACGGATCCCCGCTCGCCCCGCACGGCGATCGGCTCACCGCGGACTCCGCGGTGTTGTCCAGCGCCGCCGCCGGCGATCTGGGAGCGAAGCCCGGTGACCAGGTCGTCGTGGGCGGACGGCGGTTGACCGTGGCCGAGGTGTCCGGAGAGGCCTCCTTCAGCCACACCCCGGTCATCTGGACGACTCTCGACGTCTGGCGCGCCACGGCACCTCCCACCGACGCAGGACCGGCGGCGACCGTGATCGCCCTGACGACCACGCCCGGCACCGGCCTCTCCGCGACCGACGCGGCGGCGGGCACCCGGACGGTCACCGTGGACGAGTCCCTGCAGGCGATCGGCTCCTACAGCTCCGAGAACGGCTCGCTGCAGCTGATGCGCGGTCTCCTGTTCGCCATCTCCGCCCTCGTCATCGGCGCGTTCTTCACCGTCTGGACCATCCAGCGCAGCGGGGACCTGGCCGTCCTCAAGGCCCTGGGCGCCACCACGGCCGGGCTGCTCGCGGACGCGCTGGGACAGGCGGTCGTGCTGCTCGCGGCCGGCACCCTCACCGGCACCGCACTCGCCGCCGGTGTCGGCGCGCTCCTCGCCGGTTCCTCCGTCCCGTTCGTCCTGACACCGGCGACCGTGCTGGTCCCGGCCGTCGTGATGGTCGTGCTCGGCACGCTCGGAGCCGCACTCGCGATCCGCCGCATCACCTCCGTCGACCCGCTGACCGCCCTGGGGAGCGCCCGATGAGCCTCACGCTGACCGACGTCACCCTCACCTACCCCGACGGCGGCGCCCGCGTCACCGCGCTCGACCGGGTCGTCCTGAACGTCCCGCGGGGCAGCCTGACCGTCGTGGCCGGCCCGTCCGGCTCCGGCAAGTCCAGCCTGCTCGCCGTCGCCGCCACCCTCATCACCCCGGACTCGGGCACGGTCACCGTCGACGGTGCCACGACCACGGGCATGACCCGTGGCGAGCTCGCCGATCTGCGACGCCACCGCATCGGCATCGTCTTCCAGCAACCCAACCTGCTGCCGGCCCTGACCGCCGTCGAACAGCTCCAGGTCATGGCCCACATCGACGGCCGTTCCGCGGCCGGGGCGCGCACCCGCGCGGTGGAACTGCTGGAGGCGGTCGGCCTCGCGGCCGTGGCGGGACGACGCCCCCATCAGCTCTCCGGGGGCGAACGGCAGCGCGTGAACATCGCCAGGGCCCTCATGAACGACCCCGCCGTCCTGCTGGTCGACGAACCCACCAGCGCTCTCGACCACGAACGGGGAGCGGCCGTCATCGCACTCCTCCGCCGCCTCACCCACCAGCGGGAGACCGCCACCGTCCTGGTCACCCACGACCGCAGCCACCTCAGCGGGGCCGACCAGGTGGCGGAGGTCCACGACGGACGCCTGAGCCTTCTGGAAGGAGTCCGCTGACCTCGCCTCTCTGGGCACGGCGGGCACCGGTCACCTTCGGGGTGGAGGCGTGGAGCGCACCGATCACCTTCGCGACGGCGGGCACCGGTCGCCTCCCGGACGAAGGCGCGGAGGAACCCGCTGACCCCCGTGGATCACCGAGGCGTCAGCCGAGTGCCGCGGCGATGTTCGCCGCCGTGGCCTTCGCGGTGGGTCCGACGCCGATCAGGGTCGCGGACGCGGCGCCGGTCCACCCGCCGTACCCGAGCAGGTGCAGGCGCCGTTCCTCCACCGCCGTCGTGCCGTCCACCGCGACGCGGCCGCGTTCGTCCCGCAGCCGCAGCGGTGCCAGATGTCCCAGCGCGGGGCGGAACCCGGTGGACCAGATCACGACGTCGGCCTCCGCGAGCGCACCGGCGTCCACCGGGGTGGCGACGAGCAGACCGCTGTCGCGTGCCTCCCGGACCGGTGGGACCGCCACGATGTCGCCGAGCTCGCCGACTCCGCCCGCGCTACGCCCGGCGATGTCGAACAACGCCTTGCCGTCGATCTCGTCGGGCATGTACCGCGGTGGCCTCCTGGTCATCCACGTCAGGGACGCGTGCGGCAGGAGGTCGGCGGCGATCTGCGCGCCGGAGTTGCCGCCGCCGACCACGACGACCTCCTGCCCGGCGAACTCGCGCGGGTCGCGATAGTCGACGGTGTGCAGCTGACGGCCCGGCAGGTCCACCAGCGGCCGGAAGGGCCGCCACCAGGTGCCGGTCGCGCTGATCACGTGCCGCGCGGACCAGTCCCCGGAGTCGGTGCGCACCACCAGCTCGTCGCCCTCGCGGCTCACCGAGTTCACCACGACCGGCCGGTGCACGGGCACGTCGTAGCGCTTCTCGTACGCGGTCAGGTAGTCGACGACGTGCGCGGCGGTCGGGTAACCGTCCGAAAAGGCCGGCATCGGCCAGCCGGGCAACGAGCTGTGGCGCGCGATCGAGAACAGCCGCAACGAGTCCCACCCGTGCGGCCACGCCCCACCAGGAACCGGCTGAGCGTCGAGCACCACATAGGACAGACCCGCGCGCCGGAGGTGGTACGCGGCGGCCAGACCTGCCTGGCCGCCGCCGATCACCACGACATCAGACTTCCGCACGGGCCACCCAACGGCGCCGCAGCCACAGGCTCACGTAGACGAGCCCGACCAGCACCGGCACCTCGATCAGCGGCCCGACCACACCGGCCAGGGCCTGGCCCGAGGTCACGCCGAACACACCGATCGCGACCGCGATGGCGAGCTCGAAGTTGTTGCCCGCGGCGGTGAACGCCAGGGTCGTGGTGCGCTCGTACGACAGGCCGGAGACCTTGCCCAGCGCGTACGAACCGGCCCACATGATCGCGAAGTACACCAGCAGCGGCAGGGCGATCCGCACGACGTCCAGCGGGCGGCTCGTGATGGTCTCTCCCTGCAGCGCGAACAGGACGACGATCGTGAACAGCAGCCCGTACAACGCGATCGGGCCGACGCGCGGCAGGTACTTCGACTCGTACCACTCCCGGCCCTTCGAGCGCTCCCCCAGCTTGCGGCTGAGGTAGCCGGCCAGCAGCGGGATGCCGAGGAAGATCAGCACGGACTGGGCGATCTCCCAGGCGGAGAAGTCCACCGTGGCGGTGTCGAGGCCGAGCCAGCCGGGCAACAGGTCGAGGTAGAACCAGCCGAGCACGCCGAACATGATCACCTGGAAGACCGAGTTCAGGGCCACGAGCACCGCGGCGGCCTCGCGGTCGCCGCAGGCGAGGTCGTTCCAGATGATGACCATCGCGATGCAGCGGGCCAGGCCGACGATGATCAGGCCCGTGCGGTACTCCGGCAGGTCGGCGAGGAAGATCCAGGCCAGCGCGAACATCAGCGCGGGGCCGAGCACCCAGTTCAGCACGAGCGAGAGCACCATCGTGCGCGTGTCGCGGGTGACGGTGTCGAGCCTGTCGTAGCGGACCTTCGCGAGCACCGGGTACATCATCAGCAGCAGTCCGAGGGCGATCGGCAGCGACACCTCACCGATCTTCACCGCGTCCAGCACGCCCTGCAGGCCCGGCACGAACCGGCCGAGGAGCAGTCCGGCGGCCATGGCGACGCCGATCCACACCGGCAGCAGCCTGTCCAGGAAGGACAGTCGGTGCAGCACGTCCGGTGCCGCGGTTTCCCTGGTGGTCAACGGGTTCTCCTGGAGGTGGGCAGGCGTCACCGCCCGGCGGGGTGGTGCCGGCGGCGGGTCGCGGTCAGGTCAGTCGCAGCAGGCGCCGCTGTCGCGCAACGGTCCTCCCGGCGCGAGCACGGCCGCGAGGGTGTCGATGGCGGCGTTCTCGACGCGGTACCAGCTCCAGGTGCCGCGGCGTTCCCGGCTGAGCACGCCGGCCTGCACGAGGATCTTGAGGTGGTGGCTCAGCGAGGACTGCGGCATGTCGAACTGGTCTGCCAGGTCGCAGAAACACGCCTCCTGGCCCTCGGTCCGGCGCACCAGCCCGACCAGCTCGACGCGGACCGGATCGCCGAGCGCCTTGAACAGGCGTGCGGCGGCCGTCGAGTCGAGCAGCGTCTGGTCGGGGCTCGTCATGAGCAAGACCATAGCCGCTTGGATTGACAAAAGTCGATACACCGGGTGTGATCTGCATCGACGAACTTCGGTCCAAGGAGATCTGATGTCCCGCACCAGCGGACTCCCCCGGCACGAGCTCAGTGCCCAGCTGCTCCGGATCACCGACGAACTCTGCGACAGGTTCCACGGGGTGTTCAGCCGGGAGACCGTCGAGCACGTCGTGGACGAGACCTACGACCTGCTCGCCGCCAACGCCACCGTCACCACCTACCTGCCGGTCCTGACCGCGCGGTTCGCCCGGCAGAGGCTGACCGACCACGGCCGCGCCGACGGCCTGACGACCACCACCGTGCCGCAGGTGCTGTTCCTGTGCGTGCACAACGCGGGCCGCTCCCAGATCGCCGCCGCCCTGCTCGAGCACCACGCGTTCGGCAAGGTCTCCGTGCGCTCGGCGGGCAGCAGGCCCACCGGGTCGATCCCGCAGACCGTCACCGACGCCCTCGCCGAACTCGGCATCGAGCTGACCGAGGCGTTCCCCAAGCCGCTGACCGACGAGGTCGTGCGCGCGGCCGATGTCGTGGTCACGATGGGCTGCGGCGACTCCTGCCCGGTCCACCCCGGCAAGCGCTACCTCGACTGGGACGTCGCCGATCCGGCGGGGGCGTCGCTGAGCGCAGTCCGCGACGTGCGCGACGAGCTCGACCGCCGAGTCCGCGGACTGCTGTCCGAACTTCTCCGGGACTGAGACGGCACCCGCTGCTCACCCGACCCGCACCACCCGCAACGAGGAGATGACCGTGTCCGAGACCCCCGAGGTGCTGTTCGTCTGCGTGCACAACGCCGGGCGTTCCCAGATGGCCGCCGCGCTGCTGCAGCACTACGGCATGGGCCGCATCGCCGTGCGTTCGGCGGGGTCCGAACCCGCCGAGAAGGTCAACCCGGCCGCCGCGGCGGCGCTGGCCGAATGGGGCCTCGACATCACCGCCGAGGTTCCCTCGAAGCTCACCACCGCCGACGTCGAGGCCTCCGACGTGGTGATCACGATGGGCTGCGGTGACACCTGCCCGGTCTTCCCCGGCAAGCGCTACCTCGACTGGCAGCTCGACGACCCGGCGGGTCAGGGCGTCGACGCGGTCCGGCCGATCCGCGACGACATCGACCGCCGCGTGCGCGGCCTGGTCGCGGAACTCCTCGACTAGGTGTGGCCAGGGCCGGGCTGTCGCGTGCCGGACCTCGACAGGCCGTGGAGGTCCGGCACGCCGACGGTCGACAACGCGGCCGCCAGCACGCCGATCGCGCCCAGCACCACGAACACCGCCGGGTACCCGCCGAGCCGTTCCGCCAGCGCGCTCCCCGCCCACGGCGCGATCGCCGCCGTGAGCATCACCGGTGCGGTGAGCAGGCCGTTGAGCCGTCCGTAGTGGGTGGCACCCCAGCGGTCGGTGATCGCGGTCGCCTGCACCAGCGTGAAGATCCCGCGCGTGACTCCCGCGAGGACCGAGCCCGCGACCAGCAGCGACGCCGGACCGGGCACCACGCCGAGGGCCGTGGTCACGGCGGCGCCGACCAGGAGGACCACGAGGGTGCGGAAGCGCACCGAGGTCCGCGCGGCCAGCCGGGCGTAGCCGAGGCGGCCGAGGACCTGACCGACCCCGCCGAGGCCGAGCGCGACCGCGGCGGCCGAGGTGGTCATGCCGCGTTCGGCCAGCAGCGGCACGAGGTTGACGACGACGGCGTAGACGCTGAACGCGGCCAGGCTCATCGCGACGACGAGCACCAGGAACGGCCTGCTGCGCGCCACCGCCGCCGGTGCGTGCGCGGTCTCGTGCTCGACCGCGGGCCACGGCAGGCGCAGGCCCAGCAGGTGCAGCGGAATGGTGGTCACGGCGACGAACCCGGCGAGGACGAGGTAGGTGCCGCGCCAGTCCAGGCGGTCGTTGAGCACGGCCGTGAGCGGCGCGAACACCGTGCTCGCCAGGCCCGCCACCAGGGTGAGCGCGGTCAGCGCGGACACCCGGCGCGGCCCGTACCAGCGCGTCAACGCGGCGAACGCGGGCGCGTAGAACACCCCGGCCATCGCCACGCCGGCCAGCAACCACGCCGCGGTGAACCACATCAGCGACGTCGCCCGCGCCAGCGCCAGCAGCGCGAGCACGGCGAGCACCGAACCGGTGGTCATGATCGCGCGCGGTCCGTGCCGGTCGAGCACCCTCCCGACGGGGATCCCCACGAGACCCGCGACGACCTGGCTCGCCGAGAACCCGGCCGTGATCGCCGCGAGCGACCACCCCGTCCGCGAGCCGATGGTCGGCAGCAGCACCGGGAACGCGTAGTACAGGACTCCCCAGCTGATGATCTCGGTGGTGCACAACACGACCAGCACGCGACGCGGCCCGGTGCCGACACCCGGCCGCGTCGTCGCGATGTCAGCGGGCACCGGGCGCGAGACCGATCGTCACGCCGACGGTTTCGGGAGCACCGCAGCAGCCGCCGCTGTTCTTCTGCTCCTGCGGCGCGTCGAACACACCCGCACCACCGCACACCCCGGTCTCGGGCAGCACCAGGTCGACGCGCGCCGCCGCCTCGTGGTCGCCCGCGATCGCGGCCACGACGGAGCGGGCCTGCTCGTAGCCCGTGAGCGACAGGAACGTCGGCGCGCGGCCGTAGCTCTTCATGCCGACCAGGTAAACACCCGGTTCGGGGTGCCGCAGCTCGGTTTCACCGTGCGGGTAGACCGTGCCGCACGAGTGGACGTTCGGGTCGATCAGCGGCGCGAGCTTCGCCGGCGCCTGCAGCACCGGGTCCAGGTCCAGCCGGACCTCCGACAGCCACGACAGGTCGGGACGGAACCCGGTCAGCACCACGACCTCGTCCACGCCCTCGACCCGGTGCCCGTCGAACGACTCCAGCGCCAGCCTGCCGTCCGCACCCCGCTCGACCGCGGCGGTGCGGAACCCGGTGACGGTCTCGACGTGCCCCGCCTCGGCCGCCTGCCTCGCCCGCGTCCCCAGGGCACCGCGCGCCGGCAGCTGGTCGGACTCGCCGCCACCGAAGACGGTGCCCACCGCGCCGCGCCGCAGCAGCCACACGATCCGCGTGCCGGGCTCCTGCTCGGCCAGCGCCCCCAGCGCGACCAGCGCGGTGAGCGCCGAATGGCCGCTGCCCGCCACGACGACCCGCTTGCCCGCGTACCGGGAGCGCTCCGCGACGAGGTCGGGCACGCGGTAGCTGATCCGGGCGGACGCGGCCTCCTCCCCCACCGCGGGCAGTCCGTCGCCACCCAGCGGGTTCGGGGAGCCGAACGTGCCGGACGCGTCGATCACCGCCCGGGCCGTGAGGCGCTCCTCGCCGTCACCGGTCCTGACGTGCACGGTCAGCGGCTCGACCTCACGACCGGCGTCCACCACCCGGTCGCGCCCGCGCCGGGCCACACCGACCACCCGCGCGCCGAAGCGCACCCGGTCACCCAGGGCGTCCGCCAGCGGGGTCAGGTAGAGGTCGGCCCACTCCGCCCCGGTCGGGTAGGAGTCGCCGTCGGGCCGCGCCCAGCCGGTTCCGGCCAGCAGTCGTGCGGCCGCCGGGTCGACCAGTTCGCTCCACCGCGAGAACAGCCGGACGTGGTGCCACTGCGACACCGCTGCACCGGCGCGCTCGCCCGCCTCCAGCACGAGCACCCGCTCTCCCCGTTCGACCAGATGCGCCGCCGCGGACAAACCCGCAGGCCCGGCACCCACCACGACGACAGGAAACTCGCTCACCACACACCCCTTGTATCGAAGTATCTCGAATCAGCGAGTGGGACTGTATCGACCGCCATCGATTGACGCAACCATCGATGACGATCGATACTTCATCCATGACGACCACCGCGCCCACGCCGGCCGTGCTCCCCGCCGAGGACGCCGCGACCTACGCCGACTGGTTCGCGTGCCTGGCGGAACCGACCCGCGTGCGCCTGCTGCACGCCGTCGCGACCGCGGGCCGCGCTGTGACCGTCGGTGAACTCGCCGAGCTCGCGGGCATCAGCCAGTCCACCTGCTCGCACCACGTGCGCAAGCTCGTCGAGGTCGGTTTCCTCCGGCAGCACAGGGAAGGCACCACGACCCACGTCAGCGTGAACCCGTCCTGCTGCACCGGCCTCCCCCACGCCGCCGACGTCGTCATGGGCCTGCTCGCACCGCGTCCCTGCTGCCCCGGCGACCTCCCGGCGGACGTCCACGTCCGGCCACTGCACGGCGACGACTGGAACGCCGTGCGCCGCATCTACGGCGAAGGCATCGCGACGGGGAACGCGACGTTCGAAACCGAAGTGCCCCTGCGCAGGGCGCTCGACGCCAAGTGGCTCCCGGACCACCGCTGGATCGCCGAGGTCGACGGCCAGGTCGCCGGCTGGGCCGCCCTCACCGCGGTGTCCACAAGGGACTGTTACGCCGGAGTGGCCGAGACCTCCGTGTACGTGGGTGCGGACTTCCGCGGCCGGGGCGTCGGCAAGGCCCTGGTGCACCGGCAGGTCACCGCGGCCGACGACGCCGGGGTCTGGACGCTGCAGACCTCGATCTTCCCGGAGAACCGCGCCAGCCTCGCCCTGCACCACTCCGCCGGCTTCCGCACCCTCGGTGTCCGCGAACGCATCGCCCGGCACCACGGGGTCTGGCGCGACACCGTCTTCCTCGAACGCCGGACCGCCGACCGGCCCACCGGCTGAGCGCCACCACCGGCCACCCGCGCACGGCGCACGGCTCCAGAGGCGTTGGCAGCCACCGGTCGGGACGTTCGGCACTGCTGGGCGTCAACGTGCGGTCGCACCATGATCATGCGCTCTGGAGACTTGAGGAGGCCGGGTGAGCGGGCAGGTGGCTTCGGTGGGAGAGATCGCGATCACCACAGCGGGCCAGGCGGCCGAGGACGCGCGGGAGCTCGTCCGGTCGCAGGTCGCCGCGGTGCTCCGCCCTCTGCGGGGCCGGTGGTCCGCGGCGCGGATCAGGCTGACCGCCGACACCTCGTCCGGCGCGTCGTGGCCGGCCCTCGCCCAGGTGAACCTCGTGGCCGACGGACGACCGGTACGGGTGCAGGCGGGAACCGCCCGCTGGGAGGAGACGGGCGCTCTGATCGGCGTCCGGCTGGGCGAGCAGCTCGCGCGGCTGGACGCACCGTGGCGTCCCCGGCGGTGGCCGGAGCCCGGCCGCCGGGGACGCCCCCGGCCGCAGGCCAGGCCGGCCGGGCAGCGGGAGGTCGTGCGCCGCAAGGAGGTGCCACCGGCACGCCGCACCCCGGACGAGGCGGCCCTGACGATGGACCTGATGGACTTCGACGCGCACCTGTTCGTCGACGGCGACAGCGGGCAGGACGGCGTGGTCTACCGGATCGGGCCCACCGGCTACCGGATGGCACGCCTGGGCTCACCGGCTCCACCCGCGACGCCTCCGCGCCTGCCCCTGACGTTCACCCCGCATCCGATCCCGGACCTGTCCGGTGAGCAGGCCGTGCACCGGCTCACCGAGACCGAGTACCCGTTCCTGTTCTACCGGGACCTCACCACTGGCCGGGGACACCTGCTCTACCACCGCTACGACGGCCACTACGGGCTGATCGCTCCGATCTGAACGGGCACCCCGGAGCCGGTGGGGTCACAGAGCACGTCTGTTGGCGACGATCCAGCTGGACAACGTCCGCAACCTCATGTTCGAGCGTTGCGACGTCCTCACGAGAAGCTGGAACGCCTCCGAGGGGCCGAGGTCGTCGCGCTCCATGAGGATGCCCTTGGCCATGCCTATCGTGTCGCGCATCTCGATCGCCTGCAGCATCTGCGCTTTGTGCCGCGCGGCCGCGATGGCGATGGCGGCGTGGCTCGCGAACAGGTGGGTGTGCTTCTCCTCGTCCGCGGTGAACGAACCTACCTGTGACGAGTAGAGGTTCAGCGTTCCCCGCACGGACCCGGTGACGAAGAGCTGAACCACGTGGGCGGAACGGATCCTCCGTCCTGCCGCGAAGGCGGCGAACCCCGGCCACCGGGTTTCGCGGGTGAGGTCACCGGTGTGCACGGCCCGTTCGCGCAGAGCGTCGACGCACGGTCCCTCGTTCAGCGCGTGCTGTGCATCGTCCAGTTCGGACGCGAGCCGGCTCGACGCCGCGACCGGCCACTTCTCGCCGACCACCACCACGCTCGCGTGTTCGGCTCCGGCCAGATCGCTCACCGCCGCCTCCACGACAGACCTGCTCGTCGCGCTCACGTCCGGCGTGCCGCGGACGTCCCCGACGATCGAGTTCAGGAGAGGCACGAGCTTCCAGAGAGCCGCCTCCCCCGGCCGTGTCGCGCCTTCGCCCATCTGCCCTCACTCCCACCTCCGCGCGCTGGTGCGACCAAGTGCGCACTCCCTGCCCGTCCAGCACCGTAGGCAGGCGCGTCGCCCCGGTGCAGAACCGGAAGTTCCGGCTCCGGAGGACGAACGACTCTTCCGGACAGAGCCGGAACGCCCGATCCTGCTCCGGACTCAGGCAGAACGGCGGAGCCTCACAACTGGAAGACCAGCCGTGCCGGTACGCGGCCGTTGAGCACGTCGTCGAAGGACTCGTTGACGTCGTCGAGCACGCGGGTCTGCGTGATCACCCTGGTGCGGCCCGCCGCGTGCAGGGCGAACACCTCGGCGAGGTCGGCACGGGTGCCCACGATCGAGCCGATCACCGAGATCCCGCCGAGAACGGTGTCGAAGATCGGGACCGTGATCGCGGCGTCGTCGGCGGGCAGCGCCACCATCACGAGCCGGCCGCCGCGGCGAAGTGACCGGTACGCCTGCGCGAACGGCTTCGGCGAGGCGGCCAGCACCACGGCCACGTCGGCGCCGCCGACCGCGCGGATCGCCTCGACCGGATCGGTCTGCGCGGCGTTCACCAGGTGGTCCGCGCCCAGCTCGCGGGCAAGGTCGAGTTTGCCCTGCTCGACGTCGACGGCGGTGACGAAGCCACCGACGAGACGCGCGTACTGCACCGCCATGTGCCCGAGTCCGCCGATGCCGAACACCGCGACCCGTTCCGCCGGCACGACCTTCGCCACCTTGATGGCCTTGTACGTGGTCACCCCGGCACACGTCAGCGGCGCGGCGTCCACCGAGGACACGCCGTCCGGAACCTCGACCACGCCGTTGGCGTGAGCGAGCGCGTACTCGGCGTAGGCGCCGTCGACCGAGTAGCCGCTGTTGACCTGGCTCTCGCACAGCGTCTCCCAGCCGGAGACGCAGTACCGGCAGCTGCCGCAGGCGGATCCGAGCCACGGAATGGCGACCCGCTTGCCCACCCAGTCGCTCGCGACGCCGGGGGCGACCGCCTCGACGCGGCCGATCCCCTCGTGGCCGGGAACGAACGGCGGCCGGGGTTTGACCGGCCAGTCACCGTGCGCCGCGTGGATGTCGGTGTGGCACAGCCCCGACGCCTCGATCCGCACCAGCATCTGACCGGGTCCCGGTTCGGGTGTCGGCAACTCCTGGATCTCCAACGGTTTGCTGAAGTCGGTCACGACCGCTGCTTTCACCTCGGTGTCCTTTCTCGAGAGTTTGCCGGGCGCCAGGCGCCCGAACGCGGCACCGCGTAGCCGCACCAGCCCCGCATCGAGGTCAGGCCCGCGCGCCCTGGGCGCTTCGGACAACACCTTCAGGCCACGTGTTCGGGACGACGGCGGTACAGGCGCCCGCATCCGGTTCCCGCCCGGACGGGCGGTCAGGTGAAGATGATCTGGCCGCCCGCCGCGAGGTCGTAGAACTCGCCGACCGTGATGATGTCCCGCACCTGGTCGACGAAGTCCTCCTTGGACAGTCCGAACAGGTCGACCGAGGCCTGGCAGGCGTAGAGGCCGGCGCCCGTGTCCGCGATCAGCTCGACGAACTCGGGGATCGGCGGGATGTCGAGGTCGTCCATCTTGCGCGCGAGGTGGTGCGTCATCACCGCGGACATGCCGGGCAGTCCGCCCGCCCAGGTCGCGAGGTGCAGGCCCGGGTTGCCGACGGTGGCGAGCTTGATGTGCTCGTGCTTGGCCTTGTGCACGGCGTCGAGGCCGAAGAACGTGAAGAACAGGTTCGCCTCGATGCCCTCGGCGCGGGCGCCGTTGGCCATGATGAGGGCCGGGTAGATCCCCTCCAGCGAGCCCTTGGAGACGATGACGGAGACCTTCTCGATCTTGTCGGTCATCGCGGACCGTCCTTTCTTGCGATCAGATGCAGCCACGCGGCTTCGGGATGCCCGCGATCCGGGCGGCGAGCTTCGCCGGGCCCTTCGGGAAGAGCTGGTAGAGCTCCTTCACGCTGACGCCCGAGGTCTTGCCGAGCGCCCGGACCGTGGGCCCGCTGCCCTTCTCGGCGAACTCCGCGCGCATGAAGTCGATGACCTGCCAGTGCCGCGCGCTCAGGTCGCCGATGCCGGCCTCCCGCGCGATCTCCGGCGCCATGTCCTCGTTCCACTGGCCGGGGTCGGTGAAGAAACCCTCGTCGGTCACCGTCACCTCGGTCCCCGCGTACAGCTTGGTGGGCATCAGCTTCCTCCCTGGGCCACTTCGAACCGCTTGCCCGCTCTGGGCATCGCGGTGGACACGCCCGGCAGGTTCCGTCCGGGCAGCAGGCTGTGCCAGTACAGCCAGGAGAACATCAGCTTGCCGAGGTGGTTGAGCCTCGACTCCTTGAGCAGCGGCAACCCCACCGAAGCGGGGTAGTGACCGGGCACCGGCTCGGTGTCGTAGTTGAAGTCGATCAGCAACGCCTTGCCGAAGCCGCTCTCGATGAAGCAGTTGGTGTGGCCGTCGAAGCTCGCGTCGAGATCCTGTCCCGCCAGGTGCCGCTCGACGTTGCGGACGAGCACCTCTCCCTCGAAGTGGGTCACGGACCCCGCCTTCGACGTGGGGACGGCGGCGGCGTCGCCGATGACGAAGATGTTGTCCCTCACCTCGGACTGCAGGGTGTGTTCGTCGGTGGGCACGAAACCGAGCGCGTCACCCAGTCCCCAGGAGCGCTCCACGCATTCGGCGCCTCCGTGCACCGGCACGACGACCGCCAGGTCGAACTCGACCTCGCGCCCGTCGTAGGAGACCAGCTTCCCCTCCTCGCCGTCGACCTCACCGGTGTTGAACTCGGTGACGAGCTCGATGCCCTTCTCCTGCAGCATTCCGGCGAGCGACCGGGCGGCGACGGGGGTGGTGAAGGCGCCGTCGAGCGGCGTGACGTAGGTCAGCCGGACGCGGTCGCGGATGCCGCGCTCGTGGAAGTACCAGTCCGCCAGGAAGCAGAACTCGAGCGGTGCGACCGGGCACTTGATCGGCAGGTCCACGACGTTGACGACGATCCGGCCGCCGGTGAACTCGCGCAGCGCCCGTGCGAGCGCCGTCGCCCCGGGCAGGTCGTAGAAGCTGAAGGTCCTCGACAACCAGCCGGCACCGGTCAGACCCTCGGTCTCCTCCGGCGCGAGCCGGGCGCCGGTGGCGATGACGAGGACGTCGTAACCGAGCACTTCGCCGTTCGCGAGGTGCACGACGTTCGCCTCGACGTCCACGTGGTCCACCCCGCTGTCGCGGTAGGCGATGCCCTCGCGCAGCTGCCGCCGCCGGGACCGCACCAGGTCGTCCGCGTGGGCGAGCCCGAACGGCAGGAACAGCAGCCCGGGCTGGTAGACGTGGTCGTCGTCGCGGTCGACGACGGTGATCTCGCACTCCGCGTCCAGCGCGCGGCGCAACCTGTTCGCGGCGAGGGTTCCGCCGGTGCCACCGCCGAGGATCACGATCCGCTTGGTCATGGTCACAGTCTTCGATCCGCGGGGAGGAGCTCCCAGGGGCCAACGTCCCCGCACGAGCGGGCCCATCGACCGCGTCCCCGCCGTGCCGCCGGATCCAGGATGGAACCGTGACGAGCAACGTCCTCGCAGCACCGGCATCGCCTCTGCTGGAACGCATCCGCCGCGGGCTCATCGGAGACCACGACGTGCTCGACGGTCCGTACGGCCCGCGCCGGATCATCTACGCGGACTACACCGCGTCGGGCCGGGCGCTGGACTTCGTCGAGGACTTCCTGCGCGCGCACGTCCTGCCGCGCTACGCCAACACCCACACCGAGAGCTCCGGCACCGGCCGGTACACCACGAGGCTGCGGGAGCAGGCGCGGCGCCTGATCCGCGACTCGGTCGGCGGGACCGAGGACGACCTCGTGATCTTCTGCGGTTCCGGTGCGACCGCCGCGATCAGCAAGCTCATCGGCATCCTGGAGATCAGGATCCCGGCCGGGCTGGACCAGGAGTACTCGCTGAGCCGGCGCATCCCACCGCACGAGCGACCGGTCGTGTTCGTCGGCCCCTACGAGCACCACTCCAACGAGCTGCCGTGGCGCGAGTCGACAGCGGACGTCGTGGTGATCGGCGAGGACGACCACGGGCACATCGACCTCGCCGAGCTGCGCAGGCAGCTCGTCCGGTTCGAAAACCGTCCACTGAGGATCGGCAGCTTCTCCGCCGCCTCGAACGTGACCGGCGTGCTGACCAACACCGACAGCATCGCGGCGCTGCTGCACGACCACGGCGCACTGTCCTTCTGGGACTACGCCGCGGCGGCCCCGTACGTGCCGATCCGCGTGCGCGAGAGCGCTCCGGGCCGTGGTGACCACAAGGACGCCGTCTTCCTCTCACCGCACAAGTTCGTCGGCGGTCCGCAGACCCCCGGGGTCCTCGTCGTCCGGCGGGAGCTCGTCACCAACACCGTGCCCACCGTGCCGGGTGGTGGCACGGTCGCTTTCGTGCGGCCGGACGGTCACCGCTACCTGGACGACCCCGTGGCGCGCGAGGAGGGCGGCACACCGGCCATCGTCGAGTCCATCAGGGCGGGCCTGGTGTTCGCGCTCAAGGAGGCCGTCGGCACCCGGACGATCCAGCACCGCGAGGAACGCCTGTGGCGGCACGCCTTCGCGACGTGGGAGGACGAGCCGGGCATCGAGATCCTCGGCGACCACGGCGCCGCGCGGCTGCCGATCGTGTCGTTCCGGATCCGCTCGGGCGACCGGTTCCTGCACCACAACTTCGTGGTCGCCGTGCTCAACGACCTGTTCGGCGTCCAGGCGCGCGGTGGCTGCTCGTGCGCGGGACCGTACGGCCACCGGCTGCTGGCCATCGACACCGCGCACTCCCACGGCTACGACCACGAGGTCGCCATCGGCTGCGAGGGCGTGAAGCCCGGCTGGGTGCGGCTCGGCTTCAACTACTTCATCACCGACGCGGTCCGCGACTACCTGGTCGAGGCGGTCCGGCTCGTCGCCCGTCACGGCCACCGGCTGCTGACCGACTACGTCTTCGACCCGCACACGGGACTCTGGACCCATCGTGCCGCCGCGACGGTCCCGCTGGGACTGCCGGACCTGCGCGCGGCCGTGACCGGGGAGGTCCCCGCCGCACCGGCTCGCGCCGGCGACGCGGCGCTCGCGACTCAGCTCGACGAGGCCAGGTGCCTGTTCGCGGCCCGCGCCGACCTCGTCGACGACGGGCCCACCGGCCTGCCTGAGGACTTCGAGGCGCTGCGCTGGTTCGTCCTGCCGCCCGTCTGCCTGCTGGCGCCGTGACCGGGTCAGGCCAGTGCGAGGAACAGCTTCTCGAGCTGGGCGCGGTCGGCCACCGCCTGCTCGGAGTCGTCGGAGACGCACTTCTCCAGACCGCTGGCGATCAGCTTGAAGCCGGCCCGGTCCAGTGCTCGCGACGCGGCCGCCAGCTGCGTGATCACGTCCTTGCAGTCGCGTCCGGACTCGATCATCTGCACGAGCCCGCCGACCTGGCCCTGCACCCGGCGCAGTCGCTTGACCACGTCCGCGAGCACGTCTTCGTCCATCTCCACCGGCTACCTCCTCGAGTACCCCCCAGGGTACCTGAAGGGGAATGGAGAACCGCCGGGCGACGTTGAACCAGATACCCCTGGGTGTATGTGACCGGAGGAACCAGATGAACGACGGCGAACTGAAGGTGATCACGACCAGGTGCGGGCGCCACATCACCGTGGGGCACGCGGCCATTCCCGCGAGCTCGATCCGCTGGGTGACCGTGCGGATCTCGTCCGGTCACCAGGGGCACCGCAGCGAGTGGATCAGCCTGAGCCCCGCCGAGGCGTCCGAGCTCGGTGCGGCGCTGATCGCACGCGCGGCGACCAACTGAGGAGGAGTCCGCTGTGGACACCATCGAACTGAACAAGGACAACTTCACCGACGTCACGACCCGCCCGGGCACGGTCCTGGTCGACTTCTGGGCGTCCTGGTGCGGCCCCTGCAGGGTCTTCGCACCGGTCTTCGAACAGGCCGCGTCACGGCACGGCGACCTCACGTTCGGCAAGGTGAACACCGAGACGGAGGCGGAACTGGCGGAGGCGTTCGGCATCTCGTCCATCCCGACGCTGATGGTCATCCGTGACGGCGTCGTCGTCTACTCCCGGCCCGGCGCTCTTCCCGCCACCGCCCTCGAGGAGCTGATCACCAAGGTCGGCGAGCTCGACATGGACCAGGTGCGCGCCGCCGCACGATCCCGCCGCGGAGAGGAGCGACGACCGTGAAGTACGACCTGACCGTCACCCTCGACCTGCCTCACGACGACGCCGTGGCAGCCGTCCGCACGGCCCTGAAGGACCAGGGTTTCGGTGTGCTGACCGAGATCGACGTCCGGGCGACGCTGCGGGAGAAGCTCGGCGCCGAGATGGAGCCGTACGTGATCCTCGGAGCCTGCAACCCACCGCTGGCGCAGCGGGCGCTGGACGTCGACCGGACGATCGGCCTGCTCCTGCCGTGCAACGTGGTCGTCCGCGCGGACGCCGGACACACGGTCGTCCAGGCCCTCGCCCCGGACGTGATGACCGAGATGACCGGGCAGGAGGGACTGGGCCCGGTCGCCGAGGAGGCGGGCGTGCGTCTGCGCGCCGCGCTGGACGCGCTCACCGCGCGGGTGACCGCGGCAGGGTGATGGTGAACAGGGTGCCGTCACCGCCGGAAGTGGCGGTGACGGTGCCGCCGTGGGCGGTCACGAGCTCCTTGACGACGGCGAGCCCGATACCGGTTCCGGCCGTGCCGCGCGCGGAGTCCCCGCGCCAGCGCCGTTCGAAGACGTGCCCGAGCTCCTCCGCCGGGATGCCGGGTCCGGTGTCGTGCACCTCCACCAGCGCGGCCTCGCCGGCACGACGGACGCGCACCGTCACCCTCGCGCCGCGGCGGGCGTGACGCGCGCAGTTCGACAGCAGGTTGCCCAGCGCCTGGTGCAGGCGGTCGGGATCCGCGCGCACCACGACTCCGGGTTCCAGTTCGGTGACCACCTCCAGGCCGGCGGCGCGCAGGTGGGCGTCGTGCGCGCGCACCGCCGTCCGCGCGACCTCGGCGAGGTCGGTCTCCCGCCACTGCAACGACAGCGCCGCGCTCTCCGCCTCGGCGAGCTCGGCCAGGTCCCGCACGATCCGGCCGAGTCGCTGCGCCTGGTCGTGCAGGGCGCTCAGGCGGGCGGCGTCCGGCTCGGCCAGCCCGTCCCGCAGCTCCTCCAGCCCCGCCTGCAGCGCGGCCAGCGGCGTGCGCAGCTCGTGCGCGACGTCACCGGTCAGGTCGCGACGCGTCCGCTCGGCGCGCGCGACCTCCTCCGCCATGTGGTCGAACGCGGTCGCGAGCTCGCCGAGCTCTCCCGGTGCGTGCACCCCCGCTCGCGCCGAGCGGTCCCCGGCGGAGATGCGCCTCGCGGCGCGGGTGAGACGGGCGAGCGGCACGACGATCCGCCGGCCCACGAACCACGTGGCGAGGCCGGCGACCACCAGGGCGACGCCCGCCGCGAGCAGGATCCAGCCCCAGGCGACGTCCCGCGCGGCGGGATCGGCTGGGGAGCCGAAGACCAGCAGGACGGAGCCCACCACCGCACCGCCCGCCACCACCTGCGTCTCCACCCGACCCGCTCCGGTCCCGGTGTTCATCGGCATGCCGCGGCCGTGACCGGACACCGTCACGCCGTCGGCCGTCCTCACCACGAGGCGGGCCCCGGCGCCCGTCGCGAGGTCGGCGGCCGCGGCGAGGTTCACGCCGCCCCACCCGCCCGCGGCGGTGTAGGCGGCGGCGACAGCAGCGGCCACCCGGTCGGCGGCCTGCCGCCGCGCGGCCGTCTCCGCCGCCTCCAGGCCCCGGCCCGTTCCCCACAGCGCGCCGCCGGTGAGCACGACCACCGACGACAGCGCGACGACGAGGAACGCCGCGAGCAGGCGCGTGCTCAACGGGCCGAAGCGGTCACGGATCACGGCTCAGCCCCAGCCGGTAGCCGACGCCGATCACCGTTCGCACCACGTCCGGCCCACCGGGGCCGAGCTTGTGGCGCAGGTTCTTCACGTGGGAGTCGATCGTGCGCTCGTACCCCTCGAACTCGTAGCCGCGCACGCGGTTGATCAGCTCGTAGCGCGAGTACACCCGGCCGGGAACCGACGCGACCGCGGCGAGGATCCCCCACTCCGTGGGAGTCAGCTCCAGCAGCTCACCGTCCCAGCGCGCTTCGCGCCTCTCCTCGTCGAGCAGGAGGCGCCCCTGCCCGAAGGACACCGGTCCGGGCGGTGCGGCGGAGTTCACGCGGTGCAGCACCGCCTGCACCCGCAGCACGAGTTCGGTGGGGCTGAACGGTTTGGTCACGTAGTCGTCGGCGCCGAGCTCCAGACCGCGGATGCGGTCCTCCACCTCGCCCCGCGCGGTCAGCACGACCACCGGCGTGCGCCCCGACTCCCGTGCCGCGCGCAGCACCTCGATCCCGTCGACGTCGGGCAGGCCGAGGTCCAGCACCACCAGGGCGGCCGTGCCGTCGGCCACCACCGAAAGCGCGTGCGCGCCGGAACCCGTCGTCAGCACGGTGAACCCCGCGCGTTCGAGGTACCGGCGCAGCAGCTCGCGGATCTCCTTCTCGTCCTCCACGACGAGCACGGTGTCTGCCACAGGTCCTGTCTACGCGGACGGATCTCCCCGTTCGAGGGACGAAGTACCTGCCGGGCAAGGGCTCCACGTCATCTCCACACGATCTGCGCACCGCCTTCGCGGGCGAGGCCGACGATGGGACCGTCACGAGGAAAGGAGGAGCCATGAAGACCCGGACCCGGATCGCCGCGATCACGGCGGCCGGAATCGTCACGGCGGGTGCGTTCGCCGGGACGGTCGCACTGGCGACCGCCTCACCGCCGATGAACGGCCCCGGCCCCGGCCACGGCCCGGTCACCACGCCGCGCGGCGGGCCGCGCGACGGAGGATGCCTCGCCGTTCCCGGCATCACCGACCCGAGCGGCACGCTCACAGAGGTGCAGCGCACCGCGCTCGCGGCCAACGCCGAGGAGGAGAAGCTGGCCCACGACCTGTACGCCGAGTTCGCCCGCCGCTACGACGCGCCGGTCTTCGACCACATCGCCGCGTCGGAGACCACGCACCTCGAAGCGGTCCGGACGCTGCTGAGCCGCTACGGGATCACCGATCCCACCGCGAACCAGGCGCCCGGAAAGTTCGCGACACCGGCTGTGCAGGCGACCTACGACCGGTTGCTGGCGCAGGGAGCCGCGAACCAGGACGCCGCGCTCGAGGCCGGACGCGCCGTGGAGACGGCGGACATCGCACTGCTGCGCGAGTCGCTCGGCGGACTCACCGCACCCGATGTCCAGCGCGTCTACGGCAGCCTGCTGACCGCGTCGCAACGCCACCTCGCGGCGTTCGACCGCTGGCTGAGCCGGTGAGACGAGGGTGGCGGCCCCTACTCGGGGCCGCCACCCCTGTCCGCCTTCTGCCGCACGCGTCCGACCAGCCACGCACCGCCCGCGCCCCCCAGGAGCAGGACCGGGACCACCCAGACCGCCACCGGGAGCTCCTGCGCGAGGACGAAGCCGCCCATCACGAGCACGAACCAGCCGAACCCCTTGCGCAGCGCGGTGTCCGGGATCAGCCCGGTCAGCCGCCCGCCGGCCAGGCTGCCCACCACCGCCGCGGCGGCGACCAGCAGGGTGAGCGTCCAGTCGACGTGGACGGTCGCGAGGTAGCCCGCGAGCCCCGCGAAGGACTTCATCGCGATCACCACGAGCGACGTGCCCACGGCGACCGCCATGGGCAGACCGCCCAGCAACGCCAGCGCGGGGACCACGAGGAACCCGCCCCCGGCACCGACCAGGCCGGTGACCGCGCCGACCACGAGCCCTTCGGCGACGACCCGCGGCACGGGGAGCTCCCCGTGCGGTTTCACCGGGCCGCCCTCCCGCCGGCCGCGGAGCATCGCCACCGCCGTTGCGATCATCATCACGGCGAAGCCCACCAGCAGCCACGTTCCGGGCACCAGTTCCGCGAGGCGGCCACCGCCGTAGGCGCCGGCCATGCCCGCCGCTCCGAACACCAGTCCCGTCCGCCACCGCACCCGACCGGCCCGTGCGTGCGACACGGCACCGAACGCGCTGGTGACACCGACGACGAACAACGACATCGCGATGGCCTGCTTGGGTTCCTGGCCTGCCAGGTAGACCAGCACCGGCACGGTCAGGATCGACCCGCCACCGCCGAGCACCCCCAGCGCGAGGCCGACGAGCACCGCGGCGAGCAGCGTGAGCACCACCATCCCGCTCACCTGCTCCGATCGCCCAGCGCCGCCACCACGGACGCGAACGTCGTGCGCGGGCCCTGGTTGTAGGGCAGCCGCGAGAGCGCCGTGCCCAGCACACAGGTGTCGGTGAGGGCCGCCGTGGCCAGCCCGGCGCCGACCAGGGCCGCGAGCCAGGTCACCGGCGGCACCAGCAGACCGACCAGGACCGAGAGGAGCACCACCGCACCCGCCACCAGCCGGACCTGGCGTTCCAGGTCCCAGCGCGGTGTCCCGTGCCGCACCGGCCCGCCCGCCGCCTGCCACGCGGTGATGCCGCCGTCGAGCAGGCGAAGGTTGGGCAGTCCCGCGGCCGCGAGCGCCCGTTCGGCCTCCACGGCCCGCCGCCCGGTTCGGCAGATCAGCACGACCTGCTCGTCCAGGTGCGCGCGCAGCTCGTCGCGGTGCTCGCGCAGCAGGTCCAGCGGCACGTTGTAGGAACCGGGGACGTGCGCGGCCTCGAACTCGCCGGGCGTGCGCACGTCGATGAGCCGCGGGCCGGCTCCGGTCTCCAGCTGCCGGCGGAGCCCGGCCGCGTCCAGGGTCACCGGTGAGCTCATGCCCGCTCCCCCGCGACAGTCGCGCCGGCGTTGCCGAAGTCGTCGTCGACGTGCACCGCCCGACGTCCCGCCGCGGCCAGCACGCTCGCCGCGATGGACGCCCGGTACCCGGACTGGCAGTGCACCCACACGGTTCCGGCGGGCAGTTCCGCCACTCTCCGCGGCAACTCGGGCAACGGCACGTGGACGGCGCCTTCGAGGTGTCCCTGCCGCCACTCGCCGGCCAGCCGCACGTCCAGGACGACGTCGGCGGGCGGCAGGCCGTGCGGCGGGTCGCCGGCTCGCGCGGCGGCCAGGTCGGCGAACGTGGCCACGGCCAGCTCCCCGAGACCGCTCTCGTCCCGCGCCCACTGCTCCGGTGTGCCGGTCGCGGCGGCAGCGGGACGGTCGATGCCGATCCGCGCCAGCTCCCGCTGCGCCTGCGCCACCTCCTCGGCGGACTCGCCGAGCAGCGTGATCGGAGCGCCCCACGGCACCATCCAGCCGAGCCAGGTGGACATCGGCCCGTCCAGCCCGAAGCTCAGCGTGCCGATCAGGTGCTGGTGCGCGAAGGCCTTGCGCGAACGCAGGTCCACGACCCACTCCCGCGCCTCGATGCGGCCGCGCAGCTCGGCGGCGTCCGCGATCCGCACCGGCGTCAGGTCGATCAGGCCGGCGCCTTCGGCGTTCCGCACGCCCATGTGCGCGTAGTAGGCGGGATAGGCGTCGAGTCCGGCGAGCACCTGGCCGACGAAGTCGTCCGCCTCCAGGCACAGCGCGGGGTTGCTCGCCCTCTCCCTGCCGATCGTCGACGACGGTGCGTCGGCCTGCGTGGCGGAGCAGAAACTGCCGAACCCGTGCGTGGGCCAGATCTCCGCCCCGTCCGGCAACAGGTCCGCGAGGCGGCGCACCGACGAGTGCTGGTGGTGCGCAAGGGTGTTCGCGTGCTGCTTGCCCAGCAGATCGGTCCGACCTGTGGTGCCGAACAGCAATGAACCACCGGTGAACACACCTTGTGGGCCTCCTGGCCCGTGCAGGACGTACGAGACGTGGTGGAACGTGTGCCCCGGTGTGGCCAGCACGGTCAGCCGCATCCGTTCGGACAGCACGATCTCGTCGCCGTCCACCACGGGCAACCGGTCGAACGCCACGTCGTCGGCACCGGCCACGACGTACACCGCCCCCATCAGCCTCGCCAGCGCCAGGCCTCCGGACACGTAGTCGTTGTGCAGGTGCGTCTCCACGACGTGGGTGATCCTGATCCCGCGCCGGCCCGCCAGCTCCACGAGCCGGTCGATGTCGCGCTGCGGGTCCACCACGACCGCCACGCGTCCGTCGTGCGCCAGATAGCTGCGGTCTCCCAGTGACGAGGTCGCCACGACCTCGACTTCCAACGACATGGTCATTTCCCTCTTCCGCACAAGGCTTTCAGCTGGTCGCCCACACTTTGCGTAGATACCCCCGGGGGTACCCGTGACACCACCGTACGCGGCATGGCGACACGCCTGCAACTACCCCCGGGGGTATCCGAACGGGGCCACTGTGCCCCGGCCGGGCGATCCGTTCGGCACTGGAGTGCCGCGAGAAGCCGGTGCTGCCATGGGAGCGGGAGGTGGAACCGGTGCAGAACTACGTCTTCTTCATCGCCCTGTGGCTCGTGTGCGTCGTGGCGACCATCAGCGGCGCACTGCTCGCTCTCCGCTGGGAGGTCGGGCTCTATGTGGGCAGGATCGCGGTGGGCGTGCTGTTCGTCGTCGGCGGCGCACTGCTCCACGTGATCAACCTGGCGCGCGGGGACGACTACGCGGGCTTCGCCGATCCCGCCCACTTCGACTGGGTGACGCGGGCGTGGCGGGCCGTCGTGCCGCCGAACCACGTCCTGCTGATCTGCCTGCTCATCGCTTTCGAGGCCGCGGCGGGGATCCTCGTGGTGGCCGGCGGGCGGTGGACCCGCCTCGGCTACCTGGCCGTGATCGCGTTCCACGTCCCGCTGTGGCTCTTCGGGTGGTACGAGACCGTCTACGTGCTGATCATGCTGCCGCCGCTCGTGTTCCTGCTGCGGCAGGAGGTCCGGCGCGGTCACGCCGGTCACCGCGCGGACGGCGCGCACCCACTTCGGTCAGGTGCACATCGGCCGCAACGGTGACACCGGCCTCCGGCACGGTTGCAGCCCTCGACTCACGGAAGAGGTGCGTTGTGAACACCGTTCGAACCGTTCTCCGCGGCAGTGCCGCGGCCGTCCTGGCCTTCGGATCGAGCGGCGGGGTCCTCCCCACTCCCGCCGGCGCGGTCACGACGACGTCCACGCCCGTGGTCGTGCTCGAATCCCTCGGAGGTTCCGCCTACCCGAACGCCCTCAACGAGCACGATCTCGTCGCCGGCATCGCCTACCTCGGGGACGGCTCGGCACGCGCTGTGCGGTGGGACCGCAGAGGAAGGATCACCAGGCTCGGCAGACTTTCCGGTGAGACGAGCAGCACGGCGGTGGATCTGAACGACGCCGGAACCGCTGTGGGCACGTCAGCCGGTGAGAACGGGCACACGCGGGCCGTCCGCTGGGCGAGGGACGGGACGGTCGCGGATCTGGGCACACTTCCAGGCGAGGTGGATTCCACCGCGCGTGTGATCAACGACCGTGGGACCGTCATCGGAGAAGCCGGGAACGGCCTGTCGCCGGGCCCAGGGGTGCTGTGGGACGCGACCGGTGCGATCACCGAGATCTCGCCGCGCGCGACGCTCAGCGGCCTCAACAACCTCGACGTGGTCGTCGGAAACGAAGGCGCCGTCGCGAGGAAGTGGGACCGGCACGGCGGTCGGCTGCCCTTGGACAGGCTGCCGGACGAGGCGTGGAGCGTCGCCCGAGGCATCAACGACAGGGGAACGGCGTTCGGGTACGCGGGCACCGCGGACGGCCGCCAGTACACCGTGCGCTGGGATTCCGAGGGCAGGGTCGCGGTCCTGCGCGATCTGCGCGACAGCACCAGGTCCACACCGGTCGAGATCGACTCGCACGACGAGATCGCCGGCTTCGCGGTGGTCTCCGGTCCGGAGGGCTTCTCGCACGCGGTGAGGTGGGACGAGAACGGACGGGCGAGAGACCTGGGCACGTTGGGTGGCCGGCAGAGCATGTCGAACGACATCAACGACGAAGGCACCGTGGTCGGCTGGGCGGACGTGAGTCCGCGGAGCTTCGAGTCACACGCCGTGCGGTGGAGCCGCACCGGCCGGGCTTCCGACCTCGGCACGCTGCCCGGAGCCACCTCGAGCACAGCCGCGCAGATCAACAACAGGGGCACGATCACGGGCTGGGCCACGACGGCCGATCACAGCCGTGCCGTTCTGTGGCCCACCGTCCGTCCGCGCTCGGAAACGACCCCGTGAGCGTGGAAGTCCGCGCGTGGTCGGCAAAGGGCGACCTGCACACCCCGGCATTCCCCCGGTTCACCGCTCGGCTGTCACGGCGTCTCCCCGGTCTGCTCGTTGTCACCAGCTCCGTCCAGCGCCCGCCCGGTGAACCCGACGCGGGCTTCGCGATGGCTGCGCTCGATCATGTGCGGGTGGTGGAGGTCGAACGCCGGCCGGTGCGACCGGATTCGGGGCAGCTCCGTGAAGTTGTGCCGCGGCGGTGGACACGACGTGGCCCACTCCAGCGAGCCGCCGAACCCCCACGGGTCGTCGACGGTCACGACCTCGCCGAACCGGTAGCTCCTGACCACGTTCCAGATGAACGGCAACGTCGAGGCGCCCAGCACGTACGCGCCGACCGTCGACAGGGTGTTCAGGCCGGTGAAGCCGTCCGTGGCGAGGTAGTCGGCGTAACGGCGGGGCATGCCCTGGTTCCCGAGCCAGTGCTGCAGCAGGAAGGTGAGGTGGAAGCCGACGAACGTCGTCCAGAAGTGCACCGCCGCCAGGCGTTCGTCCAGCATCCTGCCGGTGATCTTCGGGAACCAGAAGTAGATCCCGGCGAACGTGGCGAACACGATCGTGCCGTAGAGGACGTAGTGGAAGTGGGCCACCACGAAGTAGGTGTCGGACACGTGGAAGTCCAGTGGCGGTGCGGCGAGCAGGACACCGCTCAGCCCGCCGAAGAGGAAGGTCACCAGGAAGCCGACGGAGAACAGCATCGGCGACTCGAAGGTCAGCCGGCCCTTCCACATCGTGCCGATCCAGTTGAAGAACTTGATGCCCGTCGGGATGGCGACCAGGAACGTCAGCAGCGCGAAGAACGGCAGCAGCACCGCGCCCGTGGCGTACATGTGGTGCGCCCACACCGCGAGGGACAGCGCGGCGATCGACAGCGTCGCCCACACCAGGCCCTTGTAGCCGAAGATCGGCTTGCGCGAGAACACCGGGACGATCTCCGAGATCACCCCGAAGAACGGCAGCGCCAGGATGTACACCTCGGGATGGCCGAAGAACCAGAACATGTGCTGCCACAACACGACTCCGCCGTTGGCCGGGTCGAAGACGTGCGCCCCGAGCAGCCGGTCGGCGAGCAGGCCGAACCCCGCCGCGGTGAGGATCGGGAACACGATCAGCACCAGGATGCTGGTGACCAGGACGTTCCAGGTGAAGATCGGCATCCGCCACATCGTCATCCCGGGGCCGCGCAGGCACACCACCGTCGTGACCATGTTGACCGCGCCGAGGATGGTGCCGAGCCCGCCCACCGCGACCCCGACGATCCAGAGGTTGGCGCCGACCCCCGGCGAGTGGGCCGCGCCGGAGAGCGGGACGTAGGCGAACCAGCCGAAGTCGGCGGCGCCGCCCGGCGTCACGAAGCCGCCCAGCATGATCAGGCCACCGAACAGGAAGAGCCAGAACGACAACGCGTTCAACCGCGGGAACGCGACGTCCGGCGAGCCGATCTGGAGCGGCAGCACGAAGTTGGCGAAACCGAAGACGCTCGGCGTCGCGTAGAGCAGCAGCATCACCGTGCCGTGCATGGTGAACAGCTGGTTGTACTGCTCCGCGGAGAGGAACTGCAGTCCCGGCCGGGCCAGCTCGCCGCGAATGAGCATCGCCATGGCCCCGCCCACCATGAAGAAGGCGAAGGTGGTGACGAGGTACATCACGCCGATCTGCTTGTGGTCGGTGGTGCGGAGCAGGCCGAGCAGTGTCGCCCCCTTGCCCTTGCGGCGGGCGGATCCGGGGTGGATCTCGATCGGGGCCGGGACCAGTGCCGTCACAGATGTCTCCAGTGTCGTTCGTGGACGCGCACTTCCAGGCTCGTCCCCGTGGCGGCGGGTCTGGAGGGCCCGAAGTCATCCCGCGCGGGGACCTTCGCCGCTTCCGCACCGGCCGCGGCGGAGCACTGGTCGCCCGGCGGCACGACGACCTCCAGGAGCAACGGAGCTCGACCAGCGGCCGGTCCGGCCCTGCGTGCGCGTGGACGCCCCTCCGGCGACTCGCTCGCCGACGTCCGGCCTCGGACGGGCCCGGTCATCCGGTGGGCTGGTCCGGCGTCCGGCAGCCGCGCCTGTGCGAGAACGGGCGTATCGACTCCTCCTACCGGCCCTGGCAGATCGGGACCTTGTGCTCTGACTTCGCTGCTCCGACGGCAGCAAGGTGTGTGAGTTCACACGGCCCCAAAGGAGGTTCGCGGTGCACCACACCCGCGAGAGACGCACGCCCATCGCGATCGCCCAGTACTTCGACAACGTCGTCGACTACCTCGCCTGCGAGGGCATCGACGTGACCCAGGTGGTCCTGGACCTCGAACCGGCGCGTCCGATGCGCGGTCAGGTGGTGACCGGACGCGGGCCGGTGCTGCGCTGGCGCGAGGACCTCGGCTGGAGCAACGGGATCAGGACGACCAGCCCCGGTGCGCAGCCCGATGACGTCGCGGGGCTGCTCGACCGGATGTGACCGGTGCTGCCCGGCGACCTGGCCCGTGAGCCCCGGCTCTCCCCCGACGACCCTGGTCCGTGAAGCTCTTGCTCGCCCTGCCCGGACCGCGGTCGGCCACGCCCACGCCGACCCGAACGGACCGCCCTGTCCGGTCCGAGCCACCCGGCAAGCCCGCGGTGCGCCGTGGTCCGCCCAGGGCGAACCACCCACGCCGACCCGGCCGTCCCGCCATCATGCAGGCCGTCGTCCCCGGCCCTAGCGTTCTGTGCGCAGGGCTCGTTGGGTGTCGAAAGGTGATCTCATGCGTTTCACGGCGGTGGCGGCGGCCCTCGCACTCGGTCTGTGTCTGGTCCCCGTCCCGGCGACCGCCGGCACGCCCGACACCGAGGTGCGGCCGGTCCGCTCGGTCGACCTCGAGCGCTACCAGGGTCGCTGGGTGCAGGTGGCGGCGATCCCCCAGCCGTTCCAGGCGCAGTGCGTCCGCAACGACGGCGCGGTGTACACCCTGTTGCCGGAAGGCCAGGTCAAGGTCGTGAACTCGTGCACGCGCGAGGGTGGCGTGACGACGTCGCTGGAGGGCAGGGCCCGCCTGACCGACCCCGCCTCCACCTCGAAGCTGCAGGTGTCGTTCGTCCGGACGGCCGACGGCTGGAGCTTCGACAGGCCGGGCACCTACTGGGTGATCGGGCTCGACCGCGACTACCGCTGGGCGGTGGTCGGCGCGCCGGACCGCCGGACCGGCTTCGTGCTGGCGCGCACGCCCACTCCGTCCCGCCAGGACGTGCTCGGCATGACCAGGGCACTGCTCCGCAACGGGTACGACCTCTGCGCATTCAGGATCACCGCACAGGACGGCGGCGCTCCGGAGCCCGCTCCCGTGTGCCCCGGGCAGCGATGAGGACGGCCTGCGCCGGCGAGCTCATGACCGCCGTCGCACGGGGTGACCAGGCCGCGTTCGGTCGGCTGTACGACCTCCTCGCGGGCGCGGTCTTCGGTCTCGTCACGGACGCTTTGAGGGCGGAGACCGGTCACGCCGATCCCGCCGCGGCCGAAGACGCCGCCCTCGACGCGTGGACGCACATCTGGCGCAACGCGCCGGCGCTGCTGCACCGGTCGTCCCGGCCGCCGAGCTCGGCGGAGGCGGTCACGTGGATCCTCCACGAGGTGCGCACGAGGTGCTCCGCCCCGGTGGCGGCCTGAAGCCCTCTG
Source organism: Lentzea sp. HUAS12 (assembly GCF_024125735.1). Lineage (NCBI taxonomy): Bacteria > Bacillati > Actinomycetota > Actinomycetes > Pseudonocardiales > Pseudonocardiaceae > Lentzea > Lentzea sp. HUAS12. Next base: position 2,335,922 of record NZ_CP099738.1, read on the forward strand.
GGAGTGGATCACCGCACAGCGGTGCCCGCCGAACCCTCCAGGACGCGTGCGGCGTCGGGGAGGGCGCCGATGGCCGCCTCGGAGCCGGTCGCCAGGACGAACCGGCGGCACGCTTCGACCTTCGGTCCCATGGAACCCGCGAGGAACTGCAGCTGATCGATCTCGCCGAGGTCCAGGTGGTCCAGCGGCTCGGCACTCGGCAGCCCGAAGTCGGACATGACCGCGGACACGTCGGTCAGCAGGAGCAGGCGGTCGGCCTTGAGCGCGATCGCGAGTTCGGCGGCCGTGAGATCCTTGTCCACCACAGCTTCCACACCCTCCAGCTTCCCGTCGTCGACGACCGGTGCGCCTCCCCCGCCGGCGCAGACGACGACCGTTCCCGACCCGACCAGGTGCTCGATCGACTCCTGCTCGACCAGGCGGACCGGTTCCGGTGACGGCACGACCCGGAGCCAGTGCGGCCCGTCGGCGGCCATGGTCCAGCCGTTCCGCTCGGCCAGGCGTTCGGCGTGCTCGCGTTCGTAGACCGGGCCGATGAACTTCGTCGGCGACGCGAACGCGGGGTCCGCCGCGTCGACGACGGTCTGGGTCAGCACCGCGAGGACCGGCTTGCGCACACCCGCGTTGCGCAGGGACCGGGCCAGCCAGTAGCCGATCATGCCCTGGGTCTCGGCGCCGAGCGTGTCGAGCGGGTACGGACGCGTCAGCGCGGGATCGGCCGAGCTCTCGAGGGCCAGCAGGCCGATCTGCGGTCCGTTGCCGTGGCAGACGACGAGCTCGTGGTCGGCGGCCAGGGGCGCGAGTGCTCGCGCCGCCGCTTCGACGTGGTGCAGCTGGACCGAGGCGTCGGCGCGTTCGCCGCGCCGCAGCAGGGCGTTGCCTCCGAGAGCGACGACGACGCGCATCAGGAGGCCAGTCCGGCGATCAGGACCGCCTTGATCGTGTGGAGGCGGTTCTCGGCCTGGTCGAAGACGACCGAGTTCGGTGACGTGAAGACCTCGTCGGTGACCTCGGCGCCGTCGAGGCCGTACTGCTCGTACACGCGGCGGCCGACCTGGGTGGTGCGGTCGTGGACGGACGGCAGGCAGTGCAGGAACCTGGTGTTCGGGTTGCCGGTGGCCTTCATCAGCTCGGCGGTGACGCGGTACGGGGTCAGGAGCGGGACGCGGGTGTCCCAGGCCTCCGGGGAGTCGCCCATGCTGACCCACACGTCGGTGTAGAGGAAGTCGGCGCCGCGGACGGCCTTCTCCGGTTCGGCGGTGACGAGGACGCGGGCGCCGGTCCCGATGGCGAGCTCGTGGGCCTTGGCGACGACGTCGGCCGGTGGCTGCAGCGAGGCGGGTGCGGCGATGCGGACGTCCATGCCGAGCAACGCGCCGGTGATGAGCAGCGAGCGGGCGACGTTGTTGTGGCCGTCGCCCACGAACGCGAAGGCGATCTCCTCCACCGGCCCGGGGTGGTTCTCGACCATGGTGAGCACGTCGGCGAGCATCTGGGTCGGGTGCCACGAGTCGGTCAGGCCGTTCCAGACCGGGACGCCCGCGTGGTCGGCGAGCTCCTCGACGGTGTCCTGGGCGAAGCCGCGGAACTCGATGCCGTCGAACATCCGGCCGAGGACCTTGGCGGTGTCCACAACGGACTCCTCGCGGCCCATGTGGGACCCGGTGGGGTCGAGGTAGGTGACGTGGGCACCCTGGTCGTGGGCCGCCACTTCGAAGGCGCAGCGGGTGCGCGTGGAGCTCTTCTCGAAGACCAGGGCGATGTTCTTGCCTACGAGCAGCGGGTGCTCGGTGCCGGAGGCTTTGGCCCGCTTCAGGCCGCGGGCCTGGGAGACGAGGTCGAGGAACCGGTCCTGGGTGAGGTCCAGCTCCTTGAGCAGGGTGCCGGGGTGGCGCATCGCGTTGTGTCCTTTCAGATGCCGTCGCGCTGGATCGGGCAGGTCATGCACCGGGCTCCACCGCGGCCGCGTTCGCCGCCGGGCACACCCGGCGTTGAGGAAACCGGCGAAACTCGCCGAAGGCGTCGCGCGCAGACGTGCGGTCCACCGGAGCCGCCGAACGCCACCAGGTTGACGGGCACGAACGTCGCCAGCGCGGAAGGCAGGCCGAAGACACCGGTGCCGATGACGGACGCGTCGCGGAACCCGGATTCGCGACCTCAGTGGTCACGAGGCGCTCCTCACTCCGCCGTGGACCCTCCGGCTGTCAGCCTCCGCTCCCGGCACACGTGGCCCCACCTGCCCAGGGCACCTCGCCGCCGGGCACTTGGTCCTCTCCCGTGCGGGACCCCGGTCCCTGCGCTCCCGCCGTGCCCGCGAGAAGGCTGGACGGGCAAGCGACTCGCGAGGAGGAAGCGATGAAGGCGCTGGTCTACGGCGGTCCTGGCACACGCGAGTGGAAGGACGTCCCGAAGCCCGTGATCGAGGACCCGGCGGACGCGGTCGTGCGGGTCACCGCGGTCACGATCTGCGGCACCGACCTGCACATCCTCAAGGGGGACGTGCCCGAGGTAGAGCCCGGCCGGGTCCTCGGCCACGAGGCCGTCGGCGTGGTCGAGCAGGTCGGTGCGTCGGTCACCGGGCTCAAGCCCGGTGACCGAGTGCTCATCTCGTGCATCACCACCTGTGGGCGGTGCTCCTACTGCCGGACCGGCAGCTACGGGCAATGCCTCGGCGGCGGTGGCTGGATCCTCGGCCACACCATCGACGGAGTGCAGGCCGAGTACGTGCGTGTGCCTTTCGCCGACACGTCGACCCACCTGCTGCCCCCGGACGTCTCCGACACCGCGGCGGTGGTGCTGGCGGACATCCTGCCCACCGCGTACGAGGTGGGCGTGCTCAACGGGACGGTGAAGCCCGCGGACACGGTCGTGGTCGTCGGAGCCGGTCCGATCGGGCTGGCGGCGATCCAGACCGCCCAGCTCTACAGCCCGGGCCACGTGGTGGCCGTGGACCTCGCGGCGTCACGGCTCGAGGCGGCCAAGCAGTTCGGCGCCGACGTCACCGCCGCCACGGCGGAAGAGGCCGAGCGGGTCGTCGGCGAGCTGACGGGCGGGCTCGGTGCGGACGTGGCGATCGAGGCGGTCGGCGTGCCGGACACGTTCGAGCTGTGCGCGAAGCTGGTGCGGCCGGGCGGGCACGTGGCGAACGTCGGGGTGCACGGCAAGCCGGCGACGCTGCACCTGGAAAGCCTCTGGATCCGCAACCTCACCATCACCACCGGACTCGTCGACACGGTGTCCACGCCGACGCTGCTGCGGATGGTGGAAGCCGGGCGGATCGACGGCGAGCGGTTCATCACGCACCGGTTCGCGCTCGACGAGATGGCCGAGGCGTACGAGGTGTTCGAGAACGCGGGCGACAGCGGCGCTCTGAAAGTCGTTCTGCAGGCGTGAAACCGAACGGAAGGGCGCCGGGACCGTCCTGGCGCCCTTCCGTTCGGCTACGTTCGCCGCCCCCACCTGAAGTAGGCCAGGGGCCCCACGAAGTTCACCAGAATCGCGAGCGCCCACCACTTCTTCCGCCCGCGGACGAACTCGTCGGGCCGCAGGGCCAGGTCGGTCCAGGCAGCCCCTGCGAGCAGGACCTGCACGACGCTCAGGAGAACGAGGGTCCTGCGCCTGCCCTCGGACAGGTCCTTCCAGTGCGCGGCCACGGTCAGATCCTCTCCCTCGATGTGATGCGCACGTCCGTCACGCCGGCGATCGCGCGTGCCAGCACCTCGGCCACGTGCCGGTCCGTCGCGTCGTCCAGATCGTCCACGATGGACACATTGCCGCCGTGCACCTCCACCTGCCACTGGTGGGCGGGGCCCAGGACGACGAGCCGGTGACGGATCTCCGCCTCGATGGCGGAGTCCGCGCGGCTGATGGAGCGGAGCATGTCCCGCCGGGTCACGATCCCCGCGAGGTGTCCCTCGTACACGACCGGGATGCTGCGCACCCCGTGCTCGAGCATGAGATCGGCGACCTCGGCCAGATCGGTGTTCGGCGTGACCGTCACCACGGGTTTCGTCATCACCTGCGCCACCAGCTCCTGAGGCGCGCGCCTGGGTGCGGGCGGTTCACCGTGCACCAGTCCACGTGGGTCCTGCGGCAGCCGGTCCCTCAGCAGTTCGGCCTCGCCCACCACACCGACGAACACGCCGGCGGCGTCGACGACGGGCAACGTCGTGAAACCGCGCTCCGCCAGCAGTCGCGCCGCGTCGCGGGCTCCCATGTCCGGGCTGGCCACCACGACGTCGGCGGTCATCACGTCTCGAGTCCTCACGGGTCGCCTCCCTTCAGCCGAAGATCTCGGTCTGGCGGGGCTGCACGGTGTCGTTCCACCCCGGCCGCAGCCGGTTCTGGAGGTCCACGACTCCCGGCAGCGAGCGCACGAGGTGGTCGGCGATGTCGATCTCGCTCTGGCGTTCGAGCCGTCCCTGCAGACTCACCACCCCGTCGGTCACCACGACGTCGACGGTGTCCGGGTCGACCCACAGCGTGCGCCCGAAGACCTCGTCACGGATCGTCGTCCTGAGATCGTCGTCCTCGCGCAGGTAGAGCTTCAGCAGGTCGCGCCGGGACAGCACACCGACGAGCGCTCCGTCGTCGTCCATCACGAAGAGCCTGCGGACACCGGCCTCGGCGAGCTCCCTGGCGGCCGCGCTGGCGCCGGCACCCGGTGACACCTTCCTGACGGGGCTGGTCATCACGTCCCGGGCCGTCAGCCCGGACACCTTGTCCCAGCGGTGCTTGGCGTCGCGTCCCGCGAACAGGCCGGGTGCGTCGGCGGTGCCGCCGCGGAACTCCTCCTTCGGCAGCAGATCGGCCTCCGACACGACACCGACGGGATATCCGCCGTCCAGGACGGGTACGGCGCTGATCCCGTTGTCCTCCAGCAGTTGCACGACGTCCTTGAACGTGCTCTCCACGTCCGCGGTGATCACCTCGCGCGTCATCAGCGAGGAGACAGTCGGTTCACGCATGACACACCCTCCGGTGATCTGTTCGTTCCCGTGTGCCCCAGCGTCGTCGTGCACCCGGCCGCCGGCCACGTGCCAAAGGCGGCGCCCGCCGGGACGGCGGTCCCGCTTCGCAGGGGACCTAGGCCCCTCACCCGCGTCCGCCGGCGCTGAAAGGTTGAAAAGCGCAACTGGACACAGGGAGGTGATCCGGATGGACCGCGGTCAGCCGGACGAGAACACGCTGCGGGCGGCGGTCGCGCTCGCGTGCCGCGCGCCTTCGGTGCACAACTCCCAGCCGTGGCGCTGGGAACTCGGCAAGCACAGCCTGCACCTGTACGCCGATCGGACGCGCGGCCTGCCCGCCGTGGACCCGCTGGGAGCCGACCTCGTCATCAGCTGCGGGGCCGCACTGCACCACCTGCGCGTCGGACTGGCGGCTCTCGGGTGGCGAGCGGTCGTCCACCGGCTGCCCAACCCCGGACAGCCCGACCACCTCGCGGCCGTCGAGTTCCAGGCGGCCGAACCGAGCAAGGCGCACGTCGCTCTCGCGGCGGCGATTCCGCGCAGGCGCACGGACCGGCGGGCGTTCTCGTCCTGGGCCGTGCCGGACGAGATCGTCGCGCAGCTCGTCGCCGCCGCGCTCGCGGAGGGTGTCGAGGCCCAGGAGGTGCGGGGCCGGGCACGCGACGAACTGCTGATGGCCATCGCCAAGGCCGCCACCGCGCAGGAGGCCGATCCCGCGTACCGGGACGAGATCCGCGAGTGGACCGGTGTCTACCCCGGCGCCTCCGCGGGAGTCCCCGCGGCGAACATCCCCTCGGGCCCGCACCAGTACGGGAACCTCCAGATGCGCGAGTTCGCCCCGGGCGAGCTCAGGCAGACCGACCGGCTGCTGCTGAGCGAGGACGCCGGTTCGCTGCTGGTGCTCAGCACCTCGTCCGACGACGCGCTGTCGCGGCTGCGCGCGGGCGAGGCCACCAGCGCGGTCCTCCTCGAGGCCACGTCCGCCGGACTCGCGTGCTGCCCGCTCAGCCAGCCTCTGGAGGTCGTCGAGACGAGGGATCTCGTCCGCGACCAGGTGCTGGGCGGCTCCACCTGTCCCCAGCTCGTCATCCGGGCCGGCTGGGCCGGCTTCAACGCCGACCCGCTGCCCTCCACGCCCCGCCGTCCCCTCGTCGACGTCCTCACCCCGCAGGAGCGGTCATGAGCAGTTACATCCGGGATTTCAGCACGCTCGGCAAGGACGACACCGAGACGGCCGGCGGAAAGGGCGCCAACCTCGGTGAGCTGACCCGCGCGGGCCTTCCCGTCCCACCGGGATTCGTGGTCACGGCCGAGGCGTTCCTGAAGTCGATGGGCCAGGTCCGCGAGGAGCTCGCCGGGGAGCTCGCGGTCGCACTCGACCGGGCGAGCTCGCCGGAGCGCCTCGCCGAGGCGGCCGAACGGATGCGGGACCTGGTGCGCAAGGCCGGGATCTCGGACGACGTCCGGCACGAGGTGCTGCAGGCCTACCGCGACCTGGGCCAGGACGAGTCCGTCGCCGTGCGGTCCTCCGCGACCTCGGAGGACACCGCCGGAGCGTCGTTCGCGGGCATGAACAGCACCTTCACCAACACCCGCGGCGCGCACGCCCTGCTCGACCGGCTGCTGGACTGCTGGGTCTCGTTGTTCGGCACCCGGTCGGTCGCGTACCGCGCCGAGCAGGGCATCACCGACGAGCCCGCGATCGCCGTCGTGGTGCAGAAGATGGTGAACTCCGAACGCTCCGGCGTCATGTTCACCGCCGACCCGTCCTCGGGCGACCGGGACAAGCTGCTCGTCGAGGGCTCGTTCGGCCTCGGCGAGGTCGTGGTGAGCGGCTCGGTAGAGCCGGACACGTACGTGTTGCGCCGCAACGGTGACACGGTGTCCCTTGTGGACACCCGCATCGGCCGCAAATCCCACAAGATCGTGCGCGGCCCGGACGGGGCCGACCAGCGCGTCGAGCTGAGCTCCGAGGAGTCCAGCGCGCAGGTGCTCACCGAGGAGGAGGCCGTCGCCATCGGCCGGCTCGGCGTGCGCGTGCAGCGGCACTACGGCGAACCGCAGGACACCGAGTGGGCGATCGCCGACGGCAAGACCTGGCTGGTGCAGTCCCGTCCCATCACGACGTTGCCCGAGACCGTCGTCCCGCTGGACGGACCGCTGGTCGCGGGACTGGCCGCGTCGCCCGGCGTCGCGTCGGGACGGGTCAGGGTCCTGAACTCCCCCGACGAGGGCTCCCGGCTGCGTGACGGCGAGGTGCTCGTCGCCGAGATGACCAACCCCGACTGGGTGCCGACCATGCGCCGCGCGTCCGCGGTCGTCACCGACGGCGGCGGCATCACCTGCCACGCCGCGATCGTGGCGCGCGAGCTGCGCGTGCCGTGTGTCGTGGGCACCGGCTCGGCGACGTCGGTGTTGAAGGAGGGGCAGCTGATCACGGTCGACGGCAGCGCCGGTGAGGTCCGCGCCGGGTCGGCGCCGATCACCACGGCACCCCGGATCGTCGCGCCCGCCATGCCGTCCACCGAGGCGCTCGGCACCCGCGTGTACGTCAACCTCGCACTGCCCGAGCACGCCTCCGAGGTGGCCGCGATGCCGGTCGACGGCGTCGGATTGCTGCGGGCGGAGTTCATGCTCACCGAGGCGCTCGGCGCCGAACACCCGCGCCGCTTCCTCGCCCGCAACGGAGCCGAGGACTTCCTCAACGCGATGACGTCCGCGCTGCTCAAGATCACCCACGCGTTCGCACCGCGTCCGGTCGTCTACCGCACGATGGACTTCCGCACCAACGAGTTCCGCGAGCTCAAGGGCGGGGACGCGTTCGAGAAGCACGAGCACAACCCGATGATCGGCTACCGCGGCTGCTTCCGGTACGTGGACGACCCGATGCTGTTCGGCCTGGAACTCAGGGCGCTCGCGCGGGTTCGCGAGCAGACGCCCAACCTGCATCTGATGATCCCGTTCGTCCGCACCAAGTGGGAGCTGGAGGCCTGCCTGGAGCACATCGACCGCAGCACCCTCGGCAAGCAGCGCGGCCTGCACCGGTGGGTCATGGCCGAGGTTCCCTCGGTGGCGTACTGGATCCCCGAGTACGCCCGGTCCGGCATCGACGGGGTCTCCATCGGCAGCAACGACCTCACGCAACTGATGCTCGGCGTCGACCGCGACTCCGAGCTGTGCGCCGACCTGTTCGACGAGTCCGACCCGGCCGTGCTCGACATGATCGGCCGCATCGTCGGCGCCGCCCGCGACGCGGGCATCACCTCGTCGCTGTGCGGCCAGGCACCGTCCAACAAGCCGGAGTTCGCCGAGAAGCTCGTGGAGTTCGGCATCACCTCCATCTCGGTGAACCCCGACGCCGTTCCCGCGGCGAGGGCGGCGATCGGCTCCGCCGAGCGCCGGCTCCTGCTGCGCACCCTCCACTGAACCGGAGACCACCATGATCACGCTCAGCATCATCAAGGCGGACACGGGAGGCTACGTCGGGCACTCCTCCGTGCACCCCGACATGCTGGCCGCCGCCCAGGACGCCCTGGCCACCGCCGTCAGCGATCGTCTGCTGGTCGACGCCCAGGTCGCGAGCTGCGGTGACGACATCTCGCTCATCATGACCCACGAGCACGGCGCCGACGCCGAGCCGATCCACTCGTTCGCCTGGGACACGTTCCTGCGCACCACGGAGATCGCGAAGCGCCTCGGGCTCTACGGCGCCGGGCAGGACCTGCTGTCCGACGCGTTCAGCGGCAACCTGCGCGGCATGGGACCCGGCTACGCCGAGCTGGAGTTCACCGAACGTCCCAGCGAGCCGATCATCTGCTTCCTGGCCGACAAGACCGAGCCCGGTGCGTGGAACCTGCCGCTGTACAAGATGTTCGCCGACCCGTTCAACACCGCCGGTCTGGTGATCGACGCCAACATGCACGCCGGCTTCCGCTTCGAGGTCTACGACCTGCACGAGGAGAAGAAGATCTGGTTCGACTGCCCGGCCGACCTCTACGAGATGCTGATGTACATCGGCGCCCCGGCGCGGTACGTCATCCACTCCGTGCGGTCGAAGACGCTGGACGAGCAGGCGGCCGCCACCTCGACGCAGCGGTTGTCCCTGATCGCGGGCAAGTACGTCGGCAAGGACGACCCGGTGATGATCGTCCGGGCCCAGTCCGGCCTGCCCGCCGTCGGTGAGGTGCTGGAGCCCTTCGCCTTCCCGCACAGCGTCGCCGGGTGCATGCGCGGTTCCCACCACGCGCCGATCATGCCGGTGGCCATCGGCCAGGCGCATCCCGCCCGGTTCGACGGACCGCCCCGCGTCACCGCCCTGGGCTTCCAGGTGCGCGACGGCAAGCTGATCGGCCCGCGCGACATGTTCGACGACCCGTCGTTCGACCGTGCGCGGAGCACGGCCAACGAGGTCATGGACTACATGCGGCGCCATGGTCCGTTCGAGCCCCACCGCCTGCCGCTGGAAGACCTCGAGTACACCACCATGCGGCTGCTCGAAGAGCGCCTCGCCGCCCGCTGGGAGCCGATGGCTCCCGCACCGCTGCCCGTTCCAGCCCAGTAGGAGGAGCACATGCCGGTTCGCGTCGCCATCAACGGGTTCGGTCGGATCGGGCGGGACGTGCTGCGCGCCGCCCTCGACCGCAACGACACGGCGATCGAGATCGTCGCCGTCAACGACATCACCACACCGGAGATCCTGGCGCACCTGCTCGCGTTCGACTCGACCTACGGGCCGTGGCGCCGGCACATCTCCGCCGAGGGGAACACGATCACGGTCGACGACCACAGCATCCTCGTCACCGCCGAGGCGGATCCGAAGGACCTCAACTGGGGCATGCTCGGGGTCGACGTCGTGATCGAGGCCAGCGGGAAGTTCCGCACCCGCGAGACCGCGGGAATCCACCTCGAACGAGGTGCGCGCAAGGTGCTCATCACCGCTCCCGGCAAGGACGTGGACGCCACGATCGTGCTGGGCGTCAACGACGACACCTACGACGCCCGCTCGCACCACGTCATCTCGAACGCGTCCTGCACGACCAACTGCGCCGCCCCGATGGCCGCCGTGCTCGACGAGGCGTTCGGCGTCGTGGAGGGCGTCATGACCACGATCCACAGCTACACCGGTGACCAGGCGCTGCTCGACCGCCCCCACAAGGACCTGCGCCGGGCACGTTCGGCGGCCGTGAACATCATCCCGACGTCCACGGGAGCGGCGCGCGCCATCGGGCAGGTCATCCCCTCGCTGAACGGCAAGCTCGACGGCCTGGCGGTGCGGGTGCCGGTCGAGGACGGCTCGCTCACCGACCTGACGGTGCGGCTCGCCGAGCCGGCCACCGCGGGACAGGTGAACCGTGCCTTCTCCGAGGCCGCCGCCAGGCACCTCAAGGGAATCCTGCGCTACACCACCGACCCGGTCGTCTCCCGCGACATCATCGGCGACCCGGCGTCGTGCGTGTTCGACGCGTCGCTCAGGAAGGTGCAGGGCAACGTCGTCAAGGTGATGGGGTGGTATGACAACGAATGGGGCTACGCCAACCGCACGGTCGACCTGGCGGACCGCGTCGCCCGCACGTTGCCGTGACACCGTCGTGGGGGTTCGCGCGTGACGCGGGAACCCCCACGAACGCGGCCCGGGACGCCTGCGCTCCGGACCGCCGCCTGGGGAGCCGGCCCCTGGCTCCACGTGCGGCCTGCTCGCGCGACCGCGGCTCGGCATGCTGATCCGCGACGACCACGCACCCCGGCGCCACCGGGTGACGTCGGCGTCACGTGTCCCTGCCGGCACGAGCACAAGGGCCCTGTCCCGGTCACGACGCCGGCGCGATGGTGTTGGTATGAGCGAAGTTCTCGTCGCATACGCGACCAAGATGGGTGGTACGAAGGGAATCGCGGAGGCGATCGCGGCCAGGATCCGCGCGGCCTCGCACGAGGTGACCGTGATGGACGCCGCCGCCGTCGAGTCGATCGAGCCGTACAAGGCGGTCGTGCTGGGCAGCGCGCTCTACGCGGCGCGGTGGCGTCCGGAGGCGGTGAAGTTCCTGAAGCGCAACGCACCCGCGCTCGCGAGGAAGCCGGTCTGGTTGTTCCACAGCGGACCGCTCGGCGCGGAGGTGGAGCCCCAGAAGGCGCCGCGCAAGGTCCGCGAGCTGGCGGCCCGGATCGGTGCCGAGCAGCCGACGACGTTCGGCGGCAGGGTGACTCCCGAGAACGCGGTCGGTTTCCTCGCCAGGAAGATGGCGCAGGGCCCCATGGCCGGTGACCACCGCGACTGGGACGCGATCGACCTCTGGGCCTACAAGATCGCCGAGCACCTCGTCTCCGCGCGCTGAGGCGTGGGTGCGGCGCGAGTTGCGTCGTGATGCCACGTTCCGGCTCGAATCGCGACGCCGGTCCCGTCCCGCCGCAACCCCACGCGCCCTCTCGGTTCGCGGCACGGATTGCCCTGTGACCCCGGTCTGCAGCGCGGATCCCGACACCGGTCCCGCGATGATCCCACGCCGACGCGGATCGCGGTGCGGGTTCCGCCGCGCGGCGCGTCGTGCCGCGGTACAAGCGAAACCTTTCCACCGCAGGGTTCCACGGCACCAACGCCGTCCGAGGACCTCACCTGCCGACGGCCGCCCGACCGTGCTCGGGGAGCACGGAGCGGCACACCGCCAGGTTCCGCGGCGGACGGTCCTCCGCCCACCGCCATCGGGCTCTTCCGCCTCGGTCCCAAGGACCCTGGGTGCGGCGTTCGAGGAACGCGAAGCTTGGTTCAGGACGAAAACACTTGGGAGGTAATGATGTCCGCATTGCACGTTCCCGTCCGGACTCGAGTGGACGTGAGCGCGGCGTCCATCGCGGTGCTGCGCATCGCGACCGGACTGCTGTTCCTGTGGGCCTTCTTCGACAAGGCTTTCGGCCTCGGTTACGCCACGCAGTCGAAGAACGCCTGGTTCTCCGGAGGATCGCCCACCAAGGGCTTCCTCGGTCACGTGGACGTGGGACCGTTCCAGTCGATGTTCCAGGACTGGGCGGGGACCTGGTGGGCCGACACGCTCTTCATGGTCGGTCTTCTCGCCATCGGTCTGGCGCTGGTGCTCGGCATCGGCCTGCGGATCGCGGCCGTCGCCGGCACGGTGATGATGCTGCTCATGTGGGCCGCCGAATGGCCCCCTGCCCAGCACAACGCGGCGGGAGAGGCGACCTCGTCCACGAACCCGCTCATCGACTACCACATCGTCTACGCACTCGTCCTCGTCGTGGTTGCGGCGACGGCGTCCACCGCCGTGTGGAGTCTCAGTCGCTGGTGGGCCGAGCTGCCCTTCGTCCGGTCGAACACCTGGCTGAAGTGACCGCACCACGGAACGGGGCGCCGCGACCGCGGCGCCCCGTTCCGGTGTCCTGCTCACCGCGCCCCGTGCTCCACCTGCTCGGCGAGAACGGGCCGCACCAGGAGCACGGGGCACGGCGCGTGCCGGAGGACCGCCTGGCTCGTCGAACCGAGCACCATCCCGGTGAGACCTCCGGTCCCGCGGGCACCCACGACGAGCAGGGCGGCTCCGTGGGCGAACTCCACCAGCCGGTGAGCCGCCGACCCGTGCACGACGTGCGTGCTGACCTTCACACCGGGATGCCTGTCCGCGCAGGCCTCCAGCCGCTGGACGACCTTCGCCCCGCGCACGACGTCGAGCTCGGACCACACGATGCCGACGGACTCGGCGATCCCGGGCGTCCCCAGCGGCGGCTTCCAGGCGTGCACGGCCACCAGCTCGGCACCGCGGGCCCCGGCCTCCTCGAACGCGCGGTCCAGCACGTGCCAGTTCTCCGGAGAGCCGTTGACCCCCACGACGACAGGGCCGTCCGGCACGAGGTCATCACCCCGCACCACGACCACGGGACACCGGGAGTGGCAGGACAGTCCCACCGCGACCGAGCCGAGCAGCAGTCCGGCGAACCCTCCCAGCCCGCGTGAGCCGACCACGACGAGTGCCGCCGTCTCCGACTCCTCCTCGAGCAACCGCAGCGCGGACCCGACCTCGACCCGCACCTCGACGGCGAGACCGGGCGCGACCGCCAGCGCGGCCTCGACGGCGGCCTCCGTCCAGTGCAGCGCCTCTTCGTGGAGTGCTCGCCGCGCCATGCCGGACAGGTCGGGCGCGTCCGGCGGCAACGGCAGTTCGGCGTGCACGACGCGCAGCGGCGACTTCCTGCGCGCAGCCTCCGAGGCCGCCCAGCGCACTGCGCGCTGCGCGGCCTCGGAGCCGTCCAGACCCACGACCACCGTGCCGGTGTGTCCGATCGGAGTGATCACGACGTCACCTGCCCGTCCAGTCCGGCGCGATCCGCTCCCACTCGGCGGACCACTTGCGCATCCGGACGCGCTTGTGCGCGAACCTCGCGGCGAAGTACAGCGCCGCCATCGCGCCGGCGACCGCGCTCCACAACAGCAGTCCCAGGAAGACGGCGTCGATGGCGGCGCCTTCGGGCGTCATGGGCGGCTCCGTCGCGGCTCCGCTCTCGTCGATCCAGATCGGCACCACAGCACCCTTCTCGGCACCGGGGGAAGCCTGTACCTCGCCACTGCGCGGACTCCCGTCCCGCGACCGCCACGTCGCGAGCACCGGCGCGGCCTCGACGGCGCCACTGCGCTCGGACATCCCGACGGCGGGCGGCGCGTCCTCGACCAGGACCGCGTCCGTCCGGCTCCTGGTCGCCTGGTCGACGGCCACGCGCGCGCTCTGCAGTGCGTAGATCTCCGATCCCGCGGCGCCCGCGACCGGGACGGCCAGCATCGCGATCACGAAACCCAGCACCAGCACGGCGCTCTCGGCCCGGTCTCCGGCCGTGGCGAGTTCGTTGTGGTAGGGGAAGGCCTGGCGGACGAGTCTGGACATCGGTTTCGCGGTCATGGTCCACCTCCTGGTACCAGGTTTCCGGGTGGTCGCCCGCGTCCCCAGGGACCAACGTCTCGACCGCGATGAGCCCGTGGTCTCGGTCGAAGTGGAGTCACCGTGCGGTGTCGGCGCCCGGTGTGCCGGAGAAGCCTGGGGAGGACGCCGAATCCGGGAGCACACCATGACCACGCCCGTTCTCGAAGCCGACCACCGGCGCTACGCCGACGTCCGCGACCGCGCACTCGCCGCCGCGCTCGCCGAGGAGGACGCGGCGGAGGAACTCGGCCTCAGCGCGCTGGAACGCGTCACCTGCCGGCTGCACCGGCGGTGGCTGCACCACTGCGTGCACTCCGCGGACCACGTCATCAAGGTCACGGGGCACCGTTGGTGCCGTGACTGCTTCTCGCCCGCGTCGGTCGGAGTGGACGAGCTGACGGGTGACGTGCTGGTCCGGTGCGAGTCCTGCCGGAGGACCCCGGACACGGCCGCCACGCGTCAGATCGTGCGTGCCTGCCGGGCGAGCCTCGCGGCGTCACGGGGCTTCTTCCCCGGCAACGGGTTGTAGGCGGTCCTGGCCGCGCACCACCGTGGCGATCGCCGTCGCGGCGGAGCCTGACCCCGGGACCGGTGGTGGGCTCCTCTACCGTTCGCGACGCCACGCCACGCGTGGGACGTGGACCGCGAGTCCTTTGTGGAGCTACGCGGTCCGCCGCATCGGGCGGCCACGCGGCGAGGTGTCACGGCGCGGTGCGGCCGGCCTCGCCGTCGAGTTCCCCCGCGCGGTCGGGAACTTCGCGTTGCAGCACCCGCGCCGGACGCTCGTAGCCCTTCGACGAGGGCCGTCGCGGAAGCTTGATCTTCGGCGGAGTCACCTCCTGGTAGTCCACCGTGCTCAGCAGGTGCGAGATCATGTTGATGCGGGCGCTGCGCTTGTCGTCGCCCTCGACGGCGTACCAGGGCGACTCGTCGGTGTCGGTGTGGACCATCATCTCGTCCTTGGCGCGCGAGTAGTCCTCCCAGCGGGTCAACGACTCCAGGTCCATCGGCGAGAGCTTCCAGCGCTTCAGCGGGTCGTCGAGCCGTTTGCGGAAGCGCCGTTCCTGTTCTGCGTCGCTGACGGAGAACCAGTACTTGCGCAGCAGGACGCCGTCCTCGATGAGCATCCGTTCGAAGACCGGGCACTGGCGCAGGAACAGCCGGTGTTCCTCGGGCGTGCAGTACCCCATGACCCGTTCGACTCCGGCGCGGTTGTACCAGCTGCGGTCGAGCAGCACGATCTCCCCGGCCGCCGGCAGGTGTGGGACGTAGCGCTGGAAGTACCACTGGGTGCGTTCGCGTTCGCTGGGTGCCGGCAACGCGACGATGCGCGCGAACCTGGGGTTGAGGTGCTCGGTGATCCGCTTGATCGCCGAGCCCTTCCCCGCCGCGTCCCGGCCCTCGAAGACGACCACCAGCCGCGCGCCGCTCTCCCGCACCCATTCCTGCAGCTTCACCAGCTCGATCTGCAGGCGGTACAGCTCCTCCTCGTACACCTCGCGCTTCAGCCGCGCCATCGACGCCGCCGCCACTTGTCCAACTCCACCACCGCGTACGCCATGACGCTCATCATGAACACCACCAGCCAGGGCTGCCAGCCGAGTGGTGCCGTGTGGAAGAGCTCGTTCATGAACGGCAGGTACGTGAGCAGCAGCTGCAGGCCGATCGTCAGGGCGACCCCCACCAGCAGCCAGCGGTTCGGGCCGGTGCGCGGGCGGATCTGGTCCAGCGAACGGCAGTTGACCAGGTAGGCGATCTGCGCGCCCACGAAAACGTTCACGGCCACCGTGCGCGCGACCTCCAGCGACGCGCCCGAGGACAGCTGCCAGCGGAACGCGCCGAACGAGCAGGCGAGCAGGATCGCCGAGACGAACACGATGCGGCCGACCAGGCTCCTCGTCAGCAGCGGCAACGACGGTGGCAGCGGTGGCCGGCTCATCACTCCTGGCTCACGGGGTTCGAACGCCAGGGTGAGTCCCAGCGCGACGGCCGTGGTCATGTTGATCCACAGGATCTGCACCGGCAGGATCGGCAGCGCCGCGCCGAGCAGGATCGCGGTGAGGATCACCAGGCCCTCGGCCATGTTCGTGGGCAGCGTCCAGATGATGAACTTGCGCAGGTTGTCGAAGACCGCGCGCCCCTCCTCCACCGCGGCGCGGATGGAGGAGAAGTTGTCGTCGGTCAGCACCATGTCCGCGGCCTGCTTCGCCACCTCGGTGCCGCCACGGCCCATGGCCACGCCGATGTCCGCCCGCCGCAGCGCGGGCGCGTCGTTGACCCCGTCGCCGGTCATCGCGACGACCTGGCCGTCGGCCTGGAACTGTTCGACCAGGCGGAGCTTCTCCTCCGGCGCGACACGCGCGCGGACGTCCTCGATCCCGAACTCGGCGGCGATCGCCCGAGCGGTGGCGGGGTGGTCACCGGTGATCATCTTCACCTCGATGCCGGCGGCCTGGCAGGCACGCACCGCTTCGATCGCCTCCGGGCGTGCCGGGTCGTGCATCGCCACGAGCCCGAGCAGTTCCACGTTCCCGCGCAGCCCGTCCTCGCTGAGCTCCGCACCGGGTGCCCTGCCGACGGCCAGCACCCGCAACCCGGCGGCGGCGAGCCGGTCCGCCTCTTCGCTGTGCCCGAGGCCCGCCAGTTCCAGCACGCGTTCGGCGGCGCCCTTGACGTAGACCACGTCGTTCACGTGCTTGGTCGCCATGAACATCCGGTCCGAGCTGAACGGCAGCGCGTCCACCCTGGCCGGCACCTCGGACGCGTCGAGCCCGGCCTTCCTCGCCGCGACCACCAGCGCCGCCTCGGTCGGGTCCCCGACCGGTGCCCACCCGTTCTCCTCCTCCACGATCCGGGCGTCGTTGCACGCCCAGGCCGCCAGCAGGCAGGACCGGACCGCGGGGGTGACACCGGGCGCGAACTCCCCCTCCGGCCGGTACCCGATCCCGGAGACGTCGTGCCGCACTCCCCCGGCCAGCACGACGTTGACGGTCATGGCGTTCGCGGTGAGCGTCCCCGTCTTGTCGGTGCAGATCACCGTCGTGCTGCCCAGGGTCTCGACCGCGGGCAGCCGCCGGATGATCGCGTTGCGCCGGGCCATCCGCGCCACCCCGATCGCGAGCGTCACCGTCACGGCGGCGGGAAGTCCCTCGGGGATCGCGCCGACCGCGAGCGCCACCGCGGCGGTCACCATCTCGGGAAGGGGTTCGCCGCGCAGCACGCCCACGACCACGCTGAAGGCGGCGAGCCCGAGGATCACGAACGTCAGCACCTGGCTGAACCGGGCGAGCTTGCGCGTCAACGGGGTCTGCACGCCCGCGGTCGAGCCGACCAGGCGGTGCACCCGGCCGATCTCGGTCTCCGCGGCGGTGGCGACCACGACCCCGCGCCCGCCGCCCGACGTCACCAGCGTCCCGGAGTAGGCCATGTTCGTCCGGTCCGCGAGCGCGGTGTCCGGCGGCAGCACGACCGGGTTCTTGGCGACCGGCACCGACTCGCCGGTCAACGCCGACTCGTCGACGCGCAGTTCCCGCGCCACGACCAGCCGCAGGTCCGCGCCGACCTGGTCCCCCGCGTCGAGCAGCACCACGTCGCCGGGCACCAACTCGGACGACGGCACTCTCGCCGCGATGCCGTCCCGCACCACGGTCACCTCGGTGCGCACCATGGCCACGAGCGCGTCCAGAGCCCGTTCGGCGCGCGCTTCCTGGACGAAGCCGATGACGGCGTTGACCACGACGACACCGAAGACGACGGACGCGTCGACCACCTCGCCGAGAGCGGCGGTCACGGTCGCGGACACGAGCAGGACGTAGATCAGCGGGTGGTGCAGCTGCAGGAGCAACCGCACCACCCAGCTCCGCCCCCGCCGCGCCGGCAGCTCGTTGGGACCGACGTCCGCGAACCGCCGGCGCCACTGCGCGGAGGACAGACCGGTGTCCTGGTCGGTCTCGGCGAGCACGACGACCTCGGGCACCGGCAGCCCGTGGTGCGCGACCTCCTCCCGCTCAGCCGTCGTGAGCGGCATGACCGGCTCGCAGGTGCGGGTCCCCGTGGCTGAGGGCCTCCAGGACGTCGCGCCGCGTCAGCACCCCCAGGACGTGCCCTTCGTGCAGGACCGGCACGCTGAGGACCTCGTAGAGCGTCATGGCCGTGTAGAGGTCGGCGGCGTCCATCTCCAGTCCGGCGGTCAGCGCCGGCTGGGTCATCACGTCGCAGACCTTGGGTGCGCGTCGTCCCGTCCGGGCCGTCGCGCAGTCCGCCTTGGTCACGACGCCGCAGAAGACGCCGTGGTCCACCACGGGCAGCAGGGTGAGGCCGTAGTCGTCCATGAGCCCGTCGGCATGACGGACGAAGTCGAGCGGCTCCACCGCCACGAGCGGGCGTGAGACGACATCTCCCGCCTTCATCGCGCCACCTCCGCGTGTTCCCTGTCGGTCACCGGGATGACGACGACCGGGGTCCGGGCGTGCCGGACGACGTGGGTGCTCGTCGAGCCGAGCACGACGTGCCGGATCCGGTGGTCGGTGTGTGACGCGACGACGAGCAGGGCGGCGTCCTGCGACAGGCGCTCGAGCACCTCGGCCGCGTAGCCGCGCACGCTGAGCCGCACGATCTCGGGCAGCTGGGCCCGTCCCTGCGACGCCACGCGCACCGCCTCGTCGATCACGGCGTTCGACTCGGCTTCCGCCTGCTGTGCGGTGACCTCGCGCCAGTCCGCCAGCGGCTCGTAGTTCCAGGCGTTGACGACGTGCAACGGGCATCCGCGCGCGACGGCCTCGTCCATCGCCCAGGTCAGGGCTCGGTTCGACGCTCGTGTCCCGTCGACGCCGACGACGACCGGGCCTGCGTTCGTGCTCATCGGGTTCTCCTCAGTTGCCGAAGGAAGTGATCGGTCGGACGAACGGCCGCGATGCGCACCCTGGCGTCGACCACCAGGCACCCACCGCCGGTCACCACGAGCGGGTTGATGTCGAGCTCGGTGACCTCCGGCAGCTCCGCGGCGAGTTCCGCCACCCGCAGCAGCACGTCGCGCACCGCTGCCGAGTCGGTCTCCGCCAGCACCGCTCCGGCCGCGCGGTAGCCGCGCATCAGGTCGTCCGCGTCCGCTGTGGACAGAGGCGCCAGCGCGGCGGCTCTGTCGTCGATCAGGTCGGTGTCCACCCCGCCGAGCCCGGTGACGACGAGGGGCCCGAACTTCGGGTCCGCGGCGACGCCGACCAGCAGCTCGCGCCCGCCCGCCGCCATCGGCTGCAGGAACACGCCCCGCAGCCGGTCGCCGAACCTGTCCTGGAAGGCGCGGAACGCCTCCGCCACCGCCGTGTCGCCGTCCACGCCGAGGACGACTCCGCCGCTCTTGCTCTTGTGCAGCAGTTCGTCCGCCACCGCTTTCATGGCGACGGGTCCGGAGAACGCGCGGTGAGCGGCGACGGCGTGCTCCTCCGTCGTCGCGAGGGTCCCTCCCAGCACCGGCAGCCCGAACGCCTTCAGCAGGCGGACGACCTCGTCCGGGGGCAGCCAGCCCTCGGGGTTGCGGGTGACGATCCCCCGCGCGGTGTCCAGGTCGACCCGGTCCTGCCTGGTGAACTCGTGGGACCGGTCGAGCCACTCGCCGCGCTCGACGAGCAGGGCCAGCGCGGCGGCGGCCCGTGCGGGATCGGCGTAGCAGGGGATCCCGCCGTCGAGCCGTTCCGTCTGGCCGGTGCGCACCGCCAGGACCGGTGTGCCCGCGAGGGCGTGCACTCCGGCCGTGGGATCGCCCAGCGCGGTCGGCACGGTCACGGTGATCACCGCGTCGACCGCGGGGTCCGCGGCCAGGACGTCGAGGCAGCGCGCGAACTCCTCCACGCCGACGACCGCGGTCGTGTCCACGGGGTTGTGCGCGCTCGCCGCCGGTCCGGCCAGGCGGCTCAGCTCCTTCGAGGTCGCGTCGGACAGCTCGGCGATCTTCAGGCCGTGGCGCACGCACGCGTCGGCGGCCAGCACACCGAGCCCGCCGGCGTTGCTCAGCACGGCGACCGACCTGCCGCCGGGCACGGGCTGCGTGCTCAGCGCCATCACGGCGTCGACCAGTTCCGGCACGCTGTCGACCGCGATCACGCCCGCCTGCTGGAACAACGAGTCCCTGATGACCGACGGGGTCGCGGTCGAGGCGGTGTGCGACGCCGCCGCCCGCTGACCGGCCTCGCTGCTCGCGGCACGAATCGCGATCAGCGGCTTGTGCCTCGCGACCTCGCGGGCCAGGCGGGAGAACTTGCGCGGGTTGCCGAAGGACTCCAGGTACAGCGCAACGATCCTGGTCTCGGGGTCGTTCTTCCACCACATCAGCAGGTCGTTGCTGCTGATGTCGAGCTTGTCGCCGGTGGAGACGAGGTTCGACAGCCCGAGGCCGAGCCTGCGCAGCTCCTCCTGCAGGGCGATGGCGACGCCGCCGGACTGGGTGACCAGCCCGATGTGGCCCGCCAGCGTGCTGTGGGCGGAGAACGTCGCGTTCATCCGTACGCCCGGTGCGCTGGTGGACACGCCGAGGCAGTTCGGGCCGACGAGCCTCATGCCGTGCGCGCGCACCGGTTTCATGAGCTCGTCCGCGTCGACGCCCGAGGAGATCACCACCAACGCCCGCACCCCCCGGCGTCCGCACTCCTCGGCCACGCCGGGCACCGCTGCCGCGGGCACGCACACCACGGCCAGTTCCGGGGTTTCGGGCAACTCCGCGACGGAGCCGTAGCAGTCCACCCCGGCCACCGACTTCGCGTGGGGGTTCACCGCGTACAGGTCACCGGTGAAGTCGCCCTCCACGAGGTTGCGCAGGACGACGTGCCCCACCGACCCGGGCGAGCGGCTCGCGCCCACCACCGCGATCGACTCCGGTCGCAGCACGTGGCTCAGACTCGCCACGTCCGCTTTGGCCTCGCGTTCCGCGACGGCGTCCAGGTACCGGTCGGACGGGTCGAGGCCGAGCTCGACGTGGACGACGTCGTCCTCCGGCACCACCGTCCACACCAGACCCATGTCGGTGAAGACCCGCAGCATCTTGAAGTTCATCATGAGCACCTCGGCGGTGAAGCGCCGGATGCCCCTGCCGCGGGCCAGGGAGACGAGGTGTTCGAGCAACAAGGTGCCGACTCCGTGCGACTGCTCGGCGTGCGACACGACGAGGGCTACCTCGGCGACCTCCGGGTCCTCGCCCACGACGTAGCTGACCGCGCCGAGCAGCCGGTCCTCCCGGAACGCGCCGAGGACCACGTGGTGCGGTGCGTCCGGCGACACCATGCGCTGCACGAAGTCCTCGAGCTGCCGCGGCGAGGTGCTGAAGAACCTCAGGTACTGGTCCTCCACCGGCAGCGACTTGTGCAGGTCGAGCAACGCCATCACGTCACCCGGTCCCAGCTCGCACACCGAGACGACCGAGCCGTCGGTGAGAAGTGCCCGCACGGGCACCAGTTGGCGGTTCATGGCGTTCCTTCCTCAGCGGTGGTCCGCGAGCACGAAGTAGCTCTCTTCTTCCTGCGCGAAGTGCAGGCGCAGCACGGCGTCGAGGCCGTAGAGGGTGGCGCGCAGGTCGTCGACCTGGTCCGCGGTCAGGCCGCCGGGTTCGTCGAGGTGCCGGCCGAGCCTGCGCACCAGGCGTTCGATCTCGACGTGGCCGCGGCTCATCGGCACGGTCGCGTGCGGATCCCGGAACTCCGCGGTCAGCACCGGGTAGAGCTCGTGCTCTTCAGCGCGCTCGTGGGGCAACAGGCGCTCGACCGCCAGCTCGTGGGCTTTCCGCACGGCCGTCGCGGCCTCCTCCGTCATACCCGCGTGCAGGGAGTCGGCCGCGATCCGGACCGCGTCCCGGACCTCCTGCAGGGCCACGTGTTCGGCGTCGAACCGGGACAGCAGCCCCGCCGTTCCCGCGCGCACCCTGCCGTGTCGCAGCGGTAGCAGCGCGCGCAGCGAGTAGAGGATCACCGCGACGTCGATCGCCTCCTGGACCAGCGCACCGCCGATGGGCGGCAGCAGTCCGAGCGCGGCGAAACCCATCGCCACGAGCGCCAGCCCCATGCCGGCCGCCGCGCTCTGCACCGCGATCCGCCTGGCGTTCCCGGCGATCTCGACGGCGTCCGCGAGCCGGTCGATGCGGTCGTCGAGGACGACCGCGTCCGCCGCCTGGGCCGCCGCCGCGCTGCCGCGGCCGCCCAGCGCGACACCGACGTCGGCGGCGGCGAGCGCCGGCGCGTCGTTGATGCCGTCGCCGACCATCAGCGTGACCCCGCAGGAGCGTTCCTCGCGGACCCGCGCGACCTTGTCCTCGGGCGTGCACCTCGCCACCACGTCGTCGAGCCCGAGGATCGCGGCGACGTCCTGCGCGACCGCCGGCCGGTCGCCCGTCAGCATGACCAGGCGCCGCAGGCCGGCCGCGCGCAACCGCTGCACCGTCCGGCCCGCCTCCCGGCGCAGCGGGTCGCGGAGCAGCAGCGTGCCGACGTACCCGTCGTCGGCGCGGACCCACACCGGCGTCGCCGCGTCCAGCCGTGCCTTCGCCGCGGCGGCGAGCTCCCACGCCTGCTCGGGTTCCTCGTCACGGGCACCGACGAAGACCGCCGCGGTCCCGACGCGTCCGCCCACGCCGTGGCCGGGGCGCTCGTGCACGTCCTGCGCCGGATCCACGTGCAGGCCCGCCGTTCTCGCCGCCTCCACCACCGCCGAGGCCAGCGCGTGGGTGGAGAACTGCTCGACCGAGGCCGCGAGGCCCAGCACTCCCGACGGGAACCACCGCGGCGCGGGCACGACGTCCACGACCACCGGACGTCCGACCGTCACGGTGCCCGTCTTGTCGAGCACCGCGGTCCGCACGTTCCCCAGCGCCTCCAGCGCCTGGCCGTCGCGGACCACGACGCCCGCGCGGGACGCCCGCGACATCCCGGCGGTGATCGCCACCGGCACGGCGAGCAGCAGCGGGCACGGGGTCGCGGTCACCAGCACCGCCACCGCGCGCGTCAGGTCACCGGTCAGCACCGCGGCGAGCCCCGCCACCAGCACGGCGACCGGCAGGAAGACCGCGGCGACGCGGTCGGCGACGCGGACCACGGGTGCGCTCCGGGCCGCCGCCTCCTCGGCCAGCCGCACCACACCGGCGTAGGTGCTCTCCGCCGCGGACGCGGACGCCCGCACGTCAGCCACCGATCCGGTGGCCACCACACCGCTGCGGACGCGTTCACCGCGCAGCCGGGTCACCGGTTCCGGTTCACCGGTCAGCGCGGACTCGTCGAACGTCGCGTCACCGAGCAGGACGCCGTCCACGGGAACGACCTCGCCAGGGCGCACCACGACCTCGTCACCGGGGCGGACCGCGTCGACCTCGATCGTGCGGAGATCGCCGTTCGCCCGGACCCAGGTCCGGCTCGGCGCCCGTTCCAGCAACGCGCTCAGGTCCCGCCGGGCGCGCCGCCGGGCGTAGTCGTCGAGCGCGTGCCCCGTTCCGACCATGACCGCGACGACGGCACCCGCGAGGTGCTCGCCGATCGCGAACGTGCCGACGAGCGCGAACACGGCCAGCACGTCCGCCCCGAACCGCTTGGCGCGCAGGTCCTCGACGACCCACCACACCGCGGGAACGACGGCTGTCGCGGTCGCCACGGCCCACCAGGTACGCGCGCTCTGCGGGTCCTGGAACCACACCACTCCTCCCGCGAGAGTGGTGAGCACCACCGCGGTCAGGAACAGGTGGCCCGTGCGGACTTTCACAGCAGCGGTCCGGGGG
Source organism: Lentzea sp. HUAS12 (assembly GCF_024125735.1). Classification (NCBI taxonomy): domain Bacteria; kingdom Bacillati; phylum Actinomycetota; class Actinomycetes; order Pseudonocardiales; family Pseudonocardiaceae; genus Lentzea; species Lentzea sp. HUAS12. The sequence goes on from NZ_CP099738.1 coordinate 2,359,552, forward strand.
TCAGCGGGAGCGCGGGCTCGGGGATGTGGCGCTCCTGCTCGGGTTCGCCGGCCTTGGGATCCCGGAGCACCACCACCGGGCACGCGGCGCGGTGCACGCAGTACTTGCTCACCGAACCGAGGATCACCTCGGCGAGGACACCGTGGCCGCGGTTGCCGACCACGAGCAGGTCGGCGTCCTTGGCCGCTTCGACCAGCGCGGTCCGGGGGTCGCCCTCGACGAGGACCTTGCGGATCTCGACGCCGTCAAAGCCCTGCACCGCCTTGTCCAGCTCCGCCCGCGCCGTCTTCTCCATCTCCTGCGGGGACATCGCCATGATCACCTCGGCTGGCACGGGACCGATGAGGATCCCGTAGTCCGGGTGCCAGACGTGGACCGCGTCGACGCGGCACCCACGCCGCCGTGCTTCGTCCACGGCCCATTCCAACGCCGCCCGCGAGGCGGCGGATCCGTCCACGCCGACCACCACGGGCCGGGACTCCACTTCGCTCATGCCCCTGAGCCTTCCGGCCGCCGTGATCACCGGAGAGTGGCCGGAGTCCCCAGGGCGGCAGGACTTTCGTCCTACCAGGCCATGCCCAGCGCCACCGCGGCCACGACCGGGACGAGCCACCCACCGAGGCGCAGCGCGAATCCCGGCCCGCCGGTCACCGTCGCCAGGACGAGCTTCACCACGGTGTTCGTCGCCAGCGCGGCACCACAGGCCAGCACCGCCGTGTGGACGGGAATCGCCTGCGGCGCCAGGGAAGCGGCGGCGATCGCGGCCGCGTGGGCGTCCGCGAGACCACCGAGCGCGCTCGCGGCCACGACTCCCCCGCCGCCGAACCACTCGGCCGCCGACCGGGTGATCACCAGGAACGACACCAGAACCGCGGCGAGCGTCACCGCCGCCCTGACCGACATCGGCCTGTTCACCGCGGTCTCGTCGTCGGTGTCGGCGGGGCCGGTGCGCCAGACGAGCCACGCCACCTCCAGCAGCAGCACCACCGCGCCCGCCCCGGCGGCGGGCAGCAGCCGGAGGGCGACCGGAGGACCCGCCACCGCGGTGACCGCGACGACCTGCGCGAGGGTGGCCAGGTTCACCGCCACAGCGCCGGGGAACGCCGCCGCACCGACCACCCGGTACCGGCGCCCCATCACCGCCGTCGTCGCGGACCCCGACACGAAACCACCGGCGAACCCGCTGACGAGCAGGCCCCAGCGCTGCCCGAAGGCACGTGCCGCGACGTACCCGGCCCAGCCGATCACGGTCACCGCGATGACCAGCCACCACACGCGGGTCGGGTTGAGCACCCCGAACGGTCCCAGCGGGCGGTCCGGCAGCAGCGGCAGCACCACGAACGCCACCACGAAGAGGATCATCGCGTCGCGGACGTCCTGATCGCTCACCACCTTGCGCGCGAAGCGGTGCAGCGGTCGCTTCGCGGCGAGCAGGGCGGCCACCACGACGCCGACCGGCACCGCGAGCTCGGGCCGGTCCCAGGCGAGCGCGCCCAGCAGGAACGCCGTGATGGCGGCGATCTCCGTCGTGGCACCGGCCTCGTCGGTGCGCAGGTACCAGGCGATCACCAGCGCCGCGACGGCCACCAGCCCGACCCCGAGCGCGATCGGGGAGACCGCCGCGCTGATCGCACCGGCCAGCGCGATCAGCGGGAAGGTCCTCGAGCCCGCGGGCCGCACCGAGTCACGGGCGTTGTCGTGCTCGCGCTCCACGCCCAGCAGCAGGCCGATCGCGAGCGCCGTCGCGAGGTGCCCCAGCGCGGTCGCGGTGTCCACGGGCCTCAGTCCGCGTGCAGGTGCACGTCCCCGGCCGCGAGGACGTGCGCGTCCGGCCCGGGGAACACGAGGGTCTCGTGCCCGTCGTCGAGCCACCGCACCAGGTACGGCGGTGTGCCGTCCTCGTGCCGCACCTCCAGGATCAGCCCGCGACGGCCTCCGTGGTCGATCACCGGCCCCTCGACGACCAGCCAGTCACCCGCTTCGGCTTTCATGACCCCGTCCTCTCGTCGCACGTCGTTCGAGGGTTCGCCTTCGGTACGGCACGTCAGCAGAGCGGATGGGCTCGCCGCGGTCGTGACGTTGGTCCCTGCCGACGGGACCGGGCCGCGACCACCCTCGGAGAGAGCGATGGGAGCGGAAGATGAGAACACCTGTGATCGTGGTGGGCGTGGACGGGTCCACGCAGGCGGAGGCCGCCCTGCGGTGGGCGCTCGACGAGTCGGCGCGCCGCGGCGCGCGAGTGGAGGCTTTGCTGGCCTACCACCAGGAACCCGTGTTCGTGCCGGCCACGTCGATGGCCCTGCACCCGTACGGGGAGAGGCCGCGCCGGCATCCCGCGCAGGAGCTGCACGCCACCGTGGAGCTCGCGCGGGCGGCTGTGCGCGACGCGCCGGACGTCGCCGAGACCGTGGTGGTCGGAGAGGCAGCCGACCACCTCGTCGAGGCTTCTCGCCACGCCGACCTCCTCGTCGTGGGCACGCGTGGCCACGGGCCGCTCGCGGGGGCCGTGCTCGGCAGCGTGGCGGCGAAGTGCCTGCGCCGGTCGCACTGCCCGGTGGTGGTCATCCCGCCACCCGCGGCCGGCAGGACGTGCTGAGACGAGGGCTGCTCACCACTTCGGTGAGCAGCCCTCTCCCCTGTCGGTGAACAGCGCTTCCCGTGCCTGGCGCCAGAAGGCCGCCCGTACTTCCGGTGAACAACCCCATCCCGAAGCCAGGACACCACTGACACGACTCCCGTCATCACCCCTCTCCGCTGCCCGGCACCGGAACGCCGCCGGGGCGGTCTCCCCACCACGGGAGACCGCCCCGGTCCTCTCATCCGGCCTGGCGCACGATCGCCAGCGGGCACGGGGCGTTGTAGACGAGCGCCTGGCTCGTCGACCCGAGCAGCATGCCCGCGAACCCGCCGTGCCCGTGGCTGCCCACGACCACGAGCTGCGCCTCGGCGCCGTACCTCATGAGAGCTCTCACCGGGCGGTCGCGCAGGACCACGCGGTGCACCTCGACGTCCGGGTACTTCTCCTGCCACCCGGCCAGTCGCTGTGCCAGCAGCCGCCGTTCCTCCCCCTCGACCTGTCCCCAGTCCACGGTGAACCGAGTGGCGCTGTAAGCGCTCTCCACCATGAAGTCCTGCCAGCACAGGATCGCGGTCAGCCCGCAGCCGCGCGTGGACGCCTCCTCGAACGCGAAGGCGAGTGCCGCCTCGCTCGTCGGGGAGCCGTCGACGCCGACCACCACGGGGCCGTCCGGCACCGCGGTACCGCGGACGACGACCAGCGGGCACTCGCCGTGGGAGGCGAGGGCCAGCGCCGTCGAACCGACCAGCAGGCCGGTGACGTTGCCGAGTCCCGTGGACCCGAGCACCATCAGCCGCGCGGCCCGCGACTCCTCGATCAGCAGGTGCGTCCCGCTGTCGGCGACCACCTCCGTGACGACCTCGACACCGGGTGCCGCGGCACGGGCGGCCGCGGTCGCCTCGGTCAGCCACTCGTGCGCCTGGTCCTGGATGGCCCGCCGGATCTCGTTGCCGGTCATGATGATCTCGGGGTATCCCCGGACGGGCAGCGAGTACCCGTGCACCAGCCGGAGCCGGGTGTGGTGGCGGGCGCACTCCTCGGCGGCCCATCGCACCGCTGCCAGCGCCGACGACGAACCGTCGACACCGACCACGACCGGGGCGTCAGGTCCCTTCATCGCTCTCCCTCCGTCAGAACTCGGACGCGCAGCACGCCGGCGACGGAGCCGGCGAGCGCGGTCAGCACGCGTTCGGTCTCCTCGTCGGCGTTCTCCGCGCCGACCACGGCCTCGCCGTCCCGGACGACGACCGTCCACTTGCGACCTCCGCCGTACAGGTCGAGCACGCGTTGCGCCTCGGCGGCGACGGTGGTGTCGGTGCGGGCGAGGACCCGCACGAGGTCCCGGCGGGTGACGACGCCGACGACCTCCGAGCCGTCGACGATCGGCACGCACCGGATGTGGTCGTCGACGAACATCCGGGCGATCACGGTGCCCTGCGCGTCGGCGTCGACGGCGACGGCGGGAGTGGTCATCACCTCCCCGACGGTCTTGCCGCCCTCCTCGTCGACGTAGCCGTTGCGCAGCAGGTCCGCCTCGGTGACGATGCCGATGATCCGCTTGTCCTCGTCCACCACCGGCAACGCGGTGAAACCGTGGGACACCAGCAACGCCGCGGCGCCGCGCACGGGCACCTGCGGAGTCACCGTGACGGCCGGACTGGTCATGATGTCGCGAGCACGCATGGCGCGCCTCCTCTCTTCCTCCGACGCTAGGAACGGGGCGCGACCGCGGACGCGGTCGTTGGTCCCGCGCCGTCCGGGTCCTTCGTGCCGACGAGCAGCAACGCCTGCGGGTATCCGGCCAGCTCGTGGTGCTCGATGAGCCCCGCACGCCACTGCTGGCGGTGCATCAGGTGCACCACCGGGCGGACCCGCACCCCGGCCGACCTCGCCGCGAGCAGCGCGGCCTGCAGGGCGGCGCCACCGCGCACGTGGTCGGGACGGCCGTCGCCGACCGTCACCACGACCAGCGTGCCGTCGTCCACCGGGTGGAGCTCGGTGCCCGCCCAGTGGTTGGCGGACACGAGGAACTTGGCCGCGCCGTCGGCCGTGCCGTCGGGCAGCAGCATCGCCCGGTGCTGGGCGAGCTCCTGCTCGTCCGGCGGCTGCCGCCGGTCGGCGCGGACGATCGCGATCAGGTCGGGGGTGGCGTGGTCCGCGGGGAACACCACCTTGGCGTGCCAGCCCGCGGCCCGGACGGCGAGCACGATGTGCTCCAGGGCCGCGCCGCAGGTCAGCAGCCGGTCCATGCCCAGGGGGTCGTGCGACGACCTGTGCGCGACCTCGTAGAGGTAGACCGACCGGTTGTGCAGCTCCAGCACCCAGGGTTTGCCCGCGCTGTGCACGGGCGCTCTCCTGGCTGCCTCCACGATCTCCGCGGCTTCCGCGGCACTCCAGCGCATACCTCGACGATCCGGCCGTCGGCGGCCCGCCGGACAGGGCGGAGGGGCTCGCCCGGTACGGGTAGTTCGACTCTGCGAACACCCACGAGCGCCGTTCCACGCTGGAGCCCCCGGACGAGGAGGCTCCATGAGCACCGCCAAGAAGTGGTCGGTCGAGATCCGCATCGACGAGCACGAGTCGCGGACGCGGGCGGAGGCGCGCCTGCACACCGCGGACAGGACCCACCTGGTGGGGTTCGGCCAGGCCCGGCTGAACCCCGCCGACCGCGACGTCCCGGAGATCGGGGACGAGCTCGCCGTGTCACGGGCACTCGCCGATCTGGCCCACCAGTTGCTCGACGCGGCCGCCGGCGACATCGAGGGCGTCACCCACGCGGCCGCCCGACTGACGGAGTGAGGAGCACGTGATGTACTACGGCACCCCGATGGGCTGGGGAGGATTCGTCGTGATGATGCTGGGCATGGTCCTCTTCTGGAGCGTGCTGCTCACGGTCGTCGTGCTCCTGGTCCGCCGCCGCGACGACCACGGCGGTTCCGCTCTGCGCATCCTCGAGGACAGGCTCGCCAGGGGCGAGATCGACGCCGAGGAGTTCGAGCGGGTCCGCAAGACGTTGCGCTCCCGTTGATCAGAGTCTTTGGTCCCTGTGCCTGGTCACCGCGGTGGAGGATCGTTCGATTCGACGTCGTCGAGCGAGAGGTGGTAGCGGTGGTCGCGCGAGTCTTCCTGGTGGACGATCACGAGGTGGTCCGCGTCGGGATCAGGGAACTGCTCAGCGCCTCGGAGGACCTGGAGGTCGTCGGCGAGGCCGCCTCGGTCACCGAGGCGCTCACGAGGGTGCCCGCGGTGGCGCCTGACGTCGCCGTCCTCGACGTCAGGCTGCCCGACGGCAACGGCATCGAGCTGTGCCGGGAGCTGATGTCCCGCCTGCCCGACCTCCGGTGCCTGATGCTGACGTCGTTCACCGACGACGAGGCGTTGTTCGACGCGATCATGGCGGGCGCGTCCGGGTTCGTCCTCAAGCGGATCGTCGGCACCGACCTCACGCACGCGGTGAAGACGGTGGCCGCCGGGCAGTCCCTGCTGGACGCGCGGTCGACGTCGGCGCTGCTGAACCGGATCCGGCGCGAACGCGAGAACGGCGATCCGGTGCGCATGCTCACCGAGCAGGAGCGCACGGTGCTCGACCTGATCGGCGAGGGTCTCACCAACAAGCAGATCGCGGACAAGATGTTCCTCGCCGAGAAAACGGTGAAGAACTACGTGTCACACCTGCTCGCCAAGCTCGGGCTGGAACGCCGCACCCAGGCCGCCGTGCTCGCCTCGAAGCTCGTCAAACCGGCGCCGCTCGAAGAGGGCTGAGCGCAGGCCCCGCTCACTCCAGCGGAACCTGCCAGGTCACCCTCGCACCGCCACCGGGTTCGTTCGCCGCGGTGCAGGAACCGCCGTACCCGGCAGCCCGCTGTTCGAGGTTGAGCAGGCCGCTGCGCGCCACCGAGGGCGGCAGGCCGACGCCGTTGTCGACCATGCTGATGACCAGCGCATCGCCCGCCTCGACGGTGAGGGTGAGCTCGGTCGCCCGCGAATGCCGCAGGGCGTTGCTCACCAGTTCCCTGACCACGGCTTCCGCGTGCTCGCCGATGTGGTCGGGCACCAGGTTGTCGATGGTGCCGCTCATCCGCACGGCGGGAGTGACCGCCGCGCCCTCCGTCAGCTCGGCGACGATGTCGAGCAACCGGCGCCGCAACCCCGCGTCGTCGTCGGCCGCCTGCAGGTCGAAGATCGACGTGCGGATCTCCAGCACCGTCTGGTCGAGCTGGTTCACCGCCTTCTGGACGCGGCGCTTGGCCTCCGGGTGGTTCACCCAGGCGAGCGCCCCCTGCAGGCTCATCCCCGTCGCGAACAGCCGCTGGATCACGTGGTCGTGCAGGTCGCGGGCGATGCGGTCGCGGTCCTCCAGCACGTCCACCAACCGCCTGGCCCTCTGGTTCTCCGCGAACTCCAGCGCCACCACGGCCTGGTCGGCCAGCGAGGCCAGCAGGGGCACGAGGTCGGCCCCGAACGGCACCACGCCCTTCTCCCGCGCGGTCACCAGCAGCCCCGTCACCGCGGTGCCCGCGCGCAGCGGCAGCACGACGCAGGCGCCGAGTTCGGTGCCGTTCTCGCCGAACAACCCCTCCAGGTCCTCGACCAGCATCGGTGCTCCCGACTCCAGCACCTCGTGCAGAACGGTGCCCGCGGGGTCGATCGTTCCCTCGACCAGCGGCATTCCCGCCTGGGCCGCCGGGTGGATCGCCTGACCCGCCCCGTCGGTGAGCAGGACCGCCACGCTCGTGGCCGACGCCAGCTCGAGCGACCTGTGCACGATCAGCTGGAGCGCGTCCTCGGCGGAGGCGCCGCCCAGCAGCTGGGAGTTGATCTCCGCGGTGGCCTCCAGCCACCGCTCGCGCAGACGGGACCGCTCGAACAGCCGGGCGTTCTCGATCGCCACGCCGGCGGCGGCCGCCAGTGCCTCCAGCACCACCTCGTCGTCCGGCGTGAAGTCGGCGCCGTCGGACTTCTCCGTCATGTAGAGGTTGCCGAAGATCTCGTCGCGGACCCGCACCGGGACACCGAGGAAGCTGTGCATCGGCGGGTGGTTCGGCGGGAAGCCGACCGAGGACGGGTGCTCGCTCAGGTCGTGCAGGCGGATCACGCGCGGATCCTTGATCAGCAGGCCGAGCAGTCCCTTGCCCTCCGGCAGGTGGCCCATGTGCGCCCGCGTCTCGGGGTCGATGCCGACGTAGACGAACTGCGAGAGGTTGTCCCGGTGCCCCAGGACGCCCAGCGCGCCGTACCGGGCCCCCACGAGCTCCACCGCGGCCTGGACGATGCGTTGCAGGGTCGAGTCGAGCTCGAGACCGGCACCGACCGCCAGAACGGCGTCGAGCAGGCCCTGCATCTTGTCCCGGGTGGACCCGATCTCGGCCAGGCGCTCGCGCATCTCGTCGAGCAGGTCGTCCAGTCTCAGCCCGCCCAGGAGACTGCGCGACCGGCTCTCAGCTGAACCCGTCATGAACCGACCTTGGCACGTCGGTCCCACCAGGCCAAGCAGTCCCGGTCAGATCGGGACCTTCGGCGCTGGGGCGCATGCCACACGCGGGTGAAAGTGGGAGATCACACTCTGCAAACTGGCCGACGAGGTGGCGGGATGGTCGAGATGATCGCGGCGTTGGGGCTCACACCGGAGCAGGTGGAGGCCGTGCTCAGGTCCGCGTCGCTCGCCCCGTCCGTCCACAACAGCCAGCCGTGGCGGTTCCTGGTGCGCCCCGACCGCATCGAGCTCCACCCCGACAGGGACTACCGGCTCTCGGCCATCGACCCCGACGGCCACGAACTGCGGCTCGCCTGCGGCGCCGCGCTGTTCAACCTGCGCGTCGCACTGCAGGCCTTCGGTGTCCGCCCGCTGGTCACGGTCCTGCCCGGCAAGGACGCGCCCGACGCGCTCGCCACCGTCCGCCGGGGCGGTGTGTTCACGCCCGACGACGAGACGCGGACCCTGCTCAGGGCCATTCCCGCACGCCGCACCAACAGGCGGCCCTTCTTCGAGTCCGGTGTGGACGCACGGCACCGGTACGCGCTGGTGCGGGCCGCCGAACTGGAGCGGTCCTGGTTGCACGTCGTCGGTTCCCCCGACGACATCGCCCGGCTGAAGAAGCTCGTGCGCAAGGCACACCAGATCCAGCAGGAGGACCCCGGCCTCATGGCCGAGCTCGCGGCCGTCACCGGTCACCGCCCCGGCGCCACCGACGGCATCCCGCCCGCCTCCGCCGGCTTCAGCCCGGAGGCGCAGGACGAGTGGGCGTTCCGGGACTTCCACCCCGGGCAGAACCACGAACGCCCACGGGGCAAGGACTACGAGTCCAACCCCCTCGTCGCCGTCGTGTGCTCCCACTACACCGGCGCGCTCGGCGAACTCCAGGCCGGTCAGGCGATGGAACGGGTGCTGCTCACGGCGACGACGCTCGGCCTGTCCGCGTCGTTCATGTCCCAGCCGATCGAGGTCGCGCCCGTGCGCGACGAACTGCGGCGGGAACTGGGCGGCACGCTCGTGCCCCAGACCGTGCTGCGAATCGGGTTCGGCAGCCCGGTCCCCGCCACGCCGCGCCGGGCGGTGGCCGAACTGCTGCTGGAGCCCACGAACACGGCGAACTGAGCGGGTCAGACCACAACCCGCTCACCGTCCCTCGGCACCACGGCGGTCCACCCGTGCTTGATCGCCAGCCGGTTCGCCAAGGTGGCCGCACTCTCCGGCTCGCCGTGCACGACGTAGGTCGTCGCCGGCGCCGGACCGCTCGTCGCCCACGCCAGCAGTTCGTCCGCGTCGGCGTGGGCGCTGAACGCGTCGAGCACCTGCACCTCGGCCTTCACCGGCACGTACCGGCCGTGGATCTTGATCTCGCGGGCGCCGTCGACGAGCGAGCGCGCCCGCGTGCCGACCGCCGCGTAGCCGACGACCAGGACGGTGTGCCGGGGGTTCGGGAGCATGTGCTTCAGGTGGTGCAGCACCCGGCCACCCGTGGCCATGCCGGAGGCGGAGATGATGATCGACGGCTCCTTCGGGTCGTTGGCCCGCATCGACTGCGCGGCCGTGTGCAGCTCCGCCAGCCTGCCGGGGTCGAAGGCGTCCTCGCCGTCGCCCAGTTCCGGCCGGATCTCGGGCCAGCACTTCGCGACCGCCTGCCGGTAGACGCGCAACGACGCCAGTGCCATCGGACTGTCCACGAACACCGGCAGGTCCGGGATCTCCCCCGCCCGCACCAGCCTCGCCAGCTCGACCAGGACCACCTCGGTGCGGTCCACCGCGAAGGAGGGGACGAGCAGGCTGCCACCCCGTGCGGCCGTGCGGCGGATCGTCTCCGCGAACAGCGCGGTCGCCGCGGCGTCGTCGTGCGGCCGGTCGCCGTAGGTCGACTCGATCAGCAACGCGTCGCAGGCGGGGCGCGGCTGTGGTGGCAGCAGCACGCGGTGCGCGGGCCTGCCGAGGTCACCGCTCACGACCACACTGCGGTCGCCCGTCGTGAGGTGCGCCCACGCCGACCCGAGGATGTGGCCCGCACGGCCGAACTCCAGGTCCACCCCGCTCACGACGGACCGCGTGGAGCCGAAGTCGATCGGGCGGAACAGCTTGGTCGCGCGTTCGGCGTCGGCGGCGTCGTAGAGGGGCAGGGCGGGCTGGTGCTTGGACCAGCCCGACTCGGTGGCCTGCCGCGCCTCCTCCACCATCAGGTGGGCGCTGTCGGCCAGCACGATGCCGGCGAGGTCCGCGGTGCCCTCAGTCGTGAACACCGGTCCGTGCCACCCGTTGCGCACCAGCACCGGCAGGTATCCGCAGTGGTCGAGGTGGGCGTGGGTGAGCACGACGGCGTCGAGCCGGTCCAGGTCCAGCGGTGGTCGCTGCCAGTTCCGCCGGCGCAACGGCGCCAGGCCCTGGAACAGACCGCAGTCCACCAGGACCTGGGACCCGCCGGTGTCGAACAGGAACTTGCTGCCGGTGACCGTGCCGGTGCCGCCGAGGAACGTCAGCGTGCTCATGGTCGTGCCCTTCTGTGATGGGGAACCACACGGTGCTGCCTCACCGGTCACGCCCACAGCGGCTCCGGGCCCCGCGCGGGGAGGACCTTCGTCCTGCGCGGTGTGCCCCCTTCGCACTGGGAACGGGAGCGGTGCCGGACCACCGTGGAGAGATGGAACCTGTTGTCGTGATCGCAGACGGCTCTCCCCGGATCGACGACGTCGTGCGCTGGGCCACCGCCCACGCCGCGCTCGTCGAGGCGGAAGTGGAGGTGCACGGTCCCGGGGACGACTTCCAGGCCCAGCTCGTCGTGCTGGGCCACCGGGGGCGGTCCGGCTCGGCACTGGGACTGGGCGGTCACGTCCTGCCCGTCGTGTGCGGTGTGGACTGCGACGCCGTGGTGGTGCGCGGTACGCAGGCCGCCCGGCGCGGACTGCACGGCCGCGTCACCGCGCTCGTCAGCGGTGGCCCCGACGACGCCGCCGTCCTCGCCCGCGCCGCGGACTTCGCGAGCGTCCACCACGCCGCGCTCCGGGTGCTGCACGCCGCGCCGCTGCCGCTGCTGCGCGACGACCTCGACGAGGACCACAGCTGGGTCCTGGAGCGGTCCACCGCCCTGCTCGCCGGACGTCCCCACACCGCCGTGCTGGTGCGCCGCCACCCGCACGAGGCGATCAGCCGCTGCTCCGACTCGGACCTGATCGTCGTGGGCCCCGGCGAGACCCGCACCTGCGGCGCCGTGACCAGGGCCGCTCTGCACCACGCGCCCTGCCCGGTGCTCGTGGTGCACCGATCCGTCCAGGAGGAACACCGTGTCGTCCCCACCCTCCCCGCTCCTCGCCGACCGGTTCGCGCCCAGGTCTGACTTCGGCCGCCTGGACCACCTGGTGGTCGAGGCCGACCCCGCGTCGACGTACAAGGCGCTGCACTCGCTCGACCTGACCGACCTGCACGGCTTCCTCGTGAACGCCGCCATGGGGCTGCGCGCGCTGCCCGAGAGGTGGCGGGAGGACCGGCCGCCCCGGCAGCGCACGCGGCTGACGCTCCAGGACCTCGACGCGGGCACCGACTGGGTCGTGCTCGGGGAGGACCCCGGGCACGAGATCGCGTTCGGTGCCGTCGGCCAGTTCTGGCGCCCGGTCGTCAAGTGGGCGCACGTCGAGGCGCGCGACTTCGCGGACTTCGCCGAACCCGGCTACGCCAAGGTCGTCTGCTCCCTCTCCACCTCCGCCTACGGCCAGCGCCGCACGCTGGTGACCGCGGAGGTGCGGGTGGTGCTGACCGATCCGCGCGCCTGGCTGAGTTTCCGCCGCTACTGGCGGATCAGCACCCCCTTCGTGGGCGTGATCAGCCGTGCGGTCCTGCGCACCGTCCGGCGTTCCGCGGAAGCGGGAGGTGTGCGATGAACGTCATCAGCACACAGCGCCTCTGCAAGTCCTACGGGAGAACGGAAGCGCTGCGGGACCTCGACCTCGAGGTGCGGCCCGGCGAGGTGTACGGGCTGCTCGGGCCGAACGGCGCGGGCAAGACGACCACGTTGCGCCTGCTGGTCGACGTGATCAGGCCGACGCGGGGCAGCATCGCCCTCTTCGGTTCGCCCATGTCCCCGCGGTTGCGCGGCCGCATCGGGTACCTGCCGGGCGACCTCGTGCTGTACGACCGCCTGACCGGTGCGGAGTACCTGGGTTTCTGCGGCGCGCTGCGGGACAGGCCCGATCCCGGCGAGGCGAAGCGGCTGGCCAAGCGCCTCGACCTCGACCTCGACCGCCGGACGGACGAGCTCTCCAAGGGCAACCGGCAGAAGCTCGGCATCGTGCAGGCGTTCGGCCACCGTCCCGACCTGGCGATCCTCGACGAGCCCACCAGCGGGCTGGACCCGTTGGCACAGCGGGAGTTCCACACCTACCTGCGCGAGTACGTCGACGGCGGCGGCACGGTGCTGTTCTCCTCGCACGTGCTGTCCGAGGTCGAGCACGTGGCGGACCGGGTCGGCATCCTGCTCGACGGCAGGCTGGTCGTGGAGGACGCCGTGGCGTCGTTGAAGGCGAACGCGGTGCGGGAGCTCACCTTCGCCTTCGCCGAGGAGGTGGCGGCCGCGACCTTCAGCGGTGTTCCGGGGGTGCGGGACGCGGTCCAGGTGAGCGGCACCGAGGTCCGCTGCCGGGTGAGCGGCGCCGTCGGCGAACTGGTGCGCACCGCGGCCCGGTTCCCGCTGGTGAACGTCACGAGCCACGAACCCGACCTCGAGGACATCTTCGTCCACTACACCGAGGGGCTCTCCGATGTCCGCTGAACTGGTGACGAAGTCGTTGCGCGACAACCGGGGCAGCACGGTCGGCTGGGGCATCGCCCTGGTGGCGAGCGTGCTGTTGCAGCTCGCCGTCTACCCCGCGGTGCGCGACGCGGCCGGCGACTTCGAGAAGCTGCTCGACTCGTACCCCGAGGCGTTCAAGGCCCTGTTCAACGTCGAGCAGTCGCTCGCCAGCGGTGTCGGTTACCTGCAGGGCGAGGTGTTCGGTTTCCTGGCGCCCCTGGTCCTGCTGGGCGTCGCGATCGGCCAGGCCGCCAGGGCGACCGCCGGCGAGGAGAAAGCCCACACGATGGACCTTTTGCTGGCGAACCCGATCTCCCGCACCCGCCTGGTGCTGGACAAGGGGGTCGCGGTGCTGGGCTCGCTCACGGCCGTCACCGTCGCGTTCGCTGTCGTGCTGCTGGTGGGCGACTCGGTGGCGGGGCTGGGGGTCCCCTGGCCGCACCTGGTCTTCGCGGTGCTGGCGAGTGCCGTGGTGGCGCTGCCGTTCGGCGCACTGGCACTGCTGCTCGGCGCGCTCACCGGCAGGCCGGGCCTGGCCGTGGCCGTGCCCGTCGGCCTGGGGCTGCTGACGTACCTGCTCGACGCCCTGTCCCCGCTGGCCGGGGGACTGCGGTCCTGGCGGGTGCTGTCCCCCTTCCACCACGCCGCGGTGAACGACGCGCTGACCGGCGATCCGAACTGGCTGGGCCTCGCCGGCCTGGTCGTGCTCACCGGCTGCCTCGTGGCGGGCGCGGCGGCCGCGTTCGAGCGCCGTGACATCAGGAGCTGACGCCGTCCCGAACCACGGCAGGGTGGGCGTTCCGCGGAACGCCCACCCTGCCGTGGTTCACGTTCAGCGGTGTGTCCGGGCACGTGTCAGCAAGTCCACTCCGGCCGCCAGCGTGGTGAGCCGGCGCTGGTCGTCCTCGGTCACCGCCAGGCCGCTGCGCCTGGCCAGTTCCGCCGTGTAGGCCTGGAAGTCGATCGAGTCGAGGTCGAGCTCCTCGCGCAGGTCCGCGTCCGGATCCACCTCGTCCAGCACCACGTCGGGCGCGACGCTCACCAGAGCGGCCCGGATCATCTCGCGAGCTTCGTCGGGTGTCATGACTCCTCCTGTGCGGTCAGCAGTCTCTCCACGATCTCCAGGAAGCGGGCGCCGGTGCGCCCGTCGGTCGCCCGGTGGTCGGCCGACAGCGTCACGGTGACCACCGGGCGCACGCCGAGCAGGCCGCCGACCGCCCACGGGCGCTCCACCACCTTGCCGACGCCGACGAGGGCGACCTGGGGCGGGTGGATCACGCCGAACACGGACTCGACGCCCCTGTCCCCGAGGTTCGTGACCGTGATCGTGGCGCCGGTCAGCTCGCTGCCCCGCAACCGCCCGCTCCGCGCGCGGGTGACCAGGTCGCGCACGCGGTCCATCACGTCGACCGGCCCGAGGTCCGCCGCGTTCGCGATAACCGGGACGATCAGGCCGCCACCGCGCAACGACACCGCCATCCCGAGGTGCACGCCGTCCCCCGCCTCGAACCGGTCGCCGGTCCAGAAACCGTTGAGCTGCGGGACCTTCGCCGCGGCCCGCGCACACGCGCCGAGGACCAGGGCGATGGGCAGCACGTGGCGTTCGATCGGCAGGTCGCGGTTCAACGAGGTCAGGCGCGCCATCGCGGCGGACATGTCGACGGTGGTGCTCAGGTAGTAGTGCGGGATCTCCCGCTTGGAGCGGGCCATCAGCTTCGCCGTGACTCTGCGTGCGGTCGCGGCCCTGTCGGCGGCGGGTGCGACGGTCTTCCCGGTCACCACCGGGGCGGGCCTCGCGGCACGGACGTCAGCCGCCCGCACGACGCCGCCGGAGCCGGACCCGGACAGCGAGGACAGGTCGACACCGAGCTCCCCGGCGAGCCGCCGGGCGTAGGGCGTCACCTTCCTCCGGGCCGACGGGTGCTCGACCCGCACGGCCGGTGCCGGCGCCTTTCGCGGCCCGGCGGCGCGGTGCACGTCGGACCGCGTGATCGCACCGCTCCTGCCCGTACCGCGGACGGCCTCCAGGTCCACACCGAGTTCCGCCGCCAGCTTGCGCACGAGGGGCCCCACCACCACGGGGCGGGGTTTCGGCACCGGTGCGGGAGGTACGTGGCTCTCAACGGGTGCCGGGGGTGCGGCGGGCTTGCGCTCCTGCGCGGGTGTCGGTTCGGGCGGTGTTCCCGTGGCGGGGACAGCGGGCGCACCGGGCCGCTCCACCGCGGCCGGTGGCGCGGGCGGCGGAGTGGACGGCAGCCCCCCGGCGCGTCCACCAGGCGCCTCCTCCACCACAGTCGCGGCTGCGGACGGCGCCTCCGCGGCGGGCACCACGGGTTCCTGTGGTGCGGGCCCCGGTCGCGCGCCGTCCGCCGTCCCGATCGTCGCGAGCGGGGTGCCGACGGGCACCGTCCTGCCGGGCGGCACCAGGATCTCCTCGATCACGCCGCCGTCGAAGCACTCGACGTCGATCGCGGCCTTGGAGGTGTCCACCACCGCGACGACATCGCCTCGTGCGACGGTGTCCCCCGGTTTCACCAGCCACTCGAGCACGGTGCCCTCGTCCATGTCCGCGCCCAGCGACGGCATCCGGAACTGGCTCGGCCCGGCCTCAGCCACCGCGCACCACCTCCCGTGCCGCGGCGGCGATCGACGCCGTCTGAGGTAGCGCCGCCTCCTCCAGGTGTCTCGCGTACGGGATCGGCACCTCCGCGCTGCACACCCTGCGGACCGGTGCGTCGAGGTCGTACAGCGCCTCCTCGCCGATGCGCGCGGCGATCTCGGCGGACAGGCTGCCGCTGCGCCACCCCTCGTCCACGACCACCGCGCGGTGGGTCTTCCGCACGGAGTCGAGGACCGTGTCGGAGTCCAGTGGGCGCAGGGTGCGGAGGTCGACCACCTCCGCCTCGATGCCCCCGGCCGCGAGGTCGTCCGCGGCGGCCAGGGTCTTGGTCAGGCTGCCCCCGTACGTGATGAGAGTGACGTCCCGGCCCGGCCGGCGGACCGCGGCGCGGGTGATGTCCACCGGCCCCGCGTCGTCGGCCAGTTCGCCCGCGAGGTTGTAGAGACCGTTGTGCTCGAAGATCAGCACCGGGTCGGGGTCGCACAGCGCGGGCCACACCATGCCCCGCGCGTCCTCCAGCGTCGCGGGCGCCAGCACCCGCAGACCGGGGATGTGCGCGTACCACCCCTCCAGGCTGTGCGAGTGCTGCGCCGCCAGCTGCCGGCCGGCCCCGGTGGTCATCCTGATCACCACCGGAACCGCGAACTGGCCTCCGGACATGTGCAGCAGCGTCGCGGCGTTGTTCAGGATCTGGTCGAGCGCGAGCAGGCTGAAGTTGACGGTCATGATCTCGACGATCGGGCGCATCCCGTTGAGCGCCGCTCCGATCCCGGCGCCGACGAAGGCCGACTCGGACAGCGGGGTGTCGCGGACGCGCTCCGGCCCGAACTCCTCCAGCAACCCGAGGCTCACCGCGTAGCAGCCGCCGTAGCTGCCGACGTCCTCGCCCATCAGGAACACGCGGTCGTCACGGCGCATCGCGTCGCGGATGGCCTCGCGCAACGCCTCCCGGTAGGTGGTCTTCACGGCGTCACCTCCGAGGTGACGAACCGGGTCAGGTCGGCGACCGGTTCGACGTCGGCGGCCTCCGCGGTCGCGACGGCGAGGTCGATCTCGGCCGCCACCTCCGCCTCCAGCGCCGCGAGGTCGTCGTCGGTGAACTCGGGCCGCATCGCGTTCCTGAGCCGGTCGATCGGGTCGAGGTCACGCCAGTGCGCGACCTCCTCCTTGTCCCGGTAGCGCTCGGGGTCGTACATGGAGTGGGCGCGGAACCGGTAGGTCCGCAGTTCGAGCAGGCACGGTCCCCCGCCCGCCCGGATCTCCTCCGTCGCACGGCGGGCGGACTCCTTCACCGCCAGCACGTCCATCCCGTCCACCGACCAGGCCGCGAGCCCGTACGAGCCGGCGCGCAACGCCAGATCGGCGGCGGCGTGCTCCTTGGCGAACGCCGTGCCCATCGCGTACTGGTTGTTCTCGCAGCAGAACAGCACGGGCAGCCTCCACAACGCGGAGAGGTTCAGCACCTCGTGGAACTCGCCCTCCGCGGCCGCGCCCTCGCCGAAGAAGCACGCCACGACACGGGGTTCGCCGCGCATCAGGTGTCCCAGCGCGAGTCCCGCGGCGATCGGCAGACCGCCACCCACGATCGCGTTGCCGCCGAAGAGCCGGTGGCTCGCGTCGAACAGGTGCATCGAGCCGCCCCGGCCGCGGCTGCACCCGGTCACCTTGCCGAACATCTCGGCCATCACCGCGTCCATCGGCACGCCGCGGGCGAGCGCGTGCCCGTGGTCGCGGTAGGTCGACACCACCGAGTCCTGCGGGTCCAGTTCGGACAGCACACCGGTGGCCACCGCCTCCTCACCCACGTACAGGTGCAGGAACCCGCGGATCTGCGCGGAGCTGTACAGCTCGGCGCACCGCTCCTCGAAGCGCCGGATGCGCACCATCTGCCGCAACAGCTCCAGCTCCTCCTTCACCGCCCCACCTCCAGCGTGGACGTGTCCCCTTCCGGAAGTCCCAGTTCCCTGGACTTCAGCAGCCTGCGCATCACCTTGCCGCTGCGCGTGTGCGGCAGGTGCTGGTCGAACGCGATCTCCTTGGGCGCCACGGCTCCCAGCCTCCGGCGCCCGAACGCGACCAGCTCGGCGCGCAGCTCCTCGGTCGGGTCGTGGCCCTCCCGCAGCGTCACGAACGCCTTCACGACCTCGCCGACAACCGGGTCGGGCTTGCCGATCACTCCCGCCTCGGCGACCGCGGGATGCTCCATGAGAGCGCTCTCCACCTCGAACGGCCCGACCAGGTGCCCGGCGGACTTGATCACGTCGTCCGCCCTGCCGACGAACCAGTAGTAGCCGTCGGGATCGCGCCGGGCCAGGTCGCCGGTGAGGTACCAGCCGTCCACGAAGGACTCGGCGTAGCGCTTGTCGTCGTGGAGGTAGCCGCGGAACATCGACGGCCAGCCCGGCCGCAGCGCGAGCTCGCCGACCGCTTCCGGATCGCCGACCTCGGTCACGCCGTCGCCGTCGCCCGTCACTATCCCGGCCTCGACACCGGGCATCGGCCGCCCCATCGAACCGGGCCGGACGTCCTCCGCCGCGTAGTTGCTGATCATGATCGCGCCGGTCTCGGTCTGCCACCAGTTGTCGTGCACCGGCAGTCCGAGCGCTTCCTGGCCCCACACCACGACTTCGGGGTTCAGCGGCTCGCCCACGCTCGCGACGAACCGCAGTGCCGACAGGTCGTAGCGCTTGGCCAGCTCCGCGCCGGAGCGCATCAGCATGCGCAGCGCGGTCGGCGCGGTGTACCAGACCGTCACGCGTTCGTCCTGCAGCACCTCGTACCAGCCGTGCGAGTCGAAGTCCGAGGCGTCCACGATGACTGTCACGCCGTGCGTGAGTGGAGCGATGATGCCGTACGACGTGCCCGTCACCCAGCCCGGATCGGCGGTGCACCAGTACACGTCGCCGGCGTGCAGGTCGAGCGCGTACGCCGCGGTGACGTGGTGTGCCAGCACGGCGCCGTGCACGTGCACCGCACCTTTCGGCTTTCCGGTGGTGCCGCTGGTGAAGTGCAGCAGCGCCATGTCGTCCGGGGACGTCGGCGGGATCGTGAACTCGTCACCGGCCCGAGCCGTCGCCTCGGCGAACGAGCGGGTGCCGGCCGGCGGGTCGTCACCGACGACCAGCACGTGTTCCAGCGCCGGCAGGGAGTCCCGCAGCTGGGCGACTCGCTTGCGGTACAACTGCGGAGTGGTGACGAGCACCCGCACGTCGCCCAGCCGCAGGCGTTCCCGCACGGGTTCCGGGCCGAACGCGGAGAACAGCGGCGCGTACACGCTCGTGTTCTTCAGAGCTCCGATCGCCGTGACGTACAGCTCGGGCACACGACCGAGCAGCGTCGCGACCCGGTCGCCCTTGCCTGCTCCGAGTTCCCGGAGCACGTTCGCGAACCTGTTGGTGGCACGGCGCAGCTCGTCGTAGGTCAGCTCGGTGGTGTGCCCGCCGCGACCGCGGCAGCGCAGCGCGACCCTGTCGCGCGACGCACCGGCGGCGTGCCGGTCCACGGCCTCGTACGCGATGTTGAGACCGCCGCCCGGCAACCCGGTGAGCTGCGAGCGCGCCTCGTCCCAGCTGAAGCCGGCGTACACGCGCTCGTAGTCCACCAGGTTCGGCTCGACCGGTCCGGTGCGACGTTTCCTGATCGGCTCCCAACCCATGCCTCCAGGCTGTGCCGACCGGGGCCTGAACAGCAGGGACGAAGGTCCCCGATGTGACCGCCGTTGGCACGCTGCCGTTGCGGGACGCGCGGACGACCGTCCCCCTGGAGAGGCCTTCGTCCCGGATCGATCCGTTCCTGCCCGGCGCGGGGTTTCAGGTCGTCGCGGATCGATCGGTCCGCGTGATACCGACCTTCCTGGCGAGGAAGGCCTTCGCGGCGGCGTCGGCCAGCAGCACGACCGGGACGGCTGCCAGCGCCAGACCCCAGCCCAGTGCCGAGGGGGCGTGTCCCCCGAGCAGTTCCGGAAGTGGTGGCAGGAAGAGGAAGACCGCGAGCACGGCCAGTTCGAACGCCACCGCCCACAGCAGCAACCTGTTGCCGCGCAACCCGACGCGGAAGCCCGACCGACTGGCGCTGCGGCACGCGTAGGCGTTCGCGAGCTGACCGAGGACGATCGCGGTGAACGCGGTGCCGGACGCCGTGGCGAGCAACGCCGCGCTCGCCGTGCCGCCGGGACTCCACCCACCCGCGACCAGCACCGCGAGGAACGCCAGCATCGACATCACCGCCTCGGCGGGACCGAGCACCAGGAACACCCGGCGCAGCAGTCCCCCGTCGATGAGCGCCCCGGTGTGCAGCCGTCCGCGCATGGTGCGCTTGGTGGGCGGCTCGGCGCCGAGTGCGAGTGCGGGCAGGAGGTCGGTGCCGATGTCCAGCGCGAGCACCTGGAGCACGCTGATGGCCAGCGGGATCGACCCGCCGGACAGCGCCCACACCACGAACGGCGTCAGCTCGGCGACGTTGTCGGTGAGGTGGTAGGTCAGGAAGCGGCGGATGTTGGCGAACGTGGCACGGCCCAGTTCGACCGCGGCGACGATCGTGCCGAAGTGGTCGTCCAGCAGCACCAGGTCGGCGGCCTCCCGGGCCACGTCGGTGCCGGAGGCGCCCATCGCGACGCCGATGTCGGCGGCGCGCAGGGCCGGACCGTCGTTGACGCCGTCCCCGGTCATGGCGACGACGTGTCCCCTGTGCTGCAGGGCCGTCGCGATCCGCAGCTTGTCCTCCGGGGTGACGCGGGCGACCACGACGCCGTCGCGGTCCAGCAGCGACCCCAGTTCGTCCTGCCCGGCGGGAAGGTCCGCGCCTTCCAGGACGAGGGCGTCGGGGCCGAGCAGGCCCACCTGCCGCGCGATGGCCCGCGCCGTGGCGGGGTGGTCCCCGGTGATCATGGCGATGCGGATGCCGGCGGACCTGCACGAGGCGATGGCGTCGGCCACGTCGTCGCGCGGCGGGTCCTGCAGGCCCACCAGACCGAGCAGTTCCAGGTCCCGTTCCGCGTGCTGCCAGGACTCCCCGTCACCCGCTCTGCCCTCCCTCCGCGCCACCGCCAGCACCCGCAGCCCGCGTTCGGCCAGGCCGGCCAGTGCCTCCTGCGCGCCCGGCGTCGCGCCGCACAGGGGCAGGACCGAGTCCGGGGCACCGGTCACGTGCACACCGTCGAGGTCCACGACGGACGAACGGCGGCGCCTCGGGTCGAACGGGAACCGCACGGCTTCCGCCGAGGGGCCGTCCACGCCCAGGCGTGCGGCGAGGACGTGCAGCGCGACCTCCATCGGATCACCGACGGGGAGCCACCGGTCGTCGTGGTGGCGCGCGTGGGCGGTGGGGGAACACCTCTTGGCGCTCGAAGCCAGTGCGCGCACCTGGTCGACCGCCTCGGCGGGGCCGTCCACGCTGCCGGTCGGTTCGTACCCGTTGCCGTGCACGGTCACCGCACCCCGGGGTGTCCACACCCGGACGACCGACATCTCGTTGCGGGTCAGGGTGCCGGTCTTGTCGGTGCAGATGAACGTGGTCGCGCCCAGCGTCTCGACCGCGTCGAGCCTGCGCACCAGCGCGTTCCTGGCCGCCATGCCCTGCGCCGCACGGGCCAGCGACAACGTGACGGTCGGCAACAGCCCTTCCGGCACGAGCGCCACCGTGACCCCGATCGCGAACAGGAACCCTTCGGCGACGGGCAGCCCGAGCAGGACCGCGACGCCGAAGAACGCGGTGCCCACGGCGACCGCGATCACCGCGACCACCACCACGACCCTGTGCAGCTGAGCCGCCAGCGGACTGCGCGGTGGCTTCGCCTCCTGGGTCAGCGCCGCGATGCCCGCGAGCGCCGTGTGCGCACCGATAGCGGTCACGAGCACCGAAGCCTCGCCCTCGGCGACGTAGGTACCAGCGTGGACCTGTTGTCCCGCAACAGGTCTCACCGGCACGCTCTCGCCGGTCAGCATCGACTCGTCGACGGCGAGTCCCGCCTCGGCCAGCACCTCGCCGTCCGCGCAGACCCGTGCGCCCGCCTCCAGCACCAACTCGTCACCGACGACCAGCTCCGCCGCGTCCACCTGCCGCAGGTGACCGTCCCGGCGCACGGTGGCCCGCAGCGGCATGAGGTCGCCGAGGCGCTGGGCGGCCCGGTCCGCGCGGTACTCCTGGGCGAACGCGAAGAGCCCGTTCAGCACGACGACCACCGCGATGGCCACCGCCAGCGCGGGCATGCCCGCGACCAGCGCCAGCACCGCCGCCACCCACAGCATCAGGGCGAAGAAGTGCACGAGCTGCTCCACCAGCAGCAACAGCGGATGCCGCCGTCGCGCGGCCGGCAATGCGTTCGGTCCGTCCCGGTGCAGCCGTCTGGCGGCTTCGGCCGACGAGAGGCCGGTTGTCGCGACAGTCATGGGGGCAGTCCAGCGAAGCCCGGGACCCGCGGACAGGGCGTGACGTCCCGGCGGACCGGGGACGATGGCCCCTGGGCCGGCGTCCGCACCGCCCCGACGCTGGAGGCATGGACACCGACAGCTACATCGCCTTCCTCGTGGTCAGCGCGCTGCTGGTGGTGATCGACGCGGTGATCATCACGATCAGCGGCCGCAAGTACCTCAGCGACGACGACCACCCCGGCGCGAGCCTGGCCGCGAGCTGGCTCACGACCACGTTGTTCACGTTGATCGTGCTCGGCCTGGTCGCGCTGATCTCCACCCTCGACCTGCCGATCGAGGGTGTGCTGCAGAAGACCGTGACCAAGCTCGGCATCGTGTTGCTGCTGCTGGCCGTCGCCCACGCCATCACGATGTCGGTGCTGACCCGCTACCGCGGCGAGGAACGCCAGGAGCACCTCGTCGACGAGCTGGCGGAGGAACGCCGGGGCCACGCCAAGAAGCCCTCGGTGACGCGTTCGATCGAGCGTGACGAACCGTATTCGGCGATGTGAGCGGCACGGTCCCGGCCCGCTCGGGACCAACGACCCTCATGACCGCCCGCCGCCGGTGCGAAGTTCGTCGGACCGGGTATCGCGGCAGGCGGGAGCGACGAGGTGAGCACGACCGAACGCATCGAGGTGCACGGCGCCGTGCAGGGCGTCGGGTTCCGGCCGCACGTCCACCGGCTGGCGACCGAACTCGGCATCAGCGGCGACGTGCGCAACGCCGGCGGACATGTCGTGATCACCGCGTGCGGGCCGGCGGAGGCGCTCGCGGAGTTCCGGCGCGCGCTGCACGACCGGGCGCCCAAGCACGCGCGGGTCGAACGCATCACCGTCACACCGGGCGGGACCACCGCGCACGACGGGTTCGCGGTGCTGGACAGCGGGTTCGAGGCCGGACCGCGCACGGTCGTGCCCGACCTGGCGACGTGCGACGCCTGCGTGGCCGAGCTGTTCGACCCCGGGGACCGGCGCTACCGGTACCCGTTCGTCAACTGCACCGACTGCGGCCCGCGCGCCACGATCGTGGCGTCGCTGCCCTACGACCGGACGCGCACGACGATGGCGGCCTTTCCGCTGTGCCCCCCGTGCGCGGCGGAGTACCGCGATCCGGCAGACCGCCGGTTCCACGCCGAGCCGGTGGCCTGCCCGGCCTGCGGACCCCGGCTGCGCTGGGGTGACGCGACCGGTGAGGAGGCGCTGGGACTGGCCGTGGCGGCGGTCCGGCGGGGTGGCGTGGTCGCGGTCAAGGGCGTCGGTGGCTACCAGCTGGTGTGCGCCGCGGCGGACGAGGACGCCGTCATCCGGCTCCGCGAGCTCAAGCACCGGCCGCGCAAACCACTGGCGGTGATGGTGCGCGACCTCGGCGAAGCACGCGAACTGTCCGATGTGGACGCCGAGGCGGCGGCCCTGCTGCGGTCCCCCGCCGCTCCGATCGTCGTGCTGCCGTCCCGCACCGGGGACCTGGACGTCGGCCTGTTCCTGCCGTACAGCCCTCTGCACCACCTGCTCCTGCACGACCTGGCGCAGCCGCTCGTGGTGACCAGCGGCAACCGGTCCGGCGAGCCCATCACCATCCTCGACGAGCACGCGCACGCGGTGCTCGGCCCCCTGGTCGACGGCGTCCTCTCGCACGACCGGCCGATCCTCGCCCGCTACGACGACTCGGTGGTGCGCGCCGGACGCATGGTGCGCAGGGCACGGGGATTCGCTCCCGAACCGGTGCCGCTGCCCGTCGCGTCGCCGGTCCCGGTGCTCGCGCTGGGCGCTCAGCTCAAGCACACCGCGGCGCTCGCCGTCGGTGATCGCGCGATCCTCGGCCCGCACACCGGTGACCTGGAGAACGCCGACACGCTCGCCGCCTTCGAGCACACCGCCGAGACCCTGTGCCGGTGGCAGGGCGTGACCCCGGAGCACTGCGCGCACGACCTGCACCCCCGCTACCTCTCGTCCCGGCACGCCCGGCGGTGGCCGCGCGACCGCCGGATTCCCGTTCAGCACCACCACGCACACGTCGCGGCGACCGCGGCGGAGCACGGCGTCCGCGGCCCGTTCGTCGGAGTCGCCTACGACGGCCTGGGGCTGGGCGACGACGGCACGCTGTGGGGCGGTGAGGTCCTGCTCGCGACCTACCGCGGGTACCGGCGGGTCGCGCGGTTCGGCCTGGTGCCGCTGCCCGGCGGCGAGGTCGCGGTCCGGCGGCCGTCCAGGATGGTGCTCGCCTACCGCCACGGCGCGGAGGACTTCGGCGGACCGTCCATTCCGGACCTCCGTCCCCCGGCGGAATCGGCGCTCGTGCGGCGCATGGTCGAACGGCGGATCAACAGCCCCCTGACGTCGAGTGCGGGCAGGTTGTTCGACGCTGCCTCCGCGTTGCTCGGCCTCTGCGACGAGAACTCGTACGAGGGCGAGGCGGCCGTCCTGCTGGAGTCCGCTGCCGCCGCGCACAGCGGGCCGGCGCTCGACTGGAAGCTGCACCGGCGCGACGGGTTGTGGGTGTACGACCCGGTGCCGACCCTGCGCGACCTGGTCACGTGCGACGACCCCACCGGCGTGGCCGCCGCGCGGTTCCACACGACGATCGCGGAGGTCACGGCGGCACTCGTGCGGGAGACGGCGGGCACCGTCCGCACGGTCTGCCTGGGCGGTGGGGTGTTCCAGAACCGCAGGCTCGTCGACGCCCTCCGCCGTGAGCTGGGCGAGTTCGCGGTGCTCGCGGGCGAACGGGTACCGGTCAACGACGGTGGGATCAGCTACGGGCAGGCCGTCGTGGCCGCTGCCCGGCTGGCGGGGAGGGACTGCTGATGTGCCTGGGGATTCCGGGACGGATCGTGACCGTGGACGACACCGAGCCGCGGTCGGGGACCGTCGACTTCGACGGGCTGCGCAGACCGGTCTGCCTGGTCTACACCCCCGAGGCGGAGGTCGGTGACCACGTGATCGTGCACGTCGGCTTCGCCATCGCGCTGGTCGACGAGGAGGAGGCGGCCAGGACGCTCGCGGTGCTCCGCGCGATGCCGGACGCGATCGAGACGGAGCTGGGACCGTGAAGCACCTGCAGGAGTACCGGGATCCCGTGCTCGCCCGCCGCCTGCTGGCGGAGCTGCGGACCACCGCCACGGCGCCGTGGACGATCATGGAGGTCTGCGGCGGCCAGACGCACACGATCGTGCGGCAGGGCATCGACCGGCTGCTGCCCGCCGGGATGCGGATGATCCACGGCCCCGGCTGCCCGGTCTGCGTGACACCGCTCGAGACCATCGACAGGGCACTCGCCATCGCCGCCCGCCCGGACGTGATCTTCACCAGCTACGGCGACATGCTCCGGGTTCCGGGGACGTCCGGTGACCTGCTGTCGCTCAAGGCCCGCGGGGCGGACGTGCGGGTCGTCTACACACCGCTCGACGCCGTCCGCACCGCCGCGGAGAACCCCGGCCGCGAGGTCGTGTTCCTGGCGGTCGGGTTCGAGACCACCGCTCCCGCCAACGCGATGGCGGTGCTGCACGCCGCGGCGACCGGCGTGACGAACTTCAGCGCGCTGGTCAGCCACGTGCTCGTGCCGCCCGCCATCACCGCTCTCATGGACGACCCGGACACGCAGGTGCAGGCGTTCCTCGCGGCCGGGCACGTCTGCGCGGTGATGGGGTGGACGGAGTACGAGCCGATCGCGCGGGCGTACGGGGTACCGGTCGTGGTGACCGGGTTCGAACCGCTGGACCTGCTCGAAGGAGTGCTGATGGCCGTGCGGCAGCTCGAACAGGGCCGGGCCGAGGTCGAGAACCAGTACGCGCGCGCCGTGCGCAGGTCCGGCAACACGGCCGCCCAGGACGCGATCCGGCGCGTCTTCCAGGTGACCGACCGGACCTGGCGCGGCATCGGTCCCATCCCCGCGAGCGGCCTCGCGCTCAGGCCCGAGTTCGCCCGTCACGACGCCGCCGTCCGGTTCGAGGTCGGCGACCTCGTGACGCGGGAGTCACCGGACTGCATCGCGGGCGACGTCCTGCGCGGCACCCGGCTGCCGACCGACTGCTCCGCCTACGGGCGCACCTGCACTCCCCGCACCCCGCTGGGCGCACCGATGGTGTCCAGCGAAGGAACCTGCGCGGCGTTCTTCAACGCCGGCCGAACCCCGGAGCACCGATGACACCCTCCTGCCCCGTGCCCCACCTGGAGACCGAGCGCGTCCTGCTCGGCCACGGCTCCGGCGGTCAGCTGATGGCCGAGCTGCTCGCCGACGTCATCACGCCGGAACTGGGTCTCACCGCACCGCTGGAGGACGCCGCGCTGATCGGCCTGAACCAGGTGTTCAGCACCGACAGCTACGTCGTCACGCCGCGGTTCTTCCCCGGCGGCGACATCGGGTCGCTCGCCGTGCACGGCACCGTGAACGACCTCGCCATGCGCGGGGCCCGCCCGCTCGCGCTCAGCCTCGCCTACATCGTCGAGGAGGGCCTGCCCCTCTCCGAGCTGCGCGACATCACGCGGTCGGCGGCGGCCGCGGCCCGCGCGGCCGGTGTCCCGATCATCACCGGCGACACCAAGGTCGTCGGCCGTGGCGCCGCCGACGGTCTGTACGTCACCACGACCGGTGTCGGGATGCGGCTGCGGGACGCACGGCCGTCCGCGGCGAGCGCCGAGCCGGGCGACGTCGTCCTCGTCTCGGGACCGGTCGGGCTGCACGGGATCGCGATCCTCAGCGCCCGCGAAGGCCTCGGCTTCGACGCCGACGTCTCCTCCGACAGCCGGCCGCTGAACGACCTGGTCGCCGCGATGATCGCGGCCGGCGGCGCGGACGTGCACGCGCTGCGCGACCCCACGCGCGGGGGGTTGGCCGGTTCGCTCAACGAGATCGCGGCCGCGTCCGGCGTGTGCGTCGAGGTGGTCGAGTCGGCCGTCCCGGTGCCCGTCCCCGTGGCGGCCGCGTGCGACCTGCTCGGTCTGGACCCGTGGCACGTGGCGAACGAGGGATGTCTGGTCGCCTTCGTGGCACCCGGCTCCGCCGATGCCGTCGTGGCGGCGATGCGGGCCCTGCCGGAGGGCGCGGGGACGACGGTCGTCGGTGAGGTGGTGGACGGCGTGGCCGGACGCGTGCTGGCCCGCACCCTCGTCGGTTCCTCGCGTGTGGTGGACGTGCTCGTGGGTGAGCAGCTGCCCCGGATCTGCTGATCCGGGGCAGCTGCTCACCCACGCTCAGTCCTGCTGAACGTCGATCTCGATCTTGCGCTCCTCCGGCGGCACCGCGACCGGCACGCGCACCTCGAGGATGCCCTTCTCGTACTTGGCGGAGATCTTCGTGGTGTCCGCGCCCGTCGGCAGCGACACGGTGCGGGTGAACGACCCGTACCGGAACTCGGAGCGGTGCTGCTCCTTCCTCGCCTCCTCGCGCTGGGCCGTGATGGTCAGCATGCCGCCCGTCGCGCTCACGTCGATGTCCTTCGCCGCGTCCAGGCCGGGCAACTCGGCGCGAACGACGTAGGCGCCCTCCTCGACGAAGTCCTCGATGTGCATCGGGTGCCGGGTGCCGAACGGCCACGTGGCGTCGAAGACCTCCCACAGGTCCGGCAGCAGAGAGCTCGCCGGACGGCGGGCCAACGTTGACATGTCGTCTCCTTTCCTCTGCGCTCCAACGATTCCAGCCCATCACTCGTCCCACCCGCGGGACAGGGACGGAAGAGCCTCGCCCGGGGGTCTTTCGTCACTGGGGACACCTCGGCGAACCGGTGACCATCAGTTCTGACTTGGAGGTGGCGGACATGGACGTCGTGCTCGACCTGCGAGGCCTCGACGCGCTCATCCGCGTGCTCGCCCAGGACGGCAGGGTCGTCGTCGGCCCGGTCCTGCGGGACGACGCGATCACCCTCGCCGAGCTCGGCTCCGCGGACGACCTGCCGAGGGGGTGGGGGGTGCAGACGGGGCCCGGCCACTACCGGGTGCGCCGGCGGGAGGACGAGGCCGTGTTCGGCCATTCCGCCGGGCCGCAGTCCTGGAAGCGGTTCCTCCATCCGCCGCGGCGCGCCCTGCTCTCCAGCGACGGCACCGGATTCCACGCCGCGCCCGAGAACCCGGTCTCCTACGCCTTCTTCGGCGTGCGCCCGTGCGACCTCGCCGCGATCGCGAAGCTGCGCCAGGTCGTCGGCGGCCCGGTGCCCTTCGTCGTCGCCGCGCAGTGCACCGAACCCGGCGAGGTGTGCTTCTGCTCGTCCACGGGTTGCGGGCCCGGCGCCGGCTCCGGGTACGACATCGCCCTGACCGAACGCGTCGACGGCGACGGCCACCGGTTCCTCGCCACGAGCGGCACGGAGGAAGGCGCCGCGGTGCTGACGCGCGTGCCGTCCCGTCCGGCGGCACGGCACGACGTCGAGCTGGCGGACCGGGACGTCGCCGCGGCGGCGGGCCGGATGGGCCGGTCCATGCCCGAGGTCGACCTGCGCGACCTGCTCGCCGCCAACCGGGACTCGGCCCACTGAGAGGCGGTCGCCGAGCGGTGCCTCACCTGCGGCAACTGCACCATGGTGTGCCCGACGTGCTTCTGCGTCTCCGTCGAGGACCGGACGGACCTCGACGGCAACGCCGAGCGCGCGCAGCGGTGGGCCTCCTGCTTCGAGATCGACTTCTCCTACCTCCACGGCGGCGCGGTGCGCACGTCCGGTGCCTCTCGCTACCGCCAGTGGATGACGCACAAGCTCGGTACGTGGCACGACCAGTTCGGCACCTCGGGATGCGTCGGTTGTGGCCGGTGCATCGCCTGGTGCCCGGCCGGTATCGACATCACCGAGGAAGCAGCGGCCCTGGCCGGGACAGGCGGTGGACGACCATGACGATCCCCATGACGGAGCTCGACGCGCTGCCGCTGCTCGCCCGCCTCTCGCACACCCAACGTGCGGCGATCGCCGGTGTGAGCCGAATCGAGACCTACGACCAGGGCGTCCGGCTGTTCGACGAGGGCGGGCTCGCCGACCAGTGCTGGGTCGTGCTGTCCGGGTGCGTCACGATCGACACCGCGGTGCCCCGGAACGGCCGGATGGTGCTGCAGAGCATCGGCGCCGGGGAGCTGGTCGGCTGGTCGTGGCTCGTGCCGCCCTACCGGTGGCACTTCGGTGCGACGGTCGTGACGCCGACCAGGGCCGCGGTCGTGGACACCGCGGCGTTGCGCCGGCTCGCCGACGACGACCCGGCGCTGGGTTACCAGCTGTCGCTGATCTTGCTGGACGCGCTGCTGAACCGGTTGCAGGCCACCAGGATCCGCCTGCTCGACCTGTACCGGAACCCGTCGTGACGTCCTGGGTCCCGACTCCGTGCCGGGTGGTGGAGCGCACCGTCGAGACGCACGACTGCGTGACGTTGACTCTGCGGCCGGTCACCGGATCGCTGCCCGCGTTCCGCCCAGGACAGTTCGCGATGCTCTACGCGCACGGCGTGGGCGAGGTCCCGATCTCGGTGAGCGGCATCCCCGCCGACGGCACGCTCGTCCACACCGTGCGCGCGGTCGGTGCGGTGAGCAGGGCGCTGCACGACGCCGCACCCGGCACGGTGATCGGGGTGCGGGGGCCGTTCGGCACGGCCTGGCGGCTCGACGGGGTCGAGGACCTGCTCGTCGTGGCGGGCGGAATCGGCCTCGCTCCCCTGCGGCCCGTGCTCGGGCACCCGAGCAGGCGCACGGTGCTCGTCGCGGGTGCCCGGACGCCGGAGGACCTCTTGTACGCCGACGAGCTGCCCGCCCTGTCCGATGTGGACGTCGTGCTGACCGTCGACCGCGGGGGCCACGACTGGCAGGGCCGCGTCGGGTTCGTCACCGAGCCGCTCGCCTCGATCCCGCTCGACCCCGAGCGCACCACAGCGCTGCTGTGCGGTCCGGAGCCGATGATGCGCTTCTGCGCCAGGACGTTGCTCGGACGCGGCGTGCCCGCCGGGAACATCCAGGTGTCGCTGGAACGCAGCATGCAGTGCGGCATCGGCCTGTGCGGGCACTGCCAGCTCGGGCCGCTGCTGGTGTGCCGCGACGGACCTGTCACCGGTTACCCGGAGGCGGAACCGCTGCTGCTGGCGAAGGAGTTGTGATGCCCACGATCGCGGTGTGGAAGTTCACCTCGTGCGACGGTTGTCAGCTCACGTTGCTCGACTGCGAGGACGAACTGCTGCCGCTGACGGACCAGGTGCACATCGCGCACTTCCTCGAGGTGACCGGTGTGAGCGAACCCGGCCCGTACGACATCTCGATCGTCGAGGGATCCGTCACCACGCCCGAAGAGGCCGAACGGATCCGGTGGATCAGAGAGCAGTCGGCCGTGCTGGTCGTCGTCGGCGCGTGCGCCACCTCCGGCGGTGTCCAGGCCCTGCGGAACTTCGCGGACGTCGACGAGTTCCGCTCGATCGTCTACGCGAGTCCCGAGCACATCGCGGCGCTCGACACCTCCACCCCGATCTCCGCGCACGTCACCGTGGACCACGAACTGCGCGGCTGCCCGATCGACAAGGGCCAGCTGCTGGAGGTGATCACGGCGTTGCTCGCCGGCCGGGCACCCGACCTGCCGGACACCAGCGTGTGCACCGACTGCAAACGCCGCGGCCTCACCTGCGTGTTGGTCTCCCGCGGCACCCCGTGCCTCGGACCGGTCACCCACGCCGGCTGCGGTGCGCTGTGCCCGGCCGTCGACCGCGGCTGCTACGGCTGCTTCGGACCGATGACCCGGCCCAACGCACCCGCGCTCGTGCCGCTGCTGAAACGCACCGGGATGAGCGACGACGAGCTGGAACTCGTGTTCCGCACCTTCAACGCCAACGCGGAGTGGACATGACGCATCGCGCGAACCGCACGCTGCAGGTAGCCGGCCTCGCCAGGGTCGAGGGCGAGGGCGCGTTGCACGTGCGCACCGTCGGCGGCCAGGTCGACGAGGTCCGGCTGGACATCTACGAGCCCCCGAGGTTCTTCGAGGCGTTCCTGCGCGGGCGGAACTTCCGCGAACCGCCCGACATCACCGCCCGCATCTGCGGCATCTGCCCCGTCGCCTACCAGATGAGCGCCTGCCAGGCGATCGAGGACGCGTGCGGGGTCCGGGTCGGCGGCCAGCTGCGGGCACTGCGCAGACTGCTGTACTGCGGCGAGTGGATCTCCAGCCACGCGTTGCACGTCTACCTGCTGCACGCACCGGACTTCCTCGGGTTCCCCGACGGGATCGCGCTCGCCGCCGCCGACCGGGCCACCGTCGAGCGCGGGCTCCGGCTCAAGAAGGCGGGCAACCGGATCATGGACCTGGTCGGCGGCCGCGCGATCCACCCGGTGAACGTGCGGGTCGGCGGCTTCTACCGCGTTCCCGCACCGGAAGAACTGCGTGGCCTCGCCGGAACGCTGCGCGAAGCCCTGTACGACGCGCTGGCGACCGCGGAATGGGTCGCGGGGTTCGACTTCCCCGACCTCGACGTACCGCACGACCTGCTGGCGCTGCGCGAGGACGACGGGTACCCGCTCGACCGCGGCACCCCGCACGTCAGCACCGGGATCGACTTCCCGGTGTCCGAGTTCGGCGACCACGTCGTCGAACACCAGGTTCCGCACTCCACCGCGCTGCACGCACGGCTGGACGACCGGGTTTTCCTCGTCGGCCCGCTCGCCCGGTACAGCCTCAACTCCGACCGCCTGTCCCTGATCGCACGGGAGGCCGCCGCCGCGGTGGGCCTGGGAACGGTGTGCCGCAACCCGTTCAAGAGCATCGTCGTGCGCGCCGTCGAGATCGTGTACGCGATCGAGGAGGCGTTGAGCATCATCGACTCGTACGAACGCCCGGAGGTGCCCTGCGTCGAGGTGCACCCGCGAGCGGGCACGGGACACGGCGCCACGGAAGCACCACGTGGTCTGCTCTACCACCGCTACGACCTCGGAGCGGACGGACGGGTCCTCGCCGCGGACATCGTGCCGCCCACGGCGCAGAACCAGACGGCGATCGAGGACGACGTCACCAGGGTGGTCCGCGCCCACCAGCACCTGGACGACCACGCGTTGCAGTCGCTGTGCGAGCAGACCATCCGCAACCACGACCCGTGCATCTCGTGCTCGGCGCACTTCCTCGACTTCAGCCGGGAGGGCACGTGAAGCACGTGGTGGTCGGGGTCGGCAACGAGTTCCGCCGCGACGACGGTGTCGGCCCCGCCGTGGCCCGCCTCCTCGCCGCCTCGGGTGTTCACGCCGAGATCAGCGACGGCGACCCAGTCCGGCTGATGGAGACCTGGGAGGACGCTGACCTCGTCGTGGTCGTGGACGCCGTGCGCACGAAGGCGACCGCGCCTGGCCGGTGGTACCGCACGGCGTTGCCGCACACCATCCCCGCCGCCAGTTCCCACGGTTTCGGCGTGCCGGAGGCCGTGGCCCTCGCCGAGGCGCTCGACCGCAGGCCGGAACGCCTCGTGGTCTACGCGGTCGAAGTGGCGGACACCGGGTTCGGGACCCGGATGACCCCGGCGGTGGCACGCGCCGTCGAGCCCCTGGCCAGGGCCGTGCGCGACGAGATCACCTCCACCCCGGTGCTCCTGATCCCCGATTCGTGAATCCGCTCAGTTGTGCATCCTGAGCAGCCGGCCGTGCAACTGGTCCCGCACGGCGTCCAGCGCCTCCTCGAAGGTGGCGGCCTCCGCCTTCGCGACCACCGGCGTGCCGTTGACGTCGAGGTTCACGTGGACGGCGATCGTGCGAGGCCCCACCGCGGTGAGACGCACGTGTGCGAAGTCGGTCGGTTCGGGCGCGTACCGGGCCAGAGGAGCGATCCTGTCGTGGGCGTACCGCCTGGCCCTCGCCGCGATCTGGTCGTCCAGCTCGACCGCGACGTTGCCGATCTCCGCCGCGCCTGCGTGCTTCATCTGAACCTCCCTGCGCTGTGATGACCGCACTCTCGCCCACGCCCGACGGCACCGACAGGTCCGAAGGAGCCGGGTGCTCCGGGACCTGGGTCCCTGTCGCTGGATCCGTTCAGTCAGCACCGTGGAGGGCACACCGAGCTGAGGAGTGCGTCATGTCCCACGCCGACCTGTCGCTGGTCGACGCGTACTGGCGGGCCGCCAACTACCTGTCGGCGGGCCAGATCTACCTGATGGACAACCCGCTGCTGACCGAACCGCTGGCACCCGAACACATCAAGCCCCGGCTGCTGGGTCACTGGGGCACCACGCCCGGCCTGAACTTCGTCTACGCCCACCTCAACCGCATCATCCGCGAACGCGACCTCGACGTGCTGTTCCTCACCGGCCCCGGGCACGGCGGACCCGCGCTGCTCGCGAACACGTGGCTGGAGGGCACCTACAGCGAGACCTACCCGGACGTCCCGCGTGACGGCGAGGGGATGCGGAAGCTGTTCCGGCAGTTCTCCTTCCCCGGCGGGGTGCCGAGCCACGTGGCTCCCGAGGTGCCCGGCTCGATCCACGAGGGCGGCGAGCTCGGGTACTCGCTGGCGCACGCGTTCGGCGCCGCGTTCGACAACCCCGGCCTGATCGTGGCGTGCGTCGTGGGCGACGGCGAGGCGGAGACCGGGCCGCTCGCCGCCAGCTGGCACGTCAACAAGTTCCTCGACCCGATCAGCGACGGCGCGGTGCTGCCGATCCTGCACCTCAACGGCTACAAGATCGCCAACCCCAGCCTGCTGGCCCGCATCCCCCACGACGAGCTGGACTCGTTGCTGCGCGGCTACGGTTACGCGCCGTTCTACGTCCAGGGCGACGACCCGGACGACATGCACGCCCGCATGGCCGAGGTGCTGGACCAGGTGGTCGACGAGATCCACCGCGTCAAGCAGCGCACCGACCGGCCGCGGTGGCCGATGATCGTGCTGCGCAGCCCCAAGGGCTGGACCGGACCGTCCGAAGTGGACGGCGTGCCGATCGAGAACACCTGGCGCGCGCACCAGGTCCCTCTCGCCGGCGTGCGGGAGAACCCGGAGCACCTGCGGCAGCTGGAGTCGTGGCTGCGCAGCTACCTCCCAGGAGAGCTGTTCGACGGCGACGGCCGGCCACGCGCCGAGCTGTCCGAACTGGTGCCCCGCGGCGACCGGAGGATGGGTGCCACGCCGCACGCCAACGGCGGCCTGTTGTTGCGCGAGCTGAAGATGCCGGGCATCCGCGCGCACGCCGTCGAGGTCGTGAAGCAGGGCAGCACCCACTCCGAGCCGACCAGGGTGCTCGGCAGGCTGCTGCGCGACGTGATCACGCTGAACCAGGCCGACTTCCGGATCTTCGGACCGGACGAGACCGCCTCGAACCGGCTGGACGCGGTCTTCGAGGTGACCGGCAAGCAGTGGCAGGCCGAGACGTTGCCCGTCGACGAGCACCTGGTCCGCGACGGCCGGGTGATCGAGGTGCTGTCCGAGCACCTCTGCCAGGGCATGCTGGAGGGCTACCTGCTGACCGGCAGGCACGGGCTGTTCAACTGCTACGAGGCCTTCATCCACATCGTCGACTCGATGTTCAACCAGCACGCGAAGTGGCTCAAGACGCACAAGAGGCTGGACTGGCGCAGGCCGATCGCGTCGCTCAACTACCTGCTGAGCTCGCACGTGTGGCGCCAGGACCACAACGGCTTCTCGCACCAGGACCCGGGATTCATCGACCACGTGATGAACAAGAAGGCCGAGGTGGTCCGCGTCTACCTGCCGCCGGACACCAACACCCTGCTCTCGGTCGCGGACCACTGCCTGCGCAGCAAGGACTACGTCAACGTCGTCGTGGCCGGCAAGAACGAGACGCCGGACTGGCTCGACATCGACGAGGCCGTCCTGCACTGCACCCGCGGCGCCGGAATCTGGGAGTGGGCGAGCAACGACGAGGACGAGCCGGACGTCGTGATGGCCTGCGCGGGCGACGCCCCGACCGTCGAGGTGATGGCGGCCGTGAAGCTGTTGCGCGAACACCTGCCCTCGCTGCGGGTGCGCGTGGTGAACGTGGTGGACCTGATGCGCCTGCAGCCCGACACCGAGCACCCGCACGGCATGCCCGACCGCGAGTTCGACGCCCTGTTCACCGCGGACCGCCCGGTGATCTTCGCGTACCACGGCTACCCGTGGCTCATCCACCGCCTGACCTACCGCCGCACCAACCACCACAACATCCACGTCCGCGGTTACAAGGAGGAAGGCACCACGACGACGCCGTTCGACATGCTCGTGCTCAACGACATGGACCGCTACCGGCTCGTCATCGACGTCATCGACCGGGTCCCCGGGCTCGGCCCGAAGGCCGCCCGGCTGCGCCAGCTCATGCAGGACCAGCGGACGCGGCACCACGCCTGGATCCGCGAGCACGGCGAGGACCTGCCCGAGGTCCGCGACTGGACCTGGCAGTGAGCAGCTCCGGACACGTGCTCGTGGTGAACGCGGGCTCCTCCAGCCTGAAGCTCACCGTGCTCGGCGAGGACGACAGCGTCCTCGCCGAGCACCACGCCGAGCGGTGGCACGGCGAGACCGACCCTCTCGAGCGGTTCCTCACCCGAGCCCCCGAGATCCGGGCCGTCGGCCACCGCGTCGTGCACGGCGGTCCCGGCTTCACCGCGGCACAACGCGTCGATGCGGGTGTTCGAGCCGTTCTGCAACAGCTGACCGGCCTGGCCCCGCTGCACCAGCCACGGGCGCTCGCCGGCATCGACGCCGTCACCGCGGTGCTCCCCCGCGTTCCCCAGGTCGCGTGCTTCGACACGGCCTTCCACGCGACCATGCCCGCGTTCGCCACCACCTACGCCCTTCCCGCGCGGTGGCGGCTGAAGTGGGACCTGCGCAGATACGGCTTCCACGGGCTCTCCCACTCGTACGCGTCCCGCAAGGCCGCGGAGTTGGCCGGGGTGGCCGACGCGCGGGTGGTCAGCTGCCACCTGGGCGCCGGCGCCTCGCTCGCGGCCGTGCGCGGAGGCCGCTCGGTCGACACCACCATGGGCTTCACCCCGCTGGCGGGACTGGTGATGGCGACCAGGAGCGGCGACGTCGACCCCGGCCTGCTGGTGTGGCTGCTCAGGGCCGGGGTGCCGCTCGACGAGCTCGAGGACGGCCTCGAACACCGGTCCGGCCTCGCGGGTCTGGCCGGTACCGGCGACATGCGCGACGTGCGCCGGGCCGCCGACGGCGGCGACCAGGACGCGGTCCTGGCGCTGGAGGTGTACGCGCACCGCCTCCGCCAGGCGATCAGCGCCATGACCACGTCGCTGGGCGGGATCGACGTGCTGGTGTTCACCGGCGGCGTCGGCGAGCACGACGCCGTGTTGCGCGACGACGTCGTGAACGGCCTGTCGTTCCTCGGCATCGAGCACGTGCACGTGGTGAGAGCCCGCGAGGACCTCGAGATCGCGAGTCAGACCCGGGCCGCGCTGGCCGGTTAGGCGATGTCACGTCGCCGCAGCCCGGTGAACCCCGCCGCGAGTCCCGCGACGACGACGGCCAGCAGCCACAGCAACGGCGTCGCGGTGATCGCGGATCCGGGCACCTTCGGCAGGTGTGCCCAGGGCGACAGGTCCATCAGCCACTGGTCGAAGCCGAACAGCGGGCCGAGCTCGCCCAGCACCAGGAACACCGCGAGCGCGAACCAGCCGACCACGACGAGGCGGGGCGCGAGACCGTATGCGGCGACGACGATGCCGACGAGCACCCAGGCGGCCGGGATCTGCACGAGCGCACCCGCGAGCACCTCTCCCACGACGGACAGGTCCCCGGTCCGCGCGGCGTGCACCGTTCCGGCCGCCAGGCCCGCGCCGACCAGCAGCACCACGACTCCCGCCAGCGCGATGACGACGTGGCTCGACGCCCAGCGCACCCTGCCGACCGGCGTGGCGAGCAGGGACTCGGCCCGCAGCTCCACCTCCTCGCCGTGCAGGCGCATCGCCGTCTGGAGCCCGTACGCGGCGGCGATCACCCCGAGAAAGCCGAACATGGCCGCGAACACCGCGTCGGTCAGCGCGTTCTCGCCGCCGAGCCTCCTGAACAGCTCCGCGGTCTGCGGGCTGCTCAGCATGTCCCCGATGGTGCCCGCGACGCTGCCGACCAGAACGCCGTAGGCCACGAATCCGGCGGTCCACGCCAGCAGCGCGCCGCGGTGCAACCTCCACGCCAGCCCGAAGACACCGGTCAGCGTTCCGGTCGCGGGGCCGGGGCGGTCGGGCAGCAGGCCCGCGCCCAGATCACGCCTGGCCACCACCAGGTGCGCGACAGCCGCGGCGATCACCGCGAAGGCGGCGGTGATCAGCAGCACCCACCACTGGTTGCCCGCGTACGGGCGGAACTGCTGGCCCCAGCCGAGCGGGGACAGCCACGACAACCAGCGCGGTCCCGCCACGTCCGCGGTGTCCCCGACCGCCCGGAGCAGGAACACGACGCCGAGCGTCGCGACGGCGAGACCGACGGCGCCGCGAGACGTCGTCGCCACCTGCGCGGTGATCCCGGCGATCGCGGTGAAGGCGAGACCCACGCTCGCCCACGCCAGTCCGAAGACGAGCGACCCGTCCGCGGGCAGACCCGCGCCGACCAGGCTCGCCGAGGTCACCAGGCCGAGCAGGACGTTGGCGCCGGCGGCCACCGCCATCGCGGCCGCGAGCGGGGCGTGCCTGCCGACCACGCCCGCTCCCAGGAGCTCGCGACGACCGGTCTCCTCGTCCGAACGCGTGTGGCGCACGACGATGACGATCGAGAACACCGCCAGGAACATCGCGCCGGTCGCGAGCGCCTTCAGCATCGCGAGCGCGCCGATCGACGTCGGGTCGTAGATCCGCCCGTACACCGCGACGAGCGTCGGCGTCCCGTTCATGGTCGTCGCGGCCGCGACGACGGAGTCCGCGGTGGGGAACATGCCCTCGGTGGCCGCGGCGGACCCCGCGGCGAGGAGCACGAAGACGCTCAGCCACGCGGGCAGCAGCACGCGGTCCCTGCGCAGTGCCAGCCGGATCAGCTCGCCGGTGCCGTTCACGCCGTCACCTCGTAGTGCCGCAGGAACAGCTCCTCCAGCGTGGGCGGCCGGCAGACGAGGTTGCGCACCCCAGGGAGGTCAGGGCGCGCAGGACCTCGTCGAGGTGGTCCGTGTCCACGTGGCAGTGCAGCCGCATGCCTTCGGCGCGGAACTCGTGCACCCCGGGCAGGGACGCGAGGCCGTCGGGCGACCGAGTCAGGTCCGCGGTGATCGAGATGCGGGTGAGGTGCCGCAATTCGTCCAGGGTCCCTGCCTCGACCGTCCTGCCCTGCCGGATGATGCTCACCCGGTCGCACACCTTCTCGACCTCTGCGAGCACGTGGCTGCTGAGCAGCACGGTCCGGCCCTCCCTCTTCTCCTCGCGGACGCAGTCCTCGAACACCGCCTGCATCAACGGGTCGAGGCCCGCGGTCGGTTCGTCGAGGACGAGCAGGTCGGCGTGGGAGGCGAGTGCCGCCACCAGTGCGACCTTCTGCCGGTTGCCCGACGAGTAGGCCCTGCCCTTCTTCGTGGGGTCGAGCTCGAAGCGGTCGAGCAGTTCGGCACGGCGCCTCAGATCGAGGCCGCCGCGCAACCGGCCGATCAGGTCGATCACCTCGCCTCCGGTGAGGTTCGGCCAGAGCGTGATGTCACCGGGCACGTACGCCATGCGGCGGTGCAACGTGGCCAGGTCCCTCCAGGGATCACCGTCCAGCACGGTGACCTCCCCGGAATCGGCGTGCAGCAGCCCCAGGAGGATGCGCAGCGTCGTGGTCTTGCCCGCGCCGTTGGGACCGAGGAACCCGTGCACCTCGCCGGCGCGGACGGTCAGGTCGAGACCGTCGAGTGCGGTCGTCCGGCCGAACGCCTTGCGCAGGCCGGACACGGAGATCACTGCTGTCATGACTCGACGGTAGGGAGTCGCCGACGCTCCCCGGAGTGCCTTCGGGCATCGGCGTGGACCGGGCCTTGTCCCTGCCGGACGAGGACCTGAGGCCCTGTCCCGCCACCGCGGTCCGGTTCGAGGCTGGCGGGAGGAACACGACCTCAGGGAGTGGTGATGAAGCTCGACGAACTGATGACGAGGACGAAGGACTCGCTCGAGGCGAAGCGCGTCTACGCCGAGCCCTACGAGAAGGACGGGATCACCGTGATCGCGGCCGCCACCATCGCCGGTGGCTCCGGCGGGGGAACGGGCCGCGACGACAAGGGCCAGGAGGGCGAGGGCGGCGGCTTCGGACTGAACGCCAAGCCCACCGGCGCCTACGTGATCACCGACGGCCAGGTCCGCTGGGTCCCGGCGGTCGACCTGAACCGGCTGGTCGCCACGGCCGGCGCGGTCGCCATCGCCGCCCTCTTCGTGGCGCTGCGCATCGTCAGGGCGAAGGCCTCACAATGAGGAGCACGCGGCTGTGGCTCCTCCTCGCCACCGCGCTGCTGGGGGTCACGGCGTGCGCGGCCGGTCCGAACACCGCGTCCGCTGTGGACGGTGTGCAGCTCGCCGGGTTCTGGAAGGGCGTGTGGCAGGGTTTCATCTACCCCGTCACGTTCTTCATCTCGCTCTTCACCGACGACGTGAGCATCTACGAGGTCCGCAACAACGGCAACTGGTACGACTTCGGCTTCGTCGTCGGGATCGGGCTGGTGCACACGGTCTTCGGCTCGCACCGGCACGTCTCGAACCGGCGGAAGAAGGCCTCCGCCGGTTCGGCGTCCTGAGTGGACGGTGCTTTCCTCACCCGTGCCAGGGACGAAAGACCCTGCGGCACGACCCGCCGAACCGGGCACGCTGGGGTGACACACCCACCAGAGGAGCTGCTCATGAACTCCCCGTCCCGCATCGTCGTCGGCGTCGACGGATCGCCTTCCGCCAGGAACGCACTGGCCTGGGCGGTCGAGGAGGCCAGGCGGACCGGCGCGTCCGTGCTGGCGGTGTCCGTGTGTCAACTGAGCAGTTCGGCCAGTCCTTTCGGCGACGCGCACCGCCACGAGCTCGCGGCGGCGATCGAGGCCCTCGGTGACTCCGCGAGCGGTGTGCACGTCGACCAGGAGGTGCCGCACGGCCAGGCGGGACCGGTGCTCGTCGAACGTTCGGCGGACGCGGACCTCCTGGTCGTCGGCGACCACGGCTACCGCCGCGCGGGCGTGCTGGTGATGAGCTCGGTCACCAGTTTCTGCCTGCGCCACGCCCGGTGTCCCGTGGTCGTCGTGCCGCTGGAAGGAGCACACCATGGCGGTCCTCTCATGCTCCGGCCTGAAACGCCGGTTCGGTGACGTGCCGGCCGTGGACGACGTGTCGTTCACGATCGCGGAAGGTGAGACCTACGGCCTGCTCGGTCCCAACGGCGCCGGCAAGACGACGACGATCTCGATGATCACCGGCGTGCTGGAACGCGACGCGGGCGAGGTCGTCGTGGAGGGGATCGCCATGTCGACCCGCGCCACCGCCGCGAAGCGGCTCGTCGGGTACGTGCCACAGGAGCTCGCGCTGTACCCCGACCTGACCGGCCGGGAGAACCTCCGCTTCTTCGCGAGCCTCTACGGCGCCGGCCGGAAGCGGGTGGACCACGTCCTCGACGTGGTCGGGCTCGCCGAACGCGCCGACGACCTCGCCCGCGAGTACTCCGGCGGGATGAAGCGACGCCTCAACGTGGCGATCGGTCTTCTGCACGAACCCCGGTTGCTCGTGCTGGACGAGCCCACCGCCGGGGTCGATCCGCAGAGCCGCAACCAGATCATCGAGAACGTGCGCGCTCTCGCCGCCCAGGGCGTGGCGATCCTCTACACCACGCACTACATGGAGGAAGCCGAGAGGTTGTGCGACCGCGTCGGCATCATCGACTCCGGCCGCCTCGTCGCCGAAGGCGCGCGCCGCGAGCTCGTGGAGCGGCTGGGCGAACGCGACAGGATCTCGTTGCGGCTGGACGGCGACTTGGCGCACGCCACGTCCGCTCTCGGCGCGATGCGCGACGTCCAGGCGGTCGCGGCGCACGGGACAGGTCTGGAACTCGTGGTCGGCGATGCGAGCGAGTGCCTGCCGGCGGTGCTGTCGGCCATCTCCGCCGCCGGCAACGTCGTGCGGTCGGTCGAGGTGACCGAACCCGACCTGGAGACCGTTTTCCTGCACCTCACCGGCAAAGCGCTGCGGGAGTGAGTCCATGCGCCACGCACTGCTGATCGCCGCGCGCGACCTGCGCGAGCGGGCCCGCGACCGCACCCTCTACGTGCTCGCGATCGTGCTCCCGCTCGGTCTCGCCGGGATCTTCACGCTCATCCTCGGCGACCTCAGCGGGGACAGCCCGATGTTCACCTTCGTCGTCGCCGACTCGGACGGAGGAGTCGTCGCGACGACCTTCACCGGAGAAGTGCTGGAACGGGCAGCGGCCTCGGGCGCGATCCGGTTGCGCACCGCGGCGTCCGAGCAGGAGGCCAGGACGCTGGTCGGCGACGGAACGGCCACCGCGGCGTTCCTGCTGCCCGCGGGGCTGACCGAGGCCGTCCGGACCGGTGGCGCCGCACGGATCGAGGTCGTCGGCAACGTCGACGCGCCGACCGGCACCGACATCGCCCGATCGCTCGCGCAGGCTTACGCGGACCGGCTCCTCGCGATCCGCACGGCGGTGGCCGCGACCGTCCGTTCGGGCGTGCCGACGCCACCCTCGGAACTCGCGTCGGCGGCGGCGGCCGCGTTGCCGCAGGCGGCCGTCGTGGAGGACACGACCGGACGCCGTCAGCTCGACGCGAAGACGCAGTACGCGGCGGGCATGGCCGTCTTCTTCCTGTTCTTCGCCGTGCAACCGGGCGTCACGGGCCTGCTGGACGAACGCCGCGACGGCACGCTGGCCCGCCTGCTCGCGGCGCCCGTGCGGCGGACGTCGATCCTGGCCGGCAAGCTGCTGACCGGTGTGGTCGTCGGGCTGGTGAGCATGGCGTTGCTGGTCGTGGCCAGTTCGGTGCTGATGGGTGCGCGGTGGGGCCACCCGGCCGGTGTCGCGCTGCTGGTGGTGGCGGGTGTGCTCGCCGCGACCGGCGCGATGGCCGTGGTCGCGGCGATCGCGAAGACCTCGGAGCAGGCGGGCGGCTGGCAGGCCATCACGGCGATCGTCCTCGGGGCGCTGGGAGGAGCGTTCTTCCCGGTGTCGCAGGCGGGCGGGGTGCTGGACGCGATCAGCCTCGTCTCACCTCACCGCTGGTTCCTGCGGGGGCTCGCCGACCTCGCCGGTGGTGACGTCGCGGCGGTGCTGCCCTCGGTCGCCGTCCTGTCGTTCTTCGCGGCCCTGACGTGCGGGCTCGCACTCCTGCTCTTCCGGAAGGTCGTGCGACCGTGAAGGTGCTGTCGATCGGCTGGACCAGCGTGCGCCGCGCGTTGCGTGACCGCACAGGCCTCTTCTTCGTCGTGGCCCTGCCGCTGATGCTGGTCTTCATCATCGGTGCGGCGTTCGGCGGCGCGACGACGCCGGTGGTCGGCGTGGTGGGCGGCGCCGGTGCGCTGAGCGCCGAACCCGCGGTCCGCGTGCGCGACTTCCCGGACGAACGCGCGTTGCGCACGGCGGTGGAGCGCGGTGAGATCAGCGCCGGGCTGGTGCGCGCCGGCGGCGCGACGCCGCGGCTCCTCCTCCGCGCCGATCGAACCGGTCAGCAGCTCAGGATGCTCGTGACCAGCTCGCTGACCCGCGAGGCGAACCGCGTCGCGGCAGCCGGTTTCGTGGCGGAGCGGACCGGCACGGACCGTGACGCCGCACTGTCCGTTGTGGACTCGACGCGGGTGGAACCGGTCGAGGTGCGGGCCGGCACGACCGGCGAGGCGCTCTTCCCCCAGGGGTACTCGGGCTTCGACCTCGGCGCGGCGAACCAGCTGATCGTCTTCACCTTCCTGAACTCCCTGACGACCGCCGCGTTCCTCGTCGAGACGCGGTCGCTGGGCGTCACCCGCCGCATGCTCGCGACTCCCACGCCCGCGGGGGTCGTCGTGGCCGGCGAGGCGTTCGGACGGGTGTCGATCGCTCTGCTGCAGGGCCTCGTCGTCCTCGTGGGCTCCGCGTTGCTGTTCGGTGTCCGCTGGGGAGATCCCTGGGCGGCGGCGGCCTTGCTGTGCGCGTTCGCGCTCGTCTCCGGAGCCGCCGGGCTGCTCCTCGGATCCGTCTGCCGCACGCAGCAGCAGACCGCGGGCGCAGGCATCCTGCTCGGCCTGGGCCTCGCCGCGTTCGGCGGGTGCATGGTCCCGCTCGAGTTCTTCGGTCCCACGCTGCGGAAGGTGGCGTTCGCGACACCGCACGGCTGGGCCAACGACGGGTTCTCCGTGCTGACCAGGCACAGCGGCGACCTGGTCGCCGTCGCACCGCACCTGGGTGTGCTGCTCGGGTTCGCGGCCGTGCTGTTCAGCCTGGGCGCCTGGCGGCTGCGTCGCGCCGTGACGCGGTGAGCAGCTCGGCGATCGCTCTGTCCAGGGCCTCGGCCAGCACGTCGACGTCCGCGGTGCTGTCGCGGTCGGCGGTGATGCCCACCGCGACCCGGTCGGTGTAGGACAGCACGGCGATCCCGGTCCGGATGCGGATCGCGATCGGCACGTACGGCAGGATCTCGACGATCGCCCGCCCCAGCACCCTCAGCGGTCTGCGCGGGCCCGGCACGTTCGTGGTCACCGTGACGATGCTGCGCTGCGGCATCATGCCGCCGAGCCGCACGCTCCAGGCCAGCGGCGCGAACGGCTCGTGCCGCGCCAGCTGCGCCAGGGTCTGGCCGGACTCGGCCTGGTGCCCGCCCTTCGCCTCCGTGAAGCGCTGGTGCACCAGGTCCAGCGCGTCCACCGCGTGGTCCGCCTCGACCGGGAGGAACGCGAGCCGCAGGCTCACATGGTTGTCCAGCCTGCGGTCGCCGCGCACGGACACCGGCACCATGGCCCGGACGCTGTGCGGCGACGGCTCTTCACCGCGCTCCAGCAGCAGCGCCCGGTACGCCTGGGAGATCGCGGCCAGCACGACGTCGTTCACCGTGACGCCGAAAGACCGGCCGATCTCCTTCACCTCGGGCAACGAGGCCCGCACGACGCGGTACAGCCGCGGTGAGCCGATCTGCCCGAAGAGCGACGTCGCCCGCACCGGCAGCAACGACCACACCAGCGAGAGCATCCCGCCGAGGAGGTCGAGCGGCGCGCGGACCACGTTGGCCAGCAACGACATCAGGCTCTCCGGGCGCGCGGCGCCCGGAGGCTCCGGCGCGGGGGCGTCGCCGTACATCACGTCGTACAGCATGGTGCCGCTCACGCCGTCCGCCATGCAGTGGTGCACCTTGGCCAGGATCGCCCAACGCCCGTCCGCCAGGCCCTCCACGACCCAGTACTCCCACAGGG
Source organism: Lentzea sp. HUAS12 (assembly GCF_024125735.1). NCBI lineage: Bacteria > Bacillati > Actinomycetota > Actinomycetes > Pseudonocardiales > Pseudonocardiaceae > Lentzea > Lentzea sp. HUAS12. The sequence continues at coordinate 2,403,673 of NZ_CP099738.1, forward strand.
GTCGATCGCGGTCTAGCCGTTGCCCCATGACCCGCGCGACGAGCGCGCACAGCTCCGCGTCGCCGCCCGGTGCGGGCAGGGCCGTGCGCCGCACGTGGTAGTCGAGGTCGAACGACGGGTCGTCCTCCCACATCGGCGTGGCGAGGTCCAACGGCCGGCGAACGAGTTTCTGCCGTGCACGCGGCAGCACGGGAAGTTTCGAGCGCATCAGCCCGAGGAACTCGTCGTGACCCGGCGCCGGACCTTCGACGACGGCGACCGAGGCGATCGCGAGCGAGGCGTGCGGGTCGGCGTCCTCGACTTCCAGGAACGCGGCGTCCAACGGGCTGAGTCGGTCCATGCGTCGAGTCCAGCACCGGCGGTCTCGGTTGCCCAGCGCCCGGCGGCCCGCTTCGCCGGAGCCCTTCGACCCTGCCTCGGCAGGACGTCGACGTTCACCCTGGGGACAGCGCACCACGCCGCACCGCGGCGTTCCGCGTCAACGGGAGTGAGGTGAGCACGTGCCGCAGCCCGACGAGCGCGAACGCCCGCTCCCGACGCTCACCACCGCCGAGCAGCGAGATCACCGCGAGGTCCGGCCTCCGGCAGTGCACGAAGAACGACCTCGGCGCCATCCCGCCGACACCGCCCAGACCGGCACGACGGACGCGGTCCGGCCCGACAGCGGTGGCGAACGCCGCGACACGGCGGCTGCTGGCACTTCCGGTGTGCACCGGCGCGACGAGTACCTGGACTGGCTGAGGGCGACGAGTCTCGTCGTGGTCGTGTTGTGGCACTGGGCTTTCACGATCCTGCGCTGGACACCGGACGGCCCGCGCCCGACGAGTCCGCTCGGTTTCCTCTCCGGCGTGTGGATCCTGACGTGGCTGCTCCAGGTCCTGCCGATGTTCTTCTACGTCGGCGGGTGCGTGCACAGCGCTTCCTGGGAGCGTGACCGCACCCAGGGCGTCGGCCACTACGTGTGGCGGCACGTCCGGCATCTGCTGGTTCCCGCGGTCGGGCTGGTGCTCACGTGGGTCGTGCTCGGGGCGGTCGCCGGCGCGGTGTTCGGTCTGCCCTGGATCCGCGGTGTGGTGCTGCTGGTCGTCAGTCCCCTGTGGTTCCTGGGGGTCTACGTCGTTCTCATCACGCTCGTGCCGGTCAGCTCGTGGCTGCACCGCCGGTTCGACGTCCTCGTGCCGGTGTGGCTGGGCGGGACGGCGATGGCGGTGGACGTGCTGCGGTTCCGCTACGACCTGCCGTGGATCGGCTGGGTGAACATGCTCGTCGTCTGGTGGCTCGCCCACCAGGCCGGCTTCTTCCACCACCGGCTGACCCGACGCGGCGGGTGGGCGTTGCTCTTCTGCGGGCTCTTCGGCCTGGCCGGGCTCGTGTTCTCCGGGCTCTACCCGGGCTCCATGGTCGGCGTGCCCGGTGACCGGCTGTCCAACATCGGGCCGCCGACGTTCGTCGTCGTGGCGTTGCTGGTGTTCCAGATCGGTTTCGCCGTCGTGACCCGCCCTGTGGTCGAACGGCTCCTGGCCGGCTCTGTGGCGCGGCGGGTCGTCGCCCAGGTGAACGCGGTCGCCCTGCCGTTGTTCCTGTTCCACAGCACAGGAATGGCGCTCGCCCGCGTGACCGGGTTCCTCCTGTTCGGTGGCCAGATCACCGACGACCGCGCTCCCGACCTGCTGTGGTGGTTGCAGCGCCCGCTCGCCGTCGTCGCGCCTCTGCTGTTCACGCTGCCGGTGATCGTCCTCTTCGGACTGCGAAAGCGCACCAGGGGTGGCGGAGGTCCCTGACGAGCCGCGGCTCAGCTCTGCACGGTCGCCGACGGCTCCGGCACGCCCGCGAACCTCACCGGCACCGCCGTGGTCAGGACGATGTCGCCGTTCGCGGCGGACTCCTCCTGGAACAGGACCCAGCCGTCACCGCCGTTCGGCTGCGCGAAACCGATCCGGCCGCTGAACGGACGCGGCACATCACCCCCGCCGGTGACGAACCCGCGACCGATCTCCACCGCGCCCTTCCCGGTGAGCACCCGGACCGACACGGTTCCCTCGAACACGTGCGCCCGGCCGCTCACGGCGACCGGGGAGCGGACCACGTCACCGCCCTCGGGCGCGTCGACCTGGATCGCCTCCGCACGGGTGCCGGTCACCACCCATCGGTCGCCCGACCGCTGCAACGACACGACGGTCGGCAAGGTCGTGACCGGTCTGGTGTCGTCGTCCGGGTGCGCGGGGTAGCACGTGAGCTCCGCCTGGCCGTTGCCGGTGCGGCGGAACGGGCCGCCGAACACCACCCTCATGCCGGCGACCTGGATCAGGAACAGCCTCGCCTGTGCCACCGCGTCCGCCTCGTCGCCCAGTCCGGGGGCGGGCAGCTGCAGCCAGTGGTAGAACGCCGGCACGTCTCCGCCGAAGGAGTACACAGTGGACTTGACGGTGGGGAACTGCTTCAGCGTGGTGTCGAGCTCGGCGAGCAGGGCCGCGGAGCCGAAGCTGGAGCTCGCGTCGGGAACGGCGGCGCGGAAGTCCTGGAAGTCCGCGTAGGCGACACCGTCCGCGACCCGGACGCTCCGGAGGCTCCGTGCCGTCCCCGGCCCGAACATCGACCAGTGCCCGCTGCCGCGTTCGGCCTCGGTCGGGCCCGGCAGCAGCGCGTTCAGCGCCGCCGTGGCGACGGCAGCCGTCTTCGGCACCGAGCGCGGTACCGCGACCACCTCGCGCGGATCACCCGGTGCGCCGCGGTGGAAGTAGACGACCAGGTTCGTGGTCTCCCGGCTCGCCGAGGAAGGTGCCGGCGTCGCGGTGGTGGAGGTCGGGGCGGCGGGCTCGCTCCTGTCGCGCCGCGTCGTGATCACCACGGCCACGAGGGCCGCGACCACGAGAACGGCCGCGGTGGCCGCGATGACGATCCGGGTCCGGCGTGTCACGTCACGCCGCCGCGAACGACCGCAGAACGCGGACACCGGAGGTGGTGAGGACGGCAGGCGCGGACGCACCGGCGGCCGCCTGCCGCGCCGGGCGGAAGAGTCCGCCGGAGAACAGCTCGACCGTGGCGGTGAAGTCGCACCACAGACCGTCGACGCTCAGGCTGGGGGTGCGCCCGCACACCAGCTCGCCACGTCCGTCCGCGATCGCCTGCAGCATCGCCCGGTGCCTCGCCGTGTAGCCGTTGATGGTCATGTCGCTCCCCTTCCTCCGCGTTCCGGCAACTGAGCCGAGCCTGCCCTTCACCGCGGGCGTGACGCAGAACACAAGGTGGGCATCGGCGAGGGACCATTGCCGTGCGCGCGACGGACCTCGGGCCCTGCTCCCGCGACCCGCGGGGTCGGGACGCTGAGGTCATGAGAACCGGACTGCCCTCGGTGCCGCTGGGGCGCGTGCGCGGGATCGGCGTGGGCGCCCACTGGTCGACGATCGTCGCGGTGCTGGTGATGGCGCAGGTCGTCGCGGTCTCCGTGCTGCCCCGGACGGCACCGGGACACCCGGCCTCCGCCTACTGGGTCGCGGGTGTGCTGGCCGCGCTCGTGTTCATGCTGTCGCTGCTGGCCCACGAGCTCGCGCACGCGCTGACCGCGCAACGCTTCGGCATCACCGTGACGCGCATCGACCTGTGGCTGCTCGGCGGCGTGTCCCGGTTGTCCTCGCCCCCGCGTGCACCGCGCGCCGAGTTCCTCATCGCCGTCGCGGGTCCGGCCACCAGCGTGGTCGTCGGGGTGCTGGCCGGTGCCGCGGGCACCGTCCTCGCCGCGTGGGGCGCCCCCGCCCTGGTCGTCTCGCCCGTGCTGTGGCTGGCAGTCACCAACGGCGTCCTGGCCGTGTTCAACCTGGTGCCCGCGGCGCCGCTGGACGGCGGGCGGGTGCTCGCCGCCGCGGTGTGGTGGCGCACGGGTGACGAGCGCCGCGGCACCGCGGTGGCGGCCGTGGCGGGCAAGGCCTTCGGACTGGTGCTCGCCGCGGCCGGTCTCGCGCAGGTGTTCGCCGGCGCGGTGTCCGGCCTCTGGCTGGTGCTGCTCGGCGCCTACCTGGTGGTCAGCGGAGCGGCGGAGCAGTCCGCCGGCGAGGTTCGGCACCGCCTCGGTGGTCTGCTGGTGCGCGACGTCATGACGGCGGATCCGATGATCGCGCCGGGGTGGTGGACCGTGCGGAGCTTCCTGCGCGGTCTCGTCTCCGGGCCGCACCGGCGGGTCTTCCCCGTCGTGTCGTTCGACGGAACGGTCCTCGGCGTGGTCAGCCTCGCGGAGCTCGCGCGAGTGGACGACCCGCTCACCACGCGGATCTCGGACGCGTGCCGGGCACTGCCGGACGTACCGGTCGCCTCCCCGGAGGAGCCGCTGCTCGACCTGCTCGCCCGGACACCGCTCGGGCGGGATCGCGACGTCGTGCTGGTGCTGCGCGGCCCGAATCTCGCCGGCGTCGTGGGACCCGAGGACGTGGCCTGGGCGCTGGAGCTGTCCCGGAGCGTGCCGATCGAACACCACGAGGTGACGTCATGAGGTTCACCGACCGCAGCCAGGCGGGCCGCCTGCTCGGTGGCCGGCTCGACCACCTCCGCGACCAGAACGCCGTCGTGCTCGCGGTACCGCGCGGCGGTGTCCCGGTCGCGGTGGAGGTGGCGAACGCCCTCGAAGCTCCGCTGGACGTCGTCGTCGTCCGCAAGCTGGGGCTGCCGTTCCAGCCCGACGTTGCCGCCGGCGCCATCGCCGAAGGCGGGGTGCGGGTGCTCGACCAGCGCGTGTCGCGGCTGTCCGGCCTGACCAGGTCCGAGCTCGCCGCCGTCGAACACGACCAGCGCCGGGAACTGCTGCGCCGGCTCCGCCGCTTCCGCCGTCACCGCCCGGTGCCTCTGAAAGGACGCGTCGCGGTCGTCGTCGACGACGGTGCCGCCACGGGCGCGTCGGCGCGCGCCGCCTGCCGGGTCGCCCGTGCCCGCGGGGCGGCGCGGGTGGTCCTCGCGACACCGGTGTGCCCGGCGGACGTGGTCGGTCTCCTGCTTCAGGACGCCGACGAGGTCGTGGCGCTCACGACGCCTCCGGACTTCGACGCGGTCGGCCGGCACTACGACGACTTCCGCCAGGTCGGCGACGCGGAGATCGTCCACGCCCTCACCCCGGCCACCGGGGGACCTCCTCCCCGGCGGCGCGTGACCCGGCAACGCTCGATCGAGATACCCGTCGGCAGGATCCGGCTCCAGGCGGACCTGGCGGTGCCCCAGCACCCCGTCTCCGTCGTGGTGTTCGCCCAGGCCGGCTGCAGCGCCAGGCACAGTTCCCGCGTCCGGTACCTCGCCGCCGAGCTCAACCGGGCCGGAGTGGCGACGGTGCTGGCGGGCCTGCTGACCCAGGAGGAGGAGCTCGACCGCGCCGCGGTGACCGACGTCAGCCTGCTCGGTCACCGGCTGACCGCCGTGACGAGGTGGGCGAGGAGCGAGCCCGGCCACCGATCACTGCCCGTCGGGTGCTTCGGCACGGGGTGCGCAGCGGCGGCGGCTCTGCGGGCGGGAGCGGATCCGCGGGCCGGGCTCGCCGCCGTGCTCGGCCTGAGCGGTCACCTCGACCTCGCCGAGCCGTGGCTCGGCCGTGTCCGGCCACCGACCCTGCTCGTCGTCGGCAGCGGTGACGCGGCCGGCATCGCGGTGCACGAACGCCTCGTTCCACGACTTCGGTGCGAACACCGGTTCGTGGTGGTGCACCGGGCGAACGGGCGGTTCGACGAACCGGAGGCGCTCGACACCGTCTCCCGCCTCGCCCACGACTGGTTCACCGCCCACCTCACCTCGTCCGCACGGCCGAGCGCATGATCGCCGCGCTGTCGATGGGCGTCGAGGAGGAGTACCTGGTCGTCGACGCCGTGACCAGACGCCCGGTCGCCGCGGCCTCCTCGATCCTCGCGGGACTGTCCGAAGAGGACTTCCACCCCGAGTTCTCCGCCACGCAGGCCGAGTTCTCGACGAGGGTGTGCCTCGATCTCGGGTCGCTGCGGCGCGAGCTCGAACGAGGCCGCACCTCGCTCGCGCTCGCGGCCCGGCACCACGGCGCACTCCTCGTCGCGAGCGGCACTCCCCCGCTGGGCCGGCCCGGCCCACCACCAGTGGCCCCCGGCGCCCGTTATCGGCGCATGGCGGCGGTGTACGGCGCGCTGGTCGAGGACCAAGGTGTCTGCGGCTGCCACGTGCACGTCGGCGTACCGGACCCGGACCACGCCATCCGCGCGAGCAACCACATCCGCCCGTGGCTCCCGGCCCTGCTCGTGCTGAGCGCCAACTCACCGTTCTCCGACGGCAGGGACACCCGGCACGCCAGCTGGCGCACGAGCATCTGGTCCCGGTGGCCCGTGTCCGGTGTACCGCCCCGCTTCCACAGCGCCGCCCACTACGAGGACCTCGTCGGACGGCTCGTCGACGCCGGGGTGATCATCGATCCGGGAATGGTCTATTACTACGTTCGCCCGTCACGCCACGCCCCGACCGTCGAGGTGCGGATCGCGGACGTCGCGGCGACGGTGGACGAAGCGCTTCTGCAGGCGGCGCTCACGCGGGCGCTCGTCAGCACCGCCCTGATCTCCTCCGCGGAGGAGCCGGCGCCGGATGCCGTGCTGCGCGCCGCCTGCTCCCGTGCGGCGCTGGCCGGCCTGGAGGGCCGGTGCCTCGATCCCGCGTCCGGCCGGCCCTGCACGGGGTGGGACCTGGTCGACCGGTTGGTGGCGCACGTGCGGCTCGCGCTGCGGGACACCGGTGACCTCGGCTTCGTCGAACGACGTCTGTCATGGCTGCGCAGGTGTGGCGGAGGCGCGACGCGACAACGGCGGGTCCTCGATGAACGAGGCGACCTGGGCGCCGTCGTCGACCACCTCGCCGTCGTGCCGTCGGAGCGGCAGTGGCCGACGGCCCCGCACACATGACCGAAGGACACTGCTCGCGGCACGCGCCGCGGGACATCGTTGTGGTGGAAGGGAGAAACGTCATGACTGTCGAACACGAGGACAAGGTCCGCCTGCGGGGCGAGGCGCTCGCCGAGAAGGTCAAGCAGCTCATCCACGAGGGCAACGTCCGGCGTCTGATCCTCAAGAACGACAAGGGGCACACGGTGATGGAGATCCCGGTGACCGCGGGTGTGGTCGCCGCGATCGCCGCGCCCGTCGTCACGGCGATCGGCGCCATCGCCGCGTTCGCGAACGAGTGGTCGATCGTCGTGGAACGGCAGGGAGAACAGCCGTGAAACCCGTGCGGCTCTGGGTCGGGCTGGTGCTGCTCGCGCTCGGCGTGTTCGGCATCCTCGACGCGGTCGACGTGCTCGAGTCGGGCGAGGTCATCGCGGCCTGGTGGCCCGCCGCCGTGGTGGTCCTCGGTCTCGTGGCGATGGCCGCGCAGCGCCGCGTGTCCGTCGGGCCCGTCGTGATCGCGGTGCTCGGCCTCGTGCTGCTCGCGAACACGCTCGACTGGACGAGCGGCGACCTGCTGGTGCCGTCGGTGCTCGCGGGCGTCGGGGTCGCCGTGCTCGTCGGCCTGCGCCGGCACCACGGCACCCGCACGCCGTTCGCGCTGTTCGGCGGTGCCAGCACCAAGGACCGCTCGAAGCACCTCCGGCACGCCGACGTGTCGGCCATCTTCGGTGGCGCGACGCTCGACCTGCGCGAGGCGCAGATCGACTCCACCGCCGACATCGAGGCGTTCGCGCTCTTCGGCGGCGTCGACGTCCTGGTCCCGCACGGCTGGCGGGTGTCGGTCGGCGGGCTGCCGTTCATGGGCGGCATCGACGACAAGACGGACAACGACGAGCGCAAGCTGCCCGAGGACGCTCCCCTGCTGACGGTGAACGGCACCGCGCTGTTCGGCGCCGTGGTGGTCTCGAACCAGCCGAAACCGTGACCGCCGCCCCGGGGAGGCGGCGACCGCGCGGATGACGGCGCGGCAGGTGGGGCACTGTGGTCGCGGCACCGGCGAACACCGGTCCGTCCGCCCGCGTCACCGACCGGCGCCGAGGTCGCCGCCCGCCTCGGCGCCGGTCGGTACCCGGTGCCAGGGGGCCACTTCCCCGTGCCGGCAGCTGACTGGTGTGTCCTTTCAGGACATCATCTGACTCCACCCTCACCGAGCTGCCGGCACGACCTGCCGTCAGCCGCCGTCCGGCTTGCGGGTCAGCCCGGGAACGTGCAGGGCTCCACCACGACGGACCGCACCCCCAGCACGGTCCCACGAACGCGCCTCGACGTTGTCGCACAACAACCTGCTCGCCCTCGCGGCGAGGACCTCGTCCTGCGAGGTGTGCACCCGCAGCAGGTCCTCCCGGCTCACCACACCGATCACGACGCCATCGCACACCACCGGCAACGAGCGGTAGTGGTGGCCGAGCAACTGCCGGGCGACCTCGCCCACGGGCGTCTCGGCGTCCACCGCCACCACGAGCGGGGTCATCGCGTCCTCGACCCGCCGCGCCACCCGCCGGGCCCGCAGCTGTTCGCGCACCAGGCCCTCGCCGGACACCAGGCCGACCAGAGCGCCGTCCTCACCGACCACGGGCAGCGCGCGGCGAAGCCGTGCGCTGCCACAAGAGCCGCGGCCGCCTCGATCCTGGTCCGCCCCGTCACCGTCAGCGCGGGAGAGGACGTCACGTCGAAAGCCCGCACCGCGACCACCTCCTCGGCTCCGCGGCCAGCGTCCCGCCTCACCGGGTGTGCCTCCACCGTCGAGTGGCCCTCGTCCCCGAGACGTTCGACTCTGCCCCGCCGCCTGCCCGCGACCGATTCTCGGAGCCATGACGTACGACGTGACGCTGACGGAGCTGGCATCCACGACCACCTGCCACCAACGGGTCCACACCACCGCGGCCGGAATCGCCGGTGCGGTCGGCAGAGGACTGCAGGAGCTGTACGAGTTCGCCGCCGACTGCTCGGCTGCGCCGACCGGGCCACCGCAGCTCGCCCTTGCCGGTCCCCTCACCGACGGCGACGTCACGCTCGACCTCTACCTGCCGATCTCGGCCACTCCCGCGGCGCGGGGGCCGATCGACGTCGTGGTCCTGCCGGAAGGCCCGGCGGCGCAGACGTTCCACCACGGCCGCTACGAGGACGTCCCGGCCGCGTACGAGGCCGTGTTCGCGTGGATCCGCGAACACGGCCGCCACCAGGCGGGCCCGCCCCGGGAGCTCTACCTCACCGGGCCGGACACCGCGACGAACCCTGCCGACTACCTCACCGAGGTGGTGGTCCCGTTGCGCCGGGACTGACCGGCGGACAACGCGGCCACCAGCATCACGACGAGACCCAGCAGGAGCAGCACGCCTCCGCCGACGAGCAGCCCGATCGACACCGGGCGCAGCGCGGGCACCTCGGCCTGCGCGGAGAGCCGGGTGTCCACGACCCGCGAGCGGTCGGCGTTCAGCACCACCGCGCTCCAGCTGCCCTGCTCCGCCCGCCAGGTCACCTGTCCCGTGCCGGACGACGCCCAGAACGTCTGGACCGCCGGGTCCGCGGGTGCGCCACCACCGCGGTGCCGGTACGTCGCCGCCGGCCCGGTCGTGGTCACCTCGTCGTGCTCCACACCCGACAGGTAGCGGTTGACGTCGTCGGTCCTGCCGATGCCGATGAACACGTCGTCGTCGGCCCTGAGCCGCACCTCACCGAGCCAGCCGTCCGCGAGCGCCCAGTCCGCGTCGGTCCAGCGCAGCTCGAGCGTGCCGAACTCCAGCGCGTACCCCTCACCGCGGAACGACTCCTGGCCGGTGCTGAGGAACCCGGCCTGGTCGCGTTGCGTCGAGTCGGCCCACAGGCCGAACCCGCCGGTGCCGGCGACAGCGCCACCGGTCAGTAGCAACAGCGCCCCGATCACGACCGCGATGACGCGTCCCGCTGACCAGCCGCGGTGCCCGAGATCGGGCGGTGGTGCCTGTTCGATCGTCGTCGCGCCCGGTTCGTCACCGCCGGAGTCGAACCTGAACGGCGGATAGGTGTCGGTCATCAGCCCGGCGTACGCCGCCACGCGCAGCGCCCACCGGTCCATGCCGAGCACGAAGTCGAACAGCCCCTTGGGGTACCGGCCGGTGAACAGCAGGGCCACGCCGGCGAACAGGGCCATCAGTCCGACGAGTCCCCCGCCGGAGTTGTAGATGATCTGCCCGGTCTGGTAGGCGATGTAGCTGCCCCCGCTGACGAAGACCCCGACGACGAGGTAGTGCGGGATCGCGAGCAACCACCACTTCACCAGCACCAGGCCGCGCGACAGGTGCTCGGGGTACTCGATGTCGAGCGTGGCCGGGTAGCCGGGCTCGGGCCCCAGGCTGAACGGCGGGTAGCGGTCGGTCGCGAGGGCGCCGTAGGTGTAGTACGCGACGCGCCAGGACCAGCGCAGCACCCCGACGTTGAAGTCGAACAGCACCCGCGGATAGCGGCCGGTGAACAGGATCGCGAAGAACGCGACGAGGCTGAACACGGCGAACCCGAGCCACAGGAAGGCGAGCACCAGGTAGTGCGGGATCGCGAGGAACCACTTCACCAGCCACAACCACCGGCTCAGGCCGGGGTCGAGCCGGGCGTGCACGTGCACCGGATAGCCGGTCGCGGCCGTGGTCATCGTCGTCACCTCACGTCTCGTCGCTCGCCGAGTGCTCGTTCACCGGGATCACGACCACCGGCACGGACGAGTGCCGCACGCAGTGCATGCTGGTCGACCCCAGCACGATCTGGCGCAACCGGTGCCCGGTGTGCGAGGCGACCACCAGCAGCGCCGCGCCCTTCGACGCCTCCTCCAGCACCTCGGCCGCGTCACCGCGCAGGCTGCGCGGTTCGACCACCGGCCGGTCCACCCGTCCGGACAACGCCTTCTCCACCGCACCGGCCACGAGCGCTTCGGACTCGCGCAAGCGCTTCTGAGCACTCGTCTCGTCCCAGTCGACCAAAGGCTCGAAGTTCCACGCGTTCACCACGTGCAGCGGGCGCTTGCGGTAGGTCGCCTCGTCCACCGCCCAGCGCAACGCCTGGTCGGATGCGGGCGTTCCGTCGACACCGACGACGATCGGCGCGTTCTCGGTGCTCATGGCAACTCCTCTTCGACACGGATCTGGATCTCCGGCGGATGCCGGAGCGTGTTGTGGACGGTGCAGTGGTTGGCGACCGCCTGCAGCGCGGCTTGCTGCGGTGCGGTGAGCGAGGTGTCGACGTGCACGGTGAGGTGGATCCTGGCCACCCTCGCGGGCCGGTCGATCGCCATCGCGTACTCGGCCTTCACGACGTGGCCTTCTCGCGAGAGTCCATGGCGGCGCAGGAACGTGCCGGTGTAGTGAGCGACGCACGTCGCGAGGGACGCCACGAACAGTTCGACCGGTGACAACGCCCGGTCGCTGTCAGGCTGGTCGGTGTGCAGTTCGTGGTCTCGCAGCCGGATGACGAACTCGTCGTCGCGGACGTGCCGGACTACCAGCCGGTGCAGCACGGGCTGGCGGTGAGCTGGTGTCATGACTCGGTCCTCCGCTGGTGAACGGATCTTTCGCGACGGCGTCCGCTACGGCGTTTTGACCACCACGACGGGGCAGGTGGCGTGGTGCACGCAGTAGGCGCTCACCGACCCCAGGAGCAGTTCGGAGACCGTGCCGCGCCCGCGGTTGCCCACGACGAGCATCCGCGCGTCCCTGGACATCTCGACGAGGAGCCTCTTCGCGTCGCCCTCGATGAGGATCCGGCGCACGTCCGCGTCCTCCGCGTCCGCCGTCGCGGCTTCGAGCACGGACCGGTTCTCGGCCTCGATGCTCGTGGGGTCGAGACCCGAGGCGGCCGCGCGGGGGTTCGTCATCACGCCGTAGTCCATGTGCCACACGGAGATGGCGTCGAGGGAGCACCCCCACCGGCGCGCTTCCGCGGCGGCCCAGCGGAACGCGGCGGCACCGGCCGCCGACCCGTCGACGCCGACCACGATGGGGCGGAGTTCGTTGTCGCTCATGGTCTCAGCGTCTCGGTCCGGGCACACTCCGGTCAGTGCCCGGGGACCTGGGTGGTCCGGGACCTTCGTCCGTCAGCAGGCCACCCGTGTGCCGCGCACGCCGGGCACCGTGCGCACCAGGGCTTCGACCACCTTGCGCTCCGCCTGGTCGGCGAACGTGCCGGACACGCTGACCTCCCCGTCCCGCACCGCGACCGTCCACCTGGGACCACCGCTGTACGCCCGCAACGTCGTCTCCACCCTGGCCGCCAGCACGGCGTCCGCCGGGGTGAGGATCCGGAGCAGGTCACTGCGGCTCACGACCCCGACGAGCACCTGCTCCTCCGTCACGATCGGCAGGCACCGCAGCCGCTTCGCCAGCATCGTCGCGGTGAGTTCCGCCGGCGAGGCCGTCGCGGACGCGCTGACCACGGAGCCGCGCATCACCTTCGACACCGGTGCCTGGGCCGTCTCCGGGGACATGCCCGCCAGCAGGAGGTCGGCTCCGGAGACGATCCCGACCAGCCTGCCGTCGTCGTCCACCACCGGCAGGGCGGAGAACCCGTGGTCGCCCAGCATCGCGCTCGCCGCGCGGACCGTGGTGCCGGGACTCACCGCGATCGCCGGGCTGGACATCACATCTGCAGCGTTCATGCCGTTGAGCGTGTGCCCCCGCTCCGGCTGTCCGGCAGAGCGGGAGGCCACGCAGGGGCAGTGACGTTGGACCCTGTCTCACCGCGCCGCGCGGACGATCGCCAGTGGACAGGGTGAGTGGTGCACGAGCGCCTGGCTGGTCGAGCCGATCAGCATGCCCGCGAATCCGCCGTGCCCGTGGCTGCCGACGACCAGGAGCTGCGCCTCGGAACCGTGGCGCACGAGGGCTCGTGCGGGCCGGTCCCGCACCACGACGCGACGCACCTCGACGTCGGGGTACCTGTCCTGCCAGCCGGCGAGCCGCTGTGCGAGCAACCGGCGTGCGTCCTCCTCGACCTGCGCCCAGTCGACCGCCATCCGGGAGACGTTGTAGGCGCGGTCGAGGGTGAAGTCCTGAGTCGTCATGACCGCCGTCAGCACCGCGCCGCGCAACGAGGCCGCCTCGAACGCGAACGCGACGGCCGCCTCGCTGGTCGGTGACCCGTCGACACCCACGACCACGGGACCTCCAGGTGTCTGCGTGCCACGCACGACGACCACCGGGCTGTGCCCGTGGGCCGCCAGCGCCACCGCCGTGGAGCCGACGAGAAGCCCCGTGACGGTGCCGAGCCCGCGGGACCCGACCACGACGAGCCGTGCCTTCCTCGACTCCTCGACGAGCAGCCCTCCCGCACCGCAGCAGAACACCTCGGTCGTGATCTCCACGTCGGGTGCTGTCGCGCGCGCGGCCGCGGCGGCCTCGGTCAGCCAGTCGCGGGCCTGCTGTTCGACGGCCTGGCGCGCCTCGGGGCCGGTGATCACCATCTCCGGGTAGCCGCTGGTGGGCAGCATGTACCCGTGCACCAGCCGCAACGGCAGGTGGTGCCGGGCGCACTCGGCCGCGGCCCAGCTGACGGCGGCGAGCGCCGAGGCGGAGCCGTCGACGCCCGCGACGACCGGTGCGGACGGTGATCTCATGTCGTCACCCGCGGAAGTTCCTCGCATGCCGTCCACGATTCGCCCCTGTGCCGACGCCCCGGCAGGGCGGACGTGCCCAGGCCGCGCGGGCCCTTCGCCCCTCCTGCCCGCCCGTGCCGACCGCGAGTCTCGGCGTGTCGAGTTCGCGACCCGAGGAGCGTTCGATGCGCTGGTACGACACGCCCGACTGGGAGGGCTTCATGGCCGCCGTGCTCATGCTGCTGCTGTGGGCCGCCCTCACCGCCGCGGCGACGATCATCGTGACGTGGTGGCACGAGACGCACCACCGGCGCTGAAGGTGAGACGGCGCCGCGCGGCCGCGAGGTACGTCGCCGCCGGCATGCCCGCGAAGAGCCGCATCTCCTGCGACAGCGTGGTTTCCTCGTCGAGGAACCGCAGCGCGGGTTCCGCCGTGCGAAAGCGGAACAGGGCGGCGAACGCGCGTTCGAGCTGCACCGGCTCGCGGGTGACGACGTCGAGCAGCACGGAGTCCAGCAGGGGGAACCGCCCTGGCGCCCGCGGCAGGTCGAAAGGATGGCCGTGCCGGCTCATCGACCAGGCGATCGCGGCGCTGTCCCGTTGCACGCGCTGGTAGGCGAATCCGGTGGACGCCTTCAGCATGCCGCCCCGCGCTCCGATCGTGAGCACGTGCCCGTGTGCGCGGGGAGGCTGCGCCGCGCACAGCGGCAGCACCGCGTGCTCCTCCCGCTCGACCTCGTACCCGGTGGCACCCGCGACCTCCGCGAGGTACTCGGCGAGCGCCTCCCGCTGTGCCGTCTCGTCCTGCGCGGCTCCCGGTGCGACGAACGCCGTGTGCTCGACCAGCGCGTGATGAGCGTCTTCGGGCAGCACGTAGACGAAGCTCGCCCCGTGCGTCTGGGGCGTGCGGAAGTCGAACAACGTGGGGATCTCCGCGTCGAACACACCCCGCTCGCTCGACACCCGCCAGCCGCGGAAGACGAGCTGGGCGTCGAGGGGCGGCGTCTCGCCGGGCCCGACCACGCTGTCGAACACCCAGCGGGCGCGCACGAACCGGCCGTCCACGACGAGGCCGCCGTCGGTGAACCCGTCGACGTGCCCGCGCTGACGGGTGAAGCCCGGCAGCGGATCGGTGTACCGGTGGACGACTTCGGCGAGGTCCCGTCCCCGCACGACGCGGTACCGGTACCGCCCCAGCGGCAGCACGGTGGTCCGGCCGCCCGCGTGCACCCGGATCTTGTCGAACCACCGGTGTGCGGCGGCGTCGAGCAGCCCGGCTCCCGCGCTCCAGGACGCCCACGCCCCGTCCTCGACCGGGCGGGAGCCGTCGTCGACGACGACCACGGGATGCCGGTGGTCCGCGACGGCCAGGTGCGCCGCGAGGCTCAGCCCGCTCATCCCCCCACCGGCGATCACGATGCGCGTCATGCCCACCACTCTCACCACCGCCGCGCGGCAGGGGGAACGGCTTGGGGACCCCGGAACCGAGGACCTTCGTCCCTGTGACCGGCCCGGCCACCCGACCATCGTGGGGCGATGAGCACCAAGCTGACGACCGGCGTGTGGCGGGCGTGGTTCGTCTGGGTCACCGCCGGGGAGTTCACCGGTTTCCTCGCGCCTGCCATCACGGGCGCGTTGACGTCCTCAGGGCCTCTGCTGGTTCTCGCGGGAGGGATCGAGGGCGCGGTGCTCGGTGCGGCGCAGGGTTTCGCCCTCCGCCGCATCATCCCCAGGCTGAGCTCGCCGGACTGGATCGCGGTCACCGCGCTGGGCGCCGTGTTCGCCTGGTCGGTCGCGATGCTCGCCGTCCATTATGGACAGCCGCTCGGCACCCTGCCGCTCGCGGTGCTGCTTCCGCTGGCCGCGGTCGCGGGCATGGGGGTCCTGCTGTCGATCGGTCTCGGGCAGTGGTTCGTGCTGCGCCGCCACGCCGACCACGCGTTCCGGTGGGTGTGGGCCACGGGGATCGGGTGGTGTGCGGGGTTGGTCGTGTTCACCGCCTTCACCACTCCCCTGTGGCAGCCCGGTGAACCCACCGCGCTCGTCCTGCTCGTCGGCGCCGCCGGAGGCCTGCTGATGGCCGCCACGATGTCCGCGATCACCGGCGCCGCCCTCGTGCACCTGCTGGGCAAGCCCTGACGGGGCCGGGACCATGGTCCCGGGCCCGTCACCCCCCACGGCCCCTGTCCCCCGCGTCCCGGCGGGACGACCGTGGAGGTATGAGACCTGGCACCGTGATCGAGGCACCCGCGCACGACTTCGCCTGGCGAGGCTTCCGCGCGGGACACTGGCGCGACGCGATCGACGTCCGCGACTTCATCCAGGCCAACCACTCGCCCTACGACGGTGACGCCGCGTTCCTGACCGGCCCGACGCCGCGCACGACCGCGGTGTGGAACCGGCTCACCGGAATGTTCGCCGAGGAACGCGCCCGCGGCGTCCACGACGTCGACGCGCACACCCCGTCGTCCATCACGGCCCACGCACCGGGCTACATCGACCGCGAGCACGAGCTCGTCGTGGGATTGCAGACCGACGCGCCGCTCAAGCGCGCGATCATGCCCCAAGGCGGGCTGCGCATCGTGGAGTCGGGCCTCAAGACGTACGGCTACGAGCTCGACCCGCAGGTCCGGGAGATCTTCACCCGGTACCGCAAGACGCACAACGACGGCGTGTTCGACGCCTACACCGCCGAGATCCTGCGCGCCAGGAAGGCCGGCGTCATCACCGGACTCCCCGACGCCTACGGCCGCGGCCGGATCATCGGCGACTACCGCCGCGTCCCGCTCTACGGCGTCGACAGGCTGATCGAGGCGAAGAGGGACGAACGCGCCGCGCTCGACGAACTCTGGTCGACCGAGGACGTCATCCGGGAGCGCGAGGAGCTCGCCGAGCAGATCCGCGCACTCGGGGAACTGCGGCAGATGGCCGCCTCCTACGGTTACGACATCTCGGGACCGGCCGGCACCGGCCGCGAAGCCTTGCAGTGGCTGTACTTCGCCTACCTCGCCGCCGTGAAGGAGCAGAACGGCGCCGCGATGTCGCTCGGCCGCACCTCGACGTTCCTCGACGTGTACCTCCAGCGCGACCTCGACGAGGGCCGGCTCACCGAGCGCGAGGCCCAGGAGCTCGTCGACGACCTCGTGATCAAGCTGCGCATCGTCCGGTTCCTGCGCACGCCCGAGTACGACCAGCTGTTCTCCGGTGATCCCACCTGGGTCACCGAGTCCATCGGCGGCATGGGATCCGACGGCCGCCCGCTCGTCACCCGCACCAGCTTCCGGTTCCTGCAGACCCTGTACAACCTGGGTCCCGCTCCCGAGCCCAACCTGACCGTGCTCTGGTCGCCGCGCCTGCCGGAGGGCTTCAAGCGGTTCTGCGCGAAGGTCTCCATCGAGACCAGCTCCATCCAGTACGAGAACGACGAACTGATCCGGCCGAGGTTCAGCGACGACACCGCCATCGCCTGCTGCGTCTCCGCGATGCGCGTCGGCGAGCAGATGCAGCTGTTCGGTGCCCGCGTCAACCTGGCCAAGGCCCTGCTGTACGCCGTCAACGGCGGCCGGGACGAGATCTCCGGCGTCCAGGTGACACCGCCCTTCCCGCCGATCACCTCCGAGTACCTCGACTACGACGAGGTCCGCGCCGCGTTCGACAGGACGACCGACTGGCTGGCGAAGACCTACGTGGAGGCGCTGAACATCATCCACGCGATGCACGACAAGTACGCCTACGAGCGCATCGAGATGGCCTTGCACGACCACCCCGTCCAGCGCCTGCTGGGCTGCGGCATCGCCGGCCTCTCGGTCGTCGCCGACAGCCTCTCCGCCATCCGGTACGCGCGGGTGCGGGTGGTCCGCGACGCGTCCGGTCTGGCGGTCGACTACGTCGTCGAGGGCGACTTCCCGAAGTACGGCAACAACGACGACCGGGCCGACGCGATCGCCGTCGACCTCGTCGAGAGCTTCATGAGCAAGGTGCGCCGCCACCCCGCCCACCGGGGCGCCGTGCACACCCAGTCCGTCCTGACCATCACCTCGAACGTGGTCTACGGCAGGCACACCGGCAACACCCCCGACGGTCGCCGCGCCGGCGAACCGTTCGCCCCCGGCGCCAACCCGATGAACGGCCGGGACAGGCACGGCCTCGTCGCCGCCGCCCTGTCCGTCGCCAAACTCCCCTACGACCAGGCGCAGGACGGCATCTCGCTCACCGCCAGCATCACCCCCACCGGTCTCGGCCGCACCCCCGACGAACAGGTGACCAACCTGGTCGGTGTGCTGGACGCGTACACCGACGCGGGCGGGTTCCACCTCAACGCCAACGTGCTCAACCGGGAGACGCTCCTCGACGCCATGGCCCACCCCGAGAACCACCCGCAGCTGACCATCCGCGTCTCGGGTTACGCGGTGAACTTCATCCGCCTCACGCCCGAGCAGCAACGCGACGTCATCAACCGCACCTTCCACGAGTCGCTGTGATCAGCACCGGATCAGTCCACTCGTGGGACGTCTCCACCGCGGTCGACGGACCGGGCACCCGCTTCGTGCTCTTCCTGAGCGGGTGCCCGCTGCGGTGCCTGTACTGCCACAACCCCGACACCTGGCACATGCGCGACGGCCACCGCACGACCGTCGACGAGGTGGCGGGCGAGATGGCGAAGTTCCGCAGGTTCATCGAGGTGGCCGGTGGCGGCATGACCATCAGCGGCGGAGAACCGTTGCTGCAATCGGACTTCACGGCGGCTGTGCTGCGCCGTGCCAAGGAGCTCGGCCTGCACACCGCCCTCGACACCTCCGGTTTCCTGGGTGCACGAGCGACCGACGAACTCCTCGCCGACACCGACCTCGTGCTGCTGGACATCAAGTCCTGGGACCCGGTCACCTACCGGCACGTGACCGGCGGTGAGGTCACCCCGACGCTGGAGTTCGCGCGCAGGCTGTCGGCGATGCGCAAGCCGATGTGGATCCGGTTCGTGCTGGTTCCCGGACACACCGACGCGTGGGACAACGTCGAAGGCATCGCATGCTTCGTGAGCACCCTCGACGCCGTCGAGCGCGTGGAGGTGCTCCCCTTCCACAAGCTCGGCGCGCCGAAGTACGCCGCGCTGGGAATCCCGTTCCCGCTCGACGACGTGCCCACGCCTGATGCCGTGCTGCTGGAGCGAGTTCGCCGTCAGTTCTCCGAACGAGGGCTGCCCACGCACTGACGCGGCTGAGGAGCGTTTCGATGATCGACCGGACCAGCCCCGCCGACCTGATGTCGCTCGCCTCGGGCATGCAGGTGGGCGCGGTCCTGGTGCTGCAACGCGATCCCGGCGACGTCGAATCCCTGCTCGCCCAGCGCGTCCTGTCTGTTCCCCGGTTGCGCCGACGACTGGTCGCAACTCCGTTCGGAGGTGGGCGCCCCATCTGGGTCGACGACGCCGGGTTCGACATCACCGGACACGTGCACCGCGTGGTCTGCCCGGCTCCCGGTGACGAAGCGGCACTGCTGGACATCGCCTCCTCACTCGTGATTCGTCCCCTCCCGCATTCGGCTCCGCTCTGGTCCGCGACGATCGTCACCGGGCTGGCGGAGAACCGAGCGGCGTTGGTCGTGGTCTTCCACCACGTGTTGTCCGATGGCATCGGCGGGCTCGCCGTGCTGGCGAACCTGGTCGACGGATCACCGGCCATCGAGGCCGAACCCTTTCCAGCACCCGCGCCGTCCCGCCTCGAACTCGTGAAGGACGCATGGGCGGCCCGGTTGAGGTTCCCGGAGCACGTTCCGCTCGCAGGTTTCCGGTGGCCCTCACGTGGCACACGCTGTTCCTTGAACCAACCGACCGGGCCACGCAGACGGCAGACCATCGCCCGGACCAGCGTCTCCCGCTTGCACGCCGCCGCGCACCGCTGCGGTGCCACGATCAATGACGCCCTGCTCAGCTCCGTCATGGCTGCCCTGGGCACGGTCCTGGCCAAGCGCGGGGAGGACGTGGACGACCTGGTGGTCTCCGTTCCCGTGTCGACGCGGCGATCCACGACGGCCGCGCACCTCGGCAACAGCACCGGCGTCATGCCCGTCGCACTGCCGACCGGCGGCGACACCTGGTCGCGGCTGACCCGCATCGCCGCCACGACCAGGTCGCACAAGAAGACGGCCACCCCGATGACACCCGTCTTCCGGCTGTTGCAGGGCCTCGGGATCGCGGACTGGTTCATGAACCACCAGCACATGGTGAACACCGTCGTGACCAACGTGCACGGCCCTGATCGTCCCGTGCGGCTGGGTGGTGTGCCTGTCGTCGGGCTGATCCCGTTGTCCGCCACCACGGGCAACGTGACCGTGGCGTTCGCCGCCCTGTCCTACGCCGGCACGTTCACCGTCACCGTGGTCGCCGACCCCGATCGCACACCCGACCTGGCGGCGATCACCGAGGCGCTGCAGGCCGAACTGGACCTGCTCGGCTGAATCCCGCAGGCTGGATCTGCGACTCTGCCCTTCCACGAGGATCAACCAGGCATCGCGAACGTGTTCATCACCCGTGCTCCCACGATGCTCCACCTGGGAACGTCATCTGAGACCCGCAGCGGACGTGCTGTACCGCCAGAACGCGGCGACGTCCCCGGGCTTCTCCGCGGTGGTGGGCAGCACGTGCGCCGGACGCTCCCGGCGGTCGTGCCAGAACCGTCCGGCACGCGGAGCGGGTGTCACCGCGGCGAGCCAGACGACGGTGTCCGCACCCTCCTCCGGTGTGCGCAGGAACGCCCTGGTCAGGCGGTGGAACCCCGGCAGCGAGCCGGCGACACCCGGCGTGTCGGCCCAGCCGGGGTGCATGCCGTGCACCGCGACCCCGTCGCAGGCGTAGCGCTCGGTCAGCAGCGGGACGAGCGTGACCTGCATGCGTTTCGTGCGCGCATAGGCCGTCGCGCCCTTGAAGGTGCCCTCGCGGTACTCGGGGTCGTCGGCGTACAGGCGTTGCGTGTACATGCCTCCCGAGGAGACGAACACGACACGCGCGTCCGGAGAAGCCGCGAGCAGCGGGCGCAGCAGGTCGGTCAGCAGCAACGGGCCCAGCACGTGCGTGGCGAACGTCAGCTCGTGGCCGTCCGCGGTGACCGTGCGTTCCTTCGGCAGGACCCCGGCGTTGTGCACCAGAACGTCCAATCGGTCCATCTCCGCGGCGAACCGCCGCACGGACTCCGGACTCGACACGTCGCAGTGCCGGACTTCGATCGTGGCACCGGGTACCTCGGCCACGATCTCCCGGCGCGCGGCCTCGCCCTTGCGTTCGTCGCGCACGGCCAGCACGACGTCCGCGCCGAGACGGGCGAGGCCCAGCGCCGTCGCCTTGCCGATGCCGCTGCCGGCCCCGGTCACGACGGCCCGGCGGCCGCGCAGTGCGCCGGGCTCCAGGTCCGTCCAACTCTTCTCGCGCAGCCGGTAGCCCCACTTCGAGTAGCCGGGGACGACGAGCCGGTCCGCGATGATGTCGAGCACGCTCACCTCCGGTGTTCGTCAGCCGAAGCGCAGCGGTTTCCTCGCGGGCTCCTCCAGCACGCGTGACGCGAGCCACGCCAGGCCGTCGGCCGTGGCGGCGGGGGTGCCCGACGGCTGGACGACGTGGCTGAGGACCGTGCGGGTCATGAGGTCGATCAGCACCTCGACCTGCTCGCCGCTCAGGCCGGTGCCGTACGCCTCGACCCGTGCCGTGAGCATCGCCTTGACCTCGGTGAGCAGGGTTTCGGCCTGGGTGGTCAGCAGCGGCACGAGTTCGGTGTCGGCGCCGTGCGTCGCGGAGGCGATCGCACGGACCAGGAGGTTGCCGCGGGCGAGGTCGAGGACGTCCCGGACGGCGTCGTGGATCGCCTCGACCAGGTCACCGGGGTGGCGGTCGAACGCGGTGCCGATAGCCGTGAGGAACCGGCCGAGCTCGTGCGCGAGCATCGCGTCGGCGAGGGAGTTCTTGGAGCCGATCTCGTTGTAGACGGTCTGGCGGCTGACCCCGGCCTGCTCGGCGAGCCGCGTCATGGTGACCGCGGCCCAGCCGTCACGGGCGGTCATCTCGATCGCCACGTCGATGATCGGCCGCCTGCCGGAGGCCGCTGCCGCAGAAGTCCCGCCCATGCGTCGGATCCTAGGTCGTCACACGGCCCGGCGCGACGAAGTCGATCTTCTCGCGCACCCCGCAGTCCGGGCAGCACCACGAGTCCGGGATGGCCGACCACGGCGTTCCGGCGGGGAAGCCCTCGCGCGGGTCGCCGGTGCTCTCGTCGTAGACGTACCCGCAGCCCGGGCACATGCCGCCCGCGGTCGCGTCACCCCGGCTGTCGGCCACGACGACCTCGCTCGCCTCGGTGCCGCCGTAGCGGGCGAGGACCTCCCGCCGTTTGCCCGGCTGGATGTTGGCGCGGCCGATGTCGCCGCCGAAGTGGGCCTGCACGCGCGGGTCCATCACGCGCCGCCACAGCGGGGGCACCAGGGCGAGCAGGATCATGCCCGCGTACCCGGTCGGCAGCACCGGGGACTCGGCGAAGTCGCGCAACGTCTGGTAGCGCCGGGTCGGGTTGGCGTGGTGGTCGCTGTGCCGCTGCAGGTGGTACAGCAGCACGTTCGTGGCGATGTTGTTGGAGTTCCAGCTGTGGCTGGGGTCCACGCGCTCGTAGCGCCTGCGGCCTGGTGCGCCGACCATCTGCCGCAACATCCCGTAGTGCTCCATGTAGTTGACGACCTCCAGGAGCGAGAAGCCGATCACCGCCTGGATGAGCAGGTACGGCACGATGCCGACGCCCAGCCACACGATCATCGCCGCCCACAGCACCGCCGACATCAGCCACGCGTTGAGCACGTCGTTGCCCAGCCGGTACGGGTGCCGGTCGCGACGCCCGTACCGCTTGCGTTCGAGCCGCCACGCCGACTTGACCGACCCGAACACCGTGCGCGGCCAGAAGCGGTAGAAGCTCTCGCCCACGCGACTGCTCGCCGGGTCCTCCGGGGTGGCGACCCGCACGTGGTGGCCGCGGTTGTGCTCGATGTAGAAGTGGCCGTAGAAGCTCTGCGCGAGCGCGATCTTCGACAGCCACCGCTCGTGGCTCTCCTTCTTGTGCCCCAGTTCGTGCGCGGTGTTGATGCCGATGCCGCCGATGCACCCGATCGACACCGCGAGGCCGATCTTGTCCACGACGGACAGGTCACCACGGGCGATGAACCAGAACGCCACCACGAACCCGACGTACTGGATCGGCAGGTACAGGTAGGTGATCCAGCGGTAGTAGCGGTCGTTCTCCAGCCGTTCGATCACGTCGTCGGGCGGGTTGCCGCGGTCGAGCCCAGCGACCAGGTCGATCGCCGGGACGATCAGCAGGACCACGACCGGGCCGATCCAGAACCACACGCCCCAGCCCGTGACGGCGTGCATCCCGATCGCCAGGAACGCCAGGGACGGCACGACCAGTCCCAGCAGCCACAGGTACCGCTTGCCGTCCGTCCACTGCTCGGTTGAGCCGACGGGCACCGTTGCCTTCATGTCGCTCTCCTCCGGGAGGTTGACAGAAAGGTAGGGGATGTAAAGCCCGTTTGACAATAGGCCTCTAGATGTAAACCCAGAGGACCCGGTCGCGCCTGCGGTGGGCGATTGCCACGACCGTCAGGGTCACAGCCACCTCACCGAGCACGGCCTCCAGAGCCGCGGAGATGTCGCGAACGGTCCGCTGCGGCGAACCGCCGCGCCACACCACGACCTCGGCGTGGACCTCCTCGTCGGCGAACAGCTCGACGCTGTGCACCGCCGGATGGCACAGGACGGTCTGCTCGACGAGCGACAGCCGTTCGTCCTCGGACAGC
Organism: Lentzea sp. HUAS12; assembly: GCF_024125735.1. Taxonomy (NCBI): domain Bacteria; kingdom Bacillati; phylum Actinomycetota; class Actinomycetes; order Pseudonocardiales; family Pseudonocardiaceae; genus Lentzea; species Lentzea sp. HUAS12. Next base: position 2,426,983 of record NZ_CP099738.1, read on the forward strand.
GGCGTGCGCAACTGGACGACTCGGTGGCGGCAGCTGGACAACGGAACTCCTCGATCAGCGCGGGTGGCTTCGGTCCGAAGAGCACGCGAGATCCGGAAATGTCACGCACGTTCACCGAATCGGGGTACGACGCCCCGCAGTCGCAGGTAGGCGAGCAACGGCTGGGAGTGGCTGTGCAGGTTCGCGACGGGGTACGCCTGCATCGCCGTGCCGAACTCCGGCAACGCCCACGTCTCGCCGGGCCGGTCGCTGTCCGGTGCGAGGTAGCAGTCGGGGCCGGACAGCGTGCCGGTCCACACGTCCGGATACGCGGCCGTGTGCGCGTGCAGCGTCATGCGCCGCCACTCGTCCCACGCCAGGTCCTCGTCGTGCAGGGACGCCGCCCAGACCAGCGTCATGTTCACCGAGAACCACACCTGGCCCTGTGCGCCGGCGGGAGTGGGCCAGCGGTGGCGGGCGCCCAGCGGTGACCCGGCGCGGCACGTCTCGTCGATCGTGGTGAGCAACGCGCGTGCCTGGTCCGGAGTCGCTGCGCCGCACAGGATCGCCCACGGCTGCATCTCGAGCCACAGGTCGTTCTCGCCGACCACCGCGTTCCCCGGGCCGCGGGCGCGGCGGAACCAGCGGCCGTTCCACTCCTGCGCGACCAGCTCGCGGAGGGCGGCGGCACGGTGGCGTGCCTCGGAAGCCGTCGCGGCGTCACCCACCCGTTCGGCGAGCTCGGCGTAGACGGGGAGCACCCAGGCCGCCATGGCCGAGTTCAGCACCGACTCGCCGCTCTTGACCATCAGCTCACGGTCCACTCCGGACTCCCGGATGGCGAGGTCGCTCCAGTCGGCGTTGAGGATCCGGACGTGGCCGTGCTCGCCCACCCCGACCTCGTCGGCGAAGAACCGGAACTGGCGCCTCAGGTTCTCGCCGAGCGGGACGGCTTCGGCGCCGTGGCACGGGTGGTACGGCACGGGTTCGTGGAACGCGGCGAGGTCACCGGTCTCGGCGGCGTACTCGGCGGCGAGCCAGAGCGCCCAGAGGTTCTGGTCGGACGGGCGGAACAGCTGCGTCCACGGCTGTTTGCGGCCGTCGAGCGCGTACGGGAGGTCGCCGTCCGGGCTGCCCCAGGCGCAGGTGTTGCGCAGCACCGACAGGGCGAGGTCCGGTTCGAGGTGCACCAGCGGCAGCGCGTGTTGCAGCGGATCCCTTGCGGCGCCGTTGAAACCGTGACGGAACGAGTAGGCCGAGCCCTGGTTCAGGGTGTGACCGCCGAGAAGACCGTCGGTGCACGCGCCCCCGGTCAGCAGTGCCGCGTGCCAGCGGATCTCGTCCGGCGCGGACGGGAGTCGCCGGCGGAGGGCGGCCAGGCTCGTCTCGTAGACCGCCTCCGGGTCCACGGGTCCGTCGAGCAGCCCGAACCGGAACCACGCGGTGGTCCGCTCCCCCGGCGCCAGTTCCAGCGGGATCCCGACGGTCAGGGTTCCGGCGGTCGTCCGCACCCGCTCGCCTCCGGCGTGCTCCAGCGCCACGACGGGTGCGTCCGGCGGAGGATCTCCCCGCACCGGCCCGAACTCCAGGTTCACCTCGCGCGGCCGCACCTCCCACTCCTCGGTGAGCACGCCGCGCAGCACGCCGTCGCCCCGGTTCACCACCTCGGCCTTGATCAGCACCCACGGCACGTCGCCTTCCGGGCACAGCACCGTGCGTTCGACGCCCCCGGCCGCGAGCCGGACGAAGGTGGGGCCGAACACCTTCACGGGCGCCGATTCCGTTGCAACCGCGCCGAATCGGCCGGTGCCGGTGTGCTCGGCGAGCCACCGGCAGCCGAGGTGCTCGTCCCACAAGCCGAAGAGCCCGTCGCTGTCGGCGGCCAGGGTGATCCGGCGGTTGCCGAGGTGCGCCCGGTGCGTCGAGGACGGCGGGTCGAGGATCGGGTCCCACGGCCGCGGGCCTGTCCGGTACTCGAACGCGGGCAGGCCCTCGACCGTCGTCCACTCGCCGAACGCGCTCATGGGGAAAGCGTTGCGGCACAACCCTCACACGGGCAATCGTCCGATCAGCGCCAGAACCTCCTGCGCCGCTGCGGTTCGGCCTTGCCCGCCCCGAACTCCCGCAGGACCTCCAGCGCACGCGCCCACAGCAGGTCGACGTCTCCCCCGGCGGCGATCTCGGCGACGAGGCCGTGCACCGGCGCGTACGCGGGGCCCTGCCTGCCGGCGATAAGGGTGCCGAGCCGGCTCGCCAGGTCGGCGAGCAGGTCGCGGCGCTCCCACGCGGGTAGTGCCGAGTCCTGTTCCAGGCGCCGCACCTCCCGTGCGACGACCTCGTGCAGGTCGCCCGAATCGCTGGTGGGCAACGGCATCGGCACCGGCATCGGTGCGGACGCCCGCATCCGCTTGGGGGCACTCCCCGGCTGGGGAGCCGCGGCCATCGGCGGGGCGGGTGGCAGGGGCATCGCCGCGTCGAACGAGGCGGGTGCGCCGACGAACGGGCTGGCTCCGCCGAAGACGCGTGCCCCGCCGGCGAAGCTCGGTGCCGGCATCGGAGCACCCGGAGCGCGCATCTCCCAGCCCGCGGGCTGCTCGACCGGCTGCACGACGCGGTGGACCGTGCCGTCGGACACGACCCGCTCGTCCACCGCGACGAACGCGGTGAAGCGGCACAGCACGCCGAACTTCAACGACGTCTCCACGATCGTCGATTCGAGCGACCGGTCGCCGACGGCGTACCGGTCCTCCAGGTCGCGCAGCGCGGCACGGGCCCACTGCGCCCGGACGGCCGGCGACGTCTGTTCCCGCACGGGCACCGACTCCTGCCAGTCCGCGCCGTCGCGGGTCCGGCCGCGCACGGTGAACTCCTTCGGCGCCGCACCCCGGTACCGGCCGAACGAGACCATCGGCACGCCCGGATAGATGGCCGTGGCCTGCCGGGGCAGGTCGGACGTCGGCTCCAGCACCACGTCGGTGACGACGGGCGCGCCGATCCGCCGCTGGATGTGGGTCATGGCCTCGTCCAGCCGGTCCTCGCTCTCGACCAGTTCGCACCGGCCCGCTCCCGCGGCGGCGAGCCTGCCGAGGAAGCCCGCGTTGACGGCCGTGTCGATGCCCACGGCGTGCACGCGCGTCCGGTTGATCAGCGGCGTGATGTCGCGCAGCACCTGGTCCTCGTTGCCGACCTGGCCGTCCGTGACGAGCACGAGCACGGGGTCCCGCCCCGACGCGGCGTCGGCCAGCAACCCGAGCCCCTGCCGCAGCGGCTCGTACAGCTCGGTGCCCCCGCGCGCCTGCACGGACGCGAGGTGCTCGACGGCGCGGAACCGGTGGCGGTCGGTGCCCGTGACAAGCCCCTGCCCGAGCGCGTCGGGACGTTCGAGCCGGTCGTCGAAGCTGATGACGGAGAACGTGTCGTCGTTCGTCAGCGTGTCGACGATGCGAGCGGCCGCCCGCCGGGCCGCCACCATCTTCCAGCCGGACATGCTGCCGGACCGGTCGAGCAGCAGCACGACGTCGCGCGGCCGCACGGCCGTCTCGGGCTCGGGCGGCAGGACCGTGAGCTGGTAGGTGCCCTCGCCGCTGTCGTCCTCGTCGGGCACGCAGACGACCGCGGAGCTGCCGCCCCGGTACTGCAGGCGCAGCACGAAGTCGCGGTCGACCCGCTCACCCGGCGTGACCGTCACGGTGTTGCCCTCGGTGACCACGGTGTGCAGGCTCGACCGCACCTCGCCGAGTTCGAGGCCGGCGGGATCGATCTCCACGCCGATGCCGAGCCGCACGGGGTTCGGGAACCCGGGCAGCAGCACGGGCGGCGTGATCCGGGACGCGTCCGGCACCACGTCGGTGTCCTGGGCGTGCCCGTCCCCGACCGACGGCCCCGGCAACGGCGAGCCCGGCACGTACCGCGGCGCCACCACCAGCGGGAACCGGAACGTGGCCGCGCCGTCCTCGAACACCAGCGGCCCCACCAGCGTCAGCTCGACGGACACCCGCTCCCCCCGCGGGATGTTGCCGACCCGCATGGTGAAGACGTCCGGCCGCTCCTCCTCGACGATCGAAGCCCGCTTGCCCGCCGCGATCGCGTCGTCGTACGTCTGCCGCGCCTGCGCCCGCTCCTGCAGGTCCGCCTCGACGGTCCGGTCACCGGCGGTCATCTTCATGCCGGTGACAGCCGCCCGGTCCGGCAACGGGAACACGTACGTCGCTTCGAGGGCGGTGTCGTGGGTGTTGACGAACCCGGCCGTCAGCACGACACGGCCCACCAGCCCTGTTATCTGCGCTCTCACGTCCAGGGCCTCGAGGGGCAGGTTGCCCCGTTCGGTGCGCAGCGCGCCGAGACCCGCGTCCTCGGTCGTCCGGCCGATGCGGTCGGCTTCGGCGGCCTTCATCGGGGCGACGGAGATGGTCATGACTGGTCCCTTTCGTCGAGCAGGCCGCGGGCGGCGAGCAGGTCGAGCAGTGGGCGGGCCGCGGCGGCGATCTCCGCGCGGTCGGCGGCGGTCGGGGTGCCGGGGATCAGGAGGACGGCGCCTCCGGGGAGGGCTACGCCGTTGAGGGCGAACGCGGGTGGATGTGGCGGTGCGGGCGGTGTTCCGGTGGGAGCCGCAGGCGGTGCGGTGGCCGCGGGCGGTGCGGTGGCCGCGGGCGGTGCGGTTGGCACAGGCGGTGCGGCGGCCGCAGGCGGTGCGGTTGACATACCTGCCGCCGTCACCATGTCGGCGGCCGCCGGTCGAGGTGCCGCGGGCGCCGCCCAGAACCTCGGCCGCACCTCCTCGGCCGGCACCCCCGCCCCATCGCTCTCCAGCAGGTGCGACGGCACGCGGGCGATCGCCGCCAGCGTCGTGTCGGTGGCACCCGCCAGCTCGGCCTGGATGTCGGCCAGCGTCCTCCCCTCCGACTGAAGTCTCTTCACCGCCACCAGCTGGAGCAGGTGGCGCCTCTCGTACAGCGCGGAACGGCCGCGCATCGCCGACGGCCTGTCGACCAGGCCCGTCGTCGCGTACCAGCGGACGGCCCGCTTGTCGGGCACGTCGCGCACCCGGCCGTTGGGCGCGCCCGAGTACTCCGCCGCCAGCGCGGCGGAGACGCGGTCCAGCAACTCGTCGAGCGTCCACACCCCACGATGGTGACACTGCAACCGTGATAGTGTCAATGTCCAAAACCTGATGATGTTCACGTCCAGTAGCCGGGTAGGGTCCAGCGGGTCCGCGTGCCCCCTGTACACCCCACGATGAGGACGGAGAGCACGAGTGATCACGGACGAGGCCGGCCCCCTGACCGGCCACGACGCCGCTTTATCCCGCTTGAGGACCCAGAAGGCGAAGATTCAGTACGCGCTGGAGCACCTGCCGCGCGAATCTTCGGTGGAGGACGTCCGCCGCTGGTTGAGCAGGCAGGGCCAGACCGTGCCCACCCGGCCGTACGCCACGCCGATCGTGAACGAGTGGCGCGCCCGCAACGGCGTGACCGACACGAGCGGTCACATCCCGTTGACGCCGGAACTGATCGCCCAGCTGGACGCGGCGGAGAACCCCGCTCCCGAAGCCGGGGCCGAGCCCGAAACCGAGCCCAAGGCCGAGACCAAGTCTGAGGGCAAGACCGAACCCGCAGGCGCGAAGGGCTTCTACGCCGTCGCGCTGATGAGCATCGGTGTCAGCGTCGACACGTCGTGGCGGTTCTTCGAGCAGCGCCTCGGCATCACCGACGTCGTCGAGCGGGTCGTCCTGTTCTCCGTCATGGAGGCGGCACTGGTCGCGTGCGGCTGGGCGATGCGCGGTGGCGTGCGCCAGAACGGCCGCCCCGGACCGGCCCGCCTCGTCGCGTGGGCGCTGACCGCGTTCGCGGCGTTCGCGGCCTTCAGCCTGTCCGGGCCGGTCGCCGGCACCGCCCGCGTCCTGCTCGGCCCGGTCCTCGGCCTGGTCATGCTGCACCTCGCGCTGGGCATCGAGATCCGCGCGGCGCGGCAGCGCACCACGACGTGGGCGCGCGTCGGCCGTGAGGTGCGGGAGCGCCTGCTCTCGGTGCTGGGTCTGGGTGACGACGGCCGGGACGCCCTGGCGCGCACGCGGGACAAGGCGGCGCTGCGTGCCGCGAAGCTCGCCGTCGCCGGGCGGTGGACGCCGCGCCGCAAGGCCCGGCTGCGCAAGGCGCTGCACGCCTCGCACGTCGCGCACGACCCCGCGCAGCGCGACCGGATGCTGCGCGAGCTCGGGGTGCTTCAGCACGCCGACGAGCTGGCGCGGACCACCCAGCCGTCGCCGTGGTGACACCGGTCCTGATCTTCGACACCGGGCTCGCCGGGGAGATCGCCCAGCTGGTCAACCGCGTGTACGCGGACGCGGAGAAGGGGATCTGGCTGGAGGGCGGCAGCCGGACCACCGAGGCCGAGGTGGCGGAGCTGATCTCCGCCGGGGAGATCGCGGTGGTCCGGTCGGACGGCCGTGTCGTGGGTTCCGTGCGCGTCCATCTGCTCGAAGACGGCTGCGCGGAGTTCGGGATGCTCGTCGCCGCGCCGGAGGAACGCGGGACGGGCATCGGCCGCGACCTGGTGACGTTCGCCGAGGAGTGGGGCCGGGCGCAGGGCGTCACGCGGATGCAGCTGGAACTGCTGGTGCCGCGGGAGTGGAGCCATCCGGTCAAGGAGTTCCTGCGAGGTTGGTACACGCGCATCGGCTACCGCCTCGTGCGCACGGACGAGCTGCAAAGCACCTATCCGTTTCTGGTGCCGCACCTCGCGTGCCCGTGCGACTTCCTGGTGTTCCGCAAAGATCTCGTTCCCAGTGGGTGAACTCTCAACCGGTTTGATCGGGCCGGAAGGTACCGTCCGCGTCCTAAGCCGAGTTAGAGGAGACGAACCGTGCGTCGTCGTATGCGTGGCACCGCCGTGGCCGCGATCGCGCTGACCAGCCTCATGGTGGTGAGCGCCTGTGCGAAGGACTCCGGTGGCGGCGACACCACCTCCGCCCCTTCGGGCAGCGCCTGCGAGTTCTCGACGCCGCCCACCGCCCCCGCCTCGTCCAGCACCACCGCCGCCGCCGCCGGCAGGAAGGTCGACGGCAGCGGGCTGAAGATCGGCCTGGCCTACGACATCGGTGGCCGTGGCGACGCGTCGTTCAACGACCTGGCCGCCGCCGGGTTCGACAAGGCGATCGCGGACATGGGCGTGAAGAAGGAGAACACCCGCGAGCTCTCCGCGGCGCCGAACGAGGACGAGTCCGCGAAGCAGACGCGCCTGCGCCAGCTCGCGTCCGAGGGCTTCAACCCGATCGTCGGTGTCGGTTTCGCCTACACCGAGTCGCTCAAGGTCGTGGCACCGGAGTTCCCGAACGTCCGGTTCGGACTCGTGGACTCCGCTGTGGAGGGTGTCACCAACGTGACCCCGCTGGTCTTCGCCGAGCAGGAGGGCGCGTTCCTCGCGGGCGTCGTCGCCGCCTACCAGAGCAAGAACTGCCACGTGGGCTTCGTCGGCGGCGTGGACATCCCGCTGATCCAGAAGTTCGAGGCGGGCTACAACCAGGGCGCGCAGACCGCGGCGCCCAAGGTGAAGCTCGACAAGAAGTACATCACCCCTGCCGGTGACTTCACCGGCTTCCAGGACCCGCCCAAGGGCCAGGAGGCCGCGAAGGGTCTGATCGACAAGGGCGCCGACGTCCTCTACCCGGCGGCGGGCGCGTCCGGCATCGGTGTGTTCGCGGCGATCAAGGAGGCGGGCGTGCTCGGCATCGGCTGCGACGCCGACCAGTACAACCAGCCGGCGCTCGCGGCCAACCGCGACGTCATCGTGGCGTCGAGCCTCAAGCGCGTGGACGTGGCCGTCTACGACTTCTTCCACGCGGCCGCCGCGAACGACCTCGCGTCGCTGCCGAAGGTCTTCGACCTGAAGTCGAACGGCATGGGGTACGCGACGTCCGGCGGCAAGATCGACGCCAAGCTGCAGGGCATCCTCGAGGCCTACAAGGCCCAGATCATCGAGGGCAAGATCAAGGTCGCCGACAAGATCTAGTTGTGACGTCCGGGGACGTTGTTCCGGACGTGTTGGTCTGGTGTGACAACAGGTGAAGGCCTCCGGGTGTGCAGTGGAACTGCTGAGGAACCGCTTCACGGTCTGGAGGCCTTCGCGTCCCACCCCAACGCGACGCTGACCCCGCGCACCCGGTTGCGGCTGGCACGTCTGATCGTCGAGCAGGACTGGCGCCCGGCCGAGGCGGCGAAGATGTTCATGGTCGTCGAGAAAGCAGCCCGCGAATGGGCTCAGCGTTACCGCGACGAAGGCCCAGCGGGCATGACCGACCGCAGTTCCCGACCGCGGCGCAGTCCTGCCCGCACTGTCACCGCCATCGCGGTCCTGCGGCGCGCTGTCGCCTGGTTCACCGGACGTGGCGTGACCGTCGAACGCCTCCTGTCCGACAACGGCGCCTGCGCCGAGCTCGGCATCCGCCACGAACGCACGCGTCCTTACCGTCCCGAGACCAACAGCGACATCGAACGCTTCCACCGCACACCCGCCGACGGCTGGGCCCACGCCCGCCACCACGCCTCAGAAACCGAACGCAGAACAGCACCACCCAGCCGGCTGCATTTTCTTTGATCACCACCGCGCCCACTCCGCCCTCGCAGGCCAGCCACCCATCACCCGGCTGACCAACCTCCCCGGACATCCCATCTAGTTCGCGCTGACGGCGGGTGTGGCCGATGGAAACCCATCGGCCACACCCCGTTCGCGTTCCAGGACTCGACGGCCCGGCGGCCGAACGGGCGAACCGCCGACTGTGAAGATCCACTCGATAGATTGATCTTCGTGCTCTCCCGTGACCGGCTGCGCGTCCTGGTCGACGCTCCGTGGTTCAACAAGGTGATCACCGCGGTGATCCTCGTCAACGCGGTCACGCTGGGTGCCGAGACGTCCCTGCAGCTGATGGCGTCCTTCGGGGACGCGCTGCACGCCGTCGACCGGCTGGTGCTGGCGATCTTCGTGATCGAGCTCGCGCTCCGCTTCGGCGCCTACCGACGCGCTTTCTTCCGCGACCCGTGGAACTGGTTCGACACCGTGGTCGTGGCGATCACGTTGCTGCCGACCACTTCCGGCGCGTTCTCCGTGCTGCGTGCCCTGAGGGTGCTGCGGGTGCTGCGGCTCGTGTCCGTGGTGCCCAGCATGCGGCGGGTCGTGTCGGCGTTGCTGACCGCGCTGCCGGGCATGGCCTCCATCACCGCGTTGCTGTCGCTGGTGCTGTACGTGTCGGCGGTGATCGCCACGAAGCTGTTCAGCGGCGTCGCGCCCGAGTACTTCGGCGACCTCGGCGACTCGCTGTTCACGCTGTTCCAGGTGATGACCGGGGAGGCGTGGTCGGAGGTCGCGCGCCAGGTCATGCAGGAGAAGCCCTTCGCATGGGTGTTCTTCGTCGGCTACCTCGTCGTCACGACGTTCACGGTGCTCAACCTGTTCATCGCGGTGGCGGTGAGCGCGATGCAGACCCAGATGACCGAGGAGCACGCGGAGCACGACCGCGAGGAGATGGCGGCGACGATGGAGATCCTCGCCGAGGTCCGCAGAATTCGCGCCGACGTGGAAGAACTGCGCGGCCGTACGTCCGTCTGAGCGGCGGCGTGGTCACCCGGCCAGGAGCGGCCGGTCCTACCGAGGGTGTCAGTTCGCCGCGGCCGAGCACCGCAAAAGGTGGTTTACCAATTCGAAGCCGTTCCTCCTCTCGGGCCGGGTATGCCACTGGCAGATCTTCCGAGCGGGGAGGAACGAAATGCTTGAGAAAGCAGGCAAAGTACGAAAACTCTTGCTGCCCTTGACGGTTCTGCTGGCCACCGTCGCGACACCCACGGCCCAGGCGGAGTTCGCCCCGGTGGGACGTGCGCAGTCGTTCTGGCTGCACCTCAACAGCACGCCGGTGTCCGACGAGATGATCGCCGTCGAGGCCAAAAGGCGTGCTCATGTCGTGCTGAACGCCTGGGAGGGAGACCTCCTGCGCAAGCTCAAGGCCGCGAACCCGTCCGTGAAGGTCTTCGTCTACAAAGACCTCTCCTCCACCCGCTCCTATGCGTGCAAGAACGGGAAGGACGACGAGCACCTGCCCACCGGACTGGGGTACTGCGAGGTCCGCCGAACCAACCCGGAGTGGTTCCTCAAGGGGAAGAAGGGACAGGAACTCGAGTACTCGGGGTACGACGGCCACTGGCAGATGGACGTCGGAAATCCCGAATACCGCAAAGCGTGGGTGAAACGCGTCTTCGAATCGTCGAAGGCCACCGGATTCGACGGTGTCTTCCTCGACAACGCCCTGTACACCTGCGACGCCTACCACTCCGGCGAGTGCCCGCCGAAGTACCCGGACAACGCCTCCTTCCAGCAGGCGTACCGGGGCATGCTCGCCGAGGTGAAGACCGGGTTCAGGGCCGCGGGCCTGCTGTCGGTCGGCAACCTGACCAACGCGCGGCTGCACCCCGGCGGCTGGGAGCTGTACGGCCTCTACCTCGACGGCGCCTTCGACGAGTGGTGGCTGGCGTTCTCGAGCGACAGGCTGCTCGAGGAGTACCCGGAGGGCTGGAGCAGGCAGGTCGCCGAGATCACCGTCAACGAGGCGCAGGGCAAGATGACCTGGGTGCAGCCGCACTTCGACGAGGGGGACACGCAGGCCTTCCGCTACGCGCTCGCCAGCCTGTTCATGACCACCTCCGGCAAGGCCGCGATCGCCGAGGTCGCGAAGACCGACGGCTACGGCGACGCGACGGCGTGGCACCCCGAGTACGACTGGTACCTCGGTCACCCCGTCGGCACCTACCGCCCGGTCGCGAACAAGGTGTTCCGCAGGGACTTCACCTGCGGCGTGGCGCTCGTCAACGCCAACCCGACCGGGACCCGCCCGACCAGGATCGACCTGCCGCGCACCTACACCGACCAGGACGGCAAGGCCGTCAGCTCGGTCAGCCTGGCCGGCACGAGCGGCGCGCTGCTGCGCGCGAACTGCTGACGCCCGGTCGCGTCACGCTCCGGCGATGACGGCGAGCAGCATGCGGAGCTCGGCTTCCGCGGTGTGCCCCGCGCCGGACTCGACGAACACGGACCTGGCCAGAGCCGTCCCGATCAGCACGAGCGCGAGGACCTCGACCTGCGCGCCGTCGATCCGCCTGGCCAGCTCCCCCCGCTCGACGGCTTGTGCCACCAGGCTCTCCAGCTCTTCGCGGACGGCCAGGTAGACGTCGTCGCGGAGGATCTGCCGCAGCGCCGGGTCGTGCGCGGCCTGCCCCATCAGGGACAGCAGCGCGGGACCGGTGGCGGCTTCGAGGATCTTCCGCTTGCGCGCCAGGAGCTCCCGCACGTCGCCTTCGAGGGAGCCGGTGTCGACGCCGCGCAGTTCGGCGTGGGTGATGTGCCGGGCGACGGCGCCCGCGAGCGCCTGTTTGGAGGGCCAGCGCCGGTAGAGCGACGCGGTGGAGGCGCCCGCGCGCTTCGCGACGGCCGTCGTGGTGAACGCGGCCCAGCCCGACTCGGTCAGGACCTCGATCGCCGCGGTGATCAGCGCCTCGTCCACCCGCGGGTCCTTGGGGCGCCCGATCTCGGCTTTCTCAGTCATCGCGGCCAGTGTACCCAGCGGAAGAAACGAAAAGGATCTGTTTCGTATTGGTGTACGGTGGCGGCATGACCATCCCTGCCGTCGTGTCCGACGCGCGCAAGATGTTCGAGTCCGGCGCCACGCGCTCCCCCGCCGCCCGTGCCGCGAGCCTGCGGGCGTTGCGCGCGATGATCATCGACAACGAGGCCGCGATCGAGGCCGCCCTGTGGGCCGACCTGCACAAGGGTGCCGGTGAGGCGCAGCTGACCGAGATCGGCGTGGTGCTGGCGGAGATCGGCCACGCGCTGCGCCACCTGCGGAGGTGGACGCGGCCGCGGCGCGGCCCGGTCCCCCTCGCGTTGTGGCCGGCGCGGGCCCGGCTGGTGTCCGAGCCGCTCGGCGTGGTGCTGGTGATCGCGCCGTGGAACTACCCGCTGCAACTGCTGCTCGACCCGCTGGCGGGGGTGCTGGCCGCGGGCAACACCGCGGTGCTCAAGCCGAGCGAGCTGGCCCCGGAGACCTCGGCGCTGGTCGCGCGCCTCGTGCCCGCCTACTTCCCCGGCGGCGAGGTGCGCGTCGTCGAGGGAGGCGTCGAGGAGACGACCGAGCTGCTGGCGCAGCGGTTCGACCACATCGTGTTCACCGGCAGCGGCGCGGTCGGCCGGATCGTGATGCGCGCGGCGGCCGAGCACCTCACGCCGGTGACGCTGGAGCTGGGCGGCAAGTCGCCCGCGTGGGTCGACGACGACGCGCACCTCGACCAGGCGGCGCGGCGGCTGGTGTGGGCGAAGTTCACCAACGCGGGCCAGACGTGCGTCGCCCCCGACTACGTGATGACCACGCCGGACCGGGTGCCCGCGCTCGTCGAGGCGTTGCGCCGGGCGATCGCGGACCTGTGGGGCGACGACCCGCGGGCGAGCGGCGACTACGGCCGCGTCGTGAACGAGCGGCAGTTCGACCGGCTCGTGGCGTTGCTGGACGGCGCGGACGTGGTGGTCGGCGGCGAGCACGACCGCGCGGAGCGGTACCTCGCGCCCACGGTCGTCGTGAGCGGTGGCCGCGTGGTCGGCCCGGACGCGACGGACCCGTTGCTGCGGGAGGAGATCTTCGGCCCGGTCCTGCCGATCGTCGCGGTCGAGTCGGCCGAGCAGGCGGTCGACGTCGTGAACAACTGGGACAAGCCCCTCGCGCTGTACGTGTTCACCTCCTCCGCCCGCACCCGCAGGCTCTTCGAGCAGCGGACGTCGTCCGGCGCGGTGGTGCACGACGCGGGCCTCATCCACGTCGCGGCGGCCGGGCTGCCGTTCGGCGGTGTCGGGGCCAGCGGGATGGGCTCGTACCACGGGTCCTACTCGTGGCGGGCGTTCTCGCACCTCAAGCCGGTGCTGCGCAAGCCGCTCGCGCTCGACACGCTGCGCCTGGCGCAGCCGCCGTTCACCGGCTTCGGGTCGCGGCTCGCGCAACGGCTGACGCGGCGAGGCTGAGCACGACGGCCATGGCCTGAGGTGTGGGCGGGCGCTGAAGCCGGTACCGGCCAATGCACGCCCACACCTCCACGCCGGCCGCACGGCCGTCCCAAGGACTACAGGGCGGAGAAGTGCGCCGCGTCCCCCACGACCGTCGTGCTGGCCACCCCGTCCACGCTCACCGGCACGTCCCCGGCGATCGTGATCCGGTGCAGCCGGCGCCGCAGATCGTCGTAGTCCGCCACGCCGTAGTGCTGGGTGGCGCGGTTGTCCCACACGGCCACGTCCCCGTCCGACCACTGCCACCGCACGGTGTTCTCCAACCGGGTCACCCGGTTCTGCAGCAGGTCGAAGATCGCCCGCGACTCGGCGGTGCTGACGCCCACGATGCGCTTCACGAAGTGGCCGAGCAGCAGGGCGCGTTCGCCGGTCTCCGGGTGCACGCGCACCACCGGGTGCTCGGTCTCGTAGCGCAGCGACTCGAACTCGTCGCGGTAGGCCTCCTCCTTGACGTCCACTCCCCCGATGCGGGTCGAGTCGACGGCGGCCGCGTAGTCGTAGAGATTCGTGTGCACGGCCCAGAGGCGGTCCACCAGTGCCTTGAGGGCTTCCGGCAGCTCGTCGTAGGCGCGGGCGGTGTTGGCCCACACCGTGTTGCCGCCGTAGGGCGGGAGCTCGATCGCCCGCAGGATGCTGATGGCGGGCACCCGGTCCACGAACGTGACGTCGGTGTGCCAGCTGTTGGCCTTGCCCTGCTCGGAGTCGATGGCGAGGACGTTGGCGTGCTGCTCGCCCTTGACCGTGGGGTGCGCGAGGGTCGGCTCGCCGAGCAGGCGGGCGAATGCGAGCTGGCCCGCGTCGTCGAGGTGGTCCTGGCCGGAGAAGAACACCACCTTGTGCGCCAGCAGCGCCGTGCGGATCTCGGTGACGACCTCCTCGGGCAGATCGCCGCCGAGGCGGACGCCGTCGATCCGCGCTCCGATGCCCGCACCCAGTTTGCGGACCGTGACGGAGAGCTGTGCGGTCATCGCTGACTTCCTTTCGTGGTGGGCGAACCTGCCCTCCCACCGTGCTGACACCGGCGCCGCCCGCGCAACATTGCACACGGAGAAATTAAGTCTTCCCAAGGGGTGGACGTGGTTGCGGCGAACTCCTCGTCACTCCACTGAGGACAGTCAGTCCGAGGAGGGCACCCGCTGCTCACCGCCCGTCCGCGCTCCGCTCGCGGAACGCGATCATGTTCATCCTGTTGCCGCACCGCACGCTGCAGAACCGCTTGAGGCCGTTACGGGACAGGTCGAGCAGCAGGCCCTCGCAGTCGTCGGCCGCGCAGACCCGCAGGCGGCCCATCTCGTTCATGCGGATCACGTCGATGAGGGCCAGTGCGGCCTCCACCCGCATGCGCTCGGCGAGCGGGGAGGTGGGTTCGGTGGCGTGCATGTGCCAGTCGAGGTCGTCGTGGCGCACGAGGTGCGGCAACGCCTTGGCGTCGCGCAGCATCTTGTTGACGGCCTCGACGGCGTCGTCGCGGGCGAAGGACCACACGCTCCTGAGCAGTGCGCGGGTGCGGTGGACGTCCCGCAGCTCCGCCTCGTCGCCGTCGATGCGGCCCGTGTAGGGGAACCGGGCCAGGAAGGCTTGGAGCTGGGCGACTGTGGCCAGCTCGTCGTCGCCGCCGCGGGAGGCCGACGGTTCGGTGTTGCACAGCGCCACGACGAACTCGAGAGACTCCTCCGTGTCAGGGGCAAAACGCAAATTGACTCCTTACCGGGACCGGCCTAGCGTCAGGGGTGTCGGCCAGGTTAGGCCATGACACCGTTCGGGACCGGGAGGCACGCGAGCATGGGGATTTCGAAGTCGGCCGGTCTGATCGCCGCGGCGGTCTCGTTCCTCTCGTTCGGCACCTCCGGTGCGTTCGTCAAGCCGCTGCTCGAGGCCGGGTGGTCCCCCGCCGCCGCGGTGACGGCCCGTGCGCTCACCGCCGGTCTGGTGCTGCTCCCGCTGGTCGTCGTCGTGATGCGCGGGCGGTGGGGGTTGCTGCGGGAGGCGCGCTGGCCCGTGCTGGGCATGGGCCTGGTGGGGGTGGCGGTCACGCAGGTCCTCTACTTCGCCGCGGTCCAGCGGATCCCGGTGGCGACGGCGCTGCTGATCGAGTTCCTCGCGCCGCTCATCCTGGTCGGGTTCACCTGGGCGGTCAGCCGCCGCACGCCCGCGCCGGTCGTACTCGTCGGTTCGGTGCTCGCGGTGGGCGGGCTGGTGCTGGTGATCGGGCCCGGCGCGATCCAGGCCGTGGACCCGGTCGGCCTCGCGGCGGCGTTCGGCGCCGCCATCGGGTGCTCGGTGTACTTCGTGATCGCCGCCCGTCCCAACAACGGGCTGCCGCCGGTCGCGCTCGCGGGCGCGGGGCTGCTGGTGGCGGTGCCCGTGCTGGCGCTGGTGGGGCTGACGGGGCTGTTGCCGTACACCGCGACGTTCGGTGACGTGCCGCTGTTCGGCGAGCCCACCGCCTGGTGGGTGCCGTTGCTCGTGGTCGCGGTCGTCGGCACGGCGCTGGCGTACGCGAGCGGCATCACCGCCTCCGGTGCCCTCGGCTCGCGGCTCGCGTCGTTCATCGCGCTGCTGGAGGTCGTCTCCGCCTCGCTGTTCGCCTGGCTCCTGCTGGGCGAGGGGCTCTCGCCGCTGCAGCTGGTCGGCGGGCTGCTGATCCTGGGCGGCATCGCCTCGGTGAAGGCGGAACGGCAGAAGGTGGAACCGGTGGTCGCACCGGCCTCCGCCTAGAAAGTCCCGAGGTGGAATAGTTTTTCGCATCGAGAACGCGAATGGCGGGTTTGTAACAGCTTTCGTCGCACGGACTATGTGCCGTGCATGACGCCGCCCAGACGAAGACCCCCGACCTCGTGGACGAACCGGCTCGCTTCCGTTCCCGTGTCCGTCCTCCTCGCGGCGGCGCCGGTCACGGTGGCCCAGGCGCAGCCCGCGACCTGCGGAGAAGTCGAGATCGTGGCGTTCAGCGACACCGGTGAGACCCTGAGCAGGATCATCGACACGGCCGGCGTCACGGTGCACCGCGTCGAGCACCCGCCGGTCACGTCGACGGATTTGTTCGACGGGAACGAGGCCCTCTTCGACTCGGTCGAGCGCAGCCGGCTCCTCGGCGGCGAATACCTGCGCGAACGGTACGAGGAATGCGGATCCGCCGGAACCCGTTTCATTCTCGCCGGGCATTCGCAGGGCGTCCTCGCCGCGCGCGAGGTCGCCCTGGACGTTCCGGCGGGCTGGATCGCCGGTGTGTTCGGCGTCGGGGACCCGGCGCAGAAGGCCGGGGCCCGCGGTGTCACCGGCGGCGGTGCCGGCGGCAACGGCCTCCACCGGCAGCGGGTCGGCAAGGACGACGGCACGGCGAGCAGCGACCCGTTCTACGACCTGCCGGTGCCGGTCTTCCTGTTCTGCCACGACGACGACCCCGTCTGCGCCGGTACTCCGTCACCGGACCTCGGTCCGCACTTCGGCTACGGCGAGGTGCCGGAGGAACGCCAGGAGCTCGCCCTGCGCCTCCGGGACCTGGTGGAGGCCGCTCCCGCACCCCTTCCCGATCCCGGCCCCGCGGACCTGATGTTCGCCATCGACACGACCGGGTCGATGACGCCCTTCCTCGCCGCCGCGGCCGCGAGCGCCGAGAGCACCGCCGACGCGCTGCGGGCCGTGAGCTCGAAGGCCCGGGTCGGGCTGGTCGAGTACCGGGACCACGGCGGCGGCCGCGCGGCGCGGACCGTCGTCCCGCTGACGGAGGACTTCGCCGCGTTCGAGTCGGGGCTGCGCGGACTGCGGGCGGACGGTGGCGGCGACACGCCGGAGGCCGTCCACTCCGGACTCGTCACGGCGCTCGGCGCGGACTGGGACCGCGGGGCCGCCCGTGCTCTCATCGTGCTCGGCGACGGTCCCGCGCACGACTCCGAACCGGTCACGGGCCTGACCGCCGCGGCCGTCACGGACATCGCGAGGGGTGTCGCGCCGCTGCCCGGTGGTGCCGCGTCCGCCCGCACCGTCACCGGGCCCGGCGCCGGCGTGAGGATCCCGCCGGTGCCCGTCTACGTGTTGGCGGCCAACGACTCCCTGAGCGCTCAGATGGGCCCGATCACGACCGCGACCGGCGGTGCCGTGTTCCCGATCAGCTCATCCGACGAGGTGGGCAAGAGCGTCGTGCGGGTCGTCGAGGACGCGACGACCGCGCCGACCGCGGGGCTCAGGGCGGCGGTCACCGTGCTCGCGGGCACCAGGACGACGCTCAGCGGTCTCGGCTCCAGCCGCGCCGGTGACGCCACGTTCTCGTTCGACTTCGATGACGACGGCGTGATCGACCGGTCGGGCCTCGACGCCACCGCGACGCACACCTACCCGGCGCCCGGCGGGACGACGGCGCGGCTGGTCGTCACCGACCGCCGCGGTCGTTCGTCCGAGGCCGTGGTGGACGTCGAGGTCCGCGCACCGGATTCCCTGCACCGCGGCGATCCGCGGCCGCCTGCGCCGACGGGTGGTCTCACCTTCACCGCGGCCGCCGGCGTCGGCTTCGTCCTGCTGGGCTGCGGGATCCTGCTCCTCGTGACCGCCCGGCGCCGCGGGCGGCGGTGACCGTCAGGCGACGACGACCTCGACGCCCGCCGACCGCAGCCTGTCGAGCTCCTCCGCGGGTGCGGACGAGTCGGTGATCAGCACGTGCACGTCGGAGATGCCCGCGATGCGGGAGAAGGCGCGCTTGCCGACCTTGGACCCGTCGGCGAGCACCACCACCCGGTCGGCGGTGCGCAGCAGGCAGTGGTCGGTCTGCGCCTCGACCTCGTCGTGGGTGGCGATGCCGCTGCGCGCGTCGATGCCGTCCACGCCGAGGAAGACCAGGTCGAGGCTGATGCCGGCGAGAGCCCGGTCGGCGATCGGGCCCACCAGTTCGTAGCTCTCCGGACGGACGCCGCCGCCGGTGACCACCAGGTCGATCATCGGGCGCGGGCAGAGATCGGAGGCGATGTTGAGCGCGTTCGTCACGACCTTCAGCGGCCTCGTGACGGCCAGCAGGCGCGCGAGTTCCGTGGTCGTGGTGCCGCCGTTGAGGCCGACCGAGTGGACCGACTCGGTCACGAACCTGGCCGCCGCCTCCGCGATCTGCCGCTTCTCCTCGCGGCGGCCCACCCGGTAGCGCAGCGGGAGCTCGTAGATCACCTCGACCGCCACCGCACCGCCGTGCGTGCGCTTGAGCAGCTTCTGCTCTTCCAGTGACTGGAGGTCGCGCCGGATCGAGGCCACGGACGTGCCCAGGTCCTCCGCGAGCCCGGTGACGCTCACCGAGCCCGCGTCCGCGAGCTTGCCGAGGATCGCGGCGAGACGCTGCTCTTGACGCATTCGATCACTATAGCGCACGAATACTGCTCGGTTTGGTATCAGTTGAGCAGGTTTCACGCACTCGGATGCTCGTTATCGCCGCAGTGCGGCGGGCAGCAGGTCGCCGTGCGCTGCCGTCATCGCCGCGACGAGGTCGTCGATCTGGTCGACCGTCAGCGCGGCGGCGGTCGCCGGGTCGCACAGCGCCGCGTGCCGGATGTGCGCGGGATCGCCCTCGACGGCCGCGGCCACGGTCAGCTCGACCACGTTGAGGAAGCTCCGGTTCACGGCGGCGAGCTGGCGCGGCAGGGCGCCGACGCGGTGCGGGTGCACGCCCAGCCGGTCGAGCGTCGCCGGCACCTCCACGGCGGCGCCCTCGGGCAGGTTCGAGATCAGGCCGTGGTTCGCCACGTTGACCTGGATCGTGCGCTGACGGCCGGTGACCAGGCTGTGGATCACCTGCGGCGCGTACTCGACCGCCTCGTCCTCCAGGGGAGGCAACGGCTCCCCGGCGGCCAGCGCGTCGCGCGTCTTCTCGTACGTGGCGACGTTCTCCGCGCTGATCGTCGCGTAGTCGCGGACCGGGATGCGCAGTCGCTCCACTTCGGACTCGTCCTTGAGGTACCACGGCACGTACTCGCAGGAGTGCTCGCTCGTCTCCGTCGGGTAGAAGCCGAGCCGGCGGTAGAGGTCGACGCGCACGCGCCGGGCCAGGCCGGGGTCCGCGGCGATGGCGGCGTCGAGCGCCGGGTAGAGGTCGCGCCCCCGGTGCTGCCACCGCAGGATCCACGCCTGGTGGTTCACGCCCGCCGACAGGAAGTCGACCTCGTCGTGCGGCACGCCGACCAGCGCGCTCAGGTCGTGGACCGTCCAGTGCACCGAGTGGCACAGGCCGACGGCCTTCAGCCGCGGCGCGACGGCCGCCAGGTACTGGACGTTCATCGCCATCGGGTTGGTGTAGTTCAGCAACCACGCGTCCGGGCACACGGAAAGCATGTCGGTGGCGAGCCCGTCGAGGAACGGGAACGTGCGCAGGCCGCGGAAGATCCCGCCGATGCCGAGCGTGTCGCCGATGGTCTGCCGCAGCCCGAACGACTCCGGCACGTCGAAGTCCCGCATCGTCGCCTCGTGGCCGCCGATCGCGACCATGTTGACGACGACGTCGGCGCCCTCCAGCGCCTCGCGGCGCGACAGCGAGGTGCGGATGCGGGCGCCGCCCTCCCCCGCGGTGAGACGGGCCAGCCCGGCCGCCACCTCGAGCCGTTCGGGA
The DNA here is from genome assembly GCF_024125735.1 of Lentzea sp. HUAS12. Classification (NCBI taxonomy): domain Bacteria; kingdom Bacillati; phylum Actinomycetota; class Actinomycetes; order Pseudonocardiales; family Pseudonocardiaceae; genus Lentzea; species Lentzea sp. HUAS12. The sequence continues at coordinate 2,446,631 of NZ_CP099738.1, forward strand.
TCGATGTCGTGCAACGAGATCGTGCAGCCGGCGAGCTCGGGGAACGACAGGACGTCGCGGAGCAGCTGGCGGGTGAACTCGACGGAACCCGCGCCCACGAACGCGATGGTGAACATTGGTCAGCCTTCCGGTGCCGGGGGTCTACGGCTGTCAGGTCGCCGGGTCGAGGATGACCGAGCGGCTCAGGTTGCGCGGGGTGTCGGGGTCGAGTCCGCGCAGCAGCGCCACCTCCACGGCCAGGCGGTGCACGGCCACGAGCTCGGCGAGCGGGTCGCGGTCGCGGGCGAACCACCGGCCGCCGGTCGCGGCGACCTCGGCGCCGAGGCCCGCGGGCACCGCGCCGAACGCCCAGACCAGCGAGCCTTCGTCGGTGATCGCGATCGGCCCGTGCCGGTACTCGGCGGCCGGGTAGGACTCGGTCCAGCTCAGCGACGCCTCGCGCATCTTCAGCGCGGCCTCCGCGGCCAGGCCGGTCGTCCAGGGCGCCCCGCCGAGGAACGTGAACTGGTCGCGCTGCACCAGGTCCTCGGGCAGCGGTTCGGCGAGGGCCTGCTCGGCGTCGAGGACCGCGCGCTCCAGCCGTTCGCCGAGGTGGGCGCGGAACAGGACCAGCGCGGTCGTCGCGAACCGGGTCTGCACGACCGAGCGCTCGTCGGCGAACTCCAGCGCCACCACCTGGTCGGCCAGCGCGGTCACCGGCGTGCCGGGAGTGCCGACGACCGCCGTGACGGGCACCTCCAGCCGCCGCACCACGTCGACCACCTCGGTGGTGGTGCCCGAGCGGGTCAGCGCCACGACGCGGTCGTAGGCGCGGCCGAACGGGAACTCGGACGCGGCGAACGCGTCGGTCTCGCCGTGGCCCGCGTCCTCGCGCAGCCGGGCGTAGGCCTGGGCCATGAACAACGACGTGCCGCACCCGACGACCGCGACGCGTTCCCCGCGCCGGGGCAGGGCGGCCGCGGTCTCCGGTTCGGCGGCGAGCGCGACGGCCCGGCGCCAGCAGCCGGGTTGTGACGCGATCTCCGCGTTGGTGTGCCGTGCGGCGGAGCTGATGTGCATGGCGGAACCCCTTGGTCGGTCGGTCACTTGATGCCCGCTGCGGCCACCGACCGCACGAAGAACCGCTGGGCGAAGAAGAACACGAGCAGGACGGGCAGCTGGCTGAGCACCGTGCCGGCCATGAGCTTCGGCCAGTTCGTGGTGTGCGCGCCCTGGAAGCTCTGCAGTCCCAGTTGGACGGTCATCACGTCCGGGCTCTGCACGGCGATGAGCGGCCACAGGAAGTCGTTCCACGTCTGCAGGAACGTCAGCACGGCCAGGGTCGCGAGCGTCGGGCGCATCAACGGCAGCAGCACCTGGAGCAGCGTGCGCAGCCTGCTCGCGCCGTCGATCCGGGCGGCCTCCTCCAGTTCCCTCGGCAGGGTCGTGAAGAACTGCCTCATCAGGAACACGCCGAACGCGGTGGCGAGGTTGGGTGCGATCAACGCGCCGAGGGTGTCGACCAGGCCGAGCGACCGCATCATGATCAGCAGCGGCAGCATGACGATCTGGAACGGCACCATCAGCGTCGCGAGCATCAGCACGAACGCGACCTTGCCGCCGATGAACGAGATGCGCGCGAAGGCGTACCCGGCCAGTGAGCACAGCAGCAGGTTGCCCGCGACGCAGACGACGGACACCACCAGGCTGTTGCCGAGCCACGAGCCGAGCGGTGCGTCCCGCATCGCCGCGAGGTAGTTCTCCCACTCGATCCCGCTGGGCAGGCCGGGTGGGAAGCGCCGCGACTCGGCCTGCGTGGAGATCGACACGAGCAGCATCCACACCAGCGGCGTCACCATGACGGCGGAGAGCGGCAGGAGGATCAGGTGCAGCGCGCTGGGCCTTCTCATCGGACCTCGTAGTGGGACGTGCGGCGGTTGAACCGCAGCTGGACGAGGGTGAACGCGCCGATCACCAGGAACACCGCGCAGCCGATGGCCGCCGCGTACCCGCCGTCGAAGCTGACGAACGCCTCGTTGTAGAGGTGGTAGACCAGCACGGTGGTCGCGCGCAGCGGGCCGCCCTTGGTGGTCACGTAGACCGCGTCGAAGAGCTGCAGGCCGTTGATCGTGAGCCACACCAGCAGGAAACCCGTGGCGGGGGCGACCAGCGGCAGTTCGACGTGCCAGAACGACCGGGCGCGGCCGCAGCCGTCCAGGGCGGACGCCTCGATCAGGTCCTTCGGCACGTTCTGCAGGGCCGCCAGGTAGATGATGACCGCGAAGCCGAGCCAGCCCCACACCGTCATCGCCACGACGGCGAACAGGGCCTGCCCGGGGTCGGAGAAGAACCCCTGCTTGGGCAGGCCTACGGCGTCGAGCGCGGCGTTGACCAGGCCGAACTGCGGGTTCGCGAGCCAGCTGAACATGATGCCGGTCGCGACCGTTGAGGTCACCAGCGGCACGGACACGGCGAGCCGGTAGAACACGACCCCGCGGATCTTCTGGTTGAGCATCACCGCGATCGGCAGCGCGAGCGCGAGGGTGATCGGCACGAACAGCACGACGTAGACGAGCGTGCGCCGGGCCGCGTCCCAGAACAGCGGGTCGGCGACGAGCTTCGCGTAGTTGTCGCCGCCCGCGAACGTGCCGGGCGAGGTGAGGTCGGTGTGCTGGAAGGAGAGCACGAACGACCACACCACCGGGACGAGGCCGAACACCCCGATGAGGACCACCGCGGGCGCGGCGAACCCCCACCCGGCGACGTGGTCGTCGAGCTTGCGCCGGTCCACTCGCGGGCGCTCGCGCACGACCGCCCGCCGCGCCTGGACTTCCGCCGTCACGAGGCCGCCAGCTCCTGGTCGACCTCGCCGGTCGCCTGGTCGAGGGCCGCCTGCGGTTCGGCCTGGCCGAGCAGGACCGACTGCACGGCGGTGCCGAGGATCTGCGAGATCTTCGGGTACTGCGGGATGTTCGGCCGCGCCTTGGTGACGTTCTTCGCGAGGTTGTCGACGAACACCTTGGTGCCGGGGTACTTGGCCTCGAACTCGGCGTAACCCGCGAGGTCCACTTCGGACTGCCGGATGGGCAGGTGGCCGGTCTCCATGGCGAACTCCAGGTGGATCTCCGCCGACAGCAGCCACTTCAGGAACGGCAGCGCGTTCTTGCGGCCGTTCTCCCCGAAGACGACGAACGTGTCCGGGCCCGCGATGGTGGCGTGGGTGACCTTGCCGGGCAGGACCTGCACGCCGTAGGACACGTCCTCGTTGATCGAACCGAGGTCCCACGGCCCGGTCCACAGCATGCCGATGCGGCCGGAGTTGAAGAGGTTGAGGTACTGCTGGTCACCGGCGTCGAGGTAGACGGACTTGTCCGTGACGGCCATGTCCCGCAACAACCCCATGGCCGCCCGGCCCGCGTCGGAGTTGAACGCCGCCTTCTTGCCGTCGGCGGAGAGCAGGTCGCCGCCCGCCTGCCAGAGCAGGGCGAGGAAGCGCCAGACCGTGTCCTCGGTGCCGTCGTTGACGTAGGCCCAGCCGAAGCGGCCGTCGGCGGTGAGCTTCTTCGCGGCCGAGCGGAACTCGTCCCAGGTCCACTGCTCGGTCGGGTGCGCGATGCCGGCGTCGTCGAAGAGCTTCTTGTTGTAGACGAGGGAGAGGTTGTCGACGAGGGCGGGGACGCCGTAGATCTTGCCGTTGACCGTCGCGGCCTCGCGGCCCGCCGGGAAGAGGTCGTCCCAGTCGAACGCCGTGTCGCCGCGCACGACGTCGGTCAGGTCCTGGGTCTGCGGGCGGTCGGTGAGGCCGGTGATCGAGGAGCCGTACTGGTAGGCGACCTCGGGCGGGTTGCCGGACGCGAAGGAGGCCAGCGTCTTCTGCAGCGCGTTGTCGTTGCCGCCGTTGAACACCGCCTCGACCTGCTGCTCGGGGTGGGTCGAGTTCCACCGGGCGACCAGCTTGTCGAGCGCGGCCGCCTCCTTGTCGGTGTAGCCGTGCCACACCTTGACCTTGCCGTCACCGCCGGAGCCCGACCCGCAGGCAGCGGTCATGACGAGCGTGGCGCCCATCATCAGCACCGTGCGGCGACTCAGCCCTCTGCCGTGCGCCATGTCGACTCCCTCGCGTGGTGGGTGCGGCTGTGTGGTCGCGAACACTAAGCGCGAATCGCTCAAACAAGCAAGCATTCTGACCGAATGAGATTGCTTGCTGGTCACATGATGCGCTTCTCGCTACTGTCGCTCAGACCCGATCACCACTTCTGATCGATCAAGGAGACAGGCGCCTATGAAGTCCCCTGCACGCGCCCTCACCGGCTCCGCGCTCGCCGCCCTGGCGTTGGCGGCCTGCGTGGCCGGACCGCTCACCTCGTCCAGCGCGGCGGAAGGGAGCTCCGCGGCGGCGGTGGAGCTGCCTCCGGCCGGTGCGGTGCTCGACTACCAGCTCGGCGCGGCCTACTCGCCGCCGCAGGGCGTCACCCTCGTGACCCGTGATGCCACCGCGGCACCGGCGCCCGGCATCTACACCATCTGCTACGTCAACGGCTTCCAGACGCAGCCCGGCGACAAGAACGTCTGGCTGAACCAGCGCGGGCACCTGATCCTCAAGGACTCGCGCGGCAACCCGATCATCGACCCGAACTGGCCGGACGAGTTCCTGCTCGACACCTCGACCTCGGCCAAGCGCACCGAGCTCGCCGGCATCATCGGCGCGACGATCGACACGTGCGCGTCCAAGGGCTTCAAGGCGGTCGAGGTGGACAACCTCGACTCCTACCTGCGGTCCAAGGGCAAGCTGACCGTGAACAACAACCTGGCCTACGCCAAACTGCTGGCCGACCGCTCCCACGCAAAGGGCCTCGCGATCGGTCAGAAGAACTCCGCCGAGCAGGCCGCACGCGGGAAGTCCGAGGTCGGCTTCGACTTCGCGGTCTCCGAGGAGTGCCACCGCTGGGAGGAGTGCTCGTCGTACTCCGACGTGTACGACTCACACGTGATGGACATCGAGTACACCGATGACCTGCGCGGCACGTTCGAGGACGTGTGCGCCGACCCGAACACCCCGGCCACGACGACGTTGCGCGACCGCTACCTCGTCGGGCCCGGCCACGCGGACTACGCGTTCGACCACTGCTGATCTGAGCCGCGTGTGGGCTGCCCCGCGTGCCAGGGCAGCCCACACGCGTTCACGACTTGGTCTTCCCGGAGTTCCTGAGATCCTCGAGCATCTGGTGCACGGCGTCCTTCGCGTCGTCGCCCACCGGGATCTCGTAGACGGTGATCCGCGCCTCCCACCGCCCGGCCACGCCGTGCAGGGCGTAGGTCTCGTTGCCGGACACGGCCGCGGCGCACGACTTGTCCGGCTCGTCCAGCGCCATGTCGTCGCACAGCCCGGCGGTGCGCTGCACCGCCTCCTGCTCGCTGGTGTGGGCGATCAGCGACACCAGCAGCACCTCGCGCCCGTCGTTGATCCAGACCTTGCAGGCCTGCTCGGCCTCGGAGCTGATCTGGGACACCACGAACCCCTGCGTGACCACCGCCAGCGGCTCGGGCTCGACCAGCCCGGGGCAGTCCGCCGCGACCTTCTGAGCGAGCCCGTCGGGCACGTCGGCGCCACACCCGCCGACCGCCACCAGCACGAGCGCCACCGCACCCGCGATCCTGTTCCTCATCCGTTCCCCCAGTGCTGCCGGCGCGTCCTAAGTGGAATCGCGCGTGCAGACCTCAACAGGTCCGGGGGGCCACGGTCAAGTGGGTTGAGAACGGATCACTCGAACTCGACGACGGCGCGGTAGCGCGCGCTTCCCTCCCGGACGCGGCCGAGCGCCTTCTCGAACTCCGCCACCGGGTACGTCTCCACCACGGGCCGGATGTCGTGCCGCGCGGCGAAGTCCAGCATCTGCCGGGTGTGCGCGGCCGATCCCACGATCCCGCCGACGACCCGTTTCGCGGCCGGCAGCAGGCTCATCGGCGACAACGCGATGGGCTGCTCCGGCACGCCGACGACGCACAACGTGCCCTGCGGGCGCAGGAGGCCGAGGTAGTCGTCCCACGGCAGGTTCGCCGAGACGGTGCACAGGACGAAGTCGAACGAGCCGGCCGCCGCCCGCAGCGCGCCCTCCTCGCCGGACGCGATGAAACCGGTGGCGCCGAAGCGTTCGGCGTCGGCCTTCTTGGCGGGCGTGGTCGAGATGGCGGTGACGGCGCAGCCCCACGCGGCCAGGAACTGGATCGCGAGGTGGCCCAGGCCGCCGATGCCGACCACCGCGACGCGGTCGGTGGGCCGCACGCCGTTGACCAGGAGCGGGGAGAACACCGTGGTGCCCGCGCAGAGCAGCGGGCCGGCCTGCTGCGACGGGATCGCGTCGGGGATCGGGTGCACGTGCCGCCAGTCGCTCGCCCGCACGTGGCCGGCGAACGCGCCGCGGTCGCCGCGCAGGACGGTGTCGTCCCGGCTCGGGCAGAGGTTGGTCCGACCGCTGACGCACCACGCGCAGTGGAAGCAGGAGCCCGCGATGGCGCCGACGCCCACGCGTTGGCCGATGGAGAGCCCCTCGACGGCGTCGCCGACCGCGTGGACGACCCCGATGGCCTCGTGACCTGCGACGAGCGGGTAGCGGGAGACGCCGAACTCGTCGTCGATGAGGCTGACGTCGGTGTGGCAGATGCCGCCGTGCGTCACCCGCACGTCGACCTCGTTGGCCCCCAGCGGCCCGTTGTCGTACTCGTACGGCCGCAGCGGTCCTCCGGCCTCCTGTGCCGCGTATGCCTGGACTCGCACGTCACGCCTCCTCGAAGCAACAAAGAAACTAGTTAGTTACTCCTCCAGGTAAGCACGGGGTGACGGATCGCGCAAACCAACGAGTTAGTTAGGATGGAGGCATGAAGGACGGCAAAGCCACGCGGCAGCGTCTGCTGGACGCGGCGGCCGAGGAGTTCGCGGCGTACGGCATCGCGGGCGCCAGGGTCGACCGCATCTCCGCGAACGCCAAGGCGAACAAGGCCCAGCTCTACGCCTACTTCGGCGACAAGGACCGCCTGTTCGACACGGTGTTCCAAACCCACGCCGACGAGCTCGTCACCGCCGTGCCGTTCACCGCAGACGACCTGCCCGGCTACGCCGTCGCGCTCTACGACTCGTGCCTGACCAGGCCGAACCTGGTGCGGCTCGCGACGTGGGCCCGGCTGGAACGGATCCCCGCGGGCGTTCTCGTCACGTCGATGGCCGAGGAGACGGAGCAAAAGCTGGCGGCCATCGCGGCCGAGCAGCGGGCCGGGCGCGTCGACCCGGCGCTGGAACCGGGTGACGTGCTCGCGATGGTGTCCATGCTCGCGCTCACCTGGTCCCCCGCCAGCCTCTTCTTCACCGCGACCCCGTCCGACGCGGCCGCCGACCACGAACGGAGGCGCGGCGCACTCGCCGAGACGGTGCGCCGCGCCTTCAGGCCGTGAGTCAGGCCTGGACGATCCAGGTGACGCCGAACCTGTCGGCGAGCATCCCGAAGCCGGCCGCCCACTGGGAGGGACCGAACTCCTCGATCACCGACGCACCGTCGGAGAGACCGTCCCAGATCGGCTGGACCTCCTCGGCCGACGCGCCGCTGACCGACAGGAAGAACGGCTCCTTCGTGATGGTGGTGCCGTTCTCCCGGCGGGTGGTGGGCTCGCCGGTCGCGACCGGCTCGTCCGCTCCGGGCACGTCGTAGGCGAGGACGCGGAACCCGTTCTCGGCGACGACCTCGCCGAACACGACGTTCTTGGCGCCGGGCACCTCGGCGGGCATGCCGAAGTCGGCGTAGGTGACGACGTTGATCTGGCCGCCGAAGACGGAGCGGTAGAACTCGAGCGCCTCCCGGGCCTGGCCGCGGAAGTTCAGGTGGGCAACTGCGTTGAGTGACATGAGAGGGACTTTGTCAGCAGTAGCGGACAGGGAACGTCCGCTACTTGTGCGAAGCTCAGAACATGCCGATCGCGACCTCCACGACCACGTCGGGCCGACTGCTGTCGTTGCTGTCCCTGCTGCAGGTCCGCCGCGACTGGCCGGGCCTGCTGCTGGCCGAACGGCTGGGCGTCAGCGAGCGCACCGTGCGCCGCGACGTCGACCGCCTGCGCGAACTCGGCTACCTCGTCCACGCGGTCAAGGGCCCCGACGGCGGTTACCGCCTCGAAGCGGGCAGCCAGGTGCCACCGCTGCTGTTCGACGAGGACCAGGCCGTCGCGCTCGCCGTGGCGCTGAAGATCGCCGTCGGCACCGGTGCGGGCATCGAGGAGGCCGCCGCACGGGCGTTGGCGACGGTGCGCCAGGTCCTGCCGTCCCGCCTGCGCCGGCGCGTCGACACCCTGGAGATCTCGGCGGCCGGCGGCGGCACGCAGGTGGACACCGACGTGCTGCTCGCACTGAGCAGCGCCGTCCGCGCGTGCGAAGAACTGCGGTTCGACTACGCCTCGCCCGGCCGCCCCGAGTCCGCCGGGCCTCCTCGCCGCGTGCAGCCGCACCACCTCGTCGTCCGGGGCGGGCGGTGGTACCTCGTCGGGTGGAGCGCGGAACGCGAGGACTGGCGGACCTACCGCGCCGACCGGATGACGTTGCGCGTGCCCAACGGGCCGCGGTTCAGGCCCCGCGAGGTGCCGGGGGGCGATGTGGCGGCGTTCCTCGCCGCGCGGTTCAAGGGGTCCGAGACCGCCGAGTGGCCGTGCCGGGGCGAGGTGGTGCTCGGCCTGCCGCTAGCGGAGGTGGCGCCGTTCGCCGGCGGTGACACCGCTTCGGAGGCCGGGGACGGCCGGACCAGGCTGCTGGCGGGGGCGTGGTCGTGGGCCGCGCTCGCCGCGAACCTCCTGCGGTTCGACTGCGAGGTGGAGGTGGTGGGGCCCCCGGAGTTGCGGGAGGCGTTCGGTGCGTTGTCCGAACGGGCCGCCCGTGCGGCTCGGCCCGGCGTCGGCTGACGCCGGGCCACCGTCCACACAGGAGCCTTACGGCGTCACGGGCGCGTTGGTCAGCCCCTTCACCGCCCCGGTCACGGTGTTCGACGCGTACACGACGTTGGGCAGCGCCGAGCACTTCGACACCGACGTGATGTTGATGGCGTACTGCCCCACCCCGCCGAGGTCGGAGCGGTTGCCGCGCCACGTGTTGCCGCACCCGTTGGGCAGGGCCGGGGTGGTGCTGGTGTTGTGGGTCTCGTAGCCGTTCGCGAAGGTGCCGGGACTGCGGAACGTGCCGGTGTTGTCCTCGATCAGGTAGCCGATGCCCTTCACGTCGACCCACGAGTCGGCCGAGTTCTGGCCGGTGATGCCCTGGCCGTCGAAGGTGTTGCCGCGGATCACGCCGTCGTAGGTGCCTTCCTTGACGTCGATCGCCTCGGCGGCGACGTTCGGGCCGATCCTGTTGCCCAGCACCTGGACCCGGTCGCTGCGGTCGACACCGCCGGTGTTGCCGTGGCAGGCCCAGTTGGAGTTGGCGGAGCCGAGGTAGACGCCCTCGCCGTAGCCGGGCTGGACGAGGCCGGTGTCGGTGATCGTCGAGTTGCGGATCACGCCGTCGGCCGAGGAGCGGCGGAAGTGGACGGCCTCCTCGTCCACGTGGTGCACCGAGACCCCGTCGATCGTGGTGTGGTGGGAGTTGTCGAGGACGATGCCCTTCTTCGACTCCTGCACGGTGAAGCCGGTGAGGTTCCAGTGCGGGGAGCCGAAGACCCACAGGCCGTAGCCGGAGTCCCAGCCCGCAGTGGGCGCCGGGCAGGACGGGGCCTCGCCGGACGGGCCGTCGTTGATCAGGACCGCGCCGCGGGGGCCGGTGAGGGTGATGGGCTGGGACGCGGTGCCCGCGCGGGAGTTCACGACGAACGAGCCGCGGTAGGTGCCCGCGGCGAGCCTGATCGTCTGGCCGGGGGTGGCCGCGGCCAGTGCCGCCTGCAGCTGGGCGGCGGTGGCGACGTCCACGGTGCTGCCGCCGCCGGTGTCCGGGCTCGTGGTGACGCTCACGGCCGCGCTCGCCGACGACGTGTTGCCCGCCGCGTCCTTGGCGCGCACGGAGAACGAGTGGGCGGTGGCCGGCGACAGGCCGCTGATCGTGGCCGACGTGCCGGTGGTGGTCGCGCTGACCGCGCCGCCCCGCAGCACCTCGTAGCCGGTGACGCCGACGTCGTCCGTGGAGGCCGTCCACGACAGGGACACCGAGCTCGACGTGACGCCGGTGGACCGCAGGCCCGTGGGCGTGCTCGGGGCCTGCGTGTCGGCGGGCGGGGTGGCGCCGCACGGGGCGCCGTTGATCGTGCAGTTCGCGGGCAGGCCGCCGCCGGAGGCGTTGAAGCCGAATTTCACGGTCGCACCCGGTTTGACGGCACCGTTGAAACCCGCGTTCGTGAACTTGTGGTGCTGGCCGGTGCTGGTGCGCACGGAACTCCACGAACTGGTGATCGTCGTGCCGGACGGGAGGTCGAACTCGATCGTCCAGGACGTGCCGGCCGTGTCACCGGAGTTCGCGATCGTCACGTCCGCGCCGTAACCGCCGTTCCACACGGACGTCTGGGTCACCGCCGCCGTCAACGACGGTGCCGCCTGGGCCGGCGCGCCGCTGAGCAGTGCCGCGACGACCGCGGCCGCCGCGGCGAGCGCCGGTGCTCGGGTGTTCATCAGTTGCCTCCGCAGGGATCGCGCATCACCGTGGAGACGAATTCTGAATAGCTCTTCCACCCCAAGTCAACAATTCCCGAAAATGTTCGAGTACGTGAATGGTCAGGTATGTGAATTAGGGAACTGCGACCGTTTGCAGAACTCTATTCGGCGTTTTTGAAGGCGATCACGACTTCGTCGGCGGCGCGTTCGCCGGAGACCACGGCACCTTCGAGGAAACCGTTCCAGACCGACGACGTCTCGGTGCCCGCCCAGTGCAGGACACCGGTCGGCGCGCGCCAGCCGAGTTCGCCGTGCTCGGTCCAGCCGCCGGGCGTCACGAAGCACGCGGCACCGCCGATGGTCCAGCCGTCCTCGGACCACGCCATCTCGGCGTAGTCGACGGGCATGCGCGCCCGCGGGCCGGCGACCTCGTTCAGGGCGGCGAGGACCTCGGTGCGGCGCACCGAGTCGGGTGCGGTGGCCCAGCCGTCGACGCGGTCGCCGTGCAGGAACGCGACGAGCACGCCGTGCGAGCCGTCCTCCGGCGAGTTGTCGAACACCAGGCCCACCGGGCCGCGGCTCAGCAGGGTGGCCGAGCCGGACCGGTCCTTCTTGCGCCAGAACGGTTCCTCGTAGACGGCGTGCACCTTCGCGATTCTGCCCATCGGCGCGTAGCCCGCCCAGCCGCGGCGCGCGGGCGGGAGCGCCGGGTCGAACGCGATCCGTTCCAGGGCGGCCGGCGGCACGGTGACGATGGCCCGCCGCGCGCGCACGACGCCGTTGGCGGTGACCGCCTCGACGCCGTCGGAGGTGTGGCGGACGGTCAGGACGGGCTCGCCGAGCCGCACGACTCCGGGCATCGACTCCGCGAGTGCCACGGCGACCGCGTCGCCTCCGCCGGAGAAACGGGACTCCTGCGCGAAGCCGTTCTCCGTCATCCGGTCGAACCCACCGGCCGAGGCGAGGCAGAACAGCACGTGGAAGAACGAGATCTCCCTGGGCTCACAACACCACACGGCCTGCACGGCGTGCGCGAGCCGGCGTTGCGCGTCCTCGTCGTGGGTCTGCGCCGCGAAGAACTCCTCGGCCGACTGCGCGTCGAACTCCGCGAAGTCCGGGCTGCGCCACGGCTGTTCCAGGTCGACGGTCGACGCGAGCTCGTCGAGCTGCGAGGTGACGCGCCGGTACTCGGCGACTCCGGGGCCGGAGTGGTCGGTGCGGGTGCCGTCGTGCCCGATCTCGACGTGCGCGCCGGTCCGCCACGCCTGGAACGTCGCGACGCCGAACCGCGCCGCGAGCTCGCGGAAGCGTTGCTGGGACGGGCCGGTCCACTGCGCGCCGTGGTCCACGCGCACACCCGAGGGCAGGTCCTCGCTGAACGCCCTGCCGCCGACCCGGTCCGCGGCCTCCAGCACGACGACGCCGAGTCCGGCGGCCACCAGCCGGGACGCCGCCGCCAGCCCCGCGTAGCCGGCTCCGACGATCACGACGTCGGTCGAACCATGATCCGCTGCAGTCACGCCGCACACGATTGGCCAGTACCGGCCCCCAGTCAAGGTCCCCGGTCACAGCTCCGTGTTGATGATCGCCTCCACCAGCACCTCGCCGTCCTCGGTCAGCGCCACTCCCCCGTCGTCGACGGAGACGAGCCCGCGTCCGGCCAGGGAGGCGAACTTCTCGCGCCACGGGCTGTCGTGCAGCGACCTGCCGAACCGCGCCCGGTGCAGGTCGTCGCGCACCGGCTGCAACGTCGACAGCGCCATCTTCACCGCCCGCGCCTCCCGTGCGGTGGCGTCGAACCCGGTCGCCGAGCCGAGCGGCACCCTGCCCTCGTCGACGGCCTGGGCGTAGTTCTTCCAGTTCACGTCGGTGATCGCCTCCGAGGTGCGGCAGCTCGAACTGCCGCCCAGGCCGATCGCGACCTCGGCCTCCTGCTTGTCCTGGTCCACCATGATGGACTTCCACTTCTCCGGACCGAGGCCGTCGCGGGCGAAGTACATCGTGGGGTGCTCGGTGTAGCCCGCGGCCCGCAGGCCGTCCGTCAGCACCTCGCGCATCAGGTACTGCTCCTGCAACGCCGGCCAGAAGTGCCCGTCCCGCACCAGCTTCTCGCGGTACTGCGGCAACTGCCACGGCGCCGGCTGCTCCCCCGCCACCCCGGTCCTGGTCTCCGCGTACGACTTGAGGTGCAGCTTGGTGCACACCACGGCCGTGACCTCGTTCTCCAGCACCACGTCGAGGTCGCGCCGGACGCTGTCGACGGTCTGGTCCAGCAGCCCGTACATGAGGTCGATGCTGATCCACTCGAAGCCCGCGGCCTGCGCGTTGCGCACGAAGTCGACGCACATCTGCGACGAGTGCTCGCGGCCGCACTCGCGCAGCACGTGGTCGTCGAACGACTGCACGCCGCTGGAGAGCTTGGTGCAGCCCAGTTCCCGCAGCGTCTCGAGCTTCGCCGGCGTGAACGTGCTCGGGTCGCCCTCGAAGCGGATCGTGGTGTCGGCGGTGAACCCGAAGTTCTCCCGGTAGAAGTCGAGCAGTCGCCGGATGTCCCTCTCCGGCAACAACGACGGGGTGCCGCCGAAGACGTTGAACTCGCCGACGGGGGCGTTCGCGAGCTCCGGCACCCGCCGCAGCCACAGCCGCGCCTCGCGGATGTTCCAGTCGACCCACTGCGAGAGCTTCTCCTCGTTGCGCCCGCCCTTGACCAGCACGACCGGGTACTGGCAGAAGCGGCACTTGTAGGCGCAGGTGGGGATGTAGGACCAGAGGTGGATCGGCGCCGTGGTGGCGAGCTGGTCGCTCAGGTCGCCGAGGAAGTCGTCGACGCCGTAGCCGGGCACGTTGCCGGGGAACACGTGCGCGCCGAACGGGTCCTCGGTGACGTAGTCGAGCAGGTGCGCGTTGGCCGGTTCCTGCAGCGCGGCCCACACCCTCGGTTCGGAGTCCGTCAGAACACGGGTCATCAGAACACGCCTCCATTGCCGAAGTAGTTGTGCGCCTCCCCCGACTCCCGGTCCTCGCAGTAGTACTTCACGAACTCGGCGAACCGCGCTTCCGGCACGTCGGCGAAGCACTCCGGCAACGACGGCGGGAAGCCGACGTCCTCGCCGACGGTGGCGCGCAGCCTGGCGAAGATCTCGTCGCGGAACTCGAGGTAGAGCCGGTACGTCGGCGTCTTGTAGGAGTGGATCGGGACGAAGTCGACGACGCTCATCTCGGCCTTGATCTCCGCGATCCGCGCGCCGAGCCGTGCCGCCAGGTCCTCGCCGAAGAACTCGACCACCGCGTCCTCGTCCAGGAACGACGGCGTGAGCAGCACCGGCAGGATCGTGTTCTTCGGCGTGAAGTCCTTGATGGAGAACTCCCACGCCTGCACCGCCTCGGCCTCGGTGAGGTCGGCGGTCTGCGGTGTCTCCGGCGCCTCCGGCCGGATGTCGCGCATGACGATGATGCCGTCGCTGCCGTACGCGCGGCCGGTGATCACCTCGTCGATCGCGTGGTTGACGCGGCGCGGGTTGATCTCGACCCTCGACTTCGGCGCGTAGGCGATGTCGTGGCCGGAGCCGCGGACCCGGATGCCGAAGTCCCAGTCGTCGGACAGGTGGTTCACGAACCGCCCGTTCTGCAGCTGGTAGAAGATCTCGATGCCGCCGACGTCCTCGTACGCGTCCCGTTCGACGGCGAAGCCCTTGCCGTCCGGGAAGCCGCCGAACAGCGAGAACGTCACCGCGCGACAGCGCAACGTGCGCTGGATGGCGTCCCACAGCCGTGGCCTGCCGACGAAGTGCTCGGCGTTGTAGTAGTAGTCGCACACACCGATCGCGGCCTTGTCCTCGTCCATCACCGCCAGCAGTTCGGTGATCCACCGCTTGTCCACCCGGCAGTCCGCGTCGGCCGACAGCAGGTAGAACCGCTCGCCGGGGTCCTTGCGGTGGCGGCTGCGGCGCACCGCGAACTCCATGCCCGCCCTGCGCGCGCACGCCACACCCTGCTCGCGTTCGCTGATCACGTGGATGTCGACCGGTGAGGTCTCGGCGAACCTGCGCGCGATCTCGACCGTGGCGTCCGTCGAGTTGTTGTCCACCAGCACGATCTCGTACGTGCCGGGGTCGACGTCCTCCTGATCGCGCAGGGACAGCAGCACCGCCTCGATGTTCGCGGCCTCGTTCAGCACCGGCAGCACGACGCTGGCCCGGACCTCCGCCCCCATCGCCGGCGGGAACAACGTGCTCACCAGGTGGTCCGCCTCCTCACGGGTCTGCGTGCCGAGCTGCCGGTTGTGCGCCACCACTTCCGCCCGCCTCTCCGCGTTCGTCATGAGCTCGTGCACCTGCCGTGCGAACTCCGCCGTCGGCAGGTCGTGGTCGAGGATCTCGAGCACCGGCGCCTCGAAGCCCGCGTACACCGTGTCGTAGAGGGCGTAGCGGCTCGCGATGTACGGCACGCCGGCCGCGATCGCCTCCCCGATGGGGTTGCCGTAGCTCTCGTAGTCGTACGACGTCAGGAACGACACGACGTCCGCGTGCGCCAGCAGGTCCCGCACCGAGAAACCCGGCCCGGCCGACTCGCACGGCTCCAGCACACCACCGAAGACAACGTTGACGTCGAGCTCCTCCGCCAGCGCCCGCAGCCTCGCGGTCTCGGCCGGGTCCTCCTCGGTGTCGCCGGCGACGAACAGGCAGGTGCCCGGCAACCGGGCCAGCAGGTGCAGGTCCCGGTCGATGCGCTTCTGCGGGATGATCCGGGTGCACCGGGCGATCAGCCTCGCGTCCGGCGCGATGCCGTGGTGCTCGCGGAAATCCGGCCGGCCGGGACGGCTCGGCGGGGTGAAGGTGTTCGGCAGCACGTCCAGGTTGCGCAGGTGCGGCATCCACTCCAGCGTGCGCCGCCTCGCCTCCTCGTGCAGCGCGAAGTAGTGGATGTGCGGCGAGTTCACCATCGGCGGCGTCGCCGGGTAGGGGAAGCTGCCGTACTTGGCGGGCTCGCTCTGCCACATCAGGTCGTGATCACGCCACAGCACATATCGGCCAAGATCATGTCTCGCGCCATAGGTCGCAATGGCCTCGTAGAGCGCTTTCGTGTAGGCGACGTTCTCGGGAAGAGTGCCGTTCTCGACCATGACGAGCTCGACGCCCCTGTCCTCCCAGGTCCGCACGATCGCGTCGGCCAGTGCGGCGGTGACCCGATCGGTGTCCGGCGACTCGTCCCGGCGCACCGATTCCAGCGTCGCCGCCACGAATTCCCGGTCGTACCCGGCAATGCCCGCCACGCCGTCGACGCGGTCGAGCACCACCCACTCCGGCACCCGTTCGTGCCGGTATTCCTGGAAGAAACGGCCTTTGTCGGCCTTGATGTCGTACCCGAGGTCGAGGTGGACCCGATAACCGCGGTCGGTGAAGGATTTGGCGGTTTTGAGGAATTCGACCACCACGCCGGACATGGCCGTGGCATCGAACGACACACCCCAAAGCACCGGCATGGGCTGCTCCGTTTCGAGTGATGTCACTCTCATCCGAACCTAGCACGAAAGCGCTTACCCGCCAGTTCGCGTCTCAATCGGCACAGCGCGCGAAACCGTTCCGAAGCAATCCGTTCCCACGGGTTTGGACCCTCCGGGGGCGGGTAGCTGATCACGGGATTGTGGATCACCCGTCGGAGGCGCTCATGCTGTTGCCCACCGCCCGCGGACCGCTGAGCGCCGGCGTCATCGCCGCTCTGCTCGACGTCGGCCAGAACCCGCCACCACCGGCCGTCGACGACCCGGAGGGCGCGGACTTCCAGCTGGCGCTCTGGATCGCGCTCGAGGACGGCTTCGCACCGGAACCCAACGAGCACCCCGAGGTCCTGCGCTGGCGGGCGGAACTCAGCAGGCACTGGACGGCGGCACTGCGTGGGATGACCACGCCGGCGGTCCGCGCGGCGGGCGGCGACACGGCCTCACCCGCACGGATCGGCGACCACCTCATCAGCCTGGTGAGGACGGGCCACACCGCGCTCCACTCGTTCATCGAGACCAAGGCGACCGCCGCGCAGATCGGCGAGCTCCTCACCGCGAGGTCGCTGACCGCCGTCGAACGCGTGCCCACCGTCGCGGTGGCCGCGCACAACACGATGCGCGTGATGAGCAACGCGGACACGGCCACCGCCGCCGGCCACCGGGCGGCATCGGCCGCGCTCTCCCTGCTGTCCGAGCGGAAACTCGCCGCCGGCCTGCACCGGCTGGGCCTCCCGCACCCCGCACCGCAGGAGGTCCGGGAAGCCGCCGAGGAGAGGTGGACCCGCGAGCTGGCGCTGTGCCGCGACCACCTGTCCGCGCACCCGGCCAGGACGCAGGACCTCCTGCACGCCGCGGCCGCCGCCGTCGAGGTGGAGGCCAGGCTGTGCCGGCACCTGCTGCGGTGCTGGACCCAGGCGACCCCGGTGCTCGGACCGCAGCGGCCGGTCGCGGTGACGGTCATCGGCGGCGAGCGCGTGCTCACACCACCGACGAAGCTCGGAACGCCTTAGCCCGGCGGGAAGGCGCGGTGGATCAACGGCAGCAGAACTGACCGCGGCGCCGCCACCAGCGCGTGGGTGTGGAGCACCCGGCACAGGATGACGTTCAGGAACAACCGCTCCGGCTCGTTCTCCGCCTCGGCGAGCCCGCGGTGCTCCAGGTAGGCGGCGACCACGCTCCCGTTGTGCGCGCGGTACCAGGCACGAGCCGTCGGCCCCGTGCGAACGCCAGCCACAACGCGGCCGTGTGCGACGACGGCGGGCCACCCAGCCCGCCGCTCAACGCCACCGCCTCACACCCATCGCGCACGATGCGCTCGTTCACCGCGGGCCACCACGGGCTGCCCGACCCCGGCCGCGGCCTCCGCGACTAGAAGTCGTCGGCGCTCGTCAGCTCATGCTCGACGACGTCCGCACGGCCGACCAGCAGCTGCAACGGCCGTTCGAACTCCTCGCGCACGCTCAGGTCCTCCAGCGGTGCCACGTGCTTGAGCAGCGCGACCCCGTCCACCACGGCCGCCCCGCCCACCTGGGACTCGCCGGCCAGTTCGAGGAACCGCAGGAGGTCCACCTCGGAGGCACGGCCGACCGGGGAGGAGATCTCCACCCACGCCGTGCCGTCCCCGTCCGCGATGTGGTGCACGGAGACCTGCTGGGTGCGTTCGCCGTCCGTGTCGAGGCGGAAGCGCAGCCAGGCGTCCGTCTCCTCCAGCACCTCGTAGCGCAGCCGGACATAGTTGATCACTTCGACCCAGGACGTCACGCCCGGTTCCGCCTCTCTCACGTGCGCCTTTTCTGACACCACCGTAGTGCTCCGCCACGACGTTCGCGCCGCTTTGGACGATCGTGTCGGACAGTCCGCCGCGCACCCGCCCCGTACGATCCGGCCGTGGCCACAGCCAATGACAACGCCGTGAAGCTAGCCGTGCTCATCGACGCGGACAACGCCCAGCCCTCGATCACCGAGGCACTGCTGGCCGAGATCGCGAAGTACGGCACCGCCCACGTCAAACGCGCCTACGGCGACTGGACCGGCACGAACCTCAAGGGCTGGAAGGACCACCTGCTGGCCCAGTCGATCCAGCCCATCCAGCAGTTCGCGTACACGACGGGCAAGAACGCGACAGATGCCGCGATGGTCATCGACGCGATGGACCTGCTCTACTCGGACCGCTTCGACGGCTTCTGCATCGTCTCGAGCGACTCGGACTTCACCCGCCTCGCCGCCCGCCTGCGGGAGTCGGGCCTCACCGTCTACGGATTCGGCGAGCGCAAGACGCCCAAGCCGTTCGTGGCGGCCTGCGACAAGTTCATCTACGTCGAGAACCTCGCCCACCCGGAGGACTCGGCGCCCGAGCAGGCGCCGCTGGAGAGGAGGCCCTCGGTCTCCGCCGCCCAGCTCAAGGGCGACGCCGCCCTGGTCAACCTGCTGCGCAACGCCGTCGAGGCCGCGTCCGACGAGGACGGGTGGGCGTTGCTGTCCGCCGTCGGCAGCATCATCACCAAGCAGCGGCCCGACTTCGACTCCCGCACGTACGGCTTCGCCAAGCTCAGCGACCTGGTGAAGGCGACCACGCTGTTCGACGTCGACCGTCGCGTTCATGGCGGGGGCAAGCAGTTGGCGATCTTCGTGAAGGACCGTCGTCGATGATTTTTTTCAGCTAACACTGAAGCAATAGGGACGACCGTAAGTGCACCGCCGCGTGGTGCCCGCCGGAAGCGGGCACCACGTCGAACAGTTCGCGATCCCGCGCGTCTCCTGGGATTCCCAGCTCAGCGGAGTGACACAGGGCGAGCTGCATGCCGGCGGGTCTTCACAACGACGAGGCAGGCACTGCGGGACACATCGCCTCAACTCGGCTTGCCGACCGGCTCCACGCCGGACCGACAGGCCCTGTCAGGTCAACCGACAGGGCACTCACGTCACAGGGAGTGACCGCACTTGATCCACCAGGGCCAGAAGATGGTCTCGCCCTGAGCGCTCATGGTCGCTTTGAGGTTGGAATTCACGCGGATGATCGTAGGGGCGTGCTTGTGCTGCCCCTCCGTCGGGGGTGCCGGATTCAGCTGCTTGAGCTGGCCGTTCCGCCGTTCGGATCTCGGCGATGCGGCCGTTCAGTCGATCTTCAGGCCCAGGTGCTCGCGGAGCGTGTCCCGCAGGAGTCCCTCGGACGACGGACATAGGTCCAGTGCCCTCATCCACGCGGCGACAGCTGCCTCCGGGTCACCCAGAGCGGTGAGCAGGTGCCCGGTCAGGTGAAGCGACTTCACGGCTGTGTGGAGTTCGTGCAGCTCCTCAGCGAGGGCGGCCGCCTGACCGGCGTGCTCCCGCGCCTCGTCCAGCATGCCGAGGTCGTACTCGATGGCCGCTCGGGTGCACTGCGCCTTGCAGGTCTCCACGCGGTCCCCGGTGGTTCGGTGCGCCCGCAGTCCCTGGAGGCAGTACTCGAGCCCGATCTCCGGCTCGCCCAGTTCCTGGTGCAACGCGGCGAGCGCGGTGAGGGTCGCGCCCTGCCCGCGCACGTGCCCGATCTCCAACCGGATCCTCAAAGCCTCCACATAGGACGCTCGCGCTTCGGCGAACTCACCCAGCCGGTGCAGGGCCATGCCGATGCGGTGGAACTGGTAGGCCTCACCCTCGTGCAACCCGAGCCGGCGGTGGATCGGGAGCGACTCCCGGTAGTACCGGAGCGCCGTGCGGTCGTCGCCGCGTTCGAAGTGGATGATGCCGATGTTGTTGAGGCTCACCGCTTCGCACCACTCGAAGCAGGTCCGCCTCGCCATCGCGAGGTTCACCGCGAACTGCCGGTAGGCGTCGTCGATCCGGTGCACGTTGAGGTACAACAACCCCAAGTTGTTCCTCGTGCCCATCTCGGCCTCACCGTCGCCGGTGGCTTTCGCGGACTCCAGCGCGATCTCGTGGCAAGCGAGCATGTCGTCGTGGTACCCCGATCTCTCGGAGACCTCGTGCAACGCCGCGGGCAGCCGCCAGGCGTACTCGTGGAACCCGCTGTCGGCCGCGAGTCGCGTGACGGCGACGATGTTCTCCCGCTCGATCGCACACCACTCCAACGCCGCCTCGTCGGAGGAGAAGATCATGCGATCCACCACGACGCACGAGGCGGGCAGCGGCGGCACGCGCGGGCTCTGCGGGGACAGCACGGTGAACACCTCCATGGCCGTCTCCGTGTACCAGGTCAGCAACCGCTCGACTGCCTGGCGCCGCTCCCCCGGCGCGTCGATCTCGTGGGCGCGTTCGGCCGCGTACTGGTGGAGCAGGTCGTGGAACCGATACCGGTCGGCGATGTCGTGGTCCAGCAGATGCACCCTGGCGAGGAGCCTGAGGCACCGGTTCGCCCAGGTGGGCGTGATACCGGCGAGGGCGGCGGCGCTGTCCCCGTGCAGGCGAGGTCCAGGATGCAGCCCGACGGCTCGGAAGACCCGTGCGGTGTCCGGCGCGAGCGCCTGGTAGGACCAGGAGAAGACCGCGTCCAGGCTCTGCGCCTCCTCGTGTCCCGAGATGAGCGTGCGGTGCGCCCGGAACTGCCCCGCGAGTTCCGTGAGCGTCTCCAGTGGACGGTCCGCGACGTGCTGCCCGATGATCTTCAGCGCGAGGGGCAGTCCTCCGGACAGGACCACGAGCTCGTCGAGCCCGCGCCTGTCCTGTGCCGCGCGGTCCTGGCCGATCATGCCCTTCAGGAGGTCGACGCACTCGGCGTGCGGGAGTTCCGGCACGGCGACTGCGTAGGCTCCTTCGTTGATCACGAGTTCCGGCAGCCGGTCCCTGCTCGTCAACAGGACGAACGCCTCCCCCGCCGCGTCCAGCAGAGACCGCACCTGCTCGGCGTCGCGCACGTTGTCCAGCACCAGCAGCACCCCTCCCCCGGCCAACGCCCTGCGCAGTGCCCGCGATCGGTGCTCGGCGGCGATCGGGATGTGGTCCACGGGCACTCCGAGCCGCTCGAGGAGCAGCGACAGCGCGTTGTCGGCGGTGAGCGGCTCGTCAGGTCCGTAGCCCCTCATGTCCAGCAGCACCCTGCCGCCCGCGAAGTGCTCGCCGTGCTCGTTCGCCCAGTGGACCGCCAATCTGGTCTTGCCCACGGCGGGCATGCCGTGCAGCACCACGGCGGGCGGATGCGCGTACGTCCGCGCGTCCAGGAACGCGTCCAGCCGGTCGAGCAACGCCACCCGTCCGGTGAAGAGCCCGCGCACTCTCGGGAAGTCGTACGCCGGCGGTGTCGGGCCGGCCGCCCGGACGTCTGCTTGCGGCGTTTCGAGCATCCTGCTGTAGAGGCGTTCCAGTTCGAGTGCCGGCGGGTTGCCGTACTCGCTGAACAGAAGCCGCCGGAACCGCACGTAGAAGGCCGTCGCGCCGTTGCGGTCGCCCAACCCCTCCATCGCCAGCATCCGGAACCGGGCCAGTGTCTCGTCCAGGGGGTGCTGCTCGCTCAGGGGCACGAGTCGGTCCAGGACCTCGGCGTGCTCGGACAGCCTGAGCTGAGCTTCGAACAACGCGTGGTACGCCCGCAACAGGTCGTTGGCCACCATGGCGGAGCGCTTTTCCCTCCCCCAATCGCCACGGACGTCCGCGAGCGGAATTCCACCCCACAGGCCGATGGCCTCGAAAAGAAGTCGCTTCGCCCGTGAATGATCACCGCCCGAGTTCGCGGCCCGCCCGGCGGCCACCAGGCGCCCGAAGCGGTGGTAGTCGACAAGATCAGAATCGAGGTCGAGACGATATGCGTCGCCCTCCCTGCGAACCCGGAACTGGACGCCGGAATTGACAAGCGCTTTTCTCATTCTGCAGATCTGCACCTGCAGGTTCTTGCGCGCACTGACCCGCTCCCGATCCGGCCAGAGGACCTTGACCAGCGTCTCCACCGCTACCGGACGAGCAACGTTGAGCAGCAGCACGGTCAGCAAAGCACGCTGTTTCAACGCGCCGAGGTCCGCGGATCGCGTACCCACGCGCAGAGTGGTAGGCCCGAGGATCGTGAACACCACAAAGCCACCTCCCCCCTCCCGTCAGAAATCCTAACGGCGATCGCCAACGACGAGGAACGTTTCTGCAATCGAACTGCAAGCTCACTGGCAAATGTCACCCGGATGCTCTCCTCCAGCTCTCGAATTTCTCTTCGATCTGGAAAGCAGGTCAGGCATGGGCGCAACGGAGTGGCTGGACGTTCCCGTGGGGATCAACGCGGCACGACGCGTCACGCGGCAGGACTGCCGCACGGTGCTCGCCGTCGGACACACGGTCACCAGCTGCGAGCGGTTGCTCGAAGCGGTCGAACTGCTGGAGTCCGACTGGCGCGTGCAGGTGGTGTGGACGCAGGCGCCCGACGCGTTCAGCAACGGCGTGTCCGACTTCCTGCGGGCGGCCGGAGGGGTGGTGCTGCCGTGGGAGCAGGCCAGGCGGCAGAGTTTCGACCTGGCCCTGGCCTGCGCGTACGGCTCGCTGAACCAGCTGCACGCACCGGTCGTGGTGATGCCGCACGGAGCGGGGTACGCGAAGGGCAAGGTGGTCTCCGGGACGACACGTCCCTACGGCCTCGACAGCCAGCGCCTGCTGCACAACGGGAACCCCGTGGCGCGGTTGGTCGTGTTGTCGCACGAGAAGCAGCTCGACGTGCTGAGGGAACAGTGCCCGGAGGCCGTCGGCGTGGCGGAGGTGATCGGGGACCTCTGCTACGACCGGCTCGTCGCCAGCATCCCGTGCCGCGACTCCTACCGCGAGGCGCTGGGCGTCACGCCGGAGCAGGAACTCGTCGTCGTGGCGTCCACCTGGGGCGCGACCTCGTTGTTCGGCATGCACCTCGAACTGCTGCCGCGGTTGCTGACCGAACTGACACCGGACCGCTTCCGCACAGCGGTGCTCGTTCACCCCGCCGTGTGGTTCGGGCACGGTCCGCGACAGGTGCGGGCCTGGCTGTCCGACTGCGTCGACGCCGGGCTGCTGGTGTTCCCACCGGACCTCGACTGGCGGGCGGTGCTCGTGGCCGCCGACCACGTTCTCGGGGACCACGGTTCCACGGCGACCTACGCGGCGGCGATCGGCAAGCCCGTTCTGCTCGTGGACTCCCCGCCCCACCTCGCGGTGGCGGACACAGCGCCCCAGTCCGTGCTGGCAGGGCTGGCGCCGCGGCTGCGGCTGGACCAGCCGATGCCGGCACAACTCCGGGCCGGCGCCCGAGCCGCGGCGGCCGTCGCGCCGGCGGTGTCCTCCCGGCCCGCTCTTGCTGCGGGCAACCTGCGGCGGGCCTTCTACCGGCTGCTCGGGCTGTCCCAGCCGGGATCGCACCGCGCCCTTGCCCCGGTGCCCGTGCCGCACGACTGGCGCCGGCCGTGATGCCGGACCCCGTCGTGCTGGACGCGGTCGACGGCCACCTCCCCCGGGCCTGTGCCCTGGCGGACGTCATCCGGATCGTCGCACCCCGCGTGGACCTCGGTTGGGCGCTCGGGGTGTTCGCCCAACTGCCCGGTCTCACGCTGATCGTCGTGGAGTTGCCGACCGGGGATTCCGTGTTCGAGGCGCGGCAGACCAGGGTGTGCACCGCTCGCACGCGCACGGGGCTGATCGCGGAGGTCTACCACCGATGGGTCCGTGCCGGTCAGTCCAGCGCGACCAGCCGTTGCCGTGCGACGTCTGCCATGGACGAGCCCAGCGACCGGAACGCGTCTTCGGCCGACTGGTAGTGGGCACGCGCACGGCCCACGTCTCCCTCCAGACCCGCGATCTCGCCGAGGGCCAGCCGCGCCTCGGCCTGGCCGTTGACCGAGCCGAGCGAGGTCATCGCCCGCAGGCCCTCTGCCGCCGCCCCCTCGGCGGCGGCGAGGGAACCGGTGCGGCACAACGCCACCGCTGACGCGATCACTGCCCGCGCGGCGTTGTAGGGGTCGGAGTCGGCCGCCTCCGCGAGGATTCGCCGCGCCCGGTCCAGCCGGGGAACGGCCTCCAGCGGCCTGCCGAGATCGAGCAGGACGAGTCCGAGGTTGACCAGCGTCAGCCCGACGAGCCGCGGTGCGCCGAGTTCCTCCGCTGCCGCGGCGACTCGTTCGTACTGCGCGCGGGCGTCTGCGAGCCGCCCTCTGTCCCAGTGCAGGCGCGCAGCACTCCTGCCGGTGTCGCACAGTGCGCGGTGGTCACCGATCTCGGACCACAGCCGCATCGACGTCTCGTACTCGCCTTCGGCCTCGTCGTACCTGCCCGCGATCGTGTAGGCCCGGCCGAGTCTCTTGCGCATGTCCGCCTCGGCGAACGCCTGGCCCCACCGCCGCGCCGCCTCGACACCGAGCTCGTCCACGACCAGCCGGTCACGATAATGCTTGTGCAGCAGGAAAAGTGGCCAGAGAACATCCGCCAGGTGCCACGCGAGTTCAGCGAATCCCCGCTGCAGCACCGCCTTGCCGACGGCGATCAGGTTCGGCCGCTCCAGTTCGAGCCACGCCAGCGCCTCGTCGCGTCCGTCGAACGAACGCACCTCCCGCGGTGGCACCGAGTGCACGTAGGGAGTGCGCTTGCGGTACGGGGTGAGGACCTCGTCCGCCTTCCGCGCTGTCGCGAGATACCACTCCGCGATGCGCCGGAGGGTCGCCGACACCTCCTCCTCGGGCTCTTCGAGCACGAGGCGCTGCTGGGCGTGCAATCTCAGTAGGTTGTGGAACCGGTGCCTCTCGGCACCGCACTCCTCGATCAAACTCGCCTCCAGCAACGAGTCCAGGAGCGCCTCCGCGTTCCCGCCCACCACCGCGGAGGCGACCTCGGCGCCGAACTCACCGTCCGGATGCACGCTCAGCCGGCGGTACAGCGCCGCCGCGGCGGGCGCGAGCGCCTTGTACGAAAGATCGAAACACGCCTGCACCGACAACTCCCCCGAGGAGGTGAGCCTCGCCAGTCTGGACTGCTCGGCCGCGAGTTCGTCGTACATCCTGCGCACCGGCCACCGCGACCGGAGCAGCAGCCGCGCGGCAGCGACCCGGATGGCGATGGGCATGCCCCCGCACAACGCCATCAGGTCCTCCGACCGCTTCCTCTCCTTCGCGACCCGGACCTCGCCGACCGTCGCCGTCAGCATGGACACGGCGGCCGCGGGCGGAAGCGGTCCCACCTCGACCAGGTGGGCGCCGTCGCTGACGAGCCCGGTGAGTCTGCTCCGGCTGCTGACGACCACGACACTCGCCGGTGACGCCGGGAACAGCACTCTCGCCTGCGCGGCGGAGAAGGCGTTGTCCAGGACGACCAGCAGGGCCTTGTCCGCGGTCAGCGACCGGTACAGCGCCGCCTGCTCGGATAGGCGCACGGGCACCTCGTCAGGCGGTGTGCCCAACGCGCGCAGGAACGAACCGAGTGCCGCCTCCGGATCCATCGGCTCGTCGAGGCTGAAGCCGTTGAGATCCACGAACAACTGGCCGTCCGGCACGTCCAGCGAACTCGCCCACTGGAGCAGGAGCGCGGTCTTGCCCACACCGGCGGGCCCGGTCAGCACGAAGATCGCGGGCCGGGCGGCATGAGCCGCCCGCAACGCGGCCTCCAGTTCCGCCAACTCGTCCGCACGGCCGGTGAACAGCGCGGGAGGAGCGGGCAGTTGGCGCGGGGTCGGCACGCGAGCGCGCTCGTGGACGTGCAGGTCTCCGGTGATCGTCCCGGCCTGCACGACGGTGCCGCGGACTCCCTCGGCGCGGTTCTCGACGACATCGCCACGATCCGGCACGGGCACCTCACCTACCGCCGGTGTGGGCTCCGCCCTGACCGCGCAGCTCGGTGCCCGCCTCCACGAGGAGCGCGCGCACGGTCCCGAACGCCAGTCCGTGCTTCTCGCTGAGCGCGCGAATGCTGATGCCGGTCTCGTACTCACGGCGAATCGCCATGCCGCCGCGCAACCTCAGCGGGTGATCGCTGCGCAGGTGCCTCAGGACGTCGCCGAGTGGCTCGCCGGCGAACGGTGACTCGACCTCGGCGGCCGGATCGTCGCTGCTGTCCACCTGTTCAGGGGTCACGCCGCAGAAGAACAACAACCCGTGCAACACCTGATCGGATTTCGGCGTCTGCGGCCGGATGCTCTTGGTGACATCCGCCAGAACCTGCAGCGGATGCGTTCCGTACAGCTTCGCGAGTCGCACCACGCGGGTCATCGACGGGCGCCAGGTGGCGTCCTCGAACGAACGCAAGGTGTCGGTGCTGACGCCGATCATGCTCGCGGCCTCTTCGCGGGCGAAACCGGAGTCCCTGCGCAACCGTTCGAGGTGCTTTCCGAGCGCGGGCTGGTACACCTCAAGATCGTGAAAGGAGTCCGGCCGGACGTCGGATTGTGATCTTAATTCACTGTCCTTCGGCATGGTCGGAGCCCCCCGGCCGTCAAGTTCGCACACCACCAGAAGTTCAGAATGATGTGTCCGAGGAACATCGCGCAAGACTTGCTCCGTGTTAGCAGGGATACTGTTCCACCTGCTCAGGCACACCGAACGACTGACGTTTGAGGAGTACGATCACGGGCAGGCCACGATCCGGAAGACCGGTCCGATGACAAGTCAAGAGTTTAGCCGGAACCTGGCTCGGTTTGTCAGCGGGACGCGTTACACGGACGAGTGGAGAATCTTGGGCCATTGTCAAGCGATTGTTCCGCTACCAGACCGACAATTCTCTGTCGCTTGTCAATGTGCCCGTTTTCCGCCGCGTCGAGGTAGGACGAGAACGCCGTGCTGTCACCAGTCCGGCCTCAGCCTCGCGATGTAGTCGGTCAGCAGCGCGGAGATCAGCCGGTGGTCCCGCTGGGAGAAGTGCCAGTCGCAGCCGAGCCGGTCCAGCGCGGGATCGGCGTAGTTCCAGTAGCGGACGCGGCTGTCGTCTCGCTCCTGCGCGACCTGCCGGACCGCGTCGGCGAAGGCGCCGGTCGCCTCCGGCACGCTGACGACGATCGTCGTGCGGGGGCCGTACCGGGCACGCAGCTCGTCCAGGAATCCGTGGTAGGCGGATTTGTACGCCGCCACCAGGCTTTCCGGCGTTGGCCACTGCTCTCCGGGTCGCAGCGCGGTGGAGAAGTCGTTGGTGCCGAGCCCGATCACGACCAGTTGAGGCCGCCAGGTTCCGGGGTTCTGCCACACGTCACCGTCGACGTTCAGCAGCGCCCGGTCGTAGTAGGAGCGGTAGCTCGTACCGGGCTCACCACCGTTGTAGTTGCGCACCATCCCGCGGCCGGAGAACGCGTTGATCTGGTAGTCCGCGCCGAGCGCACGTGCGGTGAGCGCGCCGAAGGTCAGATCTGCGTTGGTGTTCAGGTCTATGCCGCCGTTCGCGGAGCAGTCGCGCGTGGTCGACAGGTTGCCGTAGCCCGCGGTCAGCGAGTCTCCGATGAACTCGATCTGCCGGCTGCGAGCGGGTGGCTTGGGCAGCACGGCGCCGATGAACCCGCCGAACTCGCCTGCCGCCCAAGGACTTTCGGACCTCTTCACGATTCTCACGCGGTGCTCGGCGTTGGCGAGGTTCCGCACGCGGTAGGTGATCCGGCCGGGCTTGGCCAGGGTCGCGACGGTACGCCCGTCGACCTGCACGTCGTAGTAGCTCGCCGCGTCGTTGAGCGCGATGCCGACACCGGTGCCGCGGAACCTGCCCTCGAAGTAGACGCCCGGCCACGAGTACTGACCGAACTTCGTGACCCGGCCCGCGGTGTGCGCGTGGTCCAGCACGCCGGGAGCGGCCTGCACTGCCGGGGCTCCGACCAGGGCGGCGACGAGGACGATCAGTGCCGGGCGGAGTGACCGCCCACCGATGAGCGGTCGCGACATGGTTCGAAGCTGGCAGGACGTCCCGCCGTCGTCAAGGCGGAGAGCCTGGAACCCCTGTCAGATCGACGAATTCGATTCGTCGGGCCGTCGAACGACGGGGCGCCCGCGGCGTGCGGAGATCCGGGCGGCCTTCGACGACCGCATCGCCTCGCGGTCCAGACGGGTGGGAAGCACCTGGGGACTCCGAGTCCTGTCGGACTCGGAGTCCCCAGCCCACGACCTGACCACCACTCGATTGATTTTGGTCAACACTGAACCTATCGAGCGGACCAATGTGAGGTCAGCGCCAGCCGAGGCCCGGCGCCACGTGCGTGAGGATGTTCTCCAGCACGTGCACGTTGAAGTCCACGCCGAGCTGGTTCGGCACGGTCAGCAGCACCGTGTCCGCCTCCGCGATCGCCTCGTCCTCCGCCAGCTGCTCGACCAGCACGTCCGGCTCGGCCGCGTACGAGCGGCCGAAGATGGCCTGCTTCGGGCCGTCGATGAAGCCGATCTGGTCGGTGCTCTTGCCGTCGCCGCCGAAGTACGCGCGGTCGAGGTCGGTGGTGAGGGCGAAGATGCTGCGCGAGACCGACACGCGCGGCTCGTGCTCCCAGCCCGCCTCGGTCCAGGCCTTGCGGAACGCCCTGATCTGGTCGGCCTGCTGCACGTGGAACGGGGCGCCGCCCTCGTCGAACTTCAGGGTCGAGCTCATCAGGTTCATGCCGTGCTGGGCCGCCCACGCGGCGGTGCCGTTGGAGGCGGCGCCCCACCAGATGCGGTCGCGCAGGCCCGGTGCGTGCGGCTCGATGCGCAGCAGGCCCGGCGGGTTCGGGAACATCGGGCGGGGTGCGGGCTCGGCGAAGCCCTTGCCCTCCAGCACCTTGAGGAACAGCTCCGTGTGCATGCGGGCCATGTCGGCGTCGGTCTGGCCCTCGGCGGGCTGGTAGCCGAAGTGCCGCCAGCCGTCGACGACCTGCTCGGGTGATCCCCTGGAGATGCCGAGCTGAAGCCTGCCGCCCGCGATGAGGTCCGCGGCGCCGGCGTCCTCGACCATGTACATCGGGTTCTCGTAGCGCATGTCGATCACGCCCGTGCCGATCTCGATGCGGTCGGTCTTCGCGCCGATCGCGGCGAGCAGCGGGAACGGCGACGCGAGCTGCCGCGCGAAGTGGTGCACGCGGAAGTAGGCGCCGTCGGCACCCAGCTCCTCCGCGGCCACGGCGAGGTCGATCGACTGCAGCAACGTGTCGGCCGCCGACCTCGTCTGCGAGTGCGGGCTGTCCGTCCAGTGCCCGAACGACAGAAAACCGATCTTCTTCATGCCACCAAGATAGTTCAACTTTCAAGTAACCGCTGTACCGCGTCCGTCACGTGCGGCGGAGGAGCCTGTGGGTGCGCCGGACGGCGGCCAGGCGTTCGGCGCCGTTGATCGCGAGCGCGCGCACGACCGGGTCTTCGGGACCTCGGCGCTGCCGGATCTCGGCCAGCCTGCCCTGCACCGTCGTCGGCTGGCCGTCAGGACCGGTGCTCATGTCGCAGTACCAGAGGGCGTCGCGCAACCGGCCGCGCTGGTCGGCGAACTCGCGGAGGCCGTCGGCCAGCCCGACGAGCCCGGCGACGGCCGACGCGCCCGAGTGGTGCGCGACCAGGCCGCAGATGCGGCCCGAGACGCCCGCCCGGCGCAGGTACCGCGCGCCGTCGAGGGAGTGCAGGCCGGTGTCCTTCAACTCCGCCGCGTAACCGATGTCGTGCACCCACGCCGCCGCGACGAGCAGCTCGCGTTCGTCCTCGGGCAGGACTCGGGCCACGTGTTCGGCCCGGCGGGCCACTCCTGCCGTGTGCGCCCAACGGCGTGGCAGCTCCGCGGCGAGCAGGCGGCGTGCGGTGTTGCGGGCCCAGCTCGACAGGGTCGAACCCGTCGTCTCGGTGACCGGGAAGGCCCTCGCCGACGCCCGCACCTCGCGGGCCACGAACAGCGGCACGAACTCCTGCACCCTCGCGCCGCCGAAGCGGGCCCTGGCCCGTTCGATCCACTCGTGCACGAGACTCGGTGGCACGTCGTCGTACTCGCGGACCAGCTGGGACTCCAGCCGCCGGATCCGTTCGTCCGCCTGACTCGCAACTTCCGCCGTGGTCGTCACGCTTCCACCGTAAGCCTTCGCGACGCCCTAGCGAACGACCCCGCGCAGCCGGAGCAGCTCGGCGCGGGCGTGGGCGACCTCGTTCGTCTCCAGCCCTTGCGCGCGGGCCAGTTCGCGGGCAAGATCCGCCGCCGCGTCGAGGAGATGCCGTGACCTGCGGCGACTGTGCACGAGCTTGCGGAACGCCTTGCGGTCCTTGCGCAGTCCGCTCACGGCGTCCAGCAGTGCGGGATCGATCACACCGGCGTCCGCCTCGGGCCGCAGCAGCTGCCGGATCCAGACGCGCTCCTGCCGGGCGGCGTGCCGCAGGACGTAGAAGAGGGTGACGAGCTCGACCAGCGCGATCAGGAACGGGAGCACGACCGCCAGCGCGCCGATGCCGCCGCTCAGGCCCGCCATGTCGTCCCAGGCGAAGTGGAACACCATCGCGGCCAGCATGGTCAGGACGCCGCGCGGCACGTTGCGCTCCCCCGGCGTGCGACCGAGAACCCACATCAGGCCGGCGCAGAAGATGGCGCTGAACAGCGCGTGCGACACGATGCCGGCCACGCCGCGGACGAGGAAGATCTGCAGCGACGTGACGATCTGGCCCGTGCCGAAGGTCTGCGCGGCGCCGTTGTGTACGTAGAGCACGTCCTCGAAGACCTGGAAGCCCAGACCGGTGAACGCGCCGATGATGAACCCGTCGTAGGCGCCGCGCACGAGCCGTGACGCGAGCCCGATCAGCAGGACGAGGCCGAGCGCCTTGGCGAACTCCTCGTTGATCGGCGCGGTCAGACCGGCCGCCCAGTCCGCGGCGAAGGCCGTGCCGCCGAGCTTGGTCCAGATCTCCAGCAGCGCGGTGTTGGCGGGCAACGCGATCCAGAACGTCGCCGCGAGGCCACCCCAGAAGAACGCCGCGGCCAGCAACGACGCGGGCTGGGCGGTGTAGCGGTTCTGGTGGCGCAGCAGGAGCAGCCACGGGACCAGGTAGAGCCCGAACAGCAGCACACCGCCGGTCAGGGCCGGACTGTAGAAGTGCGCGCCCGGGCCGAAGTAGCGCACGATCCCCAGCGCGCCACCGCCCACGCCGAGCAGGTAGACCCAGAACGCCAGGTTGCGCGGCTGGACGAACTGGAAGGACCGCCCCCAGCCCGACTCCTCGATCGCCGCGAGCTGCGCGGTCCTCGCCTCGGTGGTCGTCGTCATCGGGCCACCCCCGGCGTGATGCTGCGCAGGAAGGTCCCCACGGTGTCCTGCTGCCGTTCGAACTGGCTCGGGGCCGCGCGGACCCTGACCAGCAGCGCCGGTGCCGCGTTCGCCTCCGCCGCCGTTCTGGCCATCTTGAACGCGACGTCCAGGCCGTCGCCCTGCGGCGACGTGCTGGCCAGTGCGACGCCGACCAGGCCGCTCGCGGTCGTGACGGTGCCGCGCGAGCCGTCGATCCCCGGCGCGCCGCCCTCGGAGCGCAGCACCTGGTCGAGGAACGCGTCGGCCGATCCGGTGAACGCGGTGCCGCGCAGCGAGATGGCCGCGCCGCCCGTCGTCAGCTCGACCTGGACGCTCGCCGGCGAGACCGAGCCGCCGGTCAGGGCGCCGGACTCGAGCTGCCAGCCCACCGGCGGCACGGCCGTGGCGCCGTCGCCGAGGTCCAGCACGTCACCGGCGCGGATCTCGTTGTGCCACGGGATGAGCGCGTTGAGAGCGGGCAGCCCGTACAGGAGCAGGAGCGCGACGGCCAGCACGCTCAGGGCGGGCGCGAACGTGCGCCGGTCGAGCCCCAGGAATCTGTGCTCGACCGGCACCCATCCGTGTGGTGCTGTGTCCGTCATCCGGTGCCCTCTCCCGCCCGGCGCGCGGTGAGGGGCGCCGGTTCAGCCGTTGAAGTTCGCGAAGAGAATGCTCGCGAGCCCCAGACCGACCAGCAAGTTGAAGACCGCGGCGCTGGCGAACACCCCGATCGGCTTCCACCC
Organism: Lentzea sp. HUAS12; assembly: GCF_024125735.1. NCBI lineage: Bacteria > Bacillati > Actinomycetota > Actinomycetes > Pseudonocardiales > Pseudonocardiaceae > Lentzea > Lentzea sp. HUAS12. Next base: position 2,478,573 of record NZ_CP099738.1, read on the forward strand.
GGCCTCGCGCAGCGGCGCGACCCGGAACTCCAGGCCGATCGAGACGAACGCCAGGATCAGGAACAGCGTGCGCAGGTCGTTCACGGTCGTGATCACGGTCTTGTCGCCACCGGACTCCAGGAAGATCGTCGCCACGACCGACGCCAGCAGGAAGCCGAGCACGAACTTGGGGAACCGCTCCCACAACGCCTTGCCGCTGACCTTCGCCTCGCCCGTGCGCTCGACCTTGAACGCGAAGTACGCCGTCAACGCGACGGCGACGATCCCGAGCAGCGCGTTCTGGGTCGTCTTCACGATCGTCGCGATCTGCAGCGCCTCCTCGCCGACGAGCGCGCCGGCCGCGCTCACGGCGGCGGTGGTGTCGATGTTGCCGCCGATCCACGCGCCCGCCACCGGTGCGGACAGGCCGAGCGCGTCCACGGCCAGCGGCAGCAGGAAGATCGAGGGCAGCGCGAAGATGATCACCAGGCTCGCGGTGTACGCGAGCTGTTCGCGGCGGGCCTGCACCGCGCCGGCCGCCGCGATGGCCGCGCTCACGCCGCAGATCGACACCGCGGACGCCAGCAGCGCCCGCAGCTTCGCGTCGATGCCGAGCTTGCCGCCGAGCCACCACGTGAAGCCGAACACCAGCGTGATGAGCAGGAACGCCTGGGCGATGGCCGGCCCGGCGGCCTTGACGATGACCGCGAAGTTGATCGACGCGCCGAGCAGCACCAGGCCCGTCTTGATGAAGAACTCGGTGCGGAAGCCCGCGGCGAGCTTGTCGCGGAACCCGAGCCCGGTCAGCACCGCGTTGCCCAGCAACCCCAGCGCGATCGCGTAGACCGGGTACTCGATGCTCTTCGCGATGTCCCCGAGCCAGGTGCCCTTGGTGAACACCGGCACGTTCTGCTCCAGGTACCGGGTCAGCGCGCCCAGCACCACGACGACCGCGACTCCGCCGAGCGCCCACCACACCTCGGAACGTTGCCGCGTCTCGACTTCCGCCATCAGGGCACCAGCCAGCCGGGCAGGATCTTCGCCAGCACCAGGGCGAGCAGCACCAACCCGGCTGTCGTCGCCGCCCAGTCCTCGTTCAGCGCGAGCTTGCGCTCACGGCCGACACCGTCCTCCGCGCTCATTCCGCCCCTCCGTCCACTCCGTGGTGGCGGCAATGGTCCGAGCAGGAGGTGAGCAGCGGCAAGGGCTCCCGCGATGTGGAACGGCGTCAGGCCGGGTAGACGTGGACCTCGGTCGCCTTCACCGCCGCCCACAGCTCGTCGCCGGGCCTCAGGCGCAACTCGGCGAGGGTGGCCGTGGTGATGTCCGCGAGCACACCCGGTGGCCCGTCCAGGCGGACGCGGGTCGTGTGCGCGTGCTGCTCGATCGCGGCGACCGCGACCGGCCAGACGTTGCGCGGGCTGCCTTCCGGCTTCTCCGAGTGCAGGCTCACGGCGTTGGGCGGGAACACGACGTGCACCGGACCGCCGGCGGGTGCGGCGATCGTGAGGCCGCCACCGCCGTCCAGGTCCACCCGCGTGCCGGAGGCCTTGCCGCGGAAGAAGTTCAGGCCGACGAGGTTGGCCACGTAGTCGGTGCGCGGCTGCCGGGCGACCTCGGCGGGCGGGCCAGACTGCACGGCACGGCCGCCCTCCAGGATGACGAGGCGGTCTGCGAGCACCATGGCGTCCAACGGGTCGTGCGTGACCAGCAGCGTGTGGCCGCCGAAGTCGGCGAGGTGACGGCCCAGTTCGGAACGGACCTGCAGGCGGGTGCTCGCGTCCAGCGCGGCCAGCGGTTCGTCGAGCAGCAGCAGGCTCGGGCCGGTGGCCAACGCCCGTGCCAGAGCGACCCGCTGGGCCTGCCCTCCTGACAGGGCACGGGGTTTCGCCTGCTCGTAGCCGTCGAGCCCGACGCGTTCGAGCCAGCGCGCCGCCTCGGCCCGTGCCTCGGCCTTGCGCGTGCCGCGCGACCTGAGTCCAAAAGCGACGTTCTCCAGGGCGGACATGTGCGCGAAGAGCAGGTAGTCCTGGAACACCACGCCGATCGGCCGCTTCTCGGCGGGCAGGAACGCGTCCGCACCGTCCCAGGTGGACTCGCCGACGGTGATGTGCCCGGACGTCAGTGGCAGCAAGCCCGCGAGGGCCCGCAACGCGGTGGACTTGCCCGCGCCGTTCGGGCCGAGCAGGGCGACGACCTCGCCGGGCGCGATCGTCATGTCCAGGTCGAGGGAGAAGGTGCCGCGCGTGACGCGCAGTTCCGCGTTCAGGGTCACGTCGGCCCGCTGATCCACCGGTCGCGCAGACCGGCCAGCACTCCGACGGACACCAGCAGCAGCACGATGCTCAGCACGATCGCGGCGTCCGGATCCGTCTCCAGGGCGAGGTACACCGCGAGCGGCATGGTCGTGGTCTCACCGGGGAAGTTGCCGGCGAACGTGATCGTGGCGCCGAACTCCCCCAGCGCCCGCGCCCAGCACAGCACCGCGCCCGCCACGACCCCCGGCAGCACCGACGGCAGCGTCACGCGCCGGAACGTGAGCCACTTCGAGGCACCCAGCGTGGCCGCGGCCTCCTCGTAGCGCGGGTCGGCCGCCCGCAGCGCGCCCTCCACCGAGATCACCAGGAACGGCATCGCCACGAACGCCTCCGCGACGACGACCCCGGCGGTGGTGAACGGCAGCGAGATGCCGAACCACGCGTCGAGGTGCTGCCCGATCAGGCCGCGCCGGCCGAGGACCAGCAGCAGGGCGACACCGCCGACGACCGGCGGCAGCACGAGCGGCACGGTGACGAGGGCCCGCAGGAACCCGCGTCCCGGCAGACCGGAGCGCGCCAGCAGCCAGGCCAGCGGGATGCCGAGGAACAGGCACAGCACCGTGGCGAGCGAGGCGCAGATCAGCGACAACCGCAGCGCCTCACCGACCTCGGCGCCGAGCAACGTGGGCAACGACGTCCACGGCGTCCTGATCACCAGCCCGGCGAGCGGGACCAGCAGGAACGCAAGGCCAGCCACGGCGGGCAGGACGAGGACGGCGGGGAGCCGCCCTCGCACCCGGTTGCGCGTCACGGGGTGTCGAAGCCCGCCGCGCTCAGCGCGGAACGGCCCTTGTCGGACAACACGAAGTCGACGAACGCCTTGGCCGCGGCCGCGTTCGGCGCCTGCGCGAGCGAGGCGATCGGGTAGTCGTTGACCGCCTGGGACGACTCGGCGAACGTGATGCCCTCGACCTTGTCGCCCGCGGCCTTCACGTCGGTCTTGTACACCAGCGCGCCGTCGACCTCGCCGAGCGAGACCTTCGTCAGCACGGCCTTGACGTCCTGCTCCAGCGTGTCCGGCGCGGCCGTGATCTTCGCGGCCTCGAACACCTTCTTGGACGCCGCCCCGCACGGCACCTGCTCGGCGCACAGCGCGATCTTCCTGTCCGCGTCAGCGAAGTCCGCGAGCCCCGCGATCCGGCCCGGGTTCCCCTTGGGCACGGCGATCTGCAGCGTGTTCTTCGCGAACGTCCTCGGCGCGTCGGTGATCGTCCCGGTGTCGGTCACCTGCTTCATGTTGGCAGGCGCGGCGCTCGCGAACACGTCGGCGGGCGCCCCCTGGTCGAGCTGCTGGGCGAGCGCCGAACTGCCGCCGAAGTTGAACTTGACCTTCGTGCCGGGGTGCGCGGCCTCGAAGTCCTCGCCGAGCCGCGTGAAGGTCTCCGTCAGCGAGGCCGCCGCGAACACCGTGACGTTGCCGGTCACCGCCTGCGACCCGGACGACGTGCTCGCGGCCTGCTGCCCGCACCCCGCGAGCACCAGCGCGAGCCCGAGCACGCCGGTCACGATTCTGGACCTGATCCGCAGATTCGGCATGCATCGATCCTAGATGCCGCCAATACGGAGCAAAAGTGCCCCTTTTCTTCCGCAGATGCGCCAGTACCCTGAGGTGCGTGACGTCCTCGTTCGCCGGCATCCCGACGCCGCGCACACCGCTGTCCGAGGACCAGGTCCTGGTCACCGGAGACATCAACCACGAGTGGGTCTTCCGCACGTCCCACCTCGACGCGCACGCCCGCGACCCGGTAAACGTCCAGTACCGGACGACCCGCGTCCGCGAGGTCCACCAGGTGCAGGGCGTGCCGCTGCACGACGTCCTCGGCAGAGTCGGGTTGCGCACGTCCGAGGGCAGCAAGATGGACGAGCTCAGCTTCGTGGTCGTCGCCTCGTCCGCCGACGGCTACCGCGTGCTGCTGTCGTGGGCGGAGGTCGACCCGGAGTTCGGCGCTTGCTCGGCGCTGCTCGCCACCCGGTACAACGGCAGGCTGCTGACCAGGCCGACCCTGGTCACGCCGCGCGACGGGCGGGCGAGCCGGTACGTGCGGGACGTGGCTCGGCTGGAGATCACGCGGTTCGGGGTGGGCCGGGCCTAGAGTTGCTGCGCGGGGCCGGTTGCGGGCAGTCAGAGCTGGCAACGAGGCACGCGGCCGCCGAACCCTAGAGTGGCGCCATGGCCGACCTGCTGACCATCCACGACGTCCACGCCGCGGCCGAGGCGATCGAGGGCCGGGTGCTGCGCACCCCGACACTCGCCTCCCCCGGCCTGTCCGCCCTGCTCGGCGTCCCGACGACGGTGAAGCTCGAACTGCTGCAGCGCAGCGGTTCCTTCAAGATCCGCGGCGCGTTCGCGAAGATCCTGTCGCTGCCGGCCGACGCGCGGGCGGCGGGGGTGGTCGGGGTCAGCGGCGGCAACCACGGCATCGCGCTGGCCGACGCCGCGAACGCCCTCGGGGTGGCCGCCACCGTCGTGATGCCCTCGTCGGCACCGGCCCGGTCGGTCGAGCTGGCCCGTGCGGCCGGTGCCGACGTGCGGCTCACCGACAGCCTCGCGGCGGCGTTCGCGCTGATGAACGACCTGGTCGCGGCGGGCGCCACCCTCGTGCACCCCTACGACGACCCGGTCGTGGTCGCGGGGCAGGGCACGGTGGGCCTGGAGTTCGCGACCGACGCACCGGACGTGACCGACGTGCTGGTGAGCGTCGGCGGTGGTGGGTTCATCTCGGGTGTGGCGACGGCGTTCCGCGCGCTCGTGCCGGGCGTGCGCGTGTGGGGTGTCGAGGTCGAGGGTGCCGACGCGATGCGGCAGGCACTCAACGCGGGCGGGCCGGTCGACATCGCGCCTACCTCGATCGTCTCGACCCTGTCGGCACCGCACGCCTCGCAGCTGACCTACGACCACGTCGTCTCGCTGGTCGAGGACGTCCTGGTCGTGTCCGACGCCGACGCGGTGCAGGGCTCGGTGGCGCTGGCCGAGACGCAGAAGGTGTGGGCGGAGCCCGCCGCCGGGTGTCTCGTGGCGGCGGCGGGCTCCGTGCTCGAGCGGGTCGGGCCCGGTGCTCGGCTGGGGATCGTGGTGTGCGGCGGGAACGTGAGCTTCGCGGACGTCGTGCGCTGGACCGGGGCATGAGGCACGACGGCCCGCTGGCGGTGGCCGCGGTGGCGGCTGTCCGGACCGGGGACCTGGTCGCGTTGCGGCGCCTGCTCGCCGGCGAACCCGGCCTGGCGACCGCGCGGATCGTCGACGACGGCGGGAACGGGCGGACCCTGTTGCACGTGCTGACGGACTGGCCCGCCCGGTGCCCGAACGGCCCGCAGACCGTGGAGGTGCTGGTGGCCGCAGGCGCCGACGTCAACGCACGGTTCGAGGGTTCGCACCGCGAGACGCCGCTCCATTGGGCCGCCAGCGCCGATGACGTCGAAGTGCTCGACGCCCTCCTGGACGCCGGTGCGGACATCAACGCCGACGGAGCGGTGATCGGTGGTGGCACTCCCCTGGCCGACGCACGGGCGTTCGCGCAGTGGCGTGCCGCTCACCGGCTGGTCGAGCGCGGCGCGGCGGTCGCGCTGGTGGACGCCGCGACGCTCGGCCTCTCAGACCGACTCGACCCCCTCCTCGCGACAGCGACCCGCGACGACCTCGACCTCGCGCTCTGGGGCGCGCGCCAGGGCGGTCAGCACGAGTGCGCCGCGCGCCTGGAGGCGCTGGGTGCCGACCCGGACTGGGTTCCGCCCTGGGAACGCTGATCAGCCCAGGTGCTCGCGCGCCCAGTCGGCGAAGCTCGTGAGCTCCAAGCCCAGTTCCCTCGCGTACTCGGGACGCCCCACCATGCCGCTCTCGTTCATCCGGTCGTGCCCGGCGCCCATCTCCGGCATCCCGGCGGCACGGGCCTGCTCCAACGTCATGTCCGGCGCGGTCAGCTCCACGCCCAGCGCGTCGGAGAGCACCTCCGCGATCTCCCTCATCGACAGGTGCTCGCTGGTCAGCTCCAGTTCGACGCCGTGCCACCGGTCCGGGTCGGCGACCGCGGCCGCCACCGCCGCGCCGATGTCGCGCGTGGCCACCAGGGACAGCCGGGTGTCCGGCTTGACCATGCTCACGATGCCGCCCTCCACGCCGCGCGGGAACAGGTAGGCGAAGTCCGGCAGGAAGTTCTCCATGAAGAAGCCGGGCTTGAGCAGCGTCCACCGCTCGAAACCGGCCTCGCGGACCCGGTCCTGGATCGCGGCCTTGGTGTTCAGCGACTCGGCGCGCACCGGGTAGAGCTCGTCCACGACGTGCGGGCCGGCGCCGTCGACCGTGGTCTGCACGAACTGCCGCACCCCCTGCTCCGAGGCGGCCTCGATCAGGTTGGTGGCCTGGGCGAGTTCACCGGGGAAGTCGATGCCGTCCTCGGTGAACTCGGGGATCTGGACCGAGAAGACCGCGGTCGCGCCCTTCGTGGCGCGCACCAGGGACTCCCGGTCGTGCAGGTCGCCGGTGACGAGCTCGACGCCCAGCGCCCTGGCGCGGTCCGACTCCGGGTCGCGGACCAGCGCGCGCACGGGCACTCCTGCCGCCGTCAGGGCGCGGACGGCCGCGCCTCCCTGCTTGCCGGTGGCTCCGGTGACGAGCACGGACATGACTCTCCTCCATGACGAACAGCAAAACGGCGGGGGCCGCCGTTTTCGTGTTCCGCTACGATATGGCGGGCCCCGCCATTTATCAACCACGAGGTGACCATGACCGATCGCCAGCGCTCCGACGCGCGGCGCAACCACGCGCGCATCCTCGCCGTGGCCGAGCAGGAGGTCGCCGCGCACGGCGCGAACGCGTCACTGGAGCAGATCGCCCGCGTCGCCGGTGTCGGCTCGGCGACCGTGCGCCGCCACTTCCCCACCCGCCAGGAGTTGCTGCAAGCCGTGCTGTGGCACCGGATCGAGGTGCTGTGCGAGAGGGCGCGCGAGCTCACCGGGGCGCCGGACGGCAGGGAAGCGCTGCTCGCCTGGCTCGCCGATCTCGTGACGTACTGCGTGGGCGCCAAGGGGCTCGCCACCGCCCTGGCCTACGACGGCGACCCGACGGGCCCGAACTCGTGCGCGTCGGCGATCGAGGAGGCCGCGGAACCGTTGCTGCGCAAGGCGGTCGAGGAGGGCGCCGTCGCACCGGAGGCCACGGTGGCCGAACTGGTCGGCCTGATCGTCGGCATCGCGATGGTCACCGAGCACCACAGCGAGCCGCAGAAGGCGGCGGAGCGGCTGTTCGCGGTGGCGGTGGCGGGGATCAGCCCCGGTAGCTGACCACGGCCGCCTTGCACGCGCGCACCCGCTCCCGGACCGCGAGCGAGTGCGTGGCCGAGGCCTTCCGGGGCGTCGAACGCGCGAGGGTGGAGATCCGCTCGTTCGCCCTCGCCACGGAACTCGGAGGGACGGTGACCGGTAAGCACGGCGTGGGCCTGCTCGAGCGCGACTGACCCGTGCGGGAGGCGGGCGACGACGTGCTGGACGCCCACGCGCGCATCAAGTCCTCATTGGACCCGCGCGGCGTCCTCGACCCCGCCAAGGGGTTCTGACCGCATCAGCGCCGCCGTTGCGGCGGCACGGTCCGGACCGCGGCGAGCGCCTCGGCCAGGTTCGGGTGCAGCGACAGCACGGCGGCCGCGCCGGACATGTCCAGCGGGCGCGACACCGTCCGGCCCGCGACGACGGCGAGCGGGACGCTCTCGGACACCGCGTGCCGCCACACGTTCAGCACCATGTTGATGCCCGAGGAACCGAAGAAGCTCACCGCGCCCAGGTCGATGACGAGACCGGCGGGCCGGCGCCGGACGGCGTCGAGCGCCTGGTCCAGGGGCGAGTCCTCGGTCGCCATGTCTATTTCGCCGGCGACGACCACGACCGTGATCCCGTCGCGGTCGACCGTGTGCGCCGTCAGCGTGCTGATCGCCCCGTCGGACTGCTGGCCCATTGCCCGCTCTCCCCTCTGCGCACCGTGCGAAGCGCCGACGCGAGCCGATGACCGGTCCGGAGCACGCGCCCACGTTATTGCCCCGCAACGAAAGCCACAACCGCTAGTCAGCGCACCAGACCAGCGCGTACACCGTCTTGCCGCCCCCGGCACGAGGCCGCGCGCCCCAGGCGTGGGTGATGTTGTCGATCATCACCATGCCCCTGCCCCGGTGGCCGCCGAGCCTCGACTCCCCGTACACGGGCTGCTGTGCCGAGCAGTCGTCGACCTCCACCGCGACCTGGCACCCGACCCGGCTCAGGAGCACGCGCAACCGGCCGTCGCCCGTCGTGTGGTCGAGGACGTTCGACACGAGCTCGGTCACCACCAGCAGCACGTCGTAGCGGTGGTCCTCGCTCAGGACCCGCAACGCCGACTGGACGTGGCCGCGCAGCGCGGACACGACGGTGCTCCGCTCGATCGGCAGGTCCGTGACCGTCGACCAGAGACCCTCACCAGTGGTAGTCACGGACGCAGTGCCTCCAACGTGCCGAGCCGATCACCGCCCGGCTGGGAACTTACCGCGAACCGCCGCCGGGCGGGGGCTGACGCGACCGGCGGCCACGGCCACGACGACCTGCACGACCGCGAGCACGCCGACCAGGGTCAGGGACGCCGTCCACGACCCGGTGTGCTCGGCGAGCAGGCCCGCGAGGACCGGCCCCAGCGCGGCGAGCAGGTACCCGAGCGACTGGGCCATGCCGGACAGCTGCGTGGTCCCCTGCTGGCCCCGGCCGCGCAGGCTGATCAACGTGAGCGCCACGACCAGCGACGCGCCGGTGCCGAGCCCCGCGACCACCGCCCACACGATGCTCCACGACGGCAGGAGCAGCAGCCCGGCCACGCCGACGACCATCGGGACGCTGGCGGTGACGGCCGCGGCGACCTGGCTGTCCGCGCGCACGAGCCGCGGGATCGCGAGGCCTGAGGCGACACCGACGATCTGGTAGACGAAGAGGTGGACACCGGCCTGTGCGGCCGGCACGCCCGACGACATCTCCACGGTGGGAAGCCAGGTGACCATGACGTAGAACGTCGTCGACTGCAGTCCCATGAACGCCGTCACGAGCCACGCCGCCGACTGGCGCCACACGCTCGCGGACGGCCGGCTCTCGTCCGATGTGGACTCGACGACCGGCCTGCCGGTCCAGGCGCGCGGCAGCCACAGCACGGTGACGACGAGCGCGGGGATCGCCCAGAACGCCAGCGCACCGCGCCAGCCGACGGCGTGCGACAGCGGGACCGCGACGGCGGAGGCGATCGAGGCGCCCACGGTGATGCAGGCCGAGTAGACGCCGGTCGCCATGGACACGTGGTCGCGGTAGTCCCGCTTGACGATCGTCGGCACCAGCACGTTGCCGACCGCGATGGCCGAGCCCGCGACGGCGGTGCCGATCCACAGCCCGGCGTCGCCGAGGACCGAGCGCAGCGCCGTGCCCACCGCGAGCACGACCAGGGCGGCCAGCAGGGTGCGCTCCACACCGAACCGCCGCGCCGGGTGCTGCACCAGCGGGGAGATCACCGCGAACGCCAGCAGCGGCAACGCCCCGAGCAGGCCCTGCGCGCCCTCGGACAGCCCGGTCTCTCCCCCGATCCGCGGCAGCAAGGGCCCCACGGAGGTCAGCGCCGGACGGAGGTTGAGCGCGACCAGGAACACCAGCGCGACCATCACCGGCGCGAGCGCGCCCACCCTGACACGTTCGATCATGGGATCACCTCGGGCCGCATTCTTCGCGTGCCCGGAGATGGCGCGTCGCGCGGGTGGGCGCGGGACACGATCTAGGTGCGGATCGCGGTCAGCCCCCACGTGGCGTACGGCAGCGTGACGGTGCCGCCCAGCTCGTCGACCGCCGCGCCGACCTCCGCCAGCACCCCGGCCAGTTGCTCCGGCGGCAGCGTGGTCAGTCCACCGGAGGTCGGCACCAGGTCGAGCAGTTCGTCACGGCTGTAGGCGCGTTCCCAGTCGTGGCGCCACAACTCGGGCTCGCCGAAGCCGCCCGCCTCCCGGATGCCGTCCGCCGCCCTGGCGTACAACCCCCGGTAGGCGTCCAGGACGGACACCTCCGACCGGGCGACGAACGGCGAGTCCGGGATCAGGCGCCGGTAGGCCGAGGCCAGGACGTCCGCGACGGCCGGAGGCAGTGCGTGGACGTGCCCGAACGGCGCCAGCACGCCTCCCGGCCGCAGCACCCGGGCCGCTTTCGCCGCTCCCGCGACCGGGTCCACCCAGTGCCAGGCCGTGGCCGAGACGACCGCGTCGAACGCGCGGCCCCCGGAGTCCCACGCCTCGAAGGTCGCGATCTCGACGTCGATGCCGGTCTTCCGGGCGAAGGCGGCCATCCGCGGATCGGGCTCGACGCCGAGGACGGTGAGCCCGGCCGCCTGGAACTGGCGGGCCGCGATGCCGGTGCCGCACCCGACGTCGAGGAGTCCGGATCCCGGGCAGGCGGCGGTGATCCGGCCGACCACCGCTTCGGGATAGGCGGCCCTGGTGCGGTCGTACCGTTCGGGGTCGACGCCGAACGACTCCGCGACCCGGCGGTGCCGGTGCGGTTCCGGCGCAGGTGGAGGCACTAGAGTGACCATGCGCCCACTCTAGTGGGCAGGCGCCCACTCGTGGGGCGGTGTTCGCTCGTGGAGGAAGGGGACCCGGTGCCCACTGGAGTGGCGCTGCGCGATCCGCGTCAGCAGTTGTTCGACGCCGCCGCGCGCGTCCTGGTGAGGGACGGCGTCGGCGAGCTGACCAGCAGGGCGGTCACGGCGGAGGCGGGTGTCGCCAAGGGCGTCCTGCACCGCCACTTCGCCGACTTCGACGCGTTCCTGACCGAGCTGGTGCTGGACCGCATCGCGCGGATCGAGGCCCGTGCCGCCGACCTGCGGGACAGGGCGGGCTCCGGCACCGTCACCGGCAACCTGACCGAGGCCCTGGTCAGCGGCTTCGACCCGGTCGCGGTGGCGATGATCGTGCTCGTCATCGCACGGGACGAGCTCCGCACCCGGCTCCGCGCGGCCGGCACCGCGCGACTCCCGCTCGTCGGCGAGGCGGCGGCCATGGTCGCCGGGTACCTGAGGGCCGAGCGCGAACTCGGCCGGATCGCCGCGGACGCCGACGTCGACACGCTCGCACCGACCCTGATCGGCGCCGCGCACCTGCGGTTCACCGAGGAGGAGCACGGCCCGGCCGCACCCGAGTCGGTGCGCAGGGTCGTGGAGACGGTTCTGGCCGCGGCCCTGCGGTGACCGTCAGGAGAGCTCGGTGATGATCTTCTCGATCCGCCGGGCGCGGGTCTCGGCCTGCTTCGCCCCCGCCACCGCCTCGGCCCGTTGCCTCTGGTTGCTGTAGGACAGCGCTCTGAACGCGGCGCGGGCAGCCGGGTTCCGGTCGAGCGCGGCCGCGAGGTCCTCGGGCACGTCGACGGTGCGTTCGGCCAGGTCCGGTTCGAGCGTCACCTCGACGGTCTCCCCCGCGGTCACACCGGCGGCCTCCCGGTTGGCGGCGCTCACGCCCAGCATGAAGTCACCGTCGTAGACCGCGACCGTGCTGCGCCAGGTGTGGCCGCCGATGCCCACCAGCACCCTGGGCTTCTTGCCCTGCCCGAGCGCCTCGACGACGTCCGCGGGGACGCGGAAGCCGGTCGCGGTCTTGCCGTTCAGCTCGAGCAGCGCGGAGAAGGTGTGACGCGTCAAGGTCCGGCCTCCCGTCGGCGGTTCACCGGATCGTAGCGACAGGAGAGGCGGCCAGCGCCTCTCCGCCCACCATGCGTCGCGTCGCCGAGTTCGGTCGCGGCCAGGACGGCCATCCGGGGGCGGCGGCCTCGACCACCGACGCCGGAGCCGGCCTCTCCCTAGGCGTGCGCCAGCGTCTTGCCCAGGAAGGGCAGGGCGAGCGCGAGGACCTCGTCCGGCGTCTGGGTGTGCGGGTAGTGCCCGGCACCCTCGACGACGACGAGTTCGCCGAGACCGCGGGGAAGGTCGGCGAGGACCTTCTCACCCTCGGCGCGCGGATCCGCCCAGTCGGGGTCGGCGTCGCCCATGACCACGAGGACCGGGCAGGTGACGTGGGCCAGCTGCGCGCCGGCGTCCGCGGGACTGGACTTGCCCATGACCCGAAGGACCTCCATCCGGCCGGGCTCGCGGAGCTTGGCCTCGATCCGGGCGAGCTCCGCGTCCCAGTCGGCCGGCTTGGTGGGCACCGCCACGTCGAGGTACTTCGTCCAGGCGCCGAGGCTCCCGCTGACGATGACCTTGGCGAGCTGGGTGTAGCCACTGCGGAACCGCTTTACGCGCAGCAGTCCCGCGAGGTCGACGGACTGCGCCCGCGTGAACGGTGCGAGCTCGATGACGCCGGAGATCACGTCCGGGGCGGTGGCCGCCGCGACGGTCGCCGCCCCGCCGCTGATCGAGTGGCCGATGACCACGGCCGGGCCGCCCAGGTGGCGCACGAGGGCGACGAGGTCTCCCCCGATGTCGGTGCGGCTGTAGCCGTCCCAGCCGACGCTCGAGTCGCCGCAGCCCCGGATGTCGGCGTTCGCCACCCGGTAGCCCCGCGCGGCCAGCGCCGGGGCGAGGAAGCGGTAGGAGTGGCGGCTGTCGCCGATGCCGTGGGCCAGCACGACGAGCGGCCCCTCGCCGGTGACCTCGTAGGCGAGGGTGTTGCCCGCGACGTCCAGGTGCTCGATCATGCCGTCCTCCACGGAGCTAATGCTGTTAGCCATAAGCTAACGGCATTAGCCAACGCGTGTCAACGCCTGCCGGGCGCGGGACTCACGGAGCGACCGACGGCGGCAGGTGCAGGACCTCGTTCAGGCCGCCGTCCACGGTGATGCTCGCGCCGTTGACGTAACTGGCCTCACCGCTCGCCAGGAAGGCCACGACCGAGGCGATCTCCTCGGGGGTGCCCAGGCGGCGCATGGGGACGTACGACGCGTACGCGTCGAGCACCCCGGGGATGTCCTCCATCGGACCGGTCATACCGGTCGGGAAGATCACTCCGGGGTGCACCGTGTTCGCACGGATCCCGTGCGCGCCGTGCTCGATCGCGATGCTGGCGGTGAGGCTCTCCGCGGCGCTCTTGGCGGCACCGTAGGCGGGCTGGCCGTAGTTGTTGCGCAGCGCGTTGGACGAGCCGATGGTGACGACGTTGCCCTTGGTCTTCTTCAGGTGCGGCAGGGCGGCCTTCGTCGCGAAGAAGACGGCACCGGCGTTGACCGCGATGATGTCGTTCCAGGTCTGCGCGTCCAGGTCGGCGAACAGGGCGAAGTCGGTGGCGCCCGCGCAGTTCACGAGGACGTCCAGCCGGCCGAAAGTCTCGGCGGTGCCGTTCACGAGCTCGGCGACGGCCGCCTCGTCGCGGACGTCGACGACCCGCTGGACGATCTTGCCGTTCCCGGCCGCCCGCTCGGCGGTGCGGCTCAGCTTCTGCTCGTCCCGCCCCGCGACGACGACGGTCGCTCCCTCCTCGGCCAGCCTCAGGGCGATCGCGGCCCCCATCCCGCTCCCGCCGCCGGTGACCACCGCGACCTGGTCCGCAAACCGGTTCGATCCCACTGCCTTCATCTCCTCGACCACTTCGGCGCGGCGAGGCCCGGTGCCACACCGTCCACACCGGACGTGCGTGAGCCCGCCACCCAGTTGTACATGTAACGCTCACTCTACTCAGGTGGGAGCACTGCCGTCGTTCGTGTGGCATGGTCGTGATCATGACCTCCACGGCAGACAAGGCGAAGCGCCTGCAGGCCCTCCACGCGGCACCGGAGTTGTTGCTCGTCGTCAACGTGTGGGACGCGATCACCGCGAAGGTGGTCGCCGAGACGCCCGGCACGCAGGCGCTCGCGACCCCGAGCCACGGCATCGCGGCCTCCCGCGGCTACCCGGACGGCGAGAAGATCCCCCGCGACGAGATGATCGCCGAGGTCGCGCTGATCGTGCGCGTGGCGGGCGACCTGCCGGTCACCGCCGACCTCGAGGGCGGGTACGGCGATCCCGGCGGCACCATCGCGAGGGCCATCGACGCCGGCGCGGCGGGCGCGAACCTCGAGGACCAGATGAAGCCGCTCGACGAGTCGGTGCGGGCCGTCGAGGCCGCGGTCGCCGCCGCGCAGGCCGCCGGGGTCGACTTCGTGCTCAACGCCCGCACCGACGCGTTCGTCAAGGCGGGCGACCGCGACCCCGAGGAGGTGCTGGCCGACGCGATCACCCGCGGCCGCGCGTACCTCGACGCGGGCGCCTCCAACGTCTTCGTGCCCGGCAGGCTCGACACCTCGCAGGTCGAACGGCTCGTCGAGGCGCTGGGCGAACGCAAGGTCAACCTGATCGGCGTCCCCGGCTCGATCCCCCTGGCCACGGCGCAGAAGCTCGGCGTCTCCCGCGTGTCCTACGGGCCGTGGAGCCAGAACGTCGCGCTGACCGCGCTGGCCGAGCTCGCCGAGGACGTCTACGCGGGCGGCGGCCTGCCCGAGGACACCCGCAGGCTGAACTGACGGGACACGTCGGCCCGGCCATTTCGGCCGGGCCGACGTTTTCTCCTACGCCACAACGGTTCGACGGACTAGGCTCGGATCCGGGACGCACGAACTCTCCGGCAGTTGCGGTCAACGCGGATCTGAGGGAGCTACCGACGTGGTCGAGACGCACGACATCGTTCGCCCGCCCGCCGAGTTCAGCGAGGCCCTCGCGGCCCTCGGCAGCGCGACGGCCAGCGCGGAACTGAGCCGCATGGGCATCCGCAGCGCGTTCATCAGCGGTCCCGTGTCGGTGACGCCCGGCGTGCGCGTCGCCGGCCCGGCGCTGACGTTGCAGTTCCTGCCGAAGCGGGAGGACCTCTACCCCGTCGACGAGTACGCCGAGCCGGAGAAGCAGTTGCACCGCCACGTGATGTACCACGCCCAGCCCGGCGACATGATCGTCGTCGACGCGCGCGGGGACATGGACAGCGGCGTGTTCGGCGAGATGATGCTGACCTACTTCAAGGGCCGCGGTGGCGTCGGCGTCGTCGTCGACGGGTGCCTGCGCGACACCGGCGAGGCGAAGAAACTCGGTCTCGGGCTGTGGATTCGCGGTGCCACACCGAACTTCCACGCCCAGACCGGCATCGTCCCGACCGCCGTCAACGTGCCGGTGGCCTGCGGTGGCACCCTCGTCGAGCCGGGGGACATCGTCGTCGCCGACGACGACGGGGCGGTCGTGGTGCCGGTCAAGCTCGCGCCGGCGCTCATCGCCGCCGCCCAGGAACACGCGGAGTGGGAGGAGTTCTCCCGGATCCGCTTGTCCGAGGGCGGTGACCTGCGGTTGTACTACCCGCTGTCGGAACAGGCGCGGCCGGAGTACGAGCGGTGGCGGGCCGAGCAGGGGCGTTAGCGTTGTGGCGCAGCACGCCGGCGTGCTGCGCCACCTAGCTCCACAAGCGGTCGTGGCTCGCCTCACCGTCCCAATGCGACGTTTCGGCGAAGAAGACCGGATCGCGCGGGTCGAGGTGGCGTTGCAGCACCTCCTCGTCGAGGTCGCCGAACCCCAGCCCCGGTGTGTCCGGCACCGCGATGTGGCCGTCCTGGATCAGCGGGCGGGGCAGGCCGGTGACGAGGTCGCTCCAGAACTCCACCTCGGCGGCGTGGTGTTCGAGCGCGAGGAAGTTCTCCGTGGCAGCGGCGAGGTGCACGCACGCCATCGTCGCGATCGGTGACGCGGCCAGGTGCAGGGCCATCGGGATGCCGCGTTCCTGCGCGTGGTCGCCGATCCGCTTGGTCTCCGCGATCCCGCCCGCCGTCGCCGGGTCCGGGTGCACGACGCGGATGGCGCCGGTGTCGAGCAACGGGCGGAAGCCGTCGAGCAGGTAGATGTCCTCCCCCGTGCACGTCGGGACGGCGACGGACGCGGTGAGCCGCCGCCACTGGTCGGTCAGCTGCCACGGGATCAGGTCCTCGATCCACGCCAGCGTGAAGTCCTCCAGCGCGCGGCCGATCCGGATGCACGAGTCGAGCGCGATGTGGCCGAAGTGGTCGGCCGCGAGCGCGACGTCGTAGCCGACCACGGACCGGACGGTGTCCACATAGGACGCCAGGTGGTCGACTCCCCTGGCGGTGACCTGGATGCCGGTGAACGGGTGCATCGTCGTCAGGTCCGCACGGGCGCCCTTCGGCGCGATCAACGCTCCCGGCACGTCCCACAGCAGGTCGATGCCCACGTCCATCTTCAGCATCGTGAACCCGCGCTCCTTGCGCTCCAGCAACCGGGCGCCCATCTCGTGCGGGTCCGGCAGCGACGGTGTGTCCGCGTAGCAGCGGACCTCGTCGCGGAACCGGCCGCCGATCAACGCGTGCGCGGGCACCCCGTAGGCCTTGCCGGCGAGGTCCACCAGCGCCATCTCGACGCCGGAGACCCCGCCGCCCTGCCGTCCGTGGTGCCCGAACTGCTTGATCTTGCGGAAGACCTTGTCGAGGTTGCAGGGGTTCTCCCCCACCAGGCGGCTCTTGAGCACCAGCGCGTAGGTGGCGCTGGCCTGGTCGCGCACCTCCCCGTAGCCCACCAGGCCCTGGTTCGTGTCGATCCTGATGATCGACGAGCGGAAGGGCACGCCGGCCACGTTCGCGACCCGCAGGTCGGTGATGCGCAGGTCGCTCGGCCGGGACCCCTGCGAGACGTGCTCCTCGGTGATCACCCCTTCACCGCTCCGGCCGTGAGGCCCTCCGTCAGGAACCGTTGCCCGAACGCGTACATCACCACGACCGGGATGCTGATCAGCAGCGAGGCCGCGGCGAGCTGCCCCTGCGGCACGACGTCACCGAAGATCATCGACTGCATGCCGACGGGCAGCGTCTTGTACTCGTCGTCGGTGATGAACACGAACGCGAACAGGAACTCGTTCCACGCGTTGGTGAGCGTGAACAGCGCGACGGCGAGCAGCCCCGGTTTCGCCAGCGGAAGCGTGATCCGCAGGAACGCCCCGAACCGCGTGCAGCCGTCGACCAGCGCGGCCTCTTCGAGGTCGGCCGGGATCGACTTGAAGTAGCCGACGAGCAGCCAGGTCGCGAACGGCAGCGTGAACGTCGGGTACGCGAGCACGAGCGACCACAACGAGTCGTTCAGCCCGATGCCGCTCATCATCTGGTACAGCGGGATGAACAGCAGCGCGCCCGGCATCACGTAGGTGAGCAGGATCGTCACCGTGAAGCTCTCCGAGCCCCGGAACCTGAGCCGTGCCAACGCGTACCCCGCCAGTGCGGCGCACACGAGAGCGATCGCGGTCGACGCCACCGACACCAGGACCGTGTTGAGGTACCAGGTGCCGAACGCCCTGCCGTTGAACAGGTTCGTGAACTGCTGGGTGGTCCACGGGGTCGGCCAGAGGTCGTCGGTGCGCGCCACGATCTGGTCGTCGGACTTGAACGCCGTGACCGTCATCCAGTAGAGCGGGGCGAGCACGAAGCCCAGCAGGCCGACGAGCGCGACCCCGCTGCCCGTGCCGCCGACCAGCCGTGCGGCCAGCCGGTTGCCCCGCGCCGCCAGCACGGAGACGACCCGCCCCACCGCGGCGGCGAGCACCACGAACACGCCGAGCACGAGCGCGGCCTTCCACACGATGTGCGGCGAAGCCCAGACCAGCACCAGCGTCGAGGCCAGAACGATCACCCACGGCATCGCCCTGCGCTGCGCGGGGGTCAGCCTCCGGCCTCCCGTCCCGCCCGTGCCGGGGAGGTCGTTGCGCCGCATCATCCGCACGAGGATCACCACGAGGACGGCGATGACCGGCAGCATCACCAGCGTGACCGCGGCGCCCGCGCCCAGTTGCAGCTGCTGGATCGCCTTGGAGTAGGCCACCATCACGTACGGGGCGGTGGCGTCGCCCGGCCCGCCCTGGGTCATGAGCCAGATCAGGTCGAAGTTGTTGAACGTCCAGATCGACGACAGCAGCACCGTCACGATCATGACGTGGCGCAGGCCCGGCAACGTGATGTGCACGAAGCGCTGCCACGGCGAGGCACCGTCCACGATGGCCGCTTCGTACAGACCGCTGTCGATGGCCTTGAGCCCGGCGAGGAACGTCACCGTGAAGAACGGGATGCCCTTCCAGACGTTGACCAGGATGACCGCGGGCATCGCGAGCGCCGGATCGGACAGCCACTCCGCGGGCCAGCGGTCGACGAGCCCGATCGTGGCGAGGAACGGCCCGATGCCGGAGTCGGTGAGCAGGACGTTGACGCTGCCGAAGATCGGGTCGAACAGCGACCGCCAGGTGAAGGCCGTGACGACCGTCGGTACCACCCACGGCAGCAGGATCACCCCGGCCACGATCGCCCTGCCGCGCCTCATGTGGTGCAGCATCAGCGCCGCGATGAGGCCGAGGACCACCTTGAAGATCTCGGCGTACGCGGTGAAGACGAACGAGTTGAGCACGCCCTTGTGGAACACCGCGTCGTCGACGAGCGCGGTGTAGTTGTCCAGCCCGACGAAGACCGTCTCCGCGCCGTGGCGTTCGGTGGTGCTGGTGACGACCGAGTCGACGATCGGGAACAGGATCAGGCCCGCGACGAGCACCAGCGTGGGCCCGACGAACACCGCCGCGAGGCGCCAGTCGCGCCCGAGCAGCCGTTGCGACGAGCTGAGCGAGGGCGACCCCTCCGGCGCCGGGCTGACCGGCGCCGGCCGTTCCCGCAGGACCGTCACTGCTTGTAGCCCTGCTGCTCGAAGACCTGGACGATCCGCGCGTGCGTCGAGGCGACGGCGTCGGCGGGCTTCGTGCCCTGGATGACCGACTGCATCATGTCGGTGAGCAGGTAGGCGGCGGTGGCCGCCTGCTCGCCGGGGCTCGGCGCCTGGGGGAACTTGAAGCCTGTCCTCGTGGTGACCGGCAGCGGCGTGCGGGTCTGCTCGCGCAGCGCGGGGAACGCCGGGTCACCGGTCGTGTAGTACGGGTCGGAGTCCCACACCTTGTCCCACGACGGGTTCACGAGGCACGGCGCTCCCTTCGCGACACCGAGCAGCGCGGTCCCGCTGACCATGTACTTCGCGACCAGCTTGGCGAGGTCGGCGTTCTTGGCCCCCTTGAACACGACGAACGAGTTGGACTCGCCGAAGGCGAGCGGCTTGTCGATCGCCGGTCCGGTGGCGCCGTTGAACGGGTGGGTGTTGGCGTACACCGGGTTGTTCTTGGTCTTCGAGTCGGCGTAGACGCTGAACTGGTTGAGCGTGAGCCCCAGGATCTGGGCCAGCCAGTTCTCGTTGTTGCTCGAGTCGGTCCAGCTGCCGATGCCCGGCGGCAGCATCGGCGTGTACTTCGGGTTCGTGTAGATGTCGCCGATGAACGTGACGGCGGCGACGGTCTCCGGCGAGTTGAACACCACCTTCGTGCCGGTGTTGTCCGCCATCGCGCCGCCGTAGCAGTTGATGACGTTCGCGATGAACCCGTTGGCGTCGCCGGAGCGGTTGACCGTGAGACCCCAGCCGAAGCGTCTCTTCGCCGGGTCGGAGACCTCCAGGGCGTTGTCGCGCAACTCTTCCCACGTGTAGTGGGGTTTGAGCGGGAGGCCCTTCTCCTGGTACCAGTCCTTGCGCAGGTACATCGCGGACGCGATGAAGTGGTACGGGATCGCGAACCAGCGCCCGTTGAAGACGCAGTAGTTGTTCGCCTCCGTCGCGGGTTCGCCGTAGAGCTTCTTCATCTCTTCGACCACGTCGGTGACGTCGGTGAGGGCGCCCAGGTTGTGCAGCTGGCCGACGAACCGCCGGTCGCTCACGAACGCGAAGTCGCGGCTGGTGCCGGCCTTCACCTCGGCGTCCATCTTCGCGACCATGTCCCCCGCGTCGCCGGAGACCAGGTCGTTGCGCACGGTGGTGCCGGTGGCCTGCGCGAAGACCTGCAGCGACCGGTCGAGCGCCTGGTTGGCGGCTTCGGAGTAGAGCTTCTGCGACAGCATGCCCACCGACCCGCCGCGCAGCGACGACGCCTGGTCGAGCAACGCCTGGGGCACTTGCACGTCGACCTGCGGTGCGGGCGCTGGACCGCCCCCGCACCCGGCGAGACCGAGCACGCCGAGCGCGCTCATGCCGAGGAAGGTGCGCCTCGATAAGTCCGATTTCTCTTCCATGCCAACTCCTCTCGCGTCCGGCCGAGCGGACGCGTACCGACGGGGCGACGTTGCAACCGGCGGGACAGCGGGGCGTGGGCCGCGCTGCCGGGTGGAACATGTGCGAAGAACGGCGAAGCGGAGTACTCGCCGATGCCCCTGGAACGGGAACACCGGTGCATCGGTCGGGCGGTGCGCTACCGGCGCCCCGCGGCTCGTCTGGTCTTCTCCTCCCTCTCCGCGATGAGAGCGGAGTTGTTCGCGAGGTGCGTGCGCATCGCCGCGCGGGCACGGTCCGGATCGCGCGCGAGGATCGCCTCGTAGATCTCCGTGTGGTCGTGCGTGGCCTTGCGCAACGCGGCGGGCGCCTCGTTGGTGATGCGCCGGCTGGCCGTGCCGAGCCAGCGGGCCGAGTACATGATCCGGTCGAGAATGCGGTTGTCGGCCGCCCGGCAGATCTCCATGTGGAACTCGTGGTCGACCTCGAGGTAGGCGTTGGGATCCGCCTCGAGCTCGGCCATGCGGTCGACCTCGGCCTTGAGCCGCTCCAGCGCCTCGTCGGTGACGCAGGCGGCGGCCATCGCGGCGAGTTCGGGCTCGAGCAGCACGCGCATCTGGTGCAGCTCCTGGAGGAGCTCACCCACGAGCTCCGACGGCAGCCACTCGACCAGCAACGGGCTGAGGTAGTCCCACTCCGCAGGGGGACGCACGACGACGCGGCGGCCCTGCGCGACGTCGACGATGTCCAGCGAGGCGAGGATCTTGAGCGTCTCCCTCGCGACCACGCGGGACACGCCGAACTCCTGGGCGATGTCGAGTTCCGACGGCGCCCGCCCGTCCTCGATCTCGCCGCTGACGATGCGCCGGGTCAGGTGTGCGGCCACCTGCACCGGAAGAGTCCGGACCTTGACAGCGTCCGGAGACTCTTGTCCCCTTTGCATGTCATCAGCTTATAGGACAAGTTGAACATCGCGACAGTCCGTACT
Organism: Lentzea sp. HUAS12; assembly: GCF_024125735.1. Lineage (NCBI taxonomy): Bacteria > Bacillati > Actinomycetota > Actinomycetes > Pseudonocardiales > Pseudonocardiaceae > Lentzea > Lentzea sp. HUAS12. Next base: position 2,499,898 of record NZ_CP099738.1, read on the forward strand.
TCTGCACAACCCGACTTCGGGAGAGCTATGCGGATCGTGAACGTCACAACGGCGGTGGTGGCCTACCACGGTGAGGCCACGCTGGTGCGGATCGACACCGACGAGGGCCTCAGCGGGTACGGCGAGGCCAACCCCGACGCCGGCGCGGGAGCCGTCGTCGGCATGATCGAGTTCCTGACCCCCCTGCTGATCGGCGAGGACCCGCGCAACGTCGAGCGCTGCTGGGAGAAGCTGCGCCGCCACAAGGTCTTCGCGGGCCCGCAGGCCGGGGTGTTCGTGATAGCGCTGTCCGGGATCGAGATCGCGCTGTGGGACCTCGCGGGCAAGGCCGCGGGCCAGCCGGTCTACCGGATGCTCGGCGGGAAGTTCCGCGACCGGATCCGCCTCTACGCCGACTGCGGCGACGGCGACGACCCGGCGGGTTCGATCGCGGGCTGCGTCGACCGCGCCCAGCGCGTCGTCGCCGAGGGCTTCACCGCCCTCAAGTTCGACGTCGACAACCTCCGCCACCCGGCGAAGTACGACGACTACAACCACACCGTCAACGCCGCCGAGATCAGATCGATGGTCGAGCGCGTGGCCGCCGTCCGGGAGGCGATCGGCCCGGACGTCGACCTGGCCATCGACCTGCACGCCCGCTACGACCTGCCGAGCGCGTGCCGGATCTCGTGGGAGCTCGAGCCGTTCGACCTCATGTGGCTCGAGGAACCACTGCCCGCGGAGAACGTGGACGCGCTCGTCCGGGTCCGCGCGCAGACCCGCACCCCGATCTGCGCGGGCGAGAACCTCTACCTGCGGTGGGGTTTCCGCGAACTGCTCGAACGCGGAGCCGTGGACGTGATCGAGCCCGACGTGCCGAAGTGCGGCGGCCTCGCCGAGGCCAAGAAGATCGCCAACCTGGCGGAGCTGCACTACATCCCGTTCGCACCGCACCTGGTGTCGACGCCGCTCGGCACGATGGCGACCTCGCACCAGTGCGGGGCGATCCCGAACTTCCTCGTCCAGGAGTGGCACGCGCTCGACGAGCGCGCGGTGTGGGACAGCTACGTGCACGCGCCCGACGGGAGCGGGTCGATCGTGAAAGACGGGTACATCACGCTTCCCGACACGCCTGGGATCGGTGTGGAGCTCGACATGGACGGGGTGCGGGCGCACGCGGTGGCGGGGTACGGGGTGTTCGAGTAGCGCTCGGGAGGCGCTGCCGGGGAACCAGGTGAGGCTTGGGCGGGTGGAGCGGGTGGAATGCCCGCTCCGCCTGGAAGGGCACGGCCGGATCGCCCGCCGCCGGGCGGGAAGCCGGCAGCGGGAGGTGGGAGGCGGGCCACGGGAGGTGAACCGCGGCGTACGGGCCGCAGCCCCCACACCGAACGCAGCCGGCTCCCCCACCACCATGCGGGAGCCGGCCACGTCCTCACGCCCTCATCAGCGTTGCAGCGTCAACAGACCCGGCCGGTAAGGCAGGAGCCCGTAGTCACCGCCCGAGTTGGGATTGCGCCCCTGGTAGAGGAACTGGAGGTTGCAGGGGTCGATGGTCTTGGTCTGGTCCGGGTTGCTGCGGACCAGGTCGCCGTGGCTGATGTCGTTGGTCCACGTGGCGCCGCTGTTGGCCTTGCCCGCGAACGGGTTGCTCTCGGTGGCGGCCTGCGGTGTCCACGAGCCGTTGAGGCTGCTGGACGTGAACGAGCGGAAGTAGCGCCCGCCGCTGCCCATCGCCTCGACGATCATCAGGTACTGGTTCTGGCCCTGGACCTTGTAGACCTCGACGGCCTCGAACAGGTTCGCGGTCGTGTCGCTCATGATCTGCGTCCACGACGAGCCGAAGCTGCCCGGGAAGTTCCCGATCGGCATGGAGGCCCGGTAGATCTTGCCGTTGTCGCCGGCGAAGAACAGGTACATGTTCGTGCCGTCACCGATGAGCGTCTGGTCGATCGGGCCGGTGCCCGAGTTCGGGATGGTGCCGGTGAACAGGGTCTGCGCCGACGACCAGCCGTTCGGGTTGGTCGGGTCGCTCGACGTCCGGTAGCTGAACGTCGTCGGGCCCCACTGGTAGGTGAGCACCCAGATGTTCTTGGGGGCGAAGTAGAACAGCGTCGGGGCGACCGCGCCCGTGTTCATCGCGTTCTGGCTCGCCGAGCCCATGTCCGACCAGTTCGTGAAGGTGCCGAAGTTCATCGAGCCCCATGTGGTCCCGGTGTCGTGCGTGGTCGCGTAGACGAGGTGCCTGCCGTTGTACATGACGTGGGTGAAGTCCTTCAGCGACACCCAGCCCTGCCTCGGCTGGGCGAGCGGGCCGGTCGAGGACCAGCGGTAGGTCGACGGGAGCTGGCACGTGCCGCCCGGTGAGGTGGTGGTCGTGGTGGTGGGGTTCGTGCCGCCGACTCGGACGAGCTGCCACTGCTGGTTGGTCCCGTTCCAGTCGCTGTACTGGACGACGTTGGCGCCGTCCGCGGTCGAGCCGCCCTGGACCTCGACGGCCTTGCCGCTGTTGCGGTTGACCAGGCGGACGTACCCGCTGTCCGAGTCGGCGAGGCGGAACTGCTGGTTGGTGCCGTTCAGGTCGGACCACTGGACGATGCCGCCGCCGTCGGCGGTCGAGAAGTTGTAGACGTCGAGGACCTTGCCCGACAGCCGTGACTTGAGGCGGTAGTAGCCGCCGCCCGAGTCGACGAACTGCCATTGCTGCTGGTTGCCGTCGTTGCGCGCCCACTGGGTGATGCGCGCGCCGTCGTTCGTGGCGAGGTTGTAGACGTCCAACGCCTTGCCGCTGTTGCGGTTGACCAGCACGTACCAGGCGCTGGTGTCCACTGTGGCCGCGGAGACGGACGTCGCGCCGAAGGCCGCGAGCAGGCCCCCGAGCAGGACGGCGACGGCGGCGCTGATGCCCGCCATCCGGCGGCTGCGGGCGCGGGAGGCGGAGGTGTGCGGGTGATGGCCTGGTCCGGCCATGAGCATGCTCCTCTTCGTTGAGGTCGGTGCGACAAGCGCACGAAGGGTCAACCGGCCGCTTGCGCCGAGCGGTTCGGTTGTGCGCATCCCCGGACGGACCGCGATCTCCAGCGGTCCGTCCCACACTGTGGAGGACGCCCCACACCTGGTCAAGAACGCGTCGAACGCGTTCGACGGGGTCGTTCGCCGCGACCCCGTCGAATGCCGTCGAACGGCGTCGGCCTACCGCGTCACGCGCCGGCCGGTCCCGCTGCGGGTTCGCGCAGGAACATCAGGACCAGGTTGACGGCCACCGCGGCCCCGACGACGGCCGTGAGCGGGGCGGCCAGACCGGGCAGCGCCCAGGTTCCCAGCGCCGCACCGAGGAAGGCCGCACCGACACCCGCGACCAGGCCCCTGCGCCGGACCTTTCGAGTCCACTCAGGACGGACCCACGCCAGGTAGGCGCCGAGCCCGATCAGCGCGCCGACGCCGGGAACGACCGCGGTGGCGCTGACCACGTAGTCGTCCGGGTTGACCGTCCACACCACCAGCACGCCGAGGAGCCAGCCGCCCAGTCCGAGCGGAAGTGCCGTGAGGGCACGGATCCACGCGCTCCTCCTCGGGGAGAACCCACCGCGGCGCCGTGCGGAGCGGGCGATCAGTGCCAGCACCACCAGGCCGAGGAGCGCGCCGCCGACCGCGACACCGATGAGGAGCCTCGCGATGGTGGACATGCTCGTGGGCACGTCGCCAAAGGCAACCGGCCGGGGGTCGAAGCCGGAGTCGTCCACCTGTCCGGTGGCGTAGAAGGTGGTGAGCATGTGCTTGCTCGCTTCCGGGCGGTGGTCCCAGAAGTCGTAGGTGTGGCCGAGTCCGGACAGGACGACCTGCTTGCCGCGGGACAGCGACGGGAGCAGGTCCTTGGTGGCGAGCTGGGACGGGGTGGAGAAGTCGATCTCACCGCTGACGACGAGCGTCTCGACGTCGCTGGGGCGCACGGTGCGGTGGTCGGCGTTGTCGGGGCTGTCCGGCCACACCGTCGCCACGCCCGACGGACCCGCCCAGAGGAAGTCGGTGGAGGCGTTGCCGAGGATCGAGCCGGGGTCGCCGCCGGCGTCGTAGTAGCGCCGGTTCGCCGGTGCGTCGATCATGGCGAACGAGGCGAACTCGCCCCACACCAACGAGTCCGGCAGCACCACGTCACCCAGCACCGACATCGCCCACAGGGCACCGGTGTCGCCGCTGAGGTACGCGTCGAGCACGGTCGGGGCGCTGTTCGGCGCCTGGGACTTCCCGTTGTGGTGCAGGGCGTACTGGCTCAGCACGCGGACGTTGGTGTCCTTGACGGCCAGCGGTCCCCAGCGCTGCGGCATCGCGGTGGCGATGTCGCGGACCGACGCGGCGAGGTCCGGGGTGCGGGCCGCGCACCCGGCATCGGCGCGGCACAGGCCGGTGTACTGGCCGAACTGCGAGTCGGTGGTGTGCGGGTCCCAGAACAGGTGGCCGGGCGTGTTGACCGACACCATCACGGACCGCCCCAGCGACTCGGGGTGCCGCCACGAGTAGATCATCGCGGTGCGGGTGCCCGCGCTGGAGCTGATCAGGTTGATCCGGTCGTAGCCCAGGGCCGTGCGGGCCGCCTCGAAGTCCTCGATCCGCTGGACGATCGAGTACCCGGTGAGGTCGACGCCGTCCCCGGTCAGCCGCTCGGCGCACAGCTCGAACGCCTTGCCGGTGGCGGGCAGGGTCTTCTCCTCGGCGATCCCGTCACCGTTGCGCATGGACGCGGCGACCTCCGGGCAGTCCAGGCGTCGTGACCCGTCCACCCCGCGGTACCCGACGAGCACCACGTCGCCGGTGCCGGTGAGCCTGCTCGCCTGCGGGAAGTCCATGTTCGTGGCGCCGGGGCCACCGCCGAGCCGGAACACCGGCGCGCCCGGATCCGGGGTGGTGGCGCGGATCCTGGTCACCGGCAACGCGATGAGGTCCGAGGCGGGGTCGCGGCGGTTCTCCGGCACCACGAGCGTGCCGCAGTCGGCGGCGAGGGTGCCGGACTCGGTGGTGTAGTCGCAGGGCTCGGTCGTCAGGGAGCCGGGGGCCGCCCCGTCCGGCACGGTCATCGTCCCCTCGGGACTCACACCGAGGTAGGCGAGGCCGAGGAGCACGGCACCGGCGAGTCCGGCGGCGACCGTCAGCCGGGAGGGCTTGATCGAAGGCATGGGAGAAACCTAGGAATTCCCGCGTCCGCGATCTTCCCCGCGGCGAGGAGAACCGTCTCCCTCGCGAGGGGGATGCCGCGGGCCCCGTCTCCTGACATCGTCTGCGGGTGATCAACAGCCAGTCGCTGTCCCGTGCGCGGACCAGTCTGAAGCGCCAGTCCTATGTGGTCGCGGGCGTCTGCGCCGTGGCCGACGTGCTGTCGTTCCTGGTGCAGGACCTCCCGGTCAACGGCGCGTGGATCGTCGCGCTGGTCGCGATCGTCGTGGCGGACGTGGCACTCGCCGGACGGACGAGCTGGTCCGGAGCGGTCGCGGTCGTCGCCGTCGTGGTCAACGCCGGGGTGGCCGTGCTGCTCGGCGGTCCGCGGACGCTGCGGCTGAACGAGACCGGGGTCCTCGTCGCGTCCTACCGGGCGGGCGCGTGGCTGCGCGGGTGGCAGGCGAGGGCCTCGCTGCTCGCGGTGATCGGCGGGCTCGTGCTCGCCCACCTCGCCCGCGGGTACGTCCTCGACTGGCACGTGCTCGTGTCGGCGGCGAAGGTCGGGCTGGTCTCGTGGCTCGTCGGCCGCTACACCACCTCCCGGCGGGCCTACCTCGACGAGATGAGACGGCAGGCCGAGCAGGAGGAGCGCGAGGCGAAGGACGCCGTCGACGCCGCGATCGCCGAGGACCGCGCGGCGATCGCCCGCGACCTGCACGACGTGATCACCCACCACGTCAGCGCGATCAGCGTGCACGCGGGCGCGGCACGACTGCGGCTCACCAGGACCGCGGGCGACGAGTCCGCGCTGAGGTCCGTGCGGTCGGTGGAGGACTCCAGCCGCACCGCGCTGCACGACCTCAGGCAGATGCTCGATCTCCTGCTCGGGCAGCGCCCCAAGGCCGACCGCGACCCCGGCCTGGCCGACGTCACGACGATGGTGGAACGCCTGCGGGAGACCGGGCTCGAGGTGCGGCTGGACGTCTCGGGCACGCCGCGCGCCCTGCCGCCGGACCTCGACGCCGCGGTGTTCCGCATCGTCCAGGAGATGCTGACCAACGCGCTGCGCCACGGCGACGGCGGTCCCGTCGAGGTCGCGGTCCACCACTCCGGCGACCGGCTCCACGTCGAGACGGTCAACCCCTCGTCCGCCGGTGAGGGACGGGAAGGGCGTGGTCTCGCGGGCATCCGCGCCCGCGCCGAGGAGTTCGGCGGGGTGCTCGACCGGGGCCTGCTGCCGGACGGCCAGAATTGGCGCACCGCCGTCACGTTCCGCTTCGGAGGCCCCGCATGACCATCACCGTCCTGGTCGCGGACGACCACGCGGTCTTCCGCTCGGGCCTGCGCGCCATCCTCGACACCGAGGACGACCTGGAGGTCGTCGCCGAGGTGGCCGACGGCGACCAGGCCGTGGACGCCGCGCTGCGACTGCGCCCGGACGTGGCCGTGCTCGACATCAGCATGCCGCGCCGCGACGGTCTCGGTGCCGCCACCGCCATCCTGGCCGCCCCCGGCAACCGCACCCGGATCATCATGCTCACCACGCACGACACCGACGAGTACGTGCACCGCGCGATGAGCGCGGGCGCCCGCGGGTTCCTGCTCAAGTCGATGCCGCCGGAGGAGATGATCGCCGCGGTGCGCATCGCGGCCCGCGACGACGTGCTGATCGACCCGTCGATCGTGCGGCGGCACCTCGCGCGCTTCGCCGACACCCTCAGCGCTCCCGCTCTCCCCGGCGACATCGACCGGCTGACGGCCCGCGAGCGCGAGGTGTTGCTGCTGCTCTCCCGTGCCCACACCAACTCCGAGATCGCCGCGCTGTTGCACGTCGGCGAGGAGACGGTGAAGTCCCACGTGTCGAGCATCCTGCGCAAGCTCGGACTGCGCGACCGGACGCACGCGGTCGCGTACGCCCACCTCACCGGGTTCGCCGGGCAGGGCAGGGCTTCCGGCGGGAGGTGAGCCGCCGGCTACCCGTTCCGGTCGGGCAGGGCGCCGCCCAGCCACTCCCGGAACAGCCCGAAGTGCGCGTTCGCCGCCGCGACGGCGACGTCCGCCTCCTCGTCGGGCACCACGGCCTCCGCGAGCGCGCCGAACCGCCGGAATCGCCGCCGCGCGTCCCCGTCCGAGGCGAAGAACGACACGGGCACCGGACCGAGCGCCTGCCCGACCCAGCGCGTGATCAACTGCCCGCCGAGCCGTGCGCCCTCCACGACGTACAGGGAGCCGACGAGCGCGGGCAACGCCTCGACGTCGGGCGGTGACGACCGCGGCAGCGAAGCGATCCGCGAGGAGCTCCACCCGAGGCCTCGCAGGTCGGAGGTCAGCCGGTCGGTGTCGGGCGCCAGGTCCCACGGCAGCCGGTGTGCGGCGGCGGACGCCGTCAGCGCCTTCTCCAGCGGTTCGTGGAACCCCAGGAACGCCGCCAGCACCTCGCTGTAGCGCGCGGGCGTGAGTCCGGAGAGGAACGCGAGGTCGTCCTCCAGCGCCTGGTGGGCGGCGCGCGTGTCGGTGCGCAGACGCGTCAGCAGGGTCACGCCACGGGCACTTCCGGCGGGGCGCCGGGGCGCACGAAACCGTTGGTGTGCCAGTACTCCACGGCACCCTGCAGCACGGTCCGGAACAACGTGAAGTTGACCGGCTTGTAGACGTAGCTGTCCGCGCCCGCCTCGGAGCACCGGTCGATGTCCGCGGACGTGGTCGACGAGGTGAACACGACGACGATCACGTCCCTGAGCCGCGGGTCCGCGTCGGCCCGGAGTTCCTGCAGCACCCGGAACCCGTCGGTGCCCGGCATGTTCAGGTCGAGCAGCACCAGCACCGGGTGCGGCAGGGCGTCGTCGCGCAGCCGGTCCGGGACGCGGTGCCCGTCGTGCAGGAACTCGAGCACGAGCTCCGGGTGCGACCGGGACAGGGCGCGCAGGATCGCCTCCCGGTCCTCCTCGCTGTCCTCCACGACCAGCACCACCTGTTCGCCGCTCGCGGTCACAGGACCTCCCACCACGTGCCGGCTCCTCCGCTGATCTCGATCCGCGCCCACCCGGCGTCCCCGTCGACGATGACGGTCACGTCCTCGTGCCCCGCCGGACCGTCGATCCGGTCCGGCAGGCCCGGTCTGCCCAGCTCCCGCACGGCGGCGAGCGCGGCGTCGGCCGCCTGGTCCGCGGGCAGCACCGCGTCGAGGTGCCGGGGGCCGCGGTACCGGATGAGCAGCACGGCCGCGTCGTCGTCCACGGCGTACCGCCCGTCGCCCGCGACCAGTGCGGCGGCCATCTCGGGCAGCGGCAGGTCGTGCAGCGCGGCGAGCGTCGGCTCCAGGTCCTCGTCGCCGAAGAACGCCCCGGAGGCGTCGCGCGCCTCGACCAGGCCGTCGGTGAACAGCACCACCGAGTCGCCGGGTCGGAGCACGTCGTCGGCCTGGGTGAACGAGACCTGGTCGAGCACGCCGACCAGGTGGCCGCGGCAGGCCGTCTCCTCGACCGCGCCGTCTCGCCGGATGATCACGGGCGGCGGGTGCCCGGCCGTCAGCGACCGCATCGGCAGGCCGTCCGGTCCCGCCTTGCCGAACGTGACGGCGGCGAGGGTGAGGAACTTGCCGACGCGGTTGCGCAGCATCTTGGCGTTGAGCAGGCGCACCGCGTCCTCGGCCCCGCCGCCCTCCTCCAGGATGGTCTCCACGGTGTGCCGGGCGAGGCCGGTGAGCGCGGCGGCCGCGGCGCCACGGCCGCAGACGTCGCCGATGAGGGCGGTGAAGCGGTCGTCCGGCTGCCGCACGACCCCGTAGAAGTCGCCGCCCACGTCCAGCAGGTGGCCCGCCACGTTGTACCCGGTCGCCAGCTCGACGCCGTCGATCGCGGGCAGCACCGACGGCAGCAGGTGCTGCTGGAGCTCCTCGACCTCGGCGCGGCGCTGGCTGTAGAGGGTCGCGTTGTCGATGGCGAGGGCGGCCCGAGCCGCGATGTCGCGCACGAACTCCCGCGTGGGCACCCGGCGGGCCCCGGCGCGGTGGAAGAACGTCAGCACGCCCAGCAGCCGGCCCCGCGCCCGCAGGACCGCGCTGGTCATCAGCTCCAGGCCCACGTCGGCGGGCAGCCCCGACGGCAGCGGGTCCACCTCGTCGCCCGCCGTCACCGGCAGTCCGGCCCACCGGCCCTGGCGCAGGTGGTCGTTGAGCAGCCGTTCGCGGTGCACGTCCACGTGCGCGGCGGCGATCTGCTTCAGCGCGCCGTCGCGCCGGACGTGCACGGCCGCCCCGTCCGCGAGGCCCGGCACCGCCATCCGCACGACCGACCGCAGGGTCTCCTCCACGTCGAGCGAGCCCGCGAGCCGCAGCGAGACCTCGGCCAGCACGGCGTCGGCCGCCAGCCGGTTGTCGAGCAGCGCCTGGTCGGCGATCCGGTCGTCGGCCGCGATGACGACGTCCGCGATCTGCTCCAGCGCCCGCGCGACCACCTCGTCCTCGGGGGCCCGGTCCAGTGCGACGAGCAGCAGGCCGTTGTCGCCCTCCGCGGCGTGGAACGACGCCGCGACCACCGCGGTGCCTCCGACCTCGCGCATCCGCTCGCCCAGCGCGGGCGCGAACGACGAGAGCTCGGCGACACCCAATTCGGTGATCTTCGCCTGCCCGGCCGGGCGTGCCTCCAGCTCCTCGGAGCCCGTGACCCACGGCGCGACGTCCGCGGCGAGACCCGCGGGGCCGCTCAGCACCCCGTGCTCGTGGTCGGCCCAGCGCACGACCAGCACGGTGCCGTCGGGGCCCGTCCGCGCGCCGAGCACGCCGCGCACGTGAGGCAGTTCCAGCAGTCCCAAGTAGAGTTCCTTGGCGAAGACCTTGGTGCTGCCCGCCGAGAACGCGCTGCGCCACAACGCGTGCAGGAGCTCGGGCCAGGTCGGTGCGTCACCTGCGCTCATCCGATCCGGTCCCCCGTTCCCGCGTTCGTCCGCCGCTCCCTGCGGGACGGTCTTCGCCCCGGAAACCGTACGCCCACCGGAAGCAGGAACCAGCATGCAGGACGAGCAGGCGCTCCCGCTCACCGGCCAGGACGGGCTGGACGCGGAGTGGACCCGTGCCGCACAGGCCGAGGCGGAGGCGGGCACGACGTCGTTCGACATGACGGTCTGCCTCACCGAGCCCATCCACCTGCTGGGCGGGATCCAGTCCCACGGCGCGTTGCTGGCCGTCGACGACGCGGGCGTGGTCGAGGTCGTCAGCGCGAACACCGGCGCCGTGCTCGGCAGCGAGCCCGAGGACCTGCTCGGCACCGAGGTGGAGGCGGTGATCGGGACCGAGGGCGTCGCGGCGGTGCGGGCCACGCTCGACGCCCCGACCGGCGACCGGGGTCTCTGCGCGGTCGTGCTGCCCTCCTCGGGGGAGAGCTTCGACGTCACCGTGCACCGGGCGGACGGCCGGACCGTGCTCGAGTTCGAACGCCGTCCCGTGCAGGACACGTTCCGCTTCTCCCAGTTCTACCCGCGCCTGCGCACCTCGCTCACGAAGCTGCAGCACGAGCGGACCGTGGTCGACGTGTGCGCGTCGGCCGTGGCGGAGATCCGCGCGCTGACCGGCTACGACCGGGTGGTGGCCTACCGCTTCGACGGTGAGGCGGGGCCCGGTGAGGTGATCGCCGAGTCGGTCGCCGACGGCCTGGAGCCGTGGCTCGGCCTGTGGTTCCCGGCGACCGACATCCCGCCCCAGGCGCGGCGCCTGTACGAGCGCAACTGGATCCGGGTGATCCACGACGTGGACGACGAGACGGCGACGCTGCTCCCCCAGGTGCTGCCCGGCACGGCGCAGCCGCTCGACCTGTCCGACTCGGCGTTGCGCACGGTGTCGTCGTTCCACCTGGAGTACCTGCGCAACATCGGGGTCGCGTCGTCGATGTCGGTGTCGTTGCTGCACTCCGGGTCGTTGTGGGGTCTCATCGCGTGCCACGGCGTCACGCCCCGGCGGCTGGACCCGGAGGTGCGTTCGGCGTGCGAGTTCTTCGGCGTGACGCTGTCGCTCCAGCTCGCCGCGCTGGAGGAGGCGCAGACCTCCCGTGCCCGCCACGACACCCGCACGGCGCTGTCGCGCCTGGTCACGGAGCTGAACACGGACATCACCCAGTCCGTGCGGACCAGCGTCGACCTGCTGCACGAGCTGATCGACGCACGGGCCGTGGTGCTGCGCCTCGACGGCGAGACGACGGTCGTCAGCGGCCAGGACCCGGACGCCCTGAAGCCCGGCCTCGCCGCGTTGTGGGACGTGATGCCGCACCTGACCGCCGGCGAGGTGTGGAGCACGGACAACCTGTCCTCGCACGACGCCTCCCTGGCGCCGCACGCCGAGCAGCTCAGCGGCGTGCTCGTGCTCGCCCTCGGCGGCACCGGCGACCTGATCGCGTGGGTCCGTCCCGAGCGCCGTGCCGCCAGGACGTGGGCGACCGACCCGAGCACCCCGGTGCGCCTGGGCGAACACGGCGAACGCCTCACCCCGCGCGGCTCGTCGGCCGTCTACCAGGCCTACACCCGAGGCTGCAGCGTGCCGTGGACCACCTCCGACGAGGCTGTGGCGGGTGAGTTCGGCCGGGCGATCACCACCCTGGTCCTGCGCCACAACGCCCGTCTCACCGCCCTGAACGAGGAACTGAACCGCGCGAACCGCGACCTCGACACCTACGCCCACGTGGCAGCGCACGAACTCAAGGAACCCCTGCGGGGCATCTTCAACTCGACGGCGTTCATCCGCGAGGACGCGGGCGACCTCGACGACACGACGGTCCGCCGCCTCGACACCGTCCAACGCCTGGCCCAGCGCATGGACGAGCTCATCAACTCACTCCTGCACTTCGCCCAGCTGGGCCACGGCGCCCTGCGCCCGCAGCGGATCGACCTGCGCGACGCCGCCCTCGCCGCACTGGAGGTCGCGGGCCCCCGCCTCGCGGAGCGCGAGGTGGACGTGGTGCTGCCCGAGCCGGGCCTGGTGGTGCACGCCGACCCAGACCGGCTGTCGGAGGTGCTGGTGAACCTGCTGGTCAACGCGGCGAAGTACGCCCGCCCGGAACTCCCGCGCACGGTGGAGATCACGCTGGCCCAGGACGCGGTGTCCGTGCGGGACAACGGCATCGGCATCCCGCCCGAGCACCGCGAGGAGGTGCTGCGGCTGTTCCGGCGGCTGCACCAGCGGGACGCGCACGGCGGCGGCCACGGCGCCGGGCTGGCGATCGTGCACCGGATCGTCGAGCGGCACGGCGGGGAGGTGCGGCTGGACGCGACGCCGGGTGGGGGCACGACGGTGACGTTCACGCTGCCCGACGGGGGTGGGCAGGGACCGCTGGGCTTGAGTTGACGGCGTGGGCGGGGCTGAGCAAGGCACGCCGACCGCGCGACTCCAGGCGGACGGCACGACCGAACGCCGCGTTCCTCCCCACCTGCGCGCATCCCCGCCGCCGGCACGCGGCCACCCGCAGGAGCGGGCAGCCGCGCCTCCACCTCACCCCGCCGCGTACTCCGCCACCACCGCCCGCACCCGCAGCGGACTCGTCCCCGGCACGTCCGCACTGCCCACCGCGATCACCCGATCGGTCCCGGGCACCGCGGCGATCGCGTTGCAGGTCACCCCGGACGACCCCGCGGGCGCCGGTGCCATCGCCAGGTTCCAGCTCCCGGAGGCGTAGGAGCGGAAGGTCGCCAGCGGGAAGCTCGAGATGACCCACGGCACCCCGCCTGCCGCCACCGCGACACCAGGTGTCTTCGGCGTGCTCAGCCCGCCGACGGTCTGCCAGGTGGTGCCGTCCCCTCGCAGCACCACGTTGGCGGAGCCCATGCCACCCCCGTCACCGACCGCCCAGACGTCCTGTGAGGACTGTCCGTCAATCGCTTGCAGCGACAGGGGTTGCTGGTTCAGTCCGATGTCGACGGTCCGCCACGCGGTGCCGTTCCAGTGGAACAGCAGCGGTCCCGAGAAGCCGTTCCACATGCCGTTGCCCGCCGCCCACACGTCGTCCGGCGCGAAGGCCTTGACGGCGTTGACGTTGCAGAAGTTCACGAAGCCGCCGCCCGTCACGCACTGCGCGGGCGGCTGGTGCTCCTGCCAGGCGCCGGCGGTCCACTCGTGGAACACCGGCCTGTTGCCCCGCGTTCCGACCAGCCAGGCGTGTCCGTCCACAACGGACAGGTCACGGATCGACAGGGTGCTCGGAGTGGCGCCGGCCGGGTACGGGACCTCGGTCCACGTGGTGCCGTCGTAGCGCCACACCAGGGCGACGTCGCCGTCCGGCGACGGGCGCGAGCCCTTGACCCAGACGTCCTGCGCGGACGATGCCGCCACGCGCTGGAACGACACTTTGCCCTGCACGGCCGGGCGGGACGTGCGGGACCAGGTGGCGCCGTCCCACCTCAGCATCATCGGGTCACCGGTCGCGTACTCCTGCTCCCACAGGTACCCCTCGAAGCCGACCGCCCAGGCGTTCCCGGCGTCCACGGCGGCGACGTCCCAGAGGTTGCTCGTCACCTCGGTCTGCGGGATCGAGGCCAGTCGCCACGCGGGTTGCGCGGCCGCGGCCGGAGCGGCGGCGGCGGCCACCACCGCGAAGGCCAACGCCAGACATCTGCGCACTCTCATGTTTCCCCCAAGCTCTTCGTCCCGAACAGGCCGGTCGATCCACTCACGGGACCTGCCCGCGCACCAAGGGTTCGCGGCGGCTTGACCCAACCGAGCGGTGATCGTGTCCCAGCCGTCGCGGCCAGGTAACCCGAATGGGATTCAGGTATGCCCTTGTGATCTAGCTCACCGAGCAGGTACAACTGAACGCACGGTTACCGGAAGTCGCGCCTCACGGAAACGCCTCCCTGCCAACCGAATACTTGTGAGGACCTGTGCGAACCGCAGTCGTCGCCGCCCTGCTCGGACTCGGCGCCTTCGCCGCCGCGGCAGGCCTGGTGCTGCAGCTGCACGCCTATCCCCTGCTGGCCAAGCTGCAGCACGACATCAACACCGTCTCGGTCTCGGAAGGAGAAGGTGTCACCGCCGTCGTGTACCCGCCCGGTGGCACGCCGGAGGTCCGCCACGGCCTGCGGCTCACGGCGACCACGCGCGTCGAGGGTGATCTCGCGGCACCCGAGGTCCAGGCGAACGGTGACGTCACCGTGTGGAAGCGGGCGACGATCGTCAAGGAGGACGCCGAGAAGCTCGTGCTGAGCGCCGAGGTCCGCAAGGTCTGCCTGGATCGCCGCACCGGCGAGGCGGTCGCGCCGTGCCGGGGCGAGTTCTACGAGACCGAGCAGGGCAAACGGGTCACCGCGGACGACCGGCGGTTGCTCCAGCCCGGCCTCAACTTCGTGTTCCCGTTCGACACCGAGCGGCGCGACCACCGTTGGTACGACACGGTTCTCAACCGCCCGGTCGACATCCACTTCGCCGGCGAGCAGCTGCTGCAGGGACTCGACGTGTACCGGTTCGCGCACACCGTCCCGCCGACGGCGCTCGGCCGGTTCGCGGTGCCGGGTTCCCTCGTCGGCAGCCCGGAACCGTCCGTGGACGTCACGCAGTACTACGGCGTCACCCGCACGTTGCTGGTCGAGCCCAGGACCGGCGCGGTGCTCTCCGTGCGCGAGGACATCCGGCAGGAGCTGCGCGCCGACGGCCAGGCCGAAGGCGCCGGAACGCCCGTGTTCGCGGGAGAACTGCGGCTCACCAACGCCTCGGTCACCGCGAACGTCGACCAGGTCAGGAAGAACCTGCCGAAGCTCTTCGCGATCACCGTCCTGCCCGTGGTGCTGCTGGTCGCCGGTGGCGTGCTGCTCGCGGCCGGGATCGTCCTGCTGCTCGTGCGCAGGCGCGGTCTCGTCGCGGGGTCGCTGGCGCTGGTGATCGGCGCGTGCCTCGCCGGCGCGATCACCTACGGCGTCGCCGACGCCAGCGACCCGGACGGTTCTCTGGACCTCAAGAACGTCGTGTCGTCCTCGAACGTCGACTACGGGCTTCGATGAGCGCCGCCTTCCTCCTCGACGATCCGGGCGACGCGAAGCAGCTGGCCCTCCGCCCTGGGCACCGCGATCAGGGTCACCGGCAACGGGTTCCCGTCGCCGTCCGAGGCCGCGCGGACGGACACGGCCGGGTAACCGCTGACCCTCCAGAGCGGGGCGAACGGCGAGGTGGCGCCGTTGCGCACCAGGACGCCGCCGGGCAGCGAGGTGGTCTCGGCCGGGCCGGTGTGCCCCGGTGTCACCAGCACGTCGACGCCCGCGAACATGTGGTCCAGCATCACCCGCTCCGCCGCGCGCATCGACCGGCAGATCCCCCGCAACGGGGTGGGCACGAACCGTCCGAGCAGCTCCAGCTCGCGCGGGCCCGCCGCGAGGTGCGGCGCCAGCAGGAGCCGGGCCGCGCTCGCGAGGTGCGGGTCGTGGTCCACCACCTCGTGCACGTGCAACGACAGCAGAGCGGCGACGTCCTCGACCGCCCGGCGCATCGGCGCGCGGGTCCGCGTGGTCACCGAGAGGCCGCGCAGCGACACGCCGATCCTCAGTGGACGGTCGGCGGGCACGGCCTCCCAGCCGACGCCGCGCACCACGTGCGCCACGTCGTCGACGGTCCTCGCCACCACACCGGACCCGCCGGAGGTCTCGAAACCGACCACGCCGACACCTCCCGCCGGCACCTGGCCGGCTCCGGGCGCGCGGCGGGCCAGCACGCCGGACACGACGCCGGTGGCGACGGCGACGGCGGTGCCGGACACCTTCGGGTCCAGTGCCGTGGTGGGGAGGCCGGGCGTCGGGTTGCGATGTCTCTCGGCCGAGGACGTCCGTCCGATCACGACCGCCCCGGACGCCGCCAGTGCGTCGAAAGCCGAACGGGGCAGGGAGTCCTCGACCGCAAGGGGCAGGCCGAGCAGGCAACCGCGCTCCCCCGCCGCCAACCGCCGATCGGCCTCCTCGGCACTGCGCCGGGCGGCCGCCAAATCGACATCTGTGAAAACGACGCGCCGCGAACCGAGCCGATGTTCCGCGGTCGCAAGGAGTTCTGCTGCGGTCGTCGCACCGCGCGCGAGCAGGCGGGCCTGCTCGACTGCTCCGGGATAGCACACAGGGGTTTCTTCCACGTGTCTCTTCCTCCGGCATCGTCGCCGATGAGTAAGGAGCTGCTTCCTTCAGCCGCTACCCGTTGGACAGCAGGGGTTCCGCCGAACGGCTCCAAGCCGCGGCGGCCGAGTAGCTTCTTTCTCCACGCGGACCGATCAAGATGACCTGAGTCACCCCGACCGAAGGGTTGCGCAGAGGTTACTGTCCGGTAGTTTCCTCGCCACTGTGACGTCCCTCTCACACCCCGCATGCACCTGGAAGGAGGACGAGTGCGACGTGTTGCGAGCCTCGTGCTGGTAGGACTGGGCATCTTCTCGCTGGCGCTCGGAGCAGTCCTGCGCTTCTACGTGTACCCCGAGCTCGCCGTCGTGCCGCTCGACCAGAAGACGGAATCCGTCGCGGAAGGCGCGGCGAAGGTCTTCTACCCCAAGGAACTCGTCGTCAGGGACGCGCGGCTGACGGCCACCCGCAAGGTCGAGAGCAACCTGACCCGGCCGGAGGCCAAGGTCGACGGCGACGTGATGGTGTGGGACCAGGGCCTGGTCGTCACCGACTCGGAGAACCAGCTCGTCTCCGCGATGAAGCACCGCGTGTGCCTCGACCGGCGCACGAACATGGCGGTGCAGGACTGCACCCAGCAGTACGTGACCGACGCCGAGGGCGACCCCACCGAGGACGACAAGAAGGTGCGCCAGGAGGGCCTGAACTACAAGTTCCCCTTCGACACCCAGCCGCAGGACTACGAGTACTTCGACACCACCCTGCGCAAGGCGTCGACCGCGCGCTACGAGGGCACGGAGCAGCTCAACGGGCTCGAGGTCTACAAGTTCGTCCAGAAGATCCCGTCGACCAGGTTCCGCGACCAGGAGGTGCCCGGCACGCTGGTGAACAGCACCGAGGCGTCGGTCAAGGCGGAGCGCCGCTACCAGAACACCCGGACCATGTGGGTGGAGCCGGCCAGCGGCATCATCATCAAGGGCTCGGAACAGCAGCGGCAGGTCCTCGTCGGGCCGGACGGAAAAGAAGGCACGGTGCTGCTCGACGCCACTTTGACGTTCAACGAGAAAACCGTCAAAGAATCGGTTGAACGCGCTTCCGAAGCGCGCGACAAATTGACGCTGATCAGCAGCACCGGGCCGATCGTCCTGCTTTCCGTCGGACTGGTGCTGCTGCTCGCCGGAATTGTGGTCGGAGTGGTCGGGCGACGGGCTAGGCACGCCGCCTGAGCACGACGACGAAGTTCCACGAGGCGACCTCCCGGACCACCGGCACGCGGGTGATCCACTTCGCCCACCACGGGTGGTACCGGGGGAACGTCTCGACCACGTCGGCGCCGGTCTGGCGGTGGGCCCACCGCCGGACCGCCCCGACGCTCACCGGGAACAGCGAGACGCCGAAAGCGTTCTTGGGCGGTTTGCCGTTGCGGTGCTCGTAGCGCTGTCGCGCGTAGTGACCGCCGAGGTAGTGCCACGGCGCCGTCTCATGGCCTCCCCAGGGTGACCACCACGGCGTGTACGACATGAAGACGGTGCCTCCGGGCCTGGTCACGCGCACCATCTCGGCCAGCATGAGCCACGGGTCGTCGACGTGCTCCAGGACGTTGGACGAATAGCAGACGTCCACCGAGCCGTCACGGAACGGAAGCGCCGTCCCGCTCGCGCGGATCATGCCGGGGTCGGGTTCCCCGCGCGCGGACAGCTCGCCGACGTCCGGGTCGAGACCCACGTACCGGGCGCCGGCACCGCGGAACGCCTCCGCGAAGTAGCCGGGTCCCCCTCCGACGTCGAGGACGACCGCACCCTCCAGGGACACGTAGGACGACACCTGGGCGACCGAGTCCTCCGCCAGGACCCGGTAGAAGTGGTCGGGGTCGGTCTGCTCTTTCAGAAATGCGCGAAAAAGGTGAACCGAGCGTCGGAGAGTTGGCTTTCGCAACTTTCCGGGGGCCGAAACTGAACCGATCTCGACCATTGCCATCTCCCGCATTCCGTCTACCATGGCTACTTGACAGTAACCTAGCACCGGGAGAGGCAGATGTCGCGTTGCCCTGATTACCGGCCGAGCATTCTGCTGGTGAATTGGCGCGACACGAGACATCCCGAGGGCGGCGGTTCCGAGCGCTACGTCGAACGCATCGCCGCGGGGCTGGCACGGCTCGGCTACCGGGTCGCGATCCAGTGCGCGGACCACAACCGCGCCCCGTCCGGCGACTGGGTGGCGGGCGTCCGCTTCCGCAGGCGCGGCAACAAGTTCACCGTCTACCTGCACGCCCTGCTGGCGATCCTGCGCTCCGACGCGGACGTCATCGTGGACGTGCAGAACGGCATGCCCTTCTTCAGCCGCCTGGTCGCGCGTTGCCCGGTCCTCGTGCTGGTGCACCACGTGCACCGCGAGCAGTGGCACAGCGCCCTGGGCCCGTTCTTCGGGCGCATCGGCTGGTGGATCGAGTCGTGGCTCGCCCCCCGGCTGTACCGGAAGTGCCGCTACATCACGGTTTCCCACGTCACGCGGGACGAACTGGGCGCGCTCGGCGTCGAACTGCGGCGCACGGTCGTCGTGCCGAACGGACTGGACGCGCCGCCCGCCGTCACCGCGCGGCGCACGCAGGCCCCCGTGCTCGTCGCGGTGTCCCGGCTGGTGCCGCACAAGCGGCTGGAGCACGCGATCGACCTGGTCGCCGAGCTCCGTCCGAAGTGGCCGGACCTGCGACTCGAACTCGTCGGCGAGGGCCCGTGGAAGGAAGTGCTGCGGCAGCACGCGATCGACCGCGGCGTCCAGGACAGCGTCGTGATCCACGGCTGGGTGGACGAGCAGGCGAAGCACGAGATCCTGGCCGGCGCGTGGGTGCACGTGTGCCCGTCGGTCAAGGAGGGCTGGGGCATCGTGATCATGGAGGCCGCCTCGCACGGCGTGCCGACGGTCGCGTACCGCTCGGCGGGCGGGGTGGCCGAGGCGATCGTGGAGCACAGCACGGGCCTGCTGGCCGACGACTTCCGCGACTTCGTCCGGCAGACCGAGGAGTTGTTGCGGGACCAGCCGTTGCGCAAGGCGATGGGCGCGGCGGGCAGGGAACGGGCCCAGCGGTTCAGCTGGGAGGAGAGCCTCGACGCGTTCGAAAGCGCCGTGCACAGCGCGTTGCGGCTACCGCCGCGCCTCGTGGCCGGTGAGCGCCGCGTCGCACAGCAGGTCGAGTAGGCCCGCGGCGGCGGCCGCGTCGAAGTCCCGGCGTCGCACGCGCACGGTGGCCGTGGTGACCTCCCCTGTCGTCACCACGCCGAACGCGACGCCGGACCGGCCGCTCGCCGCGGGGTAGAAGCGCAGGGCGGCGACGCCCGCCTCGACGACACCGAGGTTCGACACGAGGAAGGTGCTGCCGAGGCGCGAGGCCAGCAGCCGCATCCCCCACCGCGCCAGCGGGTTGTGCGCGTTCGGGAAGCCGGCTTCCGGTGCGGCCGACGCCAGCAGCGCACGCACGTCGTCCTCCACCGCTCCGGCGGGCAGGCGCAGCCTGAGCAACGCGCTGTCGGCCTCGGGCCGCGGATCCGCGCCGCCACGCCACGACGCCCCGATCGCGGCGACGACGCGACCGTGCGCGGCGCCACGGGCCGCGTTCCACTTCCGCGTCGTCTCCAGTGCGGCGGACGTGAGTCTGGCGCTGCCCAGCTTCAGCGCGGGCAGCGCCCTGGACACCAGGTGGTCGCCGGATTCGTTGCCCCGCAACGAGGGCTGGATGCGCGTGGGAGGCGTCCACACCGCCTCGCGGACGCGGTCGAGAGCGCTCAGGAGGTACGGCCGGTCGGGACTGCGCAGCGCCACGCCGGTCGCCGAACTCCGCACCGGTTCACCGAGTGCGATGCCCAGCAACGCGATCAGGCCGAGCCCGTCGACCGCGCCGTGGTGTGCGGCGATCATCAGGGACTCCCCGGCCAGCGCCACCCGGACCAGCGGATCGCCGACACCGTAGTGACCGTCGGCGAAATCCGCGCGCGTCAGGTCCCGATCGGACGGCCGGACCACGAGCGCGGCGGGGCCGAGGTTCGGGAAGTCCGCACTGGCGCGGGACATCCGCGCGGCCACGGCCGCGGGGTCCGGCGCCTCGCGCAGGGTCGCCTCCAGCAGGATGCTCCAGGAGGCCGCCGGGTCCCCGGAGAAGGCCACGGTCACCCGGTCAGCGGGAGCCGTAGTCGAGGACCTCGGGCTCCTGGGCCTGCACGCCCTCCTCGATCCGCTGCTCGACCACCTTGTCCGGGCTGTTCTGCTCGACGACGATCACACCGACCCCTCCGGCGAGAGCGGCCCCGGCAACGATCGCCACCAGCACCGAAA
Source organism: Lentzea sp. HUAS12 (assembly GCF_024125735.1). Taxonomy (NCBI): domain Bacteria; kingdom Bacillati; phylum Actinomycetota; class Actinomycetes; order Pseudonocardiales; family Pseudonocardiaceae; genus Lentzea; species Lentzea sp. HUAS12. Next base: position 2,520,415 of record NZ_CP099738.1, read on the forward strand.
CCAGTTCCACGTCTACTCCTCACGTCGGGGTGCCGCGAATCTACCGACCGGTAACCATCTCCACAACAGGCTCACGCCGATCAGTGACCCGGCCGCGATCCACGCCAGCACAACGGGCGCAGCCGATGGGCCGTTCGGTTCAGCGGGCACTGCTCCCGGCACCCGGTACAGCGCGAGGTCGGGCCCGTCGTGGACTTTCTCCAGGCGCGCCAGCAGGTTCTCGTCCACGCGGCCCGGTGTGCCGTGCTCGACCAGCACCCAGCCGATGCCGGTCAGGTCGCCACTGCGCAGCCGCGCGGCCCGCGGGTCCTCCCCCGCCACGACCTTTCCGCCCACCGACAGCGAGTCGTCCACGACGGTCGTGCCGGGCAGGAAGCGCGGTGCCGGGTCGAGCTGGGTGCGGCGGTCGTTCCAGTCGAACCTGCGGAACGCCGACAGCGGGTACACGGCGACGTCACCGGGCCGGCCGACGAGTTCCTCCCTCACCGCGGCCCAGTCCGCCGGGTAGTCGACGGGGTCGAGTCGGCCGAGCCCGCCCCAGACGAGGTCGGGCAGCAGTCCCAGCAGCAGCACGGCCACGAGCAGCCGTGCGCGCAGCCGTTCGACCGCGGCCGCGAGCCCCAACGCGAACGGCAGCGCGAGCCACGCCACCCACTTCTGACCGTCGCGCAGCAGACCGGCGCCCGGCACGTGCTCGATCAACGCCTCCAGCACGGGCACACCGCCCGGCAGCACGGCGATCAGGGCGAGCACCGCGCCGAGGACACCCAGGCCCGCCAACGGCCACACGGGAAGGCGTTTCGACAGCTCGCGCAGTCCGAGGACCGCCGCTCCCAGGAGCAGCAGCGTGATCACGGGAAGCGCCGGGTTGGCGCGGCTCGCCGGGACGACCCCGGCGTTCCAGATCCCGCCCAGCCCCAGGACGCCGAGCACCGGTCCGCCCCAGTTCTCGGCCCGCGCGCTGAACGCCTCGACGCCCGCCGGGTCGGAGAGACCGTTGTGCAGCAACGAGGGCACCCACCACGGCGCGTTCAGCACGAGCCCGATCGCCAGGACCTGCCCGGCCCTGCGGCGCCCGGCCGTGGCGAGCGCGGTGCCGAGCGCGAGGATCCCGCCCGGCGCCGAGAGCACGGCGGGCAGGCTCGCGAGCACGAGCCGGGTCCAGGCGTGCGGCTGGTCCTCCCGCATCTTCAATCCGGCCATGGCGACCCACGGCAGGGCCGCGTAGCCGAGCAGCAGCGTCCAGTGACCGATGAAGAGCCGTTCGGCGACGTAGGCGTTCCACGAGTACGCGACGGCGGCGACGATCCGCACGCCGGTCTTCTCGGTCGGCACCAACAGTCCTGCACCCAACGCGCCCGCGAAGACGATCGCGAGGAGCGCCACCTTCTGCACGACCTGACCGGGCACCACCTGGGTCAGCAGCGCCACCACGGCGTCGACCGGCACCGCCCGCGGCAGGGCGTCACCGAGGCCGAAAGCGGCGGCGTTGAGCGGCTGCTCCGGCGTGAAGACCATGTCGTAGACGAGGGCGTAGCCGGGCGACAGCACGGGCGCGAGGGCGGCCAGGGCCAGCGCCGCGCACGTGGCGTAGAGCGTCAGTCCGTTCGGCCGCACTTGCTCCCTCTCCGGTCGCACCGGGGCTACAGTCGCCGAAACTACCGGCCGGTAGTACTCGCCGGTAGCCCTGCCTGCCACCGGAAGGATCTCGCGTGTCCGCTCCGGCTACGACGACCACACGCCTGGACGCCCTGCTCATCACCGGCGCGCTGCTGGGCGCCAACGCCGCCAGCTACGTGCTCACCATCGCGGCGGCACGAGCCCTGGCACCGGCGGTCTTCGGCGAGCTCAGCGCGCTGCTCGCCCTCGTGGTCATCGGCGTCGTGCCGGCGATGAGCCTGCAGACCGTCGCGGCCCTGCGCGTGACGAACCTCGGCCCGCGCCCGCTGTTCGGCCTGGGCCTGACCGTGAGCGCCGGCATGACCGTGCTGACGCTGGCATTGGTGCCGCTGCTCGCCCGCCTGCTGCACCTGGACGGCCCGTGGCCGGTCGTGTGGCTCGCGCTCTCCCTGGCACCGCTCACGGTCCTGGGCGTGCTGCACGGCCTGCTGCAGGGGACGCACCGGTTCGGCGCGCTGGCGTTGCTGGTGTCGCTGGAAGGGCTCGGCAAGGTCGGTGGCGGGGTGATCGGCCTGTGGCTCTCCCCCACGTCCACCTCGGTGCTCGCGGGCACGGCCATCGGCTCGTTCCTCGTCGTGCTCACCGGGTGGCGGCTCTGCGGCGCGCCCCGCCCGGCCCGGCCCGCGGGCGGACCCGACGTGCTGCACGCGTCGCAGGCGATGCTGGCGCTGGTGCTGCTGGTCAACCTCGACCTCGTGCTGGCCCGCCACCAGCTCGCCGACCTCGCGGGCGGCTACGCCGTCGGGGCGGTCGTCACGAAGATCGCGTACTGGCTGCCGCAGGCGGTGGGTGTGCTGGTGCTGCCGCGCATGGCCGACGCGGACGACCGGCGCCGCACGCTGCCCAAGGCGCTGGCGGTGTGCGCGGGCCTCGACGCGTTCGTCGTGGCCGGGTGCGCGTTGTTCGGGCCGCTGGGGGTGTCGCTGATCGGTGGGGCGAACTACCACGGGGAGGCGATCCCGTTGTGGCAGTTCGCTCTCGTGGGGTCGTGCCTGGCGTTGGTGCAGTTGCTGCTGTTCTCGCGGATCGCGAGCGGGGACCGGCGGTCGACCGTGGCGGTGTGGATCGCGGTCGGGGCCGAGGTAGGGCTGATCACGTTGTGGCTCAACGGGTCGGTCGGACAGGTGGTGACGGGGGCGTTGCTCGCCACGGCCGGGTTGGTGGTGGCGGGGGCGGTCATCGAGGTTCGGGGGACGCGGCGGGCCTGACGGGCTCCACCGGAGCCGTGCGCTCCGCCTCCTCCTCGCCGCCCTCCTCCTCACTGCTCTTCTCGTCCCGCCGCCCGAACGGCCGGAACGCGGCCGCCACCACGGCCGACACCGCCACCAGCAGCGCGGCCTGCGCCACCGGCACGTACGCCCACTCCTGCCCGTGCCCGAGGATCCGGCCGAGCACCGCGACCGACGACCCCAGCGCCATCCCGCTGACCGCGATCACCTTCGGCGCGGCCGCCCAGAACTCCCGCGCCAGCAGGCACGCGATCACCGCCACGATCGGCAGCATCCCGCCGAGCACGGCCAGCAGCACCAGCATCGCGACCACCGGCCACCGGCGTTCCGACGGCGCCACGAACGCCACCCGCCGCCGCACCGGGATCGCGGCGAGCAGCAGCACCGCCAGCACGCCGAGCGCGCCCACCAGCAGACCGGTGCGGTAGCGGGCGTCCGGGCCGAACTCCAGGGCGACCACGCCGTCGTCGCCCTCGGGCAGGACGTACGCCTGCTGCCAGCCGTCGACCCTGACCTTCTCGAGCACCTGGCCGTTCAGGGTGGCGGTCCAGCCGTCGTTGACGTTCTCGGGCACCACGAGCAGCGCGCGGGCGCCCGGCGCCACGGTCACCCGCCGGTCGGTGGCGTCCCACTTCCCGATCGTCACCTCGCGATGCGTCGCCACGGGTTTCGCCAGGCCGACGTGGGTCACGGAGACGTCCTGCACCACGAACGAGTCGGACCGCGAGGTGCTCAGGACGTGGTCGCCCGCCGGGAGTTCCAGGGCCGTGGCCAGGTCGTCGTCGCACAGCACGGCCCTGAGCGGACGGTGGTTCACGACGTCGCCGAGCACGCCGGAGACCGAGCTGTTGATCTTGACACCGTCGACGTCGACGACCGGGCCGCGGCCGCACGGCACGGTGAAGGGGGTCTCCGCCGGCACCGGCTTGAGCACGCCGTCCAGGGCGGGCACGCGGAGTTCCCCGATCTCGGCGGGGCCGGAACCTCCCGACTCGCGCACGACGAGTTCGAGCTTCTCGGTGTCCGCCGGTCTGATCGTGACGAGCCCGTCCGCGCCGACGCGCACCACCTCGGTGCCCGCGTCGGTGCGCGCCTCCAGCTCGACCGGCGTCCTGGAGCCCTTCCGCCCCTCCACGCGGAACTCGGAGACGGTCCGCTTCCCCTGCCACGCCAGCGTCAGCGTCGGTCGCAGGTCCGTCACGTCCGGTACCCACGCCGTGCCGACGTCACCGTCCACAGCGGACAGCGGGCTCGCCGCGACGTCGCCCGCGAGCGACGAGGTGCCCGTGACGGTGACGCCCTCGGGTGCGACCGGGTTCCGCGCGCCCGCGGCGGGCACGACGGTGGCGTTCACGACGAACTTGCCCGCGGCCGAGGTGCGGAACAGCCTGGTGAGGCCGTTGACCTCCTCGCCGAAGCGGGACAGCGACGAGTCGCAGCGCACCGCGTCGCCGGTCCGGTAGCAGGCGGGACGCGACTGGCTGCCCCTGGTGAAGGAGAAGCCGGGCTCGGCCGCCTCCTGGTCGCGGGGCACGCGCAACGCCCGCTGCGCCGTCATGCCCGGCACGCTCAGCTCCTTGACGCCGACGTTGCCGTCCTGCCGGTCCGCGGCGACGCCGAGGACCGTGACGCGCACGCTGCCGGTCAGCCCGGGACTGACGGGATAGGAGTGCGGACCGCCGCCGGAGAGCACGTCGTGGTCGGTCGCGCCGGTGTCGGTGGTGATCCTGATCCGGGTGACCGCCCAGCCCACCCGCAGGTCGTCGACCAGGTCGAGCGTCACCTCACCGACCGAGCGCGGGGTGTCGAGGTCGATCTCCAGCCACTGCCCGACGGGTCCGGTGAAGCTCGACGAGTGCCACGCCGACCCGCCGTCGCCGTCGACCGCCGCGAACGGGGAGTTCGCCGGGTCGATCGTGCCCGCCGCGTCGGCGTAGGCGGTCGAGGTGGACGCGCGGACGGCCCGGATGCCGCGGTACTCCGCCACGGTCTGGTGCCGCACGTCCTGGAACGGCGACACGTCCAGGGCCACGCGCCCCTGCCGGGACGCCTCGTCCGCCGACATCGTCTGGCTGAGGTTGTCCGACACCCTGCCGACGTTGCGCTCCTTGCGCCGCAGGCCGTCGGTGACGAGCAGCTCCGCGGACCCCTCCGCCGCGTCACCGGCGAGGATCGCGGGCTGGTCCGCCTCGAGCAGGCCCTGCGAGAGCAACGGCAGCAACGACTCCGGCCCGCCGCTCACCGTCGGCACGTCCGCCGCGTTGACCGCCGACACGACCGGAACGGGTCGTTTCACCTCGAAGACCTCGAGCGACCTTCCGGTCGCGGTCACGTCGACCGAGCTGACGAGCCGCTGGTCGCTCATCCGCACCTCGGGCCCGAACTCGGCGACGCGCTCGATGCCGGGAGAGCCCTGCAGCGCCTGGCGCATCACGGTGAGCGGTGGCGCCCCGGTCGGTTCACGCGCGATGTCGTTGCGCAGCAGCAGAAACCGGTACCCGCCCCGGGCGAGGAAGTCGGCCAGGCCCGCCGAACCGCGGCCATCCGCGAGCGCGTCGTGGACGGCGTCCATGAACCGCGTGTTGCCCTCGGAGCCGAGCGGGATCTGGTTGCGCACCGCCCAGGGGGCCTGCGCGAGCGACTGCATCGGCTCGTCCACGGTCCTGCCCCAGGTGTACTGGCCGAAACCGTTGGCGGGCAACAGCAACGTCTTCGCCCGGCCGTCCTTCTCCGCGAGCCACGCCGCCGCCTCGCGCCAGTGACCGGGCACGTCCGACCACCCGAGGCCGGGTCGCAGGGTCAGCAGCCACGCGGGCGCCGCGACGACCGCGATCAGCAGCAGGGCCACACCGGTGCGCACGCGCCGCCGCCAGTGCTCGGGCGCGGCGCGCACCCCGGCGGGCCGGGACAGGTGCAGTCCGTGGACGAACCCGAGGACCAGGCACAGCCGCAGCACCGGCTCGAACTTGTGCACGTTGCGCAGCGGCGCGAGCGGGCCGTCCAGCAGCCCGCGGACCGTCTCCGCGAGCGGCGAGTCGAGCGACCCGACGTACCCGACGGTCAGCAGCGTCAGGCCGGTGAGCGTGCCCAGCACGAGGAAGCGGCGTTCCGGCAACCCGAGCCTGGCCAGGCCGACGACGCCGATGAGCGCCACCGCCGCGGTCCCGGCCATCAGCACCGGGTTGTCGACGAGGAGGAACCCGTTGGGCCACCACGGTTCGCCTTGCAGGACGTACGCCACCCACTGGTTCGTCCCGCGCAGCACCTGGAACAGCGACATCGGCGAGGTGGTGTTCGCCGCGGACTCGATGTAGTCGAGGAAGGGCAGGCTGTAGCGCCCGAGGAGCAGCAGCGGGACGATCCACCACAACGCCACGGCGATGACCGAGGCCGCCCACCACAGGACCAGCCTCACGTGCGCGCGGTTCCACCGGCGCGTCAGCAGCCAGATCCCCGGGAGGACCAGCGCCATCACGACCATCGCGCCGTTGATGCCGCCCATCCCCAGCACCGCGAGCGCGGACAGGGCGGCGGCGCGGCGCGGCGACCCGATCCGGTCCGCCAGCACCAGGGGCAGCAGCACCCACGGCAGCATGACGGCGGGCAGCATCTCCGACGACAACGGCCCGATCTCGGTCAGCACCCGCGGGGCCAGCGCGTACGTCAGCGCGCCCGCGTACCTCGTCGGCTCCTGGCCGATGCCGAGCGCGCGGGCGAGGCGCAGCACCCCGTAGAAGGCGAGGCAGAGCAGGAGCGCGCACCAGAGCCGCTGCGTGATCCAGGCGGGGATGCCGAGGACCTGACCGGCGGCGAAGAACGGCCCCATCGGGAAGAAGTAGCCGTACGCCTGGTTCTGCAGCTCGCCCGCCGTCGCCTCGGGGTTCCACAGGTGCAGCGCCCTGCCCAGGAAGCCGACCGGGTTCACGACCAGGTCGAGCTTGGTGTCGAACGTGGTCTGACCGAAGCGCTGGGCGAACGACAACACCGCGAGTGCGAGGAGCACCCACGTGGTCGGGTTCCGGTGTGCGATCTTCAGGCTGGTGATGGCGCAGGAAGTTACCACCGGGTAGTGCTCGCGGGCGAGTATCGCTATCTTGGGCCCCCACGACCGTTCTGGGGCGCATCCAGGCAGGTGGCGATGACTTCTTCGACCGCGTTCGAGCAAGCGTGGGAGCTGGGCGACCAGGTTCCCGGGTGGTTGACAGTTGACCAGGCGGCCATGTTGTGGAGAGCCGCCTCCCGGCTCGGGCCCGGCGCGCGGATCGTGGAGATCGGCAGCCACCAGGGGCGGTCCACCACCGTGCTCGGCCTCGCGGCCAGGTCCGTGGGCGCGACGGTGGTCGCCGTCGACCCGTTCGTCGAGGGCAAGCTGTTCGGCGGCACGTCCACCCGCGCCCGCCTCGAGCAGAACGTCTCCCGCGCGGGCCTGGCGGACGTCGTGCGGCTCGAAGCCGAGTACAGCACCAGGCTGCGCAAGAGGTGGAACGAACGCATCGACCTGCTCTACATCGACGGCAAGCACGACTACTGGACCTACACCGACGACATGCTGTGGTCGGAGAACCTCGTGCCGGACGGCGAGATCCTGGTGCACGACGCGTTCTCGTCCATCGGCGTCACGAGCGGCATCCTGGCGAAGGTGTTGTGCGGCAACCGCTACGTGTACGTGGACCGGGCGGGCTCGCTCGCGCGCTTCCGCCTGGCGCAGCCGGACTGGGCCGATCGCAGGCGGGTGCTCGCCGAAATGCCCTGGTTCCTGCGCAACGTGGGCATCAAGGTGCTGCTGCGCCTGCGGTTGCGGCCGGTCGCGCGGTTCTTCGGCCACGACGGCGAGTACGACCCGTACTGATCCGTCTACTGTGGACGGCAGGCGGGCGGCTGGCAGAGCATGGTGCTCAGCGCCTGCGCGAAGATGTCGCTGATGCCGGCGGGGTCGACGGTCGTGAACGACCTGCCGCCGGTGGCGTCGGCGATCCGCTTCAGCTCGTCCACGTCGACGTCCGGACCCATGCCGATCGCGATGACGGGCAACGGCCTGCGCTTGTCCTGCAACTTGGCGAGCTCGTCGAGCAGTTCGCGCTGGCTGATCGAGTCGGGGTCCTCGTTGCGGCCGTCGGTCATGATCGCGACGATGTTGATGCGGCCGAGCTCCCAGTTCTTCCTGGCCTCCCCGTACGCGGCCAGGGTGGTGTCGTAGAGGCCCGTCGCGCCGTTCGCGGTCGCTCGCGTGGCGCGGACGGCGGCGACGGCCTGCCCGCTCGCGAGGTGCTCCTTGACCGAGGCGAACGGGATGATCTCCCTGTAGTCCCTGTCCCCGTCGAGCCTGGTGGAGAACTTCCACAGGCCGATCTGCGTGCCGGGCTTGAACATGCCCAGTCCGCGTTCGGCCGCCGCCACGGCCAGCGCCATCCGCGTCGTCCCGGTCCTGGGCACGACCTGGTTCATCGAGCCGGACACGTCCAGCACGCCCAGCACCCGCGCGGTCAGCGTGAGCCCGCTCCACAGGCGCAACGTCTCGTCCACGAAGTTCTGGTCCAGCCCGGCGGCCTTGTCGTCGGGGGCGCGCAGGCCGAACCTGCCGAGGTCCTGCCCGGATCGCAGGCGTGCCAGGAACTTCTCCGCACCCGCCCGTTGTGCCTCGCCCGCGTCGGGCAGCACGACGTACGGGAAGTCGAGCGGTGGCACCGGGTTCTCCGCGGCGACCGCCGTGAGCCGGGCCGCGCCGGGCGTGGAGTTGTGCCGCTCCAACGCCTGTTCCGAGGTGGGGAACACGTCCAGCGGGCGGGCGAACAGGTCCTCGGCCCGTTCGGCGTAGTCACCGGACACGGGCCTGATGGCGGCGACCGTCGCGGCCGCGGGGTCCTTCTCCCCCGACGCGAACCCGCGCAGCGCGAGCAGCGCCGAGAGACTGGCCGGGTCCTTGGCCGGGTCCGCGATCCCGGCGACGGCCTTGGTCCCCGGCCCGATGAGTTCGCGCCAGTTCTTGCCCTTGGCCGGGTCCTTCACGGCGAGCACGACCGGCGACATCGCCACCGACGTGCCCGACTCCGGCACGCGCCACGCGCCGGAGTCCCGCGCCTGCCGCAACCACGTCGTCGACTCGGGCACCCACACCGAAGGCGACCCCGTGCCGTCCACGAGCCGGGTCATGGTGTCGCGCGCGGGTTCCGCCTTCACCTCGACGCGGTAGCAGTCGTCGCCGGACCCGACCTGGTCCGCGATCTCGCTGAGCGCCGGCGCGACCGCGGGCGCGGCGGTGACCAGGACCGTCGCCGGATCCGTGCAGCGGGTCGCGTTGAGCCGGTCGATCACGGCGTCACCGCCGATCCAGGCGACGACGGACAACACGAGCAGCACCGAGAGTCCGACGACGGGCGCCGTCACCCGCCGTGGTCGCACCATGGCGGACACCTTAGACAACCGGCCCCGACACCACCAGAACTCAACGGTTCCGCTTTTCGGTCTACACTGAAGCTTTAGAGATGATCGGCCACCTGTCCGGCGCCACCCGGCCGCAACAGCGAACCGGCCCACTCCTCCAGCAACGCGATCCCCATCAGCTCGCCGTCCACCGGGCCGAAGCGCGCCGCGGCCTGCTGGTGCACACGGGTGACCACGTCGGACAGTTCCGACGGCACGCCGTGGTCGCGGAACAGCTCGCCGACGGCCTCCAGTTCCTCGACGCAGCGGTCCAGCCCGAACAGCGGCAGGTAGTCGCCCGCGAACACGCGGGCCAGGTCGTGCCGCAGGAACTCGCTCCCGGCCGCGCTGTCCGCCAGCACCGCGCGCAACGCCTCGGCGTCGAGACCGGCCGCCTGCCCGAGCAGCACGGCCTCGGCCGTCGCCACCGCCTGCCCGAACCACAGCAGGTTCACGAGCAGCTTGGCGGTGTAACCCTGGCCGGGCCCGCCCACCAGCTCGACCCGGTCGGCGATCACCTCCAGCAACGGCCGCAGCCGCCGGAACGTGGCGACGTCACCACCCGCGAAGAGCCGCAGCGCGCCCGCGGCCGCGGCATCGGGCCCACCGCCCATCGGCGCTTCCAGGACGGCGACCCCACGAGCGCGGGCGTCGTCCTGGATCGGCCGCATGACCAGCGGCGAACTGCTGGTCAGGTCGAGCCACGCCGACCCGCGGCGCAGGTGCCCCAGCACCGGACCGCTCATCAGCTCGCGGATCTCCGGAATGCCCGGCAGGACCGTGACCAGCACCTCCGCGCCCGCCGCGGCCGCACCCGCGTCGGGCTCCCAGCGGGCGCCGCTCGCGATCACCGCCCCGGCCACGTCGTGCCGCACGTCGGTCACCACCACGTCGAACCCGGCGGCGGCCAGGGTGCGGGTGATCGGCAGCCCCATCCGGCCGGCCCCGGCCACCGCGACACGTGCCCCGGGCCGCAGCGGCCGGCCGTCCACGTCGTCCAGTTCCACCAAGTCCTCCCGCTGTGATCACTGCGAGTGTGCACCGCGTCTCGCCGTCGTGCGGCGCCGGTGGCGCGGTGCTTGGGTTGGACCATGCCCAAGAGAGCCATCTCGGTCACCAGGACGATCCCCGCGCCCGCCGACCGGATCTTCGACCTCCTCGCCCACCCCGCCGGTCACGCGTTGATCGACGGGTCGGGTTCCGTGCGCGCGGCCAGGCCGGGCGGACCGGACAGGCTCGCGCTGGGCGCCACGTTCGGCATGGACATGAAGCTGGGGCTCGCCTACCGGATCGAGAACACCGTCGTCGAGTTCGACGAGAACCGCCTGATCGCGTGGCGGCACTTCAACGGCCACCGGTGGCGGTGGCGGCTCACGCCGGTCGACGCCGGGGCCACGGAGGTGACGGAGACGTTCGACTGGTCCACCGCGCGGATCCCGCTGCTGCTGGACCTGTCGTCGTTCCCGCGGCGCAACAAGGCCGCGATGGAGAAGTCGCTCGAGTTGATGGCGGCGCACTTCGCCGGCTGAGCACGGGTCCTGCTCGCCGTCCGCCCTCCGGCCTGATAGGAAAGATCAGGTGGGCACACGACCTCGCTTCGACCTCGGCGGCAAGGCCATCGGACTGCTCGTCCAGCGGCTGCTGAAGCTTCCCCCGGCCACCAGCCGCGACGTGACCGTCGAGCGAGACCTGCGGATCCCGACCCACGACGGGCGGACGCTCCTCGCGACCCACTGGGCGCCCGCCGATCCGGCCCCGGACGCACCCACCGCCGTGGTGCGCACGCCGTACGGGCGCAGCGGGCCGCTGGACTGGTTGTACGGGCGTGCCCTCGCCGAACGCGGTCTGCACGTGCTGACGGTGAGCTGCCGGGGCACGTTCGGCTCGGACGGCGACTTCCGGGCCATGCGGCACGAGCGCGAGGACGGGTTGTCGACCCTGAGCTGGCTCGCGGACCAGCCGTGGGGCGGCGACGTGGTGCTCACCGGCAGCAGCTACCTCGGCTACACGCAGTGGGCCATCGCGGCGGAGGCTCCCGTGCGGGTCAAGGCGATGGTGCCGCACGTGACGTCGTCCCGGCTCGCCCTGGCGTTCCTGCGGCCGGACCGGTTCGAGATGGAGACGCTGCTCGGCTGGTCGGTGAGCACGGCGACGCAGGAACGTCCTGGTGCGCTGTGGCGCGCGGTGCTCGGCATCGGGCGCAAGCGCGTCCAGCGGGCCATGAGCACGTTGCCGCTGGTCGACGCCGACACCGCCGCGCTCGGCCACACGTGGCCGTTCTACCAGGAGTGCCTGCACCACGACCAGGACGACCCGTACTGGAAGAACGAGGACCACTCGCCGTCCGTCGGCGACGTGACCGTGCCGGTCAGCTCGATCGCGGGCTGGTACGACATCTTCCTCGCCGACCAGCTCCGCGACTTCCAGGTGCTCAGGGCCGCCGGACGCGACGCGCACCTGACGGTCGGGCCGTGGTGGCACGGCCACACCGGCGGGATGGCCGCGGTGCTCGGGGACACGGTCGGCTGGGCCGCCGCCCACGCCCGCGGCACGGAGCCGCCGCGCAAGCCGCCGGTCCGGCTCTTCGTGATGGGTGTGGGCGAATGGCGCGACTTCGACGAGTGGCCGCCCACCGGCTACACCCCGCAGCGCTGGCACCTCGCGCCCGGCGGCGGGTTGCGGCAGGCGCCCGGAACGCAGGCACCGCCGACGTCGTTCACCTACGACCCCGCCGAGCCGACGCCGTCGCTGGGCGGGCCGAAGCTCGAGAGCCGCGGCGCGGGTCCCGTCGACAACCGCGAACTGGAGGCGCGCGACGACGTCCTGGTCTTCACCTCCGCGGTGCTGGACGCCGACGTCGAGGTGATCGGCGAGGTCACGGCGGAGGTGTGGATCCGCGCGGACCGCCCGTCCTGCGACCTCTTCGTCCGGCTGTGCGACGTGGACGAACGGGGCAGGTCGCTCAACATCTGCGACGACCTCGTCAAGGTGCGGCCGGACGGCGTGACGAAGGTGACCGTCGAGCTGTTCCCGACCGCGCACGTGTTCCGCCGCGGGCACCGGCTCCGGGTGCAGGTGTCGGCCGGGGCGTTCCCGCGCTTCGCCCGCAACCTGGGCGACGGACGGCCGTCCCACACCGCGACGGAACCGCGGAAGACCGCGGTGGAGGTCTTCCACGACGCCGACCACCCGTCCGCGGTGCTGCTGCCGCAGAAGTAGGTCCGTCAGCCGTACCGCCGCACGAGCGCCTTCCCGATCGAGGCCAACCGGTCCCGCACCTCCCGGGGCCCGGTCACCTCGACCCACTCGAGCAGCCCGGCGAACTCTCCGGCGAGCACGTGCTCGTCGTGGCCGCGGACCACGAGCTCGACTCGTCCGTCCGAAGTGGACCCTCCCACCTCGAGCCGGCCGCCGAACGCGAGCCGGAGCACGCCCACACCGTGCGGCACGCACAGCGCCCTGGCCTCCAGCGGCGTTCGCCTGCGGTCGACCTCGTCGGCGATCTCGCGCCAGCTCTCGGCGAGGTCGAAGCCGGCGGGCCGGTGCACGGGATCGCCGGTCGGCTCGGCGGACGTCACGCGGTCGACGCGGAACGTGCGCCGGCCCGCGTCGGTCTGGCAGACCAGGTACCACGACTCGCCCTTGGCGACGACGCCCAGCGGGTGGACGGTCCGCTCGGTCGCGGCGTGGTCGCGGTCGACGTAGCCGAGCCGCACCTGGACGCCGCGGATCACCGCGTCCTGCAGGGCGGTGAGGAAGTGCGGCGGGGTGCGCCCGGCCCGGCCCGCTCCCCATCCTCGCGGGTCCACGACCACCGACGACGCCGCCGCCTCGGCCTGGTCCCGGAAGGGCTCCGGCAGGGCGTGCACGAGCTTGCGCAGGGCGGTCTTCACGGCCGGCGTCGCGACCGAGGCCGGGCCCGCGACCAGGAACAGGGCGCGGGCCTCCCCCTCGGTCAGCCCGGACAGGTCGGTGCGGGCGCCGCCCACCAGGCGCCAGCCGCCACCGCGGCCCTGCGTGGAGTAGAGCGGCACCCCCGCCACGGCCAGGGCGTCGAGGTCGCGGCGAGCGGTGCGCTCGGAGACCTCCAGTTCCCTCGCGACCTCGGCCGCGGTCACCTGCCCGCGCCGTTGCAGCAGGAGCAGGACGGCCACCAGCCGGTCGGTTCGCACAGGGGCAAGATTCCACGAAAACCGGTCACGAGGTGACCGGTTTCGGTCCGCAAGATCGCCGCATGACCTCACCGACCAGTCCTGAGCCCACCCTCGTCCCGGTCAACGGAGTGGAGCTCGAAGTCTTCGAAGCGGGACGGCACAACACGGGCGGGGCCGTCGTGCTCTGCCACGGCTGGCCGGAGCACGCCTTCTCCTGGCGCCACCAGATGCCCGCCCTCGCCGCCGCGGGCTACCACGTCATCGCCCCGAACCAGCGGGGGTACGGGAACTCCTCACGCCCGGCGGACGTGACGGCCTACGACCTCGACCACCTGACGGGCGACCTCGTCGCCCTCCTCGACCACTACGGCTACGAGGACGCCACCTTCGTCGGGCACGACTGGGGTGCCACGGTCGTCTGGGGACTGGCGCTGCTGCACCCGAAGCGCGTCAACAAGATCGTGAACCTGAGCGTCCCCTACCTCGAACGCGGCGAGAAGCCCTGGATCGAGTTCCTCGAGGAACTGCTCGGTCCCGACTCCTACTTCGTCCACTTCAACCGGAGGCCGGGCGTCGCGGACGCGGTGTTCGAGGCGAACACCGAGCAGTTCCTCCGCAACCTGTACCGCAAGAACGAGCCTCCGCGCGCACCGCGGCCGGGCATGGCGTTCATCGAACTCGCCCTGGACGAGACGCCGCTCGGCGACCCCGTGCTGAGCGACGACGAACTGGCCGTCTACGTCTCGGCCTTCGAGTCGTCGGGGTTCACCGGCGGCATCAACTGGTACCGCAACCTCGACCGCAACTGGCACCTGCTCGCGGACGCCGACCCGGTCGTCCACCAGCCCGCGCTGATGATCTACGGGGAGCGGGACGCGGTCCAGAAGTCCCCGAACCTCACGGACTTCGTCCCGAACGCGGAGGTGGTCACGCTGGACTGCGGACACTGGATCCAGCAGGAGGAACCGGAGGAGACGACCCGGGCGATCCTGAGCTGGTTGCGGCGGCAGGACTCGGCGACCGCCGACTGAGCGGATCACCTCGTGTGTTGCACGTGACGCGGCGGCATGTGATGTCCTTCGGGGCATCACATGCTCGAAAGGCACCGTCTGCGATGCACTTCTCCTTCACGCCGCCCCGCCAGGTCAAGATCGGTGATGCCGCCGCCTTCGCCGGAACGACCCCGCGCGCCATCCGCCACTACCACCAGATCGGCCTGCTCCCCGAGCCCGAACGGGGCGGGGACGGCCGTCGCCGCTACGGCCACGACGACATGATCCGGCTGCTGTGGATCCGCAGGGTGGCGGAGACCGGCATCAGGCTGGACGACGTGCGGGCCGCGTTCGACGAGACGTGGGACATCGAGGAGAACCTGGGCCGGCTGGAGGAGTCCCTGACCGCCCAGGAGGCCGACATCAGGCGTCAGCGCCTGGCCGTCCAGCGGCTGCGCGCCGTGGGAAGCCCGCTGGGACTGCTCTCCGACCTCGTGTCGGACCGGCTCCGCCACCTGCCGCCCGGCTCGCTGCGCCCGTCCGACCTGGACGCCCTGATGGTCACCGAGCGGATCTTCGGTGGGGTGGCCGCCGCGGTCCAGGCGAGCACGTTCATCGTGCTGGCCACCGATCCCGAACTCCGGGCCGAGGAGGACCGTCTCGACGCGGCCGAAGCCGCCCTCGACGACGGTGTCGAGCCCGACGACCCGCGCGTCGAGGAACTCGCCCTGCGGCGCCACGCCCACCACCAGGCACTGGTGCGGGCCATCGAGGCCGCCGGGCTGGACGCGGCCGAGGAGGAGCTGTTCGACATGGACGACGAGGAGCACGTGAGGGAGATGAGCGCGGTCACGGCGTTGACCAAGATGCCGTACGACTTCTCCCCCGCCCGCATGCGCTGCATCGAACGCACGGCACAGCTCCTCGCGGAAAGCTAACCCCGCGTCGCCGCCTCGGCGTGCACCAGCAGACCAGGCCCCGCCTCGGGCACGACGTCGTGCGCGGTCATGCGCTCGCCGCAGCAGTCGCACGCCAGCGTGACCCGTGCCTCGCCGGCGCAGTCGCGGTGCCGGTAGTGCACCGGCGGCCCGTCCGGTGCCATGTGGGTGTCGCCCCAGTCCTTCACGGCCATCAGGATCGGGTAGAGGTCGTGCCCCTTGCGGCTGAGCCGGTACTCGCCGTGCTCGCCGTCCGCGGCCTGCTGCCGCACCAGGATGCCGTGCTCGACGAGCCGGCCGAGCCGGTCCTGCAGGCGGCTGCGCGGGATGCCCAGGTTGTTCTGGAACGCGTTGAACCGCCGCACACCCGCGAACGCCTCCTTGAGGACCAGGAACGTCCACCGGTCCCCCAGCACCACCAGTGGGCGGGTGATCGAGCAGGGCAGGTCGGCGAGCTCTTCGTACCGCATGACCCGACCCTACCTAATTCGGTCTCTTTTCGAGACCACTCTCGTGCTAGCGTCGGTCTCGAAAAGAGACCGCCTGGAGGTCGTCCTGAACACCGACACGTCCCCGGACCTGCACGAGGCGCTGCACCGGCTGCTCGCCGAGAGGTGGACCTGCCGCCAGTTCCTGCCCGAGCCGGTCCCGAGGAACACCATCGACCAGATGCTCACCCTCGCCC
Organism: Lentzea sp. HUAS12; assembly: GCF_024125735.1. Taxonomy (NCBI): domain Bacteria; kingdom Bacillati; phylum Actinomycetota; class Actinomycetes; order Pseudonocardiales; family Pseudonocardiaceae; genus Lentzea; species Lentzea sp. HUAS12. The sequence continues at coordinate 2,536,513 of NZ_CP099738.1, forward strand.
AGCGCACCCCGTCGTGGTGCAACACCCAGCCGTGGCACGTGGTCGTCACGGAGGGCGCGGCGACGGACCGGCTGCGCACGCGGCTGCTCGAGCACCTGCGGGCGAACCCGGGCGAACCGGACTTCCCCTTCCCCGCGCAGTACACGGGCGTCTACCAGGAACGCCGCCGGGAGTGCGGCAAGCAGCTCTACACGAGCGTCGGCGTCGAACGCGGCGACCACGAGGCCGCCGGACGGCAGATGCTGCGCAACTTCGAGCTGTTCGACGCCCCGCACGTCGCGATCATCACCACCGAGGCCGACCTCGGCGTCTACGGCGCGATCGACTGCGGCCTCTACCTCAACTCGTTCCTGCTCGCCGCGCAGAGCCTCGGCCTCGCCGCGGCACCGCAGGCCGCGCTCGCGGGGTACTCCGGCTTCCTGCGCGACCACTTCGCCCTCCCGGACACCCGGCGCGTCGTCGTCGGGGTCTCGTTCGGCCACCCCGACACCACTCATCCGGCCAACGGGTTCCGCACGACGCGCGCGGACATCGACTCCGCCGTGACGTGGCACTCCGAATGACGCGATACTGCCTGCCATGACGGCGAAAGCGGGCGCGGTCGTGACCGGGGCCGGGCGGGGCGTGGGCAGGCTGGTCGCGCGGATGCTGGTCGAACGCGGCTACACGGTGCTCGTCACCGATGTCGACGAGGCAACCGCGACCGCGACGGCCACCGAGATCGGCGCGCTCGCACGCGTGCTCGACGTGCGCGACGAGGCGGCCGTGGAAGCCGCGCGCGACGACATCGTTGCCCGTGCGGGCCGGCTCGACGTGTGGGTCAACAACGCCGGGGTGCTGGTGACCGGGCCCGCGTGGGAGCAGGACGCCACCACCCGCAGGTTGATGGTCGAGGTCAACGCCCTCGGCACCATCAACGGGACCGTCGCCGCGATCCAGGCCATGCGCGGCAACGGCGGCGGGCACGTCGTGAACGTCGTGTCCCTGGCGGGCATCACGCCCGTCGTGGGCGAGGCGGTGTACGCCGCCTCCAAGCACGCGGCCATCGGCTTCAGCCTCAGCACCCTCGCCGACCTCCGGCAGGCGGGTGTCCACGACGTCGACATCTCGTGCGTCTGCCCGGACGGCATCTGGACGCCGATGCTGCACGACAAGCTCGACGACCCGGCGGCCGCGCTGTCGTTCTCCGGCACCCTGTTGCAGCCCGAGGACATCGCCGCCGCCGTCGCCGCCGTGCTCGACCGGCCGCGGCCGGTGGTCACCGTTCCGCGGTGGCGGGGAGCGCTGGCCAGGCTCGCCGACACGTTCCCGCGGTTCGGGTTGCGGGCGATTCCGTTCATGGTGGCGCGGGGCCGCCGGACGCAGCGCAGGCTCGCGGCGCGGGACTGATCCCACTCACCCGCAGGCCCAGGTCCTGCGTTCCGGACATTCGGTGCGCCACAGCACATTCGAGACGGACTGTCCGATTTGGACGGTGTGACGGCGGTCGCGCCAACGCTGAACACACCTGGGCCGGGCTAAGGTCGGTGGCGGGCCTCAGGCAAGCGGGGCCCGTTCGTCCCGTCCCGGAGGAAGTGAGTCATGTCCAACCTCGGCGCCACCGAACTGCTGATCATCGCCGCGGTGATCCTGTTGCTCTTCGGCAGCAAGAAGCTCCCCGAGATGGCCCGGTCGCTCGGGCGCTCCGCCAAGATCCTCAAGGCCGAGACCTCGGGCTCGCGCGACGACGAGGCGCCGGCGGCCCCCACGGCGGACGACGCGCGGGTCGCCCGGCTCCAGCAGCAGGTCGACGACTTGCAGCAGCAACTCAGGGCCGCGCAGCAGACGCCCAAGACCCACCCGTGATGCGCGGGCACGCATCGCGACCGACGACGTCCTCCAGGAGCCGGCGCCTTTCATGATCATCCGACCGGGGCACCCGTGCTGGGTGGAGCTCGCCACGAACGACACCGAGCGCAGCACGCGGTTCTACGAGAGCGTGTTCGGCTGGAAGCACCACTGGACGCGGGACGACGCGGGTGAGGACTACGCGATCGCCCTGCTGGACGACGAGCCGGTGGCCGGCGTCCGCCCGCTGGGCCGGGCGACCCTGGACTGGACCCCCTACCTGGCCGTCGCCGACCTGGACGCGGCGAGCGAGCGGGTGGGCCGTCTCGGCGGCACCGTGCTGGAGGCGCGGCCGCAGGTCCTGCCAGGGCTCGTGACCAAGGTGCTGGTCGACGACCCCAGCGGCGCCACGGTCGGCATCGCGCAGCCCGTGGACGGCGGAGGTTTCACCGCGGGTGTGCCCGGAGCGCTCGTGTGGCTGGAGTTCGTCACGCGCGGCCCGCGCCGCGCCGACCCGTTCTACGGCGCGCTGTTCGGCTATCGGCAGCGGCAGGTCGGTGACGGCACGTCCGTGGACCACGTCGTGTACTCCACCGGCGGCGACACCGTGATCGGCCGCGTCCGGATGGCACCGGACACCCCCGCGTCCGTGCCCCCGAGGTGGATCGCGCACTTCGCCGCACCGGAAGGCCTGGGCTTCGACGAGACGCTGCACCGGGCTCGTTCCGCGGGTGCCCGGCTCCGCTTCCAGCCCTATCCCTCGCCCCTGGGCCAGGTGGCGGTGCTGGCCGACCCGCTCGGCACCCGTTTCGCGATCATCGATCCGGAACTGGCCTCGGACTGGGACAGTGCCACGCCTGCTGACGACCCCTACGACGACTGACCACCGTCCGGCGGGTCGCGGACCGGGAGAACTCCGACCGCGACCCCGCCGGTGCCCGCGTCGAGCCGGGCTTCGTCGTCCCGCGGTTCATCCGGCGGCGCCGGGGTGCGGGGCCGGGTCGGCCGGTTCGCGGAAGAGTCCGGCGTACGACCGCCCGCCCTCGTCGGGCGAGGCGCCGGCGGTCGTCCTGGCGCTGACCACGTCCGGGTGGCTGAAGAGCCCGTGTGCCGGAAGTGCGGGCGTCGAGTGCGTGGCGTGCTGGATCTGCAATTCACTGGCTCTCTGTGCTGTCCGTGTCCTGCACGGGCTTCCCGACGCCGGCTTGCGCGGCGTCGCGCGCCCTGGATGCCCACTGCGGACGATCATCAACCGTCGAACCGCCGGGCTTCACCAGGTGATGGTCAGATCGGCGTCGTTCAGGTCGAAGAAGACGTTGGCGGCGGCCTCGATCCTGATCCTGCCCTGGTCGGTCCGCACCCTCGGCAACCGCACGGTCTCGGCGCCGTCGTTGCGGGTGCGGGAGGCGAGCACGTGCGGGAAGGTCCGCCCGCCGTCGGTGGAGAAGGTGATCCGGACGGCGTCCGCGCTCACCGGGGCACTCGCCGTGCCGGCCACGTCCCAGGTGATCCGCTGCTGCGAGCCACCGCGGTACGACGAGCGGGATCCGTGCGAGGTCACCAGGAACGGACCGGCGTTCGGCGCGATCACGAGTTCCGTGTCGGCGCTGCCGATCCCGCCGCCGCCCTGCCTGCCGTCGCGGGCGGTGAGTCTGAAGTGGAGGGTGCGGGAACCGTCCACGCCGATCCAGTCGGCGGTGGGCAGGAACTCCGAGTAGCAGTCGACGAGAGCGGCGGGCACGTTCGTGTCGAAGCCGGTCTCCGGAGCTGGAGGGGGCGGTGCGGCCGGGCACCGCCCGCTGACCGCGTTGGTGTTGTTCGCCACGATCTGCGCCAGATCCGGGAAGACGCGCCTCGGATCGGTGGTCGCGGTGTTGGCGCCGGGCGAACGGTACTTCAGCGCGTCCTCGGGGCTCACGACGGCGGCGGTGCCGAACACGCGGAACAGGGGCCCGTCGGTCTTGGTGTTGTTCACGAGCGACGTGGGGTTCTCCCCTCCGCGGTCGTTCTGCTCCCACAGGTAGGTCACCGGGTCGCCGTCGGGGTCGTCGGCCCTGCCCGTCAGGGCGAACGGGGTGCGCGCCGGGATGGTGTGCCGCGCGGGCGCGGTCACGACCGGCACGTGGTTGCGGGTGGTCAGGACGCGGTGGCCGCCGTTGACCGCGGGGCCGCCCTTGACCGTCTCGCCGACCCACCCGGACCCGCCGGCGACGTCGATCCCCAGCGAGGGCGGGTTCGTCCCCGCCAGGCTCCCCCCGAACGTCACCTGGAAACCGGTGGTGTCGAAGGGGGTGGGTCGGTTCACGTTGTCCCCGAGGCCCGCGACCTCGACCTGTCCCCCGGCGGGCAGGACCGCCTCCAGGGCGGCTTCGACCGCCTGCCGGCTGTAGGCGTCGTAGGTGATCGGTGCCGTCGTCCGGCCGTCGTGGGTCAGCGTGAACGAGTCGCCGGCGCCGAAGTCGCGCAGGGACGCGTTCTGCACCTCGTCCGCGTTCCACGACCAGGGAGTCGCCGCGAAGGAGGCGATCTCCGCGCGGGAACGGTGGGAGAAGTAGGCGTCGCTGTGGCGCTGCAGGTTGTCCTGCTGGCAGATGCCCGCGTACGACATGATCGTCGACCCGCTGCCCGGTTCGTAGGACGACTCGGCCGAGCGCTGTCCGGTGCCGCAGCCGAACTGGTCGCCGTTGAACGTGTGCTCGGCGCCGAACTGGTGCCCCATCTCGTGCGCCAGGTAGTCGACGGCGAAGGCGTCACCGACGGGGGTGGCGATGCCCGAGCACCCGGCCGCCTTGTCGGAGCCGCCCACTCCCGGCACCCCCGCCCCGCCGCCGCGCACGCCCAGCGCGACGTGCCCGATCTCGTAGTTGCTCGCCCCGATCAGCTGACCCAGCACCGTCGCGGCGTTGCCCAGGGTCCCGGTGACGCACCGTTCCAGCTCCTCGGGACGGAAGCAGGGGGCCGCTCCGCACGGTCCGTTCGGGCCGGTCGCCTCGGCGTCGGTGCTGAGGCTGGTCCGCTCGGAGCCGTTGGCCAGCAGCAGCCGGATGGCGAGCTCGTCCTCGTAGATCTGCGCGATCCGGTTGACGAGGGACGCCTTGGCGGCGATCACGTTCTCCACGCCGAAGTACCGCGCGTAGGACGGGTCGGTGATGATCGCCATCCGGTAGACGCGCACCTGCACGAGCGGACCCGTGGTGGCCCGCGCGGGGACCGGCCGCCGTGACGCGTACTCGACCTCCGCTTCCCGCAACGGATCCGACGGACTCAGGGCACGGCCGTAGGAGCTGTGGTAGAGGCCCTGGTCGCGGTGCGAGTGCGGGGCGACCGACCACTGCCCCCGCTGCGACCTCACCGAGGCGCGGAACCCCAGTGGTGTCAGCTCGGCGCGGACCGACGCGGCCGGGTCGTCCAGCCCCCGGCCCGCATACGTCCTGATCTCCGGGTGTTGCGCCGCCAGCCCGGCCTCCATCACCGGCGAGTCCGCCAGCGCGAACCGCTCGAACGTGCCCGCGGGTGTCGGCAGCACGACCTCGACGGTGCCCGTTCCGGCCAGGGCGGCGGCCATCGCGGACCGGTCGAGGGTGAACCCGGCGGTGCCCTGCCGGGCCGATCGCGACGCGATCACGTCGTCGCCCGCCCTGGTCCACGGGTTGCCCGCCGCGGCGGCGGTGCCCGGCGCGGTCACCAGGGCGCCGGCCGTGACAGCGGTCAGCAGCGCGGTCAGGGCTCTGCGGGTCGACGAACGGGTGGCCATGTGACGTCTCCTGGGGAAGTCGGTGCCCGGTTCGGGGTGTTCACATGCCGGTCGTGGTGGTCCTGCGCCGGGGCGGCGGCCTCACCGGCGCACGACCTCCCGCTCCAGCCACTCCTCCATAGCGCGTTCCGCGGTCTCCGGGAAGGAACGGGTGTCCACGTTGTCCGCGTGGAGTTCGTACACGGGGAAACCTGCGGCGCGGAGGGCGCGGGTGGTGAAGTAGCCGCCTCGCGCGTCGTCGGAGACGAGGTGCACCACCCCGTCGACGCGGTGGAGCCTGGCCTCCTTCACGTACCACTCGCTGGACCACGGTGGTGTGTAGAGCTGGTCGTGGAAGGAGGCGAACCGGGCCGCGAGCGTCCGCAGCGGGTCGTCGCCGTAGCGGGGATAGCCGTCGGCCGCGATGGCGAGGTACATGGACCACACGAACACCGCGCCGTGCCGTTCCTCGAACCTGCGGTAGAAGTCCATGTCGAACCACAGGCCGCGGCCGATCCACATGAGCCGGGCCCGCTCGTCCTCGCACACCGCCGCACCCGCCCGGACGCGGTCCTCGACCTCCTCGTAGAACCGCTGGGCGGCGTCGCGCGCCCACTCCGATCCCCGGTGCCACTGCGGGATCATGACGCTCGGGATGCTGTCGGTGACGGCGAGCGGGCTCGGCGTCGTGCGGGCGATGAGGTCGCGGCTGCGCCGGTTCCACTCCGCCTGTTCGTTGACGAGGTCGAGCACCCGCCGCAACGCGCGCTCGCTGAACACGTGACCCGTCGTCGTCTCCAGGAAGCGGATCAGGTTGTGCAGCTCGGACACCATCAGGTCGAGCCTCGCCGTGCCGACCGCCTTCTCCCAGTCGTGCGGCATCAGGTCCCACCAGTTCACCGGGACCGCGTTCTCGGCCGCGCTCTCCAATGCGTAGTAGGTGATGCCGGGCCGGCTGCCCCACACGTCGAAGATCTTGCGGCCGCCGTCGCCGACGGTCTCGGCCAGCACGATCGTCGGGCGGGGCAGGCCGCCCCACGGCGCGTTGTGCGGTTCCGGGTCGAAGAGCGACGCCAGCGAGATCGAGCTGTACTGCTCGGTGTGGTCCGGGTAGCCGCGCTCGCGCAGGAGTTCGAGGTGGTGGGGCGCCCTCTGCTTGGCGGCCACCACGGAGGCCCACCACTGGTTGACCACGTACGGGATCTCCATGGCGCGGAAGATCTCCTGCGGGGCGTCGGCGTTCACCAGCGCCAGCGGCCCGCCCGCCGCGACGGGCTCGTGCAGGCCCTGGAACCACTCGCGCTGGTAGCGGGTCGCCTCGGTCGCCGAGGCCAGCAGCTTCTCAGCCAACGAACACCTCCGCGAGGTCGATCGAGCCGTACTCCTGGTGCTCGAACATCACGGCCGGGATGCCGTGCCGCCCCAGGGCCTCCTTCTGCGCCGGGAAGTCCCACGGCGGGGCGTCGTCGTTGCGGCGGACGTACGACACGACCAGCTCGGCCGCGCGGTCGACGGCCGCGCGCGCCGTGTGCGCGGCCCGGTCGGCGATGGAGCCGCGGGCGGCGGTGGGGCCGTTGTACTGGTAACGCTCCACGAGCGCCGCGAGGGTGGGTTCGCCCACGAGCCGCGCGGCGAGGAGGTCTCCCCAGTCGTGGTCCTCGCCGACCACGACGCACCCCGCCTCCTCCAGCGACCGGTACACCTCCGGGTTGTCGTGCGAGCTGCCCGTGACGAAGATCCGGCGTCCCGCGTGGACGTCCAAATCGGACTTGAGCAGCTGCCGCAGCAACCGGTTGTGCTCCACCACGGGGAGGACGGCACCGAACGCCGCCAGCGCCTGCACCCCGGTCAGCCGGAGGTCGCGACGCAGGGCGGACACCGCGCGCCACAGGTCGCGGCGGGCGTCGTGCGCCATGATCGCCGACGCGATCCGCGGCCCGGTCAGCCGCGTCCCGGTCCACCGCTCCAGCACGGCGACCAGTTCGGCGAAGCGGCCCTCGACGTACCGCGTGGTCGTCCAGTGCGGCAGGTGCAGCACGTCGACCAGGTACGTCTCCGGCAGGCCGAGGCCGGGTTCGAGCCGCCGCAGCTCCCGCACGGCGTAGAACAGCCGCAGCGAGGCCTCGCAGTCGCGCGACACCAGCAGCCGGTCGAGCCTGCCGTACTCCCCCGTGAGCAGGCGGGTGAGCACTGACGGGGCGGACGGGTCGACGCCGCGGCCCAGGTAGGTCTCGCCCTCGGTGACGTCCATGCCCGGCCGGCCCGCCAGGCGCACGGGAAGCGCGCCGGCGGCGGTCACGAGCTCCACCGGGACGTCCTGGCCGACGCAGCCGATCACGAGCCCGTCCGCGGCGACCGGGTACCGCCGCTCGTAGTGGCCGACCAGTTGTTCCAGAGGGGTGGCCACGGTCAGATCACCCGATCCGCGCGCAGGGCGGCGAGGCGGTCCCCGTCGTAGCCGAGGAGGTCGCCGTACACCAGGTCGTTGTGCTCGCCCAGGGCCGGTGCCGGCCGGTCGAAGCCGGCGGCCGAACCGGAGAACACGATCGGCACCCCGGTGGCGGAGATGTCCGCGGTGGCGCCGTGGGACGGGTGGGTCAGCGCGACCACCTCGTTGCGCGCGCGGACGAGCGGGTCCCGGACGGCCTCCGCGGGTTCCCGCACCTCGGCGGCCGGCACGCCGTTCTCGACGAGCGACGCCACCGCCGCGGCGCGGTCCTGCCCCGCCGCCCACGTCCCGATCAGCTCGTGCAGCGCGGTCGCGTTCGCCACCCTCGCGTCCCTGGTGGCGAACCGGGGATCCGCCGCGAGTCCCGGTTCCTCCATGGCCTGGAACACCCCCGCCGCGAACCGGTCGGTCGGGCCGCAGAGCGCGAGCCACCCGTCCTTGGCCTCGAACAAGCCGAACGGCGCGAGTCTCGGCACAAGAGAACCCGTGCGTTGCACCAGGCCGACGGCCGCATACGCGTCGAAGGGCTCGCACGCGACGAGTGACGTCAACGCGCCGAGCATCGACACGTCCACGAGCTGCCCCACGCCCGTCCGGTCGGCCTGCACGAGCGCGGCGAGGGTGCCGATGACCGCGAACAGCGGCGCCACCAGATCGCCGACCGGCAGGCCGTTGCGGACCGGGTCGTCGCCCTCCTGCCCGGCGGTGCCCATGATCCCGGACAGCGCCTGCACGATCGTGTCCATGGCCTTCGCCGGCCCGCCCTGGGCACCGAACCCGCTGATCGACGTGTAGACCAGCCTGGGGTTCACGGCCAGCATCGCCGCGGGGTCGATGCCGAGCCGGGTGGTGACACCCGCGCTGTAGTTCTCCACCAGCACGTCGGCCCGCCGCACCAGGTCGGTCAGGACACCACGGCCGTCGGGGTGTTTGAGGTCGAGCGTCACGCTCTCCTTGTTCCGCCCTCGCAGCAGCATCGACACCGACATGTCGTCGTCGTGGACCCGCCCGAGCCCGAGCCCGTCGCGACCGAGGTACGGCGCGTTGCCGCGCGAGGAGTCCCCGCCGGTCCGCGGGTTCTCCACCTTGATCACGCGCGCGCCCAGTCCCCCGAGCAGCAGGGTGGCGTAGGGCCCGGCCAGGGCCGTCGTGAGATCGACGACCGTCCGCCCGGCGAGTGGTTGCTCGGTCACCTGCGCACCTCCTCGGTCACGACCGGCACGATCCGTGACGGCCGGCATCCCGCCTTACACTCGTTGATCGTGACGGCCACGCCGCGATCCGCCTCTCCGCGCGGACCCCGCTCCGACCTGCTCCCCCGCCAGCAGCACGGCGGCGCGCCGCAGCACCTGCTCATGACGCTCTACGCGGACTACTGGCTCTCCAGCGGCGGTCGGCCGTCGTCGGCGGCGCTGGTGCGGCTGCTGTCCGAGTTCGGGGTCACCGAGACCAGCGGGCGGGCGGCCCTGAGCAGGCTGTCCCGCCGCGGCATGATCACCGTGCACCGCAACGGGCGCCGCACGTTCTACGGCGTGGAGGGTTCCGCGGCGGTGACGCTGGGCGACTCGGTCCGCCGGGTGCTGTCGTTCGGACTGACGTCGCAGCCCTGGGACGGCACGTGGACGACGGTCGCGTTCTCCGTCCCCGAGGAGCAGCGCGAGGTGCGCCACCAGTTGCGCACGCGACTGCGGTGGCTCGGGTTCGCGCCCATCTTCGACGGTTTCTGGATCTCGCCGACCGCGTCCGGCGAGGACGCCGTCAGCGAGCTCGACGCGCTCGGCGTGACGAGCGCGGTCGTGCTGCGCAGCAGCGGCCCGGTCGGTGGACGGCCGCTGACGGAGGCCTGGAACCTCGACGAGGTGCGCGACCTGTACGACCGGTTCGTGGACGCGGTGTCGCCGCTGGCCGAGCAGGTCCGCGCGGGCCGGGTCACGGCGGCCGAGGCACTGGTGCGCCGCACGGAGGTCATGGACGAGTGGCGCACGTTCCGGTGGAAGGACCCCAACCTCCCGCACGAGCTGCTGCCCGCCGACTGGCCCCGTGACACCGCACGGGCGTTGTTCGCCGAGGTCTACGACGGGCTCGGGCCGCTGGCCGAGCACCGGGTGCGCCAGGTCGTCCTCGAGCTCGACCCGGAGGACGTCGACCTGGTCCGCCACCACACCACCCACCGGGCGCCCTGACCCGTCACCGAGCGCGGTTCGGCGGCGAGGACTCGACCACATCCGCACTCCCCTCGCACCACTCAAAGCTCGACTCATACTCGACCAGTCGCTAAGCAAAGTGTCAAGCATTTTCGCTCCACACTCCTCAGGGCGCCAAGACGTGTGCCGAGAGCAAGAACACCTCAACGGGTCATACTTCTCATCTCGTGTCGGCCGATGCGGAAAATGTAGAGTGAGGGCATGTCCGCCGCTCCTCACGACGTGCCCGCGCTCCCCAGGATGCAGTCCGGCGGCAGCCCCCAGCACCTGCTCCTCACCCTGATCGGCGACTACTGGTACGGCCAGCAGGCACCGCTGCCCTCCGCCGCGCTCGTGGAACTGCTCGGCGAGTTCGGCATCACGGAGATCAGCGCGCGGGCCGCGTTGAGCAGGCTGTCCCGCCGCGGGCTGCTGGAGCTGTCGCGGGCGGGCCGCCACACCTCCTACGCGCTCAGCCCGCGTGCCGCGCAGGTCCTGGAGGACGGCCTGCGGCAGATCGTCGCGTTCGGCGCCACCGAGGAGGCGTGGACGGGGTTGTGGACGATCGCGGTCTTCTCGGTGCCCGAGGAGCAGCGCGACCTGCGCCACGCCCTGCGCTCGCGGCTGGCGTGGCTCGGGTTCGAGTCCCTGTTCGACGGCGTCTGGGTCTCCCCGCACGACCGGGTCGCCGCGATCACGGACGTGCTGTCCGAGCTCGGCATCGACTCCGCCACGGTGCTGCGCGCGGAGGTCGCCGACGGCAGTCCCCACGGCGGTCATCCCATCACCGCCTGGGACCTCGACGAACTGCACGACAGGTACGCCGCCCTGATCGACGAGTACTCCGCCGTGCGCCGCAGGCTGGCCGGGGGACGGATCGGCACGGCCGAGGCCCTCGTCGTGCGCACCGCGCTCATGGACGCCTGGCGCCGGTTCCCGGGCCTCGACCCGGAACTGCCGATGTCCCTGCTGCCCCAGCCGTGGCCGCGGGCACGAGCCCGGGCGTTGTTCAGGGAGCTGTACGACGAACTGGCGCTGCTGGCCGAGCAGCGCGTGAAGCAGGTCGTCGGCCGGTACGACGAGGACGTGGCGGCCCTGGTGCGCGGACACGGCAGCGACTACGCGGGCTGAGCGGGGCGGACGCCCGGCAGCACGACCTCGTCGCCGTCCCAGGCGAACTCCGTCGCCAGCCCGGCCTTCTCGCCGATCGCCCGCACGTAGTCGGCGACCTCGCCGCCACCGTCCGAACGCGACACCGGCACCGGCCGCCCGGCGTCGTCGATCCGGCACGGGAGGAACCCGGCCGCCACGATCCCGTCGCGGTCGAAGCGGCAGAGGGCGACGACCGTGTTCCTGCTCTCCGGGTGGAACGGGTAGAACGGCATGTCCGGGTCCGGCGCGAACCCGTACAGCTCGACCCGCCTGCGCGCCCAGCCAGCGCGTTCGGCGCTGTCGTTGCCGGTCGGGGAGAGCGCGTGGGTGACGGTGACGAAGTTGCCGAGCCCGTGGAAGATCGGGCGTCCGCGGTGGACCTCGATGCCGCGCATGATGTGCGCGTGGTGGCCGAACACGGCGTGCGCGCCCGCGTCGATCGCGGCCCGCGCGACCGGTCGTTCGTACATCGCCAGCACGGCGGGTGTGTGCCCGACGCCCTTGTGCATCGACACGGTGACAACGTCCACTTCGGACGCCAGCGCGCGGATGTCGTCCTCCATCGCGGCCAGGGTCACCGGGTCGGCGAAGGTGTAGACGCTCGGCGGACCACCAGGAGTCGCGTGGTCCAGTTCGTAGTGCGTGAGCACCCGGACGTAGGCGCAGCCGGCCTTGCGGGAGGTGGCCCAGGACTCGCGGGGACCGACGAGGTTGTAGCTGAGCACGCCGATCCGCACCCCGCCGCGGTCGAGCACCACCGGGCGGCGCGCCGAACCGAGGTCCGGTCCCGCTCCCGCCGTGGCGAGCCCGGCCGCACGCGCGTGGGCGATCGTGTCCGCGACGCCGATCTCGCCTGCGTCGTAGACGTGGTTGCCCGCGAGGGTCACGACGTGGAAGCCCGCGTCCGCCAGCGCGGCCAGCCCGGCGGGGTCGGCCGGTGGCGCCGGGACGTCCGTGCTCACCTGGACGTCCGTCGTGCTGTGCGGGACCTCCACGTGCCCGATCACCAGGTCGCCCTCCGCGAGGGCCTTCCGCGCGGGCACCAGGAACGACGCCGGGTCCGGTTCGTCGAGCACGAGGTCCCCGACGGACAGCACGGTCACCACGTCAGACACGGGCCCCCTCCTCCCGCGCGGAACCGCGCTGTTGGGTGTAGCGGGACAGGAACGCGCGCAGGCGGTCCGACCTGCCGTCGCCGAGCACGTCCGCGACGGGGCCCTGCTCGACGACGCGGCCGCGGTCCATGAAGACGAAGCGGTCGGCGACCTCCAGGGCGAAGGCGATCTCGTGCGTGACGATGATCATCGTCAGCCCGGCGGCCGCGAGGTCCCTGATCACGGTCAGCACCTCGTCGACCAGTTCGGGGTCGAGGGCGCTGGTCGGCTCGTCGAGCAGCATGATCCGCGGCCGGGTGGCGAGCGCCCTGGCGATCGCCACCCGCTGCTGCTGCCCGCCGGAGAGCTGCCGCGAGTAGGCGTCGGCCTTGTCCGCCAGCCCGACCTTGGCGAGCAGTTCCACCGCCCGCTCGTGGGCCTGGGCGCGGTCCCGTCCGTGCACCCGCACCTGGGCTTCGGTGATGTTGCGCGTCACCGTCCAGTGCGGGAAGAGCTGGAACTGCTGGAAGACCATGCCCATGCGGCGCCGCTGTTCCGCCACCCGGCGCGGGGGCAACAGCCGCACCCGGTCGCCCGCGTGCTCGTGACCCAGCAACTCGCCGTCGAGGTACATGGCGCCGCTGTCGATCGGTTCGAGCTGGTGCACGCACCGCACGAGGGTGGACTTGCCCGAGCCGGACGGTCCGATGACGGCGACCACCTCGCCCTGCGCCACGTCCAGGCTGACCCCGTCGAGCGCGGCGTGCTCGCCGAAGCTGCGCCGGATGTTCCGGACGCTCAGCACGGGAACCCCGGTCATGCGAGCCACTCCCCCCGCGTGGAACGCTGCCCGCGGCCGAACCGGCGCTCGAGGCGCTGCTGCAGCAACGACAGGGCGGTGACGACGACCAGGTACCAGAAGCACGCCACGATCAGCATCGGCACGATCTGGTAAGTCTGGTTGTAGACGGTCTGCACCGCGTGCAGCAGATCGGTCATGGCGATGACGCTCACCAGCGACGTCCCCTTCAGCAGTGAGATGAACTGGCTGCCGCTCGGCGGGATGATCACCCGCATCGCCTGCGGCAGAACGACGCGCAGGAACGTCTGCCCGCCGGTGAAGCCCATGGCCATCGCCGCGTCCCGCTGGCCGGGGTCCACCGAGAGGATGCCCGCGCGGACGATCTCCGCCATGTACGCGGCCTCGTGCAGCGTGAGGCCGATCAACGCGGCCGTCAGCGGCGTGATCAGGTCGTTCGTCGACCACGAGCCGAAGGTCGGCCCGAACGGCACGCCGATCGACAGGCGCGGCAGCAGGTAGGCGAGGTTGAACCAGAACAGCAGCTGCACCAGCGGCGGGATGCCGCGGAACAGTCCGATGTAGAGGGTGCAGACCCACCGCACCGGGCCGAAGTCCGCGAGCTGCCCGAGGGCGAGCAGCACCCCGAGCACCGAGCCCGCGAGCATCGCGACCACCGTGAGCAGCACGGAGGTGCCGAGGCCCGCCAGCACGTTCGGGTCGAACAGGTACTCGGCCACAACGGGCCACTCGAACCGCGGGTTGTGCGTGACGAACCAGGCGACCTGGGCGAGGCCGGCGGCGATGACCGCGCCCAGCAGCCAGCGCCACGGCCTCGGCCGGGGGCGGGCGGTGGCGACGTCCACGTGCCCGAGCTCGTGCGGGGTGGCGGTCGTCGTCATCAGCCGGCCGCCGTGTTGATCTCGGGCTTCGCGACCTTCACGTTCTCCAGCCCGTACTGCTTCATGATCCGGTCGTACTCGCCGTTCGCGAACAGCTCCTGGAACGCCTTGTGCACCACCGGGCCGAGGCCGCTCGACTTGGGCAGCAGCATGGCCAGCCTGTCGACGCCCGCGCCCTGTTCGTCTGTCTGCGTCACGTAGGTGAAGTCGTCCTTCGCGGCCGCGAGCGCGTCGATCGCCGCGCTCTCGGTCATCCCCGCGGCGTCGGCCCGGCCGGACTTGGCGGCCAGGATGGTGCCGTTGGTGTCGGCCAGGCCGATGAACTCCACCGGCGGCTTGCCCTTCTTCACGCACCAGTCGGTCAGCCGGACGACCTGGTCCTGCACGATGCTGCCCGACACGGCGGCGACCTTCTTGCCGCACAGGTCGTCACTGGCCTTCACCCCGGACGACCCGGACTTCGGGATCAGGTAGGCGGTCCTCGTGACCATCCAGACGACGGCGTCGAACTGCTTCTCGCGTTCCGCCGTGTCCTTGACCGGCCCGTTGAACGCGTCGTAGCGGCCGGACAGCATGCCCGACAGCGCGGCGGGCAGTCCCGGCACGACGGTCATCTCCGTGCGCACGCCCAGCACCTTGCCGAGGGCCTGCTGGAGGTCGTGGTCGAGCCCGGTGACCGTCGTGCCGTCCTTGCCGACGATCCGGTAGGGCGGGTGCGAGTCACCCGCGAAGCGGATCACGCCCGAGTCCTTGAACTGCTGGGGAAGCGCGTCGTGGTGCGCCGCCCCGTCGTCTCTGGCAGGGCTCTGGGCACCGCCGGACGCCCCGCCGCCACATCCCGTGGCGGCGACGAGCACCGCGGCCAGCAGCGCGACAAGAGATCTACGAGACTTGAGCATCGGTGCTCCCGTCGTCGATACAACATCATCCGCTTTACGGACGTGGGCAATAGTGTCTGACTTTGACACCTGGTCGTGTCAAGGTCGTGGTGCGCCGGTCGTTCTTCGTCAGCCCGCGTACTGCCGGTTGAACCGGGGTGGGCCGTACTCGACGTACCGGCCGTCGCCCGCGAGCGCGTTCATCGCTCGCGGCGAGACATCGGGCCAGTGGCCCGTCCGGAGGCGGTGCCACATCTTCTCGATCGCGGCCACCTGCTCCCCCACCGTGAAGGTGCAGTGCCCGGCCGTGCGCACGTACGTCTGCCGCACGAGCGGGCCGTTGCCCGCGCGGCGGGCGAGTTCCCCGTAGGACTGCTGCTGCGCGACGGTCGAGATCTGGTCACCCGTGCCGTTGACGGTGAGGACGGGAACGCGCAGGTCACCCGTGAACACGAGCCCCTGGGCGAAGGCCCGCACGGCGGCCGGGTCGGCAGCGACGCGCGGAGCGCCGGCCAGCAGTCTCAGGTCGGCGCCGAGGTCCAAGCCTGCTTCGGCGTACAGCCGCACGACGGCGAGCCGGTGGGCCGGTTCGGCCGACAGGAACTGACGGCCGTAGTCGACGCCGGTGTTCCAGGACGGGTTCCCGCCGGTCACCTGCTCGATCGCGCGCCTGCTGCTCATCGCCTGCCCGATGTACGGCAGCGGCCCGCCGGCCAGCGCGAGGTACATGCCGTTCTGCAGGCCCGCCGCGTCCCACCACCGCGGCACCGGTGTCGTGCCGCCGTCGGCCGCGAGCCCCCAGGCCGGGAGCTGGCCGATCGCGGCCGCGAGTGCGATGCGCGCCCGTCCCTCCCGGGTGGACTGCGCGCCCGCCAGTGCCGAGATCCACTGCCGCTGGGCCTCCGGCACGTCGGCGGGGATCCCCGTGACCGGCAACGCGGTGTCGCGGAACAGCAACGTCTTCAGCGTGAACACGGTGTCGAGCTTCTGGTTCCACTGCCCCACCGAGCCGCCCAGCCCGCCGCACATCGGCACGGCGGCGTCGAACCGTCCGGGGTGGACCTGCGCCACCCCGGCGGCCACGAACCCGCCCATCGAACGACCTTCGGCGATCGCCCACCGCGCCGGGCCGAACGCCGCCTCGAAGCGGTCGAGCGCGGCGGCCTGGTTGTCGACGGCCCCGGCGATCCGCCACCCCGTGAACGTCCTGGTCGTGCCGCCGACGGCGTAGCCGCGCCCGACGAGACCCGCCGTGAGCGGGGAGGTCAGCCCGCCCGCGGCGAAGTCCAGGTCGACCAGGACCACGCCGTTCCACGCGGACGGCTTCACGAACTGGTACGGGGTGCCGTCGGACAGCAGTCCGGCCGTGCAGGCCGCCGTTCCGAGGCACGGCTCGGACGGCGCCGCCTTCACGGCGGGCGCACCCGCCACCAGGACCACCGCAGCGGCCACCACGGCACCGAGGTCGCGCACTGCGGACATTCGAGCCTCCAGGTGCCCTGCTGGGGTGCGGCGTGGCCGCCGTGGCTCAATAGTGTGCTGCAATCACAACGTACGTCAATAATTATGTCTAACAACTTCGTGCGCGGACTGGGCGAAGCGCTCCTCACGAGGCCAGGTCGAGCCACTCCCCCACCGGGAGCACGTGCGCGCGCTGTCCGGCGTGCTCGCGGAACTCCCCCTCCGGGTCGCCCACCTCGACGTAACCCGGGATCTTGAACGGCTGCTCCGTCTCGTAGTGCATCGGCACGGCGCGCCGGGCCCCGAGGATCTTCGCCGCGGCCGCGGCCTGGAGCGGGCCCATCGCGGCCGCGACCGGGCTCGGCGGCTGGAGGTGCGGTGCGTCGACCACCGCGCCGTTGGCCGGCAGGAAGGCCGCGTCGAACGGGGCGAAGCGACGGGCGACGAGCCACCACCAGCCGTGGAACATCGTGTCGCCGCCGTGGAAGACGCGCTGCCCTTCGGCCTCCACCACCCAGTTGAGCTGCGGGTCGCCCAGGCCGTCGACGGACGGGACGGCCGTGACGGTGAACGGCCCGAACTCGTGGACGGACCAGGTGTCCACGACCTCGGCACCCAGGTCGTGCTCCGCCAGTTCGCGCTCGCTCAGCAGCGTGGCCACGTTGTCGACGTCGTCGCCGTGACCGGGTGCCGGGCGGAGCAACGGCCCGCCCCGCGTCAGGGCACCCGCCAGCGCGGTGGCGTCGGTGTGGTCGCGGTGCAGGTGGGTGACGAGTGCCGCGTCGGCGCGCCCGCTCGCCTCCACCAGGCCGATGCCCGGCCGCCAGCCCGTGAAGAGCGGTGTCAGGTCCTGCACGTAGTCGATGAGCAGCCTCCTGCCGGCCGCCTCGACCTCGAGCCCCGCCCAGCCCAGTCGTCGTACTCGCACTTCGCACTCCCTCGTCGTGGTCTGCGCGGCGAAGTTAGCGTACGAACGTTCTCCAAATCAATAGCGAACGTGCGTACGCTATTCTTGTCCCATGTCGCCGCGCCGTTCCGCCGCCGAAGCACTGCTCACCCGTGCCCGGATCCTCGGCCGCGCCGCCGAGATCGCCTCCGCGGAGGGGCTGGAGGGCCTCACGATCGGCCGGCTCGCCGAGGAGCTCGAGATGAGCAAGTCCGGGGTGCACAAGCACTTCGGCACCAAGTCGGTGTTGCAGATCTCCACTGTGGACAAGGCGTTCGTCGACTTCTGGCACCAGTTCGTGGAACCGGCGCTCGGCGAACGGCCCGGCCTGCACCGGCTGCGGGTGTTGTGCGACAACTCCGTGCGCTACCTCGCCGAGCCGCTGCTGCCCGGCGGCTGCCTGCTGACGGCCGCGCTCAGCGAGTACGACGGCCGTCCCGGCGAGGTCCGCGACGCGGTGGTCGGGGCGTGGTCGCGCTGGCGGGACCAACTGCGGGCCGACCTGGAGATCGCCGTGGAGCAGGGCGAGGTACCGGAGGGCTTCGACGTCGAGCAGGCCCTGTTCGAGATCCTCGCCGCAGGCTTCGCGCTCAACGCGGCCATGCAGGTCGAGCACGACGAGGCCGCCGCCGGGCGCGCACGCCGCGCGATGGAACGCGCACTGAACCAGACCTGATCCGCGCGGACTTCGGCTCGGCGATGGGTGGGTGTCCGCCGAGCGCGGTGCGGGCGCGCCTGGCGGTGGCGGTCTCGTCGGGGTGGATCTCGGCGCAGGCGACGTGGGCGGCCGGGCGTCCGACGGCGACACGCTCGATGAGCAGGCGCCGTCCGCGCACGGTCAGCCGGACTTTACGGTGGCACACGAAGACCTCCGTGTGCGATGCAGACCTAGCCTCCACCACGCGCCGGGCATCACGTCGACAACGTCGGTGATCACTACGGCCGGCGCGCGTCCTGGCCGTAGTCCGACGGACGGGTGCGGAGCTTGGCGGCGATGCGCGCCAGCGCCTGCCGGTCGGCCTTGTTCAACGGGTCGAGCACGAGCTCCCGCACCGCGCGCACGTGCACGGGCGCCGTGGAGATGACGAGCTCATGGCCGCTCTCGGTGAGCGCGGCGAGGGTGTAGCGGCCGTCCGCCGGGTCGGGCGACCGCGACACCCAGCCGCGCTGCTCCAGCCGTTTGACCACATTGGACAGTCGCGACAACGACCCGTTCGTCAGGTACGCGAGCTCGCTCATGCGGATCACGCGGCCCGGCGCCTCGGAGATCTGGCTCAGCGTCATGTACTCGAACAGCGTCAGCCCGGACACCTGGTGCACGGGCGCCTCCAGGCGGCCCGGCATCAGCAGCGCCAGCGAGATGAGGCCGGTCCACGCCTCCTTCTCGTCGGCGTCGAGCCAGCGCGGGGCGTCCTGGTCGGGTTCTGCGGCCACCCGCACACCCTACCGGGACTCATTTGACTTCACACTTGAAGTCACTGCATAGTGTTGTCACTTCAAGCGTGAAGTTATTCGAGGAGTGAGCGATGACGGTGTCCCTGATCAACCCCGAAGGCCTCGTCCAGGTGCCCGACTACCACCACGTGGCGGTGGCCACCGGCAGCAGGGAGGTCCACGTGGCCGGTCAGGTGTCGTGGAACGGCGACGGCGAACTCGTCGCGCCCGGCGACCTGACAGGGCAGGTCGTGCAGGTGTACCGCAACGTGGTGACGTCGCTGGCCGCGGCGGGGGCGACGTTCGACGACGTCGTCCGGATCACCTGGTACGCGGCCGGGTGGCGGCGGGAGAGCTACGACGCGTTCGCCGCGGGGGTCGAGCAGGCCGCGAAGGAGCTGGGCATCACGGCGACCCCGCCGGCGTCCTTGATCGGCGTCGAGGTGCTGTTCGAGCCGGGCATCCTGGTGGAGGCGGAGGTGACCGCCGTCGTGGACTGACGGGTCCGGTCACGGGCAGGTGGTCGTGCCGGGCACCTCACCTCCCCCGACCTGGACTCGCACCGGCCCTCGGCCGGAAACCGAACCGGGGCACGCCGGCCACCACGTCCACTGTGCACTCGACCTCGAACACCTCACTGACGAGGTCCCCGGTGAGCACCTCCGCCGGAGGTCCCGAGGCGGCGACCCGGCCCGCGTCGAGCACGACGACCGCGTCGGCGTAGGCCGCGGCCAGGTCGAGGCTGTGCAGGGCCGCGACCACCGTGATGCCGAGGTCGCGGATCAGTTCCAGCAGGTCGAGCTGGTGCCGGATGTCGAGGTGGTTGGTGGGCTCGTCGAGGACGAGCAGGCGAGGGCGTTGCGCCAGCGCCCTGGCCAGGAACACGCGCTGCCGTTCGCCGCCGGACAGCTCCGCGAGCCGTCTGTCCGCGAAGGCCGCCAGGCCGGTCCGCTCGCAGACCTCGGCGACGATCTCGTCGTCCTGCTTCGTCAACCGGTCGAACCGACCGAGGTGCGCGGTGCGGCCCTGGGCGACGGTCTCCTCGACGGTGAACTCGAAGCCGGAGTGCTGCTCCTGCAACAGGACCCCGGTGCGCCTGCCCGCGTCGCGGGCGGTCGAGAGCCACACGTCCTCGCCGTCCACCAGCACCCGTCCGCCCGAGGGCCGCGCCGCCCGGAACACCGTGCGCAGCAACGTCGACTTCCCGCTGCCGTTGGGGCCGACGAGCACGCCGAAATGGCCGTCGGGGACGGTGAAGGAAACGTTGTGCAGCACCTGCTTGCCGCCCAGCGACGCGCTGACGTCCTCCACTGCGAGACTCACGAGGCCGTCTCCAGTCTGTGGCCGGCGCGGCGCATCACCAGCAGGAACAGCGGCACGCCGAGGAACGCCGTGACGACGCCGACCGGGAGTTCGGCGGGGGCGATCACGATGCGCGCCAGCACGTCCGCCCACACGAGGAAGCACGCGCCGAGCGCGGCGGTGACCGGCAGCATCCGGCGGTGGTCGGCACCGACCAGCATCCGCGCCAGGTGGCCGATGATCAGGCCGACGAACCCGATTCCGCCGGACACGGCGACCAGCGTGCCGGTCAGCAGCGTCGTCAGCACGAGCAGCTGCCAGCGCAGCCGTGCCGCGTCCACGCCGAGTCCCGCCGCGGCGTCGTCGCCGAGCACGAGGGCGTTCATCCGCCGCGACCGCGTCATGAGGACGAGCATCGCGAACGCCAGCACCAGCACCGGGACCAGCAGGGTGTCCCACTGCGTGCCGGAGAGCCCGCCGAGCATCCAGAAGATGATCTGCTGCTGGGCCGCCGTGTCGTTGGTGCTCGCGAGCAGGAACGACGTCACGCCGCTGAACAGGTGCGCGCACGCGACCCCGACCAGCACCAGCCGCAACGGTTGCACGCGGCCTCGTTGCTGGGCCATCGCGAGCACGACGACGATCGCGAACGTCGCGCCGGCGAAGGCGGCCAGCGGAACGGTGATCAGGCCGAGCAAGGTCGTGCCCGAGGTCAGCACGAGGACCGCGCCGACGGACGCGCCGGACGACAGGCCGAGCAGGTGCGGATCGGCGACCGGGTTGCGCACGACGGACTGCACGACGGCGCCCGCCACCGCGAGCCCCGCACCGACCACGGCGCCGAGCAGGACGCGCGGCAGCCGCAACCGCCACACGATCAGGTCGGTGCCCGGATGCGCGATGCCGCCGGTCAGCCGTTCGAACAGGACCCCCGCCACGTCGCCGACCGGCACGGTCACCGGCCCGATGCCCACGGCGACCACGACGGACACGACCACGGCGAGGACGAGACCCGTCCTCACGGGTGCAGCTCCCGCGCGAGCTGCTCGAGACCGTCGAGGTTGAGCGCGGACGGGAACCCGACGACGTACTGGGAGCTGCTGACGATCCGGCCGTCACGGGCGCCGCTCGTCGTCGCGAGGAACGGGTTCGCCCTGATCTGGCCGACCAGCTCCTGCCCCTTGGCCTTCGCGAAGCTGAAGTCCGTCACGACCCAGATCACCTGCGGGTCGAGTTCCGCGATCTTCTCCGGTGAGACGTCCGCGTGCATCCCGTCCACCTCGGAGAACACGTTGGTGCCGCCCGCGAGTTCGATCAGCGCGTTCACGGGCGTCGACCCGCCCAGGGCCTTCACCGGCTGGCCCGCGACCGGGTTGTCGGCGAGAGCCATGACGCGCGGTCGCGCGCCGGACGAGGTCTTCGCCCTGACCGCGGCCTCGCGCCCCTTCAGTTCCGTGATCAGCGCCGTCGCCATGTCCTCGACGCGGAACACCTTGCCGAGCCGGTCGAGGTAGTCGTAGGTGACCGACAGGTCGGTCATGGGCCTGGTGCGGTCGGCGATGCACCCCGCGATCCCGGGCGCCCCCATGGTGACCAGGTCGGCGTCCTTGGGTCCGGACCCGCCGCCGAACGACGCGAAGCTCGTCAGCACGACATCGGGCCGCAGGGCGGCGACGCTTTCCGTGCCGGGCACCTTGTCGCTGATCACCGGCACCTTCGCCAGCGCGCCGCGGTAGGGCTCCTTCTCCACGGCGAGTGGTCCGGTGAAGCCGGTGCCGACGATCCTGTCCGTCAGCCCGAGCCGCACCATCGCCTGGGCGGCCCACCCGTCCAGGGTCACCGCGCGCGCCGGCGTGCTGGTGAACGTGATGTCCTCGCCCTGGCAGTCCTGGACGGTGACGGTGCCCTGTTCCCGCGCGGCCGGTGGCGCGGGCGCGGCGGAACAGCTCACGGTCAGCGACACCAGCAACGCCGCCAAACCGTGTGACGGCTTCAACTTGACGCTTCTCACGCCTACAGGTCGCGGCGGCGGCCGGGTTGGTTCCCGCGAGTTCCGGCGGGCCACGATCCCGAGTGGACGAAAGTTCCCTCGGTCACACCTCGGCAGTTCCCCGGGAACCGGAACGGGGTCTCGCCCGACCGCCAGTGCATGAAGGTGGACAGGACCGTCGCGCTCGCGTCGGTCGGCTCGGTGTCGTGCGTCGTGGTCGTCGTGCTCTGGGCGGCGGGCGACGTGTACGCCGCCCTCGGCGACAGCGACCCCGGCAGGCTGACGTCACTGGCGTTCGGGCTCGTGCGGACGCTGGCGAACGCCGCCGCGACCGTCACCGTGGGAGCGCTCGCATTCGGCGCGTTCGTCGTGCCCGCACCACCGAAGCGCTCCCGTCTGACAGCGCACGCGTACGCGGCGGTGCGCACGGCCGCGACGGCGGCGACGGTGTGGTGCTGCGCGGCCGTCGCGGCGATCGTGCTGTCCGCGGCGGACGCGTCCGGGCAGTCGTTCGGGGTCGCGCTGCGGCACCTGGGCGGGCTCGTGGACGCGGCCGAGGAGCCCAAGGCGTGGATCTGCTCGGCGGTGGCCGCCGCGGTCGTCGCGGTGGGCGCCCTGTCCACCCTCACGTGGACGACCTCGGTGCTGTGGCTCGGTCCCGCCCTGGCCGGCGTGCTGGCACCGGTGATCGCCGGGCACGTGGCCAACGGCGCCTGGCACGACGTCGCCACCAACGCGATGGTCTGGCACGTCCCGGCGGCCGCGGTGTGGATCGGCTCGCTCGTCGCGTTGCGCGCCCACCTGCGCCGGCCGGGAGGCGGCGCTGAGGTCGTGTTGCGGCGCTACCGCCGCCTGACGGGGTGGTGCCTCGTCGTGCTCGTCCTCAGTGGAGCGGTGGCGGGAGCGGTGCTGGCCGGACCTTCCGGGCCGCACGGCGGTTACGTGGTCCTGTTGCTGCTCAAGGCCTTCGTGTGTGCGGTGGTCCTGGTGCTGCGTGCTCGCTGGCAAAGGCCTCTCGCAGCGGAACTCGTGGCCGTCGGACTGGCGCTCGGCGCGTCGGCCGGGCTGACCCACCTGGTGCCGCCCGCCTGGTCGCGGAGCAGGCCGTCACCCCAGGAGACGGTGCTGGGCTACGAACTCCCGGACCCGCCGTCGTTCCCGGAGATCGTGCTGGACTGGCGGTTCGACCTCGTGCTGGGACTCGGCGCCGTCCTGCTGGCGGTGGCCTACGTCGTCGCGGTCCGGACGCTGCACCGGAGGGGCGACGCCTGGCCGTTCGGGAGGACCGCCGCGTGGCTGCTCGGGTGCGCGGTGGTGCTGGTCGCGACTTCGTCCGGCGTCGGCCGGTACGCGGCCGGAATGTTCAGCACGCACATGGTCGCGCACATGTCTCTCAACATGCTCGCGCCCGTGCTGCTCGTGCTCGGCGGGCCGCTCACGCTGGCGTTGCGGGTGCTGCCGGCCGGACCGAGGCAGTGGGTGACGGCGCTGATGCACTGCCGCGCCGCACGGCTGTTCGCGCATCCCGCGGTGGCCGCGACGACGTTCGTCGGCTCGTTCTACGTCCTGTACTTCTCCGACCTCTTCGGTGCCGCGATGCGCTTCCACTGGGCGCACCAGCTGATGAACCTCCACTTCTCTCGTCAGCGGCTACGTGTTCTTCTGGCTCGTCATCGGCGTCGACCGCGCGCCGCGCGCGCTCCCCCACCTGGCACGGCTCGGCCTGGTGTTCTCGGTGATGCCGTTCCACGCGTTCTTCGGCGTGATCCTGATGAACAAGCAGACCGTGATCGCCGAGTACTTCTACCGCACCCTCGGCCTGACCTGGATGCCCGATCTCCTGACCGACCAGCGCCTCGGCGGCGGCATCGCCTGGGCCACCGGCGAGGTCCCGATGCTCGTCGTCGTGCTCGCGCTGCTGCGGCAGTGGGCGGTGGCCGACCGACGCGAGGCCGTGCGGTTCGACCGCGCCACCGACACCGGGCACGACGACCGGCTCGACGCCTACAACGCGATGCTCGCGGAGCTCTCCGGAAGGAAGAACTGACCTGTCATGACCACCACCACGGACGGCGCCGTCGAACTGACGGTGTCCGGCATGACCTGCGCGGCCTGTGCCACGCGCATCGAGCGCAAGCTGAACGGGGTCGAGGGCGTGCGCGCGACCGTCAACTACGCCACCGAACGCGCGGTGGTCCATCTGCCCCGGGGGATGCACGCCGAGGACGCCGTGCAGGTCGTCCGGGACGCGGGCTACGACGCCACGCCCGCCGGGCGCGACCGCGAGCAGTCCCGCGACACCGTCACCGGACTGCGCCGCAGGCTCGTGGTCGCGGCCGTGCTCGCGATCCCCCTCGGCAACCTGTCGATCAGCCTCGCTCTCGTGCCCGCGCTGCGCTTCCCCGGCTGGGAGGCGTTGTGCGTGCTCCTCGCGTCGCCGGTGGTGACGTACTCGGCGTGGCCGTTCCACCGGGCGGCGCTGCGCAACCTGCGGCACGGCGCGTCCAGCATGGACACCCTGGTGTCGCTGGGAGTCCTCGCCTCGTTCGGGTGGGCGCTGTGGTCGCTCGTGGCCGGGCCCTCCGGTCCGGGCTACTGGCTCGGTTTCGGTGTGACGGCGGAAGGCGCGGACGCCGCCTACCTCGACGTGGCGGCGGGCGTCACGACGTTCCTGCTGGCGGGACGCTACTTCGAGCTGCGGTCGCGGCGGTCCGCGGTGGGTCTGCTCACCGCGCTCGCGGGCATCGCGGCGAAGGACGCGAGGGTGCTGCGCGACGGCGCCGAGACCACCGTGCCGACGGCGGAGGTGCGCGTCGGCGACCTGCTCGTGGTGCGGCCCGGCGAAGCGTTGCCCGCCGACGGCGTCGTGGCGGAGGGGTACTCCGCGGTCGACACGGCGTCCATGACGGGTGAGTCCGTTCCGGTCGAGGTCGGTCCGGGTGACCACGTCACGGGCGGCACGGTCAACAGCGCCGGGCGGCTCCTCGTCCGCGCGACGGCCGTCGGGGCGAACACGCAGCTCGCGCAGATGCGGGCGCTGGCCGAGCAGGCCGCCGAACGCAAGGCCGCGGTGCAGCGCCTGGTCGACCGCGTGTGCTCCGTCTTCGTGCCGGTGGTGCTGGCGTTGTCGGCGCTGACGCTCGCCGGGTGGCTGCTCACCGGCCACTCCACCCGTGAGGCGTTCACGGCGGCGGTTGCCGTGCTGATCATCGCGTGCCCGTGCGCGCTCGGCCTCGCCACGCCGACCGCGCTGATGGTGGGCGTGGCGCGCGCCGCGCAGCTCGGCATCCTGGTCAAGGGGCCG
The DNA here is from genome assembly GCF_024125735.1 of Lentzea sp. HUAS12. Lineage (NCBI taxonomy): Bacteria > Bacillati > Actinomycetota > Actinomycetes > Pseudonocardiales > Pseudonocardiaceae > Lentzea > Lentzea sp. HUAS12. Next base: position 2,561,967 of record NZ_CP099738.1, read on the forward strand.
GAGGTGCTGGAGGCGACGCGGGCCGTCGACACCGTCGTGCTGGACAAGACCGGCACCGTCACGACCGGCCGCATGCGGGTCGCCGCCGCGACGTCGTTCACCGGGGAGGACGTGCTGAGGCTCGCGGCCGCGGTGGAGGCCGCCTCCGAGCACCCGATCGGTGTCGCGATCGCCGCGGCGTGCCCGGACGTGCCCGCGGCGGACGGGTTCGAGGCGTTGGTCGGCGCTGGCGCGCGCGGCGAGGTGGAGGGCGTGCCGGTCGTCGTGGGGTCCGCCGAGCTCATGGCGCGGCTCGACGTCGTGGTGCCCGCGGCCGCCTCCGAGTGGTGGTCGGAGCTGGGGCCGGCCACCGGTGTGCTCGTCGCCCGGTACGGCGAGGTGGTGGGCGGCATCGCGGTGCGCGACACCGTGCGCCCGTCCGCCCGGGGCGCGGTCGCGCGGCTGCACTCGCTCGGACTGCGGACCGTGCTGCTCACCGGCGACCACGAGGCCGCCGCCCGAGCCGTTGGCGCGGAGATCGGCGTCGGCGAGGTGATCGCGAACGTGCGTCCCGCGGACAAGGTCGCCACCGTGGAGCGGTTGCGCGCGCAGGGCCGGCACGTCGCGATGGTCGGCGACGGCATCAACGACGGTCCGGCGCTCGCCGCCGCCGACCTCGGCATGGCCATCGCCCGAGGCAGCGACATCGCCGCGCAGGCCGCCGACGTCGTCCTCGTGCGCGACGACCTGGACGCCATCGCGGACACGGTCGTGCTCGCCGGCCGCACGCTCGCCACCATCCGGGGCAACCTCGTGTGGGCGTTCGGCTACAACGCCGCCGCGCTCCCGCTGGCGGCGTTCGGACTGCTCAACCCGCTGATCGCGGGGGCCGCCATGTCGTTGTCGTCCGTGCTGGTCGTGGCGAACAGCCTGCGATTGCGCACCGCCCTCGAACCCTCCCGGGACGGGTGATCGGAAGACCGGCGAGATTTTTCCGTTATCGGCGGGGGTCCAGGACATCTCCTGGTCAGAACACCCCTGGACCCTGCCGAAAGGAACCTTCAGTGCCCCTCACCCCACGATTGCGGCGGCGCGTGTGGATCGCCGCTCTCGCCGTGGCGGGCGTCGCGGCGTCCGCGGTCACCGCGAACGCGATGTTCTTCATGCCTCCCGCGCCGCCCAAGGCCGTGCCGACCTCCACGACGACGGTCGCGCCACCGCCCGCGCTCGCGGACACCACGACGCCCCCGCCGGCCGCCACCTCCACGCCGCCGCCCGCCGAGACGACGAAGGCGGCGGCCGTCCCGCTGAAGCCGCAGGAGCCGATCCCGCCGAACGCCGTGCGCGTGGCGGAGTTCGTGGCCGAGTGCCCGTTCACGCACAAGCTCCCGGACGACCCGATCGTCCTGCCGAACCTGGCCGGCGCCTCGCACCTGCACAGCTTCTTCGGCAACACCTCGACCAACGCCCACTCGGACGTGACCAGCCTGAGCAAGGCGAGCAGCACGTGCAGCCCGAAGGTCGACCTCTCGTCGTACTGGGTGCCGACGCTGCTGGTCGACGGCCAGGCCGTCGAGCCGACCGGCACGACGTTCTACTACCTCGGCGAGGGCGTGCGCGACGACGTGACCGCGCGCATCCAGCCGTTGCCGTACGGGCTGCGCATCGTCGCGGGCAACGCCAAGGCCACCGCACCGGACAACACCACGATGTCGCGCTGGTCGTGCCTGCACGCGGGCCACGTCGGCGCGTCCAAGGACTTCGTGAACTGCCCGGCCGGCACGATGATCGAGTCCTACCTGGACTTCCCGCAGTGCTGGAACGGCAAGGACCTCGACTCCCCCGACCACAAGAGCCACATGTCCTACCCGGTCGCGGGCGACTGCCCCGCGACGCACCCCGTGCCGGTGCCGAAGCTGCGCCAGGTGCTGCGCTACCCCGCGAACGGCGACCCCTCCAAGTTCAAGCTGTCGTCCGGGCCCGGCTTCACGATGCACGGCGACTTCTTCAACGTGTGGCCGGAAGCCGAGATGGCACAACGGGTCCGCGACTGCATCAACCGGATCGTCAAGTGCGGACCGGACGGCCGGCCCTAGTGCGAGCCCTCCTCCTCACCGCGGTCCTCGCGGCAGCGGCCTGTGGCACACCGGCGGCCGGCACCCCTGTCCCGACCGACCTGTCCGCCACCGACCTGGCGTTCGTGGACCTGGTGATCCCGCAGAACGAGTCGGTGCTCGCCGCACTCGCCCTAGCCGACCGGCCCGGCTCCGCGCTGGGTCCGGTGGTCGCCCGGGTCGGCGAACGCTACCGGTCCGAACTGGCGCAGGCACGCGAGTTGCTCGCCAGGGCGGGCAAGGCGGAGAGCGACCAGCACGAGGGCCACGACATGCCCGGCATGATCACGGCCGCCGAACTGGCCGCGGTCGAGCACGTGCAGGGCGCCGACTTCGACCTGCGGCTGAAGGTGTTGCTGCGCACGCAGTTCGAGGAGGCGCGCACGGTGGCCCGCGCGGAGCTGGCGTCGGGCACCAGCAGGCCGGCGCTGGAGCTGGGCGAGCACATCGACAGCTCGCGCGCGGAGTTCCTGGAGTTGCTCGGGGGCTCGCGGCAGTGAGGTGACGCGGGTGGGGGCGGGCCGGGGCGAGATCCGCACCCGGCTGCGCCCCTCACCCGAACCCGTTCCCCAACCAGGCACTCAGGACCGGCCGCCCACGGCCTCCTCCAGCACCTCCCGCAACGGAGTCACCGGCCGTCCGAGCAGCTTCTCCAGCTCCTCCCCCGTGGTGGCGAACTCACCCCGCCGCGACGCCCGGAACATCCCGACCAGCAGGTCGGCCCGGTCCGCGGGCACGCCGTTGCCGACCAGCGCCGCCGCCCACTCCTCGTCGTCGACGACGACCCGCCGAATCGTCCGGCCCGTGATCTCCCCCAGCAGCACCGCGACGTCGCCGAGGTCGAGCGCCTCCCGCGCGGTGAGGGGCGGGGTCGGACCGTCGAAGCTCTCCTCTCCCGCGAGCAGGATCGCCGCCGCCTCGGCGAGGTCGGCGTGCGCCGTCCACGACACCGGACCGTCCGCGGGCGCCACCAGCTCCCCCGTCGCGAGGGCCCGCCCCAGCAACAACGGGACCGTCGAGGCGTAGAAGCCGTTGCGCAGCGACGTGAACGGGACCCCGGACTCCTCGAGGCACCGCTCCGTGGCGGCGTGGTCGGGCATCGGCAGGAACAGCGAGTCGCTCGCCGCGCCCTGGTGGCTCGTGTAGAAGATCCGTTCCACTCCGGCCGCGCGGGCGGCCTCGATCGCGTTGACGTGCCGCTCGACCGCCGTCGAACGGGTGTCGTTCGTCGAGACGAGCAGCACCCGCTCCGCCCCCTCGAACGTCTCGGCGAGCGAGCCGGGATCGGCGAAGTCGCCCCGCCGCACCCGCACCCCGCGCCCGGCCAGCGCCGCGGCCTTGTCGACGTCCCGCACGCTGACACCCACGCGACTCGCCGGCACCCGCTCCAGCAACCGCTCCACGACCTGGGCGCCGAGCTGTCCGGTCGCTCCACTGACGATGATCATCGCTGCCTCGCTAACGTTGGTAGTAACGTTGACACTACCGACGTTAGCAACATCGCGCTAGAGTGGGCCACGTGGTCGAGAGCAACCGGGACAAGGCACGCGCACACGTCGTGGAGGTCGCGGCCCGGCTGCTGCGCGAGCAGGGAGCCGCCGCGGTCACCATCCGCGCCGTCGCCCAGGCCGCAGGCACCCAGGCACCGGCGATCTACCGGTTCTTCGAGGACAAGGAGGCGTTGCTCGACGCCGTCGCCGAGCACGTCTTCGCCGCGTACGTCGCGACCAAGGCGATGACCGAGCAGGGCAACGATCCGGTCGCCGACCTGCGGGCCGGGTGGGACACGCACCTCGGTTTCGGACTCGCCAACCCCGAACTGGCCGGCCTGCTGCTCGACCCGTCCCGCGCGGCCCGGTCGCCGGCGATCGCCGGCGGGATCGAGATCCTGCGCGCCCGCGTGGCCCGCGTCGCCGCGGCGGGACGGCTCCGGGTGAGCGAACGGCGGGCCGTCGAGCTGGTGCACGCCGCGGGAACGGGGGCGGTGCTCACCCTGCTGTCCTCGGCGCCGCAGGACCGGGATCCGGAGCTCGCCGACGTCCTGTTCGAGACGGTGGCGCGGGCGATCCTCACCGATGAGCCCGCGGGCGAAACCTCCTCGGCGACCGACGTGGTGCGGCGCGCCCTGCCCGCGTTGCGGCAGCTGACGGAAGCGGAGCGCTCGCTGCTGTCGGAGTGGCTGGCCCGGCCCTGAGACGCGGCTGGGCGTTCCCACCCGCGGGGTGGGAACGCCCTCTCCGCGCTACCAGCCGGAGTTGCCGGTACCGCGCTGCACCGTGAACCTGTTCTCGTCGTTGGTCATCCCCTGGCTACCGGTGCCCTTCACCCCGGTCACGGTCACCCGGTCGAACCGCCCGGTGCCGGTCACCAGGTTGAGGTGGATGCCGTGCGACCCGGCGTTGGACACCGCCACGCCCTTGTCGTCGGTGAAGGCCTCGGTCGCGCCGCCGGTGCCGGTGATCCGCACGTTGTCGACCGTCACGTTCGAGATCGCCTTGTTCCAGCTGAACAACATGCCGTGGTAGCTGGAGTCGACGATCTCCAGGTCCTTCACCACCAGAGGCGCGGTGATGTCGGACTTCTCGGCGAACAGCCAGACCGCGCCGGTGTGGGTGTCCCAGTCCCAGTTGCGGGTACCGGTGCGGGTGAAGGTGGTGCGCTGCACGGAGGTCGTGCCGGCGAACGGCTTGGCGTCGTGCCAGCTCGACACCATGACACCGGCGCCGTTGAACACCGTGTCGCTGATCAGCGAGTCCTCGACGCGGTTGTCCGTGCCGCCGTAGATCGCGGCGCCGTTGGCGAGGATCGGCAGCGAGATGGTGTTGAACGCGAACACGCTGCGGCTGACTTCGCTCTTCGGGTTCCACGACCACATGGCCATGCCGTCGTCGCCGGTGTTGCGGAAGGTGCTCTGCTCGACGCGGACGTTGGTCGTGGGTCCGTTGTTGCCGTTGACGTTCAAGCCGTCGGCCATGGTGTTGCGGACGCGCAGGCCCGCCGCGTAGAAGCCGTCGGCCTGCTTGAGCCACAGCCCGGTCTTGGCGTGGTTGGTGGCCACGTTGAAGACCGTCGCGCCGGAGCCCGACTCCACCTCGACGAACGAGTCGGAGTTCGGGGCGTCGTCGGGGTCGCGGGTGGTGACGTCGCCGTCGAAGGTGAGGTCGGCGATCGTCGTGCCGGCACCGGCGACGGCGAACCCGCCGCGCCGGTCGGCTCCGTTGAGGACGGTGTGCCAGATGCCGGCGCCGCGCACGTCGACGCCACTGAGGTTCACGATGCTGTTCAGGTTGTACTGGCCCGCGGGCAGCCACACGCCCCTGGTCGCGGTGCCCTGGGCGGCGGAGACGGCGGCACGGATGCCCGCGCTGTCGTCGGCGCCGTCACCGGGGTTGGCACCGCGGGTGCGGACGTCGACGTACCCCGCGGGCGCGGTCGTGGCGGTGGCGACCTCGGCGTCGAGCAGGTCGACGGTGATGTACGCGCCGGCGTTCGTGTCCTTGGCCAGGCGGATCACGGTGCCCGCCGGGTAGGTCTGCGGCAGCAGGACGCGCGCGTCGTCGAAGTAGCGGTGCGGGCGTGCGCCGCCGGGGCCTTCGGCGAACGGGTAACCGCCGTACATCCAGCTGTACTTGGAAGTCAGCTGGAGATCGGTGACCTTGGTGCCGTTCGCGTACACGGCGAGCGGCGCGGTGGTGCCGTCGGGAATGCTCGCGCGGACGGTGAGGGCGTTGGCAGGAGCGGTCAGCGTGACCTGCACGTGCTGGCCGGTGCCGGTGAGCTTGACGGCACCGCGACCGGAGGCCTCGGCGACGTCGGTGGTGTACTTGCGGCCCGGCGTGAGCTTGGTGCCCGTGGTGGTCCCGGCCTCGGCCTCGTAGGTGGTGAACGGCACGGTCGCACCCCGCGCGGCCAGTGCGGCCGAGCCGGTCACGGCGATGTTGTCGAGCTGTGCGCCGTTCGCGTCCTGGTAGCCGATGATGTTCAGACCGGCGCGCAACGCCGTGGTGTGCGTGACGGTGCGCCAGCCGCTGCCTCCGGTGAGGGTCAGCTGCGCGCCCTTGACGCCGTTGACGTACGCGGTCACCGTGCCGCTCGCGGATGCCGTGTACCGCACCGTGATCGTGGCGTTGCCGGCGCTCGCCTGGTTGATCGTCCGGATCACCCGCGCGCCCGCTCCGGGCAGCGACACCGCGCCGCTCCCGGTCGCACCCGCCGTGGTGGTCGTGACGGCGCCACCGCCGAGGAAGCCGGACTCCAGCTCCGTGGTGCCCTCGGGAGTCGGGGTGGTGTCGTCCGGTGCCAGGGCGACGTTGTCGAGGTTGATGTTGCCGTTGTCGTTGGCACCGAAGGACACCACGACGGTGTTCGACCCGACGACGGTGGTCACCGGCACGCTCGCGGTGGCCCACTCACCCCACGACGCGGTGGCGGGCAGCGAGACCTGCTGTGCCGCACCGTTCACCGCGGCGGTCATGGTGCGCGACGAGCCGGTTCCGTTGGCGTAGCGCAGGGTCAGGGTCGACCTGGTGGCGGTGCTGGAGACCGTGAACGTCGCCGCAGCGCCCCGGTTGGCATCGACGAACCCGCCGACGTACCCGCTGCCGGTGTGCCCGCCGTGCTCGGACTCGACCCGCGCGCCACCGGCGAGCGTGCCGGACTCGGCCTCCACCACCCCGGCGGCGGGGGTCACCCGCTCGACGGACAGGCTGTCGATGTTGACGTTGCCGTTGTCACCGCTGCCGTACCGCACGGCGAGGGTGTTGGCGCCCGCGTTCAGGGTCACGTTCTGGCTCACCGCGCCCCACGACGCCCAGCCGGCGGTGGCGGGGAGCGAGAGCTGCCGGGTGCTCCCGTTGACGGCCAGCGTGACGGTGCGGGTGCTGCCGGTCCCGTTGGCGTAGCGCAGGACCAGGCTGTGCGCCCCCGCCGCGGACCCGCTGGTGATCACGGTCAGGGCGGCGTTGCCGCGGTTCGCGTCGGAGAACCCGCCGACGTAGCCGGAGCCGGTGTACCCGGCGTGCTCGGTCTCGACCTGGGCGCCTCCTGCCAACGCGGCGGATTCGGTCTGGTAGATCGTAGGGGCGGCCGAGACCGCGCTGATCCCACCCGCTGCCAGGGCAGCGCTCAGTACCGCGACCTTCACGGCCGCGGGGAGTTTCTTCAACATCGTTGTTGTTCTCCTAGGCGAATCGGGACGGGGCCTAGCCTTTGACTGCTCCCTCGAGCGCGCCGCTTTGCAGAAAAAGCCGTTGGAACACCAGGAAGAGCGCCGCCGGGATGACCGACGAGATGGTGAGCGCGGCGAGGAACACGTCGAGCTCGACGTAGCGCTGCAACGCCGGCAACCGCACCGACAGCGGCTGCACCGCCGGGTCGGGCAGCACCAGCAGCGGCCACAGGAAGTCCTTCCAGCTGGCCACGACGGCGAACACCGACACCACGCCCAGGATCGGGCGCGACAGCGGCAGGACCACCGACCAGAACACCCGCGCCGGACCGGCGCCGTCGACCCGGGCGGCCTCCAGCACCTCGCGCGGCAGGTTCGCGAAGAACCGTTGCACCAGAACGACGTTGAACGCGCTGGCACCCGCGGGCAGCCACACCGCCCAGAACGTGTTGATCATCCCGCTGCGCACGACCGTCAGGTACAGCGGCACGAGCAGCACGATCGACGGGACGAACAGCGTGCCGAGCACGACGGCGGTGATCAGCCCGCCGTAACGGGGTCGCAGGATCGCCAGGGCGTAGCCGGCCGTGGTGGCCACGACGAGTTGCACGAGCCATGACCCGGCGGCGATCACCACCGTGTTGAGGAAGTACTTGTCTATCTCCACCCGCGTCCACGCGGTGAGCAGGTTGGCGAGGTCGACGCCCGTCGGGAAGATCGCCAGCGGTGCGCGCAGCGTGTCCTGGGTGGGCGTGACGGCGGCTTTGGCGAGCCACAGCACCGGCCCGAGTCCGGTGAGCAGCAGCGCACCCAGCAACAGCCCCTGGACCGCGCGGAGCGTCCGGCGGATCGCCGGGGTGGCGCGCTCCGACGGCGAGATCAGGCCGCGCTTCACGAGGCGCTCCAGGACCGGGTGACGCGCAGGTACACGGCCGAGAGCACGGCCAGGACGGCGGCGAGCACGATGCTCAGCGCGGTCGCGGCGCCGTAGTCCCCGCCGAGGCTGCTGGCGAAGGCGTAGTCGTAGATCAGCAACAGGACCGTCGTCGTCGAGCCGGCCGGACCGCCGCCGGTGAACAGGAACGGTTCGAGGAACACCTGGGCCGTGCCGATGATCTGCAGGATGAACGTCACCAGCAGCACGCCCCGCAACCGCGGCAGGGTGACGTGCCAGACCTTGCGCCAGATCCCCGCGCCGTCGATCTCGGCCGCCTCGTACTGCTCGGCCGGCACGCCGGCCAGCGCGGCCAGGTAGATGATCACCGTGCCGCCCGCCGCGGCCCACGTCGCCTCCAGCACCAGCGCGGGCATGGCGCTGCCGGGGTCCTGCAGCCACTGCCAGGGGCCCAGTCCGACCCAGCCGAGCACGGTGTTGAACACACCGGACGGACCGGCGTCGTAGAAGAACTTCCACAGCAGCACGGCCACCACCGGCGGCACCACCACCGGCAGGTAGGCCAGCGCGCTGAAGAGGCCGCGGCGGTGCCGGACCTCGCTGATCAGCACGGCGGCGACCAGCGGGATCGGATAGCCGAACACCAGCGCCAGCACCGCGAACCACAGCGTGTTGCGCACGGCCGTCCACAGGAGGGGGTCAGCGAGCACCTGGGCGAAGTTGTCCAGGCCGACGAACGTGACCGGCCCGACGAGGTTCGTCCGCTGGAAGCTCATCACGACCGACTGGACGATCGGCGCCCAGGAGAACACCCCGAACACCACCAGCAGCGGCACCAGGAACAGCAGGGTGGTGAGCCCGCCGCGGCGGACCCAGGTGACCGGCGTGCGCCGGCGACGGGGAGCGGGCGGTGGCGGCGGGACGGCCGCCACCGCGCGGACCGGGGACTGGACGGCCACCGCTCAGCCCCTGCCCATCGTGGCCTGCGCGTCCGCGTCGGCCTTCTTCAGCAGCGCGGCGACGTCGGCGCCCCGGTCGGTCAGCAGCGCCTGCACCGTCGTGTCCAGGATCTTGTAGACCTCCTGGGTCGACCTGGTCGGCTCGGTGACGAGCGGCTGGTCGAACATCGCGTCGGTGTAGGGCTTCATCTGTCCCAGTGGCACGTTCACGTACTGCTTGACCCACTCCTGCTGCTTGTCGTAGGTGGCGCGGTCCACGACCGGCAGCGCGGGCACGCCGACGGGCTGCTTGGTGTCCGCCAACGTCTTGGCGTCCGCCACCGCGGCGTCCTGGTTCGTGAGCTTGCCCATGTAGTAGAAGTCGATCCACTTCACGGCGGCGTCCTTGCCCCGCTCCCCCGTGTTCGAGCTGACGACGGCGAGCGTCCCGCCCCCGAGCACACCCGCGTCGGGCTTGTCCGCCAGCGGGAGCGCGGCCACGCCGTAGTCGGCGGGCTTGAGGCCGTTCTGGGTGACGAGGTTGCCGTAGTTGCCGCCACCCGAGACGTACATGCCGATGCGGCCGGCGGCGAAGTCCTGGTTGATGCCCGCCCAGTCGTAGAGGAAGTTGGCGCCCATGGAGTCGTCGTCCCAGCGCATGGCGCGCAACGTGGTCAGGACCTCGGTCATCTCCGGCGTGTCGACGGTCGCCTCGGCGGTCTCGCCGTTCAGCTTCTCGGTGCGCCCGCCGAACGCGTAGTCGAGCGTGGTGAGGATCCACCCGCCGGTGTTGCCCTGCGTCATCTGCGCGTAGCCGGCCTGACCCGTGCGTTCGGTGATCTGCTTCGCGGCCGAGCGGACCTCCGCCCAGGTCGTCGGCGGCTTGTCCGGGTCGAGCCCGGCCTGGGTGAACAGCGTGCGGTTGTAGTGCAACGCCTGGCCGTACGCGGCGATCGGCACGGCCCACTGCTTGCCGTCGGCCGACTGCCCGGCCTTGGCGACGGTCGGGTTGAGCCCCGACGCGTACGGCAGGGCCGCGACCCGCCCGCTGATGTCGGCGATCTGCTGGCGCTCGATCAGCCCGCGCCCGTCGGTGAACGGCACGGTCAGCACGTCCGGCGCGGTACCGCCCGCGAGCTGCGCGGTGAACGTCGCCGCCGTCCAGGTGTACTCCTGCGGCTTGACGTCGACGTCGGGGTTGGCCTGCTCGAACTGGGCCACGCGGGCGTTGAACGCCTCGATCGCCTTGGCCTCGAGCCCGGCGTCCATGGCCACGGTGAGGACCACCTTGCCCTCGGCGTTGAGCTCGTCGTCGGGGCTGGAGCCGCACGCGGTGAGCGCCAGGGGCAGGGCGAGGGCGGCGGCTGTCAGACGGTGGGACTTCATTGTCTCTCCAGAGGAACTACGCGCGCAGCCACGCGGCGGCGTCGGTGGGCAGGGTGGTGGAGGGCGACGTGCCCCCGAGCGCGGTGCTCGTCAGCAGCACCTCCTGGTGCGGCGGCAACACGAGCGGATCGGGCCCGAAGTTGACCACGCACACCACGTCGTCCCGGCGGAACGCGATCGCGTCCGGCCCCAGGTCGACCCAGTCGAAGGACTCCCCGCGCAGTCCCGCCTCCTCGCGGCGCACCGCCAGAGCCGCCCGGTACAGCGACAGCATCGACCCCGGGTCGTCCCGCTGCGCCTCCACCGACAGCTCGCCCCACCCGGCGGGTTGCGGCAACCAGGCCGGTTCCCCGTCCTCCGGCCCGAAGCCGTACGAGCGCCCCTCGCGCGTCCACGGCAGCGGCACGCGGCACCCGTCACGGCCGGGGTCGACGCCCTCGGACCGGAAGTGCATCGGGTCCTGCAGCACCTCCAGGGGCAGGTCCTCGACCTCGGGCAACCCGAGCTCGTCGCCCTGGTACAGGTAGAGCGCGCCGGGCAGCGCCGCCGTCAGCAGCGCCGCGGCCCGCGCCCGCCGCTCCCCCAGCTCCAGGTCGGTCGGTTCGCCGAACCGCTTGGCCAGGAAGGAGAAGGACGTCTCGGCGCGGCCGTACCGGGTCACCGGGCGGGTCACGTCGTGGTTCGACAGCACCCACGTGGCGGGCGCCCCGACGGGCGCGTGCGCGTCCAAAGTGGACGCTATGGAGTCGCGCAGCTCCTTGGCGTCCCAGGGGCGGCCCATGAAGTCGAAGTTGAACGCCGAGTGCATCTCGTCGGGCCGCAGGTAGCGGGCGAAGCGCTTCTGGTCGTCCAGCCACACCTCGCCGACCAGCACGCGGGGCTCGTCGTAGGAGTCGGCGACGGCGCGCCAGCCGCGGTAGATGTCGTGGAGCTCGTCGCGGTCGACGAACGGGTGCTCGCCCGCCGCGTAGGTCTCCGGCACCTCGGGCAGCGCGGGGTCCTTGACCGGCATGGACGCCGAGTCGACGCGGATGCCCGCCACCCCGCGGTCGAACCAGAACCGCAGCACGTCCTCGTGCTCGCGCCGCACGTCGGGGTGGTTCCAGTTCAGGTCGGGCTGCTCGGGCGCGAACAGGTGCAGGTACCACTGGCCGTCGGGCACGCGGGTCCAGGTACCGCCCGCGAAGCTCGACCGCCAGTTCGTCGGGGGCAGCTCGCCGTTCTCGCCCCGGCCTTCCCGGAACCAGAAGCGTTCGCGCTCAGGGGATCCCGGGCCCGCGGCCAACGCCTGCCGGAACCAGGCGTGGTCGCTGGAGACGTGGTTCGGGACCACGTCGACGATCGTGCGGATGCCCAGCGCGGCGGCGTCGGCGATGAGCACCTCGGCGTCGGCCAGGGTGCCGAAGGCGGGGTCGATGGCGCGGTAGTCGGCCACGTCGTAGCCGCCGTCGGCCATCGGCGAGAGGTACCAGGGCGTGAACCAGATGGCGTCGACACCCAGGTCGCGCAGGTGGCCGAGGCGGGCGCGCACGCCGGCGAGGTCACCGGTCCCGTCGCCGCCCGCGTCGGCGAAGCTGCGCGGGTAGATCTGGTAGATCACCGCGCCACGCCACCAGGGCGGTGGCAGGTCCGTCGTCACGGCGTAACTCCCCTCAGTCGAGTCCAGACGCGCGACGACCCGCCGATCATCGCTGATCAGGTTAGGTATAGCGCTACATCTGCGTGGTGTGGAAAGCTAGCCTCCGGCACGAAAGGTGTCAACGACGGAATTCGGAGGGGCAGCTCTTGCGGGTCACCTTGAAGGACATCGCGGAGGCGGCGGGCGTCAGCGTGATGACCGTGTCCAACGTGATCAACGGCAAGAGCGCGCGGGTCTCGACCGAGACCATCGAGCGCGTGCGCCGGATCATCGACGAACGCGGCTACGTGCCCAGCGCGTCGGCCCGCAGCCTCGCCGCCAACCAGTCCCGCCTGGTCGGCCTGCTGGTGCCCGCCGCCGACGAGGACAGCCTGGCGATCAGCCCGCACAACATCGCGATCATCGGCCAGATCGAGCGCAGGCTCCGCAAGCGCGGCTACCACCTGCTGCTGCGCGGCGTGGCCGACACGTCCGAGATCGGCGAGGCGCTGCGCTCGTGGAGCCTCGACGGCGCGGTGCTGCTGGGCTTCCTGGACGAGGAGATCGCGGGCCTGCGCCGCCAGGTCACCGGCGCCACCCCGGTCCTCGCGATCGACAGCTACTCCGCCAACCCGCTCACCACGGGCGTGCGCTCGGACGACTTCACCGGCGCCCGCCTCGCCGCAGGGCACCTGCTGTCCCTGGGGCACCGCAGGATCGTGTTCGCCGGTCCGTCGTTCACCGACGTCGGCGTCGTCCACGAACGCTTCCTGGGCTTCCAGAAGGCCTTCGAGGAAGCCGGACTGTCCACAGCGGACTGTCCTGTCGAGACTCTCAACACCACGCACGACAACGGCGTCGCGCTGGGCAGGCGCTGGCTCGACACCCACCCGGACGCGACCGCCGTGTTCGCGACCGCCGACATCCTGGCGATCGGCATCATCGAGGGCATGCTCGAGGCGGGCGTCGACGTCCCCGGCCAGGTGTCGGTGGTCGGCTTCGACGACCTCGACATCAGCGCCTACATCACGCCGAAGCTGACGACCATCGCCCAGGACATCGTCGGCAAGGCCACCCACGCCGTCGACCGCCTGCTCGCCCTCGTCGACGGCGGCGACCGCCCGGCCGAACCGCTGGTGCTGGACGTGCGGCTGGTGACCCGGAACTCGACGGCACCACCGTGCTGACCTCGACCAGGTCGGCGCCCGTGTCGTCGGGCACGGCGGTCCTGACCGGTCCGGTGATGGGCTCCACCCCGACACCGCGGGCCGACCCGAGGATCCGCACGGCCTGACGGGCGAGCCGCAGGGCCGCGCGTGATCAGGCGAAGGGCTGCGGAACCACTTCGTCCACGGACGTGAGGGGCACCGGCGACGGCCGCTCCACCGTGGTGGTCAGCTCCACCCGCCGCCCCTCGTCCGCCGCCCGGAGCACGGCGGTCATCGTCTCGAGCACGTGCAGCGCGAGCTCGCCGCCGGCGCGCGGGGCCCGTTGCCCTCCGGCGGCGACGAGGTCGAGCAGGCCGACTCCCCGTCCCGCGCCGGTGTAGCCCGCGCTCGGCGCAAGGGTGCGCCAGCCGGTGCCGCCGAGCGGGAACAGGCGGGTGTCGCCGTCGAAGTGGTTCGGGTCGGGGACCGCGAGCGTGCCGAGTTCGCCGTGCACCTCGATCGGCGCGGCGGTGGTGGCCACGCCGTCGAAACTGGTCGTGATGGTCGAGAGCGCGCCGTTGGTGTGTTCGAGCACGCCGGAGACGTGGGTGTCGACCTCGACCGGGATTCGACTGCCCGCGCGCACACCGGAACCGATGACGCGCTCGGTGCGCAGGCGGGCGGCGGCGCCGATCACCGCACGCACCGGGCCGAGCAGGTGGATCAGCGCGGTGATGTAGTACGGCCCCATGTCCAGCAACGGACCGCCGCCCGCGATGTAGTAGAAGTCCGGGTCGGGGTGCCAGCGTTCGTGGCCCGGCGTGACCATCACGGCCGAGGCGGAGAGCGGGCGGCCGATGAGCCCGCTGTCGATCGCCGCCCGCGCGGTCTGCGTGCCCGTGCCGAGAACGGTGTCCGGTGCGCAGCCGACCAGGACACCGGCCGCGGCGGCCCGCTCGACGACCGCCCGTCCGTCCGGGAACGTGACGGCGAGCGGCTTCTCGACGAACACGTTCTTGCCGGCGTCGACCGCGCGGAGGGAGATCTCGGCGTGAGCCGCGGGAACGGTGAGGTTGAGGACCGTGTCGACCTCCGCCCCGCCGAGCAGGCGCTCGACGCTGACCGCCTCGGTGCCGGGGAACTCGGCCGCGACCGCGCTCGACCGGGCGGTGTCGAGGTCGGCGACCGCGGTGACGCGCACCGCCGGGTGGCCGTGGAGTGTGCTCAGGTAGGCGCGGGAGATGAACCCGAGACCTACGATGCCGACGCGGTGCGGGTCGCCCACGACATCCCCCTCGTGATGACGGTGCGGACACCGGGATGCGCCAGCACGTCCAGGCTGTGGCCCGGCGTCGTCACCACGATCCGCCCGGCGCCCCACCGGCGGGTCCAGATCGCCGGGCAGGTGACCGGGCGGTGCCACGGGTGCCACGGCCGGGTCGGATGGGTCGTGGTGGCCAGCACGTCGACCAGGTCGTCGTGCAGCACCCAGTACTGCTCGGTGACGAGCTCGAAGTCCTCGACGCCCGCGGTGATCGGGTGCTCCCGGCCCAGCGCGGTGATGGTCACGGTGTGCGGCAGGTAGTTGTCCTCCTGCCCGCCCGTGCGTGCGCACGGCTCCTTGCCCGGATGCGTGACGAACTGGCCGCCCACCAGGTGCAGGTAGTCCGACGACGCGCGGAACGAGTCCGCGATGCCCCCGTGCCAGCCGGTGAGACCGGTACCGGCCTCGACCGCCGCGCGCAGCCCCGCCAGTTGGCCGGCGGTGATCTCCGACATCGTCACGCACTGCACGATCAGGTCCGTGCGCGCCATCTCGGCGGCGTCGGCGTACACCTCGGTCGACTCCTCGACCCGCACGGCGTAGCCGTTGTGCTCCAAGTAGGGGATGAACAACTCGGTGGCCTCCACCGGGTGGTGGCCTTCCCACCCACCGCGGACCACCAACGCGTTCGGCCGTGCCACGACCACCCCCTGGGAACCGCTTTCCGCACAGCACATTGCCGCGCACGGCACCACTTGGTCAAGGACCTGCTCGGGGCGAACTCCAGTCCCGCACCACGCCGGAGCCGGCGAGCGGCCGCGCGTGATTCAGTCCACTGTGGACACGCCAGCCGCGGACCCGCCCGCGTTCACCCCGTCAGGGCGACAGCCGGGTCGGACGTGGCGAAGAGGCCGTCGAACACGCGGACGCGGTCGAAGGACAGGGCGTGCTCGCGGGCCTTGTCCGCCATGAGCTGCCGTTCGCCGGCCGACATGTCGAGCACGACCCGGTCGATCGCGGCGGCGATGTCGGCGGCGTTCCCCGCCTCGACGAAGATGGCCGTCCCGCCGACCGCCTCGCCGACGCCCCCGGTGGTGGTCGTGATCACCGGCCCGCCGCCCGCGAGCATCTTCTCGGTCAGCGCGATGCCGAAGGTCTCGACGAAGTCCGGTTCGGGCTTGGTCGGCAGCGCGTACACGGCGCAGCCGTTCATCAGCAGCGGCTTCTCCTCGTCCTCCACGTCGGTGAGGAAGACGATGCGGTCGTCGTCCCGGGTGATCTCGCGGAGGTGGTCGAGTTCGGGGCCGTTGCCAGCGACCACGAGCTTGAGCCGTGACCGCGCCTGGCTCCTCGCGAACGCGTCCACGAGGTCGTAGATCCCTTTGGCCCTGGTCACGCGCGACAGGAACAGCACGTACCCGTCGCGTTCCAGGCCGCGTCGCCGCAGGGCGGCGTCCACGACCGCCGGGTCGAGGTCGAGGTACGCCGAGGTGTCGATCGGCGGGTAGCTGACCGTGATCCGGCGCGCGCACTGGCGGGCGAACCGGGTGCCGCAGTGCGCGTCGACGGCCTCCGCGCACGCGATGATCTCCTGCTTGGTGTACTCCGACACCGCGATCACCTCGTCGTTGGCGAGGAACCGGGTGAACAGGACCACCGCCGCGCCGAACCGCCCCTCGCGCAGGCACGAGCGGATCACGTTGGTCACGTCCGAGCCGACCGCCTTCGCGATGGTGTGGACGTCCGGTGCGTAGCCGGCCGCGCGGGCCGCGTCGACGGCGTCGCGCACCACGGCGTCGTGCGGAGCGAGGTACATCGACACGCACGTGGTCGGGACCTGCTCGGCGAGCAGTTCGACCAGGCGTCCGGTCAGCCCGGCCTGGAACCGGCCGTCGGGCACCCGGTAGTCGCCGACCGGTTCGGGCCGCTCCACGGTGATGCCCTCGCTGTAGGGCAGGATCCCGTCCAGCGGCTTGAGCGGCAGACCCGCCGCCTGGAGCACGGGTATCGGCCAGGTCAGCAGCCGGACGTCGTCGAAGCCGCGGGTGAGCGCGACCTCCGCCAGGTTGCGGGCCTCTCCCGAGTGGCCGCAGATGACCGGGTCGGCCCGGACGACGATGACGAGACGGCGGTTCGGCCTGCTCATGTGCGAGCCCCCTTTCCGAGCGGGTCGGACACCGATGGCGGCAGGATCTTGCGTCCCCATTCCGAGGGCTGCGGGCCGAGTTCGAGCACCAGCCGGCCGCCGGCGTGGACGTCGGTGGCGCGCAGGTGCGCCGCGTCCAGTGGTCTGCCGTTCAGCCGGGCGGACTGCACGTACTGCGGTGGCGGGTTCTCCTCCAGCCCGTCGGAGCTGATGGAGGTCTCGCGGTGCCCGCGCGTCTCGACCACGAAGTCGCGGTCCCCGAGGTGCAGGGTGGCGTGGCTGAAGGCGGGCGCGTTGACGAGGAACAGGTTCTGCCCGGCGACCGGGAACAGGCCGAGCGAGGCCCACACGTACCAGGAGCTCAGCCCGCCCGAGTCGTCGTTGCCGGGCAGCCCTCCGCGACCGGTGCCGAACTGCCACGTCAGCGCCGCGTGCACGATCTCGGCCGTCCGGTCCGGCCGCGCCGCGTAGTGGTAGGACCACGGCGCTTCCATGTCCGGCTCGTTGTTGAGCCCCTCGAACCGGTTCAGCAGGTACCCGGCCGCCATCTCCGCCGAACCGGGCCGCTTGCCGGGCTGCGCCACCCGCGGGGCGCCGTAGCCGAAGAACGCGTCGAGCGTGCGGACGAAGGCGTCGTTCCCGCCGACCATCGCGATGCGCGCGGCCATGTCGTGCAGCAGCCGGAACGAGTAGTTCCACTTGCCGCCCTCGTAGAACGACGAGTCGACGAGCAGGCCGGTGTCCGGGTCGAACGCGTTGGACCACAGGCGGCTCCGCGCGTCGAGGTCGTCGGCGAGCTGGACGTCGTTCAGGCTGCGGGCGACGCCGGCCGTGCAGTGGGCGGCGTAGGCGAGGTCGAGCGTGTGCGAGATCGGGTGCACGACGCCGTGCTCGTAGAAGTCCTCGCCGTACATCCGGCGCAGGTCGTCGTACATGTGCACCAGCGCCCAGGTCCAGTCGAGGTCGCCGAGGCCGAGGGCGTGCACGTCGGCCAGCGCGGTGTGGACCAGCGCGCTCGCCTGCCGGAAGAACCTGTCCGCACCGCGGGCCATCCGGTAGCCGATCGGGAAGTTGCCCTCCTCCTCGCAAACCCGGATCAGCGACTCGAGGAGGTCGACCGCCTTGCCGGGGAAGAGGGCCATGAGCAACGGCAGCTGGGTCTTGTAGATGTCCCACATCGTGCAGATGTCGAACACGAACGGCCCGGAGGACGGCCAGAACGGGCTCTCGTCGTCGGCGAAGCACGGTTTGATCAGCGAGTGGTACAGGGCCGTCGCGAACACCTGCCGCCTCGCGGGTGAGCCGCCCTCGACCTCCACCCGGCCCACGTGGTCGCGCCACCGGTCCTCGGTCTGCGCCCGGACGACGTCGAACGAGGCCGTCCGGTCGCCGCATTCGCGGTACAGGTTCTCCCTGGCCTGGTCGCAGCCGCGCAGGGAGAACCCGATCTGGATCTCGACGGCCTGCCCGGCGCTGGTGGGGCCCATGTAGAGCATCCCGAACGGGCGCAGCGTGGTCTGCCGGATGCGGTCGAAGTCGAGCCGCGTGCCGCCCTCGATCAGCCGGCGGTCGTGCCAGAGCATCTGCCGCCAGCCGGGGCTGTCGACCCTGATGTACACCGACAGCGGCACGCCTTCGACGACCACGGTTCCCTGGGCACGACCGTTGCCCAGGCTTTCCACGTGCGCCCGCAACGGCACCGTGCGACCGAGGTCGATGGCCAGCCCGCCGCACGACAGGTCGACGACGACGCGTGCGCTGCGGTGCTCGGGGAAGACGTACCGGTGGACGGCGACCTTGGCGCCGACCGTGACCTCGCACCGGATGCCGGTGTCGAGGGTGGCCGCGTAGTAGCCGGCCTGCGCGGTCTCGTCGTGCAGCGGCCAGGCCTGGCCGAGGACGTCGAGCGGCTGCACCATCGGGGTCACCCGCACGTAGTTGTAGTACTTGCGGATCGCGCCGGTGCCGGACTGCTGGAAGTGGGTGAAACCGGACGCCTGCAGCTGCTCGAACAGCTCTTCCGGCTGCCCCTCGGTGTTCTTCGCGTAGAGCCCGTACCCGGTCGGATAGGCACCGGAGTAGGCGCAGGCGGACACCATGCCGAGCGGGGACGTCGCGCCGGGGTGGGTGTTGCCGATCTGCGCTTTCGGCCACCACCAGGTGGCCGCCAGACCCTGCGCCGCGGGCAGTGAGGTGGCAGCCGTTCCGATGAAGGGATCTATTTCGTCGAGGATGAGCAGACAGTAGGTCGCGCGGGCGTCACGTTGGTTTCAGCCATATGAACATGTGGCCGGGGCCGGCCGGCGTGTCGCGCCTACCTCTCCGCGTTGGCGATCAGCGTCACCAGGGTGTCGACGAGCTCCTCGGCGGAGGTGTTCCACTTCTCGCCCTTGAGGTGGTCGGCGACCTCCATCCCGGCGATGCCGGTCACGCTCGCGATCAGCAGGGCGCCGTAGCGCTGCGCGTTCCGCTCGCCGACCAGGTCCAGGAGGATGGCCACGAAGTCGTCGTGGCTGGGCTGGGCCGCGCGGTACAGCGCGGTCGGGTCGCTCGGCAGGTCGGTGAACATCAGCCGGAAGAGGTGGGGCCGGCGGCGGCCGACGTCCACGAGGGCGATGAGCGCGCCGCGCAGTTTGTCCGCCGGCGGGATCGCCGGGTCGGAGCGGAGGGTCCGGACGGTGTCCGCGAGTCGCTCCCACGCCTGGGTGCCGACGGCGATCAGCAGCGCTTCCTTGTCGGCGAAGTGGCGGTAGGGGGCGCCGCGGGTCATGCCGACACGGCCACCGACCTCGCGCAGGGTCACCGCCTCCGGACCACCCAGGTCGAGCAGTTCGCCTGCCGCGTCGAGCAGCGCACGACGGGTGGCGGCAGCGGACTCCGCACGACTGGTCATGCCGCCCAGCTTAGCGAGGTGTGATGACAGGGTCATCCCAATGTGTTGACATTGTCATCTCACAGGGGCACCCTCGATGAGGTGACAACGTCATCCAAGAATCGGCTCGTCGTCGTGACCGGCGCCTCCACCGGGATGGGCGCGGCGACCGCGCGAGAGCTCGCACGGCAGGGTTTCCACGTGCTGGCCGGTGTTCGCCGGGAGAGCGACGGCGAGGCCGTCCGGTCCGGGGGCGTCGAGCCGGTGGTCCTCGACATCACGAAGCCGGACCACGTCGCGGCACTGGTCGCGCGCGTGGACGGCGACCCGCTGAGCCGGCCGTTGCACGCGTTGGTCAACAACGCGGGCGTGCCCGGCGCCGGGCCGGTCGAGGCCACGCCACTCAGCCAGTGGCGGCACCTGTTCGAGGTGAACCTCTTCGGCCACATCGCCGTCACCCAGGCCCTGCTGCCCGCGTTGCGCCGCGGTAAAGGCCGTGTCGTGAACATCAGCTCGATGAACGGCAAGATCTCCATGGCGGGCTACGGCCCCTATGCGGGCACCAAGTTCGCGCTGGAGGCGGTCAGCGACGCGCTGCGCCAGGAGCTGGCTCCCCAGGGCGTGCCGGTCGTGATCGTCGAACCCGGTGGCGTGCAGACCGACATGGCCGCGCGCGGTACGTCGGCCCTGCACGCGGCCGCCGACGAGCTCACGCCGGAGCAGGAGGACCTCTACCGGCCTCTGCTGCGGGCGCTGCCGTCGCACGTCGCCGCCTTCACCAAGGCCGGGGTGACGTCCGCGCACGCGGCGGAGCGCATCGCCAAGGCCGTGACCGACCGCCGGCCCCGCATCCGGTACACCATCGGGCGCGACGCCGGCGTGCTGCTGCGCCTCGCCCGGTTCCTGCCCGATCGCGTGCTCGACCGGCTTCTCGGCGCCAACCTCCGGCCGCACTTCCCCGCCTAGACGGCGAAACGCCCGCCCCGCACCGTCAGGCGCGAGGCGGGCGTCGACCGCGGGATCAGCCGCGGTGCCACTTCTGGTTGGCGCCGCCGACGCAGTCCCACATGTGCAGGACGGCGTCGTTGTTCGGGTTCCACTCGGCGATGTCCACGCACTTGTTCGCCTGCGGGTTCACCAGGTCACCGGCACCGGACAGCACGAACTGCTGGGCCGGGTTGCCCGAGCAGGTCGCGATCTGCACGGCCGCGCCGTTGGCCGTCGAACCCCACGCCACGTCCACGCACTTGTTGTTCTCGGTGCGCAGCGTGCCGTTGACCCACTCGAACTTCTGGTTCGTGCCCCCCGTGCAGTTCCACACGATCAGGCGCTGGCCGTCGGCGAAGTTCCAGTTCGGCACGTCGATGCACTTGCCGTGCCAGTCGCTGACGATGCTGCTGAAGCTGCCGGTCGGCGGAGGCGTCGAGCCACCGCTGAACGGGGTCAGGACGATCCCCGCCGAGCGCGGGTCGCCGTCGTGCACCAGGGACTCCTGGGCCTGCACGTCGTCGAACGCGAACCCGTACGCCTTGCCGTCCACCATGTTCTGGTGCACCAGCCGGGAGTAGTGGTTGGTGATCGCGCCCTGGTAGAAGTCCGCCGGGCCACCGCCCGGCTGGGTGGTGATGCGGTCCAGCGTGGTGCGGTGCAGCGCGGCGCACAGGGTGCGGGCGATCGGGCCGACCACCTGGTCGTTGGGCGCCTGCAACGCGCCGTCGCAACCCCACACGTTGGCCGTGGACGGCTTCGCGAACGACGCCACCTGCTGGCCGGCGGAGTTCGTGAAGTTCATCGTGTTGCCCGACGTGCGGCCGAAGTACTTCACGTCCGGACGGTCGCCGAACGGCTGCACGGTCAAAGTCCTGCCCGTGTAGGAGTTCCACGCCTGCGTGATGTACGGGTCGAGGTAGTTGCGGTCGAAGTTGCCGACGTCCGCCGCCTTGCCCGGAGCGAGGACGCGCAGCACCGTGCCGTCCGAACGGGACATGATCGACCCGCCCCACCCGGCCTGGTTGCGGATGCCGTTGATCACCGCGTCACGACCGCCGGACTTCAGCTCACCGGTCTTCTTCGTGACGCCACTGGCGCCCGTCACGGTGACCGCGTGCGGCACCGCGAACATGTCCACCTGCGAGCTGTTGAGCCACAGACCCGCGTCGTTGTAGGTGAACTCGCTCCAGTCGAACAGGATGCCGCTGTTCGGGTCGCCACCCGCCCACGGCGCCGGCTGCACCAGGCCGTCCGGCGTCAGGAAGAACTTCAACTTCTCCCCGAACGACATGTACACCCGGCCCGAGATGAACCGCGGCACGCGCAGGGTGGTCGTGCCGCCCTGACCGGGACCAGCGATCGACACGTCCGGCGCGGGCGTGGGCGGGTTGCCGCCCGGCGACCACGGCGTGAACGCCCCCGCCTGGTTCACGTACCCCAGACGCCCGTTGCGGATGTCCGTACCGAGGACGTACAGGTGCACGGCCTCGGAACGGCCGCTGTTGTTGGTGACGTTGAGCGGCAGCAGATCGGGACCGATCGCCTGTGCCGGGTTCATCGCGATAACCGCGGACGCGGTCGCCGCCACTGCGGCGAGCGCGCTCAACCACTTCGTTCGAGTGCGCATCTGGCTCCTTGTGCAGGGAATGCTCCACCGTCGGGTCCGAGTAATGGTCCAGACCGGTTATGAGAGCGCTTCCATGGTCAGCCGCCGATGCGATCGCTGTCAATACCGGGTGCGACGGCGCCGCGCCCGAACGGGCAATCCGGTGGGGGTGCGGGACCTCAGTCGGTCAGCGCCGGCAGGAGCTTCGCCGTGATCTCCCCGAGGCGCGCGACGTCGTCCTCGGTCAGGTGGTCGAAGACGAGCCTGCGGACCTCGGCGAGGTGGCCGGGCGCGGCCTCGCGCAGGAACTCGTGGCCTTCGGCGGTGAGTCCCGCGACCAGGCCGCGCTTGTCCGTGGCGCAGGCGCGGCGCCGCACCCAGCCGCGCTCCTCCAATGCGGACACCGCGTGCGAGAGCCTCGTCGTGGTGGTGCCCGTCTTGCGGGCGAGCTGCGTCATGCGCATGCTGCCGTCGTCCTCGGCGCTGAGCATCGCGAGGATCCGGTAGTGGGCGTGCGTGAGGCCGGCGTCGTCGCGGAGCTGCCTGTCCAGCGCGGTGGGCAGCAACATCATGAACTGCGTGATGGTCAGCCAGGTGGACATCTCGGCGGCGGTCAGCCACCGCGGCTCCGCGGCGGCGGGTCGAACGTCGGTCACGGCGCCATTCTCCCCTCCCGCGGGCCGGACGGACAGCGGAAGCGCGCTCACGCCCGGACGGTGAGCAGCAGGGCGTCGAGCGGCAAGCGCACCCGTGCCGCGGTTTCGCGCTCGGCGAGGCTTTCGGCGAGACGCGTCGGTTCGTCGCGCAGGCCGACGGCGACGACCACGAGTGGCGTCACGTCGCCCGGGAGCACGGAGGTGAGCCCGTCGCGGTCGAACCCGCCCATCTGGTGCACCGCAAGGCCTTCCGCCTGCGCCTGCACGGACAGGTGGGCCACGGCCTGGCCCGCGTCGTAGACGGCCCACGGCTGTGCGGCACCGTCGGTGCCCGTCGTCCTGGCCGCGACGACGACCAGTGCCGACGCGTCACGCGCCCAGACCTGGTTGCCACCGGCCAGGGTGCCGAGCACCGCACCGTGCTCCGCGGTGCCGCGGCGGGCCACGGCGAACCGCCACGGCTGCGTGTTCGAGGCGCTCGGCGCCCACCGGGCCGCCTCCAGCAACGCCGTCAGCTGGTCGTCGGCGAGCTCGTGGGCGGGGTCGAACGCGCGGGAGCTCCACCGCGCCGACAGCAGCGGGTGCACCGGTACGTCGGTGGCGGCGTTCTTCTTCTCTGCGGAGTCGAGCAGCATTTCGGTCCTCTGTGGAGTCACGCCGGGAGGGCGAGGGTGTGGTGGGTGTGCGAGACCTTCGCGGACAGGTAGGCGGCGTTCGCCTCGGTGAGGTGCACCCCGGTCGGCACGCGGCCGACGACCTGGATGCCGAGCGCGTCGAGCTGCAGCGCCTTGTCGGGGTTGTTGCTGAGCAGGCGGATCCGCTCGGCTCCCAGCGCCCGCAGCATCTGCGCGGCGGCCGAGTAGTCGCGCTCGTCCTCCCCGCGGCCGAGCGCGAGGTTCGCCTCGTAGGTGTCGAGGCCCGCGTCCTGCAGGGCGTAGGCGTCGAGCTTGGCGTACAGCCCGATGCCCCGGCCCTCCTGGCGCAGGTACAGCAGGAAGCCGCCCTCGGCGGCGATGCGCTCGACCGCCTCGCGGAGCTGGGGCCCGCAGTCGCAGCGCTCGGAGCCGAACACGTCGCCGGTGAGGCACTCGCTGTGCGGGCGCACGAGCGGCGCACCGTCGGCGGCGAGCGCGGCCCGCCACTCCCCCAGCGCGAGCGCGAGGTGCTCGCGGCCGTCCGCGAGCCCGGTGAAGGTGAAGACCTCCGCCGTGGTGGCGTACCCGTCCGGGAACCGCAGGGGCACCGTCACCCGCGTGCGGACCTCCGCCGGCCTGATCGCCGTGTCCATCCCAGGCCTCCAGCTTGTTGAGATTTCACATATCACTGTCCACCTTTCCTATTGAAACTTCAACAAGAGCGGTCGTGTGCTGCGTCACTCAAGATCACTTCAACTGGTTGTGCAGCCGAGGCCGAACGTGGGCACTCTGGACGGGGACACGGCGAGGTGCGACGAGAGGACGGTCGGTGACACGCTCTGACGACATCGAGTCCAGAGAGGACCGTCCCGGGCTCGCCGACGTGTTCGCCGAGGGCGGGGAGATCGGGCGCGACCTCGCCGCCGTGGACTGGGCGGCCACCCCGCTCGGACCTCCGGACGGCTGGCCGCAGAGCCTGCAGACCGCCGTGGGCATCCTGCTGTCGTCCCGGTTCTCCATGTGGATGGCGTGGGGACCGGAGCTGACCTTCTTCTGCAACGACGCCTATCGGCTCAACTCGCTGGGCCGGAAGTACCCCTGGGCGCTCGGCAGGCCCGCGGCACAGGTGTGGGCGGAGATCTGGGACGACATCGGGCCGAGGGTCGACACCGTGCTCACCACCGGGCGGGCGACCTGGGACGAGGCGCTGCTGCTGTTCGTCGAACGCTCCGGCTACAGCGAGGAGAGCCACCACACGTTCTCCTACAGCCCGCTGCGCGACGAGAGCGGCGCGGTGGCGGGGATGTTGTGCGTGGTCAGCGAGGAGACCGAACGCGTCATCGGCGAACGGCGGATGGCGACGTTGCGCGACCTCGGCTCCGACCCGAGCGTGGCGCGCGAGGAGCAGGAGGTCCTGTCCTACGCCTGCGCCCAGCTCGACGGCAACCAGCGGGACCTCCCGTTCACCCTCACCTACCTCTTCGACGACGGGCACGCGCGCCTGGCCTGCGCCACCGGGACCATGGCGGAGCACCCCGCGGCTCCCCCGGCCATCCCGCTCGCGGACGAGTCGCTGTGGCCGGTGGCGGCGGCGCGGCGGGGCGAGTCCTCCGTGGTCGACCTGGACGGGATCACCGGGCTGCCGGGCGGGGCCTGGGAACGACCTCCCACCAGCGCTCTCGTGGTGCCGTTGCAGCGGCCCGGCGGCGTGCCGCACGGCTTCCTGGTGGCGGGCCTGAACCGGCACCGCCCGCTCGACGACGGCTACCGCGGTTTCGTCGAACTGGTCGCGGGCCACCTCGCCGCCGGTGTGGCGGGAGCTCGGGACTTCCACGCCCAGCAACGACGTGCGGAGGAGCTCGCCGAGCTCGACCGCGCCAAGACCGCGTTCTTCTCCAACATCAGCCACGAGTTCCGCACCCCGCTGACGCTCATCATGGGCCCGGTGCAGGACCTGCGGGACCGGCTCTCCCAGGGCGACCCGCAGGCGGGCCAGGAGCTCGAGGTCATCCACCGCAACGGGTTGCGGCTCGGCAAGCTCGTCAACACGCTGCTCGACTTCTCCCGGCTCGAGGCGGGCCGCATGCAGGCGGTGTTCCAGCCCGTCGACCTCGCCGCGGCCACCGCCGAGCTCGCCAGCGTGTTCCGCTCGGCCGTCGAGAGGGCGGGGCTGGACTTCGAGATCGACTGCCCTCCCCTGCCGCGGCCGGTGCACGTCGACCTCGGCCTGTGGGAGAAGGTCGTGCTCAACCTGCTGAGCAACGCCCTCAAGTTCACGATCGACGGTTCGGTGCGCGTGTCCGTCCGCGAGGCGGGTGGCAAGGCGGTCGTGACGGTCGCCGACACCGGGGTCGGGGTGGCGCCGGACGAGATCGGCCGGTTGTTCGAGCGCTTCCACCGCATCGAGCACACCTGGTCGCGGTCGCAGGAGGGCAGCGGCATCGGGCTCGCGCTCGTGCAGGAGCTCGTGCACCTGCACGGCGGCACCATCCACGCCGACAGCACCGTGGACGAGGGCACCACCTTCACCGTCGAGCTGCCGTTCGGCACCGAGCACCTGCCCGCCGGGACGCTGTCGCAGGAGACCGGGCTCCCCGCGGTGTCCGACATCTCCACGCCGTACGTGCAGGAGGCACTGCGCTGGCTGCCGGACGCGAGCGCCGCCGCCGAGGACCTGCTGCCGGGCACCGCCGCGGCCACCGCGCCGGAGGTCCCGGCCACGGTGCTGGTGGCCGACGACAACGCGGACATGAGGGAGTACCTCACCCGGTTGCTGCTCAGGGCGGGGTACGACGTGCGTGCCGTCAACGACGGCGTGGCCGCGCTGGAGTCGGCTCGTGCCCACCCGCCGGACCTCGTCGTCAGCGACGTGATGATGCCGCGGATGGACGGCCTGTCGCTGGTCACCGCCCTGCGGGCCGACCAGCGCACGATGGCCGTCCCGGTGCTGCTGCTGTCCGCCCGCGCGGGGCAGGAGGCCTCGGGCGAAGGCCTGCGGGCGGGCGCGGACGACTACCTCGTCAAGCCGTTCGCGGCGGCCGACCTGCTCGCGCGGGTGCGGGCGAACGTCGACCTGGCCCGGCTGCGCGGACGCCACGCCCGCTGGCGCGACGCGTTGATCGACTCGCTGCAGGAGGCGTTCTTCGTCTGCGACGAGGACGGCGCGGTCGTGGAGGTCAACGCGGCGTTCACCGAGATCCTCGGCTATGGGCCGGAGGGTCTGCCGTACGCCGTGCCGCACCCGTGGTGGCCCGACGAGCGCACGGACGCGGAGGCGCGCAGGCAGTTCGCGGAGGCGCTCGAGGCGAAGGCGGGCCGCGACCAGCGCGGGCGGACCCTGCCCGTCACCCACCGCGACGGCAGGCGGGTGTGGATCAGCGCCCTCATGAACCCCGCCCGCGACCCCGACACCGGCCGGACGGTGACCGTCGGCACGTTCCGCGACGCCACCGCCGAACACCACGTCCGCAGGCGGGAGACCGCGCTGGCCGAGATGAGCATGCGGCTGTCCCGCGCGACCAGCGCCACCGACGCGCTGACCGGCGCGCTGGAGCAGCTCCAGAACCTGTGGCGGATCGAGCAGGTCCTGGCCGTCGTCTTCGGCAGGGACTCGGCTCCCCGCGTCAGCGGCGCCGATCTCAGCTGGGCCGACCTGCCCGGGCCGCAACGCGACATCCTCGCCGCGCTGACCGAGCACTCGGCGCTGATGCCGGTGTTCACCGGGGACGGCAGCATCGCCGTCACCGTCGAGCACCCCGACGGGCCGATGGTGCTCCTGCTGCGCCTGGACCCCGGCAACCAGTTCACGGAGCAGGACGAGCTGCTGCTGTCGCTGCTCGCGGGGCACCTCACGCAGGGCCTGGCCCGAGCCCGCCAGATCGACCAGCAACGGGAAACGGCCCTCGCGTTGCAGCGCGCGATCCTCGGCCCGTCGCACCTGCCCGGCGGGTTCGCCGTGCGCTACGAACCGGCCGCGCGCCCGTTGGAGGTCGGCGGCGACTGGTACGACACCTTCGCCCTGCCGGACGGGCGGATCGGCATCGTCGTCGGGGACTGCGTGGGCCGCGGGCTCTCCGCCGCTGCGGTGATGGGCCAGTTGCGCAGCGCGTGCCGGGCCCTGCTCCTGCAGGAGATCAGTCCGGCCCGCGCGCTGATGGCCCTGGACCAGTTCGCGGCCGGTGTCCCCGGTGCCCTGTGCACCACGGTGTTCTGCGGCGTCCTCGACCCGGACACCGGACACCTCGTCTACTCGAGCGCCGGGCATCCACCCGCGATCCTCGCGCTGGTGGACGGCACGACCGAACTGCTCGAAGGCGGACGCTCCATCCCGCTGGCGGTGAAGCTGGACGTGGTGCGCACGGAGGCGGAGTGCGTGCTGCCGCCTCGGTCCACGCTGCTCACCTACACCGACGGGCTCGTCGAACGCCGCAGCAGCTCGCTGAACGAGGGCATCGACAAGGCGGCGCACGCCGTCCAGGAAGGCCGCGTGAACGGCCTGGAGGACCTGGCCGGCCAGATCATGGCGGCCCTCGCCCCGTCCGGTGGCTACGACGACGACGTCGCCCTGCTGCTGTACCGGCACCCCGCGCCGCTGGAGGTGACGTTCCCGGCCGAACCCGGCGAGTTGCAGAGCGCCCGCGGCAAGCTGCGGACGTGGCTGCGCCAGTGCGGCTTCTCCACCGGCCACGCCCAGCGCGTCCTGGTTGCCGTCGGCGAGGCGTCCGCGAACGCCATCGAGCACGCGTACCGGGACGCGGCGCGTCAGGCCGTCCAGCTGCGCCTGGAGACCGTCGGCGACAGCGACCTGCACGTGACCGTGGTGGACACCGGCACGTGGAAGACACCGAACTCCCCGCCGGACGCGAGTCGCGGCCGCGGTACGACGATCATGCACACCATGATGGACGAAGTCGCCATCCTCCCCGACCCGACCGGCACCACCGTGACGATGCAGGTGAAGATTCCCCATGACGCCACTGACCCTGACCACCACCACCGACCCGCAGGGCAGGCCCGTCCTCAAGGTGACGGGTGAGATCGACCTGAGCAACACCGAGTCCTTCGAGAAGGCCCTTGCGGGCACGAAGGGCCCTCTCGTCATCGACCTCACCGAGGTGCACTACATCGACAGCGCCGGCATGAGCGTGCTGTTCGCGCACGCCGAGCGCGTCGAGGTGGTCGCGACGTCGTTGCTCACACCGTTGCTGGAGATGTCAGGGCTCACGTCCATGGCCACCGTTCGCGGCGTGGACCGCTAGGTCGCCGAGTGCCGCCGCCGTGAGCTCGACGATCTTCTCCTGGGCGTCGTCGCGGGAGGCGGACGGCACACCGTCGCCCGGCTGGTCGCCGTAGTCGCCGAAGAACGCGTGCACGGCCCCCGGCACCACCTCGAACCGCGTGTCCGCCGGCAGCAGGCCCCTGGAGTCCTCGACGTCCTCCCGGGTCGTGAAGCCGTCCCGTTCGCCGCGGATCGACCACGCGCGGAGCCCGCCGCGGCCGGACAGGTCGTCGACCGGGTAGGACGCCCACAGCACCAGGCCCCGCACGGCCGGGTCCGCCGCGACGTCCCGTGCCGCCGCGACCCCGCCGAGGGAGTGCCCGCCGACCGCCCACACCGGCACCTCGGGGTGCTCGGCGCGCAGTGGTGCCGTGTCGCCGCCCAGCAGCGCGATGTTCAGCGGTTCCTTCACCACGACGACGAGGAACCCCTGTGCGGCAACACGGCGCAGCAGCGGGACGTACGCGCGGTGGTCGACCCTGGCGCCGGGGTGGAAGACGAGTCCCGCGCGCACCGGGCCGTCCGGCCTGAGCACCGTCGCGTCGTCACCGTCCTGGGTGGACGCGAACGGCTGGAGGTACAGCAGCGGGGCGACGAGGACGACGGTGAGCGCCAGGGCCAGCCATGGCGGGACTCGCCGCCAGACGGCCGCGGTCGTGCCGATGACGATGACCGCGGCCAGCAGGAGCAGGTGGGCGGGGTGGCCGGTGGTGAGCGGACCCCACGCGGTGGCGAGGAGGGCGAGTGGGACGCCGACGCTGGTGGCGGCGGCCAGACGGCGGGTCCAGGTGGCGACAGGCGACCGGCTGGGTGAGGCGCCGGAGGACTGCCGGCGAGGCGAGGGGCCGAGTGGCCACCGACGTGACCGGTTCACGACCCCACCGGGAGCTTCCGCACGCACCGCGCGCCCCGGCCGATCCACAAAACGTTCAGCATGCTGAGCATTATGCGCGTGCCCGGCGCGACGGGCACGACGGCCTCACGTTCCGAAGAGGACGGTCAGACCCCGCGCGTCCGGGCGAAGTTCGCCGGCGTCGTGCCGTACCAGCGGCGGAACGCGTGGATGAAGCTCGCGGCCTCCGCGAACCCGAGCTCGGCCGCCACCTGGTCCACCGACGGTCCCCCACGAGCGAGCAGCACAGCGGCGCGTTCGGACCTGACCTCGTCGAGCAACGCCTGGTAGCTGGTGCCGGCCTCGCTCAGCCGGCGGCGCAGCGTGCGCGAGCTGAGGCCGAGGGCGCGGGCCACGACCGGCATCGTCTCCTCGAAGCGCGCGGACCGTTCGAGCAGGCGGCGCACCTCGTCCGCGACGCCCGGCTTCCGGCGGCGGCGCGCGGCGATGTCCTGGCACTGCAGCTCGCACAGCGCGGTCGCCTCCGGGCTCGCCAGCGGCAGCGCCCGTGCGAGCAGGGACGCGTCCACGACGGACCGGGTGCGGGACGCGGCGAACCGGGGGGCCACGCCGAAGACCTCCTCGTGCGCCCGGACGTCGGCCGGTGCGGCGTGGGCGAAGTCGACGGCGACCACCGGCACGTCGCCGCCGACCAGTTCACCGATCACGGTGTGGATGGCGGCGAGGTCGCGTTCGACGAGGAACGGCACCACGTCCGCGGGCAGGGCGCCGGGATCGAGCGAGAGGACGAGCAGGTCGCCGTTCAGCACCGCGGTGGGCGCGGTGAACGTGAAGCTGAGGTCGACGTAGCGCAACGCCACGTCGATCGCGTCCTGCATGGTGGCGGCGCTGAGGAACGCGTGGCCGAGCACGCCGAACGTGGTGGCGTGGTAGTGGCGGCCCACGTCCACGCCCGCGTCCGGGAGGAGCGCGCTCAGGTTGCGCACGACGGCCAGCTCCTGGCGGGCGTTGATCTCGGCCACCGGGTCGGCGAGCTGGTCCTCGGTGAGGTCGCTGCCCTCCAGGAGCACGTCCCGGGACAACCCTTGCTCGGCGCCGAAGCGCAGCAGGAGCGCGACGCTCGCGATCCCCCGCGGGAAGTCCCAGTGCCGGGTCGCCGGTTCGGCCAACGTCCTCATGGCCGCGATTGTCAATCGCGCGGCCGCTGTTGTCCTGGTGCGAACGGGTGGTTTCTTCCTAGTTTCGATCTCGTGCCAGCAAATCCCGAAGTGATCGTCATCGGTGCCGGGTTCGGCGGTCTGGGCGTCGCGTTGTCCCTGCGCAGAGCCGGTATCGACCGCTTCACCGTGCTCGAGCGCGCGGACGGCGTGGGCGGGGTGTGGCGGGAGAACACCTACCCCGGTGCCGCGTGCGACGTGCCGTCGTCGCTCTACTCGTACTCCTTCGCGCCGCACCACTCGTGGCCGCGCCGGTACTCGGCGCAGCCGGACATCCTCGCCTACCTGCGCCGCAGCGCCGAGGAGGTGCGGGACCGGATCAGGTTCGGCGCGACGGTCGTCGCCGCGTCGTTCGACGGCGGCCGGTGGCGGGTCGAACTGGCCGGTGGCGAGGTCCTGGAGGCCGACGTGCTGGTGTCGGCGGTCGGGCAGCTGAACCGGCCGTCGATCCCGGCCCTTCCCGGTCTGGACGGCTTCGAGGGGCCGGTGTTCCACAGCGCCCGGTGGCGGCACGACGTCGACCTCGACGGCAAGCGGGTCGCGGTGGTGGGGACGGGTGCGAGCGCGGTGCAGTTCGTGCCGCGGATCCAGCCGGTGGCCGGCCAGCTCACCGTGTTCCAGCGGTCCGCGCCGCACGTGTTGCCGAAACCCGACGCGCGGCTGCGCGGCCGTGCGCACCCCTGGACCGCACGGGCGGCCCGCGGCGGGGTGTGGCTCGCCGGCGAGGCGCTGACCGGGCTCCTCACGGCGGGACGGTTCTCGCGCGGCCTGGTCGCGGGTGTCGCGGCGGCCCACCGGTGGCTCCGGGTGCGCGACCGCGACCTGCGCGAACGGCTGCGGCCGCGGGAGCAGGCCGGGTGCAAGCGGGTGCTGTTCAGCAACGACTGGTACCCGGCGCTCGCCGCGCCGAACGTCGACGTCGTGACCGAGACGATCACCGGCATCACCGCGCGGGGCGTGCGGACCGCGGACGGCCGCGAGCACGCCGCGGACGTGCTGATCTGGGGCACCGGTTTCGAGGTCGCCGACTTCCGGCTCCCGATGACCGTCACCGGCGCGGACGGCCGTGAGCTGGCCGACGTGTGGGCCGGCCGGCCACGGGCACACCTCGGCATGTCCGTGCCCGGCTTCCCCAGCTTCTTCCTCGTGTACGGCCCGAATACCAACCTCGGCGGCAACTCGATCGTCACGATGATCGAGGCGCAGTGCCGGTACGTCGTCGCCTCGGTGCGCCACCTCGCCGCGTCCGGCGCGAACGCCCTGGACGTGCGGCCCGACGTCGCCGAGGCGTTCGACGCGGAGATGCGCTCCCGCCTCGCGAACGGCGTGTGGAGCGGCTGCGGCTCGTGGTACCGCGCCGACGACGGGTCCGTCACGACCAACTGGCCCGGCAGCACCCGGGAGTACCTCCGCAGGACCGCGCGCCTGCGGGCCGAGGACCACGTGCTGACGCGTCACCTGACCTCGGAAGGGGTGTGAGACGTGGACTACGACGTGCTAGTCGTCGGGTCGGGGTTCGGCGGCGCGGTGACCGCCCTGCGGCTCACCGAGAAGGGCTACCGGGTGGGCGTGCTGGAGGCCGGGCGGCGGTTCGCCGACCACGAGCTGCCGCGCACGTCCTGGCAGCTGCGCGACTACCTGTTCGCGCCGGCCATCGGCTGCACCGGCATCCAGCGGATCACCCCGCTGCGGGACGTGATGGTCCTGAGCGGCGCGGGCGTCGGCGGCGGTTCGCTCGTGTACGCCAACACCCTCTACGAGCCGCCGGAGCCGTTCTTCCGCGACCGGCACTGGGGTCACATCACGGACTGGCGCGCGGAGCTCGCACCGCACTACGACCAGGCGAGCCGCATGCTCGGGGTCGTGGAGAACCCGCTGCGCACCGAAGCCGACCGGCTGC
Organism: Lentzea sp. HUAS12; assembly: GCF_024125735.1. Classification (NCBI taxonomy): domain Bacteria; kingdom Bacillati; phylum Actinomycetota; class Actinomycetes; order Pseudonocardiales; family Pseudonocardiaceae; genus Lentzea; species Lentzea sp. HUAS12. The sequence continues at coordinate 2,594,629 of NZ_CP099738.1, forward strand.
TGCGCGAGGTGTCCGCCGAGCTCGGCGTGGAGGCGACGTTCCGCCCCACCCGCGTCGGTGTCCACTTCGGACGCGACGGCGAGGACCCGTTCTTCGGCGGCGCCGGCCCGAAGCGCAACGGCTGCATAGCGTGCGGCTCGTGCATGACCGGCTGCCGGCACAACGCGAAGAACACGCTGCCGAAGAACTACCTCCACCTCGCCGAACAGGCGGGCACCGAGGTGTGGCCGCTGACCACGGTGACCGACGTGCGGCCGGGACGCGAGGGCGGCTACGCCGTGCGGACCCGGCGCACCGGCGGCCGCGCGGAACGCGTGTTCACCGCGGACCAGGTGGTGTTCGCCGCCGCGTCCCTGGGCACGCAGCGCCTGTTGCACCAGATCCGCGACAACGGCGGCCTGCCCGGCCTGTCCGACCGCCTCGGCACGTTGTGCCGCACCAACTCCGAGGCGGTGATCGCGGTCCGCTCGACCGACGGACGCGCCGACCACTCGCGCGGCATCGCCATCACGTCGTCGATCCACCCGGACGCGGACACGCACGTCGAGGTCGTCCGCTACGGCCGCGGCAGCAACCTCCTCGGCCTGCTCATGACCACGCTCGTCGACGGCGGCCCCTCCCGCACGCGGCGCGGCCTCGCCCAGCTGCGCTCCGAGATCCGCACCGCCCTGCGGCTGCACACGCCGCGCCGGTGGTCGGAGGAGACGATCGCGTTGCTGGTCATGCAGAGCTTGGACAACTCGCTCACCACCAGGACCAGGCGGGGCCGCCTGACCACGACCCAGGGCGAGGGCGAGCCCAACCCGACGTGGATCCCGGCGGGCCACGACGTGGCGAGGCGGATGGCCGCGCTGTCCGGCGGGGTGGCGCGGGGCGCGTGGACCGACATGGCGGACATCCCGTTGACCGGGCACCTCATCGGCGGGTGCGTGATCGGCGACTCCCCCGCCACCGGGGTGGTCGACCCGTACCACCGCGTGCACGGGCACCCCGGGCTGCACGTGGTGGACGGCTCCACGATCCCGGCCAACCTGGGGGTCAACCCGGCGCTGACGATCACGGCGCTGGCGGAGCGCGCGATGTCGTTGTGGCCGTGCAAGGGCGAGCCGGATCCCCGGCCGCCGCTCGGATCGCGGTACGCGCGGGTGGCGGCGGTGGTGCCGCGGCGGCCCGCGGTGCCGGTCGGTGCGCCGGGAGCGTTGCGGCACAACGGACACGGCCCCGCTGCCGCCGCCCATCCCCCAGCACCCCAGGATTCCACTCCGCACAACGGAAAAGCACCAGCATCAACCCCGCCACGCATCCGGAAGGCCACCGATGCCCGCTGACTTCCCTCCCGAACCCTGGGACCTCCGCGGCCGGGGCTGGCTCACCGTCTGGACCGCACCCCGCTCCGCCGTCCCCCCGCCACCACCGGGCGTGACCCCGCTGACCCTGTTCGGCAAGGTGGTCGTGGTGTCGGCGTTCGTCGACTACACCCCACCGGGCCTGCTCTCCTACCACGAGCTGATGACCGCGGTCCTGGTGCGCCGAGGACTCCGGCCAGGCCTCACCATCACCGACATCTGGGTCGACGACGAGACGTCCAAGCGAGGCGCGCGGGCCATGTGGGGCATCCCCAAGGAGATGGCGGACTTCACGTTCACCGCGAACCCGAACCTGTCCGCTGCCATCAACGGCATCGCCGGTGCCGACGAGAACCCCCGCAAAGCACCGGGGCTGCCCGCGTTGCTCACCACCTCGGTCTGGCAGTCGTCGGGAGACAAGGCACACCGCACGAAGCTGCGCACGTCCGCCCACGTCCGCCCCACCCGGCTGCGCTGGCGGACCACCCCGGACGGCCCGCTCGGCTGGCTCACGAAGGCCCGGCCGCGCCTGCACCTCGCGGTCACGAACCTGCGCATGCGGTTCGGCTCGTCCTGACTTCGCGGCACCACCAGTGCCGCGGATCCACCCATCTCACGAGGAGTGGTACATGCGAGTTCTCCTTGCCGTGCTCACCCTGGCGGCCTCCGTCCTGGCCGCCCCCGGCGCGTTAGCCGCGCCACCGGACTACGGCCTGCCCGGCGCGTACCCGGTGGCGTACAGCGATGTCACCGCCGTCGCGGGCGGCAGGTCCGTACCCGCCCGCGTCCACTACCCCGCCACGGCCGCCGGGGCGAACCAGCCGGTGGCGACCGGCCGGTTCCCCGCGATCGCGTTCGGCCACGGCTTCTTCCAGGCCACGTCGAAGTACACGAGCACCAGCAACCACCTGGCGTCGTGGGGCTTCGTCGTCGTGGTGCCGACCACGCAGGGCGGACTCAGCCCGAACCACGGCACGTTCGCCGACGACCTCAACACCGGCCTGACCTGGCTGGTCGCCCAGGACACCACGACGGGCTCGCGGTTCCGCGACCACGTCAGCACCACGTCGCTCGGCGTCGCGGGCCACTCCATGGGCGGCGGCGCGGCGGTCCTCGCGGCCGCCCGCAACCCCCGCATCACCGCGGTGTCCACCTACGCGGCCGCGGAGACGACCCCGTCGGCCAAGGCGGCGGCCGCCACCCTCGCGGCACCGGCCCAGTTCCTGGCCGGGTCGCAGGACACCATCACACCGGTCGCCGACCACCAGCGGCCGATGTTCGCCGCGAAACCACCGCCGAGGCAGCTGCGCACCATCACCGGCGGGTTCCACTGCGGCTTCATGGACTCCTCAGGCCTGTTCTGCGACAACGGCTCCATCACCCGCGCCGCCCAGCTCACCGCGGCGAAGCGGGTCATGACGTCGTGGTTCCGCCACCACCTGGGCAACGACCCGGCCGCGCGTGACTTCGTGTGGGGGCAGCCCGCCCGCACCGATCCGGCCGTCACGTTCGAAGGCACCGAGTAGCGGATGACGGGCGGCTGTCTCCTGTGGACACACGCAGGAGGCAGCCGCCCTCACTTCCGGCTCGAAGTGGATGATCGGCGCGAGTGGCTGTCGTCGCCGAGGTGGGCGTCGAGCCGGCGCAGCGAGATGAACCACCAGTCGACGGTGTGGCCGCGCCGGGTCTGGACGAGCCTCAGGCACCTGATGGTCATCGATGTCCGTGAAAGAATGACGCGCGTCAGGCGCCGTCCACCAGGACGAACTCGGCGCGTCCGGACCGCACCCCGTTGACCTGCAACTCCACGGCGTGCTCACCGGGGTGGTAGCGGCGGGTGGTGATCACCCGGAACGAGTGGTCCCGGCTCAGCTCGTAGGTCTCCCCCGGTTCGACGGTCCGGGTGGTGAGCTTGAACGTCTTGCCGGTGAGCGTGCCGTTGGCCTTGCGGTGGTGGACCACGTAGTCGATCACCAGCCGGGCGGGCTCCCGGTCGAGGTTGCGCACGGACCCGGTGAAGGACAACGCCTCCCCGATCGTCACGGTGTCGGTGGCGAGCACCGGGCCGACCACGTCGAGGCGCGCCGAGGTGAAGCCCAGCAACGCCAGCGCTCCCGGATGTCCTTGTTTCACCAGGGTTCGCAGGCCGTGGCGCACCACGCGCGCGGTGTTGCCGTCGGGTGCGGCAGTCCAGGCGGTGGCGGTCGCGACGACCAGGTCCGGGTGCCGGCGGCTGATGTCGTTGAGGTGGTTGGCGACCGACCGCCGGACGTACTCGCTGTCGTCGCGGTACAGCGCGTCGAGGATCGGCAGGGTGGCCTCGGGGGCGGCGAGGACCCCGGGCACGCGGACCGCCCAGGGCAGCAGCGGCCGCGTGCCCTCCGACGCGAGCCGGCGCACGTGCTCGTCCTCCGACCGCGTCCAGCCGAGGATCGTGCCGAGCGCCCGGTCGAGGTCGTGGTTCAGCAGGGACCGCAGCGCGAACTCTGCGCTCAGCCGCGGTGTCAGCTCCGCCAGCAGGGCGAGCGCGTCGTCGAACGCGTCGGTGCCGCCCTCGCTGATCGCCCTGGCCGCCACGGCGCTGGTGACCGGCCAGATCAGCCAGCCGGTGAACGACGGCGCCTGGTCCGCCGCGGCGCGCACGGTCGCGGCGAACGACGCGTAGTCGCCCGGCAGGTCGTCGAGCAGCGCGTCGCGCAGGAGGTCGCTGCGCTCCCTGAGTGCCAGTGGTGCCAACGCCTTCTCGGCGTCGCGGAGCCGGTTCAGGCGCACACGCGGCCGCGCGGTTCGCAAAGCGGTGACGAGGGCGCGCACGGTCTGGGCACCGATCAGTTCATCGGCGAAGGGCATGCGCGCGATGCTACCCAGTGGCCCGGCGGCACCGTCCGGGTCAGGCGGGGACGCGGCCGCCGCCCGCGAAGTCCCACACCCAGTCCGGGTAGGGAGTCCTGTCCCGGCTCACCGCGTCGAGGCTGGCGAGGTCCTCGGTGGTGAGCTCCAGTTCGGCCGCGGCCGCGCTGTCCGCGATCTGCTCCGGGCGCTTCGCCCCGACGACGACGCTGGTGACGCCCGGCCGCGACAGGACCCACGCCAGGGAGACGCGCGCTGCGCTCACCTCGTGCTCGCCGGCGATCGCGCGCACGACGTCGACGACGTCCCACGCGGTCGAGCGGTCGACGGGCGGGAAGTCCGGGTAACCCTCCGCCGAACGGCGCGCCCCCGCCTCGCTCGACCCGGTCCTGCCGTACTTGCCGGACAGGATCCCACCCGCGAGCGGCGCCCACACGAGCAGCGACACGCCCTGGTCGACGGCGAGCGGTGCGATCTCCCGTTCGACGTCCCGGCCGAGCAGCGAGTAGTAGGACTGCGAGGACACGAACCGCGCCCAGCCGTTCCGATCGGACAGTCCCAGCGCTTTCATCAGCTGCCAGGCGGCCAGGTTCGAGCACCCGACGTAGCGGACCTTGCCCTGCCGGACGACGTCGTCGAGTGCGGCGAGCGTCTCGTGGACCGGCGTCACCGGGTCGAAGCTGTGCAGCTGGTAGAGGTCGACGTGATCGGTGCCGAGGCGGCGCAGGCTGTCCTCCAGCGCGCGGACGAGGTGCAGCCGGGAGGCGCCGACGCGGTTCGGGCCCTCCCCCACGCGCGCGCTGAACTTGGTCGCGAGCACGACGTCGTCGCGGCGGCCCTTCAGCGCCCGGCCGAGCAGGACCTCGGACTCGCCGCCGGAGTAGACGTCCGCGGTGTCCACAAGGGTGATGCCGTCGTCGAGAGCGCGGCCCACGACTGCGTCCGCGGCGGCCTGGTCGAGACCTCCGAGAGCATCGCCGAGGGCGGTGCCCGCCCCGCCGAAGGTCATCGTGCCGAGGCTGACGGTGGAGACGTGGACGCCGGTGCTGCCGAGCATGCGGTATTTCATGAACACCACGCTAAGCCGCCTCTGCTGGCATATCTGTATCAGAAGCGCCGCCATTTGTGCTTGATGCTCTGAGCTACGCTCGGCTGGTGGATCCCCTCTCCGACGTCCTGTCGATGGTCACCGTCGAGGCGGCGGTCACCTCCCGCCTGGACGCGTCGGGCCGGTGGGGGCTGCGGTTCTCCGGCAGCGCGCACGCCAAGTTCGGCGTGGTGCACCGCGGCGAGTGCTGGATCGCCACTGCGGCTTCGGAACCGGAACGCCTGACGGCGGGCGACTGCTACCTGCTTCTCGCGGGCGGCCCGTACACCATGGCGAGCGCACCCGACCTGGCCGCGCACGAGTTCGCCGCGGCGGACGTCAGGTTCGCCGCCGACGCCGTGGACGGGAACCTCCGCCTCGGCGACGGCGAGCCGGAGACCGTCGTCACCGGTGGCCGGTTCGTCCTCGACCCCGACCACGCGGCCCTGCTCCTCGACCTCCTGCCGCCCTTGCTGGCGATCCCGTCCGCGGACGTCCCGTCGCCCGCGCTGCTGGCCGCGATGGACCTGCTGGTCGCCGAGACGGCAGACCCGAGGCTGCCGGGCGCCGACCTCGTGCGGAACCACCTGGCGCACATCGTCCTCGTGCAGGCGTTCCGGTCCTGTGTGGACTCCGCGGACCGTCCCGCCGGGTGGCTCGCCGCGCTGGGCGACCCCCAGCTCGCGCCGGCGTTGCGGGCGATCCACGCCGAACCAGGCCACCCGTGGACGGTTCCCGAGCTCGCGCACCGGGTCCACCTGGCACGGTCGACCTTCGCCGCCCGCTTCCGCGACGTGGTGGGCGTTCCCCCGCTGGAGTACCTGCTGCGCCTGCGCATGCGGCACGCCGTGCGGTGGTTGCGCGACGACGTGTCGGTGACGGAGGTCGGGCAGCGTCTCGGGTACGCCTCGCACAGCTCGTTCTCGCACGCGTTCACCCGCGTGGTGGGCGTGCCACCGGGCCGGTTCCGGCCGTGAACCCGGTCGGGCCGTCCCGGCCCCGGGATCACCTGACCGGCGCCGTACGGCGAGAGCTTCACCGCTTGCGGCGGGCCGCCGAGAACCTGTCCGCCGCCTCGCCGAGGTCCACGATCGGCGGCGGGTAGTCGAGCGCGGCCCGTTCGTCCTCGGGCAGCTTCCACGGTTCGTGGACGTACCGGGGGTCCACTTCGGCCAGTTCGGGCAGGTAGCGCTTGACGTACCGGCCTTCCGCGTCGTAGCGGCCCGCTTGGGCGATCGGGTTGTGCACGCGGTTCGGCCGCGTGTCGGTACCCGTGCCGGCGACCCACTGCCAGTTCATCTGGTTGTTCGCGAGGTCGCAGTCCACCAGCAGGTCGACGAAGTGCTGCGCGCCGCGCCGCCAGTCGAGGTACAGGGTCTTGCACAGGAAGCTCGCCGCGACCAGGCGGGCCCGGTTGTGCATCCAGCCCTCCTGGGCGAGCTGGCGCATCGCCGCGTCCACGAACGGGTAGCCGGTGCGGCCGTCCCGCCAGGCCGCGAAGTCGCGCTCCGAGCGGCGCCAGCGGTCGTGGCGGGTGCGGTAGTCCTCGGTGGAGGATCGGGGACGGGCGGCGAGCACCTGGTGGTGGAAGTCGCGCCAGGCCAGCTGGCGGGTGTAGGCGCGGGCGCCCTCGGAGGCCGTGCCGACGCGGTCGAGCAGCTCGGTCACCGACACCGTGCCGAAGTGCAGGTGCGGGGACAGGTGGGAGGTGGCGTCCTCGGCCAGTGCGTCGTGCACGTCGGCGTAGTCGTCCACACCGGACCGCGCCCACCTCGTCATCAGCTCGCGGCCGACGGTCTCCCCACCGGCGGCCAGGTCCGGTGACGGGGTGCCGTGGCGCAGGTCGGGCAGGTCGCCGCCGAGGTCCGGGACGGTCACCCGCCGCGGTGCGCGCAGGACTCCCCGGCGGGGCACGGTCTCCCACTTGCGGAAGTACGGCGTGAACACCGCGAAGTGGTCGCCGCCGCCGGACGGGGTGAGGGAGAGCGGCGGAACGGCGTTGATCGACGCGTCGTGCACGTGCAGGTCCACGTCCAGTGCCTGGAGGGCTTCCTCGCGGCGGCGGGCGTACCGGCTGACGTCGGCGGCGACGTGGACCTCGGTGACGTCGTGCGCGCGGACGAGCCTGGCGACCTCCTCGACGACCTTGCCCCGGCGCACGACGAGCCTGCCGCCGCGCTCCCGCAGCGACGCGTCGAGGTCGGCCAGGCTCTGGGTGAGGAACGCGGCCCGGTTGGCGTTGAAGAACGAGGACGAGACGATCGCGTCGTCGACCACGAACAGGGGGATGCACCGCTCGGCGGCCGCCGCGGCGTGCAGCACCGGGTTGTCGTGGACCCGCAGGTCACGGGTGAAGAGCGCGATCGACGTGGTCATCGGTGAGCTTTACCCGTTGCCGCGTCTCGTCAACCCCGTCGTCCCCCGTTCGTGGAAGGACGGTTGCGAGTACCCGAAACCGGGCACATCATGCGCGTGACGACCGACCACGACGACTTGCTCCCCGCGCAGCTCGGCCGCGAGGCGCAGGAGTTACTCGATCCCCACCACCACCGCGCGAGCGTCCACCTCGGTGACCGGCTCGTCGTCGACCCCGGCCAGGTGCTCGCGAACGTCGCCATGGCGATGGAGCGCCTCGACCTCGACATCGGCACACCGGTCAGCATCGAGGAGGACGTCGCGACCCTCGAAGAGCTGGTCGCGGTGGTCGACCACTTCGACCGGGGGCCGGAGCTGATCGCGCACACGCTCAACACGGCGGCGCGCGTCATGAACGCCCGCTACCCCGCCGAGCTCGTCCACCACCCGCTGCCGCCCGACTGCGACCTGCGGCGGCTGTTCCACGCGGACGTCGACGACCGCAGCCAGGACGTCGCGCGGGCGGTGTTCAACCACAGGCTGGCGCAGGAGGCGGACGTGCGGGAGTCGGAGGTCGCGATCGACCTCGACGGACTCTCGTCGCAGCAGCGGATCGAGGTGTTCATGGCGGTGTTCTTCCTGTACGGCACGAAGATCGGTGCCCTCCAGAACCGGACGGGCATCAGGTGAGGTGCCTGGTGCTGGGCGCGACCGGCTACCTGGGGTCGCAGCTCGTGCCGGAGCTCCTCGCCCGCGACCACGAGGTCTCGGTCCTCGTCCGCGACCGCACGCAGGCGACGCGCTTCCCCACCCGGGTCATGGTGCACGTCGGCGACGCCACGGATCCGCACGAGGTGCGGCAGGCGGTGGCGGACAAGGACGTCGTGTACTTCCTCGTGCACTCGCTGGACCGGCCGGACTTCGCCGAGGTCGACCGCGAGGCCGCCGCCGTGCTGGCCACCGCGGCGGCCGGGGCGGGCGTGCGGCAGGTCGTCTACGTCGGCGGACCCCGTCCCGACTCCCCCAGCCTGTCCGCGCACCTCGGCTCACGGGCCGAGGTCGGTGACGTCCTGGCCGCCGGAGCGGTGCCCGCGCTCGTGCTGCAGGCGTCGATGATCATCGGCGCCGGTTCGGCGAGCTTCGAGCTGTTGCGCTCGTCGGCGCGGCTCACGCCGTGGGTGCCGGTGCCGTCGTGGATGCGCAACACGAGCCGTCCGGTCGCGGCCGCCGACGTCGTGCACTTCCTCGTGGCCGCCGCAGACCTCGCGGAACCGGTCGACGGCGTGTTCGACGTGCCCGGCCCGGAACGGCTGTCCTATCTGGACCTGCTGCAGCGGTGCGCGCGGGTGCTGCGGCTGCCGGTCAGGATGCCGGTGCCCGCGCCGCTGTGGTCCCACAAGCTCGCCGCGCAGATCGCCGGCCTGGTGACACCGGTCCCGGCGACGGTGGCGGAACCGCTCTTCGCCTCGCTCGACCACGACCTCACGGCGGACGGCCCGCTCGTCACCGACGTGCTGCCGGCCCCGCCCGGCGGCACGACGAGCGTCGACAACGCCATCCGCGCCGCCACCGCCCCGCAGGCCGAGGCGGGCGACGGCGAGGTGTTCACCGAGGAGCGGACCGTGCTGACCGACGCCTCCCCCGGCGACGTCTGGCACGCGGTCACCGCGCTGGGCGGCGAGAACGGCTGGCACACCGTCCCTCTCGTGTGGACGGTCCGGGGCGCGGTCGACCACCTGCTCGGCGGCATCGGCCTCTTCCGCGGCAGGGCGCCCGACGTCGGGGAGGGCGACGTGGTCGACTTCTGGACCGTCGTGCACCGCGACGACGACGCGAAGCGCCTGGTGCTGCGGGCGGACATGAAGATGCCCGGCCACACGCTGCTCGACATGCGCGTCGACCGCCACGGCGACCGCACCCGCTACCGGCAGAAGGTCACGTTCACCGCCGACGGCCTGCTTGGGCAGCTGTACTGGGTCGTGCAGAAACCCCTGCACGACGTCGTGTTCGCCACGATGGCGCGCGGGATCGTCCGGACGGCGGCTGAGGCATGATCTGCGCATGCGCAGCTCACTGTTCAACAACCAGGAACGTGCCGTCGAGCCCGGCAGCTTCCAGCTGCAGAACGAACGCATGCTCAAGGTGGACCTCACCGGCAGCGGCGGGTTCTTCTTCGCGAAGCAGGGCTCGATGGTCGCCTACCAGGGCGACGTCGACTTCGCCTACGAGGGCGCCGGCGGCATCGGCAAGCTGTTCAAGAAGGCCTTCACCGGCGAGGGCATGTCGCTGATGAAGGTGTCGGGCAGCGGTGACGTGTTCCTCGCCCAGGACGCCGACGAGATCTTCGTGCTGCACCTGGAGAACGAGAGCGTCACCGTCAACGGCAAGAACGTGCTCGCGTTCGACAGCACACTCAAGTGGGACATCAACCGCACCGAGGGCGCGTCGATGCTCAGCGGCGGCCTGTTCAACACCACGTTCACCGGTACCGGCGCGCTGGCCGTCACCGCCTACGGCACGCCGGTCGTGCTGAACGTGGACGTGCCGACGTACGTCGACATGCAGTCCGCCGTGCTGTGGTCGACCTCGCTGCAGTCCTCGATCCGCAAGACGGCCAAGCTCGGCGCCGTCATCGGGCGCGGCTCCGGTGAGGCCTACCAGCTCGCCTTGCAGGGCAACGGCATCGTCGTCGTGCAGGCTTCGGAGGGCCATCCGATCCCGACCGCGCAGTAGTGCGTGCCCCGGCTCGGGTCCGCCCGAGCCGGGGAAGCCGCGTCACGGTCCGCGGTACTCGAGCCAGTCGAGGTTGATCGCACCGGAGTCCCCGCTGCCGCAGGACAGCGTCACCACCGGGTCGCGCCCGCTCACCGGCACGTCGTCGAAGGTCACCGTGCCCCAGGCGTCCCAGCTGTCGGAGACCTTCGGGAAGCTCACCTGCCGCACGGCACGTCCGTCCACCGACAACGTCATGGTGCGCGCATCGCCGTGGGCGTTCGCGTACCTCAACGTGATCGCTCCCGAACCCGCTGCCGTCGTCGAGCGGTGCAGCGTGAACGACGACGCGGCGCCCTGCGCCCAGAGCCCGTCGAGGAACGCCCTGCCGGAGTAGCCGGTGTGGTTGACGTTCGTCTTGACGCCACCGGTGTTGCGCGCGTCCTCGGCCTCCAGGCGACCGGGCGCGGGGCAGCCGGAGACCGTGCCCGCGGTGTCGGCGCACCGGTCCTGCGCGTCGGCCACGCCGTCGCCGTCGCGGTCGCCGGCGGCCGCTCCCGTCAGCGTGATCTCGACTGTGTGCGCGCCCCGCAGCGTGGCGGGGACCTCGGCGCGTGCCGGCCTGCCGTCGATCCTGACGGAGCTGATCGTCGTACCGGCCCCGCGCAGCCTGATCGTCAGGTCGGCGTCGCGGTAGCGCAGGTTCCGCAGGGTCACCTCACCCCAGCCCGCGGGCAGGGTCGGCGCGAACGACAGCCCCGCCTCGGTGTGCCGCAGCCCGAACAGTCCTGTGTGGACCATGTCGAGGAACGCCGTGGCAGACCAGGTCTGGTCGGGCTCGGAACCCCAGTGGAACTTCACCGTGTCGCCGAGTCGCTGGTAGCCGCCGTCCACCACACCCGTGGTGCCGTTGTAGATCTCCCAGAACCCGCTGTTGTTGTTCGCGAGCTTCGCCAGCCGAGCCGTCTCCGCCGCGAATTTGCTCGGATCTCCCGCTTTGGCCGCGGCCTTGGCCCACAGCCCCTGCACGAGCGGCCAGACGATCGCGTTGTGGCGGCCGGGCTGCCCCTCGGAGTAGCGGTCCCAGTGCGGGTAGGTGTCGGGCATGCCCCACGTCATCGAGCGCGCGTTCGCGAGGATCGACCGCGCCTGGGCCGCGCTCGCGACGTCGAAGAGGATCGCGAACGCGAGGCCGGTGCCCTCCTGGTGGGCACCGCGCGTGCCGTCGGCGAGCAGCTGGTAGTCGTACAAGCCCGTCGCCGGGTTCCAGAAGTGCCGGTTGATCGCGGCCCTCAGCGCGGCGGCCTTCGCGCGGTGGCGGGTGGCGTCCTGCGGCCTGCCCAGCCGTTCGGCCATGTTCGCCGCGCTGAGGTAGGCGGCGTAGTAGACCTCGTTGGTGCTCAGGTACATCCCGCTCGCGACGCCCGGCCACGGCATGCTGCCCGTGCTGACCGACTCGGTCGCGTCGGCGGGCGGCGCGGGGTAGCCGGCGATGCCGTCGTTGAAGAACGACGCGCCGGTGAACAGCCCGTAGGTGGCGTTGAACCCGGCCGTGGTGGCGTTCTCGCGGATCGTCAGGGTGGTCGCGGCGGTGCGGTACGCGTTGCCGAGGAACTCCTGGTCACCGGTGACGAGGTAGTGGTGCCACGCGGCCGTGAGCCACACGACCTGGTCCCACTGCTGGTCGTCCTGCTGCACCCGCAACGCGCCCGCCGGGTCCTTGTCGACGACGGCCCACAGGGTGTTCTCCGCGAGCGCCGGGGACAGCAGGCTGGTCGCGTTCCAGCTGTTGATCGACGCGTCGCGCGTCCACGGCTGCTGGTAGCCGCCGCCCGCGCGGACGAAGCCGACGGACGGGTCCTGCAGGCCGCTCCTGTTGTGGCGCGGGTCGTAGCCCATCGTGTTGATCCGCAGCAGGTTGTCCAGCGCGGCCGTGTAGGCGGAGCCGTACAGCGCCTGGCTCAGCGGGCTCGCGAACTCCAGTGACGGGGTGGTGGCCGCGTGCGCCGGTGGGACACCGGTGAGCAGGCCGAACGCCGTCGTCAGGGCCAGCAGGACATGTCCGATCCGCCGCCGGGGACTCATCCCTCGCACCTTTCCCGGCACCGGGATCCGACCGGAGCCGAACCGGCAGTGCATCATGAAAGCGCTCCCACAGTCCCGGATCGGCGATGATCCTGTCCGCTTCTGTCAGCACTCGCGATCAGGTCGTCGCAACGGCATGATCCTTCCGGTCCAGGACCGATGAGTTCGCGCGAACACCGCGGTCTGCACCGTCGACCAGGAACGGAAAGGACACCCGATGACCCAGCTGGTGAAGGTCCAGAACTTCGTCGTGTCGCGAGACGGCTTCGGCGCCGGCGAGGACCAGACCCTCGACAGGCCGTTCGGCCACGCCGACCCCGGCACCATGTTCGCGTGGGCGGGCGCGACGGCGAGCTGGCCGAACCGCACCGACCCCGGTGGCACCCGCGGCCTCGACGACTACCTGACCCGCGACTTCGCGAACAACATCGGCGCGGAGATCATGGGCGCGCACAAGTTCAGCCCGCACCGCGGCCCGTGGGAGAGCCACGACTGGCGGGGCTGGTGGGGCGACGAGCCGCCGTTCCACACCCCGGTCTTCGTCCTGACCCACCACGAACGCCCGTCGTTCACGCTCTCCGACACGACCTTCCACTTCGTGAACGCCGGCCCGGCCGAGGTGCTGGAGCGCGCGAAGGAGGCCGCGTCGGGCAAGGACGTCCGGATCGGTGGCGGTGCCACCACGATCCGGTCGTTCCTCGACGCCGACCTGATCGACACGCTGCACGTCGCGGTGTCACCGGTCGAGCTCGGCCACGGCGTGCCGCTGTGGAAGTCGCCCGACGAGCTGCGCGACCGGTTCCACCTCGACGTCGTGCCCAGCTCCAGCGGCGTGGTCCACCACCTGTTCTGGCGGAGGTGACGCCGGGTCAGAACAGGCGGCCGTCCAGCTCGGCCGGCGGTTGTTCGAGCTCGAGGAGGTACCGCTTGCGCTCCAGGCCGCCCGCGTAGCCGGTGAGGCCGCCGCGCGACCCGACCACGCGGTGGCACGGCACGATGATGCTGATCGGGTTCCACCCGTTGGCGTTGCCCACGGCCTGGGCCGCCCTCGGGTCGCCGAGCTCGGCGGCCAGTTGCCCGTACGTCCGGGTCTCGCCGTAGGGGATCTTCGCCAGCAGCGCCCACACGCTCAGCTCGAAGGCCGACCCGCGGGGCGCCAGGGGGAGGTCGAAGGTGCGTCGCCCGCCGTCGAAGTACTCGCCGAGCTGGCGGCGCGCCTCCTCGAACCCCGTGCTCGTGCGGGGACCGAGGTCGGTCAGGCGCGGGGTCCGCAGGTGGCCCTCGAAGTAGAGGCCCAGCAGCGCGTCGCCCTCCCCGGCCAGGGTCAGCTGCCCGACCGGTGAGTCGACGACGGTGTGGTGGACGCGCATCCTGGGCTCTCCGGGGAAGTTCCTGTGCGCCCGCGACGATATCCGACGCAGAGAAGCGCCCGGCTGAACACAGCCGGACGCTTCTCTGGTGGGGACCCGGGTCAGCGGTCCGAGTCGTCCTCGTGGGAGTGCTCGGCCTCGATGTCGGGGTTAACGCACGGTCCGCCGTCGTTGTTGGAGAAGAGCGGCACCGCGATGACGTTCACGTCGACGTGGCAGACGTTGATGTCGCTGAGGAGCTCGGAGTCCTCCATGTTGACCAGGCCGACCTGGTGGTCGTGGTCGTACTTCGACGCCATGTCCATCATGTCGTCCATCGCGTCACCCTGCGTCGCGAACGCGGGCGAGCCCATCATCAGGAAACCCGCGCCAACGGCAGCCGCGGCAAAAGCCTTCTTCAGCATGACGATTCTCCTCACGAACCAGTCGTTTGTGTTCTGCACCTGCGACGGGAGGAACGGAGCCGGCACCCCTGCCCGGAAACCCCGTTCCTCCGCTCTGCGGACGGCGCACCACCGCGGTGGGCGCCGTCTCACGTCACTTGTCGTCGGGGTTGGCGCAGAGGCCGCTGTCGTTGTCCGACAGCACCGGCACCGCGATGACGTTGACGTCGATGAAGCAGGCGTTCAGGTCGCTGGCGACCTCGGAGTCGTTCAGGTCGGCAACGCCCACCTGGTCCGTGATGTCGAGCTCAGGGGCATCGGCCAGAGCGGTGGAACCAATACCGAGGAAAGCGCCCGCGATAGCGACGGCCGCCCCTGCCTTCTTCAGCACAAAAATCTCCTAGTTCGATTTTTTCGAGAACGGATCGCGGTGGTCCTTCACACCAACCGCAAGTCCGGGAGGACCGTATCCAAGCGGTTCGTCCGGACCAAATCGGAATCCGCCCGAAAGTACGGTTCACACCGCGATCACCACACTTTCGGGTGATGCCTGGTTCCGGAGGTTTAAGAATCATCGGTCTCATGATCAGCCACAATCCGGATATTCCAGGCCAGCGTCTTGCTTTGGGGTGAACAATCCGGCGCGGGAGCCGTCCGCGGTCCCTGGTCTCCGTCGATGTCGTTCGGAACCACACGGCGAAGCGGTCACCTCCTCGTTCCGCCCGCAGTCGGCGACCGACCACCGGATCGCCCGTGACCAGCGGTTTCACCAGAAGCGCCCTGGTTCAGCCCGGACGAACGGCCCTTTCCACCTCCTGGCGGGGCGCCACGAACAGCGCTCAGGCCCGGCCGACACGCCGGTGCGGCCGTGGCCGCGAAGCCCGGACGTCCGCGTTTGTCGGCGGCGTCGAAAACCAATACGGTCGCCTTGCTCACCCACCGGAACCGAACGAGTTGAGCCGGCAGCTCGGAATCGCACCAGAGACCGAGGATGTACCGGGGCGAATGCGAATCGCGATGGTGTCCGCGCAGGCCAGTCCGCTCGTGGAAAGCACGGCACAGGGCGCCCACGTGGCGGAACTGTGCGCCGGGCTCAGCGCTTCGAGGTACGAGGTCGTGGTCTACACGCGGCGCGACGATCCGGAGTCGCCCGACGAGGTCAGGACCGCCGAGGGCTACGACGTCGTGCACGTTCCCGCGGGGCCCGCTCACGAGCTCTCCGAGAAGGCGCTCGTCGAGCACCTCGCGGACTTCGCCACGTTCCTGGCCGAGCGGTGGCGGCTGCGGCCGCCGGACGTGGTGCACGCGCACCACTGGACGTCCGGGCTCGTCTCCCTGATCGGCGGCCACCGCCTGCGGGTCCCGGTGGTGCACTGCTGCCACGGGGCCGGGGAGGCCCACGTCGAGCAGCGCTCCGACGCCGAGACGCTCATCGCGCGCAGGGCGGCGTGGATCACCGCCACGAACACGGAGGAGGCGACCCGGCTGTGGCAGTCGGGTGTGCGCCGCACCCAGGTGTCGGTCCTGCCGAGCGGCGTCGACTCCGCGCTGTTCACCCCGGAAGGTCCTGCCGACGTCCACGACGGACGGGTGCGCGTCGTCGTGGCCGGGGAGCTGGATCCCGCCGAGGGCTCCGCGGCGATCGGCGCCGTGCTGTCCACGATGGACCACGTCGAACTGGTCGACGCCGCCACCGTGCCGCGCAGGGACAGGCCGGCGGTGCTGCGGTCGGCCGACGTCGCGGTGTGCGCGCCGGCGACCGAGGCGTACGGCACCGCGGCGCTCGAGGCGATGGCCTGCGGCGTACCGGTCGTGGCCACCGCGGTCGGCGCCTTGAACGACGTCGTGCTGCCGGACGTGACCGGCCTGCTCCTCCCCCCGCACGACGGGCTGCGGCTCGCGCGGTCGCTGAAGTCGTTGCTCGCCGACGAGACCCTCGGGGAGCAGTTCAGCATCGCCGGGCGCGACCGCGTCCTGAGCCGGTACTCACGGCGCCGGCTCGCGAGGGAGGCGCTGGCCGTCTACGAGCGGGTGGCCACCCCGCGCCGGGGTCGGGCCGGCCGGGTGTGCTGACCGGCACCGCAGGACCAGACCCGGTCGTTCACCCCGTGGGTTCGTCACGTCCGAGAACGCGCCGCAGCCGGGCGTAGACCTGGGAGGGCCCGCGCTGCTC
This sequence comes from Lentzea sp. HUAS12, assembly GCF_024125735.1. Classification (NCBI taxonomy): domain Bacteria; kingdom Bacillati; phylum Actinomycetota; class Actinomycetes; order Pseudonocardiales; family Pseudonocardiaceae; genus Lentzea; species Lentzea sp. HUAS12. The sequence continues at coordinate 2,610,990 of NZ_CP099738.1, forward strand.
CGTGATCATCTCGGGACCGATCGCCTGCTCGTAGGCCCGGAGCACGTCCTGCGCGACGCGGTCCCACGTGTAGCGGATGCTCACGCGGTCGTGGCCCGCGGCCCCGAGCTCCTGGCGGCGGACCTCGTCGCCCAGCAGCGCCCGCAGCGCCCGCGCCAGCTGCGCGGGGTTGTGGGGCGGCACGAGCAGGCCGGTCACCTGGTGCACGACCGAGTCGGCCAGGCCGCCGACCGCCGACGCCACCACCGGCACACCGCACGCCATCGCCTCCAGCGCGACGACTCCGAACGACGCGTGCCGTTGCGGGCACACGACGACGTCCGCGGACCGGATCTGCGCGGGCATCTCCGAGTGCGGTATCCGGCCGATGAACGCGATCCGGTCGGCGACCGCGTGCCGGTCCGCCAGGGCGCAGAGGCGCCTGTACTCCGCGTTGCCCGCGAGGAAGCGCCGTTCGGGACCGCCCGCGACCACCAGTTCGGTGGCGCTCACCGCGGTCAGCGCCACGACCAGGTCGTCGACACCGTCGTGCGGCGCCAGGCCGGTGGCCACGAGGACGCGCAGCCTGCTGGTGCGCGCGGCGGCCGGGCCGGTCGGCGTGAACGAGGCCGTGTCGACGCCCCAGGGCACGGTGGAGATCCGGGAACGGCGCACCCCGAGCCGGGCGAGCTCGTCCACTTCGCGGCCGGACGTCGCGACCACTCCCGCCGCGCCGCGGCCGACCAGCCGTTCCACGTCGAGCGAGTCGCCGCCCGCCAGCCCGTGGAAGCTCTGCACGATCGGGATCGAGGTGCGGCGCGCGCTGAGCACGGCGCACAGGCCGGACGTCCAGTGGTGGGCGTGCACGACGTCCGGGACGTCGTCGGCCCACCGGTCGTTCAGGTACCGCGCGAACTCCCCGATGTGCGGCACGACCTCGTCCTGGCGCAGCTGCCGCGCCGGTCCGGCCGGGACGTGCACGAGCTCCAGGCCCTCGGCGACCCGCACGCGGTCCGGCAGGCGTTCGTCCGCCCGGCGCGTGTAGATCGTCACCTCGTGCCCCAGCCGGTGCAGCTCCCGCGAGAGCGCGGCGACGTGGCCGCGCCGGCCGGGGGCGTCCGGGTCGTGCAGTGCGGTCGAGGGGTTGTCCCGCACCGAGATCATCGCGATCCTCACCGCGCCACCCCCTGGTTCGGCCACGGGTTGGGGGTGCACGTCCTGCCGTCACGCGGGACCGCCGGGCCCTGCGGCACCTCGGCCGTGACGTCGGCCAGCCCGTCGTTGGAGACGGAGAACGTCTGCTGCATCATCACGGGCGCCGGAGCGCCGTCGGCGGGGCAGAACTCGTGGCCGTGCCCCAGGAAGTGGCCGACCTCGTGGTTGACGACGTACCTGCGGTACCCCTCCAGGTCGCCGCCGAACGATTCGGCGCCCCGGAACCACCGCGGCGCGCTCACGTACACGACGCCCTCGCGGTAGCAGGAGGTGTCGTAGGGCAGGTCGAACCCGCAGATCGCCCGCGCGGTCTCGGTCGCGGTGAGCCGGATCCGCACGTCCGGTTCCGCCACGTCCACCCGCCGGAAGGAGACGTCCCCGGACGCCGTCCAGCCGCGCGGGTCCGCGAGGGCCGAGTCCACGGTCTGCGCGAACGCCTGGTGAGCGGCCGGGAGAACGGCTCCCTGCTCCACCTCGACCGAGTAGGTGCGCACCTCGCCCGTGCCGACCTGCGGCGTCGTCCCGGCGACGGTCCGCCACCACCCCTCGCCCTGCGCGCGCACGGGGACACCGGGCGGCAGCTCAGGTCCAGGACGGCGAGGCACGTCCTTCACGACCGCGGCCGGTGGCGGGGAGGACGACGAGGACGGCGGTGTCGTCGTCGTGGTCGTCGTGGGAACGGCCCTCACGGAGATGCTGGCCGCCGCGACCGGCGAGTGCGCCTCGTGGGGTGGTGGCCCGGCCTGCTGCGGACTCTTGAGCAGACCGATCGTCACACCCGCGAGAGCCGCGGCGAGCACGTACAGGACGATCCTTCCGGCAGTCATGGCGAACTCCCCCGTCACGAACAGCTGAACAGCACGGGGCAGGACGCGTGGTGCAGCGCCGCCCTCGCATCGGGTTGCAGACCCTCTCCCGGGCCCCGTTCCCTGCCGGACACCACGAGCAGGTCACTCGGGAACAGTCGCGTCTCCTCGGCGACGGACCGGCCCTGGCGCACCAGTTCGACGATCACGCCGGGACAGCACGCGTGCGCGACGTCGGCGGCGTCGTCGAGCCAGCCGCCGGACAGGGGGCACGACGGCCGGGCCAGCACGCGCAACCGCGTCGCGCCGCGGGCCCGGCACAGCGCCGTGGCGCGCTCCAGCACGCCCTCACCCCCGACGCGCTCCACCACGGCCGTCACCACGCCGAACCGCCCCGCCAGCGCGGTGGCGGACCCGCCCACGACCACGACGTCGCGCCCGTCACGACAGGCGAGCGGCGGCGCGTCCAGAGCCCGCTGACGCGACAGCACCACGAGGGCGCCCTCTGCCGCGGTCGGGTAGCGCTCCCCGTGTTCGACGTGGACGGTCAGCTCCGGTCGTTCGGCCAGCAGCGCCGCGACCTCGGTGTGCACGGGATCGTCGTCCGCGCCGGTGTGCACGACCAGGTCCACGCCGAGCGCCTCCGCGCAGCCGGCGGCCCAGCGCACACCGGTGACGCCCGAGTCGCGGACGTCCACCAGCACACAGGTCGTGGCGGTAGGCGCGGGCTCGCCGGTGAGCGCCGGTCCGCTGGTGACGGCGGTCATGCCGACACGCTCGGCATCTGGGTGGTGGAGGCGGGTTCCTCGTCGGGCTCGGCATCGGACCCGGGTTCGACGTCGGGTTCGGGGCGGCGCGGCATCTCGATCAGCTCGGCCTCGGCGGTCGCGGGCGCGTCCTCCGGTACGGCCTCCAGCGCCACGGGTGCCGCAACCGCCGCGGACTCGGGGCTCTTCCACACCTCCGCTCCCCCGTGCACTCCGATCTCACCGGGCTCGGGGCTGCGGGGCGACGGCATCTCCGGCGCGGTACCGATCTCCGCGTACCACTGGTCGAGCAGCCGCTGCCGCTCCGCGAGGTCCGACAACAGCGAACGGGACCGCTCCAAGGCCTCACCGACGATCTCCCGCGCGCGCTGGCTCGCCTCCGCCAGTCGCCGCTGCGACTCCTGCTCCGCCTCGTCCAGCAGACGGGCGTGCCGGCCCGCCGCCTCCTCCGCGCGGTGCACCGCGTCCTCCGCCCGCGCGCGCGCCTCGGACTCGATCTCGTCCGCCTTGCGCCTGGCCACGTGCAGCAGGTAGCGGATGCAGCCGGACACGGCGTTGTCCTTGCTGTGTCCCGCGTGGAGAGTGCGGTACTCCGTGAGCTCCGACCGGGCCTCCTCGAGGTGGCGGGTCAGTTCGTCCGCCGTCTCCAGGGCCGCGTCGCGGTCGGCGCAGGCGAGTTCGAGCTGGCGCTCCAGGCGGGCGTACTCCTCGTCGACCTGGGCGCGGTTGTACCCGAACAGCTGCGTGTGGAAGGCCGTGCGGCCCTCGTCCAGGAGGTCGTCCATGGCCATGCCCGTGTCCTTTCCTGAACGGGGCGTTACCTCTGTCGAGGTGGCAGTACCCGGGAGAGGACCCTCCAGACATCTCCGACCGAGCATGCACCCTGTTCAGTGAATTCCTCACGGACCGTCATCGCCGCTCGTGCCGGGGGTATCCGCCGCAGACCTGATCGGAGGTGTCACGTGAACGACCACGAACCCGCCGCCGGCGACGTCGCCTGGCAACCGTTCGTCGACGCGCTGTGCGTCGCCGCGTCCACGTGGGACGCGGACCTGGGGCGGTTCCCCGAGGAGGACCGTCCGGCGCCGATCAGCCCGGAGCAGGCGGAGAACGTCATGCTGGCGCTCGCCGCGCTCGCGCAGCGGATGTCCAAGGCGACCGCGGTGGTCGTGCGCGCGATGGCGGACGAGGGGCTGGAGCCCGCGGCCGCGGGAGACGGCCTGACCGACCAGCTGGAGTCGTTGGGGCGCATGGCTTTGTGCGCCGAGGCCATGGAGCGCGCGGCCGAGCTCGCGCGTGGCGTGGTCAGCAAGGACCCGTAGGCGCGCCGGATGTCCCGGCGCGCCCACGCGGATTTCCGGTCAGTTCTGGCGCAGGTACCCGATGTAGGCCTCGGCGGCGGCGCGGGCCCTGTCCCGCAACGCCTGCGGGTCCGTGCCCGCCGCGGCCTGCAGACCCTCGCAGCTGGTGGCGAGCGCGTCCGGGCCGAGAGCGGTCATGGCCATGCCGGGCAGTTCTTCCTTCATGCAGCGCGTGGCCCGCCCGACGGCCTCGGGACTGCAGTAGTCCTGCGGCGAGTAGCACTTCTCCACCACGGCGTCGAGTACGGGCTTGCTGCGGTTGTAGATCATCTCCATGCTGCCCAGGCCCGCCACGGCCTTCGGGAGCACGACGTCCTTGAGCTCCTGGACGTCGCGGCGGTCTGTCCCCGGTTGGAGTTGCGCCTGGCACACAGGCGTCATGAACTCCTCTCGCGCGATCTTCGTCAGTTTGCCGACCGTGTCGCTGAAGTCGCCGTAGCAGGCGATCGCGTTCGCGGCCGCGGGGGCGAGCACCAACGGGATCGTGGCGATCAGCGCGGCCAGTGCGGTGGTCCTGGTCCTCATGCCGTCCTCCTGGGTCTCCGGTCGATCCGTGCACCGACTGGTACCCGCGCGCCCGTGTGCCCCACGCGGGTCACACCGGGATCGACCGCATCGAGTGACACGTGGTCGCACTGCGTCATCGTCCAGAAGGGACGACGAAGTCCGCCTGCACCGCCTTCCCGTCCGCTGCCACGACTCCGAAGCAGGCGCCGCCCGCGCGCACCGCGTCCCTCACCTCCGCGACGAAGTCCACATCGGACTCGACGCCGGCGTGGTCCAGGACCACGTCGTCGAAACCGAGCGACGCGGCCTCCCGCGCCAGGGCCACCACGTAGCCGCGCACCTCGGGGTGGGCGGGGTTCGTCAGCGTCAGACCGGCGGCGTCACCGACGTGGTCGCGCAGGCCGGAGGCCGCGGACGCGCGGGCGAGCACGGGGTCCTGGAACGCGACGACCCGCGCGACCGCGCGCACCCCGGCGCGGTGCAGTTCCTCGACGGCGGCACGCGGGTCGTACAGGTCCCTGACCGCGCCGATCTGGTGCGCCAGCGACACTTCCGACAGGTAGGCGACCTGACCCGTCTCGTCCTTGACGTCGAGCCGGACGGCGTCGATCTCCCCTCCGCGCGCCCTCGCGAGCACCCGTTCCCGTGACGGCGCGGCCGCCCAGTCGGTCGCGGTCACCCACTCCGCCCGCACGTCCGGCCGGGACACCGGCACCGGCACGTGCCGCCCGTACGAGTTGCCGGCCGCGTCGCGTGCCTCCACGAACACCGTCGCCGCCGCGGGCACGGTGGCCGCGAAGACCCCGTTCACCACCAGGGCGCGGGTCTGGCCGACCCGCACGAGCGCCGCGCCGCGGGCGACGCCCCTGACGGTCACCGGCGACCGGGGTCCGGCGGCGCGAACGTGCTGCACGGCAAGGGAGGGCGGGGTGTCGTCGATGGTGAACCGGTGATCCACCACCGCGTCCATGACGAGAGGTGTGGCGCTGCGGACGCGGGCGATCAGCGTGTGCTCGCCCTCGGCGGGCGTGAAACCCCCGAGCGTCAACCGGTCCCGGTCGCGGCTCGTCGGGATGACCGTGTCGTCGACGAGGACCTCCACCCGGTCCAGGAGGTCCGGCTCCCCCGTGCTGACGCTGACCTCGCGGAAGGCCGCGCCCCGCAGCACGGCGCCGTTCTCCACGCCGTGGACGGTGAGGCCGATCTTGTCGAGGTGGGCCACGGAGCCCACCACGAGGGTCGACGACACGGCGAACACCACGCCGAGGAAGACGAGGAGGAAGAGCTCGGACCTGCGGACCCGGGTGGACACGGCTCAGCCCGTTGCCAGTGCGGCGAGGCGGTCGGCGCCGCCGTTGAAGACGTTCTGGTCGATCGGGGACGACGTGAACTGCCAGATCGTGTGGAACGGCCACTGGAACGGCATCGGGCCGACCGCCGCCGCGTACCGCGCGACCCACAACGGGTTGGTGGAGCTGAAGTCGCCGGATCGGCCGGTGCACTTGTCCCACCACAGCGCGGACGTGTAGATGACGGGCCAGCGCTTGGTGAGCGCGTGGTAGGTGTCGCTGAAGCTGCGGATCCAGTTCACCATCGCGGCGTGGCTCAGGCCGTAGCAGGTGTCGCCACCGTACGGGTTGTACTCGATGTCGAGCGTCCCCGGCAGCGTCCTGCCGTCACGCGACCAGCCGCCGCCGTTCTGCACGAAGAAACGGGCTTGCGTCGCACCGTCGGAGCGGTTCGGCAGGGCGAAGTGGTACGACCCCCTCGTCATGCCCACGGCCGCGGAACCGTTGTACTGCTGGGTGAAGTTGGGGTTGGTGTAGTTCGTTCCCTCGGTCGCCTTGATGTAGACGAACCGCTTTCCCGAGCGCCACCAGTGTCCCCAGTCGACGTTGCCCTGGTGGCTGCTCACGTCGATCCCGTGCACGCTGCCCACGTTCTCCGGACCGAGTTCGGAGGGCGACCCGAGCATCGCACCGGTGCCCTCGTGCTTGGCGATCTGCGAGCCCGCCGTGTGGTCGTCGGCTCCTTCGGCCGCATAGGTCTGCACGGGACTCAGAAAACTCGCGACCAACGCGATCGCGGTGGCGCGAACAACTCGGGAGCCGGCACTTGATTGCGGCGACATCGTTTCCTCCCCGTGCGTGAATGGTCTTGAAACGCAGCTACCCGTGGCAGCCACGGAAAAACAAGACCCGCGTTTGTTGGCACCACAGGGTGACCCCGGTGCTGTTCAGGCACTCACGGTGACCACTTTCCGGACCCTGATTCATTCGATGTGGTCGCCTGATCGGTGATTCACCGGGTAACCGGCGAAAGCCGCTGTGAATGAGAGGAGTCCGATGTGAATCGCAAGCGGATCGGATCCGGCCTGGGCAAACTGGCCGGGCTCTGCGTGCTCGCCGGCGCACTGGTCGCCGGGCTCCTCTTCCCGGCCACCGCGACACTCGGGTTCGTGTCGAACAAGATCAGCGACCAGGTCCAGTCCACTGTGGCCGAGATGCTGAACACCGGCCCGCCGCTGATGACCACGGTGACCGACAAGGACGGTGCGCCGATCGCCCACCTGTACGACCAGTACCGGGTGCGCACGCCACCGGACAAGATCTCGCAGCACATGAAGGACGCGCTGCTCGCGATCGAGGACCGCCGCTTCTACGACCACCACGGCGTCGACTGGCTCGCCAGCCTGCGCGCCCTGGCCCGCAACAACGCGAGCGGCTCGGTGCAGCAGGGCGCGTCCACCCTGACGCAGCAGTACGTGAAGAACTACCTGGTGCACGTCGTGGCACGCAACAACAAGGACGCGCAACGCGAGGCCCAGGAGCAGAGCATCACGCGCAAGTTGCGGGAGGCGCGCATCGCGATCGGTCTGGAAACGGCGCTGGGCAAGGACGAGATCCTCCGCCGCTACCTCGACCTCGTGCCGTTCGGTTCGACGATCTTCGGCATCACCGCCGCCTCCCAGGCCTACTTCGACACGACACCGGACAAGCTGACGGTCCCCCAGGCCGCGACGCTCGCCGGGATGGTGAACAGCCCGACGTACCTCGACCCGGAGGCGCGGCCGGACAAGGCGATCGAGCGCAGGAACCTCGTGATCGACGCCATGGTCCACAGCGAGAAGCTGTCCCAGGAGGAGGCCGACCGGCACAAGGCCGTTCCGCTCGGTCTCCAGGATCCCGTGCGCCCGTTGCAGACCGGGTGCGTCGGCGCCGGGCCGTCCTACGGCTTCTTCTGCTCGTTCCTGGTGCAGCACCTCGTCGAGAAGGGCTTCGACCTGGAGGAGCTGAAGGTCGGCGGCTACCGGGTGGAGACCACGCTCGACCCGAAGATCACCGAGCACGCCAAGCAGGCCGTCGAGGCGCAGGCACCGAAGACCACGCCCGGGGTGGCGAACACGATGGCCGTCGTCCGTCCGGGCAAGGACGCGCACGAGGTCGTCGCGCTGGTGGCCAACCGCGACTACGGCCTCGACAAGGACAAGTTCGAGACGCAGTTCGACCTGCCGAGCGGGGTGGAGAACAAGTTCGGCACGGGCTCGGTCTACAAGGTCTTCACCGCGGCCGCCGCGCTGGAGAAGGGGATCGGCGTCGACACCGTCGTCGACTCCCCCAACACCTACACCTCGCGGGTGTTCAAGGGCGGTGCCCCCTCCTGCCCCGCCACGGGCGAGCCGAACACCTACTGGTACTGCCTCTCCAACCACAACGACCGCTACCCGCCGAAGATGCCGCTGAAGCAGGCGCTCGCGACCTCGCCCAACACGGCGTTCGTCATCCTCGAGGAGAAGGTCGGCCTGCAGGCGGTGGTGGACATGGCGTCCAAGCTCGGCATGCGCAGGACGATGGCCACCAACATCGCCGGTGTGCCGCCGGACCCGAAGGGCGCCAAGGACCTGAGGATGACCCAGGCGGAGTTCTACGCCTCCAACGGCAACGCCTCCTTCACCCTCGGCCCCGCTCCCTCCAGCACGCTCGAACTGGCGAACGTGGCCGCGACCGTCATGAGCGGCGGCACCTGGTGCGAGCCGACCCCGATCCGCCGGGTCCTCGACCGCGACGGCAAGCCCGTCGAGCTCGCCAAGTCCCCGTGCGAGCAGGCCGTGCCCGAACCTCTCGCCAACGCGCTGGCCACCGGTCTCAGCGAGGACAGCAAGGGCCAGGGCACCGCAGCCGTCTCGGCGAAGAAGGCCGGCTGGAAGCGCCCGATGATGGGCAAGACCGGCACGACCGAGGAGTACAAGTCCGCCGCGTACCTCGGCGCGACGCCCGACTACGCGGGTGCCGTCCAGGTGTTCAACGACAGCACCTCGCCGAAGGGCATCTGCGTCGGCGCGGGCGCCCCGACGCTCTGCCCGGAGGGCAACATCTACGGCGGCACCGTGCCCGCCGCCACGTGGTTCGACACGATGATGAAGGTGCACGACGGCCTGCCGGAGAAGCCCCTGCCGCAGGTGGAGGAACGCTTCCTCAAAGGTGACACGCAGATGAAGGTCCCGGACGTCGTCGGCACGGAGCTCGGCAAGGCCAAGGCCCTGCTGCGCGACGCGGGTTACGAGGTGACGACGGTGTCCGTCGCCTCGGACAAGCCCGCCGGTGCGGTGGTCGACCAGTCGCCGCGCGGTATGGCGTTGCGGGGCACGCCGGTGACGCTGTCGGTGAGCAACGGGTCCGCGCCCCCGCCGAAGCCGGCGGCGCCTCCGGCGACCACCGCCGCGCCCGCGCCCCCGGCCGTCACTCCCCCGGAGCCGGGGACGCCGTCACCGACTCCTGAGCCGACGTCGCCGGTTCCCGGGCCCACGTCACCGGTTCCCGGCCAGCCGTCGCCACCGACTCCCGAACCGACGTCCACGGTCCCTGGCCAGCCGTCGCCCACTCCTGAGCCGTCGTCGTCACCCACTCCCGGGCGATCGTCGACACCCGCACCCGAGCCGACGTCGCCGGTTCCTGGACAGCCGTCGACATCCGCTTCCGAACCGACGAGGCCGCCCACCTCAGGACGGTCGTCCTCACCCGCCCCCAAGCCGCCGCCACCGATCCCCGGACCGTCGCCGGCACCCGCACCCAAGGAGTCGTCCTCCGCTCCCCGGCCAGCAACACCACCGCCCACGAGCTGAGGCGCGACCACGAAGCCACGGACCACGGTCCGTGGCTTCGTCCGTGTCAGGTGCGCAGGTGCGACGCCCCGTTGAGGTCCAGGACCGCCCCCGACGACCAGACCGCCTCGCGCGAGGCCAGGTACACGATCGCCGAGGCGATCTCCTCCGGCGTGCCGACCCGCCCGAACGGGCTCTGGTCGCGCACCGCGTCACCCTCGTCGCCGGCGAGCTTCCCCGCCTGCCGCTCGGTCGCCACGAAACCCGGCGCCACCGACGTCACGGAGATCCCGTGCGGTGCCAGTGCGACCGCGGCCGACTGCCCGAACGCGTGCAGCGCCGCCTTGCTCGCCCCGTAGGCCGGGTGGTCGGGTTCGCCGCGGAACGCGCCGCGCGAGCCGACGTTGACGATGCTGCCCGGTGCGCCGCGGTCGATGAGGTGCTGCGCCACGGCCCAGGTGACGTTGACGGCGCCGAGGAGGTTCACGTCGACCATGGACCGCCACGCGCTGGTCCACGCGTCCCACGAGGTGTCGCCGATGCGGTGCGGGTTGGCGGCGCTCGGGGCGACCGCCGCGTTGTTGACGAGCACGTCCACCGCGCCGAGCCGGTCCACCGCCTCGGCGACCAGGCCGCGCGCCACCTCCGGGTCGGACAGGTCGCCGCCGATCAGCACGTGGCCCTCGCCGACCAGTCCGGCCAGGGTTTCCTGGGCGTCGTCGCGGCGGCTGCTGTAGTGCACGGCGACGCGGTGGCCCCGTTCGGCGAAGGCCGCGGCGGTCGCGCGACCGATCCCGCGCGACGCCCCGGTGATGATCACTCCACTCGACATCCCCCCACGGTACCTACAGGCCGTGTCCAAAGGGGAACAACGGATCGTCATAGCCCGCAACGTCCTCGTGGTGCCGCCGCACCTGTTCCATCGAGCGCGGGAGGTCGAACGGCAGCTTGCCCTCCGGCGGGATGACGCCGGACAGCGCGTCGGCCAGAGCCTCGTCGGTGGAGCCGTAGCTGACCACCAGCGTCGAGGCGATGTCGCGCAACGGGGTCAGCACCGCCGCGCGGTCCAGCGTCACGTCGACCACCAGCGGGCACGCGGCCGCGACGCGGGCCAGGCGCGCGGGCAGACCCGGCTGGAACTCGAGCGAACCCTGGTGGAACCACGACTCCAGGAACAGGTCCGCCCGCGGGTCGAACGGGGCCATCAGGCGCACCAGCGCCAGGTCGGCCTCCTCCGGTGTGGCCACCACGGTTCCCAGGCGCGCCGCGACCTCGGGCGAGACGTTCTCCACGTACAGCTTCAGCCCGGGCTTCAACGGCAACGCGGCCGCGTCCGCACCCGCCTGCAGCACCGTGATCGACCGGGCCTGCGCGGCGTGGCCCTCGTCGCGGAAGTCCTGGCGGCCCACGACCTCCGCAGCCCTGTCCTCGTCGACGAACGGGTCGTCGAAGAGCCCGAGGCGGAACTTCACCGCGAGGAGCCTGCGGGCCGACTCGTCGATCCGCTCCTCCGTCACGCGGCCCTGGGCGACCAGCTCCAGCAGGACGTCGACGCACTCCTCGCCGCCGAACTGGTCGGCGCCCGCCTCCAGGATCAGCTCCATGCGCCCGTGCGCGTCGAGGTGTTCCACACCCCAGGCTCGGGCGGGCAGCACCTTGTCGCCGACGTGGTTGTCCATGACGAGTTCCCAGTCGGTGAGCACCACGCCGTCGAAACCCAGGCCCTCGCGCAGCATGCCGGTGACGACCTGTCGGTTGTAGCCGAAGCCGACCTGGTCGATCTCCTCGCCGTCCACCTCCAGGCCGACGGGCATCCCGTAGTACGGCATGACCGCCGCCGTGCCCGCCTCGATCACCGCGCGGAACGGCTCCATGTGGTCGTCGAAACGCCCGCCCGGGTACACCTGCTCGCGGCCGTACGGGAAGTGCGCGTCCTCGCCGTCCTTCTGCGGGCCGCCGCCGGGGAAGTGCTTGCTGCAACAGGCGACCGAATCAGGCCCCAGCGACGGTCCCTGGAACCCGCGCACGTACGCCACGGCCAGTTCGGCCGTCAGAGCGCTGTCCTGCCCGAACGTTCCCGCCTGCCGGGCCCACCGCGGTTCGGTCGCGAGGTCGATCGCCGGGTGCAGCGCGCAGCGGATGCCCGCCGCCACGTACTCCTGGCGGGCGATGTCCGCGAAACGCTCCACGAGGGACGGATCGCGCAACGCGGCGAGGCCCAGCGACTCCGGCCACTGCGAGAACGCCTTGGCGCTGAAGGACACGCCCGCGTTCTCCAGGAACGCGTGCCGCGGATCCGTCGAGATCGTCACCGGGATGCCGTGCGGCGTGGTCTCGGCGATGCGCTGGAGGTTGTTGTACCAGCGCGCCGCCATGCGGGCGTCGTGCAGGGCGTGGACGTTGAAGTGGGACAGGTGCTTCTGCGTCACCACGACGCTCGTCGGCGACTTGCTGATGTCGCCGGGCGCCTCCTTCACCGTGCCGTCCGCGCCCGCCTCGATGACGGTGTGGAACAGCAGTCCCGCCTTCTCCTCGAGCGACAGGCGTCCCAGCAGGTCCGCCACCCGCTCGGCGACGGGCAGGCGCGGGTCCTCGTAGGGGTCCATCACGCCGTTGCCGTTGAGGTCGCGGTACTCGACGCCGTCCTCGGAGACCAGCCGAACCATGTCAGGAACCTCCATCACACTCGGCTCGCGCCGAACTCCTCGACACCGATCACCGGGCGCAACGCGCGCTCCACGGCCGGTGTCGCGAACGACCGGCGGATCACGTCCCGGCACAGGACGTTGCCGATCGCTCCCATGACCATCGCCTGGTCCAGCGACAGGTAGCGGCGCGCGATCGTGCCCGACCGGACCGCGACCGCGTCGAAGAACCCACCCCTGCCGTACGCGCGCAGGTCGTCCTGGATGCGCGCCAGGTTCGTGAACGCCTCGTCGCGCTCGTGCATCATCGCCAGGAACGCCGCGTGCGGGGTCACCACGCCGTCGCCGTAGGTCGGCGTCGGAGCGGTGGCGGGCCTGCACGAGCCGAATCCGACGTCGTAGTTCGTCATCTCCTGGTCGGAGAAGTAGCCGTTCGCCCCGTTGCCCGGCTCGTTGCCGGGTCCGAGGCCGAGCGCGTCGACGCCGTACTCGCGGTAGCCGCCGGCGGGGTTGCTGGACGGGCTGAAGCCCCAGAACCCGTACTTCGCTTCCAGCAGGCCGTGTTCCCGCTGCGCGCGGACGTGCAGGGGGTGGTTGCGGCCCCATGAGTTCGGTGCCCATTTCGCCTCGGGCACGAACACGTCCGGCATGAGCTCCTCGAACATCGACCCGCCCCAGCCCGGCACGATCCGCATGCCGCGGTAGGTGTAGGCGCCCTCGAAGACCTCGATGCCGTAGTAGGTGCGGTTCTCCCCCACCGGCTGCATCTCGTGCCACGACCAGTCGCACGACGCCGGGAACGTCCGCCACATCGCGAAGTACTGCTTCGGCGGGACCTGGCCGGTGATGATGCCGAGGTAGCTGGTGATCCGCGTTTCGGACACCGTGGTGTCGTAGTGGTGCGTGGTCAGCCAGACGGGGTCGCCGCCGATGTGCGTGCCCTGGTAGACGCCGCCGGGCCGGTCGTGGTCGAACGGGAAGAACCCGCCGTGGATCAGGCCGCCGGGCCGCACGGGGTGCGCGGGGTCGTCACCGGGGTTGTAGAAGGAGTCCCACCGCATGCGGGCGAACAGCTTCCTGGCCAGTCCCGCGGCCGCGCGGTCGGCACCCGCCACGGTGAGCAGGGCCGCGCCGAGCCAGCCGTTGTCCACACTGGAGCAGAACGGGTGCACGACGGCGCCCGTGCCGGGCCACGAGCGCAGCGCGTCGCCCGTTTCCTCGTCGTACCAGTTGAAGTACATGCCGCTCGGGACGTGGTGTTCCATCCGGTCGAGCGCAGTGAGGGTGCGGACCAGCCGCGCCGACGCCTCGTCCTTCGAGATGATGCCGAGCTCGCGGGCCACGATCGTCGACCACAGGTAACCGCCGATGTTCGTCGGCGACGTGTAGCCCGAGCGGTCGGACGCGGCGAGCGACTCGGGGATGTTGTCGGCGGGCAGGCCCGTGCCCGACGGGGTCATGGCGACGAGGCTGCGCCACGTGTCCCTGGCCCAGCCGCGCACGCGGACCGGGTCGAACCGGTGACCGGGGGCGGCCGCGGCGGAGGCGGGAACGGCGAGCGCGGCGGCACTCGCGACGAGCAGGGTTCGGCGGGTGATCCTGACTGGCGGTTCCATGTGAGTCCCCTTCGGACTTCTCACTTGATGCCGGTGGTCGCGATGCCTTCGATGAAGCGCCGCTGGAAGACGAGGAACACGAGCAGCACCGGGACGACGACGATGGTGGCCCCGGCGAGGAGCAGGCCGTACTGGATCGAGTTCTGGCCGGTCGAGTACAGGGCGAGCGCGACCGGCAGCGTGTACTCGCTCTCCTGTTGCGCCACGACCAGCGGCCACAGGAAGTTGTTCCAGCTGCCCAGGAACGTGAGGATGCCGAGGGTGGCGAGCGCGGGCCCGCACAACGGCAGCACGATCCTCGCGAAGATCCGCAGTTCGCCCGCGCCGTCGACCCGTCCGGCGTCGAGCAGTTCGCCCGGCAGGCCCACGATGAACTGGCGCATCAGGAACACGCCGAACGGCGAGACGAGGAACGGCAGGATCAGCGCGGGCAGCGAGTTCGCCAGGCCGGCGTTGACGACGAGCACGTACAGCGGCACGAACGTCACCACGCCGGGGATCATCAGGGTCGCCATCACGATCACGAACAGCGTCCGCTTGCCCCGGAACTCGAGCTTGGCGAGCGCGTACCCGACCATCGAGCAGAAGAGCAGGTTCCCGGCCGTCACCAGCACGGCGACGACCGCCGAGTTGAGGAAGTACGTCCCGAACTGCAGGCGGGAGAACAGCTGCGTGTAGTTGTCGAGCGACGGCGCCTCGGGCACCCACGTGGGCGGGTTCCTGCGGATCTCGCCCTCGCCCTTGAAGCTGCCGAGCACCATCCAGGCGAACGGCGAGACCACGGCGACGAGCGCGACCGTGAGCGGGACGTAGAGCCACCAGCGGTTCTTGGCGGTCATGTCAGCTCCTCTCCCGCAGCAGGCGGAACTGCAGGGCTGTGACGACCGCGATCACCACGAAGATCAGGTAGCTCATCGCGGAGGCGTAGCCGTAGTTGCCGAACCCGAACTGCCGGTAGGTGTACATCGACGCGGAGATCGTCGAGTTGAGCGGACCCCCGTTGGTCATGACGTACGGCTCCTCGAAGAACTGCAGGTAGCCGATCGCCGTCGTCACCGACACGAACAGGATCGTCGGGCGCAGCAACGGCAGCGTGATGTGCCGGAACCGGCTGAACGCGCCGGCCCCGTCGATCGACGCCGCCTCGTGCAGCGACGCGGGGACGGCCTGCAGCCCGGCCAGGAAGATGATCATCGCCGTGCCGAAGTTGCGCCACGCCGCCATCAGGATGAGCGCCGGCATCGACCAGTCCGGGTCACCGAGCCAGTTCGGGCCGGTGATGCCGAACCAGCCGAGCACGGTGTTGATCAGCCCGTACTCGTCCTGCAGCAGGAACCTCCACACCACCGCGACCGCGACGATCGACGTGATCACCGGGGTGTAGAAACCCAGCCGGAAGAACGCGCGGAACCGCGAGATCCCCTTGTCCAGCACGACGGCGGCCGCGAGCGCGATGGCCAGCGTGAGCGGCACGCCGACCACCACGAAGTACGCGGTGTTCGCCGCCGCCGTGCGGAACAGCGGGTCGGTGAACGCCTGCACGTAGTTCTCGAGCCCGACGAACTCCACCGCGAACGGCGTGCGCAGGTCGCGGTTGCGCGTGTCGGTGACGCTCATGAACAGCGACTGGATCACGGGCCACGCCGTGAACACGAGGAACAGCAGGCAGAACGGCAGGATCAGGCCCCACGCCGCCCGCTCCACCCCGCGGCGGCGGGCCGGGGCGGGCAAGCTCACTTCCCGGTCCCGATGGAGTCGGCCGCGGACTGCGCCGCCTTGAGCGCGCCCGCCGCGTCGGCGCCGGAGCGGGCGACCTTCTCGACCTCGGTGTCGAGCGCGGTGATCGCCTGTTCCCAGGTGGCGAAGGTGGGCGGCGACTGCGCGGTGTCGAGCTGCTTGCCGAACGTCGCGAGCTTGGTGTCGGCGGTCAGGGCCGGGTCCTGCCAGGCGCTCTTCACCGAAGGCAGGTCCGTCGACTGCTGGTACCACTTGACCTGCGTCTTCGGGTCCGTCAGCCACTTCGTGAACTTCCAGGCGGTGTCGCGGTTCTTCGTCTCCTTGAACACGACGAAGTTCGACCCGCCGACGAAGCTCGACGACGTCTTCTTGACCGGCATCGGCATGACGTCGTACTTGTCCTTGAAGCCCTCACCGCCGAGCTTCTCGACCGCGGACATCATCCACGGGCCGGAGATGAACATCGGGACGCGCCCGCTCACGAAGTCCGGCTCGGTCGTGGGCTGCGCGGGAGCCTCCCTGTCCGCGATGCCCTCGCTGAAGAAGGAGCCGTAGTAGTCGAGCGTCTCCTTCATCTCCGGGCTGTCGAAGTTGTACGCGCCGCCGTTGTCCTTGGTCAGCTGCGCGCCGTTCGACCACGCGAAGGGCAGCAGCGACTGCCACGACCCGGTGCCGCCCGCCTGCAGGCCGATGCCGAACTTGGCTCCCGCCTTGGTCTGCATGGCCTTCGCCATCTCCTTGAGGCCGGCCCAGTCCTTCGGCGGCGTCTCGTACCCGGCGGTCTTGGCGAGGTCCTTGCGGTAGTAGAGCAGGCGCGTCTCGACGTACCAGGGGATGCCGTAGGAGGTTCCGCCCACTTCGGTCGTGCGCTGCGCACCGTCGAAGAAGGCGCTCTTGTCGATGGAGGACGGCGTCGGGTCGAGCGCGCCCATGCCCGCGAACTCGCCCATCCACGTCGAGCCCACCATGGCCGCGTCCGGCGCCTGCCCGGCGGTGATCGCCGAGGTGAACTTGTTGTGGGCGGCGTCCCACGGGATCGCCGTCACCTGCACCTTGGCCCCGGGGTTGGCGTCCTCGAACTCCTTGGCGAGCGCGGGAAGCTTCTCCCCCTCCGCGCCCATGGCCCAGACGGTGATCGTGCCCGTGGCGGGCCCCTCGGCGACGTCGGCGCCCTGCTGGCCACCAGCCTGGTCGTCGCCGCGGCCACACGCGGCCAGCAGCAGCACCACGGCTGCCGACACTCCCGCGAGCGTCCTGGAAGTCTTGCGCACCATTGCTCCTAGCTTCCTCTCGTCTCAGGTGGACAGTGGTCAG
This sequence comes from Lentzea sp. HUAS12, assembly GCF_024125735.1. Taxonomy (NCBI): domain Bacteria; kingdom Bacillati; phylum Actinomycetota; class Actinomycetes; order Pseudonocardiales; family Pseudonocardiaceae; genus Lentzea; species Lentzea sp. HUAS12. The sequence continues at coordinate 2,628,038 of NZ_CP099738.1, forward strand.
GCGGTCGGACAGCCGCAGGACGAGCGCACGACGAGCTGCGTCGGCAGCATCCGCGCCTGCGCCTGCGGCGGTTCCCCGCTCACGAGTTCGTGCAGCCGGTTCGCGGCCAGCGCACCCAGTTCCTGGACCGGCTGACGCACCGTCGTGAGGCCGGGCCGCACGTACCGCGACGTCATGACGTCGTCCCAGCCGGTCACCGCGATCTCGCCCGGCACGTCCCTGCCCGCGTCCTGCAGCGTCGTCATGATCGACAACGCCAGCTCGTCGTTCGCGCAGATCAACGCGTCGGCGTCGTACTCGTTCCCGAGGAGCCGCTGCGCGAACGCGGTGCCGTCGGCCTCGCTCAACGCGACGCGGACGGGTTCGGCGGGGACGAGCCCGCGTTCCTCGTGCGCGGCGACGTACCCCGCGTACCGGTGGCGGATGTCGGGCCCGGTGTCCGGATCCCCGACGAACAACGCCCGCTCCCGGCCGTGGCCCAGCACGTGCCCGGCCAGCTCCCGCGCGCTCTCCAGGTTCTCCGCCGCGATCGTCTCGACGCCGTCGTGCGGCTCCCCGGCGATCACGACGACGGGCTTCTTGGCGCGCAACAACCGCACCACGTCACCCGAGATGGCGGGCGACCCGAGCACCGCGATGGCGTCGACCCTCGTCGCGAGCTGCCGCACCGCCGCGGCCAGGTCGGTGCGGCTGTTCGTGAGCACGAGCACGATCGACTGCGCCAGCTCGGCGGCCCGCGCCTCGAACCCCATGAGCAGCTCGGCGTAGTAGGGACCGGACAGCTCCGGCAGCACCAGCCCGTGCGCCTCGTGGTGCCGCACCGCCAGACTCCGCGCCGCCCCGAGCGGCACGTACCCCAGCTCCTCGACGGCTGCGAGCACCTTCTGCCGGGTGGTCTCGGCGACGACCGTCGCACCCTGCAACACCCGCGAGACGGTGGCGATGCTGACGCCGGCGCGCCCGGCGACGTCGTAGATCGTCGCCCCCGCCGGCTTGGCCTCGGAAGAGGTCTGCTGCTTGGCCATCGTGCTGCCTGCCACCTCGTTGTCGCAGTCTGTTGCATGTAAGCGCTTACATGTCACTTGCTGTTATGTAAGCGCTTACATGAGGTTGATGTGGCAAATATAGGCACGGATGGAGGAACGGCACAAGGGGTGGGCGGCGCCCGCGACCATGAGCGAGGCCGCCAATGAGGGCGTTGTTGGCGCTCTGACCAGCAGGATTCCACACGGTGAAGAAATGTCCGGGCCTGCTGTCAGCTCGCCTCGACCCGCGACGCCACACCGGCCGGTGGGCCGGCGGGTCGCACGCGCAGCCTCACGACCTTCGGTGCTTCGCCCCCACCACACCAGCCGCATCGCCTCCCGAGCTCGGCCCCGCCACACCAAGCTCACCGCTCCCGCGGCTCCACCCCACCACCGCGGCCTCACCGCCTCCGCGGCTTCGTCCCCACCCGCCACCGCTCCAACAACCCCAAAGCCCGCGCCAGCACCGGCGAGTCGTCGTCCGCCCGCACCGCCGCCACCAGGTCGACCCCCTGCTCCCCCGTCAGCGGCCGGTAGGTCGTCCCCGGCACCCCCAGCTCCGCCACCGGCGCCGGCACCACCGCCACGCCCAGCCCCGACGCCACGAACGTGACCAGCGTCGACGTCTCCGCCACCTCGTGCCTGATCCGCGCCTCGAACCCCGCCGACCGGCACAGGTCCGTGACGATGCCGTGCATGACGGACCGGCCCCGGGACGCGTGCACGATCAGGTCCTCCGCGCGCAGGTCCGTCACCGCGAGCCGCTTCCGGCGCGCCAGCGGGTGGTCCTCCGGCAGGGCGACGATCAGCTTGTCGCGGCGGACCGCGGTCACGCGCACCGCGGTGTGCTCGACCGGCGGGCGCAGCAGGGCGAGGTCGATGCGGCGGCCCAGCAGGGAGTCGAGTTGGTCGGGTGCCAGCATCTCGCCGCGGAAGGCGAAGTCGACGGCCGGGAGCGCGTCGCGAAGCGCTCGGGCGAAGGCGGGCAGGAGGCTGTAGGTCGCGGAGCCCACGCAGCCCACGACCAGGCGGCCCTGCAGTCCCTTCGCCACCCGCTGGGCCTCGGCGGCGGCGTCGTCCACGGCGGCGAGGACGGCTCGGGCTCGTTCCAGGTAGACCGCGCCGGCCCCGGTCAGCTCGACCTTGCGGGTCGTGCGGTGCAGCAGTGTGACGCCGAGATCGGCTTCCAGCTGCTGGATCTGCTGGGACAGGGGTGGTTGCGCCATGTTGAGGCGGGCGGCGGCCCGGCCGAAGTGCCGTTCCTCGGCGACCGCGACGAAGTAGCGCAGGTGGCGGAGTTCCACCCGATTGATACTCCCAGAGTCTCACCGATCACGAAATGAGTATTTCTGTATATCGCCGCACAGGCCTAGCGTCGGGGGCATGACCGATGTCGTCCTCTGCTCGCCCCTGCGGACCCCGGTCGGGCGGTTCGGCGGGGCGCTCTCCTCGCTCAGCGCCGCCGACCTCGCCACCACCGTGCTCAAGGAGCTCGTGAACCGGACAGGTCTCACCGAAGGCGACGTCGACGACGTCGTGCTCGGCCAGAGCTACGCGAACGGCGAGTCGCCCGCGATCGGGCGGGTGGCGGCGCTGGACGCGGGTCTCGGCACGCGGGTGCCGGGCGTGCAGATCGACCGGCGCTGCGGGTCCGGGCTGCAGGCCGTGCTGTACGCCGCCGGGCAGGTCGCGACCGGCGCGGCCAAGATCGTCGTGGCGGGGGGCGCGGAGTCGATGTCGCAGGTCGAGCACTACGCGCTGAACCTCCGCACCGGTGTCCGCAGCGGCGGGATCCCGCTCGTCGACCGCCTCGACCGCGCCAGGGAGACCGCGGGTGGCCGGTTCCACCCGGTGCCCGGCGGCATGCTCGAGACCGCCGAGAACCTCCGGCGCGAGTACGGCATCTCGCGCGCCGAGCAGGACGAACTGGCGGTGCGGTCGCAGCAGCGCTGGGGTGCCGCCGACAGGGCGGGGCACTTCCGCGACGAGCTCGTCCCCGTCACCGTTCCCGGACGGCGTGGCAGGCCCGACGTCGTCGTCGACCGCGACGAGCACCCCCGCCCCGACACGACGCTCGAGGACCTCGCCGCGCTGAAGCCCGTGCGGCTGAAGCTCGACCCCGAGTCCACGGTCACCGCGGGCAACGCCAGCGGCCAGAACGACGGCGCCGCGTTGTGCGTGGTCACGACCCGCGCCGAGGCCGAGAAGCGCGGCCTGCGTCCGTTGCTGGCGCTCAGGTCCTGGGCCGTGACCGGGGTCGGGCCGGAGGTCATGGGCATCGGACCCGTGTCCGCCTCGGCCGCCGCGCTCGACCGGGCCGGGCTCACCCTCGACGACGTCGACGTCATCGAACTCAACGAGGCCTTCGCCGCCCAGGTGCTCGCGGTGCTGCGCGAGTGGAAGCTCGACCCCGCGGACGAGCGCCTGAACCCCAACGGATCCGGCATCTCGCTCGGCCACCCGGTGGGCGCGACCGGCGCGCGCATCCTCGCCACGCTCGCGCACGAGATGCGCCGCCGCGGCAGCCGCTACGGCCTGGAGACGATGTGCATCGGCGGCGGCCAGGGCCTCGCCGCGGTCTTCGAGGCGGTGCGCTCATGAGCCTCCACCACGTCGTCACCGGCAGGCCCGGCGGGCCGACGGTCGTGCTCTCCGGTTCGCTCGGCTCGGCACTGGAGATGTGGGACGCCAACGTTCCCGCGCTCGAAGAGCACTTCCGGGTGGTCCGCTACGACACCCGCGGCCACGGGCGCTCTCCCGTTCTCCCCGGCCCGGCCACGATCGACGCGCTGGCCGACGACCTCGTCGCCCTGCTCGACGAGGTGGGCGCCGACAGGGCTCATCTGGTCGGGCTGTCGCTCGGCGGCATGACCGCGTTGCGCGTCGCCGCCCGGAATCCCGAACGCGTCGACCGGCTCGCCGTCCTGTGCACGAGCGCCCACCTCGGACCGGCGAGCGGCTGGACCGACCGCGCCGCTCTCGTTCGCGCGGAGGGCACGCAGGCGGTCGCCGAGGCCGTCGTCCAACGGTGGTTCACCCCCGCGTACGGAGATCGCGCGCGGTGGGAGGCGATGGTCGCGGCGACCCCGGCCGAGGGGTACGCGGGCTGCTGCGAGGCGATCGCCGCCATGGACCAGCGCGCGGACCTGCACCGGATCACCGCGCCGACGCTGGCGATCGCGGGAGCCGACGACCCGGCGACACCACCGCACCACCTCGAGGAGATCACCGATTCGGTCCAGGACGGCCGGCTCCTCGTCGTCCCGCAGGCCGCCCACCTCGCCAACGCCGAGCAGCCCGCCCAGATCACGGCGGCGATCATCGACCACCTGACGAAGGAGAGCCGTTCATGAGCCTGGACAAGGTGGTCGGCGGACCGGCCGAAGCCGTGGCGGGCATCCGTTCCGGCGCCAGCGTCGCGGTCGGCGGCTTCGGCCTGGCGGGCATCCCGTGGTTCCTGATCGAGGCGTTGCTGGAGCAGGGCGCCGACGACCTCACGATCGTGTCCAACAACTGCGGTGTGGACGGCGCCGGTCTCGGCCTGCTGCTCGAAGCCCGCCGGATCAGCCGCGTGATCGCGTCCTACGTCGGCGAGAACAAGGAGTTCGCCCGCCAGTACCTCAACGGCGAACTGACGGTCGAGCTCACTCCACAAGGGACACTCGCGGAACGGATGCGTGCCGGGGGTTCCGGCATCGGCGCCTTCTACACGCCGACCGGTGTCGGCACGCTGGTGTCCGAGGGCGGTCTGCCGTGGCGCTACAACCCCGACGGCACCGTCGCGCTCTCCTCACCTCCCAAGGAGGTCCGCACCTTCCACGGCAGGGACATGGTGCTGGAGGAGTCGATCGTGACCGACGTGGCGCTGATCCGGGCCGCCGTCGCCGACCGCGCGGGCAACTGCGTCTTCCACGCCGCCGCCCGCAACTTCAACCCTGCCGCCGCGATGGCCGGCCGGTTCACCGTCGTCGAGGCCGAACGCGTCGTCGAGGTCGGCGAGATCGCCCCCGACCAGGTGCACCTGCCCGGCGTGTTCGTGCAGAACGTCGTCGCGCTGACCCCGGAACAGGCCTCGCGCAAGGACATCGAGAAGCGCACCACCCGCGCCCGCCAGGAGGCGAACTGACATGGCCTGGACCCGCGACGAGATGGCCGCCCGCGCCGCACTGGAACTGCGCGACGGCGAGTACGTGAACCTGGGCATCGGCCTGCCGACGCTGATCCCCGACCACCTGCCGGCGGGGTCGACCGTGACGCTGCACGCGGAGAACGGCATCCTCGGCGTCGGCCCGTTCCCCTACGACGACGAGGTCGACCCCGACCTGATCAACGCGGGCAAGCAGACCGTGAGCGTGCTGCCCGGGGCGTCGTTCTTCGACTCCCCCACCAGCTTCGCGATGATCCGCGGCGGCCACATCGACACCGCCGTGCTCGGCGGCATGCAGGTCTCCGCGCGCGGTGACCTCGCCAACTGGATGGTGCCCGGCGCCGTGGTCAAGGGCATGGGCGGCGCCATGGACCTCGTCAGCGGCGCCCGTCGCGTGATCGTCCTGATGGAGCACAACGCCCGCAACGGCGACGCCAAGCTCGTCGAGACCTGCACCCTGCCGCTCACCGGACGCGGGATCGTCTCGCGGGTCATCACCGACCTGGCCGTGCTCGACGTCGAGGACGGCGCTTTCCGCCTGGTCGAGCTCGCACCGGGCAGCACGGCCGAGGACGTCGTGGCGAGGACGGGCGCGCCTGTGCTGATCGGGGAGCTCAGCCGACCGGCACCGTGACGTCCGCGTCCGCCCCGGGCAGGGTGAAGCGGAACGTGGTGCCGCCGGTGGCCGTGGTGTCGAGCCAGATGCGGCCGCCGTGGTGCTCGACGATCTTGCGGCACATCGACAGCCCGATGCCGGTGCCGGGGTAGGTCTCCTTGGCGTGCAACCGCTGGAAGATGACGAAGACCCGCTCGGCGTACTGCTCCTCGATGCCGATCCCGTTGTCGCGCACCGAGAACTCCCACATGCCGTCCTCACCGGGTTCGGCGTCGACCCACACGTGCGGGGGCTGGTCGCCGTGGAACTTCACGGCGTTGCCGATGAGGTTCTGGAACACCGCCGTCAGCAGGCGGGCCTCGCCCTGGACCTCCGGCAGCGTGCCGACCTCGACCACGGCGCCGGACTCCTCCAGTACGTGGGAGAGGTTGCCGCGCGCCTCCTCGACGAGGTCGGCGGCCGCGACGACCACCTGTTCGTCGCGGTGGCGGCCGACGCGGCTGAAGGCGAGCAGGTCGTTGATGAGGCGCTGCATGCGCTTCGCGCCGTCCACGGCGAAGTCGACGTACTGGATGCCGCGCTCGTCGAGCTTGTCGCGGTAGCGCCTCTCCAGCAGCTGGCAGAAGCTCGCGACCTTGCGCAGCGGTTCCTGCAGGTCGTGGGAGGCGACGTAGGCGAACTGCTCCAGCTCGGTGTTGGAGCGGCGCAGGTCCTCCGTGGCGGCGTCCAGGGCGGCGTTGCGCTCCTGCGCCTGGTCCAGCTCGTCGACGATCCGGACGCGCATCTTGTCGACGTCGTGGCCGAGCACCTGGAGTTCCTGGGGACCCGACGCGGTGACCACGTGCGCGAAGTCGCCCCCGGCCACCTGCCCGACGTGCTCGCGCAGCCTGCTCAACGGTCGCACGACGTACACGAGCATCGCCGCGACACAACCGAGCACGGCGATCAGCAGCACCGCCAGGGCGACGATGCAGGTGACCGCCATCCCGGTGGCCGAGTCGTTGAGCGCCGCCCGTCCCTCGGTGCGCTGCACGGCCAGTTCCGCCTGCAACGTCGACAGCGCGGCGCGGACGGCGTCGAACCGCTGCTTGCCCACCGCGTCGTCCGGCACCGGGGTGCCCGCGCGGACGGCCGCGATCGCGGGGTCGGCGTACTCGCTGCGCCAGGCCGCGAGCGCCGCGTCCACGGCGTTCACGCCCTCAGCCACCTTGGGGGTGTTCAGCGCGACGACGGTCGCGCGTGCGGCCGACTGGCGGTCGAGCCCGTTCTCGTAGGGTTCGAGGAAGTCGGCGCTGCCGCTGAGCACGTAGCCGCGGACGCCGTTCTCCTGGTCGACCAGGTCGGCCCCGAGCTGCTGCGCGCTGACGACCGCGGGGCCCACCACGTCGAGCAGCCGCGACCGCGCCTGGGAGAGGTCGCTGATGGCGAGCAGCACCGCCGTGGTCGCCGCGAGCAGCACGGCGACCAGCGCCACGGAGATCCACACCGACCACCGTCTCAGCGACGGACCACCGGAATCCGCGTGCACGGCACCTCCCCCTGCTCCGACGGGAGCCCCCGCGCTCAACACGTGTTGAGTCGCGCAATCTTAGGGTCGTGCCGCCACCCGCCTCACACGGGCTCGGGCGAGACGGGGCGCAGTGCCGCCAGCGGGACGTGGTGCTGTCCCGCGTGCACGTCGCGGTCGTGCAGCCCGGCCTGGGACACCGGCCTGGGGAACGAGATCTTGACGACCTTCAGCGCCGGGATGCGGAAGATCTGGACGTCCTCGGCGCGCACGGCGTACAGCGCCGCGATGACGTCCTCGTTGACGTTCTCCGGCGCCGCGGCCAGGGCGTACCCCGCCTCGTCGCGCATGAACAGCTCCATCGTGACCCAGAACGGCCCGGCGTTCTTGGACCGGACCTCCAGCGCGAGGTCCCCGAAGGTCGGCGTGCTCTGGTCAGTCATGGGTGCGGGCCTTCCGGAGGTCGATGCGGAACATCTCGGTGGGGGTGCGGGTGTCGACGACGTGGTTGAGCACGAACTCGTAGACCGGTCCGCGTTCGGTCTCGGCGGGGGACGTCGCGAACGCCAGGCTCGGCAGGTAGTCCATGTCGGGCGTCGGCAGGTGCAGCATCAGGGGGTTCGCGACCTTGGCGGCGGCGGTCGCGAGCTCCTGGGTCGCGGCGCGGACGAGCAGCATCACACCGATCTCACGCGGCGGACGGCTCGCGGGTTCGAGGTCACCGAGGACCGCGTCGTAGCCGTAGCGGCGCAGGTCGTAGGTGTACTCGCTGCCGTCGAGCCCGAGCGTCTGGGCGACGCGCTCGGTGAAGATCTTGTCGAACAGCTTGGTCCACGCCTCGATGTTCGCGAGGATGTGCTCGTCGCGGATGGCGGTGAACGACATGGTCTCGTAGCCGGTGATCCTGGCGCCCTCCAGCTTGACCGTGTGCTGGTCCGCGAGGTGGAACAGCGATCCCTCGACGCGGACGCGCCGGTCGTCGAGCGCCGTGTAGGTGGCGTGCTCGACGTCGAGCTCACCGGCGGGCTCGCGCATCCGGAACGGGTTCACCGTCTCGTAGAGCATGTGCGCCGCCACGGAGATCGGCGTGCACGCGGCGTCGGGGTCGAGCGGCTCGATGGTGAAGCCGTCCTCGTCGATCGTCGCGAGCACACCGCCCGTGCGCGGGTTCGTCGTGCACTGGCCGCCGCACTCGACGATCTTCGCCGCGTGCCACGACGGCCCGGCGGGCATGCCCTTCATCAACGGGAACGCGGCCGCGACGGCGGTGTCGGTCGCGCGGCCCGCGAGGACGACGTCGGCTCCGGCCCGCAAGGCCTCCTCGATGGGTTCGTGGCCCATCATGCCGACCACGTGGGTGCAACTGTCCACAGTGGCCTCGTCGAGCTCGCGGGCCGGTGCCAGCGGGTGCACGGCCCCGGCGCGCAGGCGGGCCTTGAGGAAGTCGGCGCGCTGTTCGCTGCGAATCGTCGCCACCGACAGGTCGAGGCCCTCCTCGCACAGGATGTCCTCGACCATCCCGGCCACCCAGTCGACACCCGAGTCGGTGCCGCTCGTGCCGCACGACCCGACGACCAGCGGGATGCCCGCCTGCGCGGCGGCGCGCAGCAGGACGCGCAGGTCCCTCGCGACCGCGGCGGCAGTCGTCTTGGGGGTGCCGGAACCCAGGTAGTGCGGGCCGGAGTCGGTCGAGCCCGCGTCGACGGAGATCACGTCGGCACCGAGCTCGAGTCCGCGGTCCACCGTGGACTGCGCGAACCCGGCGCCGAGCATGCCCGTGGGCGACAGGACGCGGACGGCTTTCATGAGCGAGATCCTTTCGGAGGTGTTCAGAGAGAGGTCGCGTGCCGGCGCACGAGGACGCCGACGCGCAGGATCGCGGCGGTGGCCAGCGCGGTGACCAGCGCGATGTCGAGGAGCATGTACCGCCAGCCGGTGACGTCGACCATCGCGCCGACGATGCCCGGCCCGACGAACCCGCCCGCGGCCCAGCTCACCGTGTAGAGGCCCGTGTAGACGCCGATCACGCGAGCCGACGGCGCCAGGTTCCACAGGACGACGGCGGCGTTGATCAGGAAACCGGACGCCCCGGCCGCCGCCACGCAGAAGGCGACCACGGTGGCGGTGGGGGTCGGCACGAGCGTGCCGCACGCGAGCGCGACACCGAACACCGTCATGCCGATGGTCATGGTGCGGACGCGCCCGATGCGTTCGGCGAGCAGCGCGGCGGGGTACGCGGCGACGAGGAACGCGATGCCGCTGGGGAACGTCAGCGACCCGGCCTGGCCGCGGGTCAGGCCGAGCGCCTCCATGCCGTACGGCGTGAAGAGCGACCGCGACGAGAACCAGGCCGACGCGAACAGCAGCACGGCGGTGACGACGAGGAGCCGGCTGCGGTCGCGGTCGCCGAAGATGTCCTTCACGACGTCGAGCAGGCGGGCGGTGGGCTCGTCGGTCGAGTCCTCGGTGAGCGAGAGCTGGTAGCCCCTCGACGTGTTGTCCCGCACCTGCCAGACGAGGACCGCCGTGCACGCCAGCATCAGCAGTGCGGGCACGGTGAACGCGAGCTTCGGGTGCTCGTCCACCAGCAGCGCGCTCACGAGCGCGGACACGATGACGGTGAGCCCGGACGCGATCTTGACGACGGCGTTGGCCCTCCCCCGCCGCTCCGGCTCGATGAAGTCGGGCAGCAACGCCTGCGCGATCGGCTTGAAGCTGTTGCCCACCAGCGCGTACACGAAGATCACCGCGATCAGCGACGGCAGCGCGGTCGCCAGCGGGATCAGCGTGAACAGCACCGCGGCGAGCGGCATGCCCACCGCGAGGTAGGGGATCCGGCGGCCCCACCGCGTGCGGGTGTTGTCCGACCGGTTGGCGATCCACGGCTGGACGAAGATGCCGAGCAGGTTGTCCATGCCCATGAGCAGACCGACCAGTGCCGTGCTCGCGATGTGCTCGCGCAGCAGCGGGGGCACCTGCGCGTCGTAGAAGTCCCAGGTCGCCTCCTGGGCGAACACGGCGAGCGCCACGAAGAACGTGATGCGCCGGGTGAGCCGCCTGTCCGCGGTGAGTGCTGGCACGAGAGCCTCCGTTGGCTCGGGAACGTGTCGCCACAAACTAGGATGCTATAGCAAAACCGTCAAGCAATAGCTTAGCTCGTTGACGTAGTATCGGCTCCCGTGACAGCCGACGAAGATCCGCGCGAGACGCTGGCCGACCGCGCCTACCGCACGGTCGGGGACGCCATCAGCGCGGGCGAGCTGGCACCCGGCGAGAAGATCACCGAACGCGGCCTCGCCGAACGGCTCTCGATGAGCCCGACCCCCGTCCGCGAGGCGATCCGCCGCCTGGAGCAGGACGGCCTGATCAGGAGGACCGGCCCGCGCACCGTCGTGGTCGCGGACATCGGCAGCACCGCCGTCGAGGACCTGGCCGAGGTGGAGATCGCGCTGCGCGGCCTCATCGCCCGCTTCGCCGCCCGCCACGCGACCACGGCCCAGCTGGACGACCTCGACGCGATCCTCGACGAGGCCGACGACCTGCTGATCGTCATCAAGCAGCGCGACGCCGAGGACCGCCCCGTCGAGAAGCACCTCAACACCCTGCTCGACACCATGCAGCGCTTCAACGACGCCGTGGCCGCCTGCGCGGGCAACGCGGTCCTGGTCAGGCTGCTCGAGCAGACCAGGGTCTTCACCAGAGCCGAGCGCCGCACCCGCACGCTCGAACGGGCGCGCGCCGACCACCGGTTCGGTCTCGACCGCTACACCACGCACCGCGCGCTCGTCCGGGCCCTGCGGTCCGGTGACTCCGCGGCGGCCGAGCAGATCGCGATCGACGACGTGCGGGGCGGCCTCGCGGACCTGCGGCACGAACCGGGCCGGGTCACGCGCCGCCGGTGACGGGACCGGCACCCCCGACCGCACCCGCCCGGGTGGTGTCCACTTCGGACTCCAACTTCGCCGCCCCCGGCGGCAATCCGGTCATCGGACGGTTCCGAACCAGCACCGTGAACCCGGGAATGACGCGTGCGCTCGACCCGCACCTGCCGACCGGTGCTCACGCACTCGGTGCGCTGCCCGACGCCGAGCGGACGGAGTTCGAGGCCCACCTGAGCGGCTGCCCCAGCTGCACCGCAGAACTGGCCGGCCTGCAGCACACCGCCGCCCGGCTCGGCGCGGCGGTCGCCCAGGCCGTTCCCGGTGACCTCCGGCCGCGCGTGCTGGACGCCGTCCGGTTCGCGCGCCAGATACCCGCGGTCACCGAGGTCTCGACGGTGTCCTCGCGGCGCCAGGGTCTGCGCCGCGCGGCCGCGCTCATCTCGGTGGCCTGCGTGGCCGCCGCGGTCGTGGCCGGCACGTACGGCGCGTTGTCGACGTCGACCGTCACGCCGGTGGCCACCGCTCCGCGCACCCGTGTCGGTGACCTGCTGGCGGCGCCGGACCTGCGGCTCGTCGCCGGGCGGTCCCGGGGCACGGTGGCGATGTCGAGCAGCCGGGACGAGATGCTCTTCCTGGCGGAGCACCTGCCCCCGCTGCCGCACGGCCGGGTCTACCAGCTGTGGCTGGTGGACGGCCACGGGCCGCGGTCGGCGGGCACGAGTCCGGCCGGCGAGGTGATCTCGCTGCTGACCAGCGGTGTCAACGGTGCGGCCGAGGCGCTGCTCACCGTCGAGCCGGTCGGTGGGTCACCCGGTCCGACGGGGTCACCGGTCGTGAGCGTCGACCTTCACTGAATCGGACGCCAATCCGTTTCCACGCGGGCGCCGAATCACCGGTCGTGACCGATCACATCCTCGTCATCGGCTACGGCGACACCGGGCGCCGTGCCGTCAACGCCGTGCTGGAGGCTCAGCCGGACGCGCGGCTGACCGTGCTGGACACCGACTTCCTCGCGGCCGCCGAGGCCGCGGCCAACGGTGCGACCGCGGTGGTCGGGGACGGGCGGGACAGATGCGCCCTCGACGAAGCCGCCGCCGACCTCGCCGACCGGGTCGTCATCGCCGTGCCGGACGACCTCAACGCGTTCCTGATCACCCGCGCGCTGCGGCCGGTCAACCCCGACACCGCGGTCGTGGTCGTCATCCGGGAACCGGAGAACCACGCCATCTTCTCGTCCGAGGGCACGCTGACAGTCCACATGGGACAGCTCGGCGATCGCTAGAACTCCGGGAACCACGCCGTGTGCGTGGTTCCCGGAGCCGCGATGCCGTTGCCCTGGAGATGTCAGGCGGGCATCAGCACCGAGTCGATGAGGTACACGGTGGCGTTGGCGGTCTTCACGCCGCCGCAGATCACGTTGGCGTCGTTGACCTTGATGGCGTCGCCGGAGCCGGTGACCTTCACGGTGCCGGTCTGCACGGTCTTCTGGTCGCCCGCGATCTTGTCGGGCGTGATCTGGCCGGGGACGACGTGGTAGGTCAGGATCTTGGTCAGCAGCGCGTCGTCCGTCTTGAGCGTCTCGATCGTCGCCGCGTCGATCTTGGCGAACGCGGAGTCGACCGGCGCGAACACGGTGAACTCGCCGCCGTTCAGCGTCGAGACGAGGTTGACCTTCGGGTTCAGCTTGCCCGACACCGCGCTGACGAGCGTGGTGAGCAGCGGGTTGTTGCTCGCGGCGGTGGCGACCGGGTCGGCGGCCATGCCGCTCACGGAACCGGCACCGGACGGGACCTGCTTCGCGTAGTCGGCACAGCCAGGACCCACCAGGTTCGCCGCCGGGTCCGCCATGGCCGACGAGGACGGAGCCATCGAAGTGGGTGCGGCGGCGGACGAGCTGCTGCCGCTGCTGGCCATGTCGCCCGAGCCGCACGCCGCGCCGAACAGGGCGAGCGAGGCGGCGCCGAGGGCCAGGACGGTGTTGCGGACGGTCTTGTTCATGACAGGACATCTCCCAAGGGTTTTCGGGCTCTGTTGCTGGTGATTCGGTGCCGGTGCGGGAACGGATTGGTGCACTGGCACGGTCAAGAACCGGCGACCGACGTGAAGACCATCGAGTGCCAGCCGGTGGCGCCGTCCGGGATCGGGGCGGCGCGCTCGTTGGTCTGCGTGTAGCCCTTGCGGTCGGTGGCACGGCATTCCACGGTGTGGTTGCCTTCCTTCAGGTCCAGCTCGATGCGCCACATCCGCCAGGTGTCGACGTTGACCTCGGTGCTGAGCGTCGCCTCCTGCCACGGGCCGCCGTCGACGCGGACCTCGACTCGGTCGATGCCGACGTGCTGCGCCCACGCGATTCCCGCGGCGACGAACTTGCCCGCCGGCACGCGTTCGAACGACTTCGGCCGGTCGATCCGCGACATGACCTTGACCGGGGCCTTCTTCCCCCAGCCGCGCTGGGCCCAGTACGGGTCGAACGCGTCGAAGGTCGTGAGTTCCGCGTCCACCAACCACTTCGTCGCGGAGACGTAGCCGTAGAGGCCGGGAACGACCATGCGGACCGGGAATCCGCGTTCGAGCGGCAGCGGTTCGCCGTTCATCCCGATGGCCAGCAAGGCGTTCGAGCCGGGCGCCATGATCGACTCGACCGGCGTGCCGCACGTCCAGCCGTCCACGCTGCGCGTCGCGAGCTGGTCGGCACCGGGGCGCACCCCCGCGTCGCGCAACAGGTCGGGCAGCGAGACGCCGATGAAGTTCGAGGTGGAGATGTACGGTCCGCCGACCTCGTTGGACACGCAGACCAGCGTGATGGTCTTCTCCACCAGCGGACGCCGCAGCAGGTCGTCGTAGGTGAGCACCATTTCGTTGTCCACCATGCCGTGCACGCGCAACCGCCAGTCCTCCGCCCGCAGGCGGGGGATGCTGAGCGCGGTGTCGACGCGGTAGAACTTCTCGTTCGGTGTCAGGAAGGTCGGCGTTCCCTCGCGGGAGAAGTCGGCGCCGAACGGGATCTCCGGAGCCTTGTCCCGCGGCCGCAACGTGATGCCGCGCCGCGACGCCTCGACGTCCACCCGTCCGGCGAGGAACTGCCCCGCCACCGCCGAGACACCGGCCCCCGCGGCGATCGCGGCGGTCGTCAGCAGGAACTTCCGCCTGCCCGGCACCTCGGCGGGGGCGAGCGACCACAGCCAGCGGAAGACCACGACACCGGCCACGAGGCTCGCGATCGGGGCGATCACCGACCACCCGGTCGTGGTCGGCCTGGCCAGCACCGCCGCGATCCCGAGCAGCCCCAGCACCCCGGCGAGCGCGGTGCCGGGCCACGGGCTGCGGCGCGACAGGAGTCCCGCCACCACGCCGAGCACCGCGAGCACGACGGCCATGCCGCCCAGCAGCACCACCTTGTCGTTCTCGCCGAACGTGCGGATGGCGAAGTCCTTGACCGGGTGCGGGGTCAGGTCGATCGCCGTGTTGCCGACCGCGAGGAACGGTGACGCCAGCGGGCTCACCAGCCCCGCGACGAGGTGTCCCGCCGCCAGCGCCGCGGCCACCGCCACCAGGCCGATGAGAACGGATCGTGTTGCCTTCACGCGAGTGGTTCGAAACGATCCCCTGACCGGATTGGCGTTCCTCGTGAATCCGGCGGATCGGGTGACGGCTTCCGGGAGTGGTCATGGACGAGGTCAAGGCGGAGTTCGTCGTCCTGGACGAGCGGTTCGCGCGCGTCAACGGCGACGAGTGGCTCCAGCGCCTGCACACCGGCTGCCGGTGGACGGAGGGCCCCGCGTACTTCCCGGCCGGCCGCTACCTGGTGTTCAGCGACATCCCGAACGACCGCGTGCTGCGCTGGGACGAGACCACCGGCGTCGTCGGCGTCTTCCGCGACCCGGCCGGATTCCACAACGGACACGCGGTGGACCGGCAGGGCAGGCTCGTCAGCTGCGAGCACGGCAACCGGCGCGTGACCCGCACCGAGCACGACGGCTCGACCACCGTCATCGCGGAGACGTTCCAGGGCAAGAGGTTCAACAGCCCCAACGACGTCGTCGAGTCCTCGGACGGCGCGATCTGGTTCACCGACCCCAGCTACGGCATCGACAGCGACTACGAGGGCCACCAGGCGTCCAGCGAGATCGGCGGGTGCCACGTCTACCGAGCCGACCCGTCCGACGGAGCGGTGACGGTCGTGGCGGACGACTTCGACCGCCCGAACGGCCTCGCGTTCTCCCTGGACGAGTCACTGCTGTACGTCACCGACACGGGCGCGGATCCCAGCCACATCAGGGTCTTCCAGGTGTCCGGGGGCACGCTCTCCGGCGGTGAGGTCTTCGCCGTCGCCGACGCCGGCGGCTACGACGGCATCCGCCTCGACGCGACCGGGCGGCTGTGGGCCGCGGCGCACGACGGCCTGCACTGCTTCGCGCCGGACGGCACCCGCATCGGCAAGCTCCGGATCCCCGAGGTCTGCTCCAACCTGACCTTCGGCGGACCGCGGCGCAACGACCTGTTCATCACCGCGTCGAGCTCGGTGTACGCGCTGCGGGTGAACTTCACGGGTCCCTAGTTGGGGTTCGACAGGATCATGGAGTTCCACCACAGGTCGAGCTTGTCGAGGACGTTGATGTCACCAGGCCTCTTCAACACGCCGATCGTGAGCGTCTTGCTGTCGACCCACCACACCTGGGCGTTGCCGTCGGCGATGAAGCACGTGGTGAACTCGCCGGGCAACGGCCCGGCGGTGTTGCGGTAGTAGAGCGCGTAGTGGATGACGTCGACCTTGGGCCGGCACCCGCCGCGGTCGTCCATGCGCGGAATCCCCCGGCTCGTCACCAGCCCCAGGAAGTACGCGTCCTGCGCCGCGCGGTCGGCGAACAGCCGGAACTCGGACTCGGCCGGTTTCGCGTAGATGTCGTCGTCGGGACCGTTCGCCCTGGTGCACCGGACGGCGGCGACCGGTCCGTTGTCGGGCTTGACGGGCACGCAGGAGTTGACGGCGGTCTTGAAGACGCCCGGCAGCGCGGCCAGCAACGCGTCGTCCTGCGGCGACCGGGTCGTGGTGGTGGTCGGCGGCGCGCTCGACGTGCTCGACGTGCTGGACGGGGTGGTCGTGGTGCTGGTCGAGGTGCCGGAGCCGAGGGTGTTCTCGCGGTTGCCGATGATCAGGGCGGTGGCGACGATCCCGGCCACGACCGCGATGACGCCCCCGACGAGGGCCGCGCGCCTGGCCGGGGAGGTGGTGCGGGTGCGGTTCGGCGGGTAGGGCTGGGGGTGCACGGGCTGGGGGCCGGTGTGGAACGCCGGTGGTCCCTGCTGGGGTGTGGTCGGCCTCGGGAACTGCGCGGAGCCGAGCGGCCCCGCCGCGGCGGCCCGCGGCCAGCCTCCGGGTGGTGTGGCGTGCGCCGCCTGGCCGGCGGGTGGTGCCTGAGGGGTGAGGGGACGGACCTGACCGGCGTTACCGGCAGGTGCCACGCCGACGCCAGGTGCGACAGGCCCGCCGTGCGCCACAGCGGCACCCGGAGCTGCCTGCCCACCCACTACCGCAGCGGCACCAGACGCGGGCTGCCCACCCGGTGCCCCTGCGGCACCGGGCACGGCCTGCTCACCCGGCGGCGTCGCGGGACCAGCCGCTCCCGCAGCGCCACCAGGCATGGGCTGCCCACCCGGCGGCGTCCCAGGCCCAACGACTCCCGCCGCCCCACCCGGCGGCGTCGCAGGCCCGACCACTCCGACCAGCCCCGCCACCCCGGCCATCCCGACAGCCGCAGCCGACCCCGTCAGCGCCTGAGCCGCCGCCTGGGCGAACTCCCCCGCACTCGCGTACCGGTCGTCCGGGCTCTTCGCCATGCCCTTCGCGATCACGCCGTCCAGCGCCGGCGGCACGGAGGGGTTCAGCGGCGACGCCTTGGGCGGCTCCTCCTTCATGTGCGCCCAGATCTGGGCGGCGGTGCCCTCCGCGGTGAACGGGCGGCGGCCCGCCAGGCACGCGAACAGGACGCAGGCCAGGGCGTACACGTCGGCGCGGCCGTCGACCGGGCCGCTCTCGAAGCGTTCCGGAGCCATGTAGTCGAGGGTGCCGACCACCGAACCCGAGGCGGTCAGGCTGGTGGCGGCCGGGGAGGAGCTGCGGGCGATGCCGAAGTCGACCAGGTACACGAAGTCGCCGGCGGCCACGAGGATGTTGGACGGCTTGACGTCGCGGTGCACGAGGCCGTCGGCGTGGGCGGCGTCGAGGGCGCTCGCCACCTGCTCGACGATGCGGACGGCTCGCGCCGGGTCGAGGGTCCGGCCGTTGATCAGGTCCGACAGGTCGGAGCCCTCGACCAGGCGCATGTCGAGGTAGAGGCGGTCGTCGATCTCGCCGTAGGCGTGGATCGGGATGACGTGCGGCTCGCGCAGCCGTGCGACGATCCGCGCCTCGCGGCGGAAGCGGGCCCGGTAGTCCTCGTCGTCGTGGTAGCCGGGCGAGAGCCTTTTGAGCGCCACGATGCGGTCGTGCGTCGTGTCGTAGGCCCGGTGCACCTCGCCCATCCCGCCGCGACCGAGGAGCTCCTCGATCCGGTACGGCCCGAACGTCTCTTCCGTCATCGTCTCCGTGTCCCGAGCGCGTTGTTCCGTTCGAACCGACGCGTGCCGACGGCTGCTGGTTCCGCCGGAAGCACGTGTCGACAGCCTACAAATCACGCGGTCGGACGGTGTGCGGAAGCCAGGCGAAAGCCCTGCTGATGCGGTGACGGTTCCGGCACGTCCAGCGACATAAGGATGCTTATCTAAGCATCGTTGGTTAAGCTGGTGCCGTGAAGCACCACCCAGCCGAAGTCGGACTCGCCGTCAAGCGCCTCCAGCACCGCCACCACCGGGCGATGAGCCAGGCGCTCGCCCCGCTCGGGCTGTCCCTCGTGCAGTGGGACACCCTGCGCCACCTGCAGCGCCAGCCCGATGCCTCACTGCACGACCTGGCCGTGCTGACGTTCCAGACCGACCAGTCGTTCGGGTCGCTCGCGGTGCGCATGGCCGAGCGCGGGCTCATCGAACGGGTCCCCGGCCCCGGCCGGGCGGTGCGGCACCGGCTCACCGAGGAGGGCGCCCGGCTGCTGAACGAGGGTCAGGTGCTCGCGGAACGGGTCGTGCGGTCGTCGTTCAGCGCACTGACGGCCGAGCAGCTCGACCAGCTCGGCGACCTGCTGGACCTCGCACTCGGGAACGACCCCGCGGCGGACGAGGACTGACCCTCACTCCACCGCGAGCCACTCCAGCTCCGCCGCCAGCACCCCGAGCTGGAACCGCGACTGCACGCCGAGCATCGACTGCAGGCGTGCGATCCGCCGGTTCAGCGTGCGCAGACTGACGTCCAGCTCACGGGCGATCGCGCGGTCGGTCGCGCCGGTGCGCATGAGCCGCAGCAGGTGCTGCGTCGCCACCGTGGGCTCGCTGCCCACGGAGACCGCGTGATCTGCGCTGGGACGCGGCGCCGGGACCGAGGCCACTCCCAATGTCGTGCGGGTCACAGCCATATGACGACGGTATGTCCGACTATTGGCGGCAGTCAATCAAAAGTCGGGCACGTTGAGGTCACAAAGCCCGTGACTTACGGATGTACCCCGCCGTTACTACGAGACAGACGCGCGAAGGCCCTCGTGCGCGCCGCACGAGGGCCTTCGAGAAGCCCTGACCAAGCACGCCTACGTCGCGTGCGACGACACCATCTCTCCTGCGGAAACACCGGCGGCGACGGCGCCCAGCCGTGCGTCCAGGACCTCCGGCGACAGCACGTGCCGCACCACCATCGCCGCCGCGCCCAGCGCCCCGGCCGTGACCCCGGCGCCCGACGCGACGATCCGCAGGTTCTCCGTGGCCAGGGGCAGCGAACGGCGGTAGATCGACTCGCGCACGCCCGCCAGCAGCATCTCCCCCGCCTCCGCGAGCAGCCCGCCGATGACGACGAGCGACGGGTTGAACATGCTCACGCAGCCGGCGAGCACCTCGCCGATGTCCCTGCCCGCCTGCCGCACGACGCGGCCGGCCTCGAGGTTCCCCGACCGGACGAGGTTCACGACGTCGGCCGTCGAGTGCGCGGGGTGGCCGAGGCCGCGCAGCTTCGCCGCGAGGGCGGGACCGGCGGCGACCGCCTCCAGGCACTCGGTGTTGCCGCACCGGCACAGCACCTCGGCCCCCTGTGGCACGCGGATGTGCCCGAGGTCGCCCGCCGCGCCCGCGGCACCGCGGTGCAGGACGCCGTTGCTGATCAGACCCGCGCCGATGCCGGTGGCGGCCTTCACGACGATCATGTGCCGCACGTCCGGGTGCGAGGCGGTGTGCTCGCCCAGCGCCATGAGGTTGACCTCGTTGTCGACGAGCACGGGCACGCCGAACTCCGCCCCGATCGCGGCGGGCACGTCGAACCCGTCCCAGCCCGGCATGATCGGCGGGTTGTTCGGGCGGCCGGTGGAGTGCTCGACCGGGCCGGGCAGGCCGATGCCGACGCCCGCGATCTCCGCGGGCTCGACGGCCGGCAGCATCGAACGCCAGGTCGCGACGAGCAGCGGCAGGATCACCTCCGGCCCGTCCGCCACGTCGAGCTCGACCTGTTCGACGGAGAGCAGGCGGCACGCCAGGTCAGAGACGGCGACCGTGGCGTGCGTGGCGCCCACCTCGGCGGCCAGCACGAGGTGGGCGGTGGGGTTGAACCCGAAGCGGCCCGCGGGACGCCCGCCGGTGGACTCCCCCGTCCCGCTGTCGCTCACCAGCCCGGCGGCCACGAGCAGGTCCAGCCTGGCGCGCACCGTGGACCGGGCGAGGCCGGTCGCGGCCACGATCTCCGCTCGGGTGCGCGGGCTGCCGTCCATCAACAAGCGCAGCACAGCGGCCGGCGATCCCGCCTCGACACCCAAGGTGCTCTCCATCGAACAATTGTCACATCGGTTCCAAAAGGCCGTGCACAACGGCCGGGGTCAGCCGCCCGAGCTGAACGCGGCGTCGAACGAGGCCGACGGCGGGTCGAAGGCGTTGCGGCGGATGAACTCGATGGCCTCGGGCGCCCCGACGAGCCGGTCCATCCCCGCGTCCTCCCACTCGACGCTGATGGGCCCGGAGTAGCCGATCGTGTTGAGCATCCGGAACGACTGCTCCCACGGCACGTCACCACGCCCGGTGGAGACGAAGTCCCAGCCGCGCCGGGGGTCCGCCCACGCCAGGTGCGAGCCCATCCGGCCGTTGCGGCCGTTGCCGAGCTGACGGCGGGCGTCCTTGCAGTCGACGTGGTAGATCCGGTCGCGGAAGTCCCACAGGAACCCGACC
Organism: Lentzea sp. HUAS12; assembly: GCF_024125735.1. NCBI lineage: Bacteria > Bacillati > Actinomycetota > Actinomycetes > Pseudonocardiales > Pseudonocardiaceae > Lentzea > Lentzea sp. HUAS12. The sequence continues at coordinate 2,648,502 of NZ_CP099738.1, forward strand.
GGGTCGAGGTCCTGCCACACGAAGTGCGACGGGTCCCAGTTGAGGCCGAACGCGGGCCGGTGCCCGATGGCCTCCAACGCGCGCACGGTCGTCCAGTAGTCGTAGGCGATCTCGGACGGGTGCACCTCGTGCGCGAACCGGACGCCGACCTCGTCGAAGACGTCGAGGATCGGGTTCCAGCGGTCGGCGAAGTCCTGGTACCCGGCGTCGATCATCGACTGGGGCGCCGGCGGGAACATCGCGACGGTCTTCCAGATCGACGAGCCGGTGAAGCCGACGACGGTGTCGACGCCCAACCGAGCCGCGGCCCGCGCGGTCGTCTTCATCTCCTCGGCCGCGCGCTGCCGCACGCCCTCCGGGTCCCCGTCACCCCAGTTGCGGGCGGACAGGATGCCCTGGTGCCGCTCGTCGATCGGGTCGTCGCAGACGGCCTGGCCGGTGAGGTGGTTGGAGATCGTCCACACCTTCAGGTCGTGCTTGGCGAGGATCGCGAGCCGGTCCGCGACGTAGTCGTCGTCCTCCGCCGCGCGCCACGGGTCGAGGTGGTCGCCCCAGCAGGCGATCTCCAGGCCGTCGTACCCCCAGCCCGAGGCCAGGCGGCACACCTCCTCGAACGGCAGGTCGGCCCACTGGCCCGTGAACAACGTGATCGGACGTGCCATCTCCCTCATCCCTCCTCAGACCTGCTGCCACGTGCCGGACGACGCGCTGCCCTCGACGGCCGCGAGGACGCGCTGCACCTGGAGCCCGTCGGCGAACGTCGGCGTGGGGTCGGTGCCCTCGGCGATCGCCCGCACGAGGTCGACGGCCTGGTGCGTGAACGCGTGCTCGTAGCCCAGCCCGTGCCCGGCGGGCCACCAGGCGCCGACGTACGGGTGCTGCGGTTCGGTGACGAGGATCCGGCGGAACCCCGACACCGCCGGATCCTCCGTGCCGTCGAAGAACTCCAGCACGTTCATGTCCTCGAAGTCGAACGCGAGGCTGCCCGCCGAGCCGTTGACCTCGATGCGCAGCGCGTTCTTGCGGCCGTTGGCGAACCGCGTGGCCTCGAACGAGCCGAGCGCGCCGGAACCGAAGCGCGCCAGGAACAGCGCGGCGTCGTCCACGGTGACCGGCCCGGTCTCGTCGGAGGCCGTCCCCGACAGTCCGGAGTGGCTGGTCGCGAGCGGACGCTCCGGCACGAACGTCACGAGCGTCCCCATCACCTCGCTGATGGTGTCACCGAGGATGAACTGGGTCGCGTCGACGATGTGCGCGCCGATGTCGCCCAGCGCGCCGGACCCGGCCTTGTCCTTGTCGAGCCGCCAGGACAGCGGCGCGGCCGGGTCGACGATCCAGTCCTGCAGGTACTGCGCGCGAACGTGGTGGATCCGCCCGAGCCTGCCCTGCGCGACCAGGTCGCGGGCGAGGCCCAGGGCGGGCACCCTGCGGTAGCTGAACCCGACCATCGCGCGCACACCGCGTTCGGCGGCACGGGAGGCGGCCTCGGCCATGGCGACCGCTTCGTCGACGCTGTTGGCCATCGGCTTCTCGCACAGCACGTGCTTGCCCGCGTCCAGGGCGGCGACCGCGATCTCGGCGTGCGTGTCGCCCGGCGTGCAGATGTCCACCACGTGCACGTCGTCGCGGTCCAGCACGGACTTCCAGTCGGTCGTCGAGTCCGCCCAGCCGAGCCGCTCGGCGGCGGCCCGGGTCCGGTCGGCGTCACGGCCTGCCAGCACGGACATCACCGGGTGCACGGGGAGGTCGAAGAAGCGCGGCGCGACCCGCCACGCCTGGGAGTGCGCGGCTCCCATGAAGGCGTGGCCGATCATCGCGATGCCCAACGGCGTCGTCGTCACGTGATCTCTCCTAGGACTCGAAGGCGGTCGGCAGGTAGCGGTCGACGTTGTCCTTCGTCACGACCGGGGCGTACAGCTGCACCTGGCGCGGGATCTCCACCTCGACGAGGTCACCGAGGCTCTTCTCCTGCACCGCGAGCCGCGCGAGCCGGATGCCGTCCGCGCCCTGGGTGGACGGGTAGATGACGGTCGCCTTGTGCGGGCCGTTGTCCGCCTTGATCTCGCGCATCACGTTCGCCGATCCGGCGCCGCCGACCATGAAGAACTCGCTGCGGCCGGAGTTCTTGATGGCGGCCGTGACGCCGACGCCCTGGTCGTCGTCGTGGTTCCACAGCGCGTCGATCTTCGGTGCGGCCTGCAGCAGGTTGGCGGCCGCCCGTTCCCCGCTCTCGACGGTGAACTCGGCGGCGACGCGGTTGTTGACCTTCAGCCCGCAGCCCGCGAGCGCCTCGGCGAACCCCTTGCTGCGGTCCTGGGTGAGCGGCAGCGAGTCGATGCCGGCGATCTCCGCGACCACGGAGCCCGGCTTGTCCTTGAGCCGCTCGCAGACGTACGTGCCGGCGGAGACGCCCATGCCGTAGTTGTCGCCCAGCACCGTGGACCGCGCGGCGAACGGGCTGTCGAACTGGCGGTCGACGTTGATCACGGTGATGCCGGCCTTCATGGCCTTCAACGCGACCGGGGTGAGCGCGGCGCCGTCGAACGGCAGCAGGACGATCGCGTTCACCTTGTCGTTGATGAACGTCTCGACCTGGCTGATCTGGAGGTTGACGTCGTTGGTGCCCTCGACGACGCGCAGCTCGACGTCGGAGTACTTGCCGGCCTCGGCCTTGGCGGCGTTGGTGATCGCGGCCATCCAGCCGTGGTCGGCGGCCGGGGCGGAGAAGCCGATGACGACCTTCTTGCCCGGCTCGTCGTTGGCGACCTTCACCCCGCCGCCCTGGTTGCCGCCGCCCTGGGGCTCGGGCGTGTTGCCGGTGCAGGCGGTGAGGACGAGTGCGGACGCTGCGGCCAGCACAGCGATTCTCTTGAACTGCATGGGTTTCTTGTCTCCTCGGGTGGCAGCGGTCGTGAGGTGCGGCGTCAAGCGCCGCTGCGCCGGGCGAGCCGCTGCTGCAGGAGGACGGCGACGACGATGATCGCCCCCTTCGCGACGGCCTGGGCGGAGATGGAGAGGTTGTTGAGCGTGAAGACGTTCGACAGCGTGGTGAAGATCAGGACGCCGAAGACGGTGCCCGCGATCGTGCCGCGCCCGCCGGAGAGCAACGTGCCGCCGATGACCACCGCGGCGATCGCGTCCAGCTCGTACAGACCGCCGTGGGTGGCGCTTCCGGTGGTGGTGCGGGCGATGAGCATCACGGCGGCCAAGCCGCAGCACAGGCCGAGGAGCGTGTAGAGCATCACGGTGTGGCGCCGCACGTCGATGCCGGCGAGGCGCGCGGCCTCGGGGTTGCCGCCGACCGCGAACGTGCGGCGCCCGAACGTGGTGCGGTTGAGCAGCACCCACCCGCCGGCCGCGACCACCGCGAAGATCACCACGAGCACCGGTACCCCCAGCACCGATGCGTCGAAGAACGCGGTGAAGCCGGGCACGTTCACGATCTGCGTCTTGCGGTTGGAGATGATCTCGGCGAGACCGCGGGCGGCGGCGAGGCTCGCCAGGGTCGCGATGAACGCCACGACCCTGCCGTAGGCGATGAGCGCGCCGTTGACCAGGCCGCACGCACCACCCACCAGCAGTGCGGTGAACACGATGACGATCCAGTGCGTGTCGTTCGCGATCCCCTGCGTGGCAAGCGTTGTGGCCCACACCGAGGACAGCGCGACGATCGCGCCGACGGACAGGTCGATGCCCCCGCCGGTGATCACGAACGTCATGCCGACGCTCACGACACCGATCACCGCGGCGAGCCGCAGGATGGTGAGCACGTTGTCGACGTCGGCGAACCGGTCGCCCGCGGTGACCACCCCGCCCAGGCACAGCAGCACCAGGGCGACGACGAGGCCGGTGTTGCGCCCGGCCGCGGAGCCGAGCAGGGCCTTGATCCCGGACTCCTTGGCGGGCGGTGCTTTCAGGGTCTGCTGCGCGGGCACGGCGGCGGTGTCCTCGCTCATGCGGCGTGTCCTTCCATGACCAGGTCGAGGACCCGGGACTCGTCGATCTCGTCGGCGGGGCCGTCGTGGACCACCCGGCCCTCGCGCACCACCAGGACCCGGTCGGCCAGCCCCAGGACCTCCTCCACGTCGCTCGACACGACGACCACGGCGACGCCGGAGTCCGCGAGCGCGCGGACGAGTTCGTAGATCTCGCTGCGGGCGCCCACGTCGACGCCGCGGGTGGGTTCGTCGAGCAGCAGCACGCGGCACTCGCGCAGCAACCACCGCGCGAGGACGACCTTCTGCTGGTTGCCGCCGGACAGCCCGCGCACCACGCGGTCGACGCCGGCGGGCCGGACGTCCAGCGACTCGGTCAGGGTGGTGGCGCGGGCGCGTTCGGCCCGGTCGTCGAGGAAGCCGAACCTCGCGAACGACGACATCGACGAGACGGTGATGTTGCGGTACACGGCCTCGTCCAGCAGCAGCCCCTGGCTCTTGCGCTCCTCCGGGCACAGCCCCATCCCGGCGCGCACAGCCGCGCCGACGCTGCCCCGGCGCAGCTTCCTGCCGTCGACCTCGACCGTGCCCCCGGCCGCTTTCCGCGCGCCGTAGACGGTTTCCAGGATCTCGGACCGGCCGGAGCCCACGAGCCCGGCGAGGCCGACGACCTCACCGGCGCGGACCGTGAGGTCCACCGGGTCGAAGTCGCCGTCGGTCAGCCCGCGCACCCGCAGCACCTCGGGCGCGGCGGGATCGACCGGTTTCCGGTGCGGGAACACGTTGTCCAGCACGCGGCCGGTCATCAACGCGATCAGGTCCGGCGTCTTGACCTCCCGCGCGGGCAGGCCCGTCGCGACGGTGCGGCCGTCCTTGAGGACGGTCACCCGGTCGCCGATCTCCCTGATCTCGGCCAGCCGGTGCGAGATGTAGATCACCGCCACCCCCTGGGCGGTGAGCTCCCTGATGATCCCGAACAGCACGCGCACCTCGTCCGGGTCCAGCACGGCCGACGGCTCGTCCATGATCAGCAGCTGCCCGTCGAGCGACAGCGCCCGCGCCATGCTGACGACCTGCTGGTGCGCCACGGACAACCGGCCGACGTCGCGGTCGGGCGAGATCTCCGGGTGCCCCAGCCTCTTCAGCAGCTCGCGCGTCCTGCGCCGCGCGTCCGACCGCCGGGTGAAGCCCGCCGTGGACAGTTCGTGGCCGAGGAACACGTTGTCCGCCACCGACAGGCCCGACACGAGGTCGAGCTCCTGGTAGATGGCGGCCACCCCGCTGCGCATCGCGGCGGTCGGGTTGCCGAACGACACGACCTCGCCGCGCCAGCGGATCTCGCCCTCGTCCGGCCGGTGCGCGCCGGACAGGACCTTGATCAACGTCGACTTGCCCGCGCCGTTCTGCCCGAGCAGGCAGTGCACCTCGCCCGCGCGGACGTCGAAGTCCACACCTCCCAGGGCCGTCACGCCGGGAAAGCGCTTCACCACGCCCCGGACCGACAGCAGTGTCGCGTCCGTGCTCGTCATTGAGTCCTCCGAGGCCCGGCAACCGTTGTGCCGGAAGGGAATTCGGGCTTGAGGACTGCAAAGCTAATTTGGGCGGACCGTCCGGACAAGGTGGCCGGGGTGGCACATATCGGCCATCTTTTGCCTTGACCGGGAGCCGGTCGTGGGCATGAGTGCGGCGGTCAGCGCCGGCGGCGGGTCATGACCAGAGCGGTGCCGGACAGCAGCGTCAGGACGCCGAACGCGATGCCCACCGCGGTGAGGCCGGCGAACGACGCGCCCATGTTGCCGAGCGCGAACACGGCGAGCGCGGTCCAGAGCAGGGTGCGGTTGCGGCGGGTCTTCGCGTCGATTTCGTGGTTCGTCATGGCGAGAACGCTATTGATGGCGCGGTCCGCGCGAGATCCCCCCAGCTGCCGGATCGTGGGTGGAGCAGGCTCCACCCACGGCGGCACGTCAGGCGGGCGGCGCGAGCACGACCACCGAGTTGTGGCCGCCCATGCCGAGCGACGACTTGATCGTGAGACCGTCCCGCATCGGCGTCGGCCCGTCGAGGAGTCGCGGGTGGCCGGACGCGACCACCGGGGGCGCCGGGATGACCCCGCTGTCGTACGCCATGGCGGTCACGGCGACCTCGATCGCCGACGCCGCGCCCTGGCAGTGCCCCGTCAGCGGCTTGACGGAGTAGATGCCGGTGTCCGGCGCGAAGAGCTGCTCGAGGACGGCGGCCTCGGCCGTGTCGCACTGGGCCGTGCCCGGTCCGTGCGCGTTGAGGTAGCGGACGTCGGCGGCGCTCACCGCCGCGTTGTCGAGGGCGTCGGTGAAGCAGGCGGTGATCTGGTCGAGCCCCAGGTCGATGGACGTCACGTGGTACGCGTCGTGCGACATCGCGCCGCCGAGCGTGAGCGCGTAGGGGTTCTTCGCGTCACGCGAAAGGACGAACGCCACCGACGCCTCGCCCATCACGAACCCGCGGCTGCCCTCCTGGAACGGCCGGCAGGCGTCGAGCGGCTCCGCGTCCACGATCGCCACGCCGAGCCGGACGAAGTGGGAGACGTTCTCCGGGGTGAGGGAGAGATCCGTCGCCACGAAGACCACGTCGTCGACGATCCCGGCGTCGAGCCACGCCTTGGCCGTGATCAGCCCGGCGTTGCCCGACGCGCACATCGCCGAGACGTTCATCGCGGGCCCGTGGAAGCCGTACTCCTGCATGAACGTGGACATGGGGGTGGACGGCATCAACGCCAGGTAGTCGTGCACGGGCAGGCGGCCACCACGTGTGACGTAGAAGTCGCGCCACAGGTCGACCTCGCCCAGCACGACCGCGTGCAGGAGGCCGACCCGGCGGCCGGGGGTCCACCCGCGTCTGCCCGCGTCCTCGACGGCCTCCCTGGCGGCCGAGCGCATGGCCTGCGCGAACCGGCTCGGACCGTCCGCCGGGTCACCGCCCTCACCGACGCAGGCGGCCCAGACGGTGTCGCCGGGGAACCGGCTCAGTTCGGGGACGATCGACGCCGAGGGTTTGCCGCTGAGCAGCCCCTCCCAGAGCGACGAGCGGTTCCACCCGTACGCGCTGACCACGCCGATTCCACAGATTCCAATACCAAGCGCGACCATATCCAGCTCCCCCCATACCGAGGGTCGACACTCATTAGAGTGAGGATAACGGCGTAAACCAACTCTCGGTAATACATCGATCGTCCACAGTGGATCTGGCAGAGCGGGCCCTGATCATCGGCCGGACGCGGCGACCCGATATAACCGAACACCATGTTCACGCCAGACGGATGCGGCTCCGGTGGACTGTGTAGTAGGACTTCCGGATGGTCACACCACCGCGGTCCACGGGAGACGTCGGATCGGGGAACCAGGACGTGAGCGGCCTGATCGGTGATGCCGAGTTCGACCACGAACTGCTGGTCGAGCTCGCGCTCTCGGTCGGCGCCGCCGTCGTGTGGTGGCTCGACCTCGGTACCGACCGGCTCGGCTGGAAGCCGGGCCTCGACGCCGTGATCGGTGTGCCCGGCGCCGAACAGGGCATCGTGCGCGACCGTTTGGCCGAGCTGATCGCGCCGCTGACGGTGGCCGCGAAGGCGGCCCCCGCCTGGCAGGACTTCGAGCTGGAGCAGTCCCTCGACACGCCGGTCGGCACGCGCTGGCTGCAGTTCCGCGCCCGCGTCTCGACCCACGACTCCTCGCGCGCCCTGGTCGGCGTGGTCGCCGACGTGACGCGGCGGCACGTCCAGCAGCAGGAGCTCGCCGACCTGGCCGACCGCTACCGGCTGCTGGTCGACCTCGCCCCCGAGGCGATCGTCGTGCACGAGTCAGGGCTGCTCGTGTACGCGAACCCGGCGGCGGTCCAGTTCGTGCGGGCGCGTTCCGAAGCGGACCTGCTCGGCCGGCCGATCACCGACTTCGTGCACCCGGACTCGGCCCCGGAGATGCTGCGGCGGATCTCGAAGCTCACCGAACCCGGCGCGACGAGCGACCCGTCGGACGCCGTGCTCGTCCGGTTCGACGGCGGCACCACCGACATCGAGTCGGTCTCGGTGCGCACGACCTGGGAGGGCAGGCCCGCGTTCCAGGTGATCATGCGGGACGTCACCGAGCAGAAGGCGGCCGCCGCGGTGCTGCGCTACCAGGCCGCTCTCGCCGAGCACGTGAGCGACGCGCTCATCGCGACGACGTCCGACGCCGTCGTGACGAGCTGGAACCGCAGCGCGGAGAAGGTCTACGGCCGGCGTTCGATCGAGGCCATCGGGCGGCCGCTCGCCGAGGTCGTGGGCGCGCCCCTGGACCCGGTCGCGGTGCTGGAGGCGGGCGGCGTCGTCGACGCGGTGCACCGGCGCGCCGACGGCAGCGCGCTGGCGATGCGGGTGTCCGCCGCCCGCATGGACGACGGGTACGTGCTGATCTGCGCGGACGAGACCGCGCGCAGGCGGGCCGAGCACCACTTCACGGCGGTCGTCGCCGCCATCGAGGAGGGTGTGCTCGTCGTCGGCAGCACGGGCCTCGTCGAGTCCGTCAACCCGGCGGCCGAACGCATCCTCGGCGTGCGCGCGCAGGAAGTCATCGGCCAGCCCGCGTCGCTCGCCGAACTGCACGACGAGTCCGGCCAGCCCGTGCCGCAGCACGAGTACTCCTCGGCCATCACCCGCGCGACCGGCAGAGCGCAGCACGGCCGGATCCTGCGCGCGATGCGCCCCGATGGCAGCCACGTCTGGCTGTCGCTGAGCGCCCGCGCCCTCTCCCCGGAAGGCATGCTGCCGTCCGCGACGGTCGTGTCGTTCACCGACATCACCGAACGCCGCATGATCGACAGCCAGCTGGAGCACGAGGCGACGCACGACGCGCTGACGGGCCTGTGCAACCGCACGGTGACGATCAACCGCCTCAGCCCCGCCGCCCGCACCCACCGCTCGGGCCTCACCGCGGTGCTGTTCATCGACCTGGACAAGTTCAAGGTCATCAACGACTCCCTCGGCCACAGCACCGGCGACGAGGTCCTGCGCGTGGTCGGCACGAGGCTGAGCCGCAGCGCCCGCCGCGGCGACGTCGTCGGCAGGCTGGGCGGCGACGAGTTCACCGTCATCGCGTACGGCGTCACCGGCCCCGACGAGGCGACCGCCCTCGCCGACCACGTCCGCGCCGAGCTCAACCGCCCGATCTCGGTGGACGGCCGCCGGCTGCACGTCGACGCGAGCGTCGGCATCGTCCTGGCCGAACCGGGCGACCCCCGCGGCGGCGCCGACCTGCTGCGCGACGCCGACCTCGCGATGTACCAGGCGAAGACGAGGGGCCGCGGCCGCATCGCGTTCTTCGACGTCGAGCTGCGCGACAGCATCCAGCGCCGCCTGCAGCTGGAACAGGACCTCCGCACCGCCCCGCTGGCCGACCAGCTCTGGCTCGCCTACCAGCCGATCGTCGACCTGCGCACCGACGAGCGCACCGCCGTCGAGGGCCTGCTGCGCTGGACGCACCCGCGCTACGGCCTCATCTCCCCCGGCGAGTTCATCGCGCTGGCCGAGGAGAGCGACCTGATCAACATCGTCGGCGCCCACATGCTCCACACCGCCACCCGCGAGATCGCCGACCTGACCCCGGGCCTCGAGCTGACGGTGAACCTGTCGGCCCGCCAGCTCGACGACCCGTGGCTCGTGTCCGCGGTCCGCCACGCCACCCACCGGGCGGGCCTGGACCCCAGCTCCCTCTGCCTGGAGATCACCGAGAGCGCTCTCACCCGCGACCCGGCCCTGGCCGCCCGCACCCTGGCCGCCCTGCGCGAACTGGGCGTGCGCCTCGCGATCGACGACTTCGGCACCGGCTACTCGTCCCTCGCCCAACTGCTCGCCCTGCCGCTGGACACGCTCAAGATCGACCGGTCGTTCACGGCGGGGCTGGGGCGGTCCGACGAGGCGGAGGCGATCGTCACGAGCATCATCGCGATGGCGCACGCGGTGGACATGACGGTGATCGCGGAGGGGGTGGAGCAGGTCGAGCAGCTGGAGATCCTGCGGACCCTGGGGTGCGACCAGGCGCAGGGGTTCCTGCTGGGGCGGCCGGTGCCGCTCGCGGACCTGTGAGAGCCGGGGGCACGGGGAGCTGAGGTCGGCTCGGTGCAAGTCGGGCGGCCCGGGTCGCGGCGCCTCGCCGACTGGTGAGCTGCGCTCAGCGGCTCATGAACTGCAGCTCGGCGGCTGGTGAGCTGCGGCTCGGCGAACACGCCCCACGCCCCACGCCCCACGCCCCACGCCCCACGCCCCACGCCCCACGCCCCGACAACGCTGACATCCCCCACCCCCGCACCCGTCTGCGGCCGAACGGTCGCCTGTGCCGGACCGCGACCACTAGTAGCGTCCCGCAGGTGAGACGACTGCTCAGCGTCGCGTTGTCGTTACTCCTCGGGGGCCGGCCTGCGCGTTGACAACGTTGTCTTCCCTGCCTGACGAGGAGAGGAAGGTCGATGTTCGGCTCCCTGCACCGACGTGCCAGACACCCGATCCCCCTGACGGTCGCCGCCCTGCTGATCGCGGGCCTGGTCACCCCGGCCGCGGCCGCGCCCGCGGCGCTCGCCCTGACCCAGCACGTGAACCCGTTCATCGGCACCGACAACAGCAACTCGCCCAACCCCGTGCCCGGCGGCGCGGGCGGCAGCACCTACCCCGGCGCCGTGGTGCCGTTCGGCATGGTGCAGTTCAGCCCGGACACCCCGACCGCCTCGCCGTCCGGATACCGCTACAGCGACACGAAGATCGAGGAGTTCAGCCTCACCCACTTCAACGGCGCGGGCTGCGCCAACAACGAGGACCTCGGCATCCTGCCGGTCACCGGCACCCTCGGCACCTCTCCCGGCACGAACTGGACCGGCTACGCCGGCGCGTACACGAAGGCCAACGAGTCGGCCGCGCCCGGCTACTACAAGAACCGGCTCGACACCTACAACACCGGCGTCGAGCTCAGCGCCACCAAGCGCACCGGTTTCATGAGGCTCACGTACCCGAGCACGACGACGGCGCGGGTGCTCGTCAACAGCAGCCGCAGCGCCACGGGCAACCGCAACGGGTCGATCGCGATCAACGGCAGCCAGCTCACCGGAACCTTCACGGGCGGCGGTTTCTGCGGGGCGTCCAAGACCTACCAGCTGCACTACGCGATCCAGTTCGACCGCGCGCCGACGGGTTTCGGCACGTGGCTCGGCGGCACGGTGACCGCGGGCTCCGCGAGCACCAGCGGTGTGAACTCGGGCGGCTACGTCACGTTCGACACGTCCGCGAACCCCGTGGTGCAGCTGAAGGTCGGCGTCTCGTTCGTCAGCGTCGCGAACGCGCAGGCGAACCTCGCCGCCGAGAGCCCGGGGTTCGACCTCGCGGGCACCAGGACCGCGGCCGACACCGCGTGGAACGACGTGCTGAACCGCGTGCAGGTGACCGGCGGCTCGGCCGCTGACCTGCAGAAGTTCTACACGGCGCTCTACCACGTGTTCCAGAACCCCAACATCGCCAGCGACGTCAACGGCCAGTACCGCGGCTTCGACCAGGCCGTGCGCACGGCGTCGCACACCGTCTACCAGAACTACTCGGGCTGGGACATCTACCGTTCGTGGGCGTCGCTGATAGCGCTGCTCGCGCCCGCGGAGTCCAGTGACATAGCCAAGTCCATGGTCCTCGACGGGCAGCAGGGTGGGCTGTTGCCGAAGTGGTCGCACAACAGCAACGAGCACTTCGTGATGAACGGCGACCCGGGCCCGATCGTCCTGTCGAGCCTGTACGCGTTCGGGGTGCGCGGCTTCGACACCGCCGCCGCGCTCGCGTTGATGGACAAGAGCTCCAACGGCGGCACCACGCAGGGCGGGACGATCCGCGGGCGGCAGTCCGGCTACCTCGGCAGGCACTACATCACCGAGGACCCGTCGGACTCGCTGGAGTACTCGGCGTCCGACTTCGCCGTCGCCCAGTTCGCGAAGGCGGTCGGCGACACGGCGAAGTACAACACCTACATGACGCGCGCGCAGTGGTGGGCCAACGTCTACAACCCCGAGTCGGGCTACGTGCAGAAGCGCAACGCCGACGGCTCGTGGGCGTGGCCCGTCTCCCCGGCGAGCCCGAGCGGCTACACCGAGGGCAACGCGTCGCAGTACACGTGGATGGTGCCGTACAACTTCGGCGGACTGATCAACCTGATGGGCGGGCCGAAGACGGCGGTCCAGCGCCTCGACCACCACTTCACGCAGCTCAACGGCGGCCTGAGCCAGCCGTACTTCTACATCGGCAACGAGCCGGAGCACGGCGTCCCGTGGGCGTACCACTACGCCGCCCACCCGCAGGGCACGAGTGCGGCGGTGCGGCGGGTGATGACCGAGTCGTTCACCACGGCCGCGGGCGGCCTGCCGGGCAACGACGACCTCGGCGCCACCTCGGCGTGGTACGTCTGGTCCGCCCTGGGCCTCTACCCGCCCACGCCGGGAGCGGACGTGCTCGCGTTGCACGGCCCGCTGTTCCCGTCGATCACCGTCACCAGGCCGTCGGGCACGTTGACGGTCAACGGTACCGGCGCCGGGCCGTCCGCCCAGTACGTGCAGGGCGTCACCCGCGACGGGGTGGCCTCGACGCGGACCTGGTTGCGGTACGGCGACATCTCCGGCAACACGACGCTGAACTTCACCATGGGTTCCTCGCCCGGCACGTGGGGCACCAACGCGGCGGACGTGCCACCGTCCTACAACGACGGTTTCACTCCTCCGCCGCCCGCCCCGGTCCTCGGCACCAACCTCGCGCTGGGCAAGGCCGCCACGGCGTCCACCCCCTGCAACGCCGACGAGGCCGCGGCCAAGGCCTTCGACGGCAGCCTGTCCGGCAAGTGGTGCTCGCTGGCGTCGGGCACGAAGTTCCTCCAGGTCGACCTCGGCGCGGCGCAGAACGTCGGGTCGTTCGTCCTGAAGCACGCGGGTCTCGGCGGCGAGACCACGGGCTACAACACCGGCGCGTACAACGTCCAGACGTCGCTCGACGGCACGACCTGGACCACGGTGGTGAACGTGTCGTCGGTACGGGCCAGCCGTTCGCACCACACGATCACGCAACGGCAGGCGCGGTACGTCCGGCTCAACGTCACCACACCGGCCAACAACGGCAACACCGCGGCGCGGATCTTCGAGTTCGAGGTCTACGCCGGTTAGCGGATGTGCTCCTGACCGGGCCGTGCTGCTCGGTCAGGAGCGCTTCTCCCGATCCACATCTGATCGACAAACGGTCGACCTCCTTGCCGCACAGTGCTTTCGTCACGCACCGAGGGGGAGGATCCAGCCATGCCGTCCTTGCGAGTCGGTTCCGTCCGGACCTGCGCGCACAAGAAGGTCGTCGTTCTCAAGACCGGGCTGAAGGACGGCGGCGAGGACGCCGTGCAGGTCGCCCCGATCATCAAGGCCGAACCGGCCGGCGGACCCAGCGTGGAGATCAGGACCGGTCACGGCCCCCGCTGGGTGCTGGTCGGGCAGGTGAGCACCGTGAAGTCCGCGAGCCTCGCCACCGTGTGGTGGGGGCTGGAGAACGTCAAGGCGGACGCGATGAAGCTGGTGCAGAAGGGGATCGGCGAACTCGGCGGCTAGCGCCCGATCGGCACTCTGGACCACCACCCTGGCACCGCCGTCATCGTGGCCGGCCGGGCCAGGGGCCGATGTGCGCGGGGTCCGGGTCGCGGGCGCCGTCGAGCACCGCGATCGCCCAGAACGGTTCCCTGCCGCAACCGGCGTCCCGCGGCACCTCGACGACGTCCTCGTCACCCGTGCGCGCGTCCGTGACCCGCGGTTGCCGTGCCAGCCGACGGAGGTTCTCGCCGACCGAGGTGTAGAACCGGTGCTGGGCGCGCCTGCCGAAGAAGAACCAGCCGAGCCGGATGAGCGGGTGGGCGCGCGGGTTGACCTGGTTGTAGCTGTTCACCTCGAGCGTGACCACGCCGGACTCGAGGTCCTTGACGACGCGGTAGTCGACGCGGCCGCGTTCGATGTGCCCCTGCAGGGTCTCGTAGCTCCAGCCCCACGAGTAGCGCACGCCGTCCTCGTCGAACCCTGTCTCGGTGATCCGCACGCCCATGACGAACCTGGCCGGCGCGAACCTGCCCACCAGCAGCAGGTCCTTGCCGAGCAGCGGGGCCTCGCGCCGGTAGTGGGCGCGCAGGAGGCCGGCCGGGGTGAACGCGTAGGCGGCGACCTCCTTGTAGGCGTGCCACCACACCGAGTCCTCCTGCGGACGGCCGGGCGGATCGGTGCCGAGGACGAACCTGTGGTGGTCGAAGTGCCACGCCGACCCGCGGATCTCGTCGGGGTCGTAGTTGACCGACCGGGCGCGCAGATCCGTGATGACGTCGTGAACAGGGAGTTCGCTCGCCCGCATGATGCGCATCCAGGCCGAGTACCCGCTGTGCGCCGAATGATCCCGGACCCGCGAAATAGGCATGTTGTGCCGATGCGGCCCGGCCGGGACCGGGTTGATGATCAAGCCGCGGAACGCGTTCCCCGCCGTGCTGCGGCGCGGTGACGGCCCTGCGCGTCCGCTCCGACCGTGTCGCACAGGGAGTTGGGATCACGCATGTCCACTGCAGTCGTGTCGCGGACCGCCGGAAGTCGCTGGTGGTGGTTCCTGTGGGGACTGCTCGCCCTGGCCGCCCTCGCCACCGCCGCCGTCTTCGTGCCGCCGTACCTGGTCGGGGGCACGACCGTGCCGGGCCTCGACCGGATCACGCCCGGCTACTACACCAGTCTCGTGATCCACGCCGTGCCCGCCGGCATCGCGCTCGTCACCGGCCCGTGGCAGTTCATCCCGAAGCTGCGGACGCGCTACCCGCGGCTGCACCGGGTGACGGGGCGCGTGTACCTGGTCGCGGTCGTCGTCGCCTCGCTCGCCGCCGTGTACCCGCGCAGGCGCACGAAACCCTGACGCGGCAACAGGTGGCCGTCTCTCGGCTGGTCGCATCGGGAGCGACGTCGAACGAGGTAGCCAGCCAGCTGTTCGTGAGCAAGCGGACGGTCGACGCGCACCTGCGGGCGATCTTCTCCAAGCTCGGGGTGACGTCGCGACGGCAGTTGAGGGACCACCCGGGGCTCGCGCCCGTAGCGAGCCATGCGCTGCCTGCATGGCTCGCCTGCTAAACCATCGCTGGTGCTCATGCCTCGGCGTTCCTAGCGTGGACCGCATGTCCACATGGTTCATCACAGGAGCGTCCAGGGGGATCGGCCGCGAGCTCGTCGAGCAGGCCCTCGAACGCGGGCACCGCGTCGCCGCCACGGCACGTGACCCTCGCCGGCTCGACGACCTGGCGGAGCGGTACGGCGACCGGTTGTGGCGCCGCGCTCTCGACGTCACGGACACCGCACAGCTCGAGCAGGTGCTCGGCGAGGCGTTCGCCGACCACGAGCGGGTCGACGTGGTGGTGTCGAACGCGGGCAGCGGGGTGTTCGGCGCGGCCGAGGACCTCAGCGACCGTCAGGTCGAGGACTCCATCGCCACCAACCTCACCGCGTCGATCCAGGTCGCGCGCCGGGCCGTGCCGTTGCTGCGCGCCCAGGGCGGCGGGGTGCTCGTGCAGATTTCGAGCATGGGCGGGCACATCACGTTCCCCGGCTTCGCGATCTACCACGCCACCAAGTGGGGTGTGGAGGGCTACTTCGAGGCGCTGGCCACCGAGGTCGCGCCGTTCGGCATCAGCACGGTGCTGGTCGAGCCCGGCATGGTCCGCACGGGTTTCTACGAGTCCGCGCAGCGCGTGCCGGTCAGTGAGCCCTACCGCGGCGGTCCCGCGGACACGTCACCGCCGCCGGTCGACTCCATGCCGGGCAGTCAGTCAGGCGTCGCGAACGCGGTGATCAACGCCGCGCTCTCCGACGCGCCGCCGTTGCGGTTGCTGCTCAACTCCGACGCCTACGACCTGGTGACGGGCTCGGTGCGGGAGCGGCTGGCCGCGTTCGAGGCGCAGAAGGAGTCGGCGCACGCCGCGGACCACGAGGTCTGACGCGATACTGGCCGCATGTCGGAGATGACCTTGACCGGGTTGCGCGTCGTCGTCGAGGTCGCGCGGCGGGGGTCGTTCACCGCGGCCGCCGACGCGCTCGGGTACACGCAGTCCGCGATCTCCCGGCAGGTCGGCGCGATGGAGGCGGCGGTGGGCAGCCCGCTGTTCGAGCGGTGGGCGCGCGGGGTCCGGCCGACGACGGCGTGCGGGGCGCTTCTCGCGCACGCCAGGCAGGTCGTCTCGCACGTGGAGGCCGCCGAGCTGGAGATCGCGGGGCTGCGCGACCGGCTCGCGGGCCGGCTGGCGGTGGGCGCCTATCCGACGGCGGCGGCGAGCCTGGTGCCGCGGGCGATCGCGCGGGTGAAGGAGGAGCACCCCGCGTTGACCGTCCGGCTCGGGGAGGCCGGCAGCCCGGTGGTGCTGCGACGGCTGCGGGCCGGGCGGGTCGAGGTCGGCGTGATCGCGGTCGGAGACGGCCTGCCCGACTACGACCTGGAGGGATTGCGCACGGAGTCCGTGGCCGTCGCGCGCGGGCTCGGTGTCGCGGTGGCGGACGGGCACCCGTTCGCCGGTCAGGCCGAGGTCGACGTGCGCGACCTCGCGGGCCAGGTGTGGGTCGTGGGCACGGGCGGAGAGGGCGACCCGCAGTTCGGCGCGTGGCCGACCCTGTCCTCACCCGTCATCGGGCACGAGGCCAGGACCTGGCAGACCCGGCTCGGCCTCGTGGCCGCCGGGCTCGGTGTGTCCGTCCTGCCCGGACTGGCAGCGGACGTGGT
The DNA here is from genome assembly GCF_024125735.1 of Lentzea sp. HUAS12. NCBI lineage: Bacteria > Bacillati > Actinomycetota > Actinomycetes > Pseudonocardiales > Pseudonocardiaceae > Lentzea > Lentzea sp. HUAS12. The sequence continues at coordinate 2,665,224 of NZ_CP099738.1, forward strand.
CCCGCGCGGCGTCACGTGGGTCCCCGTCCGCGACGACGGTCTGGCCGAACGGCGCCGGACCGTCGTCGTCACCGGGCAGGAGCGCTCCCCCGCCGCCGAGGCGTTCGTGCGGGCGTTGCGCTCAGGTCCGGGCGGCTCGTGACCGCCACAGCACCAGCACGAAGTACGGCGTCCCCACCAGCGCGATGACGAGTCCCGCCGGCACCTGCGCCGGAGCGATCACCGTGCGCCCCAGCGTGTCCGCGGCGCTCACCAGGATCGCGCCGATCGCCGCCGCCACAGGGATCACGCGGGCGTGCCTGCCCCCGACGAGCGAGCGCGCGAGGTGCGGTGCGACGAGTCCGACGAACGCCACGACACCGATCGCGGCCACGGCCGTCGCCGCGAGGACACCGCACGCGGCCAGGATCACGACGCGCGACCGCTCCAGGGGCATGCCGAGGATGCGGGGCGTGTCGTCGTCGATGCCGTGCAGGTCGAGCTCGCGGTGCCGCGACCACAGCAACGGGGTCAGCACCGCCAGCGCGATCAGTCCGGGCACCACCTGGTCGAGCGTCCGGCCGTAGGTCGAGCCGGACAGCCAGGTGAGGGCCTTGGCCATGTTCCACGGGTCCGACGTCACGATCATCAGCGTGATCAGCGCCATCCCGCCGGACCAGAGCCCGATGCCGATGACCACCAACCGGTCCGAGTCGAGGCCCGAACGCCAGGCGAGGCCGTAGACCAGCACGAACGCGACCAGCGCGCCCGCACCGGCGGCGCCGGCGATCTGCCACGCGCCGGCCAGCGGCACGAACGTGATCAGCGAGATGGCGCCGAGGCCCGCGCCCGCGGTGATGCCCAGCAGGCCCGGTTCGGCGAGCGGGTTGCGGCTCACCGACTGGATCCCGCAGCCCGACACCGCCAGTGCCGCGCCCGCGGTCATCGCCGCCAGCACGCGCGGCAGGCGCTGGTCGAGCACGAACGTCAGCGCCGTGCCGGTGCGGCCGGACACCCAGTTCACCATGTCGCCCAGCAACACCAGCCGGTCGCCGAACAGCATGCCGACGACCGGGGCGGCGACCAGCAGCACCCCGACCGCGACGCCGGTGACGACGAGACGGCGACGCGAGCCCGCCACTGCGACACGACCTGCCGGAGGCTGCCGCCGGGTGCCGCCGGGACGGCTGCGGCGGGCGAGCCACACGAGGACCACCGCGCCGACCACCGTGGTGATCACACCGGTCGGCACGCGCAGCGCCTCCGCCGAGCCCATCACGGCGCGGAGCAGGACGTCCGCGCCGAGCACCAGCACGACGCCGAGAAGACCCGACAGGGGCAGCAGTACGCGGTGCCGCCCCTCCCGCGACATCAGCAACCGCGTGATCACCGGGGCGCACAGGCCGACGAACCCGACGGGGCCGGCGACCGTCACCGCCGCGGCGGTCAGCGCCACGGTCAGCAGCACCGCGCCGACGCGGGTGCGGCGGACCTTCAGTCCCACGACCGTCGCGTTGTCGTCGCCCAGGGCGAGAACGTCGAGCGACCGTCCCATCGCGACCAGCGCGATGGTCGCGGCGAGCACGATCGGGGCCATCTGGGCCGTGGCGTCCAGGTTCGCGACGCTGAGCGAGCCGCTCCCCCACGCGAACAGCCCGGACGTCTCCTGCTCGTAGGTCAGCAGCAGGAGGATGGTGATCGACTGCAACGCGAGCGTCACGGCCGAGCCGATGAGCACCAGCCGCGGGGTCGCCGATCCGGCGCCGGACAGGCCCAGCACCACGGCCGCGGCGGCAAGAGCGCCCACGAACGCCGTCGCACCGGCGGGCAGCGTCGGCAGCGTCAACCCGAAGGCCGACACCGTGACGACCGCGAGGTACGCGCCGGCGTTCACGGCGAGGGTGTCCGGTGCGGCCAACGGGTTGCGGGCCACGGACTGCATGCCCGCGCCCGCGACGCCCAGTGCCACACCGAGCAGCAGGGCGGTCAGCAGGCGCGGCACCCGGGAACCGGTGAGCACCGCGTAGGTCTGCTCGTCACCGGCACCGACCAGGGCGCGCAGGACGTCGAGCACGCCGGTGTCGGCGGTGCCCTGGGTGAGGTGGACGGCGGCGAGCAGGACGATGACGACCAGGCTCGCCGCCGTGACGACGGCGTTCCTCACGGTCAGGAGAGCGCCTTCACGAACTGGTCGGCGATGCGGATGACGGACTTGGGCCCGCCGAACGTCCAGGTGCCCGGCTCGAACTTGTGGACCTTCTCGGCCGTCACGAACGGAAGCCGCTGCCAGACCGGGTTCTGCGCGAGGCCGGTGGTGAAGACGTCGTCCTCCGACGCGCTGTAGAACAGCACGGTGTTCGGGTCGGTGAGCGCGGTCAGGCCCTCGACGTCGGTCTGGCCGAGCGCCCACTGCGGGTCGACCTGGCCGGTCCACGCGTTCTTCAGGCCGAGCGCCTCGGCCGTGTCGGAGACGAGCGAGCCCTTGCCGAACGGGCGGATGCTGACGGTGCTGCCCTCCAGGTAACCGTCGGCCATGAAGAACGGCGTACCCGCCTTGGCCTCCAGCGCCTTCCTGCCCTCGGCGAGCTTGCTGTCCATTTCGGACAGCAGCTGGTCGGCCTCCGCGGTCTTGCCCATCGCCTGGGCGATCATCTTCACGTCGTCGCGCAGGCGGTCGAAGTTGCGCGCGGCGTCACTGGACTTCGTGACGACGACCGGCACGTACTTCTCCAGCTGCGGCACGACCGTCGAGTCGCGCTCGGCGGCCATCACCACGACGTCCGGGTTCAGCGCGACGATCGAGTCCACGCTGGGCTCACCGCGCTTGCCGACGTCCTCGACCGAGGCGTCCAGGGCGACGGCCGCGTCCCACGTCTTGTAGCCCGCGGTGTCGGCGACGCCCACCGGCATCACGCCGAGCGACGCGACGATCTCCGCCTCGCCCCACTCCAGGGCGACGACGCGTTTCGCGGCGGACTTCAGCTCGACCGCCTTGCCGCGCGAGTCGGTGACCGTGACCGGACCGCCCGCGTTCTCGGCGGGTGCGCTCGACTGCGGTGACTCCGTGGTGCCGCAGGCGGCGAGGACGATCGCGGCGGTCGCGACCAGGATCGGGATGCGCATGACAGGTTCTCCAGGAGGGGTCGTTCAGGGGCGGGGTGTGTGCCTGCCGACCGGGCGGCAGTGCAGGGTTCCGGTGACCGGGTCGTCCGCGACGTGCACCACGACGCCGTACGCCTCGGTCAGGTGCTGGGCGGTGAGCACTTCCTTCACGGCGCCGCTCGCCAGCGCCCTGCCCTGAGACAGCAGGACGACGTGGTCGGCGACGATCGCGGCGTGGTCGAGGTCGTGCAGGACGACGCCGACCGCCACGCCGTGGTCGTCGGCGAGGTCGCGGACGACGTCGAGGATCTCGACCTGGTAGCGCAGGTCGAGGTGGTTGGTCGGTTCGTCGAGCAGCAGCACCGAGGTCTGCTGGGCGAGGCACGAGGCCAGCCACACGCGCTGCAGCTCGCCGCCGGACAGTTCGTCGACGCCGCGGGAGGCCATGTCGCTGACGCCCGTCATCGCCATCGCCCTGGCGACGGCGGCCGCCCCGTCCGGGTCGACGCCGCGCCAGCCGGAGCGGTACGGGTGGCGCCCGTAGCCGACGACGTCCTCGACGGACACCCCCGACGGCGTGGGCCGCTGCTGGGTGAGCAGGGTGACGTTGCGCGCGAACTCCTTGCCGGACAAGGCGGATCCGCGCCAGACCGCCCGGTCGCCCAGGTGGACCTCGCCGCCCTTCGGCCGGTGCAACCGCGCCAGCGACCGCAGGACGGTCGACTTGCCGGACCCGTTGGGGCCGACCAGCGCCGTGACGGCACCCGGCGTCAGCTCCACCGAAACGCCGTGCACGACCTCGTGCTCGTGGTGTGCGAGCACCAGGCCGCGCCCGGTCAGCACCACCCCGTCCATCTGCAACATGAAGGGGAGCCTAACCTAACAATCAGGCTCCTCAGGCGGGGCAAAGCTCACAATTCGTCCACGAAGGACGGTCGTCGTGCACGCTCGGCGACCGGATGATCACGGAACCGTCCACGGCTCACCGACCTCGGCGCACCTCGTGGTGGGCCGCCATCCGCACGGGCGCGTTGACCACCCCGAACCCGCTGTAGCCGCCGATGCGCTGCACCACCTCGAAGAACACGCGCGCCCCGGCGAGTTCGGTGTAGAAATGCAGGTATTCGCCGCGCTCGTCGCGGTCGTACAGCACCGACCGCGCCCGCAACGCGGCGACGCGTTCGGCGGGCAGGTCGGTGCGTGCGGCGAGGTCGTCGTAGTAGTTGCCGGGGACGTCCACCAGCCGGGCACCCGACCGCCACAGGGCCTCGGCGCACGCGACCGCGTCGGCACAGGTGAACGCGATGTGCTGCGGTGAGGGCACGGCGGGAGCCCATCCGCCGCGCCGGACCAGCGCGGCGTCCAGGGTGAGCCGCACACCGCCGCTCACGCCGCGGCCCCGCACCAGTCCGAACGGCGCCGCGAACTCCGCCGTGGCACCGGGTTCGAGCCCCAGGACCGAGCGGTAGAAGAGCGTGGCCTCGTCGAAGTTGTCGAACGGCTGGGTCAGTGCCACGTGGTCGATGCCGGTGATGCCCGCGCCCGGCGCCGACTCCCCCGTGGGCACGAAGTCGCCGAGCCAGTCGTCGTCGGCGCACAGGAAGACGTGGGTCCCGTCGGGGGCGGCGATCGCGGTGAGCGGTGCTTCGCCGGGGCCCGCCGTGCGTGACAGCGGTGGCGCCAGCAGGACCTTCGCGCGCTGCGCTGCCCCCGCCGGATCCGGCACGGTGATCCCCAGCGCGCCGATCTCGCCGGGCTCGCCCTCCGCGTTCACCAGCACGCGCGCGTCGCCCTGCGTCCACAGCTCCACCGGTTTCGAGCGGTGCACGCCCGTCCGGGAGAAGCCCAGCGAGGCCAGGTCCGGCCCGCCCACCAGTTCGGCGAAGGCGTAGCCGGTCGCCCCGGGCGCGGCCGGAACGTCCAGCAGCCCCAAGGAATCCTGGAGTGCCAACAGCGACCGCCGCGCGTCGACCGCGGCGCGATAGGGATCGGCCTGGCGGAAGACGTCGTTGAACACCTCCAGCGACAGCGGCCCGCGATAGCCCGCGTCGAGCACGTTGCGGGTGAACGTCGTCAGATCGAAGTCGCCCTGTCCCGGGAAGAGCCGGTGGTGGCGACTCCACTGCAGGACGTCCATCGGCAGCGTCGGAGCGTCCGCCAGCTGCAGGAAGAAGATCTTCTCGCCGGGGATCGCGCGAATCGCCCTGGGATCGTCCTCTTTGGACAGAATGTGGAAGCTGTCGAGGCACACGCCGAGAGCGGGGTGGCCCGCTCTGCGCACGATCCGCCACGCGTGCTCGTAGCCGTTGACGAACCGGCCCCACGCCAGCGCCTCGTAGGCGATGCGCAGACCCCGCTCGGCGGCACGGGAGGCAAGCAGGTGCAGCTGCTCGGCAGCGAGGTCGTCGTCGTTGATCGAGTCCGGCGACACGGACGAGCACACCAGCACGGTGTCCACGCCCAGCTCGGCCATGACGTCGAACTTGTGCTCCGCCCGCCGGAGATTGCGCGCCAGCACGTCCGGCGGCACGGCCTCGAAGTCGCGCAACGGCTGGTACAGGTCGATCGTCAGCCCCAGGCCGGCGCAGCGCTCGCGGATCTCCGCCGGACCGCGGCGGTCCGCGAGCAGGTCGTTCTCGAACAGCTCCACGCCGTCGAACCCGGCCGCGGCGGCCGCGGCGAGCTTGTCGTCGAGCGTGCCGGACAGGCACACGGTGGCGATGGCGGTGCGCAGGTCAGGAAGCATGCGCGGGCTCCCCCTCCAGCTCCTCGAAGTGCGCGAGCATCCGCCCGGCGTCCGGCTCGACGCCGGTGAACAGCCGCAACGACTCCGCGGCCTGCAACACGACCATCCCGCCCCCGTGCAACACCCGGCACCCCCTGGCGCGCGCCGCCGCGAGCAGCGCGGTCTCCAACGGCCGGTAGACGATGTCCGCGACCCAGAGCTCCTCGCGCAGCAACGACTCGTCGATCGGCAGCCCGGGATGCGCCGCCATGCCCGTCGGGGTCGCGTGAACAAGCCCGTCGGCGGTCCGCACGGCCTCGGGCCCGCACCGAACCGCCCGGCCGGCACCGAACCTGCGCTGGAGGGACTCCACCAGCCGTTCCGCGCGCCCCGGGTCCACGTCGTGCACGGCAAGGCGACCAGTGCCGAGCGACAGCAACGCGTGCCCGACCGCCGCCCCCGCCCCACCCGCGCCGAGCAGGACGACCTCGTCCAGACGCACACCGGGAAGCCCGCGGCCGAGACTGCGCGCGAACCCGGTGGCGTCGGTGTTGTGCCCGACCGCCCTGCCGTTCTCGAACACCACGGTGTTCACAGCTCCGAGCGCCGCGGCCTCCGGAACCAGCTCGTCCAGGTGCGGCAGCACGGCCTGCTTGCCGGGATGGGTGACGTTGAGCCCGTGGAACCCCTGTTCGCGCGCCGCGGCGAGCACGTCGCCCACCGGCCGGCGGAGGTCGTCGAGGTCGAGCAGGCGGTACGTGTAGCGCAGACCCAGCTCGGCGGCCTCGCGCTCGTGCAGCGCGGGGCTCAGGGACGGGCCGATGCCGGAGCCGACGAGCCCGATCAGGTAGTGGGTCACGCGGCCTCCCGCCTAATGTACGAACTAGTGAGTTCACGGTAGCGCAGGTGGGTCGTGGCGGGAAGGGGGCGCTCGGCCCGGCCACGCTTGGCAACACGGCCAGGCCACACGCCTGCAGTCCCCGCACCGCCTCCCGCCACCGCCGCGACGCGGCGGCCCCGACGCAGTGGGCACGGGCCGACGAGGCGAGGCCGGAGCAGCCAACCGCAGCACCGCCCCACCCACAGGCCCACCCACCGACCCGCCCGGCACCTCACTCCCCCGCCCCTCCCCACCCCAGGCACTAGAGTCGGCTGTTCACCAGCAGATCGAAGGGGGCCCGGTGGCCGCACCGTCGTCATCCGATGCCGAGCGCCAGCGGGACAAGGACCGCACCCGCGCCGACATCCTGGACGTTGCCACGCGGGAGTTCGCGGACAAGGGCTACACCGGCGCGCGCGTCGACGAGATCGCCGAGCGGACCAGCACGACGAAGCGGATGATCTACTACTACTTCGGCGGCAAGGAGCAGCTCTACATCGCGGTGCTGGAGCGCGCCTACCTGGCGATCCGGGCGCTGGAGGCGGAGCTCGACGTCGAGCACCTCGCGCCGGAGGACGCGATCCGGCGGCTCGCGGAGCTGACGTTCGACCACCACGAGGCGCATCCGGACTTCATCCGGCTCGTCAGCATCGAGAACATCCACCGCGCCGAACACATCGCCCGGTCCGAGGTGCTGGCGGGGCTCGCGAACCCCGCGCTCGACGGGCTCGCCCAGATCCTCGAACGGGGGCGCGCGGCCGGGCGGTTCCGCGAGGACGTCGACCCGCTCGACGTGCACATGGTGATCAGCTCGTTCTGCGTCTTCCGGCTCGCGAACCGGCACACGTTCGCGGCGATCTTCGGGCGAGACATGCTCGATCCCGGCCGGCGCGAGCACTACCGAAGCATGCTCGGTGACATGCTGGTCGACTACCTGACCAGCTGAAACAAATCCTTGACACGCGGCGGCCCCATGTCCGACCTTGTATTAACTAACTAGGTCGTACATAGGAGTACGCCGTGACCACTTCGATGGCCCGCAAGACTGCGCTGGCAGCCTGGATCGGCAGCGCCCTCGAGTACTACGACTTCTTCATCTACGGCACCGCCGCCGCCCTGGTGTTCAACAAGGTCTTCTTCCCCGCGGCCGATCCGGCGACGGGGACGCTGCTCGCGCTCGCCACGTTCGGCGTCGGCTACCTCGCGCGGCCGCTCGGCGCGTTCGTCCTCGGGCACGTCGGCGACCGCTTCGGGCGCAAGAAGGTCCTCGTGTTCACGTTGCTGCTCATGGGCGTGGCGACCTTCGCCGTCGGGTGCCTGCCGACCTACGAGACGGCCGGGGTGCTGGCACCGGTCGCGCTCGTCGTTCTCCGGCTGCTGCAAGGACTTTCGGCGTCCGGGGAGCAGGCCGGCGCGAACTCGATGTCGCTGGAGCACGCCCCCGAGCACCGGCGGGCGTACTTCACCAGCTTCACGCTGAGCGGCACGCAGGCCGGGCAGATCCTCGCCACGGCGATCTTCCTGCCCGTGGCGGCGCTCCCCCAGGAGGACCTGCTGTCGTGGGGCTGGCGGGTCCCGTTCTGGTGCAGCGCGGTCGTCGTGGTCGTCGGGCTCGTCATCCGCCGCAAGATCGACGAGACCGCGGAGTTCAAGCGCGCCAAGGTGGCCAAGCTGCCGGTCGCGACGTTGTTCCGCACGCACTGGGCCGACGTCCTGCGCGTGGTCCTCGCGGCCACCATCGCCTCGGTCAGCACGATCTTCACCGTCTACGCGCTGAGCTACGCGGTGAACACGATCGGGCTGGCGCGCACGCCCATGCTGTGGGTCGGCGTCCTCGCCAACGTCGTCGCGCTCGCCGCGATCCCCGCGCTGGCGCGTCTTTCCGACCGGATCGGCCGCAAGCCCGTGTTCCTCGCCGGCTGCGGCGCGTGCGCGGTCCTGATCTTCCCGTACCTGTGGTCGATCTCCATCGGCGCGTACGCCCTGGTGTTCGCGCTCGGGATCCTGCTGTTCGGCGTGGCGTACTCCGCGATCAACGGCATCTGGCCGTCTCTCTACGGCGAGATGTTCAGCACGGAGGTCAGGCTGTCGGGCATGGCGATCGGCACGCAGATCGGGTTCGCGATCGCCGGTCTCGCCCCGAGCGTGGTGGCGGCGATCGGTTCCGCGCGTGAGGACTGGATCGGTGTCGCAACGTTCACGGCAGCAGTGTGTGCGCTCAGTGCGGTGGCGATCGCTACGGGACGCGAGACGTTCAAGCGTCCCACGGCGGAATTGGGACGAACGACGCGAGAATCACCGGTGAGCAGCACTGGAAGTGTGCGAACGGCGTAGAAGAGGCTACAGTCGAGAGACCGAGCGGTTGAGCTTGCAGCTGCGTCCACTTCCGAAGTTCAGTTCGCGAAGGCCGGGAGGCTCCTGCCATGCCGAACACTTTCCTCGGACCACTGCACGTGCAACGCGAAGTGCACGGTCTCGCCGTCGTCGTCCGCGCGACGGGCGAGATCGACGAGTTCACCGTTCTGCCGCTGCGAATGGAGTTGCAGACCGCACTCGCGATGGCGACGCCGCCGTACCCCGTCGTGGTCGACCTGTCCGCCATCCGGTTCTTCGGGTCGTCCGGGCTCAACGAACTCCTCACGCACCACCGGGACGCGCGCGCCACGGGCGTTCCGCTCCGGATCGTGGCGGCGCACAAGGCCGTGCTGCGGCCGATCACGATGACCGGGCTCGACGAGGTGCTCGAGCTGCACCCGGACGTCGAGCACGCGCTGTCGGCCGACCGGAGCGTGTGGACCGCCTGCTGAGCAGACGGCCGAGCGGCGTCACCGTCCTGAATGGACCGTGACGCCGCTCCCCCGCGTCACGGCTTGGTCAGCCGCACCAGGAATCCGTCGTGATCGGTGTGGCTCAGGCCGTACTTGGTCGTGCTGACGAACGCGTTGTCGCTCGAGAACACCACGTGCTGCACGTCTCCGTCACCCTTGCGGACGTGCCCCGGCGGCACGCAGTTCTGCGCGTTCTCCGGGTCGGAGGTGTCGTACTCGAGGTTGAAGTCGCCTCCGACCACCGTCCTCCCGCTCAGGCCCTCCGCGGACCGGATGTTCGGGACGACGTCGAACAGCAGCGCCCGGCACTGCGCCAGCGCGACCGGTTCACTGCTCGCGGACAGGTGCGTCGCGCACGAGAGATGGTCGCCCACGGCGTACACGCAGGCGAACGTCCGCTGCTCGTTCCCACCGTCCTGGCTGGTGTACCGGCCGCTCCACGCGTTCACGCCGCGGTAGTTCGCCGCCGCCACGCGCCCGAGCACGGCGTTGCCGTAGTCCTGGCCGTTGACGCACTTCACCGGGGTGCCGGTGTCGCGGCGGAGCGCGGGCACGAACAGGTTGTACACGTGGTCGCCCGGCCACGCCTGCGACAGCGCGGGCGCCAACTGGCTCGGCACGTCGTTCGAGCAGATCTCGTTGAGCGTCACCAGGTTCGGCCGCACGCTGCGGATCAGGCCCGCCGCCTCGGGGACCGACCGGCCCTGCGAGTAACAGCCCGCCACCCCGCTGTTGCACAGGTTCAGCTGGAGCTCCCAGAACCGTTCCGCGGCCGCCGCGGGCGCACGTTCCCGTGGCGGCACCACGACCGCCGACGCCTCCAGGTACTCCACCGACGGACCTTCCGCCATGACAGGCGCCGCCATGGACGTGAACACCACGACCGCCGCCATCACGGACGCGGCCACCTTGCCGTGTCTCCGCACCTCTTGCCCTCCAGTCGGCTGGGATCACCGCGTTCCTGATCCTGGCAGCGATCACGGCGTGGAGGGAGCCTTTGCGCCCAGCCGGCAAACCTGGGGGCGTCAGGCGGGAGGCAGCAGTGCCACCCCGTCCTCGTCCGCGTGCAGCACGTCTCCCGGCCTGAACTCGATCCCGCCGAACGTGACCGGCACGTCCACCTCACCCGCGCCGGTCTTGCCGCTCTTGCGCGGGATCGTGCCGAGCGCGAACACGCCGAGGTCCATGCCCGCGAGCACGGCGCTGTCCCGCACGGCTCCGTGCAGCACGAGCCCGGCCCAGCCGTTCTCCACGGCGGCCGTGGCGATCAGGTCGCCCGTGAGCGCGGTGCGCAACGATCCGCGGCCGTCGACCACGAGCACGTCGCCCTCGCCCGGCGTGCGCAGGAGGCCGCGCACCAGGTCGTTGTCCTCGAAGCAGCGCACCGTGCGGACCCGGCCGGCGAACCGGGCGCGGCCGCCGAGGGAGCGGAACTGCAGGTCGCACACGCGCAGCGCGTCGCCGTGTTCGTCGACCAGGTCGGCCGTCGCGACAGGGGTGATCACCGGGTCGCCTCTGGTTCGATCATCGGAAGGTCCGATCCGAGCTCGTGGTGTCAGCGTGACCGTAACTCGCGCGCGGTATTTTGCAAACAGCTAATACCATCGAGATGACCCGCGTCCCCGGCGGTGTTCCGTAGACTGCGCGGCGAACGATCTCTCCGTGAGGATGGACGCATGCCGCCGACTCAGCTCACCCGTCAGGTCGCCGCGCGCATCGTCGAGTACATCCGCGCCGAACAGGTCGCCGCCGGCACCCGCCTCGTCGAACGCACCCTGGCCGACCAGCTGCGCGTCTCGCGCTCACCCGTCCGCAACGCACTGCGCCTGCTTGCCGAGTCGGGCGCCGTCGCCGAGGCCGAACGCGGCGGCTACACCGTCCTCGACACCGCGGACCTCGACCTCGACAAGGACGCGGAGGACAGCGCCGGCGAGGCCGTCTACCTGACCATCGCCTCCGACCGCCTGGACGGCGTGCTGCCCGACCGCATCACCGAGAGCGCACTCGCCCGCCGGTACTCCCTCACCCCAGCGCAGCTCAACCGCATCCTGCGCCGCGCGTCGTCCGAGGGCTGGATCGAGCGGCTGCCCGGCTACGGCTGGGAGTTCAAGCCGACCCTGACCTCCGAACAGTCCTATGCGGACAGTTACCGCTTCCGCCTCACCATCGAACCGGCCGCGATCCTCGAACCCACGTTCGTGCTGGACCGCGCCGCGCTCGAACACGTCCGCGAGCAGCAGCAACGCCTCGCGGACGGCGCCATCCACGACCTGGACAACATCGAGCTGTTCACGATCAACCACGTCTTCCACGAGACGATCGCGGAGTGCAGCCGCAACGGTTTCTTCATCGAGGCGCTGCGCCGCGTCGACCGCCTGCGCCGCCTGGTCGAGTACCGCCGCTCGCTGCCCCGGGAGAGCGGTGTCGTGCGGTGCCGCGAGCACGTGGAGATCGCCGACCTGCTGCTGGCCGACAGGCGGGTCGAGGCGGCCGAGCGGATGCGCGAGCACCTCAGCACGGTCACCGCGCAGAAGACCGGATCCTAACCGGGGATCGTGACGCCGCGGGTGATGGCGGGACGAAGGGGCGGGTGCCCTGGGAGGTCAGCGCCCCTGGGGTGCCACTCCGGGTTGTAGTGGTCGGCCGCCGGGGTTCCGGTGCCGGGCTCCGCTTTCCTCAGGTGCTGCTCGTGGATGGTGGTCCGGCATCCGCGAGTTCACGACCGTCCGCACGTACCGGATGAGCGGTTCGGTGTAACGAAGATTCATCGGCGACCGAAGTCCGGACATCAGAGCACCACCGGGAGGCCGCCGAAATGCCCAAGATCAGCAGACGCACGGTTCTGAAGGCCGGCGGCACCGCCGCCGCGCTGACCGCCGTCGGCGTCAACGCCGGAACCGCGCACGCCGACGTGCCGACGGGCGCGAGCTTCGTGAACATCATCGCGCACTCCGACGACGACCTGCTGTTCATCAACCCGGACATCCAGCCGGCGATCCTGTCCGGCTGTCCGGTGCGGACGATCATCCTCACCGCCGACGAGTTCAACGGCACCGGCAACCTGACCCGCGAGCAGCTCTCCGCCGAGCTGCACAAGGGCCAGCGCAACGCCTACGCGTCCCTCGCGGGGGTGGCCAGCACCTGGACGCGCACCGCGATGGTCGTGGCGGGCAAGACCGTCGAGGTCAACACCCTCGACGGCAAGCCGAACGTGCAGCTCGTCTACCTCAACCTGCCCGACGGCGGCGACGACCTTCACCTCGACGCGCTGACCAACCTGTGGAACAGCACCTCCTACAGCACCAGCACGATCGTCCCGACCGGCAGCCCCGCGAGCCAGGTCCAGAACTACACGCAGTCCGCCCTCGTCAACGTCCTCGTCGAACTGCTGCAACAGTTCCAGGCGACCGTGATCCGCTGCCAGGACCCCTACCCGGACGACGCCCGCTACGGCGGCGACATGCCGGAGCACTGGGACCACGTCGCCGCGGCGAAGTTCGCCCAGCGGGCCGTGAAAGCCTACGAGGGACCGACCGGCCGCCCGTACGCGCTGCTCGTCCGCTACCGCTGCTACAACACCCGCACGTCCCAGCCGAACGTGCCGCTGGCACTGCGGACGCCGAAGACCAACGCCTACAACAAGTACAAGGCGCAGGACCCGCTGACCGGCGACACGTTCGACGTGAACATGTCGCGCAGCTACGAGCGCTGGCCCGTCTCACCGCAGTGGGTCGCGCGGGACAGCGCCGGCACGCTGCACGCGTTCATCGCGGCGGGCGACTCGCTGATGTGGTGGCGCCAGCCCACCGGCGGTGCCTGGGTGGGCCCGTCGCTGTTGCTGGCCGGGTCGTTCGCCCCCGGTGTCGCGGTCGCGATGCGCGGTGACAACCGCCTGCAGCTGGCGGTGCTCGACCTCGACACCGCCGCGATCCGCACCTGCACGCAGACCGCCGCGGGCGCGCAGGGCTTCGGCGCGTGGACCTCGCTCGGCAACCCCAACAGCGGCACACCCGCCTACCAGACACCGGTCTTCGGCGTCTCGAACGGCGTCCTCGAGCTGTACGTGGTGAACCGCGCCGGCACGCTCGGCAACAAGTGGCAGGTGGGCAACGGTTTCAGCACCAGCTGGGCCACCGCGAGCGGCGGGGGCGGCAAGGCGATGTCCCAGCCCTCCGCCATCACCGCCCCGGGCGGTCGCATGCACATCTTCGCCGACGGCAACGGCAACGCGTTGCACTGGTATCAGAACGTAGGCGGCGCAACGACTTACCAGGCCCTCACGGTCGCCGCGCAGAGCACCGCGTCCATCGGCACCACCCTGGACGGCAACCGCGTCCGCGTCTTCACCCGCCGCCACAGCGACGGCGCCATCGGCACCCTGCGGGAGCAGTCGGCCAACGGCGCGTGGGAGACGACGCCCCAGAACCTGGGCGGCATGGGCGGTCTCGGTCCGGTGGCGGCGGTGACCTCCGGCGGCCGCTGCCTCGCCTTCGCCCGCAACGACTCCTACGGTCTGAGCTTCACCCGCCAGGACGCGGCAGGCACGTTCACCCCGTGGCAGGACCTAGGCGGCTACGCCGAAGCGGCACCCGCCGCGGTGGTGGACGCGCAGGGCCTCGTGCGGGTGTTCGCGCTGGGCGGCGACATGAGGCTCCACGAGCGCGTGCAGACGGCCGTGGGCCCGGACGCGCCCTTCGGGTCGTGGCAGCTGGCGGGCAACTAGCGCGGCGGGGCTTCTACGGCGGCACGCAACCGGTCCACTGGAATCGGCACCGGCCAACGAGAACAGGCCCACGACCCCGGAAACGCCGGGAGCGCGCACCCCGACGGGTGCGCGCTCCCGGCCATCCACCGCTCAGTCCTTCTTGAAGGCGTCCTTCACCTTCTCCGCCGCCTCCTTGAGGTGGCCCTTCGTCTGGTCGGCCTGACCCTCGCCCTGGAGGCTCCTGTCGTCGGTGGCGTCGCCGACGCCTTCCTTGACCTTGCCCTTGAGCTGGTCGGCCTTGGCGTCGATCTTGTCGTCGGTGCCCATGTGTCCTTCCCCGGCACCTGAGTCTCAGGTGCGACGTCCGGCCTGGGATTCCCACAACGGCCGATCTGAACCCATCCGATCGCGATCCGGCTGAAACCCTGTTCGCTCGGACAGGGCCATCCAGGTGGTTTCTCTTCGCCGAACTGAATGTTCATTTGGTGGCTCGTTGACAGATCCGGCACCGACTCGACAGGCTGCACGTCCCTGTGATCGAAAGGTGCCGCTTGTCATGAAACTCCGTTTCCTCTTACCGGTCGCCGCCCTGCTCTCCGCCGCCGTCCTCGCACCGGCGGCGACGGCCCAGGCGGACCCCGTCAGCGCCGCGGACGCCTGCTACACCTGGAACCGCACCCTGTCGCAGGGCGCGTCGGGTGAGGACGTGCGCCAGCTGCAGATCCGGGTGGCGGGCTACCCCGGCTACGGGGCCGTGCTCGGGATCGACGGGCAGTTCGGGCCCGCCACGAAGGCCGCGGTGACCCGGTTCCAGCAGGCGTACGGTCTCGGTGCGGACGGCATCGCCGGGTCGGCGACGTTCGCGAAGATCTACGCGTTGCAGGACGACGACTGCACGCCGGTCAACTTCTCCTACGACGAGCTCAACAACTGCAACACCACGTGGGCGGGCGGCAACGTCTCCGCGGCGACAGCGCGGGCGAACGCGCTGGTGTCCATGTGGAAGCTGCAGGCGATGCGGCACGCCATGGGCGACCGGCCGATCGACGTCAACGGCGGCTTCCGCAGCGTCGCGTGCAACAACGCCGTCGGCGGTGCGTCGGGCAGCCGCCACCTCTACGGCGACGCGGTCGACCTGGGGGCCGGGCCGCAGGGCTTCTGCGCGCTGGCGCAGCAGGCGCGCAACCACGGGTTCAACGAGATCCTCGGCCCGGGCTACACCGGCCACAACGACCACGTGCACGTCGCGCACAAGTCGTCCCGCTTCTGGTCCGCCCCGAGCTGCGGAATCTGACCGCCGCGACGCGGTGATCGGCGGCCACGCCGGTCACCGCGTTCTCGTTCCCGATCTGGACAGCGGTCCACGGTGGGTGTTTGGATCGATGCACACCGTGGTTACAACGTTGTAAACCCTGCAGATTGGACGAGACGTTGTCCTCGAAGATCGTCACCTCAGTTCTCGCCGCCCTGCTGCTGGGCGGCGTGCCGGCCGTGGCCTCGTCCGCGGCCGCCGTGCCCGACTTCTCCACAGCGGAGGCCGGCAACCCGATCGTGGACGGGTGGTACGCCGATCCCGACGTCGCGTACTACGACAACAAGCACTGGATCTTCCCGACGTCGTCGCGTCCCTACGACGAGCAGACGTACCTGGACGCCTTCTCCTCCACCGACCTCGTCAACTGGACCAAGCACCCCAACGTGCTGACGACGGCCGACGTCTCCTGGGCGCGCCGGGCCGTGTGGGCGCCGGCGCCCGTGCAGCGCAACGGCAGGTACTACCTGTACTTCGGCGCCAACGACATCCAGAGCAACTCCGAACTCGGCGGCATCGGCGTCGCGGTCGCCGACCGGCCGGAGGGGCCGTACCGGGACGCGATCGGCAAGCCGCTGATCGCCCAGTTCGTCAACGGCGCGCAGCCCATCGACCAGGATGTGTTCATCGACGACGACGGTCAGGCCTACATGTACTACGGCGGTTGGGGCCACTCCAACGTCGTCAAGCTCAACGCGGACATGACGAGCCTCGGCCGGTTCGCCGACGGCAGCACGTACAAGGAGATCACGCCGGCGAACTTCACCGAGGGTTCGCAGATGTTCAAGCGCAACGGCAAGTACTACTTCATGTGGTCCGAGGACGGCTGGACCGGCCCGAACTACGCGGTGTCGTACGCGATCTCCGACTCGCCCACCGGGCCGTTCACGAAGATCAGCCGCGTGCTGAGCCAAGATGCCTCCGTGGCACGGGGTTCCGGCCACAACTCGGTGATCAACGTGCCCGGCACGGACATCTGGTACATCGTCTACCACCGCCGGCCGTTGAGCCGCACGGGCGCCAACGACCGCCAGATCGCCTACGACCGCATGACCTTCAACGCCGACGGCACCATCCAGCCGGTGACCATGCGGGTCAAGGACAACTTCGACGACCGCAACTCCGTCGGCTGGACCACGCACGGCGGCACCTGGTCGGCGAGCGGCGGCCGGTACGAGACCGGGGCCTCGTTCGGCGGGAAGTCGTTGCTGGACACGAACTTCTCCAACTTCGTGCAGGACGTGGACGTCACCCCGAGGTCCGCGGCCGGGGACAGCGGCGTCGTGTTCCGCGCGACGGGCGCGGCCACCGGCACGGACAGCTACCGCGGCTACTACGCCGGCATCACCGGCACCGGGCGGGTCGTGCTCGGCAAGGCGGACAACAACTGGACGCAGCTCGCGTCGGCACCGGTGACCGTCCGGCCGAACACCGCGCACCACCTGCGGGTGGAGGCGGTCGGCTCGTCGATCAAGGTGTTCGTCGGCGACATGACCACGCCGAAGATCACGGTCACCGACGCCAGCTTCTCCAGCGGCGCCAACGGGGTGCGCGTCTTCAACACCGGTGCGGCGTTCGACGACTTCGCCGTCGCCCACCGGTAGGCCTCACGTGGTGGCGTTCGGTCCTCGGAGGACCGAACGCCACCCCGCGTCCGTTTGGGCACGACCACGGCGGGTAGCCGCCCCGCATGCGCATCAGCCGCAAGCCCACGGGTGAGAAGTTCTTCGAGCTGTTCACCGAGATCGGCAGGAACATCGGCGCGAGCGTGGAGCTGCTGCGCACGTTCGTGCGGGCGCCCGTCGAGCAACGCGCGGAGCTGGCCGAGCGGATGCACGCCCTGGAGAACGCCGGGGACGACGCGACGCACGCCATCATCCAGCACCTCGACCGGTCGTTCGTGACGCCGTTCGACCGGGAGGACATCTACCGGCTGGCCTCCACCCTGGACGACGTCGTCGACCACATGGACGCCGCCGTCGACCTCGCGACCCTCTACCGCGTGGGTGAGCTGCCGGACGGTGTCGCGGCGCAGACCGACCTGCTGTGCCGGGCCGCCCGGCTGACCGCGGAGGCGATGCCGCGGCTCGCGGAGCCGCAGGAGCTGACGGCGTTCTGGGTCGAGGTCAACCAGCTCGAGAACGAGGCCGACCAGGTCTACCGGCGGCTGTTGTCGGAGCTGTTCAACGGGCAGCGCGACGCCTTGGAGGTCATGAAGCTCAAGGACGTCGTGGACGAACTGGAGGCCGCCGCCGACGCCTTCGAGCACGTGGCCGACGCGGTGCACTCGATCGCGGTCAAGGAAGCGTGATGCCGACCGCCGGACTGGTGCTCGTGGTGGTCCTGGCGCTCGCCTTCGACTTCACCAACGGGTTCCACGACGCGGCCAACGCCATCGCCTCCGCCGTGTCCACCCGCGCGCTCACCCTGCGCGCCGCCCTCTCGCTCGCCGCGGTGATGAACCTGGTCGGCGCGCTGCTGGGCACCGGCGTCGCCGTCACCATCGCCTCCGGCATCATCGACACCCCGGTCGGCGACGACGCGCTGCACGTCGTCACCGCCGCCCTGGTCGGTGCCATCACCTGGAACCTGGTCACCTGGTACTTCGGCCTGCCGTCGTCGTCCTCGCACGCCCTGGTGGGCGGCCTGGTCGGAGCGGCGCTGGCGTCCGCGACGACCGTGCACTGGTCCGGCGTGCTGGAGAAGGTCGTCATCCCGATGGTCGTCTCCCCCGTCGTCGGACTGGTGCTCGGCTACGTGGTCATGACGGTGATCCTGTGGACCTTCCGCAACGCCAACGCCCACCGGGCGGGCCGCCTGATGCGCCGTGCGCAGGTGTTCTCCGCGGCGAGCCTCGCGCTGGGACACGGCCTGCAGGACGCGCAGAAGAGCATGGGCGTCATCGTTCTCGCGTTGGTGGTCAGCAGCCGGCAGGACGACTATTCCGTGCCGTTGTGGGTCATCGTGGCGTGCGCGCTGGCGTTGTCGGCCGGGACGTACGCGGGCGGCCTGCGGATCATGCGGACCCTGGGCAGGCGGATCTTCCACCTCACGCCGCCCCACGGTTTCGCCGCCGAGCTGTCGGCCTCCTCGGTGCTGTACGCGACCGCGTTCCTCTTCCACGCCCCGATCTCGACGACGCACGTCATCACGTCGGCGGTGATGGGCGTCGGCGCGACCACGCGCCGTTCGGCGGTGCGCTGGTCCGTGGCCGCCGACATCGCCAAGGGGTGGGTGCTGACCCTGCCCGCCTCCGCCGCCGTCGCGGCCGGTGCCTACGGGGTCGTGGGACTGTTGTGAAGCCGTGACGCGGGAGGGGTTTCGGCCGGGCCCGGCGGGTACTCGACAGGCACGTCGAGCACCACGCAGCCCCTCCAGCCACCGGGAGCTCCCATGCCGGCCTCTCCGTCCCCCGGCCTCGGTCGTGTCATCACCTACCTCAACCCGGACGCGCTGCACCCCGACGCCTACGTGCGCGGTGTGGTGTCCGGGTCGCACGTCGTCGATCCGGAGACCGGGCGCTCGTGGGTGTCGGTGCTGCTGCCGAACGGGTCGACCACCGTCCTCGACACCGTGAACGTCCTGCGCGTGCAGGAGGCCGACCAGGACGGCAACTCCAAGGTTTGAGCCGGCGGACCACGGGGTAATCGCCGAGACGCCCTGATCCCAGGGCGGTTGAGGACTCCGAGTTGAGCAGACAGCTCGTCACAACGTGCTCGTCACGCCAACAATCGGAGTGACCAATTGAAGATCGCCATGGTGTCCGTCCACGGAGGCCCGCTCGCCGACGCCTCCGGCCCGCAGGAGGACACCCCCGTCACCGGACTGTCGGCCGCGTTGGCCAGGCAGGGACACGAGGTGACGGTCTACCACCGCCGGGACCGCCCGGACGCACCGGAGAGGATCCGCACCGATCGCGGTGTCGAGGTGGTGCTGGTGCCCGCCGGGCCGCTCGAGCCGTTCGCGGACGAGCACGTGCTGCCGCACATCGGCGACTTCACCTCCTTCATCCTGCAGGACTGGGCCTCGTCCCCGCCGGACGTCGTGCACGGGCACCGCTGGATGTCCGGCATGGTGAGCGTGCTCGGCGGCCGCCGGGCCGGTGTCCCGGTCGTGCAGACGTTCCACTCGCTCGCGGCCGCGGAGCAACGCGACTGCCCCGTCGACACCGCTTCGGACGAGCGCCGCAGGATCGAGGTGCTGGTGGGCAGGGAGGCGGCGCACGTCACCGCCGGCAGCGCCGGTGAGGCGTTCGAGCTCGCCAGGACCGGGGTGAAGCGCACGAAGATCTCCGTCGTGCCCGGCGGTGTCGACGTCGCGGCGTTCACCCCCGAGGGCCCGCGGGCGCCGCGCGACCGGCCGTTCCGGGTCGTCACGCCGCTGCACCGCCGGCACACGGGCGCCGTCGTCACCGCGCTGTCCCGGATCGACGGTGCCGAACTGGTCGTCAGCGGGCTTCCGGCCCAGGGCGACCCCGTGGTCGAGAAGCTGCGCGAGCGAGGGCGGCAGGCCGGCACGAAGGTCGTGTTCGCCAGGGCCGTCACGCCGGAACTGCTGCGCTCCGCGGACGCCGTCGTGTGCGCGTCGTCGTACGAGCCGTCCGGCGCGCTGGCGCTCGAAGCGATGGCCTGCGGTGTGCCGGTCGTCGCGAGTGCCGTGGACGCGCTGGCCGACGTCGTCGTGGACGGCGTGACCGGTCTGCTCGTGCCGGCCGGGGAGCAGGAGGGCCTGGCGCGGGCGTTGCGCTCGCTCCTGCTGAACGACACGTTGCGCGACGAGTTCTCCGTGGCGGGCCACGACCGCGTCATGGCCCGGTACTCCTGGGACCACGTCGCCGCGGACTTCCTGCGCGTCTACGAACGCGCGGGTGCTCCCACCGGTACGCCGATCGTGGCCCGATGACCGCCGCCGAGAACGTGACGACGATCCGCGTTTGCGAGCGCCCCGCCGGGGCTACCTCCTCGGCACCCCGACAGAAGCGAGCGGAGCCATGACCTCGAGTTCAACCGGACAGCTGCGATCGCTGGCGCGCGAACACGTCGCCGTCGCCGCGCTCACCATCCCGCGCCTGCTGCGCCACCCGGTGTGGCGCAAGGCGAACCCCCACGAGGGCGCGGGTCTCGGCGTGGTGCTGGTGCCCGGTTTCGGGGCGAGCGACCTCAGCCTGACCTTCGCGAGCACCTGGCTGCGCGACCGCGGTTACGTGCCGGTGGGCGCGGGGGTCGGGTTCAACGTCGGGTGCACCTCCGAACTGGTGGACCGCGTCGAGCAACGCCTGGAGGAGCACGCCGAGGCCACCGGCGGACCGGTGGTGCTGTTCGGGCAGAGCCGCGGCGGCGGCCTCGCCCGGCTGGCCGCCGTCCGCCGCCCCGAACTGGCGCGCGGGCTGGTGATGCTGGGCAGCCCGCTGCTCGACCCGCTGGGCGCGCACCCGCACGTGCTGCTCGCCGCGAAGGCGCTGGCGGGCCTGTCCGCGCTCGGTGTGCCCGGACTCATGGACACCGACTGCTTCTCGGGCACGTGCTTCGAGGACAACGTCGCCGCGGCCACGGCCGCCCTGGAGGTGCCCGCGGTGTCGGTGTACTCCAAGTCGGACGGCATCGTGCCGTGGCAGCTGTCCCTCGACCCGTCCGCCGAGTGCGTCGAGGTGCACAGCACGCACACCGGCATGGGCGTCGACCCGGACGTGTACCTCGCGCTCCGGCCGCGCCTCGCCGAGTGGGCGGCGGAGCGGTTCGACCTGCGCGCGACCGGGTGAGGTGGTGAGCGGGCCCGACCTGCGCGCGGAGCGTGAGGCGAGGCGGCACCTCACCTCGGTGACGTGAGCCGGCGGTAGCGCCCACGCCGCGAGCCACACATGCGAGACGCGACCAAGGAGCAGCCCCACCCCGTCGTCCACTCGGGACGATCCACACCGAACCACCCGACCGGGGCGGTTTGCGCGGCGCCCACGGGGGGTAGCCGCATGACCGAAGCGGTAGCCGCTCCGCACGGGAGGTCGTCATGGCCCGGACCGAGATGACCACGCGCGCACCGGTGCAGAACGTGGCTCTGGCCGTCGCCGCCGTGTTCACCGCGGTCGGTGTCGCCGGTTTCATCCCCGGCATCACCACGGGCTACGACACGATGTCGTTCGCCGGCCACGAGTCCGAGGCGGTGCTGCTGGGGCTGTTCATGGTGTCGGTCCTGCACAACGTCGTGCACCTCGCGTTCGGTGTCGCCGGACTCCTCATGTCGCGGACGCCGCACGGCGCGTACTCGTACCTCGTCGGCGGTGGTGTCGTGTACCTGCTGCTGTGGCTGTACGGCGTGCTGGTCGACCACGACAGCTCGGCCAACTTCGTGCCGGTCAACGCGGCCGACGACTGGCTGCACCTGGGACTCGGCGTCGGCATGACCGCTCTCGGGCTGGTGACGGGCCGCGGCCGCCGCCGGCACTGATGCCCGAGCCCCGCGCGACCCGACTGGACGAAGGTGAAGCCCGTGACACTGCACGAACCGGCGCTCGGCGAGTCCCTCGACGAGGTGACCAGGGCGTTGAACTCGCTGGACGAGGCCCTCGGCCGCTCCGACGACCTGCCCGCGCTGGTCGAGCTGGTGCCCGCGCAGGTGCACCGCGCGGTGCCCGGTGCCGACGGGGTGTCGGTGACGCTGCTCAGGGGCGGCGAGCCGTACACGGCCTCGGCCACCAGCGAGCTGGTGGTGGGGCTCGACGCCGTGGAGTACCGGGAGGACGCCGGGCCGTGCGTCGACGCCGCGAAGACGGGGCAGCTCGTCCGGGCCGGGATGGACGAGGCGCTGGAGCGCTGGCCGGTGTTCGCGCGGGCGTGCCGGTCCGCCGGCATGGTCAGCTTCCTGTCCACACCGCTGACGGTCGACGAGCGGCACGCCGGCGCGATCAACGTCTATTCGACGCGCGACAACGGTTTCGCGGACCTCGACGTGCAGCTGCTGGGTCTCTACACCGCGGCGGCCGAGGTCGGGCTGCGCAGCCACAGCAGATATCTGCGGGCGTCCGAGCTCTCCGAGCAGCTGCGCACCGCCCTCGCCTCCCGCGCGGTGATCGACCAGGCCAAGGGGATCATGATGGCGGTGCACGGCATCACGGCCGACGAGGCGTTCCGGCTGCTGGTCGAGCAGTCCCAGCGGGAGAACCGCAAGTTGCGCGTCGTCGCGGAGGAGTTCGTGAGCGACGTCCTGACCCGGCGATGACGAGTGATCCCAGGAAGGGCGCCATGACCACGCTCCAGTCCCCGCCGCCCCGCGTCGCGCGGTGGCAGCCGAACCGCCGGTCCGTCCGGTTCGCCGTCGACCTGCTCGGCGGGCTGGGGCTCGTGACAGGGCTCGTCGCGGCCTCGTTCACGTTGGTGTTCGGTGGCGTCCTGGTGCTGTTGGCGGGCCTGTGCCTGCACATGACCCGCACACGGGCCGAATGAGCGGCGCGCGGTCCCCCGGCCGGGGGGAGGGACCGACCGAGCAGGACCGCCGCGCAGCGGTTACCGTCCTGTTCCGCGCCGGTGCACCCGCCGGACCCCGATCCCCAGGAGGACGCGGGCGCATGACGGGCCTCGGAGTCGAGAAGACCGAGCTGGCCGGCGTGGTGGTGGCGACGCCCGTGGGCAGGCTCGACCTGTCCTCCTACCCGTCGCTGCGTGACGACCTGCTGAAACTGGTGGCGGAGACGCCCGTCGCGGTGGTCGTTCGGCTCGGACCCGGGTTCGAGGTCGCGAGCAGGGCCATGCTGGCCGTCTTCACCTCGGTCTGGATGAAGGCCGCCCAGTGGCCCGGTGTGCCCGTGGTCCTCGTCGCGGAGACCGACCGGCACCGGCACGAGCTCGCCCGCGGCGGCATCTCCCGGCAGATCGCCACGGTGGCGGACCTGGACTCCGCGCTCGAGCGCGCCGCGGAACCGCCGTTGCGCCGCTACCGCCGGCGATCGCTGCCGAACTCGCTGGTCGCCGCGCTCCTGGCGCGGGAGGAGGTGCGCACCGCATGTGAGGAGTGGGACCTGCCGGCGCTGGTCGACGACGCGCTGCTGGTGGCGACCGAGCTCGTGGAGAACGCGGTCCGGCACGCCCGCACCGAGTCCCTCCTGCGCCTCGAACTGCGGGCCAGCGGACTGTCCCTCGCCGTCCGCGACGGCCACCCCGAACCCCCTGTCCTGACCGCCTCGCGGCCAGGCGCGGCGGGCCACAGAGGACTGGAGCTGGTCCAGGGGAAGTGCGTCGCCTGGGGCACGAGTCCGTCGTTCGATGGTGGCAAGATCGTGTGGGCCGTGCTGGCCCCCAGGCCGAAGCGGTAGCTTTGCCGTCGTGAACGACCGTCGCCCCGACCCTGACCAAGCCTTCGAGGACGTGCTGCTCTACCTCAAGGAGTCGCGCGGCTTCGACTTCACCGGCTACAAACGCACGAGCCTGCAACGGCGCGTGCGGCACCGCATGAGCCAGATCGGCATCGAGAACTACCCGGACTACATCGACCAGTTGCAGGTCAACGCGGACGAGTTCGGCGCGCTGTTCAACACGATCCTGATCAACGTGACGGGCTTCTTCCGCGACACCGAGGCGTGGACGTACCTGCGCGAGGACGTGGTGCCGACGATTCTGGCCGAACGCGGGCCGGACGACCCGATCCGTGTGTGGAGCGCGGGCTGCGCGTCCGGCGAGGAGGCTTACAGCCTCGCCATGGTGCTCGCCGACGCGCTGGGCCCGGACCGGTTCCGGCAGCAGGTGAAGATCTACGCCACCGACGTCGACGACGAGGCCCTCACCCAGGCGAGGCTCGCGAGCTACGGCGAGCGCGACCTGCAGAGCGTGCCACCGGAGTTGGTCGCCAAGTACTTCGAGCAGCAGAACGGCCGCTACAGCTTCCGCAAGGACCTGCGCCGCTCGGTCATCTTCGGCCGCAACGACCTGGTGCAGGACGCGCCGATCTCGCGCATCGACCTGCTGGTGTGCCGCAACACGCTGATGTACTTCAACCAGGAGACCCAGTCCAAGATCCTGGGCCGGTTCCACTTCGCGCTCGTGCCGAAGGGCGTGCTGTTCCTCGGCAAGGCCGAGATGCTGCTCAGCCACAGCCGGATCTTCGACCCGATAGACCTCAAGCGGCGCATCTTCCGCAAGGCGCCCAACGGTTCCGGCAGCGCGGCGCACTTCGTGTCCTACCCGATGGTGCACGACCGCCGGGTCGACGTCGGCGGCATCGACGAGCTGCGCGAGCACGCCTTCTCCGCGAGTCCCGTCGCGCAGGTGGTCGTGACGGCGGACGACGTGGTGGCGCTCGCGAACCAGCAGGCGCAGACGACGTTCGGACTGTCCCCCAAGGACGTCGGCAGGCCGCTGCGCGACCTCGACCTCTCGTACCGCCCGATCGAGCTGCGCGGGTACGTCGAACAGGCCCGGCTGGAACGCAAGTCGTTGCGCGTCAAGGACGTCGAGTGGTTGCGCGGACCCGGCGAGTCGCTGTGGTTCGAGATCCACGTGAACCCGCTGATCGGTGTGGACAACACGATCCTCGGCGTCTCCGTGGTGTTCCACGACGTGACGTCGGCGCGCAGGCTGCTCGAGGACCTGGAGTACGCCAAC
This sequence comes from Lentzea sp. HUAS12, assembly GCF_024125735.1. Lineage (NCBI taxonomy): Bacteria > Bacillati > Actinomycetota > Actinomycetes > Pseudonocardiales > Pseudonocardiaceae > Lentzea > Lentzea sp. HUAS12. Next base: position 2,690,342 of record NZ_CP099738.1, read on the forward strand.
CGCCAGCTGGAGTCGGCCTACGAAGAGCTCCAGTCCACCAACGAGGAGCTCGAGACGACCAACGAGGAACTCCAGTCCACAGTGGAGGAACTGGAGACCACGAACGAGGAACTCCAGTCCACCAACGAGGAACTGGAGACGATGAACGAGGAGCTCCAGTCGACCAACGACGAGCTCCAGACCATCAACGACACCCTGCGCGAACGCAGCGCCGAGCTCGACCAGGTCAACGAGTTCCTCGAGTCGATACTCACCTCGCTGCGCGCCGGCGTCGTCGTCCTCGACCTGCAGATGCGCGTCCTCGCCTGGAACCGCGGCGCCGAGGAGCTCTGGGGCGTGCGCCGCGACGAGGCCGAGGGCGAGCACCTGCTCAACCTCGACATCGGCCTGCCTGTCGCCGAACTGCGCCCGGTGGTGCGCTCGGCCCTGTCCGATCCGGCGTTCATCGACGAGGTCAAGCTCACGGCGGTGAACCGGCGCGGCCGCGAGGTCGTCGTCCGGGTCGTGTGCAGCTCGTTGCGCAGCAACAGCGGTGAGCCCGCCGGGGCGATCCTGGTGATGGAGCAGCAGACCGACTAGGGGTTCTGGCACGATCATCTCGTGGAACGTGTGGTGGTACTGGGCCGCGGCGGTGCCGGGAAGTCGACTCTCGCGGCAGCCCTGGGGGCCGCGACCGGGCTTCCCGTCGTCGAGCTCGACAAGCACTTCTGGGGTCCGGGTCTGGAATCGACGCCGCTCGAGCTCTGGGTCGTCGTGCAGGGCGAGCTCGCCGCCGAGGACCGGTGGGTCATGGACGGCGACCTGGGCCCGTACGACGTGCTCGACGTCCGGCTCCGCAGGGCCGACACGGTGCTGCTGCTCGACTACTCGTTCCCGCGGTGCGCGTGGCGGGCCGTGTGGCGATCGAGGGAGAACGCCGACTTCTGGCAGTGGGTCTGGTCGTGGCGCCGCCGGTCCAGGCCCGTGCTGCTCGAAGCGCTCGCGGCACACGCGCAGGACGCGGAGGTGCACGTGTTCCGCGGTCCGCGTGCCACAGCCCGTTTCCTGGCACGGTTCTCGTGACCGAGCTGCCCGCGGCGGTCTCCGGGTGGCTCGCCGAGCACCTCCCCGGCGCGCGGGTGGCGGGTGAGCTGTCCGGCGGGTACCGCAACCAGAACGTCGCCGTGGTGAGCGGGAGCGGCGAGAAGTTCGTCCTGCGGCGATACCTCCGGGGCGACACGTGCGCGGTCGAACGCGACCTCGCCGTGCGGGTGAGCGGCGTGGTGCCGGTCCCCGAGGTCGTGGCGGCGGATCCGGACGGTTCGGCGGCCGGGGAACCCGTGCTGCTGTCGCGGTTCGCGGACGGCGTGATGCTCAACCGGGTCGTGGCCGCGTTAGGTGACGGGGAGGCGGAGGAACTCGGCCGCGCCGTGGGTTCGGTGCTGGCGTCGATCGGCACGATCGGCTTCCGGCGTTCACCGCGAACCGCGTCGGCGACATGGCACTCGAACCCCGCGACAAGGCCGCGTTGCTCGCCCTCGCCGAGCGCGACCAGCGGGTGCTCGCGGGCGTGGCACCGGTGGCCCGGCTCGTCCACTCCGACTTCAACGGCAAGAACCTCCTCGTCGCCCGCGGAGGAGGCCGCTGGTCGGTGACCGCCGTGCTCGACTGGGAGTTCGCCTACAGCGGCAACCCGCTCGCGGACGTGGGGAACGTGCTGCGCTTCCCCGAGGACACCGGCCCGGCGTTCGAGCACGGGTTCGTCGCGGGGTGCGGACCGCTGCCCGGCGGCTGGCGCGAGGTCAGCGCGGCACTCGACCTGTTCGCGTTGGTGGACCTGCTCACGCTGCCCGCGACGCATCCGTTGCACACCAAGGTGGTGGCCGCGGTGCGGGCAAGAGCGGAAAGCACTTGCGCGCCCTGATACGGTTCCCGCGATGACTACTTCCACGAGCAGATCGGGGGTCCCGTTCACCAAAGGTGAGTGCTGATGCACCACTTCGTGAACGGACGTTCCTCCCGCCTCCTTCTCTGGTCGCACGTGCGCGAGTTCGCCGTGCCGCCGTCGATGATCGAGTCCTCCACCACCCGCCGCGAGTCCGGCGACTGGGCCGGTGCCTGCGCCGCGGCACGGGTCGACGTGGACCTCGACCTCCGCGTCGTGAGTCGTGCCCGCGGCAGACCGCTGGCACGGGCGCTGCGCGCCGACCTGCGCCACCTCGCACCTGACCTGCTGCGCTGGCACTTCCCGAGGGTCGGCCCGGACGGCCTGCTGAGGCCCGGCCTCACCGTCTCGCTGGCGAGGTACGCGGGCCACGAGGTGCACCTCGTCGCCCGCACGCCTCCGGCCTGGGCTGCCGCGGGCCAGCGGATCAGCCTTGCCGTGTGGGCGCCTTCCGGGGTGCTGGCCGGCGCGGGCGGGCATCCGCATCCCCGGCCCGACCGGCGGTTCCGCCTCGACCTGCACCGCCACCTGTGGGATGCGCGCAGGACGGCGGAGTTGGCGCTCCGCGCCGGGAGCGGCGGGGATCCCGGCGGGCGCGCCCTCGACCGGTGGGGTGAGGAGGCCGCGCTGCTGGTCCGCGCGGACGGGGTGGAGGGCAGCTCGGTCGGGGTGCGGCTCGGGTCGCGGAAGTGGGTGGTGCTGGACGGAAGTGGCTGCGGGGCAACGGATTCGGGGCCGCTCGACCCCAGGGGCACCCCGGCCACCTCTCGTCCCGCCCTCCCGATCCTCCCCGACGCCGCGACCTGGACATCCCCGGACCTCGACCTGGTGCGCGCCGGCCTCATCACCGCCGATCGCCTCCACCCCTTGGTCGCCTCCGCCCTCATCCCACCCGAAGCACGGCCCGCCCCCACCGCAAACCCGGACGGCACAACGAGTTCCCGCCTCGTCGACTGCCGGGGCGCCAACCACGAGATCGGGGTGGTCGGCGGCGTCCTGGTGCCGCTCGACCACTCCCCCGACGAGATCCGCCGCGAGGAGCTGCTGGTCGCGTTGGGCGGCAACGGGTTGCCCTGTCTGAGGGCGATCGATGCCGCACACCGCCATCCGGAAGACCTCCCGGACGTCCGGGCCCGCCTGGCGCACGGCGACGTCGCCGGCGCCCTGGCCGTGGTCGAAGGCCTGCTCGGGCCGGACGCCCTGCTGCGGACCGGGCCGTTGCGCGCTGCGCTGGAGACGGCCGCGCGACGCAAGGTCGTGCACGGGTTGTACCGCGCCGGGCTCGTCCAGGGGCCCGCACCGTCCACAGAGGAACGCCGCCGGCAGCGCGCGTCCGTCCGCTGACCCCTCTTCGCTCAAAGGTGACCACACACATGCCTGCTTTCTCGAACGTGCCCGACGGATCCCGGCTGGACGTCGCGGCCGAGTTGCTCGCCCTGCTCGGGGACACGGCCACCGAGCCGCGCGACGATCCCCAGCTGGAGGCGCTGACGCTGGCCGTGTCCGCGGACCTGCCGGTGCTGCTGTGGGGTGAGCCCGGGATCGGCAAGACCGCGGCGCTCACCCAGCTCGCCGAGGCGCTCTCGTTGCCGTTGACCACGGTGATCGCGAGCGTGCACGAGCCCTCCGACTTCTCCGGCTTGCCGGTGGTCGGGGACGACCCGGCGACGCAGGGCGTGCCGATGGCGCCTCCCGACTGGGCGGTGCGCCTCGTCAGGGCCGGGCGCGGTCTGCTGTTCCTCGACGAGCTGTCCACCGCGCCGCCCGCCGTGCAGGCCGCGCTGCTGCGGGTCGTGCTGGAACGCCGTGTCGGCGCGCTGCGGTTGCCGCCGGGTGTGCGGATCGTCGCCGCCGCCAACCCGCGGACGTCGGCGGCCGACGGCTGGGAGCTCAGTCCGCCTCTCGCCAACCGGTTCGTGCACCTGCAGTGGAAGCACGACCACGACGTCGTGGTCCGCGGGCTGGGCGGGACCTGGCCCACCACGGCACTCCCGCTGCTCGACCCGGCGCTGCTGCCCGATGCCGTGGCGTTCGCCCGCCGCGCGGTGTGCGGGCTCCTCGCCGTCCGGCCGAACCTCGTGCACCAGCTGCCGAAGAACGAGACGGCGCGCGGCGGTCCGTGGCCCTCGCCGCGCAGCTGGGAGATGGCGCTGCGGCTGATCGCGTTCGCGACCGCGGCCGGGACGTCCCGCGAGGTGCTCTCGGCGCTGGTGCGGGGCGCGGTCGGGGACGGGCCCGGGCTGGAGCTGCTGGCGAGCATCGACCGGATGGACCTGCCGGATCCCGAGGTGCTGCTCGCGGACCCGGCGGTGGCCGTGCTGCCCGAGCGCGGTGACCTGCGGCAGGTGGTGCTCGACGGGGTGGTGGCCGCGGTGCGCGACCGGCCGGACGAGGCCCGTTGGAACGCGGCGTGGGCGTTGCTGTCGCTGGCTCTCGACACCGGAGCGCCCGACCTCGTGGTGGTCCCGGCGGCCACGCTCGCCGCGCTGCGTCGCGACGACTGGCAGGTCCCCGCGACGATCGACCGGCTGGCGGGCGCCGTGTCGTTGTCGCAGCGGACGGACCGGGCCCTGGCCCGCACCGGGGGTGGTGGCCGGTGATCCTGGACGAGGAGAAGCTGTTCGCCGCCCGCCTGTACGCGGTCCGCTGCCGGCCCTACCTCGCGACGGCGTTGTTCGCGCTGCACCCGGTGGAGTCGCACCAGGTGCCGACGATGGCCGTCGACCGGCACTGGCGCTGCTACGTCTCGCCCGCGTTCGTCGACCGCACGCCGCTGGAGGAGCTCGCCGGCGTCTGGGTGCACGAGGTGTCCCACCTGCTGCGCGACCACCACGGGCGCGGCGACCGGTACGCGGTGCAGCACGAGCTGCACGGGCCGGGTGAGCGGCTGCGGATGAACATCGCGGGCGACTGCGAGATCAACGACGACGTGTTCGGCGACGGCCTGCCACGGCCCGACGGCGCGGTCCACCCGGAGGCGCTGCGGCTGGCCGAGGGCCAGCTGATGGAGGACTACCTGCGCCAGTTCCGGCTGGGCCGGCACACGAACGCCTTCGCGTGGCTCGACTGCGGCAGCGGCGCCGACGGCCTGGAGCGGGTGTGGGACCTCGGGCCGGACGGCGCGCACGGGCTCAGCGAGCAGGAGCGGGACGCCGTCCGGTTCCGCGTGGCGGAGGGCATCAAAGGTGCTCCCGGCAGCGTCCCGGACGGCTGGAAGCGGTGGGCGGAGGAGGCGTTCCACCCGCCCCAGCCGTGGCGGAGCCTGCTGCGGGCGGCGATCCGCTCGGCCGCCTCCGGCCCCGGTGTGGGCGAGGACTACACCTACGGCCGGCCGTCCCGCAGGTCGGCGGGCGTGCCCGGGGTGGTGATGCCGAGCCTGCGCCGCCGCCCGCCGCGGGTCGCCGTCGTCGTCGACACCTCCGGGTCCGTGAGCGACGCCGAACTGGGTAGCGCGCTCCTCGAGATCGCGGCGATCATCCGGGCGGTCGGCTGCCGGCGCGACCTGGTGTCGGTGCTGTCCTGCGACGCCGCCGCCCACGTCACCGGCCCGTGGTGCCGAGCGGAGGGGATTCCTCTCGTGGGCGGCGGAGGCACGGACCTGCGGGAGGGCTTCGCCACGGCCCTGCGTTCGCTCCCGCGTCCCGACGTCGTCGTGGCCCTGACCGACGGCCAGACCCCGTGGCCCGAGTCGGCACCGCCGTGCCGCACGGTGGTGGGCCTGTTCCCCCGCCCGAAGACGATCTCCGAGGACGATCCGGACTACGAACCCGACACCCCACCGGAGTGGGCGCACGTCGTCACCATCGGCTGACGGCCACACGCAATCGAATTTCGCGACGGAACCGTTCCACTGACATCGGTGTCACTTTTTTGGCAGCTTTTCCCAGATCTCATTCCACCCCGCTGAGAAATAGATTGCGACATCAGAGTGAATGCATTCGAATTCGTTAACAGACCGGAGGAGGAGCGCTACTAATCCGGTTGTCGCACGCCGTCACCGGAAGGACCCGCACGTTGAACGAGAACCAAGTCCAGCCCTTGCCGGGCTGGCGGGGTGGCGACGGCAACGCCGCCTACCTGGACAAGAACCTGTGCCACCGCCCGATGGACCTCTACCTCGACGACACGGTGAGCTGGCGCGTGGTGTTCCAGCTGTGGGCACGCGCGGCCGCCGCGTCGTTCCTGGTGTGGGCGGTGTTCGGGCTGCTCGGCTTCCTGGTGGGCCTCGGCAGCATGTCCGCGGGCAGCATCGACACCGCCGCCGGCGCCTTCGTCTTCTGGTCGATCGGCAACGTGGGCGCCGTCGTCGTCTTCTTCGTGGTGCTGCTGCTGACGAAACTGCCGGAACCGGTCGCCGAGTGGCGCGTGGTGCTGACCGACCGCGCCGAGTTCGCGCCGTCCGTCTACAGCCAGATCTCCGGCACGCTGCGGCACCGCCAGCTCCCGCTCGACGGCGGGACGCGGCGAATTCGCACCGGCGCCGGTCCGCTGGAACTGAGCCACCGGTTGTTCCTCACCGAGGGCGACTTCCGCGTCTACGTCTCGGTGTTCAGCTACGGCACGAGCCTGTACCTGGGGTGGCAGATGTGGCGCTCGCGGCGCGGTTCCACGCTGATCCGCCAGTTCCTGGTCGGCATCGTGCGCGGCATGTCCGGCCAGAACGACCCGGAGATCGCGATGCTGCGCGCCGACCGGGCGAGGGCCATGCGCGAGGCCGTGCACGCCGCCTGCCGCGAGGGCCTGATGGTCGCGGTCGAGGGCATCCAGGTGCCCGAGCAGTTCGGCTTCCCCTACGGCATGCCGCCCGTGGAGGAGGGCGCGTTCGCGAGCGGGCCGGTGCCGGGCGGGTACTCGCCGCCGGTGCAGCACGGGGCCCCGCCGGACACCGGGCGCCACAGCCTCCCGGGACACCAGTGACCGCTCCCGGCGTGCTCGTGGAGAGCACGGCGCAGATGAGCTGGGCGTGGGTCGGCGTGCGCGTGCACCCGGCCCGGCGGCTGGCCGAGACCCGCGCGTTCGCCGACGTGGAGGAGCCGCAACGGCTCGCGCAGACCACGGCCCGCGAACGCGCCTGGCTCGCGGGCCAGTGGACCACCGCGTCGCAGGAGCGCTGGGAACTGCGGTTCCGCAACGACCCGGCGACGCGGCTGGTGTCGTGCACGCTGCTCGGCCGGGTGCAGGACCCCGACCCGCGCCGGGCGGAGGAGGCGGCGGTGCGGCTGCGCCACCGGCTCGCCGCGGCGCCGCCGCACGTGCTGACCGAGCCGTTGCCGGACGGGCGGGAGATCAGCCAGGAGCTCGTGCCGGGCCCACTCGACGTCCGGGGCACCTTCGAGGTGCGCAAGCGGCTGAGCTGGGCGCCGTGCTCCCGGCGCGACACCGGCCGGCAGTTCTGCTTCGCCTTCACCGCGCCCCGCCCGCCCGAGGACCGTTCGTGGGAACCGGTGTGGCACGAGCTGGCGCGGATGCCCGAGCCGACCGTGCTCAGCCTCTACCTGGAGCCCTACGCCCCCTCCCTCGCGCTGGCGGGGGCGCTGAGGCGACTGGCCGAGGAGTACGACGTGCTCGCCCGCCCCGGCCCGGTGAACCCGATCTGGACCAGTGTGGCGCCGCCGGCCGACCGGATGGCCGTGCACGCGGCACCGCTGCTCGCCCAGGCCGCCGCCCGCTACACCTCGGGACCCTGCTTCCGCACGCGGATCTCCGTCGCGTCGCAGGGCCCGGTGCCGTACGGGTTCGCGGACCTGGTCGCCGCCACGACGGGCGGCGGGGTGGCCTGCCCGCCGCCGCCCACCGAGCTCGACGCGGCCTGGCGCAACCTCGCCGCGCTCAACCGGGACTGGCTCGACCACACCTACCGCCAGGGCGCTCCTCCCGGGAGCCTGCGCGAGGCCGAGCGGATCCTGTGCGACCTGGTCGACCTCGACGAGGCCGCCCTCGCGTTCCGGCTGCCCTACGAGGTGCCGGGCCACCTGCCGTTGTTCGACACCGCGCGGCGCCGCCGCCGGGGCAACACCGCCGCCGAGAGGTAGACCCGTTGTCCGACAAGACCCTCTTCGAGTTCGACGGCGACGCCGCCGACCGCGACCGGGACGCCCGCGACCTGGCCGCCTGGCTGGAGGAGGACCTGCGGGGCAGCGTCGACCTCCGCATGAACGGCCCGGCGGAGGGTGAGCTGGGCGGCGCCGCCGACGCCGTCGTCGTGGCCGCCGCGACGGTGCCGCTGGCCCGGCCGTTCTTCACCTGGCTGACCGAACGGGCCAAGGCGCGCCGGATCAGCCTGCGGATCACCCGCGACGGAGAGCGGCTGGAGATCGACGTCGAGGCGCCCGCGGACGCCGAGTCGCTGCTGGAGCGCATCACGCGGCTGCTGGACGAGGGCTGAGTGCCCGACTCCCGCGCCGTGCTGGTCGGCACCAGCACCTACGTCGGCGGCCTGCCCCAGCTGGACCAGGCCGCCGCCAACCTCACCGACCTGCACGACGTCCTGCTCGACGTCGTCGACACCGGTGGCCTGCACCTGTTCACCGATCCGGTGGCGGCGCGGCTGGTCCTCGACCGGCTCGACGGGTGCGCCTCGTCCCCGGCAGACCTGCTGCTCTTCTACTACGCCGGGCACGGCCTGCGCGACCAGGACGACCGCCTCTGCCTGGCGCTGACCGGTTCGGTGGACACCCCGCGCGACGCCCGCCGCACGTCGTTGCCGCTGGACTCCGTGCTGGAGATCATGAAGCACGCCAAGGCGCGGCACCGGGTCGTCGTCCTCGACTGCTGCTACTCCGGCCTGGCCCTGGACTCCCCCGCCGCCGCGGACCTGCACCTGCTGACCGCCACCAACCGCACCACCAAGGCCGCGTACCGGGCGGGCGCCCGCAACACCGAGTTCACCGGCGAGCTCGTGCGGGTGCTCGACGGGCCGGGACCGCTCGACCTCGGCGGGATCTACCGCGAGCTCGACCGGGCGCTGACCGCGCGGGGGCGGCCGCGTCCCCGGCAGCGCTGCGTGGACCACAGCGCGGACCTCGTTTTGCGGCCCTAGCTTCCCGTCGGCGGTGGCGTCCGGTTGGCCGCACGCCGTTGCGGCAGAAGATCCAAAACTCCCGCCGCAGCCATCCCCCACGTCGTGTGGCGCGTCTTCACCACCGAGAGGTCAACACGAACTGGGGTTTTCATTTGCGTGCATTGACGATCGGCCTCACGGCCCTGCTGACGACGGCACTCGCGCCCGCGGCTCACGCGGCGCCGCCGTCCAACGACGACTTCGACGAGGCCACCACCATCTCGTCGCTCCCGTTCAAGTCCACAGTGGACACCGCTGAGGCGACGGCGACCGACGACCCGACGTACTGCGACTGGGGCACGAACAGCGTCTGGTTCCGCTACACCGCGCCCGCCGACGGTTTCGTCCGGATGGCGACCGACCGGCCGGAGGACGAGAAGCCCGCCATCTCGGCCTACACGGGCACGCGCGGCGCGTTGACGTGGACGCCGGGCGCCTGCCAGCACCCGTACGGCGGCGGGTCGACCACGTTCGCGGTGACCGCGGGCACCACCTACCACTTCCTCCTGCAGGACAGGCGGTTCGCGGGTCCCGTCGAGTTCGGCCTCGAGCTCGTGCCGCGGTCGGTCAACGACGACTTCGCGGCGGCCGCACCCCTGCCGATCGGCACCGACGTCGCGGGAGATCCCGGACCGGCGACATTCGAGGTCGGCGAGCCGAGGTCGCCCTGCGACCGACTGTCCACCCGGTCGCTGTGGTACCGCTTCACGCCCGATCGCGCCGGGATCTTCGCCGCGCAGGTCACCCAGCGCACCAACCTCGCCGCGGTGACCGTCTACCGCGGCACCGCGCTCGACGCACTGTCCGAACTGGACTGCCTCAACTCCTCCCACGACCCGGTGGTCTTCGCGGCGACGCCGGGTGAGACGTACTACGTCCGGGTCGCGAACGACATCTACGGAGCGGAGCCGCTGACGCTGCGACTGGAGGACGCACCGCGGATCACGCCGACGGCGTCGTGGGTGCTGCCCGCCGCCCCTGGCGTGTTCGACGAGGTCCGGTTCGGGATCGACTCCGGCGACCCCGCCGGGCGCTGGCTCGCGGGCGGCGAGGTGCACTTCGGTGACGGCACGTCGGCGCCGATCACGGCCGTTCCCGGTCAGGCCGAGGTCCGGCACCGGTACGCCGCCGACGGCGCGTACCAGGTCACGATCACCGGGTACACGGCCGACGGCAGGACCGGCAGTTCGACGACGACGCTGAGCGTCGAGACGCACGACGTGACCCTCGCGGCCGTCAAGGCACCCGCCGCGGCGAAGGTCGGGGAGACCGGCCAGGTCGAGGTGTCGGTCACCGGCACCCGGTACGCCGAGGACGTCGTCGTGGAGTTGCTGCGCCGCAGGGCGGACGGCTACCACGACGTCGTCGGCACCGTTCGCCGGCACGTGGCGGTGAACAGCACGGAGGTCGTGCCGTTCGGCTACACGTACTCGGCGGACGACGCGGCGCTCGGCAAGGCCACGCTCAAGGCCCGCGTGCGCCTCGACGGGCGGGCGGACAACAACCCGGCCGACAACGAGCGCGTCGCCGAGACGACGGTCAGCTGAGTTCCAGGGTGACGTCCGTCAGCGGAGCGCTCGTGCAGGTGAGCACCTGGCCGTCGTCCTGTTGCGGGGACACCTTTCCGGCCAGCAGTTTCACCACGCACTCGCGGCAGCTGCCGACCGTGCACGAGTACGGCATCGGCAGACCGGCCGCGAGCGCGGCGTCGAGCAGCGTCTGACCGGGCTCGACCACCGCGGTGCCCACGCCTTCGACGGTCATCCGTTGGGGCGTGGCGGATCCCGCCGCGGTGGCGGAGCCCGCGTAGCTCTCCACCCGCACCCGCCCGGCGGGGATGCCGAGCCCGTCCAGCGCCTTCCGCGCGGTGGCCGTAAGGGCTTCGGGCCCGCACAAATAGAACCGCGCTCCTGGCGAGAGCGAGAGATCGGTCGTCCACCGCTGCACAGCGGGGACGTCGAGCCGGCCGACACGCGACGTCAGCACGTGCGTGACCGCGAACCGGCCGGGGTGCTCCTCCGCGAGCGCGGCGAGTTCGGCGGCGAAGATGGTCTCCTCCTCGGTCCGGTTGCTGTAGAGCAGGGCGATGCGGTCGCCTTCCGGCTCGGCCAGCACCGTGCGGATCATGCTCATCATCGGCGTCACACCGCTGCCGGCCGCGATCAGCACCACGTCATCGCCGGTCTCCAGCCGGAAGGCGCCGGACGGGCCGCGCACGGCCACCCGGTCGCCGGTGCGGAGGGAGCGGACGTGCCGGGAGAACCGGCCGCCCTCCACCTGCTTGACCGTGACCTCCAGCCGGGTGGTCCCCGGTGCCGACGACGCCGAGTACGGCCTGCGCACCGGGACGCCGCCGACGTCGGCCACCAGCGTGAAGAACTGGCCCGGTAGGAAGTCGAACGGCTCGCCGTCCTCCAGGACCAGCGTGACGGCGCTCGGCGTCTCGTGGCGCACCTCGGCGACGCGCACCTCCCGCAGCGGTTCTTCCTGTGACACAACAGAAGGAGGTGTGGTGGCGAGCTCGTAGCCCTCCTTGCGCAGACCTGTGCGGTAGGCGAGGTTCATGACCGCCCTCAGCCACTTCACCGGCACGATGCCGGCGATCCTGAGCAGGACCGACCGGCCCTTCACCGTGTTCGCGGCGAGGTGCCGGCCCGCCAGCGCCATCAGGTCCGGCACCTTGCCGCGGGCGGCCGGGTTCCACAGCCGGGCGCGCGTCACGGCGTCGCTCGTGGTCAGCTCGGCGGCTTCGACGTCGACGAGCACCGCGGCGTGCGGTGGCGTGCCGCGCAACGACAACGGCGCCAGCACCGCCGGGTCCGCGGTGATCGTTCCCCGCCCGCGGACGTGCAGCACGCCGTTGCGCCCCGGCACGAGCGCGGCGAACGAGAGCCGGTCGTCCGCGAGCAGGTTGTGGAGCGTGTCGGCGCGCCGGTTGCCCTTGCGGTCCGCGATCACGAGCGTGCGGCCGTCCAGGATCCGCGCCACCGCCTCCTGGTCCCCGCGCGGGCTCGTGTCGCTGCCGCCATCGCCGTCCCAGGTGGACAGCACCAGGAACGGTGCGCTGGCCAGGAAGTCCGCGACACCGGGTGTTGCAAGTGGACCGTCCGCCACCTCGGGAGCGGGGTGCGCGGAGGCGGGCGGTTGCCACAGCCCGGAACGCAGCACGGCCTGGGCGCAGTGGACGTACACCTCCTCGACGTCGAAGCCGCCGCGGCGCACGACACCGTTGACCCGCAACGTCTCCCCGGCACCCGGCAGGAGGAAGAGCAACGACGCCGGTCCGTCGGCGGCGTCCGTCTCGAAGGAGATCCGGGCCGGCGAGAGAACGCGGGCGAAACCCGGTGCGCCGCCGACGAACGTCGTCCTGCTCGTGCCGTTGGCGTCGCGGTGCCCGAACCCCGCGATCGGGCTGCGCGCGAGCACGTCCACGCAGCCCTCGTCGAGCGCGGCGAGCTGCTTCAACATGATCATCGACGCCGGACGTCCGACGAGGGCTTCCACCCCCTCCACAGTGCCGATCCGGCCGGAGCTGACGTCTTCGCAGGTCATGACACTATTGTGAGCTTTTGCTCATGTCTTGGATACTCGCTTTTCCAGAGCCTTCGAAAGGACGCCATGCCTGCCTCCGGCCGCGACGTCGAGCCACGTCGCAAGCCCCGTCAGGTGCGCGCGGAACTCACCCGCGACCGCATCCTGACGGCGGCTGCTCACGTTTTCTCCGAGCACGGGTACGCCGCGGGCACCACGAACCGCATCGCCGAGCAGGCCCGCGTCTCGATCGGCTCGCTGTACCAGTACTTCCCGAACAAGGACGCGATCCTGGCCGAGCTGATGGTCCGGCACATCGACCGCGGCACGTGGACGCACGCCGACCGGCTCGACCTCTCCCCCGGCTCGCTGGAGTCCGTGGTGCGGGCACTGGTCCGCGACGCGGTCGACAACCACCGCGACGACCCGCGGCTGCTGCGGATCATGATCGAGGAGGGCCAGCTCTCCGAGGAGCTGCGCGAGACGATCACCCGGCACGGCGAGCAGCGCGTGGCCGAGGTCCGCGCCGTGTTCGCCCGCCACCCGGACGTGCGCGTGCGGGACCTCGACACCGCCGTCGACCTCGTCGTGTTCACCGTCGAGCTGAACACCCACCGGCTGGCCGCGTTCGAGCAGCCGGTGGACACGTTCGAGAACGAGCTCGTCGACATGGTGACCCGCTACCTGCGCGGACCGTCCTCAGCGGGCTGACGTCAGCCGGTGGCCCCCCGCCCCGAGCACCCGCCGCACCTCGGCCGCGGTCTGCCCGGCGTCGAGGTGGCCGTTGTCGATCACGTGGCCCTCGAGGTCGCCGAGCCGGGCGAACGCGGCGTGCATGCCGGTGATCGGCTCGACGTCCTGGAGCTCGTCACCACCGCGTCCGGCCGCCCGCGCCAGGGTGACGTCGAGATCGGGCCTGAGCACCACGTACGAGACCGCCAGCTCGTCGGCCAGAGCGCGGAACGGGTCGAGGAACCAGGGCCCGACGATCCCGTCGACCACGACGTCGTAGCCGCCGCGTGCGTAGGTGGCGGCGGCCGTCACGATCGCCCCGACGACGACCTCGTTCTGCTGCTGCGCCGCGGGCAGGTACGGGGGCACGAACCCCGTCCGGATCCAGCGGTAGAACTGGTCGGTCACGAGGTGCACGGACGGGCGGGGAGCACCGGTCGCGAGGAGCCCGGCCACCGTCGTCTTCCCCGCGCCGGGCGGACCGGTCAGGATGATCACTTCGCCGCTCACGTCGGCGAAAACTAGTGCCGAATCGGTCCGCGCGCCAGTCTTGCGTTCACGGCGCACATCAGCCGGCAGAGGGCCCGGAAGTTTTCGAAACATTCACAAGCGACCCTATGAAAAACGGGACCAAAACAGGCCGCTCACCCGCGCGTTCGACGAATATTCGACAGTCGCCCACGGATCGCCCGTGCTCAGGGCCCTGGGTCCAGCCGGGTGAACAGGTCTTGATCTGACGCGCCGCGTCAGTCGATACTTCCGGCGCCCGAGTCGAGCGGCGTGTGGATTTGGCGCAATTCCGCCCGCTCGAACCGGGTTCACGCGAAATGCAACCGTCCACTCGCATTCGTGCGGGTGCTATTCAGAAGGCGCCAAAATGACGCTGACAGCGAAGTCAGTTGCACGGGCCGGGCTCGTGTCGACGATCGTCGCCGCCACGGCGGCCGCCGCGCTCTTCGCGGCGACACCCGCGAACGGTGCGGCCTCCACCCTCGCCGCGGCGGCGCAGCAGAGCGGCCGGTACTTCGGCACCGCCGTGGCCGCGAACAAGCTCGGTGACTCGACCTACGTGGGGATCCTGAACCGCGAGTTCGACATGGTCACGGCCGAGAACGAGATGAAGATGGACGCGACCGAGCCGAACCAGAACCAGTTCAGCTACGGCAACGCGGACCGGATCGTGAACCAGGCCCGCAACCAGGGCAAACGGGTCCGCGGGCACGCGTTGGCGTGGCACTCGCAGCAGCCGGGCTGGATGCAGAACATGTCCGGGTCGGCGTTGCGCAACGCGATGCTGAACCACATCACCCAGGTCGCGACCTACTACCGCGGCAAGATCTACGCCTGGGACGTGGTGAACGAGGCGTTCGCGGACGGCAGCAGCGGTGGCCGTCGCGACTCCAACCTCCAGCGCACCGGCAACGACTGGATCGAGGCCGCGTTCCGCGCGGCGAGGGCGGCCGACCCGAACGCCAAGCTCTGCTACAACGACTACAACACCGACAACTGGTCGCACGCCAAGACCCAGGGCGTCTACCGGATGGTGCAGGACTTCAAGTCCCGCGGCGTCCCGATCGACTGCGTCGGCTTCCAGGCCCACTTCAACAGCGGCAACCCCGTCCCGTCCAACTACCACACGACGCTGGGCAACTTCGCCGCTCTCGGCGTGGACGTCCAGATCACCGAACTGGACATCGAGGGCTCCGGCAGCTCGCAGGCCCAGCAGTACCAGGGCGTCACCCAGGCCTGCCTCTCCGTCGCACGCTGCACCGGCATCACCGTGTGGGGCATCCGCGACAGCGACTCGTGGCGCGCCTCCGGCACCCCGCTGCTGTTCGACGGCAGCGGCAACAAGAAGGCCGCGTACAACTCCGTCCTCAACGTGCTGAACAGCGGCACCGGCACCACGACGCCGCCGACCAGCACCACCACGACGACGTCCAACCCCGGCGGCGGGGGCTGCACGGCGACGTACTCGGAGGGCGAGAAGTGGAATGACCGCTTCAACGGCAACGTGACCGTCTCGGGCACCGACAACTGGACCGTGACGGTGACCGTCAGCTCGCCGCAGCGGATCATCGCGACCTGGAACACCAGCGCCACCTGGCCGTCGGCCAACGTGATGGTGGCGCGCCCGAACGGCAACGGCAACACGTTCGGGTTCACCGTCCAGCACGGCGGCAACTGGAGCTGGCCCAGCCTCTCCTGCCAGGCCGGCTGATCGACGTGCGGGAGGCCTCCGGCGGCGGCCTCCCGCACGGGGTCGGGCCTCGCGGCCCGCGACCTGGGTGTGCGGGGAGCCTTCGGCTGGGCTCCCCGCACACCTCAGCTCACGAACCCACATGGGGCTTTCGCCACCGGCGAAGCGCCCACCGCGCTCAGCGTCCTTGGGCTCAAATGCCCCGGAATTCAGGCCTTGCGGCCCACCGCCGCCAGCCCCGTGAACCGCTCCGGGTTGTCGTCCACGTCCTCCGGCGACACCGGCCGCCACTGCGGGAAGAACACCACACCGGGCTCGACGATCTCGAAGCCGTCGAACAGCCCGGTCACCTGCTCCCGCGTGCGCATCGTCATGGGGGTCGCGGTGCGCTGGTAGAGGTCCTGGTGCGAGTCGGCCTGGTCCGGCCGTCCCGCCTGGCTGGCGTGCGACAGCACCAGGTAGCTGCCCGGCGCCATCGCCTCGCGGTACTCGGCCACGATGGCCCGCGGGTCGTCGCTGTCGGGGACGAAGTGCAGCACCGCGACCATCATCACGGCGACGGGCTCGTCGAAGTCGAGCAGCGCGCGGACGCCGGGGCTCGACAGCACCTCGTCCGGGCGGCGCAGGTCGGCCTGCACTACGCCGGCGCGGTCGTTGCCGCGCAGGATGTTCTCGCTGTACGCGGCGGCCACGGGGTCGTTGTCCACGTAGACGACGCGGGAGTCAGGTGCGGCGTCCTGGGCGACCTCGTGCACGTTGCCCACGGTCGGGATGCCCGAGCCGAGGTCGAGGAACTGGCGGATGCCGGCATCGACGCAGAACCGCACGGCGCGGCGGAGGAAGGCGCGGTTCTGCTGCATGATCATCGGCAGGTCCGGCCACAGGCCGATGGCGCGCTCGGCCATCTCGCGGTCGACGGCGAAGTTGTGCGCTCCGCCCAGGTAGTAGTCGTAGACCCGTGCCGCGCTGGGACGCGTCAGGTCGACACCGCCGGTCTCGTCAGTCATGCCTGCCCCCACCCGTGCGTGATCGACGTCGTGACCGGCACGCTACCTGCTCGCGCGCGGAGATCAACCCATCGGGCCATTCGGCGGGTGACCGCGACGCGTCTGCGGGGTGCAATGGGCACACGGAGGTGGGGCATGCGCGCTCGGCTCGTGGTGTCGTTGCTGGGACTGGTCCTCGTCGCGGGCGGTGCTCCCGCCACGGCCTCGCCGGGCGTCCCCGGTGACCAGCCGTTGCCCGGTTACACGATCAGCAACCCGCCGCTCGCGCCCGAGGTGGTGAACGGCAAGCCGACGCGGGTGCTCCAGGGCGTCCACGAGCACTCGGCGTACGTCGTCGAGGTGCCCGCGCAGTGGAACGGCCGCCTCGCCATGTGGGCGCACGGTTACCGCGGCACCGGCACCGTGCTCACCGTGGACCCGCCGTCGTACGGCCTGCGCACCCGGATGCTGAGCCAGGGCTACGCCTGGGCCGCATCCTCCTACTACGGCAACGGGTACGACGTCCGGGCGGGCGTGCTCGCCACGCACGACCTGGCGAAGCACTTCGGCAGGCTCGTCGCGAAGCCGGAGCAGGTGCTCATCGCCGGTGTCTCGATGGGCGGGCACGTCATCGGCCGGTCGCTGGAGCAGTTCCCCGGCTTCTACGACGGCGCCCTGCCGATGTGCGGGGTGCTCGGCGACCACGAGCTGTTCGACTTCTTCCTCGACTACCAGGTCACCGCTCAGGCGCTCGCCGGGATCGGTTCCTACCCGGTGCCGGCCGACTACCTCACCACCGTCGTGCCGCGCATCCAGGAGGAGCTCGGGCTGACCGGCCTCGTGCCCGGTGGGCCCGACACCGTGACACCGGAGGGCGCGCGGTTCCGGGCGACCGTCGTCGACCGCAGCGGTGGCCCGCGTCCCGGCGCGACGCCCGCGTTCGCGTACTGGAAGGACTTCCTGTTCGGCCTCGCCTCGCCGCCCGCGGACGCCCTTCCGCTCGCGTTCGACCCCGGCAGGCTCGCGACCAACCTCGGCACCCGCTACCAGCCCGCCGAGCTGAACCGCGCGGTGCAGCGGGTGGCGCCGCGCGACTGGCGGTCCCGCCTCTCCCCCGCGCTCACCGAGATCCCGCGGATCACGGGCAGGCCGGGTGTCCCGGTGCTCTCCCTGCACGGCCTGGGCGACCTCTTCGTGCCGTTCTCGATGGAACAGGAGTACCGGACCGACGTCGCCCGCCACGGCCAGTCGAGGTGGCTGGTGCAACGGGCGGTGCGGACCGTCGACCACTGCGAGTTCTCGCCGGCCGAGGTGGGCACGGCGTGGGACGACCTGGTGAAGTGGACCGGCCGCGGTACGAAGCCCGCCGGTGACGCCGTCGGGGACCGCCGCGCGGTCGCCGACCCGTCGTTCGGCTGCCGGTTCACCGACCGCGCCGCCTACACCGGTCCGGGCACCAGGAAGCTGTTCACGCCCTGCCCGTGACGTTTCGCCGCCGGGAACGATGTCTCCTGCGAAGGAGGCGTGGTGGCGAAGGTGAAATCGCGACGAGGCCGGCTGCTGGCCGGGCTCTCGCTGGTGGGCGCGCTCATCGGTTTGGTGATCGTGCTCCAGTCGGCGGCGGAGCAGCGGTCCTGGGCGAGTGCCGAGGGAACGGTGCAGGAGCGCCTCAAGTCGGGCAAGAGCGTGTCGGTGCGGGTCGAGTACCCGTTGCCGGACGGCAGCAGGCAGGTGGCGACCCTGTCGGAGAACGGGCCCGCGCGGCAGCCTGGTGAGCGCGTGACGGTCCGCTACGACCTGCAGGACGGCAAGGTCGTGGACGCCGCGCTGGCCGACAACGACCAGGCGTTCTGTGTGGTCGGCGTGATGCTCGGGGTGGTGGTCCTCGGCGGGATCTTCCTGAACCTCGTCGCCTGGACGCCCGAGCGGGAGGACTGAGGCGGGCGCCCCGCGGGGCGCCCGCCACCTCACCTCAGTGCCGGCCCCAGTTCGGCACGTCGTAGCCGTTCATCGTGACCTCGAACTGGTCGTACTTCGCCATGAGGGTCAGCAGCTCGTCCTCGGAGGGCTTGTTGCCGTCCGCGTACATCTCGGCGAGGCCCCGGAAGTACTCCTCGCGGTTGAGCGCGGGCGTGAAGATGATGAGCATCGTGGCCTGGTCCTTGTACGGGTTGTGAAACCCGTGCGACACGCCCATCGGGACGTTCACGTACGTGCCGGGCGGCGCCGCGAACGACTTGCCGTCGAGGTGCAGCTCCACCATGCCGTGCAGGACGTAGAACGCCTCCAGCTGCTCGTTGTGGACGTGCGGTGAGGCGCCGGGAGCGCCGGGGGCCATCCGGTGCTCGTACAGACCGAGCCGCCCGTCCGTCTCGCTGCCCCTCGCCTTGAAGGTCGTGTGGGTGGTCGTGCCGATCTGCACCGACTCGCCTTCGCCGGGAAGCAGGATGTTGGACACTTGCGTCATGTCTGTTCACTCCTCATTGATGGCGGTGTCGTCGTCCTGGTTGAACCAGGAGAGATAGCGCTCGCCCGTGTCCGGGAACACGGTGACGAGGTTCTTGCCGGCGTACTCGGGCCGTGCGGAGAGCACACGGCAGGCGTGCGCCGCCGCGCCGGAGGAGACCCCGACCAGCAGCCCCGCCGTCCTGGCGAGCTCACGTGCGGTGTTGTAGGCGTCGTCGTTCGACACCGTGAGGACCTCGTCGATCAGGCCGACGTCGGTCGTGTCGGCCACGAAGCCGCCGTTGAGACCGGGGATGCGGTGCAGACCGCCCCAGCCCTGGCTGATCACCGGCGACCCCTCGGGCTCGACCGCGACGACGCGGACCGCGGGGTTGCGCTCCTTGAGGTACTTCGCGGTGCCGCTGAGCGTTCCGCCGGTGCCGACACCGCAGACGAAGACGTCGACCTCGCCGTCGGTGTCGTTCCAGATCTCCGGGCCGGTGGTGGCGTAGTGCGCGGCCACGTTGTCGGAGTTCTCGTGCTGGCAGGCGAACCACGACCCCGGCCGTTCGCGGTAGATCTCCTCGGCCTTGGCGATCGCGGCGACGTAGCCCTCCTGGTACGGCGTCAGCACGATCTCCGCGCCGAACGCGCGCAGCAGCTGCAGGCGTTCGGTGGTCGCGCTGTCCGGCAGGACGATCACGCACCGGTAGCCGCGAGCGGCGGCGATCGAGGCCATGGAGATGCCCGTGTTGCCGGACGTCGCCTCGACGATCGTGCCCG
The DNA here is from genome assembly GCF_024125735.1 of Lentzea sp. HUAS12. Classification (NCBI taxonomy): domain Bacteria; kingdom Bacillati; phylum Actinomycetota; class Actinomycetes; order Pseudonocardiales; family Pseudonocardiaceae; genus Lentzea; species Lentzea sp. HUAS12. The sequence goes on from NZ_CP099738.1 coordinate 2,710,003, forward strand.
AGCCGCGGACGAGCTGACCGCGTTCCTCCGCGCCGTTGATCATGTACAGCGCGGCCCTGTCCTTCACGCTGGACAACGGGTTCGCCATCTCGAGCTTGGCGTACAGGTGCGCGGTCGTCACGCCGAGGTCGAGCCGGACGGTGGGCGTGCCGCCGATCAGCTCGTCGATCGAGCGGGCCGGCGGGCGTTTGGTGAGCGGACTGACCCGGGTCTCCACGAGCTCTCCGATCGGTTGGGTGTCACCAGCTGGGGAAGACGGCCGCGCCCTTGTGCTTCTGCCCCGCCACGACGACGGACTGGCGCGGCCTCGCCGCCTTCGCCACGCTGCGGCTCGACCTCAGGTTCGGGATCGAGAACGGCGCGAGGACGCGGGAGTCGGCCGGCACGTCGCGGATGACGAGCGCCTGCGCGCCCACCACGGAGTCGTGGCCGACGGTGATCGGGCCGAGCAGCGTCGCGTTGGCCCCGACCACCACCCGGTCGCCGAGCTTCGGGTGGCGGCGGGAGCCCTCGGGGCGCTGGTTGTCGTGCCACCACCCGACGGCGCCGAGGGTGACCTGGTGGAAGATCGTGACGTCGTCACCGATCACGACCGTCTCGCCGATCACGACACCCGCGCCGTGGTCGATGAAGAAGCCGCGGCCGATCGTCGCGCCGGGGTGGATCTCGATGCCGCCGGTCAGCAGCCGGGCGACGACCATGACGAGCCGGGCGCTGCGCCGGTGACCCCGCAGGTGCAGCAGGTGCGACACGCGCCAGCCCCAGATCGCGATGACCGTCGGGTGCAGCAAGGCCTCGCTGCGCGACAGGATCGACGGGTCGCGGTCCATCACCATGTCGAGGTCGGCGGTGATCGCGCGGAGCAGCGCCCGCGGCGTCACCGGACCGCCCCTGCCTTCTCCTTGCGGAGCTGGCCCAGGCGGTTCTCCGCGTAGGCCACGCCGACCAGCACGACCAGGCCGCCGGCCAGGAGGTTCCACGTCACGGGCTCACCGAGGAACAGCACGCTGACGAGCACCGCGAACACCGGCACCACGTAGTTGACCGCGGACGCCGTGGTGGCGCCGACGTCGCCGATGAGGCGGAAGTACAGCACGTACGCCAGGCCGGTGCTGAGCAGGCCGAGCAGCACGATGCTCGCCGTCACCGGGCCGGTGAACTCGGGCGTGCGCCACCCCAGGAACGGCGTCACGACCGCCTGCAGCACGGCCGCCGCCACGAGCTGCGACGCGGCCAGCGCCAACGGCGCCAACCCCAGCGGCGACAGGTACTTCCGCACGTACACGAAGCCGATCGCGTAGCTCACGGCCGCGCCGAAGCACGCCAGCCGTCCGCTGAGCGAGCCGAGCGACTCGTGCCACGGGCCGATCAGCAGCACCACGCCGACGAAGCCGAGCGCCAGGCCGACGGCCTTGCGGGAGGTGGCCCGCTCGGTCGGCAGCGCGGCGGTGGCCAGTGCCAGCGTCAGCAGTGGCGTGGCGCCGATCAGCACGCCCGCGATGCCGGCGCCGGTGGTCTTCTCGCCGTAGGACAACAGCAGGAACGGGATCACGTTGCCGAACAGACCCGCGGCCGCGATGTGGCCCCAGATCTGCGCGGACCTCGGCAGCGCGACCTTGCGGAGTGCCGCGATCGACAGCAGCACGGCCGCGCCGAGGACGAGTCTGCTGAGCACGAGCTGTCCCGGTGTCAGCCCTTCGAGGGAGACCTTGATGAAGGTGAAGCTGCTTCCCCACAGCAGCGCCAGCAGCAGGAAGCGCGCGACAGATGCCTTGTCCATTGCTTCTCGATTCGGGTCATCAGTCAGTGGTCGTTTGGACACTTCAGCAGAGGCGACTAGTGCCTCGCTCAAGCGTCCGCGACGTACCGCTGACCCCCCGATCGGCCGTGTCCCGGACGCTCGTCCGGTGACAGGCGAGGGCGAGGGCCCGGAGACGGTGCCGCCGGCCATCGCGTCATAGGCCGCCAGGTCGTTCTCGTCGGCGTCATCGCCGGGATGCCGCGGGTACGGGTGCACACAAGCAAACCGGCATCCTGAGCAGATCACCACGGGACTCGATCAAGTACTGCCTTCACGCCCTTGACCGATGTGCGTCGACGGGCAGCTCGTACCTGTGGGGTCCCTAGCGATGATGCGTGGAGCAGCAGCAAGGTCTCCATCACCTCGTTGGCTGGAAGCCGGCAAGCCAGATCTCCACAGAAGTGGCCTGCGAGCTGCGGCAATGCCGAGCGACGTGGTGGTTGGCTTCTCTGGGTCAGCCGCCGACGCGGCGTGAGCCCACCGTGAGCGTTAGAGGGTGCGGAAGCGGAAAGGCGCATCCCTGCAACAAGGCTGAGATGCGGCAGTTCTTGGTGACCCAGGCCCTGAGTGCGGGATCAATGGCATCCAGCACGGCATGGATGTCCTGCTGGCGCGCCAGCAAGGGTTTGTTCCACAGGCTCATGGTGCGCAAGCCTGTTGCGGAGCTCATGCAGGGCTTCGACCGGCGCCTCGATGGTTGCGCGTGATCGGTTGGAAGCGTGCGGGAAGGCTCTAGCAAGATCGGGCCACAGGGTGGTCGAGTACCGCCTGGCCAGCAAGAACCGCCACGTCGAGTCCGTGCCCCCCTCGACCGCGCTCGTCGTGCCGGCGACGGTGTCCTCGGGGGCGTCCGCGTCGACATCGCCGGACTTCGACGGCACCACGGTGGAGTTGAGCGGCGCCGCGTTGCGGCAGCGGCTCGCCGACCTCGAGGACGCGGCACAGCAGTACGTGCGCCGGCCGGACGAGACGACGCGCGCGTACGCCGCGGACTGGCGGGCCTGGCAGCGTTACTGCGCCGAGCTGCAGATCCCGCCCGCGACCACCACGACCGGCGCGTTCGTCGGGTTCGTCGCCTGGCACGTCCGCCAGGAGCTCGCGCCGGCCACGATCGAGCGCCGCGTCTACGGCGTGCTGATGACGATGCGCGACCTGGGCTTGACCGTGGAGCCGGTCGCGATGGGCACCGCGATGGTCGCGATCGCCCACTACGTGCGCGAGCTGGCCGAGAACAACGTGCGCCGCGGCCGCGGCCAGGCCCGCGCCGTCACCGTGCCCCAGCTGCGGGAGATCTGTGCGGCGCTGCCCGACACCCTCGCCGGCGTCCGTGACCGCGCCGTCGTCCTGCTCGGCTTCGCCCTCGGCGCGCGGCGCAGCGAGTTCGCGAACCTCGACGTCACTGACGTCGTCGCGGAGGAGCAGGGTCTGGTCGTCACGATCCGCTTCGGCAAGACCGGTGCCCGCACGGTGCACGTCCTGCGCGGCACGCACCCGCCTACCTGCCCGGTCCGCGCGGTGCTCGCCTGGACGGCCGCGGCCGGGCTCGTCGACGGCGCGTTGTTCCGCTCGATCAGCAAGCACGGCACGATCGGCACCACGCACATGCTCGGCAAGGCCATCAGCGAGATCATCGCCCGCGCCGCGATGACCGCGGGCCTGCCGGTGCGACTGACCGGACACTCTGTGCGCTCCGAGCTGGCCACCTCAGCACGCAAAGCAGGGCACGACGCGAAAACCATTGCCGCGCAAGGAGGTTGGCGACCGAACTCCGCCGAGCTCTACCGCTACACGCAGATCGTCGATGCCTGGTCCGACAACGCCCCCGTCGGCATCGGCCTGTGCGGGGCCCGGCCGGACGGCGCGAAGGGATGGCGCCCGCAGGCCCCAATCAGAAAATGCCCTACAAGACGATGTCCGGGGCCTGATCTCACTAGCGAGACCAGGCCCCGGCCACGTTCAGCGATGGAAGCGCCACCTCATGAACGCCACGGCGGTAACGCCGAGTATCACCATCACCACATAGGTCCACGGTTTCTGCACGTCGAGAACCGTCATGACGGCGCCTACGACAATCCCGATCACCACCAGACCGAGTACTGCTGCCGCCTGCGGCTTGCCTTTCAGCACGAGGATCGTCCCTTCGCTTGCCAGATCAGTCGAAAATCACGATGCCGATGCCGAGGCCGAGGCCAACCGCGCCACCGTAGAAGGCACCCGAGGCGGCTCCCGGTAGGCAACCGGCCGCTGCGGCGAGAGCGCACCCGCCGACACCGCCTGCGACGCCGACGACGGCCACAGTGTCGGCGATGGTGCCCAGGTCGGATTTGAGGTCGTTCACGCTGTAGGCGCCGGTCGGGTCGGTGTTGTTGATGGGGTCGGACTTGCTGTACGCGTAGGGGTTGCGTTCCTGGTGGGTGGGGTCCGGGGCGGTGAAGCGGCCCCACGAGGAGTTGTAGTAGCGGTAGCCGAACAGTGTCAGTCCGCCCTTGAGGGTGTAGCCGCCGACGTAGCGGAACGGGTTGGCGCCCGCTGCCGCGCCGGTGCCGGTCGTGCCGCCGTAGGGGGTGTAGGTGTAGGTGGCGGCCAGGGTGCCGGTGGTGTCGAGCAGGGCCAGGACGCTGCCCTGGTGGTCGGTGATCAGGTTGTAGCGGGTCGTGCCCGCCTTCTCGGTCACGAGCTTGCCGTCCGGGTCACGGGCGACGCTGATCCGCGTGTTGTCGACGTTGACCGTGCTCGTGCCCAGTGCGGTGTGCGTGAACGTGTGCGTGGTCGAGACACCGCCGACCTTCTCGGTGATGGTGCGCGGCTGGGTCTGGTCGATGGTGTCGTAGGAGGCGGAGAAGGTCTGTGCGCCGTCGGTGACACCGCGCACCATCTGGTTGGTCGGCGAGTACTCGAAGGACCCGGACGGGTTGGTGCCGCCGGTGATGTTGCCGGCCGCGTCGTAGCTGAGGTTCAGAGCGCCCACGGAGGTGAGCTGGTCCGCGCCGTTGACGACGTGCGCAGTGCCGCCGAGGTTGGTGATGTTGTCGGCCTTGTCCACCGTGAACGTCGTGGTGCCGGCTTTGCTCAGGTGCCGCAGCGAGTCGTAGGTATACGCGGTGGTGGTGCCGGCGATCGTCTTCGACTGCATCTTGTCGCTGTCTGCACCGCCGGTGGTGGTGAAGCTGTATGCGGCCTTGAGAAGCTCCGCGCCCGCGGTGTTCTTCACCGTCAGGCCGGTCAGCCTGTTGGCGTTGTCATAGGTGTTGGTCTGCGTTCCCGCGCCGGGGAACGTCGTCGAGGTTCGGTTGTCCGCGGCGTCGTAGCCGAACGTCGTGGTCTGCCCGAACGGATCCACCAGTGAGGTCAGGCGGTTCGCGGCGTCATAGCCGTAGGTCGCCGTGCCCGCGGGGTCCTTCAACGACGTGAGGTTGCCCGCCTTGTCGTAGCCGTAGGACACCGTCTCGGTTGACGCGCCCTGCGTGCGCACCGCCGAGGTGACCTGGCTGCCGGTGGGACGGGCGTCGTAGTCGAACCGGCTCGTCACACCGCCGTGGGAACGCGTGCTGAGGTTGCCCAGCGCGTCGTAGGTGTTCGCCTGCAGGACGGTGCCGTTGTGGCTCACCGAGACGATGCGGTCGAGCTTGTCGTAGGCGTAGTCGATGCGCTTGTTGTTGCCGTCGGTCACGCTGGTGATGCGCGACAACGAGTCGTAGGTGTAGCGGGTCGCGCCCATCGGCGCGGGTGGCGTCACGCTGGTCAGGTTTCCGGCCTGGTCGTAGCCGAACCTGGTCACCTGGTTGTTGGCGTTGCGCACGGTGTCCAGCAGCGCCTTGGGACCGGTGTAGGTGCGGACCTCCAGGTCGGCGGCCAGCGGCGTGGAGCGGAGCTTGGTGAGGTTGCCCGCCGCGTCGTACTCCCTCGTCACCTCGTTGCCCGCCGGGTCCTTGACCGACGTCGGCAGGTTCGGGTGCGCGGTGCTCGTATAGGCCGCGACGGTGGCGGCACCGGTGGGCAGCGTGGTGGAGATCAGGTTGTTCAGGGTGTCGTACGCCGCGGTGGTGGAGTTCTCCCGCCCGTCCGTCGTGCTCTGGACGTCGCTGTTGGCGGTCCAGGTCTTGGACTGGGCGTTGCCGAGCGCGTCGGTGGCCGAGATCTGCCGGGACCTGTCGTCGAACTTGTAGACGATCTTGTTGCCGTTCGGATCCGTCTGCGTCGTCTCGACGAGGGGTTTGGTGTAGTCGAACAAGGTGTCGACCGGACCCGTGCGCGTCGGCGTGCTCACCTTGGTGAGTCTGTAGTCGGTATAGGTGAAACCCCACGTGCGGTTGGCCTGGTCGACCAGCGACGTGATCCGGCTGCCGTCAGCGTTGTAGCCGAAATTCATCGTCTTGCCGTCGCGGTCGCTCAGCTGCGTGAGCCGGCCCTCGGAGTCGAAGGAGTAGTTGCCGACGACCGTGCCACTGGGGTCGGTGATGCGCGTGATGTTGCCGCCGCTGGACTGGAACGTGGTGACCCTGCCCTGCGAGTCGGTCAGCGAGGCCAGCGTCCCGTCGGACTGGTAGTGATAGGTGATCGCGTTGCCGTTGCGGTCCTTGCGGTTGAGCGGCCAGCCGTCGGAGTTGAACACCCAGGTCTCACCGGTCTTGACGAACTTCGCGGTGTAGGAGCCGTCCGCGTTCTCCGTCAACGTCGCCGCGACACCATTGCTCGCGGTGCCGAAGGTGCCGTCGGCGTTGCGGAGGAACAACACGCAGCCGCCGCCGTCCACGGGCATGTGCACCTGGTTGGTGAACCGCATGTCCAGCGCCATGTCCCGGCCGGCGTTGATGTGCCACCTGTAGTCGTAGCCGAAGGAATGCCGCAGGGTCAGGTCGATCCCGGTGCCGCGGATCGTGAGGTCGCGGTGGTCGATCCAGAGGTTGCCGTCGGAAAGGTTCACACCGAACTGGAGACGATCACTGACCTGGAACCGTTCGATCGGGTAGTCCGGCAACACCCCCCAGTCGCTGGATCGGCACGGTGACCAGCTTTGGATCCCGGCCACACCGCGCTGATCCGTTGCCGGCCGGGCCCCGCCCGCAGGCGGCGCCCCTCCCACCACGGTCCGATTCGCCGCGCCCGGCGTCCACGCCTGCTCGACCGCAGATGCCGCCGATGCGGTGGACATCGGAAGGACAGCAGGAACCGCGGCGGTCAGAGCGACGGCCACACTCACAGACAAAGCGCGCAGCATGAAGCGGCGCACTGGTGAAGTGCGTGACAAGTCTTGTTCCCCTCAGTGAAATACATCCCCAGACAGGGACCCCCCGGTCCCCGTACGCCCCTTGGTACTCAGCGCCGCGAGATACCAAACCCACAGCAGAGAACAACACCCGATCGGCCCAGCTGACCGGGGCACTCAATGCCTCCAGGCTGGCCACCGAGGCCCGCCGCGCCGGCCACGACGCTGACCTCGGCGGCGAGTCGTTCGCCTGCCCACAGCTTCCGCGCAGCGGTGTTCAGCGACTTGGTGACGGGGCCGATGGCCACGCCGAGCTGCTCGCGCAGCGTCTCCGCCGGCGCGCTGCCCTCGTGCTCGACCAGGGCCCGAACCAGCTGCGCCGCCTGCGGGGTCGCCGCCTGCAGCACCTCGACGGCGAGATCGACCGTCCACCCCGGATCGTGCGGCTCGTCCGGCGTCTGCGCGGCCGGTTCGACGGGCCGGACCAGCTGCCGGGCGGTGACCACGACGCCCGCGCTGGTCAGCGTCCGCAGCAGGTCGCTGGCGCACCGGTAGCACCACCGCGCCGCGACGTGCTCGGACCTGGCCGCGGTCCGGCGCTCCTGTTCGCCGCTGTCCCTCTCCGTCTTTCGTCACCGCGACGTGCTCGGACCGCGCCGGTCCGGGCGTCTCGGCGGTGCCGGCTCCGGGCCCTCGCCCGCCACCACCGCCCGACGAGACGTCCGGGACACGGCTTAGGCTCTCGCCATGCTGGTCGGCCGGGACGGTGAACGGGACCACGTCGAGCGGGCGCTGGGGCGGGCGTCGGGCGGTCGCAGCGCGGCGCTGGTCGTCCGGGGCGAGGCGGGGATCGGCAAGTCGGCGTTGCTCGACCACGCGGTGGCCGCGGCGGACGGGATGCGGGTCCTGCGAGGTGTCGGGATCGAGTCCGAGGCGGAACTGGCGTTCGGCGCGCTGCACCTCCTGCTGTACCCGTACCTCGACCGGCTCGACCTGCTGCCCGGACCGCAGGCCGACGCGCTGCGCGGTGCGTTCGGCTTGAGCAGCGACACGGCGACGACGCCGTTCCTGATCGGTGCGGCGACCTTGACGCTGCTCGCGGAGCTGGCCTCGGAGCGGCCGTTGTTGTGCGTGGTCGACGACGCGCAGTGGCTCGACCGGGGGTCGTCGGACGCGTTGCTGTTCGCCGCGCGGCGGTTCCAGGCGGATCCGGTCGTGATGCTGTTCGCGGTCCGCGACACGGCGGTGCCGTTCCCGACGCCGGGCATCGAGGAGCTGCGCCTGCAGCACCTGTCGCCGGAGGCGGCGGCCGGTCTGCTCGACGAGTGCAGCCCGGGGCTGACGGCGCCGATGCGGGCGCGGGTGCTGGAGGAGTCGGGCGGCAATCCGCTGGCGTTGCTGGAACTCGGCGCGGCGAGGCTGGCCGCGCAGCGCGAGGGGCGGGCCGAACCGGCGCACCAGGTCGGGCCGCTGCCGGTCACGCGCCGGGTGCAGGACGCGTTCCGCGCGCAGGTCGTGGGCCTGCCGCCGGCGTGCCAGTCGATCCTGCTGGTCGCCGCCGCCGACCGGTTCGCCGGGATGGAGACGGTGCTGCGGGTGGCCCGTGCGGTCGGCGCGGACGTCTCCGACCTGGACGCGGCCGAACGCGCGGGGCTGATCAGCGTGGCGGACGGCGAGCTCGCGTTCCGGCACCCGCTCGTGCGGGCCGCCGCCTACCAGTGCGCCACGCACCACCAGCGGATCGCGGTGCACCGGGCGTTCGCCGAGGCGCTCGCGACCCCGGAGGTGCTGGACCGCCGCGCCTGGCACCTGGCCGCCGCCACGACCGAGCCGGACGAGGCCGTGGCCGCCGAGCTCGAACGGACCGCGTTGCGCGCCGAACGCCGTGGTGGCGCGATGGCCGTGTCCGCCGCGTACGACCGCGCGGGACGCCTGAGCGTGGACCCGGAGCTCAAGGCGAGGCGCATCGCCAAGGCCGCGCTCGCCGCCTACGACGCGGGCAAGCCCGACCGCGCGGCACGACTGGCCGTCGAGGTCACCTCGCTCACCGGTGATCCGGCCGTGGTCGCCGACGTGACGCTGCTGCGCGGCCAGATCGAGTACGAGCGGGAGTCGCCAGGGGCGGACGCGGCGCTGGCGTGCGAGGCTGCGCGGCTCGTCCTCGACAGCGACCCCGAACGTGCTCTCGTGATGCTGACGGAGATGGCCTGCGCGAGCCGGGACGCGGGCGCGCTGCACCTGCTCGCCGAGAGCGGCCGGCTCATGGCACGGCTGCGGCTGGAACCCGGCTCGCGCGCCAGGGCGTCCGCCGACGCGCAGATCAGCTGGGGCGACCTGCTGAGCGGCAGGCCGGAGCGCGCCGCCGGTCCGTTGCGCGCGATGGTGGAGATCGGCCGGCTGCCCGGCGAGCACACGATGCACCGGGTCGTGGCCGGGTTCAGCGGCCTGATGCTGGCCGACGACCGGGCGACCGCCGCGGTGATGGAGGCGATGCTGGCCGAGGTGCGCGCCGGCGGTGCGCTGACCTGGATCCCCTACGCGCAGGAGGTCCTGGCGTTCGCCGAGATGTTGCGCGGCGACTTCCTCGGCGCGCAGACGGCCCTGGCCGAGGCGGTGGCGCTCAGCCGCGAGTTCGGGATGGACACGGAGGTCGCGGTGCTGCGGGCGGCGTCCGTGTGGCTGGCCGCGGTGCGGGGCGACGAGGAGCACTGCCGTTCGGTGGCCGCGGAGGTGCTGCCGTTCCTCGACGGACGGCACGCCGTCGGCACCGCGCTCGTGTTCTGGGGTCTCGGCCTCCTGGACCTCGCCGCCGGGCGGTACGGGGCGGCGTTCGACGCGCTGCACACCGTCTGCACCGGCCCGGCCCGGTACGACTTCCTGATCCGCGCGGTCCCGGACCTGGTCGAGGCCTGCGTGCGGGACGGCGACCCGGACCGCGTCACCGAGCAGCTCGCGGGGTTCGAGCGGTGGGCGGCGCACGTGAACAGTCCGGTCGCGACGGCACTGCTGCGGCGCTGCCAGGCGATGGTCGAGGACTCCGAGGAGCACTACCGCGCGGCGCTGGACCTGCACGCCCTGCACGGCGGCCGGTTCGACCAGGCCCGGACGCAGCTGCTGCACGGCGAATGGCTGCGCCGGCGACGCCGCCGCGGCGAGGCGCGCACCCAACTGACCGCCGCCCTGGCCGGCTTCACGCGGCTGGGAGCGCCCGCGTGGGAGGCACGCGCCCGCACCGAACTGACCGCGCTCGGCGAACGCCCGTCGCTCGACCCGGTGGCCGACGACGTCCTGAGGAACCTGACCCCGCAGGAGGTGCAGGTCGTCCGGCTGGCCGCGGCGGGCCTGAGCAACAAGGAGATCGGCGCGCAGCTGTTCCTGAGCCCGCGCACGATCGGCCACCACCTGTACCGCGCCTACCCCAAGCTCGGCGTCACCCGACGGATCGAACTCGCGCAGCTCGGCCTCGGATGACTTACCCGGCCGGTCTGACGCCAGTCACGTGACCGATGTGGACCCCGGCCTCCGGCCCCTAGCTTCTCCAGCAACGAATAGGAGAGCACCATGTTGCTGGAGAACAAGACCGCGGTGATCTACGGGGGCGGCGGCTCGATCGGCGGCGCGATGGCCGACGCCTTCGCCGCCGAGGGCGCGCGCGTGTTCCTGGCCGGCAGGACGCCCGCGAAGCTCGAGGCCGTGGCGGAACGCATCCGCGCCGCGGGCGGCCAGGCCGAGACCGCGGTCGTCGACGCCACCGACGCGGCCGCCGTGAACGACCACGTCGACGCCGTCGTCGAGAAGACCGGCAGCGTCGACGTGTCGGTGAACGTCATCACCGGCGAGGGCAACTTCCAGCCGCTGTCGGACATCCCGGTGGACGCCCTCGCCGGCGCCGTCGCCAGGGCCCTCACCACCCAGCTGATCACCACCAGGGCCGCCGCCCGCCACATGGTGAAGCAGGAGTCGGGCGTGCTGCTGTTCTTCGGCGGCTCCGACCCCGCGAACGCGATGGCGGGCATGGGCAACGTGCAGGTCGGCTTCGACGCCGTCGAGTCGTTGCGCCGCCAGTGGGCCGTGGAGCTCGCACCGCACGGCGTGCGCACGGTGACGCTGCTGACCGGGGGCATCGTCGACACGTTCCCGGACATCCCGGAGATGGAGGGGCCGCGGCAGGGCATCATCGACAGCTCACCTCTGAAGCGGGCCGCGACCATGTCCGACGTGGGGGCCGTGGCCGCGTTCGTGGCTTCGGAGAAGGGGCGGAGCATCACGTCGACGCAGGTGAACATCTCGGTGGGGGCCTGTTACGGCGGCTGACGGGCCGAGGCCCGGGGGCGGGCGCGTGGTGCGCACCTCGAGCCGGGTCCGGCAGGGCGGGCGAGACCCGGCCGGCCCGCCGGACCTCGCTCCCGGTTCACCCCGCGCGGCGGCAGCGCGTCCCCACGTCGTCCTCGTGAGGCTCGCGGAACACGTCCGGCGGCCACCCGCCGGATCGCGCAGCCACGTCTGGTGCGAGGTCGTCCAGCACGACTCCCTCAGTCGTCGTACGCCTCCGCGCTGCGCCGCTGCCGCTCGCGCTTCAGCTCCTTCTCGAACACGTGCCGCTGCCCGTCCGCGAGGTCGTCCCGGACGGCGCGCTCCACCTCGCGGAACACCTCGTAGTACATGTCGTCGTACTCCTCGACGACCTGGAACGTCCACCGGCCCGGCAGGACGTTGCGGCCGAGGAGCTCCCGTTGCACGCGCTTCGCGTGGTCGGGGTGTCCTGCTTCGCGCAGCAGGGTGATGGCGTCGCCCAGCTCGAAGTCCGCAGTGCCGGTGAGCTGGTGGAACGAGTACAGGTGGCCGCGGGCCCGTTCGGTGGTCTCGAGGGCCTTGCGCAGCTTGCCGAGCGCCTCGGTCGTCTTGTCGTCCATGCCGATCCGAATACCCCGGGGCGGTTCGTCTCTACCGGCGGCGGGTAACCGGGGCGGCAACGTTCCGACGAAGACCGGAGATGGCGCTTGCCTGACGCGTGTGCCGACACCGTTGGCGTCGAAGAAGAGTTCCTGCTCGTCGATCCCGCTTCCCGGCGGACCGTGTTGCGCGCGAACGCCGTTCTCACGCGCCTGCGGGACACGGAGCTGACCAAGTTCCACGCGGAGCTGGCCGCCACGCAGGTGGAAGCGGCGACCGGGCCGTGCACCACCATGGACGAGCTCCGGCGGGCACTGGCCCTGGCACGGGGGTCGGTCGCCGCGGCCGCCGAGGCCGAGGGTCTGGAACTGCTCTCCCGCGGCACGCCGACCAAGGCGGCGAACCGCCCGGTGGTGACGAACGGCGCGCGGTACCACCGCGTTCTCGACACGTATGCGGGTGTCATCGAGGACTACGAGGCCTCCGGGTGCCACGTGCACGTCGGCGTCCCCGACCGGGAGACGGCGGTGGCGGTGGTGAACCACCTCAGGCCCTGGCTGCCGACGCTGCTCGCGCTCTCCGCCAACTCCCCCGACCACGGCTACGCGAGCTGGCGGATGGTGCTGCAGTCGCGGTTCCCGGGTTCCGGGGTGCCGCCGCTGTTCGCGGACGCCGCCGACTACGACGCGCAGGTCGCGCGGATGGTCGCGTGCGGGACGCTGGTGGACTCCGCGCAGTCGTTCTGGCTGCTGCGCCTGGCCTCGAAGTTCCCCACGGTGGAGTTCCGGGCCGCCGACGCCGCCGCCTCGGTCGACGACGCGGTCCTGCAGGCGGCGCTGTCGCGCGCTCTCGTGCACGCGGCGAACGAGGACGTGCAACGCGGCAACGAACCTCCCGCGGTCCGGGACGACGTGCTCGCCGCCGCCGTGTGGACCGCCTCGCGGTACGGCATCGACGGCGTCGGCGTCGACCCGTGGCGCGAGTGCCGGGTGCCCGCCACCGCCGTGCTGGAGGACCTCGTGAAGCACGTGACCCCGGCGCTGGAGGAACGCGGGGAGCTGGAACTGGTGCATCAGTTGCTCGCCCAGCGGGTATGACCCCCGAGTGCACCTTCCCTCACCTCGTGGCCCGCTGTCCGAACAGGTCGTCGCCGCACTGAGCGGCGACCCGGACGGGCGCCCGATCGCGTTCACGGCCGCCGATCCGTACGGCGAGGACCTCACCATCGCCCTGCACACGCTGTACGAACTGCACTACCGCGGTTTCGACGGCGTGAACCCGGAGTGGGAGTGGGACCCGGAACTGCTGCGGCTGCGCGCCCAGGCCGAACGCGTCTTCCTGGACGCCCTGCGGTCCGATGTGGACGGCGGCGACGACCTCGACGCCGAGCTCGGGGCGTTGCTGGTGGAGCACGTCCCCGGCAACGGCGTCTCGCACCACCTGCGCGACCACGGGACCTGGGAGCAGATGTGCGAGTACTTCGCGCACCGCTCGGTCTATCACCACAAGGAGGCGGACCCGCACGCGTGGGTGATCCCCCGGCTGCACGGCCGGGCGAAGGCAGCTCTGGTGGCGGTGGAGTTCGACGAGTTCGGCGGCGGCAAGGCCGACCGGATGCACTCCCGCCTCTACGCCGACCTGCTCGACGGCGCGGGGATGTCGTCGGAGTACCTGCACTACCTCGACGACGTGCCGGCGCCCGCCATCGCGATCGTCAACATGATGTCGCTGTTCGGCCTGCACCGGTCGCTGCGGGGCGCCCTGGTCGGCCACTTCGCCGCCGCCGAGATCACCACCGCGCCGAGCGCCCAGCGGATGGCGCAGGCGTTGACGCGCCTGGAGGCCGACCCGCGCTGCGCCGAGTTCTTCACCGAGCACATCGAGGCCGACGCCGTGCACGAGCAGATCATGCGCAACGACGTCATCGGCTCCTTGCTGGAGCAGGAACCGGGTCTCCGGGCCGACGTCGTGTTCGGCATCCAGGCGACCGAGCACCTGGAGTCACGCCTCGCGAACCACCTGCTGTCGGCCTGGTCAGCTGACGAGTCGTCGCTGCGCACCCGTCTGCGGTGGCCGGCGCCGCAGCACTGACCGGACCCATCGCGCGACCGCGGCGGGCGACTGCCGCGGTCCGGCGAGCCGGTCGATCACCACGAGGGAGCCGTCCGCCGGGTTCTCCGCGGCCACGGACCAGCCGTCGTCCTGGGCCCACAGCAACGCCACGTCGTGATCGGGGAAGCCCGGCACCCGGCCGTCCACCGCCACGTACGCGTTCCAGGAGCCGTCGACGTGGTCGAGGTAGCCGTAGCCGGAGAGCCCTGCGGCGTCGAGGACGTCGTCCACGTACCGGCGCAGCCTGCGGGCCGTGTCGTCTGAGTCGAAGTGGAAACCGGTCTGCACGCTCATCAGTCCACCGCCATCGCACGCAGGAGCTCGAAGCGCCGACTGCTTGACGTAAGGCAGACCTACCCCGGGCCTGGCCACGCGAAACGGAATCCGCGCCGGGTTTGTCAGGAGATCACCAGGGCACCCGACGACCATCCCCAGCAGCCGGTCGAAGTGGAGCGACGATGAAGGCGGTCACCTGGCACGGCAAGCGCGACGTCCGCGTGGACGCGGTGCCGGACCCCGGGATCGAGACGCCGACGGACGCGGTCATCCGCGTCACGTCGACCGGCGTGTGCAGTTCGGACCTGCACCTCTACGAGGTCCTCGGCCCGTTCATGACCGAGGGCGACGTGCTGGGCCACGAACCGATGGGCGTCGTCGAGGAGGTCGGCGCCGAGGTCACCTCGCTCAAGCCCGGTGACCGGGTGGTCGTGCCGTTCAACATCTCCTGCGGCCACTGCTTCATGTGCGACCGCGGCCTGCAGTCGCAGTGCGAGACCACCCAGGTCACCGACCAGGGCAAGGGCGCCGCGCTGTTCGGCTACACCAGGCTCTACGGCCGGGTGCCGGGCGGGCAGGCCGAGTACCTGCGGGTGCCGCAAGCGCACTACGGGCCGATCAAGGTCCCGGACGGCCCGCCGGACGACCGGTTCGTCTACCTCTCCGACGTGCTGCCGACCGCCTGGCAGGCCGTCCAGTACGCCGAGATCCCGCGGGGCGGCTCGGTCGTGGTCTTCGGCCTCGGCCCGATCGGCCAGATGAGCGCCCGCATCGCCCTGCACCGGGGCGCCGGCCTGGTCATCGGCGTCGACCTCGTGCAGGAACGCCTCGCCCGTGCCGAAGCGCGGGGCGTGACCGTGCTCGACACCCGCGACCACGACGACATCGGTGCCGCGATCCGCGAACTCACCGGCGGCCGGGGCGCGGACTCCGTCATCGACGCGGTGGGCATGGAGGCGCACGGCGCCCCGGTCGCCCGGATCGCCCACAACCTGGTCGCCGCACTGCCCAGGGCGGCCGGCGCGCTGCTCACCGAGAAGGCGGGCATCGACCGGCTCAGCGTGTTGTACGCCGCCATCGACGCCGTGCGGCGCGGCGGCACCATCTCGCTGTCCGGCGTGTACGGCGGCATGATCGACCCGATGCCCATGATGGAGCTGTTCGACAAGCAGATCCGGCTGCACATGGGCCAGGCGAACGTCCGCCGCTGGGTCGACGACATCGTGCCGCTGCTCACCGGCTCCGACGACCCCCTGGGTGTGGACGACTTCGCGACGCACCGGCTGCCGCTCGAGGACGCGCCGCGGGCGTACGAGATGTTCCAGAAGAAGCAGAACGGCGCGCAGAAGATCCTGCTGCAGCCGTCGGGCTGACGGAACGGGCGCGGTGGCCGGCTCGGTGGTGCGGGCAGGCCATCGCGCGCCGTGTTCCCCGCCTCACCCCGTGCAGTCGACCACCGCGTACACCGTCTTGCCCTCGGCACCGCGCGGCCTGCTGCCCCACTGCCGCGAGATGTTGTCCACCACCACGATCCCGCGGCCGCGGTTCTCGCCCAGGCGCGACCGGCCGTAGACCGGTTCGGTCGCCGACTCGTCGTCCACCTCGACGATCACCGCGCACGGGTCCTGGCCGTGCAGGATCCTCAGGTGGCCGGTGCTCGACGGGGTGTGGTCGAGGACGTTGCTCACCAGCTCGGTCACGACCAGCTGCACGTCGTAGAGGTGGTCCTCCCCCAGTTCGCCCAGCGCCTTCGTGACGTCGCGCCGCAACGACGACATCGACATGCCCGGCCGCACCGGCATGTCGACCACCAGGGCGGTCACGCGAGCCGTCGCAGCAGAAGCAGGGCGATGTCGTCCTGCTTGCCCCGGCCCAGCTCGTCCAGGAGCCGGTCGGCGAGGACGTCCATGTCCTCCGTGTTCGACACGGTCGCGCGCAGCTTCTCCATGCCCTCGTCCAGGTCGACGCCCCGTCGTTCGACGAGGCCGTCGGTCGTCAGCAGCACGGTCGTGCCCCGCGGCAACGGCATCTCGGTGGCCTCCGGCCTGTCCAACCCGATGCCCAGCAACGGGCCGTGGACCGGGACGTAGCGGGCACCCTCGTCGTCCACGACCAACGGGGGCACGTGGCCCGCGTTCGCGACGGCCATCGTGCCCGCCTCCGGGTCGACCTGCAGAAGGCACATGGTGGTCAGGCCGCCCGTCGGGTGGAAGCGTTCGAGCAGGGTGTCGACCCTGCGCAGGATCTCGGCGGGCCGGTGCCCCTCGACGGCGTAGGCGCGCAGGGTGTGGCGCACCTCGGCCATCACCGTCGCGGCCTCGATGGAGTGACCGCAGACGTCGCCGATGGCGATGAGCACGTGACCGTCGAGCTCGATCACGTCGTAGAAGTCGCCGCCGATCTCGGCGTTGCTCGACGCGGGCACGTACCGGGCCGTCATCGGCAGCTCCGGGAGGCTCGGCAACGTCCTCGGCAGCAGGCTGCGCTGCAACGTGAGCGCGAGCGAGTGCTCCTCGGCGAACGTGTGCAGGCCCTCCGCGGCCAGTGCCGTGGCCTGGGCGAGCTGGCGCAGCAGGTTGCGGTCGTCGTCGGTGCGCACGGCCCAGGGCCCCACGGCGATGCCGATCGGCGGCCTGCGCGGCTTCGTGCGCGCGAGCACGGCCACGGCGGGTTTCGTCGGGTGCCACGGCACGTCGGCCTCGTCCACCACCACGACACCGACACCGGGGTTGAGCGCGGTCATCCACTGTTCGACGTCGGCGCTGTCCGGGCGCGCCAGGGCCTCGGGCTGCCGGGCGCCGACCGTCGCGACGCGGACGTCGCCGGACGGAGAGGTGAGCACCGCGGTCGCCTGCGTGTCGAGCACGTCCGCCGCCCCGATCGCGGCCGCCTCGACCAGCGCGCCGAACGTCGTCGCCGCGTTGATCGCGAACGTGGCCGTGGCGAGACGGGTCAGCCTGGCGGCCAGGTGCTCGGCGAGCGCACGGGCGCGGTGGTAGCGCAGCGCCGCCTCGACGTTGGCCAGCAGCTCGCCGGGGTCGACCGGTTCGGTCAGGTACGCGTCGGCGCCGCGGGTCAGGCCGGTGACCTTGTCCTCGGGCTCGATGTAGGTCGCCGAGAGCATCACCACGGGGATCGAGCTCGTGCGCGGGTCGGCCTTGATGCGCTCGGTGACGTCGTAGCCGCTCATGTCCGGCAGGTGCACGTCGAGCAGCACGAGGTCGAACGACTCGGACTCGATCGCGACGAGCGCCTCGGCCGCCGTGGTCGCCTCGACCACCGTGTGGCCGCTGCGGCGCAGCCAGCTGCAGGCGATGAACCTGCTGGCCTCCAGGTCGTCCACCACGAGGACCCTCGCCGGTCCGCCACCCATGGCTGTCGGGTTCATCGGAGGTCCGTTCTTCGCGCCGTGAGCTGTGCGTCCCTGATCGCACGGCCCACCGTTTCCGGGGAGATCCGCGCCTCGTGCAGCATGGCCGCGCCGAGGCTGTGCACGCTGCGGGCGAGACCGCCGGGGTCGTCGCCGCACACGATGACCACTGGTACCCCGGCCAGCTCCGGGTCAAGCCTCAACGCGGACAACACGGCGCTGCCGCTCATCAGCGGAGTGCTCGCGCCCACCAGGAGCAGGTCAGGGCGCCGCTCCTTGACGATGTTCAGGGCGCTGCGGCCGTCCTGCGTCTCGACGACCTCGGTGGCGATGCCCGCGAGCGCGCCGCGCAGCTCCTCGCGGCACTTCTCGTCGTCGTCCGCGATCACCGCGCACGCGACCGGCGTGGGCTGGACGGACTCGTCGTCCGCGATCGGCAGGGTGAGCACGACCTCGGTGCCCTCACCGGGGTTGCTGCTCAGCGTCAGGCTCCCGCCGAGGATCTCGGCGAGCTTGCGCGCGTAGGACAGGCCGAGGCCGGTACCGCTCGCGCCTACCTGCAGCGCGTTCGGAACCTGGTAGAACTCCTCGAACACCTTGTCCTGCTCCTCCGCCGGGATCCCGATGCCGGTGTCGGTGACCACGAACCGGACCTCGTCGGGACCGGGGCCGAGGTCGGCGGTGAACCGGATCTCGCCGTGCTTGGTGAACTTCACCGCGTTGGACAGCACGTTGCGCAGGATCCGCACGAGCATCGTCTCGTCGGTGACCAGCGGCCGCAGCTCGGGCAGGTCCCCGACCACCAGCTCCACGTCGCCGGAGCGCAGCATCGGCCGGACCGCCGAGCGCAGCTGGGTGATCACGTAGTCGAGCGCGACGGGCGCCATCCGCGGCCGGAGGCTGCCAGACTCGGCCTTCGCGGTGTCGAGGAGCTCGTTGACCAGCGCGAGCAGCGTCGCCGCCGACTCGTTGATCAGGTCGACGTGGTGGCGCTGGTCGTCGGTCATGGGGTCGCTGCCGGGACCGCCGAGCAGGCGGGTCAGGCCGACGACGGAGTTGATCGGGGCGCGCAGCTCGTGGCTGATGTTGGACCAGAACCGGATGCGCGCGGCGGCCGCGTCCTTCAGCTCCGCGGACTTGGCGTCGAGCTCCGCGTACAGCGCGACCACGCCCTGGTTCGTGGTCTCGAGCTCCTCGGACAGCTCCTGGTAGAGCGCGACGACGCCGCGGTTGGTCTCCTCCAGCTCGTCGTTGAGCCGCTCCAGCTCCTTGCTCTTCACCTCGAGGTTCTCGAGCGTCTCGAGGAGCTCCTGGTTCTGCGCGCGCAGCTCGTCGAGGGCGGAGGTGCCGGTGGTGGTCTCGCGCAGGTCGCCGAGCAGGTCCTGGTCGAGCACGATCCCCTGCGGCACGTTCTTCACCAGCGTCACGCCGGTGCTGGTCATGACCAGGGCGTTCATCAACCGCCGGGCGGTGTCCCAGCCCGGGCCCGAGCCCGACACGACGGCCTGCCAGCTCAGTTCGACCAGCAGCGCGGGGGCCGGCGCGCGCCGCATCCGGAACACCGCGGTCGTGCTCACGTCCTGGCGCACCAGCTCCCGGCCGACGTCGCTCAGCGCCGTCGCCACCCTGACCTGGTCCTGGCCGTCGAGGCCGACCGCCGCCGCGACCTGGCGACCACGCTGACGGAGCAGGAACACGTCCCGCTCGTCGCTGATCGCCAGCCGCAGCAGCTCCGACGGTGTCATGCCGGTCTGGCCACGAGCACGCAGGCGTCGTCGTTGCGCACTCCCGCCTCCCTCAGCAACGTGGCGGCGATGAGCACGGGCTCGTCGACGGCCAGGTCGCTGCCGTGGTCGGCGCCCCACCGCTCGGTCAGACCGTCGGAGTGCATCACCACGACCGCCCGCTCCGGCAGCGGGTAGTCGAACGTGCGGATCGTGCGCGCCTGGTGGCCCGCCACACCGGGCACCGAGATCATGCCCTGCTTGCGGCCGTCGGCGAGGACCGCGGCACCGATGTTGCCGAGGCCGCAGTAGCGGACCGTCCTCGCGACGAGGTCGATGTCGGCGACGGCGACCGCGCCGCCGCGGGTGCCGCGCAACGCCGTGTGCAGGTGCTGGACCATCTGCTCGGGCGGCAGGAAGGGCTGCTCGCGGAACAGCCGCACCGCCGCGTCGGACGCCGAGGCCGCCAGCGGCCCGTGCCCGGACCCGTCGCACATCATCAGAGTCATCCGGTTCGTGCCGTGGGAGAACGCGTACGCGTCACCGCACACGTCCTCGCCGCCGATCGGCCTGGTCAGCCCCGCCGCGTTCTCCACACCCCACTCGGGCGCCCAGTCGGCCCGGGGCGCGAACCGGGCCACCAGCGCGGTGCCCTGGCCGGGACGCGACGTCATCGAGCAGCTCGACGACAACCGCGCCACGGCACCGAGTCCGACGCCGAGGGTGCCCGTCGTGGACTGCCCGTCCTGCCAGGCGAGCGCCATGTCGGCGATGCCCGGCCCGCGGTCGATCGCCACGACCTCGACGGCCGCGTCCTGTTCGCCGCGCACGGAACGGATCACGACCACGCCGTGCCGGGCGTGCTTGTGCAGGTTCGTGCCGATCTCGGTGACCGCGAGCCCGATCTCCGCCGTGCGGGCCGCCTCGAAGCCGAGCTTCTCGGCGAGTGCCGTGGCCGTGCGCCGGATCCTGCCGACCTGGGCGGTCTCCTCGACCGGCAGCCAGGCCTCGTCGCGCACCAGCGGCAGGCAGTTCGCGGTGGTCATCTCTTCCACTTGGTCACCGTCACGACCGTTCCGCGCCCGACCTCGGTGTCGAGGTCGAACTGGTCCACCAGGCGGCGGGCACCGCTCAGGCCGAGCCCGAGACCGCTGCCGCTGCTCCAGCCGTCGGCGAGGGCCAGGGTGAGGTCCGGGATGCCGGGCCCCTCGTCGTGGAACGACGCGCGCACGCCGGCGCGGCGGCCGTCGTTCACCTCTTCGACGCGGGCGAACCCTCCCCCGCCGTAGATCAGCGTGTTGCGGGCGAGCTCACTGGCGGCGGTGACCAGCTTCGTCTGGTCCACGAGCGACAGCTTGGTCTGCTGGGCGTACGCGCGCACGAGCTGGCGCACGCGCACCACGTCGTCGTCTCCACTGATGGGAACCTGTTCCGGCCCCTCGGACCGGGGCGGCATCAGGTGGTCCGTCCGCGACCGAGCTGCCCCAGAATCTTCATACCGCGTTCGAGGTCGAGGGCCGTGCGCACGCCACCGAGCGTGAGACCCAGTTCCACCAGTGTGATCGCCACGGCCGGACGCATGCCGACGACGACCGTGTCCGCGTCGAACAGCCGCGAGATGGACGCGATCGTGGCGAACATCCGCCCGATGAACGAGTCGACGATCTCCACCGCGGAGATGTCGATCACCACGCCGTGGGCACCGGTCGAGCTGATCTTCTCGGCCAGGTCCTCCTGCAGCGCCAGCACGCTCTGGTCCTGCAGGTCGATCTGGATGGAGACGAGCAGGATGCCGCCGATCTTGAGAATCGGGACGCGCTCCATCAGCGCACCTCGCGCTGCACGACGTCGACGCCGTCACGGCGCAGCGCGTACCGCAGCGCGTCGGCGAGCGAGGCCTTGGTCATGATGTCGCCGAACTCGATGCCCAGCGCCACGATGGTCTGCGCGATCTGCGGCCGGATGCCCGACACGATGCACTCGGCGCCCATGAGCCGGGCCGCGACGACCGTCTTGAGCAGGTGCTGCGCGACCTGCGTGTCGACGGCGAACACACCGGTGATGTCGATGATCGCGTGCTCGGACCCGGTCTCCACCAGCGCCTCGAGCAGCTTCTCCATCACGACCTGGGTGCGCGCGGAGTCGAGTGTGCCGACCAGCGGCACCGCGAGCACGCCCTCCCAGATCTTCACCACGGGGGTCGTGAGTTCCAGCAGCTGCTCGGACTGCTCGCGGATGATCTCCTCGCGGGCCTGCGCGTAGAACTCGAACGTCAGCAGCCCCAGCGCGTCCAGCAGCCCGGAGAACGCCATGAGCTGCCGGAAGATCTGCGGGTCCTCCTCGTTCTCGGCGAGGTCGAAGACCTCCCGCTTGAGCGAGAAGATGCTCGACGCGGTCTCCGACGGCGTGAACCCGGCCCGCACCCTGGCGCGCGAATACTCGTCCAGGAACGACCGGATCTCACCGAACGCCGGCGAGCCCGTGTCCTTGCCGTCGTTGCCGACGAGCGGCAGCAGCACGTCGTAGAACTCCCGGAAGTCGCTTTCGAGCTCCGTCTTCGTCGCACGTCCGCGCAGCAGGGCCGCGACCGCGTCCACCCACCTGCCGATCAGTGAGTCGGCGTTGGTCCGCAACAGTTCGGTCAGGCGCTGGGCGTGCCCTGCGTCGGTCACTCAAGTCTCCTAGGCAGTCGAAACGGCTGGACGAGCGACGGTACCGACCGCCGCTGTGCAGCAGGATCATGCGCCGACTGCTTGACGTGTGCACCTGCTGGCGTCGAAGCCTACAGGCGAAGATCCGCCGGGATGACACAGCAGGTGGCCGTGCCGAGCTGCTGTGACACACCGCTCACGACGTTGTTCGGAACGTGGTGAGCGGGCGGCGGTGGGACGCGGGGCGGGACGGTGGCGGGAGGGGTGGCGAGGCGCCTCGCCGGACGCGGTCCACCGTGCCGGCCATCACCTGAGGCCCCCTACCGCCCACCGCACTACGCCCACCGCAGCGACACCGCGCACAACCCCGCCCAGAACAGCGCGAACGCCACCACCTTCTTGCGGGCCACCGGATCGGGCAGCGTCAGCCCGAACACCAGCGCGTCCGCGGTGTCCGACGCGACCCGCGCCGCCACCGCCGTCCGCAGCGCCGGACCGGGAGGCGCGAACACCATCGCCGTCCCGATCGCCGCGTCCCGAGCGCCGATGGCCCCGATCAGGGTGCGCACGGGCCGTGACACATCACCTGTCGGGGTGGTGAGGCCGCACGGCTTCGCGAGCACCTTGGGGGCGGCGATGATCGTGCCGCTGTACGCGGCGGTGGCCGCGCCCAGCAAGCGGGTCAGCGTGAACATGGGGCCTCCTGAGCCTCTCGGAATCGGTGCCGGAGTACCCGGATCAACGACGCATATCCGGTGAAGTCGCGGGTACTGCCTTCTCAGACGTTGACCCCCGAGGAGGACGCAGTGGCAACCCACAAGCCGGGCAAGCTCGTGAAGGCGGCGCTCGAAAAGGCGGTGGACAAGGTCACCGAACTGGTGAACCCGCCGATCCCGGGCGCGCCGAACAGCGAGCCGCCGTCGCTCGAGGAGCCGACGGAACCTCGCGGGCCGCTGCCGCCCAAGCCCGACCAGGACGCGCCGGAGACGGTGTCGCCCACGGGCGCGCCGACCGGTGCCCCGAAGATCGCGAACGCCCAGCAGGGCGAGTTCCTCACCACGTCGGCCGGCACTCGGCTCTACGACACCGACCACTCGCTGAAGGCCGGCGAGCGCGGCCCGACGCTGTTGCAGGACCACCACTTGCGCGAGAAGGTCATGCACTTCGACCACGAACGCATTCCGGAGCGCGTGGTGCACGCACGTGGCTATGGCGCGCACGGCGTCTTCGTCGGTTACGGCACGGCGGCGAACGTCTGCAAGTCCGCCTTCCTGGGCGACGGCGTGGAGACGCCCGTGTTCGTGCGGTTCTCGACCGTGCTGGGGTCGCGCGGGTCGGCCGACACCGTGCGCGACACCCGCGGGTTCGCGACGAAGTTCTACACCCAGGAGGGCAACTTCGACCTGGTGGGCAACAACATCCCGGTCTTCTTCATCCAGGACGGGATCAAGTTCCCCGACGTCATCCACGCCGGCAAGCCGCACCCGGACCGCGAGATCCCGCAGGCGCAGAGCGCGCACGACACGTTCTGGGACTTCGTCTCCACGCACACCGAGGCGACGCACCACGTCATGTGGAACATGTCCGACCGCGGCATCCCCCGCTCCTACCGCACGATGGAGGGCTTCGGCGTCCACACGTTCCGCCTCGTGAACGCCGAGGGCGGGACGGCGCTCGCGAAGTTCCACTGGAAGCCGAAGCTGGGCGTGCACTCCCTGGTGTGGGAGGAGGCTCAGATGATCAACGGTATCGACCCGGACTTCCACCGCCGCGACCTCGCCGACGCCATCGAGTCCGGCGCGTACCCGCAGTGGGAGCTCGGCCTGCAGCTCTTCCCGGACACGCCGAAGCAGACCTTCGAGGGCATCGACCTGCTCGACCCGACGAAGATCGTGCCCGAGGAGCTCGCGCCGGTGCAGCCGGTCGGCATGCTCACGCTCAACCGCAACACGACGAACTACTTCGCCGAGACCGAGCAGGTCGCGTTCCACCTCGGGAACCTGGTGCCGGGCATCGACGTCACCGACGACCCGCTGTTCCAGGCGCGGCTGTTCTCCTACCTCGACACGCAGCTGTCGAGGCTCGCCGGCCCGAACTTCAACCAGATCCCGATCAACCGCCCGCACGTGCCGGTCAACGACATGCTGCGCGACGGGTTCCACCAGCACGCGGTGCACGGGGGTGTGGCGCCCTACCGGCCGAACACGCTCGACGGCGGCAACCCGTTCGTCGCGAAGGCGGAGGACCGGCCGTTCGTCGAGGTGGCGCAGCCGTTGCCGAGGGCGGTGAAGGTCCGGCAGTCGCCCGCGTCGTTCGCGGACCACTTCACGCAGCCGCGGCTGTTCTGGCTGAGCCTCACGCCGGTCGAGAAGGAACACGTCGTGCGCGCGTTCACCTTCGAGCTCGGCAAGTGCTACGAGCAGGCCATCAAGGAACGCCAGCTCGCGGTATTGGCCAACGTCGACCCGACGCTGTGCGCGGAGGTGGCGAAGGGTCTCGGCCTGCCGGTGCCGAGCACCGCGGCCCGGCCGAGGAAGGTCACGCCGAGCCCCGCCCTGTCCCAGATCGGGCAGACCTGGCCGACCGACGGGCGCATCATCGGCATCGTCGTCGACCCGGCGGACCTCGACGGCGTCCGGACCGTCCGCGAGACGATCCTGGCGGGCGGCATGGTGCCGTTGCTGATCGCGCCGACCGGCGGGCCGATCGGGGACAGCGGCCTGGTCGCCCAGCGCACGTTCCTCACCGCGCGCTCGGTCGAGTTCGACGCGCTGCTGCTCGCGGGCAGCCCGCCTCCCGGTCCCGACGCGGTGCCCGCGAGGGACGCGAAGGCCGGTGCGCCCGGTGCCGCCGTCGACCCGCGGGTGGTCCTGATGATCCAGGAGTGCTTCCGGCACGCCAAGGGCATCGGCGCCTGGGGAGCCGGCCGCGCCGCCGTGGAGGCCGCCGGGTGCACGGGTGCGGGCGTGGTGCTGGGCGACGACGCGTCGAAGGTGCTCGCCGAGGCCACCGAACTGCTGAAGCTGCACCGGGTGTGGGACCGCTTCCCCGCGACGATCGCGTGAGGGGCCCGGCCGTGACGCTGACCGAGCAGGAGCTCGCGTTCCTCCAGTCGATGTTCGACCTCGCGCGCACCGGTGACACCGACCGGCTCGCCGAGGCGGTCGACGCGGGGATCCCGGTGAACCTCACCAACTCCTCCGGCGACACCCTGCTGATCCTCGCCGCGTACCACTGCCACGAGGACGCCGTGGCGGCGTTGCTGGAGCGGGGCGCCGACACCGGGCGCGTCAACGACCGGGGTCAGACGGCGCTCGGGGCGGCGGTCTTCCGCCGCTCCGAGCGGATCGCCGGGATGCTGCTGGACGCGGGCGCGGATCCCGCGCTCGGGCCGAGATCCGCACTCGACGTGGCCCGGTACTTCGAGCTGACGCCGATGCTGGAGCTGCTCACCGCGCCGCGGTGACGGCCTGGTCGTTCAGCGTGCGCCGGTTCCCGATCGCGCGGCCTCGGCCGCGCTCGGGAACCGGCCGTACAGCCGGTTCACGCACACGGCGACGTCCTGCCAGGTGTGCCGGGCCTGGACGCGGTCGGCCGCGGCGATCCCGCACGACGTCCTGAGCGTCTCGTCCTCCAGCACCTCCCACAGCGCCCTGGTGAGCCGCTTCGGGTCGCCCGGCGGGACCAGGAGCCCGGTGACGTCGTCGATCACGGCGTCGGTGAGCCCTCCGACAGCGGTCCCGACGACCGGTTTGCCGCACGCCATCGCCTCCAGCACCATCGGGTTCCACGACGTGCGGTGCGGCACGCACGCCACCACGTCCGCCGAACGCAGCAACGCGGGCATGTCCCACCGCTCCACCGGCCCCAGCAGATGCGTCCGTTCCCGCACGCCGAGCCTGTCCGCCCACCGCGCCAGTTTGTCCGTGCGGCCGGCCGCCGTTCCCGCGACCACGAGTTCCGCGCCCCGCAGGCGTGGCAGGGCGGCGATCAGGTCGGCGACGCCGTTGTCCGATGACGACTCCACCGAGGTGACGATCCGGCGGAGCTCCGATCGGGCGCTCACCGGGCCGATCGGCTGGAACAGGCCCGTGTCGACGCCGCGCGCCACCACCTCGATCCGCGAGCGGGGCACCCCGGCGGCCGCCAGGTCGAGCACCTCCTGCTCGGCGTTCGCGACGACGAGCGCGGTCTCCTTGCCCACCAGCCGTTCGACACCGTTGTGCTCGGTGGCGGCGACACCGTGGAACGACTGCACGACAGGCACTCCCGACCGTTGCGCCGCCAGCACGGCGGCGAGGCCGGACCGCAGGAAGTGCGCGTGCACGAGATCCGGTCTCGTGCGGTCCCACCGCGCCCGCAGTGCGTCGACGAAGGCGCCCAGCCGCAGGTCCGCACCAGCGCCTCGCGGCGTCGTCCCCGCCTCGTCCGGGCCGTGCAGGCGCACGTCGTGCCCGAGTCCTCTCAGCGCCTGGGCGAGGCTCGCGGCGTGCGACCCTCCCCAACCGGGTAAGTCTTCCGCCTACACCATCGCGATCTTCATCGGACCTCTTCCCTCGGGGAGCACAGCGCACCCTCCGTCCGCAGGGTGCGGCTGTGACGGAGGGCTGCGGCTCAACCCGATTCCGACCGTAGCCCAGGCGGGCGACGTCCGCAGTTCGCGCGGAATCCGGGCGGCCACTCCGGTGCTCACGAAGCGTTGAGCGCTACCGCCGCTCGTTCAGGATCCGCGTCTGCTCGCGCAGCACGGCGATCGTGCGCGTCACCCAGTCGCCGATCACGGCCTGCTCGGCGGGCGTGTAGCGGTCCGTCAGCTCGGCCATGGCCTTGGCCAGGCCGGAGAAGGCGTCGCCGAACGCGCCGGGCACCGCGGTGATCACCAGCCGGCGGCGGTCCTGCGGATCCGGTTCGCGCCGGGCGAGCCCCGCCCGTGCGAGGCGGTCGACCACGCCCGTGACCGCACCGGGGGTCAGGCCGATCTCCTTGGCCAACTCCCCCGCGGAGACCGATCCGGCACCCATGATCACGGCGAGCGCGCGCTGGTCCACGGCCGTCACGCCGAGGCTCGCGCCGACGGCCTCGTGGAACGCGACCACGGCGGTGCTGAGCTCGCGTCCGGCATCTCGATCTTCCACGTCGTCACTTTACCTCGCGCGATATTTCAGTACACTGAACTAAATTATTCACTCAACTGAAGTGATCAGGGGGAAGCGTGAGCGAGCTGAAGCTGGCGTGGGAAGTGCCGAAGTGGACCTGGCGCTGCTACACCCGGCACCTGCCGCTGGTCGTCGGGCTGTCGTTGATCGCCTCGGTCCAGCGGCTGGTCGTCGTGAACTGGACGGGCGAGGTCTCCCCCGCCCTCGCGACGGCGTCCGAGGTCGTGGTGCTGGCGGCGCGCGTCCTGCTCGTGGTGCTGGTGTGGCGGATCGCCGTGGCCGGGAGGCAGCTGCGCTCCGACCGTGACTTCGCCCGCCGGCACTGGCGCAGCCTGGTGTGGCAGGTCGTCTTCCTGGGCGCGGCGTTCGCCGTGTTCGAGGTGCTCGCCGAGCACGTGGTGTCGGCGCTGCTGCCGCCGTCGGCCAGGCAGACCTACCTGGCCGTGCTGCTGTTCGTGAAGAACCCGACGGTCATCGCGCTGACGTTCCTGTGGTGGATCGGCGTGCTCCGCCAGGTGTTCACCGAGGAGGCCGGCGCGGCCGTCACGTCAGGTCCGCGAGCCGTTCCACGTCGGTGACCTTGCCGGCGACGATCAGCACGTCACCGCGTTCGACCACGGTCTCCGCGGTGGCGTGGTCGAAGCCCTCGCCGGGCCGTTTGACGCCCACGACGGTGACGCCGTACTTGCCGCGCAGCCTGCTCTGGCCGAGCGGCTTGCCGATCGCCTCCCGGGGCGGCCGGGTCTTGATCATCGCGTAGTCGTCCTCGAACTCGATGTAGTCGAGGATCTTGCCGGTGACGACGTGGGCCACGCGTTCGCCCATCTCGTGCTCGGGCAGGACGACGTGGTGCGCGCCGATGCGTTCGAGGATGCGGCCGTGCTCGCGGCTGATCGCCTTGGCCCAGATGTTCGGGATGCCGAAGTCCACCAGCACGGCGGTGGTCAGGATGCTGGCCTCGAGGTTGGTGCCGATGCCGACGACGGCCCGTTCGAACTCGTCGACCCCGAGCTGGCGCATCACCTCGGCGTCGGTCGTGTCGGCGACGACGGCGTGGGTGAGGTCGTCGGCGTGGCGCTGGACCAGCTTCGGGTCCGAGTCGATCGCCATGACCTCCACGCCCTGGGCGACGAGCTCGAGCGCGAGCGAGCTGCCGAAGCGGCCCAGCCCGAGCACGACGACGCGGGATTCCTGGTTATCCGACAATGGGTCGCTCCTCGGGTAGTTCGTAGCGCCTGCGGCGTTCCCGCAGCGCCAGGGCCGACACCAGGGTGATCGGCCCGACCCTGCCGATGAACATCAGCACGATGATGACCAGCTGCCCCGTGACGGACAGGTCGTCGGTGATGCCGGTCGACATCCCGACGCCACCGAACGCCGACGAGGTCTCGAACAGCACGTCGTCCAGGCGGAACGAGCTGGTGGCGAGCAGGACGAGCGTCGCGGCCATCACCACGCCGACGCCCAGCAACGCGACCGTGACCGCCTGCCGCTGCACCTCGGCGCCGATCCGGCGGCCCATCACGTGCACGCTCGGCTCGGCCCGCACCTCGGCGTAGAGCACGAACGCGAGCAACGCGAACGTCGTGACCTTGATCCCGCCCGTCGTCCCGGCGCTGCCGCCGCCGATGAACATCAGCACGTCACCGACGAGCATCGTCGCGGGCTGCAACTGGGCGACGTCGACGGTGTTGAACCCGGCCGTGCCCGGCATGACGCCGTGGAACAGTCCGATGAGGAGCTTGTCCCCCACCCCGTACGGCCCGAGCGTGCCGGCCCGCCCCCACTCGACGGCGAGCACCACCAGCGTGCCGAACGCCATCAGCCCCAGGTACACCGGCACGGTGATCTTGGTGTGCAGCGACCACCGCTTCCGGCGCCGCCGCAGGAACTCGAACAGCACCGGGAACCCCAGCCCGCCCGTCACCGCCACCACGACGACCGGCAGGCAGATCCACGGATCCGTCGCGAACCGCATGAGGTTGTCCGGGTAGAGCGCCAGCCCGACGCTGTTGAAGGCCGAGATCGAGTGGAACACCCCGGAGTACAGCGCCCGCCCGAACGGCTCCCCGTACCCGAGCCAGAACCGCAGCGCCAGCACCACCGCGCCGATCGCCTCGACGACCAGGCTGATCGTCACGACCCCCGCGACGACCGCCCGGACCTGTCCCAGGTTCAGCGTGTTCGTCTCGGTCTTCACCGTCAGCTGCATGTGCAGCCCCAGCCGGTGCGAGATCAGCAGCGCCAGCACCGACGCGAGCGTCATGATGCCGAACCCGCCCACCTGCCACAGCACCAGCAGCACGACCTCGCCGAACACCGACCAGTGCGACCCGGTGTCCACCACCGCGAGCCCCGTGCCGCTGATGCCGGAGGCCGCGGTGAACAGCGCGGCCATGAAGGCGGTGGCCTGCCCGGACTCGGCGGCGACCGGCAGCATCAGCAGCGCGGTGCCGGCCGCGGTGGCCGCCAGGAAGGCGAGTACGACGAGGCGGGCGGGGTGCCGCCACCCGGTGATCACCGCGCCAGCCTAGATCGTCCTGTCCGGACTCGGGGGACGCGGCGGGGCCAACCGGTCGCTGGGCCGCGCGAGGGAGGCGGGCTGTGATCCGGACCTGCGGCGCGTCGGCAGGAGGGCGGCGGGCCGTGCTTCGGGCCCGCGGCGTGCCGGGAGGAGCGCAGCAGGCCCGCGGCGCGGCGGCCACAACGGCGAGCACGGTCCACCGACGCACACGGCCCACCGCGCGCCGCCCACAACAACGACCCGGACTCCCCGCGGCACGACGGCGGGTCGTTCCCTCCGCCCCCTCACCACGCGCGAGCGCGGCCCCACCGGAATCCCGGCGAGGCCGCGCCCCACGTCACCTGATCGGTCACCGACCGGCGGCGGCCTGCCGGTCCAACTGCTCCCGCACACTGCGCGGCCGCATGTCCGTCCAGTGCTCGTTGACGTAGTCGAGGCACGACTGGCGGCTCTCCTCGCCGTGCACCACGGTCCACCCGTCGGGCACGGTGGCGAGCGTCGCCGGCCAGAGGGCGTGCTGGTCCTCGGCGTTCACGACCACGAAGAAGCGGCCGTCCTCATCGTCGAAAGGGCTCGTGCGCATCAGAATTCCTGCCTAGTAGATGGTGCGGTCGTCGGCGGTGCGGCGGTGGGCACGCGACTTGCGGAGGTCGCGGGCGATGTTCAGGCGGGTCAGCCAGCGGTCGGTGCCGTCGAAGCGGGCCTTGAACGGCTCGCGGCCGTGGGTGCCCCGGTAGTTGTCGAGGAACAGGACCTCGCCGGGCTTCAGGGCGTAGCCCGTGATGGCGGCGTCGATGGCCTTGACGATCGTGTCGAGTGCGGCGGCCGCCTCGGGATCGGAGGCCGGGACCTCCATGAAGTACGGGTCGAGGCGCAGGTAGGGGTCCTCCTGCGGACCGAACAGGACCGCGATCGGCTCCGGGTGGGCGTCCAGGCCGGAGATCCACTCGTAGCTGCGGTCGCGCAGGCGGCGCAACTGCTCGTCGTCGCCGTCGTTCTGGCGGTTGGCGGCGAGGTGCGAACGGTCCGGGCGGATCGGGAACCGTTCCTGGCGCAGGACTTCGACCACGTCGTCGGGCAGCGAGATGCCCTCCAGCGAGCCGTACGTGGTGTTGACGCCGTCCGGGTTGCGCAGGCACATGAGGCCCACGTAGTCGGTGCGCATCGGGTGGAACGCGTCCTCGATGTGCCACGTCAGCAGCTCCTCGCTGCCCGAGCCGAGCTGCTCGTACTGGTGCTCCTTGATGGGGAACACGTCGTGCAGCAGCCGGCCGTCCTGCTGGGTCGACCACGCGATCGGGTCGCCCAGCAGCGACGCGCACAGGTAGAAGAACAGGTCCTCGGCCAGCGTCGGCCTGTCCTCACCCCCGCAGTCCTTCCAGTGCGCGGGCGTCGGGCCGATGCGGTCGTCGTCGAGCCGGTAGCCGCCGATGACGCACAGCGGGTGCGGCTCGGTCAGGCGGAACTCCAGCAGGCCCGCACGGAGGGCGCGGGGCAGTTCGTGGGCGATGACCGTGGCCTCGC
Source organism: Lentzea sp. HUAS12 (assembly GCF_024125735.1). Lineage (NCBI taxonomy): Bacteria > Bacillati > Actinomycetota > Actinomycetes > Pseudonocardiales > Pseudonocardiaceae > Lentzea > Lentzea sp. HUAS12. Next base: position 2,741,240 of record NZ_CP099738.1, read on the forward strand.
GCACGAACTCCGGGTCCTCCACCGTGCGGTAGCGCGACGCCAGCGAGGCGACGAGGGCGTCGGCCTCGGCGACGTCGGATGCGGACAGGTCAATTCTGAACACGGGCCTTCTCCCCCACTAGTGCGAGCGTGTCGAGGCCTCGGGCGAACGAGGCGGCGGGACCGCCGTAACCCAGCCGGACGCGGGTCGGGTCCCCGAAGCACGTCCCCGGTACGAGGAGCGTGCGGTGCCGGCGTGCCAGTTCGTGGCAGAAATCGGTGGTGTCGGCGTGGCCGAGGAGCCGCGGGAACGTGGACGCGCCGCCCATCGGCACCGGCAGGTCGATCAGGTCCGGGTGCTCGGCGGCCCACTCGCGCAGCAGTGCCAGGTTGGTGCGGGCGTTGTCCATGCGCGGGCCCACCAGCAGGTCCGCGTTCTGGGCGACGCGCGTGGCGAGCAGTTCCACCAGCGGCGACAGGTGCAACGTCATGCGGTCGCGCAGGTCGAGCGTGCCGCGCAGGACGTCCTGCGGGCCGATCGCCCAGCCCACGCGCAGTCCCGGCAGGCCGTAGCCCTTCGACAGCGTGCCGATCGAGATGGCCCTGTCGTAGTCGTGCACCGGGTCGACCAGCGGCTCACCCTCCACGACCATCTCGCGAAAAGCCTGGTCCCACACCAGGTACGCGCCGGCCTCCCGGCAGATCTCGACGAACTCGTCGCGCTCGGCGGGAGTCAGCGACGCGCCCGTCGGGTTGTGCGGGAAGTTCACGACGACGGCCTTGGCACCGTCGACGACAGCGCGCAGGTCGTCCAGGTCGGGCCGGAACCCGTTCTCCGGGCGCAACGGCCACACCCGCAGGTCGCAGCCCATCGTCCGGGCGATCGACGTGTGCGTGTGGTAGGTCGGCTCGGTGACGACCACGGCGTCGGTGGGCTCCAGCAACGTGCTCAGCACGAGGTAGATCGCCTCGCTACCGCCGTGCGTGACCATGACCGTGTCAGGGTCACCGGTGCCCCAGTGCGCGGCGATCGCGGTCCGCACCTCCTCGCCGCCGAACGACGTGCTGTCGCGGAACACCACGGCGTCGAGCTCGTCGGCGCCGATGCCGAGCAACGCCCGCAGGTCGGCGAGCGAGTAGTCCTCGACCCCGCTGCTGCCGATGTCGTCGTCCACCGCGAAGTAGTACAGACGCATCCAGTCCTCGAGAGGTGCTGGTTCGAACTTCATCAGGACGGCTCCTTTCAGCGGTAGGCCGAGGACTGCAGGTCGTACAGCTCGGCGTAGAGGTCGGGGTGGGCCATGAGGTGCTCGTGACTGCCCATCTCGCGGATGCGGCCGCCGTCGAGCACGACGATCAGGTCCGCCATGCGCACGGTCGAGAACCGGTGCGACACGAGGAGGGTCACGGTCCCTCGCGACTTCCCTTCACGAGCGGCCGCGGCGAACCGCTCGAACAACGCGTGCTCGGTCTGCGGGTCGAGAGCGGCGGTCGGTTCGTCGAAGACGGCCAGCAACGGGTCGGTGCGCAGCAGGCCACGGGCGAGCGCCAGCTTCTGCCACTGCCCGCCGGACAGCTCGACACCGCCGTCCCACTCCCGGCCGAGCCGCGTGTCGAGCCCGTGCGGCAGACCGTCCACAACGGACCTCGCTCCGGCTCGTGTCAAAGCTCCTTGCAGGGCCACGTCGTCGTTGATCCGCGAGGTGTCGGCGACGCCGATCGCCTCGCGCGCCGGCAGTCGCAGCTCCACGAAGTCCTGGAACGCCCCGGTGAGGCGCGAACGCCAGTCCGGGACGGGGAACCGGCGCAGGTCGACACCGTCGACCTGGATCTTGCCGTCGTCCGGCTCGTAGAAGTCGCACAACAGCTTCACGAGCGTCGACTTGCCCGCGCCGTTCTCCCCCACCAGCGCCACGACGGCTCCGGCGGGCAGGTGCAGCGAGACGCCGTCGAGCACGGTCCGCTCGCTGCCCGGATAGCGGTAGGTGACGTCGACGAGGTCGATGCCGCGGGCCAGCGTCGCGGGCGGCGCGACCGGCTCGTCGGGCTCCTGGGCGGCCTCGGCGGCGAACCGCTCCAGCCACAGGTAGCGCTTCGCCTGCTTGAGGCACCACAGGAAGTCGCCGCTGTACCCGACGGAGGTGGCGACGACAGCGGCCATCTCGATCGTCAGGCCGACGACCATCACGACGTCACCGGGGGTCGCCCTGCCCTCGACGGCGAGCCAGACCACCAGCGCGATCGCCCCGAAGAACCCGGCCGCGTTGATCACGGCGTCGACGCTCTTCAGCGCGGCCCCGCGCCAGGCGGCGCGGTTGCGGGTGTCCAGCACCTCGTCGGACACCTGGTGGTGCCGGCGGACGAGTTCGCGGGTGAGCCCGAAGATCCGCAGCTCCTTGCCCGCGCCGGCGGTCGTGCCGATGTCGAACAGGTGGCGGCGCAACCGCTCGGGTTCGCCGGTGTCCTCCTGCGCGTCCACCGCGAGGTCGTTGGCCCGGCTGGTGATCCACAGCGAGATGAACGCCAGCAGCGCCAGCGAGATCAGCGCCGGGTGGACGTCCGCGAGCAGCAACGCCGTGGTGCCGAAGCCCACGACCGCGCTGACCAGGCCGGCCGTCGCGTTGGTCATCTCGGCGAGGCTCTCGCGCTCCTCGCGCAGGAGCTGGATCTGGTCGAGGTACTTCGGGTGCTCGTGCGGCGCGAGGCTGCCGATGCCGCCGAGCAGCCGCATCAACGTCCTGTCCGACAACGCCTGCGTGCGCTCGAGGACCGCGAACACGCAGTGGGCGTTGTAGTACTGGGCGACGATGAGCAACCCGGTCGCGGCGGCGATGCCGAACCCGGCGGTGAGCGCGCGGTCCAGGTCGCTGTCCGCGGCGGCGTCGACGAGGTTGCCGGCGCTGTAGGCGATCAACGGGCCGGTGAGCGCGAGCGCGATCTCCGTGAGGATCTGGAAGACCGCGTGCCAGCGCGCCGCCCGGAACCCGAAGCTGATGGTGGTGAGGAAGGCCTTCCAGGTGTCACGCATCGGTGCCTCCCACCGGCTGGAAGCGTTCTGCCTGGAGGCGGAACAGGTGGGCGTAGCGGCCGTCGAGGTCCATCAGCTCGTCGTGGCCACCGGCCTCGATCGCCCGGCCCCCGGACACGACCACGATCCGGTCCGCGCGCCGCACGGTGGAGAAGCGGTGCGAGATGATGATCGTGGTGAGGCCCTGTGTGAGGTCGAGGAACCGTTCGTACAGCTCGGCTTCCGCCCGCACGTCCAGTGCCGCCGCGGGCTCGTCGAGCACGAGGACCTTGGCGCCCGCCTCGACGGCGAACATCGCACGGGCCAGCGCCACGCGCTGCCACTGCCCGCCGGAGAGGTCGACACCGTCGGTGTAGGCCTGCGACAGCACGGTGTCCCAGCCGTTCGGGAGCGATTCGACCAGATCGCCGATCCCGGCCCGTTCGGCGGCGCGGCGCAGCATGTCCTCGTCGCCCGCGTGCTCGGGAGCGCCGAGTCCGATGTTGTCGCGCACCGGCAGGTGGTAGCGGGTGAAGTCCTGGAACAGCACGGCGACGCGCCGGCGCCACTCCTCCGGGTCGAGGCTCGCGAGGTCGGCGCCGTCCACGGTGATCTTGCCGCCGGTGGGCTCGTAGAACCCGGCCAGCAGCTTCACCAGCGACGTCTTGCCCGCGCCGTTGTCCCCGACGATCGCCAGCGACCGCCCCGCCGGGATGGTCAGGTCCAGTCCCCTGTGGACGTCGCGGTCACCGCCGGGATAGCGGAAGTGCACGCCCTCGTACCGGATCTCCTGCGCCGGAACGTCCTCGCCGACCGGCAACCCGGACTGAGGAGGACCGCTGTCCGACAGGCGCTTCTCCAGTGAGAGCAGCTTCGGCACGGTGACGGCCGCGTTGGACAGGTACAGGTGCTCGTCGCCGACCGCGTACTCGTTCGCGTTGGCCAGCGCCTCCACGAACACCGCGAGCGCGGCCAGCGTCAGATCTCCCCGCACGGCCGCATAAGCCAGCAGGCCGTACGACAGCAGGTTGATGACCATGATCGCGGACGCGGACCCGACCACCATGCCGGGCCGCGGCCTCCGTGCCTTGCGGATCGGCCCGATCCCCGCCTGCCACAACGTGTCAAAGCGGTGCACGAGCCAGTCGAGCACGCCCCACAGCCGCACCTCCTTGGCGGGCGGCGGGTCGAGCGCGAGGTCGCGGACGTACTCGGCCTGGCGGAGCTGGGCGCTCTGCCCGAAGCCCTCCTCGCCGACGCGCAGGTAGTCGCGCTGCATGCGGTAGACGATGATCGGCCAGACCACGAGCCACAGCGCGCCGAGCCACCAGTGGAACCAGGTGAGCACGGCCGCCGAGCCGACCGCCCGCAGCCACGACGTGAGCACCTCGGGCAGTGCCTCGACGGTCTGGCCCGGCCGGTGCGCGCTCATGCCGAGGCCGCGCACGATGCGGACCTCGTCGACCACGTCCGAGTCCTCGAGGTGCGCGATGCCCCTCGGTTTGCCGAGCGCGGTGAGCACGACCTCCTGCAGGTACCGGTCGACGTCGCGGCCGAGCGTCGACACGGCGGCTCGCAGCAGCGGGGACGTGAGGCGCTCCAGCAGGATCGCGACGGCGACGGCGATCAGCAGGGTGCCCACCCGGTCGGCGGCGGGCGAGTCCGCGCCGCCGCGCGCGGCGTCCGGGATGGCGCCGATGAGCAGGCCGGTGAGGACCGCGATCCCGATGGGCAGGACCGCGCTCACCACCACGCCGCCCGCCAGGAGCACCGTGCGCGGCCGGCTGACCCTGGGCAGGACCCGGAGGACGGCGAGGATGCCCCTGGCGGTGGGCGGGAGGGTGTGGAACGGGTTCGGCATGACTTCCGTATCCGTCAGATGAGGCGTGCGGTCGCCGAGGCGCGCCGCTCGTGGGACTTGCGCAGGTCGGTCGTGATGCTGACCCGCTTGAGCCAGCGGTCCGTGCCGTCGTAGCGGGCCTGGAACGCCTGCCTGCCGTGCGCGAGGCGGTGGTTGTTGATGATCAGCACGTCACCGGGCTCCAGGGCGACGTCCAGGCAGGACGCCTCCAGGAGGTCGCTGACGGCCTGCAACGCCCTGCGCGCGGCCGGGTCCGTCGGCGTCTCCATGAAGTACGGGTCGATGCGGATGTACGGGTGCTCGCGCGACCCGTAGAGCACCGCGACGCGGTTGTCGTCGGCCTTCATCTCGTCGATCTCGGAGAACTCGGCGTCGACGCCCTTGGTGACGTTGTGCTTCGCCAGGTGCGAGTCGTCCGGCCGGATCAGGAAGTTCGGCTCGTGCAGCAGCTCCAGGACGTCCGCGTCGAGCGAGCGCAGGTCCGGCTCCGACACGATCGTGGCGACCTTGTCGGGGTTGCGCAGGCACTCCAGCAGCAGGTAGTCCGCGCGCCACGGGTGGAACGCGTCCTCGGTGTGCAGCGTGAGCGTGTCGGTGCTGCCGATCCCCATCTGCTCGGTCTCGAACCCCTTGATGGGGAAGATGTCGTGCACGAGCCGGGCGTCCTGCTGGGTCTTCCAGCCGAACGGCTCACCGAGCAGGGATCCGTGCAGCAGCAGGAGGATCTCCTCGGCGAACTCCGGGGTCGGCACCGGCCGGCCGCGCCAGTGCTCGGGCGTCGGGCCGATGCGCGCGTCGTCGATGGTGTGGCCGCGGACCACGGCGTAGCCCAGCTCGTCCTCCAGCGCGAAGTCGCGCAGGAAGCGGCGCTGGCCCACGGGCAGTTCGGCGGCGAGCAGCGGCAGGTCGCGCAGCAGCTGCTCGTCCGCGGGACCCGAGTACTCCTTGGCGAGGCGCAGCGTCAGGTTCTCGGCCTCGGCGGCCTCTTCCGACGACAGGGTGTAGATCCGTTTGGGCGTGGACAAGGACTGCTCCCCCTCAATTGCTGTTCGGGAGTGCGATGAGGGCCTCTGCGGCTTCCCGGAAGCGGGACGCGACCCGTCGCACGGTGTCGGTGCGGTGCAGGTTGGTGCTGTGGTGCCATTCGACGAGGAGCTCTCCCCCGCCGGTGCGCTCGATCTCCAGGTGCAGCGCGTACGGACGAACACCTCCGCTGGTGCTGTCGCCGCACAGGTCACCCGGTAGTTCGTCGGCGACGAGGCCCCTGACCTCGTCGTCGCCCACGGTGTCGAGGCCACCCGTGAAGTTGATGTTGATCTGGCGGTCGGGCGCCGCGCGCAGGCGGCGCACGTCCTGGTCGTCGGCCGTCAGGTGGCGCAGCGCGCCGTACCCGACCCCGTGGCGTGGCACGGACTTCAGGCTTTCCGTCGCGGCCCGGAGAGTTCCGGCGCCGTCGGTCAGGTCGTCGTGGTGGAGCACCAGCGGGTGGACCGAGGTGAACCAGCCGACCGTGCGGGACAGGTCCGTGCCCGGTGCGACGCTCTCGCGGCCGTGGTGTTCGAGGTCGACGACGACGGTGTCGGTGCCGGCCCACTCCCCGAGCGCCTGGTGCAGGGCGGCCAGGACCACGTCGAGCACCAGGGCGTTGGGCAGGTCTCCGGCCGCGACGGTGACCTCCGTGACCGCGGCGGAGTCCTCGGTGTTGGCGCCGGTGGCGTCGACCGGCAGTGAGAACGGCGTCTCCGCCTTCTCCAGCCAGTACGGCAGTTCGGCGCGGACCTCGTCGCTGCCGGCGAAGGCGGCGACGGACTCGGCCCACCTGCGGAACGACGTCGTCTTCGGCGGCAGCTCCTCACCCCGGTAGGCCGCGTCGAGGTCCTCCAGCAGGACGTTCCACGACACGCCGTCGACCACGAGGTGGTGCACGACGAGCCCGAGGCAGGCGGGTTCGTCCCCGCGGTCGACCAGGATCGCGGCCATCAGCGGCCCGTTTTCGAGGTCCAGCGAGCGTTGCAGCGCGTCCATGTGCTGCCCGACATCGCCTTGCACGACCTCGAACCTCGCTGCCTCACCCGGCTCGACGATGTGCTGGTGCCAGCCGTCGGGGCCGTGGTGCAGGCGGGTGCGCAGGGCGTCGTGGTGCGTGACGAGGGTGGTGAGCGCGGCGGCGAGCCTGCCGGCGTCGACGTCCGGCTCCAGTTCGAAGATGCCCGACCAGTTCCAGTGGTTCCGGTCGTCGATGGGGGCGTTCGTGAACCACCGCTGGATGGGCGTGAGCGGCACCGGTCCGGTCGCCGGACCCTCGTCGATCGTGACGGGAACCGTGGCGACGGCGGCGAGTTCCGCGACCGTCTGGTGGGTGAAGAGGTCCGCGACCGCGAGGCCGAGCCCCGCGGCACGGGCCCGTGCCACCACCTGCAGGCTGGCGATCGAGTCGCCGCCCAGGTCGAAGAAGTTGTCGTGCACGCCGACGCGGTCGGCACCGAGCAGCTTCTCCCAGATGCCCGCCAACGCCCGTTCCTGCTCGGTGCGCGGCGCGACGAACGCCTGGTCCGCCTCCGGCGAGGCGGGCTCGGGCAGCGCCTTCCTGTCCAGCTTTCCGTTGCTGGTCAACGGAAGCGCGTCGAGCGTGACGAAGGCGCTCGGCACCAGGTGGTCGGGCAGCCGCTCACGCAGGAACGCCCGCAGCTCGCTCGTCCCAGCCTCGGTGACCACGTACGCCACCAGCCGCTTCCCGGTCGCCGAGGCCGTGGCCACGACCGCGGCGGCCCGCACGTCGTCGTGGGAGGTGAGCAGCGCCTCGACCTCACCGGGCTCGACCCGGAAGCCGCGGATCTTGACCTGGTCGTCGGCACGGCCGAGGAACTCGAGCGTCCCGTCGGCACGCCAGCGGGCCCGGTCCCCGGTGCGGTACAGCCGCTCGCCCCGGTGCGTCGGATCGGGGACGAACCGTTCCGCGGTGAGGTCCGCGCGGCCGACGTACCCGCGCGCCACACCGGGACCACCGACGAACAGCTCACCCGCGACGCCGGGCGGCACCAGCTGCAACCACGGGTCGAGCACGAACGCCCGCATGCCTGCGAACGGCCTGCCGATGGGCACCTGCGTGGTGACACCGTTGAGCGTGTGGACGGTGCAGGTCATCGTGGTCTCGGTGGGCCCGTAGGCGTTCACGATCCGCAGGTCCGGCCGGCGTTCGCGGGCGGTGCGGGCGTGCTGGGCCTGCAGGGCGTCACCGCCGACGACGAGCAACCGCAACCCGTCGAGCACGTCGGGCGAGGTCTCGACCAGCTGGTGGAAGAGGCCGGTCGTGAGCAGCGAGGCCGTGATGGCGTTGTCGCGCAGGAACCTGCCGACGTCCATCCGCTCCGCGACGTCCGCCGGGCCGACCACGAGGGTGGCGCCGTTCAGCAGGGCGAGCCAGATCTCGAACGCCCCGGTGTCGAAGGCGATGCCCGCGAGGTGCGACACGACGTCGCCGGGCTCGACGCGGACGGCCGGGTCGGTGCAGACCCTGGCCACGCCTTCGTGGGTGAGGGAGACACCCTTGGGGGTTCCGGTGGAGCCGGAGGTGAACAGGACGTAGAGCTCGCTGTCGGCGGCGCCGACGATCGGGAGGGGGCCGGCGGCCCCGGGAGGAGCGGGGAGGCGTGGGCCGGGGGCGGTCGGAGGCGGAACGTCTGCACCGGCCAGCGCCAGCACCTTCACCCGCGGGACGTCCAGCGGCCACTCCCCCGCCGTCACCACGAGCCCGACCTCGGCCACCCCCACCACCTGCGCGAGGCGGGCCGGGTTCTGCGCCGGGTCCAGCGGCACGTAACTGCCCCCGGCCCCGATCACCCCGAGCATGGCGATGATCAGCTCGACACTGCGGTCCAGGTGCAACCCGACCCGCGTGCCCGCCCCCACCCCGTGCGCCCGCAGCCACAGCGCCACATCCGAGGCCCGCCGGTCGAGCTCCGCATAGGTGAGGTCCACACCGCCGCGAACGGCGAGCCGGTCCGGGTGGGCCAGGACCTGCCGCCCGAACAGCGCCGCCAGGTGTCCCGAGGCCAGCTCCCGTGGCGAGGACGTGCTCCACTCCAGCACCTCGGCCCGCTGCCCGGCGTCCAGCAGCGCGATCTCCCGCACCGGCGTGCCCGGCGCTTCCGCCACCGCGGTCAGGATGAGCTCGAGCTGGTCGACCAGCGCCTCGACGGTGTCCGCGTCGAACGCGCCCGTCGAGTACTCGCACAGCAGCGCGAGCTGCCCGTAGACGTCGACGACGAGCTTGAGCGGGTAACGACCTTGCTCCAGCATGGCCGGCGAGTCGAACTCGTCGCCGTCGTCACCCTCGTCGTCGAGGCCGCTGGGCAGGTTCTGGACCGCCACGATGCTCTCGAACAGCCTCGGCACGCCGGCGATCCGCTGGATGTCCACCAACGGCGAGTGCTCGAACCGTTGTGCGGCGACCTGTCCTTCCTGGACGGTCCGCAGCCACTCGTCGAACGGCGTGCGGTCGCCGGGGACCCGGACCCGCACCGGCAGCGTGTTGATGAACAGGCCGACGATCGACTCGACGCCCGGCAACGCGGCCGGGCGGCCCGAGACGGTGAGGCCGAAGACGATGTCGTCGTCACCGCTGTGCGCGGCCAGCAGCAGAGCCCACGCGGCCTGCACGACGGCGCTGATCGTGACGTGCTCGCGCCGTGCGAGCGCCTCCAGCGCGAGGGCCACGCTCTCCGGCAGTTCGCGGTGGTGCCTGCCCTGGTCCCAGTGCAGCCGCGACGTGCGGTCGACCGGGAGCGCGGTGGGTGAGGTGAAGCCGTCGAGGTACTCGCGCCAGAAGTCGTCGGCGGCGGGCTGGTCCTGCAACCACGCGATGTAGTCGCGGTACGGGCGCACCGGCGGCAGCGCCTCGCCCCGGTAGGCGGCGAGGACCTCGCCCCAGACGAGCGGGATGCTCCAGCCGTCGAGGTACAGGTGGTGGAAGGTGAACACGACCCACTGGCGGTCGCCCCGGTCGGCCACGTACACGCGCAGCAACGGGGCGGTGGTGACGTCGAACCCGCGCCGCTGGTCGGCGTCGAGCAGGTCGTCGAGCGCCGCGGTGGGATCGTCGACCGACGTCCAGTCGAGCACCTCGAACGGCACGTCGACCTCGCCGGCCACGACCTGCAGGGGTTCGTCGACGCCCTCCCACACGAACGCGCTGCGCAGCGCGGGATGCCGTCCCACGACGGTCCGCCAGGCCTCGCGCAGAGCGGCCGCGTCGAGCGGTCCGCGCAGTTCCCGCACGTCCTGCGCCCAGTACACGGCGGTGTCGGCGGGCGCCTCCAGGACGTGGAACAGCATGCCCTGTTGCATGGGCGACAACGGGTACGCGTCCACGGCTCCCGGCACCCGCGCCTTGAGCGGTTCCAGGTCGGCCAACGGCTCCGCGCTGATCTCCGCGCCAGCCGCGACACCCGTGTGCAGGGCGATCTGCTGGATCGTCTGGTGCGTGAAGAGGTCGGCGATCTTCAGCTCCAGGCCGGCTTCCCGGGCCCGCGCCACGACCTGGAGGCTGATGATCGAGTCGCCGCCCAGCTCGAAGTAGTTGTCGTGCACGCCGACCCGCTCGACGCCGAGCACCTGCGACCACACCGCGGCCAGTGCGCGTTCGGCGTCCGTGCTGGGCGCCACGCTGGTGGATTCCGGCGCCTCCGGCAACGGCAGCGCGCGCTTGTCGAGCTTCCCGTTGGAGTTCAACGGCAACTCGTCCAGCGCCACGATCGCCGACGGCACCAGGAACTCCGGCAGCCGCTCCCCCAGGTAACCCTTCAGCGCGGCGGGTTCGGCGGTGCCCACGACATAGGCGACGAGTCGCTTGCCCTGCTGCAGCTCGCGAACGACCACAGCGGCGTTGGTGACCTCGGGATGCCCGGCGAGCACGTGCTCGACCTCGCCCGGCTCGACGCGGAAGCCGCGGATCTTGACCTGGTCGTCGGTGCGCCCGACGAAGTCCACGACACCGTCGGCACCCCACCGCACCAGGTCACCGGTGCGGTACATGCGGGCACCGGGCACCTCGGGGTCCGGCACGAACCGCTCGGCGGCCAGGTCGGCACGCCCGGCGTAACCACGGGCCAGGCCGACGCCGCCGATGTACAGCTCTCCCGGCACGCCGACCGGCGAGGGCCGGAGCCACCGGTCCAGAACGGAGAAGTGCAGGCCCCGCAACGCATCGCCGATCGGCACGGTCGCCGGACCGAGCCGTCCGGTGTGCATGTCGTGGAACGACGCGTACACAGTGGACTCGGTCGGCCCGTACATGTTGAAGATCCCGACGGCCGGGTTCGCGTCGAGCACCTTGCGAGCCTGGACCGGGGACATGCCCTCACCGCCCGCGAGCACCTTGCGGTGCCCCGAGAACACGGCCGGGTCGGTGTCCGCCAACTGGTGGAACAGCCCGGTCGTCATGAACGACAACGTCACGCCGTGCTCGGTGTAGAGCTTGGCGACGTCGAGGCGTTCAGCCAGGTTCGCCGGAGCGACGGCCAGCGTGGCACCGGTGAGCAACGCGGTCCAGATCTCCCAGGTGGAAGCGTCGAACGACACCGCCGCCATGTGCGCCACGACGTCACCGGGGTGGGCGGCCACCGCCGGGTCGAGGACGACCCGCAGCACGCCCTCCTCGGTGACCTCGACGCCCTTCGGGACACCGGTCGAGCCCGAGGTGAACATCGTGTAGACCAGTCGCCCCGGCACAGCAGCGAGTTCGGCCCACTCCTCAGGCGCGGACTCCAGCTCTGCGAGTGAGACGACTCGGGGACCGTCCAGTGCGTAGTCGCCACGCGAGACGACCAACTCGACCCCGGCCGCCGCCTGCACGTCCCTCAACCGGCCGTGCGGCAACGCCGGGTCCAGCGGCACATAGGTCCCGCCCGCCTGCGTCACGGCGAGGATCGCGACCACCAGGTCGACCGACCGCTCGAACCACAACCCGACCCGGGTCTCGTCGCGCACACCGGCGGCACGCAGACCGGACGCGACACGCGCCACCCGCTCGCCCAGCTCGGCATAGGTCAGCTCGACAGCACCGTCGCGCACCGCGACCTGGTCCCCGAACTCCCCCACCACACGCCGGAACCGCTCCGCCAGCCCGACGAACTCCTCGTCCACCGCGGGCCCGGCACCCCAGCCCGTCACCGGAGCGGGCGTCATCTCCCGCACCACGGTCAACGGCCGGCGTGCCACCGAGGTCAGCACCTCCGCCAGCTGCCCGAGCAGCCGCTCCACAGTGGACGCGTCGAAGGCACCGGTGGAGAAGTTGGCCTCCACCTTCAGGGTCGCCTCGAGGTCGACGGCCAGGATGATCGGGTAGTGCATCTGCTCGACCGAGTCGGTCGAGGCGAACAGCTCCTCCGGGTCCTCCTCGCCCTCCTCCGGTGCCGCGCCCTGCGGGTAGTTGCCGAAGACGAGCATGCTGTCGAACAGGCCGCCCGTGGTGACGCGCTGGATGTCGGCGAGCGGCGTGTGCTCGTGCCGCTGCACCGCGACCTGGTTCTCCTGCAACTCGCCCAGCCAGTCGGCGAACGACGTCTCCCACGCCACGCCCACCCGCACCGGCAGCGTGTTGATGAACAGGCCGATGATCGACTCGACGCCGGGCAGGTCGGCGGGCCGGCCGGACACCGTCAGGCCGAACACGACGTCGTCCTCGCCCGAGTAGGCCGCCAGCAGCACCGACCACGCCGCCTGCACGACCGTCGACAGCGTCACCCGGCGGTCGCGCGCCAGGGCCATGAGGTCGGTCGTGACGTCACGGGGCAGCGCCAGTTCGCGCCGGTCCTGGGACCAGTGCTCGCGCACCACGCGGTCGACCGGCAGCGGCGTCGGTGAGTCGAAGCCGTCCAGGTAGTCGCGCCAGAACCCCTCGGCCTCGGCGGCGTCGCGCCGGCCGAGCCACGCGATGAAGTCGCGGTAGGGCCGCACCGGCGGCAACGACTCGCCCTGGTAGGCGGCCGTGACCTCGTCCCACAGCAGCGGGATGCTCCAGCCGTCGGCGTAGAGGTGGTGGAACGCCAGCAGGATCCAGTGGCGGTCACGGCCCTGCGCGACGACGACCCGCAGCAACGGCGCCGTGCTCAGGTCGCAACCGCGGGCCCGGTCCTCGGCCAGCAGCTCGTCCACGGCGGCGTCGGCATCCTCGACGGACGTCCAGTCGCGCACCTCGAACGGCACCGGGACGTCCCCGACGACGACCTGCAACGGCTCACCCGACCACACGAAACCGGTGCGCAGCGCGGGATGCCGGTCGAGCACGAGCTGCCACGCGGCACGCATCGCCTCGACGTCGAGGTCACCGGTCAGCTCCCGCACGTCCTGCGTCCAGTAGACGCCGCTGTCCGGCGACTCGACGGCGTGGAAGAGCATGCCCTGCTGCAACGGCGACAACGGGTACGCGTCGACGAGTCCGGGCGTCCGCTCGACCAACGCGTCCAAAGAGGACTGCGAGAGCCCCGCCAGCGGAACGTCGGACGGCGTCAGGCCGGAAGCGCCGGAGAGGCAGTGCTCCACGATCCCGGCCAGCGCCGCCACGTAGTCAGAGGCCAGCCGTGCGATCGTCGAACGCTCGTGCAGGTTGGTGCTGTACTGCCACTCGACGGACAGCGTCCCGTCGGCGGCCTGGACCACCTCGACGCCGAGCACGTGCGAGCGCAGCCCGCCGTCGCCCTCCGCGGGGCCGCACAGGTCCTCGGAGAGCTCACGGGTGACCAGGCCGTCCGGCTCCCCGTCCGCGTCCGCCCCGCCGAGGTAGTTGAAGACGACCGGCCGTGCCGGCGCACCGCGGAGTTCGGCGTCCCGCTCGCGCAGCACGGTGTACCCGACACCGCGCCGGGGCACGGCCCGCAGCTGTTCCTTGACGGCCTTGATCACGCCGGCGACGTCGTCGAGGTCGGAGTGCCGGAGCCCGACGGGGTGGATGGCGGTGAACCAGCCGACGGTGCGGCTCAGGTCGATGCCGTCGGCGATCGGCTCGCGGCCGTGGCTCTCGAGGTCGATCGCCGCGGCGCCCGCTCCCGTCCACCGGCCGAGCACCTGCAGCAGCGCGGCCAGGAGCAGTTCGTGGCCCTGGGTGCGGTAGGCGCGGTGGGCCTGGGTCAGCAGCAGCGCAGTGCGTTCCGCGTCGAGGGAGACGCGCACGGACTCGGTCGAGTCCTCGGTGTTGGGGCCGTCGAGGTCGGCCGGCACGGGCGTGGTCGTCCGCACGACGTCCCGCCACCACGCCAGCTCGTCCTGCGGGTCGAACGCCTCCAGCGCGGCGGCCCACTCCTGGTACGAGGTGGTCTTGGGCGGCAGCGCACCGCCGGAGTACGCGGTTTCCAGGTCCTCCAGCAGGAGGTTCCACGAGACGGCGTCCACGACGTAGTGGTGGACGGTGAGGCCGAACCACGCCGGCCGGTCGCCGCGGTCCACGTACACGGCACGCAACAGCGGCCCGCCGGTCAGGCTCAGCGACGTCTGCGCGCTCGTCATGGCCGCGGTGACGGCCTCGTCCAGCGCGGCACCGTCGAGACCCGAGGCGTCGAGCACGGAGACCAGCTCGGCGGTCTCGGCGGCGAGGTTCTCCTGCGTCCCCTCACCGAGTCGCAGCCTCAGGGCGTCGTGGTGCGCGACCACGGTGGCGAGCGCGGCCCGCATCGCGCCGGCATCGGTCCCCGGTGCCAGCTCGACCATGCCGGACCAGTTGAAGTGGTCGCGTTCCGGCAGGTCCTGGCGCAGGAACCAGCTCTGGATCGGCGTGAACGCGACCGGCCCGCTGACGGCACCCTGATCGGCCGTCGGCTCCTCGGCCGTGCTCACGCGGGCCGCGAGCTCCCGCACCGTCTGGTGGGTGAAGAGGTCGGCGATCTCGAGCCGCAACCCGGCGGCGCGGGCCCGCGACACGATCTGAAGGCTGACGATCGAGTCGCCGCCCAGCTCGAAGAAGTTGTCGTGCACACCGACGCGGTCGACGCCGAGCACCTGCGTCCACACCTCGGCGAGCGTGCGCTCGGCCTCTGTGCTGGGCGGCTCGTACGCGGTGCTGCTCTCGGGCGCACCGGGGTCGGGCAACGCCCGCACGTCGAGCTTCCCGTTGGAGTTCAACGGGAACTCGTCCACCGGCACCACGGCCGACGGCACCAGGAACTCCGGCAGGCGTTCGGCGAGGAAGCGCCGGAGCTCCGCCGGCTCCGCCGTGCTCACGACGTACGCGATCAACCGCTTGTCGTTCACGACGACAGCGGCGTTGGCCACGTCCGGGTGCCCGGCGAGCACGTGCTCGACCTCGCCCGGCTCGACGCGGAACCCGCGGATCTTGACCTGGTCGTCGGTCCGTCCGACGAAGTCCACGACACCGTCGGCACCCCATCGCACCAGGTCGCCGGTGCGGTACATGCGGGCGCCGGGCACGTACGGGTCGGCCACGAACCGCTCCGCGGCCAGGTCGGCACGGCCCGCGTACCCACGCGCGAGACCGGTGCCACCGATGTACAGCTCACCCGGCACACCGACCGGCGTCGGTTGCAACCAGCGGTCGAGCACGTGGAAACGCAGGCCCCGCAACGCCGTTCCGATCGGCACCGACGACGGGCCGAGCCGTCCGGTGTGCATGTCGTGGAACGACGCGTACACAGTGGACTCGGTGGGGCCGTACATGTTGTAGATCGCCACGGCCGGGTTCGCGTCGAGCACCTTGCGAGCCTGGACGGGCGACATCGCCTCGCCGCCGGCCAGCACCCTGCGGTGCCCGGAGAAGACGGCCGGGTCGGTGTCCGCCAGCTGGTGGAACAGCCCGGTCGTCATGAACGACAACGTCACGTCGTGCTGGGCGAAGAGCTTGGCGACGTCGAGGCGTTCGGCCAGGTTCGCCGGGGCGACGGCCAGCGTGGCGCCGGTCAGCAACGCCGTCCAGATCTCCCACGTGGAGGCGTCGAACGACACCGCCGCCATGTGCGCGACCACGTCACCGGGCTGGGCCACCACCGCGGGGTCGAGCACGACCCGGACGACGCCCTCCTCGGTGACCTCGACGCCCTTCGGCACGCCGGTCGAGCCCGAGGTGAACATCGTGTAGACCAAACGCCCCGGCACGGACGCCGGCGCGAAAGGCTCGGCGGGTGCGCTCTCCAGCTCCACGAGTTCGACCACCCGCGGACCTTCCAGCGCGTAGTCACCGCGGGACACGACCAGCTCGACTCCGGCCGCCGCCTGCACGTCCCTCAACCGGCCGTGCGGCAACGCCGGGTCCAGCGGCACATAGGTCCCGCCCGCCTGCGTCACGGCGAGGATCGCGACCACCAGGTCGACCGACCGCTCGAACCACAACCCGACCCGGGTCTCGTCGCGCACACCGGCGGCACGCAGACCGGACGCGACACGCGCCACCCGCTCGCCCAGCTCGGCATAGGTCAGCTCGACAGCACCGTCGCGCACCGCGACCTGGTCCCCGAACTCCCCCACCACACGCCGGAACCGCTCCGCCAGCCCGACGAACTCCTCGTCCGCCGCGGGCCCCACACCCCACCCGGTCACCGGAGCGGGCGTCACCTCGCGCACCAGCTGCTCGGGCCGCGCCACGGCGGCTGACAGCACCTCCTGCAGCTGGGCCAGCAACCGGTCGACCGTCACCTCGTCGAACGCACCCGTCGAGAACTCGGCCTCGATCTTGAGCGTGTCCTCCAGGTCGACCGCGAAGGCGATCGGGTAGTTCACCTGCTCGATGGAGTCGAGCGCGCCGAAGCGGTCCTCGTCGTCGTTCTCCTCGTCCTCTTCGGACAGAAGTGCCTGCGGGTAGTTGCCGAACACGACGATGCTGTCGAAGACACCGCTGCCGCGCGGGAGTTCCGACCAGCGCTTGATGTCCGAGAGCGCGGTGAACTCGTAGCGCTGCACGGCGACCTGGTTCGCCTGAAGCTCTCCCAGCCAGTCGGCGAAGGTGCGCTCCCACGAGATGCGCACGCGCACCGGCAGCGTGTTGATGAAGACGCCGACCATCGACTCGACGCCGGGCAGGTCGGCGGGGCGGCCGGACACGGTGAGGCCGTAGACGACCTCGTCGTCGCCGGAGTAGGCCGACAGCAGGAGTGCCCACGCCGCCTGGACGACCGTGGACGGCGTGACGCGCCTGCGGCGGGCGAGGTCCATGATCGACGTGGTCAGGGCCTCGGGCAGTTCGGCCCGGCGGCGGCCCTGGGCCCAGTGGTCGCGGACCGAGTGGTCGACGGGCAGCGCCGTCGGGGCGTCGAAGCCGGCGAGGTAGTCGCGCCAGAACGCCTCGGCCTCGGCGCGGTCACGCTTGCCCAGCCAGGCGATGAAGTCGCGATAGGGCCGCACGGGCTCGAGGTCCGGGGTGGTGCCGCGGCAGAAGGCGTCGTAGGTGGCGCCGACCTCTTCGAGGACGACGGGCACGCTCCAGCCGTCGCACAGTCCCGAGTAGAGCGCCCAGACCATGCGGTGGTGGCTGGTGCCGTCGTTGATGACGTGCACGCGCATGAGGGGCGGCTTGGTGAGGTCGAAGCCCTGGGCGCGGTCGTGGGCGAGCAGCTCGTCGAGTGCCGCCTTCTGGTCGGCCACGGCGGTCCAGTCGTGCACCTCGAACGGCACCTGGACGTCACCCAGGACGACCTGGAGCGGCTCGGGCACGCCCTCCCACACGAAACCGGTGCGCAGCACGGCGTGGCGGGCGACCACCGACTCCCACGCGCGGCGCATGGCGGCGAGGTCGAGCACCCCGTCGAACTCGTAGAGCCCCTGCGCCCAGTAGACGCCCTTGTCCGATTGCGCCTCGAGGACGTGGAAAAGCATCCCCTGCTGAACCGGCGCCAACGGATACATATCTTCGATCACGGATACGCCCTCCCCTGACACACTTTTTACACAACCGTCATTTAAGGGGTCAAGCGATTCCTGCCGAGCAGTCATACGACATTTGAATGAGGGTCATGCGCAGCGAACATGAACATTTAAAATGGCACGCAAAATAGACCCGTGCACCACCGTTGAATTCACTCCCCCAGATGCGCAGACCCCAGTGCGCTGAATGCCGCCGAGCTCGTTCCCGTCACCCTCCCATCTGCTTGAGCACGGCGGCCAGACTCGCTTGATCGATGTTGGCCAGCGGGAAGTCGGACGGGGTCACGCCGCCCGCTCCTGACCGGCAGTGCTCCACGAGATCGCGGAGCACGTCCACGTACCGCGCCGCGAGACGCTCGACGGTCGTCTTCGAGTGGACGTTGGTGCTGAAATACCACTCGACCAGCAGGCGACCGTCCGAGGTCTGCTCGGCTTCGATGTGCAGAAGGTGCGAGCGGTTCCCCTGTTCGTTCTCCGTCGGCCCGCAGAGGTCGGAGGACAATTCTTCGCTGATCAATCCGACCGCGTCGTCGCCCGCCGCGTCGAACGCGCCGAGGTAGTTGAACAGCACCGGTCGCGCGGGCGCCGCGACCAATTTCTCGTCGCGTTCGAGGTAACGGAGGATCCCGTACCCGACGCCGCGGCGGGGCACCGTCCGCAGCTGCTCCTTGACCGCCTTGATCAGCTCACCGCTGTCGTCCAGGCGGTGGTGCCGCAGGCGCACCGGGAAGATCGACGTGAACCACCCGACGGTGCGGGACAGGTCGACGCCGTCGGCGATCGCCTCGCGGCCGTGGCTCTCCAGGTCGATCGTGACGTCCCCGACGCCGGCCCACTCGCCCAGCGTCCTGAGCAACGCGGCGAGCAGCAGGTCGTTGATCTGCGTCCGGTAGGCCTTGTGGGCCTCGCCGAGCAGCAGTTCGGTCGACCCGGCGTCGAGCCAGCCGCGGACCGTGTCGGCCGACTCCTCGGTGTTGGCACCACGACCGTCGACGGGCACAGCGGCGACGCGTTCGGTCTGCGCCACCCAGTGCTCGCGTTCGGCCCGCGGGTCGTCGGCGTGCAGCACCTCGGCCCACTGCTGGAACGACGTCGTCTTCGGCCCGAGCGGTCCGCCCTGGTAGACGGTGTCGAGGTCCTCCAGCAGCACGTTCCACGCCACGCCGTCCATGACGAAGTGGTGTGCGGTGAGCCCGAGCCACGCCGGGCGGTCGCCGCGGTCGAAGTAGAGCGCGGCCACGAGCGGACCGTCCGCCAGGCGCAACGACGTCTGCGCCTCGGTCATCCGCGCCACGACCTCGTCGTCGTCCGCGGCCGTGACGACGCGCAGCACCGGGTGCTGCTCACCGTCGTTGTCCTGCACCCAGGTGCCGCCGTCCTGGCGGAACCGGATGCGCAGGGCGTCGTGGTGGGCCACCACGGTGTCGAGCGCCTTCGCGAGCCTTGCCGGATCGGTGCCGGCCGCCAGCTCGAACACCCCCGACCAGTTCCAGTGGTCGCGGTCCGGGACGTCCTGCTCGACGAACCAGTGCTGGATCGGCGTGAGCGGAACGGGCCCGGTGACGACGCCCTGTTCCGCCAGCATCGCGGTGGGCGTGTCCCGCACGACCGGCGCGAGCTCGGCGATCGTCTGGTGGGCGAAGACGTCCGCCACGTCGACCCCCAGTCCGGCCGCGCGGGTGCGGGCCACGATCTGCAGGCTCAGGATCGAGTCGCCGCCGAGCTCGAAGAAGTTGTCGTGCACCCCGACGCGGTCGAGGCCCAGCACCTGCGCCCACACCTCGGCCAGCACGTCCTCGACCGACGTCCGCGGCGCTTCGAACACCTCGGCCGTCGTCTCGGGTTCCGGGTCGGGCAGCCCGCGCCGGTCGACCTTGCCGTTCGGGGTGAGCGGCAACTTCTCCAGTGCCACGAACACCGACGGCACCAGGTAGTCCGGTACCCGGTCCCTCAGCCAGTTCCGCAACTCCTTCGCGCTGAACTCACCCTCGGCCACCACGTAGGCGACCAGTCTCTTGCCGCCGTGCGGGCCGCCATCCCTTGCCACCACGACGACATCACGCACGTCGTCGTGATCACCGAGGACGACCTCGACCTCACCGGGTTCGACCCGGTGACCGCGGATCTTGACCTGCTCGTCGACACGCCCCAGGAACTCGATCGTCCCGTCAGCACGCCACCGCGCCCGGTCGCCCGTGCGGTAGAGCCGCTCACCGGCCGCACCGAACACGTCGGGCACGAACCGTTCGGCGGTCAGGTCCGGCCGGTTCACGTACCCCCGCGCCACACCCGGACCGCCGACGAGCAGCTCGCCCGGAACACCGACCGGGGCCGGGCGCATCATGTCGTCGACGACCACGGCACGGGCACCTGCGAGCGGCGTGCCGATGGGCACGACGGCCTGCGGGTGGTCCTCGCCGACCGGGTGGAAGATCGAGTCGATCGCCGCCTCGGTCACCCCGAAGACGTTGCCCGCAACGGCGTTGGGCGCCACCTCGGCGACGGCCGTCGTCAACGCGTCGTGCGTCCACATGTCCGTACCGGAGATCACCA
Organism: Lentzea sp. HUAS12; assembly: GCF_024125735.1. Classification (NCBI taxonomy): domain Bacteria; kingdom Bacillati; phylum Actinomycetota; class Actinomycetes; order Pseudonocardiales; family Pseudonocardiaceae; genus Lentzea; species Lentzea sp. HUAS12. The sequence goes on from NZ_CP099738.1 coordinate 2,761,501, forward strand.
ACCGCAGCGACTCGACCGGCCCGGCCGTGCGGCAGTGCGCGGCCAGGTCGCGCAGCAGCATGCCCGGCACGATCTCGGCGATCGCCACACCGTCACCGGAAAGCGTGCGGTGCAACGACTCCACGGAGATGTGCTCGTCATGCGGCAGGAACACCACGGTCTGGCCGAACGCCAGCGCCCGGGTCATGTCCCCGATCGACACGTCGAACCCGGGCCCGGACATGGAGAGCACCGGACCGGGCCCGCCCAGCGAGGCCAGCCCGTCACGCCATCCGGCCACGTAGGACGAAAGAGCGCCGTGGGTGACGGCCACGCCCTTGGGCCGGCCGGTCGAGCCCGACGTGTAGGCGATGTACGCCAACGCATCGGGATCCACCGGCGGCATCGGTTCGGCAGGAACCGCCGACGGCACGTCGACCATCAGCACCGCGTCGGCGAACCTGGCCGACGCCGCGGTCCCCGCCAGCTCGCCGACGAGGTCCGTGGTCGTGACGACCGCGACCACGCCGGCGTCCTCCAGCAGGTACCGCAGCCGATCGGCCGGCAGCCCCGGGTTGACCGGCACGTACACGCCGCCCGACCGCAACACCGCCTGGAACGCGACGGCCAGCTCGATCCCGCGCGGCACCAGCACGGCGACCGGCGATTCCGTGGTCACCCCGGCGCGCTTCAGCCGTGCCGCCAGCCCGGCGGACCGGTCGTCCAGTTCGGCGAACGTCAGGCTCCGGTCGCCGCACCTCGCGGCGACACCGTCCGTCCACCCCTCGATCAGCCGCGGCACGGGCAATTCGGTGGCGGCAACCGCCGTCTCGCCCTGTGCCACGAGCCGCGCCGCCTGCTCCGGGCGCTGCAACGGCAGGTCGGCCACGGCCAGTTCCGGCTCGTGGGCCACCGCCGTCAGCACGACGACGAGCTGGTCGAGAACGCGTTCGACCGTGGTCGCGTCGAACGCGGCCGTGGAGAACTCGGCCTCGATCTTGAGCGTGTCCTCCAGGTCGACCGCGAACGTGAGCGGGTAGTTGCCCTGCTCGACGGACTCGACGGCGTCGGCCCAGTCCTCGCCCGTCTCGCCGGGTGCCTCCTCCTGCGGGTAGTTGCCGAACACGACGATGCTGTCGAACAGGCCGCGGCCGTGCGGGACGGCCGACCACCGCTGCACGTCCACCAGCGGCGTGAACTCGAACCGTTGCAGCGCGACCTGGTTGTCGCTCAGCTCGTGCAGCCACGCCGAGAACGGCGTGCCGCCGGGGATCGTGGCGCGGACGGGCAGCGTGTTGATGAACAACCCGACCATCGACTCGACCCCGGCGAGGTCCGCCGGACGTCCGGACACGGTCAGGCCGAACACCACGTCGGTCTCGCCCGCGTTGTCGGACAACACCTTGGCCCACGCGGCCTGCACGACCGTCGACAACGTGACGCGTTCCCGCCGTGCCAGCTCCACGAGCCTGCTGGTGACGTCGTCGTCGAGGTGCGTGCGGCGGCGGTCCTGCGCGTAGTGGCTCGCGGCCAGCCGGTCCACCGGTAGTGCGGTCGGTGCCTCGAACCCGGCGAGGTACGTGCGCCAGAACCCCTCTGTGTCAGCGGAATCGCGCTGACCGAGCCACGCGATGTAGTCGCGGTACGGACGCGCCGGCGGCAACGGCTGCCCCTGGTAGGCGAGGGACACCTCGTCCATCACCACCGGCAGGCTCCAGCCGTCGCACAAGCCCTGGTACAGGCCCCAGACCAACCAGTTCCGCCCGTCGCCGCGGTCCACCAGGTACAGGCGGGTGAGCGGTGGCCGGGCGAGGTCGAAGCCAAGCCCGCGGTCCTTGTCCAGCAGCTTCTTCAACCGCGCCTGCTGCGTGGCTTCGTCCACATCGGACCAGTCGTGGGTCGTCACGGGGACGTCGACCTCGGACAGCACGATCTGCACCGGTTCGCTGACGCCCTCCCACACGAACCCGCTGCGCAGCGCGGCGTGCCGGGCGATCACCTGGTGCCAGGCCGCTGCGAGCCGGTCGGCGTCGACCGGCCCGGCCAGGTCGTAGACGCCCTGGCCCCAGTAGAGGCCGTCACCCTCGTCCGGGGCGCCGACGACACCGAACAGCATGCCCGACTGCACCGGCGCCAACCGGTACACGTCGGCCAGGGCGCGGTTCGCCGCGAGCCCGTCGACCTCGGCCTGGGTGAGGGAGGCCAGCGGGAAGTCCGACGGCGTGAAACCGCTGGCACCACGGCAATGCGCGACCAGCTCGCGCAACGCCTCGACGTACCGGGCCGCGACCCGTTCGATCGTGGCGGTGTCGTGCACGTTCGCCGAGTGGAACCACTCGATCGACAGGCGGCCGTCCGCGGTCTGCTGCACCTCGAGCTGCAGGAGGTGCGACCGCGTCCCGCCGTCGGCCTCGCTCGGCCCGGCGAGGTCGGCGTCGAGCTCACGCCGGATCAGCCCGGACGGGTCGTCTGCGCCGTCGTGCGCGCCGAGGTAGTTGAACAGCACCGGACGCTCGGCGGCGGGCAGGTCGTCGTGCAGCCACCGCAGCACGCCGTGACCGACACCGCGGCGCGGCACCGACCGCAGTTCCTCCTTGACGGCCTTGATCGCCGCCCCTGGATCCCCCGCGTTGGTGAGGCGCACCGGGAAGATCGAGGTGAACCAGCCGACTGTGCGCGACAGGTCCGCGCCCTCACGGCCGTGGCTCTCCAGGTCGATCGTGACGTGGTCGGTGCCGGCCCACTCCCCCAGCGCCTGGGCAAGAGCGGTCAACAGGAGGTCCTGACCCTGCGTGCGGTACGCCTTGTGCGCGTCGCCGAGCAGCGCCGCGGTCGTCCCGGCGTCCAGCCACGACTGCACGATCCGTTCGGACGCGTCGTCGTTCGGCCCGTCGCCGTCTGCCGGAAGCGCGACCACGTCGGCGGTCGTGCTGACCCAGTGGTCACGTTCTCCGCTGGCGTCGTCGTCCTGCAGCTGCAACGCCCACTGCTGGAACGACGTCGTCTTCGGGCCGAGTTCCCGGCCCGCGTAGGCGGTGTCGAGGTCTTCCAGCAGCACGTTCCACGACACGGCGTCCATCACCAGGTGGTGCACGGTCAGCCCGAGCCACGCCGGTTCACCGCCGCGGTCGAAGTGGACGGCGGCGATGAGCGGCCCATCGGCCAGCCGCAACGACTTCTGCGCCCGGGTCATCTGTTCGACGACGTCACGGCCGTCCGCCACCCGCAGGATCCCGCCGGACTCGACCGGCGCGTTGTGCTGGCTCTCCGGCGTGAAGCGGATCCGCAAGGCGTCGTGGTGGGCCACCACGGTGTCGAGCGCCCGGCTCAACCGGTCGGGGTCGGTGCCCGGTGCCAGTTCGAACATGCCCGACCAGTTCCAGTGGTCGCGGTCCGGGATGTCCTGCGCCAGGAACCAGCGCTGGATGGGCGTGAACGGAACCGGTCCGGTCACGACCCCCTGCTCGGCCTGCGTTTCCGCCGGTGCCTCCCGCACGACCGCTGCCAGCTCGGCCACCGACTGGTGCGTGAACACGTCGGCCACGTCGACCCCGAGTCCGGCCGCGCGGGTGCGGGCCACGATCTGCAGGCTCAGGATCGAGTCGCCGCCGAGCTCGAAGAAGTTGTCGTGCACACCGACGCGCTCGACCCCGAGCACACCACTCCACACCGCCGCGAGCGTCTCCTCGACAGCGGTCCGGGGCGCGACGAACGCCTCGCCGGTCTTCTCCGGCTCCGGGTCCGGCAGACCACGGCGGTCCACCTTGCCGTTCGGGGTGAGCGGCAGCGTCTCCAGTGCCACGAACACGGACGGCACCAAGTAGTCCGGCACTCGGTCCCTCAGCCACGACCGGAGATCCTTGACGCTGAACTCGCCTTCCGCAACGACGTACGCGACCAATCGCTTGCCGCCGTGCGGACCGCCATCCCGCGCCACCACAACGACATCGCGCACGTCCGGGTGGTCACCGAGGACGACCTCGACCTCACCCGGCTCCACCCGGTAACCGCGGATCTTCACCTGCTCGTCGACCCGGCCCAGGAACTCGATCGTCCCGTCCGCACGCCATCGCGCCCGGTCGCCCGTGCGGTAGAGCCGCCCGCCGGTCGAGCCGATGACGTCCGGCACGAACCGTTCCGCGGTCAGGTCGGGCCGGTTCACGTATCCCTGGGCCACACCGGCGCCACCGACCAGCAGTTCGCCCGGCACACCCACCGGCACCGGCCGCCACGACCCGTCCACGACGAACGCCTGGGCACCGGCCAGCGGAGTGCCGATCGGCACCACAGCGGCAGGGTGGTCGTCGGACACGGGGTGGAAGATCGAGTCGATCGCCGCCTCGGTCACCCCGAACACGTTGCCCGGCACCGCGTTCGGCGCCACCTCCGCCACAGCGGTCGTCAACGCGTCATGCGTCCACATGTCCGTACCCGAGATGACGAGCCGCAGTGACTCGATGGACCCGGCCGTGCGGCAGTGGGCGGCGAGATCCCGCAGCAACATGCCCGGCACGATCTCGGCGATCGCCACCTCGTGGGTGCGCAACGTGTGGTGCAACGACTCGACCGACACGTGCTCGTCGTGCGGCAGGAACACCACCGTCTGCCCGAACGCCAACGCCCGCGTCATGTCCCCGATCGACACGTCGAACCCAGGCCCCGACATCGACAACACCGTGCCCGGACCACCCAACGAGGCCAGCCCATCACGCCACCCGGCCACATAGGACGAGAGAGCGCGGTGGGTGACGGCAACGCCCTTCGGACGACCGGTCGAACCCGAGGTGTAAGCGATGTACGCCAGCGAACTCGGGTCGATCGACGGGAGGGATCCGCTGACGGCCGGCGACGCCTCGTCCACCAGCAGCACCGCACCCGCGAATCCCGCCACCTCACCGGCCAGTGCCGCGGTCGTGACCACCACACCCGCACCGGCATCGGCCAGCAAGAACTCCAGCCGCTCGGCCGGCAGCCCGAGGTTCACCGGCACGTACACGCCGCCCGACCGCAACACCCCCTGGAACGCCACCGCCAGCTCGACCCCGCGCGGCACCAGCACGGCGACCGGTGATCCGACCGCCACCCCCGCCGTCCGCAACCGCCCGGCCAGTCCATCCGCCCGAGCACCCAGCTCAGCGAACGTCAGCCGCTCGTCACCGCAGATCGCCGCGACGCCGTTCCCGGCCGCGATCAGCTCCGGCACCGGCCGTTCCACCGCCGGCGCGGCTGTGCCGCCCCACCCGACGATCTCCGCCGCCTGGTCCGGGCGGTGCAGCGGGATGTCCCGCACCCGCAGGTCAGGCCTCCCCGCCACCGCCGTCAGCACGACCACCAGCCGGTCGAGGACCCGCTCCACGGTCTCCGCGTCGAACGCCGCCGTGGAGAACTCCGCCTCGATCTTGAGCGTGGCCTCCAGGTCGACCGCGAACGTCAGCGGGTAGTTGCCCTGCTCCACCGACTCGGTGGCCTGCAACCAGTCCTCGCCGAGGTCCTCGGGCAGTTCCTCCTGCGGGTAGTTGCCGAACACGACGATGGAGTCGAACAACGCCCGGCCGTGCGGAACAGCAGACCACCGCTGCACGTCCACCAACGGCGTGTACTCGAACCGTTGCAGCGCGACCTGGTTGTCCCGCAGCTCGTGCAGCCACGAGGTGAACGGCACGTCCGCCGGCACGACCGTCCGCACGGGCAGGGTGTTGATGAACAACCCGACCATCGACTCCACACCGGCCAACTCGGCCGGACGACCCGACACGGTCAGACCGAACACCACGTCGTCCTCACCCGACGACGCCGACAGCACCTTCGCCCACGCCGCCTGCACCACCGTGGACAACGTCACGCGCTCACGCCGTGCCAGCTCGACCAGGCTCGCGGTCACCTCGTCGTCGAGGTGCGTGCGCCGCCGGTCCTGCGCGTAGTGGCTCGCGGCCAGCCGGTCCACCGGCAGCATCGTCGGCGCCTCGAACCCGGCGAGGTAGCCGCGCCAGAAGGACTCCGGCCCGGACGGGTCGCGGCCGTCGAGCCACGCGATGAAGTCCCGGTAGGGGCGGGTGGGCTCGAGGGCGCCGCCCTGGTAGGCCGCGGACACCTCGTCCATGACGACGGGCAGGCTCCACCCGTCGCACAAGCCCTGGTACAGCCCCCACACCAGCCAGTTCCGGCCGTCGCCGCGGTCGATCAGGTACAGCCGCGTCAACGGCGGCGCGGCCAGGTCGAAGCCGAGCGCGCGGTCGTCCTCCAGCAACTCCCGCAACCGGACCTGCTGGGCTTCATCGTCCACATCGGACCAGTCGTGCACCTGCAACGGCACGTCGACCTCGGCCGGCACGACCTGCACCGGCTCGCCGACGCCCTCCCACACGAACCCGCTGCGCAGGGACGCGTGCCGGGAGATGACCTCGCGCCACGCCGCGGTGAACCGCCCCAGGTCGATCGGGCCGGCCAGGTCGTAGACGCTCTGGCCCCAGTAAAGACCGTCGACCGGCGAGCCCACGACACCGAACAACATGCCCGACTGCACCGGCGCCAACCGGTACACATCCACCAGCGCATAACGCTCCGCCAGCCGATCCACCTCGGCCTGCTCCAACGACGCCAACGGGAAGTCCGACGGCGTGAACCCACTGGCAGCACGGCAATGCCCCACCAGCGCACGCAACGCCTCGACGTACCGGGCCGCGACCCGTTCGATCGTGGCGCCATGGTGCACGTTCGCCGAGTGGAACCACTCGATCGACAACCGGCCGTCCGCGGTCTGCTGCACCTCGACCTGCACCAGGTGCGAGCGCGTCCCGCCCTCACCCTCGCTCGGCCCGGCCAGGTCGGCGTCGAGCTCACGGCGGATCAGCCCGGACGAGTCGTCCGCCTCGTACGCGCCGAGGTAGTTGAACAGCACCGGGCGATCAGCGGCGACCAGCTCGTCCCGCAGCACGCCGTAGCCCACACCGCGACGCGGAACGGCCCGCAGCTCCTCCTTGACGGCCTTGATCGCCACCGCCGGATCGCTCTCGTGCGTGAGCCTGACCGGGAAGATCGACGTGAACCAGCCGACCGTGCGCGACAGGTCCGCGCCCTCACGGCCGTGGCTCTCCAGGTCGATCGTGACGTGATCAGTGCCGGCCCACTCACCGAGCGCCTGGGCGAGAGCGGTCAACAGCAGGTCGTTGCCCTGCGTGCGGTACGCCTTGTGCGCATCACCCAGCAGCACCGCGGTCGTCTCGGCGTCCAGCCACGACTGCACGATCTGTTCGGACACGTCGTCGTTCGGCCCGTCGCCATCGGCGGGAAGCTCGGTGACGTCCGCGGTCGCGGCCACCCAGTGGTCACGTTCGCCGCTGGCGTCGTCGTCCTGCTGCTGCAACGCCCACTGCTGGAACGACGTCGTCTTCGGCCCGAGCTCCCGACCGGCGTAGACGGTGCCGAGGTCCTCCAACAGGACGTTCCACGACACGGCGTCCATCACCAGGTGGTGCACGGTCAGCCCGAGCCACGCCGGCTCGTCGCCACGGTCGAAGTAGACCGCGGCCAGCAGCGGTCCCTCCGCCAGCCGCAACGACTTCTGCGCCGCGGTCATCTGATCGACGACGTCACCGCTGGTGACCACGCGCAGGAACCCGCCGCCGTCAACAGGAGCGTTGTACTGGCCGTCCGGCGTGAACCGGATCCGCAGCGCGTCGTGATGCGCCACCACGGCGTCGAGCGCCAGACCCAGCCGGTCGGGGTCGGTGCCCGGTGCCAGTTCGAACACGCCCGACCAGTTCCAGTGGTCGCGGTCCGGGATGTCCTGCGCCAGGAACCAGCGCTGGATCGGCGTGAACGGCACCGGTCCGGTGACCACACCCTGTTCGGCCGACGTGACCGAGGGTGTGTCCCGCACAGCGAGAGCGAGTTCGGCAATGGTCTGGTGCGCGAACACGTCCGCCACGTCGGCGCCGAGACCGGCCGCGCGGACGCGGGCCACGATCTGCAGGCTGACGATCGAGTCGCCGCCGAGCTCGAAGAAGTTGTCGTGCACACCGACGCGTTCCACACCCAGCACCTGCGACCAGACGGCCGCCAGCGCCTCTTCGGCAGCGGTGCGGGGCGCGACGTACGCCTCGCCGGCGTTCTCCGGTTCCGGATCGGGCAGGCCACGACGGTCCACCTTGCCGTTCGGCGTGAGCGGCACCCGGTCGAGCGCGACGAACACGGACGGCACCAGGTAGTCCGGCACACGGTTCCGCAGCCAGTTCCTCAGTTCCCCGGTGTCGAACCCGCCGTCCGCCACCACGTACGCAACCAGCCGCTTGCCACCGTGCGGACCGCCATCCCGTGCGACCACAACGACATCACGCACGCCCGGGTGGTCACCGAGGACGACCTCGACCTCACCGGGCTCCACCCGGTACCCGCGGATCTTCACCTGCTCGTCGACACGCCCCAGGAACTCGATCGTCCCGTCGGCACGCCACCGCGCCCGGTCACCCGTGCGGTACAGGCGCTCACCGGAACCGGTGAACACGTCCGGAACGAAACGTTCCGCTGTCAGGTCCGGCCGGCCCACATACCCCTGCGCCAGCCCCGGACCACCGACCAGCAACTCGCCCGGCACGCCCACGGGCACCGGCCGCCACGACCCGTCCACCACGAACGCCTGCGCACCGGCCAACGGCGTGCCGATCGGCACCACGGCCGCCGGGTGGTCGTCGGACACGGGGTGGAAGATCGAGTCGATCGCCGCCTCGGTCACCCCGAAGACGTTGCCGGGCACCGCGTTCGGCGCCACCTCGCCCACAGCCGTGACCAACGCGTCATGCGTCCACATGTCCGTACCGGAGATCACCAGCCGCAACGACTCGACCGGCCCCGCGACCCGGCAGTGCGCCGCCAGATCACGCAGCAGCATGCCCGGCACGATCTCGGCGACCTCGACCTCGTGGTCCACCAACGTCTTGTGCAGCGACTCCACGGTCACGTGCTCGTCGTGCGGCAGGAAGACCACGGTCTGCCCGAACGCCAACGCACGAGTCATGTCCCCGATCGACACGTCGAATCCAGGACCCGACATCGACAGCACCGCGCCCGGACCGCCCAACGAGGCAAGCCCGTCACGCCACCCGGCCACGTACGACGAAAGAGCTGCGTGGTTGACGGCAACACCCTTCGGACGACCGGTCGAACCCGAGGTGTAAGCGATGTACGCCAGGTCGTTCGGGTCGATGCGCGGCAGCGTCGACCCCACAACGGGAGCCACGTCCTCCAGCAGGAGGACCTCACCGACGAACCCGTCCAGCTCCCCGGCCAGTGCCGCGGTAGTCACAGCAGCGACCACACCGGCATCCGCCAGCAAGAACTCCAGCCGCTCCGCCGGCAGCCCAGGATTCACCGGCACATAAACACCACCGGAGCGCAACACCCCCTGGAACGCCACCGCCAGCTCGACCCCACGCGGCACCAGCACGGCCACCGGCGATCCCGCGGCCACCCGCAACCGGGCAGCCAGCCCGTCCGCCCGCGCACCCAGTTCGGCGAACGTCAGCCGCTCGTCACCGCACACCACGGCGACCTCGTCCGACGCCCACCCCGCGATCAGGTCCGGCACCGGCCGTTCGGCCACGGGCTCCGGCGTCCTGCCCAGCGCGACCAGGGCGGCGGCCTGCTCGGGACGCTGCAACGGCACGTCCGCGACGGCCAGGTCAGGCCGTCCGGCGACAGCGGTGAGCACGACCACCAGCTGGTCGAGGATCCGCTCCGCGGTCGCCGCGTCGAAGGCGGCCGTCGAGAACTCCACCTCGATCTTGAGCGTGGTCTCCAGGTCGACCGCGAAGGTGAGCGGGTAGTTGCCCTGCTCCACCGACTCGGTCGCCTGCACCCCACCCAGGTCCTCCGGCAGCTCCTCCTGGGGGAAGTTGCCGAACACCACGATGGAGTCGAACAACGCCCGGCCGTGCGGAACGGCCGACCACCGCTGCACGTCCACCAACGGTGTGTGCTCAAAGCGCTGCAACGCGACCTGGTTGTCCCGCAACAGAGGCAACCACTCGGCGAACGACAGGTCGGCAGGGACGGAAGCACGCACGGGCAGGGTGTTGATGAACAACCCGACCATCGACTCCACCCCGGCCAACTCGGCCGGACGACCCGACACGGTCAGACCGAACACCACGTCGTCCTCACCCGACGACGCCGACAACACCTTCGCCCACGCCGCCTGCACCACCGTGGACAACGTCACGCGCTCACGCCGCGCCAGCTCGACCAGACCGGCCGTGACGTCCTCGGTCAGGTGCGCGCGCCGCCGGTCCTGCGCGTAGTGGCTCGCGGCCAGCCGGTCCACCGGCAACGCCGTCGGCGCCTCGACACCGTCGAGGTAGGCGCGCCAGAACCCTTCGGCGTCACGCGGATCGCGCTGGGCGAGCCACGCGATGTAGTCCCGGTACGGGCGCACCGGCGGCAGCGCCTGCCGCTGGTACGCGGCCGTCACCTCGTCCATGACGACGGGCAGGCTCCACCCGTCGCACAGACCCTGGTACAGACCCCAGACCAGCCACAACCGGCCTTCGCCCCGATCCACCAGGTACAGCCGCATCAACGGCGGCGAAGCCAGGTCGAAGCCGAGCGCGCGGTCGTCCTCCAGCAACTCCCGCAACCGGACCTGCTGGGCGGCATCGTCCACATCGGACCAGTCGTGCACCTGCAACGGCACGTCGACCTCGGCCGGCACGACCTGCACCGGCTCGCCGACGCCCTCCCACACGAACCCGCTGCGCAGCGGTGCGTGCCGGGCGATCACCTCGCGCCACGCCACCGACAGCCGGTCGGCGTCGATCGGGCCGGCGAGGTCGTAGACGTTCTGCGCCCAGTAAAGGCCTTCGACGGGCGACCCGACGACACCGAACAGCATGCCCGACTGCACCGGCGCCAACCGGTACACGTCCACCAGCGGATACCGCTCCGAGAGGAGGTCCACCTCCGGCTGGGCGAGCGATGCCAGCGGAAAGTCCGACGGCGTGAACCCGCTGGCGGCACGGCAATGCGCGACCAGCGCACGCAACGCCTCGACGTACCGGGCCGCGACCCGTTCGATCGTGGTGGTGTCGTGCACGTTCGTCGAGTGGAACCACTCGATCGACAGGCGGCCGTCCGCGGTCTGCTGCACCTCGACCTGCACCAGGTGCGAGCGCGTCCCGCCCTCACCCTCGCTCGGCCCCGCCAGGTCGGCGGGAAGCTCCCGGCGGATCAACCCCACCGAGTCGACGGCGTCGTACGCGCCGAGGTAGTTGAACAGCACCGGACGATCGGCGGAAACCAGCTCGTCGCGCAGCACGCCGTAACCGACGCCCAGACGTGGGACAGCCCGCAGTTCCTCCTTGACGGCCTTGATGGCCGCTGCCGGATCACCGTGGTTCGTGAGCCGGACCGGGAAGATCGACGTGAACCAGCCGACGGTGCGCGACAGGTCCGCGCCCTCACGGCCGTGGCTCTCCAGATCCACGGTGACGTGATCACTGCCCGCCCACTCGCCCAACGCCTGCGCGAGAGCCGCCAGCAACAGGTCGTTGCTCTGCGTGCGGTACGCCTTGTGCGCCTCGCCGAGCAGGGCGGACGTCGTCTCGGCGTCCAGCCACGACTGCACGACCGCACCGGACGCCTCGGAGTTGGGCCCGTCCCCGTCCACCGGTACCGCGGTGACGTCCGCGGTCGTGGCGACCCAGTGCTCACGCTCGTTCCCCGCGTCGAGAGTCTGGAGCTGCTCCGACCACGCCTGGAACGAGGTGGTCTTCGGCCCGAGTTCCCGACCGGCGTAGGCGGTGTCGAGGTCCTCGAGGAGGACGTTCCACGACACCCCGTCCATCACCAGGTGGTGCACGATCAGCCCGAGCCACGCGGGTTCGACACCGCGGTCGAAGAACACAGCAGCCAGCAACGGCCCATCGGCCAGCCGCAACGACTTCTGCGCCTGGGTCATCTGCTCGACGACGTCCTGGCCGTCCGCCACCCGCAGGAACCCGCCACCCTCAACAGGTGCGTTGTACTGGCTCTCCGGCGTGAACCGGATCCGCAAGGCGTCGTGGTGGGCCACGAGCACGTCGAGCGCCTGGCCCAGCCGGACCGGGTCGGTACCGGGTGCCAGTTCGAACACGCCCGACCAGTTCCAGTGGTCGCGGTCCGGGATGTCCTGCGCCAGGAACCAGCGCTGGATCGGCGTGAACGGAACCGGTCCGGTGACCACCCCTTGCTCGGCCAGGGTCTCCGGCACCGCGTTCCGGACCGCGAGCGCCAGCTCGGCGACGGTCTGGTGGGCGAACACGTCCGCCACGTCCACGCCCAGACCGGCTGCCCGGACCCGGGCCACGATCTGCAGGCTGACGATCGAGTCGCCGCCGAGCTCGAAGAAGTTGTCGTGCACCCCGACGCGCTCGACCCCGAGCACACCGCTCCACACCGCCGCGAGCGTCTCCTCGACAGCGGTCCGGGGCGCGACGAACGCCTCGCCGGTCTTCTCCGGCTCCGGATCCGGCAGACCACGCCGGTCCACCTTGCCGTTCGGTGTCAACGGCAACCGGTCCAACGCCACGAACACCGACGGCACCAGGTAGTCAGGCACCCGCTCACGCAGCCACGCGCGCAGGACCTGCCCGCTGAACTCACCCTCCGCCACGACATACGCGACCAACCGCTTACCGCCGTGCGGACCGCCATCCCGCGCCACCACGACAACATCGCGGACATCCGGGTGGTCACCGAGGACGACCTCGACCTCACCCGGCTCGACCCGGTAGCCGCGGATCTTGACCTGCTCGTCGACCCGCCCCAGGAACTCGATCGTGCCATCAGCACGCCACCGCGCGCGGTCACCCGTGCGATAGAGCCGCCCGCCGACCGCACCGAACACGTCCGGCACGAACCTTTCTGCGGTCAGGTCCGGCCGGCCCACGTACCCCTGAGCCACACCAGGACCGCCGACGAGCAGCTCACCCGGCACCCCGACCGGGGCAGGCCGCAGAGACCCGTCCACCACGAACGCCTGAGCGCCCGCCAGCGGCGTACCGATCGGCACGACAGCGGCGGGGTGGTCCTCACCGACGGCGTGGAAGATCGAGTCGATCGCCGCCTCGGTCACCCCGAACACGTTGCCCGGCAGCGCGTTCGGCGCCACCTCGCCCACAGCGGTCGTCAACGCGTCGTGCGTCCAGAGGTCGGTGCCCGAGATCACCAGGCGGAGGCTTTCCACGGGACCCGCGGTCCGGGAGTGGGCCGCGAGATCGCGCAGCAGCATGCCCGGCACGATCTCCGCGACCTCGACCGAGTGCTCGACCAACGTCGCGTGCAGCGACTCCACGGTCACGTGCTCGTCGTGCGGCAGGAACACCACCTTCTGACCGAACGCCAACGCCCGCGTCATGTCCCCGATCGACACGTCGAAACCGGGACCCGACATCGACAACACCGTGCCCGGACCACCCAACGAGGCCAGCCCATCACGCCACCCGGCCACATAGGACGAGAGAGCGCGGTGGGTGACGGCAACGCCCTTCGGACGACCGGTCGAACCCGAGGTGTACGCGATGTACGCCAACGAGCCGGGGTCGATCGACGGGAGGGGCTCCCCCACGGCCGGGGACACGTCGTCCACCAGGAACACCGGTCCCGCGAACACTTCCAGCTCACCTGCTAGCGCCGCGGTGGTCACAGCGGCGACCACACCGGCATCCGCCAGCAAGAACTCCAGCCGCTCCGCCGGCAGCCCAGGATTCACCGGCACATAAACACCACCGGAGCGCAACACCCCCTGGAACGCCACCGCCAGCTCGACCCCACGCGGCACCAGCACCGCGACCGGCGACCCGACCGCCACCCGCAACCGAGCGGCCAGCCCGTCCGCCCGAGCGCCCAGCTCGGCGAACGACAGCCGCTCGTCGCCGCACACCACGGCGATCGCGTCCGACGCCCACCCCGCCACGAGCTCCGGCACCGGCCGTTCGGCGGTGGGCACGGGAGTGGAACCCCAGACCACCAGCTCCGCCGCCTGCTCGGGCCGCTGCACGGGCACGTTCCGCACGGCCAGCTCGGGACGTTCCGCGACGGCGGTCAGCACGACCGCCAGCTGGTAGAGGATCCGTTCGACGGTGATGCCGTCGAACGCGGCCGTCGAGAACTCCGCCTCGATCTTGAGCGCGGTCTCCAGGTCGACCGCGAAGGTGAGCGGGTAGTTGCCCTGCTCCACCGACTCCGCGGCCTGCAACCCGCCCAGGTCTTCGGGCAGCTCCTCCTGCGGGTAGTTGCCGAACACCACGATCGAGTCGAACAACGCCCGGCCGTGCGGAACGGCCGACCACCGCTGCACGTCCACCAACGGCGTGTACTCGAAGCGCTGCACCGCGACCTGGTTGTCCTGCAACAAAGGCAACCACTCGGCGAACGACAGGTCGGCGGGCACCGAAGCACGCACGGGCAGGGTGTTGATGAACAACCCGACCATCGACTCCACCCCGGCCAACTCGGCCGGACGACCCGACACCGTCAGACCGAACGTCACGTCGTCGTCGCCCGAGTAGGTCGACAGCAGCAGCGCCCACGCCGCCTGCACGACCGTCGACAACGTCACGCGCTGACGGCGGGCCAGGTCGACCAGTGCGCCGGTGACCGTCTCGTCGAGGCGCAGGCGCCGCCGGTCCTGGTCGTAGTGGCTGCTCGCCTGCCGATCGACCGGAAGTGCTGTGGGGGCCTCGAAACCGGCCAGGTAGGTGCGCCAGAAGCCCTCGGACGCCGCCGGGTCACGCCGGCCGAGCCACGCGACGAAGTCCCGGTAGGGCCGCACGGGCTCGAGGACCTTGCCCTGATATGCGGCGGACACCTCGTCCATCACGACCGGCAGGCTCCACCCGTCGCACAGACCCTGGTACAGACCCCAGACCAGCCACAACCGGTCGTCGCCGCGATCCACCAGGTACAGCCGCGTCAACGGCGGCGCGGCCAGGTCGAAGCCCAGCGCGCGGTCCTCCTCCAGCAACTCCCGCAACCGGACCTGCTGAGCCGCGTCGTCGAGACCCGACCAGTCACGCAGGCCGAGCGGGACGTCGACGCCGGTCAGCACGACCTGCACGGGTTCGCTGACGCCTTCCCACACGAACCCGCTGCGCAAGGCCGCGTGCCGCGCGATCACGGTCCGCCAGGCGCCGGCCAGCCGTTCGGCGTCCAGCGGACCGGTGAGGTCGTAGACCCCCTGACCCCAGTAGAGGCCGTCGACGGGAGACCCCGCCACACCGAACAGCATGCCCGACTGCACCGGCGCCAGCCGATGCACGTCCGCCACCGCGTAGCGCTCGGCGAGCCGGTCGACCTCGGGCTGCGTCAGGGTCGCGAGCGGGAAGTCCGACGGCGTGAACCCGCTCGCAGCACGGCAGTGCGCGACCAGTTCGCCCAAAGCCTCGACGTAGCGGGCGGCGACCCGTTCGACGGTGGCGATGTCGTGCAGGTCGTGGCTGAAGTGCCAGTCGACCCGCAGGCGCCCTTCGGCGTCCTGCTGCGCCTCGACCTGCAGGACGTGCGACCTCGTCCCGCCGGGTCCCTCGCTCGGGCCCGCCAGCTCGGCCGGGAGCTCCCGGCGGATCAGCCCGACCGAGTCGACGGCGTCGAACGCGCCCAGGTAGTTGAACAGCACGGGCCGATCGACGGCATCGGCCAGATCCCCTCGCAGCCACCGCAAGGCGCCATAGCCGACACCACGCCGTGGAACGGCCCGCAGCTCCTCCTTGACGGCCTTGATCGCCGCCGCCGGATCGCTCTCGTGCGTGAGGCGCACCGGGAAGATCGACGTGAAGTACCCGACGGTCCGGGACAGGTCCACGCCGTCGGCGACCGCCTCGCGGCCGTGGCTCTCCAGGTCCACCGTGACGTGACCGGTGCCGGCCCACTCCCCCAACGCCTGCGCGAGAGCGGCCAGCAGCAGGTCGTTGCCCTGGGTGCGGTAGGCGCGGTGCGCGTCGCCGAGCAACGCGGCCGTCGTGCCGGCGTCCACCCAGGTCTGCACGACACCGGCCGACATCTCGCTGTTCGCGCCGTGCCGGTCCTGCGGCAGCGCCACCACGTCCGAGGTCTGGGCCAGCCAGATCTCGCGTTCGTCCCGCGCGTCCAGTTCCCGCAGGGCCTCGGCCCACTGCTGGAACGACGTCGTCTTCGGCCCGAGCTCCCGGCCCGCGTAGACGGCGTCGAGGTCCTCCAGCAGCACGTTCCACGACACCCCGTCCATGACGAAGTGGTGCGCGGTCAGCCCGAGCCACGCGGGTTCGTCACCGCGGTCGAAGTAGACGGCGGCGACGAGCGGTCCCTCGGCCAGCCGCAACGAAGTCTGCGCGGCGGTCATCTCGGCGACCACGTCCGAGTCGCCCTCGACGACGCGGAGAACCCCGCCACCACCGACCGGGGCGTTGACCTGGCCGTCCGGGGTCAGCCGGAGGCGCAACGCGTCGTGGTGGACCAGGAGGGCGTCGAGCGCACGACCGAGCCGTTCCGGATCGGTGCCGGGGGCGAGTTCGAACATGCCGGACCAGTTCCAGTGGTCCCGGTTCGGCACGTCCTCGGCGAGGAACCAGTGCTGGATCGGGGTCAACGGCACCGGGCCGGTGACAACTCCCTGCTCCGCCAACGTGATCGCAGGGGTGTCCCGCACGACACCCGCCAGCTCGGCGACCGTCTGGTGCGCGAACACGTCCGCCACGTCGACGCCGAGCCCGGCCGCACGGACCCGGGCCACGATCTGCAGGCTCAGGATCGAGTCGCCGCCGAGCTCGAAGAAGTTGTCGTGCACACCGACGCGCTCGACCCCGAGCACATCACTCCACACCGCCGCGAGCGTCTCTTCAGCCGCGGTCCGAGGCGCGACGAACGCCTCACCGGCGTTCTCCGGCTCCGGGTCCGGCAGACCATGCCGGTCCACCTTGCCGTTCGGCGTCAACGGCAACCGGTCCAGCGCCACGAACACCGACGGCACCAGGTAGTCCGGCACCCGGCTCCGCAGCCAGTTCCGCAGCTCCTTGGCGTTGAACTCGCCCTCGGCCACCACGTAGGCGACCAGTCGCTTACCACCGTGAGGACCACCATCCCGTGCCACCACAACGACATCACGCACGCTGTCGTGATCACCGAGGACGACCTCGACCTCACCGGGCTCCACCCGGTACCCGCGGATCTTCACCTGCTCGTCGACCCGACCCAGGAACTCGATCGTGCCGTCGGCACGCCACCGAGCCCGGTCACCGGTCCGGTAGAGGCGTTCGCCGGAGGCGGTGAACACGTCGGGCACGAATCGCGTGGCCGTGAGGTCGGGGCGTCCGGCATAGCCGCGCGCCACACCGGCACCACCGACCAGCAGCTCACCGGGAACGCCGACGGGAACGGGACGCATCGCCGAGTCGACGACGACGGCCCTCGCACCGGCCAACGGAGTGCCGATGGGCACCACTGCGGCAGGGTGGTCGTCGGTGACGGCGTGGAAGATCGAGTCGATCGCGGCCTCGGTCACCCCGAACACGTTGCCCGGCACCGCGTTCGGCGCCACCTCCGCCACAGCGGTCGTCAACGCGTCATGCGTCCACATGTCCGTACCCGAGATCACGAGTCGCAACGACTCGACCGGCCCCGCGACCCGGCAGTGCGCGGCGAGATCGCGCAGCAGCATGCCGGGGACGATCTCGGCGACCTCGATCCGGTGCTCCACCAGTGTGGCGTGCAACGACTCCACGGACACGTGCTCGTCGTGCGGCAGGAACACCACCGTCTGCCCGAACGCCAGTGCGCGGGTCATGTCGCCGATCGACACGTCGAAGCCGGGCCCGGACATCGACAGGACCGGACCAGGCCCGCCCAACGAGGCCAGCCCGTCACGCCACCCGGCCACATAGGACGACAGCGCGCCATGGGTGACCGCGACGCCCTTGGGACGACCGGTCGAACCCGAGGTGTAGGCGATGTACGCCAACGCACCGGGGTCGATCGGCGGAAGAGGCCCGGCAGGGGCCGCGGACCCGTCGTCCACCAGCAGCACCGGCCCGGCGAACCCGGGCACGTCCGAGGTCGTGACCACCGCGACCACACCGGCGTCGGCCAGCAGGAACTCCAGCCGCTCCGCCGGCAGCCCTGGGTTGATCGGCACGTACACGCCACCCGACCGCAGCACGCCCTGGAACGCCACCGCCAGGTCGAGCCCGCGCGGCACCAGCACCGCCACCGGCGACTCGACCGCCACCCCGGCCTGCCGCAACCGAGCGGCCAGCCCGTCCGCCCGGGCGTTCAGCTCCGCGAACGTCAACGACTCGTCACCGCACACCGCGGCAACGCCGTCCCAGCCCCGGATCAGCTCGGGCACCGGCGCCTCGGCCTCCGGCACCGGGGTCGCGCCCCACGCCACCAGCTCCGCCGCCTGCTCCGGACGCTGCAACGGCACGTCCACGACGGCCGACCCGGGACGTTCGGCGACGGCGGTCAGCACGACCACCAGCTGGTCCAGGATCCGCGCGACAGTCGCCGAGTCGAACGCCGCCGTCGAGAACTCCGCCTCGATCCGCAGCGTGCGTTCCAGGTCGACGGCGAAGGTGAGCGGGTAGTTGCCCTGCTCGACCGAGTCGACCGAGGCGTAGCCGTCGGGGAGGTCCGCGTGGTCTTCGGGCAGTTCGCGGTGCGGGTAGTTGCCGAACACGACGATCGAGTCGAACAGCGCGCGGCCACCCGGCACCGAGGACCAGCGCTGGACGTCCACCAGCGGCGTGTACTCGAACCGCTGCAACGCGACCTGGTTGTCCCTGAGTTCGCGCAGCCAGGACGTGAACGGCACGTCCTCGGGCACGACCGTCCGCACCGGCAGCGTGTTGATGAAGAGCCCGACGATCGACTCCACGCCCGCCAGGTCGCCGGGACGGCCGGACACGGTGAGCCCGAACAGCACGTCGTCCTCACCCGACGACGCCGACAACACCTTCGCCCACGCCGCCTGCACGACCGTCGACAGCGTCACGCGCTCACGCCGGGCCAGCTCGACCAGCTTGGTCGTGACGGCCTCGTCGAGCCTCGTCCTGAGGCGGTCCTGCGCGTAGTGGTCGCCCGCCAACCGGTCCACCGGCAACGGCGTGGGGGCCTCGAAACCGTCCAAAAAGGACCGCCAGAACGACTCGGACTCGTCCGGGTCGCGGGCGTCCAGCCAGGAGATGAACTCGCGGTACGAACGCACGGGCTCCAGCGCCGAGCCGTCGTGGACCGCCAGCACCTCGTCCATGACGACGGGCAGGCTCCACCCGTCACACAGACCCTGGTACAGACCCCACACCAGCCACAACCGGCCCTCGCCGCGATCCACCAGGTACAGCCGCATCAACGGCGGCGAAGCCAGGTCGAAGCCCAGCGCGCGGTCGTCCTCCAGCAACTCCCGCAACCGGACCTGCTGGGCGGCATCGTCCACATCGGACCAGTCGCGCACCTGCAACGGCACGTCGACGCCGACCGGCACCACCTGCACCGGCTCGCTGACGCCCTCCCACACGAACCCGCTGCGCAACGCCGCGTGCCGCGCGATCACCGTCCGCCACGCGCCGGCCAGCCGGTCGACGTCCACCGGGCCGGCCAGGTCGTAGACGCTCTGCCCCCAGTAGAGACCGTCGACCGGCGACCCCACGACACCGAACAACATGCCCGACTGCACCGGCGCCAACCGGTACACGTCCGCCAACGCATAACGCTCCGCCAGCCGATCCACCTCGGCCTGCTCCAACGACGCCAACGGGAAATCCGACGGCGTGAAACCCGAGGCACCCGACTGGCAGTGCGCCACCAACGCGCGCAACGCCTCGGCGTAGCGGGCCGCGACGCGTTCGACGGTCGAGGACTGGTGCAGGTTCGTGCTGTGCAGCCAGTCGATGCGCAGACGGCCGTCGGCCGCGCGGGCCACCTCGAGCTGCAACGGGTAGGCGCGCGTCCCGCCGGGCCCCTGCATCGGACCGGCCAGGTCGGCCGGGAGTTCCCGGCGGATCAGGCCGTCCGGGTCGACGGCGTCGAACGCGCCCAGGTAGTTGAACAGCACAGGCCGTTCGACGGCTTCGGCGAACGAGCCTTCCCGCCACCGCAGGGCGCCGTAGCCGACACCGCGCCGGGGCACCGACCGCAGGTGCTCCTTCACCGACTTCACCGTCGCGCCGACGTCGTCGCACCGGCTCAACCGCACCGGGAAGATCGACGTGAACCAGCCGACCGTGCGGGACAGGTCGAGCTCCTCGCGGCCGTGGCTCTCCAGGTCGACCGTGACGTGGTCGCTGCCGGCCCACTCCCCCAACGCCTGCGCGAGAGCCGCCAGCAGCAGGTCGTTGCCCTGCGTGCGGTAGGCCTTGTGCGCCTCGCCGAACAACGCGGCCGTGGTCTCGGCGTCGAGCCACGTGCTCACGACCGCACCGGAGGCCTCGGTGTTCGGGCCGTCACCGTCGACCGGCAGCACGACCACGTCCGACGTCGCCGCAGCCCAGTGGTCCCGTTCGGCGTCCGCGTCCAGCTCCCGCAGGTGTTCCGCCCACTGCTGGAACGACACGGTCTTCGGGCCCAGCGCCTCCGAGCGGTAGGCGGTGCCGAGATCCTCCAGCAGCACGTTCCACGACACCCCGTCCATGACGAGGTGGTGCACGGTCAGCCCGAGCCACGCGGGTTCGTCACCGCGGTCGAAGAACACGGCGGCGAGCAGCGGACCGTCGGCCAGCCGCAACGACTTCTGTGCCGAGGTCATCTCGGCGACCACGTCCGCGTCGCCCTCGACGACCCGCAGCAGACCGGCGGGCTCGACCCCGGCGTTGTGCTGGCCGTCGGCCGAGAACCGGATCCGCAACGCGTCGTGGTGCGCCACGAGCACGTCCAGCGCCTGCCCGAGCCGAACCGGATCCGTGCCGGGGGCCAGTTCGAACACACCGGACCAGTTCCAGTGGTCGCGGTCCGGGACGTCCTGCGCCACGAACCAGCGCTGGATCGGCGTCAACGGCACCGGACCCGTGACCACACCCTGTTCCGCCAGGGACACCACGGGCGTCTCGCGGACGGCGAGCGCGAGTTCGGCGACGGTCTGGTGCGCGAACACGTCCGCCACGTCGACACCCAGCTCCGCGGCGCGGACGCGGGCGACGATCTGCAGGCTCAGGATCGAGTCGCCGCCGAGCTCGAAGAAGTTGTCGTGCACGCCGACGCGCTCGACGCCGAGCACCTGCGACCACACCGCCGCCAGCGTCTCCTCGACAGCGTTGCGGGGCGCCACGAACGCCTCACCGGTAGTCTCCGGCTCCGGGTCGGGCAGCCCGCGGCGGTCGACCTTGCCGTTCGGCGTGAGCGGAAGCCGTTCCAGCGCAACGAACACCGACGGCACCAGGTAGTCCGGTACGCGCTCACGCAACCAGGAGCGCAGCACCGAACCGGTGACGCCGACGTCCTCGGCGACCACGTAAGCCACCAGGCGTTTGCCGCCGTGCGGCCCACCATCCCGTGCCACCACCACGACATCGCGCACACCGGGGTGGTCGCCGAGGACGACCTCGACCTCACCGGGTTCCACGCGATAGCCGCGGATCTTGACCTGCTCGTCGACACGTCCCAGGAACTCGATCGTGCCGTCCGCACGCCACCGCGCCCGGTCACCTGTGCGGTAGAGCCGTCCACCGGCCGCACCGAAGACGTCGGGCACGAACCGTTCCGCGGTCAGGTCCGGGCGGTTCACATACCCCTGCGCCACACCGGATCCACCGACCAGCAGCTCGCCGGGAACACCCACCGGCACCGGCCGCATCGCCGAGTCGACCACGACGGCCCTGGCACCGGCCAGCGGCGTGCCGATCGGCACCACGGCGGCAGGGTGGTCCTCGCCGACCGGGTGGAAGATCGAGTCGATCGCCGCCTCGGTCACCCCGAACACGTTGCCGGGCAAGGCGTTCGGCGCGACCTCCGCCACCGCGGTCGTCAACGCGTCGTGCGTCCACATGTCCGTGCCCGAGATGACCAGGCGCAGCGACTTGACCGGCCCGGCCTCCCGGCAGTGCGCGGCCAGGTCGCGCAGCAGCATGCCCGGGACGATCTCGGCGACCTCGACCTCGTGGTCCACCAAGGTCTCGTGCAGCGACTCCACGGTCACGTGCTCGTCGTGCGGGAGGAACACCACGGTCCGGCCGAAGGCCAGCGCCCGCGTCATGTCCCCGATCGACACGTCGAACCCAGGCCCCGACATCGACAACACCGTGCCCGGACCGCCGAGGTCGGCCAGTCCTTCACGCCATCCCGCGACGTACGAGGACAACGCGGCGTGCGTCACCGCGACGCCCTTGGGCCGCCCGGTGGAGCCCGACGTGTAGGCCACGTAGGCCAGCGCGCCGGGGTCGATCCGCACCGGCAGCGCGCCGAAGCCCGGCGAGTCGTCGAGCACCAGCACCTCGGCGAGCCCGGCCAGTTCCCCGGCCAGCGCCGAGGTCGTGACGGCGACGGTCGCGCCGGCGTCCTCCAGCAGGAACGCGAGCCGTTCGGCGGGCAGCCCGGGGTTGATCGGCACGTACACGCCACCGGACCGCAGCACGCCCTGGAACGCGACGGCGAGCTCGATCCCGCGCGGCACCAGCACCGCGACGCGGGACCCGGCCACCACACCGGTCTGCTGGAGCCGTCCGGCCAGCGCCTCCGCCCGGAACCCGAGTTCGGCGAACGTCAGGCTCTCCGCACCGCAGACCACCGCGACCTCGGGCGAGATCCGCGCCCAGTCGTCGATCAGGTCCGGCACCGGGCGTTCGGCGGCGGGCTCGCGGGTCTCGCCCCACGCCACCAGCGCCGCGGCCTGTTCGGGACGCTGCAACGGCACGTCCCTCACGAACATGCCCGGCTGCTCGACGATCGCGGTCAGCACGACCACGAGCTGGTCCAGGACGCGTTCGACCGTCACGGCGTCGAAAGCGGCGGTGGAGAACTCGGCCTCGATCTTGAGCTCCGCCTCCACGTCGACGGCGAAGGTGAGCGGGTAGTTGCCCTGCTCCACCGAGTCGACCAGCGGCGACAGCTCGAAGTCGGCGACGCGGCTCTGGCCACCGGGGTAGTTGCGCAGCACCACGATGCTGTCGAACAGCGCCCGCCCACCGGGCACCGAGGACCAGCGCTGCACGTCCACCAGCGGCGTGTGCTCGAACTGCTGCAAGGCGGCCTGGTTGTCCCGCAGCTCGCGCACCCAGTCGGCGAACGGCGTGTCCGACGGCACCGCGGTCCGCACCGGCAGCGTGTTGATGAACAGGCCGACGGTCGACTCGACCCCGGCGAGCTCCGGCGGCCGGCCCGAGACGGTCAGGCCGAAGACCACCTCGTCCTCACCGGAGGACGCCGACAGCACCTTCGCCCACGCGGCCTGCACGACCGCCGACAACGTGACGCGTTCGCGGCGGGCCAGCTCGACCAGCCCGGCGGTCACGGCCGCGTCGAGGTGCGTGCGCCTGCGGTCCTGCGCGTAGTGGCTGGTGGCCAGCCGGTCCACCGGCAGCGGCGTCGGCGCCTCGAACCCGTCCAAACAGGACCGCCAGAACGACCCGCCGCCATCACGGCCGTCCAGCCACGCGATGAACTCGCGGTACGACCGCGCCGGAGCGAGCGACGCACCGTCGTAAACCGCCAGCACCTCGTCCAGGACGACGGGCAGACTCCACCCGTCACAAAGCCCCTGGTACAGCCCCCACACCAGCCAGTGCTGCCCGAGACCGCGGTCGACCAGGTACAGGCGCGTCAACGGCGGCGCGGCGAGGTCGAAGCCCAGCGCCCTGTCCTCCGCCAGCAACTCCCGCAACCGGGCGTCCTGGGCCGCCGAGTCGAGGCCCGACCAGTCGTGCCTCCGCAACGGCACCTCGACGTCGCCGAGCACGACCTGGACCGGTTCGCTGACGCCCTCCCACACGAACCCGCTGCGCAACGCCGCCTGACGGGCGACCACCGTCCGCCACGCACCGGCGAGCCGGTCCGCGTCCACGGTCCCGGTGAGCTCGTAGATCCCCTGGCCCCAGTAGAGCCCGTCCTCGGCCGGGGCACCCACGACACCGAACAGCATGCCCGACTGCACCGGCGCCAACCGGTACACGTCCGCCAGGTCCGGGAACCGCGCGGCCAGCCGGTCGACCTCGTGCTGCGCCAACGACGCCAGCGGGAAGTCCGACGGCGTGAGACCCGAAGCGCCCGACCGGCAGTGGGTGACCAGCTCCTCCAGCTCACGCCGGTAGGTCGCGGCCAGCCGCTCGACGGTCGCGGCCTCGTGCAGCCCGGCGCTGTAGTGCCACTCGACCCGCAACCGCCCGTCGGCCGTGCGGGTCACCTCCAGGTTCAGGACGTGCGACCGCGTGCCACGACCGGCGGTCGCGGCACCCCGCAGTGCCACCGGCAGCTCGCGCCGCAGCAGATCTCCCGTCGCCGCACCGGATCCCAGGTAGTTGAACAGCACCGGGCGGTCCGGCGCGCCGGCCAGTTCGCCGTGCAGCCACCGCAACGCGCCGTAGCCGACACCAAGGCGCGGCACCGCCCGCAGCTGCTCCTTGACCGCCTTGACGGTCGCGCCGACGTCCTCGTGCCGGCTCAGCCGCACCGGGAAGATCGACGTGAACCACCCGACCGTGCGCGACAGGTCGACCCCGTCCGCGATCGCCTCCCGACCGTGGCTCTCCAGGTCGATCGTCAGCTCGTCGGTGCCGGCCCACGGACCGAGCGTGCGCACCAACGCCGTCAGCAGCAGGTCGTTGCCCTGCGTGCGGTACGCCTTGTGCGCATCCCCCAGCAACGCGCTGGTCGTCGCCGCGTCCAGGAACGTCGTGTGCACCCGCGCGGTGCGTTCGTCGTTCGGTCCGTCGCCGTCGACAGGCAGCGCCACCACACCGGACGTCGCCGCGGCCCAGTGGTCCCGTTCCGCTCTCGCGTCGAAGTCCTGGAGCCGCTCGGCCCACTGCTGGAACGACGTCGTCTTCGGCCCCAGCTCCTGCCCGCGGTAGGCGGTGCCGAGGTCCTCCAGCAGCACGGTCCACGACACGCCGTCCATCACCAGGTGGTGGACCACGAGACCGAGCCACGCGGGCTCGTCGCCCCGGTCGAAGAACACCGCCGCCACCAGCGGTCCGTCCGCCAGCCGCAACGACCTCTGCGCCACCGTCATCTCGGCGGCGACGTCCGAGTCGCCCGCGACCGTCCTCAGGCCGACGGGCTCGATGCCGGCGTTGTGCTGGCCGCCGGGGGTGAACCGGATCCTGAGCGCGTCGTGGTGCGCGACCAGGACGTTGATCGCGTCGGCCAGACGTCCGGGGTCCGTGCCGGGCGCCAGCTCGAACACGCCCGACCAGTTCCAGTGGTCGCGGTCCTCGACGTCCTGGGCCAGGAACCAGTGCTGGATCGGCGTCATCGGCACCGGCCCGGTGACCACGCCCTGCTCCGCCAGGGTGACGGCGGGCGTCTCCCGCACGACGGCCGCCAGCTCGGCCACGGTCTGGTGCGCCAGCACGTCGGCCACGCCCAGCCCCAGCCCGGCGGCACGCGCCCGTGCCACGATCTGCAGGCTCAGGATCGAGTCGCCGCCGAGCTCGAAGAAGTTGTCGTGCACACCGACGCGTCCGACGCCCAGCACCTGCGCCCACACCGACGCCAGTGCGTCCTCAGTGGACGTTCGCGGCGCCTCGTAGGCCTCCGCGGTCTCGGGCTCGGGGTCCGGCAGTCCGCGCCGGTCGACCTTGCCGTTGGGCGTCAGCGGCAGTCGGTCCAAGGCCACGAACACCGACGGCACCAGGTGGTCGGGCACCCGGTCCCGCAGCCACGACCGCAGCTCCTTCGCGCTGAACTCCCCCTCGGCCACCACGTACGCGACCAGCCGCTTACCGCCGTGCGGCCCTCCATCCCGCGCGACCACGACGACATCGCGCACGTTCTCGTGGTCGCCGATGACGACCTCGACCTCACCGGGCTCCACCCGGTAACCGCGGATCTTGACCTGCTCGTCGACCCGGCCGAGGAACTCCAGCACGCCGTCCGCGCGCCACCGCGCCCGGTCGCCCGTGCGGTAGAGCCTGCCTCCGGCAGAGCCGAACACGTCCGGCAGGAACCGTTCCGCCGTCAGATCCGGGCGCCCCGCGTAGCCCCGCGCCAGACCGGCGCCGCCGACGAGCAACTCACCCTCGACACCCACGGGCACCGGCCGCAACGCCCCGTCGACGACGAACGCGTCGACCCCGGCGAGCGGGCCGCCGATCGGCACCACCTCGCCCTCGTGCTCCGGCAGCGCGGTCACCGCGTGGAAGATCGAGTCGATCGCCGCCTCGGTCACCCCGAACACGTTGCCCGGCACGGCGTTGGGCGCCACGGCGCCGACAGCGGACACGAGCGCGTCGTACGTCCACATGTCGGTGCCCGAGATGACCAGGCGCAACGACTCCACCGGTCCCGCCTCGCGGCAGTGCGCGGCCAGGTCGCGCAGCAGCATGCCCGGCACGATCTCGGCGATCTCGACCTCGTGGCGCACCAAGGTCTCGTGCAGCGACTCCACCGACACGACCTCGTCGTGCGGCAGGAAGACCACGGTCTGCCCGAACGCCAGCGCCCGCGTCATGTCCCCGATCGACACGTCGAAACCGGGACCCGACATCGACAACACCGTGCCCGGACCACCCAGCACGGCCAGCCCGTCATGCCACCCGGCCACGTACGACGAGAGGGCGGCGTGGGTGACGGCAACGCCCTTCGGACGACCGGTCGAACCCGAGGTGTACGCGATGTACGCCAGCGAACTCGGATCGATCGCCACCGGCGGCTCGTCCGACACGGTGTCGTCGAGCACGACGACCTCACCGGTGAACCACTCCAGCTCACCCACGAGGTCCCGCGTCACCACCGCGGCCACCACGCCCGCGTCCGCCAGCACGAACTCCAGCCGCTCCCGCGGCAACCCCGGGTTCACCGGCACGTACACGCCACCGCTGCGCAGCACGCCCTGGAACGCGACCGCCAGCTCGACCCCGCGCGGCACCAGCACCGCGACGGGCGACTCCACCGACACCCCGGCCTGCCGCAACCGGGCAGCCACCCCGCCGGCCCTGGCACCCAGCTCGCCGAACGTCAGCCGCTGGTCGCCGCACACCACGGCGACCTCCTCCGCCGCCTGCCCGGCGATCAGCTCCGGCACGGTCGCGGTGGGCTCCTGCGCCACCCCGGCACCCCACCGGCGGGTCGACGGCAGGTCCACAGTGGACGACGGCACGCGTCCGCCCGCGGGACCGGTCGCGAGCCGGTCCAGCACGTCCAGGAACCGCTCCTCGTGCAGCGCCAGCTCGGCTTCGGCCGCCACGCCGTCCTCGACGTCGACGTCCAGCCAGGCCTGCGAGCCGTGCGACCAGCCGTAGGTGGTGACGGTGAGGTCGCGGATCGGCCCGACGGCCAGGTTCCGCGGCACGTCCGCGACCACGCCGGGACCGAAGTGGTGCGGCCGGACGAAGTCGACGACGTTCAGGGTGGGACCGAACCACGCCCCGTTGCCGGTGACGCCGAGCCCGCGGGCCAGGTCCTCACCGCGGTACCGCGACCGGGCGCCGATCTCCGCCAGTCGCGCGGTGGTGGCGCCGGTCAGCTCGCGGACCGTCAGGGAGTCCGGCACGTGCAGCACGACAGGTGCGACGTTCGCCAGCAGACCGGGAGTCGCGCGCGACAGCGGACTGCGGCGGGCGGCGGTGGGAAGGCTGAACACCACGTCGTCGCGATCGGTCAGGGAACGCTGGTAGGCGGCGAAAGCCGAGACGAGGAAGTGGGGGACGCGCATGCCCAGCGAGGCCGCCCGGTCGACCACGGCGGACCGCAACGCCGGGTCGACGGCGACCGTGCGCCGTCGTGAGGGCCGCTGCCGGTCGGGGCGGCGTTCGCCACGGCCCTGCACCGCCGCGGCGACGGATTCCAGCCAGTACCGCTCGTCGGCCTCGCGGTCGGCGGAGAGCCGGTAGGCCGCGTCCTCGGCCACGACGTCGGCCCAGGAACCGAAGTGGCGGGGCCGGTGCTCACCGGCGTAGATCTCCGCCACGCGCTGGGTGAGCAGGTGGAACGTGAAGAGGTCCGAGATCAGGTGGTGGGCGCGGTGGTACCACCAGTACTCGGCGTCGGCGACGCGCAGCAGCGCCCAGCGCCAGAGCGGCGCGGTCCGGTGGTCGAGCGGCCGGGCGGCTTCGGCGTGCGTCCACAACCGTGCCGCGGCAACGGGATCGGCCTCGCCGCGCAGGTCCACCACCGGCAGCACGTCGGCGGGGAGCTCGCCGGTGAACGCCTGCCAGGGCGTGCCGTCCGCGCGCTCGCCGAAGGACAGCCGGTACGCGTCGGTCTCCCCCACCGCGACGCGGGCGCTCGTCCGCAGGAGTTCCTCGTCGACGGCTCCGCGCAGGACCACGTACTGGGCCGGGTTGAACTCGGGGGCGTCCCCGAGCAACTCGGCCGACAGCCACATGTCGACCTGCGCCGCCGTCAGCGAATACCGGACGCCGGGCACGCGCCGCTCAACCACTGAAACGCTCCTCATTGCCGATGGCCCCGACACAACGGGACAGAGAGACCGCTGAAGTCACAGATACAGCGGGTGAAGAGCACTTTGCGAAGTCCGTGCTCGCGGACCGGGGCCGGACAGCGCGGTGCCGGCGGGAAGAGGTCGACCGCTCAGGGGCGTTCGGAGATCAACGGATCACCGACGCCGCACCTGTGCGGGTACGATCCCGCGCGCGACTCGCGGATGAATTCTCGTACAACGGCCATGAAAACCCCCTTGCGTCATCCGCCGATACCGCAAATTCACGCAACGTGCACGCGAATAACCGGGTCGACGAAAGCACCCCACCCCAAAGAAGCCCCCAGAGCCGCCTAAGCGACAACCGCAGATTAGCCAGGCCCGCGACCAGCACGAATCCGCCGAACAGCCCAATTCGGCTCTTATAAATTTCATCAATCCGCTTATAGGCCAATCGGTGGACCGTTGAGTAATGTCACGTGCCGCACCCACCCCGACACACGGCGTGACGAAAGTCTGTGTGACGCGTCACACAACGCTCAAAAACCTTCACCTTCGTCCACGATTTGGTAATTGTGCGCGTTTTGCGCCCACCAATTGAGATGGCCGAACACGTGCTCACGTGCCATTCTCGGACCAATCCTCCACATTCGCGTTGTTTTGCGGCAAGGCGTTCGGAAAGCTGCTATGGGTGCTTGTCGTTCAATCATGGGACCTTTCATTTCCCGCTACCCTCGCCGACGCGGTGGCTCCCCCGGTCACCGAAGAGGGGAGCGATCGCGGTGTTGACGGTGCAGGGCGTGGCAACGCGGGGCGGCACCGCCGTCGCGCCGGCGTGGCACCCGGTGGCGGTGGTCGCGGGGCTGTTCGCGGCCCTGGTGTTCCCGTTCGCCGGGAACTACGGGCTCACGGCCGACGAGCTCTACTTCCGGATGCTGGGCGACGACCCGCGCTGGGGCTACTTCGACCAGCCACCGCTCGCGCCCCTCCTCGCCAAGGCCGGCTCCGTCCTGTTCGGCGACACCGTCTGGGGCATCCGGGCGCCCGCCCTGCTGTGCGGCATCGCGATCGTCGTGCTCGCCGCGCTGATCACCGCGGAACTGGGCGGCGGCCCGCGGGCGCAGGTGCTCTCGGCCGCCGCCGCGGGCACGTCCGGCATGGTGCTCGCGATGAGCCACTTCCTGCTGACCAACAGCCCGGACCTGGTCGCGTGGTGCGCGGTGGCGCTGTTCGCCGTGCGGGCGTTGCAGCGCGGGCAGGGCCGGTGGTGGCTCGCCGTCGGGATCACGTGCGGAGTCGCCACGTACGCCAAGTACGTCGTACTCCTCCTGCCGGTGACGATGCTGCTGGCACTGCTGCTCGTGGGACCGCGCAGGGAACTGCGCAGCCCGTGGCCGTGGGCCGGTGCCGGGCTGACGCTGGTGATCAGCGCGCCGAACCTCGTCTACCAGGCGGTCAACGGCTGGCCCCAGCTCGTCATGGCACGCGCGTTGTCGGACGGGGTCTGGACCGACGGGCTGATGTTCCCCCTCGACGTCGCCATCCTGGCCGGGCCGGTGGTCGCCGTGATCATGGTGGTGGGCCTGGCGGGCGTCCTGCGCCGGCCGCGGTGGCGACCCGTGCGGGCGTTGGGCGCGGCCTACCTGCTCGGCACGGCGCTGGTGCTCGCCATCGCCCCCAGCGGCATCGACTACACCGAGGGCTACCTGGTGCCGCTGATCGCCGCGGGGTGCGTGCTCGTCGACGAGTGGCTGGCCCAGGGCCGGAAGCGGGTGCCGGCGGCCGTTTCCCTGTTCGCGGTCTTCGCCGCGGTGCAGGTGGTCGTGACGCTGCCGGTGCTGCCCGCGCGCGTGTTCGCGCAGTACCCCGCGTCGAGCCTGACGACCGAGACCATCGGCTGGGAGGGGCTGGTCGGGCAGGTGAAGGACGCCTACGCCGCCCTGCCCGCGGGTGAACGGTCTCGTGCCGTGGTGCTGACGCGGAACTTCGGCGAGGCGGGCGCGTTGCACTGGATGCGCGACGACCGCCCGCTCCCCCGGATCCACAGCGGGCACAACGAGCTCTACTTCGACGGACCGCCGCCCGACACCGCGGACGTCGTGATCGCGGTCGGCGTGGCCGAGGACAGGCTGGCGCAGGACTTCCGCGAGTGCACGGTGTTCGCACGCATCGACAACGGTCTCGACCTCGCGACCACGGAACAGGGCCGTGCGATCTCGGTGTGCCGCGGCCCGAAGGCCCCGTGGGCCGAGCTGTGGCCCGGTTACCGGCTCATCGGGCCGTACTGACAACCGCACGACAACGTCGCCACAACAGCGCGCCGGTACTCCTTCGGTCAGCACGACCACAACCGAGGGAGGCCATGGTGAAAGCCAAACTGGCAACGGTGCTGGTGGGGCTGCTGGCGACCGCGACGCTCATCGCGCCGGCCGTCAGCGCCACGCCGTACCAGCGCGACGTCTTCGTCCGCGACAACGTGAGCGACGTCGGCAACGAGCCCAGCACCGGCAGCATCTACTACAGCCCGGACATCAAGGTGTGCCACACGCCGGTGCCGTGCGCCGTGTCCCAGAACCCGATCGTCGGCGTCAACAACTACGTCTTCGTCAACCTGAGACGCAAGCCGGGCGCGGTCGGCACCATCGACGGCAGCCTGCACCTCTACCGCAGCAACCTCGGCGGTGGCACCGCGTGGCCGGGCGGCTGGACGTTCATCGGCACCGCCGGCTCGACCGTGCCGGTGGGCGGCACCACGGTCATGATCACGTGGCCCGGCTGGAACGTCCCCGGCCCCGCGCACTTCTGCCTGCTCGCCCGCTGGGTGTCGAACGCCGACCCGATGACGTTCGCCGAGACCCCCAACACCCAGCAGAACGCGCAGCGGAACAACAACATCGCTTGGCGCAACGTCGACTCCGTGCGGGTGCGGCCGTTCGAGCTTGTCCGCGTGCCGTACACGATCGGCAACCCCGATCGCGCCGACGCCCGGCAGGCGTTGATCCTCGAGCAGCCGCGGCCGTTCGCCGGTGCGATCACGTTCGACCTCGGCCAGGAGCTCACGGCGCGCTGGAAGGCCGCGGGCGGCAGGGCCACCGGCGTGAAGCAGGTCGGTGAGACGCAGTTCCAGGTCGTCGACACCAAGGCCCGCTTCGACGGCCTGGTGCTCAAGGCCGACGAACGCGTCGAGACCGCGCTGACCTTCGAGACCGACCGCGAGGCCGGTCCCGCGGAGCTGCACGTGCGCCAGACCGACGCCCAGGGCGTGGACCTCGGCGGGGCGCAGTACCTGATCAACGAGAAGGACTGAGTATCAACCCCGGTGGGTCCGTCTCCGTTACTCGGAGACGGACCCACCGAAAGGGTTGTCAATGAAGACCATCATGGTGTTGTTGCTGCTTCTGCTCGGGATCGTGCCCGCGCACGGAGCAGCGGACTGCGAACCGCCGGACTGCCCGGTCGTCGTGGACGCGTTCGACGGCCCGGTGCACGAGAAGGCGGACTCGTACACCGCGACGCTGGCACTGCGCAACGGCCCGGCGCAGCAGGACGTCGAGGTGTCCTACCGGTTCGTCGACGGCACGGCGAAGCAGGGCGAGGACTACCAGGCCGCACCGCGTGGAACGGTGACGATCAAGGCGGGCCGGACCCAGGCCGGTGTGCCGTACCGGGTGTTGCGCGTGACCGACGAGAAGAAGCAGTTCACGCTGGAGATCACGGCGGTGAAGAACGGCCAGGTGGGCAAGCGGGTCGCCGTGTTCACGATCGCCGGCAGGACGTGAACAGGCTGACGGCCTGAGCCAGGTGCCGGGCAGCCCGGGTCCACCGCCCGCACCGGCCCTCCAGGCCGGCGAGCGCGCGGTGGACCTGGGCCTCCTCGAACCCGTCCGGGGCCTGGGTCCTCGCCTGGAGCGCGGCGCCGAAGTGCTCGCGGGCGGCGGCCAGGTCGTTCATCGCCAGTCCCGCCTCGGCGAGCCGGCGCAACGTCGACGCCTCGCGGTGCCCGTCGCCGAGGGTGCGGCACACCGCGAGCGCGTCGGTGAGACGTTTCCCCGCCACCGCGGGATCTCCGAGCGCGAGCTGGGTGATGCCGAGGCCGATCAGCGCGTCGGCCTCGAAGCGGTGGTCGGTGATCTCGCGGCTGATCGCCAGCGCGTCCCCGAAGCAGCGCAACGCCGGTTCGAGGTCGGCGAGCTGGTGGTAGGCGTTGCCGAGCGTCATCAACGTCGCCGCCTCCAGCCGCCGGTTCTCCTTGGCGCGGAACGTGTCCAGCGCCGCGAACAACGGCGGGGCCGCCAGTTCGGGCCGCCCCATGCGGACGTAGGTGTAGCCGAGGTTCCGCCGGGCCAGCGCGACACCGACCTCGTCCCCCACGGCACCGTGCACGTCCATGGCCGCGCGGTAGGACTCCAGCGCCCGGTCGAACTCGCGCAGCTCGGAGTGCGCGTTGGCGATGTTGTTGTGCAGCCGTGCTTCTCCGCGCGGGTCACCCGCCTCACGGACCAGCGCGAGCGCTTCCCGTTGCACCACCATGGCTTCGGCGATGCGGGAGGTCATCTGCAGCGCGATCCCCTGTCCGCGCAGCATTTCGGCCTCGGCGCGCCGGTCGCCGAGCGCGCGGGCGGCCCGGACGGCGTGTTCGCACTGCTCGACCCGGGCCGCCCAGTTGCCGCGGGCCTCGAAGTAGCTCGTCAGCAGGTAGGCCAGCTGCCACGTCTCGCGGTGCAGGCCCTCGCGGGCGGCCAGCCGGATCACGTGCAGCAAGTTGTCGCGCTCGGCGTCGAGGTAGGCGAGCACCTCGACGCGGTCGGCGCCGAACGGGAGGTCGTCGGAACGCTCCCGCACGACCAGGTCGTGACGAGGGTTCAGCACCTCGCCGGCCGCGTGCGCGATGGTGAGATAGCGGTCCAGCAAGCGTTCCACGCCGTCACCGAGGTCACCGCTCTGCCGCGCGAACAGCCGGATCAGGTCGTGCAGGGCGTACCGGCCGTTGCCCACCTCGCTGACGAGGTGCGACGCGACCAGCTCGTCGAGGCCGGGCCCCATCGCGTCGGCGAGGTCGGCGGGGAAGCTCGCGCCGGGGTGTTCGCCGAGCACGCGGAACAGCCTCGCGGCCTGCGGGCTCAGCGTCCGGTGCGCACTGGCGAACACGGTGCGGACCGTCCGGTCGTCGCCGTCGACCGTCAGCACGTCCAGCGGGTCGTTGCGGGTCAGCTCCCGCACGAGGTCGGCGATCCGCCTGCCGGGCCGGATCTCGAGCCGGGCGGCGGCGATGCGCAACGCGAGCGGCAACCGTCCACAGTGGACCACGAGCTCCGCCGTCGCACCGGGCTCGGCGCCCACCCGCTGCTCGCCGAGGATGCCGGTCAGCAGGTCGTGCGCCTCCGAACCGCTGAGCAGGTCGAGGTTCACGGTGTGCACGGCGTGGCGGGTGCCGAGCGCCGACAGCGTGTCGCGGCTCGTGATCAGCAGCAGGTTCCCCTGGTCACCGGGCACGAGCGGCAGCACGTCCCGCGCGCGGCGCACGTCGTCCAGCAGGATCAGCACCCGCTTGCCGTGCAACAGGGTCCGGTACAGCGCGGCCGGGTCGGCGGGCACCCGGTCCGCGGGAACGCCGAGGCCGTGCAGCATCTCGGTGAGCGCCTGGGCGGGCGTGAGCCGTTGCAGGTCGAGGAACACCTGCCCGTCCGGGAAGAGACCGGCGACGCGGCGCGCCCACTCGACGGCGAAGGTCGTCTTGCCGACCCCGGCGACGCCGGAGACCACGACGATCGGCGGCAGGTCCGCGAGGGCGGCGAACTCGGCGGCACGGCCGGTGAAGTGCCCGGCGCGGGCCGGCAGCTGGGCGGGCCTCGCGCTGTGCAGGGCGGGGTCGCGGCGCAGGATGGCGGTGTGCAGTGCGGTGAGGTCGGGGCCGGGGTCCACGCCCAGCTCGTCGGCGAGCCGCTGCCTGAGTCTTCGGAACACCTCCAGCGCGTCGGCGTGCCTGCCGTCCTGGTGCAGAGCCCGCATCAGCAGTCCGACGAGCCGTTCCCTGGTCGGGTGGCCCGCGACCAGCCGTTCCAGCTCCTCGACGGCGTCCGGCCGGTCGAGCCGCTCGCCCCAGTGCGCCTCCAGCGCCGCGAGCCGCTGCTCCCGCAACCGGTCGGCCTCCGCCCGGCCCCACCCGAACAGCTCGGTGCCCGCGAGCGGCTCACCCCGCCACAGGCCAAGGTCCCTGGTGCGGCCGAACACCTCCGCGTCGACGGACGCGTCCAGCTGGTACCCGCCGGGCTTGGTGACGAGCGCGCCGGGCAGGCCGCAGTCGGCGAGCGCCTGCCGCACGCGCGCGACGTGGCTGTGCAGCGACCGCACGGCCGTGCGCGGCGGGTCCTCACCCCACAGCACGTCCACGAGCCGGTCGACCGGGACCGGCGTGCCCGCGCGCAGGGCGAGCACCGCGACGATGCTGCGCTGCCTGGCCCCCGTCAGCTCCGCGCGGCCGTGCGGGCCGCACACCTCGACCGGACCGAGAATCCGCACCTCACCCGCTGTCTTCCGCACACGCCGATACGTTAATCCGCGCTTTTGCCTGGTGGCAGCGCTGATCGTGGGACAGGACCGGCAGTTCGCCGGACGGTCCCCGCCTCTGGTCATGACCACCGGCGTGGGCTAGAAAGCACACGCGGCTCCAGGGCCCGAGAAATTTCTGTTATCGCCGGATGCATCCCGCATCTCCTGGTCAGGAGACAGCGGACCGGCAGGTGAGGTGGGCATGGCAGCACCGGAGGAACCCGGCGTCGCGACGGTGGTGGCCGCGCGCGACGGCGACCAGCGCGCGTTGGACGACCTGGTGAGCGGATACCTGCCACTGGTCTACAACATCGTCGGGCACGCGCTGGGCGGGCACCCCGACACCGACGACGTGGTCCAGGAGACCATGCTCAGGGCGGTGCACGGGCTGCCCGGCCTGCGCGACCCCGCCGGGTTCCGGTCGTGGCTCGTCGTGATCGCGATGAACCAGATCCGGCTGCGGCACCGCGAGCACCAGCGCGTGCCGATCACCGGTCCGGTGCCGGAGGACGTCGCCGATCCGGGTGCGGACTTCGTCGACCTCACGATCATGCGGCTGCAGCTGTCCGGGCAGCGCCGCGAGGTCGTCACGGCCACCCGCTGGCTCAGCGAGGACGAGCGCGAGCTGCTGTCGCTGTGGTGGCTGGAGGCGGCCGGGCGGCTGACCCGCGCGGAGGTGGCGAACGCGCTGGAGCTGACCACCCAGCACACGGCCGTGCGCGTGCAGCGGGTCAAGGCCCAGCTCGACGCCGCGCGCATCGTCGTGCGGACGCTCGAGCGCACACCGCGCTGTCCCGACCTGGCCTACGTCGTCGCGGAGTGGGACGGCGTGCCCAGCCCGTTGTGGCGCAAGCGGATCGCCCGGCACAGCCGCGACTGCGTCCGCTGCGAGCGCTGCGGGCACGACCTGGCGTCCGTCGAGGGCCTGCTCGCCCGCCTGCCGCTGGTGCCGCTGCCGGCCGCGTTCGGGTTCGGCCTCGACCCGGCCACGCTGGTGACCGCGCAGGTCTCCCCGGCCGGCGCGGCCCCGGTGACCGCGGGCAAGGCGGGCCTGTTCCTGCAGAGCGCGACGGCCAAGGTGCTGGCCGCCGCGGCGGCGACCGTGCTCGTCACGGGCATCGTGGTCGCCGTGCTGCCGTCGGGTGAGAAGCCCGCCGCCGGCCCGATCGCCGTCACCTCCTCGGAGGCCACGACCACGACGACCCCGCCTCCCACGACGACACCTTCGTCCACTTCTTCCTCCGCGCCGGCGACGACCACCACGGCCCCCAAGCCCGTGCCGCCGCCCGCGATCCCCGCGACGGCGTCGGTGAAGAAGGGCGTGAGCACCTGGAACTTCGACGGCGTCGGCAAGGCGCTCACCGACGTCCGCGCGGGCTGGTACTACAACTGGGCCGCGCAGCCCGACGGCATCCCGACGCCGCCGAACGTCGAGTTCGTGCCGATGATCTGGGGCACGAAGTCCACCGACGACGCGACCCTCGCCCGCGCGAAGGCGAACGGCAAGGTGCTGCTCGGGTTCAACGAGCCGGACTTCCCCGACCAGGCCAACATGACCCCCGAGCAGGCACTCGACCTGTGGCCGAAGCTGCAGGCGACCGGACTGCGCCTCGGCAGCCCCGCCGTCGCGCACAGCGGCGACAAGGCCGGCGGCTGGCTCGACAGGTTCATGACCGGCGCGGCGCAACGCGGCCTGCGCGTCGACTTCATCGCGGTGCACTGGTACGGCTCGGACTTCAGCGAGGCGGCCGTCGGCCACCTGAAGAACTACCTCTCGGCCGTGCACGCCCGCTACGGCAAGCCGATCTGGCTCACCGAGTACGCGCTGATCGACTTCTCCGGCGGCACCGCCCGCTTCCCGACCCAGGACCAGCTGGCCGCGTTCGCCCGCGGCTCGAGCGCCATGATGGAGGGACTCCCCTACGTCGAGCGCTATGCGTGGTTCGCGCTGCCCGCGGAGAAGCCCGGCACCGGCCTCTACGCACCCGGCGGCACCCCGAACCAGGCGGGAGCGGCGTACCGGGAGGCGGGCTGACGGCACCGTGGTCGAGAATCACGGCGTGGCCGAGAACCTGCTGGTGTCCGGAAGCGCCGGGACCGCGATCACCGAACTGCTGATCCCGGCGCTGCTGCTGCGCACCCCGAACGCACCGTGGGCCCAGCTCGTCCACATCTACGTGCCGCAAGGCCCTACGGTCGCGTTCAGCGGCCGCGACCTCCGCTCACCCGGCATCGCCGACGCCACCGAGGTCGCCCGCGCGGCGGGCTTCGAGCCGGTGGTCAGGTCGCCGGGCGGGCGGATGGTCGCCTACGACAGCGGTGCCGTGGTGATCGACCACCTCGACAGCACCACGGACATCCGCCACGCGGGCAGCGCGACCTTCGCGGCGAACGCAGAGAGCCACGTCCGGGTGCTGCGGGGACTGGGGGACGTCGACGCCCGCATCGGCGAGGTGGACGGCGAGTACTGCCCCGGCGAGTACAGCATCAACGTCGGCGGCGACACCAAGGTCGTGGGCTCGGCGCAGCGCGTGACCTCGACCGGTTCGTTGTTCAGCACCGTCGTCCAGGTCGGGGTGTCGGACCGGGTGCGCGCGGTGCTCGCGGACGTGTCGAAGGCCCTGGGGAACGACCTGCGGGAGAGTTCCATCGCGGGGCTGGCCGACTACGTGCCCGGTTTGGGTGCGGGCGAGGTGGCGGCGGCGTTCGTGGAGGACTACCGGGGGCGGTTGGGGATGACCGAGGCGACGTTGCCGGGCGGGGTGGTCGCGCACGCGGCCCGGGCGAGCGGTGGCTCACCGTTCCACGTGGACGACTGGACGCGGGCGCACCCGTTCGTGGTGTCGTGAGTCGTGGTGTGGTGAGCGTCTGACGCCCGGCGTGGTCGTCGTGCACCGAGTGCTGGTGCCGGGCGGCCTGCCCACCGCCGCGACACCGCACTCCCCTGCCCGCCTCGCCCCGCTCCCCGAACCCGGCCCGCACGACCCCGGCACCGCGCCCACTTCCTGGGCCCGGCGCGCCAGCCCGACACCGCCCACTCCGCCCCAGCCCGGCCCGCGCGACCCGCTTCCCCTAACCCGCCCCGCAAGACCCCCGCACCACCAGCCGCGTAGGCAGCACCACCGGCTCCTCCCGCTCATTCCCGGTGATCATCGCCATGATCGCCTTCGCCGCCGCCACCCCGAACCCCGGCTTGTCCTGCGCCACCGTCGTCAACGCCGGTTCCACCACCGACGCGATCTCGATGTCGTCGAACCCCACCACCGCCAGGTCCTCCGGCACCCGCACGCCGGCCGCACGGGCGGCCAGCAGCGCGCCGACGGCCATCTCGTCGCTCGCCGCCAGCACCGCCGTGGGCGGCTCGGGCAACGCCAGAAGGCGGTGCAGCGCGGCGGTTCCGCTGGCTCGGTAGAAGTCACCGGCGACCACGTACTCGTCGCGCGCCGGCACGCCGGCCTCGTGCAGAGCCGCCCGGTAGCCCGAAAGACGGGCCTCGGACGGCTGGTTGCCGACAGGGCCGGTGATCGTGGCGATCCGCGTGTGCCCCAGCCCCAGGAGGTGCTGGACGGCCGACCGCGCGCCGCCGGAGTTGTCCGACGTGACGTACGTGGCGCGGGGGCCGTCGACGGCGACGTCCAGTGCGACGCACGGGACCCCTGACTGCGCGAAGGCCTCGAAGGCCTCGGCGTCCGAGCCGCTGTCGATCAGGACCAGGCCGCCGAGGTGGTGGCGGCGGGTCAGGTTGACGTAGCCGACCGGGTCGGCGAGCGAGGCGCCGACCTCGCGGGCGTCGCCGCTCGTCGCGAGCATCAGCAGGTGGTAGCCGTGCGCGCTCAACGCCGATTTGAGGCCTATCAACAGGTCCTGCAGGTACGGGTGGCGCCAGCCCGGCCTGCGGTGGTCGGTGTCCCAGACGAGGCCGATCATCGTCGACTGCTTCGTCGACAACGCGCGGGCCGACTCGTTCGGCCGGTAGTCCAGCTCCTTCGCGACGCGCAGCACGCGTTCCCGCGTCTCCTCGTTGACCGTTTCCGGCTGGTTGAAGACGCGCGACACCGTCGCCACGGACACGCCGCAGAGCTGGGCGATCTCTCGCCCGGTCGCCATCGGACCTCCTGATTGACCGTAAGCGGTTACATGGACCTTACGAGCAGCAGTTATCCACGTCAAACGGCTACCTCCACAGAGTGTGTTATCGTTTCGTTACTTGACGTGCCCCGCGTAACCCCGCTGTCATAGGCGCCACACATTCGCGCCGCACCTCTTCCGGAGAACCACTTCTCCTGCTTCAGCGCGCCCAAAAACCAACGGAGGCCTGGAAAATGCGCCCCAAAGCACTCGCACTCGGCTGCGCCGCGCTGGCGACAGCGCTGGTGCTCAGCGGTTGCGGCAGTGGCACCGCGTCCGGTGGCAAGACCAAGCTGACCATCGGGTTGTTCGGCAACTTCGGGTACGCCGAACTACTCAAGGAGTACGCCGCCGCGCACCCCGACGTCGAGATCTCGGACCGCACCGCCTCCTACTCCGACCACCACAAGAACCTCGCCGCGCACCTCGCCACCAGCAGTGGTGCCGCGGACATCGAGGCCGTCGACACCGGCTACATCAACCAGTTCAAGGCCACGCCGGACAAGTTCGTCGACCTCAACACCAAGGGCGGTGACCAGCTGAAGGACCGCTGGCTGCCGTGGAAGTGGGAGGGTTCGCTCAGCAAGGACGGCAAGCAGATCGGCTACGGCACGGACGTCGGCGGCCTCGCCATCTGCTACCGCCGCGACCTGCTGCAGAACGCGGGGCTGCCGGCTGACCGCGACCAGGTCGCCGCGCTCTGGCCGACCTGGCAGGACTTCATGGCCGCGGGCAAGAAGTTCCAGGAGAAGGCGCCCGAGGGCGTCAAGTGGTTCGACGGCGGCCCGACCGTCCTCAACGCGATCGTCGGG
Organism: Lentzea sp. HUAS12; assembly: GCF_024125735.1. Taxonomy (NCBI): domain Bacteria; kingdom Bacillati; phylum Actinomycetota; class Actinomycetes; order Pseudonocardiales; family Pseudonocardiaceae; genus Lentzea; species Lentzea sp. HUAS12. The sequence continues at coordinate 2,801,494 of NZ_CP099738.1, forward strand.
CAGGCGAGCGTCGGCTACTACGACAAGACCGACAAGATCGTCGTGGGCGACAACAAGGAGATCAAGGCCGGCTGGGACCTCGTGGTCGACGGCGTGAACTCGGGCCTGTCGTCCAAGCTGCTGTACTCGACGCCCGTCTGGAACACCGGCTTCAAGCAGGGCCAGTTCGCGACGGTCACGTGCCCCGCCTGGCAGATGGCCAAGATCAAGGACCAGGCCGGTCCGGAGGCCGCGGGCAAGTGGGACGTCACGTCCGTGCCCGGCGGTGGCGGCAACTGGGGCGGCTCGTACCTCACGGTTCCCAAGTCCGGCAAGAACGTCGACAAGGCCGTGGAGCTGGCGGCGTGGCTGACCGCGCCCGAGCAGCAGGCCAAGGTGTTCAAGAGCGCCGGGCTGCTGCCGTCCATCCCGAAGCTGTACGAGGACCCGTCCATCGTGGAGTACAAGAACCCGTACTTCAACGACGCCCCGATCGGCAAGCTGTTCACCGACGCGGCGAAGAAGCTGAACCCGCAGTACCAGGGCCCGAAGGCGGGCGACATCCAGACCGCGATCGGCAACGCCATGCAGCGCGTCGAGCAGGGCAAGCAGAACGGTCAGGACTCGTGGAACCAGTTCGTCGGCGACGTGCAGAAGTGACGCGCTGACATGGTCTTGATGGACAAGGCGACCCGGAGGCACCGCTGGGACACGAAGTTCGCGCCGTACGGGTACGTGGCGCCGTACTTCCTGATCTTCGGTGTCTTCGGGCTGTTCCCCCTGCTCTACACCATCTGGGTCTCGTTGCAGGAGCGCAACCTCCTCGACGAGGCCGCGGCGCGGATCATCTGGTTCGACAACTACGCGAAGCTGATGGCGGACCCGTACTTCTGGAACGCCATGGGCAACACGCTCAGCCTGTGGCTCCTGACGACGGTTCCGCAGATCCTGTTCGCGCTGTTCATCGCGCAGCTGCTCAACCGCAAGGTCCGCACCCGCACGCTGTTCCGGATGGGCGTGATCCTGCCGAACATCACCTCGGTGGCGGCGGTGACGATCATCTTCGCGCAGCTGTTCGGGCGCGACTTCGGCCTGTTCAACTGGCTGCTGGGCCTCTTCGGCGCGGGCCAGATCGACTGGCAGGCGGGCACGGCGTCCTCGCACATCGCGATCGCGGTGATGGTGGTGTGGCGCTGGACCGGCTACCACGCGCTGATCTTCCTGGCGTCGATGCAGGCGATCTCGTCGTCGTTGTACGAGGCGGCCACCCTGGACGGGGCGAGCGGCAGGCAGCAGTTCTGGCGCATCACGGTTCCGCTGCTGCGGCCGCAGATCATCTTCACGACGATCATCGCGACCACCGGCAACATGCGCCTGCTCGCCGAGCCGCTGCTGTTCAACCCCGGCGCCGCGGCCGCGACGGGCGGGTCGGACCGGCAGTTCCAGACCGCCGCGCTGTACCTCTACGAGCAGGGCTTCACGAAGTACGACTTCGGCTACAGCTCGTCGATCGCGGTCGTGCTGGCCATCGCCACCGTCATCGTCGCCGGGATCGGTTACCTGGTGACCAAACGGATCCGGACGGAGTGACCCCATGACCGCTGTGCTGGAACGCCCCGCGCAGGCCGGGCCCACCGGCCCCGCCACGAAGGCGCGCAGGCTGGCCAGGCGCGTGGCCGGGCCGTGGACCTACGCCGCCCTGATCGCCGTGCTGGCCGGGTCCGCCTTCCCCGTCTACTGGTCGTTCGTGGTGTCGTCGCAGACACCGGACGCGATCGACAGCGTGCCGCCGGTCCTGGTGCCGGGCGGCAACCTCTTCGCGAACATCGCCCGCGTCTTCGACACCACCGACTTCGCGCTCGCGTTGCTGAACTCGATCGTCGTGTCGGGCACCGTGACCGTCTCGGTGGTGCTGTTCTCGACGCTCGCGGGCTTCGCGTTCGCCAAGCTGAAGTTCCGCGGCCGCAACGTGTTGCTGCTGCTGATCATCGGCACGCAGGCGATCCCGACCGAGCTCGGCATCATTCCGCTCTACATGATGATGGCCGAGTTCGGCTGGGCCGGCGAGATCCACGCGGTGATCGTGCCGGGGCTCGTCACCGCGTTCGGCGTGTTCTTCATGCGCCAGTACTTCGAGCGGGCGATCCCGGACGAGCTGCTGGAGGCGGGCCGGATGGACGGCTGCCACTCGTTGCGGCTGTTCTGGCATGTCGCACTACCCGCGGCGCGCCCGGCGGCGGCCGTGCTCGGCCTGTTCACGTTCATGCAGGCGTGGAACGACTTCTTCTGGCCGCTGGTGGTGCTCACGCCGGAGAACCCCACCGTCCAGACCGCTCTGTCCACTTTGGCCAGCGGTTACACCACCGACTACACGCTGGTGCTGACCGCCGCGACGATCGGCACGGTGCCCGTGCTGGCCGTGTTCCTGTTGTTCGGCCGCCAGATCGTCGGCGGCATCATGTCGGGCGCCGTCAAGGGCTGAGGGTTGGAGACTGTTGTGAGCTTTCCGGACGGCTTTCGCTGGGGCGTGGCGACCTCGGCCTACCAGATCGAGGGAGCGGCCGCGCTCGACGGCCGCGGTCCGTCCATCTGGGACACCTTCTCGCAGGTCCCCGGTGCCGTCGCGGCCGGCGACACCGGGGACGTGGCGGCGGACCACTACCACCGCTGGGCCGAGGACGTCGCCCTGCTCGCGGACCTGGGCGTCGACTCGTACCGGTTCTCGGTGTCGTGGTCCCGAATCCTGCCCGAGGGCCGCGGCAAGGTCGAGCAGCGCGGCCTCGACTTCTACCGCCGGCTCGTCGAAGCCCTGCTGGGCAGGGGCATCGAGCCGTTCCTGACGCTCTACCACTGGGACCTGCCGCAGGCGCTCGAGGACCGGGGCGGGTGGCGCGACCGCGACACGTCCCACCGGTTCGCCGACTACGCGGCGCTGGTGCACGAGGCGCTCGGGGACGTCGTGCGGAAGTGGACCACGCTCAACGAGCCGTACTGCTCGTCGATCGTGGGCTACGGCGAAGGCCGGCACGCCCCCGGCGCGCGCGAGGGCCACGGCGCGCTCGCGGCGGTGCACCACCTGCTGCTGGGCCACGGCCTCGCCGTGCAGTCGATGCGGGCGAACGGGCTGGCGGAGCAGGAGTTCGGCATCGTGCTGAACCAGTCCCCGACCGTGCCGGTCACGGACTCCCCCGCCGACGTCGCCGCGGCGACCCGCCAGGACGTCCTGCTGCGCCGGCAGTTCTCCGACCCGCTGTTCGGCGGGGTCTACCCGGCCGAGCTGACCTCGATGTTCGGCGACATCACCGACTTCTCGTTCCAGCAGGACGGCGACCTCGCGATCATCGGCGAGCCGCTCGACTACGTCGGCCTCAACTACTACTACCGGCTGCACGTCGCCGACGCCCCGCACCGCGAGCCGGACCCGGCCAAGCGCACGGCCCACGACATCGGCGTCGACACGACCCAGCTCCCGGACGTGCCGCGCACGGGCATGGGCTGGCCGGTGGAACCGGTCGGCATGACGACCGCGCTCGCGGACCTCAAGGCCCGGCACCCCGATCTGCCGCCGATCTACGTCACCGAGAACGGCTGCGTCTTCCCCGACGTGGACGGGTTCGAGGACACCGACCGCATCGCCTACCTGCGCGACCACATCGCGGCGGCGCAGGCCGCGGACGTCGGCCTGCGCGGCTACTTCTGCTGGTCACTGCTCGACAACTTCGAGTGGGCGCACGGCTACAAGCACCGGTTCGGGCTCGTGCACGTCGACTACCAGACGCTGCAACGCACTCCGCGCGCCAGTTACCGCTGGTACCGCGACTTCATCACTGAGGCACGGCGGGGCAGCTGACCGCGGGCGTCCTCAGCTCGAGCAGGTAGTCGTCGACGTTCGTCCGGGTGCAGGCACTGCGCGGGTAGGCGATGTGACCCCAGCCCTCGTAGGTGAGCAACGCCGTGTTGCGCGGTGCCTGCCTCTTGATGTTGACAGCCCACTCGTGCGGAGTGGTCGGGTCGTACTTCGAGTTGATGACCATGATCTTCGGCGCGTCACCGAGGTCGAGGCGGTGGGGCGGGTTCGCGGGCTTCCCGGGAACGCCGATGCACGCGGTGGCCTCGTCGTGGCCGAGGAAGCTGCCGCGCATGATCGGCGCGCGGCGCAGCTCCTCGACCCGCATCCGTTCGTACTCGCGGAAGTCCTTGATGCGCAACGAGAAGTCCTGGCAGACGGAAGCGAGACGGACCGACTCGTAGTTGGGCTCGAAGGCCTGCGTGCGCACCGACGGGCCGCCCGTGATCAGGTCCGCCGCGGAGAACCAGTCCGGCCCGCGCAACGCGAAGTACATGCTGTCGAGCAGGCCCTGCCGTCCACCCGGCCGGGCGTCGGCCCTCACCAGCGCCGCCTCCCAGGCAGCGCGGACGTCCTGTCCGTGCAGTGCGCAGGAGGTCGTTCCCGCACACCACTTCTCGAACTCCCGGAACGAGTCGTCCGAGGCCACCGCCCGATCTCCGACGAACCGCCGGAGTTCCGCGCTGTGGTCGACGACGCTGTCGAGGACCATCGCCCGGACGTTGCGGCCGAACAGCTCGGCGTACGTCTGGCCGAACGTCGTGCCGTACGACAGGCCGAAGTAGCTGATCTTCCGTTCCCCGAGCGCCCGCCGGGCCGCGTCGAGGTCCCGCGCCACGGTGGCGCCGTCGGCGTGGTCGAAGACCGGCCCGCTGCGCTCACGGCACTGCGCGAGCACGTTCTGGTTGTGCCGCAACAACTCCGTGAACCCGGCCGCGTCCCGCGGGTGGATCGACGGTCCCCCGGCCACCAGGTCGGCGCACCGGATCGCCAGGCTGCCGCCCGTGCCCCGCTGGTCGACGCCGACGATGTCGAACCGGGCGCGGACCTCGGGGCTGAACAGGCCGGACAGCGCGAACTCCGCCGCGGAACCACCGGGTCCGCCGGGGTCGACCAGCAGCACACCGAGCCGTCGCGCCGGATCGGTGGCCTGGTGGCGCGCGATCGCGAGGTCGATCCGCGGGCCGTCCGGCTTCTTCCAGTCGAGCGGCACGCTCAGCGTGCCGCACTGGCCCTCGGGGTTGTCCGGGCACGGCGCCCAGCCGAGGGATGGCGCTGGTTCGGCGTGTACCGCACCGGCGGAGATGATCAGGACCACAGCAGCCAGGGATGTCGCCAGCGCCCGCCTCATCGCCCCACCCTAGGGGACGGGGCGAATCCGCACAGGGCCCTTCCAGTCGTCAGCGGGCGACAGCACCGTCTCCCCGCTGGTGACCACGACCCGCCCCTGCGCCGCCAACTCCCGCGCGACCTCCCGCGCCGGTTCCATGAGGTCGCGCCACCCCTCGTCCCCGACGGCACGCGCGGCCTCGGACGGGCAGATCGACTTGCCAGGGCCACGCGCCTCCAGCAGGTCGAGGATCGCCCGCTCCAGCCGCTGCGCGACCGTGCTCACCGACGCAGCCGTTCGGCCGCCAGCCGGCCGGAGATCAGCACCGGCGGAATGCCGACGCCCGGCGTGGTCCCGCTGCCCGCCAGCACCACGTTCCCGTCGCGGAACGGCAGGTTGCCCGGCCGGAACGGCCCTGTCTGGGCGAACGTGTGGGCGGCGGAGAACGGCGTCCCGGCGGCCTGGCCGTCGCGCGCCCAGTCGTCCGGTGTCACCACGGCCAGGGGCTCGGCGTCGACGAGGAGCTTGCGCGCGGACATCTCGCCGATGATCTCCTCGGCGTACCGCTGCGCCAGCGCGTCCCAGCGCAGCGGGGCGACGTCGAGGTTCGGGCAGGGCGCGAGCAGGTACTGCAGGTGCCTGCCCTCGGGTGCCAGCGCGGGATCGGTCAGCGTGGGCGTGGTGAGGAGCAACGACGGGTCGCTCATCAGCTCGCCCCTGCGGACGATCTCGTCGAACGTGCCGTCCCACCTGTCGCCGAAGGAGATCGTGTGGTGGGCGAGGTCGTCCGCCACCCGGCTCGCGCTGAGGTGCACGACCACCGCGGACGGCGACCACCGCAGCGGCACGACCCGGCGCGGCCTGCCGTGCAGCAGCCGGGCGCTCTGGGCCGGACCGGTGGCCAGGACGACGGCGTCACAAGGGATGCGCGCGTCGGCCGTGCGCACGGCGTTCACCCGGTTGCCGACCCGTTCCAGCGACTCCACCTCCACGCCGTAGTGGAACTCCACCCCGGCCGAGGAGGCGGCGTCGGCCAAGGCCTGCGGCACGGCGCGCATTCCGCCGCGCGGGAACCACACGCCCGCGATGGTGTCCATGTAGGCGATGACGGCGTAGGCGGCGAGCGCGTCCTTCGGTGCGACGCCGGCGTAGAGCGCCTGGAACGTGAACACGCGCTGGAGCCGGTCGTCCTTCAGGAAACGCCCCACCGCCTTGGCCAGCGAGCCGAAGCCGCCGAGCCGGGTGAGTTTCACCAGATCGGGTCCGACGAGGTCCAGCGGCGAGTCGAAACTCGCGCCGATGAACTTCTCGCGCTCCACCTCGTAGAGCTTCGACAGCCACTCCCGCAGGTCGCGGTACCCCTGCGCCTCGCGGTCTCCCGCGAACTCGCGGACCGCCTGCTCCATGCGGTCCGCGTCGGTGTGCACGTCGAGCGCCGTGCCGTCGGCGAACGCCGCGCGGTAGGCGGGGTGCAGCGGCAGCAGCTCGAGGTGGTCCTCGCGCCTGTGGCCCACCGCCGCGAAGGCGTCGTCCAGCAACTCCGGCATGGTGAGCACGGTCGGCCCGGTGTCGATCCGGTGGCCGTCCACGTCGAGACGGCCCGCGAGCCCGCCGGGGTGCGGATGCCGTTCGACGACGGTCACCTCGTGGCCCGCGCCGCGCAGGTGCAGCGCCGCCGACAACCCCGACAGACCGGCACCGACGACCACCACTCGGTCGGTACGGCCTTTCACCACGTGCACCACTTGCGTTCCCCCGCTCAGGTCGTTCGCTTCACAGCGCGGCCGGCGAGACGCACCAGCTCACGCCGGGCATCGTCGTCGATGGCCGTGCGCTCCAGCGCCGCCACCCCCGACGCCGCCAGCATCTCGATGTGCTTCTCCACGGCCGCGACCGCTCCGAGCTCCACGAGCAACGCGCACACGTCGTGCACGGTCCGCTCGCTCACGGCCCCGCTCTCCAGGCACCGCCGCAGCAACCTCTGCGCCGCCGGCTTTCCCTGCGCGCGGGAGAGGGCGATCGACATCAGCGGCGTCCGCTTGCCCTCCCTCAGATCCTCCCCCACCGGCTTGCCGGTGAGCGTGGAGTCGCCGAACACGCCCATCAGGTCGTCCCTCAGCTGGAACGCCACACCGATGTCGTGCCCGTACGCGCGCAGGGCGTCCACGACGTTCTCATCCGCGCCCGCGAGCGCCGCCCCGAGGTGCAATGGCCGTTCCACGGTGTAGGCCGCGGTCTTCAGCGCGGCCACGCGGATGGCGGCCTCCAGCGACTCCTCGCGCCGGGCGACGCCGAGGAGGTCCAGGTGCTGCCCCATGATCATCTCGGTGCGCATCGCCTGCCACGGGCCCCAGGCGCGGACCAGGGCGTCGGCGGGCAGACCGGCCGTCACCAGCGCGTCGTCGGCCCAGGCCAGCGCCAGGTCACCGACCAGCACCGCCGCCGAGTCGCCGTACTGGCGCGCGCTCCCGGCCCAGCGCTCCCGCCGGTGCCGCGCGGCGAACGACTCGTGCACCGACGGTTTGCCCCGCCTGGTCGCCGAGCGGTCCATCACGTCGTCGTGCACCAGCGCGCAGCACTGCAGCAGTTCGAGGGCCACCATCGCCCGCACCACGGCGTCCACCGGCGGCGCGCCTCCCGCGGCGCGCCAGCCCCACCACGCGAAGGTGGGCCTCATCCTCTTGCCCCCGGCCAGGATCAGCCCGCGCAGCTCGGCGGCGAGCTCAGGGGCCAGGTCCTGCCTCGCGCGCAGGAAGTCGTGCAGTGCCTCGTCGAGCAGGACGCGGAAGTCGTCCACCTGCGACGTGCGGGCGTCCACGCTGGTCAGCAGCGACATCGGCGTTCCCTTGGGAGTCGAGGGGCGTTCGGTCGTTCGAGCTAAGCAGCGCCGTGACGGGTCTGCATGATGAGAGCCGCCGTTGTGCGGAGGGCAACTCGCGGACTTAGCGTGGAGGCACTCACTCCGCGGAAAGGACCGCTGATGTCGGCTGAACGCGAACTGGACGCCGCGGGGATCACCTCGCCGGCGTTGCGCGACGCGTACCGGCGCTGCCGCGAGCTCAACGCTCTGCACGGCCGGACCTATTACCTCGCAACGAGGTTGCTCGGTGCGGAGCAACGGCCCGCCGTGCACGCCCTGTACGGGTTCGCCCGGTGGGTGGACGACGTCGTCGACGACGTCCACAGTGGAATCGACGAGAAGGTCGCCGAGCTCGGTGCGATCGACGCACGCCTGCAGGCCGCCCTGGCCGCGGGCGCGACGGACGACCCGGTGCTGGCGGCGCTGATCGACACGGTGCACCGCTACGACATCCCGGTCCAGCACTTCCAGGACTTCATGGCGTCGATGCGGATGGATCTCACGGTCACCGACTACCCCACCTATGCCGATCTGGACCGGTACGTCCACGGTTCCGCCGCGGTGATCGGTCTGCAGGTGCTCCCGGTGCTCGGCACGAGCGTCCCGAGGGAGGAGGCAGAGCCGGCCGCCGCGGCCCTCGGCGTCGCCTTCCAGCTCACGAACTTCATCCGCGACGTCGGCGAGGACCTCGACCGCGGCCGGGTGTACCTGCCCGCGGACGAGCTCGCGGAGTTCGGTGTGGACCGCGAGCGCCTGCTGCACGCCCGCGCCGCCGGCCACGCCGACCAGCAGGTCCGGGCCGCCCTGCGCGACCAGGTGCGCCGGGCGCGGGAGCACTACGACCGGGCCTGGCCGGGCATCGGCATGCTCGCGCCGCGGTCGCGGCCGTGCGTGCTCACCGCCTACCGCCTGTACGGGCGGATCCTCGACCTCGTCGAGGGCGCGGACTGCGACGTGCTGTCGCGGCGCGTGGTCGTGTCGAACGGCAGGCGCCTCGCCGTCGCCCTGCCCGCGCTGGCGAGGGCGGTGTTCGCCCGTGCGGCCTGAAGAGCGCAAGTCCATCCGTGACCGGATCCCGCTGCGGATCTACTCCAGCCCGCCGTGGCGCGAGCAGCGACCGACGTGGCAGGACGCCAAGCCCGCGCTGATCGAGGCGGCCCTCAAGCGCGCCACCGCCCGGCCGTCCGGCAACTGGTTCGTCGCGGGCGCCAGCCGTGACGTCGTGAAGGGCAGGCCGTGCGGCCGGACCATCGCGGGCCAGGAGGTCGTGCTGTGGCGCGGCCCCCACGGTGTGCTGATGGCCGGGTCCGGCTCGTGCCCGCACCTCGGCGCGCCGCTGTGCGACGGCGCGGTGGCCGAGGGCAAGCTGATCTGCCGCTGGCACGGGCTCGCGCTCGACGGCACGCGGTTCGGCGCGTGGACGCCGTACCCCGCCCACGACGACGGCGTGCTGGTGTGGGTCCGCCTCGACAAGGTGGGCGGTGAGGAGCCGCTGGACGCGCCGGTGCTGCCCGAGCGGCCGCCGGCGGGGTCGATCGACGCGGTGGCCACGCTGATCGGCCGCTGCGACCCGGAGGACGTGGTCGCGAACCGGCTCGACCCGTGGCACGGCGCGTGGTTCCACCCCTACTCGTTCGCGAACCTGCACGTCCTGGAGACGCCCACGGAGGCGGACGACCGGTTCCTGGTGGAGGTGACGTTCCGGCTCGCCGGCCGCGTCGGCGTGCCGGTCATCGCCGCGTTCACCTGCCCGGAGCCGCGCACGGTCGTGATGCACATCGTCGAGGGCGAGGGCGCGGGCAGCGTCGTCGAGACCCACGCGACGCCCATCCGCGACGGTCGCACGGCGGTGGTGGAGGCGACCATCGCGCACTCGGAACGGCCCGGGTTCGCGCTGGCCAGGCCTGCGGCGGGCGCGTTGCGGCCGGTCATGCGCTGGGCCGCGGCACGGTTGTGGCGCGACGACCTCGCCTACGCCGAACGCCGGTACGCACTGCGCCAGGTGGGTCGCTTCCCGGACTGAGCGAGTCGACTTGCGTCGTTTCTGAGTCGATTTTACGATGGTCCCCACCATCGAGGTCGACTCATCCGAGGACGTGCGCCATGCCCGAATTGTCCCGTCTGCCTCAGCCGGTCGTGGAGTCGTGGGACTGGCAGCTCCGCGGTCTCTGCCGAGGCATGGACAGCGCCTACTTCTTCCACACGCCCAACGAACGGGGCTCCGCGCGCGACGCGCGGGAGGCCGCGGCGAAGGCCATCTGCCAGCGCTGCCCGGTCATGGAAAAATGTCGCTCACACGCGCTGGAGGTGCACGAGACCTTCGGCATCTGGGGCGGACTCGGAGAAAGTGAGTTGAGGGCGATTCTCGCGAAACGTGCTCGTAGGACGTGACGTACACGCCCCGGGCGGTGGCCGGCATGCTCGGCATCGCCCCCACCACCCTGCGAACCTGGGACCAGCGCTACGGCCTGGGCCCTTCGATCCGCACCGACGGCGGCCACCGCCGTTACGAGGACGCGGACGTCGAGGTGCTGCGCCGGATGGTCGTGCTGACCGCCCAGGGCGTGGCGGCGGCCGCCGCGGCCGTTCTGGCACGGCAGAAGCCGGTCGCCGCGCGAAGCGGCCCGCGCACCCCGATCGATCCCGCCGAGGCCGTCGTGGCACAGCAGGGTTTCCTGGCCGCGGCGAAGCGCCTCGACGAGCCGATGATGTCCGGCCTCGCGTCGAAGCTCCTCGCCGACCACGGCGTCGTGTCCGCGTGGGAGGACGTGTTCGTACCCGCGCTGGTGGACCTGGGCGAACTGGTCGTGTCCAGCGGGCAGGGCGTGGAGATCGAGCACCTCGCCAGCGGGAGCGTGCTGCACGCGCTGCGCGGGATCCCCCGTGCGAGCAGTCCGGGAGTGCTCTCCGCACTGCTGTCCTGCGCGCCGGACGAGCAGCACTGGTTGCCGCTGGAGGCGCTGGGTGCGGCGCTGTCCGAAGAGGGCTGCATGTGGGGCAACCTGGGTGCGCGGGTGCCCGCCGAGGCGTTGCTCGACGCCGTGGACCGCCTGCGCCCCACCGTGGTGCTGGTCTGGGCGCACCGGACCGACCTCGCGCTGCGCGTGCCGCTGGAGGACCTGAGCGCGCGATCGGACGCCGTGATCGCGGTCGCGGGGTCCGGGTGGCAGGGTGTGCCGCTGCCGTCGGCCGTGCGCCGGCCGAAGTCCTTGCAGGAGGCGATCGACCTGGTGCTGGAGCGCGTCCGCTAGGCCTTGTGACCCGGATCCACCGAGCCTGACGCTAGAAGACCTCGCGGTCGCGTTCCTGCGCGCGGACGTCGTCCAGGTCGGCCAGGCGGCGCAGGCCCTGCACGGCACGGACCATCCGGTGGTTGCCGCTCACCTGCTTCTCGTTCCGGTCGAGCCACGCCCAGTACCCCGCCGTGAACGGGCACGCGCGTTCTCCCGTGCGCTGCTTCGGGTCGAACCAGCACGTCTTGCAGTGGTCGGTCATGCGGTTGAGGTACGCGCCGCCGCTGAGGTACGGCTTGGTCGCGATCACCCCGCCGTCCGCGTGCTGGCTCATGCCGATCACGTTCACCGGCATCACCCACGGGAACCCGTCCACGAAGGACGTGACGAACCAGTCGTTCAGCGCGGCCGGGTCGTAACCCCGTTGCAGCGCGTGGTTCCCCAGCACCATCAGCCGCTGGATGTGGTGCACCCAGCCGTGGTCGCGGACGCCCTCCAGCGCGGTCCGCAGGCACGCCGCCCTGACCGTGGCCGGCCGCAGCTCCGCCCACCAGTCCGGCAGCGGGGTGGTGGCCTGGAAACCGTTGCGGTGCCGGTAGTCCTGGCCCAGGTGCCAGTACAGGTTCCACACGTACTCGCGCCAGCCGAGGACCTGCCGGACGAACCCCTCGACGCTCGCGAGCGGCGCGTCCCCGCCGCGGTAGGCGTCCTCCGCCGCGTAGACGACCTCCAGCGGGTGCAGGAGACCGTGGTTGAGCGGCACGGACAGCAGCGAGTGCGCCATCGTCCAGTCCTTGGTCAGGACGGCGTCCTCGTGCGGACCGAAGTGCGGGAGGCGGTCGCGCAGGAAGACCTCCAACGCCTTCAGCGCTTCCTCGCGGGTGATGGCGAACCGGCGCGGACCGTCCCTGCCCACCGCGGGCAGGTCCATCGCGTCGAGGTCGGCCCGCACCCGCGCGTCGATCTCGTCCTCGTCCGGCCACCACGGCGCCGGAACGCCGAGCTTGCCGCGTTTCGGCGGTGGCTCGCGGTTCTCGGCGTCGAAGTTCCACCGGCCGCCCACCGGTTTGTCGCCCTCCATCAGCACGTCGAACCGGGTGCGCTGGTAGTGGTAGAAGTCCTCCATCAGGAACCGCTCGCGCGCCCCCGCCCAGGCCGTGAACTCGTCGCGGGACAGCGCGAACGCGGGCGTGGGCAGCACCTCGACACCGAGCTCGGTCAGCATCCGTCGCGCGGCGATGGAACCCGGCTGGTAGGCGACCAGCGGGCCGTTCAGCTCACGGATCGCCTCGCGGTAGGTGCCGGCGCGCACGAGCCTGATGCGGTCGGGGTACTCGGCGACCAGGTGGCGCATGCCCGACAGCACCAGGTGCAGCTTCTGGCGGTGGTACGGCCTGCGGCGCAGCGCCGCCGCCGACTCGATCAGCACGACCTCGTCGTGGCCGGTGTGGAAGTGCGGCCCGAGCTGGTCGCCGAACAACAGGAGCGTCACCGCCCACCGCGCAGGTCGGCCAGCACGGCGTGGGCGGCTCGGCGTCCCGAGTGCAGCGCGCCCTGGATGGAGCTGGTGTCGCGGTGGTCACCGCACACGTACCGGCGTTCCCCCGCGCGGACCGACTGCTTCAACCGGTGCGGCGCGGTCATCGCCGGGATGGCGTGCGGGATGTCGTACCGCCTGAGCACCTCCCACCGGCTGGTGTCGGTGCCGTACAAGCGGTTCAGGTGTTCTCGAACGGCCTTCTCGCCGGCTTCGCCCACCACCGACGCCTGCACCAGCGGGGCGTGCGGCGAGTACGGGCGCGACACCTCCGACATCACCGCCGTGTTCACGACCGGGCCGCCGTTGGCGTCGACCACCAGGCACCCGTCGCGCAGCGGGGACCGCGGCGGGCGGAAGTACCACGTCGTCACGCCGTTCCAGCGCGGCTCGGCGAGACCGGGCAGCAGCCGTGCCGCCGTCGTGCCGTCCGTCGCGACCACCACGGCGTCGGCGGCGATCCGCCCGCCGTCCTCCAGGTCGACGCCGTTGTCGTGCACGGCTTTCACGGCGGTCTCCAGCCGGACGACGTCCCTGGGGAGCCGCTCGGCCATGGCCTTGGGCAACTCCCCCATGCCGAGCGCCGGCACCGCGGCGCCGCCTCGGGCGAAACTGCGCCACACCAGGTGGAAGAACCTCGACGAGGTGGTGAGCTCGCGTTCCAGGAACACCCCGGACAGGAACGGCCGGAACACCGCCTCGACGGCCCGGTCGGAGACGCCCAGCTGCCTCAACGCCTCGCGCGTCGTGCGTTCGGGCCGTGTCAGCAGCGGCCGCACCGGGCCGAAGGCGTCCGGCGCCGAGAACCTCGCGACCGCCGCCACGTCCCGCGCACCGAGGACGTGCTGGCGCAGGAACCCGTCCCACGCCGATGGCCCGCTGCGAGGGTCGGCGAGCAGGTCGTGCCTGCCGTTGTCGTGCACGAACGCGCCCGGCCGGAAGCGCCTCAGCGGGAACGGGTCCAGGTTCAGCCGCTCCAGCTCGGGGTAGGCGGGCAACAGGATCTGGAAGCCGCGGTCGAACCGCACGCCGTCCTCGACGTCGGTCCGCACCCGGCCGCCGACCTCGTCCGACGCCTCCAGCACGGTGACCTCAACGCTCGCCGCGGCCAGTTCGAGAGCGGCGCTCAGACCGGCCAGTCCGGCTCCCACCACAACGATCACAACGTCCTCCAGCGACGGGCGGCCGAGCGCAGCAGCGGCACGCGCCCCTCGGCCGGCACGGTCCACAGCTCGGTGCCCGCGACGCCCCAGCGGCCCAGCAGGTGGTTGGCGGCGGCGAACCCGGTGGTGGCGGCGCGTTCCATCAGGGCGACGGGCAGGTCGATCCGCACGAGATCACCCGCCACCACGAGGAACTCGTCCGGGGTGGTCACCGCCGGCCGCCGCCCGTACCCGCCGGCCGGGAAGAGCGGGCAGTCCTCGCGCAGCTCGTGCCGTTCGTCGACGACACCGGCCTGCTTGGTCTCCGGGTACACCTCGGTGAGCTGCTGCCAGAGCCGGGCGCGTGCCGACTGTTCATCCACATCGGACGGCAGCGCGTAGCCGTGCAGTTCGACGACGCTTCCGCCGGTGCGTGCGGCCCAGGCCCGTGCCTCGTGCTCGTAGTGGTTCAGCACGCTGATGTTGTCGAGCAGGTCGTGGCCGCCGGTGCCGAGGAAGCCCGGCCGGTCGGCGTCGACCGGTGTGTCGAGCCAGTACCTCGACACGAGGAACCGCGGTGCGGTCTCCAGCTTCCCGATGGTGTCGCGCCACGCGGTGTCACCGAGCGCCGGCGACTCCCCGACGAGCGACCGCAGGCCGCGGACGTCCGCGGCGAGCACCACGGCGTCCGCCTCGATCGCGCCCTCGCCGATGGTGACCGAGTACCGCTTCTCCTGCCCCGGCAGCACGGACTTCACCTCGACACCCGTGCAGACCGTCGTGCCCAGCGAGGTGAGGTGGCGGCGCAGCGGCTCCCACAGGCCGTGCGGGAACGGGTCGGCGGCCACGTCGAACAGCAGGCCCTCGCTCGAGCCGAGGAAGTAGATGTGGAACATGACCGCGAGCTCCGCGGCGGACATCCTGGTGGGGTGCGCGAAGAAGCTGCGCGAGAACACCTCGAACGCCAGGGCGTGCGCGGCCTCCGGGAAGCGGATCTGGTCCAGGTAGGACGCGGCGTCGAGGGCGTCGAGCCGCTCGTACACCTCCGGTACGGACACGTCGAGCAGCGACAGCGCCGCCCGCGCGTTGACGCCGGGCAGGTCGCGCCACCGGAACGTGGGGCTGCTGCGCAGGAACGCGAGGACGTTCCACGGCACGGTCGTCGGCAGGTCCGCGAAGCCGTCGCGGTGGCCGGAGGCGTGCTGCAGCGGGTAGTCCGGCAGGCCGGTGAGAGCGCCTCCGGCGGGGTCGACGCGCTTCAGCAGCGCGCGCAGGTTGTAGTACTGGCGGAAGAACGCGTGGAAGCCGCGCGTCATCGTGGCCTCGCTGCCGTCGGCGAGCCTGGTGCTCCAGCCGCCGACGCGTCCGCCCAGGTAGTTCTCGCGCTCGCACACCACGACCCGCGCGCCGCGTTCGGCGAGCAGCGTGGCGGCGGAGAGGCCCGCGATGCCACCACCCACCACGACGACCACCGGTGCGTCCCCGTCGAAGTGCGGACGCCCGGCCGGCGCCGGGATCCGCACCGCCTTGCGATCCCTCACCGTTGCTCCTGTTCCGGCACGTGGCCGCGGAAGGTGTGCACCACGCCGAGTTGCAGACCGGGCAGCGGCGCACTGCGTACGCCGCTGAAACCGTTGCGCCGCAGACGGTCTCGCAGCGCGGACGCGCCGTCGAAGTCCATCACGCTGCGCCACAGGTAGGTGTAGAGCGAGCGGTCGCCCGTGACGAGCCACCCCGCCGGGACGATGAACGCGCACAGCGCCGTCCACACCGCGGTGCTGATCAGCGAGTCGCGCACCGAGTACTCGTGCAGCACCAGCGTTCCGCCGGGTTTGAGCAGACTCCGGATGCGCTTCAGCGTGCCGTCCGGCTCGGGCAGGTTGCGCACGAGGTAGGCGGCGAACACCGCGTCGAACTCGCCCTCGTCCACGTCCTCGGCCCGGCTGTGCACGAACCTCACCGTCGCCGGCCAGCGCTTCTGCCGGGCCCGTTCGATCATGCCCGCCGACGCGTCCACGGCGACGATCTCCACCCCGGGCACGGCCGCGACCAGCGCCGCCGTCGAGGCGCCCGTGCCGCACCCGAGATCGAGCACCCGCATGCCGGGACGCAGGCCGAGCGCTCGGGCGGAGCGCCGCAGCGCCTGGTGGTAGCCGGGGTTGAGCCCGACGAGGAGGTCGTAGCCGCGTGCGGCGCGGTCGAACTTCCCCGGTACCTCAAGCTTGTCCACGTGCCAGCCTTCCCCGTTCCCACAACAACAAAACGGCCGTGACCATGGCGAACCCGTAGAGGAAGTCCTCCACCGGGATGTCCCACGGCACACGCACCCCGCTGATCGCCCAGTCCGCGTACAGCACGATCGGTGCGTCGAGCTTCGTCAGCCACCCGTCCACCGGCACCTGGAACCCGAGCACGATCACCATCGTGATCCAGTAGGCGGGCCGCCGGAACAACCCCGTGCGCAGCAAGCAGAACTCGAGCAGCAACACCACGAGCACCGCGGTCATGGCGGCGAACGAGTACTCCTCAACCATTCCGCGACCAACGTCCCGAACGCCCGCGCACGGCCTCGTAGGTCAGCACCGCGCAGAGCGGGATCGCGACGAAGAACAGGATCTCCTCGACCGGCAGCACCCCGCCGACCAACCACCCCGTGGTCGCCCCGGGGTGGAAGCTCCAATGTCCACGCAGGACGGCCACGACGTCCCAGACCGCGAGCACGACCAGCACCGGCGCGATCGCGCGGGCCAGCTCGGGAGCGCGGCGGTAGACACCGCGTCCCATCCACTCCAGCGGCATGGTGATGAGCACGCACACGCCCAGCACCGCCAGGTACTCGTACTGGCTTCGCATCGCCGACCTCCCACGAAAACCGTATGGGCGGCGACGTGACTCTGCACAACGACCGAGCGACGGCCGTCAGGTCGTGTCGGACTTCGCGATCGCGTAGTAGGCGTCCACCGTGTCACCGTCGATGCCCACGTACGCGTCGATCCACGCGGCGGCACCACGAACCAGCACCAGCAACGCCTCGTACTGCTGCTCCTCGGACAACCGCGCCAGCACCAACCCCACCCGCTGGTCCTGACCCGAGGCCAGGGCGCTCACCACGTCCGAAGCCACCTGAGCCGCCACCTCGTCCGGCGCCGCCGCCGACACCGGGATCCGCACGGACGGGTCGAGCGACCCGCGCGGCACCCCGCGCAACAGGATCGCCGCACAGGTGTCGATCGCGACCACCTTCGTCCGCTCGTCCGATGCCAGGCACCGCACGGCCTCGGCGGACCAGGGGTGGTCACTCCTGTTGACCGCACCCACCGCGGCCAGGGTCAGTTCCCTGGCCTGCACGTCGTCGAGCCGCTGCATCGACTCCTGCCTCCTTCGCAGTCGACCCCGACAGTGCCCCCGCACCTGGAATTTCGTGTTGCGACAACCACAACTCAGTCATGGTCAAACGACCGCGCGCCCGCTGCATGACGAGTGGTCCGCAGTTCACCCGTCCGACGCAGCGCATTCGATACCCCTATGAACTCCAGATGTTGATAACATCCGAATGTCGTCAACATGGAAGACGGTGAAATGGCCACCCGGCACCTCCACGTGGTGAGGCACGGCGCAGCAGACCCGTTCGGCATCCTGACCGACACCGGCGCCCGCCAGTCCCACCTCCTCGGCGAACGCCTGTCCCGCCTGCCGATCGACGTCGTGTGGCACTCGCCCCTCCCGAGAGCCACCCGCACAGCGGAGATCCTCGGCGAACACCTACCGGGCGTCCTGGTGGACGAGGCCCCGGAACTGGTCGACCACGTGCCCCACGTGCCGCCCGACCCACCACCCGCCTGGGCGGGCTTCTTCGACGGCTACGACCCCGCCGAGGCAGCCGCGGGCGCTGCCTTGGCCGACGCCCTGACCACCCGTTTCGCCCGCCCGGTGGCGGCCGAGTCGCACGAGGTCCTGGTCACCCACGCGTACCCGGTGGCGTGGCTGGTGCGCCACGCCCTCGGCGCCCCGCCGGACCGGTGGCTGGCGATGAGCTGCGGCAACACCGGGCTGACGGTGTTGCAGTTCCGGGAGGGCACTCCGCCGGCTCTGCTGGTGTACAACGACATGAGCCACCTGCCGGAGGAGTTGCGGTGGACGGGGTTCGGGCCGGGTGTGCGGCCCTAGCCGGGGCTCGGCAGGGGGATGGGGCGGCTCGGCGGGGGCGGTGCCGCCGGATGCCGGGTGGCGGCCGCTGGGCATCGGTGGCATAGGCATGGCAGGCGCTGGCAACGGCAACGGCAACGGCAACGGCAACGGCAACGGCCGCAACCTCCACCGCCTCCACTCGCGTTCCCAGCCACGCGCGCCAGCCACGATCCCGAGCAAGCCCGCACCCAACCCCCACAGGCGGACGGCGTAGCCCTCCTTGCCCCGTAGGCAGCTCGTACCGCTCCCCTACCGGTGGTGGACTTGCCAGGTGGCGGACGAATTCCGGATGGATTTCGACGGCGTCCAGCTCATGGCCGCACAACTGCACCGGGCGGGGTCCGACGCCGAGAGCGGTGCCAAGCACGTCGCCAAGTACGGCGACCTGAGCTGGGTGGAGCACGGCGTGCTGCTCGACACGCTGGCGGCGCGTCACCACGAGCGGATCTTCCAGCTGATGCGCGGCGCGATCAAGGAGCTGGCCGACCGCACGAACCGCGCGGCGCGGGCCGTCGACCAGACCTCCGACGCGTTCGCGAAGCTGGACGGTGAGGAGAAGCAGAAGTTCGACCGGCTGTTCCGGGCGCTGGACGGGCCGCTTCCCAACTTCACGCGGCGGTACGGCGGTTCGGACGGCTCGCCCTCGTTCGCCGACAAGGGTGAGCCTTCGGACTCGTTCACCGACCCGGAGCTGCACACCACCAAGCCGCTGTTCGAGTACGACTGGCGGCAGGACCTGCTCAGCGTCAGCGCGGCGGTGCGGGGGACGGCGGTGTGGATCGTCGGCAAGGACCCGTTCCAGGAGGCGTTCACCTGGCTCACCGGTGACTGGGCGGGGTTCCAGCGCTGTTCGGTCGTGTGGACGCAGATCGGCAGGGCCGCGGAGGGGATCGGGCGCAACATCGCCAACGCGGGCGCCGGGTCCGAGTGGGTGTGGGAGGGGCGGTCCGGCAACGAGGCCCGCGAGTACCTGCTCGCCCTCGCTGACGCCGCAACGGACTTCGCTCCGGTGTGCCAGGAGGTGGCCAAGCGGTACCAGGACGCCGTGACGGCGGTGCGTGCCTTCAGCACCATCGTCACCACCGCCGTCAGCGAGATGGTGGATGCCGCCATCGCCTTCGCGCTGACCAGCAAGGCGTTGACCCGTGCGGCGAACCCCGCGATGTGGGCGGCGTTGCTCGGGCTCCTCTACTACTGGATCCAGAAGTTCAGGCAGGCGTACGAGTACCTGTCGGAGAAGCAGACCGAGGTCTCGAAGTTCTACGACCGCGTCTCGGCGTGGCTCGCGACGGTGGAGTACCGCCGGATCAGCCAGTTGCGGCCGCCCGCATTGCTGCTCTCGCCGGGGTCGCCGCTGTGAACCTTCCCCCGGTGGACGAGCAACGCGTGCTGCGGTCGGTGCTCCGGCTGCTGTCCACCGGCGCGCCGCGTGACCCGGCCGCGGAGATGGCGCGCGAGGTGTTGTCCGGCCGGATGTCGTTGCGGGACGCGGGGAACAGTGCCGCGTACGGTGAGATGATCACCCAGGCGGTCGCGGACGCGGTCGCGACCGTGGAGGCGACGTCGCCCGAGCAGCGGGCCGAGGCGGAGGCCGCGCTGGCAGGGGCCGCGAGCGTGCTCGACCCACCGCCGGAGCGGCCGCGAGCTCCGGCCGAGGACGACTGGGACGAGTCGGTCACCTCTCCGTGGGACGACCGCTAGGCCGCATTCCCGGGCCCCGGCGACGGCCTGGCACCCAGCACGGCGTGTGCGGCGGCGAGCCGTTCGGCCTCGGGTCGCTCCGAGCACTCCCCCGACACCTCGTCCGCCCACCCCAGCAACCGGCGCAGGTGCTCGTCCGCCCCTGCCGTGACGACGGGCGGCGTGCCGAGCACGACGTCGCCGCTGGTCCCGTCGATGGTGATCGTCGCCCCCACGCCGATGTCGTTGCCCGCGAACGCGAGGGAGCCGGGGCCCACGACGAGGTCGGCGACCCCCACGACGGCCGGTTTGCCCATCGAGCGGGCCACGACCGCGGCGTGGCTGGCCGGGCCGCCGCGCGCGGTGACGATGCCGGTGGCCGCCGCCAGGCCGCGGATGTCGTCCGGTGACGTCTCCGGCCGCACCAGCACCACCGGGCCCTCGGCGGCGAGGCGCACCGCGTCGTCCGAGGTGACCGCCACCCTGCCCACCGCCACTCCCGGGCACACGCCCAGCCCTCGTCCGATGACGTCGGCATCCGAAGCGATCCGCGGTGTGCGGACGTGCTGGAGGTGGTGCGGCGCAACGCGGACGAGCGCTTCGGCACGGGTCAGCACGCCTTCGTCGGCGAGGTCCACGGCGAGGCGGACCGCGGCGGCGCCGGTGAACCCGCCCGGCCGCACCTGCAGCAGCCACAGCTCCCCCGACTCGAAGGTGAACTCGACGTAGCAGGCGTCGCGGTAGTGCTGTTCCAGGCGGCGCAGCGCGGCCAACAGGCCCTGCCGCACCACGGGTTCGCGGTCGAGTTCGCGCAGTGGCCCGGTCAGCGACCGGCCGGAGACGACGGCGGAACCCTGGCGTCCGAAGAGGACTTCACCGAACGGCGCGTTCTCGCCCGTGGTCGGGTCACGGCTGAACGCGACGCCGGAACCGCTGGCGGAGTCGCGGTCGCCGAGCACCATGCGCTGCACGACCACGGCCGTGCCCAGGTCGTGCGGGATGCCGTGCAGGGTCCGGTAGGTGCGGGCGCGCGGTGTGTGCCACGACGAGAAGACGGACTTCAGCGCCTGCGCCAGGGTTTCCGGTGTGGGACGCAGGTTCAGGACCGTGTCCATCATGCCGGGCATGGAGACGGCCGCGCCGGAACGCACCGAGACCGCGGGCGCGCCCAGGGTGCCGACGGCGGTGACCAGCTCGTCGAGCAGGCCTGCCGGGAGCTCGCCGTCGCGGAGGAACGCCCGGCACGCGTCGGTGGTGACGACGACCCCGGCGGGCACGGGCAGGCCGAGCCGGTGCAGCAGCACGAGCCCGTGTGCCTTGCCGCCCAGCACTTCCGGCGGGTCGGCCAGCGAGCCCGACAGGTGCCTCACCCACCCCATCGCGCGATCCCCAGCGTCGCGAGCAGGTCCTCGTGCAGCTCCGCCCAGATCGTGTGGAACGAGTCCACGCTGTCGGCCAGGCAGGCCAGTTCGCCCGCCTGTGCACGGGTGAGCGCTGTGGTCAGGCGCGGTTCGTAGCGGCCGAACCGGGGCACGGCGGCGGCCAGCGCGGCGATGACGACGACGGCACGTTCGTGCAGGTCGGCGAACAGCGCGAGCACACGGGCGTCGTAGGCGGTGTCGCTGTGGTCGTTGACGGTCGTGACTCCGTCCGCGGACCGCATCTGCCACGCCGTGCAGAGGTCGAGCAGCTCGGGGTTGAGCACGAGGAACTCGTCGAACGCCGCGGCCAGCGCGGGACGGGTGCCGGCAGGCTCCAACTCGCCCTCGGTCGCGGCGGTGGCGGCGGCGCGTCCCGCCTCGGTGAGGGACCACCCGCCGAAGACGTGCGTCACGTGCCCGGTGACCGCGAGGTCGATCAGGTCGGACTCCACATCGGACTCGGTGAGCCCCGTGAACGACGCCACGCGGGCGAGCCCCGTGCTGCCGACGCACCGCAAAGCGTGCAGCACCGGCGAGTTCACAGCGCCTCCCGCCTGCGCGCGCCCGCGGCGTGGCCGGCACCGCGTCCGCGGGCACGGGCGACGACCACGCCGTCGCGCACGCTCACCGCGGCCTCGGTCTCGTCGTCGGCGTCGGTGATGCCGATCGCGGACGCCACCAGCGCTTCGTCGTCGAGGACGAGCCGCACGTGCTGCCAGACGTCGGCCCCGAACACCCGCCGCAGGCACCCGACGGCGTCGGCGACGCGGAGCCGGACGAGGCGACCGGTCTCCTCCCGGTCCCCGGTCACGACGGCCACGACGACCTGCTCACCGGGCTTGGCGGCCCGCACGGCCTCCTCGGCCGCACCGAGACGGCCCGCACCCAGCACGACCACCAGCCCGTTCGCGAGGTCGACCTCGGCGCCGCTGATCTGGTCCACGAGCCCCTGAGGCGCGGTCCAGGCGTCCGCGCAGGCGACGGCCGGTGCGACGTACGGCAGGTGCGGCGGCGCCCAGACGTCCTCGAGATCGATGTACGCCAGGTGCCGGCACGCGTGCGCCACGTCGAACGGGTCACCGAACCCCGGCGCCGTCCCGGCCCGGTGGCCGGCGCCGTCCAGCAGGGTCAGCACCGTCTCGGCCAGCCGCACCCGCCGCTCGGGAGCACCCCGTTCGAGCGCGATGGCCAACAGCAACGCCTCCAGGCGCGCGACCTGGGCCAGCACCGCCGGACCGTGCCCGTCCTCGAACACGCCGTCCAGCGACCGGAGCTGCAGACGACCGCCGGGCGCGGGGTCGCCCACCAGCGGCAACCGCTCGAGCCACACCCGCGCGAACACCCCCAGCGCGTCGACCCGGGAGGACGGCGACACCGTCGCCCGCGGCTCCGCCGCCCTCTCGACCAGGTCGATCAGCACGGCCAGGTACAGCGCCCGCTTGCTCGGGAAGTTCGAGTACACCGCGCCGCGCGTCAGTTCCGCGCGCTCGGCGATCCGGTCGACCTTGGCCGGCACGAACCCGTGCTCGGCGAACTCGTCCCGCGCCGCCGCCAGCACCGCGGCCCGCGTCCGCGCCTGCTGCTGCACCCGAGTCAGCCGTGCCATCACACCCTCCAGATGTTGTCGCCATTCAGATTACATCAACATCGGAGATGTCATGCCCTGAGGGTATCGAGCACGACGCAGCAGGTCTTGGACGGTCCGTTCGATCCCGCCGAAGCTGGAAGCACCACAGGAAAGGACCCACGATGAAGGTGTTCGTCACCGGCGCGTCCGGTTACATCGGCAGGGCCGCGCAGGCCGCGCTGCTCCGCCACGGCCACGCCGTCCAAGCCCTGGCCCGGTCCGCGGCGGCCGCCACGGCGGTGCGCGAGGCGGGCGCGATCCCGGTGAGCGGCGGGCTGTCCGACCTGGACGTCCTCACCGCCGCCGCGGCCCGCGCCGACGCCGTGATCCACCTGGCCCAGGCCGACAGCGGCGAAGCCGACCTGGCCGCCGCGACCGCGATGCAGGACGGTCTCGGCGACGGCGTCTACGTGCACACGGGCGGTACCTGGGTCTACGGCGACACGGCCGGCGTCGCCGACGAGGACGCCCCGTGGAACCCGCCGTCCCTGGTCGCGTGGCGCGAGAGTGTGGAGGAGAAGGTCCTCTCACGCGGCCGGTCCGTCGTGATCAGGCCCGGCCTGCTGTACGGCCGGGAGAACCGCCTGATCGACGCCTTCTTCACCCGGCCGGGCAAGGAGATCGGCGCGATCCCCCACATAGGCGACGGCGCCAACCACTGGTCGCTCGTGCACGTCGACGACCTGGCCGAGCTGTACGTCGCCGCGCTCACGGCCCGCGCCGGTGCGGTGTACCTGGGCGTAGGCGGAGTGGACCCAACGGCACGTGAGGTCGCCACGGCGGTCAGCCACGGGGCCGGTCTGGAGGGCAGGACCGTCTCGATCACGCTCGACGACGCCCGCGAGCGGATGGGGCCGATCGCCGACGCGTTCGCGCTGGACCAGCGGTGCACACCGGCTCGGGCGCGGGAGGAGCTCGGCTGGGTGCCCCGGCACACCGACCCGCTCGCGGTCTTCGCGCGGGGGTGAGGCGTCCCTGCCCGACCGTGCAGCGGGACGCCCTCCGGCACCACAGCGGGCCCTCGCGGCCGTCATCGCGACGCGACGTCCGCCGCTCGCCAGGCGTGGTGGCCGAGACCGATCGCCCCCACCGCCATGGGAACGCTCGTGAGCAGCCCGGCGATCCCGTTGCCCGGCACCACGAACGTGATCACGATGAACAGCAGCAGGACCGGCACCCACTTCGGGACGGCGTGCGAACGGAACAGGCCCACGCACTGCAGGACCGTGCCCACCAGCACCAGCACGGCGCCGGGGATCATGAACGCGAACAGGTGCGCGGACTCGTTCGCCGCCCGCACCACGGACTCCCCCGCGGCCACGCCGACCGAGGGGTCCGTCGGGAAGAAGTACGCGGCCGCCCAGCCCGCGACCCCCGCCCCCTGCAGGCCGCCGCCGATCCACATCAGCGCGCCGCCCCAGGTCGCCCACGCGCTGCCGCGGCGCCGGACGAGGACCATCGTCGCCAGCGCCTGCAGCGGGATGTTGAGGACCTGCATGGCCGCGAGCCCGGTGAGCAGCGTCCACCACAGCGCGCGGTGGGGTGCGATGTCGGTGTAGGAGTAGGTCTCGCCGCCGCCCGCCGGTTCGGGCCAGAGCAGTCCGCCCGCGACGGCGGCGACGGACGTGACGCCGAGGACGACCGCGAGGCCGGCGAGGCGGGTGCGGGTGGAGGTGGCGGCGCCGGGAGGTGCCGCGGTGACGTCGACGGACATGGTCTCAGGCCTTTCGGGCGGGTGAGGAGCACCGGACGGCTCCATGCAACGGGCCCGGACCCGTCCACCACATCGGTGCCGCCCCCTGACCGCGTCTCCGTGCTGACACGGAGGCCTGGCGGCCGCACCGGCCTTACCCTGGGCCGATGAGGTGGCCGCGACCGGCAGCAGCGGGTCTTCTGGGCGTCTCCGCCGTGCTGACGGCGGGAGGCGCCTGGCTCCTGGTCCGCGCCCCCGGGCAGGCGCTCGCGTTCGCCGCCTTCGCCGCCCTCGGGCTGGCGATGGCCGCGCTCGGCGTCACGATCGAGTTCCGCGTGCGGGGCAATCCCGTCGGCCCGCTGCTCGCCTGGGTCGGCGCGATCGTGGTGTTCCTGGCCGCGCGCGACGTCTACTACCGCACCTGGCTCGCCGATCCCGCTTCCGTGCCGCTGGACGCCCGCGTGGTCGCGCTGCTCAACGAGAGCGGCTGGTGGCTCCTCGCCGCCGTGGCGTTGCTGCTGCTGCACTTCCCGGACGGCACGCTGCCCGGCCGGCGGTGGAGTGCGTTGCCGCCGCTGGTCGTCCTGCTCGCCTTGGTGCAGCAGGCGTTCGGTGCCACACCGAGGGAACCGTTCACCGACCCCATGGAGGGCCTCGCGCACCCCTGGGGGCCGCCGAACGACCTCGTGCACGCCCTGAGCTACGTGGTGACCATCGGCCTGGTCCTGACGCTGCTCGCGGCGGGTGCCTCGCTGGTGGTGCGGTTCCGCCGGTCCGCCGGTGTCGTGCGGGCGCAGCTGAAGTGGCTCGCGTTCGCCGGGCTGGCGGTGACCGCGTACCCGGTGGTGTGCCTCGCCGAGATCGTCGTGACCGGGCGAAGTGGTGTCGTGGCCACGGTGTTCGGCGTGGTGACCATCGTCGCGCTGTTCTGCTCGGTCGGGGTCGCCATGCTCCGCCACGACCTCTACGACGTCGACCGCGTGCTGGCCGACACCATCAGCTACACGATCGTCCTGCTGGTCCTCATCGGCGCGTACGCGGTGTCGGCTCTCGCGCTCGGTCTCGTGGCAGGCCGGGACTCCCCCGTCGCCGCGGCCGGTGCCACCGCGGTCTGCGCCGTGCTGCTCACCCCGGTCCGCCGGCGCCTGCACCGGGCGGTGGACCGGCGGCTCTTCCCCCGCACGAGGGCCGCGCTGCTCGCCGTGGAGGACCTCCAACACCGCGTGCACACCCAGGCCGCACAACCGGAAGAGCTCGAAGCCACCCTGCGCACGGCGCTCAAGGACCCCACCCTCCGCGTCGGTCTGCTGATCCCCGCCTCGTCCGGCTTCGTCGACACCGCGGGCGTTCCGGTCACCGACACCGGACTGGTCCCGATCACCCTCGGCGGCACGCAGATCGGCGTGCTCGTGTCATCCGGAACCACCCCGGCGGTGCTCAAGGTCGTGGCGACAGCAGCCGCCAGCCTCGTCGAGGTGGCTCGTCTGCGGGGAGAACTGGCGCACGCCCTGCGCGAGGTCGAGGCCAGCCGCACCCGGATCATCCAGGCGGGCGACGCCGAACGGCACCGGCTCGAACGCGACCTGCACGACGGCGCCCAGCAACGGCTCGTGTCCCTCGGCATGGCGATGAGGCTCGCCCAACGCCAGTTGCCGACCCACGACCTGGACGTGCACGCGCTGCTGGACCAGGGCGTCGCCGAACTGGCCACCGCCATCGCCGAGCTCAGGCAGATCGCGCACGGCCTGCGTCCCACCAGCCTCGACGACGGCCTGCACTCCGCGCTGGCCGCCCTGACGCACAAGCTGCCGGTACCGGTGGAGCTGGAGATCATGCCCGAACCCCTGGCCGACGACATCGCGATCACCGCCTACTACGTCGCCGCCGAAGCCATCACCAACGCGGCCAAGCACGCGCACGCCAGCGCCATCACCGTCCGCGTCACGCAACAGGCCGACGAGGTCAACGTGTGGGTGAGGGACGACGGCTGCGGAGGCGCCGACCCGAGGAGCGGCTCCGGGCTCGCCGGGCTCGCCGACCGGGTCGCGGCGCTCGGTGGTTCGCTCCAGCTCCACAGCCTGCCCGGTGCGGGCACGACGATCCGGGCGGTGCTGCCGTGCGCATCGTGATCGGTGAGGACTCGACGCTGTTCCGGGAAGGTCTCGCGAGCCTGCTCTCCCACGCGGGCCACGAGGTGGTCGGCCGCGCCGCCGACGCCGAGACCCTGGTCGCGGTCGTCGGAGAGCAGGAACCCGATCTGGCCATCGTGGACGTCCGGATGCCACCTGACCTGACCGACGACGGCGCACGAGCCGCACGCCGGATCCGCGCGGCACAACCGGGGGTCGCGATCCTGCTGCTCTCCCAGCACGTCGAGACGCGGCACTCCGTCGAACTCGTCAGCCAGGGCGGTTTCGGCTACCTGCTCAAGGACCGCGTGCTGGAGGTCGACGACTTCCTGGAGTCGATCGCCAGGGTCGCCGCCGGCGGGTCCGCCCTCGACCCCGAGGTGGTGGGCCGGCTGCTCGGACGGCCCACCACCGGGGCGCTCACCCCGCGCGAACGCGAGGTGCTCGGCCTGATGGCCGAAGGCTGCACGAACGTGGCGATCGCGCGCCGGCTCTGGCTCACCGAACGCACCGTCGAGACCCACGTCGGCAGCATCATGGCCAAGCTGGGCCTGGCCGCGAACGTGGAGGAGCACCGCCGGGTGCTGGCCGTCCTGACCTACCTGGCCGAGTGCGGCTGATGCTCCTCCCGCCCCCTCACAGCACGCAGAGCAGCGAACAGGCCTTCGCGGACGACCAGTCGCTGTAGGTCCTCGTGCCGTTGACCGGTGTGAACTTCGCCTTCGCCCTGTTGGTCAAGGGGAACAGCGCCAGCAGTGCGTAGGTCGAGCAATGCACCACTGTGGACTCACCGGGCTGCAGCGTGAACGGTCCTGCCTGACAGTTCGGTTCCACCTCGTCGACGACGTACGCGTCCACGACCGGGATCGCGCCGTTGTTCTTGACGGTGACCCGCCAGTACGCGGTCGCGTTCAGCAGCCCGAGCGTGCCCACGGGTGCTTCCTTCACCCACGGACCGGAGCCACCGGCCTTGCAGTTCGACGGCGTGTACGAGCCGCAGATCTCCTTGTTCACCACCACGTTCGGCGCGCACGCCGGGCCCGGTGCGATCTGGCGCGTCACCGTGTTGGACGTGAGGGAACCGGTGGCGTCCGTCCCGTTCGCCGTGTTCGCCACGGACGTGACGGGGCACTCCGGGGAGATCGCGGTGCGGAAGCACACCTGCGGGGCGTCACCGGTGAACTCCACCGACAGCGACGGCTGGTTGCCGCCACCGAAGTCCGCGGCGTCGTTCAGCACGATCGACGCGGTGACGGTCAGCGAGCCTGCCGTGGCACCGGAGAGGTCGATGGTGCCGTCCGAGGCGAATCCCGGTGTGGTGACCGGGTTCCCGCCGCCGTCCACGACCTTCACCGCGGACGCGCCGAAGTTCACGTTCGCCGGGGTCACGCCGACGAGCCGCGCCTTGGTGTAGGTGGTGGCGTGCGGTTTGCCGTCGCAGTAGAACTGCGCGGGTGTGAGCGACACGGAGGCGCCACTGCGTACGCACGGCGACGCCCCCGTGTCAGGATCCAGTGAGAACAGCACCTGCGCGTCTCCCAGCCCCAGCAGGCAGCCGGTGGGAGCGTCGTAGGCGTAGCCGTAATCTCGGGTCACACCGTTGTTGACGGTCGGGTGGGTGACGCGCAACGGCATGCCGGAACACGCCGTTCCGGTGCTCCAGTCGTGGCACGCCGTCACGCCCGCGTACGGGCCGCCCCAGATGCCGAAGTAGCTGCGCACCCGGTCACCGGTGCGGACAACCTCCGGGGTGAACACCAGGCTCATGCTCTCCAGCCCGGCCACGGCGGCGGGGGGCGCCAGGGACGAACCGTCGATCGCGTAGCACGTGGTCACGTTGAAGGCGCCGGCCGTGCTCGCACACGCACCGGTCTCCGCACCCGTTGTGCTGTAGGCGGTGTACGCGTTGTAGGTGTGGTTGTTCACCGGCCCGAGCGGCTTCGGCGACAGCCAGCCCGCGCAGGTGGCCGCGGGACCGGGGTCGAAGCAGCCCATCGTCGGGACGACACCGCTCATCCGCGACGACGACGCGAACAGCTTGCCCCCGGCGACGGCCAGCGCGCCGAGGTAGTAGCCGCCGTGTTCGGTGAACGGCACGATCGGCGCGTAGGGCTGGCCGCCGCACGCGCTCTGCGACGCGGCCGTCCAGCAGACCACGTGCCCGGAGTTCGCCACCCCGTAGAGGTTTCCGCCGATCTGGACGAGTCCCGCCATCTCGAACGTCTGCGCGGAACGGTTCATCAGCGGCCAGTAGCCGCAGTTGCCGGGCGCGGCGAGGTCGAGGCAGCCGACACCGATCGAGGTCGCCGTGGTGGCCGAGTAGTACACGCGGGCGGGGTTGGCCGGGTCGCGGACGTACTGCGGCGCCATGGGGCTCGCGATGTCCCCGGTGTTCCCCGTCCCGAAGGGGCCGGACGCCGTGTTGAGCGGCTTCGGCCAGGGACCACCCGCGCACGGCGCGTTGGTCGTGACGTCGGTGCACACCAGCTTGGCGGCCGCGGCGGACGCGTGGTGGTAGACGTTCCAGGCCTGCAGGCGGCCGGCCGGCGTGCGGTGCAGGATCGGGATGAACCCGTCGCCACCGGTGAAGGCGGCACTGGCCTGCACGGGCGGGGTGAGCAGGGTGGAGAGGGCCCGTCCGCCGTTGCGCACGCCGGGGTTCGTGGCGCTGAGCGGGTTCCCCTCGGTCCCTGTCCAGCCCGGCGGCACCTGCAGCGATCCCTGGAGGTAGCTGTGGCCGGCGGCGATCGGGTCGGTGATGGTGGCGGCGCCGTTGGCACCGCTGTCGTAGGACACGACCCAGGTGGCCGTGTCGCCGTGGGAGGCGGGATCGGACACGCCCTGCACGGACTTGGTGAGGCTCGAAACGGGTGGCTGGGCGACCACGGGCACAGCGGCGGTGAGGGTGGCGCCGGCGAGCACGCCCGCAAGCACCACCGCCGGCAAACGTCTTCGCACGATGATCCCTTTCGGTGGCGGTTCGGGAACTGACCGCCGACGCTAGGGACGTCCCGTGTGCCGCAAACACCCCCTCACCCGCGTGCACGGGATGTCTGCCCCATCAGACCAATGCGGATGGGCGGAACATGTGACCGGACAAGAGATTCCAATTCGTTGCCGAATCAAGTTTCACCTGAACGCGCCCTGAAGTGCCTATCCGAGAACCGAATGTTCGCGGTGCGGGGTCCAGCGCAGGTGCACGTTCCGGTCCGGCGGGTCCGCCCGCAGCAGCGACAACCGCGGTCGCACGGCGTCGGTGCGCGCGGAGGGCGGCTTGCGGCTGCCCGCCCGGTACTGGACGGGCCACTCGACGGCGTGGCCCTGTTCGGCGGCCGCGTGCAGCGTCCAGTGCGGGTCGTAGAGGTGCGTGCGGCCGAGCGCGCAGAGGTCGGCGCGGCCCGCGAGGAGGATGGAGTTGACGTCGTCGTAGGAAGCGATGGCGCCCACGGCGATGACGGCCGCACCCGTGACCTCGTGGCGGATCCGGTCGGCGAACGGGGTCTGGTAGCTGCGGCCGTACGCGGGGCGTTCGTCCGCCGTGACCTGGCCGGTGGAGACGTCGATCGCGTTGGCGCCGTGAGCGACGAACGCTCGGGCGATCTCCACGGCGTCGTGTTCGGTGTTGCCGCCATCGACCCAATCGGTGGCGGAGATGCGCACGATCATCGGTCGTTCAGCGGGCCACACCGCGCGCACGGCGTCGAACACCTGGAGCGGGTACCGCAGGCGATTGGCCAGTGAGCCGCCGTACTCGTCGGTGCGCCGGTTCGCGACGGGCGAGAGGAACGACGACAGCAGGTATCCGTGCGCGCAGTGCAGTTCGAGCAGGTCGAAGCCCGCTTCGGCGCCCCGGCGGGCGGCCGCCGTGAACTCCTCGGTGATCCGGTCCAGGTCCTCGCGGCTAGCCTCGGCGGGGACGGCCGAGCCGGGGCCGTACGGCAGCGGTGACGGGCCGACGACGTCCCAGCCGCCCTCGGGCAGCGGTTCGTCCATGCCCTCCCACATCAGGCGCGTGGAGCCCTTGCGGCCGGAATGGCCCAGTTGCAGGCCGATGCGGGCGCTGCTGCGCTCGTGCGCGAACGACACGATGCGCGCCCACGAGTCGCGTTGCTCGTCGGTCCACAGGCCGGTGCACCCCGGCGTGATGCGGCCATCCGGGGAGACGCAGACCATCTCGGTCATCACCAGGCCCGCGCCGCCCATGGCCTTCGAGCCGAGGTGGACCAGGTGGAAGTCGCCCGGCACGCCGTTCGTCGCGGAGTACATGTCCATCGCGGAGACGATGACGCGGTTCTCGAGCTCGAGTTCGCCGAGGTGGAATGGCTGGAACATCGCGGGCACGACGGTCTCGAGGCCTTGAGAGGCGGCGAAAGCGGCGTCCACGCGGTCGGCGAACTCCGGGTCGCGGGTGCGGAGGTTGTCGTAGGTGATGCGGCGCGAGCGCGTGAGGAGGTTGAAGCAGAACCGGGTCGGCTCCTGGTCCGCGTACATGCCGATGTTCTCGAACCACTCCAGGGACGCCTGCGCGGCGCGTTGCGTCGACTCGACGACGGGGCGCCGTTCGGTCTCGTAGGCCGTCAGGGCCGCTTCGACGTCGCGGTGTTCGTGCAGGCAGGCGGCCAGGGCGAGGGAGTCCTCCATCGCGAGTTTGGTGCCGGAGCCGATGGAGAAGTGCGCGGTGTGCGCGGCGTCGCCGACGAGGACCAGGTTGCCGTGGTGCCAGCGTTCGTTGCGCACGGTGGTGAAGCTGAGCCACTTCGAGTTGTTGGCGAACACCTCGTGGCCGTCGAGTTCCTCGGCGAACAGCCCGCGGACCCGGTCGACCGCGCGTTCGTCGGAGGCGCCCGGCGGGAACTCCTCGCCCGTGTCGAAACCGGCGCGGCGCCAGACGTCCTCGTGCATCTCGACGATGAACGTGGAACCGGTGTCGGAGTAGGGGTAGCCGTGGACCTGCATGGTCCCCCACGGCGTCTGCTTGACGAAGAACTGGAACGCCTCGAAGACGCGGTCCGTGCCGAGCCACATGTACTTGTTGCTCCGGCGGTCCACTGTGGAGTTGAAAACGTCCGCGAACGACTGTCGCACCAGGGAGTTCACGCCGTCCGCCCCGACGACCAGGTCGTGCTCGGACCGCAGGACGTCGACGGGCGGTGCGGGTGCCGAGAAGTGCACGACCACACCGAGGTCGCGGCACCGCCGTTGCAGCAGGCCGAGCAGCTCCTTGCGGCTCATCGCGGCGAACCCCTGCCCGCCGACGGTGTGGCTCTCGCCGCGGTAGTGGATGTCGATGTCCGTCCACCGCGCGAACCGGCGGGCCATCGCGTCGGCGAACTCCGGGTCGGCGTTCTCGATCCCGCCCAGCGTCTCGTCGGAGAACACCACGCCGAACCCGAACGTGACGTCGGCGGCGTCGCGTTCCCAGATGGTGACGTCATGCGACGGGTCCAGCTGCTTCATCAGCGCGGCGAAGTACAGGCCACCGGGGCCACCTCCGACGACGGCGATCCTCATCGCAGCACCTCCTCCTCGACGATCTTGCGGAGTGCGAAGCGCTGCAGCTTGCCGCTCGCGTTGCGGGGCAACGAGGTCCGGAACCGGACCTCGCGCGGGTACTTGTAGGGCGCGATCGTGCGCTTGACGTGGTCCTGGATCTCCCGGGCCTTCGCGTCGTCCCCTTCGAGGCCGTCGCGCAGGACGACGAACGCGCACACGACCGAGCCGCGTTCGTCGTCGGGTTTGGCCACGACGGCGGACTCCAGCACGTCCGGGTGGGTGTCGATCGCCTCCTCGACCTCGGGACCGCCGATGTTGTAGCCGGAGGACACGATCATGTGGTCGCTGCGGGCGTGGTAGTGGAAGTAGCCGTCCTCGTCGCGGTGGAACATGTCGCCGGTGACGTTCCAGCCGCCCACGACGTAGTCCTTCTGCCGCTCGTCGTCGAGGTAGCGGCAGCCGACCGGGCCGATGACGCCCAGCCGTCCGACCTCGCCGGGGCCGAGTTCCTCGCCGGCGGCGCCGAGCACGGTGGCGCGGTAGCCCGGCACCGGCCTGCCCGTGGCGCCCGGCCGGATGTCGTCGCCCGCCGCGGAGATGAAGATGTGCAGGAGCTCCGTGGCGCCGATGCCGTCGACCACCCGCAGGCCGAGCCGGTCGTGCAGCTGCTGCCAGGTCTCCCGGGGGATGTGCTCCCCCGCCGAGACCGCGGTCCGCAGACCGCTCAGCTTGGCCTCGGCGCCGTCGCGCAGGATCGCCTTGTACGCCGTCGGCGCGGTCGCGAGGACCGTGACTCCTTGCTGCTGGACGAAGTCCGCGACCTGGGCGGGGGTGGCGGCCTCGGTCAGCAGGGCGCAGGCACCCGCCCTGAGCGGGAACACGACCAGCATGCCGAGGCCGAACGTGAAGGCGAACGGGGCCGTGCACGCGACGAGGTCGTTCTCCTCGAGCCGCAGCACGTGCCGGCCGAAGGTGTTGTCGATGGACAGGACGTCGCGGTGGAAGTGCACGGTGATCTTGGGTGATCCGGTGCTGCCGGACGTGGGCGCGAGCAGTGCCACGTCGTCGGCCGCGGTGTCGACGGCGGTGAACTCCCCCGGCTTCGTCGCCGCGCGCGCCCGGAGGTCGTCGTGGTCGACCACGGTCAGCAGGTCGCGGATCTCGTCGGCGAACCGCGGGTCCGCCAGCGCGAGCGACGGGCGCGTGCGTTCGACGACGGGGGCGACCTCGCGTGCGCGCAACGCGGCCATCGTCGCCACCACGACACCGCCCGCCTTCAGCACGCCGAGCCACGCCGCCACGGTCCACGGGTTGTTGGGCGAGCGGAGCAGGACCCGTTGTCCCGCAACGAGACCGAAGTCCTCGGTCAGCACGCGGGCCACCTGGTTCGCGCGGGTCAGCAGCTCGCCGTACGACCAGACCTCCCCCGCCGGCGTGCGCAGCGCCGGCCGGTCGGGCCCGAACCGCGCCACCGCGGCGTCGATGAGCTCGGTGGCGGCGTTGAGCCTGCCGGGGTACCGCAGCTCCGGCGTGGTGAACTCGATCGTCGGCCACAGCGCCGAGGGGGGTAAGTGGTCGCGGGCGAAGGTGTCCATCGGTGAAGTCCTTCCGCGGGCGGCGGGTCAGGAAGCGCGGATCATGCCCTCCTGGGCAACGGTGGCGAGGTGGAGACCCTCGCGGGTGAAGAAGCGCCCGTACCCGAGGCCTCGGCCCGAGTCGGCGGCGACGGCCTCCTGCGCGTAGAGCAGCCAGTCGTCGACCGGGCCCTCGCGGTGGAACCACATGGCGTGGTCGAGGCTCGCGGTGACGAGTCCCGACCGCGCCCAGGGCAGGTCGAGCACGCGCAGGACCGGTTCGAGGATCGTGTAGTCGCAGACGTAGGCCAGCGCGGCGAGGTCCCGCTGGGCGTCGGTCAGCCCGTCGACGGGGCGCAGCGGGTCGAACGGCTTGACCCACACGGCCTGGTGGGGCACCTTCGCGCCCTCGACGGCGAGGTAGACGGGTCCGGGTACGTGCCGCATGTCGAAGCTGCGGCCCCCGGCCCAGTACGCCTTCGACTCGTCGGTCATCGTGCCGCCGCTGCGATCGGCGAGGAACTCCGCGGAGCTGGGCAGCTCCTCCGGGTTCGCGAGACCGGCCAACTCGGCCCGGTAGCTGCCGCCCGGCTCGCCGGCCGCGAAGTTCGCGAGGGCGGCGTAGAGGGGCTTGCCGTTCTGGTAGCCGCGGACCTGCCGGGTGCTGTACCCGCGCCCGTCGCGCAGCAGCTCGACCTCGTAGCGCACCTGGGCGCCGATGTCGGCCGGGCGCAGGAAGTAGCTGTGCATCGAGTGCAGCACCTTGCCGTCGGTGACCGAGCGCATGGCCGCGGCGGCCGCGGCGGCGACCAGGTCTCCCCCGTACGCCTTGGGCCACGGGCAGGGCTGCGTGACGGCGGTGAACGCGAGGTCGAAGTGCTCCGGTTCGGCCTTCTCCAGCGTGACGGCGTCGGTGAAGATCCCGGATGTCGTCATCATCGGGTCAGCCAGTCGCGCAGGTCCTCGTCCGGCACGTCGTCGAGGTTCACGACGATGTTCTCCGGGGTCCGCGTCGTCATCCACGTGAGGGGCCTGTTGCGGTCGAGGTTGCACTCGATGTGCGGCATGAACGGCGGCACGAAGACCCAGTCGCCCTCCTCCATGTCGACGTAGTCCGCGAACTCCTCGCCGAAGTAGATCCGGGCCCGCCCCGACAGCACGTACCCGCCGGTCTCGGCCTCGCCGTGGTGGTGGGTGACCGAGCGGTAGCCGGGCTCGTTGGTGACCTTGCCGAACCAGAGCCGCGTCGCCGGGGTGTGCTGGATGCTCACGCCCGAGATCCGGATCGCGCCACCGGAGTTCGCGGTGTCCGGGTTCTCGGCGCCGCCGCGCGTCACGACCGGCGCGACCAGTCCGCTGGGCAGCCGGTACATCGAGTTGTCGCCTTCGAGCCGGTACTTGCTGAGGTCGGGCTCCATATCTCGTATTCTTCACGACCGTCAGATAGTGTCAATACTCATGAGGCCAGCAGCAGTGAACCCGGCCAGCCTTCCTGCGCCGAGCGGTTACTCCCACGGCACGCTCTCCGGCAACACCCTGTACCTGGGTGGGCAGACCGCCCTGGACGCCCACATGAAGATCGTCCCCGGCGGGATCGTCGAGCAGTTCCGCCAGGCGTTCGGCAACGTGCTGACGACGTTGCGCGCGGCCGGCGGCGAGCCGGAGGACCTGGTCAGCATCACGATCTACCTGACCGACATCCCGGACTACCAGGCGCACGGCAAGGAGATCGGCAAGGTGTGGCGCGAGCTCGCCGGCCCCGTGTACCCGGCCATGGCGGGGATCGGCTGCACGGCGCTGTGGCAGCCGGAGGCCCTGATCGAGATCCTCGGTGTCGCCGTGATCCCCGACGAACGGCTGGTCAGTCCCAGCTGAATCGATAGCGTTTCCATGATCTACGAAACATGTGCGCAATATCTTCGGGAGGTGCGGTGAGGCTGGCTTCCGTGACCATCGACGGAGTGCGTCGCGGTGGTGTGGTGGACGGTGGGTCGATCACGCTGCTGACGCACACCGTCGACGACGTGGTGCGCGGCGCTCCGGTCGTCCGCACAGAGGCCCTGCCCCTGGCGGAGGTGCGCCTCGAGTCGCCGTTGCACCGCTTCAACCGCGACGTCCTGTGCACCGGGTGGAACTACTGGGACCACTTCGAGGAGTCGGCGGGCAAGCGGGAGGGCCAGGACCCGGCGTCACGCCCGTTGCGCCCGACCTTCTTCACCAAAGGCCCGGACACGGTCATCGGCCCGTTCGACCCCATCGCCTACGACCCGTCGTTGTCGCAGAAGTGGGACTACGAGGCCGAGATCGCGATGGTCATCGGCCGCGACGGCCGGTCGATCCCCGAGCAGAAGGCGCTGGACCACGTGTTCGGCTTCCTCGTCGCCAACGACGTCTCGCAGCGCGACCTCCAACGCGCGCACGGCGGCCAGTGGCTCAAAGGCAAGAGTCTCGACGCGACGATGCCCCTCGGTCCGTGGCTCACGACCACGGACTCGGTCGACCTGTCCGGGATGCGGGTGCAGTGCGAGGTCAACGGCGTGCTGCTGCAGGACGCGTCGAGCACGCAGATGGCGTTCTCGTTCGCGCAGATCATCGCCGAGCTCAGCGAGGGCATGACCCTGCGAGCGGGGGACGTCGTCCTGACCGGCACCCCCAGCGGCGTCGGCAACGCCCGCGACCCCCAGGTCTTCCTGCGCGACGGCGACGTGGTCGTGACGAGGGTCAGCGGGCTCGGCGAGCTGCGCAACACCGTCACGCTCACCGACCTGGGCGGACGTTAAGCTCCGCTGATCGAGACGAGGAGAGGGCACTGGACGTCGCGGAGATGACCACGGAGACCACCGCACCCGCCGGTCGCGACCGGCTGGGCCCGCTCATCATCACGATCTTCGGTCTCTACGCGCGCGGCGAGCACAACTGGCTCTCCGTGGCCTCGGTCGTGCAGCTCATGGCGGACCTGGGCTTCGAGGGCGCCGCGGTCCGCTCCTCCATCTCCCGCCTGAAGCGCCGCGGGGTGGTCCGCGCCGAACGCCGTGACGGCGCCGGCTACGCGCTGTCCGAATCCACTTTGGAGACGCTCGCCGAGGGCGACACCCGCATCTTCGAACGCCGCCGCGCCACCGTGGCGGACGGCTGGCTCGTGGTCGTGTTCTCCGTGCCGGAATCGGAGCGGGAGAAGCGGCACGCGTTGCGGACCAGCCTGACGCAGCTCGGGTTCGGGACCGCGGCTCCCGGGGTGTGGGTCGCTCCCGGGAACCTCGCGGTGGAGACGCGGCGGACCTTGGAGCGGCGCGGGCTGGCCGAGTACGTCGACATCTTCGCCGGGGAGCACTTCGCCTTCGAGGACCTCCGGTCGAAGGTCCGGGCCTGGTGGGACCTCGACGAGCTGACGGACCTGTACGCGGACTTCCTCCGACGCCACCGCCCGGTGGCCGAGGCCGGGGTCTCGTCGGTCCGGCAGGCCTTCCAGGACTACGTGCCGATGCTGACCGCATGGCGGCGGTTGCCCTACAGCGACCCCGGCTTGCCGCTGTCCCTGTTGCCGCCGGGGTGGAACGGCGTCACGGCCGAGGCGCTGTTCGAGGAGCTCAACGGGACGTTGAGCGCTCCCGCTCGCGAGCACGCGCTGGCTGTGATCCACGGGCGGTAGGGCCCGGCCTCACCCGACGGCGTCGCCCTGCGGTTGCGGGCACTCGCCGCCGGGCGTCGTCAGCAGCTCGAAGTGCCACATCTCGTTCGAATAGGCCTGGCACAGGCCGTAGTCGGCGCCGTGCTGGATGAGCCAGTCGTCGGCGTTCGTCGGGCCGATGTCGATCGCCTTGCCGGTGACGTGCGCGGACTTCTCCGGCGGGTGCACCCAGCGCCGCGCCTCCTCCTCGGACCGGTAGAGGTCGACGGCCTCGTCCAGGAGGCGTTGCTGGTGTTCCTTGCTCCGCCAGCCCGAGGTGACGCGGAACTCGACACCTGCCCGCTTCGCGTCTGCCGCCGCCTTGCGCAGGGCGGTGAGCAGGGCGGGGTCGAGGTTCGCGATGGCGGCGTGGGTGTCGTCGTCGAGCGAGATGCTCTCGTTCTTCGGGATGCTGCCGTCGCCGGCCACCTGGCCGTTCGTCGACGGGGCCTTGCCGGGTGTGCAGGCCGTCACCACGAGGAGTGCGCCGGCGAGCACCGCCCGGCGTCCTTTGCTGTTCACGTCCTCGACACTGCCGAACCGATGTCCCCGGACGGCGAACGGAACGTGCGCGTTGTGTAATGACCTGTCGACTGAGTAGAACGGTGATCATGGAGTCACGGATCACCGTGTGCCGCGGTTGTTGTTGCGGCACCGAGCGCAAGCATCCCGGGGTCGATCACGAGCGGCAGCTCGAGGCGTTGCGCGCGCGGGCGTCGGTGCGGGTGGCGGACTGCCTGGACGCCTGCGAGGTGTCGAACGTCGTCGTCGTGCAGCCCAGCCGGACGGCCCGGGAAGCCGGTGCCCGGCCCGTCTGGGTCGGCGAGGTGCTGGACGACGACGCGGTGCTCGGGGTGGCCGACTGGGTCGACGCCGGTGGGCCCGGGCTGGCCGCTCCCCCGGACTCGGTGCTGGCGCGGATCGTGCCCGCCCCTGGCGGCCGCGGGGCATGAACTAACTTGGGGGCATGGAGATCTACGACATCCCCGTTCGCACGCTCGCCGGTGAGCCCGGTGACCTCGGTGGGTTGCGGGGCAAGGTGGCGCTGGTCGTCAACGTCGCCTCGCGCTGCGGCCTCACCCCGCAGTACGCCGGGCTGGAGCGGTTGCAGGAGAAGTACGGGGCCGAGGGCTTCACCGTGGTCGGGTTCCCGTGCAACCAGTTCATGGGGCAGGAGCCGGGGACCTCGGAGGAGATCGCCACGTTCTGCTCGACCACGTACGGGGTGTCGTTCCCGCTGTTCGAGAAGATCGAGGTCAACGGCCCAGACCAGCACCCGGTCTACCAGGAGCTGACGAAGCACGCGGACGCCGACGGCACCGCCGGGGACGTGCAGTGGAACTTCGAGAAGTTCCTCGTCTCGCGCGACGGCCAGGTGCTCGGGCGGTTCCGGCCCCGGACCGAGCCGGAGGACGCCTCCATCACCGAGGCGATCGAAGGCGCCCTGCGCTAGCCCGAGTTTCGCCCTGTGCGGCGGGGTCGTGCGGCTCGCCGGACCCGGCTACTCGGTGAACATGGTGAACGAGCGCATGTTCTCGAAGCGCCGGGCCGCGAGGTCGTCGAAGCAGATCAGGAAGCACCCGTAGTAGAACTCGCTCGCCGTGTAGAACTGGGCGAGCGGCACCCACTCCCTGACCAGCTGGTACTCACCCGCGTCGCTCAGGTCGGCGAAGCCTGCGTAGGTCATCTGCGTCCACGGGGTCGCCGACCCGCCGATCAGCGCGCAGTAGCCGCCGAGGCGGAACCCGGAGCTCCGGTCCACGTCCGGCCAGAGCACGTCGACGAGCTCACGCAGCTCTTCGACGTGCTTCAGCTCCTCGAACAGCCGCTCCTCGACCAGCGAGTCGAAGTCGTGGTCCTCCTCGGTGAGCCACTTCGGCAGGGCGGGCTCGACCCACGCGGTGAGCTGGTGCTCCGGCTGCAGGAACGGGAGGTTCTCGTGGAAGAACGTCCTGGTGTCGTGGTCCGGCGGCGGTGACGCCACGACCGTCTCCGTGCCGGCGGGGACGTGGAGGACCCGCGCGTGCACCGGCTCTTCCGTGTGGGCCTCGGCTTCGACGTCGTCGTCGTGGTTCAGGAAGAACAGCAGGGAGCCGTCCTCCGGCAGGGGAAGTCCCTCTGCCCGCGGCAGGAGCGCGCAGTCGATCGAGGCGATGAACGGCAGCGGGGTCCCGTCGCGGTCGGCCGGCCAGTCCGTGCCGACCGGTAACCGGGGAAGCCCGCCCTCCTGGCCCACGACCTGCTCGCCGGGGCCTGCCGTGCCCAGCCACACCACGAAGCGGAGGTGGTCGGCGAACTTGGTGGCCTCGTCCTCGGGCAGGCCCCGGTCGATCGCCGCGCTGCGGAACTGTTCGTAGCGGTCCATGGCGGAGCATGATCGCAGACCGGCGCGAGGCCGCTGAAAGCGCTCCCACGAGTCCGAAGTGGACGTCCACAGTGGACCAAGGGCTGGTCGGCATTCGGAGCCGCGCGTTGCGCCGAAGCGCCGCCCCCACCGGGGTCCGCA
The DNA here is from genome assembly GCF_024125735.1 of Lentzea sp. HUAS12. Taxonomy (NCBI): domain Bacteria; kingdom Bacillati; phylum Actinomycetota; class Actinomycetes; order Pseudonocardiales; family Pseudonocardiaceae; genus Lentzea; species Lentzea sp. HUAS12. Next base: position 2,841,400 of record NZ_CP099738.1, read on the forward strand.
CGGGCGAGTGTCATGCGGAAACCCGTGCCATGGCGCGGACCGGCAATTTCGAGGTGGGCACTACCTCAACGGCCGTCGGCTGGTTGACACTCTCGGTGTCGGACATACCGGGAAGGTGGCGACCAGGTGGCAACGGGAGACGATCCGCCGCAGTTCCGGGTGCTGGGCACGTTCGAGGTGACGCGGGGCGGCCGCAGTTGCACACCCACGGCCCCGAAGCAACGGGCCCTCCTCGCACTGCTCGCGTTGCACGCCAACGAGTTCGTGCCGACGACTCGCATCGTCGACCAGCTGTGGTCACGCGACGCGCCCCGGTCGGCCATCGCGGCGCTGCACGGGTACGTGACGGCGGTGCGGCGCGTGCTCACGCCGGGCCGGGTGAGCTCGAGGAACTCGCACCCCGTCCTCAGCACGCGCCCGTCGGGCTACGTCCTCGTCCTGGAGCCGCACCAGCTCGACCTGACCCGGTTCCGCGAACTGGCGAAGGAGGGCCAGGTGGCGATGGCGGCCGGCGACTGCGCCCACGCGTGGGACAGGTTCGGCGCGGCGCTGCGCCTGTGGCGGGGTTCGCCGCTCGCGGACCTGCGCGGCACGGGGGCGTTCGACCACGACATCGCGCGTCTGGAGAAGGAGTACCTGGAGCTGTTGCGCAACCGGTTCGACGTCATGCTCTGCAACGGCGACGGGCACCTGGCCGTGTTCGACCTGGAGGAGCTGTGCCAGACCCACCCGCTGTGGGAGGGATTCCACGAGCAGCTGATGCTCGCGCTGTGCCAGGCGGAGCGCCGCGCCGACGCGTTGACCGCCTACGCCAGGGCGTACCGGCTGCTGTCGAACCACGCCGGCATCGAGCCGGGACCGCGCCTGCGGTCCCTGCACCAGCTCATCCTCAACGGGGACGACCCGCTCGACCGGGTGCACCGGCACGAACGGGTGACCGGGTCAGAGCCGGCACGCACCGCTTCCCCTTAGCCGCCAGTCGAACAGCCGGCGGTAGAAGACGAGCGGCTCGGCGTCCTCCACCAGGGTGCGGCTCACCTCACCGATCAGGACGGTGTGGTCACCGTGGTCGAACACGGCGGTCGCGGTGCAGCGCAGGTAGATCGGCGCCGCGCACAACCGCGGGACCGGCCCGTCCCACTCCCAGGCCACGTCGGCGAACTTGTCCGCGCCACGGCTCGCGAACGTCCGCGCGGTGCGTTCCTGCGCGCTGCCGAGCACGTGCACACCGAACTCGGCGCAGTGCGTCAACGGTTCGAGGCAGCGGGAAGCGTGGTCGACGACCACGAGCACGGACGGTGGATGCACGCTGTACGAACAGATCGACGAGACGAGCAGCCCGCACGGACGGCCGCTCGCCCGCGTCGTCACCACGGCGAGGCCCGAGACCAGCCGGCTCATGGCATCGGTGAACGTGGCCACCGGAAGTCCGGCGGCCACGTCCTCCGTCGCTGTCACGGGGCTCTCCTACCTGGTCGACGCCGCGGCGCAGAGTTCCCTGCGCTCCCTGGCGTCCTCGTCGTCGGTCACCGCGAGCACCGCGTCGTAGTCGAGGATCGCGGCGGCCAGTTCACCGGACTCCTCGTACGCGACCGCGCGGTTGTAGCGGGACTCCGGGTTGTCGTCGAGCGTGATGGCCCGGCTCAGGTAGCTGATCGCGTCGGTGAGTTCGCCGGACGCCACCGCGATCGTGCCGCGGATCGCCCACGCCTCGGCCAGCCTGTCGTTGCGCCGCACGGCCTGGGCCAGCGCCTCGGACGCCTGGGCGTACTCGTCCCGCTCGACCAGCAGCTGGCCCTTGAGGCACAACAGGTGCGCGTTGTCCGGGGCGAGTTCGAGAGCGGCCGACACGTCCCGCCACGCCCCCTCGACGTCGCCCTGCGCCAGCAGGTGTCCGGCGCGGTTGATCCGGGCGTCGACGTGGCGCGGGTCCAACTCGATGACATAGCTGAAGGCGGCCATCGCGCCTTCGACGTCGCCGAGCGCGAGCAGGGCGTCGCCGATGTTGTAGTGGGCCTCGGGGAACGGCGGTGACAGGCGCAGCGCCTCGCGGTAGGCGTCGACCGCCTCCTCGTCGCGGCCGAGTCTGCGCAGGACGTTGCCGACGTTGAAGTGGTGCTCGGGGAAGTTCGGGTCCCGTTCGAGGACGTGGCTGTAGTCGGCGAGCGCGTCGTCCAGGCGGCCCATCGCGCCGTACACCTGTGCCCGGTTGTAGCGCAGCACCAGGCGGTGCAGCACGTGCTCGTCCGGGCCCAGTTCGCGGTCGAGGCGCGCCATGCCGTCGTTGACGAGTGCGAGCGCGACCTCGGGCTTCTGCTCGCGCACCTCGACCAGCGCCAGTCCGTTGCGCGTGAAGACGGACTGGAACGCCTCCTTCTTCGGGTCTCCCAGCTGCGACGCGAGCGCGATCGCGAGGTTCATCCACGCCCTGGCCTGGACGTAGTCGCGTTCCGCCTCCGAGTAGTGCCGCGCGTACAGCATGGCCATCGCGTACGAGAGCTCCAGGTGGATCGCCGGGTCGAGGGAGGCGGCACGGCCTTCGACGTACAGCCTCTCGGCCTCGGCGGCACGACCGACGGCCGCGAGCACGATGCCCGTCTGGAACGTGAGGTGCCACCACAGGTCGGGGTCGGCCTCCCGGTCCGCGGACGCGCGGCCGCGCAGACCGTGGTCCGCGGCGGCCTGGTAGAGCCCGACCTTGTGGCAGTGGTCCAGCGCGACGCGCAACGCCTGCGCGCCGGCACCCGCGGGGTCGCTGCCGTGTTCCAGGTGGTGCGGAATCGCACCGAGCCGCAACGAGAACTCGTCCGACTGCGCGAGTTGCGCGGCACGGGCGTCGTGCAGCGCGGCACGCGATTCGGCCGGCAGTGCGAGGTAGGCGGCGAGCAGCCGCGGGTCGTCGTCCGTGCCGTCACTGTCCACATAGGCCCGAGCGGGGTCTTCCGGCAGCTCCCCGAGCTCGACCGGTTCCGCGTCGACGACCTGGGCGTGCGCGGCGATCGTCCGCGCCAGCGACACGTCGATCTCCCCGCGCGGGTCCACGAGCGGCGCACGGCTCGTGCCCACGACGACGGTCAGGTCCGGGATGTCGCCGCGGCGCAGCAGGACCGCGATGAACTCCTGGTCGGACGCGTCCGCCTCGTGCGCGTTCTCGACCACGAGGGTGCGCGGGCCGCCCCCGAGGGCCGCGAGGTAGTCGCGCACCAGCTCCGCCAGGCCGTTCGCGATGTTGCGCGTGTGCAGCCGCGAGTAGTAGCGCGTGCGTTCGCTGTCCTGCACGGCCCACTCGAGCGTGTGCCAGGCGCTCGGCACCCGGCCGGCCAGCTCCGGTGTGGTCGTGAGCAGCTCGATGTTGTGCCGCTCCCCCAGTTCGGGACACCGCTCCAGCAGGTCGTCGGCGATCTGGCGCAGCAGCGACCCGGCAGCCGTGTACGGCCCGCGCAGCCGCCGGTGGGCGTCGAGGACCGCCCAGACCGGCGGCAGGTCCAGTGCGGCGAGGGCGTCTGCCCGGTCGCGCCGCCGGTCGGCGCGGATCCAGTAGCGGCTGTCCATTGGTGCGTCCCTTCAGTGGATGACGTGGTGCAGGCGGCGGTCGCGGCGCGCCCGCACGCGCTCCCGGACCACGAGCCAGCCGAGCACGGCGCACTGCGCGAGCGCGACGCCGCCGAAGACGATCGAGTCGAGCAGTTGGGCCGTGGGCACGCCGTCGCCGGTGAGCCGTCCGAGGACGCCGGTGATGAACCGGTAGAGCACCGGGGCGCCGGCGAGCGCGAACGTCGTGAGGCTCGCCGTGTAGCCGACGACGACGAGCCACGAGTACCAGCGCGCCACCCTGCGGTCGACGGGGTGCAGCGCGGACTCGTCCTCCTCCGGCCGCCCGGCGAGCCGCCGGAACCGGTTCTTCACGATCCGCAGGGCGGCCCCGTGCAGGTCCACGCAGCCGAGCACGGTGCTCACGAGCACGTAGATGTCCGTGCGCAGGTACAGGAAGAACTGCCAGACCACCCGCAGCAGCGCGGCGAACGCGACGGCCAGCAGGAACCGCCCTGGCCCCGACAGCGAGCCGTCCGCGTGCCGCGTCAGGTCGGCGGCGACGGTGCACGCGGCGATGCCGAGGACGTCGGCCAGCAGCCCGGCGACGATCGGCAGGTAGCGCTGCCCGCGCGGGACCGCGACCAGCCCGTCGAGCGAGGTCTCCAGCACGATGAAGTAGAGCCGCCGCCCTATTCGCAACCTCGATCGCACCCCCAGCCGCCGCCCTGCCAGCGCGTGGAACGACTCGTGCAGGAAAAGGAGGGGAATCGCGGCGAGGAACAACCCGACCTGGATGACCACGTAGTAGTCGGAGAAGAAGATGCTGTGATAAGTCGGCCGCAGGTCCGCTTCGAACACCATCGCCGACAACGCCCAGGCGATCAGTCCCGCGTACAACACCCACGCGATCGGCGAGAACAAAGCGGCACCGAGCCCGCTGAACCGAACAGGTGCGGTTTCGGCGCTCTTTTCATCAGATTTGCGAATGAGGTCGAGCTCGTCGAGTCCGGCGAGGACGTCCTCGACGTCGACCTCCTCCCCGTACTCGCGCTCGAACCACTCGGCGGCCTGGCGCGGGGTGTCCCCGTCGACCAGTCTGCGCACGAGCGCGGCGCCCTCACCGGGGAAGATGCCGTACGAGTCGACGTCGGCGCGTCCGATCGTCACCTCGTCGCCGTCCTCCAGGAACACCAGCGGGTGCAGCGGCACCGGGCGGTCCAGATCGAACTCGGTCACGACGTTCCTCCCCCGCGGATCGGGTGCGCCGGGTCCGGGAACCCGGCGCACCCTCGTCTCGCCTTAGGCCGGCTTGACGTTGTACTGCGAGCAGGCGGCCGCCGTGAGGCGGACCGGGCCCACCTTGCGGATGGTGATTCGCTTCATCTTCGCCTTGGGCTTCTCCATGAGTGCTCCTCCCTCGGATGTGCAACTGACATCGAGAAGTCTGCCCGCGGGTTCCAATAAAGCTCCAAGAACGCTCCAAAGCGGATTGATCCGAATGAGCGACACGAAAACCGATGGGCAGTATCACTTCATTCCACACGGGCGTGGCGTCACGCGAAGGTCTTCGCCAGCAGGGCGCTCACCCGTTCGGCGATCTCGTCGACCTCCTCCTCGAGCGCGAAGTGGCCGGTGTCGAGCAGCACGACCTCGGCGGACGGCACGTCGCGGCGGAACGCCTCGGCACCCGCAGGGACGAAGAACGTGTCGTTGCGGCCCCAGATCGCGAGCACCCGCGGCTGACGGGTCCGCAGCCACTCCTGCCAGGCCGGGTAGCGGCCGGGGTTGACCCGGTAGTCCCACAGCAGCGCCTTCATGTAGTCGGCGCGGCCGGGCAGGTCGATGACGTGCTGGTCGGCGACCGCCTGCTCGGGGTCGATGTGCGCGGGGTCCTTCGCGCCGACGAGCCACTGGTGCCGCGTGCCCTCGATGCCGACGACCCAGTCGAGCTTGTCCTGGTCCTGGGACCTGTCGTTCCAGTGGTTCTTCAGCACGTCCATGTCGGGGCCGAGACCGTCGACGTACGCGTTGCCGTTCTGCGTGATCACGGCCTGCACGCGCTGGTCGTGCTCGAGCGCGATGCGGAACCCGACCGGGGAGCCGAAGTCGAACACGTAGACCGCGTAGTCGCCGATGCCGAGCAGGTCGATCGTCCTGCCGGTGACCTCGGCCAGCCGGTCGAACGTCGGCTCGCCGGGCAGCGGGTCGGACGAGCCGAAGCCGGGGTAGTCGATCGCGACGACGTGCCAGGTCGAGGCGAGCCGGTCGATCAGCCGCACGTAGGAGCGGCTGCTCGACGGGTAGCCGGGCAGCAGCACGACCGTGGGCCTGCTCGTGTCCCCGGCCTCGCGGACGAACACCTTGAGACCGTCGACCTCGACGTGGTGGTGGCGGATCGCGGGCATGTCGTTCTCCTCGGTTTGTTCTAATGTATAGAATGACCGTATACACGTTAGGTTGAGCACTGCAAGCCCTCGCGTCGAGAATCTGCTAACGTCTGATCAGTCGCTCCAACCGTTAGGAGAGGGCGTTGGGACTGTCCGACTTCCAGGCCGCGGGCTTCGTGATGGGCGCCGAACCGCTGGTGGCGCTCGACCTGGTCGACACGCACGCGTTGTGCCTGGACCCGGTCAAGGACTTCATCGCGGACGAGGCCGGCCACACCCGCTGGTGGGCGCTGCAGGCCGACCGGCTGCCCGCGGGCCCGCCGCCGGCGATCAGCGCGACCCGCAGGCTGCGCTCGGTGTTGCGGGCCCTGTTCGAGGCCCACCTGACCGGTGCCACGCCCGATCCTCAGCTGATCGCGGACCTCAACGCCGTCGCGGCCGCCGTCCCGACCAGTCCGCGGCTCGACGGGTGGGGCGCCGGCGCGGTCGCCGCGACCCGGTGGCACGACGACTACAACGGCCACCCCGGACTGGCCGCCGTCGCGGGCGAGGCGATCGGGCTGCTCGCCGACCACGAGCGGCTGGCGAAGCTGCGGGCGTGCGCCGACCCGACCTGCTCGATGCTGTTCCTGGCGGAGAACAAGCGCCGGGTCTGGTGCGCCGCCAACGTCTGCGGCAACCGGGCGAGGGTCGCGCGGCATTACGAGCGCACCCGCGGCTGAGTACGTTCGACCCCATGCGGATCATCAAGCGACTCGCGCTCGTCACCGCGGCCGCCGGCCTGGCAGCGGTCGTGGCACCGGGCGCCGCGAGCGCCACACCGGGCACCGGGGTCAGCGCCGTCACGATCTTCGACCACGTGCTGGGCGACACGCAGTACGTGCTCAGGGAGATCACCATCGCGCCGGGCGGCTCCACCGGCTGGCACTACCACCCCGGACCGGTCCAGGGGGTCGTCGCCAAGGGCGTGCTGACCCACCACGAGTCCGACTGCTCGGTCGACGGCGTCTACCGGCCGGGACAGGTCATCACCGAGGACAGCGGCAGCGGGTACGTCCACCTCGGGCGGAACCTCACGGGCGCCCCGCTCGTGCTGGAGGTCCTGTACCGCAACCCGGTCGGTCACCCGCTCGCGGTCAGCACGCCGAACCCCGGCTGCTCCTTCGAGTGAGCGCTACCTGCGGCGGTGGGCGTTGATCTCGTCGCTGTGCTCCAGCGCCCACTCCGCGAGCGCGATCACCAGCGGCATCAACGTCCTCCCGAGCCCGGTCAGCTCGTACTCGACGCGCGGGGGCACCTCGGCGTAGGCCGTGCGGCTCACCAGGCCGTCCTCGGAGAGGTGTTTCAGCGTCAGCGTCAGCATGCGCTGCGAGATGCCGGTGACCGCCTTCTCCAGCTCGCCGAAGCGCAGCGGCCCCTCCCGCAACGCGCCGACGACCAGGAGGCTCCACTTGTCGCCGATGCGGTCGAGCACCGCGCGGACCGCGCCACCGTCGTCCATCGGCGGCGGGCAGCTCCTCGTCCGAGTGAACCCCGTCACAGCTCCAGCTCCTGTCCTGGACACATACATCCGTGTGCCTTTTGTGGCGCCCTCGAAACACACACACGATGAGGCTACGCACAAGTGGTAAGAATCGGAGTGTGCAATGAACATCGCACTGTGGGTGGCCCAGTTCCTGCTGGCGGCCGTCTACCTGGGCAGTGGTCTCGTCAAGCTGCTGCGCTCGCGTGAGCAGGTCATCGCGTCCACCGGCGCGTGGGCGAAGGACTACTCCGACGGGGCGGTGAAGGGCATCGGCGCCGTCGAGGTGCTCGGCGCCCTCGGCGTGGTCCTGCCGTGGCTCACCGGCATCGCCCCGGTCCTGACGCCGATCGCGGCCGTCGGGCTGGTCGTCGTCCAGGTCGTCGCCATCCGCGTCCACCTCAAGATCGCCGACACGAAGACGTTGCCCGTCAACGTGGTCCTGCTGCTCCTGGCCGCGTTCGTCGCGATCGGACGGTTCGCCGGCTGACCGGTCGCCCGATCGGGTCCTGGTGCGCGGGGTACCGTCCCGTCGCATGAGTGCTCGGTTCCAGGAACTCGACTACCGCCAGACCCCGCTCGGTGAGCTCTCCCTGCGGCGCCGGCTCGAACCCGGCACCGGCAGGGAGATCCACGAGATCAAGCTGAACGAAGAGTTCCTGATGTCCAGCATGTTCGTCGTCGCCGAGGTCGAGCTGGCCCGCCTCGCGCTCGCGGAGCTGACCGGCGACTCGCTGAACGTCGTCGTGGGCGGCCTCGGACTCGGTTACACCGCGCAGACCGTGCTGGAGGACCCGCGGGTCGGCTCGTTGCAGGTCGTCGACGCGTTGAGCGAAGTGATCGAGTGGCACGAGCAGGGCCTCATCCCGGCGGGCAGGACGCTCGCGGCCGACGAGCGGTGCCGCCTGGTGCACGGCGACTTCTTCGACCTGGTCCGCTCCGGTCAGGGCTTCGGTCCCGCACTCCTCGACGCGCTCGTCGTCGACATCGACCACTCCCCGCGGCACCTCCTGCACCCCACCAACGCCGACCTGTACGGGCCAGAGGGCTCGCGGCGGCTGGCGGACCTGATCGCGCCCGGCGGGGTGTTCGCGCTGTGGTCCAACGACCCGCCGGAGGGCGAGTACGCCGCCACCCTCGCGACGGTCTTCACCGACGTGCGGGCCGAGGTGGTCCGCTTCCCCAACCCGTTGCAGGACAGGGAGTCGACGAACACCGTCTACCTCGCGCGGCGCGGCTGAGCCATTCGCCGCAACTTCGCGGGTCGTGGTTTGGCCGTCAACGACAGCGGGCAATGAGCCCCTCATGATGGCGTCGTACTGGGAGACCGCCCGGACCGGTTTCCTGGCGTTCGTGGGTGTCGGGCTGATGGTCCTCGTGCCCCTGGTCCTGTTGCACTACTTCCGCTTCCGGCGGGTCGAGCCGCGCAGGGCGTTCGTGCTGTACGGCCTGCTGGCCTACGGCCTGGTCGCGCTGGCGCTGATCTTCCTGCCGTTCCCGCGCGACGTCGGGAACCTGTGCACGGGCGAGCAGATGCTGTCCACGGTCCCGTTCCAGTGGGTCACGGACATGAGCAACAACATGGCGGCCTACGGACGTTCCGGCATCCTCGCGATGGTCCGGTCGCAGGCGTTCCTGCAGCAGCTGTTCAACGTCGCGCTGTTCGTGCCGCTCGGCGTGGTGCTGCGCAAGGCGTACGGCAAGGGCCCGCTGGCCGTCATCGCGATCAGCCTGGGGCTGTCGCTCGCCATCGAGGTCGTGCAGTACACCGGCAACCTCGGCTTCTACCCGTGCCCGTACCGCATCGCCGACGTCGACGACCTCATCTCGAACACCTCCGGCGGCGTCCTGGGCTGGATGATGGCGCCGGCCGCGTTCGTCGTGCCCAGGGTGCCGTCGTCCGACGAGTCGACCGCGCCGCCGACCACCGTGACCATCCCCCGCAGGCTGATCGGCCTGGTCGCCGAGCTCGTGCTGGTGATCGTCGTCGCGAAGCTGTGGCTGCACTCCGACCCGCGCTGGGCCGTCTGCGTGCTGGTGGCGTCGCGGGTCGTGCTGCCCGCCGCGGCGAACGGCATGACGATCGGCGGGATCCTGCTGCACTACCGGATCCGTTCTGACGACGGCTCGCGCGCCAACCCGCTCCAGCTCGCCCTGCGCGAACTGCTGGGCTTCACCGGCTTCATGGCCTACGCGACCGTCGTGTCGCCGCTCATCGACATCGGCTGGTGGGACCTCGTCGTCGTGGCGCTGTTCGTCGGCGGCGCGTTCGTCCTCCCCGTCTTCCGCCGCGACCAGCGCGGGTGGCACGAACAGGTGGCGCGCACGCGGGACGTGTTCGCCGTCAGGGAGACCGGGTACCCCGAGCGCCATGACGACGTACACGCACACAGCTGAGGCGGACATCCCGGCCGACACCCTGTTCGCGTTCCTGGCCGATCCCACGAACCTGCCCCGGTACTTCCCGCAGATGACGGCCGCCGAGCCCGAGGGCGGCGAGCAGGTGCACGTGGAGGCCGAGGTGCACGGCCACCACGTCGAGGGCGAGGCGTGGGTCCGGCCGGACGCCTCCCGGCGGACGCTCGAGTGGGGTGCCGAGGGTCCGGACGACTACCACGGCGAACTGCAGGTCGAGGAGGTGGCGGCCGGCCGGTCGCGCCTCACGATCAGCCTGCACAGCGTGCGGGAGGCGAAGGGCGACGAGGTGCAGCGCGGTCTGGAGGAGACGGTCGCCGTGCTGACCCAGACCGCGGCGGCGGACGACCGGGCGAACGACCAGGCGTGATGTTCGCCGAGACGCGTGCCGCAGCCTCGGCACGCGTCTCAGAGCAGCTCGGCGAGCATCGCCGCCGCCCGGGCCGCCCCGTCCGCCTCCACCTCCCGGTAGCCGACCTCCCGCCCGATCTCCTCGGCCATGGCGGCGGCCAGCACCTCCCGGTCCGCCACCTCCTCGTACGTCATGCACCGGCCCGCACCGTAGCGTTCGAGCCGGTGCCGGACGTGGAAGTTCTGCTCGAAGTGGTGGCGCAGCGGCACGTAGAGGAACGGGCGGCGGGCGGCGGTCAGCTCCATGCACGTCGTCAGGCCGCCCTGCACCACCGCGAGGTCGCAGGCGGCGAGCTGCCGGTGCAGGTCCGGCACGTATCCACGCAGCTCCACGCCTGGGACGTCCGGCAACGAAGCCGGGTCGATGCGCGGCCCGGTGACGACCAGGAACCTCAGCCCGGGCACCTTCCGCCGTGCGAGGGGCACGGCGTCCAGGACCCGCCGCAGCAGCGACGACCCGACGCCCGAACCGCCGACCGTGACCACGCAGACCTTCTCCCCCGAGGTGCGCGCCGCCACCTCGGGCGGGTCGAACCCGGTGACGTAGCCGCAGAAGTCGAAGTTCTGCTCCGTCCACTCGCGGATCGCGGGCAGCCCCTCGCCGAAGTGCAGCGGGACCACGTCGTCCGGGTCGCCGACGAACACCGACCGGTCGCGCACGCGGCGGTGGCGCGCCCGTTGCTCGATCATCTCCAGGTTGTGGTCGGCGGTCAGGCGCTGCTCGCGGGCGCCTCCGTCCGGCATCGGGAGCCAGCCGACGAAGTCCGTCAGCCAGGCGAAGGAGAACCGCTTCAGCTCGGGGTTCTCGTGCAGGAAGTGGTCGACCTCCCAGGCCTCGTCGCCGATCACCAGGTCGTACCGCTCGGCCTCCAGCAGGTCGTGGAACACCATGAAGTTGTTCACCAGCACCGCGTCCAGGCGCCGGAACGCCTCGAACACGTGCAGGTCGTGCTCGCCGGCGTCCTCCTCCACGTGCGACGACTCGTTCGCGAGCCACGCCGACGCCGGGTGCACGCGCTCCCCCGCGGGTTCGAGGACCTCGGTCACGGGGTGCTGCGCGAGCCAGTCGACCTCCAGCCGCGGGTGGAGTTTGCGCAGTTCGGTGGCTATGGCGAGGTCGCGCCGGGCGTGGCCGAGGCCGATCGGGGAGCTCAGGTACAGCGCTCGCGGCGGCCGGACGCGCGACATCCGCGCTCGCCGCGCGACGGGGTGCACCCGGTCGACGAAGTCCTTGATGAGCAGGTTGATCCGCACCGGGTCGCGGGCGTGCACGCCGTGCCCGGCGCCGTCGACCAGCACGAGCGAGCCGCCGGTGAGTTCGGCGAGGCGTTCACCGATGGCGTGCGGTCGGATGAGGTCGGCGGTCCCGTGGATCACGAGGACCGGGCAGCGCACCTCGCGGCACGCGTCCTCGACGGACGCCGAGGCGAGCCGTCCGGCCGTCGTGTCCACCAGCGTGGCGGGCTCGATCTCGTGCGCCCACCGCACGGCGTCCTCGATCTGCTTCGTGGAGTGGGGTTCGGCGAACATCCTCGCGAAGAACCACTCGGTGAAGTCGTCGTAGCCGCCGTTCAGCCAGTGCTGCCGGCTGTACGGCCCGTCCCCCGACTCCCAGGACAGCCTCTCCTGCTCCTGGACGCCGAGGAGCGACCCGCTGGCCGGGCCGATCGCCACGATCCCGCTGACGCGCCCGGGGTGCTGCGCGGCGGCGAGCACGGACCAGGCGTCACCACGTGACAACGCCACCAGCACGGCCCGTTCGGTGTTCGTCGCGTCGAGGACCGCGATCGCGTCCTCGGCGCACTCGGAATCCACATAGGACTCACCGCCGACCGGCCGGTCGGACTCGCCGGAACCCCGCCCGTCGAACGTGACGACCCGGAAGTGCCGGGACAGGAACGGGACCTGCGCCTTCCAGAACCTCGACGGCACGATCGACCACGTCGGCATGAGCAGCACGGTCGGCATGCCGGGGTTGTCGTACACGCGGAACGCGAGCCGCACCCCGGCGCGCTCGGCGAACCCCGACCGGTCTGCCTCGCGCACCGGGCGCGGCTCGGCGTTCACGGCCGGACTTCGAGGACCTGGTTGAACGGCGTCCCGGCCACCCCGGCGAACCGGGTGAACCCACCCGCCACCGCGACGTCGCGGATCCGCGCGGGCCCGGCCTGCGTGCCCAGCGCGAGTCCGACGTCCTGCGACAGCGAGGCCGGCGTGCACAGCAGCGTGGAGAAGCCGTAGTAGGTGCGGCCGACGGGGTTCAGGTTGTCCTCGACGTGGTCGCCCGCCATCGGTTCGACGATCATCCACGTGCCGTCGGGTGCCACCGCGTCCCGCACATGCCGTGCCGCGCCGACCGGGTCGCCCATGTCGTGCAGGCAGTCGAACATGGTCACGAGGTCGTAGCCGGTGCCGCTGAAGTCCTTGGCGGACGCCACCTCGAACGTGACGCGATCGCCGACCCCGGCGGCCTCCGCCCGTTCGCGGGCGATCCGGACCGACTCGGGGTGGTAGTCCGAGCCGGTGAAGGTGGAGTTCGGAAATGCCTGCGCCATCAGGATCGTTGATGCGCCGTGGCCGCAACCGACGTCAGCGACCTTGGCGCCTCTCTCCAGCTTCGCGGTCACGCCGTCGAGCGCGGGCAGCCAGCTCCCGACCAGGTTCGCCGCGTAGCTCGGCCGGAAGAACCGCTCGCAGCCGACGTGCACGTCGGTGTCGTGCTCGTGCCAGCCGACCCCGGACCCGCTGCGGGCCGCCTCCAGCACGCGTCCGGCGTCGTGCACGGTGCCGAGTGCGATCTGGAACATACCGGGCAGGAACGCGGGGCTGTCCTCGACCGTGAGCGCCACCGCGTGCTCGACGGGCAGCGCGTACCGGCCGGTCGAGGGGTCGTAGGTGACGTATCCGCCGGCGGCCTGGGCGTTCAACCACTCCCGCACGTACGGCTCGGCGGTCGCGCTGCGGTCCGCGAGCTCGGCCGCGCTGACCGGCTCGCCATCGGCCATGGCGCGGTAGTAGCCGAGCTTGTCGCCCATGACGACGAGAGCGGCGTTGAGCGTGGCGCCGACCTCGTCGACGGCCCGGAACACGAACTGCATGAGCTTGTCGGTGTCGACCTCGGGTCTTGTCGTGGTCATCTGCTCTTCCCTCCATCCGAGGGCCGGAACCTATGAGCGCCCACGGGACGATCGCATCAGGTGCCCCACCTAGTGGTGTGTCCCAGAAGGTCGGCGAGGTGATCCACGCTCAGCAGGGCACCTCGCGGCACCGCCCCCACGATGCACCCGTCTGACCGCGAATTTCCCCGGCAACCTTCTGCGCCACACCACTAGTACCTGGGCCGACCTACACTCCCCCGTGTGCTGATCGGGCGCGACTCGGAGCGGCAGCGGATCGAGCGACTCGTCGCGAGCGCTCGGATCGGGCACGGCGGCGCCCTCGCGATCACCGGCGAACCCGGTGTCGGCAAGACCGCGCTGCTGGGGTTCGCCGCCGAGTCCGCCGCCGGCATGAACGTCCTGCGGGCGGCCGGGATCGAGTCGGAGAAGGAGATCCCGTTCGGGGCCCTGCACCAGGTCCTGCGGCCCGCCCTGGACCGTCTCGGCGAGATCCCCGGCCCGCAGGCGCAGGCCCTGTCCGTCGCACTCGCGTTGCGGCCGGGGCCCGCCATCGACCGGTTCGCGGTCGGCGCCGCCACGCTCAGCCTGCTCTGCCGGTTCGCCGAGGAACGGCCGGTCGCCGTCCTGCTCGACGACCTGCACCTGGTCGACGGGTCGTCGGCGGACGCGCTGGCGTTCGCGGCGCGCAGACTCGTCGCCGACCCGGTCGTGCTGCTCGCGACCACGCGGTCGCCGGACCCGCCGCTGCCGTCGCTGGCGCTGACCGGCATCGACCTGGCCGCCGCGGACGAGCTGGTGTCGAGCCGTTCGGACGTGCCGGTGTCGCCGGAGCTGATCGCACGGCTGCACCGCGCGACGGCCGGGAACCCGCTGGCGTTGATCGAACTGGCGGGGTCCCGGCTCGAGCACCTCTCGCCCGAGGCGCCGCTGCCGGTGTCCGCGGAGCTGGCCCGCGCGTTCGCCTCGCAGGCGCGGTCGCTGGGTGCCGGTGGACGGGCCGCGCTGGCGGTGGCCTCGGTGGCGGGCACCGATCTGCGGGTGGTGGTGTCGGCGTGCCGGGTGCTCGGGGTCGCGGTCGACGCGCTGGCCGAGGCCGAGAGCGCCGGACTCGTGCGGATCGCCGGCGGCCGCGTCGAGTTCCGGCACCCGCTGATCCGCGCGGCCGTCTACGGGGACACCGATCCGCGTCGCCGCCGGGTGATCCACCGCGCGGTGGCCGAGGCGGTCGGTCCGCACGACGCCGACCGGCACGCCTGGCACCGGGCGGAGTCGGTCGTCGGACCGGACGCCCAGGTCGCCGACCTCCTCGTGCAGGCGGCCCGGCGCGCCCACGAACGGAGTGCGCACGACGTCGCCGCGGCCGCGTTCGAACGCGCCGCGCGGCTGAGCCCGGACGTGTCGCGGCACGCCTCGTTGTGCGTGGCGGCGGCGGAGTCGGCGTGGCTCGCCGGTGAGACGAGGCGATCGGTCTCGTTGCTGGACGAGGTGGGCGGCGGGGCGGGGGCCGTCGAGCTGCGGGCGGCGATCGCGGCCCGCACCGGTTCGCTGACCGAGGCCCGCGACCTCTGCCGGATCGCCGCCCGCGAGTCCGCCGACGCCGACTCGGCGGTGGTGCTTCTGGCCGACGCCGTCCACGCGTGCTTCTACCTCGGCGACACCAGGTCCGGTGTCGAGCTGGCGCACGAGATCGAGGCCCTGCTGGACGGGGTGGTGACGCCGAAGGCCCAGGGCCTCGGCCAGATGGCGGTGGGTGTCGCGCGGATCCTCGCCAACCGCGGCGGCGCCGACCAGATCCGGGCGGGCGTCGGCCTGCTCGCCTCCACCGGCCTGCTGCGCGACGACCGGCGCCGCCTGTCGTGGCTGATGATCGGCCCGTTGTTCCTGCGCGACGCCGACTCCGGCGAGGAGCTGCGCCGCGTCGTCGCGGACGCCCGCGCGGAGACCGCCGTCGGAACGCTGCCCGCGCTGCTGTTCCACGTCGCGCGGGACGAGGCCACGACCAACCAGTGGGTCCGCGCCGAGGCGACCTACGACGAGGCCACCCGGCTGGCGCGGGAGACCGGCCAGGAGACCGACCTCGCGATGTGCCTGGCGGGGCTCGCGTGGCTGCGGGCGCGGCTCGGCGACGAGGAGCGGTGCCGTGCGCTCGTCGCGGAGGCGCTACCGATCTGCCGCGCCCGTGACATCCACATCGGACGGGTCTGGTCGCTGTTCGCGTTGGGAGAACTGGAACTGGGGCTCGGCGACCCGCTCAAGGCGTTGGCGCACCTGGAGGAGCTCGCCGCCCTGCTGGACGACCTGCGGCTCACCGACCCGGACCTGTCACCGGCACCCGAACTGACCGACGCGATGGTCCGACTAGGACGGCGCGACGACGCCTGGGACGTGGCGCGGCGCTACCGGGCCGAGGCCGCCGCGAAGGGCCAGCCGTGGGCGCTGGGCCGTGCCGAACGGACGCTCGGCATGCTCAGCGAGGACGGGTTCGACACCCACTTCGAGGCGTCTTTGCGCCACCACGCGAGGACGTTGGACGACTTCGAGACCGCCCGCACCCGCCTCGCCTACGGCGCCCGCCTGAGACGGGCCCGGCGACGGGTGGACGCACGGCCACACCTGCACGCCGCGCTGGAGACGTTCGAGAACCTGCGCGCCGCCCGCTGGGCCGACCTCGCCGCAGTCGAGCTGGGCGCCACCGGCGAGACGATCAAGCGCAGGACGCAGGGCGAAACCCTGACGCCGCAGGAGTTGCAGGTCTCGCTCCTGCTCGCCGAGGGCAAGACCACCCGCGAGGTCGCCGCCGCCCTGTTCCTGAGCCCGAAGACCATCGAGTACCACCTGCGCAAGGTCTACACGAAGCTCGGCATCCGCTCACGCGCCGAGCTGGCCGACCGGCTGCCCTGACGCCCACGCGAACCCGTCGGGGTCGGTGAACCGCCCGGCTCCGTGCAGCTCGATCCGGTGCGAGCCGGACCCCTCCGGCGCCACCCCGGCGTCCTTCGCGAGGGCACGCCGCCGGTACAGCCCGAGCTTCACCGCACCCGCCGCGGCGAACTGGACGTACATGCGGCCGAAGCTCTTCTCGACGGTGAACCCGTGGTCGAGGTAGCACTGCCTGCTCGCGGCCACGTCCGTCGCGCCGAGCAGGAGCACCACCTCGCCGATCTCGCCGGTGGCCGGGCCGGTGTTCTTCTTGGCCGAGGTCGCGACCTTCCAGATCGTGCCGTCGGGCGCCTGCACGACACCGCCGTAGCCCCACAACGACTTCGCGGCGGGCTTGAGCGCGGTCGCGCCCGCGTCGAGGGCGTTCTCGATCAGCAGGTCCACGTCGGCCGGCTGCGCGACCGTGAGGGACAGGGTGAAGCCGCGGAATCCCGTGGCCGTTTCCTGCGAGGCCCGCAGGCGCACCAGCGGACCGAGCCCGAAAGCGTTGGCGTAGAAGCGTTCGGCGGCCGCGAGGTCGGCCACTTCGAGGGTGATCGCGTCGAGTGAGGTCATGCGGGAAACGCTAGGCGCCGTCCCGTGCCCGGTGCTTCTCGATTCCTGACCGGACCACGACCACGGCCACGACGACCACCACGGCGGCCACGACCGTGCTTCCGGTGCCGACGACCTTCTCGATCCTGCGGGCCGTCTCCCCCGCCGCGGCGCCGAGCCCGATGTGCAGCGCGCACCACCCGGTCGCGCCGGCGAGCACGGCGGGCAGGAACGTCCGGTACGGCAGTCCGGCGGCCCCCGCGGCCGCGGGCAGCAGCGTGCGCAGGACGGGGAGGAAGATCGCGATCAGCACCGCGACGGCTCCCCGTCGCCGCAGGAAGGCGGTGGCGCGGTCCCAGTGCCGCCCGCCGTGCCGCCGCACGATCCGCGACTCGCGCAGCCGCGTGCCGTACCGCCTGCCGAGCCAGAACCCGACCGAGTCGCCACCGACCGCGCACACCGTGGTCACCAGCCACATCACCACGAACGCGGGCGGACTCGTCGCGGTGGTGCCGAGCACGAACAACCCGGTCTCGCCGGGCGCGATGAACCCCAGCCCGAGCGTGCACTCGCCGAACACCAGCAGCCCGGCCGCGACCACCACCCAGACCTGCGGCAGGTTCGCGAGCCAGTCGAGGAACGCGGTCACGGGACGAGCCTCGCGTCCGGGTGGGCGGGCGAGTCGCCGTCGAACAGGGTGGTGGACCGCCCGCGCAGGTGCAGGTCGAAGAAGGCGGCGACGTACTCCCGTTGTGCGGCAAGGCTTCGGCCGGCGTCGATGGTACCGATCGCCGCCGCGAGCCGGTCGGCGGGCAGCGGGTGCTTCCGGTTGATCTGGGGCAGCAGCACCTGGGCGTCGGTGAAGCTCGCGTGTTCCGCCTCGCGCAGGTGCACGTCCCGTTTCCAGCCCGTCGAGTTCGCCCAGAACGATGCCCAGTCCGGTGCGTGCACGTGGTCGTGCGGCAGGTCGTCCGCACCGCTGGTCCCGCCGCCCATGAGCAGGAACGGCCGGTCGGCACCCCGCGCGCTCGCCTGACCCGACCTCGGGTCCAGGCCGCCGTCGAGGTTGGCCCCCGCGGCGATGCGCCGGTCGCTGAGCATCGCCTCGGCCGCGGTGAACCCGCCCATCGAGTGCCCGGCCATGCCGACCTCCGACACGTCGAGCCCGGTGGCGGCGAGCCGGTCCAGCACGAAACTCGTGTCGCGCACCCGTTCCCGCATCATCAGCGCCGTGTCCGCGCCGCGGACCGGGAGCTCGACGCGGTCGGGGAACTCCACCGGCCCCGCGAAGGTGTGGTCGATCGTCACGACGACGTAGCCCCGGCTCGCGAGGTCCTCGACGAGCGTGGTGCCGAACGACCGCGACTGCCCGCGCCCCGGCGAGTAGAGGACCACCGGACGGCGTCCGGGCAGCGGAGGCGAGACCTTCGCGTGGGTAGCGGTACCCGCGAAGTCGGCGACACCGGGGGCCAGCCCGACGGAGGCTGCGGAGGTCTGGTCGTAGAACGCCGCGATGCCCGGGCTGAGGTGGCGGGCCGGCGGCCTGTGGGAGGGCAGCGCGGGGTACCAGAGGGAGATCATCAACTCGCGCGACCGGCCCGGCGCCCACGGGTCGGCGCGGGTGGGGTCGACCAGGTGGAGTTCGGTGGTGCCCACGGGGAAGGGGCCCGACGGACGCGGCAGGGTGAGCTCGATGGAGGTGGTGGGCGACCCGGTGGCGGTGGGAGCGGGAGCAGTGGCGGCGGAGGCCGCAGGCGAGCGGTCGGTGAACCTCGTGGGCGATCCGCCGGCAGCATCGGCCGAAACCGCGAGCGAGCCGGTGGCGCCGATCTCGGCCGAGGCCGGAGCGACCCCCACCCCCAGCATCCCCACGCACACCGCCGCGACACGGGCCCTGTACCTGATCTTCATGCGACCCAGCCTGTCGATCACCCCCACCGACCGGCATCTGTCGAACGCCACCCGGCGCACTGACCGGAAGACATAGGTCAGTCCCGGTCGACCAGCCCCGCCTCGAACGCGATGATCGCGGCACGCACCCGGTTCGGCACCTCCAGCCGGCGCAGGATGGAGCTGACGAACACCTTCACCGTGCCCTCCACGACGTGCAGCCGCCGCCCGATCTCGGCGTTGGGCAGCCCGGCGCCGACCAGGGCGAGCACCTCGCGTTCGCGCTCGGTCAGCCCCGCGACCAGGTCCCGTGCGCGCGCCGCGCCGGACACCCGTTCGCCGCCCAGCCGCCGGATCGCCCAGTGCGCGATCTTCGGCGACAGGTACGCGGCCCCCTCCGCGACGGCCCTGACCCCGGCGAACAGTTCCCTCGGATCTCCGGTCTTGAGCAGGAACCCGCTGGCGCCGCCGTCGAACGCGCGGGCGATGTGCTCGTCCTCGGAGAAGGTCGTCAGCATGATCACGCCGGTGTCCGGGACGGTGCGGCGGATCTCGGCCGCCGCGGCCAGTCCGTCGAGGCGCGGCATCATGATGTCGAGCAGCACGACGTCCGGCCGGTGCGCCTGCGCGAGGTCGACCGCCTCGCGTCCGTCGGCCGCCTCGCCGACCACCTCGAACTCGGGCTCGGCGCCGAGCACGGCGCGCACCCCGGCCCTGGTCAGGGGTTCGTCGTCGGCGAGCAGCACGCGGATCACCGCGCCTGCCCCGCCGAGATCGCGCTGCGCGGCACGGTCTCCTTGAGCACCAGCCGGTCCGCCGCGAAGCACAGGCGGAAGAACAGCCGGTCGTCCGTCTGCTCGGTCGACCAGTGGTAGCGGCAGTCGGCGCCCGGCGGCGGGTCGGACAGCATGCGTTCGGGGTCTCCCAGGATCTGGAACGGTGGCAGGCGCGCCTCGACCTCCGCACGCGGCGCGTCGAGCCGGATCTCGTCGAAGGTAGCGGGGTCGAGGCTGTTGCCGGCGCCGACGGTGGCGTAGAGCGCCATCGCGAGCACCGCGACGGAGAGGCCCGCCAGCACGGGGCCTCGGGCCACGCCGGCCAGGTCGCGGCGGGCGGGCCGGGCGACGGTGGCGGGCCTTGCGTCGTGCGGCAACTCGGCGACCAGCGCGAACCCGCCGTCGCGCGGCTCGGCGGTGAGCGTGCCGCCCAGCAGCCGGGTGTGTTCGGCCAGGCCCGCCAGCCCGGTGCCGCCACCGGCCGGATCGGGTTCGCGGGTCGCCGGTCCGTTCGCCACGGTGACCTTCGTGCTGGCGTGCAGCCGTTCCACCCGCACGCTCACCGGTGCTCCCGGCGCGTGCCTGGCCGCGTTCGTCAGTCCTTCCCGGACGATCCGGTGCACGGCGCGTTCGACGACCTCGGGTGACCGCTCGGCCGGGATCCACGACACCTCCATGCCCGCCGCGGCCGCGTGCTCCACGAGCGCGCCCGTGTCGGGCCGCTCGTCTCTGGGCCCCAGCACCCCGATGATCTCCTGCAGCCGTTCGGTCGCCGCCGCGACTCCGGCTCGCAGTTCACCGGCCGCCGCCCGATGGTGTTCGGGCAGGTCCGGCGACACCTCGAGGGCGGCCGCGCGCAACGCGATCAGCCCCCACTCGTGGCCGAGCGAGTCGTGCATGTCCCGTGCGATGCGGGTCCGTTCGAGCAGCGCGGCCTGGTCCAGTCCCGCTGACGTGAGCTCGGCGCGCACCCTGAGGTACCGGCCCAGCAGCCACGGTCCGAGGACCACGACCAGCACGACCAGCACCACCAGGAACCAGTCGTAGACACCGAAGACCAGGCCGAACCCTCCCCGCACCGAGCCGTCCGCGAGCACGCTGACCGGCAGCCCCGCCAGCAGCACGGCGGCCAGCGGCACGAGCACCGGGTCCACGACCCGCCGGCCCGCGCGGAACCCGAACGCCCCGGCCGCGAGGATCGGCCAGACCCACGGCGCACTCGTCACGGTCGGGGCCAGCACCAGCGCCGGTATCGCCGCGGCCGCGACGAGCGCACAGACCGTCCACACCGGAAACCTCGGGAAGAGCACCACCGCAGCGGTCAGCAGGACCAGACCGGCGACCAGCTCGACGGGATCACCCACGGCTCCGGGGACCAACGGCACCACCAGGACCACCCACAGCACGGCGTCCGGCCACCGCAGCCCCCAGCCGCACCTCATCGGTTCATCGTAGAAGAACTGCTCAGGAGTGAGCGTCCGCCGGGCGCGCGCGTGACGGCACCAGCCGCGGCACCACCCGCACGAAGACGACCATGCCGACCACCTCGACCAGCGTCTGCGCGACCACGACGACCGCGGCGACGTCGTCGAGCGCCAGCGCCAGCGGCAGCACGACCAGCGAGTTCCGGGTGGCCCCGGTGAACACCACCGCGCGGGCGTCCGGCACACCGAGGCGGAACAACCGGGCGACCGCGAGCCCGCCGAACGCCATCACCACGAGGAACGCCACGTAGAACGGCACCACCCGCACGACCTGCGGCAGGTCGCCGCCGAGCTTCGGCACCTGCGACGCCACCACGGTGAACAGCGTCACCGCCATCAACGGCACCATCGAAGTGCTGATCGTGCCGATCAGCCTGGACGCCCACACCTGGGTGAGCCACGCCAGCGCCAGCGGGACCGCGATCAGCACGACGAAGGCCTCGACGAACGGCCCGGGCTCGACCACGGCCAGGTCGTCACCGAGGAAGAGCAGCAGATAGCCGGGCAACAACACCATCTGCGCGAGGAGCAGCAACGGCGTCGCCGCGAGCAACCGCTGGTTGGCGGCACCCGCCAGTCCGCTGAACACGATCACGTAGTCGACGCACGGCGTGAGGAGCACCAGCAGCACGCCCATCCGCACGGCCTGATCCGCGGGCAGGAACGCGAACATCGCGGCCACCACCAACGGCACCACGACGAAGTTCACGACGAGCGCGGCCGCGAGGAACCGGCCCGAGCGCAGCGACCGCCCCAGCTCGGCCACCGGGACCTGCAGGAACGTCACGTACAGCAGGACCGCCAGCACGGGGTTGATGAGGTGTTCGAGCGCCGGGCCCGCATCCGGTGCCGCCCATCCGGCCACACCGCCTGCCGCCAGCGCGCCGAGGTACACGGCGACCTGGTGACGTTCCACCCCCGCGACGAACCCCGGCACGACACCCTCCCGATCGGACGATCAGGACGCTATCCCCTCACCTCGTCGCCAGCGCGTCCAGCACCTCGGCCCGCGACTGCGGCACCGAGATCGCGAGGCTCAGCGCTCCACCGGTCGCCGTCAGCTCGAACGTGAAGAACGAGCAGCGGCCGCGGCTCCAGTTCCAGCACCAGCCGCGTCCTCTCCGGGCGGTGGCGCACGACGCCGGCGAGCAGGTCGTCGAACTCGGCCACGCGGAACGGCCTGTCCGCCGTCGGCAAGGTGCACGCGTCCGGCACCCACGCTTCTGCGTCGTCCATGCCACGACCGCAGGACACCGTCAGGATCGGAAGAAGTCCCCCAACGCGGCCGCCACCTCGTCCGGCCGTTCCTCCGGCAGGTAGTGGTCGCAGTCCAACGCCTCACCGCGCACGTCCCGCGCGTACTCCCGCCACACCTCCAGCACGTCGTAGTGGCGGCCGACGAAGCTGTGCTCACCCCACAGCGCGAGCAGCGGCGCCTCGACCACGCCACCCGCGGCGTCGTGCTCGAGGTCGATGCCGGCGGCGGCGCGGTAGTCGGAACAGGACGCGGCGATCGCGGCGGGGTCGGAGAAGCAGCGGACGTACTCCTCGACGGCCGCCGGGTCGAAGGCGGCGCCCCCGTGGTGGCGGGCGTTCATGCGGGTGGTGATCCAGAACCTCGGGTCGGCGCCGATGAGGTGCTCGGGGATGCCGTTGCCCGCGGCCAGGAAGAACCAGTGGAAGTAGCCGAGGCCGAACTCCTTGTCCGCGTGCTCGAAGGTGTGGCGGGTGGGCACGATGTCCAGCACCGCCAGCGCGGTCACGGCCTCGGGCGCGTCCAGGGCCAGGCGGT
The DNA here is from genome assembly GCF_024125735.1 of Lentzea sp. HUAS12. NCBI lineage: Bacteria > Bacillati > Actinomycetota > Actinomycetes > Pseudonocardiales > Pseudonocardiaceae > Lentzea > Lentzea sp. HUAS12. The sequence goes on from NZ_CP099738.1 coordinate 2,864,204, forward strand.
GGGCGACCCGGCCGCCGCGGTCGTGGCCCGCGACGCCGAACCGGTCGAAGCCCAGCGCGTTCATGACCAGCAGCTGGTCCCGGGCCATCCGGCGCTTCGAGTACTCGTGGTCTCCCGGGCCGGGGGCGGGCTTGTCGCTGTCGCCGTAGCCGCGCAGGTCGGTGAGCACGACCGTGTGGCCCGCCGTGAGCCGCGGGGCGACGCGGTGCCAGATCACGTGGGTCTGCGGATAGCCGTGCAGGAGCAGCAGCGGCGGCCCGTCGCCCGCGATCGCGCACCGGATGCGCACGCCGTCCGCGTCGACCGTGCGGTAGGAGAACGGCAGCGGGACGCTCACCGGAGCGAGTCCAGCACGGCGCCGGTGAACTCGCCGGTCGACGCGGTGCCGCCCAGGTCGGGCGTGCGGACCGGGGTCGTGGCCAGCACGTCCGCGATCGCGCGCTCCACCTCGGCGGCGGCGTCGGGGTGGCCGAGGTGGTCGAGCATCAGCGCGGCGGTCCAGATCGCGCCGAGCGGGTTGGCGACGCCCTTGCCCGCGATGTCCGGCGCGGAGCCGTGCACCGGCTCGAACATCGACGGGAAGTCGCGCTCGGGGTTGATGTTCGCAGACGGCGCGATGCCGATGCTGCCCGCGACGGCGGCGGTGAGGTCGCTGAGGATGTCACCGAAGAGGTTCGAGCCGACGATGACGTCGAACCGCGCCGGGTCGAGGACCACCTTGGCGCACAACGCGTCGATGTGTTCGGAGTGGAGCGCGACGTCCGGGAAGGACAGTGCCTTCTCCGCGACGACCTCGTCCCAGAACGGCATGGTGTGCACGATCCCGTTCGACTTGGTCGCCGACGTCACGTGCCCGCGCCGCCGCCCGGCCAGCCGGAACGCGTAGTCGGCGATGCGCTCCACCCCGGCCCGCGTGAAGACCGACTCCTGCACGGCCATCTCCTCCGCGAACCCGCGCCCGAACCGGCCGCCGACCTCGCTGTACTCGCCCTCGACGTTCTCCCTGACGACGACCAGGTCCATCGCGCCCGCCCCGCGCACCGGGCTCTCGACGCCGTCGAATACCTTGACCGGCCGCAGGTTCACGTACTGCCGGAAGCTCCTCCGGATCGGGATCAGCAGTCCCCACAACGACACGTGGTCCGGTACCGAGGGATCACCGACCGCGCCGAGCAGCACCGCGTCGTGGTGGCGGATCCGGTCGAGGCCGTCGGCGGGCATCATCGCGCCCTGCTCGGCGTAGCGGGCGCAGGACCAGTCGAACTCGTCGTAGGAGAACGAGATGCCGTGCCGCGCGCCGACGGCCTCGAGCACCCGGCAGGCGGCGGGCGTGACCTCCTGCCCGATGCCGTCCCCCGGGATGAGCGCGATGCGGTGAGTGACCATGACCCCGATGACACCACCGGCCGCACACCGCCGTCCAAGACGTGGCTCCACTCAGCGTCAGAGGCTCAGGCTATGAGCGACGTGCAGGAACGCACTCGCCGCCGGCGTCAGCTCGCCGTGCCCGGTGACCAGGGCCAGGTGCAGGTGGCGGGCGGGTTCGAGGTCCAGCACGAGCGCACCGGCCTGGCGTGCGAGCGGCGCCCACGAGTCGGCGAGCACGGCCATCCCGACACCGCCGAGCACCAGCGGCAGGATGGCCTCCCGGTGCTCGGTCTCCACGACCTCGGTCAGCTCCACCCCGGACGCCCGGATCTCGTCGACCACCCGCCGCATCCCGGTGCCGGGCTGCCCGACGATCAACCGCTGCCCGGCCAGGTCCTCGTGCCGCACCACGGCCCCCGCCGCGAACGGCCCGCCCGCCGGGCAGACCAGCACGAACCGCTGCCGCCCGAACTGCCACACCCGCACCCGCGCGTCCCGCACCGGCTCCGGTGCCCCGAGCAGCCCCAGCTCGGTCCGTCCACTCCGGACGGCGTCGACGACGTCCTCGGCCGTCGAGGCGGCCCGCACCGCCACCGACAGCCCGGGATGCTCCTCCGTGACGGCCTGGACGATCCGGGCGAGCGGCTCCACCGCCTGCGACGGCATGGCGGCGATCTCGACCCGCCCGACCCGCAGCCCGGCGACCTCGTCGACACTGGCCCGCGCCGTGGCGAGCACCCGCACCACCTGCCGGGCGGGCCCGATCAACGCCTCACCGGCGTCCGCCAGCACCAACCGGCGCCCGACCCGGCGGAACAGGTCGACCCCGAGGTCGCGTTCGAGCGCCCGGATCGCCTGGGACAGGGAGGGCTGCGCGACGTGCAGGACGGCGGCCGCCTTGTTCACGCTGCCGTGGTCCACGACGGCGAGGAAGTAGCGCAACTGCCGGACGTCCATCCTGCGCAGGCTAGCGGGCGACGTCCATCCGGACGAACCCGGCGACGCGGAGCGCCTTCACCCCCAACGCCGCGCACGCCTCCGCCTCCCCCACCACGCGCGGCGCCGTCAGGTCGACGTCCTCGCCGTCGACCGCGAGCTTCGCGTGCCCTGCCGCCACCACGTTGCGCACCCAGTCCGAACCGGGCCCGCGCACCAGGTAGCCGCCCTCGACCGGGTGCGCTCCCACCGGGGTGCGGTAGGGCATTCCCGAGCTGCGGCCGACGTGGGTGAGCACGGCCCGCGTGCCGGCCGTGCGCCTGTGGATGCGGCCCCACCACCTGAGCATCGGCATGTCGGCCTCCTCTCCTCGTCCAAGACGCCGTCGACGCGCGATCCGTTGAAGTAGCGTGCGCGCGTGGAGATCACCGACGACCGCGCCTTCCCCGCCGCGCTGGCCGCTCTCAGCGGCATCGACTTCCCGTGGAGCGAGGACCCCGCGCAGGGCAGCATCGACTACGAGCCGTACCAGGAGTTCGACTCCGCCGAGGAGACGACCGACTGGATCCGTTCCTGGACCGGGAACAAGGAGCTGGACGGTGCCGCGTTCCGGCCGTTCGGGCAGGACGGCACCGGCGGGCTCGCGGTGCTGTGGCTGGTGCGCGAGGGGCCGTTGACGGCTCAGCCCGTCGTGTTCCTCGGGTCGGAGGGCGAGGTCGGGCCGGTGGCGACGAACCTCGGTGAGTTCCTCTGGTTGCTCGCGGGCGGGGTGGGGCCGCAGGAGGCCGTCGAGTTCGGGTCCGACAGCGGGGTGCCGCACGCGGAGCTGCGCGCGGTCGCGGAGAAGTACTCCGGGACCCCGCCGCGCACGCCCGCCGAGGTGCTGGCCGCGGCGCGGGCCGAGTTCCCCGACTTCGAGGAGACGGTCCAGTCCTGGTGCCGTTAGGGGCGTGCGGGGAACCGGAACCAGGACCGGTTCCCCGCTGGTCTATACCACTTTGCGCACGCGGGTTACGCTCGGTGAACCCTGTTGTGCCGCAAGGTAAACAGGACCTCAGTCCCCGGAGGTCTGCCCTGTGAGAACGTTCCTCGCGGCCGCACTTCTGCTCAGTGCCGCCGTCATCCCGACTCCCGCGGCCGCCGCGGCCGACCCGATCTACAAGGACCCGGCGCAGCCCGTCGCGGCCCGCGTCGCCGACCTGCTCGGCCGCATGTCGCTCGACGAGAAGGTCGGGCAGATGACGCAGGCGGAGCGCAACGCGGTGAGCAACGCCGACCTGACGAACTTCCGGATCGGGTCACTGCTGTCCGGCGGTGGTTCCGCGCCGTCGCCGAACAACGCCACGTCGTGGGCGAACATGTACGACGACTTCCAGCGCGCGGCTCTGGCCACCCCGCTGGGAATTCCCATGATCTACGGCGTGGACGCCGTGCATGGCCACAACAACGTCGTCGGCGCCACGATCTTCCCGCACAACATCGGCCTGGGCGCGACGCGTGATCCCGCGCTGGTGCAACGGATCGGGCGCGCCACGGCCGAGGAGGTGTCGGGCACCGGCATCGACTGGGACTTCGCGCCGTGCCTCTGCGTCGCGCGCAACGACCGGTGGGGCCGCACCTACGAGTCGTTCGGTGAGACGCCGCAGGACGCGACGTCGATGACGACGATGATCACCGGCCTGCAGGGCGCGAAGCTCTCGGACCCCGGTTCGGTCCTCGCCACGGCCAAGCACTGGATCGGTGACGGCGGCACGACCGGCGGCACCGACCAGGGCAACACGCAGGTCAGCGAGGCCGAGCTGCGGGCGACGCACCTGCCGCCGTTCCGCGAGGCCGTCGCGCGCGGCGTCGGTTCGGTGATGATCACCTACAGCAGCTGGAACGGCACGAAGCTGCACGGCCACAAGTACCTCATCACCGACGTGCTGAAGAACGAGCTCGGCTTCGGCGGCCTCGTCGTGTCGGACTGGAACGCGATCGACCAGATCGACGGCCAACCCGGCTTCACCCCCGCCGAGGTGCGCGACTCGATCAACGCGGGCCTGGACATGATCATGGCGCCGTCCGCGTGGCGCACCTTCATCACGTACCTCAAGCAGGAGGTGCAGGCGGGCCGTGTGCCGATGTCGCGCATCGACGACGCCAACCGCCGCATCCTCACCAAGAAGTTCGAGCTGGGCCTGTTCGAGAAGCCGCTCACCGACCGGGCCTACACCCCAACGGTCGGCAACGCCGCTCACCGCGCACTGGCCCGCGAGGCCGTCCGCAAGTCGCAGGTGCTGCTCAAGAACCAGAACGGCGTCCTCCCCCTGCCGAAGACCGCGTCGAAGATCTTCGTGGCGGGCAAGAGCGCCGACGACATCGGCTACCAGAGCGGCGGCTGGACGATCTCCTGGCAGGGCGGCAGCGGGCCCGTCACGCCGGGAACCACTGTGCTGCAGGGCATCCGCTCGGCCGTCTCGTCGTCCACCACGGTGACGTACAACCGCAACGGCACCGGCATCGACGGCACCTACAACGCGGCGATCGCCGTCGTCGGTGAGACCCCGTACACCGAGGGTGCGGGTGACCGGCCGGGGAGCCTGGGCCTCGACGCCGAGGACGTCGCGACCCTGAACACGCTGCGCGCCACCGGTGTCCCGGTCGTCGTGGTGCTCGTCTCCGGCCGCCCGCTGGACATCGCCGCGCAACTGCCGCAGTGGCACGCCCTCGTGGCGGCCTGGCTGCCCGGCACCGAGGGCAACGGCGTGGCGGACGTCCTGTTCGGCGACCACAAACCGACCGCCACGCTGCCGTTCACGTGGATGCAGAGCGCCTCGCAACAGCCGATCAACGTCGGCGACGGCAAAACACCGCTCTTCCCGTACGGCTTCGGCGCGCAGTTCCCGACCACACAGAACCCCTACAACATCATCGGCGCCTCGTACTACGACGACCAGCGCGGCACCCAGGTCGAGCGCTGCACGGACTCGGGCTGCGGCCAGAACGTCGGCTACCTGACGCCGGGCGACTACGTGGCCTACGCGGACGTCGACTTCGGCGCCACGCCACCGACTTCCGTGACCACGCGTCTTGCCTCCGGCTCCACGGCCGGCGGCACCCTGCAGTTCCGCCTGGACAGCCCGACCGGCCCTCTGGTCGCGACCGTCTCGGCGGCGAGCACGGGTGGCTGGCAGACGTGGACGAGCCGCACGGCCGCGGCCTCCGGGGCGACCGGAGTGCACCGGCTGTACCTGGTGGCGACCGGGGGCACCGGAGGCGACCTGGCCAACGTGAACTGGTTCCAGTTCGCGCGCTAGTGCTGTGGCTGGACGGGGTTCCGCACTGGAACCCCGTCCAGCCGGTTCTGCCCGACCCGCACGGCGCACCAGCCGAGGAACGCGAGCCCCAGCCAGACGTAGGTGTTGCCGACGACGTGCTGCCACCACGTCCACGCGAGCTCGCGGTCCCCTGCCGTCGGCAGCAACCAGTGCGGCCCCACCGCGAACACCGCCACGACGGCGATCCTCACGCGGCCGTGCAGCAACACCAACGCCGGCGCGATCCACACCCAGTGGTGCGACCAGGACACCGGCGAGATCAGCAGCCCGGCCGCCGCCGTCGCCACGAGTGCCGTGAGGTCGTCGCGCAGCCGGGGCAGCACCACGACCGTCAGCGCCAGCACCGCCACCGCCGCGACGATCCAGGTGGACTCCGGTGCGCCGAGCCGGGAGAACAGGCCGCGCAACGACTGGTTCGCGCTGTAGGCGACGCCGCCGACGCGGTCCGGGTCGAGCATCGCGTGCAGCCAGAACTCCCGAGCCTGGCCGGGTGCCAGCGCTGCACACGCCGCGAACGTCGCGACGGCGGTGAGGGCGGGCTTCCAGCGCTTGCGGCACACGAAGAACAGCACGAAGACGGCCGGGGTCAGCTTGATCGCCGCGGCCAGTCCGACGAGCATCCCGCGAGGCCAGGGCGTGCGCGGCAGCAGGCAGTCGGCGGCGACCAGGCCGAGCAGGACCAGGTTGATCTGGCCGAGGTCGAGGGTGATGCGCAGGGGTTCGAGAAGCAGGCACAGCGCGATCACGCCGAACCCCGCCCAGGTGCGGGCGGCCGCCGTGAAGAGGCCGATGCCCAGTGCGGTGAACAGCAGCGCCGCGGCGGCCAGGGGAAGCGGTGTCAGGACGCTGAACAGCATCGCCGCGAAGGGCGGGTAGGTGAACGGCAACCCGCCCGGCGCGTGGAAGTCCGCGGTGTACAGGCCGGTGCCCGCGAGCCACGCCTCGCCGCCCGCGAGGTAGACCCTCAGGTCCAGCACACCGCTGCCGAAGCTGCGCACGAGGACCCACACGAGCAGGCCGCCGGAGATCGCGGCCCAGAACCTCCGGGCGTTCACCGGTGTGCCGCAGTTCGGTCGCGCAGCACCAGGTATCCGGCCGCCGCGACAGCCGCCACGACGGCTCCCGCGCTGTTGTTGAGGAAGTCCTGCGTCTCGCACAGTCCGCGGCCGATCAGCGGCTGAACGACCTCGATGGACGCGCTCAGGGCCACTGCCGAGACCGCCACCGCGAGCGGCCGGCGCGTCGCGAGGACCGCGCACCACACCAGCGGCACGAAGAGCAGCGCGTTCAGCAACTCCCCCGAGCCGTTCAGCGAGAACCCGTTGACGTGGCAGAACTCGTGGCCGGGCCACTGCGCCCAGTCGGGCACCGCCCGCGAGAGCGTCACCCCGAGCACGACGCCCAGGAAGATCCCCGCGAACACCGCGGGAACCGGCCGCCACCCGAATCTCCGCGCGGCGAACCCCGCGCCGAGACCCAGCACCACGGCCCCGACCAGGAGACCACCCGCGATCAGCGGGTTCTCCAAGGCCCTGCCGATCTCGCCCACCACCGATGACACGTTCAGCACGACTGGAAACCCCTCGCCCACAACGAAATCCGTTGTGGACGATCCTGTCGGCGGAGCGGGTCCCGCCGGATCGGCCCGGGGGACGGAAGATCATGGCCATCAGGCCACCCGCGGGCCCAGAACTGGCCGAACGGCTCGGGTCAGCCGGCCACCACGTGCGCGCGGAACGCCCACGCCACGATCTCGACGCGGTTGCGCGCGCCGACCTTGGTCTGCACCGACGCCAGGTAGGCCTTGACCGACGACACGGAGACCTTCATCGCGGCCGCGATCTCGTTGTTGCTCAAGCCTTTGGCGACGTGGCGCACGACCTCGAGCTCGCGCTCGGTCAGCACCTGGGCGTCGGCGGACGCGACCGGTGGCGTCGACCGGCGCAGCACCCGCAGCACCACCTGCGGTGACACCAGGACGTCCCCGCGCGCCGCGGACCTGACCGCTTCGGCGAGCAACCCGGGCGACGCGTCCTTGGTGAGGAACCCGCACGCGCCCAGGTCCAGCGCCTTGTTCAGCACCTCGTCGCTGTCGAACGTCGTGACGATCACGACGCGGGTGTGCGGGGCGAGCTGACGGGTGACCTCCAGGCCGTCGAGCCCCGGCATCCGCACGTCCACCAGGCACACCTGCGGCTCCAGCGAACGGGCCTGCTCGACGGCGCTGATCCCGTCCGCGACGTCCGCGACCACGCTGATGTCGGGCTGCGCGTCGAGGATCAGCCGGAACCCGGCCCGCACCATGTCCTGGTCCTCCGCGATGAGAACGGAGATCACGCGCGCACCTCCAGCGGCAGTTCGGCGGTGACCAGCCAGCCGTCCCCGGTGGGCCCCGCGAAGAACCGCCCGCCCAGCTCGTGCACGCGTTCCCGCATGCCCACCAGACCGAACCCGCCGGAGTGCGAGGGCCGTGCCGTGCCGTTGTCCACAACGGACAGCATCACCGCTCCCGCGCCGAGCCGCACGTCCACCTCCACGTCGGTCGCGTCCACGGCGTGCTTGCGGACGTTGGTCAGGGACTCCTGCACCAGCCGGAGCACCGACCGCCCCAGCTCCGCCGGTACGTCCGCGGGGAGCTCGACGTTCGCGCGCACCTTCAGCCCGGACTTCTCCACCAGCTGGAGCAGATCGGCGGAGAGGTCACCGGTCGCGGCAGCGGCACCGTTGTCCCGCAACGTCCTGACCATCAGGCGCATCGCGCCCAGCGCGTCGGTCCCGCCGTCGACGATGCCGTTCAGCATCCCGCACGCCCTGTCCTTGTCCTGCTCCGCCACGACGAGCGCGGCCTGTGCCTGCACCAGCATGCCCGTGACGTGGTGCGCCACCACGTCGTGCAGTTCGCGGGCCATGTCGAGGCGTTCGTCGCGCCGTGCCCGTTCCTCCGCCGCAGCCCACCGTTCCGCCCGTGACTGCTCGAACAGGCGCGCGTACAGCCCCGCGCCGACGGCGACCAGACCGGCCGCGAGCACCAGCGGGAGGTAGGTGAAGCGGAAGCTGACCCAGGTGGCGTGCGCGGACACCAGTTCCAGCGCCGCGACCGACGCCACCGCCGGCCACAGCGGCGCCTTCCAGGCCAGCCAGAAGACGACTCCCAGCACGAGGAGCGCCTGGACGGTCGCCACGAACGGGGTCCGCAACAGCGTGGGGCCGACACCGGGAGCGTCCTGGAAGAACGCCCGGCTGAACCCGTTGCTGAGCCCGGTGATCACGAACACGGCCGCACAGACGACCGCGGTGGCGACGAACGGCCGATGGTGTACCCGCATGCGGGCGATCGTAGGAGAGCCGGTGGACCACCCGCCTCGGCTGTCGGACCGAGGCGGATGGCCAAGTGGTCAGGCGGCGCCGATGGCCTCGTCCAGGATGCCCAGCCCGAGCGCCAGCTCCTCCTCCGTCGCCGTCAGCGGCGGCGCGATCCGGAACACCCCGCCCATCCCGGGGATCTGCACGATGTTCATGTGCAGTCCCAGGTCGAGGCACCTCTGGGTGATCGGCGCGGACAGCGACTCGTCCGCGATCTCCAGACCCACCAGCAGCCCGCGCCCGCGGACGTCCGTCACCAGGTCGTGCCTCGCGGCGATGTCGTCGAGGCCGTTGCGCAGGAACGCGCCGAGCTTCGCCGCGCGTTCATCGAGGCGTTCCTCGGTCAGCACGTCCAGCACGGTGTTGCCGACCGCGGCGACAAGCGGGTCCGACACGTGCGTGGTGAAGAACAGGTACCCGCGGGCGTGCGCCTCCGCCTCGATCTCGGCCGAGGTGATCACGGCGGCCAGCGGCAGGCCGGCGCCTAGGGTCTTCGACAGCGTCAGGATGTCCGGCACCACGCCGTCGCGTTCGAACGCGTACCAGGTGCCCGTGCGGCACAGGCCTGTCTGCGCCTCGTCGAAGATCAGCAGCATCCCGCGCTCGCGGCACTTCTCGGACAACGCGGCGAAGTAGCCGACCGGCGGTTCGAGGATCCCGCCCGACGACAGGATCGGCTCGACGATGCAGGCGGCCAGCGAGCCCACGGACTGAGCGTCGATGAGGTCGAACGCCAGGTCGAGCTGTGCCTGCCAGTCACCGGACGGCGCCGGGATCGCGAAGTTGCCGGGCGTGGCGGGACCGTAGCCCTTGCGGCCCGCGCTGTAGGTCGCGGCGGCCGCGGCGGCGGTCATGCCGTGCCACGAGCGGGCGAACGCCACCACCTCGTGCTTGCCGGTGACGAGCTTGGCCATGCGCAGCGCGGCCTCGTTCGACTCCGCGCCGGTGGTCAGCAGCTGCACCTTCGACAACCCGGCGGGCAGCGTGTCCGACAGCCGCCGCGCCAGGTCGACGACCGGACGGCTGAGCATGCCGCTGAACAGGTGGTCGAGGTTCGCGATCTGGCGCTGCACCGTCTCGACGATGCGCGGGTGCGAGTGGCCGAGGATCGCGCTCATCTGCCCGGACGTGAAGTCGAGGACCCGGCGCCCGTCCTCGGTGAACAGGAAGCTCCCCGACGCGCTGTCGATGATCTCGCGCGTGAACGTGCCGCCGTAGCGGACGAGGTGGCGGTCGACGTCGTCCCAGAAGGTGTCCATGTCCCCGACGCTAGAACCGGCCGAGCAACAGGTCCATCTCACAATGCCACGCTCGCTGTTCGGAAATACTGCACAGCATGACGCTCAACCCGTGGCGCCTGCGCCTGCTCAGCCAGCTCGACGCGCTGGGCACCGTGCGGGCCGTGGCGCAGGCCGCGAACCTGAGTGCTTCAAGCGTGTCGCAGCAGCTCGCGGTGCTCGAGAACGAGACGCGCACGCAGTTGCTCGAACGGACCGGCAGGCGCGTCCGGCTCACCTCGGCAGGGCTGATCCTCGCCCGCCGGGCCCGGTCCATCCTCGACCAGATGGAGGCGGTCGAGGCCGAGCTGCGAGAGCTCAGCCAGGAACCGTCCGGCCTCATCCGGCTCGGCGCGTTCCAGAGCTCCATCCACACGCTGGCCGTGCCCGCGATCCAACGCCTCGACCACCCCCACCTGCACGTCGAGATCGTCGAGATGGAACCGCACGCCAGCATGCCCGCGCTGCTCGCGGGCGAGGTCGACGTGATCATCACGACCACCGACTTCGTGGAACAACCGGTGCCGCGCGACATCGACGTCGTGCCGCTCGGCGAGGACCCGATCGTGTTGCTCACGCCACCCGGCCAGCCGAAGAACGACATCGCGGCCTGCAAGGACGAGCCGTGGGCGTTCGACGTCCCCGGCTCGTACATGGCGAACCTCGCGACCCGGCTGTGCCGGCAGGCGGGCTTCGAGCCGAAGGTGGTCGGCCGTTTCAGCAACTACATGCTGACGCTCGAGCACGTCGAGGCCGGGCTCGCGGTCGCCGTGCTGCCCGCGCTGGCCGTCGACCGCCGGTTCGACGTGGTCACCAGGGAGCTGCCGGTGACGAGAAGGATCACCGCCGCCGTGCGCCGCGACTCGCGCGCCGCGATCACCGCGGTGCTCGACGCCCTGCACACCCGCTCGCAGTCGGACGAGAGGTGACGTTCGTTCCAGCATCTGGAACTAGTTGAGATGTCATCTAAAATCGGGAGGAGACGTCGAAGGAGGGTTCCGTGCCGCGGAAGTCAGAGCCGTTGCGGAAGCTCGGTTTTCTCACCATCGGGCTGTTCGACGAGCACGATCCGGGTGCGGGCCACCGGAACACGCTCGACGTGATCGTGCTGGGCGAGGAGCTCGGGTTCGACAGCACGTGGGTGCGGCACCGGCACCTGCAGTTCGGCATCTCCTCGCCGGTCGCGGTGCTCGCGGCCGCCACCCAGCGGACCAGCCGCATCCAGCTCGGCACCGCCGTCATCCCGCTGGGCTGGGAGAACCCGCTGCGCCTCGCCGAGGACCTGGCCACGGTCGACGTGCTGTCCGGCGGCAGGCTGAACCCCGGCATCAGCGTCGGGCCGCCGATGCACTGGGACGACGTCAAGGGCGCGCTCTACCCCGAGACGGCGGACGTCGAGAACTTCAGCTACGACCGGGTGCAGCGGCTGCTGGACTTCGTGGGCGGCGAGAAGGTCGTGTCGTTCAGCGGCGTCGAGGGCATCGAGGTGTGGTCGGACCGCGTCCAGCCGCACGCCCAGGGCCTGCGCGACCGGATCTGGTACGGCGGCGGCAGCCTGCGCTCGGCGCGGTGGGCGGGCGAGCACGGCCTGAACCTGCTGACCAGCAACGTGGCCCAGTCCGAGATCTCCGAGGACTTCGCCGAGACCCAGCTGTCGCACATCAGGACGTTCCGCGAGGCCGGTGGCGGGCGGGTGTCGCAGGGTCTCGTGGTCATCCCGACCGACTCGGCATCACCGGAGCAGCGCGCGAAGTACCAGGCCTACGTCGAGGGACGCGCGGACCGGGCCGGCAGGACGTTCGGCCCGCGCAAGTTCATGTTCGAGCGCGACCTGATCGGCACCTCCGCCGAGATCGCCGAGCAGCTCTACGCGCACGTCGCGTTCCAGGAGGTCGACGAGGTGGCGTTCGCACTGCCGTTCAGCTTCGACCACGAGGACTACGTGCAGATCTTGACGGACGTCGCGACCAATCTCGGCCCGGAGCTGGGCTGGTCACCGGCTTAGAGCGTCCACCAGGTGTCGATGCGCGGCACGGACCGCGTGTCGCCCCCGGCCACGCGTCCGGCGTGGAGCAGGAACCCGGCGATGCCCGCCGCCCCCTGCATCCAGCCGACGCCGGGTGGCAGCAACGGTTCCTCGTCGCGGTGCTCGGTGAACCGCCAGCACACCCCGTCGCCGTCCGGGATCGCGCGGTCCACCACCACGTCGGCGAGGTGGAGCGCGAAGTCCGTGTGCTGCCCGGAGTCCAGGAGCACGTCACCGACACCAGCGGTACCGCAGCACCGGCCGTCGTTGTCCCAGAAACCGGGGTACCTCCGCTCAGGCAGCCCGGAGACGCGCACGCTGTGCAGGCAACGCCGCCGCCACTCCCCGACCTCCACACCCGCCACCTCGGGCACGCCCGCACGCCCCAGCGCGGGCCAGAGCAACGAGGTCCCGGTCGGGCCGTGGCACCAGCCGTAGCTGAACTCGTCCACCTCCTCGATCTGCGGAATCCGCGTCCGCAGGCGCAACCCGCCGTCGGACCGGTCGCCCAGGACCACCAGGTGCTCGGCACCGGCGGTGGCGGCCTGGACGAGGTCCGGTCGCCCGAACTCGGCACCGGCCAGGGCCAGCGCCGTCGCGACGCCCGCGAGGCCGTGCGAGAAGTTCGGGAGCTCCCTCTGCTCGACGCAGAACCGCGCCGGCACCATCCGCCAGTTGAGCCCGGCGGGCACCTCCTCCCGTTCGGCCAGCAGGATTCCGGCCGCGAGGTCGGCGAGTTCCTCCGCCCCCGCCACGCCGTGACGCCGTGCCCACACCGCGCCCAGCAGCACGCCGGCCGTGCCCACCGTCAGGTCGTGGGACCGGGCCCCCTCCCGGAACCTCGGCGGCACGAGGTGCTCGTTGGGCCACCCGTCCGGTGTGGACAGTTCGAGCGTCCTGGCGACCGCCTCGTCCGCACCGGGTGCCCCCAGCGCCGTCAGCACGCTGATCGCGCTGACCGTCCCGCTGAAGAAGCTGATGCCGTCCGTCGCGCTGATCCTCGCCGCGACCCTCGCCGCGATCGCGTCCGCCAGCTCCTGCTCACGTGCCGTCCACTCCCGGAACAACCGGATCTCCGCCAGCACGTGCGCCAATCCGCCGACACCCGAGTACATGTCCTCGCGCCACCCGCGTTCCAGGTCACCACCCCGGAACTCCGGGATCCACACCCCGTCGGCGTCGTGCCGCACCTGGTCGAGCACCCATCGCCAAGCAGCCTCGGCGGTCCCCCAGAACTTCGCCATGCGCCCGATCATGGCACGACCGCCACGCGCACCGGGTGTTCGCACCTGGTCGCCGCTCGTGATCTGGAAAGCTGGAACCGTGCGCGTGGCATTGCTGGGACCGACGGCCGTCGAGGCCGACGACGGCACACCGGTCGACATCGGTGGTGCCCGCGTCCGCATGCTCCTGGCCCGTCTCGCGCTCGACCCCGGCCGTCCGGTGCCGACGACGACGCTGATCGACGACCTCTGGGGTGAGCAGCCGCCCGCGGACGCCGGGAACGCGCTGCAGTCGCTCGTGTCGAGGCTGCGCAAGGTCTGTCCCGTCGCGCTGGAGCCGGGCGGGTACCGGCTGGGCGTCGCGACCGAGGACGTCGACGTGTTCCGGTTCGAACGGCTCAAAGCCGCGGGGCGACTCGACGAGGCGCTGGCGCTGTGGCGGGGTGACGCGCTGGCCGACGTGCGGGAGGCGCCGTTCGCCGGGCCCACCGCCGCGCGGCTCGAGGAGGCACGGCTCTCCGCGGAGGAGGACCGGGGCGAGCTGAACGTCGCCGCGCTGACGGCGTTGCACGAGAAGCATCCGCTGCGGGAACGGCTGGCCGGGCTGCTGATGCGGGCGTTGTGCGCGCAGGGCAGGCAGTCCGACGCGCTGCGCGTCTACGCCGAGGTCCGCGGCCGGCTCGCGGACGAACTGGGCGTCGACCCCTCCCAGGAGCTGCAGGACGTCCACCTGGCGGCGTTGCGCGGCGAACTGGGACCGCGGCCCGTCGTCGACCGGTTGCCGGTGCGGCTCACCAGTTTCGTCGGGCGGGACGACGAGCTCGCGGAGATCGCCGCGCTGCTCGGCCAGGCCCGGCTGGTGACCCTCGTCGGGCCCGGCGGCGCGGGCAAGACGCGGCTCGCCACCGAGATCGCGGCACGGCATCCGTTGCACGGCAAGGGGCGCGTGTGGTTCGCGGCGCTGGCCGGCATCCGGGCGGCGGAGGACCTGGCCGGCGCGGTGCTCAGCGCGTTCGAGCTGACGTTCACCGGCGACCCGAGGCGGCGGGCCGCCGAGGGCATGGACCGGATCGCCGAGGTGCTCGGCGCCGGGGAGTCGTTGCTGGTGCTCGACAACTGCGAGCACCTCATCGGCGCCGCGGCCGAGTTCACCACCGAGCTGCTGCGCCGGGTGCCGAACCTGCGGGTGCTCGCGACCAGCAGGGAGCCGCTCGCGATCGACGGCGAGTCGCTGTGCCCGGTCGGCCCCCTGGCGGTGCCGAACGGGCAGGCGGACGTGGCCGGGTTCGGCTCGGTGCGGTTGTTCCTCGACAGGGCGAGCGCGGTGAAGCCCGGCTTCCGGCTGGACGAGTCCACTGTGGACGACGTGCGGCTGGTCTGCCGCCGGCTCGACGGCATGCCGCTCGCGCTGGAACTGGCGGCCGCCCGGCTTCGGTCGATGACGATCAGGCAGATCACCCAGCGCCTCGACGACAGGTTCCGGTTGCTCACCTCGGGCAGCCGCACGGCGTTGCCGCGCCAGCGGACGTTGCGCGCGGTCGTCGAGTGGAGCTGGGACCTGCTGACCGACGAGGAGCTGCGGCTCGCCAGGCGGCTCGCGGTGTTCCCCGCGGGCGCCGACCTGGCCGCGATCGAGGCCGTCTGCCTGCCGGACGCGTTGTACGTGCTCACGTCGCTGGTCGAGAAGTCCATCGTGGACGCCGTCGAGATCGACGGCGAGCCGCGCTACCGGATGCTGGAGACGATCAGGGTCTACGCCGACGAGCAGCTCGACGCGTCCGGGGAGAAGCGGGAGGTCGTCGGCCGGTTCCGGCGTTACTACCGCGAGCTGACCGAGCGGTGGGAGCCGCTCACCCGCACCGCGCGCCAGCTCGAGGCGATCGACGTGTACGAGGCCGAGCAGGACAACATCATCTCCGCGTTGCGCGGGGCGATCGACGACCGCGAGGTCGAGCTGGCGGCGGACCTGCTCGGCGGCTCGTTCTGGTACTGGCTCGTCAAGGGCGACAACGAACGCGCGGAGATGTCCGTGCGCGACGTGCTCGCGCTCGGCGAACTGCTGCCGCCCGACCGGGCGGCGACGTTCCGGGCGATGCAGCTCATCATGGCCGCGGTGCCCGGCGTGACGGACTCCGCGGAGGCCGCGGTGGTCATCGAGAGCTGCGTGAACAGCGGCGCCGTCCAGAAGTACCCGTCTCTCGCGATCGCACTGCCGATGCTCGCGTTCCTGAGCCAGAACACCGAGCTCGCGCGGCGTGAGGTGCAGCGGGCGGCGGCGAGCGAGGACGCGTGGGCGCGGGCGGGCGCGGAGTGGGCGCTCAGCTTCATGCTCGTCGACGAGGGTGATCTCGAAGGCGCCGAGCAGGCCCGCGACCGCGCGTACGACCAGTTCACGGCCATCGGCGACCGGTGGGGTTCGGCGATGACGCTCGGCATGAAGGCCGCGTTCGTCTCGCACACCGGCGACAACCAGGCGGCGATCGACCTCTACGAACGCGGGCTGGCGGTGGCGACGGAGCTGCGGTCGCAGGACGACGCCGTGCAGCAGCGGTGGCGGCTCGCGGTGGAGTACGCCCGGATGGGCGACCACGCGGCGGCCGCGCGCGAGGTGGTCGCGGCGGAGCAGTTCGTGAGGGACGTCGGCAACGACCAGCTGTCCGCGATGCTCGGCTACGCGAAGGCCGAGGTCGTGCTGCGGGCGGGGGACGTCGAGCAGGCACGCGCGCTGAGCCGGTCGTTCAGGCGGCAGGCCACCGCGTCGGCCGCGCTCGGGTCGTTCGTCACGGAGTGGGCCGCCATGCTCGACGCGCGCATCGCGCTCGCCGACGGGGACCTGGACGAGGCGGCGGCCTTCACCGCGGAGGCCGTCCGGACGACGTCGGAACGGGCCGACATGCCGGACCTCGCGACGGTCACCGAACTGCTCGCCCTCGTCCGCCACGCACAGGGCCGTGACGACGCGACCGTGCGCGTGCTCGCCCTCGCCCACGTGATCCGCGGCCGCCTCGACATGGGCGACCCGGACGTGCGGCGGCTGGTCGCCGAGCTGGGTGAGCCGGAACGGCTGACGATCACCAAGGCCGAGGCGCTGCGCCGGGTGCGCGAGGAGGCGGGCCTCAGCACCGGCTGAGACCCGCCTCGTCCGCGAATCACACGCGCTTGCGGTAGGCCCACATCGCGAGCGGGAAGAACACCGCGACCACGGCGACCATCCAGATCAGCGACCCGGTGAGCGGTCCGGCGATCGCGCCGCCGTTGAGCAGCCCGCGCAGCGCGTCCGACAGGAGGCTGACCGGGCTGATGTCCGCCCAGGCCTTCAGCCAGCCCGGCATCGTCGAGGTGCCGACGAACACGTTGCTGCCGAACGTCAGCGGCATGATCAGCACGAACATCAGGCCCTGCACGGCCTGCGGGGTCTTGAGCAGCATGCCCACGAACACCGAGGCCCAGCAGAAGCACAGTCCGAACAGGATCGCGAGGCCCGCCGCGATCAACAGCTCCGCCGGACCGGTCTGCACCCGGAAACCCATGACCGTGGCCACGACCAGCAGCACGACGATGCACACGACGTACCGCACGACGTCCGCCACCACCGCGCCGATCAGCGGGGCCGACCGGGCGATCGGCATCGAGCGGAACCGGTCGAACACGCCCTTGGAGACGTCCGTGTTCAGCTGCACGCCCGCCGTCATGCTGGCCTGCAGGATGTTCATGACCAGGATGCCCGGCACGAGCATCTGCAGGTAGGCGTCGGTGTTCCCGGCGAGCGCACCGCCGAAGAGGTAGGTGAACATCACCAGGAAGACGATCGGCGCGAGCGTCACGTCCGCCAGCTGCTCGGGGTTCTTGCGGATCTTGAGGATTCCCCGCCAGGCCAGCGCGAGGCCGTGGCGCGCTCCCCGATCCAGCGCGATCGTGCTCATGCCAGGCTCCCCTCGGTCTGCTTGCCGGTCAGCGCCAGGAACACCTCGTCGAGCGAGGGCAGCCGCAGCGCCAGCTCGTCCGCGGTGATACCGGCCTCGTCGAGCTTGCGGACCAGGGTGGACAGCAGCACCGGGTCGTTCACCGGCGCCGTCAGCAGTCCCGTGTCGTCGTCCCGCGTCGGCCGCGCGCCGGTGAGGTCACCGAGGATCCGGTAAACGCTGTCGAGGTCGCGCAACGACGTCGGCCGCACCTGCAGCGTCTGCCCGCCGACACGCCGTTTCAGCTCGTCGGGCCTGCCCTGCGCCACGACCTGGCCGTGGTCGAACACGGTGATCGAGTCCGCGAGCTGGTCGGCTTCCTCGAGGTACTGCGTGGTGAGCAGGACCGTCACGCCGTTCGCGACGAGCTTGCGCACCACCGCCCACACCTCGTTGCGGGCGTGCGGGTCCAGCCCCGTCGTCGGCTCGTCCAGGTACAGCACGGACGGGTTGCCGACCAGGCTGGCCGCGAGGTCGAGCCGCCGGCGCATGCCCCCCGAGTACGTCTTGGCGGCCCGGCCGGCGGCGTCGGTGAGCTCGAACTGCTCCAGCAACTCGCGTGCCCTGGCCTTCGCCCCCGCGCGCGAGAAGTCCAGGAGCCGGGCCAGCAGCACGAGGTTCTCCGTGCCGGACAGGTCCTCGTCCACCGACGCGTACTGCCCGGTCAGCCCGATCAGCGACCGCACTGCCCTCGGGTCCTTCACGACGTCGTGCCCGTGCACCGTCGCGTGTCCCGCGTCCGGGCGCAGCAACGTCGCCAGCACCCGCACCGCCGTGGTCTTGCCCGCGCCGTTCGGCCCGAGCACGCCCACGACCCTCCCCTCCGGCACCTCGAGGTCGACGCCGTCCAGCGCCTTGGTCTCCCCGTAGTGCTTGACCAGGCCTTCTGCCCTGATCGCGAGTGCCATCGTTCCTCCCTGTGGTTCAGGAGGAACTGTGCGCCCCCGCGCTGGCAGGCCGCTGGCAGCGCGCTGTCAGCGGCTGGCGGCCATTCTGCGCACGGCCTCGGTGATGATCTCGGGCGAGGTGCCGATGTTGAACCGGGCGTGGCCCTCTCCCCCGCTGCCGAAGCCGGCGCCGGACATCAGGGCGACCCGCCCCCGTTCGAGGAAGAACGCCGCCGGGTCGTCGCTGACGGCCCGGCAGTCGAGCCAGGCCAGGAAGGTGGACTCGGAGGGCTGGTAGCCGATCTCCGGCAGGTGCTCGGCGAGCAGGTCCTGGAGCAGCCTGCGGTTCTCGTCGAGGCCTTGCAGCAACGCGTCGAGCCACGCGCCGCCCTCCCGGAACGCGGCGGCGTGGGCGATCGCGCCGAAGTGGCTCGGCCCGTGGCTGACCTCCTCGGGCAGTGTCGCGAGCTCGTCGGTGTTCGAGATCGCGACCGCCGCCCGCACCGCCGCCAGGTTCCAGCCCTTCGACGCCGACATGAGCGACAGGCCGACGGGGTCGACGCTGAGGTAGGGCACGAACCTGGTGCTCGCGGAGACGAGCGGCGCGTGGATCTCGTCGGCGATCACGCGGACCCCGTACCGCGCGGCCAGTCGCGCGAGCGTGGTCAGCTCCTCGACGGTGTGGACGGCGCCGGTCGGGTTCTGCGGGTTGCACAACAGGTACACCGGGCGGTCGGCCTTGACGTGCCGGAACGTCCTCTCCAGCACCTCCGGGTCGAGGCGCCCGTTGCGCAGCGGCGCCTCCACGACCGCGCGGCCCATGCTCCGGACGAAGAGGTAGAACGGCGGGTACACCGGTGGGCTGACGATCACCGGAGCGCCGGGCCCGGAGACCAGCTTGATCAGTTCGACCACGCCGAGCATCACGTCGGACACGAGAGCGGTGCGCTCGACCGGCAGGTCCCAGTCCCAGCGCTGCTTCGCGAAGCCCGCGAGCGCCTCGGGGTAGGCGGTGCCCGCCGGATAGCCGGTGTCACCGAGGGCGAGCGCGTCGGCGATCGCCTTCCTGATCGGCTCGGCGGGGTCGACGTCCATCTCCGCGATCCACAGCGGTAGCACGTCCTCGGGGAACTCCCGCCACTTCGCGCTGGTGCGCTGCCGCACCCGTTCCCACGACACCTGGCTCAGCGGGTTCGGCATGAACCTCAAGGTAGATCACCCGGCGCGGGCCGTCACGTGCCCAGCGGGGCCGCACCCCCGGTGGGAGTGCGGCCCTGCCGGCGAAGCGGCTCAGGCGAACGGCGACCTGTCGATGCCGCAGGTCTTCTGAGCGGGCAGCACACCGGTGAAGAGATACTCGCGCTTCACCTTCTCGGCACACGTGCTGCGCACGTACATCGAGGTGTGCCCGTAGCCCTCGACGGTCAGGAACCCCGTGCGCGCCATCTCCGCGGCGCCGTCCTGGGCACCGTGCAGCGGCGTGGACGGGTCGAACCTGCTGTTGACGAACAGGATCGGCGCCGACGTCCTGCGGTTCCACGGACCCGTGTAGCGGTCCTCGTCCCGGCCCTGCCAGAACGCGCAGGCCATCATGTCGAACACCACCGCACGACCCCAGTACGGCACGCGCTCGTCCTCGCTGCGGCCGTACCGCGAGTACGCGGCCGGGTCGCGCGGGAAGTCGCTGTCCGAGCACTGCACGGCGTTGAACGCCTCGAACCGGTTCGACACGTAGTCGGCGGACGCCGTCAGCGACGCCGGAGCCTCCCACACGCCCTGCAGCACGCGGGCGGTGTTCTGCCAGGTGTCCGGCTGGGCCAGTGAGTCCCACACCGTGCTGATCAGCGAGACGCGGTCGAACCGCCCGTCCGGAGTCGTGACCGGCGACGCCGTCACCTTCGCGACGAGGTCCGCCCACTTCTGCTTCAGATCACCACCGGCGAACGCGCACTGCGCACCGGGAGCGGCGCACAGTTCCAGGAACTGGTCGAACGTCTCGGCGACACCGCGCGGCACGTCCTGGCGGGTGTCGAGCGGCACGGTCGTGCCCTGGTCACCGTGCCCGGTCGCGTTGCCCTCGAAGTCGAGCGAGCCGTCGAACGCGAGCGCGCGCACCTTGTCCGGGAACAGGTTCGCGTAGATGGCGCCGAGGTGCGTGCCGTACGAGATGCCGTGGTACGTCAGCTTCTTGTCGCCCACGGCCTTGCGCAGCAGGTCGAGGTCGCGGGCCGTGTTGGCCGACGACACGTGGTCCAGCAGGTCGCCGGACTTCTCCTCGCACCGCCGCACGAACTCGCGGTAGCTGTCGTAGAACGCGGGTTCCTCCGCCGCCGTGTCCGGGTAGACCGGGATGGAGTTGAGGAACGCCTGCTGCTCGTCGACGCTGTCGAAGCAGCGCACGGTGGCCGACCGGCCGACCCCGCGCTGGTCCCACGACACCACGTCGAACCGCGACCGCAGTTCCGGCGAGAACAGCCACTCCCACTTGCCGCGAGCCCGCAGCCGGTCCACACCGGACGCTCCGGGCCCGCCGAAGTTCACGAACAGCGAGCCGATCCGCTTGGCCGGATCGGTCGCGGGCAGCCTGATCAGCGCGAGGTCGATCTTCGCGCCGGACGGCTGGTCGTGGTCCAGCGGCACCTTCGCCGTGGAGCACTGGAACCCGTCCTGGCAGTCCTGCCACGACAGGACGGGCGTCTGCGCTTCCTCAGCCGCCAGCGCGGCCGGCGCCAGCCCGACGAGCAGCGCGGCCGTCAACAGTAGTGATCTCACATGAAGCTCCCCAGTTCTGACCTCTCGACCACGAAGACGCCGTGGAGATCAACCGGGTTGCGTGGGGTCAAACGTCAACCGTTCAACGCATGCGTGGCCGTGGCCCCTCCGTCCACCACGAACTCGCCGCCCGTGCAGTACGCGCTCTCGTCACTGGCCAGGAACAACACGACGTTCGCGACGTCCTCCGGCTGTCCGATGCGCCGCAGCGCGAGTTTCTTGCCGATCGGCGACACGTCGACCGGACGCCCCAGTGCCTCGCTCACCATGGGCGTGTCGATGGCGCCGGGGTGCACCGAGTTCACCCGGATCCCGTGCTGGCCCAGCTCCATCGCGGCGACCTTCGTCATGCCGCGGATCGCGAACTTCGACGCCGTGTACGCCGTCAGGTAAGGCATCCCGCCCAGGCCTTCGACGGACGACACGTTCACGATCGAGCCGCCGCCGGCCGCCTTCATCGACGGCACGACCGAGCGCATGCCGAGGAACGTGCCGACCTGGTTGATCCCGATCACGCGCTGGTAGTCGGCGAGCGAGGTGTCGGCCAGCGCGGAGAAGTGCAGGATTCCGGCGTTGTTCACCAGCACCGTGATCTCGCCGAAGGTCTGCACGGTGAACGCGACGGCCTCGGCCCAGGACTCCTCCGACGAGACGTCCAGGTGGCAGTACTCGGCGCCCAGCTCGGCCGCGAGTTCCTTGCCCTGGTCGTCGAGGACGTCGGTGATCATCACCTGGGCACCCTCGGCGGTGAACCGGCGTGCGGCGGCCGCGCCCTGACCCCGTGCCGCGCCGGTGATCAGGGCGACCTTCCCGGTGAGCCGCATCTACATCATCTCGTCGGTGAGCGGCATCATGACGGTCTTGAGCTCGGTGTAGGCCTCGTAGGCGCTCTGCCCGCCCTCGCGGCCGAGGCCGGACTGCTTGTAGCCGCCGAACGGGATGTGCGGTTCGAGTTGGAAGCCGTTGATGCCGACCATGCCGACGCGCAGCGCCTTCGAGACGCGGAACGCGCGGCGGACGTCGTTGGTGTAGACGCCCGCGCCGAGGCCGTACTCGGTGTCGTTCGCGATGCGGACGGCTTCTTCCTCGTCGTCGAACGGCACGACGGTGAGCACCGGGCCGAAGATCTCCTCGCGGGCGATGGCCATGTCGTTGCTGGCGTCGGCGAAGATGGTGGGGGCGACGAAGTTGCCGGACGCGTAGTCGCCGTCGAGCCGGGTGCCGCCGGTGACCAGGCGCGCGCCCTCCTCCTGGCCGCGTTCGATGAAGCCCAGCACGCGGTCGAGTTGCTTGCCGTTGATCAGCGGGCTGGCGAGCACCGCAGGGTCGAACGGGTCGCCGAACGTCACGGCGGTCGCGAGCATCTGCGCCATCGAGATGAACTCGTCCTGCGCGTCCCGCTGCACCAACGCCCTGGTGTGCGCGACGCAGGCCTGGCCGGACAGGCCCATCGTGACCATGCCCATGCAGGTCATCGCGGCCAGACCGACGTTCGGGGCATCCGCGAACACGATCGCGGGCGACTTCCCTCCCAGTTCCAGGGAGACCCGCTTCATCGTGCCGGCCGAGGCCTCGACGATCCGGCGGCCGATCGCGCGGCTGCCGGTGAAGCTGATCTTGTCGACGCCGGGGTGGGTGATCAGCGCCTCGCCGGTCGGGTTGCCGGGGCCGGTGACGAGGTTGACGACGCCCTCGGGCAGGCCCGCCTCGATCAGCAGCTCGACCATGCGGATCACGCAGAACGACGCGTACTCCGACGGCTTCACGACGACCGTGCAGCCGGCGGCCAGCGCGGGTGCGAGCTTCTGGGCGAACAGCACGAAGGGCGCGTTCCACGGCAGGATCGCCGCGACCACGCCGACGGGTTCGCGGAACGTCATCGCGAGGTGGTCGCCGCCCTGGTACGGCGGCAGGGTCTGGCCGCCGACCTTGTCGATCCAGCCGGCGTGGTGGTCGAAGATGTCGGCCGCGATGCCGACCGAGGTGGCGTAGATCTGGCCGAACGACAGCGGCACGCCGTTGTCGAGCGCCTGCAGGCCGCGCAGTTCGTCGGAGTGCTCGCGGAGCAGGTCGCCGTACTTGCGCAGGATCTTGATGCGCTGGCTCGCCGTCGAGCGCCGCCACGGTCCCTCGTCGAACGCCTTGCGGGCCGCGAGCACGGCCGCGTCCACGTCCTTCGCGGAGGCGACGGCGAAGCTGCCGATCTCCTCACCCGTGGCGGGGTGGTGGTGGGTCCAGGTCTCGTCCGCCTCGCGGAACTCGCCTCCGATGAGGAGCCGGCCGTCCTTGAGTCCCAGCGTCTCGCGGTGCGGTTGGACGGTGAGCGTCACAGCTCCTCCTACAGGGCCATCGTGTCCGTACAGGCGAAAGTCCTCTGTGGATCCCGATCGGCGAAGTGGCCGTCGAGATCCGTGAACGCGCCGAACTTCTGCTCGACGGTCGGTGGCGCCATCAGCGCGACCATGCCGCCGTGCACGACGAAGACCTGCCCGTTGATCCTGTCCCCGGACGGTCCCGCCAGGTGCGCCACGAACTTCGCGACGTGCTCGGGCGCCAGCGAGTCGTCGCCTTCCGGTGCGTCGCCGAACACGTGCGCGGTCATCTGGGTGCGGGCGCGCGGGCAGATCGCGTTGGCGCGCACGCCGTAGCGGCTGGTGCCCCGAGCGGTCGCCACGGTCAGCGCCGTGATGCCCGCCTTGGCCGCCGCGTAGTTGGCCTGGCCTTCCGACCCGAGCAGGAACGCCTCCGAGGAGGTGTTCACGATCCGGGCGCAGACCGGTTCCCCCGCCGCCTTCGACTGCTGCTTCCACAGCGCGACGGCGTTGCGCGACAACAGGAAGTGCCCGCGCAGGTGCACGCGCACGACCAGGTCCCACTCGTCGTCGGTCATGTTGAACAACATCCGGTCGCGCAGCACGCCCGCGTTGTTGACGACGACGTGCAGCCCGCCGAACTGCTCGACCGCGGCGGCGACGAGGGCGTCGGCCGTGGCCCGCTCCCCCACGTCCCCCTCGACGACCACGCACTTCGCGCCCAGCTCCTCGATCTCGGCCGCGGCGGCGTCCGCCGCTCCCGGCAGGTCGTTGAGCACGATCGACGCGCCGGCCCGCGCGAGCTCCAGCGCTTCCGCGCGGCCGAGCCCCGCACCGGCGCCGGTGACGACGGCGACCTTCCCCGCAAGGTCCACAGAAGACTCCTAATCGAAGAGGATCACCTGGCGGATCAGCGATCCACCGCCGCGCAACGCCTGCAGTCCCTCGTTGACGTCCTCGAGCCTGATCCGCTTGGAGATCATGCCTTCGAGGTCGAGCCGCCCCTGGCGCCACAGCGCGATCATGCGCGGCACGTCGCGGCGGAAGTTCGCCGTCCCGTAGAACGACCCGTGCAGTGTCTTGTCGTGCAGGAAGAGCTCCTGGGCGCTGAACGACACCATCGCGTCCGCCCGCCCGGCGCCGACGACGACGGTGTGGCCGCCGCGGCGGGTCAGGTCCCACGCCTGGCGGATCGTCGCGGGCAGGCCGACGACGTCGAACACGTAGTCGAAGCCCATGCCGGAGTTCAGCTGGTTGTTGAGGTCCGCGATGCCGTCGGGCACGGTGGCGTGCGTCGCGCCGAAGTTCCGCGCCACGTCGTGCTTCTCCTCGACCGGGTCGACGGCGACGATCTTCGCCGCGGCGGCGAGCCGGGCGCCCTGGATCACCGCGATGCCCACACCGCCGCAGCCGATCACCGCGACGCTGGAACCGGGTTCGACCTTCGCCGTGTTCAGCACGGCGCCGACGCCGGTCAGGATGCCGCACGACAGCAGCGCGGCGACGTCCCACGGCACGTCGTCGTCGATCTTCACCGCGGCGTCGGCGGGCACGACCATCTCCTCGGCGAACGCGCCGAGCCCGGCGTAGCCGAAGGCCGGGTTGCCCCCGACGACGAACCTCGGCGACGTGAACGCGGAGATGGTGTGCACGAGGCAGAGGTGTGCCTGGCCCGTCACGCACTGGGCGCACTTCCCGCACGGCGGCACGAAGGTGATCGCCACGTGGTCGCCGACCGCGAGCGACGTGACGGCACTCCCGATCTCGGCGACCTCACCGGCGCCCTCGTGACCGACGACGCCGGGTGCCAGGGCCGGGAGGGTCCCGTCCATTGCGGACAGATCGCTGTGGCAGACACCGCACGCCTTGATCCTGATGCGGATCTCCTGCGGCCCGACGGGTGTCGTGGTCACGTCATCGCGGAGCTCGAGCTTGTCGTCGCCTACCTGGTTGAGCACGGCAGCCTTCACCGGTATCACTCCTCGCTGAGCTCACGGCCGAAGTACGTTTGGCACACTAGAATCTGTTCTTGTTCATGACAAGGCCCATCAGCGTGAGAACCGCAGTGCGCCCTTGGGGCACGACGCCACCGCGCGTTCGGCGGGAGCCTCCTCGCCGGAAGTGAGTTCACCCTCCCGGATCTGCAGAACTTCATCGTCGTCGAGATCGAAGACCTCGGGCAGGATGGACATGCACTCCCCGTGCGCCTCGCACAGCGAAGGGTCGACGCCGACCTTCATCGCGGCCTCCTGACATCAAGTAGAACTTGTTCTAGAGTAGCGGTCATGCGCATCGGTTTCACGCCCGAAGAGGAGCAGTTGCGCCAGGAGTTGCGGGCGTACTTCGCCGCGCTCATGACGCCCGAACGCAAGGCGGGGCTCGCCGGGGGCGGTGACTACGGCGACGCCGCGGTCTACAAGGACACCGTCCGCCAGATGGGGCTCGACGGGTGGCTGACCATCGGCTGGCCCGAGGAGTACGGCGGGCGCGACCGCCCGATGCTCGAGCAGCTCATCTTCCTCGACGAGGCGTCCGCGGCAGGCGCGCCCGTGCCGTTCCTGACGCTGAACTCCATCGGGCCGACGATCATGTCGCTGGGCACGCCCGAGCAGAAGGCCTTCTACCTGCCCAAGATCGCGTCCGGCGAGCTGCACTTCGCCATCGGCTACTCCGAACCGGAGGCGGGCACCGACCTCGCCGGCCTGCGCACGAGGGCCGTGCGCGACGGCGACGAGTACGTGATCAACGGCCAGAAGATGTGGACGAGCCTCATCCAGTACGCGGACTTCGTCTGGCTGGCCTGCCGCACCGACCAGGAGTCGCGGCGACACAGGGGTCTGAGCGTCATCATGGTGCCGACGACGGCTCCGGGCTTCTCCTGGACGCCCGTGCCGACGATGTCCGGCCCCACGACCAGCGCCACCTTCTACGACGACGTGCGGGTGCCGGCCGGGAACCTCATCGGCGAGGAGCACCAGGGCTGGAAGCTCATCACCAACCAGCTCAACCACGAACGCGTCGCGTTGTGCTCGGCCGCGCCGCTGCAGACCGCGTTGCGCGAGGTTCGTCGATGGGCGGACGAAACCGGTGCCGCGGAACAGGAGTGGGTGCGCCTGCACCTCGCCCGCGTGCACGCCAAGACCGAGTTCCTCAAGCTCATCAACTGGCGCATCGCGTCCGGTTCCGACGAGGCGCCCTCCCCGGCGGAGGCGTCCGCCACCAAGGTGTTCGGCACCGAGTTCGCGACCGAAGGTTACCGGCTGCTGATGGAGGTGCTGGGCGCCAACGGGATCGTGCGCGCCGGCTCGCCGGGAGCGTTGCTGCACGGCCGGGTCGAACGCATGCACCGCTCGTCGCTGATCCTCACGTTCGGCGGCGGCACCAACGAGATCCAGCGGGACATCATCGCGCGCGCGGGCCTCGGGCTCCCCGCGGTACCCAGGTGAGGAGCACTGCCATGGACTTCACGCTCACCGAGGCGCAGCGCGAGCTGGCCGCGCTGACCCGCAAGATCCTCGACTCGTCCGACTCCCCGTGGACCGACCTCGTGAAGTCCGGTGTCGTGCCCGAGCGGCCCGACGAGTTCGGTGTGCTGGAGCAGTGCGCGGTGCTGGTCGAACTGGGCCGCGCGGTCTCGGACGTCCCCTACCTGCCCACGACGGTGGCGGCGTCGGCGCTCGCGGAGTTCGGCACGCCCGAGCAGCGCGCACGCTGGCTGACGCCCGGCACCGTGCTGTCGGTCGCGCTCTCCGAGGCCGACGGCGTGAAGACGACCGTGCCGTTCACGAGCACCGCGGCCGCTTTCCTGGTGCCTCAGGACGAACAGGTGTTCCTCGTCGAGGCGGGCGAGCTGGAGATCACGCCGCAGGAGCTGGTCGACGGCTCGGACGCGGGCTCGTTCGAGCACTCCGGCGGCGACCTGGTGCCCGGCCTCTCCCCCGGCTGGCTGATCACGCGGTACTCGCTGGGCCTGTGCGCGCTCCAGCTCGGCGTGACGGAACGCGCCCTGGAGCTGACGGCCGAGTACGCGCGGACCCGCGTGCAGTTCGACCGTCCGATCGGCAGCTTCCAGGCCGTGGCACAACGGCTCGCTGATGCGTACATCGACGTCGCGGCCATCCGCCTGACGCTGTGGCAGGCCGCCTGGCGGCTCTCCGAGGGCCTGGACGCGACGGAGGAGGTGGCGACGGCCAAGTTCTGGGCGGCCGACGCCGGGCACCGCGTGGCGCACACGGCCGTGCACGTCCACGGCGGCACCGGCATCGACATGAGCCATGACGTGCACCGCTACTTCACCGCGGCCAAGCGCCACGAGTTCGAGCTGGGCGGGGCGACCGCCCAGCTGCTCAGGCTCAGCGCCGTGATGTGATCAGGAGCAGACCCGGCGCGCGGGACGCGTCCGCCCTGCACCTTTCCAGGCGGGTCAGCTGCACGTCCAGAACCAGCGCGCCGGGCGGATGTTCTGGTCCGCGCGGTAGGTGCCGATCAGCGTCGCGGCGTCGGTGATGTCGGAGTAGGTGCTGACCAGCGGCATCGGGTCCGCGACCAGGTCGGTCCGGCCTGTCGTGCTCCACAGGGCGTGGACCTGGGTGAAGCCGGACTTCACGTAAGTGCCCCACACGGTGCCGCTGCTGTTGCGCCCGAACGTCCTGCTCCCGATGGGGCGCGACGTGATCTTCACGCCGTTGAGGTCGTACTCCGCGGTCGTGATCTCACCCGCCGCGTTCTTCTCACGGATGAACACGCTGTTGTTGTCCATCACCGCCCCGCCGGCACTCCCCCTGGGGATGTCCACCGTCGGACCACCGTTCACGTCGTACACCTTCGCCGTGAAACCCGGTGCCGCGGTCACGATCTTGCCGTCGTCGGTGATGCCGAGCACCAGGCCGGTGTTGGCGGCGATCAGCTTCCGGGCACCACCGCGGGGCCACAGGTACAGGTCGGTGCCGTGCGTACCGGCGACGTCACCCGCCTGGTTGATCGCCCGCCCGTCCGACTCCACGCCCGCATCGGTCTCCAGGAACTCGTACGCGCCGTTCTCGTAGCGGAACGCTCGCACCGTCCGCGGCATCCCGTCCCGCGTGTCCAGCACGGAGCCGGTGATGACCCCGGTGTTGTTCACGTCGACCGGGATGACGTTGTTCGCGCCCGTGGGTGACGGCGGCAGTTGCAGCAGGGTGCTGTTCGCCCAATAGGCTCCGACGGTGTCCTGCCCCACCTGCGCGGAACCGGCGATCCGGCTGTTGTCGGCGCTGCCACCGCTGAGGAAGACGTTCGCCGTCGCCCCGGCCGGAACGGGCAGGTCCTGCTTGGTGTACTGGCAGGCGTCGGCCGACGCCTGGGGCGCGGCGACGAGCGTCGCGAGCACGACAAGGCATGGCAAGGCCGCGCGGGTGCGCTTCATGTGGTTCCCCCAGAACAGATGTTTCCGGCGCACACCCTAACCCGCCGCGTCCCGAGGTCAAGCGTCGTGTGACCGCCGCGATCAGCGCAGCTTGGTGAGGCGTTCGACCGTCTCGTCGAACTCGCGCAGCAGGTCAGCCAGGACGTCCGCGACCGGGCGCACCTCGTTCATCCGCCCGACGACCTGTCCGACCGGCATCGACACCACGGACGGGTCGTCGGACCGGGCGATCCGCAGGTGCGCCTCGCTGACCAGGATGTTCTGCAACGGCATCGGCAGCGGGTCCGGTGCCTCGTCCGACGTCCACGCCTCGGTCCAGCGCGTCTTCAGCAGCCGCGCCGGTTTGCCGGTGTAGATGCGGGTGCGGACGGTGTCGCTGGACCCGGCGGCGAGCAACGCCTCCTGGGTGCTGGAGTTGCCGAGGGTGTACTCGGCCGTGGTGAGCCAGTAGGAGCCCATCCACACCCCGGACGCGCCCAACGCCATCGCCGCAGCCGCCTGACGTCCGGATCCGATGCCACCGGCGGCGAGCACCGGCACGTCGACCGCGTCCACGATCTCCGGCACCAGCACCATCGTCGCGACCTCACCCGTGTGGCCGCCGGCCTCGTACCCCTGCGCCACCACGATGTCGACGCCGTTCGCCACGTGCCGGCGCGCGTGTTCGGCCTTGCCCGCCAACGCCGCCACGGGCACTCCCGCGGCGTGTGCCCGTTCGATGACGTCGGTGGGAGGCGAGCCCAGGGCGTTCGCGATCAGCCGGATCGGGTGTTCCAGGGCCACGTCGACGTGCGAGCGCGCGACGGAGTGCAGCCAGCCGAGCACGCCCTCGCCGCCCTCGCCGTCGGGCAGCGGTGGCACGCCGAGCTTCAGCAGGGTCTGGGCCACGAAGTCCTTGTGGCTCTGGGGGATGAGCCCGGCGAGATCGATCTGCGTGCCTTCCTTCGGCACGGTGGCGGGCATGACGATGTCGACGCCGTACGGCTTGCCGTCGGTGTTCTCGTCCATCCACGTCAACGCGCGGTCGAGGTCCTCCGCGTCGTTGAACCGCACGCAACCGAGGACACCGAGCCCGCCCGCTCTGCTGATCGCCGCCGCCACGTGCTCGGACGGCGTGAAGCCGAAGACGGGGTGCTCGATGCCCAGCTCGTCACACAGGCTGGTGCGCATGGTCCTCCACGTGGCGCTTCGCCCACTGGTAGTCGGGTTTGCCGCTGGGGGTGCGGCCGATCTCGCCGACGAGCCACAACGACCGCGGCACCTTGTAGCCCGCGAGGGTCTCGCGGACGTGGGCGTCCAGTTCGGACAGCGTCGGCGTGGTGCCGTCACGCGGCTGGACGATCGCGCCGACCCGTTGGCCGAGCAGGTCGTCCGGCACGCCGATCACGAGCGCGTCGAACACGTCGGGGTGTGACTTCAGCACGCCCTCGACCTCTTCGGGGAACACCTTCTCGCCGCCGGTGTTGACGCACGTGTTGCCGCGTCCCAGCAACGTGATGTCGCCGTCGGACTCGAAGCGGGCGAAGTCGCCGGGCACCGTGAACCGCTTGCCGTCGACCTCGACGAACATCCGCGCGGTCTTCTCGGGGTCCTTGTAGTAGCCGATCGGGATGTGCCCGCCGCGGGCCAGCTTGCCGATCACGCCGGGCTTCGGCTCGAGCTTGTTGCCGTCGTCGTCGATGACGATGGTGTCCTCGTTGAGCTTCACCTTGGTGCCGTCGGTCTGCACGATCTCCTTGGGCACCGCGCCGATGCCGGTGGACCCGGTCTCGCTCGACCCGATCGACTCCAGCAGCGTCGTGTGCGGCAGCAGCTCCTGGTACTGCTTCTTGACGGTGTAGGAGAACAGCGCGGCGCTGCTGTTGAGGATGTAGAGCGACGAGCCGTCGTAGGTGCCGCGCTGGAACTCCTCGATCAGCGGCCGGCCCATCGCGTCCCCGGTGATGACGGCGACCTGGACCTTTTCCCTTTCGATCACCTGCCAGATCTCGACGGGGTCGAACTTGGGCACCAGCACCACCGTGCTGCCGCTGAACAACGCGCCGAGCACGGCCCACTGCGCCGCGCCGTGGATGAGCGGCGGCAGGCACAGCCGGACGAGCCCGTAGTCCTCGCCGGACTTCGCCTGGTGCCACTCGTCGGTGAGCCGCTCGCCGGTGACGAAGTCGATGCCGCCGCCGAGCGTGCGCCAGACGTCCTCGTGCCGCCACATCACGCCCTTGGGCATGCCGGTGGTGCCACCGGTGAACAGGATGTAGAGGTCGTCCGGGCTGCGCGGCGGGAAGTCCCGCTCTCCGGACTCCTCTGCCAGTGCCGTCTCGTAGTCGGTGCCCTCGAACGGTTCCTCGGTCTCGTCGTCGATCACGACCGTGTGGCCGGGCGCCCCGACCTCCGCGACCAACGGCGAGTACCGCCGTTCGTGCACCAGCGCGGTCAGGTCCGCCTCACCGAAGAGGTAGTGCAACTCGTTCTTGGTGTAGCGGTAGTTCACGTTGATGGCCACGGCCCGCAGCTTGTAGACCGCGAGCATGGCTTCGACCAGTTCGATCGAGTTGCGCGCGTAGAGGCCCACGTGCGAACCCTGCGTCACGCCGTTCTTTGCCAGGTGGTGAGCCAGTTTGTTGGCTCGCGCCTCGAGTTCGGCGTAGGTGACCCTCTTCGGTCCGCAGACGAGCGCGGTCCGGTCGGGCACGGTGTCGGCGGCGTGTTCAACGAGGTCTGCGACGTTGAGGGCCATGGTACGCAAAGTAGAACGTGTTACTGTTCTCGACAATCCCCCGTGCGGTCAGACTCGATCCAGGAGGCGCGCGAATGACGATGACGACGGAACCACACGCGTTGGTGGACTTGGTCGACAACGTCCTGATCGTCACGATGAACCGCCCGGAGGTCCGCAACGCCCTGTCCGGCCCCATGCTGGCCATCATGAAAGAGGCGTGGGACCGCGTGGACGAGGACCCGGACGTCCGGGTCGCCGTCCTGACCGGCGCGGGCGGTTCGTTCTGCGCGGGCGCGGACCTCAAGGCCATGACGTCCAGCCACCCCAGCGAGAACGCCGGCAAGTTCGACTTCTCCGTCATCGAGTCGCTGCTGAAAGGACGTCGATTGACGAAACCGCTCATCGCGGCGGTGGAAGGCCCGGCGGTCGCCGGCGGCACGGAAATCCTTCAGGCGACGGACATCCGCGTGGCCGGCGAGAGCGCGCGGTTCGGCGTCTCCGAGGCGCGCTGGGGCCTGTTCCCGCTCGGTGGTTCGGCGGTGCGGCTGCCGCGCCAGATCCCGTACACGGTCGCGGCCGACCTCCTGCTGACCGGGCGGCACATCAGGGCGGCCGAGGCCAAGGAGATCGGGCTGATCGGCCATGTGGTACCGGACGGGCAGGCCCTCGACAAGGCGTTGGAACTGGCGGCGCTCATCACGGCCAACGGGCCGATCGCCGTGCGGAAGATCCTGCAGACCATGCGGGAGACCGAGGCGATGCACGAGAACGACGGGTTCACAGTGGACGCCCGGCTCGGCATGGAGGTGTTCTCCAGTGAGGACGCCAAGGAGGGGCCGCGGGCGTTCTCCGAGAAGCGCAAGCCGGAGTTCAAGGGTCGTTAGCATCGACCGGTGAGCCCTGTTGTGATCATCGACCTCGACGACTGCCTGATCCCGGACGGCACCGCCGCGCGTGCCGCCATCGCCGCGGTGCTGGACGAGCTCGCGATCACCGCGGACGAGCAGGCGGTCGACACCGTGCTGGCCGCCGCGCGCCGGGAGTGGCGCGAGAACCGGCAGATCACTCACCGCGAGGTCGAACGGGTCGCGTCCTGGGAGGCGCTCTGGGCGGACTTCCACGATCTGCCGATGCCACCCGAGGTCGTGGACGCGCTGGTCGGCAACGACGTGCGCGCGTGGCGGCTCGCCCTGGACGACCTGGGCAGCTCAGTCGACGCCCAGGTCGCCGCGCTCGCGTTCCGCAGGCTGCGCCGCGCTTTGGTGGTCCCGTTCCCCGGTGTGGAACAGGCGTTGGAGTCCCTCGGCGAACGGCACGAGCTGTGGCTGGCCACCGACGGGTGCCGATCGCTGCAACGCGCGAAGATCGCGCTCTCCGGTCTGGCCGACCGGTTCGCGCGGGTGTTCGTCTCGGGCGAGGTCGGTCACCCCAAGGGCACCGCGGGGTTCACCGACGCCGTCCGCGCCGCGCTGACGGACGGCAGGACGGTGTGCTTCGTCGCAGGCGACAGCGAGACCACCGATCTCCTGCTCGCGAAGACCGGTGGCTGGCCGTTCGTGCGCATCACCGACGAGGTGCGGTTCGCGGGCGCGGCCGCGTTCTGCCGCTGCCCTTAGATGTCGTTGGCCGCGATGTACCCGAACGTCATCGCGGGCCCGATGGTCGATCCGGCCCCGGCGTAGCTGCGGCCCATCACGGCCGAGCTCACGTTGCCCGCCGCGTACAGGCCGGGGATGGCCGAGCCGTCCGGCCGCAGCACGCGGGCACGCGCGTCGGTGACCAGGCCGCCCTTCGTGCCGAGGTCGCCGGGCACGATCTTGAAGGCGTAGAACGGTGGTGCCCACAGCGGTGCGAGGCACGAGTTCGGGAAGACCGCCGGATCGGTGTAGTAGTGGTCGTAGGCGCTGTCGCCGCGGCGGAAGTCGGCGTCGCGGCCGGTCACGGCCTGGCCGTTGAACCGGCTGACGGTCGACTTCAGGTTCGCCGCCGGCACGCCGATGGCCGTCGCCAGGCCGTCGAGGGACCAGTCCTTCACGACCGCGCCGGAGGAGTACCAGCCGTCGGGCAGCGGCAGGGTCGGGGCGACGTCGGCGAAGAGGTACCTGTTGCGGTAGTTCTGGTCCACGACGAGCCACGCCGGGATGCACGGGTCGGTGGGGTTCTTGTCGTACATGACGTGCACGACGTCGCTGTAGGGCGCGGCCTCGTTGACGAACCGCCGGCCGGCGGCGTTGATCATCAGGCCGCCGGGCAGCGTGCGTTCGGCGAGGCAGAAGTACGGGGAGCCGGGCGTCGGGATGGCCGGGCCCCACCAGGCGTCGTCCATCAGGTCGACGGCGGCGCCCGCCCTGAGGCCCGCGCGGTGGCCGTCGCCGGTGTTCTCCTTCGCGCCGACCGTCCACTGGGTACCGATCGGCTGCTGCTGGTACTGGGCGCGCATGGCCGCGTTGTGCTCGAAACCGCCGGAGCCCATGATCACTCCGCGGCGAGCGCGCACGACACCTCGTGAGGTCACCACGCCGCGGACGGCGCCGTTCTCCACGACGAGGTCCTGCAGGCCGGTGTTCAGCCACACCGGTACGTTCGACTGCAACAGGCCCGCGCGCAGACCACCGGCCAGCGCCTGGCCCATCGTCAGCGGCTTCTCCCCCGCCAGCGCGGCCGCGGTGCCGCGGGCGAGAGCGGCGGCCGCGGTCGCCGCACCCTTGGCGTTGACCAGGGCCAGCGCGAGCCACTTGTAGTCGGCGCCGTAGATGACCATGCCGGCGGGCGGGCTCAGGTACGGCGCGTTCAGGTTCGCCAGCTCGGCACCGAGGACGCGGCCGTCGAGCACCTCCGGTTCGATCGAACGGCCCTTGGCGATGCCGCCGGGGAACTCCGGGTAGTAGTCGCTGTAGCCGTCCATGTGCCGGAAGCGCAGCGGGCTGTTCCGCAGGACGAACGAGATCATCCGCGGCCCCTGTGCCAGGTAGGCCTGCTGGCGGGCCGGCGGGATGTCGCCGACGACCGCCGCGAGGTACTGCGCGGCCTTCGCCGGCGTGTCCGGCACACCGGCGGCCAGGATCACCTCGTTGTTGGGGATCCAGATGCCCGCGCCGGACCTCGCGGCCGAGCCGCCGTACGTCGGCGCCTTCTCCAGGACCACGCAGGTGAGGCCGCGCTTGGCGGCGGTCAGCGCGGCGGTCATGCCCGCCGCGCCCGCACCGACGACCACGACGTCGAACTCCCCGAGGTCGGCGGACGCCGAGCCGGGTCTGACCAGTCCGGAGGCCAGCGCGAGGCCGGCTCCGGCGAGCACCTGACGACGGTTCAGGGTCACGGTGTCACTCCAGACATCGTCTTCCGGTGGTCCCAGCTGGCGGTCTTCGTCGGGCGGAAGACCACGGCGACGCGCCTCGACATCGCCTTGCGCAACGCGTCACGGGCCTGCGGGTCGTCGCCGACCTCGCCGAAGTTGCGCGCCACCACGGCGTCCACGACCGGGCCCAGCTCGGTGAACTCGGTGACGCCCTCCATGTGCACGCCGCGCAGCTGCTCGTAGGACTCCCCCGCCTCGACGAGCACGCTGCACCGCGGGTCCCGGCGCAGGTTCACGATCTTCTGCGACTTGCGGTCCGTGCAGAACACGATCTCGCCATCGACCCAGGCGAACCACATCGGCGCGAGGTGCGGCAGGCCGGTGCGGCCGATGGTGGCCACGACCAACGTCTTCTGCCCGCGCAGGAACTCCTCGACCTCGGCGGCCGACATCTTGATGGCATCACGCACGGTCGCGCAGCTTTCGCTTGTACAGCTTGCCGTTGGGGTCACGCGGCAGCTCGGTCACGTACTCGACCGTGCGCGGCAGCTTGAACTTGGCGAGCCTCGTGCGTGCGAACTCCAACAACTCCTCGGTGAGCGCTTCATCGCCCTCGACGCCGTCCGTCGGCTGCACCACGGCCTTGATCGCCTCACCCCAGTCCGGGTGCGGCACGCCGAACACCGCCACGTCCGCGACCTTGGGGTGGCAGATCAGCTCCCCCTCGATCTCCGCCGGGTAGATGTTCACCCCGCCGGAGATGATCATGTCGTTCTTGCGGTCGCACAGGAACAGGTAGCCGTCCTCGTCGAGATATCCGATGTCCTGCAACGTGAACAGCTTGCCCACGCGCGCGGCACGGGTCTTCTCGGAGTCCTTGTGGTACTCGAACGTCGAGTCGCCCATCCGCATGTAGACGAGCCCCTGCTCGCCCACCGGGAGCTCGGTGCCGTCCTCGCCCAGGATCTTGATCTCCGACGTCGGCCACGGCAGTCCGACGGATCCGGGCTTCTTCAGCCACTCCTGGGCGCTGATCGCCGTACCGCCGCCCTCGGTGGCCGCGTAGTACTCGATCACCACGGGCCCCCACCAGTCGAGCATGCGGCGCTTGACCTCGAGCGGGCACGGCGCCGCGCCGTGGATCATCGCGCGGAGCGATCCCATGTCGTACTTGGCTTTGACGTCGTCCGGCAGCGCCAGCAGGCGGTGGAACTGGGTCGGCACCATGTGGCTGTGGGTGACCTCGTGACGCTCGATCAGCCGCAGCATCTCCTCCGGCGCCCAGTGGTCCATGAGCACCGCGGTGTGGCCGAGCTGGATGGAGATGGTCACGAAGTTGAGCACGGCCGTGTGGTAGAGCGGCGATCCGCACAGGTGCACGTGCCCGTCGTGCGGCTTGATCCCGAAGATGCCGAAGAACCAGGCGGCACTCGGCGGCACGACGTCGGGATCGGCCCCGGTCAACGGCCTGCGCACGCCCTTGGGGCGCCCGGTCGTGCCGGAGGTGTAGAGCATCGGCGAACCGGTGGTGCGTCCGTCGGGCCTGCCTTCCTCGCCCGCGCCGAGCGTGCTCAACGGCTCGAAGCCCGTGATCTCGCCGACCGCGAAGCGGGCACCGGACGGCAGGCTCGCCGCGGCTTCGGTCGCCGCCGCGGCAAAGCGTTCGTGCGCAACGAAAGCCTTGGCACCGCTGTCCTGCACGAGGTACGCGACCTCGGCCCCGGTGAGGTGCCAGTTGGCCATCACCACGTAGAGGCCGGTCTGGTAGGCGGCGAAGTACACCGCCACCAGCTCGGCGCTGTTCGGCAGCATCAGCACGATGCTGTCGCCGGGTTCGAGCCCCAGGGCCCGGAACCCGCGTCCGTAGCGGTTCGCGTCGTCCGCGAGCCCGGCGTAGGTGATCTCGCGACCGCTCGGATCGACCAGCGCGGTCAGGTCCGGCTGATCGGCTGCGATGTTCCAGAGTCCTGTGACCACACCCTCAAAGTAGAACGCGTTTCACCTACTGACAAGCCTCCGACAAGGCCTTGACCGAGGCAACGTCGCGGCAGCCGACGAGCAGTGTCGTGACGCCCGCCTTCTCCCACCGGCGGACCTCCTCGCGCACATGATCGGCATCGCCCACGATGCTGATCTCGGCCACCAGCTCGTCCGGGACGACCTGCGCGGCCTCGTCCTTGCGCCCGGCCTGGAAGAGCTTCCCGATGTCCTGCACGACCTCGCCGTAGCCCATGCGCGTGAACACCTCGGCGTGGAAGTTCATCCCCGGAGCGCCCATCCCGCCGATGTACAGCGCGACGAACGGCTTCAGCATCGCCCGCACGGCCGCCGGATCGTCCGTCACGACGACCTGGCAGGTGGCGGCGACCTCGAAGTTCTCCCTGCTCCGCCCCGACTTCGCGAAACCCTCGTCGAGCCACTCGTCGTACATGCCGGCGAGCCGCGGCGCGTAGTAGATGGCGAGCCATCCGTCGGCGATCTCCGACGTCAGCGCCACGTTCTTCGGGCCCTCCGCCCCGAGCCAAACGGGCAGGTCAGCGCGGAGCGGATGGGTGATCGGCTTGAGCGGCTTGCCCAGCCCCAGCGCACCAGGCCCCTGGTAGGGCAACGGGTAGTGCGGGCCGTCGTTGCGCACGGGCGCCTCGCGGGCCATCACCTGGCGCAGGATCGACACGTACTCCCTGGTCCTGGCCAGGGGCCGGGCGAACGGCCGCCCGTACCAGCCCTCCACGACCTGCGGCCCGGACACGCCCAGCCCCAGCACGAACCGCCCGCCGGACAGGTGGTCGAGCGTCAGCGCGTGCATGGCGCAGGCGGCCGGCGTGCGTGCCGACATCTGCACGACCGACGTGCCCAGCCGGACCCTCGAAGTCCCGGATCCCCACCACGCCAGGGGGGTGAAGGCATCCGATCCCCACGCCTCGGCGGCGAACACCGCGTCGAAGCCGAACTCCTCCGCCGCCGCCACGAGATCGGCGGCGTTCGTGGGCGGCTGAGCACCCCAGTACCCGAGCTGCAGACCGAGCTTCATGCACCCATCTTGCCACCATTTCGAGAACCTGTTTCACTTTGATCTGTGACTCGGCCGCTGAGTGCTCCGCTCGACGTTGGCTTCGACTACACGCGCTCCCTCGGCCCGACGCTGGGCCGGTTCCTCTCGGATCTGCGCCGCCGCAGGGTGACCGGGATCCGAGGCGGCGACGGGCGCGTGCACGTGCCGCCGCTCGAGTACGACCCCGTGACCGCCGAACGCCTCCACGAGTTCGTGGACGTGGCGGCGACCGGTGTCGTGCGCGGGTGGTCGTGGATCCCCGAGCCCCTCGAAGGGCAGCCGCTCGACCGGCCGTTCGCCTGGGCGCTGATCCAGCTCGACGGCGCGGACACCTCGTTGCTGCACGCGGTCGACGCCGGGTCGCCGGAGGAGATCTCGACCGGCGCGCGGGTGCGGGTGCGATGGCGTGGCGAACGGGTCGGTGCCATCACGGACATCGAGTGCTTCGAGCTCTCCGACGAGCCGGCCGAGGAACCGACCGAGGCCGAGGACGTCACGATGGTGACCACGCCGGTCACCCTGCACTACACCCATTCGGCGTCGCCGACGGAGGACCCGTTCCTGCGCGGTCTCATGGAGGGCAGGCTGCTCGGCCAGCGCTGCCCGTCGTGCGAGAAGGTCTACTTCCCGCCGCGCCCGGCCTGCCCGACGGACGGCGTACCGACGACGGACCAGGTCGAGCTCGCCGACCGCGGCACGATCACCACGTTCTGCGTGGTCAACGTGCCGTTCCTGGGCCAGCGCATCCCGCCGCCGTACGTCTCGGCGTACGTGCTGCTCGACGGCGCGGACATCCCGTTCCTGCACCTGCTGCTCGGCGTCGCGCCCGAGGACGTGCGGATGGGCATGCGCGTCGAGGCGGTGTGGAAGCCGCGCGAGGAGTGGGGCCCGACGATGCAGAACATCGACCACTTCAGGCCGTCCGGTGAGCCGGACGCGCCGTTCGACTCCTACTCCCAGCACCTGTGAGGCTCGCGTGCGTGACATTGCGGTAGTCGGCTTCGCGCAGACGCCCTGCGTGCGCGAGACCGACGGCACCACCAACGGTGTCGAGATGCTGGTCCCGATCTTCCACGAGGTGCTCGGCGGCCTCGGGCTCACCAAGACCGACATCGGGTTCTGGTGCTCGGGTTCCTCGGACTACCTGGCGGGGCGGGCGTTCTCGTTCGTCTCGGCGGTCGACGCGATCGGCGCGTTCCCGCCGATCGCCGAGTCGCACGTCGAGATGGACGCGGCCTGGGCCCTGTACGAGGCGTGGGTGAAGCTGCTCTGCGGCGAGGTCGACACCGCCCTGGTCTACGGCTTCGGCAAGTCCTCGGCCGGGCAGCTCCGGCGGGTCATGGCGATGCAGCTCGACCCGTACCTCGTCACTCCACTGTGGCCGGACACGCTCGGCCTCGCTGGCATCCAGGCGCGGATGGGCATCGAGAACGGGCTGTGGGACGAACGCGCGATGGCCGCCGTGGCCGCGCAGAGCCGCAGGAACGCTGTGGCGAACCCTCTCGCGCAGCTGTCCGGCGAAGTCGACGCCGACGAGCTGCTGGAGCTCCCGTACGTCGCGGACCCGTTGCGGCGGCATGACTGCGCGCCGATCACCGACGGCGCCGCCACGATCGTGCTCGCCGCCGGAGACCGCGCACGGGAGCTGTGCGAACGCCCGGCGTGGATCACCGGTTTCGAGCACCGCACCGACTCGCCGTCGTTCGGCACGCGCGACCTGACGACCTCCCCGTCCGCGGTCGCCGCGGGCAAGGCGGCGGGCGCCGACGGCGTCCAGGTCGCCGAGCTGCACGCGCCGTTCACCCACCAGGAGATCCTGCTGCGCCAGGCGCTCGGGCTCGGCGACGACGTGACGGTGAACCCGTCGGGCGGGGTGCTCGCGGGCAACCCGATGTTCTCCGCCGGCCTGGCGCGCATCGGTGAGGCCGCGCGCCGGATCCACGACGGCACGGCGGCCAAGGTCCTCGGGCACGCGACCAGCGGGCCGTTGCTCCAACAGAACCTCGTCT
Source organism: Lentzea sp. HUAS12 (assembly GCF_024125735.1). NCBI lineage: Bacteria > Bacillati > Actinomycetota > Actinomycetes > Pseudonocardiales > Pseudonocardiaceae > Lentzea > Lentzea sp. HUAS12. Next base: position 2,904,132 of record NZ_CP099738.1, read on the forward strand.
GCGTCATGGAAGGGCGGGAGTAGATGCGACCGGCAGCAGTGGTCGGCACCGGCCAGACGCACCACGCGGCGAAGCGCCTCGACGTGTCGATGGCGGGCCTGTGCCGCGAGGCGATCGACCGCGCGATGGCGGACGCCGGCGTGGACTGGCCGGACATCGACGCGGTGGTCCTCGGCAAGGCACCGGACCTGTTCGAGGGCGTGATGATGCCCGAGCTGTTCCTCGCGGACGCGCTGGGCGCCGTCGGGAAACCGTTGCTGCGCGTGCACACCGCCGGTTCGGTCGGCGGCAGCACCGGCAACGTGGCCGCGTCGCTCGTCCAGTCCGGCGTCCACGACCGCGTGCTGGCCGTGGCGTTCGAGAAGCAGTCGGAGTCGAACGCGATGTGGGCGCTGTCGGTGCCGACGCCGTTCACCATGCCGGTGCACGCGGGCGCGGGCGGCTACTTCGCGCCGCACGTCCGTTCCTACATCCGCCGGGCGAGCGCACCCGAGCACATCGGCGCGATGGTCGCTGCCAAGGACCGCCGCAACGGCGCCCGCAACCCCTACGCGCACCTCAAACAGCCGGACATCACCGTCGAGTCCGTGCAGGCCTCGACCATGCTGTGGGACCCGATCCGGTACGACGAGACGTGCCCCTCATCGGACGGCGCCTGCGCGGTCGTCATCTCGGCCGACCCCACGTCGGGCCGGGCCGCCTGGATCCGCGCGACCGCGATGCGCACCGAGCCCACGACGTTCGCCGGACGCGACCAGGTCAACCCGCAGGCGGGTCGCGACGCGGCCCGCGCGCTGTGGAAGCAGGCCGGCATCACCGACCCGCTGTCCGAAGTGGACGCGGCCGAGATCTACGTGCCGTTCTCGTGGTTCGAGCCGATGTGGCTCGAGAACCTCGGTTTCACCGACGTCGGCCAGGGCTGGAAGCTCACCGAGGCGGGCGAGACCGAGATCGGCGGCCGCCTGCCGGTGAACCCGAGCGGCGGCGTGCTCTCGTCCAACCCGATCGGCGCCTCCGGGCTCCTGCGCTTCGCCGAGGCCGCCATGCAGGTCATGGGCACCGCGGGAGACCACCAGGTGGACGGCGCGCGGGTCGCGCTGGGCCACGCGTACGGCGGTGGGTCGCAGTTCTTCGCCATGTGGGTCGTCGGATCGGAGAAGCCTTGAAGTTCACCGTTGGCATCGCCATGAGCCCGCTCGACCAACTCACCGAGCTGGCCCGGTGCGCCGAGGAGTGCGGCTACGCCTCCATCGCGCTGCCGGACTCCCTCTTCTTCTCGGAGAAGGTCTCCGCGGACTACCCGTACACCCCGGACGGCTCCCGCATGTGGAACGCCGACACCCCGTGGGTCGACCCGTTCGTCGCGGCCGCCGCGATGGGCGCCGTGACGTCCCGGATCAACTTCTACACGCAGGTGCTGAAACTGGGCTCCCGCAACCCGTTGCTGCTCGCCCGCCAGGTCGGCTCGGTCGCGCACATGACCGGCGACCGCTTCGGCTTCGGCGTGGGCCTCGGCTGGTCGCCGGAGGAGTTCGAGTGGTGCGGAGTCCCGTTCAAGAACCGCGGCGCGCGCGTGGACGAGATGATCGACGTGCTGAAGCTCGTGCTCGGCGGCGGCATGGTCGAGTACCACGGCGACTACTTCGACTTCGACCGCCTGCAGATGTCGCCGGCCCCCACGTCCCCGGTGCCGTTCTACGTGGGCGGCCACTCCCCCGCGGCGTTGAAGCGCGCGGCCCGCGTCGGCGACGGCTGGACGTCGGCGATGATCAAGTTCGAGGAGCTGAAGTCGGTCATCGCGACTCTGGACGACCTGGGCGCGTTCGAGCGGCCGTTCGAGATCCAGGCCGTGTGCATCGACCGGTTCGGGCTCGACGGCTACAAGCAGCTGGCCGAGGCAGGCGTGACGGACACGATCGTCGTGCCGTGGCTCTTCTACGGCGTCGGTTTCGACGGCAGCCTGCAGGCCAAGAAGGACGGACTTCGGCGCTTCGCCGACGAGGTGATCGGAGAGTTCGCGTGACAGCAGCAGTGACCTGGACGGCCTCGAAGACCGAGACCCCGGCCCGCGTGGCGTCGTGGCGTTCGATGGACTGCGTGACGCGCGGCGCGAAGGACGAGTGGCTGGCCCTGTTCGCCGAGGACGCCGTGGTCGAGGACCCGGTGGGGCCGTCGATGTTCGACAACGAGGGCAAGGGGCACCATGGCAAGGAGGCGATCGCCGCCTTCTGGGACCTGGCCATCGCGAACGTGGAACGCTTCGAGTTCGCGATGCACGACTCGTTCGCGGCGGGGTCGGAGTGTGCGAACGTGGGCACGATCAGCGCGTTCCTGCCCGGTGGGGCGCGGGTCGACACCGAGGGCGTGTTCGTCTACAACGTGGGCGAGGACGGGTTGATCAAGTCGATGCGGGCGTTCTGGGAGACGGAGCGGGCGATGGCGACCTTGCGCGTCGAGTCCTGACCCCACCACAGCATGAGGCCCCTCCATCCGCAGGTGGAGGGGCCTCAGTCGTCTCTCACGCGTACTGGACGCGGAACTCCTTGATGCCGTTGAGCCACCCCGACCGCAGCCGCCGCGGCTCCGCGACCTGCTTGATGTTCGGCATGGCGTCCGCGATCGCGTTGAAGATCAGGTCGATCTCCAGCCGCGCCAGGTTCGCCCCGATGCAGAAGTGCGCCCCGCTCCCGCCGAAGCCGAGGTGCGGGTTCGGGTCCCGGGTGATGTCGAACGTCTCCGGCGACTCGAACACCTCCTCGTCGAAGTTGGCCGACGAGTAGAACATCCCGACCCGCTGCCCCTGCTTGATCTCCACCCCGCCGAGCTCGGTGTCCGCCATCGCGGTGCGCTGGAACGACACGACCGGCGTGGCCCAGCGGACGATCTCGTCGCCGGCGGTGGCGGGCCGGGAGGCCTTGAACAGCTCCCACTGCTCGGGGTGGTCGAAGAACGCCTTCATGCCGTGCGTGATGGCGTTGCGGGTGGTCTCGTTGCCCGCCACGGCCAGCAGCAGCACGAAGAAGCCGAACTCCTCCGACGCGAGCCCGGCACCGTCCACGTCGGCCTGGACGAGCTTGGTGACGATGTCGGCACGCGGGCACTTGCGGCGGTCCTCCGCCATCGTCCACGAGTAGCCCAGCAGTTCGGTGGCGGCCGTCAGCGGCTCGATCTCGAACTCGGGGTCGTCGTAGGCGATCATCTGGTTGGACCAGTCGAAGATCTTGCGGCGGTCGTCCTGCGGGATGCCGATCAGTTCGGCGATCGCCTGCAACGGCAACTCGCACGCCACGTCCGAGACGAAGTCGCCGCTGCCCTTCTCGAGCGCCTCCGCGACGATCCGCTCGGCACGGGAGGCGAGCGCCTCGCGCAGGCTGTTCACGGCGCGCGGGGTGAAGCCGCGGGACACGATCGCGCGCTGCTTGGTGTGCGTGGGCGGGTCCATGTTGAGCAGGAGCAGCCGCTGCATCTCGATGTTGTCGCGCGGCATGTCCTCCTTGAACCGGATGATCGCCGTGTTCTCGCGACTGGAGAACAGCTCGCTGTTGCGCGAGACCTCCTTGACGTCGCGGTGCTTCGTCACCACCCAGTAGCCGTCGTCGGGGAAGCCGGCCGATCCCTGCGGTATGGAGTTCCACCAGATCGGCGCGGTCTGGCGCAGTTCGGCGAACTCCTCGAACGGCAACCTGCTCGCGTACATGTCGGGGTCGGTGAAGTCGAAGCCTTCCGGGATGCGCGGCTTGCTCACGAGCAACCTCCTAGGTGGAACGCGTTCTATCCGATTCAAACACGGTTGCGCCTTGTGTTGAAGCCCCCACACGGCCAGTCTGGAGCTTCACAGGAACGTGTTCTAGTTTCTAGGCCGAGGAGGCTCGCGTGGGCAGTCCGGTGATCGTGGGAGCGGTGCGCACGCCCATCGGCAGGCGGAACGGCTGGTTGTCCGGCCTGCACGCCGCCGAGCTCCTCGGTGCGGCACAACGAGGTCTTCTTGACAGGACAGGCCTCGATCCGTCCACCGTCGAACAGGTCATCGGCGGCTGCGTCACCCAGGCGGGCGAACAGTCGAGCAACATCACCCGGACGGCCTGGCTGCACGCGGGCCTGCCGCAGACCACCGGCGCCACCACGATCGACGCCCAGTGCGGCTCGGCCCAGCAGTCCACGCACCTCGTCGCCGGCCTGATCGCCGCGGGCGCGATCGACGCCGGCATCGCGTGCGGCGTGGAGGCGATGAGCCGCGTCCCGCTGCGCAGCAACATCGGCGAGACCGGCATGCCGCGCCCCGAGTCGTGGACGATCGACCTGCCCAACCAGTTCGTGGCAGCCGAACGCGTCGCCGCCCGCCGCGGCATCGGACGCGAGGAGGTGGACCGCTTCGGCGTCCAGTCGCAGAACCGGGCACGGGCGGCGTGGGCGGCGGGCAGGTTCACCGCCGAGGTCGTGCCGGTGAAGGTCGGGGAGGACCTGGTGGACACCGACCAGGGACTCCGCGAGACGTCACTGGAGGCACTCGCGACGCTGAAGCCGGTCGTGCCGGACGGTGTGCACACCGCGGGCACGTCGTCGCAGATCTCCGACGGCGCCTCGGCCGTGATGGTCGTGGACGAGGAGTTCGCACGAGCGCACGGCCTGAAACCCCGCGCACGGATCGTGACGCAGTGCCTGGTCGGCTCGGACCCGTACTACCACCTGGACGGCCCGGTCGACGCCACCGCGCGGCTGCTGAAGCGCAGCGGCATGAAGATGGCGGACATCGACCTGTTCGAGGTCAACGAGGCGTTCGCGTCCGTCGTGCTGTCGTGGGCGGCGGTGCACCGGCCGAACCTCGACCGGGTCAACGTCAACGGCGGCGCCATCGCCCTCGGCCATCCTGTGGGCAGCACCGGCACGCGGCTCATCACCACGGCGTTGCACGAGTTGGAGCGGCGGGACGCGAGTACGGCGTTGATCACGATGTGCGCGGGTGGGGCCATGGCGTCCGGGACGATCATCGAACGGATCTGAGGTCGGCCGCCGGGTACGGGGTTCGCCTGCTCTCGTGCTGGAAGCGGAGGAGTCCACTCACACCCCGGTCCACCTCCAACGGCGGTTGGCACGTCGTGCAGGGCTCTGAGCACGGCAACCAGGACGACACGACGCCGGCGCCGCAGTCCCTCGGTGCGCCGCTCCGGCGCCGGATCTCCGCGGTCGACAGCCGCTCCAGCCTCCAGGGCCACGTGTGCCGAGGTGCGGCGAACGGTCGGTGATCCATCAACGGTGTGCGTCGCGGTCGCGCACCAGCAGTCGGTCTCCCACAGCTCACGTCAGATCGACAGCTGCTCTCGTCGCCTCATCGTCGTCGGCTCGCAGGTGAGTTCAACGGGACACGGCGGCGTGTGCGGCGAGACGGGTCACATGATCGAACCTACTCGGCCCCGTAGACCGGCACCGGGTGGTCGTCCGCGACCAGCTTGCGCACCACCGCCCCCAACTCCTCCACCGACCAGCGCGCGCCCTTGTCGACCTCCGGCCCGCGCCGCCACCCGTGCACCACGCACACGCGCCCGCCGTCGACCTCGAACATCCGCCCCGTCACGTCCCCGGCCTCCTCGCTGCCGAGCCACACGACCAGCGGCGAGATGTTCTCCGGCGCCATCGCGTCGAAGCCGTCCTCCGGTGGCGCCATCATGTCCGCGAACGTCGCCTCGGTCATGCGGGTGCGGGCGGCCGGGGCGATCGCGTTGACCGTGACGCCGTAGCGGGCCAGTTCGGCGGCCGCGACCAGCGTCATCGAGGCGATGCCCGCCTTGGCCGCCGAGTAGTTCGCCTGGCCAACGCTGCCGAAGAGGCCCGCGCCGGACGACGTGTTGATCACGCGGCCCGACACCGCGCCGCCGGCCTTCGCGACTCCGCGCCAGTGGGCGGCGGCGTGGTGCAGGGTGGCGAAGTGGCCCTTGAGGTGGACGCGGACGACCTCGTCCCACTCGTCCTCGCTGCAGCCGACGACCATGCGGTCGCGCACGATGCCGGCGTTGTTGACCAGCACGTCGAGGCCGCCGAACGAGGACACCGCGGTCTCGACCAACCGCCGCGCGCCCGCCCAGGTGCCGACGTCGTCGGTGTTGACGACGGCCCTCGGACCGATCTGGTCCGCCACCTCGCCCGCTACGGCCGCGGACAGGTCGTTCACCACGACCCTGCACCCGGCGGCGCCGAACGCCAGCGCGTGGGCCCGGCCGATGCCCCGGCCCGCTCCCGTCACGATCACGACCCGGCTCATGCGGTACCCCCATCGGCAGCGGTCAGGAACGCGGGTGCCTCTCCCCCGCCGTGAACGACCAAGGTCGCGCCGCTCACGTAGGACGCCAGCGGTGACGCCAGGAACACGGCGCACGCGCCGACCTCGTCCGGTGACGCGAGACGCCCCAACGGAACAGTGCGAGCCACGGCCTCGATCCCGGCCTCGGAGCCGTAGTGCAGGTGCGACTGCTCCGTGCGCACCATGCCCACGGCCAGCGCGTTGACCCGCACCTTCGGCGCCCACTCGACGGCCAGCGACGACGTCAGGCTGTCCAGACCGGCCTTCGCGGCGCCGTAGGCGGCGGTACCAGGTGAGGGACGCCGTCCGCTCACGCTGCTCACGTTGACGATCGAGCCGGAGCCTTGCTCCTGCATGACCTCGTTGGCCGCCTGGGACACCAGCAGGGGCGCCAGCAGGTTCAGCTCGACGATCTTCGAGTGGAAGCGCGGCGAGGCCTTGTCCGCCAAAGCGAACGGCGCCCCTCCCGCGTTGTTCACCACCACGTCCACCCGACCGTGCTCGGCGACGATCCCGGACACCAGCTCGGACACCTGGTCGGCGTCCCGCACGTCGCACGGCACGAACGACGCGCCGTCGACCTCCGCGGGGCGTCGCGCACATGTCACGACGGTCGCGCCCGCGGACAGGAACGCGCGGGTGATGCCGAGACCGACACCCCGCACGCCTCCCGTCACCAGGACCACTGCTCCGTGAAGGTCCAGTTCCACCAGCACCTACCCCGGTCGCTTCGGCACTGCTAAATTACCAAGCAATCGCTTGGTTCGGAAGGCGGCTCCATGGGAATCTCCAGCAGCCACACCGAAAACGGCATCATCGAGGTCACCGTCGACTACCCGCCGGTCAACGCCATCCCGTCACAGGGCTGGTTCGAGCTGGCCAGGGCCGTGACGGCCGCGGGCGAGGACCCGGACGCGCGGGTGGTGGTCCTCAGGGCCGAGAACCGCGGTTTCTGCGCGGGCGTCGACCTCAAGGAGATCCAGCGCGCCGAGGGCTACAACGCGCTCGTGGCGGCGAACCGGGGCTGCGCCAAGGCGTTCGCGGCCGTGTACGACTGCGAGGTGCCGGTGATCGCCGCGGTGAACGGGTTCTGCCTCGGCGGCGGTGTCGGGCTGGTCGGCAACGCGGACATCATCGTCGCCTCGGACGACGCCACGTTCGGCCTGCCCGAGGTCGATCGCGGGGCCCTCGGCGCGGCGACGCACCTGGCCAGGCTCGTGCCGCAGCACCTCATGCGGACGCTGTACTACACCGCGCGCAACGTCAGCGCGCAGACGTTGCACCACCACGGGAGCGTCGTCGAGGTCGTGCCACGCGCACAGCTGGACGAGGCGGCCCGCGAGATCGCCGGAGAGATCGCGAAGAAGGACACGTCGGTGATCCGCGCGGCCAAGGAGGCCATCAACGGCATCGACCCGCAGCGCGTGCACCAGAGCTACCGCTTCGAGCAGGGCTTCACCTTCGAGCTCAACCTCACCGGTGTGTCGGACCACGCCCGGCAGGCCTTCCTGGACGGACACCATGCGCGACAAGCGAATGACGGCTGACGAGGTCGTCGGCACCATCAAGGACGGGATGACCGTCGGCATCGGCGGCTGGGGCTCGCGGCGCAAGCCGATGACGCTGGTCAAAGCGTTGCTGAAGAGTCCAGCCACAGACCTGACCGTGGTCACGTACGGCGGCCCGGACGCCGGGTTGCTGTGCGCGGCGGGCAAGGTCCGCAAGCTCGTCTACGGGTTCGTCTCGCTCGACTCGATCCCGTACGACCCGTGGTTCAAACGGGCGCGCGAGACCGGCGCGATCGAGGTCCTCGAACTGGACGAGGGCATGTTCCAGACGGGGCTGCGGGCCGCGGCGCACCGGTTGCCGTTCCTGCCGATCAGGGCGGGCCTCGGCTCGGACGTGCTGAAGTACGCGCCGGAGCTCAAGACCGTGCGGTCGCCGTACGACGACGGCGAGGAACTGGTCGCGATGCCGGCGTTGAAGCTCGACGTCGCCTTGGTCCACCTGAACCGCGCCGACAAGCACGGCAACGCCCAGTACCTCGGGCCCGACCCGTACTTCGACGACCTGTTCTGCCTGGCCGCGGACCGGCGTTACGTCTCGTGCGAGCAGGTCGTGGAGTCGTTCGACGGGCCGCCGCAGACGTTGCTGCTCAACCGGATGATGGTCGACGGCGTGGTGCAGGCGCCCGGTGGAGCGGGGTTCACGAGCTGCGTGCCCGACTACGGCCGCGACGAGGCCCTCCAGCGCGAGTACGCCAACGCCGCCACGGACCTGGAGCAGTGGCCGGACTTCTACGAGAGGTTCCTCGAATGAGCGACATCACGCGAGCAGAGGTCTGCGTCGCCGCGTGCGCCGACCTGTTCCTCGGCGCCGGTGAGACGCTCGCCAGCCCGATGGGCCTCATCCCGTCGCTCGGGGCGAAACTGGCCAGGCTGACGGACGAACCCGACCTGCTGCTGAGCGACGGCGAGGCGTTCCTGCTCACGCCCGAGTCCACTGTGGAGGGCTGGCTGCCGTACCGGAAGGTGTTCGACGTCGTCGCGCACGGCCGCCGGCACGTCGTGATGGGCGCGAACCAGGTCGACCGGTTCGGCAACCAGAACATCTCCGCCATCGGCGACCACGCGAGGCCCACCCGGCAACTCCTGGGCTTCCGCGGCGCACCGGGCAACACCGTCAACCACCGCACCAGCTACTGGGTGCCTCGGCACAGCCCCCGTGTGCTGGTCGAGGCCGTGGACGTGGTGTCCGGTGTCGGCTACGACCGCGCGGCCGGGCCGTTCCACGACGTCCACCGCGTGGTCACGAACCTCGCCGTGCTCGACTTCGGCACCCCCGACCACTCGATGCGCATCGTCTCCGTGCACCCCGGCGTATCCGTCGACGAGGTGCAGAAGCAGACGTCGTTCCCGCTCGTCGCCGAGGACGTCGGCGAGACCCGCCTGCCGACCGGCGGGGAACTGGACCTGATCAGGACGAGGCTCGACCCGCAGGGCAAGCGGGACAAGGAGGTCCCGTCATGAGGACGGCCCTGACCGAGCTGGTCGGCGTGCGGCACCCGGTCGTGCAGACCGGCATGGGGTGGGTCGCGGGCCCGCGGCTGGTCTCCGCGACCGCCGAGGCCGGTGGGCTCGGCATCCTGGCCTCCGCGACCATGACCTACCCCGAGCTCGAAGCCGCCATCAAGGAGACCCGCTCCCGCACGTCGGCGCCCTTCGGCGTGAACCTCAGAGCCGACGCGCACGACGCCCCGGAACGGATCGACCTGCTGATCCGCGAACAGGTGAAGGTCGCCTCCTTCGCGCTGGCCCCGAAACCCGACATGATCGCGAAGCTGAACGACGCCGGGGTCGTGGTGATCCCGTCGATCGGTGCGGCGAGGCACGCCGAGAAGGTCGCGCAGTGGGGCGCGCACGCGGTGATCGTGCAGGGCGGCGAGGGCGGCGGGCACACCGGCGGTGTCGCGACGACGTTGCTGCTCCCGAGCGTGCTGGACGCCGTCGACATCCCGGTGGTCGCGGCCGGCGGCTTCTTCGACGGCCGCGGGCTCGCGGCGGCGCTCGCGTACGGCGCGGCCGGCATCGCGATGGGCACGAGGTTCCTGCTCACCCGGGAAAGCACCGTTCCGGACGCGGTCAAACACGCCTACCTCCACCGGGATCTCAACGGCACGGTCGTGACCACCCGCGTCGACGGACTCCCGCACCGCGTCCTGCGCTCGGACCTGGTCGAGCACCTCGAGAGGTCCGGCCGGATCAGCGGCCTGGCGCGAGCCGTCGCGAACGCGGCCAGGTTCCGGCAGCACACCGGGCTGACGTGGCGCGCGATGATCCGCGAGGGCCTGGCCATGAAGCACGGCAGAGACCTCACCTGGTCGCAGGTCGTCATGGCGGCGAACACGCCGATGCTGCTGCGGGCAGGCCTCGTCGAGGGCCGCACCGACGCCGGCGTGCTCGCGTCCGGCCAGGTCGCCGGACTGCTCGGCGACCTGCCGACGTGCGCGGACCTGGTCGAGGGGATCGTGAAGGACGCCGAGGCGGCGATCGACCGGCTCAGAGACGTTCGATGATCGTCACGTTCGCCTGACCACCGCCCTCGCACATCGTCTGCAGCCCGTACCGGCCGCCCGTCCGCTCCAGCTCGTGCAGCAAGGTGGTGAACAGCTTCGTGCCGGTCGCGCCGATCGGGTGACCCAGCGCGAGCGCTCCCCCGTTCACGTTCACGCGCCCGAGATCGACCTTCAGCTCCTTGGCCCACGCCATGGCCACCGACGCGAACGCCTCGTTGATCTCGAACAGGTCGATGTCCGAAATGGACATCCCGGCGCGCTCCAGCGCGTACTTCGTCGCCCGGATCGGCGCGGTGAGCATGTAGATCGGGTCCGAGCCGCGGGCGGACATGTGGTGCACGCGGGCTCGTGGCGTCAGCTTGTGCTCGCGCACGGCCTGTTCCGACACGACCAGCACCGCCGAGGCGCCGTCGGAGATCTGCGACGACAACGCCGCCGTCGTCCGCCCGCCGGGACGCAACGGCTGGAGCTTCGCCATCTTCTCGGCGCTGGTGTCCGGACGTGGGCACTCGTCGGCCGCGATGCCGTTGACCGGCGCGATCTCGCGGTCGAACCGGCCCTCCTTGATCGCGGTGATCGCCCGCAGGTGGCTCTGCAGCGCGAAGTCCTCCATCTCGCGCCGCGACAGGTCCCACCGGACGGCGATCAGGTCGGCCGCCCGGAACTGGCTGACCTCCTCGTCGCCGTAGCGGTGCTGCCAGCCCTCGCAGCCCTCGAACGGGCTGCCCACCTGCGAACCGGCCGTCATCGCCGAGCCGATCGGCACCTGCGACATGTTCTGCACACCGCCCGCGACGACGACGTCGGCCGTGCCGCTCATCACCGCCTGCGCCGCGAAGTGCAGCGCCTGCTGGCTCGACCCGCACTGGCGGTCGACCGTCACGCCCGGCACCTGCTCCGGGAACCCGGCGGCCAGCCAGGACGTCCGCGCGATGTCGCCCGCCTGCGGGCCGACGGTGTCCACGCAACCGAAGATCACGTCGTCCACGTCCGTCGGGTCGACGTCCACGCGGTTGAGCAGCGCCGTGATCACGTGCGCGCCGAGATCTGCCGGGTGGACGTGGCTCAGCTCGCCACCACGCCTGCCCGCCGGGGTCCGCACAGCCTCGATGATGTACGCCTCGGCCACGAGGGGCCCTCCTTCAAGCTATGTCTTGGAGTTCTTCCGGCGGCCCGTGGCGATGCCGTCGAGCAGGATCGCGAGGTACTGGTCGGCCACCGCCTCCGCGCGCAGTTCGCCGTCCGGCCGGTACCAGCGCACGGCCACCCACACCGTGTCGCGGATGAACCGGTACGCCACGTCCACGTCGAGGTCGGCGCGGAACACGCCCGCGCTGATCCCCTCCTCCAGCAGCACCGTCCACAGCTTGCGGAACTCCACGCTGCGGTCGTCGATGTAGGAGAACCGCTCCAGGCCGGTGAGGTGCTTGGCCTCGTTCTGGTAGATCGCGACGGCGGCGTGCCGGGTGTCGATCGACTCGAACGACGCCACGACCAGGGCCTTCAACGTCTGCTTGGGGCCGAGCCCGGCGTCGACGATCTCCCGGTACCGCGTGAACAGCTCGTCCAGGAACGTCCGCAGGATCTCGTCCACCATCGACTCCTTGGAGTCGAAGTGGTGGTAGAGGCTGCCGGACAGGATCCCCGCCGCGTCCGCGATGTCGCGCACGGTCGTCTGCCCGTACCCGCGTTCGGCGAACATCCTCGCCGCCAACGCGAGCAGTTCCTGCCTTCTGGTGCTCACGGTCTTACCTTCCTCACGGGTGCTGACTGCTCACCGAGACGACCTCGCCCGTCAGGTAGGACGAGTAGTCGCTGGCGAGGAACACGATCACATTCGCGACCTCCCACGGCTCGGCGGCGCGCCCGAAAGCCTCCCGGGACGCCAGTTCCGTCAGCAACTCCTCACTGGTGACCTTGGTCAAGAACGGGTGCGCCGCCAAGCTCGGCGCGACCGCGTTCACCCGGATGCCGTGCTCGGCGACGTCCATCGCGGCGCACCTCGTCAGCGCCATGACGCCCGCTTTCGCTGCGGCGTAATGGGCTTGACCCTTCTGGGCGCGCCAGCCGATCACACTGGAGTTGTTAACGACGACACCGCTTCGTTGGACGACCATTCGGCGTAACGCGGCCCTGGTGCAGCGGAAGGTGCCGTTCAGCGTGACGTCGAGGACTTTCGCCCACTCGTCGTCGGTCATGTCCAGGACGGACTTCTCGCCGCCCAGACCGGCGTTGTTGACCATCACGTCGATGCGGCCGTAGCGCTCGACCGTCTCGTCGACCAGGTGCTGCACCTGCTGCTCGTCGGTGACGTCGCACGGGACGGCGTGGGCGGTGCCGAGAGCCTTGTGCGTCTCCTTGAGGCGGCGCTCGTGCCAGTCGCTGATGACCACCGTGGCGCCCTCTTCGAGGCACCTCCTGGCGGTCGCGCTGCCGATGCCGGTGCCCGCTGCGGCCGTGACCACGACGACCTTGTCCCGGAGCAGGTCGTGGCCGGTCATCGCGGCAGTCCCAGGACGCGGTGGGCGATGATCTCGCGCTGGATCTCGTCCGAGCCGCCGTAGATCGTCTCCGCGCGGCTGAACAGGAACAGGCGCTGCCACTCGTTGTCGTCGATCATCGACTCGGGCCCGAGCGAGTCCATCGCGAGCTCGCCGAGCCGGCGGTGCCAGCTCCCCCAGAACAGCTTCAGCACGGACGCCTCCGGGCCCGGTTCGTCGTTCAGGGTCCTCATGGTGTGCGAACGCATCACGTGCAGTTCGAGCCACGCCCTGGTGAGGCGTTCGTCGTCCGGGTTCGTGGCCATGATCGCGTCGAGCTGGCGGCGGAAGCCCACCTGGTGGCCGAGCATCGCCGTGCCGCGTTCGAAGCCGAGGGTGGCCATGGCGATCTTCCAGCCCTCACCGGGTTCGCCCACGACGTTGGTGCGCGCCGTCACCGCTTCGTCGAAGAAGACCTCGTTGAACTCCGACGTGCCGGTGAGCTGGCGGATCGGCCGGACCTCGACGCCGGGCTGGTTCATCGGCACGAGCAGGTACGAGAGGCCGTGGTGCCGTTGCGAACCGGGTTCGGTGCGGCACAGCACGAAGATCCAGTCCGAGTAGTGCGCGTTCGACGTCCAGATCTTCTGGCCGTTGATCACCCACCGGTCGCCGTCCAGGGTGGCCCTGGTCTGCACGGACGCGAGGTCCGAGCCGGCGCCGGGTTCGGAGTAGCCCTGGCACCACAGCTCGTCGAGCGCGCGGATCTTCGGCAGGAAGCGCGCCTTCTGCTCCGGTGTGCCGAAGGCGAGGAGCGTCGGGCCGAGCAGGCCCTCGCCCACGATGTCGACCTTCGCCGGCGCGTCGGCCTCCGCGTACTCCTCGTGGAAGACCACCTGCTCCTCCACGCTGCGATCGCCGGGCCAGCCGAGGCACGTCCACCCGCTCCGCGCGAGGTGGCGGTGCCACCGCAGCCTGCCCTCGAACGCCTCGTGCTCGCGACCCGGTCCACCCAGGCCGCGCAGCTCAGCGAACTCACCGACGAGGTTGGCGGACAACCATTCCCGCACCTCGCGCCGGAAGGACTCCATGGGCCATACTCTAACCTACCAAGCACTTGCTTTGGAGGGCGTTGTGGCCGTAGATCCAAGCAGGCAAACGGTTTCAGCCGTGCTCGACCGCGCTGCTGCTTCGTACATCGACGCGGAGGCGTTGGTGGACGGGGAGGTCCGCCTCAGCTGGCTCGAGCTCCGCTCGGCGGTGCTCGACGCGGCGCGCGCCCTCGTGGGGACGGGCGTCCGTCCGGGTGATCGGGTGGCCCTGTGCGCGCCCAACTCGGCGCGGTGGGTGGTCGCGGCGCTCGGGGCGTTGCGGGCGGGCGCCGCACTCGTGCCGATCAACACCCGGTTCACCGCGACGGAGACGCTGGACGTGCTCCGCCGCAGTGCCGCTCGGGTGCTGGTCGTGGAGGGCGAGTTCCTCGGCCGCGACCGGGAGGCGGAACTCCGTGCGCTGTCCCCGGAACTGCCCGCGGTGGTGCGACTGCCGGCCACGTGGGTTCCGGCCGACGTCGATCTGCCCGAGCTTTCCGGGGAAGCGTTGTGCGACGTCATGTTCACCTCCGGCACGACGGGGCGCAGCAAGGGGGCGATGAGCGCGCACCGGCAGTCGATCGGGGTGGCCGAGGCCTGGGCGGCCTGTGGCGAGCTGACCTCCGCGGACCGGTACCTGGTCGTCAACCCCTTCTTCCACACCTTCGGGTACAAGGCGGGGATCCTCGCCTGCCTGCTCACCGGCGCGACGATCGTGCCGCAGCCGGTGTTCGACGTCGTCGAGACGATGCGGCTGGTCGAGCGGGAGCGGATCACCGTGCTGCCGGGGCCGCCGACGATCTTCCAGACGCTCCTCGACCACCCGGACCGCGGCTCGTTCGACCTGTCGAGCCTGCGGCTCGCCGTCACCGGCGCCGCGGTCGTTCCGGTGGTGCTGATCGAACGGATGCGGGCGGAGCTCTCGCTGACCGTGCTCACCGCGTACGGGCTGACCGAGGCAGTGGTCGCCACGATGTGCCGTCCGGGTGACTCGCCGGAGACGGTCGCGGACACCTGCGGGGCGCCGATGGCGGGGTTCGAACTGCGGCTGGGCGCACGGGACGAGGTGCTGTTGCGCGGCCCCAACGTGATGCTCGGGTACCTCGACGACCCGGTCGCCACCGCCGAGGCCGTCGATGCCGACGGCTGGTTGCACACCGGTGACGTCGGACGGCTGGACTCCCGCGGCTACCTGTCCATCACCGACCGGCTCAAGGACATGTACATCTGCGGCGGGTTCAACGTCTACCCCGCCGAGGTCGAGCAGGCACTGGCCCGGTTGCCCGGGGTCGCCGAGGTGGCCGTGGTCGGCAGGGCGGATGCGCGGCTCGGCGAGGTGGGGCTCGCCTTCGTCGTGACGGCGCCGGGGTCCTCGCTCAGCGAGTCCGACGTGATCGCGTTCTGCCGCGAACGGCTGGCCAACTACAAGGTGCCGCGCGCGGTCGAGTTCGTGCCGGCACTCCCCCGCAACGCGATGGGCAAGGTCCTCAAAACCCAACTGCGCAAGGAGAACGCGTGACAGTCTCGTATGAGCGGCGGGACGCGGTCGCCGTCGTGACCATGAACCGCCCCGAGTACCGCAACGCGCAGAACTCGGCGATGACCTACGCGTTGGACGAGGCCTTCACCCGCGCGGTCGACGACGACGAGGTCAAGGTGATCGTCCTGGCGGGCGCCGGCGACCACTTCTCCGCGGGCCACGACATCGGTTCTCCCGGCCGTGACGTCGACGTCTCCTTCGAGCGCAGGGCCGTGATGTGGTGGGACCACGTCGGCCGCGAGGGCGGTGACCTCCGGTTCGCCCGCGAGATGGAGGTCTACCTCGGCATGTGCCGGCGGTGGCGGGAGATCCCGAAGCCGACGATCGCGATGGTGCAGGGCGCGTGCGTGGCCGGCGGCCTGATGCTCGCCTGGGTGTGCGACCTGATCGTCGCCTCCGAGGACGCGTTCTTCGCCGATCCCGTGGTGCGCATGGGGATCCCGGGCGTCGAGTACTTCGCCCACCCGTGGGTGCTCGGGCCGCGCGCCGCCAAGGAGGTGCTCTTCACCGGCGACCGGTTCTCCGCCCAGCGCGCCTACGAGTGGGGCATGGTCTCGCGCGTCGTGCCGCGTGCCTCGCTGGAGTCGTCCGTGTTCGAGCTGGCCGGTCGGATCTCGGCGATGCCGCGGTTCGGGCTGGCGCTCGCCAAGAAGGCGGTCAACCAGTCCGAGGACCTGATGGGCCTGCGCGCCGGCATGGACTCGGTGTTCGGGCTGCACCACTTCGCGCACGCGCACAACGCCGAGGTGAGCTCCGACGCGCTGGCGGGGATGGACGCCCGCGCGATGAAGAAGGCCTCCGGCTGATGGACCTCTCGTTGGATGCGGAGACCCTGTCGTTCCAGGCCGAGGTGCGCGCCTGGCTGGCCGCACACGTGCGTTCACTGTCCTCAATGGACACCGCCGGGGGCTTCGAGGAACACCGCGCTTGGGAACGTTCGCTGGCCGCCGAGCGGCTGTCGGTGGTGTCGTGGCCCGCGGTCTACGGCGGCCGGGAGGCCTCGCTGCTGCAGTGGCTGGTGTTCGAGGAGGAGTACCACGCCTCGGGCGCGCCGGGACGCGTGTCGCAGAACGGCATCTTCCTGCTGGCGCCGACGTTGTTCGCGCACGGCACCGACGAGCAACGCGCGCGGATCCTTCCCGCGATGGCCCGCGCCGACGAGGTGTGGGCGCAGGCCTGGTCGGAACCCGAGGCGGGGTCGGACCTGGCGTCGTTGCGCAGCACGGCCACCCGCTGCGACGGCGGCTGGCTGCTGCGCGGCCAGAAGACCTGGAGCTCCCGCGCGGCGTTCGCGGACCGCGCGTTCGGCCTGTTCCGCACCGGCCCCGGCGAACGCCACCGCGGCCTGACCTACCTGCTCTTCGACCTGCGTTCGGACGGCGTCACCGTGCGCCCGATCGACCAGCTCGACGGCGAGCCGGGCTTCGCCGAGATCTTCCTGGACGACGTGTTCGTGCCGGACCACGACGTCGTCGGCGAGGTCGGCGACGGCTGGCGCGTGGCGATGAGCACCGCGGGCAACGAGCGTGGCCTCACCCTGCGCTCACCGGGCCGTTTCACCGCCGCGGCCTCCCGCCTGGTCGAGCTCTACCGCAAGAACCCGGACCCGGCCCTGCGCGACCGCGTCGTCGACGCGTGGATCGGCGCACAGGCCTACCGCCTCCACACCTTCGGTGCCCTGGCCTCGCCGTTGAGCGGACCGGCCGCGAGCGTGACGAAGGTGTTCTGGTCGGAGCTGGACGTCGCCCTGCACGAGACGGCGCTCGACCTCCTGGGCGAGGTGGCGCCGGGGTGGCGGGACGGGTGGCTGTTCTCGTTGTCGGGGCCGATCTACGCGGGCACCAACGAGATCCAGCGCAACGTGATCGCCGAACGACTCCTGGGGCTGCCGCGATGATGTTCACGCTCTCGGCGGAGCAGACCGACTTCGCCTCCGTGCTGCACGACTTCCTGGGGGCGGGCGGGACGGACCTGGCGTCGCTCGGGGTGGACGAGGTGACGGACCCGGTCGACCTGGTGGTGCTGTTCGAGGAGGTGGGGCACCACGCGGTGGCGGGACCGCTGGTGGAGACGCTCGCGGTGGTTCCGGCGCTGATCGGGTCGTCGGGCGGATCGAGCTGTTCCGTGGCGTTCCCTCCCCTGCTCCCCCACGCCCTCGAAGCCGACCGCTACCTCCTGGTCGACGGCGAGACCCTCCGCGAGGGCACTCCCACCACCGAACTCGACTCCGTCGACCCCACGCGCCGCCTGGTCGAACTCACCCCCGGCCCGGTGATCGCGACCGGCGCGCCCACCGCCAGAGCGTTCGATCTGGGCGTCCTCACCACCTCCGCCCAGCTCCTGGGCCTCGGCCGCGCCCTGCTCGAGATGACCACCGAGCACGCCAAGGCCCGCACCCAGTTCGGCACGCCGATCGGCCGGTTCCAGGCGGTCAAGCACCACCTCGCGAACGTCCTCATCGGACTCGAGCTCGCCCGGCCGCTGGTGTTCGGCGCCGCCGTGACCATGAGCGCGCGGGACGTGTCCGCCGCCAAGGTCGCCACCTCCGACGCCGCGTGGCAGGCCGCTCGCGTCGCGTTGCAGGTGCACGGGGCGATCGGGTACACCGCCGAGCACGGGCTCGGGCGGTTCCTGCTGCAGACCCGAGCCCTGCGCACGGCGTGGGGCAGTCCGTCGATGCACCGAGCACGTGTGCTGGAGGCGTTGTGACACCGGAACAACTGGCTCTCAGGGACGCCGTCCGCAGCCTGCTGGAGAAGCACTCGGACGTGCGCGCGGCCATCGAGACCCCGCACGGCTACGACAAGGACCTGTGGGCCCGGCTCACCGACATCGGCGTGCTGCCGATCCCCGAGCGATACGGCGGTTCGGGCGCGACACGAGCCGAGACCACCATCGCGCTCGAAGAGCTCGGCCGCACCCTCACGCCCTCGCCGCTGCTGGCGTCGATGCTGGCCGTCGAGGCGCTGCTGGCCGCGGAGAACGAGGAGGCGTGCGAGCGGTTGTTGCCGCGGATCGCGGACGGGACGGTCGCCACGCTCATCTGGCCCTGGCACGGCACCGAGTACGACCTCGACGGTCCAGCGCGCTACGTGCTGAACGGCGACACCGCCGAGATCGTCCTCGCGACCGACGGCACCGACCTGTACGAGGTCGACCCCGGCGCCGCCCGCGAGCACACCCCGACCATGGACCAGACCCGCCGCCTCGCCACCGTCACACCCAGCGGCGCCACCCGCCTGGGTCCGTGGGATCCGCAAATCCGCGACATCGCATTGGCCGCGTTGTGCGCCGAACAGGTCGGCACGGCCGCGCGAGCCCTGGAGCTCACCGTCGAGTACACCAAGACCAGGGTCCAGTTCGGCAGGCCGATCGGCTCGTTCCAGGCGTTGAAGCACCGCATGGCCGACATGCACGTTCTGGTGGAGACCGCGAGGTCGGCCGCGGGAGCGGTCACCGACGAGATCTCGGCGGCGGTGGCGAAGGTGTACTGCTCGGAGGCGTTGTTCGAGGTCGCGGCCGAGATGGTCCAGTTGCACGGCGGCATCGCGATCACGTGGGAGCACGACGCGCACCTCTACCTGAAGCGGGCGCACGGCAGCGGACAGCTGTTCGGCAGCCCTGTCGTGCACCTCGAACGCCTCAAGGCCAAAATCTGACAGGTGGACGTCAAGACCTACGCGGTGGTCACGGACCTGTGCGCGCGGTTCGCGGGCCGGCTGGACGACGACGCGCTGAACTCGGTGCGGGTGCACTACTTCGCCGGGGAGCCCGCGCTGGCGGAGGCGACGCTGCTGCTCACCCTGGCGAACGAGGACATCGGCATCACGCGGGAGGAGCACGACCTCATCCGGTCCGCCTCGGACGACCCCGACCTGGCCGCTGTGCGCATCATCGACCAGCTACCGCCGCTCGCCTACCGCTTCAGCCCCACCGGTCCCGCGGACGCGCCGGACCCGGCCAGGGCCGACCAGGTGCTGGCCGACGAGGCGGCGCGGTACGGCGGCCGCGTGCTCCGGCGCGCGTGGCGCGACCCGTTGCCCGGCGCTCCGGACACCGCGAAGTGGACGTACCTGCTGCACACCGACGACGCCGACGTGCTCGGGGTGTACGCGGGCCTGTCCGGACGGCTCCGGGTCACGCTGGAGGAGAGGTGGCCGCTGGAGGTGGTGCACACCAACGTGTCCCCGTACCAGGCCGCCGCCTCACTGGCCCCGCGGATCTGGGTGGCCTAGGAGGCTCCGGAACCTGGGGCACTCCAGGTGCGTCGGCGCCGGGCACGCCGCCGCGTGCCGCAGGTCGTCGCGCATCAACGCCAGCTTCTGGATCGTCGCGTCCAGTTCGTCGGCCTTCGCGGCGAGCATCTCGCGGTTCGGCGACGGGCGGCCGTCGGGCGAGAACATCAGCGTGATCTCGTCGAGCGAGAACCCCGCCGTGCGGCAGACCGCGATCAACGCCAGCTGTTCCAGCACGGCCGGGGTGAACACGCGCGTCAGGCCTTGCCGTCGCACGGAGGCGATCAGGCCGCGCTCCTCGTAGTAGCGCAGGGTCGAGGCCGGCACGCCCGAACGGCGGACCACCTCGCCGATGCCGATCTCAGCGGAATCCACGACACTTGACCTCAAGCCGACTTGAAGTAGGACGGTAGGACCATGACATCCAACAGCGCCCAGGCCGAGTTGTGGAACGCCGCGGGGCAGGGCTGGGCGAACGCGCAGGACATCGTGGGTCTGATGCTGCGGCCCTTCCAGGACGTGCTCGTCGACGCCGCGGCCCGGCGCCCGCGCACCAGCGTTCTCGACGTCGGGTGCGGCACGGGTGCCGTCACGAGGGCGATCGCCGAGGCCACCGGGGCGGCCTGCGTGGGCGTCGACATCGCCGAGTCGATGCTCGAAGCCGCTCGCGCGCACGGCAAGGCGGAATACGTCCGGGCGGACGCGCAGGTGCACACGTTCGACCGGACCTTCGACCTGGTGGTGAGCCGGTTCGGGGTCATGTTCTTCGACGACCCGACCGCCGCGTTCGCGAACCTGTTGAAGGCGTGCACCGGCGAACTGTGCTTCATCACCTGGCGCGGCAGGGACGAGAACCCGTTCATGACCACCGCCTCCGAAGTCGCGGCGACGCTGGCACCGGACGCACCGGCACCCGACCTGAACGGTCCCGGCCCGCACGCGTTCGCCGACCCCGGACACACCCGCGCCGTTCTCGCGGACGCGGGCTGGACGGGAATCGACGTCGAGCCGGTCGATCGGACCTGCACGATCCCCGAGAACCTGCTCGCCACGTACCTGAGCAACCTCGGCCCCATCTCCCGCGCGCTCGCCGCCGTGCCCGCAGAGGACCGCCCGGGGATGCTGGCCGGCGTCCGGAGCGCGTTCGACGGCTTCGTGCACGGCGACGAGGTGCGGGTGCCCGCCGCGTGCTGGCAGGTCACCGCGTCAGCTCCACTCTGACTGGCGCTGCCACGTCAGGAGGGTGTCGAGCACCTCGCCGGACCAGCCGCGCGGGTCCAGCTCGGCGTGCGAGGCGTACCGGCCGCGGTAGAACAGCAGCGGCTGCGCCTCGCGCACCGGACCCAGCTCGACCACGGAACCGACGACCATGTGGTGGTCGCCGGCGTCGTGCACCACCGACACCTGGCAGTCGACCCACGTGAGGGCGCCGTCGAGCACCGGAGCGCCGGTGGCCGACGGCGTCCACGACACCCCGGCGAACTTGTCCGCGCCCGCCCTGCCGAACACCGTGGAGATCTCCCGCTGGTCCTCCGCCAGCACGTTCACGCAGAACGAGCCGGACGACGCCATCGCCGTCCAGCTCCGCGAAGTCCGCTGTGGACAGAACACCACCAGCGGCGGGTCCAGCGACAGAGCGGCGAACGCCTGGCAGGCGAACCCGACGGGACCGTCCGGGGACATGCCCGTCACCACGGTCACCCCGGTGCAGAAGTGGCCGAGAACCGAGCGGTAGCGGGCCGTTACCTCTGACCGCATTATTTCTGGTGGCCAACGCTGAAGTCGTGTCCCCACAGGCTCACCGCCGTGCTCTCGCGTGCGATCCAGTCCTCATCGTCCACCTGCCGTCCCTCGCAGCCGAACTCGACGTCGAAGCCACCGGGCGTCTTCATGTAGAACGACAGCATCAGGTCGTTGACGTGCCGGCCCAGGGTCGCCGACATCGGCACCTTGCGCCGCAGGGCGCGGTCCAGCGTCAGGCCCACGTCGTCGGTGTTCTCGACCTCGACCATCAGGTGCACGATCCCGCTCGGCGTCGGCATCGGCAGGAACGCGAGGCTGTGGTGGCGCGGGTTGCAGCCGAAGAACCGCAGCCACGCGGGTGGTCCGTCGGCGGGGCGGCCGACGAACTGCGGTGGCAGGCGCATCGAGTCGCGCAACCGGAACCCCAGCACGTCGCGGTAGAAGTGCAGCGCGGCCTCGTCGTCCGAAGTGGACAGCACGACGTGCCCGAGCCCCTGCTCCTCCGTCACGAACCGGTGCCCGTACGGCGACACCACGCGCCGGTGCTCCAAAGCCGCGCCGTGGAACACCTCCAAGGTGTTCCCGGACGGGTCCTCGAACCGGATCAGCCCGGTGACGCGCCGTTCGGCCAGATCTTCTGCCGAGCCCTCGACGTACGAGACACCGGCGGAGGCCAGGCGTTTCGCGACCTCTTCGAGTTCGGCCTCGGTGGCCGCCTCCCAGCCGGAGGCCTGCAACCGGTCCTCCTCGCCCGGCACGATCACGAGCCGTGCCGGGAAGTCGTCCATCCGCAGGTAGAGCGCGCCGGGTGTCGAACCCCTGCCCTCCACCATGCCGAGGACCTTCAACCCGAACTCGCGCCACCGGTCCAGGTCGGTGGCCTCGATCCGGAGATACCCCAGCGACCGGATGCCCATCACGCCTCCGTCAGGAAATCGAGGGCGAGCCTGTTGAACTCGTCGAACTTCTCGAGCTGCGCCCAGTGCCCGCACCCTCCGAACACGTGCAGCTGTGCCCGCGGGATCAGTTTCGTCGCCAGCAACGCGCCGTCGAGCGGGTTGACCCGGTCCTCCCGGCCCCACACGAGCAGAACCCGCTGGCGCAGCTTGTAGGCCTCGCGCCAGAGCATGCCCTGCTCGAAGTCGGGACCGGAGAACGACCTGCCCAAGGCCGCCATCGCGCGCAGCGACTCCGGTTGCCGGGCCGCCTCGAACCGTTCGTCGACCAGCTCCTCGGTGATCAGCGACTGGTCGAAGACCATGATCCGCAGGAACTCCTCGATCTTCTCCCGCGTGGGCGTGCGGGCGAACGCGCTGAGCTTGCGCACGCCCTCGGTCGGGTCGGGCGAGAAGACGTTGAGCGACAACCCACCCGGCCCCATCAGCACCAGCCGGCCCGCGCGTTTCCCGTGGTCGAGAGCGAATCGGACCGCGGTACCACCGCCCAGCGAGTTGCCCAGGACGTGCGCCCGCTCCACTCCCAACTCGTCGAGCAGGTCCAGCAACGCCCTGGAGGCGAAGGAGAAGTACTGGTCGTGCTCGGCCGGCTTGTCCGACTGGCCGTAGCCCGGCATGTCGACCGCCAGCACCCGGAACGACTTCGCGAACACCGGGATGTTCGCGCGGAAGTTCGACAGCGCCGACGCACCGGGCCCGCCGCCGTGCAGCATGACCAGTGTCTCGGCGTTGTCCGCGCCCGCCTCGTGGTAGTGCAACCGCACGCTCATCAACGCCCCCTCAGAAGAGCCCGTCGCGGACCTGGATGCCGAGCTCGTTCTTGCCGTACAGCACGAGCACGCGTTCCGGGTCGTTGCCCGCGTGCACCCGTGCGGCGTGCGCGTCGCGCCAGAACCGGGGCAACGGCAGTCCGGCGTTGATCGCCTTGCCGCCCGCGCTCTCGAAGAGCAGGTCGATCGCGCCGAGCGCCCGCCCGCTGCCGAGCACCTGGTCGCGCCGGGCCCGCAGGCGCAGGTCGAGCGGGATCTTCGTGTCGGCGACGGCGTGCGCCCACTCCTCGGTGATGTCCTTCTCGAGCGTCCACCACGCCACGTCGATGTCGGCCGCCGCGGTCGCGATCCTGACCTGCGCGAACGGGTCGTCGACCGACTTCTCGCCCAGGTACGCCGCCCGGACGCGGTCGCGGGTCGCGCCGACGTGCAGCGCGTACGCGCCGGTCGCCATGCCGATGATCGGCGCCGTCACCGCGTACGGGTGGATCGTCCCGTACGGCATGCGGAACAACGGGCCGGGGTTGACCTCCTGGCCGGGGCACTTGCAGCGCGCGGTGTTCGCCATGCTCAGCGCCCGGTACTCCGGCACGAACACGTCGTCCACCACGATGTCGTTGCTGCCCGTGCCGCGCAGGCCGACGGTGTCCCAGACGTCGTTGATCGTGTAGTCCGCGATCGGCAGCAGGAACGTGCGGAAGTCGACCGGCTTGCCCTCGTCGTTCATGACGAGCCCGCCGAGCAGCACCCAGGTCGCGTGGTCGCAGCCGGACGAGAAGCTCCACCTGCCGCTGAACCGGAACCCGCCCTCGACCGCCTTCGCCCGGCCCGTCGGCGCGTAGGAGGACGAGATGCGCGTGTCCTGGTCCTCGCCGAAGACCTCGGCCTGCGCGCGGTCGTCGAACAGCCCGACGTGCCACGGGTGCACGCCCAGCACGGACGCGACCCAACCCGTCGAGCCGCACGCGCTCGCGATCAGGCGCACGGCGGTGTAGAAGTCGAGCGGGTGCGACTCGAAGCCGCCGTACCGCGCGGGTTGCAGCATCCGGAAGAAGCCGGTCTCCTGCAACGTCTTGATGGTCTCCGGCGGCACCCTGCGCAGCTCCTCCGCCTCGCCCGCGCGTTCGGCCAGCGTCGGCAGCAGTTCCCGCACCTTGCCGAGGATTTCCTCGCTCATCGGACGTTCTCCCTGCTCAGCTCCAGTGCGATGTCGATCAGCTGGTCCTCCTGCCCGCCGACGAGCTTGCGCTCGCCCGCGCGGACGAGGATCTGCGCGCCGGACACGCCGTAGCGCTGTGCCTGCGTGTAGGCGTGTTTGAGGAAGCTGGAGTAGACGCCCGCGTAGCCCATCATCAGCGCCATCCGGTCGAGCAGGCACTCGTCGGGCATGACGGGCCGGACGACGTCCTCGGCCGCGTCCACGATCTTGAAGAAGTCGACGCCCGTCTCGAAACCGAGCTTGTCGCACACGCCGACGAACGCCTCCAGCGGCGTGTTCCCCGCTCCCGCACCGAATCCGCGCACGCTGCCGTCGATCTGCTCGGCACCCGCCCGTGCCGCGGCGACGGAGTTCGCGACGCTCAGCCCGAGGTTCTCGTGCCCGTGGAAGCCGACCTGGGCGTCCTTCCCCAGTTCCGCGACCAACGCCTCGACGCGCTCGGAGACCTGTTCCAGCACCAGGGCTCCGGCCGAGTCGACCACGTAGACGCACTGGCAGCCCGCGTCGGCCATGATCCGCGCCTGCTTCGCCAGCGCCTCCGGCGGCTGCGAGTGGGCCATCATCAGGAACCCGACGGTCTCCAGCCCGCGTTCGCGTGCCAGCCGGAAGTGCTGCACGGACACGTCGGCCTCGGTGCAGTGCGTGGCGATCCGGACGATCGACGCGCCGTTGTCCTGGGAGATGAGGATGTCGTCCTTCACCCCGACACCCGGCAGCATCAGCACGGCGATCCTGGCCTGCGTCGCGGTCTCGGCCGCGATCTTGATCAACTCCTGCTCCGGCGTGTGGCTGAAGCCGTAGTTGAACGACGACCCGCCCAGCCCGTCGCCGTGCGTCACCTCGATCACCGGCACCCCGGCGCCGTCGAGTGCCGCGACGATCGAGCGCACGTCGTCCGCCGTGAACTGGTGTCGCTTGTGGTGCGAGCCGTCACGCAGTGACGTGTCGGTGAGCCGCAGCTGCATTGGCGATCTCCTCCCCCACCTTGGTCGCGGCGGCCGTCATGATGTCGAGGTTCCCGGCGTACTCGGGCAGGAAGTCGCCCGCTCCGGCGACCTCGACGAAGATCGCGACGCGACCGGCGTCGTACTGCGGCTCGCGCAACAACCGGAATCCCGGCACGTACGAACGGATGTCCGTCTCCATGCGCGCGATCGAGTCGGTGATCGGGTCCGGATCGGTGTCCTCGGGGATCGCGCAGAAGATCGTGTCGCGCATGATCATCGGCGGGTCGGCCGGGTTCAGCACGATGATCGCCTTGCCCCTGGAGGCACCCCCGATCTCCTCGATGCCCCGGCTGGTCGTGCGGGTGAACTCGTCTATGTTGGCCCGCGTGCCCGGCCCCGCCGACACCGACGCGACGCTCGCGACGATCTCGGCGTACGACACCGGCACGACCCGGGACACCGCGTGCACCATGGGGATCGTGGCCTGACCGCCGCACGTGATCAGGTTGATGTTGGGCGCGTCCGCGTGCTCACCGAGGTTGACCGGCGGCACGACGTACGGCCCGACCGCGGCCGGTGTCAGGTCGATCGCCCGCACGCCCGCCTCGGCGTAGCGCGGCGCGTTGGCCCGGTGCACCGCCGCGGACGTCGCCTCGAACACGACGTCCGGCAGTTCGTCCTGGCGCAGCAACCACTCCGCGCCGTCCACCGAGACCTCGAGCCCCAGGTCGGCCGCGCGCCGCAGCCCCTCGCTGGCCGGGTCGACGCCCACCATCCAGCGCGGTTCCAGCGCGTCCGAGCGCAGGAGCTTGTAGAGCAGGTCGGTGCCGATGTTGCCGGAGCCGACGATGGCCGCCTTCACCCAGTCACCTCATTCGAATTTCAGGTCGACGGAGCCGAGTCCGGCGAACTCGGCGTGGAACTCGTCGCCGGGCCTGGCGTCGATGGCACGGGTGCACGACCCGGGCAGCACGATGTCGCCCGCCAGCAGCCGGACGCCGAAGCCCGCGACCTTCGCCGCGAGCCACGCCACGGCGATCGCCGGATCGCCCAGCACGGCGTCACCCCGCCCTTCGGCGACCACCTCGCCGTTGCGCCGCAACGTGGCCGCGACAGCGCCGATGTCCAGTTCGGACGGACGCACGCGCTCCGACCCGAGCATGAACCCGGCCGACGACGCGTTGTCGGCGATGGTGTCCTGCAGGCCGATCCGCCAGTTCTCGATCCGGCTGTCGATCAACTCGATGGCGGGGACGACGAACTCGGTCGCCTCCAGCACGTCCTGCACGGTGCACCCCTCGCCCGGCAGGTCGCGGGCCAGCAGGAACGCGATCTCCACCTCCACCCTCGGGTAGAGGTACGCCGAGGCGTCCGCGGTGCCGGCGAGCTGCATGTCGTCGAGCAGGTGGCCGTAGTCGGGCTCGTCGACGCCCATCATCTGCTGCATCGCCAACGACGACAGGCCGACCTTGTGCCCGATGACGTCGCGGTTGCGATGGCGGACGTTCAGCAGCTGGATCTCGTACGCGTCGACGACGTCGATCTCGGGATACAGCTCCACCAGCGGTTTGATGGGCACGCGGTCGCGTTCCGCCGTGCGCAGCAGTTCGGCGGCCGCCTCCCTGGACTGGATCGTCAGCACCTGGCCTCCTTCGCGACGTGACTTCCCGCCCGGCGACCGGAGAAGACGCAGTCGGCGAGCGCGAGGCCGCTGACGTAGGACTCCGAGCACACGCCGACCGCCGACCGGCCGGCCGCGTACAGCCCCGGAACCCCCTGCACCTGGCCCGTGTCCTCGTCCACGACGAGCCCGCCGAGCGTGAGCATCGGGCACGGGTAACCGAACCCCGCGCGCACCGACACGTTGATCAACGAATAGGGCGGCGTCCCGAACGGCTCGGGCGTCGCGATACCGGCCTTCCTGGCCACTTCCTCGATCGTGGGCGCGGTGACGAGGCCACGGCCGAGCAGGTGGCGGACCTGCCAGCGCTGGAACGGCGCGGTCTGGGTGCGGACCTGGGCACGGGCGACCTGGAGGATCTCGTCGTCGACCAGCAGCCAGGCCTTGCCGCCCCGCGCGACGATCTCGCTCCCGTTGGCGGCGCCGTACAACCTCGCGTCACCGAAGCGCTGTCCCGCCGAGTCGACCAGGACACCGCGCTGCAAGGCACTGGGCGGCGTGACGAACCGCCACACCGAGATCCTGTCCATCCGCGCGGTCCTCCCCCCGGCGGCGACGCCGAGCCGGATCCCGCCGCCGTCGTCGCCCGGCGTGCCGAGCGCGAGTCCGCCGCGGTGGGCCGGTGCGTGCTCGTGCACCAGGGCCCTGTCGGCGATGAAGCCGCCGGCCGCGATGACCACGCCCTGCCCGGCGGTGATCACCAGCGGCCGGCTGAACCGTTCGAGCCGTGCGGCCAGCCCGAACAGCCTCCTGCCCAACGGCGGGTAGTACAGCCACGGTTTGGCGCCCGCCTTGGACAACGCGCTGTGCAGGACGCGCGGAAGACCGGTGAGCGCACGGCACCGCACGCCCGTCACGCGGCCGTTCTCCTGGACCAGCTCTACGGCGCGGGTCTGCGGCATGATCCGCACGCCCGCGCGCCGGGTCGCCTCGGCCAGCCGGGTGAAGAACTCCCTGCCCGACGTGCCCTTCGCCCTGGTCCGGTGCCCGCGGGGCGCCGGGTCGGGCCAGGCGTCCTCGCTGCCGGACAGGTAGAGGTAGTAGTCGTCGGTCGGGTACGAGGTCTTGAACGGCGACAGCCGCGCGTCGAACGGGACGCCCTGGTCCTCGAGCCAGGCCAACATCTTCGCGCTGTCCTCGCAGAAGCGCCGCAGGGTCTCCG
Organism: Lentzea sp. HUAS12; assembly: GCF_024125735.1. NCBI lineage: Bacteria > Bacillati > Actinomycetota > Actinomycetes > Pseudonocardiales > Pseudonocardiaceae > Lentzea > Lentzea sp. HUAS12. The sequence continues at coordinate 2,932,326 of NZ_CP099738.1, forward strand.
GCGACACGGCGTCGCGGACCTCGTGCCGCAGGTAGGAGTACATCGCGTCGACCGAGTCCGGCACGCCCGCCTCGACCTGCTGCCGCGTCCCGCCACCCGCGTAGACGACCCCGCCGGACAACGCGGTCGCGCCCCCGCCACCGAACCGGTCCAGCACCACCACGGACGCACCGGACGCGGCGGCCTCGACGGCGGCGCACGCGCCGGCCGCGCCGAAGCCGATGACGACGACGTCCGCGGTGACCTCCACGCAACCCTCCTGGAACAGGCTCTTGGCCAGAAACAGGTTCTTGGTGAGTCGACTTGCCTGGAACTCCTACACCATAGCGCCAAACCGCCTCAGAACTATAACCTGTTCTAGTCTTAGCTTCCGGGAGGTGCGATGTACGACGTGATCGTCGTCGGCAGCGGCGCGGCGGGCATGACAGCCGCGCTCTGCACCGCTCAACACGGCCTGCGGACCTTGATCATCGAGAAGGCCGCGCACTACGGCGGGTCCACCGCGAGGTCCGGTGGCGGCATCTGGGTGCCGAACAACGCCGTGGTCGCCGCCAGCGGCGTCAGCGACTCACCGGAGCGGGCCGGCACCTACCTGGGGCACATCGCGCCCGAGGTCCCCGCCGAGCTGCGCCAGGCGTTCCTGGACGCGGGACCGGCCATGCTGGCGTTCGTCCGCGCGCACACACCGCTGGAGTTCCGCTGGGTCCGCGACTACTCCGACTACTACCCGGAGGCGCCTGGCGGGCAGCCGCGCGGCCGGTCGGTCGAGCCGTTGCCGTTCAAGACGAAGCTGCTCGGCGAGGAGGTCGAGGACCTCGAACCGCCGTACGTGCCGACGCCCGCGGGCATCGTGATCACCCAGACCGACTACCGCTGGCTGACGCTGATCGGACGGCACCCGCGCGGAATCGCCACCGCGGCCAAGGTGTTCGTCCGCCGGTTCCTGCCGGGCCGCCGCCTCACCATGGGCCAGGCCCTGACCGCGGGACTGCGTGCCGGTCTGAAAGCACTGAACGTCGAGATCAGGCTCAACACGGCGATGACCGACCTTCACCACGAGAACGGCCGCGTCGCCGGAGTGCTCGTCGGGGAGAAGCTCATCCTGGCGAAGCACGTGGTGCTGGCGTGCGGTGGCTTCGAGCACAACGAGCAGATGCGCAAGCAGCACCAGAACATCGGTACCGAGTGGACGGTCGGCGCCAAGGCCAACACGGGTGACGGCATCGAGGCAGGCCAACGCGCCGGCGCGGCCGTCGGGCTGATGGACGACGCCTGGTGGGGACCGTCCGTCCCGTTGCCGCGCGGCCCGTTCTTCCTGCTGGCGGAACGGTCGCTGCCCGGCTGCGTGCTGGTCGACAAGACCGGCCGCCGGTTCGTCAACGAGTCGGCGCCCTACATCGACGTGGTCAACGCGATGACCGGCGACACCTGGCTCGTGTTCGACCACTCCTACCGCGGCCGCTACCCGTTCTGCGGCATCCCGCCACGGCGTCCGCTCCCCCGGCGGTGGAAGGACTCCGTCCTCACCGCTCCCAGCCTCGAAGAACTCGCGCAGCAGGCCGATCTGCCGGAACTCGTGGACACCGTGCGGCGGTTCAACACGCTCTCGGTCGCCGGCGAGGACACCGACTTCCACCGCGGCGACAGTGCCTACGACCGCTACTACGGCGATCCCCGCACCAAGCCCAACCCCAACCTGGCGCCGCTGACCACCGGACCGTTCTACGCGGTCAGGATCGTGCCCGGCGACCTCGGCACCAAGGGCGGCCTGCGCACCGACGCCTCCGCGCGGGTGCTGCGCGAGGACGGTTCGGTGATCGAGGGCCTGTACGCGGCGGGCAACACCAGCGCTTCCGTCATGGGCCACACCTACGCGGGCGCGGGCGCCACCCTCGGACCGGCGATGACGTTCGGATACCTCGCCGGCCTCGACATCACTGGAGGAGAGCGATGACGCAGGACGGTGTGCGGACGATCGACGCGGGCGCGCCCCCGGCCCGGTTCGCGCGCGGCTGGCACTGCCTCGGCCTCGCGAGCCACTTCCGCGACGGCAAGCCCCACGCCGTCGAGGCGTTCGGCACGAAGCTCGTGGTGTTCGCCTCGGAGGACGGCGAGATCAACGTGCTCGACGGGTACTGCCGGCACATGGGCGGCGACCTCACCCAGGGCACGGTCAAGGGCAACACCCTCGCCTGCCCGTTCCACGACTGGCGCTGGGCGGGCAACGGCCGCTGCGTCGACATCCCCTACGCCAAGCGCGTCCCGCTGCGGGCGCGCACCCGGTCGTGGATCACGCTGGAGGAGAACAAGCAGCTCTTCGTGTGGAACGACCCGCAGGGCAACCCGCCGCCCGAGCACGTCACGATCCCGCGCATCGACGCGGCGTTCTCGACCGAGTGGAGCAACTGGACCTGGGACTCCGTCGTCATCGACAACGCGAACTGCCGCGAGATCATCGACAACGTCGTCGACATGGCCCACTTCTTCTACATCCACTTCGCGTTCCCGATCTACTTCAAGAACGTGATGGAGGGCCACGTCGCCTCGCAGTACCTGACCACGCGCGGCCGTCCGGACGTGGCGATGGGCTCGAACTACACCGGAGACGTGGAGGTCCGGTCGGAGGCCGCGTACTACGGGCCGTCGTACATGATCGACTACCTGTGGAACGACTACAAGGGCCTCGAGATCGAGACGGTCCTGATCAACTGCCACTACCCGATCTCGCCGACGTCGTTCAAGCTCCAGTGGGGCGCGATCGTGAAGAAGCTGCCGGGCGTGGACGACGAGCACGCCGACAAGATCGCGGCGAAGTTCGCGCGCGGCATCGGGGTCGGGTTCCTGCAGGACGTCGAGATCTGGCAGAACAAGTCGCGCGTCGACAACCCGTTGCTGTGCGAGGAGGACGGTCCGGTCTACCAGCTCCGGCGCTGGTACGAGCAGTTCTACGTCGACGTCGAGGACGTCAGCGACGACATGGTGCGGCGCTTCGAGTTCGAGGTCGACACGAGCAGGGCGATCGAGGTGTGGGAGAAGGAGGTCGCCGAGAACCTGGCCAGGCAGCAGCCCCAGGAGCAGGCGACGTGAGCGAGCGCGACGAGTTCCTGAAGGGCGGCATGGTTCCCGTGGGCTGCGACTGCGGGAACCGGGTGCTGGTGAAGAAGAACAGCCCGCAGCACACCAGCGTGCAGTGGCTCTCCGACACCAGGAACTGCCCCGAGTTGTGCGGTGCGCGGGCCGCCTTGGTGCCGACCTGCCTGCGGTTGCGCGACAGCATCGAGAAGGCCGTGCGCGAGGGGACGCTGGAGGTCGCCGATGGCTGAGGTGCACCGGCTGCGGGTCGACGCCGTGATCGAGGAGACCGCCGACGCGCGTTCGTTCGTGCTGTCAGGCGCGGACTTCTCACCACGGCCCGGCCAGTTCCTGACCGTGCGGGCGGGCGAGGTGGCGCGCTGCTACTCGCTGTCCAGCGCGCCGGGCGAACCGTTGAAGATCACCGTCAAGCGCACGCCCGACGGGTACGGGTCGCTGTGGATGTGTTCGGAACTGCGGGCCGGCATGGAACTCGACGTGCTGGCACCGGCCGGGGTGTTCACGCCCTCGTCGCTGGACGGGTCGCTGCTCGCGTTCGCCGCGGGCAGCGGGATCACGCCGGTCATGTCGATCATCAGGGCCGTGCTGCACGGCGGCTCCGGGCAGGTGTTCCTCTTCTACGCCAACCGGGACGAGTCCTCGGTGATCTTCGCCGGCGAACTGTCCGAGCTGGCTCGCGCGCACCCGGACCGGCTGACCGTCGTGCACTGGCTCGAATCGGTGCAGGGGCTGCCGCACGGCCTGCGGGCGTTCGTCCGCCCCTGCGACGAGGCGTTCGTGTGCGGGCCGGTGCCGTTCATGGAGGCCGCGCGCAAGGCACTGCACGACGTTCCGGTCGTGCACGTCGAGAAGTTCGTGTCGCTGTCCAGCGATCCGTTCGGCGCGGAGGAGCCGATCGCGGACGGACGGCCGGACGCCGTCGTCGAGGTGTCGCTGGACGGTGAGCGGCACCGGTTTCCGTGGCCCGCCCGGACGAAGCTGCTGGACCTGTTGCTGGAGAGGGGACTCGACGCGCCCTACTCGTGCCGGGAGGGCGCGTGCAGCGCGTGTGCCTGCCGGCTGGTCGAGGGCGAGGTCAAGATGCTCAACAACGACGTGCTCGACTCCGAGGACATCGCCGAGGGCATCGTGCTGGCGTGCCAGTCGGTTCCGGTCACGGACAACGTGAAGATCACCTACGAGTGAGGGGCGCCTGATGCCGATCGATCCTTCCGTCGCCGTCGGCGCGGAGCTTCCCGAGGTCAAGTTCTCGTGGACCGAGTCGGACGTGCTGCTCTACCACCTCGCGCTGGGGGCGACGGAACTCCGGTACGTCTACGAGCGGGGGCTGCGGGTGCTGCCGACGTTCGGCGTGGTGGCGCCCCGCTTCCACGAGACCGCGGCGCCGGTCGTGTCGTTCCCCGGTGTGGACATCGACCTCGCGCGGGTGCTGCACGGCACGCAGGAGATCGCCGTGCACTCGCCGCTGCCCGCGTCCGGGGAGGCGGTGCTGCGGACGCGGATCTCCGACGTGTGGGACAAGGGCAAGGCCGCGGTGATCGTGCAGGAGGCCACTGCCGTGGCACCGGACGGGACGGCGTTGTTCACGACCCGGTCCAGCATCTTCGCCCGCGGTGAGGGCGGGTTCGGCGGCGACCGCGGACCGTCCGGCAGGGTGGAGGTGCCCGCCCACGAGCCGGACTTCCTGATCGAGACCGCGACCCTGCCGCAGCAGGCCTACCTGTACCGGCTTTGTGGTGACCGGAACCCGCTGCACGCCGATCCCGAGTTCGCCTCGCGGGCCGGGTTCGACGCGCCGATCCTGCACGGGCTGTGCACGTACGGAGTGGTGTGCAAGGCCGTCATCGACGCGCTGCTGGACGGGCCGGAGCAGGTGTCGTCGTTCTCGGCCAAGTTCGCCGGGGTGGTGTTCCCCGGCGAGACGCTGACGACGCGGGTGTGGCGGGACGGTACCCGGCTCGTGGTGTCGACCTCGGCCGGGGACCGTCCCGTGCTCTCCGACGCCGTCCTACAGCTGGCCGAGGATTAGACCGCTGGTCGGGACGCCGGTGCCGGCGGTGACCAGGACGTGGCCGACGTTCGCGACCTGGTTCACCGCGGTGCCGCGGATCTGCCGCACCCCCTCGGCGATGCCGTTCATCCCGTGCAGGTAGGCCTCGCCGAGCTGGCCGCCGTGCGGGTTGAGCGGCAGGTCGCCGTCGAGTTCGAGCGCGCCAGTGCGAATGAAGTCCTTGGCCTCGCCCCGGCCGCAGAAGCGCAGTTCTTCGAGCTGGACCAGCACGAACGGGGTGAAGTGGTCGTAGAGCACGGCCACGTCCACATCGGACCGCGTGATGCCCGACCTCTCCCACAGTCCGCGCGCCACCACGCCCATCTCGGGCAGACGCGTCAGGTCGTCGCGGTAGTAGCTGGTCATCGTGAACTGGTCGGCGCCGCTGCCCTGCGTCGCCGCCTTGACGTGGGCGGGCTTGTTGGGCAGGTCCTTGGCACGTTGTGCCGAGGTGACCACGAGCGCGACCCCGCCGTCGCTCTCCTGGCAGCAGTCGAGGAGCCTCAGCGGTTCGGCGATCCAGCGCGACGACTGGTGGTCGTCCAGCGTGATCGGCCGCTCGTGGAACCAGGCGTGCGGGTTCGTGGCGGCGTGCTTGCGGTCGATCACCGCGATCCGGCCGAAGTCCTCGGACGTGGCCCCGTACTCGTGCATGTACCTCTGCGCGAACATGGCGACCATCGCGGCCGGCGTGCCCAGCCCCATCGGGTACGACCAGCTGTTGTCGATGTTCGCCGCGGCCGCGGTCTGGACCTGCCCGAACCGGTGCCCGGACCGTTCGTTGAAGGCCCGGTAGCACACGACGACCTCCGCCGCCCCGGTCTCCACGGCCATCGCGGCCTGCTGGACGGTCGCGCACGCCGCCCCGCCGCCGTAGTGCACCCGGCTGAAGAACGTGAGCTCCGGGATGCCGAGTTCTCTCGCCACCGCTATCTCGGCGTTGGTGTCCATGGTGAAGCTGACCAGGCCGTCCACATCGGACGGTGTCAGCCCGGCGTCTTCGAGCGCGGCCCTCACGGCCTCCGCGGCGAGCTGGAGCTCGCTGCGGCCGGAGTCCTTGGAGAAGTCGGTCGCGCCGATCCCCACGATGGCGGCGTTCACGCGGGCACCTCGATCTTCACGGTTCCGGTGACGTGGTCGCCGTGCGCGGTCCGGCCGACGACCTCGATGGTCAGGTCCTGTTGCTCGCGTCCGACGACCTGGCCGAAGAACTTCAGGGTGTCGTAGGCGAAGCACGGCGCGCCGAGCCGGATGTTCACCTGCCGCACGAGCGCCTGCGGGCCCGCCCAGTCCGTGACGTAGCGCTGCACGAGCCCGGTCGTGGTGAGGATGTTGATGAAGATGTCCTTCGACCCGCGCTGGACCGCGAGATCCCGGTCGTGGTGGACGTCCTGGAAGTCGCGGGTGGCCAGGGCGGTGCTGATCACGAACGTCGGCGTGGCCTCGACGTGCCACTCGGGCAGGGAATCACCGATCCGCACGGGGCCTCCAGCTCGGCATCGTCAACTCTTCGTCGACCTTCGTGAACACGACCTCGACCCGTTGCCCGATCGAGGGTTCGCCGTCGAACTCGCCGAGCACGCGCACGCCCTCGTCCAGTTCGACCAGGGCGATGACGAACGGGGTCTGCCTGCCCGGCACCTGCGGGTGGTGGTGCACGACGTAGCTGTAGATCACGCCGTTGCCGTCGGAGACGAGGTACTTCGGTTTGGTGGCACCGCATTCGGGACACATCGGACCCGGCGGGTGGCGCAGGAGGCCGCAGCCGCCGCAGCGCTGGATGCGGAGCTCGTGCTGCCGGGTGCCCTCCCAGAAGTACTCGGTGTCGCGGTTGACGGAGGGGCGGATGGCCTGTGCCTTCGGCGCCTCGGGTCGTGGTCCGGGTTTCTGCGCGGGCTTGAACTTCAGCACCCGGAAGCGCATCTCCGCCACGGCCTCGTCCCCGACCCACCACGTGCTCCGGGTCGTGACGAACCACCCCTCCCCCAGCCCGGTCCGCTTCGGCCCGGTCACGTCCTCCAGGCTCGTCGTCACCGAGAGGTGCTCGCCGACCTCGAGGTACCGGTGGTAGGTCTGGTCGGAGTTGGTCGCGACCACGGACGTGTACCCGGCCTCGTCGAGGATCGTCATCATCTGACCGAGCGGGTCGTCGAGCGTCCGCTGGCCGTGCAGTCCGGCCATCGTCCACACCTGGACCATCGCGGGCGGCGCGACGCCGTCGTAGCCGGGATGCTCGTCGCCGAGGGCCTCCAGCCAGTTGTTGATCATCGGCTGGTTGACCGGGTCGCGTGCCAGCCGCGGTGCGCATTCGCCCTGTTCGGCGATGCGGGCGGCCTCCTTCTCGATGTCGATCATCGCACCACCCGCGGTAGTCCGAGCCCGATGTTCGCGATCAGTTCGCGCTGGATCTCCTGCACACCACCGCCGAACGTCAGCACGAGGTTGCGGCGCGCCTGCACGTCGAGCCAGTGCACCAGGTCCGCCGGGGCGCCGTGCCGTCCCACGACCTCCTCCAGCAGCCGGCCGACGCGCTGGGTGCGGTCGGCGGCGAAGACCTTGGTGGCGCTGGCGTCCGCGACCTCCAGCTCACCGCTCGCGACCTGCCAGTTGAGCAGTTCGTTCACGCGGTGGACGGCCCGTGCCTCGGCCAGCGCCCGCCGCACGTCCGGTTCGTCCAGCAGCTGCCGTTCCGCAGCCCAGCCGTGGACGCGTTCCACCAGCGCGCCGATGCGGCCGGACGGGCCGAGCATCACGCGTTCGTGGTTGAGCTGGGTGGTGATGAGCCGCCAGCCCTTGTCCTCCTCGCCGACGCGGCGGGACTCGGGCACGCGGACGTCGTTGTAGTAGGTGGCGTTGACGTGGTGCGCGCCGTCGCAGGTGATGATCGGCGTCCACGAGTAGCCGGGGTCCTCCGTGTCCACGATGAGGATCGTGATGCCCTTGTGCCGCGAGTCCGGCGCCCCGGTGCGACAAGCCAGCCACACGTAGTCGGCGTCGTGACCGCCCGTCGTGAACGTCTTCTGGCCGTTGACCACGTAACCGTCGCCGGAGCGGACGGCCTTGGTGCGCAACGCCGCCAGGTCGGTGCCCGCGTCGGGTTCGGTGTAGCCGATGGCGAAGTGCAGGTCGCCGCTGAGGATCTTCGGCAGGAAGAAGTCCTTCTGCTCCTGCGTCCCGTACGACTGCAGCGTCGGCCCGACGGTCTGCAGCGTCACGTACGGCAGCGGCACGTCGGCGCGCGCAGCCTCGTTGACGAAGATCTGCTGCTCGACCGGGCCGAACCCCAGCCCGCCGTACTCCCGCGGCCAGCCGACGCCGAGCCTGCCGTCGCGGCCGAGCCTGCGGACCAGTTCGCGGTAGGTCTCGCCGTGCCGTTCGGTGAGCATCGCCTCGCGTTCGGCGGGCGTCATGACGGTCGCGAAGTACTCGCGCAGCTCGTCGCGCAGCTTCAGCTGCTCGGTGGTGAGGTCAATGAACATCGATGGCCCCCAAGCGGTGCTCCACTCCGCCGACGAACCGCGTCAGCTCCTTGGCCGTGCCGTAGTAGCGGTGCAGGGGGTAGGTGATGTCGAGCCCGAGGCCGCCGTGCAGGTGGTGGCAGGTGTGCACGGCCGGCAACGCCTCCGCCGCGAGCCAGTACGCGGCGGTGTCGAGGTCGTGGTCGTCGAGGCTCCAGGCGGCCGTCAGCGCGGCGAGGTGCAGGGTGCGGGAGGCGATGTAGACGTCCGCGACCAGCGCGGCGGCGACCTGGAAGGTGGCCAGGGGCTTGCCGAACTGGTGGCGGGTGCCGACGTGCTTCACGGTGAGGTCGAGCGCTCCGGCGAGGACGCCGTCGGCCACCGCGCAGGCACCGGCGAGGGCGAACCGGCGGATCCCCTCGTCCGCACCTTCTAGGATCTCCCCCCGCGCCCCCTCCAGCCGCACGGTTCCGTCCAGGACGGACACCTCCGGTTGCGCCGGGTCGACGACGAACACACCGCTGCTCGTGCTCACCAGCATCCGCCGCGCCTCGGCGGCGTACGGCACGTTGATCTTCACGCCGTGGATGCCGTCCGGGCCCGCCGTCGTCTCCGGCACCGCGGGCAACGGCCGCGACGGCTCGCTCAACGCCGCCGTCAGCACCGCGTGCTGCTCGGTCACCAACGGCAGCAACGCGTCCTGCTGCTCGTCCGTGCCGTACCGCGCGATCGGCAGCACGCCCAACGCGAGCGTGGCCAGCGCCGGCACGTCCACCGCCCGCCGGCCCACCTCGGTCAGCAGCACGGCCGTCTCCAGCACGCCGAGCCCGTCACCGCCGAGCCGTTCCGGCACGGCGAGGGCCAGCAGTCCCGCCTCCCCCAACGCCTTCCAGGGTGTGCCACTCTCCCTGCCCAGCACATCGGCCGCCAACCGCGCGATCTCCCGCTGGGTCTCGTCGAGTTGGAAATCCATCAGGGCTCCTGATTCCGCGAAAACTCCCGCTGGGTCTCGTCGAGCTGGAAATCCATCCAGGGCTCACTGCGTCAGATTTCCCTGGGTAGACCGAGAATCCGCTCGCCTGCCAGGTTCATCAACACCTGCGTGGTCCCGCCCGCGATGCTCAGGCACCGCGACAGCAGGAACTCGTACATCTCGCCGCTGTCCACGGCACCGTCCGGCCCGAGCAGCTCGACCGCGAACTCGGCGACGTCCTGCCGCTGCCGCACGCCGAGGAGCTTGCGCACGCTCGACTCCGCGCCCGGCCCCTGCCCGCTCAGCACCCGCAGGCTCGCCCGCAGGTCCAGCACCGACACCGCGAGTCCCTGCGCCACCAACGCACCCAGCCGTTCGGCGTGGTCGTGAGCCGCCGGGGACTTCAGTACCTGCTCCAGCGGCTCGCCCAGCGACGACCCCATCGCGACGCGCTCGTTGGCGAGCGTCGTGCGGGCCAGGCGCCAGCCGTCGTTCACGGCGCCGACCACGCAGTCGTCCGGCACGAACACGTCGTCGAGGAACACCTCGTTGAACCGCGCGTCGCCGGTGATCTCCCGCAACGGCCGCACGTCGACCCCCGGCGACCGCATGTCGACCAGGAAGTACGTGATGCCCTTGTGCTTCGGCACGCCGGAGTCCGTGCGGGCCAGGCAGATCGCCCAGTCGGCCTGGTGCGCGAGCGACGTCCACACCTTCTGCCCGGTGAGCTTCCAGCCGCCGTCCACGCGCACGGCCCTGGTGCGCAACGACGCCAGGTCCGACCCCGCCTCCGGTTCGCTGAACAGCTGGCACCAGGTCAGCTCGCCGCTCAACGTCGGCGGCACGAACCGCTCCTGCTGCTCGGGCGTGCCGTGGTGCAGGATCGTCGGCCCGGCCCAGCCGCCGATGACCAGGTCCGGTCTGCGCACCCCTGCGCGCGCGAACTCGTCGTCGATCACCATCTGCCGCGCCGGATCGGCGTCCTGGCCGTACGGCGCCGGCCAGTGCGGGACCAGGAACCCGCTGTCCGCCAGCCGTTCCCGCTGCCCGGCGGCGTCGAGTCCGGCGATCTGCTCCGCGAACGCCCGCACGTCCGGATCGGACTCGACCCGGACAGCCAGTGAACGGCGTTCACCCGCCAGCGCCAGGTCCGCCACCCGCCGGCGCCAGAAGGCCACGCCTCCCGCGAGCTGCTGCAACGCCAACGCCCGCCGCAGGTAGCGGTGGGCGTCGTGCTCCCAGGTGAACCCGATGCCGCCCAGGACCTGGATGCAGTCCTTGGCGTTGCGGACCGCCGCGTCGAACGCGACGGCACCCGCCACCGCGGCGGCCAGCGGGTGTTCGTCCTCACCGAAGGATCGTGCCGCGTCCCACGCGACCGACGAGGCCTGCTCCGCCCGGCACAGCATCTCCACGCACAGGTGCTTCACCGCCTGGAACGACCCGATGACACGCCCGAACTGCTGACGCTGCTTCGCGTACTCGACAGCGGTGTTCAGGCACCACGCCGCCACCCCGCTCGCCTCGGCCGCCATCAACGTGATCGCGAGGTCCGTCGGGTCCGCGACGGCCTGCCCAGGTCCGTTGACCACGACCGACCCGAGTGAACGCGTGTGGTCCACGGCCTCGAGCGGCGTCACCGAGACCTGGTCCGCCGCGACCAGCGACCACCTGTCCGGTCCGAGCAACAGGTGCGTCGCCTCGGCGGCGCCGACCACGTGCCGGGACGAGAACCCGAACCCGGCGATCCCCTCGAAATCGGGCAGCAGCACCGACACCAGCGCCGTCGGCAGCAACGGCCCCGGCACCAGGTTCTCGGCCGCGCGCTCCAGCATCACCGCGAGATCGGCGACCGTGCCGCCCTCCCGCGTCACCTCGAAGAACCCGACCCGGACGAGATCGGCCCACTCACCCTTGGCGGCGTCCACGCTGTCGCGCAGCGCTCGTTGTTCCCCGGTCGTGGCGATCGGCATGCGGCCTCCTCACAGGACGTGAAGAAGTTTATAGAACGTGTTCTATTTCGAGCAACAGATCATGGCCGGGAAACCGATCGAGTATGATGCGGAGGCAGCTGCAACACGTTTCAGGAGGATCATCTCCGTGTCACCTTCGAAGTCGCGCACGGACGCGCTCATGGCGGGCGACGAGCTCAGCTCCGCCGCGCAGCGCGAGCGTCGCAAGCGGATCGTCGACGCGACCATCGCGCTGGCGTCCAAGGGCGGGTTCGACGCGGTCCAGATGCGCGCCGTGGCCGACCGCGCGGACGTCGCGCTGGGCACGTTGTACCGCTACTTCCCCTCGAAGGTCCACCTGCTCGTGTCGAGCCTCGCCGTGGAACTGGAGCGCGCCCAGGAGAAGATGGACCGCACCACCGTTCCCGGCGAGTCGCCGTACGAGCGCGTGCTGTTCGTCCTCGGCCGCATCACCCGCGGCCTGCAGCGCAACCCGCACCTCACCGAGGCGATGACGCGCGCGTTCACCTTCGCCGACGCCTCCGCGGGCGCCGAGATCGACAGGGTATCGCTGCTGATGGAGTCCATGTTCACCAAGGCGATGAGCGACGAACCGTCCACGGACGAGCAGAAGGCCATCGCCCGCGTGATCAGCGACGTGTGGCTGTCGAACCTGGTCGCCTGGGTGACGCGCCGCGCCACGGCCACGGACGTGGCGAACCGCCTCGAGCTGACGGTGCGCCTGCTGCTCAAGTGACCACGATGCCGGGACGGCTGAGTGCGGGGAACGCGGGCCGTCCCCGCTGAGTTCCGCCGGGACGAGCGCCGCGGACGGCGTGATCCGTCCTCACCGCGGAGTCACCAGATGGAGTTCCAGGTCTTGGACATCCTGCCGAACCTCACGAACCCCTGTCACCGGGCGGCAGGTCCGCACCGACGAGCGCTACGCCCAGGCCCTCACGTCCGCCCGGTACGCCGAGGAGTTCGGCCACGACGCCGTGGCACTCGGTGAGCGGCACGCGGGACCGTTCCTGAGCAGCGGCGTCTCCGTGCTGCCCGGGGCCATCGCGGCGACCACGAGCCGCGTGCGGGTCCAGACCGGCGTGTCCGTGCTGTCGATCCACGACCCGCTGCGGATCGCCGAGGACCACGCGACGGTCGACCAGCTGTCCCGCGGCCGTCTGGAGCTCGTCGTGGGCAAGGGCGACCACGGGCGTTCCGCCAGGGGCCGCCCCGGGCTCGGCTGTCGCGGATCGAACCTCGACACAGGCCCTAGTTCCGCGGGATGACCCGAGAGTCACTCCACCGAACGATGCCGGTGCACGCGGTCACCACTACCGTCCGTCCTATGAAGACGCTCGTGGTGGTCCTTGCCGTGCTCGCCGTCGTCGGTGGCGGAACCGTCGCCCTGGTGAACCACTTCGGCGGCTGGAACACGCTCGTCGGCAAGGCGTGGGCCATCACCTACGAGGTCGAGGCCGAACCCGCGCAGACGCTCGTGGACCTCACGTACGCGAAGTCGCCCGACCGCAACCGCAAGGAGACACCACAGACCGTCACCGCCGAGAACCCGCTGCCGTGGACGGTCGAGGTCATCATCAACGCGGGCGAGAAGGCCCAGGTCTCCGCCACGCCGAAGGGCGACCAGGTGCTGTCGTGCCGCATCCTGCTCGACGGTGTGAAGGAACTGGCGGCCGCGACCGGCGGGCCCGGTCAGCCGGTGAACTGCGAGACCGTCACCGCCTCCTGAGCTCAGCCCAGCAGGCCGGCGAACGTCCTGGCGAACAGGTACGCGTCACCCGGCCAGCGGGCCGACACGTAGTTCTCGTCGCGCACCACGAACGCCGGCGCGTCGTCCGTCGCCGTGCCGCGGCGGGTCAGTTCGACGGGGCCGCGTTCGAACACGGCCCCGGACGCCACCACCTCGTTCTGCACGTAGGCCGGGTAGGTGCGGTAGTACCGCCCGCGCCGCCACGCCGTGAGGTAGAAGGCCGAGCGCTCCATGTACTTCGGCAGGCAGGTGGTGCGGCGACCGGCGAGCACGCCCGCCCGCGCCAGCACCAGCGGTCCGTGGCAGATCGCGCCGACGGGGCGGTCCAGCGCCCAGAACGCGGCCACTGTGCCCTGCAACGACGGTGAACCCAGGTACTGGCGCATGCCCGGTGCGTGGCCGCCCGGCAGGACCAGTCCGTCGTACCCGGCGGGATCGATCGCCTCCCACGCGATCGGCGCGCGGTAGGCCGCCGACTCCAGGAGCTGGGTGTGGAACCGCTTCGGTTCCTCCCCGGCGCCGAGCTGTCCGAAGAGGACACCGGTGAGCAGCAGGGGATCCGCCTGCGCCGGGCCACCACGTTCGGTCGCGAAGACCACCTCGTGGCCCGCGTCGGTCAGCAGGCGCCACGGCACGGCCACCTCGGTGACGTCGAAGCCGTGGTCGGGCAGGGGCATCAGCACGCGCACGTGCGCGATCTTGCCAAAGAGCGGGCGCCCCGGGAGTTCCGGGGCGCCCGCCGGGGATCACACGTTGTCGACGTGCGTGACGCCCGCGGTGCGGTAGTCCTGCACCGCCGTCTTCACCTGGGCCGGGCTCAGCACCTGGTCCTTGGCGAAGTACACGTAGTCGACGTCCTGCTGGTAGGCGCGCTCGGCGCTGCTGCCCTGCAGGCCGCCCGAGATGAACCACAGGTTGAAGTTGATCGACATCGGCGTCTCGGGGTAGTACTTGTCGCCGTGGTCGGCGACGAGGTTGCCGTCGATGTAGTACTTCACGCGGCCGTTCGCGACCTGGAACACGAGGTCGTGCCAGCCGTTGTAGCTCTGGCGCTGCTCGTTGTGGATGTTGTCCGCGACCCAGGGCTCGTTCTGGTAGGTCTCCCAGGTGGTCTCGTACATGATGTTGCCCTGCTCGCCCCAGCCGCCGTTCGGCAGGTACTCGAAGTCGATCTCCCCGTAGTTCGGGGCCATCGGCGCGTCGAGCGGGGTGATGGTGAAGAACGTCTGCACGACGTGGTCACCGTCCGGGCCGAAGACGGGCGCGTCGCTGAACTTCACGCGCGCCGCGTAGGTGCCCTCGAAGAACTTGCGCTGGTGGAACAGCTCCGTCTGCTTCGCCGCCGAGCCGTTGTTCCACGAGTCGAGGCGCAGGACCTTCTGGCCGTCGACGGTCGGGAACGTGACGCGCGAGGCGTCCCACTCCGCGCCGGGGACACCGGGGCCGCCGGCGCCCGAGCGGACGGTCCAGCCGCGCTGGCTGATCCGCGAGTCGCTCGAGTTGTTGTACGCGAAGTCGTCGAACATCTTGGGGCCGTTGGGGTTCGGCGGCGTGGAGCTGGTCGTCGTGGTCGTGGGCGGGGTGCCGCCGGGCGGGGTGCCCCACAGCAGCGTGCTGCCGCGGTACACCGTCACCTTGTTCGACGCCGAGTAGCTGCTGTCGGCGCGGAACGAGTAGTCGTCGGTCTGGGTGATCGAGCCCCAGTTGGTGCGGTAGAAGCGCAGCTGGAGGTCACCGGAGTCGGCGCCGGGGTTCAGCGTGCCGGCGCCGGAGGTGAAGCCGACCTCCAGGTAGCGGTCGGCCGGGCCGCCGGTGAGCGTGCCGAACTGGCCGGTCACGTTGCCGCAACCGCGCACGGCCCACGAGCAGGCGAACCGGTAGCCCACGTCCGGGGTCTCGCTCTTGAAGTAGTAGCGGATCTTCACCTCGGACAGCGGCACGCTCGTCGTGCCGGAGTTGACCAGCTTGAACCACGGTTCGACCTGGTCGGTGGTCGCACCGGACGCGCTGGTCCGGTACTGGGCGGTGATCGCGTCGGCGGCGAACGCGTTCGGTGCGACGGCCAGTGCGGCCACCGCCAGCGCCGCGCAGGACGCGGCTAGGAGTGCTCGCAACGTTCTCTCCTCATTTCGGCAGGGATGGACAGGGCGGCGAGCCGGGACGAGTGGAGGCGCATCCTGGTGGTGAAGCCCTCCCACTCGGGGCGCTGGGACCAGAGGGTGTCGGCCAGCGCTGCCAGTCGGGGAAACGCCAGGTACTCCAGGTGGTCCTTCGCACGGACGTGCTCGGTCCACAGCTGGCACTGCGCGCCGAGCACGCCGTCGGGCAGCGGCACGTGGTAGACGTCGCGGCTGGTGACGACGTACCCGGGCTGGCCGGGTGGTTCGTGCGCGCCGTCCGAGCGCGGGTAGTCGAGGTAGGTGGAGGTGTGCGGGGTCATCACGACCGGCTGGCCCCGCTCCAACGCCCTGGCGGCCTGGGTCTCGTCCTTCCACGGCATCACGACCGAGCGCGGGTCGCCGGTCGGTTCCCAGGCGGCCGGGATGCGGCCCTGGTCGAGCACGTACTCGCTCACCTGGCGGAGGAACTCACCGTGCACGTCCTCCGGCAGCAGGCACTCGTCGCCGCCGAGGTGGACGTGCTCGCCGGGGAACACGTCCAGCACCTCGTCCAGCACCTCGCGGACGAAACCCAGGGCGTGCAGGCCGAACGCCGCGTCGCTGATGCCCCAGCGGGTCCAGACGGACAGCGCTTCCGGCGCGACGCCGAGGTCCGGATAGGCGGCCAGGGCGGCGCGGGCGTGGCCGGGCATCTCGATCTCCGGCATGATCCGGACGCCGCGTTCGGCCGCGTAGGCCACCAGGCCTTCCAGCTCGCCGCGGGTGTACGTGCCGCCGTGCGGGACGCCGTCGCCGTTGGTCTCGGTGCGCCAGGCGCCGACCGACGTCAGCCGCGGGTGTGCGGGCACCGGCATGCGCCAGCCCTGGTCGTCGGTCAGGTGCAGGTGCAGGACGTTGAGCTTGTGCAACGCCATCAGGTCGATGAACCGGCGGACCACGGGCACCGGCTGGAAGTGCCGGGCGACGTCGAGCATGAACCCGCGCCACGGCAACCTGGGCACGTCGCGGATGTCGACGCCGGGCAGCGTCCAGTCCACATCGGACACCCGGGACGACCTCAGCGCCTGCACGGGCAGGAGCTGCCTGATCGTCTGGATGCCGTGCGCCAGGCCTTCTTTCGTCGCCGCGCGCAGCATGACGCCGTGCTCGTTGACGGTCAGCGCGTACCCCTCGGCGCCGAGCCCGACGAGCTTGGCGTCGAGCGCGATCAGGACCTGGCCCTGGTCGTTGATCGGCAACGGGAGACCCGTGGCGGGCCGGAGCAGTGAGCGGAGGAGTCGCGCGACCGGCTCGGCACCCGGTGTGACCCGGACACTCGTGTCGCTGTCGAGCGTGAACCCCTTGCTGCGGCGCACGATCCTCGTCGGGAGCGGGACGATCACCCCTTCACCGCCCCTCCGACAATGCCGGTGGTGACCCGGCCCTGCAACACTATGAAGATCAGCAGCACGGGCAGCATGAACAGCGTCGACGCGGCCATGGTGGCCCCCCAGTCGGTGCCGAAGGTGTTGTTGAACGAGGAGAGCCAGACCGGCAGCGTGCGGTCGTCCTGGTCCTTGATGATCAGCACGTTGGCGAAGGCGAACTCGTTCCACGCGGTGATGAACCCGAACAGCGAGGTCGCCAGCAGGCCGGGCGCGAGCAGCGGGAACACGACCTTGCGGAACGCCTGGCCGCGCGTGCAGCCGTCGACCTGCGCCGCCTCCTCCAGGTCGACCGGGATGGCGGCGAGGAACCCGCGCAACGTCACGATGGTGAACGGCAGCGTCATCATGAAGTAGACCAGCGTGAGGATCCACAGCGTGTCGAGCATGCCGGTGTCGCGGGCGATCACGTAGATCGGGATGAGCAAGGCCTCCCACGGCGTCATCTGGGCGATGAACACCATGAGCACGAACGCCCTGCGCCCCTTCCACCGCAGGCGCGCGATCGCGAACGACGCGAGCAGGGCGACCAGCAACGCCAGCAGCACCGCGCCGCCCGCGACCAGGAGGCTGTTGCGCCAGAAGGAGAAGAACCCCTTCGCGGCGATCGCGGTGCCGAAGTGGTCGAACGTGATCGGGATCGGGAGGAACGTCGGTGTCGCGCTCTGGATGTCCTTGGTGGGCTTGAAGGCCGTGAGCACCATCCAGTAGACGGGGAACACGGAGATCACGAAGATGACGAGCGCCGCCGTGGTGCGCGAGATCCGGCCGATCATGAATCCTGCTCCTGCTGGTAGAGCTGGCGGAAGTACGCGAGCAGAGCGAGCACGAGCAGCAGCACCATGAGCATCGACACCGCGGCGCCGAGGTCGTAGCGCTGCAACGACTGCGCGACCTGGAAGGCGTAGACCGGCAGCGTCGTCGTGGCCTGGCCCGGTCCGCCCTGGCTGATCACCCAGATCTGCACGAACGCCTTGACGACCCAGATCACCTCCAGGCACGTGATGAGCCCGAACATGGCGCGCAGCACGGGGAACGTGATGGTGGTGAAGACCCGCCACGCGCCGGCGCCGTCGATGCGCGCCGACTCGTACAGCTCCTGTGGCACGGTGACCATCGCCGCATACAGCGACAGCGCGGCGAACGGGATCGACTGCCAGACGATCAGCGTGACGAGGATGCCGAACGTCGCGTCGCCGTCCGCGAACCACGTGTAGTCGCGGTACTCCTCGAAGCCCAGCGACACGAGCGCCCAGTTCACGATCCCGAGCCGGGACTGGAAGAGCCACTGGAACACCGTGGTCGCCGCGATGATCGGCGTCGCCCAGGTGAGCACGAGCCCGCCCATCACCAGCAGCCGGAGCCACCGGCCGAGCCGCACGAGCAGCAGTGCGACCAGGGTGGACAGCACCATGATCAGCACGACGTTGATCGCGGTGAACCACAGCGTCCGCTTGACCACGGACCAGAACTCGGGGTCGGACAGCACCTTCGCGTAGTTCGCGAACCCCACGAACTTCGCGTCGCCGCGCACGAGTTGCGGCAGCCCGTACTCCTGCAGCGAGATGATCACGTTGCGCACCAGCGGGTAGAACAGCAGGTACGCGGTGGTGAGGAGCGTCGGAGCGATCAGCAGGTACGGCAGCACCGGCCGCCTGCGGCGCTTCGGCGGGGCCGGTGCAGTCGCCTGCACCGGCCTCTCGGCGAGGATCGTCATTTGCCGGAGTTCAGCGCTTGGGTGATCACTTCGTCGGCCTTCGCCGCGGCCGTCTTCGGATCGGTGCCGGTCAGGACCGCGGTCTGGAACTCCTTGATCGGGTTGCGCGCCTCGACCGCACCCCAGTTCGGCGAGTTCGGGGTGGCGTGCCCGTTGGCGGCGCCCTGCGCCATGGCCGCCGTGCCGGGGTCACCGCCCACCGAGGCCGCGAGCGACTTGCGGTTCGGCACGTAGTTCATCGCCTTCGCGAGCTCGACCTGCCACTTCTCGCCGGCGAGCGCCTTGACGACCTCGTACGCGCCCTCCTGCCTGCTGGAGGCCAGCGGGATGATCAGGTCGGAGCCGCCGGTGAACACCGCGCCGGGCTTGTCCGCGGTCTTGCCGGGGATCGGGAAGAAGCCGATCTTGCCCGCGAGTTCCGGGTTGGCCTTCTCCACGAGCTTCGCCGCACCGGGCACCGCGATGAACTGCGCGACCTTGCCGCCCGCGACGACGTCGGTCTGCTGCGGCTTGGCCTCGTCGGAGTCCTTCGGGCCGTCGCCCAGCGCCTGGAGCCGCTGGTAGAAGTCCATGCCCGCCAAGGCCTCCGGCGTGTTCAGCGAGCCCTTCCAGCTGCCGCCGTCCTGCTTCGCGAGGTCGCCGCCCTCGTCCCAGACGAACCCGGACAGCGTGTACCAGTTCTGCCCGGGCAGGTAGATGCCCTGCTGCTCGCCCTGGTCGAGCTTGGCGGTGGCGGCGAGCCACTCCTCGCGCGTCTTGGGCGGCGTGACCTGCGCGGCCTCGAACAGGTCCTTGCGGTAGATCACGACCCGGTTGGCCGCGTAGAACGGCACGCCGAACTGCTTGCCGTCGACGGCACCGGGTTCGGACAGGCCGGGGATCCAGTCGTCCCCCTTCAGCTCGGCCTTCTTGTCCGAGAGGTCCGTGACGCCCTTGCTGGCCACGTACTGCGCGACCTGGGTGTTGCCGACCTCGATCACGTCGGGCGGGTCGGTGCTGGCCAGGGCACTGGTCACCTTCTGCGTGATGCCGTTCCACTCCTGGATCTGGATCTTCACGTCGAGGTTCGAGTGCTCCTTCTCGAACTCGCTCTCGAACTTCGACACGAACTCCTCGGTGGCCGTGTCCTTCATGAGCCACACGGTGATCTCCTGCTTCTCACCTCCCCCACCGGCGGACGTCCCGCAGGCGGACAACGTGAGGGCCAGGACGAGTAAGGCAGCGGAGCGCGACACGACTCACCTCTCGCTGGGATGTGACCAATTGGTCAGGTCCGATGGAGTGGATAGAAAGTGGCATAGACCACTTGTCAGGTCAATCCCCTGCTTGGACGCGTGCGAGCGGTCCCGATCTCCACCAGGCTGGCCGCGCGCTCACTCGGACTGGTTACTTACCAGTGGTATGCCATACTGGCCGCCGACCGAGCGGAGGGGCATGGCCGAAGCGATCCTCAAGCGCGAGCAGGTCCGCGACTACCTGCTGGAACTCATCGAGACCCATCCGGCAGGCGCCCCGATCCCCGCCGAACGCGTGCTGTGCCAACGGCTCTCCGTGTCGCGTCCCACCGTCCGCTCGGCCGTGGAGGAACTGGTCAACACCGGCCTGCTGGTCCGCCAGCACGGCCGCGGCACCTTCGTGGCCCGCGCCAAGATCACGCAGGAGATGGTCTCCGGCACCGGCTCCATGTCCCTGCCCCAGGCCTCGGGCACGTGGTCGTCCCGCGTGCTCGAACACGCCCGCATCCCGGCCGGCGCACGGGTCGGCCGCCGCCTGCACCTCTCACCCGCCGCCGACATCCACTACATCGCACGGCTGCGGCTGGTCGACGACGAGCCGATGGCGTTGGAATACCTGCACGTCCCCGCCGCCGTCGCGCCCGGACTGACGTTGCACGACATGGAATCCGGCGACTTCTACGAACGGCTCCGCGAGCACGGCGTGCACGTGTCCGAGGCAGTGCAGTCGATAGAGCCCACCGTGGTCAACGAGTCCGAGGCCGCGCTGCTCGGAGTTCCCGAACTGGCACCGGCTCTGCTGTTCGAGCGGCTGACGACGGACGCGCAGGGGCGGCAGGTCGAGTACGTGCACTCGATCTACCGCGGAGACCGGTACAAGATCGTGTCGCGGCTGACGCTCGGGGCGTCGCCGCGCAGCACCGTGGACGTGCGGGCGAAGGTCGGCGGCGACCCCTTCTGATCACAGGAACCGGGCGCTCTGGCTGTCGATGAAGTTCTGCGCCTTCTCGAGGGTGTGCGAGGCGTAGGTACCGCTGGCCCGTGCGTCCAGCAGGGCGTTCTGCTGCGCGTCCGCCATCATCCGCTGCAGTTCGAGGCGTTGGCGCAGCGCCAGGTCCGAGGCCTCCTCGCTCAGCTTCTTCTCGATGTTCTCGCTCATGGCGACGACCCGTTCGAGGGTCTGCTCCAGCAGGTGCTCGTCGAACGGCTCGCCGTTCTCGCGGCACAGCGCGTCGCTTTCCAGCAACGTCCGGCTCGCCGTCACGAGCTCGCTCGCCAGGCGGGCGTACTCGCGGCGTTCGTGCTCCTCGTCGTTGCCGCGGATGCCCAGCCACCTGATCACCAGCGGCAGCGAGCCGCCCTGCACGACCAGGGTGAGGATCGCGACCGTGAAGGCGATGAGGATCAGCTCGTCGCGGTGCGGCAGGTCCTCGGGCAGGGTCTGGGCGGCCGCCACCGTCACCACTCCGCGCATGCCCGACCAGGCGAGCACCGCGCCGCCGCGCCAGCTCAGGCCCTCGCTCGCGTAGAAGGCCACGTCGGCCTGTTTGCGTTGCAGCATGCGGATGCCGCGTTCGTAGCGCTTCTCCTCGCCGGGCCGGGGGCCACGGGCGGTGAACCTGTCCGCGAAGGCGTCGAGCTTGCCGGTGAACGCGTCCGCGCGGCGTTGCTGGCGGCGCAGCAGGGCTATCACCGGGATCATGAACGCCGCCCGCAGCACGACCAGCGCCAGCGTGGCCAGGACGCCGATCACCAGCGTGCGCGCCAGGCCGTCGTCCGCCACGGCGCCGACGACCGAGGTGAGCTCGAAGCCCACCAGCAGGAAGACGCCGTTCTCCAGCAGCAGCTGGATGGTGCGCCAGTTGGTGCGTTCGGAGATGCGGTCGTGCGCGGTGAACTTGCGCGCGCTCTGGTGACCGGTGATCAGGCCCGCCACGACGACGGCGATCACGCCGGACGCGTGCACCTCCTCGGCCGGGATGAACGCGAGGAACGGCACCACGTACGAGATCGCGGTGGTCAGCACCGGCTGGCCCTGGATCCGCGACCGCGTCCACACCGACACGATGCCGACCGCGGCACCGATCGCCACGCCCACGGCCACGGCGTACGCGAAGTCGCCGAGGGCGCTGCCGAACGACACGCTGGCGGTGATCGCGACGACGGCCGTGCGCAGCAGCACGAGCGCCGTCGCGTCGTTGACCAGGCCCTCACCCTCCAGGATCGTGACGAGCCTGGGCGGCAGGCCGAGCTTCTTGCCGATCGACGTGGCGGCCACGGCGTCCGGCGGGCTGATCACCGCGCCCAGCGCCAGTGCCGCCGCGAAGCCGATCTCGGGCAGCAGCCACCAGATCAGCAGGCCGGTGCCGAACGCGGACACGGCCACGAGCAGCACCGACAGCGCGCCGATGGACCTGAAGTCACGGCGGAAGTCGACGACCGGCACGTTCACCGCCGCCGAGTACAGGATCGGCGGCAGCACGATCGTCAGGATCCACTCGGGCTCCACGACCAGGTGCGGTGCTCCCGGCATCTGGCTGCAGCCCATGCCGACGAGCACGAGCAGCACGGGTGCCGCCACGCCGAGCCTGGGGGCGAAGTAGGAGACCGCCACGATGATCAGCACGGCCGTGACCGCGAGCAAGGCCCATTCCTGCATGACCCGCAGTCTGTCTGATCAGGACGGACCTCGCCCGCGCAGCCACGCCGGTCAGGTCGCCGGCAGCACGTGGCGCCCCTCACGGTCGGCGCTCAGGCACGGCGAGCAGATCTCGCCGCCCTGCGCGCTCGCCACCACCTCCGGCCGCTCGTAGGACTCCCCGCACACCACGCAGTCGTACCGCGTGCCGCTCGGGTTGCCGTCCTCGTCGAGGATCGGCTCGGCGACGCCGTCGTCGGTGCGGCGCAGGTGGAACCGGCCGCGCGTGACGACCGCGAGCAGCGGCGAGCACGGCCGGACCGCCGCGCCGAACAGTCCGAAGTAGACCGAGATGGACAGGATCGACGAGGGAGAAGTCATCGTTTCCTGCGATAATGCCGTTCGTGTCGGGACGATGACGCTATGTTCACCAGTTGTGGACGACCTTGTGACCTTCATGAAGCAGCGCAGGCTCGACGACGAGGCGGCCGCCGAGACGTGGGCCGCGCGGGCCGCGACGATCTCGGAGTGGGCGCGCAAGGTCGTCGTCCTTCTGACGAACCACCAGGTTCCCGCCGAGCACACGTTGCACGACACGGTCGGCGGCCAGAAGGTGCGGATCGCGTCCGGCTGGCTCGTGCTGGCCGCGAGGACGCCGAGCGCGACTCACCCCGGGGTGGTCAAGGAGGCCGGGATCTTCCTGACCCCGGCCGCCGAGCTGTGGCAGTACGACAACGAGTGGCCGACGGCTGTGCGCCTCACCGCGACCCTCCCGGCGTTCAGGACGCCGGAGGGGTCGGTGCTGAAGGCGCGCTGCGAGTGGATCCTGGACCACGTGATCGAGGCGTTCGCGGACACGCTGGAACGCCACGGGATCGACGTGTTCGAGCTGGAAGGGCTCTGACGGCACGGCTTCGGAGCGATGTCCGTTCCGAAGCCGCTAGATCTTCCAGATCCGCACGGTCTTGTCGTCGCCACCCGCCGCGATCCGCTTGCCGTCGGGCGAGAACGCCACCGTCTGGATCTGCCCACCCGAACCGATCACGGTGGCGCGGATCTTCCTCGACTTCACGTCCCACAGCTGGACGAAGTTGCCCTGCCCCCACGCCGCGACCGTCTTGCCGTCGGGGTGGAACAGGGCGCTCGACAGCGTGAGGTCGTCGTCGGCGCGCGGGAAGACCGCCTTGCTCTGCCCGGACTCGACGTCCCAGAGCTGCATGCTGTTCTTGCCGTCGCCGTCGACGACGGCCAGGGTCTTGCCGTCGGGCGAGAACGAGCCGCCGTCGCCGGTGGAGTCGGTGATGGTCTTGACCGTCTTGCCGGTGGCCGGGTCGACGATCCTGATCTCCTGGTACTTGGTGCCCGCGTAGGCCAGCAGCTTGCCGTCCGGGGTGAACGACAGCTCGCTGCTGCCGCGGGCCTCGGTCAGGCCGATCTTGACCTTGCGGGTCGCGACGTCCCAGACCAGCAGGCGGCCGGTGTGGGTGACGCCGACGAGGGTCTTGCCGTCCGGGTGGAAGCGCAGGGTCTTCATGATGGACCGGCTGTCGTCGAGGCCGCCGATCATCGAGCGGTCGGCGATGTTCCACAGGTACGTGGTGAAGTCGCCGGTGCGGTTGCCGCCCGCGGCGAGGACCTTGCCGTCCGGGCTGATCGCGACCGCGCACGCCGAGGCGCCGCCGGGGCCGTCCGGGTTCTGGACGGTGCCGATGAGCTTGTTCGTCGTCGTGTCCCAGATGCGGACGAGCGCGCCGCCGTCGCCCAGGCCGTCCTCGGCGCTGGCGAGGATCTTGCCGTCCGGGCTCCACGCGACCGACGACACCGACGCCTTGTGGTCGACCAGCTGGACGTGCTCGGTGAACTCCTCCGGGCTTCCCGGCTCGGTCACCGGCGACGTGGTCGACTGCTCGGAGCCGCCCTCCTTGTCCGCCGCCGCCTTGTTGTCACCGGTGGACGGCAGCTGGGCCCCGTCACCGCTGGTGTCGTTCTTCGAACTGAGCCACCAGGCCGTGCCGCCGCCGATGGCCACGACGGCGCCGACGCCCGCGAGCAGTGCCGTGCGCCTGCGGACGCCGGGCTTGGCCACCACCGGCAGCACGACGGGTGCGCCGGCCAGCATCGCGAGGGCCTGGTCGACGGTGGCGCGCTCGGCGGGGTTCTTGCGCAGCAACGCGCCCAGCAGCGACGCGAGGTGCCCTGCGCGCTGCGGGGGCGGCGGGTCCTGGGTGAGCAGCATCGACAGGGTCGTCATGAAGTCCTGGCCCTGGTACGGCGGCCTGCCCTCGACGGCGGCGTACAGGGTGGCGCCGAGCGACCACAGGTCCGTCGCGGGCGTGATCGGCGCGCCGGTGCCCTGCTCGGGCGCCATGTAGGCCGGGGTGCCGACGATCGAGCCGTCCGTGGTGAGCGGGACGTCGCCGGTGAGCCGCGCGATGCCGAAGTCGGTGATCACCACGCGGTCGCCGGACAGCAACACGTTGGCGGGCTTGAGATCCCGGTGCACGATGCCGGCCTGGTGCGCCACGCGCAGCGCGCTCAGCATCGACGTGGCTACGTAGGCGACCTGGTCCGGGGGCAGCGCACCCTGGGCCTTGATCGCGTCGGACAGCGACCCGCCGCGGACGAACTCCATCACGATCATCGGGGTGCCGTTGTACTCGACGACGTCGTGCACGGTGACGATGCCGGGGTGGTTGAGCTGGCCGGCGAGCTGCGCCTCGCGCATGGCGCGCTGGCACAGCAACGCCCGCTGCTGCGCGTCGAGCCCGGCGGGCAGCAGCAGCTCCTTGATGGCCACCTCACGGCCGATGACCTCGTCACGGCCGAGCCACACCCGGCCCATGCCGCCGGTGCCGATCACCTGAACGAGCCGGTAGCGCTGCGCCACCAGACTTCCCGTCGCATCTGTCACGGCGCGCAGCATAGATGGGAGCGCGCTCTCACCCGCACGGCTTCGGCAACTTCGTTGACGAATTCAATTCACTTGGTAGCAAAGCAACATCGTGCCCGTTCAATCGGTCGACAATGGACCTGTCCCTAGTGGACCTTCGCGACCTCGATCCCGACCTCGCCGAACATCCGCAGCTTCCGGGTCCGGGTCAGTTCCAGGGTGAACCCCGCCGCGGCGATCCCCTCGGCGACGTGACCGTGCTGTGCGATGTCGGCGAGCACGAGCACCCCTCCCGGCTTCAGGACCCGCCGGACCTCCGCCAGCATCTCCCCCTTCGACGGGCCGTCGAGATGGTGCAGCATCAGGCTGGAGAAGACCGCGTCGAACGAGTCGTCGGCGAACGCGAGCTCCTGCGCGAACCCCCTGTCGAGCCTCGCCCCCAGTCCCGCCCGGCGCAGCTTGCCCTCCGCGCGCGCCAGCATCTTCAGGTCGGGGTCCACCCCGGCCAGCTCGACGTCCCGGTGCCGCTTCCCCGTCGCCCGCAACAGGTTCCCGGTGCCGCAGCCGACGTCGAGCACGCGCTGTCCGGCACGGAGACCGGCCAGCCCGACCATGTCGTCGTGCACGGCGGCGAGACCGGAGACGCGGTGCAGCAGGTCGTAGAACGGCATCAGGTAGTGCTTGCCCATGCCGGGCAGGTAGTCGCGCTCCTGGGACGATATTTCGGTCATGAACTGATTGTGTCCTCGGCAACGCATGGATTTCTGTGTCGATCCACGGTTCGAATGGGACGATTTGACGGTGCGAACCCAGCGAACGCCCCTGAAGGGCGACGAGCCCGCCCGGTACGCCTGGCGGCCCGCCCCCGGCGAGTTGCCCGTCATGGCGCTCCGGCTGGGCCACGGCGCGGACTTCGACGGTGCGCACGAGGCGCACTCGCACGACTTCCCCGGCATCGCCTACTTCGGCACGGCGGGCGGTGTGGTCCGGCACGGCAGGCAGGCGAGGGAGGTCGAGGCGGGCGACCTGTTCGTCATCGCGCCCGGCGACGTGATGGGCAGGGCTCGCAGCGACGACCTGCTCGGCGCGCACGGCTGGGGCGTCTTCTTCACCGCCGACGCGCTCGGCAGGGACACGCCGGGCACGCATCTCGCGTGGCGCACCCACCCGCTGCTGTTCCCGTTCGTCCACGGCGGCGCGACCGGAGCGTTGCGGCTCAAGGTCCCGCCGGAGCAACGGCCGGGGTGGACCTCGCGCGTTGAGGCGTTGCACGACGAGCTCCAGCACGGCCGCGACGGCTACCGCGAGGCCGTGTCGGCGCACCTCACGCTGCTGCTGGTCGGGGTGTCGAGGCTGGCCGCGGACGTCGTCGGCGACCTGCGCGAGAACGCGGAACCGCTGCTGGCCGAGGTGTTCGACGTGATCGAGCGGCGCTACGCCGAACCGCTGTCGCTGCGCGAGGTCGCCGCCGCGGTCAGCATCTCCCCCGGCCACCTGACCTCGACGGTGCGCAGGCGGACCGGCCGCACGGTGCAGGAGTGGATCACCGAACGCAGGATGGTCCAGGCCCGCCGCCTGCTCGCCGGGACGGACCTGCCGGTCGGCGACATCGGCCGCCGGGTCGGCATCACCGACGCCGGCTACTTCGCGCGGACGTTCGGCAAGCTGCACGGGATGAGCCCCACCCGTTGGCGGAGGTTCAACCACCTGAACACCCGCTGAACTCCTGGGGACGGCCTGGAGCCCACCAGGTCTTTCGCGATTTCCGTCCCTCCCGGCCGTGGCACTGTCGTGACCATGACCGGCGGGACGCCCACCTTGAGCGACAGCGGAAGAGACCTCGGCGCGAGGTTCCACGACCTGATGGAGGTCGTGGTGGGGTGGCTGCCGGGGCGCCTGTCCCGCGTCGTCGCGCCGAGCTTCCTCGGGTTCGCCCTGATCAACGGGTTCACGTTCGGCGTCGACCTGCTGCTGCTCACGGCGTTCCGCAGCGGCCTCGGCCTGCCGGTGCCGCTCGCGTTCACGATCGCCTACGTGCTCGCGTTCGGACTGAGCTTCGTCCTCAACCGGGCGCTGAACTTCCGCTCGCACGCGCCCGTCGGCCCGCAGGCGGGGCTCTACGCCGTCGCCATCACGATCAACTACCTGGCGTTCATCCTCGGCGTCGGCAGCGCGCTGACCGAACTCGGCCTGCAGTACCACCTGTCGCGGATCGTCGCGGGCGCGTGCGAGGCCGCGTTCATGTACAGCGGCATGCGGTGGGTCATCTTCCGCGACACCAAGGCCTGACCTACTGCAGGTAGCCCTCGACCTCGCCGACCGAACGCGCCGGCACGTCCTCGGCGTCCCCGCCCTGCGACCGCGCCGACCGGCGGCGCCGCAACAGGTCCCAGCACTGGTCGAGGGCCTCCTCGAGCGACCGCAGGCGGGCGTGCTCCTCGTCCGTGGAGATCTCGCCGGACGCGAGCTGCTGACGCAGCTTGTGCTCCTCGTCGACCAGCTCGCCGATGCGGCCCAGCACGTTCTCGTCGCTCATCTGCCCGACTCTACGGCCATCCCCTCACGGCAGCGCGGCCAGCGAGAGGCTGTTGCCGTCCGGGTCGAGCACCTCGACGTGCCGCACGCCGTTCGAGTACGTCTCGACGGGCCCGTGATCCACGCCGTGCGCCGCGAGCCGTTCCAACGCCCCGTCGAACTCGCTCATCGCCACCCCGAACGTGAGCATCGAGCCGCCCACGCGCGCCGCCCGCACGTCACGGGCGTCGAGGACGACGTACGCGTTCTCCCCCACCTGCCAGAGGTGTTCCTCGCCGATGACCTCGTCCGCCGCGCGGCCGAAGAACACCCCGTACCACTCCAGCGGGACTCATCGGCACGACGGGTGATTCGTCCGATTGGTCGCATGAAATGGTTCAACCACTTGTTTACGCTTGTGAACAGGGCCGCCGACCCGTCACGCGACCACCTCCCCCTGCGGAAGCGGTCGCCACCTCCGCCTGCCAGGAGGCGCAGTGAAGACACGCACTCGGCTTGCCCTAGCGAGCCTCACGTCCACCGCCGCGGTGGTCGTCGCGTTCCTCGTCCCCACGACGCCCGCGATCGCCCACGGCACGATGTCCGATCCGGCCAGCCGGGTGTACACGTGCAAGAACGAGGGTCCGGAGACCCCGAAGTCCGACGCGTGCAAGGCGGCCGTGGCCGCGGGTGGCACGCAGGCCTACTACGACTGGAACGAGGTGTCGCTGCTCGAAGCGGGCGGGCGCCACCGCCAGCTCATCCCCGACGGCAAGCTGTGCAGCGCGGGCCGCGACAAGTACCGCGGGCTCGACCTGCAGCGCGCCGACTGGCCCGCCAAGCGCGTCTCCGCCGGGCCGCTGACCGTGACCTACCACGCGTCGGCACCGCACTCGAACAGCAACTTCGAGTTCTACATCACCAGGGACGGCTGGAACCCGACCATGCCGCTGCGCTGGTCGGACCTCGTGCACCTGCAGACGTTCAACAACCAGAACCCGTCCACGTTCACGAACTGGACGCTCAACCTGCCGGGCCGCTCTGGCCGTCACATCATCTACTCGATCTGGCAGCGCGTGGTCGGCAGCAACGAGGCGTTCTACACGTGCTCGGACGTCGACTTCGGCGGCGGCAGCACGCCGCCCCCGACCACGACGACCACCACGCCCCCGCCGACCACGACCACCACGACGACTCCCCCGCCGGCCGGTGGCACTTGGGCCGCGGGCACGACGTACTCCGTCGGCAACCGCGTCACCTACGGCGGCGTGAACTACGAGTGCCAGCTCGCGCACACCGCCCTCGCCGGCTGGGAACCGCCGAACACGCCCGCCCTGTGGCGACGCCTCTGATGCGGTTCTTGTTGCTGGTGCTCGCCTTCATGGTGTCCGGCTGCGCCACCACGCAGCCGGACGCCGTGTTGCGCGGCGATCCGCTGGACGTGATGTTCCTGCAGATGATGCTCCCCCACCACCAGCAGGGAGTGGAGATGGTCGCGCTCGCGAAGGACCGCGCGCAGAACGAGGACCTGCGCATGCTGGCGGCCGCGATCGAGCAGACCCAGGCGACCGAGGCCGAGACGATGAGGAACTGGCTGACGTCGTGGGGCGAGCCCCTGACGGCACCGCCGGACTCCCACGCGGGCCACGGCGGCATGCGCGAGTCCGATCCCGAGGAGGTCGGGCGCCTGTCCGCGCTGCGCGGCGCGGAGTTCGACCAGCGCCTGCTCAACGTGATGATCGCCCACCAGGACGACGCCGTGCAGATGGCGCGGTGGGAGACGGGCAGCGGCGCGAACCAGGAGGTCAAGGCCCTGGCCGACCGGATCGACAAGTCCCGCACCGCGCAGATCGGGATGATGAAGACGTTCCTCGGCAAGGTCTAGCGGGTACTCGGTGGCCCCAGCCACCGAGGAGGTCAGGACATGGTCAGCCGCTCGTTGCTGCGGCAACTGCCCGCCCGCGTCGTCACCGGCGCGTTCGTGCTCCACTCAGGACTCGGCAAGCGCGGCGCCGACCAGGAGACGGCCGAACAGCTGCACGGCTGGGCGTCGAGCACGTACCCGGTGCTGCGCGGCATCGACGCCCGCAGATTCGCCAAGCTGCTGGCCGCCGGCGAGATCGCGACGGGTGCCGCACTGCTGCTGCCCGTCGTGCCGGCGGCCGTCGCGGGCGCCGTGCTCACCGGGTTCGCCGGAGCGCTGCTCGGCCTCTACGCGAAGACCCCCGGCATGCGGCGGGAAGGCAGCATCTGGCCGACCGAGCAGGGCATCGGCCTCGCCAAGGACGTCTGGATGCTCGGCATCGGCCTGTCGCTCGTGGTCGACGGCGTCACCCGCAACGACTGAAGGAGGCGGACGTGCAACCGATCCCGTTCATCCCATGGGTCTGGCGCGACCCCTCGTGGACCGAGGAACCGCGGCAGGACCTCGACGACCGCCCCGACACCGGCCTGATCGGCTACGAGGTCGAGGCCACCGACGGCGGCATCGGCAAGGTCGACGAGGACAACGCGAAGGTGCCGCACGACTGCCTGATGGTCGACACCGGACCGTGGATCTTCGGCCGCAAGGTCGTGCTCCCGGTCGGCACCGTGCGCCACGTGGACCACGCCGAACGCAAGGTCCACGTCGACCGCACCAAGGAGCAGATCAAGAACGCGCCCGAGTACGACGCGGACGACCACGAGGGCTCCCGCACGCGCACCGGCGACTACTACTCCGACAGCTACCGGCTCATGCCCCCGATGCTCTAGCACGCCGAATACGCTGGCGCGCATGACATCGGTGCTGCAGAACGTCGCGATCGACTGCGCGAACGCCTACGAGCTCGCCCTGTTCTGGAGCAAGGTCACAGGTCGCCCGATGCACCCCGACGACAAGCCCGGCGACCACGAGACCGAGGTGCTGATGGCCGAGGGCCCGGTGCTGTTCTTCAACCAGGTGCCGGAACCCAAGACCGTCAAGAACCGCCTGCACCTCTGCCTGCGCCCGGACACCACGCGCGACGAGGAGGTCGAGCGGCTGCTCGGGCTCGGCGCGACGTTCGTCGGCGACCACCGCAACCCCGACGGGACCGGCTGGGCGGTCCTGGCCGATCCCGAGGGCAACGAGTTCTGCGTGCTGCGCAGCGCGTCCGAACGCGGCTAAAGACTCGCCATCGCGTCCGGCACCGACGACCGGACGCCCAGCGTGGTCGTGAGCTCCAGAGCCCGCAGCGGCCGCAGCACCGCCGCCGTGTTCGCGACCACCACGAACTCGCTGCCCCGGCTCACGCAGTGGTCCTGGTGGTCGAGCAGCAGGCCGATGCCCTGGGCACCGAGGAACCGCACCGCGGTCAGGTCGACCACGACGGGGGCGGGGGCGGTGACGGCCCTGACCGCCTCGCCGAGGCATTCGGCCAGTTCAGGGGCTGTGGAATGGTCTATCTCGCCGGCGATGTGCACGAGGACGGCGGCGCCCACGCTCTCGCGGGCGGTGTGGAAGGGAACTCGACCGTCGGTGGGCACGCGGCATCCTCCAACTGACGGCGCGATCGGCCGTCAGAAAGGCTGGCTGTTCAACCCTCGACGACCGTAGCGCAGTGCACCGGTCACCGCGGCGCGACGGTCCGAACATCCGCGAAGTGCCGGTTGCCCGGGATGGCCTGGGGAAAGCGCGCGTAGCATGCGTTGTCGTGACCGGTTTCTTCCACGAGACCGCCTTCTACGGCTCCGACGACGACTTCCTCGCTCACGCCGTCCCGTTCCTCGAGGACGGCCTGCGCGCAGGGGAGCCGTCGGTGGTCGCGTGCTCGGAGTGGAACACCGCCCTGCTGCGCGCCGCGCTGGGCGACACCGCCGTGCTGTACCGGCCGGGCGCGAACCAGTACTCCCGGCCGTCCGAGTCGATCGCGACCTTCCGCGACCTCTTCCGCGAGCACACCGCGGACGGCGCGCGGCAGATGCGCGTGGTCGGGGACGTCCCGCATCCCGGCGTCGGCGCGCGCTGGGACTGGTGGGCGCGGTACGAGGCGGCGGCGAACCAGGCGTACGCCGAGTTCCCGGTGTGGGGGCTGTGCCCGTACGACACCAGGACGACCCCGGCCGAGGTGCTGGCCGACGTGGTCCACACGCACCCGAACATCGCCACCTCCCCCGGCACGCACGAGGTCAACCCCGGTTACCGGGAGGGCCTGCCCGCGTCGGCGCCGGTCCCGGACGTGCTCGAACGGGGCGTTCCGCGGCTCGAGCTCGTCGACCCGACCGCGGGCGCGGTGCGCGAGGCCGTGGGAGCGGCCATCGACGGGATGGGCCTGTCCGAGGACGAAGCGCACGACGTCGTCTACGCGGCCAGCGAGGTCGTCACGAACGGGCTGACGCACGGTGTCGCGCCGGTCCGGTTCCGGCTGTGGGCGGAGGGCGCGCGGGTCCTGGTGGCGGTGACCGATCGCGGGCAGGGGCCGTCCGATCCGCTCGCGGGTCTGGTGCCGACCACCGAGACGCTGTCCGCCGGGCTCGGGCTGTGGATCCTGCACCGCACGTGCGACTACGTGTCCATGGGACGCGAGGCCGACGGGTTCACCGTGCGGGTGAGCGTCGGAGGCCAGACGTAGGGCAGGTCGTCCGGCACGTCCGGGAAGAACCGGCGGTAGTGCCCGGGGTCCTTGCGCACCAGCGCGGACTGGTGGCTGAGGTGCAGGTCCGGGTCACCCAGCCAGCCGGGGAGCTCCCCCGCGGCAGCCAGCTCGTCCTGCGTGCGCACGACCGTGATGCCCCTGGCGCGGGCGAGGTCCGCGCGCATCGTCGCCTCGCAGGAGTCGGTGAACCCCAGCAGCCGCCACTCCGCGCAGACGTCGAGGCCGTAGCGCACGAGCGCTTCCTCGTGGCCCGTCCACATCTTCACGGCGGGGTGGTGGCGCCAGCCGTAGCCCGGCACCACCAGCCCGCGCTGGACCTGGATGGTCTCGACCCGTTGCTTGCCGAGCCGGCTCCGGTCCAGCACGCGGGCTGACGCGGCGAAGTCCGGGTACGGCAAGAAGGTCTGCATGGGTCAGAGCACGTACTTCGCTGCCTCGGCGACCCGCGCCCGGTCGACGTGCACCTCGTAGCGCTTCGCCTGCAGCGTCATGACGCTCGCGAAGTCACGGCGGCCACGCGTGCTCCAGTGCGCCACGAACCCGAAGACGGCACCCCAGAAGGCACCGACCACGAGGCTGATGAGCACGAACCACACCCACGCGGTGCCCGTCGTGAAGAGCCCGAACAGCAGGCCGATGAACACACCGAACCAGGCGCCGCTGGCCGCGCCCGCCAGTGCGGCGCGGCCACGCGTCAAACGCCCCGTCACCTGCTCGACCGTCCGGACACCGTCGCCGATGATCCGCACGCTCTCGACCGGGAAGCCGTCGTCCGACATCCGGTCCACGAGCCGCTGGGCACCGAGGTAGTCCGGGAAGCTGGCCAGCAGCGACGACTCGGTCTGGGTCACTTCTTCGTGCTTGATGTCCACTTCGTGCGGCTACCCGCGATCACGCAGAGCAAACGGGACGCGATCAGGTGCCGCGGCCCGTCTTCTCCTGGAGCCGGTCGATGAGCTGGGACGCCTCGACCTTGGTGAGCTCGGCCGGCACCTCCTCCCCCGCTTCCTGGGCGAGGGTGCTCAGGTACGACTCCTGTGGACCGGTCATGGGCTCGTCGCCCGTCGTCCAGTCCTGCGGGTCCTTCTCCGGCGTGCGGTTCACATCCGTCCCCTTTCACTCGAACGCCCGTTCGAGATACCCGGGGTGGCGGCGGGCCAATCATCGGCCGAGGACGACGTCCCTCGGAGCGGACGGACCGGGCACGACCATCGGCGGCCGCACGCGCGACAGCAGGCGGTGGGCGACGGTCAGCAGCATCCGCGCCTCCATCCGCTCGTTGTAGCGCAGGTGCTCGTCCGCGGCCGTGACACATCCCAGCACCTGCGGGGACACGACGGCGCCCGCGTCCGTGCACGCCGCGAGCGCCTCTTTGATACCTCTTCGCGCGGCATCACCCTCGACGTTGGCCAGTGCGGTGCAGACGGCGTTGTCGAGCTTCTGCATCGCGGTGGTGCGCAGGTGGTGCATCGACGCGGGGTCGAGTTCGGTGGTCACGGTCAGCTCCCGCCTTCACAGCCGAGGGGTGTCGGCGCCGACTGCTTGACGCATTCGGGCCCGAGTACCCCCTTCGAGCGCCCCGAAACCGGCACTTCGGCGAACCCCGCCACGGTGGCGGGCACACGTGCGACCTGGCGCGAGAAGAGCGCGCGGCAGTGGATCTTCGAGCTGCACGGCCGGCTCGGCGTCCGGCTCACGGCGGTGTGCCGGCTTGCGCCCGCACCACGTGAAGCCGCTGCCCGACGACCTCCACGCCCTTCCGAAGCTCGCATGAGAACGAGGCGCACCCCGTGGGACGCGCCTCGTTCGTGATTCAGGGGTTCAGCGTTTCCCGGGCCTCCGCGTGCCGAGCACCCGGGTCGTCCGCGACACCTGGGCGCCGGTAGGCGTCCGGCTCGCCACCGGCACCGGCGCGGTCACCGGCTCCCGCACGACGGGTCCGGCACCGACCCGCGAGGCGTCCTCACGGCCGCGCTGGTACGCCTGGGCGTGCGGCAACTCCTGCTCCGCGCGTCAGCAGTGTCCGATCGAGTGCCCCTTCACACGGATTTCACGAGACCTGTCGCAGCTCGCGGTCGCAGGCGACCAGGTGCTCCCACGTGCGGCCGCGCTGGCTGGGCGGTGCGGAACCGTCCGCGTTGCACACCGGGTAGACGAGGCCGAAGGGAACAGGCTGATCGAACTCGTCACCGGTTCGAACGTCGACGAGACGACGCAGGTGTGCCATGACAACCACTCCTCACGACCGCGCGGAGGCCGCACGCGTCCGGTCATTCCACCCGGACGGGGGACCTGGGGTTTGGGATCATCGAATACCCCGCGACCTGCGAGAACATGCGCGTTGACGTTGCGACATAAGAGTGAAACCGTCCGTCCTCTGTGGACTAACGCGCCGTGACCACGAGTGTTAGTTCCCCGTCGTGCGGCACGGTGAGGATCTCCATCCGGCGGCCCGGGTAGGTGATCGACGAGGCCGTCCGCAGCCGCGGCTCGAGCGGCCGCCCCCAGTCGAACCGGACCACCGTCCTGCCGCGGGTGAGCGTCAGGCCGCGCGAGTCCAGCGCGAGGGTGTCGGAATCCCGTACCACCAAAGGGATCTGCTCGGTCGCGGCGGACTGCGCGCGCACCGAGCGCACGATCCGGTCGCCGACGGTCACCTCGGTCACCACCGAGCCGGACGCCGTGCGGTAGCGGAACCGGTAGGGCTCTCCCCCGAGGAACTCCGCCTGCTGCGGCCCGTTCGAGTCGACCACCTGACCGGGGA
Source organism: Lentzea sp. HUAS12 (assembly GCF_024125735.1). Lineage (NCBI taxonomy): Bacteria > Bacillati > Actinomycetota > Actinomycetes > Pseudonocardiales > Pseudonocardiaceae > Lentzea > Lentzea sp. HUAS12. The sequence goes on from NZ_CP099738.1 coordinate 2,967,541, forward strand.
ACACCGTGCCCCAGCACGCATGGCTGTTGTTGTTCACCGACTGCACGAGCGTCCCCGCCAGCGGGTGCCACAGGAACGTCAAACCGGTGCGCGCCAACGAGGTCGCGCGCCGCGTGCCGAAGTAGCCGCCGACGTACCACTTCGGCCGGCGGACGAACAGGAAGTCCTGCCCCTGGTCGCTGCGGCGCTCGGTGAAATGCGCGCGCTGGTACGGCAACCGCGCGATCGCCGCTGTCCGTTGCGCACGGCTCGGGTAGCGCTCGCCGTAGATCGCGTGCGCGAGGATCCGCGGTGACGTGTCCTGCTTGACCAACGCGGGCACCGGCGCCGACGAGGCGGCCCAGGCGGTGCGCGCGACGGCCAGGTCCTCGCGACTCGACACGAACGCGGCGAGGTCCGGCACCTCGGAGACGAACTGGGCGTTGAGCGCGGTCCGTTCGGGGTCGGGCCGCACGTCGGCGTAGAACCGGGACGACGTGCGCGAGTTCGTGGCGATGTTCGCGAACCAGCCGGAGCCGTCCGGCTCGCGCAGCAGGTTGTAGCCGAGCCAGTCGGTGTACTTCCTCGTCATCGCGACGAGGTTCGGGTCGCCCGACTGCCGCCACGCGTCGGCGAGCTCCGGCAGCATGACCTCGAAGTTGTAGTTGGTGTCCGCGCCGGACTCCTCGTGGAAGAAGCCGGCGGGGCTCTGGCCCACCCGCGCCAGGCGCGCGAACGCCTCGGTCAGCCGGCGGCTCAGCTGCGCGTCCGGGTCCTGCCGCAACGCGAGCGCGGCACCGGCGAGCCCGGACGTCGTCTGGTTGGCCCAGGTGAGCGGCGACTGCCAGACCACGCCGTTGGAGCCGTCGAGGAACCAGGTCATCGCCCTGCGCAGCGCCGCGGAGATCTGCGCCTGCCGCGACGGCAGCACGCCGGCGCGCCGGAGCAGCGCGTTGGTCTTGCTCAGGTAGCCCATCGCGAACCCGGTCGCCGCGAGCGAGTACTGGTCGCGCGAGTACTCGGGCCACGAGCCATTGGCGTGCTGGAGCCCCAGGTAGTGGCCGAGCCCGGCGTCGAGCGCGGCGATCACCCTGGCGTTGCCGCGGTACGGGTTCCACGTACGGGACTGCGTCGCGAACCAGGCCAGCGTGTAGACGTGCTCCTGGACGCGGGCGTTGTACGACGCGTTCGGGTTGCGCCACCAGCCACCGCCGAAGAAGCCGGTCGAGTCCGTGTCGGCGACCATCGGCGCGACGGCCGTCAGGTACGACGCGAACCGTTGTTCGTCAGGCGCGAAGGCGCGGCGGTCCGGGGTGACGGGCGGGGGCGCCGGCAGGGCGAGCGCTCCGGCGGGCAGCGCGGCGAGCAGTCCTGCCGCGGTCGCACCGGTGATCAGGCTGCGACGGCTGAATGCGTTCACGGGCCTACCTCCTTGGCGGAGCACCCTCGCTCCCGCAGTGGCGGACCGTCAAGATGCTAATTCGAATTATTACAGGGTTGACGGCAGCACGGGTGCTGTCGCAGACTCCGTGCCAATTCGAATTGGCAGGTGGTCATGGCCAAGAGGCTCACCCAGCAGGACATCGCCCGGATGGCCGGCGTCAGCCAGGCCACCGTGTCGCTGGTGCTCAACAACCGGACCGACGGTGGCGTCCGGATCGCGCCGGAGACCCGTGCGCGGGTGCTGGAGGTCATCCGCAGGACGGGCTACGTCGCGAACCCGATCGCCCGCAGGCTGCACGACCAGCGCAACCGCATCCTCGGCGTCTTCACCTACGAGGCCGTCTTCCCGAGCACCCGCGCCGACTTCTACCAGCCGTTCCTAGAGGGCATCGAGGAGCAGGCGGAGGAGGTCGGGTGCGACCTGCTGCTGTTCACGAGCGCCAAGGCGGGTGGGAAGCGGCGGATCTTCAGCGACGACAGCAGGATCCGGCTGGCCGACGGGTGCGTGCTGCTCGGTCGCTCCGTCGACCGCGACGACCTGGCCCAACTCGTGAGCGAGGGCATCCCGTTCGTGTCGATCGGCCGGCGCGACGACGCGGGCGGCCCGGTGCCGCACGTCGGCGCCGACTACGTCTCGGCCGTGCGGGACCTGGTGGACCGCGCGGTCGCGCTGGGCCACCGCGAGTTCGCCTACGTGGGCGCCGGAAAGGGTGCGGAGTCGTCGGCCGACAGGCTGCGCGGCTTCAAGCAAGCCGTTGCGGCGCACGGGGTTCGGGGAACGCACCTGCCGTTCGCCGGGCTCGAGCGGCTGAGGGACGCGGGCATCACGGCCGTGCTGTCCGAGGAGGTCTCCGACGGTGCCGCGATCGTGCTCGCCGCCCGCGAGCGCGGCCTGTCGGTCCCCGGCGACCTGTCCGTGCTCATGCTCGGCGCCGCCACCCGGCCCGCGCCGGACGACGTGGCGCTCACCGGTTTCCGCATCCCCCGCCGCGAGATGGGGCGGCGGGCGGTGCAGGCGCTGACCGAGGTGCTGGAACGCGGCACCACCCCGCGGGAGCTGCTGGCCTGCGAGTTCGTCGAAGGCACCACCCTCGGCGCGCCCCGCCGTTGATCTGGAGGAACCTGTTGTCGCACAACACAGATGTCGTCGTCGTGGGCGGCGGACTCGGCGGCGTCGCCGCAGCCCTCGCGCTGCTGCGCGCCGGCCGCCGGGTGGTGCTCACCGAGGAGTTCGAGTGGCTCGGCGGGCAGCTCACCAGCCAGGCCGTGCCACCGGACGAGCACAGCTGGGTCGAGCGCTTCGGCGTCACGGCCAGCTACCGGGCGTTGCGCGACGGCATCCGCGACCACTACCGCCGCAACTATCCGCTGACCCCGAGGGCGCGGGCGTGGCGCGAGCTCAACCCCGGCGCGGGCAACGTCAGCCGCCTGTGCCACGAGCCCCGCGTCGCCGTGGCCGTGATCGACGAGATGCTCGCGCCGTACCGCGGCAGCGGCAGGCTCACCGTCCTGCAGCCCGCCAGGCCTGTCTCCGCGCGCACCGACGGCGACCGGATCGTGTCGGTCACCGTCGAGCACCACGGCTCCGAGGTCGAGCTGGCCGCGCCGTACATCCTCGACGCCACCGAGACCGGCGATCTGCTGCCGTTGTCCGGCACCGAGTACGTGACCGGTTTCGAGTCCACACTGGACACCGGCGAGCCCAGCGCACCGGAAACCGCCCAGCCGGCGAACATGCAGGCGATGTCGGTGTGCTTCGCGATCGACCACGTCGACGGCGATCACACGATCGACAGGCCGGCGCGCTACGACTTCTGGCGCGAGTACCAGCCGGAGTACTGGGGCGACCGGATGCTGTCGTTCCGCTCCCCCGACCCGCGCACGCTCGACATCGCCGAGCGCACGTTCACCCCGAACCCGGACGACGACCCGTTGAGCGTGCTGTCCGACCAGCGGCTCAGCGCGGGCGACAGCAACCTGTGGACGTTCCGCCGCATCGCCGCGCGCCGCAACTTCGTCGAGGGCGCCTACGACAGCGACATCTGCCTGGTCAACTGGCCGATGATCGACTACTTCGAGTCGCCGGTCATCGACGTCCCGGACGCGGAAGCGCACATCGCGGCGGCCCGTGAGCTGTCGAAGTCGGTGTTGTACTGGCTGCAGACCGAGGCACCGCGCCCGGACGGCGGCACGGGCTTTCCCGGACTGCGGCTGCGCGGCGACGTCACGGGCAGCGCGGACGGGCTGGCCCAGGCGCCCTACATCCGCGAGTCGCGGCGGATGAGGACCGAGTACACGATCGTCGAGCAGGACCTGTCGCTCGCCGTGCGCGGTGACAAGGGCGCCGTGCAGCACGCCGACGCCGTGGGTGTCGGCATGTACCGCATCGACCTGCACCCCTCGACCGGCGGCGACAACTACCTCGACGTCGCGAGCTGCCCGTTCGAGATCCCGCTCGGCGCGCTCATCCCCCAGCGCGTCGAGAACCTGCTCCCCGCGGGCAAGAACATCGGCACCACCCACATCACCAACGGTTCCCACCGGCTGCACCCGGTCGAGTGGAACGTCGGCGAGGTCGCGGGCGCGCTCGCGGACTTCTGCCTGGCGCACCGAGTCACCCCTCGCGCGGTGCGCAACACCCCCGCCCTGCTCGCGGACTTCCAGCACCGGCTGGACCGCGACGGGGTCGAGCTCCGCTGGCCGGACGTGTCCGGTTACTAAGCCCAGGGAGACAACGATGTCCAGGCTTCTAGCGTTGATCTGCACCGCTCTCATCGCCCTGACCGCGTGCAGTGGATCGTCCGCGCAGTCCGGCCCCAAGGCGCTGCGCATGACCGTGTGGACCGCCAACGAGGCGCACCTCAAGCTGCTCAACGAGATCGCGTCCGAGTACAAGGCGTCGCACCCGGACGTCACCGAGATCAAGTTCGACTCGATTCCGGCCGACGGCTACACCACCACCCTCACCACCCAGATCGCCGGCGGCAACGCGCCCGACCTGGCGTGGATCCTCGAGGAGTCGGCGCCCGACTTCGTCTCGTCCGGTGCCCTCGCGCCGATCAAGGCGAAGGTCGAGAAGGCCGACGAGCTCGTGCCGTCCGCGACCAAGCTGTGGGAGAAGGACGGCGAGCTCTACGCCTACCCGTTCTCCACCTCGCCGTTCGGGCTGTTCGTCAACACCGACCTGGTGAAGGACCTGCCGGCGACCTGGGAGCAGGCCGTGGCGGCGTCGGCCGGCAAGAACCTCGTGCTGCCGGACTTCAAGTACCAGAACTGGGCCGTGCTGTCGGCGATCTGGCGGGGCTGGGGCGCCAGCGCGTGGAGCGAGGACGGCAAGCAGTGCGGGTTCTCGAGCCAGGAGATGAAGGACGCCATGACGTTCGTCCACAAGGCGATCTTCACGGACAAGGCGATCCCCGGCCCCGGCACGACGGTCGACTTCTTCGCGGGGGACGCGGCCATGGCCGTCAGCCAGATCTCGCGGGCCGGTGCGCTGAAGGACGCCAAGTTCGGCTGGACGCTGCTGCCGCTGCCCCAGGGCCCCAAGGGCGACTACGCGGTGATCGGCCAGGCCGGCGTCGGCGTGCTGAAGCGCTCGAAGAACGCCGAGGCCGCCGCGGACTTCCTCGGCTTCTTCACCAACGCGGCCAACTCCGCGAAGCTCGCCCAGTTCTTCCCGCCGGTGCGCCAGTCGCTGCTCAACGCCGACACCCTGGCCAAGAGCAACCCGCTGATCAAGCCGGAGCAGCTGCAGTCGGTGGTGATCGACGGCATCAGCAAGGGCGTGGTGAAGCCGAGCCACCAGGGCCAGGAGGAGCTGAACCAGACGATCCGCGCGGCGCTCGACCCGTTGTGGAAGCCGGACGCGAACGTCTCGCAGGTGCTCGACGGCGTGTGCGCGAAGATCAAGCCGTTGCTGGAGCGCTCGTGACGTTCTGGACGTATCGCAGGCGCGACAACCTGGTCGGGTACCTGTTCGTCGCGCCTGCTCTGCTCGGCAGCCTCGCGTTCGTGCTCATCCCCCTGGGCATGGTCGGCTGGTACAGCCTCAACGAGTGGAACGTGCTCGGCGGCACGTTCGAGTTCATCGGCACCGAGAACTACGAGCAGCTGCTGGGCGACGAGAAGCTGCGCGACTCGCTCGTCGCCACGGCCTGGTTCGCCGCCGGGCTGGTGGTGCTGAACCTGTCGCTGGCGCTGCTGCTCGCGGTGCTGCTCAACCAGAAGCTGCGCGGCACCACGTTGTTCCGCACGTTGTTCTTCTCCCCCGTGCTGGTGTCGCTGGTGGCGTGGACCCTGGTCTGGCAGCTCATGCTCCAGCCCGAGGGCAGCGTGAACGGGCTGCTCGGGTTCTTCGGGATCGACGGCCCGAACTGGCTGCGCGGCGACACGACGGCCATGGTGTCGGTGATCGTCGTGCAGGTCATCAAGAACGTCGGTCTGAACATGGTGCTGTTCCTCGCCGCGCTGCAGGGGGTTCCGGCCCCGCTGTACGAGGCGGCGAAGATCGACGGTGCCGGGGGGTGGACCCGGTTCCGGCGCATCACGATCCCGTTGATCAGCCCGACGATCCTGCTCACGTCGATCATCACGATCGTCGGCTCGCTGCAGGTGTTCGCGCAGATCGCGGTGCTCACCCAGGGCGGTCCGGGCACGTCCACGACCGTGTTGATCTACTACCTGTACCAGCAGGCGTTCCAGTTCCACCACTTCGGCTACGGCGCGACGATCTCGGTGCTGCTCTTCGTCATCGTCGCCGCGCTGACGCTGCTGCAGTGGCGGATGCGCCGGAAGTGGGTGCTCCATGAGTCGTAAGGTCTGGCTGTACGGCCTGTTGTGCCTGCTGTGCGTGCCGTTCGTGTTCCCGACGTGGTGGATGGTCACCTCGTCGATGAAGCCGATCAGCGAGATCTTCTCCGAGTCGCTGCTGCCGTCCGAGTGGACGTTCTCCACGTACGAGACGGTGTTCAGGATGCAGCCGTTCGGGCAGCAGTACTGGAACAGCCTCTACATCGCGGTGGTCGTCACGATCGGCACGATGGCCGTCGCGGCGCTCGCGGGCTACGCGTTCGCGCGCATCCGATTCCCCGGCCAGAACGTGCTGTTCGTGGTGGTGCTGACCGGCCTGCTCATCCCGAGCGAGGTGACGATCGTGCCGCTGTTCCAGATGTTCCAGTCGCTGGGCCTGACGAACACGCACTGGCCGTTGATCATCGTGCCGATCTTCGGTGCGCCCTGTGTGCTGGCGATCTTCATCATGCGTCAGTTCTTCATCGCGCTGCCGCCGGAGTTGGAGGAGGCCGCGCGGATGGACGGCCTGGGACGTGCGGGCATCTTCTACCGGATCGCCCTGCCGCTGTCCCGTCCGGCGCTGGGCGCGGTCGCGATCTTCACGTTCCTGCACTCGTGGAACCTCTACCTGGAGCCGATCGTGTACCTGTCCACTCCGGACATGTTCACGTTGCCGCAGGCGTTGACGCAGTTCGTCGACATCTACGGCGGTCCTATGTGGAACGTCCAGCTGGCCGCCGCGACGATGACGGCCGTGCCGATCCTGATCGTGTTCGTGCTGGCGCAGCGGCAGTTCATCGAGGGTCTTGCGCACACGGGCGTGAAGGGGTGATCGATCCCGAGATCGCGGCGGCGGTGGACCTCTCCCGGCCACCGCTGACCGCGGCCGGCATCGCGGCGAGGCGGGCCGCCGGTCGGGTCACCACCGACGCCGAACTGACTCGTGGCGGCACGGTGACGTTCACGGAGGAGGATGCGGACGGTGTCCCCGTGGTCGTGCTGCGTCCGGCGGGCTCGTCAGGGTCGCCGGTGCTGCACGTGCACGGTGGCGGGATGGTCGCGGGCACCCGACGCTCCGACCTGCACGTGCTGGCCGAGTGGGTGTCGGAGGCCGGCGTCACGCTGGTGTCCCCCGAGTACCGGCTGGCGCCCGAACACCAGCACCCGGCGCCCGTGCAGGACTGCTACCGCACGCTGGAGTGGGTGCACCGCACCTTCGGCTCCCCGGTCGTCGCGGGCACGTCCGCGGGTGGCGGGCTGGCGGCGGCGGTGACGCTGATGGCCCGCGACCGCGGCGGACCGTCCGTGCGCGGCCAGCTGCTGATGTGCCCGATGCTCGACGACCGGTGCGACACCCCGTCGAGCCACCAGTTCCTCGACGGCACGACCTGGGTCCGCGCGTCGAACCTCACCGGGTGGACCGCGCTGCTCGGCGAGTCGCGCGGCGGGCCGGACGTGTCCCCGTACGCCGCTCCCGCACGGGCCACGGACCTGTCCGGCCTGCCTCCCACCTACGTGGACGTCGGCTCGGTGGACGTGTTCCGCGACGAGGCCGTCGAGTACGCGTCGCAGATCTGGCGTGCCGGCGGGGACGCCGAGCTGCACGTCTGGCCTGGCGGTTGTCACGGCTTCGACCAGCTCGTTCCGGACGCCGCGCTGTCGCGGCGTGCCAGGTCGGCGCGAATCGAATGGCTGCAGCGGGTACTGCGTTAGGCCCTATCGCGGCTCAAGCGTCATTCGATCAGCGCGCGGGACCCTCGTGCGATGGGCCGTGATCGCAAAGCACAACCAGGACCTGACACGTTCGCCGCCGACAGCCACGACGTGATCGAGGTGCGGGGCGCGCGGGAGAACAACCTGCGAAACGTCTCGCTGGACATCCCCAAGCGCCGCCTCACCGTGTTCACCGGTGTGTCCGGCTCCGGGAAGTCGTCACTCGTGTTCGGCACCATCGCCGCCGAGTCGCAGCGGCTCATCAACGAGACCTACACCGCGTTCCTGCAGGCCATGATGCCGAACCTCGGCCGGCCGGACGTCGACGAGCTGCGCAACCTCAGCGCCGCCATCATCGTCGACCAGGAGCGGATGGGCTCCAACTCGCGGTCGACCGTCGGCACCGCGACCGACGCCTACACGATGCTGCGGATCGTGTTCAGCCGCCTCGGCAAGCCGCACATCGGCACGTCCGCGGCGTTCAGCTTCAACTCGACCGAGGGCATGTGCCCCGAGTGCGAGGGCATGGGCAGCGCCCGCGGTCTCGACATGAACGAGATGTACGACATCGAGAAGTCGCTCAACGAGGGCGCCATCACGATCCCGAACTTCCACCCGCGCTCGCAGTACTGGCAGACCTACAACATGTCGGAGTTCTTCGACATGGACAAGAAGCTCAAGAACTTCACCAAGAAGGAGTGGGAGCTCTTCCTGCACGCCCCGGCGGAGATGCTCAAGCGGGACAAGTTCAACTTCAAGTACGAGGGCCTGCTGGTCAAGTTCCACCGGATCTACGCGGGCAAGGAGCGCGACACCGTCCAGCCGCACGTGCGGGCGTGGATGGACCGCGCGATGACGTTCACCACCTGCAACTCCTGCGAGGGCACCCGGCTGAACAAGGCCGCGCTCGACTGCAAGATCAAGGGCAAGAACATCGCCCAGCTGTGCTCCATGCAGATCAGCGACCTGGCCGAGTTCCTGCGCAAGGTCACCAACTCCGAGGTCGCACCGCTGCTGTCGAACCTGCTCGGCACGCTCGACTCGCTCGTCGAGATCGGCCTCGGTTACCTCAGCCTCGACCGCGAGTCCGGCACGCTGTCCGGCGGTGAGGCGCAGCGGGTGAAGATGGTGCGGCACCTGGGATCCGCACTGTCCGACGTCACCTACGTGTTCGACGAGCCGACCACCGGCCTGCACCCGCACGACATCGAGCGAATGAACGACCTGCTGCTCATGTTGCGGGACAAGGGCAACACCGTGCTCGTCGTCGAGCACAAGCCCGAGGCCATCGCGATCGCCGACCACGTCGTCGACCTCGGGCCCGGCGCGGGCGTCAACGGCGGCGAGCTCTGCTACGCGGGCGACCTGGCGGGCTTGCGCAAGTCCGGCACGCTCACCGGTGACCACCTCGACCACAAGGTCGGCCTGCGCGACCAGGTCCGCACGCCCAAGGGCCAGATCAGCGTCAAGGGCGCCAAGCTGCACAACCTCAAGAACGTCAGCGTGGACGTGCCGCTGGGCGTGCTCACCGTCGTCACGGGCGTGGCGGGTTCCGGCAAGTCGTCGCTGATCCACGGCTCGCTCGGGTCGCTGCCCGAGGTGGTCAAGGTCGACCAGTCCCCCATCCGCGGTTCGAAGCGCTCGAACCCGGCCACCTACACCGGCATGCTCGACTCGATCCGCAAGTCGTTCGCCAAGGCCAACAACGTCAAGGACTCGCTCTTCAGCGCGAACTCCGACGGCGCCTGCCCGAACTGCAAGGGCATCGGCCTGATCTACACCGACCTCGCCATGATGGCCGGCGTCGCCACGGTGTGCGAGGAGTGCGACGGCAAGCGCTACACGCCGAAGGTGCTGGGGTACGAGCTCAACGGCAAGAACATCGCCGAGGTGCTGGCCATGCCCATCGCCGAAGCCGCCGAGTTCTTCACCGACGGACCCACGAAGGCGATCCTGGGCAGGCTCGTCGACGTCGGCCTCGGCTACCTCGGGCTCGGCCAGCCGCTCAACACGCTGTCCGGCGGTGAGCGCCAGCGGCTCAAGCTCGCGATCAACATGACCGACAAGGGCTCGGTCTACGTGCTCGACGAGCCGACGACCGGTCTGCACCTCGCGGACGTCGACCAGCTGCTCGGACTGCTGGACCGGTTGGTGGACAACGGGAACACCGTCGTCGTCATCGAGCACCACCAGGCCGTGATGGCCCACGCCGACTGGATCATCGACATGGGCCCCGGCGCCGGGTCGGACGGCGGCAAGGTCGTCTTCACCGGCACGCCGCACGACCTGATCGCGTCGAGCGACACGCTGACCGCCCAGCACCTGAAGACGTACGTCAAGGGCTGAGCAAGCAGGAAACGCGGCCGTGGCCGCGTTTCCCACAATCGATCACTTGTATCGCGGGTGGGTGGTGTGCCATTCGAAGCCACCACCCATCCAGGCCTTCGTGCCCTTCAGGAACCGGTGCAGCTCCACCGAGGGCACGGCGAGCAACGCCTTGTGCCCCGCCTCGAAGTCGCGCACCAGCTGGTTGTGCAGTTCCACGGTCCGCGCGGTGGCCTCGGCGATCGAGCACTCCCGGTCGGCCGCGATCTGCAGCACCATGTTGCAGACCGGCTTCTCGTCGGCGGCGTCCTTCTCCACCGACACCAGGTCGTTCACGATCACCGACGCCGTGCCCGCGGCCGTCAGCAGCTGCCGCACGCGCGGGTCGTAGTACAGCGGCGCGGGCAGTTCGTAGCCGCCGACGGCGTCGATGAGCGTCATCGACGTGTAGAAGGTGTCGTGCTGCCGGGTCGCCAGGTACTGCCACGCGGGCGGGTAGTCGCCGGTGTGCCGCCAGGCCGCGTACGCGCCCCACGACACGAACATCGCGAAAGTCGAGTAGCAAACGCGTTGCACGACGGTCGGAGTGCTGCGCGACGTGAGGTGCGCGATGCCCGACCGGAGGCCCACGAGCACCGGGTCGGACGCGATCCGCTCCTCCAGGTCCTCCGTGAACTCGGCCGCGGGCGCGACCGGGTCCATCGCGGCCATCGCCAGCGCGAGGCGCGGCGGCAGCTCGGCCGGGACGGCTCCCATCTCGGTGTCGTCCGCGTAGAGGTCGTCGGCGGCCCACCAGGCCGCGTTCAGCCTGGCCGCGATCAGCAGCTGGTCGACGTCGTCGGTGTCGACGTGCGTCAGCACGGCCAGGCGGCCGAACATGCCGCCCAGGAACCGTTCCGGCTCCTCGAAACCGCAGTCGTCCGCCCACGCGACGAGGCGCTCGTCCACGGCGGCGGCGAGCAGGGCGTCCTCGCGTTCGAGCACCGGCACGTACAGCGGCGGCGCGGTGCCGTCGCCCCACGGGCGTTCGGCGTACCCGGGTTCTGCCGGCGACGCGACGGCCTCGGGCCGCCCGAGCCGGGCAGCGGAGGTGCCCAGCCCGGACGGACCAGTGAGGAGGTCCCTCATCAGATCCTGTCCGCGACGATCAGCAGGTAGTGGAACGAACCTTCCTTGTAGGCCGTCAGGAACGGGTCCTCGACGCCGGTCGCCACCGACGACTGGGCGCGCAGCTCCCAGTACGGGATGGTGTCGGGCGTCAGGTCGACGACGCTGATCGGCACGAAACCGTTGTCCGCCAACGCCCTGAAGTACTCGCTGCGCGGGTGGATGTTGCAGATGTAGTGCTGGTCGATCTGGCTGACCGCGCGCGACCGCAGGCCCGTCAGGTCGTTCGAGCAGCCGGTGATGCAGACGTACCGGCCGCCCGGCGCGATGAGCCGCGCGAACTCGCCGTACAGCTGCTGGAGGTCCACGTACATCGTGGTCTCGTTGGTCCAGATCCCGTTGAACGAGCCGGTCTCGAAGCCGGTGTCGAGCATGTTCTTGAAGTGGAACCGGACCTGGTCGGCGACACCGCGCTCGACCGCCTGGCCGTTGGCGAACGCCACCTGCTCCTCGGAGATGCTGACTCCGTCCACGCGGGCGCCGAAGCGGGCGTTGGCCATGAAGCTCGTGCCGCCGCGGCCGGAGCCGCCGTCCATCAGGTGCGGGTTGGCGGGGAGGTCGCCGAACGCGTCGAGCAGCACCTCGGCCTGCGCCGTCTCCAGCCGGTGCATCTCGGCGATCATCACCTGGTCGCGCACGTCTGCGGGCGCCTCCAGCACCGCCGGGTCGTACTGGCCCAGCCCGTAGTGGTGGTGGTAGAGCCCGTCCACCTCGCCGAGCTTGATGTTGACCGGGTCCTTCTCCTTGTTCCAGTAGTCCGCGACGGAACGCTGGTAGTCGGTGCGCAGAACCGGCTTCACAGTGGGGCTCGCCATGACCTGAGTGGCTCCTGTTCGTTGAACGCTCACTGCCGAACAGGAAATGACCTTTGCACCTGATGGCCCACCTAGCGATCCGCCGTTCAGGCTTGGTTCGGCCACGAACGGGTACCGCGAACGCCTCCTCAGAGTGGGCCCCCTAACCCGTGCAAGCCGATCCACATCCCCACTTTCGTGGGTTCTGCACGCCCGACCGGATGACTTGAGGAGCCTCATTCCACGCGACCTGGGAGAAATCCCGGTCCGAGATCCGGAGGCTCCCCTGCGACCGTCCAGCACGGAGACAGCCCGGTCCGGCTCGCACGATTCAGACGCGTGAGCTGCGCCGAACACCGGCCACCGCGGTCGTCAGCCGTCATTGAAAAGCATTGCAGAATTACCTATTTCAGGAATGTGAATATTTGACACACATCTAAACCATCAGCTAGAAAGAAATGGCCCCGCCCTGCCGAACGAGGGTTGTCGATGACGAAAACCTCTCCTCCCCTGCTGTCCCTGTTGTTAATCGGTTCTTTGGTCGTTCCCACCGCCACCGCGGTCGCCGCACCCGCGTTGACAGGCCTGGACGTCTCACCGGCGAACCGCCGCGGACCTGTTTCCGGCCTCTACGACTGGTCGAAAGCCGGATATCGCGGCAATGGCGTTCTACCGGGGAACAACGAACTGAACCCGAGCGCCGCCTGCCAGATCACAGCGGCAGAACTCGCCTCGCAGTTCAGCGTGCGCCCGAACGACGGGGTCGACGACACGGCGGGGCTGCAGGCCGCGATCGACTCCATCAGGACGCAGTGCTCCCCCGGCGCGAGCTACACCAAGCTCAGCCTCATCACCCTGCCCGCGGGTGAGCTCGGGGTGTCCAAGGAGATCCACGTCGACGCCGACTACCTGGTCATCAGAGGTGCCGGCGCGACCGCGACCAAGGTCGTCTACACGCCCGACGCGAACACCCGCTACGACGCGCTCACGCCCGACGGGTCGGACTGGGACGAGGACGGCATGACGTTCGGGCAGGGCAAGGGCGGCTGGCTGTGGCCGGGCCGCGGCCTGTTCCGGGTCCAGTCGCGCGGCGTGCACCCGAGCTACGCGAGCGACCACTCGCGCGCTCCGGAGAACCGCAAGGACATCTTCGAGGGCACGGTGAACGTGCACTGGAAGGCCGGCACGAAGGTGAGCGCCGCCGCGAAGGCAGGTGACCGAACGATCAAGGTCGCGTCCGCGAGCACGATCAAGGCCGGCATGTTCGTGAACGTCCGCGCCGCGAACTCGGTCAAGTTCTACGAGCAGCAGTTCGCGACGGGAACTCCGCACCCGCTGCTGAACATGCACATGCGGCAGCAGATCTTCACCGTCGCGTCGGTGTCGGGCACGACGGTCACCCTCGACAAGCCGCTGGAGTTCGACGTCCCCGTCAACTCCACCTCGGACGGTTCACCGGCGATCGACGGCGCGACCTACGACTCGAAGGTCTCGCCGCTGGTGGACCCGGTCCTCGGCGTCGGGTTCGAGAACTTCGGCTTCACGCAGGCGATGCCGGGCCTCGACCCCGCCGAGGCCGTGAACAACTACGGCAACATGGCGCCCGCGGACGAGATGCACGGCATCGTCTTCAAGTGGGCGGCGAACTCGTGGGTCCGCGGGATCAGCGCGGAGATGACGGGGTCGCACCCGATCGTCACCGAGGAGGCCAAGAACCTCCAGATCGTCGACAACCGGCTCGACGGCTCGTGGAACAAGGGCAAGGGCGGCAACGGCTACTTCCGCGGCTCGCGGGTGTGGGACTCGCTCTACGCCGGCAACACCTCCCGCAACCTGCGGCACTTCACGTTCCAGTGGTCGGCCTCGGGCAACGTCGTGATCGGCAACGACTTCGACTCCGACCTGAACCTGCACGGCGGCTGGGAGCGCAACAACCTCTTCGAGAACAACACGGTCCGCGTCTCCTACGCCCACCGCTCCGGCAACTGCCGCGCGAACTGCGGTGAGGAGGGCGGCGGCGGGCCCGACGACTCGAACTGGTTCCCGATCTGGTGGGGTGCGGGCAAGAAGGCCGTGAAGTGGTCGGGCGCGTCGGGTCCGCGCAACGTCTTCTTCAACAACGCCATGACGAAGCAGCTCTCGACCGGCGGCTCGTTCGACCCGTTCTACAGCGAGAAGTCGCGGATCTACCAGTTCGGCTGGAACGGCCGCTCCTACCAGCACCTGGACGTCGGTGACACCGCCATCGCGGACTGGGCGAAGAACGAGCAGCGCGACTACTCGGGCGGTCACGGCGTCGACACGACGAAGACAGATTCCGCGAAGTCGGTGTTCCTCAAGAACATCCCGGTCACCCCGTAGAAGGCGGGGGTTGCAGGGGTCCCGGCCGGTGCACGGCGGCGTCGCCGGCCGGGACCCCTGGCTCCGCTCAGGCCGTCTGCCGCATCGCCCGCACCTCTTCCCTGAGCGCACGGACCTCCTGCAACACCAGGTCGTCGTGCCCCGCGGAACGGGGTGCGGGCACCGTGATCTCCTCCTGCATCGCACTGCACACCACGGCGATGAACAGGTTGAGCATCGTGAACGAGCCGACCATCAGGTAGATCAGGAAGAAGATCCACGCCAGGGGCTTCTGCTCCATCAGGTCGCGCATGACGTCCGACCAGCCGTCGCCCGTGGTGATCTGGAACAGCGTCAGCAGCGTGGGGCCGAGACCGGTGAAGCGCGGGTCGCCGGTGTCGCCGAACAGGTTGCTCGCGATCACGCCGCCGACGTAGACGAGCAGCACCAGCAACCCGGACAGCGACACGAGACCGGGGATCGACCGCACCAGTGCCGTGACGACCCGGCGCATGCTCGGCACCATCGCCACGAGCCTCAGCGCACGCAGGATCCTGAGGCTGCGCAACACCGACAGCGGCCCCGCGGTCGGGATCAGGGCGATGGCGACGATCACGAAGTCGAAGACGTTCCACGGGTCCTTGAAGAACCGCCAGCCGAACGCGTACAGCCTCGCCGCCAGCTCCAGCGTGAAGATCGCCAGCGCCAGGTGGTCGATCGTCGTCAGCACCGGCCCGAACTCCGCGTGCAGGACGGTCGACGTCTCGGCGCCCAGGGTGATCGCGTTGATCACGATCACGCCGACGATGAACATCTGGAACCGGTTGCTCTCCACGAGCTCGCCGACGCGGGCGCGCACCATCTTCACTTGCTGCTCCTACGACAGGGGTTGTGCTCCCCCTATCGGCGTTGGAGCCGGTCCAACTGTTCACCCGGTCGTGTTGATCAGCTCCAACCGGCTGGCGGTGCGGGCGAGGTCAAGCGCCTCACCACCGACGATGTCGCTGAGCGGGTGGTCACTCACCAGTGTCAGCCTGACGTCGGCGTCCACCAGCACGTCCACGACGTTCGCGAACCTCTGCTGGGCCTCGCGGTGCTTCGTGGCGAGGCGCGGGACGCCCGTGATCACCCAGTCGTCGAAGCGGTCGGCGAGCACCAGGTAGTCCTGCGTCGAGGTCGGCTTCTCGCACAGGTCGCCGAAGTCGAACCAGACCTTGTCGCTGTCAATGCCCAGTGCGGTGATCGGGCGGCCGTTGACGTCGAGCGTGACGGGTGTCGCCGGCAGTGCGGCGTGCGTGGTGATCTCGCCGGTCTCGAACCGGGACCTAGGTGCGCCGCGCAGGTGCCGGTAGTCCGTCGGGCCATCGAGGTGGACGACCTCCATGAGCTGCTTGACGAGCGCGATGCCCGGCAGGAAGTGGTCGTGGTACAGCGGATCCGGCAGCAGACCGTCCGGCGGGTAGTTCGAGGTGGCGATGATCATGACGCGCCGCGCTTGGAGCACCTCCAAGAGCCGCGTCATCAAGATGGCGTCGCCGACGTCGTGCACGTGCAGCTCGTCGAACGCGAGCACCTCCGCCCGCCCGACCAGCTCCCCGACCGCCTTCGCGACGGCCCCGGGCTCGTGCAGCCGCGCGGAGATCCGCCGGTGCACCTCCCGGAAGAAGGCGTGGAAGTGCACCCGCTTCTTGGGCCCCGGCACCACGTCGAACAGCGCGTCCGCCAGGAAGCTCTTCCCCCGCCCCACCGGTCCGTGCAGGTAGACGCCCCTGCACCGACCGGCCAGCTCCTCGAGCCTGGCGATGACGTGCAGCTGTGCGCCGTCGAGCTCGTACCCGCTGCCCGACACCTGCGCGCGAAGATCCACTGTTCCCCCCGGCGCCAGCTTACGATCGACCGCGTGAGCAATGTCGAGGCCGAGCCCGCAGAAGTGACGTGCACCTCCACCCCGGGAGGCGTGGAAGTCCTGACCCCGCGAGACGTCCCCCTGGGCGGCCCGCGCGCGATGTCGGTGCGCCGAACCCTGCCGCAGAAAGAGCGCTCACTCATCGGCGCGTGGTGCTTCTGCGACCACTACGGCCCCGACGACGTCAACATGGACGTGGCCCCGCATCCCCACACTGGCCTGCAGACCGTCAGCTGGCTCTTCACCGGCGAGATCGAACACCGCGACAGCCTCGGCGTCCACGCCTACGTCCGCCCCGGCGAACTGAACCTCATGACCGGCGGCAGCGGCATCTGCCACTCCGAGGTCTCGACGCCGTCGTCGTCCGTCCTGCACGGCGTCCAACTCTGGCTGGCCCTGCCCGACGCCCACCGCGACGCGCCGCGCGACTTCCAGCACCACGTCCCGCCGACGGTGTCCGTCTCGGGCTGCGCGGTCCGCGTCTTCCTCGGCACGCTGGCCGGCTCGACCTCCCCGGTGCGCACCTTCACCCCGCTGCTCGGCGCCGAGGTCGTGCTGCCCGCGGGTTCGCGCGTCGAGTTCGAGGTGTCGCCGTCGTTCGAACACGGCGTCCTGCTCGACACCGGTGACGTGTCGGTGGAGGAGACGGTCCTGTCCCCCGGCTCTCTCGGGTACGTGGGCACGGGCCGTTCCACCCTGACGCTGTCCTCTCGCGAGGGCGCGCGGATCGTGCTGCTGGGCGGCGAGCCGTTCGGCGAGGAGATCGTCATGTGGTGGAACTTCGTCGGGCGCACGCACGACGAGATCGCCGCGTTCCGGGAGGAGTGGCAGGCGGAGGGCGAGCGGTTCGGGCGGGTGGAGGGGTACCCCGGTGACCGGCTGCCGGCGCCGGCGCTGCCGGGCGGGCGTCTGCGGCCGCGGGGGAACCCGGCCTGACGCGGCTGCGGTCGTCGAGGAGGAAGCGCAGCGCACTGCTGTACCTCAAGGGAGTGGACAACGTCCTCAGCACCGAGCCTCTCCTCGGCCCGGCTCCGTGACCACAGACGCGCGGCAGCCGTCGAGTCCGCTCACTATCCGTGCCGAAATAGCTACGGATAGCACCTATTTCCTTAAGTCGAATTTAAGGTGAGGTCATCCCACGGTCCCAGGATTTGGTCCGCACCCACTCGTGATCCTGTCCACAGATGACCGAACACATTCACGCTAAACACCGTGAACAGCCAGGTCAGACCAGGTGAGCAACATCGTCTCAGCTGGTCAGCGCCGCTGGATGTCAAAAGTCATACTTCGGGACCATTGAAAATCACGTTCCGATCGCTTTTCCTGATCGAGGCATCCACGGCGGTTGCCGGACGTCTAAGGGGGCATGAGGAACGTGACACGAGTGGGCGCCGACTCGACATTCGCCTTCATCGCTCCGTCCGGGCGTCCCCTGCCCGTCGACGTCGAGCTCGGCTACCGCGCCGATGACCCGCACGCAGTGACCATGACGTTCCGCATGGGACGCCAGGAGACGGTGTGGCTCGTCAGCCGCGACCTGCTCGCCGACGGGTTGATCACCACGAGCGGCGCCGGTGACGTGAGGCTGCGGCCGCACAACTCCACGACCGCCGTGCTCGAGCTGCGGTCGGACGTGTCGCACGCCGTGTTCCACGTGCAGTCGTCCGAGCTGCAGGAGTTCCTGAACTCCACCTACGACGTGGTCGCGCCTGGTTGCGAGAACGACTACGTCGACTTCGACGCGGAGCTGCGCAAGCTGCTCGACTGAGCGGTTCACCCGAACGAGCGCGTACCTTGGAGTCGTTCCAACCCATACGTTCGGTGTCGTGACAGTGACGACTTCCACCGCGTACAGCAGGGACCTGGGCGACGAGCTGCGCCGGCTCCGGCAGAGGTTCACCGGTCTGAGGGGCCGCGCGATGGCGCAGCTGCTCGGCTGGGACCCGAGCAAGGTGTCCAACCTCGAACACGGCAAGATCCGCGGCAGCGAGATCGACCTCGCGCAGTACCTCACCGCGTGCGGCAAGGACATCGACTTCTTCGAGGACTTCGTCCGCCGCTACCACAACGCGTTCGACGCGTACCTCGCGCAGGACCCGGACAACCTGCGCACGCTCTCGATGACGGAGGCGATGGCCACCGACATCACGGCGTACGACGTCCTGACCGTGAACAGCCTCCTGCAGACTCCGAAGTACGCGCGCGCCGTGCAGGCCGCGACCGGGCAGCCGATCGAGGACCTCGACAGGCAGGCCGTCATGCGCCGGCCCGGTGGCCCGCGGTGCGTCTTCTACCTGCACGAGCTGGCGCTGCGGATGCGGCTCGGCGACGCGCGGGTGATGGAGGAGCAGTTCGTGTGGCTGCTCGCGAACTCCTCGATCGTGCGCGTCGTGCCCGAGGAGGCGAGCTCGGCTGCGTTCCAGTCGGCCTGCACGCTGTTCGAGTTCGAGAAGGCCTCGCCGCTCGTCTACGCGGAGTCCGGACTGGCCAAGGTCTTCGCCCAGGACGAGGCCGCGGTCGAGCGGAGCCGGCGGCTCTTCGACCTGCTCGACGAGGTCGCCCTGGACGAGAACCAGTCGCGGCGCAAGCTCGCGGAGTACCGCGGGCCCACACCGCTGCGCGCGCTGGCCAGGACTCAGTAGCCGTAGACCAGGTCGAACGCCAGCTGCGGGTCGAACTTGCCCGCGTCCACGCCCGGCGCCTTGCCGCACCGGCCGTCGGAGTCGCCGGGCACCTTGACCCACAGCAGCATCTCCGCGCCGCCACCGGTGCGGGCGGGCGTGCCGAGCTTGCGGCCGCCGGGGTTGCACCACTCGCCGTTGTGGCCGTTGCCGTTGCGGCTGGTGTCGATCACGAACGGCTTGGTGTAGCCGGGAAGCGCCGCGCTGACGGCGTTGCCGTACGTCGTCGAGGCCGCGGTGGTGTGGTAGTTCGACACGTTGGTCGAGAACCCGCGGACGTTGCGCACGCCCGCCGAGTCGAGGCGTGAGGCCATGGTCGCGGCCGGCACCCACTGCGCGTTGCCCGCATCGAGGTAGGCCCACGTGTTGGGCGCCTTGGCCTTGAACTGCTCGGTCGCGTACTTGATCATCGCCGTGCGCTCGGCGATCCCGGCCGCGTCCATGCAGTTGAAGTCCGCCAGCGAGTCCGGCTCGATCACCACCACGGCCGGGCGCGTGCCGATGGCGGCGGCGAAGGAGGAGATCCACGTCCGGTACGCCGCGGGCGTGCCGGCGCCGCCACCGGAGTGGCCACCGCACGCGTCGCGGCCGGGGATGTTGTACGCGACCAGCACGGGCAGCTTGGTGCCGGTCCCGCCGACGTACGTCGACACGGCGGGGCCGATGTCACCGCTCCAGGCGCCGAACCAGCGGGCGATCGGTTTGGTGGAGATGTTCGCCTTGATGGCGGCCTGCCGGCCGTCACCCGCGTGGTCTCGCACCCACACGGCGGGGTTGGAGCCGGGGTCGACGTAGAAGCCGTCGGTCAGGCCGACGGGACTGGCGGCGTGGGCGGCCGGGGCGGTGGCGACGGCGGCCAGGAGGGCCAGCGCGAGTGCTCTGATCATGGCTCGGACCCTCGCGCGGGCCGCTTAAGAGGCGGTAAGTCCACGGCGAAGGCGGGCGCGGCCGAAGTTGTCGGCTCGGGACAGCGGCCTTCGGCCGCGAGCCATCGGAGCGCGGGACAGGGCCAGCGAACGCGAGCCGTCAAGGCGCGAGCAACCCGGCCTGCAGCGGCAGCAAAGGCGCGACCACCTGCCCGAACGGCCCGCTCTTCGCCACTCCCCCACCCGGTCCCGCGAACGGCGCCGCCGGGTCCAGCGAATCCGGCATCCGGGCCCACACGGCCCACCGCTCGTCCCAAGCCTGGATCACGTCGAGGTGCCCGCCGGGGAGGAACCGGGCCAGGTGCACCCCTGCGACCTGCCCGGTGTTCCCCAGCAACGGGAGCAGCCGGAAGCCGCCCTCCCGCCGCAACCTCTCGATCAGCTCAGCGCTGTCCATCTCACTGTCACGTTCCCGTCTGGGCCGCCAAACTCGTGTCTGCCCTATAAGCCTCTACCGCAGCATCACGCTCTTCGGAGGACCAATTCAGAGGTCCGGCGATCAGATCAGCCACCTGGCCCGCAACCGATGCGCCGAAGTCCAGGTGCTCCATCGCGATGCGCGTTCGCCGCGCCAGCACGTCCTCGAGGCCCAGCGCGCCCTCGTGCGTCACCGCGTAGACGATCTCCGCGGCCAGGTACCCGGCCACCGGCGAAGCCAGCGACGGGTCCTGCGCGACGAGGGCCAGCACGTCGGACACGGCCGAGCCGTAGCGGCGCAGCAGACGCTCCACAGTGGACGTGGGCAGGCCGGACTCCACAGCGACTCGAGCCCGGTCCGCCCACAGCTCTTGGAAACCGACGGCGCCGCACAACGGCAGCCGCGCGGTCAGGGAGGGTGCCACCGCGCGTCCCAGGCCCGAGACAGCGGCGTTCACGACGTCGGCGGCCATCACGCGGTACGTCGTGTACTTGCCGCCCGCGATCACGAAGAAGCCGGGCTCCGGCTCGGCGACGGCGTGCTCGCGCGACAGCTTCGAGGTGTCGCTGGAGGCGCCGGCGAGCAGGGGACGCAGGCCCGCGTACGTGCCGACGACGTCGTCCACCGACAGGGGCGACCGCAGCACGGCGTTCACGTGGTCGAGGATGTAGGTGACGTCCTCGGCGGTGGCCGCGACGGATTCGGGCGCACCGGTGTAGGGCGTGTCGGTGGTGCCGATGATCCAGTAGGCGCCCCACGGGATCACGAACAGCACCGACTTCTCGGTCTGCGTGATGAGGCCGCCGTCCAGCTGGATCTTCGACCTCTCCACGAGCACGTGCACGCCCTTGGACATCCGCACCTCGAAAGGCGGTTCACCAGGGGACATCGCGTTCAGCGAGTCGGTCCACACGCCGGTCGCGCTGATCACCCGCCGCGCCCGCACCACGTGCGTCACGCCGGACAGTTCGTCGCGCACCGACGCGCCGGAAACGCGGCCGTCGGTGCGCAGCAACGACGTGACCCGGGCGCGTGAGACGACCGTGGCGCCGTGCTGGGCGGCCGTGCGGACCAGCGTCGACACGAGCCGCGCGTCGTCCATCTGCGCGTCGTAGTAGCGGATGGCCCCGGCGAACGCGTCGGCGTCGATGGACGGCCCGACCGCGGACATCTTGCGGCGGGACAGGTGGCGGTGCATCGGCACGGCACCGGCGCCGCCGATCGAGTCGTAGAGCAGGACGCCCGCGCCGACGTAGGCGCGTTCCCACTGCTTCTTCAGCGGGAAGAGGAACGGCACCGGCCGCACCAGGTGCGGTGCGAGCCGGCGCAGCAGCAGGCCGCGTTCCTTCAGAGCTTCCCGGACCAGCTTGAACTCCAGCTGCTCCAGGTACCGCAGCCCGCCGTGGACGAGCTTGCTGGACCGGCTCGACGTGCCCGCCGCCCAGTCGTCGGCCTCGACCAGGGCGACGGACAGGCCGCGCGACGCCGCGTCGAGAGCAGCGCCCGCGCCGACCACACCACCACCCACGACGAGAACGTCGAACTCCGTGCCGCCCAACGCCTCCAGGGCCTGGGCACGCCGAGCCGGATCCAGCCTCGCGAACAACTTCTTCAGCTCCTAAAGGAAGGATTTCCTAGCGGACGTCGGCGTCGACCCAGTCGAACGACTTGGTGACGGCCTTCTTCCAGTTGCGGTACTCGCGCTCGCGCTCCTCGCCGTCGAGCTCCGGCGTCCAGCGCTTGTCCTCGGCCCAGTTGGCGCGCAGCTCGTCCAGCCCGGACCAGTAGCCGACGGCCAGACCGGCGGCGTACGCGGCACCGAGAGCGGTGGTCTCGGCGACGACCGGGCGCACGACCGGCACGTCGAGCACGTCCGCCTGGAACTGCATCAGCAGCTCGTTGGCGACCATGCCGCCGTCGACCTTCAGCTCGGTCAGCGGCACACCGGAGTCGGCGTTCATCGCGTCCAGCACCTCGCGGGTCTGGAACGCCGTCGCCTCCAGCACGGCACGGGCGAGGTGGCCCTTGTTGACGAACCGGGTCAGGCCGACCACGGCGCCACGGGCGTCCGCCCGCCAGTACGGGGCGAACAGGCCGGAGAACGCGGGCACGAAGTACGCGCCACCGTTGTCCTCCACGGACCGGGCGAGCGTCTCGATCTCCGGCGCGGAGCCGATGATGCCGAGGTTGTCGCGCAGCCACTGCACCAGCGAGCCCGTGACGGCGATGGAGCCTTCCAGCGCGTAGACGGGGGCCTCGTCGCCGATCTTGTAGCAGACCGTCGTGAGCAGGCCGTTCTTCGAGGCGACCTTCTCCGTGCCGGTGTTGAGCAGCATGAAGTTGCCGGTGCCGTAGGTGTTCTTGGCGGTGCCGGGCTCGTAGCAGGCCTGGCCGAACGTGGCCGCCTGCTGGTCGCCGAGGATGCCCGCGATCGGCACGCCCTTCAGCACACCGCCGGGGCCGCCGGTGCCGTAGACCTCGGAGGAGGAACGGATCTCCGGCAGCATGGACACGGGGATGCCCATCTCGCCGGCGATCTCGGCGTCCCACTGCAGCGTGTCGAGGTCCATCAGCATGGTCCGCGACGCGTTGGTGACGTCCGTGGCGTGCACACCGCCGTTGGGGCCGCCGGTGAGGTTCCACAGCGTCCAGGTGTCGGTGTTGCCGAACAGCAGGTCGCCTGCCTCGGCGCGCTCACGGGCGCCCTCGACGTTGTCGAGGATCCAGCGGATCTTGGGGCCGGAGAAGTAGGTCGCCAGCGGCAGGCCGACCTTCGCCTTGTAGCGCTCGGCACCGCCGCCGAGGGCGCCGAGCTCCTCGACGATCGCCTGCGTGCGGGTGTCCTGCCAGACGATGGCGTTGTAGACGGGTTCGCCGGTGTTCTTGTCCCACACCACCGCGGTCTCGCGCTGGTTGGTGATGCCCACGGCGGCGAGGTCGCCGGTGTTCAGGTCGGCCTTGGCGAGCGCCTGACCGATCACGAACCGGGTGTTCTCGGAGATCTCCACCGGGTTGTGCTCGACCCAGCCGGCGCGCGGGAAGATCTGCTCGTGCTCCTTCTGGCCCACGGCGACGATCGAGCCGCTGTGGTCGAAGATGATCGCCCGCGTGCTGGTCGTGCCCTGGTCGACGGCGAGAACGTACTGCGTCATCGAAGAAGTCCTTTCGGGATGGTCAGCGTCAGAACGCGAGCGAGGCGATCACACCGGCGAGCGCGCCACCGATGATCGGGCCGACGACCGGCACCCAGGAGTAGGCCCAGTCGGAGTCCTTCTTGCCGATTGCCTCGCCGTCGGTTCCCTTGTAGGACAGGGGAAGCAGCGCGTGGGCGATGCGCGGGCCGAGGTCGCGGGCCGGGTTGATCGCGTAGCCCGTGGGGCCACCGAGGGAGGCGCCGATGCCGACGACGAGCATCGCGACGGCCAGCGGGCCGAGCTGGGTCGGGGTCTTGCCCAGGGCGAGGACCACGAAGACCAGGACGAACGTGCCGATGATCTCGCACACCAGGTTCCAGGTGTAGCTGCGGATCGCCGGGCCGGTCGAGAAGACGGCGAGCTTGAGGCCCTCGTCGGGCGTCTCGTCGAAGTGCGGCTTGTAGGCGAGCCACGCGAGCACGGCGCCGAGGAACGCGCCGAGCATCTCACCGGCGAAGTAGACGAGGGTCGAGCCCACGCTGACCGGCACACCGGGGGCGAACTCGTCCGCGCCGCTGGTGAGGATGCCGATCGTCACGGCGGGGTTGAGGTGCGCACCCGACTTGTACGCGATGTAGACACCGGCGAAGACACCGAGACCCCAACCGAAGTTGATCAACAGCCAGCCGCCGTCGAAGCCCTTCGACTTGGCGAGCAGCACGTTGGCCACCACGCCCGCACCCAGCAACAGCAAGATGCCCGTACCGAGCACCTCGCTGAGGAACACTGTCCCGAGACCCACGCTGGCCTCCCATTCGTCCTTGAACGGCTGATCACCCCGTGGTGATTGACGCGGAACGTAATGAGCTTCCACACACCTGCTCAACAGGCACGTTTCGACAATGTCGACACCTGCGACCCCCGAAAGTGTGACCGACCGGTCACGCTGCGCGCAGACAAGGCGTTTCAGGCGTGTATCCAGGGTGACGGGCGTCGTAGCTGTTCGACATTGCCGACACGGGTCGTCTCAATTACGTTTCTCGCGTGCCGGGACCCATCCAGTCGATCGAACGCGCCGCCGCCGTGCTGCGGCTGCTGGCGCGTGGCTCCGGCCACCACGGTCTCACGGAGATAGCCGACTCGCTCGGGCTGGCGCGGGGCACCGCGCATGGGATTCTCCGTACGCTGCAACGGGTCGAGTTCGTCGAGCAGGACCCGGCGACCGGCCGCTACCGCCTCGGCGCGGCGCTGCTGCACCTCGGAACGTCCTACCTCGACGCCAACGAACTGCGTTCTCGATCGATCAACTGGGCCGACACCCTGGCCGCGCGCAGCGGTCAGGAGGTGCGGATCGGCATGCACCACGACGGCGCCGTGCTCGTCGTGCACCACGTGTTCCGGCCCGATGACTCCGTGCAAACGCTTGGCATCGGCGCGATGCTGCCGTTGCACGCCACCGCGCTCGGCAAGGTGCTGCTCGCCTACGACCCGGACCTGTCGGCGGCCGCACGCCGGCGGGAGCTCACGTCGCTGACCCGCAGGACGATCACGCGCACCCAGATGCTGGAGCGCGTGCTGACCGAGGTGCGCGGCCAGGGCTGGGCCGGGGAGGCCGAGGAGTACATGCCGGGTGAGGCCAGCATCGCCGCGCCGATCCGCATCCCCGGCGGGCTCGTCGTCGGTGCGATCGGCATTTCGGGTGCCGCCGACCGGTTGTGCGACTCCGCGGGCCGTCCGCGTGCGACGCTGGTGCGTCAGGTCGTCCAGGCCGCCGAGGCGGTCACCACTTCTCTCGTCGACGAGAACTGAGGGGCTCGCCGTGCAACGGTTCGTAATGGCGATCGACCAGGGCACGACGTCGACGCGCTGCATCGTGTTCGACCAGAACGCCCGCCTCGTCGCGGTCGCGCAGCGCGAGCACCGGCAGTACCACCCGCGTCCCGGCTGGGTGGAGCAGGACGCCGTGGAGATCTGGCGCAACGTCGACCGGATCGTGCCGCAGGCGTTGCGGCAGGCGGGGATCAGCGCCGAGCAGGTCGTCGCGATGGGCATCACGAACCAGCGCGAGACGTTCGTGCTGTGGGACCGGCACACGGGTGTCCCGATCGGACGCGCGATCGTCTGGGAGGACATCCGCACCGAGGACCTCGTCGCGGAACTCGGGCGCAAGCCCGGCATCGAGGAGGTCCGCGACCGCTGCGGCCTGCCGCTCGCCACCTACTTCTCGGCGCCGTCGCTGAGGTGGATGCTCGACAACGTGGCCGGGCTGCGCGCGAAGGCCGAACGCGGCGACGTCCTGTTCGGCACCATGGACACCTGGCTGATCTGGAACCTCACCGGCGGCGTCAACGGCGGCCTGCACGTCACCGACGTGACCAACGCGTCGCGGACGATGCTGATGAACCTCTCGACGCGGCAATGGGATCCGATGCTGCTGGAGTTCTTCGGCGTGCCGGCGGTGGTGCTGCCCGAGATCCGCCCGTCGACCGAGATCAGCGGCGTGACGACGCGAGTGGTGCCGGGCATCTCGATCACGGCGGCGCTGGGCGACCAGCACGCGGCGCTGTTCGGGCAGACGTGCTTCGAGAAGGGATCGATCAAGGGCACGTACGGCACCGGCGGCTTCCTGCTGATGAACACCGGCGACGAACTCGTGCGGTCGAAGCACGGGCTGCTGACCACGATCGGCTACCAGATCGGCGGTGAACCCGCGTACGCGCTGGAGGGGTCGATCGCCGTCGCCGGGTCGCTCGTGCAGTGGTTCCGCGACAACCTCGGGCTGATCCACTCGGCGCCGGAGATCGAGACGCTGGCCCGCACGGTCAAGGACAACGGCGGCTGCTACATCGTGCCGGCGTTCTCCGGTTTGTTCGCGCCGCACTGGCTCGCGCAGGCGCGCGGGCTCGTCGTCGGGCTGACGTCGTACATCAACAAGGGCCACCTGGCGCGGGCCGTGCTGGAGGCGACGGGCTGGCAGACGCGAGAGGTCGTCGACGCGATGAACGCCGACCTCGGCGCGCCGACGCCGGTGCTGAAGGTGGACGGCGGGATGACGGCCGACCACCTGCTGATGCAGTTCATCTCGGACGTCCTGGACATCCCGGTGCAGCGGCCGCTGGTCGCCGAGACCGTGTCGCTGGGCGCCGCCTACGCCGCCGGCCTGGCCGCCGGGTACTGGCCGGACCTCGAGGGGTTGCGGCGCAACTGGCACCTCGCGGCCCGGTGGAACCCGGTGATGGACGCGAAGTACCGCGAGAACGAGTACGCGAACTGGAAGCGGGCCGTGGAACTCACGTTCGCGTGGGCCCGCTCCAGTCCGTCTACTTAGGAGCGCTGCTTGCGCACCCAGGCAGCGACCTCGTCGGCCTCGATCGGGAGCGAGTCGGACAGGACGTCCGCGCCCGTCGACGTCACGACCAGGTCGTCCTCGATGCGCACGCCGATGCCGCGCAGCTCCGGCGGCAGCGTCTCGTCGTTCGGGTGGAAGTACAGGCCGGGCTCGACCGTGAGCGCCATGCCGCGTTCCAGGATGCCCTGCTGGTAGGTCTCCTGGCGGGCGTCGGCGCAGTCGTGCACGTCCAGGCCGAGGAAGTGACCGGTGCCGCAGACGATGTAGCGGCGGTGGTGCTGGCCGGACGGGTCGAGCGCCTTGTCGACGCTGACCGGCAGCAGACCCCAGTCGTGCAGGCCCTCGGCGAGCACGCGCATGGCCGTGTGGTGGAAGGCGCTGTAGTCGTTGCCCGGCCGGACCTCGGCGAGCGCGGCGACGTGCGACCTGAGCACGAGGTCGTACACCTGGCGCTGCGGCTCGCTGAACTCACCGCTCACCGGGAACGTGCGGGTGACGTCGGCGGTGTAGAGCGAGTTCATCTCGACACCGGCGTCGAGCAGCAGCAGGTCGGCGTCGTTCACGCGGCCGTCGCAGCGCGTCCAGTGCAGCACCGGGGCGTGCGGTCCGGCGGCGACGATCGAGGTGTAGCCGGGGCCCTTGCCCTCGGTGCGGGCGCGGCGGTCGAACGTGCCCTGCAGCCAGCGCTCTCCCCCGCCGCGCACGGCCTGGCCGAGCTCCATGGCGACGTCGGCGAAGCCCTTGACCGACGCGTCGACGGCCTGGCGGAGCTGGTCGACCTCCCAGTCGTCCTTGATGCGGCGCAGTTCGGCCAGCACGGTCCGCAGCTCGTCGCTGTGCGAGCCCGTCAGCGCGTCCAGCACCGGGTCGACGCCCTTGGCGACGAGCGTCTCCGGGTGGCGGCCGCGCAGGGCGTTCGCCAGGTCCTCGAGCGGGCGGGCCGTGATGCCGAGCGCCTCACCCCACTCCTTCGGGCCGGCGGCGGCGCCGATCCAGAACGGGCTGCGGTCGGCGTCACCGAAGAAGTCGACGCTGTGGGCCTCGGACGGCACCGGCACGAACAGCGTCGCGTCGGCGTCGGTCAGCACGAGCACGGCGCCCTCGACCTGGCAGCCGGTCAGCCACACGAAGTCGCTGTCGGCGCGGAACTCGTGGAACGTGTCGTTCGACCGGACGTGCGCCCGCCCGGCGGCCAGCGCGATCCGCTTGCCCGGCAGCGCCGCGGTGAGCCGGGCGCGGTGGGCCGCGGCCGCTTCCGCGGTGCCCGGGGGCAGGTCGACGGAGCTGTCCCACTCGCCCCAGTTGTCGCGGATGTACGTGCGGAAACCGTCCGCGTCCACCAGTTTCGCCATGTCGCGGCGTGTCCGAGCCAATTCGGGTCCTTCCAGGGTTGTCCTCGCCTTATCAGCCTTCCCGTGCCGGGAGGGGTCCCGCCAATCCCAGTTGACCATAGCTTCGAGCTATGGAACGCGGTCGGTGTATCCACCGGTCGGCGGCATGCCCCTACCTGCTGGAGGAGGCATCCGCCATGAACCGAATCCACGTCTGCCTGCTGACCGCCGCCGTGCTCGCCGCCTGCGGCCGACCGGCCCCGCTCAACTCGGCGCCGCCGGCCGCGCCGCCGCCCTCGGTGCCGTCTGTCGAGGTCACGACCACCACGACGACGACCACCACAACCGCCGTTGCGCCACTACCTGTCATCGCGACGACGCCACCACCGAAGCCACCGCCCCTGGTCACCACCACGACGAGGCCGCCACCCCCACCCCCGAAACCCCCGGACCGGTTGGTGCTCACGGACACCCTGCGCAAGTCGATCGAGTCCCAGACCGGGCTTCCGTTCTCGCAGTCCTGGCAGCAGACCACGGGTCGGTTCGCGGAGTTCTGTCCCGATGAGAAGCCGTGCGTCGGACACACACGAGTCGTCGAGGCGTCGCCCGAGGCCAGTGGGGACTGCACCGTCGTCAGCATCAAGGTGCCTGATCCCCTGTTCGTGGGTGACAAGATCGTGTTCGGGGTCAACAACGACATCGACTGCGCCGGGGCGTGAGCCGTGCGCGCCGCTCCCGCCAGGCCGAAGGACGAGGCGCCGTCCAGGGCGTTGAAGGTGTTCGGTTCCCTGCTGGCACCGACGACCGTGCTGACCGCGCTGCTGTTCTACTTCGGCGTCCGGCACGCGACGTTCTTCTGCGAGTGGTTCGGCGTGCACCACTCGGTGCTCGGCCTCTCCGCGCCCGACTACCTGATCCGCAGCGCGGACGGCATGTTCGTGCCGCTGACGGTCCTGTCGGCCGCGGGGCTCGCGGCGTTGTGGGGCTACCGCTTCCTGCACTCGGTCCTGGCCCCGAAGACGTGGCGCGTCCTGGCCAGGCGCGCCGTCCCGGTGCTGGTGGCGTTCGGTCTCGTGCTCCTGCTGCTCGGGCTGAGCGGGCTCGCCGTGCCGTTGCTGCTCTACGAGGTGCCCGGCCTGCCCGGCGTGTGCGTGGCGCTCGGGGTGATCTCGTTCCCGCTGGCGGAGCGCCTGCACGCGACGGTGGCCGGCAGGCACGCCACCGGGGTCGTGCCGGTGGTCCAGTGGACGTTCACGTTCGTGCTCGCGAGCATCGGCCTGTTCTGGGCGGTCAACGACTACTCGGCGGCGGTCGGCGAGGCCAGGGGTTACGAGTACCAGACGAAGCTCGGCACGATGCCGCGGACGGTCGTGTTCAGCACCAAGGACATCGGGTTCCACGGGCCGGGCGTCACGATGACCGCGTGCACGGCCGCGGACTCGTCGTACAGGTTCCGCTACGACGGTCTGGTGCTGGTCCTGCAGTCGGGCGGGCAGAGCCTGCTGCTGCCGAGGGAGTGGAACCGCCGTGACGGCGCCGCCCTGGTGCTGCCCAGGTCGAACGACGTGCGCCTGGAGTTCTCGCGCGCCGAAGCCGAGCGCGACGGTTCGTGCTGATCCCGTATAGCCTCGGGCTATGGAACTGGAGATCCGGCACCTGCGGGCCATCTGCGCCATCGGCGACGCGGGCAGCCTCTCCCGCGCGGCGACGCAGCTCGGGATCTCCCAGCCGTCCCTCACCACGCTCCTGCAACGGGTCGAGCGCATGGTCGGCGGCACCCTCTTCGACCGGGGCCGCTCCGGCGCGGCCCCCACACCACTCGGCGCGCAGATGCTGCAACGGGCCAGGCTGCTGCTGGTCGAGCTGGAGGCGTTCGGCTCGGACACGGCGGGCCGCGGCGGGCCCGTCCGGTTCGGCTCGGTGCACATGGAGTGCGTGGCGTCGCTGTACTCCCGGCTCGAGGAGGCGCTCGACGACGTCACGCTGGTGGTCGACCCGTCGTCGACGGGCCTTTCGCTGGCGCTGGCGAACGGCCACCTCGACGCGGCGGTGATCGCCGTCGACGAGGAGGGCGACCTGGGCCTGCCACGAGGCGTGGCGCAACGCGTCGTCGTGCCGTGGGTGCCGGTGTACATCGCCATCCCCGCCGGCCACGCCCTGGCGTCACGGCGGGAGGTGGACCTCGCCGACCTCGCCGGGGAGGCCTGGGTCGGCCCGCCGGGCGCCGAGGACGGGTCGCTGACGGCGTTGCGCGCGGCCTGCCGGGCGGTCGGGTTCGTGCCGCGGATCCGGTTCGAGGTGCCCAGCGGTGCGGGGCGCCAGCTGATCGCCGCGGGCAAGGCGGTGCAGCTGGTCGAACCGACGTCGCAGGGCGGCCCCGGAGTGGCGGTGCGCCCGCTCGCCGGCGCCCCGATGCGGATGAGGCTGGTCTTCGCGTGGCGGCGGGAGCGGCTGACCTGGAGCCAGGCCAGCCGCGTGTTCGCCGAGGTGCTGGGCGCCTACTCGGACCAGGCGCTGGCCAGTCCGGTGATGCGCGAGTGGTGGAAGTCGGTCCAGCCGTCGCTGAGGGCCCAGCTGTCGAACTAGCGCACGGCCGCGAGCCAGCCGTACCAGTCGGCGTCGTAGCGGCTGCCGATCACCCGCGTGAGGTGGTCGCGCGCACCGGCCCAGTCGCCTGCCCGGTAGTCCGCCAGCACCGCGGCGACGTCCTCCGGGTGCTTCTCCAGCAGGTACCGGACCGCCAGATAACCCCAGTTGTAGACCCGCTTGGTGTCGTGGTCGTAGGTGGTGTCGAACACCGTGCTGAGCGCGTACGTCCGCTTCTTCGCCTCGGCCAGCGCGTCGGCGTAGACCTCACCGCGGTAGCTGTAGGACAGGTGCTCGGCGAAGCCCTCGATCCACCACACGGTCGGCGTGGTCATGTTCTCCTCGAAGTCGCCGTGCATGTCGAACCGGCCGTCGAGGTAGTGGGTGTACTCGTGGTTGAGGTTCCAGATCGCGAACGTGGGCAGCCAGTCGGCCTCGTGCGCGATGAACCGCGCCTGGTCGAGCGCCGGATCGCCTTCGAGGTACATGCCACCGTTGTTGGTGGAGATGTCGAACAGCACCCCGGCGTACGTGCGGTAGTCGTTGCTGGTGTTGAAGACGACGACTTCCAGCGACGTGTTGTTGTCCCCCGCCACCGGCCCTGGATCCCGCACCACGCGGTGGAAGGCGGCGTCCTGCCCGGCGAGCGACGCGCAGGTCTGGCGGAGCTGCGCCGCCGTGAGCTGCTGGGCGCGGATCCTCAGCGTGGCACTGCAGGTGTGCCGCACGGTGAGCACGCGCCGGTCGATCTTCGCGCGGAAGTCGCAGGTGTTGTAGCGGCGGCAGTTCGCCTTGTCGTACCAGTCGACCATCTCCGCGACGCCGACCCACAACGGCGCGAGGCGGCCGACGACGTCACCCCGTGACGCGAGGTCCACGAGCAGCGGACGGACGCGTGGCGCGATGTCGTCGTGCTGCAGGAACCTGCCGAGTTCGCGGGTCGCGTTCTGGACCAGGTACTGCCGGTCGGTGCCGAAGAAGTCCAAGTGGCCCAGGACGAACCGGCGCAGGGCCCGCAGCACCTCCGGCTCGGCGCGCACCGCGGCGAGGAACTCCGGCTGCGCGTGGCCGTGGTAGAGCAGGAGCATGCCGGCGTGCACGGCCGCGTCGTCGGCGCTGGTGTAGGTGTCCAGAGTGCGGGTCAGCGCCCGCAGTTCGGCCGGGTAGTCGGTGACGGCGGTGGTCTGGATAGCCGCGTCGGTCGTGGGGTGGAGGGTGTTCCTGGCGACCGCGGGTGGCAGCAGGGGGCTGTTCGGGGATGCGGTGGAGGTGGGGACCGCGGTGTCAGCGGGGGCCTGGGCAGAAGCGGTGGCGGCAGGGGCGGGAGCGGTGGCGTCGGCAGGGACCGCGTGCGCGTCGGCGTTCACCGGGACCAGCAGCCCGGCCGACATCGCCACCACCAGGGCGAGTGTTCTCATGGGGTTCCTCCGCAGGGTTCGAGGTGCCCCAGAGCGTCACATCGCCCGGCGTGCCGCGATCATCCCTTCCGCTCATAGCTCGTCGCTATGGAAGCGTTCAGCGGCACACGTCCGCGTACGGGAAGTGTTCGAGCTGCTCGTGCCGGGTCCACTGGTCCTCCCGCAGGGAACCCTGCGCCTCCTGGCAGGCCTTGGCCCGCGGGTCGCGGTTGATCGTGACCATCTCACTGATGTCCCAGGAAATGACGCTCTTGTCGAAGCTGCCCGTCAGCACCGAGTCGCCACCGACGATCGGTGCGGCGGCGAGCACAGGACCGGTGTGCCCCGTGAGCTCGGCCATGCGGTGAGGTGCGCCTGGGTCCAGCACGCTCCACACGACCGCCGAGCCGTCGGTGCTCGCGCCGACGACCATCGTGCCGTCGCCCGAGTAGGAGATCGTGCGCATCTTGCCGGCGCGGTACACCAACGAAGGCCGTTCCACCGGCCTTTCCGGTGTCGTCACGTCCCATTGCGCGACAGAGGTCCCGCTGTCCAGCGTCACGAGCAGAGATCCACCGCGCGGATCGAACGCCAGCGACCGCACGCCGGCGCGTGCCTTCGGGATCTCGCCCGCGAACCGCGGCGGGTTGACGTGCCACAACTCGACCCGGCCGGCGGCACCACCGATCGCGAGCAGATCTCCCCCGGAGTCGAACGCGAGTGCCCGCACGGCATCCTTCTCGTTGCGCTCCAACGGAACCGGTGTCGGTTTGCCGACATCGGCCAGCGCTACCGCGCCGTCGTCGCCGCCCGCTGCGACACTGGTCCCCTCCGGGTGGAACGCCAAGGCGCGCACCGCGGCGCTGCCCACCTTGAACTCGGACAGCTTGCGCAGGTCGTCCGCCGTGGAGATGTCGGTCAACTGCACCACCCCGTCGTCCGCACCGGTCGCGACCTGAGCCCGGCCCGGGTCCATGGCGGCACTGCGCACGGGCGCGCGGTGCGACTTGACTCCGGAGCGCCGCTTGGGTTGCGTGATGTCGGTGAGGTCCCACAGGGTCGCCTCACCGCGATCGGTGATCGCCACGGCAAGGCTGTTCGCCGCTGAAGCCACCACCTGGTCGACCGCCGCTTCCAGCGGGGAGGTCCCCTCGAGCTCGAAGAGGCCGGGGCGGCGGATGTCCCACAGCTTCGCGGAACCGTCCCGGCTCGCGGTCAGCGCCGTGGTCCCGTCCCAGCTCAAACCAACGGAGGTCACGGCGTCATCGTGACCGTGCAACAGCAGCTTCGGCCGGTAGTCACCGTTCTTCCCCTCGGCCCAGAGGATCGACTCACCGGTCTCGACGCCGCTGAGCACCAGTGAGTCGTTGGTCGCGACCGCCGTGATCGCGTTCTGGTCCGTGAAGGTGAGGTTCACCGAGTTCCGGCGCTTCTCACCGCTCACCCGCAAGGTGACGCCGCCCTCCGCAGAGCCTGTGGCGGAGATGTACTGGCCCACCGCGATCACCTGCGGACTGGTCCTCGACCCCGGACGCGTTTCCTGTTCAGGATCCGGGTCCTGCCTTTGCATGCCCGTGCCGGGCTGCCCCTCGGACCATTGCTGCACGCCGACGTTCGTCACCACGTAGGCGGATCTGCCGTTCGGGCTCAACGCGACGCTGGTGACGGTTCCGGGTTTCGGCAGCAGGTCACCGATCTCGCGCGGACCGTTCGCGGAGCTGAGCTCCCACAAGGTGATGGTGCCGTCCGCACATCCGGTGAGCAGACGATGACCGGTCTGACTGAGCGACCTCGACACGGGCGAGCACGGGAGCCCTTCCATCTTCCCGGTGAGCCGCGGTGCCTTCTTGTCGCGGACGTCCCAGATCTCCGGTGCGCCGGTGGCCCTGTCCAGCACGGCGACAGTGCCATCGGTGTTCATCGCGACGGCACGCACAGCCTGGTCGTCTCCCTCACCGCGCAGAGACACGACCTCGACCGCCGAGGTCGGACTGACCACCTGCCAGATCACGGCGCCACCATCGCCCGCGATCAGGACGTACCCGTCCTTGGTGAACTGGGTGGACCGCACCTCGCCGAATCCGGTGAGCAACGTCTCGGGCTCCCGCCGGTGGGTGAGCGCGGCGAGCAGAGCCGCTCGCACCCGGCCCGATTCCTCCAGCCCGTTCGCGGCCAGGACCAGCCGCAACGCCTGTTGCGGCTGCGAGTCGCGCATGGCGACCGCCTCGCGGAGCAGCTCGCTCACAGCCCGTTGCTTGAGCGACTCGTCCTGCTGCTCCCGGAAGGTGGACCTCTGCCACACGGCCACACCGGCGGTGACGACCAGCGCGATCACGACGGCCACGACCGCCAGGCGTCCCGGCCGCCAACTGCGCGTCCTCGCCCGCGCCTGGTCGACGGTGCTGACCCAGTGCACGGCGATCCCGGTCGTGGGCGGGGCGTTCTCGCGGTTCCCCTCCGGGGCGACGACCTCCCACTTCGCGTCGCGGGCCGCCTCGAACTTCGCCTCCAGCCCGTGCACCTCGAGAACGTCACCCCGCGCGGTGACCGCGCCGGTCACCGCGCTTCTGCCGCGCCAGCCCTTCAGGAACCCGGCGTCGACACGGGTCAGGACACCGGTGAGCGCGACCGCGAACGCCGCGCCGAGCGACGGCCCGTTGATCGGCACCAGACGGCGCTCACCGGGATCGATGGTCCACAGCACGCAGGGCGGCTTCCGGTGGCCCTGCGACGTGAAGGTCCAAGCAGCCTCGAGCGACGTGGTGAAGTCGTGGTCGACGCGCAGGAACGTCATCGTGCGCGGGTCGGGGAACAGGCCGGGCGGGCCACCGGGCACGACGGCCAGCTTGAGCGAGCCGGTGGCGCCCCTGCGTTCGCCGGTGTCGAACAGGATCCCGATGCGGTGCCGGAACGCCCGCGGCTTGGCCACGCCGGACATCAGCGCGACAGCGATGTGGGCGAGCGACCTGCCGGGTCCCTCGGGTAACGCGTCGACGAGCTCCAACCCGTCGCTCGCACGCCAGCTGTGCGATCCGCCCGTCCGCACCAGCAGACCGCGCTCCTGCCACCGTCCGGCCGCGGCGATGATCGCCTCGACACCCTCCGACCGCGCGCACTCCCCGTGCGCCGCGGCGAGCACCAGACCGACCGCGGCCGTCACGCGGGTGGCCTCCAGGAAGTCGCGGTCACCCACCTCACCCGCGACCCGCCGGTCCGTGCCGCGTTCCCAGTCGGCAAGGCGCTGTGGCGCCTCGGTCACGGCCTCCCGCACCGCCTGCCACCACAGCATGCCGGTGCTGAGCTCCGCGCGGAGCTGGTCCGGAGTCGGGGCCTGCGGATCACCTCTTCCGGCCTGCGCCAGCAATTCATCCAGTGTGGACAGTGCGTTCATCCGAGCAGCCGTTCGATCAGGTCCTGGTGTGCCGGCGGCAG
Source organism: Lentzea sp. HUAS12 (assembly GCF_024125735.1). Lineage (NCBI taxonomy): Bacteria > Bacillati > Actinomycetota > Actinomycetes > Pseudonocardiales > Pseudonocardiaceae > Lentzea > Lentzea sp. HUAS12. Next base: position 3,003,253 of record NZ_CP099738.1, read on the forward strand.
ACAGGCGGCGATCTCACGCCAGGTGCGCTGCACCTCCGGTGTGAGGTTCGCGGTGAGTGAAGGAAAGAGGTCCCTGGGGGCGATGCGGGCGATGTCGTCGACCACGAGCGCCTCGGCCACCTGCCACCGTCCCGCGGCGTCGAAGTCGTCGAAGTCGATCCGCAGACCGCGTCGTCCCCACTCGTTCACCGGGTAGGGCGCGACGCGCAGGGCCGTGGTGCCGCCGGTGGTGCCGTACTCGACGCCGATCGCCACGACACCGAGTCCAGGAGATCTGGTCGCCTCCAGGAAGAACCTCCTGTCCCGGTCACGCCGGAGCACCAGGGTCGTCACCTGGCTCTGGGTCTGCACGCGCAGCACCTCGTCGGCACCAGCACCTGCCGCGGCCAGCACCTCCAGCGCGGAGCGCACCACGGGCAGCGGCACGACCGAATCCGCGTCCAGCACACCGCTGCGTCGTTCACACACCAGGATGTTCCACGGCCCTGGCCGGACGTCGCGGATCCGGCACACACCGAGATCGTCGAACCCGCCGAGCCGCACGACATCCGGCTCCCCCACGCACAGACCGATTCCAGACGGCTCCGCCGGGACGTCCAGCGCGGTGATGTCGAGGTCGAACCGGTTCAGCGCCCGCTCGGTCGCCGATACCGCGACACTCAGCAGGTGATCCAGCCTGACCATCTGCCCCTCGGGCCTCCACCGGACGGGCTCCGCATCCCGTCTGACCGCGGGCTCAGGTGAATCCCGCCGCTGCTCGGGTCGGCTGCGCGAGCCAGGACCGGGCTCCCGCAGCGGCAGGGCGGGATCATCGCCCCAGAACGACGTGAGCGGCGAGTCGAGTTGCGCCAGCAGGTAGGGCCGGACGAGCGGCTCGGCACCGACGGCTTCGAGTCCCGCGGACAGCAGGCGCAGCCCGTCCCCCACGAACGGCAACCCGCTCACAGCGGCGCGGCGGAACGCCGCCACCGCCTCAGGCCTCCCTCCCCTGAGCATCAGCTGAGCGTCCAGCACGATGACATCGGTGGAGTCCGGGTAGTGCCAGCGGAGATCGTCGACCCACCTGACGGCGGCGGGATCTCCGGTGTTCACGAGGTGGTACCCGATCGCCACCTCAGCGGGGAAGTCCGTCCCGGCGTCGAGCGCCCGCGTCTCCTGAACGACCACACCGGCCGACAGCCTGTCGCCGCGGTGCAGGTAACCGAGCAGTGTCCCGGCCAGTCCCGGCCTCAGGCCCACCCCCGCGCCACCGACCGCCAGGCCGCCGAGACCCGGTACGACGAACACCTTCGACGAACCGTCCTGAGGTGTCCACACCACGGCTCCGGCCTCGGAATCCCACTTCGACGTGCCGCGCACCCACCCACGCCCGTTGAACGACCACGGTTCCAGGGAAGCCTTGCCGCCGTCCGCTGTGGGCTTGGCGCGATCCACGTGGACGGTGGTGTGACCGTCTGCGGTGTCGGTCACCCCGTTGTACCGCTCCCCCTCCGGCGACCACCCGTCGACGAAGTAGCGGCCCGCAGGCAGTTCGACCTCAACGGCGACGCGAGCGCGCAGGAGCGCGGTCGCGACCACGACCAGTTGGTCGTCAAGAATCCGCACGACGCCCACGACCGCGCCGCTCTCGGCTCTGGTGTCCTCGTGGTGGAGGGAGATCGTCGGCATCGCTCACGCTCCGCACACGCGCAGGTCGAACACCAGGTTCGGCGGGTGGACAGGCATGTGCTGGGAGCGGGCGTCGCTGTAGTCCGCACCGTCGAAGCAGGCGTTGAGGGTGTAGACGGCCGCGAGGGTCCGGTCCTCCCAGAGCGCGGGCCTGGGTTCACGGCTCAGCACGGTGGACGTGTCGGGGCACGTCAGGGTCAGTCGTGCGCATGCCAGGGCCTCCCGCGGGTCGCAGCCCAGCCGGAACGGCACGACGGGCACACCGTCGAGGTGGCGGATCGTCCGAGCCCCCTGGAAGCCACCGCCGGCCCAGACGCCGTGCTGTTCTCCCGACTGCCATTCGATCACGGCGTTCATGGCGGTCACCAGGTCGCCCGTCCTGATCACCCACCGCCCGGAGCGGTCTTTCGTGGCCGCCGCGCCTTCCAGCGCCTGCAACAGCGTGGTCGTGAACGGCGTCGGACCGTCCACCGAACCCGGTGCGGTCGCGCCCGGTTCGGTGGAGAAGAGGATCACGGACTCACGCGGCCGGCGGACGGCGTCGGGCGGGATCGGTGTGAACGTCTGCGCGGGCGCGGACTCCAGCATTTCGTACGGGAGGTTGCGGCACGCGTCGACGAAGTAGCACTGGACCTTCGCCCTGCACTGTTCCATGCCCGCCGCGAACGTCTCGACCTTCAGCGCGCCCTCGAACGGATTGCGCCACCGGCCGAAGTCCTCCAGCAGGATGAGCTGTCCCTCCTTCTGGCAGCCGTGGCCGCTGAAGAAGAACAAGGCGACGTTGTCCTCGTGCTCGTCGCAGCGGGCGTACCAGCGTTCGAACGCCACCTTGAAGTTCTCGACGGAAGGACTGTCCTCACCGGACACCAGCAACTCGACCGATCCGAGCGGGGCGAAGGAGTTGCCAGCCTGGTTCTCGAGCAACCACGACACGACGGCTCGTGCGGACGGGGGCGGCCCGGCAACGGGCTTGAAGGTGCGCACGGCCGCGGACAGCGGGCCGTCGCCGTCGAACTCCGCGCAGTACGGGTAGTCACCGACACCGATGACGAACGCGTGGGTGCGCGGACCGGTGCCGTGCTGTTCGAAGACCGTCGTCATGTGAGCGCCTCCGCGATGCGGCTGCCAACGCGGTGATGGAAGGTGGGTTGCTTCAAGTAGGCCGTGTGCGCCCAGACCGCACGGGACGGGTAGGTGTAGTCGTCGGCACCGGCGAAGACGGGGGCGACGCGGAACGACAGCGGGTCGGCGGGGTCGACGACGTTGATCCAGTTGCGGACGTTGTGCGGCAACGGCACCCGCTCGGCGTCGTCGTCCGGGCGGCTCTCCTGGAACAGGCCCAGCTCCTCGAACAGCCCGACCTGCGAGCCGATCGTCACGAACACGTCCACGACCAGGTCGGGCCGGTAGTGGCTGAGCACGTCGTAGACGATGTTGCCGCCCATGCTGTGGGCGAGCACGACCCGCGGTGCCGCTGCCCCCTCGATCGCCTCGGCCAGCAGGGAGACCACCTCGCCGGGACGTTCGCGGGTGCCGCGCAACGCCGGGTACTGCAGCACGTCGGCGAGGAGCTGCGCGGTGCTGGTGCTCACCAGTCTGCGACTCGCGCCGACGACCACGGCAGCCGGGTTGAACCGGCGGGCCGCGGAGACGAAGAGGTCGCGGATCCTGCTTCCGGCGCCGAGGGTCTCCCCCTCCGGCGGCCAGACCTCGGCCACCAGTCGGTCGACGAACTCGATGTCGTCGTGCACCTCGTTCAGCCACGGATAGCGCACGTGCTCGGGCACGCCGGGGTGAAGGCTCTCGTGCCGGCAGATGTACTGCACGATGACCGGTGCCTGCCGGGTCAGCAGGTCTTCGTCCTCGGCACGGGGCTCGAGCAGCGTGTACAGAGCGTCGAGGGCGTCCGTCACCGACTGCCGGGCCACGATCAGCAGCGACGGTGCCTCCTCCACCAGGGCGTCGCGGTCGTCGGCGTCCGGGCCGAGGCTCTCGGTCACCTTGTGCGGCAACGAGGCCAGCCCCCAGCGCGGTGCCCTGGTCAGGCCTCCCCAGTTCGGCATGGTGATCGAGCTGCCTTCCAGACCGGCGGCGGGCAGCAGCACCGTGCGGAACAACGCCTCCCGGCGCCGCGCGGCCGCTTCGTACCTGCGGCCGGGCCGGTTCCCGATGCCGTGGACGTACACCAGCGTCATGCCCTGCTCCCCTTCACGCGCACACCACGCCCGAGCAACCGGCCGGGTCGCCGGAGGACGTGTTGCCACCGCCGTCCACCACCGTGCCGGGCTGCGCTTCGATGCCGTGGTCCGCGTTGTCGGTGGTCGTGTTGCCGCGAATCTCGATGTCGCTGCCGAGCGCGACGTTGATGTGCATGCCGTCGTTCACCGGCCGCCCGGCCCGGTCGGTCTTTCCGCTCGACCGGTGCCCGTTGGAGGTGAACGTGTTGCCGCTGATCAGCAGGTGAGGGCCGGGGCCTCCGCCCACGGGGTCGAAGTACAGACCGGCGACGCTGTTGTTGACGAACGTGTTGCCGGTGACCACGAGATCGTGGAAGGCCTCGTAGGGCAACTGGTGGTTGTTGCCCATGTTCAGGCCGATGGTGTTGTCACGGAAGATGTTGTTCTCGACAGTCAGCGTTTCGGCACCGAACGGGTGGTACGCCCGGATCCCCGCTTCAGCGCCGATGAACTCGTTACCGCGGATGGTCGTCGTCCTCGATGCGGCACCGATTTCCACGTAGCTTCCCGTGAACTTGTTCCTGGCCGCGTTCAACCCGTTCGACTCGCTGAGAGAGATGTGGCTTCGCAGCAGCTCGCTGTCGGTCACCGTGACCGCGTTGGAGTCCCATCCCGCATTGATCTCACTGTCGGTGAGCCGGCAGTTGACGAAGGTCGCCGACGTGACGCGGTAGGCGAAGCCCAGCTTGACGCCGGTGAAGCTCGTGCCGAGGAACCTCGGGCGCTCAGCCAGCTGTGTGCCCATCGCGCCCTTCCGGATGTGCGAGTTCCGCACGGTGAGGTCCTTGCTGAGGGTGAAGCCCACGTCCTCACCCGTGTTGGCCTCGAAGTTGACGTTGTCGACGGTGCTCGCCTGGCCTCGGTAGTAGGCCACACCGGATGCGAACGCGCGGATGGTGCCGTTGCGCACGGTGGCGTTGAACCGATCAGAAGCGACCACACCGCTGTCGGTGCCGTTGCCGCTCAACGTGTGCCCGCCCAGGTCGACCACGACGTCGTTGGCGCCGATGATCAGGCCGGCGCCGGCGCAGTCGAGGTCCTTGCGCAGCCGCACGTTCTGGGTGATCGTCTGTCCGCACTCGGCCGACGGCACCGCGACGTCGACGACGACGTTGCGGCTGCGTTCGTCCTGTTTGGTGCCGGACTTGACGACGAGCTTCACCTCGTAGGTCGCCGCTTCGACGAACCGGTGCTTGAACTGCGGTGTGGTCGCGTTCGCCAGTGCGCCGCCGGGACCGCGCACCTCCCACTCCCACCGCTCGGGCACGGCACCCGTCACCTCGGCGGTGAACGTGACCTCCTCGCCCGCCTCGGGGTTGTTGGGCGAGGCGTTGATTCCGTCGATGTGCGGCACGACGGGCACGGCGGAGGAACTGCCCGTGGGCACCGGCACCGAACCCGCCGTGCCGTCCGGGCGCGAGCCCAGGGACGCGGTCACGCTGGGACGGGGTCCGCTGGAGGACGCGCTGGGCGACGACGTGGTCTTGCTGGGCGGTGAGCTGGCGGTCCTGGACGGGCTCGGCGGGTTCGCGGGATCGTACTTGTTGATGCGCCGCACGACGCCGTGCACGTCGATGACACCGGCCTTCTCGCTGGCCGGGTCGTTGAAGAACACCAGACCGTCGCGAGTGGACAGTTCCAGCGCGGCGCCGGCCGCCAGGAGGGGCTCGGTCGTGACCGACGAGCCGTCCGCGAGGTTGACGACGTGCACGGTGTTCGCGGCGCGGTCCGGCACGAACGCGTGACCGCGTGCCTCGACCGGCGTGCCGAGGTCCCCGGACAGCAGGTGGCTGGACCCGCAGGTGCCCACGGACACGTCGCACGACATGAGCACGCCCCGGGAGGGCTGGACGAGCAACACCCGTCCCACTCCGGTCGTGGCGGCGACCAGGTCCTTCTCCCCCAACGGGAACGGGGTCCGCGCCCCGACCTCTCCTCTCGCCGAGACGAGTGTGGCCGTCTGGTGCGTGCGGTCCACGACGACCGGTTGGCCGCCCGAGACCAGGACCTCGACCGAGGAGGCGCCAGGGTCGTGCACGTGGTGCAGCTCTCGCTGGATCGGGTCGGGGGTGCCCACCTCGAACGACTGGAGCGAGCCGCCGCCGTCCGCGAGCCAGACGCGGCGGTTGTCGGCTGCCGCGGACAACACCTGGCCCGGCAGTCTCGCCTGGACGCCGAGTCTGCTGCGGGCGTCGTCCCCCACCGCCTGCACCAGCCGGTTCGCCGGGTCGAGCGCGAAGTACGCCCCTCCGACGGGGAGGACCGAGAGCCCCTTCGTCTCCGCGAGCGGTTTCAGGCCGACGGTGTCCAGCGTCGACGGGTTGACCGCGACCACGGTCCCTGTCGCGGGGTCGACGGTGTAGGCGCGGTCCTCGCCGAGCACCACGGTGAACGGAACGTTCGCCTGGTGCACGCCCACGCTGGCGGACACCGCGGCCGAGACGCCGTCGACCAGCGTCACGTGGCCCACCGACCGGGACGCGAGCCAGGTGCTGCCTGCGAGCATGTGCGGCTGCACCGGCGGCAGAACCTGCTGGTACCCCACCACGACGAGGCCGGCGGTGGCCGCGGCGGCGCACGCCACGGCGACGGCCGGGCGGAGGTGGTGGCGCGAGAGGATCATCGCCGGCGTCTCCTCGCGAAGAGGGGTCTGGGGTCGAAGTGCGCCCGCCAGCGCAACAGCCGCCGCCAGCCCGGGTAGAGCGACCGGCTGAGGGTTCTCTCCAGGCGCCAGGTCCGCTCCGGGGCATCGGGCGCGAGGTGGGCGGGCCCGTAGATCGCGGTGGTCGTGGTGTCCGCGAGCTCGAGCAGAACCGATGAAGATCCCAGCCGGGCACCGGCATGGCGGGCGTACTCCAGCGGTGTGCGTTCGGGTGTCAGCGCCAGGTCGCGTTCGAGCAGGCGGTCGACCGCCTCCTCCCAGGCACCGACCACCCTGGCGGCCGCCGACGGAGCGCGGCGCCGGCGGTGGCGCCGACGGGCCTTCGCGATCGGCACCACCAGGACCACGAGCAGGACGAGCCCCGCGAACGCCAGCAGCGCGGGGCGCAGGTACTCCGGTTCGGGTTCGACGGGCGGGTCGCCCGGTGGTGGTGCGATGGTCGTGGTCGGCTTCTGGCTGCCGTCGCTCGGCACGGGCACCGGCGCGGGGGCCATCCGCGGTTGCTGCGGGGTGTCCCGCTGGGTCTTCGCGGGGTCGGTCGGGTCGAACGCGACCCAGCCGTGCCCGGTGAAGTGCACCTCGGCCCAGGCGTGGGCGTCCGCGGTCGTGACCTGCTCGCGGACGCGATATCCGACCGCGACGCGCGACGGGTAGCCGAGAACCCTCGCCATCACGGCGAACGCGGAGGCGTGCAGTTCGGCGTAGGCCTTGTCGTCACCGTCCTGCGACGCGCCGAGCAGGCGGCTGATGCGGGCGTAGGAGTGGCCGGGCGCGGCGTCGAGGCTGTACGGCAGACCGCGCAGGTGCGCCTCGATCGCGCGCAGCTTCTCGGCGGGTGTGGCCGCCGCGCTCGTCACGGCCAGCGTCTGCGCGAGCACGCCCGCCGGGACCGTGTCCGGTACCTCGCGGAACGCGGCGAACTCGGCGCTGGACGACGGCGCGGCTTCCCTCGTCAGGTCACGCGCCAGCGGCTGCACGCCGGTGACCTCGTAGGTCGTACCGGGCGGCCAGGACCGCTCCGCCAGCAACGAGTCGGCCGTGGCGCTGAACGCGATCGTCTTCGGTGCCGCGGTGGTGAACCGGACGGTGTTCGGCCTGCCCACCACGGGCAGGAACGGCGGGGGCAGCTCGCCGAGGGTGATGCGGGCGGTCACGCCGGCGCCGGACGTGTCGCGGGCGAGGCGTTCCCCTACGACGAGGTAGTCGTCGTCCGAGGTCCACACCGTGCCGTCGAAGTGGCCGAGCGCCGCCGTGCGGATACCGACGAGCTCCCCCGTCGTCCGCGCGGTGAACAAAGGCCTGACCGGCTTGGTGATCAGCTGGTTGCGGACCTCGTTCAGCGGCGTGATCAGGTCAGGTGGGGGCACCGGGTCCGTGTGCAGCGGACGCGGGTCGAGGCGGTCGGCGCTGGAGGCGACAGCACCCGCCCCGACCCCGGCGGCCACCGCGAACACCAGGAACGCGGCGCCACCGGCCGCGGCGCGCATCCGCACCGAGGTGGTGGCTCGCAGGAAGGTGAGCAGCACCAGCAACGCGGCGCAGACCGCAGCCGCTTCGAGGTGCGCGCCCTGCAGGCTGGCCACCACGACCAGTCCCGCCACGAATCCCGCGAGCAGAGGCCCGGCCGGGGCGAGCACCGCACGGGAGCGCAGCGCGAGCAGCACGGACGCGAAAGCCGTGCTCCAGAGCAGGAGCAGCACGGCGACGAGCACCTGACCCGTCGGTTCGGCAGGCACGCTCACGGACAGCACCCTCGCCCAGCCACCCGCCACGCCGAGGCCGAACTCCGAGGCCACCCGCATCCAGCCCTCGTCGAACGTGTCGTGCAGCGCGAACGGGACAGCGATCAGCGGGAACGCGGCGAACGCCGCCACACGCCACCCCAGGCCGCGCCGCGCTGTCGACCATGCCAGCGCACTCGCGACCAAGACGGCCGTGCCGAGCGCGGGCAGGAAGTCTCCGGTGGTGAAGAAGTCCAGGTACAGCAGACCTGACACTCCCGCGGTCACCGCGCACACGAACACCTGGACCATGGGCTCAGCCGTTCCAGTGGTCCGCGAACTCGGCGCACGTGCGGGTGGTCACGACCGTCGCCCCGGACACCCCGCGCGTCGAGAACGGGGTCGCCCCCAGCTGCACGACCAGCACAGGCCGGCCCGCGGCGGCGATCTTCCCCACCTCGGCGGCGGCCAGCGTGCCGCTCACGACGAGCGCGCTGGACCACTCCCGGTCACCGGCGACTGCCTGCGCCCAGGAGAGCCGCTGCGGCGCGATGTCCACTCCGGCGAGGAAGTCGAGGGGCTCGCCGTGCTCGGCCCTGGTGGTGCAACGCAGTTCGAGGTCCCCGGTGGTGCGCAACGTCAGCCGGGCACCGGAGTCCAGTGCGGACACGCACAGCGAGGCCGTGACGCGGACGGCCTCCTCGAACCGGCCATCGGCGTACGGGGTCGCCGTGGTGTCCAGCACCACGAGGCACTCCGGGGCGTCCGGAGCGCTGAGGTGGCGGACGACCAGCTCCCCGGTCCGCGCCGTCGACGGCCAGTGGATCAACCGGCGTTCGTCACCCGGGACGTACGGCCGCAACGAGTAGAACGCGGACCCGTCGCGGCGGGGTGTCAACGCCTCACCGTCGATGTCGAGCGGGCCTCCCGCCCCGAAGCCCGGCAGTTCGCGGTGGTGCGGGTGCACGTAGTAGGTGTCCGGCGATCCGTCCCGGCGCGACCGGCGCAGGAGGCGGAAGGGGTCGATGAGGTCGACGGTGGGAGGAGGCGCCGTGTAGACGCCACGGCGTCTGGTGGGCAGCTGGTACTCGACCTCGTCGGAAGCCTGGGCGGGCATGCCGCCCAGCACCAACCGCACGGGCTCCTCACCACTGCCGTCCACCACCTCCAGCTCGGGACTGGGACGCGTACCCGCGTTGTGCACCACAAGACGGCAGCGGATCGGCTGCCCCTCCCGCACGCGGTGGTGCCGGAGTTCGCGCCGCGCGCGCACGTCCGGGCGACGCGAGGTCCACACCGCGGCCGCGAGCAGCAGGGCTGCTGCGGTCGCGCCCAGCGCGGTGACCTCGGGGTAGTCGGCCGGAAGGCCCGCCGCGGTCAGCACGAGAGCGGCGAGCGCGAGGCCCCACCCGCTCGCGGTGAGACGCACGTTCATCCCGCCCTCGGCACCGGAACGCGCCGGCCGTCGCGCAGGATCTCCTCGACCACGCCCGCGGCCGTGCGGCCTTCCATCCTGGCCTGGTGGGTGAGTTGGATCCGATGTGCCAGCACGGGTTCCGCCACCGACTTCACGTCATCGGGGGTGGCGTAAGGGCGTCCGTGCGACGCCGCGACGACCTGCGCCGCGGTGGCCAGCGCGATGCTGCCGCGCGGGCTCGCGCCCCGCAGCAACGCGGCGTCCTGCCTGGTCGCGGAGACGATGTTGACGACGTACTCGCGCAGCTGGTCGGAGACGTCCACGGTCCTGGCGAGCGCGATCATCTGCGCGACCTCTTCGACGTCCATGACGGACGTGGACGGGTCCGGCGCCTTGCGCGCGATTCCCAGTGCGACGACCTCCTTCTCCACGTCCGGCGCCGGGTAACCGATGGACGTGCGCATCAGGAAGCGGTCCAGCTGGGCTTCCGGCAGCGGGTAGGTGCCCTGGTGCTCGACGGAGTTCTGGGTGGCGACGCAGAAGAACGGCCTGGGTGCCGCGTACGTCTTCAACCCGACCGTCACGGTCTGCTCCGCCATCACCTGCAAGAGCGCCGACTGCGTTTTCGGAGAAGCCCGGTTGATCTCGTCGCCGAGCAGGACGTTCGCGAACACAGGGCCTTTGCGGAATTGGAACTCCAGCGTCTTCGCGTTGAAGACCTCCACGCCGGTGACGTCGGACGGCAGCAAATCCGGCGTGAACTGTATACGCTGGAAAACACCGCTGACCGAGGCCGCCAGAGCCTTCGCGAGCGACGTCTTCGCCACCCCGGGAACGTCCTCGATCAGCAGATGTCCTTCAGCGAACATGCAGGTCAACGCCAGCCGAACGACCTCAGGCTTGCCGCGGACGAACTGCTCGACGTTGTCGTGCAGCGCGTGGAACCTTTCCCGGAAAGCCAGCATGGAAGTGAGCATGTGCAATTACCTCACCGGCACTGGATCTCTTGACTGACTCAGTATCGCGGCGACGCAAGGCGCGTTACACAGCGGACTTCTATTCCACTTGAAGTGACATTTTCAGTTTGGTCGCTGATTTCTCAGGCCGGCTTGGTCGGCTCCGCGTACAGCAGGTGCCGCACGCGCGCCGGTCCCTTGGCGAGCGCGCGGGCCACGTCCTGGTTCTGCTGGTCCACGACGGTGCCGCGTTCGACGTGCTGACGCAGGTGTTCGTGCCACGTCGCGACGGTGAAGGTCTCGAGGAACGTCTCGACCTCCTCGGTGTCGCGGAACAGGCCCCACATCGTGGCGCCGGTGCGCCGCCGTGCCCTGCCGACCCGTTGCATCGCCTCGATGAACGCCTCCTCGTTCTCCGGGGCGACGGACCACTCCACGGTCACCAGGACGGGGCCGGCCTCTGTGTCGGTGATCTCCGGTGGTTCCTCCCAGTACGTGGCGGGGCTGACGTCGAGGGGGCGGTCGTTGAGCGGCAGCCAGCGCGTGGCCGCCAGTGCCAGCACGGCCATGGCCGCCGCGGGCACGATCATGGCCACTTGCAGGCCGTAGGCGTCGGCGATGGCGCCCCACACGACGGCGCCCAGTGCCTGGCCGCCCATGAGGATCAGCTGGTAGTAGGCCAGGGCGCGCGCTCGGGTCCAGGCCGGCAGGAGGACCTGGGCGGTGGCGTTGAACGTCGACAGGGTGGCGATCCAGCAGGCGCCCGTCAGCAGCATCGCCACGATCACGAGCGGGAAGCTCCTGGTCAGCACCGCGGTGCTGGTGGCGGCGGCGTAGACGAACGTCGCGAGCAGCACCATGCTGTTCTTGCTCATGCGCTGCAACAGCTTCGGCACCACGAACGCGCCGCCGATCGCGCCGGCGCCGACGCTGCCGAGCAGCACGCCGTAGCCGCTGGCGTCGAGTCCCAGCGGGCCGCGGGCGATCGCCGGGAGCAGGGCCCACAGGCCGCTGCCGAACACGATGAACAGCGTGAGCCGCGTGAGCACCCGCCGGAACAGCGGTGAGCTGCCCACGTACCGGGCGCCCGTGCGCATGGCGGTCGCGATGTGCTCCGTCCCGAGTGGACGGTGGTCGGACGGCCTCTTCCACCGCGCCAGCACGATCAGCACGCCGAAGAAGCTCACCGTGTTGAACGCGAACGTCGCCTCCGAGCCCGCCAGCGCGATGAGCAGGCCGCCGAGCGCGGGGCCGATGGCGCGGCCGACGTTCATGTTGACGCCGTTGAGCAGCGCGGCCTGCGGGATCTCCTCGCGCGACACGAGTTCCGGCTGGATCGCCTGGAACGACGGCATCGACAGCGCCTGCCCGACCGCCATGAGCGCCAGCAGGCCGAGCAGGCTCGCCGGGGTCGCCCGGTCCGTACCCGCGAGAAGCATCAGCCCGCCCGCGCCCGCGAGCATCAGCGCCTGGCCGGCGATCAGCACCTGCCGCCGGTCGAGGATGTCGCCCAGCGCCCCGGAGGGCACGACCAGCAGGAACACCGGCAGCGTCGTGGCGGTCTGGACGAGGGCGACCTGCAGGGCGCTGCCGCCGAGGTCACCCATGAGCCACTGGGCGCCGACCGTCTGCGCCCACGTGCCGATGTTGGAGGCGAACTGGGCGAGCCACAACGCACGGAACGCGCTGCGACGCAGGGGCGCCCACGGGGAGACAGTCACCCGTCGATCCTCACACCCGCGGGTGCGCGCTGCCGAGCACGGACCGCCGTGCCCGGCGACCGAGACCGCAGGAGACCGGACGACCTCTCTCGGCCCCATTCGGACGTATCGGACAGCATCAACGCTCACCCGGCGTGTGATTTGCATCACAGCGAGTCAGTCCGAAGTCCCCTCCGACGCGTGTGAACGAGCCTGCCGCGACCGTCCACACGACCCGATGAGAGCGCTCTCAAATCCCGCGCGAACAAGCCCCTCCCAGGTCGCCGCCCGCCAAAGCGGGCCGATTGCGGGCATCGACCCACATTGTGAACATTCCGTCTCAACCGGGTGGGCATTCGCACGATCAGGAACGGATTGCGCATTTCTGCCCGATACTGCGCCCAAAGCAGGCAGAGCAGAAAGGTTCCGAGCACTCGTGATCACGCCCGAGTACTTGCTGTCGACCCGCGAGTTCGAGGTGCTGTGGCAGACGCTGCGGCTCGGCAGAATGCCGTACCCGCTCGACGTGCCCAGCGAAGGAGCGACCGAGCGAGACGTCAAAGCGCTGCAGGACAGGACCATCGCCGGACTGCGGCAACGCGGCATCGCGGACGACCCCCGGCTCGAGGACCTGATGCGGCTGCTCGGCGACCACGAGGTGTCCGTGGACGCCGTCGCCGGGCTCGGGCGGACCGTTCGGGCACTGGCCGCGGCCAGCGGCGGGGAGGCCGTGCTGGCCGTCATCGACGGCGACGGCGTCGGCCTCTCCGAGATCAGGCCCACCGCGCTCGCCCGCGAGATCGTCGGGGTGCTGCCGGACGGCGTGGCCGGGCCCGGCAGCGCGCTGTCCGTCCGCCTGGAGACGCTGCAGCAGGCCGTCGCGTTGCAGGAGGCGGAGCAGGAAGAGGAGTCCGAGGACCCCTGGGGTGCGGCCGACGAGGAGCTCGACGACCGGGAGGCGCTGCTGAAGGCCGGGCTGTCCGCGCAGGACGCGAGGCAGATGGACGAGCTCGCGCAGAACCGCGTGGCGGGAGGCCAGTTCGGCGTCACGCACGGCCGGCACCGCGCCGACGTGGTCATCAACTGGTTCGACACCCACCAGGGCCGCTACCTGATGGTCCGCTCGGACGGCTGGCTCAGCCTGTCCCCCACCGACAACGACCGCATCGCGACGCGGATCGACGCGGTGCTGGCCTGATGATGAACATCGTGCGTCGTAGCGCACAACAATGATCCAAAACGGACATCGCGGGCGTACTCTGAGGGGTGCGCCCGCGTTTCTGCGCCCACCGATCGTTTCAACCGATCCGGTGAAAGCCGAACCAGCCGGTGACGACCTCAAGACAGCCCTAAATCCTGGTTAATTGACTACTGTGATTTAGGTCACATCCAGGCGTGGTCAAGGGCCGATCCAGGGATGTGAACAGAGATCGGAAGCCCGTACGGGCAGCACACCGAGAGCGCTCCCACAACCAGGGCAAACGATCACGTCGTTACACGACGTTCACCTGGTAGTGGCCCGTTTTGGTACGCGGCAACGCATTGTGAACACGGGTCTCAATTGGCAACTCGTTCGCGTCAAAGTCAGCGATGCACCAAAACACACCCGATACTGCCCGCATGTACATCGTCGGTGACAAAGACGCTGTCCCGCTGAGCGAGACCGTCCGCTCGGGTCAGGTCCAGATCGACCCGACCGCGGGCGAGGACCTGCGCAAGCAGCTGCAGGCCCAGATCGATCAGGTGGACACGTGGATCCAGCGCGCGAACACCAGCATCGCCCGGCCCGCTCCGCTGGGTGCGAACCCGGTGGGCGACAAGATGCGCGACAAGTTCACCCACCGGGCCGAGGGTGAGCAGTACTCGTTCGTCAGCGTGATGACCGCCTATCGCACGGTTCTCGAGCAGACGAAGAACTCCATCGTCGAAGCGATCGGGAACTTCCAGGCGCTCGACGAGGACCAGCAGGCCGAACTGAAGAAGCACATGGGTAACAGCTGATCTTGTGGCCAGCTGATCCAACGACGTGAGAGGCGAGCCGGTCATGCCCCCCGAGACCGACCCGAGCGAGGTCGAGAACGTCCCGGTCCTCACGGACCCGCAGAACTGGGCGTCCCGATCGCACCAAGAGCTCTATGCCGCGGTGCACAACAACAACGACCCCGGTCAAGCCGGCCAGATCAGCTCCGACTGGGGCAAGTACGGCAACGAGCTGACCGAGGCGTCGAGGACCATCAACTCGGTCATCACCTCGTCGGAGTCCAAGTGGACCGGCGACGCTGCCGAGGCCGCCCGCGCCGCGATGAAGAAGCTCGGGGACTGGGTCGACGAGACCGCCCGCACGGCCGTCGAGGTCGGCAACAAGGTCGCCGACCAGGGCCGGGTCATGGAGACCGCCCGCGCGCAGATGCCGCAGCCGATCCAGTTCGACTGGGCCAAGGCGACGGCCGCGCTCTCCCAGCCCGGCACGCCCGCGTTCGTGCTGGCCTCCGCGGACATCGCGGCCGCCAACACCGCGTCGCGCGCCGCGCACGACCAGGCGGTCACCGTGATGACCGACATGGAGAACAACTCCCGGCAGATCGACTCGTCGACGCCGGCGTTCAAGCCGCCGTTCAACCCGAACACCGGCAAGGTCGAAGAGCCGGTCCTGGCGCTGCCGCAGTCCGACGTGGCCGCGTTCACCGGCGGTGTGGACGGCCTCATGACCACCCAGGCCGCGAGCGCGGGCACGGCGACGGCTCCCGTCGGCTCCCCGACCGGTTCCGGGGCGGGTGCCGGTGCGGGTGCCGCGAACCAGCCCGCCGCAGCGGCCTACAACCCGAGCGCGCCCGGCTACAACCCGGCCGCGAGCTCCGGTGGCGGTGCCGGCGGTGGCGCGGGCAGCAGCTACACCCCGCAGATGGGCGGCAACAACTTCGGCAACACGAGCACGAACACCGCCGCGGCGTACACGCCGACCGCTCCGGGGTACACGCCCCAGAACACCTCCGGCAGCACGTACACCAGCGGCAGCGGTGGCGGCAGCCCCGCGGCCTACACGCCCACGGCCCCCGGCTACACGCCGCAGATGGGCGGCAGCAGGAACACCTCCGGCCAGAACAACCAGAACGTCCCCAAGGTCCCGGTGGTGGGCAAGGACGTCGCGAACCCGAACTACAACCCGCAGAACCCCGGCTACACCCCGCAGAACGTCAAGGGCGGTGCCGCTCCCTACTCGCCCACGGCTCCCGGTTACACGGGTCCCGGTGGCGCGGGCGGCGGTGCCGGTGGCGGCGCTGGTGGCGGCGGCGGTGCCGGTGGCGGCATGAAGGGCCCGATGCCCTACTCCCCGCAGATGGGTGCGGGTGGCGGCGGTGGTGCCTTCGGCGGTGGCGCGGGTGGCGCCGGCACGGGCGGTGCCATGCAGCCCGGTGGCGCGGCCGGTGTCCAGGGCCAGGGCGGCCGTCCGGGCATGCCGATGGGCATGGGTCCCGGCGGCGCCTCGGCCGCGGGTGCGGGCATGGGCGGCGCGCCGATGGGTGGCGCTCCCGGCGGCGGCCGCGGCGAGGAGGACAAGGAACACCGTTCCGCCAGCTACATCATGGGCGGCGACCTGTTCGAGGTCCCCGGTGAGAACCTGCCCCCGTCGGTGATCGGTGCCGCGAAGGTGAAGAAGCAGAAGGGGACCGAGTCGCAGTGATCACGCCCGAGTTCCTGCTCTCGCCGCTCGAGTTCGACGTGCTGTGGCACGACCTGCGGCTCGGCAGGGTGCCGTACCCGCTGGACGTGCCGAGCGAGGGCGCGACCGAGCAGGAACGCCGCGTGCTGGTCACGAGGACGCTGGACGAGCTGCGCTCGCGCGGGCTCGTGGACAACCACCGCCTCGAGGACTTCCTGCGGCTGCTCGACGACCACAAGGTGTCCGTGGACGCCGTCGCCGGTCTCGACCGCACCGTGCGCGCGCTCGCCGTCTCGAACGGCGAGCGCGCCGCGCTGGCGATCATCGACGGCGACCGGGTCGGGCTGCTGGAGATCCGGGAGACCGGCATCGCCCGCGAGATCGTCAAGGTCCTGCCCGACGCCGTGCCGGGACCGGGCACGGCCGTCAACGTGCGGGTCCAGTCCCTGCAGGACGCGGTCGCGCTCCAGGAGGCCGAGGAGGCCAAGGACGCCGACGACCTGTTCGGTGACGGTGGCCTGGACGACCAGGAGGCGCTGCAGCAGGCCGGCCTGTCCGCCCAGGACGCGAAGCAGTTCGAGGAGCTCGCGTCGAACCGCGTCGCGGGCGGCCAGTTCGGCGTCACCCAGGACCGGCAGCGGTCCGGTGTCGTCATCAACTGGTTCGACACCCACCAGGGCCGTTACCTGATGGTCAACTCGGACGGCTGGATGAGCCTCTCGCCCACCGACAACGACCGCATCGCCACCCGAATCAACGCTGTGCTCGCGTGATCTGACGCACCACAGCCCGACCGCAATTGAACCGCCGCCGCCGGAGGACCGTGTGACTGCCGCGAACCCGTATCAGTGGGTCGAAGAGTACGAGGCCAAGCTGGCCGACCTGAAGCAGAAGTCGGAGGACCTCACGGAGAACTTCGCGGCGGCCTCCGCCACCGTGACGTCGAAGGACGGCTCGGTCACGGTGACGGTCGGTCCCAACGGCGGCCTGCAGAACCTGCAGCTGGGACACCGCGCGGTCGAGCTGGGCGGTCCCCGGCTCACCGCGCTGATCCTGGAGACCGCGCGCGCCGCCCAGAAGCAGGCGGCGACGCAGGTCCTCGAGCTCTTCAAGCCTCTCGGCGAGGGCACCGAGGCCTACCAGATGGTGTCGGACTCGATCCCGGACGACGAGGTCGACGAGGACACCGACGCATACGACGAGGTCGACGACGAGCCGGAACCTGCTCCGGCTCCGCCGCCCGCGAGCCGCCCCGCGGCGGCGGCGCCCCAGCCGGCGCCCGTCCGCGGCAGGCCCCGTGCGGCCGACGACGATGACGACGACAACCAGCCCTGGTAAGGAACAGCGATGACCGCGCCGGAAACTCCAATCTCGTCTCCTCCCGGGATGAACATCACCGAGGAGAACAAGCTCAAGGGCTCGCTGTTCATCGAGGCCTACGGCAGCCTGATCGACGGCATCAGCAAGGACGCGGAGTCCGAGACCGAGAAGGCCCTGGACATCACGTTCAACGCCATCGGCGCGGCCTCGGCCACGGTGATGCTCGCGATCGACCCGCTCGGCAGCATCATCGGTGCCGGTGTCGGCTGGCTGATCGAGCACGTGTCGTTCCTGCGCGACGCCCTGAACCAGGTGATGGGCAACCCGGAGGAGATCCAGGCCAACGTCGAGGCCAACAAGGCCCGCGCGGCCGAGCTGCGGGTGCTCGCCGAGGACCACAAGAGCGGTCTCGCGACGTTCGACGGCTGGACGGGTGCGTCCTCCGAGCGCTTCAAGGCCTCGATGGACAACATGACCCACGAGCTCGAGGACCTCGCGAACGCGGTCGAGACCAAGGCCAAGATCGTCGCGATCATGGGCATGCTCGTCACGGTCCTGCGCGACATCGTCCGGGACCTGATCGCCCAGCTGATCGGTTCGCTGATCGGTGGCGCGCTCATCGCCGCCGCCATGATGATCCCGACCTTCGGCGCGTCGATCCCGATCTTCTGCGGCTTCGCGGTCGGCAAGGCCGTCGCGCTCGGCGTGAACATCGCGTCCCGCGTCGCCCGCGTCGTCGCGGCCCTCGGCCGTCAGATGAAGCGCATCGGCGACCTCGACGAGATCACCAAGAAGGTCAGCAAGGGCTGGGAACGGTTCGAGAACTCCGCCGACGTCGCCGAGATCAGCTACGAGGGTTACAAGGCGCAGAAGGGCGTCGACGACAAGATCGACGAGGCCATGGCGGGCCGCGGCGGCGCCGGTGGTGGCGGCAACACGCCTCCCGGTGCGACCGACGGCAAGACCGCGGCGGACACGACCGCCACCGCGAGCGCGACGCTCCCGAACGCCCGCGTCGGCATGGTCCAGCACGACGCCGTGGCGGCGACCCTCCCGAACGCTCCGCTGAGGGCGATGGACGCGGGCGAACCCATGCAGGCCACGGCCACGCTGAGGGCCAGGGACGCGGGCACGCCGATGCAGCCCACGCACGCGCTCAGGGCCGTGGACGCGGCCGAGCCGATGCAGGCGACCAAGCGCCTCGCGTCCGAGCCCCTCCAGCCGATGCAGGCCGCCCGGCTCGTGGACGCCGAGCCCCTCCAGCCGATGCAGGCGGCCAGGCGGATGGACGCTGTCGAACCCCTGCAGCCGATGCAGGCCGCTCAGCGCATCGCGGCGGAACCGCTGCAGCCGATGCAGGCCGTCAGCCGGTCGATTCCCGCGGAGCCGTTGCAGCCGGTCCAGGCCTTCCAGAGGGCTGAGGCCGTGCAGGCGCCCATGGCGTTCCAGCGCGCCGAGGCCGTCCAGGCGCCCGTGGCGTTCTCCCGCGTCGACGCTTCGGACTCCACGATGGTCTCGGGCGTCAGCATGACCTCGGGTGGTGGCGGGATGCACGAGCCCGTGCAGCCGATGCAGGCGCGCGAGATGTACATCAGCCCGGAGGCCCCGTCGGAGCCGTTGCAGGCCCAGTCGGGTTACGAGCCCCTCGCGCGCACGCAGATGTCGCACGCCTACGACGCTCTCGAGCCGTCGCAGCCGCGTGAGGTGTATGCGCGCGTCGACGCGGAGCCCGCCCACTACGAGAGCGTCAACCCGCTCATGTCGGGCGAGTCTCTCCAGTCGTACGAGGCCACCGGCGGTGCCGCCTCGTACGAGCGTTCCGTCCGGCCGACAGAGTAAGACCCAGCCAACAGCCGGGATCCCTCGATCCCGCCTCGTTCTGACGCAGTTCTGGAGAATCGCCACTCATGGCCAAGGGGAACGTCAACCCGAACCCGTCGTCGAACCCCGGGGCCACCCCGCCCCCCTCGACGCCGCCGACCAGCGGAACGGGTGGGGGCGGCCCCACCGGCAACAGCGGTTACTCCATGAACGACTCCTCGATGCAGGGGTTGCAGAACAAGGCGGGTGACCTGGGGTCCCGGCTGTCGAGCATCTCGAGCGGCCTGCGGGGCCTGAACTTCAGCGGCAACGCCCTCGGCCCCATCGGCCTGTTCGCGGTGCCGGCGCTCAACGCGTCCAACGACAACGCCGTGTCGCAGGCGGACCGCGGCTCCAAGGCGTTCACCGACGTCCAGTCGAACCTGAAGGCCACGCTGCAGACCTCGCAGCAGGTCGACCAGACCAACCAGACGAACATCAAGTCGATCGACACCACCACCGACGCGAAGAACGTGCGCGGCGGCGGCAACAACACGTCGGGCAACTTCACGCCCGGCGGCGCCACGGCCAACGGCCCGCAGGGCATCAGGGGCGGCGGCAACAACACGTCCGGCAACTTCACGCCCGGCGGTCCCACGGCCAACGGCGCGCAGCCGATCAAGGGCGGCGGCAACAACCAGACGTCCGGCGTCAAGGGACCGGGCGGAGGTCCCTCCGCCGCGACCCCGAACATCAAGGGTGGCGGCAGCAACGCCACCTCCGGCGTCACCACGCCCGGCGGCAACGCGGCGGGTGCGGCGCCCAACATCAAGGGCGGCGGCAGCAACGCCACCTCCGGCGTCACCACGCCCGGCGGCAACGCGGCGGGTGCGGCCCCGAACATCAAGGGCGGCGCCGGGGCGACTCCCGGCGGTCCCAAGGCCCCGGCGGCGTTCACCCCGACCGCACCCGGCTACACCCCGCCCGGCGCCGCCGGTGGCAAGGGCAGCTCCAACTCGACCTCCGGTGTGAAGACCCCCGGCGGCAACGTGGCCGGTGCGGCGCCCAACATCAAGGGCGGCGCCGGAGCCACGCCCGGCGGCGCCAAGGGCCCCGCGCCCTTCACGCCCACCGCGCCCGGCTACACCCCGCCCGCCGGCGCCGGTGGCAAGGGCGGCGGTTCCACTCCCGGCGTCAAGAGCCCGGCCGCCTTCACGCCCACCGCACCCGGCTACACCCCGCCCGGTGCCGCGGGCGCGGCCGGCAAGGGCGGCGGTTCCACCCCCGGCGTCAAGAGCCCGGCCGCCTTCACCCCCACCGCACCCGGCTACACCCCGCCCGGCAGCGCCGGTGGCAAGGGCGGCGCGACTCCTCCCGGCACTCCCGGCGCGACCCCTCCCGGCGGAAAGGGCGGCGCGACGCCCGGCGGTTCCACCCCCGGCGGTGCCACTCCCGGTGGCGGCGCCAAGAGCCCTGCGGCCTACTCTCCGTCGGCGCCCGGTTACAAGGACCCCGGTGGCACGGCGGGCACCAAGCCGTCCACCACCACTCCCGGCCCGCAGAACGCCGTGACGTCGCCTTCGCGCGGCGGCGCGGCCGCTCCCCCGATGTCGCCCGGCATGGCCCCGCCGATGGGTGGCGCGACCCCCGGTGCGACCGGAGGCGAGCGCGGCGGCAGCAAGGTCCCGACGGGTGGCTCGAAGGGCGTGTTCGACGCGCCCAAGGCGCCCACGCCCGACAACACCATCACCAAGGCGCCCGGAACGTCGTCCTCGACGCCTCCGCCGGCCCCCAAGCCCAACGCCAACGTCCCGCTGCCGCCCACCTCGACGCCCGGCGGCGCGACTCCGGGCGGCGCGAAGACCCCGGCGGCGTACACGCCGTCCGCACCCGGCTACAAGGACCCCAGCAGCTCCCTCGGCTCGACGCCCGGCGGTTCGACCCCCGCCGGCGCGACTCCCGGTGGTGGCGCGAAGACCCCGGCGGCGTTCACGCCGTCCGCACCCGGCTACAAGGACCCCAGCCTCGGCGGCCCGACCCCCGGTGGTTCCACACCGGGTGGCTCCACGCCCGGCGGTTCGACGCCCGGTGGCTCCACGCCCGGCGGTTCGACGCCCGGTGGCGGTGCGAAGACCCCCGCGGCGTACACGCCCACGGCACCCGGCTACAAGGACCCCAGCAGCACCCCCGGCTCGCAGAGCGCCGTCAGCACACCGCCGCAGAGCGCGGGCCCGCGCGGCGGCGCCGCCCCGAGCGTGACGCCGCCCCCGCCGGCCGCCTCCCCCGGCATGGCCCCGCCGATGGCACCGGGAGGCGCGCCCGGCGCGACCGGTGGTGAACGAGGCGGCAGCAAGTACGTCCCCAGCACGGGCGGCACGAGGGGCGTATTCGACGCGCCCAAGCCCCCGACGCCCGACAACACCATCACCAGGGCGCCGGGAACGTCGCCCTCGACGCCCCCTCCGGCCCCCAAACCCAACGCCAACGTCCCGCTGCCGCCCACGTCGTCGCCGAACACGCCTCCGCCGAGCACGCCGTCGCCCAACGCGGCGACCGCTCCGCCCGCGCAGACGCGCCCCGCCCCCGCGGCACCGCCGGTCAACACCCCCGGCACCCCGGCGCCGAACACGACCACGCCCCCGGCACAGACGCGCCCCGCACCGGCCGCACCGCCGGTCAACACGCCGCCGGTCAACACGCCGCCGGCCAACACGCCGCCGGCCAACACGCCGCCGGCCAACACGCCCGCGCCGAACACGAACACGCCGCCCCCGGCGTCTTCGCGCCCGGCCCCGCCGCCCGTCAGCGCGCCGCCCGTCAACGCGCCCTCGACGAACGTCCCGTCGCCGAACGTCAACACGCCTCCGGCGAACGTCAACACGCCTCCGCCCGCGGCCACCCCCGCGCCGCGGCCCGACACCACGCCGGCCCCGCAACCCAAGGCCGACACCCCGCCTCCGGCACAGACGCGCCCGGCACCGGCCGCACCGCCGGTCAACACGCCGACCCCGGCACCCGCACCCAACCCGGCGCCTGCGCCGAACGTGAACACGCCTCCGGCGAGCGTCAACACGCCTCCGCCCGCGGCCACGCCCGCGCCGCGGCCCGACACGACGCCGGCCCCGCAGCCCAGGGCCGACACGCCGCCTCCGGCACAGACGCGCCCGGCACCCGCCGCACCCCCGGTCAACACGCCAAGCCCGGCACCCGCGCCTGCTCCGAACCCGGCACCCGCGCCGAACGTGCCGCCGCCGAACACGCAGTCGCCGAACCCGAACACCCCGCCGGCCACCACCCCGCCGCCGAACACGGCGACGCCGCCCCCCGGCGTGCCTTCACCGCGTCCGGAGACGAGCGTCCCGGCGCCGAACACCTCGTCGAACCCGAACCCGGCCCCCGCGCCGAGGTCCGAGACCTCGGCTCCGCCCGTCCAGACGCCGAACCCGGCGCCCAACACCACCGTCCCCCCGGCGAACACGCCGTCGCCCAACACCGCGGCGAACGTGCCGCCGGCCAGCCCGCAGACGCGGCCGGCGCCGCAGGTCGACGCGCCGGTCAACGGCCCCAACACCGACGCACCGCCCGTCCAGACGCGACCGGCGCCCGCGCCGCCCACCGGCGCGGCGCCGAACCCGAACACCACGGCGAACCCGACGGCCAACCCCACCGTCACGCCCGACCTCGTCGTGCTGCCGCCGGCGGCCGCCGGAGTGAACGCCAATCCCAACACCGACACCGACTCGTCCACCGATGTCCAGCAGGAGACCACGCCCCCCGGCGCCGCTCCGACGGTGAAGGACCTGCTGGCGGACGTCGACAACGTCATCGTCGCGGTGGACAACGCGGCGGGGCTCGGCCACCAGGCCGCCGCGACGACGCTGGTGAAGGCGCTGCGCGACGGCGGCTACCAGGACAAGATCACCTTCGTCACCGATCCGGAATCCGTGCCGAAGATGGAGCTCCTGATCACGCCGGACCTGGGCGAGGTCGAGGTCAGCAGCTCGCCGAACCATCCCGCCGACAGCAACACGTTGCTGATGTCGGCAGGCGACGACTCACTCAACGCGCACGACACGACCACCGCCACCAGCTACCTCAACAAGAACAACGTCAACGAAGCTGTGATCCTCAAGCCGTATGCCTGGGACAGCAGCAAGCGGCTTCTCATCAAGCGCGACTCCCCCGACGGCGACGTCCAGATCATCGATCTGGACCCGCACATCAGCCCGGACGCCAGGTACGTCTACGACGTTCCGAAGATCACCGATCCGCAGGCGTTGGCCAACCTCATCGACCAGGAGATGTCCGGCAACCCGAAGGCGGCCGGCATCAAGAAGGTCGCCGACGCGGTGCTGAGCGGCAAGGCCGACCTGATGCCGGTCTACGGCCTCGTGGCTGTCGACCCCGTCAGCCGTCCCGGCGTGTCCAACCACCTCGCGATGGCTCTGCACTCGCTGGACCAGAAGCCCGCGATCATGATGGAGATCACCCCCTCGTCGGTCTGGTTCGTGCCGCAGCCCGAGGTGGACGGGATCCAGCGCGCGGACATCACCTCACCCGACCTGCAGGAGAAGATCGACAACCTGAAGCAGGGCGACGTCCTGGTGGTGAACACCGGGTCCATGCCCCAGGCGGTGTTCCAGCAGGTCTTCCAGCTCGGCACCCTGCCCGCGATCAACGAGGGCGCGAACTCCACGAACCTCGCGCACCTCGTCGAACGGCCGAACATCTCCGTTCTCACCAGCAAGACCCCTTATCCGACCGTCCCCGGCGCCGACGCCGCCACCACGAACCTGAACAACGCGAGCAACGGCTTGCGAGCGGACACCGCGTGGACCGCGGCCGTCAACGCGGACCTGGAGGCGGGCACCGACCCCAAGAAGGGCCCGTCGGCTGCGAAGCAGGCGTTCAAGGTGACCACCGCCATCGAGACCTTCACGGCGCTCGGGGACTACGTGGTGTCGCCGGACCGCGACCCCGGCGAGGCAGCCAGCTCCGTCTCCCAGATCTCCTCCATGCTCTCGCCCGCGCTCCACGGCAAGGGCGAGGAGGTCACGAACATCCTTTCCGGCCTCCCCGACGACGCGGCCCAGGAGATCAAGAACGTCATCAACGGCGACCAGCCGTCGCCGAAGTTCCTCGACGACACGAAATACGCGGTCGACCTCACCAAGCAGCAGGTGGACCAGATCATCGATCTGCTCGAGTCGCGGAAGCCGGAGCTCCAGCAACAGCTGGCCAACGACTTCCCGAGCAACAAGCCGGGCGATCCGGTCGATCCCGCCAACCCGGATTCGGGTCGAAACGACGTTGCCCAGCTCGCTGACCTGCTGAAGAACCTCTCGCAGAAGGACAGTCCCGAGAGCAACTACTTCGCCCAGGTGTTCGAGGACGCTCGCGCACCGCAGAACAACCAGGTCCTCCAGGCGCTGACCCTCCGGCAGGACCCGCCGTCCCCACCGCCGCCCGCCCCGGCAGAGCAGACGCCGGACGCCGAGGTGCCGAGTCCGAAGACGCCGGTGGAGTCGACGCCCCCGGCCCAGCAGGCACCGGTCCAGCAGGCCCCTGCTTCGGTGGTGCCGCCCGCCGTCACGACTCCCAGCACCAACGTCGAGACCAACGTCGAGACCAACACCGGCAGCGACGTCGAGAGCGATGCCGAGTCCGACGGACCCGACATGAGCGGTGGCCTCTTCGGATTCGACAGCGACGTCGAGACCAACAGCGACGTCGAGACCAACACCGGCGCCAACACCAACACCGAGGCCAACACCGAGGCCAACGCCGAGAGCGACGCCGAGTCCGACGGACCCGACATGAGCGGTGGCCTCTTCGGATTCGACAGCGACGTCGAGACCAACAGCGACGTCGAGACCAACACCGGCGCCGAGAGCAACACAGGCGCCAACACCAACACCAACACCGAGACCAACACCGAGAGCGACGTCGAGTCCGACGTCGAGTCCGACGGACCCGACATGAGCGGCGGCCTCTTCGGATTCGACAGCGACGTCGAGACCAACAGCGACGTCGAGACCAACACCGGCGCCGAGAGCAACACCGGCGCCAACACCAACACCGAGGCCAACACCGAGGCCAACGCCGAGAGCGACGTCGAGTCCGACGCCGAGTCCGACGGACCCGACATGAGCGGCGGCCTCTTCGGATTCGACAGCGACGTCGAATCCAACACCAACAGCGACGTAGAGTCCGAAACCTACGTGGACGCCGAGTCGAACCCCGGCTCCCGCAGCGACGTCGAGTCCGACAACGACGTCTTCTTCGACGCCGAGTCCAACCCCGGCACCGCCCCGGGGGACGGCACCCGTGGCGCGCCCCCGGCGCCCGGCTCCGACGTCGGGCCGAACACCGAGACGAACACGTCCGCGGACACCGACGCTCCGTCCCGGAACGCTCCCCAGACCACCCCGCAGAACAACGGCCCGGCGCCGACCAGGGACGTACCGGCCACCCCGCCGCCCGCGGCCCCGCCGGCACCTCCCGCTCCCCCGGCACCGCCCGCACCGCAGTCGAACCTGAACCCCGACGGCACCCGCAAGGACGTGCCGAAGGTCGGTGCGCCGCCGGCCGCGACGCCGCCGACGCCCGAGTCGCACCAGGGCAAGGACGTCCTCACCGACGAGTCGTGGCGCCACGACCCCGCCAGGACCGCGGACTGGTCGAACCCGAGCAACCCGGCCGACCGCAGCACGTGGGCGGACCGCCGCAACGACACCGACGTGCGCACGGTCGACCAGGTCGTGCACGACGTCCGCACGGACAGCACGCCGTCGAACATCGAGTCGTACCAGGGCCTCATCAACTACGACCTGCGCCGCATCGAGACCAGCCCCGGCAACTTCGTGCAGGAGTACACCGTCAAGGTGCACCTCGACCCTGCCGCGAACATGACGCCCGAGACCATCGCGCAGGTCAAGGAGAACGCCGCCAACGGCGTCAACAACCTGCTGAACCAGGGCTTCCGGCTGCCCAGCGGTGACCAGTTCCACCTGAACCTCGAGTTCACCGACAACAAGGCCGACGCGCACACCAGCATCAAGGTCGACAAGAACACCACCAACCCCGACCAGACGCACTGGGGCGCGGAGACGAGCCCCGAGGTACTCGCGCACGAGACGCTGCACTACCTCGGAATTCCGGACGAGTACAAGGACTCGACCCGCGTCTTCCAGCAGCACGACACCAACTCGGGCGTCCACCAGAACGACGGCGGCCTGATGGGTGCCGACGTCCACCTGCCCGACCCCGGCATCCGGCCGCGCCACCTGTGGCTGATCGAGCGCACCGCCAACAGCCAGGTCATGGTGCCCGACACCACGATCAACCCGGCCGGCCCGGCCACCGTGCCGCCGCCCGCGGACTGGAATCCCAAGCCCGCACCGGAAAGCGCACCGTCCACTCAGGACGTCAAGTCGGGCCCGGACGTCGGTCCCGACGTGCAGACGCGGCCGATGCCCACGGACACGCCCGGCCTGCCCGGCAGCTTCGACGTCGACTCCGATGTCGACGCCGACGTGGACGTCCGGCCCAACAACCAGACGCACCTGCCGAACCTCGACAGGGTCGGTCTGGTCGAGTCGGTGCTGCGCAGCGCCGCGTTCCAGGGCGTGCAGGTCCCGAACTCCTCGCCGCTGGTGGGCATCAGCGATGTCCAGTCCACTGTGGACAACGTCCGTGCCGACGTCCAGCAGAACCCGCAGAACCACAACCACCCCGGGCTGAACCCGCCCGCGCTGTCGAACTGGGTCGCGAGCCAGGTCGACCCCGCCTCGCTCGCGAAGTTCCACCCCGACCTCGAACCGAACGTGCCCGGCCTCACGGGCGACGCCAAGGTCGAGCAGTGGCGGGCGAACGTCGCGAACGACCTCGCGAACGGGTCCGGCAGGCGCTGGGACGTCGTGAACGCGGGCCTGAACACCGACGGCATGAAGCCCGGTGACGTGGACATGATCAACCACGTCACGCAGGAGGTGAAGGCGAACGGCGCGCTGCCTTCGTCCGCCGACCTCGTGGACCACGCCCTGCACACGCCGTCGTGGGCCGACTCGCACGTCGGCTCGCACCTGCCCGACTCGATCGCGCAGTCGCTGGGCGTGCAGCTCGTCGTCGACAACAACGGCGTGCCGACCTTGCACGGCCCCGATGGCGCGCCGCAGGTGCAGATCAACACGCAGAACGGCACGTTCGGCGCTCTGGGCGGCCCGACGCCGCAGGAGGTCCGGGCCGGCATGGAGGCCTGGCTCGGCGGCAAGTCCTCCGCGGAGGTCAACCAGACCATCGGCGACCTGTACAAGGGACGCCAGGACGAGGGCCTCTACACCGCGGCGCAGAACACCCAGCTGATCAAGCGCGCGGCCGCGCACCCCGGTGGCCCCCAGGTCTTCATGAACGACCTGATGCAGCGCTCGGCGGACCTGCAGAGCCGGATCGACGAGGCGAAGTCCCAGGGCTCCCGCAAGCCCGAGATGATGCAGTCGCCGCAGGAGCTCGCGCAGACGGCCGCGATCAAGGAACAGGTCGCGACCCTCACCGACCTGAAGAACAACACCGACAGCCAGATCAACACCCTGAACGCCCAGGGCCCGAGGGTGGGCGTCACGCACATCCTCGACACCCAGGTCGCGGGTCCGAACGCGGACGGCCTCGCGGACATCAAGCCGGACGTGCTCCCCCAGCTCGACGCCTACCTGACCCAGCAGATCGCGGCGGCGGAGAACGCCGGGTTCGACGCCCAGAACCTCAGGGACCTGCAGCAGCGGGTGCAGAACGAGGCGGACGTCCGCACGGTGCTCGGCCACGCCTCGACGCGCGGCGTGGACGGGTTGGCCACCCAGGTGGAGGACCTGACGGTCGCGCTGGAGAACACGCGCGCCGGCAAGGCGGCGAACACCGGGCTCACCGGCGCCTGGAACTACGTGTTCGGCGGCGGGGTCGACACGTCGACCGACTTCGACCAGAAGATCGCCGAGATCGAGGGACTCAAGGCGCAGGCGGAACGCAACCTGTCGTTCGTCAACAATCCCGACTACGCCAACCGCTTCGCCAAGGCCGCTGACGCGCACGCGAACATCGTGTCCGTCCAGGAGCGGATCGCGAAGATGAACGCGGACACCGAGGCGCGCGCGGAACGCCTGCGGGACCTCGACGCCAGGACCCGGGAGTTCAACAACCGCCAGTTCGAGCTGCAGCTGGAGCAGATCCGGCAGGAGAGGGCGAATGAGGCCGCCGTCAACGGCCCCGATTCCGACGTGCGGTCGGACGTCGACTCGCAGTCGGACGCGCAGTCCGATGTGGACACGCGGGCGGACGGCCGTGAGCTGAGCCCGCGGCAGGAGTTCGCGGCGTTCCGGGCCGAGCTCTTCGGCAAGACCCCGGCCGAGCTCGCCGATCTCAGGACGCAGCACCGCAACGACCCGTTCCACCTGCAAGAGATCGACCAGATGTCCCGCAACCTGGAGATCGCCCAGAAGCCCGGTGGCATCCAGCAGCACCTGAGCGACCTCCAGAGTGAGATCAACAGCTCGCACGGCAAGGCGAAGGACCTGAAGCACTTCGCCGACGCGCTTCCGGACATGTTCAAGTCCGAGTTGCAGCGCACGGACCAGGCCCAGCGCGAAGCCGAGGTGCAGAACCTCAAGCAGCACCAGCAGCAGCTCTCCAACGAGCTGCTCACGCTGCAGTACGACCGCAAGGACGCGCTCACGACGTACGCGCTGAGCCTGCCCGCGGACCTGGACGCCCCCGGCTGGCAGTCGGTGACGCCGCAGGACGTGGAAGTCCTCATGGACCACGTCACCGACCTGATCCACGACGCGCGCGTGGGCGGCCGGCCGACCCCGGAACTGGACCAGCTCTACAGTCAGCTCCAGGACATCAAGCTCACCGACGCGGCGGCGCCCTACCGGCCGGAGACGCCTCCGGCGGACGTGGACGACGCCTCGTCGGTCCGGTCGGACGACGACGCCCCGGCGCAGCCGGCCGGCGACGTCCGGGACACCGCGGCGGCGGACGCGGACCAGCAGGCCCAGCCCGCACCGGCGCCCGCCCCCCAACCCGAACCGCGCCCGTTCATGCAGGACCCGGCGGCGCGGCCCGCGAACCCGGACGTGGACCTCGTCGTCCCCGGCGGCTTCGGCCCCGTGCAGGAGGGCACCTCGCCGCGGTCGTTCGCGGCGTCGCTGTACGGCCTCGACTCCGCGGCGCTGCGCGAGATGCAGCAGAACCCGGCGTACACCAACAATCCCGACCGCGCGGCCGCGATCCAGAACGCGCTCGACATCTCCCGCAACGCCGGTCCGCCGCACATCTACGACCAGCGCACGCAGATCGCCGAGCAGGGTCTCGCCAAGGCCAAGGCCGACAGCACCCGGTGGAACGCCGCCGACATGGTGCCCGACGCCCTCAAGACCCAGTCGATGCTGGACGACCAGGCGGCCCGCCGGGAGCGGGCAGGCCGCGACGTCCAGTGGCGGCAGAACCAGGTCGACCAGCTCACGGCCAACCGCGACGCGTCGCTCACCGCCCACGCGTTGCAACTGCCGGCCGACCCGAACGCGCCGGCGTGGCGCCAGTTCAGCGATGCCGACGTCGCGGCCGTGCAGGCGCACGTCGACCAGCAGATCCAGGACGCGCGGGAGGGCGGGCACAACACCAGCCACCTCGAGGCGTTCCGGGACTTCACGCAGGAGGTCCAGCAGGCGCGGCAGGACGCGGACACGCGCCCCGCACCGCCCGCCCCCGACGCGAACACCGAGGTCGAGACCCGGCCCGCGCCGCCGAAGCCGACGCCGAACCCGGTCATCCCGATGACCACCATGGCGCCGCAGCCCGTCGGCCAGGTCCCCGGCACGAACCTGCCGGGCTTCTTCCAGGACAACAAGGCGCTCGGCTCGATCACGGCGACCGACGTGAAGGGCGCCGACGCCGTCGTCGCCGAGATCCCCGGTCTCAAGCCGAACGACCAGGCACGCATCAAGAACGCGCTGGAGAACGACTTCGAGTCGTTCCTCGACGGTGGCCGCAACTTCCAGGTGAAGATCGGCAACGCCTGGTTCGAGGCGAACGTCCGCGCGGAGATGCACGCGGACGCCTCCACGGACGTCCAGGCCAACGCCGACACCAAGGTGGACAAGAGCTACCAGGCCGGCGCGTCCACGGGCACCACGAACACCATCTCGACGTCCAACGACGTCGGCGGTTCGGTGACGGCCGGTGTCGCGGCGGGCCCGTACGGCTCGCTGGGCGGCAAGGCCGCGCTCGCGACGCCCGCGGTCTCGCAGTCCACCAGCAACTCCGTCACCGAGGCCCGCGCGATCAAGGGATCGGACGACGGCTCGAAGAAGGCGACCGTCCCGGTCTCGTACGAGATCACGCTCACCGACGCGAGCGGCGAGGTCAAGCAGTTCTCGACGCTGAGCACGGGCACGGACGTCACGCTGCAGATCCCGCAGGACCTCAGCTCGATCGTGGACTCCGGCAAGACCTCGGCCTCCGTCACTCCGCCCGACGCGCAGTGGGGCGCCAAGGTCGAGAACGCGGTGCCGGAAGCCGTGGTGGTCAAGGACTCCGGCAAGGCGTTCACCGACGTCGCCGCGAAGCTGCACCCGTCGATCACGAAGGTCGGCTCGCCCGGCCGCGAGGCGCTGCAGAACTTCCTCAGCCCCACCTCGATCCGCAACAACCTGCCCGCGATGCTCGGCGGCTTCGTCACCTCGCCCGACCTGCTCAGCCCGCACGCGAGCAAGGGCGGCGCGGTGCAGATGACCGCGACGCTGAAGGACGCGAAGCTCGTCGGCACGAGCGACAAGGCCGCGCTGGACCTGAAGGACACCTCCGCCTTCGGCAGCAGTGTGTCCGCGTCCACCAAGACCGGGTTCGACATCACCGCGGGCGTCGGCGCCAACATCGGCGTGCCCGGCCAGGTCGGCGGCACCGTCGGCGCCACCGGCAGCTACTCCACGCGCACCGCCGAGGGCGTGAACGCGGGGTCGAGCAGCAACCACAAGACCGGCATCGGCGTGAAGTCCGAGACCGGCCTGTACGAGGTCACGGCCGAGGTCGAGGTCCGCACGCCCTCCGGTGAGAGCGTGAAGATGGAGGTCACGACCTACCAGCGCATGGGCCTGGGCGAGGCCGGTGCGGTGGGTCTGCCGACCCCGGACGGCACCAGGAACTCGATCACCGACCCGGCCACGGCGGACAAGAAGTACCTGCCGCCGTTCGTCGCCGACACGCTCGCCGCCGGCAACGCGAAGGTCGGCGAGTTCACGCCCGCCAACCAGGTGCAGAGCCAGGTCGAGAACAAGCTCAAGGAACTCCCCGGCTTCGAGAAGTTCCTGCCGAAGTGGAACAACCCGGACGCGAACCCGCGCAGCAGCAAGGGCCAGAGCTTCTCGGACGTCGCCGAGCAGCTCGCGAACCAGCGCAAGATCACGGCGACGCTCTCCCCCGCCGCGCTCAAGGCCAACATGGACAGCCTGCTCGGTCCGGGCGTCTCGGTGCAGCTGAAGAACTCCGGCACGACGAAGAACACCTACGTCAACGTCACGGTCAAGGCCAAGCTCAGCAACCCGAAGCACCTCGGCCAGGCCGACGCGCACACCGTCAGCGACTCGACGACGACCGGCCCGAAGCTCGACGCCAACACCAGCACCACCAAGGGCTGGACCGGCGGCGTGCAGGGCCGCGCGAACATCCCGGTGAAGACCGGTGTCGCCGCGCTCAACCCGTCGCCGCAGGCCGGTGTGTCCTACAGCCACTCGTGGACGGACAAGACCTCGGCAGGACCGGCGGTCTCGGCCACGCAGTCGCAGTCGGGCAGCCCGGACTCCCAGGTGTTCTCGAACGACGTCGAGTTCGAGATCGAGATCACGACCTTCGAGCGGCCGCGGACGTGGGTGCGCTCGGTGACCCCTGGCGCACCGGGGTTCCAGTCGCCCGAGGTGAAGACGGTCGCCAAGACCGGCGCGGGCCTGGACAAGATCGACGGCAAGGTCACCCTGTGGGTGCAGGACGGCGCGACGCTCAAGGACAACCCCGGCGACGGCTTCAAGCCGGGTGACCCGCAGTCGACCAAGCTCGACGACTCGCCGTCCATCAAGGACCTGCTGAGCCCGAAGGAGGCCCGGCCGAAGTCGCCGGAGTTCCTCAACGTCGAGGCCGTCGCGAACACGGCCGAGCTGCGCGACCAGGCGATCGACGCCCTGAACCGCGCGGCGAAGGGCGACTCGGCGCTCACCACGCCGGGCACCGCGTCCCGCGCGCAGATCGACAAGATGTTCGCCCCGGAGAACATCAAGGCGAACCTGCAGCGGCTCATCGAGACCGGTGTGCAGGAGCAGGGCCTCAAGTACGACCGGCGCGTCACCGACCGGTCCGGCGCCATCGGCATGTCGGTGAAGCTGGGCGAGGCCAAGCTGGTGGCCATCTCGGACACCACGGGCACGGACAACTCGGTCAGCGGTGGCTACAAGGCCGGTGAGTCGTCCACGACGAGCCGGTCCGTCGACCTCACCGCCGGCATCAACGTGCCGGTGCGCCCGAACGTGACCCCGCCGCCCGCCGGCACGCCGACGAACCCGAGCGGGTCCGGTGGTGTCGCCGCGACGGCGAAGTTCACGCCGTGGTCGGACAGCAAGACGACGTCGAACGAGATCGGCGGCAACGTCGACCGCGGCAAGAGCACCTCCGGCGAGGCGCGGACCGTGCTGGTCCAGATCGACGCCGAGTTCACCATCGTCGGTGAGAGCCGTGCCGGGAACTTCCTGCACGGCGGCACGCCGAACGCCGAGGGCGTCACGGTGAACATGCCGAAGTCGGTGTTCGTGCGGGTGTCCGAGGACGTCGCGCGCGACCTGGGCGCGCTGCCCAAGGTCGAGTCGAGCGTGCCGAAGCCGGACTTCCCGAAGATGGCGCCGCCGTCGACGGTGGCGACCAACGAGCCGGGCGCGCTGGGCCTGTCCAACGTGGAGTCGGTGCCGGACCTGTCCGGTGTCGTCAACAACCTCACGGCGGAGCTCTCGACGAAGACCAAGAAGTTCGGCAGCGACGCGCTGATCCCGGACTCGGTCCTCAAGGACTCGATGAGCAACCTGCAGCGCATCGTCGACCTCAACTCGCCGGCCAGCGTCAAGGCGATGATCGACAGCGCCATGGACGGCGGCGTGCCGCTGCTGGTGCACCAGCCCGGCACGTTCGGCAAGGACAGCTACCAGGTCACGTTGCGCGCCAAGGCGGGCACGCCGCAGTTCGACCAGGTCGTCAACGACGGCGTGGACATGTCGCACAACGTCGCCGGCTCCAGCAAGACGACCGACGGCTCCGGTCGCGGCACCGGCTGGGGTGCCGGTCTGCGCGCGCCCGGCCTCGCCTCGCCGGGCAGCGCGAACCCGAACGTCTCGGGCACCGCCGGTGTCGCGGCGGGCGCGAACATCGGTGGTAGCAAGGGAACCTCGGTCTCGACCTCGGTCACCGAGGGCTTCGGTGCCAACCGCACCGCGAGCGGACCGGCGGCGCAGTACACCGTGCCGGTCGAGTTCGAGCTCGTCGTCGAGAAGGGCTCCAAGGAGATCGCGCGGGCCGAGAGCGGCCCGCAGGAGATGAAGGTCCGCACGCACGCGGACAACCAGAAGATCGCCGGTGGCGCGAACCCGCAGCCGTACATGTCCGCGGCCAGCAAGCGCGGCAGCGACCAGGGCACGCCGGAGGCGGCGGCCGCGTTCCAGCAGGACCCCCGTGCCTCGCAGTTGCCGCCGGCCGCGTCGGTGGAGAACCTGCGCGGTGCCAAGGACCTGCGTGACGCCGCCGTGCGGGCCATGACGGAGGCGGGCGCGGGCAAGGGCCTGACCGGCAAGGGAACGGGCTCGCTCAACGCCCTGTTCTCGACGCTCAGCCCGGAGAACCTGCAGCCGCACCTGCCGTCGATGCTGTCCGGCCCGCTCGACGTGCCGGGCCTGAAGGAGGCGGCGCTGACGTTCGGGCAGGACGCCGACGTCAAGGTCTACGCGAAGCTCGTCAACCCGCAGCTCGGGTCGCTCAGTGACGACGTCAAGATCGAGAAGCCGCTCGACTCGAGGTCTACCGAGACCTCCAGCGAGGCCAAGGTCTCCGAGACCGCCGACGTGTCGGTCGGTCTCGCCCAGGGCAGCGCGGCGATCAAGCAGGGTGCCCCGGCCGACACCGTCAACTTCGGCACCGGCGGCGTGGAGCTGCGGCACGGCGCAGAGGACTCCTCCGCGGTGTCCGGCAACCCCACGCAGTCCGCGTCCGGCGCGGTCAAGCCGAAGGACGCGTCCCGCAGCGGTCTCGTGCAGTTCGACGTCGAGTACCGCGTGGTGGCGACGATCGGCGGCAAGACCGGTGTCGTCGACCTGACGGTGCCCGGCTCCGCCGGGGTGCGCATGCCCGCCGCCGACGCCGAGACCGTGCTGAACCACCAGTTCAGCGACTCTCTCAAGGACGCGCAGGCCGACGTCAAGAAGGCGGCCGACGACTGGCGGACCGCCGAGAAGGCCGTCGAGGACGCCCGGCACGACGGCCAGGACAAGATCAACGAGGCCGCGGCCGTGATGGCGCGGACCGACCAGCCTCTCGGCAAGGCCTCGGTCGAGGCGAACGCGGCGATCGAGAACCACAAGGCCGCCGAGGCCGACGTCGAGTCGCGGCAGACGCGGTTCGACAACACGATCAGGGACGCGGCGCAGACGCGCACCACGATCAGGGACCTCAACGCGCAGGTCGTGTCGCTGAGCCAGGACGCGCAGGTGGCCGACAACGCGGTCACCGACGCGAAGGCGAACGGCGCGCCGCAGGCCGTGATCGACCGCCTCACGCAGGAGGCCGACGCGGCGCACACCGCGTTGACCGACGCGCAGCAGCAGGTCGCCGACGCGCGTGCGGAACTCGACTCCCAGCGCCGGACCGCGACGGACACCCGCACCGAGATCAAGGCGCACGAGGCGATCGCCGCCGAGAAGGCCTCCGCCCGAGCGGAGGCCGAGGCCGCGCGCCAGAAGCTCGTCGACGAGCAGTCCGCCGCTGAGAAGGCGATCAAGGACGCGGAGACCAAGCTCGACACCGCCCGCCGCGAGGCCGACGCCAAGCAGCAGAAGTGGTGGGACGCCAAGGCCAAGGTCGACGGCGAGATCACCACCTTCAACACCACGCCGCCGCCCGTGCCGCCGAAGGACGGCACGACGCCGGCGAACACCGGCACCACGCCGACGACGAACACCACGCCGGACGCGAACCAGAAGCCGCTGCCGGCCCTGCCTCCGCAGGACTCCTCCGTCGCGGAGTCGAGCAGGAGCGGTGCCGAGGCGAGCTCGTCGCGTCCCGCTCCCGCGAGCGCTGACGCGCAGCCGAAGAACGTCCGCGCGGGCGGTGCGCCGCCCGCCATGACTCCCCCGACCCCGGAGTCGCACCAGGGCAAGGACGTCCTGACCGACGAGTCGTGGCGGCACGACCCGGCGAAGACCGCCGACTGGTTCGCGCCGGAGAAGCCCGCCGACCGCAGCACGTGGGCCGACCGCCGCAACGACAAGGACGTGCGCACCGTCGACGTCGTCGTGCACGACGTCCGCACGGACAGCACGCCGTCGAACATCAAGTCCTATCAGGGCCTCATCAACTACGATCTGCGCCGCATCGAGACGAGCCCCGGCAACTTCGTGCAGGAGTACACCGTCAAGGTGTACGTCGACCCTGCCGCGAACACCGACCCCGCGCTCGTGGCGCAGGTGAAGGAGAACGCCTCCCGGGGCGTCGACTCGTTGCTGAACCAGGGTTACCGGCTGCCCAGCGGTGACCAGTTCCACCTGAACCTGGAGTTCGTCGACAACAAGGCCGACGCGCACACCGCGGTCAAGGTCGACCCGAACAACCCGAACGCCGACCAGACGCACTGGAACCCGAACACCAGTCCCGAGGTCCTCGCCCACGAGACGCTGCACTATCTCGGTGTCCCGGACGAGTACAGCGACTCGTCGCGCGTCTTCCAGCAGCACGACACGAACTCGGGCGTGCACAAGGACGACGGCGGCATGATGGGCGCCGACGTCCACGGCAAGGAGCCCGGTCTGCGCCCGCGGCACCTGTGGCTGGTCGAGCGCACGGCCAACAGCCAGGTCATGGTGCCCGACACCACGATCAACCCGGCGGGCCCGGCCACCGTGCCGCCGCCCGCGGGCTGGACGCCGAAGCCCGCCACGGCCACGGCCGACCCGGCCCCCGCCACCGCCAAGCCGGACGTCGAGGGCGACACCCGGCCGGTGAAGCGCGACCGCAGCCCGGAGAGCGACAACGGGAGCCGGGCCGACGACCGCACCACCAAGAAGAAGCCCGAAGCGGACCGGTGGACCAACACCGAGGCCGGTCCGAGCAACGCCGACACCGACGCGATGGAAGTCGACTCGGACAGCGAGGTCGATGCCAGCAACGAGGGCCAGTTCGCCGACCTGACCGAGGCGTTCGGCGGCCTGTCGCTGGGCAACGTCGACTTCCAGTACAACAAGGCGTTCGAGGACCTCGCGAGCGGCAACCTCGAGGTGCCGGACAAGGCCACGTACCTCGACAAGCTCAAGAGCAACGTCGAGAACGACGCCCCGCCGTCGTTCGTCGTCAACATGATCGTCAGCCACGACCAGCTGGCCGACATCGACAGCGTCATCGACGCGATCACCGCCGACGCCGGCGACCTGAAGAACAACATGGTGTTCGTCGTCGGCGTGAACGGCCGCGAAGGTGCCAGCGGCGTCGACATGGACGCCAACATCACCGCGGCGAACAACGCCGTCGCGAACCGCACGGAGCCGATCGCGCTGGTGCCGCTGGGCAAGCTGCCCGAGCAGGGGGCGTTCCCCTACGGCCAGATGCGCAACGGCACGATGCACAGCTCCGCCACCAAGTTCGCGGTGAGCGCGCTGAACGGCAAGGGCACGCACCCGTACCTGTCCATTCAGGACTTCGACTCCGGGTCGCGGAGGGTGCCGTCCGGCACGGACGTCTTCAACCACTTCAACCAGACCCTGCACTCTCCGGAGACCGGCCCGATCCGCCCGCTCATGTACGCGGGTGGGTACCGGGTCGGCGACGCCGACGCGCTCGTCCGGGACGTCGAGGCCCGCCGCGTCAAGGAGCAGGCGAAGCTCAACGCCGACAAGAAGCTGACCGCCAAGCAGAAGGCGGAGAAGCAGCGGCAGCTGGACCTGGTGGCGGACCACCTCAAGCCGGAGAACCGGGCCGCGTTCGTCGAGAAGTTCGAACAGGCCATGCGCGACGACATGGACGCGCGCGTGCGGCAGGGTGCTTCGGCGCCGTTGCTGCCGTACCTGCCGGAGCCCAACCTGTTCATCGACGCGAACGTGCCGATGGTCGACCCGTCGGTGCGGTTCAGCGACGCCGAGGCCGAGTTCAACGGCCTGGGCAAGTCGATGAACGAGTTCGCCGGCAACGAGATCGTCGAGATCCACACGAACAAGCTGCCGAGGCCCGAGCTCAACGCCGACCTGCTGGACACCAAGGCCCAGGTCGAGGCCGACATCGCCGAGCAGGGCGGCCGGGCGAGCGCGGGGCAGGCCAGGGTCCTGGAACAGGTGAACAGGGAGATCGAGGCGAACGAGAAGTTCGTCCGGGGCAACGCCGAGTTCGAGGCCGCGGTCACCGCGGTCGCGGTCGAGTCCGGCATCGAGGTCGACCTGCAGACCAACCGCAACCCCTATCGCGGCCAGACCTTCTCGACCGACTTCGTGGGGGGCGCGGTCGGCACCGACCTGTCCCGCATCGCGCTCGACTTCGCCATGAACGACGGCAAGTCGTGGGCGCAGTCGCACGTCGACCTGAAGACCGTGCCGAACCGGACCTTCGGCGGCGAGCCGGGTCAGGCGTCGAAGGCGGCCAAGGGCGAGATCAGCGCCGCAGACATCCGCAACGGGTTCCAGGGCAAGTCGCACGCCCAGCGGGAGTCCCAGACGCGGATCGACCACCGGTACGTCCGCGACGCGGAGACCGGCAAGATCATCGACACCAGGACCGGTGGCTGGAACCCGTCGAAGGTCGACTCGCTCAAGCTCGGCTGGGAGGACAAGAACACCCTCAACTACGGCATCTCCAAGGAGATCCCGGGCCACGGCCACATGGGGGTCGACCCGCAGACCGATGCGAGCACGCAGTACCCGCCGCCCCGGCAGAAGCCCGCCGGCGGCAAGCCGCTCGCACCCCGGACCGAGGCCGATCTCGGCCACATCGTTCCCACGGCCAAGCAGCAGAAGATGGCGACAGTGCTGAACATGGCGCTGTCGGACAACAACAGCAACGTGGCCCGCACGTTCGGCATGCTCGAACACGGCATCGCACCGAACGTCGCCCCGCCGCGCAGCAACGGCGTGTACAGCGCCGTGCACGAGGTGTTGACCAACGAGGCCGGCGGCGTCGCGGTTCCCAGCCCCACGGATCTGCGCACGAGCACGATCCAGAAGGGTTCGCTCGCGTCGACGAGCGTGACGACGCAGATCTCGCGGTTCCGCCAGCAGCACGACCTGGAGAACGGCCACCTGGTCAACTCGTTCATCGAGCCCAGGCCCACGACGCCGCTCCCCGGCCACACGCAGGCACCACCCCCCGAGAACGCGTACGAGCCCGATGCCGCCGAGATCGAGAAGTCCGAGAGGGCCGAGGACCTCACCGTCCAGCTGCTCGCGACCGAGCTGAACCGGCCGATCGTCGTGCACAACGCGGACGGGACGGTCGACACGTTCGCACCGCTGCACGACCTCGAGCCGGAGGTCCAGGAGCACTCCACCAAGGCCGACAAGGACAGGGCCAAGAAGTGGAAGGCACCGAACTTCGGGACCGAGCTGCACATCGACCGGCAGACCAACCCCGACGGCAAGTCGACCTTCAGCGCGCACGACGACCGGGGCGAGGGTCCGTCGACCCGCTCGGCGCCCCCGGCGTGGACCGCACCGGAGACCGACGCCCCGACGCGGCCGGCACCGCCGAACCCCGTCATCCCGATGACCGTGCTGGCCCCGCAGCCGGTCGGTCAGGTCATGCCGGCCGCGCAGACGCTGCCGGGCTTCTTCCAGAGCAACAAGGCACTGGGCACGATCGCGCCGACGGACGTGCGCGGCGCCGAGAACGTCACGAACGCGATCGACAACCTCAAACCGGCCGACGCCGCCCGCATCCAGCAGGCGATCAAGGGCGACTTCGAGTCGTTCCTCGACAAGGGCCGCAACTTCCAGGTCAAGATCGGCAACACCTGGTACGAGGCGAACATCCGCGCCACCATGCAGGCGCAGACCGAGATCGCCCCCGAGGCGGCGCCCGGCGTCAAGGTCGACGCGACCGCGCAGTCGGGCAACTCGTCCTCGACCGCGCACACCGTCGCCACGGCCAACGACATCGGCGGCTCGGCCTCGGCCAGCGCCGGGTTCGGCGCGTACGGCTCGCTCGGCGGCAAGGCTCAGTTCGCCACGCCCGCGCAGTCGCAGAGCACGTCCACGTCACTCACCGACCAGCGGATCATCCGCGCCGGCGAGGGGTCGACGCAGGCCACCGTCAAGGTGGCCTACGAGATCACGCTGGCCGACCCCAACGGTGGGCTCAGGCCCGTCGCGACGGTCGACACCGGCACCGACGTGACGCTGCAGATCCCGAACGACCTCGCGAAGATCACGGCCTCCGGCAACTCGACGGTGTCCGCTCCCCCGGCGGACCCGAACTGGGGCACCAAGCTCGAGCACCCCGCCCCGGAGGCGGTGACGGTCGGCGACCCGTACAAGGCGTTCGCCGACGTCGCGCGCGACCTGCACCCGTCGATCGTCAAGATCGGCTCGCCGGGCCGTGAGGCGCTGCAGAACTTCCTGAGCCCCACCGAGATCCGCAACAACCTCGGCGCGATGCTCGGCGGCGCCTACGTGACGTCGCCGGACCTGATCAGCCCGCACGCCAGCAAGGGCACCGCGGTGCAGATGACCGCGACGCTGAAGGACGCGCGGCTCGTCGGCACGCTCGACACCGGTCAGCTCCGCCTGCACGAGACCACCGCGCACAGCAGTGGTGTCTCGTCGACGAGCAAGTCCGGTGGTGACGTCACCGCCGGTCTCGGCTTCAACGCCGGCCTGCCGAACGTGGTGGGCGGCCAGGCCGGCGCCACGGTCGGCTACGCCGCGCGCACCGCGGAGAACGTCAACGCGGGCATCAACACCGCCCACAAGAGCGGCATCCAGCTCAAGGGCGACACCGGTCTGTACGAGGTGACGGCCGACGTCCAGGTCCGCACGCCCAAGGGCGTCGTGACGATCCCCGTCACGACCTACCTGCGCGTGGGCCTGCCCGAAGCGGCCCACGCCGGACTGCCGACGCCGGACGGCACCCGCCGCTCCCTCGTCGACGAGTCCAACAAGGGCAAGAAGTTCCCGCCGCCGTACATGGGCGACGCGATCGCCACCGGCAACGCCAAGGTCGGCGAGTTCGCGGTCGCCTCGGAGGTCCAGACGCAGGTCGAGGGCGCGCTGCGGGACATCCCCGGGTTCGCCAAGTTCCTGCCGACGTGGAACGACCCGTCCGTGAACCCGCGCAGCGGCAAGGGCAAGGGCTTCGCCGACGTCGCCGAGCAGCTCGCGAACCAGCGCAAGCTGACCTCGCAGCTCTCCCCCGCGGCGCTGCGGACCAACATGGACAGCCTCATGGGTCCCGGCGTCCAGGTGCAGCTGAAGAACAGCGGCACGTCGACCAACACCTACGTCAACATCACGGTCAAGGCGAAGGTCAGCGACCCGAAGCACCTCGGGCAGGCCGACGCGCGCAACGTCCGCGACGCGTCGTCCACCGGCCCGAAGCTCGACAGCTCCTCCAGCACCACCAAGGGCTGGAGCGGCGGTGTCGAGGGCAAGGTCGTGATCCCCGGTGAGACCAAGGCCGCGAAGCTGAGCCCGGCCCCGCAGGTGGGCGTCAAGTACAACCACTCCTGGACGGACAAGACCACCGCCGGGCCGACGGTCAACAGCACGTCGCTCAGCGTCGGCAGCCCGAACGCCCAGGTGTTCCGCGGTGACGTCGAGTTCGAGGTCGAGATCACGACGTTCACCCGGCCGCGGGCCTGGGTGCGGCGGGTCGTGCCCGGCGCACCCGGTTTCCACTCGCCGGAGCAGACCACGGTCGCGAAGACCGGCGACGGCAAGCTCGCGCCCATCAAGGGCGAGGTCAACCTCTGGGTGTCGGACAGCTCCACCCTGGACGACGACCCCGGCAAGGGCTTCGAGCCGGGCAAGCCGGAGGTCGGCACGCTGGCGGACGCCCCGTCCGTCAAGAAGCTCCTCAGCACTAAGCCGAAGGAGAAGGCGCCGGAGTTCCTGCACGTGGAGGCCGTCGCGAACACGACGGCGCTGCGCGACCAGGCCATCGACGCCCTCAACCGCGCCGCAGGGGGCGACTCGGCACTCACGGTGCCGGGCACCGCGTCCCGCGCGCAGATCGACAAGATGTTCTCCCCGGAGAACATCAAGGCGAACCTGCGCACGCTGACCGAGACGGGCATCCAGGAGCAGGGCCTCAAGTACGACCGCCGCGTCATCGACCGCACCGGCGCCATCGGTGTGAAGTTCGGGCTGAGCAACCCGAAGATCGTGTCCATCTCGGACAACACCGGTACCGAGAACGCCAGCACCGGTGGGTACAAGGCGGGCCAGACGTCGACGACGAACAGGGCCGTCGACATCACCGGCGGCATCAACGTGCCGATCAAGCCGAACGACCCCGCGCCGCCCGCCGGGGAGCCCACGCCCACCAGCGGCGCCGGTGGCTTCGCGGTGGCGGGCAAGGTCACGCCGTGGTCGGACTCGAAGACCACGGGCAAGGAGGTCGGCGGCAGCCACGACCGCAACTACGTGACGCCCGCGGGTGCCCGCACCGTGCTGGTGCAGCTCGACGCGGACGTCACCGTGGTCGGCGAGAGCCGGGCGGCGAACTTCATCGCCGGCACCACGCCGAGGTCCGAGGGCGCGACGATCACCCTGCCGAAGTCGGTCTTCGTGCGGGTGACCGAGGACGTGGCGCGGGACATGGGTCTGCTGCCCGACGTGCAGCCGAACGTGCCCAAGCCGGACTTCCCGGAGATGGCGCCGCCGGCGACGGTGGCGAAGGACGAGCCCGGCGCGCTGGGTCTGTCCGTGGTGGAGAGCGTGCCCGACCTGTCGGACGTGGTCGCGGACCTCTCCACGAAGGTCAACGAGAAGACGGCGAAGCGCTTCGGCGACCCGCTGCTGCCGGACTCGGTGCTCAAGGACTCGATGAGCAACCTGCAGCGCCT
Source organism: Lentzea sp. HUAS12 (assembly GCF_024125735.1). Taxonomy (NCBI): domain Bacteria; kingdom Bacillati; phylum Actinomycetota; class Actinomycetes; order Pseudonocardiales; family Pseudonocardiaceae; genus Lentzea; species Lentzea sp. HUAS12. The sequence goes on from NZ_CP099738.1 coordinate 3,045,724, forward strand.
GGTCGACTTCAGCTCGCCCGCCAGCGTCAAGGCGATGATCGACAGCGCCCTGGACGGCGGTGTTCCGCTGCTGGTGCACCAGCCCGGCACGTTCGGCAAGGACTCGTTCCAGGTCACGTTGCGGGCCAAGGCGGACACGCCGAAGTTCGAGAACGTGGTGAACGACGGCGTCGAGATGGAGTCGACGATCGCCGGCTCGCACAAGGTGACCGACGGCCAGGGCCGTGCCACCGGCTGGGGCATCGGGCTCAAGGCACCGGGCCTCGCCTCGCCGGGCAGCGCGAACCCGAACGTCTCCGGCACCGCGGGCGTGATGGCGGCCGCGAACATCGGCCAGTCGACGAGCAGCTCGGTCACCACCTCGACGACCGACCAGCAGGCGAGCTTCCGCGCGGGCAGCGGGCCGGCGGCGCGCTACACCGTGCCGATCGAGTTCGAGCTCGTGGTGGAGAAGGGCGACAAGGTCATCGCGACCGCGCCCAGCGGCGTGCGGGAGATGACCGTCCGCCTGCACGCGGACAACCAGAAGGTCCACGGTGGCGCGGCACCGCAGCCGTACAGCAGGGAACAGCACTCCCGGACCGCCGACCAGGGCAACGCGCAGGCCATCGACGACTGGCGGCAGGAGGGCAGCCCCTCCGCGCTGCCGCCGGGCGCGTCGGTGGAGAACCTGCGCGGCGCCAAGGACCTGCGGGCCGCGGCGATCCAGGCGTTGCAGGACGCGGGCGCGAAGAAGGGCCTGACCGGCAAGGGCACGGGCTCGCTCAACAGCCTGCTGGCCACGCTCAGCCCGGAGAACCTGCAGCCGCACCTGCCATCGATGCTGTCCGGCCCGTTGTCGGTGCCGGGCCTGCACGAGGCGGCGCTGACGTTCGGCCAGGACGCCGACGTCAAGGTGTACGCCAAGCTGGTCGACCCGACGCTGGGCGCGCTCAGCGACGGCGTGGCGCTCGAGAACCCGAAGACGCAGATCACCGCGACCAGCACGGACTCGAAGGTCACCGAGACCGGTGACCTGTCCGCCGGTCTCGCGACCGGTGGCGCCGGGATCAAGCAGAACACCGACCCGAAGGACAACGTCAACTTCGCCACGAGCGGCCTCGAGGTCCGCCACGCCGGCGAGGACGCCACCGCGAACTCGGGCGGCCAGACCGACAACAAGGTCAACAACCTCAAGCCGAAGGCCACGACCGGTCTGGTGCAGTTCGGCGTCGAGTACCGCGTGGTGGCGACGATCGGCGGCAGGACCGCCGTGGTCGACCTGTCCGTGCCGAACTCGGCCGCGGTCCGGATGCCCACGTCCGACGCGCAGGTCGTGCTGCGCAAGGACTTCAGCGCCGAACTGACGTCCGCCCAGGCCGAGGTCAAGGCCGCCGCGGACGCCTGGCGCGCCGCCGAGGTCGAGGTCGACAACCGGCGCCACGAGGCCCAGCAGGTGATCAACACCTCGGCCGCCGTGCTCGCGAAGAACGACTCGGCGTTCACCTCGGTCCAGATCGACTACAACAGCACGATCGGGAAGCTCGAGGAGCAGCAGGCGAAGCTCCCGGAGCTCGAGGCCAGGGCCGACAGCGCCCGGCAGGAGGTCGCCCGGACGCTGCAGTCGATCTCCGAGCTGTCCCAGAAGGTCGGCGGCCTCGGCGCGCTGGCCATGACGGCGCAGTTCGAGGTGGACGACGCGAAGGCCGACGTCGAGACCAAGGCGGAGACGCTGCGGTCGCTGCAGGAGCAGCTGGCGGGCAACCCCGGCCTGCAGGGCCAGGTCGACCTCGCACGCCAGGCGCACGCCGACGCGCGGACGGCGTTGGAGAACGCGGAGACCACGTTCGCCAACACTCAGAAGTCCATGCAGGACACGCAGAAGCAGCTCGACGCGGCCAACGCGGCGATCGGCGACCTGCGCACGGAGGCCGGTGACCGGCGGGCGGATCTCCTCACGCAGCAGCAGAAGGTCGCCCGCTTCGATGCCGCGCGCGTCGCGGCGATGGCCCGGCACGACCAGGCCGCGGCCCAGCTGGCCGCCGACCGCGCCGCGCAGGAGGCCCTGGTCCGGACCGCCGAGACCAACCTCGACAACGCCCGGCGCACGGCCGACACGCGGCAGCAGGAGTGGTGGAAGAAGAAGGAGGCGGTCGACCAGAAGATCGCCGAGTACAACAACCCGCCGGACACGACGACGTCGTCGTCCACTCCTGCGCCCCCGCCGCCTCCCCCGGCGCTGCACTCGGCGCCTGAGGGGTCGCGGTCCGCGCCGCCCGCCGAGGAGTCGGCCGAGGCCTCGACGAGCCAGGACGCCCGGACGCGTCCGGCACCGCCGCCTCCCGCGTCGTCGTCCGCCGTGGACTCCACTGTGGACTCGACTGCGGACTCCACGCAGGAGGCTCCCGCACCGACCGAGACCGACGTCCGGCTCGCGGCGCTGACCGCGGACGCCGAGGCGAACGCCTCGGACTTCGCGAAGTCCGTGAAGGCGAAGCTGGAGGGCGACCCCGGCAGGTTCGTGCAGTCCGAGGCGGGCCTGCACCTGCTGAAGGCCTCGGTCGTGCTCGACACCAGGACCGACGAGATCGCCGAGCTCATCAGGACGCACGGCGTGCAGGAGGTCGCGGCGTCGTTCAACAAGGCGTTCGAGCGGCCGTACGTCGAGGGCGCGCAGCTGGAGCAGTTCGCCGACCTGGACGACCCGGACAACCGGGCCAGGTTCGACGAGTGGGCGCACCAGCTGTGGAACACGGTCCGGGAGTCCGACGCGCTGAGCTCCGACGCCGACAAGGTGGCGGACCTCTTCAACCACGACAAGGGCTACAACCGCGGCTTCAACATGGCCCAGGACGCCGCCCTCGCCGAGATCATGCCCGCGCCGGAGCTGGCCGAGGCCGTCGGTGCCACCCCTCCGTGGGGCACCGACCTCGACGACCAGGCCATGTGGGTGCAGACCGTGCTCGGTCAGGCGAAGGTCATCCCGGCGAACAAGGCCGTCACCCCGGAGGTGTTCACGCAGGCCGCCGCAGCCAACCGAGGTGTTCTCGGGGACGCGCTCGGCTTCCCGCTGACCGACGCGAAGATCGCGGAGCTCCGCAGGGAGCTGGAGGAGCAGGGCATGGTGAAGACGCCGGACGCGGACACGCGTTCAGCGCCCCAGCCGCCCAACGCCCCCTCGACCAACTCCCCCTCGGCCGACGGCACCACGTCCGCCAACGCCGACGACCAGGCGCCCACGCGCGTCCCGGACGTGGTCGTGCGCAGCCACCTCCAGGCCCTCACCGCCGACGCGATGACGACCGCCTCTCCCCTGGCCCTCCAGGTCCAGGCGACGCTCACCGCGAACCCCGGCCGCTTCGTGCAGGCCGCGGCGGGCCTCGACCTGCTGCGGGCGTCGGTCGTGCTCGACACCAGGGCCGACGACATCGCCACGATGATCCAGCGCCACGGCGTCGAGCAGGTCGCGCGGGCGTTCAACTCCGAGTTCGGCCGCCCGATCATCGAGACCGCGCAGCTCGCGCAGTTCGGTGACCTGAGCACGCCGGAGAGCAGGGCCGCGTTCGACGGCTGGGCGCACCGGATGTGGGAGACCGTCAACCACACGCCGTCCTACACCTCGAACGCGGACAAGCTCGCCGCCGACGTCTTCAACCACGACAAGGGCTACAACCGCGGCACGAACTTCGCGCAGGACGCGGCGTTCGCGGACCTGGTGGGCGCCCCGCCGCTGGCCGACGCCATCGCGAGCACCCCGCAGTACGGCACCGACACCTACAGCCAGGCCCTCTGGGTGCAGAAGGTGCTGGGCGACGCGGAGGTCATCCCGTCCGACGCGATCGTGAGCCCGGAGGCGTTCACGCAGGCGGTCGACGGCAACCGTGCCGAGCTGGAGGCGGCGCTCGGCGTCGAGCTGACGCCGGAGCTGGTCACCGAGCTCAAGGTGCACCTGCAGGGTGACGGCATGGTGGCCGATGACGTGGACGCGGCGGCCGAGGTCGAGGCCGAGGTGCCGGTGGCGTCGGCGGTGTCCGAAGTGGACACGACCGCCGAGTCCGGGACCACGTACCAGGACAGCGGCACCACCGACCGCTCCGACCTCCTCCCCCCGTCCGCCCCGGCCCCGCTTCCCGAGGCCGAGGCCAGGCTCCTCGCTCTCACCGACGAGGCCATGAACACGGCCACCCCGCTGATGAACCAGGTGAAGGCCGAGCTCGAGGGCAAACCCCGGACCTACCTCGACCACGAGGCCGGCCTGCACCTGCTCCGCGCGTCGGTGGTCCTGCACACCCGCTCCGACGAGATCTCGGCGTTGATCGACGAGCACGGCCTCGACGCCGTCACGAAGGCGTTCAACGACCAGTTCAAGCGGCCGATCATCGAGAGCCAGCAGCTCACGGCGTTCGCCGAGGACCCCGGCAGGTTCGGCGACTGGTCGCGCCAGCTGTGGAGCACGCTCGAGGGCAGCGACACCTACTCGTCCGATCCCGCGAGGATCGCGTCCGAGGTCTTCAACCACGAGAAGGGCTACAACCGCGCCTTCAACATGGCGCAGGAGACCGCCCTCGTCGACATCATGGGCGCCCCGCCGCTGGCGGACTCCATGAACAAGGTCGCGCTCCAGGGCACGGAGTCGTCCCACCAGGCGCTGTGGGTGCACGAGGTGCTCGCCAAGTCGAAGCTCGTGCCGGACGGCCTGGTCGACCCCGAGGTGTTCACCCGGGCCGTGACCGACAACCGGGCCGAACTGGGCGCGAAGCTCGACGTCGACCTGACGCCGGAGCTGGTCACCGAGCTGAAGGAGCACCTGCAGTCGTACGGCATGGTCGACGACGACCCGGACGCGGAACCGTCCGCGCCGCCGGTCGACGCGCCCGTGTCGCACCAGCCGCCCGCGGACCCGAACTCGTTGCACAGCACCGACTCCAGCGCGCCGTGGTTCGACCCGCGGAACCCGGTGTCCTCGCAGGCCATCGCCGACGCCCGCGCCACGACCCCGGCCACCAGCTGGGTCCGCGGTGAGGACGGCGGTGTCCTCGACTCCACGAAGGTCGGCCCGCACGGCATCTCCATGAAGGCCTGGCGCGGCCCGATCGCCTACGACAACCGCGTCCTGGACGTCGACGGCGTGCCGGTGCGGGACTTCACCGTCCGGCTGCACCTGAACGGCGGCGACGCCGACGTGCGGCAGCGCACGCTCGCGGGCGTCGAGGAGATGTACAACCAGGGTTACCGGCTGCCCAGCGGCGAGCAGTTCCACGTCACGGTCGAGTTCACGAACGACCCCGCTGACGCGCACGCCACGATCGACGTCACGAACGACCCGCAGGGGCGGGCCAACCAGCTCACCTGGCCCGCGCACACCGACGCGCGGCGCCTGGCTCACGAGGTCGGGCACTTCGTCGGGTTGCGCGACGAGTACCTCGAGCCCGGCGACGTGAAGCCGATCTTCCAGCACCAGGACGGCAGGGGTCACGTCGTCAACGACAACACCCCGATGACCCAGGGCATCGACAAGGCGGACGCCAGGCTCAAGCCGCGGCACCTGGAGCTGGTCGAGGACCGGATGAAGGCGCTGCAGTCGCACAACAGGCCGCAGCCCGAGGTCGCGGAGCGGTCGGACCTTCCGGCGCCCAACATGCCGAAGCGCGGCAACGAGCACCTGCCGGCCGACCCGGCGGGTGAGGCCGTCAAGCGCGCCCGCGAGGACCTCGCCGAGATGTCCATCGAGGACACCGACGTCGAGATGACCGACCAGCAGGTGGTGCTGGACAACGAGAACGGCGTGCAGAACGCGGCGTTCGAGAACCTCGCGAACGGACAGGTCCTGACGCCGATCACCGCCGCGAACTACCTGCAGCGGACGCGGGACGGCATCGCGAACAACGAGAAGCCGTCGTTCGTGGTGAGCATGATCGTGCGGGCGAGCGAGCTCGACCAGCTCGACAGCGTGATCGACGGCGTCATGGCCGGAACGCAGGACGTGGACGGCCGCGTGGCGTTCGTGCTCGGCGTGAACGCCTCGACGCAGGCGGAGATCGACGCCGCGATGGCGGCCCACGCACCGACGGTGAACGGGCGCACCGAGCCCGTCGCGCTGGTGAGCGTTCCCCACGGGCGCAAGGGCTTCAAGTTCGGCGAGACGCGCAACGCCACGCTGGACAGCAACGCCCACGAGTTCGCGGTGACGGCGCTGGCCGCCAACGGGACGCACCCGTACGTGTCGGTCATGGACTTCGACGCGGGCGACCGCACGACCCGCCAGGGCGGGCACGTCTTCGACCACGTCACCCAGCTGATCGACGGTCGCGTCGGCGACGACGCGGGCGACCCGTCGCGGCCGCTGCTGATCGGCGGCGGTTACCGGGTCGCCGTCACCCCGGAGAAGCTGCACGCCGACGTCCTCGACCGCATCAACGGCGACTCGAAGACGTCGGACGCGCAGAAGGAGGCGCTGCGGGACAAGCTCGCCGAGGAGGGCTTCTACGAGAAGTTCGTCCAGGCGATCGACGCGGACATGCAGGCGCGCCGGACGCAGCAGGGCATCCACCCGCTGCTGCCCTACACGCCGGAGCCCAACCTGTTCGTCGACGGCCTGGTGCCGCTCGTGGAGCCGAAGGTGCGGTTCGGCGAGGGCCAGGCGGAGTTCGGGCAGCTCGGCCAGTCGCTCAACCGGTTCTACGCCACGGAGATCGTGAAGCTGCACACCCCGGCCGACGCCGCGGGCATGGACGCGGCGCTGGAACTGGCCAAGGTGGACGTCCAGAACAACCGGCACCCGGTGCGCGGCGAGGCGTTCACGACGGACTTCGTCGGGGGCGACACCGGCACCGACCTGTCCCGGATCGCCTACGGGCTGATCAAGGACGGCAAGCTGCCGCAGTCGCACACCGCGCTGCCGAACGTGTCGGAGCGGTTCCTCGACGGCAAGTCCTCCAAGGCGGGCACGAAGTTCGCCGAGGAGCGCGAACGCCTCGGCACCGGTGACCACGCCGTCGTCGAGCCGTTCCTGCCGCCCGCCGAGGGCCAGACGACGAACACGTGGAGCCCGCCGAAGAAGGTGGAGACCCAGCTCGGCGCACCGCAGAAGAACCGGATGAACCCGGCGGTGTCCGCGCCGATGCCCGCGCCGTTCGACCAGGTGCAGGCGGGCATCCAGAAGGAGCACAAGGTCGTCGCGGCGCACGGGCTGGTGTCGTCCGACCACGTCAGCACCACGCAGCGGCAGTTGCGGTACCTCAACGAGAGCGTGCTGGTGCGCCAGCCCGTGCCGCCGGTGACGAGCAACGGTCTGTACGCCGTCATCGGCGAGGCCCGCGGCGTCGACCCGGTGGCGTTGCGCCGGCAGGTGGTGAGCCTGGCGGCGACCCACCAGGCCGTGACGAAGGCCGTCGCGGACTACTCCGTCGGCCGCCCGATGCACCAGGGGCACCTGTACGGGGCGCTGGTGGAGAACCTCAACTGGCGGATGCACAGCGACCCGGCCGAGAACAACGGCTTCTACAACGCCCGTGACCTGCTCGGACACCTGATCGCGACGGAGCAGGGCGTCAACATCCGGATCCACCAGGCAGGCCGCGAGCCGGAGCTGCTGCGCCCGATGGGACCGCCCTTCCCCGACACCGTCGAGGTCGAGCTGGTGCTCGACGGCGGCCAGGTCACCTACCGGCGGTACCAGCCTCCGGGAGGGGTGCAGCAGGACGTGCAGATGCATTAGCGTGACCAGCGTGGACGAGTTCGCGCAGGCTCTCCGGACGGCGATCACCAATCGCGGTCTCGGTCTGGAGCGCCTGCGCGAACACCTCTCGCAGAACGGCGTCTCCGTCTCCATGGCGACGCTGAGCTACTGGCAGACCGGCCGCAGCCGACCGGAGCGGCAGAAGTCGCTGCAGGCCGTCGTCCACCTGGAGCACATCCTGCAGGTGCCGCCTGGTCACCTCTCGGAGCTCCTCGGGCCGCCCCGGCCGCGTGGCCGCTGGCTGCGCGGTGCACCGGCGCCCATGTCGGCGTTCTGGCCGTTCCCCTCCCCCGTGGAGCACGCGTTGCACGACCTCGACACCCAGTGGGACGACCAGCTGCTGCGGGTGAGCCAGCAGGACTTCGTGACGATCGGGGCCGACCGCACCGAGCGGGTCTTCCGGTCGCGGCAGGTCCTGTCGGCGTCCATGAGCGGGCCCGACCGGTGGGTCGTGATCATGCACCTCGACGACCACGACCGGCCGTTGCCGCAGGTCAACGCGTTGAAGAACTGCACGGTCGGGCAGGTCGTGCGGGAGCCGGCCGAAGGACTGCTGGTCGCGGAGCTGCTGTTCGAACGGCCGTTGCGCAAGGGTGAGAGCGTCGTGATCGAGCACGAGCTCGTGAACCAGGACCCGTGCCCGCCCGCGTCGAACTACGAGCGCAAGTTCCGGCTGCCCACGCGGGAGTACGTGCTGGAGGTGACGTTCGAGGGCGACGCCCCCACCTCCGTCCTGCAGCTCGCGGACGGGTCGTCCGTCGCTCCCGGCCGCACCCTGCTGGACGTGGCGCTGGACGTGCGGCCCGGAGTGCGCGGCTTCAGCTGGACCTGGTGAACCCCTTCGAGGACGGCACCAGCGCGGCGGCCGCGGGGGCGGCGAAGCAGACGACGGCGCAGGCGCCGAGCACGACACCGCTGCCGAACTGGTCGACGGCCGGGGCCATGAAGGCGAGGCCGACCGGGGCGAGGCCGAAGGACAGCAGGAAGTCGAGTGAGGAGACGCGGGCGAGCTTGCCCGGTTCGACCTCGCGCTGCACAGCGGTGAACCAGGGGACGTTGAACAGCTCCATCCCGATGCCGCCCACCACGTACACGGCGATCAGCACGAACGGGTGCACCGGCAGGAGCAGGGCGAGCGGGACCAGGCCGTAGCAGGCCATGCCGGCCAGCGCGGCCCAGCCCGGTGTCCTCGGGCGCCAGCGGGCCATCAGCGCGGCTCCCGCCAGCGCGCCGATCGTGTACGCGGTCGTGGCGGCCGCCAGCACCGCCTCCGTGCCGTAGCGGTCGCGGCTCACCACCGGCAGCAGCACGGCCGTGGCGGAGTAGCCGAGGGCGACCATGGAGGTCAACGCGCCGAGGCCGGCGAGCAGCCACGGGTGCCGGCGGGCTTCGGTCAGACCGTCGAGGAAGTCCGCCGCGAAGCTCGTCCTCCCGGTCGTCCGGGGTGGTGCGTCGCCGCCCTTGGGCGGTACGAGCGCCGCGACCAGCCAGAGCACGGCCGTGACGACCAGCAGCACCTTCGCGTCGGTGACGAGGGCCGCGAGGGCGGTGAGGCTCGGCGCGACCAGCGTCGTGACCCTGATGGCGAGCGTCGTGGCGGCGTTGGCCTGCTGCCGTTGCGGCTCCGGCACCACCTCGGCCACCAGCGCCTGGAACGCGGGCCGGCAGCCGCCCTGACCCGCGCCGACGACCGCGGCCGCGACCGCCATGAGGAGCAGCGACCGGCCCATGCCGAGCGCGATCACCGGTGTCATGACCGCACCCGTGAGGCACGACCAGAAGACGACGCCGCGCCGCGAGTGCCGGTCGGCGAGCACCCCTGCGACGGGAACCGCCACGAGGAAGCCGACGGTTCTGGTGGCGAGCACGACGCCGAGCTCCACCGCGGTGATCGAGCGTTCGAGGACGGCGAGGCCCAGCACGAACGGCAGCGCCCACATCGCGAGCCCCGACGCGGTGGTGCCGGTCCACAGCCGCAGGAACGCGGTGTTCCGCAGGACAGATGGCGCCGTCGCTTTGTCCGTCACGGCTTTTAAAGTCTCACTCCGGACGGGTCGCTGGCCACACCTGAGATCGTTATTCCCGGTGGGCGCGAAAAAGCACGGCGGACGGCTGTTCCCCCGCGCCTTGAAGGGAACACCCGTCCGCCGTGCTGCGCTGACCGTCCTTTGCGGACAGATCAGCCGATCTTCTCGATGCGCGCGTTGCGGATGAGGAACTTGCCGGGCTCGCGGACCTGTTCGAAGGCCGCGTTGTTCAGCAGCGCGCAGCTGCCGGACACCGACGCGACCTTGACGGTCGTGGACTTGTTGTTGTCCAGGTTGGTGACCTTCAGCGTGGTGCCGATCGGGAACGTGCCGCTGGACGCGGCCGGCGCGCCACCCTCACCGGAGAGCGTGACGGTGGAACCGTTGCAGACCTGCTGGCCGGTGGCGCCGTCGCCCGCACCCTGGTTCGCGTCGGGCTGCTGGGGCTGCTGCGTGGGCTGGGCCTGGTTGCCACCGTTGTTGCCGGCGTTGCCCTGGTTCGCGTTGCCCTGGCCGGCGTTCGCGTTGCCCGCGCCGCCGTCACCCGCGCAGCCCGCCGCCTTGCGCCGCTGCTGGATGAGGTCGACCACGGCCTGCCGGTTCGCGATGCGGGCCTCGGACTGGGAGTCCGGGGCGGCCTTCTGCCCGGCGATGAAGTTCAGGTTGTTCTGCAACGCCTTGTCGAGCCCGCCGCAGTCCTCACCGGACGTCGCGGCCTGCCCGGCTTCGGGCTTGGCCTGCACGTTGTTGCCGCACCCGGCCGCCGCGCGGCGCTGGTTGATGAGGTTGACCACCTGCTGGCGGTTCTGGATGCGCGCGTCCGACTGGGCGTCGGGGTTGGCCTGCTGGCCCGCGATGAAGTTCAGGTTGTTCTGCAGGGCGGTGTCCAGTCCGCCGCAGTCCTCAGCCGCGTTCGAGTTGGTGCCGCTGAAGGCGAAGATGCCACCGGCGACAGCAGCGACCGCCAGCACGGCGCCCGCGCCGATCATGGCGGGCTTGCGGTGTCGAGCGCCCATTCTGTGTCTCCTCGGGGGGTCGGGCGGTGTTGTACCGATGACTACGGGGAGGTCACGGAGCGGGTTCAAAGAGGAGTCGATGTTGTTGGTTTTAAATGGTTTTAAGGTTTTCGGGGTGATGGTGATCTTGCTGGTCAGAAGCGCTTTTCCACGGGTGCGGCGGAAATCGCCGGTGATACCGGTGGAATCGGTGGTCATGTCGATCGGCCACTTCTCGCTGAGGTCAGCGGGTCAGCAGCGTCCGGACGGCCACGGTGATCCACGCGGCCACGAGCGCGCCGTACAGCACCACGGCGACGACGGAGAACATCACCGACGGCACCCGCGCCGCGAGCGCGCTGGTCCCGGTCACCAGCGTGCCGAGCGGGAAGACGAAGCTCCACCACGTCAACGCGAACGGCAGTCCGCGCCGTGCGGTCCGCACGGTCACGGCCGCCGCGAGCGCCACCCACAGCAGCGCGAACCCCCACGTGATCGTCCCGTACAGCACGCCGAACGCGGTCTGGCCGGGCAGCACGGGCACACCGGCCAGCAGGTTCGCCGCGGTGATCGACTGACCCAGCGGCCCGAGCACGATCCACAGCGTCGGCACGGTCGAGGCGGCGCCGAGTCCGTGCCGCACCAGCCCCTGCCAGATCTGCGGCACGATCACCATCGTCGCGAACAGACTGACGCCGAACAGCGCGTAACACCCGAGCACCAATGCCTGCCGGGCCGGACCTTCCGCCACGTGCCGCGCCAGCACCGCGCCGGAGGCGGCGGACACCATCGGCGGCACCACGGGCATCAGCCACCCGGCGAAGGCGCGTTCTCCGCTGCCGATCATCCGCAACGGCACCAGCACCGACGTCACCAACCCGAGCAGCGTGCCGACCGTCCACAGTGTCCAGTCGAGCACGAGGGCCGCGGGCAGCCCGATCCAGTCCACGCCGAGCAGCAACGCGCCGGTGCCGACGGTCATGAGCGCCATCGGTGGCGCACCCCAGAACTGCGCCATCACCGGGTCGGCGAACTGCGCGCGGACCGTCGTCCACGTCCAGCGCCGCAGCGCGGCGGTCACGAGGAGGACGAGCAGCGCGGCGTCCAGGGCCCACACCACCGTGGCGGCGGTGCGCAGACCGGGCAGGGACGCCCCGGCCGTGGCGACGATCCCCGTCCCCATCACGGACGCGAAGAGGTTCGGGCCGAAGGGCGCCGCTCGTCGCACCTCTGGGGCACGGTGTGGTCGAGGTGCGAGAGCGGTCACGACATGACAATCCTCGTGCCCGCACTCCTCCGGTAGGCGGCAATCACCGATGTGCACATAGGCTGTCCCTATGCCTCTGCCGTCCAGGGTCGCCGACCTGTCCAGCTTCGACCTCCTGCTGAGCGTCGCCGAGCTGGGCAGCATCGGCCGCGCGGCCCAGGCGCACGGCATGTCCCAGCCCAGCGCCAGCGAACGCCTCCGCACCCTCGAGGGCCGCGTCGGCGTCACGCTGCTCGAACGCACCCCGCGCGGCGCCCGCCTCACCACGGCGGGCCAGCTCGTGGCCGGCTGGGCCGCCCAGGTCCTGGCGCGCGCGGCCGACCTCGACGCCGGCATCACCAGCCTGCGCGCGGACCGCCAGAGCCACCTCAGGATCGCCGCGAGCCTCACCGTCGCCGAGTACCTGCTGCCCGCGTGGCTGATCGCGCTGCGGTCCACCAGCCCGGACACCGCCACGGTGCTGACGGCGGGCAACTCGGTGCACGTGGCCGAGCAGGTGCTGGCCGACAAGGCCGACCTGGGGTTCATCGAGAGCACCGACGTCCCGGCGGGCCTGGCATCGCGCGTGGTGGCGCACGACGAACTGGTGCTCGTCGTGGCTCCCGGACATCCCTGGGCCAGGCGCCGCAGGGTCACCGCCACCAGGGCCGCCGCGACACCGCTGGTCAGCAGGGAACCCGGTTCGGGCACGCGCCAGGCCTGGGAGCACGCGCTGGCGGCCGCCGGCATCACCGAGTCCGCCGGGCCACTGCTGGAGATGTCGTCGACGACGGCGATCAAGGCGGCGGCGATCGGCGGCATCGGCCCGGCGGTGCTGAGCCTGCACACGGTGGCCGCGGACGTCGCCGCCCGCACGCTGGTGCGGGTCCAGGTCGGTGACGTGGACCTGCACCGGGCGCTGCGGGCGGTGTGGCCGGCCGGGCGGGCGCCGCGGGGACCCGCTGCCGACCTGCTGGCGATCGCGACGCGGTAGGCCGTGTCCCGGGAGTCCGTCCGGTGAAAGGCGCGGAGGCGGTGGCGCCGCGATGCCCTCACACCGAGCGTGTGCCGGCGGTGCCGTCTCCGGGCCCTCGGCCGCCGCTGTCGCCTACGAGACGGGCCTCGTCACGCCCGGCGCGTGACCTCCGTGCTGGCACGGATCCGCGCGGGCGCCCCGGTGGTGAGACTCGGTGCACCAACCCGAGGAGGCGACCATGTACGCACAGCTCACCTACTTCGACGGCCCCCGCGGCGCCGAACTGCTCGCCGCCGCGGACTTCGCGGCCAGGGAACGGATCGAGCCCGTGGCCCGGTCGGTGCCGGGCACCATCAGGACCTACGTGCTGCGGAAGTCCGACGGCGCGGAGATCGTGCTGACGATCGCCGAGTCCGAACAGGCGCTCGCGGACGTCCAGACCGCGATCATGGGCACCCACCTGCTGCCCGGCGAGGACGCGGCGCTGCTGCCGGGCGCCGACCGGATCGAGGTCTACCCGGTGCTGACCGTCGTCGAGCACACCGGAGCGCGGTCATGACCGCCACGAGCACCCTCACCGCCGGCGTCTGGCAGGCGGACGTGCGCCGCAGCACCGCGTCGTTCGAGGTCGGCAACCTCGGGCGCGGCGTCCACGGCACGGTGCCCGTCACCGCGGGCACCGTCGAGATCGGCGTGGACGGCGCGCTGCTGGCCGTCCACGGCACCCTCGACCTGGGCTCGATCGCCACGGGGAACGCGCGCCGCGACCTGGACCTGCGCAAACCGAACCTGCTCGACCTGGACCGGCACCCCACGATGACGTTCCACTCGACGTCCACGCGGGCGGACGGGTCCGGCTGGCACGTCACCGGCACGTTGTCCGCGCGGGGTGCGGCGACCGAACTGGACGGTGTGGTCACCGTGTCCTCCGCGGAGGGGGCGGAGGCGGTGCTGACCGCGACCACCCGGCTCGACCGCCGGACCCTGGGTGTCCGGGCGCCGCGGTTGCTGATCGGCCGGTACGTGGACATCACCGTCACGGCGGTGGTCCGGCCGACGTGACCCGCGTCAGCCGCCGAGGGGCTTGCGGACCTCGGCGGCCTTCGCGGCGCCGTACTTCGCCACCAGCACCTCTTCGAAGAGCTGCTCCTTGGACAGGTTCTTCTGGTCGCGCACCCCGTTCAGCTCGCGGTCGGCCAGGTCGAAGACCCCCGGCGAGTCGAACTTCCACTTCCCGTCCTCGCGCGCGAACACGAAGATCGCGCCCGCCTGCTCCCCGTCGAGGAGCACCCTGGCCATGGACGTGTCCTTGTTGACCGCCGGCTTGTCGAGGGTGACGTCGGCGATGCTCCCCGCGCTGACGAGGTCCCGTTCGACCGCGGCCTTCACCAGGTCCTCCGGCGTGGCCGTGCGCACCGTCGACGCTTCGAGCTCACCGCGCATCGCGTAGACGAGGACGCGGGCGCTCGGCACCAGCGCGGCGAGCTCCTGCTCGGTGGCGGTGAGAGCGAGCTTCCGGAGGTTGTCGTATTCGGCGACGGTCTTGTCCGTCACCACCCCGACGGCGGTGGCGCCGTCCTTGGCCTGCACGGCCTTCGCGTAGGTCTCGAAGGTTTCGGCAACGGCCTGCGCGTCGTCCACCTGGGGTGCGGTGGTGGTGGTGGTTGTCGGCGCGGAGGTGCCGCACGCCGCGACGAACAGGCATAGAGCGGCCACGATCAAACGGTTCACGCGCGCAGCGTAAAGGGTTGCTCCGCTCGGAGGATGCGGAACAGGGAGTTCGGCGCTTCCGTGGTGCGCGTGTTCGTCTGGGAAGAAGGCGAACTCACCGGTCGCCACGCCGCCCTGGGTATCCACGAGAAACCGGCCCACCGCTCGTACCGGTCTTTCGCACGGTCGCGACCGGAACAGACGACACGCAGTACCGTTCTCCCTGGCCACCGCACCTGCCCGCTCGCCGGCCGCTGACATCGATGTCTGTGTCGCCAATTCCTGTCTCGCTTGTCTTGTTGACCAGCCAGGTAACGAGACCGAAGCTTCCTGGCAACGTTGTCAGGACAGGGATCGGAGCTCGCAATGGCGCAGGACTTCGGCAGCGGCGTGTCGCGGCGGCAGGCGCTGGGCGTGGGAGGCGGGCTGCTCGCCGGGTTCGGCGTGAGCGGCCTCCTGGCGGGGACCGCGTCGGCCGCGCCGGAGGTGGCACAGCGGAAAGAGATCGACCTCGCGTTGTTCCGGCCCGTGTCGGTGTCGTCGACGGACTACGCGGCCACGCCGGGGCAGTTCGCCGTGGACGGTCTGGCGCAGGTCGGGGTGCGGGGTTCCGGCTGGCGGGCCGGGCAGGGCGACGGCCAG
This sequence comes from Lentzea sp. HUAS12, assembly GCF_024125735.1. NCBI lineage: Bacteria > Bacillati > Actinomycetota > Actinomycetes > Pseudonocardiales > Pseudonocardiaceae > Lentzea > Lentzea sp. HUAS12. Next base: position 3,061,037 of record NZ_CP099738.1, read on the forward strand.
TGGCTGGTCGTCGACCTGCAGGGGCGGTGCGAGATCAGTTCGGTGGTGCTGACGTTCGAGGCGAGGCCCGGTGACCCGGCGTTCGACGCGAACGCGTCACGGGCCGAGACCCTCGGCACGGAGGTCCTGTCCAGCTACGCGGTGGCGTTCGACCTCGACGTGTCCGACGACGGCCGGACGTGGAGGACGGTCCACCACACCGAGTCCGGCACCGGTGGCGTGGTCACCGTCCCGTTGGCGCCGGCGGTCAAGGGGCGCTGGTTCCGGTTCTCGGCCACGCGCAGATCGACGACGAACCCGTTGGGGCTCAACGGTCTCCAGGTCTTCGGCACCAGCAGTGACACGCGGCCCGCCGTCCGGGGCTGGACCAACTGGCCGGTCCAGAACCACGAGAACCCCGCGCTGACCGTGGCCGCCGACGGCTCGGTGCCGCTCGAGTCCGGCTGGGTGCTCACCATGGCGGACCTCGCACCGGTCCAGGACGGCGCCGCGTTGTCGGGTCCGGGCGTCGACACCCGCGGCTGGGTGCCCGCGACCGTTCCCGGCACGGTGCTCGCGTCGCTCGTCGAGCAGGGCCACCTGCCCGATCCGGTGCTGGGCATGAACAACCTCCAGATCCCGGAGGCCCTGTCGCGGCACGTGTGGTGGTACCGGCGCACGTTCGGCCTGCCGCGCGGCCTCGACACCTCGGCCGGCCGGCACGTCTGGCTCGAGTTCGACGGCATCAACCACGAGGCCGAGTTCTGGCTCAACGGCGCCAAGATCGGCGCGCAGAGCAACCCGTTCGGCCGGGCCGTGATCGACGTGACCGCGGCCCTGAAGCGGTCCGGCGACCAGAACCTGGCCGTGCGGATCACGCCGATGCCGTTCCCCGGCAGCCCCGGCGACAAGGGGCCGCGCGGTGAGGCGTGGGTCGGCGCGAACAGCACGATGTTCAAGAACTCCCCCACCTACCTCGCGGTGTCGGGCTGGGACTGGATGCCCGCCGTCCGCGACCGCGCCTCCGGCATCTGGAACCACGTCCGGCTGCGCTCGACCGGTGCCGTCGTGGTCGGCGACCCGCGCATCGACACCGTGCTGCCGGACAAGACCACGGCCGAGGTCACGTTCACCGTGCCCGTCCGCAACGTCGAGGCCACCGCGAAGAACGTCACCGTCACCGCCGAGTTCGACGGCGTCAAGGTCAGCAAGGCGGTCACCGTGCCGCCGAACGCCGAGTTGGACGTCGTGTTCGCCCCGTCCACCTACCCCCAGTTGCGCATCGGGAACCCGAAGCTGTGGTGGCCCAACGGGTACGGCGACCCCGTCCTGCACGACCTCACGCTCACGGCGACCGTCGGTGGCGCGGTCAGCGACCGCAAGAAGCGCAAGTTCGGCATCCGCCAGGTCACCTACCAGTACGACCTGCCGATCACGATCGTCGACGGTGCCGCCGAGCAGACCGTCGAGTTCCCCTTCCAGCAGGCGCGCTACGTCCGGATGCAGGGCCTGAAGCGGGCCACCAACTGGGGTTTCTCGGTCTTCACGATGTCCGTGGTGGACAGCGGGGCTCCGGACACCGACCTGGCGCGCGGCAAGACCGCCACGGCGTCGTCGGCCGCCGACTGGACCTCACCCGGTGCCGTCACCGACGGCGACCCGAAGTCGCGCTGGACCTCGAACTACAACGACAACGAGTGGGTGCAGGTCGACCTCGGCGCCACCACCTCGTTCGACCGCGTGGTCCTGCGCTGGGAGACGGCCTACGCCGCCACGTACAAGATCCAGGTCTCGCAGGACGGCGACTCCTGGACCGACGTGGCGTCGAAGGACAACTCCCCCAAACCCCTGGTCATCCTCGTCAACGGCGTCAAGATCTTCGCCCGCGGCGGCAGCTGGGGCTGGGACGAGCTGCTGCGCCGCATGCCCGCCTCGCGCGCGGACGCGGCCGTCGCGCTGCACAAGGACATGAACTTCACGATGATCCGCAACTGGGTCGGCTCGTCGTACCGCGAGGAGCTGTTCGACGCCTGTGACCGGTACGGCATCCTGCTGTGGAACGAGTTCTGGCTCGGCTGGTCGTCCGACCCCGCGAACCACGAGCAGTTCTTCGCGCAGGCCAAGGACACCGTGTTGCGCTACCGCTCCCACCCGTGCTGCGTGGTGTGGTTCGGCTGCAACGAGGGCAGCCCGCCCTCCTCCGTCGACAGGGTGCTGCGGGAGATCGTCCACACCAACACCGACCTGATGTACCAGCCGAACTCGGCGAGCGGCGTGATCACCGGTGACGGCACGTACCGGTGGGTCGACCCGCGCTCGTACGGCACGGGCGAGGCCACGGGCGGGAAGTTCGGGTTCTGGAGCGAGATCGGCCTGCCGACGGTGTCCGTGGCCGAGAGCATGCGCAACCTCGTCGGGCAGGGCAACGCGGGCTGGCCGATCGGGGAGGCCTGGTACCACCACGACTGGTCGGAGAACAGCAACCAGCAGCCGAACGGCTACAAGGCCGCGATCGACGCCCGTCTCGCGCCGTCGAGCAGCCTGGAGGAGTTCACCCGCAAGGCGCAGTTCGTCAACTACGAGAACATGCGCGCGATCTTCGAGGCGTGGAACTCGCGGCTGTGGAACGACGCCACGGGCGTGCTGCTGTGGATGTCGCACCCCGCGTGGCACAGCACGGTGTGGCAGACCTACGACTACGACATGGACGTCAACGGCAGCTACTACGGCTCCCGCAAGGGTTGCGAGCAGCGGCACGTCCAGGCCGACCCGACGACCTGGCAGGTCACCGCCGTCAACCACACCGCGTCCGCGCTGACCGGCGCCACCGTCAAGGCGCAGCTGCTCGGCCTGGACGGCAAGGCGATCGGCCAAGCGCAGCAGCAGAAGCTCGACGTGGCCGCCACCTCGGCGAGCAAGCTGTTCACCGTGCCGTTCGACGACGCGCTGCCCGCGTTTCACCTGCTGCGCCTCACGCTCACCGACGCCACCGGCAAGCAGCTGTCCGAGAACGTCTACTGGCGTTACCGCACACCGGAGTCGATGCACGCGCTCAACCAGTTGGCCTACACGCAGCTGCAGACCACGTTGAGCACCACCAAGAACGGCTACACCGCGATCATCCGCAACACCGGCAGGACAGTGGCCGCGATGGTCCGGCTGTCGCTGCGCGAGCGCAACGGCACCGACCGCGTGCTGCCGACCCTGTACAGCGACAACTACTTCTGGTTGCTGCCCGGTGAGGTCCGCACGGTCACGATCGATCCGCAGAGGTCGGTCCGGAACCCGCGGCTGCTGGCGGAGGCGTACAACTCGGCGCCGAAGCTGACCTGAGGTCCTCCCTGCCCGGATGCCGCCGCGCCGACCACGCGGTCAGCGCGGCGGCACCCAGGCACACCAGCGCCGACGTCCAGATGTTCAGGCGCAGGCCGAGGATCGTGTTCGCCTCGTCGATCCGCACCGCCTCGATCCACAGCCTGCCCAGCGTGTAGAGCACGACGTACAGGCCGAACGCCCGGCCGTGCCCGAGGGTGAACCGGCGGTCGGCCCAGATCACCACGGCGGCCGCGGCGAAGGTCCACAGCAGTTCGTACAGGAACGCCGGGTGGAACGTGCCCAGCACCACCGCGAGCCCGTCCGGCCCGGTCACCGCACGACCGGCGGCCTGGTCCCACTCGTGGATCGTCAGAGCCCACGGCAGGTCGGTCGGAGCGCCGTAGACCTCGTTGTTGAACCAGTTCCCGAGACGGCCGATCCCCTGCGCCAGCAGGATTCCCGGCGCCGCCGCGTCGGCCAGCGGAGGTAGTGCGACGCCGGCCCGCTTCGCCCCGATCCACGCCCCGAGGGCGCCGAACGCGATCGCGCCCCAGACGCCCATCCCGCCTTCCCAGATGTACAGGGCCTTCACGGGGTTCCCGCCAGGACCGAAGTACGGCTGCCAGGACGTGGCCACGTGGTAGAGCCGGGCGCCGACGATGCCGAACGGCACGCCCCAGGTGGCGATCTGGTTGACCACACCGGGCCGGCCGCCGCGCTGGACGTAGCGGCGTTCGGTCAGCCAGGCGGCGACGAGGACGCCGGCGATGATGCAGAACGCGTAGGCGCGGATCGGCACCGGGCCGAGGTGCCAGACGCCCTGGGTCGGACTCGGGATGGCCGCGAGCAGCATCGCGCCAGGCTAGTGAGACCGGGGCCTGCGCACTGTGAAGTCCGCAGGCCCCGGTTCGTCAGCGGGGCACCACTCCCCCGACGATCGGCAGCACCACCTTGCTGGCGCCCAGCGACACGTTCAGCGAGACGCCACTCGCCGCCGAGTCCGTGGCCAGGTAGGCGTTGTGGTTGGTGACGAGCACGATGCCGATCCGGTGCCCTGCCGGGATCAGCGCGTCGCGGGCGTGCAGCTTCCAGGTGACGTCCGCGGTGGTCCCGTTGGTGGGCAACGGGGTCGGGGTCTCCAGCGACAGCCGGTTCTTGGCGTCGACGGCACCCTTGGTCAGCATCGTCGCGGTGACGGCCTGGACCGAGACGTCCGGCGGCCGGGCGCAGCCGGTCTTGTCCCGCAGGTCGTTCTTGCCGCACACCTCGGTCGAGAGCTGCAACGGGCTGCGTTCGCTCAGCACGGCCTGCGTGCCCGGGCCGTAGTCCACCAGCAACGCCGTGAGCGGCGTCGACGCCCGGTTCGAGGCGACCCGGACGGTCAGGCTGACCTCACCGGACAACCGCGTGTCCTTGGTCAGCGGCGGGGTCACGTAGGCGAGCCGGTTGGTGTTCGCGGTCTCCGGGCCGGCCATCATGCTGGCCTCGCTGATGTTCGCGTTCGCCGCGAGGCGGTGCGTGCCGCTCGTGACCGGAGTGGTGGTCAGCGAGCCGGACATGCCGCCGGACGCGGGACCGAAGTACAGCGTGGTGTCGCGGGTGTCCGGGCGCGGCCACGAGGCGGCCTGCTCCCAGCTGCCGTCCGGCTTCTGCACGTCGGCCATGGGCTCGGACATGATCCCGTTGTCGGCGCCCTTGAGCCAGTGGTCCATCCACAGGCCCATCACGCGCTGCCACTCGGCCTGGCGGAACGAGATCGGGTCGAGGTGACCACCGCGGTGCAGCCAGATCTTGCGCGGCACGTCGTGGCTCTCGAGCTCCTTCCACCAGCGGCCGAACTGCGACGGCTTGACGTTCCAGTCGGCCTGGCCGTGCACGACGAACACCGACGCGGTCGTGTTCTGCGCGCCTGGCCGGTAGTCGCGGGCCTTCCAGAACGACGTGTAGTCCCACGACTCGTCGCCGTCGTCGGCGGACAGCTTGTCGAACACCGGCTTGCACTTGGACTTCTGCGCCGCGCTCACGACGTAGTTGGCGAGGTACGTCGGGTAGTTCGACTCCCAGCCCTTGTAGCCGATCCCCTGGTCACGCGCGTACTCGTACCAGCTGGAGATCGCCGCGATCGGCACGATCGTCTTGACGCCGGGGATGTTCGCCGCGGCCGCCGCGTTGGGCAGCGTGCCGTTGTAGGAGACGCCGAGCATGCCGACGTTGCCGGTGCTCCAGCTGGCGACCGCTGCCCGGCCGTCCGCGTAGAACGCCTTCGCGCGGCCGTTCAGCCAGTCGACGACCGCGCGGACGCTCGCCGTGTCCTCGGGACCGCCCGTCGTCGGGCAGCCGGTCGAGCGGGAGGTGCCTTGCATCTCCATCTCGACGACGGCGTACCCGCGCGGCACGAAGTACTCGTCGTACCAGCGGCCGAAGCCGCGCGGCACGGTCATGGACGACGCGGCCGCGGCGCCCAGTCCGTAGTAGGGGCTGGCCTCCATCACGATCGGCACGCGTTCGGCCGTGTCGGGCCGCATGACGTCGGCCGCGATGCGGTCGAGCTTGCCGTCGGAGTCACTGTCGATCGTGGACTCGACGTAGACGGTTTCCGTGATCGCCGCCGCGGCGGCGGGGGCCGCGTTCGTGGCAGGCGTGTGGATCGTCGCGGCCGTGAGCAGGGTGGCCGCGACGAGGTAGACCCTTCGCATAGGTTCCTCCGTCGGAGGGCCCGATGAAGCAGCAGGGGTGTCGCTCGGGCCCTACGAAGGAATCTCACCGAACTCGGCGGTGTCGCCGGTACGGCCGAAAGATCTAAACCATTGCTTGTCTCAGGCCGCGACCAGTTCCTTGTCCCGGTCCGCGGTCTTCTTGACCTTCGGCTTGCGGTTCGGCAGCGACAGGCGGAAGACCTTGTGCCACGCCGAGAAGACCTGCTTGGGCAGCGGGCCGGTCACGTAGTCGAGCTCGTACTTCTCGAACAGCGCCTTGACCTTCACCGCGACCTCGGCGTACCGGTTGCTCGGCAGGTCGGGGAACAGGTGGTGCTCGATCTGGTGCGACAGGTTGCCCGTCATGAAGTGCATGGCCTTGCTGCCGCTGATGTTCGCGGAACCCATCATCTGGCGCAGGTACCACTGGCCGCGCGTCTCGCCCCTGATCGAGCGGCGCTCGAAGGTCTGCACGCCCTCGGGGAAGTGACCGCACATGATCACCGAGTGCGACCACAGGTTGCGGATCAGGTTCGCGGTGAAGGTCGCGGCGAGCGTGGTGAGGAACGACGGGCCCGACAGCAGCGGGTGGATCACGTAGTCCTTGAGCACCTGCTTGCGGATCTTGCGGCCCACGGCCTTCGCCCGCGCGCGGAACTCGGGGTTCTTGCGGCGGCGCTTGTGCAGGTTCTTGCCGAGCTCCAGGTCGTACGCGGCGATGCCGTACTCGAAGAAGCAGGCGTTGATGAAGTTCCACACCGGCTGCCCGAGGTGCATCGGGTGCCACTTCTGGTCCTCGTCAACGCGCATGATGCCGTAGCCGAGGTCGTTGTCCTTGCCGATCACGTTGGTGTACGTGTGGTGCAGCTCGTTGTGCGAGTGCTTCCACTGGTCGGCCGGGGACACGTGGTCCCACTCCCAGGTGGTGGAGTGGATCTTCGGGTCGCGCATCCAGTCCCACTGGCCGTGCAGGATGTTGTGACCGATCTCCATGTTGTCCATGATCTTCGCCACGGACAGGCCGGCGGTGCCGATGATCCACGCGGGCGGGAAGAACGAGAACAGCAGGATGCCGCGGCTCGTCAGCTCCAGCTTGCGCTGCGCCGAGATGACCTTGCGGATGTAGGCCGCGTCCTTCTCGCCGCGGCTCGCGATGATCTCGTCGCGGATCGCGTCGAGTTCGCGGCCGAGCTCCTCGATCTGCTCGTCGGTCAGGTGGGCGGTGGGGTCGATGGCGGTCATGAAGCTCGCTTTCGGGGGGAGCAGTGGCTGGGGGGTGGGCCACTTCGCGGGGGAAGAAGGTCTGTGGTGGGGCTAGCGTTCGAGTTCGCAGGGCCCGGCGGCCGCGGACACGCAGGTCTGGACCAGCACGTGGGCGGTGGGGCCGTCGTCGGCCTCGGTGATCTCGCCGGTGCGCAGGTCTCTCACCGCGCCGGACTTCAGCGGCGTCACGCAGCCGAAGCAGATGCCCATGCGGCAGCCCGACGGCATCAGCACACCGGCTTCCTCGCCGACGTTGAGCAGCGGCGTGGCACCGTCGGCCGCGACCGTCTTGCCGGTCTTGCCGAACGTGACCTCGCCACCCTCGCCCGCCACGACGACCGTGGGGCGGAACCGCTCGGTGTGGAGCTTCTCGGCGATGCCGTGCTCGGCCCAGTGCGCCTCGGCGGCGTCGAGCAGACCGGCCGGACCGCAGGCCCACGTCTCGCGCTCGGCCCAGTCGGGCACCAGCTCGTGCAACTTCGCGACGTCGAGCATGCCGTCGGTGTCGGTGTGCAGCTCTTTGAGCGTGAGGGCCTTGTCCGCGACCAGGTCGTGCAGGTCGTTGCGGAAGATCACGTCTTCCTTGCGCGGCGCGGAGTGCACCATCACGACGTCGGCGAGCCTGGCGTCGCGCAGCATGCCCATCGCGGGCGTGATGCCGCTGCCGGCCGTCAGGTAGAGCACCTTGGCCGGGGCCTGCCTCGGCAGCACGAACTCGCCGGTGGCCTGGTCGAGCTGAATGATCGTGCCGGGCTTGGCCTTGCGGACCAGGTGGTTGCTCACCTTGCCGCCGGGGATGGCCTTCACGGTGATCGTGATGCGGCCGTCGGTGCGGCCGGTCGGCGACGTCACCGAGTACGCGCGCCACAGGCGCACGCCGTCGACGTCGATCCCGATCCGGACGTACTGGCCGGCGACGTGACCGCGCCAGCCCTTGCCGGGCCGGATCACGATGGTCGCGGCATCATCTGTCTCGCGGTGTACGGCCTCGATGCGGCCGCGCAGGTCAGCACCCGCCCGGAGGGGGCTCACCAGGTCGAGGTAGTCGGACGGCAGCAGTGGCGTCGTGACCAGCTCAAGGATCTTCCACGCCCTGCTGCGGAGGGCGGCACTCGTCATGACTCCAGCTTGATGCGCCTCAGGGCGTAAAGTCCTGTCCGCAGGACGTGAATTTGAACCTTCAGATTGTTCGCAGGGAACAAATCATGACGCACGCAATGAGGAGAGCCACCGAACTCGCCCTCGACGAGAAGACCGTCACCGCACTTCGGGCGGTGTTGCGACCAACAGCGGACGAGGTGGTCCGCGCCATCATCGCCGAGGTGCCGTCGTACGCGAACGCCCTCTCCGGACGCATGGGCAGCACTATCCGCCGTGCGGTTCGAACGGCGCTAGGACACTACTTGGACCTCGCTGGAGGCACAGGCGGAGGAGGCGACGCGAGCGACGCGGCCTACGAACTGGGCCGGGGCGAGGTCCGCGACGGCCGCTCGATGGACGCCCTGCTGAGCGCCTACCGGGTAGGTGCCCGCGTGGCCTGGCGAGGCCTGGCCGCAGGAGCCGTACCAGCAGGTCTACCCGCCGCCGAGGTCGCGAAGTTCGCCGAACTGACCTTCGCCTACATCGACGAGCTGTCCGCGGCCTCGGCCGCGGGCCACGCCGACGAACTGGCCGCCCGAGGCCTCGCCCACGAGCGACACCTCGAACAACTGGCCCGCGACCTGCTCGCCGGCGCGAGCACCGAAGTCCTGCTGACCTCGGCGGGACGCGCCGGCTGGCAACCGCCCGCAGCGCTGACCGTGGTGTTGCTGCCCGCCTTCCAGGCCAGACCCGCCTACCGGCTGCTCGACCCCGGCACCCTGGTGCTGGACGACCTCCCGGACTCCATGGGCGTGCTGCTGGTACCGGACGCCGACCGGTCTCATCTCTTGCGGCAGCTCATCGGCCGTAACGCCGTCGTCGGACCCGCTCGTCCTTGGATGCGTGCGCACGCGTCGTACGAACGGGCCGTGCGTGCTCGGTCGCTCTCTGCTGACATCCGCGACACCGAGGAGCACCTCGCCTCTCTGGTGCTGAGCGCTGATCCTGACGCTTACGCCGATCTGCGGGCTCGTGCGTTGGCTCCGTTGCTGGAGCTGCCTGCCACGTCCGCGCGGCGGTTGGAGGAGACGTTGCGGGCCTGGTTGTTGCACCACGGGCGGCGGGAGGAGGTGGCGGCGGCGTTGTTCGTGCACCCGCAGACCGTTCGGTACCGGATGGGGCAGCTTCGGGACCTGTTTCCGGATTTGGGGTCTCCGCAGCGGGTCTTGGAGTTGACGCTGGCGGTGGGGCTGCCTTTGGCCCGGGATTAGCCTCGGTCTGCACTGAAGTTATAGAGGCGAGCATTACTGGAGGGTGGCGTCACGGCACCTCCGCCACTCCCTGGCGGTCGGTGTTCGCGCCGCTCCCCGACCCTTCAGCAGCCGCCCGGCCTCCGCTGCGGCTCAGCCACCTCCCCACCCACTTCCACGCCACCCGACCGCACCCGCACCCTGGCGACCTCTGCACTCCAGACACCACGCCACGGCGGCCCCAGCCGTTCCCAGCCGCTCCTCACCTCAGCCGCTACCCGGCGTGCCGTCGTGACGCACACCACACCGCCGCGAGAACCTGACCCGCGATCCCACCGTCTTGCGGAGTGTGAGAGCCATCCGGGGTGAGCCGGCCGACCTCGACGAGGAGCAGCTCGTGCGCCGAGTCGCACGGGGTGATCGGCGTGCGTTCGAGGAGCTGTACCGCCGCACGTCGCCGTGGCTGACCGTCAGGCTGCGCCGGCGGTGCGCGGACGACCAGATCGTGGCCGAGGTGCTCCAGGAGACCTACCTCGCGGTGTGGCGGGCGGCGGACGCGTTCGCCGGGGCGGCTGCCGGTGGGAGTGCGGTCGGGTGGTTGTGGACGATCGCGGCGCGGCGGTTGATCGACGCGTTCCGGCGGCGGGCACATCACGCCGCGCCGCCTGCCGCTGCGGCGCCGGGGACCGTGGCGCCCGCCGACGAGGCGGTGCTCGACGGGGTGGTCGGGGACGAGGTCGGGGACGCGTTGCGGCGGTTGGCGCCCGAGTTGCGGCAGGTGTTGCAGGCGATGGTGCTCGACGGGTTGTCGGTGCGGGAGACGTCGGTGCTGCTCGGGGTGCCGGAGGGGACGGTCAAGACCCGTGCCCGGCGGGCCCGGATCGCTATGAGGGAGGCGCTGGCATGAACCGGGGACCACGCGGCGGGACCGCTCATCCGAGCGACCAGCTGTTGCACCGCTACTCGCACGACCAGGACGTTCCCGCCGACCAGCTGTGGGCCGTCGAGTCGCACCTGGAGTCGTGCGGACCGTGCCGCGGCAGGCTCGCCCCCGAACCGATCGCCGAGGCCGTGTGGGCGGGGCTCGAGCCGTTGCTCGACGTCACACCCCAGATGCCGCGCACGAGGGCGTGGCGGCGGGTGCACGCGTGGGTGTCGCCGGCGGCGGGGCCGTGGCTCGCGATGATCCTGCTGGTCACGGCGGCGGCCGTGGCGCTCGACCGGGTCGGGGTCGTGGTGGGTGATCGGGTGTCGCTGGTCGTGCTCGTGGCGCCGGTGCTGCCGGTGCTCGGGGTGGCGGCGTCGTGGGGGCGGTCGCTCGATCCGGCGCACGAGTTGACCGCCGCCACCCCTCGGGCGGGGTTGCCGCTGGTGTTGCGGCGGACGGCCGCGGTGCTCGCCGTCACGGTGCCCGGGCTGGCGGCCGCCGGACTGCTCACCGGCATCGGTGTCGTGCGGTGGTTGTTGCCGTGCCTGGCGTTCACGGTCGGCACGCTCGCCCTCGGCACGGTCATCGGTGTCACGCGGGCCGCGGTCGTGCTCGTCGCGGCGTGGGCCGTGGTGATCGTGGCGCCGACGATCGCGTTCAGCCGCACCGCCTTGGCGTTCGACCAGGCCGCCACGCCGGTGTGGGCCGGACTGCTCGTCGCCGGTCTTGTCGTGACGGCGTTGCGGCGGATGACGTTCACTCGCCTGGAGGGGAACCGATGACCGCGCCCACCACCTACGCCTGGGAGGTCGAGACCAGGGACCTGCGGGTCAAGGCCGGCCGGAAGATGGCCGTCGACGGCGTCACGCTCGCGCTGGGGCGGGGCGTGCACGGGCTCCTCGGACCCAACGGTGCCGGCAAGACGACGCTCATCCGCGCGCTCGCCACCGTCCTGAGGCCAGCCGACGGTGAGCTGAACCTGTTGGGCGGCATGGAGTTGCGCGAGCTGCGCCGCCGGGTCGGCTACCTGCCGCAGGAGTTCGGGCACTACCGCCGGTTCACAGTCCGCGAGTTCGTCGCGTACGTGGCGTGGCTCAAGGAGATGCGCGACATCCCGGCGGCCGTGCAACGCGCCGTCGAACGGGTCGGGCTCGCCGACCGGGCCGACGACAGGATGAAGACGTTGTCCGGCGGCATGATCCGCAGGGTCGGCATCGCACAGGCCATCGTCAACGACCCCGAGGTGCTGCTCCTGGACGAACCCACCGCGGGCCTCGATCCCGCGCAGCGCCTCAGGTTCCGCGAGCTGCTCGCGGAGATCGGCACCGACACGTGCGTGCTCGTCTCGACCCACCTGGTGGAGGACGTCGCGGCCGCGTGCACGGACGTTCTGCTGCTCTCCCAGGGGAAAATCGTCTTCCAGGGCACCCCGGACCAGCTCGCGGCGAAGGGCACCGGGCAGCACGCCGGTGACAGCCCCATCGAACGCGGCTACAGCGCCGTCCTCGGCCTCCCCGACCGCCCCGGAACCTGGTGAGCGAGACCCGGATCACACCACACCGAGAACCGCGGGAGCCACGCCACCGTCTAGCCGGGTGGAAGCGGCAAACCACTTGAGGGAGAACGGGATGCAGGCGATCGAAGCCGACGGCCTGGTGGTGCGGCTGGGCAAGCGCAACGCGGTGAACGGCTTGAGCCTCAGGCTCGGCCAGGGCGTGCACGGCCTGCTCGGCCCCAACGGCGCGGGCAAGACGACGCTGATCCGCACGCTGGCCACGGTGCAGTCCCCGACGTCGGGAACGCTGTCGTTGCTGGGGAATCCGGCGAACGGGAGACTCAGGCCCGTGCGGCGCAGGCTCGGCTACCTGCCGCAGAACTTCGGCTACTACAAGCGGTTCAAGGTGCGTGAGTTCGTCGAATACCTGGCATGGCTCAAGGAGATGCCGTCCGCACGCATCCCCGGGGCCGTGAAGACGGCGCTCGAACGGGTCGGGCTCACCGACCGCGCCGAGGACCGCATGAAGTCGTTGTCCGGCGGCATGGTCCGCAGGGTCGGCATCGCGCAGGCCATCGTCAACTCCCCCGACGTGCTGCTGCTCGACGAACCCACGGTCGGGCTGGATCCCGCGCAACGCCTGCGGTTCCGCGAACTCGTCGCCGAACTGGGCCGCAGCTCCTGCGTGCTGATCTCCACCCACCTGGTCGAGGACGTCGCGGCGGCCTGCACGGACGTGGTGCTCGTCAGCGAGGGATCGCTGGTGTTCCGGGGGACTCCGGCCGACCTCGCCACCGCGGGCACGGCCGAGCACGTCGGCGACAGCCCCATCGAACGCGGCTACTCGGCGCTGATCAGCGCGAACGCCGGAGGTGCCTGGTGACCGGACTGCGCATCGAACTGCGGCGCTCCACCGCGCTCTGGGCGGGGCTGCTCGTGCTGGTCTCCGGCACGGGGATGCTGTGGCTGGTCACGTCCGAGAGTGGCAGGTGGCAGGCCAACTCGACGTCCGCGGTGCTCGAACTCCGCCTGCCGCTGGCCTACGTCTGGGCACTCGTGGTCGGGTTCGCCGCCTTCCAGGGCATGCGCGACAGCCGCTCCCGCGTCACGGAGTTGTTCACCGCCACCTCGCGTCCCGGCTGGGTCAGGCTGGGCACCCTTGCCACGGCGGTGTCGGGCGTCGTCGCGGTCGCCACGGCCCTGCTGTGCGCCGGTCTGGTGGCGAGGGTCGCTTTCGGCGGCGGGTTCGTGTCGATCGGGTTCCTCCCGCTCATGCTGACGGTCGTGCTCGCCCTGTCGTCGAGTGTCCTCCTGGGACTCGCGATCGGCAGGCTCCTGCCGCACCCGCTGACCGTGCCGGTGGCGCTGGTCGGCACGTTCATGCTCGCCACGGCGGCCGGGCGGGCCGTCGAGGCGCGGTCCCCCGGCGACGAGATCTCCCGGCTCGCACTGCTCACACCCGTGCTCGCCCCGCCGAACTCCGACCTCGTCACGACCTCCACCTCCGTGGACCTCGGCCAGGTCCTGTGGTTCACCGGCCTCGGTGTGACGGCGTTCCTGCTGCTCGTCTCCCGATCCGCCCTCACCCGCCTGGCAGCACTCGTCCCGGCCGGGCTCGCCCTCGCCCTCGCGGTGTCGGTTCTGCCGGCCAGGTACTCCGACGTGCTGGTCAACGACTCCATCGCGAGCAGGCTCGTCTGCGACGGCGAGGTCTGCGTGGGTCAGGTCCACGAGGACAGGCTCCCGGTGGTGGCCGCGGCGGGACGGGCGGCGCTGGCGAAGCTCGCGGTGCTGCCCGACGCGCCGGAGGAGGTCCGCGAGGACACGTCGGCGATGGCTCATCTCACCGCGCCGCAACGTGATCCACGGGTCGTGTACGTGTCGTCGCAGGGCTACCCGCCGCCGCTGACCATGACGGAGGACCAGGTGCGGCTCGAGCTGCTGGCGGGAGCGGGCGTCGCGGGCTGCGCCGCCCCCAACTCGTTCAACACCGACGAGGGCGTCGTCCGATACGTCACGGCCAGCTACTTCAACGGAGGGCTGGCCGAGCTGGCCTCCGACCCCTTCATGTGGAACAACGACCGGCTGCGAGCGGAGATCGACCAGGCCTGGCAGCGGTTCCGCGCTCGATCGGCACGCGAGCAGCTCGACGGCGTCGCCCAGGCCCGGCAGATGTTGCTGACGTGCCAGGACTCCGCACTCGTCCTCGACGCGCTGACGGGGACCCGGTGATGAGGCCGCTCGCGCTGTACACCCGGTCGCGCGGGGTGCCCGCGGCACTGGTGGCGCTGCCCGTCGTGGTGCTGGTCGCCTGGTCGGCGCTGCACTCACCGTGGACATCGCTCAGTGCGTCGCTGACGAGCCTGGCCGCTGTCCTGGTCGCCACGACCGGCCTCACCGGCCAGGACCCGGAGCTCGACCGGTCGACCGCGTTCCCCTGGCCGCTGTGGCGGTGCGCGCACCTGCTCGTGGCCGCCGTGCTGGCCACGGCCTCGGTGCTGGCCGTGCAGCAGCTCGGGCAGGAGCCGTTCCCCGCCGCGTTCGTCGTGCGCGACACGGCGGGGATGATCGGCCTGGCCGGGCTCGCGGCCGCGGTGGCCGGAGCCCGGTTCGCGCCCGTCGCGCCGGTGCTGTGGTGGGCGGTGGCGGCGATCATGCCCCCCGCCGGGTCGGTGACCGGCCGGATCGCCACCTGGCCGCTGGGCTCCCCGGACGACGTGCTGACGACGTGGACGGCCGCTGTGCTGTTCGTGACCGGGATCGCCGCCTACAGCGCGCGGGGCGGGCGTCGCTGACCTACGAGAGGTCCTCCAGGGCGATGTACTCGGCGATCGCCTGCTGGCCCGCGATGTTCACGTGCACGCCGTCACCGGTGTCGTAGCGCGGGTCGATGCTGTTCGGCTTGACCGGGTCCTTGAGCACCTGGTCGAAGTCCTGCACCGACGCGCAGGTGTCCGAGCAGTCGCCGCCGCGCCGCACGAACTCGTTGACGGTGTTGCGGTCGCGGTTGTTCTGGTCGCTGTAGCCGGGCCGGGGCGTGATCGGGGTGACGTGCACCGCGATCCCGGCCTGGCGCAGCCGCTGGAACACCGTGCGGTAGCTGGTGAGGATGCTCTCGGCGGTGCAGCCGTTCGCGAGGTCGTTCGTGCCGTAGTAGTAGATGACGTCGGTGACGCCGTGCAGCGCGAGAACGTCCCTTTCCAGGCGTGACAACGCATCCAGCCCGGCGACACCCGCCGGACTGTTGGGGCAGACCGAGCTGGTCGTGCCGTTGATCCCGGCGTTGGCGACGGCGATCTGGGGCCGCGAGGAGGCCACGACCCGGCGGGCCAGCAGGTCGCTCCAGCGCTTGTTGGTGCCGAGCTCGGTGCAGCCCGGCCCGCAGTTGGTGCTGCCCACGCCGTCGACGACGGAGCTGCCGAACGACACGGCCGTGCCCTTCAGGCGGGGGTTCAGGACGTCGACCGCGCTGACCAGATAGGTCGACTGGACCTTCTCCGTGTACGCGGCGCCCTGGTCGGTGGTGTGCGAGCCGGAACCGGGCGGGGTCAGGTAGTTCTCGCGGAACGCGGCCTCGTGCCGGCCGGGCACGACGTCGCCGGAGACGTACATGCTGACCGCGAGATCGGTGTCCGGCCCGGTGGTCAGCGACGTCCTGTCGCTCCACACCTCTCCCCCGGCGGGGATCGTGACCGACCGGCGGCCCCCGAACGTCACGTCGCGCGTCCCCGCCACGGTCGCGCCGCCGGTGCTCAGGCCGGCGGTGGTGCGGTCGACCGTCAACGGCCGGGTGCCGAACGTGTTCTGCACCCGGATCCGGACCGCGCTGCCGCCCTGGCTGAGGTGCGTGATCATGCGCAGGGACTGGTCGTGCAGCGTGACGGGCGCGAGGTGCTGCTGGGACGCGGCCCACGAGGTGAACCAGACGGGACGCTGGGCCGCGGCCGACGGCGTCAGCAGCGCACCGGCGGCGAGAACGATCGACAGGACCACAGGGATTCTCATGGTCCTGGTTCTTACCGCTTCGTGACGATCACGTCACGTCTTGTGATTCCCCGGTGAGGGATCAGGTCACCAGTCCGCGGCGGTACGCGTAGACGACGGCCTGCACGCGGTCGCGCAGGTCGAGCTTGGTGAGGATGCGCGACACGTACGTCTTCACCGTCTCCTGGCTGATCACCAGGGCGGCGGCGATCTCGCTGTTGGACAGGCCCTCCGCGATCAGCTTGAGCACCTCGAGCTCCCGGGGCGCCAGCTGGGTCTCCGCGACCTCCTCCGCCGGCCGGATGCGCGCGGCGAACCTCCCGACCAGCTGCCGGGTGACCTCCGGCGCGAGCAGGGCGGCGCCGCTCGCGACCGTCCTGATGCCCTGCAGCAGCTGCGACGGGGGCGCGTCCTTGAGCAGGAACCCGCTGGCACCGGCCCGCAGCGCCTCGTAGACGTACTCGTCCAGGTTGAACGTCGTGACCACGAGGACCTTGACGGGATCGGGCACGCCGGCGCCCGCGAGCAACCGGGTCGCCCCGATGCCGTCGAGCACCGGCATCCGCACGTCCATCACGACGACGTCCGGCCTCAGCCGCCCGGCCAGCTCGACCGCCGCGCGCCCGTCCCCGCACTCCCCCACGACCTCGAGGTCCGGCTGGGAGTCGATGATGGTGGCGAACCCGGTGCGGATCAGCGCCTGGTCGTCGCACACCAGGACGCGCACGGTCACGCCGGGCTCCCCGCGGGGATGCGGGCCTTCACCACGAAGCCCCCGTCCCGCCGCCCCGCCGAGAACTCGCCGCCCAGCACGTCGACGCGCTCGCGCAGCCCGGCCAGGCCGCGCCCGCTGCCGCCGACCGGCGCGGACGACTTCACGCCCTCGGTGCCGACCTCCACGGTGATGTCCCTTTCGCCGTAACGGACGTACACGTTCGTCGGGTTGCCGTGCGCGTACTTCAGCGCGTTCGTCAACGCCTCCTGCACGACCCGGTACGCGACGGCCTCCGCACTGCCCGCGTCCCGCGTCGACTCGCCTTCCTCCGCGAACTCGACGGGCTGCCCGGCCAGCCGCGTCTGCTCGACGAGCGTGCGCAGGTCACCGACCGACTCGGTGCTGTGGTCGGGGTTGAGCAGGTCGAGCAGGTGCCGCAGGTCGGTCAGCGACCGGCGTCCGGTGTCGGTGATCGTCCGCAGCGTCTGGTCGAGCCGCTCCGGCGCCGCCGTCAGGTACCGCGCGGCCTCCGCCTGCACCACCATCGCCGTGACGTGGTGGGTGACCACGTCGTGCAGCTCGCGGGCGATCGTCGTGCGTTCCGCGACCCGCGTGGCCGCGGCGACGTGCCGGCGGCGTTCTGCCTCGGCCTCGCGGGAGAGCCGCAGCCACGCGCCGATGCCCCACGCGGCGGCGATCGCCAGGTAGAAGGTCACGAACCCGGCCACGCCCTCGGTCGCCCCGCGGAGCTGCAACGCGACGGCCAGTCCCGCGTAGCCGGCGGTCAGCGCGATCACGGTGGCGCGCCGGTGACGCGACACGTGCAGGCCCCCGCTGATCAACGCGATCGGCAGCGCCGTCCCGGCGACGGTGTGGTAGCCGCGCAACTGGTCGACGGCGAACGCGATCGACACGACGGCGAGGCAGAGCAACGGCCACTTGCGGCGCACGACCAGCGGCAGGCACTCGAAGGTGATGACCGCGATCGCGAGCAGGTCGAACGGCCGGTTCGGCAGCCCGCCGAGCTGGGTGCCCTTGTCGTGCAGCGCGGGCACGACCGACCCCAGCGCGAGCAACAGCGCGAGTGGCGCGTCCTGGACGCGGACGTCCCAGCCGCGCCACCGCTGGAGGCTGATCACGCGTCGAGCGTAGCGGCCGACGCGGCACGGCCCCGGCGCGGCACGAGGGTGCCCCGCCTCTTGGCCAGCCACAGGAACGCCGCCGTCACGACCACGCCCGCCAGCACCGAGTACGCGCTGGCCTCGGGCCCGAACTCGCCACCGGTGAGGATCGCCGGGCCGGACGTGACGCCGTCCAGCAGTCCCTGCGGAGCGTCCTTGCCGGACACGCTGGTGCTGAAGATGCCGCCCTGCGCGAAGTTCCACGCGAAGTGCACGCCGATCGGCACCCACAGGTTGCGGGTGGCCACGTAGGCGGCGCCGAGCATCAGCCCGGCCTCGATCGCGATGGCGAGCGAGCTCCACACCGTGGCGCCGGGGTTCGGCAGGTGCGCGAACCCGAACACCAGCCCGCTCACCATCAGCGCGAGCCACGTCCCGATCTTCTCCTCGACGATCCGGAACAGCACGCCGCGGTACAGCAGCTCCTCGGTCACCGCGACCGCCACCATGAACCCGAAGATCGCGATCATGCCGGTGACCGACCCGATGCCGCGCACCTCGTACCCGCCGAGGAACGCGATGTTGACGATCACCGCACCGAACATCGCGAGTCCGACGAGGACACCGCGGCCGAGCGCGCCCGGCGCGGTCTTCAGGGAGACCTCGGTGGGCTCGCGGTGTTCGGTCCTGCGGACGATCCAGGCGTAGGCGGCCAGTGCCAGCGCCGCCGCGAGGAACCCGGCGACCAGGGTGAGCGGCCAGTTCCAGCCCAGGGCCTGCACACCGGTTCCGCCCGCGAACGACACGACCACCACGACGACCAACTGCTTCAGAAATCGCATGGCCGAAAAGCTAGGGATTTCCGGCGTCCGGAACGTCCCCGCGCGGTGGACATCCGCTTGTAGCTCTCGCGGGGGACATCTCCAACGCCGCGGACAACCAGGCGAACGGCATGAAGTCGGCCGCGTCCTGCGAGGTTCCGTTGATGATCCCCACCAGCGACTGGTACCGGGTGTGCGGGTCCCGCGGCCCTGCGGCCTCCGCGATCGACTCCAGGTGCAGCTCCTCGACGCGCAGGACGTCCGCGGCCAGCCGCCGCCGCAGCTCGGTGCTGTCCGGCTCCCCCATGAGCTCGCGCAGGTGGTCCGTGTAGGCGTCCGCGATCTCACGCCCCTGCGGCGAGTCCGCCGGCACCCCGTCCCTGCGCGCCTGGTCCGCCCGCTGGAAGATCGCGCCGCCGCGGTCGAACGAGCCCAGCACCTCCGGCGACATCATCACCTGGGCACCGGGCGTGGACACGGTCTCGTGCAACTGCTCGTGCACCGCGCGGCGGAAGTCCGCGTCCTGCAGCAGGTTCGCCAGCTCGATCCACGCCTCCAGTTGCTCGGTGCCCGGCTCCTCCGGCAGGACCGGCCGTTCGCTGCGCAGCAGGTCCAGGAAGGCGGGCGTGGCCGCGAGCCCGTCGCTGATCTCGCTCCAGAAGTCGTCGATCAGCCGCTCGCGTTCCTCGTCGGACATCCCGGCGAGCTTGTGCAGCAGGACCACCTGCTCGGCCTCGGTGTGCTGGCGGGCGATCGTCCGCAGCACGGCCTGCCGCGACCGGATGCGGCGGGCCTGGTCGTCCAAACGCGACAGATGTGCCGTCGCCAGGTCGGTCAGCGTCACGCTGCCGTCGAGGAGCCGCCGGATGTCCTCGAGCCCCGCGTCGAGGTCGCGCAACGTGCTCACGAACTCCAGCCGGGCGATCGCGTGCACGTCGTAGAGCCGGTGCCCGGCCGCCGTGACGCGCGCGGGCGCCACGACGCCTTCGTCGGAGTAGAAGCGGATGGCGCTGACGCTCAGCCCGGTGCGGCGCGCCACCTCACCGATCGCGTACAGCCTGTTGTCGTCCATGGCGCCTACGATCAAACCTCAAGCCGCTTGAGATGCAAGCCACGGTCGGCTTACTTGAGCATTACCATTTCTTTACCTATGCTGTCCGGCGAGGGGAGTACTTCCCAAGCGTCTGCCCGGTCAGTACGGACATCCGGAAGGTGTCCCCGGGAGGCCACCCGACCTCGGGTGAAGGAGACCTCGAACGATCGTTGTTCGAGGAGGTCCTGTGCCCGTGGAATCCGTGGCATCGCCCGCACTGTGGTTCATCAGCATCGCGGTGCTGCTCGGTCTGCTGGTCGTCGACTTCCTGGTGACGCGGCGCCCGCACGAGGTGTCGATCAAGGAAGCGACCGGCTGGTCCGTCTTCTACCTGGCTCTGCCGTTCGTGTTCGGCCTCTGGCTCTGGTACGAGTTCGGCAGCGGTCAGTCCCTGGAGTTCGTGACCGGTTTCGTCGTCGAGAAGTCGCTCTCGGTCGACAACCTGTTCGTCTTCATGCTGCTGCTGGCCGCGTTCAGCGTGCCGTCGGAGATCCAGCAGCGCGTCCTGCTCTACGGCATCGTCGGCGCACTGGTGCTGCGCGGCGTGTTCATCGCGGCCGGCGCGGCCATGCTGTCCGCGGGCACCTGGGCGTTCCTCGTGTTCGGCCTGGTCCTCTTCGCCTCGGCCGTGAAGATCCTGCAGTCGGCCCTGTCCGGCGAGCCCGCCGAGAAGGACACGTCGAAGATGCGGTCGGTGCGGCTGCTGCGCAGGCTGATGCCGGTCACCGACGACTACCGCGGTACGAAGATGCTTGTCCGCGAGAACGGCCGCCGCGCCCTCACCCCGCTCGCGATCGTGGTGGTGGCGATCTTCGCGACGGACGTCGTGTTCGCGATCGACTCGGTGCCCGCCGTCTACGGCATCACCGAGGACCCGTACCTCGTGTTCACCACCAACGCGTTCGCGCTGCTCGGCCTGCGCGCGCTGTACTTCGTGCTCCAGTCCGTGCTGGCGAAGCTGGTGCACCTCAACCACGGTCTCGCGATCATCCTGGCGTTCATCGGCCTGAAGCTCGTGCTGCACTGGGCCCACGGCGTGTGGCCGGCCGTGCCGACGATCCCGACCCCGGTCTCGCTGGGCGTCATCGTGGTGACCCTGGCCGTCGTGACCTTCACCAGCCTCCGCTCCCGCCGCGAGGAACCTGTCAGTTTGGACTGATCGCCATGGCCACCGCGCGCCTCATCGATTTTCTCGTCGACGTCAGCGTGACTCTGCTCGTGCTGGCCGCACTGGTGGTGGCCTGCACGGTGCTGGCCTCCAGGCCCTGACGCTCCCACGACAACGGACATGTGTCCGTTATCGTGGGAGCATGCCTGCTCGCCCTGACACCGGCCCCGACTTCATCGAGGCGCTCGCCCGCGGCCTGGACGTGATCCGCGCGTTCCGGCCGCTGCGTCCGGTGATGACGCTCAGCGAGGTCGCCGCCGCCACGGACCTGGCCAGGCCGACCACCCGTCGGATCCTGCTGACGCTGGTCGAGCTCGGGTACGTGCGGCAGGGCGAGACCGGGTTCGCGCTCACGCCGCGGGTGCTCGACCTGGGTGTCGCGTACGTGCGGTCGATGGGGTTGTGGGACGTGGCCCGGCCGCACATGGAACGGCTCTGCGCCCGCACGAACGAGTCCGTGTCCATCGCGCAGCTCGACGGCTCGGACATCGTCTACGTGGCGCGGGTGGCGGTGCCGAAGATCGTCACGCTGTCCGTGCAGATCGGGACGCGGTTCCCGGCTCTGCCGACGTCCCTCGGGAAGGTGCAGCTCGCGGCGCTGCCGCCGGACGAGCTGGAGGCCGTGCTCGCGCAGCCGACGCGGTCCGGGCTGACGTCGCGGTGGCAGCCGGACGCGGCGGAGCGCGACGCCGAGCTGCGCGACGTGCGGGCGCGCGGGTGGGCGATGACCGACGAGCAGCTCGCGCTCGGGATCCGGTCGGTCGCGGCACCGCTGCGGGACGGGACAGGCGCCGTGGTGGCCGGGATCAACGTCAACTGCCACGCGTCGGAGACGTCGGTGGAGCGGATGCTCGAGCACCACCTGCCGTTGCTGCTGCAGGTCGCGGGCGACATCAGCGCCGACTTCGCCCGGCTCGGCACGGTGCCGCACGAGGTCGTCGCGTCCTGAGGGGTTGACCCGGCGCGGAAGAAGGTTGAGGATTCAACGGACACCTGTCCGCCTGACGGTCAAGGAGTTCCCCATGAGTTCCGTCGTCCTCAGAAACGGCACCGTCCTGACCATGGACGGCCGCCAGCCCCTCGTCGACCACGACGTCCTGGTCACCGGTGACCGCATCGCCGCGATCGGGCCGCGGCTGGAGGTGCCGGAGGGCACCGAGGAGGTCGACGCGACCGGCGGCATCGTCATGCCGGGCATGATCGACACGCACCGGCACCTGTGGCAGACGGCGATGCGCGGCTACGGCGCCGACTGGACGCTCACGCAGTACTTCGTCTGGTACTACCTGGAGTGGGGCAAGGTCTTCCGGCCCGAGGACGTCCACGCCGGCAACCTGCTGGGTGCCGCCGAGGCGCTCGACGCCGGTGTCACCACGACCGTCGACTGGTCGCACGGCCTGCAGACCACCGACCACGCCGACGCCGCCGTCGACGCGCTGCAGGCGGTCCCCGGCCGGTTCGTGCTGGCGTACGGCAACATCCAGGACAGCCCCGCGTCCTGGACGGCCAAGCCCGAGTTCCGCGACTTCGTCTCCCGCCGCATCACCGGCGACGACCTGCTGGGCTTCCAGCTCGCGTTCGACGTGACGGGCGACCCGTCGTTCCCCGAGAAGCCCGCCTTCGAGGTCGCGCGCGAGCTCGGCGTGCCCGTCACGACCCATGCGGGCGTGTGGGGCGCGACGAACGACGACGGCATCAGGCTGATGTACGACAACGGGTTCATGACGCCCGAGTCGATCTACGTGCACGCGGCGACGCTGTCCGCCGACTCCTACCACCGCATCGCGGCGACCGGCGGGTCGATCTCCGTGTCGACCGAGAGCGAGCAGAGCGCGGGCCAGGGCTACCCGCCCACCTGGGCGATCCGCGAGCACGGCATCCCGGTGTCGCTGTCGATGGACACGTCGGTCTGGTGGAGCGGAGACCTGTTCTCCGCGATGCGCACGACGCTGGGCGCCGACCGGGCTCGGGAGCACATGGCCGCGCACGCCAAGAACGACACCGTCACGCACGCGGCTCTGCGGGCCGAGCAGGTCGTGGAGTGGGCGACGATGGGTGGCGCACGCGCGTTGGGACGCTCCTCGGACCTGGGCAGCCTCGAGGTCGGCAAGAAGGCGGACGTCGTGTTGCTGCGCAACGAGAACTCCCCCGCCATGTTCCCGATCCTCAACCCGTACGGACACGTGGCGTTCCAGGCGCAACGGTCCGATGTGGACACGGTGATCGTGAACGGCCGCATCGTGAAGCGCGACCACAGGCTCGTCGGCGTCGACCTGGACTCGATCCGCACGCAGGTCCAGAACACCGTCGACCACCTGCGGTCGGAGCTCGGCGAGGAGGCGTGGGCCAAGGGCATGAACCCCGACATCCCGGAGTCGAAGGTGCTGGACAACCCCTACACGTACACCGAGTACCGCGGCGACACCCGGACGTCCGTCTGATGGGTGGTCCACTCGAAGGCCTGCTGGTCGCCGACTTCTCGCGCGTGCTGGCGGGTCCGTACGCGACCATGCTGCTGGCCGACATGGGCGCCACCGTCGTCAAGGTCGAGGGCCCGGGCGGCGACGAGACCCGCACGTGGATGCCGCCCGTGCGGGAGGACGTGTCGACCTACTACCTCGGCGTCAACCGGGGCAAGCGGTCGATCGCGCTCGACCTGCGCTCCGAGGAGGACGCCGCGCTGGGACGCGAACTCGCCCGCCGCGCGGACGTGGTGATCGAGAACTTCAAGCCCGGCGGCCTCGCCAAGTACGGGCTCGACCACGCCTCGGTCAGCGCGGGCAACCCCCGCGTGGTGTACGCGTCGATCACGGGTTTCGGCTCCGGCGAGGGAAAGCACGTCCCGGGCTACGACCTGATGGTGCAGGCGATCTCCGGATTGATGAGCCTCACCGGCGATCCGGACGGGCCGCCGTACCGCGCGGGCATCTCGGTGTTCGACGTGATGGCGGGCAACCACGCCGTGATCGGCATCCTCGCGGCGCTGCGGCACCGCGACGCCACGGGACAGGGCCAGCTCGTCGAGGTGAACCTGCTGTCGTCCGCGCTCACGGGTCTGGTGAACCACAGCTCGGCGTACGCGGCCGGCGGGGTCGTGCCGTTCCGGATGGGCAACGCGCATCCCAGCGTGTTCCCCTACGAGCCGCTGCCGACCGCCGACAACGACCTGATCGTCGCGGCGGCGAACGACGGCCAGTTCCGCAGGCTGTGCGAGGTGCTCGGGCTGCCCGAGGTGCCGGACGACCCGCGGTTCGCCCGCAACGCCGACCGCACTCGCAACCGCGAGGAACTCCGGCCCGTGCTGGAGGAGCGGCTGCGAACCAGGGGCGCCGTCGAGTGGTTCGACCTGCTCGTGGCGGCCGGCGTGCCGTGCGGGCCGATCAACACGATCGACGGCGGTTTCGCGATGGCCGAGCGGTTCGGCCTCGACCCGGTCGTCGTGGTCGGGGACGTCCCGACGACGCGGCACCCGATCCGGTTCTCCGAGACCCCGGCGGTGTACCGGTTGCCGCCGCCGGGGCTGGACGAGCACGGTGACGAACTGCGGCAGTGGCTGAAGGAGGACCAGGCGTGACGGCCGAACGACCGGTCTACGAGACAGCGCTCGGCGCGTCCACCCCCGACACGATCACGTTGCTGGGCAAGGACCTCGCGCGCGACGTGATGGGCACCGTCGGGTTCGGCGAGCTCGCGTTCTGGCTCGCCACCCAGCGCCGGCCGAGCCCCGGCGAGACGCGGTTGTTCGAAGCGGTGCTCGCGGCACTGGCGGACCACGGGTTCACGCCGACCGCGATCGTCAGCCGCCTCACGTTCCTGTCCGCGCCCGACTCCGTGCAGGGCGCGCTCGCGGCGGGGTTGCTGGGCGGCGGTTCGCGGTTCCTCGGCGTCACCGAGGACTGCGGCCGGTTCCTCAACGCCGTCGTGCGGGCCAACCCGGAACCGGACGACTGGGACGCGCTCGCGCTGGACACCGTGAAAGCACAGGGCAAAGCGCGCATCCCCGGCCTCGGCCACCACGTGCACAAGAACGGCGACCCCCGCACTCCGCGGCTGTTCGAGATCGCCGAGGAGGAGGGCCTCGCCGGACCGCACCTGTCGCTGTTCGCCGCGATCGGCCGGGTGCACCCGCAGGTGCTCGGCAAGACGTTGCCGCTCAACGGAGCCGGCACGTGCGGCGCGGTGCTCGCCGACCTCGGCCTGCCGCTGGAGCTGTTGCGGGGCTTCGCGTTGCTGGCCCGCACCGCGGGGTTGATCGGGCAGCTCGCCGAGGAGCTGCGCGACCCCGTCGCCAACGACATCTTCCTGTCCGTCGACACGAACACCAGGTCCGTCGCACCCGTCGAGGAGTGAGCAATGCAGCTCGTCACCGAGGACAACATCACCGCGCTCGCCGAGCAGCGCTGGGCCACCGCGAAGGACCCGCGGACAGCGCAGCTGATGACCGCGCTGGTCCGGCACCTGCACGACTTCGCCCGCGAGGTGCGGCTCACCGAGGCCGAGTGGATGGCGGCCGTGCGGTGGCTCACCGCGACCGGGCAGATCAGCGACGCCAAGCGCGAGGAGTTCATCCTCGCCTCGGACGTGCTCGGCCTGAGCATGCTCGTGGTGCAGATGAACCACCGCTTCGACGTGGGCGCGACGCCCGCCACCGTGCTCGGGCCGTTCCACATCGACGGCTCCCCCGAGCTCGGGTTCGGCGGGGACATGTCCGACGACGTGGACGGAACTCCGCTCTACCTCACCGGAACGGTGCGCTCGCTGGACGGCACGCCGGTCGCCGGTGCCGTGCTGGACGTCTGGCAGGCCGACGCCGAGGGTGCGTACGAGGCCCAGCTCGACGTGGACGAGGCGCGGCTGCGCGCGAAGTACCGGGCCGAACCGGACGGCTCCTACTGCGTGCGCACGATCACGCCCAAGGGGTACTCGATCCCGATGGACGGGCCGGTCGGCGCGTTGATCGAGCAGACGGAGATCAGCCACTTCCGGCCCGCGCACGTGCACTTCCTGCTCACCGCCGAGGGGTTCGAGCCGCTGATCACGCACCTGTTCGAGGAGGGCGCCGAGTACCTCGACAGCGACGTCGTGTTCGGCACCAAGCAGGAGCTCGTGGTGCGGTTCGTGCCGCGCGAGCCCGGCGTGACCCCGGACGGCAACGTCTCCGACGTGCCGTGGGTGCTCGCCGAGTACGACTTCGTGTTGCAGCCGTGCGCGCCGCAGTAGTCGTTCGTCCCGGTCAGCCGCCGTCGCTCGCTGACCGGGGCGAGCCTTCCGCCGCCCCGGGCGAGGTCGTCGTCGACGTCCTCGCCGCGCCGGTCACACCGCTGGACCTGTTGTGCGCCAGCGGTACCTCGTACTTCGGCGTGCCCGAGACGCCTTATGTTCCCGGTGTGCAGGGGGTCGGGACGGTCGACGGGCGCCCGGTGTGGTTCCCCACCCGTGCCGGGATGGCCCCGGGGGACGGCAGCATGGCCGAGAAGGCGTTGGCACGACAGGAAGACCTGGTGTTCCTGCCGGACGTCGACCCGGTCGCGCTGGCGGCACTCGGGTTGTCGGCCGTCGCCGCGCACATGGCGATGACGTGGCGCGGTGAGCTCGTGGCCGGGGAGACCGTCGTCGTGCTCGGCTGCGGTGCGGTCGGGCAGGCCGCGATTCAGCTCGCGCGCCTCGCCGGTGCCGGACGGGTCGTGGTCGCCGCGCGTTCCGCCGAGGCCCGCGACCGCGCGGTGCGGTCGGGAGCGGACGTCGTGGTCGCGCTGGAGGACGTGGCGGAGGCCGCCCAGGGCGCGGACCTGCTGCTCGACCCGTTGTACGGGCCACCCGCCGCGGCGGCCGCGCAGGCGTTGCGGCCCGGCGGCCGCTGGGTGAACCTCGGCGGCTCCGCGGGCGAGACCTGCCCGATCACCTCGTCCACGCTGCGCAGCAAGTCGTTGCGGTTGTCCGGGTACACGAACAACGAGCTGACCGCGCAGCAACGGGCCGACGCCATCTCCGTCGTCGCCCGGTACGCGGCTCAGGGCCTGCTCACCGTCGATCACGAGGTCGTGCCGCTGGACGACGTCACGGATGCGTGGCAACGCAAAGGCCGGGGCAGGGTCGTGCTCGCAGTGCGCGGGTGATCACGGCGTGCCAAGATCGATCAGGTGGATCGACGCAGGTTTCTGAAGGTCGCCGGGCTCGCCGGTGCCGGTGCCGCCCTCGCGGCCTGCACCTCCCCCGCTCCCGTTCCGGTGACGCCACCGTCCAGTTCGTCCGTTCCGAGTGGACCGCCCGACTGGACCGGCCTGCGGTCGAAGCTGTCCGGCCAGCTCGTGCTCGCCGGTGACGACGGGTTCGCCTACCAGGGCTTCAACCCCGTGTGGGACGGCCAGAAACCGGCCGCGGTCGCCAAGGTCAGCTCGGCGGCAGACGTGCAGGCCTGCGTCGAGGCCGCCCGCGGACGCGTCGCGATCGCCGCCCGCAGCGGAGGCCACAGCTACGCCGGGTACTCGTCGCCGGCCGGTGGCCTGCAGGTCGACGTGCGCGGCCTGGCCGACGTCGAGGTGCTGCCCGGCGACCGGGTCCGCATCGGCTCCGGCGCCGCCCTCGGTGACGTCTCCCGGGCCCTGGTGGCATCCGGCCGCTGCCTGCCGACCGGCACGTGCCCGTCCGTCGGCGTCGCGGGGCTCACGCTCGGTGGCGGCATCGGCGTCCTGTCCCGCAAGTACGGGCTGACGTGCGACCACCTCGTGTCGGCCACGGTCGTGACGGCTGACGGCAAGCTCCTCACCGCGTCCGCCGAGCAGGAACCCGACCTGTTCTGGGCGTTGCGCGGCGGCGGGGGCGGCAACTTCGGCATCGTCACCGAATTCGTGTTCTCCACCTTGCCCGCCCCGGAGGTGGCGGTCTTCTCGCTGTCGTACCCGGCCGGTGCCGCGGCGGACGCGCTCGGCGCGTGGCAGAGGTGGATCGCCGGCGCGCCGAACGAGATGTGGTCCAACGTCGTGGTGCGCGGCGGAGCGCAGCCGAGCTGCAAGATCGGCGGCTGCTTCGTCGGTTCGGTGAGCGGCCTCAACGCCCTGCTGGCGCAGCTGCCTCCCGCGGCCGAGCGGTTCGTCCAGGCACAGACCTACGCCGAGGCCACGCGGTACTTCGCCGGAGGCCCCATCGCCCGCGAGTCGGCCGTGGCGTCCTCACGGGTCGTGCGCGACCCGATCAGCGACCCCAGCAAGGCCGTGGCGCTGCTGGCGGGCCAGTCCGACGAGACGTACCTGATCTTCGACGGCCTGCGCGGCGCGGTGGCCGACATCGCGCCCGACACCACCGCGTTCCCGCACCGCACGGCACTCGCGAACGTCCAGATCTACCTGAAGACACCACCGGACAACGCAGCCCAGGCCCGTGCGAACCTCGCCACCATCCGCGACGGGCTCGGGGCGCTGGTCGGCGAGACCGGATACGTCAACTACATCGACCCGCAGATGCCCCAGTGGGCACAGGCCTACTACGGCGGCAACCTCGCCCGGCTGAAGGAGGTCGCGGCGAAGTACGACCCGGACCACGTGTTCGAGTTCGCGCAGTCGGTCCAGGGGTGACGCCCGGTCCTACACGGCTCCGGCGTCTTCGTTCCCCTGACCGCTGATCAGGTCCTCCCGGGCCCGCGCCACCCGCGAGCGCACCGTCCCGATCGGACACCCCGCCACCTCGGCGGCCTCCGCGTACGACAGGCCGAACACCTGGGTCAGCAGCAGGGCCTCGCGGCGTTCGGGCGTGAGGCCCGCGAGCATCACGGTCAGCTCGACCACGTCCTCGAACCCGGCCGAGCGCGCGTGCTCGGTGTAGCGGTCCGCGTCCGAGGCCACCTGGTAGTCGGCCGACCAGGCGATCGACGGGCGCGCGACGGCGGCCCGGATGTGGTCGACGACGGTGCGGCGGGCGATCGAGAGCAGCCAGGTGCGGGCCGACGAACGGGCCTCGAAGCCCGGCAGCGACCGCAGGGCGCGCAGGTAGACGTCCTGGGTGAGGTCGTCGGCGACGCCGATGCCGCCGAGGTGCGCGACCAGCCGCCAGACGTCGCGCTGCGTGAGGCGGATGAACCGCTCCAGCGCCTCGCGATCACCCGCGCCGGCGGCCAGCGCGCACGCTGTCACCGCCTCGTCGTCACTCCTCGAAGTCGCCACGACTCGGCAGGGTAACCCACCGTCCGAGACCGCCGGGAACCGCGAAGGGCCGGCAGGACGCGCACCTCGAAAGCCGCGCGTCCTGCCGGGAGTGGCACGGGGGCACCGCCGCCCGACCGCTACCCGATGCGCGCACCCACCGCGGCGAGCGCCCTGGTGACGGGCTGGAAGAACGTCACTCCGCCGGTGCGGCAGTTGCCGCTGCCCCCGGAGGTGATGCCGATCGCGTTGCCGTTGTTCGTGAACATCGGGCCGCCGCTGTCGCCGCCCTCGGCGCACACGGTGGTCTGGATCAGGCCGGTGACGCGGCCCTCCGGGTAGTTGACCGTGGCGTTGAGGCCGGTGACGCGGCCGGAGCGCAGACCTGTCGTGCTGCCCATGCGCTGGACCTGCAGACCGACGCGTGCCTCGGCGGCGCGCTCGATCCGCACCCTGCGGCCGTTGCCGGTGTCGACCTCGCTGGGCGCGTCGGTGTTGCGGTTGTTGTAGGTGAGCAGGGCGAAGTCTCCGGCGCCGGGGAACGTCGAGCGCGCGACCGCGGCGGCGGCGCGTCCGCCCGGTGTCAGGGAGAACTGCCTGCCCGCGGCCGTGCAGTGGCCCGCGGTCAGGATGGCGGGGCTGCCGTTGCCGGTGACCACGTTGAAGCCGAGCGAGCAGCGGCTGCCGCCGGCGAAGATCGCGTCACCGCCCTCGGCGAACAGCCGGAACTCGCCGGAGGTCCGTTGCAGCTTCACCCCGGCGCCCATGGCGTCGACCGTGGACACCAGGTTGTCCCACTTCGCGCCGGTCACGGTGCTGTCGGCGGTCACGAGCACCTCGTTCGTCGCCGGGTCGACGGCCCACGCGGTTCCCGTCACGGAGGCCTTCTCCCGCAACGTCTCGGTGGCCTTCTCCGGTGACGTGCGCACCTGTGGCGCCGCCTGGCTGGCGGTGAACGTCGCGCCTGTGATCGCCAGGGCGACGAGACCGATGGCGCCCGCGATCACCTTTCCGCGGCGGTGGTCATCGTGGTGCTTGCCCATGTGGCGTCCTCTCGTTACCGGACTGAGATCCGCTCATGTCCAGGAGTACGTACGATGCGGCGTCCCGGTTTAGGTGAATGGTCGGAATCGGTCCGTCCGGAGCAGTGCCTGCGGATGTCCTTTGTGGACGTGCGGGCCAAGATGGGCCCATGAACTCGCTGTTGCTCGCCGCCGCGTTCGCGATGGTCGTCCGGTCGCTCGCGGCGAACCGCCTGGACCGCTGGCTGCTCGGCGCTCCGCTCGTGATGGTGCTGGCCGGGGTCGTGGTGGGGTGGTTCGAGCCGAGCGGCATCGCCGACGGCCTCAACACCGAGTCGGTGCAGCACGCGGCCGAGATCATCCTCGCGGTGCTGCTGTTCGTCGACGCGACGGAAGTGCGCGCGGGCCGGTTGTGGGGTCCCTATCCGGGACTGGTGGCACGGGTGCTGCTCGTCGCGATGCCGATCAGCATCGCCGTGGCGGCGCTGCTGGGCTGGTTGCTGTTCCCGCGCCTGCCGTGGGAGGTGCTGCTGCTGATCGCGTGCGTGACGGTGCCGATCGACTTCGCCCCGGCCGAGCGCGTGGTGCGCGACAAGGGGCTGTCGGCGCGGGTGCGGAGCACGCTGAACGTCGAAGGCGGCTACAACGACGGCATCGTGACGCCGCTGTTCCTGTTCGCACTGGTCCTGGCCGGTGACGACACACAGGAGCGCACGCCGTTGGAGGCGCTCGGCACGGTGCTGCCGTTCGCGGTGAAGGCGTTGCTGGCCGGGGTGGTGATCGGCGCGCTGCTCGGCTGGCTGATGGACCTCGCCCACCAGGCGGACTGGGTGAGCGACCAGTCCGCCCGCGTCGCGGTGCTGCTCACGCCGTTGCTGACCTTCACCGCGACGGTCGCGATCGACGGCAACGGCTTCGTCGCCTCGTTCGTCTGCGGCATCACGTTCCGGTACGTGCACCGGTTGCTCAAGGCCCGCCGGGTGCGCACCGGACGGGCCGAGGCGCGCACGGACGCGCTGAACTCCGACCTGCACCTGCTGGAGGACGTCACCGGGCTGCTGACGATGACCATGTGGTTCGTGGTCGGCATCGCCGCCGTGCTGACGTTCTACCTGGGCGTGTCGTGGCAGGTGCTGCTGTTCTGCGCGGCCGTGCTCACCGTGGTGCGGCTCGGGCCCGTGCTCCTCGCCCTCACCGGGTCGCGGATGCGCCGGCGTGAACGCCTGCTCGTCGGCGCGCTGGGGCCGCGGGGCACGACGACGATCGTGTTCGGGTTGCTCGCGTTCAACCGGCTGCCGGAGGGACCCGCCGCCGACACGATCCTGACGATCACGGTCGTGTGCGTGCTCGGCAGCGTCGCCCTGCACGGCGTGGGCGCGACGCCGTTTCAGAGGCTCTTGGCGAAGTGGAACGCCGGGATGACGAAGCCGGAGGCCAGGTAGAGGCGGTGCGCGTCGTGCCGCTGCGTCCCGGAGTCGAGGTGCACGCCCGCGCAGCCGAGGCGGCGGGCCTCCTCGTCGACCCACCGCAGCAGGGCGCCCGCGTGCCCCTTGCCGCGTGCGGAGGGCAGTGTGCTCAGGTCGTCGATGTAGAGGTGCGATCCGGCGTAGAGGCTGGTCTGGTGCCGGAATCCGGCGAGTGAGACCAGGAGGCCCGTCTCGTCGTAGGAGACGACGAGACGGTAGCCCTCACGCCGTTGGGTGCGGACGAGTTCCACGAACTCGTCGGCGTCGGTGAGGTGTGGGCGGAGCTCGCGCATCACGTCGAACGCCAGGGCCGTGTCCGCGCCGCCGAGTTCTTCGATCTTGATGGTGTGCTGAGTGGTCACGACGACGATGTTGCCGTGGAGAAGTGGCCTCCCAGAATACCCAGTTGAGCGGTGTTCTGAGAGGCCACTTCACGTCTTACGGAGCCAGGTTGACGCCCCACGTGTCGATCGTGCCGACGTCGGACGCCGCCAGGTCGCGGACGCGGAGCTTCCACGTGCCGTTGGCACCTTCTCCGGACACGTTGACCGTGTAGGTGCGGTCGATGTTGTCCGCGCTGCCGCCCGTGCGGTTGTGCAGCGTGTACGCCGTGCCGTCCGGCGCGATGAGGGCCACCGTCAGGTCACCGATGTACGGGTGGACGATCCGGACCGTCACCACCGAGCTGGCGGACGGCGTGGACGAGCACCCGGAGATCACGACGTCGCTGTCGACCGCGGCGCCCGCGTCCGGGATGGCGACGTCGTTCGGGTTGGTGCCGGTGCAGCTGCCGCCACCGCCGCCCGTGACGGTCAGCGCGTAGGTGGCCGTGCGGGTCGCCGTGCCGGTCGCGGTGATCGTCACCGGGTAGGTGCCCGCGGGGGTGGACGCCGCGGTGCTGATCGTCAGCGTCGAGCTCGCTCCTGTTTGGACGGACGCCGGACTGAACGAAGCCGTTGCGCCGGAGGGGAGTCCGGACGCCGACAGCTGCACCGTCTGCGCGTTGCCGCTCACCGTGGCGGTGCCGGCCGTGGCCGAGACCGACGATCCCGCCGCCACCGAACCGGACGCCGGCGACACCGACACGGAGAAGTCCGCGCCAGGCGTTCCCGTGCCGACGGCGGACTTCCACAGGGTGTAGGCGATGCCGTCGACCGCGCGGTTGAGGTGGGTGTCGCTGATGTTCGCGGTGGTGTCGCAGGACGCGTGGTAGCAGGGGTCGAACGCGCTGCCCGACGTGCCGCCCCACTTCGTCGCCTGGGCCGCGGTCTTGCGGGCGCTCGCGCCCATCGCGTACCCGGACGCCGGGATGCCCGCGTTGGTGAACGACGCGTCGTCGGACCGGTTGCGGCCCTCGGTGTTCTCCTCCGGCTGCAGGCCGAGGGAGTCCCAGTATGCCTTCATGTGCGTGGACTGCGCGGAGCTGATGTTGTTGATGAAGTAGCCGCCGTTGGTCGAGCCGACCATGTCGAAGTTGTGGTAGGTCTTGATCTTCGAGCGTTCGGTGGACGGCAGCTGCGAGACGTAGAAGCGCGAGCCGTTGAGGCCCTGCTCCTCGTCGGTCCACCAGCCGAAGCGGACCTTGTTGGTCATCGACGGGTTGCGCTGGGCGAGCACGAGCGCGGTCTCCAGCAACGCGGCCGAGCCCGAGCCGTTGTCGTTGATGCCCGGTCCCGCGGACACGCCGTCGAGGTGGGCGCCGAACATGTAGACGTTGTTCGCGTCACCGCCGGGCCACTCCGCGATGACGTTCGGGCCGGCGCCGGTGGTGCAGCCGGAGGTGCAGGCCTGCTCGGTGACCGAGTACCCGGCCGCGGCGAGCTTGTCCTTCACGTACGCCACCGACGCGCGGTAACCCGCCGACGTCGAGCGCCGGTTGCCGCCGTTCTGCGAGGCGATCGTGCCGAACTGCGCCAGGTGCGCCTTGACGTTGGCGATGTCGATGTCCGGGATCTGCGGCCCGGTGCCGCCCGTGACCGTCAGGGTGTAGGTCGCGGTCTTGGTCGTCGTGCCCGCCGCCCGCACCGTGATCGGGTACGTGCCGGACGAGATCGACGTCGCCGTGCTGATCGACAGCGTGGAGCCGGCCCCGGACGTGACCGAGGCCGGGCTGAACGACGCCGTCGCGCCGGAGGGAAGACCGGAGGCGGTCAGCGCGACGGTCTGCGCCTGACCGGCCGTCGTCTGGGTCTGGACGGTCGTCGTGGCCGTGCTGCCCGCGGCGACCGAACCGGACGTCGGCGAGACGGCGACGGAGAAGTCGTTGGCGGGCGTCGATCCGCCGAGGTTCAGCGACCAGGTGTCGATCCGGCCGGTGTCGTTGTTCGCGTTGTCGTTGACGCGGAGCTTCCACGTGCCGTTGGACGTCTCGCCCGACAGGTCGACGGTGTAGGTCTGGTCGATGTCGTCCGCGGACCCACCGCTCCGGTTGTGCAGGACGTAGGCGGAGCCGTCCGGGGCGATCAGGCTGACCTGGAGGTCGCCGATGTAGGTGTGCACGATCTTCACCGGCACCGTGGCGGTGGCCGACGGCGCCGACCCGCACTCGCTGATGGCGATGGGCGACTCGACGGTGGTGTTGTCACCGATCGCGAAGTCGCCGTCGTTGGTGCCGGAGCACCCGGCGGCCTGGGCGGGGGCGGCGGGCAGGGTCGCCGTCAGCGCCAGGAGTGCGGCGACGAGCAGGGGTCTTCTTCTTCGCACCTTCGGGCTCCTTGGTTCGCAGGGTGACGCGACGGTAGCCGCCGGGACCGCGCCCGACATCCGGTCGTTCGGAGGGTTGTGGCGCTCGTTGACGTGCGGCGGCCCGGCGATGTCCGTTTTCACTTTTAAGTCCGGGCTTCCGTTGCGCCATAAGAGGGATAGCGTCGGCAGACCTCCCGGAAGGAGACAACGATGTCGGTCCCGGCGCCCGACTTCGCCGCGGTGCTGCGAGAAGCCGTGACAGCGCGCGGGTTGTCCTTGGAACGCATCCGCGACCACCTGGCCCGCCGAGGCGTGTCGGTCAGCCTCGCCACCCTCAGCTACTGGCAGACGGGCCGAAGCCGCCCGGAACGCCGCGCCTCCATGGCCGCCGTCTCGTGCCTGGAGGAGGTGCTGTCCCTGGCGCCCGGCGCGTTGTCCTCACTGCTCGGACCGGCAGTGCGCGGAAGCCGCCGCCAGACCGGCCTCAGCGAACTGTGGCCGACACCGTCGGTGATCGACGACGTGGTCGGCGGCGTCGACACCCGCTGGGACGCGCGCCTGACCCGCATCAGCCAGCACGACCGCGTGGCCGTGGGCCCGGACCGCGGCGAGCGGTCGTACGTGTCGCGGCAGGTGCTCCGCGCGGAGGAGGACGGCCCCGACCGGTGGGTCGTGATCCTGCACCTCGATGAGCACGACAGGCCGTTGCCTTCGATCAGGCCGTTGCACAACTGCCGGCTCGGGCGGGTGGTGACTCGTCCTTCGGACGGGTTGCTGGTGGCGGAGTTGTTGTTCCGGGCGCCGTTGCGGCGCGGGCAGACCGTGATCACCGAGCACGAGTTGGTGAACTCCGCGCCCTATCCGTTGGCCACCAACTACTCGCGGAAGTTCCGGCGGCCTGTGCACGAGTACGTGCTGGAGGTGACCTTCGGGGTGGTGCCTCGTAGTTGCCGGCGGGTGGTGCAGGAGGCGGACGGGGGTCGGCGGTCGGTGGGGGTGCGGGTGGACGAGGGTGGGTCGGTGCTGGGGGTGGCGTTGAGGTTCGGGCCTGGGTGTTATGGGTTCGAGTGGACTTGGTGAGGGGTGGTGGGGCGGGCTGGGGTGGTGGGGAACGCGTGGGCGCGTTGGGCGCCGTGCGCGCACGTATGGCGAGGCACGCGAAAGCTGCCCCGCGTGCAAGGTCGCGTGTGCAGGCACCACCGTGCGCGCGACAGCCGCACACGGGTGTGGGTGCGGCCGCACCAACGCGACCACACCCACACCGCTCCCACTAGACCGTGAGCGACCACCCACTCAGAACGCCCATGTCCCCAGGACCGTTGTCCCCGACCCGAAGCGTCCAGGTGCCGCTCGCGGCCTCCCCCGCACCAGGCACCACGGAGAACGTCCTACCAGCCACAAACGGGTGGCACGCATACCCGCCACCAGGCGTGCGCATCAACGGGTAAGTCCGCCCGCTAGGCGCCACAAGCGTGACGTTGAGGTCCTCCAAGCAGGTGTGCGTGGCATCCACCTTGACCGTCATCGGGTTGCCGGCGGCACCGGCAGCAGTGGAACGCACCGGACTGGCCACCACCTGGTAGTCGCGGATCGCGTAATCCGTGTCGCTGCTGAACGTCCGCCCTGACCCTCCCGCAGAAGTGCGAACACCAAGCGAAGAGGACGGCGCCGAACGGTTGCCCGCCGCGTCCACCGCTCGGACCGCGAACGTGTAGGCGGTGTCCGCGGTCAGGCCGGTGACGGTGGCGGTGGTGCCGGTGACCGTCGTCGCGACCGCGGTGCCGTTGAGCACCTCGTAGGCCGTCACGCCGACGTTGTCCGTCGAGGCGTCCCAGGTGAGGGAGGCGCTGGACGCGCTCACGCCGGTCGACCGGAGGGTGCCGGGGGTGGTGGGGGCGGTCGTGTCGCCGGAGCCGGTGCCCGTCACGAGGGTGAGGTTCCACTTGCGGAGGGCCTCGTTGACCGGCTGGAAGAGCGAGAGCTCGTCGTCCGACGGGTTCTGCACGCACTGGGACGGGCCGCCGTCGTGCAGGCCCACGGCCTTGTCGCCGAGCAGCCAGGCGCCGCCGGAGTCGCCGCCCTTGGAGCACGCGGTGGTCCAGGTCAGACCCTCGATCACGAGGCCGCCGCCGTAGTCCACGGCCTTGTTCGTGTACTTGACCTCGCCGCACTGCCACTTCGAGGTGTTGCCGGAGTGGCAGACGCGGTCGCCGACCATGGCCTCGGCCGAGCCCGTCACGGTGACGGCGGGCTGGCCCCACGTGTTCACGGACGCGGAGAGGGTCCAGCCCGGTTCGGTCACCGCGACGACGCCCATGTCGCCTTCGCGCGCGTTCACGCTGCGGGTGCCGCCCGTGTTCGAGGTGCCGAGCCTGTTCTGCTGGCCGGACTGGCCGTAGGCCGCCTGGTTCGCGTCGTTCGTGCAGTGGCCGGCGGTGAGGAAGTGCTTGCCGCCGGAGGCGTCCGTCGCGGCGAAGCCGATCGAGCAGTTCGACTCCGAACCCGGCCACCACGGGCTGCCCGCCTGGACGGTGCCGGCCTGCTGGCGTTGCTGCGACTTGGTCTCCACGACGTGCACGCCGTCGAGGCCGCGCACCTTCGAGAGGAATCGGTCGGTGGCCTCGGTCCTCGACGACGTGTTGACCGTGACGTCGACCTCGTTGTCCCGCACGTCGACACCCCAGCTGAACACGCCCGGCACGCCGTCGCCGATCAACGACCTGACGTCGCCGAGGAGCTTCTCCAGCTGAGTGGCACTGCGTTGCACCACAACGGCGTTGACGCCTTCGGAACGTGCTTGGCGTGCGACCTTCTCGGTCGGGACGGCGACGGTCAGGCGACCGGCGGCCGCGTCGAACCAGTGGCCGGCGAGCTGGCCGCGCAGGTCCTGCGACAGGCCGTCGAACCGCTGGTGCGCCTCGGCTTGCAGGGTCGCCGCGTCGGGCTGGGCCGCGCTCTGGGTGGTGCCGAACGCGCCGATCGCCAGAACCGATCCGCACGCGGCAGCGATGATTTTGCTGCGCACTCGCATGAGTGGAACTCCTTCGCAGGCAGGGATGCCGGAACGGTATTCCGCAAATCCCGCCGCCCGCGAATTTAACTTTTCGGTTTCACCTCTTCAATTCAGGCCAGCGCAGGTGGTCGGAGTTGATGTGGAACTCGTGCGAATGCGTCCACACACCGCCTTCGGGGTCGCGATGCTCATGTTCGACGACCTCCGGGTCGTGCGTCGGCCAGAGCCCCAACGCCACGACCGCGCCCGCGGCGGTCAGAACACCGAGCACGACGAAAGCCGTCGCGATGCCGAACGTCGTCGCCACCCAGCCGGCGAGCGGGTAGCAGAGCAGCCAGCAGGCGTGGGACAGCGCGAAGTCCGCCGCGAACAGCGCGGGCCGGTCGGCCGGGTCGGCGGAGCGGCGCAGCAGGCGGGCACCGGGGGTCAGGGCGAGCGCGCACCCGGCGCCGATCAACGCCCACAGCACCAGCAACGTGAGCCAGTGCCCGGCGAACACCGTCCCGGCCGACAGCACCACCACGAGCGTGAACGCCGCGCGCATCACCACCACGCGATCCGGGAACCGGTCGAGCAGCCGGGGCAAAGCCAAGGCCGCCACCAGCGAGCCCGATCCGTTGGCCGCCAACGCGATCGCGACGGCCGAGGCGTCCAGCCCCAGCCCGTCCCGCACGTGCGCCACGGTGTTCACGAACACCATCGACCCCGCCGCCGCGGCGGTGAGGTGAACGGCGAGCAGCCCGCGCAGACGCGGTGTGGCGAGGTAGATGCGGATGCCGCGCGTCGTGACGTCGTACCAGCTTCCGTTGCGGGGCAACGGTTTCGGGCGCGGGAGCGCGGCCGAGAGCACGAGCAGGGCCGACGCCGCGAACCCGAGCGCGGTGCCGAGGAAGAGCTGCGGGAAGCCCACCCACGCCAGCGCGGCCGCGGCGAGGGCCGGACTGAGCAGGCTCTCCAGGTCGTAGGCCGTGCGCGACAACGTGATCGCGCGCGTGTAGTCGCGTTCGCGCGGCAGCACGTCCGGGATGGTCGCCTGGAACAACGGCGTGAACGCGGCGGATCCCGCCTGCAGCACGAAGATCAGCACGTAGACCTGCCACACCTCGCTGACCCACGGCAGCGACGCGGCCGCCAGGACCCGCACGACGTCCAACGTCACGAGCACGGCGCGGCGGGGCAGCGACCCGAGCAACGCCGTGGCGATCGGCGCCACCGCCACGTACGCGACCATCTTGATCGCCAGCGCGGTGCCGAGCACCGTTCCCGCCCGCGGTCCGGCGAGGTCGTGCGCCAGCAGCCCGAGCGCGACGGTCGCCAGTCCCGTCCCGGTCAGCGCGACGACCTGGGCACCGAACAGATTCCGGTAGGCCGGATCGCGCAGAACGGAAATCACGGCGGAACTATAAGCACACGAACAGGTTTGCGTCGACGGTGCAACAGCCGCTCACTGGCAACAGCCATTCTTTTCCAACAATTCGGGTGTGAGTCCTCCTTTCGGTTTGGAGGTCGTTGTGGTGGCCGTGTCGGTGGAGAGCCGTGGTCGGTCAGGGCGAGATTCCGGGGCCGGGCGGTGAACTCGAGAGCAGGTCCGGCCGGACTCTGGCTATCTCCTGGGTGAGCTGCCGGACCGTGGCGAAGTTCGGCAGTCTCAGTTCCACTTCCGGATTGGCGTCCGGCGAGGGTGTCACCAGCGCGCTGTGGCGAGTCGAGAAAAGTCCGTCCACAGGGGTGAACACCAGGGCAGGCACCACGGGCTTCGGGTTCGGGCCGCCCTGGACCGGCGGGCGCGGTTCCCGTCCGCGCACGGCGCGCAACTCCTCCCACGCGATCAGATCGGATTTGCGACCGGCTTGCCAGCACAGGCCACGTCGATCGACGGCGAAGCGATGCGTGCGGGGGACGGAGCCGATCATGATCATCAGTCCGGTCAGCACGAGCGAGCCGAAGAGGACCGACGCGGCGGCCGGAGGAAGGTTCTTCACCTTCGACGAAGTGGACGGTTCCCCGACGTCGGGGAAGAAGGCGGCCAACCCGAAGACGACGACCAAGGCCAGCCCGCCGATGAACGCCCAACGGCCGGACCGGTATTCGATGACGGGCGTCTCAGGATCAGGAGACCACGTCTGTCCAGGCACGAAGGGCAGCCCAGGCGAAGACGGCTCCAGCAGTGAGGGTTTCGCGACCTGTGCCCCGGAGCGCCTGCCACCAGCAGATCGCCGTTGTCGCGGCATCAGGGGCAGTCATGCCTTCGCCGCCGACGACAACACCGAGCCCGGTCCGGAGACGCGGCATCGGTGCCGCGATTCGGGTACCCGCGGTTCGGCGCGCAGCGTGGCAGGGCGACTCACATCCGCCCTCCTGAACGGTGCTCCTGGGCCCTCGACCGACACCGCCTTCGACAAGCCGTGTCACCGCAGCTCAGAACACCGTTCTCCTGTCACGGCATGCCGCCGGACCTCCGCTCGCGTGAAAAGCCCCGGACTAGGGTTCCGGCCGTGACTCCTTACGACTCGGTCGCACCCCTTTACGCCGAACTCTTCAGCGACATGCTCGACACCAGGCCGTTCGAACGCGCGATGCTGGCGGCCTTCGTCGAGCTCACCGACGGCCCGGTCGCCGACCTCGGCTGCGGCCCCGGCCACCTCACCGCACACCTCCACGGGCTGGGCCTGGACGTGTTCGGCCTCGACCTCTCCCCCGCGATGGTCGAACTGGCGCGCGCGGCCCATCCGCACCTCCGGTTCGAGGTGGGCTCGATGGCCGAGCTCGACCTCGGAAACGGTGCTCTGGGCGGCATCCTGGCGTTCTACTCCGTCATCCACCTGCCGCCGGCCGAGCTCCCCTCCGTCTTCGCCGAGTTCTTCCGCGTGCTGGCACCGGGTGGTCACCTGATGCTCGGGTTCTTCGCGGGCGACGACCCGGAACCGGTGGAGTTCGACCACAAGGTGACGCCGGCCTACCGCTGGTCGCCCTCCGGAATGGGGGAACTGGTGCGGCAGGCCGGTTTCGCGGAGGTCGGGCGGCTGGTGCGCGAACCGATCGACGGCGAGCGGTTCCTCCAAGCGCAGCTGCTGGCACGCAAGGACCGGCACGGCTGAACCCCGCAGGACGTCAGCGGAACACCACTGTGCTGTTGCCGTTGAGCAGCACCCGGTGCTCGCAGTGCCAGCGCACCGCCCGCGAGAGAGCGAGCGCCTCCGCGTCACGGCCGGCGGCGGTGAGGGCGCGCGGGTCGAAGGAGTGGTCGACGCGCAGGACCTCCTGCTCGATGATCGGGCCCTCGTCCAGGTCGGGCGTCACGTAGTGGGCCGTCGCGCCCACGTACTTCACGCCCCGGTCGTAGGCCTGGTGGTACGGCTTGGCGCCCTTGAAGCCGGGCAGGAACGAGTGGTGGATGTTGATCACGCGGCCCTCGAGCTTCGCGCACAGGTCGTTCGACAGCACCTGCATGTACCGCGCCAGCACCACCAGGTCCGCCTGGTACTCCTCGACCAGTTCGACCAGCCGCTGCTCGGCGGCGTGCTTCGTCTCGGCCGTGTTCGGCACGTGCACGAAGTCGAGCCCGGCCGCCTCCGCCATCGGGCGCAGGTCCTCGTGGTTCGACACGACGGCCGCGATCTCGCCGCCGAGACCGCCCGCGCGCCAGCGGAAGAGCAGGTCGTTCAGGCAGTGGCCGGCCTTCGACACCATCACGAGGACGCGCGGTGCCCGCTCGTCGTGCAGCTCGAACTCCATCTGGAACTCCGCGGCCACCGCGGCGAACTCGCCCGCCAGCGAGTCCACCGTCGCGCCGGCGCAGGAGAAGGCCGTGCGCAGGAACAGCTTGCCGCGCACGTCGTCGTCGAACTGCTGGTGCTGCACGATGTCACAGCCGTGGTCGACGAGGAACGACGTCACGGCGTGGACGATGCCCGCCCGCTCGGGGCAGTGCAGGGTCAGGGTGAACTGGGCCATCACGGCACCGCCAGGTACTCGGTGCAGGCGTCCACGAGCCAGGCGGCGAGGTATCCGGCGAACGACGAGCGCACCAGGACCGTGACGCTGTCGTCGCCGGTCACCTGCAGGACGATTCCCGTCCTGGCGAGGAGTGTCTGCACGCAAGTGCCGCGGGGAGCCGAAGCCGGGTGCAGGTCCACGGAACATCCGTGAGCCAGCACGTCCCGGACGCGCGGCCCCTGGAGGACCACCGTCGTGCGTTGAGCCGAAGTGTCCACAACGGACCCCCGGGCGGTGCCGAGCGCGCCACGCAACACCTCCTCGATCGTGACCTGCTGGCCGGGCGGGGCCGTGACGAGGAACTCGTCCGGTCCGAGCCAGAGCACCTCGACGTCCCCGCATGGTCCGGTGCCCGAGGTGAAAGTGCAAGCAGCGGAGGGAAAACCGACACCGAGGGTAGAGCCCATCGCCGCGATGGCGTCCGGATCGGACACGCGGACGGTGAGCTGCGAGCGGAACGGCACCTCGGTGGCGTCCAGCACGGGCGCCAGCGCCGCCAGCCGGTCGCTCCAGGCGGCGAGTGGACTAACCGTCACGGCGGGCTCCTTCCTTGTCGTAGAGCACGGATTCGGTGACGGTGACCGGCACCAGCGAGTCCTCGACGGGCACGTACAGCGTCTCGCCGATGCGTTCGTGGCCCGAGCGCACCAGGGCCAGCGCGAAGGTCCGCCCGAGAGCGGCGCTCGGGTAGCTGGAGGTGACGTGGCCGAGCATCCGGACGGGCGGTTGGGGCAGCCGGTCGGTCTCGACGATCTGTGAGCCCTCCGGCAGCAGCACGGACGGGTCGGCGGGCAGCAGGCCGACGAGCTGCTTGCGGTCCGTGCGGGTGTTCTCGGCGCGAGCGAACGACCTCTTGCCGATGAAGTCCGGCTTCTTCTTCGACACCGCCCACGACATGCCGAGGTCGTGCGGCGTGACCGTCGCGTCGGTCTCCTGCCCGATGATCGGGTAGCCCTTCTCGGCGCGCAGCACGTGCATGGTCTCGGTGCCGTACGGCGTGA
This sequence comes from Lentzea sp. HUAS12, assembly GCF_024125735.1. Taxonomy (NCBI): domain Bacteria; kingdom Bacillati; phylum Actinomycetota; class Actinomycetes; order Pseudonocardiales; family Pseudonocardiaceae; genus Lentzea; species Lentzea sp. HUAS12. The sequence continues at coordinate 3,103,263 of NZ_CP099738.1, forward strand.
TCCCGTACCGCTCCCCCGCCGCCATCAGCGCCTCCCACACGGTGATGCCGTGCCAGGCGGTCACGTTGATCTCGTACGCGAGCTCGCCGGAGAAGCTGATCCGGCACACCCGCGCCGGCACCCCGGCGACCTCGGCGTCGTGCCAGGTCATGAACTCGAAGGCCTCGTTCGACACGTCGAGGCCCGGTGCCACGGCCGCGAGCACGTCCCGGGATCGCGGACCCACCAACGGGATCGTCGCCCAGTGCTCGGTGACGGAGGTGCAGTGCACGTCGAGGTGCGGCCACTCCGTCTGCAGCCACTCCTCCATCCAGTCGAGGATCTTCGCGGCGTTGCCGGTGGTCGTGGTGACGAGGTAGCGCTGCTCGCCGACGCGGATCACCGTGCCGTCGTCGATCACCATGCCGTCGACGCCGCACATCACGCCGTAGCGGATCCTGCCGACCTTCAGCGTGCTCATCATGTTCGTGTAGAGCATGTCGAGGAACCTGCCGGCGTCCCGGCCCTGGACGTCGATCTTGCCGAGCGTCGAACCGTCCATCATGCCGACACCCTCGCGCGTCGCCTTGCACTCGCGCAGCACGGCGGTGTGCAGGTCCTCGCCCGGCCTCGGGTAGTACCAGGGCCGCTTCCACTGGCCGACGTCCTCGAACAACGCCCCGTGCTCGACGTGCCACGGGTGGATCGACGTGACGCGCACCGGGTCGTGCAGCTCGCCGCGGTCACGTCCGGCGAGCGCGGCGAACGAGACCGAGGTGTAGGGCGGGCGGAACGTCGTCGGCCGCTGCTCGGCCAGCTCCACGCCGAGCGCCTCGGCCACGATGCCGGCCGCGATCATGCCGGACGTCTTGCCCTGGTCGTGCGCGGTGCCGATGGTCGTGTAGCGCTTGATGTGCTCCAACGACCGCAGGCCCGCGCCGGTCGCCCGCAGCACGTCCGCGACCGTCGAGTCGCGTTGCAGGTCGACGAAGCCGGTGTCGTCGGAGCCCGGCACGCGCCACAGGACCAGGCCGGAGCGGGCGGTGCACCGGGAGTCGGAGGCGGGCAGCGGGACCTGGCCGCCCGCGGTGAACCCGGCGGCCCGGGCGGCTTCGGCGCCGGCGTCACGGCCCTGGCGGGCGCATGCGGTGAGGTCGAGTTCGCCGGTGGCCGATCCCGCGACGCGGACGGAGGACAGCTCCTCGCCCGGCACGAAGGCACCGAGCTCGGCGTCGTAGCGCAGCGTGCCGCGGGCCTGGCTGAACAGGCTCACGACCGGGTTCCAGCCGCCGGAGACGAGAAGCACGTCGCAGGCGATCGGCTCGTCGCCGACGTGCGCCGCCGTGATGCGGCCGGGTCCGTCGGTGCCGGTGACGACCTGCCCGGCGCGCACCTCGATCCCCCGCGCGGCGCACTCCGTCGCGAGCCGAGCCGGAGCGTTCTCGCGTGCGTCCACGACCACCGCGATGTCCACACCGGACTCCGCGAGGTCGATCGCCGCGCAGTACGCGGAGTCGTTCGTCGTGAACACCACCGCCCGCGAACCGGGCAGCACGCCGTAGCGGTGCAGGAACGTGCGCGCGGAGGACGCCAGCATGATCCCGGGCCGGTCGTTGTCCGCGAACACCACAGGGCGTTCGTGCGCACCCGTGGCGAGCACGGTCTGCCGCGTCCGGATCCGCCAGACCCGGTGCCGCGCCACGGAAGCGGGCGCAGCGAAGCCCAGGTGGTCGGTGCGCTTCTGCAGGGCGAGCACGAACCCGTCCTGGTACATGCCGAACGCCGTGGTGCGCTCCAGCACCAGCACGCCGGGCGTCGACCTCAGCTCGGCGACGACGTCCGCGACCCACTCGGCGGACGGCCGGTCGTCGAGGTACTCGTCGACGCCGAGCAACGCGCCGCCCGCCTGGTTCTGCTCGTCCACGAGCACCACGCGGGCACCGGCACGAGCCGCCGTCAGCGCCGCCACCAGTCCGGCGGGACCGGCGCCGACGACGAGAACGTCGCAGTGCTCGTGCTTCGCGTCGTACCGCGCCGGGTCCGGTTCGGCCGACAGCCTCCCCTGGCCCGCCAGGCCGCGCGCCACCAGGCCGTCGTACAGCTCGACGGTCGTGGCGAGCAGCATCGGCTCCGAGAACGGCGCCTCGACCTGCACCAGCGACGTCGGGTCCTCGGAGCCCGCCGCGACGATGCCGCGCGGACGGCCGAGCTTCACGCTGCTGCCGATCTCGTGCACGCCGTGGGCCAGCAACGCCGACGCGAGCGTGTCGCCGGGGTGCCCGGTGTACTCGGTGCCGTTGAAGGTGAAGTGCAGCACGGTGTTCCGGTCGACTGCGCCACCGGTGGGAGTGCGGAGGTTCATGCGGTCACCTCGGGCATGGGCTCGCCCACGCGGTAGACGGCCAGCAGGTCGTGGGTGCGGGTGTCGCGGACGGCGTTGAACCACCGCCGGCACCCGGCGTTGTGGCTCCAGCGCTCGGCGAACGGGCCGCTCGGGTTCTCGCGGAAGAACACGTACCGGGCCCACTCCTCGTCGGTGAGCGCCGACGGGTCCTCGGGGTACGCGACGTGGGCCTGGCCGCCGTAGTGGAACTCGGCCTCCTCGCGCGGGCCGCACCACGGACACGGGATGAGTTGCATCGTCAGCGCTCCTAGTGGGCCACGGCGGCGGCGCCGTGCTCGTCGACGAGAGCGCCCGTGGTGAAGCGCTCGAGGGTGAACGGCTCGTTGAACGGGTGCGGCTTGTCGTGGGCGATGGTGTGCGCGAAGCAGTCGCCGACACCGGGCGTGGCCTTGAAACCGCCGGTGCCCCAGCCGCAGTTGAGGTACAGCCCGCCGACGGGCGTGAGGCCGACGATCGGGGACGCGTCCGGGCTGACGTCGACGATGCCCGCCCACGTCCGCAGCAGGTGCGCCCGCGCGAAGACGGGGAAGAGCTCCAGCGCCGCCGCCATCTGCTGCTCGATGATGTGGAAGGAACCCCGCTGGCCGTAGCCGTTGTAGCTGTCGATGCCGGCGCCCATCACCAGTTCCCCCTTGTGCGCCTGGGAGACGTAGACGTGCACGGCGTTCGACATCACGACGGTCGGGTGCACGGGCTCCAGCAGCTCGGACACCAGTGCCTGCAACGGGTGCGAGGCGAGGGGCAGCGGGATCCCGGCCATCTTCGCGAGCACCGAGCTGTGCCCGGCCGCGCACAACGCGACCTTGCCCGCCGCGATCCGGCCGCGCGACGTCCGCACCGCGGTGATCCTGCCGCCCGCGGTCTCCAGTCCGGTGACCTCGCAGTTCTGGATCAGGTCGACGCCCATCTCGTGCGCCGCCCGCGCGTAGCCCCAGGCCACGTAGTCGTGCTTCGCGATGCCCGCGCGCGGCTGGTAGGTCGCGCCCAGCACGGGGTAGCGCACGTCCGGCGAGGTGTTGACGATCGGGCAGATCTCCTTGACCCCGGCCGGATCCACCCACTCCGCGTCGATGCCGTTGAGCCGGTTGGCGTTGACCCGGCGGACGCTGTCCCGCACGTCCTGCAGGCTGTGCGCCAGGTTCAGCACCCCGCGCTGGTCGAACAGGATCGGGTAGCCGAGGTCCTCCTCCAGGCCCTCCCACAGCTTCAGCGAGTGCTCGTAGATGCCGGAGCTCTCGTCCCACAGGTAGTTCGACCGGATGATCGTCGTGTTGCGGGCCATGTTGCCGCCCGCGAGCCAGCCCTTCTCGAGCACCGCGACGTTCGTGATGCCGTGCACCTTCGCGAGGTAGTACGCGGTCGCGAGGCCGTGCCCGCCACCGCCGACGACCACGACGTCGTAGGAGGACTTCGGTTCCGGGTCGTCCCAGAGGAAGTCCGGGTGCTCGGGCAGATGTGCTCCGGGCGGGCTGGTCATTCCGTCGCCTCCAGCGAATCCATCTGGTCGACTATTGGTATATCAGTCTGTGCGTTACGGTAGGTCACATGAACGCACGGGTCAACGACGAGCCCGCCTCCGTCTCACTCACCGAGCAGGCGTACGCGGTCCTGCGGGACCGCCTGGTCATGCTGGCGATCAAGCCGGGCGAGCCCATCAACGAGGACAGGCTGCGCACCGAGCTCGGCGTCGGCCGCACGCCGATCCGCGAGGCCCTCAAGCGCCTGGAGCAGGAACGGCTCGTCGTCGCCTTCCCGCGCCGCGGCACGTTCGCCACCGACGTGAACATCTCCGACCTCTCCCACATCTCCGAGGTGCGCCGGACGCTCGAACCCCTCGCCGCGGCGGCAGCCGCCGACCGCGCCACGGAGGACGACCGCGCCGCCCTGACCGCGCTGCGGTCCCAGCTGGAGACCGCCGCACGGCCGGGCGACAACACCGGACTGCTCCGCGACGACGTCGGCGTGCACCGGGCGATCTACCGGTGCGTGCACAACCCGTTCCTCGAGGACACCCTGATCTCCTACGACAACCTGGCCACCCGGATCTGGTGCGTCTTCCTGCCCCGACTGTCCGGGATGGCCGGTCACGTCGACGAGCACGTGCCCCTGCTGACCGCGGTCGTCGAGGGCGATGCCAAGAAGGCGAGCGAGCTCGCCTCCCAGCACGTCATCGGGTTCGAGCAGGCGATTCGGGCGTTGATCTGACCTGGTCGTCGTTCTTGACGGGCGCGGCCTCCACCTGCAGGCGGAAGTCGCCGTCGAACTCCTCGTTGCCGGTCGCCACCGCCTGCTCGACGATCTCGGCGCAGTGCTTCTCCCGCACCACCATCGGGTCGCTGCGCAGGTCCTTCGCCAGCGCCACGCAGAGCACGACCATGACGAGTCCGAACGGCGCCGCGGCGATGATCGTGAGGTTCTGCAACCCGGTCAGCGCGGTCGCACCACCTCCGCCGACGAGCAGCATCACGGCCGCCACACCACCGGTCGCCACGCCCCAGAACACCACCAGCCGGCGGTGCGGTTCGATGGCGCCGCGCTGCGACAGCGTGCCCATCACCAGCGAGGCCGCGTCGGCACCGGAGACGAAGAAGATCGCCACCAGGACCATCACGACGAGACCGGCGACCGCGGCGAGCGGGAACTGGTCGAGCACGCCGAAGAGCTGCGACTCGGGGTTCGCCGCCCCGGCCAGGTCGGTTCCACCGCGCTGCAGGGTGATCGCGGTGCCGCCCATGATCGTGAACCAGATCAGGCTGACCACCGACGGCACCAGGATCACGCCGCTGACGAACTGCTTGATCGTGCGGCCGCGGCTGATCCGCGCGATGAACATGCCGACGAACGGGGTCCACGAGATCCACCAGGCCCAGTAGAAGATCGTCCACGACGACAGCCAGCTCTCCATCGCGGCACCGCCGGAGGCGCCGGAACGGGACACCATCTCGCCCATCTCGCGGAAGTAGTCGCCGATCGCCGCCGGCACCAGGTTCAGGATCAGCACGGTCGGCCCGACCAGGAACACGAACACCGCCAGCACGGTCGCCAGCACCATGTTGATGTTCGACAGCCACTGGATGCCCTTGGCCACACCGGACACGGCCGACGCCACGAACGCCACCGTGAGCACCGCGATGATGCCGATCAGCACGCCCACACCGGGGTTCTCGGACACGAACCCGCCCGCCTTCAGCCCACTGCCGATCTGCAGTGCGCCGAGCCCGAGTGAGGCCGCCGACCCGAACAGCGTCGCGAAGATCGCCAGGATGTCGATCAACCGGCCCAGCGGGCCCTCCGACACCCGGTCACCGAACAGCGGCGCGAACGCGGCGCTGATCAGCTGCCGGCGGCCGCGCCGGAACGTGCCGTACGCGATGGCGAGGCCGACGACCGCGTAGATCGACCACGGGTGGATCGCCCAGTGGAAGAGCGACGTGGCCATCGCCGTCTCGACCGCCGCGTCCGTGCCGCCCTCCACCGTGCCCGGCGGCGGCTTCACGAAGTGCGACAACGGTTCCGCGACGCCGTAGAACATCAGCCCGATGCCCATGCCCGCGCTGAACATCATCGCGACCCACGAGACCGTCCGGAACTCCGGCCGCTCGCCGTCGTGCCCGAGCGGGATCCGGCCGTAGCGGCTGAACGCGAGCCACAGCGCGAAGACCACGAACCCGGTCGCCGCGGTCAGGAACGCCCAGCCGGTGTTGCGGATGACCCAGCCGAGCACCGCGGTCGAGACGCTGCTCAGGCTGTCCGTGCCGATGATCCCCCAGGCGAGGAACGCCGAGGCGACGGCCGCGGAGACGACGAAGACGACCTTGTCGGTGTGTGTTCTGCTGGTGGGTAAGAACGTTTCCGGTTCGGGCATGGCCTTCTACCACCTCTTGGTTGCTGTGGCTTCCTGGACCCAGCGGTGGAACTCCCCGATGTGGTGTTCGGAGGGAACCAGCACACCCCCTTGCGCGTAGGCCCGCGACGACATCGCGGGCTGACACCGTTCGCAGGCCTCGAAGTCCTGCTCGTTGACGCGGTGGAAGAGCTCGACGGACCGCGAGACGTCCTTGCCGGTCGCGACGACGTCCTTGGCGTAGAGCCAGTCGCACTCCACGACGGTGCGGTCGGCGGCCAGCGGGAACATCCGGTGGATGATCACGTGGTCGGGCACGAGGTTGATGAACACCTGCGGCCGCACGGTGATCGCGTAGTACCGGCGTTCCTGGTCGGAGGCGACACCGGACAGGTTCGCGAAGCCCTCGCTCCCGTCGATGGTGAAGCCCTTGATCTCCTCGCCGAACACCGCGCCGTGCCCGACGTAGTACTGCGCCGCGTACCCGTCCGCGAACTCCGGCAGGACCTCCGTCAGCTCGGGGTGGATGGTCGCGCAGTGGTAGCACTCCATGAAGTTCTCGATGATGAGCTTCCAGTTGGCCTTCACGTCGTAGGTGATCCGGCGCCCCAGCTCCAGCTCGCTGACCTGGTAGTTGCCGATCGCGTCGAGGTTGCCCAGCCGTTCGCGCACGTCCTGCTGCACGGTTTCCTCGAACGACGCGGGTTCGTCGGCCAGCGACAGCCACGCGTACCCGAGCCACTCGCGCAGGTGCACCTTCTTCAGGCCGTACTCGACGCGGTCGACGTCCGGCATGGACGTGAGGTTCGGCGCGGCGACGAGCCTGCCGTCGAGGCCGTAGGTCCAGGCGTGGTACGGGCACTGGAAGTTGCGCTTGACCGTGCCGGTCTCCTCGACGCAGAGCTTCGCGCCGCGGTGCCGGCAGATGTTGAGGAACGCGCGCAGCGAGCCGTCGCGGGAGCGCGTGACGAGCACGCTCTCACGCCCGATCTGGACGGTCCGGAAGTTGCCGGCGTCGGGGAGGTCGGCGCTGTGGACCGCGCAGAACCACATCCGCTCGAAGATGTTCCGCTGCTCCAGCTCGAAGATCGCCGGGTCGGTGTAGGTGCTGCCCGGCAGGGTCGGGATCAGGCTTCCCGGGAGCTCGGTCGCGGTCATGATCACTCCGTGGTGGTGTCAGAGAAGAAGGGAACGCGCGTCCGAGCCGGCGCAGATCACCAGCAGCGGGGCGGTGTGGGTGCTCGACCGCGTCAGCACACGGGCACCCGTTCCGGACGGCTCGACGTGGAAGTCGATCACCGTCTCCTCGAAGCGCAGGTCGGCGCCGGCGAGGAAGGCGTCGTCCGAGCCGGGCAGTTCGGCCTGCGACCGGCTGTCCAGCCCGAGCACGCGCAGCCCCCGCGCGGCGAGGCGGTGTGCGGCCGCCCCGCCCAAGTCGCCGAGCCCTATGACGATCACGTCGTGGCTCATGACCGGATCCGCAGCATCTTCGGGTCGAACAGCGGTTCCGCCGCCACCACCGCGGCGACCCGGTCGCCGAAGTACTCGATCTCGACCCGGTTGCCCTCCGTCGCGACGTGAGCGGGCAGCCAGGCGTAGGCGATGTTCCTGCCGATCGAGTACCCGCGGGCCGCGCTCGTGACGTACCCGACCGCCACCCCGCCCGCGAACACCGGCTCCGACCCCATGACGACCTGGTGGTCGTCCTCGATGAGCAGGCACGTGAGCTTGCGGGTGACCGTCTCCTCCGACCTGCCCTCCAGCGCCTTGCGACCGTGGAAGTAGCCCTTGTTCATGCGGACCGCGAAGCCCAGCCCCGCCTCGAACGGGTCGTGCTCGGTGGTCACGTCGGTGCCCCACGAGCGGTAGCCCTTCTCCAGCCGCATGCTGGTGAACGCGCTGCGGCCCGCGGCGATGACACCGTGCTCCTGACCGGCCTCCCACAGCGTGTCCCACAGCCTGCGGCCCATGTCCGCGGTGGTGTAGAGCTCCCAGCCCAGCTCGCCGACGTACGACAGGCGCATCGCGGTCACCGGCACCTCGCCGATGAACGCCTGCTGCGCCTTGAAGTAGCCCATGGCCTCGTGCGAGAAGTCGGTCTTCGTCAGCGGCTGCAACAGATTGCGCGCTTCCGGTCCCCACAGGCCGATGCAGCACGTGCCGGGCGTGATGTCGCTGATGTGCACACCACCGTTGGGAGGCAGGCGCCGGCGCAGCCAGTCGAGGTCGAGCGGGCCGTTGGCGCCGACCTGGAACCGGTCCTCGCCGAGCCTCGCGATCGTCAGGTCGCTGCGCACTCCCCCGTCCTCGTTGAGCAGCAACGTGTAGACCACCGCGCCCGGCTTGCGGTCGAGCTGGTTGGTGGTCATGGTCTGCAGGAACGTCAACGCCTCCGGACCGCTGACCTCCAGTCGCTTCAACGACGTCATGTCGAACATCGCGACGCGCTTGCGGGCGACCAGCGCCTCCGCACCGGCGATAGGCGACCAGAACCGGGACGCCCATTCGTTGCGCTCGGGGATCTCCGCGACCTCGGGCAGTGAGGCATTGGCCTCGTACCAGTGCGGCCGTTCCCAGCCCGACGCCTCCAGGAACACCGCGCCGAGTTCCTCCTGCCGCTCGTAGAACGGGCTCGTGCGCAGCGGGCGCGGGTTCTCGGCGGGCTGCAACGGGTGCAGCACGTCGTAGACCTCGACGAACGCCCGGCAGCTGCGTTCGTGCACGTAGCCGGGGGCGCGCTGGACGTCCTCGAACCGGTTGAGGTCGCAGCCGTGCAGGTCGACGCCCGGCTGGCCGTCGACCAGCCACTCGGCCACCGCCTTCGCGACACCGGCGGAGTGCGTGATCCACACGGCCTCGGCGACCCAGAAGCCCTCCAGGCCGGGGTGTTCGCCGAGCAGCGGGTTGCCGTCCGGGGTGAAGGAGAACAGGCCGTTGATCCCCTCCTCGACCTTGGAGTCGCCGAGCGCGGGCAGCAGGTCGACGGCGGCGTCCCAGGAGGTCTCGAAGTCCTCCGGGGTGAACGCGATCTCGGACGGCATGGTCGGCGCCACGTCGAAGTCGAGGATGTCGTCCGCCGAGATCGGCATGGGCCGGTGCCCGTACGCGCCGATGCCGATCCGGTCGACGTGCTCGCGGAAGTACAGGTCGGCGTCCTGGTGGCGCAGCAACGGCCTCGACATCTCGGACAGCTCGGTGTTGACGCCCTGCAACGACGGCAGCGGAGCCGTTTTCGCGTACTGGTGGGCCATCGGGACGAGCGGGATGTCGAGGTCGACCATCCGGCCGATCCGCGGGCCCCACATGCCGACGCACGACACGACGACGTCGGCCGGGAACGTGTCGTGCTCGGTGACGACGGCCTTGACGCGACGCCCGGTGCGTTCGATGCCGGTGACCTCGTGGTGCGACAGGAACTTCGCCCCGCGTTCCATCGCCCGGCGCGCCTGGGCCTCGGCCGCCCTGAGCGGCTTCGCGATGCCGTCGGTGGGGATGTGGAAGCCACCGAGGATCTTCGAGGGATCCAGCAACGGGTACAGCCGCGCGACCTCGTCGGGATCGCGCAGGAAGCTCTCGACGCCCCACGACGTGGCCCAGCCGTGGCGGCGCTGGATGTCGGTCCAGCGTTCCGGTGTGGTGGCGACCTCCAGGCCGCCGACCTGCTGGAAGCACCACCGGTCGTCCAGCGTCAGCGCCGTGTACTTCTCGACGGTGTACTTGGCGAACGACGTCATGGTCTTGCAGCCGGTGGTCTGGAAGACCAGACCCGGTGCGTGGGAGCTCGACCCGCCCGTGGCGAACAGCGGTCCCTGTTCGAGCACGGTGACGTTGGTCCACCCGCGGGCGGTCAGTTCGTCGGCGAGTGCGCATCCGACGATGCCCGCGCCGATCAGCACGACTCGCGGCTGCGTCACAGGACCACCACCGAACGCAGGACCCGGCCGTGGTGCATGTCGTCGAACGCCTTCTCGACGTCCTCCAGGCCGATCGTCTCGGTCACGAACGCCCCCAGGTCCAGCCTGCCCTGCAGGTACAGGTCGATGAGCAGCGGGAAGTCGCGGCTGGGCAGGCAGTCGCCGTACCAGGACGACTTCACCGCGCCACCGCGGGAGAACACGTCGATCAGCGGCAGTTCCAGCGTCATGTCCGGTGTCGGCACACCGACGAGGACCGCCAGTCCGGCGAGGTCGCGGGCGTAGAACGCCTGCTGGAACGTCTCCGGCCGGCCGACGGCGTCGATCACCACGTCGGCGCCGTTGCCCTCGGTCAGCTCGCGGATGGCCTCGACGACGTCCTGCTCGCGGGCGTTGACGGTGTGCGTGGCGCCGAACCGTTCCGCCCACCGGAGTTTCGTGTCGTCGAGGTCGACGGCGATGATCGTGCGCGCACCCGCCAGCCGGGCTCCCGCGATGGCCGCGTCCCCGACACCGCCGCAGCCCAGCACGGCCACGCTGTCGCCGCGGGTCACGCCCCCGGTGTTGATCGCGGCGCCGATGCCCGCCATCACCCCGCACCCGAGCAGGCCGGCGACCTCCGCCGGTGCCTTCGGGTTCACCTTCGTGCACTGTCCGGAGTGGACGAGCGTCTTCTCCGCGAACGCGCCGATGCCCAGCGCGGGCGACAGCGGAGTGCCGTCCTGCAAAGTCATCGGCTGTGACGCGTTGTAGGTGTTGAAGCAGTACTGCGGACGGCCGCGCAGGCACGCCCGGCACGACCCGCACACCGCACGCCAGTTGAGGACCACGAAGTCGCCGGGCTCCAGGTCCGTGACGCCGGCACCGACCGACTCCACGACGCCCGCCGCCTCGTGCCCCAGCAGGAACGGGAACTCGTCGTTGATCCCGCCCTCCCGGTAGTGCAGGTCCGTGTGGCACACGCCGCACGCCTGCACCTCGACCACCGCTTCGCCGGGACCGGGATCCGGCACGAGGACGGTCTCGACCGAGACCTTCGCCCCACGTCCCGCAGCCACCACGCCGTTCACCGCTTGTGCCACTCGAGTCGCTCCCGTCAGAGGTGGGGGTAGAGGGGGTTCTTTCCGGCCAGCGCCGCGACGCGGGCGGACAGGTCCGCCTCGTCGAAGTCGGGCTGGAGGGCCGCGGCGATGACGTCGGCGACCTCGGTGAAGTCGTCGGCGGTGAAGCCGCGGGTGGCCAGGGCGGGCGTGCCGATCCGCAGGCCGGAGGTGACCATCGGCGGTCGCGGGTCGAACGGGACCGCGTTGCGGTTGACGGTGATGCCGATGCGGTGCAACCGGTCCTCGGCCTGTTTGCCGTCCAACGAGGACTCGACCAGGTCCACCAGGACGAGGTGCACGTCGGTGCCGCCGGAGAGCACCTTGACCCCGGCGTCCCGGCAGTCCGGCCGGGACAGCCGCTCCGCGAGGATCGCCGCGCCTTCGAGGACGCGCTGCTGCCGTTCGCGGAACTCCTCCCCCGCCGCGACCTTGAACGCGACGGCCTTGGCGGCGATGACGTGCTGCAGCGGTCCGCCCTGCTGACCGGGGAACACCGTGGAGTCGACCTTCTTCGCCAGCTCCCCGGTGGAGAGGATCACGCCACCCCGCGGACCGCCGAGGGTCTTGTGGGTGGTGGTCGTGACGAGGTCGGCGAACGGCACGGGGCTCGGGTGCAGGCCCGCGGCGACGAGCCCGGCGAAGTGGGCCATGTCGACCATGAGCTTGGCGCCCACGAGATCGGCGATGCGGCGGAACTCGGCGAAGTCGAGCTGCCGCGGGTAGGCCGACCAGCCCGCGATGACGAGCTTCGGCCTCGACTCGAGCGCGAGCCGTTCGACCTCGGCCATGTCCACGCGCCCGGACTCGCGGTCGACGTGGTACGCCACGACGTCGTAGAGGCGGCCGGAGAAGTTGATCCGCATGCCGTGCGTCAGGTGACCGCCGTGCGCGAGGTCGAGGCCCATGATCGTGTCACCGGGCTGGAGCACCGCCGCCATCGCCGCCGCGTTGGCCTGCGCGCCCGAGTGCGGCTGGACGTTCGCGTGCTCGGCGCCGAACAACGCCTTCACCCGCTCGATCGCCAGCGCCTCGATCACGTCGACGTGCTCGCACCCGCCGTAGTAGCGGCGGCCCGGGTAGCCCTCGGCGTACTTGTTGGTCAGCACCGATCCCTGCGCCTGCAGCACGCCGACCGGCGCGAAGTTCTCGGAGGCGATCATCTCGAGCGTCGACTGCTGGCGGTGCAACTCGGCGCGGATCTCGGCGGCGACCTCGGGATCCAGCTCGCCGAGGTCCTGGTCCAGAACTGTGGTGGTGGGAACGGAGAGTGACAACGGGCCGACCCTTCCGAGCGAGTTCCGTAATACGCAACCTGGTTCGCATTATGCAACTGCGCATCACGGTGCGACTCGTTCGAGCCGTTGTCAAGGCCTTGTCGCACGGACGGAGGCATCCGAAAAGACGAGGAGCCTCCGGCTGCGGCCGGAGGCTCCTCGTTCGTGAATCCGTTTCACAGCACGGGATGCCCCATGCGCACGGAGAGATCTCGCGACGCCACGCGCAGTTCCTCCACAATTTCGGGCATGCGCTTCTGCGAGAGCCGGTAGGCGGGACCGGCGGCGCTGATCGCCGCCACGACGTCACCGCGCGAGCCGAACACCGGCACCGCGACGGCGTGCAGGCCGGCCTCGAGCTCCTCCATGCACGTGGCGAACCCGTCCTCGGCCGTGCGGCGCAGGACGTACCGCAGCTTGACGGGATCGGTGATCGTGCGCGGCGCGCAGGACTCCAGTTCACCCGACAGCAGGCGTTCCTGCTCGTCGGCCGGCGCGGCGGCGAGCAGGACCTTGCCGCTCGACGTCGCGTGCAACGGCGTGCGCTGCCCGACCCAGTTCTGCGCGGCGACCGCGGAACTCCCCCGCGCCTGGCTCACGTTGAGCGCCACGTCGCCGTCGAGGACCGCGATGTTGACGGTCTCGCCGAGCCGGTCGGCGAGCTCCGTGCACACCGGGCCGCCGACCCGGACGTAGTCGAGCTGGCCGGTCACCGCACCCGCGAACCGGAGCATGCCGATGCCGATGCGGAACGGGCCGCGTTCGCCTTCCTGCTCCACGAGTTCGCGGGCCTGGAGCGTGTGAACGAGTCTGGACGCGGAGGACTTGTGCACACCGAGCTCGGCGGCGATCTCGGTGATCCCCGCCTCCCCGTTGCGGGCCAGCAGCTCGAGCACCGCCACCGCCCGATCGACCGATTGCACCAGCGCCTTGTCGCGCGCAACCTCGCTGTTGCTCATGACGCAACGGTATCCGATTGACGCAACCCACTCGGGTTCTTGACGCCGTTCATGATCCTGGTTCATCCTCGCTGTTGCGTATCGCACACCGTGTTCCGTAATACGCAACGGAGGTTCACCTGATGATCACCGCATGCGCCGTGGACGACCTGCCGGTGGGCGAATCCGTGGTCGTGACCGGCGACGTGGCGATCGCCGTCTTCAACGCGGACGGCGAGTTCTACGCGATCGACGACACCTGCACCCACCAGGACGCCTCGCTGTCGGAGGGGTGGCTGGAGGGCTGTCTCGTCGAATGTCCGTTGCACGCCGCGAGTTTCGACCTCCGCACCGGCCTGCCGACCTGCCTGCCGGCCAAGAGGGCGGTGCGCACCTACCCGGTCGTCGTGCGGGACGGCGTGATCTACGTGGACACGGGCGGCCAGGAGGCCGTGGCATGAGAACGGTCGCGGTCGTCGGCGCGTCGCTCGCCGGGCTGCGGTCCGTGGAAGAACTGCGCTCGCAGGGCTTCGACGGCCGGATCGTGGTGGTCGGCGAGGAGCCTCACGCGCCCTACGACCGTCCCCCGCTGTCCAAGGCCTTCCTGCTCGGCACCCGGACCGCCGCCGATCTGACGCTCTCCGACGAGGACTTCGGCGCGGAGTGGCGGCTCGGTGTGCGCGCGTCCCGGCTCGACCCGTCCACGGGCTCGGTCTTCCTGTCCACGGACGAGGTCGTGCGGGCGGACGGCGTGGTGATCGCGACCGGTGGCCGCCCTCGCACGCTGCCTGGCACGGCCTCGTTGCGCGGTGTCCACACCCTCCGCACGCTCGACGACGCCGTTGCGTTGCAAGGAGAACTGGTGCCCGGCGCTCGTGTCGTGGTCGTCGGCGCGGGCTGGATCGGCGCCGAGGTCGCGTCCACGTGCCGCGCGCTCGGCCTGGACGTGACGGTCGTCGAGGCCGCCGCGATCCCGATGGAACGCTTCCTGGGCCCCGTCCTCGGTGCCCTCTGCGCCGACCTGCACACCGACCACGGCGTCGACCTGCGCCTCGGCGTCGGAGTGGAGTCGTTCGCGCACAACGGGAAGCGTGTCACCGGCGTCGTCCTGCGCGACGGCACGCACCTCCCGGCCGACGTCGTGGTGGCCGGTATCGGCATGGTGCCCGCCACCGACTGGCTCGCCGGCTCCGGCCTCGCGGTGGACAACGGCGTGCTGTGCGACCACGGCTGCGTCACGTCCATCCCGTCCGTGGTCGCCGTCGGCGACGTGGCCCGCTATCAGCACGGCGGTCGCCACGTCCGCCACGAGCACTGGACGAACGCCTCCGAACAGCCGGTCGTGGCCGTCCGCAACCTCCTCGCCGGCACGACGGCCGAGACCTACCGGCCGTCCGGGTACGTCTGGTCCGACCAGTACGGCGTCCACCTCCAGCTCGCGGGCGAGACCGGCGGCGCCGACGAGGTCGTCGTGGTCGACGGCTCGCCGGACGACCGCAGGTTCGCCGCGGAGTTCCGCCGCGCGGGCCACCCGGTCGGCGTGCTCGCGATGAACGACGCCAAGCTCTTCGGCCGCCTGCGCCGCGGGCTCACCGCCGTCTCATAGGCATTCGAGCAGGGCGTCCGTCCTAGCTCGCAGGTGTGGACCGGCGTCGTCACCGGTGAAGATCCACGGCTTGCCGGCCTCCATCGCCGCCAGCACCATCTCCCCCACCTCGTCGACACCCGGCCCGCTGCGCAGGAACTCCTGGACGACCGGCACGAGTTCGTCCCTGATCGCGAGACTCCGGTGCAGGGCACCGGTGTTCGCGACGATGCCCGTGTCGACCGGACCGGGGCACAGCACGCTGACCCCGACCCCGTGCCTCTCCGCGGACAGGCGCAGCGACTCCGAGAGCCCGACCACGGCGAACTTCGACGTCACGTACGGCACGTTCGGGTCGGCCACGAGCCCAGCGCCCGACGCCGTGTTCACGACGTGGCCGGACCGGCGGCCGATCATGCGCGGCAGGAACGTCTGGATCCCGTTGACCACGCCTGTCAGGTTCACGGCGAGCACCAGGTCCCACGTCTCGTAGGTCAGGTCCGCCGCGGTGGCGTACGGCACCACGCCCGCGTTGTTGAACAGCAGGCCCACCGGACCCAGCTCCCGTTCGGCCACGTCGGCGACCTCGGCGAACCTCGCGCGGTCGCGCACGTCGAGCTCGTAGGTCCGCACGTCCGTCACGCGGGCCAGTTCCGCGACCGCCCGTTCCAGCGCCGGACCGTCGACGTCGGCCAGCGCGAGGCGCACACCCCGCCGGGCCAGCGACCTCGCGATGCCCAGGCCGATGCCCTGCGCGCCGCCGGTGACGAACGCGACCGATCCCGTCCACTCCATGTCGGAAGCCTTTCTGTGCTGATCTGACGACACTATGTTGACTAACACAGTAGCCTGCTCAACATGCCTTCGAGAGCAGATCGACCTTCGGCAGCCGCAACGGACGCCCGTCAGGACCCCGGATCCCTGCGCGCGGTCCTCGCCACGGGCGGCGGGGCCACCGTCGGGGTGCTGGCGGGCCTGCAGGTGCTGGACAGCGTCGACGGCGTGATGTTCGTGGTGTTCGCGCCGGAGATCCGCGAGTCGCTCGGCATCAGCACGGCGGCCGTCGGCGTCGTCGGAGCCCTGACCGGGGTGATGGTCGCCCTCGCGGCCCTCCCGCTCGGCCTGCTGGGAGACCGGTACCGCCGCACGACGA
The DNA here is from genome assembly GCF_024125735.1 of Lentzea sp. HUAS12. Taxonomy (NCBI): domain Bacteria; kingdom Bacillati; phylum Actinomycetota; class Actinomycetes; order Pseudonocardiales; family Pseudonocardiaceae; genus Lentzea; species Lentzea sp. HUAS12. Next base: position 3,119,457 of record NZ_CP099738.1, read on the forward strand.
TCGCCGGCGTCGCCACGCTCGTGTGGGCCGCCGCAGCTGGACTCCTCGGCCTGGTTCAGAACCTCTGGCAGGCCTCGGCGGCCCGCGTCGTCGCGGGCATCGGCAAGGCCAACGAGGGTCCGATCCAGTCGGCGCTGCTGGTCGACGCCTATCCCCCGGCCGTGCGCGGCCGGGTGCTCGGGCTGCACCGGGGCGGGCAACCGCTGGGCATCGTGGCCGGGCCGTTGGTGGCGGCCGCGTTCGCGGCGCTGATCCCGGAGGAGCACGAGCCCTGGCGGTGGGCGTTCGCGTTCCTCGCCGTACCGGCGCTGGTGCTGGGGTTCGCCGCCCTGCGCCTGCCGGAACCGGCCAGGCAGCACTCGAGCGCCTCGTCCCGCGGTGTGTTCGCGAGCCTGCGGAAGATCCCCACGCTGGTCGGGGTGGTGATCGCGCTCGGCACGTTCGGCATCAGCGTGACGACGGTGCCGATCTACCTGAACGTCGTGCTCGAGGAACAGCTCGGGCAGGGCGCCGCGGCCAGGGGCGTGATCACGTCCGTGTGCGCGGCGGGAGGACTCCTCGGCGCCGTCGCGGGCGGGGCGATGAGCGACTGGTTGTTCCGGCGCAGCCCAGGAGCATGCCTGTACTTCGCGGCCGTCACGCTGTCGATGATGGGGATCGGGTTCGCGGTGCAGGCGTACGCGCCCGACGTGACGACCTACGTGGTCATCGGGATCGTCATCCAGGCGATGACGTTCGCGGGCATCGTCCCGCTCAGCGTGGTCGTCGCCGCGGTGACACCCGCGGAGTCCCGTGCGACGGCGTTCGCGCTGGTCGGCGTCTTCACCGCGCTGATCGGCGGGCTGGGCGGCGCGGTGCTCACGGGCGCGGCGGAGGAGCTGTGGGGCGTGCAGGCCGCGGTGGCCGTCGTCGCCCCGGCCGCCTCGGTCGTCGCCGGTGTGGTGCTGGCCGCGACCGTCCGGCACGTGCGGCGGGACGTCGACCGGGTCGTACGATGATCGTCGTGACCTCCCCCGGGCAGCGCCGGATCGACGAGATCGGCGACGAGAGCCGCCGCCGCATCCTCGACGCCGCCGAGGAGCTGTTCGCCGAACGCGGGTTCGACCGCACGTCCTTCGTGGACATCGCGAAGCGGTCGGGCATCAGCCGGGGCTCGATCCCGTGGCACTTCAAGAACAAGGACGGCCTCGTGATGGCCGTCGTCGAACGGGCCGTCGCACGCATCTGGCCCGTCGAGCGCTACGAGTCGGTGCCGTCGATCACCGAGGTGTTCTCCGAGACCGCCGAACTGCTCAGGACCGGCAACTCCGCGCTGGTGTTCATGATCCTGGTCGAGGCGCTCGGCGACCGGGGCGTGGTGCACGACCAGTACCGGGAGTTCTTCTCGCGCCGGCGGGCGGGCATCGAGGAACTGCTGCGCTTCAAGCGCCCGGCGGGGCTCGACCCCGAGCAGGCGGCCGAGCGGGAGCGCACCGCCGCCGTGGCGTTGAACGGCGCGCTCCTCGGCATCCACCTGCAGGCGCTGGTCGACCCGGAGAACGTCGACCTGGACGCCGCGCTGGTGTCGATCGCGACGATGTTCGACCGGAACCTCGCGGACGTCTGGCGCTAGGTCGTGTCCCGGAGGTTCGTCCGGTGGCAGGCGCGGGCGAGAGACCTGGAGGCGGTGCCGCCGCGACGTCCTCATACCGGGTTGTGTTCGGGCGTCGCGGCGGTGCCGCCTCCAGGGCCCTCACCCGCTACCGCCGCCCGACGAGGCCTCCGGGACACGGCCTGACGGAGTCGGCGCAGGACCAGGTCGATGTCGGCCTCGGACGTGCGGTGGTTGGTGACGCAGGCGCGGATGCCGCGCCTGCCCGCCACCACCACGGGTCCGAGCAGCGCCACGTTCTCCGCGATCAACCGCTCCAGCAACGCGCTGTGCTCGTCGTCCGAGGCACCGTCCAAGGCGAAGCACACCGCCGTCAGGGTCACCGGCGCCAGCAACGTGAGTCCGGGCGTGGCCTCGATGCCGTCGCCCAGCCGCCGCGCCAGCGCCAGGGTGCGCGCGTTCGCGTCGCGGAACGCCGAGACACCGAACGTCTGCAGCGCGCTCCACACCTTGAAGGCCTTGAAGTTGCGGGAGAGCTGCAGCCCGTAGTCCATGTAGTCGGTCATCAGCGGGTCCTCGGCGACCGTCAGGTACGAGGAGTCGAACGCGAACGCGGCCCGCAGCTTCGCGTCGTCGCGGACGAGCAGGCAGCCCGCCTCCAGCGGCGCGTACAGCAGCTTGTGCGGGTCGAGCGTGATCGAGTCGGCGCGGGCGCAGCCGCCCATCAGGCCGCGCATCTCCTCCGACAGCAGGAAGAGCGCGCCGTAGGCACCGTCGACGTGCAGCCACAGGTCCTCCGCGGCGCACAGGTCGGCGATCTCGTCCAGCGGGTCCACCGAGCCCGTCGACACCGTGCCGCAGGTGCCGACCACGCACCACGGCCGCAGTCCGGCGGCGCGATCTTCCTCCACGGCCGCCCGGAGTGCGTGCACATCCATGCGGTGCAACGGATCCGTGGCGATGTGACGCACGTTGTCCAGGCCGATGCCGAGGACCGCGGCGGCCTTGTCGACACTGCGGTGCGCCTCGACGGACGTGTAGACGACCAGCGGTGCCGCGTCCCGTTGCAGACCGGTGGCGTGGAAGTCGGGCACGCGGTCGTGCATCGCCGTGGCCAGCGCCTGCAGGGTGGCGAGCGAACCGCCACCGGTGAGGATTCCCATGGCGCCAGAAGGAAATCCGACGACCGAGGCCAGCCACTCCAGCACGGATCGCTCGACCACGCTGGCCGCCGGTGACAGCTGCCAGAAGTTGCAGTTCTGGTTGATGGCGGCGGCCATCGCCTCGGCGTACGGGGCGATGCCGTTGGGCGGGCCGAGGACGTAGGCGAGGAACCTCGGGTGCGCGACCGTCGTCGAGTTGGGCAGAATCGTGCTCTCCCAGGCGTCGAACAGCCCGTCCACACCGACGCCGTGCTCGGGCATCGGCGTGGCGAGCAACGACGACAGCGCGTCCCGGTCGGGCGCCGGCAGGATCTCGGACTTGGCCAGGCCTCGCTCGTAGGAGTCCAGCAGCGCCACCAGCCTCGCGCCTGCCCTGTCACGTTCTTCGTCGGTCAGCAGCAGTTCGTTCACGAGGAGCAGATTAGGCCGGATGGGCTGGCACACGATTGCCACTTCAACCCTCCAGAAGCCGCTTCGTGGCACACTCTGCCAGTGGACCGCATCGATCGCGCAATCATCCGCCACCTCCAGGAGGACGGCCGGCTCACGAACACCGAACTGGCCGACAAGGTGGGCCTCACGCCGTCGCCGTGCCTGCGGCGGGTCCGGGCGCTGGAGGAGGCCGGGGTGATCACCGGCTACCACGCGGCCGTCGACCCCGTGGCGCTCGGCCGGGGCTTTCGCGTGCTGCTGCACATCGACCTCCACGCGCAGGACCTCGGCACCATCGAGGCGTTCGAGGCGCGGATCGCGGAGATCGACGCCGTCGAGTCCTGCGTGCGGATGTTCGGGCAGCCCGACTACCACCTGTGGATCGCGGTCGCCGACATCGCCGCGTACGAGCAGCTCTACATGTCGGCGCTGACGAGGCTGCCGGGCGTGGCGCGCACGAACTCGCAGTTCCCGATGAAGACCGTGCTACCGCGGTAGCACGCGAAGAGTGCGCCGGAGTACGACGACCCGGCGGTGCGGTCCTGCGACCGTTCTCGCATGCCCAGAACCACTTCGGTCGCTGATGTAAGTTCGACGGAGGTTCCGTGGGGGCGGTGGGGGTCCGTGAAGTTCGCCGAGGTCAAGCAGTTCCTCCTCACCGGTGCCGCCACGCTCTTCGCCGCGAGCCGGCTCGTCAGGACACCCCCTCCGGCCCGGTGGCGGCACGTCCGGCTGGTGCTCACGCTCGGCCTGGCCGCGCTGGTGGTGGCCCTGGACGTGGCCGTCCCGCCCGGCCGCTACGGCTGGGACTACCCGGTCCCGGGCTGGTGGTTCACGGGGATCGCCGCGGCGTCGGTGGTGGTGTCGCTCAGGAACCCGCTGTGGGCGTGGCGCGGGTGTGCGCTGCTGCTGGCCGTCACCCCGATGATCAACTGGCTCTGGAGCGACGACTGGCTCTGGCCCTGGTCGCCAGGCCTGGTGGTCGCGACCACGGCGATGGCGCTGGTCGTCGGCCAGAACTACCGCCAGGTGGTGCTGGCGTGGGTGTTCCTCTTCACCGTGGCGTCCGCGTGGGTCTGGTCCGGGAACTACCTGCAGTTCACGCTCATGGCCGGTGCCGTCGTCGGCGGAGCGCTGGTCCTCGGCAACGCCATGCGGTTGCGCCGCATCGCCGAGGCGGACAGCGCCGAACACCACGCACGGGCCACCAAGCTGGAGGAACGCGCGGTCATCGCGCGCGAACTGCACGACGTGGTGGCGCACCACATGTCCGTGCTGGCTCTCCGCGCCGGGAGCGCGCGCTACCGGTTCGACGGCCTGCCATCGGAAGTGGTCACCGAGTTCGACGAGATGCAGTCCACGGCACGTGAGGGCCTCACCGAGATGCGACGGCTGCTGGGCGTCCTGCGCAACGAGAACGGCGAGCTGGCGACCGCACCGCAACCGCGCGTGGAGGAGATCGCCGACCTGGTCGACCGGCTGCGCGGCGCGGGAGTCGCCGTGTCCCTGGAGGTCGAGGGGAACGTGCGGGACGTGCCCGCGGGCGTGGCGCTGTCGGCGTACCGCATCGCCCAGGAGGCCCTGAGCAACGCCGTCCGCCACGCGCCGGGCTCCACTGTGGACGTCGAGATCTCCGCAACGCCGGGGGAACTGCGGCTCGTGGTGGCCAACGGCGCCCCGACCGCACCCGTGCCGGCCTCCGACGGCAGGACACGGCACGGGCTGCTCGGGATGCGCGAACGGGTCACGGCGCTGGGCGGCGCGTTCCGGGCAGGGCCGGACGGAGGCGGGTTCGTCGTGGCGGTGACGTTGCCGTTGAACGGAGGATGACCGGGTGGGCATCGAGGTGCTGATCGTCGACGACCAGACGATGGTCCGGCAGAGCTTCCACGCCGTGCTCGACGCACAGCCGGACATCACCGTCGTGGGCGAGGCCGGCAACGGCGCCGACGCCGTGCACGCCGCCATCCGCGACCGGCCGGACGTCGTGCTGATGGACGTCCGCATGCCGGTCATGGACGGGCTGGAGGCCACCGGTGCGATCCTCGGCCACCCGGACCTGGCGGACGTGCGGGTCCTGATGCTGACCACGTTCGACATCGACGAGTACGTCTACGGCGCTCTGCGGGCGGGCGCCAGCGGCTTCCTGCTCAAGGACGCGCCGCTGGACGACCTGGTCAACGCCGTGCGCGTGGTCGCTGCGGGCAACGCCCTGTTCGCGCCGGCGGTCACCCGTCGCCTGGTGGCGGAGTTCGCCGCGCGCCTGCCGGTCAGGCCCGAACGCGCTCACCGCCTCACCGCGCAGGAGCTCAAGGTGCTGCGCCTGGTCGCGCGCGGCCTGTCGAACACCGAGATCGCGGCAACGCTCGTGATCGTCGAGCAGACGGCGAAGACGCACGTCAGTCGCGTGTTCGCCAAGCTCGGGGTGCGCGACCGGGCGCAGGCGATCGTCGCGGCCTACGAGATGGGCCTCGTCGTGCCGGGCGAGAACTAGGGCGTTTCCGCGCGGTCGGTCAGGCCAGGTCCTCGGCCTGCAGCTCCGCCCGCGACGACACCCCGAGCTTGCGCAGCACCCGCGCCGCGTGCTGCTCGACGGTCCGCGGCGACAGGAACAGCACGTCCGCGATCTTGCGGTTCGTGTGCCCGGCCACGAGGAGCCGGGCGACCTCCTGCTCGCGCGGCGAGAGCTCGTCGCCGTAGCCGCGCCTGCCCCGGCGCGACGGTTTGCCGCCGCCGATGCTGCGCAGCTGGTGCCGGCACCGGGCCGCGTCGCGGGTGGCGCCCAGGCCGTCGAACGTGTCGACCAGCGCCGACAGGATCTCCGCCGCCTTCTCCTGGTCGGTGGGCAGCAGGCACGCGGCCTCGCGTTCGGCGACCAGCGCGGTGAGGTACGGCGCGGGCAGCGCCGAGTACCTGTCGGCGGCCTCGCGGTAGAGCGTCACGGCGGCGTCGGTCTGACCGCGTGCCTCGGCGAGCAGGGCGCGGCACCAGGCCACCGAGGCGAACGCCATCGGCGCGTCACGGCCCTCCACGCCCGAGGCGAACTCCTCGATGAACGTCTCGGCGTCGGTCTCCCGGCCGGCCGCGAGGAACGTGGCCACGGCGATCGGGCCGAGTTCCGTCGCCCACACCCACACGCCCTTGCCCCGCACGATCGCGAGGCCCCGGTCGACGTCCACGCAGGCACGGGTGACCTCGTCCTGCGCCAGCATGGTGCGGGCCAGGGCGGCGCAGCCCGCGATGGCGACCGGGGTGATCGACTCCTCGGGGGCGAACGCGCCGGTCTCGGTGAGGTAGCTGGTCGCCTCCGCCCACTCGCCGCGGGCCGTGGCGAGTGAGCCGAGGATCAGGCACAGCTCGCTCGCCAGCGGGAACAGGTCTCGGTACTCGTCCAGCAGCGCCATCGCCCGTTCGGCCAGGCCGTCCCACCCGCCGGTCAGCCAGTCCAGGCGCGCTCTCGTCGCGTGCGCGGTGCTGGCCACGAACGGCGCGCCGCACTCGGAGGCGTAGCGCAGGCCGTCGCGCAGCAGGTCGGCGCAGAGGTCGAGGTGGCCGGTGGTGGTCAGCGCGTCGGCGAGGTTGCAGTGCGCGCGGGCGACCTGGCGCAGTTCGCCGGGTGTGGAGGCGGGCAGGAACTCGAGCTCCGCCAGCACGGCCGGGTCGCCGGTGTGCATCCGTGAGCCGATCTCGTTGGCGTACAGGGACATCTTCAACTCGGGGTCGTCGAACTCCGAGCGGGCGCGGGCGATGCGGTCGAGCCACGGCTGGACCTCGCCCATCGGGGTCGTGCCGAGGTACGACAACGCCAGCACGGCTTCACCCCGTGCGGCCAGGTCCGGGCGTTCGGTCAGGTCGGCGACGGCCCGTTCGAGCTCGGAGCGGGCCTCCTCGATGCCGCCCGCCTGCCGGATCAGCAGCACACCGCGGTAGTGGCGGACCTGCCCGCGCGCCGCCGTGGACAGCCGCCGGTCGGACAGCAGGCGTTCGAGGGCCTCGGTCGGGTCGAGCTGGTCGAGGCCCTGGTGGGCGATCTGGCCGAGCTTGATCGCGAGCCGGTCCACGTCGGTGGTGGGCACTGCCGGATCGAGCAGCAGCCGTTGCAGCAGGGCCGTGGCGGTTCCCGCGTCGCCGTTCTCGACGGCACGGTCCGCCGCCGCCTCGCCGTAGCGCAGCCACGCGGACGTCCGACCGGCGCGTTCGCTGTGTTCGGCGAGCTGCACCAGCGGGCGGGGCTCGACCTGGTCGAGCACCTCGGCGGCGCGGTGGTGCAACGCCTGGCGGTCGGGACCGCTCAGGGTGTCGTAGACGGCCTGCTGGGCCAGCGCGTGCCGGAAGCCGTACCGCCGTGCGTCGACCTCGTGCAGGACATGGCCCGTCAACGCGTGCGTCAACGCCTCACGGCTTCCGCTTATCCCGGCCACCTCGCCGAGCAGTTCGACGGACGCGGGCGCGCCCAGCACCGCGGCGGCCTCGACCAGCCGGGTGGCGTCGGCGGGCAGCGCGGCCAGGCGTTCGGCGATGGCGTCGCGCAACAGGACCGGCACGTCCACGTTGTCGAGCAGCCGGCGGGCCGTGGCGCCGTCCGCGTGCACGGCGCCGGCGGGATTCCGCAACGCCCGCAACGTCTCCTCGACCACGAACGGGATGCCCGCCGTGCGTTCGTGCAGCTTCGCCGCGAACTCCGCCGACACGGGCTCGCCGTCGAGGATCGCGGACGTCAGCGCCCGCACCTCGGCCACGTCCAGGGGCTCCAGCTCCAGCAACGCGCTGGTGATCCCGGTCGGCGGCCGGTACGCCGACCCCAGCGGCACCCCGCCCGGCACGTCCTCGCGCCGGTAGGTGACCACGATCGACAGGTTCGCCGGCGGATCGCCCATCAGGAACCGCAGCAGCTGCCGCGACCCGTCGTCGGCCCAGTGCAGGTCCTCGACGACGAGCAGCACCGGCCCGAGCACGCCGACCAGTTCGCGCATCGCCCGGAACAGCCGGTGCCGGTCCGCGCGCGGATCACCGGTCGGGGGCGGCGGATCGGGCAGGTACTCCGCGAGTTCCGGCAGCAGCGCACCGAGCACACCGGACACCGGGCTCAACCGGGAGTGGTTGCGCGCCAGGCGTTCTGTGCAGTCGCGCAACGCCTCCAGCACCGCGCCGTACGGGAACGGCTCCCCCACCGGCTGGCAGTGCCCCATGAGGACGGCGATCGGCCCCAGGTCGGCGTCCAGCAGCTCGCGCACGAGCCGTGACTTCCCGACGCCAGCCTCGCCCTCGACCATGACCACCGCGGGCTGGCTCGGCACGGCGGCCCGCAGCGCGCCGAGCTGGTCACCTCGGCCCACCAGCACCGGCGAGCTCGTGCGCATCAGTCCGCCCAGGTCGCACCGCCGCGCCCTGGACTTCGGTGTCCGGCTCATCCGCACCGATGGTAGGTCATGAACTCCTCCCCTGGAGGAACGAGCTCGCCGGCCGCCGCGAGTGCCGCGTCCGGTGCGCAGAGGAAGTCTTTTGGCCTGCACCCGCTTCCGGATCCGGTTCTGGCGTGCGCGACAGCGGTTCAGGCGCGCACGATTTTCCGACGAACGGAAGTCGGGTTAAAGACGCGTATCCCTACGTAGAGATATCCGGATTGTTCGTCGTTCGAGGTCGCCCGATGGTGATCGGCACGTGGTCGCCCACCCCTGCCGAGGCGGCCGGAGAACGGAGAACCAGAGATGCGACTTGATCGCACAACACGCGTGCTGGCGGCGACCGGGCTCGGCCTGGCCGTCGCGGCGGCGGTGAGCAGCCCCGTGTCCGCTCAGACGGGGTCGATCCAGAAGACCTCCGACCCCGTCGCGGGAAGCTACATCGTCGTGTTCAAGGACGGCGCGAGCGACGCTCCCACCACCAACGCGAAGGCGCTCGACCTGGCCCGCAAGCACGGCGGCAAGGTCAGCAACACCTACGTCGCGTCGGTGCGCGGGTTCGCGGTGAAGCTCGACGAGGCGGCGGCGAAGCGCCTCGCGGCCGACCCGTCGGTCGCCTACGTGCAGCAGGACGGCTGGGCGCGAATGTCGGACACCCAGACGAACCCGACGTGGGGCCTCGACCGGATCGACCAGGCGAACCTGCCCGTCGACGCGAAGTACACCTACCCGAACACCGCGTCGAACGTGACCGCGTACATCCTGGACACGGGGATCTACAAGGCGCACACCGAGTTCGAGGGCCGGGCCAAGGACGGCTACGACTTCATCGACAACGACCCGGACGCCTCGGACTGCCAGGGCCACGGCACGCACGTCGCCGGCACGGTCGGCTCGAAGACGTACGGCGTGGCGAAGAAGGTCAACCTGGTCGCTGTCCGCGTGCTCGACTGCTCGGGCAACGGCCAGTACTCGCAGATCATCAAGGGCATCGACTGGGTCGCGCAGAACGCGAAGAAGCCCGCCGTGGCGAACATGAGCCTCGGCGGCGGCGCGGACTCCACTGTGGACAACGCGGTGAAGCGCGCGATCGCGGCGGGGGTGACGTTCGGCCTCGCGGCCGGCAACAACAACGGCGACGCCTGCCAGACCTCCCCCGCCCGCGTGCCGGAGGCCATCACGGTGGCCGCCAGCGACTCGGCCGACAAGCGCTCGATCTACACCGGCGGGCAGGCGTCGAACTGGGGCTCGTGCGTCGACATCTTCGGCCCCGGCTCGAACATCACCTCCACCAAGAACGGCGGCGGCACCACGTCCATGGGCGGCACCTCGATGGCCACCCCGCACGTCGTCGGCGCCGCCGCGCTGTACGTGTCCGCGAACCCGTCCGCCACCCCTGCCCAGGTTCGCGACGCGCTGGTGAACAACTCGACGCCGAACAAGATCTCGGACGTCCAGGGCTCGCCGAACAAGCTGCTCAACATCAGCTTCATCGGCGGCGGTGGCCCCGACCCCGAGCCGTGTGCCGCGGCCACCAACGGTGACGACGTGTCCATTCCGGACAACAACACCGCCGTGTCCTCGTCCGTCAGCGTGACCGGCTGCACGGGCAAGGCCTCGACCACCACCAAGGTGAAGGTCGACATCAACCACCCCTACACCGCGGACCTCGCGATCGACCTGGTCGGTCCGTCCGGTGCGACCTACAGCCTCAAGAAGGCGAAGGGCGCGACCTCGACCGGTGGCGTGCACGAGACCTACACGGTCGACGCCTCGGCGGAGAACCGCAACGGCACGTGGAAGTTGCAGGTGACCGACGTCTGGACCTACGACGCCGGGAACATCGACACCTGGACCCTGACGTTCTGACGAGCACCGGAAGGACTCCCCATGCACCGCACCACCTGCGGGCTCGCCGTTCTCCTCGCCGCCTCCGCCCTGCTGGTCACCCCGGCACAGGCGGCTGAGGCCGACTTCGTCAAGGCCAAGAACCCCGCGGCCGGCGGCAGCTTCATCGTGTCGTTGAAACCGGGCGCCGCCGTCCAGGCGTCGTCCACCGCGCTCACCCAGAAGTACGGCGGGAACCTCGACGCCGTGTTCTCCCGTGCCATGAACGGCTTCCAGGTCACGAACCTGAGCGAGGCCGCCGCGCGGAGGCTGGCGGCCGACCCGGCCGTCAAGGCCGTCTACCAGGACGGCACCGCGAAGGCGTCGGACGTGCAGACCAACCCGACGTGGGGCCTGGACCGCGTGGACCAGGCGAGTCTCCCGCTGGACAAGAAGTTCACCTACCCCAGCGGTGGCGCGTCGAACGTGACGGTCTACATCACCGACACGGGCGTGAAGACGAACATCGCCGACTTCGAGGGACGCGCGTCCGTGGGCGCCGACTTCATCGAGGACGGCCAGAACGGACAGGACTGCTCCGGTCACGGCACGCACGTGGCGGGCACGGTCGGCTCCAAGACCTGGGGCGTGGCGAAGAAGGCCAAGCTGGTCTCGGTCCGCATGCTCGGCACGAACTGCTCGATGAACGGACCGGACTCGGCCGGTGTCAAGGCCATCGAGTGGATCACGGCGAACGCCCAGAAGCCCGCCGTGGTCAACGCGTCCTGGACCTTCGACACCGCCGACATCGGCAACGACGCCATCGCGGGCATGGTCGCCTCCGGCGTCCAGATGGCGGTGGCGTCGGGCAACAGCTCGACGAACGCCTGCTCCACCGGTCCCGCCAAGATCGCGTCCCTGATCACGGTCAACGCGACCTCGTCCAACGACGCACGCGCCTCGTTCTCGAACTACGGCACCTGCACGGACATCTTCGCGCCGGGTGACAACATCACCTCGCTCGGGCTCAACGGCGGCAGCACGAACATGTCCGGCACGTCCATGGCCACCCCGCACGTCGCGGGGGTCGCGGCCCTGTACCTGTCGGCCAACCCGTCCGCGAGCCCCCAGGCCCTGCGCGACGCGCTGGTGAACAACGCCACCGACGGCAAGGTCACCAACCCGGGCTCCGGTTCGCCGAACAAGCTGCTCTACAGCGGTTTCATCGGCGGTGACCCCAACCCGCCGCAGTGCGGTCCCGGCACGAACGGCGACGACGTGTCCATTCCGGACACCGGCACCGCGGTCTCGTCGTCGGTGACGATCTCGGGCTGCACGGGCAACTCCACGGCGTCGGCGACGGTCAAGGTCGACATCAACCACACCTACACCGGCGATCTGGCCATCGACCTGGTCAGCCCGTCCGGCAAGTCCTACGTGCTGAAGAAGGCGGGCGGCGCCTCGTCCTCGGCGGGGGTCCACGAGACCTACACCGTCGACCTGTCCTCCGAAGCGCGCAACGGCACCTGGAAGCTCCAGGTGAAGGACGTCTACACCTACGACACCGGCAACATCGACTCCTGGACCCTGACGGTCTAGGAACGCACCACGCGAAGAGCCCCGGAGCCATCAGGCTCCGGGGCTCTTCCCCTGTCCCCGAAGGGGGTCCTAGCGGGTGACGGTCAGCGTGAACGTCGTCGTGCCGGTCTTCCCGTCGGCCGAGGTGGCCTTGATGGTGATCGGGTAGGTGCCGGGCGGGGTGGAGAAGTTGGTGAAGATCCAGACGGTGCTGGTGCCGTTCTGGCCGATCGTGGCCGGGTTGAACGAGAGCTGCGCCCCCGTGGGCACGCCGGACGCGGTCAGCGTCAGGTTCCCGGTGCCGCCACCGGCCTTCACCGACGTCTGGGCCAGCAGGCCCTGCTTGACGCTCGCGGACGACGGCGTCGCGGTCACGGTGACCTCACCGGTCGGCGGTTCGCTGCCTTCCACCGTGAGCGAGACCGTCGTGGTGGCCGTCTTGCCGCCCGCGTCGGTGCCGGTGACCGTGATCGTCGAGGTGCCGGCGGTGGCCGTGGACGACACGTCCAGCGTCAGCTTGGACGAGCTCCCCGCACCGATCGAGGTGGGCTGGAACGTCGCCTTCACGCCGTTCGGCACACCGCTCGCGGACAGGGTGATCGTCTGGCCGTCACCGTTGCTCGACACGGTGGTGGAGACGTACTTGCCCTTGGCCGCCTTGACGCTGCTCGGCGAGGCACCCAGCGTGAAGTCGCCCGGCTGCGGGTCGCCACCACCGGTGACGGTCAGCGAGTACTTGCCGGACGCCGTCTTGCCGCTCGACGTGGTGCCCGTGACGGTGACCTCGTAGGTGCCGTTCGGCGCCGAGGTGGTGGCCTCGAACGTGACCTTGGCCGAGTTGCCGGTGGTGACCGACGTCGGCTGGAACACCGCCTTCACGCCGCTGGGCAGGCCGCTCGCCGACAGCGTGGCGTTCTCCGCGCCACCGGAACCGGCGGTGGTCGTGATGCCGGCGGACAGCGTCTTGCCCGCCGCCACGGAACCGCTGCCGGGCGCGACGGTCAGACCGAAGTCGCCGACCGGGGGCTGCTCGCCGACCTCGTTCTTGACCCAGTCGCCCATCTCGTTGTCGAGGCGGCCGTAGATCGAGTACCACTTGAAGTCGGACCGGCTCCACGACGCGACGCCGTAGATCTTGCCGTCGACCACCAGCGGGCCGCCGCTGTCACCGGGCAGGATGGTGATCCGGCCGTCGGAGTAGCCCGCGCAGATCATGGTCGCCGACTTGAACCCCGCGCCCACGCCCTGGCAGACGCTGTCGCCGTTGACGATCGGCAGGCTCGCCTTGTCGAGGGTGACGTCCGCCGACGTGTCGTTGAAGTCCTTCTTGCCGTAGCCGAACCCGACACCGGTCTTGCCGGGTGCCGCGCCGCCGGAGTCGGCCGAGGTGGCGAACTTCGGGTACGCGGCGCCGCCCTTCAGGGCGATGTCGCGGTCCACGGTCACGACGGCGACGTCGAAGCCCTGGTCGAAGTTGACGTACTTCGGGTGCTTCTTGTAGCTGACGACGTTGACGGCGAACCCGGTCCCGTTGCCGCCGTTGAAGTCCTTCAGGTCGTCGAGGCCGTAGACGAACCTCTTCTCACCCTGGGCGTCCGCGCAGTGGGCCGCGATCAGGATCTTGCGCGGTGCCACGACCGTGCCGGAGCACGTCTGGCCCTCCGGCCGCGTGCCGCCGGCGCGGATGCCGGCGATGATGCCGGGGAACTCGCTGACGGTGGCGTTCTGCCCGCCCGCGAAGAAGGGCGAGGCGTCACCGAGGTTCGCGGGGACGGTGTCCCCCAGGTAGTTCGCCGCAGGGGCGTTCGGCGGCGCGGCGTTCGCGGCGCTGACGGGCGTCAGCACCGAGGCCGCGACCAGGGCCACCAGGCCCCATGACCGTGTTCTCGTCACGTTGGTTCCTCTCCGGATCTCAGGAACGCCCACCTCAGGGCAGGGATGGCGGCCGTTCGCTGCGATCACTGTCGGAGTGGAGCACGTGCGGAACAATCAGGGACCGCATCCGTAGGGGTACTGCACTTTCTCCCCGGGTCGTGTCCCGGGAGTTCGTCCGGTGGCAGGCGCGGGCGAGAGACCCGGAGGCGGCCCTCGCCCGCCACTGCCGCCCGACGAGACTCCCGGGACACGGCCTACGGCCTGCGGAAGATCGTGATGGAGTGGCCGACGACGTCGATCGGCGTGCTCCTGTCCACCAACGCCCGCAGCGCCCCGTCGGCTTTGGCGATGGCCGTGTTGGACACGATCAGCAGTCCCCGGACCTCGTCCGGCGGCGCCTCGCGCGGGTCGGAGGCGTGGATCCCGTAGTGCTCCGGCACGCCGGCGCCCTTGTAGACGAGCCACTTCCGCTCGGCCGGGTAGCGCTTCAGCCGTTCGGCGAGCCTGCCGAGGTCCTGGCCCCAGTCGACGTTCGAGTCGTGCAGGTGCAGAGCGGTCTTGGACGGGCCGCCGAACACCTCGTTGGAGTACGGCAGGTAGTACGGGAACGTCCACAGTGAACTGACGGCGGCCAGTGCGACGGCGATCTTCGCGTACCGGCGGTGCGCGACCACCGCGGCGGCGACGGCGAGGAACATCGGCACGAAGATCGCGTAGCGGACGCCCAGGTCGCGGTTTCCCGTCATGGCCACGGCCAGCAGCGCGGCGGCCGGGGCGAGGACGTACGCGGCCGCCGGGTGCTTGACCAGGGCGGTGGTTCCGGCGACCCAGAGCAGCAGGGCGCCCAGCGGTGTCTTCACCAGCAGTGCGGCCGGCAGGTAGTACCAGTGCGAGCCCTCGTAGTGCGTGCCGAAGAGGTAGCCGCCCCAGACGCGGTCCTCGAAGCCCAGCTGGGCCCGGATCCCGTCGAGGTAGGCCCGCGGGAACGACACCGACGGGTCCACGGCCGCGTGCGAGATCCAGACGACGGCGATCGCGGTCAGCAGCACGCCGAGCGCGGCCCGCCACCGCGACTGCCACCACACGAGCGCCAGCAGGACGGGGAGCGCCGCCAGGGTGTTCGTCTTCGTCGCGAGGGCCGCGCCGAGCGCCAGTCCGGCCAGCGGCAGGTGCGGCACCGGGTCGGTGCGCGCCCGCCACAGCAACCAGGCCGCCGTCAGCAGGAAACCGGAGGCAGGAACGTCCAATGTGGCCAGTGAGCCGTGCGCGATGAGGTCGGGTGAGAACGAGTACAGCGCCAGGGCCGCGATGCCGCCGGCCCGGCTCTTCGAGATGTCGGTGGCGAACAGGAGGACGACCACGCCGAACAGCAGCGTGAGCACGATCATCGGCAGTCTGGCGGCCAGCAGGAGCGTGCCGGGGTCGTTGCCCGACTCGTAGAGCACGTGCCGGCCGAGTTCGGTCTGGTCGCCCCGGAAGTCCGGGTCCAGCCGCACGCCGGCGAACGCGAGACCGGTCGCCATGACGAGTTTGCCGAGCGGCGGGTGTTCCGGGTTGTAGCGCAGGCTGTGCTGCTGCGCCTGGACGACCGCGGCGCCGATGTACACCGGCTCGTCGACGGTCGGCGTCTGCTGCACGGCCGTGGTGGTCATCGTGATCGCCATCTGGGCCAGGAGCACCACCGCCACCAGCACGAACGGCCACCGCCGAGGTGCTGTGACCCGCGCCGGCGGCAGGGGCACCCCGGCGGGGCGCTGGATGGTGGCGAGCGACAAGACCGCTCGGTCCTCTCGAGTGGGATGGACGAACCCGACACTTCCCTGAACGCCGATGCCGGGCGGAGGGGTTGCCTGCATATTTCGCTACAACTCGTCGCGGAAGCCTCTACCGCAATTGAGCTACACCTTGTAGCTTTACTGGCCCCTGGACGAGGGAGACCAGCCGTGACCACGATGAACACCACCCGCTCGACGGTCGTCCTGGCGGCACTGGCCGTCACGATCGGCGCGCTCGAGAGCATCCCGTTCCCCGCACTGCCGTTGCTGCAACGCGAGCTCGGCCTCGACCCCGCCCAGGCCGGCCTGCTGTCGACGACGCTGATCATCACGTCCGCCATCACCATGCCGGTCGTCGCGAAGATCGCCGACGACCGCGGCGGGCGCCGGACCCTGCTCGCGCTGACCTGGTGCATCGTCGCCGGGGCCGTGCTGTCGGCGTTCGCGACGACGTTCCCGGCGATCCTGCTCGGGCAGTTCCTGCAGGGGCTCGGCGGTGGCGTGCTGCCCGTGTCGTTCGTCGTGGCGCGGCAGGTCTTCCGCGACTCCACACCGGTCGCGGTCGGCGTGCTCACCGGCCTGTTCACCGTCGGCACCGGCGTCGGCGTGCTCGTCGCCGGACCTCTCGCGGACGCCCTGTCGCGGCAGTGGATGTTCCTGCTCCCGGCGCTCGTGGTCGCCGCCGTCGCGCTCGTGGCGCCGTTCGCGTTGCCCGGACCGGAGAACGTGCGGCGGGCGCGGCTGGACTGGCCGGGCGCGACACTGCTGGCGTTGGCGCTGGCGACGCTCATGCTGGCGCTTTACCTTGCGCCGCAAGCGCTTTCCACGGCGCTGGCGCTCCTGGCGTTCACCGCCGCACTCGGTGCCGGATGGGTCGTGGTCGAGCGGCGCGCCGCGCACCCGTTGGTCGACCTCGGCATCCTGCGCACGCGCGGGGTGTGGACGGCGAGCATCACGGCAGGGGCGCTCGGCGCGAGTTACTCGGCGACCTATTTCCTGGTGCCCCAACTGCTCGCCGGATCCGGCGCCTCGGCGAGCGAGATCAGCCTGCTCCTGTTCCCCGCCGTGCTGGTGGCCCTGGTGGTGGGGCCGTTGTCCGGACTGTTGGTGCGTCGCGCCGGAGCCCGTGCGGTCGCGGTCGCAGGCCTCGTGCTCGTGTTCGCCGGAACCTCGTTCGTGGCCTTCTGGCACTCCCCGTGGCAGATCGCCGTGGGTGTGCTGGTGGCGCTCGGCATCGGTGTCGGCTCGGCGTCCACCGCCCTCTACACCGGCGCGATCGCGTCCGTCGGCGAGCAGGACACCGGTGTCGCCACGGCGGCGTGCGGCATCGCGCGGGCGATCGGCGCGGCCGTGGGGGTCCAGCTCGCGGCGGCGTTGCTCACGGGATCGGCCGGGACCGGCGTGTTCCAGCTCGGGTTCCTCCTCGCGGCGGCCGTCGCGCTGGTGCCGCTGGCCGTGCAGCGGAAAATCCGTTTCAGCGACGCGGTGGCGCGGGGCTAGCCTGCGTCAATGTCGTTGGCAGACCTGGACGAGATCGCTCTCGAGACCGGCTTCTCCGGCGTGGTCCAGGTCGACCGCGCCGGGGAAGTCGAGTTCGCCGCCGCCTACGGCCTGGCGAACCGCGCGCACGGCGTGCCCAACACCGTCGACACCCGGTTCGGCATCGCCAGCGGTGGCAAGGGGTTCACCGCACTGGCCGTGCTGTCCCTGGTCCGCGAGGGCGGGCTCGCGCTCGACACCACCGCCCGCTCGCTGCTCGGGGACGACCTCCCGCTGATCGCCGACGACGTGACGGTCGAGCACCTGCTCACGCACACGTCCGGCATCGGCGACTACCTCGACGAGGAGGGCGACTGGGCGGTGGACGACTACGTGTCCGGCGCGGTGCACCTGCTCACCACGACGGAGGCGTTCCTGCCGCTGCTCGACGGGCATCCCGCGAAGTTCAAGGCGGGCGAGCGGTTCTGCTACTGCAACGGCGGCTACGTGGTCCTCGCGCTGCTCGCCGAACGCGCCGGCGGGCAGGGTTACCACGACCTGGTCCGTTCCCGGGTGCTCGCCCCGGCGTCGATGACGAGGACCGACTTCCTGCGCTCGGACGAGCTGCCCGGTGACGCGGCCGTCGGCTACCTGGAGGGCCTCGACCGGACCAACGTCTTCCACCTGCCCGTCCTGGCGAACGGCGACGGCGGCATCCACACCACCGCGGGCGA
Source organism: Lentzea sp. HUAS12 (assembly GCF_024125735.1). Taxonomy (NCBI): domain Bacteria; kingdom Bacillati; phylum Actinomycetota; class Actinomycetes; order Pseudonocardiales; family Pseudonocardiaceae; genus Lentzea; species Lentzea sp. HUAS12. The sequence continues at coordinate 3,137,313 of NZ_CP099738.1, forward strand.
CATGTCGAAGTTCTGGCGCACGCTCTTCGCGGGCGACGAAGCCGAGTTCGTCACGAGGCCGCGCCACGACGTCCCCGAGGAGTCGATGCGGTACGGGCTCGGCTTCTGGCTGCACGAGACCGACGACACCGTGATCCTCGCCGGGTACGACGCGGGCGCGTCCTTCAAATCCGTGCACGACCCGCACACCGGCACCACGAAGACGGTCCTGTCGAACACCTCATCCGGCGCCTGGCCGATCGCCGCACTGTTCTGAACGGGTGATGGATGCGAACATGTGTTCGTGAGCACCCCGATCCTGCACGCCGACCTCGACGCGTTCTACGCGTCCGTCGAGCAACGGGACGACCCCCGGCTGCGGGGCCGCCCGGTGATCGTGGGCGGCGGGGTCGTCCTGGCCGCGAGCTACGAGGCCAAGGCGTACGGCGTGCGCACCGCGATGGGCGGCGCGCGAGCCAGGCACCTGTGCCCGCACGCCGTCGTCGTGCCCCCGCGGATGTCGGCCTACTCGGCGGCGAGCAAGGCGGTGTTCGAGGTCTTCCGCGACACGACACCGCTGGTCGAGGGCCTCTCGATCGACGAGGCTTTCCTCGACGTGGGCGGCCTGCACCGGATCGCGGGCCCGCCCGAGGTGATCGCCGCACGCCTGCGGGCGGACGTGCTGTCGCGGGTCGGCCTGCCGATCACGGTCGGCGTGGCGCGCACCAAGTTCCTCGCCAAGGTGGCCAGCGGGGTCGCCAAGCCGGACGGGTTGCTGGTCGTGCCGGCCGGCCGCGAACTGGAGTTCCTGCACCCGCTGCCCGTCGAACGGCTGTGGGGCGTCGGCGAGGTGACGGCCGGAAAGCTGCACGGACTGGGGCTGCGGACGGTCGGTGAGGTGGCCGCGCTCGGCGAGGCCGCCCTGGTGTCGATGCTGGGACGGGCGGCCGGACGACACCTGTTCGCGTTGGCGCACAACGAGGATCCGCGGCCCGTCCAGACCGGGCGACGGCGGCGGTCGATCGGGTCCCAGCGCGCCCTGGGGCGGCGGGAGCGGTCGCGCTCGGACCTGGACGCGGTGCTGGCCTCACTGGTCGACGGCGTCTCCCGCCGGCTGCGTTCGGGCGACCGCGCCTGCCGGACGGTGGTGGTGCGGCTGCGGTTCGCCGACTTCTCGCGCGCCACCCGGTCCCACACGTTGCGGAGTCCCACCACGGAGACCTCGGTGCTGCTGGCCGTGGCCCGGGAGTTGCTGGGTGCCGCGATGCCGCTCGTGCGCGGGCGGGGGATCTCCCTGCTCGGGGTGTCGTTCACGAACCTGCAGGACGACTCGCCCGTGCAGCTGGTGTTGCCGTTCGAGGAGCAGAAGCCCGCCGCGCTGGACGCCGCCCTGGACGGGGTGCGGGAGCGGTTCGGGGCCCGGTCGGTCACCAGGGCCGTGTTGCTGGGACGGGATCCCGGCGTGTCCGTGCCGCTGCTGCCGGACTGAGGAGGGTCCGCGACCCCGCTTTACACCCGATGGACCCTTGTAAACTGAAACGTGTTCTAGTTAGTCTACCGGCATGATCGCCACAGTGGTGTGGGGCACCGGGAACGTAGGTCGTGCCGCGATTCGCGCCGTCGAGGCCCATCCGGCACTCAAGCTGACGGCCGTCGTCGTCCACAACCCGGACAAGGTCGGCCGGGACGCGGGCGACCTCGCCGGACTGGATCACGAGCTGGGAGTCGCGGCCACCGCCGACATCGACGCCGTGCTGGCCACCAGCCCGCGGGCCGTCGTGTACGCGGCGTCGGGCGACATCAGGCCGGACGACGCGCTGGCCGACATCACCAGGGCGATCAGGGCGGGCGCCGTCGTCGTGACCCCCTCGCTGTACGCGCTCTACGACCATCGCAGCGCGCCGCCCGAGTTGCGAGAACCGGTTCTAGCCGCGATCGCGGACGGGGGCGGGTCGCTGTTCGTCTCCGGGGTCGATCCCGGGTGGGGCAACGACGTGCTGCCGTTGATGGTCAGCGGGCTCGGCAGCACGATCGACGCGGTGCGGTGTCAGGAGATCTTCGACTACTCCACCTACGACCAGCCCGACGCCGTGCGGTGGCTGATCGGGTTCGGGCAGCCGCTCGACTACCAGGCGCCCATGCTGATGCCCACCGTGCCGACGATGGTGTGGGGCGGGCAGATCCGGTTGCTGGCGCGGGCTCTCGGGGTGGAGCTGGACGAGATCCGGGAGACCGTCGACCGGCGTGCGCTCGACGAGACCGTGACCACCCGGACCATGGGCGAGTTCGAGAAGGGGACGCAGGGCGCCATCCGGTTCGAGGTGCAGGGCATCGTCGGCGGTGAGCCGTTGATCGTGATCGAACACGTGACGCGCATCCACGCCTCGTGCGCGACGGACTGGCCCGTGCCGCCGTCCGGGGACGGGGCGCACAAGGTGATCATCGAGGGGCGGCCGAGGATCGAGGTGTCGGTCGAGGCCGTGGACGAGGGCGAGAACCGGTCTGCCGGCGGGAACGCCACGGCGGTCGGGCGGATCGTCAACGCCATCGACTGGCTCGCCGCCGCGGAGCCCGGGCTGTACGACGCGCTCGACGTCCCGCTGCGGCCCGTCGCGGGCAAGCTCGGAAGGAGCAGGCCGTGAACATCGACATCCCCGAGGGCAAGGACCCCATCGGGTACGTGTGGGGCGAACTGGTGCCCGGCATCGGCATGGCCGCGGCCAACCTCTCGCTCGCCGTGTACCAGCACACGACATTGGGGCTGCGCGAGTTCGAGGCGGCGCGGCTGCGGATCGCGCAGATCAACGGGTGCATGTTCTGCCTCGACTGGCGGACCGAACGCGACGGCGTCAAGGTCGAGGACGACTTCGCCGACGCGGTGACCCAGTGGCGCACCACCGACGCCTTCGACGACCGGGCGAGGCTGGCCGCGGAGTACGCCGAGCGGTACGCACTGGACCACCACGGTCTCGACGAGGACTTCTGGGCCCGGATGGCCCGGCACTACACGCAGGTGGAGATCGTGGAACTCACGATGAGCATCGGGGCCTGGCTGGTCTTCGGCCGGTTGAACCGGGTGTTCGGCCTCGACGCGATGTGCGTGCTGCCGAAGTTCTGACAGTCCACACGCGACAGGTCAGAAGTCGGTGGCGATGATCTTCTCGATGTTCCTCTCGGCGAGCGCCGTGATCGTGACGAACGGGTTCACCACGGTGCAGCCGGGAATCAGCGACCCGTCCGTGACGTACAGGCCCGGATAACCCTGCAGGCGTCCGTAGTTGTCGGTCGCCTTGTTCAGCACGGCGCCGCCGAGCGGGTGGTACGTCAGGTGGTCGCCCCAGATCTTGTAGACGCCGAAGAGGTCGGTCCGGTAGATCGTCCCCTCCTTTGAGTTGATCTTGTCGAAGATGGTCTTGGCGGCGTTGATCGAGACGCTCTTCCAGGCGGTCTGCCAGTTCAGGTCGACCTTGCCCGCGGCGGCGTTCCAGGTGAACTGGGCGCGGTTGGGGGTCCTCGTGATCGACAGGTAGAACGACGCGTAGGTCTCGATGCCGGTCGGGAGCGGTGCCACCTCGGCGAAGGCGCCGCCCGCCGCCCAGTTGTCGATGCCCAGGGTCGGGATCGACGACTGCAGCGCGCCGGTCGGGTCCCACAGGTGGTTGGCGCGGCCGCACATCACGTTGCCGTTGTCGCCCCAGCCCTTGCCGACCTCGCCGTTCAGGTTCGGCAGCGCGCCCGTGGCCTTGAGCTTGACCAGGAGCTTGCTGGTGCCGACGCTGCCCGCCGCGAAGAACACCTTCGCCGCGGTCACCTCCTTGACGGCGATCGGGTCACCGGTGGTGTTGAGCTGCTCGATGGTGACCTTGTAGCCGCCCGTCGCGGGTACGACCGACACGACGCGGTGCAGCGGTGAGATGGTGACGCGGCCGGTCGCCCTGATCTTGGAGATGTAGCTCTTCTGCAGGGACTTCTTGCCGTAGTTGTTGCCGTAGAGGATCTCCCCCGCCAGCGCCGACTTCGGCACCGTCCCGGCGGCCTCCTGTTCCATGTAGTTCCAGTCGTACACGGTGGGCACGAAGACGTACGGGAAGTTCGACCGCTGGGCGTGCTTCCGGCCGACCCGCGCGTACTGGTAGGCGTCCGTGGTGTCGAACCACGCCGGCCGGATCAGGCCGACCCCGAGCTCCGCGTTGGCGCGCGGGTAGTAGGTGTTGTACATCTCGTCGGGGTTCACCGTGGGCAGGACGTCGGCGAAGTTCTCCCGCTTCGGCGTCACGGCCATGCCGCCGTTCACGAGCGATCCACCGCCGACACCGCGTCCCTGGTAGACGGTGATGCCGGCGAACTCCTCGGCGTCGAGGATCCCGGTGTACTTCGGGATCGTCTTGTCGATCGGGAAGCCGAGGAAGTTGCTCAGCGGCTGCTTCGTCCTGGTCCGCAACCAGAAGGACCGCTGGTCCGGCGTGGTGGTGTTGGCGAAGATCTTCCCGTCCGCGCCGGGGGTGTCCCACGCCATGCCCATCTCGACCATGTGGACGTCGACACCGGCCTGGGCGAGGCGCAGGGCCGTCACCGAACCGCCGTACCCGGTGCCGATCACCAGGGCGGGCACGACCGCCGCGTCCGCGATCGACGTCGCCGCCCGTGCCACCGGAGCGACGCCACCGAGAGCCACAGCCCCAATAATAGAACCTGTTCCAGCAATGAACGAACGTCGTGAAGGACCCTCTAAACCGTTGTCACACTTCATTGTGTGGGTCATGTGATCTTCCTCACTGTGGGCGCATGAGAACAAGTTATACCGGCGGTTGTAGATCAAGTCACTACCTGGTAGTCCCGGTTCGCTCGGGGAGCGCAGCGCAGGTCGAGGTCCCGGGCCCGAGATCCGGGGTCACCGCGGACAACCCGGACGGCCCAGCGCGAACACACGATCCGGGAATGTTCGGACACGCATGGTCGCCCGACAATCGAGCGATGCCAGAGGTATCCGGTGGTGAGGACGCGAGAGCGAGCGTCGTGGTGGTGGGTGCGGGGACGTCCGGCCTCGCAGCGGCGCGTGCGCTGCGCGAACGGGGTCATCCCGTCACGGTCCTGGAGGCCCGCGACCGGGTCGGCGGCCGGATCTGGACCGACGAGCACGGGGTGGACCTCGGCGCGCACTGGATCCACGGCACGGACGGCAACCCGATCACCGACCTGGTCGAGGAACTGGGGATCCCGTACAGCTACGTGGGCGGGGACAGCGCCTACACCGGCGGGTTCGACAGCCTCGACCTCTTCGGGGCCGACCGGCGGGCGGTGAACCACCGCTACAAGAGCCGCACGCTCGCGCTGGCCGACGAGGTGCTGCACGAGCTGGAACACCGGGCGGCGTTGGCGCGCAAGGAGGACCAACCGGACACACCGCTGGGTGAGGCGGTGCGGCAGGTCCTCGCCGGGCTCGGCCTGTCCTCAGAGGACGAACAGGCCGTGCGGTACCACCTGAACGTCATCCTGCGCGAGGACGCGGCGGAGGACCCGGACAAGCTCTCGCTGAAGCACTGGGAGGAGGGCTACCTCGTCTACGGCTACGGCGACAGCACGCTGCACCAGGGGTACCGGTCCGTTGTGGACGCTCTGGCCGAGGGTCTCGACATCAGGCTGGGGCACGTGGTCACGCGCGTCGAACACGGCCGCGTGACGACGGACCGGGGCGTGTTCGAGGCCGACAAGGTGCTCGTCACGCTGCCGTTGGGGGTGCTGAAGGCGTCGGCCGTCGAGTTCGTGCCGCCCCTGCCCGAGGCCAAGCGGTCGGCGATCGCCCGGCTCGGCTACGGCACGCTCAACAAGATCGCGTTGCACTACGACGCGCCTTTCTGGCCCACGGAACAGTACGTCTTCGGCTACCTGTGCCGGGACACCGACCGCTACCCCACCGTCGTCATCAGCATGTGGAAGTCGCACGGCAAACCGGTCCTGGTGATGCTGCTCGGCGCCTCCCTCGGCCGCGAGGTGGAGACCTGGTCCGAGGACGAGGTCTCGGCGTACGCGGCCGATGTCGTCCAAGACCTCTTCGGCGAGAACGCGCCCGCCCCCCGCAGCGTCTCCCGCACCACCTGGTCCTCGGACCCGTACGCGCTGGGCTCCTACACCTGCATCGGCGTCGACTCGTCGGCCAAGGACATCGCGACACTCGCCGAACCGGTGGGCGACAGCCTCTTCTTCGCCGGCGAGGGCACGAACCCGTACCACTGGGGCTGCGTGCACAGCGCCTACGAGTCCGGTCTGCGCGAGGCGGCGCGGATCAGCGGCGACCACGACCTCTACACCCCGCCGAGCGCCGGCAGGTCCCGCGCGCAGTCGCGCAACACCGACAGGATGCTGCGGTTCGTCAGGATGCGGATGAACCACCTCACCTCGTCCGAGCTCTCCGAACGGGTGGCGTGCCTGCGCGACAGCGTCGACCCGCACGGCGTCCGCCTCTTCGCCGCGCTCGCGGACTCCGAGCTCGAGACGCTCGCCTCGATGTTCGACGAGATCCCCTACAGCGCGGGAGACGCGCTCTTCCGCGAGGACGACGAGGCGCACGGCGTGTTCCTGGTCGCCGCAGGCCGGGTCGAGATCGACTTCGGCGGCATCTACGACCGCTCGGTTCTGGGCCGCGGCGGCCTGCTCGGGCACTACGACATGTTCTTCAACGCCCGCACCACGTCGGCGACGGCGGTGACGGACGACGTGGTGGTGTTCTACCTCGACCACTACCGCTACCAGAGCTTCCTCCACGCGTTCCCAGAGGTGATGATGCTGATGCTCTCGGACCTGGTGACGCGGTGGGAGCAACTGGAAACGGTGCTGGGATCGACGATCCGGTTGACCGGTGGCGGTCCCGCCGTGAACCTCACCTCCGCGGCCGAGTGCTGAGCGCCCCCGTCAGGGTGGTGGCGACGCCGGGACTTCCACCGTGGACCAGTGCCTGGCGGCGGGTCTGGTCGACGGCGTGCGTCATCAGGTGAGGGGCAGCGGCGGTCCCGGGGTGCGCGCGACGATCGCGGCCGTGGCGATCAGGTCCCAGCCGGGTGCGTACTGGTTGCCGGTGCTCATGTGCGGGGCGTGCTTCTCGTAGCGGTCGAGCAGCTCCCACACGGAGTCGAAGACCGCCTTGTGCGGGTGGCCGGACGGGACGTGGCAGCAGTGCCGGGCGAGGTCCAGCGTCTGGCCGGGGGACTCGCCGCGCTTCGTGGCTTCGACGCCCGCGGCCAGGTAGACGTAAAGCCTTTCCAGCAACGGGTCCAGTCGCGGGACGCGCATCGGCGCGGGCCCGAGGTCGGCGAGGTCGTCGCGGGCGATCAACCTCCGCGTCTGTCCACCGAGGACACTCGCGACCTCCTGCGCCGTGAGGCCGGCGTACTGCGCGCACCGGGCCGTCGCGTGCGCGCCCCACGTCGGCGTCGAGTACGGGACGTCGCTGCCGAACAACACCTGGCCCGGCGGGATCGTGCCGAGCGCCGTGACGAGGTCGGTGGGACTCCACCACGACGTGTCGAAGAACAGGTTCCGCCTGGGGTGGCCGGACAGCCACGCGAGGTCGGTCAGTCCGGCGTGCGCCAGGACGATCCGCGCACCGGGGAACCGTTCGAGGACCGCGAGCAGGGTGTCGCCGTAAGGGTTCACCTCCGGTCCCGCGTGGAGCACCACCGGCAGGCGGAGTTCGTGGGCGAGCCCGAGGACGTCGTCGAGCCGGTCGTCGCCGAGGTCGAACCCGTCGCTCGCCGGGTGGAGCTTGATCCCCGCCGCACCGGCCTCCACGCAGCGCGCCGCCTCCCCCGGATCGTCCGGCGTGACGCGGCAGAAGGCGACCAGCACGTCGTCGGCCTCGGCGAGCACGGCGTCGTTGGCGGCGCGGTACCCGTCCGGTTCGGTCAGCGGGAACACCGCCGCGCGGGCGTCCAGAGTGGACAAGGCGGCGCGCAGCTGCGGCACGGTGGCGGAGAACCCGCTCGGGTCGTTCGTGCCGACGTGCGTGTGGACGTCGAAGAGCGGGTCTTCGACGCCTAACGCGTCCCACCAGGGCCTCACCAGATCGTCCGCGTACATCCGCTCTCCCGTCGTCACGGCCTGAATGCCCGGATGATCACCGGGCAAACCGCTGAGCCGTTCGCCAGTTGAGACGGTGAGCCAAGTGGCCTCTTGATCGCTCAACACGCGCACGCCAAGGTGAGGAAGGTTCAGCTACCTGAACACCTCGGAAGCCGACGGCGTCAGACGAGGAGCACGAATGCGGAAACGCACGACGATCGTCCCTCTGCTAGCCCTTCTGGGCCTGGTCCTCCCCGCACCCGCGATCGCCCAGCCGAACGGCACGGTCACGTCGGGACAGGCCAGGTTCCAGATCCTCTCCCCCACCCTGATCCGGTCCGAGTTCGCCGGGGACCGCGCCTTCGAGAACCAGGCGACTTACAACGTTGTAAACAGAACGTTCCCCCGCACGGCCTACAACACCCGGACCGAGAACGGCTGGCTGGTCATCACCACCTCGGCGATGACCCTGCGCTACCGCGTCGGGTCCGGGCCGTTCCGCGCGGACAACATCGAGCTGAAGACCGGGAGCACGACCGCGTCCCCGTGGCGGCGGGTGGTCTGTGCGACCGGGCAGCTGTGCGAGGCCGAGGACCAGCACCGCGAGGGCATGCTCGTCGCGGCGGACCACGCGGGCCACACCGGCTGGGGCTTCGTCGCCGGGTTCTCCTACGTCAACAACGACGTGACGGCCACCGTGCGCGCGACCAATGCGGGCAGGCACCGGGTCGTCGTGCGGTACGCGAACGGGCAGGGCGGCGACGGCAAGCACGAGAACCGCACGCTCGGCCTCAGCGTCGACGGGCAGGCACCGCGGCAGATCACGCTGCCGAGGACGGCGAACTGGGACGACTGGCAGCAGGTGGCCACCGAGGTCGACCTCTCGGCCGGTGAGCACCGCGTCTCCCTCACGCGCGGCGCCGGCGACTCGGGCAACGTCAACGTTGACAGCCTCGCCCTGCTCGCGGCCGGACAGGCCTATCCCACGACCAGAGCGGTCGACGACTGCCGGTTCGGCACCAGCTGCGAGGCCGAGAACGGGGTGATCGGCGGCCCGGCCGAGATCGCCGACGAGCACGCCGGCTACGCGGGCACCGGGTTCGTCGCCGAACTGCGCGGCGGCACGCTGCTGACCCAGCGCGTGAGCAGCGTCCCGGCCGCGGGCACGTACCCGGTGGTCCTGCGCTACGCCAACGGCGTCGGTGGCGACGGCAAGCACGAACCGCGGACCGTGTTCCTCAACGGCCAGGCGATCACGTTGCCCACCACGGCGAACTGGGCCACGTGGGCCACGGCGACCGCGCAGGTCCCGTTGCCCGCCGGCACCTCCGACCTGAACGTCACGTGCCCGGACAGCGGCTGCCACGTCAACCTCGACACCGTCGGGGTGAACAACTCGGCGCAGCACATCGCGCTCGGCGGGTACCGGCGGTCGCTCGACGGGTACACCGGCACCAACGGCGACCCGAAGCTGTACCCCGGCCTGATGTACCGCGACGGCTGGTACACGCTGGACGACACGTCGTCCGCCCTGCGCAACGGGACCCCGCGCGCGGACCGGGGCGCGCAGCCGTACCAGGACGGCTACGTGTTCGGCTACGGCCAGGACCACAAGACCGCCCTGGGCGACCTCGCGACGCTGACCGGCGGGCCGAAACTGTTGCCGCGCTGGGCCTACGGCGTCTGGTACTCCGAGTACATCGACAGGACCGCGGCCGACTTCCGCGACCGGATCCTGCCCGCGTTCCGCCAGCACGGCGTGCCGCTGGACGTCCTGGTGGTCGACACCGACTTCAAGGGCCACAACCTGTGGAACGGCTGGCGGATGGACTCGTCCAAGTTCCCGGATCCCCAGGGGTTCCTGGACTGGGCGCACGGCGAGGGACTGCGCAGCACCCTCAACATCCACCCGAGCATCCAGGGCGACGACCCGGACTTCGCGCAGGCGCAGGCCACCGCGAAGGGCAAGCTGGCCAAGGGCAACTGCGCGAACTGCTACCTGTTCGACTGGGGCGACCCGGACCAGCTGCGCGCGTACGTGGAGCTGCACAGCAAGATGCCGACCGACTTCTGGTGGCTCGACTGGTGCTGCGACGGCTCCGGTTCGTCGTTGCGCGGCGTCACGCCCGACACGTGGATCAACGAGCAGTACTCGAAGATGGGCTCGTTCGCGTTCTCGCGCGGCTTCGGGTCGTTGCAGGCGGGCGGCTACAGCGGCGCGGGTCCGCTGGCGACCGGGCCGTGGGCGGAGAAGCGCACGACGCTGCACTTCACCGGCGACACGTCCTCGACGTGGGGCGTGCTGAAGGGCACCATCGGCTACACCTCGGCCGAGGGCGTCTCGACGGGCATGTCGAACATCAGCCACGACATCGGCGGCCACAACGACACCACCGGGCTGCGCGGGTCGGAGCAGTACCTCGACAACGGCCAGCTCCGCTACACCACCAAGATGCCGGACGACATGTACGCGCGGTGGGTGCAGCTCGGCGCGTTCCAGCCGATCACGCGACTGCACAGCAACCACGGCGACCGGTTGCCGTGGCAGTACGGACCGGCCGCGCAGGCGTCGGCGACGAAGTTCCTGAACCTGCGCGAACGGCTCGTGCCGTACATCTACACGTTGGCGGAGCAGGCGAACCGCACCGGTGTGCCCATGGTGCGGCCGGCGTGGCTCGAGTACCCCGGCAGCCCCGAGGCGTACTCCACTGTGGACAGCCAGTTCCTGCTGGGGCAGGACGTGCTCGTCGCGCCGATCACCACGCCCGGTGACGTCGGTGAGACGCGGGTCTGGTTCCCGCCCGGCAGCCAGTGGACGGACTACTTCACCGGCCGCGTGTACCAGGGCGGCACCTGGGGCACGGTCAGCGCGGGCTGGGACACCATGCCGGTGTTCCTGCGGTCCGGCGGGATCCTGGTCGAGCGCACGAACAACGTCGCCAACGACGCCAAGAACCCGGCCAACGAGCTCACCGTGCACGTGACGGCGGGCGCCAAGGGCGAGTTCACCCTGTACGAGGACAAGGGGAAGCGCACCCGGATCAGGCAGTCCGGTGACGTGCTGACCGTGCAGTCGCCCGCGTTCTCCAAGAAGAAGTGGACCGTGGTCGTGCACGAACCCGACGGCTCGACCCGGACCGTGCAGAGCTCGGGGAGGCCGGTGATCAGTCTTCGGGCACCCAGGTGAGCAGCCGGACCTTCGCGACGGTCCGGACGTGCTTGCGCATCGCCGCGGCGGCCTTCTTCGGGTCGCCCGCGGCGATGGCCTCGTAGATCGCCGTGTGCTGCGCCAGTGACCGGGACGGGCGCCCCGGCTGGCGCAGTGACTCGGTGCGGCTCTCGGTGATCTGCCGGGCGATGGTCTTCATGAAGTCGGCCAGCAGCGAGCTGTGGGCGGCGGCGGTGACGGCGGCGTGGAAGCGGCGATCCCCTTCCACGCCGTTCTCCCCGTCTGCGATCTCGTCACGCATGTAGTCGAGCGCCTCGCGGATCGTCTCCAGCTCGGCGTCGGTGCGGCGTTCGGCGGCCAGTTCGGCCAGCTTGGTCTCCAGGGCCTCACGGGCCTCCAGCACCTCGGGGAGGCGCTTGCGGCGTTCGACGAGCTGCTCGACCGGCTCGACGTCGAGGGTGTCGCGCACCAGGTACGTGCCGCCGCCGTGCCGGGCCTCGACCAGGCCCTGGACCTCCAGGACCACGATCGCCTGCTTGACCGACGCCCTGCTCACGCCCAGGCTCGCCGCCAGGTCGCGCTCGGCGGGCAGCCTGTCGCCCGCGCTCAGCCCCGCCTCGGTGACGTACGCGCGCAGCCGTTCGAGCACCTGCTCGTACAGGCGGGACTTCACCATCGGCCGGAGCGCTTCGGACATTTCGTCAGGATAACCGTCCAAGTGGCTGAGCCACTAGGCCACCTCTTGACAGCCGCTGGACAACGGGCGGAAAGTGGCTCATCCACTCAGCCACTGGGACAACCCAACGACGGGAGCCCTGCCCATGTCCGCCGAACTGATCTCGATACTCGTGCTGGTCGTGGTCTTCGTCATCGCCACGACGCGATCGATCAACATGGGAGCGCTGGCCTTCGCCGCCGCCTTCGGTGTCGGCACGCTGGTCGCGGACATGAAGACCGACGACATCTTCAAAGGCTTCCCCGGCTCGTTGTTCGTCGTGCTGGTCGGGGTGACGTTCCTGTTCGCCATCGCCCGCGCCAACGGCACCACGGACTGGCTGGTGCACCGGGCGATCCGGCTGGTCGGCGGGCGGATCGCGCTGATGCCGTGGGTGATGTTCGCGATCACCGGCGTGCTGACGGCGATCGGCGCGGTGAGCCCGGCCGCGGTGGCGATCGTGGCGCCGATCGCGATGGGCTTCGCGGCCAAGTACAAGATCAGCCCGCTCCTGATGGGCGTGATGGTCGTGCACGGCGCGCAGGCCGGCGGGTTCTCCCCCATCAGCATCTACGGCACGATCGTCAACGAGATCGTGGACAAGGAAGGCCTGCCGGGCAACGAGATCGTGCTGTTCCTGGCGAGCCTCGTGGTGAACCTGCTGATCGCCGTCGCGGTGTTCGTGGTGTGCGGCGGCATGAAGCTCGCCCGGCAGCCGCTGGACGCACCGGCGCTGGTCCGCACCGGTGGCGGCGGCACGGGCCCCGACGACGGCGAGCCCGCGGAGGAGCGCGTCACCCTGACCGCGCCCCGCATCGCCACCCTGCTCGGCCTCGTGGCGCTCGTGGTCGCCGCCCTCGGGTTCGACCTCGACGTCGGCCTCGCGGCGATCACCGTGGCCGTGCTGCTCAGCGTCGTGTGGCCGGAGACCTCCAAGCAGGCCATCACCCAGATCACCTGGCCCACCGTGCTGCTGATCTGCGGCATCCTGACCTACGTCGCCGTCCTGCAGAGCATGGGCACGATCAAGTGGGCGGGCGACTCGGTCGCGGGTGTCGGCGCTCCGCTGCTCGCCGCGCTGCTGATCTGCTACATCGGCGCGATCGTGTCGGCGTTCGCCTCGTCGGTCGGCATCATGGGCGCGCTCATCCCGCTGGCCGTGCCGTTCCTGCTGCAGGGCGAGGTGAGCGCGGTCGGGCTGATCGCGGCGCTGGCGGTGTCGGCGACCGTGGTCGACGTGAGTCCGTTCTCCACCAACGGCGCCCTGGTGCTGGCGGGTGCGCAGGACGTCGACCGCGACAAGTTCTTCAAGCAGTTGATGGTCTACGGCGGGATCATGGTCGCGGCGGCGCCGCCGCTGGTGTGGCTCGCCCTCGTCGTCCCGGGAATCTGGTGAGTTGATGTTTGCCTTGCAGTCGGACCGCGTCGCCCTCCGCTTCGGCGACCGCGCCCTCACCCACGCCGAGCTCGCCGGGTGCGCGGGAGCCCTGGCCCAGCGGCTGTCGGGGCTGCCCCGCGTCGCCGTCTGGGCCACCCCGACCATCGAGACCTGCGTGGCGGTGGTCGCGGCCCTGCTCGCCGGGGTGCCCGCCGTGCCGCTCAACCCGAAGGTCGGCGAACGGGAGCTCGCGCACATCGTGGCGGACAGCGCGCCCGCCCTGGTGCTCGTGGCCCCTGGGGTCGAACTGCCGCCGGGACTGGCCTCGGTGCCCCGCCTCGACGTGACGCTGGACGGCAGCTCCGACGCGGCGTTCACGGATCCCGGCGACGAGGCGCCCGCGTTGGTCGTCTACACCTCGGGCACCACCGGCTCACCGAAGGGCGTCGTGCTGCCGCGCCGGTCGATCGTGTCCACTTTGGACGCGGTGGCCGAGGCGTGGGAGTGGACCTCGCAGGACGTGCTGGTGCACGCGCTGCCGTTGTTCCACGTGCACGGCCTCATCCTCGGCGTGCTCGGCCCGTTGCGGCGCGGCGGCACGCTGCACCACCTCGGCAAGTTCTCGACCGCGCAGGTGGTGGAGGCCCTGGACGGCGACGGCACGATGATGTTCGGCGTCCCGACGATGTACCACCGCATCGCCGAGGAAGTCGGCTCCGAGCCCGCGCTCGCGGCGGCACTCGGCAAGGCGCGGCTGCTCGTGTCCGGCTCGGCGGCGTTGCCGGTGCGCGACCACGAGCGGATCGCGGCGGCGACCGGGCAGCGCGTGGTCGAGCGGTACGGCATGACCGAGACGCTCATGAACACGAGCGTCCGCGCGGACGGCGACCGCAGGCCGGGCGCCGTCGGCGTGCCGCTGCCGGGCGTCGAGGTGAGGCTCGTCGACGACGCCGGCGCGACGCTGGACGACGTGGGCGCGATCGGCGAGATCCAGGTGCGCGGCCCGAACCTGTTCACCGAGTACCTGAACCGCCCCGACGCCACCGCGGAGGCGTTCGCGGACGGCTGGTTCCGCACCGGCGACGTCGGAACGCGCGACGAGGACGGCTACTTCCGCATCGTCGGCCGCAAGGCCACGGACATCATCAAGAGCGGCGGCTACAAGATCGGCGCGGGCGAGATCGAGAACGCCCTGCTGGAGCACCCCTCGGTGAAGGAGGTGGCGGTCACCGGCGAGCCGGACGACGACCTGGGCGAGCGCATCGTCGCGTGGGTGGTGCCCGCCGGGGCCGAACCCGCCGCCGGAGACCTGGCCGACCACGTGGCGCGCCTGCTCACGCCGCACAAGCGGCCTCGGGTGGTGCGGTTCGTGGAGTCGTTGCCGCGCAACGACATGGGCAAGGTGATGAAGCGTGCCCTCGGGACGTGAGCCCGCTCGTGAGGTGATCGCGCGGGTGGCGTCGGCGTTCCGGGAGCTGCCGGACGGGTTGCCGGCGTGGCCTGGGGGCGGCGAGGAGGGCGGCGGCGCAGGTGAGCCCAGCCGTGTCGGCACCAACGGTCCACCCGGCGAACCCGGCCACACCCCCACCGACGGCCCCAGCCACACCGGCCCCGACGGCCCGCTCGCCTGGCCCGGCTACGGCGACCAGCTCTCCCGCGACACTGCGTCCACCGGCGAGCGCGAGTCCGTCGTCTGCGGCGTCGCCGACATCGGTGGCGTCACGGCGGTGGTCGTCGCGTTCGAGTTCGGGTTCCTGGGCGGTTCGCTCGGCACCCGCACCGGAGCCCGCATCGAGCAGGCCTTCGTCCACGCCCGCGAGCTGCGCGTGCCGGTCGTGTCGCTGGTCGCGACCGGCGGCAGCCGCATGCAGGAGGGCACGCTCGCGTTGATGCAGCTGCCCCGGATCGCCCGCCAGCTGACGCTGACCCGCGAGGCCGGGTTGCCGCACATCTCGGTGCTGCGCGACCCCACCACCGGTGGCGGCTGGGCGACCCTCGGTGCGGGTGCCGACGTCGTGCTGGGGCTGCGCGGTGCCCAGGTCGGGTTCGCCGGCTCGCGGGTGCGGCCGCCGGGGTACGCGGTGGCGCAGCAGTTCGAGGCCGGGCTGGTCGACCAGCTCGTCACGCCCGGCGAGCTGCGCGCGCGGCTGGAGTGCTGGCTGCGTCTGCTGACCACTCCCGCTCCCGGGCCGGCTCCCGTGCCCGAGGCGCTCGGTGCCACGACGGTGCCGACGACCGGGTGGGACGCGGTGCTGCGGGCCCGCGCGGCGAGCCGGCCGCGTGCGCGGGACTACCTCGCCGCCTACTTCGACTGGTACGAGCCGATCAGCGGCGACCGCGCCGGTGGCGTGGATCCCGGTGTGCTGTGCGGGTTCGGGCACCGGGACGGCCGGACGATCGCCTACGCGGCGCAGTGCGGCACGGCCACGCGGCCCGCCGGGTTCCGGACCGCGGCACGGCTGGTCGCGCTGGCGGACCGGCTCGGCGTCCCGGTGCTGACGCTCGTCGACACGCCGGGCGCGGCCAACGACGCGGCCGCCGAGGAGGCCGGGGTGGGTGCGGCGATCGCCGGGCTGTTCACCGCGATCGCCGCGGCGCGCGTGCCGGTGACGACGTTGCTGATCGGGGAGGGCGGCTCGGGTGGCGCGCTGGCGTTCGCCGCGCCCGACCGGCTGTGGGTGACGCCGGACAGCTACCTCGCGGTGATCTCACCGGAGCTGGCGGCCGCGATCCTCAAGCGGGAACCGGCGCAGGCCAGGCAGACGGCGGACCAGCTGCGGCTGCGGCCGCAGGACCTGGTCGAGCTGGGCATCGCCGCGGGCATCGCCCAGCTCGGCCGGTCCCCCGGTCAGGCGACCGCGATGTAGAGGAACGCCAGCAGCGAGCTCGGGACGCAGATCGTCACGATCCCGATCACGCCGTAGAACGGTTCCTTCTTGCGCACCATCGCGACCATGGCGCCGATTCCGACGCCGACGGACGCGATGAGCAGCAGAAGAACGACATAAGACATGGAAGGTCCTCAAAGGTCAGGGGTACGTGGAGTCGGGAGCGGCCGCGTGCGGCGGCGCCCGGCTCGACCGATGACCCGAGGTCGTCGCCTCGAAGCTGCCGGCGGTGGCCACCACGACCGCCGCTCGTTCCTGCGGTGGGCGCGGGGCCGTCGCGGCACCGGGCAACGCCCAGTAGGCGTCGGGTGACCCGGTCGCGTGCACGTGAACGGCCGAGACCGGGGCGTTGAGCCCCGATCCCGGCTGGTCGGCCGCGGTGTCGCGCGTGCTCGTGCCGACGAACGCCAGCAGCAGGGCCAGCAGGAGCGCCGGCCACCTCACCGCGTCGCGGCCCTCCTCCGCAGGAAGAACTCGCCGACCGGCTCCACGTACCGGGCCGCGATCGGGCCGATGATCGCCATCAGCAGCACGTACGCGGTGGCGAGGGCGGCGAGTTGCTCGCTCACGTGCCCGGACGCCACCGCCAGACCGGCGATGACGATCGAGAACTCACCTCTCGCGACCAGCGCGGCGCCGGTGCGGGCCCGGCCCATCGGCCCGATGCCCTGCCGTCGTGCGGCCCACCAGCCCGTCGCGACCTTCGTCAGCGTGGTGATCACGGCCAGCAGCACCGCCATGCCGAGCACCGGCGGGATCGTGCGCGGGTCGGTGTTGAGACCGAACACCACGAAGAACATCGCGGCGAACAGGTCCCGCAGCGGTTCCAGCAGGCGCGTGGCGTTCTCGGCGGTGGAGCCCGAGATCGCGATGCCGAGGAGGAACGCGCCGACGGCGGCGGACACCTGCAGCTCGGAGGCGATGCCCGCGACGAGCAGCGCGGAGCCGAGGAGCTTGAGCAGGAACACTTCGTGGTCGGGGCTGTCGACGACGGCCGAGATGACCCGGCCGTACTTGAGCGCCACCACCAGGACGACGGTGATCGCGAGCAGCGAGATGCCGACCGAGGTGAGGCCCCCGAGGAAGCTCACGCCCGCCAGCACGGCGGTGAGCACCGGCAGGTAGACGGCCATCGCCAGGTCCTCGAACACCAGCACCGAGAGGATCACGGGTGTCTCGCGGTTGCCCAGCCGGCCGAGGTCGCCGAGGACCTTCGCGATGATGCCGGACGACGAGATGTACGTGACGCCCGCCATCGCGAGCGCCCCGACCGGTCCCCAGCCGAGCAGCAGCGCGACGATCGCGCCGGGTGCCGCGTTGAGGACGATGTCGAGGACACCGGCCATCCACGACTTCTTGAGGCCGGTCGTGAGTTCCGACGCCGAGTACTCGAGGCCCAGCAGCAGGAGCAGCAGCACCACGCCGATCTCGCTGGCGAGGTGGGTGAACTCCTCGATGCCGTGCAGCGGGACCAGGCCGCCGGAGCCGAACGCGAGTCCGCCGACGAGGTAGAGCGGGATCGGCGAGATGCCGAATCTCCAGGCGAGGCGGCCGAGCAGGCCCAGTCCGAAGAAGACCGCACCCAGTTGGATCAGCGCGATCGTGGTGTCGTGCACAGGTTCAGCCGCCCGTCAGGATGTCCGCGGCGGTGTCGAGACCGTCCGCGGTGCCGACGACGACCGCGAGATCGCCGTTCTCGAAGAGGAAGTCGGGGCCCGGCGACGGGTGCGCGTTGCCCGCCCGCACCACAGCCACTATGGAGGCCCCGGTGCGCGTGCGCAGGGCGGTGTCGCCGAGCGTGCGGCCGGAGAACGCCGTGACCGCCAGCTGGCGGGTGCTGATCCCGGCGATGTCGCGGTGCTGCTTGTCCAGGTGGGACACGAGCTGCGGCGCCCCGAGCAGCCCGGCGAGCGTGCCCGCCTCCTCCGGCGCGAGCGGGATCGACGCGGCGGTGGCGTCGGGATCGTCCTGTTTGGACAGGATGAGCTCGAACTTGCCGTCGCGGTAGGAGATCACGCCGATCCGGCGGCCGGAGCGGATGGAGAAGTCCTGCCTGACCCCTATGCCGGGCAGGGGCGTCACTTCGACGTTCACTCGAGTTTCCTAGGGTTCGATGAGCCCGGCGCGGATCGCGTACCGGGTGAGTTCGAGGCGGTCCTTGAGCCCGAGTTTCTGCAGCAGGTTGGCCCGGTGCCGCTCGACGGTCTTGACGCTGATCACGAGCATGTCCGCGATCTCCTTGGAGGAGTGGCCCTCCGCGACCAGCTTGAGGATCTCCTCCTCGCGATCGGTGATCGCCTTGGCCGGGAAGCCGCTCCCCTCCCTGGCGCGGTCGAGGTAGTTGCGGATCAGCGAGTTCACCGCACCGGGGTAGAGGAACGGCTCGCCGCGCATGGCGGACCGGCACGCCTCGACCAGGTCGCGGTCGGCGACGGACTTGAGCACGTACCCCGAGGCACCCGCCTTCAGGGCCTCGAAGAAGTACTGCTCGTTGTCGTACATGGTGAGGATGAGGATCCTCAGGTCGGGCTGGAGCCGCGACAGCTCGCGCGCCGCCTGGAGTCCGGTGAGGCGCGGCATGGCGATGTCGAGGATCGCGAGGTCCGGCTGGTCCTGGCGCGCCTTGCTGATCGCCTCGGCGCCGTCGCCCGCCTCGCCGATGACCTCGAGGTCGGGCTCGTTGTCGAGGATCATCCGGACGCCCCGGCGGACGAGCGCGTGGTCGTCCGCGAGCAGGATGCGCACGGTCATTCGCCCGCCCCCTTCGCCTTGACGGTGAGCCGGACCTCGGTGCCCCTGCCGGGCGCCCCGCCGACTGCCAGGTCGGCGCCCACGAGCAGGGCGCGTTCCCGCATGCCCCGGATGCCCGCGCCCTCCTGGCTGGTGCCGATCCCCCGGCCGTTGTCCCGAATCCTGAGCTCCACCTGGGACGGTCGCGCCTTCAGGCTCAGCTCGGCCTCGTCGGCCCCGGAGTGGCGGACGGTGTTGGTGAGCCCCTCCTGCGCGACGCGGTAGACGACCAGCTCGGTCTCGGCGTCGAGCGGGGGGAGGTTCTTGTCGAACTGCCGCCGGATCGCGAGCCCGGTCGGTTCGGAGATCTCGTTCGTGAGGGCCTTGAGCGCGCTGACCAGCCCCAGTTCCTCCAGCACGCCGGGTCGCAGTCTGCGCGCGATGCGGCGGATCTCGTCGAGGGTGCTGCGCGTGGTCTCCTGCACCTGCAGCAGTTCCTCGCGCGTCTCCTGCGGCGACTGGTCCGCGACCCGCTTGAGGCTCAGCAGCACCGCGGTCAGCGACTGCCCCACCTCGTCGTGCAGTTCCTGCGCCACCCTGCGCCGCTCCGACTCCTGCGCCGACAGCGCGATGGCCGAGCTGTACCCCCGCTCGGCCTCCAGCCGGTCGATCATGCTGTTGAACGTCGTGATCAGCTCCGCGATCTCCCCGTGTCCCGTCGCCTGCAACCGCGGGCCCGGCTTGAGCAGGTCGATCGTGGTCATCGCCCGCGTCAGCCGCCCGAGCGGCGCCAGCCCCACCCTGATCAGCACGGCGTTCGCGATCAGCATCACCACCAGCCCCGACGCGAGCACCAGCACCTCGCGCGACAGCGCGGGCGTCGACACCGTCGCCGGCCCGAACACGAGCAGCGCGGCCGCCACCACCAGGACCAGGGCGTTCAGCAGGAAGATCCGCCCGAACAACGACACGCGCGCCGCCTCTCCGTGATCACTTCCCGCCACGCCTGCGAGGCTGACGGGCGAAGGCGCCACCTGTCCATCCGTGGCAACACCCATGTTGGCGGCGAGCAGGCGGGTGTGCCGGTCGGCGGCGTGGGGGTGGGTGCCGGGGTGGGGATGGTCACGGCGGGGTGAGTGAGGTGGGTCTCGCCCTGGGCGGGATCGCGGAAGGATGCGTCAGGGAATCGAGACCGACCGGCGGCCGTCGTCGCGCCGCGCGGCGCGATACCGGCCGGGCGTCGCACCGTGAGAACGGGCGAAGGCTCTGCTGAAGGCGGGGACCGACTGGTACCCGACCGCCACGGCCACGGACTCGACCGGGTCCCAGGTCTTGCTCAGGCGCACGGCGGCCAGGTCCATGCGCCACTGCGTCAAGTAGGCGGCGGGGCTCTGCCCGGTGGCCGCCGCGAACCGGCGGGACAGCGTCGCCCGGGACACGTCGAGAGCGGAGGCCAGCGTCGCCGTGGTCCACTGCCGTGCGGGCTCGGCGTGCAGGTGTTCCATCGCGCTGTGCACGAGCGGGTCCCCGAGCACCCCGAGCCAGGTGCCCCGATGTCCGGCCCGGGTGGGCAGCCAGGCCCGCACGAGCTGGACGAGCAGGACGTCGACCAGGCTGTTCAGCACCGCCCTTCCCGCCAGCCGCGGGTGGCTCAGTTCTCGCCCGAGCATCCGGACGGTGTCGTCGAAACCGGCCTCACCCTGGTCCCCGCGGATGTGCACCACCTCCGGCAGCGTGCCGAGGATCTGGGTGTGCACGGTGTGGTCGCAGTCGTAGCGGATGGTCAGAACGCGGGTGCGGGCGGGCTGCGCCCCGAAGCGGATCACCTCGCCCGCCTCGAACGCCCGGGCCACCACCGCCGGATCGACCGCCGGGCCGGCCGTCCCCGGCGCACTGCCGAGCACGTGCGACGGCCCCGCCGGCAGGAGCACCACGTCCCCCGCCGCCAGCTCGAGCCACGAGTCCCCGAGACCGAGCCAGGCGCCGCCGGCGGTGACCACGTGCAGGACCGCCGTGGTGCAGGCCGCCACCGGGACCGACCAGGTCCCGCTCGCCTCCATGCGGGCGCCGATCGTGCCCCGCACGCCGGAGATCTCGAGCACGTCCGCGACGAGGTCCATGCAGCCATGCTAGATGACGCAAACGAGCAAGAAGATGAGTGTTTCAGGCATCGACTGCTCATCAGCTGATCCATACGGTGAATTCATGACAACCGACACCATGCGAGCGCTCGTCGCGACCGGCTACGGCGATCCCGAGCAACTCACGATCGCCGAACTGCCCGTCCCCCGCCCCGGCCCCGGCCAGGTACTGGTGAAGGTCGCCGCCTCGACGATCAACCCCACCGACCTGCGCGTCACCACCGGTGGCTACCGCGACCTGGTCGACCTTCAGTTCCCCTACACGCTCGGCAACGAGTTCGCGGGCACCGTCACCGAGGCCGGACCGGGCGTCACCCGCTTCCGCGCCGGTGACGAGATCTTCGGCCAGGCCCTCCCCCGCCAGCTGCGCGCCGCCGCCGACCCCGTCCGCCCCTCCCTGAGCACCGGTGCGCTCGCCGACTACGCGGTCTTCGAGGCGGACACGCCGGCGCTGCACCACCGCCCCGCCGCCCTCGACGCGGAGCGGGCCGCGTCGCTGGTGATCGCGGGTGGCACCACGCTGGCGGTCGTGGACGCCGCGAAGATCCAGCCCGGCGAGTCGGTCCTCGTCATCGGCGCGACCGGGCCGGTCGGCCTCACGCTGGTCCCGGTCCTGAACGCCGCCGGAGCCGAGATCACGGCGACCGCCCGGACCGAGGAGGCCGCCGAGCTGCTGCGCGGCCTCGGCGCGCACCGCGCGGTCGGCTACGACGACTACCCCGCTGGGGTCGACGTCGTCCTCAACCTGGCGCTCTTCCCCGACGGCCTGAACGCGGCGGCACGCAGCCTGCGTCCCGGCGGCCGGCTGATCTCCATCATCTTCCCGGAACCGAGGCTGGAGCAGCTGGGACGCGACGACGTGGAGCTGGGCTTCGTGATGAACCCGGGCAACGGGGCGCACGGGGCCCAGGCCGTCGCCGAGGCCGCGCTCGCGGGCCGGCTCTCCACGCCGATCGCCCGCCGCTACTCACTCGACGACGGCGTCGAAGCGGCGGTCCACTACGCCCGCCGGCACCCGCTCGGCAAGGTCGTCGTGACCATGTGAGCAGCGAGACCGCGGTGAGCGACAGCCACCGGCACGAGGTCGCAGGCCGGCTCCGTCGCGCGTGCCGCACGAGGGCCAACACCCACGCCGGGTGTCCGTCACCCCTGCACGGCACCGGCAGGTTGGGGGCTGCGCCCGATCGTCAAACCAGACAAATCCGGCGCATCCTGGAACGCGAGACGCCCTCGACCCCCAGGAGGCGCCCCGTGCCACCCACGACCCGCCGCACGCGGACCTGGCCCTTCCACGCCCTGGCCGCGGCCCTGGTGATCGCCGGCCTGCTCACACCCCACGCACTGCTGGTGGCGGCCGGCCTCATCCTGGCCGGCTCAGTGGCGCTCAGGCCTTCTTCGGCACGGTGAACACGCGCAGGAACGTGGCGAGCAGCTCACGGCGGCCCTTGAGCTCCAGCGCGCCGTCCCTCGCCTGCGTGATGATCGCGCGGTAGGACGCCAGCTCGTCGTCGGCGAACGTGGTGATGATGATCAGGTCCGGCTCCACCGGGGCGGGGCCCAGGCCGGTGACCAGGGAGCCGTCGGTGATCACGGCGTGCACGACCACGTCGCGCACGTGGATCTCCCACGAGGCGGTCAGGCCGGCCGCCTGGTCGGCCTGGAAGACCGCGCGCAGGTTGAGCACGAGACCTTCCGGCGTGACGACGTCGCCCCGCTGCGGCTCGCCCAGTTGCGGCGCGCCCCAGCGGGCCAGCGCCAGCAGCACCGGCTCCAGCGACTGGCCGACCGGGGTCAGCGCGTAGAGGACGCCACGGCCGGGCGCGGGGGCCACCTGGCGCTCCACGATGCCCGACTGCTCGAGCTCCTTCAGGCGCGTGGCCAGCACGTTCGTCGGGATTCCCGCCAGTCCGGTCTGCAGTTCGGTGTACCGGCGCGGGCGCACGATCAGGTTGCGGACGATCAGCAACGCCCAGCGCTCGCCGACGAGCTCCAGGGCCCGGGCGAGGCCGCAGTACTGGCCGAAATCGCGTCGCTTCACACCACTGACAGTAGCAAGCTTGCCTGAGCGCATCTAGCTGCGTGACGGAAAGCGCACTTGCAAAAAGCAAGCGAACCCGCCTACGGTCGTCGCGACCCACTACCCCGGACTTGAAGGACGTGCGATGACCGCACTGCTCGATCGCACCGACACGGCCGTGCGCCGGCCGTATGTGTCACGCGGCGTCGGCTTCGCGGGCATCTCGGCCGCGATGGTCGCGATCCTCGTGGCGGCCGGCGCGCCGACGCCGTTGCTGCCGATCTACCAGCACCAGTGGGGGTTCGCGCCGTGGGTGCTGACGCTCGCGTTCGGCATCTACGCGTTCGCGCTGCTCGTCTCGATCCTCGTGTTCGGGTCGTTGTCCGACCACGTGGGACGGCGGCCGCTCATGATCGCGGCGCTGGGGCTCGACCTCGTCGCGATGCTGATCTTCCTCGCGGCGCCCGACGTCGGCTGGATCATCGTGGCGCGGATCGTGCAGGGTGTCGCCACCGGGGCCGCGTCGAGTGCGCTGAGCGCGGCCGTGGTCGAACTGGCGCCCGAGCGGTTCAAGAAGCTCGGCGCGCAGATGACCAGCATGGCGCCGCTCGGCGGGCTCGCGATCGGCGCGTTGTTCGCCGGGCTGCTGGCCGAGTTCGCGGCGAACGCCGCGTTCGAGGTGTGGTTCGCGCTCGCCGTGGTCATGGCGGCCGGGACGGTCTTCGCGGTGTTCACGCCGGAGACGGCGACGCGCAAGCCCGGAGCCGTGAAGGCGCTGAACCCGCGCATCTCGTTGCCCCGCCAGGTGCGCAGGCTCTACTGGACGACGGTGCCCGGCATCGTCGGCGGGTTCACGACGATGACGTTGTTCATGGGACTCGTGCCCGCGCTGCTGGTCGCCGTGTTCGGCGTGCGGAGCCCGATCGTCGGGTCGCTGCTGGCGTTCGTCGCGCTCGGAGCGGGCACCGCGGCCTCCGCGTTCTCCAGCGGTGTCAAGGCACCCCGGCTCCGGTTCGCCGGGACGAGCGCAATGGTCGCCGGCGCGGTCCTGTTCGTCGGCAGCATCGGCGCCACCTCGCTGCCGCTGCTGTGGGCGGCCGCGGTCGTGGGCGGCGCGGGCATCGGCGCCTCGTTCGCCGGCGCCACGCGCGGGCTCGTGCCCGAGGTAGCGCCGCACGAACGCGCCGGGCTCTTCACCGCGATCTTCTTCGTCGGCTACCTCGCGATGGGCACGTCGGCGATCGTCGCCGGGATCTTCATCGGCGTCGCCGGCGCGGCGGCCACGGCCGTCGGGTTCGGGGTGTTCAACGCCGTCGTGACGCTGATCGGCCTGATCGCGATCGCGCGGTTCAACCGGACGTGATCCGGTCCGCGTGAACGTGCGTGCGCACGCCCTGCGGGTCGAACAGGATCAGCAGCTCGACCGCGCCGCCGTCCGCGCTCCCCAGCCAGTGCGGCTTCGCGGTGTCGAACTCGGCGGCCTCACCCGGCGGCAACGTCAGGTCGAGGTCGTCGAGCACCAGCCGCAACCGTCCGTTGAGGACGTAGAGCCACTCGAACCCGTCGTGCGTCTTCAAGGCGGGTTCCAGCGGCGGCGACACGGCCGGGATCAGCATCTTGAACGACTGCACGCCACCCGGCCGCCGTGACAACGGCACGAACGTCATGCCGTACCTGTGGATCGGCTTGAGGTGGATGCGCGGGTCACCGGTCCGCGGGGCGCCGACGAGGTCGTCCAGCGGCACGTCGTAGACGCGCGACAACGGCAGCAGCAGTTCCAGCGTCGCCCGGCGCTGCCCGCTCTCCAGCCGCGACAGCGTGCTCTCGGAGATGCCGGTGGTCGTCGCGAGGTCGGCGAGGGTGATGCCGCGGTGCCGCCGCAACGTCCGCAGCCGCGCTCCCACCCCGTCGAGGACCTCGTCGGTGTCGCGGTTCATGACCCCGAGCTTGCCACATCGGCAAGTTTTCGTGCCATGATCAGCAACCGCGCCGCAAGCTCGTGACCATGAAACGCCTAGTGCTCGCCCTGCTGCTCCTGATCACGGCCTGCTCCGCTCCGCCCGAGCCCGAACCGCACACCGCGCTCACCCGCAACGACCCGGCGTTCCAGAAGACCTTCAGCCACGAGTTCGCGGACGTCGACGGCGTGCGGATGCACTACGTGAAGGGCGGCACGGGCAGCCCCGTCGTGCTGCTGCACGGCTGGCCGCAGACCTGGTACGGCTGGTGGCCGATCATGCCCGAGCTCGCCGAACGCCACACCGTCTACGCGCTCGACCTGCCCGGCCTCGGTGACAGCACCGGCACGCCGACCGGGTACGACAAGGCCACGCTCGCCCGGTACGTCCACGCTCTGACCAGCGAGCTCGGCCTGCGGAACGCCTCGATCGTCGGCCACGACCTCGGCGCCGCCGTCGCGTTCCAGTACGCCAGCCAGTTCCCGCAGGACACGGCCCGGCTGGGCTACCTCGACCTGCCGCTGCCCGGCCCGGCGATCGACGCCCGCACCTACCGCGCGCTCAGCTGGCACATCGCGTTCCACTCGCAGCCGCGGGTGCCGGAAGCCGTGGTGCGCAACGACGTCCGCGACTACCTCGAGCTGTTCTACCCGCAGGTCTCCTACCAGGGCAGCGCTTTCGGCGGCACGTCGACGAAGTCCCCGTTCACCGACGACGAGATCACCGAGTACGCGCGCACCTACGGCAAGACGCTGAAGAACGGCTTCGACCTGTACCGCGCCCTCGACCAGGACGTCCGCGACACCGAGGCCGCGAAGCCCGTGCGGGCGCCCACGCTGGTCATGGCCGCGGAGGGTCAGGCCGAGGCGATCAAGGGCACGGCGGCCCCGCGGATGACGAACATCGTGCGGGCGCTCGACGTCCCGAAGGCGGGCCATTGGCTCGTCGAGGAGAACCCGGAGTTCGTCACCGCGGAGCTGCTGCGCTTCCTCAGCTCATGACCGGGAACCGGTCGGCCCACGGCGCCGCCTGCTCGAGCTGCGCCGCGAGCTTGATCAGCACCGCCTCGCCCGCCAGCGGCGCCACGAACTGCACGCCGAGCGGCAGCCCGTCCGCCGTCCAGTGCAGCGGCAACGACAGCGCGGGCCGTCCGGTCAGGTTCGCGAGCTGCGTGTACGGCACCCAGCCCAGGTTGTCCCTGATCATGTCGTCGACGATCTTGGTGTGCTTGAGGAACCGGGCCGTGCCGGTCTTGAGCAACGCGTCGGTTGCCCGTTGCAGCGACACCGGCAGCTCGAACTGGCCCACCTTGGGCGGCGGGGTCGCGAGCGTCGGCGTGAGCAGCAGGTCGTACGACTCGAAGTACGTGGTCAGACGGCTGGTGTGCTCGTGGCGCCGCTGCACCGCGTCCACGTAGTCGACGCTGCTCGTGGCCCGTCCGAGGGCGGCCATGAGCAGCGTGTCGCGTTCGAACGCGATGTCCGGCGCCCCGGTGAGGCGCTTGGCTTCGGCGACCCGCCAGGCGAGGTTCACGAACCACGTCAGCAGGAAGTCCTTGGCCAGGGCCGCGTCGTCGAACGGCGCCTGCGGCAGTTCCTCGACGTGGTGACCGAGGCCGGTGAGCACGCGGACGGCCGACGCGACGGCCGCGACCGCCTCGGGGTGCGGGTTCGGGTTGATAGCCGACGGCACGCGCACGCCGATCCGCAGCCTGCCCGGGTCCTGCCCGACGAAGGACGCGAACGGCTCCGGGGGCAGCGCGGGCGAGAACGGCCCGGCGGGCTCCCCGCCGCAGATGACGTCGAGCATCGCGGCCGTGTCGCGGACCGTGCGCGAGACGACGCCCTGCACCGCCGCGCCGTGCATCGTCTCGGCGGCGTCGGGGCCGAACGGCGTGAGCCCGCGGCCCGGCTTCAGCCCGACGAGCCCGCAGCACGCGGCCGGGATCCGGGTCGAGCCGCCACCGTCGTTGGCACCCGCGCACGGCACGATCCCGGCGGCGACCGCGGCGGCCGACCCGCCCGACGAGCCGCCGGGTGTGCGCGTCAGGTCCCACGGGTTGCGCGCGGGACCCCAGGTGACGGGCTCGCTGATCGCCTTCGCGCCGAACTCCGGCAGGTTGGTCTTGCCGAAGATCACCAGGCCGGCGTCGATCCAGCGCTGCACGACGGTCGAGTGCGCGGTCGCGTTGTACCCCTTGAGCGACCGCGAGCCGTTCGAGGTCGGCAGTCCCGCGTAGTCCTGGCCGAGGTCCTTGATCAGGAACGGCACGCCGGCGAACGGACCCGTGAGGTCGTCCGTCGGCTCGGCCGGGACGTCGCGCACGATCGCGTTCAGGCGCGGGTTCACCTCGGCGGCGCGTTCCCGTGCCACGGCTAGCAGTTCGGCCGCGGACACCTGCTTGTCCGCGACGAGCCGGGCAAGCCCGGTGGCGTCGTACTTCCGGTACTCGTCGAAGTCCACGCGCTCAAACTAGTGGTGTGGCTCAGTACGTTGCCGGTGTATTCGCGGTCAGACGGGTGTGTCGTGGTGCCGCCCCCACGGCCTCGTACTGGTTGTACGGGGGCGTGGGGGCGGTGCCGCGACGGATCCTGCTGAGCGCGGATACGCCGCCAACGTCCTGTGTCACGCCACTAGCTCCATGACCCGGAAGATGGTGTCCCGCACCACCTCCGGTGATTCCTGCGGGATGAGGTGCCCCGCGTCCTCGACGACGACCAGCTCGCCTCGCGGTGCCGCGTCCGCCAGGGCCGCCGCGTACCGGTTGAACAGCGGGCGCCACTCGGTCATGCCGCGTTCGACCAGGCCCGCCTGCAGGTAGACCACCGGAACGTCCGGTGTGCCCTTCTCCTGCACCCGGCGCAGCAGCGGCAGGGACGCCTCGATCTGCAGTGCTTCGCGGCCGGCGGCCTTCATGGCACGTGCGGTGGCGTAGTCGCGTGTCATGACCTCCACGTCGGCCGCGGAGATCTCCGGTGAGAGGCCGTTGCGGAACGTCTGCCGCTTGATCAGCCCCTTGCCGCCCATGCGCGCCACGAGCGCCATCAGGGTGAAGAACCTCGCGGCGACCTTCGCGTTGCGCGTCGACATGATCTCGGCGAGGGACGCGTCCACGAACACCACGCCCGCCACGCGGTGCGGGTGCCGGTCGGCGAAGACGCGGATGATCGGCCCGCCCCAGCTGTGCCCGACGAGCACCACCGGGCCGGTCTCGCCGAGCGCGTCGAGCAGCGCGGTCAGGTCGCCGGCGATGCGGTCGAGCGTGCGGTCGTGCGGGTCGACGTCGCTGCCGCCGTACCCCGCGCGGTCGTAGGACAGCGTGCGGCAGCGGGCGCCGACCTCGCGCTGGGTGTGGATCCAGGACGAGCCGGGCGCGCTCATCCCGGCCTCGAAGACGACCAGCGGCCCCGGTCCGTCGCCCGCGGTCACCGCGCGGATCGCCCGCCCGTCCGGCAGGGTGACGCTCTTCTCCAGCATCGGCGCGCCCCTCACCCGTGCCAGCTCGGCGGGTGGAGGTCGTTCCAGAGTTGTGCGCTCTCCAGCTGTGCGGCGAGTGCGAGCAGTTCGGCGTCGTGGCGGTGGCGGCCCACGAGGTGCACGCCGTGCGGCAGTCCGTCGTCGTCCACATGCGACGGAAGCGAGATAGCCGGGACTCCGGCGAGGTTGGCCCATGGCGTGTGGCACGACCACTTGAGCATCAGGTCGGCTTCGTCGCCGGTGTAGTGACCGATCGGGACCGGGGCGCCGTTCGTCGTCGGTGTGAGCACCACGTCGTAGTCGTGAACCTTGCCCAGGAACGTGCTGGCGTAACGGGCGAGGACGGCTTGGGAGGACACGATTTCGTTGGCGGACAACGTGTCGTTGATGTCGAGCAGGTGCCGGGTGTACGGCCGCAGCAGGTGGGTCTTTTCCGCCGGCACCACCATCCGCGCCACGGCGCCCACCTGGTAGGCGAACCAGGTCAGGATCGCGCGGCTCACGGACTCGTCGTAGCGGGCGGGCAGCGGGATCTCCCGCACCTCGTGGCCCAAGTCGGCGAGCACGTCCGCGGTGCGCCGCACGGCCAGTTCCGCCTCGGGGTCGACGGCCTGGTCGAGCCCGGTGTCGGTCCACAGCGCGATGGTGAGCTTCCGGTCGAGCGTGTCGTGGAGCGGCTTGCCGGGGTGCCAGCCGTACAGGTCGCCGGGCGCCGGTGACGCCATGACGTCGAGCAGGAGTGCCGCGTCCGCCACGGTTCGCGCGATCGGGCCCTCGATGCTCGCCGACAGGAACGACGTGGCGGGCGCCGGGCTGACCAGCCCGCGGCTCGGCTTCATCCCCACGAGGTGACAGGTCGCCGCGGGCGTGCGGATCGACCCCGCCCCGTCGCTGGCGTGCGCGACCGGCGACAGCCCCGCCGCGACCGCCGTGGCCGCGCCCCCGCTGGACCCGCTGGAGTACCGCGTCGGAGCGTAAGGCGTCACGGCCGGCTTCTCGGTCACGTCGTTCTCGGTGTAGCAGGTGGCGCCGAACTCCGACGTGTTCGTCTTGCCCAGCACCACCGCGCCCGCCTGCCGCAGCAGCCCGACCGTCCAGGAGTCTTCGAGCGGCACGAAGTCCTTCAGCGCCGCCGACCCGAACGTCGTGCGGATCCCCGCCGTGGCGGCGAGGTCCTTGACACCCAGCGGCAGCCCGAGCAACGCCGCCCGGTCGCCTGACGCTCGCTGTCGGTCGGCTTTCGCGGCCTCCTCAAGCGCGTTCTCGTTGATCGCCACGAACGCGCCGAGCTCTTCGTGCCGTTCGATCCGGTCGAGGTAGTGCTCGGTCAGCTCTCTCGAACTGATCTCGTTGTCGTTGAGGGCTTCCAGCTGCTGAGCGGCCGTGAGCTCGTGCGGCTTCACGGCGTCACCGGGGTTCCGGTCAGCAGCCGGTGCACCGACCCCGTCACCACGTCGAGCTCGTCGGACGTCAACGGCCCGCCGCCGAACATCCGCCGGTGCATCAGCGGCCCTTCGAGCAGGTTGCCGACGAACGGCAGCTCCGGCACCTCGGCGATCTCCCCGCGGCGCACCGCCCGCGCGATCGCGTCGACCAGCGGCTGCGACCGCCGCGACACCAGCGCCCGGAACACGCGCCCGGCCTCGTCGTCCCCGCGCAGGTCCGCGAGGAACCCGACCAGCCCGTCGTTCCACGGCTCGTCCCAGGCCCCGGCCAGGTCCCGTGCGAACGCCCGGAGGTCACCGAGCAGCGTGCCCGTGTCCGGGTCGGGCACCGGCGGCAGGTACGCGTCGAGCACGTCCGCCACCAGCCGCACCTTGCTGCGCCAGCGCCGGTAGACGTCGGTCCGGTGCGCGCCCGACTGGGCCGCGACCTGCGTGAGCGTCAGCGCGTCGTAGCCGTGCGAGGTCAGCAGCGACCACGCCGTCGCCAGCAGGCGCTGTTCGAGCTCGGGATCCCGCGGACGCCCCGCCACCGGCGGCCCTCCAATTCGCAACAGGTTGTTGCGAATAACGTAGGGGGCCGGGCGGGCGCGCACAAGAGGGCTGCTGAAGAGGTGGGCAACGGCTCGCGGCCGCGCCACGCGACGTCAGCGGCCCACCTCCGCCGGCCTCAGCGACCCACCTCCACGACCCCGCCCAGGTCGCGCATCGCCGCCTCCACCCCCACGTCCAGCGCCTCCTGCATCACCCGCGGCCGCCTCTCCGTCCGCCCGATCACCGCACTCCCGAGCGGCGGCCGGATCTGCAGGCACGCCGGGTGCGAGGCGAGCAGCTCCTCGTCCTGCGCCCGGATCGCCTCCCGCCCCAGCCAGTTCGCCACGACCCCCGGCGCGTGCCGGGCGAACCAGCGCGACAGCACCATCCGCTCCCCGCGCGACGGCGGCACGCCCAGGAACTCGTCCTCGCGCCTCGTGCGCAGGGCGACGACGTGCGTGGCCTTCTGGTCCAGGGCCGTGCCGACGGGGATCGTCTCGCTCAGGCCCGCGTCGACGTACGGGCGGCCGTCGATCACCACCGGGTCGCCCGCGAGGAACGGCATGGCGGCCGACGCGCGCAGCGCGGTCTGCAGGCTCAGCGTGTCGCGGACGTACCCGTGCAGGTCGGCCGCCTCGCCGGTGAGGCCGTCGGTGGCCATCGGGTGGAACTCGACGGGGTTGTCGAGGACCTCCTGGAAACCCATGGGCACGACCTGCGTGTAGACCGTGTGGACGAGGTGGTGCGTGTCGACGACGGGGCGGCGGGTGAAGGCGCGCCTCGGGTTGATCGTCGTGCGCATGACGGCCGGGTCCCACCACGCGTGCTTGCTGTGGTCGGCGCGGCCGCAGAGCAGCCACGCGGCGTTCAGCGAGCCGGCCGAGCTGCCGTAGACGGCGTCGAACAGGGGCAGCAGGCCCAGTCGTTCGATCGCGACGGTCATGCCGCTCGAGTAGACGCCGCGCGAGCTGCCGCCTTCGACGAGCAGGACCAGGCGGGCGTCGTCGTTCCGTTGTCCTGGAACGCTTTGCTGGTGCCTGCGCTCGCGCAGCAACTCGAGAACGGTC
Organism: Lentzea sp. HUAS12; assembly: GCF_024125735.1. NCBI lineage: Bacteria > Bacillati > Actinomycetota > Actinomycetes > Pseudonocardiales > Pseudonocardiaceae > Lentzea > Lentzea sp. HUAS12. Next base: position 3,168,863 of record NZ_CP099738.1, read on the forward strand.
ATGCCGAAAACCCTATCTGCGGAGGCGCGGGGACGCTGCTACTGTGGACGGCGAGATCAATCCGCTCGATCGAGGAGCCCGGCGTGCTGGTGGGTGAAGACGACATCTCAGGGTGAGCCCTGGATGTGACAGGCCATCGCGAGAGATGGCCTTTTCGTCGTCCCCTTTTCTCCCACACGCGCGGCAGTGGTCCGCGCGCGGCACATCCTGAGGTCTCACAGCCATGTCCGACGCATTCATCGTCGTGTCCTCCCTGTCCTTCTCCTGGCCGGACGACACCCCCGTGTTCGACGGCCTGTCCGTCTCGGTGCCCGGCGGGCGCACCGGTCTCGTCGCCCCGAACGGCGCCGGCAAGTCGACGCTGCTCAAGCTGATCGCGGGCGCGCTCACGCCGTCCGGCGGCACCGTGTCCGTCGAGGGCGTGCTCGGCTACCTGCCGCAGGACCTGCCGCTCACCGCCGGGCTGACCGTGGCCGAGGTGCTCGGGGTCGCGGACGTGCTGCGCGCCATCGCGGCCGTCGAGTCCGGTGACGTCGCCGAGGAGCACTTCAGCACCATCGGCACCGACTGGGACCTGGAGGAGCGCACGCGGGCCCAGCTCGACCGGCTCGGGCTCGGTGACCTGGCGCTCGACCGGGTGCTCGGCACCCTGAGCGGCGGGCAGGTCGTCTCGCTCGGGCTCGCGGCGCAGTTGCTGAAGCAACCCGACGTGCTGCTGCTCGACGAACCGACCAACAACCTCGACCTCGACGCGCGGCACCGGCTGTACGACGTGCTGGACGACTGGCGCGGGTGCCTGCTCGTGGTGAGCCACGACCGGGCGTTGCTCGACAGGATGGACCGGATCGCCGAGCTCGACGGTGGCGAGGTGCGGTTCTACGGCGGCGACTTCAGCGCCTACGAGGAGGCGGTGGCCGCCGAGCGCGAGGTGGCCGAGAAGAACGTCCGCAGCGCCGAGCAGGAGGTCAAGCGCGAGAAGCGGGAGATGCAGCAGGCCCGCGAACGTGCCGCACGCCGTGCCTCCAACGCGCAGCGGAACCTGTCGAACGCCGGGCTGCCGAGGATCTTCGCGGGCAACATGAAGCGCAACGCCGAGGTGTCGGCGGCCAAGGCCGACGGCACGCACGCGGCACGGCTCGGTGCGGCCAGGTCCAAACTGGACCAGGCCGAGCGGGCGCTGAAGGACGAGCAGAAGATCAGCCTGGAGCTGCCGCAGACCGCGGTCCCGGCCGGGCGCACGCTGTTCCTCGGTTCGGACATCCGGGTGCGGGACCTGTTCTCGGGCCTGGACTTCGCCATCCGCGGGCCGGAGCGGATCGCCCTGTCCGCGCCGAACGGGGCCGGCAAGTCGACGTTGCTGCGGGTGGTCGACGGCTCGCTGGAACCGGACAGTGGTGAGGTGAGGCGGGCCGACGGCCGGATCGCGTACCTGTCGCAGCGGCTCGACCTGCTCGACGACTCCCGCACGGTCGCGGAGAACCTGGCCGACGCGGCCCCGGCCATGCCGCCCGCCGAGCGGATGAACCTGTTGGCGCGCTTCCTGTTCCGCGGTGCCCGCGCGCACCTGCCGGTCGGGGCGCTGTCCGGTGGTGAACGGCTGCGGGCGACGCTCGCGTGCGTCCTGTTCGCCGAACCCGCGCCCCAGCTGCTGCTGCTCGACGAACCGACGAACAACCTCGACCTGGTCAGCGCCGGACAGCTGGAGAGCGCGCTCAACGCGTACCGGGGCGCGTTCGTCGTCGTCAGCCACGACGAGCGGTTCCTGAGCGAGGTGAAGATCGACCGCTGGCTGCGCCTCGACGGCGGCAGGCTGCTGGAGGCCGCGCATGGCTGACGCACTGGTCGCCACCGAGCTGGTGCGCGGGTTCGGCGGCAGGCGCGTGCTCGACGGCGTGTCGCTCACGGCGGCACCCGGCAGGCGCATCGGGCTGATCGGCGAGAACGGCGCGGGCAAGTCGACGTTGCTGCGCCTGCTCGCGGGCGCCGACCAGCCGGACGGCGGTGTCGTGCAGCGGCCGCCGGACCTGGGTTTCCTGCACCAGGAGATGCCGTTCCCGGACTCGGCCACCGTGGCGGAGGTGGTGGACGACGCGCTGGCCGAGGCGCGGGAGGACCTGGCCGAGCTGGAACGGCTGGGCGCGTTGCTCGGTGCGCAGGACGTGGAGGCGGAGTACGCCGAACGACTGGAACTGGCGCAACGGCACGAGGCCTGGGACGCCGACCGCCGCGCCGACATCGTCCTCAGTGGACTCGGTCTCGGCGACGTGGCCCGGGAACGCGCTCTCGGGTCGCTGTCCGGCGGGCAGCGGCGCCGGCTGCACCTGGCCGCGCTGGTGATCCGCCGCCCGACGGCGTTGCTGCTCGACGAGCCGACCAACCACCTGGACGACGACGCGGCGGCGTTCCTGGAGGAGCAGCTGCGGTCGTTGCCGGGCATCGTCGTGCTGGCGAGCCACGACAGGGCGTTCCTCGACGCGGTGTGCACGGACCTGGTCGACCTCGACCCGGCGGTGGACGGGCCGGTGCGGTTCGGCGGCACCTACAGCGAGTACCTGGGCCTCAAGCGCGCCGAACGCGAGCGCTGGGAACGCCGTCACGCCGAGGAGCAGGAGGAGATCGCCGAGGTCCGCGACTCCCTCGGCCTGATCGCGGGCCGCGTCGCCCCGAACAGGCTCATGCGCGACAACGAGAAGATGGGCTACGGCGTGCGGGCGAACCGCGTGCAGAGCCAGATCTCCCGCCGCGTCCGCAACGCCACCCGCCGCCTCGGGGAACTGGAACGCGCCGCCGTGCCCGCTCCCCCGCGCCCGCTGCGGTTCGCACCGGACGTCGTGGCGCTGCAGGGTGAGGACCTGGTGTCGCTGCGGGAGGTCCGGGTCCCCGGACGGCTCGCGCTCGACCTCCTCGACGTCCGCGACGGCGACCGGCTGCTGGTGACCGGCCCGAACGGCGCGGGCAAGTCCACCCTCCTGCACGTGCTGGCCGGCCGGCACGAAGTGCCTGGTGTGCAACGACATCCGGGCGTCCGCGTCGGGTTGCTGGACCAGGACACGACCTTCGCGAACCCCCGCCTCACCGCGCGGGCCACCTACGGCCGCGCCCTGGGTGCCGAGCGGATCGCGCAGGTGCCGCTGGAGTCGTTGGGCCTGCTGCACAGGTGGGACCTCGGCAAGGCGGTCGGCACGTTGTCCGTGGGCCAGCGGCGCCGCCTCGCCCTGGCGCTGCTGGTCGCGAACCCACCGCACCTGCTGCTCCTCGACGAGCCGACGAACCACCTGTCGCCGACGTTGTGCGACGAGCTGGAGGACGCGCTGGGGCCGGGGCCGGGCGCGATCGTGGTGGCGAGCCACGACCGGTGGCTGCGGAAGAGGTGGCGTGGTGCGGAGATCGGGTTGTGAGAATTCGGTTGACGGCCCGCCGATGATGGTCCGGTGGTGGTGTTCGAGTGCGTGGCCTGCGGTGCGGAGCTGACGGTTCCGCTGAGCCGGGTCGACTGGCCCGACCACGCGGGGCGCACGGTCGGGAACGGTGTGACGGAGATGCCGGTCCTGATGGAGGCCGGCACCTATGCCACCAATTCGCAAGTGGTGGAAATCGCACCTGGAGACGTGCGGGGTGTCTCATGGGCCACTGACCTGTTCGACACCACCTCCTGTTGCGGACTCGCCGGCTACGACGCCCCGAACCTGTGGTGCGCGTGCGGACAGCCGGTCGGGTCGCGGGTCGACGACTGCTCGGCGTGGCAGGGGGTGCAGCTCGACGACGCCGCCGTGCGGCCGGTGGGTGAGGCGGAACCGGTGGCGGGTTGGGAAGCGTTCGAGTGGGACACCGCCCTGCTCGACGGCGCGGACGTGTGGTGGCATGACCGGGTGGCGATCGCGGCGGGTGTCGCGCTCGCCCGCATCGTGATCGCGGCCGGGGACGCGACGGTGGCCGTGCCGGACGGGCCTGTCGCCGAGGTGTTCCGGAGCCACCTCGACGAACTGCTCCCACCCGCGCCCGAGGTGAAGACCCTCGCACTCGCAGGCCCCGGTCTCCGGGCGGAGGCGGACCTCCTGCTCGTGCCGAGGCATCCGGAGTCCGGTGAGCCGTGGCCGGTGGAGGGGACGGCGGTGCCGATCTCCGCGGAGCTGTGGCGCTGGCTGGCCAACCCCGACCAGCAGCCCTGCGTCCCCGCGACCGGTGGTCGGTGGCCTTTCCTGGACGACGACCCGCTGCCCCGGCGTCCCGAGCGCATCGCGCTCGACCGCTGGGTGTCCCGGAGCGAGATGTCGAGACGGCCCTGACGGCTTCGACACAGGTGTGCAAGTACCGCACACACGTGGAGGACTGATCATGACCGGACGACCGCCCGTCACCGACCTCGCCACCTGGCAGAAGGCCCGCGACGAGCTCCTGGTCCGCGAGAAGGCCCACACCCGCGAGGGCGACGCGATCGCCGCGGAGCGCCGCAGGCTGCCGATGGTCGAGTTCGACGGCACGGTGCAGGTGGTCGGCGGGAACGGCCCGGTGCCGTTCCTCGACCTGTTCCAGGGGCGCGACGAGCTCGTCGTCTACAAGCACATGTGGTGGGACGGCGCCCCGCACCAGGGGCAGTGCGAGGGCTGCACGCACGTGCCGTGGCACTTCGACGACGCCTCGTACCTCAACGCGCGCGGGGTCTCGTTCGCCGTGCTGACGGTGGGCGCGTGGGAGGAGGTGGCGCCGTTCGTGCAGTTCATGGGGTACGCGCAGCCGTGGTACTCGGTGCGCGGGCTGGACGAGCCCGTCGGTGGCGAGATGGGCCACCTCACCAGCTTTCTGCGCGATGGGGACCGCACGTTCCTCACGTACTCGACGACCGGGCGCGGGTGTGAGCGGGTCAACGGGTCGCTGGCGCTGCTCGACATGACCGTGCGCGGGCGTGGCGAGGCGTGGGAGCGGCACCCGGAGGGGTGGCCGGAGGCCCGGCAGGCGGGGTGGTTCTGGCGGTCGAACGCCGCCGGTGAGCCCGGCTGGGGTGAGGACACCAGGCCCGTGCCGCAGTGGACGCGGCCCGGTGCGGTGGCGGTGCGGACGCTCGGCAGGCAGGGCCACTGCCACTGACCCAAGCCGGCCGAGGCGGGTGCGCTGTCCTCGAAGGGCGCACCCTGGGCTCAGCGCGGCTTGGCCGCCGTGGCGAGGACGCGGCGCTTCCGGTCGAACCCGGCCAGGACGCGCCGCGCCTCCTCCTGCATCGACGCCATCGCGGGGTCGGGCTCCTCGACGGCGAGCGCCGCCTCCCACAGGCACCGCTCGTCCGTCCGCCACGCGGGCCTGTCGGCCACCTCGACGTCTGCGAACCCCGCCTCGGGCAGCTGCCGTTCCAGGTCCAGCTCGCGGATCCGGCCCCAGACCCGCTCGTCGCCGGGGTCGGCCGCCTGCCAGCAGGTGACGGCCAGGCGTCCGCCGGGGCGCAGCACCCGCAGGCACTCGCGCAGCGCGTCCGGCTTGGACTCCGCGAACTGCAGCGAGTCCACGACGAGCACGGCGTCGACCGAGTTCGCGTTGAGACCCGTGGCTGTGAGAGTGCCCACGCGGAAGTCGCCGCCGCTGCGCGACCTGGCCTGCTCGACGGCGACCCTCGAGAAGTCCACGCCCACCAGGCGGCAGCCGGTGCGCCGGGCGATCTCCAGGCCGTAGCCGCCTCGGCCGCACGCCAGGTCGAGCAGCACCCTGCCCGGCGCGAGGCCGAGGGAGCCCGCGACCTCGTCGAGGCCGGCGCCGCCGAGCAGGCTGGTCGACTCGAGACCGTCGGGGAGACCGAGGACCTGCCGGACCAGGTCGTCGGCCCGCTTCGACGCGGTCCGGTCGGCGTACCAGCGGTCGAAGTCCTCAGCGCTCGTCACGATCAAGACCCTGCCAGACGGCGGCGGGAACCACGCTCCGTCCCCGGCCGGACGCACTCCGCACAGATCAACACCTGGACCAAAGTATGACGGCGAGTTAATCCCAGGTATGACGACGCGCGAGCGGCGACGTCGTTATTGTCCGTTCCGATGGACATCATCAGCTCGTAACCCCTTTCCGCCGAAGGGCAGCCGCGTCATGTGGGAAGTTCTGCAGTCAGCGACCGACGTCCGGTCGCGCGTGACCGAGTGGATGGGGAAGCGGTTCCTCGCACACCTCAGCAAGACCGGGTTCGACCTCGAGTCGTCCTGGTTCGTGCCCTCGCGCGTGCTCGCCCCGCTGCGGCGCAACGGGCTCGACCCCGTGCCGGAGATGGCGCGGATGCAGGCCCAGGCACCGCTGACGCGCCTGCCGCTGCCGGTCACGGTGTGGCTGGTGACGGGCTACGAGGCGTCCAAGCAGGTGCTCGTGGACTCCGAGGCGTTCAGCAACGACTTCGGCCACCTGCGCGAGCTGGGGCTCTTCTCGGACGAGGCGCCGGGCGGGCTCGGGTTCAGCGACCCGCCGGAGCACACGCGGCTGCGCAAGGTGCTGACGCCCGAGTTCACCATGCGGCGGCTCTCCCGGCTCGTGCCGCGGATCGAGCAGATCGTCGCGGACCAGCTCGACCTGATGTCCATGAAGGACGGCCCGGTCGACCTCGTCGAGCACTTCGCGATGACCGTGCCGGCGCTCACGATCTGCGAGCTGCTGGGCGTGCCCGCCGAGGAGCGCGAGGAGTTCCAGCGGCGCAGCGTCTCGCGGTTCGACCTCGGCGGGGCGGCCACGACGTCGCTGTCGGCCGTGTCCGAGTCCATCGTCTACTTCCGGGAACTGGTGCGTTCCCAGCGCGCGAACCCGACCGACGGGCTGCTCGGCGAGCTCGTCCGCAAGCACGGCGACGACCTCGACGACGACGAGCTGGCGGGTCTCGCGGACGGGCTGCTCACCGGCGGGTTCGAGACGACGGCCAGCATGATCTCGCTCGGCACGCTCGCGATGCTGCGCGACCCCGCGCTCCGCGAACAGGCGCTGGGCGACGACAAGGCCGTGAACGGGCTGGTCGACGAGCTGCTGCGGCACCTCAGCGTCGTGTCGGTGGCGTTCCTGCGCATCGCCCGCCGCGACGTCGAGATCGCCGGGGTCAAGGTCAAGGCGGGCGACATCGTGGCATGCTCGCTGTCGCAGGCGAACCGCGACCGCGGCGTCTACGACACCCCGGACGTGATCCTCCCGGAGCGTCCCGCGAGCCAGCACCTCGCGTTCGGCTACGGCGCGCACCGCTGCATCGGCGCGGAGCTCGCGAAGATGGAGCTGCGGATCGCCTACCCGGCGCTCGTGCGCAGGTTCCCGGAGATGCGGCTCGCGGTGCCGCCGGGCGAGCTGTCGTTCCGCAAGCTCTCGATCGTCTACGGGCTGCACTCGATGCCGATGCACCTCGGCGTGCAGCCCAGCCCGATCCAGCAGGTCCTCTGACGCGGCCGGGGGCCGCTCGCGCGAGCGGCCCCCGGCCCGTTCACTCCCGGACGCCGATGGCGTCGACGGGTTTGGCGCGCAGCGACACCCGCGTGGACACCGCGATCGACACCAGGCCGAGCAGCGCCGCCCCGGCGAGCGCGCCCAGGTAGACGCCGATCGGACCGGCGGGCACCGGCGTTCCGGTCAGGCCGATCGCGAGGACGACCAGTGGCACCGCGGCGACCAGCGACCCGAGCACCGCCGCCAGCCCGACCGTGAGCAGCGCCTCGGTGCGCATCATCCGGACGACCTGCCGGCGTCCGGTGCCGACCAGGCGCAGCAGGGCGAACTCACGGCGCCGCGCGGCCGTCGACATGACGAGCGTGTTCGACACCGAGATCGCGACGTACCCGAGGATCACACCGACCGCCACCAGGTTGAGCAGGAACTGGGTCCGCTCGGCGCCGCGGTCCTGCGCCGCCACCCCCTCGGTCACCCGGAGCCCCGGATAACGGCTGGTCAGCGCCTGGAGAGCGGTGGCGTCGGAGCCCTTCACGAGCACCGCGCTGTCCATGCCCGCGTTGGTGTGCGCACGGGCGTCGGCGGCAGACAGCACGTAGTCGCCGAACGCGAGGTCGTGCTCGTAGGTCGCGACGACGCGCAGCTTCGCCTGCTGGCCGTCCGCGAACCAGAACTCCACGGTGTCGCCGACGTTCTTGTTCTCCCACGACGCGTGCCCCGCGCTCAACGCGACCGTGCCCGGCCGGAGGTCGTCGATGCTGCCGGAGACGACACCGAGGTCGACCATGCCGCTCGCCGTCGGGTCGAGACCGTTGGCCGCACGGCTCTGCACCTCGACGGAGTCGCCGGTCCTGCTCGCGGTGATCACCTGGGTGCGCACCAGCGACGTGGCCGTCCCGCCGGAGACCTGCCCGACGACCTCGGCCGGCACGCCCGCGACACCGGTGATCACGTGGTCGGCGGTGATCGACCGCTCGTTCTGCTGCTGCACGGCGGCCGTGAGCGTCGTCTGGCTGTAGAAGTTGACCACCGCGAACCCGATGGCGAGCATCAACGGCGTCACCGCGGCCGCGAGCCGGCGCGAGTTCTTCCGCACGTTCGCGGCGGACGACCTGGCGAGCACCGGCGCGACCACCCGCACCGCCGCGCCGACCACCCGCGGCCCGGTCAGCGCCAGGCCGATGATCAGCACGAGCGCCGCCATGACCGACATCGCCGCGCCGAGCTGCCCGCCGAGGAACAACGGCACCGCCGTCGCGCCGAGGCCGAGCGCGACCAGCGCCCAGCCGATCGCCAGCCGGACCCGGCCGACGTCCCGCTTCTGCACCGCGGCCTCGCCCAGCGCCTCGACGGGGCTGATCGACGACGGCCTGCGCGCCGCGCTCCACGCCGCCACGCGTGCCGCCCCGACCCCGATCAGCAGCGCCGCGGCCAGCGGGATCGGGGAGATCGACAACGCGAAGTCGTCCGGGACCACGCCGATCCTCGCGAACGCCGCGCGCAGTCCCAGGCTGACCGCGATGCCGAGCAGGCTGCCGAGCACGCCCGCCACCACCGAGACGACCGCGGTCTCCACGCCGATCAGCCTGCGCACCTGCCGTGGCGTCGCGCCCACGGCCCGCAGCAGGGCGAACTCGCGGCGGCGTTGCTCGACGGTCAGGGCGAGCGTGCTGGCCACGACGAAGATCGCGACCAGGACCGCGTACCCGCCGAACGAGCCGGCCAGGATCGCGAGGATCGACTTGGTCTGGCTGACGTCGTCGAACTCGGCGGCGCTGCGGTCGGCACCCGACGACACGGTGACGTGGTCTCCGGCGAGGGCGGCTTCGACGCGGCCGGCGTCGGCACCGAGCACACCGATCGCGCTCACGCGGTCAGGGTGGCCGGCGAGCTCGCCGGCCACGGCCTCGCTGAAGAAGAGCGACGCCTGCCGTCCGGTGCCGGAAGCCTCGGCGACACCGGCCACGCGGTAGGTCACCGGGGCCGACCGCACCATCACCGAGACCTGGCCCCCCACCGCGACCCCGGCCTGGGCCGCGAGCTCTGCGTCCAGCACCACCTCGCCGTCCTCCGGCGCACCGCCCTCCTTCAGGCTGAACGGCGCCAGCGCGGCGGAGTCCCAGTTGTGGCCGAAGGACGGCTTGCCCGCGAGGCGCTGCCCGTCCGGCCCGACCACCACAGCCGGGAACGTCTGCTCGGCGACCGCCCGCGCACCCGGCACCGCGGCGATCTTGGCGACCAGCGACGCGGGAATCGACGGCTGTTCGGCGGTGTGCTCGAACGCGAGGACGTCGGCACCGGGCGGCCGGACGGTCCGGTCACCCGTGACGACCACGTCGGCGGCCGCGTAGCGCTGCGTGGGCACGCCGCCGCGGAAGCCGGACTCCATCAGGATCCCGCAGGCCGCGACGATCGCGGTGCCGCAGAGGATCGCGACGAACGCCCCGATGAACCCGCTGGTGCGGGCCTTGACGGTCTGCCAGGCGAGGGTCAGCACGGCTCACCACTCCCCGAGGTGCGTCATGCGCTCGGCGACCTTCTCGGGCGTCGGCGCGACCAGTTCGCCCGCCAGTCGTCCGTCGGCCAGGAACAGCACGCTGTGCGCGGCCGAGGCGGCCACCGGGTCGTGCGTGACCATCAGGACCGTCTGGCCCATCTCGTCCACGATGGACCGCAGCAGCCCCAGCACCTGTTGTGCCGTGCGCGAGTCGAGTGCGCCGGTCGGTTCGTCCGCCAGCACGACCTCGGGCCTCGCGACCAGCGCGCGGGCGATCGCGACGCGTTGCTGCTGGCCGCCGGAGAGTTCGGCGGGCAGCCGGTCGAGCCGTCCGTCGAGGCCGACCCTGCCGACCACCTCGCGCAGCCACGCCTGGTCGGTCGCACGCCCGGCGAGGCGCAGCGGCAGGGTGATGTTCTGCTCGACGGTCAGCGACGGCAGCAGGTTGTAGGCCTGGAAGACGAACCCGATGCGGTCGCGCCGCACCTGCGTCAGCGCGGCCTCCTTCAGGCCGCCGAGGTCGGTGTCGCCGAGCAGCACGTGGCCGGACGTCGGCCGGTCCATGCCCGACGCGCAGTGCAGGAAGGTGCTCTTGCCCGAGCCGGACGGTCCCATCACGGCGGTGAACGTGCCCCGCCGGACGGCGACGGTGATCTCGTCCAACGCGGTGACGGCGCCACCCCCTGAGCCGTACACCTTCCGCACCGCCTGCAGCGACAGCGCGTCTGCCCTCATCACGTTCTCCTTGGCTCGCAACGACTTCTGACCGAGAACGTAATTTCGCGGGGCGCGGCGATCGATCACGCAGGCTGCCCGGAACCAGGTGGAGCAGGCTCTACCCCCGAGTGGGTTCGTCCGCCAGAACAGATCACCGAGACCAGATTCGTCGGCCGCGACGAAGAGTCGGCAGGGGGCCCGAACCTAGGTTTGCCGGTGACCGGAGTCACGTCGACCTGGATGGGGCGCGATGTCCAAGCTCAACGAGATCAACGGGTGGCTGCAGGAGAACCTGCCCCGGCTGGTGGCCGAGCACGGGGTGCCCGGAGCGGCGGTGGCGGTCACCGTCGGCGACGACGTGGCCGAAGCCGCGGCCGGCGTGCTGAACAAGAACACCGGGGTCGAGACGACCACCGACTCGGTGTTCCAGATCGGGTCGATCACCAAGGTCTGGACGGCGACGCTCGCGATGCAGCTCGTCGACGAGGGCCTGCTCGACCTCGACTCGCCCGTGCGGACCTACCTGCCCGAGTTCCGGATCGCCGACGAGGACGCCGCCGCGCGGATCACCGTGCGGCAGTTGCTGAACCACACGGCGGGCTTCGAGGGCGACCTCTTCACCGACACCGGCCGCGGCGACGACTGCGTGGAGAAGTACGTCGCCACGCTGCACGACACGCCCCAGCTCTTCGGGCCTGGCGAGATGTTCAGCTACAACAACGCCGGGTACGTCGTGCTCGGCCGGGTCGTGGAGGTGTTGCGCCGCAAGCCCTACGACGACTGCCTGCGCGAGCACCTGTTCGCCCCGCTGGGCCTGACGCACGCCGCCGCGGACGCCTACGAGGCGATCATGCACCGCGCCGCCGTCGGCCACCTCACGCACGACGAGGAGACCGGGCCGCAGGTCGCGCCGGTCTGGGCGCTCGTCCGCTCCAACGCCCCGGCCGGTTCGGTTCTCGCCATGAGCGCCCGCGACCTGCTGAAGTTCGCGCGGATGCACCTGAAGAACGGTGACGGCGTGCTGTCGGAGGCCGGCGCCGAGGCGATGAAGCAGGTCCAGGTGAAGGTGCCCGACCTCGCGCTGATGGGCGACGCCTGGGGCCTGGGCTGGGAGCTGTTCCACTATCCACAGGGGACGGTCATCGGCCACGACGGCGGCACGATCGGCCAGAACGCCTTCCTGCGCCTCGTTCCCGAGCACGGCGTCGCGATCGCGTTGCTGACCAACGGCGGCAAGACGATCGACCTGTACGAGGCGGTCTTCCGGCACGTGCTGCGCGAGCTCACCGGTGTCGAGCTCCCCGAGATGCCCGAACCCGCCGCGGAACCCGCGCCCCTCGACGGCAAGCGCTTCACCGGCGTGTACGTCTCCTCGGTCGGCGAGCGGGTGGTCACGCAGGACGAGGACGGCCGCATCTGGATGGAGCTCGTGCCGAAGGGGATCATGGCCGAGCTGAGCCCCGAGTCGGCGGGCAGGACCGAGCTGGTGGCGTGGCGCGACGACACGCTCGTCGCGGCGGAACCGGTGCACGGCATCCACATGCCGCACGCGTTCGTCGGCGACGACGGGGACGGGCGGGCCCTGTTCCTGCACACCGGACGCGCGGACCGCCGGGTGGCCCCGTGATCGCCGAGGCCTTCGCCGACGCGGGCGTGGAGGGTTTCGTCCACGCCCGCGAGATCGGGGTGGGTGGCCGGGAGTTCTGCCACGGCGCGGACGACCAGGTGGTGCTCGCGTCGGTGTTCAAGATCGCGGTGGCCGTCGCGTTCGCGGACGAGGTGGCGGCGGGACGGCTCGACGCGAGCGAACGCACGCGCGTCACGTCCCGCTACCGCATCGGCGGGATCGGCACCGCGGGATGTGCCGACGACGTCGAGATGAGCTGGCGCGACCTGGCGTCGTTCATGATGACGATGAGCGACAACGCCGCGACCGACGTCCTCTTCCACCGCGTCGGCCAGGCCGCGGTCGACGCCGTGCTCGCGAAGGCCGGTCTGGCACGCACCCGGATCCTGGGCTGCTGCGAGGACCTGTTCGCCTCGGTCGTCGCGGACCTCGGCACCGAGGACGTGGAGGGCGCCTTCACCGATCCGGCCCTCGTGCCGAAGCTGTCCATTGTGGACCCCGAGCGCACGACCTCCTCGACGCCGAGGGAGATCACGACGTTGCTCGACGCGATCTGGACCGACCGCGTGGCGGCGCCCCAGGCGTGCGAGGAGGTCCGGGAGGTCATGGGCCGGCAGGTCTGGCCGCACCGGCTCAGCTCGGGCTTCCCCTCCGACGTCCGGGTCGCCGCCAAGACCGGCACGCTGCCGACGGTGCGCAACGAGGCCGGCGTCGTCACCTACCCCGACGGCCGTTCCTACGCCGTCGCCGTGTTCACCCGCTCCTCCTCGCCCGACCTCCGCGACCCCGCCGCCGACGCGGTGATCGGTCGCGCCGGGCGTCTCGCCGTCGACCACCTCCGGAGGACCTCATGAAACGCGCGGTAGCCCTGCTCACAGCCGTCGTCCTGACCGGGTGCGGCACGTCCGCGACGACCGGGAGCCAGAACCTGGCCCAGGGCGGGACCTTCACGATGTCCGTCGGCGGGGACCCCGGTTCGCTCGATCCCGCGCTGACGGTCCTGTCCGTGGCGCGGACCGTAGGCCGGTTCCTCTACGGCAGGCTGATCGACCGCACGGCGGACGGCACGATCGTCTCGGGCCTCGCCGAGAAGTGGGACGCCGACGTCACGTCCGCGACCTTCACGCTGCGCCAAGGCGTCACGTGCTCCGACGGCGCCCCGCTGACGGCCACGGACGTCGCCGCGAACATCACGTTCGTCGGCGACCCCGCGAACAAGTCGCCGCTGGCGGGCATCCAGGTCGCGCCCGGCACCAAGGCCACGGCCGACGACGCGACCCGCACCGTCACCGTGACGAGCGGTGCGCCGGACGCGTTCCTGCTGACCAACGTCGGCACCCTGCCGATCGTGTGCGGCAAGGGCATGACCGACCGCGCGCTGCTCGCGAAGGGCGAGCAGGGCACCGGCATGTTCAAGATCTCCGAGATCGTGGCCAACGACCACTACACCCTGGAGCGGCGCAAGGACTTCGTCTGGGGCCCCGGTGACTGGAAGGCCGACCAGCAGGGCCTGCCGGACAAGGTCGTGGTCAGGGTGATCCCGAACGAGACGACCGCCGTGAACCTGCTGATGTCCGGCCAGCTCACCGCCGCGACGGTCGCGGGTCCCGACCAGGAACGCCTGCTGGCGCAGAAGTACGAGCACGTCGACCTCGCCTCGCCGCTGGGCACGCTGTCGTTCAACCAGGCCGCCGGTCATCCGGGCGCCGACCCGGCCGTGCGCCGCGCGCTCCTGCAGGGCCTCGACCTCGCGCAGGTGGGCAAGGTGCTCACGAACGGCAAGGGCAGGCCGTCGCAGAGCGCGGTGACGGTCGAACCCCGGCCGTGCACCGGCGACAACGTCACCCCGCACCTGCCGAAGTTCGACAAGGCGGCCGCGACGACCGCGCTCGACGCCGCGGGATGGCGCGCCGGAGCCGACGGCACGCGCGCCAAGGACGGTCAGCCTCTGGCGGTGAAGCTGCTCCAGCCCACCGTCGCCGGCCCGACGTTCACCGCCACCGCCGAGCTGGTCCAGCAGTCGTGGCAGGGCATCGGCGTGAAGGTCGAGATCGCCCCGGTCGACGCGGCCGGCGTGAACCAGACGCTGTTCGGCACCGGCGCGTGGGACGTGTCGATGGTGCCGCTGTCGTTGTCGCTGCCGAGCCAGCTGGTGTCGTTCGTGTCCGGCCCGGTGCCGCCGCAGGGCGTCAACTTCGGCCACATCAAGAACGCGGAGTACGAGTCGGAGTCGAAGCAGGCGGCGTCCAAGACCGGCGCGGACGGCTGCGACAACTGGAACAGGGCCGAGGCGGCCCTGGTCAAGGACGCCAGTTTCGTGCCGTACTACGACTCGGTCGTGCCGACGTTCGTCAAGGGCGCGAAGTTCACGATGAGCGACAGCGTCGACCCGACCTCGATCAGGATGTTCTCCTCATGACCACGCTGGAACGGGTGCGGGGCAGCAGCTGGCTGCCCTTCGCCCGGCGGCGGGCCCTGCGGTTCCTGACCTCGCTGTGGGCGCTGGTGACCGCGGCGTTCCTGATGATCCACCTGATCCCGGGCGACCCGGTCCGCGAGTCCCTGGGCCTCACGGCGACCCCGGAGGTCGTCGCCGCCCGCCGCGCCGCGCTCGGCCTCGACGACCCGTTGCCAGTGCAGTACTGGCACTACGTCAGCGGCCTGTTCCGCGGCGAGTTCGGCACCTCGCTGATCAGCGGCACCCCGGTCGCCGACCTGATCGGCGACCGCCTGCCCGCCACCGTGCAGCTGGCGGTGCTCGCCTTCCTGGTCGTGGTCGTCGTCGCCGTGCCGGTCGGCGTGGTGATGGCGGTGCTCACCAAGGGCGGCCGCCGCCGGGGTGGCGAGCTCGCGTTCACGTCGGGGAGCGTGGTGCTGGCAGCGATCCCGGAGTTCCTGCTCGCCGTCGGCCTGGTGAGCCTGTTCGCCGTGCAGCTCAACCTGTTCCCGGTGGCGGGCAACGACGCCGCGGGCTCGTGGGTGCTGCCGGTGCTCGCGCTGGCGATCGGCCCCACCGCGATCCTCGCCCGGATCGTGCGGGTGGAGCTGCTCGCGGTGCTGGGCAACGACTTCGTGCGCACCGCCCGCGCCAAGCGCCTCCCCGCGAGGCTCGTGTACCTGCGGCACGCGCTGCCCAACGCCGTCACCGCGACCCTGACGATGGGCGGCATGATGCTCGCCGCCCTGGTGGCCGGGACCGTGCTGGTGGAGAACGTGTTCGCGTGGCCGGGTCTGGGGTCGACCATCGTGGGCTCGATCCAGCAGAAGGACTACCCGGCGGTGCAGGGGATCGTGCTGGTGTACGGGGCCGGGGTGCTGCTGGTGAACCTGGTGGTGGACGTGGTGCTGGCCGTGCTCGACCCGCGTTCGACGATCAGGGAGGCGTGATGGCCCAGGCCTTCGGCACGTCCGCCGTGCGCGACAGCCACAGCGCATGCGGCTCGCCACCCGGCGCCCACCACCCGGCCGCGCGCCTGCCGGCCGTTCCGCTGTCCCCCACCGAGGAGGTCGCATGCGCCGCCTAGCCGTCCTCCGCTCCCCCGTCGGCGCGTCCTCCGCCGTCCTCCTCGCGATCCTCGTCGCGCTCGCGGTCCTCGCCCCGATCCTCTGGGGCGACCGCGCCGCCGCCATCGACACCGACGCCCTGCAGCAGGGTCCGTCCGGGGAGCACCTGCTCGGCACCGACCAGCTGGGCCGCGACATCTTCTTCCGCGTCCTGGTGGCCACCCGGCTGACGATCGGCCTGGCCCTGCTCGCCACGGTCATCGGCGTGGTGACGGGCCTGTTCCTCGGCTCGATCCCGTCCGTGCTCCCGAGGTGGGCGGCGAGGACCGTCACGTCCGCGGTGAACATCGCCGTCGCGTTCCCCGGGCTCCTCCTCGCCCTGTTCTTCGCCGTCATCTTCGGCACCGGCACGATCGGGGCGGTGCTCGCCATCGCGTTCGCGATCACGCCGTCGTTCGCGCGCCTCACGCAGACCCTCACGGCGTCCATCAGCGGGCGCGACTTCATCAAGGCCGCTCGGGTGTGCGGGGTGGGGCGGTTCCGGCTGCTCACCCGGCACGTCCTGCCCAACATCGCGGAGCCGCTGGTCATCAACGCGACGCTGGCGGCGGGGTCGGCGCTGACGGCGTTCGCCGGGTTGTCGTTCCTCGGGATCGGTGTGCAGGCGCCCTCCTACGACTGGGGGCGGCTGCTCGGCGAAGGGCTCAACCGGATCTACATCACGCCCGCGCCCGCGTTGGGGCCGGCGGTCGCGGTGGTGGTCGCCGGGCTCGCGTTCAACCTGTTCGGTGAGGCCGCCGCGTCCGTGCACCGCAACCAGCAGCGGGGCGCGGCCACCCCGCCGCACGCGCCCGTCGTCGACCGGTCGGAGGGTGGGCTGCTGACCGTCCGGAACCTGCACGTCACCTTCCCCGGCGACGTCCGGCCGGTGCGCGGGGTGTCGTTCACCGTCCACCACGGCGAGATGATCGGCGTGGTCGGCGAGTCCGGCTCCGGCAAGAGCCTCACCGCCCTGGCCGTGTCGCGCCTGATCGAGCACCCCGGCAGGGTCGCGGCGGACCGGCTGGAGTTCAACGGCAGGCCCGTCACCGCCACGCCGGACCGGGAGCTCGGCACGCGGATGGCGATGGTGTTCCAGGACCCGATGACGTCGTTCAACCCCACCCGGCGCATCGGCAGCCAGCTCGCCGAGGTGTCCGAGGTGCACCAGGGGCTCACGCGCAGGGCCGCGCTCGCCAAGGCGGTCGACCGGCTGGAGGCCGTGCGGATCCCGGAGCCGGACCGCAGGGCCAGGCAGTACCCGCACGAGTTCTCCGGCGGCATGCGGCAGCGGGCGATGATCGCGATGGGGCTGATGGGCGAACCGCAGCTGGTCATCGCCGACGAACCCACCACCGCGCTCGACGTCACCGTGCAGAAGGAGGTGCTCAGGCTCCTCGCGCGGATCCGGAAGGACAGGGACGCGGCGGTGTTGCTGATCAGCCATGACATCACCGTCGTCGCGCAGACCTGCGACCGGGTGCTCGTGATGTACGCGGGCCGGATCGTCGAGGAGCTGCCGACCGACGAGCTGTTCACGGCCGCGCGGCACCCGTACACGACGGCGCTGCTCGAGGCGGTCCCCGACCTCGACACGGACCGGGACGCGCCGCTCGCCGTCATCCCCGGACGGCCGCCGGAACCCGGTGAGATCCGCCAGGGCTGCCCGTTCGCGCCGCGCTGCCCGCTCGCCGACGACCAGTGCCGGACCGAGGAGCCCGAGCTGACGACGTTCGCCGAGGGCCACCGGGTCGCGTGCTGGAAGTCCGAGAGCGAACTGGTGGGTGTGCGATGAGCGAGTTGAACTTCACGGACGTCACCGTCCGATTCGGGCACCACACGGCGGTCGACGACGTCAGCCTCACGGTGCCGGCGGGTCAGGTCGTCGGCCTGGTCGGCGAGTCCGGGTCGGGCAAGTCGACGCTCGCCGCCACCGCGGTCGGCCTCGTCGAGCCCACCGCGGGCCACGTGCGGGCCGACGGCAAGGTCCAGATGGTCTTTCAGGACCCGTACTCGTCGCTCGACCCGAGAATGAGCATCGGCAACTCCATCGCCGAGGCCATGCCGCGGGGCACCGACAGGAAGGCCGAGGTCGCGAGGCTGCTCGAACTGGTGAACCTCGACCCCGGCCGGGCGACCGCGCTGCCGGCGAGGCTCTCGGGCGGCCAGCGCCAGCGGGTCGCCCTCGCCAGGGCGCTCGCCGGGAACCCGAAGGTGGTCATCGCCGACGAGATCACCTCCGCGCTCGACGTGTCCGTGCAGGGCGCCGTGCTCAACCTCGTGCGCGACCTGCAACGACAGCTCGGACTGTCCATGCTGTTCATCTCGCACAACCTCGCGGTCGTGCGGTACGTGAGCGACCGCATCGCGGTGATGAAGGCGGGCAGGATCGTGGAGGAGGGACCGGCGGCCCAGGTGCTCGGGGACCCGCAGCACGAGTACACGCGCGAGCTGCTCGCGGCCGCGCCGAGGCGCCACACCAGGCTGGAGGTTTCATGATCGACGATCTGCACGGGCGCAGCGTCGTCGCCGACACCCACAACGACCTGCTCGACGCGATCGCGCACCGACCGGTCGAGCGGTGGGTGCCGCACTTCCGCGAGCGGTGGCTGCCGCAGTTGCAGCAGGGCGGGGTGAACCTCCAGGTCCTGCCGGTGTTCGTGGACGACGTGTTCCGCCCCGAGGGCGCGCTGCGCCAGACGTTGCGCATGATCGAGGCCGCCCACCGCATCGCCGCGGCGAGCCCGGAGACGAGGCTCTGCTCCACCGGCGCCGACATCGACGAAGCCCTCGCGCACGACCAGATCGCGCTCGTGCTCGCGCTGGAGAGCGCACCGGGCGTCGGCGAGGACGTGGAGCTGCTCGAAACCCTGTACCGGCTGGGCGTGCGGATCGCGTCGCTCGCGCACTTCGGCCGCACCGCGCTGGCCGACGGCAGCGGCGAGGACGGCACCGGCAGCAGGCTGACCAGGGCCGGGGTCGCCGCGCACGCCGAGATGGAACGCCTCGGCATGATCTTCGACGTCAGCCACCTGGGCGCGGCGGGCGTGGAGCACGTGCTGGAGCTCTCGACCCGTCCGGTGATGGCCACCCACTCGTCCGCGCGGGCGTTGCGCGACCACCACCGCAACCTGACCGACGCCCAGCTCAGGGGCATCGCGGACACCGGTGGCGTGGTGTGCGTGAACTTCTTCGCGCCGTTCCTGCACGAGTCCGACTTCACGATCGACCGCCTGGTCGACCACATCGAGCACATCGCAGGCGTCATGGGCGTCGAGCACGTCGGTCTCGGGCCGGACTTCGTCAAGGAGGTCCTCCAGGACGTCACGCCGCCGTGCTGCGAGGTCGGGGAGATCGAGGGCGTCCCGACCGACCGGTTCCTGCCCGGGCTGGAGGGCCCGGCGGGGTTGCCGCTGGTCACCGAGGCACTGCAGAAGCGCGGCTGGCCCGAGGAGGACGTCGTCCGCGTCCTGGGCCAGAACGTGCTCGACCTGTTCCGAACCGAGCTGAGGGGATCCGCATCGTGACCACCATCGAGGACCTGTACGGCTACGCGCTGCCCGAGCAGCCGGCCCTCTCCCCCGACGGATCCGAGGTCGTCTACGTCCTGCGCACCACGAACCGCGAGAACGACCGCGACGAACGCGCGCTCTGGCGGGTCGTGGACGGCACCGCGAAGCAGTTCACCAGGGGCCGCTCCGACACGTCACCGGCCTTCTCGCCCGATGGCAGGCTCGCGTTCCTGCGCGCCCAGGACGGCCCGGCCCAGATCTGGCTGCTCGACGGCGAACCGGAGCAGCTCACGACGCTCCCGCTCGGCGCGGGCGCACCCGTGTGGAGCGCGGACGGCACGAAGCTCGCGTTCACCGCGCCCGTCGACATCGCCGACGCCTCCGCGCCGATCGTCACGCGCCGCCTGTACCACAAGGCCGACGGCGCGGGCTACCTGCGCAGCGTCCGCGCCCACGTGCACGTCCTCGACCTGGACACCCGCGAGGTGCGGCAGCTGACCAGCGGTGACTGGCACGCGAGCAGCCCCGCGTGGTCACCGGACGGCACGAAGATCGCCTTCACGGCAGCCCGCGACGACGACGCCGACCTGACGTTCCGCACGCCGGTGCACGTCGTCGAGGTCGACGGCCACTCCGACCCCGAGGTCGTCGGGCTCGCGGAAGGGCAGGCCGCGACCGTCACGTGGACCGGGGAGGGCCTGCTGGTCGTCGGACGCACCTCGTCCGACTCCGGCCACCTCGACCTCCTGCACCTCGCGCTGGACGGCGAGGTGCGCAGCCTGTCGGGCTCGCTGGACCGCAACCTCATGCCCGGTGCGCCGGGCTACCCCGGCGGACTGCCTGTCCGGCACGGTGACGCGGTGCTCTTCTGCGCCCGCGACCGGGGCTGCACCCAGCTCTACTCCGCCGACCTCGACGGCGGCGCGGCACCGCGTCTGGTCCTCGGCGGTGAATCCCGTTCCGTGGCAGGGCTTTCCGTGGTGGGCGACAGGGCCGCGGTCGTCCTGAGCACCCCCACCTCGTTCGGCGAGGTCGCGACCGTCGACCTGACGACCGGCGAGGTGACCGTCCACACCGGACACACCGAGGTGGAGCCGATCGTCCGCGAGGAGCGGGAGTTCACGATCTCGGACGGCACGGTCGTGCACGGCTGGCTGGTCCGCGCCCCGGAGACCACCGGCCCGGCGCCTCTGCTGCTCGACGTCCACGGCGGCCCGCACAACGCGTGGAACGGCACCGCCGACCCGGTGCACCTCTACCACCAGGTGCTGGCGGAGCAGGGCTGGGCGGTGCTGCTGCTCAACCCGCGCGGCAGCGACGGCTACGGCGAGGCGTTCTACCGGGCGGCGCTCGGCGCGTGGGGCACGGCCGACGCGAAGGACTTCCTGGAGCCGATCGACCAGCTCGTCGAGGAGGGTCTCGCGGACCCGGCGAAGCTCGCCGTCACCGGCTACAGCTACGGCGGCTACATGACCTGCTACCTGACCAGCCGCGACACCCGCTTCGCCGCCGCCGTCGCGGGCGGTGTGGTGAGCGACCTGACGAGCATGGCGGGCACGTCCGACGGCGGCCACTACCTGACCGCGCTGGAACTGGGCGGTGCCGGTGACCACCTCGCGGAGATGTCGCCGCTGACGCGCGTCGGTGACGTCCGCACGCCCACGCTGGTCTACCAGGGCGCGGCCGACGACCGGTGTCCCGCGGGCCAGGCCGAGCAGTGGTTCACCGCCCTGCGCCAGAACGGCGTGCCGGCCGAGCTCGTGCTCTACCCGGACGAGTCGCACCTGTTCATCCTCAACGGCAAGCCCTCCCACCGCGCGGACTTCAACCGCCGCGTGGCCGACTGGGTGCGCGAGCACGCGGAGCACCGCAGGCCCCTCGACGCGAAGCACTGGCAGCGCAGGCTTTCCGCGATCGCGGAGAAGCACGGCGTGCCGGGCACGGCGCTCGGGATCCTCTACAAGGGACAGACGGTCCAGGCGCACCACGGCGTGCTGAACACGGCCACCGGGGTGGAGGTCACCGACGACACGATCTTCCAGATCGGCTCGATCGGCAAGGTCTGGACGACGACGGTCGTGATGCGGCTCGTCGACGAGGGCCTGCTCGACCTCGACGCGCCGATCACCGACGTGCTGCCCGAGCTGAGGCTCTCCGACCCGGTGGTGGGCCAGAAGGTGACCATGCGGCACCTCCTCACGCACACCAGCGGCATCGACGGCGACAACTTCACCGACACCGGCCGCGGCGACGACTGCCTCGAGAAGTACACCGAACTGCTCGCCGACGCCGCGCAGAACCACCCGCTCGGCGCGACCTTCTCCTACAGCAACGCCGGTTTCGTGCTGGCGGGCAGGGTGATCGAGAAGCTCACCGGCAAGACGTGGGACGTCGCGATGCGGGAGAAGCTCTTCGCGCCGCTCGGGCTCACCCGGACCGGCACGCTGCCGGAGGAGGCGCTGCTGCACCGCGCCGCCGTCGGCCACGTCAAGAACGAGGGCAAGCTGGAAGTCGCTCCCGTGTGGGCACTCCCGCGCTCGGTCGGCCCGGCGGGAACGATCTTCTCGACCACCGAGGACGTGCTCGCGTTCGCCCGGATGCACCTCGAAGGCGGCCTGGCGGCGGACGGCACGCGCGTGCTGTCCGAGAAGTCGGCGGCCGTGATGACCGAGAAGCAGACCGACGTGCCCGACAAGAACGCGTTGGGCGACTCGTGGGGCGTCGGCTGGATCCGGTTCGACTGGGACGGCCACCGGCTGATCGGCCACGACGGCAACACGATCGGGCAGTCCGCGTTCCTGCGGCTGCTGCCAGAGCAGGACCTCGCGGTCACGCTGCTCACCAACGGCGAGGGCGCCCGCGAGCTGTACCTGGAGCTGTACCGCGAGATCTTCGCCGAACTGGCGGACGTCGTGATGCCCCGCCCCCTGGTGCCGGCCACCGAGCCCCCGGCCGTGGACGGCTCGCGGTACGTCGGCAGGTACGAGCGGGCCTCGATCACCCTCGACGTCTCCGAGGGCGAGACCGGGCTGGTGCTCGACGTGACGCCCACGGGTCCGCTGGCCGGTCTCTTCCCCAAGCCGCCGCAGGTCTCGCTGATCCCGGTCGACGACTCCACGTTCCTGTTCCGGGAGTCCGGGGACAGGAGCTGGTCGTCGCTCGTGTTCTACGCGCTGCCCACCGGGGAGCAGTACGTGCACATGGGTGTCCGCGCCACGCCGAAGGTCTCCTGAGATGAACCTGATCGACGACATCGGGCGGCTCGTGTCCTGCGAGTCGCCGTCCACCGACCTGGCCGCGGTCGCCCGCAGCGCCGAGGTCACCGCCGAGGTGGGGTCCGCGTTGCTCGGCGCGGAACCCGAGCGGATCGTGCTCGACGGCCGCACGCACCTGCGGTGGCGGCTGGGATCCGGACCCCGCAAGGTGTTGCTGCTCGGCCACCACGACACGGTGTGGCCGATCGGGACGCTGGAACGCATCCCGTTCGGCGTCGAGGACGGCGTGGTGCGCGGGCCGGGCTGCTTCGACATGAAGACCGGCGTCGCGATGATCTTCCACGCCGTCGCGGCGCTCGGTTCTCCCGACGGCGTCACGGTTCTGATCACCGGCGACGAGGAGATCGGTTCGCCGTCGTCGCGCGGGCTGATCGAGTCCGAGGCCGTGGAGCACGCGGCCGTCCTCGTCACCGAGGGCTCGGCCGACGGGGGCGCGCTGAAGACCGAGCGCAAGGGCACGTCGATGTACGAGGTGACGCTGCACGGCCGCGCCTCGCACGCCGGTCTGGAACCCGAACGCGGGGTGAACGCCACGATCGAGGCCGCGCACCAGGTCCTCGCCGTCGCGCGACTGGCCGACGCCGGCACCGGGACCACCGTGGTGCCGACCGTGCTCTCCTCCGGCACGACGACGAACACCGTTCCCGCGCAAGGGAAGTTCATGGTGGACGTGCGCGTGCGGACCACCGCTGAACAGCTCCGCGTCGACGAGGACATCAAGGCCCTGCGGCCCGTGCTGGACGGGTCGAAGGTCGAGGTGACCGGCGGCCCCAACCGGGCGCCGCTGGAGCCGTCCGCCTCCAGCGCGCTGTTCGACCTGGCCTCCCGGCTGCTGCCGGGGCTCACGCAGGCGGCGGTCGGCGGGGCGTCGGACGGCAACTTCACCGCGGGCGTCGGCGTTCCGACGCTCGACGGCCTCGGTGCCGTCGGCGGAGGAGCGCACGCCGAGAGCGAGCACGTGCTGGTGTCGGAACTCGTCCCGCGCACCGAACTGCTCGCGGCGCTCGTGAGGGAGCTGACATGACGCTGGTGGCGCAGAACGTGGTGGTCCGGCAGCTCACCGAGATCTCGGAACTGCTGGCCACGCAACGGTTGTACGAGTCGATCTGGCGGCCGACGGACGGCGGCACTCCCCCGGTCACCGCCGAGCTGCTGCGCGCGATGACCAAGGCGGGCAGCTACGTGGCGGGCGCGTTCGACGGCGACGAGCTGGTGGGCGCCTGCATCGGGTTCTGCTCACCGCCCGCCGCCGGCGCGCTGCACAGCCACATCGCCGGGGTGGCCGCGGGCATGCGCGGGCGCAACGTCGGCTACGCGCTGAAGCTCGACCAGCGGACGTGGGCGCTCGAACGCGGTCTCACCGAGGTCACCTGGACGTTCGACCCGCTGGTGCGCCGCAACGCCTACTTCAACCTGGTCAAGCTCGCCGCCGGCGCGACCGAGTACCTGCCCGACTTCTACGGCTCCATGCACGACGACATCAACGGCGGCGGTGAGACCGACCGGCTGCTGGTCAGCTGGCGCGTCGACGCCCCGGAGGTCGTCGCCGCGTGCGCCGGGCGGCCGCGGACCGTCAGCGCGACGGGCGTGGTCGGGCTCGGGATCTCCGACGACGGCCTGCCGGTGCGCGGGACGTCGTCGGGCGGCACGGTGCTGGTCGCCGTTCCACCGGACGTCGAGACGCTGCGGGCCACGAACCCGGCCGCGGCGCACGAATGGCGTCACGCGGTGCGGGACGTGCTCGGCGGGCTGCTCGCCGAGGGCGCCCGCATCACCGGGTTCGACAGGTCGGGCTGGTACGTCGTGGAGAGGAACGGTTCGTGAAACTGGACGGGGTCGAGCTCCGCTGGGTCGAGATGCCGCTGAGGTCGCCGTTCCGCACCTCCTTCGGCACCCAGACCGTGCGGCAGCTGTTGCTGCTGCGCGCGGTCACGGACGAGGGCGAGGGCTGGGGCGAGTGCGTCGCGATGTCCGAGCCGGTGTACTCCTCGGAGTACCTGGAGGGCTGCGCGGACGTGCTGCGGCGCTACCTCGTGCCCGCGCTGACGGGTGAGGTCGACGGCATCTCAGTGGGACCGCGGCTGAAGAAGTACTACGGCCACCGGATGGCCAAGGCGGCACTGGAGATGGCGGTGCTCGACGCCGAACTGCGCGCGCGTGGCGTGTCGTTCGGCCGTGAGCTCGGCGCCACGCGCGACCGGGTGCCGTGCGGGGTGTCGGTCGGGATCATGAACTCGATCCCGGAGCTGCTGGACGCGGTCGGCGGTTACCTCGGCGAGGGGTACGTGCGGATCAAGCTGAAGATCGAGCCGGGCTGGGACGTCGAGCCCGTGCGGGCCGTGCGCGAGCGGTTCGGTGACGACGTGCTGCTGCAGGTCGACGCGAACACCGCCTACACGCTCGCCGACGCGCGGCACCTGGCGAGGCTCGACCCGTTCGACCTGCTGCTGATCGAACAGCCGCTGGACGAGGAGGAACTGCTCGCCCACGCCGAACTCGCGAAGGTCGTCAGGACGCCGATCTGCCTGGACGAGTCGATCACCTCGGCGTCCTCGGCAGCGGACGCGATCAGGCTCGGCGCGTGCCAGATCGTCAACATCAAGCCAGGCAGGGTCGGCGGGTACCTGGAGGCGCGACGCATCCACGACGTCTGCGCCGCGAACAACATCGCGGCGTGGTGCGGCGGGATGCTCGAGACCGGCATCGGCAGGGCGGCGAACGTGGCGCTGGCGGCGTTGCCCGGCTGCACGCTGCCCGGTGACACATCGGCGTCCGACCGCTACTACAAGCTCGACGTCACCGAGCCGTTCGTGCTCGACGACGGCCACCTGACCGTGCCGACAGGCCCCGGACTCGGCGTGACGCCGCTGCCGGAGGCGTTGGAGGAGGTCACGGTGAAGACGGAGTGGATCCCGCTGGCATGACAGCCGCGCCGGCCTGCGGACTTCCGCAGGTCGGCGCCGCTCCGTTCGCGTCAAGGCGTGTGCACGCGGTCGACCTTGATGGTGAGCACGACCCGCTGCTGCGCGCCACCGCCGAACCCGGGGTAGGGCCGGCCGAGGTACTTCTCGGACAACTCGTCGATGTGCTCACGGGCGCCGTCCTCGGTGATGTCCACGACGCTGCCGCGCAGGGCCCAGTAGCGGGAGGGAGCGGCGGGGTCGGCGATGCCGAGGGCGACCCGCTGGTCGCGGCGGACGTTGCGGGTCTTCTGGTGGGTGTCGACCGTGTTGACGAGCACGTGCACGCCGTCGGTGCCCGCCCAGGTCTGGGAGATCTGCGGCGACCCGTCCGGCATGAGCGTGGACACGAAGCAGATGGCCTTGGCGTTGAGGACGTCGATCAGGTCGTCGGACAGAGCCGTCATGGGTGGTCCTTCACTTCGTGTGGTCGTTGTACAGGTGGTCGATGACCGTCTCGTCCGGCTCGTCGCCGGACAGCTCGGCGTGGCGCAGGCCCGTCAGGGCGATCCGCAGGGCACGGCGCCACAGCTGCGGAGCGTGCTCGCGGGAGGCGTCCATGACGCTGCCCACCATCACGTGCACCGCGGCGAAGTCCGAGGGCGTCGCCCCGGCCGGCAGCTGTCCTGCCCGGACCGCGCGGTCGACGAGGCCGGCGACCAGTGGCGTCATCTGCTCGTGCGCCCGTTGCACCAGTTCGCTGGCCTGATGGCGGCTTCGGAGCAACTCCCCCAGCCCGCGGCTCTGCGCCTCGATCTCGAGCTGTCGTTCGAGGAACCAGGCGAGCCCGGCCCACGCGTCGTCGTACCGCGAGGCCCGCACGGCGAGGTCTGTGACGGTGTCGATGTGCTCGCTGAACAGGGCGTTCAGCAGGTCCTGCCGCTCGGGGAAGCGGCGGTACACCGTGCCCATCCCGGTGCCGGCGGCTCGAGCGATGTCCTCGTAGGAGACGTCCAGCCCTTGTGCGGCCATGAGCTCACCGGCGGTCCGCAGCAACAACTGGCGGTTGCGCTCGGCGTCGCGGCGCAGAGGAGGAGAGGCGTCCGTCACGGACACGACCGTAGCCAAGTGGAAGAGAAATTCCAAGTTGAAGAACTATTCCACTTCTGCTTACGATCATGCCGTCCCTCCCCTGATCCCACGGAGCACTCCTGTGTCCTTCACGCCTGCCCACGACGCGGTGGAACCGTTCCCGATCTCCGTGCCCGACGCCGATCTGGTGGACCTGCACACCCGCCTGGCCGCGACCCGGTGGCCGGACCGCGAGACCGTCCCCGACGGCCGCCAGGGGCCGCGCCTCGACCGGATCCGGGACCTGTGCGACCACTGGGCCACCGGGTACGACTGGCGGCGCGCCGAGCGGGACATCAACGGCCTCGGCTCGTTCCGCACCGCGATCGACGGGATCGACATCCACTTCCTGCACGTCAGGTCCGCCGAGCCGCACGCGGTTCCCCTGCTGCTGTGCCACGGCTGGCCCGGCTCGATCCTCGAGTTCCGCCGCCTCGCGGGACCGCTGACCGATCCGGCCGCGCACGGCGGCGACGCCCGCGACGCGTTCCACGTGGTGATCCCCTCGATGCCGGGCTTCGGTTTCTCCGGCAAGCCGGCCTCGACCGGCTGGAACACCGCGCGCATCGCCGACGCGTGGATCACCCTCATGCGGCGCCTCGGCTACGGCGGCTTCTTCGCCCAGGGCGGCGACTGGGGCGCCGCCGTCGTGGAGCAGATCACCCGCAAAGCGCCCGAGTCGTGCCTGGGCGCGCACTTCACCCTGCCGCTGGTGTTCCCCACCGCGCAGGAACGGGACGAGGCGACCGAGGAGGAGCGCCGGATGATCGCTCGCGCCCAGCACTACCAGGACCGGCAGAGCGCGTACGCCCGCGAGCAGGCGACCCGGCCGCAGACGATCGGGTACTCGCTCGCGGACTCGCCGGCCGGGCTCGCCGCCTGGATCTACACGCTCTTCCAGGACGTCACCGACAGCGGTGGCGACCCCGAGACCGTCCTCGACCGCGACGACATCCTCGACGACGTGATGCTCTACTGGTTGCCCAACGCCGCGGCGTCCTCCGCAAGGCTGTACTGGGAGGAGGACTTCGGCGGCGCCATGCCGATCGAACAGCTGAACCCCGTGCCCGCCGGGTTCAGCATCTTCCCCGGCGAGGCCGTGCAGGCCTCCCGGCGTTGGGTGGAACGCCGCTACGAGACAGTCCTGCACCACGCCAAGCTCGACCGCGGCGGCCACTTCGCCGCGCTCGAACAACCGGAGGTCCTCACCGAGGAGATCCGGAAGACCTTTCGCTCACTGCGGAGTTCCCGATCGTGAGATGTCCACACAGGACATGACCGGCCTGCACGGGCTCACCGCCCGGACGCTCGTCCGACGAGCTCGACCGCGGTGGCGATGCCGTCCTCGGCGGCGATCCGGCCACACAACGCGGCGGCGCGCTCGCGCATGCCCTGATCCGTGAGGGCGGTCTGCAGTGCGGTGGCCAGCGACTGCACGGACAGCGCCGACCGCGGCAGTGGACGCGGACCGACGCCGAGCGCGGCGATCCTGTTGCCCCAGAACGGCTGGTCGACTCCGTGTGGCACCACGACGGAGGGGACGCCAGCGCGTGCGGCTGCTGCCGTCGTGCCCGCACCGCCGTGGTGCACCACCGCCGCGACTCTCGGGAACAGCCACGAGTGCGGTACCTGGTCGACGACGAGCACGTCGTCGCCGTCAGCGATCTCCCGCATGCCGCCCCATCCGGTGAGCAGGACGGCACGCACCCCCGCCCGGCGGACCGCCCCGGTCACCAGGCGGGCGGTCGCCGCGGGGTCCGCGCCCACCATGCTGCCGAAGCCGATGCACACGGCGGGCTCGCCTGCGGCCAGGAACCGTTCGAGCTCCTCCGGCGGGGTCCAGCCGGGGTCCTCGGGCAGGAACCAGTAGCCGGTGACGTTCCAGTCCGCGGGCGCGGACACCAGGTGCCGGCTGAACCCGTAGAGCGAGGGCGAACCGGGCCGTGGGCGAGGCCGGCGCCGGGGAAGTCCGAGGACCTCGGTGCGCACGGCGCGGGACACAGCGCGGAACGGCATGGTGAGCGCGGCCTCGGTGATCGCCGACCCGACCAGGTTGCCCGCTCTGCCCGTCCAGGCGGGCATCCACGGCGTCAGCACGCCGGGCAGCGCGGAGGACACCAGCCCCACCGGGTGCAGGTGCGCGTGCACGAAAGGCACACCGAGCCGCTCGGCCACGTCCTGCCCCAGCACGGCTCCTCCGATCCCGCCCATGACGACGTCACTGCCCTCGGCGTGACCGAGCAGCTCGCGGGCCTGCACCACCGACTGCTCGACGAGTCGAGCGCGCATCCCCCTGGGCACCACGCCACCGGAGAATCCCGCTTCGGCCGCGGCCCGCGCGGCCTCGTCCATCCGTCCGGTCAACGGCGCGGCGTCGAGTCCCATGCCGGTCAGCCAGTCCGTGAAGTTCTCGGGTGCCACGACCCGCACCCCGTGGCCCGCTCGGGTCAACCCGAGCGCGAGAGCCGCGTAGGGCTGGACACCGCCTCGGGTGTCGACGGCGACGACGCAGATCTGCACGACATCCTCCATTGCAACTTAGTGTTGCAATAATAGGCATGGACGTCACCTCGGTCGCAACTGCGAGTTGCAATGCGGGCGGCCGCGGGATACTGACTGATCAGCAACGGGCAGCACGGCCGAATCGGAGCACGACATGAGCAGCGGCGATCCCGGCACACCGCGACGGCGTGACGCCGGCCGCCCGCGTGGTGCGGCCGTGGTGGCGGCGATCCTCACGGCCGTGCGCGCCGAACTCGCGGAGACCGGGTTCGAAGGGCTGAGCGTCGACCGGGTGGCACGGCGCGCCGAGGTGAACAAGACCAGCGTCTACCGGCGCTGGCCCACCAAGGAGGCACTGGTGGCCGCCGCCATGGACGGGCTGCGCACCGACTTCGCGGACAGCCCCGACACCGGCAGCCTGCGCGGCGACCTCCACGCCCTCGTCACCCCCATCGCCGAACTCCTGTCCCAGGCCGGAGGCACCGCACTGGCGCGAGCCGCGATCAGCTCCGGCGCGGCGAGCGACATCGCCGCTCTCGCCGCACACCGGCTCTCCGGGCAGACGACACAGGTGCTCACGTTGGTCGAACGAGCTCGCGAGCGCGGTGAGTGGCGCGAGGACGCCGACCCCCAACAGGTCGTCTTCACGCTGGTCGGCGCCCTCCTGCACCGAGTGCTCCTGGAACACGACGACCCCACGGGCCCGTGGCTGGACTCCTTGATCGACCTCGTGCACCGCGGCGTCGCCACGAGTTGACCGGCCTCGAGTCCGTGACCTGGGTCAGACGGTGCCCGACCGAGAAGCGCCTGGAACCATCTTGAAGCGCTGCAACAGGAATGCGAGCCAGTGCGTCGCGTGGGCGACGCCTTCCGACCGGCTGCTGGCCGTGCCGTGCCCGACACCGTCCCAGACCCGCAGCAACGCGGGTTCCGCCGCGATCGCCTGCAGGCGTGCGATGAACTTGCGGATCGGTTGCGGCGGGCAGGCCACGTCGGCGTTGCCGGCGTGGACGTACAGCGCGGGGTACTTCACGTCGT
This sequence comes from Lentzea sp. HUAS12, assembly GCF_024125735.1. Taxonomy (NCBI): domain Bacteria; kingdom Bacillati; phylum Actinomycetota; class Actinomycetes; order Pseudonocardiales; family Pseudonocardiaceae; genus Lentzea; species Lentzea sp. HUAS12. Next base: position 3,198,991 of record NZ_CP099738.1, read on the forward strand.
CGCGCAACAGGTGGTACGGCGACATCGTCACCAGGCGGGCGATGTCATCCGGATCGTCCAGGTCGCCGTACTCCGCCTTGGCGGCGAAGCGGCCGTAGGGGTACCGGTGGCACGCGATGACATCGAGGATCGGGCACTGGGCCACCACCGCCGACCACAGGTCCGGCCGCTGGGTGAACGCGACCGCGGCCATGATGCCGCCGTTGCTCCAGCCGGTGACCGCGAGGAGGTCCGGTGTCGTCACCCCGGTCGTGGTGAGGTGCTCGGCGATCGCGTAGACGTCGTCGTAGCTGTTCTGCTTGTTCCCGACGCGCCCGGCGTCGGCCCAGTCGGAGCCGAGGTCGCTGCCGCCGCGCTGGTGGGAGATGGCCAGTGCGCCGCCGGCCGCGACGAAGGCCGCCACCGGACCGGGCCACTGGGCGGGCCACGCGACCCGGCCGCCGCCGTAACCGGTGATGAGCGTCGGGAGTGGACGGGTGCCGTCCTCGCCGTCGGGCAGCACGAGGTGGTAGGGGACCTCGGTGCCGTCGGCGGACTTCGCCCAGCGCAGGGAGACCTCCGCGCCCGGCAGCTCCGCGCGCGGCGCCCGCAGGACGTCCACCCGGCGGGAGCCGGGGCGGTAGCGGTACAGGCCCGGTGAGGTGGTGGGCGTGGAGAACAGGAACACGAACTCGTCGGGGTGGCCGTCCGGGGCCAGCGCCGCGGTCGGCATGGCGTCGAGCGGCAGTGCTCCCCTGCCGGGCAGGGGCACCTCCTCGACCTCCCGCCCGTCCCGGTCGAAGACCCAGGCGCGTGCCTCGGTGTCCACCGAGCCGGTCACCACCAGGTGGCCGCCGATCAGCCGGACGTGGCTGAGCACGCGGCCGGACTGCGGCACCAGTTCCTGCCAGGTGGCCGGGTCGGAGGGGTCGGATCCGTCGAACGGGATCGCCACGATCCGCCCGCGTGGCGCTTCGTGGTTGGTGACCGCGACGTACCGGTCACCGTCGATGGCGCCGGCGACCGACACGTCGAGTCCCCGGACGAACGGTCGCCAGGTGCGCTGCGGCAGGTCGCACACGAACTGCGGCAGCGGCCAGACCGCGGTCACGACGGCGTGCCTGCCGTCCGCGGCGACCTGGACGGTGGCGCCGAGGGGGACGTCGACGGGTTCGGGCTCGGTCGGGGGCTCACCGCCGACGGAGTGGAAGTACGGCCGGAAGGCGAACGACGCCGAGGTGAGGTCACCCGCCGTGTAGAAGAACCCGGAACTGTCCGGCAGCCACTGCGGCAGGACCATCGGTCCCATCGTCGGCTGCGGGATCCGGTCAGGCCTGCGCTCGCCGGACCCGGTGTCCAGCAACCAGATCTCGGCGAGCTCGGAGCCGTCCTCGCACACCCCGAGCGCGACGGTGCCGCCGTCCGGCGACGGGCTGAACCACGAGACGCTCCTGGCCCCGTCGTTGTTGGGGTCGTACAGCACACGTCCCGGACCTGCGGCTTCCTCCGAGACCACGAGGACGGCACGGTCCGAGAAATCCGGGCCAGCGCCCCGGTCGAGGCGGAACCAGCGCCCGCCGGCGTGGCGCGGCGCCTGGTCGACCATCCAGCTGGACGACCCGTTGCCGTCCGCGACGTGCTGGTCGACCGCGGCGCGCAGGGCGTCCAGGTGCGCCCACCCCCCGGTGAACGCGTCGGTGAGCGAGTTCTGCTCTTCCTGCCACGACGCCGTTTCGGTGGTGTCGTCCTCCAGCCACCGGTAGGGGTCGGGGAAGCTGATGCCCAGGACGGTGTCCCGGGCGTCCACGGTGCGCGCCGCCGGATAGGTGAGCCGTTCGCCGGTCGTCATCGTTGGATTCTGTCCCGGTGGCGGCAGGAACGACGATCGACAAGTGGTGTGCGAATCCGCCTGGGGAGACGACGGGTGTCGCGTTCGACGACGCAGGCGGAACCGGCACACGCGGCAGGGCCGGCGCGGCGCCGTCCTGTGACCTCACCCGTCCTTCAGGAGAAACGGATGCCGTCCTGCTCATGCCGTGACGGTGCGGACGAGGCCAGGAGTCGCGGTTCGAACGCCGGGTGCCCGGGGTCGTGCTGGAGGGCGTCCCGGACGAGGGCGCGGGCGACGTCGTGGAGTTTGGTGTTGGTGTGCTGGGACAACTCGACCAGGATGGCGAAGGCGTCGCCGGGGCCGCAGCCCCGTTGCCCGATCAGAATGCCCTTGGCCTGTTCGATGATCCCGCGGGTGTGCAGGGCTTCGCGCAGGTCCTGGTTCTCGCGCAGCACCGCGCGGTGGGCCTGCCCCAGACGGGACATCGCGACCAGGGCGCGGGTGAACCGCTCCGGTTGCGCATGCCACCAGTCCGCGGTGCGGGCCTGGTGCTCGGGTTCGTCGCGCAGGAGCCGATCGACCTCGGTGACGTCCTCGACGTGGTGCAGGATGCCCGCGATCCGGCCGTCGGCGTCGCGCAGTGGAGCGTTGACCGGCGCCCAGACCTTCCGGACGAACCGGTTCCGGTCGCCGGGAGCGAGCACGTCGTAGCGCTGCAGCCCCATGGCGTGACGTCCGCCGCGGTGCAGCACCTGCTCGAGCGAGCCGGACAGGGTGGCGACCCCGTCGGCATCGGGGTCGGCGGGGTTGTCCGGGAGGGCGTCGAACAGGCCGATGCCCACGAGGTCGTCGGCCGTGGTGAGCGTGGCCGTCGTGTACGCGGTGTTGGCGGCGTGGATCCGCAGTTCGGTGTCCAGGACCAGGTAGGGCGCGGCGGTGGTCTGGAATGCCGGATCGGCTCCGATTCCGGCCAGCAGTGCGGTGTTCATGCTGTCGCCTCTTCCAGTGGGCGAGTTTCGGGGGCGGAACGCACGGGAGTCGGGCGTGCCGGTCTCCTCGCTCTCGTCCGCAGCAGCCCGACCGGTGCCGTCCCGGCCTCCGCGACGCTCGGCGGAGGCGTTGAGCAACTATGCTGGTACCCCTTCTGCGGCGTCTCGAACATCCTCACCCGCGTCAGCGTGGAACAGCCGGTCGAGGCGGCCACCGCGCGCCCCGACCGGCGGGAGCGCGTCAGGACCAGGCGACCTCGCCCTCACGCGACACGAACCTGCCGGTGCCGGCTCCGGGGCCCTCGGTGGCGAGCGCGACGATCGCGTCCGTGCCCTCGGTGACGGTCTGGAAGCCGCTGTGGCCGTTCAGGTCGGTCGCGGTGTAGCCGGGATCGGCCGCGTTGACCCTGATGCCCGCCAAACCCTTCGCGTACTGCGTGGTCAGCATCGTCAGAGCCGCCTTCGACGCGGTGTACAGCGGCACGACCACCTTCGACTCCGGCCGCTCCGGGTCGTGGGTGAGGGCGAGCGAGCCCATGCCGCTGCTGACGTTGACGATCACGGGGTCGTCCGAGCGGCGCAGCAGGGGCAGGAACGCGTTCGTGGTGCGCACGACACCGACGACGTTGGTCTGGAACACCGCCAGGGCGTCCTCGCCGACGAGGTCCGCCGGGTCGGCGGCGGTGCCGTGCACACCGGCGTTGTTGATCAGGACGTCGATCCTGCCCTCGTGGCCGAGGACGTCGGCCGCCGCCGCGGCGACCGACTCGTCGTCCGTCACGTCGATGGGGACGAAGCGCGCACCGAGCGCGGCCGCGGCCTCCTCTCCCCTCTTCTGGTCGCGGGCTCCGATCAGGACGGTGTGGCCGAGCTCGGTGAGGCGCCGGGCGGTCTCGCGGCCGAGGCCCTTGTTGGCCCCGGTGATGAAGGTGATCGTCATGTGTCCGATCGTGTCCCCGGCCGCGGACCCGAACCAGGAACGCTTCGACGGTAGGAAGGGCAGTACCACCTTCGCGGCGGGACAACCGGTGCCCCGGGAAGGAGGATGGACGTCGTGACGACGACACCCGCGAGCGGGCTCGGTGCGATGATCCGCACCTGGCGGGACCGCCTGCCGCCTTCAGCCGCCGGACTGCGCACCGCCCGCGGACGCCGGGCCGCCGGGCTGCGCCGCGAGGAGCTCGCCGACCTCGCGGGTGTGTCGGTCGACTACGTCGTGCGCCTGGAGCAGGGGCGGGCCACGACGCCGTCGGCGTCGGTGGTGGCGTCGCTCGCACGCGCCCTGCAGCTGTCCACCCCCGAACGGGACCACCTGTACCGGCTGGCGCAGCTCGTGCCGCCGTCGAACGGTGCGATCTCCGACCACGTGCCACCCGGCGTGCAACGGGTGATCGCACGGCTCGGCGACGTGGCGGTCGCCGTGTTCGCCGCGGACTGGCAGCTGGTGTGGTGGAACCGGAGCTGGTCTGCACTGCTGGGCGACCCGGGGGCCTCACCGGAGCGGCTGCGCAACTTCGCGAGGGACAGGTTCCCGGTCGGCGGCGGCGCGCCCCACCTCGCGCGCTGGCCCGTGGACGAGCAGGACCGCGACGCCACCGATCACGCCGTCGTCTCCGACCTGCGCCGCGCCACGGGCCGCTTCCCGCACGACCGCCGGCTGGCCGCGCTCGTCCGGGAGCTGACCGCGGGCAACGAGAGGTTCGCGCGGTTGTGGGCGACCGGTGAGGTGTCCGCGCACCGCGAGGACCACAAGACGATCCACCACCCGCAGGTGGGACCGGTCGCGGTGGACTGCGACGTGCTGGGCGACGGCGACTCGGAGCTCAAGATCGTGATCATGACCGCGGCCCCCGGCAGCGAGGACGAGACCAGGCTGCGGCTCGCCGCTGTCGCCGGAGCACCGGCCGCGGCGCACCTGTGAGCGAGGCGCCGCGGCGGGGACCGGCCGATCAGGTGTGCCCGGAATGCGGCAGTCGGCCGGCTTCGCGCCGGGCGGGAGCGGTGAACACGCTGCCGCCGCTGCCGCCGCGGTCTGCGCCGGGGTGAACAGGCCGGGCCTCAGTGGTTCAGGACCCGCCTGACACCCGTTGCACGACACTCGAACACGCCGGCGCGCTCGCAGGTTCCAATTGGCGCACACCACTTGGGTTCCTCTGACGCAATAGCCGCACTGCCCTGCGGAAATACCACTCCCGCAGGACAGTGCGGCCCAGTTCGATCTCGTTGGGCACGTACCGGCACGTTCAACGCGCCGTTCCGCTCCCCCTTGGTCCCGGAACATGCTCCCAGTTCAGCCACGTGGCCGTTGGGTCGCGCAGTTCCGGAGCACGAGCAGGCAATGATCAGACACTCTGTTCACGAGTCCTCGAACCCGCGCGGGATAAATCCTGAACATGTGCGACATGATCCCCAACGCCGAGCACCGGGGTGTGCACCTTGTCACATCTCAGAATCCACCTGTCCGCTCCACCACTCGCCAAAGCGGACGAGAAGTCCGGACGTTCTGGTGGTGCGATTCCCGATCAGGCGTTGAGCGGAATCTCCTCGGAACCACCGGAAATCGCCGTCTGGCCGTTGCAGGTGACAGCGATGGTGTAGTTGTGGGTCACCGAGCTCGGGTAGTTGGCCCTGACGGACAGACTCCAGTTCTGATTCTGCGAATTCACGATCAGAACACCGGTGGAGTTTCCACTGCCACCGACGTTGAGGCCGGCCCCCTGCCAGGAGACAGATCCGCTGAATCCATTGATCTTGAACTCGTGCCGGATCTCGAACTTGGGAGTGGCACACACGTTGGTGGTGTACCCGTACGCGGTTCCGCTGAGATAGGTGATGCCCTGGTAGCCGATGGATTTCGGGTAGTTGACGACCGCCTCGACCTTGCCACTGATCCGCCCCGAACCCAGCTGCACCGAAGTCGGGGGAATCTGATAGCCGCGGGCGCACCGTTCCAAGCCGGTCGCCTCGTCGGTGTAGCAGTTCGCCTGAGTGAAGCTGGCGGACGCGGCACCGCCGCTACCGAGGATCAACAACCCCGCGAAGACGGATGAGAGCAGTACTGCAGCACGTGCTCGCACGACGATTCCTCCTGTGGACCATTTGCACTTTGACCTGCGACTGACCGATGGCGCGTACCTGCTCAACCAACCGCATGCACTGTCGCGCCACTCGCCACGATCGAAGCCCCGTGCACATGGATGAAATATCGCGAATCGGGTGATCACCCGCTTTCAAGCACATGCACCGGGAATCTCGCTCCGACACAAGAGAGGATCGCAGAACCACCTTGCTTCCGGGCATGTCAACTCATGACCCCGAGGGTATGCTTTGAGAAACATGGCATCAGCTCACAACTCGAAGGATCGCCTCGATGCAGCTCGAAGTGAGACATCTTCACATCATCTCGACGATATCCGAACTGGGAAGCATTTCAGCCGCCGCGACGGAGATCGGGATCGATCAACCCAATCTGAGCCGTCAACTCAAGCGCATCGAAGGCGAATTGGGGCAACGCATTTTCGAGCGCTCCGACTCAGGTGTCGTGGCAACGAGTTTCGGTCAGACAGTGATCAGGAAGATACGAGAGATAATTCATCTCCTCAACTCCATCGATCAACCCAAACCTGAACGACATCCAACAAATCTGGTCGTCGCCACGAACGGCCCATCCATCGAACCGATCATAAACAAGATGAGCGGCAGCCAACAGATCGAACGGGTGTCGACGCACGCAGCGTCGGAAAACGAGGCCATATCCATGGTAAAGCGAGGATTCGCCGACCTGTTCTTCTGCATACATTGGCCTCATGTGGACTTTGACCTGGGCGACCTGCACAGGAAAACAATCCTGACCGAGGAAATGCGGGTCATGGTGGCCAAATCCAGTCGAGCGAGCACCGAAGAAGAAATCGATCTTCCCTCGCTCAGCGACATCGGGTGGATAGTCAGGCCAGAGTTGCCCACAACCGCAGAGGAGTGCCGACGCTTTGGTTTCGATCCGATCATCGCATGCACAACAACGGATCACGGCCGCTATCTCGACCTGGTTGGCTGCGGCGCCGCGGTCTGCTTCTCGAGCGCAGTGCCGCACCTGAACGAGAGCGTGACGACAGTGCGATACCGAAACGCGTCAGAAATTTCCTGGGAGATCATCTATCACCCCCTGCGAGGAGTAGAAGGATTTACCGAAGAGCTGTCGAAGACAATCTGTTCGATCTACGAATCGAGATTGAAGAAGGTGAGCGACTAGCGGAGCAATCGACGCTGCGCCGGCGGACCGATCCTGGTCGCCCGGTTCAGTCACCGGAGCAGCACCTCTGGAGGCTGCACCCACGAACGCCGTCGCCCGCTACCGGCGACCGGCCTGCTCCCCGCCGTCGACGGCCGCCCGCTCCTCCACCGCTCGGAGACGTCGACCGCTCGCTCGAGATCTGACCTCGACCATGCGAGAGCAGGATCTCGGCTCCCAGCGAGTCCGCTGAGCAGCCCGACCCGAATGCATGCGCTCGGCTGGTTCTGACGAGGTCGCGGCGAGCCGAGTTCGCGCACCGGCGCGGACTCGGCTCGCCCGGCCGAATCGACGTGATCTTCTCATCGGGTGTTCTACGTCGTGTGGTCCGCAGTCACGTCGATCGCCACCAAGACTTGAGGGAGGCGTTGGCGCGAATCGACCGAGCTGCAGCGGATCAGGACTCACCTGGATTCGAATCCGCGCATCACGGTGGCTCCGGATCTGGGAAAGCGCTTCATGAGACGGGCCACAAGACCGTCCTCGGGCCTCCCCGACCCCCGCGATGTCCATCTGCGGCCGTTTCTCGTGAACGGTCTACGTGCTCATCGCGAACGCAACACCGACTCGTAGTTCTTGTTCACCACGAGGCGAGGCGTCTTGCACCGCCGGTGCAACCTCCGTCTCCGCGCCTGGTTGCCCTCTGCGGGCAACCAGGCACTCGGCTGGGATCCGCTCGAAGAAGGCGTGGTCTTCCACGACCTGCGCCACACTCAGGAGACCTCGGTCATCGAGAACGAGGTGCCACGCGTGCTGAGGCGGGAGCGTCTGGGGCACAAGCGCACCTCCATCGATGACCGGTATTCGCACGTGACCGAAGCCATGATCAGTCGCATGCTCGAGCAGCTCCAGCGCCGCTGGGAGGTGGACGGCGGGTGGTGTCGGGCCCATCGAATGAGCGGACGAAGCATGGTGATCACCTTGGCACCGCGAATGCTGTTCGTCGCTCGCGCTCCCGAACTGCTCCCCCAAGGCGCGAACGCTTGGTCACCCGGAACCACCGCTGCGAGACACCGGAACAGCCGGAACACACCGGCGCGCTCGCAGGTTCCAATTGACGCAGACCGCTTGGGTTCCTCTGTAGACGGTTGGCACAGTGGTGGGATGAGCCCGCGAACAGGCCTCACCCGCGTCCTGGACGACCTGGGCACCACGCTGATCGACCTCGTGCGCGGTGACCCGGGCCGGTCAGCCGGTGTCGGCGGTGTCGTGATCCACGACCCGGACGACGACCAGGTGCTGCCGCCGTCCGCGCTGGTGCTCGGTGTCGGCGTGCGGGATCCGGCGGAGGTCCTCGGCGCGCTCGGCGAGGAGGGCGCGGTCGCGCTCGTCGTGCGCGGGCCGGTCGTGGTCACCGACGCGCTGGCCGCGGCCGTGGACCGCTCCGGCGTCGTGTTGCTCGGCCTGGCGCCAGGGGCGTCGTGGACGCAGCTCGCCGCGATGCTGCGCTCGCTGCTCGCCGAGGGCGAGGTGGACCCGTCCGAGACCTTCGGCGGTGTGCCGGCCGGTGACCTGTTCGCGCTGGCCAACGCGGTGGCGTCACTGATCAGCGCCCCGGTGACGATCGAGGACCGCAGCTCGCGCGTGCTCGCGTTCTCGGGACGCCAGGACGAGGCGGACCCGTCGCGGGTCGAGACGATCCTGGGCAGGCAGGTGCCCGTGCACTACACGCACCTGCTGGAGGCGCGCGGGGTGTTCCAGCACCTCTACCGCAGCGACGAGCCCGTCACCATCGAGGAACTGCCGGCCGGCGACGGCACGTTCTGCCTCCCGCGGGTCGCCGTGGCGGTGCGGGCAGGCGACGAGTTCCTCGGCTCGATCTGGGCCGCCGTGCACTCGCCGCTGTCGCCCGACAGCACCGCCGCCTTCCGCGACGCGGCCAAGTTGGTGGCGTTGCACATGATGCGGCAGCGCGCGGGCGCCGACGTCGAACGCCGGCTGCGCGCGGACCTCGTCTCGACCGCCGTCGAAGGCGGCGCGGGAGCGGCGGAAGCGGTGCGGCGCCTGGGTTTGGCGGACCAGGCGTGCGTCGTGCTGGCGTTGGTCCTGGCCCACTCGCACGGTGACGACCCGGCCGCGCACGCCCGTCTCCTGGCCGAACGGCAGCAGGTCGCGGACGCGTTCGCCATGCACCTGACGGCCGTGCACCCGCGTGCCGCCGCCGCGTTGATCGGGGACGTCGCCTACGCGATCCTGCCCGCGGAGTCGGAGGACCGGGCGATGCGGATCGCCGCGGACTTCCGCAACCGCATCGGCAACCAGGTGCTCGTCGGTGTCGGGGAGGTGTCCGACGGCCTGACGCTCTCGCGGTCGCGCGCCGGTGCCGACCTGGTGCTGCGGGTGCTGCGGGCCGGGCGCTCCTCCCGGCCGGTGGCGCGCGTGTCCGACGTGCACAGCGAGGGACTGCTGCTGGAGCTCTCGGACCTGATCGCCGAACGCGGCGACGCGCTGACCGGGCCGGTCGCGCGGCTGATCGAGTACGACCGCAGCCACAACGCCTGCCTGGTCGAGACGCTCGGCGCGTGGCTCGACGCCTTCGGTGACGTGGCCGCCGCGTCCGCCGCGGTCTTCGTGCACCCCAACACCTTCCGGTACCGGCTGCGGCGGTTGTCGGAGGTCGGGGAGATCGATCTCGGCGACCCGAACGCGCGGTTCGCGGCTATGCTCCAGCTTCGGCTGTGGCGGCCAGATGGCGCTGCGCCAGAGCGGTGAACGCCCCGGTCGACGGGTGCGGCGCCGCCGCGGGCCACGCCAGGTGCACGACGATCGGCTCGGCGTCGGTCAGCGGCAGGTAGGTCACGCCGGGGTGCGGGTGGTGGTGGCTCGTGCCGGCCGCCGTGACCCCGACCGTCGTGCCCGTCGCGATCGACGTCAGCCACTCGACCACGCCCGGCACGTCCACGGTGCGCGGCCGTCCGCCGGAGGGCCAGAGGTCGGCGCCGGTCGTCGCCGCGGTCTCGCACACCGCCACGCACTCGCCCACCAGGTCGGCGAGCACCAGGGCGTCGCGGGTGGCGAGCGGGTGGTCGTCCGCCACGGCGGCGACCCGCGGTTCCTCGATCAGCGCCACGTGGTCGAGGCCCGCCTGCGCGGGGCTGGTGCGCAGGACCGCGATGTCGGCGTCACCGCGCCGCAGCGCCGCCTCCGGGTCGTCGGCGCGGCGGATGCGGACCAGCACGTCCGGGTGTTCGGCCCGCCACTCGCGCAGGAACGGGATGGTGAACCGGCCGAGCGCGGCCCAGGCGAAGGTGAGCCTGATCGGCTGGGGCCGGGTGGCCTCGGCCAGCGCCGAGTCGAGCGAGGTCAGGATGCGGTGGCTGTGCTCCCACAGCCGGCGGCCGGGTTCGGTCAGCGCCACGTGCCGGGTCGTGCGTTCGACCAGCCGCACGCCGATGCGCCGTTCCAGCTGGTCGAGCGTGCGGGACAGCGCGGGCTGCGTGACGTGCAGCGCGAGGGCGGCCGCCGTGATCGACCGGTGGTCGCCGATCGCGGCCAGGGCGCGCAGGTGACGCAGCTCGACATTCATGACCACCGATCATAAGTGCTGCACGAACGGCATTTCACTCCTCTTCGGAGCCGACCTAGCGTCGGTGGCATGAAGATTCTTCTCGTAGGAGCGACCGGCACGCTGGGCAGCGCGGTGCACCAGGAGCTGGTCGAGCGCAAGCACGACGTCGTGACCGTCTCCCGCACCGGGGGCGACCTCCAGTTCGACGTGACCGATCCGGCGCGGGTCGCGGAGATGTACCAGACCGTCGGGCAGGTCGACGCCGTCGCGTCGGCCGCGGGGCACGTGCCGTTCAAGCCGCTGCGGGACCTGACGGTCGAGGACTACCAGGCGGGCGTGACCGGCAAGGTGCTCTCGCAGGTCGCCCTCGTCCGGGAGGGCCTCGCGCACGTGACGGAGTCGTTCACGCTGATCACGGGCGTGCTGGCACGCGAACCGATCGTCACCGGCGCGGCCGCGTCGCTGGTCAACGGCGCGGTGGAGGCGTTCGTGCGCGCCGCCGCGATCGAGATCGCGCCGCAGCGGATCAACGCCGTCAGCCCGACGGTCTTCACCGAGGCGCTCGACGTGTACGGCGACTACTTCCCCGGTATGAAGCCGGTGCCGCTGGCCGAGGTGGTGCGGGCGTACGTGCGGTCGATCGAGGGACGGCAGACCGGGCAGGTCTACGTGCCCTGAACGCTCACACGGCCGAGCAACCGGTCCACGAGCTCGGGCAGCTGCTGCTTGCCGCCGCCCTCCAGCCACAGCGAGATGCCGGTGCGCACGGTGACGAGGAACGTCGCCGCCATCAGCCGGGCGATCTCCTCGTCCGGTTCGCGGTGCACCAGCACGGCGGTCAGGTCGCGTTCGAGCGCGACCTGGTCGCCCGCCTGCCGGGCGATCAGCGACGGGTGCCGGCGCAGCAGCCGCAACTGCTCGATCCACTCGACGTCCGGCATCGGCCGGTCGCGGTACAGCTCGGCGGTGGACGCGCGCAGGGCCTCCCACGGCCCCTCGTCCGCCGGCCGGGCCCCGACCAGCGTGACCAACGCCCTGATCCGCTCGCGGTCGGCGTCGACGACCGCGTCCTCCTTGCTGGTGAAGTAGTTCGAGAACGTCCTGCGCGACACCCCCGCCTCGTCCGCGATCTCCTCGACCGTCACCCCGTCGAGGCCGCGTTCCATCGCGAGCCGCAACGCCGCCGCGGCCAGCGACCGCCGGGTCGCCGCCTTCTTGTGCTCACGCAGCGTGATGAGGGTCTCCATGCACTCAGCCTAGCGGCGGAGTAAGTTTCACATTGCGCAAATTTGCACAACGCGCAAGAATTATGGGGACGAAGGGGCGAGACGTTGAAGAACGAAAGTCAGGCGATGGGTCACCGGCAGGTGATGGAGTCGCTGTCCGGTCTGCTGCTCGCGCTGTTCGTGGCCCTCGTCAGTTCCACGGTGGTGTCCACCGCCCTGCCGCGGATCATCGGGTCGTTGAACGGCACGCAGACGCAGTACACGTGGGTGGTCACCGCCACCCTGCTCGCGGCGACGGCCACGACCCCGATCTGGGGCAAGCTCGCCGACCTGTTCAACAAGAAGACGCTGGTCCAGGCCGCGATCGTGATCTTCGTGATCGGCTCGCTGCTCAGCGGCTTCGCCCAGGACACCGGACAGCTCATCGCCGCCCGCGCGTTCCAGGGCCTCGGCGTCGGCGGCCTGCAGGCACTCGTGCAGGTCGTGATCGCCGCGATCATCCCGCCACGCGAGCGCGGCCGGTACAACGGCTACCTCGGCGGCGTGCTGGCCGTCGCGACGGTCGGCGGCCCGCTGCTCGGCGGTCTCATCGTCGACGTGTCGTGGCTCGGCTGGCGCTGGTGCTTCTGGATCGCCGTGCCGCTCGCCGCGATCGCGTTCGTGGTGCTGCAGGCGACGCTGAAGCTGGAGACCGTGCGCCGCGAGAACGTGAAGATCGACTACCTCGGCGCGACCCTGATCGCCGCCGGCGTGAGCGTGCTGCTGATCTGGGTGTCGTTCGTCGGCAACTCGTTCGCGTGGGCCTCCTGGGAGACGGCGGCCATGGTCGGCGCCGGCGTGGTGCTGCTCGGCGCCGCCATCGCGGTGGAACGGCGGGTCAAGGAACCCGTGGTGCCGCTGCACATCGTCGTCCAGCGCACCCCCGCCCTCGCGATCGTCGCGAGCCTCGCCGTGGGCATCGCCATGTTCGGCGGCTCGGTCTTCCTCGGCCAGTACTTCCAGATCGGCCGCGGCTACAGCCCGACCGAGGCGGGCCTGCTGACCATCCCGCTGCTCGCGGGCGTGCTGGTGTCGTCCACGATCTCCGGCCGCATGATCAGCCGTTCCGGCAAGATCAAGCCCTACATCGTCGCCGGCACGATCCTGCTGGTGCTGGGCTTCCTCGGCCTCGGCTTCATCGACCACGCCACCCCGCTGTGGATGATCGGCGTCGCGATGGCCGTCGTCGGCACCGGTGTCGGCATGAGCATGCAGAACCTCGTGCTGGCCGTGCAGAACGGCGTGCCGCTGAGCGAACTCGGCGTCGCCAGCGCGACCATCACGTTCTTCCGCTCCCTGGGCGGCACGATCGGCGTCTCGGTGCTCGGCGCCGTGCTCGCCAACCGCGTCACCGCCGACCTCTCCACCGCCCTGCACGTGCCGGCGGGCCAGTCGACCGGCACCACCAGCGCGTTGAACCTGCAGGCTCTGCCACCCCAGGTCCAGACGATCGTGCACACCGTCTACGGCGACGCCACCGCGCACATCTTCATGATCTCCGCCGCCGTCGGCGTGATCGGCATCATCGCGGCACTGCTGCTCAAGCCGATCACGTTGCGCACGACGATGGATCTCGAGAAGAAGGACGCAGACTCGGTGGTCGCGCGATAACCAGAGGGGGAACCATGAGCGCCGGCCTGAACAACGCCTTCGAGTCCACAGTGGACTGCTTCGGTCCCGTTCCCCGCCCGTCGTCGCGGACCATCATGGTCGGCCTCGACGGCTCCGACACGGCGATGCGCGCGGCGGCCTCGGCGTTCGGTCTCGCCCGCCGCCAGGGAGCACGGCTGGTCGTCACGTTCGTGGCGTGCCACTCGTCCCTGGCGGCACTGAGCCCCGCCGCCGCGTCGGTGTTCGAGCACGAGGCGACCGCCCACCTGTACGCCGAACTGCGCGACCAGGTCCGGCAGTTCGCGGAGGAGCTCGACGTGCCGGTCACGTTCGTGAAGGCGTTCGGCGACCCGCTCACGGTGCTGCGCGACTCGGCCGACCAGTGCCAGGCCGACATGGTGGTCGTCGGCGCCTCGCAGCAGGCAGGGCACCGGTTCGCCGGGTCGGTGGCGACGCGGCTGATCCGGTCGGGTCACTGGCCAGTGCTCGTCGTGCCCTGAGCTCTGCCTTTCCGACACCTGGTGCCCGCGCTCGCTCGTCGAGCGCGGGCACCGTGGTGTTCACGTGGTGTTGCTCGCGACGCGCGACGTTCCCTGGACGAGGCCGTGCCCGCACACATCCGACCACTATGACCCCTATCGGACAGATAGTACCGGAACAAGCCGCACATAATCTCCATACATCGGATCGCTGCTACGGTACGACCAGACCCAGCCATCACTAAACTTAATTTAGTATTTATTCTTGACGCGCCCAGCCGGCCGCCGCACACTTCAGCCACTCGACGACGAGAGGTACGGGTATGCCGAGAACCCTGCTGTCCGTGGCCACCACCGCCCTGCTGCTCCTCGCGCCCACGGCGGCCGCCGCCCCGTCCGCGCCGCCCGAACACGCGGGCCTCGACCAGGGCGCCCCCACCTACTACGACTCGGGCCTCGCCCGCACCCCGTACATGGGCTGGAACTCCTACTTCGCCGTCGGGGCTGCGTCGGAGGAGAAGGTGCTCGGCGTGGCCGACCACCTGGTCAGCAGCGGGCTCGCCAAGGCCGGTTACGACATCGTCTGGATCGACGGCGGCTGGAACGCCAGCCCGCCACGGGACGGCAAGGGTGCGCTCGTGCCCGACCCGGCACGCTTCCCGTCCGGCTTCGACAAGCTCGTGGACACGTTGCACGCCAAGGGGTTGAAGGCGGGCATCTACACCGACGCGGGTGCGTGGGACGGCAAGAACTGCGCCGCCGGCAGCGGTGGCGGGTACTACGAGGCCGACGCGAAGCAGTTCGCCGGGTGGGAGTTCGACGCCATCAAGATCGACTTCCTCTGCGGCATCGCGCAGAACATGGACCCGGCCGTCGCCTTCACGCAGTTCTCCGCGGCGGTGCGGAAGGCCGGGCGGAAGATGATCCTCAACCTCTGCAACCCGGTCACCGACGAGTGGGGCGTGCCGCACCGCTGGGACCAGACCGCGTACGTGGCCTACACGTACGGGCCGCGCGTCGGCGACTCGTGGCGGACCTCCACCGACGTCGCGTTCGGCACGCCGTACGAGGGCATCTGGCGTGACGTGCTGCGCAACATGGACCGCAACCTCTACCGGCCCGGCGCTCAGGGGCCCGGTCACTACAACGACCCGGACTACCTGATCCCGATGCGCAAGACCGAGCAGGGCACGTACGAGCTCAACGAGGAGGAGTCGACCTCGCAGCTCGTCCTGTGGTCGGTCATGGCCTCGCCGCTGATCATCGGCTCGGATCCGCGCACGCTGCCGCCGTCGATGATCGAAACGCTGAAGAACCCCGAGATCATCGCGGTCGACCAGGACCCGCTGGCCATCCAGGGCGTGCGGGTCGCGGGGTCGAACAACGTCGACGTGTACAGCAAGGTGTTGCAGGGCAGGGGTGAGCGGGCCGTCGCGGTGCTCAACCGCAACGACCAGCCGGCGCAGTACGACATCAACGTCGCCGACGCCGGGCTCAAGGGCACGGTCAGCATCCGCGACCTGAGGGCCCGCGCCGACCGCGGCACCACGACCGGCACCATCACCGTCACGGTTCCCGCGCACGGCACCGCGTTCCTCAAGCTGCGCGGCGAGACCACCGTTCCCGGCACCGACCTGGGCGGCGAGACCTCGGCCAGCCCGGCGCTGATCCGCTGGGACGACAGGACCATGGCCACGTTCACCCGTGACAAGTCCGGACGGCTCGCCCAACGCTCGATGATCAATGGCGAATGGCGCAACTGGGTCGTCCTCGGTGGCCCCAAGAACGGCCAGGTCCTCGGCCAGCCGAGTGCGTTCGCGAGCCCGAACGGACGCATCGACCTCTTCGTCCGCGGCACGGACAACGTGGCATACCAACGGACTTACGCGGGCGGCAAGTGGGGCAACTGGACCTCACTGGGCGGCAGCCTCACCGACTCCGTGTCGGTGGCGTTCACCGGACCGGACAGCTGGAGCCTCTTCGGCCGCGGCGCCGACGGTCGCGTGTGGACGCGCGACAGGAACAACGCCACCTGGACGTCGGTCGGCTCCCCCGGCAACCAGCAGATCTACGGCAGGCCCTCGGCGGCGACGGTCGCCGCCGGCACGTTCGTCGTGGTCCGGCTGCAGGACGACTCCGCCTGGTACCGCGGGCGCACCGCGAACGGCTGGTCCGCGTGGACCTCGCTGGGCGGCGTGATCAGCGGCAGCCCGACGGCGGTCGCTAACGGCGACCGCGTGAACGTGTTCGTGCGCGGCAGCGACTACACGCTCTGGCAGCAGGACCTCGTCGGCGGCGCGGGCACCTGGTGGTCCAAGCGCGACCGGTTCGTCAGCAACGCGCTGACCGGCGCGGTCGGCGGGGCGGCCGGGGTGAACGGTTCGACGTGGGTGGCGGTGCGCGGGCCGGACGACGCGGTGCACGTGTCGAACCTGACGGCCCCCTGACGGAACGAGGAGTTCAACGATGACCTCACGCCGGACTTTCCTGAAGGCCACCGGAGCGTGGGGGCTGGGAGCCGTGGTCCTGCCCGCGTTCTCCGCCCACGCCGATCCCCACCGGCCGGCCACCGACCCGCTCGCCGCCGACCCGACCACCCTCTGGTACCCCGCTCCCGCCGACGAGGCGAAGATCATCGAGCAGGGCCTCCCGATCGGCAACGGACGCCTCGGCGCGCTCGTCGGCGGTGGCGTCGAGAAGGACTTCCTGTACCTGACCGACGTCACCCTGTGGACCGGCGAACTGAACGACACGCTCGACGGCGACGGCCAGCTCCCGTACGACTACACGCACTTCGGCACGTTCTCGATGCTCGCCAAGCTCTACGTCGAGGTACCGGCGCACGCCGGCGCCACGAACTACCGGCGCGAACTCGACCTGAGCAACGGCCTCGTCACGACGAGGTACGTCCACGGCGGCAGGCAGTACCGCCGCGAGATCTTCTCGAGCCACCCGGACGACGTGGTGGTCGTCCGGCTCGTCGGCCAGGACCAGTCCGGCACGATCACGCTCCAGGGCGCGCACGGCGAACCGACCGTCGGCGACGCACCGCACACCGCGGCCGTCTTCACCGGCTCGTTCCCGAACAAGCTGGCGTACAGCGGCGTCGTGACCGCGTTCAGTCCTGATGGAACGGTCGAAGTGGACGGTGCGAGGCTCACCTTCGCCGGCTGCTCCGACCTGGTGGTCGTGTTCTCCGGCGGCACGAACTACGTCCCGGACGCCTCCAGGGGCTTCATGGACCCGCTCGTCGAGCCCGCACAGCTCGCGCTGCAGAAGGCGGCCGTGCGCGCCAAGGCGGACGCTCTGCTGCGCACGCACGTCGCCGACTACCGCAAGAAGTACGACCGGCAGAAGGTCGACCTCGGCCGGTCCACCGACGCCCAGCGCGCGATGGACACGTGGACCCGGCTCCAGGCGAGGGCGTCCGGCCCCACGCCCGACCCGGAGCTCGAGGCGAGCTACCTCCAGTTCGGCCGGTACCTCGCCATCACGGGCTCGCGCGACAACCTGCCGATCAACCTCCAGGGCCTGTGGCTGTCGAACAACACCCCCGACTGGTACAGCGACTACCACACCGACATCAACATCCAGATGAACTACTGGCTCGCGGACAGGGCCGCCCTGTCGGACACGTTCGACGCGCTCGCGAACTACTGCGTGGCGCAGCTCCCGGTGTGGACGAACACCACGCAGGCGGTGTACCAGGACGAGCGCAACCGGTTCCGCAACACCAACGACCGCGTCGCCGGGTGGGCGGTCGCCTTCTCCACCAACATCTACGGCGGCAGCGGCTGGTGGTGGCACCCCGGTGGCAACGCGTGGTTGTGCATGTCGCTCTTCGAGCACTACGAGTACACGCTCGACCGCGACTACCTGGCCAAGATCTACCCGCTGCTCAAGGGCGCCTGCGAGTTCTGGGAGGCGCGCCTGGTCGAGACGCCGCAGGGCCTGGTCGACGACCACGACTGGTCACCCGAGCACGGACCGCAGGACACCCGCGGCAACACGTACAACCAGGAGCTGGTGCACCACCTCTTCGGCAAGTACCGGATCGCGACGGACGTGCTGCGCCGCGACCAGTCCTACGGCCGCAAGATGTCGGCGTTGCGCGACAGGCTGTACCTGCCGGTCGTGAGCCCGAAGACCGGCATGTTGCAGGAGTGGATGTCGCCCGACGACCTCGGCGAGACCACACACCGGCACCTGTCCCCGCTCGTCGGCTTCTTCCCCGGCGACCGCGTCAACCGCGACGACTCCCCCGCCGCGGTCCTCGACGGCGTGCGGCAGCACCTGATCACGCGCGGCATGGAGAGCTTCGGCTGGGGACTCGCGTGGCGCGCGGCGTGCTGGGCGCGGCTGAAGGACGCCGACAGGTCGTACGAACTGGTCCAGAAGGTCATCCGGCCGTCGATCGACCACGCCAACGGCACGGCGCCGAACTTCTTCGACATGTACAGCTTCGGCGACCGGTCGATCTTCCAGATCGACGCGAACCTCGGTGCTCCGGCCGCGATGCTGGAGATGCTGCTGTACGCACGGCCGGGCGTGATCGAGCTGCTGCCGGCGCTGCCCTCGGCGTGGAGGACGGGCTCGGTCACCGGGATCGGTGCGCGCGCCGGCTTCACCGTCGACCTGGCGTGGAAGGACGGCAAGGTCATCACGGCGACCGTCCGCAGCGTTGGCGGCACGGAGACCGAGGTCCGCTTCGGCCGGTGGAAGAAGAAGATCAGCCTGCGGAAGGGCCAATCGGTCACGCTTCGTCCGTGAAGGCACCGGGTTCGTGGTCACCGCGTTCTACGATCAGCCGGTGACCACGAACCCCGTCGAAGTCGTCCTCACCGACCGCGGTTCAGCGCGGGTCCAGCGCGCGCTGGCCGCCGTCACCATCGCGGCGTCGGTCGCGTCCGGCGTCGTGCTCGCCTTCTCCGGCCTGGCGTGGTGGGCGATCATGCTGTGCGAGTTCGGTCTTCTCGTGGTCGTGTTCGGCATGCTGGCGCTGTGGTCGACGGCGGCCGAGTTCGCCGACCAGACCGACGCGTTGCGGGCGGCGGGTGCGCTCGCGCAGAGCGAGGTCACCGACAAGACCGTGTTCGACGCGAGTGACGCGGTCATGTACGAGCTCACGCTGTGGATCCCGGTGCGGGACGGCGGTTTCGAGGACCGCCACCGGTGCAGCCGGCCCGAGTGCACGGCCGTCGAGGTGGGTCAGCGGGTCACCGTGCTGCTCGACGCCGCCACGCGCACCTGGGCCGTCGTTCACTGACGCGCGGTCGTCGAACCGCGCACCACCAGGGTGGTCGCCAGCTCGATGTGCAACGCCTCGGGCTGGTGACCGTCCAGCACCCGCATCAACTGCGTGACGGCGATCCGCCCCATCTCCTGCAACGGCTGCCGCACGGTCGTCAGCGGCGGGCTGGTCGCCTCCGCGAGGTCGATGTCGTCGAACCCGGCCACGGACAGGTCCTCCGGCACGCGCAGGCCACGCTCCCGCGCCGCCTGCAACGTGCCGACGGCGACCTTGTCGTTGAAGCACACGATCGCCGAGGGCCGCGGCTCCAGGCCCAGCAACTCCGCCGCCGCGGACCTGCCGTGCGCCGTCGTGGGTTCCACGTGCCGCAACCGCTCCGGCGCGAGCAGGACCCCGGCTTGCGCGAGCGCCGCCCTGTGCCCGGCCAGGCGGGCGTCCCCGGCGAGCCACTCCTCCGGCCCGGCGATCACCGCGATGTCCCGGTGGCCGAGGTCGATGAGGTGATCCGCGACCGCGCGCGCTCCCGCGAAGTGCGCGGCCGACACGGACGCGATGTCCGGCAACGGCAGGATGCGCGGGTCGACGACGACGAACGGGTATCCGGCTCGGGACAGGGCGACCAGCTCGTCACCCTCCTCGGGCGGCAGGATCAGGATCGCCGCGTCGACGTCGTCCGTGCCGGGCAGGTCGCGCAGCGCGCCGGTTCCCTGGCCCGACTCCCCGGCGTCGAGCACCAGCCGCAGACCGTGCAGCTTCAGCGTCTCCGCGATCGAGGAGACGATCAGGCCGAAGTAGTCGGTGAGGACGTACGGGCAGCGGACGTAGACCGTGCGGGTCCTCGTCGTCACCTCGTGCCTGCGCCGCTCGACGGCCTGGAGCACCAGGTCACGGGTGCGCTGGGCCACGTTGACGTGGTCGTTGAGCACGCGGGAGACCGTTGCGATCGAGACGCCCGTCTCCGCCGCGATGTCCCGCAGGCTCGCGCGTTGTTTCACGTTCTCGATCTTGCGTTCCACCAGGTCAATGTACCGGAAATCCTCCAGACCATTGACCGTCGCCACGGCCGGGTGTTTCATCCTGAAAGCTGACGTTTCACAGTGATGGATGGGTGTTACATGAGACGAACCGCGATCGTGGCCCTGGTCCTCGGCCTCACCGCCGTGCCGGCCGCGGAGGCGTCCGGTCCGCCACAGGTGAGGGCGTGGGTGACCACGCCGGACCGCGCGGAGCTGCTGCACGAGCGGCCGCGCGTGGCGTTCGGCACGGGCGAGTCGGCGCACCCGACGATCGTGGTCGACCCCGACCGCCGCTACCAGGAGCTCGACGGTTTCGGCGCCTCCATCACGGACTCCTCCGCCGCGCTGCTGGCGGGCCTGAGCCCCTCCGTGCGCACCGAGACCATGCGCAAGCTCTTCGACCCGGACAGCGGCATCGGCGTCAGCTTCCTGCGCCAGCCCGTCGGGTCGTCCGACTTCACCGCGGCGGCGGAGCACTACACCTACGACGACGTGCCGGCCGGGCAGACCGACTTCGGGCTCAGGCACTTCAGCATCCGCCACGACGAGGAGAAGATCCTTCCGTTGCTGCGCGAGGCGAAACGCCTCAACCCGCGGCTGAAGGTCATGGCCACGCCGTGGAGCCCGCCCGCGTGGATGAAGGACAACGACTCGCTCGTCGGCGGCAGGCTCAAGGACGACCCGAAGATCTACGACGCCTACGCGCGGTACCTCGTGAAGTTCGTGCAGGCGTACGCGAGGACGGGTGTGCCGGTCGACTTCCTGTCCGTGCAGAACGAGCCGCAGAACCGCAAGCCCGACGCCTACCCCGGCACGGACATGCCCGTGGCGGCACAGGTGCGGGTGATCGAGGCGCTCGGCCCGAAGCTCAGGCTCGCCAGCCCGCGCACCAGGATCCTCGGCTTCGACCACAACTGGGCCACGCACCCCAACGACGGCACGGCGGAGGCCGACTACCCGTACCAGGTCCTGCGGTCCAAGGCCGCGAAGTGGGTCGCGGGCACCGCCTACCACTGCTACTACGGCGACCCGAGCGCGCAGACCGCGTTGCACGACGCCTTCCCGGACAAGGGGATCTGGTTCACCGAGTGCTCGGGTTCCAAGGGCGCCACCGACCCGCCCGCCAAGGTCTTCAGCGACACGTTGCGCTGGCACGCCCGCAACGTCGTCCTCGGCACCACCCGCAACTGGGCGCGCAGCGCGGTGAACTGGAACATCGCGCTCGACAGCACCGGCGGCCCGCACCTCGGCGGCTGCGGCACGTGCACCGGCCTCGTCACCGTGCAGCCGGACGGATCGGTCGTCACCGACGCCGAGTACTACACCATCGGGCACCTCTCGAAGTTCGTGAAGCCCGGCGCGCGCCGGATCGCCAGCACGTCCTTCGGCACCACCGGCTGGAACGGCCAGGTCATGGACGCCGCGTTCCGCAACCCGGACGGGTCCACCGCCCTGGTGGTGCACAACCAGAACGACGACCCGCGCTCGTTCGCGGTCAACGTCGGCGACCGCACGTTCGAGTACACCCTGCCCGGCGGCGCGCTGGCGACGTTCACGTGGACCGGTCACCACAAGAGCAAGCTCGACGCGGTCTCCCTGGCCGGTGCGACGGCGTCTCCGGACGGCGCGCTCGCCATCGACGACGACGCCTCGACCCGGTGGTCCAACGGCGGTCCCCAGGCTCCCGGCCAGTTCCTGCAGGTCGACCTGGGGCGCCGCGAGGACTTCCGGCGCGTGGCCATCGACTCCGGCGGCAACCTCGGCGACTACGCCCGCTCCTGGGAGCTCTCGGTCAGCGACGACGGCAAGGCGTGGCGCGCGATCGCGTCCGGTGAGGGCGCCGGCCAGCTGACGAACGTCGACGTCCGCCGCACGAGCGCGCGGTACGTCCGCATCACGTCCACCGGGGCCGCGGGCAACTGGTGGAGCATCGCCGATTTCCGGCTCTACAACTGAACAACCGCTGTCGGGCGCCCAAACCCTGCAAGGAGCGCTTATGTCGAAGACGACACAACGTTGGCGCGGTATCGCGATAGCTGCAGCCGTGGTGACGGTCGGGTCCACATTGGTCTCCCCCGCCGCCACCGCGGCGACCAACGCGAGCGTGTGGCTGACCACGGGTGACCGGTCGGCCCAGCTGACCAGGCAAGCGGACGTGGCGTTCGGCTCGGGTGGCTCCGGGCCGACGATCACGGTGAACCCGAACTCCACCTACCAGTCCATGGTGGGCTTCGGCGCCTCGTTCACGGACGCGGCGGCGTGGAACATCTTCAACTCCCCGCGCCGCAACGAGATCATGACCAACCTGTTCGACAAGAACAACGGCATCGGCATGAGCTTCATCCGCCAGCCGATCGCCTCGACCGACTTCTCCCGCAGCTTCTACACCTACAACGACGGCGCGGCGGACCCGTCGCTGTCGCGGTTCTCCATCGACCACGACAGGGCCTACATCCTGCCGCTGCTGCAACAGGCCAAGCAGCTCAACCCGCAGCTCGCCGTGATGGCGACGCCGTGGAGCGCGCCGGCGTGGATGAAGAACAACAACAACCTCATCCGGGGTTCGCTCAACGACAGCCGCATCGGCGTCTACGCCGACTACCTCGTCAAGTTCGCGCAGGCGTACAAGGCCGCGGGCATTCCGATCGACTACATGAGCGTGCAGAACGAGCCGCTCTTCGAACCGCCGGGCTACCCCGGCATGTACATGTCACCGCAGCAGCAGGTCAACGTCATCAACACGCTGGTGCCGAAGCTCCGCGCCGCCGGTGAGCATGCCCGTCTGCTCGGCTACGACCACAACTGGGACAACGTCGACTACGCGCAGACGGTCAACAACGGCGCCGGCGGCAACGTGATCGGCTCCGCGTGGCACTGCTACGGCGGCGACCCCAGCCGCCAGTCGATCGTGAAGCAGAACCAGCCCGGCAAGGACGTGTTCTTCACCGAGTGCTCCGGCACGAGGTCGGCGAACGACGCGGCGACGTTCCGCGACACGTTGCGCTGGCAGGGCATCAACCTCGCCATCGGCGCCACCCGCAACCACGCGCGCACCGTCGCGATCTGGAACATGGCGCTGGACCAGAACAACGGCCCGGTGATCGGCAGCTGCACCAACTGCACCGGCGTCGTCACGACCAACGGCGGCAACGTCACGTACAACGCCGAGTACTACGTGCTCGGACACCTGTCGAAGTTCGTGCAGCCCGGCGCGGTGCGCATCGACTCCACCGGCTACGGCGAGGGCGGCATCCAGAACGTCGCGTTCCGCAACCCGAACGGCCAGATCGTGCTCGTCGCGCTGAACTCGGGCGGCCAGCAGAACTTCCGGGTGCAGTACAACGGCCAGACGTTCGGCTACACCCTCCCGGCCGGCGCGATGGCGACGTTCACGTGGCCCGGCACGCTCGACCCTGGCCAGCCCCCGGCGGGCCGCACCGGCGCCATCACGGGCCTGGGCGGCAAGTGCCTCGACGTCACCGACGGCTCGACCGCGAACGGCACGCTGCCGCAGATGTGGTCGTGCTTCAGCGGCCCGAACCAGACGTGGACCCTGGCCTCCGACGGCACCGTGCGCGGCCTGGGCAAGTGCCTGGACGTGACCGGCAACGGCACGGCGGACGGGTCGGCGGTCCAGCTCTGGGACTGCTTCGGCGGCCCCAACCAGCGCTGGACGGCCTCGGGCGGCACGCTCGTCAACGTGGGCAGCAACAAGTGCCTCGACGTGATCGGCAACAACACGGCGGACGGCGCGAAGCTGCAGATCTGGTCCTGCACCGGCGGCGCCAACCAGCGGTGGACGGTGCCCGCGTAGAGCTTTGAGGTCGTGTCGTGCGGGTAACCGCACGACATGACTGATCCCATCAACCCGGAAGCACCGCATTCGCCGGGAACGCCCAGTCTCGACGACCTCGACGTCGAGATCGTCGACGAGCCCGAGATCCCGCAGGAGACGACCGAGGACGAGAGCAAGCCGCCGGACTAGTCCGTGTCCCGGAAGTTCGTCCGGTGGCAGGCCGCCCGACGAGACTGCCGGGACACGGACCAACCCGGCCGTCAGGCGCGGGCCGGCACCGCGGCCCGCGCACCGGGGAGGAACGAGCGCGCCGCCGTCAGCAGCGTGCGCGCCTCCATCAACTCGCCGTACTCGAGGTGCTCGTCCGCGGCGGCGACGTGCGCCAACGCCCGCTGGGGCGCGTCCGGGGAGTCCATCACGGCCTGGGCGAGGCACTTGCGCGCCCGTTCGGTCTGCTCGCCGAGGTCATGGCCCGTCGTGGCGCGGATCAGGGCGAGAGCGTCGCGGATGGCGCGGTCGAGTGTGCTGGAACGCATGGAGTTGCCGCCTTCGGAAAACAGCCGGGGACGTGGTGCGCCGACTGCTTGACGCGGCATCGGCTACCCGCGTCTTCCCCCGGCCAAACTACGACAGCACCGCGCGCTGCGACGGCACGAACGCGGCGAAGTCGCGGTTCGCCCGGCCCTGCTCCTCGTGCAGCAGCCCGGACACCCAGTTCACCACCGCGTCCGGCGCCGGCCGCGGGTCGCCGGCCAGCCGCGCGACCTCGACGAGCTCACCGAGCCGGTCCTCCACGGCGACCGCCCACCCGGTCAGCTCGTTCCACACGAGCGCCACGTAGTGGTCGGGGAAGTCGGGCAGCCGGCCGTCCAGCGCCACGTAGGCGGTCACCATCGGCTCCATGTCGGCGCACGAGCTGTCCCCGCGCAGGCCGAGCCCCGTGACCACCTGTGTCAGGTAATGCCGCACCTCGCGCACGGCGGAATCGTCGAAGTCGATCTCGATGTCGATGCCGGGCTCGATGCTCATGGCGCGCGGATACCCCTGCGGGGTGTGGCCAAACACGACGTGACCGACCACACCCGCATGGAGCAGTCCAGGTCAGCCGCCGTAGGGGTTCGCGGCCTTCTTCGCGGCGTAGGTGAGCATCGGCCTGACCTTGTCCCAATGCCCGTCCTGGCACGGGTACGCGGGCAGGAACCCGGCGCAGTCGCCCTGCCAGTTGCCGATCTCCCAGGTGTAGTGCGGGACGCCGAGCTCGCCGTACACCCAGTCGTCGATCGAGCCGCCCGCGGTGTAGAGCAGCTCACCCGGCTGGCCGTACTCCCAGTCCGCACCGGCGAGCTGGGCCATGTCCTTCGCCATCGCGCGCAACGGCCCGTCGTTCGGCGACGGCGTGGTCGTGTAGCCCCACGGCAGCAGGACGACGTTCAGCGCGGAGTGCATGGTGATGACCATGCCGCGCGTCTTCGGGTCGGCCGGGTCGGTGAGGGCGGGGCCGCGCGTGTCCGGGAAGAGCCCGCGGAAGAGCTTCTCGAGCGCCCTGGTCTCCACCTCGGAGTCGGGGTACGGGCCGCGGTAGACCTGGTGGCACGGGTCGGACGACGTGCCGTTGTCGCCCCACTGCGCGTCGAAGTTCCGGTTGACGTCGATGCCGATCTGGGCGTTCGGATCCTCGGTCGTCGGGCACTGCCGCGGACCGTTGGTGTGGTTCGCGTTCTTGCGTTGCAGCTTCGGCGAGTCACCGCCGGACTGGACGATCTGCACGCCGTCCGGGTTCGCGATCGGCACGACCCACACCTCGGTCGTGTCGAGCAACGACGTGACCTCCCGGTCCTTGCCGTAGCCCTGCGTGAGGTGGTCGATCCAGCGCCACGCCATGTCGCCGGTGGTGATCTCGCGGGCGTGGATCTGCCCCGACACGACCAGCCGCGGCTTGCGGGAGTCCGGGTTCAGCCGGCAGTCGCCGGGGCCCCTCCTCGTGATGCAGACGGCCTTGAGGTCGTACCCGCCGGCGCCCTGGGTCTTGCGCCACGAGTCGCCGTAGTCGACGACGGTCGCGAGGCGCGGGTACCGGCCCGCCACCTGGTCGAGGTGGGCGTGGTGGGCCTTGACCGTGCGATAGCCGCCGTAGTAGGTCTCGTTGATCCCGTGGCCCTGCGTCTTCGCCGTGGACGATGGCGGCGCCATGACGGACTCGACCGCGCCCGTGTACCCGGCCTCGGTGAGCCTGGTGTGCGTGTCCTTCGACCCGAGCACGAACAGGTCGTCACCGTCGCGCTGCTCCAGCACGTCGAACCCGCGGGCCAGCAGGTCCTGGGCCTTCTGCCCGAGCGGGGCGGGAACGCGGTAGACGTACGTCGGGCCCTCCTGCGCCGCGACGGGCGCCGGTGGCTCCGCCGTGGACGTGCCGACGAGCAACACGGCACTGGCAACCCCCGCCAGCACAAGACTCAGCTCTCGCTGCCTCATTCTGTCCGAACCCCCTGTTGGAGACAGTCATGTCCGCATGCGCGGCACACGCTCCCACAGAAGCACTTCGTTCGCCCACCACTCGAGCGTCTCAACAGCCATCATGGTGACCATGCGATTCGAGACCGTCGAACGCCGCCGCGTGCGTTCCGGCATGGCCGACGTGGAACAGGACCGCGATCGCCGTGAGGCCTGGCTCATCAGCGTCGACGGCACGCCTCGATCCTATGTGGACCTCCTGGACCCCGCCGACCTGCCGTTCGGTGTCACGCGCAGGATCGCGGACGTGGTCGACGCGCTGCCGCCGGGTCCGCTGAACGCGCTGCACATCGGTGGTGCGGCAGGCAGTCTGCCGCGCTGCGTCCAGCACGTCCGCCGCGGCTCCGACCAGCTGGTCGTGGACGCCGACGACGCCATGGTCGACCTCGTCAACGCCCACCTCCCGGTGCCCACGGGGATCTCCGTGCGGGCCGGGAACGGAGTGGACGCCCTGCGCGCCGCGCGTGATCTCGACCTGGTCGTGCTCGAAGCCGTTGTCCTGTCGGAAGAACTCGCGAGCGCGGAGTTCCAGCGCTACGTCGCCGAGGCGTTGACGGGCTCCCGCACGTACGTCGTGAACGTGGTCGACCAGCCGGATCTGTCCATGACCACCGGGCTGATCGACGTCGTGACCGCCCGGTTCGGTGTGCCGCTGGTGATCGCCGATCTGGGCGTGCTGGCGGGAACCGGTCCCGGCAACGTGGTCCTCGTGTCCACGGAGGCGGTGCTGCCCGTCGCCCAGCTCGACGCCAGGGCGCGCGAAGCCCGTTTTCCCGCGGCCGTCTCGGTGGGACTCTGATCGCGGCGCGACGCACCTGCGGGTGCACCACGTGGACGCGCTTGTCCGGGCGCCCTCCCGCCAGTCCGAACGCGACGTCGAGCACCTCCCGGTACGCCTCACGCCCTGGGGCCCGAGCCGTTGGGCCGTGCGCGGGCTCCGCGCCTCGCCCTGCCCGACCCCTACATCCGGTCCAGCAGCCGAGCCCGTGCGATCTCCAGGTGTGCCGTCATCGCCGCGCGAGCCCCCTCCGCGTCCCCCGCCACCAGCGCGTCCACGATCGCCCGGTGCTCGGTGATCGTCTGCACCCCGAACGGCTGCTGGAAGTTCAGCCGGAACAGGTGCAGATGGCAGTGCGTCTTCGCGAACGCCTGGAGAACGGCGTCGTTCCCCGCGATCCGCAGGATCAGCTCGTGCAGGCGCTGGTCGTGCGCGGTGAGGTTCTTGTAGTCGTCGTAGGCGTCGTCCGCGGGGGCGGCCGGGCAGGTGGCGAGTTCCTCCTCGACGAGGACCACGGCCTCCGGGGTCATGCGGGCCGCCGCCAGGGCTGCCGACGGCGGTTCCAGCAGCAGGCGGAGGGCGTAGAGGTCGTCGACCTGCCTGCGGTTCAGCAGGTCCGTCACGCTGTAGCCGCGCAACGGGAGCCTGCTGACCAGTTCTTCCGATTCGAGGCGGGCCAGGGCTTCCCGGATCGGCGTCGGGGAGACGTCCAGCTGCCTTGCCAGCTCGTCGATGTTCACGCGGGCGCCCGGGGCGATGCCGTCGCTCATGATGAGGGCGCGGATCTGCTCGTAGACGTCGTCCGCCAGCACGCGCCTGGCCGGTATCCGCAACACCACTCCTGAGGCTCCCGTCTAGTTCTTGGCCAGTATCTCCTGCGAGACGCGTTCCATCTCGGCGAACACGTCGTCGGAGCGCTGGCCTGCGAAGTACGCCTCGAAGAGAGGTTGTTCGGCCGACTGGACGGCCGAGCCGTTGGCGTAGGCGGTGGACGGGTGCAGGACGCCGTCCTTCACGTACTGGTTGAAGACGGTGAGGTCCACGCCCTGTGACTTCATGGACGTCACGGTGTTGTCCATGGCCGCCGGGATCGACGGGAAGAACGTGCCGGTCGCGCCCGCCCTGGTCTGGCACTCCTCGCCGCCCATGTAGCTGACCCACCGCCAGGTCAGGTCCAGGTTCTTGGTGCCCGCCCAGATGTTGTTGCCATTCGAGTTGGACAGGACCGAGCGCGTGCCGTCGGGGCCGAGGACGGTCGGGGCGATGCCGACCTTCACGCCCGGGATCTTGCCGAACGACGGGGCGGACCAGGAGCCTCCCATGGTCATGGCGACCTTGCCCGAGCCGATCAGGTCCACGTCGGAGATCGTGGACTGGCTGCCGGTCGTGAAGGTGCCGAGCTTCGGGGAGAAGCCGCGGTCGGTGAGCGACAGGACCCACTTCATCGTCTTGGTGAAGCGCGGATCGGTGTAGTTGAACCTGGTGGGCCACTGGTCCTTGTCGCCCAGCCGCCAGCCGAGCGTGTTGACGAACGGGGCCCACGAGGTCTCGCCGATGAAGCTGCGGCCCGCCATCGCGCCGATGCCGTAGGTGGCGATCTGGGTCTTGTCGAAGCCCGGTTCGTCGCCGTGCCTGCCGTTCTTGTCGACGGTCAGGCGGGCGACCACTTCGTCGAACGTGCCGCCGTCGTCGGGGTTCCAGGTCAGCTTCTGCACGTCGGTCTCCGGCACGCCGGCCTTGGCCAGCATGTCGGCGTTGTAGTAGAGCGCGGAGGCCGCCCAGTCCAGCGGCAGCGCGTACTGCTTGCCGTCGGTGAACTTCCACGTGTCCAGGCCGACGGAATACCGCTTGGTGTCCAAAGAGGACTTGGTGATGAGGTCGTCCAACGGCATCAGCTGGTGCTGCGAGGCGTAGGCCTGGAGGAACTGCACGGAGTTCTGGAACGCGTCCGGCGCGGTGCCTGCGACGAAGCCCGCGGTGAGCTTGGTGAAGTAGTCGTCGACGTTGTAGCGGGTGATCTTCACGTCGACACCGGGGTTGGCGGCCTCGAACGCCTTCTCGCACTCGCCGTAGGCGACCGCCTGTTTGTCGTCCCACGTCCACCAGTTCACGGTGTTGCCCGAGCCGGAGTCGGAGCTCCCGCACCCGGCGACCAGCAGGGCTGTTGCTGCTACCAGGGCAGTGGCGGCGATTTTCATGGCTTCTCCAGGAGACGGGATCGGAACGCGTCGAGTGCGATGTCGAGGTCATCTGAGCCGCCCGCCTCGTGGGCGCTGTGCTCCCAGACGGCCATCTGCTTGGGTCCGGCGTAGGCGTGGTAGGCGCCGAACACGGTGGACGGCGGCACGATGTCGTCCATCAGGCCGACCGAGAACCACGCGGGTGCCGTGGCCCGGGAGGCGAACCCCACACCGTCGAAATAGGACAGGGTCGGGAAGACGTCGGCACGCCGGTTCTCGGCGAGGTAGGTCGTGAGTTCGGTGTACGGCGGCCGCCCGCAGACGTTCAGCGCCCTGCGGAGGTCGCAGAGGAACGGCGCCTGCGCGTGCACGGCGGCCAGGTCGGGCACCAGACCCGCCACGGCCAGCGCGATCCCGCCACCCTGGCTGTTTCCGATGATGGCGACATCCGAAGAGCCCAGGGCGCGGACGGCGTCGACCGCGCGCACCGCGTCCACGAACACGCGGCGGTAGAAGTAGGTGGAGCGGCCGGTGATGCCGCGGGTCAGGAAACCCGTGCCGCCGCGCTGGTCCCTCACCTCGACCTGCAGGTGCGCGAACCCGGCACTCGCCCACGTCAGGTTCTCGACCGCGCTGCCCCGGTTGCCGCCGTACCCGTGGTACTGGACCACGGCCGGAAGTCCGGACATCCCGCGGGGAGTGCGCAGCCAGGCCCGGATGCGGTCACCATCGCAGCCCGCGAACGACACGTCGTACACGTCGAGCGTCCGCAGCGGCGTGGCGACCGGCACCGCCTCGACCGCGAGAGCGAGCGAACGCGCCTCCGCCAGCGTCGAGTCCCAGAACGAGTCGAAGTCGTCGGGACGGACGTAAGAACTGCGGTACTCCCCCAGCGCGTCCAAGCCGAGATCGGTCAGCACGACACCCTCCCTCGCAGCTCCACCACGTCGGTCACCACGATCTCCGTGACCTCTCCGCCGATGCGCACCGGCACGACCTCCGAGGCGTCGCCCGAGAGCCTGCGCAGCCGCACCGAGATGTCGCCGTCATGCCACGTGATGTCCGCGGAAAGCCCGCCGCGGCACCGCAGACCGCGCGCGGAACCCCGGGACCAGCCGGCGGGCAGTGCGGGCAGCACGTCCACCACCCCGGCGTGGCTCTGCACCACGACCTCGGCCAACGCCGCTGTGAAGCCGAAGTTGCCGTCGATCTGGAACGGCGGGTGCGTGCTGAAGAGGTTCGGCAGCAGCCCGCCCCACTCCGAGCCGTCGACCGGGGCGTCGCGGTGCCGGTCGCCGGTGAACGCCTCCGAGGCCTCCAGCAGCAGCGCACGTACCGTCTCGCCGTCGCCCAGCCGCGCCCGCAGGGCCATCTTCCAGGCCCACGACCAGCCCATCGCGCCGGTTCCGCGCCGGTCCAGCGAAGCCGCGGCGGCGTCCCCGAGAGGCGTGCCGGTCACGACCTGGCCGAGCGGGTGGACGGACACGAGGTGCGACAGGTGCCGGTGCGCCGGATCCTCCTCCACGAAGTCCCCTGCCCACTCCCCCAGTCGCCCGTCGACCACCGGAACGGGACGCAACCGGGGCAAGGCGGCCGAGATCTCCGCGAGCACCGGATCCGAGCGCCCGGACGCCAGTGCCAGAGCCGAGGTCCGTTCGAACACGGCACGGACCAGCACCACGTCCATCGTCACCGACCACGACAACGCTTGCGGGGCACCGGAGGAGTCGAGGAACCAGTTCTCCGGTGACGTCGACGGGCACGTGTCGAGGTAGCCGTCAGGGCCTTCCACCAGCCAGTCGAGGCAGAACTCGGCACACCCGCGCAGCAACGGCCACGCACGCTCCAAAGTGGACCAGGTGCGGGCGAAGTCGTAGTGGTCCCAGGCGTGCTGGACGAGCCACGCGCCACCCATCTGCCAGATCGCCCACGACGGCGCGCCGTGCCCCATGCCGACGGGCAGCGACCACCCCCAGGCGTCCGTGTTGTGGTGCGCCACCCAGCCCCGCGCCCCGTACAGCGACCGCGCCACCTCCGCACCGGTCACCGCGAGCTTCTCCAGCAGCTCCAGCAATGGGTCGTGGCACTCGGCGAGCCCGGTGACCTCGGCCGCCCAGTAGTTCATCTGCGTGTTGATGTTGATCGTGTAGTTCGACGACCACGCCGGTCGCAGTTCGCCGTTCCAGATGCCCTGCAGGTTCGCGGGCGGCGCGCCCGGCCGGGACGACGACACCAGCAGGTAACGGCCGTACGCGAACAGCACGGACGCGATGAGCTGCTCGTCCTTGCCGCTCAGCAGGTCCGGCACGTCCACGACGTCCGGGACGTCGCCGAACCGCACGTCGCACGCGTCCATCAACGTCATGTGGTCGCCGTGCCGCCGGCCGCTCCACGACGACTCGGTCGTGGTCGAACTCGTGAGCGTGAGCAGCCAGCGCTCACCCGAGTGCACCTTCACCGTCACCGTGCCGCGTTCCCCGTCACCGTAGACGGGCGCCTCGACCTGCGGTTCGTGGCGGGGAGCCGAGTCGACCGGGATCTCCACCACCAGGGTCAGGCCGGTGCGCGAGACCTCCCGCAACGGCGTCGAGATCTCGACGGCCGACGGCACCGCCCCGGTGATCTCCACGCACAGCGTGGTTTCCGACGCCCACACCCGCCGCACGACGTCCGAACCGCCGATGGTCATCCGCTCGGTGACCACCCCCGTGGCCAGGTCCAGCGTCCGGCCGTGCGACTCGCCGACGGGCAACGTGATCCACAGGTCGACGTACGGCAGGAACGTCTGGCTGTACGGGCCCTCGAACGACATCAGCAAGTCGGTGGCGCGCTCCAGGTCACCGCCGAAGATCGCTTCACGCACCTGCGCGAGCCGGTGCGGACCGGCCCCGGACGCCAGCACGTCCGCCAGCGCCCGGGAAGGCCCGGCCGCGGTGCCCGACCACACCGTGGCGTCGTTGACCTGCACGCGGGACCGCCCGGTCCCGCCGAACACCATCGCGCCGAGGCGGCCGTTGCCCACGGGCAGCGCCTCGGTCCACTCCGCCGCGGCCGACGGCCAGTGCAGTCTCACTTGATCCCCGTGAAGCCGATGGAGTTGACCAGCCGCCGCCCGAAGACCACGAACAGCAGCAACATCGGCAGCGCCGCGACCAGCGTCGCCGCCATGAGGCCGGCCCAGTCCAGCGACGCCTGCGGTGAGGACTGCTTGAACACCGCGAGCGCGAGGGTGAGCGGGCGGACCGACTCGTCGTTGGTGACGAGCAACGGCCAGAAGTAGTCGTTCCAGGTGGTGATGAACTGCAGCAGCGTCAGGGTCGCCATCGGCGCGACGCTCATCGGCAGCACGATCCGGAAGCACACGCGCAACGGCCCGGCGCCGTCGATGATCGCGGCCTCCTCGACCTCGTGCGAGAGCCCGAGCATGAACTGCCGCAGGAAGAAGATGTTGAACGCGGAGAAGAACGCGCTCGGCAGGATCATGCCGGCGAACGAGTTGAGCAGCCCGAGGTCCTTCATCAGCACGAAGTTCGGCAGCAGCGTGAACACCGACGGCACCATCAGCGCGGTCAGCAGCACGCCGAAGACGACGTCACGGCCCTTCCACCGCAGCCGGGAGAACGCGTAGGCCGCGAGTGCCGAGAACACCACCGTGACGAGCGTCAGAACTCCCGCGTACACAACGGAGTTCCACAGCGCGAGTCCCAGTTCGATCTTGGCTCCCGACCCGCCCTCCGCCGCGGCCTCCGCGGGCGTCGCGAGGCCCAGAGCGCGTTTGAACGGGCCCCAGGTGAAGTGCACGGGCAGCAACGACGACGGGTCCGTCGACATCGCGAAGTTGTTCGACAGCGCGGTCCGCACGATCCAGTAGAACGGGAAGATCGTGATCAGCAGCACGACGACCAGGTAGCCCCAGGCGACGCCGCGGCCGAGTTTCATCGTGAACGTCATGGCGCCTCCTCAGTTGGTGTCGGACTCGCTCGCCCGGGCCATCCGCATCTGCGTGAAGGTCACCGCGACGAGCATCAGGAACAGGGCGAGCGACATCGTCGCGGCATAACCGAAGTCGAACTGCCCGAAGGCCTTGTCGTAGATGTACATCTGGAGCACGAGCGACGCGTCCGCCGGACCGCCCTTGGTGCTGACCTGGACGATGTCGAAGATCTGGGTCGCGCCGATCACGTTGAGGACCACGACCATGACCAGGATCGGCCGCAGCAACGGCAACGTGAGCGAGCGGAACATCTGGAGCTCCGAAGCCCCGTCGATCCGCCCCGCCTCGTAGATCGTCGCGGGGATCGTCTGCAGGCCCGCGAAGATGAGGACGGCGTTGTAGCCCATGGTCTTCCACACGTTCAGCGCCGCCAGTGTCGGCACCGCCCACGCGTCCGAGCTGAAGAACATGACCGGCTCGCCGGTGATCCAGGTGATGAGCTGGTTCACGATGCCGAGCTGCGGGTCGAGCATCCAGGTCCACACCAGCGCCGTCACGACGCCGGAGATGAGGAACGGCAGGATCATCAGCCCGCGGACGGTCGTGTTGACCCCCAGCCGGTGCAGCACGACAGCGGTGATCAGCGAGACCCCGACGCCGAGCACCACGGACAGGACGACGAAGTAGGCCGTGACGCCGAGCGAGTGCCAGAACCGGCCGTCGTCCAGCAACTGCCGGATGTTGTCCAGCCCCGTCCACACCGGAGGGGTGAGGATGTGGAACTCGGTGAAGCTCAGGTAGACGCCGCGCAGCATCGGGTAGGCGAAGAAGACGCCGAACCCGAGGACGGCCGGGGCGACGAGGAGCCACGCGACCCACGTGTCGTTGCGGCGCGAGGCGGGGCCCCGGCGGCGTGGGGGCGGAGGCGCCGTGGTGGCGGAGCCACGCACGACCTGGGCGCTTGTGTCCTGCACGGTGGTCACCACGACGCCTCCTGGTCTCAGACGCGGATGCCGTCGACGTCGAACACGGAGTCGTCCGGGTTGCCGAACCGGATCGTGTTGCCGCCCTTGAGCAGGTAGATCGGCACGGTGACCTTCTGCGGCGTGTTCCAGTCGTCGTCGTTGGACCCGGCGACCGGCAGCTTGAAGGCGGTGCCGTTCACCGTGACGACACCGGTCCTGCTGGCGTCGGCGGAGATGTAGGCCAGCTCGACGAGGTACGTGCCCTCACGCGGCACGGTGACCGTCGGCATGGTGACGATGCCGCTGCCGCCGAGGTACCCGACCTTGCTGCCGCCCGAGCAGGCGCAGCCGTAGACGGTCGCGCCGCCGCCGACGCTGCCCTTCTCCGCCTCGTACGTCACGCTTTCCTGCGGTGTCACGAAGTTCACGGGCTTCGAGCGGGCGCCGTTCTGCACGACGGTGAACTCATAGGAGGTCGCCGGGGTGAGGCCGGTGACGGTCGCCTTCGTGTCGGTGGTGGTGGCGACCTTCCTGTTGCCCGCGTAGACGTCGTAACGGACACCGGTCTTGCCGTACCACTTCAGCGACACGCTGGTCGGCGTGGCCGCGGTGCCCTGCACGACAGCGGGCGCGACCGAGGAGCGCGGCGTGATCGTGAACAGCTTCGACCCGTGCACCGGCAGTTCTTCCGTGATGGAACCGGACTTCTGGCCGACGTCCTTCTTCGCCCACACGTCGCGGACCTTGGCGTTGCCCTGGATGCCGAGCCGGGCGAAGTCCGCGGTCACCGGCGCGGGCCGGGAGCCGAGGTTGAACAGCGCGACGGTGTAGCTGCCGTCGCGGTTGCGGGCGTACCAGACCTGCTGGTCTGCGAACTGGTCCACGGGCCGCGCGGGAACGCCCGCCTGGTTGATCGCGATGACCTCGTTGTTGGTCAACAGCTGGTAGCCGAAGTCGTCGATCTTCGTGAGGTCGTCCCCGATGTAGAGCGGCGAGGACGAGATCGACCACAGCGTCATGTAGCTCTGCCGCTCGGCCTCGGTCAGACCGTCCATCTGTCCGTTGCCGACGGCGAGGCTGTCGAGGTTGTTCCAGTGGCCGGGGCCGGCGTCGTCGATCCACTGCACGACGTCGTTCCAGCGCTGCTTCACCGACTGGTTCCAGGTGACGAGCGTGTCGCAGTAGCACTCGACGTCGGTGTCGACGCGCCAGCCGTTCGTGTTGGCCTTCCACACGTCGGCGTGGCGGTGGCTCAGCGCCCACGAGATGAGGAACTCGATCGGACGGCCGGTGCTCTTGAGCGCGGAGTTCCACGCCTTCACGTCGGTGGTGTTGTCGTAGCGCTCACCGCCGCGGAAGCTGCCGGGGCCGACGCCGTCGAGCTTGAGGAAGTCGACGCCCCAGCCCGCGAGCACCTGTGCGATCGAGTCGATGTACTTCTGCGAGCACGGGTTGTCGAAGTCCATCTTGTAGGCCATGTCCCACCCGTTGGTCTTGCGCAGGTCGGGGTAGACGATGTCCTTGGTGGTGCAGCCGGGCGCGTTGTAGATCGGCGTCTTGCCGTCGTTGTACGCCTTGAGGTCCAGGCCGACCGCGAGGTACGAACCGAACTTCAGCCCCTTGCCGTGGACGTACTCGCCCAGCCACTTGAAGCCGCGCGGGAACTTCTTCGCGTCCACCACCGGCCGCCCGTACTCGTCGAACGAGCCGAGCCAGCCCGCGTCGACGTTCACGTGGTCATAGCCGTGCTTCTTGAACCTGGCCGCCAGCACGTCCGCCTGTGCCAGCACGTTCTTCTCGTTGAGCCAGCTGGCGGGACCGTCCGGGTTCACCCCGGGGTAGTTGGTCGCCTGCAACGTCCAGCTGCTCCAGCCCATGTAGGGCTTCTCCGCCTTGGCGGCGGTGTTCTGCTGGGACGCTGGGGCCTGGGGTGCTTGGGCCTGGGCCGCCGGGACCGCGATCAGCGACGCGAGCAGGCCGGCAACGACACCTAACGCTCTCAAGACCACTCCTTTGTGATTTTTCAGGCGACCCGGAGGTCTTCCATCGCGTCGCGGTCCCAGTCGATTCCGAGACCCGGTGTGTCCGGCGCGAGTGCGTGTCCGTTGTGGACGGTCATCTCGCTCTGGGTGATCCCGCGCAGCTGCGGGATGTGCTCGACGAACCTGCCGTTGGGCAGCGCCGCCGCGAGGCTGACGTGCAGCTCCATCAGGAAGTGCGGGCAGACGTCGGCGTTGAACGCCTCCGCGAGGTGCGCGACCTTGAGGAACGGCGTGATGCCACCGATCCGCGCCGCGTCGACCTGCACGATCGAGGCCGCACCGCGTTCGAGGTACTCGCGGAACTGCGCCACCGAGTACAGCGACTCCCCCACCGCGATCGGGATGGCGGTGCTCCGGGCGAGCCGTGCGTGCCCGCTCACGTCGTCCGCGGGCAGCGGTTCCTCGAGCCAGGTCAGGTTGGTGCGCCGCAACGCGTCCGCGCGCCGGACCGCCTCGGCCGCCGTCATGGACTGGTTGGCGTCGACCATGATCGCGAACCGCTCGCCGACCGCCGCCCGGACGGCTTCGAGCCGTTCGACGTCCTCGGTCAGGTCGGGCTTGCCGACCTTCACCTTGATGCCCTGCCAGCCCTGCGCGGCCGTGTCCTTCGCGCCCGCGACGAGCTCTTCGGTGGACAGGTGCAGCCAGCCGCCCTCGGTGTCGTACAGCGGCACCTCCCGGCGGAACCCGCCCGCCATGCGCCACAACGGTTCTCCCGCGCGCAGGCACCGCAGGTCCCACAGCGCGGTGTCGACGGCGGCCAGCGCGAGCGAGGTGATGGCGCCGACCGTGGTCGATCGCGTGTACGCGAACAGGTCGCGCCAGACGTGCTCGATCCGGCGCGCGTCGGCGCCGGCGAGCCTCGGCAGCAGGTGGTCGGTCAGCAGGGCGAGGACGGAGCTGCCACCCGTGCCGATCGTGTAGGCGTACCCGAGGCCGGTGAGCCCGTCGTCCGTCGTGACCTCGACGAACACGGTCTCCTGCTTGATGAACCGCTGGACCGCGTCGATGCGCAGGGTCTCGACCGGAACGTCGACCTGGAACGCCTCAGCCCGCACGACCTTCGCCACG
This sequence comes from Lentzea sp. HUAS12, assembly GCF_024125735.1. Lineage (NCBI taxonomy): Bacteria > Bacillati > Actinomycetota > Actinomycetes > Pseudonocardiales > Pseudonocardiaceae > Lentzea > Lentzea sp. HUAS12. The sequence goes on from NZ_CP099738.1 coordinate 3,236,485, forward strand.
CCAACTCCTCGGACCTTTGATCCTATAGGATATTTGACGAGGATTGAACGCTGGCGTTACGGCGGTGTCAACGATCGTTCGGCCACGTTCCCACGCCAATGACAGCGTTTTCAACGGGTTGCCGCGACCGGGTCTCGTTCCGGTCCTCCGATGTTTGCAGCTCACAGGCGCAGAACACACGCCGACAGACGTGTGGGGGTGTGTTTAAAAGTGAGCGGTTCTGTCCGGTGTTGCCGAGAGGACAGGAACGATCAAGCGGACTCGGCGGCGCGCTTCAGCCGCTCGAGCGTCGCCTCGATGTTGCGCTGGTTCGTCACGGCGCGGTCCTTCACGCCGGTCGCCAGCCGCGTGATCGGCACGTACCAGCGAGGCCGGCGGTCCCACGTCGACTCGGTGACGCGGCAGCCGTCCGCCGTCTCCTCGATGTCGTACTGCCAGCGCGACACCGCGAGCCCCAGCGACTTCACCTCGAACGCGAACCGCGTGTCCGAGCAGTCCGTCACCGTGGACGTGGTGGGCCAGACCCGCCAGCCGCGCTTGTTGACGCCGCGGAACCGAGCGCCGACCTGCGCACCGGGCGCGTTCAGCCACCGGCCGCCGGAGTACTCCTCGGCACACCGGCTGAGCCCGCGGAGGTCGCTGACCAGCTCGAACACGCGCTGCGGCGAGGCGGCAACGTCGATGTGCGCGGTGGCGTCCGGCGTCATGCACCGAACTTACTACCGGTAGGTAACTGACCGCCAGAGCTGCCGGATCGGTTCACCGGCGAGGAACGCGTGGATGTCCTCCACGGCCTCGGTGAAGTACGTGCGGTAGTTCGCCTCCGTCACGTACCCGAGGTGCGGGGTCGCGAGGACGTTCGGCAACGTCCGCAGCTCGTCTGTCAGCGGCAGCGGCTCGACCTCGAACACGTCGAGCCCGGCACCGGCGATCCGCTTCTCCCGCAACACCTCCAGCAGCGCCTCCGCGTCCACGATCGGCGCCCGCGAGGTGTTGACCAGGAACGCCGAGGGCTTCAGGCAGGCCAGCGCGGCGGCGTCCACCAGGCCGCGGGTGCGGTCGCTCAGCACCAGGTGGACGGACGCGAAGTCGCTCTGCCCCAGCAGGTCGTGCAGGCCCGAGGCGAGCCGGACGCCCTCGGGCTCCACGCGCTCGGCGGTCAGGTTGGGACTCCACGCCACGACGTCCATGCCGAACGCCCGCCCGACGCGGCCGACCGCCTTGCCGAGGTTGCCGAAGCCGAGCAGGCCGAGGGTGCGACCGGCGAGGTCGACGCCGACGGTGCTCTGCCACGGGCCGCCGGCGTGGAAGGCCGCGTTCTCGACGGCCAGGTGGCGGGCGAGGCCGAGGATCAACGCCCACGTCAGCTCGGTCGGCGGGGTCTTGGCGCTGCCGGTGCCGCAGACCGTCACGCCGTGCGCGCGGGCCGCGGCCAGGTCGATCGACGCGTTGCGCATGCCGCTCGTGATCAGCAGCCGCAACCGGGGCAGGCGGGCGAACAGGGCCGCGTCGAACGGGGTCCGCTCGCGCATGATCACGACGCACTCGGCCTCGGCCAGCGCGTCGGCCGGGTCGTCCAGGTGCTCGCGCAACACCGTCACGTCGAGGCCCGACCAGTCGGCGTTGGCGAGCGCCACGCCCTGGTAGTCGTCCAGCACCGCACACCGCATGAGCCGATCATGTCAGAGTAGGCGCATGGGAGCCTTCCACCTGGCGCAGGCCAACATCTCGACCGGGCGGTGGGCGTTCGACCACTGGAGGATGCGCGGGTTCGCGAGCAGGATCGACGCGATCAACGACCTCGCGCGGCAGGCTCCCGGGTTCGTGTGGCGGCCGACCTCGGAGCGGATGCTGAACGACCTGGTCAGGCTCGGGCTCGACCCGATGCGCGAGGCCTACAACCTCAGCGTGTGGGAGTCGGTCGAGTCGTTGTGGGCCTTCACGTTCAGCGGTGTGCACCTCGAAGCCGTCAAGCGCAGCGAGCAGTGGTTCGAGCCGGGGAGCGCCTTCGACGTCATGTGGTGGGTTCCCGCCGGGCACCGGCCCACGACCGAGGAGGGCCTGGCGAAGCTCGAACTGGTGAAGAGCGGCCCGACACCGGAGGCGTTCACGTTCCGGCGCCGGTTCCCCGCGCCAGAGCACCCCGCACGATGATCTCCACCATCGGCCGCGGGTCGATGGCCTCCCCTCGGGCGCGCAGCAACGCCTGGCGCACCCAGGGATTCGTCGTCGCTTCCGTCCAGAGCGCCATCCGCGCCCTGGTCGCGACGACGTTCGGCCCGGTCATGTACTCGTACAGCCGGCACAGCTCGTCCACCAGATCGTCCGGTGTGGCGGGCTTGAGCGTGGCCGCCACCTCCGTGGTCTCCTGGCGCACCATCGCGTCGACGACGCCGTCGAGCAGGGCCGCCCGGCTGCGGAAGTAGTTGGACGTCGAGCCCTTGGGCAGGTCCGCGCGGTCGTCCACCCGCGCGTGCGTCAGGCCGCGCAGCCCCTCGGTGCCGAGCAGGTCGATCGCCGCTCTCTCAGGATGGGTCGTGAACAGCTTCGTGGGGCTGTTCATGTTGGTGCGCAACCGAAGACGGATGCCGCCCCTCGCGTACTTCCACCTCGCGGTCATGGTGGCCGGCCTCGGGCTCTGGACCGGCTTCGTGGCCGCGGGCCCCGTCCTGCCGGCCTGGCTCGCCTGGGTGCTGCTCAACGTCGGCAACGGCCTGGGCGACACCTTGCTGACGAGAGGCTGGCGGCGGCGCAATCCCACCGCTCCCGGCAACGCCTGCTGGCAGGCGGCCGAGGAGTCCACCTTCACGGCGAGGAGGCCCCTCCCGCTGCTGCACGGATTCCTCGCGGGAGGGACCTGCTTCACGGCTCTCGCCGCGGCGGTGCTCAGCAGTTGGGACGGGTCGTCTTCCCGGCGAACCGGTCACCCAGCCAGTTCAACGCGTTCGTGCCCCAGGCGCTGACCGCGGTGACGTGCCCGAGCAACGGCAGCGGCGTCCACTGCACGTCGGCGCCCAGCGAGCACCACTGCGTGCGCAGCTTCTGACCGACGCTGAACGGGATCAGCTCGTCCAAAGTGCCGTGGTAGAGGTACACGGGCGCGGCGGGCTTGACCGAGCCGAGCGTGTTCTCCTTCAAACGCTGCTGCCACAACGGGTTCTGGATGACGTCCGGCGTCGTGGTCAACGAGTTGAGGCGCGTGAACGGGGCCACCAGAGCGATCTCGGCGACGCACGCCTCCCGAATCCGGTCGACGACCTGCCGGCCGCGGTCGTTGAGAACGGACGACAGCGGCAGTTCCGGGTAGGCGGCGGCATATCCGGCGGCCGCCGCGAACACCAGGCCCGATCCCGCGTTGCCGTCGTTGAACTTCGCGACCGCGTTGAGGTCGGCCGGCACACCACCGGCCGCCACGCCGACGACGTTCAGCGAAGGCGCGTAGGACTTCCACTGCTCGGCGGCCGACGAAGCGGCCTGACCTCCTTGCGAGTAGCCGAAAACGCCGACCGGCGCGTCCGCGGACAGACCGGGGATCCCGCTCGCCGCCCGTGCCACGTCCAGCAGCGCACGCCCCTCCGAACGGGCCACCGCGTACGTGTGGTCCCCTGGCGTGCCAAGGCCTTCGTAGTCGGTCACGGCGACCGCCCAGCCGTTGAACATGGCCTGCGCGAGGAACGCGATCTCGACCTCGGTGCCGGCCTGGAGCTGCCGCGACGGCGCGCACTGGTCGCCCAGGCCCTGCGTGCCCATCGCGTACGCGACGATCGGGCGCGGGCCGTCGTTCCACGGCAGCGGCGACACGAGCACCATGCCCGACACGACGGTGCTCGTGCCCGTCGCGGAGGTCGAGCTGTAGCGGATGTCGTACGCCTTCACGGGCGCCGGGAGCAGCCTCAGCGGCTCCGGGTGCCACGCCACCTCCCTGCTGCTGACCAGTTCGCCCGGCGCGGCCGCCGAAGCGGGTGTGACCAGGGCGAACAACAGTAGGACGGCGGTGAGCACGGCACGGAGCTGCATCGTTGGACCCCTTTGTGGTAACCGGCGTTACCGCAATGTAGGGCCGAACGTCGCAACGGAGCAATAGCCCGTACGGCTTGATGGATTCAAGCAAGCCCCTGGGCGAACGTGAATACCCTGTCCGGGTCGTACTTGCGCGCGACCTCGCGCAACCGGGTGAGGGACGAGCCGTAGTAGGCCTGCGCCCAGTCCGGCATCTGCGGGTCGATGTAGTTGACGTACCCGTTGGCGCCGAACATCTTCCCGAGCTCGTCGCGCGCCACGCCCATCGCGCGACGGGCGTTCGCCTCTCCCGCCTGCAACGACAGCTCGACCTGGATGCTCGCCAGCGCGCCGCGGTGCGGGAACGCCGTCTCCGGGCCGCGGCCGACGGCGCCGCCCAGCCCGTCGATCATGTTGTAGGAGTTCGGGGTGTTCCTGAAGATGTCCGCGAGCTCCTGCGGGTCGGTGATCGGCTTCGTCAGCATCCGCGACGTGGCGACGTAGCTGCCGCGCGGCTGGCTGCCACCGCCCCCGTTCCACGAAGGCCTGCACGAGCCGTCGCCGGCCCTGCACCACGCGAACCGCTCCATCGCGGCGAGGAAGCTCTGTTCGGTCTCCCGGCGCGAGGTCGGCTGCGCACCGGCGCGGCGGACGAGGTCGTCCAGCACCGGCTTGAGATTCACCTGCGTGCCCGCGAAACAGCCGCTCACCTCGACGTGCGGGGTCGCGCCGCTGCCGACGCCGAGCGTGGACGTGAGCGCGTCCGGCGCCCTGCCCTGCCAGTCCGGCCACGCGCTGAGCAGCGAGGCCAGTGCCGCCGACGGGAACGCGAGGGCGAACGTCGTGAGGTCGCGCGCGGGTTCGGTGCGGAACACGAACGACGTGACGATGCCGAAGTTGCCGCCACCGCCGCCGCGCAGCGCCCAGAACAGGTCCGCGTGCTCGGTCTCCGACACCGTGCGGTGCACGCCGTCTGGCGTGACGATCCGGGCGCTGACCAGCCGGTCGCAGGTGAGACCGAACTGCCGGGCGGTCATGCCGATGCCGCCGCCCAGCGTCAGCCCGGAGATCCCGACCGTCGCGCACGTGCCGGCGGGCATCATGCGTCCGGCGTTGGCGAGTGCGATGTAGAGGTCCATCAGCAACACGCCCGCGCCGACCTCGGCCGTGCCGTCGGGCCGCACGTCGATCCGGTCGAGCCCGCGCACGTCCACGACCAGCGCACCGTCCGCCGTGGAGTACCCGGGATAGCTGTGGCCACCACAGCGAGCGGTGATCCGGGTGCGCTCCTGACGCGCGATCTCGACGCACCGCTGGACGTCCGCCGGTGTCAGGACTTTCGCGATCGCGCTGGGACGCTGGGCGTCGTACTGCGTGAAGTAGCCGAGCTTGGCATCGCCGTAGGCGGCGTCACCCGGCCTGATCAGCCGCACGTCCACTGTGGACCGGCCGACCAGCGCCGACACGGCGCCGAGCGCGGCCGATTGGAGAAGTGCCCTGCGTCGCACCATGCTCCGAACGTAGGAGTCGGGCGGAACGGGGCACAACGGATCCGGGTACCGGTCCGGAACCCGTTACGGGTTCACAGCCAGGAACAGGAAGGCCGCCAGCAGGACCAGGTGCACGCCACCCTGCAGGCGCGTCGCCCGTCCCGGCACCACGGTCAGCACGCTGACCAGGACCGTGAGCAGCAGCAGGATCATCTGCGTCGACCCGAGGCCCAGCATCAGCGGCCCGTCGAGCCAGATGGTCGCCAGCGCGATGGTCGGGATCGTCAGGCCGATGCTCGCGATCGCCGAGCCGTAGCCGAGGTTGATGCTGGTCTGGATCCTGTCGCGCAACGCGGCGCGGGCGGCGGCGATCGTCTCGGGCAGCAGCACGAGCAGCGCGATGACGACACCGACGAACGACTGCGGGAAGCCGGCGGCCTTCACGCCCGCCTCGATCGCGGGCGACTCGATCTTCGCGAGGCCGACGACGGCGACCAGCGCGACGAGCAGCAGCCCGAGCGAGGTGAGCGCGGCCTTGCCCGACGGCGCGTCGGCGTGCTCGTCCGCCTCGATCACGCCGTCCTCGTCGACCGGGAGGAAGAAGTCGCGGTGTCGGACGGTCTGGGTGAAGACGAACATCGCGTACAGGCCGAGGGACGCGAACGCGGCGAACGCGAGCTGCGGGCCGGAGAACTCGGGGCCGGGCGTGGACGTGGTGAACGTCGGCAGCACCAGGGTCAAGGTCGCGAGCGTCATGACCGTCGCGAGCGCGCCGCCGCTGCCCTCGGCGTTGAACAGGATCGTGTTGTGCTTGATGGCGCCGAGCAGCAACGCGATGCCGATGATGCCGTTCGTCGTGATCATGACCGCGGCGAACACCGTGTCACGCGCGAGTGACGAGGCCTCCGGACCGCCCGACACGATCAGCGTCACGATCAGGGCGACCTCGATGACCGTCACCGCGACCGCGAGGACCAGCGACCCGAACGGCTCCCCCACCCTGAGCGCGACGACCTCGGCGTGGTGCACGGCGGCGAGGACGGTCGCGGCGAGGACCACGGCGACGATCGCGACGAACACGCCCCCGAGGTCGCGGCCCCAGAAGAGGGCGAGCAGGACCACGCCGAGCACGGGGGTGATGGTCGTCCAGTGGAGCAGCGGGAAGCGAGGGGCGGCGGCCATGATCCAACCCTCGCATACCCGGCGGGTTCTCCGCCATTCGGCGCAGCACTGAATCCGGGTGCGAGAAATGTGGAGCGGAGCGCCCCTGCCGCGCCCCGCTCCACATTTCCTGGATGGTGCCGTGTTCGATTCCTAGAAATCGAAGAGGGCACCCGTGTGCGCCAGCATGACGCACGAGTTCGGGTAGGTGTGCACCTCGTTCACGGGCTCACCCCGCCAGAAGCCGAACATCGCGACCTCGACCGGGGCGTAGTGGAACGTGCACGCCCTGTCGTCGGCCCGCAGGGCCTGCAGGTCCGTGCCCGCGGAGGCGAGCGCCGCGCAGGCGAGGGCCCTGCGCGGGTGCTGGTCACCTCGTTCGCAGGTCAGGACGGTCGCCCTGAAGGCGCCGCCGTCGAACTCCGAGTACTGGGCGGTCAGCACGAGCGCGGTGGTCCGATGTGCGGCGGGAGCGGCCTGCGCGGTACCGACAAAGGCGAAAAGTGACACGAACAGAGCAACGAACACACAAATGCGGCCGGACATGAAAGCGGTCCTCCTGAGACCTCACAAAAACGGGCCGGTTCTCGGCCGCCGCAGATGTTGCCACCCGGAATCAGGCGAGCGAAAGGGGCCAGCATTCGTTCACTGATCACATCTTCGCCCTCCCTTAAAACGCGGTTGGGCCGAACGGATGTGTCGCGCGACACGTTCGCCGAGACACAGCCGTCGACGGACTGTTGCGGGTTGCTGACCGACGAGGTTGCGCGTGGACGTATTATTCGAATCATGTCCAAGACCTCCAGACGCGTCGTGTTCGGCGTGCTCCTGATCGTCACACTCGTGGTTTCCACCGGCGGCGCGCTGGGTTACCTGGGCAGATTGACGCTCGTGTTCGACCGCCACCCGGGAAAGCAGCTCGCGATAATCGAGGAAGTGCCCGGACCGCCGGACGGACCGCAGTGCGCGATCGACGCCCGCTACTTCGACGAGGAGCCGAGAGGTCTGCGGCCCGAGGTGCTGCAGACGTGGCTGAAGCTGCGTCAGAAGGCCTCTGAGCAGGGCATCACGCTCTGCCTGAACGACGGCAAGCGCAGCCGTCAGCAACAGCGGGCGGAGTTCGACGAGGCGGTCGAGAAGTTCGGGACCGAAGAACTCGCGTCGAAGTACGTGCTGAATCCGCCGGACCGTTCGATGCACGTGATCGGATTCGCCGTCGACGTCCAGCCGATCGAATCCGCGAAATGGGTCGAGAAAAACGGCAGCACCCTCGGCTGGTGCCGCCGTTACGAAAACGAGCAGTGGCATTTCGAGTACAGCTCCGGCTATCTCACCGGAGGGTGCCCCGCCCTGATCCCCAGCGCGACGGGCAGCTGAACCCCCGCGCAAAGGTCTAGACGCATGACATGCGCGCGAGGTTGCACGGACATAATCTGACAAGCTCAGTTACCAGATCGGGGGACACCGGTGGCCCGTGCCTACGGCGGCATCTCACCCGAGCAGCGCAGGGCCGAACGCCGCGCGAAGCTGCTCCAGGCGGGCCTGCGGCTGTTCACGAGCACCGGTTTCGCGGCGACGAAGATCTCCGGGCTGTGCACCGAGGCCGGCGTCTCCACGCGCAACTTCTACGAGGAGTTCGCGTCGAAGGAGGACCTGCTGCGGGAGCTGCACGACCTGATCAACGCGACGGCGTTCGACCGGGTCCGCTCGGCGCTGGCCGGGCTGGCGACCGACGACGTCGGTACGCGGATCACGACGCTGCTGGACGTGTTCATCGGCAGCGTCACGGCCGATCCCCGTGCGCCGCGCCTCACCTACGTCGAGGCCGTGGGTGTGAACGCGGAGATCGAGCAGCAGCACGTCCGCTGGGTGCGCACGTGGGCGGAGTTCATCGAGTCCGAGGCGCTGCGAGCGGCGGACGCGGGCGCGGCGCCGCGGCGGTCGTACCGACTGACGGCGATCGCGCTGGTGGGAGCCATCACGGGCTTGCTGCGGGAGTGGCAGGCGCACGAGCCGGCGCTCGCCGTCGACGAGATCGCCGCCGAGATCCGCGCGCTCGTGCTGGCGGCCATCACTCGCCCGTAAGGGTGTTCGGGACCGAAAGCGGCCGCACGCGCCCCGCGCCACTCGTACGGTGCTGCGATGGTCGAAATCCCCGCGGCGCTCGAACAGCTCGCGGCCGAACGCGGCCTCGGGCCGTGCGACCACAGGTTCCGACGGCGCGTGACGATCTTCTCCGTGCTAGGCGTGTTCGCCGCAGCCGGGGTGGTGCTCCTGCTGCTGATGCTCAGCGCGGCCCCGGTCGTGGTGCTGGCGCTGCCGATCTGGATCGCCTGGCTACTGGTCCAGCGCCGCCGCGGCGGTGGCCTCTACCTGTTCACCGGCGGGTTCGTCGTGGTGCGCGGGTGGACGGTGCCGCAGGTCGTGACGTGGGACGAGGTCGAGGAGATCCGCCGCGAGGGCATGGTCGTGACGGCGTTCCAGGTGCCCGTGACGGAGTCCAACGACTACCACGTGGAGCTCAAGAACCGGGTCCTGTCCGTGACGCTCGACAGCACCTACGAGGACTTCCAGAAGGCGGCGACGATCATGCGGTCGCGCGTGCGCCGGACCGGGGCCCGGTGAACCGACCGGACACCGCCGCCCGTATCACCCGTTGTGAGCCGATTCGCCGTTCTCGCGCTGCTCGTGTGCCTGGGTGCCTGCTCCTCCCCTCCGGACGAGGAGACGGCCACGCTCGCCGAACTGGAGGCCGCTGCCGGTCCGGTCGCGGGGCCCACCCGGATCCTGCCGGGAGACATCGCGAAACTGCAGGTCGTGGAGTCGCCCGCGGTCGGCGCCGTCGTCGCCGACCGCGAGGCCTACACGCTCTACTTCACCACGCAGGACGGCCCGTCCAAGCCCACGTGCCTCGAACCGGAGTGCACGCTCGTGTGGCCGCCGTTGCTCGCCAAAGGCGGCAAGATCGAGGCACCGGGCCTCGATCCGGTCCTGCTCGGCACCACGAAGCGCCCGGACGGCCTGGAGCAGGTGACGATCGCCGGCAAGCCGGTCCACCGGTACGTCGACGACGAGCAGGCGGGCGACACGACCGGGCACGGCGTGGACGACAGGTGGTTCGCCATCTCACCGGCCGGTGCCAAGGCGACGCGCTGAGGCACCGGGCGCGCGACCGCACGGCGTGACGCCCGAACCACCCACTGGAACCGGCGGCCCCGAGGGGTTGCCGGTTTGTCGCGTTCGGGTTACTCGAACGATTCGTTTGTACCGGAAATCCTGAAACCGGTTCCGCGCGGAACCGGTTTCAGGTATCAACTGTGAGAGCGCTCCCATAGACGCTGCCGCCGCACGAGCCCTCTCGGAGACCACATGGATCGCGACGACGTGCCCTACCTCGACGCCACGCTGCCCACCGCAGAGCGGGTCGCCGACCTCCTCGGCCGCATGACGCTGGCCGAGAAGGTCGGCCAGATGATGCAGCTGGACTCGAGGGAGGACCTGGACGACCACGTGCTGCGCAAGCACGTCGGCTCGATCCTGCACACTTCGCCCGAACGAGTGCTGCGCGCGCAAGACCTCACCACGCGGACACGGCTGCGCGTGCCGCTGCTGATCGCCGAGGACTGCATCCACGGCCACTCGTTCTACGAGGGCGCCACGATCTTCCCGACGCAGCTCGGCATGGCGGCGTCGTGGGACCCGCGGCTCGTCGAGCAGGTCGCCCGCGTGACCGCCGTCGAGGCCGCCGCGACCGGTGTGCACTGGACGTTCTCGCCGGTCCTGTGCATCTCGCGCGACCTGCGCTGGGGCCGCGTGGACGAGACGTTCGGCGAGGACCCGGTGCTGATCGGTGAGCTCGCGGCCGCGATGGTCCGCGGTTACCAGGGCGACGGCCTGACCGACGAGACGGCGATCCTCGCGACCGCGAAGCACTTCGCCGGCTACTCGGAGACCCAGGGCGGCCGCGACGCGAGCGAGGCGGACCTGTCGCGCCGCAAGCTGCGTTCGTGGTTCCTGCCGCCGTTCGAGCGGGTCGCCCGCGAGGGCTGCGCGACGTTCATGCTCGGCTACCAGTCCACCGACGGTGTGCCGATCACGGTCAACTCGTGGCTGCTCGACGAGGTGCTGCGCGGTGAGTGGGGCTACAAGGGCACGCTCATCACCGACTGGGACAACGTCGGCCGCATGGTCTGGGAGCAGAAGCTGCAGCCCGACTACATGCACGCCGCCGCGGCCGCCGTGAAGGCCGGCAACGACATGATCATGACGACCCCGCAGTTCTTCGACGGCGCGCTGCAGGCCGTCGAGGAGGGGTTGCTGGCCGAGTCCGACCTCGACCGCGCGGTCACCCGCATCCTCACGCTGAAGTTCGACCTCGGGCTCTTCGAGAACCCGCGCAGGCCCGACGCCGAGCGCCAGCGCACGATGATCAACCACGACGACCACGTGGCGCTGAACCTACAGGTCGCGCGCCGGTCGCTGGTGCTGCTGCGCAACGACGGCGTGCTGCCGTTCGGGAAGCCCAGGGGCAGGATCGCGGTCGTCGGCCCGCTCGCGGACGACGCGCAGACGCAGCTCGGCGACTGGGCCGGTTCGTCCGGCCAGGCCGACTGGCTGCCCAACGGCCACCCGCGCGAGATGATCACGACCGTCCTGGACGGCCTGCGCGAGCTGTCGGCGGGTGAGGTCACCTACGCCCGCGGCGCCGACATCCTGACGCTGGAGCCGGACCCCGAGGGCGACACGTTCCCCGACGGCCAGCCGCGCCCGCCGGTGGTCAAGCCGTGCGCACCGGACGCGGACCTGATCGCCGAGGCCGTCGCGGCGGCGCAGGACGCCGACTACGTCGTCGCCGTCGTCGGTGACCAGATCGAGCTGGTCGGCGAGGGCCGGTCCACCGCCACGCTCGACCTGATCGGCGGCCAGATCGCCCTGCTGGACGCGCTGGCCGAGACCGGCAAGCCGCTGGTCGTGGTGCTGCTCGCGTCGAAGCCGCTGGTGCTGCCCGCCTCCGCCCGCAACGCCGCCGCGCTGCTGTGGGTGGCGAACCCCGGCATGCAGGGCGGCCGCGCGATCGCCGAGGTGCTGCACGGACTCGTCGAGCCGAGCGGACGCCTGCCGATCTCGTTCGCCGCGCACGCCGGCCAGCAGCCGACGTACTACAACCAGATCCGCGGTCAGCACGGCACGCGTTACGCCGACCTGACGCAGGAGCCGGCGTTCGCGTTCGGCGAGGGCCTGTCGTACACGACGGTCGAGTACGGCGACCTGCACGTGGAGACGGCGGTGCTGCGCCCGGACGAGACCGTCAAGGCGTCGATCACCCTGTCCAACACCGGCTCGCGGCCCTCCCGCGAGACCGTGCAGGTCTACGTCAGCGACGCCGTCACGTCGGTGAGCTGGGCGGACAAGGAGCTCAAGGCGTTCCAGCAGGTCGACGTGGAGCCCGGCGAGACCGTCAAGGTCGACCTGGAACTGCCGGTGTCGGACTGCACGATCGTCGACGCGGCCGGGGTGCGCGTGGTGGAGCCCGGCGAGTTCGTGCTCCTGGTGGGCCCGAACTCGAAGGACCTGCGCCGCGCGGAGTTCACCGTAAAGCCGCTGCCTTGAAGGGACCGGGCACGATCGTGAGGTAGCGGGGAGGGACCTCCACCGCCTTCGTGATCGCCTTCTTGACCGCCGGGACGAGGTCCGCGTCGACCAGTGCGACAGCGGGCCTGCCCGGCGGGTCGATCAACAGGCTGGCGCCGCGCGCGCCGGCTTCCAGGGCGGCCTCGACCACCGCGTCCTGCTCGGGATCCGGGTTCTGGGCGCGGTGGTAGGCCGTCAGTTCCGCCCCGAGGTCGTTCGTGCCCGGGGTGTGCGGGCGGTGCTCCTGCGGTTCCTCGCGCCTGATCCTCGTGTCGACCACCAGCAACCGCTGACCGGGCAGGTCGAGCGGTTCGGGGTCGGTCCGGTCGATCTCGCCGAGCGCGAGTCCGACGGCCGCGTCGAGGGCCTCGCTCGCGGACAGCCCGCTGCCGTGCGGCAGGTCCACGCTGCACATCAGCGTGGCACCGCCCCGCGCCCGCACACCTCGTGCCCAGGCCGGAACGTCCTCCGACGGCAGCACGGCGCGTTCGGCGGGGCGGTTCACCGACACGAGTTCGAGGACGCCGTCGTCGCGCAGGTCTCCCGCCACGATCGCACCCCACTTGGCGTGCACCTTGACGGCACCGCCCAGCAGGTTCAGCACGCCCGGCGCGTACCAGACGCCCTCGGCCGGCCGTCCGAACGTGCGCCGGAACGCGTGGGGCACCAGCCTGAGCTCGGGCGCGAGTTCGGGCCGGTCCGCGATGTCGACCGTCATGCGTGCTCCGCCGGAACCTTCTGGGCCAGCAACCGGTAGGCGTTGCCGTTGCCGGTGCGGGCGGCCGCGATCCTGTTCACCGTCTGGTCCAGCGCCAGCGCGACGAAGAACGCCGGGATGCCCAGCGACCACACGAGGAAGCTCCTCGTCCTGCGCAGCCTGACCTCCTCCGGACGCCACGGCGCGGGCGTCCTGGGTGCCTTGTCGCCGAGCCACAGCAGGAGGGCGAGCGTGAAGTCGTTGCAGAGGTGGGCTTCCTTGCGTTCGGTGGCCACCGTGGTCAGCCCGCGTTCGGCGAGCGCCTGCTCCAGGTTGCCGATCGGCATCATGTGCTGGTGCTGCGGCTGGAACCACGGCATCCAGTACCGGCCGAACATCCGGCCGAGCCGCCACTCCGGGTCGGGCAGCTCGATCAGCAGGTACCCGCCCGGCGGCAGCACGTCCGCCGCGATGTCGAGTTCCTCCCACGGGTCGCGCACGTGTTCCAGGTAGTGGTGCATGCTGATCACGTCGTACTGGCCCTTGAGCTCGCCCGCGAAGTCCTTGAAGCTGCCCCGGTAGGCGTTCTGGATCCGCCCGAGCCGGGCCGCGTCCTCGATCGCCGCGCCCTGGTCGAGCCCGTCGAACGTCGTCTGCGGCAGGACCTCCTTGGCGCCCAGGCAGAAGTGGGCGTGCCCGGAGCCGACGTCCAGCCAGCGCTCGGGCCTGGTGAACGGCTCGACCATGCGCGCCCGGCCGTAGTAGGGGTCGGTCTTGCCGGAGAACACCGCCTCGGCCGACGTCTCGCCGAGGCCGTCGTAGAAGTCGCGGTAGTAGAAGCCGAGGCCTTCCTCGGTCAGGCGCGGGTTCTGCCAGACGTGTCCACACTGGACGCAGCGGTCCATCGTGAACGTGCCGGGCTTGCGCTGCACCAGGTCCGTCGCGGTGACCCAGCGACGGAGTTCCGTGCCCCCGCACGACGGGCAGGTGTCGCGCGGTGCCTCGTGGAAGTTCTTGTCGCGGTTCTGCTCGTACCAGGGTCCGGCCTGCTTCAGGTGCTCGGCCTGCCGCTTCTCGGCCGTGGACTTCTTGCCCCCGGACGTCTTGAACCACAGGTAGGGCGTCCGCAGCACGCGCGGCACCCAGAGGTCACGCGGCTTCAGCGGCGTTCCGGCGAACACCAGGACCGGATGCGCCCAGTAGGCGGCGAGCGCGACGAGACCCCACCGCCAGTCCGTGACCAGGGCGCCGGCGACGGCCGCGTACCCGATGACCGAGCCCGCGATCCACAGCGACGGCCGCTTTCCCAGCTGCCGCAACGTCGCCGCGCGGTACCCGAGGTCGTACGGCCCGGCCTTCAGCCCCGGCGCGACCGCGATGTCGACCTTCGCGTGCACGTGGTCCTTGACCCGCCGCACGTACGCGACGAACTCGGTCGGGTCGTCGGGGTCGACGTCCTCGCGGTACCGCTCGCGCACCAGCACGGCCTGCGACGCGCTGATCCCGCGCGCCCACTGGTCGTCGCGGTACCTGCCGGGGTCGACCGCGCCGAGCAGGTCGAGCGCGGCCACGGTCGGCAGGTCGCGCGGCACCAGGTCGACGAGGTCCGCGTCGGTCTCCCACGAGCCTTCCGGATGGACCCCGGTGGCGGTGAGGAGCGAGTGCTCACCCACTCCCGAAGGGAGCACTCGCAGCTTGGACGCGCGGGACCGCAGGCGCAGGACGTCGAGGACGACGACGAGCACCACCAGCACGGTGAGGATCACCCTGCCACCACCTTTTCCAGTCGGTCGGCCGCGGCGGCTGCGCCACCCGCCGCGGAGAACGATGCGCGCACCCGTTCCGCGGCGGCCGCGTACTCCGGCTCGTCCAGCACGGATTCCAGTGCGCTGCGGATGTCTGCCGCCCTTGCCCGCGAGTACGTCAGCCGCACGCCCGCGCCCGCCTCGACGACCTGGGCGGCGACGGTCGGCTGGTCGTCCCGGATCGGTGCCACGACGAGCGGCAGCCCGTGGGCGAGGGCCTCGCAGACCGTGTTGTGGCCGCCGTGCGTGACGACCGCGTCCAGGTGCGGCATGAGGGCGAGTTGGGGCACGGACGGGAGGATCAGGACGTTGGGAGGCGCGGGGCGCGGCTCACCGACCACGACGGCGCGGACGGGCAGGTCGGTCACGGCTTCGAGGGCCTGCGTGAGGAAGCGCTCTCCAGCGGGGCCGTTGAGGGTGCCGAGCGAGACCAGGACGCCCCGTTCCTCGTCCTCGACCAGCCACTCCCACGGGAACCCGCCCCGCTCCACCCGGTGCTCCAGCGCCGGCCCGACGAACGCCACCTCGTCGCCGAACTCCCCCGCCACCAACGCCTTCGAGCTGTACACCAGCACCAGCCGGTCCGAGAACCTGATGTCCCCACCGGCGAAGTCGTGCAGCAGGTCCCGCACCCAGGCGTCGACCTTCGGCATCGTCCTCAGTGGATTGACCAGCTCCGCCGACGTCGACGCCGACGTCACCCACGGCAGCCCGGCCTCCCGCGCCACCACCGGTCCCGCGAGCGCCTGCTGGTCCGCGACGACCACGTCCGGCTGGAAGGCGCGCACCGCGTCCGCCACCCCGGGCACCATCGCGTGCCCCAGCGGGATCAGGAACTCCTCCCAGAAGAACTTCAGCACCGCCATCCCGCGCAACGCGAGCCAACGCTCCCGCTTCGCGCGGATCTCGGCTTCCAGGTCGTCGTCGATCGCCGGGAGGATCCTCGCGTTGTCCGGCAACAACGGCGCCAGGGTCGCGGGGTGCCCGACCCACGCCACGTCGTGCCCGCGCGCCAGCAGCTCACCGCCCACCGAGGCGGTCGGGTTGACGTGGCCGGTCAGCGGCGGCACCACGAACAGGAACCGGCTCATGACGGCAGCCAGTCGAAGAGCACGTCCAGCAGTTCGGCCGTGGCCTCGCGCAGGACCGTGTGCCCCAGGCCGGACACGACGTGCAGCCGGCACGACGGGATGCGTTCGCGCAGCTCGGCGGCGGCGCCGATCAGTTCGGACTCGGCGCCGTAGACCCCGAGCACCGGGCACCGCACCTCGCTCAGGTCGAGCTTCGCGCCGGAGCCGAGGTCGTCGATCAACGTCGTGCCGTTGAGCAACGCGTTGGCGTTCACCGCGAGCTTCGCGATCTTGCGCTGCCCCAGCGCCATCAGCTGGTCCTGCGTGCGGTCGAACTCCAGCCCCAGCGCCGCGACCGTCAGCGTGTTGGTGATGTCCTCGAACCACGCGTCGCCGACCACACCGCCGACCGCCGACTCGACCAGCACGACACCGCCGACGCGGTCGGGTGCCTGGACGGCCGCGTGCATCGCGACGACCCCGCCGTAGCTGTTGCCCAGCAGGTAGACCGGCTCGGTCACGCCGATCTCGTCCAGCACGGCGACGAGGTCGAGGGCGCTCTCCTCCGGCGTGTAGCCGGAGGGTGGCCGTTCGGACAGGCCGTGGCCGCGCAGGTCGAAGAGCACCGTGCCGAACCCGGCCTGGGCCAGCGGCGCGGCGAGCGTGTAGTAGAAGCTCGACAGGTTGTCCATCACCAGGCCGTGCACGAACACCACGGTCGGCCCGTCTCCCGGCCCGAGCCGCTGCACGTGGAAGCGCAGCCCTCGGGCGTGGACCTCAGACACGGGCCGTGATGTGGTCGACGAGCCGGCCGACGGACATCGCCATGATCTCGTCGATGTCCATGTCCGCCAGGAAGGCCACGAGGTCGACGCCGTAGTGGGCGTTGAGCTTGTCGGCCAGCGCGACGAACTCGATCGACTCCAGGCCCAGGTCGTCGCTGAACGTGGTGTCGCGGGTGATCTCCACGCCCAGCAGGAAGTCGGGCCCGACCACCTCGGTGATCAGCTTGCCGACCTGCTGCAGCACCTCGTCCATCAGATCTCCGTTCGCACGCGGGCCGCGGCTCGCCCTTGTTCGCTGGTCACTTCGGTGCGCGGGACGGCGAAGGCCCCGCGCACCCGTCCGTCGGCGGACACGGTCAGTTCGGCCGGGTAGACCGGCCCGGCGCCACGTCCCCACAGCCACGACCGGACGGCGTCCTTGGTCGCGATCACGCGCAGCAGCCAGTCGCGCTGGGCGGGCACGGCCAGGCCGCCGTAGTGCAGGCGTTCGGCCGAGTTCAGGTAGCGGCGCATGATCAGGTCGCGGGTGGCGCTGTCGGACCAGTTCTCGGTGACCCGCAGCCACTCACCGTCCACGACGGACAGCATCTCGGTGCCGGGCCTGAGCTTCACCTGCCAGATCCGGTCGTCGGTGGTGAAGCGGCGGGTGGTCCAGCCGGTGATCCGGCACCACAGCGCGCCGTCCGCGGTCAGCTCGGCGTCCGCGACCATGGTCTGGCCGGTGACCTCGCGGATCCACGCGGTGCAGTGGACGTCGCCGGTCGGCACCGGCCCGTGGAACGTCACCTGCTCGATCCCGGTCGGCAGCACGGTCTGGTCCTCCGTGCGGCAGACCTGCATCCAGTGCCCGATCAGCTGTCCCGCGCTGTCGAGCAGCGCTCCGGGCGCGGGCAACGGGGTCAGCACGCCCGCGATCCCGTTGTCCGCCAAGCAGTCGATCTTCGTGACGCCCGCGAACGCCGGTCCGTGGAACATCCAGTTGTCGCTGTACAGCTCGGCGGCGCTCACAGGTGCCTCGCGGACGCCTTCCAGCTCCTCGCCGACGCGCCGCGGTGCCTGCGGGGACATCAGCACGACGCCCTCGGCGTAGTCGCCGACCCGGACGGCCACGCGGTCCGCTGCTTCGGCACGGGCGGAGATCTTCACCGTCGTCGCGGGCAGCGCCGTGAGCCAGCGCTTGGCCCTGACCTGTGCGAACCCGTGCACGGTGCCGCCGGTGAGCCGGCGCGCGGCGTCCGCGAACACCTCCAGCAGACCGGTCGCGGGCACGATCGGGAACCCGTCCTCGAGGTCGGGCCAGCCGGGCGCCTGCGGGAACACCGAGTGATCGGCCAGTTCCGGCATGGTCCGCAGGGAGAACTCGCGGGTGAACCCGGCCTCGTTCGGCCGCAGCGCGCTGACGACCTCGCGCGCGACGGCGTTGGTGTGCGCCAGGAGTTTGTTGACCGCGGCGGACATCGGGCCGTCGTCCGACACCGGCACGGGTTCGGCGCCGAGCGGCTGCACCTCGATCCGGGGCGTGCCGAGCCGGAGCTTGACCCCGTGGGCGGTGCCGCGCTTGAGCCCGAACGCCCACAGCGCTTCGGGCGCGATGCCGGCGTTGACGGCGATGTGGGGCTTGCCGGACAGCGTGTCACCGATGAAACCCGGCAGGCTGCCCTGTCCGATCTGGACGAACGCGCGGAAGCCCGCGCCGTGCAGGCGTTCGAGCAGCGGCCGGAACCGGACGGGCTCGACCAGGTGGCGCAGGACCAGGTCGCGGACGTCGTCGGCGGCCATCGGTTCGAGGGAGTTGGCCGACCAGACGGGGATGTCCGACGTGCGGACCGGCAGTGCGTCCAGCATCTCCCTGGCCCGCCCCAGGTGGGGAGCGAGCGCCGGGGTGTGGAAGCCCGTGCGGAACGGCATCAGCTGCGCCATCACGCCGTCGGCCTTCAGGGTGCCCAGCACCTCTTCGAGGCGGTCGACCGGACCGCAGATCACCGACTGATGCGGGCAGTTGTCGTGGCTGATCGTCACGCCCTCGACCAGGTACCGCTCGGCGGTGCCGGCCGAGCACCCCAGTGCGGCGTAGGCGACGTCGACCACCGCGACCGCGCCGGGACCGAGCGCTCCGACGAACTCGTCGATCGTCGGGTAGATGCCGCCGACGACCATCGCGGTCCACTCGCCCATGCTGTGCCCCGCCAGCGCTCCCGGCGTGATGCCGAGCGCCATCAGTTCGCGGGCCCGTGCCCGGCCGTCCTGCAGCAGTCCGACGGCGTGGTCGACGACCTCACCGCCGAACTCGCGCTCGAAGCCGGGGAACACGAACGCGACCTGGTCGGTGCCGGTCAGCAACGGCTGCGGGCTGAACCAGATGTCGTGGCGGCCGGGCCAGGCCTTGCCCTGCGCCAGCACGCGTTCGGCGAGCTTGAGCTTGCGGTCGTCCGGGTCGCCGATGGCCAGCCGGAACGCCCTGTCCGCGGTGGACGTCCGGCGGTTCTTCAGTGCCGTGACCAGTTCCTCGGCGGTGTCGGCGGCGAACGTCATCACCGGCTTGCGCGGCCGCGCGATGGTGTGGCCGTCGAGCACCGCGTGGGCGTTGATCCCGCCGAACCCGAACGCGTTGACGACCGCGCGATGCCGTCCGGTCCACTCGCGAGCACTCGTCACGGGCGTGAACCTGGTGCCGGTCAAGCTGCCGTGCGGGTTCTCGACGTGCAGGGTCGGCGGAAGCGTGTTGTGGTGCAGGGCGAGCGCGGCCTTGATCAGCCCGGCCATGCCGGCGGCGGGCATCGCGTGGCCGATCATCGACTTGACCGTGCCGATGCCGATCTCGTCGCCGTCCGCGCCGAAGGCGTTGATCATCGTCTGGAGTTCGGCGGCGTCACCGGCGGGGGTGGCGGTGCCGTGCGCCTCGATGAGCCCCGGCGACTGCGTCCGGGGATCGAGGCCGGCGTTGGCCCAGGCCCGGTGCACGGCGAGGAGCTGGCCTTCGGGGTTGGGCGTCATCATGCTGGTGGCGCGGCCGTCGCTCGCGGTGCCGACACCGCGGATCACCGCGTAGACGCGTTCGTCCCGGACGTCCTCCACCCGCTTCAGCACGACCATGCCGACACCCTCGGACAGCAGGGTGCCGTCGGCCGCCGCGTCGAACGGCCGGATCCGCTGCTGCACGCTCAACGCCCTGAGCTGCGTGAACACGCTCCACAACGTCGGGTGGTGGCAGACGTGGACGGCGCCGGCGATCATGGCGTCCGCGCGGCCCTCCTGGAGTTCGCGGACGGCGTGCTCGACGGCGACCAGCCCGGACGCGCAGGCCGCGTCGACCGTGTACGCGGTGCCCTTGAGGTCGAACCGGTTCGCGATGCGCGAGGCCGCGAGGTTCGGCACGAGCCCGATCGACGCCTCGGGCTGATCGGGTCCGAGGCGCTCGCGAATCGCCTGGCGAACGGTGTCCAGCTCGGTTCCGGCGAGGCTCGGGAACAGGTCCTTCACCACCGACACGACCTCGTCCGCGAGCCTGACCTTCTGGTCGAGTCGCGCGCATCCCGGTGTCAGGTAACCGCCGCGTCCGACGACGACACCGACGCGGTCCCGCGACGGCAGCACGGCCTCTCCCCCGGCGTCCGCAAGCGCTTCCGCGGCCGTGGCGAGGGCGAGCAGCTGGTCGGGCTCCGCGCCGTCCACAGTGGACGGCATGATGCCGAAGCGGGTCGGGTCGAACTCGGCGAGGTCGTCGACGAACCCGCCGCGGCGGCAGTAGAACCGGTCGCCGGTCCTGCTGTCCTGGTCGTAGTAGGTGGCCGGGTCCCAGCGGCCGGGCGGGATCTCCCCGATCGCGTCGACACCGGCGGCGATGTTGCGCCAGAACGCCGCCGCGTCGGGGGCACCGGGGAAGACGGCGCCGATCCCGACGATCGCTATGCCTCCCATCGGTAGACCACCTGCACGTCGCGGCCGTTCGCGATCTCGTCGAGCAGCGCCGACACGCCCTGGCGCGGCTCGATCAGCGGGATGCCGCGCCGCGCGTACTCGTCCGCGAGCCCGACCGCCATGCCCGCGCCCGCCCAGGGGCCCCAGTCGACGGCGACGACCCGGCGTTGCGCGCCCCAGAACCGCGCCATCCGGTCGAGCGCGTCGTTGGCCGCCGAGTAGTCGGCCTGCCCGCGGTTGCCGAACACGCCGCTGACGCTGCCGAACAGCACGAGGAAGCCGTCACCGAACGCCTTGGCCCCGTTGACCTTCGTCGCCCAGACCCGGTCGAACGACTCCTGCGTCTTGGCGTCGATCAGCTTGTCGTCCAGCACCCCCGCACCGTGGACGACACCGTCGAGCCGGCCGAACCGGGCCAAGATGTCGTCGACGACCCTGCCCACGGCCTCGGCGTCGGTGACGTCGCACTGGTGGTACCGCACGCTGGAAGCCCGCGCCCGCAACCGTTCCAGCGTGGCCCGCACCTCGCGCTCCGCCAGGACCTTGCGCGCCTTGGCCGGAACGGCGTCGGTCTCCCCCAGCTCGAACAACGCCTTCACGAGCGCGGGCTCGGTCGTGGCGTGGGCGAGCCGGTGGTCCTCCGGCGCGATCGGCGTGCGGCCGATCAGCTCGATGTGACACCCGGTCCGGTCGGCGAGCTCCTGCGCCGCCAGGGCGGTGATGCCGCGTGCGCCACCGGTCAGCAGCACGACGCTGTCGGCGTCGAGGTCGAGTGAAGCGGTCTCCTCGAGGTCCTCGGGAACCGCCTCGATGAGCTGACGCTTGCCGGCCTGGTACCCGACGACGGCCGGGCCGGGCCCGATCTCGGCGAGCAGCGCTGTGGCGATGTCTCGGTGACTCTCCTTGGGGTTGACGTCGACCGACCGCACGACGAGGTCCGGGTACTCGAGCGCGGCCGTGCGGATCAACCCGTGCAGGCCGATGTCCGCGGGCAGTTCGTCGGGCTGGTGGTCGAAGCCGAACGTGCCGCCGCCCGTGGTGACCACGACGAGCGCCACACCGTTCGTCACGCACGCCTTGACCTCGCTGAACGCCTCCGGCAGCCGGGCGCCGAGCCTGACGACGACGTCGATGCCGGTCAGGTCCGCCGGGAACGCCGGTTCGACGCGCGGGCGGGCGGTGTGGCGTTCGAGGAGGTCGGCGAGTTCGAGCCCGATGCCGTTGTCGTCGACGACGAGGACGGTCTTGCCGGTGAGGTCGGGAGGGGTGGCGGGCCCGGTGGCGACCACCTGCGGCACGAGCCTGACCAACCTGCCCGTCCCCGCCTCGATCGCCTTCGACTTCGGGGGTTCGGCGAGAGCCGGAGCCTCCCCGAACCAGCCCACGATGGCGTCGATCGTCTTGAGCTGCGCCAGGTCGTCCACCGACCCCGCCGCACCCAGCTCCGCCGCCAGCTCGCCCACGATCTCCGTGCGCTTGATCGAGTCGATCGACAGATCGGCTTCCAGGTCCAGCCCCGGCAACAGCATCTCGACCGGGTAGCCGGTGCGCGTGCTGATCGTCTGGATCACGACGGCCCGCACGTCCGTGGCCGCGGGCGCGGCCACGGGTGCCGAGCCGAACCACCCGACGATGCCCTCGATGGTCTTGAGCTGCGCCAGCTCGTCCACCGACCCGGCGGCCCCCAGTTCGGCCACCAGCTCGCCGACGATCTCGGTGCGCTTGATCGAGTCGATCGACAGGTCCGCTTCCAGGTCCAGCCCCGGCTGCAACATCTCGACCGGGTAGCCGGTGCGCGTGCTGATCGTGCGCAGCACGACCGCACCCACGTCCTCCTGCGGCTTGACCACCACCACCGGTTCCGCCACGGCCACCGGCTGGTCGATCACCTGCGGGGGCGCTGCGGCGGGCGCGGTGCCGAGGTAGCTCAGCAGCACGTCGCGCTGCGCGCTCACCGCGTCCCGCATGCCGTCCAGGAACTTCTCGACGATCTCGTCCCGGCCGAGCCCCGAGCTCACCCGCAGCGTCGGGAACTCCGTCGCGGGTCGCAGCCCGCCGGGCAGTGCGTCGCCGTTCGCGTCGCGCACGAGTCCTCCATCCACGTACCAGCCCGGCCGTGGCGGCACCGCCGTGGCGGGTTCGGCCCTGTCCTCGAACAGCGGTGCGGTGTCCACCTCGACTCCGGCGACCGCGAGTGCTGCCAGCGTGCGCAGGAACGTCATGTGGTCGTCGCAGCGCAACGCCTGGTGCGGGCGGTCGCCGAGGGTCTTGCCCACGAGCGACGTCAGCACGCCGCCGGGGCCCGCCTCGACGAAGATCCGCGCTCCCGCCGCGTACATCGACTCGACCTGCTCCACGAACCTCACCCGGCCCGCGAGTTGCGCGGAAAGCCCGTCCGCGATGTCGTGGTGCGGCTCGGCGGACACGTTCGACCACACGGGGAACCGCAGCTCCCCCACCGGAACGTCCGCCAGCCGAGCGGCGAACCGCGACCGCGCGCCGGCCATCAGCGGACTGTGGAACGCGGCGGCGACCGGGATGTCCTTCACGGTCAGCCCGGCGCTCCTCAACGCCTCCACGGCACCGCGGACGGCCCCGGTCGGTCCGGAGATCACGACCTGGTCGGGCGCGTTGTGGTTGGCCACCACGACATCGGACGGCAGCAGCGCCTCGACCTCGGCCACCGGCGCGGACACCGCCGCCATCGTGCCGGGGTCCTCGCCGACGGCCTCCAGCATCGCCTCGGCACGCGCCGCGCTGAGTTCCAGCAGCTCGGTGGAACCGAACGCACCGGCCGCCGACAGCGCGACCAGCTCGCCGTAGCTGTGGCCACCGGCCAGATCCGGCCGCACGCCGACGGACTCCAGCAGCGAGGTCACCATCAGGCCCGCGATGCCGAGCGCCGGCTGGGCGTTGCGGGTGTCGGTGATCTCCGCGCGCTGGCGTGCCACGTCGTCGGCGGTCAGCGCGGCCGGTGGGTACATCACGCGCTCGTAGCGCTCGTCGAGGAAGTCCTGCAAGCGCGGGAAGGCCGTGACGAGGTCGAGCAGCATGCCCGGCCGCTGGCTGCCCTGGCCGGGGTACAGGAACCCGACCTGGGGCCGCTCCCCCGTCCGCAGCGACACCACGTCGGAAGCGCGCCAGGCTTCGACGTCCGCCAACGCGGCCAGCAGCGTGGTGTGGTCGCTCACCACGAACGCCGCCTGCACCGTGCCCTCACCACAGGCCGCTGCCAGTGAGCGCAACGGGGTCCGTTCGTCGGCCAGGGCGCGGAGCCGGGCGGCTTCCCGTTGCGCGGCAACGGAGTCGTCGCCGCGGATCAGGAACAGCTCGGCGGGCCAGGCGGTCAGGCCGTGGCGGGGTTCGTCGGCGCCGGTGTACCCCGCGATCACGGTGTGGAAGTTCGTGCCGCCGAAACCGAACGCGCTCACGCCCGCGACCCGGTTCCTGCTCGCCCACGTGCGGTGGCCGAAGGTGAACGGGCTCGTGCCGGCGTCCCAGAACGCGTTGGGCTGCCGGACGTGCAGCGTGCCGGGCCGCAGTCCGGTGTGGACGGCCAGCGACGCCTTGATCAGGCCGGCGAGCCCGGCCGCGCACTTGGTGTGGCCGATCTGCGACTTGACCGAGCCGATCGTGCACGTGCCGGGTTCGACGCCGGAGAACATCTCGGTCAGCGACGCGAGCTCGGTCCGGTCTCCCACCACGGTCCCCGTGCCGTGCGCCTCGACCAGCCCGACGTCGGTGACCGGCAGCCCGGCCGCCGCGTAGGCGCGGCGCAGTGCTCGTTGCTGACCTTCCGGACGGGGTGCGGTCAGGCCCCTCGACCGACCGTCGCTCGACGCGCCGATGCCCTTGATCACCGCGTAGACCCGGTCGCCGTCGCGTTCGGCGTCGGCGAGCCGCTTGAGCACGACCGCCGCCACGCCCTCACCGAGCGCGATGCCGTCCGCCGCCGAGTCGAAGGTGGCGCAGCGCCCCTGGGCCGACAGGGCTTTCACCGAGGCGAACATCTGGTAGTCGTGCGCGCTGTTGTGCAGGTCGACCGCGCCGCACAGCACCATGTCACTCGTGCCGCCGACGAGTTCCTTGCACGCCACGTCGAGCGCGGCGAGGCTGGACGCGCAGGCCGCGTCGACCGTGTAGTTCGCGCCACCGAGGTCGAGGCGGTTCGCGACGCGTCCGGCGATCACGTTGCCGAGCACCCCGGGGAACGAGTCCTCGGTGAGCGCCGGCAGGTGGTCGTCCAGGCCGCGGATTCCCAGCGCGGGCAACGCCGTGCGGACCGTGTAGGCGTTCGCGAGGTCGGCTCCGGCCTCGGCACCGAAGATCACCGACGTGCGCTCGCGGTCGAACACCCGCGTCGCGTAGCCCGCGTCGGCCAAGGCCTTCGCCGATACCTCCAGCGCCAGCAGCTGAGCCGGTTCGATCGACGTCAGCGAGGCGGGCGGGATGCCGTACGCGAGCGGGTCGAAGGCCGTGCGCGGGAGGAAGCCGCCCCAGCGGAACGGGCTGCCGTAGCGCTCCGGCGACCAGCGGTCCGGCGGGACCTCGGTGACGGAGTCGGTGCCCGCCAGGACGTTCGCCCAGAACTCGGCGACGTCCCGCGCGCCCGGCATGATCGCCGCCATGCCGACGATGGCGACGTCCAGCGGCTCCGGTTCGACGGTGTCCTCGTCGACCCCCGCGACCACACCGGAGACGATGTCCTCGTGCAGCGCGGCGATCGTGGTGCGTTCGGACCGCAGCGTCGCGACCTGGCCGATCATGAACATGCCTTCGCGGCGCTGCTCGTCCTCGCCGACCTCCTTGAGCACGCCCTCCTCGCGCACGAGGCCGCGGCTCGCGAGCCGGAGCCGTCCGAGGTTGAGCTGTTCGAGCCTCTCCCAGCTCTCCTGCTTCGACAGGCCGGTCAGCTCCGCACGCGCCTGCTCGAACGTGTCCACATAGGACGTCTGCGCGCAGCGGACCGCGTGGCCGGGCGAGGTCTCCAGCAGCGCGGTGTCCTCGCACTCCAGCGCGACCTGCTGGAACACCGGCTGGATCGCGCCGTGCGTCACGGCTTCCTCGGTGAACAGGTAGGCCGTGCCGACGAGAACGCCCACGGCCACACCCCGTGCCGCGATCGACGCGGTCATGGCGGAGATCATCGCCGCGGAACGGGCGTCGTGGATGCCGCCCGCGAACAACGCGACAACGTCCTTCTCACGGCCGCGCAGCACGTCGATCTGTTGCTGCCACAACGTGAAGCTGGTGCGCGGGCCGGTGTGGCCGCCGCACTCGGAGCCCTCGAAGACGAACTTGCGCGCGCCCTCGTCGAGGAACCGGCGCAGCAACGCGGGCGACGGCACGTGCAGGAACGCCTCGATCCCGGCGTCCTCCAGCTCGCGGGCCTGCGCGGGCGTGCCACCGGCGACGATCGCGTACTTCGGACGGACGGCCAGCACGGCCTCCATCTGCCGCGCCCGCAGCTCCGCCGGCGCGAACCCGAGCAGCCCGACGCCCCACGGCCGGTCGCCGAGCTTGCCGGCGGTGGTCTCCAGCAGTTCGCGGACCGCCGGACCCTCCATCAACGCGAGCGCGAGGAACGGCAGCGCGCCACCCGCGGCGACGGCAGCGGCGAACGCCGGTTGGTCGCTGACACGGGTCATCGGCCCCTGCGCGATCGGGTAGCGCAGACCGGGCACGCGGTCGCAGAACGGTCCGGCCGGCCGGACCGACCGGTGCTCACCCACGAGGGTGAGATTGTCCCGAATGCCCCGCGCAATCGCGCCGACCACACCGCCGACGGTCCCGAACGAGGTACGGTAAGAATCAGCCAAGGAACCTTCTTGACCAATTTCGAGCGCGTTTTGACGAACATGCACGCGTAACCCGTCGTTCACGACGGTGTCGGCGCCGTCCATCAACCGGACCGCGTTGACAAATTCGCCGGAAATATGTTTTCGGGCCTCCGCGACGAGCGCGAGCTGGCCCTCCAGCACCACACCGCGAGCACCGCCGGCGATGGCGGCGGCGGCCGTGTCGGGCCCGATCGAACCGGCCACCCAGACCGGCAGATCGGTCAGCGCGAGCACCTGCTGGAGCAGCACGAACGCGGGCGAGCCACCCACTCGGCCGCCCGACTCGGCACCCTTCGCGATCAGCCCCGTCGCCCCGAACTCGATCGCCGCAGTCGCTTCCGCCACCGAGGTGACGATCACGAGGACGCGGCGTTCACCCAGCTCAGCGCGGTTCGGCGTGTACCGGGCGAGATCCACCACGACGGTGTCGACGGCCTGCGGCAGAGGCACCGCCAGCGGCCCGTGCAGTCTCACCCCGAACGCGCGCGGGTGACGCGCGGCGACCCGCGCGAGGTCGGCGGCGGCAGCGGGCCCGAGGTCGAGCACGCCGAGCCCGCCCGCCCGTTCGGCGGCGACCACGAGGGCCGGGTTGGGGGCGCTGAACGGACTCAGGCACAGCACCCGTTCTCGATCCGACAGCATCTTCACTGCGCTCACTTCCTCACCCTGCAGGGGTGGGGAGAAAGGAATTCAGCTAGGGTTCCTACTGGTCGGTACGGTTACGATGCGCTCACCGTACGCACAAACCCGAGGTGTCGTCGAGAGGGTGATGAAACTTTCTCACGTACGTAACCTGACGAATGGACCCGGATGGCGGGGCGCCTTACTCCGGATCGCGGCTAGCGCGATGTGCTATGGCCGGGCGAGCACCTCCAGGACGTCCGCCCGGACAGACATCGCCCGTTCACCGAGATCGGCGGGGACCTCCGCGTGGTCCCGGTTGATCCGCACCAACCGAGCGCTTGGCAGGGTGCGCACGAGCGACTCGACCGGTGAGCGGATGACCCCCGGAGTGCTGTACCCGGCACCGATCTCGAGCACGAGCACACCGTCGCGCACCCAGTCGCGCATCCTCCTTCCGGCGGGAACGTAGTGGTCGGGGACGTACTCGGGCCCCTTGTGCACGTTGAGGAACACCGCTCCCCCGCACCGCGGGCACGACGGCACGGCGGTGACCTCGCCCGTCGCCGCGTCGTAGGTGGCCAGCGCCGCCTCGACGACCGGCCTGCTCGGCCACGTCTCCCGCGTGCACGGTGTTTCGCACTGGTAGCGGCCGTAGTCGCCCTGAGGCGTCCAGATCCGGTCTTCGACGAACCCGTTGCGCGCGAACAGCCCGTCCACATTGGACGTCACGACGAAGTGGTCGCGGTCACCGACCAGGTCCCGCAGCCCCTGGTACACCGGGTTCGGCCCCGCACCGAACCTGATGTCGTCGACGTGCACGGACCAGTAACCCCACAGCAACCGGGGCGGGAGCGGCAGCCCGATCAGCTGGTACCGCGCCCGCAGCCCCCGGGCGTGCAGGACCGGGAACAGCTCCGCGAACCGCGCAGTGTCCGAGTAGTCGTACCCGGCCGCCGCCGACAGCCCCGCGCCCGCCGCGATCAGCACGTGTTCGGCCTCGTCCAGCCACCGCCGCAGCGTCACAGCAACTCCCGGTACGCAGCCTCGTCCTCGTCACCGAAGACCACGAACACCACCCGGTCGAACCGGCAGGGGCGCAGGGCGAGCCAGTCCTCGACCGCGCCCACGGCGACGCGGGCGGCCGGTCGTTTCGGGAACCCGAAGATCCCCGTGCTGATGCCGCAGAACGCGATCGTGCGGATTGCCGGGACCTCGGCGGCGAGGTCGAGGCAAGCCCGGTAGGAGTCGGCGAGCGCGGCGACGTGCTCGGGCTCCAGCTCGCCGTGCACGACCGGTCCCACGGTGTGCAGCACGAACGACGCGGGCAGGTGGTACCCGCGGGTGATCTTCGCGGTGCCGGTCGGTTCCGGCGTGCCGTGCAGGTCCACGATCCGCCGGCAGTCGGCCCGCAGCCGCGGCCCGGCGGCGTTGTGGATCGCGTTGTCGACGCAGCCGTGCATGGGTTGGAAGCACCCGAGCAGGGCGTCGTTGGCGGCGTTGACGATCGCGTCGGCCCTGAGCCGCGTGATGTCACCGCGCCACACCGCGACCGGCCCGGGCAACGCCGGCGCGTCGGCGTCCACCCGCCGTTCGCCGCCGAGCAACGCGTCCAGCACCGCCATCAGCTCGGGATCGATCGGCGCGGGCTCCCGCACGGTCAGCGCCGCGCGCAGGCTCCGGCGATCGCCGCGGCCTCCGAGCATGCGCAGGGCGCGGCTCGTCAACTCCTCGAACTCCTCGGCGGACGCGGGCGCGCCGAGCGGCCGGAACGGCTCGTCCAGCGCGACCGCGGACCGGTAGCCGAGCACGTCAGAACAGCCCGTTGGAGTGCGGCAGCGCGGCCGGGATCGGCGCGATCACGTCCCAGTGCTCGACGATCCTGCCGTCCTGGACGCGGAACAGGTCCCAGTACGCGACCGGCTCCCCGAACTCACCTTCCGACTGCAGCAGCACGAGATCGCCTTCGGCCACGACCCGGTGCACGGTCTTGTAGACGAGGTTCTTGCCCTGCTGCGCCCACTGCGCCGCCGCGGCACCGAACCCGTCGAGCCCGTCGGCCGCCTCCGGGTTGTGCTGCAGGTAGGTCTCGGTGGAGATGTAGTCGGTCAGCACCGAGTAGTCGGCGTCCTGCAGGATCCGCTGCGCGAACTCCGTGACCAGCGCACGACTGGCCTCGGTGCCGTCCCCGGCCGGCTGCGCCGCACCGTCGGTCTGGGACCGTCCACTCGCGGTGTCCCCGACCACGGGCGTGAGCGCGTCCCAGTGCTCGGCGAGCTTGCCGTCCTCCACCCGGAACAGGTCGAACGCGACGAGCGGCTCGGGCCCGAACCCGTGGTAGACACCGTGCAGCGCAACGAGATCACCGTCGGCGATCACCCGCGCCAGTTCGTACCGGAACCCCTCGGGCAGACTCGCGACGAGTCCTCGCAACGCCTCGGGCCCGTCCGCGACGAGCGAGCTGTGCTGCCGGTACCCCGGCGCGACCCAGCGGTCCACAGCGGACGGGTCCCTGTCGCCGAACAGTTCCCCTGCGGCCTTGAGCACGATCTCCTTGTTTCCCATGGCGTAGACGATGCCCCGCCGACGCCTCCGAGACGAGGTAGGATCACGCCTCACCATGGTCAAAAGTGGACAGGTCGCACACTTCGGCTTCAGCAACCCCGACCGCGGGCAGCTGGGCCTCGAAGCCCTCGACCTCGGCGTGCTCCGCCGCAGGCTCACCGAGGACACGCTCACCAAGGTGCACCGCACCGACTTCCACCAGCTGTTCCTGTTCACCGCGGGCACCGGCACCACCATGGTCGATTTCGTGGACCACCCGTGCGCCCCCGGCACGCTGCTGCACGTCAGCCCCGGCCGCGTGCTCCGCCTGCCCACGGCCCGGCTCGACGCGTCGATGGTGCTCTTCACCCCGGCCTTCCCGGTCCTGAGCCCGTTCGGCCCGGTGCTCCACGAGGTGCCGCGGGCGGAACGAGCCGTCTTCACCCGCGCGATGCAGGACCTCCGCCAGGAGTACCGCCGCAACCTGCTGACCGGCGAGCCGGTCGACCTGCTCCGCACCCTGCTGAACGCGCTGCTGCTGCGGATCGCCCGCCTGCCCGGCGCCACCCCGGGCCGGGACCCGCGCTTCGAACGCTTCCAGCAGGAGCTCGAGCGCTCGTTCGCCTCGACCCGCAGTGCCGCCGACTACGCGGCCCGGATCGGCTACTCGACGCGCAGCCTCAACCGCATCTGCCTGGCCGCCACCGGGCAGTCCGCGAAGGCGTTGATCGACGCCCGCGTGACGCTGGAGGCCAAGCGCCTGCTGGTGCACACCGACCTGTCTTCGGCGGCGATCGGCCACCGGCTGGGGTTCAGCGAGCCGACGAACTTCACGAAGTTCTTCGCGCGGGAGACGGGGATGTCACCGGGGGCGTTCCGCGAGTAACTGGCCGAGGGCGTGGCGGGCGATCTCGGCGACGGACGGGATGCTGTCACCGTGCCGCGCGAGAGCGAGTACGGACAGTTCCAGCGCCCAGCCCCGCGCACGCGCCCACGTGGCGTCGTCGACCCCGCCCAGCTCGCGCCGGAACTGCGCCCGGCCCCGCTGGTCGAGGAACAGCCACGCCGTCATGAGGTCCCCGGCCGGATCACCGGCGGCCGCGCAGCCCCAGTCGATCACGCCGGACAGCTCGCCGTCCGTGAACAGCAGGTTGCCGCGGTGGAGATCGGCGTGCAGCCAGGTCAGCGGCCGATCCCAGGCGGGAGCGCTGATCGCGTCCTCCCAGATCGCCGTGAGCCCCGGGTCACCGCCCAGCTTCGCGATGGCCGCCCGGACACCCAGGTCGCTCACGGCGATGTCACGACGTCCCCGGTAGGTGGTCCACGGCTCGCCGTCCGTGCTGATTCCCTGCAACGCCTGGAGGACCTCGGCCAGACGAGCGCCGGTGCGCGGGCCGACGGCGTCGATCGTGGAGATGTCGCCCTCCAGCCACCGGACGACCGACCACCGGTACGGGTAGTCGTCGGTGGCCTCACCGAGTTCCAGGGGTTCCGGCAGCGCGACCGGCAGGTGCGGCGCGAGCCGCGGCACCACCTCGAAGTCGCGCTCGGCCTGGTCCCACGCCTCCTTGATCCGCGGCAACCGGACCGCGAGCTCGTCACCGAGCCGGAAGATGGCGTGATCGGTCCCACCGTGCCGGACCTCGGTCAGCGCCAACCCCTTCCACCGCGGGAACTGCGACCGGACCAAACCCTCCACAAGGGACAGGTCGATCCGCATCAGTCGTCCCACCCCGGGCACAACCCGTCCAGCGTGCGGCGCGCGATCCCCGCCAGGAACCTGTTGGTCTCGCGGTAGTACGGCAGCGCCAGCACGGCGAGGTGCAGCGCCCAGCCCTGCGCCCGCGCCCAGTCCGCGTCGTCGAACTCGGCGAGCTCGCGCTGGAACGCCTTGCGCCCGCGCGAATCGAGGTACAGCCACGCCGTCATGAGGTCGGCGGCGGGATCACCGACCCCGGCGCTCCCCCAGTCGATCACGCCGGTCAGCGCGCCGCCGGTGAACAGCAGGTTGCCCTCGTGCAGGTCGGCGTGCAGCCAACGGCCCGGCCGCTCCCACCGGGGCGCGGCCAGCGACTCCTCCCAGATCGCGACGAGCCGGGGACCGCCCCCGATCTGGGCGATGCACGAGCGGACGGCCGAGTCGTCCTCGATCCCGCTCACCCGGCCACGACTCGACTTCCACGGCCTGCCCTGAGCGTCCACCGACTGCAACGCCCGGACGAACTCCGCCAGCCGGAAAGGAACGTCCTCGTCGACTGCTTCGACGGGAGCCGTCACGCCGTCGATCCACCGCACCACCGACCACTGGTACGGGTACCGGTCGGTCGGCGCGCCCAGTTCCAGCGGCTCCGGCACCGCGACCGGCAGAGAAGGCGCGACCAGCGGCACGATCAGCGCTTCCTCGGCGGCGTCGTCGGCGGACCACTCGCGGCGCGGGAGCCGCACCGCCAGCGAGTCGCCCAGCCGGTAGAGCGCGTTGCTGGTGCCGCCGTGCGCGACCTCCCGCACCGGCAAACCCCGCCAGCGCGGGAACTGCGTGCGTATCAGGTCCCGCACCAGAGCCACGTCCGTGGCGATCTCGGGCATCGATCAACTCCCCCGGGTCAGCTACGCATGCAACACCGTCCCCACGGGCTCGGCAACTCGTTTCTCGAACGGCAGCGGTCCGGAAGGCGGGACCGTCACGTCGAACAACGGCGTGTAGCCCGCCGCCAGGTACAGGCCGCGTGCCTCGGGCTGGCGCGGTCCGGTGGTCAGGTAGACGCGCCGGTAGCCGAGCCGGAACGCCTCCGCCTCCAGCACCTCCAGCACGCGCCGGGCGAGGCCCTGGCGGCGGTGCGCCGAGTGCGTCCAGATCCGCTTGAACTCCGCGGTGCGCTCGTCGTGCCGCCGGAACGCTCCGCCCGCCACGGCGACGCCGTCCCGCAGCAACACGAGCAGCCGTCCGTCGGGAGGTGTCAGCGACGAGTCCGGGAAGCGTTCCATCCGCTCCCGGGCCGCCGGGCCGTACCTGCTCACGTACTCGTGCAGCAGTTCGGCCATCATCTCGGCGACCTCGGGAGCGTCCGGCCTCGTCCAGTGGACGGAGAGGGTCATCCGGCGCGCCGGTCCGCCAGCCGCACCACGTTGGGTGGGCGTTCCACCCGGAACCGGCTGCTCGACGCGACGAGGTAGCCGACGCCGCGCACGGTCTGGATCACGTCCGCCGCGTCGCCGAGCTTCTGCCGCACCCGCCGGACGTGCACGTCGACCGTGCGGGCGCCGCTGTAGTCGTCGTTCACGCCCCACACCGCGGCCAGCAGTTCACGGCGGCGGTGCACCCGGTCGGTGTTCTCGCACAGGTGCAACAGCAGCTCGAACTCCAGCCTCGTCAGCTCGACCGCGGACTCGTGGAGCAGGACCTGGCGGGTGTCCGGCAGGATCCGGACGTCCACGTCCTCGACCTCCGCCGCCTCGACCGCGGGGATCAGCCCCACGTCCCGCAGCGCGCCGAGCAGCCGCAGCGCGGTGTCC
This sequence comes from Lentzea sp. HUAS12, assembly GCF_024125735.1. Lineage (NCBI taxonomy): Bacteria > Bacillati > Actinomycetota > Actinomycetes > Pseudonocardiales > Pseudonocardiaceae > Lentzea > Lentzea sp. HUAS12. The sequence goes on from NZ_CP099738.1 coordinate 3,269,559, forward strand.
TCGTCCTCGGTGTCGATGGTGATGCTGAACCTCATGTCCCCCACCCCTCAGCTCTTCGGCAGACCCTGCGGGTTGACCTCCGACGTCGGCACGGCCTCGTCCTCCAGCCCCCAGCGCTTCAGGACCTCGGCGTACTTGCCGTTGGCGATCAGCTGGTTCAGCGCCTCCTGGACCGGTCCCACGAGACCGCTGTCCTTCTTGGTGGTCACCGCGATCTTGCCCTGGACGGTGGCGCCACCGGAGAAGTTGCCGATCACCTCGGTCTGCCCGGACGTCGCCGCGTGGTAGGCCGAGGTGGGGTTCGGGCCGAGGTAGGCGTCGATGCGGCCGGACTGCAGCGCGAGGTAGTAGTCCGACGAGTTCTGGAAGTACTTGATGTCCGTGGCCTTCAGGCCCGCGGCGACGTTCTTGGTGCTCCAGTCGACCAGGATCTTCTCCTGGTTCGTGCCCGACGACACGGCGATCACCTTGCCCGCCACGTCTTTGGGCTCCTTGACCTTCCAGGTGCCGCCCTTCTTCGCCTCGAACGCCAGGGTGTCGAGGCGGTAGGTGGCGAAGTCGTACTTCTCCTTGCGCGCCTCCGTCACGGTGATGTTCGACAGACCGAGGTCGTAGGCGCCGCTGTCGAGGCCCACGAACAGGTTCTCCCACGACGAGACCTCGAGCTTGGGCTTCAGGCCCAGCACGTCGGCGACCAGCGTGGCGATGTCGGTCTCGACGCCGATCACGGTCTTGTCGTCGGTGGCGTAGAACCGCAGTGGTGGTGCTGTGCCGGCGGATCCGCCGATCGTCGGCTCACCCTTGGCTCTGAACTTCTCCGGCACCTTGGCGGCGATCTTGTCGTCCTTGGTGGCGGTGACCCGGTTCTGGTCGGGACCGAGGTTCACACTGAGGCCGGCGACCTCGGTGGGCTCCTCACCACCGGCGGTGCCGCAGGCAGCCAGACCGAACGCCAGCACGGCGAGAAGTACTTTGCGCACAACGAACTCCTTCTACAGGACCTTGGACAGGAAAGCGCGGGTGCGCTCGTGGACGGGGTGGTCGAGCAACTGGTCAGGCGGTCCCTCTTCGACGATCACGCCCTCGTCCATGAACACGATCCGGTCGGCCACCTCGCGGGCGAAGCCGATCTCGTGCGTGACGACGACCATCGTGGTGCCGGACCGGGCGAGGTCGCGGAGCACGTCCAGCACCTCGCCGACCAGTTCGGGGTCGAGCGCCGACGTCGGTTCGTCGAACAGCACGACCTTCGGCCGCGTGGCCAGGGCTCGCGCGATCGCGACCCGTTGCTGCTGGCCGCCGGAGAGCTGCCGTGGATACGCGGACGCCTTGTCCGCCAGGCCGACCCGCTCCAGGAAGTGCCGGGCGTCGGCGAGTTCCGCGACCTCCGCGACGTTCTCCAGCGCGGTCAGGTGCGGGAACAGGTTGAAGTTCTGGAACACGAACCCGATGTCCTTGCGCTGCTTGAGGATCTCGGGTTCCTTGAGCTCGTGGAGCTTCCCGCCGCGCCGCCGGTAGCCGATCAGGTCGCCGTCGATCGTGATGTACCCGCGGTTGACCTTCTCCAGGTGGTTGATCGTGCGCAGCAACGTCGACTTGCCCGACCCGGACGGTCCGAGCACCACCACGACCTCGCCGGCGGCGACGTTCAGCGACACCCCGCGCAGCACTTCCAGCGCGCCGAAGCTCTTGTGCACGTTCAGGACCTCGATCACCGGTGGTCTCCTCGCGCGAAGTAGCGCTCGACGTAGTGCTGGCCGATCGAGAGCAGGGTGGTCAGGACGATGTACCAGATGGTCGCGACCATCAGCAGCGCGACGACCCGGGCGTTGCGGCCGTAGATGACCTGCACCTGGTAGAACAGCTCGCCGATCGCCATCACCGAGACGACCGAGGTGCCCTTGAAGAGGCTGATCACCTCGTTGGCCGCGTTGGGCAGGATCGATCGCATCGCCTGCGGCAGAACGATCCTGCGGAACTGGCGGAACCTGGGGATGCCGAGCGCGGCCGCCGCCTCCAGCTGCCCGCGGTCGACGGAGATCACGCCGGACCGGACGATCTCCGCCGCGTAGGCCGCCTGGTGCAGCGCAAGACCGAGGACGGCCGCGCCCATCGGGCTGATCAGCGAGATCGTCTCGAAGCTCACGAACTCCGGCCCGAACGGGATGCCGAGCGAAAGCCGTTGGTACAGGTAGGAGATGTTGAACCAGAACAGCAGCTGCACGATCAGCGGGATCGACCGGAACGCCCAGATGTAGGTCCAGCCCACCGCGCTCAGGAACGGGCTCTTCGACATCCTCAGGACCGCGACCACGATGCCGAGCGCGAAGCCCAGGACGGTGCCGAACACCGTCAGGAAGATCGTCGTGCCGACGGCGGTGAGGATCGACTGGGCGGTGAAGTACCGCGCGAACGTCGGCCAGTCCCAGGCCGGGTTCGTGACCAGGCCGTGCACGAACTGCGCGGCGAGCACCAGCACGAACGCCACCCCGACCCAGCGCCACGGGTGGCGGGCCGGCACGACGGGCAAAGCGGAAAGATCATCGTCCTTTGTGGACGTAGGCGTCAGCGTGCCAGAGGTCATGGCGAGTCCTTGCTGCGGCGGGGAACGTGAGACGAGCGAGGTGGAAAGTCAGCTCGTACAGTCGATGTGACAGCGGGAGGACGGGACCAACGCGGCGTTCATCCCGTCCTCCCTTCCCTGCGCTCTTGAGGAGAGCACTCACTCAACGACGTTCACGTTATGTACCGACCAACGGCGTGGGCAAGGACGTCCACGTGCTGAACAACTATCGGATACCGAGATGATCCCTCAACGTCGGACCCGAGTACTCGGACCGGAACACGCCGCGTTCCTGCAGCAACGGCACGACGGTGTCCGCGAACTCGTCGAGCCCGCCCGGCGTCACGTGCGGCACGAGGATGAAGCCGTCGGCCGCGTCCTGCTGCACCAGGTCGTTGATCTGCGTGGCGATGCTGTCCGCCGACCCGATGAAGTTCTGCCGGGCGCTGACGTCGATCACGAGGTCGCGGATGGACAGGTTCTTCGCCGCGGCCTTCTCCCGCCACTGTTTCACGGTCGCGGCCGGGTCCTTGAACATGCGCACGCTCGCGCGGCCCTTCGCGATCGTGTTCTCACCGATCACCGGCTCGACCTCGGGCAGCGGGCCGTCCGGGTCGTACGCGCTGAGGTCGCGGTTCCAGACCTGTTCGAGGAACCGGATCGCGGTCGCCCCGCTGACCTGCTGCCGCCTTACGACCGCAGCCTTCTCCTGGGCGTCCGCGTCGGTGTCGCCGAGGACGAACGTGGCCGCGGGCAGCACCACGAGCTGGTCGTGCGTGCGGCCGTACTTGGCGAGCCTGCCCTTCACGTCGCTGTAGAACCTCTGCCCGGCCTCCAGCGTGCCGTGCCGCGAGAAGATCGCGTCGGCGGTGGCGGCGGCGAACTCCCTGCCCTCGTCGGAGTCCCCCGCCTGCAGGATCACCGGACGGCCCTGCGGCGAGCGCGGGACGCCGAACGTCCCGCTGATGTCGAAGTGCCGGTCCTGGTGCTCGAACTGCCCCACTCCGGTGTCGAACAGCTTCCACGCGGTGCGCAGGAACGACTCCGCGCGGGTGTAGCGGTCCTCGTTCGCCAGGAACCCGCCGCGCCGGAAGTTCTCGCCGGTGAACGCGTCCCACGAGGTGACGACGTTCCAGGCCGCGCGCCCGTCCGAGAGGTGGTCGAGGGACGCGAACTGCCGCGCCACCTCGTACGGCTCGTTGAACGTGGAGTTGATCGTGCCGGCGAGCCCCAGCCGTTCGGTGACGGCGGCCAGCGCGGCGAGCACCGTGAACGTGTCGGGCCTGCCGACGACGTCCAGGTCGTAGATCTTGCCGCCCTGCTCGCGCAGCCGCAGCCCCTCGGCGAGGAAGAAGAAGTCGAACTTCGCCCGTTCGGCCGTCCGTGCCAAGTGGACGAACGAGTCGAACTCGATGTGGCTGCCCGCCTGCGGGTCGCTCCAGACGGTCGTGTTGTTCACGCCGGGGAAGTGCGCGGCGAGGTGGATCTGCTTGGTCATCTCGCGCTCCTTCAGGCGAACTGGTTGGCGGGCCGGGCGAGGCCGAGGTGGCCGCGCAACGTCGAGTGCTCGTACTCGGTGCGGAACACGCCGCTCTTCCTCAGCTCCGGCACCACCTCGCGGGTGATCTGGCGGAGGTCGCCGTGCAGCCGGAACCCGGCGAAGCCCTCGGCGTGCCACGCGATCAGCTGCTCCACCGGGGTGGACGCGTCCACGTCCCGGAAGACGAGCCCGCCGGTCGCCGGGACGTCGTCGGAGAACACGATGTCGCCCACCGGTTCGGTCGCGGCGATCACCGGGTGGCCCTGCGGCGGGCGTGGCGTGATCGACGGCCCGCGGACGGAGAACCAGCGGCCCTCGAAGTCGATGTAATGCAGCTTTTCCCGGTCGATGAACCGCCCCGTGGCCTCGTCGCGGATCTCCGCGTCGTCCTCCCAGCTGTCCCACAACCGGCGCAGGACCTCCGCGTAGTCCGCAGCCTCCTCCCACAGATCATCGAGGTCGTCACGACGCCCGAAATGCCGGGCCACAGCGGGTTCCGCCGCCACAGCCAGCCGCACCCCGCCGCGGCCCTTGCTCACGTAGTCCAGCGTGGCGATCGCCTTGGACAGGTGGAACGGCTCGGTGTGCGTGACCACCGCCGTCGGCACCAGTCCGATCCGCGTGGTGAGCGGGGCGATCCGCGCCGCCGTGAGCACGGCGTCGAGCCCCGGCCGGCCGTCGAGCGAGTCGTCGAACGTGACGAAGTCGAGCTTGGCGTCCTCCGCCGCGCGCACGAGCTCGGCCCAGTGCCGCGCGCTGTACGCCTCGTCGCCGGTCGCCTGGAGTGCCGCGGCCAGGTGCAATGATGCGCCCACCGGTCCCCCTCTCGTCGTTTTCCTCGCATTCTGTTCGCGGTGACGGGCCTCGTGCTGGGGCGGCCACTGGGTGGGAATCCCGGCCGGAACGGGAATATCTCGCGGGCTTGCCTTGACGTGCGCGTGAAGGTTTAGCGTTGGGGTCCATGAGGATCGGCGAACTGGCCAAGCGAGCCGGCACCACCACCCGTGCGCTGCGGTTCTACGAGTCGGAAGGGCTCCTCGAAGCGCAGCGCACGTCGAACGGCTACCGCGAGTACGACGAGCACGACCTGCGACTGGTGCGCGAGATCCAGGCGCTCCAGTCGGTCGGCCTGTCGTTGCAGGACACCCGGCCGTTCGTCGCCTGCCTGCGCGCGGGCCACGAGTCCGGCGACTCCTGCCCGGACTCGCGCGAGGTCTACCGGCGCAGGCTCGCCGAGGTGGACGCCTGCCTGGAGCGGCTCACCACCGTCCGGGAGTTCCTGCTGGCCAGGCTCGCCTTCCAGGACCCGTGCGTCGTACCCGAGGAGATCCAGTGCACCAGTTGACCGATGCCACGTTCGCGGACAGCACGAGGACGGGCACCGTGCTCGTCGAGTTCTGGGCGCAGTGGTGCGGGCCGTGCCACATGCTCACGCCCGTGCTGGAGGAGATCGACCGCGAACGCGACGACCTGACCGTCGTCAAGATCAACGCCGACGAGAACACCGCCACCGCCCGCGACCACCAGGTCATGTCACTGCCCACGCTGCTGCTGTTCCGCGACGGCGAGCCGATCCGCCAGATCGTGGGAGCGCGCCCCAAGGCCCGGCTGCTGGCCGAACTGGATGACGCGCTGCGGCCCTGATCGGCCTATCTTCTAGCGCATGCTCGGTCTCGAACTCGTAGTGGTGCTGGGTGTGTGCATCCTCGCGAGCAGCGTCGTGTCCGGACGGCTCCGCGTCGCCGCCCCGGTCCTGCTGGTCGCGTGCGGCGCGGTGCTCGGCTTCGTGCCCGCCCTGGAAGAGGTCAGCCTGCCGCCCGAGGCGATGCTGCTGATCTTCCTGCCGGCGTTGCTGTACTGGGAGAGCCTCAACACCTCGTTGCGGGAGATCCGCAGCAACCTGCGCCCGATCGTGCTGCTCAGCACGCTGCTCGTGCTCGCGACGGCCGCCGCGGTGGCCTCCGTCGCCCACGCCCTGGGCCTCGACTGGGGCCCGGCGTGGGTGCTCGGCGCGGCACTGGCCCCCACCGACGCGACGGCGGTCTCGGCGATCGCCCGCGGCATGCCGCGCCGCACGACGACCATCCTGCGCGCCGAGTCCCTGATCAACGACGGCACGGCGCTCGTGATCTACGCCATCGCGGTGTCGATCACCGTCGGCGAGCAGCAGTTCAGCACCGGCCGCGTCGGCCTGCAGCTGGTGTTGTCCTACGCGGGCGGCGCCGCGGCCGGGTTGCTCGTCGCCTGGCTCGCCGTGCAGGTCCGCAAGCGCCTCGACAGCCCGTTGCACGAGAGCGTGGTCAGCATCCTGACCCCGTTCGCCGCGTTCCTGCTGGCCGAGACGGTGCACGGCTCGGGCGTGATCGCCGTGGTCACGTGCGGCCTGGTGCTGGCCCAGGTCGGCCCGCGCATCGTGCGCGCCGACACCCGCCAGGTCAGCTACGCGTTCTGGGGCATCGCGACCTTCGTGCTGAACGGCGCCCTGTTCGTCCTGATCGGACTCCAGGCTCACAGCGCGCTGCGGTCGTTGAACGGCTCGGAGGCCCTCGCCACGCTCGGCGCCATCGGCCTGGTGTCGCTGACAGTGGTCGGCACCCGCATGCTGTGGAGCTACACGACCCCGTACGTGATCCGCGCCCTCGACCGTCGCCCGCAACAACGCTTGCGCCGCGTCGGCGCACGCCAGCGACTCGTGTCGTCGGCCGCAGGCTTCCGCGGCGCCGTGTCGCTCGCCGCCGCGCTGGCCGTGCCCGTGACGGTGGTGGACGGCGGCCCGTTCCCGTTCCGCGACGAGATCATCCTCATCACGTCCGGTGTCGTGGTGCTGACGCTGATCGTGCAGGCCGTCATGCTCCCGTCGATCATCCGCTTCTCCCGGCTGCCCGAGGACACCGCGCTGGACGAGGAGCTCCGCCTCGCCCAGTCGACCGCGTCCGAGGAGGCCTACGAGGCGCTGCCCCGGCTCGCGGACAAGGTGGGCGTCTCGGACGTCGTCTACAAGCGCGTGCTCGCCGAGTACGAGCACCACCTCGAGGTCGTGCGGGCGAAGGAGGCCGGTGACGAGGAGGTGGCGCAGTCCGAGGTCGAGTACACGGCGTTGCGGCTGGAGCTGATCGCGCACAAGCGGGCGACCGTCGTGCGACTGCGCGACGAGCAGGCCATCGACGACATCGTGCTGCGGACCGTGCAGCGCAAGCTCGACGTCGAGGAGGTCCGGCTCTCCCGGCGCGAGGTGGAGGAGGACTAACTTCGGTTCCGTGATCACTTCGCGAGAGCACGTGCTGGGCAGGATCGCCGACCACCTCGTCGGTCTCGACCGCCCCCTGCGGGTCGCGGTCGACGGCATCACCGCCTCGGGCAAGACGACACTGGCCCGCGAGCTGACCGCCCTGGTGGCGGCTCGCGGGCGTTCGGCGGCGCACCTGTCGATGGACGGGTTCCACAACCCGCGTGCGATCCGGCACCGGCTCGGACGCTCCTCGGCCGACGGGTACTACCTGGACGCCTACGACTTCGCCTCGTTCGCGCGGCTGGTGCTGGAGCCGCTCGGTCCCGGCGGGAATCGCCGGTACCGGTCGCGGATCATCGACCTGCACTCGGACGCGGTGGTCGACGAGCCACCCGTTCTCGCCCCGGACGACCTCGTGCTCGTGGTCGACGGCAGCTTCCTGCAACGGGACCTGGAGTGGGACGAGGTCGTCTTCGTGGACACGCCCTTCGAGGTCGCCTTCGACCGCGGGACGCGACGTGACGCGGAGCTGCTCGGCGGACTGGAGCAGGCCTCACTGGCCTTCGAGCAGCGGTACCACGCGGCCGGCCGCCGGTACCTGGAGGAGGTCGGACCGGCGGACCGCGCTTCGGTCGTGGTCGGCAACTCGGACGTCACCCGGCCCGTGTTGCGACGGATCGGTGGTCCTGCCGGGGCCGTCGTGAACCTGTTCTCGTACGGGATCTTGCAGACGGCGCCGGTGCAGATCGAGCACTTCGGGCGCACGCTCGTGGGCAAGGAGGACGTGCTTCCCGGCTACCGGCAGGACCGGGTGACGACGGACCGGCACCCGATCGTCTCGTTCACCGGCGACCCGGCCGAGTCGGTCGCCGGGACGGTGCTGGAGGTGACGACCGCGGACCTGGCCGCGGCCGACGTCCACGAGGTGGACGAGTATCGGCGCACGCTGGTGAGGCTCGGGTCCGGTGCGGAAGCGTGGGTGTACCTGCGGGCGTGACTACGACGTCGCCGCCCACCCGGCCTAGCTGACCAGCGACAGGCCCCGGTTCGAGGGCTGCTCGGGCGCGACGGCCGGCGCCGCCGACGGCACCTCGACCTCCTCGCCGCCGATCTCCCGCGTGATCCACGCCCCGGACTCCACCATCACCTTGAGCGTGCGGGTGTCCATGGCGTTGACGCGGCCGTAGTACCACTCGTCGGTCGCCAGCGGCCCCATCCGGTCGCCCATGCGCTTCTTGATCTCGAGCACGCGCTCGTACAGCGCCTTGACGAGGGCGGCGCGGTCGGCGGGGCCCTGGAGGCCCTCGCGGATGCGGTCCTCGATGCCCCGCGGGGTGCCCTCGGAGTCCGGCATGAGCATGGTGGTCCAGGCGCGCGACTTCTCGCGGTACTGCAGCTGCTGCATGATGCCCTCGTGCTGCGCGAAGTCGGCGGCGCGGAAGGCGTTGCCGCGCCAGCGCTTCTGGAGGTTCACGGCCAGCGAGAGCGCGCTCTTGAGGCCCGTGTTGAGGCCTCGGCCCGGCCAGAAGTGCAGTGAGTTCGCGGCGTCGCCCAGCAGGAAGCCGAACGTCGACGGGGCGAGTTGCGCGGTGAACTTCGACATCTGCTGCATGCCCAGCGTGAACGAGTTGATGCCGACGACGTCCGCCACGCCGACGCCGAAGAAGCGCAGGCCGTCGAGGATCCGGGGCCACAGGTACGAGAGCTTGTCGACGGACGGCTTGAAGACCGAGCGGTGCCGGTCGCAGACGAAGCGGCCGTTACCGGAGGGGCGCATGGTGCAGCCGAACCTGCCGATGCACGAGACCGGGCCGCTCTCGCCGAGCGCGACGATCTCGGACGCCTCCTCGGCGGTCAGGCGCATGTTGATGAAGCCGCCGCCGAGCGAGTTGAACAGGAACCTGTTCTGCGCCACGGTCAGCGGAACGGTGTGCTCGTCGGGCGACTTCGCGGTGACGCGGATGCCCAGGACGCGCTCGTCGAGCGGCGAACCGTCCACTGAGAACAGTTCACGGCTCGGGGTGCCGAACTGCGCCGAGAACGCCTCGCGGGTCGCGGAACGGGCGCCGTCGGCGATGGCGAGGACGTGCAGGCCGTCGAACTTCGCCGGCGGCGCGTAGGCGTCCGCGACGAGCTCGATGCCGTAGACGTCCTGCGCCATGTCGAGCAGGCAGTCCTCGATCCAGCGGATCTTGATGTTGCGCGGCCTGCCCTTGGACGCCGGGGAGTCCGGGCCGAGCGGCCACATCTCCGAGAACTTGCCGGGCGCGAACAGGCGCTGCTGCACGGCGAGCGGGAGCGACGCCCAGACGTTGCTCTGCAACGTCACGACCTGCTCGCGGCGGTTGTTGCCCTCGGCAGCGCCCTTCCACACGACGCGGTCGCCCTGGCGCATCCAGCGGCGGTCGTGCACGCGGATCATCACGCCGTCGCCGAGGAGCGACTTCACGGTGCAGGCGAACGCCAGACCAACCGGCCCGCCGCCCGCCACGTCCACCCGCAGAGGGGCGGTCTGGCGCAGCGGCACGACCCGGCTGCCCTGCTTGGGCAGCATCACCGTCGGGGCAATCCTGCCCACCAGCACCGTCTTCTCATCCATGGCCACCACACGTGGGGCGGCCCGGGACGGTTCAACGGTTCTCGAGGAATTTTTCCCAGGCGGCGAAACTGAAGGTCAGGACCCCTCCGGCCGGGTTCTTCGAGTCCCGGACGAGCGTGTCGGCGGCCACCGACACCTCGACACAGTCGCTGTCCTCAGTGCCCCCGCTGTAGCTGCTCTTACGCCAAACGCGTTCCTGCATCCCTGAGGTCCTCTCGCGGTCCGCCGACGTACTCCGCCAGCTTGCTCCGCGATTGTTCCTCATCCAAGGCGACCTCAGCCAAACGGTCGAACAGCAGACGGGCTCTGACCGTTGCGGCGGGGTCCTGCACGAACACCTTCGCCAGGTCGGTGTCGATGAACGCCACCGGCATCGCCTTGTCGAACTCCCACAGCGTGCAACTGGAGGCGATCACAGGTGCCTCCGCAGGGATGATCCGCACGAGATGCACGTTGAAGAGCAACCGGAGGTACTGCTCCTCCATGACCCGGTCATCACCGACCCGCAACTGCAACGCGTGCTCGTGGATGTAGAACAGGCAACTCGGCCGGTTGTGGCGTTTCAGGATCGACTGACGATCGATCCGTGCCTGCACCAGCGCGGGAATCCGGTCCTCGGCCACGAACCCGCTGAGCTGGTACACACCGTAGGCGTACTCCGGCGTCTGGATCAGGCCCGACACCGACTGCGGGTCGTAACGAAGGATCGTCCTCGCGTTCGACTCCGCCATCACGAGGGTGCGCATGTTGTCCGAGACCTGGACGATGTACTCCTCGAAGGCGTTCTTGAAGCGGCGCTTGAAGTCTTCGAAGAAGTCGATGTCCTTGCCCAGCATCGAGAGGTACTGGAGCAGGTCGATCTCGCTGGGGCAGTACTTGCCGCGCTCCAGGGTGGAGACCTTGCTCGGATCCCAGCCCAGGCGCAGCGCGAAGGCGGCGCCAGTGAGACCAGTGGAGGATTCGCGAACTTTGCGGAGCTCTTCACCGAGGTCTCGGCTGTACACAGTGGAGGGAGTGCTGGTGGCCATTCCCCGACCGTAGGGCTTGCTCGAAGAGCAACAAGGGGCTCATTCGGGTGAAAACGGACGGGATGATCTTCAGCTCGCTCCCAGGAAACTCGCAGCCCCGCCACAGCTTGCCGGACGAGCATCCCACGCCATGACTCGACGTCGCAGATCCTTGGTGATCAACGGACTGCTGGTGGTGGTGCTCCTCGGCGCCGGTGTGGCCGGCTACCTGGTGTTCTTCGGTTCCTCCGGCAGTGCCCAGCCCACCGCGGCCCGCACGGCCGCCGCCGCGAACCGCGACGTGAGCGAGGTGGTCACGGCCTCGGGGACGGTGCAGAGCTCGTTCAGCGCCGCCGCGTCGTTCGGGGCGAGCGGCACGGTCACCGAGATCAACGTCAAGGTCGGCGACGTCGTCACCAAGGGCCAGCAGCTCGCGAAGCTCGACCCCACGCAGGCGCAGCTGCAGGTCGACATCGCGCAGGGCAACCTGAACGCCGCGCTGGACAAGGGAACGGGCACCACGGCGTTGCTCACGGCGTACCGGCAGGCGCAGCTCTCGCTCCAGCAAGCGAAGGACACGCTCGCTGCCACCACGCTCACCGCGCCGGGAGACGGCACGATCACGTCGGTGACCGGCTCGGTCGGCCAGAAGGTCGGCAGTTCGAACACCACGTCCAGCAGCACGACCTCCACCACCACGACGACGTCCGGGTTCGTGGTCGTCACGGACCTCAAGAACCTGGTGCTGCACGCGAACGTCTCGGAGTCCGACGTCAGCAAGCTCAAGGCCGACCAGGCGGCGACCGTCACGGTCAACGCGATGCAGTCGCAGCCGGTCCAGGCCAAGGTCACGCAGGTCGATCTCACGCCGACGACGGCGAACAACGTCGTGCAGTACGGCGTCACGCTCACGTTGACCTCGCCGCCGGAGGGCCTGCGGCCCGGTCAGTCGGCGAGCGTCGAGATCACGGTAGCGGGAGCCACCGGAGTGCTCGCGGTGCCCGCCGCGGCCGTGCAGACGGTCAACGGCGAGAGTTCCGTGCAGGTGCTGGAGAACGGCGCCGAGACGCGCAAGACCGTCGAGGTCGGCGTGCGGGGCGACCAGTACGTGGAGATCAAGTCCGGGCTGTCGGCGGGCGAGGAGGTCGTGCTGCCGCAGGTCACGACGTCCACGAACCAGAACAGGCAGCAGCCGGCCGGTCAGTTCCCCGGCACCGGCGGCCAGCGCAACGGCGGCGGCTTCACCGGGACCGGTCGATGAGCCCGGTCATCGAGGTCCGCGACCTCCGCAAGACCTACGGCAGCGGCGACACGGCCGTGCACGCGTTGCGGGGCCTCGACCTGACCGTCGAGAAGGGCGAGTACATCGCGATCATGGGCGCGTCGGGGTCGGGCAAGTCGACGCTGCTCAACATCCTCGGGTGCCTCGACGTGCCGTCCGGCGGCAAGTACCTGCTCGACGGGATCGACACGGGCGACTTCGACGAGGAGCAGCTCTCGTTGCTGCGCAACAGGAAGATCGGGTTCGTCTTCCAGTCCTTCAACCTGGTGCCGCGGACGACGGCACTCGCGAACGTCGAACTCCCGCTGGTGTACGCGGGAGTTCGACGTGCCCAACGACGCGAACGGGCGCTGGCGGCGCTCGACCTCGTCGGCCTCAAGGACCGCACTCACCACCGGCCCAACGAGTTGTCGGGTGGTCAGCAGCAACGCGTCGCCATCGCCCGGGCCCTGGTGACGTCGCCCGCGATCGTGCTGGCCGACGAGCCGACCGGCAACCTGGACACGGACTCCAGCCGTGAGGTGCTCGGCATCCTCGACCGGCTCAACGCGAGCGGCCGCACGGTCGTGCTGATCACGCACGAGGACGAGGTCGCCGCGCACGCCATGCGGACCGTCCGGGTCGTGGACGGCAGAGTCGCGGGGGTGCTGGTGTGAGGATCTTCGAGATCGCCGCGTTCGCCGTGAGGGGCCTGACCGCCAACAAGATGCGGTCCGGGCTCACCACCCTCGGCATCCTGATCGGTGTCGCGTCGGTGATCCTGCTGATCGCGGTCGGCAACGGCGCGTCGAGCGCGGTGCAGCAGAGCATCGCCGGGCTCGGCACGAACATCCTGACGATCAGCCCGCAGCGCGCCCAGCCCGGCACCACCGCCAAGCCCCTGACCACGGCGGACGCGGCCGCGCTGGTGGGCGCCGACTCCCCCGACGTCAAGTACGCGTCGCCGGTGGTCTCGGCCCAGGCGACCGCGGGCTACGGCGACACGACGCACGACATCGGGCAGTTCATCGGCTCCGACCCGCGCTACTTCGACACGACGAACAGCGCGGTCGCGCAGGGGAACCTGTTCTCCGACAACGACGTCCAGCAGGCGCGCAAGGTCGTGGTGATCGGCTCGACCGTGGCGGCGGAGCTGTTCCCCGGCAGCGATCCGGTCGGGAAGTCCATGCTGGTCAACAACATCCCGTTCACCGTCGTGGGGGTGCTGGCCGCCAAGGGTTCCAGCGGGTTGCAGGACGCCGACGACCTCGCGGTGGCGCCGTTGACGACGACGCAGAACGCGTTGACCGGCTACGGCAGCCTGACTCAGATCGTCGTGCAGGCCCGGTCCGCCGACGCGCTGCCGAACGCGCAGGCCCAGGTGACGACGATCCTCAACGGGCGCCACAAGGTCACCACTACCCCGGACTACCGGATCCTGAGCCAGGACCAGCTCCTGACCGCGCGGACGGCGACGACGGAGACGTTCACGGTGCTGCTGGCGTCCGTGGCGGCGATCTCGTTGCTGGTGGGCGGGATCGGCATCACGAACATCATGCTGGTGACGGTCACCGAGCGGATCCGGGAGATCGGCATCCGCAAGGCCGTGGGGGCGCCCCGTTCCTCGATCCTCGGGCAGTTCCTGATCGAGGCGACGCTGCTGAGCCTGTTCGGCGGCGCCCTGGGCGTGGCGGCGGGGATGATCGGCAGCCAGTTCACCATCGCGGGCATCCAGCCCGTGCTCGTGCCGTCGTCGGTGCTGCTCGCGTTCGCGGTGTCGGCGTTGATCGGCCTGTTCTTCGGCAGCTACCCGGCCTCCCGCGCCGCGAAGCTCCGTCCCATCGAAGCCCTCCGGCACGAATAAGGAGTCTTGGACGTGTCCAACCCACTCGACCAGCCGCTCGAGAACGACCTCTCGGCCGAGCTGCAGGAGCGCAAGACGGGCGTCGGCAAGACCACGGTCGTCCTCGGTGTCGCGGTGCTCGCCATCGTGGCGTTCGTGGGCGGGGTGTTCGTGCAGAAGTCCTTCGGTGCCGGCGAAACGCCCACGCGCCAGACCGCCTCCGGCCGCCAGTTCCCCGGCGGCGGCACTCCCCCGTCGGGCGTCAACCGGCAGGGCGGAGGTCAGTTCGGACGGGGCACCGTCGGCACGATCGACCACGTCGACGGCACCACCGTGTACGTGAAGACGCAGAACGGTCAGGTCGTCAAGGTGTCCACTTCGGACGCCACGAAGGTGGAGATCAGCTCGGAGGGCAAGCTGGCCGATCTCAAGGCGGGCCAGCAGGTCGTGGTGCAGGGCCAGGCCGGGTCCGACGGCACCGTGACCGGTCAGACGATCACCCAGCGACCGGCGACGGGGTGAGGGGACGGCTGCTCGTCGTGGAGGACGAGCCGAGCATCCGCGAACTGCTGTGCGCGAGCCTGCGGTTCGCGGGGTTCGCCGTGTCCAGCGCGGCGACCGGCTCCGAGGCGCTGGAGGCCGCCCGGACCGGCGCTCCGGACCTGGTGCTGCTCGACGTGATGCTGCCCGACCGCGACGGGTTCGAGGTGGTGCGCCGCCTGCGTTCCTCGGGCGTGCGCGTGCCGGTGCTGTACCTGACCGCGCGGGACGGCGCGGACGACCGCGTCACCGGCCTGACGATCGGCGGCGACGGGTACATCACCAAGCCGTTCAGCCTGGAGGAGGTCATCGCGCGGGTGACGGCCGTGCTGCGCCGCACCCGCCCCGGCGAGTCCGAGCAGCTGACGTGCGGTGACCTCTCCCTGGACGTGGAGAGCCACGTGGTGAGGCGTGGTGCGCGAGTCATCGAGCTGTCGCCAACGGAGTTCCGCCTCCTCCACTGCCTGCTGCGCAACAGCGGGCGCGTGCTGTCGAAGGCGCAGATCCTGGACCAGGTGTGGTCGCACGATTTCGACGGCGACGTCGGCGTGGTCGAGTCGTACATCTCGTACCTGCGGCGCAAGGTGGACGCCTCGGAGCCCCGGCTGATCCACACGGTGCGCGGCATCGGGTACATGATCCGCCCATGACGTTGCGCGTGCGGCTGGTGGTCGTGCTCGTCGCCCTGGCGGCCGCGGGCCTGGTCGGCACGTGGCTGATCGGCTCGAAGGTGATGGAGAACTACCTCCTGCACCAACTGGACGCCCGCCTCGACCGCGCGGTGTCGCTGCCCCGCTCACTTCCGTTGCGGGACAACATGCTCCTGCGTTCTCGGGACGGAGTCGTCGCGGGCACGCCCTTGGAGGGGCTGCCGCCGTTCGGCGTCATGACCCCCGGCGAGCACATCACCGTGGAGTCGACGCGGGTGGTGATGCGGGAGCTGGACGGCTCCGAGCTGGTCGCCGCGCTCGACCAGTCGGAGGTGGACCGCGCGGTCGACGACCTGCGGCTCGCGTTCCTGCTGATCAGCCTGGGCGCGCTGGTGTTGGTGGGCATGGCCGGCTACGCGCTGGTCAGAGCCTCGACGCGCGCCCTGGAGGAGGTCGAGCGGGTCGCCGGGGAGATCGCGGCGGGCGACCTGTCGCGCCGGGTCCCCGTGCACCGCCCGGGCTCCGAGGTGGGACGCCTGGCGTCGGCGTTGAACACGATGCTCGGCCAGATCGAGGCGTCGTTCGCGGCGCGAGTCCGTTCGGAGAGCCGGATGCGCCAGTTCGTGGCCGACGCGTCACACGAGCTGCGCACCCCGCTGACGTCGATCCGGGGCTACGCCGAGCTGTACCGGCAGGGCGCGGCCCCGGATGCCGCGGAGGTGCTGAAGCGCGTCGAGGACCACTCCCAGCGGATGGGCGTGCTGGTCGACGACCTGCTGCAACTGGCCCGCCTCGACTCCGAGCAGCCGCTGACCTTGTCCTCTGTGGACATGGTCGTGCTGGTGACCGACGCGGTGCACGAGATCACGCGCCCCGTCTCGCTGGAACTGCCGGCCGGGCCCGTGCCGGTGGAGGCGGACGAGGCGCGGGTCCGGCAGATCCTGACGAACCTGCTGGAGAACGCCGTGGTCCACACCCCGGCCGGATCCCCGATCACGGTCCGGCTGACGCCGGACGCGGTCGAAGTCGCCGATCGCGGGCCCGGGATGACCGCCTCGCAGGCCGCGCGGGCGTTCGAGCGGTTCTACCGGGCGGATCCGGCTCGGGGGCCCGGTGGGACCGGGCTGGGGCTCGCGATCGTGGCGGCGCTGGTGGCGGCGCACGGGTGGCGGGTCGAGCTGGACACCACGCCGGGCGAGGGCGCGGTGTTCCGCGTGTTGTTCGCCTGACCGCGGTTCGGCCAGGCGCGCTCGTAGTGCTCCTCCGGGAAGTCACTCGGGCTCGACCCCGTCGCGTGCGCGCGTTCGATCTCCACGGCGTACCGCTCGTTCCGCGCACACCACGGCGCGGCCGGGATGTACATGACGTTGCCCCATCCCTGCTGGTTCTGGACGGGCGCGACGCTGTGGATCATGTCGCAGTGCCACCAGACCGAGTCACCCGCGTGAACGTCTGGAATTCCCGTTAGAGCCTCTAGCAACAGTGAGTGGTACTTACTGTTGATGGGAAACACCTGGTTGACGGTGACGCCGCACATGTCGTCGTCGGCGACGTCGTCGAGGAGTGGGCGCAGCATCAGGTAGGCCATGGCGCCGGGGATCGGGACGGTGTGCAGCACGCCCTGGTCGTGGGCCATGTCGGAGAGGGCGGTCCAGCCCTGGAAGGTGCGGAAGACCGAGCACATCGTGGTGCCCGGGTACTGCGGGCCGGTCGTGCGGTGAGCGGCGTCCCACGGGTCGTACTGCTCGGGCGTGCCGTTGAAGAGGTGCCGGAACGCCTGCTGGTACTCGCGGGTCATCCACAGGTCGAGCGTGCCGGGGTCGAGGTGGGTGCCGAGGCCGTTCGAGTCGGTGCCGGGCGGGCGGCGGCGGATGCGGTCCGGGTAGCCGACGTCCCTGGCCGGGTCGAACCAGCCGTCGTGGTGCCACAGGCCGTTCAGGAACTGCTGGACGGTCGCCATGCGTTCGTGGCGCCTGGCCTCGATCTGCGCGGGCGACCAGTAGATCGGGTAGATCTCGGGCTTGGAGCCGACGCTGCCGAAGAAGTCGTCGCCGGGGCCGCGGTAGTTCTCGAAGAAGTCGTTGCTCTCGACGTAGTCGACGATGGACCTGTCCCAGGCCAGGGCCTGTTCGCGGGCGAAGTGGCCGCACACCACCAGGCAGCCGCGGCGGCGGACGAGGTCGGTGTCCGCGGTGCCGGCCTCGATGTCGGCGTAGTCGATCACCGGCCAGGCCTGGCCCAACTTGACGTCGTCGACCTCGCGGCGGATCCGCTCCTCGACGACCGCGAACACCTCCTCGACGCTACGGCCCGACGCCTCGATGTTCGCGCGGATCGCCTTCTTGATCTCGCGGACGGCTTTCGGCAGGTCAGTGGGCGTGGTCTCCCAGTTCGGCAGCACGGCGACTCCTTCCAGTAAGGCCTCCTAACTTGGAACCATAAGCGTGTCGCGCGGTTGTAGGCAAGGCCTCTAACTAGAATTCGCGCTCGTGACCAAGCCGTCGCAGGAGCTGCTGCGCTCGATCTCGGACGAGCACGTGCTGCGCTCGTTGATGACCGCGCGCAAGCTGACGCGCGCCGAACTCGCGATCGAGACGGGCCTGTCGAAGCCGACGGTGAGCGAGAGCGTTCGTCGCCTCGTGGAGCAGGGCCTGGTCGCGGACACCGGCGAACGCACCCCAGGTGGACGCGGCAAGGGCCGGGTCGGCTCGTTCTACGGCCTGGCCGAGGACAGCGGCGTCGCCCTGGTCGTCACGATCGCGCCGGACGGCGTGACGGCCGAGTGCGTCGACGCCTACGGGGACGTCATCAGGCGCACCCACCGCCCGATCACCGGCCCGGCCGAGGTCGCCGGCGTGTTGCCGGCGGTGGCCGCGGAAACCGTTGCGGCGCACAACGTCCGGCTCTGCACGGTGAGCGCCGCCGACCCCGTGGACCGCCGCACCGGCCGGCTCGTGCAGTTGCCGGACTCACCGTTCCTGGTGGGAGACCTCGACCCGGTCGCGGTGCTGGGACCGTTGCTGCACGGACCGGTCGTGGTGGACAACGACGTGAACTGGGCCGCGCAGGCCGAGCACGAGGCGCTGGGCGTCGCGGACTTCGCCTACCTGTTCCTGGGCGAGGGCCTGGGTTGTGCCGTCGTCTCCGACGGCGAGGTGCGGCGCGGACACTCGGGACTCGCCGGCGAGATCTCCCACCTGATCACGGCAGGGCCGACGGGCGCGACGCCGTTCATCGAGGTGTTCGGCGAACTGGGGTTGCGGCAGGACGGCACCACGGCGATCGACGTGACACGACTGCTCGACGCCGACCCCGCCGTGCTCGCGCGGGCGATCAGCGGGGTCGTCACGGCACTGGTGACGCTGGCCGATCCGGAGGTCGTCGTGATCGGTGGCTCGTGGGGCCCCTCGCTGCTGGACGCGATCACGGCCGAGTGCGCGCGCTCGCCGCGTCCGGTGCCGATCAGGGCCGCCTCGGTGGCGAACCCGTCGCTGACCGGGGCCCGTGCCGCCGCACTGGACCTGCTGCGGACCGACCTCGTCAGCCGGGCAGGCCCGCGTACTCCTCGATCCGGGTGATCAGGCCGTTCTCGAAGCGGAAGTACACGGCCGCGTCGACCTTGAAGATCCCGCCGTCCTTGGACTCGACGTTCACGACGTGCTGCTGCAGCACCTCACCCGGCTGTTCGAACTGCCGCGTGACGTCGTAGCGCATCGACGCGATGGGCTCGATCTGTGCCTCCATGCCGGCGATGTTCTCGCCGATCGTGGAGTCACCCTTGCCGTCGTTGTGCCAGACCGTGGCCTCGGCCGAACACATGGCCCTGGCCTCGGTCCACTCGCGGTTCTCCAGGTGGCGGAGGTAGGTGGTGGCCTTGACCTTGAGGTCGTGCACGAGAGCGCGTTCTCCTGCTTCGACCCGCATCGGGAGGTGGTTGCCGGACGGGGCCGCCGGACATGTGAAGATCGCCGGGGCGATGTGGTGGTGCGACAGCGTCGCCTGGTTGAAGTCGACGGTGAACCTCGTGCCGGGCTCGCGCGGCGACAACACGAGCCACCGGCCGATGTCCGGCGTCCCGGCGCCGTTGGTCTCGTCGGTGAAGACGACGAGACGTTGGCCCGGCATGGTCTCCAGCACCGTGAGCACGTATTCGGTGCCGTTGATCGTGACGGCGAGATCGACGGGCGCGTGGACGGCTTGCGTGGTCCGCAGAGCCGTCAGGTGGTCCACTTCGACGTGGCGCTCCGGTGTCGCGCGAAACTCGCCCTCGAACACCCAGCCCGGGTCGTA
Source organism: Lentzea sp. HUAS12 (assembly GCF_024125735.1). Taxonomy (NCBI): domain Bacteria; kingdom Bacillati; phylum Actinomycetota; class Actinomycetes; order Pseudonocardiales; family Pseudonocardiaceae; genus Lentzea; species Lentzea sp. HUAS12. The sequence goes on from NZ_CP099738.1 coordinate 3,289,081, forward strand.
GGGGTAGGTGTCGATCCCTCGCAGGCCAGACCGCTCCCACGCCTTCGGGTCCGTGACGACCACCCCGAAGAACCCGTCGGCACCGCCCGCCATCGCCGTCCGCCCGCCGGGAAGCTCAACGGTGCCAACGACTTCCGCTCCGTCATAGGTCAGTGCGCCTTCCCCGGTGACGCGCCACTCCCCCGCCACTCCCGGCAGGCGCGCGGTGCCGGTCACCGTGCCCTTCGCGACGACCTTCGCCTTGTCGGCGATCTCGTTCAGCCTGGCCTCACGCCACTGTTCGTAGGTCATTTCCGCGCCGCCCAGACCGTGCGCTCGGTGCGCAGCGCCAGATCGTCGCGTCGCAGTGCGGTTTCGACCGCCTCGGCCTCGAGCTGCCTGCGCAGAACGATGCGCGCGTAGCGTTCCACGGCGGGCGACCGTTCGATGTGAACGGTGACGGCGCGCTCCGCCTCGACCGTGAACCCGGCCTGCGTGAGCTTCGGCCCCCAGTCCGCACCCCGGTGGGGCAGGCGTTCGTCGTGCCCGTCGGGCGCCTGCTCGGGGAAGAACTGCGGCATGCCGGCGAGCTCGACCACGGCCAGCAACCCGTTCGGGGCAAGGGTCTTGTGGAGCTGGGCGAGGGTGTGGCCCGGGTCGGCCATGTGGTGCAGGGACGCCGAGGCCCAGATCAGGTCCGGCGAGCCGAGGTCGGGCCACTCGGTGTCGAGGTCGGCCAGCACGGTGTGGACGCGGTCGGCGACGCCTCGTTCGCCCGCCTTGGTGCGGAGGCGCTGAAGGTGGTCGAGGGAGGAGTCGACCGCCGTGATGTGCGCTTCGGGGAACTGGGCGAGGAGGGCGAAGGTGCCCGCGCCGGTGCCGGCGCCCAGGTCGACGATGTGGCGGGGGTTGCCGGCGGGGAGCCAGGCGATGACTTCGGCGGTGTGGGTGGCGAGGAGTTCGGCGTCGAGGTCGAGGACCTCGGCTTGGTCGGCCAGGTCGGCCGGAGACAGGTGGCCGTGGCCATGTCCGTGGCCGGGTTCGCTGTCGTGTGTGTGGGTACCGCCGTGTGCGTGAGGGCCGCCGTGTGCGTGAGGGCCGCCGTGCACGTGGCCGTGCCCGTGCGTGTGGGCACCACCGTGCGCGAGGCCTCCGCCGTGCGCGTGACCGCCACCGCCGCCATGCCCGTCAGCACGGCCACCACCATGCCCAAATCCTTGGTCGCTCATGGCACCCAACGTAGGTCCGCCATGCGCCAGGTGCACGGCAACTTGCGCGATCAGCAAGACGCTCATCCCACCGCATGCCAACCACGCAAGATCAGGCCTTGCGGTCCGCGTTGTGGCCGCGCCGCGCCTCCCGGTCGAAGATCCCGAGGATCTCGCACGGCCCACCCGCGGTGCCGATGGCGTGCGGCAGCATCGTGGGGAACTCGGCCGCCTGGTTCGTCTCCACGCGGAACCGGCGGTTGCCCAGCAACAGCACGGCCACCCCCGACAGCACGACCAGCCATTCGCGGCCCGAGTGCGCGCGCAGCATGGCCGGGTTGTCCGGTGGTGGGCTCGTCATCCGCTGGCGCATGACTGTCATGCCCGGCTCGGCCTTGATCGGCCAGCGCATCGTGCCGTGTGCGCCGTCGAGCATCGGGCTGACGATGACGTCGTCGGTGTCGGTCTCGACCAGCTGGTCCAGCGAGGTGTCGAGGGCTCGTGCCAGCGTCACCAGCTGATCCAGGGCCAGGCGGCGCTGACCGTTCTCGATGCGGCTGAGGGACGACGGGCTGAGGCGGGCGCGGGTCGCCAGTTCGTCCAGCGACCAGCCCTGGGCGACACGCAGGGCGCGGATCCGTTTGCGCACGAGGCCGTCCAGGTCGCCGTCTTCTTGCGTCATGCGCATGATCGTATGCCTCAGAGACAAATCGTGCTTGGCGTGGCGGCCGTGGACTCCGGAGGGTCCTTCGTGGAGGGATGGCGGACCGCCACGTGGACCGGCGCGGCCCTCATGGCGGTCCTGCTGGCCTTCGTCGTCAGGCGTCGATGAGCAGGTCGAGCAGCTTCTGCGGCGGCTCGTCGCCGAACAGGCTCTGCAGCATCTCCTCGGACTCCTCGGCGGTCTCGACCGCGCGCACGAACATCGCCTCCTCGAACGTCGCCAGCGCGGTCTCGACGTCGTCGTGCGAGGCGAGGGCCCGGGCCAGCTCGGCACCGTCGAGCATGGCCAGGTTGGCACCTTCGCCGTTGGGCGGCATGAGGTGCGCGGCATCGCCGATCAGCGTCACGCCCGGCACGCGTTCCCAGCGGTGCCCGGAAGGCAGCGTGAAGTGGGGCCGGAACACCGGGGTGGTGTCGGACTCGGTGAGCAACGCGGTCAGCTCGGGCGCCCAGCCCTCGAACTCCGCGGTGATGTGGCTCAGGTCGCCGAACCACTCGACCGGGCGGGTGAACTCCACGTACGCGTGCAGGACGCCGCCCGCCTCCCGGTGCGCGAAGATCCCCTTGCCTTGGCCGGGTGCGAACATCGAGCCGCCGCCGACCGCCTTCGCCACCTCGGGGTGCCGGGTGTCGGCGTCGTGGAGGTACGTCTCGACGAACGAGACACCGGCGTACTCGGGCTTCGCGTCGGAGAGCAGCGGTCGGACGCGGGACCAGGCGCCGTCCGCGCCGACGAGCAGTTCCGCGTCCACAGTGGCCCCGTCCGCGAACGTGACCGTCCTGCCGAGGACGCCGGTCACCTTGCACCCCCAGCGAACGGTGCCGGCGGGCACCGAGTCGAGCAGCATCTGGCGCAGGTCGGCGCGCTGGACCTCGGGACGGCCGCCCGTGCCGTCGTCGCCCTTCTCGAACAGGACGGCGCCGCCCGAGTCCAGCACCCGCATGGCCTCCCGGCCCGGCAGCACCAGCGCGCGGAACTCGTCCATCAGGCCGGCGGCCTCGACGGCGATCTGCCCGTTGTAGTCGTGGATGTCCAGCATGCCGCCCTGCGAGCGCGCCGTCGGCGACTCCTCCGCCTCGTAGACGGTGGACGGGATGCCGTGGACGTGCAGCACGCGGGCGAGCGTGAGACCGCCGAGTCCGGCGCCGATGATCGTGACGTGCATGAAGTGCTCCCCTGGAGATCGAGCCGCCTCCCTGACGGCACGACCAGGTTCACCCAGCCCGCTGGTACGGCCCGCACACGTCACTGACAGGGGCTGGCAGCCGCTGTCACCACTCGGCGAACGACCCGTCGTCGTGCCGCCAGATCGGCGAGCGCCACGCGTGCCCGGTCTCGGCCGCGCGCCGCACCGCCGCCTCGTCGACCTCGACGCCCAGCCCGGGGCCGGTCGGGCGCGCGATCCAGCCGTCCACGACCCGCACCGGTGCCATGTCCACCAAGTACGCCGGGTCGGTGCCGTTGTAGTGCATGCCCGCGCTCTGCTCCTGGATCAGGAAGTTCGGCGTGGTGAACGCGACCTGCAGCGACGCCGCCAGCGAGAGCGGCCCGAGTGGGCAGTGCGGCGCGATCGACGCCCCGTACACCTCGGCCAGCGACCCGATCCGGCGCAGTTCCGAGATGCCGCCGGCGTGCGACGGGTCGGGCTGCACGACGGCGACGCCGGCGTCCAGCACCGGTTTGAACTCCCAGCGTGAGAAGAGCCGCTCCCCCGTCGCGATCGGCACGGTCGACGCCTGCACGACCGACGCCAGCACGTCGGGCGGGAGTTCGGGCAACACCGGTTCCTCGACGAACATCGGCTGCACTTCTTCGAGCATCCGCACGAGCCTGCGCGCCATGGCGGGCGAGACCCGGCCGTGGAAGTCGATCGCGAGATCTCCCTGCGGTCCAAGGGCTTCCCGCGCCTCACGGGCACGAGCGAGCACCGCGCCGGCGTCGGCGGGCGAGGCGATCGGGCGCATCTCCGCCGTGGCGTTCATCTTCACGGCGCTGAAGCCGGTCGCGACCTGCCGCGACACCGCCTCGAACACGCCGTCGGGGCGGTCGCCCCCCACCCACGAGTACGCGCGCACGCGGTCGCGGACCGGGCCGCCGAGCAGTTCGTGGACCGGCAGCCCGCGTGCTTTGCCCGCGATGTCCCACAACGCGTGGTCGTAGCCCGACAAGGCGGACGACAGCACCGGGCCGCCGCGGTAGAAACCGCCGCGCCGCAGGACCTGCCACAGGTCCTCGACGCGCAGCGGGTCCTGGCCGATCACCAACTCGGACAGCTCGTGGACGGCCGCGCGGACCGTCTCGGCCCTGCCCTCCACGACCGGCTCGCCCCAGCCGCTCACCCCCTCGTCGGTGCTCACCTTGAGGAACAGCCAGCGGGGCTCGACCAGGAACGTCTCGACCGCCGTCACCTTCATGAGGAGTCCTTCGCCGCGGACCAGCCGCCGTCGACCAGAAGCTCCGCGCCCGTCACGAACGACGCCGCCGGAGACAGGAGGAAACCGATCACCGAGGCCACCTCGGCCGGGTCGCCGAGGCGTCCGGCCGGGGTGGCTCGGGCACTGCGTTCCCGGTCCTCGGGAGAGACCCGGTCCCACGCCGCCGTCAGCACGGGACCGGGCAGCACCGCGTTGACCCGGACGTCGGGCGCGTACTCGACGGCGAGCTGGCGGGTCAGCGCCACCAGCCCGCCCTTCGAGGCCGCGTAGGCGCCGTGGCCGGGGATGCCGAAGTGCGCGTGCACGGACGAGACCAGCACGACCGAGCCACGACGTGCGCGCAACGACGGCAAGAGGGTTCGCAGGCCGTGGAACGCGCCGCCGAGGTTGACCGCGAGCTGGCGTTCCCACTCGTCCGGTGTCGTCTCGTCCAACGGCTTGACCGCGACCGTGAAAGCGTTGCTCACCAACGCGTCCACGGCACCGTCGCACAGGTCGAGCGCCCGCCGCCAGGTCTCCGGGTCGCTGACGTCCCCCCGCACGGCCACGTCACCGCGCAGGTCGACGCCGACGACCCGGTACCCGTCGTCCGCCAGGTGCTTCGCCGTCGCGGCACCGATTCCGGCACCCGCACCCGACACCACCGCGCACTTCATGCACGTTCTCCTAGAGCTTCTGCCGGTAGACCTTGTTGTCGGGCCCGCGCACGACCGTCCACGCGGAGCCGTCCGGACCAGCAGTGGCACCGACGGCGCCGACGAGCGAGTTGCTCGGGAACTCCGGCCGGTTGAACCAGCCGCCCCAGACCCCGCCGGACGCGTTGATCTGCCACAGCGTGTAGTCGCCTGCCCGGGCGAACAGGTAGATCCGGTCCTGGAACTCGACCAGCGTCGGGCTGCCGGAGATCACGCCTCCGAGTGACGTCCACTCGCCGCCCGCGACGGGGCGCACCCACACGACGTCGGCGGCGGTCCGCACGGCCACCTGGCCACCGGCGACGCCGGGCCTGCCGTAGATCGGGTCGTCACCCGGTGCGCCGAGCGAGGTCCAGGTGCCGTTGTAGGACCAGACCCTCCCGTCCTCGCCCCGGGCGACGACCGTGCCGTCCGCTGCGACCGAGGGCGCGTCGGTGAGCTTGCCGCCCAACGACTTCCACGCGCCCCAGCGTCCGTTGTGGAGTGTTCGCTGCCAGGCGCGGTCGTCGTTGCCGCGCACGGTCACCTCGACGTCCGTGCCGGCGGCGCGGACCGCGGGCTGGCCCTGGATCGTCTTGCCGAGACCCGACCACCTGCCGTCACGGAGCATGCGGAGCTCGCCACCCGTGCCGCGGCTGAACACCAGGGCCTCGTCGCCGAGCCGGGCGATCGCGGGCGACGCGGTGGCGTCGGAACCGACCGCCTCACCGGGCACGAGGTCGGTGCCGCGCAACTTGAGCATCGCGGTGCCGTGCGGAGGAACCGTCACGGTGTACCTGCCCGTGGCCGTGCCACGATCGGCACGAGCGCGCAGGTCGCGCACGAAGACCGTGCCCTTCAAGCCCGCCGCGGAGAAGTCCACCGTCATCTCGGCGGGGACGTCGCGGCGGTTGAGCAGCACGACCGAGCGCTCTCCCCGGCGGGACAACACCTTGCTGTAGACGTCGGTGTCACCGGTCGTGGCGACCCGGACGCCCTGGATCGCCAGCGGGTCCTGGTCGACCGCGAGGATCTCCGGGTTCTTGAGCGTGCTGACCATCGACGGCGGCAGCGTGCGCGGGTCCGAGCCGATGATCAGCGGCGAGGACATCTGCGCCCACATCACGAACTGCGAGGTCGACTCCTCCTCGTTGAGCTCGTAGGTGCCCTGTTGCGTCTTGCGCAGGGGGATCAGGTAGTCGGGGTCGTTGTAGTGGCCGGGTCCGTTCGCCTCGGGGTGTGCGGCGTTGCGGTCCATGTTGCGCAGCACGTCGCGCCAGATGCCCTCGTACGGCGTGCCGAACGCGATGTCCGTGGTGGTGCGCCACGAGTCGCCGTGCAGCGGCCCGAACGTGTAGGAGATGTCCGCGGTCTGGTCCGGCGTGTGCGGGACGCCCCACTCGCTGGTGACCGGGTTGCAGATGTTGAGGATCATCGGCCGCCCGGCCTTCTTCACCGCCTTGCTGAAGTCCGCGTACGCCTGCGCGGGCTTGAGGTTCGCCGCGATGCCGCACAGGAAGTCGACCTTGACCGCGTCGAACTTCCACTCGGCGAACCGCTTCGTGTCCTTCTCGTAGTAGCCGCCACCGCTGCCGGCCGCGCAGTTCTTGCCGTCGGAAGGACCCGCGTCGGTGTAGATGCCCGCCTTGAAGCCCTGAGCGTGCAGGTCGCCGACGAGCTTCTTGATGCCGCTGGGGAACTTCGCGGGGTCCTCCTGGAGGTCGCCCTGCGCATTGCGCGGCGCCGGGGCGGTCCAGCCGCCGTCGATCCACAGCAACCGGTACCCGGCGTCGCGCATCCCGCTGCTCACCAGGAAGTCGGCGATGCTCCGGATCTCCTTCTCACTCGGCGCACCGAGCCCGTAATACGTGTTCCAGCCCATGTACGGGGTCTTGGCAACACCACTGTCGTAGTAGGTGGGCGCTCCCTGGTCGTCACCTGCGTATGCGGGTGTCGCCACCAAGGACATCAAGGCGATGACCAACGCGACTCTGCGAACGGACATGCCGTGAGCCTCCCCGTGCTCGTTGGCAGTGTCAAGAATAATTCCTAATTTATGTGTAGTAGGCTGGCGGGCGTGAGCTACCGGTACGAGATCACCCAGGCAGTCGTGCGGCAGGGCATCATCGCGATCGTGCGCACCGCGTCCGCCGACTCCGCTGTCCAGGCCGCCGTTCCGTTGCTGGACGCGGGCATCACGTCCCTCGAACTGCCTCTGACGAACCCCGGCGCCCTGGAGGCGATCCGGCACCTGCGCGCGCACTACCCCGCCGCCACGATCGGCGCCGGGTCCGTGCTGGACGAGGCGTCTGCGGTGGCCGCGGTGCGGGCCGGAGCGCAGTTCCTGGTGGCGCCGAACCTTCAGGAGTCGGTGATCCGGGCCGGGCACCGGTACGGGGCCGCGGTGCTGCCCGGGGCCGGGTCGGTGTCCGAGGTCGTGCAGGCGCTGGAGGCCGGGGCCGACGCGGTGAAGGTGTTCCCCGCACCGACGCCGCAGTGGGTGAAGGATGTGCTCGCGGTGCTGCCGTACGCGCCCCTGGTGCCCACTGGTGGCGTTGCTCCGGCTGATGTTCCGGCCTGGCTGGAGGCCGGGGCGGTGGCGTGCGGGGTCGGGTCGGCTCTCGCCCGCACGCCGATCGAGGAGATCAGGTCACTGCTGAGGCGCTGACCAGCGTTCGATGATCTGCTTGGCCATGTCCGGACTGATCAGCACGAAGTCGCCGTCCACCCGGTCACGTTGCCAGTCCTCGCGGTACATCCAGCTGTCGCGCCACCCCTGCCCGATCAGGAACCGCTGCTCGCCCATGCCGCTGTACCGGGTCGTCCACAGCCGCACCAGCCCGTTCGGGTTGTCCAAGGGTCGGCGGTCCAGCAACGCGTAGTAGCGGTATCCCAGGTAAGCCGGATCGCAGGCGGCCATGCGCCTGAGCTGCTCACCCTGGAGCCGCACCACCTCCTCAGCCGTGACCGCGCGCACCGAGTAGAACCCGCGCGGTCTGGTCGCCCGGTAGTACCTGGATGACGACCGCCAGGCTTCCCCGAAAAAGTAAAGTTCGCCCTTTTCTTCCCCGACCTCATCGACCCACTCGCGCCAGAAGGCGGGCTCCCGCCCGTCGTCTTCCTCGACGATGACGAAGTGCTGTTTCTCCATGTGAACCCCCCAGTCCAGTGGGTTCACCGTACCGGTGTCAGAACCACCACGTCGGCGTCGTTCGTGGCGGTCCACCCGAACGGCAGCCCGACGTGGGTCAGGTGCGCCGCCGAGTACACCTGACCGTCGTCGTCCGCATAGGACAACGCGGTCAACCCGCGCAGCCTCACCCGGGACGACTGCCCGGGCACGAGAGGCACACCGGTCAGCGAACCGGTGTGCCAGGCCAGCACGACAACCCGATCTTCACCGCAGTACTGGATGGCGCCCTCCCCGAGCAGGTGCGCCTCACCGCCGTGGACGACGTCCCGGATCTCCTTGTACCGGGCGATCAGCCCGGCGGCCTCGGCACGTTCCTCCGGCGACCACTCCCGCACGTCCGCACCGATGCCCAGCACACCGGCCATCGCGAGCACGAACCGGAACTTCAGCGAACGCGGCCGTGTGTCGAACACGCCCGGCGCGTCCGTCACCCACGACGACATCAGGTGCGGTGCGTGCATGTGCAGGAAGCCGTGCTGGATCTTCAGGCGGTCCAAAGGTGCCGTGTTGTCGCTCGGCCACACGACGTCCACGCGACCGGTGGTGGCGAGGTCCGTGCGGCCGCCGCCGCCCGCACAGCCCTCGACCAGCACGTGCGGGTGCTTCGAGCGCAGGTGGTCGAGCACGCGCCAGTAGTTGCGGACGTGGGCGTTGTCCAACTCAGGGGCGCGTTCGGTGGCGGGGCGGTTCATGTCCCACTTCAGGTAGCTGATCCCGCACTCGGTCAGCAGTCTGTCCAAAGTGGAGACGACGAACTCGTACACCTCCGGCAGACCCAGGTTGAGCAGCATCTGGTTGCGGATCAGCGTGGGCTCGCGGCCGGGAAGCCGGTACACCCAGTCCGGGTGGTCGGCGTAGAGCTGCGACTTCGGGCTGACGGCCTCGGGTTCGACCCACAGGCCGAACTCGAGGCCCAGCGCGCGCACGTCGTCGACGAACGCGCCGAAGTCCGGTGACTCCGGGTACCAGTCACCGAGGCCACCTGTGTCGTCGTGGCGGCCGGTGAACCAGCCGTCGTCCACCACGAACAGCTCCGCGCCCAGGTCGGCGGCGATGCGGGCGAGATCGCGCTGCTCTTCCAGGTCGACCTCGAAACCGGTGGCCTCCCAGGAGTTGTAGAGCACGGGCTTGCGGGCCGGCCGGGAACGCGAGCGGTCGTAGGCGTGCCAGACGCGGGGCAGGTCGTCCGAGCAGGCGAGCGCCAGTTCAGGCGTCGTGAAGGTCTCCCCCGGTGCCAGGTCGACCGGGCCGAGCACCCCTGCGCGCACGCGGGTGAGGCCGGACGGTTCCACCTCGGCCGTGATCTCCCAGGAACCGCTCCACGCCAGGGACACGCCCCACGTGTCGTCCACGGACAGCCAGGGCGCGTAGTTGTGCCCGGGAACGCCGTAGGAACTGCCGATGCGGAACCCGCCGGCCGGGAGGGTGACGTGGTCCAGCTGGAACTCGCGCGACCACTCCCCGTGCAGGAACGACAGCGTCGGCCGCCGCACCGGCAGGCACACGCCGGCCGAGCCGATCCTGGTGAGCCGGACGGGTTCGCCCCGCGTGTTCGTCACCTCGGCCCAGCGGGCCAGCACGTCGACGCCCGGCTCGGGGCGGTAGCAGAGGACGGTTCGCAGGCCCGCGACCTCGTCCGTGAACGCCAGCCTCAGCACGCCATCGGCTTCCGAAGCTTCCTCGAAGGTGGGCCACGAGTCGCCGTCCACCTCCAGGTCCGCGCCGGTGAACGGGCGCCGGCCGCGCGGGGCGTACTCGACGGGGGCCGCGTCGGCCTCGGTGATGAAGTGGATGTCGCCGAGGTTCGCGTAGGCGGACGGGCCCTGCTCGACGCCGTGCGGGCCCCAGGCCACGAGCTCGGCCCAGCGGCCGCCCGGTTCGACGGCCACCGTGTACGAGGTCGTGGCCATCCGCAGCGTCCACTGGTTCATTTCACCGCTCCCACCGCGAGTCCGGAGATGAAGTGCCGCTGGAAGCGCAGGAACACCGCCACGGTCGGGATCGCCGCGATCACCGACCCCGCCGCGATCACGTTCCAGTTCGACACGTACTGGCCCTGCAACGCCAGCAGCGCCGGGGTCACCGGCATCACGGACGAAGACCGCAGCACGGTGATCGCCCACAGCAGGTCGTTGAAGATCCACGTGAACGCCAGGGCCGCGAGCGCCGCCAGGGCGGGCCTCGTCATCGGCAGCACGATCCGCCAGAAGATCTGCACCGGCCCGGCACCGTCGATGGTGGCGGCCTCCTGCACCTCGTTCGGCATCGCGCGCATGAAGCCCTGCAGCACGAACGTGTAGAAGCCCAGCCCGAAGCCGACCTGCACCACCACCAGCGCGAACAGCGTGTCGTAGATGCCGAGCACCTCGGTCAGCCTCGACACCGGCACCAGCAGGATCTGCGGGGGCAACAGGTTGCCCGCGAGCATCAGCAGGATGATCGTGCGCCGGCCCGGGATCGCGAAGCGGCTCAACGCGTACGCGGCCGCCGAGCTCAGTGCGAGCGAGAGGAACACCGTCGGCACGGTGACCAGCACGCTGTTCCACATCGCGCCCGAGCCGCCGTTGGTCCACGCGTCGGCGAACCCGGCGAGGGTGAACGACCGCGGGAACGACGCGAGCCCGTTGGCGGCGATGTCGTCGAAGCCGCGCACCGCGGTGACGAGCACGGCCGCGATCGGCAGCAGCCAGAGCACGGAGATCGTGCCCGCCACGGCGTGGAAGACGCGGCCAGAAGTGCGGCTGGACATCTCAGTTCTCCCGGAACGCGCGGACGAGGTAGGTCACGATCACGCCGAACGCCAGCACGAAGATGACGACGGCCAGCGCGGACGCGTAGCCGAGCTTCAGCGACTGGAAGGCGGTCGAGTACATGTACGTGCTGAGCAGCTCGGACGAGTGGTAGGGCCCGCCGCGCGTCATCGACCACACCACGTCGAACGACCGCAGCGAGTCGATCACGATCACCGACAGCACCACCGAGTTGACCGAGCCGAGCTGCGGCCACGTGATGTGCCGGAACCTCTGCCAGGCGGTCGCACCGTCCAAAGTGGCCGCTTCGTACAGACCGGGGTCGATGCCCTTCAGCCCGGCCAGGTAGAGCACCATCACGTACCCGACCTGCCGCCACAGCGCCGGCACCAGCACCGCGTAGATCGCGGTGTCCGGGTCGGCCAGCGGGCTGCTGTCGAAGATCCCGCCCGGCTGGTAGAGCACCTGCCAGATCAGCGAGGTCGCGACCAGCGAGAACACGACGGGCACGAACAGCGCGGCGCGGTAGACGCCGACGCCACGCCGTTCCTTCTGCAGCAGCACGGCCAAGCCGAGGCCGCCTACCGCGGACAGGCCGCCGAAGAGCACGAGCCAGATCGCGGTGTTGGTGACGGCGGTGTGGAAGACCGGGTCGTCGAGCATCCTGGCGTAGTTGCCGAGCCCGACGAACCGGGGCGGCGAGACGCCGTCCCAGTTCGTCAGCGCGAGCCAGAAACCCTGCAGAGCGGGCCAGAAGACCCAGAAACCCTCCACCGCCAGGGGGACGAGCACGAACAGCAGCAGGATCGGAGGGACCCTGGTGGAGCTCCTGGTCATGTCAGCTCGACCACACCTGCTGCGCGGCCTTCTGCCAGTCCGCGAGGATCGCGTCCAGCCGGTCGGGCTGCTGGAGGAACCTGATCAGCGCGGCGTCGGCGGTGGGCTGCAACGCGTCACTGGAGTCGCGGTTGAAGAACTGGGTGATCTCCGCGGCCTCCTTGAGGTGTGCGCGTCCCTTTTGGACCAGCGGTGTGCCGGAGTCCTTCGCGCCGGGGTGCGTCGGCAGGACCGTGCCGGACGAGGCCTTGATGTAGACCTCCTGCCCCTCGGCGGTCGCCGCGTAGGTCAGGAACTCCTTGAGCTCCTTCACGTGCGGTGACTTGGCGCTCGCGAAGAACCCGTCGGTCGGGCCCTCCTCGGCCAGCGGGACGTTCGGGTCGATGATCGGGAACCGGAAGAAGTCGATGTCGTCGATCGCGTCCTTCGGCGCCGCGTCGGCGAAGAACGCGCCGGTGAGCAGCATGCCCGTGCGGCCCTGCAGCATCGCGGTCGTGGCCTCCTGGAAGCCGATCGCGGTGCCGTTGGGGTCGGTGTACGGGAGTACCTCGCGCCACGGCGTGAAGATCGCCTTGACCTTCGGGTCGTCGAACTTCTGCCTGCCCGCCAGCAGTTCGCGGTGGAACGGCGCGCCGTTGACGCGGATGTTGAAGTAGTCGAACCAGGCGGCGGCCGTCCACGGCGAGTCCGAGCCCGCGCCCATGCCGAGCGGGATGACGCCCTTGCCCTGCAACGCCTTGCAGAGGTCGACGAACTCGGTCCACGTCTTCGGCGGGGTGACGCCCCACTTCGCGAAGTGGGACTTGCGGTAGAAGAAGCCCCACCAGTAGTAAGTCGTCGGCACGAACACCCTGCCGCTCAACGTCTTGAACGACTGGGGGTAGTCGCCCATCGTCTGCCAGACGTCGCTGATGTCGAGCAGCAGCCCCTTCTCCTCGTACCCCTTGAGCAGCGCACCGGGGTACCAGGTGAAGAGGTCGGGCGGGTTCGCCGAGGTGAGGTAGCTCGGCAGCTGGGTGCGGAAGGTCTCGGAGGCCACGGTGTTGACCGAGGCCTGCGCGCCCTTCTTGTCGTTGAACGCCTTCACCAGTGCGTCGATCGCCGCCTTCGCCGCGGGCGCCGACAGGTTCGACTGGATCGTGGCCGTGCCCGCGGTCTGGGCGACCGGGCCGGAGGACGCCGAGGTGGCGCAGGAAGCCGTGCCGCTGACCAGCAGCCCGGCACCCGCGGCGGCGGTGACGCGGAGGAAGTGACGCCTGTCCATGGCGGTTTAGGTTGCGCCCACGTCATGATCATGTCAAGAATAATTCATAATTTATGATGTGCCGTATGCTCTGACCCCATGAACGAGAAGCGGCTGCGCGGCGTGCACGGCCAGACCGTCGAGGCACTGGCGGGCCGGATCCTGGCCGGCGAGATCGGCGAGGGCGACACGCTCGACCTGCCCGCACTGCGCGAGGAGCTCGACGTCTCACTGACGGCGCTGCGCGAGGCCCTGAAGGTGCTGTCGGCCAAGGGCATGATCGACGCGCGCCAGAAGCGCGGCACGTTCGTCCAGCCGCGCTCGTCCTGGAACCTGCTCGACACCGACGTGATGCGCTGGCAGACCCAGGCCGGCCCGGACCAGGGACTTTTCGGCGAACTGACCGAGATGCGGGTGATCGTCGAACCCGCCGCCGCCCGCCTGGCCGCCGAACGCGCCTCCGACGCCGACATCGAGGCCCTTTCGGCTGCCCTGGACCGCATGGCGTCCGCCAGGGACCTCGCGGCGACCGTCCGCGCGGACCTCGACTTCCACCGGCTGCTGATGGCCGCCACGCACAACACGTTCCTCACCCAGGTCGAGCGGATCATCGCGATCGGCCTGGCGGAGCGGGACAAGCTGGTGCACGGGACCGTGGACGACGACCCGGTGCCGTCGCACCGCGAAGTGCTGGACGCCATCAAGGCCCGCGACCCCGAGGCGGCCTACGAGGCGATGCGGGCACTGGTCGACAAGTCCGGCGCGGACCTCGACCGGCTGCGCTGAGTCTTAATCGATACGACACCATCGGGTACCGGTAAGACGGTTGTGAAAGACATTCACGTCCGTCAGCATCGGGCCTCATGCGCCTGATCACGCTCGCCGCCGCCGTGGCCCTGACGATCTCGGCAGCGCCCGTCGCCGTCGCGGCCCCCGCCGCGCCGAAGATCGCCACCTACAACGTGTTCATGCTGTCGCGGAACCTGTACCCGAACTGGGGTCAGGTCGCCCGCGCCGACCTGGTCGACAGCACCGGGGTGCTGAACGGCCAGGACGTCGTGGTGCTGCAGGAGGCGTTCGACAACACCGCCTCCGACCGGCTGCTCGCGAACCTGCGCGACACCTACCCGCACCAGACGCCGGTGCTCGGTCGCAGCAAGGCCGGGTGGGACGTGACGAGCGGGCGCTACAGCGACTCGACGCCGGAGGACGGCGGTGTCGCGGTGCTGAGCCGGTGGCCGATCACCACGCGCGTCCAGCACGTCTACCGGGACGGGTGCGGCGCGGACTGGTTCTCCAACAAGGGGTTCGCGTACGTGCGGATCGACGCGCCGACCGGGCCGCTGCACGTGGTCGGCACGCACATGCAGGCCGAGGACTCGACGTGCACGAGTGCGCCCGGCGGCTACCGGGCCCGGCAGCGCGCGGAGATCAGGGCGTTCCTGGCCGCGCGGAACATCCCGGCCGCCGAGCCCGTCTACGTGGCCGGCGACATGAACGTGATCGGGGCGAGCGCCGAGTTCCAGCAGATGATCACCGATCTCGGCGCGCGGACGCCGGAGATCGGCGGGCACCCGTTCTCGTGGGACTGCGCGGACAACAGCGTCTGCCGCGACCAGTACGGGCCGCAGTACGCGTCCGAGCAGCTCGACTACGTGCTGACGGTCCAGGGACCGTTGCTGCGCAACGAGACGCGGCGCGTGAAGAGTCCGGAGTGGTCGATCTGGTCGTGGGGGCGCAAGTACACCTACAACGACCTGTCCGACCACTACCCGGTCTTCGCTAGCTGAGCGCGGACAGGAGCCGCTTCGCCTGCACCACGGCCTTGCTCGCACCCTTGCGGGCGGCCACCTCCCCGAGTCCCTCGACGGTGCCGCCCGGCCGGAGCTGCTGGGCCAGTTCGACGGCGAGCTCGACCAGGTCCGCGACCCTGGTGTGCGACCACGCCTTCGGCAGCACGGCCGCCACGACGTCCCAGACCTGGGCCGCCGCACCGGACCGGGCGATGTCGCGCAGGCACGGCACGATCCGGTTCGGTGCCAGTCCGCCGTGCTCCAGCAGCCGGCCGACGACCTCGCCCAGCGCCCTGCCGTCGAACTGCCCGCGGGCGGCGAGGACGAGCACCGCGTCGACGGCCTGGGCGCGGCCGACCACCGACTCGGTGCCGAGGCCGTACGCGAGCGCCAGGGTGGTGGCGACGCCGATCGGGCCGTGGGCCCGCGCGATGCCCGGCAGCACCGCGCCGTCGTTGCCCGACGACCCGCGCCGGTGTGCGAGGTGCGGGACGAGGTGCGCGGCGACGACCTCCCGCCGGGCGGGCAGGACGAGCGGCCACCAGTCCAGCAGGGACTCCCAGTCGCTGTGGCCGAACCACTCCTCCTCCGGCTCGGGAAGACCCGGTTCGACCGTGACCAGCAGCCGGACCTCTTCCTTGCGCGGCAGGACGTACGGGTCGGTGCGCCGGCGTTCGACCAGCTCCACGACCGGCTCGGTGGGCTCCGCCAGCCACGCGCGCAGCACCTGCCCGGCGGTGCTCGTGAGCGAGGCGAAGTCCTCCGGCCGGGTGTCGCGCGGCAGGCGGTGGTAGGCCTGCCTGAGGTCACGCGGTCCCGGGTCCCAGTCCCCCGCCTCGGCCTTCGCGAGCCGTTCGAGCAGCGTTGCCGCGTCGAGCAGGCCGGACGTCTCGGTGGGCGTGGACACCAGGGCCGGGCGCGGTGCTCTCAGCAGGTCCCTGGCGATCTCGCGCAACCGGCCGGCGAGCCGCTGGCCGGGACACCCCGGTTCGTTCCTGCCCAGATTCTCGGCGTCCAGCACCGGTTCCGGGTGGCCGACCGGCTGCACGACGTCGGCAGCGGCGGTCACGACCGTGGTGAACACCGAGCGGCAGTTGGGCCAGGAGCGTTCGAGGAAGGCCTCGGCGTCCACACGGGTGCGGATCCACGGGTTCTTCTCCCTCAGCGGCGCGAACGCCCGCACGAGCGCTTCCCTGTCCTGCCAGGCGAACCGGACGAGGGCTTCGAGGACGCGTTCCGCGGCCACGGGCTCGATGTGGCTCGCGGTGCGGGTGAGCAGGCCGCCCACCTCCGCGGTCAGCTCGTCGAGCGTGGCGATCGGGTCCGGCCACGGACTGGGCGTGAAGCCTGCGAGCCCTGGGATGTCCGCGGCGGTGGTCTCGACGCCGAGCCGGGCGGCGAGGTCGGCCGGGAGCTGCGCGGCCAGCGCCCGCAGCTCGGACCTCGTGTCCGCGCCGATCCCCGCCTGGTGCACAGCGATCAGCTCGACGGCCTGGCCCCGCAGGTCGTCCGACTCGTGCGCGAACAGCTCCGCGACGGTCAGCACCACCTCGTCCGGCTTCTCCTGCGCGTGCCGGGCGAGCCACGCCAGCTGCGCGCGGATGAGCTTCTTCTCCGTGCGGCCGAACACCGACCGGCTCGCTTCCGCGACCAGGTCGAAGTCGAGTTCTCCCGCCTCGTCCACGGACCTCAGCCGCTCCTGGGCGAGTGCCACCACGGTCGATCGCGAGTCCGGCAGCATCGCAACGTAGTCCCGGACGTGCTCGGTGGCCTCCTCGGGCGTGACCCCTATGGCCGCGTGCAGGTCCAGGAACCCCTTCACGTCCGCCTGTGCACCGCCCTGCTGCAGGCGCGCGAGACAGCCGTCGAGGAGCATCCTCCGGTCCGTCCGGGCGCACAGGAACTCCCGCACCGACCGCCCGAAGTGCGCACCCGCGCCCGGAACCTCCAGCAGGCGCGGCAGCAGCACGTCGAATCCCGGACGCCACCGCTCGTGCCCGTCGAAGGCCAGCAGGTGCAGCAGGAACCCGTCCGAGTCCGGCGGGTTCTCCCCGCAGAGCTCCACGATCACGCTGTACAGGTCGTGCCGGTCGAGGTCCCGCACCGGCATCCTGGACGCGAGCCTCGTGACGAGGTCCGCCTTCCAGGGGACGTCTCGGTGGCGCAGCACGTCCAGCAGCACGCCGATGCCGTCGTCCGGGACCAGGCGGTGGTACCAGATGCGGTACCGGACGAGCCACGGCGTGAGCGTGGCGGCACCGGGCAGCAGCCCGGCGCCGGTGATCGCCATCGCGGTCGGGTGCTCCCAGTTCCGGCCTGCCGCGCGGAGCTGCTTCTCGTACGCCACCAGGTCCTTCGCGCGTTCGGCGCGTTCCTGCGGCGTGAGGCTCTTGAGCACCTCGCCGAGCGCGAGCACCTGGCGGGACTCGATCAGCGCCCGGATCCGGTCGAAGCTCATGCCGTGCTCCCGAGCGTGCTCGCCAGCCTCTTCGCCTGCACCACGGTCTTGCTGGAACCCTTGCGGGCGGCCACTTCCGCGAGCCCCGCCACGTCCCCGCCCGGCTGGAGCAGCTGGGCCAGTTCGACGGCGAGCTCGACGACCTCGGAAGCCCTGTTGTGGGACCAAAGGCGCGGCAACAGGACCGTCAGCGCGTCCCAGACCTGCTGTGCCGCACCGGAACGCGCCGCGTCGCGCAGGCCGGGCACGACGCGGTTCAGCGAGACGTCGCCCCGGTCGAGCACCCGTCCCACGAGGTCGCCGAGCGTGCTGCCGTCGAGCTGGCCGCGTGCGGCGAGGACCAGCATCGCGTCGACCGCGTACGCCCGGTTGACGGTCAGCTCGGCGCCGAGCCCGTGGACCAGGGCGAGGTGCAGGGCGGGACCCGCCGGGCCGTGCGCCTCCGCGAGCATCGGCAGGAGCGGGCCGTCGCTGCCCTTCGACGCCGTGCGCGCACGGAAGTGCGGGATCAGGTGGGCGGCGGTGATCTCGCGCCGGTCCGGCAGCAGCGACGGCCACCACTCGAGCTGCAGACCCCACTCGTCGTGGTGGCGCAGGCTCAGTTCCGGCTCTTCCAGGCCGGGGACGACCACGGCGTACAGGCCGGTGTCGGTGGGCGGTGGTGACTGCCAGCTGTAGTCGTAGGTGTAGGTCCGCTCGGTGATGGTGATCTCGGGGTCGGTCCTGGCCGCGAGCCACTCGCGGACCTTCACCGCCGCCTCGCTCGGGAGAGCCGAGAACAGGGCGGGATCGGTGTCGCGGGGCAGGCGCGCGACGGCCTGCCGCAGGTCCCGCCGCCACGGTTCCCAGCCCTCGGTCTGGGCACGGGACAACCGTTCGACGAGGGTGGCGGGCTCGATCAGGCCGGACATCTCGGTGGGTGTGGAGACCAGTGCCGGCTTCGGCAGGTGCACGAGTCCCCGGGCGATCTCGTACAGCCGCTTCGCCAGGTCGTCCGCCGGCGCCGGCTGGGGGTGTTCCGCCTTCCGGTTGCGGGCGAAGTCCAGCTCCGAACTCACCTGCTGCCGCAGAGGCTTCGGCTTGCGGCGTGCGGCGATGATCACGTTGATGAACTCCGACCGCGGGTCGTGGTCGTCGTCGGGGTGCTGCTCGCGGTACTCGAACCACGGGTGCTTGTCGTAGAGCGGCTGGATCGCCTTCGAGAGCGCTTCCCGGTCCTGCCAGGCGAACCGGACGAGAGCCTCGATGATCCGTTCCGCGGTGGACGGCACGAGGTGGCCGGAGCTGCGCGCGAACGACCCCATCAGCTCGGCGGTCAGTTCGTCGAGCGTCGCGATCGGCTCGGGGAACGGGGCCGGTGCGAACGCCGCCAGTTCCACCGCCTCGCCCTGGACCGCGGTGCCTCCCAGCTGGTCGGCGAGGTCACCCGGAAGCCGTTCGGCCAGCGCGCGGATCTCGGCTCTGGTCGCCTCGCCGACGTCCCCGAGGTGCTTCACGATCAGCTTGACCGCCTGGCCGCGCAGGTCGTCCGACTCGTGCGCGAACAGCTCCGCGACGGTCAGCACCACCTCGTCCGGATGGGCCCCGGCGTGCTTGCCGAGCCACGTGAGCTGGGAGCGGACGAGCTTCTTCTCGGTGCGGCCGAACACCCACCGGCTCGCGTCGCACAACAGCTCGAAGTCGAGCCTTCCGGTGTCGTCACAGCGCTTCAGCTGGTGCTGCGCGAGGTTCGCGACCGTCGACCGCGAGTACGGCAGCATCGCCACGTAGTCCCGCGCGTGCTCGACCGCTTCGTCCACCGTCACCTGGAGGACGTCGTGCAGTGCGAGGAAACCTTCCATCTCCTTCGCCGCACCACCCTGCTGGAGGCGGGTGAGGCAACCGTCGAGCAGCACCTTCCGCTCGGCGCGGTCGCGCAGGAAGGACTGCCAGGGAGGACTGCCGGCGAGGATCGCCCCGGAACCGACCGCGTCCAGCATCCGGGGAATGAGCGCGTCGAACGCGGGCCTCCACCGCGCCTGGTCGCGGAAGTCCAGGAAGTGCAACAGGAACCCGTCGGAGTCCGGGGGCTCGTCCCCGCAGAACTCCAGCACCACCCGCAGGAGGTCCCGGCGCCAGCGCTCCCGCGACGGCATCCTGGCGGCGAGCCTCGTGACGAGATCGGGCATCCAGGGGAGGTCTCGTTCCCGCAGGACCTCGATCAGCGCAGCGACCTCGTCGGTGTCGTAGAACGCCGACGTCCGGTAGCGGACGAGCCACGGCGTGAGCGCCGAGGCGTTGGGCAGCAGACCGGCACCCGCGAGCGCGAAGGTCGACCCGTGCCGCCAGGGATCGTCCCCTGCCCGGTGCGCCTTCTCGTACCCGATCAGCTCCTTGGCCAGCACCTTCCGCTGCTCGGGAGTGAGCGCCTTCAGCGCTGTGCCGAGCGGGGCGCAGTCGTCGGCCTCGATCAGCGCCTGGATCTCCGCGAAGCTCACGCCCTGCTCCTGACCATGTCCGCCGCCAGCACGTGCTTGCACTTGCCGCGCCCGCCGCGGTACTCGGCCCACCACTGGCAGGTGCAGGCCTCGCCGTTCACGCGGTAGGAGCCGATCACGGCGGTGTCGCCGTCCCAGCTCACCGCGTTCTGCGCGACGAGTGCCTTCGCGTTGCGCAGCCGGGGGTTCATGGCCTCGACGTCGATGCCGCCGTAGGGCAGTTCGCGGTGGAAGTACGAGGCTTCGGCGAGGTCGTAGCCCACCCGTCCCGCCGTGCCGAGCTGCGCCAGGGCGTCCCTGACCCTGTCGGTGGTGAGGCCGGAGCGGTCGGCCAGGTCGGCGACGTCCACGCGGGGCTCGAAGTCGAGCAGCGCGCCGACGAGTTCGGCGTCGGTGTCGGCGTCCCCGGCCGCGAGTCCGTCGAGGACGGCGCCCTCACCGGACAGGCCGCGCGTCACCTCGGGGGAGAGGACGAGCGTCAGGCGCTGCGAACCGAGGTCGACCTCCCAGCCGCTCGCGACGGGTTCGCCGTCGGTGGGCGGGCCGTAGAGGCGGACGGCCTTCGCGAAGCGCAGCAACGGGAGCAGAGCCTCGAGGCGGTTCGGACCGGCGAGGCACACGGCGTTCGCGGAGGCCGTTCCGCTGAGCCGCAACGAATTCCCGGACGGCACCGCCCACACCGCCGCACGGCCCTTGGGCAGTGTCTTGAGGAACCGCCGGGCGTCCATCGGCGACAGTTCGGCCCTGAGGTCGAACTGCGAGGTGAGGACCTGGGTCTCGGCGAACCCGCGCAACCAGCGCGGGGGCAGCGGGACCTTCTTCTCGACGACCGCGCCGTCGAGCGTGCCGACCTCGACCTGGTCCGGCCCGACCGTGAGGTGCAACGGATCGCCCTTGGTGACGCGGGCGAGCGCGCGCCGCAGCGGTTCGTTGACGTCGACGTTCGTGGTGCCTCGGTCGTGCACCTCGCCGTCGAGCGCGTCCCCCAGCACGTCCAGGCGCGCGTAAACGCCGCAGCAGCCCGAGAACGACTCGAAGCGCAGCCGGTCGCCGTTGCAGGTGACGACCGGGTCGCGGAGGCGTTCGCTGGTGGGCTGGAAGTACCGGGTACCCGCGATCTTCGCGATCGCCAGCAACGCCGTGGCGACCTGCTGCGAGTCGCCGAGGAACCCGGTGAAGAAACGCGGGTTCGGCGCCCTGCCGCCGGAGGTCTGGAGTCCCAGGGCGCGCCGCGTCTCGTCGAGCCGCGAGTCCGCCACGTAGGCGTACGAGTGCATCGCGCCACTTTAAGGAACACACGTTCGACTCGGCAGGTGTTTGATCAAACGTACCGGTGCAGCAGGTCCTCCTCGGTCTCCCGGCGCACGACCGGCCGCGCCACCCCGTCCTTCACGGCGACGACGGGCGGGCGGCACACCTGGTTGTAGTTCGAGGCCAGGGCGTGGTGGTAGGCGCCCGTGACAGGTACGGCGAGCAAGTCGCCGGCATGCACGTCGTGCGGCAGCAACACGTCTTCAGCCAGCACATCGCCTGCCTCGCAATGCCTTCCGACCACCGTCACCGGCTTCGTTCTCCCGCCCCGCCCGACCAACCGAACGGAGTACTTCGCGCCGTAGAGCGCGGGGCGCGGGTTGTCGCTCATGCCGCCGTCGACGGCGACGAACGTGCGCGTGAGGCCGTGCTTGACCGCGCACACCCGGTACAGCGTGACGCCGGCGTTCGCGACGATCGACCGCCCGGGCTCGACGAGCAGCCGCGGCGGCGGCACGCGGTGGACACCGCACTCGTAGTTCAGCGTGCCGGTGACGCGGTGCGCGAACCCGGCGAGGTCGAAGGCCGTGTCCCCGGCTAGGTAGGGGGCCTGGAAGCCGCCGCCGAGGTCGAGCTGCCCGATCCTGGTGCCGCAGGAGGCGATCAGGCCGACCATGCGCCGCACCGCCTCCTCGTAGCTCGCGACGTGCCGGACCTGCGACCCGATGTGGCAGTGCAGGCCCACGAGCTCGAGCGACGGCTGGTCGACGACGCGCAGGACCGCTTCGAGCGCGGCGCCGGAGGCCAGCGAGAAGCCGAACTTCTGGTCCTCGACCCCGGTCGCGATCTTGGCGTGCGTGCGGGCATCGACGCCGGGCGTCACGCGGATCATGACCTGCTGGCCGCGCGTGGCCAGTGCGCCGAGCTGGGCGATCTCGTCGAGCGAGTCGACGACGATCCGGGAGACGCCGTGCTCCAACGCGGCCTTGAGGTCCTCGGCCGTTTTCACGTTGCCGTGCAGGACGATCCGCTCCGCGGGGAAGCCCGCGGCCCTGGCCAGCGCGAGTTCCCCGGCCGACGAGACGTCGAGGGACAGGCCCTCCTGCGCCATCCACCGGTAGACCTCGGGGCAGGGCAACGACTTGCCCGCGAACACCACCTCCGCGCCGGGAAGTGCCGCGCGGAAGGCCTGCGCCCTGGCACGGACCGTCCGCTCGTCCAGGACCTGGCACGGGGTGCCGAAGCGGGCAGCCAGTTCCGTGGCGGGGACTCCACCGAGGACCAGGTCCTGTCCGGCGAGGCGGGTGCCGTCCGGCCAGAGACCCGCTTCCAGCACCGGTTCGGTGGAACATCCGATGCTGGGCAACAACTCCGCGAGTGTCATGCGTCCAGCACACGCCCGGCGGGTGTGTGCTGGACAGGCCCCGGACGAGACCCTGACACGCGTGGTGGTGACCTTGACGGGATTCTGACGGGCGGGGTGGCGGGGGCCACAGCACAGCGCACCCCGGTCGGCGGGGCCACTGCGGGTTCCCGGCCGCTGCCTGCGCGACCCCGGCGAGGAGCTCGCGCTCCCCGGCGTCGGTCACACCTCGAAGCGGTACCCCATCCCCGGTTCGGTGATCAGGTGCCGCGGGTGCGCGGGGTCGTCCTCCAGCTTGCGGCGCAGCTGGGCGAAGTAGACGCGCAGGTACTGCGACTCGTTCACGTGCATCGGCCCCCACACCTCCTGCAGCAGCTGCTTCTGCGACACGAGCCGGCCCGGGTTGCGCGCGAGGATCTCGACCAGGCCCCACTCGGTGGGCGTCAGGTGCACCTCGTGGCCGTCGCGCCGCACCTTCTTCGCCGCCAGGTCGACCACGAACGACGCCGTCTCGACCACCGGGTCGCCCGCCTCGCGCGCGACGTTGCGGCGCACGGCCGCGCGCAGCCTGGCCAGCAGTTCGTCCATGCCGAACGGCTTGGTGACGTAGTCGTCGGCGCCCGCGTCCAGGGCCTCGACCTTGGCCGACGAGTCGGTGCGCGCCGACAGCACGATGATCGGGATCGTGGACCAGCCGCGCAGGCCGGCGATCACGTCCACGCCGTCGATGTCGGGCAGGCCGAGGTCGAGCACGACCACGTCGGGTTTGCCCTCGACGGCCACGCCCAGCGCGGATTTGCCGTCGTAGGCCGTCATCACGTCGTAGCCCCGCGCGCTGAGGTTGATCCTCAGCGCGCGCACGATCTGCGGTTCGTCGTCAACCACCAGTACGGAGGTCATGTGCTCTCCTCGTAGGCGGGCAGCGAGATGACCACGGTCAGCCCGCCTCCCGGTGTGTCCTCGGCGCTGATCTCACCGCCCATGGCGGCGATGAAGCCCTTCGCGACGCTCAGCCCCAGGCCGATGCCCGGACCCGTGCGGTCGCCGAGCCGCTGGAACGGCGCGAACACCTTGTGCGCCGCCTTCTTCGGCAGACCGGGCCCGTGGTCCACGATCCGCAGTTCGACGGACGGGCCGTGGCGGCTGGCGCGGATCACGACCGGTGACGGGCTCCCGTGCCGCACGGCGTTGTCGACCACGTTCGCGATCACGCGCTCCAGCAGCCCCAGGTCGGCGAGCACGGGCGGCAGGTCCTCGGCCACCACCACCGACACCTCTCCCCCGACCCCGGTGAGCGCCCGCGCGACGACCTCGTAGTACCCGACCGGCCGCAGCACCGGCTCGACCGACCCGGTGGCGAGCCGGGACGAGTCCAGCAGGTTGTCCACCAGGCCGGTCAGCCGGTCCGCCGACTCCTCCACGGTCGCCATCAGCTCCGAGACGTCCTCTTCGGACAGTGGGAGTGAGTCGTCCCGCAGACTCCCGATCGCCGCCTTGATCGACGTCAGCGGGGTGCGCAGGTCGTGTCCCACCGCCGAGAGCAACGCCGTGCGCAGTTCCGACGTCTCCGCTTTCCGTTGCGCCTTCAGGGCATCCGCGGCCATGCGCTGCTGGCGCAGTGCGACGAACGCCTGTCCCGCCGCCGCTTCCAGCACGCGCTGGTCGCTCGCGGGCAGCACGCGCCCGCTCAGCCTCAGCCGCACGTCGCCGGTGACCGTCACCTCGGTCACCGGACCGGAGTCCCGTCCCGCGTGCTCGGCGCACGTCCACGCCCCGTCCTGGCGCTCGACCAGCTCGACCGACTCCAGGCCG
Organism: Lentzea sp. HUAS12; assembly: GCF_024125735.1. NCBI lineage: Bacteria > Bacillati > Actinomycetota > Actinomycetes > Pseudonocardiales > Pseudonocardiaceae > Lentzea > Lentzea sp. HUAS12. The sequence goes on from NZ_CP099738.1 coordinate 3,313,278, forward strand.
AAGTTCTCCCGGATCTTCTCCAGCAGGCGCGTCAACGGGTAGGGCGACGTGAGCACGGTCCGCGAGTAGGAGGCGAGCAGCGCGGCCTCGGTCCGCGCCCGCGCGCCCTGCTCTGCCAGCCGCGCCGCTCGGTCGACGGTCAGCGCCACCACGGTCGCGACGATCACCATGGCCACGAGCGTGATCACGTTCTCCGGCGTCTGCACGGCGAGGCTGTAGTAGGGCTCGGTGAAGAAGTAGTTGAGCATTCCTGCGCCGAGAACCGCGCAGAACAACGCCGGTCCCAGCCCGCCTGCGATCGCCACCACGCAGGTGACCAGCAGGAACGCCACCAGGTCCGTCGAGAAGTCCAGCTCGTCGCGCCACAGCATGCCCAGCGCCGTGACGGCGGCGGGCAGCAGCAGCGACAGGGCCCAGCCGGCCGCACGCCGTTTCCACGACAGCGGGTCCACGCCGGTCTTCCACCGCAGACCGCGCCGCGACTCGTCGTGCGTGACCATGTGCACGTCGATCGCGCCGGACTCCTGCACGACGGCCGCGCCGATGCCCTCGTCGAACGCCCGCGCCACGCGGGACCGGCGCGAGGTGCCGAGCACGAGCTGGGTCGCGTTGACCCCGCGGGCGAACTCCAGCAACGCCGTCGGCACGTCGTCGCCCACCACGGTGTGGAACGTCGCGCCGACGTCCTCGGTGATCTTGCGGGACCGGGCGACGTGCTCGGGCGTCACGCCGGACAGCCCGTCCCCGCGCATCACGTGCACCACCAGGAGTTCCGCGCCGGCCCGGGTCGCGATCCGGCGAGCCCGGCGGATCAGCGTCTCGCTCTCCGGTCCGCCGGTGATCGAGACGACGACCCGTTCCCTGGTCTCCCAGGTGTCGGTGATCTCCTTCTCGCTGCGGTAGCGCTGCAACGCGACGTCCACCTGGTCCGCCACCCACAGCAACGCGAGCTCGCGCAACGCCGTCAGGTTGCCGAGCCGGAAGTAGTTGCCCAGCGCGGCGTCTATCCGGTGCGCGGGGTAGACGTTGCCGTGCGCCAGGCGCCGCCGCAACGCCTCGGGCGTGATGTCGATCAGCTCGACCTGTTCGGCGCGGCGGACCACCTCGTCCGGCACGGTCTCCCGCTGCCGCACCCCGGTGATCCGCTCCACGACGTCGTTCAGCGACTCCAGGTGCTGGACGTTCACCGTCGACAGGACGTCGATGCCCGCCTCGAGCAGTTCCTCGACGTCCTGCCAGCGCTTCTCGTTGCGCGAGCCCGGCGCGTTGGTGTGCGCGAGCTCGTCGACCACGGCGACCTCGGGCCTGCGGGCGAGCACCGCGTCGACGTCCATTTCGGACACTTCGAGGTCGCGGTGCCGCACCACCCTGCGCGGCACCACTTCGAGGCCGTCGAGCAGGGAGGTGGTCTTGTCGCGGCCGTGGGTCTCCACGAGTCCGACGACCACCTCCGTGCCGCGCTCCCGGCGCCGGTGGGCCTCGCCGAGCACGGCGAAGGTCTTGCCGACGCCGGGAGCGGCGCCGAGGTAGATCCTCAGCTCACCCCGGCGACCGTCAACGGGCGCTGTCGACGGCACGGTTCAGCGCGGTCACGTTGACGGTGGTGGTGAAGGTGCCCGAGGTCGCGGCGGCGACCAGCTCGCGCACCCTCTCCACCGGCAGCCCGGACGCGCGCGCCACGCGGGGCACCTGCAACGCCGCGTACTCCGGGCTGATGTGCGGGTCGAGGCCGGACGCGGACGCCGTCACGGCGTCCTGCGGGACCTGGCTCTCGGGAACGCCTTCGCGTTGCGCCACAGCCGTCCGGCGCTCGTCGATCACCTTCGTGTAGTCCTCGTTGATCTCGCTCTTGTTGGAGCCGCCGGACGCGGGCAGCGTGGCGGCGGACGGGCGGGGCACGAAGTACCGGTCGCCCTCCCGCGGCACCGCGACCAGCGTGGTGTCGACAGCCTCGGCGTTGGCGTGCAGGCCGGGGATCCGCGAGATGCCCCACACCGACAGCGGGTAGAGCACGCCGAGGAGCACCGTGAGGGCGAGCAGGATCCGCAGACCCGCCCACGACTGCTTGAGGAAGTTGTTCATGGTTCAGCCGATCCCGGGGACGAGTCGCACGAGCAGGTCGATCAGCCAGATCCCGGCGAAGGGCGTCACGACGCCGCCCAGTCCGTAGATCAGCAGGTTGCGCCGCAACAACGCCGAGGCGCTGGACGGCCGGTACCGCACGCCCTTGAGGGCCAGCGGGATCAGCGCCACGATCACCAGGGCGTTGAAGATCACCGCCGACAGGATCGCGGACTGCGGCGTGGCCAGGCGCATGATGTTGAGCTGGCCGAGCGCCGGGTAGATCGCCGCGAACATGGCGGGCAGGATCGCGAAGTACTTCGCGAGGTCGTTGGCCACGGAGAACGTCGTCAGCGCGCCGCGGGTGATCAGCAACTGCTTGCCGATCTCCACGATCTCGATGAGCTTCGTCGGGTCCGAGTCGAGGTCGACCATGTTGCCGGCCTCCTTCGCGGCCGACGTGCCGGTGTTCATCGCGACGCCGACGTCCGCCTGGGCCAGCGCGGGCGCGTCGTTCGTGCCGTCACCGGTCATCGCGACGAGGCGGCCGCCCTCCTGCTCCTTGCGGATCAGGGCCATCTTGTCCTCGGGCTTGGCCTCGGCGAGGAAGTCGTCGACCCCGGCCTCGTCCGCGATCGCCTTGGCGGTCAACGGGTTGTCGCCCGTGACCATGACCGTCCGGATGCCCATGGACCGCAGCTCGGCGAAGCGTTCCTTCATGCCGGGCTTCACGACGTCCGAGAGCCGGATGATCCCGAGCACGCGGCCGTTCTCGGCGACGACGAGCGGGGTCCCGCCCTGCGCGCTGATCTCGTCGACGACCTCGCGGGCCGTGTCGGTCAGCTCGAACGCGGACGCGGCGCCCTTGCGGATCACCCGCTCCCCGAGGTCGATGCCGGACATGCGGGTCTGCGCGGTGAACGGTACGAACTCGCCGGTCTTCTCCTGCTCGGTGGCGGGCCGGCCACCCGCGAGTTCCAGGATGCTGCGGCCCTCGGGGGTGTCGTCGGCGAGGCTCGCGAGCCGCGCGGCGGCCACCAGTTCCTCTTCCGACGTCGGGCCGACGGGGATGAACTCGGTCGCGCGCCGGTTGCCCCAGGTGATCGTGCCGGTCTTGTCGAGCAGCAGCGTGTCGATGTCGCCCGCGGCCTCGACCGCCTTGCCGGAGGTCGCGAGGACGTTGCGCTGCACCAGCCGGTCCATGCCGGCGATGCCGATCGCGGACAGCAGCGCGCCGATCGTCGTGGGGATCAGGCAGACCAGCAGCGCGGTCAGCACGACCACCGACTGCTCGCCGCCGGAGTAGATCGCGAACGGCTGCAGCGCCACGACCGCGAGCAGGAAGATGATCGTCAGCGTCGACAGCAGGATCGTCAGCGCGATCTCGTTCGGCGTCTTCTGCCGTTCCGCGCCCTCGACCAGCGCGATCATGCGGTCCACGAAGGACTCGCCGGGCCTGGTCGTGATCCGGACGACGATCCGGTCGGACAGCACGGTCGTGCCACCGGTGACGGCACAACGATCGCCACCGGACTCGCGGATGACGGGCGCCGACTCCCCGGTGATGGCCGACTCGTCGACGGTCGCGATGCCCTCGACGACGTCGCCGTCGCCGGGGATCACCTCACCCGCCTCGACGACCACCAGGTCGCCGATCTTGAGCTCGGTGCCGGGTACGACGTCGCCGTTGACGAGCCGGGCGACGGCGTCCTTCTTGGTCTTGCGCAGCGAGTCCGCCTGCGCCTTGCCACGGCCTTCCGCGACGGCCTCGGCGAGGTTCGCGAACAGCACGGTGAACCACAGCCACAGCGCCACCGCGACGGTGAACACGCTCGGCTCGATCACCGCGAACACGGTGACCAGCAACGATCCGACCCAGACGACGAACATGACGGGGCTGCGCAGCTGGTGGCGCGGGTGGAGCTTGCGCAGCGCCTCGGGGATCGCCGCGACGATGCCCGGCTTGGCCCGCGCCTTCGCCTGTGCGGCAGCCGGTTTCTGCAAGGTGCTGGTCACAGCAGTGCCTCCGCGATGGGACCGAGGGCGAGAGCGGGAACGAACGTGAGCGCGGCGACCAGGACGATCGAGCCGGTGAGCAGCGTCGCGAACAGCGGGCCGGTGGTGGGCAGCGTGCCCGCCGTGACCGGCACCTTCTTCTGCGCCGCCAGGGATCCGGCGAGCGCCAGCACCGCGATGATCGGGATGAACCGGCCGAACAGCATGCACAGCCCCAGCGACGACTGGAACCAGTCGCTCGTCACCGTGATGCCGGCGAAGGCGCTTCCGTTGTTGTTGGAGGCCGACGCGTAGGCGTAGAGGATCTCCGACAGGCCGTGCTCGCCGGGGTTGTTCAGCGCGGCCTGCGTGCTCGGCAGGATCGCCGCGATGCCCGCGCCGATCAGCAGCACGGTCGGCATGGCGAGGATCGAGACCGCCGCGGCCGTGACCTCCCTGCGCCCCAGCTTCTTGCCGAGGTACTCGGGCGTGCGACCGACCATGAGACCTGCCAGGAACATCGCGATGATCGCCATCACGAGGATGCTGTAGAGACCCGTGCCGACACCGCCCGGCGTCATCTCGCCGAAGAGCATGTTCAGCAACGTCGCGCCGCCGCCGAGCCCGGTGTAGCTGTCGTGCAGCGAGTTGATCGCGCCGGTGGACGTGCCGGTGGTGGCGTCGGCGAAGATCGCGCTGCCGGGGATGCCGAACCGGAGCTCCTTGCCCTCCAACGGCCTGATGCCGTTCGCCTCGGCGGCCCAGATCACGCCGAGCATCGCCGTCCAGATGACGCCCATGACGCCCAGCAGGACGTACCCCTGCTTCTTGTTGCCGACGAGCTGACCGAACGTGCGGGTGAGCGCGACCGGGATCACCAGGATCAGGAAGATCTCGATCAGGTTGGTCCACTCGTTCGGGTTCTCGAACGGGTGGGCCGAGTTGGCGTTGAGGACACCGCCACCGTTGGTGCCGAGCTCCTTGATGACCTCCTGGCTCGCGACAGGCGCGTTCGCCACGGTCTGGCCGTCGACGTCCACACCGGACTTGAGCGACATCGTGACACCGAACGCGATCAGCACGATCGCACCGAGGAACGCGATGGGCAGCAGGATCCTCGTGACGCCGCGGACGAGGTCGACCCAGAAGTTGCCGAGCCGGTCGGTCTGGTGCCGGACGAAGCCGCGGACCAGGGCGATCGCCACGGCCAGGCCGACCGCGGCCGACACGAAGTTCTGCACGGTCAGGCCGATCATCTGGACCGCGTGGCCCATCACGACCTCGGGCACGTACGACTGCCAGTTCGTGTTGGCCACGAAGCTGATCGCGGTGTTGAACGCCATGCCCTCGGGCACGTTCCCGCGGCCGAAGTCGAACGGCAGCAACGACTGCGCGCGCTGGATCACGTACAGGAACACGATGCCGACGAACGAGAAGCCCAGCACGCCATAGGCGTAGGTGCTCCACTTCTGCTCGGCGTCGGGGTTGATCCGCCCGATCCGGTAGATGACCCGCTCGGCCTTTAAGTGGCCCTTCGCGGTGAACACGCGGGCCATGTAGTCGCCGAGGGGCCGGTACACGACCGCGAGGGCCGCGACGAGGATGCCGACCTGCAGGAGGCCGGCGGCGAGAGGTGACATCAGAACTTCTCCGGCCTGACGAGTGCGACGAACAGGTAGACGATCAGCGCGAGCGCGATCACACCGGCGACGGCGTTCGCGACGAGTCCCGTGCTCACAACTTCTCCAGTCCGCGGACCGTCAGGCCCAGCACGACGAAACTCCCGATCAGCAGCAACGCGTAGGCCAGGTCGGCCATGACGCCGCTCCCTTCAACGACAAGGTTTCTTGTTGACGCCCGGAAGCGTGCATCACGAAATGCCTGATCAGGGGGTGCCTGACAACGTCCTTACGGGGGTGGGTCCGGCTTTTACGCGTTCTTGAGGCCGGGGAGACCCAGGTCTCATCCGTTAGGGCCTGCGGCGGTCACGATGTGTGAAATCGTCGGCGTCATGACGCTCGACGAGGTGGCCGACCGGCTCCCCGCCCGCGGCCTCGTGGCGGTCGACGGCGTGGACGGCGCGGGCAAGACGACGTTCTGCGACGACCTGGCGCGGGTGCTGCGGGCACGGGGGCGTGAGGTGGTGCGCGCGTCCGTGGACGACTTCCACCACCCGCGCGCGATCCGCTGGGCACGCGGCAAGACGTCCCCCGAGGGCTTCTTCCTGGACAGCTACGACTACGAGCGGTTCGTCTCGCACCTGCTGGTGCCGTTCGCCGCCGGGAAGCCGTTCCGGCGCGCGAGCCACGACCTGGCGACCGACGAGTACGTGGACGCGCCCGCCGAGGTCGCCCCACCGTCCGCGCTCCTGCTGGTGGACGGCATCTTCCTGCACCGCGACGAACTGGTGGGGCACTGGGACTTCTCGGTGTTCCTGCACGTCGAGTTCGCGGTGTCGGTGGCGCGCATGGCCAAGCGCGACGGCAGCCCGCCCGACCCGGACGACCCGCGCAACCGCCGCTACGTCGAGGGCCAGCGCCTCTACCTGGCGCGGTGCGACCCGGCCGCGCGGGCCGATCTCGTGATCGACCACAACGCGCACCGGTCCCCGCTCAGCTCGCCGTGAGCGTGCGGCCGAAGAACTCCGAGACCCGGCCGGCCACCTCGGGCACGCGCTTGTCGTACAGGTCGACGTGGCTCGCGCCGTCGACCCAGTGGATCTCCTTGGGGCCACCGGCCTTCTGGTAGGCCTCCACGGTCATCCACGCTGTGACGGCGTCGCGTCCGGCCACGAGCAGCAACGGCCGCGGCGCGATCAGGTCGACCGCGCGGAACGCGTCGAACGCGGCGATCCGCCCCACGCTGCTCCACGTCAGCGTCGTCGCCGAGCGCGGGTGCTCACCTCGTGGCGTGCGGTAGTACTCCCAGCCCTCGTAGGCGTGCCGTCCGCCCGCGAGGGCCTGTTCCCCCGTCTCCGGGAACAGCGGGAAGCTCCCCTGCTGTCCCTGGTCCAGCAGTCCCCGCAGCACGGCGGGGTCCTGGGTGCCGTCGGCGCCGAACCGGAACTGGCGCGCGATGTCGGCCAGGCTGACCGCGGCGACCGCCTTGACGCGGTGGTCGGTGCCGGCCGCGGCGAGGCCGTAGCCGCCGGAGGCGCAGATGCCGAGCACACCTACCTTATCGGTGTCGAGGAACGTCACGGCCGCGCGGATGTCCTCGACGCGCTGGAACGGGTCCTCGAGACCACGCGGCAGGCCGCCGCTCTCGCCCTGGTGGGCGGCGTCGAACGCGAGCGCGAGGAAGCCCTGGTCGGCGAGATGGCGTGCGTACAGGCCCGCCGTCTGCTCCTTCACGCCCGTACCGGGGTGTCCGACGACGACCGCGCCGCGCGGGGTGCCCGCTGGGCGGTACAGGTGGCCGGCGATGTCGATCCCGTTGCTGGGGAAGGTCACGTTGTCCATGACCACGACACTCGTCGCACGGGGACCGGGCGACCAGGGAGAGCTCAGCCTATGCACGCCAGTACCAGGCACATGACCGGGAGAACGCCGAGACTGGGGGCATGACCGACCTGGGCGAGTTCCTCCGCACCCGCCGCGCCGCGCTCGACCCGCACCGCGCGGGCCTGCCCGACGACGGCCGCCACCGCCGCGTGCCGGGCCTGCGCCGCGAGGAGCTGGCCCAGCTCGCCCACGTGAGCATCGACTACGTCGTGCGGCTGGAACAGGGCCGCACCAGACGGGTGTCGCGCGCCGTCCTCGACGCGCTGGCCGACGCGCTCCAGTTGGCGCCGGACGAGCGCGAGTACCTGTTCACGCTGGCGGACGTCGCCCCCGCACGGCAGGAGGCCGCGCCGGAAGTCGCGCCACGGCTCCAGCTGCTGCTCGACGGCATGCCGGACATCCCGGCGATGGTGTTGCACCGCCGCATGGACGTGCTGGCGTGGAACCGCGGGGCGTCAGCCCTGCTGACCGACTTCGCGGCCCTTCCCGCGCCGGAGCGCAACCTGATCCGGCTGACGTTCCTCGACCCGGTGTTCCGCGCGCTCTACGGCGACTGGGAGCGCTCGGCCCGGGAATGCGTCGCGGTTCTCCGGATGGAGGCCGGGCGCACGCCGCACGACCCCGCGCTGACGTCGCTCGTCGGCGAGCTGAGCCTGCGGGACGCCGACTTCCGCACGTGGTGGGCGGCGCACCAGGTGCGCGGCCCGCGCCAGCTCGTGAAGACCTACCACCACCCGGTGGCCGGGTCGCTCACGCTCGACGTGCAGCAGTTCACCGTGGACACCCACCCGGACCAGCTGCTCGTCGCCTACACCGCGGCGGACGAGGCGGCACGGGAGGGACTGCGCTTCCTGCTGCTGTCGGCGCAAGCCCTCCCGTCGGACCACCTGCCGGCGCGGTAGGCCGGCGACGTGCTCACAGGGTGCGAACCTCGTGTGCAGGAAGCCCGTTCCACCACCGCGCGTACCGCCGGTACACCTGCGGCTCCCTGTCCCCCAACAACTTCCGCAACGCCGTCGCCTCCTCGGCGAGACCGGCCCACTCCTCGTCCCGAAGCGCGTGGAACGCCGTCGCCTCGATCCCCCCGTCCTCGGTGGGACGCCACACCCCGGCCACGTGCCCGTCCACGAGGAGGGTGGGCAACGTGTCGCCGTTGTTGCGGATGACGACCTTCCGGTACTGCTCGGGGATGATCCGGCTGCGGTCGGCGTACGCGAGCAACGTGCTGTCCCACATGGCCATCAGCCGCGGCGGCGCGGGAACGTCCTCGTCCGGCACCGTCCGGCCGGGAAGGTCGTAGAGGCCACCGGACTCGGTGACGTCCAGCAGTGCCAGCGCTTCCCGGATCGTCGTGCGCGGCAGCATGGTGAACTGGTTCATGTCGAGCACGGTCGCGGGCCCGAAACCGCTGAGGTAGCGGCGCAGCAGCTCGGCGACCGCTGCCGTCCGTTCGCGCGGCTCGGTCGCCACGGCCTGGTAGGACGGTCGCAGTCCGAACGACCACGGCCCGCCCGTGGGCGCGTGCACGAGTCCGCCGTAGGTTCGCAACGCCCACCAGACACCGGGCTCGCCGACGTCACCGACGTGCGAGTGCAGCAGTTCCTCGATCTCCGCCTTCTGCCGGGGCGTCGCCGCGAACTCCAGCAGGTGCTCCAGCAGGGCGTCCGCCTGCTCGATCGTCACGTCCATCGCCTTGAACCGCTTGTCGTACAACCGGGAGGCGCGCAACGCGGGCAGCATCGCGTGGTGGAACACCTCGTGGTCCGCGGCCGCGACGGCGTGCAGGGTGATCCGCATCAGCGACGCCTTGCGGACCACCCCGGTCGCGAACGCCTCGTCCAGGCCGGCCGGGTCGAAGCCCTCGACCCGGTTCCACAGCGCGATGTACGGCGACGCGGGTTCCTGCGCCTGGATCGCCACGACCCGCTCCACGGCCGTCAGCACGTCCACCGGTTCCCGCCGCAGCAGCATCTGCCGGTCCAGCGTGGCGCGGTTGAGCTGACGAGCCGTGAAGGTCATGCCGGTGATCCTCGCTCACCGCAGCTTCGAGGGCCACCAGATCCGGCCGCCGATGTCCACCGACAGCGCCGGCACGAGCAACGACCGCACCAGCAACGTGTCCAGCAGGACGCCGAACGCCACGATGAACGCGATCTGCGTCAGGAACAGGATCGGCAGCACGGCGAGCGCCGCGAACGTCGCCGCCAGCACCACACCCGCGGACGTGATCACGCCACCGGTCAGGCTGAGGCCCCGGATCGTCCCCTCGATCGTGCCGAGCCGCTGGGTCTCCTCGCGGACGCGGGTCATCAGGAAGATGTTGTAGTCGATGCCCAGCGCCACCAGGAACACGAACCCGAACAGCGGCACCACGGGATCGGCCCCCGGGAAGTCGAAGACGTGGTTGAACACCAGCGCCGACACGCCCATCGTGGCCGCGAACGACAGCACCACCGTGCCGATCAGCAGCAACGGCGCGAGCAACGACCGCAGCAACAACGCGAGGATCAGGAAGATCACGGCCAGCACGATCGGGATGATCAGCGTCCGGTCGTGCTCGGAGGTCTTCCGGGTGTCGAGCAACGTCGCCGTCGGCCCGCCGACCTTCGCGTCACTGCCGTGCACGGCCTCGCGGATGCGTTCGACGGTCACCACGGCGGCGTCGGAGTCCGGCGCGTCCTCCAGCACGGCCTCGATGCGCACGAGCCCGTCGGCGGTGCCGGTCGGCCGCACGGTCGCGACACCGTCCACCTGGGACTTCTGCACCACCTCGGCGGTCTTGGCCTCGGGCGCGATGATCACGGTCGGCGAGCCGGTGCCGCCGGGGAAGTGCCGCGACAGCACCTCCTGGCCCGCGACCGACTCGACCTCGGTCAGGAACACGTCGGACTGCGCGGTGCCGGACGCCTTGAGCTGCGGCAGGAACGCGGCACCGGCGAGCAGCACGAGCGTCGTGACGATCCAGATGGCGCGCGGCTTGCGGCGCACGAACGTCGCCGTGCGGCCCCAGAGCCCGCTCGTCTCGGGGTGCTCGGAGCCGAACTTCGGTGCGAACGGCCAGAAGGCGCCGCGGCCGAGCAGTGCCAGCGCGGCGGGCAGGAACGTCATGGTGGTCAGCAGCGCGGCGGCGATGCCGATGGCCGCGACCGGGCCGAGGCCCTTGTTGGAGTCGAGGTCGCTGAACAGCAGGCACAGGACGCCGAGGATCACCGTGCCGGCGGAGGCGGCGATGGGTTCGATGGTGCCGCGCCACGCCGCCTTGACCGCCGCCACCTTGTCCTGCGTGTCGCGCAGTTCCTCACGGAACCTGGAGACCAGCAGCAACGCGTAGTCCGTCGCCGCGCCGAAGACCAGGATCGACAGGATGCCCTGGCTCTGGCCGTTCAACGCCAGCACGTCGTTCTCGGCCAGCACGTACACGACGAAGCTGGCCAGACCGAGCGCGAACACGGCGGACACCAGCACGACGAGGGGCAGCAGCGGACTGCGGTAGACGACGAGCAGGATCAGCGCGACGACGGCGCCCGCGACGATCAGCAGCAGGCCGTCGATCCCGCCGAACGCCTCGACCAGGTCCGCGACCTGGGCCGCCGGGCCGGTGACCAGCACCGTCAACCCCTCCGGCGCGCCGCGGGTGCCGTCGCGGATCTGGAAGACCGAGTCCTTGACGTCCTTGGCCGGGTCGAGCAGCAGGACGACCTGCGCGGCCTCGTTGCCGTCCGGCGCGGGGATCACCGGCGAGGCCTGGAAGCCCTTGGTCTGGTCGGCGAGGTAGCGCCGGTCCTCTTCGGTCAAACCGCCCTTGCGCTCGACCACGACGATGGCCGGGATGGCGGTCTCCTGCTGGAACTTCTTCTGCAACTCGGCGACCTGCGTGGACTCCGCTGAGTTCGGCAGGAACGCGCTGTTGTCGTTCTCGGAGACCTCGGACAGCTTGCCCGCGTACGGCCCGGTGAAGCCGCCCAGGGCCAGCCAGACGACGAGCAGTACTCCGGCCAGGACACGCATCAGGTATTCCTTCGATTGTCGAACGTTTCGATGGCCGAAACAGTAAGCTGTGATCGTGAGCGATGCAACCGACTACGAACTGAGCATGCTGCTGCGGGCGCTGGTGATGGAGTCGAACCGGTTCCTCGAGATCTTCAGCGCCGCCCACGAGTTGCATCCCACGGACATGACAGCGCTGAACCTCATCATGACGACACCCATGACACCCGGCACGCTGGCGAAGGCCCTGAACCTCAGCGCGTCGGCGACGACGTCCGTGCTCGACCGCCTGGAGAGGGCGGGGCACGTGACGCGCGAACGCGACCCGCAGGACCGTCGCCGCGTCGAACTGCGGGTGCTCGACGCGGCGACGGCGCTGGCCTCGACGTTCTTCCAGCCGCTGGCCCGCGAGTACGCCTCGGCGTGGGAGCGGCTGAGCCCGCAGGACCGCCAGGTCGTCGCCCGGTTCCTGGCGGCGACGACCGCGGCGACCTCGCGGGTGCGCGAGTCGGTCAGCTGAGCCTTCCCGGCGGCAGCGTCCGTCCGCAGACGAGGAGCAGCAGGTCCTGGGCCTGCCCGCGGACCGGCACGCCGTCACCGAACGTCCAGTCGAGATCGGTGGCCTCCAGGCGCTTGCCCACCAGGTCGGCCCCGAAGTACCGGACGCTCGCCGGGGTCATGCCGTCGAGGACGAGCCTCAGCCGGTCGTGCGGCACCACCCGGTCCAGGCCGAGTGCGACCGTGATGTCGAGGCCGTGGATGACCTCGTGGCTCAACGCGCCGGCCGGTCCGCCGCCGGGTGGCGTCCACGGGTGGTCGATGTTGGTCTTCAGGGCGTTGAGCAGGTCTTCCGCCGGGAGTCGTGCGTCCTTGCGGGCCATCCGGTCGGAGGCGTGGTTGAAGCGGCCGCCCGACCTGAGGACCTCCAGGAGGACCCTCGTGGCCCCGGAGCGGAACGGCAGGGTCGTGTGGGCGACGACGTGGCGGGTGGTCCAGCCCGCGCACAGGCTGGGCGCGTCCCACTGCTCCCCGGTGAGGCCCTCGAGCAGTTCCGCCTGGTCACGTCGTTCCGCCCTGATCGCGGCGCGGATGTCTTCGGTCATGTCCCGGTGTACGGATCGGCCGACGGGAACTCATCGGTCCGCGTAGGGTCCCAGGCGTGATCGAGACGCTGGAGCCGTTCCGGGTCGAGCTGACCGGCTACTGCTACCGCATGCTCGGCTCCGGTTTCGAGGCCGAGGACGCCGTGCAGGAGACACTCGTGCGCGCGTGGAAGGCATACGACAGCTACGACTCCTCACGCGCGTCGCTGCGGACGTGGCTCTACCGCATCGCCACGAACATCTGCATCGACATGCAGCGCAGCGCCCAGCGGCGCGCGTTGGCAGTCGACCTGGGACCGTCCGGTGGGGAGCTCGGCGCTCCCCTGCTGGAGAACGCCTTCGTGCAGCCGGTGCCCGACGAGCGGGTGCTGCCGGAGGACCAGGCGATCCGGCGCGAGACCGTGCGGCTGGCGTTCGTCGCGGCCCTCCAGCACCTGCCGGCGCGCCAGCGGGCCGTGCTGATCCTGCGGGACGTGCTCGCGTGGCAGGCGTCCGAGGTGGCCGCGCTGCTGTCGGCGTCGGTCGCGTCGGTGAACAGCGCTCTGCAACGGGCGCGGGCGACGCTGGAGGTCGTGGACGTCGGCACCCCGCTGGACGTGGCCGATCCGGTCCAGAAGTCGCTCCTGGAGCGCTACTGCGAGGCGTTCGACCGGCACGACGTCCAGACGCTGGTCGCGTTGCTGCACGAGGACGCGACCATGTCGATGCCGCCGTTGCGCTGGTGGCTGCGCGGGCGCGAGCAGATCTCCCTGGCCCTGCACGACCCCGGCGCCGCCTGTGCCGGTGCGTGGCTGGTCCCGGTGCGCGCCAACGCGTCGCCGGCGTTCTGGCAGATGCGGCCCGGTCTCGACCGGCCGTTCGGGCTGGTGTTCCTCGACGTGCGGGACGGGCTGGTCACGGGCACCACGACCTACCTCAACGTCGACGAGCTGGTGCCGGTCTTCGGGTCGCCGATGAGTTCCGGCGTCCCGTCCCGTACCCCCTCCGACGACTAGTTCTGGAGGAAGTGCATGGCGATCCAGCCGATCATCGTGACGCCCGATCTCGACCGGGTGCAGGAGTTCTACGCGCGGGTGTTCGGCGCTGCCGAGGTGTTCCGGCAGCCCGCCGACGGCCCGGTCTTCTACAAGACCCTGCGCGTCGGGGACGCGGAGCTGGGGCTCGTGGCCGAGGAGGTGGACGTGTCCGCGCCGCCGCGGATCACGCTCAGCTTCGACGTCGAGGACGTGGACGCGCTGCTGCCGCTGGTGGAGCCGGCCGGCGGCACGGTGCGAGGGCCGGCGAACGACATGCCGTGGGGGCAGCGCGTGGCGCACGTGTTCGATCCGGACGGAAACCCGGTCAACCTCACCCAGCAGATCTAGTGGTGTGGCGCAGGAGGTTGCCGGGGAAATTCGCGGTCAGACGGGTGCATCGTGGTGCCGCCCCCACGTCCTCGTACTGGTGGTACGGGGGCGTGGGGGCGGTGCCGCGAGGCGCCCTGCTGAGCGTGGATCACCTCGCCAACCTCCTGGGACGCGCCACTAGTCTGGCTCCATGATCCGGATCGTGCCGTCGGACGAGGTGCCGTGGGAGGACGTCGACGCGATCTTCGACGGCTCCGAGCCCGGCAAGTGCCATTGCCAGCGCTACAAGGTGAAGGGCTGGATCTGGCGCGACTCGACGCTCGGCGACCGCGTCGCCGCCCACGAGGAGCAGTCGGCGCGCGGCAGCGGGCTGGTCGCCTACGTGGACGACCAGCCCGCCGGCTGGGTGGCCGTCGAGCCGCGGTGCGACTACCCGAAGCTGCTCGGCATGCCCGTCCCGTGGAAGGGCCGTGCCGAGGACAAGGACGACGACGGCGTGTGGGCCGTGACGTGTTTCGTGGTGCGCAAGGGGTTTCGCCGGCAAGGGCTCACCTATGAGCTGGCGGCGGCGACCGTCGAGCACGCGCGGTCGCACGGGGCGCGTGCCGTCGAGGCGTATCCGATGTTCGCCCCCGCGGGGCAGAACGTGACGTGGGGTGAGATGCACGTCGGTGCGCGGCAGGTGTTCGAGGAGGCCGGGTTCGTGCAGGTGGCGCATCCGACCAAGCGGCGGTTCGTGATGAGGGTGGACTTCTGATGCGGTTCGACGAGATCGTCATCCGGACCGACCGGCTCGACTTCCCCGCGCTGGCCGCGGGCGACGGGCCGGTCGTCGTGTGCTGGCACGGCTTCCCCGACCACCCGGCGTCGTTCGGACCTCTCGCCGAGAGGCTGGTCGCCGCGGGCAGGCGGGTGGTCGCGCCGTTCCTGCGCGGGCACCACCCGTCCACTGTGGACCAGCTGCCGTTCGGTGACGGGCTGACGCTGGCCGCGGACGCCGCCGCCGTGAACGCGGCGCTGTCCTCCGAGCCGCTGGACGTGATCGGGCACGACATCGGCGCCGGGATGGCCGGACGGCTCGCCGCGATCCGGCCCGACCTGGTCCGCCGGGTGGTCACGATGTCGGTGCCGCCACCCGCGGCGCTGAGCCGGATCTTCGCCGATCCCGCGCAGCAGCAACGCTTCTTCTACCTCTTCATGTTCCAGGTGCCCGGCGTGGCCGAGGCGCTGCTGAACGACACGTTGATCGAGTACCTGTGGCGCACGTGGTCACCCGGGCTCGCGGTGCCCGGCCACGTCGGGGAGATGTACGCGGACCCGGCGGTCAGGACCAACGCCCTGAAGCTGTACCGGGCGAACTTCGACCGGTCGCTGCACGACCCGTCACTGGCCCACCTCGCCCAGGTCTCCGAGAAGCCCGCGGAGATCCCGATGCTGGTGCTCGCCGGGGCGGACGACGGGTGCGTCACGCCCGAGAACTACGCCGGTGCCGCCACGGCCCTCGCCCCCGGTTCGCGGGTCGAGGTCGTGGCGGGCGGCGGGCACTTCCTACAGCTGGACCGCCCCGACGAGGTCGCGGCGCTGGCGCTCGACTGGTTCCGCTGACCGGCGGATCCGCCCCCACGGCTTGAACACGGACAGCACGTAGGCCAGCAGCAGCAACGTCGGCGCGACCACGACCGGGTGCAGGATCCCGGAGGGGATCACCGCTGCCGGGTCGCCCGCGAGCATCCGCTCGCCGATCCCGGCGGCCTCCCGCACGCCCGGCCGGAGCGCGAACGCGATCAGCAGCGACATGCCGACGTTCAGGACCAGCTTGACGGCCACCCACCAGTACCGCACCAGGCCGTACTTGCTGCCGAGACCGAGCACGGCGCCGGAGACCAGGCAGACGACGCTGGCGCCGAACATCGGCCAGATCGCGAAGAGATCGACGGCCTGGATCGCGATGCCCGCGGTAGTCGTGTCGTCCGTGGACAGCGCGACGACGACGAGGATGCCCAGCGCGAGGTCGATGCCGAGCCACGCGGCCGCGGACAGGACGTGCACGAGCAGCACGGCCTTGCGGGTGCGGCCGCTGAGCTTGCGGCCGCTGAGCTTGCGGGTGGTGGCCATCGCGATGCACTCTCCTTCTCCCGTGGTGGCTCCTACTCTTGCCTCGGGGAGAGGCGGCATCATCCGCTCACGTTCTGATCTCGCGTACGTCAGATTGCGTACGCGTTGAACGCACGACGTACGCGACCGCTCCCCCGGAAGATCGCCAGGTAGGTGTGAAGGCAGCGAAGTTCAGCACGCCGAGGACCAACGACCGCCAGTCCCCGTGCGGCAGTCGCCGGGTGATCACGACCGGGACCAGTCCTGCGGGCCACCTCGCCCAAGCTAACCACCCGGTGTGACGATCCCTCTCTCGTAGGCGAACACCACGGCGTGCGTGCGGTCGCGCAGGTTGAGCTTCGTGAGCACCCTCGAGACGTGCGTCTTCACCGTCGTCTCGCCCAGGAACAGCGCCGCCGCGATCTCCGCGTTCGACGCGCCCTTGGCGAGCTCGACCAGTACTTCGAACTCACGGTCCGTGAGCTCCGGTGGCCTCGTGCGTTCCCTTGTCGCCGTGCTGAAGCGCGCGATCACACGTCGAGTCACCTCGGGCGAGAGCAACGCGTCCCCGCGCGCCACGACGCGCACGGACTCCACGAGGTCTTCAGGCGAGGCGTTCTTGAGGAGGAACCCGCTGGCTCCCGCCTGCAGCGCCTCGAAGAGGTAGTCCTCGCGGTCGAACGTGGTCAGGATGACCACCCGAGTGCCGTGCCCCGCGGAAAGGATGTGACGGGTGGCTTCGAGGCCGTCCATGCGCGGCATCTGGACGTCCATCAGCACGACGTCGGGGCGTAGTTCGGCGACGAGGTCGACGGCCTCGGCACCGTCACCGGCCTCTCCGACCACCTCGATGCCGGGCTCGGTGCCGAGGATGACCCGGAAGCCGGCGCGGACCAGGTCCTGGTCGTCGGCCAGCACCACTCGCAAACTCACGCCTTCTCCTCCGTTGCCGTAGGCAGCGACGCACGGACCAGATAGCCCGCCTCGCGCCGTGGCCCCACCTCCAGCGAACCGCCGTGCACGGCCAACCTCTCTCGCATGCCGACAAGGCCGAAACCCGAGTTCGTGGTCGCCACACGACCGCGGCCGTCATCGGCGATCTCCAGTTCCAGCGCGCTGTCGAGATAACGCATTCGCACGTCAACGTGTTGCGCGTCGGCGTGCTTCACCACGTTCGTGAGTGCCTCCTGCACGACCCGATAGGCCGACAACGCGACACCGGACGGCACCTCGCGCACGTCGCCGTACACGCCGTGCGACACCTCGAGCCCCGCCGCCCGTGCGTTGTCGAACAACTCCGTGAGGTCGTCCAGGTTCGGAGACGCCTTCAGGTCCGTGTCCGCGTCGGCCCTGAGCACACCGAGCAACCCGCGCAGCTCGTTGATCGCGGTGCGCGCCGTCTGCTCCACGGTCTGCAGGGCGTCACGGGCCAACGCGGGGTCGGAGTCGAGGACCCGGCGCGCGGCACCGGCCTGAATCCCCATGACGGACACATGGTGCGCCACGACGTCATGCAGGTCGCGCGCGATACGCATGCGCTCAGCCGCGATGGCGCCCCGCGTGTTCTGCTCCTGCGACAGCCTGAGCTCCTCGGCCTGGAACTCGAGCTGAGCGCGCCGCCGAGCGCCGGACCACGCCATCTCCCCCACCACGTAGGCGAAGAGGAAGAAGAAGAGGTTGAACTCCAGTCCGTAGAGGACGGACGCGAGCACCGGATCGATGGGCCCGGCCGCGTTCTCGAACTCGCCCTTCGGCCCGAGCAACGCGCGCACGAGGCTGAACCCGAGCCACAGGAACATGGCGGCGATCACGCCGATGCGCGACCACCGCGCGACAAGCCGGTTCTGCTCCCACGCACCGACGGTGAAGATCGCGAGGAACAGGATCGCGGACGGCACCAGCGTGTCGCCCGACTTGTTCGCCTGCGCGGCGATGAACAGCGCCGACACCACCAGCATCACGGCCAGCGGATACCGCCGCCGCACGACCAGCGGCACCGACAGCGCGACCACCCACGCGAGCTGCACGGCCAGACCGGGCGGGTCCCGGAAGACGTAGGCGCCCATGCTGTTGACCAGCGCCGTCACCTCGACCGCGCACAGCAGCACGATCACGGCGATGCCGATGTCGCGCCGCCGCTGGGCGGGCGTCGGGCCTGGCCGCCGCCACTCGTTCCACACGGGCTCTTCCACGCGGTCAAGGTACCTGCCGGGGAGGTGGGGCACGGGCGGATCGTGCGGGTGTGGGGTGGGTTGCGGAGTTGCTCGTGGCGAGCGGCAGAGGCCCGCCGCGGCCCAACCCCCGCCACAGCCGACACCCACCGCGCACCGAACCGGGAGACGCCCGCCCACCCCCTCACCTACGGTGACCCGATGGACCTCAGCCTCACCGTCCTCGGCTGCGCCACCCCCTACCCCACGGCGGACATCCCGTGCTCCGGCTACCTCCTGACGCACGGCGACACTCGCGTGTGGATGGACGCCGGCACCGGCACCCTGGGCCCCCTCCAGCGTCACACGCGGCTGGAGGACCTGGACGCCATCTGGATCTCGCACCTGCACGCCGACCACAGCGCCGACCTGCTCACGACCTACTACGCGCTGCTGTTCGCGGACGTCTCGCGTCCGCCGGTGCCGCTCTACGGCCCGCCCGGCATCGCCGAACGCCTCGCTGGGTTCCTCACCAACGGACCCGTGCGCAGCCCGGTCGAGGACGCGTTCGCCATCACCGAGCTGCGGGACGGGCACGAGGCTGCCGTCGGTTCGATGGTGCTGACCACCGCGGCGGTCGAGCACGGGATGCCCGCGTTCGGGGTGCGGGTCGAGGCCGGCGGGCGGTCGCTGACCTACTCCGGCGACACCGCGCCGTGCCCGAGGCTCACGGCGCTGGCCGAACGGACCGACGTGCTGGTGTGCGAGGCCGAGAGCACGACACCCAACGCCGTGCACCACACGCCTGAGGACGCGGGTGAGACGGCTGCCGCGGCCGAGGCGAAGCGGTTGGTCGTCACGCACGTGGGCCGCTCCCTGACGCCGGAGGAAGCGGCCGTTCGTGCGTCCGCGCGGTACGCGGGGCCGATCGACCACGCGGTGCCGGGGGCGACGTTCACAGCTGGTTGATGCGCACCAGGTTGCCGGCCGGGTCGCGGAACGAGCAGTCGCGCACGCCCCACGGCTGGTCCTCGGGCTCCTGCAGCACCTCGCCCGCGCCGGAGGACTCGACCCACGCCCGTGCGCGGTCGAACGTGCCCTGCAGGTCCTTGGTGGCGAGTGACAACGCCGTGTAGACGCCCTTGGCCATCAGGACCGCGATGGTGCGGCGTTCCTCGTCGCTCACGCCGGGGTCCGCGGCGGGCGGGTGCAGGACGATGCCCGTCTCGGGCTGGTCGGGCGGGCCTACGGTGATCCAGCGCATGGTGCCCTGGCCGACGTCCTGGCGGACCTCGAAGCCGAGCGCGTCGCGGAAGAAGCCCAGTGACTTCTCGGGGTCGTCTGCGGGGAGGAAGGCCGCGGCGATGATGACTGACATGGCGGTCAACCTAATCCGACGGGCCGGTGGCCGCTTCTCGATTCCTGATCGGCCGCATCACGGCCTTGGCCTGGCAGTTCGGGATGCCCTGACCATCTGAGGCGGCGACCCTGCGGTACTGGCTCGGGGACATGCCGACCAGTTCGGAGAAGCGGGTGCTGAACGTGCCGAGCGAGGTGCAGCCGACCTCGAAGCAGACGTCGGTGACCGACATGTCGCCCCGGCGGAGCAGGGTCATGGCCCGCTCGATGCGGCGGGTCATGAGGTAGCTGTACGGCGACTCGCCGAAGGCCGCGCGGAACGCGCGGGAGAGGTGGCCCGCGGACAGGTGGACGCCGCGGGCCAGCGCCGCCACGTCGAGCGGCTGCCGGTACTCGCGGTCGATCCTGTCGCGCACCTTGCGGAGCAGGACCAGTTCCTGCAGGCGCGGGTCTTGGGCGGTCACGAGGGACAGCCTAAGGCCCGCGCCTGACAGATCACTGACAGAAATCAGCAGGCGCCCTGGTCGCGCCAGACGCCCCACTCACCGGTGGTGCCGGGCTCCTCGCCCTGCGTCCACCACTGGGCCCGCCACTTGCGGCCCTTGTGCGACACCTCGTTGCCTCCGGTGTACACCTTGCCGCGGTCCCAGGCGGGCAGCGAACAGGTCTGCGGCGTCGTGGTGGTGGTGGTGGTCGTCGTGGTCGTAGTGGTGGTGGTCGTCGAAGTAGTGGTGGAAGTGGTCGTGGAGGTCGGCGTGGTGCCGCCCCCGATCCGCGGGTGGTCGGCCGAGATCGCGTACGACTGGCCGCCGAAGGTGAACACGAAGTTCGACGGCGTCGAGATCGGCAGCTGGTAGCTGACGGTCACCTCGATCGACGCGCCCGGTGCGAGCGACTGCCACGACGGCAGCGTGAGCTCCGCCTTCTGGAAGTCGCCCTTCAGACCGCCGACGTTCGGGCCGCTGTGTCCCTTCGACACGATCTTCAGCCCGAAGCCCGACTGGTCTCCCATGCTGCCGGGAGCGCTGGTGCCGTAGTCGAACGCGATCTTCGTGCCACCCGGGATGGTGACCGTCGAGCGGTTCGTGAACTTGATCTTCGGCGTGATCGGGTAGTTGTTGTCCCCCAGCGCGAAGCCGTACACGTCGACGTCCACGGCCAGCGACTGCGTCTGCTGCGCGGAGGCCTTCAGGTTGCCGTACGGGGCGGCGCCGTTGAGACCGGTGTTGATGGTCGACAGCAGCGTGTCACCGATGAAGTACTCGTTCTTCGCGGAGTCGAACCCGTAGTCGCCGGCGAGCTCCCAGATCATGATGCCGCCGAGGCCCTTGTCCTTGACGTACTTGGCCTTCTCCGCGATCGACTGCTCGGTCTCGGTGGAGAGGAACACCTTCTTGTCGTTGTTCCACAGCCACGGCGACTTCAGGGTCGAGTCGTAGTACGGCGCGTAGGTGCCGGTGAGGCGGTCGGTCGGGTCGTTGACCGGGTCGAGGCCGTACTGCGAGCCGTAGGAGCCGGTGATCTTGGCTTCCAGGTTCTTCGTGTGCCACAACGGGTTCACGCCGGACGGGACCTCGGCGCCACCCGCGGTGACGTCGTGCCACAGGTTGTCGATGCCCGACGCGCCGTTGCCGCACGGGGTGGTCGAGCCGACCGACGACCCGGTGCCGGGCGGGCACTGGGACTGGTTCGGCAGGGGCGCCTTGCCCCACAGGCCGTTCGTGCCCCCGGTGACGCCCTGCCAGCCGCGCGAGTAGAACGGCACGCCGATGTTGATGCGTCCGGCCTGCATGGCGCCGCGGTAGTAGTGGTACGACCAGTCGGTGTTCAGGTAGCCCATGCCCTCGTACTGCGGGGCCGTGTACACGCCACCGGCCGCGAGCTCGCCGTCCTTTCCGTCGTCGTAGAGCGCGGCGTTCGGGCCGACGAACTGGTTCCACGAGCCGTGCAGGTCGTAGCTCATGACGTTCAGGTAGTCGAGGTACTTGACGACCTGGTAGGCCTCCTGGCCGCGCAGCAGCCAGCCCGAGGCGGGCACGGCGGCGGTCAGCATGTAGTGCTTGCCGTCGGCGGCACCGGCGCGGTCGAGCTTCTCGCGCAGCGTCTTCATGATCGCCTGGTAGCCGGCCCACAGCGTGCCGCGGTTGGCGTTGGAGATCCAGAAGTCGTCGGGGTTGCCGGCGTGGTTGTTCGACGTCGCGTACTCGTAGTCGATGTCGGCGCCGTTGAAGCCGTACTTGCGCAGGAACTCGACGGTGCTGTCGGCGAACGTGTCGATCGCCGCCTGGTTCTGGCCGAGCTTGTAGAAGCCGCCCGACGCGTTGCGCGTGCCGTCGGCGTTGAAGAAGCCGCCGGTCTCCGCCCAGCCGCCGACCGAGATCAGCGTCTTGACGTTCGGGTACTGCTTCTTGAACTTGGTGAGCTGGTTGAAGTGCCCCTTGTAGGACAGCGACGGGTCCATCTCGGCGCCGGCGACACCGGGCCACTCCATGCCGATGGACGAGTTGTTCGCGTTGTTGTCACCGACCGAGATCTTGTTGTCCGCGCCGATGTGCGCGAACGCGTAGTTCAGGTGGGTGACCTTGTTCCAGGGGATGTCCTTGGCGAGGTACCCGGGCTGACCGTTCTTGCCGGTCCGCCAGCTGGTGAAGTACCCGATGACACGTCTGGACTTGTCCCCCATGGTCTCGCGCCCGGCGGTGTCGTAGACGGTGCAGTACGGCACCTCGACACCCGGCGTCTTGTAGAGGCCGTCCGGCCGGCAGTCCTCGTGGGCTGCGGCTGCGGTCGGCGCGTTGGTCACAGCGATGACGGTCCCGGCTAGCAGAGCTAACACCGGGACCACTCTGGCGAGCAGTCGCAAGGGAAGGACCTCCTGGCTAGGGCGGCGGCCACTGCCGGGAACCGTAAAATGGTCCAGACCTTTGCGTCAATACTCGATCACTGACGAAAGGTGTCAGTGAATCGGTTTAGCGTCCCGTTCCATGAGCGAGAACGATTTCGACTTCCTCCACGGACGGTGGCGCGTGGCCCACCGCAAGATCGCCGACATTCCCGGCCGCGGCACGGAGTGGGTCGAGTTCGAGACCGACGGCGAGGCCAGACCCGTCCTGGGCGGCGCGGCGAACGTCGACACGATCCGGGCCGCCGACTGGGAGGGCCTGACGCTGCGGCAGTACGACCCGGCCGACGACGTCTGGCGCATCTGGTGGGCCTCCACCCGCGCTCCGGGCAGGCTCGACCCGCCGCTGGAGGGCAGGTTCACCGACGGGCACGGCGTGTTCCTCGGCGACGACGTGGTCGGCGGGCACGAGGTGAAGCTCCGGTTCGACTGGACCGCAGGCGCCGAGCCCGTCTGGGAGCAGCAGTTCTCCTACGACGGCGGCGAGACCTGGGAGACGAACTGGGTCATGCGCTTCACCCGCGCCTGAGTCACCAGCCGTCAGTGGTGGTGCTGGTGGACGACCGCGTGGCCCTTGCCGCGCGAGATCATCCAGCGGTTCACCGGCACCGTCACCACGAACGCGACGGCCAGCGAGAACACGAGCGCCGCCCAGAACACCCAGTTGCCGAGGCCCGCGTCCATCGCGCCGGGCACGAGCAGCATGACAGCGTTGTCGACGACCTCCATCACGGCGATCGACACCGTGTCCGCCGCCAGAGCCACCCCGAGCGCCGCCTTGAACGCGAGGCCGGAGCGCAGCACCGGGCGGATCGTCAGCGAGTAGCCGAACACGAACGCGAGCACCACGGCGAGCACGATCGTGGCGAGGTTTCCCCAGCCGAGCGCCGTGCCGATGACCATGCCGAGCACCTCGCCGATCGCACAGCCGGTGAGGCAGTGCAGCGTCGCGGAGATCGCCTGCCTGGTCAGGCTCGCGGGAGCGTGGTGGTCCATGTCGTCCTCCTCGAAGTCGAGCCGAACAATACCCCTAGGGGGTACCCGTATCAAGCGATGCCGTCGTAGGGTGGAGCGCATGACGAGGCGACGGCTCACCCAGTGGGTGTTGCTGTGCGCGCTCGTCTTCGCTGTCGTCGGGATGCACCACGTCGCGGCGGCGGAAACCCCGCACGCCGCGCACACGGTCTCCCACCAGCAGGAACAACCGCACGAGCACGACCTGCTGCACCTGTGCCTCGCGGTCCTGGTCGCCGCGGCCGTCGTGCTGCTCGGCTGGTTCCTGGTGCGCACGGCGCTCCCCCTGCTCGCGGTCACCCGGTCCGAAGCGCCGCTGAGCACCCCGCAACGTCCGCCGCCGGGCGGAAGACGGCTCCTCACGACTCTCTGCGTGCTGCGGAACTGAGTTCGTCAGTCCACTCAGCACTGTCCACGAACGCAGAGAGAAGAAGAATCCTGTGAAGAAGTCCCTCATCGGGGCTGTCATCGGCATGCTCGTTCTGAGCGCCTGTGGTGGTCCCGCGAACAACGCCGCCGACGTCACGTTCGCGCAGAGCATGGTCCCGCACCACGAACAGGCGCTGGACATGGCGAAGCTCGTGCCGTCCCGCAGCGGCGACGAGAAGGTGCGCGACCTGGCCGCGCGCATCGAGAAGGCCCAGGGCCCGGAGATCGCCCAGATGAACGAGTGGCTCCAGCAGTGGGGTGCCGAGCAGCACCAGAGCCACGAAGGTCACGACATGGCCGGGATGATGAGCGACGACGACATGGCACGGCTGGAGAAGGCGACCGGTCAGGAGTTCGACCGGCTCTGGCTCGACATGATGGTCAAGCACCACGAGGGTGCCGTCGAGATGGCGAGGACCGAGCTCGCCGGGGGCGAGGACGAGGGCGCCAAGAAGCTCGCCCAGGCCATCGTGGACGGTCAGCAGAAGGAGATCGCTGAGATGAAGGATCTCCTGAGGGGCTAACCGATCTGGGTCAGCGCGAGCCCGCCTGCCATCAGCACGGCGCACGCCAGGCCGTGCACGACGGGATTGCGCACCAGGAGCGCCACGAACTCCCGCAGGAACGCGCTCGGCACGAAGTACCAGGCCGTGGGCGCGCCGATGACCTGCAGCCGCAGGCCCTGCTTGCGGGAGAGCACGGCGGTGCGGAACACGTGGTAGTTGTTCGTGACCGCGACGACCCGGCCGTGGAGACCCCGCTCGGCGAGCAACGCCTTGCTGTAGCGGAGGTTCTCCTCGGTCGTGGTCGCCTGGTCCTCCATCACGACGTCCTCGTCCGGCACGCCGCGCTCGAGGAGGTACCGGCGCATCGCGTACGCCTCGGACACCTGCTCGTCCGAGCCCTGGCCGCCGGACACGACGATCACCGGCGTCCGGCCCGCCTCGCGGTCGCGCCGGTACAGCCGCATCGCGCGGTCGAGGCGGTTCGCGAGGAGCTTCGGCACGCGGTCGCCGATCAGGCCGGCGCCGAGCACCACGATGCCGTCGAACCCGTGGCGGCGGCCGGTGCGGCCGTAGATCACCGAGTAGAGCAGCAGGCTCACGAACAGGAACGCGATGTAGGCAGACACCAGGAACAGGCCGATGGCGGAGCCCCGGACCCAGTCGTTGGGCTGGGTGATGCCCCACGCGAAGTAGACCATCTCCGCCAGCAGGGCCAGGCCCGCGAGCAACGACAGCAGGTTGCCCAGCGAGCGGCCCTCGCGGCGGACCATCACCACGCCGTTGGCGAGCAACGCCAGCGGGAGCAGCAGCAGACCCAGCACCGCCACCACGAACGCGAGCAGCAGCGGCAGGCTGACCAGCGGGTTGTCCTGCCCGGCCTCCGCCAGCAGGAGCAGCAGCATCACCAGCGTGATGCCGAGCCACACGGCGTTGCTCAGGCGGCGGCGGTCGCGCGCCACCCCGTAGACGAAGAAGGCGGCGGGGATCAGGAACAGCAGGCCGGCGAGCACCGGCCCAGGATAGTGCCGGTGATCACCTGGCGCTGTCGGTGTTCTCCGGTTCGGTGTTCTC
The DNA here is from genome assembly GCF_024125735.1 of Lentzea sp. HUAS12. NCBI lineage: Bacteria > Bacillati > Actinomycetota > Actinomycetes > Pseudonocardiales > Pseudonocardiaceae > Lentzea > Lentzea sp. HUAS12. The sequence goes on from NZ_CP099738.1 coordinate 3,338,798, forward strand.
CGGCTTCGGAGCGGGCTTCGGCCGGGGCCTCAACGTGACCGCGCCCTTGGTGAGGTCGAGCGGACCGGTCTCCTCGTAGTCCTCGCCGGTGCCCGCGTCCGTCGCCTCACGCCGGACCTTGGGGCCCGGGAACAACTCACCCAACTGTCCCATGGCCCCGACCCTACCCTCAGAAGATGGCGATGAGCAGCACGATCAGGGCGATCGCGATGACGATCGGGATCCACATCGCACCCTGCGGCCTGCGGTAGTGCCTGCGGACCCGCTGCGTGCGGAACCAGCTGTACGGGGCGCTGCGGCGGTGTTCGCGAACCCAGGGCATCTCATCCTCCTGACGAGTGGCTGTTAGCGCGGGGTTACCCCGGTTCCGAGCCGCTCCTGTACTCCAGCCAGACCAATTTCGGTCACGTCTGGATCACCGATGTCGTTGCCGTACAGGACTTCGTGCCACGGCCCCAGCTGGTGCCAGATCAACGCCCGCGCGCGCAGCTCGTCCGTGACCCCGTACGTCTCGGCCACGGCGCCCGCGAACTCCGGCGGGGTGCAGTGCAGTGCCCACGCGAGGTCGATCGCCGCGTCGCCGACGTGCAGGTCGCCGAAGTCGATCACGCCGGTGAGCACGCCGTCGCGGCCCAGCACGTGTTCGGGCCCGAGGTCGCCGTGGACGAGCGTGTCCGCCGGCAGTCCCTCGACCTTCGCCAGCAGCTCCTCCCCGCCGGGCACCCGCACCTCGGTCCGGAACCGCTCCACGGGCAACGCCCTCGGGCCGACGCCGAGCGCGACCGCCTCGGAGACCGGGCAGGCGTGCAGGGCGAGCAGGAACTCCCCCAGCTGGCGCCCCTGCACGGCGTTGAGCGACTCCAGTTCGGCTCCCGGCACGAGCTCGTGCCGCACCACCACGGGATCGCGGGACACGACCACCGGCACCGGGACGGGCAGCGGCAGCCGGGGCGCGAGCCACGGCATCACCACCGACTCGCGCACGAGCTGCGGCCCGATCTCGGGGCGGCGCGGCCGCCGTTCCACCCAGCGCCCGCCGACCAGGACGGCCGTGCTGTCCCAGCCCTCACCGAGGTACGTCACGCGACCAGTGTGGACCGTGCAGAATCCTCGGTGTGGCCGCCACCGTCTCCTCCAAGCTGCTGTCACTGCTCGGCACGTTCGACAGCGGGCACCGCCGCCAGACCCTGAGCGGCATCGCGCGGCGCTGCGGGCTCCCGGTCAGCACCACGCACCGGCTGCTGGCCGAGCTCACCGAGTGGGGCGCGGTGCGCAGGCTGGAGTCCGGCGAGTACGTGATCGGGCGGCGGATCTGGCGGCTCGGGCTGCTGGCGGTCGGCGAGGTCGACCTCAGCCGGGTCGCGGAGCCGTTCCTGCACGACATCCACGCGGCCACGCGGGCGGTGGTGCACCTGGCCGTGCGCGAGGGGACCGAGGTGCTGTACCTCGACCGGGTGTCCGGGCACGCGTCGGTGCCGATCGTGAGCACGACCGGCAGCAGGTTGCCGTTGCACTCGACCGGCGTGGGGAAGGTGTTGCTCGCGCACGCTCCCGCGGAGGTGCAGGAGGAGGTGCTCGCGCACGGGCTGACGCGGATGACGGCGTTCACGGTCACCGAGCCGGGGCGGATGCGCGCGCAGCTGCACCGGATCCGGCGGGACGGGTACGCGCAGACGTTCGAGGAGATGACGCTCGGGGCGTGCAGCGTGGCCGTGCCGGTCGAGGTGGAGGGGCACGTCGTCGCGGCGCTCGGGATCGTCGTGCCGGACCTGCGCAACGTGCGGGCGCGGCTGGTGGCGGCGCTGCAGGTGGCGTCCAGGGGCATCGCGCGAATGCTGGAGCCGAGTTTCCACCCACCGGAAGCCGGGCTTGGATGAACTTTCACCCACCGCTTGAATCTCGGACGTGGCCAGCGACACTCGTGCACTCCTGATCGGCGGCGACAGCGTTCCGGCGCTGGACGGCCGCACCACCGACGACCTCAACCCCTTCACCGGTGAGGTCCACGCCGTCGTCGCGGCGGCCTCCCCCGCCGACGTCACGCGGGCCGTCGACGCGGCCGAGCGGGCCTTCCCCGAGTGGGCGGCCACGCCGCCGTCGGTGAAGCGCGGGATCCTGCTGCGCGCCGCGGACGCGTTGGAGGCGAGGACGCCGGAGGTCGTCGCGCTGATGGCGGCCGAGGTCGGTGGTGTCGGCGGCTGGGCCGGGTTCAACGTCACGCTGGCGGCGAACGTCCTGCGCGAGGCCGCCGCCGCGGTCACCCAGCCCGTCGGCGAGGTGCTGACCACGGAGGTGCCGGGCCAGCTGTCGCTCGCGGTCCGCGAACCGCTCGGCGTGGTCGCGGCCTTCGCGCCGTGGAACGCGCCGGTCATCCTGAGCACGCGGGCCGTCGCCGCGCCGCTCGCCGCCGGGAACACCGTGGTGCTCAAGCCGAGCGAGGACGCGCCGATCGCGGCCGGGCTGCTGATCGCCGAGGTGCTGCACGAGGCCGGACTGCCCGCGGGCGTGCTGAACGTCGTGACGAACGCGCCCGAGGACGCCGCCGCCGTCGCCGAGGCGCTGATCACCGACCCCCGCGTGCGCGCAGTGAACTTCACCGGGTCCACCGAGGTCGGCCGGATCGTCGGAACCCTTGCCGCGCACCATCTCAAGCCCGCCGTGCTGGAACTCGGCGGCAAGAACTCGTTGCTGGTGCTGGACGACGCGGACCTCGACCACGCCGTGGACGCGGCCACGTTCGGCGCCTTCCACAACGCGGGCCAGATCTGCATGTCGACGGACCGCGTCCTGGTGCACCGCTCGGTGGCCGAGGAGTTCACCGCGAAGCTCGCCGCCAAGGTGGGCTCGCTGCCGCACGGCGACCCGGCCGACCCCGGCACCGTGATCGGCCCGGTGATCAACCCGCGCGCCGCCTCCCGCGTCGCCGCGCTGGTGGCCGAGGCCGTCGAGGCGGGCGCCAGGGTCCGGGCAGGCGGCGACGGCGGCGCGACCGTGCTGGACGAGGTCACACCGCAGATGCGCGTGTTCCAGGAGGAGATCTTCGGCCCGGCGGTGGTCGTCGTGCCCGTCGCGGACGACGACGAGGCCGTGGCCATCGCGAACGACACCGAGCACGGCCTCACCGCGGGCATCCTCACCGAGGACTCGCGGCGCGGACTCGGCCTCGCACAGCGCATCCGCACCGGCATCGTGCACGTCGGCAACCAGACCGTGGACGACGAACCGCAGGCGCCGTTCGGTGGCGTGAAGTCCAGCGGCTACGGCCGGTTCGGTGGCCGCTGGGGCATCGAGGCGTTCTCCGCGACCCGCTGGGTGACGGTCGCGAGCCGGCACGGCCACTTCCCGTTCTAGAGCCCCGCCTCGTGGGCGACGATCGCCGCCTGGACCCGGTTCTCCGCGCCCAGGCGGCTCAGGATCGCACTCACGTGGCCTTTCACCGTGCCCTCGACGAGGTCGAGGCGGCGCGCGATCTGCGCGTTGGAGAGGCCCTCGCCCAGCAGGCCGAGCACGTCGCGTTCGCGGGCGGTCAGCGACTCGACCTGCGTCCGTGCCCGCCCGGTCCGCCCGCCGCGGAACCTGCTGATCATCCGGGCGGCCACCTTCGGCGCCAGGTACGCGCCGCCGGACGCGAGCGCGTGCACGCCCGCGATCAGCTCGCGCGGATCACCCGACTTCACCAGGAACCCGCGCGCGCCACCGTCCAGTGCGCGTTCCAGGTAGCCGTCGTCGTTGAACGTCGTCAGCATCGCCACGCCGAACCCGAGCCGCGCCAGCTCACCCGCCGCCTCCAGCCCGTCGAGGCGCGGCATCCGGATGTCCAGCAGCACCACGTCGGGCCGGTGCCGCAACGCGAGGTCGATGGCCTCGCGCCCGTCCGACGCCTCCGCGACGACCTCGATCTCCCGGTCCGCGCCGAGGATCGCCCTCACCCCGGCGCGCACCATCGTCTCGTCGTCGGCGAGCAGTACGCGAATCACGAGTCCCCCGAGTGCGGTAGCACGGCGACCAGCTCGAACCTGCCGCCGTGACGGCTCACCCGCAGGGTACCGCCGGCGAGCCGCACCCGTTCGCGCAACGCGACGAGCCCGGTCCGGCTGCCCGCGCCCCGGCGCCTCCCCGCCTCGTTGCCCGCCTCCACCACCGTCACCCCGTCCGCCGTCGCGACCTTCAACTCCAGCACCGACTTCGGCGCGTGCTTGGCGGCGTTCGTCAGCGCCTCCTGCACCACCCGGTGGACCGTGCGTTCCACTGTGGAGGGCACCAGACCGTCCACTTCGAACTCGACGAGCATCCCCGCCCCGGTCGCGCGGCCGACGAGGTCCTGGAGGTCCACCGCCGGGGGCGGATCACCGTCGCGCAACAGGAACACCAGCTCCGACAGGCGTTCCGCGGCCTGGGCCGCCGTCTCCCGCAGCTGTGCGGCGGCTTTCTGCTGTTCGGCGGGCAGCGTCATCTCCAACGCCCCGGCCTGCAACGCCAGCAGGCTGAGCTCGTGGCCGAGCTTGTCGTGGACCTCGTGCGCGATCCGAGTCCGTTCTCGCAGGTGAGCGGCCTCGACACCGGCCGCGGCCAACGCGGCCTGCTGGTGCCCGGCGCGTCCGAGGAACCACGGCACCGCGACGGCCACCCCGACGAGCACGAGCCCCGTCACGCCGCCGGCCGCCCCACCCGCGAACACCAGGGCAGGCCGGTAAGACACCGTGCGCCGCCCGAGCAGGAACGAGACCACGAACAACGGGATCCACACCACGGCGGTCCACGGCGGAACACCCCTGTCCATCGTGAACGACACCCCGGCCGCCACCGCAACACACCCTGCGAGCGCGGCCGTCCTCACCGCCTCCACCGCACCACCGCCACGCTCAGGTTCATCACGCTCGACACGCCCAACCACACCACAAGCGGCAGCGAATAGTGCGCCAACTGGAAGAACGTGATGTCACGCCCGCCGCCGTACAGCAGGCTCAGCAGAGTGGGCAACGCCAGCAGCACGCCGAGCGGCGCTCCCCGGAGCACCTGCCACGACTTGTGGAACCGCCGCGGCCTGCGCAACGCACGGACGTTGAGTCCGACGGAGAGCAGCGTGAGCGTCGCCAGGACGAGGTCGATCGGCAACCGGTAGGAGGCCGGCTCCGGCGTCCCGCCGTCCAGCACGTCGGCGATCCCGTTCTCGAGCAGGTAGGTGCCCTCGTTGCCGAGCGTGACCCCGCTGTTGGACATGACCGCGATCCCGTACCCGGACGACGTGAGCAGTTGCCCGGCCGTGCTCGTGAACCAGATCCCGCTGTGCCGCAACCGCCCCTGCGGGTCCGCCTCCCAGCCCATCCCGTCCTGCGGACGCAGTCCCTGTTGCGCGGCCAGCCACTTGGCCATGTCCGTCGCGGTCGTGATCACCCCGTCCGAGCCCGTGACGAACCGGTGGGGCTCGGTCAGCGGCACGGACAGTCCGTACGCGTACCCGTGGCCCCTGCGGTAGTCCGGCGGCAGATCTCGTGGCGTCACGTCGATCGCAATGGTGTCGTTCATCTGCAGCGGCTCGAAGACGTGGGTTTTCAGGTAAGCGTTGAAGTTCTCGCCCGAAACCTGCTCGACCAGTCTCGCGAGGAGGTGGTAGTTGGTGTTGGTGTAGCGGAACCTGCCGTCGGGGACGGCCTTGCCGAGGGCCTCCTCCGCCCGTTCCACGGCCTGGGCCGGGGTGTCGGGCTGCGGCAGGCTCTTCTCCGGCAGCGTGGTGTCGCTGATGCCGGACTTGTGCGCGAGGAGCTGGCGCGGCGTGACGCGGGAGTCGAAGACCGGGCGGTCGAGGTCCAGCTTCCCCGCGTCGGCGAGCTGTCTCACGGCAAGTGCCGTGAAGGACTTGCTGACCGAGGCGATCGCCATCTTCGAGTTCCCGGTGAGCGGCGCGCCGGAGGAGTCGTGGCCGAAGGCCCTGACCGCGACCACCTGGTCGCCCTTGGTGATCGCGATGGCCACGCCCGGGTAGGACGCCTCGCCCATGTACGTGGACACCAGCAGCGTGAGTGCCGCACCCCAGATGTTCATGGGATGCAACGTAGGGATCAGCGCGTCGGGAGACCCGACCTGGAAGACAGAGCGGACCCCCGACGAAAGTCAGGGGTCCGCTCCGGCACACCAGCGGATCAGTGACCCGCGGCCATCTCCGCCGCCAGCCTGTCGTCACCGCTCGTCTCCTTGAGCGGCTTCTCCTTGATGAACAGCACCGCCAGCAGCGCGAGCACCGCGAACGGCACACCCACCAGGAAGATCTCCGCGGTCGCCGTCGCGTAGATCTCGGCGATCACGGCCTTGATCTCGGGCGGCAGCACCGAGAGGTCCGGCACGGCGTGGCCGGACGCCTCACCGCCGGGCATCGCGCCGAACTTCTCCTCGCTCAGCGACGTGACCTTGTTGGCGAGCACGGCACCCAGGGCCGAGACGCCGATCGCGCCGCCCAGGGAGCGGAAGAACGTCAGCGTCGAGGTGGTGGCGCCGAGGTCCTTGGCGGGCACGTCGTTCTGGGCGGCCAGGACCAGGTTCTGCATCATGAGGCCCACGCCGACGCCGAGCACGAACATGTGCACGGACACCATGAACACCGACGTCTGCGCGGTGATCGTGGACAGCAGCAGCATGCCGCCGATCATGAACACGCCGCCGGAGACCAGGAAGGCCTTCCACTTGCCGTACTTCGTGATCAGCTGACCGGCCACGGTGGACGAGACCAGCAGGCCGAAGATCAGCGGCAGGCCGAGCAGGCCGGCCTGGGTCGGCGTCTTGCCCAGCGAGAGCTGGAAGTACTGCGACAGGAACACCGTGCCGCCGAACATCGCGATGCCGACCAGGGCGCTGGCGACGGTCGCGAGGGAGACGGTGCGGTTGCGGAAGATCGACAGCGGCACGATCGGGTCGTGCGCCTTGGCCTCGACGCGGACGGCGGCCACGAGCAGCAGCACGCCGAGCGTGACCAGGCCGGCGGTCCAGGTGGACGCCCACTCGAACTTCTGACCGGCGAGCGACGACCAGATCAGCAGCGTCGAGACGCCGGACACGATCAGGAACGCGCCCAGGTAGTCGATCTTCGTCTTCTCGTTGCGCACGACCGGCAGGTTCAGGGTGCGCTGCAGCATGTAGATCGCGGCGAGGGTGAACGGGATGCCGATGAAGAAGCACCAGCGCCAGCCGAGCCACGACGTGTCGACCAGGAGGCCGCCGATCAGCGGGCCCGCGACGGTGCCGACGCCGAACACCGCGCCGAACATGCCGGAGTACCTGCCGAGCTCGCGCGGCGGGATCATCGCGGCCATCACGATCGTCGCGAGCGCCGTGACGCCACCGGCGCCGAGGCCCTGCACGACGCGGCTGACGATGAGCATCTCGACGTTCTGCGAGAAGCCCGCGATCAGCGAGCCGACCACGAAGAGGCTCAGCGACGCCTGGATCAGCAGCTTGCGGCTGTAGAGGTCGGCGAGCTTGCCCCACAACGGCACGGTCGCGGTCATCGCGAGCAGTTCGGCCGTGACGATCCACGCGAAGATCGACTGCGAGCCCTTGAGCTCGGCGACGATGCGCGGCAGCGCGTTGGACACGATCGTGCTGGCCAGGATCGACACGAACATGCCCATCATCAGGCCCCACATGGCCTGGACGACGTCGCGTCTGCTGTGGACCGGCGTCACTTCTGCGTCGGTGGTGGTCATGATCCCCCTTCGTGATGGTGTGGCGCGTGAGCCAGCCCGGCGCCGAACAGGTCGAACGCCTCCGTGACGAGGTCGCCGAGCGCGAGGTTGTCGTCGAGCGCCCAGCGCGTCACCGCGCACCGGAACGCGACGCTCCCGGCGGAGACCAGCAGCCGCGGGTACAGGTGGTCCTCGGGCAGCGCCGCCCGCCTGGCCACCGCGCTCGCGAGCAACTGCTCGGACTCCGCGCCGCTGGCGAACGCCCTGACCAGCAGGTCCGGGCGCTGCATCAGGACCTCCTTGCGCAGCAGCCACAGCTCACGGGCGCTGTCCAGCTCCTCGGTGATCTCCGCGAGCACCGACCGCCGGTACGCCTCGAACGGCGTCACGGTGTCGGGGAAGGCGAGCACGCGCTCGGCCATGCGGGGGCCCACCTCGGGGTCCGCGCCGATCAGCGCCTCGTCCTTGCTGGCGAAGTAGTTGAAGAACGTGCGCACCGAGACGTCGGCCTCGGCCGCGATCTCCTCCACGGTGACGTGGTCGTAGCCCTTCACGGCGGCGAGACGCACGGTCGCCCGCTCGAGCGCGGCACGCGTCCGTCGCTTCTTGCGGTCGCGCAGGCTCTCCCCCGGCTGGTTCACCGGACCAGCGTACGAACTTTTTTGCAGTCACTGCAAGTTTGCAGAGTGTGAAGTAGACCTCGTCCCCGACGGCTACGACCAGGGGCTCTTCGGCCTCTCCTGGAGCTCGCCGTCGACGAACAGGTCGACCTTCTCACTGAAGAAGCACGCCATTCCAGCGACTTTCTGGCTCTCCGGCAGCGGCGAGCGGTAGATCCACACGAGGTCCTCGTGCAGCACGCCGTTCACCTCGACGGACCAGTAGTCGGCCGTCCCCTTGTAGGGGCACCGCGTCTGCGTGGCCGAAGGCCTCAGGAGATCGAATCGGACGTCGCTCAAGGGGAGGTAGAACCGCGGTGGAAGGCTCGTCTCGAACAGGATCCGCGGCTGGGCCGACGCCGCCAGCGTCACCCCGTCCAGCGCGATCCGCACGTGCCGCGAGCTGTTCAGGACGTCGACCCGCTTGTACGGGTCGCGCGGGTGGACGTAGATCGGCTCGTCCTCCTCGAGCCACTCGTCCATGGCGGCGAAGTCGAACCGCACGAGGTCGCGCAGCTCCGGGGAGTCGGGATAGGTCAACGCCGCACCCTCCGCCGTGCCGCCCCGCGTGACGACGTCGTGCACCACGGCGTCGTCCTTCGTCTCACCCGTCGGCTTCAGCTCGACGCGCACCGAGGACAGGGGCAGGTAGTAGGCCGGGTAGTGCGGCACCTCCCAGACCAGCCGCGGCGCGGTCGCGTCCGCGACCAGTTCGCCACCGAAGTACGCACGGACCCGCTTCGCCGAGGTCTCCACTCGCAAGTCGCCCATGCCCCATGGCAACACGGGACGAGCCGGAAGGCTTCCCGGACGGCTAGGCGTCGCCGTCGAACAGGCTCGTCACCGAGCCGTCCTCGAACACCTCCTGGATCGCCCGCGCCAGCAGCGGCGCGATGCCGAGCACCGTCATGCCGGGGAACCGCTTCTCGTGCGGGATCGGCAGGGTGTCGGTGAGGATCACCTCGCGCGCCTTGCTCGCCTTCAGCCGGTCGTAGGCGTCGCCGGACAGCACGCCGTGCGTCGCCACCAGGACGACGTCCTTCGCGCCCTGCTCCAGCAGCTGCCGCGCGGCCGTGGTGCTCGTCAGCGCCGTGTCGATCATGTCGTCCACCACGACGCAGGTGCGGCCCTCGACGTCGCCGACGACCCGGTTGGACGTGACCTCGTTGGGGCGCAACGGGTCGCGCGTCTTGTGGATGAACGCGATCGGGCAGCCGCCGAGCAGGTCGGCCCACTTCTCGGCGAGCCTCGTGCGGCCGGCGTCCGGGGAGACGATCGTCAGGTCCTCGCCGCGGTAGCGGGCCCCGACGTGGTCGCTGAGCAGCCACATGGCGTGCAGGTGGTCGACCGGGCCGTCGAAGAAGCCCTGGGCCTGGGCGGTGTGCAGGTCGACCGTCACGATCCGGTCGGCGCCCGCGGTGGAGAACATGTCCGCGACCAGGCGGGCCGACACCGGTTCGCGACCGGCGTACTTGCGGTCCTGGCGTGCGTACGGGTATGAGGGCACGACGGCGGTGATGCGCTTGGCCGAGGCGCGCTTGAGGGCGTCGACCACGAGCAGCTGCTCCACCAGCCTGTCGTTGACCGGCGCGCAGTGGCTCTGCAGGACGAACGCGTCCGCGCCGCGCACCGACTCCTCGAAGCGGACGAAGATCTCGCCGTTCGCGAAGTCGTAGGCGGCCTGCGGGGTGATCGCCACGCCCAGCTCGCCGGCCACGGCCTCCGCGAGCTCCGGGTGCGCCCTGCCGGTGAGCAGGATGAGCTGCCGCTTGGCGATGCCCTGCTTGCCGCTGACCATCGTCACGCTCCACGCTCGTCCGGCCCCGGCCCGATCGTTCAGCACGCGCGCGAGATCACGCAAACGACGTGTCCGTCCGATGAGATTCCACGTTGCTGAGCATTTCGAGTTAACCCCATCGGGGGCACCCACAGGGGGTCCGGTAGCAGGTGCGAGTTCCCACGCTGGGTATAGATCGGGGGAACGGGATTCACCTCTTGGGGTAGAGCCGGTGTGATTTCTTGATCAGCGTGCTTGAGGGCTCAATGACCATCCCTACGCTCCTCACATGCCGGAAAACCAGGACACACCTGGCACAACGACCCAAGCCCCTCCGACGACCCCGGTCGTGATGAGCACTCCCATCCACGACCAGATCGCCGACAGCCTCGGAGTTCGCCAGAAGCACCGACGCCCGGACTGACCGCCCGCGGGAAAGACCTCACGCGTCGGCTCGTCGCTCTCGGACCCCGCGCGTCCCAGTTGGCCGATCACGACTTTCGGCGGTCGACGGGGCCTGCCGGGAGCAGGTAGGAAGAGCCCTCCTGCGGACAAGAGGGGGAGCTTGCCGATGCGCATCACCGTGCTGGCCGCCGCGGCCGTGCTCATGATCACCGGCACGCCCGCGGTGCAGGCCTCGGGCGGTCCCGCCATCCCGAAGATCGCCTGGACCGCCTGCGGCGCCGAACACCCCGGCTTCGAGTGCGCCTCCGTGAAGGTGCCGCTCGACTACGACGACCCGCGCGGCGCCACGACCACCATCGCGCTGGCGCGCAAGCCCGCGACGGACAAGGCGCGCCGGATCGGCTCGCTGTTCCTCAACCCCGGCGGTCCCGGTGGGTCCGGCGTGGACTTCGCGCTGGGGGCGGGCGACACCCTGTCGGAGAACCTGCGGGGCCGGTTCGACATCGTCGGGTTCGACCCGCGTGGCATCGGCAGGTCCGACCCGTTGCACTGCTTCTCGAGCGAGGCCGAGCTCGACGCGTTCTTCGAGGGAATCCCCGGCTTCCCCTACCAGGCCTCGCAGGAACGGCCGTACTTCGAGCGCTACCGCTCGCTCGGCCCGGAGTGCCGCGACGACCAGAAGATCGCCCGGCACATGAGCACCGCCGACGTCGCACGGGACATGGACCTGCTGCGCCGCGCGGTGGGCGACCGCAAGATCAGCTACCTCGGCTTCTCGTACGGCTCGTTCCTCGGCACGACGTACGCGAACCTGTTCCCGGACAACATCCGCGCGCTCGTCATCGACGGCGTCCTCGACCCCGAGCTGTGGTCGAGCGGCCGGCAGATCCAGTCGGACCGGATCGCGACCGAGGAGGAGTTCGGCGAGTTCCTGCGCACCTGCGACGAGGCCGCCTGCGCGTTCGGCCCGCAGTCGGGCAAGCGCTGGGACGCGTTGCTGAAGTCGGTGCGCGCCAAGCCGATCCAGCTCGGTGACGAGACCTTCACCTACGACGCCGTGATCGGCGCGGCGGTCGGCGCGATGTACTCGCCGAGCGACTGGCCGGCCGCGGCCGAGCTCTTCGACCAGCTGTCCGACGCGGCCGCCGGCACGCTCTCCGCGGCAGCGGAACCGGACTACCCCAACGGCTTCGACGCCTACAACGGCAACGTGTGCGCGGACATCGAGTTCCCGCGCCCGTTCGAGGCGTACAGGGCGACTTCCCGTTACGCCGCAGCGGGTTCCGAGTTCGGCCCGTACTGGTGGTGGGGCAACGCGGCGTGCGCGGACTGGCCGACCAACCCCGACCGCTACACCGGACCGTGGCGCACCCGCACCTCCGCACCTGTGCTGGTGGTGGGCAACCACTTCGACGGCGTCACGGACTTCCGCGGCGCGCAGGCGGCCAACCGCCAGCTCGTGGGCAGCCGGTTGCTGGCCTACGCGGGTTGGGGGCACACGGCGTACGGGGTGAGCCAGTGCGCCACCGAGCACACGAACGCGTACCTGTTGGAGGGCACGTTGCCGCCGGTCGGGACGGTGTGCCCGGCGAACCCGAACCCGTTCCTGCCGACGGCGGCGGCCGCGGAGCCGCTGTTCAAGCCGGCGCGCAGGTAGCCGACCGGGTTCAGGACCGACGGGACGGGAGGTCCCGTCCCGTCAGCTCCTGGGCCAGTTCCACCGCCGCCCGCGCCGGGTCGTCCCCGAACCGGCTCCCGAACGCGTCGTGCACCCTCCACCCGGCATGGGTGAGCGCCCGCCACCGCGCGAGGTGCGCGTCCACGCCGGACGGGTGCGGGCGCGTCTCCACCGCCACGGCGGACTCCTTCTCCCCCACCACGAGGTCCACCCGCCACCGCCCCACCGGGTACCCCGTCCGCACGGTCAGCCCCGCCGCCCGCAGTTCCGCGGCCAGGTTCGCGGTCCAGGCGTCCTCGGGCTCGACGCCGGCGGTCTCCACGGGCGCCACGTCGGCGTGCCGCAGGTACTCACCGATCAGGCCGGGCGGCTCGGGCGCCGACGTGATGACGTGCACCTGCCTGCGCGCGCGGGTGGTGAGCACGGCGAGGAGGTTGCGGTCGTTCACGAAGCGCCACGCGCCGGGCTTCGCGTCCGCGGCGAGGCTGATCACGACCTCGTCGAACTCGCTGCCCTGCACGCCGTGCACGGTGCCGACGCGCACGCCGCCGGTGGTGATCTCGTCCAGCGTCAGCTCTGCGAGCAGCGCCTCTTCGAGCGCGTCGGCCTGGGCGCGGAACGGGGTCACGACGCCGATCGACCGCACGCCCGCGGCGACCCGCTTGCGGACGTGGGCGAGCACGGCGGCGACCTCGGCCTGGTTGACGCCCTTCGCGGTGCGGTCGCCTTCGACGCGTTCGGTGTCGATGCAGTCGACGTCCGCGATCGACGGGTGGGTGGTCAGCAGCGCGATCTTGCCGTCGTAGAAGCGCTGCGCCGCGAAGCCGATCAGGTGCGGCGCGCAGCGGTGGTGCTCGTCGAGCCAGTGCACGCCCGCCGTCGCCGCGCCCGCGTCGAACAGGCTCACCTTCGGCACGTCCAGCCGGTCGCGCAGGTCCTGGGTGCCTTCCGCGTCGACCGCCGCCTGCACCGCCTGGTCGCTCACGAACGACACGTGCCGCAGTTGCCGGGGGTCGCCGCCGATCACCGCGGAACGGCCGCGCAGCAGCGCCGGTGCGGCGAGCGGCTGGTCGACGTGGCTCGCCTCGTCGATGACCACCAGGTCGAACATGCCGGGCACGGGCGGCAGGATGTCCTCGACGTCGGACAGCGTGCCCACCCACAGCGGCAGTGCCGCCACCAGGTCCGCGCTGTCGATCTCGGCCAGTCCGCGCCGCCGCGCCGCCCTGCCGGACCGCAACGCCTTCGCCAGCGCCGCCACGGCCCGTCGCGCGCCCGCTCCCCGGCGGCTGACCGCGTACTCGCGCAGCCACGCGGCCGTCGCGGTGCGGCTCGCTCCGTCCTGCTCGCTCAGCAACGGCCGCAGCTCACCGAACGTGGTGCCGCCGTTCGTGCCGATCCGGACGGCGGCCGCGGTCTGCGAGGCCGCCTCGACGGCGGCGCCGAGGTCCTCGACGGAGACGTCGTCCGCGCCGGCCAGTCCGCGTGCCTTCCTCAGCGCCCACGACGTCCGCAGTCCACTGAGGAGTCCGGTGCGAGGTGTGAGAAGTCCGCGCAGCGCAACCAGATCCACGCCCGCCTCGAACGCTTTCGGCGCCACGGCCCGATGCGCCGGCATCAACGCCTGGTGCTTGCGCGCCTCGGCGGCCAGTTGTTCGTCGGAGAGCGAGCCACCGGCCGTGCGTTCGACTCGCTGCACGGCCGCCGCGGCCGCACGGCGCACGCGGTCGAGCTCCCGCACCTGGTCGGGGTTGCTCGTCGCGGTCAGCCCGTCGCTGAGTTCGCGCGCCATCTCCTGCCGCAGCTCGGAGTCGCCGAACAGCACCGGCACCGGCCCGCCCGCCTTGCGCAGCGCCCCGCCGAGCACGTCGGCGGCGTTGCGGGTGCGGCTCGCGAGGAGCACGGACTTCCCCGCCGCCACCGCGTCGAGGGCCAACGCCGCGAGAGTGTGCGTCTTGCCCGCGCCGGGAGGCCCTCCCACGACCGTGATCCGCGCACGGCGGGCATGCTCGACGGCCCGCATCTGGCTGTGGCTCAACGGCAACGCGGAACTGATCGGCTCGTCGTGCGCGTCCGGTTCGGACACGGCACCGTACAGCGCCGCGAACGCCGTGCCGTCGAGCCCCTTCTTGGCCGACCAGTCGAACAGGGCCGTGCCCTGCTCGGTCTTCACGACCGGCTCACCGGCGTGCAGCCCGGCACCCATCGCCACGACGAGCTCGTCGCCGGAGATCAGCCTCCTGGGGTCGTCGCGCACGATCGGCACGCCCTCGAACCCGGCCGCCCGGAGGGTCTCGGTGATCCACTCCTCGGTCGGGGCGAGCGCGGCCTCCCGTTCCGCGGTCCGCGCCCAGTCGTCGATCAGCGGGAACACCCCGGCGTCACCGGCGACGTGGTAGGCGTAGTTCAGCCCGCTGGAGTGGTGCAGCCGGACCGGCCGGGACACCAGCGGGAGGCAGACCCGGCGCCGTTGCCCGCCGATCTGCGCGGGCCCGGTGAGGAACGCCCAGCCCAGCCGCAGCACCCTGTCCTCCTGGTGCAGCGCGTCGTACGCGGCCAGGTGCTCGACCTCGGCGCGGGCCTGCTTGAGCGCCGTCCACCACACCGGCGTCCACTGCGGACCCTCCTGCTCCAGCGTGATCGCCCGCCACGACGGCTCGTGGTCGCCCTGCCACAGCAGACCGGCCGCCTTGGTGAGGTCGAGCTGGAGCTTCTGGGGCTGCTCGGCGGCACTCAGCCGGGCCAGGGTGCGCAACACGGCCGAAACGTTCACGCGGGACATCGTGCCATTCGAGGCGGTAGCTTCGTGGACCGTGGAAGATCTCCCCGCCGGACTGCCCGACCACGAGCTGCGAGCCGGGCTGGCCCGGTACGGCATCACCGGGAGACCGGTCTACGCCCCCGTGGGCTTCGGCGACTACCACTGGACCGTCTACGACCGGTGGTTCACGTCCGTCTCCGACCTCATCACCAAGCCGCTGGCGGACCTGCGGCGGGCGATGGAGACGGCGGCGGGCCTCGCCGAGCAGCTGCCCTTCGTGGTCGCTCCGGTGCGCTCGGAGGACGGCGAGGTCGTGGTGCCGCTCAACGAGCGGTACGCGTTGAGCGTCTTCCCCTACGTCACGGGGAGGTCCGGCTCGTTCGGCGATCCGGTGCACCCCGGCGTGAGCGAGCTGCTGGCCGCGCTGCACGCGTGCGAGCCACCGGAGGACTGCCCGGTCGTGCCGATCGGCGTGCCGGGCAGGGCGGAGCTGACGGCGTTGCTCGACGAGCCCGGCGAGTGGTTCTCCACCGCGGCGCGCGAGGTGTTCGTGGCGCACGCCGACACGGTCCGCGCCAAGCTGGCCGAACTGGACGAGCTCGCCGCCGGGCTCACGGACGTGCTGGTCGTCACGCACGGGGAACCGCACGCGGGCAACGTGATCAACAGCCCGCGCGGCCTGTGCCTGGTCGACTGGGACACGGTCGGGCTGGCCCCGCCGGAGCGCGACCACTGGCTGGTCGACGGCGACAGCCCGTTCTACGCGCTGCGCTGGGCGATGGACGACGTCGTCGGCTTCACCGAGAAGCTCCGCGCCCCGCACGAACGGTCGCGGGACGCGGAGCTCGCGTTGCGCTACTTCACCGAGACGCTCAAAGGCCTTCAGAGCGAGAGCGTCCAGGTGTCGATGGTGCCGACGTCGGCGGTGGCCGCGTCACGGACCCGGAGCGTCCAGGTGCCGTTGCGGGTCTCCGACGACAGGTCGACCGTGTAGGTCTGGTCGATGTTGTCGGCGCTGCCACCGGCACGGTTGTGCAGGTTGTAGGCGGAGCCGTCCGGCGCGACCAGGTCGACCACGAGGTCACCCTTGTAGGTGTGCTTGATGTGCACCTCGACCGTGCTGCTCGCCGACGCCGTGCCGGTGCAGCCGCTGAACACGACCGTCGACGTCACGGTCGCGTTGTCGCGGATCGCGACGTCCGTGCCGTTGGTCTGCGGGGCGCAGGTGGCCGAGCCGACCGTCCACGTGAAGGACGTGCTGCCCGAACCGCCCGCGGACGCGGTGGCCGTGACGGTCACGTTGTACGTGCCGGCGGTGGTCGCCGTGCCGGTGACGAGACCGTTCGAGGAACCGATCGACAGGCCGGTCGGCAGACCGGTCGCGGACCACGTGTACGGCGCGGTGCCGCCGGACGCGGACAGCTGCAGGTTCGCCGAGCCGTTCAGCGCGGTGCTCTGGTTGCCCGGGTTGGTGACCGAGACGCCGGGAACGCCGCCGGTGTTGGTGCGCAGCAACAGGTTCGCCGAGCCCGAGCCGGGGTTGGTGATCTTGCCGGGGGTGGCCTGGGCGAGGATCGCCGCGTGCACCTCGGCCGGGGTCTTGGCCGGGTTGTCCGCGAGGTACAGCGCCGCCGCGCCCGCGACGTGCGGGGACGCCATCGACGTGCCGCTCATCGTGGCCGTGCCGGTGTTGTTGCTGTAGGAGGCGGAGACGATGTTCTCGCCGGGCGCGAACAGGTCGCTGCACGTGCCGTAGGACGAGAACGACGCACGCGCGTCGGTGCGGGCCGACGCCATGACGTTGATCGTCTCGGTGACGCGCTGCGGCGAGTACTTGCAGCTGTCGTCGTTGAAGTTGCCCGCCGCCACGACGTACGTGACGCCACGGCCGATGGACGCGCGCACGGCGTCGTCGAGCACACGGCTCGGCTCGTTCGCGGTGCCGGTGTAGAGGCTCATGTTCGCGACGGCCGGCAGGACGGCGTTCGCGGTGACCCAGTCGACGCCCGCCGCCTCGGTCGCGACGGAACCGCCACCGGAGCAGTTGAGCACGCGGACGGCCTTGAGCTTGACGTTCTTCGCCACGCCGTAGGTCGCGCCGCCGACGGTGCCGGAGACGTGCGTGCCGTGGCCCTGGCAGTCCTTGCCGTTGCGGCCGTCGGTGAACGCGTCGAAGCCGAACGACGCGCGCCCGCCGAAGTCGGCGTGGTCGTAGTTGATGCCGGTGTCGATCACGTACGCGGTGACGTTGGAGGCGCCCGTGCTGTAGCTGTACTTGCTGTCCAGCGGCAGGCTCGCCTGGTCGACGCGGTCGAGACCCCACGACGGCGGGTTGAGCTGGTCGGTCAGGACCTGCACGGTCCGGTCCTGCTCCACGTAGGCGACGGCCGGGTCGGCGGCGAGGCGCTTGGCCTGCTGCTTCGACAGCGTGGCCGAGAAGCCCTTGAACGCGGCCTTGTAGGTGAACCCGGGCTTCGCGCCGTACCGGGACGAGAGGTCACCGACGCGGCCGCTGACCTCCGACGCCGCCGTGGAGCTCTTCAGCACCACGATGTAGCTGTCCTGGACCGCGTTCGGCGCGTTCTCCGCGACGATCGGGCCCTCGGGCTGTGCGGCCACGGCTTGGGGAAGCGCGAGCACGGTTCCGGCGACGGCGATGGCCGCCACCCCGAGCGTGCGCAGGGTGCGTTGTCTCATCACTGCTCCTCATTCGCAGGGAACCGCGTGCGACCGCGGGCCGGCCCTCGACGGCCCTACTGCGTTGCGGTCACACGCGGTTGCGAAACAGCGTTAGTCCGTTATCGGACGTGATGAGTCTTTAGTTGCGACAACAGGTTGGACAAGCGACTTTCGTACGGTCTCAGCCGGCGAGCGCGAAGAGGTCGTCCCGGTCGCCCGACTGCTTCAGCTGGGCGAGCGACTGCTTCTCGAGCTGACGGATCCGCTCGCGGGTCAGGCCGAGCTCCTCCGCGACCTCCTGCAGGGTGCGGGCACGCCCGTCCTCCAGGCCGTAGCGCAGGCGCATGATGCGGCCCTGCCGCTCGGGCAGGACGTCCAGCAGCGACCGGACGCCCTCGGTGAACTCCTGCTGCTCCACCAGATCCGGCGCCGACATGCCGTCGGTGTCCTGGATCAGGTCGCCCAGGACCGAGTCACCCTCGTCGCCGACCGGCGTCTCCAGCGACACGCACGTGCGCGCCGCGTCACGCAGGTCCTGCACGCGCTGCGGCGAACACTTGGCTTCCGCGGCGATCTCCTCGACCGTCGCCTCGCGCCCGAGCGCGGCGGACAGCTTCTGGCCGATCTTCTTGAGCTTGTTGACCTCTTCGACCACGTGCACCGGCAGGCGCACGGTGCGGGTCTGCTCGGCCAGGCCGCGCTCGATCGCCTGGCGGATCCACCACATGGCGTAGGTGGAGAACTTGTAGCCCTTGGCGTAGTCGAACTTCTCGACCGCGCGGATCAGGCCGAGGTTGCCCTCCTGGACCACGTCGCCGAACGGCAGGCCGCGGAACGAGTGCTTCTTCGCGACCGACACGACCAGGCGCAGGTTCGCGCGGATCATGTGGTCCTTGGCGCGCTCGCCGTCCAGCACGAGCCTGCGGAGCAGGCGGCGGTCGTGCTTCGTCTCACCGGTCTCCAGCAGGTGCGCGGCGTAGACGCCGGCCTCGATGCGCCGGGACAGGTCGACCTCCTCCGACGCGGTGAGCAGCGGCGTGCGGCCCACCTCGCGCAGGTACTGGCCGACCGAGTCCCCGTCCTGCTGTCCGGACGCGCGGTTCTTCAGATCTGCGGGCATGACAAATCCCCCTTGTCCGTTGGCAGGAGTGACAGCTCGAAGTAGCTGCACTGGTGTGTAACGGTTCAGAGGCCTTGGTCATTCCGCGGTTTCGGCTGTGACCTCGCCCTCATCCTTTTGCTGACGCTTCAACCGCACCTGCGTGATGGCGTGGTGCTCGACCTCCAGCACCTCGATCGACCACCCGGAGACGTGCACCACGTCGCCCGGTTCCTCCGGGATGCGCCCCAGCAGCAACAGCACCAGTCCGGCGACCGTCGAATACGGACCCTGCGGCGCGTCGCGCAGTTCGACGCCGACGTCCACCAGGTCGTGCACCGGGAACGTGCCCGGCAGCTCGATCGAACCGTCCGGTTCGGTCTTCACCGCCACCACGTCGGAGTCGGTCTCGTCGTAGATCTCACCGACGATCTCCTCCAGCAGGTCTTCGAGCGTCACGATCCCGTCGACGGCGCCGTGCTCGTCCACGACCAGGGCCAGCTGCTCGTGTTCGGCCTTCATGCGCCGCAACGCGTCGGTGACGCGCACGGAGTCCGGCAGCACCATCGGGGCGCGTGCCACGTCCAGGACGGCCACCGAGTCGTCCAGCAGGTCGCGCAGGTGCACGACGCCGACCACGTCGTCCAGGTGACCGTCCTTGGTCACCGGGGCCCTCGAATGTCCCGATCCCGCCAAGATTTCCCGTGCGGTGGCGGTGTCCAAACCTGCTTCGAGGACGGTCACCTGACGGCGGGGCACCAGGACCTCGCGCAGCCGCCGTTCGTGGATCTCCAGCGCGCCGGTCATGATCGTGCGTTGTTCCTGGTTGAGATGTTGTTGCACCTCAACGAGATCGCGCAGTTCCTCCGCCGACATCTGCTCTTCGTCCGCGTTCGGGTCGCCACCCAGGACCCGCACCACGAGGTCCGTCGACTTGCTGAGCAACCACACCGCCGGGCGGGAGATCGTCGAGAGCAGGTCGAGCGTGCTCGCGACGATCTTCGCCCAGCGCACGGCGTACTGCATCGCGAGGCGCTTGGGCGCCAGCTCTCCGAAGACGAGCGTGACGAACGTCAGCACCACGGTCACGAGTGCGATCGCGACACCGCTCGCGGCTCCTCCGAGGAAGCTCAGCAGCGGCACGATCGGTTCGGCGAGGGAGACCGCCGCCGTCGCCGAGGCGAGGAACCCGGAGAGCGTGATGCCGATTTGAATCGTCGCGAAGTACCTGTTCGGATCGCGGGCGAGCCGCACCAGCCGGCGGTGCCCTTCCCTTTCCAGGGAGCGCAGCTGGCCCTCCCGCAGGGACACGAACGCCATTTCGCTGCCCGCGAATGCCGCGTTCAGCAGAACCAGTACCGCGACCAGCGCGAGGTTGAAGCCATAGCCGTCCACACGTTTGGGGTAGCACGCACGGTGGTATTTCGCACCCTGACGGCCGTCTTGAGCAGCCAGGAGGGCCTCAGCCGAACTGAGGTGGGATGGAAATGGACACCCCTGAGGTGCTGGACGCCTCCGTGAGGACCTTGCACACCCTGCCGGAGGACGAACCCGACCTCGCCGCCATGCGGGCGTGGGTGGGGTCCCTGCTGAGGGACATGTCCGAGGACGTCAGGCTCGACGTCCTGCTCGTGTGCACGGAACTCGCCAGCAACGCGTACGAGCACGCCGAAGGGCCACGTGCCGTGCGGGTGCAACGACACACTGACTTCGTACGGGTGGAGGTCGACGACCACACACCCGCCGAACTGCCGCAGCTGGGTCAGTCCCGGCTCGGCGACTCGCGCGGTCGCGGGCTGTTGCTCATCTCACAGCTCGCCCGGTGCTGGGGCATGCGCGAGTTCAGCGGTGGCAAGACCATTTGGGCCGAGGTGGACGCATAGGCCGTCTGTGCGTTTCGCACGGACAACACATGACATCGCACGGATAGGCCTTGCGTTGTAGTTCTTCGATTCTCGGACCATGACGACAACGGTTTCTCCGGCGGTTCGGCCGCTGGTGCGCCACGGGGCCGAGATGCTCGTGGCGATGCTGGTCGGGATGGCCCTGCTGGGGCCCCTGTGGACGCCTGAGCGCGTCGAGTTCGCCGCCCTGTGGATGGCGGTGTCGATGTCCGTGCCGATGGCGTGGTGGATGCGCTACCGCGGGCACGGCCGGATCCTCGAGATGTGCGCGGCGATGGTCGTGCCGTACGCCGTGCTGCTCGTGCCGCACTGGGTCGGATGGCTGGACGCCGACGCCGTGCTGATGGGCGGGCATCTGCTGATGCTGCCCGCGATGGCGCTGGTGGTGGTCCTGCTCCGGCACGAGCACGGGGTGCCGACCACCAACCCGGTCGTCCGGGCGGTCGGTGACCGCTGGCCGGCCGTGATCGCGCTGGCGGTCACGTTCGACTTCTGGCAGTCGGCCCTGGTGCCCCCGGTGTGGACGTTGCTGCTGTGCCAGGCGGCGTACCTGTTCTGGGGACGGCGGGCGCCGCGGGTTCAGCTCGCGGTGTTCAGCCTCTACGCGGCGCTGGCGGTCGTCGTGATCGTGGTGTCGGCGTCGGCGGGCGTGCTGCTGATCGCCCTCGGCTGGGGTGCGCACGCCGTCTGGGACCTCGTGCACCACGTGCGCGACGCCGTCGTGCCGCGCTGGTGGTCGGAGTTCTGCGGGGTGTTCGACCTGGTCATCGCGGTCACGATCCTGATCGCGTGGTTCTAGTCTGATGGCGATGAACGACCTCCCGCACACCGCGCTGCGCGGTGCCCTGCACCTGCTGTGGGTCAGCTCGCTCGTCGTGCCGCTGGTCGCGGTGCTGCGCGAGCCGTCCGCCCTGCGCTGGCTCGGCGTGCTGGGCCTGCTGGTGCTGGCCGTGGCGTTCGCGACGACGTTGCGGGGCGGACCGCTGTGGGTGCTGGGCGCGGCGATCCTGCTGTCGATGCCGCTGGTGGCCCCCGCCGGGCCGGACGAGCTCTTCACGTGGGCGTGGATCGGCGGTGCGGCCGCCGGGTTCGCCCCGTTGCTGCTGACCGGGCCGTGGAGGTGGCTGGCCGCCATCGGCGCCGTGGTGGTGTCCGGCGTCGTCGGGCAGGTCGTCGACCACCACTACTCCGGCTACCAGATGATCGCGGCCTCGGTCGGGCTGACGATCATCGCGATGGCCGGGCTGCCGATGTGGTTCGCGGGGTTGCTCGGGCAGGCGCGGGCCGGGCGTGAGGCGCAGGCCGAGCTCGCGGTGAGCGAGGAACGGCTGCGGTTCGCCCGCGACGTGCACGACCTGCTGGGACACCGGCTGACGGTGATCGCGCTGAAGTCCGAACTGGCCGGACGGCTGGCCTCGTCGGACCCGGAGCGGTCGGCCGCGGAGGCGTTCGAGGCGCAACGGCTGGCGTCCTCGGCGCTGGAGGAGGTGCGTGACGCCGTGCACGGCTATCGCGCCGTGAACCTGCCCGAGCAGCTTGAGGCCGTGCGAAATGTGCTTCAGGAGGCCGGTATCCGGTGCAGCGTGTCCTCGGTTCCCGTGGAGGGTGAACGTGCGACGCAGCTGGCTTTGGCGTTGCGCGAGGCGTGCACCAACGTGTTGCGGCACAGCCACGCGACGTGGTGCATGATCGACGTCGTTGTCGCTGACGAGGAGGTGCGGATGACCGTCACGAACGACGGCGCCGAGAAGCCTTCCAAGGAGGGCAACGGGTTGCGGGGCCTGCGCGAGCGGCTCGCCGCCGTGGGCGGTCAGGTGTCGGTGGAGAAGTCGGGCGACGTGTTCACGCTGCAGGTCGTGGTGCCGGCGTGATCAGGGTGCTGCTGGCCGACGACGAGGAGCTGATCCGCGACGCCCTCGCGGCGCTGCTCGACCTGGAGCCGGACCTGGAGGTGGTGGCCCGCGCGGGGGACGGCCGGGCCGCCGTGGAGGCGGCGCGGGCGCACCGCCCGGACGTGGCCGTGGTCGACCTGCAGATGCCGTCGCTGGACGGCCTGGAGGTGACGGCGGAGCTGGCGCGCGTGCTGCCCTCGTGCGCCGTGGTGATCCTGACGGGACGCGGCCGCCCGCCCCACCTGCAACAGGCGCTGCACGCGGGCGCGAAGGGCTTCCTGCCCAAGGGATCGCCCGGCGGCACGCTGGCCGACGTGATCCGCCGCGTGCACGCCGGCTCCCGCTGGGTCGACCCGGCACTGGCCGCCGACGCGCTGGCCGCTCCCCCGTGCCCGCTGACGCAGCGGGAGCTGGAGGTGTTGCGGCTCAGCGAGTTCGGCACGCCGGTCGCCGAGATCGCGGCGCGCACGTCGTTGTCCCCAGGGACCGTGCGCAACCACCTGGCGGCCGCGGTCGCGAAACTAGGGGCGGGAAGCCGCGCGGAGGCGTTCTCCTCGGCGCACGAGCACGGCTGGCTCTGAGCTCCCCGCGGTGTCGCTTGTGGACTGTCTCGCGCGGCCGCCGTCACCGGTCCGGGTCAGCGGGTTCGTGCGGTGACCGCCCGGACGTGAGGAGCTCGAAGGCGTGCGCGCGGTGCTCCGCGAACAGCTTCAGCGCACCCTCCACGTTGCCCAGCCGCAGTGCCGCCACCAGGTCCCGGTGCTCGTCGCGGATCTGCTCCAGGTAGCCGTCCGTGCTCACCCCGACCCGCGTGATCAGGAACAGGTGCACCTGCGACCGGATCGCCTCCCACGCCTGCACCAGCCGCGAATGCCCGGCGGCGGCGTACACGGCGTCGTGGAAAGCGATGTCGCACCGCACCATCTCGTGCGGCGTCGCAGCACGCTCCATCGCCGCCGCGGCCGCCGCGATGTCGTCCGTCGAGGCCCCAGTCGCCACGACGCGCTGCACGGCGAGCACCTCGAGCGCCCCGCGCAGGCTGTCCAGCTCGGCGACGTCCTGCAACGACAGGACGGCCACCGTGGCCCCACGGTGCCACTCGGCGCGCACCAGCCCTTCGCCCGCCAGCGACCGCAGCGCGTCCCGAACCGGCCCGCGCGACACCTCGAGCGCCTCGGCCAGCTCCACCTCGCGCAACGCACTGCCCGGCGGGTAACGGCCGTCGAAGATCGCCTCGCGGATCATGTCCGCGACCTCGCTGCCCAAGCCACGCCGCCGTGCCGGCCCCACCGTCATGTGAGCGATGTTAACAAGTGACATCTTGTCTGAATGTTAACATTCCTACATGCCGAACATCCCACGCTTCCACCTCGCCATGCCCGTCGACGACCTCGCCGCCGCCCGCCAGTTCTACGGCGAAACCCTCGGCCTGGAACAGGGCCGCAGCTCCGACACGTGGATCGACTGGAACCTGCACGGCCACCAGTTCGTCACCCACCTCGCCCCGTCGAAGGCCGAGCGCGTCAGCAACCCGGTCGACGGCCACGACGTGCCCGTACCCCACTTCGGCCTGGTGCTGACCGTCGACGAGTTCCAGGTGCTCGCCGACAAGCTGAAGGCCGCCGGCACGAAGTTCGTCATCGAGCCGTACGTGCGGTTCAAGGGCGAGCCGGGCGAGCAGTGGACGATGTTCCTGCTGGACCCGGCGGGCAACGCACTGGAGTTCAAGGCTTTCGCGGACGACGCGCAGGTGTTCGCGGTCTGACGCGGCGGCGCCTCCCGGAGGCGCCGCCTCAGGGGCCGCTCAAGAGGCCCGCGGCGGCGAGGGCTCTGCGGCGGCAGGTCTGAGGTGGCGGGCCCGAAGCAGCAGGCCCGGCAGGCCTGCCGCAGCCGCCGCCCCTCAAGGTCCGCCGTCGCGGAGCGGCCTTGGCCCCACCCACTCCGGCGCGCCGCCACACGGCCCGCCCCGCCCGCCCCCAGACCCGCCAACGCCGCACGTCGCCTGTACCACCCCGACGCTCACCGCACCCGCACCACCCGCGCTCGGCACCCTCACGCACGCTCGCCTCCCCCGGCTCCCGCCGTCCACCCTCCCGACTCCCACCCCTCCTCAGCGCCCGCCCCTCCCAACTCCCCGCCACCCACAGCCCGGCAACCCACCCATCCCTAAAGACGCCCTAAAAAATCTTGCACAACGCGCAAGTTTGAGTAGCGTGGAGGTGACGCCGAGCCACGACCCGGTCACACCGGGTCAGACAGGGAGAAGGCCATGACCACGGCCGAGCGCCAGCGCAACGCGGCGGAGCTCATCCGTCCCCAGCTGCCCGCCGAACTCATCGAAAAGCGCGCCGGCTGCCCGTTCGACCCGGCCGCCGGGCTGACCGAGCTGAGCGGGCAGGGGCGGATCCACCGGATCGAGCACAACGGCGACACCGTCTGGCTCGTCACCGGGCACGACGAGGCCCGGGCGGTGCTGGCGGCGCCGCAGATGAGCTCGGACCGGATCAACAGCCCCCGCGCCAGGGCGCTGATCTCCCCCGAGCTGCACGCGGAGATGTTCCCGCCGGAGCGGCAGGCCGGGTCGTTCATCTTCATGGACGCGCCCCGGCACACGCGCTTCCGCCGGCTGCTGACCGGGCAGTTCACCGTGCGGCGGATGCGGGATCTCACGCCGCGCATCCACGAGATCGTCACCGAGGCCCTCGACGCGATGATCGCGAAGGGCGCGCCCGCGGATCTGGTGCACGACTTCGCGTTGCCGGTGCCGTCGCTGGTCATCTGCGAGCTGCTGGGCGTCGACTACGGGGACCGGGACGAGTTCCAGCAGCGCACGGCCAAGCTGCTGAGCCTCCACACCACGGTGGACGAGCAGATCAAGAACAACCTCGCGATGCGCCAGTTCATGCAGAAGCTGGTGCGCGCCAAGCAGGAGACCCCCGGCGACGACCTCCTCTCGGGGCTGGTGCGGGACACCGACCTCAACGAGGACGAGCTCGTCGGCATCGCGAACCTGCTGCTGATCGCGGGGCACGAGACGACGGCGAACATGCTGGCGCTCGGCACGTTCGCGCTGCTGGAGCACCCCGACCAGTGGGCGAGGCTGCACGACGACCCGGAGTTGATCGACAACGCGGTCGAGGAGCTGCTGCGCTACCTGTCCATCATCAGCTCGGGCGTCTCGCGGCACGCGAAGGAGGACGTCGAGATCGGCGGCGTCACGATCCGGGCCGGTGAGACGGTCGTGGTGTCGGTGCCGGCGGTCAACCGCGACGACAGCCAGTACGACGACCCGCACGAGCTGCGGGTCGACCGGCCGCGCGGGCACCACGTGGCATTCGGGCACGGCATCCACCAGTGCCTCGGCCAGCAGCTCGCGCGCGTCGAGATGGCGGTCGGCTTCACCGAGCTGCTGCGGCGCCTGCCGACGCTGAAGCTCGCCGTGCCCGCGGACGAGGTGCCGCTGCGGACCGACATGTCGATCTACGGCGTGCACTCGCTCCCGGTCACCTGGTGAACCCGGCGCCGAGCTGGTCGATCATCCTGCCGACCAGCTCGGCGGCCGTGTACCGCTCGGTGGCCTGCGGGGTGTCGAGCCACCACTGCATCACCGCGCGCATCGACGCGAGAATCGTCGACGCCGTCACCGCCGGATAGGGGTCGGCGAGGGGGTCGACGCCGCAGCGCACCGCGATCGCCGCCGTCAGGGCCTGCTCACGGGCGGAGTAGGCGGCGAAGACGTGGGGCAGCAGTGCCGGGTGGCGGCGCAGTTCGCGCAGCTGGCGGAGGCGATCCAGGTCGACGTGCCGCGGGTAGATCGAGTGCAGCGCCTCGCGCAGCGCGACCAGCACCGGTTCGTCCGGCGGCCGCGCGGCGAACTCCTCCACGAACGCCAGCGCCGTGGCCGTGTCCCCGGCGACGACCGCCTCTTCCTTCGACGAGTAGTAGTTGAAGAACGTCCGCAGCGACACGCCGGCCGCCCGCGCGATCTGCTCCACCGTCACCCGGTCGAGGCCGTGCTCCACGCACAGACTCCAGGCGGCGTCGCCCAGCGCTTCCCTGGTCGCCGCCTTCTTGCGTTCACGCAGGCCCGTCACGGACGAAGAGTAAAGCGTACCGAAAATTGGTGTAGACCTTGTCACCCGGGTGAGCCCCTCACTACGGTCCGTGAGAACGCTCTCACGAACCCACGGAGGACCGGGTGCGCTTACTCGGAGTCGTCGTCCTGGCGGGCGCCCTGCTCACCGCCGGCCAGGCCCAAGCCTCTCCCCCGAGACCGGCGGCGCAGGCGCCGACCGTCACGCTGATCACCGGTGACCAGGTGCTCACCGGGCAGCGCGCGGTCAAGCCTGCCCCCGGCCGCGAGGGGGTCCTGTTCTCCACCTACACCGCGCAGGGCCACGAGTACGTGGTGCCGCACGACGCCATCCCGCTGATCGCCGACGGCCGCCTCGACGAGCGCCTCTTCGACGTCACCGAGCTCGCCACCTACGACGGCGCGCTGCCGGTGATCGCCACCTACCCCGAGGGCACCCTCAGCGCGCAGTCCGGCCTCCAGCTGCGCAGCATCAACGGCGTGGCGTTCGACGCGGCCAAGACGCCACTCGTGGGCACCCTCTCCACGACCAGCGCGAAGAAGATCTGGCTCGACGCGAAGCGCAAGGCGAACCTCGACCGCAGCGTCGCCCAGATCAACGCCCCGGCCGCCTACGAGGCGGGCTTCACCGGCAAGGGCGTCACGGTCGCCGTCCTCGACACCGGCGTCGACAACACCCACCCGGACCTGCGGGACCGCGAGATCGGCGAGCGCAACTTCACGTCCTCGCCGGACAACGTCGACCGCTACGGCCACGGCACGCACGTGGCGTCGATCGTCGCGGGCACGGGCGCGAAGAGCGGTGGCAAGTACCGCGGTGTGGCACCCGACGCGCAGATCCTCGACGTGAAGGTGCTGGGCGACAACGGTTCGGGCCAGGACAGCGGCATCATCGCCGGCATGGAGTGGGCGGTCGAGCAGGGCGCCCAGATCATCAACATGAGCCTCGGCGGGTACGACACCCCCGCCGTCGAGCCCCTCGAAGAGGCAGTGAACCGCCTCAGCGCCGAGAAGGGCACGTTGTTCGTCGTCGCGGCCGGCAACAGCGGTCCGAACGCGCGCACGGTCGGTTCGCCCGGCTCGGCGGACGCGGCGCTGACCGTCGGCGCCGTCGACCACGACGACAAGATCGCCGAGTTCTCGAGCCGCGGCCCGACCCAGGCGGGCACGCTCAAGCCCGACCTCACCGCGCCCGGCGTCGGCATCGTCGCCGCGCTGCACTCCGCCGGGCGCATCGGCCCGCCGGTCGCCGAGGGCTACACCTCGCTCGACGGCACCTCGATGGCCACGCCGCACGTCGCGGGCGCGGCGGCCCTGCTGCGCCAGCAGCACCCCGACCTGGACGGCGCCGCCCTCAAGGCTCGGCTCACCGGCACCACCACGCCCACCGCGAACCTCACGCCGTTCGAGCAGGGTTCCGGCCGCGTCGACGTCGCCAAGCTGATCAGGCAGAACGTGACGTCGAGCCCGACGAACCTCAGCTTCGGCTCGCACCAGTGGCCGCACACCGGCGAAACCCCGCTGACGAAGGAGATCACCTACTCCAACGCGGGTTCCGAGCCGGTCACGCTCGACCTGTCGACGGACACCACCGGCACGCTGTTCAGCGTCTCCCCCACCACGCTCACGGTCCCGGCGGGCGGCACCGCGAAGGCGATCGTCACCGCGGACCTCGCCCAGCAGCCCGCGGGGGGCGTGTTCGGCGGTTCGGTCGTCGCGAGCGGCCTGCGCACGGCCGTCGTGGCCGACCTGGAGGTGGAGAGCTACGACGTCACGGTCACCGGCGTCCAGCGATCCGGAGCGACGACGACGTCGACGTTCGCCAGCCTGACCAACGTGGACACCGGCGCCCGCGTCTGGCCGAACAGCACGACCGGACAGGCCCGCGTGGCCAAGGGCCGCTACATCCTGACCGGCAGCGTCATGTCGTCCGGCAGCGGCGCTTACACCCACGACGTCATCAACTACCCGAACCTGACCGTCTCGGGCCCGGCGACGATCACCCTCGACGCCCGCCAGGCCAAGCCGGTCCAGGTGACGCTGCCGGTGAGCGCGCAGCTCTCGTTGCTGCAGACCGGTTTCGAACGCGTCGTCAACGGCACGAGCTACACCATCGGCAACTTCTCCGTCGGCGGCTCGATCGGCCACCTGGGCGTCGCGAGCATCGGTCCCGAGTCGGAGGAGGTCACCGGCAAGATCGCGACCTTCTGGACCGCGGGCACCGACTTCTACGGACTCGCGTGGTACCAGAAGGGATCCGCACCGAACGGCCTGACGAAGACGGTCCTGAAGCGGGACCTGGCCGCGGTCAAGGTCGACATGCCCGCCCTCGAGCCGGGCCAGAGCGCTTCCATCGGCCACACCTCCTCACCCGAGGGCCGTGCCGACTGGACCTACGGCTCGCTCGACAACTTCGTCGCGGGCCAGCGCACCGAGTACTACGGCGGCGAGGGCGGCGACTGGTCGCGCCGGTTCAACCTCTTCGACGAGACCGGCAACGTCGGCGCGCTCGTCACCCCGCTGCGGCACTACAAGCCGGGCCGCTCCTACGTGGAACCGTTCAACCGCGCGGTGTTCGGCCCGGCGCTCCCTCCGGCGCGGGACGTGCCGCACTCGTTCCGCACCGGTGACTTCGTCCGCGTCACCGTGCCGCTGTACGGCGACAGCGCGGGCAACGAGGGCTACAGCCCCGTGACCGAGGCGAAGACGACGGTGTACCGCGACGGCGTGAAGGCGGTCGAGACGGCCGAGGCGGGCTGGGCGGCGCTCGACGTCCAGCCCGGTACCGCCAACTACCGCGTCGAGACGTCCGCGAGCCGCGCGAACGCGTTGAGCAGCAAGGTGTCCGGGGTCTGGACCTTCCGCAGCGGCACCACGCGGGAGCGGACCGCGCTGCCGCTGTCCGTCATCCGCTTCACGCCGCAACTGGACGACGAGGGCTTCGGCCGCGCGGGCCAGCTGCTGTCGGTGCCGATCTCCACGCAGTCCCAGGTGGACTCGGTCCGCGTCACGTCCGTCGAGGTCTCCTACGACGGCGGCACGACGTGGAAGCACACGCCGATCACGGCCAACCGGGTCCTGCTCGCGCACCCGAGGGACGCGAAGTCGGTGTCCCTGCGCGCCAAGGCGTCCGGCAGCGGCCAGACCGCGGAGCAGACCATCATCGACGCGTACCTGCTCCGCTAGCCTGAGGGCCATGGGGGCGGCGGTGCGACAGCTGACCGACGAGATCGTCGTCGGCCACCATCCACCGCCGCCCGCCCGCACTCCGTCCGCCGGCGTGCGGGTCCCCGGCCGTCACGTCGCCGAAGTCGCGCGGCACCCCGACGGCAGGCTGGCCGTGATCACCTGGTCATCGCCGGAGATCGACCCCGGCCTGCTGAACCCCGCGCTGCACGTCGTCGACCAAGGCCGGATCACCGACCTGGGCGCGACGCCCGCGGACGCCGGTTCGCCGGTGTGGTGGGGCGACGAGGTCTGCTACCTCGCGCTCACGCCGCCGCACCTGCAGGGCGGCAACGCCGTGTTCGACCAGCGGCACCGCAACCTGACCGAGGGCATGCCGGCGTGCCCGATCGACCTCGTGCAGGACGACGGCGACGCGCCCGTCGTGGTGGTCGCGGCGGGCCTGGACACGGAGTTCCACCGGCTCGGACGCGGTCTGCTCGCCCGGATCACGGGTTCCCACCTCCCACCCCGCTACGACGACCTCGACGGCATCCCCTGGGGCACGCAGGAACGCCTCCACTACCGGGCCCACGACGGCCTGGACCTCGACGGCCTCCTCGTGCTCCCCGTCGGCACGACCAGGGAGGACGGGCCGTTCCCGCTCGTCACGGTGGTCCACGGCGGCCCCTACGACCGCTGGACGGACAGCCTTCAGCTGCACTGGGTGCCGTCCGCGCAGTGGTTCGCCCACCAGGGCATCGCGACCTTCCTGCCGAACCCGAGAGGCGGACAGGGCCACGGCCACGAGTTCGCCGCGGCGGTGGCGAAGAGGGTCGGCCAGGAGGAGTGGCACGACATCGAGACGGGCATCGACCTGCTCGTCGGCCAGGGCGTCGCGGACGGGGACAGGCTGGGCATCGCCGGCTGGAGCCACGGCGGGTTCATGGCCGCGTGGGCGACGACCCGCACGGACAGGTTCAGGGCGGCGCTGGTCGGCGCGGGCATCTCCGACTGGCCGCGGCTGATCGCCACGGGCGAGTGGGGCGCGTTCGAGGCGGCGCTCGGCGACAGCGCGGAGCACAGCCCGCTCACCTACGCGTCCAGGATCAGCACTCCGATGTTGATCGTGCACGGTGCGGACGACACCAACGTGCCGGTGGAGCAAGCCGAACTCCTGCACCGGGCCGTCCGGCACTCCGAACTGGTCGTCTACCCCGGCGAGGGGCACTCGCTGCGGCGGCGTGAGCACAGGCTGGATCTGCTGAACCGAACCAGAAGGTTGTTCGCCACCCTCTGACTCTTGCGCAAGCCTTACGCAACACCCGCAAGCCCCCGGCAAACCAGCGCAAGCAGTCGCATCACCACCAAAACAATTTTCCCGGCAAGTTCGGACCCGAACCTACGGCGACCCGGTCCGTCCAGCCGCTGGTGGTCGCCCTTGTGCACCCTGGGACACCAGCCGGATACTCGTCGCAGCCCCCGTCTTTCCTGTTCAGAGGGCTATGTCGCAAATTTGCGCAATCACGTCGAGATATTGCGGTAATCTGCTGGTCACTTCTACGGTGAGGCGCGCCACACCCCCTCGCGTCCCCACCGAGAAGGGCCAAGCCCGCCATGTCACCGAAGACACGCGCTCGCTCCCTGCTAGCCCCGATAACGGCACTGGTCACCGTCGCCGCGACCCTGACGATCTCCCCCGCGGCCCAGGCGGCACCGGTCAGCCTCGACCTCGCGAAGCAGACCCGGATCGACCAGGTCACGCTCACGTCGTCCCGCAACAGCACCGAGACCTTCGCCGTGCAGACGAGCCTCGACGGCAGAGGCTGGTCGACGCTGGTCGCGGAACGACCACACGAGTTCAAGAACGGCAAGGTGACCTTCCAGGTCGACCCGACGCTGGTGAAGCACGTCCGCGCCACGAAGACCACCGCCAAGCTCGAAGTCCACGAGGC
Source organism: Lentzea sp. HUAS12 (assembly GCF_024125735.1). Taxonomy (NCBI): domain Bacteria; kingdom Bacillati; phylum Actinomycetota; class Actinomycetes; order Pseudonocardiales; family Pseudonocardiaceae; genus Lentzea; species Lentzea sp. HUAS12. The sequence goes on from NZ_CP099738.1 coordinate 3,370,541, forward strand.
GGCGGTCAGCGCCCAGCTCCAGGCCACCTACAGCGCGAGCAGCGTCAGCCAGAACTACGGCCCCGGCAACGCGGGCGACGGCAACCAGGGCACCTACTGGGAGAGCGCGAACAACGCGTTCCCGCAGTGGATCCAGGCCGATCTCGGCTCGGCGGTGAAGGCCGACCGGGTCGTGCTGAAGCTCCCGACGGCAGGCTGGGGCACGCGCACCCAGACGCTCTCGGTCCAGGGCAGCACGGACGGCCAGAACTTCACGGACCTGGTGGCGAGCAGGGGCTACGAGTTCAACCCGGCGAGCGGCAGCACCGTCACCATCGACTTCACCGCGGCCACCACGCGGTACGTCCGGCTGCGGATCACCGCGAACACGGGCTGGCCGGCGGGCCAGATCAGCGAGTTCGAGGTGCAGGGCCCCACGGGCGGTGACACCCAGGCCCCGTCGGCGCCGTCGAACCTCGCCTTCACCCAGCCGCAGTCCGGGCAGATCCGGCTGACCTGGAACGCCGGCACCGACAACGTCGGCGTCACCGCGTACGACGTCTACGCCAACGGCGTCCTGCGCACCACGGTCACCGGCACCACCTACACCGACAGCCAGCCCGACGGCCTGCGCGTGAGCTACCACGTGATCGCCAAGGACGCGGCCGGTAACCAGTCTCCCGCCAGCAACACCGTGACGCGCGAGGGCGCCACCGGCACGAACCTGGCCCAGGGCAAGCCCGTCACGGCGAACAACAACGTGCACGACTTCGTCGCCGCCAACGCCAACGACGGCAACGTGCAGACCTACTGGGAGTCCAACGGGTTCCCCGGCACGCTGACCGTCCAACTGGGATCGAACGCGGACGTCGGCTCGGTCGCGGTGAAGCTCAACCCCGACTCCGCGTGGGGCGCCCGCACCCAGAACATCGAGGTCCTCGGCCGCGAGCAGAACGCGACCGGGTTCACGAGCCTCGTCGCGGGCCGCGACTACCGCTTCGACCCGGCGACCGGCAACACCATCACCATCAACGCCTCGGGACGGGTCGCCGACCTCCAGTTGCGCGGCACGTCCAACACCGGTGCGCCCGGCACCCAGGTGGCGGAGATCCAGGTGTTCGGCACCCCTGCCCCGAACCCCGACCTCACCGTCACCGCGACGTCGTTCACGCCGGCGAGCCCGGTCGAGACCGACCAGATCACGCTGAACGCCACCGTCCGCAACGCGGGCACGGCGGCGAGCACCGCGACCGACGTGACGTTCTTCCTCGGCACCACGGCCGTCGGCACCGCGAACGTCGGCGCCCTCGCGGCCGGTGCGCAGGCGAACGTCAGCACGACGATCTCCGCCCGCCCGGAGGGCTCGTACGAGTACACCGCCAAGGTCGACGAGACCAAGAAGGTGGCGGAGCAGAACGAGTCCAACAACGCCCGCGTCCACCCCGACCGGCTCGTCGTGACGCCGGTCCCGAGCTCCGACCTGGTCGCCGTGCCGTCCTGGTCGCCCAGCAACCCGGGCAACGGCCAGACCACCACGTTCAGCGTCGCGCTCAAGAACCAGGGCACCACCGCCTCCGCGTCCGGCGCCCACGGCATCACGGTCACGATCCTGAACAGCAGCGGCCAGACCGTCCGCACGCTGACCGGCAGCCACAACGGCACGATCAACGCGGGCGCGACGACCGCCGCGGTGAACCTCGGCACGTGGACCGCCGCCGACGGCCGCTACACCGTCCGCACGGTGGTCGCGAACGACGGCAACGAGATTCCCGCCAAGCAGGGCAACAACACCAGTGAGCAGTCGCTGTTCATCGGCCGCGGCGCCAGCGTCCCGTGGCAGCACGTCGAGGCCGAGGACGCGACCGTCGGCGGCGGCGCGCAGGTCCTCAGTCCGAACAGGACGATCGGCGACCTCGCCGGTGAGGCGTCCGGCCGCCGTGCCGTCACGCTGAACGGCACCGGTCAGTCGGTCGAGTTCACCACGTCCGGCCCGACCAACACCCTCGTCACCCGGTTCTCCATCCCGGACAGCTCCGGTGGCGGCGGCATCACCTCGAATCTCAACGTCTACGTCAACGGCCAGTTCCACAAGGCCATCGACCTGACGTCGAAGTACATGTGGCTCTACGGCAACGAGGCGTCCCCGGGCAACTCTCCGGGAGCGGGCGGGCCGCGCCACATCTACGACGAGGCGAACGTGATGCTCAACTCGACGTTCCCGGCGGGCACGAAGATCAAGCTGCAGAAGGACGCGGCCAACACCACGAACTACGCGATCGACTTCGTGAACTTCGAACAGGTGCAGGCCGCCGGAAACCCCGACGCGGCGCGTTATGCCGTGCCCGCCGGGTTCACCCACCAGGACGTGCAGAACGCGCTCGACCGCGTCCGGATGGACACGACCGGCAACCTCGTCGGCGTCTACCTGCCCGCGGGCACGTACCAGACGCAGCAGAAGTTCAACGTCTACGGCAAGGCGATCAAGGTGATCGGCGCCGGACCGTGGTTCACCCGGTTCCAGGCTCCGCAGACGCAGGAGAACACCGACCTCGGCTTCTCCGCCCAGTCGTCCGCGAGCGGCTCGACGTTCAGCGGGTTCGCCGTGTTCGGCAACTACACGCAGCGCAACGACGGCCCCGGCAAGGTGTTCGACTTCGCCGGCGTCCAGAACATGACCATCGAGAACATCTGGGTCGAGCACATGATGTGCCTGTTCTGGGGCAACAACGTCGACAACAACGTCATCAGGGACAGCCGCATCCGCAACATGTACGCGGACGGCCTGAACATGACGAACGGGTCGTCGGGCAACCGGATCGCCAACATCGAGGCCCGCTCGACCGGTGACGACGCGTTCGCGCTGTTCGCCGCCACCGACAACGGCGGCAGCGGCCAGCAGAACAACGTCTTCGAGAACCTGAGCGTGACGACCCCGTGGCGCGCGGCCGGCCTCGCGGTCTACGGCGGCAAGAACAACGTCTTCCGCAACATCTACATCGCGGACACGCTCACGTACTCCGCCGTGACGATCAGCTCGCTCGACTTCGGTTACCCGATGGAGGACTTCGGGCCCGAGCCGACGACGTTCAGCGGCCTCACCCTGGTCCGCTCCGGCGGTCACTTCTGGGGCGCGCAGACGTTCGGCGCGATCTGGATGTTCTCCGCGTCCAAGAAGTACACGGGGATCCGGGTGAACGACGTCGAGATCATCGATCCGACGTACAGCGGGATCATGTTCCAGACCAAGTACAACGGTGCCGCCGAGAACGTCTTCCAGGACACGGTGCTGTCCAACGTGAGCATCTCGGGTGCGCGCAAGTCCGGTGACGCGTTCGACGCCAAGTCCGGTTTCGGCCTGTGGGCCAACGAGATGCCGGAGCCCGGTCAGGGTCCCGCCGTCGGCGAGGTCACGTTCAACGGCCTGAGGTTCAGCAACAACTTCCAGGACATCAGGAACACGACGTCCACCTTCAAGATCAACATCAACTGATTTCCCTGCCGCGAAGGACAAGTACATGAAATCCACGCTCATGAAGCGTGCGGTGGGTGCTGCCGTGGTCAGCGCTCTCGCACTGTTCGGATTGACACCCACGGCAGGAGCAGCGGTCGCCCGGCTGTCCGCGAACCTGACCGCGTCGAGCAGCAACGGCCCGTACGGGGCCGGGAACGCCGGTGACGGCAACCAGGGCAGCTACTGGGAGAGCGCGAACGGCGTGTTCCCGCAGTGGCTCCAGGCCGACCTCGGTTCGTCGAGGAGCGTCAGCAAGGTCGTGCTGCGCCTGCCCTCGACCTGGGAGCAGCGCTCGCAAACGCTTGCCGTGCAAGGGAGTGCGAACGGCTCGCAGTTCAGCGACCTCGTCGGTTCGGGTGCGCGGGTCTTCTCCCCCGGCTCGAACAACACGGTGACGCTGGACTTCACCGCCACCAGTGCGCGGTACGTGCGCGTCACGATCACCGCGAACTCCGGCTGGGCCGCGGGCCAGCTCAGCGAGTTCGAGGTGCACGGCGAGTCCGGGCCGGTCGACCCGCCGCCCGCCGGGGACGACCTGGCGGCCGGCAAGCCGGTGGAGGAGTCCGGGCACGTGCACAACTTCGTGCCCGCCAACGCCGTGGACGGCAACGTGGGCACGTACTGGGAGTCGAGCGGGCTGCCCGGTCACCTGACCGCGAAGCTGGGCTCGAACGCCGACATCACGTCGGTCGTCGTGAAGCTCAACCCCGACTCCGCGTGGGGCGCTCGCACGCAGAACTTCGAGGTGCTCGGACGTGAGGCGAGCGCGTCCGCGTTCGCGACCCTGAAGGCGCGTGCCGACTACCGGTTCGACCCGGCCACCGGCAACACCGTCACCGTCCCGCTGACCGGTCGCGCGTCCGACGTGCGGCTGCACTTCTACTCGAACACCGGCGCCCCCGGCGGCCAGGTCGCCGAGTTCCAGGTGTTCGGGGCCTCGGCTCCCGCGCCCGACCTGACCGTCACGAACCTGACGTGGACGCCGGCGAGCCCGTCCGAGGCCGACACGATCAGGCTCACCGCCACCGTGCGCAACGGCGGCACCGTCGCGTCCGGCGCGACGACGCTGAACGCCGCGCTCGGCGGCACCGTCGCGGGCACCGCCTCCGTCGGCGCGCTCGCCGCCGGGGCCACGGCCACCGTCACGGTCGACGCGGGTCGCCGGGGTGCCGGTTCCTACGCGGCCGCGGCCACCGTGGACCCGGCCAACCAGGTCGCGGAGACCAACGAGGGCAACAACACCTTCACCTCCGGCTCCCCCCTGGTCGTCGGCCAGGCACCGGGACCGGACCTGCAGATCACCGGTGTCACGCCGAACCCGTCGTCCCCGGCGGCAGGTCAGCAGGTGACGTTCGCGGTGTCGGTCAACAACCGCGGCACCTCGGCTGCGGGCGCCTCGGTGACCCGCGTCTCGGTCGGCGGCAGCACCTTGAACGCCAACACCGGAGCGATCAACGCCGGTCAGACCGTGACGGTCAACGTCGGTACCTGGACCGCCACCAACGGCGGCGCCACGGCCACCGCGACGGCCGACGCGACGAACGTCGTGGCGGAGACCAACGAGAACAACAACACCGCGACCCAGTCCGTTGTGGTCGGACGGGGTGCCTCGGTGCCGTTCACCTCGTACGAGGCAGAAGCGGGCCGCCACAACGGCACGCTGCTGCAGGCCGACGCGAAGCGCACGTTCGGGCACACCAACTTCGGCTCGGAGTCCTCGGGCCGCAAGTCGGTGCGACTTGACGCGCAGGGCCAGTTCGTGGAGATCACCTCGACGGTCAGCACCAACTCGATCGTCGTGCGCAACTCGATCCCGGACGCCGCCGCGGGCGGTGGCCAGGAGGCGACGATCAGCCTCTACGCGAACGACCAGTTCGTGCAGAAGCTGACGTTCTCGTCGCGCCACAGCTGGCTCTACGGCACCACCGACGACCCCGAGGGCCTCACGAACCGTCCGGGTGGCGACGCCCGCAGGCTGTTCGACGAGACCTCGCAGTTGCTGGCGAACTCCTACCCGGCGGGCACGAAGTTCAAGCTCCAGCGCGACTCCGGTGACAACGCCCAGTTCTACGTCATCGACCTCATCGACCTGGAGCAGGTCGCCCCGGCCGCGGCGAAGCCGTCCGAGTGCGTCTCGATCACGCAGTACGGCGCCACCGCGAACGACCAGACGGACGACACCGACGCGTTGCAGCGCGCCGTGACGGCCGACCAGAACGGCGAGATCCCCTGCGTCTGGATCCCGGAGGGCAAGTTCCGCCAGGAGAAGAAGATCCTCACCGTGTTCAACAGCGGTGGTGACAACCAGGTCGGCATCCGCAACGTCACGATCCGCGGCGCCGGCATGTGGCGCTCGCAGCTGTTCTCGCTGATCCAGCCGCAGGACGCCGGCACGATCAACCACCCGCACGAGGGCAACTTCGGGTTCGACATCGACGACAACACGCAGATCTCCGACATCGCGATCTTCGGGTCCGGCCGGATCCGCGGCGGTGACGGCGGTGCCGAGGGCGGCGTCGGCCTCAACGGCCGGTTCGGCAAGAACACCAAGGTCACCAACGTGTGGATCGAGCACGCGAACGTCGGTGTCTGGGTCGGCCGCGACTACACCAACCTGCCGGACCGCTGGAACCCCGGCGACGGCCTGCAGTTCAGCGGCATGCGCATCCGCGACACCTACGCCGACGGCATCAACTTCACCAACGGCACCCGCAACTCCACGGTGTTCAACTCGTCGTTCCGCACCACGGGCGACGACGCGCTGGCCGTGTGGGCGTCGAAGTACGTGAGGGACCAGAACCTGGACGCCGGCAGCGGCAACGCGTTCCTCAACAACACGATCGCACTCCCCTGGCGCGCCAACGGGATCGCGATCTACGGCGGGTCGAACAACCGCGCGGAGAACAACATCATCTCCGACACCGCCAACTACCCGGGCATCATGCTGGCGACCGACCACGACCCGCTGCCGTTCGGCGGGACGACGTTGCTCGCCAACAACGCCCTGTACCGCACGGGCGGCGCGTTCTGGGGTGAGGCGCAGGAGTTCGGCGCCATCACGCTGTTCTCGCAGAACCTGCCGATCCCCGGCGTCGTCATCCGCGACACCGAGATCCTCGACTCGACCTACGACGGGATCCAGTTCAAGGGCGGCGGCAGCGGCATGCCGGACGTGCAGATCAGCAACGTCCGGATCGACCGGTCCACCAACGGCTCGGGCATCCTCGCGATGGCCCAGGCCCGCGGGTCGGCGCGCCTGACGAACGTCACGATCACCAACTCGCGCGACGGCGACATCACGATCGAGCCGGGATCGCAGTTCGTCATCGGCTAGTCCGGAGCTAGATCACTTTTGGAACCACCTCCGATCGGGTATCTCCCGGTCGGAGGTGGTTTCAATGTCCACGGTCGTTGTCGGGTTCGACGGTTCCGACCTGGCCAGGCGCGCGGTGCGATTCGGTGCCGAGGAAGCATCCCGCCGCGGTGCCGCGCTTCAGGTCGTGCACGCCGTCCGCGCTCCCCTGCCCGAACCGGTCTTCACGCCGATGTCCGTCCCGGTGCCGGAGTTCGTCACCGAGGAGACGATGTCCAAGGCCGCCGAGGACCACCTCGCCGAACTGGCCGAGGAGATCAGGCGCGACTGGCCTTCGCTCGAGGTGGCCACCCACGTGCGCATCGGCCGCCCGGTCGACGTCCTCGCGGAGGAACCCGGCGACCTGCTCGTGCTCGGCTCGTCCGGCCGCACCGGCATCGCCGAGATGTTCCTCGGTTCCACCGCCGTCGAGCTCGTGTCGACGGCGGGCCGCCCCGTGATCGTGACGCGCTCCGGCCCGGTCGACGGCCGCGTGGTCGTCGGCGTCGACGGCTCCGACACCTCGACGGACGCGATCGCGTTCGCCTTCGAGCACGCCGCCCGCCACGGCCGCGAACTGCACGCCCTCTACGCCTTCAACGACGCCGGCTGGGCCGAACTGCCCGAGCCGGACGTCGACCACGTCCGCGCGGACCTCTCCAAGCTGCTGGACGAACAACTGGCTCCCCACGCCGCTCGGTGGCCCGATGTGCACGTGTCGCACGAGGTCGTCTTCGACGCTCCCGCCCGCGCGTTGCTCCAAGCAGCCGACGGCGCTGCTCTCGTCGCGGTGGGAAGTCACGGCCGTGGAGCCGTGACACGTGCAATCCTGGGTTCGGTGAGCCACGCTGTGCTCCACCACGCGCCGTGCCCGGTCGCGGTGGTCCATCGGAGGTGACGTCGGATGCGCGGGTTAGCGGCCGTGCTGCTGTGCCTGGTCTTGGCTTCGTGCGGCCAGGTTCCGCCACCGCAGGTGCCTGCTTCGGCGCCGCCTTCGAGCGTGGTGACGTCCACGGCCGTGGCGTCGCCACCGAGCTCGGTGCCGTCGGTCGTGCCGGTACCGACGTCGGCACCACCGCCGCCCACGCTGCCCACTCCCTCGCGTGCGCTCGACCCGTCGCTGACGACGGTGCGGGGCACGGTGTCCGGTGGGGTCGAGTCCGGCTGCACCCTCCTGTCCACGCCCGGTGAGCAGTACCTGCTGCTCGGCGCCGACCCCGCGATCGCGGTGGCCGGCGCCGTGGTGGAGGTGAGCGGGCGTCCTGATCCCGGTGCGATGACCACGTGCCAGCAGGGCACGCCGTTCCACGTCGTCAGGACTTCTCGCGTTTAGCTGTTCAGCGCCTTGCGCAGGAACGCGATCGCCTGGCTGATAGTGCCCTCGGCGGCGTGCGTGCCGCGCAACGCGTTGAGCATCACGAAGTCGTGGATCGCGCCCGCGTACCGCACGGCCGTGACGGGCACCCCGGCGGAGCGCAGCTTGTCGGCGTAGGCCTCGCCCTCGTCGCGCAGCACGTCGGCCTCGGCGGTGATCACGAGCGCCTGGGGCAGGCCGGCGAGCTGGTCGAGCGTGGCGCGCAGCGGGGACGCGGTGATCTCGGCGCGCTCGGCGGGGTTCGTCGTGTACTGGTCCCAGAACCACTGCATGCCGTCGCGGCGCAGGAAGTAGCCCTCGGCGAACTGCAGGTACGAGTCGGTGTCGAAGGACGCGTCGGTGACCGGGTAGAAGAGCACCTGGGCCTTCAACGCGATGTCGCCGCGTTCCTTGGCCTGCAACGTGAGCGCCGCGGCCATGTTGCCGCCGACCGAGTCACCGGCCACCGCCACGCGCGACGCGTCCAGGCCGTAGGAGGCGCCGTCGGTCTGGATCCACTGCGCGGTGGCGTAGTTCTGGTTGATGGCGACCGGGTAGCGGGCCTCGGGCGAGAGCGAGTAGTCGGGGAAGACGACGGCCGCGCCGGCGCCGACGGCCAGTTCGCGGACCAGGCGGTCGTGGGTGTGGGCGTTGCCGAAGACCCAGCCGGCGCCGTGGATGTAGAGGATCACCGGGAGGTCGCCGGTCGTGCCGAGGGGCTTGACCACGCGGACCTTGAAGCCGTCGAGCTCCACCCACTGCTCGTCGACCTCGGGCTTCGCGATCTCACCCGACTGCACCTCGTCGACGGCCTTGCGGCCCTCCTCGGGGGCGAGGTCGAACAGGAACGGCGGCTGGGCGGTGGCGGCGGCGAACTCGGCGGCGGCGGGCTCGAGGACTGGGCGCTTCATGGCTGCTCCTTCGTGGATCGGATGCCATAAAGCTAGTACGCGATTAAATCGTGCACAACGTAATCACGGCCTCAGCGGAGCCGGGAATAGATCCGCCGCCGAACGCACCGAAGCCACCGCCGCGTCGAAGCAGGCTCCGAAGTCCTCGCCCGTGTCCAGGTAGCGCTCGAACGCCTCTTGCAGGCAGACGGAGACGAGGCGGGCGACGAGCCCCGGCTCCGCGACACCCCGCTCGGCCAGCGCGTCCGCCAGCGCCGCCGTGATGGCAGCACCCTTGGTGCGTTCGCGTTCCTGCAGTTCCGGGCTGGACGCGATCACCGCGCGGCGCTCGACACCGCGACCGGCGCGATCCACGAGCAGGATGCCGACCCGCCGAGCCGCGTCGAGCGCGATGGCCGGTGCCGAATCCTCCTCCGAGTTCCGCACCGCCTCCATGATCGTCGGCGGCAGTTGCTCCGATCCCGCGAACAGCACCTCGCGCTTGTCCGGGAAGTAGCGGAAGTACGAGCGGCGCGTGATGCCGGCGCGCTCGGCGATCTGCGTGACGGTCACGTTGTCGTACCCGTGCTCGACGAACAACTCCAGCGCCGCCCGTCGCAGACGATCTTCGGTTCCCGGATCCCACCTGGCCACGACCACATCCTACCGAGTGATGTCTCAGTGTGTCGTCACCCGTGCTACGGTTGCGATGACACACTGAGACATCACTCGGAGGAACCATGGGCATCTGGGTCCTGGGCGCCGCGGGACGCGTCGGCCGCGCCGTCACCACCGCCCTGCTCGACCGCGGCGAGAGCGTCGTGCTGGTGGGCAGGGAGATCGAGCGCCTGCGAGAGCTGGCGGCGACCACCGGTCTGCCGGTCGTGATCGCCGACGGCGCGGAGGCCATCGCGTCCGCCATCGGGGAGCAGCGGCCGGCCGTCGTGGTGAACACCACCGGTGGTTACGCCGAGTCCGCGATCACCGTCGCCCGCGCATGCCTGCCCGGCGGGCACTACCTCGACCAGGCCGCGGACCTCACCGCCGTCTCCCGGCTGCTCGCACTGCACGACGAGGCCGCGGCGGCGAGCAGCACGCTCGTCACCGGCGCCGGTTTCGGCGTCCTCGCCACGGAGGCCGTCGTGGCGAAGCTGTGCGAGGACAGGCCCGTCCCGGCTCAGGTGCGGGTCGACGCACTGGCCTCCGTGGCCGTCGAGGACGGACTCCTGGGCGCCGCCCTGGCCGCCTCGATCCTCGACGTGCTCGTGACCGGCGGCCGCCGCTTCCGCCACGGCGCCATGACGAGGTCGAGGATCGGCGCGGGCTCAGCGCGCCTGGCGCTGCCGGACGGCGAACAGGTCGCGGTCTCGGAGGCGCCGTCCGCGGAACTGCTCGCGGCGCAGCTCGCGAGCGGCGCGCCGAACGTCATCGCCGCCACCGCGATGATGCCGGCCTCGCCCGCGGCGAGGGCCGTGCTGCCGCTGGCGGGACGACTGCTCGCTCTGGAACCGGTGCGCCGCTTCGCCGTCGGGCGGCTGGCCGGGGTCAGGGGCAAGGCGGCACCGAGGCCCCGCACGCACTCCTGGGGCCACGCGGAGGTCACCTGGGCCGACGGGACGACCCGGGAGGGGTGGTTGAAAGCCGGTGACGGCATGGACTTCACGGCTGCCGTGTCCGCGGAGGTCGCGGCACGCCTCGCGAGGGGCGAAGGCAAGCCCGGCGCGTACACGCCCGCAGCCGCCTTCGGCCCTGGACTCGCCACCGCGGCGGGTGGCGAGTTCCTCGTCAGCTGACCGCCGCACGCGGCGTGGAACGAGTTCCTCAGCCGACCGTGAAGCCCGCCGTCGCCCCCGTGAAACCGGAGATCTTCCCGGTCCACCCGCTCTTCTCGTCACCGTGGTGCACGATCCGGTAGGTGCCGGCCGGAGTGTCCGCCGGGATCTGCCACGTGATCGTGGCGTTGGAGAAGGCGATCCCGACCCGTTCCCACCTGTAGCGCGTCGACCAGTCGCCGTCGTCCGCCACGCGCACCCACTGGCCGTTCACCTGCCGCTGCACCTCCAGGAACGTGTGGTTGCGGTGCAGGTTGTTCTTCGGGTGCCCGGTGACGAACACGGACGTGACGGTCTCACCGCGCGCATAGGAAGCCTTCGGTGCCGTCAGAACATCGCCGTACTTCTTGTCCGCGGGCTTGTCGTCGAGCACGACGCCGGTCTGCAGGTTGATCTCGGTGAACGGCGGCTTGCCGGGGACGGGACCCGCGGGCACCGTCGTGCCCGCCTTCATCGACGCGGCCAGCTTGCCGAACTCCTGCTGGTACGCGGGCGTGGTGTTGCGGCCGAACAGCGTCGAGCCGCCCTCGTACTGCTGCGAGTCGTACTCCTCCGGCGTGGTGACGTACTGGCTGTAGTCGTTGGCGTAGCCCTGGATCAGCACGTTCTGCACGGGCACACCGGCCTCGGCCGCGACCGCCCTGCGGATGCGCAGGCCCGCGGTGATCGTGACCTCACCGGGCACGGCGACGAGGTGCAGCTGTCCGATGCGGACGATCTGCAGCGGCACGACGTTCGGGGTCGCGCCGATCAGGCCCGTCGGCACCAGGGAGGCCTTGGGGAACTGGCAGTCCCGCAGCCACTGCGGGACCTCCATCTGCAGCGGCTCGAAGAGCTTCTTCCACGGCGACTGCATGCCCTCGGAGAAGCCGGGGATCGCCGGGCCGTCCTCGACGCTGCCCGCGATGGTCGACGCGCCGACGACGCCCGAGCAGGTGGTGCCGGGCTGGCCGGTGTCGGTGAAGCGGCCCTCGACCTGCACGGCCGACATGTCCACGAACCGCATCCGCGAGTCGACGCCACCGGAGACGGCCGCCTGCGGGCCGTGGTAGATCTCCTGCGCCTTGCGGTTCTGGCGCTCGCCGATGATGCGGGCGTTCTCGAACTCGTTCTCGGTGGGGCCGGAGCCGGGCTTCAGGTTGAGGTTCGGCGACATGTCGCCCGCGTTGGTGTTCGGGAACGCCGCCACGAAGCCCGCGGTGTTGTCGAGGTAGCGCACGCCCTCGTCGTCGTGCTCCCACTGGTAGGCCGCGTAGCCCTTGTTGTCGGGGCTGATCAGCGTGTTGGCGTTGGTGATCGACGTGTTGTGCGTGGCGAACCAGCTGATGGCGCCGACGTCCTCACCCGACTGCCGGAACTTCAGCACGGTCATCTGCGGGTCGATGCCCGCGGGGAAGAAGCCCTTGTCCGGGTTGCGGTCGAACGCCACGCGCGAGCGGTTGACCGACGCGTTCGTGAGCTCGCCGACGCCGAGGCTGATCGAGCCGGGCTTCACGTCCTCGTGCGCCTCGACGACCGACTCGGTGATGCCGTCGACCACGGCCGCGAGGGCCTGCGGCTGGAGGCCCAGGATCGACAGGTTGTAGGCGAGGTTGTGCGACTGGCCGCCGGGGCCGCTGTGCGTGTGCGTGGCGGACAGCAGCAGGTTGTCGCGCGTGTAGGTGGTGCCGTACCTGGCCTGGAGCTTGGCGAGCACGCCCTCCTGCACCGCGCGGAAGATCATCGCGAGGTCGGCGTTGACGTACGCCACGCGCTTGTTCGTGGCGCGGTCGACCACGACGTAGGCCCGCGACCGCAGCCGTTGGTGGATGCCCGTCGTCTTCTGGTCGAACTTCGAGTAGCCCATCATGCCGTTCTCGGCGGCCGGGCCGGTGACGTCCGAGATGCCCCGGCCCACGAGGTACGGCTCGGGTTCCGCCCAGGCGAACGGTCCGCTGACCAGCGCCGCACCGACGAGTGCGGCGACCACCGTCAAGACTTTCGCCCGCATGAGCACCCCGCTAAGTGAATTGGATTCACATTTCAGGGTCGACGGTAGGTGATCCAGACCACTGAGAGCAAGTCACCGCGAGTGCGTTGGCGGTGACGACGAGCAAGATTCCAGCCCAATGATGGAGTTCCAAGGTCTCCCCCAGCAGGACGAGACCGGCCAGGGCGGCGAGCACCGGGTGCGCGCTGCACGCCAGTCCGAACAGCCGCGCGGGCACCTTGCGCAGCACGATCACGTCGGCCGCGTAGGGCACCACGCTGCAGAAGATGCCGGCCGCCACCGCGTAGAGCACGGCCATGCCGCTGAAGTGCCCCTGGACGATCAGGAACACCGCGACCGGCACGTAGAGCAGCGCGGACACGCTGGTCGCCGCCGCGGGCGCCTGCAGGCCGGGCAGCCGCTGCCCGACCAGGCGGTTGAGCAGGATGTACGCGGCCCAGCTGGCGGCGGCCAGCAGTCCGGCGCCGATGCCGAGCCAGTCGCTCGACGGCCCCGGCAGCACCAGCACGTGGATACCGGCGGCCGCGATCAGCACGAACAGGAAGTCGAGCCTCGTCCGCGACGCGGCCAGCGCGACGCACAGCGGCCCGAGGACCTCCAGGGTGACCGCGAGGCCGAGTCCGATCCGGTCGACGGCGGTGTAGAGGCTGAGGTTCATGGTCGCGAACACCACGCCGAGCGCGATCGTCGGCCACCACTGCGCCCACGTGAACCTCCGCGGGTTCGGGCGGGCGACCGGCAGCAACACGGCGGCGGCCACGAACTGGCGGACGGCCACGACCCCGGCCGGGCCGATCGTGGCGAACGCGTGCGCTCCCATCGCGGCGCCGAGCTGGTTGCTGGCGGCGCTGGCGGTCATCGTGGCGAACCCACCGAGGCTCTTCATGCCGTCCAGCCTGCGGTCGCGAAGGCGATACGGGAAATGCATCGGCCGCGCCGACGATACGTCCGGCGTATAGATTCGGAGCCATGGATCTGCGGCACCTGAGGGCTTTCGTCGCCGTGGTGGACGCCGGCACCTTCACCGACGCCGCCACCGCGCTCGGGCTCACCCAGGCGTCCGTGTCCCGTTCGGTCGCCGCCCTCGAAGCCACCCTGGGCGTGCGCCTGCTCCAGCGCTCGCCGCGGCACGTCTCCCTCACCACGACCGGCGCCCAGCTCCTCGAAGGCGCGCGGCGGGTGCTGGACGAGGTGGCACACCTGCACCGGATCGCGTCCGAGTCGCAGACCGAACTGCGCATCGGCTACGCCTGGGCGGCGCTCGGCAAGCACACGCGGCGCGTGCAGAAGGCCTGGGCCGCCCGGCACCCCGGCCTGCCGCTGGTGTTCGTCCAGTCGAACTCGCTGACCGCCGGTCTCGCCGAGGGCACCGCCGACGTCGCCGTGGTGCGCAAAGCCCTCGACGACTCGCGGTTCGAGACCGCCCTGCTGGGCACCGAACGCCGCTACGGCGTCGTCGCGACGGACAACCCGTTGGCGCGCAAGCGTTCGCTCAAGCTCGCCGACCTGGCCCGGTACTCCCTCGCCGTGGACGACCGCACCGGCACCACCACCCTGGACCTGTGGCAGCCGGGCAAGGCACCGGCCGTCGTCCGCAACACCGGCAGCGTCGACGAGTGGCTGACGCTGATCGCCGCGGGGCAGGCCGTCGGCATGACGTCCGAGGCCACCGCGAGCCTCAACCCGCGCCCCGGCGTGGCCTACCGGGCCGTGGTGGACGCGCCGCCGATCGCGGTGTGGCTCGCGTGGTGGAAGGACCAGCCGCCCCAGCACCTGACCGACCTCATCACGCTGGCGTGCGACGCCTATCGCGCGGTGTGAGAAGTCGCTGCCACAACAGGGACATGAGTGGAAGTTTCTCCCCTCATGCCCGCCTCGCAGCTCACTTAGTGTCACCTGTCATGGACGGGCTGATGCAACCCCGGCCGCTCACCCTCGCGCACGTGCTGGAGCGGGCCGAGCGGCTGTACGCGCACAAGCAGGTCGTGACGGTCGGCGAGCGGGTCACCTACGCCGAGGTCGCCGAGCAGACGCGGCGCCTCGCCACCGCGCTCGACACCCTCGGCGTCCCGGCCGGCGCGCGGGTCGCCACGTTCGCGACCAACACCCGGCGGCACCTGGAGCTGTACCTCGCGGTGCCGATCACCAAGCGGGTGCTGCACTCCATCAACATCCGGCTCTCGGCGGAGCACCTCGAGTACATCGTGAACCACGCCGAGGACGACGTCGTGTTCGTCGACCGCGCGCTGCTGCCGCGGATCTGGCCGAGCGCGGGCCGGATGCCGGAGGTCCGGCACTGGGTGGTCCTTCCCGACGACAGCGGTGAGCCGATCCCCGACGACCCGCGTGTCCTGCACTACGACGACCTGGTCGCGGCGGCCGAGCCGTTCGCGGGCTCGTTCGAGGACTCGTTCACGCTCGCGGACGAGAACCTGGCCTCCGGGCTCTGCTACACCTCGGGCACGACCGGGCCCCCGAAAGGCGTGCTGTACAGCCACAGGTCGACGATCCTGCACTGCCTGGGCACGCTCGCCGCCGGGTTCATCGGCCTGTGCGAGAGCGACGTCGTGATGCCGATCGTGCCGATGTTCCACGCCAACGCGTGGGGTCTCCCCTACGGCGCGATGATGACGGGCGCGTCGCTCGTCCTGCCCGGCCCGTCCTCGGATCCGACGCACCTGCTGACGCTGATGGAGACCGAACGGGTCACCGTCGCCGGTGCGGTGCCGACGGTGTGGACGAGCCTGGTGCCGCAACTGGCCTTCCACGACCTGGGCGCCACGCGGTTCCTGCTCGGCGGCGGGTCGGTGATCGCCCCGGCGCTGTCCGAGACCTACCGCGCCGCGATCGGCGTCCCCATCACGCACTCCTGGGGCATGACGGAGATCAGTCCGGTCGGGACGATCGGCGGCACCCGCACCCAGCACCACGGCACGACCGCGGCCGAGCAGACGGCGGTGCGCGCGGCCCAGGGCCAGCCGCTGCCGCTGGTGACCCTGCGGATCGCCGACGTCGAGACGGGCCAGGAGCTCCCGCGCGACGGCTCGGCGATCGGCGAGCTGCAGGTGGCGGGCCCCTGGGTGGCGGGCGGCTACTACCAGGTGGACGCGGTGGACAGCTTCACCGACGACGGCTGGCTGCGCACCGGCGACCTCGCCACGATCGCCCCCGACGGCTACATCCGGCTGGTCGACCGGATGAAGGACCTGATCAAGTCCGGTGGCGAGTGGATCTCCTCGGTCGAGTTGGAGAGCGCGATCACCTCGCATCCGGACGTCGTCGAGGTGGCCGTGATCGCGCGCCCGGACCCGAAGTGGGGCGAACGCCCCGTCGCCTACGTCGTCCTGCGCGACGGCAGCGCCACCACCGGGGACGACCTGCTCGCGCACATCACGCCGGCGGTCGCGAAGTGGTGGCTGCCCGACGAGGTCGTCTTCCGCAGCGCGTTGCCCAAGACCGGCACGGGCAAGCTCTCCAAGAGCTCGCTGCGCGACCTAACCCAGGTCTCGCAGGCGGAACAGCTGCAGACCTAGCTGCAACTCCAGGTCGTTCTCGGTGCGCCAGTCCGCACCGAGGACGTCGCTGACCCGGTCCAGCCGTTTGAGCAACGTGTTGACGTGCACGTGCAACGCGCGTGCGGTCGCCGCCACGTTCGCGCGGTGGTCGTAGTAGGTGCCGAGCGTGCCGACGAGATCGGTGCCGCGGCGCCGGTCGTACTCGACGAGCGGCCCCACGGAGGTGTCGAGGAACCGGTCGAGCTCGCGGACGCGGTCGGCGTCGAAGATCATCGCGTAGAGGGCGTACCGGTTCGTCGTGACGCCCCGGTCGGTGTGCCCGAGCGCCTTCATGACCGCGCCGCACCGGCTCGCCAGGGAGAACGCGCGCGCCCAGTCGTGGCCCGCCACCCGCTCCCCCACGACGGCGACGGGGCCGCCCAGCGCACGCCGGAGGCGCCGGTGGACCTCGTCCGCGGCCCTGTCGTCGTCGGTGCTGGGCACGATCACCGTGGCCTTGCCGAGGTGTTCGCCCGCCAGTCCCGCGCGGTCCCTCGCGATGTCGTGCAGGTGCCGCGCGAGCTCGGTCGAGGTCAGCGCGGGCGAGTCCGCCACGAGGACCAGGTTCAGCCGGTCGGCGTTGATGTGGCGGGCCTGGGCCCGTGCGCGCTGGGACGGGCTGATGCCGGGGCTGCCGACCATCAGCTCGGTCAGCAGCTCGCCGCTGAGCCGCTCGCTGGCGTCCGCGACCGCGCGTTCCTTCAGGATCAGCAACCCGAGGATGTGCGTCGCGCGCTCCAGGGTGCGCAGGTCCATGTCGTCCGAGACCCCGTGCTCCGGCACCGCTTTCCGGCTCCAGGACAACGCGCCGAGGTGGCTGTCGCCCGCGCGGATCGGGGCCACGCTGTGCGCGGTGCCGTCGGCGTCGACCGTCGTCGTGACGCGGCCCGAGCGCGTTCCGGCGGCCCTGTCGAGCACGACGACGCTGCCGCCCAGCTGCCCGGCGAGGAGCTGCGCCACGTCGTCCGGCGTGCCGCCCTCCAGCACCACGCCCGTCAGCGTCTCGTGGATCGCCTGTGCCCGTTCGACGACGGCCACGTGCTTGCGCAGTTCCCGCAACGCCGTGCGGCTCTTCTCGTAGAGGCGGGCGTTGTCCAGGGCCACCGCCGCGTGGTCGGCGAACGCGCTGAGCAACGCGATCTCGCCCGCGTGGAACGACCGTTCGGAGCGGTACGCGGCGAACAGCGCGCCCACCACCTCGTCGCGGATCACCAGCGGCACCCCGAGGAGCGCGACCAGGTCCTCCGTGCCGACCAGGCGATCGAAGCCGGCGTCGTGGTCGATGAGGGTCGAGGCGGCGTAGTTCGGCACCCACTGCGGGCGCCGGGTCGCGAGCACCTTGCCGCCGAGCCCGACGCCGGCCGGGATGGTCGCGCTCAGGAACGCCGCCGAGATCGTCCCCTCCGCCGCCTTGGCCGACAGCCTGCCGTCCGAGACCAGCGACAGGTACGTGAAGTCCGTGCCCATCAGGTCGTGGGCGTGGCGGACGATCGACTGCAGCACGGCGTCGAGCTCGCCGAGGGCGGTCAGCGACTTGGCCGTGGCGTACAACGACGCCAGTTCGCGCTGCCGTCGCACGAGCTCGTGCGACTCGTTCGGGTCGATGCTCACCCGGCCATTCTCACCCATCAGCCGGTGGAGGAAAGGCCCACCGAATTTGGCCCAGCGGTGTGTGATCCGGACCTCAACCAGACGGTGCCGCCGCCCTAGAGTTGGCCGCCATCACCTGCCGGTTCATCGACGAAGGCGGCATGTATGGCAACCCCTCTGGCCCAGCCCGAAGAGCAGTCCGCGCAGACCGACGCGACCCGCCGCCGCGGCTTCCGCAAGCTGCTGACCGTGGGCCTGATCGGCAGTTCGATCGAGTGGTACGACTTCTTCCTCTACGGCACCGCGGCCGCGCTGGTGTTCCCCAAGGTGTTCTTCCCGCAGTCCTCGGCGCTGACCGGCACGCTGCTCGCGTTCAGCACGTTCTGGGCGGGTTTCGTGGCGCGGCCGGTCGGCGGGGTGCTCGCCGGGCACTTCGGTGACAAGTACGGCCGCAAGCCGGTCGTGGTCACGTGTCTCGCGCTGATGGGCGCGGCGACGTTCCTGATCGGCTGCCTGCCCAGCGCGTCGTCGGTGGGCGCGCTCGCCCCGGTCCTGCTGGTGACGCTGCGGTTCCTGCAGGGACTCGCGGCGGGCGGCCAGTGGGGCGGGATCATGTTGCTGCTCACCGAGTCGGCGAGTCCCAAGCGGCGCGGGTTCGCCGGGACGTTCGGCCAGACCAGCGTCTTCGTCGCGGTGATCATCTCGAACCTGATCTTCGTGGCGGCCAGCGGGCTGATGCCGGACGACGCGTTCCTGAGCTGGGGCTGGCGGATCCCGTTCCTCGTCAGCGTCGTGATGTTCGCCGTCGTGCTGTACATCCAGTCCAAAGTGGAGGACACGCCGGAGTTCCGCGCGCTGCAGAACGAGGTCGCCCGCCCGGAGCGCGCCGTCGTCCGCGCCCCGCTCGCGCAGGTGATCCGGTCCAAGTGGGCCACGATCCTGCTCGCCTGCGGCATCCTCTCGGCCACCAACAGCCTCTTCTACGTCAGCATCGCCGGGCTGCTCAACTACGGCACGACGTCGCTGAAGCTCGACCGCGACGGGCTGCTCGCCGTCGTGCTGCTCGGGTCCGTGGCGATGCTCGCCGTGCTGCCGTGGGCGGGACACGTCTCCGACCGGATCGGGCGCCGGCCGCTCATCCTCGTCGGCGGTCTCGGCGTGGCGTTGTGGGGCTTCCCGTACTTCGGGCTCGTCAACACCGCGTCACTGCCGCTCATCTTCGTCGCCGTGGTCGTGGGGTTCACCTTCCAGTGCCTCACCTACGGCCCGATCGCGAGCTTCCTCGGCGAGCTGTTCGCGCCCAACGTCCGGTACTCCGGCGCGTCGCTGTCCTACCAGCTCTCCGCGATCATCATCAGCGGTGGCACGCCGTTCCTCATGACGGCGCTCATCGCCGAGACCGGCAGCACGATCCCCGTCGCCGCCTACATCACCCTGATGGGGATGATCACGTTCGTCAGCGCGTGGTTCCTGCCCGAGACGAACCCGGCCGAGGTCCGCGAGGACCCGCAGGCCGTTCCCGGCACGCACCTCTACCGCTGAAAGGGATCGGGCGTGAAGACTTCCGTCGTACTGGCGACCTCGGTCCTGCTGCTCGGTGCCGGCCCCGCGGTCGCGACCGCGGGGACCGGTGTGCCGGACTGCGCGTCGCTGGACCAGCTGAGGATCCCTGCGGCCGCCCTCAGCCTCCCGACCACGGGCGGCCGCGTCACGGCGGCCGTCCCGACGACCAGTGTCGTGAGTGGACAGACCGTCGAGCACTGCCAGGTCGACGCGGACCTGTACCCCGTCGACCGGTCGGCTCCCGCGATCAAGATGCGGATCTCGCTGCCGCACACGTGGAACCACAAGGCGATGATGTTCGGCGGTGGTGGTTACAGCGGCACGATCCCGGCCCTCACCGGCAACGTGCCGTTCTCCACCGCGGTGGCGCCCCTGGCGCGGGGGTACGCGGTGTTCGCCAGCGACTCCGGGCACCAGCAGAAGCCGGGCACCGTGCCGTCGCTGGACGGCTCGTTCGGCGTGAACGACGAGGCGCTGCGGAACTTCGCGGCCGGTGACGCGCTGAAGAAGACGCACGACGCCGGCCTGTTCCTGATCCGGCGGGCCTACGGGCGCGGGCCCGCCGGATCGTTCTTCGCCGGCGGCTCGACCGGCGGGCGCGAGGCGCTGATCGTCGCGCAGCGCTGGCCGCGGGCGTTCGACGGCGTGATCTCGGGCTATCCCGCGTGGAACAACCTCGCCGAGGTCCTGTACCTGGGCCACCTCACGCAGGTCCTCGCCCGGCCCGGCGCGTTCCCCGGCCCCGAGAAGCAGACCTTGGTGTACGACAGCGTGATCACCGCGTGCGACGGGCTGGACGGCGTCACCGACCGGGTCGTCTCGAACCAGCGCGGCTGCCACTTCGACCCCCGTGTCCTGCGTTGCCCCGACGGCGCGGACACGGGTCCCACGTGCCTGTCGGACGCCCAGATCGGTGCCGTGACAGCGATGTCGACACCGTTCCGGTGGCCCTACCGGGTCGCGAGCGGCGAGAAGCAGTACCCCGGCTTCCCGTTCCTGTCGGGAGCGGACATGCGGACCCCGTTCCTCGGGTTCGGCACGACCGCGCCGGCGAATCCCATGCCGGCCACCAGCGGCTACGGCATGCAGTACTGGGACCAGTGGGTGAAGCACTTCCTGACCCGCGACCCCGCGTTCAACTCCCTCGACCTCGACCCGGCCCGTCCGGGGAAGTGGCTGGGCCGGATCAGCGAGCTGTCCACGATCCAGGACCGCAACAACGCCGACCTCCGCCCGTTCGCCCGTGCCGGCGGCAAGCTGGTCCTGGTGCACGGCAACGCCGACGAGCTGGTCTCGCACCGTTCGACCAACGACTACTACGAACGCGTGCGCGACCTGCTGGGACCGGAGAAGACGCGCGACTTCCTGCGCTACTACCTGGTACCGGGCGCGAACCACGCGAACTTCGGCACGCCCGCGTTCACCGCGGGGTGGGACTCGCTCACCGCGCTCGAACAGTGGGTCGCGAGTGGACAGTCGCCGCGAAACCCCGTGGTGACCGACCTGGCGCACAACCGCACCCGTCCGCTGTGCGAGTACCCGGCCTGGCCCCGGTACCGCTCGGGGGACCCGGACAGCGCAGCGAGCTTCACCTGCGTCACCGCCTGAGGAACTCGTGCACCACCGCGATCAACGCCCTGGTCGCGGCGCTCGGAGCGCGGTCGGCCGGTCGGGCCAGCCCGATCGGCCACCGCAGGTCCGCGCCGGTGACCCGGAGCGTGACGACGTCCCGGGTGTCGCGCAGGACGTAGCCCGGCAGCAACGCGATGCCGAGACCGTGGCGCACGTAGTCGACCCCGGTGAAGAGGTCCGACATCTCCAGGGTCACGCGCCGGGGGATCGCACCGGCCGCGAACGCGCGGTCGGCCACGGCGCGGTTGCCGTAGCCCAGCGGTGAGTCGATGAAGTCCAGGCCGGCGAGCTCTCCGAGGGACACCTCGGTCCTCGCCGCCAGCGGGTGATCGTGCGGTACGACCAGGTCCATGACCGAGTGGGTGAGCTCGTCGAGCACGATCCCGGCCGGCACCTCGCCCGGCAGCGACACGAACGACACGTCGAGCCTGCGGTCCAGCAGCTGTTCGACGAGCCCGATGGAGCCCGTGGTGGCCGCGTTGGTGCGCACCAGCACGCCGGGGTGACGGCGGTGGAACTCACCGAGCAGCGCTGGAAGGTCGACCAGGGTCATCGCGTTCAGCGTGCCGAGCCGGACCGTCCCCGTGAGTCCTCCCCTCACCTGCGCCACGGCGTCCTTCGCCTCGGTCACGGCGTCCAGGACGGCCCGGGCCTTCGGCAGCAGCGCCTCCCCCGCGTCGGTGAGGACCACCCGCTGGGAGTTGCGGTCGAGCAGGGTGGCGCCGAGCTCGCGTTCGAGCGTCTTGATCGCGGCCGAGACGGCGGACTGGACGACGTGCACGCGGGCGGCGGCACGCGTGAAGCTGCTCTCCTCCGCGACCGCGACGAAGTACTCCAGCTGACGAACGTCCACACCTGCGAGTATCTCAGAAAGTGATGATCCTCAGCTCGAACTTTCGTTGGACGTGATATATCCGGGCGCGCAGGGTGGAGCCATGTCCGTGCTCCTCGACTCACCGGTCACCGACCAGCCCCGCGCCGGCAGGCACCACGGCCGCGGTTTCTGGGCCGTGGCCGCCACCTTCCTGGTCGCGATGGCCTACTCGACCGTGCCCGCCCCGCTCTTCCCGCTCTACGTGGCCCGCGAGGGCCTCTCGACGTTCGCGATCACCGTCGTGTTCGCGGCGTTCGCGGTCGGTGTCGTGGTCAGCCTCGTCCTGGCCGGTCACGTGTCCGACCGGGTGGGCCGCAAGACCGTGCTCATCCCGGCGCTGGGACTCGAGATCGTCTCCGCGCTGCTCTTCCTCACCAGCACCTCGCTGCCGGTCCTCGTCGTGGCGCGCGTCGTCAACGGCCTCGGCGTCGGCATGATCACCGCGACCGCCACCGCCTACCTCTTCGACCTGCACACGCGGCACCGTCCGGGAGCGTCGTCCCGCCGGTTCGAGATCGTGTCGACCGCCGCGAACATCGGCGGCCTCGGCGTCGGCGCGCTGGTGTCGGGTGTGCTCGCGCAGTACGTGTCGTCGCCGTTGAGCACCCCGTACGTCGTGCTGGCGGTGCTGCTCGCGGTGAGCGTCGCCGCGGTCGCGCTCACGCCGGAAACCGTGGTGCGGTCCCGGTTCTCCTACCGCCCGCAGCGGATCAGCGCCGACCACGGCGACCGCGCGGGCTACGTCGCCGCGGCCACCGGGGCGTTCACGGCGTTCGCGGTGTTCGGCGTGTTCACGTCCGTCTCGCCCGGCTTCGTGGCGGGCGAACTGCACCACCCGTCGCGCCTGCTGGCCGGGCTCGTGGTCTTCCTCGTCTTCGGTGGAGCGGCGCTCGCCCAGACCGTGACGGGAGGCCTCGCCCCAGGTGTCCGCCGCGCGCTCGGCCTGGGTGGTCAGGCGCTCGGCGTGCTGCTGGTCGTCGCCGGGATGCAGGTGACGAGCTTCCCGGTGTTCCTCGTCGGCGGCGCGGTCGCCGGCATCGGAGCGGGCGTGCAGTTCAAGGCGTCGATCGGGGCCGTGACGGCGATGGCGGCGCCGGAGAAGCGCGGTGAGGCGCTGGCGGGCCTGTTCTTCATCGCCTACCTGGGCTTGAGCGTGCCGTCGCTGTCGATCGGCCTCGCGACGCGCATCCTCGCACCGACCGCGGTCATGACGTGGTTCGCCGCGATCGTGCTCGTGCTGCTGGCCGCGGTGGCCGCACTCACCCGGAAGAGGTAACACCGGCGGCTCCGGCGACGACCTGGCGGGCATGAGGTCCTTGATCACCCCAGTGCTCGTCGCCGTGCTCGCGGCCGGTTGCTCCTCGCCGGTGACCGGGTCGGGGTCGTCGACCGGCACGCCCGAGACGACGACCCGGTCGCAGGAGACCACCCAGGCGCCGGCGACCACCACGTCGGCGAGCAGGACCACCGCGCTGAACGGGGTGTCGCCGGAGGAGTACGAGGGCATGCCGTCGCAGTACTGCGACAAGCCCTTCACCGGCGCCCTGGGCAAGCCGATGCTCGCCGTCGTGGTCGAGACGCCGTCGGGGCGGCTGAACTGCGACCAGGCGAGCGCCGTGCTGTTCGACTACTACGCCGAGCGCTCCCAGCCGAACACGGGCCTGCCGCCGATCGAGGTCGGGCCGATGTCGTGCAACCAGGTCCCCGAGGGGATCATGCCGCAGGTCGTGTGCGCCGACGAGGACAACGTCATCTACTCGATGTGGCCGCAGACCTGACGACGCGAACGGGGCAGGCGGGATGACCCCACCTGCCCCGTCACGTGCGGAACGTCAGTCCGTGCCGAACTCCATGGCCGCCGCGTCGAGCAGCTCGTCGGCCGCCGAGACCTCACCGCGCGAGGCGATGGCCTCCGCGCCGCCGTCCGGCACGTCGCCGATCAGCTGGGTCGGCTCGGGCTGCGCCGAGATGAGCGCCGACTGCCGCGTGCCGACCATGCCGAGGCCCGCGAAGAGCTCCAGCTTGGCGCGCGAGTCCGCGATGTCGAGGTTGCGCATGGTCAGCTGGCCGATGCGGTCGACCGGGCCGAACGCCGAGTCCTCGGTGCGCTCCATCGACAGCTTGTCCGGGTGGTAGCTGAACGCCGGGCCGGACGTGTCGAGGATCGAGTAGTCGTCGCCCCGGCGCAGCCGCAGCGTGACCTCGCCGGTGACCGCGGCGCCGACCCAGCGCTGCAGCGACTCGCGCAGCATCAGCGACTGCGGGTCGAGCCAGCGGCCCTCGTACAGCAGCCGGCCGAGCTTGCGGCCCTCGTTGTGGTAGGCCGCGACGGTGTCCTCGTTGTGGATCGCGTTCACGAGGCGGTCGTAGGCGATGTAGAGCAGCGCCATGCCGGGCGCCTCGTAGATGCCGCGGCTCTTGGCCTCGATGATGCGGTTCTCGATCTGGTCGGACATGCCGAGACCGTGGCGGCCGCCGATGGCGTTCGCCTCCAGCACCAGGTCGACGGAGTCGTGGAACTCCTTGCCGTTGATGGTGACCGGGCGGCCCTGGTCGAAGCCGATGGTGACGTCCTCGGTCGCGATCTCGACCGACGGGTCCCAGAACTTGACGCCCATGATCGGCTCGACGATCTCGATGCCCTCGTTGAGCAGCTCGAGCGACTTGGCCTCGTGCGTCGCGCCCCAGATGTTCGCGTCCGTGGAGTACGCCTTCTCGACCGAGGAGCGGTACGGCAGGTCACGCTCCAGCAGCCACTCGGACATCTCCTTGCGACCGCCGAGCTCCGTCACGAACGCGGCGTCGAGCCACGGCTTGTAGATCCGCAGCGACGGGTTCGCGAGCAGGCCGTAGCGGTAGAACCGCTCGATGTCGTTGCCCTTGTAGGTGGAGCCGTCGCCCCAGATCTGCACGTCGTCGTCGAGCATGGCGCGCACGAGCATGGTGCCCGTGACGGCCCGCCCGAGCGGCGTCGTGTTGAAGTACGCGCGGCCACCGGAACGGATGTGGAACGCGCCGCAGGCCAGTGCCGCGAGGCCTTCCTCGACGAGCGCGGCACGGCAGTCCACGAGCCGGGCGATCTCGGCACCGTACGTGCCGGCGCGGCCGGGGACCGTCTCGATCTCGGGC
Organism: Lentzea sp. HUAS12; assembly: GCF_024125735.1. Classification (NCBI taxonomy): domain Bacteria; kingdom Bacillati; phylum Actinomycetota; class Actinomycetes; order Pseudonocardiales; family Pseudonocardiaceae; genus Lentzea; species Lentzea sp. HUAS12. Next base: position 3,395,791 of record NZ_CP099738.1, read on the forward strand.
TCGTCGTACTGGCCGATGTCCGCGGTGTACGTGCAGGGCACAGCGCCCTTCTCACGCATCCACGCGACCGCGACGGAGGTGTCGAGACCACCGGAGAAGGCGATGCCGACGCGTTCGCCGGCCGGAAGTGAAGTGAGCACCTTGGACACGTTGAGAATTATGCACGACAATGTATGAGCATGCACGTCCGGGTGGCTGTTACTTCCGCCTCAACCCCGTTTCCGCAGGTCGGCTAGGCAGGATCGAGCTCGTCCGCCTTCGCCTGCATCCGCTGGACACTGCCCTCATGCTCGTCGGCACGCATCGCCGTGATGGCGGCGTACAGGTGCGCGCCCACGTACGGGTCTTCCTCCTTGCGTGCGTTGACCTCGCCCAGCGTGGCGTTGTACATGGCGTGCGACATCGCCGCGAGCAACGCGCGCATCTGGGCCGCGACACCCTTCGGGGCGGACGCGTCGATGATCGGGGTGACCCGTTCCCACACCTCGTCCGGCGGCCCGGGCGGGTAGATCTGGTTGAGCCCGAGCAGTCCGTTCTCCAGCGCACCCATGACGAGCCAGACCTCGCCCCGGTCGTCGGGCAGCAGCCGCCCGACGGCCTCGGCGTCCCGCCGGTGGTACGCGATGGCGAGCCTCAGACCGATGGCCTGGCTGCGGTTCTTGCTGGCGGGTTCTTCGAACCACCACTGCTGTTGCGCGGTCCTCGGGAACATCTCCGCAGTGTGCGGCACTGATCGAGTTTTCGCCGAAGGGTTTAGGTAAGGTTGACCAAAGGCGTACGTTGCTGCCATGACGCGCTACTCCGCCTTCGAGCAGTTCGTCATGAACGTCACCGCGGTCACCGAACTGGGCGAGCACATGCGCCGCATCACCTTCCACGCGCCGGAGTTCGCCTCCTGCACCGCGACGGGCCCGGACGACCGCATCAACGTCCGCACGTCGCTGCGCGAGATGCCCGAGGACACGAGGCCGGCCCTCCGCTGGTACACGGTCCGCGCACACCGCCCGCACGCGGCCGAGATCGACGTCGACTTCGTCGTGCACGGCGACGCGGGCCCCGGCACCCGCTGGGCCCGCCGCGCCATCGCGGGCGACACGGCGGGTTTCCGCGCCGGCGGCTCGGCCTACCGCCCACCGGCCGAAGGCTCGGTGCTGCTCGTGGCCGACGAGACCGCCCTCCCCGCGCTGGCCGCGATCCTCGAGGTGGAGACGCGCCCCCTGCACGTGTTCGCCGAGGTGCCGGACGAGTCCTACCGGCTCGACCTCGACGTGGAGTGGGTGTACCGCGGCGATGCCGAGCCGGGATCCGCCGTGCTGAAGGTCATCCGGGGGAAGGCGCTGTCCACTGTGGACTACGCGTGGGCGTGTGGTGAGTCGGCGCTCGCGACCGGGGTGCGCCGGCACCTGACGAAGGACCGCGGGGTGGACCGGAAGGCGATCATGTTCAGCGGGTACTGGAAGGCCGGTTCGGCCCGCGAGTGACGCACCGCGACCGGGTTGTTAATTTCCCGGTTCGGCAAAGTTTTGGCGAAGTCACTAGACGTGAACGCCGTTCATGTACCACCTTCTGCCTCGCAAGGCCTTCCGCTCCCCTGCACACCGGAGGCTGAAGTTGAGGAAGAAGCTCCTGTCCGCGCTCGCCGGCGCCCTGCTGATCACCGTGCTCGTGCCCGGCGTCGCGCTCGCCGATCCGCCCAGGGCCATCCCCGCGAACTACGAGGAGGCCGACGGCAAGTGGCAGCCGGCCTTCGACTACGACGGCGACGGCTGCTACCCCACCCCGGCGATCTCGCCGACCGGTGACATCGCGCCCGGCCTGAAGAACTCGGGCGCGCTGAACGGCAACTGCCACGACCAGTCCGACCTGGACAACACCAACTCCTACAGCCGCTCCAAGTGCAACAACGGCTGGTGCGCCTACCTGTACGACCTGTACTTCGAGAAGGACCAGGCGGTGCCGCTGATCGACTGCTGCGGCCACCGCCACGACATCGAGCACGTGGTCGTCTGGGTGCAGAACGACGTGGCCCAGTACGTCTCGACGTCGGAGCACGGCAAGTACAAGACCCACCCGCGCGCCAACGTGCAGTGGGAGGCAACCCACCCGAAGATCATCTACCACAAGGACGGCGCCAGCACGCACTGCTTCCGGCTGGCGGGCAACGGCGAGCAGGCCGAGAACCACTACGGGGTCTACCAGTACCCGGACCTGGTCAGCTGGAACCGCTTCCCGGCCGGGGTGCGGGACAAGCTCGTGAACGCGAACTTCGGCAGCGCGTCCCTGGCGATCAAGGACAGCGCGTTCAACTACAACCTGAGCAGCGCGAAGCCCGCCGGGATCCCGTTCGACCCGAACGCCTGATCACTTCGCGACACGGTCGAGCCACTCGGCCAGGAGGACCCGTTCCGCGTGCGACAGCATCTGGGGCGGGTCCTCTTCCAGTGCCGCCTTCAACGCGATCGCGCGGGTCGGGACGTCGGTCGGCTCGTCCGGTGAGGCGTCCTTCGTGATCGCCCTGATCACGTTCTCGCGCGTGAACGTGATCAGGTCCAGGTCGCGGTCCTGCTCCGGCGTCGCGATCAGCGCCAACACCACGCCCAGGCCGGTCGCGTGCACGAACTGCGCCGCCTGCTCGACCGGGACCGTCAGACGGCCCGCCGACGCGATGCGGCCGATGATCTCGCGGAGCATCGCGTCCGCCTCCAGCCGCGCCTCGCGCTTGCGCGGCTCGCCGTACATCAGCAGGTAGAACGCGGGTCGCGCCAGGCCGAAGCCGATGTGCAGGTCCCAGCCCCGGCGGAGGTCGTCCACGGGGTCGCCGGTGGCCCCCATCGCCTGCTTCGAGGCGAGGTAGCCCGCGAACCCGTGCGCCGCCACGGCGTCGAGCAGCCCGTCCTTGTCCCCGAACAACCGGTACAGCGTGGGCGCCTGCACCCCTGCGGCCGTCGCGACCGCGCGCGTGGAGACCGCTTCCTTGCCGCCCTCGACGAGCAGGTCGGCCGCAGCCTTCACCAGCCGCTCCCTCGTGTCCATGTAACGACGATAACACATCACCGGTAGCGCTGATTCGATATCAGTGATACGTTAATTGAGGTTTCAACGGAAACAGCAGCTAGGAGCTTTGTCATGACTCGCGTTGCGATCGTCACCGGGGGATCGAGGGGTATCGGTCGGGCTGCCGCCGAGCGTCTCGCCGCCGACGGAATGGCCGTCGTGATCGTGTACGCCGGCAACAGGACCGCGGCCGACGAGGCCGTCGAGAAGATCAGGTCGAACGGTGGCCAGGCGGTCGCCGCCCAGGCCGACGTCGGTGACGAGAAGGCCGTGACCGCCGCGTTCGCGCTGGCCGCGGAGACGTTCGGCGGTGTCGACGTCGTCGTGAACTCCGCCGGCATCATGCCGCTCGGCACCGTCGCGGACATGGACCTCGACACGTTCGACAAGATCATGCGCACCAACGCCCGCGGCACGTTCGTCGTGAACCAGCAGGCCGCGCGGACCCTGCGCGACGGCGGCGCCATCGTCAACGTCTCGTCGTCCGTGGTGGGCCTGCGCTTCCCGCAGTACGGCGCCTACGCGATGTCGAAGGGCGGCGTCGAGGCGCTGACGCTGGTCCTGGCCCGCGAGCTGCGCGGCCGCGACATCACCGTGAACACCGTCGCCCCCGGCCCCACGGCCACCGAGCTGTTCCTCGACGGCAAGGACCAGGCGACCATCGACACCCTCGCGAAGCAGCCGCCCCTGGAGCGCCTCGGTTCCACGGACGACATCGCCGAGGTCATCTCGTTCCTGGCCGGTCCCGCCCGGTGGATCAACGGCCAGACCATTCGTGCGAACGGAGGCATCATCTGATGGGCCAGGTCATCGTCGTCACGGGCGCGTCGAGCGGTTTCGGCGCACTGACCGTCCGCAGGCTGGCCCTCGCCGGCCACACGGCCTACGCGGGCATGCGGGAAACGTTGGGGCGCAACGCCTCCGCCGTCGCGGAGCTGGAGTCGTTCGGCGCCGAGAACGAGGCCGACGTGCACGCCGTCGAGCTCGACGTGCAGTCCCAGGAGTCCGCGGACGCCGCCATCGCGTCGATCATCGCCGCGCAGGGGCGCCTGGACGTGGTCGTGCACAACGCGGGCCACATGGTCACCGGCCCCGCCGAGGCGTTCACGCCGGAGCAGTACGCGGCTCTCTACGACGTCAACGTCCTGGGCACCCAGCGCGTGAACCGCGCCGCCCTGCCGCACCTGCGCGGGCAGCGCTCCGGCCACGTCGTGTGGGTCGGCTCCAGCTCGACGCGCGGCGGCACTCCCCCATACCTCGCGCCGTACTTCGCGGCCAAGGCGGCGATGGACGCCCTCGCGGTCTCCTACCGCGCCGAACTGCTGCGGTTCGGCATCGAGACCACGATCGTCGTGCCGGGCGCGTTCACCCACGGCACCAACCACTTCGCGCACAGCGGCACCCCCGCCGACACGGCCCGCGCCGCGGAGTACGAGGAGCTCTACCCCGGCCTGATGGACCAGGTCGGCGAACGGCTGGCCGACCTGGAGCCGTCGTGGGCGGACGTCGGTGCCGTGGCGGACGCGATCGTGGACGTCGTGGGTGCGGCCAAGCCGCCGTTCCGCGTGCACGTCGACCCGTCGTCCGACGGCGCCGAGGTCGTCAACGCGGTGGCGGACCGGGTGCGCGGCGAGTTCCTGCGCCGGGTGGAGCTGGCCGACCTGATCTAGCGTCCGGCCAGGAGCGCGGACGCGGTGAGGAACCGGTACCCGCGCTCCTTGAGGCCGGTGATGATCGGCTTGAGCGCCTGGCGGGTCTCGGTCCGGCCCGCGTACATGGGGTGGAGCAGGATGATCGAGCCCGGCGTGGTCTCGGCCAGGGTCCGCTGGGCGATCTCCTGGGCGGTGGGCGTGCCCTCGGAGTCCGGTTCGACGTCCCACATCACGGTGGTGCGGTTGTGCTGCTGCAGGTAACGCGGCAGGGCGAAGAGCTTCTTGCCGTTGGGCGGGCGGAAGTGGATGTCACCGGTGTAGCCCGTGCGGCGGATCTGGGCGTCGGTGTCCTCGACCTCCTTGGCCACTGTGCCGGGCAGCACGCCGATCATGCGCGGGTGGTTGTAGGTGTGGTTGCCGATCTCGTGCCCGGCCTCGGCGATCTGCCTGCCGAGGTCCGGGTGCTTCTCGAGGTCGCGGCCCATGAGGAAGAAGGTGGCCGGAACCTGCTCGGCACTCAGCAGGTCCAGGACCTGCCGGGTGCCGGCCGGGTCGGGGCCGTCGTCGAAGGTGAGTGCGACCAGCTTCTCGTCGGTCTCGACGCGGTCGACCAGGTCACCGAAGAACTGGAAGGTACGGGCACTGGCGACGTTCCAGAGGGAGACCGCGACGGTCAGCGTCAGCGTGAGGCCCACCGCCGTGATGATCGTCGGCTTGCGGCGCAACCACTTCATGCGTCCATCATGGCCACGGCGGATTTTCCGGTGCGCAGCACCCCGTCGTCCAGCGGCACGCAGCGGACGCCACCCCTGCCCCGCAATCCCTTGAAGGCGCCAGGCCCGATCACCTGGTCCATCCACGCGCACGGGTGCGCCGGCCGGTGGACCTCGAACCGCACCGGCCCGTCGCCGCTGTCCAGGCTGAACACGGTCCCCCGCGGCAGCGCGTCCACGTCGAACCCGCGCACCACGACGTTGCGGCGTGCCAGCAACGGGTCCGCGGACCACTCCCGCAGCGACTCGGCCGAGATGAAGGTGACCGCCGCGTTGCGGTGCGCGGGGTGGTTGAAGTAGCGGTCGCCGACGATGCCGAGCCCGGCGCGGACGACGACGTGGTCACGCGAAACAGGTCCGGGATCGGGACGAGGGCCGTCCGACGGACGGCCCTCGAAGGCGTGCACGGGTGAGACGTGCAGCGCGACGATCTCGATCAACGCTCGCCGAGCTGCCACTCCGGCCGCACGTAGTGGCACGTGTAGCCGTTGGGGTAGCGCTCCAGGTAGTCCTGGTGCTCCGGCTCGGCCAGCCAGAAGTCCGACTCCTGCGTGACCTCGGTGACGACCTTGCCCGGCCACTTGCCCGAGGCGTCGACCGCGGCGATCGTCTCCTCCGCGACCTTCTTCTGCACGTCGTCGGTGTAGAAGATCGCCGAGCGGTAGCTGGCGCCGATGTCGTTGCCCTGGCGGTTGCGGGTCGACGGGTCGTGGATCTGGAAGAAGAACTCGAGGATCTGCCGGTAGCTGAGCTTCTCCGGGTCGAACGTGATCTCGATGGCCTCGGCGTGGTTGCCGTGGCGGCGGTACGTGGCGTTCGGCGTGCTCGGGTCGCCGGTGTACCCGACGCGGGTGGAGACGACGCCGGGGTGGCGGCGGAACAGGTCCTGCATGCCCCAGAAACAGCCGCCCGCGAGAACTGCCTTCTCCGTCACTGTGACGCTCCTCTTCTCGGTGTTCACTCAGGAGAACGCTCGGTCTCGCCCGAATCATCCCCGTCGGGATGTGACGGAACCCTTACGGACCGGGCCTCGATGACTTCGCCCAGGTAGCGGATGACGACCGCCACGGCCGCGGCGACCGGCACGGAGAAGAACGCCCCCGCGATGCCGTAGAGCGAGGTGCCGGCGGTGACGACGAGCAGGACGACCGCCGCGTGCAGGCGCAGGCTGCGCGACTGCAGGATGGGCTGCAGCACGTTGCCCTCGACCTGCTGCACGACGATGACGATCGCGAGCATGATGATGGCCGTGGTCAGGCCGTTGCTGACCAGGGCGACCAGCACGGCCAGCGCACCGGCGATGAACGCGCCGACGATCGGGACGAACCCGCCGAGGAACGTGAGCGCGGCCAGCGGGACCGCGAGCGGGACGCCCAGGATGATCAGCCCGAGCCCGATGAACACCGCGTCGATCAGCGACACGATCGCCTGGCTGCGGATGAAGCTGCCGAGCGTGACCCAGATCCGCTCCAGCACCGTCGTGACGTGGGCGCCGGCCCGCTCGCCGATCACGCCGCGCACCCACGGCGTGAAGCGCATGCCGTCCTTGACGAAGAAGAACGCCAGCAGCAACGCCACCACGCCGGTGACCAGCCCGGACGTCACCGCGCCCGCCCCGGTCAGCAGCCCGCCCGCGATCGACCCGATGCTGGACTTGAGCTGCTCGACGCCCTGCGAGATGAGCCGGTCGAGGTCGCTGCCGCGCAGGTTGAACGGCGGGCCCGACGCCCAGTCCTGCAGCTGCGTGATCGCCTTCTGCGCGCTCTGGGCGATCTCGGGCACACCGGACGCGATCGACGACGAGATCGCCGCGATGACACCGCCCAGCACACCGAGCCCGACGAGCAGCACGATCGTGGCCGACAGCGCCGCGTTCAGGCCCTTCGACATCATCCACCGCGCCGGCGGCCACAGCACCGTCGTGATCAGCAGACCCAGCAGCACGGGCATCACGACCACCCACAGCTTGCCGACCAGCCAGAACACCATCCAGAAGCCCAGCGCGGCCAGCGCCGCCCGCAGACTCCACCGCGCGAGCCAGCTCACGCCGTGCCCGATGGCCTCACCCTTGTCCGCCCACCTGCGATCCCGTTCCACGCCCACAGTCTGTCGTTACCCCGGCCTGAGGGGTGGCAGACATGCCGTTTCGTTAGCCGCGGCCCCAGAACGCGTCCTCCTCCGCCGGGTCGGCCGTGAACAGCCACACCTCGACGACCCTGCCGTCCACCACGCGCATCAGGTCGACGCCCACGCCGTCCATCCCGGCCCCGGACCGCTTGCCGGTCCAGTGCACCGGCGCCGCCACGACCTCGCCGTTCACCATCAACGGGGCGTTGCGCCGCAACGAGAAGGTGCCCTCGGACACGGCCATCATCCCGCCGATCATCGCCCCGACGGCGTCGCTGCCGCGGTGCACGCCCGAGAACTGGTTCTCTCCCGGCTGGTGCCACACCACGTCGTCGGCGAAGTAGGTGGCGACGGTCGCGAAGTCGCTGGCTTCCAGCGCCTCGAAGTAGGCGGTGGCGACGGCGAGCGGGGTGGTCATAGGTCTCTCCTTTTTGTTGCGGTTGACCTATGCTCACGAAAAGTAACCAATTACCTCAACGTAACCATTGGAGGGATGTACGCCATGTCACAGACCATGCCGGACTGGAGCGTGCTCGCGGCCACCTGTCCCTCCCGCACCAGCCTCGCGCGCATCGCGAACAAGTGGACGGCGATGGCGGTGTCGGTGCTGGGCGGCGGACGCACGCGGTTCGGTGACCTGAAAGCACGGCTCGACGGGATCAGCGGGAAGGTGCTGACCGAGACCCTCCGCGACCTCGAGCGCGACGGGCTCGTCACGCGGCACGTGTTCGCCGAGGTGCCGCCGCGGGTCGAGTACGAGCTGACGGAGCTCGGGCTCACGTTGCACGAGCCGTTGCTCGCGCTGTGCCGGTGGGCGGAGGAGCACATCGCCGAGGTGCTCGTGAACCGCGAGAGCTACGACGCCCGTTAGCGCAGGCTCTCGGCGAGCGACGACGAGCTGCGCGAGGTGTTCAGGCTGGCGTGAGCACGCCGTCGACGTCCGGCACCAGCGAGCCCCGGACGAGCCTCCGCACGACGGGCAGCCCGGAGAGCCGGAACACCAGGTCGCGCACGGAGATCCGCCACGCCGACGAGGGCGCCATCCAGCCGATGAACCGCCGCCCGAACTCCTGCGTGCGCTCCACGGCGGGCTTCATCCGCGCCTGGTAGCGCACGAAAGCGCCGTCGAAGCCCGAGGACAGTTCCTCCGCCAGCACGCAGGCGCCGGCCATCGCGAGCGACGCCCCGTGGCCGGCGAACAGCGAGACGGCCCCGCACGCGTCACCGACGAGCACGACCTTGCCGCGATGCCACACCGGCATGTCCACTTGGGACACCTCGTCGTAGTAGACGTCCTGCGGCACGACCGAGAGCAGGGACGGCGTGACCCAGCCGAGGTCGCCGAACCGCGTCCGCAGCGCCGCCGCCGGATCGGCGGGTACCTCCGCCGACGGTGCCCGGCACAGCATCAGCGCGGCCGTCGCGCCGTCCCGCACGGCGTAGCAGCCGATCATCCGGTGCGGCACCGTCAGCATCTGGTACCGGTACCCGATCCGCTCGCTCAGAGCGGCGTCCCGCACGGAGAACGCCGCCACGTGGTGGCCGAGGTACCGCACGAACGACGGCCCGAACACCAGCTCCCGCACCCGCGAGTGCACGCCGTCCGCGCCCACCACGAGGTCGAACTCGCCGGAAGTCCCGTCCGAGAACGTCACCAGTCCGTCGTCCACGGCCGAAACCGTTGTGCCATAACGGACAGGGGCGCGCACGTCGTCACGGATCACCGAGGCCAGGTCACCGCGCAGCAGGCTGATCACCCCGTCCGCGACCGCCTCGTACGCGGCCGTGGAGATCTCACTTCGCCGACGCCCGCGCGAGTCCACGCTCGTCACCGACGAGATCGGCGCCCGCCACCGCTCCAGCGCGGGCAGCAGGCCCATCCGCCGCGCCACCTCGTGACCCGGGCCGAAAAAGTCGATCATGTAGCCGCCCTCGCGGAACGACGGCGCCTTCTCCACGACGCGGACGTCCCAGCCGGCGCGCTCCAGCCACCAGGCGGTGGTGAGCCCGGCGATCCCCGCTCCGACGATCAGCGCTCTCTGTTGGGCGTTCGACTTGGGCATGTGCCCAATCTAGCACTACGGGTGCATCCGTCGACTGCTCCGCCCGCTCGTCCAGAACCACAGACCCGCCACCACCAGCGCCAGCACGCCCAGCCCGATCGCACCGTCGGGCAGGCCGTCGGACTGGGACTCGGACTGGGACTGGACCTGGGGCTGGGAGTACTGCGCCGGCGGCACCGACGCGGACGGCGCCACGGAGGAAGGCTGCGCGACCAGGGCCAGCGGGATCGCCTCGGTGTCGCCGAAGTCGACCATCCCGGTGGCCTCCAGCACCGTCATGTGGTCGAGCACGGTGTCCATGCAGACCTTGGCGTAGTCGCGGATCGCCGTGTTGCGCGTGCCCGTGCGCACGGAGGCGAGGAACTTGTAGACGACGCCGTGCGCCGCGCGGAGCCGGTTCGCGAACACGCGGTCGAACTCGGCACTGCGCGCGGGCGCGGCCTGCATCTCGTCCAGCCAGCCCTGCTGCGACTCGTTGGGCCGCGTGGGCAGCTGCACGCCGAACGTCCGCGCGAGCTCGGCGGTGCGCCTGTCCAGGTCGGCGTGCCCGTCGATCAGGTGCCGGCCCGCCTCCCGCACCTTCGGGTCGGCCGACTTCTCGAGCCCCATCCGCCCGGCGGGCCCCTCCCACAGCCCCGCGAGCGCCACCTTCTGCAGGAGGTCACGTCCCGCCGGACCCATCGGCCCGAACTGCGTCTGCACGTAGTCGGGTCCCAGGTCCGGCTGCGCGAACGCGGGTTGCGCTCCGGCCACCAACGCGAGCATCGCCACGAGGAGTATCCGCATGCCGGGAGGTACGGACGAGCGACGACCCGCTGACCGTTGCACAGTGCAATGTTTATCGTTTCGTTACCGCCGGCGGGCCCCTGTACAACTACGGGAGTGAGCGATGTCGACGACCTGACCGACGCGGTCCTCACCGCGTCCCGCCTGCTGGTAGCCGTGTCGGCGCGGTCGCTCGCCGCCGTCGAGGAGACGCTCACGCTGCCGCAGCTCCGCATGGTCGTGCTGCTCGACAGCCGCGGGCCGATGAGCCTCACCGCGCTCGCCGACCTCCTGGAGGTCAACCCGTCCACGGCGAAGCGCATGATCGACCGCCTGATCACGTCCGGCATGGTCGACCGCGCGCCGAATCCCGTCACGAGGCGCGAGGTCGTGGTCGTGGCGAGCGCCGAGGGCAGCCGGGTGGTCACCGAGGTGATGACCCGGCGCCGCGCCGAGATCGGCAGGATCGTCGCGCGCATGCCGGAGCACCTGCGGCACGGCCTGGTCGAGGCGCTGACCGCGTTCGCCGAGGCCGGGGGCGAACCCCGCTGGTCAGCCCGTGACGAGACGCCGGAACGGGCCCGCGACCGCGCGGGGGTCGACTGACGGGTCCAGCGCGCGGTGCAGCACCAGCCCGTCGAGGGCGGCGCTCAGCAGCAACGCCACCGCGTCGGCGTCCTGGACGCCCGATGCCCGCAGCCAGTCGGCGACCCGCGCCCGGAAGTCCGTGACCAGCGCCGAGAGGCCTTCCCGCAGCTCCGGCAGCCGGTGCGCGGCGAGGAAGGCCTCGGTCAGCAGCAACGACTCCGGATCCGTGCCGGTGAAGCGGGACAGGTCCGCGAAGACCCGCTCGACGCCCTCCGCCGGCGGCGTCTCCCGCAGCGCGTCCGCCGACTCGGCCAGGATCCGGGTCGCGTGCTGCAGCGCGGCCGTCGCCAGCAGCTCGGACACCGACGAGAAGTGGTAGTGCACGAGGGCCGCGTTGACGCCCGCCCGTTCCGCGACCAGCCGCGTGGTCACGGCGCCCCAGCCGACCTCGCCCACGAGCGCGGCGGCGGCGTCGATTAGTTGTTCACGGGTGCGGCGGCCGCGGTCGGCTGAGTTGGGCACCCGCTCAACCTAGCTCGCGGCCCTCGTCGAGCACCTCGGGCGGTCAGCGGGCGCCCAGCGCGTCCACGATCTTCGTGGTCACCGCCGACGAACTGCGGACGGTGCCCTTCTCCAGGCCGCCCTTCTCCGGCGGGAGGTCTTCGGCGACGGTCGCCCGGCTGCCGATGTAGTCGCCGTTGTCCGGGTCGACGATGATCTCGGTGAAGTCGTCGAAGTGCTTCAGGCCGAGCGCGACGCCTTCCTTGCCGTCGAGGTTGGCCCTCTTGTCGGTGACGACCAGGCCGGGCAGCAGCGCGAGCGCGCGGAAGATCCTCGCCCGCACCTCGGCCGGGTACTGCCCCGAGTTCAACGCGGCACCCGCCTGCACCAGCGCGCCCGCGTCCCCGGCCTGCCCCGCCTCCCGCAGCCTGGCCAGCACCGCGGCCGGGTCCTTCGGCAGCGCCGCGACGAACTCCGGTGTCGGGTTGTGGAACGAGCCGTTGGTGCAGCGGTCCGGCTGCCCCTCGGCGTAGTAGGAGTACTTGCCGCACTTGCCGCGGAACTCCTGGCCGTCCTTGAACGACGTGCCGGCGTCGGGCCGCCCCTGCCCCTCGTGGCCCTCCAGCCACCTCACCGAGTTGATCTGGTTGCGGAACATCCACTCGTCGCGCCGGTCGGCGGGAACCCACTCCTCCTGGGTCAGGTCGGTGGCACTGGCCTTGCCGCCGTCGCCCTCCACGGTGATGCCCTCGTACCGGCTGCGCACGTAGCGGAACTGGCCGGGCGCGAGCGGGCGTTCGACGACGCGGGCGGCCAGGTCGGCGGCCCTGACGAGCTGCTCGGCGGCGGTCGCGGAGGTGCCGCCGAAGTCGGCGGTCGAGGCGGCGAGGGCCGCTCCCGTCAGGACGGTGACGGCGGCCGCGGCGGCGAGCCAGCGGGTGCGACGGGGCTTGCGCTCCGCCGGTCGCGCGGTGCGGTCCTCCAGCGCGGCGGCCAGGGCTGCCCTGCCGGCGGCCACGTCGAACTCGACGCGCTCGTCACCGGCGCGCGACAGCGCGGCGTCGAGCACGCGGTCGAGGGTCTCGGACTGGGACTCAGGCATGGCTGTCCTCCTTGAAGTCGTGGTCGGTCGCCGCGAGGCGGGTGCGCAGCCGTGCCCGGCCGCGGTGCAACCGGGTGCGCACGGTGGCCACCGGGACGTCGAGCGCCACGGCGATCTCGGCGGGTGTGAAGTCGGCCCACGCGTGCAGCAGCAGGACCTCGCGTTCCTCGACGCGCAGTTCGGCGAGCCAGGCGGTGAGCGGCCCGGCGAGCGTGCCGGCGTCCGCCGCGGCGCTGGCCCGGTCACCGATGTCGGCCTCGTCGGTGCGGGCCGCGTGTTCCTTGCTCCACGCCCGCAGCTTGCGCTCCTCGGCGCGGACGTGGCCGCGCAACAGGTTCGTCGCCACGCCGTAGAGCCAGGCGCGGACGGCGTCGGCGTCGTAGGCCTGGCCCGCCCGCTGGTCCCAGAGCACGAGGAACGCCTCGGAGACCACGTCCTGCGCGGTGTCGGCACCGACCCGCCGAGCCACGTAGCGGTGCAGCCGCTCGGCCGTCGATTCGTAGAGGTCGAGCAACGCGGCCTCGTCCAGCACGGCCGGCGCCTCCTCTGGTGTCAGCGCCACGGGCGCCTCTCGGGTTCGCACGGACCTACCTGGTCGCAGCCCCCAGGAGCGTTCCCGGCGTGTGCTCACGGCCACATCGTGGGTCAGCCGGTCAGATCTCGCGCGGGAACGGGTGGCGGGCGGCGAACATGCACGTCAGCAACCGCACCGCTTCGGTCGCGTAGCCGCGTCCTTTGTGGCCGGTGCCGATCGCGATCCCGTGGGAGAACCGGCCCGCGCGGTGGTCGGTCTCGCTGGTCGTCATCATGCTTGCGACCGCGTTGTCCGCCAGTGACCCGACGGCGGGGAACACCCTCTCGTCCTGCCCCTTCAACGCCGTCCTCTGCGCCCATTCCCGTTGCGCGGCAGCGGATCGCGGAGGGTGGACAGTCCTCCGGTTCGACGCCGCGCAGCCGGACGAGTTCTCCTACCCGGGCAGAGGTCGTCTCATGATCGAACGACCACCCGATCGTGTTCGGCAAGCGGATTACTACTATCGCCGGATGACCGCCTACGACGATCTCGAGCTCGACACGACGGTGCTGCCGGAACGCCAGCAGAGGATCCTCGTCGCCATCCGCGACTGGGTCGTCGAGCACGGCTACTCCCCCAGCACCCGCGAGATCGGCGAGGCGGTCGGCCTGAAGTCGTCGTCGAGCGTCTCGAAGCACCTGGCCGCGTTGGAGGACAGGGGTTTCCTCAAGCGCGGCGGCTCGGTGACGCGTCCGATGGACGTGCGGGTGTTCCTGAGCGGCGCGCCCGTCGTGCCGGGTCAGGCTTCGGAGGACTCGATCTCGGTGCCCGTCGTCGGTGACATCGCCGCCGGCGCCCCGATCTCCGCCATCGAGCACGTGGACGAGGTGCTGCACCTGCCGCGCGGGCTGGTCGGCCGCGGCAGCAACGTGTTCGCGCTGCGCGTGCGCGGTGACTCGATGATCGACGCCGCGATCTGCGACGGCGACACGGTCGTCGTCCGGCAGACGCACGAGGCGTACAACGGGCAGATCGTCGCCGCCATGATCGAGGAGGAGGCGACCGTCAAGGTGTACCAGCGCAAGGGCGGCCACGTGTACCTGGAGCCGCGCAACGCGGCGTACCCCGTGATCGACGGTGACAAGGCCGTGATCCTCGGCATCGTCGTGTCGGTGCTGCGCAGCGTTTAGAGCACACCCCAGTCGCGTGACCCGAGGTGCTCCACGACGGCGTCGGTCGCCGCCGTGGTCGTGCCCCGGGTGACGACGTAGAGGGTGTTGAGCGGCGGGACCTCCGGGTGGTGCAGCTGCTCGACGGACCCCGCCGCGAGCGCGGGTTCGGCGAGGTAGCGCGGCAGAGCCGAGACGCCCGCCCCGGCGATCACGGCCGCCAGCACCGCGCGCAGGTCCGGCACGGTGATCGTGGGAGCGTTCCGCGGACGTCTGCCGAACTCGCTGCGCCAGTAGCGGCGAACGATCGGCAGGTCACCGGAGTAGGCGACGAGCGGCAGGTGTTCGAGGGCGCGCGCGGGGTCGTTCTCCAGCAGGTCCCGGTCCACGGTCCTGGCCAGCAGCGGCGCGCCGACCAGCAGGAACTCCTCGTCCGTCAGCGGCGTCGCGGTGAACCCGGCGGCCGGGCGGACCGAGGACAGGACCACGTCGAGCTTCGCGCCCCTGAGGTCGGCGAGCAGGTCGTCGGCCAGGCCGAACGCGACCTCGAGCCGCAGGCCCCTGCGCGTGAGGGGCGCGAGCGCGGGCAGGCCCCTGACGGTCATGAACTCCGCCGCTCCCCCGATCCTGACGACGCCGTCGAGCGCCGGTTCGGGGTCGAGCGCGCTGGTGAGCTGGTCGAGGTGCGGGCCGACCCTGCGGGCCAGGTCGTCGGCACGGGGTGTGGGCGTGACCCCGCGGCTGGTGCGCACGAACAACGTCGTCCCGAGCTGCTTCTCCAGCTTGGCGAGCTGCCCGCTCACCGCCGGCTGGGTGAGGCCGCGCCGCGACGCCGCGCTGGTCAGCGAGCCGCCCCGGTAGATCTCCAGGAACGTCACCAGCAGGTCCAGGTCCGTCAAGGTCGAAGCCATAAGTCAGCTTATAGCTCAGGACTCGGCGTCCACCGGATCTGTGATGTCCTGTGGGCATGAAGAAGCTACTGATGGTCGTGTCCGCCGCCGACTCGCTGACGCTGGCGGACGGGTCTATCCACCCCACGGGGTTCTGGGCGGAGGAGGTCGTCGAGTCCGTGCGCGTGCTGCGCGAGGCCGGCGTCGAGGTCACCCTGGCGACGCCGGGCGGCGCCGTGCCGACGGTCGACAAGGCGAGCCTCGACGGCACGTTCGACGAGGCCGTCGCCTCCCTCGCGGACCTGCGCTCGCCGGTCTCGCTGTCCGATGTGGACGGTGTGGGCTTCGACGCCGTGTACCTGCCCGGCGGCCACGGCCCGATGGCGGACCTCGCCTTCGACGCCGGCCTGGGCGCACTGCTCGCGGACTTCCACGACAACGGCAAGGTCGTCGCGGCGCTCTGCCACGGTCCGGCCGGACTGCTCAGCGCCGTCCGCGCCGACGGCACGTTCGTGTTCGCCGGCAGGGAGATGGCGGTGTTCAGCGACGAGGAGGAGCGCCAGGGCGGCCTGGACGTCCCCTACTCGGTGGCCGGACGGCTGGCCGCGCTGGGCGCGCGGGTCGTCGCCGGGGAGCCGTGGTCGAGCACGGTGGTCGTGGACGGCACCCTCGTGACGGGCCAGAACCCGCAGTCGACCGCCGCCACCGCCACCCGCGTGGCGTCGCTGCTCGCCTAGAGCGCCGTCTGCACCAGGGCCAGCACGGTCAGCGACGCCGGCCCGCGGCTGAGCTGCACGATCAGCCCGAGCGGCGTCGGCCCGAACAGCCCGAAGTCGACGATCGCGGCCCCGTGGTCGACCGGCGGCCGCGTCGCGATCCGGTACACGACCGCCACGGCACCCACCGCCGACACGAGCCCGTTGAGCACGGACACGTGCGGGGTGAACGCCGTGGTGAGCGCACACCACAGCACCGCACCGGCCGCCGGGACCACGAGGTGCGCCCGCCGCAACGTCCGGTCGGGCAGGCCGAGTGCCCTCCGCACGGCCGGGGGACCGGCAGACGAACCTGAGCCCCGCGGCGAGGCGGTCGGTGGCCAGGAAGGCGGCGATCACGTGCACGGCGGCGGTGAACTCGGGCTCGCCGCCGAGGGCCACGAGTGCGGGGGCGGGGAGCAGGGCGGCCCAGACCAGGCCGGCGTTGGGGGTGCGGCGCAGGCGGAGGACGTCGGTCCAGGCGAGGGCGGCGACGTGCGAGAGCCGGGAGGGTGGGGCGGATCCGGCGGACCTCGCACCGCGTCCGGCCGCTCCCAGCCGGGCTGACCTCACCCGTCCCAGGGCGCGCGCCCGGCGCTCGGCGAGGATCGCCCCGAGCAGCGCGAGGTCGAACCAGCTCACCGACACCTTCGCCGCGCCCGCCAGCGCACCTCCGGCCGCGAGGTCGGACCGCCGCAGCTTCGGCAGTGACACGCCCGCCGCCACGGCCAGGCCGATCGCGACGACCCAGGCGGCCACCAGCAGTGTGCCGGCGGCGCCCGGCTCCACGCTCAGCTCCAGCGGCACCAGCAGCGCCACCACCGCCAGCCCCACCACCCCGCTCAGCCACCCCTGCAGCCGCCACCGCCCCCGCTGCACCACCACGGCGAACGCCACCACCGCCACCCCCACCGCGGCCCCGATCCCCACGGCTTCCAGCGCCGGTACCACCGCCCCGACGAGCCCGAACACGGCAGCCGTCCAGGCGACCCCCAGCCCGGCCCCGACCACCAGCAGTCCGGAGAACCGCGGCCACAGCAACGCCCCACGCCGAGCCGGCGAGCTCAGCACCCAGAACATCCGCTCGGCACCGGCGAACACCGGGCCGAACGCCAGCGCCGCCTTCATCAGCACCGCGGCACCCAGCACCGACAGCCAGAGCGCGCTCCACGCGCTGCCGGCCGCGGGCGCCTTGGTCAGCCCGGCGTACGCCCACCCGTTCGCGACCAGCGCGACGATCCCGAAGACGACCAGCCGCGAGTGCAGTCGCGCGACCAGCGACCGCCACGGCACCGGAGTCCGCAACCGGCGGCGCACCGCCCACGCGGTCACAGCGTGACGGTCCGGCACGCCACCGCCTCCACGAGCTCAGCGTCGTGCGACGCGAACACCACGGCGACCCCGGCGGCCTTCTCGGCCAGCAGCCGCGCGCGGAGCCACGCGCGCCCGGCCTCGTCCAGGCGCTGCTCCGGTTCGTCCAGCACGAGCACCGAGCGCGACCGCACGAAGCACGACGCGAGCCCGAGCCGGTGGCGCTGGCCCGACGACAGCGTGGGCGGCAGCTGGTCCGCCACCGCCGACAACCCCGACCTCCGCCACCACGCGCGCAACGTCCTCACCGGACCCGTGCAGCCACGCGAGCAGCCGCAGGTGCTCCACGACGGACACGTCCGGGAAGTAGTCGGCGTCGTCCAGCAGCGACGCGACGGCCGCGCGGAAGGCGCATGACGACTCGTCCAGGGGGTAGCCCCCGACCAGCACGGTTCCGGTGTCGAGCACCTCGGCGCCGACGAGGCAGCGCAGCAGCGTCGACTTGCCCGAGCCGTTCGCCCCCACGACGGCCACGGCCTCGCCGGGCTCCACGACGAACGACAGACCTGCGAAAACGGGGACACCGCCGTAGGCGAAGCCGGCGTCCCCCACGCCCAGCGACATGTGACCAGGGTAATGGGAATGGATCGGGCGCCCAGACGTTAGAGTAGATGCAAACGCATTAGTCACTAAGTTTGAAGGAGGCGGGTGCCGTGCAGTTCGGAATCTTCTCGGTGAGCGACATCACCAGGGACCCGGTGAGCGGCGAGACCCCGAGCGAGGCCGAGCGGATCGACGCGATCGTGCAGATCGCGGAGAAGGCCGAGGAGGTCGGGCTCGACGTGTTCGCGATCGGCGAGCACCACAACCCGCCGTTCTTCTCGTCCGCGCCGACGACGCTGCTCAGCCACATCGCGGCGAAGACCAGGAAGCTCATCGTCAGCACCGCGACGACGCTGATCACGACGAACGACCCGGTGCGCATCGCCGAGGAGTACGCGATGCTGCAGCACCTGGCGAAGGGTCGCATGGACCTGATGCTGGGCCGCGGCAACACCGCGCCGGTCTACCCGTGGTTCGGGCAGGACATCCGGCAGAGCCTGCCGCTGGCGCTCGAGAACTACAACCTGCTGCACCGGTTGTGGCGCGAGGACGTCGTCGACTGGGAGGGCAAGTTCCGCACGCCGTTGCAGGGCTTCACCTCCACGCCGCGTCCGTTGGACGACCTGCCGCCGTTCGTGTGGCACGGGTCGATCCGCACGCCGGAGATCGCCGAGCAGGCCGCGTTCTACGGTGACGGCTTCTTCGCCAACAACATCTTCTGGCCGAAGGAGCACTACATCCGGCTGATCAAGTTCTACCGCCAGCGGTACGCGCACTACGGCCACGGCACGGAGAAGCAGGCCATCGTCGGCCTCGGCGGCCAGGCGTACATCGCGAAGCGGTCGCAGGACGCGCTGAACGAGTTCCGCCCGTACTTCAACGAGGCCCCCGTCTACGGCCACGGGCCGCGGATGGAGGACTTCATGGAGCAGACGCCGCTGTCGGTCGGCAGCCCGCAGGAGGTCATCGACAAGACGCTGACCTTCCGCGAGCACTTCGGCGACTACCAGCGCCAGATGTTCCTGATGGACCACGCCGGCCTGCCGCTCAAGACGGTGCTGAACCAGCTCGACCTGCTGGGCGAGGAGGTCGTCCCGGTGCTGCGCAAGGAGATCGAGTCGCGGCAGGACCCGGAGACCGCCAAGCCGCCGACGCACGCCGGGCGCGTCAAGGACAAGTACGGCGACAAGCCCGCCCGTCAGCCGCGGCCGAACGCCAACCGGGGTGACAACGTCACGGGTGGCTCGCCCTACCAGGACGAGAAGTGACCGGAGCCAACGAAGCGTGGGAGTCGCTCATGAAGGCGTACTCCGTGTTGATGAAGCAGTTCAACGCGGAGGACATCTGGGGCGACCTGACCATGCGGGAGTACGACGTGCTGTACCAGCTGTCCAAGTGCGACAGTCCACTCAGGATGAGTGAGCTGAACCGGCACGTGCTGCTGAGCCAGCCGGCCCTGTCCCGCATGGTCGAACGCCTCGTCGACCGGGGTTACGTGCAACGGTGCCCCGACCTCGGCGACCGCAGGGGTGTGCGCCTGTCGCTCACCCCCGCGGGCCGCGAGACCCAGCGGCGGATCGGCAGCCCGCACGCACGCAGCGTCACGCGCGCCCTGAGCGTGCTGACGCCGGAGGAACTCGACCAGCTCGCCGCGATCACCGGCAAGCTCAGCCAGAACGAGGAGCGATGAGCCAGAACTTCCAGCTGGTGGTCGTGTCGGCGGGAACCAGCGACCCGTCGTCCACCCGCCTGCTCGCCGACCGCGTCGCCGGACGCGTCACGACGCTCGCCGGCAAGCGGTCGCAGACCGTCGGCACGAGTGTCATCGAGCTGCGCGAGCTCGCCTCCGAGATCGCGAACGCGCTGGTGTCGAACCACATCGGGTCCAAGCTGCAGAAGGCGATCACGACCCTGCAGCACGCGGACGCGATCATCGCGAGCACCCCCGTCTACAAGGCGGGCGCGAGCGGCCTGTTCACGTCGTTCTTCCAGGTCCTCGACAACGACCTGCTGATCGCGAAGCCCGTCGTGCTCGCCGCGACCGCCGGCACCGCGAGGCACGCCCTCGTGGTCGACGACCAGATGCGCGGTCTGTTCGCCTACCTGCGGACCGTGGTCGTGCCGACGTCGCTGTTCGCCGCGACCGAGGACTGGCAGGACAACGGCCTGAACAAGCGCATCGATCGGGCGGCGCTCGAACTGGTGGCGCTCATGACGTCGGGCTTCGAGAAGACCGTGCGCGACGAGTCGTGGGGCAGCTACCAGCACGAGTTCGGCAGCGCGGGCGGCACGGAGCTGACGATCGACCTCGACTCCGACCTGATGCGTCTCGCCGCCGGTGGAGCGGCCAGCTAGAAGTCGGCGCTGCGTGAGAGCTTCTCGTTCTCGCGCAGCTCCGCGAGCGCCTTCTCGTGCATCGCGACGACGACGTCGTAGCCGGAGTTGCCGAGCACGATCCGTTGCGGCGGAACGGGTGCGTTCATCGCGCTGATCACCGCGCGCACCCCGCGTTCCGGGTCGCCCTCCTGCTTGCCGTTGTAGTCCACGAACGCCGCCTTGACGCTCTCGACCATCGGCACGTAGGCGTCGACCACCTCGTTGACGGGCTCGTCCTGGAAGCCCGCGTAGGCCTTGGTGCGGAACGCGCCCGGCTCCACGACGAGCACCCGGACGCCGAACGGCTCGACCTCGGGGCGCAGCGACTCCGACAGGCCTTCGAGCGCGAACTTCGCCGCCGCGTAGTAGCCGAACCCCTGCGCGCCGACCAGACCCGCCACCGACGACATGTTCACGATCCAGCCGTCGCCGCGGGCCCGCATGCCCGGCAGGACCGCGCGGATCACGTCGACCACCGCGAACAGGTTGAGGTCGAACGTGCGGCGGATCGTCTCCTCAGGGGCTCCCTCGACCGACCCGTACCAGCCGCGACCCGCGTTGTTGACGAGCACGTCGATCCCGCCGAACCGCTCCTCCGCCGCCTTGACCACCGCGCGCACCTGCTCGGCATCGGTGACGTCGAGCTCGAGAACCAGCACGCGGTCACCGCAAGGCTCAGCCCATTCCTGCAGTTCAGCGGGCCGCCGTGCGGTCACGACCACCTGATCGCCCTGTTCCAGGGCGGCCTCGGCGTAGACCAGGCCGAACCCTCCGGGCGTCCCACCGGTGATGAACCAGGTCCTCATCTGACTTCTCCCATCGCTACAGCGCCCCATGTAGCGCTATAGAAAGCAATGTAGCGCTACATGCGCTAATGTAGCAAGCATGCAGAACGCACGGGATCGGCTCCTGCTCGCCGCGGCGGAGTTGCTGGAGGGCGGCGGCACGGTGTCCACGAGGGCGGTGTGCGAACGCGCCGGGGTGCAGGCGCCGACGCTGTACCACCACTTCGGCAGCAAGCAGGGCCTGATCGACGCCGTCGCGAACCACGGCTTCACGCAGTACACGGCCGTGGAGAGCTCCGGCGACCCGCTCGGTGACCTGCGCGAGGGCTGGGACCGGCACGTGCGGTTCGGGCTGGAGCACCCGTCGTTCTACGCCCTGCTCTACGGCCGCGCCCTGCCGGGAAAGCCCTGTGCTGTCACGGCTCCCGCGCACGCCGCGTTGCGCGAGCGGTTCACCGAGGCCGCCGCGCTGGGCATGCTGAAGGTGCCCGCGGACGACGCCGCCGAACAGGTGTTCGCCGCCAACGTGGGCATCACGCTGACCCTGATCACCCAGCCGGAGCCGGACTTCGGGCTGTCCGAACGCGTTCGCGAGGCCGCGCTCGCCGGTGTGCTGCACACGCCGTCGGCCGACGCCCCGGCGACGCGCGCGAGCACCGCGCTCACCCTGCGGGCCCTGGTCTCGGACGACCCCGGTGACCTCACGCCGGGCGAACGCGCGCTGCTCGGCGAACTGCTCGACCGCTTGGCCCGCTAGAGGACCCGATGCTCCTCGGACCAGGGCACGAGCTTCCGCTCGGCCCAGGTCAGTAGGTAGAAGAGCGCCACGCTGATGATCGCCAGCAGTGCCATCGCCGCGAACGCCAGCGCGGTGTCGGCGCTGGCGCCGGACTGCAGGATCACGTAACCCAGTCCGGCATCGGCCCCGACGAACTCAGCGATCACCGCCCCGATGACGGCGAGCGTGATCGACACCTTCAGGCCGACGAAGACCTGCGGCAGCGCGTGCCACAGGCGCAGCTTGAAGAACTCGTGCGTCCGGGTGGCGTCGAGCGACCGGAACAGCTCGACCAGTTCGGCCGGCGTCGACCTCATCCCGGACGCCGTGGAGATGACGATCGGGAAGACGCACACGAGCACGACCATGAGCACCTTCGAGGTGAGGCCGAACCCGAACCACACCACCACGATCGGCGCGATGGCGACCTTCGGCACGGCGTTCAGGGCGACCAGCAGCGGGTAGAACATCCGCTCCAGGACGCTCGACCCCACGATCAGCAGCGCGAGCGGCACACCGGCCACCACGGACAGCCCGAAGCCGGACACGGCCTCCCACACCGTGACCAGCGCCTGTTCGAGCAGGTAGCCGGGCAGCTCCAGGAACGACTCGACCACGTCCGCGGGTGACGGCACGAGCAGCGGCTGGATCCCGAACACGATCGTCGCGAGCCACCAGCCCCCGACGATCGCCAGCAGCCCCAGGACCGGCAGCACGGCCTTCACACCGTCACCAGCAGTCCGCGCAGCTCCCGGCTCACCGCGTCGAGCTCGACCTGTCCGAGCGCACGCGGCCGGGGCAGGCCGACGTCGACCACCGAGTGGATCCGGCCGGGCCGCGGGCTGAGCACCACGATCCGGTCGGCCAGCAGCACGGCCTCGTCGATCGAGTGCGTCACGAACACGACGGCGCGCGGCCGGGCGAGCTGGACCCGTTGCAGCTCCTGGGAAAGCTCGGTGCGGGTGATCGCGTCCAGCGCGGAGAACGGCTCATCCATCAGCATCACCCGCGGGCTCTGGATCAGCGAGCGGCACAGCGACACCCGCTGCTGCATGCCGCCGGACAGCTCGTGCGGCCGGCGCTTCTCGAACCCGCCGAGCCCGGTCAGCTCCAGCAGCTCGTGCGCGCGGTCGCGGTGATCCGCGAGGCCGAAGACCTCCACCGGCAGCAGGACGTTGGCGAGCACCGTCCGCCACGGCAGCAGCGCGGGCCGCTGGAACATGACCGAGACGTCCCGCCGCGGCCGTACGACCCGCTCGCCCGCCACGGAGATCTCGCCGGCGGACGGGGTGAGCAGGCCGGCGACGAGCCGCAGCAGCGTCGACTTGCCGCAGCCCGACCGCCCGATCACCGCCACGAACTCGTCCTCGCCCACTTCCAGGTCGATGCCGTCGAGCGCGTGCACGCCGTCGAAGGAGTGCGAGACCCCGTTCAGGGTGATCACTTGGGCGAGCTCGCGAAGGACACGAAGTCGTTGGGCTGCAAAGACCCTTCGGCGATCGCACCGGCCTCGACGAGCGTGCTGACCACCTTGGCGACCCGGTCCTCGGTGATGCCGCCGACAGGTCCGCTGTAGCCGGACGGCCGCACGTACGGCGCCATCAGCCCGACCTCGGCGCTCGCGACCGCCGCGTCCTGCGTCGGCTGGTACTTCTTGAGGATCGGCCCGACCTCGTCCGGGTGCTCGATCGAGTACTCGAGTCCCTGGAGCAGCGCCCCGATGAACCTGGTCGCCGTCTCGCCCCTGCCGAGCACCTCCTTGGAGGTGACGAGCGCGTTGCCGTAGAGGTCGGGCACCAGGTCGCCGTACGGCAGCACGACGGCCTTCTTGCCCTGGGCGGCGGCCTCGATCAGCGGCTTGCCGACGACGAACTGGCCGATGCCGTCGACCTGCCCGGCCGCCAGCAGCTGCGGCAGCGCGGGCGGGGCGGACGGGACGAACTGGACCTTCACGGGATCGATGCCCGCGGCCTTGGCGTAGACGGGGAACATCACCTGGTTGGTGGACCCCGGCTGGTCCCCGATCCTCTTGCCCTCCAGGTCGGCGGGCTTGCTGATGGCGCCGCCCTCGAGTGCGACGATCGCGGCCAGTGACCGCTGCTGGACCGCCGCCACGACGGTGACCGGCAGCTTCTCCTTGGCCGTCGTGATCGCGGTGGCGGTGAAGTCGGCGACGCCGAAGTCCGCCCGCCCGGCCGAGACCAGCTTCAGCACGTCGACGCTGCCGGTGCCCGGCGTGATCGTGACGTCGAGCCCCGCCCGGTCGAAGAACCCCTTCTCCTTCGCCACGTAGGCGTAGGCGTCCCGTCCGAACGTGCCGAAGGACGTCAGATAGTTGATCTTCTGCTGGAGCTGCACCTCAGCCGGTGACGAACAGGCCGCGACAGCCAGCAGGACGAGCACGGTTGAAAACGCTTTCCGCATGTTCCCTCCCCCGAAGGCACCCTCGTGCTCGAACATAGGGGGCGGGGAGGGTTCATGAACACGTCCGATCGTCCGGTGGCCGTGATCGGCGCGGGCCCGGTGGGGCTGATCACCGCGCTGGGCCTGGTCGCGCACGGTGTCCCGGTCGTCGTCTTCGAGGCGGGTGACGACCTGTCCGCCGACACCAGGGCGGGCACCGTCCTGACGCGCACGCTGGAGGTGCTCGACCGGTACGGCGCGCTGGGGCCGGTGCTGGAGGTGTCGCTGCGGCTCGACGAGATCGGCGAGGTGGACCGGGCGACCGGGACGTCGACCGGGAGCGTCCTGCTGTCCGCGCTGGCGGACGAGACGCGGTTCCCGTTCGTCGTCAACGTTCCGCAGCACGAATTGGAGCCCGCGCTGGCCGGTGTGCTGCGCGAGCGCGCGCCCGGAGCGTTGCGGATGGGCCACCGGCTCGTGGACTTCGTGCAGCACGACGACGGCGTGACGCTGCAACTGTCCACTTCGGATGAAATCGTCTCGTTCGAAGCGGCGTACGTGCTGGGGTGCGACGGCGGGCGGTCGACCGTGCGTGAACGTCTGGGCGCGCGCATGGACGGGCACACGCTGGAGCAGCGGTACGTGCTGGTCGACCTGGTGTGCGACCTCGACGTCGGGAACCCGCGCGACTATCCGTACCTCGCCTACTTCGGCGACCGCGAGGAGTGGATGGTCCTGGTGCGGCAGCCGCACTGCTGGCGGTTCGTGTTCCCGCTGGCGCCCGGCCGTCCCGAGCCGTCCGCGGACGAGTTGCGCGACAGGGCCCGGCACTTCGTCGGCGAGGTCGACTCGGTGGAGGTGCTGGGCAAAAACGTCTACACCGTGCACCACCGGGTGGCGTCGTCGTGGCGCGACCGCCGGGTGTTCCTGCTGGGCGACGCGGCGCACCTGATCACGCCGATGTGGGCGCTGGGCCTGAACACCGGCGTGCTCGACGCGTCCAACCTGCCGTGGCGGCTGGCGTGGGTGCTGCGCGGGTGGGCCGCCGCCGAGCTGCTGGAGGGCTACGAGGCCGAGCAGAGGCCGGTGGCCGTGCACGGTTCGGGCGCGATGGCGGAGGCGGCCCGTGCGGTGATGTCGCGGCGTTCGGACTCCGTGGCGGGCTGGCGGGACGCGATGACGCGGACGTTGCTCGGCGTGCGGCTGGGCGCGGACTGGTCGATGACGCGCACCGGCCCGCCGCAGGCCGGCGACCGCGCCCCGGACCTGCGGGTCTTCGGTCCGCGCGGTCCCGTGCACCTGCACGAGATGTGCCGCGACACGTTCCTGGCCCTGCACCTCACGGACGCGCGCCGCCGGCCGTTCCTGCCCGACGACGACCCCGCCGGGCTGAGGCAGGTCGTCGTGAGCCGGTGGGACGCGCCGCGTGCCTACTTCGACCCCGGCGACTCGGTGCGCGAGCGCTTCGGCGAGGTCGTCGTGCTGCTGCGGCCGGACGCGCACATCGCCCACGTCGAACCGTGGACCGCCACGTCGTGGCAGTCCGTCCGAGCCCGCTACCTGCAGGAGGTGCGCCTTGAAGGGTGACGTCGTGCTCTCGCCGTCGGGTGAGGAGGTCGTGCTCGTCGACGTCGGTCAGCGCGTGCTGCACGACGACCCCGTGGTCAGGGTGTGGGAGGTGGCGCTCGAACCGGGCGAGACGCACGCGTGGCACCTGCACCACAACCCGTACGTGGTCCTCAGCGTCGAGGGCTCGGAAGGCCGCATGGACTGGCTCGACGGCAGCGAGCCGCGGTGGATCTCCGAACACCGCGGCGGTCACGTCTACCGGCCCGTGTCGCCCGTGCACCGGCTCACGAACATCGGCACGACCTCCTACCGCAACCGGCTGGTCGAGCTGAAGGACCTCGGCGAGAACCTGCCAGAACCGCTCGACGTCCGGCACGACGACGTCAGCGTGCGCACCGTCGTCGACCGGTCCCCGGACCTGGAGGGGCCGCACGTCCTCGTCGCGCTGGACGCCGAGGACGTGCGGCTGCACCCCGGTGGGCCGTTCCGGTTCGACGGCGAGTGGTTCGTCGTCGAGCTGGCCTACCTGTCGAGGTAGGGCTCGATGTCCTCGGCCTCGACGACGACCGGACGGACCTCGATCGAGATCTCCTCGACGCCAGCGAAGCAGGTGACGTACTCCTCGGCCACCGCCGTGGCCTCGGCGAGGTCCTTGGCGTTGATCAGCAGGAACCCGCCGACGACCTCCTTGGCCTCGGCGAACGGCCCGTCGACCGACCTGATCGCCGTGCCGCGCCTGCGCACCACCGCACCGCGCTGGTGAACGCCCTCGGCGCCGAGCATGACGCCGTTCGCGCTCAGCTTCTCCACGAAGGCGTTCATCCGCTCGATGAGCTCGGGGGTCGGCTCCCACGAGGCCGGGTCGTCCTCCGGGACGCGGTGCATGAGCATGAAACGCATGGTGTCTCCTCGTTGTCGACTGACGGCCGTCGGCCGCCACCCCTGCGTCGATCGACGTCACGGAGCTTTCGACATTCTGCGCGGAACTTCTTCAGCGGGCGCGTGACACCAGGTGTTCCGCGGTCCGCAGTGCCAGGGCCGCCATCGTGAGCGACGGGTTCGACGTGCCGAGCGACGGCATGCTGCCGCACCCCACGGCGTACAGGTTGGGGTGGTCCCAGCAGCGCTGCCACTGGTCCACCACGGAGTCGCGGGGCGAGGAGCCCATCACGTGCGTGCCGCCGCTGTGCCCGGCGCCCCAGTAGCGCAGCGGTTCGCCGTTGTGCTCGAAGTAGTGGCCGTCGTCCGGCTTGTAGGCGGTGTGGTCCTCGGCGCCGAGCATCTCGAAGAGGCGGTCCGAGACCCGTTTCGAGGCCAGCAGGCCGTCCTTGGCGTACTCGGACAGCGCGTAGTGGACGGACGGCCGCGGGGTGCCGAGCGCGTCGCGTTGCGCGGCGAGCGTGACGCGGTTGGCCGGGTCGGCCTCCTGCTCGACCTCGATCTGCAGCGTGAACTGCCTGCCGACCCGCTCCGCCACGGCCTGCCTCAGCGCGGTGCCGCGCAGGCCGGCCGCGACGAGTTCGGCGGTGTCCGAACCGGGACTGCCCGCCGACCAGCCCCAGCCCCAGTTGCCGATCTCGATCCGGAACGGCGCCCGCTCCCGGCGCTCGGGGCCCGACCGGAAGGTCTCGATGCCGGTCGTCGAGCCGGGACCGCGGAACGGGCCGATCGGGTGCGGCATCAGGCCCCACGTCAGCAGCACGGGGTGGCCCATGAGGTTGCGGCCGACCTGGTCGCTGCTGTTCGCGAGACCGGACAGGAGCAACAGCTTGGCGTTCTCGATCGCGTGCGCGGCGAGGACGACCACGTCCGCCTCCACCGAGTGCCGGGTGTGCCGGCCGGACGTGTCGTCCTCGTAGCGCTGGTAGTCGACCTTCGTGATGCGGCCGGACTCGTCGGCGTGCACCCGGTTCACCGCACAACGAGTGCGCAGCTCCACAGTGGACGACCACCGCCTCTGCGTCCGGTGCGGCGTGTACTTGGCGCCCTCCGGGCAGACCGGCACACAGCTCGCGAACCCCGCACACAGCCGTCCGTCCGGGTGGTAGCCGTCGACCGGGACACCGTTGCGCGCCTGGGGTGTGCCGACGACCAGAAGCTCGCGGCCGTCGATGCGCTGACCGTCCACAACGGACGCGATGGCGTCGTCGAGGAACGTGCGCGGCAGCGCGTGCATCGGGTAGCGGTAGCCCTCGGGGATGGGAACGTGCCGGCGTTGCTCGTCGGCGTCGGCCGCGATCCCGATCTCCCACTCCGCCGCGCGGTAGGAGGGCTCCAGGTCGTCGTAGGACAACGGCCAGTTGCGGCCGCGGCCGAGGTCACCGGTGCGGAAGTCGTCGGGCCGCATCCGGGGCGTGATGCCGGTCCAGGCGGTGCCGGTACCGCCGTTCATGCGCAGGTAGGGGCTCGCGAGGGAGTGCGGCCCGGTGTTGACCACGTAGTCGCTCGACGGCGCCGCGGCGGTCTGGCGGAACGGCACGAGCGGCGACTTCACCAGGGCCGTGCGGTACCTGCTGACCGCGTCCTCGTTCGGCTCGGCACCCGCCTCCAGCACGAGCACGCGGAACCCGTTGTCCCCCAGCACCTTCGCGACGAGCGAGCCGGCGAACCCCGCGCCGACGACCACTGCCCTCACCGGGCGCTTCTTCGCGGTCCGCGCTCCCAGCTGCCGAACCCGGGCGCCGCCGTGCCCGGCGCGGCGACCCCCACGGCCTTCCACGCCAGGCCCTCGGCGTAGGCGCGCTCGGTCGGGATGGCGCCGCGCCAGACCCCGGTGTACCAGAGCTGGATGATCTCGGCCTCGGACGCGCCGTCGGCCAGCGCGCGGTACTGCTCGACCAGTCCGGTCGACCTCAGCTCCTCCGCCGAGAACCCGGTCAGCTCGGCGGACAACTCCACGAAGGCGTCCATCGGGCCATCCTCTGGCGGAGGAACCGCGTGCACCAAACGATCCGGGTGAGGCTCACCCGCGTGGCGCAACCTCCATCTCGCCGAGCCGCGACCAGTCGTCCTGGTCCACGTTCTGGCTGACGATCCGGGGCGTCTCCGCGAGGTACCGCGGCAGTTCCTTCTGGGCGTTCTTGAAGTGCTCGGAGTTCACGTGCACACCACCCGCGTCACCGTCGCGGAACGCCTCGACCAGCACGTACTCGTTCGGGTCGTCGAGGCTGCGCGACCAGTCGAACCACAGGCAGCCGGCCTCGGCGCGGGTGGCCTCGGTGAAGCTCCTGCTGATCTCGGGCCACGCCTCGGCGTGCTCGGGCAGGACGAGGAACTTGGCGGTGATGAAGATCAAGACGACCCCTCCTTCGGCTGAACGCACTCGACCCTAGTCTGTTTGCGCGGTCAACGACCGGCGGCCGCCCCGCATCACTCGGCATCCCAACGCCCGCACGTCCCCCGGCGCCGGCCCGCGACCCCATCGGGTTCCTCCCCCTGCGAGGTCGTCCAACCTGCGCGATCATCCCCGAGTGCCCGAGATGATCGACACCCGCAGGCGGAACCTGGTCGTCGCGGCCGTCCTGCTCGCCATGCTGCTGGCCGCGCTCGACCAGACGATCGTGTCCACCGCGCTGCCCACGATGGTGGCCGACCTGGGTGGCGGTGCGCACCTGTCGTGGGTGGTGACGTCGTACCTGCTCGCCGAGACGATCATGACGGTGCTGATCGGCAAGTTCGGCGACCTCTACGGGCGCAAGAAGACATTCCTCGTCAGCGTCGCGCTGTTCCTGGTCGGGTCGTTCTTCGCGGGCTGGTCGGAGTCGATGGGCACGCTGATCGCGTTTCGCGCGGTGCAGGGGCTCGGCGCGGGCGGGTTGATGGTCACCTCGACGGCGATCATCGCGGACGTCGTGCCGTTGAAGGAACGCGGCAAGTTCCAGGGCCTGGCGGGCGCGGTGTTCGGTGTCGCGACGGTCGCCGGGCCGTTGCTCGGCGGGCTGTTCGTCGACCACCTGAGCTGGCGGTGGGCGTTCTACGTGAACATCCCGCTCGGCATCGCGGTGGTGCTGGTGGCGGTCGCGGCGCTGCCGGCGATCAGGACCGAGGGCCGCCCGAGGATCGACTACGCGGGCATCGCGCTGATCGCCCTGGCGGCGACCGGGCTGACGCTCGTCACGAGCTGGGGTGGCACGGAGTACGCGTGGACGTCGCCGACGATCCTGTGGATGGCGGCCGGGTCGGTGGTGCTGCTCGTCGCGTTCGTGTTCGTGGAGCAGCGCGCGGCCGAGCCGATGCTGCCCATGAGGTTGTTCCGCAGCAGGGTGTTCACGGTGTCGGGCATCCTGAGCTTCGTCGTCGGGTTCGCGATGCTCGGCGGCATCACGTACCTGCCGATCTACCTGCAGTACGTGCGCGGCGAGTCGGCCACGGCGTCCGGGCTGTGGATGCTGCCGCTGATCGCGGGCCTGATGTCCACGGCCCTGCTCACCGGCAACACGATCAGCCGCACCGGCCTCTACCGGCCGTTCCCGATCGTCGGCTCGGTCGTGCTCACCGTCGGCCTGTTCCTGCTGTCGCTGCTGGACGCCTCGACCAGCTACTGGGAGATGGGTGCGTTCATGGTGGTGCTGGGCGCGGGCATCGGCCTGGTGATGCAGGTGCCGGTGATCGTCGTGCAGAGCACCACGAACTACACCGACCTCGGCGTGGCGACGTCCGGCATCAGCTTCCTGCGCACGATGGGCAGCTCGTTCGGCGTCGCGATCTTCGGCACGATCTACGCGAACCAGCTGCCGAAGCACCTCGTGGTGCCGCCGGGCGTCGACCCGCGCGCCATCGCGAGCCCCGCCGCCGTCCACGCGCTGCCGGAAGCGGTGCGGGCGCCGATCGTCGCCGGGTACGCGGAGACCGTGCAGATGATGTTCTTCATCGCCGCCCCGATCGGCCTGGTGGCGTTGCTGGTCGCGGTCTTCCTGCCGCAGGTGCAGCTGCGGGACACGTCCCGGGCGGCCGCGGCGGGCAACAGCGGTGTGGGCGAGAGCTTCGCCGCGCCGCCGTCGAACTCCTACGACGAGCTGCGCAAGCTGGTCTCCACGGTCGTCTCCAGGTCGTCGGAGGACCCCGGAATGGCGGTGCTGCGGCGTTCCGGCGTCGACCTGCCGCTGGAACAGGCCTGGATGCTCGGCCGCGTGTACCGGGCGTCGACCGACGACGGCGTGGCGACGCTGGCCGAGATCGGCGAGATGACGAAGGTGCCCGGCGGCATCTTCGAACCGACCGCGCAGGCCCTCGTGCGGTCCGGGCACCTGGCGTTCGGTGACGACGGCTACCGGTTCACCGACCTGGGCTCGGACGTGTTCGCCCAGCTCGTGGTGGCCTGGCGGCGCTGGCTGCTCGACCAGCTGCAGGACTGGCACGAGCCGGACCAGCGCGACTTCGCCCACGCGCTCGACTCGTTCGCCGACGAGCTGATCGAGAGCGGCCGGCAGCTCAGCCGGGTCTAGATCCTGGCTTCAACTCGACGTGAAAGCCCTCTTTCGACGTACGATGAATGATGCGTGGCTGAAACACTTGTTGTGGCGATCCTGGATCGAGTTGAGCCCCACGCTTCGAACGAGCTCATCTCCTCGGATCCACATCGTGTCCACATTTCGTCCACACCGGCGTGCAATCATCGGCGGCAAGCCTGAGCTTGACTGTTGATCGCGGTGAGCACGGGTGCGGCAGACATCGCTGGACACGATGTCTGCCCTGAGCGAGATAGTGCCCCCGAACAGATGGTGTTCGGGGGCACTTGTCGTCTTCTGTTCCAGGCCGCGGCCACGTCCGACGCAGTCACAGGCCCCAGGTGGCGGTGAACGCCGCACGTTCGTTGAAGACCTGTTCGGCTTCGGGCAGCCCCAGTTCCGCGAGGCCGGCCTGGGCCGCGTCCCGGTGGAGCGTCGCGTGACCGAAACGCCCGAGCTCTCGCAAGCATTTCGCGAGACCCTGGTGGGCACGGATCTCGTGGTCGCGATTCTCCGCGGCGACTGACAGGTCCAACGCTGCCTGGTAGTGGTCGTGCGCCTCGGCGTGCGCCCCTTGGGACAACGCCGTTCTGCCGCAGTCGAGATGGAGCCGTGTGCGCAGTCGAACTTGAAAGCTGGTAGTTAGTTGTTTCTCAGCACTTTCGTGGTGATGGGCCGCCTCGGATGCCTGACCGGACCGCAAGTACACGTTGCCGATGTCGTTCAGCGCGTACGCGGCCGCACATTGGTCACCGACCTCGGTCGCGTACCGGTACGCGAGCCTGTGACTGTTGAGAGCGTCATCAAGCTGTCCCAGTAGCTGCTGCACCGAGCCGAGGCCGTTCAAAATGTGAGCTTCTGCTCGCACATCTCCGGTCGTGTGTGCCATCTGGAGTGCGGATCGGAAGTTCCGGCGTGCGACGTCGAGGTTGCCCTGCGAACCGTTGAGGAAGCCGAGCAGACCCAGTGCGCGAGCTTGGCCGCGCGAGTCGTCGAGCTGCTCGTACTGCGCCAGAGCCAGATCGAGGTGTGCGATCGCTTCGGTGTTCCTGGCCTGTTCCATCGCGGGGATCGCAAGCACGCTCAGGGCATCAGCTTCTCCCCTCGTGTCCCCCAGCTCCGCCCACAACGTGCGAGATCGAGTCGCGATGCGCAAAGACGTCGAGAGCTTCCCCTGCTGGGCAAGTGTCACCGCGACGAGGAGCGACAGCTGTGCTTGGCTGTGGTCGTCTCCCGAACTGATCGCGGCTTCCCATGCGAGTTTCAGGCCTTCGAGGCAGTCCTCTGCCCGGCCCATCGCGTTGAGATGCCGCCAGATCAGAACCGAGAGCCGCCAGCTGTGCTCCGGCAGCCCGTTCGTCGCCGCGTAACGGATCGCGGCTTTTAGGTTGTCGCGTTCGGCGGTGATCCATGCCAGCGCTTGACTCTCCTCTGAGAACCGCAGCGCGAGTGAGCTCACCTGGTCCTCCGACGGGGAGACCGAGCGGTCGAACGGATACGCGACGCTCATCGCGCCCGCGAGTGTCGTGAGGTAGAAGTCGAGCAAGCGCGTCAATGCGTCAGCAGAGGGTTCGACGATGACGGCGGCGAACTCCTTCACGGAGTCCAGCATCTGGTAGCGGTCCGGTGAGATCTCCTCGATCAGGCAAACCTCGTGCAGGTCGTGGAGGAGCAGACGAGTGAGCGCGATGTCGAGACCGACCAGAGCAGCTGCACCGAGGATGTCGACGTCGGGACCCGGCAAGTGCCCGAACAAGCGGAAGACCTGCTGCTGCTCGTCGTCGAGCTGTTCATAGGAGGCGCGGATGGCAGCCGCGCTCTCCCACAACGACTCGCTGTCGTCCAGCAGGTCGAGCAGGTGGTCGAGCGACCACCTGTCGTGCTTGCGCAGCATTGCGGCCGCGACGGTGATGGACACCGGCAGGAAACCGCAGCGCTTCACCAGGCGTGCGACGTCTTCCGGCTTGCTACGCCTGCGATCCGGGTCGGTCAACGTCAGGAACAGTGCCTCGGCGTCGTCCAACGGCATGGGAGCCAGTCGGATGTGTTCACTGATGTCCGGCTCACCCATCCTGCGGCTGGTGATGACGGCGAAGCAGTCGGGTGCTTGGGGCAGCAGTGGCCGGATCTGCTCCGGAGAGGCCGCGTTGTCCAGCACCACCAGCGTTTTCGTGCCGTGGAGCTGAGACTGGTACAGCGTTGCCTTGCGCCCGACGGTGCTCGGGATCTGCTCACCCGGAACACCCAGCTCGATGAGAAGTTGGGTCAGCGCCTCGGACAGCGACAACGGTGTCACGCCGGGTGTGAACCCGTTGAGGCGCACCATCACTTGGCCGTCCGGGAACCGGTGTCGCAGGCAATGCGCGGCCTCGATGGCCAAGCTCGTCTTGCCGACACCGGGAGCGCCGCTGATCCACACCGCGCGCCGTTCGTCCACTCCGGCCGCGGCGCGTGCTGCCGCTTCGATCGTGCTCAGTTCGTTCGAGCGCCCGGTGAACCCACCTGGGCGTGACGGAAGTGAACTGGCCGGTTCCCCTCGACGGGCGCGCTCCGCGAGCTTGCGCAGCGCCGTTCCCCGTTCGAGTCCCAGATCGGCCAGAGTCTCCGAGACAGCGTCGAACGCCTTGAGTGCGCCGACCCGGTCGCCGTCGACGATCAGGGCACGGATCAGCAGTTCGGCGTACTTCTGGTTGTCCGGGTTGATGCGGATGGCGCGACGCATCCGGTCACGGGCCGAGCGGTGATCACCTGCGAGCAGTTCGAGTTCGGCCAGGTCGCCGAGCGCGTCGAGGTACGCCTCGTCCGGCGGGATGACCTCCGAGCCGCCGACGCGGTCGATGTCGATGTCCTCCAGGAACCGCCCACGCCACAACGACACCGCCCTGCGCAGCAGGTCGATGGCGAGGCGCTGCTCGTTGTCCTGCAGAGCCAGTGCCGCCTGGGTGCGCAGCCTGTCGAACCGGACTGCGTCGATCCGGTCCTCGTCGACGCGCAGCACGTAGCCGGTGGCCATGCGCTCGATTTCCACACCGGTGCCGTCAAAAGCCTTGCGCAGTTTGTTGACGTACCCGCGCACGAGAGCTTTGCGCTCCTGCTGCTCGGGCCACACGATCTCGGCGATCCGATCGGGCGGCACGGGTTTGTTCGCGTTCAACAGCAGGACTACGAGGATGAATCTTTGCTGCTGATCACCCAGCGGAACGACAGCGTGGTCGTGCCACGCCTCGAGCGGACCCAAGAGACGGAATTCCACGGTCACTCGCCGCGATGTGATCGGTTGCGCAAGCGGTCCCACAGGTCGAGGACGGCCACCGCCTGGTCATCCGGAGGATCACACGCCTCGACGAGAGCCTGGACCTGAGACCGGCTGCGCGGTATTCGCTTCAGCTTCTTCCTCATCAGCGCGTGGATCTGGCTTCGCGCTATTCCGGTTTTGCAGTGCGCCTGACCAAAACTGAGGTTCGAGCTTTCCCAGATCAGACGGAGAAGTCGGTAGAACTCCGCGTCGGTCGGCTCGGTCACAAGAACTTCTCCGCATTGGGAAGCTCGGCGATGTCGCGCACGATCCGGAGCCTCATGAGATCCAGCAGACGATGAGGGGTGGTGATCGCGAAAGTGAGCACGGCAACCGCGGTACCACTTTTCACAATGGCCGTGTCGACGTCGATGCCGTTGAGCCATTGGAGGTTGAAGGAGACCAGGCCGGCGGTCACCAGAAGGGCCTCGGGCAAGGTGGTGCGGGCACTCGCCCAGGTCGTGTTCCTGCGCGCGAGCGCGGGCTTTGTCCGGTCAGGCACGTGCGGCCTTTCCGCGCCCGAGGTCACCCCCAGGAGCTTGATGATGATCGCGGTGAGCACTGGTCGGCGCCGGTCGGGCTGGACCCCGGTTCGACGCTGGCCCATAGAGTGCCCTAGTCGGTGGACCTCCGGAAGTCGCTCGATCGACAAAGTGTCCACATACGGACCAATGTGTGGCCCGTTCCTGCGGCTGAGATCCAAAAAACCGGTCAGACATAGGACTTTCCGATGTCTGCAATCGGCTGGAGTCACTGTGCTCGCCCTGCGGCGACTGGCGGGTCGAATGAATGTAGTAGTGCATCTATTGCTCCATCTTCACACGCCATGAGCTGCAGCTATAAGTTGTCCGCAGGTCTCAGCAGGACCGAGGATTCACTCTGCAGTGGAATTCAGGTCACGTCAGACGCTCGGCTACTACGTGCCCTGCAGGTCGTCAAAGCCAGGGCGCGAAGCCGGCGGTGGTGGGTCCGGCCCTGCAACAAGCGTGCCCAGGCCCGTCCTGATCCGCAGCCCCACAGGATCGGGTTGATCACCCTGGCCGTGCACACCACGCCGGCCGACAGTTCGGCGGGCAGGCCCTAAGTCCTCGCCTCCAGGGCCGCGGCCTCCGCGTCGCGGCCCTGCTCCCGGTACAGCTTCAGCGCCCTCTCCCACCGCTCGCGCGCCGGCTCGTCCTCCCCCGCCGCCGCGTGGACGTCCCCGAGGTGTTCGAGCACGGTCGCCTCCTCGGCGGAGTTGTCCAGCTCGCGGTAGAGCGCCAGCGCCTCGCCGTAGTGCGCGACGGCGTCGGCGTGGCGGCCGTCGTGGTGGGCGATGTGCGCGAGGCTGTCCAGCGTGGCCGCGGAGCCCTCCGCGTGACCGAGCCTGGTGTTGAGCAGCATGGCTTCCTCGCAGAACGTGCGTGCTTCGGCGTAGCGGCCCA
The DNA here is from genome assembly GCF_024125735.1 of Lentzea sp. HUAS12. Classification (NCBI taxonomy): domain Bacteria; kingdom Bacillati; phylum Actinomycetota; class Actinomycetes; order Pseudonocardiales; family Pseudonocardiaceae; genus Lentzea; species Lentzea sp. HUAS12. Next base: position 3,431,735 of record NZ_CP099738.1, read on the forward strand.
GGCACGCGTACCGCCAGCCGACCTCGTTCAGCGCCTCCGCCTCGCGGATCTGGTGCCCGGCCGCGCGGAACTGCTCCAGCCCGGCGAGCGAGTGCTCCAGCGCCTTCTCCAGGTCGCCCTCGAACTCCGCCGCCCACGCGATCGCCCGGTGGGCGCCGCCCTGCGCCTCGTGGTCGCCCTCGCACAGCTCCAGGCCGCGTCCCAGGTGCTCGTGCCCCAACGCCGACTGGCCCAGCTCGATGTAGTCGGCGCCGAGGCAGCGGTGCGCGGCGGACTGCTTGAGCCGGTCGTCCCACGCCTGCGCGGCGCGCAACGCCATCAGCCAGGCCTCGATGTCGTCGGTCGTGCGGCCTCGCCGGAGGTGGTAGTTGTTCAGCGCGCGGCCGATCAGCCAGACGACGTCGAACCCGTTGCGCGCCAGGGCCTGGCGCTGTTCGGTCAGGAGGCAGGCGTGCTCCGCGTCGAACCACGCCATCGCCGCGGCGTTCGTGTCGAAGGTCAGCGCGTGGCTGCTTTCGTGCTCTGGCAACGGTTTGTGCGGTTCCAGCGTGAGCGCGGCCGCGCGTGCCGTCGCGGCGTAGAAGTCGGCCAGCCGGGTGCCCGCGTCGGCGGCGAGGTCGGCCGCGTACAGCCCGACGAGGTCGTGCATGCGGTAACGGCCGGGCACGTGCTGCTGAACGAGGTGCGCGTTCTCCAGTTCCCGCAACACCATCCGGGTCTTCGCGGCCGGCCGGTCCACCACCGCGGCGGCCGCCGTCAAGCTGATGTCCGCCGTGCCGACGGTGCCGAGCAGGCCGAACGCCCTCGCCGCCTCGTCGGACAGCGCGGCCACGGACCACGAGAACACGGCGCGCAGGTTCGTGCCGATCTCGCCCGTGTCGAGGGCGTCGAGGGGTTGGTCGCGCAGTTCCGCGGCGAACGCGGCCAGCGGGAAACCCGGTTCCATCGCGGCGCGCGCGGCGACGATCGACAACGCCAGCGGCAGGCCTCCGCACCAGCTCACCAGGTCCGCGACTACCTCGGGTTCGGCCGCCACGCGTCCGGGGCCGAGCCTCGCCACGAGGAACTCGCGCGCGTCGGCCGGGTCGAGCACGTCGAGCGACACGGAGCGGGCGCCGTGCGCGGCGACGAGGCCCGCGAGCTTGAGCCTGCTGGTGACCAGCACCGTCGCGTCCGGGCCGGGCAGCAGCGGCACGACCTGCTCGGTGGAGCGGGCGTTGTCGAGCAGCACCAGCAGCCGCCGACCCGCGACGAGGCTCCGGTAACGGGCCGCCCGTGCGTCCAGACCAGCCGGAATCGTCTCCTCCCCCAACGCCTCCAGGAACTCGCGCAGCACTGCCTCCGGCGGCGTCGGCCCAGCGGACGGGTCGAAGCCGCGCAGGTTGACGTAGAGCTGGCCGTCCGGGAAGTCGGCCAGGTGCCGGTGGGCCCAGTGCAGCGCCAGGGCGGTCTTGCCGATGCCGCCCGTGCCGCCGAGCGCGGTGATCACGACGGTGCCCGGCCGGTCGAGCGCCGCGAGCTCGTCCGCGCGGCCGGTGAACCACGGGTGCGGCGCGGGCAACTGACGTGGTCCGGCAGGCCTCTCCTCCCCGCTTCCCACGAGGATCCGCTGGTGCACGTCCTGCAACGGCCTGCTCGGGTCGACGCCGAGCTCGTCCGCGAGGCCGCGCCGCACGAACTCGTAGTGCCGCAACGCCTCCGCGTCGTTGCCCGAGCGGTGCAACGCCAGCATCAGTTGCGCGGCAAGGCGTTCGTCGTGCGGGTGTTCGCCGGCGAGCGCGCGCAACGAAGGCAGCAGCGCGGCGTGCCGGCCGTCCGCGAGCGCCGCGTCGTTGCGGTCCAGTTCGGCGGCAAGGCGTTCGGCGTGCAGGCTTTCGCGCAACGCGTCGAACCACGGCGACTCGAGCCCGTCCACCGCCCGCCCGCGCCACAACTGGAGCGCCGCGTCGAAGTCACGATCACGCACGAAGGCCCTGAAGCGGAACAGGTCCACCTGTGACGGGGCCACCGCGAGCCGGTAGCCCGCGGGGGAACGTTCGATGTCCAGCCCGAGCAGCTTGCGCAGCCGCGAGACGTAGCCGTAGAGGGTCTCGCGGGCCCGCAGCGGCGCCCGCTCACCCCAGACGCGGTCGAGCAGCCGGTCGACGGGCAGCGGCCTGCCCTCCTCCACCAGCAGCGCGGCCAGCACGGACCGTTGCCGGACGTGGCCGACGTCGACCAGCGCGCCCTCGTCGCGCACCTCCACGGCGCCGAGCAGCCCGAACTCCAAGATCACTCCTCAGCAGCGGGTTCAAGGTTCATCCTAGGTTCACCGGGCAGGGTCGTCACCGTGGGAAGGCCCCGCGTCCGACCGGACCCGGCAGCCCAGCCAGGGGTCTTCCCTCCACCACCGGCGCAGCGAAAGATCACCCGAGCGGACCAGGGCTGATCCGTTCCTCCACATGCGACCCTGAAACCGTGAGCACCACCCGGATCGGGTCGTTCAACGTGGAGAACATGTTCGAGCGCCCCAAAGTGATGGGCCGCAACGCCACCAAGCACGCGGCCCCGGTCCTGGCCGCCCACGCCCGTTTCAACGAACTCATCGCCTGCGAGACCTACACGCCGGAAGTCAAGGAAGAGCTCAAAGAACACCTGACGACGCTCGAGTTGCTCAGGAGTGACCGGAGCAGGTACGCGGTCCTGCGGCGCATCCGCGGCCGTTTCCTCGCCCGCCACCGCACCGGCGAGACCTCAGTCGTGGCGAGCGGTCGCGAGTCCTGGGTCGGCTGGGTCGAGCTCACCACCGAACCCATCAGCGAACTGGCCACCCGCCACACCGCCCAGGTGATGCGCGACGTGGGCGCGCACGTCCTCGGCGTCGTCGAGGCGGAATCACGCGAACTGCTGCGCATGTTCTCCGCGTCGATGCTCAAACACGTCGGCTGGACCCCGTACGAGGAGGTCCACCTCGTCGACGGCAACGACGAGCGCGGCATCAACGTGGGCCTGCTGACCCGCGACGCCCACCAGGTCATCATGATGCGCACGCACGTCTACGCGCAGGACAAGTCGGGCTTCATCTTCTCCCGCGACTGCGCCGAGTACCACGTCCGCACCCCGGCGGGCCCCGAGGTCGTCGTGCTCGTGAACCACCTGAAGTCCAAGGGCTACAGCACCCCCGGCGACCCGCTGGGCGCCCGCCGCCGCTTCCGCCAGGCCGTCCGCATCGCCCGCATCGTCAACCGCCTGCGCGACGAGGGCCACGACCACATCGCCGTGGTCGGCGACCTCAACGACACGGCGGACAGCGAGTGCCTCCGCCCCCTGTTCCAGCGCACGGGCCTGCGGGACATCAGCGAGCACGAGAACTTCGACTGGAACCACCGCCTCGGCACGTACCGCGGTGTCAACGAGAAGGGCAAGATCGACTACGTCCTGCTCACCCCACCGCTGTTCGCCAAGGCCACCGGCGGCGGCGTCTTCCGCAAGGGCGTGTGGCGCGGCCCACGCACCCGCAACCGTTGGGACGTCTACGAAACCATGACCGACGAGGTGCACGCGGCCAGCGACCACGCCGCCATCTACGCCGACATCGACTGGACGCGCTAGATCAGCTCGACCGTTACCTCGATGACGTCGCCGGGGCCGACGTCGTTCTTCTTGCGCACGGCGGCTTTGACCGGCAGCACGTAGCAGCCGGACTGCTTGTCGGGGAACACCGACGTCGACCACGTGCTGGCGCCCACCCCGGCCCGCACCTTGACCGCGCCGAAGCCGGTGCCGGGGGTGGCGACGTCGCGGATCTGGTCCGAGACGTCCTCGGGCAGGGTGACGAAGGTCCAGGTGTCCAGGCGGCGGGCGTCCCAGAGCCACAGTTCCGCGTCGAAGACGAACATCGCGTCATTCTCCCAGCAGCGGGCTCAGAGGGGTGCGCTGACGTGGAAGTGGCGGTCGAACGCCGCCGTGAGCCGCTCGTGGCCGAGCCACGGCTGCTCACCGCCGAGCAGTCACGTCAGTGTTGGAGCCGAAGCAGCAACCGGATGCGAGCCACACGCCGGCATGAGGTGTCCGAGACCCGCAACCGCCAGTCGCGATGTCCTGCTCGCCCCGAGGCCAGGTTTCACGCCGTCACTCCGGGTATCCGAAGCCCGCGACCCACCTGCGCCGCTCGCCCGATGGAGTGACGAAGGCCACCGACCATTTCGGTCGGTAAACCTACCGAATCGGTTGGTGAACGCCGTAAAGTCGATCCCATGCCACGACAGCCCAGGACCGGGGTCGACGAGAAGATCCTCGACGCCGCCGCCGCGCTCTTCGCGCGGCACGGCCTCGAGCAGACCTCGTTGAAGTCCCTCGCGGACGCCGTCGGCCTGTCCAAGGCGGGCCTGCTGCACCACTTCCCGAGCAAGGACGCTCTCTTCGAAGCGGCGTGGGCCCAGAGCCGGATCATCACCCAGCACGTCCTCGACCTGGTCAAAGACCTTCCGGCCGGCCCCGAGAGGGACCGGCGGTCGCTGGAGCTGCTCACCGACTACGCGCTCGACCGGCCGGGCATGGTCGCGCTGCTGTTCCGGTCGATGACCGCACCCGGCGAGGACCCGCAGCAGGCGCAGGACGAGCTGTTGCTCAACGAGATGTTCGTGATCGACCCCGCCGCGGAACTGCCGCGCGCCATCCGGATCGTCGGCGCGCTGAGTGCCATGGCGGTGCTCACCCTTCTGGCCAACCAGGAGGGTGACAAGACGCTGTGGCGTCCCCTGATCCTCGCTACCTGTTACGACGCACTCGGGCACCAGGAGGCCTGACCATCATGGCGAAACTGCTCTACAAACTGGGAATGGGCGCTCACAGGCGCCGCCTCCCCGTCGTCCTGATCTGGCTGCTCGTGCTGATCGGCGCCGGTGCCGGCGCGTTCACGCTCGGCGGTGAGACGTCGAACTCGATGTCCATCCCCGGGCAGGAGTCGACAACGGCGCTGGAGCGCATCCAGGACACGTTCGGTTCCGGCGAGACCGCGCAGGCGCGGGTCGTCCTGCAGGCGCCGGACGGCCAGAAGCTGCCGCAGCACATCAAGACCATCACCGACCTGGTGGCGGACGAGTCGGCGCTGCAGGGCGTGCGGTCGGCGACGAACCCGCTCGACCCGGCCGCGCCGAGCGTCAACCAGGACGTCAACGTCGGCTACAGCACCGTCACCTACGACGTGAAGCCCGGCGAGGTCACCGCCGAGCAGCGCGCCGACCTGATCAAGGCCGTCGACAAGGCCCGCGCGGCCGGGCTGACCGTCGAGGTCAGCGGCACCGCGATGCAGGAGATCCCGCACATCGGCGGTGCCACCGAGGCCATCGGTGTCGTGCTGGCCCTGGTCGTGCTCGCGCTGACCTACGGCTCGCTCGTGACGGCCGGCATGAACCTGCTCAGCGCCGGCATCGGCGTGGGCATCGGCGCGCTCGGCATCACGATCGCCACCGGGTTCATGGACCTGCAGTCGACCACGCCGATCCTCGCCTCGATGCTGGGTCTCGCGGTCGGCATCGACTACGCGTTGTTCATCATCAACCGCTACCGCCAGGAACTGCGCCGCGGTTCGGACGTCGGCCACGCCGTCGCGACCGCGGTCGGCACCGCCGGTTCGGCCGTCGTCACCGCCGGTCTGACCGTCGTGATCGCCCTGGTGGGCCTCGCGATCGCCGGCATCCCGTTCCTCACGCAGATGGGCGTCTCGGCTGCCGCCACGATCGTCGTCGCGGTCCTGATCGCCGTCACGCTGGTGCCCGCGGTGCTGAGCATGCTCGGCCGCCGCGTGCTGACCCGCAAGGAACGCGCCGCCGAGGCCTCCGAGCCGAAGGACCGCGGTGTCGTCCGCGGCTGGGCGGGCGCCGTCACCCGCAACCGCGTCGCCGCGCTGCTGCTCTCGGTCGTGGCGCTCGGCATCGTGTCGATCCCGGTGGCGTCCATGGACACCACGCTCATCCAGAAGCCGCCGGCGAACTCCACCCAGGAGCGCGCCGACCAGATCCTCGCGAAGGGCTTCGGCGAGGGCTTCAACGGCCCGATCATCGTCCTGTTCGAGGGCGACGGCGCCGCGGCCACGGCCACCAGGGAGTCCGAGCCGCTCGCGAAGCTGTCCGACGTCGCCCTGGTCGCCCCGGCCCAGCCGAGCCAGGACGGCAAGTCCGCGCTCGTCACCGTGATCCCGAAGTCCGGTCCCGACACCGTCGAGACCGAGAAGCTCGTCGCCGACCTGCGGGCCGAACTGTCCGACGTGCAGGGCGGCAAGGCGTACGTCACCGGCGCCACCGCGGTGAGCGTCGACGTGGCCACGTCCCTCGACAGGGCCCTGCCGATCTACCTCGCGGTCGTCGTCGGCCTCGCGCTCGTGCTGCTGGTCCTGGTGTTCCGCTCGCTGCTCGTGCCGCTCGTCGGTGTCCTCGGCTTCCTGCTGACCATCGGCTCGTCGCTCGGCGCCACGGTCGCGGTGTTCCAGTGGGGCTGGCTCGCCGACGCGGTCAACCTCGACGGCACCGGCCCGCTGATCAGCCTCACCCCGATCCTGGTGATCGGCATCCTGTTCGGCCTCGCCATGGACTACCAGATCTTCCTGGTGTCCCGGATGCACGAGGCGCACCACCGCGGCGCCAAGCCGATCGAGGCGATCACCACGGGCTTCCGCCAGGCGGCCCCGGTCGTCATCGCCGCGGCGCTGATCATGTTCTCGGTGTTCGCGGGCTTCGTCCCGGCCGGCGAGCCGACCGTGAAGTCGATCGCGTTCGCCCTGGCCGTCGGCATCTTCGTGGACGCGTTCGTGGTCCGCATGGTGCTCGTGCCCGCGGCGCTCGCCCTGCTCGGTGAGCGCGCCTGGTGGCTGCCGAAGTTCCTGCGCTGGCTGCCGGAGCTCGACGTCGAGGGCACCGCGCTCGACGAGATCGAGCAGAAGGGCGAGAAGGAGCCGGTCGCGGTCGGCTGATCCTCCGCTCAACGGTCCGTCATGCCCGTGATCTGATCACGGGTATGACGGACTTTTCTGTTCTGCACCACGCCTACGGCACCGCCGAGGACGTCCCCGCCCTCCTCGACCGGGCGGCCGCCGGCGACCAGGAGGCGTGGTCGGAGCTCTGGAGCCGCCTGTGCCACCAGGGCACCAGCTACCCCGCCAGTTACGCGGCGCTCCCCCACCTCGCGGCGATGAACAACGCCGACGCGGTCCTGCTCGCGGCGGGCATCGTCGCCGACGGCGGTGACGACGAGGTCCGCGCCGAACACGCGGCCTCCATCACCGCGCTGACGGCCACCGCGAACGCGTTGCTGCCCGGCGCCGACGAAGGCGCCTACCCCTACCTGCTGGAAGGCCTTCTGGTGTTCGAAGGCGTCCTCGACGCGGCGGACGTCCTGTCGTGGGGCGTGGAGAACGACGAGTACGAGGTCGAGTGCCCCGAGTGCGAGACGCCGATGTTCCTCGTCCTCGACGAAGGCGTCAGCCGCACCGACGAAGACGAGGAACGACCGCTGAAGCCCGCCGATCCCGCGACGCTCGACGGCGTGGGCAAGCGGGTCTGTGACACGGCGGACGCGCACGGCCAGTCGAAGGCCGTGCGCGCCTTCCGGTTCTTCTTCGGCCAGGCGACCTGCCCGGCGTGCGACACCGAGTTCACGGTGTCAGAGGAACTGCTCTAGTCACCGTTCTTCACGTACGTGCCGTGCAGCGCCACGGGCTGGGAGCGCTTCGCCCGCATCCGCAGGTTCAGGAACTCCACGAACACCGAGAACGCGATCGGCCCGTACACGTACCCCTTCGGGATGTGCTGGTCGAAGCCTTCGGCGATCAGGCTGGCGCCGATCAGCAGCAGGAACGACAGCGCGAGCATCTTCACCGTCGGGTGGCGGTTCACGAACTCCGAGATCGCCTTGGCGGAGAACAGCATCACGACCATCGCGACGACCACGGCCGCGATCATGATGCCCAGCTCGTCGACCATGCCGACCGCGGTGATGACCGAGTCGAGCGAGAACACGACGTCGAGCACCAGGATCTGGGCGATCACGCTCGCGAACGAGACCGCCTTGCGCTCCTTGGCATGGTCGGCGCCCTCCAGCTGCTCGTGGATCTCGAACGTCGCCTTGCCGAGCAGGAAGAGGCCGCCCAGCACCAGGATCAGGTCCCGGCCCGATATCTCCTGGCCCCACACCGTGAACAACGGCGCCGTCAGCCCGATCACCCACGCCAGCGAGGCGAGCAGCAGCAGGCGCGTGATCAGGGCCAGCGAGAGGCCCACGACCTGGGCCCGCCGTCTCTGCTCCTCCGGCAGGCGCCCGGCCAGGATCGAGATGAAGATGACGTTGTCGATGCCGAGCACGATCTCCAGCAGGAGCAAGGTGGCGAACGCGACCCACAGCTCAGGGCTCGTCATCCACTCCATCAACAGTTTCCTTCCACCCGCACCAGATTGACCGATTTGACCGAATCATTGCAGAAGGTCCGATCGCGCCGAGGCAGACCCGGCGATCGCGGGCGGAATGATTTTTTCGGTCAACACTGAAGCAATAGACCTGACTGGATGTCGCGTGGATCCCCATATGCTCGGGAGGACCGCTAGGAGGCGCGCAGTGGGGCTACGCAGCGAGCAGTGGTACGCCGGAGACGACCGGAACGCCTACATCCACCGCGCCTGGATGCGGCGCGGCACCCCGGACGACGCCTTCCGCCGGCCGCAGATCGCCATCGCCAACTCCGCCTCCGACCTCACGCCGTGCAACGCGCACCTCGACGACGTGGCGAAGTCCGTCTCCAACGGCGTGTACGAGGCCGGTGGCATCCCGCTCAACCTGCCCGTGGTGTCACTCGGCGAGACGAACGTGCGCCCCACCGCCATGTTGTGGCGCAACATGGCCGCGATGGCCGCCGAGGAGATGCTGCGCGCCAACCCCGTGGACGGCGTGGTGCTGCTCGGCGGGTGCGACAAGACGATCCCGGCGCTGCTGATGGCCGCCGCCTCCGTCGACATCCCGGCGGTCGTGGTGCCGGGCGGGCCGATGCTGACCGGCACGTTCCGCGGGGTGCCGCTGGGCTGCGGGACGGACGTGTGGCGGCTGTCCGAGGAGGTGCGCGCGGGCACGTTGTCGCAGGAGCAGTTCCTGCGCAGCGAGTCCGCGATGATCCGCAGCCGCGGCCACTGCAACACCATGGGCACCGCCTCGACGATGGCGCTGGTCGCGGAGGCGCTGGGCACGACAGTTCCCGGCGTGGCGGGCACACCGGCGCCCGACAGCAGGCTCCTGGAGGCCTCGCACGGCACCGGACGGCTCATCGTCGAGTTGATCGAGAAGGACCGCCGGCCCAGCACGTTCCTCACCAAGGCGAGCTTCCACAACGCCATCGTGGCGCTGGCGGCGATCGGCGGTTCCACGAACGCCGTGGTGCACCTGCTCGCGATCGCCGGGCGGCTCGGCGTCGACCTGACGCTCGACGACTTCGATCGCGTCGGCTCCGGCGTGCCGCTGCTGGTCGACCTGCAACCGGCGGGCCGGTTCCTGATGGAGGACTTCCACCGCGCGGGCGGGCTCCTCGCCGTGCTGCGGGAGGTGCGGGACCTGCTCGACCCCGACGGGCTCACGGTCACCGGCCGGCCGCTCGTCGACCACCTCGACGACGCGCCGATCTGGGACCCCGAGGTGATCCGCGCGCGGACCGAGCCGATCATCGCCGAGGGCGGCATCGCGGTGCTGAGGGGCAACTTGGCGCCATCAGGAGCTTTGATCAAACCGGCGGCCGCGTCGGCGCACCTGCTGCGGCACCGCGGGAAGGCCGTCGTGTTCGACAGCATCGAGGACTTCCACGCCCGCGTCGACGATCCCGATCTGGACGTGGACGCGGACTCCGTGCTGGTGCTGCGCGGCTGCGGCCCGCGCGGCTATCCGGGCATGCCCGAGGTGTCGAACATGCCGCTGCCGAAGAAGCTGCTGGAACAGGGCGTCCGCGACATGGTCCGCATCTGCGACGGGCGCATGAGCGGCACCGCCTACGGCACCGTCGTCCTGCACGTGGCGCCGGAAGCGGCGGCGGGCGGGCCGCTCGGACTGGTCCGCACGGGCGACGTCGTCGTGCTCGACGTGGAGAACCGGCGCATCGACGTGGAGGCGCCGGACTTCCTGCAGCGCACCCCGAGCGAGGCGATGTCCCGGGCCTTCGCGTCACCGAAACGCGGCTGGGAGCGGCTCTACGTCGACCACGTGCTCGGTGCCGACACCGGAGCCGACCTGGACTTCCTGGTCGGCTCCAGCGGCAGTGAGGTCACCCGCGAATCGCACTAGTGGGAGTGGGAGTGCTCTTCGACGTGGCCCGCGTCGTGCACGTGCGTGTGTGAGTGCGTCTCACCGTCGTGCGTGTGGGTGTGCTCGTGCTCGACGTGCTCGTGCGAATGCGCCCCATGAGGGTGCGTATGAGTCGTGTCACCGTGGCTGTGCTCGTGAGTGTGCACTCCGTTGGTCATGCCCTGATGGTGGCATGAGTCCGGCTTGAGCGCGCTGATGCAAGGTCTTGCCTATTGCAAGATCTTTGCTGTTAGCTGCACCAGGCAACACGGACACCTGGGGAGGAACTGGATGCGGCGCGCTGCTCTGCTGGCCCTCGTTCTGCTGGCGGGGTGCACGTCACCCGACGGCGAGACCACCGCACCGGCGACGTCGATCGTCATCGGCGCGGGCAGCGAACCCGAGAACCTCAACCCCGTGCTCGGCTACGCCCCCGACGGCGCGGCCAAGATCTTCGACGGCCTGGTCGCACGCGATGCCTCGCTGGCGCTCAAGCCCGCGCTGGCCACCGAGCTGCCGACGGCGTCCGCGGACGGCCTGACGTGGACGGCCAAGCTGCGCAAGGACATCACGTTCTCCGACGGCACCCCGCTCACCGCGGACGACGTCGTGTTCACCTACAGGTCCGTGCTGGACAAGAAGGTGAACTCCACGATCGCCTCCCGGTTCGACGCGCTGAGTGACGTCAAGGCGAAGGACCCGGCCACCGTCGAGTTCACTCTCTCCTACCCCTACGCGCCTTTCGCGCAGCAGCTCGCGCTCGGCATCGTGCCCGCCGCGAAGCTGAAGGACGCGGACATCAACACCGCGCCGTTCAACACCGCGCCCGTCGGCACCGGCCCGTACACGGTCGAGACGTGGCGCAAGGGCGACCGGATGGTGTTGAAGGCCAACGAGAAGTACTGGGGCGGCGCGCCCGCGATCAAGTCCGTGACCGTGGTGTTCGTGCCCGACGACAACGCCCGCGCGACCCGCATGGCCGCCGGCGAGTTCGACGGCACGGTGCTGCCGCCCAAGCTCGCGCAGACGTACCGGGACAGGTCCGGCTACAAGATCGTGCAGAACCCGTCCGCCGACTACCGCGGTCTCGGCATCCCGTCGGAACTGCCGTTCACCTCGACGCCGGAGGTGCGCCGCGCGATCAACCTCGGCATCAACCGCCAGGCCATGATCGACGCCGTGCTGGCGGGCTCCGGCAAGCCCGCGTCCACGCCGATCTCGCCGTACCTCAAGGACTGGTACGACGAGGGTTCCGCGTTCCGCTACGACGTCGCCGAGGCCGAGCGGCTGCTCGACGCGGCCGGCTGGCGCAAGGGCGCGGACGGCAAGCGCGCCAAGGACGGCCAGATCGCGAAGCTGCCCGTGCTCTACCCGGCTCCGGACGTGCTGCGCAAGGAACTGGCCCTCGCCACGGCGTCCGACATCGCGAAGCTCGGCGTCGACGCGCCCGTCGAGGCCACGACGTTCGACATCATGCTGCAGCGCCGCAAGGAGGCCGCGGCGGTGTGGGGCGGCGGCGACCCGTACGACCCGGACACGGCCGCCTACACGTTGCTGCACAGCAGGTACGCGGGCCAGGACGGCTACGTGAACATGACGCTGTACAAGAACTCCACTGTGGACACGGCGCTCGACACCGCGCGCCGCAGCCTCGACCCGGCGGCCCGCAAGAAGGCCTACGACGAGTTCCAGAAGGCGTACTCGGCCGATCCCGGCTGGGCGTTCCTCGTCTTCCTCGACCACACCTACGTGCTGCGCGACAGGTGGAACGGCCAGGAGACGCAGGTCGAGCCGCACGACCACGGCCTCGTGCACGCCGTGTGGTGGAACCTCGAGCGCTGGACACCGAAGTCGTGACGCGGGGCAAGGCGATCGGCCGGCTCGCGCTGCGACGCCTGGCCTTCGCGGTCCCGGTGCTGCTCGTGGTCAGCTTCGCCCTGTTCGTGCTGGCCAAGGCATCGCCGTTCGACCCGGTCGAGCGCTACTTCGGCGTCCGGATCATCGGCGCCTCCCCGGAACGCGTCGCCCAGCTGCGCGAGAACTGGGGCGTCGACGAACCGGTCGTCGCCCAGTACTGGGCCTGGCTGACGCACGCGGTCACCGGCGACCTCGGCGACTCGCTGTCGTTGCAGCAGCCCGTGTCCGCGGTGATCGGCGACCGTCTCGGGTGGACGGTGCTGCTGGTGTCGGTCGGCTTCGCGCTGGCGCTGGTGCTCGGACTGCTGCTGGGCACGCTCGCCGCGTGGCGGCAGGGGTCGTGGCTCGACCGATCGATCACCGGCAGCTGCTACGCGCTGGAGGCCGCGCCGGTCTTCTGGCTCGGTCTCGCCGTGCTGTACGTCTTCGCGTTGCAGCTGCGGTGGTTGCCCGGCGGTGGCGTGACCACGGGGTCCGAACCGCCGTCCGTCGGCGGGGTCGCGCTGCACATGGTGCTGCCGGTGACCGTGCTGGCGATCTCGCAGGCGCCGTGGTTCGTGCTGTTCGTCCGGCAGAACCTGCTGGAGTCGTTCACGCAGGACCACGTGATCGGTGCGCGCTCCCGCGGGCTTCCGGACCACCTGGTGGTGTCGGGGCACGCGCTGCGCACCTCGCTGCTGCCGTTCCTCACGCTGCTCGGCGCCCGGCTGCCGGAGCTGATCACCGGCGCGTTGCTGGTGGAGACGGTGTTCTCGTGGCCGGGCATCGCGCGGGCGACCGTGGAGGCCGCGCTGAACGTCGACTTCGCGCTGCTCGGCGCGCTGACCGTGATGGCGACGGGCGTCGTGCTGCTGGGCAACCTGCTGGCCGACGTCCTGTACGCGCTGGCCGACCCGAGGGTGGCGCTCGATGGCTGACCTGACCTGGCGTCCCGCCCCGCGCAGCCGCCTCACCGCGGCCAGTCCCCCGCGCTCGCCGAAGTGGCGCCTGCTGCCGTCCGCGGTCGTCCTCGGCGTCGTCGCGGTGACGGTGCTGGTCGTACCGCTGTTCGTGGAGCTGAACGAGCAGTACGTCGATCTCGCGATCGCCAACCGGCCGCCGTCCGCCGCGCACCTGTTCGGCACCGACGAACTGGGCCGCGACGTGCTGCTGCGCTGCGTCTACGCGCTGCGGGTGTCGCTCACGGTCGGTGTGGTCGCCGCGGTGATCTCGGCGATCGCGGGCACGGCCGTCGGCGCGCTGGCCGGGTCGATCGGCGGCTGGTTCGACCGGATCGTGATGCGCGTGGTCGACGCGATCGCGTCGGTGCCGCACCTGTTGCTGGGCATCGTGATCGTCGCGATCCTGCGGCCGAGCCTGTCCGCCGTGATCATCTCGATCGCCCTGACGCACTGGCTCACCGCCGCCCGGATCGTGCGGTCGGAGGTGTTGTCCTTGCGCACCAGGCCGTTCATCGACGCGGCCATCGTCGGCGGTGCCTCCCGGCTCCAGGTGATGACCCGGCACCTGCTGCCGAACGTCGCCCCGCAGGTCCTGCTCGCCACCACGCTGATGGTCCCGCACGCGGTGTGGCACGAGACGGCGCTGTCGTTCCTGGGCCTCGGCCTTCCCCCGCACGCGGCCAGCATCGGCAACATGATCAACGATGCCCAGCGCTCGTTGCTGATCGGCGGCTGGTGGATGTCGCTGGCGCCCGGGCTGCTGCTGATCGTCACGACGCTCGCCGTGTCCGGCGTGAGCGGTGTGTGGCGGGACCGGCTGAACCCCAAGCGGCGCACGGAGTTGACGTGGTGAACCTGGAGATCGACCGGGTGTCGGTGCGGTTCGCGCTCAAGGGCGCGACCGTGCAGGCCGTGAACGACGTGTCTCTGCGCATCCGGCCCGGCGAGTGCGTGGCGCTGGTCGGCGAGAGCGGCTGCGGCAAGACGGTGCTGGCGAGCGCGTTGCTCGGGTTCCTGCCCGGCAACGCCGAGACCAGCGGCAGCGCGCGACTCGGGGACGTCGACCTGCTCGCGGCGACCGACCACGAGCTCGCGACGACCGTGCGCGGCCGGAAGATCGGCCTCATCCCGCAGAGCCCGGCCAGCCACCTCACGCCCGTCCGCACGGCGCGGTCGCAGCTCGAAGAGGCCGCGAAGGTCCTGGGCGGAGACGCGGGGAAGGCCGCCGAACGAGCGGGGCTCCTGCCCGAGCACCTCGACCGCTACCCGCACGAGCTGTCCGGCGGCATGGCGCAACGCGTCGCGAACGCGCTGGCGCTCGTCGGCAACCCTCCCCTGCTGATCGCCGACGAACCGACCACCGGCCTCGACCGCGATCTCGTGGACGGGCTGCTCGACGAGTTCCGCCGGCTGGTCGACGACGGGCACGCCGTCCTGCTGATCACGCACGACCTCGCGGCGGCGCACAAGGTCGCCGACCGGATCGCGGTGATGTACGCGGGCCGGATCGTCGAGGTCGGCCCGGCGCACGAGGTGCTCGACCGCGCGAAACACCCCTACGCCCGAGGCCTCGCCAATGCCCTGCCGGAACGCGAGTTCCTGCCGATCCCCGGCCAGCCGCCCCTGCTCACCGACCTGCCCGCGGGCTGCGCGTTCGCCCCGCGCTGCGACCAGGCCACCGCGATCTGCGAGGACCGCCCCGTGCTGACCGACGACTCGCACGCCGTCGCGTGCCACCGCCCGTGCTGACCGCGAAGGACGTCACCGCCGGGTACAGCGCCCCGGTGATCACCGACGTCAGCCTCACCGTCGCACCGGGACAGACCGTCGGCCTCGCCGGGCCGAGCGGCTCCGGCAAGTCCACTGTGGCCCGCGTGCTCGCGTTGCTGCACAAGCCGTTCGCCGGAACGGTGGAGATCGACGGCGAGACGGTCACCGGGTTCCGGTTCCAGGCTCGCCAGCGCACGAAGATCGGCGTGCTGTTCCAGCAGCCGAGGCTGTCGGTCGACCCGCGCTTCACCCTGCGCCAGGCGATCGCCGAGCCGCTGAAGGACCAGGACCGCGTCGGCGAGCTGGCCGACCTGGTGATGCTCACCGACGACCTGCTGGGCCGCCGCCCGCACGAGGTGAGCGACGGCCAGTTGCAACGAGCCTGCCTCGCCCGCGCGCTCGCGCGGGACCCGCGCTACCTGATCTGCGACGAGATGACGACGATGCTCGACGCCTCCACGACCGCGGCGCTGGTCGGCGTGATCCGCGCCTACCAGGAGCGGACCGGCGCGGGCGTGCTCGCGATCTCGCACGACGCCACGCTGCTGAACCGATGGGCGGACGAGACCGTCAGGCTTTGAGGACCGCGTCCACGATGATGTTGTCGCGGTAGCTGCCCGCGACCCGGTCGAACTCGCCGCCGCACGTCACGAGCCGCAGCTCCGACAACGGCGTCGGCCCGTACACGGCGGCGGTCGGGAACAGGGTCTTCTCGGTCGTGTGCGTGCCGCTCACGACGAACGTGAGCCTGCTGCCGTCCTCGCGCTCGACCAGCACCTCGGCGCCGGGCTGCAGCTCCGGCAGCCGGAAGAACACCCCGGGCCCGGTCTTCGAGTCGACGTGTCCCGCGATCACCGCGGGCCCGCGGTCCCCCGGCGCGACGCCCTTGGCGAACCACCCGGCCTTGTCGGCGCGGGTCGGCGGTTCCAGCGCCCCCGAGGAGTCCACGTCCAGCGACTCGAGCTTCGTCTCGACGCCGATCGACGGGATCAGCACCGTCACCGGTTCCGGCGCCTCGTCCCCACCGGGTCCCTTGACCACGTAGATCAGCGTGACCACGATCGCCGCTCCCATCAGGAGCTTGGCCTTGGCCATCAGCCGAACCGGAACAGCCGGCCGCGCACCGAGTACATGGCGACGCCCACGATGAGCGTGATCACCAGCGCGGTGAGCCAGTCCCAGCCGCCCGCCATGCCGCCGAACCCGGTCTCCTGGCCACCGCCGGGCACGACCTCGGCGCTCTTCGCGTCCGTGCGCAGCTCGATCCGCCGGGCGCTGACCAGCAGCGAGTAGACGCCACCCGGTTCGATGGTCGCTTCGAGCCGCGTCGAGTCCTTGCCGCGTTGCAGGATCTCCAGCGCCTCGGAGCCGGGTGCCAGTTCTAGGTAGCCGGTCGACGAGTTCGCCTGCACGGCGCGGTGCACGGACACACCGGCCCGCACCAGGTCCATCTCGGCGTCGCCGCCGTTGATCACGCGCAGCCGGGCCTGCCCGTTCGCGGGCAGGCTGACGTCGTCCTCCAGGACCTTCATCGTGGAGGCCAGGTCGACGACCGTGTACGCCTTGCCGGAGCCCGCCTGCACCGTGAGCGAGCGCAGCAGCGGGCTGCCGGGCTCGGACATGCGGAACTCGACGACGTGCTCCCCCGGCTCGACCCGGCGGTAGGTGTCGAGGTCGGCGTAGTCGAGGGTGCCGAGCTTGACCCCGTCGAGCACCGCGTCGACCCGCGCCTGGTCCTTCGAGAAGTGCCCGAAGCGCAGGTACGTGCCGGTCGCGGCGTGCGCGGGCGTGGCGGACAGCAGCAGCAACAGCACGACGGCGATCACTCGCACGCGGACCCCTCCCCTCACCGGACGTGCAGTAACGATAACTCGGCTGATCACCGTCCGGTGAGGTTCGGCCGGCCTCCCGGATGGCCGACGGTCGCCCCGGAGGCCTCCACCGCGAGCCTGGCCGCCGCCTCGGGGCCGTCTCCCCGCGTGAGGGCGAACGTCAGCGCCGCGACGAACGCGTCACCACCGCCGGTCGTGTCGACCACCTCGGCGTCTCCCAGGGGCAACACCAGTTCACCCGAGTCCCAGACGAACACGTTGCCCACGTCGTTCACGGCGAACGCGACGAGTTCGAGGCCCTTCAGCTCGCGCGCCGCCTCCAGCGCGTCGTCCGCGCTCGTGATCGTCCGGCCGGTCAGCAGCTCGGCCTCCTGGTGGTCGGCGCGCACGACGTGGGCGCACGCCAGCAGTTCGTCTCGCAGCCGTTCGGGGGCGCCATCGAGCACCACATGCCCGGAGGCCGCCCGTGCGGCCTTGAGCGCGACCTCGGGCCGTTGCTGGAGCTGCACCACCACGGCCCCCGCACGCGCGATGAGGTCCATCGGCAGGTCGTCCTCGCGCAGCAGCACGCCGTCCGGCAGGTCTTCGAGGTAACGCCAGCCGTCGGCGACGACGTCCACGATCAGCCCGGTCCGGCAGTCCGGCCGCACGACCACGCCGCCGGTCGCGATGCCGTCCGCGCCGGCGCGCGCGAGCAGCCGGGTGCCCATCTCGTCGTCGCCGACCACACCGACGAGCGCGACCGGCGCGCCCAGCTGGGCCAGGCCGACGGCGATGTTCGCGCCCTTGCCGCCGAGCATCTCCCGGCGCTCCCGCACGGGTGCCGTGCCACCGGGACCCGGCACCTCGTCCACGACGAGGACCAGGTCCCGCGCGATCTGTCCCACCACCACGACGTCGTCCACGGTCCTGGACTACCCGGCGGCGGCCCGATCAACTCGGCAGAAACCGATCGGTGACGTCGAGGCCGTCCGGCAGCACCCGGAAGAGGTCGACCGGCGTCCGCTGCGACACCATCTCGCCGCGGTGGGCGCGCTTGAGCTCGTCCCGCGCGACCGCGACCCGCTCGCCCGGCGCGGACAGCACGAGGACCGGCACCGCGCCCTGGGCGACGTGGGCGCCCACCCTGTCCTCGGTGCCGCGCCCGAACGCGAGCACCTTGCCGTAGCGGACGAGGTAGAGCAGGGTCGCATCGCCGCGTACGCGCTTGAGCCGTTCGACTTCTCCCGTCTCGTCGTTGCGGCCCCACGTGCCGTGCGACTTCGTCAGCCACCGGTATCCGGTCCACGGCAACCCGTGCACGTCCGTCGCGAGCACGGTCCATCCGGGCCGGAAGTACTTGGCCAGCCGGAGCTTCACTGTCGTCGCGGCGAGGAACTCCGAGTTCTCCCGCCACGTCCCGCCGAGTTCGAGCCGGTGCGCGTTCTCCTGCACCGCCGGGTCCGGCACGGACCGCTCGTCCAGGCACACCAGGCACCTCGTGCGCCAGCCGGTGCCGCACGAGCGCGCGGTACCGCACCAGCCGCACTGCCGGATCTGCACCTCCGCGCCACCGGGCCGGTCGTGGACGAGCTTCATCTGGTCCGCCACGAGCAGCAGACACGGCTCGCACAAAGCACACCACGCGACCTCGGTGACGTCCTTGCGCGACAACCGGGTCGTGCAGTTGATGCACTGCTTCACTGTTGCCCTCCCCTTGCGGGAAAGCCTATTCCAGCGCCCTTCTCAGGCGCGAGGAGACAAGAGCGTGACGGGGGTCGGTGACCGGGAGGAGCACCTGGAGGCGTTCGAGCACCTCGGCGTCGTCACCGCTGTCCGCGAACGACAGCAGCGCGTCGAGATCTCCCCGCTCCAGCACGCCCTTGCGGACGGCGGCGGCGAGGTCGACCCGCTCCTCGCGGACCACCGGCGCGTCCGACCGGGGCAGCAGGTCACCGCTGTAGTGCCGGGTGGCCCTGCCCGCGTCGCCGGACCGCAGAGCCGTCCGCACGTCCAGGAAGTCGCCGCGCACCACCGCGTCCAGCCGGTACGGCCTCGTCAGCAGGACACCACCGAGCTGCGCGCGCAGCCTGTGCAACTCCGCGCGGACCGTCGTCGGGTTCCCGCGCTCACCGTAGAGCAGCAACGCGAGCTGTTCGGCCGTCAGGCCCTTGGGGTGCAGGGCCAGCGCCGTCAGCACCTCCGCGTTGCGCAACGTCAGCGCCAGCGGCCGTCCGTCGAGGTCGGCGTGCGGCCCGCCGAGGAAGTTCAGCGTCAGCACGTGCTGCCGCGGCGCGAACCGCTGCAGGTGGTGCGTGGCGAGCTGGGCGGCGGCGGACACGAGCTGCGCGACGGCCGGGTGCATGGTCTTGAGCGGCCCGCTGACGTCGACGACTCCCAGCAGCACCCCGGTGTGGGGATCGTGGATCGGGCTCGCCGCACACGTCCAGCCGTGGTAGGTGCGCACGAGGTGTTCGCGGGAGTGGACGGTGACGGGCCTGCCGGTCGCGAGCGCGGTGCCCATCGCGTTCGTGCCGATCACGTCCTCGCTCCAGCGCGAGCCCTCGGTGAGGTGGACGCGCTCCGCCTTGTGCCGGACCTGGTTGTCGCCCTCGCACCAGAGGATGTGGCCGCGGGTGTCGGTGACGATCATGATCGTGTCGTCCATCGACAGCGTGGTCTTCAGCAGCGGCACGGTGGCGGCCAGCGGGTGCGTGCCGCGCAGGTCGGCGACCTCGTCGCGCGCGTAGACGACCGGCGCCTCGTGCCGGTCCGGGTCGACGCGCGCGGCGAGGGAGCGCCGCCACGACTCGAAGATCACCGGACGCGCGGCACCCAGCTCCACTGGGTCCATCGGTCCAGGATGCAGTCCGTACCACCGCAGGAGCAAGCCTGCGAGTACTCCGATCGGATGCAACGTGGGTGAAACGTTGCCGGTTCTACGTTCGCCGCCTGTTCGCAACGATGCGGGAGGCCCAGAGATGGCGAAGTACGCGGCTCCAGGACAGCCGGACAGCGTGGTCACGTTCCGCGACCGGTACGACCACTTCATCGGAGGCGAGTACGTGCCGCCCGCCAAGGGCCAGTACTTCTCCAACCCCTCCCCGGTCACCGGTGAGGACTTCACCGAGATCGCCCGCGGCACCGCCGAGGACGTCGAACGCGCGCTGGACGCGGCCCACGGCGCCGCCCGCGCGTGGGGCAGGACCTCGGTGGCCGAGCGGGCCAACGTCCTGCACAAGATCGCCGACCGCATGGAGGCGAACCTCGAGAAGCTCGCGGTCGCGGAGACGTGGGAGAACGGCAAGGCCGTGCGCGAGACGCTCGCCGCCGACCTGCCGCTCGCGATCGACCACTTCCGCTACTTCGCGGGCGCGATCCGCGCCCAGGAGGGCGGCATCTCGCAGATCGACGAGGACCTCGTCGCGTACCACTTCCACGAGCCGCTCGGCGTCGTCGCGCAGATCATCCCGTGGAACTTCCCGATCCTGATGGCGGTCTGGAAGCTCGCGCCCGCCCTCGCGGCCGGCAACGCCGTGGTGCTCAAGCCCGCCGAGCAGACACCGGCGTCGATCCACGTGCTGATGGAGCTCATCGCCGACCTGCTGCCGCCGGGCGTCGTGAACATCGTCAACGGCTTCGGCGTCGAGGCGGGCAAGCCGCTCGCGTCCTCGCGCCGGGTCGCGAAGGTGGCGTTCACCGGCGAGACGACCACCGGCCGGTTGATCATGCAGTACGCCAGCGAGAACATCATCCCCGTCACGCTGGAGCTCGGCGGCAAGTCGCCGAACGTCTTCTTCAACGACGTGGCCGCGCAGAAGGACGCCTTCTACGACAAGGCGCTCGAAGGCTTCACGATGTTCGCGCTGAACCAGGGCGAGGTCTGCACCTGCCCGTCGCGCGCGCTGGTGCAGAGCGACATCTACGACCAGTTCATGGCCGACGCCGTCGAGCGCACGAAGGCCGTCAAGCAGGGCCACCCGCTCGACACCGAGACGATGATCGGCGCGCAGGCGTCCAACGACCAGCTCGAGAAGATCCTTTCGTACATCGACATCGGCAAGCAGGAGGGCGCCCGAGTCCTCACCGGCGGCGAGCGCGCGGACCTCGGCGGCGAGCTGTCCGGCGGCTACTACGTGACGCCCACGGTGTTCGAGGGCGACAACAAGATGCGGATCTTCCAGGAGGAGATCTTCGGCCCGGTCGTCTCCGTGGCCCGCTTCGCCGACTACGACGACGCGATCAAGACCGCCAACGACACCCTTTACGGCCTCGGCGCGGGCGTGTGGTCCCGGGACGGCGGCACCGCCTACCGCGCCGGCCGCGACATCCAGGCGGGCCGCGTGTGGGTGAACAACTACCACGCCTACCCGGCGCACGCGGCGTTCGGCGGCTACAAGCAGTCCGGCATCGGCCGCGAGAACCACCGCATGATGCTCGACCACTACCAGCAGACCAAGAACCTGCTCATCAGCTACTCGCAGAACGCCCAGGGCTTCTTCTGATGCCCCGCGTCGCACTGACCCCTGAGGCCGCGGACGTGCTCCGCGGCCTCAGGGCCGACCACGGCGACCTGATGTTCCACCAGTCCGGCGGCTGCTGCGACGGCTCGGCGCCGATGTGCTATCCCCTCGGGGAGTTCCGCACGGGCGCGTCCGACGTGCACCTGGGTGATCTCGCCGTCGACTCGTTCGTGGTGCCGGTGTGGATGTCCGCGTCTCAGTTCGAGTACTGGAGCCACACCCACCTGACGATCGACGTCGTGCCCGGTCGTGGGAGCGGTTTCTCGCTGGAAGCACCACTGGGAGTGCGTTTTCTGGTGCGCTCTCGACTGCTCACCGACGAGGAGCTCTAATCTCTCCGCATGACCGTCCACTGCGGATGCTGCGGAGCCGAGATCACCTCTACGGACCGCATCGACTACAGGTTGAACCGTCCGGAGCAACTGCTCGGCGTGCCCGGTGAGCGGCTGGGCGCGCCGACGGGCGGGCTGCTCGTCGGACCGGACGGCGACTCCTACATCCGTTGTCTGCTCCCGGTTCGGCTGACCGGCGGAACCGAGATCGTGTTCGGCGCGTGGACGCAGATCTCCAAGGTCGACGCCATGTACGCGCACGCCGTGTGGGACAACGACGAGCAGTACGCGAACCTGCGGATCTCCGGCCGGTTCGCGAACGTCATCAAGCCGTGGGACCTGCTGGGCGTGCCGGTCGAGGCGGCCGTGCTCAACACCGACGAGCTGCCCTACTTCACCTCGCACCCGTTGCTGGACCGGGAATGGGACCGCGACGAGGTGCTGTGCCGCATCCGGCACCCGTTGCCCGTGCCCGTCCGCGAGACGCTCGGCGAGGTCTGGACCGTCGAACGCACCGAGGGCATGCGGTGCACCGTCGACGGCCGCACGGTCAGGTTCACGAGCCCCGACCGCCGGGTGGCGCTCGACGTCTACGCCGACCTCACCGGCGGCAGCGTGAGCGACTTCCTGGGCGCGGTCCTCGACGGCTTCCCCGCGAGCGCCGAGCACTCCGTCACGCACGACGGCCCCGAACTGCGCCACGCGTTCTGGCTGAGCGAGGTGATCGACGGCCACGAGGAGCAGGTGTTCCACGGGCACGTCGTCCGGCCCGGCACGATGATCTCCGTGCGCTGCGTGCACCGCTACCCGGCGGACCGCTCGTGGGCGCAGCACGTGCTCAACAGCGTCCGGTTCATCGGGTGACGGCCTGCGACTGCTGCGGTGCCGAGGTCGACGACTCGGGCGCGATCGACCTCGACCTGGGCCTGCCTCCCGGCGTGCGGACCCCGTCGCTGAGGGCGGGCGGCAACGTCCTGCTGGCCGACGACGCCGCCTACGTCCGGTGCGTGCTGCCCGTCGAGCTGACCTGCGACCTGGAACTGTGGTTCGGCGCCTGGATGCGCGTGGACCCCGAGGCCGCCCGGCACGCGGCCGAGGTCTGGGACGGCCCCGGCTACGCCACGCTGCGGTTCACCGGCACGTTCGCGCACGACCTCAAGCCGTGGGACGACCTGCGCGGCGTCCCGGTCGTGGCCGAGGTCCGCGAGCCCGACGACCTGCCCGAATACGTCCAGCACCCGGTGCTCGGCAGGGTGTGGGACCGCGACGAGGTGCTCAGCGGGTACCTGGTCGAGCTGCCGATCTCGATCCGGCAGAAGCTGCCCGGCACGTGGAGCATCGAACGCACCGCGGGTCTCACCCCGCACGTGCTGGAGGAGGGCCTGCGCTTCGCGGGCCCCGGCCGCGCGGTGTTCGTGGACGTCCGCCGCGCCATGGGCACGCCTGCGGAGCAGTTCCTGGAGATGGCGCTGGAGGGCGCACCGGACGTGCCGGCCGAGCAGCAGTTCCTCGTGCGCGACGGCGTCGAGCTGCGGCACGCGTTGTGGCTCACGACCACTTCGGACGGAGTGACGCGGCACGAGTTCCACGGCCACGTCGCGCGGTTCGGCGAGATGCTCGTCGTGACGTGCGTGCACGACGACCCGGCGGACCACGCGTGGGCGCGCCACGTGCTGAACAGCGTGCGGTTCCGGCGCGTGACGCGCTCGTAACGTCAGGGAAATCCCAAGTTTGGGTTGGTGACCTGGACCACTACTCCGGCTGGACCCACGATTCCCGCCATGAACGTCCTGCTGGCCTTCGCACTCACCGCGAGTCTCACGTCTCCGGTGCACCTGCCCCCGACCGCGCCGTGCCCGGAGAACGTCCCCGCCGGCACCACCTGCTACGAGGGACAGGACGCCAACGGCGCGTACTACACAATCGCCGTGCCGAAGAAGTGGAACAAGACTCTGGTCGTGCACTCGCACGGCGGACCTGACCTGGGCGCGCCGACGCCGGAGCGCACCCGTGACGACCTCAACCGGTGGTCCGTCATGGTGAAGGAGGGCTACGCGTGGGCGGGCACCTCGTACCGGCGGGGCGGGTACGGCACGCGGATGGCCGCCGAGGACACCGACAACCTGCGCAAGATGGTCAGCGCGATGCTCAAGCCGCACAAGGTGTTCATCCACGGGCAGTCGTGGGGCGGCAACGTCGCGGCGAAGACCATCGAGCTGTACAAGGGTTATGACGCGGCGCTGCTCACGAGCGGCGTGATGGCGGGCGGGTCGCGCGGCTACGACTACCGCGTCGACCTGCGCGCGGTCTACCAGTACTACTGCGGCAACCACCCGCGGCCGTCCGAGGTGCAGTACCCGCTGTGGCAGGGCCTGCGCGCCGACTCGACGATGACGACCGCCGGGCTGCGCGGCAGGATCGAGGAATGTCTCGGCGTGGCAGGAAGTCGCACGCCCGAACAGCAGCAGAAGCTCACCGACATCCTGACCGTCACGAAGATCCCCGAGGAAACCCTGAACTCGCACCTGAACTTCGCGACGTTCACGTTCCGCGACATCGTGCACAACCGGCTGGGCGGCAAGAACCCGTTCAGCAACACCGGCGTGGTGTACAAGGGCTCGCACGACGACGCCGCGCTGAACGCCGGTGTCGCCCGCTTCGCCGCGGACCCCGAGGCCCGCGCGCAGCTGGCCTACGACAGCGACCTGACCGGCAAGATCGACATCCCGGTGCTGTCGGTGCACGCGATCGGCGACCCCACGGCGTTCGTCGAGCACGAGTCGGCCTACCGCGACACCGTGCAGAAGGCGGGCCGCTGGTACAACCTCGTGCAGACCTTCACGACCGAGGCCACGCACAGCGCGTTCAGCGACTCCGAGTACGCCGCGGCCATGCAGTCGCTGGAGACCTGGGAGAAGTGGGGCATCCGCTCCAACGCGTTCCTGATCGCGGCGTCCTGCCCGGGCCACGACCGCAAGTACGGCACCGGCTGCTACTTCAACCCCTGGTACAAGCCGGCGTCCTACGAGTCCAGGGTCGCGCCCCGCGAGTGAGGTGCTCGGCGGGTGGGGTGCTCGGCAGTGCTTGACCTCCAGCTCGGTCGAGGTACGACGATCTTCGACATGACCGATCTCGCAGACATCGAAGCGCTCGTCGCCACCGTCCAGCACTCCCAGCAGAACGAGCTCCCCGAGGAGTTCATCGCGCTCTTCCGCGAGGACGCGATCTGGACCACCGCGCACGGCAGGAGACTCAACGGACGCGACGAGATCGCCTCCTTCACCCGCCAGGTCCTGCCCGGCGCGGCGAAGGAGGCGACCGCCACGTACGAGGTCGCGCACGTGTTGTTCATCAGGCCCGACGTGGCGGCCGTGAAGATCCGCCAGCGCCCGGTCCGCCCCGACGGCACTCCCCTGCCCGACCAGAACGAGGGTTCACCGCTCTACATCCTGTCCAAAGAGGACGAAGGCTGGCGGATCGCCGCCGGGCAGAACACCATCGTGCTCTAACGCCCCTGCAACGACTTCACCTTGTCGCCGAACGTCCAGCCCTTCGAGCC
Source organism: Lentzea sp. HUAS12 (assembly GCF_024125735.1). NCBI lineage: Bacteria > Bacillati > Actinomycetota > Actinomycetes > Pseudonocardiales > Pseudonocardiaceae > Lentzea > Lentzea sp. HUAS12. Next base: position 3,456,878 of record NZ_CP099738.1, read on the forward strand.
GTCCCAGTTGATCGACCAGGTCATCAGGCCCTTGAGCTGGCCGCCGAAGCTGTTCCACGCCTGCCCCACCAGCGTGGGATTCATGTAACCGCCGCCGGCACCGGGCTGCGCGGGCAGCCCGGGAACCTGCTTGTCGTAAGGCACCCTGATCGTGGTGCCCTGCACGACGAGCCCCTTGTTCAGGCACTGCGTCTGCGCCACAAAGCCCTGCACGGTCCCGGCCGAGTAGCTGTCGCCGGAGCAGCCGTACATGGACCCGTTGTAGTACTGCATGTTCAGCCACCACAGGTGCCCGTTGTCCGCGTACTTCTTGATGATCGGCAGGTAAGCACCCCAGATCGACCCGTACACGACACTGCCACCCGTCACGTACGCGGTCTCCGGCGCCATCGTGAGCCCGAACCCGGCCGGCATCGCCGCGAGCACGCCGTCGATGATCCGGATCAGGTTGGCCTGCGAGGCAGACAGCTGGCCGATGTTGCCACTGCCGACGAGCCCGGTCTCGATGTCGATGTCGATGCCGTCGAAGTTGAACTTCTTGAGGATCGGCACCACGGTCGCGACGAACCGGTCGGCCACGGCGGCCGAACTCAGGTCGATGCCCGCCGCGGCACCACCGATCGACAGCAGGATCGTCGCCCCGGCGGTCTTCGCCGCACACATCTCGGCAGGCGTCGCGACCTTCACGCCGGCGTCCATGCCGTCCTCCCACAGCACGGTGCCGTCGGAGCGGATCACGGGGAACGCCGCGTTGATCACGTTGTAGCCGTGCTGCTTGATGCGGCTGTCGGTGATCGGTGTCCAGCCGAACGGCGGGTGGACGCCGTTCGAGGCTCCGTCCCAGTTCTCCCAGTAGCCGTGCAGGACTTTGCCGGCCGGGCGGGGTTTGAGGGCGCACGTGTCGGCGGCCTGGGCGGCTTTGGTGGCTTGTGCGGTGGACGGGACCAGGAGGGTGCTCATGAGCAGAAGCAGGGCTGTCAGTGCCCTTGGCAGGATGCGGGCGGACATTCGCTCACCTTTCGCTTACAGGCGGCGACCCACAGTCATTGTGGCACGAAATGGTCCAGACCTCTAGATTGGTGGGGGCGGGTGTGCCGCGGTAGGCGGGGCGGGTGGCGGCAGTGAGTGGCGTGTGGGTGGCGGCGGCGGGTGGGTGACGGCGGCAGTGGCGGGTGGGACGGACGTGCCACGACAGGCGGGGTGTAGCGGCGGTGTGGCGCCAGCGGTGAGAGGCGCGTGGGTGGCGCGCCACCTTGGGTGGCGCAGCCATGAATGGCGCAGCGCCGATGAAGGCTGCCGCAGTCACGATGGCAGCGAGCGGTGGCAGCGCGGCGAAACAGGCGAAGGCTGACGGAGCCGTTAGAGGCGAAGCCGGTCGGCGGGTGCTGGTGCGAGGGATGTTGTGTGGCTGTCGCGGCGGCAGCCGCCAGCGGCCGCCCTCGGTGCGGACGGGAGATCAGCGGTGGCGGCGGTGCCGTTGTCCGTCGCCGTTCGCCCCTACCAGCCCATGGCTGGCTGGGGCCGGGAGCCGCGCTCCCGGCCCCAGCCGCACCCATTGCCACCACCCCGACGGGGTGGTTAGGCCGCCTTCAGGGACCAGAGGGTTTCCTCCGACACCTTCCACAGATGGGCTGCCGACTCCTCGGACTGGGCGTAGGCCGCCAGGCCGCGGAGGTGGTTGCCGGGCTCCGCCGGCGTGGCCTCGTTGCAGTCTTCGAGGTACTTGCCGGACACGCCCTCCAGGAGGGGCGAGGTGGCTGCCACCAGGGTGGTGGCGGCGCCCTGCTCCGTGGTCTTGACGCGGCGGGTGGCGGTGGCGCCGCTTTGGCGGATGCGGTCCTGCAGTTCCTGCTGGGTCAGGTGGCGTTGGAGGTTGGTGGCGATGCTGCCCGGCATGAGGGCGTTCATGGTGATGCCCTCGCCTGCCCAGCGGTGGCCCGCCTCCACGCCGAAGAGGATGTTGGCGGTCTTGGACTGGCCGTAGGCCTCCCAGCGGTCGTACTCGCGGTGGGCGTAGTGGATGTCGTCGAAGACGACGTCGCTCATGAGGTGGGCGGACGAGCTGACGTTGACGACGCGGGCGCCTTCGGCTCGGAGTGAGTTGAAGAGGCCCAGGGTCAGGGCGAAGTGGCCCAGGTGGTTGGTGGCGAACTGGAGTTCCCAGCCCTCCGGGGTGCGGGTCAGCGGGGTGGCCATGACGCCCGCGTTGTTGACCAGGAGGTGGAGCGGGCCGTCCCAGTTGCGGGCGAAGGCCTTCACCGACGCCTGGGAGGAGAGGTCCAGGTGTGCCACCGAGATGTGCGCGCCGGTGGACTTGGCGAGGGCGGTGGCCACTCGTTCGCCCGCGTCGATGTCGCGGGCCGCGATGGTGACCTCGGCGCCCGCCGTGGCCAGGGCTCGGACCGTTTCCACGCCGATGCCCGAGGCTCCGCCGGTGACGACGGCGCGGCGGCCGGTGAGGTCCACGCCCTCGACGACCTGCAGGGCCGTTGTCTCGAAACCGAATCCTGTCGTGATCATGCCTGCACCTTCAGCGTTTCCTCGGAGACCTCCCACAGCTGGGCGGCGGCTTCGGGGTCGGCCGCGTAGGCGGCCAGGCCGTTGCTCATGCCCGGAGCGTGTGGGAGCGCCTCGTCGCAGTCTTCGAAGTAGAGGCCCGAACGGCCCTCCACCAAGGGGGACACGGCGAGCACCAGGGTGGTGGCCGCGCCCTGTTCCGGGGTCTTGAGGCGCAACGGGTTCGAGCCGCCGCGCAGGCGGCGCCGCTCCTCCAGCTCCTCCGGGGTGATGTGGCGCTGCAGCGCCGTCAGGATGCCGCCCGGCATCAGCGCGTTCATCGTGATGCCCTCGCCGGACCAGCGGCGGCCCGCCTCGACGCCGAACAGGACGTTCGCCGTCTTCGACTGGCCGTACGCCTGCCAGCGGTCGTACTCGCGGCGCTCGTAGTGGATGTCGTCGAACACCACCGGGCTGCTCAGGTGACCGGCGGAGCTGACGTTGACGACGCGGGCGCCCTCGGCGCGCAGCGCAGCGAACAGGCCCAGCGTCAGCGTGAAGTGGCCGAAGTGGTTCGTGGCGAACTGGAGCTCCCAGCCCTCCGGCGTGCGGGTCAGCGGCGGGGCCATGACACCCGCGTTGTTGATCAGCAGGTGCAGCGGGCCGTCCCACGCCGCGGCGAAGGCCTTGACCGACTCCTGCGAGGTCAGCTCCAGCGGAGCGACCAGGACGGCGTTGTTGCCCGTCGACGCGGACACGTCGGCGGCGACCCCGCGGCCCGCCTCCACGTCGCGCGCCGCGATGGTGACCTCGGCTCCGGCGGCGGCCAGCGCCCGCACGGTCTCCACGCCGATGCCCGACGCCCCACCGGTGACCACGGCGCGACGGCCGGACAGGTCGACGCCCTCGACGACCTCGAGAGCAGTGCTCTCGAACCCGAACGGGGTGGTGATGCGCTCACTCATCAGATTTCCCCAACCTCTGTCGTACACTGAAACGGAGGTGCCTCCGGTTCGAGTTCCACAGTAAGCGGAGGGCCCTCCGTTTAGCAAGTGGCGTACCCCATAGGAGTGATGAAGTGCGTGCAGACGCGGTCCGGAACCGGGGACTGCTGATCGAGGTGGCGCTCGACGCGTTCACCCACGAGAAGGACGTGACGCTCGGCGCGATCGCCAAGAAGGCGGGCGTGGGGATCGGCACGCTGTACCGGCACTTCCCCACCCGCGAGGCCCTGATCGAGGCCGTCTACCGCACGGAGCTCGAGAAGCTCTGCGACGCGGCGCCCGAGCTGCTCGAGACCCACGAGCCCGAGGCGGCGCTGCGCGAGTGGATGAACCGCTTCATCGCCTACATCACGACGAAGCACGACCTCAAGGACGCGCTTCAGGCCGTCATCGCCCTGGGCGTCAACCCGTTCGAGCACAGCAGGGCCAAGCTGATCGAGGCCATCTCCCTGCTGCTGGCCCCGCTGGACGCCACCACGGAGCCGCTGGACGTGATGACGATGCTGGTCGCCGTAGCCCAGAACGGCGACGAGACCCAGGCGAAGCGGCTGCTCGACCTGGTCATGGCCGGGATCCTCCACGGCGCCGGTCGAACCGCTCGATGAGCGCGGGCACCTCGCCGAGCAGGAACTCGTAGAAGTCGCGCATGTAGGCCAGCCGCTCCCGGGCGGGCCCCGGCTCAACGGTCTCCACCCCGCGCGCCACGGCCGCCAGGATGTCGTCGATCGGGGCGTGCTGCCTGCCGTACAACGTCGTCCACGCGCGGTCGCGCATCCGGTAGTGCTCACGACGGCTGCCCGGCGCCGGCGCCCGCTCCACCAGCCCCATCTGCACGACCATCTTGATCGCACCCGACACCGACCCCGCGCTCGCCCCGAGCTGCGCGCTCAGGTCGCCCGCCGTCAGCGAGTCCTCGTCGGTGAACAGGAACGCCGCGAGCACCCGCGCGGCCATCCGCTGCATCCCGGCCCCGACCAGCGTCAGCGCCAGGTGCTCGGCGGCCTCCCTGCGGTCTGTCTCGCCCGTCACAGTCACCCTGTCTTCAGAAATTTCTGAACGTTCGCTAATCTCGATCCTAGGGGAAGGGGCAGGTCATGGCCACAGCACTCGTCGTCGGAGCGGGCATCTCGGGCCTCGCCACCGCGCTGAGACTCACCCGCAGCACGTGGGACGTCGTCGTGCTCGACAGCGGCGCCCACCACGCCCCCGTGCTGATCACCGGCCCCGACCGCCACGCCGCCCGGCGCCTCGCCGCGCTGCCCCACGACCTGCACTACGAAACTCGCCGCAGCAAGGTCACCGCACTGCACCCCGACCGGTTCGGCGTCACGGTCGCGTTCGACGACCACGAGGACGAGTGGTTCGACGTCGTCGTGTGCGCCCAGCCCTGCTGCGAGGCGGAGCGATTACCCGGTCTGCGCCTCGAAACCTGGTCACGCGACCACGTCGCCCTGCTCTACCGCGCCGTCCGCGACACCGGCCTGCCGCTCAGCGCCGCCGAACTGCTCGCCGACGCCTTCGACATCCACACCGGCGACTGCGCCGCTTTCGCCTGGTGGGAAACCACTTTGAAGCCACACGCAATTAGGCGGGCCTTTACCCGCGTCCGGTAACTGTGCGTCCCATGACCACGTTACGGAGACGTACCTTCATCGTGGGCGGCCTCGCGGGAGCGAGCGCCGGAGTTCTACTCCCCGCACTGGCCAACGCGATCGGGTACCCCTTCACCCTGGGTGTCGCGTCCGGCGAACCAGCCGCGGACGGGTTCGTGATCTGGACCCGCCTCGCCCCCAGCCCCCTGAACGCCGACGGCCTCGGCGGCATGCCGAACACCGCCACCGCCGTCGAATGGCAGGTCGCCACCGACGAACGCTTCACCAACCTCGCCCGCACCGGTACGTTCGCCACCGCCCAGGCGAGCGCCCACTCCGTGCACGTCACCCTCACCGGCCTCGAACCGGGACGCGAGTACTGGTACCGCTTCCGCACCGGCGGCCACATCTCCCCCGCCGGCCGCGCCCTCACCGCGCCGGCCGTCGGCACCCAGCCCGAGCTCACCATGCTCTTCGCCTCGTGCTCGCACTACGAGGAGGGCTACTTCACGGCCTACCGCCGGATGGCCGAGGAGCACCCCGACCTGATCCTGCACCTCGGCGACTACATCTACGAAGGCGGCGCCACCACCACGAAGGTCCGCCAGTTCGCGCCCTCCACCGAGATCAGCACGCTCGCGAACTACCGCGTCCGGCACGCCCAGTACAAGACCGACCCGGACCTGCAGGCCGCGCACGCCACCGCGCCCTGGCTCGTCGTCTGGGACGACCACGAGGTCGAGAACAACTACGCGAACCTCGTCCGCAACGACAGCAGCCCGGCCGGTGACTTCACGGCCCGCCGCGCCGCCGCCTACAAGGCCTACTACGAGCACATGCCGCTGCGGAGCGCCCAGGCGCCGACGGCGCAGAACATGTTGCTGCACCGCAGGGTCCGCTGGGGCAGCCTCGCCACGTTCCACATGCTCGACACCCGCCAGTACCGCGACGACCAGGCGTGCGGTGACGGGACGAAGGTCTGTCCCGAGGCCGACGCGTCGGCACGCACGCTCACCGGCACCTCGCAGGAGACGTGGCTGATCGACGGCCTGCGGCAGAAACTCGGCACGTGGGACTTCCTTGGCCAGCAGGTGTTCTTCGCGCAACGCCTCGCCGCCGCGGACGGGTCGAAGAGCATGGACTCGTGGGACGGCTACACCGCCAACCGCGCGCGCATCCAGAACGCATGGGACACCAACGGCAACAAGGGCACGGTCGTGCTCACCGGCGACGTGCACCGCAGCTGGGGCGCGAACCTCATGCAGAACTACGGCACGCAGAACCGGATCATCGGCACCGAGCTCGTCACCACGTCGATCACGTCCGGCGGTGACGGCAACGCCGCCGACAACAGCCTCAACCCGACGCTGAACCCGCACGTGAAGTACTTCAAGAACCTGCGCGGCTACGTGAAGACCCGCACGACCTCGACGCAGATGAACGTCGACTTCCGTGCCGTCGACAAGGTCACCGTCCGCGACTACCCGGTCAAGACCGTCGGCAGCTACGTCGTCGAGGCCGCCAACCCCGGATTGCAGGCGCCGTGAAGACACTCCTGATCGCGAGCCTCCTGCTGGCACCCGCCCCGATGACGTGGTCCACGGTCAACAGCGACTCGACCGGCGACCAGGACAACGCGTCCGTCTCGGCCTCCCGCAACGGCTACACGGCCGTCGTCTGGGAGGACGACCGCGACACCGCGGCCCCCGAGGACCCGGTCCACTCCGACGTCTGGATCCGCCTCTTCAAGGAGGGGACGCCGGTCTACGAGAAGAAGCTCTCCACCGGCGGCACGGGCACGTGGCGCCACTGGCAGCCCGACGTCTCGGTGCGCGAGGACGGCAGTGCCGTCGTCGTGTGGTCCGAGGACCCGGACGGCAACGGCTACTACAACATCGCGGTCCGCTCGGTCAGCGCGAGCGGCACCGTGTCGGGGTCCGGCACGGCCAACGCGAGCGCCGACGGCCAGCAGTACTTCCCGAGCGTCGCGGCCGATCCCGACAGCGGCGGCTTCGCCGTGGTGTGGGAGGACAAGCAGGGCACGAACCCGTCCACCACGCGGGTGAGCATGTTCGCGTCCATCGGCTCCAAGTCCTACGAGGCCCAGGTCAACAACGCGGGCGGCACCCACGCCAAGCCGCAGGTGGCGATGGGCGCCGCGGGCAACGCGGTGATCGTGTGGGAGGCGGACGCGAACGTCGCCCGCAAGATCGTCACCCCGTCCGGCGGCGTGAAGCTGGCGCAGACCACGACGGGACAGGGCACCCGTCCCGCCGTGGCGGCCAACTTCAACGGCGACTTCGCGGTGGCCTGGCAGCAGTCGGGGGTCCGCGTCCAGTCGTTCACCGCCGCCGGCTCCTCACGGGGCGCGGTGGCGGCGACGACGGGCGCCGACCCGCAGGTCGGCATCGACGACCAGCTCGGGGTCGCGGTGACCACGACCGAGGCGCAGGACGTCCACACGAGCGCCTACAACCCCGACGGCACCACCACGGGCCGTCCCGAACGGCAGCTCACGGTCTCGAACGCCACCGGCAGGCAGGACGAACCGGCCGTGGGCGTCGACCCGTGGGGCCGCGTCACCGTCGTCTACACCGACGACAACGACGGCAACGGGTTCGACCAGATCTACCTGGGCACCGGCCTGAGCACCCAGCAGTGGTGACCTAGCGGTGTGGCGCTAACGCCGGTCGAGGGGCCTGCGTCGCTGGTGGACCTCCAGCAGCGACGCGGGCTTCCAGCCACCGGACACGTCGTAGGTGTCGGTGCCGGGCGGCACGATCTCGTCGATGCGGTCCAGCACGTCGTCGGTCAGCACCAGCGAAGCGCCTTCCAGCAACGACTCCAGCTGCTCCATCGTGCGCGGCCCGATGATCGCCGACGTCACCGCCGGGTGCGTCGTCGTGAACGCGATCGCCAGCGCCGGCAGCGACACCCCGATCTCGTCGGCGAGCTTCGCGAACTCCTCCACGGCGTCGAACTTCGCCGCGTTGCGCGCCAAGGACTCGTCGAACCGGTCGGGCGTCAGCGTCGCCCGGAACGCCTCGGCCGACGCGCCCCTGCGGTGCCTGCCCGACAGGAACCCACTGGCCAGGGGGCTCCACACCAGCACACCCATGCCGAGCCGGTGCGCGGTCGGCAGCACGGAGCGTTCGATCCCGCGCGCCAGCAACGAGTACGGCGGCTGCTCGGACCGGAACCGCATCAGCCCGCGGTTCAGCGACACGTGGTAGGCCTCGACGATCTCCTCCGCCGGGAACGTCGAGCAGCCGAACGCCCTGATCTTGCCCTGCCGCACCAGGTCCGTGAGGACCGACAGCGTCTCCTCGACGTCCGTCGTGTAGTCCGGCCGGTGCACCTGGTAGAGGTCGATCCAGTCGGTGTCCAGGCGGCGCAGGCTGTCCTCGACGGCACGGGTGACGTAGCGGCGCGAGTTGCCGCTGCGGTTGCGCCCCTCCCCCAGCGGGAAGTGCACCTTCGTGGCCAGCACGACGTCGTCGCGCCGGCCCTTCAACGCCTTGCCGACGATCTGTTCGGAGTCGCCCGCCGAGTACATGTCGGCGGTGTCGACGAAGTTGATGCCCGCGTCGAGGGCGCGGTGGATGATCCGCACTCCCTCTTCGTGGTCGTTGTTGGCGACGGAGCCGAACATCATGGCGCCGAGGCAGTGGTGGCTGACCTCGATGCCGGTTCCCCCGAGAACGCGATAGCGCATGTTCATGCGGCCGAACCTACGAAGTAGAGCCGACTCTAGGTCAAGCCTATGCTCGACCACATGGGGCTGAGCATCGGACAGGTGGCCGAACGCACCGGACTGAGCGTGCACGCGCTGCGCTTCTACGAGAAGGAGGGCATCCTCGCGCACCAGGTCCACAGAGGACCGGGCGGCCGCCGCGTGTACACGGACCAGGACCTCGCCTGGCTGAAGATGTGCATCATGCTGCGCATGTCCGGGATGCCGGTGCCGGAGATCCGCCGCTACACCGACCTGGTCCGCCAGGGCGACGGCAACGAGCTGCAGCGCCTGGACATCCTGAAGGAGCACCAGGAACGCGTCCGCGAGCAGATGGCGCAGTTGCAGGAGTGCATGGACCTGATCACGCACAAGGTCAGCGTCTACCAGGACTACGTCAATTCGATCGACGCCCGCGCGGTCGGCCAATAGTCTCGGTCGCATGCCTGTCGTGCTCTCGCTGAACGTCGCCCGCAGGACGGTCCCGGTCGGCTACGCCCGCGCGGGTGCCACCGGCATCGACAAACGGCCGGTGGACGGACCGCTGCGGATCAGCCCGGTCGGCGTCGAGGGGTCGGCGGGCAGCGGCGTGGAGGGCGACTCGATCGCCGACTGGACCGTGCACGGCGGCGAGCACCAGGCCGTGTACGGCTACGCCCGCGAGGACCTCGACCGGTGGCAGTCCGAGCTCGGCGTGGCGCTGGACAACGGGCAGTTCGGCGAGAACCTCACCACGCAGGGCGTCGACCACACGAACGCCCTCGTCGGCGAGCAGTGGCGGATCGGCACGGCGCTGCTGGAGGTCACCGGGCCGCGCATCCCGTGCCGCACGTTCGCCGAGTTCCTCGGGCAGCGCGGCTGGGTCAAGCGGTTCACCCGGGAAGCCCGGCCCGGCGCCTACTTCCGCGTGCTCGAAGCGGGTCTGGTCGGGCCGGGTGACGAGATCACCGTCGTGCACCGGCCCGGCCACGACGTCACCGTCGAGCTGGTCTTCCGCGCCATCACCACCGACGCCGCGCTGCTGCCCCGGCTGCTCGCGGCCGGCGACGCGATGCCGCCGGACGTCGTCGAGCTGGTGCACAAGCGCACCGTCGTCGAGCTCGACTCCTAGACCGGGAAGTTCCGCACCCAGCGCTTCTGCCACGGCGTCTCGACGGCGCGGCGGTGGTAGTGCGCGCGCGTCCACGCCACGGCCTCGGCCGCCGGCACGCCCGCCAGCACGGCCAGGCACGAGATCACGGTGCCGGTCCTGCCGACACCGCCGCTGCACGCCACCTCGACCTTCTCGCCGGACAGCGCGCGGGCGTGCAGCGAGCGGATCAGGGCGATGGCGGCGCCGTGGTCGCGCGGCAGGCGGAAGTCCGGCCAGTCGATCCGGTCGTGCGGCCACGGCACGTCCACGGGCCTGGGCTGCAGGTACACCCCGTAGTCGGGCCGCGGGTCCACGAGCGTGCCGTCGCGGAGGCCACGCCCCGTGATCACGGCTCCGTCGGGCAGTTCGACCGTCTTCAACGACTCCCCCAAAACTCAAGCGAACACCAGCACGACGAGCGGCGGAAGCCCTTCCGCCACAACGCCTCCCCACGCCTGGTTGCGCGGGCGGCTCAGCGCCAGCTGGTCGGCGACGGCCAGCACCACGCTGCCTCCCAGCATGAACCAGCACACGTAGAAGACCAGCGTACGGCCGACCAGTTCGTGCCCGCCGTGCAGTGCGACCAACCCGGCGACCAGGCCGCACGCCAGGAACAGGTTGTAGAACCCCACCCCGAACGCCCACAGGCGGATCGCGGGGACGTGGTCGGCCGGCTGCCCGAACATCGACAGGTGCACCCGCCCGATCAGGAACGCCTCGCAGATCCACACCACCACGTGCACCAGCGCGGCGACGACGACGGCCACCTGCGCGACGACACTCATTGCGTCACCCCGTGCCGGGCCAGCGCTTCCAGGCCGTCGGCGGACAGGTCCCGGAAGAACGCCCCCATGGCCTCGCCGACGGCGAACGCCAGGAACTGCACCGACGGCGTGTGCACGGTGAACGTGTGCGCGGCGCCGGGCGGGATCGTGATGGCGTCACCCGGTGACAGGTCGTACAGCTCGCCGTCGAGGAACACCGCCATGCGCCCGTGCACCACGTAGTAGGCCTTGGGCCACGGCGTGCGGTGCGGGGGCGCGGCCTCGCCCCGCGGCGCGTCCACCTCGAACAGCTCGTAGGCACCGCCCGTGGAGCTCCCCGGGATCCGGACGGTGATGGTCGCGTCGGGCACGGTCAGCACGGTGCCCTCGCCTGCGGTGGTCAGCATGCGAGAAAGCCTCGACGGCCCGGACGGCCTGCTCCATCCCGGAAAACTGGGATCCCGCACCGTCCCGCACAGGCGCACACTGCCAACCATGTGGGAGGGTCGGGCGCTCGGCGTGCGACGCGACGTCACGGCACTGGCGAGCGCGGGGCTCGACGTCGTCGAACTGCACCAGGCGGCCATCGCCCTCATCGACCAGGTGGTCCCGTGCGAGCTCACCTGCTGGGCCTCTATGGACCCCGGCTCCGGCGTGTTCGCCACCATGACCAGCGGCGTCAACCGCATCCCGCAGCAGTACGAACCGGTGCTCGCGAGCTGCGAGTACACCCCCGGCGAACCGCACACGTTCGCATCGCTGGCCCGGCGTGGCGACACCGTGGCGCGGCTGGAGGACAAGCGGTCCACGAGGCTCAACGAGGTCTGGCGGCCGCTCGGCCTGCGTCACGAGCTGCGGTCGCTCTTCCGCGCCGGCGCCACCTGCTGGGGTGGCGCGGGAATGGTGCGCACCGGCGAGTTCAGCGAGCGCGAGGTGGAGTTCATGACCTCGGTGGCCCCGGCTCTCGGCGCCGCGACCCGCCTCGCGTCGCGCACCGCCGCCCGCGGGACGGGTGCGCCCGCCATCGTCGTGGTCGCCCGTGACGGCACGGTCCGCGCGTCGACGGCCTCCGCCGCCCGGTGGCGCGACGAACTGGAGGACGTCGCGCCGGGCCGGTTCGCGGTGATGCTGCGTGCCGCTGCGGCGGGAGCACGCACGGGCACGTTCCGGGCGAGGGTCCGCGACGCCCGCGGTGGCTGGATCCTGTTCGAGGCGAGCGAACTCCTCGGCGACGGCGACGGCGAGGCGGCCGTGACGATCAGCCGGGCCTCCGCCGCGGACCTGCTGGGACTACTGCTGGAGGCACACGGCGCGAGCAGCCGCGAGCAGGACGTCTGCCACGAGGTGCTCGCCGGCCGGCCGACGTCCGGGATCGCGGCCCGGCTCGACATCTCGCCCTACACCGTGCAGGACCACCTCAAGTCGCTCTTCGCCAAGTTCGGCGTGCGCAGCCGAGCGGAGCTGGTCGCGAAGCTGTCGTGGTGATCCGGGCGGTCAGCGGACGGTGCCCTCCGGCCACAGGACCGTGACCCGAAACCCATTCGGTCGCAGACGGGGCGGAAGTCCTCGGGCAACGCCTCGCGGTACTCGGAGGCGGGCAGCCCTCGATGACCGGTGATCGCGAGCCTCGTCATTCCGGCAGGACAGGGCGGTTCCGCTCCACGACGGCCAGGTAGTGGACGTTCGTCATGACGCCGAGGATGTTGCCGAACGGGTCCACCACCGACGCGGTCACGAACCCCTCGCCCCGCACCCGCGGCTCGTCGTGGGTCTTGGCGCCCAGCTCCAGCAGCCTCGCCAGCGTCGCGTCGAGGTCGTCCACGGCCCAGTAGAGGATCTGCCCGGCCGGCCCGTCGGACGGGGTCACCTCGAACCGGCGCTGCACGATGCCCAGTTCGGCCTGGTAGTCGCCGAGCCGGAACTCCACGTAGGCGAGCACGCCGTCCGGGGTGCTCCGCTCGAAGTACGCCTCGACGCCGAGGAATCGCGTGTACCAGGCGCGGGCCTCGGCCAGGTCGTCGGCGAAGTAGGACACGGTCGACATGCCTCGCAACATCACTGCCTCCAGAAAAGTTCGGGTCGGTGTGAGTTGAGCTTCGGCCGCAAAGTGCTCATCCAGTGAGCACTTTTAGCGGAGACTTGGGTACATGCGCGCTGACCGGCTCGTCGCCACCCTTCTGCTGATGCAGGCCCGCGGCCGGGTGACCGCGAAGGAACTGGCCGGGGAACTCGAGGTCTCCACCGCGACCGCCCGCCGCGACCTCGAGGCGCTGTCCGCGGCGGGGGTCCCCGTGTACGCCCAGCCGGGCAGGGGCGGCGGGTGGGCACTCGTCGGCGGCGCCCGCACCGACCTCAGCGGGCTCACCTCGGCGGAGGCGCAGGCGTTGTTCCTGGTCGCGGGACCGGCGGCCGCGGTCGCCCCGGAGATCAAGTCGGCGCTGCGCAAGCTCGTGCGAGCGCTGCCGAGGACCTTTCGCGCGGACGCGCAGGCCGCCGCGGACGCCACGGTCGTCGACACCGCCGCGTGGGGTGAGGACACCAAGGACAGGCCCTCTCTCGTGGCGCAGCTGCAACGGGCCGTGGTCGAGCAGGTGCGGGTGCGGCTGACCTACCAGAAGCGCGGTGAGGCGCCGAAGGGGCGCGAGGTCGACCCGTGGGGGCTCGTCGACAAGGACGGCACCTGGTACTTCGTCGCCGGGACCGCGGACGGGCAGCGCACCTTCCGGCTCGACCGCATCGCCGGTGTCTCCCTCACCGGCACGCCCGCCTCCCGGCCCGCCGGCTTCGAGCTCGCCGGCGCCTGGGACGAGGTCGTCACGGCCGTCGAGGCGAAGCGCTCGGAGACGTCGGCGACCGTGCTCGTGCCCACCAGGTTCCTCGAGGTCTTCCGGCACCAGCACGGACGCCACTGCACGGTCCTCGGGGAGCACGGCGAGCACACGAGGGTGGAGCTGACGGCGCCGCGGCCGCTCGACATCGCCCGCAACGTCGCCGGCTGGGGCGGCTCGATCACCGTCGAGTCGCCGGAGGTCGAGGAGCACCTGGCCCGGATCGGCGCGGAGCTCGTCAGCCGATACCCGCGTGCCGCTCCAGGCGGGCCAGCCGAGCCATGATCGTCTCCAGCACCTTCGCCGCGTCGGGAGCGGCCTTCTGCTGCTTCTGGAAGTGGACGATGCCCGCGAGCGCCGTCTGGACCGCCCTGCGCGCGCCCTTGATCTCCACGCCCAGCTCCCGCAGTTCCGCGCCGCCGGGTCCGTCCGGTTCGGCGACGATGCCGAGCAGCAGGTGCTCGCAGCCGACGTAGTTGTGTCCCAGCGCGATGGCTTCGACGACCGCGAGCTCCAGCGCGGCGGCTCCGTCGTCGGAGAACCCCTGGCCGGCGAGGTCCGGGACGGAGGCGGCCAGGCCGCGCGGGTCGACGTCCAGCGCGCGCAGGACGTCCAGCGCCAGGTTTCCCCCCTCCCCCACGATGCCGGCCAGGAGGTGCGCGGTGCCGAGCCCGGCCCCCCGGGAGAGTTCGGCGGCGAGCTGGAGTGCGTTCCACGCGCGGGCGGTGAACTGCGGCAGTGCGTCGCGTTCGAGGTCTTCGACTGTGAGTGCCCGGATCGCGGCGATCCGCTTCACCGACCCTTCGAGCGCGCGCTGGCAGATCGCCGAGACGGGGATGTTCATGTCCTTCACGGTCTCCGAGAGTTCATCGGGCAGATATACATTGATTTTCGGCATAACCCCATATGTACCCCCAGCAGGGGTTACAGTCAACGACGAACGCGGCAACCGTCACACTTGTGAGTGATCAGAGGGGACGGGAGCACCCGCGTGGAGGAGAGCAGCAGGCTCATCGGCAGCCGCTACCAGTTGAAGCAGAAGGTCGGCCAAGGGGCGATGGGAGTCGTCTGGCAGGCCTATGACGAGCAACTACACCGCGTGGTCGCCGCCAAGGAACTGCTCGCGCTCGACGGCCTCGACGACGCCAGGGTGGACCGCGCGAAGGTCAGGGCCATGCGCGAGGCCCGTCTCGCCGCCCGCCTGGAGCACCCCAACGCCATCCGCGTCTACGACGTGGTGGAGGAGGACGGCCGCCCCTGGCTGATCATGGAGTACCTGCCGTCCCGCAGCCTCGCCGCCGTCATCGCCGAGCAGGGCACGCTGCCGCCGCGCGAGGTGGCCCGCATCGGGTGCTACACCGCAGCCGCTCTGGCCGCCGCGCACCGCCACGGCATCCAGCACCGCGACGTGAAGCCCGGCAACGTCCTGATCGGGGACCAGGAAGTCAAGATCACCGACTTCGGCATCTCCCGCGCCACCGACGACGGCACCGCCACCGCGACCGGCACGGTCGGCACCCCCGCCTTCTTCTCGCCCGAGGTCGCCCGCGGCGAGGACGCCGGTCTGCCCTCCGACGTCTTCTCGCTCGGCGCCACGCTCTACAACGCCGTCGAGGGCGGCCCGCCGTTCGGCACCGCGGACAACCACCTCGCGATGCTGCACCGCGTCGCCGGCGGTTCGATCATGCCTCCGGCCAACGCCGGTCCCCTGCTGTCCCCCGTGCTGTTCCGGCTGCTCGCGACCGATCCCGAGCGCCGCCCGAGCATGCAGGAGGCCGTGCACCTGCTGGCCGCCGTCGTCAACGAGACGCCGCAGGCGTCCGAGGCGACGGTCGTCATCCCGGCGACCGTGCAGCTCCCGGTCGAGGCGCAGCCGCAGGAGAAGGCGAAGCAGGAGGCCGCGGCCGCCGCGGCAGGCCTGGTCGCGGGCGCGGCGGCAGCCGAGGCCGCCGGACTGACCGCGCCGCCCGCGAAGCCCGAGGCCGAGCCGGAGGCCACGCCCGAGGAGACGCCGGAGCCCGTCGCGGAACCGGTGGCGGAGCCCGTCGCGGAACCCGAGCCCGTGCCGGTCTTGACAGAGACACCGACGGCGGAGCAGGAGCCGGCCGCACCGGTCGAGCAGGCACCGGTCGTGAACCCCACCCCGGTCCTCCCGCTCCCCGCACCCCCGGCCGACACCCCACCCCCGCCTGCGGCGGAGCCCGGCGAGAACCGCCGCAGGTTCCCGCTCGTCCCCATCGCGATCGTGCTGCTCGTGATCGCCGTGGGCGTCGGCTCGTTCCTGTTGTGGCCCAAGGGCGACCAGAAGAACGCCCAGACGCCGCCCGGTGGTTCGTCCAGCCCGGGCACCTCGTCCAGCCAGCCGACGACGAGCCAGTCCCAGCCGCAGCAGCCGACGGACAGCCAGACCACACCCCCGCCGAACTCCGAGACGACGCCGCCCGCGAGCACACCCAGCCAGGCGCCGGAGCCTCCCGCGGGTCCGAAGAACGCCCAGGAGGCGATCACCGCCTACTACGCGCTGATCCCCGGCAACCTGGAGGCCGGTTACGCCTCGCTGACCGACCGCTTCAAGTCCGTGCGCGCGTCGAGTTTCGCGAACTACCAGTCGTTCTGGAGCAAGTACAGCGCGGTGCAGCTCTCGAACTTCGTGCCGCAGGGCGACAACGTCGTGACCGTGACGCTGCAGTACATGCAGGGCTCGGCCGTCGTCGAGACCGAGACGCTCACCTTCACGTTCGTGCAGCAGAACGGCAAGTGGTTGATCGACAGCCAGGCATGATCGTCGTATGACTCGACGCGCACTCGTCACCGGAGCCTCCCGCGGCATCGGCGCCGCCATCGCCCACGCACTCGCGGAGGGCGGCCACCAGGTCGCCGTCCACTACCGCTCCGGCGCGGACGAGGCGCGGCAGGTGGCCGGGAACCTCCCCGGCGAGGGCCACGTGACCGTCGAGGGCGACCTGGGTGCGAACCAGGCCGAGCAGGTCGTGAGCGAGACCGTCGAGAAGCTCGGCGGTCTCGACGTGCTGGTGAACAACGCGGGCATCTACTTCCACCACAACATCTCCACGACCGGGTTCGAGGAGTGGCAGCAGGCGTGGCGCCGCACGATCGAGCTCAACCTGTACGGACCGGCCGACCTCACGTGGCACGCGGTCCGGCACATGGGCGAGGGCGGCCGCGTCATCAACGTCGGCTCGCGGGGCGCCTTCCGGGGTGAGCCGGACGCCCCCGCGTACGGCGCGGCCAAGGCGGGCCTGCACGCGATGACGCAGTCGCTCGCGCAGTCGCTGGCGCCGCAGGGCATCGCGGTCGCGGCCGTCGCGCCGGGGTTCGTGCGGACCGACATGGTCACCGGGCTCCTGGCGAGCCCGGCCGGTGAGGCGATCCGGGCGCAGAGCCCGTTCGGGCGCGTCGGCGAGCCGCGGGAGGTGGCCGCGGCGGTCGCCTGGCTCGCCTCGGAAAGCGCTCTCTGGGCCAGTGGCACGGTCATGGATGTGAACGGAGCCTCCTACCTGCGGTGACGTTTCCGCAGGTAGACCGGAACCAGTTCCGGTACCGGGTCGATCTGGCCGCAACCGGTCTAGACCACTAACGTCGCCGTGGGCGCTCGACGAAGTGGAAGGCCTCCCCTGCAATGCGTTCATTCCGCTCACGCCTCGGTGCCGCCGGCCTCGCGCTGGCCGCCGCCGCGGCGACACTGACAGTCATGGCGCCTGCCGCGCAGGCCGCCTACCCCGCCGGGTTCAAGAGCGTCGGCTACATGCCGTCGTGGTCCGGCGACGTGAACTCCCTCCCCTACACCAAGCTCACGCACATCAACTACTCGTTCGTGCTGCCGAACGGCAACGGCACGCTCCAGGGCGTGCCGGACCCGGGCAAGCTGCAGACGCTGGTGAGCCGCGGTCACGCGGCGGGCGTCAAGGTCTCGATCGCGGTCGGCGGCTGGAACGACGGCAACGACTCGGCGTTCGAACAGCTGGCGGGCAACGCGAGCTCGCGGACCACGTTCGTCAACAGCCTGGTCAACCTCGTCAACCAGTACAACCTCGACGGCGTCGACATGGACTGGGAGTACCCGGATCCGGGTACCTCGGCGAACAACTACACCGCGATGATGCAGCAGCTCGGCAACGAGCTGCACAGTCGCGGCAAGCTGCTCACGGCCGCGGTCGTGAGCGAGGGCGGCACGGCGAACGGCGTGCAGCCCGCGGTGTTCGGCATCGTCGACTGGCTGAACATCATGGCCTACGACGGTGGCAGCCCGCACGCGAACTACGACTGGTCGATCGCGTCGGTCAACTTCTGGAAGGGCCGCGGTCTTCCGGCGAGCAAGGCCGTGCTGGGCGTGCCGTTCTACAGCCGCCCGACCTACATCTCCTACCGCGACCTAGTCGCGCAGGACCCGGCCAACGCCAACCGCGACAGCTACAACGGCAACCAGTACAACGGTCTGCCGACGATCCGCCGCAAGACCCAGTGGGCGCTCGCCAACGCGGGCGGCATCATGAACTGGGAGCTCTCCCAGGACACGACCGGCAGCACCAGCCTGCTCAACGCCATCTGGGAGACCGCCTCCGGCGGCAACCCCCAGCCTCCCACCGGCGGCACCATCACCGGTTTCGGCGGCAAGTGCGTGGACGTGGCCGCGGCGAACTCCGCCAACGGCAGCGCGGTGCAGCTCTACACCTGCAACGGCACCAACGCGCAGCAGTGGACCCGCAACGGCAGCACGTTGCGCGCCTTGGGCAAGTGCCTCGACGCGTCCGGCACCGCCAACGGCGCCGTGACGCAGCTGTGGGACTGCACGGGTGCGGGCAACCAGCAGTGGACGCTCGAATCGAACGGTCAGCTGCGCAACGCGGCGTCAGGAAGGTGTCTCGACGCCACCGGCAACAGCTCCGCCGACGGGACCAGGCTCCAGCTCTGGGACTGCGCCGGAACCGCCAACCAGCGGTGGACCATCAACGCCTGATTTCAGGAACTTCAGGCCGATGACGCAGGCGATGATCCCGGTGAGGAACACGATCTTCCACGCGGAGACCGGTTCCTCGCCGGTGATCATCGCCCACGTCACCGTCAGGGCCGCGCCGATGCCGACCCACACGGCGTACGCGGTCCCGACCGGAATCCTCTTCATGCCGAAGGAAAGCCCGGCCATGCTCAGCGCGGCGGCGACCACGAAGAGCACGTAGGCCCCATGTGACAGCGCCGTCGCCCAGACCGCCTCGAGCACGGCACTCGCCAGCAACACGGCCCAGTACATCAGCTCACCACCTTCAGGCCCGCGACGCAGCCGATCAACGCGACCAGCAGCAACGCGCGCGCCACCCCGAGCTTCTCCTCACCGCGCAGCACCGCGACGAGCACCGTGAGCACGGCGCCCACGCCGACCCACACCGCGTACGCCGTGCCGACCGGGATCCCCCGCATCGCCCACGCGAGCCCGACGACGCTCAGCGTCATCGACACGGCGAACACCACCACCGGCCACGGCCGGCGGAACCCCTTCGAGGCCGCGAGCGCCGTGGCCCACACGGCCTCCAGCACACCGGAGGCCACCAGCACGAACCAGTACATTGGTACGACCGTACCAGAACCGGCGGCTACGATCACCGACGTGGCTCCCAGCCTGGAGAACCTGCTGGTCGTAGGCGTCGCGTCAAGCGCTCTGTTCGACCTGAGCGCGTCCGACGCCGTCTTCTGCACCGAGGGCGAGGCCGCCTACCGCGCCTACCAGGAAGCACACCTGGCCGAGCCGTTCGCACCGGGCGTCGCGTTCCCGTTCCTCCGCCGCCTGTTGCGGCTCAACTCACTGGGCCCGCTGGTCGAGGTCATCGTCCTCTCGCGCAACTCGCCCGACACGGGCCTGCGCATCCTGCGGTCGGCGGCCCACCACGGCCTGACGATCACCCGCGCGATCTTCACCGAGGGCCGCGCCCCGCACGAGTTCATGCCGGCCCTCAACATGTCGCTCTTCCTGTCCGCCAACGAGGAGGACATCCGCAAGGCCACCCAGGCCGGCATGCCCGCGGGCCAGGTGCTCCAGTCGTCGTTCCAGGACGACGACGACCCGGCACTGCGCATCGCGTTCGACTTCGACGGCGTACTCGCCGACGACGCGTCCGAGCGGATCTACCAGACCGGCGGCCTCGACCGCTTCCAGCAACACGAGGCCACGAACGTCGTCACACCTCTGGACCCCGGTCCGCTGCGGAACTTCCTCGCGGGCGTCAACCGGATCCAGCGGGTCGCCGAGGACCGGGTGCGGGTGTCGGTGGTGACGGCCCGCTCGGCGCCCGCCCACGAGCGGGCGATCAACAGCCTGAAGGCGTGGGGGCTGACGGTGAACGACGCGTTCTTCCTGGGAGGGTTGAAGAAGGCGCCGATCCTGGACGTGCTGCGGCCGCACATCTTCTTCGACGACCAGCGGGGGCACCTGGTCCCGACGGTGCCGTGCGTGCACGTGCCGTTCGGCGTGTCGAACGAGTGATCCACGTGCCTCACCTCGTGAGTCCAGCCCTCCCCGCAGGCTCGTTGCGCGCAGCCGACCAACCGCACGTCGTCGTCGACGACCACCTGGCGTTGCGGCCGTGGCGGGAGGAAGACGCCGAGACCGTGCGAGCGGCCTTCGCCTGCCCCGCCATCCAGCGGTGGCACGTGCGGCACATGGAGACGCTCGACGAGGCACGCGAGTGGATCGCGACCTGGGCCACGCGCTGGCACGACGAGACGGACGCCAGCTGGGCGGTCGTCGCCGACGACAGGCCGATCGGCCAGGTGGGACTGCGCGGCATCTCGCTGTTCGAAGCCACCGCAGGCCTGTCGTACTGGGTGCTGCCCGACGCACGGGGCGCCGGGGTCGCTGTGCGCGCGACGCGGGCGTTGACGCGGTGGGCCTTCGACTTCGGTCTGCACCGGCTCGCGCTGGAGCACTCGACGGCCAACACGGCGTCCTGCCGAGTGGCCGCCAAGCTCGGGTTCGCCGTCGAGGGGACGTTGCGCGGGGCCGCGCGGCACGCGGACGGATGGCATGACATGCACGTGCACGCCCGGATGCGCACTGACGGCTGAGAGCCCCAATCGCGGTCTTCGCGAAGCGGCGATGAAACAGCCCGGCTCGACCCGCCACAAAGGAAAAGCCCGGCCACCCCAACGGGACGACCGGGCCAGACCCCAACAACCTACTTCTTCAAACCCGCCTCGATAGCCCGGATGATCGCCGGCCGCAGCTCCGCCGCCGAGATGATCGCGTCGACCGCCCCGACCTCCACCGCACGCTGCACGCTGTGCACCCGGTCGAACTCGGCCGCCATCTCGTTCAGCTTCTCCGTCCGCACCGACTGACGCGTGGAAGCCAGCTCAGCGGTCAACGCCGCCCGCTCAGCCCCGGAAGCCTCCGCCACCGCGGACTCCAGCTTCTTCACCCGCGGGTCGTTGGCCGTACGCCCGTCGACCTCACGAGCGAACACCACGGCCGCGGCAGGCGCCCCACCGATGACCGAGGCGAACGACCCCTCAACCGCGAGCACCGTCATCGACGGGTTCAGCGCCTTCGAGAACACCACGAACGCGCCGCCGTGGTACCGGGAGATCACCGTGAACACGATCGGCCCGCGGAAGTTGACGATCGCCCGCCCGATCTCGGCGCCGTACTCGAGCTGCAGCTCCCGCATCGACTCCGGCGAGCCGTCGAACCCGGACAGGTTCGCCAGCACCACGAGAGGCCTGTTGCCCGAGGCCGCGTTGATGGCGCGGGCCGCCTTCTTCGACGACTTCGGGAACAGCGTGCCGGCGGTGTAGGTGTCCGGGCCGTCGGTGGGCGGGAAGCCGGTGCGGGCGACGCCGCGCGACTCGATGCCCAGCAGGGTCACCGGGATGCCGCCGAGATGGACGTCCTGGACGACGGCCGTGTCGGCGTCGGCCATGCCCGCCCAGCGCTCCAGGACCTCGTGGTCCTGGTCGGACAGCGCCCGCATCACCGTGCGGATGTCGAACGGCTTCTTGCGGTCCGGGTTCGCCTCGACGGAGAAGATCTCGCCGACCGTGGTGAACGGGCTGTCGCCGACCACGTGCGGGAAGACCGACACGTCACGGGAAACCGGGTCGCTCGAAGCAACTCGACGCGGGCCGGACTCACCTGGCGCGATGTAGCTGTGCTCGTAGTGCGCCAGCAGGACGTCGAACGCCGAGCGCAGGTCCGGGGCCCAGTACTGCGCCTGGCCGTTCGGGCCCATGACGCGGTCGTAGCCGCCGATGCCGTAGTTGTCCTCGGCCGACACGCCGCCGGAGAAGTCCAGGGCCTGCTTGCCGGTGAGCACCATCGCCGAGTCCGGCGTCATGACCAGGATGCCCTTGGTGTGCATGAGCATCGTGGCCTCGGCGTTCCAGTACGGCTGGGCGCCGACGTTGATGCCGTTGACGACGACGTTGATCTCGCCACCGTCCTGCGTGAACTCGACGATCCGCTTCAGAGCGGCCGCGACCCAGTCCATGTTCTCGACACCGGAACTCATCGAGATCTTCGCGCCGGACGAGAGCGAGAACCACTCCAGCGGCACGGACAACGACTCGGCCAGGTCGATCGCGTGGATCACCCGCGAGCACTCGGGCTCGGCCAGGGCGCCCAGCGACTTGGTCGGGTCGCCCAGCAGCACCACGCGCTTCATGCCCTCGGGGTACGCCGGGGTCGGGGTGGTCACCACACCGACGACGATGCCCGCCTTGTTGCCGCCGCGCGGGCGGTCGACCGGCACCAGGGAGCCGTCGACGAGGTCGTGCTCCACGAACGAACCGCCGTTGCCGACGAGCATGTCGACCAGCTCGTACGGGTAGATCGTGCCGCGGGACTGCGCGCGCAGGACGTTCTGGCGGTAGTCGTCGAGCGGCTGGATCGGCTCGGTCGGCGGCTGTACGAACGAGAACCGCACGCCCGAGCCCGCGTCGTTCGCGATCCGCACGCCGATGTCGGACAGCTCGCCGGTGACCGGGTCGCGGCGCCGCGCCAGGAACAGGACCTCCTCCAGGTCCAGGCCGGCGGTCGTGGGCAGCACGCGCTGGGCGATCGCGTCCAGGTCCTTCGACCCGAGCTCGGTCGGCGGCCACGCGTAGAGCACCACGCGGTTGGTCGCGAGACGGGTGCGGCCACCGGACTGCGCGCGGGCCCGGCGGATGCCGTCGAGGCAGGTCGCGAGGACGTCCTCGGCGGCGGGCAGGGCCACGATCCGGCCCTCGTCGTCGCGCAACGGCGTCAGGTCGCGGACCTGGCCCAGCGCGACGAGCCGCTCGTCGGACTTGTTCGCCTTGGCCACGGCGCGGAACAGGTACACGTCCTCGTCCACAGAGGACAGACGCGTGAGGTCGAACTCGCGCAGCCGCTCGAGCTGCATGCGTTCGGCGATGCGCGGGTGGAGCCCGCGCACCAGCCTCTCCTCCGCGAACCCGCCGGACGACGGGCGGAACGTGAAGTGGTGGTGCATCGACTCGCCGCGACGGCCCGCCACCGTGGTGGTGATGCGGGTGATCGTCGGCGGCAGCTGGTGCGCGGCGAGGGCGGCGCCGAGACCGGCGGCCATCTCGTCCTGGTCGGTCGGGCCGTCGGCCCAGTTGACGTAGAGGTCCGCGACGACGGCGCTGCCCTCGGCGTGCTTGACGACGTCCCCGATCGCGTCGGTCAGTGACGGGAACTCCACCGCGGTCGAGACGAGACGCGTCTGCTCCGGCTCGTTCTCCGCGAGGAAGAACGCGCCGCTCACGCGCGGGTTCTCCAGCGCCTTCTTGGTGTAGTAGCGGCGGGCGAGCACCTCCAGCAACGGGGTGTTGTCCGCGCCGGGCTTGCCGATGCGCTGCCCGAGCAGGCGCACCAGCGGCTCGGCCGACGCCACCATCGCGACGATCCGCTCCTCGCGGTCCGCCGCGCGCGGGTTCGCGTCGAGGTGGATCAGGTGCCTGCGGACCTCGGTGTGCACGCGGGCGCGGGTGCGGCGCAGCAGCGGCTGCGCGAACCAGGTGAACACGACGCTGCGGGCGAGGTCGGCCACCTGCGGGTAGCGGACCTGCGTCGCGGCGATGATGTGCTCCAGCACCAGGCCGACGCGCACGCGCTCGGACTCGACCGGCGGCGCCTCCTGCACCCACTGGCGCAGCAGGGTCGTCGCCACGGCCGCGTCGAACACGCCGCGGCGCAGCGCCACGAAGATCCGGAAGACGGCCTGCTCCAGCTCCGGCGTGCGGTCGAGCTCGGTGATGCCGTAGTGGCCGATCACGTTCGCGAGCCGGGCGCGGAAGCTCTCCGGCAGCGCCGCGCGGTCCGCGTCGAGCGTCTTCAGGTAGGTGTGGAAGTGCTCGCGCGGGGAGTGGATGTGGTTCTCCGGCTTGGTCTCCTCACCGGCCGGGCGGTTGCGCGAGAGGTCGCTCAGGTCGGCGAAGATGCCGAGCAGCTCGGCCTCCGCGACCAGCGGGCGCTCCTGCAGCTCGAGCCGCGCGCTCATGTAGTTCGACAGCACGCGCGCGGTCTCCAGCGCGGTGGTGTCGAAGCCCAGCAGCAACGCGCGCAGGTCCTCGAGACCGCGGGCGGCGAGCTCCTCCGGCCGGACGTCCGCGGGCGGTTCGGGCAGCTCCAGCTCGACCGACGACTCGGACTTCGCCACCTCGGCGGCACCGGTCTCGTCCTCGACCTCCTCCAGCTTGAGCAGCGCGCCACCAGCGGGCACCTGGGTGCCGACGACGACGTTGAGTTCCTTGAGCCGGGCGCGGAACGGCGCGCGCAGCACCGTCTCCATCTTCATCGCCTCGAGCACGAGCACCGGCGCGCCGGCCTCGACCTCGGCACCGACCGCGAGCGGCGTCGCGACGACCAGCGCGGGCATCGGCGAGCGCAGGACACCGCCCTCGTCCCGGGTGACGCGGTGCGTGACGCCGTCGACCTCGACCTGGTGGACCGGGCCGTGCGTGCCGGTGACGACGCGGAACCGCGTGCCGTTGACGGTGATCTGGCCGACGTGGTGGTCGAACCGCTCGACGTCGACGTCCCCGGTCAGCACGGTCTCGGAGTCCGCGGCGGCCACGCCGACGCGGTACTTCGCGGCACCGACTCGGGCGACGTTGACGACGTACGGCTGGCCGCGCAGCACGAACTCCAGCTTGGCCGCGCCCTCGTGGTTCGTGCGCGGCTGGCCGCCCCGCGACGACGCCAGCAGCTCGGCGCGGTTGATCTGCTCCTCGTCCTCGTAGACCTCGATGGCCGCCGCCGCGAGCGCGATCGCGGAGTGGCGGTGCGAGATCAGGCCGCCGTCGGCGCGGACGCGGTCGATCCACGAGGTGTCGGCCGAGCCGTCGATCACGGCGGGCTCGTCGAGCAGGTCGAGCACGAAGCTCTTGTTGGTCGTGCCGCCCTCGATGATGACGGTCGTCTCGGCCATCGCGCGGCGCAGCTTGCCGAGCGCCTCGTCGCGGTTGCGGCCGTACGCGATGATCTTCGCGATCATCGAGTCGAAGTCGGCGGGGATCTGCGAGCCCTCGGCCACACCGGTGTCGACGCGGATGCCGGGGCCGGCGGGGAGTTCCAGACGAACGATCGTGCCGGGGCAGGGCGCGAAGTCGCGGTCCGGGTCCTCGGCGTTCAGGCGCGCCTCGACGGCGTGGCCCTGCTCGACGGGCTTCTCGCCCTCGAGCCTGCCGCCGCCCGCGACGTGCAGCTGCGCCTTGACCAGGTCGAAGCCCGTGGTGATCTCGGTGATCGGGTGCTCGACCTGCAGGCGGGTGTTGACCTCGAGGAACGCGAAGAGCTTCTCACCGGGGTGGTAGAGGAACTCGACGGTGCACGCGCCGCGGTAGCCCACCGCGTTCGCGAGGCGCTCGGCCGAGGCCTTCAGCTCGTCGACCTGGTGCTGCTCCAGCACGCAGGAGGCCGACTCCTCGATGATCTTCTGGTTGCGCCGCTGCACCGAGCAGTCGCGGACGCCGAGCGCCCACGCCGTGCCCTGGCCGTCGGCGATGACCTGCACCTCGACGTGCCGGGCGCCGGTGACGAGGCGCTCCAGGAACATCACGCCGGAGCCGAACGCGCGCGCGGCCTCCAGGCTGGTGCGCTCGAAGTTCTCCTCCATCTCGGCAGGAGAGGTGATCTTGCGGATGCCCCGGCCGCCACCACCGGCGGTCGCCTTGAGCATCAACGGGTAGGTGACCTCCTCGGCCACCTTCAGGGCGTGCTCGAGGTTCTCGACGGCACCGCGCGACCACGGCGCGACGGGGACGCCGACCTCCTCGGCGATCAGCTTCGAGCCGATCTTGTCCCCGAGCTTGCGCATGGCCTCGGCGGACGGGCCGACGAACGTGACGCCGACCTTCTCGCACAGTTCGGCGAACTCGGGGATCTCGGCGACGAAGCCCCAGCCGACCCACGCGGCGTCGGCTTTCGTCTCGACGAGGGCGGTCTCCAGCACCTGCAGGTTCAGGTACGGACGGTCCGCCGCCAGGCCGAGGTTGTAGGCGAGGTCGGCCTCCCTGACGAAGGGCGCCGACTTGTCGACATCGGTGTACAGGGCAACGGTCTCGATCCGTTCCCCTGACTCGGCGGCGAGCTCACGGACGGCGTGGATCAGCCGCATTGCGGCTTCCCCGCGGTTGACGATCGCTACACGACTGAACAACGACTTGGCTCCTCGCGGACATTACGACCTCAGCGGCACACGCCGCTCAATCGATGTACACACTCTCGTCTACTACCCGGTAGCAAAACCGCTAGATCGGAACGAGTTGAGCAGCGTGCTTTGTATGAAACCAACAAGGCACCAGGTCCTCGGCACAGCCTCACTTGAGCCCGTGTCCCAACTCACCACCGCTCTCGCTGCCCACCTGTGACCATCCGATCACAGCGGCGACAGCGAGCGGTAATGCCGCGGTCACCAGAGCGGAACGGACCGACAGCGCGTCGGCCAGCACGCCCCCTGCCAGCGCGCCGGCCGGTTGCCCGATCCCGAACGTCATCATGCGCCCGACCAGGCCGACCCTCCCCTGAAGATGATCAGGAGTGATCAACTGGCGCACCGTGATGCCGTTGACGACGACCGTTGAGGTCAGGCCCCACAGGGCGACGCCGAGCACGGCGAGCCACCACGCCGGCGCCCCCACCAGCAGGCCCAGCACGCCCACGCCGGCGGTGAGCCCGGTGGCGGCGACGCGGCGGGGCTCGCAGGCGTCGCTGATCGCGGGCATGAGGGCGGTGGCGGCGAACGACCCGGCGGCCAGCGCGCTGAACAGCACACCGACGCGCGGGTCGTCCTGCGGGACGCCGAACCCGCGGAAGGCGTAGACGACGAGGAGCCCGGACACGGCGCCGCCCGCGACCGCCTGACCGAGACCCAGGCCGAGGAAGAGCCGGACTGTGGGTTCCCTCCACAGGAACTCGAGTCCTTCGCGGATGTCCGCCCCGAGGACCGCGCGCGGCGGCCGCGAGGTGGTCATCGGCCGCAGGATCGTCCGCACGAGCGCCGCGGACACGGCGAAGCTCACCGCGTCGAGCGCCAACGTCCCGGCGGGCCCGTGGACCGCGAACAGCACCCCGGCGACCGACGGGGCCGCGATGTGCACAGCGGTGGCCGTGCTCCAGACCGCGCTGTTGGCGCGCACGAGGTTCTCGCTCCCGACGAGCGCGGGCAGGGCCCCGAACGCGGCCGCGTCGAACCAGACACCGACGCTCGCCACCCCGCCCGCCACCAGCATCAGGTGCACCGGCGTCAGCGCGCCGAAGGCGGACGCGACGGGCACGCTGGCCAGCAGACCGGCGCTGACCAGGTCCGTGACGACCATGACCGCGCGCCGGTGCACCCGGTCGGCGAGCGCGCCCGCGACCAGCCCGAACACCAGGTAAGGCGCGGCGGTCAGCGCCGCGAGCGCCGCCGTGTGCGCGGCGCTGCCGGTGAGCGAGTACATCAGGACGGGCAGCGCGACGCCCGACAGCGCGGACCCGGCGTTCGAGATCGCCCTGGCGAGCCAGAACCTCCTGAACTCCCGGTCCTGCCAGAGGGTCACATCAGGACTGCGGAACCCTGATCACGGTCCCCGGGCTGATCACGTTGGGATCCGTGATGACGTGCGGGTTGGCCCGCACCAGCCGCGTGTAGAGGTTGCCGGAGCCGTAGAAGTGCGTGGCGATCGACCACAGCGTGTCGCCGGCCTTGACCACGTACTCCTGGTACACCCGGTAGCCGGGCACGATCCGCGGCCCGTACACCACCGGCACGATCACCTTGTCGAGCTCGGCGCCGTCCTTCGGTGACACCCAGAAGACCTCGACGAAGAGCCGGTCGAGCGCGAACGACGCCCCCGACACGTCGACGCGCACCTGGAACTGGCCGTGGCCGCCGACGCCGTCCCCGGCGCTGAACCCGCCGGTCACCTCATCGTGCCCCTCGTGCACGCGGTACCGGAACCGCGCCTCGAACGCTCCGCCCGCGGTGCCGGCGATGTGCACCTGGCCGCCGACGAGGCCGAGCGGGCGGGGCTGTTGTACGTCGATGGTCATGTCTCCCCCTTCCTCCACCCGTAAGTCGTGAGGGGCGGGGGGTGCGTTGCCGGGGTTCACCCCGGTGGCGCAACGGTGGTGGAGGTCGGAGTCGAACCGACTCTGCACAAAAGCTCCCGTTTTACAGACGGGCGGGGCTCCACAGCCCCCTCTCCACCCTTGTTCGAACACATTTCTTCACCCGCGAATGAACGCTCTGACCTGGCCTTACAGCGGCATGCACCACTTTCCCCGATCTTCGCCCTCCTCGCCAACCATTTGTTTGCGGCATCGCGGGAAACGTCTTTTCACGCCGGAGCGACATCCAGGAGGTGAGGGTCGTGGGGCGCGGCCGTGAGCTCGCCGCGGCGCGGTCGTGGCTCGCGGCGGGGACCGGACGGCTGGTGCTCTGCGGCGGTGAGCCGGGCATCGGCAAGACGCGGCTGGCCCAGGAGCTGGCCGGGCACGCCCTCGCGCTCGGCCGGGAGGTGGTGTGGGGGCACTGCGTCGAGACCGCCGGGGCGCCCGCGTTCTGGCCGTGGCGGCAGGTGCTGAAGGCGGCCGGCGCGGATCCCGACGCCGTGCTCGCGCACGACGCCGAGGTGCCGCAGGACCGGTTCCGGGTGTTCGACGCGGTCACGACGGCGCTGGACCGCGACGGGCTGGTGGTCGTCGTGGAGGACGTCCACTGGGCGGACGAGGCGTCGTTGCTCGTGCTCGCCCACCTGGCCACGCACCTGCGGACCGTGCTGCTGTTCGCGACGTTCCGCGATCCGTGCCCGGCGGTCGCGGACCTCATGCGCTCGGCCGACCGAATCGACCTGCACGGGCTGTCCGCCGACGAGGTCGCGGAGCTCGCCGGAGCGGAGCACGCGGCCACGATCACCGAGCTGACCGGCGGCAACCCCTTGTTCGTCACGGAGATCGCCCGCGCGCTCGAGGACGGCTCCTGGCGTGCGGACCGGCCACCGCGCAGCGTGCGCGACATCGTCGCCGCCCGTCTCGCGAAGCTCTCCCCCGACGCCCGCGAGCTGGTCAAGACCGCCGCGCTGATCGGCCGCGACTTCGACCTCGACCTCGCCGCGAGGGCGTCGGACCTGCCGATCAGTGCCCTGGACGAGGCGGCGACGCTGATCGACGCGACCGGGCACCGGTTCACGCACGCGCTGACCAGGGACGCCGTCGAGGCCTCGCTCTCCCCCGCCGAACGCCGGGTGCTGCACCGCCGGATCGCGGAGGCCATGGCGGGCAGCACGCGCTACGCGGACGTCGCCCGGCATTGGCACGCTTGCGGCGCGGCGGAAGAGGCGCGCGTGTGGACCATCCGCGCGGCTCGGGACGCGGTGACCCGGCTCGCCTACGAGGAAGGCGTGCGCCTGTACCGCGCGGCCGCGGAACTGGGCGACAGCAACGAGGTTCAGGTCGCGCTCGGCAGGGCGGCCTACTTCGCCGGGGACCTGGCGACGTGCGTCCAGGCCGCCCAGCGCGCCGCCGAACTCGCCACGGATCCCGAACAGGTCGCCGAGGCGGCCCTGGTGCTCGAGGCCGCACCCGGCGCGGGCGTCAACGCGGTCGCCACCCCGTTGTGCGACAACGCCCTCCGCCACGACGTCCGCCCGGCGACGCGCGCCCGCCTGCTGGCCCAGCGCAGCCACCTGGCGTTCTACCGCGGCGAGCAGCACCGGCTCGACCGGCTGAGCCGCGAGGCGCTCGCGCTGGCCAGGGGTGACGACAGGGCGCTCGCCGAGGCGTTGCACGCCAGGCAGGAGGCGTGTCCCGGTCCGGCCGGCCGGGCAGAACGCCTTGGGCTCGCCACCGAGATGATCGCGCTCGCCCACCGCACGCACAGCCCGCGCGGAGCGATGTGGGGCTCGCTGTGGCGCGTCCACGCATTGGTCGAGAGCGGCGAGCTCGCCGCGGCGCAGGAGGAACTGCCCGCACTCGAACGGGCCTGCGAGCGCGTCGGCGGCCAGGTCCCGCTGTGGCACCTCGACGTCGTGACGGCCTGCATCGCCCAGGCGCAGGGCCGGTTCGCGGAGGCGAGGGAGACGGGCCGCCGCGCCTACGACCGGATGCGCGTGATCGAGCGCGAACCCGCGTCAGGCGCCTACTTCGCCCTGCAGTGCGGGCTCTCCTGCCACCTCGACGTCTCAGAGGACGGCCTCGTGCTGGCCCGCCACTTCCACGACCCGCCGCCGCGGTTCCGGTTGATGTCGAAGCTCACGCGGGCGTTCCTGCTGCTGCGGGCGGGTTTCCGCGACGAGGCGCTGGAGTTCTACCGCCGCTGCGGCCCGGTCGCCGAGTGGGAGCTGCCCGCGTTCTTCGTGCTGCCCGGTCTGGTCGACGCCGTGCTCGTGACGTCCGGGCTGGGTCTGACCGACGACCTGAGGCAGGTCCTGCCCCGGCTCGCGGGGTTCCGCGGTGAGCACGCGGCCGGCAACGGCGTCGCGTACATGGGCCCGGTGACGCTGGCGCTGGGCCGCGGCCACCTGGCGCTCGGTGAGCACGAGCAGGCCGTCGCCGACCTGACCACCGCGGCCGACGAGGCGTCACGGGCGGGCGCGCCGGCGTTCGCCGCGGAGGCCCGCTGGCACCTCGCGGCCGCCTTGCGCGCACTGGGACGCGACGCCGACGCCGTGCAGCGCGCCGCCGACCGCACGATCCGCGCGCTGGGCATGACGGCGTTCACCACGACCGAGCTGAGCAGCCGCGAGCACGAGGTCGCGGAACTGGTGACCGCGGGCCTGACCAACCGCCAGATCGCGCGGAGGCTGGTGATCTCCGAGCGGACCGCCCAGAACCACGTCCAGCACATCCTCACCAAGCTCGGCTTCCGCACGCGCAGCCAGATCGCGGCGTGGATGAGTACCGCACCGAGTAGTCCGGCGGATGGCTGACCAGCGCGAACTTCCTAGGTTCGAGTCACATCGACCGAGGAGGACACCATGTGGCTCACCATCGCGACCCCGCCCATCCGCTCCCTCGACAAGCTCGACCAGGTGATGGGCGCGGCCGTTCCGGACGGCCTGCGCGCCCGCTACGCCTGCCAGGACGGCGACGAGTTCCGGGTCATCGCCGTCTGGGAGTCGAAGGACCACGCCGACCGGTTCTTCCGCGAGGTCCTGGGGCCGGTCCTCGCCCGCGTGCTCGGCCCGGAGCCGGCCGGCGCGCCCGCGATGACCGGGATGGAGGTGCTGCGGGAGTTCAGTCCGGCCGTCGCCGGGTAGCCAGCCGCATGCGACCAGTTCAAACGGCGTCCTCGGTGATCGGCGCGGCCTTCCTGCTCGTCGGTGTGCTCGGGTTCGTGCCCGGCATCACCACGCACTACGACGAGCTGCGCTTCGCCGGTCACTCGGGAGCCCTCCTGCTCGGCCTCTTCGCCGTGTCCGTCCTGCACAACCTCGTGCACCTGCTGTTCGGCGTGCTCGGCCTGCTCGCCGCGAAGACGCCCCAGTTCGCCCGCATGTTCCTGGTGGCGGGCGGCGGGCTCTACGTGCTGCTGTGGGTCTACGGCTCGGCGATCGGCGAACACGGCGACTCGAACGTCCTGCCGGTCAACACCGCCGACAACTGGCTGCACCTGGGCCTCGGCGCCGGGATGATCCTGCTCGGCGTGATCACGACGGCGGTGGAACGCGCCCGCAGCGACTCGCCGGTCAATTGAGCAGCGCGATGGACAGGTTCAGCGCGCCCGCGAAGCTCACCCACGCCAGGTAGGGCACGAGCAGCACCCCGGCGACGGTGCTGCGCCGCCAGAACACCACGAGCACGGCGGCGACCGCGAGCCACAGCACCACGATCTCGGCGAACGCCACCCAGAACCAGCCGAGCCCGAAGAACAACGGCGTCCACAGCGCGTTCAGGACGAGCTGCCCGCCGAACAACGCCAGCTCACGACGCGTGGCCCCGGCCCGCCACGCCAGCCAGCCGGAGACGGCGATCATCACGTACAGCGTCGTCCACACCGGGCCGAACAGCCACGCGGGCGGCGCCCAGGAGGGCTGCTCCAGCGCCATGTACGTCGATCCGGCCGACACGGAGAACAGCGAGCCCACCACGGCGGTGACCAGCACCGCCCCCGCGAACAGCCCGAGAGCGCGGACGGGGTGGCGTTCCGATACCAGCGTCATGTCCCGGTGGTACCCGTTCAGGACCGAGGCAAAGCACGCACGATCCCCAGCACCGCGGCCCGGCTCGGCTTCTCCCGGCCGGGACCCAGCAGCGTCAGTTCGTCGACCAGGACGGCCTCGCGGATCTGGGCGTCGTGACCGGGCAGCTCGGCGCGCAGCGCCTCCACCAGTCGTGACCGCAGCGCCCGGCCCAGCGGGTCGTCGGACGGCAGCAGCCGCCAGTGCGCTCTCAGGACCCTGGACGCGACGTCCTCACCGCCGACCGCCCAGAGCAGGCGGATCATCCGGTCCGCGAGGCCCATGCGTGCAACAGTGCTGTCCGGCGGTCGCGCTCGCAACCGCCGGACAAGTCAACCGCGCTTACTTCTTCTTGCCGGTGAGCAGCGCCTTGACCTGGTTGCCACGGCGCCGCAGGCCCCACTTCGTCACGCGGATCAGGGCCTCGCGCACGATGTTGCCGCTCATCTTCGACTCGCCGAACTCGCGCTCGAGGAACGTGATCGGCACCTCGCGGACCCGGAAGCCCAGCTCGATCGTCCGCCACAGCAGGTCGATCTGGAAGCAGTAGCCGGCCGACGCGACCGAGGCGAGGTTCAGCTTGCGCAGGGTGTCCGCGCGGAACGCCCGGAAGCCGCCCGTCATGTCGCGCACGTTCGCGCCCAGCGCGAGCCGCGAGTACAGCGAGCCGCCCAGCGACAGGAACTTGCGCTGCGCGGGCCAGTTCACGACCTCGCCGCCCGGCACCCAGCGCGAGCCGAGGACCAGGTCTGCCTTCGGCAGCGCGTCGAGCAGGCGGTGCAGCTGCTCCGGCGCGTGCGAGCCGTCGGCGTCCATCTCGCAGATGACGCCGTAGTTGCGGTCGAGCGCCCACTGGAAGCCCGCGACGTACGCGGCGCCCAGACCGGCCTTCTCGGTGCGGTGCATCACGTGGACCCGGTCGTCCGCGGCCGCCATCTCGTCGGCGAGCTGGCCGGTGCCATCGGGGCTGCCGTCGTCGACCACGAGGACGTGCACGTCCGGCAGCGCCGTGTGCAACCTCTTGACGATCTTCCCGATGTTGTCCCGCTCGTTGTAGGTCGGGATCACCACCAGCACCTGCCCGAGTTCCTGGTCAGGCTGCCGCGCCATTCGAGTCCTTCCGTCGTCGTATGAAGCCCGGCACCAACGCCACAAGACCCGCAGCGGCAATCACCCACTCGGGCCAGGCTCCTAGCCAAGTCGCCAGCGTAGTCTGTGACCGCAGCGGCAGTGTCGCGACCAGGGCACCCGGCTCGAAAAGCCCAGTCTTCCGTGTGACGGAACCGTCAGGTTCGACGATCGCGCTCACCCCGGAGGTGGCGGCCACGACCACGGCGCGCCCGTGCTCCACCGCCCTCACGCGGGACATGGAAAGCTGCTGGTAGGTCATCTCCGTGTAGCCGAACGTGGCGTTGTTCGTCGGGATCGCGATGATCGTCGCGCCGGCCGTCACGGAGTCGCGGACCACTGAGTCGAACGCCACTTCGTAACATGTGTCAATCGCGACCTTCGCAGGCCCCATGACGAAACCCTCCGGGTCCGATCCGGGCTGGAAGACGCCCGCCCGGTCGACCTCGGAGGCGAACAGCCGGAAGAACGACCGCATCGGCATCGTCTCGCCGAACGGCTGCAGCTTGCGCTTCGTGTAGGTGTCCGTCGGCCCCTTCTCCGGGTCCCAGAGCACCACCTGGTTGCGCGGCAGCCCGTCGCCCTTGTCGACCACGACGGCGCCCACCGCGATCGGCGCCTTGATGGACTTCGCGGCCACGTCGATGCGCGCGGCGGCGTCGGGGTTGCGGAACGGGTCGATGTCCGAGGAGTTCTCCGGCCAGATGACGATGTCGGGCTGCCTGACCTGGCCCGACGCGACGTCGGCGGCGAGTTCGACCGTCTTCTTCACGTGGTTGTCGAGCACCGCGCGGCGCTGCGAGTTGAAGTCGAGACCGGCGCGCGGCACGTTGCCCTGGATGGCGGCGACGGTGACGGTCCCGGCGGACGCGTCCACCCCGACGGGCAGCACCAGGCCCACCGCCAGCGGCACGACGACCAGCGGCGCGGCCAGCTTCCAGTTCCTGACCAGCCAGAACAGCCCGAACCCGGTCAGCACGACCGCGAACGTCACCAGCGGCGCCCCGCCCAGCGACGCGAGCGGCAGGAACCACCCCTCCGGCTGGCCGAACGCGATCTTGCCCCAGGTGAAGCCGCCGAACGGGAACACCCCGCGCAGGGCCTCGTCCGCGACCCACAGGCACGCCGCCCACAGCGGCCACCCCGGCACGCGTGACGCGAACGCCATCGCGGCCGTGCCGATCGAGATCATCAGCGCGCACGCGAGCGCCAGCGGCAGCCACGCGATCAGTCCGACGAACTCCCCGGTCCACCGCAGCAGCGGCACCATGAACCCGAGGCCGAACAACAGCCCGTACCCGAAGCCGGCGCGCGCACGCCTGTCGTAGATCACATGAGCCAGCAACGCGAACCCGACCGGGGCCAGGAACCACAGCGGACGCGGCGGAAAGCTCAGGTAGACCAGTACGCCGCCGACGACGGCGAGTGCCGTGCGCAAAAGCACCGGACGGCTCACTTTTCGCCTGCGCGCGGGCAATTCCGGCGATTCCGGCGCGATGGGGGGTGCGACCACCCGATCAGCGTACGAGGCCCAGGAGTACACAGGACGTATGACTTACGTCGATCTTGTGCTGGAACGGCTGTCCACGGACGACGAACGTGAAGCCCTGATCGGCGGCGACACCAGACTCACCCGCGCACAAGCCCGTGACCTGCTGTTCCGGCTCGCCGACGGCCTCGCCCGGCGCGGCATCGGCCCCGGCGACGGCGTGGCGGCGTACGTCGGCAACACCCCCGAGGCGGTCCTGCTGGTCGTCGCCGTCCACCTGCTCGGCGCGCGCCTGGTCTACGTGCCGCCGGAACCGGGCCCCAGCGAACTGAAGGCGCTCATCGAACGCGCCGAGGTCTCCGGCGTCGTCGTCGACCCGGCGTTCAGCACCCGCCTCGACGGCTGGGACCTCGCCGACCTGCCCGGCGACCCGGTCGAACGCACCCCGGCGCCGTCGTTCACCACGGTCATGTACACCGGCGGCACCACCGGCCTGCCGAAGCTCGCGGTGCACCGCGACGACAGCCGCTGGTCGGCGTTCTCGCAGACGCCGCCCATGAACATGCTCTGCAACACCCTCATCACCCACGGCAGCGGCGCGGGCGCGTGCCAGCTCGCCCTGGTCACGGGGTCGAAGCTGGTGCTGGGCCCGTCGACGTTCGACGCGGACACCTTCGTGCGCCTCGCCCGCGACGAGCAGATCACCGCGACGATGTTCGTGCCGCCGATGATGTACGAGGTCCTGGACCACCCCGAGTGCCCGGGCCCGCAGTTCGGCGTCGTCATCGTGGGCGGCTCCCCGCTCGCCCCCAAGCGCCTGCGGCAGGCGATCGAGAAGTGGGGACCGGTCGTCAACCAGGGCTACGGCATGACCGAGGCCAAGGCGATCACGATGATGCCCGCGACGTCGGTCGACCTCTCCCGCCCGGACACGCTGCGCACGGTCGGCAAGCCCAACCCGCTCACGGAGGTCGAGATCCGCGACGGCGACGTGTGGGTGCGCGGCCCGTTCGTGATGGAGGGCTATTGGAACGAACCACCGTTGAGCGAAACGGCGGATGGCTGGTTCAACACCGGCGACATGGGCCATTTGGATTCCGAAGGATTCCTCTATTTGAACGACCGCAGCAAGGACGTCATCGTCACCGGCAGGACTTCTGACAACGTTTACTCGCGTCTGCTCGACGACTTCGTCGTGACGCTTCCCGGAATCCGCGAGGCCGCGGCCGTCGGCAGGCCCGACGAGGCGTTGGGCGAGGTGGTGCACCTGTTCCTGGTCGCGGAAGGACCGGATGTCGATGTCGACAGGATTCGCGATTCGGTCGTGGCCGAACTGGGCGAGCTCTACCAGCCCAGAGGGGTCACGGTTCTGCCGCGACTGCCCCTGACGAAGGTCGGAAAGGTCGACAAGCGCAAGCTCCGTTCCCTCTTTCGGTAAGGTTCGGCACAAACCAGGAGGTGACGAATGCCCCGTCCAAGCGTCGAAGCCGAACGCAAGGCGCAGATCCTCGCGTCGACCTGCAAGGTGATCGCGGCCGAGGGCTTCCGCCACCTCCGGGTGTCCGACGTTGCCAAGGACGCCGGCGTCTCGGGTGGCACGGTCCACTACTACTTCGAGACCAAGCGCGAACTCACCGACGCGGCCTTCGAGCACTGCTTCGAGGTCTCGGTGACCCGCCGCCGCTGGATCCTCGAGTCCGACGAGCCCCCGCTGACCCGCCTGCGCATGGTCGTCGAGTCGTACCTCCCCGAAGGCGCCGAGACCGTCGAGGCGTGGAAGGTCTGGGTGGAGCTCTGGGTCGAGGCCATCCGCAACCCGGAACTGCAGGAGCTCAACGAGCGCTTCTACGGCGAGTGGCGCGACATAGTGGCGAGCATCTTCCGCGCGGGCCAGGCCTCCGGCGACATCACGGCGTCCGGCGACCCGGTCGAACTCGCGAACATGTTGGTCAGCATGCTCGACGGGCTGGCTTTGCAGGTGCTGGCCGGCTCGCAGGCCATGACGGTCGACACCATGCGCACCATCTGCCTGCGGTTCGTCGACCAGCTCTCCACGGCGTCCGTCGCCTGACGCTTCCCAAGGCCGTTCTGTTGCGGTTCGCGCCCCTGGATTCGCGTGACCTCGCTCATCCGGGTCAATTCAGGGTTGGTCCCGATGCAACAGATCGCGCGGAATGGGCATCCTGGGTACATGACCACGACAGTTGCTTTGAGCAGGCCCAGGACCAACCGGATGATCGCGGGTGTCTGCGCGGGGCTCTCCCAGCGCTGGGGGATGAAGGCGGGCACCGTGCGCCTTCTGTTCCTGCTGTCCTGCCTTCTGCCCGGACCGCAGTTCGTCGTCTACCTCGTGCTTTGGGTGATCATGCCCGACCGCGGCTACTGACCAGCCGCAGGAACGCCTCCCACGCTGCCGGCTCGACCGGCACGTGGGCGGCGGGCGCCTTGGAGTCCCGGATGCCGACGCCACGGCCGATCTCGACGCAATCAGAGCCGGTCGCGCTGTAGCTGCTCTTCCGCCACTCGGTCATCCGAGCCTCCTCAGGACACGATGCTGGTGATCAACTCCCGTGATTCTTCCCTACCCAGGGCAACACGGTCCATCGTCTTCACCGCAGTTTGGTAGAGGCCGGTAGATGCCTTGTCATCGAGGAACAACGCCGAGTTCAAGCTTCCTTCGAAGACGACCGGCTCGTACTTCTCGAACTTCAAGAGCGTGAAGTCGCCGCTGATCGCGCGTCCTGCGGGCAGGACCCGCACGGTGATGTACGGGCGAATCAACATCCGCAGCAGCTCATGCAGCTGTTCCCTCATCACGTCCGCGTTGCCCACCTGTGCGTGCAGGACCGGTTCGTACACGTAGAAGACGAACTTCCTGTGTCCTGCCACGATGGTTCGCCTCTCCATCCTCGCGGCCACCCAGTTCGGCACTTCCTCAGCCTCGATGAAGGGCGAGTCCTCGGCGATGGCGCGGGCGTACTGCTCGATCTGCAGCAGACCCGGCAGGTAGAGCGAGCTCCAGTGCACGATCTCCTTCGCCATCCGTTCGTGCTGGATCAGGGTCCGGACATGGGGAGGCAATGCAGAGTTGTAGAGCTGCAGCCAACCCCTCTCCCGCGACTCCAGGAAAAGGCGCTTCAGGTACTGGAAGTCGTCCGGCTTGACGCCGCACACGCCGAGCAGGAAAGCGAGTTCCTCGAGGGAGCTGCCGCCCTTGCCGTTCACCAGGTCCGACAGCTTGGCGTGTTCCCAGCCGAGCTTCCTGGCGAGCTCGGCCTCCTTGAGACCGGTTCTGGCGATCATGACTCGGAGGGCTTCGCCGAACTCGCGACCCAGCACAGTGGACACTCTTTTTGGCATGCGGGCGAAGCTAGCGCCGCCGCTCCACCCGCCTCCATCACTTCGGCCCCGAATTGACTCGAAAGAAGCAGGCGTAGAAGGGTTCTACGACCTCACCGGTTCTCCTCCACCGGTATCCCGGCCAACTCCTCCGTCAGACTCGTGAACGACTCAGGCTCCACCCGGAACCACCCGTCGAACGGCTGCGTCATCCCCACGCACAACACGCACACGAACGACAGGAGAGCCGCGGTCAGGCTCATCTGCAGGATGTGCCGCTTCCGCGAGGTGAACCCGATCAGCAACGGGAACACGATCATCGCCACGGCCCCCGCGATCGTCCCGAACAGCATGATCTTGCCGGTGTTGTCGAGCCCGCCGGCCGAGTCGAGGCGGTCGCGGCGCAGATCCGTCACTTCGCGCAACGCCTGCAGAGACCGTTCGCGCGCGCTCTTCACCTCGTCCGGGGTGGCGGGCAGCGACACGATCTCGGCGTGCAGGGCGTTCAGGGCCACGCCGGTCGAGGCGTCGGACTCGCCGAGGGCGAGCAGTGGCCATTCCTTGTCCGCCACCAGTTTCGGGTACTCGGTGAGCAGGGAGCGGATGTGGTCGCGCTGGGGCTGGGGCATGGCGGCGGTCTGCCAGTAGACGTCGGCGACGGCGGCGGCCTCGCGGGAGGCGTTGTCCTCGGCGGAGCCGCCCTCCTCCCAGACGATCACCATGTAGAAGGCCAGGGCGACGATGAACAGGCCGCTGATCACCGCGCCGAGGAAGCCGCGGGAGTCCGCGTCCTTGTCGTCGGCCTGGTCGTGGGCGCGGGAGGCCCCGAACAGGAGGCAGGCGACGGCGGTGACGACCACCGAGGCGAGGACGATGACCAGCGCGCTCCACATGGCCTCCATCTCCCCACAGCCGGCACCGTTTCACCACCAACACCACGCTTCCCGGCACTGTTCTGCGCTCGACAAGACCAACGGGGCCATGATCGGGCACACAGCACGTCCACATCGGTCCCGCGCGAGGGAGCCGTTGACACGAACAGGGAAACCGACCCCGGAGATCCTGAACGGAGAGTGAGCACGGCGTGATCAACGGGCGGTGACAAGCGCGCGGAAGCGTGCCAACCTGTGCGCCGACCCGACCGGAAGGCGTGGCATGCGTGTACCGATCCTCATCGCCGTCGTGGTGCTGCTCCCGTTGTTCACGCCGGGGCCGGTCGCCGCGGCCGAGGTGTGGCGCACGCAGTTCGACGAGGCGGTGTACGGCGACGTCGTGGTCGTCGGCAACTCCGTCCTCACCTGTCCGACGCCCGGGCAGGCCGGGCACCACCCCAAGTACCCGCCGCAGTCCTGTGTGGACGCGTTGGACCGCAAGGGAAGCGGTCCTTCCGCGCTCAACAACGGCCACCGCATGATGTGGAACGACGTCGACGGCGACGCGACCACGTTCAACTCCTCCAGCGCCGAGCTCACGATCCCGGCCGGTGCGACGATCGCGTACGCCAAGCTCGGCTGGGCGGGCAGCGCCACCTGCCACGACGCCGTCGACCCACCGGGCACGCCCCGGGATCCGGTCGTCCTCAACGGCACCCGCGTCACCCCCGGCGAGTTCGTCATCGACAGCCCGGACGACCTCTCCCACACCGACAACGCCTTCTACAGCGCCGAAGCCGACGTGACCCGCGCGCTCACGAGCGGCACCGTCACGGTCGGAAACGTCTGGGCGCCGCAAGGGTTCGACTGCTTCGGCGGCTGGTCGCTGACGGTCGTGTGGAAGTTCGCCGACGCCACCGCCGCCGCCCCCGCGAAGCGCCACGTCGCGGTCCACGGCGGTCACGTCCGCCTCCCCACGCGGAAACCCGTGCTGACGACACCGATCGCGCCGACCCACCCCGCCGGTGGGGTCGTCCGGGTGGGCTTCACCGCCTACGAGGGCGACTGGGCCACGGACGGCGACCAGATGCTCGTCAACGGCACGTCGATCGGCGGGCGCAACGCGTTCGTGTCGTCCGCACAGGGTGCTGAGCACCTCAACAACATGAGCGTCGACGCGCGCACGGTGACCCTCGACGAGAACGTGCTGAAGCCCGGCACCAAGAGCGCCGAGCTGGGCTTCAAGAGAGCGGACGACGCGTTTCTGGTCCAAAGCGTCACGTGGTCGTTCCCGCTGCCCGAACTCACCCTCGCCGTCGCCCCGGAGAAACCCGCCGCCCACGCGAAGGACGTCGTCACCCAGACGGCCACGGTCACCAACGCCGGCGACGCACCGGCCGCGGACGTGACGGTGTGCGGCAATCCGATCGGCACGATCGCGCCACACGCCACCGCAACACACACGTGCGAGTCCACGGCGGCCGACGACGACTACCTGACGACCGTCGCGGCCACCGGCACGAGTCTCGCGGGCGATCCGCTGTCCGTGCGGAAGGAGTCGGCCGTCGACGTGCTGCGCCCGGCGTTGAGCGCGGCCGCCCCGGCCGAACCGAAGACCGCGCTCCCCGGCCAGGCCGTCGAGTTCACGACGACCGTCACGAACACCGGCGACACCCCGCTCTTCGGCCTGGCCGCGCGGGCGAACGGCGAGTGCGACGCCATGCAGGGCCAGCTCGATCCCGGCGCCACGGCCGCGGTCGACTGCACTGTCCCCGCGGGCGACGAGAGCGGCGCGCTCACCTCCACCGTCACCGCGGCCGACAGGCTCGGCGGCAAGGTCGAGGCGTCGGCGTCCGTGCAGGTCCAGGTCGTCTACCCGCGACTGTCGATCAGCGCGGCCTGGTCGAAGGACCGCGCGGCCGAAGGCGAACCGGTGGTCGTCACGGTCACGGTCGGCAACCTGTCGGAGGTGCCGATCGCCGACGTCCGCGTCGAGGGCGAGCCTGCGGCGTGCCGGCGGACGTTCCCGGTGCTGGAGCCCCGTCAGCGCGTCACCTACACCTGCCAGGTCCTCGCCCCGGTCAACTCCCGCCTGACGGTGTCCGGCGCGGGTGCGGGCGGGGCGGTCAGCGTGAGCGCGGTCGTCCGGATCGAGTCGGCGAGCGCCCCGGTGCCGCCCGCACCCGAGCCGCCGGTGACGAACCCCGGTGTGCCGGAACCCCCGCGCAAGGTCGCGCACGTCGAGCAGGTGTCGAAACCGGCGGTCGGCGGAGTGGCGGCGGTGATCGGGATGCTCGGCATGGCGGTCGTCGCGAGCGCCCTGTCCGGAGGTGGGCGCCGCTGAACGTGAAGATCCACCCACTGGATGGAAACGGACGTGTTGCTTCGCAGCCGAATGAGGTAAAAGGGCCTCATGGAAATCACCGCCTTCCTGGAACGCAAGCTGGCCCGCCGGTTCCGCACGTACGACACCGACGGCGACGGGTTCATCGAGCGGGAGGACTTCACCCAGGCGGGCGAGCGCACGACGAAAGCTTTCGGCCTGGCGGCCGATGACCCGAAAGCCGTCCGGTTCCACGACGAGCTCTTAGGTCTGTGGGAGCACCTGGTGTCGGTGACCGACAAGGACAGCGACGGCCGGATCAGCGTCGACGAGTACCGGACGGCGTTCGCGAACGGGATGCTGGAGACGCCCGAGTCGTTCGACAAGGGCTACCTGCCGTTCCTCGACGCCGTGATGGCGGTCGCGGACGGTGACGGCGACGGGAAGCTCACGGTCGAGGAGCACGTCAAGTGGACCGGCGCGCTGATGGGGCTGTCGGAACGCGACGCGCGCGGCATCCACGACCTGCTGTCCGACGAGGACGGACTGCTGTCCACACAGGCCCTGCTGGCGGCGATCCGGGAGTTCTACTTCTCCGAGGACCCCGCCGAGGCCGGCAACTGGCTGCTGGGGTCGTTGGACTGACGTGCTGCTCAAGACGCTGCAGGAGCACGCGGCACGGGCTCAGCCTGCCGCGCACGTCGAAGAGGCGGGCGGCTGGTGGTTGCGGCACTCCCCCGGTGACGCCTGGTGGGTGAGCGCGGTGCTGCCGCACGACCGCGAGGACCGTGTGGCCGTCGCCGAGGAGTTCTGCGCCGAGCGCGGGTCCGGGGTGCGGTTCCAGATCACGCCGGGCGTGTGCGCCGACGACCTCGATCGGACGCTCGGCGACAGGGGGTACGCACGCGGTCACGACATGTCGCTG
Organism: Lentzea sp. HUAS12; assembly: GCF_024125735.1. Lineage (NCBI taxonomy): Bacteria > Bacillati > Actinomycetota > Actinomycetes > Pseudonocardiales > Pseudonocardiaceae > Lentzea > Lentzea sp. HUAS12. The sequence goes on from NZ_CP099738.1 coordinate 3,499,157, forward strand.
CAGATCGCCTCGACCGCCGACGTGCTGCGCCAGTCGCACGCCGACGCGGGTGAGGTGGCGCCCCGGCCGACGGACGAGTGGCTGGCGGCGTGGCAGGCCGTGACCACCCGGGACGTGAGCGCCGAACGCGACCTGCTCAGCCGCGTGGAGCACCCCAGCGCGTACGCGTACGCGGAGGTGGACGGCCAGGTGGTGGCCGTCGGACGCGTGGTGGCCGAGGACGGGTGGGCCGGGGTGTTCGGCATGGCGACGCTGCCGCACGCACGCGGTCAAGGCGCCGCACGGTCCGTGCTCGCCGCCTTAGCGTCGTGGGCGGCCGCGCGCGAGGCGAACCACATGTACCTGCAGATGGAGAAAGCGAACACCACGGCGTTCCGGCTGTACGAACGCACGGGGTTCCGCGAGGTCTGCACCTACCACTACCGGATTCGTGCGTAACCGATCAGGAATCAAGAAGGCAGGAGCCGCGCCTCCGAGTTAGTTTTGCGCCATGACCAGGACAGCGGCGGCGCACGATGCCGACACCCACGACCTGATCCGCGTGCAGGGCGCGCGGGTCAACAACCTGCGCGACGTCGACGTCGAGATCCCGAAGCGCCGCCTGACGGTCTTCACCGGCGTTTCCGGGTCCGGCAAGAGCTCGCTCGTGTTCGGCACGATCGCCGCGGAGTCGCAGCGGCTGATCAACGAGACCTACAGCGCGTTCATCCAGGGCTTCATGCCCACGCTGCCGCGTCCCGAGGTGTACCTGCTGGAGGGCATCACCACGGCGATCCTGGTCGACCAGCAGCGGATGGGCGCCGACCCGCGCTCGACCGTCGGCACCGCGACCGACGTGAACGCCATGCTGCGCATCCTGTTCAGCCGCCTCGGCGCGCCGCACATCGGCGGCCCGCAGGCGTTCTCGTTCAACGTCGCCTCGATCTCCGGCGCGGGCGCCGTGACGATCGAGAAGGGCGGTCAGAAGGTCAAGGAGCGCCGCGAGTTCTCGATCACGGGCGGCATGTGCCCGAGGTGCGAGGGGCGCGGCAAGGTCTCCGACCTCGACATGACCGAGATCTACGACGAGTCGAAGTCGATCCTCGAGGGCGCCATCAAGGTGCCCGGCTACAACGTCGACAACCAGTGGACCGTGCAGACGTTCGCGCAGTCCGGATTCCTCGACCCGGCCAAGCCGATCCGCAAGTACACCAAGAAGGAACTGCACGACTTCCTCTACCGGGACCCGGTCAAGATCAAGGTCAACGGCATCAACCTGACCTACGAGGGCCTGATCCCGAAGCTGCAGAAGTCCATGCTGTCGAAGGACCGCGAGGCGCTGCAGCCGCACATCCGCGCGTTCGTGGACCGCGCGGCGACGTTCGGCACGTGCCCCGACTGCGACGGCACCCGCCTGACCGAGGCGGCGCGGTCGTCCAAGATCAAGGGCGTCTCGATCGCGGACCTGTGCGACATGCAGATCACCGACCTCGCGGACTGGATCCGCGGGGTGAAGGACAAGTCCGTCGCGCCGCTGATCGAGAAGCTGGCGCACACGCTCGACTCGTTCGTCGAGATCGGCCTCGGCTACCTGTCGCTCAACCGGCCGGCGGGCACGCTGTCCGGCGGTGAGGCGCAGCGCGTCAAGATGATCCGGCACCTCGGCTCGGCCCTGACCGACGTGACGTACGTGTTCGACGAGCCGACGATCGGCCTGCACCCGCACGACATCCAGCGCATGAACAACCTGCTGCTCCGGTTGCGGGACAAGGGGAACACCGTCCTCGTCGTCGAGCACAAGCCCGAGACGATCGCGATCGCCGACCACGTCGTCGACCTCGGTCCGGGCGCCGGGCGGGGCGGCGGCACGATCTGCTTCGAAGGCTCGCTGGAGGGGCTGCGCAAGTCGGACACGGTGACCGGCCGCCACCTCGACGACCGCGCGTCGCTGAAGCCGTCGGTGCGGGACAGGACCGGCGTTCTGGAGATCCGCGGGGCGTCCGCGAACAACCTGCGCGACGTCGACGTGGACATCCCGCTCGGCGTGCTGACCGTCGTCACGGGGGTGGCGGGGTCGGGCAAGTCGTCGCTGATCCACCAGTCGCTCCCGAAGGACTCGGGGGCGATCGTGGTCGACCAGACGCCGATCAAGGGTTCGCGCCGCTCCAACCCCGCGACCTACACCGGGCTGCTGGAGCCGATCCGCAAGGCGTTCGCCAAGGCCAACGGCGTGAAGCCCGCGTTGTTCAGCGCGAACTCCGAGGGCGCCTGCCCGAACTGCAACGGCGCCGGCGTGGTCTTCACCGACCTCGGCATCATGGCGACGATCGAGTCGCCGTGCGACGTCTGCGAGGGCAAGCGGTTCGACCAGGCGGTGCTGGAGTTCAAGTTCGGCGGCCGCGACATCTCCGAGGTCCTCGCGATGCCCGTCGCCGAGGCGGTCGAGTTCTTCGGCTCGGGTGAGGCCCGCACCCCCGCGGCGCACGCGATCCTGGAGCGCTTGAAGGACGTCGGCCTCGGCTACCTGTCGCTGGGCCAGCCCCTGACCACGCTGTCCGGCGGTGAGCGGCAGCGCCTGAAGCTCGCCACGCACATGGCGGACAAGGGTGGGATCTACGTCCTCGACGAGCCCACGACCGGCCTGCACCTCGCGGACGTCGAACAGCTCCTCGGCTTGCTCGACCGCCTGGTCGAGTCGGGCAAGTCGGTGATCGTGATCGAGCACCACCAGGCCGTGATGGCGCACGCCGACTGGATCATCGACCTGGGCCCCGGTGCCGGCCACGACGGCGGCAAGGTCGTGTTCGAGGGCACCCCCGCCGACCTGGTGGCGGACCGCTCGACGCTGACCGGCGAGCACCTCGCGGACTACGTGGGTGCCCCGGCGCGACGCAAGAAGCGGTGAGCGGGTAACAAGGGAGCATGAAAATCACGCCGTTCCTGGATCGCAGGCTCAGTCGCAGGTTCGCCACCTACGACAGCGACCAGGACGGGTTCGTCGAGCGCTCCGACTTCGACCTGGCGAGCGCCCGGCTGACCGAGGCCTTCGGCCTCACCCCCGACGACGTGCCCGCCAAGCGGTTCCACGAGCAGTTGCTCAGCGTCTGGGGTCACCTCGCCGCCATGACGGACACGAACGACGACGAGCGGATCAGCCTGGCCGAGTACAAGTCGGCGTTCGTGCGGGGCCTGCTGGGACGGCCCGAGGCGTTCGACGACGTCTACGTGCCGTACCTGGACGCGCTGCTGGCCGTCGCCGACCACGACGGCGACGGCTACCTGGGCGTCGAGGAGCACGTCCTGTGGTCGCTCGCGTTGATGAACGTGCCGGAGGCCGACGCGCGGGCGGCGCACGCCCGGCTCGACCACGACGGTGACGGTCTGATCGGGACCGAGGACCTGCTGGCGGCGTTGCGGGCCTACTACTTCTCGGAGGACGCGGACGGGCCGGGGGCGTGGCTGCTGGGGCCGCTCTAGCCCTCAGCGACCTGCTTGATGGACGCGGCCTCGGTCTCGACGTACCGCTGCGTCATCTTTTTGGTGAGCAGCCAGCCGAGGCCCGCCAGCGGCCCCTCGACGGTCAGCGAGAGGGTGAGCTTCGTGCCCTCCGGGTGCGGTTCGACCAGGTGCGTGGCGACGACGGTGACGCCGGGCGACTTCGACTCCCAGGTGTAGGACACGCCCTCGGTCAGCTCGGTGACCGTCCAGATCGCCTCGGACAGCCTGGGCTGCTTGAGCTTCGTCCTCGCTCCGACGGCGAGCGGTCCGGCGTCGAGGCGCTCCACGGAGTCGACGGTCGGGATCCGCTCGGGCCAGCGTTCTACGTCGGCGACCACCGCCCAGACCCGCTCCGGAGGGGCCGCGATCGTGCTGGTGTTCCGCAGGCCTGGCATGGTCGCGATTCTAGAACCGCGCGTCGATCTCATCGAGGGCCGCGACCGCGAGTTCCCGGGCCGCCTTGCGGGGTGAAGGCTGGTCGACGACCTGCGCGACGAGCCGGCGCATGGTCGCGCCGATCTTCGCGAACGCCGACTCGGCCGTGGGGTCGACGTCGCCGAAGAGGGTCCACCACCACCAGGAGTTCGTGGCGGAGTTGGCGATGACGTCCGGGATGACCAGCGCGTCGACGTGGGCGTCCGCGGTGATGGGCATGTTGGCGGCCTCGACGACCAGCTTCGCGGTGACCCTGCCCGCGTTCGCGGCGTTGATGGCGTAGCTCGTGGCGGCGGGCACGAGGACGTCCGCCTCGACGTCGAGCCACGCGTCGCGGTCGAGCCGCCGGTCCTGCGGGCGCAGCTTCGCGCGGTCGATGCCGCCGTGCGCATCTCGGGACAGCAGGAGGGTTTCGACGTCGAGGCCGGCGGGGTTGGCGACGACGCCGTGGACGTCCGCGAGACCGACGACCCTGACCCCGGCCTTGGCGAGGTAGCGCGCGGTGGCGCCGCCCATGGAGCCGAAGCCCTGCACGAACGCGGTGGGGTTGCTCAGGCCGAGGTGCTCGATGCCGGCCAGCGCGGCCTGCGCGACGCCGTAGCCGCCGACCAGTTCGTCGAGGCCGATGCCGTCGACGGTGGTCCTGAACGCCTCCGCGAGGCGTTCGCGGGCCTTCCGCTCGTCGTCCAGGAGCGGGTAGACGGCCTGGATGGACGACTGGAGGCCGATCTCCGCGATGGCCTCGTCGATGGCGGACTGCCGCAGCCCCAGGTCCTCCCCCATGGTCCAGAACCGTTCGACGTAGGGCGACATGGCGTACAGGTAGGCGGTGAGGACCTGTTTCGCGCGCGGGTCGTAGGGGTCGAAGTCGATACCGCCCTTGGCGCCGCCCAGCGGGACGTACCGCGCCTCGGGGTCGTAGTTGAGGGCCTCCTTGGCGGTCATGCCCTCGGCCAGTCCGCGCACCTCGTCGAGCGTGCAGCCCGCGCGCATGCGCAGTCCCCCGCTGCTCACCCCGCGCACCAGCCGGTCGATGACGAGGAACCCGCGCGCTCCCGTGGCCGGATCGGTCCACGTGACCTCGAGAAAGCTCATCCGTCAGTCAATCACCTCGACATCTGGAGGAGGAACTCGGCGTTGCTCCGCGTCTTGCGCAGTCCGTCGACGACGACGTCGATCTCGCGGTCGGCCATCGCCCGCCTGAGGGCGTCCGTGATGGCCAGTTCCTGTGGTGAGACCAGCAGTTCCGCCTTGCGCGTGCTGGACTGCTGCAGGTCGATCGCGGGGTAGACCCGCCGCTGCGCCGCCCTGCGGTCGAGCTTGAGCTCGGCGTTGCCGGTGCTCTTGAGCTCCTCGAAGATCGCCGTGTCGGCCAGCGACCCGGTCTCCACGAGAGCCGTGGCGAAGATCGTGAGGCTGCCGCCGTCCTCGATGTTGCGCGCGGCCCCGAGGAACTGCTTCGGCGGCGTCAGCGCCCTGGCGTCGATGCCACCGCTGAGGATGCGACCGCCGTTGGGCTGGGCGAGGTTGTAGGCCCGCCCGAGCCGGGTCAGCGAGTCGAGCAGGATCACCACGTCCTGCCCCTCCTCGACGAGCCTCTTGGCCCGCTCCACGGCGAGCTCGGCGACCCGGATGTGCTCGTTCGGGTGCTCGTCGAACGTCGAGGTGAACATCTCGCCGGGAATGGTCGTGCGCATGTCGGTGACCTCCTCGGGCCGTTCACCGACGAGCGCGACGATGAGGTGGACCTCGGGGCTGTTCTTGGCGATCGCCTGCGCGATCTGTTGCAGCACAATGGTCTTGCCGGCCTTGGGCGGCGCCACGACGAGCGCCCGCTGCCCCTTGCCGACCGGCATGACGAGGTCGATCGCCCGGCTCGTCAGCTCGTCCGGGTCGTGCTCCAGCCGCAGCCTCTCGTTGGGGTAGAGCGGGGTGAGGTCCTCGAACCTGGCCCGCCGGTGCGGCTTGCGCCCGTTGACCGTGTCGACGCTCGTGAGCCTGTCGTTCTCGGCCTCACCGCTGATCTGGTCGCCGCGGCGCAGGTCGTGCTGCCGGACGAGACTCTGCGGAACCTGAGGTCCGTCAACGAGAAATGCCTTGTTGTTGCGTATGTCGAGTACACCGATGTGCATCGGTCTGTCCTTTCGGGAGGGTTGCTTCAGGTGCGCCTCGTCGACTCCGCGCGCAGGCCGTGGCCGTGCCGGAGGAGAGCGCTGGATCTGCGTCCGCCAGCTTTCAGAAACTGGTGGGGTGTGCGCTGCGGATCTCGGATGGTCCAGCAGCGGGATCGGAACTTACGTGCGCCGTGCGCACCGCCGGTTACGAACGGACTGTAGCAGACAACACCGGACCCGCGCTCGTTATTCCGGACACGACGAGCGCGTCGACCGCCAGCACCCCGTCCGGCCCCACCCGCACGGGGTTCAGCTCGATCTCGGCGAGGTCCGGCCTGGCCGCCAGCGTCTGCGAGACCTGCGCGATCACCTCGGCCAGTGCCGCGACGTCGGGTGCGGGAGCACCGCGCCAGCCCTCCAGGAGCGGGGCCGAGACGAGGCGCCCCAGCATGTCCCGCGCGGTGGCGGGTGTGACGGGCGCGAGTTCGACGACGGTGTCCCTGAACAGCTCCGCGTGGACGCCTCCCGCGCCCACCAGCACCACCGGGCCGAACGAGTCGTCGTGCCGGGCGCCGATGATCAGCTCCACGGTGTGCTCGCGCGTGTCCATCTCTTCGAGCACGTACGTGCCGGGGCCCAGGCGTGCCCGCATCTCCTCGAAGGCGGCCGCCGGGTTCGTGACGTTCGTCTTGACGGCGTCGTGCTCGCTCTTGTGGGTCAGCCAGTCGGCCTTGAGCGCGAACGGGCCCTTCAGGGTGGTCGCCTCGACGTCGGCGGTCGTGGTGACGGCGTGGGCCTGCGGGAAGTCCACGAAGTTCAGGAGTTCGCGGGCGGCCAGGTAGCCGGGATGGAAGGGGCCGGTCGTCGCGGCCCGCGGCGCCACCTCGGGGGAGCTTCCGGACAGGCGGCTCGCGTGGCCCACTGACGCCATCGCGCGTTCGATCGTGTGCTGCACCGGTACGCCGCCCGCTCGTAAGGCGCGCACCGCGGCGGAGTCGTCGCGCATGCTGTGCACCACTACGGTGACGCCGGATCTTCGTGCCAGCGCGCAGATCTGGTCGGCGACGGCCACCTCCAGCGCCTCCAGGGACGGCGTGTCCTCGCCGTAGCTGCCGAAGTAGCCGGACAGGACGACCGCGTCGACCTCGCCCCCGCGCACGAGGACCTCGACCGCGCGGGCGTAGTTCGCCATGTCCCGCTCCCCCGCCCCGGCGAGGTCGATCGGGTTGCGCTTCGACGAGCCGGCGGGCAGATCGTCCACAGCGGACAGAGCGGGCACCTGCAATCCGTTCGCCACGGCCAGATCGGCCGCGATGGCGCCCTGACCGCCCGAGTCGGAGACGACGCCGACCCTGCGCCCGCGCGGTACCCCGGTGGTCAGCACGGCCGCGAGGTCGACCAGCGACGCGGGTGTCGGCACGCGGAGGGCCCCGGCCTTCCGGCAGGCCGCGTCCACCACGTCCAAAGAGGACGTCAGCGCGCCCGTGTGCGTGCGGGCGGCCTCCTGGGCGGCGACGGACGAGCCGACGGTGAGGAGCACCACGGGTTTGCCGGCCTCGCGCAGTTCCGACATGGCCGCCACGATCCCGGGCCCGAAGCTCTCCAGGTACACGCCCACGACTGTGGTCAGGTCGTGGGAGACGAGCTCCAGCAACGCTTCCGCCGCCGTCACGTCCGCCTGGTTGCCCACCGACACGAACCGCGAGACCCCGATGCCCGACGACGCCGCGAGCCCGGCGATCTCCAGGCCGACCTGCCCGCTCTGCGACACGACGCCCAGCGATCCCGCCTGGAACCGGCCCCACGCGAGGTGCAGCGACGTCGCCGCGTCGAACACGCCCAGGCAGTTCGGGCCGAGCAGCCGTGCGCCCGCCTCGCGGATCCGGCGGATGACCCGGTCGTCGATGCCGGCGGTGATGCCGACGAACCCGCGCACGCCGACGGCCAGCGCCTCGTCCACCACGGCCGGCACGTGCGCGGCGGGCACGGCGAGGACCACCAGCTCGGGAGCTTCGTCCAGTTCGGACAGTGAACGCACCGTGGGCCGCCCCAGCACGGCACCCCCGCCGCGGTTCACGAGGTGCACGGCACGGCGTTCGTGACCGGTGAGGGCGCCGCGGGCGAGCCAGTGGCCCCACTTGGCCGGGTCGTCACTGGCGCCCACCACGGCGACGGAGGCGGGGTCGGAGAAGATCATCGCGCACCCAGGCCTCTGGCGATGACGAGGCGCTGGATGTCCGAGGTGCCTTCCTCGATCTCCTCGAGCTTCGCGTCGCGCATCCAGCGTTCGACGGGGTAGTCGCGCGAATACCCGTAGCCGCCCAACGTCTGCACGGCCGCGTGCGTGCACCACATGGCGTTCTCCGACCCGACGAGCTTGGCCATCGCCGACTCCTGCGCCACGGCGTGCCCCTCGTCGTACAACGTGGCCGCGCGCACGGTCAGCAGGTGCGAGGTGTCGACGCGGGTGGCCATGTCCGCGAGCCGGAACGCCACCGCCTGGTGCCGGTGGATCGGCACCCCGAACTGCTCGCGCTGCGCCGCGTAGGCGGAGGCGAAGTCCAGTGCGGCGCGGGCGAGTCCGGTCGTGGCCGCGCCGATGAGGATCCGCGAGGCGTCGAACGTCCGCATCAGCCCGGCGAACCCCTGCCCCTCCTCGCCGAGCCGGTTGTCCACCGGCACGCGCACGTCGTCGAGGAACACCTCGGCGTTGACGATCGCCCGCTGTCCCATCTTGCGGAACGGCGGCCCGACGCGGAGCCCCGGCGCGTCCCGCGGGACGACGAAAGCCGTGACACCACGCGACCTCAGCGCCGGGTCCACCGTCGCGAAGATCACGAAGACCTCGGCGTACGGGGCGTTGGAGATCCAGGTCTTCTGTCCGTTGAGGACGTACCCGTCGCCGTCGCGTCGTGCCGACGTCCGGATGCTCGCCGCGTCCGACCCGCTGCCGGGCTCCGTCACGGCGACGGCGGTGAGCGGCGGCCGGTCCTTCGTGAGCGGCCGGAGGAACCGGTCCCGCTGCTCGGGCGTGCCGAGGTGCTCGACCGGGGCGCTGAAGAAGCCGTTGGACGTGATCAGGTTGCCGATGCCGATGTCGCCGTGGCACAGCTCCTGCTGGATCAGCACCTGCGTCAGCAGGTCCGCGCCGCCGCCACCGACCTCCGCGGGCAGCATGAACGAGGTCAGCCCGAGCGCGGACGCCTTCTCCCACAGGTCGAGCGGCGACTCGACGTCCGCCTCGTCCACGGCACGTGCCCGCGGGCGGATCTCCTCGGCGGCGAACCTCCCGGCCAGCTCGACGAGCTGGTGCTGTTCCGCCGTGAGCCGCAGGCCGTCGCGGACGGTCCGCCCCATCGTGCACCCCTAGATTGACTGACGAGTCAGTTATTCTCGGTCCAGGAGGCAGCCTAGCTCCGCCAGGAGACGAAGAAAGAGCGCGAACGGGTGACAAATCCGCTGGTGACCGGGGGTGTGTGCGATAGGTGGCGGCAGGCCCACGCGGAGTTGTCCAGAGATCGCCGAACGGTGGGTTGACACGTCCATTCGGCCGCCGTGCGGCGCGGGGGCGGTCACCACCCCGCTACCGCTCCCGCACCCAGCTCATCGCGCACACGCTGGACTCGACGGAGTCGCTGAACCCCGCTCCGGGGAACACCTGCCCGTAGGAGCGGCGGAACTCCTGACGGCTCACCACGTGCGCGTCCGCCGCCAGACTCTGCCACCGCGCGTGCCGCTTCAACCGCACGGCCGCCAGCGCGTCACCGACGGACCCGCGCGACACCCCGGCCCGGATCGCGCCACGCACGGTGCGCCCGAACCGGTAGACGCGGTAGGCCACCGGATTGGCGGCCCACGACGGAGTGTGGCGGACGACGTCGATGATCACGGCCTGCCCGCCGGGACGGACGAGCCGCCGCACGTGCGACAGGTACGCCACCGGGTCGGAACCGAGGTGGTGCAGGGTGTTGACGCTCAGCACGAGGTCGAAGACGCCGATCCGTTCCGGTGTCGCGTCCCACAGGTCGCCGACGTCGAACTTCACCGACGGGAACCGCGGCCGGGCCAGTTCGACCATGCGCGCGGAGGCGTCGACGCCGATCACCTCGGCGTACCGGTCGGTCAGCAGGTCCAGGAAACGGCCCGAGCCGCAGCCCAGGTCCACCGCCCGGCCGCCGGACGCGGGCAGCACGCTCGAGATCCAGCGGCGGAAGGGGTCCTAGGTGAGGGACGCGAACCTGTCGTACAGGTCGGCGATCGGGTCGAACGTCGCGTCGGGCATGCGGCGCACCTTCATGATCACGGGAGCGGGAACGTGATCATGGTGGTGACCGTTCCGGAACCTCGCAGTTCCAGAAAACGCGATCCACCCGGGTGGGTGACCGCTACCGCAGTGCCGCGCGCACGATCTCCATGGCCTCCTGCGACGAGAGGCCCAGTTCCGCGGACATCGCCGCGTACTGGGCCGCCGCCGCCCGCACCCGCTCGCGGTTGCTGTCGCCGTTCGCGCTGACCACGGTGCCGGCCCGGCCCCTGGTCTCGACCAGGCCGGCCTCCTCGAGTTCGCGGTAGGCGCGCGCCACGGTGTTCACGGCCAGGCCCAGGTCCTTCGCCAGGGCGCGCACCGTGGGCAGCTTCGCTCCCACCGGCAGTTCCCGGTTCGAGATGGCGTGCGCGTAGTGCACTCGCACCTGCTCGTACGGAGGAGTCTCCCCCTGGTGGTCGATCTTCACTGCGCCTGTCCTCCCCGACTTGTAGCTACTTCTGTATTGACCAACGGGAGAACGGGGCGGAGGTTGCGGTCGATTCAGCGCAGATTGTTCTTCTCGGCACCCATCTGCACGTAGAGCCTGCGCCAGCCCTGGTCGGCCTCGGTGGCGGTTTTGCCGTCGCAGTACGGCTTCGCGCCGTTCGAGGTGTAGTAGCGCAGGATCGACAACGAGACGACGGTGTCCCAGTTGCCCTCGTCGAAGTACGCCTCCCCCGGTGTCTGCTCCTGGTGCTTCATGCAGGAGATGTCGCCCTGGCGTTCGTCGTCGAACTGGGCGGTGGGCGTGCCTTCGGTGGTGCTGCACGCGGCCAGCGCGAGGGCGGTGGCGGCCAGCACGATGAGCTTCTTCATGATCCTTCTCCTTGGTCAACCGGCCAGCGCGCGCGTGGCCAGACCGATTCCGACTGCCATCACCAGTGCCGCGGTGCCGAGCGGCGTGAGGTCCGTGAGCCTGCGGAAGCGGGCCAGGCGCGGCCCGAACCGGTCCCGCAGCGAGACGAGCAGCAGGCCCGCGGCGGTCAGCGTCGCCGCCATGCCGAGGCCGTAGGCGAGCACCAGCACCACGCCGAACCAGGTGCGGCCGAGCGCGATGGCGCCCAGCAGCACGACGAGGGCGGAGGGGGACGGCACCAGGCCGCCCGCCACCCCCATTCCGACGAGCCCCGCCCGGCGGTGCCCATGACCATGTCCGTGGCCGTGTCCATGACCGTGCCCATGACCATGTCCGTGGTCGTGCCGCGTGCGACCACGTGCCAGCACCGCCGAGCGGAGCAGCACTCCTCCGATCACCGCGACCAGCAGGCCGCTCGCGATGCCGAGCCGGCGCAACACCGACTCGCCCGCGATCGCGCTGGACGCGCTGAGCAGCAGCCCCAGCACCAGTACCCCCGCCGTGTGGGTGATGGTGACCGTGGCTCCCACGAGGAATGCGTCGCGGCGGGTTCCTCGCGAACCCGCCAGGTAGGCGGCCATCACGGTCTTGCCGTGGCCGGGCAGCGCCGCGTGCGACGCCCCCAGCACCAGAGACAGCAGGACCGCACCGATTCCGACCACCGGGGTGAGATCACCCACCAGTCCGACGGCCGCCTTCGTGGCTTCACCGATGACTCCGGGCGCGGTCACGGCGGACCCCTCACCCGGTTGTGCCAGGAACCGCACCGCCCGGACGTCCAGCGGGGACGACAGCAGGTCGTCCGGGTAGGTGCGCAGTTCGTTGCTCACCGAGTCGGACGGCGCTCCCGACACCGCCATGTCGACACCGATGACGGTGATCTCGCGCCAGCCGGGCTTGTTCTCGAGGTACGAGTCGCTGAACGTCACCTCGACCTCGCCGCGCACCGGCAGCGGAGCCGTGTACTCGCACGTCAGGCGCATCGTGGGCAGGCCCGCCTCCCCCGGCGGGCGCACGACGCCGGCGTCGAGCACCTCGAACCGGAGCCGCTGCTCGTCGGCCATCGCGTCCAGCGACTTCGCGCGTTCCGCACAGCGCTTGCGGGCATCGACGAACTCCCTGTCCTGCAGGGTGGGGATCTCCGCACTGTCCACGACGGACCGCAGCTCGATCCGGTCGGGGAACACCTTCAGCCCGTCGTAGTGGTTCACGCTCAGGTTGCTCAGCGGGTGGGCCTGCGCCACCCCGCTCATCAACAGCATCCCGAACAGCACCAGCAGGAACACCCTCATCGCAGACTCCCCAGGATCGCCTCGCGGTGCCGCAGCACCTCGGGATCGCGCCAGCCCAGGGCGACGGCCCTGTCCGAGTACGGCAGCGCCTCCGCCGAACGCTTGTTGACGTGCAGGGCCCAGGAGAGGGCGTCCGCCGTGAAGACGCTCTGCCGCTTCGCCCACTCCTTCTCCGCGAACCGCAACGCCTCGGCGGGATCACCGTGGTCCGCGGCGATCAACGCCGCGGTGAGGTCGTCGCCTCCCAACGCGCGCAGCTGCTGCAACGCCAGGTCGTACTGCGCCCGCGCCTCGACGGACCTGCCCGCCTTGTCCAGTGCCCTGCCGTACTTGACGAGGTGTTCCGGCGACGGCGCTTTCGACACCAGCTCGCGGTAGGTCTCCAGTGGACGGTCGCGCCCGGCCAGTTCGTCCAGGTGCAGCCGGCAGAACTCGGCCTGGTCGGGTGTCGTCGCGGACTCCAGTGCCCGCTCCATCGCCCCGCGCGCCTCGTCCAGACGGCCGTGCAGCTCGAAGTGGTAGGCGGCTCGGGTGAACGAGGCCACGCCCGGCCGCAGGTCCAGCATGCGTTGCAGCGCGACCGAAGCACCGGTGTCGTCACCGAGCTGCGTCAGCGCGTCGACCAGCACGCCCTGCGCCGCCGCCGAGTCCGGCAGCACCGCGACCGCGCGCTGTCCCCAGTCGCGGGCGGCGGCGAACTCGTGCCGGGCGTTCGCCAGTGCTCCGCGGCCGATGAACGCCTCACCGTTGCCTTCCGGCTTGAGCCGCAACGACTCGGTGAGCGCCTTCTCGGCGCGGGGGTGGTGCTGGGGGTCGAACGTGACGCGGGCGAGCTCGACGTGCGTGGCTCCGAGCTGGGCCCACGCGGCGGCGTCCTGAGGGGTTCGGCGGAGCTTGGCCTGCAACGCCTCGGCGTTGCGCTGCAAGGAGGAGGTCTGCGTGGCGGCGGGTGTCGCCGCCTGCGGGGGAGCGCAGGCGGCGACGGCCAGAAGGGCAGCCAGCAGCGGAAGTGGTTTCCACATGTGAGGGCACCCTCGTCTAGCGGGAGTTGACCGCCTGGTTGCTCGGCAGTCCGACGTACGGGAAGCGGTCACCGAAGCGAACGTCGTTGCCGTTCACGCGGTCACCCTTGGCGAGCGCCGGCACGAGCTTGCCGGTCAACGCCGCTCCGACCACGGCCTGGATCTCGATGTCCACGACGTCGTCGGTGAGCCTGCGCCCGTTCGGGAACCCCTGGAGGTCGCCGCCGAGCACGCCGAGCCGGTTCGGGTTGCGGGTCACCGGCGTGGACATGTTGAGCCGCAACATCTCCGACGGCTGGAACCGCTTCGGGTCCACGTCGGCGTTCTTCAGCTGCGAGTTGAGATCGGCCTTGATCGGGCCGCCGGCCTTCGTCGTGATGCCGGTCAGGAAGATCTCGACCAGGTCGGCGCGGGGCGTCTTCGGCGCGGGGATGCCGTAGATCGTCTGGATCAGCCGGGCCAGTTCCGGGTCGTTGACCCGGTCCAGCAGCGCCTGGACCTTCGCGTCGTTGACGGGTTCGAGGCCGTTGAACGCGTCCTTGAGCGGCGCGGACGACACCACCTCGTTGACCAGGGGGTTGCCGAGCCTCGACACCTGCACGAAGCCGCCCTGCGGCGTCGCCTTGCCGGGGTCGAGCCTCAGCGTGCGGCGCTCGGTGTCGCTCCAGACGCCGATCACCGGGTTGCGCTTCGGGTCGCCCTTCAGCGCGAGCATCGTCTTGGGCACCTGGATGGCGATGGTGTTGACGTTGTAGCCCATCAGGGTGTCCTGGTTGACCTCCTTCAGGTTCCCGCCGTAGAGGAGGTCGAACACCCGCAGGTCCAGGAAGAACGAGTCCTCGGACGGTCCCACGTAGACCTGGCCGCCACCGGGGATCTTCGCCGTCGCCTGGTCCCTGATCGCGCCGAAGTTCGGGAACGACGCGGGGCCGGTGTTCGACGGAGCCGCGCGGCCGCCCTTGACGAGCTGGGTGGTCTTGCCCGGTTCGATGAGCTCGAGCGTGTAGTTCTGGCGGAACAACAGGTTGTCGTCGTTGATCGACGTGACCGGCCCGTTGTTGTAGAGGAAGGTGTTCGCCTTGCCCCGCCGGTCGTCCGTGGTGAACGTGAAGCGGAACGTCTTGTCCGGCACGGCGTCGCCGTCGGAGTCGACGTTGAGGTCGTACCGCGCGTCCGTCGCCCACGGGTAGTAATTGGGGCCACCGTTGGGTTCCTGCACCCCGAACCAGTTCGCGACGAGCGTGACCGTGTCCGGCTTGTCGGGGCTCGTGAAGGCGTACACGTCGGTGTTGTCGACCGAAGGGTCCGCGGCGATCAGCGGTGCCTCGCGGTGGCTCGAGGCCTGTGCCGCCGGTATCGCCGCCGCGACCGCGACCACGGCCGCGGCGATCGCACCCCGGCGTAATCGCTGTTTGTTGCTACTTGGCATTGTCCTGCTCCCTTCCCACGGCGGGGATTCGAAGCAGGACGCCAGGCGGTTCGGACTAAATTTTCGTGTTATTCCGCGGCTTTCGGCGCGACGACCGTGCCGCGGGCGCGCGTTACGACAATCGGCTCAGGCAGTACGCCCGCCGCCGAAGGACCGCGTTCGGGCGCCGAACGGCACACCACCCGCGCCTCGAACTCGATCTCCCGCGACCGCTTTCCGATGCGCACCAGCGTCGCCGTCGCCTCGACGACGTCACCGGCCTGGATCGGCGCCGCGAACTCGACCGAGCTGTAGCCCGCGAACAACCCCTCGTCGGCGTCCGTGTGGGTCAGCAGCTCGGTCGCCACGTCCCCGAACATGCCGAGCCCGTAGGCCCCGTCCACCAGGTTGCCGCCGTAATGCGCGTGCGAATGCGGCACGTAACGGCGGTGAGTCACCGAGAAACCTTCGACCAAAGCCCCACTCACGCGGCGACCCCTCTCTTTGCCTGCATCGCGTGCACCAGGTAGCTCGCGACCTCGCCCGGCGTGGTACCCCGGGAGAACACCCGGTCAACCCCCAGCTCGCCCGCCATCAGCGGGTCGAACCGCGGGCCGCCGGCGACCAGCAGCGGACGCCTGTCCCCCATCGCCTCGCGGAACGCCGCGGACATCTCCTGCGTGTTCAGGATGTGCGCGTCCCGCTGGGTGACGACCTGGGAGATCAGCACGGCGTCGGCCTTCTCGGCGCGCGCGCTGCGGACGAGCTCGGGAACGCTCACCTGTGCGCCGAGGTTCACGACCTTCAGCTCGCGGTAGTACTCGAGGCCCTTCTCGCCCGCAAAGCCCTTGATGTTGAGGATCGCGTCGATGCCGACGGTGTGCGCGTCCGTGCCGATGCAGCCGCCGACGACAACGAGCTTGCGCCGCAACACCTTCTTCAAGGTGCTGTTCACTTCGGACGGTGACAGCAGCGGGTACTCGCGTTCGACGACCCTGACCTCGTCGAGGTCCACGAGGTGCTTCACCGAGCCGTAGACGACGAAGAACGTGAAGTCGTCGCCGATGGGGTTCGAGTGGACCACCATCGCGGGGTCCATGCCCATCTTGTTCGCGAGCTGCAGCGCCGCGCCGTCCGCCTTGGGACCGAAGGGGATCGGCAGGGTGAAGGACGTCTGGATCATGCCGTCGCCCGTGGTGTCGCCGTACGGCCGCACGTACTTCTTGGTGTCGCTCACTGCGCGGCCTCCAGCATCTCGCTCGCGGGGTTGAAGTACGTCTCGGCCTTCTCGACGACGCCGTCCGCGCCCTTGCCCTTGTCCGCCGGGCGCTTCATCAGGCCGAACGTGCCGTCGGCGATGGCGTTGAGCAGGCCGTCGTCGACGACGCGCTCCAACAGGTCCACGGCCTCGCCCAGCACCTGGTGCGCTCGCTTGACGATGAGCCCGTCCGGCGCGGGCCGGAAGTCCTCGGCGAGGCTGCCCGCCGCGTTGAGCACGTACCGGACGTTCTTCAGAGCCAGGTCGCGGTCCGAGAGGAACGGAGTCACGACGGCCTCGGTCATCATGCCGACGAGCAGGATGGACTGTCCTGTCAGGACGCCCGCGAGGTTGAAGAACCCGTCCAGCAGGTAGCCGTCGAAGACGTCGCCGGTCATGTGCTTGGTCGGCGGCATCCACTTGAGCGGCGCGTCCGGGAAGAGTTCGCGCGCCAGCAGGGCGTGCGCCAGTTCGAGGCGGAACGAGTCGGGCACCTTCGGGTTGATCTCGAAGGCGTGACCGAGGCCCAGCAGGTGGTCGGGCAGTCCCGCCTCGTGGGCGAAGTGCTCGTTCAGGAGCTGGGAGACGGTGACGGTGTGCGCGGCGTCGACGGCGTCCGCGGTGGTGAGGTAGTTGTCCTCGCCGGTGTTGATGATGATGCCCGCGCGGGCGTGGACCTGGCGGGAGAAGCGCTGGTCGACGAACGTGCGGATCGGGTTGATGTCGCGGAACAGGATTCCGTACATCGAGTCGTTCAGCATCATGTCGAGGCGCTGGAGCCCGGCCAGGACGGCGATCTCGGGCATGCACAGGCCGGACGCGTAGTTGGTCAGCCGCACGTACCGGCCGACCTCCTTCGACACGTCGTCGAGGGCCGCGCGCATGATCCGGAAGTTCTCCTGCGTGGCGTAGGTGCCCGCGAACCCGTGGTGCGTGGCGCCTTCCGGCACGTAGTCCAGGAGCGACTGGCCGGTCGAGCGGATGACCGCGATGATGTCGGCACCCGCGCGGGCCGCGTTCTGGGCCTGGACGACGTCCTCGTCGATGTCACCGGTCGCGACGATCAGGTAGATCCACGGGCGCTGCGCCGGGTCACCCCACTTGGCGACGAGCTTGTCGCGCTGGGCCCGGTTGCGGTCGACCGTCTTCAGTCCCTTCGCGACAGCGGACGTGGAGGCTTTCCGGGCCGCCGTCAGGTCCTTGCCGGTCGGGATCGTGAACTGGACCTGTCCCGCGGCCGTGGCCTCGGCGAGTTCGGTGAGCGTGCCGAGGTTGTGCTGCTTCAACGCGTGGAACGCGGGCAGCACCACGCCGTGCTCCAGCCCGCACTGCTCGCGGACCGTGTCGATCACGCGGTTGACCCACGGGACGTCACCGGCGCGGTGCGTCGAGTCCGCGCCGGTGATGCCCGCGAGGCGGAGGGTGGCGCGCTCGACGGCGACGGTGGTGTGCGCCTTCGCGAGGGACACCACCGGTTCGGCCGCCCGCGCCGCGAGCCTGCGCGCGGTGGCGACCACCTTCGGATCGAGGTCGAGCAACGCCACGTGTCACTTCCTTTCGTAGATAGTCCGGCCGTTCAGCACGGTCCGCACGCAGACGGGCGCGGGACCGGTGAGGTCGGGCAGTCCGGGCACGCCCGAACGCGGGTCGGTCGACCAGCGCTGCACGCGGGCGTCGCTTCCGGCGACGACCAGGTCACCGGTCTCCCACACCGCGTACGTCGCGGGCGCGCCGGGCTGCAACGTGCCGGTCAGGCCGTCGTCCACGCCCGCCGCGCGCCAGCCGCCACGCGTGTGGGCGGTGAAGGCGGCACGGGGCGAAACGCCGTGGCCGTCGGTCCTGTGGTGCACGGCGGCCTTGACGGCGGCCCACGGGTCGATGGCGGTCACCGGGGTGTCCGACCCGAACGCGAGCACGACACCGGCGGCGGCGAGACGGGAAAAGGGGTTCAGCCCCACTCCGCGCTCGGCCCCGAGCCGCTGCGCGTACATGCCGTCCGGCCCGCCCCACTCGGCGTCGAACAGCGGCTGGACGGAGGCGATGACGCCCCACCCGGCCAGTTTCTCCGCCTGCTCCTTCGTCACCATCTCGACGTGTTCGAGGCGGTGGCGGGCGGAGGCCAGTTCGGGGGTGCCGAGCGCCTTCTCCGCGAGCGCGAATCCCTCGACGACGGCGGCCATGCCCGCGTCGCCGATGACGTGGAACCCGGCCTGCACGCCCAGTTCGGTGCACTTGACCAGGTGGTCGGCGATCTGGCGGGCGTCCAGGTAGAGCGCTCCGGACGTGTCGGCGTCGGCGTAGGGCTCGGTCAGGGCCGCGGTGCGGGAGCCGATCGCGCCGTCGACGAAGTGGTCGCCCGCGAGGCCGCGCACCGGAACGTCCGGCAGCTCGTGGGCGCCCCAGTAGGCCGTGACCTCGGGGCCTTCGGTGTGCGCGAGCAGCTCACGCAGGTCGTCCTCGCCGGAGATGTCCGGACCCGCGCACTCGTGCACGGACGCGATGCCCTGTGACGCCGCGTGGCGCAGGAACGCCAGTTGGGCCGCTTGGCGCTGTTCGGAGGTGATGGCGGCTTTCGCCGTGCCGCGCACGTGGTGGTGTGCGGCACGCGAGAGAGGGCCGTCCTCCGAGTAGCCGTCGGCGGTCCGGGCCTCGTCGGTGACCAGGTCGGAGGAGACCAGGGCCGAGTGCACGTCGATGCGCGACAGGTAGACCGTCTTGCCCCCGGCGGCCTCGTCGATCTCGGCGCGCGTCGGCGGGCGGTTCTCCTGCCAGCGCGTCTCGTCCCACCCGTGACCCCACACGAGGGGCCCCTCGGCGTCGCGGACCTGCTGCAGCAGCTCGTCCGCGGAGCACGTGCGGGTCAGGTCGAGGCCGGTCAGGAGCAGGCCGGCGGACGTGGCGTGCACGTGCGCGTCGACGAACGCGGGCGCGACGAAGGCGCCGCCCAGCTCGATGACCTCGGCGTCGGGGTGCAGCGCGCGTCCGACCGAGTCCTGCCCGATCCACACGACGACACCGTCCGTGACGGCCATCGCCGTCGCATCCGGTGCGTAGATGCGGCCGCCGACCAAAAGTTGCGTACTCACGTCACGCAGTCTGCCGTTGCTCGAACAGGGCCCGCACACCCGGCTGGCTGCGGACCAGGTCCAACGCGAACCGGGCGTGACCGGGCACATAGCCGTTGCCGACGATCATCTCCACGTCGGCCGCGAGACCCTCCGCTCCCAGAGCGGCGGCGCTGAACGAGGTGGCCATCGAGAAGAAGATCACCGTGCCGCCGTCCGCGGTCGCGAGGATGGCGCCGTGCTCGCATCCGGGCACGTCCACGCACACGACCGTGACGTCGACCTGCTTGCCCACGGCCTCCGCCACAGCGACCGGATTGCGTGCGTCCGCGATCACGACCTCGTCCGCGAGACCGGACTCACGGACCTGCGCGGCCTCACGTTCCGTCGGCACCAACGCGACGAGGCGCGACGCACCGGCCTGACGCGCGGCCGCGAGAGAAAGCGACCCGGACTTGCCTCCACCGCCGAGCACCAGCACCGACCCACCAGGGTGCTTGCGCACCACACGGTCGGTCAGCGCCGGTGCACCGCACACGTCGAGCACGGACAGCGCCAGCTCGTTCGGCATGTCGTCCGGCAGCACGGCCGCGATGGACCGCCCGAACAGCACGGCGGTCCCGCGGCACGGCACCTGCTCGTCCTCGCCGTCCCAGTCCTGCAGGCCGTCGTTGATCTTCAGCGGCGTCAGCGTGAGGCTGACCAGCGTCGCGATCCGGTCGCCCGCCTTCAACCCGAGCGGTGACTCCGGCCCGACCTCGAGCACGGTGCCGAGCAGCATGCCGCCCGATCCGGTGACGGGGTTCTGCATCTTGCCGCGCTCGGCGACGATGTCGAGCACGGCCTGCCGGACCGCGGCGCCGCTGCCGTGCTGCTCCCTGAGCTGCCGGAACGACGCCGCGTCGAGGTTGAGCCGCTCGACCGCGACGACCACCTCGTCCGCGGCGGGCACGGGTTCCGCGTCGAGCCGCCACGCCTGCTGGGGCAGGACGCCGGCGGGGTCGAGGACACGGTGCAGTCCGTACGCGCTCACGCGAAAATCCTTCGGTCGACGACGCTGTCTCGAAGATATCTTCACGTGAAGCGTAAAGACTGCGCAAGTATCACTCGACCTTCAGGCGGAACCAACGGCAGTCGTAGGGCGCCAGGTCGACCTTGGCCCCGGTCTTCGCCGGCTTCACGTCCTCGCCGGTGAGCACGTTGGTGAGCACCCCCTCGGCCGGAACGCGCACGGTCACGTCCTGGTCGGCGAAGTTGTGCACGACGATCACGGCGCCTCCGTCGCAGTCGGCGCGGTGGGCGAAGACGGACGGGTCGCCGACGTCGAGCACCTGCACCTCGCCCCACGCCAGCTCGGGGCACTCGCGGTAGCACTCGACCAGCTGCCGCATCCACGTCAGCAGCGAGTCCGGGTCGTGGCGCTGCTCCCCCGCCGCCTCCCAGTCCATCGGCACCCGGACCGCGAGCCTGCCTTCCAGCGACAGGTCCTCCTCCAGGCCGATCTCCTCGCCGTAGAAGAGCACCGGCGTACCCGGCAGGGTGAACAGGAGGCTGTAGACCATCCGGATGCGGCGCTGGTCGCCGTCGAGCATGCCGGGCAGGCGCCGGCGCAGGCCGCGTCCGTAGAGCTGCATGTCCGGGTCGGGGCCGAACGCGTCGAAGACCTCCTGGCGTTCGTCGGGCGGCAGCTTGTCCAGGGTCAGCTCGTCGTGGTTGCGGACGAACGTGGCCCAGTGGCCGTCGCGCGGCGGCTTCGGTCGTTCCTGCAGGGCCTTGACCAGCGGACCGGTCGACTTCCGCGCCAGGGCCAGGTACATCGCCTGCATGCCGACGAAGTCGAAGCACATCGTGAGCTCGTCGCCGACGCCCTGGCCGTAGAAGGGCATCGTGTCCTTGTACGGCAGGTTCACCTCGCCGAGCAGCACGCCCTCGCCGTTGCGGCGGTTGAGGAACGCCCTCAGGTCCGTGAGGTACTCGTGCGGGTCGGGGAGCTTGATGGCGTCCTTGGGGTCGTTGTGCTCCAGCAGGAACGGGACGGCGTCGACGCGGAACCCGCTCAGCCCCAGTTCCATCCAGAAGCCCATGATCCGGGCGATCTCGTCGCGCACCTCGGGATTGCTGACGTTGAGGTCGGGCTGGTGCTTGTAGAAGCGGTGCAGGTAGTAGCGGCCGACCTCCTCCGAGTACTCCCAGAGGCTGTCCTCCTTGTCGGGGAACGTGATCCCCTGCGGCCCGTCCTCCTGCGGCTCGTCGGCCCAGACGTACCAGTCGCGCTTCGCCGGGTCGTGGAACCACGGGTGCTGGTCGGAGGTGTGGTTGACGACGAGGTCGGCGATCACGCGCATGCCTCGGTCGCGTGCGGCGCGCACGAACTCCACGAAGTCGCCCAGCGTGCCGAGCCTGGGGTCGACCGAGTAGAAGTCGGTGATGTCGTAGCCGTCGTCGCGTTCCGCCGTCGGGTAGAACGGCATCAACCACACACACGTGACGCCCAAGGCGTGAAGGTGGTCGATGCGTTCCGTGGCACCGCGGAAGCCCTCGTCGCTGAACGTTTCGATGTCGAGGCAGTAGAGAACGGCGTTCTTCCACCAGACGTCGGACGTGCGGATCACGCGCTCACCTCCGGTAACACGTGCTCGCCGAACGCGTCGACGAACGGGGTCAGGTCCTGGCCCACGTGGTGCAGGTAGATCTCCTCGAAGCCGAGTTCCTCGTAGGCGTTGAGCTGCTCGGCGTGCCACTTCAGGTCGGAGGAGACGTTCACGACCTCGGCGACCTGCTCCGGCGTGACGCGTTCGGAGACGACGTCGAAGTGGTCGGTCATCTCCAGGTCCCAGCAGACCGGCGGCTGGAAGACGTTGCTGCGCCACTGCTCGTGCGCCGTGGCGAGGGCCGCGTCCTCGTCGGGGTCCCAGCTCAGGTGCACCTGGAGGTGGAGCTTGCCCCGGCCACCGGCGTCGCGGTAGGCGTCCGCGACCTCGCGCAGCCGTTCGGGCGGGGCGTTGACGGTGATCAGGCCGTCGGCCCACTCGGCGCACCACCGGGCCGTCGCGGGGCTCACCGCGGCGCCGATCAGCAGCGGCACCTCGTCGGGCAGTGTCCACAGCTTCGCGCGGTCGACCGTGACCAGGCCGTCGTGGCTCACCTCCTCACCGCGCAGGAGCGCGCGGATGACGTCGACGCACTCGCGGAGTCGTCGCGTGCGGACGTCCTTGCGGGGCCACCCGTCGCCGGTGATGTGCTCGTTGCTGGCCTCACCGGTGCCGAGCGCCGCCCAGAACCGGCCGGGATACATCGCGGCGAGCGTGCCGATCGCCTGGGCCGTGATCGCCGGGTGGTAGCGCTGGCCGGGGGCCGTGACCACGCCGAACGGCAGGTTCGTGGCCTGCAGCGCCGCGCCGAGCCAGGACCAGGCGAACCCGGACTGGCCCTGGCGCGCGCTCCACGGCGAGAAGTGGTCGGAGCTCATGGCGGCGCCGAACCCGGCCTCCTCGGCGCGGCGCACGGCGGCCAGCAGACCGGATGGGTGGATCTGCTCATGTGACGCGTGGATGCCGTAAACGGTCATGCGCTTCGAAGTACCCAAAAGCTTCTTCGAGGAAGCGTTGAACCGATCCGAACCGGGAGCCGTGTGGAGTGCAGGCACCCTCACCGCGGAGGAGGAACGGCGATGTTCAACGAGACCAGGCTCGGCACCGCCACCGTCGTCGAGTTCATCAGGCCCGACGGCTCGGCCGAGCCGATGGACGTCGACCTCCAGTACCGATCAGACGATCCGCATGCCGTGACCCTGCGTTTTCACACGCGGGACCAGGAGTCGACCTGGCTCGTCGGGCGCGCGCTGCTCTCGGAGGGCCTGCTCTCCCCCACCGGGCTCGGCGACGTGCGGCTGCGTCCGGCGGACGGCGACGTCCTGGTGCTGGAACTGCTGACCGAGGACTCGCACGCGGTGTTCCACCTGTCGGCGGAGGAGCTGCGCCGGTTCCTGAAGTCGACCTACGCCGCCGTGCCCGCCGGGCAGGAGGTCCTCGACTTCGACCTGCTGCTGAAGGACCTGCTCGGTTAGAGGCGCAGGCCGAGCACCAGCTTGTCCGCGGAGTCGATCACACGGAACCCGAGGTGCTCCCAGAAGCCGATCGCGTGCGTGTTGTGGTGCCGCACGTGCACATGGACGCCCTTCTCGAGGCGTTCGAGCACGGTGCGCACCAGCGTGCCGCCGAACCCCTGCCCCTTCGCGCGCGGCAGCAGGTTCGCGTGCACGTGGGCCGGGTAGTCCTTGATCAGCATCGAGTCGACGCGGGCCGGTGCGTGGATCTGCCGCACGATCCGGTTCGGGTCCGGCGTCAACGGGTAGCGCACGCGCAGGTCAGGCCACCAGTCGCGGTCGCAGCGGTCCTCGAAGGCCTCCGTGTCGGCCGTCGCGAGCGCATAACCGCAGACGCCCTCGTCGTCCTCCGCCACGAACACCAGATCGGGTTCGAACGCCACGTACGGGCCGACGTAGGCATGACCCATCAGCCGCGGGTCCTCGAACAGGTGACGCGCGCCCCGGCCACCGTCGCCGGTGTCGAGGCAGATGTCGTAGAGCGCGTCCAGGTCGCCGGGCCGGTACGCGCGGATCACCGGATCTCGCGCCGCTCCGTGATGACGACCGGGTCGGTCTCGACGTCGACGATCTCGCCCTCGACGACCTGACCGGCACCGAAGCGGCGTTCGTGCTCGAACTTGAGCGCCGCCGCCTCCGCCTTGCGCGCGATCCGCCTGCTCACCAACCGCCGCGTGGGCGGGAAGAGCAGGAACAACGCGACGACGTCGCTGATGAAGCCCGGCACCATGATGAGCGCACCGGCCGTCGCGATCAGCACGCCGTCGGCCATCTCCTGGTGCGGTTCCTGGCGCCGGAACACCGACTCGCGGAACGCCGCCATCGTCTGCGCGCCCTGGCGGCGCACCAGCGACAACCCGACGAGGGTGCTGAGCAGGAGCAGGGCGATCACCCAGAGCCCGCCGATGGCGTTGCCGACGGCGACGAGGACCGCGATCTCGGCGAAGAAGCCGATCAGCAGCAGCGCGAAGAGGGGCATACCTGCTCAACGCACCACGCCGCCAGTTTGCTCCCCACCGCCCCACGACCAGGCGTTGAGCTGAAATATTTACGGCAGCCTAGCGGTATGACAGGATATCTTCACGCGACCTCGACGCTGAGGAGTACGGATGACCGCGCTGCACGACGCCCCCACGGCGCTGGAGCGGCTGGACCGCCAGCCGTACACGTACGTCCGCCGTGAGCTGGTCGAACCCGACTGGCGACGCTTCCCCGGCTGGTCGCACGTGACCGAAGCGCAGTGGCGCGACGCCCAGTGGCAACGCGTGAACTGCGTCAAGAACGTGAAGCAGCTCCGCAAGGTCGCGGGCGACCTGCTCACCGACAGGTTCTACGACGACCTCGCCAAGGACATGGACGCCTTCGCGACGATGTCGATGCTGATCCCGCCGCAGATGTTCAACACGATGGCGGTCGACGCGCCCCTGACCCCCGACGCCTTCACCGAGGCGTTCCTGAACGACCCGGTCCGCCGCTACATGCTCCCGGTCGCCTCCGACCGCGACACCCGGTGGCCGTCCCACCCGCACTCGCAGCGCGACTCGCTGCACGAGGCGGAGATGTGGGTGGTGGAGGGCCTCACGCACCGCTACCCCACCAAGGTCCTCGCCGAGATGGTGTCCACGTGCCCGCAGTACTGCGGGCACTGCACCCGCATGGACCTGGTCGGCAACTCCACGCCGTTGATCGACAAGCACAAGCTCTCGCTCAAGCCGGTCGACCGCCAGGACCAGATGATCGAGTACCTGAAGAAGACCCCGGGCGTCCGCGACGTGGTGGTCTCCGGCGGCGACGTGGCGAACGTGCCGTGGCCACAACTCGAGTCGTTCCTCATGCGCGTGCTGGACATCGACACGGTCCGAGACGTCCGCCTGGCGACGAAAGCCCTGGCGGGCCTGCCCCAGCACTGGCTCCAGCCCCGAGTCGTCGAGGGCCTCGAACGAGTGGCCCGCACGGCCTCACGCCGCGGCGTGAACCTCGCCATCCACACGCACGTGAACCACGCCCAGTCCGTGACGCCCCTGGTCGCCGAGGCCGCCCGCACCGCGCTCGAGGTGGGCGTGCGGGACGTCCGCAACCAGGGCGTGCTGATGAAGGGCGTCAACGCGACGCCGGACGACCTGCTGGACCTTTGCTTTGCGCTGCAAGGGGAAGCGAACATCCTGCCGTACTACTTCTACATGTGCGACATGATCCCCAACGCCGAGCACTGGCGGGTGTCGGTGTGGGAGGCGCAGGAGCTGCAGCACGCGATCATGGGCTATCTGCCTGGGTACGCGACGCCGCGGATCGTCTGCGACGTCCCGTACGTGGGCAAGCGCTGGGTCAACCAGCTCGCCGAATATGACCGTGACCTGGGCATTTCCTACTGGACCAAGAACTACCGGACCGGGATCGAGTTGGAGGACCCGGAGGCACTCGACCGCCGCTACCCCTACTACGACCCGATCTCCACGCTCGGCGAGACCGGCCAGAAGTGGTGGGCCGACCAGAGCTGACGGGTCACGACGGGGCCGTTTTCGGGACATCTCCCGGAGACGGCCCCATCGGCATTTTTTGCCTGTTCAGACCCCATAGGACCCCGTTGCGTCTCGACGTCCAACGGCCCCACGATGGCCCGGGAAGTCCACAAAGGATGACCGTCTCCGTCCACGTGAGACTCGCAAGATCGCAGATTGGTCTGGTTACCCTCATCGACCCGCCACCCATCACCACCACAAGCGTCTCGGCACCACCGGCGTACGCGAACTCCATCGCATGAAGCCAGGACAAACGGCCAAGACCACAATCACGCCCTTACTCCTTGCGAGGGCGGTTCTTGCTGTCGGCGATCTCTTCCAGCCCGTCCAGAAGAAAAACGGCGCGCCACCAAACTGATCGGACTCGTAAGATCTCACCATGGCAGGTGCAGGCGGTATTCCCACGGCGGCGTTGCTCCACGCGCCGTCCTGGTTCTGCGGCCGTTCACCGGCTCGGTTTCTCCAAGAGGCGGGCAGACGCCTTCCACGTGGCAGCGGCACGCTCCAGCACGGACCACTCCAGCTCCGGCAAGTGATCGCACACGGGGCCGTCCATCTCGAGCGCCCACTCGCCGACGCGGTCCGCGACCAGGACGTGATCGGCTCCGAGGTACTCGATGAGCTCCCGCAGTTGTGTGCTGTGGACCAGAGTGGTGATCGTGGCGGCCTCGTTCAGGCTGCGCACGACCGAGGTGATGCGCAAAGCCAGAGCATCGTCGGTCACGGCGACGACGATGTGGTCCGACGTGTGCACGCCTGCCGACCACAGCACGTCCAGGCGCCAGCCTTCACCCGCCACGGCGCGCACTCCGTCCACTCCGGCCTGCACGACGCGTTCGGGGTCGGAGTCGACGATGGTGAAGTCCGTCGCATGACCTCCGGCGTACAGCGTGCTCAGGACGACGCGGCCGCGAGCGCTGTAGCCGATGAGCACGGCATGTGAGCGCATCCGACGTTCCCCATCTTGCGCGGGCGGGTGCCGGCCGATCCCGCCGGCCGGCACCCGGATCTCCCCGTGGTGGCCTGGTGCGGACGCCCGCCCCGACCGGTGGCGTCCGCTCCGCCATTCTGATGGAGACCCGCACTGTGCAACCTTGCGAGGCGCTTGCGATGTGATCTCATTGACGCGACGAGCGCGGGCCGCGCGGCCGTCCACCTGTCCACAGGTAGATCCCGCCCACGACGGCCGCCATCACGAGGACGCCGAGGATCGCGTCGGAGCCGCCGCTTCCGTTCTCCTGAGCGATGTTCTGCGTTCCGGGCACGGTCGGCACCGCCGGGGGAACAGCGGGAACGGGCGCGGGGCTGACCGGTGCGGCGGCGAGCGCGGCGAGGGGGATGGCTTCCGTATCGGTGAAATCGACCATGCCGGTGGCTTCGAGAACCTGGATGTGGTCGAGCACCACTTCCATGCAGCGCTTGGCGAAGTCCCGGATCAGCGTGTTGCGGGTGCCTGTGCGAACGACGGCGAGGAACTTGTAGACACCACCGTGGGCCGCGCGGAGGCGGTTGGCGAAGACCCGGTCGAACTCGGCGCTGCCCGCCGGGGCGTTGGTCATCTCCGCGATCCACCCCTTCTGGTCCGCGTTGGACTCGCTGGGCAGCGGGACGTTCAGCGTGCGTCCGAGCTCGAGGACCTTGGCGTCCAGTTCGGCGTGGCCGCTGATCAGATGCCGGCCCGCCTCCTTGACGAGAGGGTTGGCGGACTTCTCCAGTCCCAACCGGCCCGCGGGCCCCTCCCACAATCCCGCCAGCCGAACCTTGACGAGCATGTCCCTGCCCGCGGGTCCCATGGGGCCGAACTGGGTCTGCGTGTACTCCGGCCCGAATTCCGGTTGGGCGGACGCCTGCGGAGCCGCGAGCGAGCAAAAGACCGCGAGCGCCGTCACCACCTGGGCGAGACGTGTGAGCACGTGGATCTACCTCCGCGCAGAGCGGCGATCGTGTCTACCGACACGGAGGGATACGGACCAAACGGACCGGCGCGATTATTGCACTGTGCAAACGTTATCTACTCGTTGTCGACGCAGACCGTGCAGTAGTGAGGGCCCAGCGGCCTGTCGGAGCCGGTCCACCCTGCCTGATCGGCCTGCAGCCACAGCAGGTCCCACGCGAACAGTCCTGTGGCACTGGTGCGGCGCGACCGCCCGCACCCGTCGCACACCAGGATCGTCCCTGTCATGCCTTCGTCGGTGGTGGGCATGCCTGTCACGACTGGTAGGGCCTCTCATCATCCCGAGACAGACGCCGGCCGTCTCTCGCCGGCTGACGTCTGACCTTTCCCGGAAGCGCGCGGGCACGCGCCCGCTACGGGCGATCCCCCGTGGCGTCAAGCATGCCTGACGCGTGCATTGTGCAACCTTACGAACTCCTTCCGAAGGCATACATGTCAGCCGTGATGCGGTCACCATGGTGACGTGGTAGGAGCAGCACTGGAAACCTACGAAGAAAAGCGGGACATGGATTTCTCCGTGCTGCTCGTGGACGACGACGAGCGCATCCGCCAGGCTCTCGGTCTGGCCCTCGCGGACGAGGGCTTCGCCGTGGACGGGGCCGTCTCGGGCGAAGACGCGTTGAACCGGCTCGACACCGACTCCTTCGATGTCGTCCTGCTCGACCTCATGCTGCCCGGCGTGGACGGTCTGCAGGTCTGCAGGCGACTGCGCGCTCAGGGCGATCTGCCGATCATCATCGTGACGGCGCGCACCGACACGCCCGACGTCATCGCCGGGCTGGAAGCGGGCGCGGACGACTACGTGACCAAACCTCTGGTGGCGAGCGAGCTCGCCGCCCGCATCCGAGCACTGCTGCGGCGCCGTGGCGGCACGCGGGAGAACCTCTCCTACCGCATCGAGGACCTGGAGATCTGGCCGGACGAGGGCGTCGTCAAACGCGGCGGCGAGGAGATCCGGTTGACACGCACCGAGTTCCGCCTCCTCGCCGAACTGGCCGGGGGCGGTGGGCGCATCGTCACCAGGGAGCAGCTGTTGCAGCGGGTGTGGGGGTACGACTACTACGGCGACACCCGGCTGCTCGACGTGCACATCCGCAGACTGCGCACGAAAGTCGAGCACAACGCCGAAGATCCGGTGTTCGTGCTGACGGTGCGCGGTTCCGGTTACAAGATCGGCCCGCCGAGATGATGGTGCCCCGCCTCTCGCTGCGCTGGCGGGTGGCGGCCGCGTTCGGTCTCGGTTCAGTCCTCGTCACCAGCCTGCTGGCCATCGCTACGTGGAACCTGGCGTCGGACTACATGCTCAGGCAGCGCGTGCAGGCCACGACCCGTCAGGCGGAGGTCAACCTGCGTCTGGTCGAGGAGGCCGTCCGCTCCAACTCGGACGGGCTGACCGAACTGCTGACCGGTCTCACCACCAACCCGGACTCGACGATCATGCTCTTCCACGGGGACGAGGTGCTGACGAGTGGACGGCAGGTCGATCCCGCCGTCGTTCCCGCCGAGCTGATCGTCATGGCACGCGACGGCACGCCCGCCAGGCAACGCCTCCGAGCCGACGGCATCCCGGTGATCGCGGTGGCCCAGTCGCTGGCCGACGGGCAGGGCGTCTACGTCGAACTCTTCCAGCTCGTCCAGCTCGACCGCACGTTCCGCTTCCTCAGCGGTCTGCTGATCGCCGGAACGGTGCTCAGCGGCATGATCGGCGTGAGCCTCGGTTCATGGGCCAGCAGACGCGCGCTGAGACCGCTGACCGAGCTGACCGCCGCCGCGTCGCGCATCGCGGGCGGCGACCTGAAAGCACGACTACCCAGCCAGCGCGACCCCGACCTCGGACCACTGGCCAGCACGTTCAACACGACCGCCGACGCCTTGGAGCAACGCGTGCTGCGTGATGCCCGGTTCGCGGGCGACGTCAGCCACGAGCTCCGCTCGCCCCTCACGACCATGGTCAACGCTGCCGCGGTGCTCCGGCGCCGGCAGGCGGAGTTGCCCGGCACGGCGGGCAAGGCGCTCGGGCTGCTCACGTCCGAGGTCGACAGGTTCGCCCGCATGGTGGTCGACCTGATGGAGATCAGCCGAGCCGACCAGGACGGTGACAAGGCCGACTTCGAGCCGCTCGACGTCGGTGGCCTCGTACACGGGGCCGCCGGTCTGCGACTGGGCCAGGAAGTCGAGATCGTCGTCGAGCCGCCACCACCACTGGTGCTCGGCGACCGGCGCAGGCTCGACCGGGTCATCGGCAACCTCATCGAGAACGCCGGGCAGCACGCTGGAGGCGCTGTCCGGCTGGCCGTGCTCCACCAGGACGGCAACGTCCGGCTCGAGGTCGACGACGCAGGCCCCGGCGTGCCTCCTGACATGAGGAGCCAGGTGTTCGAACGATTCACCCGTGGCGCCAGAGCCGGCAGCCGGGGCGCCGACACCGGCAGCGGCCTCGGCCTGGCGCTCGTCGCCGAACACGTCCGCCGCCATCACGGCAAGGTGTGGGTCGAGGACCGCCCTGGCGGTGGAGCGCGATTCGTCGTGGAGCTTCCGGAGGCCCTCGCATGAGAATCACCCTGGTCACCGTCGCGCGCCTCCTGACTGTCGCATGTGGAGTGTCCACACAGGACGAGCCGGAACCGCTGAGCACCACGACCACGCACAACGAGGCGCCTACGCCGGTGGTGACGCAACGGCGCCATTCGACGCCGGCAACCACTTCGACCACCTCGAGCACGCCTGCCGCCTCAACGGCGCTCACTCCGTCACCCGGCGCTACAGAAGATCGTTAGACACTCGTCAGGCGCAGCGGCCGCCAAGCCGGACAGGATGGATGGAAACCTGCCGGAAGGACTCCGTTTTGAGCCGAAGCCGTTCCATGCCCGCCGACGCGGACGCCGTTTTCGACGTCCTCTCCGATCTCGACAACATGACCGCCTGGCTGCCCGACTCCATCGAGGTCGAGTTGTCCGGCCCCAACCTCATCCGCCTGTGGTTGCCGGGCCTGCACGCTGATGTCGACGTCGAGCGGCAGGTCACGATCGACTGGGAACGGTTGTGCATCAGCTGGGGCAGCGAAACCACGACGAGTTGCAACGGCACCCTCCAGGTCCTCCGGCTGACCGCAGACCGCAGCGCGGTCTCCGTGCGCATGACCGGTCCACCCGGAGCGTCGCGGAGCACGGTCGACACCTGGGTCGAATCCGCCCTCGACGCCCTCGAAACCGTCGTAGCCACCGAATGCCGTACAAAACAGGCAGTACACCAACCGGCTCTGTGATCACAGCACCGAGGTTGGGGTACAACAGTCGCATGACCCGGTCCAAGGTCGGCGCGAACGACGTCGACGCGCTCACCGACGCCGTGCTCACAGCCTCGCGCCTACTGGTCGCCATGTCCGCACGCTCGCTCGCGGCCTTCGAGGAGACCCTCACCCTGCCGCAGTTCCGGATGCTCGTCGTCCTGGACAGCCGGGGAGCGATGAAGCTCAGCTCGTTGGCCGAACTGCTGGACGTCAACCCGTCCACCGTGACCCGCATGGTCGACCGCCTGGTGTCGACCGGGATGGTCGCACGTCAGCCCAACCCGGCAACACGCCGTGAGGTCGTGGCCGAACTGACCGACGAGGGTCGCCGCGTCGTGCGCGGTGTGACCCGACGGCGGCGGGCGGCGATCGCGAAGATCGTCGCGAGAATGCCCGAGGACGAACGGCGAGGACTCGTCAACGCTCTGACCGCGTTCACCGAAGCAGGCGGCGAGCCCGCGGTGACCACCGCTGATCTCGGCTGGATCTGACCGGAGTCAGCCCAGCCACCTCCCCGCGTCGACGGCGACCACCAGCGCGACAGCGGCCCGAACGCCACCTGGTTGTTCGGGACCACCGAGCTGACATCGGTACGCACGACGAACTCCACCGCGACGAGCGCCCCTGCCAGACCGATGTTCACGACCTGTTCGCCGGAACCATCGCGGTCGCGGTCCCAGAAGATCTTGACATCGGCGGCTGCGCACTGCTCGTCGGCCTCGGCGCGGGGTTGCAGCGCGGGGACCATGAGGTGCTCGAGCACGGTGTGGAGACGGGCATCATCAAGCGGCTGCCGCACGGTGAGTTCATCGAGATCCACCAGCCGCTAGGCCCGGTGGACGACCACGGCCACCCGATCCCGCCGGCCTATCAGGGCGCGTCGGTGCCGAAGAACAAGCTGGGCTCGGCCGGTCACCCGGTCGCGGGCAGCACGTTGTCGCCGGACCTGGTCGAGGAGACCGTGGCCCTGCAGAACGCGCGCAGGCACATCCACGCCTCGGAGGGCACCAGCTCCCAGGACGAGGCGAGCGAGCTCGTGGGCAGGCCCTCCGACCCGAAGGCCTGATCCGCTGGACAGGACGAGACCCCGTGACCCGGTCGCGGAGTCTCGTCCTGTGTTCCCCGATGCTCGGCAGCTCGGTGACCCGGGCGGTAGGTCATGCGCGATTCAGGGAAGTCACGCGGCAGCACGATTCCCCGACCAGGAGGAAACTCGATGTTCATGGCGTCGACACAATGCCTGGATAATCGTCGCTCACTTTCGTGCGGTGGTGGAATCGAAGCGATTCCAATATTCCTGTGATCTGCGAATGTCCACATTCGGTGTCCATTCTTCTTCGTCACCACATCAGCCGATTCAGCTCCCTTTCGCTCGACGGCACCATGGGAGCATGCGCTCGCGCGTCCCCTCAGTGACCGTGCTCGGCGTCCGGGTGGCTTGCCTGCCCAGCAACCAGGTGCTCGCCGCCGTCGGCGAGCTCATCGACTCGCCTGGCCAGTCGTTGCTGGTCTACGTGAACGCCCACTCCCTCAACGTGACCAGTGTCAACCCCGCCTACCGGCGAGTCCTCGACACCGCGGACCTCGTGCTGAACGACGGGTCCGGGCTGGCGATCGCCGCGAAGGCGCAGGGGAAACGTTTCCCGGACAACCTCAACGGCACCGACTTCACCCCGAGGATCCTCGAACTGGCCGCGGAGCGCGACGCACCGGTGTTCTTCCTCGGCGGGGAACCGGGAATCGCGGAGGCCGCCGCCGAGAAGCTCACCGCCCAGATCCCCCGGCTCCGGGTCGCGGGCTGCCGGCACGGGTTCTTCGGCCGGACCGAGGAGGCCGGAATCCTGCGCCAGATCAGGGAAAGCAGCACGAGGGTGCTCATCGTGGCGATGGGCAACCCGAAGCAGGAGTTGTGGCTGAACCAGCACCTCGGTGCCACCGGGGCACATCTGGGCGTCGCGGTCGGCGCGTTCCTGGACTTCGCCGCGGGCAAGGTCTCCCGCGCTCCCAGCTGGATGCGCGAGGCAGGAGTCGAGTGGGTGTACCGCCTGATGCTGGAGCCGAAGCGGCTGTTCCGCCGGTACGTGCTGGGCAACCTGCTGTTCCTGGGGAGGGTCGCCGCGGAACGGATCTCCACCCGCCGGTGACTCGTGGCGCTGTGCGAGGTGCTTCGGTGGCACCGGCGCGTGGGCGTCAACACCGTTGCACTGCAACCATCAGCGACCGAATCGGCGCTGTTCCCCTGCCGCCGCACCTACCGGCGGCTCGTCACCGCGAAGCGCCGACGAACTCGCTCCTGCCGGCCGAGTGACCAACCAGCAGCGGATGTCCGCACCGCGGTGGGACCGGAGCCGACATCGGTCGTCGGAAGCCGCTCCTCCGAGCCGTACGAGATTGTCCTGTCCCGCACGCAGTTCGGGCGCTCGGTCCGTCGTGGGCTGTGGTCCGTCGTCAGCTGAACCTGAGATCGCCACGAGCACTCGCCGAGGGCTGTCCGACCACAGCGGCTGTCATCGCGGCCTCGGGCTGCCGGGCATACCGCGAGAGCCGGACGTGCAAGCGGAGAACGCCGACCAGAACGCCGGAACGGCAGCGACGGGATCGTTCGGCCCCGCTGGGCTCAGGGCGGGACAGCCCGCCGTCGTTCCCGGACGCCGACGCCGTGCCCCGGCTCCGTGTCCGCGCGGCACAGACGCGGCAAGTCATGCCCTGTGGCGGTCTCGGCGGGACTCTCCCCCGGGGTGCCGTCTCGTCCCACGTCCTCCTCTGGCGGCATGCTGTGGGAGTCGGTCACGAACCCGCGTCCCGATGCCCGATCTACCAGGATCATCGGCCCGAAGATGACGGGACGCGGGGCATCGCTTCACCGCCGGGGAACGGCGTGCTGTGATGCGCGCTGTAGCGGCGCCACAGGTACCTCCGGCCCTTCCTTCCAGCTGAGCAGTCGGGATCCACCATGCCCATCACCGAGAAACGCGCCCAGCCTCCACTCGGCAACTTCGCCAGGACCCTGCGCATCGCCGTTCGCTGCGTCGACGCGGACCTCCGCCTCGCGACCGGTCTCCGGGCCACCGCGGTAGCTCCCCCGTCGAGCACCGAACTCCTCTCGCAGGTGCAGCCTCCTCTGGTGTTCGCCCGGCTGTTCGCCGTCATCGTCGCCGCGGCAGCGGGAGGTTCTCCGCACGACGCCATGCCGGTGTCGGTGATGTCGTCGTTGTGGTGGGCCGGCGCGGCTACCCGCACGAGCGCGGCGGCGGCCGGGTTGCCGTTGCTCCACCTGCGTTCTCTCGACATCTCGGAGGACCTCCGCCGCGGGTGGACCACCGACCTCGAAGACATGGCGAACGACGCCGATTCGAAGTCAAGCACCCGAAGCAACGCTTACGCACGCGACGCGGTCATGGCAGCGAGGACCTGCGCGCCCTCGGACGGTTCGCGATGGCGCGAATTCGGAAAGCTCTACGGGTCACTGGTCGATCAGGCCGCCGCGAACTCCTCCGGAACGGACCGCACACCACCGCTGCTGCTCGCCAGCGCGTGCAAGATCGCGAGCACCCACCGCAGACAGCACCTGATCCGGCTCGGCGAGGAGGCCGGCAGCAACGCCAGGATCGCGCTCCGCGACCTCTCCAGCACCCCGGATGCCGTGCAACTGTACGACCGCGAGATCCGCGACCTGCACTCGCGGGCGGTCAGCGCCCTGGCGGATCTGTGCGGACCGAACCCGTACCGCGCATTGTTGCGCTCCCGGCTGGACGAACTGCTGCAGCACTCACTCGTGCGGCCGCGGGAGATGATCGGCTCATCCGGCTCCTGACGCTCCCCTGCTCCTCCGCTCGGCGTCCACCCCTGATGTCCGCTGCCGACCAGAGCACCTGCTGACCGGAGGGCGCCTAAACCCTCGCCGCGCGGCTGTCGCCTGCGTCGCGAACGCCGACGGCGGGGCGACCAGCGAGCGGCTCACCTCATCCAGCCCGGGCACTGGATCTTGGTCGGCCTGCCGGAGTCGGTGTCGTTCACCGCACCTCGATCTGGGGGTCAAGGCGGAGAGAAGGGTTGTCACCAGCAGTTCGGCATCACCACCGGCGTTCCGGCCTACTTTCGCGGCCAGGCAGACCCCGACGACGACGCGGTTCCAACGGGTACGTCGACGGCCTGCTGCGCCGAGACTTGTCCGAAGGAACCCGCCACACCGCTCCCTGCACCAACCGACTCGCGGCGGAACGCGGTCACCGTCCGCGCGGAGGCCTGGGCTGGACGACGCCGGTCCAGCCCCTCACCCCGGTGCTCACGCAAGCGAGTGGACCAGCGTTTCGCGACGAGGTCCAGACCTCAGCCGACCCCAACGGCGGTCACACCGCACTTGCAGGCAAGCCGCACGCCAGCCGCGTTCTCGACCTCTCAGGGCATGCACCTGTTCGCCGAGCACGGCCGCGCGTTCGGTTGTCCGGAGGCCGCCTCCGGGAGATCTCATCCGGCAGGGCGTGCGCCGATGACCGAGCAGACCGTAGCGCCGCGATAGCCGAGCCGGACCTGCTCGGGCAGTACGCGAACCGTGAAGTCCGCGGGGAGCGGGGGTGTCTGAAGCCCTGGGGTGTCACCGTAGGGCTCGAAGCCGCAGCGGCGCAGCCGGTTGATCCAGGTGGCGGCCGGCTCGTGCCGTTCGAAGCGCTGGTCGTCGGTGCGCGAGCCGACGATGTTCATGATCTCGCGGGCGAAGAACGTCTTCATGTGGTCCTTCTCCCGCTGGGTGGCGGGCGCGGCCTCGATGGCGCGCAGGATGGTGCCGAAGAACCGCCACGAGTTGAAGAACCGCTGCGGGAAGGACACCTCGTGATGGTCGGTGTCGAACTCGTTCAGCACCACCCCGCACGGGTCCAGCATGCGCAACCGCTGGAAGAACTCGTCCCGGGCGTCGTGCCCGGGACTCGGGTCCTGCATGTGGTGCAGCGCAAGAGAAGCGTTGACCACCAGAGGGACGTCGATGCGGGACAGGCTCATCCAGTCGTCGTCGTCGAGTTCCTCGGCCACCTTCGCCACGGGGAGGAAGTCCAGATCGACACCGTGCTCGGCCGCGGCCTTCCGCAGGGTGGCCTCGGCGGTGGCCAGGCTCTCCCGGTCGGGGTCGACACCGATGACCGTGCAGTGGCGCAGTCCCGGGTTCGCGGCCGCGAGGCCGTGCAGCAGCGCGCTCTCCTGGCGGCCGTGCCCGATGCCGACCGACATCAGGGCGAAGTCGTCCGCGGCGCCCACCTGCCCGGCGAGCAGCTCGTTGACGACCCGGCTCGTGTCCATGAACGGCAGGTGGGTCGTGAGCAGGTAGTACAGATCGATCTGCGGCTGGTCGTAGTCCTGTGTGTACAGGTTGGTCTCCGAGGGGCTGCCGTGCTCCTCGACGCGGTTCACCAGTGCGGCGCGGTAGAACTCGTACGCCGCGTCCT
Source organism: Lentzea sp. HUAS12 (assembly GCF_024125735.1). Lineage (NCBI taxonomy): Bacteria > Bacillati > Actinomycetota > Actinomycetes > Pseudonocardiales > Pseudonocardiaceae > Lentzea > Lentzea sp. HUAS12. The sequence continues at coordinate 3,535,695 of NZ_CP099738.1, forward strand.
GGGGCCGCACCTCGGGCCCGATCAGCTTCTGCAGGCTCCGCAGCGCGGGACGGGCCTGCGCGCAGCGGCCGGTGTGGATGTGGGCGACGGCGTCGCACAGCAGGGCGAACTTCTCCATCGGGCAGCAGCCTCCTAGGAACGACCGGAACTTCTCGGCATTGCGGAGCACCGCCGAAGGCCGACCGGCCGGACCAGCCGGACACCCGGTCCTTCGACGGGATCATCGTCACCAGCGGCATCCGAATGCCGTCGATGGCTTCTTCGTGGAGCGCTGGACACGAACCTCGCGGCCCGACCCGGCTGGACCGCCGGGCGCCGAGGTCGGGCCGTCAGGCCGGGCGTTCGCCCGCCTGCTCCGGCGCGTCCTCGTCACCCTCGGCGCCGGCCGCCAGGGCGGCCGGCGCCTCCAGCGCTCGTTTGAGGTCGCCGAGGAACGCCATCGCGTCGCGGCCGTTGACCACGCGGTGGTCGTAGACCACACCGAGGTAGGTGAACCGGCGGACTTCGGGCCTGCCCCGCTGGTCCAGGACGAGCTGCTCGTCGATGCCGCCCAAAGAGAGCGCGCAGGTCTGGCCGGGGAAGACGATGGGGGTAGCGAAGACCACGCCTTCGGCGGTGTGCGCGGAGATCAGGATGTTGGCGCCGGTGAGTTCGTCGGTCCGGAAGGTGCCGCGGACGGCTTTGTCGCGGAATCCTGTTATCAGGTCGGCGATCTGAGCGACGTTCAGCGCGGCGGGGTTGTGCACGACCGGGGTGTACAGCCCCTTTCCGGCGTCCACCGCCACCGCGACGTGTGCGCGGGGGGCGGGCTGGACGGTGCCGTCGTCGAGGAGCCGGGCGAACAGGTCCGGGTGCGCCGGGAGCTGGTCCGCCACCGCCTTGACGAGCAGGCCGAGCAGGGAGACGACGCTGCCGGTGCGCTGACGCAGGTGCCGGGCGAGGTCCTGGGCCCGGCCGACGTCGACTTTGGCGTAGGCGGCAGCGGCCGGGATGGTGCGCATCGACTCGGTGACCACGGAGCCCACCGCCCGCTGCTGCGCCGACAGGTGCCGGCCGGTGGCGGCACCGGCTTGCGCGGCGCCGGGCAGCAGCGCCTCGACGTCGGCCGCGCGGATCACGGTGCGGCCCAGTCCGCGCAGCACGTCGTCGGTCAGGCCGTGCTGCTCCACGAGGGCGCGTGCCGCCTTGGTGAGCGTCGGGCCGGCATCGGTTGCCGGCTCCGGGGGGCCGGCGGCCGGCGCGGAGAGGTAGGCATGGCGTTCGTCCGCCGAGTCGAAGACGTGGGCGACGGTCTGGCCGGGACGGCAGTCCGCGCCGCCCGCGACGAGGGTGTGGAGGATGCCGTCGGCGGCGCTGTCGATCTCCTCCTGGGCCTTGGAGGTCTCCACCACCACCAGCGGCTGCCCCTTCTCGATGCGGGCGCCGTGCTCGGCGAGCCACTCGACCAGGACGTAACTGGCGTCGTTGGTGTTGAGGGTGGGCAGCTTGACGCTGATCACTGGGAAGCCTCCGTGAGAGCGCGGCGGAGTGCGGTCGCCTGGAGCAGGACGGTGTGCTCCAGGTGCGCGGCGGTGGGGATGACGCTCGGTCGGGCGCTGAGCAGCAGCACGGGGCGGGCCAGCCGGCGCCACAGATGCTCGTGCAACTGCTGGGCGAGCAGTTCGCCCCAGGTGCCGCCTGCCGCGCTGTCCTCCGCGACGCAGATGCGGCGGGCCCGGGAGAGCGTCTCGAGCAGCGGTTCGACGGTGAACGGGTAGAGCTGGGAGGGCACCAGGAGCTCGCAGGTGACCTCCTCCTCCAGCAGCAGGGTGCGCATGGCGGCGACGGCTCGCTCGGTCAGGCCACCGGGAGCCAGGATGATCCAGTCCGGGTCGGCGCAGTCCACGGGGAACACGCGCGCGGTCCGGCTCGGGTCGTCGAGCAGCTCGTACCGGAAGAGGTCGTCGACGATCCCGCCCTGGTGCATCGTGCGGGCGTAGAGCGTCTTGTCCTCGAACAGCATGCACGGTTGCTCACGGGAGAACATGGCGGTGAGGACGTCCGCGTTGTCGTGAAACGGCGACATCTCGTGCAGGCTGAGCTCGGGAATGCCGATGAAGTGCTTCTGCAGGCTCTGGCTGTGGGTCGGCCCGTAACCCCGGTTGCCGCCGGTGGGACAGCGGACCACCATGCTCATCGCAACGGCGCGGCCGTACATCGACACGGACTTGCTGGCGAAGTTCAGCAGTTGGTCGAAAGCGAGAGCGGCGAAATCGGAGAACATCATCTCCACGACCGGGCGGTTACCGGTCAGGGCGAGCCCGGCCGCCACACCTACGATGCCGCCCTCGCTGATCGGCGAGGAGATCACCCGTTCCGGGTGGCGGTCCGACAGGCCACGGGCGGCCTTGAAGGCGCCGCCGTACGGGTCGGCGATGTCCTCACCGATGACGTAAGCGCGGGGATCGTCCTCGAGAAGCGTGTGCAGGGCCCGGTTGAGGTTGGCGATCACCCGCTCCGGCCTGGTCACGAGTGCTCCCAGCGGGACACGGGACGGGCCTGGACCTCGCGCACGACCTCGGCGATCGCCAGCCGCCGGCTCCGGTCCGCCTCGGCGAACTGCTCCGGATACCGCTCCTCGTACCGGCGGTACCAGTCGTGCGCGGCCGCGTGCCGCACCACCTCGGCGGGACGGGAGTCATCTCCCTTGCTGTGCGGGCCCACACGGTTCGTGGCGAACTCCACGACCAAAGGCTGGTTCTGGGCGCGGACTTCGTCGACCAGGCCCGACAACTCCCGGCGCACCCTGGCGACGTCCTGGGAGAGGACGTGGTGGTGACGGATGCCGAAAGCCGCCGCACGCGCCTGGATGGTGCCGGCCATCTGCCGCTCGGTCGGGGTGGACTGGGCGATCTTGTTGTTCTCGACGACGACCAGCAGGGGAAGCCGCCACAACTGGGCCATGTTGAGCGCCTCGTACACCGCGCCTTCGCCCCAGGTGCCGTCGCCGACGTGCACCACCGCGATCCGTCCGGGCTCGGACCGTCGCAGGTGCAGGGCGACGCCCGCGGCCACCGGCAGACTCTCGCCCTGCACGCCGGTGGACAGGTAGCGGTCGCGGTAGATGTGCTGGCTGCCGCCCACTCCGTGGCACACGGCGCCCTCGCGTCCCATGATCTCCGCCAGCAGGCCGTGCGGGTCCTGGAAGCGGGCCAGGTAGTGGCCGTGCCCGCGGTGGTTGCTGAAGACGTAGTCGCCCTCGTCCAGCAACGGGTAGAGCGCGACGGGGATGTACTCCTGCCCGAGGCAGGTGTGCGTGGTGCCGTGCAGCAGACCCTGTGAGAACAGTTCCAGCAGGGCCAGTTCGAAGTGGCGGATCATCAGCAAGGTGTCGAGGTCCTCGGCCGACAACCGCGACAGGGGCTCGGCGCCCGTGCGGGGCCGGGGTGCCGTGAACTCCGTCGCGGTGGCGCTGCCGCCGACGAGCCGGGGTGCTGCACTGGTCACATTCGTCTCCTCACAGAAATACGACCACCTGGGCACACCAGGTGCACTGACTTTCGTACACGGCGGGGGCGAGATCACGTGAAGCACCCGTTGCGGTTCAACTGGACGACAACGTTCGAACAAATCCGAGAAACCTCGGCAGCGGTCCTTTTTGAACCACTGGAGCAGGCCTTTCGAAGCCTGGCACGCCGCGCCGTTCCGCAGAAGCCTTCATTCCAACGCATGGGACAGGTTCGGAACTGCACGCGGCCCCGGAAGAGCAATAGGCAGGGACATGATCTGCAACTTCCTCGGAGGTGCACCGTCCACGTCACGACGAAGATCGGCCCCAGTCGACACAATTCCCCGACGATTGTGTACGAAAGTTGCTTTTGAGATTCGACAGCTCGTGTTAGCGACCCGGCACAGGCCCGAGGACGGCATCGGGAGCAGTCAAGCCTCGAGCCGGGACCTCCATCGCCGTGCCTGCGTTCCCGGCCGGACGGACTACTACAGCACTCGCCCGTCCCCGCGAGGCAGGGGTCCACCGGCGCCCGCACCGCGCGGCCGCCCTCCGGTCTCAGCGCGGGATCGACACCAGCCGTCAACCTCGGATCGAAGACGTTGCCCGTTCGCCTCGGCGAGCTTCCCGATCGGACACGGCCGGCACCATCGCCGACCGGTTCCTCAGAGCACCGTTCCGCTAGGTGAAACGGCGCTCGCATTCGCGACCATCCGCGATGCACAGTGTCGGAACGCTGCGTCGACATGATCTCCACAAGCCCGGTGAATTGTCGTGGAATGGTCCAGCAACTCGTCCGAAAACCTTGGAGGTCCGCTGTGTTCGCCGGTTACCGCAGCGCCTTCTCCAAGCGAGGTGCCGCTTCATTCTGCATCGCGGGCGTGCTGTCGCGTCTCTTCGTCGGAATCTATCCGCTCGGCCTGCTCTTGCTGCTGGCCCTGCCCACCGGCCAGTACGGGGAAGCCGCGTTGGTGAGCGGTTGCTGGACCATCGGCAACGCCCTCGGCAGTCCCGCCGCGGGGATCGTCGCGGACCGCTTCGGACAGCACAGAACGCTGCTCCTGTCGATTTTCGCGCATTTCGTGCTGGCCACGACGATGCTCGGTTCGGTCGCGCTGGGCACACCTCTTCCGATCACCCTGCTCCTGGCTTCTCTCCTGGGCGCTTCGGTGGTCAACACCGGCCCGATGACGCGAGCGCGGTGGGCGACGATGTGGCCGGACGACAGCCCTGAGCGGTCTGCCGCCTACTCGGTCGAGACAGGTCTGGACGAGGTCGTCTTCGCGATCGGTCCTCTTCTGACGGCAGCTCTCGCAATCCAGGTCTCCCCGTACCTGGCCGTCGCTTCGGCTTTTCTCCTCACCGCCGCCGGCGCGACCTGGCTGCTTTTCCAGCGGCACACCGAACCGCCCCGACGACCTCCTGTCGCGCGAGTGCATCGGCGCCTCGCCGCACGGTATCCAGGCATGCCTTTGCTGCTCGTCATGCTCGTCGCGGTGGGAGCCACCTGCGGCGCCGCGGAAGTGCTGCTCGTCGCACGTTCCGCCGAGCTGGACCGGCCCGGTGGTGCCGGTCTCGTGCTGGCGTGCTTCGCGGTGGGCAGTGGCGTCGCGGCCATCCTGTTCGGCTCACGGACGCGAAGTGGGCCGGCGTCGCTTCGGCTCGCCCTGAGCGCCTCGGTGTTCGGCCTGCTCCCCGTCCTCTACCTGACCGCGGACAGCCTTCTCGCTCTCATGGCCTGCTCCGCGGTCAACGGTCTCAGCATGGCGCCGACCGTCATCAACGCCTTTCACCTGCTCGACGAGCTGATTCCGGTGGCGATCCAGACCGAGGGGATGAACTGGGTGTGGTCCAGCCTCTCGCTCGGCTTCGGTTCGGGCACCGCCGCCGTCGGCACGATCGCAGACGAGCTGGGGGCCCGACCCACCTTCCTCCTCCCGGTCCTCTGCGCGTTGTCGGCTGCCGCGGCCGCGCATCTGCTGCATTCGCGATCGAAGCTCCGAACGAAGACAGAAGCACTGAACACTTCACGATGAAGGACCAGATCACATGGTGAACGATGTTCTTGAGAAGATCGAGGGTTCCCGTGTGCAGCTCGGGATCCAGGCCGCTGAAGCGGAGGAAATGGGCACACTTCCCGAGCACACCGCGGACATCTTGCGGAAGACCGGCGTGGTGCGCATGCTGCAACCCGCCAAGCACGGTGGTCTCGAGGCCGATCCGCGCGAATTCCTGGACGCGGTGATCCTGACCGCCGAGTCCTGCGGCGCTGCGGGCTGGGTCGCGGGCGTCCTGGGTTCACACCCGTGGCAGATGGCTTTGATGCCGGAGTCCGTTCAGCACGACGTGTGGGCGGCTGACCCGGACACCTGGATCGCGTCGCCGTTCTCACCGTTCGGCAAGGCGCGGAAGGTCGAGGGAGGCTACTTGCTGAGCGGCAGGTGGCCGTTCTCGTCCGGCACGGACCACTGCGGTTGGGCGTGGCTGGGGGCGACCGTGGTCGATGCCGAAGGCGATCGCGTCGGTTCCGACGGCACTCTGCACATGCTGCTGCCCCGTGGCGACTACACGATCATCGACGGGTCGTGGAACGCGGTCGGCCTGCGTGGCAGCGGAAGCAAAGACGTCACGGTGAGCGGCGCGTTCGTTCCCGCCGAGCGCGTCATCGCCGAGCAGAAGGTCGTCAACGGCGACGCGGCGCGGGACGCGGGCAGGACCGAGAACCTCTTCCGCATGCCCTGGTCCGCCATCTTCCCCAACGCGATCACCGCTTCCATCATCGGCATGTGCCGCGGCGCCCTGGCCGCGTCCTTCGACTACCAGCGCGACCGGGTCGACGAGTCCGGCCAGCTGGTGCGCGAGGACAACTTTCTCCTGGCGCAGCTGAGCGAGTGCTGCTCCGAGGTGGAGTCGGCGCGAGTCCAGATGATGGCCAACGTGGGCCGGATGTGGGACATGGTCGACTCCGGGAAGGAGGTGCCGTTCGAGCTCCGCGCGGCCGCTCGCTGCGACCAGGTCCGCGGCAGCCGGCGCGCCGTGGAGGCACTGGACCGCCTCTACAGCCATTCAGGCGGAAACGCCCTGCGGTCGGATCGGCCCCTGCAGCGCTTCTGGCGCGATGCGCATGCCGGGTTGAACCACGCCATCAACGTCTACTCCGGACCGTACCAAGCCTATGCGCTGACCAGGATGGGCGCGGCGGTTCCCCCCAGCCTCCAGCGTGATGTCTGAGCCACGGGGGACAACAGTGGACGAGCCCGCGACAGCCTCCGTCACCGACGCACAGCAAGGCAGCACTACACCGGGCCTGGCGAGCTCGACACGCCTGCGGATTCTGCGGCACGGCAAGGACCGGCTCGGGGACGAGACCCTGGAACAGGTCAGAGCGAGCCGCGCCGACACCGCGACCGGACCGGTGGTGGCGCAGTTCTACAACTGCGTTCTGGACAAAGCAGAGAACCGGTACTCCTACCGGAGCTACCTGGCACTGGACGTCCTGAAGCCCCTCCTCCCCACGGCGGAGAACGTCCACACCGGACTGGAACTCGTCTCGCACCTGTTGCGCGACCTGGCCGAGTTCGAACGGATGACGTTGGAGGACGAAGGCAGCAGGCTGCTCCCCCGGGGCCGGCCGGGTCATCAGATCGCCCTCAGGAGAATCCGCAAGGCAGCTGCCCTGCGCGAGAACACCGGTCCCCCTGGAACAAGACCCCGTTTCACGGACGAGCTGGTCGAGGACGTTGTCCGCTTCAGCGTTCTTCCCGTCTCCGACCAGCACGACGAGTACCTCTTCATCCGAGTTCTGCAGTGCTACGAGACGGTGTTCACGATGATGGCGGCCACGCTGGAGGAAGCAGTAGCGGTCACGCGGTCCGGATGCGTCTCCGAGGTCGCCGCTCGGATCGAGTCGGCTGCGACAACACTGGACCAGGCGTCTGGGCTGTTCAGCCTGCTGGCCACCATGCCACCCGCCCACTTCCGGGCCTTCCGGATGCAGACCGACGGGTCGAGCGCGATCCAGTCGGAAGCGTACAAGCTGGTGGAGATCTTCTGCGCGTTGCCGAGAAGAGACCGTCTCGACTCCCCCGCCTTCCTCTCCGTTCCTCGCGTGCGGCTACGCGCTTTTTCCGGGCACGACTCCCTGTCCTCCTGGCACTGTCGCGGGCAGAGCAGGTGGAGCGACGCGGAGAGCACGATGGTGATGAAGGCGCTGCAACTGCTGGAACGGAGTCACCAGAAGTGGAAGCGCACCCATCACTCCATCGCGAGATCGATGATAGGCAGCAGCGGCGGAACCGGCGGCACGGACGGCATCGAGTACTTGCAGCGGTGCACGGAGAACCTGCTCTTCTGGCCGATCGGCGAGCAACACCACCAGCATGATTCTTCCTTCAACGGAGGTCGAGGATATCCGTGGATCTGATGAAGTGGATGGTCCGTGCGCATGAGGAGAACACGAAGTGGCAGAGCTCTTTTCCACCGTTCTCGCCCCATCCGTCGATGGAAGTCGGCGATGACGCGTTCGCGGCGGCCTTTCACGACCTCACGGAGAGACTCGGGAAGAACTATCCCTTCTTCCACCCGTCGTATGCCGGGCACATGGTCCGGCCGCCGCACTTCGCCGCCACCATCGGCTACCTGGCGGCGATGCTGATAAATCCGAACAACCACGCGTTCGACGGTGGCCCGGCCACCGTCGAGATGGAGAAGGAGGTCGTCGCCCAGCTGTCGGGCATGTTCGGGTTCCAGACCCCGCTCGGCCACCTGACCACCAGTGGCACGATCGCGAACCTCGAAGCCCTCTACGTCGCGCGAGAACTCCGACCGGGCCAAGGCGTCGCCTTCAGCGAAGACGCCCACTTCACGCACAACCGCATGTGCCGCGTCCTGGGCGTGGAAAGCCATGCGGTGCGGGCGGACCGCCGGGGCCGCATCGACGTCGAGGCCCTGGAGAAGCTGCTGCGGACGCAACAGATCGGCACCGTCGTCCTGACAGCCGGCACGACCGGTCTCGGCGCGGTCGACCCGATCCACGAGGTCCTCGCGTTGCGGGAGCGCTACGACATCCGCATCCACGTCGACGCCGCTTACGGCGGCTTCTTCACGCTGCTCACGGGATCGGACACCGCGGAGGCGCTACCGCCAGAGCCGTGGCAAGCCATTTCCCGGTGTGATTCCGTGGTGGTCGATCCGCACAAGCACGGACTGCAGCCCTACGGCTGCGGCGCGGTGCTCTTCAACGACCCGGACGTCGACCGGTTCTACGCCCACGACTCCCCGTACACCTACTGCGCTCCTGACGAGTTCAACCCCGGCGAGACGAGCCTGGAGTGCTCGCGGGCCGGTGCGGCCGCGGCAGCCCTCTGGCTCACCTTCCAGGTCCTGCCGCCGACCCCCTCGGGACTGGGCCGAGTGCTCGGCGCCGGCAGGCGGGCCGCCCTGGAGTGGTCGGCCAGGATAGCGTCGTCCGGGATCCTTGAGCTGTACCAGGAACCTGAGCTGGACATCGTCACCTACTTCCCTGTCGTCCGGCCCGCGAGCATGCGGCTGGTGGATCGGACCTCGGCCGCAATGCTGGAAAGCGGTGCCACAGAGGCAGACCCCGTGTTCTTGAGCACCCTGAAGGTGCGATCCGATGCACTCGTCAGCCGACATCCCGGTATCACCGCCGATGCTTCCGAGGCGCGGATCATCCGCAGCGCGCTGATGAAACCGGAGTTCGAAGACTTCATCCCGCACTTGCACGACAGGGTGGAGGCGCTGGCCGTCTCCCACACCGAGCTCAGGTGAGCTCGGCCTGCACGGGCGGTCGTCATGGCGGTTCGGGCCGGATCAGTGGACGAGAACTCGCCGGCGAGATCCGAGGCTCCCGGCGCGACCTGCTGCGGGAGGCCTGCTCTCGAAGCGCTCGGCGGTGATCGCAACGAACCACCGCACGGTTCTGGGCACGGTTTCGGTGCACCAGCAGCGCGGCGACACGGAGTTGCTCGTCGTTCCCGCGCAACGCTTCGACGAGACCTGCACTCCCGAGCTCGAAGCGGCGGGCTTCGCCGTTCCGGGACGCCCGGACCACCACGCGCCGGACGCACGTGGGTTTCCGCCGGCGGCAGTTCCGGCCGCACGAAGCGAGTGGCTCACACGCTCGCCGGGGTGACGACGGTGAAGCGGCCCAGGAACGCCGCCGATGGCTCCTCCCCTTCACCCCGGGCAGCTGTGCCTGGTGGCAACTCGTCGCCTTGTCCATGGCAGTGCCCGGCCAGGATCTCCTCGGGGTGGGGGGTGGATGCCCACCAGCTGGAGCACTGGGCGGACCTGACAGCGGCGGAGGGTGTCACCGCGGTGTCGGTCACGCCGACATTCTGGGCGTCATGCGCTGCTGCGCATCGACCGAGACCGGTGCGGCTTTCGCGGTGCATGACGGCCGCGCCGGTTTCCGTTGTCCTGTTCGGACAAGGAGGACATCGACCGCCCTCGGCTGAGGATCCAGAACGGGAGTCGCCGGTCCGCAGTCCGTACCACGGCGTCGGGCTCACCACCGGCCGTGTGTGAAGTGCTCCTCAGCCGTCCGGCGGTCGTGCGGCCACGGGTGTATGCGCGCCGCAGGCCTGCCGAGTTCGCCGTGCCGCTGCTGCTGACGAGGTCGTCCTTGCCGAGACTGCATATCAGGGAAACGTGGTCGAGTGGTCATGATCGAGTCCGCGTGCGCGCAACGCGGCCGTCCGGGACTGCTACCTGTCCACCGCATGGGACGCGCCGGCACGGGTGTTGCCGACGGCATTCCGCGATCGGCCCGGCAGCCCCGGCTGAGCATGTGAACCCTCTCCTGTTCCAGGTGGGTGTTCGGGTCGATCCGCTGGTGTGCGGGGGCAATCCGCACGTGCGGCACGCCACCCCGACCTGTTCGAGTGATTCTCTGTCCTCGCTTGGGACGGCGGTCGAGTTCCGTCTACACCGGAAGGGCACTCGCAGTCGTTCACACCTGGCCTCCGGAAAGGGTTTCCAGTGAGCGATGCAGTGGAGCGGGTATCGGACTGGCTAGGCCGATCCGCGGACGAGATCGACCGGCTCGTGCATCCGGTGGAGTTGGAACGGGTGCTCGGTGCGATCCACGAGCTCAACCGCCGAGCGGCCGCGAGCGACCCGGAGATGTTCTACCGGCAGCAGCTCCTGCTGTCGCGGATCTACACCATGCAGCTGCGAGTGGCGCCCGGCGAACCGTCTGCCGAAGGCTCGACCGCGCTGCACCGGGTGACGCGCCTGCTGGAACAGGCGACCGCGGCGGCGGAGGACTCACGGATCGAAGCGGGAGCGCTCGACAACGCACCCGCGGAACCCGCCGAGTTCGTGTCCTGGCTGAAGAAGCTGGCGCGGCGGCACACCGTCTTCAAGCACCCCTACTACACCGACTTCATCCGCGACCGCGCCGATTCCGAAGCGATCCGCCGTTACATGATCCAGGAGTCGGTGATCGACGGGCGTTTCGACGACCTCCTCGCACTGATGCAGGTGGGGACGAGCGGTCCGGCCAAGATGGAGATCGCCCGGAACTTCTGGGACGAGATGGGCAACGGGAACCCGGCGGAGGTGCACACCCACCTGTTCAAGCAGATCTTCGAGGTGTTCGACATCACCGACGACGAACTGGAGATCGCCCTCACCGCCAACGCGTTGCTGTCCGGCAACCTCGCGGTCATGCTGTGCCGCTACCGCTCCAGCTACCCGGAGGCGGTCGGTTTCCTCGGCATGACCGAATGGCTGGTCCCTGACCGCTTCGTCCAGGTGGTGCACGCCTGGGATCGGCTCGGTCTGCCGGACGTGGGCATCGTCTATCACCGCCTGCACATCACCGTGGACGCCCAGCACGCCGCCGGGTGGTTCCACAACGTCATCAAACCCGCGGCCACGTCACCCGCCATGCGCAGGGGAATCGCCCGCGGCACGCTGTGGCGCCTGAACTCGTCGCAGCGCTACCTCGACGAACGGATGTCCGAAGTGGACCTGTCCGCGAGGCTCACGACCGCCGGGTGAGCGGCCGTTCCGCGTCTTGAGGAGGAAGGAGTTCCCGGACATGGGACTCAACGAAGCAGGCTTCAGCATCATCGACCTCCCGGCGGCGTCCACCGAGTTGCTGGCGAGCTACGACGACCTGCCGGTCGACGAGTACATGGGTCATGGCACGAGGTTCAAGCGGTTCTGCCAGTACCGGCTGTCCCGGGGCCAGGACTCCGGTTGTTCGTTCGAGCTGCTGCCACAACGCGACTACACGACCTTCGTCAAGTTCAACCCGGTGGCAGGCGGTATTCGGCGCCGGTACGAGCCGGTCGAGGTCGACTTCACCGACCTGCTCCGCGCGGGCGTGCAGGGGTTCCCGCTCGACCTCTCCGAGGACTGGTCGATCAACCTGCACCAGAACCGGTCACAGGCGACCAACGCCTCGACCGCGCCGCTCACCCCGGAGGGCGTACACCACGACGGCCACGACTACGTGATGATCGGCGTGCTCCGGCGGGCCAACGTCGGGGGTGCGTTGACCAGGCTCTGGAAGCCGGGTGCCGACGAACCCTTTTGGAGCGGCACCATCGAGGAGGGGCAAGCGGTCCTGCTCGACGACCGGGCAATCCAGCACGACGTCACGGACGTCGAGTCGATCGACGGTCGCCCGGCCAACAGGGACATCTTCATCGCGGCGTTCTCCCGGTGGAGCAGGAAGTGGTACGGCGACGAGCACGACGCGAAGGCGCTCGCCGACGACACGTCCGGTACCGCAGAGGACTGACCGCGATGGTGGCGTTCGCCAAGTACCACGCGATGGGCAACGACTACCTGCTCGTCGAGCCGCGGGACGGCGTGGCCGCGGGTCCGCTCGCCGCACGCGTTCTGTGCGATCGCCACTTCGGGGTCGGCGCTGACGGAGTGGTGTTCGGGCCGTTGGGACGACCGGGCGCGGCAGGCGCGGTCGAGGTCCGCATCCACAACGCCGACGGTTCGGCGTGCGAGCGGAGCGCGAACGGGTTGCGCGCGTTCGCGCTCGAGCACGCACGCCTGCACGGGACGAGGCAGCTGGTCGTCGACACGGGGTTCCGCACGTCCACGATCTCCGTCGACGACGTGGACGCCGGGATCGTGTCGATCGAGCTCGGCCGCCCGGACTTCTCCGCGCAGGCGGTGCCCCTGCTGGACCGTGCGGGCGAGGCCGTGGACGTGCCGATCGAGGTCGGCGGCGGCCGGTGGCGGATCACCGCGCTGAACAACGGCAACCCGCACGCGGTGCTGGTGCTGTCCTCTGTGGATGATCAGCTGGTCGACCTGGTCGGTCCTCTGCTGTCCGCGCATCCACGGTTTCCCGGCAGGGTGAAAGTCGAGTTCGCCGCGGTCGTCGGTCAGGACGTGCTGGGCGTGGTGGTGTGGGAACGGGGCGCGGGCCGCGTGCTGGCCTCCGGCAGTGGTGGCTGTGCGGCCGCCGCAGCCGCACGCCGCCTCGGTCTGGTCGGGGACCAGGTCGAAGTGGTCATGAGCGGCGGTTCCTTCACCACGCGGTTCGACCGCCGGGGCACCGTGCTCATGACCGGTGAGGTCGAGCACGTCGCCACCGGCCGGCTGGCTGCCGGGATCGCCTCGCGGGTGAAAGAACCGCAACCGTCCTGAGGGGAGTGTCGTGCCTCGCCAGAACCTGCTCACTACCACCGGCACCACTAACGAGGTCGCCGGAGCGTGCCCGCTCGACTGCCCCGACTGCTGCAGCTGGCTGGTCACCGTGGAGAACGGCGTGGCGACCGGGCTGCGGGGCAACCGTGAGCACCCGATCACCAGGGGCACCCTGTGCGTCAAGGTGAACCGCTACCTGGAGCAGGCCTCGCACCGGGACCGGATCCTGCACCCGATGCGCCGGGTGGGGGCGAAGGGCGAGGGCCGGTTCGCACGGATCGGGTGGGACGAGGCGCTGGACGAGATGGCCGGCAGGCTCTCCCGCATCGTCGACGAGCACGGCGGTGAGGCGCTGTGGCCCTACCAGGGAACCGGTGCGCTCGGGTACCTCCAGGGAGTGCAGGGGCGAGCGGGCACCAGGTTGTGGAACGTGCTCGGCGCATCCCACCACGACATGACGATCTGCTCCATCGCGGGCCTGACCGGGTTGACGTACGCGCTGGGCACCAGCAGGGGCATGGACCCGGAGGACTTCGCGCTCTCCAAGCTCACCCTGCTGTGGGGCACGAACACGTTGACGTCGGGGCACCACCTCTGGAGGTTCATCGAGGCGGGGCGCAAGAACGGTGGTCACGTCGTCGCCATCGACCCGATGCGCACGCGGACCGCGGCAGCCGCGGACGAACACCTGGCGCCGATGCCCGGGACCGACGGCGCGCTCGCACTCGGCCTGATGCACGTCATCGTCGCGACTGGCCGGGAGGACGACGACTTCCTGTCGCGGTACTGCTTCGGCTGGGAGGACTTCCGCGAGCGCGTGCTGGCCTTCACGCCCGAACGCGCCGCGTCCATCACCGGTGTACCCGCCGAGCAGATCAGGGATCTCGGTGAGCGGATCGCGTGCACCAGGCCCACCGCGATCCGCACCTCACAGGGGATCCAACGGCACGCGGGTGCGGGCGCGACACTGCGGACGCTGGCCTGCATCCCGGCCGTCACGGGCGACTGGCATCGGCCCGGCGGTGGGCTGATGTTCTCCACCGACACCTACTTCGGCGGGAACCGCGAGGCGCTGTTCCGCGACGACCTGCGCCCGAAAGCGGTGCGGACGCTGTCGATGACGCGTCTCGCCGAGGGGCTGCTCGAAGCGAGCGACCCACCGGTGATGGGGCTGGTCGTGTACGGCGCCAACCCGGTGGTCAGCACCAGCGACCAGAACCGGGTGCGCGCGGGGCTGTCCAGGGAAGACCTGTACACCGTGGTGATCGACCACTTCCCGACCGACACCGTCGACTACGCCGACCTGGTCTTGCCCGCAACGATGCAGCACGAACACACGGATCTGATGGACGCGTACGGCCACCTCTACCTCGCGTGGAACGAACGTGCCGTCGAGCCTCCGGGCGAATGCAGATCGACCACGGACACCTTCCGCGACCTGGCGAAGCGGATGGGGCTGCGCGAGCCCAGCCTCTACGACTCCGACGAGCGGCTCGCCGAGCAGCTCCTCGACTCCGACCACCCCTCGCTGCACGGGATCACGCTCGACGGTCTGCGGGCCAGCGGGTGGGCCCGGCTCAACTACCCCAGGCCGCTCGCGCCGTTCGAGCACGGGTTCCCCACCCCGTCGGGGAAGTTCGAGTTCATCTCGGCCTCGGCGGCCGCCGACGGCCTCGACCCGATGCCGGGCTACACCCCGCCGCTGGAGGTCGCGGACGACGAAATGGCCGCACGCCACCCGTTCGTGCTCATAGCGGGGGCATCGCACTTCGCCATCAACACGATCTTCGGCAACAACGACGAGCTGCGGCGCAGAGCAGGCTCGCCGACCGTGGTCGTGCACCCCGACGACGCCCTCGCACACGGGCTCGTCACCGGCACCCACGTGAGGGTGTTCAACGGACGCGGTGAGTTCACCGCGGACGTGCTGGTCGACGCACGGGTCCGCCGCGGTGTCCTCAGCACGACCAAAGGTCATTGGCTCAAGCTCACCGGTGGCACGACGGTCAACGCCACGGTGGACGAGCGGGATGCGGACATGGGCGGTGGAGCGGTGTTCCACGACAACCGGGTCTCGGTCGAAGCCCTCGAGATCCCGGCAGCGCAGATTCGAGGAGGAGCGTCGACATGAGCGCGCACAACGGTGTCCGGCTGGCGAGCGGACCGCAGGGCGCCGAGCAGTTGAGCGCTCTGCTCGGGGTGGCCCTGCGCGGAATGGAGGCCGGCATCCGCGAGCGCGGCGGCCCGCTGCCCGCGGGAGGGCCCGCTGTCGTCTCGGCCGCTCTCGCGGCAGCCGGCGGGGGAACGGGCCGGCTGCCCCATGAGGGCATCGGCGAGGAACGCGCGTTGGAGGAGATGAGCAGGCTCCTCGGCCTCGGCTCGGCGGATCCCGCCCACCCGCACTGCGCGGCCCACCTGGTCTGCTCGTCGCTGGCGGTGTCCGTCGCCGCGGACGTCGTGGCGAGCGCGCTCAACCCGTCCATGGACGTGTGGGAGCTGGCGCCGATGGCCAGTGAGATCGAGCGGGACTTCACCACGGGCATCGCCGGCCTCTGCTACCCGGCCGAGCTCTCCCCCGACGCCGTGGTCACCTCCGGGGGGACCGAGTCGAACCTCCTCGCGCTCCTCCTCGCGCGCACTCTGCTCGGTGCCGACCTCCAGGTGGTGTGCGGCGCGAACGCCCACCACAGCGTGACGAGGGCGGCCTGGCTCCTCGGCCTGCCCACCCCGGTCGTCGTCGCCTGTGAAGACGACCGGATGGTTCCGGCGGCCCTGGAGGCCGCTCTGGAGCGGCTCGGTTCGTCCACCCTCGTCGTCGCCACCGCGGGCACCACCAACACCGGCAGGATCGACCCGCTCGCCGAGATCGCCGGGACGTGCCGCCGGTTCGGGGCCCGCCTGCACGTGGATGCGGCCTACGGCGGACTCGCGCTGTGCAGCGAGAAGTGGAAGGGGCACGTGCGAGGCGTTGAGCTGGCGGACTCGGTGACGCTGGACATGCACAAGTTCGGCTGGCAGTCCATCGCGGCCGGTCTCCTCGCGACGCGCAACGCGGCGGACCTCGGTGCGCTGACCATCAGCGCGGACTACATCAACGCGTCCGACGACGTCGACGCCGGCCTGCCGGACCTGCTCGGCAGGTCGATCTGGACCTCGCGGCGCGCGGACGCGTTCCGGATGGCGGTCACGCTGATGGCGTTGGGCACCAACGGGCTCGGTCACCTGGTCGACCACTGCTGCGCGACCGCGCTGGAGGTCGCGGCGGAGATCGACCGCCGGCCCGACCTGCGGCTGTGGCAGAGCCCCTCCCTGTCCACCGTGCTCTTCCGGCCGACCGTCCTCGACGAGCTGCCGATCGCCGCGGGGGACGCGCTCGTCGGCCGCATCCGGCGCGAACTGCTGGCCAGGGGGACCGCGATCGTGGGGCGGGCCGCACTGCCGGACGCAGTGGACGGTCACCGGAAGCTGTGGCTCAAGCTCACCCTCCTGCACCCGAACGCATCGGGCGCCGACTACCGCTCCCTGCTCGACCAGGTCGTCGCCGTTGCGGCGGAAGAACAAGCAGGACTGGTGGAATCCCGGTGATCCGGCTGGGACGGTGCGCACCGGCGGGCGGACGTCCGAGCGCTTCGAGCAGGAGGCCGCGAACGGGTCAGCGGGCCGAACGTGCCCGCTGTGAAGATGCGTCGCGCGGCGATCCCCATCAGCCGCCCGGCTTCGACCTAGGAGTTCTGCCATGCAGATCGTGCTCGCGACAGAGTCGGACGCTCCAGCGCTCGGCGAACTCATCACGGAGTCGTTCCGCGACCTCGACCTCACCGGCTGGCTGGTGGACGACCTGGAGGACTGGCGCAAGATCGGTCCTCACTACCTCGAACGCGAGGTTCGGGACGCCATCGCCTGCGGTGTGGTCTACACCCTCCCGGACCTGTCCGCCGCCCTGGTCGCGTTCGACCACGCGGTCGAACCCGAGCCGGCACCGGAACGGGAGAGCTGGCTCAGGGACCTCACCGGTCCGTACTTCGAACGGTTCGCCCGGTTCGAGGCGGCCTTTCTCTCCGCGCATCCGCACCAGTCCCACTACTACGGCGCCTATCTCGCCGTGCGCCCGACCGAGCAGAACAACGGTGCGGCCAGCCTGCTGCTGAACCACCACCACCAGGTCCTGGACGAGCTGGGCCGCGACGCCTACGGCGAAGCCTCGAGCAGGCGGCTGGTGGACTTCTTCGGTTCCCGCGACTACACGCCGCTCGGCCTACCCGTCGTTCTCGACGGCCAGGAACTCCTGCAACCGATGTGGCGCACAGCTCGTCGGCCGGGCTGACCGGCTTCGGCGCCGGAACCGGCTCGCCCGGTCCGGCGCCTCACTTCCGGGCGGTGCCGACCAGGAGCAGCGACCCGCCCGGATCGCTGAGATCCGCTACCCGATCGTGCCCGCTCGCCTCTTCCGGATGCCAGTCGGGTGCCTGGGTGGCCCCAGGAGGGTGAAGTCTCCGGAAGAGCGGTGATCCCCGTGCGGACGCGGAAGATGGCTGCGCTGACGGAGTTCGCGTACATGCTCTTCAGTTCGCCCAGCATCGCGGTGCCCTGCCGGGAGATCTCCGTGTCGGTGACACGGGACGGGGAGAGGTGCGACCCCGGCACGAGCAGGTCGCGGTAGGTGGCGTCGAGGCACGGGCCGAGGCCCTCGGTGCTGTCGCTGCGCAGCACCACCATGAGGAGCACCGCCGCCGGTCCCCGCAGTCCGATCACGCCGGTGCCCGCGATTCACGACCAGACCCGTTCCGTGTCGCGCATGTCCGCGTGGACGGCCGCATGCCGGCCGGGCTCGCCGTTGCCTTCGAGCAGCGGGTTCGCGTGATCGACGGTCACCGGCTCGTGCCGGACCCGATGTCGGTGAACTGGCGGATGCCCGGCCGGACGGGGTACGGCACCACCCTGCGCTGGAACATCCGGTTGGCGTGGACGACCGACCTGACCACCGGGTGGTCGCGAAGGACGCGCTCGGCGAACTGCCTGTCGACCTCCCGGTCGCCGGCTCCGCCGAGGTGGTGGTCGTGGATCGGGGCGACGCCCGGTCGGGTCAGATCGGTGCCCGGCAGTGGGAAGGACTCGTCGTCCGGGTGGGACGTGACGACTCCTCGGCGGCCCGCGCACCCGGGGAGGCCGGGGTGCGCAGGCAGATCATCGGACACAGCGTGCACGTGGTGAGGTGACTTCCGGCGAGCGTCAGGGCGCGACCCCGGCGACCACGGTGCCGAGATCGGTGGATCCCATGCGCCCCAGGGTCTTCCCCGCATCGATCGTCAAGGCGATCTCTGAGCTCGACGGCACCACGTCGGGGCGTCGCTGAGAGCGCGAGCCACTGCGGTCGGCGCGGAGTGCGGTGACCGCGGTGGCGATGTCATCCGCGAGCCGGCGGGCGAGGACGTCGGAGAGGTCGTTGCGGCAGACGATCCTCGCGACGGTGACGTCGGCCTGGTGGGACGGGAGTGCGTAGGTGGGCACGAGCCAGCCGCGCTGGCGGAGGCGGTCGGCGAGGTCGGTGACGCTGAAACCGGCGTGGTCGTGGGTCGTGAACGCGACCACGGGCAGGTGATCCGCGGAGGAGATCACCCGCAACTCGGGGAACCGGCAGAGCTGGGCGGCCAGTGACCGGGCGAGGTCGCGGCAGCGTTGCACGACAGCGCGGTAACCTTCCGCACCCAAGCGGAGGAACTGGTAGTACTGCGCGATGACCGGCGCGACGGGCCGGGTGAACGACAGGGTCTGGGTCGACATGCGGCCACCGGTGTAGTCGGTTGAGAACCCGAGCTCGGCGGGCACCACGCCGGGGTCGCGCCACACGATCCACCCCAGTCCCGGGGCGACCATGCCGTACTTGTGCCCGGACGTGTTGATCGAGCTCACCCTGGGCAGCCGGAAGTCCCAGACCAGCGCGGGGTCCAGGAACGGTGCCACCATCCCGCCGGAGGCCGCGTCGACGTGCACCGGCACGTCCACGCCGTCGCGGCCGCACCGCCGGTCCAGCGCGGCGCACACCTGCTGCACCGGCTCGTAGAAGCCGTCGTAGGTGGTGCCCAGCACGGTCACCACGCCGATGGTGTTGCTGTCGCACGCCTCGGCCGCGGTGTGCGGGTCGATGCCGGAGCCCCCTTCGGCCACCGGGATCTGCCTCGCTTCGACGTCCCAGTAAGCGCAGAACTTGGCCCAGCAGACGTGCACGGCGGTGCTCATGACCAGGTTGGGCCGCTCGCGTGAGCCGCTGGTGCGGGAGCGCCACAGCATCAGCATCGCCAGCCCGGCGAGCATGCAGGCCTCGCTGGAACCGCCGGTCGACGTGCCGACCGCGCTGTCCGGATCAGGAGCGTGCCACAGATCGGCGAGCGCTGCGACGCACCGCTGCGCCAAGTCGGCCGTGTGCAACGGCTGCACACCGTCAACGGTGTTGTGGTAGAGGAACTCGGCCATCAGCCGTTCGGCCTCCGGTTCCATTCCGGTGGTGATGAACGTCGCCAGGTTCAGCTGTGGCCGCACGTCCGGGCGCAGCTCGTCCTGCACCGCCTGGTACGCCGCGCCCGCCGTCGTCGGCTCCTGCGGCAGTCGCCAGCCCGTGGGATTCCCTTGCAGCTCAGACATCACACACCCCAAACGAAGATCGAAGGAACATCAGCCGGTCGCCTTCTCGAAGCCCTTCGGCAGCGGCACGGGAACGGTCGAGGAGAGCAGGTTCTCTGCGCGCAGGTCGGACCAGACGCCGGCGGGCACCTCGCCGGCGACCATCGCGACGTTCTCGGTGACCTCCGCCGCCGACCGGGCACCGACGACGACCGCCCGCACCGCCGGATGCCCGAGCGGGAAGTGCAGCGCCGCCTGCGGAAGCGGGACGCCGTGCCGCCGGCAGATCCCGGCGATCCTGCGTGCCCGCTCGACCAGCGCGGCCGGTGCCGTCGTGTAGTCGTGCGTGGCGTCGGCCGGGACCTCGTGGCGAGCCAGCAACCCGGAGTTGAAGACGCCGGCTGCCACGACGGAGACGCCCTGTTCCGCGCACAGCGACAGGAAGTCCGCGGTCGCGGCGTGTTCGAGCACCGTGTACCGGCCGGCCAGCATGACGTGGTCCAGGGGATGCGCCAGCACGAACCGCTCCGCCACCTCCCACCGGTTCACGCCGACGCCGATCCCGCGGACCACGCCCTGGGCCTTCAGTTCCGCCAAGGCCGGCAACGCCTCGCGCAGGACCTGCTCGCTGTGGTCGTCCGGGTCGTGGACGTAGACGAGGTCGACCCGGTCCAGGCCGAGCCGGGTCAGCGAAGCCTCCAGCGACCGGCGCACCCCGTCCGCGCTGAAGTCCCACACCCGCCGGTGGGTCGCGGGCACGGCGAAGCCCTCGGCCAGGTCGTCGCCGCCGGTGGCGCAGGGCTCCAGCAGCCTGCCGACCTTGGTCGAGATGACGAACTCCGAACGAGGCCGCTCCGCGAGAGCTGCCCCGAGCCGCCGCTCCGACAGGCCGAGGCCGTAGTGCGGAGCGGTGTCGAAGTACCGGACGCCGGCCCGCCACGCGGCGTCGACGGTGGCATGTGCGTCCACTTCGGACACGGGACGGTACAGGTTCCCCAGTGCGGACCCGCCGAGGCCGAGGCCGTTGATCACGGTAGTTCCCACACGAACTTCGCGTCCGAGCGGCCCGAGTCGTAGTCGAGCGGAGCATCGAGGAACTCGTCCATCTTCTGCTGCCACGGGATGTCTGCGGGGTGTCCGTGCATCTGTTGCATCATGGCCGCGTAGTCGTCCACCTCGACGACGTGGAAGAGGTCGAGACCGCTGCGCCAGATCCGCCACGACCGCACACCCGCCGCGCGCAACGCCGCGTCGAGTTCATCGGGTATCCGGGCGTGCGCGGCCTCGTAGGCGGCTTCCTTGCCCGGCTTGAGCCTGGTGTGCAGGGCGACTGTCTCCATCGTGCCGGTACCTTTCGATCGGGTCGCTGGGGCCGCGGTCAGGGTGCGAGGGTCGTCGACGCGGCGGCGCGTTCGGCGCATTTCCGGGCCACCAGCGGTTTGAGGAACGCGAGCCCGGTTCGCGCGTCGTGGTCGGGGTCGATCCCGCGGCGGTGGAAACCCGTCTCGGCCGTGAGGTAGCCGTCGAAACCCGTGTCGAGCAAGGCGTCGACCAGGCCCTCCCAGTCCTCGTCACCGAGACCGGCGGGCAACCGGGTCTGCGTTCCCCGCGTGTCGGCGATGTGGATCTGGTGCAGGTCCGCGCCCATCAGGTGGACCTGGTCGGTGAGCGACTCCCGCCGGTAGCGGACGTGGCTGCAGTCGAACATCACTTTCACGTTCGGCCGCGCGATGTCCTCCATCAGCTCCATGGCGTCCTCGCCGCTCTCGCACAGGTTCGAGTTCTCCGCGAGCGGCTCGACCACCACCGTGAGGCCGTACTGCGCCGCGTCGTCGGCGACCCGGGCCAGGCATTCGCGCGACCACGCCCAGGCTTGCCGCCGCCGGGTGCCGAACACGACCCAGCCGGGCAGGTAGACCACCGCTGCGGCACCCCACTCGGCGCACAGCTCGTTGATCGCCCGGTAGTGCTCCACGGTCGCTTCGCGTTCCTCGGCCACAGGAGAGCTCGGGTTGTAGCCGGGGCCCCCGGTGGGCGCCGGGCCGATGCCCGAGACCTCGATGCCGTGGTCGTCGAGCAGACTGCGCACCTCGCGCCGCCTGGCGGGGCTCAGGTACGGCGGATAGGCGTGCGGTGCGGCGGCCCCGATCTCGATGCCGTCGAAGCCGATCCGCGCCAGCCGCTTGACCGTTTCGTCCAACGTGTACGCGGGGACCCAGCTGCCGAAGCTGGAGTAGGACCAGGTGTGGTAGCCGAACTTCATCGCCATGAGCTTCCGCCTCTCGAAGGGGTCAGCGTTCGAAGAGCTCTCGGAGGTGCCCTCCGAGAAAGACGCCGTCCGGGTCCCATGCCCTGCGCAGCTCCTGGAACCGGTCCCACTCCGGGTAGCGCCCGGCCAGCTCCCGGCCCGTCCGAAAGTGGACCTTGGCCCAGTGCGGGCGGCCGTCGAAGTCCCACAGCACCGAGTCCACGGCGCGAAGCGGTGCGACCCACCTCTCGGGATCCCGCGCCGACACGGGATGCGTCACCCCTATATGGCAGGTGGTGGTCTGCCTGCTCGGGCTGAGCCAGGCGGTGTCCGCGGCGGTGAAGCGGACGTCCACCGGTGCGCAGACGCGCAACCCGCCTCGGCGCACCTCGCTGACCAGGGCGCGGATCGCGTCGGCCGCCCGGTCGAACGGAACGCTGTACTCGGTGCCCTGCACGGGAGGCGGGAGGTGGTGCAGGAGTGCGTCGTCGCAGCGCATGACCTGCGCACCGCCCCGGCCGGCGGCCACGGCGGCCGCGTAGTGCGCGGCGCCCGCCATCCGCGGCGGCCAAGAGTTGTTGCACAGCAACCCGAGCAGTGCACCGGGCGGTCCCGGTGGCGGGGTCGGTGGCTCGTCCGTCGGCGCGGCCTCCCAGACGATCGCCTGCGAGGTGTGCGGGTACCACCAGAAGCCCCCGAAGTGAACTCCGCGGAACTCGTCGAGGTCCGCCAGCACCTCCGCCAGCGGCCGGCGCCGGACGACCTTGCGCAGCCGGTGGCCGCGCACCACGGCGAAGGTGAGGTCGAGGACCACACCGAGGCACCCCAGGTGCACGCGGACGCCGTCGAGCTCCGGCTCGTCCTGCGTGATCGTGCGCACCCGGCCGTCCGCGGTGAGGATCCGCGCCGCCACGACGTGGCTGGAGAGCGTGCCGTGCCGGGGACTGCTCCCGTGGGTGGCAGTGGCCACGACACCGGCGACGGTCTGCTCGTCGATCGCGCTCTGGTTCGGCAACGCGAAGCCCGCCGCGGCGAGCTCCCGGTTCAGCTCGCGCATCGTCGTGCCCGCCTTCACCGTGACCGTCATGGCCGCCGGGTCGACGGCGACGACACCGCGGTGGTGGCGCAGGTCGACCAGTGTCCGGCCGGTCGGTGCGACGAGGTTCGCGTAGGAGTGCCCGGACCCCACCACGCTGATGCCACGTGCGCGTGCGGTGTCGTCGAGCACGATGTCGCGCAGCTGGTCCGCGGTGTCGGGGGCGAGGAGGCGGTCCGCGATGCCGCGGACCGCCCCGCTCCAGTTGGACCACGCCGTGCGCCGGTGTTCCCCGGTGGTGATCTCCGGTCCTGGTGTCAACCGCGGTGCGTCGGTCATCCCTACCTCGTGGTCAGCCGCTCGGCGAACTCGTCCGTCGTCATCCGCTCCGCCTGCCGCGACTCGAAGTACCACTCGGTGAGCCGCTTGAGACCGGTGTGGAACGGCACCTCGGGCGTCCAGCCGAGCCGCTCGAACGCCATGGCCGCGGACGCGACCCGGTTGTAGGGGCCGGTCGGCTTGTCCGGCAACGGCTTGATCTCCGTGTCGGCCTGCCCGGTGAACTCGAGGATCATCCTGGCCGCCTCCTTGACCTGGATGGGCTCCTCGGTGCCGAGGTTGATCGCGCTGCCGTCGTGGACGCGCTCACCGGCGAGAACCAGACCGCGCACGATGTCCGTGACGTAGGTCCAGTTGCGGATCTGCGTCCCGTCACCCCAGACCTCGAAGGGTTTCTGCTGGATGAACGCCCGGCCCACCATGGCGGTCAGGGCGTGGCTCTCCGGGCAGCGCTCGCCGTAGACGGTGAACAGGCGGCACGACACCGACGGGAACCCGAGCTCGCTGTGGAGCGCGGCGAGCCGCTGCTCCGTCATCAACTTGGCCCAGCCGTAGATCCCGTCCGCGTGGAAGGGCGGCCCCACCTGGGGTTCGGTGAGTCGCACCTCCTCGTTCACGTCGGCCTGGAGGTCGACCGGGTAGACGCAGCCGGAGGAAGCGAAGACGAAGTTCTCCACCCCCGCGTCGACCGCCGCCTGCGAGACCACGCCGTCCAGGACGAAGTTGCGCGAGCACGCGGCCTGGTGCAGCTCGATGAACCCTCGTCCCCCGTGGATCGCGGCGAGGTGGAAGACGACGTCGACGCCGCGCATCACCTCGGCGGCGAGCCGCGGGTCGCAGAGGTCGCCCTCCACGAACTCCCAGGCGGACTCCGGAACGGCGCTGAGGTTCTCCAAGCGTCCCGAGCTGAGGTCGTCAGCGACGCGCACCCTGGCACCGGCACCGACGAGGTGCTCCA
Organism: Lentzea sp. HUAS12; assembly: GCF_024125735.1. Lineage (NCBI taxonomy): Bacteria > Bacillati > Actinomycetota > Actinomycetes > Pseudonocardiales > Pseudonocardiaceae > Lentzea > Lentzea sp. HUAS12. The sequence continues at coordinate 3,560,026 of NZ_CP099738.1, forward strand.
CCAGGTGCGATCCGATGAACGAGCAGCCACCGGTGACCAGCACTCGTTTGCCGCGCCAGAATTCCTGCTGGGTCATGAGGAATTTCCATTCGTGAGATCGGGCTGTCGTGTTTTTCTTCGCAGCTGCCCATCGGAGTTCTCGACCAGCAGCCACCCGTCGGTTGAAGGGAGTGTGTGACAGCCGGCATCGATCATCCAGAGCCCGTTCCAGCGCTCGGGACGGAATTCCGGCCGGGCCGGATGAAGCGGAGTTCATTCCACCCGACGGGACGGGAGGTGGTCCGGTGCGCAACAGGTCCATACCTTCCACCGGGAATGCGATCATCGGAAGGCGGAGGACGATGCCTGGACCGCTCAACCCCGTGCAGTCGGACGCACTGCCCGCGGCACCCGTGCTCGACTGGCGCGACGGCCGCGGCGCCGGGGGCCACGCTTGGGTACCGGAGGAGCTCTACCGCGAGATCCTGGAACGGATGCCCGTCGTCTGCGTCGACACGCTCGTGGTCCGCGGCGGCGAGGCGCTGCTCACCCGCCGCAGCCAGGAACCCCAGGCAGGCTCCCTGTGGTTGCAGGGCGGCCGCATGCGCAAGGGCGAGCAGCTCGCCGAGGCCGCGGCGCGCACGGCCGAGCAGGAGTCCGGGCTGAGCTTGACCCTGCGCGGTGTGCTGGGGACCTTCTCCACCGTCTTCGAGGCGTCTGCACACGGCAACTCCCCCACCCACACCGTCAACGTCACTTTCCTCGCCCACGCCGAGCACGACGCCCGGCCGCGGGTCGACAACACGCACGACGACTTCGTCTGGTGGCCGCTGACGGAGCCCACCGGGAACGCCTACCTCGACCAGCTCTTCGCGCTGGCGACGGAGCAGTTGGGCGTCGCCGGGCAGAGCTGAATTCACTCACGTCGCGCTTCGGTGAATGCGCGGGATATTCCAGGATTGGCCAATGGCGATTTCGTCAGCCGACCCAACGGTTGGAACGCGAGCTTCTTGCTTTGCCGCGACGTCATTAGCTTCAACTCCAATCCCTGCTCTGCCCGTTCACGGGCGCGTCGAAACGGAGTCCTCGGTGTTCGCAGTGCATGTCAATCCTGATGATCTCGGCCGATTCGCTGGATCGAGCGGCGATCTCAACCCGTTGCACCTCGACGCGGCCTACGCGTCCAGGAGCGGGTTCGGCGCGGAGGTGGCGCAGGGCGCGCTCACCGTCCTCCACGCGTTGGCGGGCCTGCCCTCGCAGGACGCCGCGGCGGTGCGGCTTGTCCGGGCGCGCTTCCACGCCGCGGTCTACCCGGCGCAGTCGTACTCGCTGGACGTGGCCCGCGCCGGGAACGGGGGTGTCCGGCTCGAGGTGTCGGACGGTGGGCAGCCGGTCGCGACCGTCGACCTCGAACTGGATGGCACGGGCAGCACCGAGGTCGGCGCGGTGCGGGTGGGGTCAGGAGAACGCAGGCAGCAGGCCGCTGATCGCGTGCCGGTGGAACTCCAAGTGGGACAGAACATCCCAGTGTCCTACCGCAGCGATCCCGGCGACTTCACGAGCCTGCTCGACCGCATCGGCAGCGGTGTGCGGGAAGAGGTCGCGCGGCTGCTCGGCTGGGCGAGCTACCTGGCGGGCATGGAGGTCCCCGGCCGGCAGTCGCTCATCTCCTCGCTGACCGTCGAACTCGACCCGGCCGCGACCGGCGACGGCTCGATCCAGGTCACGGCCGTGGACGAACGCCACGACATGGTGCGGTTCGGCGGCGTCCTGCCCGGTCTGGGGCGCGCCGAGCTGGCCGTCGTCGCCAGGGCCGTTCCGGCCGAACCGAACGCGCACGTCCTGGCCGCCGCCCTCGCCGGCCAGGACGTCGAACTGGAGGGCAAGGTCGCCGTGGTCACCGGTGGCAGTCGCGGCTTCGGTGCCGCGTTCGCCGCCGCACTGGCCCTGCGCGGTGCGCACGTGTACGTCACCCACCGCCGGGACCCCGGCTTCCCGCCGGACCTGCTGGCAGGCCTCGGAGCGGCCGCCGAGCGCATCCACGCGGTGCGTTCCGACGCGGCCGACAGCGGCGGGTGCGCACGGCTGCGCGACCACGTGCTCGCCCAGGAGGGCAGGCTGGACCTGGTGGTGCTCAACGCGTTCCCGAGCTTCCAGCCGCTGTTGCCCGGGCCGGACACCGCCGATCGCGCCGCCGAGTACGTCACCTCGGCCGTCACGGCGGTGTCCGCACCGCTCTCCGCTCTGGCCGAGCCGCTGTCGACGGCCGGTGGCCGGATCGTGCTCGTGTCCAGTGACGTGGTCACCGGCGCCGCACGGACCTGGCAGCACTACGTGGACGCCAAGCGCCGCTGCGAGGAGCTGCTGCGCACGACGATCAGCGGGCACCCCGGCCTCGGCGGGCTCGTCCTGCGGCCCCCGAGGATGGACACGGGGTTCTCGCCGACGGTCCGCGGGGTCGTCGACGGACTCGCCGTCGAAGCGGTCGCCGCGGCCGCGGTGGCCGGGCTCGGTCAGATGAGCGCCGGCCGGGTCGAGGTGCTGGAGTCCTTCACACCCGCACCCGCAACTGAGCCGCCGATGGCGGATGTCGCCGTGCTCGCAACCGCACACTCGTCCGAGACGCCGGCGGCGGACGTCGCCGTGCTCGCCGTCGCCGCGACCTTCACCACCGACCCGCTGGCGGAGCCCCTCGCCGCGTGGTGCCGCGACCTCGGTCTCGGCCTGCGCCCGGTGCTCGCGCCGTTCGGCCAGGTCTTCCAGGAGCTGCTCGACCCCACGAGCACCCTCGGGGCCGCGCGGTCGGGATGCGCGGTGGTGCTGGTGCGCTTCGACGACTGGCCGGTCGAGGAGACCGAGCGCACCCTGCGCGAGCTCGCCGAGGCCGTGCGGTCGTTCGCCGCTCGGGCCCGCGTCCCCCTGCTGCTCCGCGTCTGCCCCAGCCCGTCGGCCCCCGGCGCAGATCCACGCCAGCAACGGCTTTTCGCCGATCTGGGCGACACCTCCGGGGTGCACCTGCTCGGCGCCGAGGACTGGCACGGTGGCACCGATCCCGGCGACGTGCACGACGAGGCCCGCTACCGCATCGCGCACCTCGCCTACACGCCGGCGGGCTACGACGCCCTGGCCACGGGGATCGCCCGCTCGGTGCACGCCCTGCTCGCCCGGCCGTTCAAGGTGCTCGTCCTCGACTGCGACAACACCCTGTGGGCGGGCGTGGCCGGCGAGGACGGTCCGGAAGGGGTTCAGCTCACCGGCGGTCACCGCCACGTGCAGGAGTGGGCCGTCGCCCTGCGCGAGCGGGGTGTGCTGCTCGCTCTCGCCAGCAAGAACGACCCGGAGACCGTGGACGCGGTCTTCCGCGCCCGTCCCGAGTTCCCGTTGCGGCTCGACCACGTCGCCGCGCGGGCGATCGGGTGGGATCCCAAGCCCGTCGGCCTGGCGCGGCTGGCCGCGGAGCTGAACCTCGGCCTCGACAGTTTCGTCTTCCTCGACGACAACCCGGTGGAGGTCGCCCAGGTCCGTGCCGCGTGCCCCGGCGTGCTGGCGCTCACCGCGCCCGCCGACGAGGGGGACATCAAGCCGTTCCTGCAACGGGTGTGGGCCTTCGACCGCCTGGTGGTGACGGAGGAGGACCGCGGTCGCGCTGCCGCCTACGACGCCAACCGGGACCGCGGTGAGCTGCGCCGGTCCTCGTTGACCTTCGCCGACTTCATCGCGGGCCTCGACCTGGTCGTGGACATCGCGCCCGCGACGGAGGCGGACCTGCGCCGGGTCGCGCAGATGACCCAGCGCACCAACCAGTTCAACTTCAGCACCGTGCGCAGGCAGGAGAACGAGCTGCGCGCCCTGCTGGCGGAGCCGGGCGTGCGCTGCGAGGTGGTGCGCGCCACCGACCGCTTCGGTGACCACGGCGTGGTGGGCGCGGTGATCAGCAGGCAGGACAACGACGAGCTGGTCGTCGACACGTTCCTGCTCAGCTGCCGGGTGCTCGGCAGGGGCGTGGAGCACCAGGTCCTGGCGTCGCTGGGGTCGGGGACGTCCGCGAAGATCCGCCTGCCCTACGTGCCCACCGCCAAGAACGAGCCCGCTCGCCGTTTCCTCGACAGCGTCGCCGGCGGAGCACCGGCGGCCGGGGGCACGGACTACCTGCTGACGGCGGAGCAGGCCGCCGAGGTCCGCTTCGACCCGGAGTCGGCCGTCCTGGCAGACGATGCCCCGGCGGCTCCCGCGGTCGCGGTGGTCGACGCGGGACCGCGCCTGAGCACGCTCGCCGCACTGGCCGAGAACCCGGCCGGCGCGCGTGAACCCGGCGAGGCCCCGGGTTCCGAGCAGCAGGACGCTCTCGCGATCGTGGTCGACGCGCTGACCGACGTGCTCGCACTGCCGCAGGGAGCGTTGACGGCGGACAGCGCGTTGGCCGAGCTCGGTGCCTCGTCGCTCGCGCTGGTCGAGGCCGCGGTCGCGTTGCAGGCGCATTTCGGTGCCCTGGAACTGGAGGTGTTCTACGAGCACCGCACCGTCGGTGACCTCGCCGCCTCCCTCGGCCCGGTCGTCCACCGGCCGCAGCCGTCCGCCGCGGCTCCGGCGGAGGACGTGGAACCCCTCGTGGACGGTCTGGTCCGCGGTGCGCTGCAGGCGCTGGAGGCGTTCCACGCGCTCGGGCAGGAGCAGGTCGACCACATCGTGGCGAAGGCGGCGCGTGCCGCCGCCGCGAGCCACCTGGACCTCGCCGTGCTGGCGGTCGCCGAGACGGAGCGCGGGGTCGTCGAGGACAAGGCGGTGAAGAACCTCTTCGCCGCGGAGCACGTCACCAACAGCATGACCGGCCTGCGCACCGCGGGAGAGGTCCGCCGCGACGAGCTCACCGGCCTGGTGGAGATCGCTGAACCCGTCGGTGTGGTGTGTGCGATCACGCCCGTCACCAACCCGACCTCGACCGTCGTGTTCAAGGCCCTGATAGCGCTCAAGACCAGGAACCCGATCATCTTCGCCTTCCACCACCTGGCTCCCCGCTGCGGTGCCGAGGCGGCCCGCATCGTGCGCGACGCCGCCGTCGCGGCCGGTGCGCCCGCGCACTGCGTGCAGTGGGTGGAGACGCCCAGGCGTGCGGTCACGCAGGCGTTGATGAACCACGACGGCGTCTCGCTCGTGCTGGCCACCGGCGGCAACGACGTCGTGCGCGCCGCGCACTCGGCCGGCAAGCCGGCGATCGGCGTGGGAGCGGGAAACGTGCCCGCGTTCATCGCCGCCGACGCCGACCTGGCCCGCGCCGCGCACGACGTCGTCCTGTCCAAGAGCTTCGACAACGGCATGACGTGCGCCGCCGAGCAGACCCTGCTGATCGACACCGGGGTGTGGGACCAGGCCGTGGACGGCCTGCGGACTCGGCACGCGCATGTGTTGACCGCGCAGGAGAAGCGCGCGCTGGAGGACTTCCTGTTCGGCCCGGACCCGCGCAGGGACGGCAAGGTGTCCGTCAACCCGGCCGCCTCCGGCCGGTCGGCGCACTGGATCGCCGGCCGCGCCGGGTTCAGCGTCCCCGAGCACACCACGCTCCTGCTCGCCGAGGTCGGTGGCATCGGCCCGGACGAACCGCTGACCAGGGAGAAGCCGTGCCCGGTCGTGGCGCTGCTGCGCGTGACCGGAGCCGAGGAGGGCATCCGGCGGGCCGCTGAGGTCGTCGAGTTCCACGGCAGGGGCCACACGGCGGTCGTGCACACCGCCGACGAGCGCCTGGCGGAGCGGTTCGGCAACGGCGTCAAGGCCGTGCGGGTGGTGTGGAACTCACCTGCGGCGCAGGGCGGTATCGGTGACCTCTACAACGCGTTCCTGCCGTCGATGACCCTCGGTTGTGGCAGCTACGGCGGCAACTCGGTCTCCGGCAACGTCACCGCGGCGAACCTGCTGAACATCCGCCGCATCGCCCGTCGCAACAACAACATCCAGTGGTTCAAGGTGCCGCCGAAGATCTACTTCGAGCCGAACTCGATCCGCTACCTCGGCGAGATGGCCGGGGTGCACCGGGTGAGCATCGTGACCGGTCGCACGGTGGCCAAGCTCGGCTACGCGGACAAGGTGCGCTCCGTGCTGGCCGCCCGCTCCGAGCCCGTGGCCGTGCAGCTGATCGACTTCGTCGAGCCGGAACCGTCGCTGCAGACCGTGCAGCGCGGCGCGGAGATGATGCGCGAGTTCCAGCCGGACACCATCGTGGCCATCGGCGGCGGGTCCTCTTTGGACGCCGGGAAGCTCATGTGGCTGTGGTACGAGCACCCCGAGGTCGACTTCGCCGAGGCGAGGGGCCGGTTCGCCGACATCCGCAAGCGCCTCTACCGCTTCCCCGAACCGGAGCGCGCCAAACTCGTGTGCGTGCCGACGACCTCGGGCAGCGGTTCGGAGGTGACCCCGTTCGCGGTGGTCACCGACCGGGAGACGGGCCGCAAGTACCCGCTGGCCGACTACGCGCTGACCCCGAGCGTGGCCATCGTCGACCCGGTGCTCGTGCGCTCGCTGCCCGCCGGGCTCGCCGCGGACTCCGGGTTCGACGCCCTCACCCACGCCACCGAGGCGTACGTCTCCGTCTACAGCAACGACTTCACCGACGGCCTGTGCCTGCAGGCGATCAAGCTGATCTTCGAGAACCTCGAGGACTCCGTGCTGCTGGGAGCGGAGAAGGCCCAGGAGGCCATGCACAACGCGGCGACCATCGCCGGCATGGCCTTCGGCAGCGCGTTCCTCGGCATCGTCCACGCCATGTCGCACACGCTCGGCGCGACCTTCGGCCTGGCGCACGGCCGGACCAACGCGCTGTTGCTGCCGCACGTGATCCGCTACAACGGACAGCCGCCGTCGAAGCTCACCGGCTGGCCCAAGTACGAGAACTACCAGGCACCGCAACGCTTCCAGCACATCGCCCGCACGCTGGGACTGCCCGCCGCCACGCCTGAGGAGGGGGTGCGCTCCTACGCCGCCGCGATCGAACGGTTGCGTGCGGCCGTCGGGCTGCCCGCCTCGTTCGCGGAGGCAGGGGTGCCCGAGGCGGCGTTCCTGAGCTCGCTGCCGCAGCAGGCCCTCAACGCGTTCGACGACCAGTGCGCTCCGGCCAACCCCAGGCAGCCGGTGCTGGCCGACATGGAGGAGCTGATGCGCACCGCTTACGCCAACGGGGTGGTGGACCTGGAAGACGTGCGCGCCGCGGCCCACAGCGGTCGCTGAGCGATGCCGGTGGGTCCGCCCGTGCGGACCCACCGGCATCGTCGTGTTCCGAGGCGTAACTCGTCTGGTCACGTCTCGTTTGGGTTGTCCGCGACGTGATCGCTGAGGCAGACACGGGGGTCTAGGCGGGCAGTGCGGAATCGGGCGCGCTCCTGCCCGTCGTGTCCAAGCCGCGCAGCGAGCCCGTGTTCCGCACACGGTGTCCCGGCGCGCTCGGCACCGCTCCCGCGGTGACGGCGGCCGTCACCGCGGAGATCACCGGGGGTGTGGCGGCCGGACCGCTGCGGAATTCGGGTTCCGCCGACCTGGCGGGCAACGTCACCGCTGGTCACGACATCAATGAGCAGCGAACCGCACGCTCCGGGTCACACCGCTCGCACAGGATCACCGGCTGCGGTGGACCGCCTCGCGACCGGATGGTGTGGACACCCTCGACGGCACCTCGCGCACGAGCGTTCCAGCACCGTACCCCACTGCCGAAGTCCGGGAACCACGGCTTGTTCGCCGCCGATGTGGACGCGACGGCGACTGGCGCGGCTGTCGTACTGTTCGCCCCGAAGCGCTGGCGGACGTCGAGGCAGCGGAGGCGACATGCTAGAGGAACCCGAGGGCCGGCTGTGGCCGGTGGACCCCGCATCCACCACGCGGGCCGAGCCGGGCGGAGTGGCCGGCATCACGGTCGGGCACTCGCACGAGCAGCGGCTCGACACGGCGCCGACCTGGGTCAGCAGCGGGTTGACGTCGACTGAGCACTGCCGCAAACTCCGTGCTAATTCGAATTTGCACGCGGTCATGGCCGAGGGGTCCACCCTGCACGACATGGCGCCGCAGCAGGCCTGAGCCAGGCTGTGGCGTCGCTGGTGCTCACCAACCGGACCGACTCACGACGGAGCTCCGCAGATGGCTCAGCAGCGCAACGAACCACATAGGACTTCCTCTGACGCGCCCCTGCCGGTCCACCGGGGCAAGGAGCTCGGCCGGTTGCTCAGCGCGCTCACCGCGGCGGAGACGAACAGGCCGGCGGTGGTGCTGTTGGAGGGCACCACCGGCGTCGGCAAGACGACGTTGCTGGGCGAGGTGGCGGACGCCGCCAGGGCGCGCGGGTTCCAGGTGGCCGGTGCCGTGACGTCCACTCTGGACAGTTTCATGTCGTTCTCCGTCGTCCGGCAGCTGTTCGAGAACCTCACCGCGGGACCGGGGGCCGGCGCCCTGGAGTCGATCATCGGTGTGCGCGGTCGGCCGGGAGCGGACCACCTCACCGCGGCGGGCTTCGACGAACTGGCGACCCACCAGACCTACGACGACCTCTACCGGCTCGTGAGCGGCCTCGCCGACCGCGGACCGGTCTGCTTCGTCGTCGACGACCTGCAGTGGGCCGACGTCTCGTCGCTGCAATGGCTCAACTACCTCATGCGGCGGGCGACCAAGCTGCCGCTCGCCGTCCTGCTCAGCTGCACGACCGGGGTGTACCCCGCGGACCCGCTCCAGGTCGCGGAGGTGCAGATCTACGCTGCTCGCGTGCGGATCGGCGGCCTCACCGCGGAGGAGGTGTCGCAGTTCGCCGAGCCGGTGCTCGGCAGCCGGCCCGAACCTGAGACCGTCAAAGCCCTTCACACGGCCACGGGTGGGAACCCGCTGCTCCTCCGCTCCCTGCTGTCGACGACCGGGGAGTTCTCCGTGCAGGAGATCCCGTCCTCGCACGGGGTGGAGGAGCTGGGCGAGTCGGTGCTCGCGCGGCTGCACGGCGAGTCCGAGCACCTCGTCCGGCTGGCCAGGACGATCGCGGTCGTGGAACCCCCGGACCTCGGGCTCGCGGCCGAGGTCGCCGGGATGACGGTGCCGGAAGCCACCGACGGCGCTGACCGACTGACGCGGATGGGACTGCTGACCGGCGCGGGCAAGCCGGCGTTCACCCACTCCGTGTTCACGGATGCGATCACCGGCTCGATCACGCGTGCGGCCAGGGACGCCCTCCACGCACGGGCCGCCACGAGCCTGCACGCGTCCGGGGCACGAGCGGCGCTTGTCGCACGGCACGTCCAGTGCACCTCCGCGAAGCTCGGCCGGTGGGCCGCCGACGCCCTCCACCGGGCAGCGGATGGCTTGCTGCACGACGGTGACGCGACCACCGCCGCGAGCTTCCTCACCAGGGCTCTGCAGGAGGACGTGCCGACCGAACTCAGGACGAAGCTGCTCGTCAAGCTCGGCCACGCCGAGTCGTTCTTCGACCCCTACCAGGCGGCCACGCACCTCAAACAGGCGTTGGAGGACGTCGAGGAGCCTGAACTCCTCCTCGACGTCACCTCGCTGCTGTCCCGGACGCTGTACCTCGACGGGCGCTACGAGGACGCGCGTGGGGCGTTGAGCGAGTCCATAGCCAGGATGTGCGCCTCGGCGCCGGAATTCTCCGCTCAGCTGCGCCTCGCGCTCCGCGTCACCCTGCCGACCGAGCAGTCCGGGGAGCACGACGCCGCTCCGGACCGCGTCGCGGTCGACTGGCGGCGCCGCGACGCCCGTGGCCGCGGGCTGGCCGCACTGGTGGCGGAGGACCTGAGCAACCGGGGAGAAGACCTCACGACGTCCCGTGAGGCCGCGCTGGCCGCGTTGTCGATGGGCGCGGTGTCGATCATGCAGGATCCGCAGCGGATGATGGCCGCGATCACCTCGCTGATCCGGACCGACGAGCTCGAGCTGGCCCTGCGGTACTCCAGCGAGGCGATCCTGGAAGCCCACCGCCAGAAGCTGGACCTGGTGTTCGTCCTTGGCCACACGCTGCGGTCGAGGGTGCACTTCCACCGCGGGGCGCTGTCCCAGTCGGTCGTGGACGCCCGGCTCGCACTGGCCAAGGCCCAGCGGATGAACCTGCACCAGCGCCACCCGGGCCGCATCTGGCCGATGGACGCGCTCCTGTCCGCGCTGCTGCACCTCGGTGACGTCGAGGCGGCACGGGAGCTGGTCGAGCCCATCGGCCTCACCCGCCCGCTGCCGAACAGCTGGCACCACACCAGCCTCCTGCAGGGACGCGGTCAGCTCCGCATGCGGCTGGGGGACGACGCCGGCGCGCTCATGGACCAACTGGAGTGCGGACGGAGGCTCAAGTCGTGGGGTGCTCCCGGCCCTGCCGTCCTGCCGTGGCGCTCGTACGCGGCCGTTGCGCACCTCCACCTCGGTCAGTCGCTGGAGGCGGTGCAGCTGGCCCTCGAAGAGCTCGAACTGGCCAAGAAGTGGACCTCCGCACCGAGTCTGGCCCGCGCGATGCTCACCGTCGGCCTCGCGACCGGTGGTGCGGCAGCGCTGCCGTGGCTCATGGAGGCCGAACACGTCCTGCGCAACACGCAGGCCTTGCTGCTGCGCGCGACCATCCTCGTGGAGCTCGGGACGACGCGGTGGCACCACGGGCAGCAGAAGCTCGCCCGGGAGGAGCTGGCCCAGGCGAAGATGGCCGCCGAGCGGTGCGGTTCGCTGCCGTTGCTCACCAAGCTCGCCGAACTGCCGCCGGAGGCGGTGCGGCGGTCCGACGCCGTGCCGGCCGCTCCCACTTCCGCGGGCTCTCCGCTGACACCGCAGGAGCACCGCGTGGCGAGCCTGGTGGCCGCGGGCTCCTCGAACGACGAGGTCGCCCGGAAGTTGTCCGTGTCCCGGCGGGCCGTCGAATTCCACCTCACGCACGTCTACCGCAAGCTCGGGATCAAGCGGCGCACGCAACTGGCGGCGATGCTCTACTCGACCGGCAGCAGCAGGTAGGGAACGGCTTCCGTCACGCAGTGCCCGCCACGAGGTGCGCCGACATGCTGCGCAGCTTCGCGCAGGTCTCCCTGAGCTCTCTCTCCGGGCGAGAGGACGCCACGATCCCCGCTCCCGCACGCAACCACCGCCGTCCCTTCCGCTCGTACACCGCGCACAGGACGAGGCCGGCGTCGAGGAAACCGTCGTCCGACGCGAACAGCACGGCACCTGAGTAGACGCCCCGCGGTGCTGCTTCCGCCCCAGAGATGAACTCGCAAGCTGCTTCCCTTGGCGCACCTGAGATCGTGGCGCCGGGGAACAGCAACTCCAAGGCGTCCCAGGAGGTCTTGCCCTCGGCCAGCCGGCCGCACAGCCGCGACGCCAGGTCGTGGACACCTCCCGGGGCCGTGTCCGCCAGCGGTTCCTCCACCACCACCGAACCCGGTTCGCACACCTCGGTCAGCCCGGCGAACGCGCACTCGACGGCGATCGCGTGTTCGTGCGCCTCGTCCGGGTCCGGCACCAGCTCGTCCGCACGGGTCTCCAGCCGCGGCCGCATCACCACCTTCCCGTCGGACCCTGCCTCCAGCACCGTCTGCGGGCAGAAGCCCGTCGTCGTCAGGCCTCCGATCGACAACAGGAACGACCGCTCCGGTGCGGTGGCCGCGCGCCCGGCCAGGTAGGTCTCGACGAAGTCGACGGGTTCGTCCACGGGCACGCTGCGGGACAGGGTCACCTTGCGCAATTCGGTGGAACGGATCTCCTCCACCGCCTCCAGCACCGCGTCGCGGTACCGGCCGCCGCCCGCGTCCAGGTCCAGGTCCACCGGCACGGTCGCGCGCCCTGATGCCGGCGCGTCCTCGACCGGTGCCGTGCGCAGGTGTTCGAGCAGTGCGCCAAGCCGCGCGTCGCCGCCCCGCACGACGCTCGCCCTTCCGCTCTCGATGCGCACCTCCACCTCGGGCACCACGAGGTGCACGACCTCCGAGTCCCCGGCGAGGTCCGAGCGGTCGTTCATCACGTGCACGGCTTCGAACGCGATCCAGCCGCACACCGTCCACTCGGGCAACGACAACCGCTCCAGCGCCGCACGTGCCGCGCGCACGGGCCCGCCGACGACCGGCCACGACTCCTCCACCGAGTCGCGCCGAACCCGCACATGGGTCGCATCGACCACGATCTCCACGCGCACGCCCCAGGCGACCGTCCAGACTTCGCCGTGCTCGTAGAGGAAGTACGTGTCGAAGAACCCGGTGCGGATCAGTGCGGCGGCGAGCTCGGCGGACGGTTTCGGGGAGGGTTCCGGGAGAACGGCCATTACCAGCTCCTCGGGTGTCGCGGGGGGAACCACGACTTCGGCGATCGGGCTTCCGGTCCACACCGGCCACCGTTTTTGCGCAGCTCCACGGTGATCCCGCGTCCCAGCACCAATAAAATTGGTCCCAAACGAACCTATTCACAACCGATCCATCCGGTCAACCAGCCGTGCCAACCGGTGGAACCTCTTCGGACATCAGCGGGCGGTAACCCCGAGTGCTCGCAACGTTCACTCTTTCGCGTGCGGCTTTGTGGAACTCCGTAGCTACACAACGCGACGCCCTCAATACGGTGTGGTGGAACCCACAGGCGAAAGAAGAAAATCGTGATCACCAACCAGAACACCGCCTTGGAAGTCCCCGCGACCGTGCCGCCCGCGCGAGACCCCCACCCTTCGCGACGCACCGCGGCCACGAAGGTGTTGTCCGTGCTCCAGGCTTTCGGCGCGTGTGACGGCGCGGCGTCGCTGAACGAGCTCACCCGCTACGCCGACCTCCCGAAGTCCACCGTCCACCGCATGGTCGGCTTCCTGCGGGCCGAGGGGCTCGTCGAGATGATCGACAACCGCTTCCTCCTCACCACCAAGATCACCGAGTTGTCGACCGCCGTTCCCCTGGAGATCTCCGACCACACCCGCGAACGACTGCTGCCGGTGCTCGCGGACCTCTACGAGTCCACTCGCGAGGCCGTCCAGCTCTCCGTCCTGTGCGGCACCACGGCGCGCGTCGTCGAACGCCTGCACGGCAGGCAGTCGAGCGAGCTCGCGGCGCGCCTGCGCGGTCCCCTCCCCCTGCACTGCACCGCACCGGGGAAGGTCCTCTTGGCCGGCGATCCCGGCCTGCTCCCCGTCCTGTGCGCCCAGGGGTTGGAGGCGCTCACTCCCGCCTCCATCACCTCCGCGGGGGTGCTGCAGTCCGCGCTGACCGGCGTGCGCAAGCACGGCGTCGCCTTCGACCGCAGCGAATGGCTTCCCGGCTTCACCGGTGTCGCGGCCCCGGTGTGGGGACCCGGCCCGACTCTCGTCGGCGCGATCTCCGTGTTCGGCCCCGTGCAGCGCCTCAGCCCGGACGCCGTCGCGCGCCGCGTCCACCACACCGCCGAGATCGCGTCCAGGGAGCTCCACTCCACTCCCCCGTCCACGGGTCACCGACTCGCCGGATGAGCACGACCGTCCACCGGCATCGGCCGTTCCACACAGGAGTGGCCGGCGATGCCGATCGGCGTCAGACCGCTCGTGCGATGGCTATGTTGCCCGCGAGCCGGTCGCCGGCCTCGTAGATCATGTATTCGCGTCCCTGGTAGGTGCCGAACGAGGGGGCGGCGGAGCGGCCGTTGTCGGGTGCGCCGGACAGTGAGTCGTGGAAGACGCCGAGGTGGCGGCGCTGGGTGAAGTCACGACCGAGTTCTGTGATGAGGATGTTGCCGCCGCTGCCGATGTCGGTGTTGTAGACGACGTAGGCGCTGTTGTTGCGGAAGAGCAGGTGCGGCCCGCCGACGTTGACGGCGCCGACGTCCTGGTGACGGATGAGCGGAGTCTGGGCGAACGTCCAATCGCGGGCGTTCGGCGACCAGCCCCAGCCGATGTCGCGGTGGTTGGTCTTGTTGTTGATCATGAACACCATGACGTACCGGGCGCCGCGTGCGGGCAGGTCGTGGCGGAACACCCTGGCGTAGGAGGTCTCGGTGGTGCCCGCGGGCATCAGCCGGGTGGACAGAACCTCCTTCTCGTAGCGGAAGTTGATGCCGTCGGCGGAGCTGGCCAGCCGGGTCACGGTGTTCTCGCCGTGGAAGTACAGGTACATGCGCTTGACGTCGTCGTTCCACATCGCGTGCGGTGAGGACACGTGGCTCGCGCTGTACTCGCCGGGCCAGCTGCGGGTGATGATCGGGTTGCCGGGGTACTCGGTGAACTCCTCGTCGAGGCTGTTGGCGTAGGCCAGGCAGATCCCGCCCGGTGCGTCGTGCGGCGCGTAGTACAGGTAGTACGCGGCGCGGGCGCCGGGGATCCGGTTCTTGGTGCCCCGGATCGTCGGGAAGATCAGCTCACCTGTCGGGTTGTACCGCAGCTTGCTCTTCACCAGCGCGAGCCTGCGGTACCGGTAGTCCGGAAACCCCGCCGGCGCAGCGGCCGCGGTACCGGCCGCACCTGCGGTACCCGCCAGCAGAGCCGCACTGCCCAGCAGAAGACTGCGGCGGTTGACTGTCATGGAACGCTCCTCGACGCTGAAGAATCCACTGTGGACTGGATATTGCCGGCGGACGGCGCGTTCGTCGGCAGTGGAACGACGGTACGCCTGCGACTTCGAGGCCACAGCGGACGCGTACCACGCCGTGGGACCAGGGCGTGATCAACTCGCGGAACACCGCTAGCTTCGCCTCGGACGCTCCACCGCTCATCGGTCAGCCGCAGACCGAAGACTTCTCACAGGTACCCGCCCATCGGGATGCGCGTACCCACAGATCGAGAGGATTCGACCACATGACCGCGACCGCAGGTCCTCACGAGCACCCGCTCCTCACCTCGGCTCGTTGTCGGCAGACGATGCGCGACCTGCTGCGGGAGGACCTGTTCGATCCGCGGCTGCGGGACGACCTGTCCCTGCGCGACTACATGGACCTGACCATCGACCGGATGAAGGCGATCTTCCGGGAAGGCCTGGTGCACAACGACATGTGGATGGGCCGCCCAGGCGAGCACGGGTTCCGGTCCATGTGCGACGTGATGGGCCTGACGGGAGCGTTCGACTTCGCGCTCACCTCGACCATCACCGACCACCTGATCGCGGGGAGCGCACTGTTCAACCACGGCTCTCCCGAGCAGGTGGCCCGCCACCACGACGAGATCACGCAGATGCGGCAGGTCTACGCCTTCTGCTGCACGGAGATCGGGGGCGGCACCAACCTGCGGGAGATCCGCACGACGGTGTCCTGGGACCGCGCGGAGCAGTGCTTCACGCTCGACACCCCTTCGGACGCCGCGTGCAAGTTCTGGATCGGGAACATCAAGCACGCCGCGACCGTCGGCATGGTCCTGGCCCGCCTCGTGATCGACGGTGAGGACGTCGGCCACCACTGGTTCCGCGTCCCGCTGCGCGACGAGGAGAACGGCCCTCCCCTTGCGGGCATCACGATCCTCTCCTGCGACCCCAAGGGAGGCATCCAGGCCAACCAGGTCGGAGGTGCCCGCTTCACCGGGGTCCGGCTCCCCCGCGAGGCGTTGATGGAACGGTACTCGCGCATCGACGAGAACGGACGTTTCTCCAGCACGCTGCCCGATGCCGGCACCCGCTTCGTGAAGTCGATCGAGACCTTCGTGCAGGAACGCATCTTCCCGCTCAGCGCCGGGGCGCGGGCCGCCGAGCTCGCGGCCCACCTCACCTGGCGGTTCGCCGGCCACCGCGAGACCCGCGGTGCGCCCCGGCGCAGGACCCTCCTGGACGAGCCGCTGTTCCGCGACCGCCTGTACCAGGTCCAGCTGCGCAGCCTCGCGCTGCGGCTGCTGGAACGCGCCGTCGTCAGGGGTGTCGAACGCGACTGGCACACCGACCCCGGTCGCAAGAACATGCACGTCCTCACCGCCACGGGGAAGTGCGGTTCCTGGCTGGCCCTGGAGGTCCTGGCCGCATGCCGGGAGATGTGCGGCTCGCAAGGTTTCCACGGCCACAACCAGATCGTCACCCTGCGGACCGACTTCGAGGTCAACGTGACCTTCGCGGGCGACAACTCCGTGATGGCCTACCAGGTGGCGCGCAGCGCCCTGGGGTCCGACCGGTTCGCCTCCCGCCCGCCGGTGACGTCGCCGGAACGGGTCGAGAAGGCGCTGACCGAGACGTGGCGCAGTCGGGAGAACGGGTCCTTCACCCACGCCGAGGCCGTCGTGCTCGTCCACGCCCGCATGCTCGACCTCATCACAGCCGAGCACGCCGCCGAGCCGCTGGTGCCGCAGCAGGTCATGGACGACCTGGTGGCCGACTTCGCCGCGCACCGGCTGCGTGAGCCGCACCGGCCGGTGTCGCCCGACAGGGAGAAGATCGACCTCCTGGCCGACCTGCTCGCACCTCTGCCGGAGCTCGTCACCGCCCCCATGGTCGACGACCGCTACCTGACCGAGTTCACCGTCCCGGCGCGGGCCCTGGGCGTGCACATCCCGGAACAGGGCAGGTGAACCGCCGTGGCGATGCGCGTTCATGAGGAGACGCGTGCGGTGGGCGGACTGCGGTTCCGCCTGCGGCGCGCCGGAGAGGGCCCGCTGGTCCTCTTGCTGCACGGCTGGCCGCAGACCGGCCACGCCTGGCGCCACGTCCTCCCCGCTCTGGCGCGGGACCACGAGGTGGTCGCGCCGGACCTGCGCGGCTACGGGGCGTCCAGCCGCCCCCGCACCGGGTACGACAAGCGGACCATGGCGGCCGACATGAGCGGTCTCATGCACGAGCTGGGCCACGAGCAGGCCGTCGTGGTCGGCCACGACCGGGGTGCGCGCGTCGCCCACCGGTGGGGGCTGGACCGGCCGCACGAGATCAGCCGCCTGGTACTGCTCAGCGTCGTGCCGACGCGGGAGATGTGGCGGCACATGGACGCACGCGTCGGGACCGCCTACTGGCACTGGCTCTTCCACCTCGTTCCCGACCTCCCCGAGTTCCTCACCGAGGGGAAGGGCGGGGAGTACGTGCGGTTCATGCTGGCGGCCGGGGCGTTCCGGCACGAGGCGTTCACCGAGGAGGACCTGCGCCACTACGCGGAGACCTACGCCCAGCCGGGGGCGCTCCGCGCGAGCTTCGACGACTACCGGGCCGCCCGCCACGAGGACCTCGAAGCCGACGACGCCGACGCGGAAGCGGGCCGTCGCCTGACGATGCCCGTGCAGCTGGCCTGGGGCGCGCAAGGACTCGTGGGGAGCCTGCCCGTGCTCGACCTGTGGCGGGACTACGCCACCGGGGTCGAGGGGGCCCAGATCGACTCCTGCGGGCATTTCCCCGCCGAGGAGCAACCCGACGTCCTGGTCACGCGGATCCGGGCGTTCCTCGCCGACGAGAAGGCTGTGGAGGAAGAATGAGGGCGCTGGTCGTCACCGAGGAACGCGGGCTGTGCCTCGCGGAGTTCCAGGACCGCGAGCCGGCACCCGGCTGGGTGCGCGTGGACGTGGCGTTCTGCGCCATCTGCGGTTCCGACCTGCACCTGCGGGCCATGCCGCACGTCGTCCCGGCCGGGGCCGTGCTCGGACACGAGATCTCCGGTCACGTGTCCGCACCGGGCGGGCAGCGGCTGGCGGAGGGACAGGCCGTGGTCGTGTGGCCGAAGGCGGGCTGCGGGGACTGCGGCGGCTGCCGGGCGGGCGACAACCACTTGTGCGCGGTGCAGCCGTGGCACCTGAGCTCCCTCGGCCTGGGCACCCGTCCCGGCGGCTACGCCGAGAGCATCGTGGTGCCCGAGCACACGGTCTACCCGGTGCCGGACGGCGTCCCGCTGCAGCACGCCGCCCTGACGGAACCGCTGTCCTGCGCGGTCCACGCGGTCGAACGCTCCGGGGTGTCGGCGGCGGACACCGTCACGGTCCTCGGAGGCGGCACTGTCGGCTTCCTGCTGGCGCACGTGCTGCGGCTGCGGGGAGTCGAGGACGTGTGGGTGGTGGAACCGAACGCCGTGCGGCGGGCACGCCTGGCCGCGACCGGGATCACTGCGGTGGACGTGGACGAGACGACCGCGCCCGCGGACGTGGTGTTCGAGTGCGTGGGTTCGGTGACCGCGCTCGCGGAGTCGGCCCGGCGCGTGCGGACACGGGGAACGGTCGTCGCACTCGGGGTGAACGAGCGGCCCACCGAGCTGGACTCGGTCGCCCTCATCACCAAGGAGATCCGGATCGTGGGCAGCTTCGCCCAGAACAGGGGCGCGTTCGAGGCGGCCCTGGACCTCATCGCGGGTGGCAGCGTTCCGGTCGACCAGATCATCACCGACGTCGTGCCGCTGGACGGCGGACCGGTCGCGGCGATGATGGACGTCCTCAGTGGACGACCGGGAGACCATCAGGTGGTCATGATCGCTCCCGGCCGGTGATGTGCCTGACTTCGGTGCGCGAGGAACGCGGTCCCGGTCAGGCCGATCTGGCAGACCACGTGCGTTCAGTTGTCGCCACGGGCGACGTTCTCGGCTTGAGAGCTGCCCGGCCGTACTCGACGCAAGTGGCGGTCATGCGTGGCAGTTGCTCAGAACAGTGTGGCGCCCACGCACATTCACGAGCTCGGCTACGCCAACTACACCATCGAGAAGGTGCGAGCCCTGTTGACCGTCGAGGGCACTCCACCAGAACTGGGCTTGATGGTTGAGAGCGTCCGAGCGACGTAGCCACTCCGCGGCCGAGTCGGTGCAGCGTGACCTCGCACGCCGGCGTCCTGAGCTCTCGTTCACGATGGCCGGGCAGTCGGACACGTCGTCGAAGCACTCGTACCCCCATCTCGGAAACGGCCGGCTCACGTGAAGTCGTTGATCACCTCACCGTCGTGGCGCCTTCCGGAAAGGAGCGATCCACCGGCACGACCTCGACAGCGAGCTCGGTGTAGCTGCGGGTGACCGCACGAGCCTGCCTCTCGGGCATGCCCGCCTCCGTGATGGCGTCCACGCGCGCCGCCAAGTGCCGGAACGCGATCTCGCTCGTCACGAGCGCCAGCTCGGCACCGGCGCACCGGTGCGCGCCCAGGCCGAACGACAGGACGTCCCGCACCGCGGGTTCCGGCGTGTCGAAGCGGTCCGCCACGAACACGTCCGGATCGGCGAACCTCGCGGGGTCGCGGCCGAGCGCACCGAAGCTCACCAGCACCACGCTGTCGCGGGGAAGCGGCACTCCGGCGAGCTCGGTGTCCTCCGCCGCGACCCTCACCCCGTACTGGATCGGAGGGTCGTACCTCAGCGTCTCCTGGACGAAGGACCGCAGCAACGCGTCGTCCTCCCGCAGACGCGGCAACAGGTCGTTGCAGGCCGCGAGGCGGCGTACACCGGTGCCCAGCAACGATCCCGTGGTCACCGTGCCCGCGCCGAGCAGGAACACCAGGTTGCTCATCAGGTCGCCGGCGCCGAGCCGGCCGTGGCCCGCGAGCGTGCGGACGAGTGGGGCGTCCCCGCCGGCCGTGGCGTCCAGGTGCTCCACGAGTCGCGTCGCCGCCTCGTCCGCCACCGCGAGCGCCTTGTCCGGTGGGTGCAGCTCGTTGCGTTCCAGGAAGCTGTTGACCCACCCCGCCAGCATCTCCTCGTCGTGCCGCGGCAAGCCGAGCAACTCGCCCATGACCCCGTTGGGAATCGTCGTGAACGTTCGCGCTGCGTCCACCACCGCGTGGGCGGTGCCGAACGGTGCCGTGCCGGCTTCGGCGTGCCTGGTGATCATCGGTCGCATCCGCGCGACCTCGCCGGGACCGAAGAAGCGCGCGAGCAGCCGCCGGGCCGGCTGGTTGTCGGGCGCGTTGCGGAAGAGCAGGCTGCGGTAGAGCAGATCGGTCGACGGGAACGTGCGCCACGCCGGCCACAGCCGGTCGGCGCAGTGGCGATCGGGAACCGGGTAGAGCCTGGGGTTCACCAGGACGTCCACGCATTCCTGGTAACCGGTGACGAGCAGGCGCTCACGAGTGATCGGCAGGACGGGCCAGCGCTCGATCAGGTCCCGGTAGTACGGGTAGGGGTCGACGCGTCCCGCGGGCGACAGCAGGCCCAGCAGCAGGTCGTGCGGTCCCATCACGCCACGCCGTCCCGTCCGCTCAGCACGAGCCCGGTCAGCGTCACGAGCGCGGTGCCGTCATCGGTGGCGGCCACGCCGTTGGCGACGCCCGCCTCGTGGGCCACGTGCAGGCGGACGCTCGTCGCCTGGTCGGCCAGCGCGAGGTCGTTGTGACGGGTGTGCAGACGCACCTCCGTGATCGAGTGCGGTGTCGCGTACCGATGCGGAACGCCGGTGGCGCAGGCGGTCTGCAACAGCGCGTCGATCAGCAGCCACGGAAGCCGGTGCGAGGAGAAGAACTCGCGCGCGGTCAGCGACGGCTCCCACCGGGCCGAGGCGGTGTCGTCGGTGACGTGGAAGTCGCGGACCTGGTCGAACAGTCCTGACATGGACATCGTCGCGGGTGCGCGGCGGACACTCGGCTGAGGTGGCTGGAGGCGGACGGGCACGTCGTCGCCGAGCGGAACCGCCAGCTCGACGTGGGTGACGCGGCGGTCGCCGTTCCCCGCCCCGAGCTGTGACTGGACGGCGACGCGGACCACGCCGCCGTCCGGGCTTGACGGCACGAACGACGCGGCGACGGTGTACTCGGCCAGCTGCGGGTCGACGGCGACCGGAGCGCCGAACCTGATGTCCTGGAACCTGTCCACGAGACCGTTCCCGGCGAGGTGGTCGGTGGCGTGCGCGGCCAGTTCCAGTACGAGGGCGCCCGGCACGAGCGCTCGCGACTGGCGGACGTGTCCCCGCAGGTGGTCGTGCCGGGAGAGGTCCAACGGCCAGACGGTGTCGTCCTGACGGGTGTGCGGGGGGCTGCTCAGGTAGGGAGGCCGGATGCCGTCGTCGACCAGGCCGGGGAAACGCGTCCTCACCAGCCGTCGCTCAGCCTCGCCGAGCAGAACCGGCGAAGGGTGCCGCCCGATGCGGTCCGGCGCGACCATGCTCGCGAACAGCCGCTGCCCTTCCGCGTCACCGAGGAGGCCGAGCTGCCCGGTCTTCGCCGTGTAGTCGGTGAACCCGGTGCGCGGACCGATCCCGGACTCGCCCCACAGGCTCCACCCGATCGCGCACTCGGCGTGCGAGCCGCGGCCCTGCTCGTAGCGGGCGGAGGCGTTGAGCACGTCGTTGGCGGGTCCGTAGTCGATCTCACCGGGCAGGCCGAACGCTCCGGCGACGGAGCTGAAGGTGCACCACGCCGATGGCGCGGGGTCGCGGAAGGCAGCCTTGAGGTTGTGGTGACCCGCGATCTTGGTGTCGCGCACCCGGCGGAACGTCGCGAGGTCTTTGGACTGAAGACGGCGAGCGCCGCCGATTCCCGCTCCGTTCACGAGGAGGTCGATGCGCGACGAGTCCGCCGCGACCGCCGCCGCCGCACGCCGGACAGCGGCGGGATCGGTGACGTCGCACCCGAGGTAGCGCACCCGCTCCGCGCCGATCCGCTCGCGCAGGGCCTCGATGGTCGTGAGCGATTCGCGCGTCTGGCGGGCCCGGTCGTAGGTCGCCCGCAGCGTTGCGATGTGGACGCTCGGGTCCTCGAGACGTTTCGCCCGCACGTAATCGGCACCGCTGAGGTCACCGATCTCCGCGGACAGGGCAGCCATGGCCTCCGGTTCGGTGCTGCCGAGCAACCACAGCATCGACGGCGGAGGGCTCATGCCTTCGAGACAGCGCGCGGTGATGCCCCGCGCACCTCCGGCAGCGACCACGACGGGACCCTCGGCACCCGAGTGGCCGACGGCCGCGGCGAGTTCGCCGAACGGGACGAGCCGTTCCTCCCACCGGCCCACCGGGGCGGACGCCGTGCGGTAGTAGGCGACGGGCAGGCCCTTGGCGCAGCCGGACTCCACGCGGAGCTGGGCCACCGCGGCGGTGAAGCCGGCATCGGTGACCAGGGCGTGCACGTGCGTCTCCGGCAGCTCCCACACGACGGATTTCGCCAGGCCGGTCAGCAGCGCGCAGTGCGGGTGCGGCGCTCTCCCGTCCAGGCGGTCCAGCACCAGGATCGCCACCGACGAGTCGTCGTGAGCGGAGCCGGCCAGCCGTTTCAACGCGACGAACGCCGCCTCCTGGAGAGCGACCAGGCCCTGACGGGGCGGGGCGGGCCACTCGGCGTCGCGCAAGGACGTGATCACGCGCAGGTGACCGCCGACCGGTCCCGCCGCGGCGAGGAGGCCTGTCACCGTTTCCTCGTCCGAGGTGGCCATCGTCTCCGGTACGAGCACGACCGTGATGTCGTGTCCGGCGGTGGCGCGTACCTGGTCCGCGATCTCCGCGTCGTCGGTGAGCACGAGCGCGCCGGGCGGCAGCGGCTCGCGCTCGGGGACCTGGGGCGTCGCGGGGCGTGCCACCAGCCTCAGCGCGTACGGCTGAACCACCCCTCCTGCCACGACGGCGGACGTCATGACGGCGGGAGCACGTGGACGGCAGGACCGGACTCGGCCGAGAACCACTGCGGGAGCTCTCCCCGCACGACACACCGCACGACGTCGAGCATGCCGTCCGCGGCCCGGTAGCGACCGCTTCCGCGGCGCGACGGCTCCGGCGCCGGGCCGAGGTCGGTCCGGACCCGCGCGAGCACCTCCCAGCCCCGGGCCGTGGCGATCTCCCGGCGGGTGAGCGCGACCGCGATCGCACCTTCGGCGGCGTCCTCCTCACCGATGCCGAGCGAGCGTGCCGCGTCCTGCGGCGCGGCGGCGTTCCACGCCATGACCAGGGCGAGGTCGACGTCGCCGCGACGCAGGTAGCTGCCCGCTGTGTGCAGCGCGGCGAGCCCGGACGTCTCACCGGTGTCGACCATCATCGTGGGACCGCGCAGGTTCCTCCGGTTGCTGACCCAGCCGAGAGCGGTGGACGACATGCGCCCGACCAGGCTGTACGGGCTGATGGGCGCGACCCGTCCGCGAAGCTCGGCCAGGTAGGCCGCGGCGGCCGCCTTCTCCTCGCCTTCCAGCGTCTCCACGAACCCGTCGCCCAGGCACAGCACGGTGGACTCGACGGCCGACGTGCTGAGGCCGTACTGGGCGCCGAACACGCCGGTGCGTTCCTCGACCCCCTCCCAGAGGGGCGCGCCGCCGGCGGGGCCGGAGAGCCTGCTCGCCAGCTCGGCGGTGAGCAGCTGGCTCATGTCCAGCGCGGCCGCGACCTTGGGCGTGATCAGCGTGTCCGGGAACGGCGGAAGCGGGTAGGGGGACTCGAAACGGGTGTCGTCGGCCGGCTCGTCACCTCGGGCCAGCCGGGCCGCGACCTCGTCGTCCGACGGCTTGCCGGGCAGCAACGCGCTCCACCGCACCAGCACCAGTTCGTCACCGAGGTCGGGCAGGGCGGACCTCACGCCGGCCACCTGTCCGCGGGGCGAGCGGAGCAGCTGGTACCCGTTGATGCCGCCGAGCCCGCAGGCGAACACCCCGACGTACGAGGAGTCCTCGTCCGGCAGCGGCGTCGGTGCCGAGGGCACCCGCAGGGACAACGAGCGGGCGTACTCCGGCAACTCCACGTGGTTCGGCTGCCGCGGCACCGTCGACCGGTGCAGGCCGATCGCCGCATGGATGAGCGAGACGACACCGCAGGCCATGCCGGTGTGACCGAGATACCCCTTGTTCCCCGTCACCCACGGTTCGCCGCCGGGGTGCGCGGTCGCGATCGACCGCAGCTCCGTCGCGTCACCCGCCAGGGTCGCCGTCCCGTGTCCGATCACCCACGAGACCTCGGCACCGGTCACCCCGTTGACCGACCTCGCCCGCGTCATCGCGCGGGTCTGCCCCTCCTGGCTCGGCGCGAAGATGGCCTTGCTCTTGCCGTCCGAGGCGGCACCGAACCCGGCGAGCACGGCCAGCACCTCGTCACCGTCCCGCAGCGCGTCGCTCCACCGCTTGAGCACCACCACGCCGGCGCCCTCGGAGAACACCGTGCCGTCCGCGTCCGCGTCGAAGGCGCGCAGCTGCCCGGAGCGCGACAGGGTGCCCATTTCGGCGAAGTACACCTGCCGCAGTGGCCCGTGCGAGCTCACTCCCCCGCAGAACGCGACGTCCACCGCGCCGTCCAGCAGGTGCCGGACCCCGAGGTCCACCGAGTACAGGGCGGACGGGCAGATGTTGTTCGACACGAGCGTTCTCGTGTCCGGCGGAAGCAGTCCGCGGGCGGCACGCGCGACCTGGCTGTGCGGGAAGAACTCGGTGTGTCCGCGGCCCACGCAGGCGTCCGACTCGGCGAACCCGCGCCGGATCGCCTCGTACCGCCCGGCACGCCCGTTCTCCGGCAACCGCGCGGCGACCTGTGCCGCGAGTGTGTCCGCGGCGAGCGCCAGGTCCATCTCGTAGCTCGTGTCGGTCGAGGCGGAGACGAACAGACCGGTGCGGCCGGCCGGGGCGGACGTGGTGGCGAGGCACTGCCGCAGTGCATGGCGCAGCCACCCCACCTGGAGGTCACCCGACCCGTCGGCCGTCAGGTCCGGCACCTCCCCGTACCTGAGGTCGTAGGGCAGACCGGTTTCGCTGTGCTTCAGCGTGGAGGCCAGCCCGGTCCCGCTGAAGCGGGCGGAACGGCCGAACACGATCGGGCCGTCCTGTGCCCGCCGCCACAACTCTTCGACGTTCTCGCACCCCGGCGTCACGACACCGGCCGCGATGAGACAGACCCGGTCGGTGTGCACGGTTCAGGCCTGTCCCGCCGCGCCCGCGTCCCTGACCATCCCGGCGACCGAGCGGACGGTGATCGTCGCGGGCGACTCGGCACGGCCGAGGTCGACCGACCACCGCTCGGCCGCCTTCACCAGCACCAGGCGGTGCTGCAGCGAGTCGAGTCCGAACTCCGCCTCGAGGTCCACGTCCGGAGTCACCATCTCCTCCGGGATCTCCAGCGCGGCGGCGTAGTTCTCGCGCAGGTAGCCGATCATGTCGTCGTTCGAGTCGGTCATGGCGTGCTCCTCGTGACTGGTGAGGTGGGCGGTGATCTGGCGGATCTCGGCTTCGGTCGCACGTTTCCTGAACGGCGCGGACACACGCGCCCGGTCACCGAGCGTGGCGGTGACCAGCCGTGTCGACGTGTCCTTCACACCGCATTCGACGAACTCGCCGACCCCGGCCGACCGCAACCCGGCGACGGCGCCGCGGAAGTCCAGTGGCCGCACCATCTGGAGCGCGGCGAGCAGGACCAGATCGTCCTCCGGCTCGAGAGCCCTGGCGAGCACCGGGGACCAGACAGCGGTGCGCAGCGGCGCGGCCCGGATGCCTCGCACGGACTGGAGGTAGCGCTCGAACGCGGGCTCGAGAGCGGGGTGGTGCTGGGCGTATGGCCCCGCACGCAACGGAGTCACGGTGACGCCTCGTGCGACGGCGAGGTCTCCGAGCCGCATCATCTGGTCAGCGGGACCGGACAGAACCACCTGTGCGGGGCTGTTCACCGCCGCGACCGAAACGCCTTCCGCCTGTTCGGCGAACGCCTTTCCCTCCTGCGGCGACACCATGAACGCCGCAGTCGCGGCATCGTCGTCCGCGTGGGCCGCGAGCGCGACGGCGCGTTCGCACAGCAGGAACGCACCGTCCTCGACGGCAAAGCCGTTCGCGGCCACCAATGCAGTGATCTCGCCGAGGCTGTGCCCGAGCAGAGCGTCCGGGCGAACCCCGAACTCGTCCAGGAGGACTTGGTAGCAGGCCAGTTGCGCGTGGTAGGTCTGCAGTTCGAGCAGCGGGCTCCACGAGCTGAGATCGGGTCCGGTCAAGACGGACGGCCAGCCGTAGCCCGACGTGACGGCGTCGATCCGCCTCGCGATCCCGGCGGCGATGCCACGGCCGGCCGGGTAGTAGGCGAACGGATCGGCGAAAACGGCTCCCGCACCGGAGAAGCAGAAAGCTGTCCGCCAGCCTGCGGAGGTGGGCATCTTCCTCCTCCGGTCGGATGCCGGGACAGCCGGTACTCGGTCGTGCACCGGCATGTTATGAACACGCTCACATCGCAGCCAAGGCACTGTCCCGTACGTTGGAACCACTGCGCATGGAACCCGCGACGTCATCACTTCTTGTCCTCATTGGACGTTGTTGCACGACGCTTGGACACCGCGCAGGCGCCGTGAGCGCGCTCGTGTGTCCGAGCATGAAGGGGTCGTCTCGCCGCAATGCGATCCGTGCATCAGGTCGAGCATTTCGTCGCGGGCTCGCAGCAGTGACCCGGACTCCCCGCCGGTGATGACGACCGCCGCTCCGGCGCGGCACATCTCCTCCGCGAAGACGCGACCGAACCCTGCGGCTCCGCCCGTGACCAGAACCCTCTGCTCATCGCGTTCCTCCGGCGCCGACGTCGTTCACCTGGTGCACCAGCGCTTTGCCCACGGCGGAACGCGGAATCCGGTCGACCGCGGTGATCGAACGGATCTTCTTGTAGGGCGCGACCCGGCACGCCACGAAGTCGGTCACCTCGGACAACGCCACCGGCCCGCTCAGCACGACGTATGCGACCGGGATCTCGCCCGCGACCTCGTCCGGCGCTCCGGTCACGACGGCGTCGGCGACGTCGGGATGGCTGAGCAGCACGGATTCCAGCTCAGCGGGCGCGATCTGGTGGCCCTTGTACTTGATGAGCTGTTTGATCCGGCCGATGATCGTGACGTGTCCGTCCCGCTCGCGCCGGGCGATGTCACCCGTGTGCAGCCAGCGCTCGCCGTCGGCGAGGCCGTGCACGGTGCCGTCCTCGCCCAGGAAGCCCGGCGACACCTGCGGGCCGCGAACCCAGATCTCCCCGGTCTCCCCGTCCAGCCCGGTCGCCGGGTCCACGAGCCGGATCTCGGTGTCGGGCAACGCCTTGCCGATCGAGGTCGGCACCGGAGGGATGCCGTCGGGTGGGGCAAAGGTGCACCCGGCCTCCGTCATGCCGTAGCCCTGCACCACCGGCACACCGAGCAGGCGGGCACAGCTCTGGGCGACGTTCGCGGGAAGCGGGGCGCCACCTGAGTAGACCAGGCGCAGGCTGCTCGTGTCACGGCCACCGGTGCCGCCGCGGCGGGCGAGCTCCGCGAGGATGCTCGGCACCAGGTACGCGACGGTGATCTTCTGCGTTTCGATGACCTCCACCAGGTCGTCGATGTTGAAGGGAGTGCGGACCGTGACGAGTGTGCCGCCCGCGCGAAGCGTGGGGTTCATCGCCATCTGCATGCCGTAGATGTGCCGGAGCGGTGTCGTGGCGAGCACGACGTCGTCGGCGGCGATCCGGTGCACCGCGCCGATCTGGTCCAGGTTGGACACCAGGTTGCGGTGCGTGAGCACGATCTGCTTCGGGAGCCCGAGGGACCCGCTCGAGGTGGCGAGCAACGCCGGCCGTTCGTCCCCTGCCGCCGGAGCCGCGGCGGCGGCCGGTCCGTTGAGCCACTCGTGCCAGCCGACCGTCAGGTCGTCGGACGAGACGTCGTCGAGCAGGACCACGCTGCGCACCGACGCGGCCGCCGGGAGCGCGGACAGCTGCCGCCACACCTTCGCCGGGGCGACCACGTGGACGACACGGCACCGCTCCAGCACCGGCTGCCACTCGTCCGGGGTGCCGAGCGGTTCGAGCGGGAGCACGACACCACCTGCCAGCAGGGTGCCGTGGTAAGCCACGACGAACTCGGTCGTGTTGTCGCACACGAGCGCAAGAACCTCGTCCGGACCTCGGAGCCGGGGGCGCAGCGCGGCGGCGAACCGTTCAACGGCTTGCTTCAACTCCACGTAGTGGTAGGAGCGTCCGCTGCTGTGCTCGATGAGCGCCGTGCGATGGGACGTGGCGTCCTGCCAGACCGACTCGGCGAGGTTGGTCGTCCACTGCCCGTATGTCGTCATGTCTTCTCCTGCCGCTTGCACGCGTCGCGCCGAGGAACCCCGCCGCTGCGGAGCGCGGCCCGGTAGGACGCTCCCGACAGTAGGGGCAGAGCCGAGCAGAACACTGCTGTGGAGTTCCGCAATTGACGCTCGCACGCCGAGAGGCCAGGGCCGCTGTCACCCGGATGCAGCACCACGACTCGGAGAATGCGGTTGTCCACAAGTCACGTCGGCCGTCTCCCCGGCACACAATGGCTGCAGCTCTCCCCGCAACCGCGGAGCTCGCAGCACCCACGACGGCGGGAAGGCGTTCCTCATGAACGCGCTGCAAGTACGTTCCGACGTGCAAGACGGTGCCATCTCCCCGATCGGGGCCGTGGCCAAGGCGCTGATCGTGCTGCCAGCCCTGAACTCCAGCACGAGACCGCAAGTGTGAGCGTGCTGTCCGCCACCGGTCTCCGCCACCTCGGCCAGATCTACGGCCACGAAGGCTTCAAGGTCACGATGTGCTTCTCGTACCGGAGCACGGTCGAACGAGTCCTCCACGCCTGCAGCACCACTTGGGACTCCGGCGACCAGTTCCGAGCGCGACCTCGTCGAAATCCGCAAACGCGCGAGCGCACACCGCATCGACACCGAACGCGGTGTGGTGTCCGTTGCCGTGCCATTGCACAGCAACGGCACAACGTTCCCCCTCCCGGTTGCGTTGTCGGTCTGCGCGAAGATCGGCCAGTACGACGTGGCGTGCGGCGGACTTTTGCGGCGCCACGTCCTCGGGCTCACCAGAACGCTGTGCAGCCCGCTTCCGGCTTGACCGTTGCCGCAGCTGGGTTCGACACCGGTCGAGCCGATGCGCGAACGACATTCCAGCGCTTGGAACGAGTGGCAGACAGCACGCGCCCATCGACACACAATCAGCCGGTGGACATCGAAGAGCGCAACACCTGCCGCCACCCGGCGGAGCACGACCTCCGCGTCGTGGTCACCGGCCGGGTCGCGGCAAACGCGCATCGGTGACACGCACGAGCCGCTGGTGCACCGTTCACCGGCCCACCACCACCCACTGGAGCCCGCATGTCGACGGTTCACGACATCGTCACCCACGACGTCACCCTGCCGGGCCGGCTCGACGCGGCCATGCTGGAGCGGGCGGCTGGGGTGCTCGACATCGGGTTGTCCGAGTCCGGCCGCGGTGAGCTCGAACGCTGCCGCCGGTTCGTCGACTCGGTCGTCGCCGACGGCCACGAGGTGTACGGCGCCACCACGGGGTTCGGTCCGCTGGTGACCTACGCCGGCCGGGACACCGCGGCCGGGCAGTGCGACAACACCCTGCAGCACCTCACCGCAGGACAGGGCGCCGACCTGCCGATCCCCGTGGTGCGGGCGACGGTCTTGGCTCGCCTGGCGTCGCTGACCAAGGCCAGGTCCGGTGTCACGCCCTCCGTTGTGGACGGTCTGACCGCGATGCTGCGCACGACGTTCACCCCGGCGGTGCCGGCCTACGGGTCGGTCGGAGCCAGTGGTGACCTCGTCCCGCTCGCCTACGTCGCACAGGCACTGCGCGGCACCGGTCACGCCTATGTGGACGGTGCGCGGCTGCCCGCGGCCGAGGCGTTGCGGGCGGCCGGGCTCACGCCGCTGGAGCTCTGCGGGCGCGACGCGCTCGCCCTGGTCAACGGCACCTCGCTGACCGCTGCCACCGCGGGTCTCGCGTGGCGGTCGATCGGCCGGTCGCTGCACACCGCCGCCGCGTTGAGCGCGCTGCTGGCGGACGTGCTGGGCAGCACCACCGCGTTCCTCGACCACCGGCTGCTCGCCGCGTTCGGCCACGCCGCCGCCGGTGAGATCGGCGCACGGATGACCGCGATGCTCGCCGGAACCCGTCCGACCGGGCTGCGGCCCTTGCAGGAGCCGTACAGCGTCCGGTGCACCCCGCAGCTCCTCGGCGCCGCGACGTCGGCGCACCGGTACGCGGGCGGGGTGGTGCACGACGACCTCAACGGGGTCAGCGACAACCCGCTGTTCTTCGTCGACGACGAGGCCGTCGCGCACGGCGGCAATTTCTTCGGCCAGCCATGCTCTTTCGTGAGCGACCTGCTCACCACGGTCGCGGTGCAGGTCGGCAACCTCGCCGAGCGGCAGTTGGACCTGCTCGTCGACCCCAATCGGAATACCGGGCTCCCGCCGATGCTGTCACCGCGTCCCGGTGTGCACCACGGGGTCCAGGGCGTGCAGCTGGCGTCGACGGCGATCGTGGCGGCGATGCGCCGGCAGGCGGTGCCCGCGAGCGTGCAGAGCCTCCCGACGAACCTGCACAACCAGGACGTCGTCCCGTTCGGCACGCAGGCGGCGCAGAACGCGTGGGAGACCGCACGGTTGCTGCGGCACCTCCAGGGCGGGCTGGCGGTCGCGTTGCGGCAGGCGGCGCACCTGCGCGCCGACCGGCCGACCGCGCCGTTCTGCGCCGGCCTCGCTGACCGGCTGGCCGAGGCGATCCCGCCGATCGAGCAGGACCGGCCGCTGGACGCCGACGTGCGCCTGGCCGCCGACGTCGTGGACGCCTACGTCGCCGGTGCCGGGATGGCCGAGCCCGGTGACCCCGGTGATTCCGGGGACGTCACGACCGCAGCGTGGAACCAAGGCCTCTGAGCCGCCGCACCGATCGAGGAGGTCTGGCATGAGCGTGACCCTGAACGGCGCCACCCAGGTGGACAAGCGGATCCAGTTGACCCCCGAAATCCTCGACTACGTCCTCGCCTGCACCGAGCAGCCGACGCCGGTGCAGCAGCGGCTGATCGACGCCACGAGCGCGCTCGGCCAGGTCGCAGAGATGCAGATCGCCCACGAGCAGGCGGTGCTGTTCACCCTGCTCGCCGCTGCGAGCGGGGCGCGCCGGATCGTCGAGGTCGGCACGTTCACCGGCTACTCCGCGCTCGCGTTCGCCAAGGGCATGCCGGCGGATGGCACCATCGACACCTACGACATCACCGACCGGTGGGCGCCGACCGCGCGCCGGGCCTGGCAGGAGGCCGGGTTCGCCGACCGCATCCGCCAGCACGTCGGCCCGGCGGCCGACCTGCTCGACCGGCTGCCCCTGGAGCCGGCGGTGGACCTCGTGTTCATCGACGCGGACAAGGTGAGCTACATCGGGTACTGGGAGCAGTTGCTGCCGCGGGTCGTCGAGAACGGGCTGATCATCGCCGACAACGTGCTGTACGCCGGTGAGGCGACCAGCGCCCACGCCGAGGGCAACGCCGCTGCGATCCGCGCGTTCAACGAGCACGTGCGGGCCGACGACCGGGTACAGGCGGTCATGCTACCGCTGGCCGACGGGCTGACCATCGCGCGCAAGCTGCCCGCCGGGTACCGGCGATGAGCTGACGAGGACGGTTCGAGCGCGGGCACGAGAAATCGAGCTGACCGAGTCGGTCAGCTCGATTCCGGTTCTACGAGGACGGACGGTCACGGCAGTGCGACCCCGACGGGCGCCTCGACCGGCAAGGGCTCGCCGACGACGGCGATCAGCTCGTCGACCATGCCGCGCAGGTCGGTCGGCAGGAGGGCGAACACCTCGGCCCGCGCGTCGATCGGGTCAGCGGCGAGGTCGTCTCGGATGGCACTCAGCCGAGTCAGCATCGCGGCGGTGAAGCCGGCTCGCGTGACCACTCCGCGGTGCACCAGGAAGAACTCGTCGAACAGGTCGCGTTCAGCGTCCGTGACACCGTTGGCCGCGCGGCCTCCGTGGCCCTTGAACAGCGAGGCACCTTCGGGCACCAGCATCTGTGCCACGGTCATGTGCACCAGGCGGTTGCGCTTGAGCGCTCGCTTGAGCACGCCGTCGCGGGGCAGGCTCAGCGTGCCGAGCAGACCGGCCACCCACTCGTGGTCGCGGGCCCACAGTCCGCTGAACGCCGGGTGCATCGCGGCCATCCGCGGACGGATGGACCGGGCGTAGACCTCCGGGGTGCAGCTGCCCGCGTAGAGCAGCAGCGCGCTGTAGCAGTCGTACCACCACGCCGCCCGCGCCGTGCCGGCCTCGGACAGGCCGCCGGTTCGTCCCGCGTCGGCGAGCACGTCCGCGAGCATGCGCCACACGCCGAACGTCACGTGGTGGCCGATCATCCAGCGGTAGAACGCGCGATCCGAGTCGTCGGCCTCCACCCTCGCGACGGGCGCGGACACCTTCGGACCGGCCCCGAGGACAGGGTCCGGCTCGGCCAGCGGCTCGCCGGGCATCGGCAGGCGCAGGACGTCAAGCCCTGGCGGTCGCTCGCGCGCGGTCGTCATCACGCGGTCCGGAGTCCGTCGGACGGGTTCGCGGTGCGCGGGACACCGGCGCGCTGACACCCGGACGAAGGGGAAATGCTTTGTGCGCACATGGTCATTCGCCTTCTCGGCCCGATGGCCCGGAAATGTCCCGCCCGGCGGAACGCCTGTCGTGCCGGCAGTACGTGCCCTCCCGTCGTCACCGGCGAATCCATCGAAACCCGTTGTGCCGCAACGACGGAAGCGCGCGTCCCACCGTCCGGGACGAGTGCGGGTGCGCGGTGTGACCCGTGGGCGTAAAGGAAAGCAAGTGTGCGCCCAATGCCCTTGTCGTCGTCTTTTCCTTGGCACCACCGCAGCTGGTGGCCAGGCTGTGCCACACGCAGCCCCAGTCGGACACATCCATGATCTTTTTGAGAGGAACAGCATGGTGAAGAAGCTGATCGCCGGCGCCGCACTCGCGTGCGCTTCGCTCGTGGTGGTCGCCCCGGCGGCGCACGCCGCGTCGTTCGCGGGCGTCTACCCCAGCCACAGCGCGGCGTCCAAGGCCTGCAAGCAAGGCGTCGCCCAGGGCCGTTGGTACGACACGTGCAGGTACCAGGGCTACCCCAACTCCAGGCAGGTCGGTCTCTGGGTCCAGCCCCGGTAGTCCACTACTGATCACCCGCCGCCGTGCCCGAGCCGGTTCGGCTCGGGCACGGCCGCACGGGTTGGGAGGCCCTCGTGACCAGATCGGTGGACGCCCTCCGGATCGAGTGGCCGGACGACCCCGCGGCGTTCTTCCGCCGCCACGCCGAGGTGCTGACGGGCATCGGCGCCACTGCCTTCGCCCAGCCCGAACCCGTGATGAGGCAACAAGTTGCCGACCGGTTCGCCAAGGCGACGCTCGCGCAGATCCTGCGGGTCGACGGTGAGATCGTGGGCTTCGGCCTCTTCAACCGGCTGGAGCAGGACCTGTGGGTCGTCGAGGGCCGGGCGATCACACCCGCTCATCAGCGGGGAGGGCTGGGAACGCGGTGCTTCCGCGAGTTCGTGGACACGACCGGGGCGAACGCCGTCGCCACCGTCACGCGCAACCCGGCGGTGTGCCGGATGATGGCGGCCGAGTTCCGCACGGTACTACCCGACCTGGCGTCTGACCGTCCATTGCGGACGCTGCACCACCCCGGCATCGCCACGGCTGTCCGCTCCTGCGCCGCACATCTCGGCGCCGACGCCGCGGGACTGCCGTTCATCCGCGACCGCTATCCCGGTGGGCTGTACGGAGTGCGCGACCCCGGCCTGCGCATGCCCCTGCCGGAGATCAGCCGTGACCCGTCGTGCGGGATCATCACCGCGGGAGTGGCGCGCTGACACGGGCGTCCGGCGCGGCGAGCAGCATCATCGCCGCCGCTCTCACGGGGTTCTCCAAGGCCGCGTTCGCGGAGTTCGAGCGCAAGAGCCGCAACGCCACCCAGTGGTGGCGCAACTTCATCGTTCTCTACTACCGGCTCAACGTGCTGTTCAGCTCGTACATCCGTGATCCGGAGCACCGGCTCGACCTCGTCCGGTTGCTGCAGGGCGACTTCTTCGACGACGACGAGGAGCCGGCGGTGCTCGGCAAGATGCGGGAGAAGCTGGAACTGTTGGAGAACAACCCGAACCACCCGTGGCACGAAGCCCTCCGCTCGTTGCAGACGCAGGCGTGGATCGACACCAGGTGACAGCGGGCCGTCCCGGAGTCACCAGATCACCCCTCGGCGCAGGGCTTGCAGGACCATCGCCGCCCGGTCGCCCGTGCCGAGCTTCCTCCCGATGCGTTCCAGGTGGGACTTGACCGTCATGGGGGACAGTCCGAGCTGCCCCGCGGCCCCGCGGTTGGTGCAGCCCGCCGCCACCAGCCGGATGACCTCGACCTCGCGCGCCGTCAGGTCGCCGGGGCACAGATCCCCCGACAGGACCCGTCCGGCCCAGCCACCCCCCGCCAGGTGGGCGTCCGGTCGGACCAGCACACCGTCGACGCCCGCGTCGACAACCGCCGCGCGCGCCTCCTTGTGGTGCCGCGGCACCACCGCCAGCACACTGCTCCACCCCAGCGTGCGCAGCGCCCTGATCAGGTGCGGGCCGCGCCTTCCGGTGGCCGCCAGGTCGACCAGGGCGAGCCTTCCCGGCGGTTCGTCGAGTACCGCGCGGCGCAGCGACTCGAAGCCGGGCGCCGGGTGGACCACCCGCACGTCCACCGCGTCCAGCGAGTCCGCCACCAACGACGTGACGTGCGCGTCGGCGCTCACGACCAACGCGGCACCCCCGCGGTCGCCCTGGAAAGGCGGCCAGAACATCATCCCCACCTTCGCCGCGCGGCAGACCGCGGTCGTCGAACTCCGTTGTTCGGACGGTCTTCCGAGCTCCTCGAGCAAGCCGCTCCCGCGGTGTCACGCCTCGACGAGGTCGTTCCGCCCGAAACGACACCTGATCACACCCGGTCCGCGACCGAGTACCTCGCACGGCGCAAGGAGGGGTGTTCGCGCACAGTTCCTGCCCAAACGGACTCGAAAGCACAGGTGGGGTCGAGAACCTCCGGTGAGGGGACGAGCATCCCCACCGACCTGGCGAACGCCGAACGGACCGGAGGAGTCTCGATGATCAGCTGGGACCGTTGCGGCGACTCCACCTACGTCGGAGTGCTGAGCAGGTACGAGATCGAGGTGCTGCGCAGCTACACCGGCGGGCTCGTCTCGTTGCTGGACCACCACCTCGCCCTGTTCGACACGACGCCGGACGGGTGGTCCTGGCCGCATCCCTCGCTGCACAGCGACGTGAGGGCCACCGCGATCCTCCGTGCCGAGATCGGGGAGCATGAACCCGACTGGGTCCACTCCGTCTCGGCGGCCCCGTGCCTGCGCGACGTCTCGACCCGCGCTCACCTCATGGCGTGCGCGCTGTCGTCCTCGACCGGCGTCGTCCGCCTCGCTTCCCGTGCGGAAGCGGAAGCCTGGTTGAGCTGCATCCGGCTCGTCCTCGTCACCATCACCGCCGTGGCCGACGAACGGGGAGAGGTGCGCGGCAACGCCTGTGAGCCGACGGTGTCCTGGTTGACCGAGGTGTCGGCGGGTCTCAGCGCGGTGCTCGACGGTACCGCCAGCCCTACAATGACGGCCGGTCGCTGACACCGGACGTCCATTATGGACTGACCGCCGTTCACTCCTCGCTGATGCGGAAACCCGGGTTTCGCGGGCTTTCCACCTGACGAGCGAGCAGGTCGAGGTGGAAGGCCACCGCTTCGTGATCGTCCCGCTCGAACGCGGCCATCATCTCGGCGGCCACGGCGGCGGCGAACTGGAGCTCTCCCACGTCCCGCGCGGCACGGCCCTCACCGGCGTCCCGCAGTGCCGAGCAGAGCCGCCGCAGCACTTCTTCGAGCGACTTCGCCACGTCAGCCCACCTCGCAGGACGGAGAACTCGTCAAGGTGCTTCCGGGAGGCGCGCGAGGCGTTCGCGTGCCGAGGCGACGATCCGCGCGGAGTCCGCCTCCACGGTCCTGGAGACGTCGTTCACCAGATCGACCAGGGAGCCGTGCTCGTTCTCCCCACCGGGCTCAGACATCCGTTCTCCGATCGCAGCGGCGGCCGCCGTCATCGGCGGTGATCGCGTAGGACGACCGAACCAGGGTCCCGTGTGCCGAGCGGCGGCTCAAGCTCGTTGCCCGAACGAACTCCGGACTCTGCATGAATCCCAGCGGCCGAAACAGTCCTAAGTAGACGTCAGCGTGCGGGCGGCTGCATCCCGGGCCCGGCCTGATGGCACGAACCCGGGACGGGTACACCGTGGCGCGGCGTACAACGGCTGGATCAGCCGACGGCCACTGTATTCCGATCAGGCCGGCCGCGATTCCGTTCTGCCCGAACGCACACGAAATCGCGCCGCCGTGCACCTCCGGTCAGGCGGTCCGGTGAGCGGCCACAGCGGCACCGACCGGCCAGCTCGGCGAACGCACAACCGGTGCGGGGCGAGCAGTCCTTCCAGCTCGGGGTCGAGACGCCGGCAGCTCCCCGCCATCAGCGACCTGCGCCGGGCGGATCACCCCGCAGGACCGGGAGACATCGTGAGACGCTTTCGAGAAGGGGGAATGCGAGCACCTCGGTTCCCCTCGTGGTTCTGGACGGCCGGGTACTGGACCTCTCGGGCTTCCTGGAACACCACCCCGGTGGGCCGTCCGTGCTCCTCGCCAGCCTCGGCCGGAACATGTCCGCGGGCTTCTACCGCGTCCCCGATCACGCGCGCACCGCGCACGACCAGATATTCCTCGCCGACGCCACCCGGACCGCCGTTGCCGACAAGCTTCAGCGGGCGAGGGACGAGCGCACCGTCCTCGCGGTGGACGAGAACCAGACCTGAGCGCGACTCGGGCCAGGCCCTTGCTCCTGGCGGACGACGCTGCCCTTCCGGACGGCGAAATCGGTCCAGATCACGGGAAACACGCCCGCAGGTGGACCACAAGGGAGAACCGCGCTGCCCCTGAGCACCTGTTCCCCCACCGGAGCGGAACGGGCTCCTAACCTCGGAACCGCACCCGCTCACGGGTGCTCAGCGAGGAGGTCGCCGATGGTGCTCACCAAGCCCGAGCCGGCGCAGGTCGGCGCGCAGTGGTACCGCGAACGCATGCTCTGGAACGCGGCGGTCGCCGGCAAGTCGATCGTGTTGTCGCTCGGCGGAGGGCTGGTCGCGTTCGAGACCACCGCTTCCCTTCTCCTCCGGGCGCGGAAGGTCATGGAGGACAGCGGGATCGAGATGCCTCCCACGGTGCTGGACCGGCGCGGGAGGACGGCGGTGGTGCTCGCGGAGTCCGACGGTGCCGTGCTCGGGCAGTGCCAGATGCCCGGTGGCGTTCGCTACCTCATGGCACCCAGCACGGTCGAGCTGCCGGTGGTGCACGCCGCCGCGGCCGCCCAGGACAGGACCTGGGTGCGCTGCCCGAAGGCCGATGACCGCCGGCTCCCGTCCGCGAGCTCGGTGCTGGCGGCCTTCATGGCGGTGGTTCCACCCGGCCTGCGCCCGGCGAGGTCCGTCACCGCTGCCGTGCGAACGCGGACGCTCATCGGCTGAGGTCGCACCGGCTCCGCGGTCACCGGCACATCCGGGCCGACCGGAGGCAGACATGTCTGCCTGTTCGGTTCGAGTTCCGGGTGGGTGCTGCGATCTCCAGTTGACTGGGATGTCACCGCACTGCGGCAAACACCATGGAGCTCTCGCATGTCTTACGGTTTGGGTGTCGACATCGGTACCACCTACACGGCCGCCGCGGTGTCGGACGCCTCGGGCACCCGTGCCATCCCGCTCGGCCGCGACGTCGTCGTGTCCTCCGTCGTGTTCGCCACCGAGGGCGGCGAGCTGATCACCGGTGACGCCGCTGACGGGGAGTCGAGGAAGCAGCCGCTGCGGGCCTCCCACTCCCACAAGCGGAGGCTGGCCGACCCTACGCCGTTGAAGATCTGCGACGTGGTGCGGTCTCCAGCACTCCTGATGGCCGCGCAGCTGCGCGACGCGATCTCGCTGGCGACCGCGATGCGGGGACGCCCGCCGGCGTCGGTCGTGCTGACCTGCCCTGCGGTGTGGGGGCCGTACCGCCGCGAGCACTTCTCGGAGGTGCCGCGGCTGGCGGGCGTGAAGGACGCCGTCATCGTCACCGAGCCAGAAGCCGCTGCCATGCACCACTCGGTGGAACGCCGGCTCGGCGAGGGCGAGATCGTCGGTGTCTACGACCTCGGCGGCGGCACCTTCGACGCCACCGTGCTGCAGGCGCGGCGGCACGGAATGGAGATCCTCGGCACCCCGGAGGGGGTCGAACGGCTGGGCGGCATCGACTTCGACGACTCGCTCCTGGCGCTCGTGGACCAGCGGGTGGACGGCGAGATCACCCGGCTCGACCCGGCCGACGCCGAGCAGGCCCGCATCCTGCTGTCGGTGCGGGAGGTCTGCCGCAGGGCCAAGGAGGAGCTGTCCGCCGCCACGGACACCTTGCTGCACCTCGACCTCCCGGACGGCTCCCGCGAGGTGACCGTGACCCGCGCGGACTTCGAACGTGCCATCGCACCCCAGCTCGCGCTCACGACGGACGCGTTCCGCCGCACGATCTCGTCGGCCGGCCTGCGCGCGGACGACCTCGCGAGCGTGCTGCTCGTCGGCGGGTCCTCCCAGATCCCCCTGGTGGCCGACACGCTGTCCAAGACCGTCGGCAAACCGCTCCGCGCAGGACTGCACCCCAAGCTCTCCGTCGCCCTGGGCGCCGCTGCCCTGGCGCGCAACGCACTCCAGCGCTCCCCTGCCGTGCCGGCCGCTGCCCGCCGGTCCGCTGCGCCTGCTCACGCAGTGCCCGGACGTCCGGCCGGGCCGCCGGTTCCGGCGGGTGTGCCGACCGCGGGCATGCCGGTGCACACGAACCCGCCGACTCCCTCGGGCCCGTCGGCGCACGCAGGCCCGCCGTTGCCCGGCATCCGGCCCGCCGCCTCCGTCGACGAGCTCCCGGTGCGGCGTCGCAACTTCACGGCGGCACAGCCCACCCGGTCCATGCGCAGGCGGAACACCGCCGTGATCGCGACAGCGGCCGTGACGGTGCTGGCCGCAGGCGCCATCACCGCGGCCGTGGTGCTGACCTCGGGAGGGGACTCCGCCGAAACGCCGGCTCCAGCCGCGGCGAACGGCACCAGCGCTCCCCCGGCCTCCTCCGGTCCCCTGTTCCTGCACGACGGCCGGGACGTGGCGCCGTTCCACAGCATGGTCGGCTCCGAGGCCAACTGGGCGGGCACCGCGCTGACGGCCGACGGCAAGGCCTCGCAGCAGGCGGTCGCGGTCCGCCCCGCCGACGTCAACGGCTCGAAGGACGGGCGGCAGGTGACGTGGACCGGCAAGGGCGCGGCGCAGTTCTACGTGCAGAACCCCCAGGGCCGCCTGGACGCGACGCCCTACGTGGAGTCGGGCACCCTGACGTTCGACGTGGTCGTCGTCAAAGCGCCCACCGCCGAGGTGTCGCTCGCCGCGCACTGCGGCTACCCGTGCGCGGCGCAGCTCAACGCCACGAAACCGTTGCAGCGGCTGCCGATCGGGCAGAAGACGACGATGCGGATCCCGTTGAGATGCTTCGCGGGCAAGGGCCTGGACACGGCCGCCGTCGACGTGCCGTTCCTCGTGCACACCACCGGCACGTTCGAGGTCAAGTTCGCCGAGGTGCGGTGGGAGCCCACGGGGACGACGGGTTCGGGGCCGGTCACCTCGTGCGCCGACCTCTCCTGAGCACTCGCCTGGATGTGACCAGCGGTTCCAGCTCCGGCTGGAACCGCTGGTCACGGTGGCGGCTCAGCCCACGGAGGCCAGCCCCTCCTCCGCGGCGACCCGCGGCATCCCGTTCCTCATGAGCAGTTCGAGGTCGGCGGCGGTGAGGGTGCGGGAGGCCGCCGTGGTGGCGAGCCGCTGCGCGAGCCGGTGCACGTCCCTGGCCGTCCGGCCGCGGGTGTGCGGCAGGAGGTCGCGCAGTGCGGCCGTCACCTCCTCCGGCACCTCGTGCCCGCGCCGGGTCAGGTGGCGCACGACCAGCGCCGCCAGCTGGTCCACGTCGTAGTCCTCGAAGTCCCACCGCTGGGCGAAGCACCCGCTCAGTTCAGAGGAGAACTCCAGCAGGCGGGCCAGCGCGACGTCCTCACCGCTGAGCAGGACGACGGGTCCCGCCGGGTTGCGCCGGGTCACCTCCACCAACGCTTCCAGCACCTCGATGCGGCGTTCCGCGGAGTCGGCGGCCCACTCGTCGTCCACGTCGAGCAGCAGGACGCCGCCGCGCGCGTCGTCGAAAGCAGTGGCCATGAGGCTCATCGCCTGTCCTGGCCAGCGCGGGCACAGGTCCGTGCCGAGCGACAACCGCGTCACGTGACCGGAGTCGACCAGCCGCAGCTCCGCCAGTGCCTGCGCGTAGTGCGCGGCCACCGCGCGCCGTCCCATGCCCTTGCTGCCCGACAGCACCACGTTCGCGTGCCGGCCGACGCCCTTGTTGCGCGCCTTGAGCCCGCACAGCTGCACCAGGGTGCGGCCGAGGGCTTCGCGAACACCGGTGAGCCCGGACATCGCGACGACGCGTTGCCAGCCGAGCGTCACCTCCACGGCGGCGACGGGGTTCGTGGCCGAGTCCGGCCCCGCGGTCCTGGGCGCCACCTCGCCCAGGGCGGTGACCTCCGCCGCGAGGTCGTCCCCGGTGAGCCTGTTCAGCTCGGTGTCCTTGTCCGGTGGCGCCAGCGCGAGCCGGGACGCCTGGTTGTTCACCATCGACTCGAACAGCTTGCGGGCCACGCGGCCGTTGCCGAACGTGTCGTTCTTCGGCACGCGCTCGAAGTAGTCGGTGAGCACGTCGACCGCGTCGTCGGTCAGCTCGTAGTAGTGCTTGCGGCACAGGTTCGTGGTGATCGTGACGAGCTCGTCGACGCTGTAGTTGGGGAACTCGATGGTGCGGGAGAAGCGGGACGCCAGACCGGGGTTGGAGGCGAGGAACTGCTCCATCAGCTCGGAGTAGCCCGCCACGATCACCACGATCTCGTCGCGGTGGTCCTCCATCATCTTCATGAGCGTGTCGATGGCCTCCTGACCGAAGTCGGGACCGCTGCCGCCCGACCCGCTGGACAGGGTGTAGGCCTCGTCGATGAACAGGACGCCGCCCATCGCCTTCGTGACGACCTCGGCCGTCTTGATGGCCGTCGCACCGATGTACTGGGCCACCAGGTCGGCCCTGGCGACCTCGATCATGTGCCCCTTGGCGAGGATGCCGAGCTCCGCGAGGACGGAGCCGTAGAGCCGTGCGACCGTCGTCTTGCCCGTGCCCGGAGGACCGGCGAAGACGAGGTGGCGGCTCATGGGCGGCATCGGCAGGCCCATCTGCTGGCGCCGCTGGGACATCTTGATGAGGTTGATCAGGCCGAGCACCTCGTGCTTCACGCCGTCCAGGCCGATCAGCGAGTCGAGCTCGGCCAGCGGGCCGTCCAGCTCGGCGCCCATCGCACCGCCGAGCGCGGACGACGCCGGCAACCCGGTGCCG
Organism: Lentzea sp. HUAS12; assembly: GCF_024125735.1. NCBI lineage: Bacteria > Bacillati > Actinomycetota > Actinomycetes > Pseudonocardiales > Pseudonocardiaceae > Lentzea > Lentzea sp. HUAS12. Next base: position 3,601,055 of record NZ_CP099738.1, read on the forward strand.
GAGGAGTGCTCCGGCCCGGCCGGCGCGGGTGGCGGGGCCGTGGGCTGGGCGGGCCGCTGGGAGGCCTGCTCACCGGTGGCGATCCCCGTGACCGACAGCCGTTCGTGCTCGACCGCGCGGCGCACCGGGCTGCCACCGCTGCCGGTGACGGTGCAGTCCGCGACGGTCACCGCCTCCTCGGTGTCCAGCAGGACGCCGTCGCCGGCGCTGTCGGTGATCTCGCACCCGCGCACCTCTCCCCGCGCACCGCTGAGCAGGTGCACGCCGTGCCGCCGGGCCGACCTCACCCGGCACCGCACCGCCTGCAGGACGCTGCCCGCACCGGCGCTGAGGCCATCTCCCGCCGCAGCGACCACCTCACTGTCCTTCATGGACAGTGAGGCGTCGTTCGCGTGGACACCGCCGCCGCGGACCAGGGTGGAGGCGAACTCGCCCCGTGCTCCGCTCAGCACGGTGACCAGGTGCTCTGCGGACCCGGTGACGCGCACGTCCGTCACCTCGGCCTGCGCCGCCTCCGCCAGCGAGATGCCCGCCGCGTCACCGACGTCGATCACGGCATCGGCGAGCAGCAGCCGGGACTGCCCCTTCACCAGGACGGCGGGACCGCTCGCCGGGCTGGTGCGGAAGCCCTTGAGCTCCACCGCGGACCCGGAGTCGACCAGCACGGCCCCGCGGTCGCTGCCCTCGACGGTGAGCTTGCCGAACACGGCCTTGGACGCCGTGTCGACGACCACCCCGACCGGGCTGGCACCGACGCGGCAGTCGTCGAACCGGGGCGAGGCCCCGCCGGTGACGTAGACGGCGTTGCGGCCGGCCGAGGTGAAGTGGCAGCCCCGCAACCGGGGGGAGGCACCACCCGCGATGTGCGCGGACTGCACGCCCGCGCCGGTGAACACGGAGTCGGTGACCGTGACGTCGCCGGTGCTGCGCACGTAGAGGTCGAGGCTCGCGCTCTGGCTGATCTTGAGGCCCCGGACGTCCGCGTTCGCCTCCTGCTCCACGACGAGCGCGGGCTTGTCCGCCTCGACGATCTCGCAGTCCTCGACGACCAGCCGCGCGCGGCCGTTGGCGCAGATGCCGTTGCCGCCGGCCTTGCGCACGGCGACCCGGCGCAGCACGAGGTTGCCCTCCTCCGTCACCACGACGCCGGACGAGGCGTTGCCGACCACCTCGGTGTCCTCGACCGTGCTGAGGACGCTCGACGTGACGACGATGCCCGCGCCACCGGTGCTGGTGATGGCGCACCCGCGCAGGACCAGGCTCCCCCGTCCCTGCACGAGCACCGCCCACGAGGACGCCGAGACCCGGCAGTCGTTCAGCGCGACCTCGCCGGCCCGGATGTCGACGGCCGGCACACCGGAGTCGGTGCACGTGACCACCAGGCCGGAGAACTGGGCCGCCGCGGCGGCCACGACCGCGACGCTGCCCGCCTGGGCGACGAGCTCCACCGTGCCGGCTCCGTCCTCGGCGGTGATGGTGACCATCCGCTCGATGACGAGGTTCTCCTCGTAGCGGCCGGGCAGGACGCTGATGGTGGCGCCGTCGCGGGCGTCCCGCAGCGCGGCGCCGATCGTCGGGTAGGCGCCTGGCCGGTCGGCGGCGACCACCAGAAGTTGCCGGTTCATCAGCCCTCCTCGTGGGTCGTGGTCCTGGTGAGCCCCGGCCGCTGGACGAAGCGCGCCAGCGACGACTCGGGGACCCGTGCCTCCTGCGTGCCCGACCCCCAGGTCTGCACGCACCGCCGCAACGAGTTGAGCGCCAGCTCGTCGAGCGCCTCGCGGTTGCGGTCGACCTTGCCCGTCGGGTCGATCTCGCCGGCGGCGAGCTCGCGCAGCAGCAACCGGCCGCGCGCACCGTCCGCGGGAGGGGTCAGCTCCAGCACCTTGAAACTCGTGCCCGGGACGAAGAGCACGCGGTCGGTGACGGCGTCGGCGTCCGGTTCCAGCAGCTTCGTCCGCCGGGCCGTCATCGACCAGACGAGCACGTCGACGTCGTTCTGCTCGGACTGGCGCGCACAGGGCGCGCTCAGCGCGTTGATGAAGCCCCACTCCGTGAGCAGCTTGCGACCGCCGTAGAAGTCGAGCTCCTGCTCGGTCAGGGAGGTGGAGAACACCGCCGGCCCCCGGTGCGACGGCAGCCTGCTCAGCCCCGACACCACGCAGCGCGCGAACGGCACGTGCGGACCGACCCCGCCCGAGCGCAGGGACTGGTCGAGGCCGTCACCGCTGGGCGACAGGTACAGCCGGATCGCGACGGCGTCGGTCAGCACCGCGCCGGACGACCGCTCGATCGCGCCCTGGAACCCGGGGTGTTCGGACAGCACGCGGTTCACGGAGTTGGCCACGGCCGCGTACTCCTGGCTGAGCGTGCGGCGCAGCCAGCCCCGTTCCTCCTCCAGCCCGCGCTGCGGAACGAGCGCCGCCGCGGCTGCCGCAGGAGTCGGCTGCACCACGGTCACCACCGGGCGTGCCGCGGCCTGCGGCGGTGCCGGTTCTTCTGCCGGGGGCAGCTCTTCGGCCGGGGCCGCGGCAGGCTCGGTGACCGCGGGTTCGGCCGGACGCTCCGGTGGCGGAGCGGCAGCGGGTTCGGCGACGGTCAGGTCGGGTGCGGAGGGCGGCAGCAGCGGCGGCGTGCTCGCCGGAGGCGCGGAGACCGGTGCGAAGTCCGGCATCGGCGTGGGAACCGCCTCCGCCGGCGCCGGCTCGGAGACCAGCGGCGACCGCACCGGCAGCGGGTCCGCGACCAGCTGCCCGTTCTCCAGGCGGACCGTCGCCGTCTCGAACGACGGCTCCAGGGCGAACGGCGCGTCGGTCGGCGCCGTGGCGAACTCGCGCGGGACGTGCGGTGCGGGTTCGGGGGTCAGCAGCGGCGGAACGACGGGCTCGGCCACCGGCTGCGGCGCGACCTCGGTGACCGGGGCAGGCACCGGGGCGGCGGCGACCGGCTCGGCCGGCTGCTGTTCCACGACGCCCCACGCCTTCCCGCCGACCTGGTTGCGCTGCCGTGCGACCGCCAGCGCGGGCACCAGCTCGCTCACCCGGCGCGTCTGCGAGTCGAGCCGGCCCAGCAGGTCCTGGGCCGCGCGCCGCACCTCCGGCGCCACCGCGTCGACGCCCTCCTCGAACAGCACCAGGTGCCGCTCGCCGTCCGGTTCGGCCGTGCGGACCGCTGGGCCGTGCGCGGCCTCCTGCTCCAGGCGCACCCACAGCCCCGCCGGGACGACCTCCAGCAGCACGTCCTGGGTGTACCGGTAGACGGCCGGTTCGACCTCCTCGATGCCGAACAGCGGGTCCCGGTAGCTCAGCAGGGCCGGCAGCGGTGCGGGCTGTCCCTGCTGGGCGGGGAAGTAGGCCACCTCCAGCGCGAACGGCTGCCAGCCCGGCGTGCCGTCGGAACGCAGGGTCACGATGCGGGGATCGGTGCGGGACCCGACCGGCAGACCGTTGTAGCAGGTGATCTGCTCGCCCAGCGCGTCGGCGACGTGCTGGCCGTACGGGCCGCTGTCGGGCAGCGTCATCGGGCCGAACCTGACCACGCGCAGCTTGGCCCGCAGGTCCTGGGGCAACCAGCTCCAGAACCGGGTGATGTCGTAGAGCGTGATCGGAGCGGCGCCGGGGCAGCCCAGCACGATCGTGCAGACGTCGGGCTGGCACGGCATGGTCTCGATCAGCCGCTGCCGGTGCTGCATCAGCAGGCTCTCCGACCCGCGCGGACGCAGCCACACCCCGCCCGGCAACGGCTCGCTCACGGCGCTCGCGCTGGTCGGCATGACCTCGGCGAGCGCGGACACGTTCTCCCAGGTGGGCCTGGGGAAGCGCTTGCCGTCGCGCTTGGGGGGCTTGCCCGGCTGGAACCGCACCCACCCGGTGCCCCACCCCGCATCGACGAAGAGCGAGCCGCCGACGCCCGGCATCACCGCGCCGTCGGGTGCGATCACGGTGCGGCCGAGCCGCTCGGAGAACCACTGGCCCGCGAGCACCGTCGTCTCCCTGGTGCGGCCACCGATGACGAGCCGCACGCCACGTCGCTTGCGCGGCAACAGCTTCGCCGCCGACTCCCACGTCGTGAACGAGCTCGACGGGGGCAGGTCGACCACGACGAGCTCGTGGTCGGGGTCGGCGGCGAGGTTCAGCGCCATGTCGCGCACCTCGTCGCGCAGGACGTCGCACGGGTGCACCACGAGGGCGTTGCCGATCGTGTGACTGGTCATGTCCCGGTCACCACCGCGGTGATCCGGCCTCCTGGTCAGCAGGCTCACTCAGCCACGTCCTTTCCCACTCACGCCCACGGCGGCCCGGCTGAGGCCCGGACCGCTGGGAATCTGCGCCAGCACCCCGGCGGCGACCGGTACCGGTGCGACACCGCCGAACCCGAGCGCGCTGATGCTGTCGTCGTCGGCCAGCCGGTACTTCAGGCCGCGATCGGTGATGAGGTAGCGGTCGGGTTTGGCACCGGCACCCTTCGGTGCGGGCACCGACGCGGCGAGCACACCCGTGCCGGGCTTCGCGCGCACCCCGACCCGTTCGTTCATGCCGAACCCCGCGTCCGAGCGGTCGACCGTGACGGCCTGGCTCACGACCTCCGCGCCGTCGGGTTGCTGGCGCAGGCAGAACGCGCGCTCACCGGCGGGGACCGGCTTCGCGGCCAGCAGGTCGGGAACGCGCTTCACGAGCGAGTCGTCACCCGAGTGCGGCGCGCTCGCCAGCACCTCGGACCCGATCTCGACGGCGGCGCCACCGTCCTTGGCCTGCAGCAGCACGGCCTCGGTGCGCGACACCGGCGCCAGGCCGTCCTCGCGCAGCACGGAGAAGTTCTCGACGCCGTTGCCGGCCACGTGCCGGAACACCGTCCCGACCGGCCGCGCGACACCCCCGACGTCCACGTTCTTCCTGCCCTGCTGGGGAATGACCGCCGGTCCCACCTCGGGGCCGTCCGGCAGCGCGGAGAGCCACACGGGCGGCGCGACGGGCGGCTTGCCCCCGCCGAGTCCGAGCGCCAGGGGGACGATCGGTTCGGTGAGCCGCAGCTTCCGGTTGCCCCACACCACGTACTGCTGCCCTTCAGCGGACGCCACCCACAGGTACTCGGTCCCGGCGACGGGAGCCGAGGGCACGTCGGGGTCGACGGTCATGCTCATCAGGCCGGTGCCCTCCACCTCGACGCCCGCGCTGCGCGGCAGGCACAACAGCCAGTGCCCGGCCACCAGCGAGGAGGCCGGGGGCACCGGGTCGGGCGCGTCGGGGATGCCGACCGGCTGGCCGCGTTCCAGGTCGGCGAGCGACGCCCGGGAGATGGACTCGACCTTGGCGCCGGCGCCCTTGAGGAGCATCGCGGACGCGTGGTTGAGCACGGGCACGAGCTGTCCCCGCTCGTACACGAACCGCGCGCCGCTCTCCTTCTCCACGAGGATGGCGCTGGGCTTCTTCCACGCCATGTTGCCGCCGGGGTTGATCAGGCCGTACACCCAGAACGCAACGCCGATCAACAGCGCCAGCACCACCCCGAACACCAGGCCCATCAGGGCGCGCCGCGCGGGTGCCTCGCTGTAGTTGGTGTCCCCCAGCAGCAACGCCGAGCTCATCCGGCCGACGAGCGTCTGGTAGGCGTGGACGTGGTCCTTCTTGGTCTGCACCGCTCACCCCGCCAGTCCGCGGGCCCAGGCGAAGAGGCCCAGTGCGTGCAGGACGAACGGCACCAGCGCGAGGCAGAGCAGGTTCTCCACGACGTCGCTCAGGTGCGGCCAGATCGGCAGCACTCGGCGGTGAGACGGGCGCAGCGCCGCCAGCACGAGCAGCAGGGCGGCGGCGAACAGCATCAGCACGCCGAAGAGGCGCCCCAGGTCGCTCATCCCGGACAACATGTGCAGCGCGGGCAGCACCGCGCCCCAGGTGCCGGCCAGCGCGAGGGACGTGCGCTGGCCGACGTTCAGGAACTCGCGTGAGCGCAGCAGCACCAGTGCCGCGAAGAGCCCGCTCAGCGTGTAGTCGAGCCAGCCGGGGTCCGCCACCAGGTAGACGAACCCGACGGCGAGCACGGCGGACGCCCCCGTCGCGAGCACGCTCAGGTAGCGGTCGGCGGTCCCGGTCTGCTCGATCACCTGTGCCGCGGGCATGGGCTCGACGTCGATCTTCATCTCGTCGGCGTTGCGGGGCAGCTGCGGGCCGCGCAACCGGGCGACCCTCGTCGCGAGCTTCGGCGCGAACAGCAGCAGTGCGAAGAAGGCGCTCATCAACGAAGCCGCGATCTGCAGGCGGGTCAGCTCGAGCCCGAGGTGCAGCCACACCGCCAGCACCATCGCCACGCCCGCGACCGCCGCGCACCCGAACGGGACGATCGGCAGCTTCGGCGCGAGCAGCCGTTGCACCACCAGCAACACCACCGACGTGGCCATGAGCGCGACGCCGCAGATCAGCACGCCGTGCGGGTCCAGGGCGAGCGCACCGTCCACACCGGCGACACCGATCAGGCCGGCCAGTCCGGCGTACCCGCAGCCAGCCACCCCGACCAGCCCGGCGAGCACGCCGTCCTCGATCGTGCGCGCGACGAGCACGGAGGCCAGGCACAGCACCAGCGCCAGGACGCCGGCCGTGGTCGTCGCCGCGACCCCGCTCGCGTTCTCGAACAGCGAGAGGGCGATGGCGAGCAGGACGAACCCGCTCAGGCTGAGGAACAGCTTCCGGTTCACCGCCTCGTTCCAGCGGTTGCCCTGCCGGTTCACCGCCGTGGCCATGCCCTCGGCCACGTCGTCGAAGTCCAGCTCCGGCAACGGGTCCTCGGCGTGGGAGAGGTGGAACTGCTCTCCGTCGAGCCAGTCCAGCGTCTCCGGCGTGCCCTCCGGGTCGAACGGGGCACCGCCGAGCCGTTGCAGCACCCACGAGCCGTACAGCTCACCTTCGTGACCCCGGTCGTGGTCACGCACCACGTGCCGCACCAGCGTCGGCAGCAGCACCGCCACCGTCGTCGAGACCGGCACGGAGAGGTCGGCCTTGCCGCTGGGACCGTGCACGGTGATTCGACAGAGTTCGGAGGTCGTCGTCACATGCCCTCGTTCCGCGCGAACGCGCCGACACCGGCCGGCTCGTCCTGCGACTTGTCGACCGGCACGAGACCGGTCTGGATCAACTTGACGCCCCGTCGCGTCACCAGCTGGGCGCGGCCCTGCGGGAGGGTGCGCGGAGCGGCCTCGCCGAGGAACTTCCCCTCCTCCTTGGGGTAGGAGAAGAGCAGCGCGGGAGAACCGAGCTCCCACAGCCGGCGCATGACCGGGTCCATCATGCCGCGCAGGGCGTTCGCGCTGCTGCGCGCGACGATCAGGTGGAACCCGATGTGGACGCCCTGCGCCAGCAACGGCAGCAGCGTGTCGAGCGGGGTGCCCATGCCGGTGCCCGAGGTCATCAGCTCGTAGTCGTCGACGACCACGAACAGTTGCGGCCCCTCCCACCAGTCGCGCCGGCGCAGCTGCTCGGACGAGATGTCCGGGCCCGGTACCCGCTTGTGCAGCGACACGGCCGCCTTGGTCGCGAGGTCGGTCAGCGCGTCCGAGCTGACCACGTGGCCGATCTTGTACTCGTCCGGCATCATGTCGTCGAGGTCGCGGCGCGAGTCGGCGACGAGGATCTTGGCCTCACCCGGCCGGAAACCCTCGACGATCGACCGGATCACGAGCCGCAGCGCGTTGGTCTTGCCGGTCTCCGCGTCCCCCATCACGAACAGGTGCGGGATGGCGTTGAAGTCGTGCCACACCGGGTTCAGGCGCTGTTCGTCGAGGCCCAGGCACACCTTCAGGCCGCCGTTCTGCGGCTTCGGCAGGTCGACGACCGGCAGCCGGGTCGGCAGCAGCCGCACACCAGGCGCGCTGCGGCCCGGCCAGAAGGTGCGGACCTCCTCCACGAAGGACTTGGTGGCGCTCGCCAGGTCCTCGGTCGCCGAGGACCCGTCCAGCCGCGGCAGGGCGGCGAGGAAGTGGAACCCGGAGCTGGTCAGGCCGCGGCCCGGCTGGTTCGGCACGGTGGCGGCCTTGCGGCTCTGCACCTCCGACTCCATCGAGTCGCCGAGTCGCAGCTCGAACCGCGTGCCCAGCACGTCGCGCAACCACGGCCGGATCTCCGACCAGCGCGTCGAGGACACCACCAGGTGCACGCCGAAGGAGAGGCCGCGGGCGGCGATCTCGGTCAGCTTCGTCTCCAGGTCGCCGAAGTCCTGGCGCAGGGTGAACCAGCCGTCGATGATCAGGAACACCTCACCGTGGGCGTCCTCCACGCGACCGGCGTGCCGTGCGGCGCGGTAGTCGGCCATCGACTCGAAGCCGTGCTCGGCGAACGCCGCCTCGCGCAGCTCCATGACCTGCACGACCTCCTCGAGGGTGCGCACCACGCGGTCGCGTTCCATGCGGGTCGCGACCGAGCCGACGTGCGGCAGACCGCTGATCGACATGATGCCGCCGCCACCGAAGTCGAGCCCGTAGAACTGGACCTCCTCCGGGGTGTGGGTCAGCGCCAGGCCGAGGACCAGCGTGCGCAGCAACGCGGACTTGCCGCTCATGGGGGCGCCGACGACACCGACGTGGCCGTCGGCTCCGGACAGGTCGGCCACCAGCAGCTCGCGCAGCTGCTCGTAGGGCAGGTCGACCACGCCGACGGGCACCCGCAAGCGTCCTCGGGTGCCGGGGTCGTCCACGCACATGCCGAGCTCGGGGTGCGGCACCACGCTGGGCAGCAGGGCATCGAGGCTCGGCGACGCGGACAGCGGCGGCAGCCACACCTGGCGGGCGGCGGGTCCCGCACCGGCGAGCCTGCCGATCAGCACCTCCACCACGCTCGGGGCGTCCTCCGCGGGCGTCTCCGCCTTGTCCTGCCGGGTCTCCGGTTCCGCGGGCTCGCTCTGCCGAAGCTCGTGCACGCGCGGACTGGGCTGGGTGTAGAACGGCACGATCTCCCCCGCCGCGCGGTCCTCACCGCTGATCGCACCCTGCTCGGGCGCGGTCGTGAGGCAGGGGCCGGACACGTACGCGCCCTTGAAGCGCGTCAACGTGGTCGTGTCGAACTTGAGGTACCCGTTGCCCGGACCGGGGGGCAGCTCGTAGGCGTCGGCGACACCGATGACGCTGCGCGACTCCATGGAGGAGAAGGTGCGCAGCGCGATGCGGTACGACAGGTGGCCCTCGACGCGGTGGATGCGCCCCTCGTCGAGGCGTTGCGAGGCCAGCAGCAGGTGCACGCCGAGGCTGCGTCCCAACCGTCCGATCGAGACGAACAGGTCCATGAACTCCGGTTTGGCGCTCAGCAGCTCGGAGAACTCGTCGACGATCACGAGCAGCGTCGGCAGCGGCGGCAGCTGGCCACCGGTCATGCGGGCCTTCTCGTACTCGAACAGCGACGAGTACCCGCTCTCGCGCAGGATCTCCTGGCGCCGCGTCATCTCGCCGTTGATCGAGTCCTGCATGCGGTCGACCAGCGGGAGCTCGTCGGCGAGGTTCGTGATCACCGCCGAGGTGTGCGGCAGCTTCTCCATGTTGAGGAACGTCGCCCCACCCTTGAAGTCGACCAGGACGAAGTTCAGGGTCTCCGACGAGTGCGTGGCCGCGAGCCCGCACACCAGGGTGCGCAGCAGCTCGCTCTTGCCGGAACCGGTGGCGCCGATCAGCATGCCGTGCGGTCCCATGCCGCCCTGCGCCGACTCCTTGAGGTCGATCTCCACGACCTCGCCGTCCTCGGTGACGCCGATGGGCACCTGGAGGCGAGCTCGCTGCGGGGTCTTCTGCCGCCACAGCGCGTTGACGTCGAACGTGTGGAGGTCGCGGATGCCCAGCAGCGAGGGCAGTTCGAAGTCCGTCTCGAAAGGACGGTCCACGACGTCGACCGTGCCGCTGGTGCGCTTCGGCGCGATCAACCGGGCGAGCGCGTCCGCCTGCACCGCACCCAGCGAGTCGTGCCGGGCGGTGCCGGTCTCCTCACCGACCGGGTACGTGACCTCGCCGTCGCGGCAGGTGAGACGCAGCACCTTCGCACCACCGGGCAACGCGCCGGTGGCGTCGAGCAGCACCGTGTTGCGCAGGCCGGGACCGAGCAGCGGGGAGTGCTCGGGGATCGACGCCAGGTGCGCGACGACGACCACGAACGGTTCCACCACACCGGGCAGGACGGACTTGTCGTGGTCGCCGCGGTCCGTGACGTCCTTGCCGAGCAGGTCGATCAGCTCGTCGTGGTCGCAGGTGAGCATCCGCAGGGGGCCGGCGGCGTCGCGGGCGGTGGGGTGCGCGAGGTGCGGCAGCCACTTCACCCAGTCCCAGTCCGCCTGGTTCGAGGGCGCGGTCAGCACGGCGATCCGCAGCTCGTCCGGCGCGTGGAAGGTGACCAGCTGACCGACCATCGCGCGCACCAGCCCGACGACGGCGTCCGGTTCGCCGGCGAGCTCGACGCTCGTGAAACTGCGCAGCCCCACCGAGATCGGGATGCCGGTGACGGTCCGGTAGGTCTCGCTGAACCGCCGCAGCGAGATCGCGGACAGCGGTTCGAGGTCTTCGATCGGCTTGGTCGACGGCGGCAGGAACTCCATGGCCGCCTGCTGGGTGCCGAGCCCGATCCGCACGCGGCCGAAGTCGTCGTGGCTGCCGCGCCGTTCCCACAGCCGCGGCCCGGTGGCGATCGACCACAACCACGACGGATCGGGGTTGTCCCAGGCGACGGCCGCGCGCTGCTCGTTGCTCGTCTCCCTGGCGCGACGCCGCAACTGCCCGATGTAACGCAGGTAGTCGCGGCGTTCCGCGTCGAGCTTGCGCTTGCGCTCCCCCGCGTTGCGCAGGAGCTGGTTGATCGCCATCGCGACCATGCCGATGGACATCGCGCCGGCCATGATGAAGATGAACGGCGATCCTCCTCCCGAGCCCATCGAGGAGAAGATCAGGATCATGGCGATCGGCCCGAGCGCCATGGGCAGGAACATCAGCACCGAGCTGAAGTCGCGCACGGCGGGTTCGGGCATCACCGGGGGTTCCTGGAGCTCCTCCTGGCCCTCCGGCATCGCCGGACCCTCGGCGCGAGGCCCCCGCTTCGCCGTGACGGTGCTCATTCGATCACTCCCGGTGCCGCCTTGGTCCTGCCGCCGTCCGCCCACACCCCGGTGTCCTGCCTGAGCAGGTCCGCCGACGTGCGCTCGTCCTCCTCGTCCTGCTCCTCGTCCGCCTGCTCGGGTTCCTCGTGCTCGGGCGCGTCGAGGCCCGCGCACCCCAGCTCCGACACGTGCGGGTCGAACCGGGGCAGGTAGGCCGACATCTCGATCGGCCGCGCGGCCGTCTCGGCCTGCAGGCGCACCGCACCCTCACGACCCGCGCTGTGCCCCCACGCCGTCGAGTCCCGCTGGGTGTAGTCGGGTTTCTCCGGTGCGCCCTCGGGGTCGTCGCGCAGTGCGGCGGCGGTGGGCAGCCAGGGCAGCCCACCGGACGCTCCGGCGTCCCACGCGCTGAAGTCCTCGTCCCCGCCGACGCAGACGAGTGCCACGCGGTCGTCGTCGAACGTCGTGGCCAGTGGCGCCGCCGGATGCGCTGCGGACGGGATGTCGGCGATCGGCAACGGCACGCCGATGAGAGCGTCCTCGCGCCGCTTCTCCCCCGGCCCTGCCGGGCTCGCCGGGGTCGCCGGAGCGGTCTGGGTCGCTGGGGTCGCCGGGACAGCAGGGGACACCAGGGGTGCCGAGGGCGCCGAGGCCGCCGGAGCCTGCGGGACCGCCGCAGCCGGAGGAGCCGCTGGGGTGACGGGGGCCGGCAAGGCGACCGGTGCCACCGGAACCTGGGGCGAAAGGGCCTGGGGCGCAGGGGCCTGAGCCGCCGGAACCTCCGGCGCCACCTCGGGCACCGGGACCTGCGGCCCCGACCCGTCCTGCGTCCACGGCTCGGGCCGCGCACGCGGAGTCTCCGCACCACCCGGATCACCGGTGGGCACTGCGGATGCGTGTTCCCAGGGCGCCGGCTCCCCGTCCACCAGACCGGACGCGTCGGAGCGTTCGGCCGCACCGGTACCACTTGCCGCACCGCCCTGACCGGGCGCCATCGGCATGGGAGGCAGCATCGGCGAGCCGGCGTTCGGTGACGCCTCGCTCCACTGCTCCGGCGCGCTCTTCTCCTGACCGGGCGTGTCGGGATCGCCGACGCCGGGCAGCTCGACGCCCTCCCACGGTTCGACCTCCCCGCCGATCAGACCGGCGGCGTCGGGGCGCTCCGCGGCACCCGAACCACCACCGGTACCCGCGCCGGGCGCACCCGGCGGCATCATCGGCATCCCGCCCGGTATACCGGCACCGGGCATCCCGCCGCTGACCATCCCACCGCCAGGCAGTTCGGACGCGTTCCGCTGGGACGACGCCCAGTCCTCCGGCGTACCACCGACCTGGCCGATGGCCTGCGGCTCACCGACCCCGGGAGCGTCAACGCCCTCCCACGGTTCGACCTCCCCGCCGATCAGACCGGCGGCGTCGGGGCGTTCCGCAGCACCCGAACCACCACCGGTACCCGCGCCGGGCGCACCGGGCGGCATCATCGGCATCCCGCCGCCGCCGGGCATGCCCGCACCGGGCAGCGAAGGGGTGTTGTGCTGGGACGACGCCCAGTCCTCCGGCGTACCACCGACCTGGCCGATGGCCTGCGGCTCACCGACCCCGGGAGCGTCGACGCCCTCCCACGGCTTGACCTCCCCGCCGATCAGACCGGCGGCGTCGGGGCGTTCCGCAGCACCCGAACCACCACCGGTACCCGCGCCGGGCGCACCGGGCGGCATCATCGGCATCCCGCCGCCGCCGGGCATGCCCGCACCGGGCAGCGAAGGGGTGTTGTGCTGGGACGACGCCCAGTCCTCCGGTTTCAACGGCAGCTGGGGCACGTTGCCGTGCGGGTCGCCCAGGCCGGGGGCCTTCGAGCCTTCCCACGGCTTGACCTCGCCACCGATCAGGCCCGAGGCGTCCGGGCGCTCCGCAGCACCCGAACCACCACCGGTACCCGCACCGGGCGCACCCGGCGGCATCATCGGCATCCCGCCGCCGCCGAGGCCGTTGCGGTCGTCGTTCGACGCTCCCGAGCCCTTGCCCGCGCTCCAGTCGTTGGGGTTGGGCACCTCGCCCGGCTTGAACTCACCGGGCTTGAAGTCACCCGGCTTGAACTCGCCCGGCTTGAACTCGCCCGGCTTGAACTCGCCCGGCTTGAAGTCGGCCGGGGGCGCACCCTGGCCACCAGGCGGCACCTTGGCACCGGGGAACTCGCCGGGTTTGAAGTCACCGGGCTTCAGCTCACCCGGCTTGAGCTCGCCGGGCTTGAGCTCGCCGGGCTTGAACTCGCCAGGAGGCGCGACCTTCCCGCCGGGCGGCGTCTTCCCACCGGGGAACTCGCTCGGCTTGAAGTCACCCGGTTTGAACTCGCCCGGCTTGAACTCACCGGGCTTGGGCACGTTCGGAACAGGCGTGTTCCCACCGCCACGGCCGGACGCCGGCGGCTTGGAGCCCACGAACGAACCGGGAGGCGGAACCGCCCCGTTCCCACCGGGCAGGCCACCGCCGCCGGGACCGTTGCCGGGGGTGAACTCGCCCGGCGTGAAGTCCCCCGGCTTGAGACCGGGCGGCTGCGGCACGTTCCCACCGCCCGGCTTCCCACCGGGGATCTGGGAAGCGACGAAGTCACCCGGTTTGAACGAGTTCGGCGAAGGCGTGCCTCCGGCACCGGGGAGGCCGCCCGAGCCGGGGCCCGTACCCGGAACGAACGCGTTGGGCTCGGGGATCTTCCCGCTCGCGCTCCCTGAACCGGGACCGCCGAGGCTGCCCGGGTCGAACTTGCCGGGGGGCGGCGTGGCGGAGAAGTTCCCGGGGCCACCGGAGAGACCGCCCGAGTTGGGACCGGGGATCTCCGGCGTCCTCACCTCGGGGATCTCCGGGGACTTGACCTCGGGGATCTTGGGAGCCTTGACCTCGGGGATCTCCGGCGTCTTGACCTCGGGGACCTTGCCCTTGGGCGGCGGCGGGATCTCGGACTTCGGTGGCGGCGGGACCTCGATCTTGGCCGGCGGCGGGATCTTGACCTTCGGCGGTGGGGGAATCTTGATCTCGGGCGGTGGCGGGACCTTGATCTTCGGAGGCTTCGAGTCGGGCCCGCCGCCCAACGGGTCCGGCTTCGGGATGGTGGTCAGCGTGGTGTCGTAGGCCTGCTTCTCGTACTCCGCCGCGAGGGTCTTCAGCACCTGCCGCATGTCGCGGTCGAGCAGCTTGACGATCTCGGGGAACTTGCTGATGTGGACGAGGTTTCCCTTGTCGCTCTCGATGATGACGTCCTCGCCCTTGATCGCGGCGATGCGCTGCGCCTCACGGGCGTAGAACTGGTCGATGTCGTGGACCGTCTTGATCGCCCACGCGAGGTAGTTGCCCGCCGCCCACAGCTGCTCGGGCACCGGGGAGAGCCGGGACCTGCCGCCGTCGATCTGCGTGGCGTGGGCGGTGAACGACTTGGAGAACTCGTCCATCAACCCCATGAAGGCCTTCGACGCCTCGCCCTGCCACGGGCCGCCCTCGCCGCCCAGTGCCTTGGCCTGCTCGGCGATGCTCCTGCCCGTGGAGGCGAGGATCTCCTTGACCATGCGGAAGCTCAGCGCGGCGTCCCACAGCGTCTGAGGGTCCGAGGCACCGCTCGTCCCCAGCTCGGCGCGCTCCTCGGCGCCGATCGCGGCCGACCCGGTGATCCGGGCCATGATCTCCTTCCAGCCCCACGAGTCGTAGTCCGATGTGGACGAACCAGACCCGTCACCGGTCGCCACCACGGCACCGTTGTCCTTGACTTCCACTTCCTTGCCGCCGGCCTTGGGCGGGTCTTCAGCCATGGTGGTGCCTTCGCGTTGCGCGGGTGGGCTGCCCGCGGGAACCGACAGGGTGAACGCCGACGCCCTAGGCGGTGGGGGTGGCTCCGCTGATCGCCTTGCTGATCTCGGCCTTGGCGCCGGCGATGTGCTCGTTGAGGTCCTTGCCGGTGGCGGCGTTGAGCTCCTCGGCGGTGTCGTAGGCGCGCGCGAGCTTCTCCAGCTCGTCGGCCACCGCCGTGATCGCGTCGATGCTCCTGCGCAGGAAGTCACGGGTCGTGGGCTGGATCGCCGTGCCCTCACCGCCGCTGACGACCTTCACCTGCAGCTGGTGCGCGTCGTAGAAGATGCCGGGGGCGACCTTGACCTTCTCGATCTGCTCCAGCGCGGTCTTGAGGGTCGGGATGAGCGAACGGACGTTGGTGGCAAACGTCTTCAGCGCCTCGGTGCTCACGCGGATGCCACGGCCGGAGTGGTCTCGGTTGCGCGGCACCTTGGGCGGCGGGTACTTGTTCGCGAAGTGCTCCCCCTCGGGACCGCCCCAGTCGCCGAGACCGTCCCTGGGCCCCTTGGCGTCGTACTCCTCGGGATTGTTCTTGGCCTCCTCGTACGACTCCTTCTTCTCGATGCGCTCCTTGATCGTCGCTTTCTCGTCCTCGGTCAGCTGTCGCGTGGTGCCTGGCATGCTCACAGCCCTTTCTCTTCGGTCGGTGTCACAGCGGATCGGGGGCGTCGCCGGGGTGTGGGGCGACGCCCCCGAAGACCTACTTCACGCTGTAGCCGCCCCAGGCGTTCATGCCGGTGTGCTCGATCTTCAGGTAGCCACCGGTGATGTTGTTCAGGGCGACCTCGGCCGAGTTGAGGCTGTGGGGCATGCGCGCGGCGGCAGCGTCCCACTGGGACTTCGCCACCATGTACTGGTCCTTGGCGCCGTCCTGCCAGTCCCCCAGGCTCTGGAGGATCTGCTGGTGCATGTTCTCCAGCTCGGTCTGCAGGCGCTTGGTGACCGCGGCCATCTGGTCGCGGACCGAGTCCGCCATGCCGCGGTCAAAGGTGTAAGTGGGCAAAGCACTGTCCTTTCAGTGGCTGAGCGGGGTGGGGTGCGGCGGTGATCAGAGGCCGGCCAGGCCCGGACCGACGGGGATGTTCGACGCGGTCTCGGTGTTGGAGCTCTCACCGGCGGTGATGACCTGCCGGTTGCCGTTCATGACCTCGATCATCTCGCCGAGCTTGTTCACGATGAACGTGCAGTCGTCCATCCAGGCCCGCATCGAGGTGTCGAAGGCCGTGGAGGCGTCACCGCTCCACGTCGACTTCAGGGCACCGAGCGCGTCGCCGACGGTCTGGACACCGCTCTTGGCCACGTTCTGCGTGTTGCCGAGGTGGCCCGCCGCCGCCTGCATTCCCGGGGTAGTAGTTGACACTCCGGCCATTGGCTGTCTCCCTATGTGAACGAGCTAGTGGTCGCTGACAAACGAAGCTTGCTCAAGCAGCGCCCCGCCGCAGAAGAGCTTGCTCCCCCTCGCCGAACCGATCAGCAGTCAGCGGCAGTTCTTTCCCTTCCACACACCTCGGGTGGCGCGTTCACCCTCGCTTCTCCACGCATGCACCAAAAGAGACGAACCGCAGGTGACGGGCTCGTCTCGATCCGAACAAGAAGCGTTTGCGGTCAACCGATCGAGACGCGGGAGCGGACGACTTCACCATTCCCAGACGAAACGCGAGTTCCGCGAAAGTGTGAGAACAGCGAAAGGACCACACACGACGAAGAGCGCGCGGTGCGATAGAACGGCATTGCCCGAAAAGACACGCGTGTTTGACAGCGAGGGCAAGACCTAGGAGTTCACCGCGGCGGAATCGTGGGACGCGAGCAGCGCGTCCACCCGGCGCGTGACGTGCTCGTGCGCCATCAGCTCGGCCTCGCCCGAGCCGGTCTCCGCCACGAGGTAGTGCTCGTCGTCCGTGCCGCACCAGGTGAGGGCGGGGACGACCGAGGACCGGCCGCGGACGGAGAACCCGATCCGGCCGGTCGCGGGAGGACCGGCGGCACCGGAGCGGGCCGCGGACCACCGTCCCTCCTCCAGCAGGTCGGTGATCGCGACGGCGAGCTCGTCCGGCCTGATCGTGGAGAGCCACAGCTCACCACCGGCGAGCACGGCGAGTACAGCGTCGTCCGCACCGCGGGCCGCGAGCGCCTGCAGCGGGTATCCGACGAAGGCGACCAGGTCGACCGCCTCGCGGTAGTCCCCGAGCAGGTGCAGCATGCGGGTGAGCCGGGCGTCGGCGCGGTGACCGCGGTCGGCCATGCCCCGGTTGACGAGCTCCCGGTAGACCTCCTCGGCCAGCACGGCCGCGCACTGGGGCCGCCCCGAGCTCTTCGGCACCATCAGGGGGTACGGCATCGGGCCTGGGCAGACGTCCGCCCACAGCACCTCGAAGTCGTACGTCGACAGCGGGAACTGCGGCATGCGCATGACACCAGTGAACACCGATCCGGGCAGGGGTGGAGCGGGCCGGCCGTGTTTGAGCCCGTTCGACCGCCCGGTCCTTCCCACCCGGTCAGAAGACGGGCGGTGCGGTCACGAGATCCGGGCGAGCTCGATCTCCACGCTGGCGCAGCGGGTCGGCATCGCCATCTCGTCGAAGACGGTCCACGCGTACTCGAGCAGCTCGCGCGCCTCGTCGAGCGCACCCGCGTCGATGCAGCACCGGCCCTCCCACAGCGCCGCATCGGCCGCGAGCCCCGTGGCCCCCACCTGCTGCTGCATGACGCGGGACCGCGCGAACAGCGGCACGGCCTGGTCGCACCGGCCCATCGCGTGCAGGCAGCGGGCCATCCCCTCGACGAGAATGGCCGTCAGTCGGTTGCGGGACTTCGTCGCCTCACCCGCCCGGCCGCGGCGCACCGCTTCCTCGTGCAGCGCCTCCATGAGAGCAAGCGCCTGCTCGTGCTGTCCGTCGAGCAACAGCAGCGCACCGAACCGGTAACGGACCGGCAGCTGCACGGCCCAGAAGTCGTAGGAGGCGGCGAGTTCCACGGACTCCCGTGCGTGCTCCATCGCCGTGGCGCGGTCGACCTGGGAGTACTCGAAGTAGGAGGCGTAGGCCAGCGCCCACATCCGTTCCAGCCGGTCGCCGGCCACCTCGGCGCGGCCCAGGGCGAGCAGGTGCTGTTCCAGCGCGGCCTTGGTGTCGGCCACCATGGAATGCGCCCACCCCAGGAAGTTGAGCTGTTGCGCCTCGGCGGTCACGTCGCCCAGCGCCCGTGCCGCCTCGACACCGGCGCCGAAGACCTCGACCCACTCGACCACCTGCCAGCGGTCGTCGGAGTACCAGTGCATCGCCTGCGCGAGTGTCAGCACCTCGCGGTGCAGACCGGTCCGCACGGCCTCCCGGAACGCGGCCAGCCAGCTGGACCGCTCCTGCTCCAGCCACGACCGCGCCTCGTCCAGCGTGTCGAAGACCTCGTTCGCGGGTTCCTCCGGCGAGAACCTCGTCCCCGCCGCGGTCGCCATGTCAAGCAGGTGCTCCACCACCGCTTCGGTCGTCAGCGCGCGGTCGGCCTCGTCGTGCTCGGCTTCCCAGCGCTCACGCGCGAACAGCCGCAGGAGGTCGTGGAAGCGGAAGCGGCCCTCCGCCGGACCGGCCAGCACCATGCTCGCGTCCACCAGTTCGTCGAGCTGGCCGAAGGCCTCCGACTCCGTCAGGCTTCCGACGACCTGGGTCAGCTCGACGCCGAAGTCCGCGCCCGGCACCGCCGCCAGCCGCCGGAACAACGTCCGGCCCTCCGGTGACAACCCCCGGTAGGACACCTCGAACGCCGATCGCACCTGCAGGTCCCCCGCGGACAACGACGACAGCCTCGTCCGCTCGTCGCGCAACTGGCCCACGAGGTACCTCAACGTCCAGTGCGGCCTGGTCGCCAGCCGGTTCGCCGCGATCCGCAACGCCAGCGGCAGGTTCCCGCACAGCTCGATCAGCTCACCCGCCACACCGGGCTCGGCCCGCACCCTGTCCGCCCCGACGACGGCCTCCAGCAACGCCTCCGCGTCCCCGTCGTCGAACGGTTCCAGGTGCAACCACCGCACACCCTCGAGCCCCGCCAGCGTCCGGCGGCACGTCACGAGCGTCCGGCAACCCGGAGCCGCCGCGAGGAACGGCCGGACCTGCGCCTCCGAAGCAGCGTTGTCCAGCAGCACCAGCACCTTCCGCTTCTCCAGCAGTGCCCGGTACCGGCTCGACTGCTCGTCCAGCACCGCGGGGACGTCCCCCGGTCCCACGCCCAGCGCCTGGAGCAACCGGTCGAACACGACCTCTGCGGGCAACGGCAGCTCGTCCATCCCGCGCAGGTCGACGGCCAGGCACCCGTCGGGGAAGTCCTCGCGCCTGAGGTGCGCCGCGTACGTCGCCAGGACGGTCTTGCCCACGCCGGGCTGCCCCACGATCGCCACCGTCGGGTTCGCCTGCAACAGCCGTTGCAGCTCCGCGAGGTCCGCTACCCGCCCGACCGGGTGGGAGGGCAGCGGCGGCATCTCGGCCGAGCCGGAGGCGGACACCGGAGACCGCCGCCTGCGCCCCTGCTCCGCGACCCGGAGGAACTCCTCCCGCTGCACGGCGTCCAGCTCGAACGCGTCCGCCAGCACCTCGGCAGAACGCCGTTGTGCCGCACGAGCCCGGCCCTGCTCCAGCTCCCGCAACGCCCGCACGCTGATACCCGACCGCTCCGCCAATCCCGACTGGCTCAACCCAGCCGCACGCCGGTACCCCAGCAACAGCTCACCGAAAGTCGTCTGGCCATCCGAGTCGCGCACGGGCCAAACGTAACCGGCCGCTCCGAGCCGATCGAGACGGCGACACCCGTTCAGACCAATTCATTTCCATCACATCCTGACACGGGCCGCGCCACCAGCCCGACCAGTGCGGCGTCCACCCAGTCGCGGTCGGCCCGGTAGACCGGACCATCCAGCAGCTCACGGGCGAGGAGCAGGCAGTGCCGCGCGCGGTCCGGTTCGCCCGCCGCGCGCCAGGCGAGCCCTTCCCTGACCGCCTGGTCCGCCTCGTGGTGGGGTGCGTCGTTCTCGGCGGACAGCCGGCGCGCCTCGTGGTGGCTTTCGGCCGCCTCCCGCCACCGGCCGAGACCGGCGAGGCAGAGGCCGATGTTCTCCGCCACCAGCATCAGCACCCAGCGCACCACCTCCTGGCCGGCCTCGTGCCGGTGCTCGCGCGCCTCGGCGAACAGGGACTGGTGCACCGCCAGCGCGTCCTCGTGGTGGCCGGCCTCCTGGAGAGCGACACCGAGGGTGCTGCGCATCCAGTACCGCATCTCGAAGAAGCCGTACCCCGCCGACAGCTCGTGGGCCGTGCGCAGGTGCGCCAGGCCCTCTTCTGCCTTGCCGAGCCGGGTCAGCTCGACGCCGAGGTAGCAGTGCGCGAACGCCTTCCCGCGGTGGTCGCCGATCTCCTCCGCGAGCGCCAGCGCACGCGAACTGGTGCGGAGGGCAAGCTCGTTGTCGTTGCGGCACATGTACTGCGCCCAGCCGAGCTGGTTGAGCATGTCCACCTCGGCCACCTGGTCGCCGAGCCGCCGCGCGGCCTCCAGACCGAGCCGGTAGACCTCGTCCCAGCGGTAGTCGAACTCCCGGCTGTCCGCGAACCAGTGCATGGCCCGCGCCAGGCCCAGCACCTCGGCGTGCCAGCCCAGCGCCGCCGCCTCGCGCTGCGCGGCCGACCAGTTCGTGCCCTCCCGCACCAGCCAGTCCCCCGCGCGTTCCTGCGAGGAGAACGGCGAGCCGTCCGCGCCGTCCGGGCCGTGGAACGTGGACGCCCCCGCGGCTGTGGCCGTGTCCAGCAGGTACCGGAGGGTGCGGTCGCGCAGCTGTTCCCGCACGTCCTCGGGTTCCTCCTCGGCCAGCCGCTCGGCGGCGAAGAGGCGCAGCAGGGTGTGGAACCGCAGGCGTCCCGGTGACCGCGCGGTGTCCAGCAGGGACGCCTCGACCAGTTCGTCGAGCAGTGCGCCGACCGCCGGCCGCGGCGCACCCGTGGCCACCGCGGCGAGCGCCTCGTCGAAGTGCTCACCGGGGATCACCGCGAGGCGCCGGAGCACCCTGCGGGCGAACGGGGACAGCCGCCGGAACGACACCTCGAACGCGGACCGCAGCTGCAGGTCACCCGCCGACAGGGAGCTGAGCCGCATCCGCTCGTCGCGCAACTGCGACACGAGGTACGACAGCGACCAGTGCGGCCGCGTCGCCAGCCGGTTGCCCGCGATGCGGATCGCCAGCGGCAGGTTCCCGCACAGCCCCACCAGCTCGGCGGCCGCACCCGGTTCCGCGCTCACGACGTCGTGGCCCGTGATGGAGGCGAGCAGGGCCACCCCGCTCTCCGTCGTCAGCGGCGAGACCGAGACCCAGCTCGCGGTCGTCAGACCGGCCAGGACCCGGCGGCACGTCACCAGCGTCACGCCGCGGTGACCCGTGCCGAGCAACGGCCGCACGTGCTCCTCGTCGACCGCGTTGTCCAGCAGCACGAGCACCCGCCGGTCGCGCAGCAGCGCCCGGAACAGCTCGACGCGGTCCGCCTCGGCATCGGGAACACCCCTGGCGGGTATGCCGAGCGCCCGCAGCATCAACTCCAGCGCCTCGTTCGCCGCCCTCGGCCGGTCACCGGAACCGCCCAGGTCGACCGCGAGACAGCCGTCGGGGAAGTGGGCGGCCAGCCGATGGGCCGCCGCGACGGCGAGCGAGGTCTTGCCGACACCGGGCGGTCCGGTGACCACGACGACGCCGGCGGGTTCCGTGGTGCCGAGCCCGATCAGCTCGCACAGCTCCCGTTCCCTGCCGACGAGCTCGGGGATCGCGGGCAACGAGTGGAGCATGGTGGGGTCCACGGGTTTGGCCGTGCGGCGACGGCCCTCCCTGGCGAGCGTCAGGAAGACCTCCCGGTCCTCGCCGGACAGTTCGAGGGCGTCCGCCAGCACCGCGGCCGAACGCTCCTGGGCGGAGCTGGCCCTGCCCCGTTCCAAGTCGCGCAGGGCGCGCACGCTCATCCCCGACGAACGGGCGAGATCGACCTGGGACAAACCGGACGCGCGCCGGAGTCTGAGCAGCACCTGACCGAAGGTGGGAATCGCATCATCCGGGACGCTCACGGTCAGCATTAGACATAGAACAGCGACTTGACAATTCCTTGATGTTCGCCCGGATGACGACTGCCGCGGAGATCAGCACCGACGCGGATCGTGCTTTTCACCAGCCAAAACAGCATCAAGGTCAGTTCCTTGAGTGCGCCGGAGCACCTCAGGGGGTGAATTCACTCTGCACTTCCACACCATGATCAATGTACGTTTATACACACCCTCCGGCACCACGTTGCTCCCTTTCAGTGAATTTTTCGGAAGGCTCTGCGGAATCCCTTCCGCTGTTCTCCGGTCACCGCCCGGGCGGCTGAACCGGTGCAGCCGGGTCCTGCGGTACGGGGAGCCCGAACCGCTCCGCGACCTCGTCGGGCACCTCCACCGCGTACGTGTCCGCCCTCTGCTTCCCGTCCGGCCAGTACCAGCGCCAGCCGTCGGCGGTGAACCGGGTCACCGCGACCCTCCAGCGTCCCTGCCCCACCGGTCGCCGGCGGATTTCCTTCCACCGCAACAGAACCAGGCGCCCCTGTCCCGCCCTCATCGGCGACAGGCCCGTTCGCCGGCGCTCCTCCGGGATCGCCGATCGCCCCCAGCACGGGCACCTCCACCGCGTCCCCGTTGACCAGCCGGTCGATCGCGTCCCCGGTGTCGTGTGCCTTCTTCTCGGCCGCACCGCTGAAAGCACCACCCACCGCACCGGCCCACAGGTCGTTCAGGCTGCCGCCGAGGACCCCCGCGGTGCCGGCCCCCACCACGACGTCGGCGACCGCCCCCGTCGCACCGTGGAACGCCGCCGTGTCCTCGACGCGCGGTCTCAACCGGCTCGCGCCCAGGTGCATGCCGCCGACGAGGCCCTCCGCCGCACCACCGGCCACGAAGCTGATCAACGAGCTGGTGTCGTCCCAGTGGTGGCGGTTGCCTTCGGCGACCTGGGAGAGCTGCGCGATCGCGTCCTGCGCGACCTCCTCGACGCCGCCCTCGAGGGCCTCGCCGATCAACCTGATGGTCCAGTGCAGCCGCATCGAGATCTGCTACACGGCGATGCGCGCGGAGGTGATGAACGACGGGACGAGCGGCGTGGTGAAGGAGCTCGACAGCGCCCACAGGATCGACGCGGCGAAGAAGGCGATCTCCACCATCATCGCGTAGATGGAGTGCTCGACGTTCAACGCGAGGTCGAGCAGGCTGCTCGACTGCGCCCCGGTGATCAGTGCGATCCGGGGCACCTGGCCGAGCACGCGGGTGACCTGTTCGCGGAACGCGCGTCCGGCGCGGCCGCCGATGGCGTGCTCGACCGACCCCACCAGCCGCGCGACGCCGTCCGCCATCTCTTGCAGGGTCCGGCCGCTGTCCAGCCAGTTCTGCGCGAGCGCACGTGCGGCCGCCACGTCCACCTTCGGTGCCTGCTGCCCGGCCACGAGGACCCAGAGCCAGTCGAACGACGGATCGAAGTGCAGGCTCACCGTTCCTCAACAGACATACGTCGAAATCCTCGCAGCAGCAGCAGCAGCGGTGTCAGCGGCGGCCGTCACCGTCCGGCTGCTGGCCGGGCACGTTCCCAGGGCCCATTGCATCCTTGAGTTTCAGCGAGATGTCCGTGGCGTTCGCCTCCGTACCCACGCAGAAGACTCTGAACTGCTTCACACTGGTGGTGATGATGCCCATGGCCTTCGCCAGCCCGGCGAGGCCGTTCAGGTACTCCTCCGAGCGCTTGTAGTACTTGGGGGCGAACGCGTTCCAACTCTCGTCGCCCTCACCGGACGGCAATGGCGCGTAGGAGGCGAGCTCCCTGTTGCTGTTCGCGTAGTGGCGGAACCGGTCCGCGGCCGACTCGAAGCCCGCCGCGCCCCGGTTCAGCTGGTCGGTGTCGACGGAGATCCGCCCGGAACCGTCCCCGAGGTTGAACGGGGCCGGCCTGCTGCCGCCTCCGCTCCGGTCATCACCGGAAGCGTCCTCGCCGGGGTTCTCTGACTTGATCATCGCACTCAGTCCCTGATGTTCATGACGTCGCGGGTGGTGGGGCGCAGCTCGGGCGTGGGGGGAAGCAGCGACTGCAGGTCCACGTCCCCGGAGAAGAGCTTGCGCGCGTCGACCCCGGGAGGGAGCGTCGGCGCGATCACGTCCGCCGCCTCGTCCGCCACTTGCTGCTGCGCGTCCGTGATGGTCGTCAGGACCGCGGACTCCAGTTCTGCCGGTGTCATGCGCTTGTAGGCGCCGCTCGGAAACTTCACGTCCTTCACCACGCCGCCGTGCCCGACGGTCACAGCGACGACCCGGCGGGGAGCGGTGACGGTGCACGACAGCTCGCTGAGCCGTCGCTGCGTCTCGCGCAGCTCGGCGAACTGCTGCTCGTACTGCCTCCTCAGCTGCTCGACCTGTTCGGACTGGGGATATGACACCGCACGCCTCCCTAGGCCTGCTCGCCGTGACCGGACACCAGCAGTAAACGGGCAGGAGCACAGCGCCCGATCCCGAACGGACCGGTTCCGAACCTGAAAGGAACCGCATGGTGCCCAAACGCACCCGATACCGCCGTGCCGATTGAGACGCGGCCCACGAGAAGGCTTGCGGAAGCGGGAAATCGATTACCGACGGGCGGTATGGCTCCGAACAGCCGTGTCCGAACCCGGTTGACCAGGGGTAGGTTCGAGCACCCGGCAGCCGTGTCCGGGCACCGGCGGTCGACAGGCAGCTTTGTCGTTTCGAAAACCTGCCCCCCGTTCTGACTGGCCTTCCGCGCGGCTCGCACGGTCTCCTGTGCACATGACTTCGCAGACCGCCTGGCCGGACGGCCGGCGCCCCCTGGCACCAGGGCACGCAAGCCGCACGGCCATCCGGGTCTTGGTCCACGCCTCAGACCCGCTGATCGCATCGGGCCTGCTCGCGATGCTGCGGCCGACGCCCGGCATCGAGATCGTCACGGACCCGCAGAACGCCGACGTCACCGTGGCCGTCGCGGACGACTGCCTGCAGGAAGCGTTCCAGCCAGGCACGTCCCGCCTCGTCCTCATCGCGGACGACCTCCGCCAGGCGGAGCTGTGGACGGCCATCGAGCACGGACTGGTCGTGCTGGTGCCGCGTGCGGAGGCCACGGCCAGGACCAGGCTGCTGCGCGCCATCACCGACGCCCGCGAGGGACGGGGCGACCTGCCCGCCGAGCAGCTGGGCAACGTCCTGCGGGGGCTCAAGCAGCTGCAGGAGACGACCCTCGGGCCGCGCGACCTCACCCTCGCCGGTCTGTCGCTGCGCGAGACCGAGGTGATCAGGCTCCTCGCGGACGGCCTCGACACCGCCGAGATCGCGGAGCGGCTCATCTACTCCGAGCGCACCGTGAAGAACGTCCTGCACAACCTGCTCAGCAGGCTCAACCTGCGCAACCGCGCCCACGCGGTCGCCTACGCGTTGCGCCACGGCCTCATCTGAGACCGGCCGCGGACGGCCTCCCGCCGTCCGCGGTCACAGCGCCGTGACGCCGACCAGCAATGGCCCCAGCAACGACTCGAGCCACGTCTGAGCGCTCGTGTGCCCGTCCTCGCAGCAGTCGCCGCACGGGTGGAGGGCGGCGAGCACGTCGCCGATCAGCCGGCACCAGGCGTCAACGTCCTGCGCGGTCTCGAGCAGCACCACGCCGCCGGACTCCGGCAGCGTGTGCAGGACGCGTCGTGCCGCCTCCGCGGTTTCCGCCAGGTGCACCGGCGCCCACCACGAGATCTCCCAGTCGGCAGCACCCGCCGGCACGTGCTCGCGCACGATCGCGGTGATGCGCTCGTCGTTCACCGCTTCGTCGGCGACCAGGCGACCCGACCCGCGGGTGCTGCCGTCCACCCACCGGCACCGGGCCAGCCACCGCTCCGCCAGCAGGACGAGGCCGTCCGCGTGGGACCACAGCAGTTCGGCCTCACCCCGGGACAGCACACCGATCATGCCTTCGTCGCCACATCGGCCCCAACGGTTCACCGCTTCGTCTCCTCGCAGCGCGTGCTCTCTGCCTCTTCCCCCTCCGCCGCACGGGCGGACCGGGGTCTGCCGGTGCGCGGAAAGATCAAGCTAACGGGCGGCGAACGACCGAACGAGGCCCGAAGTCGTGATCGGCCCCTCCAGTCTCCGAAAGCTGCACCGAAGGCCGCGCCGCGGGGCACGCGAGAGAGGCTCGCCAGTGGACGGAGACACCGTGTCGCCCAGCGGAATCGACCCCCGGTTGCTCCTGCGCTGCGCCGCGGAGCGGCAGAACGGCCCGCGAGACGCACCCCGGGACGAGCCGGTGGCGGAACCGGCGAGCGGGAACCGGTCCTCCCGCACCCCGGTCACGGCCGTCGCGCCTCCGGAGCGGTCGGTGCCTCCGTCTCCGTGCTGAACCGCGGTGCGGCGGTGTCCGCGGAGGTCTGCGCGGCCGGCGTCTCGTCCTGCCCCGGCCCCCACGGAACGACGCGCATGCCCGACTCCTGCCGGAACCGCTCGTGGACGGCGGACACCTCGTCGTCGCTCATCATGAACGTCTCGCGCATGAAGTCGCCGGTGAGCCGGACCGACGCCGGGCCGCCGGGGTTATACAGCACGTCCACGCCATCGGCCAGCAGCATCACGAGCTCGTCGAGGTCGATGCGCCGCCACTGCGGCGAGCTGACCCTCCTGCGGTGCGGCTCCGCGGTGGCCACGACGACGCAGGCGATGTCGTCCGGCGACTGCACGACCAACGGCTTGCCGTCCCCGTTCATCGCGATGTCGAACAGGCAGTCGCGCAGCATCAGCTGGACGTGCTCCACCTCCGCGCCGCCGTGCAGGACCAGCCTCAGCACGGCGTCCAGCGGGTCCGTCGGCGAGTGCTCGTCGGCGGGCACGTAGTCCGGGTTGGCGCGGAACCGGCCGACGCGACCGTCGGCCTCCACCGGCCACAGCCCGACGACGGCCTCCGCCGGCGGCGGTTCGTCCTCTTCGGACGGAGCCCACGCCGGGTCCATGAGCAGGAACCAGTTCTCGAGCGGTCCGCTGTCCCCGGTGTCCTCGGTGCTCTCGGTCATGTTCTCCATCCTCGTCCCTCACGTCTCCGCCGGCGGTGCCGACGCCCTGTTGCCGGGAGCGCTCGTGCTCACTGGTCCTGCGGTTCTTCCTTGATCTTGGGGAACTCGTACTCGTCGGAGTAGTCGGCCAGCAGGATTCCGAAGGGGTTCGCGTCGGGGTCGACGGCGTTGTCGAACGCGACCTGGACGCCGCCACCGACCTGGAGGAGGCCCTCGGGGTGGTTCGGGTCCGGGAACAGGGCTTCGATGCCGAGGAACACGACGTTGACGCGATCGTGGTCGATCTTGCCGTCAGGGGTGAGGACGGAGTTCGCGAAGGCGGTCGAGTTGCCTGCTCCTTCGGCGCTGATGAGGTTCTGCTTCGTCCTCGAACCTCCGTGGAACAGGTATCCCGGGTAGTGCGGGTGCAGTTCCCTCCACTGCGCTTCCTCCTCCAGCTGCTCGTCGTGGTCCTTGCGGAAGTCGAACATGCCACCCTCGTAGAACTGCAGGAACTTCGCCTGGCTGAGCAGCGGCTGCTGCTCGACCGGGACGCTGCCGGGTGGGTTGGCGAGCAGGAGCTGGTACTGGCCGACCAGGACCTCCTCCCGGGGCTGGACGTGACGCTGCTTCACACGGCCGACGTAGATGAGGTCGGTCGGGTGCTGGGGCCGCGGGGGTGCGATGGTGATGCTCTCCGGAGTCGGGTTC
Organism: Lentzea sp. HUAS12; assembly: GCF_024125735.1. Lineage (NCBI taxonomy): Bacteria > Bacillati > Actinomycetota > Actinomycetes > Pseudonocardiales > Pseudonocardiaceae > Lentzea > Lentzea sp. HUAS12. Next base: position 3,628,717 of record NZ_CP099738.1, read on the forward strand.
AGCGCGGTGGCCACGATGTGGCGCAAGCGCTCGGTCATGTTGTACTCGAGCTCCTTCCACAGCGCGCGGAGCTGTTGCGGGGTCATCGGGGGCAGGCGGTGGTCGTCGTGGTCGTTGGCGATGCGCTCGACCAGCTTCTTGCCCCTGGTGATCCGGACGGTGATCTGGTCGACCTCGGCGCGGATCACGGGGTGGATGTCGCCGTCGGGCCCGGCGAGCATCGGCGTGACCGCGTAGAGCGGGTTGGCCGGGTCGCGCCAGGGGAACTGCTGGTCCATCCCCATGACCGGCTGCAGACCGTGGGCGATCGCGTGCGAGACGTACAGGTCCTGGGACAGCGCGCCCTCCTCGGCCGCGAAGGTCTGCTTTCGCCGTCCCTGGTCCAACCACGTCATGCCCTCGACGTCGGGCGGGGCGTCGTCGGCGATGTTGTAGAGGTGCGCGACCTGGTGCGTGGCGATCAGGCCGCCGGACAGCTGCGAGACCTGCGAGGGCGTGAACTTGGACGGGTGCTCCAGCATGGCCAGCGCCCACTGCCCCACCACCCCGCGGGTGACGGGGTCGACCGGGGCCCCACCGGAGTCCCTCGTCAGGTCCAGGACGGGGTGCATGTTGGCTTGGAGGCGCTCCAACGCCTCCAGCAGCGTGGCCAAGCCGTGTGCGGGCGGCACCAGGGTGACGATCCGTTCGCGCACCTCGTCCGGCAGATCAGCACGCACCGGTTCAGTGGGTGCGGCCTCGGACGGGGTCTCGTGCGGGAGGGTGTGGACGTGCTCGGCCAGGGCTTCGGTGACCAGGCCGCCGGAGAGCTCCACGACCTGCGCGGGTGTGAACCCGGTCTGGCGCTTGAGCATGGTCCACGTCCACTGGCCGATCAGTTCCCTGGTGGCGGGGTCGGTCGGGATGCCGCTGGGGTCCCTCGTCAGGTCCAGGGCGGGGTGCACGGTGGCTTGGATGTGCTCCAACGCATCGCGCAGCGTGGCCAGGCCGTGCGCGGGCGGCACCAGGGTGACGATCCGGTCGCGTACCTCGTCCGGCAGGGCCGTGTCCACCGGCGCGGCAGGCGCAACGGCGACTTCGGGTGCGGTGGTGCCCTGAGAAGCGTGGTGGATGCGTTCGACGATTCCCTGGGTCACCAGGCCACCGGAGAGCTCCGCGATCTGCGCGGGCGTGAACGCGGGCCGGTGCCGCAGCATGGCCAGCACCCACTCGCCCACCAGCGCACGGGTGGTGGCGTCGGTCGGGGCACCGTTCGAGTCCCTCGCCAGGTCCAAGGTGGGGTACGCGTTGGACCTGACGTCCTCCAGCGCGTCGAGCAACGTGCCGAGGCCGTGCGAGGGCGGCACGAAAGCGATCACCCGCTCCCGCACCACGACCGGCATCTCCGCGCGCTCGGTCGCCCGGTACTCGTGATTGCCGTCGTGAACGACGTAGTAGGTGGGGAGGTTGTCGTCGAAGGCGGCGTTGGTCGACAACCGGCCGTCCTTGAGGATCGCCATCAGGTTGACCCCGAGCACCTTGACCACCAGCTGCGGAGCCCAGTAGCCGCTCCGCGGGATCGGACGCTCCGAAGTCCGCAGACCCGTCTCGACCTCGTCCGCCGGGCGCCCCAGCTCCTCCAGGCTCCGCTCGCCCAGCTCGGGCAGCTTCACGCGGCGGTACGCATCCGCCGTGGCCTGGCGCAAACCCGTCACCGACGCTTCCCGGCCGAGCTGCCCGAGCCGGGCAGACCACACGTCTTCCGGCACGGACCTGAGCACGGCTTCGTAGAAGGAGACCGGGCCGGCCGCGACGTCGACGACGCGCAACCCGAGCCGCTCGGCGGCGAGGGACTGCTTGACGTCCGTGATCAGGTTCGCGAGCTCCACGTCGCCGAGGACGGCACCCCGCGCACTGACAGCCGCGACAGTCGACCTGCTGTCGTCGAAGGGGTTCGCGGCGAGGTGTTCGCGGATCACACCCCTGATCTGGTCGGGGGTGAGCTTCTCAGGACGCCGGGTCCGGGTCTCCGGTGCGACCTCGCGCTGGACGGCCTCGGTCGCCTGGTAGTGGTCGACCCCGTCGAAAACGACGTGGTAGGTCGGAAGTTCGCGGTAGAGGGTGACACCGTTGGTGGACAGCTGGCCGTTCCTCGTGATCGTCATGAGGTTGACGCCCAGCACCCCCGGCATCAGCTGCGGAGCCCAGTCACCGCTGTCGCTGTTCCAGTGCCCCTCGGTGCGCAGACCGATCTCGATCGCATCCGCCTCCAGCTCGTCCGGGTTCCGGACGCCGAGCTCGCGCAGCCGGTGGAGGCGGTAGGCGTCCGCCGTGGCCTCGCGCAAACCCCTCACGGTCCACTCCCGGCCGGACCGCTCGCTCCAGGCGCTGCGCACCGGTTCGGGCACGGACCTGAGCACAGCCGAGTAGTAGCAGTCCCCGTCGGGTGCGACGTCGACGATGCGCAGCCCGAGGTCAGCCGCGGCAACGGATCGCCGGACGGCGAAGAACAGGTGGCGCATCCGCGTGTCCTTGACGGCACCTCCCTTCGCCCTGACGGCGGCGCCGGCCGCCACGTAGCCGTCATGGGGGTGCGCGGCGAGGTGTTCGCGGATCAGTTCCGTGATCTGCTGGTCGTCGAGCTTCCTGCGAGATCGGCCCGAGGTGTTCACCGACCTGTGGAGCAGGTCGCGCACCTGCGCGCTGCCGGCGGTGGTGCCCCGTGCACGACCGACAGCCTCCACAACCGCGTTGACGCTGTCATGGGGACGCGCCGCGCGGTGCTCCTTGACCAAAGCCATGATCTGCTCGGTGTTCGACTCCACCACACCCGGCAGCACGGCGGGTGATGCCGTGCCCGGCGAGGTGCGGGCCGCGGCGTCGCGGGCGCCTGCGAGCGGAACGGTCGCCTGGTAGCCGTTGACACCGCTCAGGACGACGTAATACATGGGGAGGTCGTCATTGACGGCAAGGCCGTTGGTCCGCAGCCGGCCGTCGTTCGCGATCGTCACGAGGTTGGCACCGAGGACCCCCGGCATCAAGCGCAGGGCGAGCTCACCGCTGTCGTGGTCCCAGCGCCCCGGAGTGCGCAGACCGGTCTCGACCGCGTCCACCTCCAGCTCGTCCAGGCTCCGGCCACCGGACTCGCGCAGCCTCAGGAGCCGGTAGGCCTCCGCCGTCGCCTCGCGCAGCACCGTCACGGACGGTTCCCGGCCGAGCCGGTCCGACCACACCTCCGCGGGCATGGACCTGAGCACGGCTTCGTAGAAGGAGTCCCCGCCGGGTGGGACTTCGACGATGCGCAGCCCGAGGTCAGCCGCGGCGACAGACCGCCGAACACCGTGGATCAGGTCCCGGAACAGCATGTTGTTGAGGGAAGCGCCCTGCAGCCGAACAGCGTCGGCGGTCGCATCGTCACCGTCGTCGGGGTGCTTCGCGAAGTGCGCGCGGATCAGTTCCGTGATCTGGTGTTCATCGAGCCTCTTCCGAGGCCGCACCCCCTCGCCGCCGACGATGATGCGCCGTGCAGGAGCACTTCCGGCAACCGCCCGGTTGCCGGCGTGCCGGGCGCGGGCCTCCTCGCGCAGATTCGGGAGCTGCCCGTCGTCCGACGTCCCAGGACCGAGCGGCACGGTCGCCCGGTAGCGGTTGGCGTCGTCGACAGCGACGTAGTGGATGGGGCGGTCGTCGATGACGACGCCGTTGGCCGACAGCCCACCATCGCTCAGGATCGTCATGAGGGTGACACCCAGTACTTCCGACACCAACCGCGGAGCGAGGACACCGCTCCGGCTGTCCCAGTACAGCGGAGTGCGCAAGCCGTTCTCGACCGCGTCCGCCTCCAGCTCGTCCAGGCTCGGGCCACCCGACTCGCGCAGCTTCAGGAGCCGGTAAGCGTCCGCCGTCGCCGCACGCAGATCCACCACGGACGGTTCCCGGCCGAACCGGTCCGACCACACGTCCTCAGGCACGGACCTGAGCACGGCCGCGTAGAAGGAGTCCCCGTCGGGTGGGACGTCGACGATGCGCAGCCCGAGGTCGGCAGCGACGGCCGACTGCCTGACGATGTGGACCAGGTGCCGCAGCCGCGTGTTCTTGCCGGCGACACCCTGCGCACGAACAGCGTCGGTAACGGCCTGATCGCTGTCAGCCGGGTGCAGGGCGAGGTGGTCGCGGACCAGGTCCAGGATCTGCGGGTCGTCGAGCTTCCTGCGAGGCCCGCTCTGAGCTTCGAAGACCTCGTGCGAAACCTCCCCGGTGAGCGGGCCGGGTCCACCGACCGGCGTGGGGACCGAGGCGGGCGGGGTGGCGCCGAGCGGGACGGTCGCCTGGTAGCGGTTGTCACCGTCGTGGACGACGTAATGGGAGGCAAGGTGGTCATCGGAACTAACCCTGGTCGTCAGCCGGCCGTCCTTCTCGATCGTCTTGAGGTTGACGCCCAGCAGTTCGGACACCAACCGTGGAGCCCAGAGGTTGTGTCGCCCGGCTCGGTGCCCCGGAGTGCGCAGAGCGATCTCGATGGCGTCCGCCTCCAGCTCGTCCGGGCGCGGCTCGTCGAGCTGGCGCAGCCTCCACTCGCGGTAGGCGTCCGCGACGGCGTGGCTCAAACCCGCCGCGGACGCTTCCCTGCCCAGTCCCCTGAGCCGGTCCGCCCACACGTCCTGGGGCACGGAACCGAGCACGGCTTCGAAGAAGGAACCCCCGTCGGGCGCGACGTCGACGATGCGCAGCCCGAGCCTGGCGGCAGCGGCGGACCGCTTCACCTCGTGGATCACATCGGCCAACCGCGACGTCCTGATGGCGATGCCGTGCGCACGGCCGGCGCGAGCGATCATCCTGTGGTTGTCGTTCGGGTACTCGGCGAGGTGCTTGCGGACAAAGTCCTTGAGCCGGTCGCCGCCGGGCTGCTCACGACGCTGTGACGAGTCCGCCATGACGTCGTAGACCAAGGCGCGCAGCCGGTCGCCGGCGGTCGCGACTCCACGGTCGACGACTGCTTTCACGACGTCCTCGGGACGGCTGCCGGGGTGACCGTCGCGGTAGTCCTCGATCACAGCCTTGAGCTGGTCCTCACTTCCGCCGCGGACGTCCTGCTCTCCCGGGACGGGGTCAGCGGGGACGTCCTGGGCAGCGGTGAGCGGGACGGTCGCCCGGTAGTGCTCACCACCCACGTGGACGATGTGATAGGCGGGAAGGCTGTCGTCGGCGACGGCGACGCTGGGCGACGGCCGGCCGTCCTTGCGGATCACCGTGAGGTCGACGCCCAGTACTTCGGCCATCAACCGCGGGAACCACAGTTCGTTGTGCTCGGGCAGGCGCCCTGGGGTGCGCAGGTCGGTTTCGACCTCGTTCGGCTCGACGTCGTCCCCCGGCTCCTTGTCCATCGCGCGCAGCCTCGCGCGGTGGTAGGCATCCGCCGCGGCGTGGCGCAGCCCCATCGGGGACGTTCCCCGACCGAGCCGGGCCGTCAGGACGTCTTCGGGTACGGACCTGAGCACGGCCGCGAAGAAGGAGTCCCCGTCGGGTGGGACGTCGACGATGCCCAGCCCGAGTGCGGCGGCGGTGGCGGACTGCTTGACATCGCGGATCAGGTCCGCGAACCGCGATGTCTTGATGGCGAAGCCGTGCGCACGAACAGCCAGTTCAACCGTTCGTTTGGTGTCATGGGGGTACTGGTCGAGGTGCTGGCGGATGAAGTCCTTGACCCGGCCGTCGCCGACCTGGGCGCGACGCTCGAACGACTCCGCCACGACCTGGTAGACCAAGGCGCGCAGGCGCTCGTCGTCCATGACGACGCCCAGGTCGACGACCGCGTTCTTCACGTCCTCTGGACTGCTGTCGGGGTGACTGACGCGGTATTCCTTGACCAGGTCCTTGAGCCGGTCGTCACTCGGCAGATTCGCATCCCCCAGCACCGCACGCGCAGCGGGTGCGGCAGGCGTGGTGTCGTGAGCAGCAGCGCGGTGGATGCGCTCGACCGCCTCCGCGGTGACCAGGCCGCCGGAGAGCCGCGCGATCTCCGCCGGCGTGAGCGCAGGCCGGTTCTCCCGCATGGCCGACACCCATTCACCGACCAGCTCCCGGGTGACGGGACTGACCGGGACGCCACCGTGCTCCCTCGTCAAGTTCAGAGCGGGGTACTCGCGGGCTTGAACGCGCTTCAACGTGTCGAGCAGCGTGTCATTGCTGGGAGCGGCCGGCACGAAAGCGGCGATCTGCTCACGCACCTCGTCAGGCAGAGTCGCGCGCTCGGTCGCCTGGTAGTCGTCACCGTCCCGGTGGACGACGTAGTAGGTGAGAAGCCCGTCATCGAAGCCGGGATGCGTTGAGACCCAGCCGTTCTCGCGGATCGTCTTGAGGTTGACGCCCAGCACGTCGACCACCAGCTGCGGAGCCCATTGGCCGCTCTGGTCGTTCTGGTGCCTCGACGTGCGCAGTCCGTTCTCGACCTCGTCCGGCTCCAGCTCGTCCGGGTGACGCACGCCGAACTCACGCGCCTTCGACCGGCGGTAGGCCTCCGCCGTGGCGCGGCGCAACGCGGTCACGGACCCTTCCCGCCCGAGCTTGGCGGACATCACCTCGGCGGGCACGGACCTCAGCACGGCTTCGTAGAAGGAGTCCCTGCCGGTCGCGACGTCGACGATGCGCAGCCCGAGGTCGCTTGCGACGGTGGTGAGCCTGGTGTCGTTGACCAGTTTCGTCAGTTCCGAGCCTTCGAGGACGACACCCTGGTCACGAAGGGCTTGAACGATCGACTCGTTGTCGGCGAGAGGATCCTCGACGAGGTGTTCGTGGATCGAACGCTCGATGGTGCCGTGCTCCGCGACCGCCCTCGACTCGTCCGCCCGTTGCCGGACAACGTGCATCAGGCGCTGCAAGCGTTCTTCCCGGACCTCGCCGATCAGCTCGCGCAGCCGGTCGTCGGAACCGGTGGCGCCCCACGCGCGAACCATCGCGAGAATCGCACTGTCGTCGTCATCGGGACGAATGGCGATGCGTTCACGGATGAGTTCGAGGTCCCACTCGTCGTCCGGCCTCTCCTGGGCGGGGACGTCCGATGCGGTTGCCTGGTAGTGGTTGACACCGTCGTGGACCACGTAATACGTGTCGAGGCTGTCGTCGACGACGACGCCGTTGGTCGACAGCCGACCGTCGTGGGCGATCGTCTTGAGGTTGATCTTCAACACTCCCGGCACCAACTGCGCAGCGACGGCAACGCTCTCGCCGTCCCACTGTCCCGAAGTGCGCAGACCGTCCTCGACCGCGTCCGCCGGGCGCCCCATGTCCTCCAGGCTCCGTCCACCCAGCTCGGGCAGCTTCAGGCGGCGGTAGGCGTCCGCCGTGGCCTGGCGCAACCCTGCCACGGACGCGTCCACGCCGAGTTCGTCGAGCCGGTCCGACCACACCGACTCAGGCACGGACGCGAGCACGGCAGCGTAGAAGTGGTCGCCGTCGGGTGCGATGCCGACGACGCGCAACCCCAGTGCGGCGGCAGTGGCAGCGGGGCTGTTCTCCTCCAGGGACAGGGCCACCAGCTCGTTCGCCACCGCGCCGGCGACCGATGGCCTGCTCCGCTTGTGCTGTGAGGTCACCACACCTTCGACGGAAGCCGCCGGGCGCTTCGACCCGGCACCCTGCTGCCCGACCGTTCCCGACTCTTGCCGCGCTCTCCTGAAGTCCTGGACAGCCCTTCCCTCGGCCAGGTGGAAGAGGTCCCGCCACTTCTTCCTCCCGCCGGTCATGCCCGTGCTGCGCGCCGCGTTGATGGTGTCCGTCATGTTCCTGCCCAGGAGGATCTGCCTCCGCATGAACTCGATCTTTTCCTCGTCTTCCCCGACCTGATAAGGCCGGGCATCGGTGTCCGTGACCCCGTGGTACAGGTCCAGGAACCGCTTGTTCCCGACGTGGACGCCCTCCGCGCGAAGTGCATCACGAACCCCTTCGACGGTGCTCCGACCGGGAAGGTGCTTCCGGATCAGCTCCTCGATCTGCTCGTCCGCCCAGGCCCGTTCCGACCTGGGAATGGCACCCGTGGTCTTGTTGTAGAGCTCCAGGAACCGCGCGTCCCTGCGCCTGGCACCCTGCCGGCGCACAGCGTCGATGGTGTCCTTCTTCGATTCATCGGGATGTTCTGCACGTCGCAGCCGGATCAGGTTCTCGACTTCCTCGTCGCTGAGCCTCCTGGCAGCGGAGTCCTGCGCGCTCGACGAGGAGGCACCGGGTCGTACCGGGAGGTCCTGATCGCCGGGCGCTCCACCGCGGGGCCCGCGCGGGCTCGCCAGATCCAGGCTCCCGGCCAGTGCGCGCGCCAGGTCGTCCGGGCTCAGGGCCGGAACCGCCGACACCCCCTGGTCCGTGGCGTAGAGGTGGTGGGCGACCACCTCCACGGCGAGCTCGTGCTTGTTCCGCTGCTCCACCTGCTGCGCGCTGGGCTTTCCCAGGGACATGGGCGGCACCGAGTGGCGTTCCACGATCTTGCGCGCGTGGTCGTGGAACGCGCTCAACGCATGGGCGGGCATCTTCTGCCACCACACCGGAGCCGGCTGCTGCGGATCCGTCCACTCCGGCCGTTGTTCAGGTCCGGCCGGAACGGAGACGTCCTCGTGCGATACGGGTGGCGCGTCCTCCGGGACCGGCGGTGCGTCCTCCGACAGCGGCGACACGTCACCCGACACCGGCGAGAAATCCCCCGACGACAGCGACGACACGTCGTCCGGCACCAGCGGCAAGTCCTCCGACAGCGGCGACACGCCACCTGACACCGGCGGCAAGTCCTCCGACAACGGCGACACATCACCCGACACCGGCGACGGATCCCCCGACGACAACGACGACACGTCGTCCGGTACCGACAGCACGTCCTCCGACGACAACGACGACACGTCGTCCCAGACGGGCGGCACCTCCTCCAGCACCGGCGGCAGCTCCACCGAAGCCGGCCGCACCTCCTCCGGGCTCGGCGGCACGTCACCGGAGACGGGCGGTGCGTCCTCCGCAGCGAACACGGCCCGCAACTCCACCCGGACGTCCCCGGCCTCCGCGACGTGCCTCATCTCCACCTGGACGGGCGGGCGCGGCGCCGTGCCCGCACCGCGCCGGGCGGAGCGGGTGATCTCCGCCATCACCGCCGACACCGCGGCGGCCGGTGCCGGACCGGTGAGGTCGCCGTGGGCGACGACCTCCAGACCGGCGAACGCGTCCTCACCCGCCCACCCGAGGACCCGGCCGACGCGGACCCGGTCTGCGGGGGTCAGCCCGGGCGTTGCCGGGGACAGGCGGAGCTCGGTGTTCCGGTTCAGGCTCGGATGCGACTCAGGGCGTGGTGCGGGTGCCCGTGCACCGGACTCGTCCACGACGACGGGAGCCTCTGTCGTGCCGTCAACGAGGTCCCGCAGCTCGGCCGGAGTGTCACGGGGGCCGAGGTCCAGCGGCGGCAACAGGTGCTCGTCAGCGGGTTCGGTGAGCGTGCCGACCTGCGCCTCGTGCGCGTGCAGGGCGTCCCACCAGGCGTCGAGCGCGTCGGCGTGGGCGTTCTCCGCCCGTGCCAACGCTTCTGCCGAACCGTCGACACCGCGCCGGGCGGCATCGAAGGCTCCCGCGAGCGCGGACACCGCGGCCACGAGCGTCGCGTCGGCCGCCGCGAGGGTGCGCGCGGTGTCGGCGAGCTCGGCGGGGATCCGGTCCTCGTGGGCGTCGTCGACGAGGACGACCGCGCCGCGGACCTCGAAGTCCACGACTGCGGCGCGGTCGCGGTTCCCCCTGCGGCCCTTGGTCCTGGCGACGAACCGCACCTCGATGTCGTTGAGCCACAGTTCCGCCGGGCCCGTCGAGCTCGACGCGGGAACGGACTCGCCGTCGTGGTGGTGCTCGGTCTCGGCCTCATCTTCGGCGCCGATGCCGCCCACCACCCGCAGCGGCACCGCGAACGCGGCGCCGCCGCCGAGGGTCTTCTGCTCGCCGAACTTCTCGTGGCCCGGCGGCTGCGTGCCACCGGGACCGAGCAGGGGGCCGGCGGCCATGCCGAACTCCGCGGCCGACTCCTCCGCCACGGTCTCGGTGCCGGAGCTGTTGCCGTGCGTCGAGACGGTGGTGCGCGCCGAGACGCCGGTCAGCGTCGGGTTGCCGGTCCTGCGCACGTGCAGCTCGAGCGACCGACCACCGGCGAGAGGGATCTCCAGGGGCGTCCCGGTCGTGGCGTGCAGCGGCAGCAACGCCTTGAAGCGCGGCCCGGTGAGCGTGGTGCGCAGGGCGCGGCGGACGTCCGCGGGGACCTCGCGCTGCCCCGTCGCCTCGCGGTGGGCGAGCTCGGCCGCGGCGACCAGGTCGCCGACGCCGAACCTGAGGTGCCCGGCCCAGCCACGGCCCAGGCCGGCGTCGCCGCGCCAGCGCGTGAGCGCGTCCGGATCCGCCTCTTCCTCCGGTCGCACAACGGGTTCGGCCACCGAGGCGGGTCGCGCGGGCACCGTGTCCTCCGGCAGGTGCAGGATCGAGACGTCGTGCGCGGCACCGGCCTCCGCCACCCGCCGGCCGTGGCGTTCGATCGCGATGGTGAACCCGACGGGAACCTGGAACCTGGCGAACGTCCCGGAGGTCTCGGCGCTGCTCTCGCGCACGACCTTGTGCGTCTTCTTCGTGGTCCTCTTCTTGCGCCCCAGCAGGACGTCACCGATGACGCCACCGCCCATCATCGCGTACGGGTTGCTGCGCGAGACGTTCTCGTCCGGCGCCGGGCCGCCTGCCTGGAGTGCGGGCAGCACCACCGGCTCCAGCCGCAGCACCGTCCTGGTGAAGGTGCGGACCCGGGAACCGAGCGTCGTCGTGCCCCTGGTCTGCTTGACGTCGCCGTGTTCGAGGCCGGCGAACACCGGCCGGTCCAGCAGCTCGTTGGTCATGACGACGTCGTAGGTCTCACCGGTGGTGCGGTCCTCCAGGCGCAACGGGTGGGGGACTCCGCCGCGCACGGAGTCCTCCAACGTGGTCTGCGCGTCGGAGAGCCACGAGCTGATGGCCGCGTAGTTGTCGTGGCCCGTGCTCAACGGTGAGAGCGGGATGAGCCGGCGGGCCCGCTTGGGGCCGAGCGAGCGTTCGAGGTCACGGCGCAGCGCGGGCAGCACGGACCGCAGGTCCACCACGCCGTCCACCACACCCAGGCCCACCGACAGCGGTTCGCCGGGACGCAGGAACGCGGGAGCTGCGACGGCCCGGTCCCCTGCCGTCTCCCCGGTCTCGTCGTCCGCGGTTGCGGCCGGGTCGTCCGCGAGCGCGTCGGCGACGGCGGAGGGGGCGGCCGGTGCCGTGCCGGCCAGCGTGGTGACCGCGAGCGCCGCGAGCGCGGACGTGGCGGGATCGCTTCTCGTGGCCAGGTCGCGGACGCGGGCGTCCTCCTCAGCCTGCTTCGTGCGGATGGCGTCCAGTTGCGCGGTGGTCACCCAGGCCGTGACGGCACGCGGGAGGTCGAACTGCTCGTTGGCCGTCGCCGGAGCTGCGGGCCGCAGCACGCCCCAGGCGTTGCGCCAACGGCGCGACCGCACCTCCGCGACGACCGTGGTCCGCACACCGAACCGCACGAGGTGCAGGCGCTCGGGCTGACGGGTGGTGGAGGTGCCGGTCGCGACGTCGGTGGCGACGTCCTCGGTGCTGGACTTCTCCAGCACCATCGGGTCGCCCTCGATCACCAGCAGCGCACCGGGTTTGACGGTCGCGCCCTCCTTGCCGTCGGTCGTGACGTCCTTGTAGAAGGCGAACGCCGTCAGGTCGGCCGCGGCGGTCAGCGCCGCCGTGGACTCCTTGCCCGCACCGACGCTCGTCTCGACCGCGGCGGACGTCACCGGCTGCCGCCAGCCCTCGCCCAGCACCTCGACGTCACGCGGCTGGAAGGAGACCTCGGCCGCCGCGAACCGCTTGACCCGGCGCCGCGCCCACTGCAGTCCGCGGACACCGGTGGTGCGGCTGAAGACGCGCTGGTCGGCCATGACCGAGTCGGGCGACAGGACGGTGTTGACCAGCACGCTGTTATCCGACTCCGCGAAGGAGAAGGCCGGGTCTCCCGAGGCGCGGGTGAGGGCGTCCTTCACCGCGGCGCGCACGTGGGCCAGCCCCTCGAAGCTCAGCACCCTGATGCCGTCGAGGTCCCGGGAGAGACCGCGGCGCAAAGGGTCGGCGGACACCGGGGCGTCCGGTTCCGGCCGCAACGTGATGTGCGGCTGGTCCTGGCGCCCGGCGGTGCGCTCCACGACGACCGGGTCGGGTCGCATGCGCGACACGTGCGCCTCGGGAACCCACACATCGGCCTCGACCCGGAACGTCGTCTCCTCCGACGTGGCGCCCGATTCCGGGTCGACCAGCGCGACCGGCTCCGTCCGCGGCACGTGCAGGCCGGGCCGGCCGATGCTCAGGCCGCGCACCATCGCGTTGTGGCGCTTGTAGGTCTGGCCGCTGAGCGTCCAGTCGACCGTGGCGGTGAAGCGGTGCTTCGGCTCGGCCACGACGGCACCGGTGTCGTCGAGCGCGCCGCCCTCGCGCCGTTCCTCGCCCCGCTTCGCCGTGACGCCGGAGAGCCCGGACCTGGTCCAGGCGAAGGCGCTGTAGAGCGACGCCACCACGACGACGGCGCGTTCGGTGATGGTGGCGGTGACGCGGCCCGCCGCGCCGACGCCGGTGGACCTGGTGCGGGAATTGGTGTGCTGGGTCGCCTGCGTGTCGGAGGTGGTGACCACGTCAGGGTCGGCGGCCGTGCGGACCTCCCCGGTGTCGCGCAGGTCCGACAGCGACGCCTTGAGGGTGAACGACACATGGTAGTCGTGGCCCCAGCCGTGCTTGGGCTGCACCGGGATGCGCAGACCGTCCACGGACAGCGCCCGGTCCGCGAGCAGACCTAGTTCGCGGTCGGTGAGCAGGCTGCGCAGGGCGTCCCTGCGGCCCAGCGCCTCCTGGAGCTTGCGGCCGATCTTCCTGCCCGCGGAGGGGTCGTCGAACTGGGACAGGAACCGGTCGCTGCTGAGGTACCACCGCTTGTGGCCGGGAACGGTGCGGACCGAGTTCTCGATCAGGTCGAGGACCTGGGACGCGACCTGCGACACCTCCAGTGACGCCCCCGCGAGCGCACGGCCGGACTCCAGCGCCTCCGGCCCGTAGAGGCGGCGCGGCGGCACGACTTCCGCCTCCGGCGCGACCTCGGCCCTGACCTCACGCCACTCCACCGCGCGCACGTCGCCGGCGAAGGTCATCGCGGGCTTGCCCGGCACCCGCACCTCGAGGTCGAAGACGCGCTCGACCTGCTGCGCGCGCCCGCGCCGGGTGCTCGTCTGCTTGACCTCGCCGGAACGGCTGATGGTCTGCTTGTGCGCGCTTTCCACCCCGCCCATGACCACCGGACCGGCGACCAGGCCTGCGACGCCGAGGTCGAACCCGGGGCCGGCCATCATCTTCGAGTTGGCGCCGTGGCTGGCGGTGCCCGAGTCGGAGACCTCCGCACCGATCGACTCGACGTCGGTGAAGGTGACGTCGTCGACCGTGCGGAGCACCACCGGTTCCGCGCGCTCGACGAGGCGCATCTCGACGGCGCTGGGCGTGTGCAGCCACGCGACGAACGGGTGCTTGCCGGTGAACAACTTCTCGGACCGGACCCAGCCGTGCCCGCGTTCGGCCTGCTCGGCGGTCACGGCCATGTCCTGGTAGCGCTTCTTGAACGTGCTGTCGTCGAGGAACTCCCTCAGGTTGCTGCGTCCGGGCCGGCCCGGCTTCACCAGCGAACCCGGCAGCGCGGAGACGACCTTGTCGAACAGCCGGTGCTCGCCGTCCGCGTCCGGCGGCAGCGGCCTGCCCCGGTAGCTGCCCGGCGCGGTCCGTCCGATGTGGACTGATTCGACGAAGACGGGCCCGTCCGCCAGAACGCCTCCCGGTTCCCCGCCCGGCAGATCGGGCACCGAGAGGTCGGCGACGACGTCCCCGGCCTCCCCGACCTGGACGGGGTCGCCGACGACCCGGCCCCGGGCGTCGCGCAGGGTCAGCTCGATCCACACCGGCACCGACACGTCCCGCGCCGGGAACGCCACGGCCAGCTGCCGGCCACCGCTCGCCGTCGCACTGGCGCCCACCGCGACCGAGTTGCCGGCGTCGGTCGAGGCCCCGACGGTGCCGACCGCGGTGAAGCCCGGTGTGGCGGGGATGAGGACCAGCGCCAGCGCGGAGTTGGCCTGGGCCGCGCTCGACGCCGCCGAGAGCGTCGCACTGCCGGTGGGACCGTCGAGCCCGACCGACCGCGACGCCGTCCCGCTCTCCGTCGCGCCGTCCCAGCGGTAGTGGGCCCTGGCGTGCAGCTCGTAGTGCTTGCCGCCGATCTCGACGTCCTCCGACCGCCCGTCGCCGAGGAACCCGCCGACACCGGTCTTCAACGCCGTCACGAAGTGCTCGACACCCGTGCGCTCGCCTTCGGGCAGCAGCGCGTCGATCGCGGCGTCCACCGCCGCGCCGCCCGTGAGCTCACCGCGCTGGGTGAAGAGTCCCGAGGACCGGTCGTCGGGCAGGTCGAGGCCTCCGGCGGTCGAGGACTCCTCCGTGGAGGGTGCGCCGTCCTCGGCGGCGGTGCTGTCCACTTCGGACCCGACCAGGGTGACGAGCGGGATCTCCTCGGCCTCGGGGTCTGGCAGCAGCGCGGTCGCGTCCTCCCGCGTGCCGCTCAGGTCCGGCTCGGCCTCGCGTCCGTGCACCGCGTCGGCCACCACGTCGCCGGTGAAGGGCTTCGGCGGCATCGGCACGAAGGACGTCGCGGGCAGGGCCTCGTCGTCCAGGGAGCCATCGCCGACGCGCAGTGCGACCTCCAGGCGGTCCGTGCCGGTGCCGGACGGCTCGTTCGCGAGGGTGAACTCGACCCACTCGACGGGGCCGTTCTCCCCCGCCGCCACCAGTTCACCGGTCGAGTCGAACCGCACGTCCCCCGGAGTGGCGAGCACCGGCGCGCCGATCAGGTTCGCCATGTGCTGCGCGAGCTCGGTTCCGCCGGAGGTCAGCAGAACGACTCGACCGGCCGGCGTACCGCCCTGCCAGTCGACGCTCTGCCGCTCACCGATCCCGCGTTCCTCGGCAGCGGCCGCGAAGTCCTCGATCGTCCGGCTCTGACCGTTCCACAGCCGCACGTGCCGGCCGTCCGGTGTCAGGCTCACGGACAGCAGCAGGTCGTCGCGGCGGCGGGGCAACCGGTCCAGCAGGGCGAGCACCTGGCTCAGCTCGGTTTCGGGCGCGGGGAAGACGATCGCGTCCTTCCTGCCCACCTCCTGCGAACGCAGCGTGGCGTCGACCTCGGGGCTGAAGTGCCACGGTCCGCTCATCGCCGCGCGCTTGACCAGCTCCTGCTGCGCCACCGGGCTCAGCGGCAGGAGCTCCGCGAAGGACAGCAGGCGGTCCAGCCAGAACTCGCGGTTCTCCACCCGGCCGCCCGGCGCGAGGAGGAGCGGTTCGCGCATCATCGCGGCGATCCGGTCGTGCGTGCTCGCGTCCGTCGCCGCCCGGTACACGGCCGCACTGATCTCCGACTGGACCTGCCACGTCGCCGGGTCGAGGCTGCCCGTCCAGAACCGGAACTCGACGCGGCGCAGCGCCTCGTCGGACTCCCCGAGGTGCTCGAAGTTGACGGCCTCGTTCCTGTTCGCGTTCAACGACCACACGACGAGCTGGTCGTGGGTCTCCGCGCGCGCACCGTCCGCGTACTCGTCGACGGAGTGCGGTGGCATCGGGTTCGGTCCCAGCAGGTCGATCCTTCGGTCCCGGCCGTCCGCCTCGACGCGGTTCCCCAGCCAGAAGAGGACCTCCTCGTTGGCCTTGGCCAGCTGGGCGAGCCGCACCGCCTGCTCCGCGGTGAGACCGCCGGGGAGGCTGACGTTGACGTGGCCGCCCATCGCGCTCGCGTCGGGGTTGGCACCGTCCGCGTCGGTCTGCCGCCGCACGGTGCTGAGCACGGTGCGCAGGCCCTCCCACGCCTCCCGGCCACCGCGCAGCACCGGTGACACCAGCTCGGCACCGTCGTCCTCCGAGTGTTCCGCCACCAACCGGTAGAGCCCGTCGGGTGCGGAAGGGACCTCGTCGAAGAACCGGGCGCCGTCGTCCCACCTCAGGAAGCCCTGCTCCTCCAGGCGGTGACCGATCTTCTCCGGCACACTCGTCTCGAACTCGACCTCCAGCCCGAACCTGGCCTCCGGCGCCGCGGTCAGGCCGCCCGGGATGCCGGCGGGGTGGAAGCCGAGCGGGTTGCCGCCCCGCTCGACGACGGCTCGCGCGCGGTTGTAGTTGCCGGTGATGTGGCGCAGCCGCACGGCTCGGGCACGGACGAGCAGGGCGTCGAGGGCGTCCAGCCGGTCCTGCAACGCTTCGGCCGCCGTCGGGGCGAACGTCTCCGCCGGTCGTGCCACGACCTGCCGCCAGTGCGCGGCCCGGTCGCGCAGTTCGGTGCCGAACGCGCCGGGCAACGCGGTCAGGTGCCGGTCCAGCTGGGCGAGCCCGTCGGAGATCGACCGGAGCAGCTCGGGCACCGACCTGTCCCGTGGCAGCGGTACGTCCGCGGTCCGCGCAGCCGGGTCCACCAGCGGCGAGGTGCGGTCGGGCCGCACGGGGTTCCAGCCCTCGACGGCCCCGAGCTGGCTGACCATCGTCCGCTCGATCATCCAGGCGTGCCGCGGCTTGAGCACCGACAGTCCGTCGTGGACGGCCGGTCCCATCGGGCCGTCATCGGTCACGACCCGCCTGCGCGAGTCGTCGGCGAGGAACACCCGGCGCGGGTCGACGTGCTCGTCCACCAGCCCGACGAAGTGCAGGACCTCGTGGGCGAGCGCCTCGCGGTCGTCGGAACGCCACCGCGTCTGGTGGCTGGCGTCGTCGTCGCCACGCGGCCGGATGTCGACGTCGGAGTGCGCGAGCTCGTGCGGCCCCGCGAACTCGACCCGGACGTGCAGCTGGTCACCACCGGGAAGCCGGTACCCCGCGTTCGCGATGGCGTCGAGGCCGCGCTGGACGTCGGCCGCCACCTCCAGCCGGAGGTCCGGGGCGATGTCGCCAACCGGTCGCAGCCGGACCGTGAGCTCGCGGACGTGCCGGTCGCCCACCTCGATCCGGCGCACGTCGTACCGCACGCGCTGGACGTACCCCACCGGTCCGGAACGAGACCGCGCAGGGTCGAACAGCTCGGTGTCGACGGTGCGGACTTCGGCATCCGCTCGCAGGTGCTCCCAGTCCGACGGCCGCAGTGGCGCGTCCTGGGGGTCGAACCACGGTGCCTGCTCGGCAAGGGAATGCCGCCAGCGCTCGTCCTCGACCACCGGACGCGGGCGGGCGGGTTCGACGTCGGACGGGTTCTCGTCCACCGCCGGACCGCGCCCGACGGGCTGCGACCGGGCACCGGAGTCGAGCTCGACCGGCTGGGGGGACTGCACGGTCGCCGAACCGCGGCGGACGAGCGGCGCGAACGCCTCGTTCATGTCGTGGATCGCCCGCAGGGACCCGGGGTTCGCCTCCACCTCGATCAGCTGCCGCGCGCCGAGGATCTCAGGGGGAAGGGTCACGACGACGCGGGCGGGCGGCTCCGAGCCGGGTGCCGCGATGTCGACGGTCACGCTGACCCCGATGACGCCGGGGTCCACGCCCAGGCCGAGCCGGTCGAGCTGCGCGCTCTCCGCCGCCACCGCCGCGCGGAACACCCGCTCGATGCCCTCTGCGCGCGCTTCCGTCAGCGCGCGGTCCACGCCGGCGAGAGGCATATCGTGCACGATGACCTCCACCGTGGGGAGACCGGCCTGCTTGAGAGCCCGCCACGCGGCCGCGCGCGTCACCAGGCGCGCCGTCTCCCGCACGTCCGCGTCCTGCAGGTACGACAGGTAGGCCTGGCCAGGGGCGAACTGCACGGTGGTGTCGTCGATCCGGTACGCTACGAGGTCGGACAGCGGTACCTCGGGGACCGGTACCTGCGGATCGGCCGCGGTGAAGCTCCCCTCGTCCTTGACGGCCCTGACCGCGTTGGTCGTGTGCACGCTGACGACGTTCGTGGCGGCGAAGACCCGGGACTCGTGGTTCCGGTCCAACTCCCGCTGGAACAGCTCCGCGGCGGTGGGGGTCGTGGACGAGTTCGAGGAGTTGAGCCAGCACTGCACCAGCGCGACCGGCGTGTCCGAATCCGGCGCCGCCTCGGCGAAGAGCGTCGTCCCCGCCACCACCGCGGCGCTGTCGATTCCGTCCAACGTCTGCGTGTCGCCGAAGACGAAGGGACGATCGGTCCGAAGGCCGAACATGAGCCCACGCCGCCCACCGTGTCCGTCGACGAGCCACGGAACACGACTGGAGCCCGCCCACGGTGCGACGTAGGCCTTCATCACGGCGGTGCCGCCCGGTCCGGTCATGAGCTCGCGGAGGTAGTACTGCAGCTCCACCTCGTCGCTGCGCCGCGCGGCGGCGGACATGTGGTGGTCGTCGGTCAGGGTGAGGGGGAAGTACTGGCCGTGCTCGCCCAGCCGGTCGCTCACCAGGGGACGGGTGATCACGTCGGCGGAGGACGCCTTGACCGGCGCAGAGAAGAGGAGATCCCCGTTCTGCAAGGAGATCGTGCCGTCCTGGTGCAACGTGGTGACACCGCTGGGCGAGTACGTCCACCTGGAGTACCCACCGGCCGCGAAAACGCTGGAGAACGCGTCGAAGTCACCGGCCACGCCGTTCAGCGCGATCAGCACGACACCGCGGCCGTTCTGCTCGCCGGTCTCGGTGCTCAGCGCGGCGCGCAGCTCGTCGTCCGCGCGCATGACCTTGGCCAGAGCCGCGGGGGTCAGGTCCACAGGCGCGTTGTCACGGCGCACCGCCTGGACCCCGCGCCTGCCAGAGCTCGCGATCAGGAAGACCGGGAGCCGGTCCAGCCACGGTGACTGCTCGCTGCCGTGGACCCCGAGGAACGACTGCACGGTGTCCGCGGTGACGTTCTCCGCCCACTGGCTCGCCCGTTCGAACTCGGTCTCGTCGCCGGGAGCTCTGAGGTAAACGGCCACAGCGACCTTGGCGCGGTTGCGCAACACCACCGATTGGAGATCACCGGCGCGCAGGGGGGACACGAGGGGGAACTCGGTGGCGGGGTCGTGGCTGACCGAGTCGTCCCTGATCTCGACCGCACCGTCGGGGGCGTAGACGTCGGTGAAGAAACCCGCCTCGTGCAACGCTCCGGCGAAGTCGAAGCCCAGCTGGCCGAAGTTCGCCTCGGTGCCGGCGAAGTTCGCGAGCAGCACCACGGGACGGCTCGGATCGGCTTCCAGCGCGGCCCGGGAACCGCTGTCGGACAGCCACAACCGGCCCAGGTCACCGCCTCCGAGCTCCAGCACCGCCCCGGCCCTGGACCGCACGCGCGCGAACGTGCCATCGGGAGAGTCCACCACGACGACCAGGGGCGAATCGGGTGCCCACGGACCCGTCGGGCCTTCCGTGCGGCCCGTCCGCACGGCGTCGGCGAAGTCCTGGATCGTCGCGGCGTCCAGGCCCGGCACGGGGAACCCGGTCACCGGACCGCCCGCGACACTCACCACGTCGGCGGCCGTCGGTGTCCCGCTCTCCTCGACCCGTGCGTCACGGGGAACCACCAGCGCGCCCACGTCGGAGAAACCGAGCTCGCCCGCGAAGTCGTGGCCCTGCACGGGTCCGGTGAGGTCGCGGAGGGTGTCCAGCAGCTTCGCGTTCGCCCCGCTCACCGAGCCGGTCGGCAGCGACTCGTCGTGGGTGAACAGCAGCAACTGCGGGCGCACCGGACCGGCCGTCGCCTGGCGGAACAACGCCGACCCCGCCAGCATGTACGCCGCCACCTCGGCGTCCACGGGCAGGGCGGAACCGTCCACCAGCGGCAGGGTGTACCCATTCTGACCGTGTTCGCCCACCAGGGTCACCGGGCGGGTCCGGGCGCCCGTCGTCGCGGGAGCCCACTTCCCGGCGCGGTAGTGGTGCACCACGTGACCGTCCGCGTCCTCGAACTCCTCGGCCACCAGTCGCTGGGACTGGTCGGTGGACAGGGCCATCGACCGCAGCACGTCCCCGTCGAGGACGTCGGGGGTGGCGAACCCGATGCCCACCAGGCCGCCGTCGTTCCTCGTGAGCGGAACCCAGCCGACATCGCCCGGCCGGACCTGGGAGACGGGCTCGTAGTAGCCGTCGTTGAGCACCACGGTGCTGTTGGACGGGCCGAGCCCGAGCGGACCGGTGGCCGCGCTCACGAGGTGGCGCGATCCGGCGTACCACAACGCTTCCGCGAACTCCTGCGCCGCGCGCCGGGACGCCTCGGGACGGTCGGGGTCGGCGCCGACGAGCCGGATCGGCGTGGCGGGGGTGACCCAGTGCCGGTAGGCGGGCGAGTTCCGGACGCGGGACGCGAGGGTCGCCGGCGTGACCGGCACGCCCCGGACGAGGAACCGGTCCCCCACGAGCGTCGCGTAGACGTAGAACGACTTGCGCGCTCGCGGGTTCACCGGCTGCCGCGCGTGCAGGAACACCCAGGGCGGCTCGTCCGGCAAGCCGGAGCCGAAGCTCAGGCCTCCTGCCGCGGCACCGGTCGGTGCGTGCTCGTGGCCCACAGGCCAGTCCGGCAGGTCCACGACGACGCTGACCGCGGCCGACGGAACCGCCAGTTGCAGCACGTCCGGCGCCGGCTGGGAGGGGTCCACCGCCTGGCCGTCCCGCAGCGTGGCCGCGACGACGGTCGTCTGCTCGGGCCTGCCGGAGATCAGGACGACCGGCATCGCCAAGCCGGAGTTCTGCTGGAGCGTCACGGCGGTGGCCAGCCTGGACCTGAGCACCGCCAGGTCCGCCTGCTCGGCGGGGTCGGAGAGCTGGTTCGACACCGGGTCGACGTGGAAGATGCTCGCCTGCGCCAGCTGCTCTTCGACGACGTCGCGCAGCGCGGGCGTGACCGGTGGCTGCACCAGTTCGAACCCTGCCGGGATGGAGCCCGCTTCGCTCGCGGTGTCCGAACCGGAGTCGTCGTCCTCCACACCGGGAATCGGCGTCGCGGGCCGGGGCAAGGTGGCGACCGGCTGCGCGGTGTCACCTCCGCGCGTCGTGCGGACACCGTCCGCCTCGACGGCGCGGAACGAGCGGTCCACCATCCTCTGTGGACTGTCGAAGGCCGCGCGCGAGAACGCGACGGTGGCCCGCCTGCTGCCGGAGCCGCTCATCGCGGGGAAAGCAGCGCCGACCGCGGTACCCCGCCGGTCGCGGAACAGCTCCCGGATGCTCTCCTGGTTCCCGGTGCCGACGACGTCCGAGTCGGGTCGTGCCTCCAGCGCCACCTCGATCCTGACCTCGTGCGGCCCGACGCCGTGGTCGCCCTGCGGCCCCCGGGTCGTGATCCGGACGTGGTCGACGTCCACGGGCATACCGCGGTGGGCCATGTCCTGCGCCTCGTCGGCCAGCGCCGCGCGGAACCGGCGCTCGACCTCGACCACCCGCGCGGACGAGAGCAGCCCACCGGTCTGCGGGTGCACCGGACCGCGGTTCGTCCCCCCGCCCACGATGGTCACGGCCGGCATCGCCGTGACCCAGTGCTCCTGCGCAAGCCTCAGCTGCCGCCACGCGGCGGCCCGCACGACGGCACGAGCGGTCGTCTCGATGTCGGCGTCCGAACCGGCGAGGACGTCCGTTCCGGCCGGGTCGAACGCGGCGATGACTGCGGGAACGTCGTTGGCCGCCAGTTCCCGCAGTTCGACGGGCGGGCGGATGCGGCTGCCGGGAGCGACGACCTCGACGATGTCGCCGCTGTCGTAGACCACGTAGTTGTCGCCGTTGCCCACCAGCAGTTCGCGGGTGGACGCGAACACCCTCGGGACCGCTGGCTGCGGCGCGACCGACCGCCACGCCCGCTGGATCGCGCCGGCCACGCTCTCACCGCTGTGACCGGGTTCGACCCCGCCCAGGTAGCACATCTCGAGCATCAGTGCCGGAGTGGTGTTCGGATGCGCCTGTGCGAACAGGTGGTGACCGCTGAGGACGGCAGCCGCCTCGCGCGGGTCCAGCTTGACCTCGTCACCCAGCAGGTAGGGCCGGTTTCCCGCCAGCGCCGCGTACATGGCCGACCAAGACCCGTGTGCTCCGGCATACCAGGTCTTGAGCCCGAAGAAGGGACTGAGCTTCGGCACCAGGGTCGTCGTGTCGGTGCCCGACGAACCTGGGACCTCGCGGCGGGAGAAGTAGAAGTCGCGGTGGCTGGCGCCCGCCCTGTGCGCGTCGTCCACGTCGTCGACCAGGTCGAAGTCAGACGACGGGAACATCACACCGTGCAGGCCCTGGAGGTCGTTCACCTTGGGGTGGGACACGAGGTCGGAGGCCGTGACCGGTGGCGTGGCCGCACTGCCGAACCGGGGCACCTCCACGACGACCGAACCGTCGGGCGAGAACCGCGTCCGCCCACCGGACCAGTGGATCCGGCGTGAGTAGCCGCCTCCGGCGAGGCCCGTCGCCAGGTCGTCCTGCCCCACCACGGGACCGTCGACTGCGGCGAACACGACCGACGGTTCCCTCACGCCCGTGTCCTCGGCAGCACTGGTCCCCCTGCCGAGGACGAACCGCAGCTTCAGGTCGTTCCGCAGCACCGTCATCAGCACCTGCGGGGTGACGTCGAGGTCGAGCAGTCCTCGCGAGGAGGCGCGGTAGCCGGCCGGACCGGTTCGCACGAGGACGAACACCGGCGTGGTGTGGTCGCTCGACCAGCTCGCGTCGACCTCGGTGCCGTCCGTGCCCTTCGGGAACCGCAGCGAATGTTCCTCCGCGGCTTCGGCCCACGCCTTGACCTCGGCGAAGTAGTCGTCGTCGCCCAGGGTGCGCACGACCAGGGCCCTGGGGTTGCCCTCCCGGTCGAGCACCGATGTCACGTCGAGGTCGCCGGCCCGCAGCCCGGACACGTCCGCGTAGGCGGTTGCCGGATCGCCGATGGTCGTGAGGTCGCCGCTGCCCTGCAACGCGTACACCGGAGGGAACAGGCCGGCCTCGTGCAATCGCGTGACGACGTCGAACGCGAAGGTGCCGAAGTCCTGCTCACCGGACGGGTGCGGTTTGACGATCACCACGGGACGGGTGGGATCGGCCATCAGCGCCGAAGAGAAGGCGGGGTCGGACAGCGCCACTCCGACCCAGGCACCGTCCACGTCGAGCTGCCCGCCACCGACGAGACCCGCGCGGGCGGCACCCGCGGCGTCACCGGGAGCGACCACGAAGAACGGCCGTGCCGCGCCCCACGGCCCAGGAACCACGAAACGGCCGCTCTCCACCGCGTCGGAGAACGCCTGCACCGTGGCTCGCGACCACGGACCCACCGGCTCCGCACCGGGAAGACCGAACACCGAACCGGAGCGGAACACCGATGTCGCGTCGACCGGCGCCGGCTGGTGGTCGAAGAGAGCGTCCGTCGCCACGATCGTGACGCCGTCCGTCCTCATCCGCAGCTTGCCGGCGACGGTGTAGGTCTCGAACGACTTCCCGACCAGTCTGGAGAGTTCGGCCGCCAGTTCGGCGGTGAGGTCGAGCGGGCGTTGCTCGCTCCCCCAGGGGCTCCGGTTCAGCAGCACCAGGGCCGGTTGCTCGGGTGCCGTGACCGCGGCGAGGAAGTCCGGCCTCTTCACCAGCAGCTCGGCGGTCTCCCGCGGGGTGTGCAGGAGGCTCTTGCCGTCCGGCCCGGCGCTGAGGTTGAAGTGCCGCGGATCCTCGGTCGACGACAGCGCCAGGGCCAGGGGTCGCACCCGCCCCGGTGCGGTCAGCGCTGCCCACGGGAGCGGCAGCTCGCGTCCTTCCGCGTCGAACTCGTCCGGCGGACGCACCTCCGACCTCCGCTCGGCGAGCACCGTCCGGATGCTCCCCGGTGGAGGGGTGAACCAGCGCCGCCTGGAGACGTCGAACCCGATCAGGTCGCCGGACGAGTTGGTGATGGCACGGGAGACCAGGTTCTCGGGGGTGACCGGGTACAGCCTGTCGAACACGAGCTCAGCAGGCGTCAGCGTGGAGATGAGGTCGTCCGGATCGTCCTCCTCGACCCTGGTCCACATCGGCCGGTTCGGCGCACCCGCCTGCACCACCTCGGAGAACCGCTGGACGAACTCCTCGGCGCGCTGGTCGCCGACCAGGTCGTCGGTCCCGCTCAGATCGCTGGCCGGGCTGTTCGCCAGTTCGCTGCCCCGGTTGACCAGGAGGACGTGGACGGGCAGGTCCCGTCCGAGCGAGGTGAAGGTGCCCGAGTCGAGCACTGCCCTGGCGGCGGTGTCCGCGTCGAGCATGTCGCCACCGGCAAGGACGTGGTCGTCCTCGAACTCCAGCAGGACGAACGCCGATGAGGTCGCGGTCCAGTCGCCCTCCCCGAGCCACTCGTGCACGCGCCGCGGCCACCCGTCCGATTCCGACTCGTCGGACACCAGGGCGATCGCGTGACGTGCATTCTTCGTCGGCGGGTAGGTGACGACGGCGTACGGGGGTGTCGAGGGGCTCCCGGCGGTACCGGCGGGAGGGGCGCCACCGTACAGTCCCTCGCGCTCACGCTCGACCAGTTGGGTCCCGGTGGCGGTCGCCAGCTGGGCCGCCAGGTCCGCCGGCCTGTCCCCGTCGCCGACCAGACCGCGGAGTTCCTGGTACCTGCGGTAGGCCACCAGCGTGACGATGGCGTCGTGGTCGAGGTTCTCCTGCGTGGGGACCTCGATGAACAGCGGAGGCCTGCGCACGTGGCGGTCGACGATCCGGCGCGCCTCCTTCAACAGCGCGTCCACCTCGCGTTCCGACGCCTTGCCCCAGCGGTGGTCGACCTCTCCCACCTGGTCCAAGCGCGAGAGCAGGTCCGGAAGCGCGGTGCGGGGAGCCTCCTGCTCCTCGACCTCCGGTGACGGATCGGGGGCGACCTCCTCGTCAACGACCTCGTCAGCGGCTTCCCGGCGTTGCTCGGCGGCGATCTCGCGGTCGTGCTCGGCCTTGGCGGCCCACCACTCCTGCTTCGCCTTCTCCTCCGCGCGGACGGCCGCGCGTTCCGCCTCGACGGTGGCGGCGTGGGCGACGGCGAGCGCGCCGGACTGCGCGATGACGCGGGCGAGTCGCGTTTCCCGGTCGACGAGCCTGCGCAGAGCCGCGTCGGCGGCCGCCCACTCGCCGCGCCGCCGCTTCACCTCCTCGCGGTGGTGCTCCCTGGACTCGGCGGGTGCGTTCTTCCACTCCTCGCGCGCCCGCGTGAACTCGTCGCGACGCACGCGCGCCAGTTCCCGCTGGGCCTGGACGAGGGGCCGGATCTCCTGCCGGTCCACGATCGCGGTGGAGCGCCGCTGGTCTGCGGCCTCCAGCGGCCGGGCGGCGATCTCCACCCGGTCGGACGCGGCGATCCGGGCCTGCTCGGCCTTCAGCCACGCCTCGGCCTTCTCCGCGAGCGCCGTCGTGGAGCCCACCAGTTGGTCGGGCAGCTGCCTGCCCGTCAGCTGCGCGGCATTCGTGTCGTACATCCGAACGGCGAACGCGTCGTGCACGCGGCGGTCCTTGTAGGCGACCGCTTCCGTCTCGCCGTGCTGCGTGCGGAGACGGGCGACGACACGGGTGTCCACGCTGGCGACCAAGGCGCGGGTGAGCTTCTCGTCCGTCCTGGTCTCGGAGCTCATCGGCGCGGCGGTCCTGGACTCGTCCGTCCGGGACAGCTCGCTCTCCTCCAGCTCGGGACCGAGCGCGGTGTGCGTGGTCCTCGTCGTGGAAGCGCCCTTCGCGTCGAACGGGCTGCGGAACGGCTTCGTCCCGGACTCGGTGCCCTTGCCGGAGCCGGTCGCGGTCGCCTGGCCCAGCGCGCCGAACGGGGCCGTGTTGAGCAGCTCCGCCTCGTTGCCGCTGGTGAAACCGACCTCGGTCTCCTCGGACCGCACGTGCTGGGCGTCGATCCGCACGCCCGCGCTCGTGCTGGCGAACCTCGGCGTGCGCGACGGCCGGAAGTGGATCTCCACGTCGTGGTCGAGGCCGTCGCGCAGGGAGAGCACGAACCGGCCGTCCAGCGCGGCCTGGAACGCGGCGCGCACGCTCGTGGGCGTGATCGCGGTCCGGAGCACGCGCAGGACCTTCGGGGTGATGTCGACGTCCGCGGCGCGCAGCACGTCCACCACGTCGCGGCGCAGGACCTCGATGTCGCCGAAGTAGTGCTCCGCCCAGTGGGCGCCGAGGTCCTTCATCGGCGGAACGGGCGTGCCGTCCGGCAACGTCGTCCGCCACGCCGCCATGTCGTCGTCGCTCAGCGGGCCGGTGCGGACACCGCTGTCCGCCTCGGCCGAGCCGAACCGGCCTCCCCGCACCGGCGGGGGGAACGCCTCCTCCGCGAGCTTGGTGACCTCGGCCTCCTCGGTCACCTCGACCGAGCCGAAGTCACGTCCGTGGCGCTGGATCCGCAGCGTGACGTCCAGGCGTCCGGTGTGGACGGCGACAGGACCCTCGACGGTGGCCGACTGGCTGTACTTGGTCCGTTCGTCCGTGGTCTTCTTCAGCTCCCTGCGGCCGAAGATCCCTTCCAGACCGGGCCCCGCACCCGCCTGGCCCTCGGTCCGCCGGGGTTTGGCGTTCTCGTCCTGCCCACTGCCCGGGTCGGTCGTGCCGGGGTTGCGCACGACGACGGCCGCGCGGGACGACGCGATGGCCGTGAACAGGGTCCGCACCCGGCTCGTGACGCCCTTCGCGCCCAGCTCCGCGCTCACCCCGGCCTTGAGCTTCGCGACGTTCCGCACCGCGCCCTGGGAGGGTTCCTCGGTGAACGACGCGTCGATCACGAGGTCGTAGGTCTCGCCGTGGAAGCGGTCCTCCAGCCTGTTCGGGGCCACCTGCCCGCCGTTGATCAGGCTGTTGACCATGCGGTTGGCGTCCGACAGGAACCGCTTGACGCTCGCGATGTTGACGTTGTTCGGGTCGAGGGTGGAGTCCGGCAGCAACCGGCGGGCCTTGTCCGCGCCGATGGCGGGGTGGCGTGCCAGCTCGTCGCGCAGGGCGTCGACGTGCTGCTGGAGGTCGATCGGCCGGCTGATGCCGCCGAGGCCGACCGACTGGCCCTCGGTCCGTCCTGGGCTCAGCCCCGGCGGCA
The DNA here is from genome assembly GCF_024125735.1 of Lentzea sp. HUAS12. Classification (NCBI taxonomy): domain Bacteria; kingdom Bacillati; phylum Actinomycetota; class Actinomycetes; order Pseudonocardiales; family Pseudonocardiaceae; genus Lentzea; species Lentzea sp. HUAS12. The sequence goes on from NZ_CP099738.1 coordinate 3,655,766, forward strand.
CGGCGAGCGTCCCGTCGGGGCGGGACGCGGCAGGAGGGGTGCCGGTCGCGAGCTCCGCGAGCTGGTCCGCCGTCACCCAGGCGAGCACGGACTCCGGCAGGTGGACGACCTCACCGGCCCTGGTGAGCGGCTTCGGGGCGGTCAGGCCGAAGGTGAGGTTGTTCTTGTGGACGGCCTCCGCGACGACGGTCGCGTCGACGTCCAGGCGGACCAGGAACATCTTCTGCGGCAACTCGCTGATCGAGAGCTTTTCCGTGGTCTCGACGTAGCCGGAGTCCGACCTGCCGTCGCTGCCGCTGTACGGCGATCCGAGGAGGACCAGGATGCCGCGGGGCATCGCGTGCGTGCCCTGTTCGCCGGCCGTCAGGCTCCTGTCGGTCAGCACCGGGACCCCGATGACGTAACCGCCGAAGGTGTCCGTGGGGCCGCTGACACCGGTGACCTTCGACGTGCCCTGGACCTCACGCACGACCTGCTGGTACTCGTGCGCGGTCACGGGTGTCGCCGACAGGCGGGGTGCGAAGGTGACGCCCCAGCTGCCGAACAGGTCGTGCACCCGGCGGCCGTGCAGCTTCTTGGCGGAGTCGATCACCAGGGTGTCGCTGAACAGGCGCAGGTCCTGCGCCAGCTTCTCGGAGGCGAGCTCCGCGCTGACCGTCTGCGCGATGACGCCGGTGCGGCTGTGCACCACGGGGTCGTGACCGGACGCGATGCTCATCGTCTCCAGCGCGGCCTGCTGGAGCCTCTCCGCGCCGTGGAACGACACGATCTCGACGTCGTCGAAGCGGTGCGACATCGGCGGGCGCAACGCGTGCGGTGCGGGCGGGTCGGGCAGCGTGCGCGTGGGAGTGGGCACGACCGGCGCGTCGGGCTCGGCGTCGAACGGGTTTCCCGGTGCCAGCAACGCTTCGGGGACCAGCGTGCGCATCTCGACCGAGATCTCGCCGGGCACGCGGGGCATCTCCGCGTGCGTGGGCAGCTGGCGACCGCTGCGGCCAGGGATGATCCTGCGCACGGCCTCGGCGTGGCGGCGCTCCGAGTCGACCCTGAAGTCGATCGTGAGCGTGGACCTGAACTGGCGGACCGCCCGGTCGCCGATCTTACCCTCTTCGGTGAGCGAGTCGCCCTTGCGCCGTTCGACTCTGCGCTTGGCCTTCGAGCCGAAGGTCGTCTCCTCCGACCAATTCCGCGCCCCGCGCACGCCGAACAGCAGAACGCCGAACGCGGTGGTCGAGGGCCCCGAGCCGGGGAGCAGGCCCATGAACCGCAGCTGGGGGCCGCCGCCGACCTCGGCCGACCGTGAACCACCGCTCTCGATGCCGCCGGTGGCCTTGCCGACGTAGACCTCCGCGAGCTCGTCGGCGGTGAGCGGGTCACCCTCCTCGATGTCGCCGACCCGTGCCGTCACGGTCACCGTCGTGCGGTAGTCGTGGAACCAGCCCTTGCGCCGCAACGGGATCAGCAGCCCGCCGTCGGTCAGGCGCCGGGTAAGGCGGGCGATCTCGTTCTCGTCCAGCGCTTCCGCGAGGGATCGGCCCCGCTGGATCGCCTCGACCGCCTTCGCGGTGAGCCGCCCGTCCTCGACGTCGCCGTCGGTGAACTGCCGGACGAACATCGAACTGCTGACGTACCACCGCCTCTGCAGCGGGACGTCGTGCAGCAGCGGCGCCAGCGCCTGTTCGAGCAGCCGGCCGCTGTCGACCTCCTCCACCACGCCGAGGATCGCCTTGCCGCGCTCGAACTCCGGCGGTCCCTGCACGGTCCGGTCGGCACCGCCGCGGAACCCGCCGTCCTCCTGGCTCGGCTCGACGAGCCCGGCCCGTTCCGCGTTGCGCCGGGAGGCCCAGTGCAGTGCGCTGACGTTGCCGTCCAGCTTCCAGGGCCGCTGCCCCTCCTTGCCGACCTGGCGGACCTCGATGTCGTAGACCATCTCGTAGCGGACGGCGTCGCCCGTGATCTTCAGCGCCTGCTTGCCCGCGGTCGAGCCGGAGACCTTCCCGGACGCGTTCCGCTCGATGCTCGCGCTGCCCGTGATGCCACCCGCCGCCATGACACCGGGGATCGGCTCGCCGCCACCGCCGACGAAGCCGGACAACGCGAACTTCCGCTTCACGGCGTACTTGCCGGAGTGTTCGAAGTGCGCGTGCGTCCGCTCGGTGATCTTGACCTTGTCCCTGACCTGGTCGACGCGCACCCACCGCGCGACGGCGCGCATCTCCAGCTGCGTGCTGCGCGGGCGCCACTCGAACCCGCGCCCACGCCCCTTGAAGATCGGCGGTGAGGCGACCCACCCCGTCTCCGGCTCGGCTTCGCCGTCGTAGACGGCCATCTTCGGCAGGTTCTCCGCGATGGTGCTCTCGCTGAAGAACTCCTCGACGACCTCACGGCCGTCCGAACCGAGCGCGGTCGCCTTCGCGAAGCGCGGCTGCAGGCGGGACAGGACCTGGTCGGCGAAGGTGACCGTGCCGGGGTTGTTGACCACGGCCGACTCGGTGGCGACGCCGCGCGGCAGGCCGGTCAGCTCCGGCAGGCGGGTCGTCTCGTCCCCCTGCTTCTCCTGCCACAGCGGGTCGCCGGCGACGAGCCGGTCGCGGTCCGCCCTCGTGACCGGGGCGATGTCCGCTCCGACGACGTCACCGATCCGCGACCCGGTCTCCTCCTGGAGCACCGCGCGGCCCGCGTCGTCCTTCGTCGGGAGGTCGGTCGGCACCGTCAGGGTCACTCGGCCGCCGACCTCGACCTCCCGCTCCCCCTCCGGTGACCGCGCACTGCGGCCGTCCCCGTCGAAGAGCCGGAACGACAGGGTGACCGGGACGTCGGCCTTCACCGCCGGGGTGTGCTCGACCTTCGTCGACCTGCCCAGCTCCTTCTTCTGCTCGCTGCTCACCTGTTCGACGGGCGCGGCGGGGATCGTGGGCATGACCTGCACCACGACACCGGGCAGACCGGTGAACTGCAGGGGCGGCGAGAGGTTGTTCTGCCGCGTGCCGTCCTCCTCGACGGAGGACGACGTCTTGGTCTTGGACGAGGCGACCTGCTTGTTCTCGGCCTCACCGAGGACCACCACGCGGTCCCAGTGCGCCGTGGCCTTGATCTCCAAGCTGTAGAACCGGTCGTCACCCTTGACGGTGGGGCGGCTCCCGGTCTCCTGGAACGCGCCGGCGACCGCGTGCTCGATCGCCTCGGACAGCTCGGCGGCACCGTCCCACTGCTTCACGTCAGGTGCGAGACGCCTCAGGGCCTGCTCGATCTCGATGCGCGCTCCGTCGTCCCCGCGGAGCACGTCGATCTGCTGGGCGGCACCGAGCGCGCGGCTGTCCCGGAGGTACTGCGGGAGGCTGTCGCGCAGCCGTTGTTCCGCCGACTCCGGGTCGGGTGCGTGCTCCTCCGGTTTCCGGTCACCGCCCTGTTCCTCGCCGGGCAGGGCGAACCGCACCCGGCGCCCGCCCGGCCCCTTCTCCTCCGTGCCCCGGTACAGCCGCGGCTCCACCGCATCCATCGGCAGGTCGGCCGTGACCCTTCCACGTGGGACGTCGGCGAGCAGGTCGACCGGCCCGATCACCCGCGACAGCACGGACAGGTACCGCGAGGGCACCTCGACCTTCGTGACCGCCCGCGGCACGCCGTCCGGCCCGGTCCGCTGGTGCCGCCCCATCAGCGTGCCCTCGACCGTAGGCCGGTTCGCGCCACCGGTTTCGTCCACAAGCCCGAACATGTGGCCGACCTCGTGCGCGGAGGCCAACGGCCCCTGCCCCGGCGTCCAGTGCGTCTGGTCCACCTCGTGCTCGGGGTCCAGGTGCACCACGTGGTGCACCACCGATGAGCTCCCGTCGTGTGGAACGACCCGGAACCGCAGCAGGTCCCCGTTGTCCGTGCGCAGGTCCGGCCCGTTGAGGTACTGGTCGACCCCGGCCTGGGCGTCCCGCAACGCCTCCCGCCGCACCTCCTCGCCGAAACGGCCCTCGGGATCGATGTCCACGACGACCGTCAGCTCCGTCGTCCACACACCGTCCTGCACCGCTCTGCGCACCTCGAACGCCGACCGGTGCGACTCCGGCTGGCCGGGCAGGCCTCGGACGGTTCCCCGTTGGTGGGCGGGGGCTTGTTCCAACGCGTCACGGCGGTACTGCTGTGCGGGCGTGGTGGGGGCCGGCTGCGTTTCGGGCTCTGGCTGCCTTTCTGGCTCCGGCTGCGTTTCCATTTCCGGCTCGAACACGGACTCCACATCGGAGTTGTCTGTTCGAGCGTCGTCGAAGACGGATTCGGTGTCGGACTCGCGGTCGGTGTCGTGGTCCACCTCGGCCGCATGCGGCGTCGGTGTGTGGGAGAACTCCGGCTGCGAGCTCTGGAACTCCGTCGTCCCGCGGTCCACTCCGATCTCGCTCGGCGCCTCGACCACCGGGACCGCGTCCGGCGTCACCGGCACGTGCTGGGGTGCGGGTGTTTCGACCGACGAGGACGAGAGCGGCCCCACGACGTCGTCCCGGCCAGGTCGGCCCAGGGGCTGCCCGGTCTGGGGCTGACCTGGCTGGGGTTGCGGTGCCTGAGCCTGACCCGGCTGAGCCTGACCCGGCTGAGGTTGTGGTGTCCGGGACTGCCCAGGCTCGGCCTGGGGCGTCTGGGACTGCGGTGCCTGAGGCTGCGGCGCACTGGGCTCATTCCGTTCTTCGCCCACAACACCGACATCGGTGCGCGCTTCGTCCGACACGGCCGGCGGCAGCTGCGACTGCACGGCCCCCGGCGGAGGAACCTCCAACCGAACCCCGCCTGGGTCCTGCGGGCTCAACGCCGGCGAGTCCAAACGCGGAGCGTCCACAGGTGCAACGTCCCCACCCTGCGACGAAGGCGGGAGACCACCCGGCTGCACCCCACTAGGCTGCGAGCCCGGCGTCTGCGAGCCCGGCGTCTGCGAGCCCGGCGTCTGCGAGCCCGGCGTCTGCGAGCCCGGCGTCTGCGAGCCCGGCGTCTGCGAGCCCGGCGTCTGCGAGCCCGGCGTCTGCGAGCCCGGCGTCTGCGAGCCCGGCGTCTGCGAGCCCGGCGTCTGCGAGCCCGGCGTCTGCGAGCCCGGCGTCTGCGAGCCCGGCGTCTGCGAGCCCGGCGTCTGCGAGCCCGGCGTCTGCGAGCCCGGCGTCTGCGAGCCCGGCGTCTGCGAGCCCGGCGTCTGCGAGCCCGGCGTCTGCGAGCCCGGCGTCTGCGAGCCCGGCGTCTGCGAGCCCGGCGTCTGCGAGCCCGGCGTCTGCGAGCCCGGCGTCTGCGAGCCCGGCGTCTGCGAGCCCGGCGTCTGCGAGCCCGGCGTCTGCGAGCCCGGCGTCTGCGAGCCCGGCGTCTGCGAGCCCGGCGTCTGCGAGCCCGGCGTCTGCGAGCCCGGCGTCTGCGAGCCCGGCGTCTGCGAGCCCGGCGTCTGCGAGCCCGGCGTCTGCGAGCCCGGCGTCTGCGAGCCCGGCGTCTGCGAGCCCGGCGTCTGCGAGCCCGGCGTCTGCGAGCCCGGCGTCTGCGAGCCCGGCGTCTGCGAGCCCGGCGTCTGCGAGCCCGGCGTCTGCGAGCCCGGCGTCTGCGAGCCCGGCGTCTGCGAGCCCGGCGTCTGCGAGCCCGGCGTCTGCGAGCCCGGCGTCTGCGAGCCCGGCGTCTGCGAGCCCGGCGTCTGCGAGCCCGGCGTCTGCGAGCCCGGCGTCTGCGAGCCCGGCGTCTGCGAGCCCGGCGTCTGCGAGCCCGGCGTCTGCGAGCCCGGCGTCTGCGAGCCCGGCGTCTGCGAGCCCGGCGTCTGCGAGCCCGGCGTCTGCGAGCCCGGCGTCTGCGAGCCCGGCGTCTGCGAGCCCGGCGTCTGCGAGCCCGGCGTCTGCGAGCCCGGCGTCTGCGAGCCCGGCGTCTGCGCACCCGGCGTCTGCGCACCCGGCGACTGCGCACCCGGCGTCTGCGCACCCGGCGTCTGCGCACCCGGCGACTGCGCACCCGGCGACTGCGCACCCGGCGACTGCGCACCCGGCGACTGCGCACCCGGCGACTGCGCACCCGGCGACTGCGCACCCGGCGACTGCGCACCCGGCGACTGCGCACCCGGCGACTGCGCACCCGGCGACTGCGCACCCGGCGACTGGGGCGCTTCCACAACGGGCGGTACGGAAGTCGTCTGCCCGCCACCAGAAACCTGTTGCCCGCCTGTGTTCTGCTGTCCTCCCGGAACCTGCCGGCCACCCGACCCGCCGGTGTTCCCAGCCGAACTCCCCGGCACCGCGCCGGGAACGCCACCGCCCGGCACACCGCCGATCGCTCCCGGACGTCCGCCTGTGCCCTGGCCGGGGTTCGCGCCACCACCGACGACGCCCGCACCCGACGGCGAACCAGCCGTGCCCCCGGCCTGCGGAGCCACGCTGTCCCCCTGACCGCCCGCATCAGCACCGCCTCGACCAGCATCACCCTCACGAGCGCCGTGTACACCGGCACCAGGCACGCCGACACCGGGCACCCCACCGCCAGACGCCCCAGCACCCGGCACATCACCGCCCCCAGCGCGCCCTCCGGCACCGGCCGAGTCCTCCCCATCACGCCCCGCGGCACCGACCGAGCCGTCCTCACCAACCCTCGCCTCGGGCTCACCGCTTCCGCCGGCACCAACCCCACCACCAGGCACATCCGGCGCATCCGGCGCATCCGGCCGCCCGATCTCCCCGATCGGCGGCGACGTGATGTACCCGGTGTTCCTCAGGTGGTCCTCGATGGCGTCACCCGCGTCGCTGGCCTTCTTCTGCGTGGCACCGCTGAACATGCCGCCGACCGCGCCGGTCCACAGGTCGTCCATGCTGCCGCCGAGGATTCCCGTGGTGGCGGCGCCGACCACGACGTCGGCGGTCGCCTCGCTGGTGCCGTGGAACAGCACGGTGTCCTCGGCCTTGGGCTTCCACGCCCGCATGCCGGTGTGCATGCCGCCCGCGATGACGCCGGCACCGGCTCCGGCGAGGCCGCCGATGATGGTGCTCTGGACGTCCCACTCGAAGCGGTTGCCCTCCGCGAACTGGGCGATCTGGGCGATGGCGTCCTGGACGATCTCGTCGATGCCCTCCTCGACGCCCTCCATGATCAGCCGGATCACCCAGTGCAGCTGCGCGCTGATCTCCTGGACGGCGGTCCTGGCCGCGGTGATGAAGGCGGGCACCAGCGGCGCGGTGAACGGGCTCGCGAGTGCCCACAGGATCGAGGCCGCGAAGAACGCGATCTCGATGAGCATCGTGTAGACGGCCTGTTCGACGCTCAGCGCGAGCTTCAGCAGGCTGGCCGACTGGTTGTTGGCCATCGCGACGATGCTCGGGACCGAGTTCACGACGCTCGTCACGCGGTCGCGGAAAGCGCGGCCCACCCGTCCGCCGATCGCGTTCTCGACGCTGCCGATCAGGTCGAGGACACCGTTGGCCATCTCGCCGAGGGTGCGGCCGCTCTCGACCCAGTTCTGCGCGAGCGCACGGGTGGCCGCGACGTCGATCCTCGGGGCCTTCTGACCCGCCACGAGGATCCACAGCCAGTCGAAGGTCGGATCGAACTTGATGTCCATTCAGTCCACTCCGAACTGCCGCTCAGCTCGCCCGCCGCGACGGCACCTCCCTGGTCATCGAGTGCGCCGAACGAACTCGATCGGACCGCGATCGTTCCGCAATCCAGCCACTCCCCGGCGGCAGGATCAACACGAACGGCCCAACCGGGAACCACAAAGGAAATCTTTCCTGCCTCAACGCACCCCAACGCATCCCGCCGAACCCCGGAACGAGGTCAGCGCGCGGAGATGCGGGCGAGCTCCACCTCGACCTCGGCCCGCTGCTCCGGCCGCGACAGCTCGTCGAACGTGGCCAGCGCGCACCGGAACAGGGTGTCCGCGACCTGGTCCTCACCGGAGTCGAGGCGGCAACGCCCTTCCTGGAAGGCGGCGCGCGCCGCGTGCATCGAGGCACCCACCTTCTCGTAGAGGCCACGCGCCTCGGCGAACATCGCCGCCGAACGGCAGCACTGCCGCACCGCGTGCAGGCACCGGGCCACACCCTCGATGCTCATCGCCAGCAACCTGGTGCGGGGCAACGCCACCTCGCCGTCGCGGCTGTGCCGCACCGCGTCCTGCCGCAGGTCCTCCAGCACCACGAGCGCGTCCTCGGGCCGGCCGTCGAGCAGCAACAGCACACCGAACTGGAAGCGCACCGTCATCCGCACCGACCAGAACGGGAACGGCGCGGACAGCTCGACGGCCTGCCGCGCGTGCTCCAAGCTGTTCTTGCGGTCGCCCAGCAGGGACTCCTGCGCGGTCAGGTGCGCCAGCGCCCACACCCGCTCCACCGGGTCGCCGACCTCGTCGGCGCAGCGCAGGGCGATCCGGTGCTGCTCCACCGCGCCCGCGCAGTCCCGGGCCGTCACCAGGGCCCGCCCGAGCAGGTTGCGCTGCCGCGCCTCCGCGGACACGTCGCGCAGTGTCCGGGCCGCGGCGACCCCGGCGCCGAAGACCTCGACCCAGTCCACCCCGTACCGGTCGTCGTCGGCGTACCAGTGCATCGCCCGCGCGAGTATCACGACCTCGCGGTGCCACCCGGTCCGCGCCGCCTCGCGGAACGCGGCCAGCCAGCCTGACCGCTCCTGCTCCAGCCACGTGCGCGCCTCGTCCAGCGAGTCGAACACCTCGTTCGCGAGCTCCTCCGGCGAGAACCGCTCCCCCGCCGCGATCGCCATGCCCAGCAGGTGCTCCAGCACCGCCTCCGCGGTCGCGGAGCGATCGGCCTCGTCGTCCTCGGTCTCCCAGCGCTCGCGGGCGAACAACCGCAACAGGTCGTGGAAGCGGAACCGGCCCTCCGCCGGACCGGCCAGCACCATGCTCGCGTCCACCAGCTCGTCGAGCAGACCGAACGCCTCCCGCTCCGTCACACCCCCGGCCACCTGCGCCAGCTCCACCCCGAAGTCCGCACCCGGCAGCGCCGCGAGCCGCCGGAAGAACATCCGGCCCTCAGGCGACAACCCCCGGTACGACACCTCGAACGCCGACCGCACCTGCAGGTCTCCCGCGGACAACGACGACAACCTCGTCCGCTCGTCGCGCAGCTGCTCCACGAGGTACCGCAACGACCAGTGCGGCCGGCTCGCCAGCCGGTTGCCCGCGATCCGCAACGCCAGGGGCAGGTTCCCGCACAACTCGATCAGCTCACCCACCACACCCGGCTCGGCCCGCACCCGGCCCTCACCGACGACGGCCTCCAGCAACGCCTCCGCGTCCACGTCGTCGAACGGGTCGAGGTGCACCCACCGCACACCCTCCAGACCGGCCAGCATGCGGCGGCACGTCACCAGCGTCCGGCACCCAGGAGAGGCTGTGAGCAGCGGCCGGACCTGCACCTCGGAGGCCGCGTTGTCCAGCAGCACCAGCACTTTCCGGTTCTGCAGCACCGCCCGGTACTGGCCGGACTGCTCGGTCACGGCCGTCGGCACGTCGCTCGCCGCCACGCCCAGCGCCCGCAACAACCGGTCGAACACGATCTGCACGGGCAGCGGCTGCTCGTCGACGCCGCGCAGGTCCACCGCCAGGCACCCGTCTGGGAACTCGTCGCGCAGGTGGTGCGCCGCCGACGCCGCCAGCACCGTCTTGCCGACACCGGGCTGGCCGACCATCGCCACCGACGGACTCGTGCGGATGCACTCCTGCAGCCGGGACAGCTCCCGCCCCCGTCCCACCCGGTCCACGGGCATTGGTGGCAGCTCGGCGATACTGGCGACCGACGACGAGGACCGCCGCCTGCGCCCCTCTTCCGCGATCCGCAGGAACTCCTCCCGCTGCGCGCCACCCAGTCCGAAGGCGTCCGCGAGCACCTCGGCCGATCGCCGCTGCGCCGCACGAGCCCGGCCCTGCTCCAACTCCCGCAGCGCCCGCACGCTGATGCCCGACCGTTCCGCCAGACCCTGCTGACTCAGTCCGGCGGCACGCCGGTGCCCCAGCAACAGCTCACCGAAAGTCGACCAGCACTCCGACTCGACCACCCGACTAATATAACTGATAATAGGTATTATCAGTTTATTGTGAAGGAATAGAGGAACGCTGGTCACCCGAATGGATGCGTGGCGCGGTCTGGGAAACAGGCGAACGAACATGATCTGCGGTCCGGCCGGACCGAATCCGTCCCCGTGGTTGAACCAAGACCCCCCCGCCCAGGCCGGAACCAGCACCACCGCGACGACGCGGGAGCACACCGCAGGAGCCGAGAACGGGAAAGGCTCGTGAACGACATCGCTTAACCCATCGACGTGCGGAACGCCGTGTGGGAGTGACTGGCCGCCGACGTGCGCCGCAGCCTGGCCCAGGCCACGATGCCGCGGCCCGATCCGCGCACGTGCCGGGCGGCGCTGCGCCGGCCGCGAATCGCAGCGGAGTCGCGGCTGGGCGCGATCGTTCTCAACACCGGCGGCATCCTGCTGCACGACGGCCGGTGCGCGTCCACACCGGATCGGGAGGGGCCCGGAGGGCGTGCCCGGCATCGCCGAGGTGAACGGCCTGCACGAGCCGGACGGTCCACCACCGGCCGGCCTGGTGCTCGCGCACGACGTGCCGGGAGGCGTGTTCGCACTCAACGGCCCGCAGCCCCGGTCGCACGGCAGGCCGGGGCGCCCGGACGACGTGGTCTGCTTCTGCCCCGGCACCCTCACCTGGCCGACCACGGAGATGGACCACGACCGCTGGCTGAACTGGATCGTCAACGGCGGCGCGGCCGGGCGGTACCGCGACGTGCTGTAACCGACGTGGCGCGACGACGTCGCGGGGCCGGGTCCGCGGCAGGGACCGGTGGTGCACCCGGTCCCCTGGCCGGCGAAGGCCGGGGAGGACATCGCGGCGCCAGTCCGCACACCGGCTCCCCTGCGGGAAGTCCTCGACGAGCACGTGGCGTCCCGCACCAGGCTCGGTCTCCCCCACCCCGGCCCACCGGGGACGGTCGAACCGAGAACGACTCCTCACCTGTCACCGCTGCACAGTGCACGATCCTGACACTCCCGGATCCCACTGTCCATTCCGGACGAATAGAACGTCGGACGCGCTGACGACCCGCCCTCGCGATCGGCGGGCGTTGCCCCCTTGTACCCTGCACGCCGCGAGGTTGAATGAGCGGCGTGACTGAGCCGCGCGAAGAACCACCTGGTCCGTCCTTCGGCCACTGTCTGCTGAGGTACCGCACCTCGGCCGGACTGTCGCAGCGGGAGCTGGCGCTCGCCTCCGGGTTGAGCGTGCGCACGCTGCGCGAGCTGGAGCACGGACGGGCGGCGGCCGCCCAGCAGAAGTCCACCGAGCTGCTGGCCACCGCACTCGGGCTGACCGGTGACGAACGCGAGTCGTTCCTCCTGCTGGCCAGGGAGGGCAGGCGCAGGTCCAGCACGTCGGGCACCAGGACGATGCTGTACGGCCTGCCCGCCGTGCCCGCGCTGATCGGCAGGGACGACGAGCTCGGCCGGCTGTCCCGCGCCGCGCGGGCAGGGGGCACCACGGTCGTGGTCGGGCCTCCCGGCGTTGGCAAGACCTCGCTCGCCGTGGCCACCGCGGACAGCCTCAAAGCGCACTTCCCGGACGGGTGCCTGGCGGTCGACCTGCGCGGCGTGGACGACCATCCCGTCCAGCCGGGGTTCGCGCTGGAGCGGATGCTCACCGCTCTCGGCGTGCCCGCCGGCCGCATCCCGCCGGGCAGCACCGAACGGAGCTCGCTCTTCCGCACCCTGATGCGGGACCGGCGCATCCTGGTCGTGCTGGACAACGCCGCGGACGAGGCCCAGGTCCTGCCGCTGCTGGCCGACTCCGACCGCAGCTTCACGATCGTCACTTGCCGACGTTCGCTCCCGGACCTGGACGCCGCTGACCGGGCCCCGGTACAGCGCCTGGTGCTCGACGTGCTGCCCGAGCAGGGCGCCGTCGACCTCCTGGCCACCATCGTGGGCGAGGAGGTCGTACTGGCCGACCCCGCCGCCGCCAAGGAGGTGGTGGGCCTGTGCGGCCACCTCCCGCTGGCGGTGCGGATCGTCGGCAACCGCCTGGCGACCCGCCGGCACTGGTCGCTGCCCTACCTGGCGGGCCAGCTGCGCGACGAACGCCGGCGGCTCGACTCGCTCGCGGCGGGCGACCTGCGGCTCAGGCCGGCCTTCGAGCTGTCGCTGCGCAGGCTCAGCCCCGCGGCGCAGGAGGTGTTCCGCAGGCTCGCCCTCATCCCCGGAGCCCACTTCAGCGAGGAACTCGCGGCGGTCGTCGCCGGGGTCACGCAGGAGGAGGTCGAGGCGCAGCTGGACGAGTTGGTCGAAGCATCGCTGCTCACCGTGACGACCGCACGGATGCGGCTGCAGTTCCACGACCTCCTCCGGTTGTTCGCCCGGGAACGCCTGGCGGCGGAGGAACCGCGGGACGTCCGCGCCCGGCTGCACGACGACCTGCTCACCCACGTGCTGCGCAAGACCACCGACGCCTCGAGGCTGTTCCTCGCCAAGGTGACCGACGTGCCGCAGGACAGCCCGTTCCGCTCGCAGGACGAGGCGAAGGAGTGGTTGGAGCAGGAGTCCACCAACTGGGTCCCGGTGGTGCGCGGGGCGACGGAGGCCCGCCGGTACCGCGAGGTGGTCGACTGCACCTGGGCGCTGTACAACTACGCGCACGGGCGCGAGCCGATGTACCCCTGGACCGACGTGTTCGGCTGCGGCGTGCGGGCCGCCAGGGAGCTGGGAGACCGCAGGGCGGAGGTCAACCTGCTCGCCCAGTACGGGATGTCGTTCCACTGGAGCCTGGGCGACAGCGCACGGGCGCGGACCGTTCTGCTGGAGACGGTGGCCCTCGCCGAGGAGATCGACCACACCTGGGGCGCCATGATCGCGCACTCGGCGGTCGGGTGGCCGCTGGTGTTCCTCGGCGAACCCGAGGAGGCGGTGCGGCACGCGGACCTCGCGTTCGGCATGTCGGACCCCTACGACTTCTTCGAGACCCGGTTCTGGATGCACATCGGAAGCGGCGGCATCCGCGTCGCGACGGGCCGCTTCGCCGAGGCGCTCACCGTTCTCACGCCGCTGCTCGCGGAGGTCGTCGAGCGGATCGGCGAGACGAACCCGGAGGTGGCCGCCAAGACGACGACGCTGGTGCGGATGAACATCGCCGACTGCCTCGCAGGCCTGGGCCGCTGGCAGGAGGCCGCCGAGCAGTACCACGAGGTCATCAGGCTGTTCGGGACGGACCGGCCGACCTACCGCAGCCGGGTGGAACTGCTGGTGTGCGAGGGCACGGCGTGGCGCCAGGCGGGCGACCTCGGGCGCGCACGCGAGTGCCTCACGCTCGCGCTCGACCTCTGCGACGACCCCGCCGACCGCGCGCCGGTGGAGGCGGAGCTCGCCCTGTTGCCGGCGGAGGAGATCACGACGATCGGGTGACTTTCACCCGAATGCCCGCTGTTCGGTATTCCACATCGGTTTGCCCTTCCGGACCGAGATAGATGAGATTGAGGGCATGAGCGCCTTCCACACCGTGACATCCGGATCGACGTTCGGTGAGGTCCTCCTGAGCCTGCGGACGGCGGCAGGTCTGTCGCAGGCGGGTCTGGCGCTCACCTCCGGGATGAGCGTCCGGGCGCTGCGCGAGCTGGAACGCGGCCGGGCGAATGCCCCGCAGCAGCGGTCGACGGAACTGCTCGCCGACGCGCTGGGTCTCACGGGGGACGCCCGGCAGTCTTTCCTCTCCCTGGCGAGGCAGGGGCGTCGCCGCTCGACGGGGGCCGTCACAGGTGCGGCGTTGCGCCGCCTGCCCGCCGTGCCCGGCTTCGTCGGACGGCAGCAGGAGCTCCTGCGGCTGTCCCGGGAGGCCGAGACCGGTGGTGTCGTCGTGATCGCGGGACCGCCAGGGATCGGAAAGACGTCGCTGGCGGTGGCGGCGGCGAACGAGCTGCTCTACTCCTTCCCGGACGGCTGCCTCGCGCTGGACCTGCGCGGTGTCGACGACCACCCGCTCAGCCCCGCCGCGGCGCTGGAACAGATGCTGGCCTCACTGGACGTGCCGCCGGGGCGGATGCCCGTGACGCTCGAGGAACGCAGTTCGCTGTTCCGCAAGGTGTTGCGCAGTCGGCGGGTGCTCGTGCTGCTGGACAACGCCTCCGACGAAGGCCAGATCAGGCCGTTGCTGACGATGAGCGAGGGGTGCCTGACGATCGTGACCTGCCGGCGCGTGCTCGCGGGGCTGGAGTCGGCGCGCTGGGTGCTGCTGGACACGCTGACGCAGGACGGTGCCGTGGAGCTGGTCGCGGCCGTCGCCGGCGAGCAGGTGGTGCGCGAGGAACCCGAGGCCGTGCGGGAGCTGGTGGCGCTGTGCGGGAACCTGCCGCTAGCGGTGCGGATGGTGTGCACCCGTCTCGCTGTCGGGCACGACGGGCGATCGGCCGCCGCGCTGGCGGGTGCGCTGCGGGACGAGCGGAGGCTGCTGGACTCGCTCTCGATGGGCGACGCGGACCTGCGGACGGCGTTCTCGACGTCGTACCAGGCATTGTCGCCGCGGGCCCGGTCGGTGTTCCGCCGGCTGGCCGTCGTTCCCGGCGTGCACTTCGACGACGATCTCGCCGCTGTGGCGACCGGTGTGCCGGTGGCCGAGGTCGGTTTGGTGCTGGACGAGCTCGTCGAGGTGTCCCTGCTGACCATCACGACCGAGTCGGTGCGCTTCCAGTTCCACGACCTGATCCGCATCTTCGCGCGCGAACGCCGGCTTGAGGAAGAACCACAGGACGTGCGCGACGAGCTGCGCGACGCCTTCGCCACGCACGTCCTGGACCTGGCGTCCACGGCGGGCCGGCTGTTCTTCCCGGACGTGCTGGAGGTGCCGCGGGACTGCCCGTTCCGCTCATACGAGGAGGCGGCCGAGTGGCTCGACCGCGAGGCCTCGAACTGGTCGGCGGTGCAACGGGAGGCCGCGGCACTCGGCCGGCACCGCCAGGTGCTCGACTTCGCGGTCTCGATCCACTGCTACGCCATCGGTCGCGAGCAGAAGCACCGCTGGAACGAGGTCTTCGAGTTCGGCCTGCATGCCGCCAGGGCACTCCGCGACCGGCGCGGTGAGGCCGAGATGCTGAACCTGCTCGGCGCGACGCAGCACCGCTGCACCGACGAGCAGAAGCTCGCGCTCACAACGTTGCGGGAAGCGGTGGCGGTTGCGGAGGAGATCGGACACCGCCGGATCGTCATGTCCGCCAAATCGACCATCGGACTGGTGCTCGCACACCTCGGCGAGTTCACGGAAGCGCTCGAACACATCACCTTCGCCTATGAGGGGTCCGGGGAATTCGACTACTTCCAGCACAGGGTCTGGACGTCTCTCGGCCTGGCCGTCTGCCTGCTGGCAGCAGGCAGGTTCGCCGACGCGTTGGAGCAGTTCGCGTCCACACTCGACCAGACGAGGCAGAACCGCGACCAAACCAATCAGGAGACGCTGGACCGGATGGTGGCGTTGCTGCTGATGCTCATGGGCGACTGCCTGTCGGCGTTGGGCCGCTGGAAGGAAGCGGCGGACAGCTACCACGGCGCGAGGACGATCGGTGCGCTCCAGATGAGCTACCGCACCGAGGGGGAGCTGGCGCTCAGCGAAGGGGTCGCGCGGCGCCGCGCTGGTGAGGTCGAACAGGCTCGGGCCTGCCTGACGTTCGCGCTCGGGAAGCTCGACGCCCTGGGCAACCGCGCGCAGCGGGAGACCACGGAAGCAGAGCTGGCGCTCCTGCCCGACCCCGGCACCGCCCAGTGAGCTGTGCCGTTCGACAAGGGCAACGTTGACCTGCACGGGCAGACATGTCGCCGTACAGGCGTCAGCAGGGCAGTCTCGTCCCACGTCGGTGAAATCGTGCGCCGCGGTGCGCTGAAGGAAGTGGAGCGAAGTGTTTCGCGAGGTACCGGTGCTCCCGGTGGTCATCCCCTTGGCAGCGGTCGTCTTCCTGCTCCTGCTGTGACACCTGCGCCGCCACGACCGGCTCACGACACCCCGCGCTGCCGTCGCGCTCGTGCTCTGCGTGTACGTCACGAGAGTCGTGGCGAACACCGTGTTCCCGATCTTCCTGGACATGCCTGAGCGTGAACCGCATTGGAAGGTCTACTTCGGACACATCCACATCTACGGCGTCGAGGAAGCCGTGCAGAACATCGTGGTCTTCGCGCCTGACGGGTGATCGTGCCGCCGCTGCTCGCGAAAGCCTCGTGGTGGCGCGTGCCGGCCGTGGTGGCGGTGTTCAACCTGGCGATCGAGCTGCCCCAGTTCTTCACCGGCAACCTGCTGGGCGGCGGTCACCTGACCGACGTGAACTACCTGTTCGTCAACGTGGTCGGCGCCGCGCTGGGCATGGGCGTGTTCGCCGCGCTGCCCCAGGTGCCGGCTGGTGCCGCCCTCGTCGACCGGTTCCGCTGGAGCTGACCGTCGCACCGCGCCGACCGGCCCCCGCGAGCAGCTGGCCAGCTTCGCGCAACGCCTTGCGGATGGACGGCGCGAGCGGCAGGTAAACCGCCGGAACCGGTGCATCCTGCCAGCGAAATACCGCCAAAGGCTGATGATCGACTGGGCCTTTCGGTGTCATCACCGGTCGTGTCGATCCCCAGGAGGAACTCGGTGGTTTCCAGGAGAATGGCGACGTGCATGCTCTCGGTAGGCGTCGGCGCGCTGACTGCGGCACCGGCGGCCGCGGTGTCCGGTGGCGAGCAGGCGGCAGCCTCGGACGCACCGTGGATGGTGACCATCGCGAACAAGGGCGAACGGCCCCTGCACCAACGGGCCCAGTGCGGCGGTGCTCTCATCGCGCCCGACCGGGTGGCCACCGCCGGGCACTGCCTCGACACCGTGAACCCCAGCCACAAGGAGCTGTACCTGGGCGGTGGCACGTTGTCCACGGATCCCGGCCGCAAGCTCGAGGTCAAGGTGTACGCGATCCACGGCGGGTACCGCACGCTGCCCGCGGAGGAGGCACCGTGGGATTTCGAGAAGGCCGCGCCGGCGAACGACATCGCCGTCGTCGTGCTCGCCGAGCCGGTGAAGGACGTGACGCCGTTGCGGATCGCGAAGAAGTCCCCGGCCGCCGGCACACCCGTGACGGCGTTCGGGCACGGCCTGACCGCGCCGATCGACCCGCAGAACCCCGAGGCGAGCCTGGGCGACCAGCTCAAGCGCGGCGAGTTCAAGACCATTGAGGACGGTCCGTGCGACGAGCAGCTCGATCATCGGGTCGACGGCGCCAGCGTGCTGTGCGCGCAAGACGCCGACACGGGCATCTGCCCCGGTGACAGCGGTGGCCCCCTGGTCGCCACCGTGAACCGCAGGCCCGAGCTCGTCGTAATCACCAGCTTCGCGGGCGAGATCCTCGGCAAGGGCTGCGAACGCGGCATCGCCGCCGGTTTCGCCGACGTGGGCGCGCTGCGCGACCAGCTCACCTCACCGAGGCCGGCGTTCGCGCCGATGCCCGACGGCCAGGTCACCGTCCAGGGCGACAAGAAGCCGGGCTCGATGCTCACGTACGACGCTCCCAGGTGGACCGTCGGCAAGCCGGAGTCCGTCGAACGCAAGTGGTACTCGGCCGACTGGGACTCGAACGGGAAGCCCTCCGCCTTCTACCGGATCGAGGACGAGACCGGTCCGAAGCTGGAGGTCAGCGAGGAACTCGCGGCCCAGGCCCTGATGTGCGTCATGACCGCCAAGACGAAGGGTGGCACCGTGGAGCTCTACTCCGAGGTGGTGTGACCGGCCCTCGGGCACGGAACCGGGCGGCCGTGTCCTGTGTGGACGCGGCCGCACGGGCTCCGCGCAGGGCGGGTCGCCGGCCGGCACCGCGTCGTCAGCGCCGGCCGCACCGACCGTTCACCCCCTGCGCGCTGCCAGGATCACCGACCGGGTTGCCCGGCCGCTTCCTTCTGCTTCCTGGCGATCTGCACGGCCTCGTCCACCGAGTCGGCCACCGGCAGCACCTGCCCCAGCGCGCTGGCCATCAGCGGGCGCGCGGCCGCGGCCTGCACGGCGACGATCGCGAAGCCCACGCCCTTGTTCTGCGCCTGCCCGGACAGCTTCAGCATCATCGACAACGCCGACGAGCCCATGAAGTCCACGGCCAGCTCCACGACGAGGCCGGTGGAGGCGGTGCCGAGGTGGTCGAACAGGGCCGTCCCGACCGCGTCGACGCTGACCATGTCGAGTTCGCCGGTGATCACCGCGACGAGGACGCCGTCCTGCTCACTCGTTTTCATGCCTGCCGTCGACGCCGACTCACCCGATGTCACTGAACACCTCGTCCACAGTTCCGCGGTCACTCCTCCCGCCGATCCTACGTAGCGGAATTCCACCCCACACGGCAGCCGCGTGACGGGGTGTCGCGACCGAATCCCGCGCGACCCACCGGTCCCGGTCAGCCCCAGGGGCCCTGACCAGCGGTCATCGCCGATCATCCCCGTCTACCGGCAGCCGGACGAGGTGGTCCCAGGCGGGTCCGGGTGTGGTGAGGCCGACCAGGAGGGCTTCCAGGTCGGTGAGCGGCTGCCGGTCCGGGTGGTGGTGCCAGGTGGGCACGGCGCTGATGCCGTCGGCCGCGGCCGTGATCAGCGCGGTGACGTGGGGCGGGAGGCCGTCGTCGGCGAGGTCGTCGTGCCAGCGCAGGGTGTCCTCGCGGGCGAGGTCGGTGATCTCCGGGATGGTCGCCAGGTGGCTGAGCAGGGGGACGAGGTCGCGGAACATGCCGGGGTCGCGGGAGAACGCCGCGCTCACCCGGATGTAGGCGCGGGTGAGACGCCCCGGCGCGGTGTCGTCGGGGTCCACGGCGGCGACGACGTCGGCGCGGAACCGGTCGAACAGGTCCTGGGCCAGGGCCCGCACCAGGTCGTCCTTGGTGGCGAAGTGGTGCAGGAGACCGCCCTTGGACACGCCCGCGTCCCTGGCGATGTGGTCGAGCGTGGCGGAGGTGCCGCGGGCGCGGATGCACGCGCCGGCGGCGTCCAGCAGCGCGCGGCGGGTGTCCTCGGGGGTGCGCCCGGCTACACGCGGCATGGACTACTCCTCGGTCGGGGTCGTGGTGGTGCCGCCCTTCCTACCGGAGGGGATCGTGTACCAGGCGATGAGGGCGGCGATCACGGTGATCGCGGCGGCGGCGACGGACGTGACCTGCATGGCGGTCGTGAACGCCTCCCGCGCCGCCGCGACGACACCGGAGCCGGTGGTGTTGACCGCGGCGGCCAGGGAGTCCTGCACGGCGGCGCGGGCGGGACCGGGCAGGTCGGCGGGCAGGTCCAGCGACGCCCGGTAGACCAGGGTCACCGTCGAGCCGAGCAGCGCGATGCCGAGCGCTCCGCCGAGCTCGAAGGCCGTCTCCGAGATGGCCGAGGCGGCGCCGGCGCGTTCGGACGGCACCGCGGAGACCACGGCGTCGGTGGTGAGCGTCATCGCCACGCCGATGCCCAGTCCCAGCGGGAGCAGGGCCGCCGCCAGCCACAGGACGTGATCGGCGTTCTCGGCGACGGCGACGAGCACCAGGCCCAGCGCGGCGAACAGCACGGCGGACGAACAGCACACCGGCGCTCATACCGACCGCGGCGGCGAGCACCGACTCGAGGTCCACGACGGCGCCGATGGCGTGCTTGACCGCGTAGACCAGCGGCACGACGGCCGTCATCGGACGCATGAGTCGGAGCTCGGCCCGGGCCAGAACCTGGACTCGTCAACGCGTACTACGCGGCCACGGGCGGAAACCCGCTGGTTCTCCGCCACCTGCCGGCCGCGATGAGGGAGTCCTTCTCCCAGCCCGGCGCCGACGTACCGCAGATCCCGGCTTCCTACTGGCCACCCGGCTTGGGCGACTCGGTGCTCGCACGGCTCCACGACGAGTCCCGGCGACCTGGTCGAGCACGCCAGCACGATCACGGTGGTGGAACCTGCGGATCGCGGGCTCGCGGAAGAGGTGAGCGGGATGACGGTGGCCGGCACCGCCGACGGCGTTCACCGCTGGCGCGGATGGAATTGATGACCGAGCCCGAGGTGCCCCGCTCGACGATCTGAACACCAGGCACGAGCATCGTCGAAAGCCGACCTCGCCGCCGTCGACGGACTCATCGAGGTAGTCGCCGACCGACTACCTCACCGCGAATGGAACGACGCGCGGCCTGCCGGTTTCAACGCGATCCCCGCCAGCACTCCCTGATCACTCACCGCGCTGTGGGCCCAGGCCCGACCAGCAGATCCCGGCCAGCAGTGCGGTAACCGCACCAATCCCGGCTTCACCAGGTCGAGTCCGTCGAACATCTCCGACAGTTCCTCGATGTCGGTGGATCCAGCACGGCCCGTTCCCCAAGGGCCCAGCAAGCGACGAGTCGCGGCGACCATGCTTTCGGCACCCAGCAAAGCGTTGCAGCGAGCCATCATCGGCGCCGGTGAGCTCCAAGGGGCGTTCCTGTCGGCCGCTCCCACGGCGATCACGCCCACCGGTCGTTCCCGGTCCAGCCAGCGGGCGGTGAAACACTCCGCGAGCGCTTCGTCCACTTCGGTCACTCGTGCACGCAGCAGGTGCACGGATCCGATACTCGCGGTCGGCGGCTCCCTCCTCCTGCCACCGGGGAACAAGCCATCGCCGACGCGGACGACCACCGATTCGGGGTAGAGGTATGAAGCGAGGCTGTGCACACCATTCTTCTCCGGTGCACGGGATCCCACGTCCAAGAACTGGCGAATCCCACGCCTGAGCATCATCAGCATCGCGTCCTCGAAGAAACCGACTTCGAGTGACGAGAGAGGCACAACGACCGAACTTCTCAGCGTCCTCGGTGATGAACCGTCCATTCCCTCTCCGTCCACCGCTTCCTCTCCGGCACGACCACTTGCCCACCGCGTCCGAAGAGCGAACGTACGTCGGCAAACGACTTCGCATCCAGCAACCTGCGCGTTCGGTCAACGATTTCGGCACGGATCGGCCTGAGCGAGCATCTGAGCGGGTGAGAGCCATCCTGCTCGAACCCGGCCCCTCTGCTCGAATCCGGCTTCTCTGCGACCCTCGTGCAGCTACGAGAGTCCTGTCACAGGCCCGCGAGCACGCCTCGCTCCGTCAGTCGGAGAGTGCCGTTCCTTGCCTCACGCGCCTTGAGCCTGCTCGTGTCCGCGAGCGGCTCCCCTTTGGTGGCAACGATCGTGACAGGTGCCGCCTGGTCGTCACCGAACCGGACGTCGACCGACCCGATCGCAACAGTGCGTTCCCTGTCCCCCAGCAGCAGCCTCACCCTGCGCAGGCCGTCCGACCAGGTCGCACCTCGACCGGACGCGGCGCCCGAGGTGACGGCATCTGCTGAACGACCACCTCTGCCACGGCACCGGTCGCGGTGGCGAAGTCCAGCCTCGGCCGAGCGGGCCGGTGACCGATGTGTGCCCGTAATCGGTGGCGGCCGGCAAAGCGAGCCCGGGCCTGCCGGTTTGCAGGTGCAGGTGGAACCGAGCAGCAGCAGAACCAGGCAGGCGGACGTCCCAGCAGACCATCCGTCGTCGACCGTCGGCACCACGGGAACCGCAGTGGTGCCGCAGGCGGGTGCGGCGTTGCCGGTCACGACAGCGGGGAGAGTCGGGCTGGACCAGGCGTGGTCGTCAGCGTTGGGGCGCCGACCGCGATCCACACCCCAGGAAAGATCCTTTGCGACCTCGCGATAGCGGTCGCGTTGGGCGGTAACTGCCTGGCCGATGTCGCGGCTGTGAGGTCCGAACCGGCCTTCGGCACGGGCTACGTCGATCGATGGGCGCGGCCGGGATCTGCTGGGACCTCCGCCTTGCACGCCGATGTCTGCTGCGAGTGCGAATGCTCAACTGCCGCGGGAACAGTTGTACGAGGCACGATCGATTCGGCCTCGGAGCATCCACATAGGACCGTCGGCCCACCCCGCGATCCGGTCGCGTTCGCCGCGTACCGGTGGGACCTCATCGGTCAGTCGCGTCGACCGGGTGATGCGGACGTGCGAGCCGTCGACCACCGGTGGTGGCCGCGCTCGTCTTCCGGCACCTTCAGCAGCCGAGATCACGAAGTCCGGCTGGAGCACCAGTCCAGCCGGACTTGCGCGGAACGCAGGCTGGTGCCGATGTCGTTGTGGACACGGACTCCTGAGCGGCACACCGAGCAGGACGGAGGCCGTCACCACTCGGCACAACGGCTGAACGATCGGCACCGCAGCGGTTTTCGCCGCGGCGCAGATCGCATCGAGCGAACGTCCCGATCAGTCGGGGCGGCCGACCTGGGTGTTGGACAGGTCGAGACCGATCGCGAAGTCCGCGCTGTAACCGGCACCGGTGCTGGTCGGGTTCAGCAGCATCTGGGCACCACCCCTCAGGTAGATGGAGTCCCTGTTGTTGGTGGTGTCCGCCGGGCCTTTGCGCGCGTACGGCTGGGTCCGGAGGTATGCCGCGCCGAACGCGGTTGTGAAGTACAGCTGAGACGTGAACTCGTACGGAAGGCCGTTGGTGCCGGTCGTCCGGATCTTGATGTGGATGTGGAGGGTCCTGCCGGTGTACCAGCCGGGCAGGATGGTGATGAACTGGGCCTTCCCATCCGCATTGGTGTTCTGGTAACCGCGCAGGAAACGGCGACCGGAACTTCCCTGTGACGGGATGTCCGAGTAGAGCCCGAACGCGTCGCACTGCCAGACGTCCACTACGGCGTCGGGCAGGGGGGTGCACTGTCCTGGACGGACCGACTGGACGGTGAAGTTGAGCATCAGCGCCGTTCCGGGCGACGGCTGACCGGTGGCCGGGTCGGTTCGGATGTCGGACCGGTTGAGCATCCTGTCGACGAAGTAGGGACCTTCCATCTGTTCCGGCTTGACCACGCAGTTCAGCGCCGGTCCGCAGACCTCGGATCCGCCGGCGGTTCGGCTGGCGCCGGCCGCGGGAGATCCCGCGACCGTGAGCGTCGCGCCCGCGGCGCCGAGCAGGATCAGCGCCTGCCGCCGGCCGAGCACACGGCCTACCGGCTCATCGTCGTCGTGCATGGGGTGTTCCTTCCGGGCATACCGTTCGCTGTGCGTGGTGGGAACGGAATGCATGTCGTGAGTGGCTGCAGGGGACCTCGCACGGTGGAACTGTCCAAGACCGCCAGAATCACTGTCGAGAAGTTTCACCCGTCTGCGGCCATCACGAATTACTGTTCGCGGAACTGATAGGCCGATCACCGGAACCGCAGGTCATTGCACATGGAGCAATCCACGTGGTCCGGCCTGTTCCCGGTTTTCGTCTTCATTTCGCTGTTACTCCCGACGGCGGAATCGGTCATTCTCGTCGACCGGAAGCGGATCGCGGACAGAACAACTCGGCGGCGACGTCCACCTCGCCATTCCGGTTGATGCGACCCAGCCTCATCCGAGTGGAGTCCGCGGGTGGTCCAGTGTTCTGGACGACTGCGCGGCGGGCAGGGTTCCGCCGATCCGGCGGAACCCTGCGCTCGTGTCATCAGCCCCTGGCCCGCTCAGCCGGGTCGTTCGCCAGGAGGAACGCCCGCAACCCCGCGAGGTCGTCGGTGTTGATGTGGTCGACGCCGGCCACGGCGGTCATCGTGAACTGCGGCAGCAGCCCTGTTCCCGACGAGGTGCAGCGCGATGTCGACAGCGCGCCGGCACCGCCGGCCGGTACCGGCACGAGTCCTCCGGCGGGCAACGGCAACGCCGGTCGGATTCCCACCACTCCCGGAGCCCGTGCGCGCCTCGGACTCCGGTGATCGGACACGCGTGACCCTCCTGATCCGTTGCCGGTGTCCGTTGGGGCGATCTCACCGTTCCTTCCATCCCTGACACCGGATCCAGGTGGTGGTGCACAACTCCGCCGGCGACAGGGAGACGAAACTCCATTGTGGAGCGCGGGCGTGGCATTGCGCTGCCACGCCCGCACCATCATCTCCCGAACCGGCGGCGGCGATCGCGCTGCCGGTCTCCGGGTCAGACGGGTTCCGCGGTCACCACCACGTTGTCCACATAGGACCTCGTGGCGCGGTCGAACTCCCCGCCGCAGGTGAAAAGCGTCAGTCGAGGCGCACCGGTCGAGGTGAAGTAGGGGCCGAGGTCGAGATCCTTCTTCGGGTACTGCTCACGCGCCACGACCCGATACCTCCTCACTCGTCCGTCCTGCCCCGTCAGAGCGACCTCGTCACCCTTGTCCAGTTCACGAAGCCGGTAGAACGCGCCCGGCCCGTCCGTCGCGCTGTCGACGTGACCACCGATGACCAGCGAGCCCGCGGGCGAGTCGAGTCCGACGCCGAACTCGTACCACCCGACGACGTCGACGCTGGGCGGTACCGCGAATTCCGCGTTGTCGTCGACGCCGGTGGGCACGACCCGGGCCGTCAGGCCGATCCCCGGTACGGACAGCGACGTCGGCGGGACGTCCTGCCGCTGCACCGGCAGGTCCGCGGGCCGGGTCGGCACCGGGGCGCCGGCGACCGCCTGGGGACTGGTCGTGCTCGCGGTGGCCATCTCCCGGACCACCTCCGCGCCGAAGTCGCGCTCACCGCGGGTGAACAGCCACACCGCGCCCAGCCCGAGAACGACGGAGACCACCAACGCGAGCACACCAGCGCGGGTCACCTGGGCTCAGCCGCCGGACGACGCCGGGCCACCACGACGACCGCTGCCGCGACGAGGCCCGCCAGCGCCAGGCCCCACGGCGTCAGGCCGGAACCGGCCGTGCCGCCCCCACCGGCGGGCATCCCGCTCGGCGCGCCGCCCAGGCCGTCGATCGTCTGGGCCGCGAAGGTCAGCGACTTCGCCTCCGCCGATCCGATGGCGTACACGATGGTCGCCGCACCGGCTTTGAGCACGAGGTCCTTCGGTCCGATCGCGACAGTCGTCGTGCCGGCGAGCACGACGTCGGCGTTCACCGTGCCGGCGGGCAGGTCGGCCTTGTTCTCCTTCGGGTTGGTGAGCCCGGAGAACACGGGCTTCCCACCGGCGCGCACGTCCACCGCGGGTGCGGCGGCGGTGTGCCGGACGATCAATCTCGCCTGGCCCGCCGCCAGCTTCGACCTGTCGTTGACGAACGCGGTCAGCGCGGGTTTGCCGGAGGCGTCCAGGTGCGCTGCCAGGCTCACGTCCTGGCCGCCCGGCACGGCGAGCGCGTTGTTGCGCAGGATGGCCTTGTCGACGGCCTCACCCGGTTTGGTGAGCGCGATGTCGTAGGTCGCGGCAGGCAGGGTCAGCGGACCGGCGACGGTCGCCGGTGCGAAGTTGTCCAGCGTCTTCTTGCCGTTGACGTAGACGTCGACCGGCTGGCCGGGGATGCCGTGCACCACCGTGACCATCGAGTCCTCGGCCGCGCCCGCGGGCAGCGTGACACCGAACGACATGGCCACGGCCGACAGCACGGCGGCGGTGACGCGCAACGCGATGTGCCTCATCTTCACTCCAAGTCCGGGGAACCGGGGATGCGGGAGATACGACGGCGTCCCCCGGTTCGGATGCACCCCGGCCGGAACTCCGCCGGACGACCTTGCCCGCGCACAGCGGCCAGGGCACCATCGGGACGACCAGGCGGGCGATCACCGCTCGAGACCACGTTCCGTGCGGCCGATGAGGTGACCTGTCGTGGAGTTCAACGTCCGCCACCTGCGCGCGCTCGACGTGCTGCGGATCGAGGGCAGTTTCCGCAGGGCGGCGGCGAGGCTCGGCGTCGGCCAGCCGTCCCTGTCGAGGCAGGTGGCCCGGATGGAGAAGGCCCTCGGGATGGCACTGGTCGACCGTTCCGTCGACGGCGTCACGCTCACCCCCGCCGGACTCGTCGTGGTCAAGCACGCCGGCCGGGTGATCACCGCGGTCGACGACATGATCGCCGAGCTCGACGAACTCCGCGGGACCACGGGCGGTGAGCTGAGGATGGCCGCCTCGCTCAACCCGGCGCTGACGACCGAGTTCCTGCTCGAAGCCGGGTGGCAGGTGCACGTCACGCGCGATCAGGACACGGTCGTGAAAGCGCTCGTGGAGGCCGGCACCGTCGACCTCGCCCTTCTGGTCGACGATCCGGTGGCCCCTTATCGGCCGGCGCCCGGGTTGCGCATGGCGGTGGTCCTGGAAACGCCCCTGTGGGTCGCCATGCCGCGGGACCACTCGTTCAGCGGGCGTGACGTCCTCCGGCTCGCTGATCTGGCGGGCGAGCCGTGGCTGATGCCCTCCGGCGGAACGCTGCGCACCATCATCGGACGGGCGCTGCGCAAAGTCTCCGCGATGCCGGAGGTGCGTCTCTGGGGTGACGTGGAAACGCTGTTCCCCGCTGTCGAGACCGGGACCGGAATCGGGCTGGCCAGTCCCCTGTGCGGTGCGTTCTACGGCTACCGCGTCGACGTCCGGCCACTGGCGGACGGGCCGGCGGAACGCAAGATCTGCGTGTGGCGCGAGGCCTCCGTG
Organism: Lentzea sp. HUAS12; assembly: GCF_024125735.1. Classification (NCBI taxonomy): domain Bacteria; kingdom Bacillati; phylum Actinomycetota; class Actinomycetes; order Pseudonocardiales; family Pseudonocardiaceae; genus Lentzea; species Lentzea sp. HUAS12. The sequence goes on from NZ_CP099738.1 coordinate 3,682,142, forward strand.
TCCACGTCCCTGATCAGGTCCCTGGTCGACGAGCACCAGCGCAGGCACGCGGCCCTGGCCCCGGTCATGCCGCAGTACCTCCACTGGCTGGAGGAGAACCCGACCGCGATGCCGCATTTCTGACACACGAAATCCTTTGTGATCTCGACATATTCCTTCAGGGCATCACAAATCGCACATCGCGACATAGCGCCAATGGTGTTCACACGGCGATATGTTTAAATTCGACGCTTCAGAGCACCAGTTCGAATTGTTAGCCTTTCGACATTGTTCTCGAACGAAAGGCTCGCACCATGAATTTCGCGCGAAGGATTTTCGCATTCGTCACCGGAGTGACCACGGCCGCGGTGGTGGTGGTCGCGCTGCCCGGCTCGGCCTCCGCAGGACCTTGCCCTTCCGCGACCGCGTTGTCGGTCATCAACCAGGGCCGCACCTCGTTCTGGAACTACCACGAGAGCGGCGTGGCGGACAACGCGACGGCGCTGAAGAACATCAACCAGGCCGCGTCGGGTCTCGCCGCCCAGCGCAGCAGCTACGGCACGGCCCCCGGTGGTTCGGTCTGCCTGGCGAACTCCATGCTCAACGGGCTCTACTACGTCGGATCCGCCTACCGCCTGACCCTGAGCGAGATCGCCGGCGGTTCGCACAGCGCGGGGTCGAAGCACTACCAGGGCGTCGCGTTCGACGTCGCGAGCATCAACGGCAGTTCCGTCAGCTCGTCCAACCCGTACTACCAGGGGGTCATGCAGAGCTGCCGCAACAACGGCGCGGTCCTGGTGCTCGGCCCCGGTGACGCGGGCCATGCCACGCACCTGCACTGCCAGTGGTGAGGTGACCCCGGTGGTGTGTGCCGCCAGAACGGCACACACCACCCGCAGAACGAGCGCGGCTTTCTCGGCGCGAGGTGCATCCGCGGCGGCCACGCCGGTCGTACCCGACTCATCCAGCCACGGACGAGTTGAGGAGTGCTTCGATGCGCAACCGACTGATCGCCGCCGCACCGGCGTTCGGCATCGCAGTCGCCGGCGGTGCGGCCGCGGCCGTGCTCACCTCGCTGGGCGTGAAGGTCAAGCCGTTCCTCGCGCGCACCAACGGGTCCGCGATCAGCTTCGCCATCGTCGGCGACCCCGTACTCCGCTGAGCCCGCCGGCAGGCTCTGGATCAGGTCAGGTGGTCCGATGGTGCCCGCGGTGGTCACGGCCGTGAACGACACAGGTGACACCGCCGACGATGTGGCCAAGTCCTTCGTCGCCGGTGACGACGGTGCGCTTCGCGCCGTCTACGACCGCTACGCCCCGGCGGTGCTGCGGGTCGCGGCGGCCACCCTCGGGACGCACGCCGACGCGGAGGACATCGTCCAGACGACCTTCGTGACGGCGTGGCGCACCAGGGGGAGCTTCGACCCGGCGAGGGGAAGCCTGCTCGTCTGGCTGCTCACCATCGCGCGCAGCCGGAGCCTCGACCAGCTCAGGACGCGAAGCCGCCAGACGAACACCGTGAGAGCGCTTCGGAGCAGCAGCACCGAAACCATGTCCGACGAGGCCGTGCGACCCGAACGGATCGTGGACCGCATGATCGTGCTCGAGGCGATCGGCGAGCTCCCGCTCCAGCAACAACGCGTCCTGTTCCTGGCGTTCTACGATGATCTCACGCACGAACAGATCGCTTCGGTGACCAGCCTGCCGCTGGGCACGGTGAAGAGCCACCTGCGCCGCGGTGTGGCCAGGCTGAGGAAGCGGTGGGAGGTGGACGGTGTCGCACGCTGACCCCGATCAGCTCACGCTCGTCGCCCTGGGCGAGCAACCCACCGACAGGTCCACTTCGGACCACGTTCGCGGCTGTGCCCCGTGCCGTGCGGAACTGGCGTCGCTTCGTGAAGTGGTGGCCCTGGGCAGGGAAAGCCACGTCGAACTCGACCTGCCCATGCCGTCGGAGGCCGTCTGGGACCGCATCACCGCCGAGGTCGACCGGCGGAACACGACCGTCGTCGCGGTCCCACCGCAGCGGCCACGTCGCCGGGTCCGGGCGTTGCTCGCGGTCGCCGCCGCGGCCGCGGCCATCGGCGCGGCCTCTGCGGTCGTCGTGGACAGAGCCGCCACGAGCACACCGGTGGCGGCGGAACAACTGCTGGCACGAGCACAGCTGTCCCGGTTCGGCACGGCTCCCGGCGACGCCCAGGGCACCGTGCGCGTGGTCCGTGCCGGAGACCACGCGGTGATGCGGGTCGCCGTCGCCGGAATGCCCGCACCGCAAGGGCTTTACCAGGTGTGGCTTTACGACGGCGTCGACACGATGATCCCTCTCGGCGTGCTGACGGGTGGCGAGGTCGAGCTGCCGGTTCCGGCGGAGGTCGACCTGACCCGGTTCAAGGTGGTCGACGTGTCCGCTCAGCGACTGGGGCAACAGGAACACGGCGTCAGCGTGCTGCGGGGTGAGTTGGGCTGACCGCCGTCACGCGCGGCTTCACACCTCGGTTTGGCGCCGGAGGATGACGTCCGAAGGGGCGGCCGGCGCCATCAGCCCCTTGGCGTTGAGCGAACCGAAGAAGGTGGCGAGAGGTTTCACCGCGGCGACGAGCCGCAGCACGGGCGCCGGACTGGCGAGGCCGCGACGGACGCGCGCGGCGCTGCCGCGTTCGATGCGCACCTGACGTTCCTGCTCGGCCTGCACCGGGGGCCTCCTGCGCGCCTCGACCTCCGCGCAGGCCGCGTCCAGTTCGGCGTCGGGTCCGCCTTCGAGCAGCACGCCCGCGATCCGGTTCGCCGTCTCCGCGGCATCGCAGATCGCGAAGTTGATGCCGTTGCCGCCGACCGGTGAGATGACGTGCGCCGCATCGCCGATGAGCAGGACTCCCGGGCGGTACCACCGGTCGACCTTCGTGATGCGGACGGGCAACAGGGTGAACTCCGCCGGATCGGCGATGGCGTCGACCCGGTCGCCGAGCCAGGGCAGGCTCGTCCGCAGCGCGGCGACGACGGGGCCGGCACCGCCTTCCCGCAGGCGCGGGAACGACCCCGCCTCGATGGTGAACCCGATCTGCCAGTGGTCGACCTGGTTGAGCACGGCGATCGTGCCGAGCGGATGTCCGAACAGCTGCAGGCCGGACAGCGCCGGATCGCCGTCGCGGCGGGGAAATTCGCGCCACAGCAGGTCGAGGCTCGCCCCGAGCTGGATCGTCTGGGCGCCCGCGAGGACGCGGACCTTCGAGTTGCGCCCGTCAGCGGCGATGACCAGGCGGGCGCGCACTTCGCGTTGCCCGCCTTCACCGGTGTGCCGGACTCCGCACACCCTGCCGGTGTCGTCGCGGAGCAACTGGTTCACCTTGGCTCGCATGCGCACCTCGAAGCCCGGATACACCGCCGCCAGCTTCACCATGTGCGGCAGGAACAACGCCTGCGGGATCAGGGCGTAGTAGGGGTGCTTCGCGCTGGTCTTGTCGTAACGGGCGATCGTGTAGGTCTTCTTCGGCGTGTGCCACTGGAAGGCTCGGGCCCTGGTGTGCGGGATGGTGTTCAGGATCTCGTCCGCCAGTCCGAGCTGGTCGAGGTAGTCGAGCACGGACGGGGCGAGCGTGTCGCCGCGGAACCTGCGGTTGAAGTCCGCCTGCGCTTCCAGCAGCACGACGCGCAGCCCGGCGCGGGCGAGCAGGTACGCCAGGACGACGCCGGCCGGACCACCGCCCACGACGACGCACTCCGCCTCGGTGACCTCTTGTGGTTCGACCATCGAAAACTCCCGTAGATTGACTACTAGGAAATCTAACTAGGTCCGGCCGGGCCTGCATGACGGGAGATGGCGTGTCCCTGCACCAGGAAGTGCTGGACCAGGTGCGGGCCGTGGCAGCGGTCACCACCCGCCTGGGCGATGCGTTCGCCCAGGCCACAGGCCTGAACCGGACCGACGCGACCGCACTCGCGATGGTCATGGACGCCGGCGCCGCAGGGGACGACATCGGGCCCTCGCAGCTCGCGCGCCAGCTCCGCGTCACCACCGCGGCCACGACGACACTGGTCGACCGCCTGGTGGCGGCGGGCCACCTCGAGCGCGTTCCCGACCCGTCCGACCGCCGGCGACTCGTCCTCCGGATCACGACCTCGGCGCTCAGCGAGGGCAGGGAGTTCTTCGGTTCGGTCAACACCGCGCTGCTCACCGCGACGTCCGGCTTCACCGCCGACGAGCTCGACGTGGTCGCCCGCTACCTCGGCGTCGTGCGCGCGACGATCGAGCAGCACCAGCCTGAGACGTGACCGGACCGCACTGCCCCGGGGATCTCGACCCCGAGTTGCGTCGTTTCTGAGTCGAATTTATCCTTGGAGCCAGCGCATCGTGATCATCTGTCAGCGAAGGTCGTGCACCGTGCCCGAGCTCTCCCGCCTGCCCCAGCCCGTGACCGAGTCGTGGGACTGGCAGCTGTCCGGTCTGTGCCGAGGCATGGACAGCACCTACTTCTTCCACAAACCCAACGAGCGGGGCAGCGCACGAGAGGCACGCGAAGCGGCGGCGAAGGCGATCTGCCAGAGGTGCCCCGTGATGCAGAAGTGCCGCGAACACGCGCTCCAGGTCCAGGAGACCTTCGGCATCTGGGGTGGTCTGGGGGAAAGCGAACTGCGGGCGATGCTCACCGCGCAGTCCCGCCGAAGGCGGCCGTGACCTACACGCCTCGCGCGGTGGCGGCGATGCTGGGAATCGCACCGACCACGCTCAGAACGTGGGACCAGCGTTACGGCATGGGTCCTTCGCAGCGCAGCGAAGGCGGTCATCGTCGTTACGAGGACGCCGATGTGGAGCTCATCCGGCGGATGATGGCGCTGACCGCCCGGGGAGTCACACCGGCGGCCGCGGCCGAACTCGCCCGCCGGCAACGCGATGGCGGACCGTTCCGGGCGCGGTCGCCGTTGGACGACGACAGCGCGCGGACTGCTCGGCTCGCGTTCGTCACCTCCGCGAACCGGCTCGACGAGTCGTCGATGCTCGACGTGGCCGGCAAGCTCATCGCCGACCACGGCGTCGTCGCGGCGTGGGACTCGGTGTTCGTCCCCTGCCTGACCGACATCGGTGACATGATCGCCACCCGCGGCAGCGGGGTCGAGATCGAGCACCTGGCCAGCGCGAGCGTTCTGCAGGCCATGCGAGGCGTTCCGCGGTCGACCGTGCCCGGCCCGCCTGCGGCACTGCTGTCGACCGCACCGGAGGAACAACACGTCCTGGCCCTGGAAGCCCTCGGAGCCGCGCTGTCCGAACAGGACTGCCCGTGGCGCAGTCTCGGCGCTCGGGTGCCTCCTCGCGCGTTGTGCGACGCTGTCGCCGCTCTGCGGCCGGGCGTCACGCTGATCTGGGCCCATCGCGCCGATCTGACGGCAGCGGTTCCCCTGGACGAGCTGCACGCGCACTCTGATTCATTGCTCGCAGTCGCGGGACCGGGCTGGGCCGGGGTACCGCTGCCCTCGTTCGTGCAGCGGCCCGAGTCGCTGACGGAGGCCGTCGAACTGGTGCTCGCCCGCACTTCCCCCTGAGCGAGAGCGGAGGTCGAACTGTGAACCCGCACCGCGGCGACCAACCCGTGCTGATCACTTCGGCGGCACCGTCCCACCAGGAGCAGCTCGCGGCCAGACGGCGCCGGTACGCCGTCATGATGAGCCTGCGCATCCCGTGCATCGTGCTCGCCGTGGTGTTCGCGAAGATCTGGTGGCTGGCGCTCGCCCTGATCCTGCTGTCGGTTCCGCTGCCGTGGATGGCCGTCCTCATCGCCAACGACCGGCCTCCGCGCAAGGCGGAGACACCGCGGCGCCCGCGACCGTTCCGCCGCGCCATCACCAGCGGCGACCGGCACCCGTAGAGGGGATCAGAGCTGCCCGCCTCCGGTCACGAGGTAGTAGGCGTCGGCGGTGTCGCCGTCCACGCCGACGAAGTGCTCGAGACGTGCCGCTGCCTCGCGGACCAGGACGATGAGGATGTCGAAGCCGTGGTCGCCCGCAAGAGCTTCGAGCGCCGGTCCGGCGAGGCCGACGTCGCTGTTCGCCACCGCGGTCAGGAGGCTTGCGGCGTGCTCGACCGCTTTGGCGCAGTGGTGTTCCTCCTTCAGCACCGTCATCCCGATCGGGACGCGCGCGTCCGGCCTGAGACCGCCCATCGGGAGGCCGTGCACCAGCACCGAGGTGAGCACGTCCAGCGCGGCCATCCGGGACGCCTCGTCCTGCATCACCATCCGCACCGCGACGATCGCGTTCGCGTGGTCGCGCCGGTTGATCGCGCCGATGGCCGCTCGCGCCCAGGTCGCGCCGTCCGGTTGCGGACCGGTGTGGGTGGTGGTTGCGCTCGACGACACAACGTCCGCCAGCAGGTCGTCCCGATCTGAGATCATGTGCGGTGTGGACCTTCCTGCTCGACGACCCGTCTGGCCGCAGCCGATGGTAGATCTTGCCGCGAAGACGTCCCCGAACCGGGCGACCTGACGCCTGATCGCGGAAGCGCTGTGTAGCAACCGGATTCGATCGCTGAGGCGCTCCACCACTCGGAGAGCGGCATCAAGTCGACGCAGGAGCCACGTGCGGCGACCGAATGTGATCAGCAGCGGCCGCGGTCGCACGATGGAGTGATGTGCAGCGTCCACCGCGCTCCGCAAGCCCACTCCCCGGCGCACGGGCGAGGCCCGGGTCCACTGGAGACCCGGGCCTCGCGGTCGTGCGCGCTCAGGAGTGGACGGGGACCTGCTCGTAGATCACCTTCCACTCGTAGGTGCCGGCGAACCCGTTGGCCCACAGGGAGTTGACCCGGGCCGCCTCGGTGGCGTTCGGCGAGGCGACGGTGCACGACGTGCCCGGACCACCACCCGACATCAGCTCCGAGCACGGGCCGCTGTAGTGGTCGGGCAGACCGAGGGCGTGCCCGGTCTCGTGGGCGGTGATGCGGGTGACGTAGTACTGCCGCGCCTGCGTGTAATCGATGAAGATCGTGCCGCTGCCGTGGCCGTTGGTCGAGGCGTACGAACCGCGCGGGTCGTTGCCCTCGCGGTAGCGCAGAGTGGCCGCGCTGCGGTTCTCTACCAGTTTCACGTTGGACACCCGCGCATTCCAGTTCGCCGCGCCCTGCCGAATGGCACTCGCGAACGTGGGTGCGCTGCTGGTGTCGTAGTAGACGTTGACCGCCGCCGCGGTGGGCGGGGCGCCGGCCGACGCGTGGCCGGTCAGGGGTGCGACGACGGTCGTGGCCGCGGCGAGCGCGACGGCCAGGACGGCTTTCCTGAACATGATTTCTCCTCGCTTGCAGGGTGCGAAGAATGGAACTTTCCGGTTCCGCCAACTCAACGTAAGGAAGGTGTTCGCGTCCATTCGCCCGCCATTGGCGTGAAGCGGGCGAACGCTCTTGACCGTTGACTTCGCCCGCTATTCGGGCGAATGCGGCGAACACGCGGGAAGAGGGCGAATGTTCGTCACGATGCGTGTCGCACTGCTCGTGCATTGTCGCAATACCGGTCCAGGCGTACGAGGACGGTTCAGGCGTCCTCGAAGGCCGTCCTGGAGGCGAGCGGCTCCCACTCGTCCATCGTCTGGAGGAAGCCCGCGAACTTCCTCCTGGCGGCGGCGTAGACCCCTGCACCGAGCGGGAGGTGCAGTGGCGGGTGCTCGGCGTCGACCGCCCGCAGCAGGACGTCGATCGCCTTGCGCGGGTCGCCCGGCTGCCGTCCGTCGTGCTCGGCGCGGTAGCGGCGGCGGCCCCCGGCCGTGCCGGCGTACTCCGGCATCTCTGCCGCGGCCATCCGCATGGAGCGGCCGAGGAACTCCGTGCGGAACGGGCCGGGCTCCACGATGATCGTCGCGATCCCGAACGGGGCGACCTCCTGCGCGAGCGCCTCGGACAGGCCCTCGACGGCGAACTTGGTGGCGTTGTAGTAACCGCTGCCGGCGCTCCCGGCGATCCCCGCACCCGAGGACATCATGACGATCCGCCCGCCGCCCGCCTTCCGCAGGGCGGGCAGCGCGGCCCTGGTCGTCTCGATCACGCCGAAGACGTTGGTCTCGAACAGCGGCCGGTACTCCTCGGGAGAACCCTCCTCGATCGCACCCACCATGCCCTGGCCCGCGTTGTTGACCAGCACGTCCAGTCCGCCGAACTCCTGTTCCGCCACCGAGATCGCGGCCGCGGCGTCTCCTTCCCGCGTGACGTCGAGCGCGACCGCCCGGCACGTCCCGGGGTGGGCGGCGACGAGGTCCTCCAGCGACCGCGGGTCGCGCGCGGTGACCACGGCCTGGTCACCGCGGTCCAGCACCGCCTCGGCGAGGACCCGGCCGAGTCCGGCCGAGCATCCCGTGATGAGCCATCTGCGCGGCGTCATGCTCGTGTCTCCTCCGTGGTTCGGTTGGGCCTGTGTGAACGACCGTAATGAGGTTCGGCCTGCCGGGCGTGGGTGCAGTGCACCCCCATTGCCGCGCCGGTGCTCCGTCGAGGACGGTCCGCCGACACAAGCCGGCCGGAGTTCTTTCGTTGTTCCGCACGAAGATTTCGCGTGTTCGAGTTCCTACGCTGCGGCGATCACGTGCCAAAAGCACCTTCGACCTGCCAAAGGGCGTTCTCTGGAACCTCAGCCGCACCACGGCGACGTGGCTCGCCGTCTCCACCGCGCTCACGGGCTGTTCCGGTGCGGCGGAAAGCGACCGGTCCGCGGTCGCGCACGACGCGGACATCCCGAAGCCGACGTGGGCGGTGGCCGCCGGACCTCGCTCGCTCGACATCGCGCACAGCCTCGACGGCACGTCCTACCTGGCCATCGCGGCCCTCTTCGACTCCGTGCTCACGCTCGACATGAAGGGCAATCTCAAGTCCGGGCTCGCGGAGTCGTGGTCCAGCCCCGACTCCCACACCTACGTCTACCGGATCCGCCAGGGCGTGAAGTTCTGGAACGGCGAGCCGGTGACCGCCCAGGACGTCCGGTTCTCGCTGGCGCGGCAGCTCGACCCGGCCACCGCCTCGGAGTCCGCGCAGCTGCTCGCGGCGGTGAAGGCGGTGGAGGTGAGCGGGCCGAGCGAGGTGACCGTCCGGTTGAGCCACCCGGACGCCGCGTTCCAGTACACGCCCGCGCTGGCGTGGTTCGTGCAGCAGAAGTCCTATGTGGAGGCCGCGGGCAAGGAGCTCGGCACCGGTGCCAGGCCGGGCATGGGTTCAGGCGCGTACACGGTCGAGTCGTTCTCCTCGGCCGGCGGCGTCGCGCTGCGCCGCAACGAGCAGTACTGGGGTGCGAAGCCGAAGGTCGTCTCCGCGGAGATCAAGCCCATCGCCGACCCGGAGGCCCTGCGGCGCGCCGTGCAGGCCGGTGAGGTGGACGGCACCATCGACTTCCCGGTGCAGCACGCCCAGCAGTGGGAACAGCTCCGCGGTGTGCGCGCCCAGTTCGTGCGGAGCACGACCACGACGTACCTGTCGCTGGACACGGCCACGGCCCCGTTCGACGACGAGCACGTGCGCCGCGCGATCGCGCACTCGGTCGACCGGAAGGGGTTGCTGGTGCCCGCTTTCGGTGGCCGGGCCGACCTGGCCGCCAGCCCGTTCACGACCGCGCAGCTGACCGCGACGGTCGGTGAGGACCGCCGCCGAGCTCACCGAGTCGATCGCGCTGCCCGAGTTCGACCTGGGCAAGGCCGCGGCGGAGCTCAAGAAGTCCAGACACCCCAACGGGTTCACCGTCGACGCGCCCTACGCCTCGGACGAGCCGTGGGCCCAGCTCACCCTGGAGGACCTCGCCCGCAACCTGGCCGGGATCGGCATCAGGCTCACCCCGAAGCCGATGCCGCGCCAGCAGTGGGTGGCACAGATCTACGCGCACCAGGACCTGGGCATCCAGATCATCCGCGCCGGGGGCGGCACCCCCTACGCGGGCGAGCTGGCGTCGGTGTTGTTCGACGAGGACTCGGCGAGGCCGAACGGCTTCAACACCGCCAACTTCCACCCCGACGAGGTGCGCCAGGTCGTCGACCAGATCGGTGCGCCGAGCAGCGCGGAGGCGCGGTTCGCACAGCTGAGGTCGCTGATGGCGCTCAACGCCGAGCAACTGGGTTACGTCCCGCTGTTCGAGCCGCAGACCGGCATCGCGCTGCGCGACGAGTTCGTCTTCGACCCGCAGGTCGACACGTTCCTGGTGGGGGACAACTGGTTGCGGCTGGTCAGGTCGGCGAAGTGAGCGCAGGGGGAGCACGGCGACGACCGGCAACACGCTCGTGACCGGCCGGGAAGGCGCACCCTCCCAGCCGGCCCGCAGGCCTCACACGTCCCGGCGGCTCAGGCTGACCACCGCGGCGACGAGAGCGGCGGCGACCCAGCCGGCCAGAACCGTGACACCTGCTGCGGCACCCAGCTTGCTGTCGCCCGCGGCGGCCACCGCGGTGAACGCGGAGGCGGCGGAACTCGGCAGGAAGCGCAGGATCGTGTCCCAGCTGTCGGGCAGCAGCGCGCCGGCGATGGTGGGCAGGATCAGGATGCCGCCGACGACCGCGCCGATGCTGCCCGCGACGCTGCGCAGCAGGATGCCCAGGCCCAGGCCGATCAGGGCGATCGCGGTGATGTAGCCGACCATGCCGAACAACGTGGTGAGGACGTCGTCGTCGGTGAGCGAGGCGGTCGGGGCGTCGTTCGCGGAGAAGATGGCCGTGCCCACCGCGTAGGAGCCCAGAACGGCGATCAGCGCGGTGGGGACCACGGCGGCGGACAGGGCGACGGCCTTGGCCACCACCACCTGCCAGCGGCGGGGGACGGACACCACGGACGCGGTGATCATGCGGGAGCCGTACTCGCGGGCGCCGGCGAGGCTGCCCAGGACGCCGATCAGGAGCACGGCGAACGTGGAGCCGGTGAGGACGGTCGCGAGGGGTCCGCCACCGCCGAACGGGCCGCCTCCGTCGGAGCCGCCCGGGCCGGGGGGCGCGACGGAGCCGGTGGAAACCGCGGAGGCGATCGCCCCGAAGCCGATCATGACCACGGCGACCGCGGCCATGCCCACCCAGGTGCTGCGCAGGCTGCGGGTTTTGATCCATTCGGAGTGGACGGCTCTGGTGAGCGTCTGGGGGCGGATTCGGGTCGCGGGTGCGGGGAGGGTGGTGGTCATCAGGCTGCCAGTTCGTGCGTGGGGACGGTGGCGGTGTACTCGACGCTGTCGCGCGTGAGTTCGAGGTAGGCGGACTCGAGCGAGGCGGTGACGGGGGTCAGTTCGTGGACGCGCAGCCCGTGTTCCGCGGCCAGGTCGCCGATCGCGGCCGAGGTCGTGCCGCGCACCTCGAACCGGCCCGGCTCGCGGGTCGTCAGCGAGATGCCGTCCCCGGCGAGCAGTGCCGCGAGCCTGCCGGCGTCCGGCGAGACGACGACGACCGCGTTGCCTCCGGGGGACTCCTCGATGAAGTCCGCGATCGACGAGTCGGCCAGGATCCGTCCCTGGCCGATGACCAGCAGGTGGTCGGCGACCAGTTGCATCTCGCTCATCAGGTGCGAGGAGAGCAGCACGGTGCGCCCCTCCCCCGCGAGTTCCGTGAGCAGGTCGCGGATCCACTGGATGCCGTCGAGGTCGAGGCCGTTGACGGGTTCGTCGAGCAGCAGCACGGCCGGGTCGGCGAGCAGTGCGGCGGCGATGCCGAGGCGCTGGCCCATGCCGAGCGAGAACGACCCGGCCGCCTTGTGCGCCACCTCGGTCAGCCCGACCTGGCCGAGCACCTCGTCGACCCGGCGGCGGCCGATGCCGACGGTGGCGCCGAGCGCGAGGAGGTGGTTGCGGGCGCTGCGGCCGGTGTCGACCGCCTTGGCGTCGAGCAGCGCGCCCACCTCGGCGAGCGGTGCCCGGGAGGTGGCGTAGGGGTGGCCGTTGACGAGCGCCGTGCCGGAGGTCGGCCGGTCGAGGCCGACGATCATGCGCATGGTCGTGGACTTGCCGGCGCCGTTGGGGCCGAGGAAGCCCGTGACGACTCCGGGCCGGATGGTGGCGGTGATGCCGTCCACGGCCACTTTGGTGCCGTAGGTCTTCGTGAGGTGCCGCAGCTCGATCATGCCGAGAACGATGCTCCGGACACGGGCTCGTGCGCGTCGTACGGCCGTGGACACATAGGACACTCGCCCGTACTGCGTTCGTGGTACGGCACCCGGTTCGCGGTACGACGGCGGCGAGATGCCTCCGGGCCGCCGGGGCGTCTAGTTTGATCGTCATGACGCGGATGTCGGTCTGGAGGTGGGTGGCGAGCCACCCCGTGCTCCGCGACATCGCTCTCACGTGCGTCGTCGTGGCGGGCGGCGTCGCCGGTGAGCTCAGCGGGATGCGCGGCCAGACCGACGGGGCCCTCACCACGCGGGACGTCGTGGCACTGGCCGTCGTCGTGGTGGCGGTGTCCACCCGCCGCCTGCGCCCCGCGCTGAACCTGGTCGGCACCGCCGTCGCCGCGCTGGCGATGGTCCTGGCCACGGGTGTGCTGCAGCCCGTGCTGGTCGTGACCCTCGGAGTGCTCACCTACACCACGACCGCCGCCACCGGCCGCCGTTCCGGGGTGCTGCTGGCCGCCCCGATCGCCGTCGGCCTCTACGTCGTCGACACCTTCGTGGACACGTCGTCCCCGTGGTCGCCCCGGAGCTTCGCCGTGCTCGCCGGGATCGCCGCGGCCGCCGCCGCGGGGGACGCCGTCCGCAGCCGCCGCGCCTACGTGGCCGAGGTCGAGGAACGGGCCCGCCGCGCGGAGCACACCCGTGAGGAGGAGGCCGCCCGCCGCGTCGCCGAGGAACGGGTGCGCATCGCGCGGGACCTGCACGACGTGGTCGCCCACCACATCGCGGTGATCAACGTCCAGGCCGGAGCGGCGAGCCACGTCCTCGTCCGCCACCCGGACCAGGCCCGCCGGGCCCTCACCCACATCCGCGACGCCTGCGGCACCGTCCTGAGCGAACTGGCCTCGATCGTCGGGGTGCTGCGGGAGAACAACGACCACGACAGGGAACCCGTCCGCGGGCTGGCCGCGCTCACCACCATGATCGACTCGCTCGCCGCCACCGGCCTCACGGTGGAGCGCAGGCAGGCCGGCGAGGCGAGGGACCTGCCCGCGGTCGTCGACCTCGCGGCCTACCGGATCCTGCAGGAGGCGCTGACCAACGCGCACAAGTACGGCACCGGAACGGCCTGCGTCACCATCACCTACACCGAAGACTCCCTCGTCCTCGACGTCGTCAACGCCATCGCCGTGGATCGCGCGCCGGTCACCTCGGGCTACGGCATCCTCGGCATGACCGAACGCGCGGCCACCGCGGGCGGCACCCTCGACGCGACCGCCCGGCCGGACGGGCGCTTCGCGGTCCACGCCGAACTCCCCGCCCCGACGCAGAAGGCCACCACATGACCATCCGGGTGCTGCTCGCCGACGACCAGGCCCTCATCCGCGCCGGCTACAAGATGATCCTCAACGCCGAACCGGACCTGGAGGTCGTGGGCGAGGCGGTGAACGGGCGCGACGCCGTGCACCTCGCCCGCGCCACCCGCGCGGACGTGGTGCTCATGGACATCCGCATGCCCGAGGTCGACGGCATCGAGGCCACCCGCCGCATCGCCGCCGACGACGACCTCGCCGGCGTGCGCGTCCTCGTGCTGACCACGTTCGAGAACGACGAGAACGTGCTGCACGCGGTGCGCGCCGGCGCCAGCGGGTTCCTCGGCAAGAACGCGGGCCCCGACGAGCTGATCCACGCCGTCCGGGTCGTGGCCTCCGGGGACGCCCTGCTGTCCCCGAAGGCCACCAGGGGCCTCGTCCAGCACGTCCTGAACCAGCCCGAGCCCGTGCCGCTGCCGGCGCTGGCCGACCTCACCGACCGCGAGCGCCAGATCGTCGTCCTCGTCGCCCACGGACTGTCCAACGAGGACATAGCGCAGCGCCTGGTGCTGTCGCCGCTGACCGCCAAGACCCACGTCAACCGGGCCATGACCAAGCTGGGGGCGCGGGACCGTGCTCAGCTCGTCGTCATCGCCTACCACAACGGCCTGGTCCGGCCCGGTGACCCGGCGCCCTGACGGGCCTCAGCGCAGGGTGGCCTTCAACCGCGCGATCGCGTCGGTCTCCGCCGCGTGCAGCTCCGCGAGCTGCGCGCCCATGGCCGGGAACTCGGTCATCTCCCCCAGCGCGGTCCACATCGCGCCGATCTCCCGCCACCGCGGCGCGAGCCCGGAATGCCCGGCCTGCTCGAGGAAGTCCGCGAACAACGGCCGCAGGTTGCCGCCGGTGACGCCGTAGCGGCCGTCCACTCCCTCGCGCACGCTCTGCAGCGCGTGGTCGAGGCCCTGTCCGTCGGCGAAGACCTTCGGCCACGCCTTGGCGGCCCTGGTGTCGGTCATCATGCGCGACCACTTGCGCCACGCCGGCAGGGAGAACGAGTCCGACTTGGCCGACAGGTGCTCGACGACGTCCCGCAGGCCTTCGCTCACCGCGGCTTCGACGTCGGGCGCCCGGTCGGAGTCGGTGATCACGAGTGCCTGGTTCTTCCAGGTGCCGACGCGGGCCACGGCCCGGTCCAGGTCCTCGCGCGCGACGGTGAGCGGGACCTGGTTGCGGTCGTCGAGGTAGACCTGGTTCCCCGCGGCGCGGTAGACGACGACCGGGTGGCCGCCGTGGCCGTCGAGCTCCTCGGGGAGGTCCCAGTAGCCGATCTGGTAGCGGTCGGGCCACACCATGACGGCGTCGCCGGCGTCGAGGCGCGCGGTCAGCCACGCCTGGGCCGCCTTGGGCGCCGAACGGTGCCACTCGTGGGCGATGCCGAGGCGTTCGAGGACCTTCTCGCTGCGGCGGGTGACGTACTGCCACGTGTTGGTGAAGCCGATCGTGACGTGGCGGCTGTTGTGCTGCTTGAACTCCCACAGGATGTAGCCGGCGCCGATCCCGCCGCCGATGCCGAACACCAGCGCCTCGTTCAGGCCGGTGATGCCGCGGGCGGCGAGCATGGCGTTCAGTCCCGCCGCGTCGGGGTCCGTGCCTCCGCGCAGCACCCAGCCGCCGTCCGGCGAGGCACCGCTCAGGTGGGCGAACGCGGTCGTGTAGCGCTCACCGGTCTTGGCCATGCGGGCCCGCACCTGCGCCTTGAACTGCTTGCGTGACGTCATCACCGAACTCCTCGGCCGTCGCGTCCGACATCCGAACCCCACGCGCCCCGATGTCACGACAGCCTTGGTTCCAGGCATGACGAGGAGGGCGTCCCGAGGCGCACAGGTCCCCTTTGCCTCCGCTGTGGCCGGATGGCGTGGGCACCCGGTCAGGAGGTTGGGCGTGGAACACGCCGGTGGCCATCCTAACCTCGGGTCAGCAGTGCTGGAAGACGTGATCCGGGTTCTCCGGCCCGACGAGCATGCGGTCGCGCAGGGTGGTCGTCCTCGGCGTCGCCGGGTCCGCGCACACCTCGGCGAACGTGCCGCGCAGGTTGTCGGTGTACTCCACGTCCATCACATGCGCGCCGTAGACGTCGGTGTAGGTCGAGCACTCGTTGAAGGCGTGGCACTCCTCGGTGACGGCGAAGTCGAACCCGACCTCGTCGTGGGCGCGCCTGCTGATCTCCGCCGAGTTCTTCTGGCCGATCGGCAGGCCGCGGTCGTGCGCCCGCGCGCTGAGCAGTGCCGCGAACGCGAGGTTGTGCTCGGCGGTGAGGCGGTCGCCGGAGCGGGAGTAAGAGTCCAGGTTGTCGATCTCGACGGACTGGAAGCCGCGGTCGGCGCAGCGGGTGATCGACTCGCCGACCAGCCTCGCCAGTTCGTCCCGGTTGGACGGTGACGAGGTGTCCACGAGGAGCTCGTCGGGCCAGTCCGGGTCGATCACGGGCTCGCCGCCCGAGTCCTTCAGCACCAGGTGCCCGCGCTGGGTCAGCCACAGCTCGCGGTCCTGCGGCTGCGTCTGGAAACCGTTGACGTAGCAGACGTTGTGCACACCCGGTGCCGGCGAGGCGGTGCTGTCGCGCGCGACCAGCGTGACGCCCGCGGAGGGCGGGTAGGCCGCGGCCAGCTGGTAGTCGAGCACGGCGGGTGAGGGCGGCAGCGCCACGTCGGCGCGGGGCGCGGTCGGCGCCGGGGCGGCCTCCTGACCCGAACACCCGGCCAGCAGCGCGATCGACACCAGGACCGCCCAGGCCGGGCGAACGGAGGCACTCACCTGGTCCATTCCATCACACCGCCGCGGGACGAGTTCCTGCTCCACCATGCTCCGGCCGGCGGCCACCGACCGGTCCTCCGGGGCGAACCACGCGGCGAGCTTCACCACGAAGTCGGGCAACGTCCTGGGAGCACGCACTGCGCCGCGGCGTTGACGTCGGCCTTCAGCAGCGCGCCCACGTTCAACGCGATCGACTGTCCACTCGCGACCACGATCCGCCGGCCGGCCGCACCGGGGGCGGTCATCGCGAGCACGTGCGCGGCAGCCACGTCACGGCCACGGGCAGCATCGCGACGCCCAGCCAGAACCCTTGTCGACCGGGGGGAGTGACAGGGCCCCTCACGATCCCCCGGACCGCCTTACGGTGGAGGCATGACCGACGACCCGAACCTGCTCGGCGCCTTCCTGCGGGCCCGGCGCGAGCTCGTCACGCCCGAGGGGGCGGGCATCCCGGTGCACGGGGTCCGGCGGGTCCCCGGGCTGCGCCGCGAGGAGGTGGCGATGCTCGCGGGCATCAGCGCCGACTACTACCTGCGCCTCGAACGCGGACGCGACCGCCACCCGTCGGTGCAGGTGCTGGAGTCCCTGGCCACCGTGCTGCAGCTCGACGACGACGCGCGCGAGTACCTGGTCGGGCTCGTCGCCGAGAAGCCCCGCAAGCGCAGGCGGGCGCGACGGGAGGTCGTTCCCACCGGTACGGCCAACCTGCTCTCGGTGCTGCCGTTCCCGGCGTTCGTCGAGGGCCGCTACCTCGACGTGCTCGCCGCGAACCCGTTGGCGACGGCCCTGTCGCCCCGGCTGACCGCGGGGGCCAACCGGTTGCGGGACGTGTTCCTCGACCCCGAGGAGAAGGAGATGTTCCAGGACTGGGAGCTGGCCGCCGCCTACCTGATCGCGGGGTTCCGCCAGGCCGTCGGCACCGACACCGACGACCCGAGGTTCATCGAGCTCGTCGGCGAGCTCACCCTGGCGAGCCCGCTGTTCCAGCGGCTCTGGGCCCGACACGACGTGCGTCCGCGGATGAGCGGCACGGTCCGGTTCACCCACCCCCAGCTCGGGGAGATCACCCTCAACCGGGAGAAGTACCTCGTCGCCGGCACCGACGGGATCATGCTGGTCGTCTACCACCCCGACGCCGGTTCGGAGCACGCCGAGAAGCTCGCGTTGCTGGGCTCGGCGCTCGGCTCGGCGCGTTCAGGGACTTCACGTTCGCCGGCACGGTGATCACCTCGACGCCACAGCCCCCGGCAGGCACGACCTCGCCCTGTTCGCGGCTGGCACGGTCGGTGGTGTTCCCGGCACCCCGGTCGGCGGCCGGCTCGTGGACCGCTACCGCAGCCGGTCGCTGTTCGTGCTCGTCCTGATCGCGCAGGCGGTGACGTTGTCGGTGCTGATCGCGGTCTCCCGGAGACCGTCACGTCGGCACGTCGAACCTACCGGGTCCCGACGTCAGCACCCCTGAACCCAGGGCGTGCAGGCGACGAACGCGGGCGACCCCGGAGTGCGTCCACAGAGGACCGGTGAGGTCGAAGGCCCTGCCGAGGTGCTCGCCGTCGAGGAGCACCTCGGCTGCGGCGTCCGCGAGGTCGGTGCGGGACGCGGTGTTCAGCCCGCGGCCGCCCGCGCTGCCCGTCAGTTCACCGTCGATGATCCCCGGCACGAACGCCTCGCTGCAGAACGGGTTCCGCAGCACCGCGTGCGGCACTTCGCTGTCCCGGAGGGCCCACTCGGTCGCGTGGTGAGCCTCGGTGAGCCCCGTCGCCGTGGTGTCGGCACCCAGGAAGCTGGTGTGGACGGTCGCGCCCACGCGGGCCTCACGGGCGGCGTCGACGGCGTTGCGGTGCTGCGTCACGCGCTTCGCCGCGTCCAGTTCGGGTGAGGAGATGAGCAGCACTTCGGCGGCGCCGTCGAAGGCCGCCAGCAGACTGGCCCGGTAGTCGTAGTCCCCGTACCGCACGGCAACACCCTCCGGCGCGCGGGCCGGGTCGCGGACGGCCGCGACCACCTCGGTGCGCGGTGCCAGCCGCTCGACGATCAGGCGCGCCAGCGCACCGGACGCAGCCATGACGACGATCAAAGGCCCTCCTCCGCTCGATGATCGCCGAGCTGAGCCGCGGGCCGCACCAACACCACCGGAGCAGCACTCATCGCGTTCGCACGGGCGTTGCGCCGCGCGCCGATGCGGCGCAACGGGCGGATCGGTTTGAGGCGTTCGGGTGAAGCAGGCCGCACGTGCACCGCAGTCGTCCGCGGACTCGGCAAGATGTCGCCGAGGGGGGTGGGCGACGTCCGGCGCAGGCCGCTGCGCGCCCTGACCGGGGTTGATCTCGCAGACTCGGCGTTGTCGCGCTCCTGCTCGCCATGACCACCGGTCGTGAGTCCGAAGGGAAGTCATGCGTTCAGTGGTGCCTCGGTCAAGACGCGGGCGGATCGCCGTCGTGTCCGGGTTCGTCGTGGCGGTCGCCGGCGCCGGTGTCGGAATCGCCGCGGCGGCCGGGACCGGGTGGGGGTGGCTCGCAGCCGGAGCGGGGGCGATCGCGGCCGGGTTGCTCAAGGACTCGCTCAAGTCCGGGACAGCTGCGGCGTACCAGCACATCACCAACCCGCTCGTGGTCACCGTCGAAGTGCCCGCCAAGGACGCGGTGTTCGAGCGGTCCACCGGTGAGCACGTCCCTGTGAGCGGACATCAGGTGGCGGTGCTGGTGCAGACCCGCAGCAGCCAGGCCGTGGTGCTGCGAGACCTGCGCGTCGTGGTCGAGCGGCGGAGCCCGCCCGGCCCGGACCTGGCGTCCGCCGCGGCGGACGTGCTCGAACCGCGCAAGTTCGTGGTCGACCTGGACCAGCGCGAACCCGTACCGCGGCCCGTCGACGGCGCCGCGGCCCCGTTTCCGTACAAGGTCACCGCCGGCGGCCCGGAACTGTTCGCGGTGACCGCGCTGACCACCACCAGCGAGGTCCGGTGGTGGCTGGAGCTGGACTGGCGCCTCGGCGCGCGGTCGGGCACCGAACGGATCGGCCGTGACGGCGAGCCGTTCCGCACCACACCGCTCCCGCCTGGACTCGACGGAGGTACCGAATGATCACGCGTGTGCTGGTCACGGCCCTGGTGGTGATCGCCGGTGTGCTGGTCACCGGAGCGGCGTCATCGCCGCCCGCCTGGATCGGAGCGACCCTGGTCGTCGCCGCCGTCGCGTGGTTCAGCCGCGATCGGGCGAACCGCACCCCGCCGAAGCTCGTCCCCGCGCCTTCGCGGGGACGCGGTGTTCGCGTGTGGTTCCGGCCGCAGGCCTCCGGGCCGGTCGGGGAGCACGTGGTGGAAGTGGGCGATCTGGTGGTGCGGGCTCGCGTCGAGACGCGGAACTGGCTGCTGACCCCGCCGCCCTCGGTGTCGCGTCGTTCCGACCACGTGGCGCCCAGCAAGCACCGGGTGGTCCTGGACATGACCTGGACCGGAACCGAGGCCGCGGAGGTCTGGATCCGGCCCCACGTGCTGGAGCGGCAGCCGCCCGCGACCGGTGACGTCGTGCTGACCGACGACACCATGCAGCTCAAGCCGGAGATCGAGGTGCTGCTCGACGCCGAACCCGCCTGCCTGCGCCTTGTCAGACAGGACCGGACCGCGACGGGCATCCAGATCCCGATCGCCGCCGGCGGGAACAGGAGACTCGTCCTGGCCGCCGTCACCGATCGCGACGACGTCCGGTGGCAGCTCCAGTTCACCCCGGACGGGGACGATCCGACCACCGTCAGGGCGTTCGAGCTGCGCACGACGGCCGCCACCGGCTGGGCCAAGTTCATGCCCGACGGCACCGTGCTGCGGAACAACCCCAACGACTACCACCGGGAGTACACCGCCCGGCTCGGCGACGGGATCACCGACCCGCCGGCGTGAGGAGATCGCCGTACCGGCCGCAGGCCTGCTCGTCGGTCGTCAGGAGAAGTCCAGGACCAGACGGCCGCGCAAGCCCCGGCCGCGAGAAGCCGATGCGCGTGCGCGGCCTGGTCCGGCCGGAGCACGGCGTGCACGCGCGGAGTCAGCACCCCGGCAGCGGCGGCGAGGTCCCGATCGCATGGTGCGGCGTCGGCGAGAACAGTGAGCCCGTCCGACAGGGCGAGCTGGACCGCGTGGCCGCCGGCGGCCACGGCGACCCCGAGGTACGCTCCTCGGGCCAGCGCCAGCCAAGCGGTCAGCGCGTTCATCGGCACGGTGGACGCCGCGGTGAGCGAGATCCCCGCGGCGCCGCCACCACGCTCGCCGCGGGCACCACGACCTGTTCGGCGTAGAAGCCTTCGCCGGCTCACGAACACCAGCGCCGGCCATCACCCGCACCCCCTCAGCGCACCGCGCTCGTGGAGTCCGCTCCGGCCAGCACGGTGAGCAGCCTCGCCACCTCGTCGCGCACGGCGTCGCGGCCGGGCGCGAGGTAGCGGCGCGGGTCGGTCAGGAGCTCCCGCTCGTCGAGCACCGCGCGCACCGCCTCGGTCAGCACCTGGTTGAGGCGCGTGCCGACGTTGACCTTGACGATCCCGCTGGTCACCGCTCCGCGCAGGCCGTCGTCGGACACACCGGACGAGCCGTGCAGCACCAACGGCACGGGAACCGCGTCGGTGAGCGCCGCGATCAGGTCCTCGTCGAGCACGGCGCTGCGGTCCGTCATGGCGTGTGACGAACCGACCGCCACGGCGAGCGTGTCGACGCCGGTCGCCGCTGCGAACGCCGCCGCTTCGGCCGGGTCGGTGCGCACTCCCGGCGCGTGGGCGCCGTCCTTGCCGCCGACCTCGCCCAGTTCCGCTTCGACGAGGCATCCGGTGGCGTGGCAGCGTTCCACGACGGCGCGGGTCCGGTCGACGTTCTCGGTGTAGGGCAGCTTGGACGCGTCGAACATGACCGAGGTGATGCCGAGGTCGAGCCCTTCGCGGATCAGGTCCTCGTCCTCCACGTGGTCGAGGTGGACGAGCACGGGCACGGAGGTGTCCTCGGCGAGCCGCAGGCACGCGAGCGCGAACGGTGCCAGGGAACCGTGGTAGCGCACGGCGTTCTGCGAGATCTGCAGGATCACCGGGAGTCCGCTGTGCTCCGCGCCGGCCACGATGGCCTCGGCGTGCTCGATCAGGATCGCGTTGAACGCCCCCACCGCGCGCCGCTCCTCGCGCAGGTCGCCGAGCAACGTCGTCCAGTTCACCGTGTCTCCTTCACCGTCGTCAGAGCAATCCAGCGGGTTCTGGCCCCCAGGTCGATCTCGCCCGCCACCGGCCGCAGCACCGCGCTCGCGGACGTGGCGACCACGTCGGCGAGCGCGGCGGGCCAGTCGACGTCGCGCCCCGCCGCGAGGTGCAGTGCCAGCGCGGCGGCGGCCGCGTCCCCGGCGCCGGTCGGGTTGCCGGTGACGACCTCCGCCGGGCGGGCCTGCCAGGTGCCGTCCGCGGTCGCCGCGACCGCACCGTCCGCGCCCGCCGTCGCCACCACGGCGGGCGCTCCCCCTGCCACCAGGTCGTGCAGAGTCCTTGCACCGCCGACGAGTTCGGCCAGTTCGTCGGAGTTGGGCATCAGCACCGCTCCGCTGTCCGCGGCCGCGCGGAGGGCCGGTCCCGACACGTCGGTGATGACCGGCACGCCGAACTCCGCGCACAACCGGGCCAGACGGGCGGGAACTGCCGGGTGCAGGCCGTGCGGCACACTGCCGGAGATGACCACGGCTCCCGCTCCGGCTTCCAGTTCGTCTTGCAGTGCGCCGGTGATCACCGCTTCCGCGCCATCGCAGGCCGGGGCACCGTTCTCCTGCAACATGGTCGTGGTGCCGTCCTCGGCCACCACCGCCACTGTTCGCCGCACCGACGCCAGCGCGGGCACGAGCCGGTGAGCGATTCCCAGCTCCTCCAGGCCCGTGCGGAACTCGTCGGGTTCCGCGGTCATGGTGAGCGCGAGCGCGAAGCCGTTTCCTCCCAACGCGTTCACCACGGCCGCGACGTTCACGCCCTTGCCGCCGGCCCGCGACCGCACCTGCGGCACGCGGACCGTCTCCCCGACCCTCAGGGCGTCCACCCGGTAGGTCACGTCGATGGCGGGGTTGAGCGTGACGGTGATGATCCGGTCGGTCACGCCGGAACCGCTTCGCTGCTCTTCTCGGCTCGGTAGACCATCAACGTCGAGCCGACGAGTGCCAGGACGATGCCCGCGATCTGGAACGCGCTGGGCTGCGCGCCGAACACGATGAGCGAGAGCACGATCGTCAGCACAGGTGCCAGCGCGTTGGTGACCGGTGCGACGATCGAGGCCTTGCCGCGGCTCATGGCCATCACGAGGAACAGCGCGCCGACGGCGTTCAGGACCTGCGTCCCGGCGGTGAGGGCGGGAGCCTGCCAGGGGAAGTCCAGCGGGAGGCCGCCCATCATGAGCAGCGCCACCGGGATCAACGCGAGGCCGCTGATGGTCATCCAGCCGAACGTCGAGGCGTCGTCGACCCCGGCCACCGCCGCCTTGCGCATGTAGTACGCCTGCACGCCCCAGGCCACGCAGACCAGGACCGCGAGCAGCAGGTAGACCCACCCGCTGTCACCGGCCTCCCCGGTGGACACGGAGAACAGCACCACCGCGACCAAAGCGAGCACCACGCCCGTCCAGGACAGGGCGCCGAGCCGTTCGCGCAACAGGCCGAACGCCATCAGGACGGTGATCGCCGGGGACAGCGCGACGATGGGGAAGATCACGTACGCGGGTCCGATCGTGAGCGCCTTGAACAGCACCAGCTGGCCGCCCGCGCCGGTGAGCCCGATCAGCAGGCCGTACCCGGCGGCCGTCCTGCTGCGGTCGAACCTCTTGCCGCGCAACGAGAACCACGCCGGGATGAGCATCGTGAACGCCCACACGACGTAGATCATCGGGTCGGGGTAGGCGTAGAGCTTGGTGGGCAGGGCGGAGAAGGCTCCCCAGACGCCCCAGAACAGCACCAGCAGCCCCGCGTACGGGATCCAGCTGGTCGGGCGGAGGGAGGTGGACACGCCTGGTCCGGTCATCTTCGGCTCCTCACGGGGGAGAGCGCTGCGGCTGTGTGGACGTGCTCTGCCCGCAGGAGGTGTCCGTGCAGGCGTGCCGCGTGGAGCGCGGCACCGACGTGCGGTTCCAGCAGTGGTGCGCGCAGGTCGAAGTCGTGGGTGAGCGACTCGCGGAACGCCGCCAGCACCTGCGCCGAGCCGAACATGCCACCCGAGTACGACACCGGGACCTGTTGCGAGGCCTCGAACTCCAGCGCCTCGCGGCCTACGTCGACGAGGAGTGCGAGCTCCTGGCCCGCTCGCCGGAGGACGTCCGCGGCGACGGCGTCCCCCGCGTCCGCCGCCCGGACGACGACCTTGCTCAGGTTCGCGATCTTGCCGCGGTCTCCGTGCCACCGGTTGACCACGACGTCGATGGCGTCGAAGTCGGCGGAGAGTTCCAGCGCTGCACGCATCTCCTCGACGAGCGGACCGGCGGGCATCCGTCCGTCGACCATGCGGCTGAAGGCGTTGAGGCCGTTGACGGCGACCCAGTAGCCGGAGCCCTCGTCGCCGAACAGCTCGCTCCAGCCGCCACCGCGCCACTGCCTGCCGGCGTTCTCGCCGTACGCGATCGAGCCGGTGCCCGCGACGACGTTGATGCCGTCGACGCCGCCGAGCGACCCGGCCCAGCCGCAGATCATGTCGTTGCCGCACCGGTAGTCCGCGGTGCCGAGGACCTTCGCGGGCAGCGCGTCGAGCACCGGCACGTCGGCGCTGATCTCCCCGTACGCGGGCAGTCCGAAGAACGCGAAGGTGATGCCGTCCACCGGGATGCCGGCGGTGGCGCAGACCTCGTCGATCCCCTGCCGCAGCAGGGGTTCCACGATCCCGATGCCCTCGCTCAGGTAGTAGACGCTTGCGGTGCGCGCCTCGGCGACGACCCGGGCGTCCGGATCGACCAGGCAGAACGCCGTCTTGGTACCTCCACCGTCGACACCCAGGAACATCTCAGCCCACTCCCTCCGGGAACTCGTGGATGACCACGCCCTGCACGACCCGGTTGACCTCGCCGCCGGGGAACGGGTTGTCCGGCGTCAGGTCCAGCGCCAGAGAGCACGCGAGCGCCGTGGTCTGGGCCGCGATCACGGCCACCAGGGCCCACGCGGACGGCGACCCGGTGGCCGGCACCGGCCACACCTGCGCTCCCCCGCACTCGTCCGGGCCCGCCGCGCCCACCACGACCACGCGCTCGGGACCGAGGGCCACCACCAGCTCTCGCGCGATGTCGACGTCGTAGGAGCGCGCATGCGGTTCCGGGGAGAGGAAGACGACGGCGATCGTGCGGTCGTCGAGGACCGACTTCGGGCCGTGCCGGAAGCCCAGCGACGACTCGGCGATCCCGACGACCTGGCCTCGGGTCAGTTCGAGGGACTTGAGCGCGGCCTCCCGTGCCAGTCCCCGCAACGGGCCGGAACCCAGGTACACCAGGCGACCCGGCTTCGCACCGGCGATCGCCGACGCCCGTTCCGCCGCCTCGCCGAGGACCGCGGTTCCCGCCCGCACCAGCGCTTCCACGTCGACGTCGAGACCGAAGACCAGCAGCGCCGCCAGCGCCATGCCGGTGAACGACGACGTCATCGCGAAGCCGCGGTCGTTGACCTCGTCCGGCAGCGCGACCACGACGGCGTTCCCGTCGCCGGACCACCGCTGGGCGAGCCTCCCCCGCGGATCACAGGTGATCACCAGGTGGCGCACGGGCGTGAGCCGGTGCAGGAGTTCCGCCGCCGCGAGCGATTCGGGGCTGTTGCCGCTGCGCGCGAAGGAGACCAGCAGCACCGGGCGTTCGTCGACGACGACCGAGCGCGGGTCGGCGACGATCTCCGTGGTCGCGATGGCGTCGACCTGCCTGCCGAGGTGCCGCGCGAGAGCGGGTGCCACGACCTCGCCGATGAACGCCGAGGTGCCGGCGCCGGTCAGCACGATCCTGGGGTTCGCGGCCAGCGCAGCGCCGAGGAGTTCCCCGATCCGCGGCCGGGCCTGCTCGACCACGTCCCGCACCGCCCGCCAGGTGGTGGGTTGCTGCCAGATCTCCCGCGCGGTCCAGCTGTCGCCGAGCCCGGTCACAGTCATGTGTCGCCTTCCGATTACCGGCGCACTTCGAAACGCATTCCGGAGCGCATTCCCCGAGTGGTGCATTCGTACGTCCGGCGCTGCGCGAGGGGCAAGGTTCGGCGCTCAAATGAACAAACGGAGTGAGCGCTTCGCCGCGTCGTCCCTGTTCAGGACGATCATCGGAGGAAGCTGCGCGTGAACAATCGCTCACCGGAATGATCTGTCGTAGGCTCCGCTGCATGGCCGATCCCACGGATTCCTCCGCACCCAAGGGCCGCACGCGGAAAAGGCTCACGACGCGGGCCGAACGCATGTCCGAAATACTGCGAGCGCTCCGCGAAACAGGTTCTCTGCAGGTCGGTGAACTCGGCACGCGGCTCGGTGTCTCGTCCGCGACGCTGCGGCGCGACCTGGCGCAGCTGGAGGAGCAACGGCTGCTGATCCGGACCCACGGAGGGGCCAAACCCCACGGCGCGATCGACGAGGTGCCGGTGCGGTACCGGGGAGGCCGGTCCCGTGACGCGAAACGGGCCATCGTGCGCGAGGCGGTGCGCCTGCTGCCGTCCGGACCGCACGTCATCGCCCTGACCGGTGGGTCCACGACCACCGAGCTCGCGAAGCAGCTGCCCGGCAGGGCGGACCTGACCGTGGTGACGAACGCGCTGAACATCGCGATGGAGATGGCGATGCACCCCAGGCACAAGCTCGTCGTGGTCGGCGGCGTCGCCCGGCCGCGTTCCTACGAGCTGGTGGGCCCCTGGGCGGAGCACGTGCTGGCGTCGATCAGCATCGGCACCGCGTTCATCGGCGTCGACGGCATCGACGCCGCGGCGGGCATCACCACGCACGACGAGAACGAGGCGCGCACCAACCGCGCGATGCTGGGCCGCGCCCAGCGGGTGATCGTGATGGCCGACGGCAGCAAGCTCGGCAAGGCCACGCTCGCCCGCATCGCCGACGTCCAGGACGTGCACGAGGTGATCACCGACCTGTCCGCCGATCCCGCGGCCGTGGCGGCGATCCGGGCGGCGGGCGTGCGCGTCACCGTGGTCGAGGTGACGACCGCGAAGGACGGGTGACTCAGCCGCCCGGCCGGACGAGTCCCGAGTCGGCTCGACACTGCCGGCGAGGTCGACTTCACCACGAGGACGGCGATCCCGCCGCTCGCACCATCCACAACGGACTCCGGCGACATCAGGGGCTCGACCTCGCCGTCCAGGAGGGCGAGACGCGGTTCCCAGACGGCCCGGTCACCTGGACGTGGGCCATGAACGGCACGGTCCTCGGTCCCATCATCCGCGCCGCCAAGGGTGAGAAGGTCACGCGCACCGCCCCGCGGGCCGCGCCGGCAACGCCACGCCGCACGCGACCGCCCACAGCAGCACCGGGAACGCGGCGATGCGTTCCCACAGGCCGAACAGCGCCGGACCACCGACCTGGGCCACCATCAGCACGAGGGCGACCATCGCCACCACGGCGGCGACGATGCCCACGCGACCGAGGACGCGCCACCGGTCGGTGCCCGCCAGCGCGATCCCGGTCAGCAGCATCGCGACCTCGCCCACCGGGATGGCGACGACCGCGCCGGCGACGTGCAGGGTGGCGCTGGTGTCCTCGGGGTTCAGGCCGACGACGGTCAGCGCCAGCCCGGTCACGACGAGGAGCGCGAGCCCGGTGCGGGCCGTCCGCACGTCCGGGAACAGCGGCCTGACCAGCAGGGCTCCCCCGGCCAGGCACAGCCCGGCGACCGTCCAGGACACGCCCGAGACGACGTGCCACGGTGAACACACCCAGCGCTCGACCTGCTCCGACTGGAAGCAGGTGGCCGCGCCCAGGTCGCTGATCGCGTTGCGCACCCAGCTGTACGGGACCTCCCACCGCGCCTCGACGACGAACAACAACAGGAAGTACTGCGCGACCAGCACCCACAGCACCGCGCCGAGGCGGGCCCGCCCGGTCACGCCCGGACTCCGGCCAGGCGCAGCGCGAACAGCACGAAGGCGTCGGCCACCTGCTCTCGCGTGTGGTCCTGGCCGGGGCCGAACCAGTTGCCGACGCGCTGCCCCATGCCGCCGATCGCCCGTGCCGCCAGGCGTGCGTCGGGGACGTCGAACGCGCCGTCCGCCAGCACGTCCAGCAGCAGCTGCTCCGACGCGGCGCGCAGGGCGAGCGAGGGCGCGGCGAGTTCGGCGGAGAGCACGTGCAGCTCGCTGTTGGTCACCACGGCCAGCAGCGGGAAGTCGGTGTGGGCGAACACGTGCGTGCGCACGAGCGCGGTGAGCTTCTCGACCGGGTCGGTGAGGCCGTCGACGGCCTCGAGAAGCCGCCGGTGCAGCTCGCGGTGCCCGACCAGCACGAGTTCGGCCAGCACCAGTTCCTTGGAGCTGTAGTAGCCGTAGAGGGTCGCCGAGTTGATGCCCGCGGCCGCGCCGATCTCGCGGATCGAGGTGCCGTGGAACCCGCGTTCGGCGAACAGCCCGAGAGCGGCGTGCAGCACGCGGCCCTGCGTGCCCGTCGGTGTCGTCCCCTCGGGCAGGACGACGGCCGCGGTCGCCAGCCTGCCCTTGTCCCACTGCTCGCTCAACGCCCACTCCAACCAATCGATTGATTGGAATGTAGACCATTCAGCTCAGGCGCGCCGGGCCGGGAGCATCGACAGGGCCCGGGCGCGCTGGGCGACAAGCTCGTCGTAGGTCCCGTCGCGTTCCGCCCAGCGGTGCATCAGGACCTGCTCGACCAGGACTTCCTTCGGCGTGGGTTCCTGGGACAGCAGCTTCACGACGTCGGTGACGTAGTCGTGCACCGGCACCGCCCGCGGGTTGACCTTCTCCTGCCCGGCGCTGGCCACGGCCGGGGGCACGAGTTCGACGACGTCGACGCCCGTCCCGTCCAACTGGGCGCGCAGGGCCTCGGAGTAGGCGTGCACGGCGGCCTTGGACGCGGCGTAGGTGGGCATCGGCGGGAACGGCAGGAACGCGATCCCCGACGTCACGGTGACGATGGTCCCCGCACCGCGCCCGACGAGGTGCGGGGTGAAGGCGTCGACGACCCGGATCGTGCCGGTCAGGTTGGTGTCGATGGTGCGCTGCGCGGCTTCGAAGTGCGCAGGGTCGCGCAGGTCCTCGAGCAGCATGACCCCGGACATGGTCACCACGGTGTCCAGGTCGGGGAAGCGGGCGAGCACGGCGTCGCGGGCGGCCTCGACCGACGCGCCGTCGGTCACGTCGAGGGCGAACTCGCCGTCCCCGGCGCTGCGTCCGCCCACGGCGACGGTGCTGCCCGCGGCGGTCAGGTGCCGGGCCAGCTCCCTGCCGATGCCGGACGTGCCGCCGGCGATGAAAACGGTGCGGTTGGACAGGTCCACGAGAAGTTCCTCCATGTCATTCGCTGACATGGCCAGTCTTCGCCGCGGAGGGCCGGTGTCCCAGGTCCCTGATCTTCCGGGGTCCTGTCAGGACCCCCTCTCAGACGGTCACTTCGCGATGCTGCCCGACAGTTCGGAACCGGCGGCGGATTGCCGGATCGGCAACGTTCCTCGGCCGCCGGTGGTGCTCGCGGCTAGTTTCCGGAGCATGAAGGTCTTCCTCACCGGCGCGACCGGCTTCATCGGAGGCGTCGTCGGCGAACGGCTCGTCGCCGAGGGGCACGAGGTGCGTGGCCTCCTGCGCAACCCGGACCACGCGGCCCTGCTGCGGCGGGCCGGGATCACCCCCGTGCCCGGTGACCTCGACGACGCCGGCCTGCTCACGGCCGAGGCGCACCGAGCCGAGGGCGTGGTCAACGCGGCGAACAGCGACCACCGGGGCGCGGTGGAGGCCCTGCTGCGCGGCCTGCGCGGCTCCGGCAAGCCGTTCGTGCACACCAGTGGCACCAGCCTGATCGCCGACGACGCGCAGGGCGAGGCGCTCTCCCCCACCGTGCACGACGACGCGCACGAGGTCGTCGCGAGCTCCCACCCCGTCCGGCAGGCGCGGTTCGCGCTCGACACCGACGTCGTCACCGCGGACGGCGTGCGGTCCGTCGTGCTGTGCAACTCGCTCGTCTACGGCACCGGCCGCGCACCTCATCCCGACACGGTCCTGCTGGTGCCGCTCGTCGCGCAGGCCCGCGCCGGCGGCGTCGTCCGCGTGGTCGGCCGGGGCCTCAACACCTGGTCCACCGTGCACGTCGACGACCTGGCCGCGCTGTACTCCGCCGCGCTGACCGACCCCGCCGCCCGCGGGTTCTACTTCGTGGAGAACGGTGAAGCGTCGTTCGCGGAGATCGGTGCCGCGATCGCGGACCGGCTGGGCCTGGGCGCGGTGCAACCGTGGCCGCTGGAGGAGGCGGCACGCGTGTGGGGCGAGGGTTTCGCGCGCTACGCGCTGGGCGCGAACAGCCGGGTGCGCGCCACCAGGGCGCGGGAGCTCGGCTGGAAGCCGCGGCACTCCTCCGTCACCGCCTGGATCCGGCAGGACCTGCGCGTCCACTGAGGACAGGTTTGGCCGCGGCCGGAACGGGGTCCCCTCAACAGTGCGCCCCTGCGGTCCCGAGCACGGCGCGCACGCAACATGTGGAGGTTCACCGTGTCCTTGCGCGCC
Organism: Lentzea sp. HUAS12; assembly: GCF_024125735.1. Classification (NCBI taxonomy): domain Bacteria; kingdom Bacillati; phylum Actinomycetota; class Actinomycetes; order Pseudonocardiales; family Pseudonocardiaceae; genus Lentzea; species Lentzea sp. HUAS12. The sequence continues at coordinate 3,711,945 of NZ_CP099738.1, forward strand.
GTGGCTCTGGTCTGCAGCCTGAAGCCGTCCCCCGCCCCGTCCAGCAGCGACCTCATCGCGCACCAGCTCCTCGACGAGCTCAAGAACCACGACGTCGTCGGCGAGGTCGTCCGGGTCGTCGACCACGACGTCAAACCCGGCGTCGAGGCGGACATGGGCGATGGCGACGAGTGGCCCGCGCTGCGCCGTTCCATCGGCGAGGCCGACATCCTCATCATCGCCACGCCGACCTGGATGGGTCACGCCTCCAGCGTCGCCCACCGCGTCCTCGAACGCCTGGACGCCTCGCTGTCGGAGACCGACGACGAGGGACGCCCCGCGATGTTCGGCAAGGTCGTCCTCGCCGCCGTGGTCGGCAACGAGGACGGTGCCCACAAGATCGTCGCGGACCTCTTCCAGGCCCTCAACGACACCGGTTTCTCCATCCCGGCGCAGGGGTGCACGTACTGGAACGGCCAGGCGATGCAGACCGTCGACTACAACGACCTCGACGAGACGCCCGACGCCGTGAAGTCCACCACCGCGACGGCGGCCCGCAACGCCGCGCACCTCGCCCGGCTGCTGCGGGCCGAGCAGTACCCTCCCGTGTCCTGACACAGCGCGAAAGCCCACGCTCCGGCGTGGGCTTTCTGTTGCGCAGAAACAATTCCACCCCACCTGTGCGCTGTAACGCGACCGGAGCGGTCAGGCGATCTACCACCTGGTCGATTCGGACCGAACGAACAGTGCGGAGTGGTGCGGGGACGCCGCGTCCACGCCTCCCCGAGTTCCAGGTGGGATGGTTCTCCTTGCGCGACTTGCCGAAACGCCGCGTCGTGGCCGGTGCCACGTTCGTGGCGGCCGTGTCCCTCGTCGTCTTCCTTTCCCTGCAAGGGCTCGACCGGGCCGACAAGTGGGCCAGCGTCATCAGCGCGCTCGTCGCGCTGACGAGTCTGTGGTTCGTGCTGCCGAAGCCCGGTCCGGACGCCGGGAAGCTCCTCGACGCCCTGGAGCTCGACCCGCTGCACACCGGTGATCCCCGCGAGATCGGCGAGTACACCCTGCTCGGCCGGGTGGGGTCCGGCGCCACGGGCAACGTGTTCCTCGGCGCCAGCGGACGGCTCGGGCAGCTCGTGGTCGTCAAGGTGATGGGCGCCGAGGTGGCCGCGAACCCGGTGAGCCGGGAGCGGTTCCGGCGCGAGATCCGGTCCGTGGACGAGGTCGGCAGGGCCGCGGGCGGCGAGTTCCCGACACTGCTCGACTCCAACGCCGACGCCGAGCGGCCGTGGTTCGCGACCGAGTACCTGCCGAGCCGGTCGTTGCAGGAGCTGGTCACCGGCCCGTGGCGGCCCGCGGCGGTGGCGTGGCTCGCGGCCGCGGTGGCGCGGAAGCTGCGGCTCATCCACGCCAAGGGCCTGGTGCACCGGGACCTCAAGCCCGCCAACGTGCTGCTGGGCGTCGAGGACCTGTGGATCATCGACCTCGGCATCGCGAAGAACCGGGAGGACGCCGGCCTCACCCGGCACGGCGCCGTCGGGACCGTCGCGTTCATGTCGCCCGAGCAGGCCCGCGGCACCGAGGAGGTCACCGCGGCGAGCGACGTGTTCTCGTTGGGGGCGTTGCTGGTCCACGCGGCCACGGGCACGCCGCCGTTCGGCAACGACCCGGATGACACGGTGCGCAGGATCCTGGCCGACGAACCGGACCTGAGCGGGCTGGCGGGGTGGGACAGCGCACTCGTCGCGCTGCTGCGGCGGTGCCTGGACAAGGATCCGGCGCGTCGCCCGTCGCTGGACGAGATCATCGAGGTGTGCACGCCGTTCGCCGGCGACGCGCCCGCGGAGGTCCGCGCCCGGGCCGCGGAGCTCGGTGCGGCGATGGCGGTCGCGCGTGACCAGGCGTCGGCTCCCCCGGTGCCGTGGTGGCGTCAGGTCAGGACGCGGTGGACCGCGCTCGCGGCGGTCGTCGCGTTGCTGGCGTTCGTCGTCGTGCCGTTCCTCGTCCCCAGCCCCGAGGTCACCGCACTGGCTTCGTGCTCCACACCACCGGACACGACCGTCCACATCGGAGTGTCCGCGGACAAGAGCGAGCTGTTCAAGGAGTTCGCCGACAAGTACGGCACGCGGTCGGCCGACGGGCACTGCGTCAAAGTCCGGATCACCGAGCTGAACTCCGGCACCGCCGCGAACACGCTGGCGCGCGGGTGGACCGAGTCGGACGGCCCGCGTCCCGACGTCTGGTCCCCGGCCTCCAGCGAATGGCTCGACATCGCCCGCGACCGCGCCGCACCCGGCTCGAACGCGCTCGCCGCGCTGCAGGCGCAGAGCCGCGGACCCGTCGTGACGTCACCGCTGGTGGTCGCCATGCCGAAGCCCATGGCGGAGACGCTCGGCTGGCCGAGCACCAGGGACGTCAGCTGGAGGACGCTCGCGGACCTGGCGGCCGACCCGCAGGGGTGGGCGCGGTACGGGAAGGACTGGGGCCCGTTCCGGCTGGGGAAGACGAACCCCAACTACTCGACCTCCGGTCTCAACGCGACCATCGGCGCGTTCCACGCGTTCCGCGCCAACATCGATTCGACCGGACCGCTCGAGGACGGCGACGTCGACAACGTCAACGCGCAGAGGTTCGTCCAGAGCATCGAGCAGTCGATCGTGCACTACGGCGAAACCAGCCTGCACTTCCTGCGCAACCTGCGCACCGCCGAACGCCAGGGGCAGGGGCTCTCCTACGTCTCCGCGCTCACCGTCGACGAGAGTTCCATGCTGGCCTACAACTCCGGCTACCCGGCGGGCGCGCTGTCCCCCGTGGACCGCAAGGAGGGCGAGCCCACCACGAAGCTCGTCGCGATGTACCCCAAGGAGGGGACGATCTTCCACGACCACCCGTACGTCCCGCTGGCGTGGCCGGACACCTCGACGGCGAAACGGGAGGTGTCCGAGGACTTCTTCACCCACCTGAGATCCGGCGGGGCGCAGAAGCGCTTCGGGGAGTTGGGTTTCCGCGACCCCTCGCGGAAGTCGAACGAGGTCTCCGAACAGAACGGGGTCTCCCCCGACTTCGCCGTGAAGGAGGTGCAGGCGCCGTCGGCGCGCACGCTGAACAAGGTGCTGACCGCGTGGAGCACCGTGCGCAAGCCGGCGAACGTCCTGCTCGTCGTCGACACGTCCGGTTCGATGAGGTCCGGGGTGACCGCGGAGAAGGTCGACAAGCAGACCTGCGACCCGAAGTGGCTCGAGCGGGACCCGGTCACCAGGCACTGCCCGTCCAAGATCGAGCTGGTGAAGAAGTACCGCACCGAGATCGTCACCGGGTTCACCAACTCCGACCGGCTGGGCCTGTGGAACTTCTCCAGCGCGGGCTACGCCGGCAAGGGCCCGTCCTGCCGCGACGACCACTGCGAGCAGCACCCGATCGGCCCGCTGGACGAGGTGAAGCGCCGGGAGATCGCGAACAAGATCGCGGAGCTGCCCGCGGACGGCGGGACGGGCCTGTTCGACACCGTCGACCAGGCCGTCACCACCATGCGGCAGCAGTTCGACCAGAAGGCCATCAACGCCGTCGTGGTGCTCTCCGACGGCAAGAACGAGAAGGAGACGGGCCTCGACCTCGCGCAGCTCGTCGAGCGGATCAAGGTCACCGCGGGGTCCGAGCCGGTCAGGGTGTTCACGCTCGCCTACGGCTTCAGCCCCGAGGACGCCACGGGACGCGAGGAGCTCAAGAAGATCGCCGAGGCCACGGCGGCGGGCGCGTACGAGGCCGCCGATCCCAGCACGATCACCGACGACCTGGTGGCGGCCATCACGTCGAACTTCTGATCCTGGTTTTTCGCGACAACCTGTCGTAACGTTCACGACAGGTTGTCGCAAAAGATCCGGGAGGGCCCCATGGACGATCGCGCCGAGCTCGTCGAACTGCTCAGCCACTACGCCGACATCGCGGACCTGAAGGAGTTCGACGCGTTGCCCCGCAAGGTCTTCACCGAGGACCTGACGCTCGACTTCGAGTCCGTCACGGGCATGCCGCCCATGACGGTCCCGCTGGACGGCTACGTCGAGGTCCTCCGTTCGACCTTCGCGCCGTTCGAGGCGACGCACCACGCGATCACCGGCCACGTCGTCACCGTCGACGGCGACACCGCGAAGATCCACGCACACGTCCGCGCCGAGCACTGGCTGCCGGACGCCGCTCGGTGGCTGGTCGTCGGCTTCTACGACAACGAGGCGGTCCGCACCCCGGACGGCTGGCGGCTCAGCCGTGTCAAGCTGACGGCGACACACCAGGAGAACGTGCCCGCCGCCGTGCGGTGAGGACCGAGGAGGAACGACCGGATGCCGCGGATTCGCGCCGCCACCATCGAGGAGCACCACGAGGTGGTGTGGACCGGCCTCGCCGAGGCGTTGCGGCACCTGCTGCTCGAACGCGACTACGACTCGATCACCCTGGGCCACATCGCGGCGCGGGCGGGCCTTGCGCGCAACACGCTCTACAACTACGCCAAGGACAAGCGGACGCTGGTCCTCGAACTCGCCCGCCGCGCCAGCGGGCCGCTGGCCGAGCAGGTGAACGCGATCGCGGCACGCTCTGCGGACCCGGCCGCCGACCGGATGCGTCAGATCGTCGAGACGATCCTGGCGGCCTCCACGGACCTGCGGTTCATGTTCCTGCCGAACGCGAGCCCGATGGTCGCCGAACTCCAGCAGGGGCCGGAGAACCCGTTCACCGTCCTCGTGGCCGAGGTGGAGAACGTCGTGCGGGACGGCATCAGCCGAGGCGAGTTCCGCGACGTCGGCGACGTGGGTCTCGTCGTGGAACTGCTGTCGGGCGCGATGCGGGCGGGTGTCGACCGGATCGGCCGCGAGCCGGCATCGTTGCCCGCCACGGTCCGCACGGCGCAGGAGGTCGTCCTCGCCGCGATCACGGCCTGACGGGCTACTGCATGTTCGTGACGTGCCGGTGCCGGGGGTCGGCGGCGCACGTGTAGAGCTGCAGGTTGTAGCCGCGGCCGATCATGACCATCGTCGGCTCGTGCGCGGCCGGGTACGGCGGGTGCGCCGCCTCGGCGTCCTCGACCGGCTGCCAGCTCATCCCGCCGTCCCACTCGGCGCTGGCGACGGTCAGCAGCGGCTCGACGTCCGCGCCGCAGTCCGGGCACGCCATGGGGAACGGGTCGGAGAAGCTCCACGGCCCGTGGCCGCCGGCCTTCCAGCCGTCGGCCACGGACAGGTCGTAATGGTACCTCTGCCCTTCCCGGTCCTCCCACTCGCGCACCTGCCGGGCCAGGTCCTCCTCCAGGCAGTGCGGAGCGGGGTACTCCGTGACCTCCTCGGGGTGCAGCACGCACGGCCGCAGCAGGTAGTGCTCCTCGACCGCGGCCGGGACCGGCGGTGCTCCGAGCGGGTCGGTCACCTCCGCCGCCACCCGCCAGCGCACCGCGGTGCTGGGCGCGTAGCCCTCGTCCTCGTGGTCGAAGGGGCACCACAGCACCTGCACCAGGTCCGCGCCGTCCGGGCGGGGCAGGCCGGGAACGTCCCGCGCGTACAGCTGCGCCACCGGCACCATCGGCAGCGGACCGTCCTGCCTGATCGGCGTGCCCTGGTCGACGCGGTCGACGACGACCTTCTCCTCCGCCGTAAGGAGGTTGACCCCGCGTTCCCGCGGGCGGGCCCACGCCTCGGTCAGGATCTGCCTGCGCACCATCACATCCGGCACGGACGCACCGTCCAGAAAGGAGTCACCGTGCTCGGCGCAGGAGGGCCACGGTTCCCCCGCCGGCCACAGCAGCGGACCACCGACGGAGCTGTCCGCCGTCGTGGGGTCGCCCGGCCGGGGGTGCAGCCGCACGGAGGCGCGGGCCAGCGGCGCCAGGGCGGGGAGGTGCTGGGCGACGTCGACGGGACGCGGCGGGGTGGTGCGGACCATGGCACGGGATCGTAATCACGATCTTCACCGCTCCGCGCCGATTCGCACAACCGCACACCGCTTCCTCACCCACGTCTCAGGCCCCGGCGCCCCCGTCCACCGGCACGATCGCGCCGTTCACCATCGACGCCCGGTCGCTCAGCAACCACGCGGCGACCTCGGCCACCTCACGCGGCTCGGCCATCCGCCCGAGCGGGGTCGACGCGGTGATCTGCGCGGTCACGCCGGGGGTCGCCGCCTCCCACTGCTCGATCATGGCCGTCGCGGTGCCGCCGGGCGTGATGCCGTTGACCCGGATCCCCTCCCGGCCCCACGTCACGGCGGCGCTCTCGGTGAGGCTGTTGAGCGCGCGCTTCATGGCGCCGTAGGCGGGCAGGACCGGGTTCGCGCGCCGGCTGCCGATGCTGGACGTGTTCACGATGGCGCCGCCACCGCCGCGGCGCATGAGGGCGGCCTCGGCGTTCATGGCGGTCCAGTGGCCGCGGAAGTTCACCGCGAACTGCTCGTCGATCTCGTCCTCGCCGGTCTCGTGCAACGGGCCCGGCTGCTGCACGACGGCTCCGTTGTTGAAAGCGCCGTCCAGTCGTCCGTGGAGCTCCTGCACGCGGTCGACGGCGGCGCGGACGCTCGCCCGGTCGGCCAGGTCGATCGTGACGGCGTCGGCGGTGCCGCCCTCGGCACGGATGCCGGTCACGAGGCGGTCCAGGGCGTCGGCGCCGCGGGCGGCGAGCACGACGGACGCTCCCTCGTGGGCGAAGAGCCTCGCCGCCGCCTCTCCGATGCCGCGGCTGGCGCCGGTGATGAGCACGACCTTGCCGGCGAGGAGGCCGGTGTTGTTGTTCGTCATGGCACCAGCGTCGGTCCGGGCGCGGACCGGAGGCAGGCACAGGCTGTACCAGTCTGGGAGGCCGCCCACCGCGCATACTCGGGGTGTGGACAAGCAGCAGCTCGGCACGTTCCTGCGCACCAGGCGGGAGCGGCTCCTGCCCTCGGACGTCGGTCTGCCCTCGGGTCCGCGCCGCCGGACGTCCGGGTTGCGCCGCGAGGAGGTGGCCGTCCTCGCGCACATCTCGACGGAGTACTACATCCGCCTCGAACAGGGGCGGGCGCCGCGTCCGTCGACCGAGGTGCTGGCGGGGATCGCCCAGGCCCTGCGGCTCACCGACGCGGAGTCCGACCACCTGCACGTCCTCGCAGGCACCGCGCCGAGCCGCACCGGGCGGCACCGGCGCGACGTCCGGCCGAGCATCCTCGCGCTGCTCGACCGGCTGCCGCAGACGGCGGGCTTCGTGACGTCGGCGGCGTTCGAGGTGCTGGCGTGCAACGACCTCGCGGCGGCGTTGATGGAGGACTTCCGCGAGCTCGGCCCGCAGGAGCGCAACCTCGCGCGGCGGGCGTTCCTGCACCCCGTCCCGGAGCTGTACGGCGTGTCGGACGCCGCCGAGTTCCGCCACCACGTGGTGATGCACCTGCGGGCCGCTCTCGCGCGCTACCCGTCCGATCCGGTGGTGTCCGGGCTGGTCGACGAGCTGCGCGAGGGCAGCGCCGACTTCGCCCGGCTCTGGGAGCGGCACGACGTGCACGCCGCGCCGACGCTGACGAAGACGTTCCGGCACCCGGTCGTCGGCGAGATCACCGTCGACTGCGACTCGCTGGCGCTGACGGACCGCGACCAGCACCTGGTCCTCTACAGCGCCCCGCCCGGTTCTCGTGACGCCGAGGCGCTGGCGTTGCTGAACGTGCTGGGAGCGCAGAAGTTCGCGGACTCCTGAGAGGACCGCAAACAGTCCTCTTAGGAGCGTCGCTCAGATCTTGCCCGCAGCGATGTCGGCCAGGTTCACCCAGGACGACCTGTAGTCCGCCACCGAGTGCGGGTCCTGCTCTCCTTGCGCGGGAACGACCTCGGAGCGGATCGGCAGGCCGTTGCCGGCGTCCACGGTCACCACGTGCGCCCCCTCACCGGAGCTCACCGGAGGAGCCGCGGTGAGCTTCAGCACGGTCTGGCCCCCGACGTCGGCCTTGTCGACGGTGACGTCCTCGATGGTCGCGAGCAGCTTCAGCACCCCCGCGCGGACCTCCGCGTTGGCCGCGCCGATGAACAACGCGTAGGTCGTGTTGCTCCACAGGGTGTTGTTGATGCCGTCCTCCTGCTCCTTGCCCGTCGGGCGCGGCTTGGCGGGCGGCACCGGCATGCCCTTCTTGCGGAAGACCTCGGCCCTCTCCTCCTGGCCGCGCGCCCACGCCTTCTCCTGCTCGGCGGGGCTCCCGCCGAGTGCCCAGCAGCACCCGGCGCCGTTGACCATCGCGTTCCTGGCCGCCTCCAGGTCACCCTTCGCCGCGAGCCGGGCGGCCGCCATCAGCTTCCGGTCGTAGTCCGTGGCCAGGTCCTCCCAGGCGACGAGGCCCAGCACCTCCCGCTCCTCCGGTCTGAGCCGCGCCAGCGCCGCGCGCAGCGACGCCTGGGCGTCCACGCGCGTGTCGACCGCCGGCCAGGGGTCCCAGCCGCTCGCCATCCGCGCCACGTCCGGCGCGGGGTCCTCTTCCGGCTCGGACCGCCAGTGCTGGCGCACCCTGTTGAGCGCAACGCCGTACAGCCAGGGCCGGGCCCCGGGGTACGAGCTGTCGTAGCTCGCACGGGAGGCGTAGGCCGCCACCCACACGTCGCCGAGCACGTCCTCGGCGATCTGCCGCCCCACCCTGCGCGCGAGGTAGCTGCCGATCGCGCTCTCGTGACGGCTGATCACCTCGACGAAGGCGTCCGTGTCTCCGTGCAGCGATCTGCCGATCAGTTCAGCATCTGACGACATGGAGCTCCTCGGGTTCTGCTTCCCTTTCCACCCCGTAGTTGTCAACTCACGCCGAAACCGTTCAGGTTGCTCGGCGGCGCAGGTCAGGCACACGACAACGGCCGCGCCTTCGAGGCGCGGCCGTCCTGGTCGTGTGCTCTCGGTGCGCTGGTCAGCACCTCACCCAGTAGTTCGCCGAGGTCTGCCGCAGAGTGCTGGTGGTGTAGGTGTTCCAGAGTCCGAGCGCCTGGTTGGACCCCAGCGCGTAGGTCTGGCCCAGGTTCGCGTAGGCGCGGCCGGCGACCGTGTGGGCGTAGTTGCTGGCGGTGACGCATCCCGAAGGCGGAGCCGTGGTGGTGGTGGTGGTCGTGGTCGTGGGCGCCGGTCCGCCGTTCGAGAGCGCCTTGACCATGTTCACCACGGCGGTCATCTGCGGGCCGCTCTTCTGCGCGTACTGCGCCGACTGGTACCCCCACCAGTCCCAGCAGCCGCGCGGGTTCGCGGACGACGTGGTGGCCTGCGGGTAGAGCACGACCATGCCGTTGGTGTCGGCGTACTCGTTGAGATAAGCCTTGTCCAGCAACGCGTTGCCGATCTGCCCGTACGTCTGCTGGCAGCCGTGCAACGCCACCATCAGCTTGCACGGACCGGTCTCGCACGCCTTGGGCACGTACGCGAAACCCTCACGGCCCAGGGTGATCGCCGACGCGCTGCCGCCGGGCGCGTAGGTGTTCTGGTCGAACTGCACGAGCTTGCCGGTCAGCGTCGAGGCGGCCGCGTTCACCGAACCGAACAGGTGGCCCAGCATCTCCCCGACGACGTCGGCCGAGCACTTGTTGATGTACGGCGAAGCCGTGGAGCCGCAGGCGTTCGGGCCGATCGGGCTGATCCACGCGTGACCGGCCGCGGTGGTGCTGTTGTAGACGACGCGGGAGCCGAAGTCGCGGTAGTAGGTGGCGAGGTCGTTGTTCACCGCGGCGTCGACCGTGTCGTCCGCGGTGCCGTGGAAGAGCCACACCGGGTCACCGGACAGGTTCTGCGGCGTGTCGACCGCGCCCGCCGCCGCGCGGTCGCGGGTCAGCTGTTCGAGCTGGGCCGGGGTCTTGCGGGCCTGGAAGGTGTCCATGCACGCGAGCAGGGCGGTGTTGACGTTGTTCTGCGCGCAGTCGTAGGGACCGGCCGAGAAGATGCCCGCGCCCTGGAACACCCCGGAGTACGCGACGTGCAGCTGGTTCGCCATGTACCCGCCGGACGAGATGCCGCTGACGTACGTGCCGGTGATGTTCAGCTTGGTCAACGTGCCTTGCTGGGGCGGCGGGACCGCCGCGAGCGAGATCGACAGGGATGCCGCGGCCAGGCCGGTCGCCGCCGCGAGTGCCACGAGCACGTTCCTCAATCGCATGTGTTCGCCTCCGTCGTTGCAGGCAGGACGTGCGATCGAGGTTAAGAGCAGATAAATGGCCTGCACCACGTGTGACGGAGCTACCTCGTGCGGTGACCGGACGTCGGACGGCACCATTGACACCATGCGGACGTTCAGCCAGGTCGACGTTTTCACCGACGAGTTCACGAAGGGCAACGCGCTCGCGGTCGTGCACGACGCGGAGGGCCTCACCACGGAGCAGATGGCGGCGTTCGCGAACTGGACGAACCTCGCGGAGACCACGTTCCTCCTGCCCCCGACCGATCCCGCCGCGGCCGACTACCGGGTGCGCATCTTCACGGTGAGCCGCGAACTGCCGTTCGCGGGCCACCCGACGCTCGGCTCGGCGCACGCGTGGCTGGCCGCCGGCGGCACCCCGCGCGACCCCGACCGGCTGGTGCAGGAGTGCGGCGCCGGTCTGGTGGAGGTGCGCCGGGACGGCGCGCGGCTGGCGTTCGCCGCCCCTCCGCTCCTGCGCGGCGGTCCCGTCGAGAACCCGGAGGCCCTGGCGGCGGCGCTGGCGATCGAACCGGACGACGTCGTCGGCGCTCACTGGGCCGACAACGGACCCGGTTGGGCCGCGGTGCTGCTGCGCTCCGCCGAAGCCGTGCTCGCCGTGCGGCCCGACTACCGGCGGTTCGGCGAGTTCACCGGCATCGGGGTGGTCGGTCCGCACCCCGAGGGCCACGACGCCGAGTTCGAGGTGCGGGCGTTCATCCACGAGGGCAGCAGGTACGAGGAGGACCCCGTGACCGGCAGTCTGAACGCCGCGATCGCCCAGTGGCTCATCCCGGCCGGAATCGCCCGGGAGCGGTACGTCGCGGCCCAGGGCACCGCGCTCGGCCGGCGCGGGCGAATCCATCTCGCGCAAGCGGATGGGCGGATCTGGGTCGGCGGGAACACCGTGGCGGGCATCACCGGACGGGTGACCCTGTGATCGTCCTCTGAGGACCGCGTACCCACTCGCCAGGGGGTTCAAACGTTGTTCTTGATCGGGTTCGGGTGAGACAATCGGTTCGTGGTCACGGTCTCCAGCTGGTTGCGTTCACCGTGCCCCGCGCTGGTCGTCGACGCCGTCGGTGCCGTGCACGGCATGAACGACGCAGCCAGGACGCTCTTCCCCGACCAGGTCTTGCCGCCCGACTGGCGGCACGGCGAGTCCGTGCACGTCGCGGAACGCAGCTACGCCGCCCACCGGGTCGACAACGAGGACGGCTCGGTCACCTGGTGGCTGCTCGACGAGACCGACCTGCTGCTCGAACGCGACCGCGCCGCGCTGCTGGCGCGGATGTCGAGCGAGCTGATGACGTCGCTCAACCCCGAGCGCTGCATGAACGTCGTGGCGGAACTGGCCGCCGAGCACCTCGCCGACGAGGCGGTGGTGATCGCGCCGCCGTCCGGCAACGGTCACCCGATCACGCGGTGCCTGCGCGGCGGGACGCCGACGTACGAGCTGCAGCGCGTCGACGTCGAGGAGGTCGTCGGGCTCAGCGAGGCGTTGCGCGGCTTCCCGCCGGTGCCGTCGCGGTGGATCGACCCGGCCGCGGCGCCGGGCTGGCTCGCCCAGGACGTCGTCTCGATCGTCGTCACCCCGCTGCCCGGCCACGGCGTGCCGGCCGGGGCGTTGATCCTCATCCGGCGGGACAAGCAGTTCACCGAGGCCGAGGAGGCGTTCGCGCGGCTCTTCGCGTCGCGGGCGGGCGTGGCCATCTCGGCCGCGAGCCTGTTCACCCAGCAGGCCTCGATCACCGAACGGCTGACCCGCAGCCTCCTGCCCCCGGCGCTGCACCGCTACGAGCACGTCGAACTGGCCGGGCGTTACCGGGCGTCGGGCGACACCGAACGCGTCGGCGGCGACTTCTACGACGTGCACGCACTGCCGGACGACCAGTTGTTCGTCCTGTTCGGCGACGTGTGCGGCAAGGGACTCGACGCGGCGGTGCAGACCGGCCGGGTCCGCACGGCGGTGCACGCGCTCCTGCAGGTGGTCACCGACCACGACCAGGTGCTGCACGCCCTCAACCAGGCGTTGCTCACGACGGACGAGTCGCGGTTCATCACCACGGTCGTCGGCACCATCAGCCCCGAGGCAGGCGGCCTGCGCGTGCGGCTGACCTCGGGCGGGCACCTGCCTCCGCTGGTCGTGCGCACGAACGGCGAGGTCGAGGCGGCCAGGAACAAGGGCACGCTCGTCGGCATCCTGCCGAAGATCCTGACCGAGACCGACGAGGTCGTGCTGGCGCCCGGCGACTCGCTGCTGCTCTACACCGACGGCATCACCGAGGCCCACGGCGGCCCGCTGGGCGACGAGGAGTTCGGCGAGGACCGCCTGCGCCGCGCCCTGACGGCCTGCGGCGGCATGCCGGCCGAGGCCCTCGTCGAACACGTGCACATGCTCGCCTCGCAGTGGGTCGGCGGTGGCGAGCACGACGACATGGCGGTCGTTGCCATCACGGCGCCGCGGAGGAGGCCTTCGTGAAGCCCGTCGCGGACGTGGTGGACGCCCTGTGGGAGGCCGCGCTGCTCGGCGACGAGTACCGGGCCACCGACGTGGTGCTCGACGCCGCCGACGAGCGCGGCCACGAGACCGTGCTGCTCGACGTCGTCGGCGCGGTGCAGCGGCGGGTCGGCCAGGAGTGGGCCGCGAACCGGATCAGCGTGGCGCAGGAGCACGCGATCACCGCGATCAACGACAGGGCGGTCACCGCGTTGTCGATCACCAGGCCGCGCCGCGAGCCCGAGCACGGGCGCGTGACGGTCGCGTGCGTGGACGGCGAGTGGCACGCGTTGCCCGCGCGGCTGCTGGCGGAGGTGCTCGCGTTGCGCGGGTTCGCCGTCGACTACCTGGGCGCGCAGGTGCCCACACCGCACCTCATCACGTACCTGCACCGCACCGGCCCGGACGTGGTGGCGCTGTCGAGCTCGATCGCGACCCGCCTGCCGGTGGCGCACTCGACGATGACGGCGTGCCAGGCGACAGGCGTGCCGGTGATGGTCGGCGGGGCGGCGTTCGGCCTGGACGGCGTGTACGCGCGGCGGTTCGGCGCGAACGCGTGGGCCGCGGACGCCCGGTCGGCCGCGGACATGCTGCTGTCGAAGACGTTGCCCGCGCCGAGCCCCCCGCACCAGCCGGTCGACGACCTGCCGCACCTCGCGGACCAGGAGTACACGCTCGTGACGCGGACCGCGCGTGATCTGGTGCGGTCGGTGTACCGCGGTCTCGAGGACCGCGTGCCCGCGATGGCCTCCTACACCGACGAACAACGGCACCACACGGCCGAGGACCTGGCCCACATCGTCGACCACCTGGCCACCGCTCTGTACGTGGACGACGACTCGCTGTTCGTGGACTTCCTCTCCTGGACCGGTGCAGTGCTCAACGCGCGCGGCGTGCCGGCGCAGGTGCTGGACCCGGCGCTGGAGCTGTTGTCGGACCAGTTGCGCGATTTCCCGCGCGCTCAGCGGATGCTCGCGCAGACGCGTCTAGGTGTCCAGACGATGAACTAGGGCCTGTGTCGAGGTCCGGTTCGATGAGAGCTGCGCTTGAGGTGGTTTCTGGTGGTGCGGCCGGAACGGCCGCGTACCGGTGTTGTACGTGGGCGTTCCGGCCGTGCCGCCAGGGGCCGCCTCGGGCCCGGCTGTCGCGGACCGGACCTCGACACAGGCCCTGGTCTCAAGTGGACGGACGCAGAGTGGGTCTTTTCCCACGCGGTGTGCACGCCTGATCGCCGTTCGTATTCGTGAATCCCTTTATTTCCAACAGCCTTGTGCCCCATAGATTCGAAATGTTTTCATCTCGCCCATGGAGATGGGGACGGCCACACCGATCGCTGCCTACGTCGTCGCGGTACTCGGCTCTGTTCTGGGACTCCTGGCCGCGGAACGCGCACGCAACGCGAACAGGACGACGCGCAACTGGTGGATCGCCGTGGCCGCCGTGTCGATCGGCGGTCTGGGCATCTGGGGCATGCACTTCACCGCGATGCTCGGCACGTGGATGGGGTCCACCGTCTCCTACGACATCCCGATCACGTTGCTCAGCATGGTCGTCGCCATCGTGTTCGTCGCGATCGGACTGTTCATCGTGCGGCGCTACGGCGTCGACGGCGACACGCGCTTCGTCCTCCTCGCCGCGGGCGGTCTCGTGACCGGCCTCGGTGTCGCGGCGATGCACTACACCGGCATGTCCGCGATCATCGTCAACGCCGACGTGTCCTACAACATCGGCATCGTGGCGCTGTCCGTCGTGATCGCCGTGGTGGCCTCGACCGTCGCGCTGTGGTTCACGCGCAAGGTGACCGGCCCGCTCGCCGTCGCGGGCGCGGCGCTGGTGATGGGCGTCGCCGTCACGGGCATGCACTACACCGGCATGTACGCCATGAGCATGACGCACGACCACGCCGCGTCGGTCGTCGTGGGCAACTCGCAGGAACTGATCACGTCGTTGATCATCGGTGGCGCCGGCGTCAGCGTGATCATCATCTTCCTGCTCGCGCTCACCTCGTCCGACGAGGAGACGAGCGAGGAGACCGAACTGCTCGACCGCGTCATGCGCAGGACCAGCCAGGGCTGAGCCCTACTTCAGGTGCACCAGCAGCATCCCGTCGTTGCCGGGAGCCGTTTCGACGCGCTGGTAAAGCTTCTTCACGTGCGGCTGCTTGAGCATCGCGAGCACGCGGCTGCGCAACTTGCCCGAACCCTTGCCCGTGATGATCTCGACGAGCGGCACCCGCTGCCCGGCCGCGCGGAAGAGCGCGCCGCGGATCGCCTGGGCGATGTCCTGGTCGCTGCGGAAGACGGGATGCAGGTCGACGGTCAGCTTGCCGGGCACGCGCTCATTCTGCCCCGGTCCCACACCACGAGCCCCGTCACCGCTCCGCCCGCCGTCACGACGCAGGCGACCACGACGGCGGCGTCGAGTGAGAACGCCTGCGCGAGCAGAGGTCCCGCCAGCGCGCCGGCCAGCGTCGCGAGCGCCTCCGCGGACAGGAACACCGCGCTGATCCGGCCGAGCGCCTCGTTCGGAACCTCGCGCTGCAGCACGGTCTGCGGCACCACGAGGGTCATCGAGCCGAACAGTCCGATCGCGACACCGGCGGGCACCGCGACGACCACCGACGTCGAACTGAAGAGCGCGAAGAACGCCACGGCGACCGCCGACTGCGTCGCCGCGAGCAGGAGGCGCGGCGACACCCGGTCCACCAGCCGGCGGACCAGCACCGCGCCCAGCAGGAACCCGACGCCGAGCGCGGACACCACGAACCCGATCTGCTCGCCGCCCCCGAGCCTCTCGATCCCGAACGGCACGAGCAACGCGCTGAGCGAGGCGTTGGCAGCCAGGAACACCGCCGTCAGCGGCAGCAGCACCACGGCGACCGGTAAGCCCCGCAACACCCTCCACCCGCCGGCGAGACCGGCGCGCTCCCCCGCCACCGGACCACCGCGGCGCGTCATCAGCGCGATCGCCGCGGCCGAGACGAGATAGCTCGCGACGTCGATCCAGATGAGCGCGGAGAACCCCGCGATCGTCAGGATCGCGGCCCCGAGCGGCGGCGCGACGAGCCGGACCGTGCCGTCGACGAACGCGTTGAGCGAGTTCGCACTGCTCAACCCGCTCCCCTTGCCGACGACGACCGGCAGGTGCGCCTGCGCGGCGGGCCGGAACAGCACAGCACCCGTGCTCTCCGCGACGAGCGCGGCGTAGACGAGCCAGAGCGAGTGCTCGGCCGTCGCGAACACCATCAGCCCGACCGCGGCCGCGCGGAACAGGTCCGCGACGATCATCACGCGCCGCCGGTCCCACCGGTCCGTCAGCACCCCCGCCACCGGGCCGAGCAGCAACGGGGGGAGGTGCTCGGCGACGAGCGTGAGACCGGTCGCCAGCACCGAGCCGGTGAGCGCGTAGACGTGGGCGGGGATGGCGATCACCAGCAGCCAGGAGCCCAGCAGGCTCACCGTCCGCCCGGTCCACCACAGCCGGAAATCACGGATCTTCAGCGCTTCGAGCACCGACCACCCCCAGGTAGTATTCTTGTCAGAATAAGAGCGCCACTTGGAGTGTTCTGTCAAGATAGGAGCGGATGTGCCGAACGAGCCCATCGGGCCGAGACTGCGCGCCCTGCGGCAGGCCTCGGGCCGCACCGTCGCCTCGGTCGCCGCCGACGCCGGGCTGTCCGTGCCCTACATCGCGAACCTGGAGAACGGCAGGGGGAACCCGACGACGAACGCATTGAGCAGGCTCGCGGCCGCGCTCGGCACCGAGCTCTCGATCGAGTTCGGATCACCAGGCCCCGTGGCCACCGGACCGGTCCCGCAGAGCATCGTGAAGCTGAGCCGCAGCCAGCGCTTCCACGACGTCGTGGCGGTGCTGGCCGGGCCCGGCGAGGACCGCCAGGAGGTGGCCGCGCGGCTGATCAGCGCGTGCGTCCTGCTGACGGAGGCGCTTGGACGCGAGGCGAGCGAGCACGACTGGTGGCGGCTGCTCGACGCGCTGACGCTGATGGCCGAGCACCCGGCTCACTGACTGCTGATGCTCGCGACCAGGTTGATCGTCGTGGCCAGCACCCCGGTGCCGAACAGGTACGACAGCAGCGAGTGCTTCAGCGCCGTGCGCCGCATCTCGCGCCCGGACAGGCTCGTGTCAGACACCTGGAACGTCATGCCGATGCTGAACGCCACGTAAGCGAAGTCGCCGTAGTCGGGCGGCTCGGGCTGGTTGAAGTCGATGCCGCCGTCCGCGCCGTAGTAGTAGAGGCGGGCATAGCGCAGGGTGAAGATCGTGTGCACGACCGTCCACGACAGCACCACGGACAGCACGCCGAGGCCCACGCGCAGCAGTTCGGAGCCTCCGGTCGTGTGTGCCGCACGGGCCAGTACGAAACCCACGGACACCAGGCTCGCCAAGGCGGCCACGATCAGCACGACCTCGGCGACGCGGCGGGTCGGGTCGTTGCGGACGGCGTGCTGCGCGGTCTTCTCGGCGTCCATCGGCCAGATCACCAGCCACGCCCGCACCAGGTACACGAGCGTGGCGACGTCCCAGCCGATCAGCAGGCCGAACTCGCCGTGGCCGGTCAGGGTCACCGCGAGGCCGCTGACCAGGCCCGCCGCCACCGCGACGACGACCTTGGTGCGGTCCAGCACGAACCCGTCCGGCGCCGGGCGGGACGGCAGATCAGGCATGCAGCGCCGCGTCGACGTCCAGGTACAGCTCCAGCGTCTCGGTCAGGGTGGTGGCCTTCAGCGCCCTCAGCACGCTGCCGCGCGGGGACACGAGCCGGAACGGCGTGCCGCGCTCCTCGCCGCGCAGGTGGTACTCCACCAGCGCGGACAGGCCGACGGACGCGAAGAACTCGACGTCGCTGAGGTCGAGCACCACGGGCAGTCCCGCGCCGAACGCCTCGGACAGCTTCTCCCGCAGCAGTTCCACTGTGTAGGAGTCGACCTCGCCCTCGGCGCGCAGCACGACCGCGGTGTCACGCTTCTCGGACTCGACCTTCAACAGAGCAGCGTTGCCCTCGTTCACGGTGTGCAGCCTCCCGATCTGATCGTCGGCTCCACGCTAACCGATCCCGCGCTCCCGGGTCCGTGACGGAAGGCGGCCGGGATCAGCTCTCCCGGGCCTGCGCCAGCGCGCGTTCGAACAGCTCGGTGGGCTGGGCCCCGGACACGGCGAACCGCTCCGCGAGCACGACGAACGGGACGCCGGACACGCCGATGTCCCGCGCACGCTGCTCGTCGGCGCGCACCTCGCCGGCGTAGGCGGCCGGGTCCTCGAGCACGGCCTTCACGTCGGCCGCGTCGAGGCCCGCCTCCGTGACGACCTCGGTCAGCGACTCGGGCGTGAACAGCGAGCGCGCCTGCCCGAAGTTGGCGTGCAGCACGGCGTCGAGGACCTGGTGCTGGACGCCCTTCTCCCCCGCCAGGTGCAGCAGCCGGTGCACGTCGAACGTGTTGCCGACCTCGCGGTCCTGGCGGTACTCGAGCCCCTCGTCGCGCGCGAGCTGGGCGACGGAGGCTTCCATCTCGGCGGCGCGCGGGCCGAACTTGGCGGCCAGCATGTCCTGGACGGACTCGACGCCGGTCCTGCCGGGGTCCAGCTCGAACGCGCGGTGGACCACGGTGATCTCGTCGCGGTGCTCGAACGCCGCGAGCGCCTTGTCGAAGCGCGCCTTGCCGATGTAGCACCACGGGCAGATGACGTCAGCCCAGAACTCGACCTGCATGCCTCCGATCATGTCACGTCTCACCGCCAACGCCGGTTCAAAACGATAATCGTTGTCATGTAGGGTGCGGGTCATGGCAGCACGGGTCGTATTGGTAGCCGGGTTCACCCACCACGACGTGGCCGACGAGCTCTGGCGGGCGTCACCGGAGTCGTCGCTGGTCAGGCACGACCTCAGCGGCCTGGCCGACGGGGTGGTGCGGCGCTGGGCGGACGGCAGGCTCACCGTGCTGGAGCTCGCGCACGGGTGCGTGTCGTGCACGTTGCGGCTGGACCTGATCCCGTTGCTGGAGAGCCTCGACGGCCGGGTGATCGTGCAGCTCGACCCGATGCTCGAACCGGAGGCCGTCTGCTTCGCGCTGAGCGAGACCTCCGTCGAGGTCGAGGCCGTCGTGACGGTGGTCGACAGCGCCACCTGGCTCGGCGACGCCACGGGCACCGACTCGCTCGCCGACCGGGGCATGCGCGCGGCCGAGGGCGACGAGCGGACCGTCGCGCAGGTCGTCGTGGGCCAGGCGGAGTTCGCGGACGCGCTGGTGCTGACCGGTCCGGCCGGTCCGGTGCTCACCGCCGTGCTCGACCGCCTCTCCCCCGGTGCCCCGCGGCAGCTCCTGGAGACGCTGGACGTCGTCTCGTTGCTGGCGGAGATCCCCCGGGCCTCGCGGCGGGGCGAGATCGACGACGGCTTCGGGTCGCTGCTGTTCGGGCGGCCGTCGCTGGAACCGGCGCACGGCGTGTCCGTCGTCCACTTCACCGACCGGCGCCCGTTCCACCCGATGCGCCTGCACGACTGCATCGACGTGCTGCTCGACGGCGTCGTGCGGGTGCGCGGCCGGGTGTGGGTGGCGAGCCAGCCCGAGGCGGCGCTGTGGCTCGAGTCCGCGGGTGGCGGGTTGCGCGTGGGCAACCTCGGCCCCTGGGAGGGCGACCGCGACCAGGAGGTCGTCGTGATCACGACCTCCGCCGACGCCTCCGAGATCACCGCGGCACTGCGGTCGGCCCTGGTCACCGACGAGGAGCTGGGCCTGATCGCGGAACTCGACTTCGCCGACCCGTTCGCCGACTGGCACGAGGAGATGGAACTCTGATGCGCACTCCCGTGACCGTGCTGTCCGGCTTCCTGGGCGCCGGCAAGACGACGCTGCTCAACCACGTCCTCGCGAACCGCTCCGGCCGCCGCGTCGCGGTGATCGTGAACGACATGAGCGAGGTCAACATCGACGCGGCGCTCATCGACCGCACCACCGAACGGCTCGTCGAGCTCACCAACGGCTGCATCTGCTGCACGCTGCGCGAAGACCTGCTCGACAGCGTCGGCGACCTGGCGCGCTCGGGCCGGTTCGACACGATCCTGGTCGAGTCGACGGGCATCTCCGAGCCGATGCCGGTGGCCGCCACCTTCGACTGGACGTTCTCCGACGGCACGAGCCTGTCCGACCTCGCCCGGCTCGACACGATGGTGACGCTCGTGGACGCGCAGGGCTTCCTGCGCGAACTGACCGCGGGCGACCGCCTGGACGCGCGGGACCTGGAGGCGGCCGACGGCGACGAGCGCTCGATCTCGGACCTGCTCGTCGACCAGGTCGAGTTCGCGAACGTCCTGGTGGTCAACAAGACCGACCTGGTCACCGCGGACCAGCTCGCGAAGCTCGACGCCCTGCTGCGGCGCCTGAACCCGTCCGCCCGCCTGCTGCACACGCGCCGGGGGGTCGTGGAGCTGGCCGAGGTGCTCGGCACCGGCCTCTACGACCCGATCACGGCGGCGCAGGCACCCGGCTGGGCGCAGGAGCTCGCCGGCGGGCACACCCCGGAGACCGAGGAGTACGGCATCCGGTCCGTCACCTACCGCGCGTCCCGCCCGTTCCACCCCGCCCGCCTCGCGGAGGCGTTGAGCGACTGGGAGGGCGTGCTGCGCAGCAAGGGTTTCTGCCACATCGCGACCCGTCCGGACGTGCTGGCCGTGTGGTCGCAGGCGGGCCCGAACCTGGTCATCGAGCCCGGTGAGCTGCTCGACTCGCCGCAGGCCCGCCAGGAGCTGGTGTTCATCGGCGTGGACCTCGACGTGGCGGAACCCGCGCGACGCCTGGACCCCGCGCTGCTCACCGATCAGGAGCTCGCGGCGGGACCCGAGGTGTGGGGGACGTTCTCCGACCCGTTGCCCGAGTGGGACCGCGACGACCTGCACGACCACGCGAGCGTGACCAGCGCCAGCGCCGGGTAGACCCAGCCCAGCGCCGCGAGCGGCCACGGCCGCGGGATCTCCCAGATCGACGGCTGCAGGTCGATCAGAACCGTGATGACGTCCGAGCACACCGCGACCACCCACACCCCCGCGAGCACGAGGTTCCGCCGCCCGTAGACCAGCCACAACACCAGCGGGATCACCCACAACCAGTGGTGGCTCCACGAGATCGGCGAGACCAGCAGCCCGAACAGCTGCACGACGACCACGGCGGCGAGCCCGTCCCCCGCCCTCACCGCCGCCCGCAGCGCGCACCACGTCAGTGCGGCCGACACGGCCACCGCGAGCAGCCACGGCCAGGACGTCTCGACGTCGTGGCCGAGGGACCGCGACAACGCGCCGCGCACCGACTGGTTGATCACCGACCCGACCGGACCGACCCGATCAGCCGCGCCGAGCAGCTCGAACCAGTAGCGCCACGAGTCGCCCGCCGACACGAGGAAGCCCAGCGCCACCGTGACCGCGAAGCCCGCGATCGACCACAGCGCGGCCTTCCACCTGCGGGTGACGAGGAAGTACAGCCCGGAGACGGCCGGCGTCAGCTTGATCCCGGCCGCGACACCGACGCCGAGGCCCGCGACGACCTGGCGCACCGCCAGCATCGCCGCGAACACGCCGGCCACCAGCACGAGGTTGATCTGCCCGAAGTCGAGGGTCTTGCGGACGGGCTCGAACCACAGCGCGATCGCCGTCCACAGCAGCGCACGACGGCCGTCGTACCGTTCGGCACCGGCCAGCGCCTTCAGCGCCGTGCGCACGATCCACCACAGGCAGACCAGCGAGACCACCTGCCAGACCACCCGCGCGGCGACCCACGGCAGCGCCGACAGCGGCAGGAACAGCGCGGCCGCGAACGGCGGGTAGGTGAACGGCAGCGGGAAGTCGGCCGTGAACGGCATGTCGATCGAGTAGAGCTGGTCGCGCAGCACGTTGGGCGCGAGGGTCCAGTACACCTTCAGGTCGATCATGCCCCAGTTCGCCGTCGCCGCGTAGACGGCCAGCGACAGGCACAGCAGCAGCGGCGCGAACCGCAGAACGCGCTGTTCGAACACCGGTTCCTCCACCTGAAGTCGCATCCCCGCAGCTCGAACATCATCCCAAAGGCTGGTTTGGACCGCGGCGGCGCTCTCGCGTGCAACTCCGGTCCTCTGTGGAACGTCACCCGGTCATGACCTGGAAAGCACTGAGCACGACCGGTCTGGTCCTCGCCGCGGCCCTGGTGGCGGTCCCGGCGCAGGCGGAAACCGGCCAGGTGGTGACGAAGGTGTCCGAATCGGACCGAGCCGCTGCTGTGGCCCACTGGACACCGGAACGGATGAAAGCGGTCGGGGACGGCGATCTCCCGCCCGCCGAGCAGATCTCGAAGCCCTACGAGGGCACGGCGCCGGGCGTCGGCAGGTTGTTCCTGTCGAACTCCCTCGGCGAGGACCACTCCTGCACCGCGACGGTGGTGCCGAGCGGGACCAAGGACGTCGTGCTGACGGCCGGGCACTGCGTCAACGGCGGCCTCGACCGGTGGGACAACCCGATCAAGGTCCTCAACGTGGTGTTCGTGCCCGGCTACGACCGCGGATCCACGCCGCACGGCGTGTTCGCGGCACGCGCCTTCGCCTGGTCCGACACCTACACCGGGCCGTCCAGCGGCCTGGACGACGACGCGGTGATCGCGCTGGACCCGGTGGACGGCAAGCACGTCCAGGACGTGGCCGGGTCCCAGGACGTGTCGTTCGACACCGTTGGATCACCGGTTGACACGATCACGCTGGGGTATCCGGTGTCGGAGTTCGCACGGGGCGAGGAATTGCTGTCGTGCGAGCGCCCGGCGACGCTGAAGGTCAACTCGGTCCTGTCCACGTGGGAGACGGACTGCGATCTCGCCGGTGGTTCCAGCGGTGGGCCGTGGTTGCGCGGCTTCGACCCGGCCACGGGCAGGGGAACGATCTTCTCGGTCACCAGTCGCGGCACGGTGAACGGTGACCTGGTCACGACCGACCTCAGCGGAGCCGCGTTCTCCGAGGCCGTCGAAGCGTTGTACACCAGCGCGAACGACCTCTGACGACAAAGGGAAGGATTGACGATGAACATCAAGCACAGGTCGGCCGCGGGGCTCGGCGTCACCGCGTTGCTCGCGGCGGCCGTTCTGCCCCTCGCCGCCGGCACCGCGTCGGCCAACCCGTCCGACCAGCCGTGCGACGTCGCGGACCTCGTCGTCTCGGTGACGAAGGACCCGTACTCGTCCGCGGGCCAGGAGGCGTTCGTCCTGCACTACGAGGCGGCCGGCCCCACCACGAACTGCAAGCTGCAGGGCGTGCCGACCGGCGTCACGTTCACCAAGGGCAGCGGTCACGGCGAGGGCGACGGCAGCGGCATCACCGTGGTGCCGGACAACCCCGGCAGCGACCCCGCGCCGGTGAACGTCCGGCCCGGCAAGGCCGCCGAGTCGCGGATCCTGATGTCCTCGCAGGAGCCGGAGTCGTTCCTGCCGGACGTCGTCAACCTGAACCTGCCGGTCGAGGGCGGCCACACGACCACGGTCGGCTGGCCGGACGGGCAGTCGCTGCGGGGCTCGCAGGTCGAGGTGACGGACGTGTCGCCCGCCTGATCGCCGCGGCCCCCTCGTCGTTCCAGCCGCATAATGCAGTCGGAACGACGAGGGGGCGCGATGAGCACGACCGCTTTCGGGGACTTCCTGCGCTTCTACCGGTCGCGGATCCCGTTGACGCAGGAAGAACTCGCCGAACGCACAGGCCTGAGCACGCGGGCGCTCAGCGACATGGAACGCGGCCGCACGCTCAGTCCCCAGTTCCGCACCGTGCAACTCCTCCTCACCGGCCTCGGCCTGCACGGCGAGGAGGCGGCGGAGTTCACCGCGCTCGCCCGCGCCAGCCGCGTCGTCGCCGTCCGGGAACGACCGGAGACGCCGTTCGTCGTGGCGTCCTGCTCACTGCCGCCGGTGCTGACCGAGCTCACCGGCCGCGACGACGAGAAGCAGATGCTGGACGGGTTCACCGCGGACGCCGCCTCGTCGTCCCGGCCGCAGATCGCGGTGGTCCACGGCGCGCCCGGCTCGGGCAAGACCGCGCTCGCCGTCGACGCGGGCCACCGGCTGGGCCCGCGGTTCACCGACGGCTGCGTGTTCCTCGACCTGCGCGGCACCGACCCCGAACCGCTGACCCCGGACAGGGCCGCGCACCGGCTGCTGCGCTCGTTCGGCGTGGACGAGCGCCAGATCCCGTCCGACCCGGACGACAGGCTGGCGCTCTACCGCTCACAACTGCGCGACCGCACGGTCCTGCTGGTGCTGGACAACGCGGCGAACGAGGCCCAGGTCCGCCCGCTGCTCTCCTCGAGCCCCGGCACCCTCGTGCTGCTGACCAGCCGCAGGACGCTGGCAGGCCTGGAAGTCCGGCACCGCCTCGCGCTGGAGTTGTTGCCGCTCAAGCGTTCCGTGGACCTGCTCCGCACGGTGACAGGCTCCGGGCGACTCGACGCCGAACCGGAGGCGGCCCTGCGGGTCGCGGAGCTGTGCGGGGGCATGCCGCTCGCGTTGCTCATCGCGGGCACCCGCCTGACGAGCAGGCCGCAGTGGACGGTCGGCCACTTCGCCGGGCAACTGGAGGACGAGGGTCGCCGGTTGTCCGTGCTGCGCGCGGGTGATCTCGAAGTCCGGGCGGCGTTCGAGATCTCCTACCACCAGCTCGGCCCGGCCGCCGCCACCCTGTTCCGCAGGCTCGCCCTGGTGCCGGGCCCGGACGTGAGCGCCTCCCTGGCCGCCGTCCTCACCCCCGGCGCCCCCGAGGCCCTGGACGAACTGGCCGACGCCTCGTTGCTGGGCATCAGCGACGTCCCCGGCCGCTACACGCGCCACGACCTGCTGCACGTGTTCGCCACCGAGCGCCTGGGACTGGACGAGGATCCCGCCGCGGTCGACGAAGCACGCACACGTTTGCGCCACTGGCTCCTCGACGTCGCCACCAGGGCGGCCCTGTTCTTCGACCACGACGTGCCCGCCGAACGCCTGGGGCCGGTGCACGACAAGGAGTCGGCCGACCGCTGGCTGGAGCGGGAGCTGGAGAACTGGCGCGCGGCGTTGCGGGACGCCCTGGAGGCGGGCGAGCACGACCGCGTCCTCGCGGTGGCCCAGGCCATGCACTGGTACTCGGACATGCACGGCGTGGGCGACCTGTGGCGCGAGGTGTTCTCCGCCGGCGCCCACGCCGCCCACCGGTCGGGCGACGCGAAAGCCACCGCCGCCCAGCTGAACTACCTCTCCTGGGCGCTCTACGCGTTGTGCGGCCGCCCCCACGAAGCCCTTGCCGTGCAAGAACAAGCCGCGGCGGTGCCGATCGACGACACCCTCACCGAGGCCTGGACCCACTACTACGGCTCGGCGATCCGCCGTCGCGTCGGCGAACCGGAGAAGGCCGTGGCGCTCGGCCGCCGCTCCGTCGCCCTCTTCGAGCAGGCGGGCTACGGGATCGGCGAGAACCTGGCGCTCTCCCTGCTGGGCCTCATGCTCCACAACGCCGGCCACCTCACCGAAGCAGTCGAGGTGCAACAGCGCAGCGTGGACCAGCACCGCAAGGCAGGCGGCGACGACGAACTCCTCTCCATGCTCCTGATCCGCCTGGCCACCACCCTCGCCGCCGCGGACCAGGTGCCCGCCGCGCTGGACCTCCTCGACGAGGCGGAGACGTTGTTCCGCAAGCACTCCAACACCGCCGGCACCGCCCGCGTGCAGCACAACCGCGGCCTGGTCCTGATGGACGCGGGCCGCTTCCCCGAGGCCCGCGGACAACTTCAGGCAGCACTCGACGAGGCACGGCTGTCCGACCACCGCGTCGAGATCCTGGCCCGGCTGGCGGACATCGCCGACGACCCGGCACAGGCCCGCGCACTGCGGGTGCGGGCGCTGGCCGAGTGCGACCGCTACGACACCCCGGCGGTGCGCGCCACGGCGGCGAAACTGGTGGCCGCCCTCAGCTGAGGCTGAGACCTCGCACCGCCGCGGTGCCGCCGTAGACGTTGAGCCCGATCCTGCCCTCGCCGTAGGTCGTGTCGACCGCGTCGATGACCGGCGCCGTGCCGCCGTCGAGCCACACCTGGATGCGCGACCCACTCGCCTGCACCTTCAGGTGGTACGAACGCCCCTGCACGATCGGTGTCGCGTGCACGGCGATGTCCCGGCCCGGACGCCACAACTTGACCATCCCACCGGCATCGATGTTCGCGGTGTACCCCGCACCGTCCGCCCCGGCCCGGAAGGTCAGCCCCGCCGCCACCCCGTTGACGACCGTCAGGTCTCCTTCGTAGACGAGGTCGGAGGCGGTGCGGTCGCTGAGGTAGAAGGCGTCTCCGGAAGCGTTGGCCCGCAACGAGTCCGGCGTCGTGGTCCAGGTGCCGCCGGTGGCCGTCCACGGCCCGGAGGGGAAGCCGGGGAACCCACCGGGACCGGTGTTCAGGTTCTGCACGGTGGCCGCGCCGCGGTAGACGTTGGCGCCGAACCGCCCGGACGAGTAGGCGGTGTCGGTCGCATCGATGATCGGGGTCGTGCCGTGGTTGAGCCAGACCTGAATCCGCGACCCGGCCGTCTGCACCTTCAGGTGGTAGGTCTGCCCCTTGGCGATCGGCGTGGCGTACGAGGCGATGTCACGGCCGGGACGCCACAGCTTCACCACCCCGCCAGCGTCGATGTTCGCGGTGTAGCCCGCGCCGTCTGCCCCCGCCCGGAACGTCAGCCCCGCCGCCTGAGCCGAGTCCAGCCGCAGATCACCCTGGTAGATCGCGTCACCGGCGGTGCTCGCGCTCAGGTAGAACGAGTCGCCGCTCGCCTGTCCCTGCTTGCCACCGGCCACATCGGTCCACGAGCCCGCCGTGGCGTGCCAGGGACCGGCGAGCGTGCTGTCCAGTGTGGACTGCGCGGTGCCCCAGCTCGTGCTGAGCCGCGTGAACTTCGCGTCCTTCAGCCGCACCTGGCCACCGTTCGCGAACAGCCTGATGCCCTGGCTGACCGCCGCGGAGTCGAAGTTCACGTTGTCCGCCACGGAGAAGAGGCCGTCCCCGCTGAAGATCTCCAGCTGGCCGCGGTCGACCAGGATCCGGACGCTGACCTCGTCCCCGCCGACCTGGAACGGCTTGCCGTACACCGTGCCCGCCGCACGGTCGTAGGTGACCGTGCGATCCGCGGTGCCGTCCGATCGGCTGTGCAACGCGAACCCGAACTCGCGGGCCGTCGCGCCGCGCAGGTCGAACCGCGCGGTGATCTCGTAGGTGTCCGCGAGGATTCCGGCGAAGAGGTTGTTCGTGCCGGTGACCGCGGCGTTGCGCCACGTGCGGCTGTCCGCCCTCAGCGAGTCCAGCCCCGGCACCGGCGTCCTGGTGATCTTCGGCCCGTCCGGCGACCCGGTCAGGCCCAGCGCCACGGGGAACGTGGCGTTGCCGGTCCAGGAGTTCCCGCGGTTGCCGCCCTGCCACGCCATCTGCACCACACGGCCGTCCGGTGTGTTGTCGAACGTCTCGGCGGCGTAGAAGGACCCGCCGGCGTAGGTGGTGCCGAGGTTCATCTTCTTCGGCTGCGGCCGGTCGGTGCGGAACGTCCTGCCGTCGAACGTGCCGACCACGTACTCGCTCGTCGCCGACGTCAGCACCCACTGCGGCCTGCCGTCCAGAGGCAGCACGAACAGGTCGGGGCACTCGAACAGCCAGTCGGCGGCGTACCGGCTCGCGAACGTCCACCGCAGCAGGTCGGGCGACGTGTAGATGTCGGCACCGTTGCCGCCCCTGTTCGACCAGAGGACCATGACCCACTGCCGCCGGTCGGCGTCCCACACCACGTTGGGATCACGGCTCTCCCCGTCGATCTCGATCTGCTTGCGCCCGCCGTCGTACGCCTGGAAGCTGCGCCCGTTGTCGTTGCTGTAGAAGATGCTGACGCCGTTGGTGTTGGAGAAGACGACGATCGGGTCCAGCGCGCCGGTCCTGAGGCCTGAGGTGTTGGCCTTGTCGACGACACCACCGCCGGAGAACAGCGTGCCGGGGTGCACACCCGGTTCCAGCGCGACGGGCTTCTGCGTCCAGTGCACCAGGTCCGGACTCGTGGCGTGGCCCCAGTGCATCGTGTCCCACTCGAGCCCGTGCGGGTTGTGCTGGTAGAAGAAGTGGTAGAGCCCGTTGGCGAACACCAGCCCGTTGGGGTCGTTCATCCACCCGGCCTGCGAACTGAAGTGGAACTGCCCGCGGAACGGCTCCTGGTAGGTCGTCGGCGGGTACGGGAACTCCGGATAACTCGGCGCGTCCCCGGCGACGGCCGGTGTGGACGGCACGAGCACGGCCGCGGCGATCGTCAGCAGGACCAGCAACGCACGGACTCCACGCATGGCGCGACCTCCCGGACAACGTTGTCAGCCGCCACCCTGGCGCAGCGCACGGGCGGCTCACAACCGCCCTCCGGGTGAGAGCGTTCCCATGCCGGCGAGCCCCTCGTTCCACCCCAGACTTCTCGACGCAAATCGACCATCGGGCGCGACAAAGGAATACCCGGCAGCAAGTCCTACAAATGCGCACGAATTGTTGGTGTGAATAAGTTAGTACTTGTTAACGACCGTCCGGGAACTCATTCTTTCCCTGCTCCGCCACCACATTCACCTCGACGAACGCCCGGCTCCCCCTGCAACCGAGGGTCGGTCGGTTCGCCCTGCAACGAGGAGAAAAATGCAAGCGAGACGCACATTCGTGCTGGCCGTGGCAGGTTCACTCGCCGCGGCCGTCCTCACCCAGACCGGCGCGCAGACCGCCGCCGCCCAACCAGGACCGACCGCCGAGGCACTGGCCGTGGACGCGGCCGCGAGCCTCGTCGCGAGCCGTCCGGCCCAGTTGCACGCGGGCTCGAACGACGCGTTCGTCCGGCACTCCGTCATCTCGTCGACGAACGGCCTGAAGTACGTCCCGTACGACCGCACCTACAAGGGGATCCCGGTCGTGGGCGGCGACTTCGTCGTCGTCACGAACTCGACCGGCCAGGTCCTGCAGACGTCCGTCAGCCAGGACAGGACGATCGACCTGGCGAGCACCACGCCTTCCGTCACCAAGGCGCAGGCCGAGGCGACCGCGCGGACCACGCTGTCCACTGTGGACGGCGTCGGTACCGCGGAACAGGTCGTGTACGCGCTCGACTCCGCTCCCGCGCTCGCGTGGAAGGTCACGGTCACCGGCCGCGACGCCGAGGGCCCGAGCAAGCTCGACGTGGTCGTCGACGCCGCCACCGGCAAGGTGCTGCGCAAGCAGGAACGCGTGATGCACGGCACCGGCACCAGCGGCTGGAACGGCCCGAACCCCGTCACCATCGCCACGACGCAGTCCGGTTCGACGTTCTCGCTCAAGGACCCGAACCTCACCAACGTCAGCTGCCAGGACGCGGCGAACAACACCACGTTCACCAAGTCCACCGACACGTGGGGCAACGGCACCCAGACCAACCGCGAGACCGGCTGCGTCGACGTGCTCTTCGCCGCGCAGACCGAGTCGAAGATGCTCACGCAGTGGCTCGGCCGCAACGGTTTCGACGGCAACGGCGGCGGCTGGCCGATGCGCGTCGGCCTGAACGACCAGAACGCCTACTACGACGGCAGCCAGGTCCAGATCGGCAAGAACTCCGCCGGCCAGTGGATCGGCTCGATCGACGTCGTCGCGCACGAGCTCGGCCACGGCATCGACGACCACACGCCCGGCGGCATCTCCGGCGCGGGCACCCAGGAGTTCGTCGCGGACGTCTTCGGCGCCACCACCGAGTGGTTCGCGAACGAGCCGTCGCCCTACGACACCCCCGACTTCCTCGTCGGCGAGACGATCAACCTCGTCGGCCGCGGCCCGATCCGCAACATGTACAACCCGTCCGCGCTCAACCACGCGAACTGCTACTCGAGCTCCATCCCGAACACCGAGGTCCACGCGGCCGCCGGCCCCGGCAACCACTGGTTCTACCTGCTGTCGCAGGGCACGAACCCGTCCAACGGCCAGCCGGCCAGCACCACGTGCAACAACACCACGATCACCGGTCTCGGCGTCGAGAAGGCCATCAAGATCTTCTACAACGCCATGCTGCTCAAGACCTCCAGCAGCTCGTACCTGAAGTACCGCACCTGGACGCTGACCGCGGCGAAGAACCTCTACCCCGGCAGCTGCGCGGAGTTCAACACGGTCAAGGCCGCCTGGGACGCGATCAGCGTGCCCGCCCAGTCCGCCGACCCGACGTGCAGCGCCACCGGCACCGTGACGATCAGCAACCCCGGCAACCAGTCCAGCACGATCGGCACCGCCGTGTCGCTGCCGCTGTCCGCGAGCGGCGGCACCGCGCCGTACACCTGGTCCGCCACCGGCCTGCCCGCAGGCCTGTCCATCAACTCCGGCAACGGCACCATCTCCGGCACCCCGACCACCGCCGCCACGTCGAACGTGACGGTGACCGCCACCGACAGCGCGAACAAGAGCGGCACCGCGTCGTTCAGCTGGACCGTCGGCACGAGCGGCGGGAACTGCTCGGGCCAGAAGCTCGCCAACCCGGGCTTCGAGTCCGGCGCCACCTCGTGGACCGCCACCTCGGGCGTCATCGGCCAGCACAGCGCCGACGGAGAACCGGCCCGCACCGGCACGTGGTCCTCGTGGCTGAACGGCTACGGCTCCTCGCACACCGACTCGCTGTCCCAGTCGGTGACGATCCCCGCCGGCTGCAAGGCGTCGCTGACGTTCTACGTCCACATCGACACCAAGGAGACCGGTAGCACCGTCTACGACAAGCTGACCGTCACCGCGGGCAGCACCACCCTCACGACGCTCTCGAACGTGAACGCGGCGTCCGGCTACGTCCTCAAGACGTTCGACGTGTCCGCGTTCGCGGGCCAGACGGTGACCGTCAAGTTCACCGGCGTGGAGGACGCCTCGCTGCAGACGTCCTTCGTGGTCGATGACACGGCGGTGACGCTGAGCTGACGCCGGTGCGGTTGCCGCGGTCGTGAACTCGACCGCGGCAACCGCGCCGCACCAGGAAGAACACCCTGCGGCAGTAGACTCGGCGTGCGCACCGGACGAGGGGAGGCACGCGTGGACTACGGCGACAAGCTCTTCTGGATCTCCGTGCTGATCCAGCGCAGGTACGCGCAGATCTGCGCCGAGCACGACCTGACCTCGTCGCAGGCCACCCTGCTGTGCGCGGTGAAGGACGAGTCCAAGCGGATGGCGTACCTCGCCACCTCGCTCGGCATGTCCAAGAACGCGCTGAGCCAGCTCGTCGACCGCACCGAGCGGCGCGGCCTGGTCAGCCGGGCGGGTTCGGAACAGGACCGGCGGGTCACCATGCTCGGCGTGACGCCGGCGGGGAAGGTGCTCGCCGAGGCCGTGTACGCCGAGATCACCAAGCGCCTCCCCGACATCGCGGGCAACCTCGGCCCGGACGACCAGCGCGACTTCGAACGCATCGCCACCACCCTCGTGGACACCGCGGACCTCTCGCCCTGACCCACCTCCACCGTTCCCTCCTGAAATCCGCACGCCCTTGCGATGGTTCATGACGTGAACTACTTTGGTTCACGTCATAAACCAATGAAGGGTGGGCAAGATGAACACGCGAGCAACCCGCACCATCGCGGTCTTCGGCGCGACCGGACTGCAGGGCGGTGCGGTCGCCGACGCGCTCCTGGCACGAGGAGCGGAGGTGCGGGCACTCGTGCGCAGCCCCGAGTCCGAGCGGGCGCGAGCACTGGCGGCCCGGGGCGTCGAGCTGTCACCCGTCCAGACCGGCGAGGCGGATTCACTGGTCGCCGCTCTGCAGGGGGCCGACGCGTTCTACTTCATGACCCCCGACAGCCACGGCCCCGAGGCGATCGAGGCCGAGATCCGGCTCGGCACCGCCCTTGTCGACGCGGCGGTCGCGGCACAGGTGCCGCAGGTCGTGTTCAACTCGGTCAGCGGAGCGGAACGCGACTCGGGCGTGGCGCACTTCGAGTCGAAGCGCCGCGTCGAGGAGCACCTTCGGCGGTCCGGACTGCGGGCCGCGATCATCCGCCCGGTCGCGTTCATGGAGAACTTCGCGACGCTGGCGCCCCGCGTCGAGAACGGCGAACTCGTGCTGAGGATGCCGCTGCCGGACGGCGTTCCCCTCAAACTGGTGGCGGTCAGGGACATCGGCGGGATCGCCGCGGCCATCCTGCTCGGCACCGCGGACGTGCCCGGCGGAGCCGTCGAGGTCGTGGGCGACGAGCTGACGGGCAGCCAGATCGCCGAGGCCTTCGGGGCGCGGGCCGGGTTCCCGGCGCGCTACGAGCCCCTGCCCCTGAGCGTCCTCGGTGGTGACGCCGAGGACGAGTCGATGTTCCGCTACTTCGCCGGGGCGGGCGCCGCCTACCGGTCGGACCTCGACGCGGTGAAGGCGATCGAGCCGGCCGTCTGGAACCTGACCGAGTGGATCCGCTCCACCGGGTGGGCGTTGCCGGCGGACGTCGTGCGCCTCTGAGGATGGCGGGTTCGATCCGCCTCAATTCAAATCGACTACTGATCTATTTACTCTGCGTATCAAATGGTCCGTTCGATAATTCGATTCCGCCATTCGAGTCACCTCTTCGTGTTCCTGTTGCTACTCTCCGCAGCAGGGAGGTATTTCATGGCAGAGGGTGACAGGCAGGACGAGGACCACGAGGCCCGGCTCGCAGAGCAGCACCACAGGCTGGCGCTGGCGAGAGCGGGGTACGCGCCGCCGGCACCGGAGCCGTACGAGCTCGAGGACTCGGTCGCCACGGCGCCGGGTGTGAGCGTCGTGGTGCGGGACCGCCGGATCATCTGGCTCGACGTCCACCCGGACCTGCTCGCGCAACCGCCGGGTGCCGTGTCGAAGGCGATGAGGGACGCCGTCAACGCCGCGCTGGAGCAGTCGTTGATCGACACGCCCGGTGCCGGTGATCCGGGACCCGACCTGGCCGCGCTGGGGCAGCAGCTCGCGGACTTCACCCGCCAGGGCGGCGAGGCGTTGCGCCGGATCCAGGGCCTGCTCGAGGCGTCGATGGCGAAGACCGGCATCCGCGGCGACAGCACGCCCCAGTACGTCGACCACCTGTTCCAGGACGCGCTGGGGGTGGTGGCCTCCACGCAGGCGGCGCTGTCGGCGGATCCGGCGCCGGTGGTCGTCGGTGAGGGCGGCGACGAGGCCAACGAGGTCAACGCCACCGTCACCAGCGGCCAGGTCCACACCCTGTCGCTGACCGTCGTCGCGGTGCAGTACCCGCCCGCGCAGTTGACGCAGGCGGTGATCCAGGCGGTCAACACCGCGATGGACGACTGGGAACGCCAGGCCGCCGCCGTGGACAGGCCGGCGCTGGACGTCGCCGCGTTGCAGGCGGTCAGCGAACAGGCCGAGAAGGTCCGCGAGCAGAGCATGCAGCACCTGCGCGCCTACACCACGAACCTCACCTCGATCATGCGCACCGTCGACTAGGGAGTGACAACGATGTCCGGGATGCAAGTGTCCGCCGAGGCGATCGGCGGATCCGCGAAGGAGATCCTGGGGACCGGCGACTCCCTGACCGGGGAGATCGCCGCGTTCCGCAGCCAGGTCGAAGCGCTGACCGGCGCGTTCGGAGCCGACGAGCTCGGCTCGGCGCTGGGCACGATCTACCAGATCGTCTCCGAGGCCGCGTTCGAGTCGTTCGAGGACAACGCCGACGGTCTCGCGGAGATCGGCACCACCCTGCAGGGCATGGCCGACGAGTACACGGCCGTCGAGGCCGCCAACCAGCAGTCGCTCCAGCAGGTGATGGGAGAGCTGGCATGACCACCGGCATGATGCTGCCGCCGGAGCTGTCCGGCCTGCTCAACACCCTGGGCTTCAACTGGCCCGAGAGCGACGAGGGGAAGCTGTTCGACCTCGGCGGTCTCTGGTCGGACTTCGCCGACCGCCTCGGTCCCGCCGCGGCCACCGCCGACGGCCACGCGCAGCAGGTGCTGAGCGCGAACAGCGGCGCGGCCATCGACGGCTTCAAGGCGTTCTGGGCCGACGACGAGTCACCGAAGAAGAACCTCGAGGACGGCGCCACCGCCTCGTCGCTGGTAGGTGCGGGCCTCTACGTCTGCGCGGGTGTCGTGGTCGCGCTCAAGATCGCCGTGGTCGTGCAGCTGGCCATGCTCGCCGTCCAGATCGCCCAGGCCATCGCCACCGCGGTGCCGACGTTCGGCGCCTCGCTGCTGGAGATCCCCATCTTCAAGGAGATCACCTCGATCCTGCTCGACCAGGCGATCGACCTCGCCATCAGCCAGGTGCTCAATGCCTAAGGTCAAGAAGCCCAAGAAGAACAGGACCATCACCAACGCCGGGGTCTTCAACCCCATCGGCACGAAGCTGCGGACGGCGAAGCGCCCCGCGGGCGGCAACGTCCAGCCGCTCGACGTCGACTCCTACGCGAACCTCAAGAAGCGGGAGAAGGTCGGCGACAACCTCGAGCACGACCACATCCCGTCGTCGGCCGCGCTCAAGAAGGCCGAGGAGAAGCGGCTCGGCCGCAAGCTGACGAGGCAGGAGGCCGACGCCCTGCACAACAAGGCGAACGCCATCGAGGTCCCGAAGGACGTCCACGCGAAGAGCGACACGTACCGGGGCAAGAACACGAAGAAGCAGATCGAGGACGACGCGGCGGACCTCAGCAAGGCCGCGAACAGGGACTACGCTACGACCCGCAAGAACCTCCTCGCTCACGGTTACTCGGCCAAGGACGTCGACGCGGCTTTGGACGAGTTGCGCGCTGCGAACCGAAAGAAGGGCATATGACGACGGTTTCCGGTGAGATCACCGTGCTGCTGGACGTGCTGGGCCACCGCCAGGGCGACAGCCGCATCCTCGAAGCGGTCGTCCTGGTCGGCCCCCAGATGGAGGTCAGCGAGTACGACTTCGACGGCGAGAAGTCCACGTACTTCGTCTTCAAGGACGCCGGCACCGAGCTGCTCTTCGAAGACGACGTCCTGGCCTCGGCGATGGTGAGGACCCAGCCGGATCCCGAGGACGAGACCTACGGCGTGTACCCGCGTCCCGGCGAACTGGTGCAGGGGCTCTCCGCCACCGCCACCCGTGACGAGGTCAGGGCGTTCCTGGGCACCCCGGAACGCACCGGCCCGAGCTTCGACCGGTACCAGGTCAACGGCCGCTACCTGCACTTCGAGTTCGGTGCGGACGGGCGGGTCGCCCGGATCTCCGCGCTGCTCGAACCGGTCTAGGCACACGGGTCCGCCACCACACCGGTGGCGGACCCGTTCCGAAGCGCGGGTACCGCGAACGACTCCAGCAGCCCCGAGTAGGGCTTGGGCGGTGGTGCGGCGAACTCCCCCGCCGCGCTCGTCCGCAAACCCATGCGCACCAACGACTCCACCTGCAGCACCGCCGCCTGCACACCGTCCACGACGGGCACGCCGACCCGTCGCTCGATCTCCGCGCGCTGCGACGTCATGCCGGCGCACCCGAGCACGACCACGTCCGACCCGTCCGCCGCCACCGCTGCCCGGCACGCGGCGACCACGGCGTCCACCGCGGCCTCCACCTCCAGCACCGGCACGTCGCAGGCCGACACGCCCCGGCAGAACCCCGCCATGCCGTAGCGGTGGGCGAGGTCCCAGGCCCGGCCTCGGGTGCGGTCCAGCGTCGTGACGACGCTGAACCCCCTGCCCAGGCAGGTCGCGGTGCGCATCGCCGCCTCCGCGATGCCGATCACGGGGCCTTCGGCGAGTTCGCGGGCGGCGTCCAGGCCCGGATCACCGAAGCAGGCGATCACGTGCCCGTCCGCTGGAGATGACGCGATCTCGGACAGCAGGCCCGGCACGCTGAGCGCCTCGTCGTAGTGGCTCTCGATCGACACGGGTCCCATCGACGGGCACGTCGTCCGCACCTCCACGCCCGGTCCCGCAATCGCTGCGGCCGCGCGGCCGATCGTCTCGGTCATGGCCGCGCTGGTGTTGGGGTTGACGACGTGGATCCTCACCGGTCTCCCCTGGACAGCAGGGCGAAGAACGCGAAGTTGCTGTAGAAGACGCTCACGCCGTTGGTGTTCGAGAAGACGACGATCGGGTCCAGCGCACCGGTCCTGAGGCCTGAGGTGTTGGCCTTGTCGACGACACCACCGCCGGAGAACAGCGTGCCGGGGTGCACACCCGGTTCCAGCGCGACGGGCTTCTGCGTCCAGTGCACCAGGTCCGGACTCGTGGCGTGGCCCCAGTGCATCGTGTCCCACTCGAGCCCGTGCGGGTTGTGCTGGTAGAAGAAGTGGTAGAGCCCGTTGGCGAACACCAGCCCGTTGGGGTCGTTCATCCACCCGGCCTGTGAACTGAAGTGGAACTGCCCGCGGAACGGCTCCTGGTAGGTCGTCGCCGGATACGGGAACTCCGGATAACTCGGCGCGTCCCCAGCGACAGCAGGCCCAGCGGGCACCAACAGGGCCACTGCCGACACCAGCACGACCACCAAGGCACGGACTCGACGCATGGCGCGACCTCCCGGACAACGTTGTCAGCCGCCACCCTCGTGCAGCTCGCGCACAGCCGACAACCGCTCTCCGGGTGAGAGCGTTCCCATTCCTGGTGGCGAGACCTCCCTCCCCACCAGGCCATCTCACGACCGCGAGGTCAACGTGGTGGTCCAGCGAATTCTTTAAGGCAGGATCGCGCACATACGAGGAGATCAGCAGAATTCGTCCACCTCGCTTCTTGGCCAGGTTCACCGATCTCACTGATCGACATACGTGAGCCGTGAGACTCAACGCCGCGGACATCGATCACGGGATCCAGATCGAGGAGAAGGGACAGCGCTGCAGCTGGGTTGTCGGCGACGTCATCACGTTCGGCCGCACGCAGGTCGTCTTCCTCCTGCCCGAACGAGTCATCCAACACGAACACCATCCCATCGATGTACTCCAACGCAGCACGCTCCAACGCGGCCACGTCAGCTACCTCCAACTCGATCTCGGCAGAAACGATGAATTTACGCCTCGGTGTCAGCTCGTTACCAGTCATGCTGCGGAGACTAGGACCTCTGGCCATGCCGGCGCTCGGGCAAAGTTTCGAGCGAAGACGCACCAATATCGCCGACACGGTTACGTCGCTGAATCAGACCTGTACACGTACCACGCACACTACAAGACGATCCTAAGTGAAGTCATCGACGGCCGAGACTTCGACCTGCAGTGCAGAGCACCATGTTCCTCAGATGACCGCCGAATGTCTCGACCAACAGCCAGTCAGCCGCCATCGCCGTCCCCTGGTCGAAGATTGGCCTGCTCAGGCTGGCTATCTCCGACGTGGGCCGTGCGCTTGGATCTTCTCCAAGGCCCTACGTAAACGGCACTCAATTCACGCGGTCGAGTGAATCGTTCGGTTGCGCCGTGCTTGCAGCCTCCACTTCCTCATGTAGGCGCGCGAGCAACGCGCGGGTCTCAGTTGCGTTCAAGCTGACCTCGTCGAGCGCGCTGACAATGCTCTCGTACCCGGCGATCGCGTCCTTGTTCTCGACGAAGAGGCTGGAGTTGTCGGTCTCCACCCACACCAGCGGCACGTACTTCTCGAAGGCCAGGGATGTAAAGGGGCCTGCCAGCCCCGCATGCGCTCCGGCTGAGGAGGGAACGATCCGAACATCGATGTTCGACCACGCTGACATGAGGAAGAGATGGAACACTTGTCCGCCGTGCACCTCGGCGCCACCGACTTCCAGGTGCAACGCGGATTCGTGGATGTAGAAGGTGCACTTCACCTGGTTCTGACGAACCGCTTCCTGCATGGCTAGTTGTGCCTGCACTCTCTGCTGCAGTTCGTCCGCAGGGATAGTCCGGGATGCACTGAGCACCGCGGACATGTAGTCCACAGTCTGCAGGAGCACCGGGACCATGTGCGTCTGCCAGCCCACCAACGCCTCCGCGGCCCTGAGGTTCTCGGTGACCGTGCGAGACAGGACCGGCGAGAACTTGCCGTGCTGCTGCCACCAACCCTTCTCGTCAGCAACTGGGTACAGCGACAAGAGGTGCGTCTGCTCTGCAGGGCTTGCTTGGCACATGCCAAGCAGCAGAGCCACTTCAAGAAGAGTGGCCCCACCTCGACCGTTGATCACGTTCGACAGCTTGGACTCGTGCCAACCGACCTTGTCCGCGACCTCACGAGCAGGCAGTCCAGTCGCTTCGACAACCGCCCGCAACCCGTCACCGAACTCACGGCCGCGCACGGTGGAGTCCCTCTTCGGCATACCCATATCCCTTGTGCTGGTCGATCGGCTGATCACGCGATCTGAGTCCTTCGAGACTTCGTCCGTTGCAGCTCCTGTTTCGCCCTGATCGCGAAGGAGTGAGCCAGAACGGCCCTGAGAACCGGATTGGCAATCCTCAGCGAGTGGACTCTTTGATCCACTCTGGAGTGACATGCCGCGTGTACGACGAGATCGCTCGGGTCGACCTCGTACGCCTGGGCCAGTTCGGCGAGGACGATCAGGGAGGGCACACCGTCTCCGTGCTCGTACCTGCACAAGGCTTCCGCCGTGATCGACCTGACCTTGATGGCAGCATCTTCAAGGCTCCAGCCCATCTCGTTGCGGGCGTCGCGAAGCGCCTTGCCGAGCGCCATCTCGTACCGTTGCCCCTCCGGGAAAAGACCCAGAGCACGATCGACATCCAGACCACGCTCCGCAGCCAGCTCTCTCAGAACGCTTTCGTCTGCGAGTTGAACCTTCAGACGAGCGCGGTCGGCGTTCGCCGGTGGGAGGTGGAAGAAGTCCTTGGCGGGAAACACGTCCTGATCGGTCCTGCGGTCCAGCAGGCCTTCCTTGGTGAAGCGCCGCAGCTGGTTGATCACGTCTTGCTCGGTTAGCAGCACCAGCTCGGTGAGGCGGCTCAACCCGAACTCGGCGCCGGCCCGTTCGAGCATCGCCACCAGTACGAGGCCTGCTTTCCGATCGAAGGTGAGGCGGTCATCGGCCGAGACCTTGTCGATCAACTTCACGATTCACCTCGATGTCCAGGCGAGACGGACGGTCAGGAGCATCTGGCAGGTTCTCGGCCAGGGAAACCATCGGAACCGGTGGCACTGCGAGCAGCGGCCGTCGGAGTTCGGCTTGTGCAGGTCCACGAGAGCCAGCAACGACGCGGCCATACGAGGAACGTCGTGCCGGCCCATCAAGATGACCGAGTCTTCGTCACCTTCGTCCGCGATCTTGTTGAGCAGTTCCAGCTCGCGGACGAGTTCGTTGCGCAACGCTGCTTCGAGAACGCCGTTGGTCATGACCGCGCTCCAGATGCCCTCGCAGGTGCGGGCAACCGAGGTCGTTGAGGTCGTCCCGTCCTCTCACGCCATTCGCTGTCGCACTCCACACACTCCGGCCAGAGCCAGTCCGGGTACTTCGGCGGCTCGACGTCCGGGACGGTCAAGCTTTCGCCGCACAGCGACTCGATGCGGTCACCCGGCAGCGCAGAACCTCGAGGCACTGCGTGACGCGCTCCGAGACATGGGAACCAACGGAATGGCTCCGGCGGCGTAAGACCGCTCAGATTCATCGGCGCGTCCACGACGGACTGCGTTGTCACGGTCATGATCCCCTCCTCTCCGGCTGCGAACCGGTGGGCGAGATCGACTAAACGACGACACCAAGACCCGTCACCACGTCGCAGACGCAACGCGAATGCCACACATGTGCCACACGCAGGCCGTTGACGTGCAAAAAAACAAGCTGACCCGATCGGGTGAAAGCAGAACTTCCCTATCGACAATCGCCAGCCGGCGAAACTCGCGCGATACGCTGACCAGCATCAGCCGACACTTTCGGGGGCTCCAATGGCCAGGTGGCGAAGTGCTTTCGCACGGCGCCGCGAAGCCATGGGCTTCACCCAGGAAAGCCTGGCGAACCACCTGAAAGTCGACCGCGTCTCAGTCGGTCGCTGGGATCGGCTCGAGAACTCGCCCGACCCGTTCATCCAGCCTCGGCTGGCCGCAGCCCTGGAGATCACTCCTGCCGAGCTGGTCGAGCTTCTCGATCCGGCCCAGAAACATCCCGCACCGATTGCGACTCCTCAGAAAACCAGGCGGCCCGGACATGAGGCCGTAGGCCGGATCCAGAGCGCCTCGTTGGCGTTCCAGGAGACAGACCGGCGTCTCGGAGGTGGCGTGCTGCTTCCGTCGGTCGAGCTGTTCCTCAGCCAGGAGATCGCGCCGCTCCTGCTGGACGCATGCGGTGGTACGGCGGCGGAGATCTTCTCCGCCGCAGCATCCATGACGGAGATCGCGGGCTGGATGACGCACGACAGCGGTCAGAACTCCCGCGCTCGCGCGTATTTCGAGCGAGCATTCCGCTTGGCCGTAGCCGCCGAGAACAACGCGTTGGCCGGAAACGCGTGTGCGTCGATGTCGCATCTCGCGATCGAGTTGGGACAACACACCGACGCGCTGAGGATCGCCACTACTGGAATCACGAAGTCGGACCAGGCCGATGGCACGATCCGGCTCACCGCTCGCCTGCACACGATGCGGGCCAGGGCGCTGGCACTCAGCGGTGAGAACCTGGCGTGCGCGCAGGCGCTCGACACAGCGGAGTCGCTGCTCGACCACGCAGCCGGTGAGAAGCCGGCTGACTGGATCGCCAACTTCGACGAGGCGTCTCTCGCCAGTGAGGCGGCCCAGTGTTTCCTCGACCTCGCCGAGTACTCGGCAGCGGAACAGCGCGCCACCACCGCGATCCAGCTGCGTTCAGGTGACCGCGTCCGCAGCCGGGCGTTCGGCCAGCTCACGATGGCCAACATCCTGGTCGGTGCGGGCCGCCCGGATGAAGCCGCCACGTTCGGCAGCGAGGTCTGCAAGGTGACAGCCTCGCTCAGCTCGACCCGAGTCCTTGATCAGCTGAACGACCTGGGGCGTACCTTGGCGTCGGCACGCAGCGTTCCCGAGGTGGCGCACTTCCTCGCCACCCTGGGCGCGCTGAGCCACGTATCCGACGCCCAGGAAGGTCAAACTGCGACGTGGCCGGTCTGACGGACGACGACGCCCGGTTCGCCTATCTCGCCGAAGGCAACGCAAAGCAAGCTCGCAAGCGCGTCGCCGCCGACGTGCTCCTCCGGGACCAGCGCGGGCACGTCGTGCTGGTGAACCCGACCTACAAGGAGGACTGGGACCTGCCCGGCGGCATGGTCGAGAACAACGAGGCTCCACGCGCCGCTGCAGTTCGTGAGGTCGGCGAGGAGCTGGGCCTTTCCATCGAACCAGGGCGTGTACTCGTGGTCGACTGGATCGGACCGCACGGTCCGTGGGACGACCAGCTGCTCTTCATCTTCGACGGTGGCGTCCTGTCGGACGAGGAGCTCCAGCAGCTCGCACCGCACGACCCAGAGATCAGCGAGGTCACTGTGGTGTCGCCTGGTCAGGCCCAGCAGTTGCTCCGTGCCGACATGGCGCTTCGCCTGGAACGTGCGCTCCAGGCGCTCGAACACAGCTCGACCGACTATGCAGAAAGCCCTCGTTGAAGCGCCAGTCCTAGCTGCCGGATCGCGGTCAATCGACCAGGTTCAGCGGGGTGGTGCCGAGCTTGTCTTCGAGGAGTTCGTCGAGGAGACCGGGGAGCTGAGCAGGAAGCAGTTTGTCCGCGCACCGGTGCAGTTCGGCTGCTGACCACCACCGTCGTTCA
Source organism: Lentzea sp. HUAS12 (assembly GCF_024125735.1). Lineage (NCBI taxonomy): Bacteria > Bacillati > Actinomycetota > Actinomycetes > Pseudonocardiales > Pseudonocardiaceae > Lentzea > Lentzea sp. HUAS12. The sequence goes on from NZ_CP099738.1 coordinate 3,753,189, forward strand.
ATCAGCCCGGCCTTCTCGTTCTCGGTGGGTTTGAGTGCCACCTTGGGCGCGGTGTCGGTGATGCGGCCGAGGAACACGTGGTCTTCGCGGTGGTGGTCGCGTCCCTTGTAGTGGAAGCGGGATTCGCGGATCCACAGCTTGTGTCCCAGCGATGGGATGACGATTCCCGTCTCCTCCGCCACCTCGCGCAGAGCGGCGTCTTCCGGCTTCTCGCCCTCGTCGAGGCCGCCGCCGGGCAGCTCCCACCAGTGGTGGCCGCGGTCGTGCGGATCGCAGGCGTGGATGAGCAGCACGCGGTCGTGAGCGTCGAGCAGCAGCACCCGAGCGCCGATGCGTGGGGTGGTGGCAGTGGTGGACATCCGGCGGGCGTTCCTCGCGGTCGGCTGACTGGGCAGCAGCCGGCGCGGGTGGTGCCGGAGTTCAGAACAGAGTTGGCTCCGGCTCGTTGAGCGCGTCGACCGCCATTGCGGGGTCAGACGTTAGCAGCGTCCGCTTTGCGCAAAGCGACACCCGGACGGCGAGTCCCGAGTGATCGGTCAGACGCGAGCCATCCGCGGCAGCCTCCCTGGTCTCATGCACGTATTCGCAGCTCAAGAGCCGTTCGACGACCGCTGACGACGCGTGGGCGTGGTCATAGCGGTAGCCCAGCTCTGGACGACGTGCCCAGCTGTGTTCGACCCGATCGGGGTGCAGGTTCCTGAACAAGTCCGTCAGGCGATGCCGTTCTGTCAGCGCCTCGTAGAAGGCGTACTCGAACTGTGCGAACTGGCCGCGGTGGGCTGGTTGATGACCTGGCTCGAGCACGTTCAGATCGCCCAGCAACAAGACCGGCGTGTCGGATGACGTCGTATCCAACGCGGCATGAAACCGGTCGATCCACGTCTTCTTGCGTTCGGTCTTCTCCAAGGTGGCATCTCGAGACGGCACGTAAGCGCCGACGACACGCAGTGGGCCGTCTTCGGTGTCGACGACAATCCCGGCGGCCCGCGCAGGCAGGTAGTCCAGAGCAGCCCCGACTGGGTCCACCTCCGCGGCGAGCTTGCTGACGATCATCACGCCGAGCTCACCTTTCGAGTGTTCCGGGAACGTGACCAAGTACCCGGCCGACGAGAACGCCTTGGCCAGGAGCTCGCTGCCGGCCGTGGCTTTGGTCTCGGTCAGGACCAGGACTTCCTCGGGTCGAGCAGCAAGCCACCGGAGCTGGCGTTGTGCACGGTCCACGGACGGCGCTCCGACGTTGACGGTCAGCAGACTCAGCGGCATACCGCGATCTTCTCCTCGATCACTCGGTGGATCAGCGACACGATCCTTGCAGCGATCGTGGTCGCGTCGTCGGTGGTGCAGTCCAGCGTCTCGACCAACCAGCCCTTGCTCTGCAGGTCTACGACGGCGTGGACGTAGAGCCCGGACTCCATGTCGCTGTTGTCCTCGGCCCGCTCGAAGCGGCTGTGTCCGCCGCGCGTGCGCAGCCGGTGGTCGATCACAGCCAGGTCGCCGTTGAGGATGATCGAGAGGTCCGGGCGGTAGACGCCGTGGTTGAGCTGCCACACCGTCTCGGCGGACAAGCCGTCAAGTCCCTGAAGCACGAGCGACGACGCGACATAGCGGTCGCAGACGACCACGTGACCTTCGCGGAGCGCGGGTTTGATCTCGGCGTCGAGCTGGTGGTGCCGGTCGGCTGCGCACAAGCACGCCAAGGCCATTCCCCGGTAGGTGTCGGTGCCGTGCCGAGCCAGCTCCCCCAGTGGCGCGCGAGATGGCTGCGCTGTCACGTGCACCGGTATCCCGGCCTCGATCAACAGGCCGGCCACCAGCTTCGCGGCGGTGGACTTCCCGACACCACCGGGACCGTCCAAGGTGATCAACGTTCCCGGGAGACGTCGCGGCTCGTCGAAGACGGTGGTCATACCGGCATCAACGGCAGCAGCCGGCGCTCCCCTGCGGTGTGGTCGGAGGTGATCGGGCACTGCTCGGCGTCCACGTCGCCGATCCGGCCACCGGAGGCGACCACGGCTGCCGGGCAACCCTTGCCGCATTCGGAGCTCATCGCGCACGACGCGCAGGTGTTGTTGGTGCCGACTTGATGGCGGTCGTGGAACCGGTAGTCGTCCAGGCGTTGTGCGATGTCATCGTCGGTGAGGATGTTCCCGACGATGAACTCCGTGTCGGCGTGCTGAGAGGCTGGAGTTCTCGCGGCGAACACCAGGTACGGGCACACGGTGACCTCACCAGGCGTGAACACGTAGATGATCGTTCCTGCTTCACAGCCCGACAGCGGCTTCCCATCGGTGTTCGGGAAGCGGATGTGTGCGATGTCGAGTTCCGGACCGTCGAAAGGTTCGGTCAAGGCTTGGATCTCCTGCATGTGCAGGGTGGTCTTCGCGAGCCTGCCCTGCGACTTGACGCCACGCCCCATGCTGCCCAACGGGTTAAGCAGCACGTAACGCGCTCCGTGAGTGCGTGCGAACTCGCACAGCTCGACGTATTCCTCGTTCTGCGCCAACGAGTTGGGTGTGCACAGCAACCCCTGCAGAATTCCAGCGGCACCGAGCTTCTTCACCGTCTGCACGGTGACGTCGAAGCTGGCACGGTCCCCGCGGAACTTGCCGTGGGAGTCTGCGGCGAAGCCGTCGAGCGAGACGTTGCAGTGCACTCCGAGACGCGCAAGCTCGGCGATCTGCTCGTCGCTCAGGACGGTCGCGTTCGTGCACACTCCGACGTCCATGCCTGCCGCGCGAAACTCCCGCACAATCGCCATGAAATCGGGATGGATCGTGGGCTCTCCGCCGGTCATCGTGACCCGCCTGACCCGCGCCTCACTCAGTTGCGGGATCACCCTGTCGACGATGTCGACCAGACACATCTGCTTGCCGACACGGGTCGCCGACACGAAGCAGTGCGCGCAGCGCAGGTTGCAGTCCTCGTTGATCTGGACAAGAGCCTTGCGATACGGACTGTCCACTGTGGTCCGGAAATAGCAGGTCGTGGCGAACGCCTCTCCGGCAATGCTCCGAGCACCAGTCATCATCAACCTCCCCCATCTACGGCCGCGGGTCCCCGTTGCCGTCGGTGATCGAGTGCCAGATCAGGCCTCCGGATAGATGTTCGGACGAACAATAGCGCGGCTTTAGATGTCCAAGTGGACATCTTTAGGACATTACGAGTACAACTGCGATCAGCGACAACTCGATTGTCTGCACGGACAACAAGCACTTGAGACGCGGTCCAGCAGCCAACAGAAACCAGGAGATGACGGTGCCCGACATCGCGGACGAGGTCGACGCGGAGGAGCTGCTTGCGACCCTGTTGGGTTGCCCGCCGGAAATGCTCGACGTCAGCCTGGACCAGCTGCGCACACTCGCCGTCGTCCACACCACCGGCACGGCGCAACGCGCGGCTCGCGCTCTGGGCCGCGAGCAGTCCAGCGTGCAAAAGCAGCTCGACAACCTCAACCGCACCGCGACCCGCCTCGTCGGCGAAGCACTGGTCCTGAAACAAGGTCGCGGCAAGGACTTCCTCTTCACCCCGTCCGGCGAGGAGGTGGTCGAGCTGGCGATCCAGACCTTGGCGTCGTGGACCGACAGCCTGCACCGCAGCCGCAGGCGACTCGGCTCCACCGTCACCTTCGGCACCACCGAGTTCACCGTCGAGTTCCTCGGCGCCGTGTGGCCGACGTTGCGCGCGGACTTCGAGCGCCGCGACATCCGCCTCAACATCGAGCACGTCCGCACTCGCGACCTGTGGCGCAAGCTCGACGCCAAGAAGGTCGACATGGTCTGCGGCAGCTTCGCCGCGCAAGTCGGCGGTCCGCCCGAACTCGACTACGACTTCCTGGAATGGCATCGCGAACGTGTCGCGCTGCTCACCAACCTCACGACCCGCGAGCTACCCGACACACCGGTGACCGCCGCGAAGCTGCCAGCGCTTCCGCTCCTCGCGCCGACCGCCGGCCTGCTCGCCCAGTTCCTCGGCCGCTGGTACGGACCCGACTACCGCGGCAAGCTGAACATCATCGCCGACATCGACTCACTCAACTACGGACTCAACCTGCTCGACGCCGAACTGACCCACGGCTGCATGCTCACCACGGAGCGCGTCGCCGACGCGGTCCTCGAAGGACGATTGCCAGGCCGCGGCCTGCGCAAGATCGACCTCGCCAACGACTACGCCCCCGCGCTCGAGATCGTCACCGGCATCTTCGCCCGCAAGGGCGAGCGGGTCCGCTACGCCGCAGACCATCCGCTCAACCTGTTGTGGACGGCGTTCGCGACAGCAAGCCCGACAAGGTCGGTTCCGGCAACCCTTCCGGGTTGAGTTCAAGCGCCGCACGCATCCAATCGAACATATGTGCGACGACAGTGATAGGTTTCCGCCTCATGGATCGGCAGCTTCTCGAACCGTCCCAAATGGACGGCCATCTCACCTATAGGTTCGACTCGGCTGGGCGCTCGGTGGCCCTCTTGCCCGCACGCTGCAAGCTCGGTCGCCACACGCTCGGCCACTCCCAGTTCCGAGCGGTCGTGCACGACGGTGAGGCTCACATCAGCTGCCTGGCCTGCGCCACCGACGGTGCCGATCATGTCTGGCGCTTGACCTCCTCATCACCCGCCCCGGCCAGTGCGGAACTCTCCGACGAGCGCTACTACGAACTCGCCCTCCGCCGTGCGCAGATGGCGTTGTCCCCGGCAGGACTCCATGGGGCTTAACAGTCCTTTCACCACCTGGGAGGGTGACGACGTCCACGGTCGGCGACCCGTACTCACGGGCGTCGGCGTCAGCTTGGAAAGGCGGTTCGCCCGCCCACCAGGCGCCTCAAGACACGTCATCGCGACCGGACTCGACCTGACCGGCGAGGTGCGAGGCCGGTTGCACGGACGCTTTCCCAGCGTCGAGGGCGACTGGCTCGGGGTGGTCAACTACGAGATCGGCTATGCCGACGGCCGCCGCGACAAGCTGTACCTCGTTGACCAGTTCGTCCCGTTCCACGTTCTACGCAAATGCGGTTAGAGATGTAACGGCGCCTACTGAGCAGCGGGAAGCACCACGCTGAGCGGGTCTCGGTCAGGACGCATCCCTCGCCAAGCCGGGTGCCGCAACCGTCCGTCCGACGTCCACTGACGGAACTCCATCTCGCCCACCAGCCTCGATTCGACCCAACGAGCATCACGCGCGTGCTCACGCGGTACCTCAAGATCGAACGGGCTGGTGGGCCGTCCTAACTTCTCCAACTGCCTGGTGTTCGAGGCGATCAAGAACGCCGCTCTGGCCGACGTGCGGGAGATCCAGCGCCGTATCCAGGCAGGCGAGGCCTAGGCCGCGACCGGGCAGGACCCGGCGGTCGGCGGCTGGGGCCGGCCTGAGAACGCGTTGTGGCACATCGACCGGCACAGGCCGCTGACCATGGAGTTCCTGCGGCAGCTGATCGGCAAACGCCTCGGCAGTGGCCGCGCGCTCAACGCCCAGCTCTACCTCACCCGCGCCGACGTGTGCGTGTTGCTCGTGACCGTGATCTGCCTGACCGGGAACGGACAGTCGTCGACCACGCCACGATCTCCGTGCTGACACCAACCGGTGAGTTTTCTGGCCTCGGTAGACCTGTCGATGCTGCTGGAGCGGTGGGGGCACGCGCAGTGCTGCGACACCGAGCCGGTGTGTTCGTGGTGACCTCGCGTGCCGTGCGGCGTCAGCTCTCGACCACGGGCCTGACGAGCAGCTACGCGAGGTCGTGGTGCCGGTCGAGCCGGGCGAGCGCGTCGGTGACGGTCCCGACGATGGTCAGCACGGAGTCGAGCTGGCTGATCCGCAACGGCCGCAGCACGGCGCGCTGGTCGCTTGCCACGACCAGCCGCACACCACGGCTCTGGCGTTGTCCTGCGCCGTGATGAAGCAGGTGATGCCGGTGGAGTCCATGAACGTGACCTCGGTGCAGTCCAAGACGAGGTCATCCCCGGCGTCCAGGCGCGCGTTGACCGTCTCGTTCAGCAGCTCTGCCGAAGCCACGTCGATCTCGCCGCGGATGTGCACCACTGCCACACCATCGCGTGCCTCCGTGCTCACGGTCACCAGACCGGCCGCCGCAACGTCGCAGGACGGCGCTGCGGCGGCGGTGGGCGAGACCGGAACCTCCGGCGTCATCACCAACCCTTCTCGCGGCAGCAGTGCGATCACGAGCGTAGGACGTCACAGCACGATCAGCGAGAAGTGGGATCAGGCTCGGCCGCAAATCTGCGCGCCCCCGCGACGCCGTCTCAGCACTCCGTCGCGACCTTGCGTCCCTCCTTTACCGGACCGCGGCTGCCTGATGCTCGATCTTGGCCCGGATCAGTTCCAGCTGGACCTTGTCGTTCTGGTTGATCCTGTCGGCCATTGCCTGGTCGTCGGCGGGGGCGGTGGGCGTCATCGCGAAGTCCTGGATCCAGCGCACACTGGTGCCCTCGGGCCGCTGCTCGTACTCCCACCGCGTCTCCATGAACTCGAACGGTCCAGGCTCGACACGACGCTGCCGGACGATGCGTGCGTCGGGGTCGGTCTCGCGCTCGGCCACCCAGCTCCACACCTGACCGTTCTCGTCGGGATGCATGGTCAGGCGGAAACGAACCAGGTGATCCTGCCGGTCCAGCACCTCGACCGAGGCGTAGTCACTGAACAGTCGCGGCCAGTTCTCCAGATCGTTGGTGATGCTCCAGACCAGGTCGACGGGAGCGTTGATGAGGACCGAGTTGTTGGTATGTGCCGGCATGTCAGGCTCCTGGCTTGATGCGGTCGTGACCACTTCACGATCGCTAAGATCGGAGCTGCAACGGCAGATGATCATCCGAAGGAGTGGGTACGCCTCCGCTACTACGGCGACCCCCAGTGGCCGGCCTCACCGGCGGGATGATCTCCGGTCATGTCCCTCGGAACGTTCCGCCATGCCGAGTTGCACATCGGCTCACATCGCTTCCCGATGAGGTGGAGATCCAAGTCCAGTGGCCGCGCAGCGGCGACGATGTGCGGTGGCTACTCGACGCCGAGGTCGTGCAGTGGTTGCTCGAGCGGGTCGCCGCCGGCGAGATCGACATCGCCCAAGCCCAAGACTGGGTGCGGTCGGTCACCAGCTGGGAGTCGGGCTGCTGCGCGTACTGCGATTCGGCCGCGGCGAGCCACGCCGAGGCCGTGCAGCGCATGGACGAGCTGATCGCCCAGTGGCACCGCGAACTGGACGCCGTCACCCGGCAGTCGCACCCTACGTGCTGAACAGGAGTTTGATCCACGCGTGGGACTGCTCGGCCGTGAGCATGGCGAACCCGATCAATCACTTCACCGAGCTGCACCACTACGCCGTCGAGCTCGACGGCCGGGGCAGCATCGACAGCATCCTGGAACATCGCTGGGAGAGCTGGAAGACAACCCGCCGGATGACCGCGGCCGACATCGCGACGCGGCTCGAACGCCGCAACCCCAACGCCCGGGACCCTCGGTGCAAACGGTGTTCTCCGACGCTGCCGGGCGCGTACCTGTCCGAATCTTCCGACGTGCAGAGTCGCTGACCACCCGATCCGCTGTCCTCACTGAGCGTGGTTGCGAGCGCCCGTGCCTGTTAGGCCAGCCGTTCGTGGCTGGCGCCGGTGTCTTCGATCCGATGAAATCAACGTCATGCCCACGAAAGACCCCTCGATCGAGCCAGGCCGCGATGTCGAACAACTGCGGGAAGCGCTCGATCGGCAACCCGTCATCGAGCAGGCCAAAGGCGTGCTGATGGTGCTGCAGAACTGGTCCGCGGACGAGGCGTTCGAGGCGCTGGTGGGACTCTCCCAGTGCACGAACACCAAGCTCCACGTCGTCGCGACGATCCTCGTCGCGTCCGCCAGTCGCGAACAGCCGATGCTGCCCGGCGCTGAGGTCGTCGACGCTGTGCTGGCGGAGGTTCGCCGGATCGCCCCGGGGCACGCGTTCGACCGCACCCTGACGACCGCGGAGTCCGCCACCTGACCGGACCGTCCTTCACAGCTGGCGGTGGTCGCCACCTGCGTAGCGGCTCCAGTCGACCCCGGCCAGGCCGGAGCGGCCCGCGGCCTGGTCAATGGTCAGCTGGTGGCATGCGAGCCGTGGTCGCTGAGCTGAGCGTCTGACTTGTCCGCTGTAACAGTCGGCGATCTAAGGTCTGCGTCATGGCGCGCACGTACGCGGAGAAGACGATCAAACTGTTGTTCGGCGCAGCGCGACGGTGTGCGTTTCCAGGTTGCGACGTGGCGCTGGTGTTCGAGGACCGAGGTCTGCTGACGGTGGTTGCGGAAATCGCGCACATTCGGTCCGAGAAGGCCAGAGGACCGCGGTACGACTCGACCTACCCGAGCAAGTTGATCAATTCGCCGGAGAACCTGCTGTTGCTCTGCGGGCCCCACCACAAGCCCGTTGACGATCACGCGTCTGCATACCCAGTGGACGAGCTGCTCAGCTGGAAGGCTCGTCAGGTCGAGGACGGCATTCGGCGTGACGTATCGGAGCAGGACGTGCTGCGCATCGTCAAGCACTACGAGCTGAACCAGCTCGGTCACGAGGGGTTCGAGAAGGTGTGCCAGGCGCTCGCCGCGCGCATGTTCGGTCCGGATGAAGATCCCAAGCGAAGGCGGCCTCGGTCACGCCCTTACGACGCCGCGTTCGACGGCAGAGCCGCGGAGTACCCGTCGGTGGAGGCACCGTGGGACGGGTTCATCATCGTGGAAGCGTTCTTCAGGTACGACTCGCTGAACGGAGCCGGAAGGACCGCTGATCTGACGCATCGGATCACCCGAAGGTTCGAATTCTGGTTCGACGCGGACGCCAGGCACAAGCGACCTGACTACGTCGTTTTCGCCACGAACAACTCGCTCGCGGTCACCCGCGACCGTGGACGATCGGTCGCATCCCTGCTCGACCACTACGCGAGGAAGTACGACCTCAAGGCTGTCGAGTTGTGGGACGAAGGCCGGATCACCCAGCTGCTCGACCTGTATCCCGAGGTCCATGAAGCCGTCCACGCCATGACGGCATCTCATGTTCTTTTGGGAAACCTGCTGGAACCGCGAACCTCTTCATCTTGACTACCAGGACTATGCGCGAACACGCGGTGCGATAGCACTCACCGCCGCCTTCGAACCGATGATCAGCTCCCGCTCGGTCCGGCCCCGTTCCGCGCGGTGTCACCAGAAAGGCCCGCTCCAGACAGAGGACGCGACCACCTACGCCAACTGGTTCGCCTGCCTCGCCGAACCGACTCGTGTCCGCCTATTGCACGCCATCGCGACCGCCGGCCGCCCCGTCTCCGTCGGCGAGATGGCGGAACTGCTGGGCATCACCCAGTCCACCTGCTCGCACCACTTGCGCAAGCTCACGGGCCTGCCGCAAGCCGCCGACGCCGTCATGGGCGTCCTCGCACCTCAACCTTGCTGCCCCGAGAAACTCCCGGCCGACGTGGCGATCCGCGCCCTCGAGCCAGGCGACTGGACCGCTGTGCGCCGGATCTACCAGGAGGGCATCGAGACCAACGACGCCACCTTCGAGACCGAGACCCCGTCCCGCAAGGCGCTGGAAGCGAAGTGGCTACCCGAGCACCGGTGGGTAGCCGAGATCGACGGCGAGGTCGCCGGCTGGGCGGCCGCTACCCGCGTCTCGACCCGCGACTGCTTCTCCGGCGTCGCGGAGACCTCGGTCTACGTGGGCGCGGACTACCGCGGCCGAGGCGTCGGCAAGTCCCTGCTCTACAAGCAGGTCACCGCCGCCGACGAAGGCAGCCTGTGGACCTTGCAGACCTCGATCTTCCCGGAGAACCGCGCGAGCCTCGCGCTCCACCACTCCGCCGGCTTCCGCACGCTCGGCGTCCGCGAACGCGTCGCCCAGCACCACGGCGTGTGGCGAGACACCGTGATGCTGGAACGTCGCCGCGCCACCGACTGACCTACTCGCAGCACCTCGATCAGGCAGCCACTAGGCGCCCGCGGCGACCTGGTCCCGTGCGGCGACCTTGGCAGCCAACTCGATCGTCGCCAGGTACCACCAGAACACCCAGTCGAGGAAGATCTCGTCGTAGTCCGGCTGCTGCGCCTCGTTCTGGTGCCGGATGTCGAACTTGTTGGCGATCATGAACAGCGCGTCCTCGTCCTTGCTGAGCAGCTCAGCCTTGAGCAGCTTCCGCTTGCTCTCCAGGATGCGCGCGAGCGACGTAACCGCCGACCTCTTGTCGTTCCGGTCAGCACCACGCTTCCGGAACAACGCAACGGCGTGGCCGACCTGGTCGCCGGTATCGCCCGGCTCAGCGAGGACCGCCTTGACCAACTCGTCCCGCGAGTCCTCCGTCACGACGACCATGTACCCGATGTCCTCGCCACCGTCGGCGAGCCGCAGACCAAGGTCGCTTCGCTTCAACAGCTGGTTGACCCGCCATCGGTAGATGGCACGGCCGAACTCGATCGCGAAGTCTCCGTGGTGCCAACCGCAATCGCTGAAACCGTGGCGCGTTCGACTGGTCGGTCGCGCCACAAGGTCGTGCAGAACCTCGACGATGTCGCAGAAGAGGTCGAGATCGATCGCGAGCGCCATCGGCTTGAGCGGCCACGCGCCGGACACCCCGATCGCACGCTCGATCATGCTGGACGGACCGCCCCCGCGCGGATCATCAACGCAGTCCTTCCCGAAACGCCGGTCGAAGTACCCCTTGTCGTCCAGCTCACCAACAAGCTCCACGAAGGCGTACGCCGTCGCGGACAGGTTCGCCGACTCGACCTTCACCCCGGTTTTCCGGCGCGACCAGTACTGCCTGCGTTGCGAGTTGTCCTCCCTGAGCTGGTCAGCACTACGCACCAGCCCCAGAAGGAAGTTCTGCCGCAACGTGAGGTGCGGCGCTGTTCCAGCAGGCCGGTTACCCCACTTGTCGATGCCCGCCGAGATCTCACGAAACTCAGTCACCGGACCGCCGAACCCGCCTACGAACGCGTCCTCCAGAAGCAGTTCACAGCGCTCGTCCCAATCCTCGAGCTCGCGGCGATTGATCAAGGACGTGGCCGCACGCGCGAACAAGTCACGAGGCCAGAGGAGCTGATAGTCGGGGTCGGCGAAGCGGGTGTTCACCATCCGATTGTCCCGCATCACTCCAAGCGGTTTGCGACCCACACAAGGCGCCGATGAAGCCGACTGTATTGATGAAAGTCGATGCAAGTAGTTCGGATGCCCCGCACACGTGTGGCTCGTGGCTTGGCGCAAGAGTGAGTCGACCAGTCGGGTCTGCTGCACCGATAGGTGACAGTTGTAGTCACGCAGCCTGACTGGCTGGCGTGGACATGATTACTTCGTATTCGATGGGGGTCAACCTGCCGAGGGCGGCTTGGCGTCGGCGGCGGTGGTAGGTGCGTTCGATCCAGGTGACGATCGCGATCCGCAGCTCGTCACGGGTGGACCAGGAGCGCCGGTCGAGAACATTGTTCTGCAGCAACGCGAAGAAGCTTTCCATCGCCGCGTTGTCACCCGCCGCGCCCACCCTGCCCATCGACCCGGACAGGCCGTGGCGAGCAAGTGCACGGACGAACTTCCTTGATCGGAATTGCGATCCGCGGTCGGTGTGCACCACGCAGCCGGCGACGTCACCGCGGCGGGCGAGGGCGTTGGTGAGCGCGGTGACGGCGAGGCGGGACTTCATCCGGGAATCGATCGAGTAGCCGACGATCCGGTTGGAGCAGACGTCCTTGACCGCGCACAGATACAACTTTCCTTCTGTGGTGCGGTGTTCGGTGATGTCGGCCAGCCACAACAGGTTCGGCGCGGTCGCGGTGAAGTCACGCCGGACCAGATCGTCATGGACCGGCGGGCCGGCCTTCTTGCCGTTGCGGCCGCGTTTCTTGCCGAACGCGCTCCACCAGCCCATCGACGAGCAGATCCGCCACGCGGTCCGATCCGACATCGACAGGCCGGCGTCGCGCGCCTCGTCGGCCAGGAACCGGTAGCCGAACTCCGGATCATCGCGGTGCGCGTCGAACAACGCGTTCGCCCGCCGCGCCCGCTCGAGTTCAGTGACGGCGACCGGGCGGGCACGCCACCGGTAGTACGGCTGTCGAGCGATGTTCAACACCCGGCACGTCACCGCGACGGGAATCCCGTCCGCGGCCAGCTCGTTCACGAGCGGGTAGAGCCTTTTCCCGGCAGGTTCGCCTGCGACAAGTACGCGGTCGCCCGGCGCAGGACCTCGTTCTCCTGCTCCAGCAGCTTGATCCGCTTACGCGCCTCGCGCAGCTCGGCCGACTCGGCCCGGCTCGCACCGGGCTTGGCGCCGTCCTCGATCTCGGCCTGGCGCAGCCACTTGAACAACGTCATTGGGTGGACCCCGAAGTCCTTGGCGATCTGCTCGACGGTCACGCCGGGCTCGCGGTCACGGGCGACCCGCACGACATCGTCGCGGAACTCCTGGGGATAGGGCTTGGGCACAGCGACATCCTCCCAGCTCGCCATCACGGCAAGCCAACTCAGATGTCACCTATCGGTGCAGCAGACCCAATAACCTGTTTCCGGAGCACACTTTCCCCACCGGCGGAGGTTTGACTGCATGGGGCGGATCGAGGACTGGCCCGAGGAGGACGCCGGCAGTCCGACCGCGGACCGCTACGCGTTCCAGTACCACGTGGCAGCTCGCCATTGCTGTGAGCTGTTGCGGGTCAACGGTCCCGAATGGGTGCTGTGCGAGTGGCACACCGACTACGTCATCAGGCACGACGGTCGCTCGGTGCTGGTCAGCGTGAAACATCGCGACGATGCCGGCTGGCGGTGGACCCTCGCTCGCCTGTTCGATAGTGATGCGCTCTTAACGTTGCGGCAGCGCTGGGAGGACTGCGACAGACCTGCGGAATGTCGGCTGGTGACGAATGCCGGGCTGGACGACGGTGCAAAGAAACTGAAACTCGCTTGCCGCAGGCAGGACGAGGCGGCGATTCGCGAGTTGGCGAGCACGATCAGCGGTCTGACCGCGACTGAGCTGAGCAGGTGGACGGACTTCCTGCGGGTGCTACGGATTGAGGACGACCTGCCAGACCGGCGGTACATCCAGGCGTCGAACATCGAGCGCTACATGATGCCTGCGCTGGACGCGCTCGGGCGCACCGACCTTTCGCCTCAGGCCGCATACGGCGCGGTGTTCGCGGAGGTGTTTGAGGCGGCACGAGACATCGCGGACCCGCGCGACAACGGCTGGCTGCTGTCCGCTGCGGGGGCGTTGGACGATGATGCGCTGCGCAAGGCCTCCCTTGCACGGCGGAAGATCACCAAAGCGCGGCTGTCGCGGGTGCTCGACGAGATCCACCCTCGTTCCCGGCGTCCCCGCATCTGGCAGTTGCCGTTCCACGCTCCCACAGTTGACCGCGCCGACCTGTTGCCCGATCTCATCGAGTTGCTGCTGGACAGCGCCAATCCGCTGGCGGTCGTCAGCGGTCTGCACGGCGCAGGCGGGTTCGGCAAAACGGTGCTGGCTCACCAGGCGTGCAACCGCCCCGAGGTTTCCGCCCATTACGACACGCTGCTGTGGAAGACGGTCGGCGAAGAGGCATCCGGAGCGGCGCTGGCAGCGCAACTCAACGATCTCGTTGAGCAACTCAGCGGTACGCGCCCCGACTTCTCGGATCCACAGCAGGCCGGGTTCAGCCTCGGAAGGGCATTGGAAGAGCACGGCGGCCGAGTCCTGCTCGTGCTGGACGACGTCTGGCACCGGCGCCAGCTAGCTCCGTTCCTCACCGGCGGAGCCAACTGCAAGAGGCTCGTCACGACGCGAAATCCTTTCGTGGTCCCGCAAGCGTCGCGCGCACTCGTGGTCGACCGGATGCGGCCACAGGACGCACAGGCGGTGATCTCCCAAGCAGTACAGGGCGTTCCTGAAGAGGAGATGTCCAGGTTGCTGGAGCTCACCGGTCGCTGGCCAGTTCTTCTCGGCATCGCTGGCCGCTCCCTGCACCACATGGCTCGATATGGCGCGCCGCTCAGGGACGCCGCACGCCGCCTGATCGATCAGTTGGAAGAAGACGGACCGGCCGCTCTCGACCTCGACAACCAGGCTGACCGCGCCGACGCGGTACGTGCCACCGCGCGAGCCGGTCTGAACCTGCTCCCGGACGGCGGACCGGATCGCTACGCCGAACTGGCGCTGTTCGGTGAGGACGAATACATCCCCATGGACACCGTGGCCCTGCTCTGGCAACGAACCGCTGGTCTGGACCGCCGCGCCACCGAGCGACTCTGCGCCAGACTGTCCGACCTTTCTCTGGTCACCGACTACCAGCCGATCCCAGGCTCGCTGCGCCTACACGATGTGCTTCGGTCGTTCCTCATCCAAGAGAACGGACCAGAGCGGATGACGGCGCTACACGGCGTCTTGCTGGACTCGATGACTGGACCTTGGTGGTCAATCGCCAGCGACTACATACGCAGGAACCTCGCGACGCACCTGAGGTCCGCGGGGCGAACCGATGAGCTGCACGCCCTGCTCTGCGAGCCGAGATGGCTTCTCTCTCGCATCGAGAAAGACGGCGTGGCGGCAGCAGAGGCGGACCTTACGCACGCCGACGACCCGCTGCTGGAACGCCTCGGCCGGCTTCTGCGGCAGAGCGCACACCTGCTGCATCCGACGAATCCTCCTGGAGCTCTCGGCGCCATCATGGCGAGCAGGTTGCAGACCGATCCCGAGCTGAAGCCACTGGCCGTTTCGTTCGAGTCGACGCTTTCCGCACCATACCTGTCGAACCACGAGCCGTTGCCGGACGTGCCAGACCCACATCTGCAACGCACGCTCTTCGGCCATGTCGAGGGCGTCGGCGGGTTGACATCTGCGGACGGTGGACGCCTGCTGATCTCACTTGAAGGCGGCAGTCACCTCATCGTCTGGGACGTGCAGACCGGAACACTGCTGCGCACCACGGAAAAGGACGAAAAGCAGCAGATGCACATCATGGAACTCCTAGCGCCTGCTGATGGTTCTTGGGTCGCCACGGTGGAATCGCCGTACGGATCCGTCGGGCGTGTCCGTACTTGGGACGTGAAGACCGGCGGATTGCGTCACGAGTTCACGGGCATCGCTGCGTTGAAACCGGTGGGAAGACTTTCTGCGGCTGTCTCCAGCGACGGTTCCCGACTCGCAGTCGTCGCTGTCGACGACGAGGACTATCTAGTAGTGGATGTGTTCGACGCGACGACTGGCGAGCTCGTGTCGACCTTCAACGAGTGCGGCCAGGTTCGGCATCTCGCACTGTCACCTGACGGTCGTCAGCTCCTCATCGGCGGTGAGCCGGAAGCACGGAGCGAAGGGAATTCTGTGCTCCTGGTGGACTGTGACTCTGGAGAGATGGAGCGGGAATTTCACGGTCCGGTCGGTGGCATCACCGCAGTCGCCTTCTCACCAAGTGGAGCTCGAGTCTACGCAGCCGACGCTTGTGGAGATGTCTGGGTGTGGTCTGCCCAAGGCGACCTACTTCATCAGTTGCCATGTCAGCACCGTTGGGTGTCCAGCCTCATGGCACCGGACGAGTCGTGGCTCGCGACAAGCGATGAAGCTGGAGTGGTGCGGATCTGGGACCTCGCCAACGGCCAGCAGAGAACCGAGTGGGTGGGTCCCCGTGGCCAGAAACCTATGGCGGTTTCCCCCGACAGCAGGTGGCTCGCCTTTGGTGATGGTCTCGACGAAATGCGTCCCGAACTGCCTAGAGTAACGATTATAGATGCGAGCACAGGATGCTTGCATCGGATATTCCACGGCCACATCGAGCGCGTAGGGGCGCTCGTGTTCGCGGCTGATGGCAGCTGGTTGGCCAGCGGCGAAGGTCTGTCAGGCCCATGGAGGCCTGAAGGAGACAAGCTCGTCAGAGTTTGGTCGATTCCGGCCGCTTCGCAGGATTTGGCCCTTCCGGAGCAACAAAGCACCATGTCAAATTTCGTCTCTGCACATGGTAGTCGCTTTATCTTCGATCTGGACAAGATCGAATTGTGGGACGATGAGACTAACTCTGGCCGTTTGGTGACTCGCACTCCCCAGCCTTGGGAGGTACGCGGGTCGCTGCTGCAGGACACAGTTCTATTGGCCACACCGGTGGTGAACTTCGAACGTCTTCTGGACCGGCACCCTCTGCATGCGGTCGACGTGCAGACAGGGGAAGCGCGGTTCAGTATACCGGCAGGTCATCTCGGCATTCGTCATGTCGTAGTCAGTCCGGACGAGACCTGGTTCGCCACAACTGATGGCGGCAGCAGCCGCGACCAGGCGTCCGTCACAAGGATCTGGGAATCCGAAACCGGAACGCTTCGCAATTGGCTGGAAGGTGAAGGTATCGGTGCGGTCGCTGTGAGCCCCGATGGTTCCTTCTTAGTCGTCGGAGAAGCACCGATCGACCCTGCCCCGTGTCGAGCACAGATCTGGTGCCCGGAAACCGGTGAAGTGGTCGCTGTGCTGCCTGGACATGAAGGCCGAGTCCGATCCATCTGCATCGACCGCAGCGGCAACTGGGTCGCGACTGGAGACGACGTGGGCGAGGTGCGAATCTGGGAAATGCCGACCGGCAAGCCGCTTCGTAGCCTCCCAGGAAGTGCGGACACCGTCGATATTCAACAGTCGCCGGATGGCCGCTACCTGGCGGTCTGCGAAGGAAGTGTCGGCAGTGGCACCTTGCGGGTCTTCGACCTATCGGCCGGCATGGCGCTCGCGGAGATGCGGGTGGACGGCGCCTTGTACAGCTGCGAATGGTCCTCAGACTCGCGACTCTTGCAGGCCAGTGGTGCCCGCGGCGACTACGCGTTCGCATGGCACTCGCCTTGATATCGGTGCCGGAACGACTGCACCGCGGAATTGCCAGGCCGACTAATACCCACTGCGTTCCGGTATCCCAATCCGTTCCCGGGACCGCAACCTGCTGCAACACCACCTCTTCGGTGGTTACGACCTAGTCCTAGGAGCCGTCCACCTTCACGCGCAGCGACCCGCGCCGTCGGCTCGTAGGTCGACTGGCGCGGCGTGGTGTTGTGAGGCAGAGCGCATGTTCCTAGCGCTGCCGAGCCGCAGAAGACAGGTTTGATCTCGCGCTCCGAAACGGCGCTCACCGCAGTTAGCCCGGAAGTCCACGACGTCGGCGTTCTGCCCTGTCGCAGAGTGGCGTGCGTGCTGTTCATAAGTCTTGGCCAGGTTGCCGACCACCCGGACACGCTGTCCTCGCGGAACAACCTGGCCTACGCCTACCGGTCGGCGGTGATCTGGGCTGGGCGATCCCGCTGTACGAGGCGACCCTCACCGACTGCGAGCGGGTGCCGGGTCCCGATCACCACACGACCAACGCCGTGCGCTGAAACTTAGATGCGACAGAGGACAGCTGAGTTGTCTCAGCACTGCACACTGACCGCACGACGCCAGCACACTGTTCCGAGCGGCCGGGCACCACCCCCGGTTCGAGGCGGCCGACTGCACCGCTCGGAGATGTCCGCTCATCGGCATGAGAGAACACGTACGGCGCCTAAGTGGATCGATATCGGTTCTGAAGCTGGCTCGCAACTACCTGTTCTCGGTCCTGAAGCTGCGCCCGAGTGGAGCCCGAGATCCCTGACCTCTGACGATCCAGGACGGCACATTACGACACGAGCGGCCTGCGCATCTCGCACCTAATACGCAGAAATAACATTCGCCGACATCACGCAACACCAGCGCCGAAGCACACCCGAGGACTCTTAATCAGCGGGTTCGGCGACACCGAAGGCTGCATAGCTAGCGCCATGTCGGGCCGGTGATGCACCGAACGCCTCCAACAACCCGGCGTAGGGCTTCGGTGGCGGCGCCGCGAACTCCCCCGCCGCGCTCGTCCGCAAACCCATGCGCACCAACGACTCCACCTGCAGCACCGCCGCCTGCACACCGTCCACGACGGGCACGCCGACCCGTCGCTCGATCTCCGCGCGCTGCGACGTCATGCCGGCGCACCCGAGCACGACCACGTCCGACCCGTCCGCCGCCACCGCTGCCCGGCACGCGGCGACCACGGCGTCCACCGCGGCCTCCACCTCCAGCACCGGCACGTCGCAGGCCGACACGCCCCGGCAGAACCCCGCCATGCCGTAGCGGTGGGCGAGGTCCCAGGCCCGGCCTCGGGTGCGGTCCAGCGTCGTGACGACGCTGAACCCCCGTCCCACCAAGGCCGCGGTGCGCATCGCCGCCTCCGCGATGCCGATCACGGGCCCGTCCGCCAGTTCGCGGGCGGCCTCCAGGCCCGGATCGCCGAAGCAGGCGATCACGTGGCCGTCGGCCTCGGAGGACGCGATCTCGGACAGCAGGCCCGGCACGCTGAGCGCCTCGTCGTAGTGGCTCTCGATCGACGCCGGTCCCATCGACGGGCACGTGGTCCGCACCTGGACCCCCGGGCCGGCGATCGCGGACGCGGCGCGGCCGATGGCCTCGGTCATGGCCGTGCTGGTGTTGGGGTTGACGACGTGGATCTTCACCGGTTTCCCTTGGACAGCAGGGAGAACAGCACGAAGCCGAGTGCCATGCCGACGAACCAGCTGTAGGGAGCGGCGGCCGACAGCGCGGGGACCAGGACCGGGACCATCGCCACGAGGGAGGCCACCACCGTCGAGACGATCGCCTTCGGGTTGTACCCGTTGCGGTACCAGTACTTCCCGCTGCTGGACATGGTGAACAGGTCGTCGACGTCGACCCGTTGCCGCGCCACGACGTAGTGCCCGGCGATCAGGACGCCGAACAGCGGGCCGATGAACGCGCCCAGCGTCTCCAGCGTGTAGTGGATGACGGCCGGGTTGTGGTAGAGGTTCCACGGCGTGATCAGCACGGAGCCGACGGCGGCGATCATTCCGCCCGCGCGCCAGCTGATGCGGCGCGGGTTGACGTTGGAGAAGTCGAACGCGGGCGAGATGAAGTTCGCGACGATGTTGATGCCGATCGTGGCTATGCTGAACGTCAGCGCTCCCAGCACGATCGCGAACGTGCTGTCGATGCGCGCGACCGTCGCGACCGGATCGGTCAGCAGCTCGCCGAAGACCGGCACGGTCAGCGAGGCGGTGACGACGACCAGCACCGCGAACACGAGGAAGTTGACCGGCAGGCCCAGCAGGTTGCCGCGCTTGACGGCCGCGAACGACTTGCCGTAGCGGGAGAAGTCGCCGAAGTTCAGCATCGGGCCGGAGAAGTACGAGACGACCAGGGCGATGGCGCCGAACATGACGGGCAACGAGGCCCAGCCCGTGTGCTTCACGTCGCCGAGGTTGAAGTCGATCGCACCCCAGCCGGCCCGGGCGATCAGGTAACCCGCGAGCAGGAACATCACCACGTAGACGGCGGGTCCGCAGAAGTCGATGAACCGCCGGATCGTCTCCATGCCCGTCCAGAACACGGCCGCCTGCAACAACCACAGCGCCGTGAACGACGCCCAGCCGAGCGCCGACAGCCCCAAGAAGCCGTGCTGCTGCACGTCCGCGTACGGCAGCAACGACGGGAAGAGCTTGAGCAGCACCACGTCCAGGGCCGCAGACGCCAGGTAGGTCTGGATGCCGTACCAGGCCACCGCGATCAGGCCGCGGATGACGGCGGGCACGTTCGCGCCGAGGACGCCGAACACGCTGCGGCAGATCACCGGGTACGGCACGCCGGTCTGCTGGCTGGGCTTCGCGACGAGGTTGCAGAAGAAGTACACGATCCCGATGCCCACCAGCAGGGACACCAGGACCTGCCAGCCGCTCAGGCCCAGCAGGAAGAGGCTGCCCGCGGTGACGTACCCGCCGACGCTGTGCACGTCCGACATCCAGAACGCGAAGATGTTGTAGGAGCCCCAGGTCTGCTTCTTCAACGGGGCCAGATCGGCGTTGGTCAGCCTGGGGTCGTAGGCGGGCTTGCTCTCCGTGGTCGTCGCTGTCGCTGTCATCTCCGCACTCCTGCCTGGTGGGGTGTCGCCACCGTAGGGAGGAGTTGTTTCCCGGCTGCTACGGGAAACGTATATCTTCCCCGTCCGCGAACAGGCCGGTGTCCCTCGGCACGGCCGCCAGCGACGAGCGCAGCCGTTCGTGGTGGACGCGGGCGGCCTCGACCAGAGCGACGGCGTCGCGTGCCACGAACGCGGCCAGCATGCCCTCGTGGTCGGCGTGCAGCGCCCTGCGTTCCTCGTCAGGCACGTGTGCCATGGGCTGCAACGGTTCGGTGAGGTTCCAGGCAGACTCGAACATGTCGAGCAGCCGCTTCATGCCGCTCGGCCGGACCAGCGCGAGGTGGAACCGGCGGCTCTCCCGGTGGTACGCCCGCACGTCACCGGCGGCCTGCGCGTCGGCCAGCGCGGTGTGCGCGGCGCGGGCCTGTTCGTCGTGCTCGAGGCGCGCACGGGAGACCGCCGCCCCCAGCGCGGCGGATTCGAGCACACCCCGCACGACGTACAGCTCGTGCAGCTCCTCGGGGGTCAGCTTCGCGACCGTGTAACCGAAGTTGGGCCGGTGCTCGACCAGGCCCTCGCCGATCAACGTCTTGAGCGCCTCCCGCACCGGGATCCGGCTCACCCCGAACACCGCCGCCACCTCGTCGACGGGAATGGCGCTGCCCGGCGGCACGCCGTCGAGCAGGCACCGCCGCAGCTCGGCGAGGATGGCCGCCTGCGCACTGCCACCGCGGTCGGCCTCGAGCTTCGCCACCACGACCGACCGTCTCCTCGGAGCCCGACTCATCCGGACACGGTAGACCTCATCCGAGCGGGTCGAGCCTGGCCGGCACGTGCTTGTGCCACGGGGTGCCCGCCCACTCGTCGCGGTCCTCGGCGGCGGTGAGCTCGTTGGGCGCGACGCCCGTGCGCTCCCGCACCGTGAGCCCGAAGCCGTTGGGCAGCGAGACGTGGCCGGAGCGCATGGTGTCGGTCGTGTCCACGGACACCTCCGCGCTGCCGCGGCGGGTGGTGATCCTGACCAGGTCACCGGTCGTGACGCCGAGCCTCGTCGCGTCCGCGACGCTCATGCGCAGGCGGCCCTCCTGGTCGCGCCGCCGCCAGGTCGGGTCGCGCATGATCGTGTTGGCGGTGAAGGCGCGGCGTTCGCCGGCGGAGAGCACGAACGGCCACTCCGGGTCCGCGGCCGGCGCGGGCCTGTCGCCCAGCGCGGCCACCGCGGCCAGCAGTTCCGGCACGTCCAGGTTGACCCGGCCGCCCCGTACCCGCTGCCAGGACTCGCCGTACTCGTCGTCGGTGATGTGCACGCCGTGCGAGCCCTCGACGATGGCTTCGAAGAGCTTCTCCCCCGCCTGCAGACCGGTTCCGTAGCCGGCCTTCTCGACCCCGGCGGGGTTCTTGCGGGCGCACTCGTGCGCGGCCATCCACAGCACCGCGGCCGCCGAGGCGTCGTGCGGCAGCGTCGGGCCGAGCGTGCGGTACAGCAGGACGGACGCGAGCCGCCTCTTCACCGGATCCGCCAGCGCTCCCAGGAACGCCTGCGCGAACTCGGTGCGTCCGGCGGCGGCCGCCGCGCGCAACGGGGCGTAGTCGGCCTCGGTGAGCGCGCCGGACGCCTCGACCAGCCTCGCGTGGATCTCCGGTTCCGGCAGGACGCCCTCCGGTGCGGGCACGACCGGGTGCCGCAGGTGGAAGACGTTGCGCGGGAAGTCGAAGTTGAAGAACGTGGCCTCGAACTTCTCGAACTGCGTCGGCGCGGGCAGCACGTAGTCGGCCAGGCGCGCGGTCTCGGTCATCGCGACGTCGATGACGACCACGAGCTCCAGCGCGGCGAGCGCCTCCCGCATCCGCGCCGAGTCGGCCAGCGAGTGGGCCGGGTTCGCGCTCTCGACCAGCATCGCCCGGTAGCGGGCCGGGTGGTCGGTGAGGATCTCCTCGGCGATCACGTTGCACGGCACCAGGCCGCTGATGATCGGTGCGCCGGCGACGGGGCTGCGCGGGCCCTCACCGGTCGCGTGCCCGCGGTCGCGGCCGAGCGGCACGAGGCTGGAGGGCACGTACTGGGTGCCCTTCTTGCCGAAGTTGCCGGTGAGCAGCCAGACGAGCTTCTCGACGTAGCTCACCAGCGTGGAGTCGCGGTTCATCTGGACGCCCAGGTCCTCGAACACCGCGACCGAGTCCGCGGCGGCGATCCGACCGGCGACCGCCCGCACCAGCGACTCCTCCACGTCGGCGACGGCGCAGTACTCGCCCACCGGCACCTGCCGGAGCACGGCGGTCACGGCGTCGAGGCCGTCCGCGTGCTCGGCGAGCCAGTCCGCGGCGACCAGGTCCTCCTGCACCAGCACGGCGGCCAGCGCGGTCAGCAGGTAGAGGTCGGTGCCGGGCCGCACCTGGAGGTGGAAGTCGGCGAGCTCGGCGGTCTCGGTCCGCACCGGGTCGATCACGACCATCGACCGCGCGGGGTCCTTCGCGATCTCCTTCAGCACGGACCTGGCGCGCGGGAAACCGTGCGACTGGTAGGGGTTCTTGCCGACGAACAGCGCGACCTCGCAGTGCTCGAAGTCGGCGCGGGTCATGTTGCCGAGCAGGCGGGCGCTGACCCAGAACTCACCGGTCTTCTCCTGAGCGAGGGCCGAGGACCGGTACTTGGCGCCGAACGCCGCGAGCGTGGCGGGCGAGTACGCGCCGCCGAGGTGGTTGCCCTGACCGCCGCCGCCGTAGTAGAAGATCGTCTCGCCGCCGAACGCGTCGCGGACCTCTCCGAGCCGGGCCGCGATCTCGCTGATCGCGGTGTCCCAGCCGATCTCCTCGAACGTCCCGTCCGCCTTGCGGCGCAACGGATGCGTGATCCGGCCGGTGTCGCCGTTCTGGTGCAGGCCGAGCCGAAGCGCCTTGTTGCAGGTGTAGCCGGCCGACGCCGGGTGGAGCTTGTCCCCGCGGATCTTGTCGAACGACCGGCCGTCCTCGCCGACGAGGACCTCGATCCCGCAGTTGCACTCGCAGAGGATGCAGGCGCTGGGTTTCCACACGGTCGGCTCCCTAGTTCGGTCGCTCCAGCAAGGGTGTGATCTCCGCGAGGACGTCGTCGAGCGGCCCGAGGTCGCGGTGCGCGCGGCAGAGGATGATCGCCCCTTCGACCGCGGACACGACCAGCGTGGCCAGCCGCTGCGCGCGAGGCGCCTCGAAGCCGTGGGCGGACAACGCGTTCGCGATCCCGTCCTGCCACCGGGCGAAGATCTCCCGCACCACGTCGGCGGCGTCGGGGACGACGTCACGGCCGTCCATCGCCATCGCCGCGGCGGGACATCCCGCCCGGTAGCCGGTCTTGGTCAGCGACCGCTTCCAGAAGGCGACGAGGCGCTCGACCATCAGGCGCACGTCCCCCTCGGCCGCCGCCTCGGCGACCATCGCGGAGATGTAGTCGCCCGCCAGGCGGACGGCGCCGAGCACCATCTCGTTCCGGCCGCCGGGGAAGTGGTGGTAGACGGATCCCCGCGGCGCACCGCTGTGGGCCAGCACGGCGTCGACCGTGACCCCGGCGGCGCCGCGTTCGCGCAGCAGCAGCACAGCGCTGTCCAGCATCCGCTGCTTGGTACCCCGCCTGCCCTGCTCGACCACCGCACCTCCTCACTCGGATCTGCACTATGGCAGAGACCATAGTGCGCTGTCAGCCCCGCGCGGTGAGGAACTCCGAAGGGCGCAGCGCCCTGGCCACGATCCGGGTGTCGCCGAGGGAGCCGTAGAAGCCCTGGCCGTAGCGCAGGGCGAACTGGGTGGCGCCGAGGACGAACGGCCTGCCCTGGGTGGTGATGCCGCGGGACTCCCCGGCCGCGTTGCGGGCGATCTTGGCGCCGTCGACGTACGTGGTGGTACGACGGCCGTCGTTGACGATCGCGACGTGGGTCCAGCGGCCGACCGGGATGGCGTGGCTCCAGGAGGTGGGGTCGGCGTCGACCGGGACCGGGTAGACGACGAACTGCAGGAAGCGCTCGCCGGAGACGTTGAGGCTGCACGTCGGTTCGTCGTCGGACCAGCCGCTGTGCTTGCCGGCGTCGCCCGCGCGGCCCTCCCAGCTCAGCACGCCCATGAAGGCGTGGTCACCGGTGAACGGGCTGGGGAGCTTCAGGAACGTCTCGATGGTGTAGCCGGACTCGAACTTCTGGCTGTTGAGCGGGGCGTTGCCGGCGGTGCGCAGGACCGCGCCCCGGTCGGGGGCCTTGCCGCCCGCGAAGGTGAGGCTCGCGTGGGCGGGCTGGGTGTCGTGGTGGTCGGTGGACCACGTCAGGACGTCCGGCGCGCTCGCGTGCAGGTGCTCGACCGTGAGGTCGTTGCCGTTGCCGGTCAGGTCGCGGGCGACGACACCGGGCGCCACGGGACCGGCCGCGGCGGAGGGAAGGCCCTCCCGGTCGAACCGCCAGTACGCGGCGGTGCCGCGGACCAGCACGGCGCGCGCGGGGCGGGACGCGGGCAGCGCGGGCGGGGCGAACCCGGCGAAGCGCCGCCGGAAGTCGATCTCGACGGTGAACCTGTCGAGCTCACCGCTGAGCTCGGCCGTCTCGGCCTCCGGGAGCGTGTCGCGGCGGGTCAGCAGCCACGGCGAGAAGGTCTCGACGTCGATCACGTTGCGCGCCAGGTCGAACGAGTAGAAGCGGACCATGCCCGCGCCGCCGTAGTAGCGCTCCTGGTAGTTCGTGATGTGCAGGTGCACCGGGTTGCCGGCGTCGTTGGTGAGCGTGACCCGGCCCGACGGCCAGTAGTGGCCGTTGAGCGTCAGGAAGATCTGGTCGTTGCGGCGGATCAGGTTGTCCCACATGCGTTTCCCGTGCTCGGACAAGGCGGCCTCCGGCGAGCCGCCGACGAGGTCGTGGGTGGTGAGAACGGTGGGCAGGGTGCGGTGTTCGTCGAGAACCTCCTGCGCCCACTGGATTCCCTTGTCCGACACGCGCCAGTCCAGCGCCAGCAGCAGCCACCGCCGGCCGCCCGCGGTGATGACGTGGAAGCTGTTGTAATTGCCGGGCGCGAAGCCGCCGAACGTCTTCATCCGCTGGAACCGCTCAGGGCCGAACACCCGCGAGTACGGCGTGGGGCCGCGCTGGTCGTCGCCGGACACGTCGTGGTTGCCGGCCAGCACGCTGTACGGCACCTGATTACCGATGGAGTCGAAGACCGAGTCGGCGAGCCGCATCTCGCGTTCGGTGCCGTGCTCGGTGACGTCACCAAGGTGCGCCATGAAGACGATGTTCGCCTCGCGGCGCCGTTTCGCGAGCGACCGCAACGCCTCCCGCACGGGTTCGGGATCCGAGCCGCCCTCGTCGAGGAGGTACTGCGTGTCGGGCAGCACGGCGATGGTGAACCGCGAGTCGTCCGCGGCGGGCGCGGCCTGCGCGACAGGTGCTCCGGCCAGCGCGGCCACGGCCGGTGCCGCGAAAGCGGCCTGCAACACCGTGCGGCGGCCCAGCGCGGGAGTGGCGTTCTCAGTCATGTCGTCAGCCTGCCGATTCCAAGCGGGCTGGACGTTGAACAACCGCTGCACTGCGCCTGAAGTCTTGGAGCGGGTACCAGAGCGGCCGAAGACACGACAAGAGACGTTCCGTCGAACGGAAGAAACGCCCGCCCAATTCACACGAATCGACCACCTTGACGTTCGTGCAAGGATGGCCCGCAAAAGGAGAAACGATTACCTGATCTCGCGGTGACCACATCGTCGAATGGCGAAGGTCAGTGCGCCGTTTCGCCGTGCCCGAATATCCGAACAGAGCACCTATTCCATTTCACGGGAGAAAGTCACATGTCTGGTAGGCGCCGGATCGCAGTTCTCCTGTCCGCTGCCGCCGTGCTCGCGGCGGCGTCCGGTTGCGGTGCGCTCGGCGGCGGGCAACCGGCCGCGACCTCCCAGCCCCCCGCGGCCGAGAAGATCTTCATCAAGGTGGGCGTGCTGCCGGTCGTCGACGTGGCGCCCCTGCACATCGCGATGAGGAACGGGTACTTCAAGGAGGAGGGGCTCGAGGTCGAGACGGTCGTCGTCCAGGGTGGCGCCGCCGCGATCCCCGGACTGGTCCAGGGCAGTCTCGACATCACCTTCGGCAACTGGGTCTCGTTCATGGCCGCGCAGTCCAAGGAGACCGCGAAGAACGTCGGCGGCATCAAACTGATCTCCGACGGCTACCAGGCGAAGCCCGGAATGTTCCTGATCCTCGTGAAGGGGAGCGGGACCATCAGGTCGATGACGGATCTGGTCGGCAAGACGATTGCGATCAACACGTTCAACAACATCTCCGAGCTGACCACGAAAGCGGTGCTCGAAGCCAACAACATCGATCCGAAGAAGATCACGCTCAAGGAAATGCCCATGCCCGACATGGAGGCGGCGATCGAGCGGAACGTCGTCGACGCCGGGTTCATGAGCGAACCGTTCATCACCAGGGCGCAGCGCAACTCCGGCCAGATCGCGATCCTCGACGCGGCCTCGGGCCCCACCTCCGCCATTCCCATCGCCGGGTACGGCACGACCGGCAAGTTCGTCCAGGAGAACCCGAACACGGTCGCGGCGTTCCAGCGCGCGATGGCCAGGGGACAGCAGGACGCTTCGGACCGCGCCACCGTCCAGGAGCTCCTGCCGCAGTACGCCGGTGTGGACCGGGACACCGCCAAGCTCGTGAACCTCGGCCAGTTCCCCACCTCGCTCGACGCCACGCGACTGCAGCGGGTGGCCACCCTGATGCGCACGTACGGGCTGCTGCAGACCGACCTCGACGTCGAGCCGATGCTGTTCCGGGGCAGGTGACGGGCGCGGTCACCAGCCGGTGGACGCGGCCGCCTTCCACTCGGCCGCGTCCGCCGGCCTCCCGAAGAGGTAGCCCTGCGCGTACGAGCACCCGGCGTCCCGCAGCCAGTCCGCCTGCTCCGGCGTCTCGATCCCCTCGGCGACCGTCTTCGCGCCCAGCACCTCGGCCAGGGCGATGATGCACCGGATCACGCCCTCGGTGCGGCCGTTGCGGCCGAGGGCCCCGGTGAACGAGCGGTCGATCTTCACGACGTCGAACGGGTAGCGCTGCAGGTAGCTCAGCGAGGAGTAGCCGGTGCCGAAGTCGTCGAGCGCCACGCGGATCCCCGCCTCGCGCACGGCCACCAGGCTCCGCATCGCCGGTTCGTCGGCCCAGACGCTCTCGGTCACCTCGACGGTCAACCGGTTCGGCGCCAGTCCCGCGGTGGTGATCACCCGGTCCAGCCGCGGCAGGAAGCCGGGGGTCGCGAGTTCGCGCGTGGAGACGTTCACCGTCACGCCGAGGGACCGCCCCTCGCCGTTCCAGCGCACGGCCTGGCCGCACGCGGCCTCGAGGACCTTCTCACCGAGCGGCACGATGAGGCCGGTCTCCTCGGCCAGTCCGATGAACGCGTCGGGGCCGAGCAGGCCCCTGCCGGGACGCTGCCACCGGACCAGCGCCTCGGCGCTCGTGACCGCGCTCGTCGCGAGGTCGACGATCGGCTGGTAGTGCACGACGAGCTCGCCGCCGTCGATGGCGGTGCGCAGGTCCACCTTGTCTCGTTGCCGGGCGAGCGCCTGCTCCCCCATCTCCCGCCGGAACCGGCGCACCCGGTTGCCGCCGTCCCGCTTCGCGACGTACATCGCGGTGTCGGCGTCCCGGAGCAGGCCGGCCGCGTCCGCACCGGCCTGCGACACGGCGGCGCCGACGCTCGCCGCGAACGGTTCCGCGGCGCCGTTCAGGCTCTGCAGCACGGACTTCGCGAGCCGCACGGTGTCCCGCACGTCGAAGCCGGGAGCGAGCACGGCGAACTCGTCACCGCCGAGACGGCCCGCGACGGCCTTGGGAGGCAGGGCGGAACGCACGCGGGCGGCCGCGGCCTGGAGGTACCGATCGCCCACTTCGTGACCGTCGGCGTCGTTGACGTCCTTGAACCTGTCCAGGTCCACGACCAGAAGTCCGACGACGGTCTCGGCGCCCATGGCCTCCCGCACGAGGTGCAGGAAGTGCGCCCGGCTGGCCAGCCCGGTCAGCTCGTCGCGTTCCGCCTTGTCGCGCAACGCCGCTTCCCACTGCCGACGTGCGCTCACGTCCACGGCGGCGACGACCGCGTGGTCGGGCCCGGTGTCCTGTTCGACCGGACCGGTGTGGACGGAGAGCACCAGACCGTCGCGCGGCTCCACCTCGACGGCGTTCTCGGCGCACCCGTCGCGGCAGCTTACGATGCCGACTCCGTGCGGGCACACCACGGTCCCGGCGTCGTCGCCCCAGCCGAACATCTCGCGGGCGCGGGCGTTGTGCAGCCGCGGAGTTCCGTTCTCGTCGAGCAGCGCCAGCCCCACCGGGGTCGCCTCCAGCAACGCCCCGACGGTCCGGCGCGCGGTCTGCTCCGCCCTGACCGCGCGGACCGTCTCGTGCAGCGCGAAGGTCCCGATCACCAGGCCCAGCAACGGCATCACCGCGGCCATCACCACGTCGGGGTCGACGCGGTCGAGCCGCGACAGGGACAGGCCGAACCCTCCCGCGTAGCCGCCCAGGCCCACGAGCGACTTCACCGGGTACCGCCACGGACCTGCGTGCAACGCGCGCCGCGTCGTCGCGCCGAACAGGAACGCGAGCACCGGCTGCGCGGCGGGGAGAACGAGCACCGCACCGGCCGTGGCGACCCCTTCGACGACCGCGACCGCCCAGCCGTCGTACCGCGGCCGCACCCACCACGAGCCCAGCACGAGCAGGACCACCGCGGCCAGGACGACACGGGCGATCCCGTTCCCGGCCACGAGCAGATTGCCCACCAACGCGGCGCCGCCCAGCCACGCGAACACATTGGTGAGCAATCGAACTGCGCGCAACGGATCGCGGGGCGCACGACTTCCCGACTCGTTCACCAGCCCGGTCGCCATCGCACCGGACCCGTGCGAACCCGCCACACCTGTTGCCCCCATGGATTCGAGGTGAATCGGCTGTCCAGCTCAACAAAGAATGCACTATCTGCCGAAAACCGGTCACGGTACAGCCGCCGATCGGGTACCTGGGCCACGAACGAGCCGTTGACCGTACAGGTACCAGACAGGTACGTTCGCTGTATGACCAACGAGGCCGGTGCCGCTCGCGTCCGATCGTCGCTCAAGCGGCAGGAGGTCGCCGACCGGCTGCGGGAGGCGATCAGATCGGGTGAGCACCCGGCCGGATCCCTGCTTCCGGGCGAGAACGAGCTGGCGCGGCGGTTCTCCGTCAGCCGCAGCACCATCCGCGGCGCGCTGGAGGGCCTCGCCAGGGACAACCTGATCGAGACGCAGACCGGGGTCGGGTCGTTCGTCACCTTCGACGGCCGGCAGTTGGACGAGTCGCCGAGCTGGGGTCTCGCGCTCGCGATGACGGGCATCCACACCCGCGCCGAGGTCGTCCGGATGGAGCGCGTGGTCGACCCCGACCTGGCGGCCACCGTGGGCGCGGGCTCCATGGAGTTCCTGGCGCTGGACCGGATCCGCCGGCTCACCGACGACGGCACCGCCGTGTCGCTGGAACGCAGCCGGGTGCCCGCGGTCGGCGCGGTCGCACGCGTTCCCGAGGACGGGCTCACCGACGACTCGCTGGCCGAGACGATGGCGGCCGCCGGGCTGGTGCCGGCGCGCGGGGACCAGTGGATCGCGGTCGCGGCCCTCGGCGAGCAGGACGCGCGGCTGCTCGGGCGGGAGCCGGGCGAGATGTTCCTGCACACGACCCGCATCGCGCGGGACGCGGACGGCGGCTTCGTCGAGAAGGTCGTCAGCTGGCTCGACCCCGCCCGCTTCCGCCTGCACGTGAGCTTCGGGGGCTGAGCCGGTGGACCTCCACGACCGCGCGCTGGCCGCCTTCCGCGGACTGGCACTGGGGGACGCGCTGGGCATGCCCACGCAGTCGATGTCCCGCGCCGAGATCCTCGCCGACCACGGGCCGATCACCGGGCTCGCCGATGCCGGGCCGCGGCAGCGCATCGCCGCCGGCATGGCCGCAGGGTCGATCACCGACGACACCGAGCAGGCCGTGCTGCTCGCCGAACTGCTGGTCGAGGGCGGCGGCACCGTCGACCCGGTCGTGCTGGCGCGGCGGTTGCTGGCCTGGGAGGACCGGATGCGCGAGCGCGGGTCGCTCGACCTGCTCGGCCCGTCCACGAAGGCGGCGCTGGCCCGGCTGGAGGAGGGCGTCCCGGCCGGCGAGGCGGGCAGGACGGGTGCCACGAACGGCGCCGCCATGCGCATCACCCCGGTCGGAATAGCCGTGGACGCGGCCGACTTGACGTCCTTTGTGGACGTTGTCGCGCGCACCAGCGCGCCCACGCACAACACGGGCATCGGCATCGCCGCGGCGGCCGCCGTCGGTGCCGCGGTGAGCGCGGGTGTGGGCGGCGCGACCCTGCCCGAGGCCGTCGAGGTCGCCGTCGCCGCGGCTGACGAGGGCGGGCGGCGCGGGTACTGGGTGGCCGGTGGCTCGATCGCGGCCCGCCTGCGCTGGGCACTCCCCCACCTCGCGTCCCTCGGGGCCGCGGAGCGGCAGACGGCGTTGATCGACGTCGTCGGCACGTCCGTGGCGGCCCAGGAGTCCGTG
This sequence comes from Lentzea sp. HUAS12, assembly GCF_024125735.1. NCBI lineage: Bacteria > Bacillati > Actinomycetota > Actinomycetes > Pseudonocardiales > Pseudonocardiaceae > Lentzea > Lentzea sp. HUAS12. The sequence goes on from NZ_CP099738.1 coordinate 3,783,658, forward strand.
GTCGCCGCGCTCGCCCTGGCAGCGCTGGCCGACGACCCGTGGGACGCGCTCTGCCAGGCGGCGGGTCTCGGTGGGGACACCGACACCATCGCCGCCATGGCGGGCGCGGTCCTCGGCGCGACCCACGGCGGTTCGGCGTGGCCCGCCGCCGCGGTCGCCACCGTCGAGCAGGTCAACGACCTCGACCTCGCCCCGCTCGTCAGCAAGCTGCTCGACCTCCGAGGAAGGCCGTAGAGCCGAAGCGTTTCCGTCACCGTCGTCTGGAGACCGTCATGTCCACCACCACCCGCGGCGCGCTGAGCGCCGTCGAGCAGCGCGGCATCGAGCCCGTGCCCGCCGCCGACCGCAACGGCAACCCCCTGCAGCTGTTCTGGGTGTGGTTCGCGGCCAACATCTCCATCCTCGGCCTGCCGCTCGGCGCCACGCTGGTCGCGTTCCAGTTCCTCAACGTCTGGCAGGCGCTGGTCGTCGCCGCTGTCGGCGCGGCGGGCTCGTTCGCGGTGGTCGGCGTCGTGTCGGTGGCCGGGCGGCGCGGCGGGGCACCGAGCATGACGTTGTCGCGCGCGGTCTTCGGTACCCGCGGCAACGCCGGGCCCACGCTGGTCGCCCTGGCGTCGCGGCTCGGCTGGGAGACGGTCAACACCACCACCGGCGCGTTCGTGCTGCTGTCGCTGTTCACCATCGCGTTCGGCACGGCGACCGGCGCGAAGTCGGTGCCGGTGCTCACGATCGTCGCGATCGGGGTCTTCGAGCTGTGCACGCTGCTGGTGTCCGGGCTCGGTCACGCGGCGATCCTGGTCATCCAGAAGTGGGCGACGTGGATCTTCGGCGCCCTGAACGTGGTCGTCGGCGTCGTGCTCGTGGCCACTGTGGACTGGAGCGCCGTCGCGGCGATGCCCGCGGGCCCGCTCACCGCCGTGCTGGCGGGCATCGGCGTGATCGCGGGCGGCACGGGCATCGGCTGGGCCAACGCGGGGGCCGACATGGCCCGGTACCAGAGGACGAGCGTGCGGGCGGGCCGCCTGATCAGCGCGAGTGCGGCCGGCGCCGGTATCCCGCTGGTGCTGCTGATCGGCCTCGGCGCGCTGCTCACGGCGGGCGACGACTCGCTCGCGTCCGCGTCGGACCCGGTCGCCGCGATCCGCGAGCTGCTGCCGTCGTGGATGGCCGTGCCGTACCTGATCGCCGCGTTCGGCGGACTGCTGCTGTCGAACCACCTGTCGGTCTACTCGGCCGGGCTCACCACGCTGACGCTGGGCGTGCGGGTGCCGCGGGTGTACGCGGTCGCGTTGGACGTGACCGTCACGTTCCTCGGCGCGATCTACTTCATGCTGGTGGCCGAGAACTTCTACGGCCCGTTCATCAGCTTCATCTCCCTGCTGGCCATCCCGATCACCGCGTGGCTCGGTGTCTTCCTGGTCGACATGGTCAGGCGCCGCCACTACGACCCGGCGGGCCTGCTCGACATGACCCGGAGCGGCGCCTACTGGTACCGCGGCGGTGTGGAGTGGCGTGCGACCGGGGCCTGGGCCGTCGCCCTCGTCGTGGGTTATGTGTTGCTCGCCAACGGGTTCAGCTCGATCGGCTGGATCGTCACGTTCGTCGTCGCGGCGGCGGGCTACTTCGCCCTGGGCGGTGCCCGTGACTGACGCGCGGCTGATCTCGACCGGCAACGTGATCGTCGACGTCGTGATGACCGTCGACCGCATCCCGGAACCGGGCGGCGACGTCATCGCCACGAGTTCGCGGATGGTCGCGGGCGGCGGCCTCAACACCCTCGTCGCCGCCCTGCGCACCGGCCTGCCCGTCGTGTTCGCCGGGCAGTACGGCACCGGCCCGATGGGGGACATCGTCCGTGCCGCACTGGCCGCGAGCGGCGCCGAGATCGTCCAAACAGGACTGGAAGACGTCGACAGCGGCTACTGCGTCGCCCTGGTCGACGCGACCGCCGAGCGCACGTTCGTGACGACCGTCGGCGCCGAGGGCAGGCTGACCCGCGACGACCTGGACCGCGTGCACGTCACCGGGCTCGACCTGGTCCACGTCTCCGGCTACAGCCTCGCCCACCCGGTCAACGCGGCGGCGCTGTCCGGCTGGCTGCCCGGCCTGCCCGCCGGCACCAGGGTGATCACCGACCCGTCGCCGCTGGTCGGTGACCTCGACCCCGTGCTGCTCGGCGCGGTGCTCGCCCGCACCGACGTGCTCACGGCCAACGCGCGGGAAGCGACGATCATGACCGGCGTCGCGGACCTCGCCGCCGCCGCGGCCGCCCTCGTCCCGCGCATCCGCGCCGGTGGGTTCGCCGTGGTGCGCGACGGCGCGTCGGGCTGCCTGCTCGCGGGAGCGCCGATCGGCCCGGAACCGGTGCGGGTGCCCGGTTTCCCGGTGCACGCGGTCGACACCAACGGCGCCGGTGACGCGCACGCCGGGGTGCTGGCCTCGGCCCTGGCCGCCGGTTCGCCCCCGATCGCGGCGGTGCGGCGGGCCAACGCCGCCGCCGCGGTCGCCGTCACGAGGTCCGGTCCGGCCACCGCTCCGACGACCGCCGAACTCGACGCGTTCCTGCGCGACGCCGACCACCTGAAGCCCGCTTCAGGTTGAGGCGCCCCGGTTTTTGCGGCCTGCGGGCCTCCTGTGGTGGACTCTCGTCAACACCGATCGGGGGTCGGTGGGGGTGGACCGGGGGGTCACAGGTGAAGATCGATACCACGGGGTTCCGCCGTGCCACGGCAACGGCGACCACGGCGCTTTTGTTGCTGACAGGCACACTTCCGGCGGCTTCCGCACAGCCGTCGTCCGCGGTCCAGCCGAACTCGGTGCCGCCGGCGCTGCCGCCCGGCACCCCGCCGCCGAGGGACACGGGCGGGCCGGACGTGCCGTACGAGCCGACCGGCAAGGGCTGCGTCACGTCCGACACCAAGAACGAGCTGATCGAGCAGATGCCGTGGGGCCAGGTCCACCTGAACCTCGAGCAGGCGCACCGGTTCGCGACCGGCAAGGGCGTCAAGATCGCGATCATCGACACGGGTGTCGACCCGCGCAACCCGCGCTTCGGCGGCCGCGTCGTTCCGGCCGGTGAGTACGTCAGCGGGACCAAGAACGGCGCGGACGACTGCGACGGCCACGGCACCGAGGTGGCGGGCGTCGCGGCGGCGGCGAGGACCGAGGGCGACTTCGTCGGCGCGGCACCGGGGGCGACGATCCTCGCGATCCGCCAGACCAGCGATCGCTTCGAGTTCAAGGGCGACGCCACCAGGGAGAAGCGGACCTCCGCCGGCAAGGTCTCGACGCTGGCGCAGGCGATCGTGCGCGCCGCGGACCAGGGCGCCGGGGTCATCAACATCTCCCTGACGAACTGCGGCACCCCCCAGGACTTCAGCGCGGACGACCGGGCGCTGCAGGCCGCGATCCGGTACGCGGTCGACGTCAAGAACGCCGTGGTCGTGACGGCGGCGGGCAACCTCGACCCCAAGGCCGGCTGTCCACTGCAGAACAACAACATCGACCCGGCGAGGGTCAGTTCGATCTCGTCACCCGCGTGGTTCGCCGACGACGTGCTGTCGGTGGCGTCGATGGCGCGCTCCGGCGAGGTGTCGGGCTTCAGCGTCTGGGGCCCGTGGGTCAGCATCGCCGCGCCGGGCGAGGAGATCATCTCCGTCGACCCCAAGGGCACCGGCCTGACGAACTCGAACGTGAAGGCCGACGGTGAGCAGAAGATCCAGGGGACGAGTTTCGCGGCCCCCTACGTCTCGGGCATCACCGCGCTGGTGCGCGAGCGGTTCCCGGACCTCAAGGCGCGCCAGGTGATGGACCGGCTCAAGGCCACCGCGCTGCACCCCGGCAACGTGTCCGGAAGGGACCACCGGGTCGGCTTCGGCATGGTGAACCCGGTGGCCGCGCTGACAGCGGTGCTGCCCGCCGAGTCCGCCGGTTTCCCGAGCCCCAGGCAAAGGGAGATCCTCACGACCGTCACCCCGCCACCGGGCCGCGACTGGCCACCGGTGGTCGTGGCCCTGAGCGGCGTCGGCATCGGTTTCGGGCTGCTGATGCTGACGCTGCTCGTCCTCAACTCGATCGAGCGGCGACGGCGTGCGAAGCTCGGCGGATGAACTTCAGCCACCCCGACGACCTGCGGGGCGCCACCTTCACCGACGTGAGCCTGCGTGGTGCCCGGTTCACCCGAGCGGACTTCTCCGGCGTGGTGCTGCGCGCGGTCGAGGTCGGCGGCACGGACATCGACGCGCCGTGGCTGCTCGACGGCAGGAACACGTTGCTGGTCAACGGTGTCGACGTCACACCGTTCGTCGACGCCGAACTGGACCGGCGCTTCCCCGGCCGCTCCGAGCGCCGCGCGCAGGACCCGGACGGGCTGCGCGCGGCGTGGGCGAAGGCGGAGACCGCCTGGGCCGCGGCGGTCGAGCGGGTCGCGGCGCTGCCACCGGGCACCCAGGACGTCTCGGTGGACGGCGAGTGGTCGTTCGCCCAGACCGTCCGCCACCTCGTCATGGCGACCGACACCTGGCTCGGCAAAGCGGTCCTCGGCCGGGAGAAGCCCTACCACCCGCTCGGGATGCCGAACGCCGAGTACGAGACCGACGGCCACGACCTGTCCGTCTTCGTCTCCGGCGTCCCGCCCTACGCCGACGTGCTGGCGGCCAGGGCAGACCGGACGGCGATGGTCCGCGACTTCCTGGCGACCGCGACACCGGCCGACCTCGCCGTGGTGCGGGCGAATCCGTGGGGTCCGGAGCACCCCGAGACCACGCTGTCGTGCCTGCACACCATCCTCGAGGAGGAGTGGGAGCACCTGCGCTACGCCACGCGCGACCTCGACACCATCACCCGCGGCTCTACTTCGTAGACCCGGCCAGCACCCCCTGCACGAAGTACCTCTGGAACACCAGGAACACCGCCAACGGCACGACCATCGACAGGAACGCGCCGGTCGACAACATGTCGATGTTGGTGCCGAACTGCCGCAACTGCGCCCGCAGCGCCACCGTGATCGGCGCCGAGTCCTGGTCCGCGAACACCAGCGCCACCAGCAGGTCGTTCCACACCCACAGGAACTGGAAGATCGTCAGCGACGCGATCGCCGGCTTCGCCACCGGCAGGATGACGCGCTTGAAGATCACCCACTCCGTGGCGCCGTCCATCCGCGCGGCCTCGATCAGGTCGCGCGGGATGCCGGTGAAGAAGTTGCGCAGCAGGAAGATGGCGAACGGCAGGCCGAACGCGACGTGGAACAGCACCACGCCGGTGATCGTGCCGAACAGGCCTAGCGCGCCGAACAGCTTCGCCACCGGGATCAGCGCCACCTGGATCGGCATGACGAGCAGCCCCACCACGACGACCGTCAGCGTCTCGCGGCCCGGGAACTCGATCCACGCCAGGGCGTACGAGGCCAGCGACGCCATCACGACGACCAGAACCGTTGCGGGCACGGCGATGTAGAAGGTGTTGAGGAACGACTGCCACACCGCCTGGTTCGCCACCAGGTCGGTGTAGTTGGCCAGCGTCAGCTCGGCGGGCTTGGTGAACACGGTCCACCAGCCGCTCGCGGTGTTGGCCGACTCGTCGCGCAACGACGCGATCAGCAGGCCGAACACCGGAACGAGCCAGAAGACGGCCACCAGGGCGAGCACGACCTGCACGACCCCGTTGCCGAGCCTCGACACCAGCCGCGTCAGGAAGCCCCGCTTCGGTGTTCCCGAGACCGGCACGTCGATGCGGACCTCGTCCGCCACAGCAGTCACGACCGCTCCCGTCGGAATCGGCGGATGTTGAACAGCATCGCGGGCGCCACCAGCAGGAACAGGATCACCGCGAGCGCGCTGCCCGCTCCCTGGTCGCCGCCCGTGCCGAAGGACACCTGCCACATCTGCAGGGCCAGCACGTTGGCCTCGGACTGCACCGAGCCCGGCGCGATGACGAACACCAGCTCGAAGATCTTCAGCACGTTGATCACGAGGGTCACGAACACCACCAGCAGCACCGGGGAGAGCAGCGGGATGGTGACGCGTTTGAACACCTGCCACTCCGTCGCGCCGTCGACCCGCGCGGCCTCCAGCGCGTCACGCGGGATCGCCGACAGCCCCGCGGCGATGAACGTGATCGCGAACCCGGTCATGATCCAGATCCACGACGAGATGATCACCGGGGTGATGAACGACGGCCCGAGCCACGTCAGGCCGCGGAACGGCAGCGCGAAGTTCTCGGGAGGCAGCCGCACGGTGACGTCACCGGCGCCGAGGTCCGGGAAGGTGAACCTGCCGTCGTCACCGGTCGTGGTGCGGGCGACGACCTGCCCGTCCCGCACCGCTTCCACGGCCACGCCCGGCAGGCCGCGCTCGGTCGGGTCGACGGTGCCCGCCCTGCCGCCGATCGACACGTCGAGCCACAGCACCCCGCGCAGCTCCCCCGTGCCGGCGGTCGGCGGGGAGGCCGGCAGCGCCTGCGGCGGCACGTCCTGCGGTGGATACCCGATGAGCGGCAACGAGATCGTGTCGCCCGCCCGCGACGGCCGGATCGCGGTGAAGCCCGCTTCCGTTGCGGCGTAACCGTCCCGCGGCCGCGCACCGGGGTACTGCGAGGCCGGGCTGAAGACGTCGTGCACGCCCACCGCGACCGCGTTCACGACGCCCTGGTTCGGCGCCTCCTCGTACACGAGCCGGAAGATGATGCCGGAGGCGAACAACGAGATCGCCATGGGCATGAACAGCACGAGCCGGAACGCCGTCGCCCACCTGACGCGTTCGGTCAGCACGGCGAGGATCAGGCCGATGCCGGTGACGGCCGCAGGCGCGACCACCACCCAGATCACGTTGTTGCGGAAGGCGATCAGCGTGCGCGGGTCGGTGAACGTCTCGACGTAGTTGCCCAGGCCGACGAACTCGTCACCCGAGGCGTCGAAGAAGCTGCGGATCAGCGAGTACACCAGCGGGTACAGCACCAGCGCCGCGAGCACCACCAGTGCGGGGAGCAGGAACGGGATCGCCTGCCGGGGCGAGCGCCCCGGCGCGGCGTCCACGTTCGGACTGAAACTCCGCCTTCTGGGCGTCATGCGCCGTAGGCCTTCGCCGCGTTCGCTTCCAGGCGCGCCATGATGCCGTCGACGTTCTTCGGGTCGGCCAGGAAGTCCTGCAGGTCCTTCCACTCCCCCGCGCCCTTCGTGCCACCGAACGCGGCCGGTGCGAGGTCGGACATGTCGAACCGGACGTTGTCCCCGGCGTCGACGATCCGCCGCGCGAGGTCCTGCGTCACGGCGTCCGGGTACGAGCTCTCCGGGATGTCCTTGTTGGGCGAGAGGAACCCGCCGAGCTCGGCCCACACCTTGCCGGACTCCGGCGAGGCCAGGTACTTCATCAGCTCGGTGGTCGCCTTGTCGTCCTTGAACTGCACGGCCATGTCACCGCCGGCGACGACGGCGTCCTTGCTGCCCGAGACCGACGGGAACGGGAAGAACTTGGCGTCCTGGCCGACCTTCGCCTTCGTGTTGGTCGTGATGATGCTCGCGACGAAGTCCGCCTCGAACACCATCGCGGCACCGGAGGGCTCGCCGAAGACGGTGATGACGGACTTCGGGAACTCCGTCTGCAGCGCGCCGGGCGCGATCAGGGTCGGGTCGCCCCAGAGCTTCGCCAGCTCCTCCAACGCCTTGCGCACGGTCGGGTCGGTCCACGGGATCTCGTGCTTCGCGAGCTTGTCGTAGTTCTCCGGGCCCGCGGTGCGCAGGTAGACGTTCTCGAACCAGTCGGTGAGCGTCCAGCCGTCCGCACCGCCGACCGACACCGGCGCGAGACCCGTCTCGGAGATCGCCTTGCTGACCTTGATCAGGTCGTCCCACGTCGCGGGCGGCGTCGCGCCGACCTGCTGGAAGGCCTTCTCGCTGTACCAGAACGCGGACTTGTTGGCCGTCTTGAAGGTGAAGCCGTAGAGCTTGCCGTCGACGCTGCCGAGCTGCTTCCACACGGCCGCGTTGTGGTCGGTGACGGCCTTCTCGACGTCGGCGCCCACCGGCTTCAGCGCGCCCGCCTTCGCGAACTGGGCGACGAGACCGGGTTGCGCGATCAGGGCGACGTTCGGTGGTGTGCCGCCCGAGATCCTGGTCTGCACGACCGTCGGCAGCTCGTCCCCGGCGGGTGTGTACCTGACCTCGGCGCCCGTCTTGTCGGTGAACACCTTCAGCACCTGCTCGAAGGCCTTCTGCTCGTCGCCGGTCCACGGTCCGACGACCTCGACGGTCTGACCCTTGAGGTCCTCAGAAGTCCCGGTTCCCGCGGCACCTCCGGAGCACGCGGCGGCGGTGAGTGCGAGCAGCGCGATCCATTGCTTCCCCATTGAAGCTCTCCTACTTCCAGATCGAGGACCCGGTGGCCGGGTCGAAGAAGTGCAGCCGGGAGGTGTCCACCCTGGCGGCGACGGGTTGTCCTTCGTAGATGCGGGTGCGCGGGCTGAACCGTCCGACGAGGACGGTCCCCTTGCCGCCGGTGCCGGGCAGGTCGTCGGTGCCCGCGTCCCTGGCGAGTTCGCGGGTGTCGTCGGTGACGACGGGCGGGACGTCGACGGGGAAGTGCACGAGCACGTCGGACCCCATCGCTTCGACGAGATCGGCGACGGAGTGCAGGATCTCGCCCTCCTGCGCGTCGGCCAGGGCGGTGTCCTCCATGTCCTCCGGGCGGATGCCGACCACGACGTCACCGCCGACGTACTGCTCGAGCTTCGGGCGTTGGCGCAGCACGGACTCCGGCAGCAGCAACGCGTCGGAGCCGAGCGAGACCCAGAACCGGTCGTCGCCGTCCCGGTCGAGCTTCGCGGACACGAGGTTCATGCCCGGCGAGCCGATGAAGCCCGCGACGAACAGGTTGACGGGCCGGTCGTAGAGCTCCTGGGGAGGACCCACCTGCTGGAGCACCCCGCGGCGCATGACGGCCACGCGGTCGCCGAGCGTCATGGCCTCGGTCTGGTCGTGCGTGACGTACACGGTCGTCACGCCGATCTCGCGCTGGATCCGCGCGATCTGCGCCCGCATCTGCACGCGCAGCTTCGCGTCCAGGTTGGACAGCGGCTCGTCCATCAGGAACGCCTGCGGGGCCCGCACGATCGCCCGGCCCATGGCGACGCGCTGCCGTTGCCCGCCGGAGAGGTTGCGGGGCTTGCGATCGAGGTGCTCGGTCAGTTCGAGGACCTCGGCGACCTCGCGCACGCGGTGGTCGATCTCGGACTTGGGGAGCTTGCGCAGCGTGAGGCCGAACGCGATGTTGTCGTACACGTTCAGGTGCGGGTAGAGCGCGTACGACTGGAACACCATCGCAACATCGCGATCGCGCGACGGCACGTCGTTCACGACCTTCTCACCGATGTGGATCGTGCCCTCGGTGATCTGCTCGAGCCCGGCGATCATGCGCAGCGCCGTCGTCTTGCCGCAGCCCGACGGGCCCACGAGCACCAGGAACTCGCCGTCGCGGATCTCCAGGTTGAGGTCGGTGACGGCACGGGTGCCGTCACCGTAGGCCTTGCCCAGCCCCGTCAGAACGACTTCTGCCACGCCCACTCCCCGGTTCGGTGTGACTGCAGACCGTAGAGGCGGCAGCCCTAAGGGAGATTTAAGGACGTAGCACGATCGAGATAAGCTCCCGCCCCCTCTCCCCATCGGCGGGTTCGCTGCTTACCCTGCGTGTATGTCGAAGGTGCTGGTGGTCGAGGACGACCCGGTGGTCCAGGCGGCGCTCGTGCACGCGCTGACCGACCTCGGGCACGTCGTGCAGGCCGTCGGCACCGCCGTGGCCGCGTTGCGCGAAGCCGGCACGTCGGAGCTCGACCTGGTGATCCTCGACCTGGGACTGCCGGACCTCGACGGCGTCGCCGCCCTGCGCATGCTGCGCGGCGTGAGCAACGTCCCGGTCATCGTGGCGACGGCGCGGGGAGCCGAGAGCTCGGTCGTGAGCACGCTGAACGCGGGCGCGGACGACTACATCGTCAAACCGTTCTCGGCCGAGCACCTGGCCGCGCGGATCAACGCCCTGCTGCGCCGCACGGGCACCGGTACGACCGCGTCCGCCGACCTGCTCGCGCTGGGCGATCTCCGCATCGACCTCGCCCAGCGCCTGGCGTCGCTCGGCGAGTCCGCTCTCGCGCTGAGCAGGCGGGAGTTCGACATGCTCGCCTACCTCGCGCAACGGCCGGGGCGGGTGATCTCGCGCCGCGAGCTGATCCAGGCCGTGTGGGGCAACCCGTACGTCGGCGACGACAAGACGATCGACGTCCACGCGTCGTGGTTGCGGCGCAAGCTCGGTGAGACGGCGGCCCACCCCCGTTACCTGCACACGGTCCGGGGAGTCGGGTTCAAGCTGGCGGCGCCCGGATGAGGGCGGTCATCACCCGCGCTCTGCTGCTCGCCACCGGGCTGGTCGCCGTGGTTCTCGTGGCCACCGCCGGGTTTCTGCTCCACTCGCACGCGGTCTCGACGGCCGCCCAGGCCGATCGGCGGGACGCGGCGGTGGTCGCCGGTGTGCTCGCGGTGTCCTCGGACCCCGACGCGGTCCGCGGCACGATCGCCCGGACCACCGCCGGTGCCGAGGGGCGGTTGTCCGTGGTGCTGGAGGACGGCACGCGGCTCGGTGCCGGCGGTGGCCCGCGCGTGGCTTCCGCCGGCGGGTCCGTGGTGTCGGTGGTGCCCGCGTCCGTGCCGTTCCCGCTCCTCCCGGTCCTGCTGGTGTCCGGGATCGCGCTCGTGGCGGTGGGAGTGGCGGTGTGGCTGGGGCACAGGCCTTTCACGCCGGTGCTCGCGGCCCTGCGCGATCTGACCACGTCGGTCGGGCGGCGGGTGCGGCTGCGCGGTCCCCGCGAACTGGAGGCGCTCGCCGAGTCGATCGACGAGGCCTCCTCGCGGACGTCGCAGTTGCTGGCGAAGGAACGGGAGATGATCGCGGACGTGTCGCACCGGCTGCGGACACCGCTCGCGGCCCTGCGGCTCGACGCCGACGCGATCGGCCCCGGCCCCGTCGCCGACCGGATCCGCAGCGCCGTCAGCACGCTGGGCCACGACGTCGACCGGATCATCCAGTCGCTGCACCCGGTCGAGGGCGACACGGCCGGCAAGTGCGACGTGGCGGCGGTCGTGGAGTCGCGGATGGCGTTCTGGTCCGCGCACGCGGCCGACCAGGGCCGCGTGTGCGAGATCGACGTGGGCGAGCCGTGCTGGGTGCTGCTGGCGCCGGACGCGCTGGGTGCCGTGGTGGACACGTTGCTGGAGAACGTCTTCCGGCACACGCCTCCCGCCGCGCCGGTCGGGGTGTCGGTGGTCCGGCACGCCGGGTGGGTGACGCTCGTCGTCGAGGACGGCGGCACCGGGGTCGCCGATCCGTCCTCGGCGTTGCACCGGGGCAGCAGCGGGGGCGGGTCGACGGGGCTGGGTCTCGACATCGCGCGTGCGGCCGCGGAGGCGACCGGGGGCACGATCCACCTCGAGCGCGGACGGCTCGGCGGCGCCCGCGTGCGGTTGCGGTTCTCCGAGGCCAACAGCCACCACGAGCCGGCGAGCCCCCGCGCGTGGCGGCTGTGGCGCGGTCACCCCTGAGGATCAGGCCGCGTCGATCTTGAACGGGTCGTGGTCGGTCAGCAGCTTGTCGAGCCGGGCTCTGTCAACCCGGCTGTGGATGTAGGCGTCCTCCTGCCGGTCCCTGAGCACCTTGGCGAGGGTGAACGCCGAGGTGACGGTGTAGAGCATCGCGATGCTCAGGAACGCGCGCACCCACCCGTCGACGGGCAGGAACACGACTCCGATGGTGACGGCGGTCAGCGAGAGCCCGAACGACAGGACCGCCTGCACGTAGAAGGCCGCGGTCGTCGGGGTGTGCGTGGGCGCGGAGGACGTCATGGTCCGAGAGTCGTGGGTCATCCCCCCGCTGTCATGAGTACGGCTACTCAGTTCTGCTGTTCGGCGCCAAAAAGGTCCATTGTGGAGCGTTCTCCCCGTCGACCGGGAACGAATTCCGACTGGACACATTTCTGGTCACGACGAAACGCCGCGTGCGTGCCGCCGGCTCATCGCCGGTTGGTGCTTTCGGCGCAGAGCCGGATGTCCACCAGGCCAAGGAGACGCGAGCGCCAGGGCCTTCCGGCCCGAGTTCGCCGCGACTTGCGCCGGACCAAAACCTCTTTTATTACATCGAGTTCGTATGCGTGGATTGTTCACCTTGAGTCATGTCGATAGGGTCCGCGTATCAGTACAGGGCATCACGTTAAGGCGGCTTTCTTTGATCGGGCAGCGTGGACGACCGCCGTCGGATGCCGACCTCATCGATGCCGTCAGAGACGGCAGGGTCGAGGAGTACGGCAAGCTCTACGAACGTCACGTGCGCTCGGCGAACATGCTGGCCTTGCAGCTGTCCTCGTCGTCGTCGGACGCCGACGACCTGGTGTCGGAGGCGTTCGCGAAGGTCCTCGCGGCACTGCGCGCCGGCGGCGGTCCGGGCGCGTCGTTCCGGCCGTACCTGCTGACGGCGGTGCGGCACGCGGCGTACGACCGCACCCGCAAGGAGAAGCGGGTCGAGCTGGCCGGTGACGTCGAGGAGGTTCCCGGCGCCGCCAAGGCGACCAGCGTGCCGTTCCGCGACAAGGCAGTCGAGGACCTGGACCAGACGCTGGCGGCGACGGCGTTCGCGACGCTGCCCGAGCGGTGGCGGACCGTCCTGTGGCACACCGCGATCGAGGGCCAGTCACCGGGCGAGATCGCACCGCTGCTCGGCCTGACCCCGAACGGCGTCTCCGCGATGGCGTTCCGTGCGCGCGAGGGCCTGCGCAAGGCGTTCTTGCAGGCACACGTCAACCAGGAACCGGCGGAGACCTGCCGCCCGACTGTGACGAAGCTCGGCGCCTGGACGCGCGGCGGCCTCAAGGGACGCGACGCCGTCCACATCGACGAGCACATGGACACCTGCGCCGAGTGCCGCAAGCTCGCCAGCGAGCTCTCCGACGTGAACGGCGCGCTGCGCGGTCTCGTCGCCCCCATCGTCCTGGGCACGGGCACCGCCGGCTACCTGGCCGCGGCGGCGACCGCGACCAAGGGCGCCGTCGTCACCCTCAGCGCGGCCTCGTGGCTGGGCGTGGCCGCCTCGGCCGCGGCGGTCGTCGTGGTGGCCTCGGGCGTCGTCGTCAGCTCGGGCAACGGACCCGTCACCACGGTCGTCGGCGCTGCCCCGACCAGCACGAGCGTCTCGGCGGACGCCGCGACGAGCGAGTCGGGCACGACGCCGAGTGCGGGCGCCACGCCGACGAAGGGCACCTCGGCGGGAACGGCCGCGCAGGGCACCACCGGCGCGAACCGGCCCGCGACGACCACGAACAACACCGTCGTCCCCGCGGGCGAGGCCGAGCTGTCGGGGTCGGCGCCCAGCGGGATCACCATGACCACCGACGGCCCGGCCAACGAGATGAACGTCAGCATCACCAACAACGGCGACGCGCCCACGACGGTGCCGACGCTGACGCTGACCATGCCCGACAAGATCAAGACGGTCGGGGCGGGCAAGACCTCGGTGGGCCTCATCGCCTGCCCGGCCGGCAAGGGCGTCGTCACGTGCGAGGGCGGCCAGACGCTCGCCCCCGGCCAGACGATCACCTTCCGCGCCCGGCTGCAGGCGGGCAACAAGGCGGGTGACGGGGTCATCACCGGGGTGGCGGGACCGGTCGAGGTCAGCATCCCGATCACCATCGTCCAGGCGCAGGGCTGAGTCCACTTCGGACAGCGGGATCGGTCCTCACGCCGCACCATGGGCGGGTGGAGGAGCTCACCGAGGCGCTGACCGGGCTGGAACTGCCGTTCCGCACGCTCGTCGACGACTCGGAGTGGGCGCACGCGAGCGTGGAGGGCCTGGTGCTCGACCTCGGCACCTGGTGGTCGGCCGGCCCGGCGACCCGGCTGCAGCCGCAGGTGACGTTCAGCGACGCCTTCAGCGAGGTGGGCCGGAACCACGGCGCGGTGTACGTCGAGGGGTACGTGTGGAGCGGCGGGCAGGCGGTCGCGGCGGCGTGGTGCGGGCTCGGCGGCGCGGTCCTCTACGGACCCCGTGCCGAGGCGTACCTCGGGGTGCCGCTCTCGCCGCACTTCTGCCGCAGGACCCAGCAGCGCAACGGAACGGCCGCGGTGCTCATGAGCAAGCACCCGCGGCTGCTGCCGTTGCTGCGGGACGGACTGCCGCGCGGCGCGGTGCTGCCCGGCGGGAGGCCGGGCCCGCGGTCAGGCGGTGCCTAGCGCCGCGAACCTCTCGTCCGCCTCCCGCTGGTGCCGGGCGGCCTCGGCCGGGTCGCTGACGGCGTGGGCGAGGTGTTTGTGCGCGTTCGCCGCCTCACGCCTGTCGTCGATCCGTTCGGCCAGTTCCAGCGCCTCGCGCAACGGCGCGATGGCCTCGTCCGGACGTCCCGCGGCGGTCAGCACCTCGCCGAGGTAGTTCAGCACCACCGTTTCCGTCGTGACGTCACCGATCGCGCGCACGGCCTGGAGAGCCGACTCCAGCGCTTCCAACGCCTCGTCGTGCCGGCCCATGGCGTGCAGGATCATGCCGAGCGCGCTCCGGGTGTCCGCCTCGTCGCGGCGGCTGCCCATCTCGCGCATCAACTCGAGTGCCGCCGTGCACGCCTGCAACGCCTCGTCGTAGCGGCCGAGCGCGCTGTAGATGTTGCTGACGTTGCTCATCGCCTGCGACTCGAGGTGCCGGTCACCGAGCTGCCGCGCCACCGTGATGGCCTGTTCCAGCAGCTCAGCGGCCTCGGCGTGGCGTTCGAGGGTGCGGTAGACCAGCGACAGGTTGTTCAGCGTGCCCGCCACGCCCTGCAGGTCGCCCAGCTCGCGGAGCATCTCGATGGCACGTTCGTTGTAGTGGATCGCCTTCGGGTACTGCGCGGTCTGCCAGAACACCATCGCGTAGTTCTTCGTGGTGATCGCGAGCGCGACCGGCTCGTCCTTCGCGGCCTCCAGCGCCAGTTCGTTGATCGTGGCCCAGTCACGCGTGTGGCCGCGCACCATGCAGAAGAACGTCAACGCGCGTGCGAGCTGCCACGTGTGTGTGCGCCAGCCACCGTCGAGAGACAACGCCACGGCGGCGACGAGCGTCTGGCGTTCGGTCTCCAACCACTCGACCGCGTGGTCGTAGTCGCGCAGCACCAGCCGCGAGGCCGGCCGGTAGGTGATGTCGACCTCGTACTTGCGCGCGGCGGGCGACATCAGCCGCGTCGCCTGGTTCGCCGTGTCCAGGAAGTGGTCGAGCAGCCTCGTCAGCGGCGCGCGGGTGCCGTCCACCTTGGACTGCGCGTACTGCCGCAGCAGGTCGTGCATCCGGTAGCGGCCGAGCGTCGTCGCCTCCAGCAGGTGCACGTCGACGAGGTCCTCGAGCATCCCGTCGCACTCCAGCAGGTCGAGCTCGCCCAGCGCCGCGGCCTGGTCGACGTCGAAGTCCGTGCCGTGGTGCAGGCCCAGCAGGCCGAAGAGCCGCTGGTGAGCGGCGGGGAGCTGGCCGAACGACAACGCGAAGACCGCGTCCAGCTCGGATAATCGTCCCTCGCGCAGCCGCGTCGCGAGGTGGGCGGTGGTCCAGGTGGGACGGCTGCGGAGCCGTCCGGCGGCCAGGCGCACGGCCAGCGGCAGCCGTCCGCACAGCTCGACGACCTCGCGGGCCGCGTCGTCGGTGCCGCGTTCGTCGCCGACGATCGTCGCGAACAGCTGCAACGCCTCCGCCTCGGACAGCACGTCCAGCGTGAGCGTCGACGTGCCCTCCAGCTCGACCAGCCGCGCACGGGACGTGACCAGCACCAACGAGCCCGGCACGCCCGGCAGCAGCGGACGGACCTGGTCGGCGCTCACGGCGTTGTCGAGCACGACGAGCAACCGTCTGCGCGAGAGCTCCGCACGCCACATGGCGGCCCGTTCGTCCAGGCTGACCGGGATCTCTTCCAGCCCGAGCGCGCGCAACAGCACGTCGAGCGCGTCTGTCGGTTCGACGGGCGCACGGCCCGCAGTGTGCGCGTGCAGGTCGATGAACAGCTGACCGTCCGGATACTCCAGACGGTGCGCCAAGTGCACGGCGAGCGTCGTCTTGCCGACGCCCGGCATGCCGTCGATCGCGGAGATCACGACCGCCGACTTCCCGGTGACGGCCCTGGTCAGCCGTTCGATCTCGGCCGCGCGGCCGGTGAAGTCGGCGACGTCGCGCGGGAGCGTGTTCAGGGCGGGCCGCGGCTCGTCCCCGCGCAGCAGCCGCGCGTGCAGGTCCCGCAGTTCCCCGCCCGGATCGGTGCCCAGTTCGTCGGCGAGCAGCACCCGCACGTCCTCGAACGCCTGCAACGCCTCGGCGGGCCGGTTCGCCCGTTGCAGCGCGTGCATGAGCTGGAGCCAGAGCTGTTCGCGCAGCGGGAACTGCTTGGTCAGCCGCCTCAGTTCGGCGATCAGCCGCTCGCCCTGGCCCAGCTCGATCGACAGCCGCGCGTGCTGCTCGGCGACGGTGAGCCGCCGTTCCTGCAGCAGCGTGAGCTCGGCTTCGAGCCGCGGCCCCACGGTGAGGCCGTCGAGCGCCGGGCCGCGCCACAACCGCAGCGCCTCGCCGTACCGCGCGACCGCCTCCCGGTGATCACCCTGCTTCAGCGCTTCGTCGCCCGCCTCGCAGAGCCGCTCGAAGACCGCGACGTCCACCTCGTCGCCCGGCACCACGAGCCGGTAGCCGCCGGGAACGGTGACGAGGTCGTCCAGCACGAGCTTGCGCAGGGCGGCGACGTAGGTCCGGATGTTCGATTCGGGAGCAGCGGGTGGAGATTCCCACACCGCCTCGCTCAGATGTTCAAAACTGACCGTCTCGTTGGCGTGCAGTGCCAACGCTGCCAGCAGTGCCCTTTGCCGGGGCCCGCCCAGCCGCAGTTCCACGCCCCCACGCCAGATCTGCAGCGGCCCAAGAAGCCGATACCGCACTGACCCTCCTCGGGGGGCATGGTGCCAGAACTCGGGGGTGCTGTGCGGAATTTGTGCGGACGATCTTGGAAACTCGGCTCACGCCGCTGTGAAGAGGGGGAACGAAGATGGCCCTGAGCAGATCGTGGTCCGGCCAGGCAGCCTAGGATGACCGCATGACCGAGACGGCGAAGCGACGTCCCGGCCCCCGGATCGAAGAGGTCGCGCGGGTCGCCGGGGTGTCGAAGTCGACCGTCTCGCGCGTCATCAACGACGAGCAGTACGTCAGTGCGAAGGCCCGGGAGGCCGTGCACGCCGCCATCGCCGAGCTGGGGTACTCCCCCAACCAGGCCGCGCGCGCACTCGCCGGCAACCGGGCCAACGCCATCGCCCTGGTGGTCTCGGAGCCGACCGGCCGCGTGCTGTCCGACCCGTTCTTCGCGGGCGTCCTGCGAGGCGTCCACTCCGAGCTCGCCGGCCGCCACATGCAGCTGCTGCTGATGATGAGCCAGCCCTCCGACACCGACGACCTGGTGGCGTACCTGAGCAGCGGCCACGTCGACGGCGCGCTGCTGGTGAGCCTGCACGGCGAGGACCCGCTGGTGCCGATGCTCGCGAACCTCGGCCTGCCGGTGGTCTCCGGCGGCCGTCCCCTCGGCGCCACGGTCCCGTTCGTGGACGCCGACAACTTCACCGGCGCCCTGGAGGCCGCGCGGCACCTGGCGTCCCTGGGCCGCAAGCGCATCGCGACCGTGGCGGGCCCCAAGGACATGGCCGTGGGCGCCGACAGGCTGAGCGGCTTCAAGCGGGGCCTCGGCGAGGCAAAGCTCCCCGCGACCCTGGTGGCCCACGGCGACTTCACGCCGGAGAGCGGCGCGCGGGCCATGGAGTCGTTGCTGCGCAAGGCCCCCGACCTCGACGCGGTGTTCGTCGCCGCGGACATCATGGCGCTCGGCGCGTTGCAGGTGCTGCACGCACAAGGCCGCCGGGTGCCCGAGGACGTCGCCGTGGTGGGGTTCGACGACTCGGTGTTCGCCTCGACCGCCACGCCGCCGCTCACGACGATCCGGCAGGACGTCGAGGAGCTCGGGCGCACGATGACGTGGCGGCTGCTCGCGGAACTGGCGGGCGAGGCGGGGCTGCCGCCGTCGCTGCTGCTGCCCACGTCGCTCGTCCTGCGCTCCAGCGCCTGAAAAGACCTTCATCGGTGAGCCTCCCCCATCCGTGACGGACCGCCCTGGGTTTTCACTCGTTCGGCACAGCCTCGAGGCACTGCCGGTAACACCTCGTACGACTTCTCGATGGTGAGCGCGTAAGCACTCACCCGAGGGAGTTGCGACAGTGATCGAGAACTCGGCGGCCGGTCTCGTGATGGTCCCCGGCGAGGTGACGGTGACCGTCACCGGCGAGCAGCACCACCAGGACGTGCTGTCGCGCTACGCGGTTCCGGACGGCGTGACGCGCCACGTCGCCGTGAACCTGACGTGGTGCGCGATCGCCTCCGGCAAGTACCGGGGCCACCGCGGCATCGAGGTGCGGCTCGACGGGTACCGCGTCGGCGAGCTGACTTTCCTGATGTCGCAACGGTATGCGCCCGTGCTGATGCACGTGGAGTCCGGCGGCGGGGCGACCGGGTGCACGGCGTTCGTCCAGCGCGGGAGCAACGGGCTGCTGCAGATCTTCCTGCGGATGCCGCGCGAGATCCCCCGTGGTGCGGTCGTGCCCGTCATGCCGGCGCGCAAGTCGTGGGTGGCGCCGGTGGCGATCAGCGCCGCGGCCCTGCTCGGGTTCTTCTTCGTCGTCGGCATCATCGGCTCGGCGGTCGACGGGAACAAGGCGGCGGGGCTTTCCACCACCACCGCTGCTCCTACGACGACAACGACCACGACCGTGGCACCACCGACCAGCACCACGACGACGACCACTTCCCCCACGACAACGACTACGACCACCACCACTGCGCCCGCGGCCGTCGCGCAGCCCAAGCCGCAACCCCAACCCCAGCCGCAGCCGAACCCCCAGCCCCAGCCGCAACCGCAGCCCGCCCCGAAGCCCCAGCCGCAGTGCGATCCGAACTACAGTGGTTGCGTGCCGATCGCCTCGGACGTGGACTGCGCGGGCGGTTCCGGCAACGGGCCCGCGTACGTGGCCGGCCCCATCCGCGTCATCGGCACGGACATCTACGGGCTCGACAGCGACAAGGACGGCACGGCCTGCGAATGAGGATTCCCGAGGACGTGCTGCGCGCTGCCGGCCCGGTGACCGGGTGGTCCGACGACCACGAGGGCCTGTCCGGCGACGTGTGGCACGTCGGTTCCCGCTACGTGAAGCGCTCGGGCGCCGAGGAGCACGCCCGGTTGCTGTGGCTGGGTGAGCACTTCGAGGTGCCGGAGGTCCAGGTGTTCGCCGACGGCTGGCTGGTGCTGGCCGACGTCGGCGCACCCTCGCTGGCCAAGGCCGACCCCGTGCTCGCGGGAACCGTCATGGGTGAGGTGCTGCGGGCGTTGCACTCGGTGCCGGTCACCTCGTGCCCTCACGACGCCAGGGTCGCGGTCGTCGTCGAGCAGGCGCGGCACAACGTCGAAGCCGGTCTCGTGGACCCGGACGACTTCGACGACGACAACCTCGGTGCCACGCCGCAGGAGTTGCTGGAGCGACTGGTCGCCACCGCGCCCGCGACCGAGGACCTGGTGGTGGCGCACGGGGACTTCTGCCCGTCGAACGTGCTGCTGCGCCCCGACGGCTCGACCGTGCTGATCGACGTGGCGCGGCTCGGCGTGTCCGACCGGCACCGCGACCTGGCGCTGGTGCACCGCGAACTGAGCGGGGAAGCCGTAGACGCTTTCGACCGCGCCTACGGCCTCACCCCCCGCCCGTCGGCGCTCGCCTGGTATAGGCTGCTCGACGAGTTCTTCTAGGGCCCGTACCGAACCGGACCTCGACACACGCCCCTACCCCCGCTCGTACGGCGTCTTCTCCCCCGCCTCCACGGCGAACGCCAGGTGGTTGCCCGCGGGCGGCAGCGGGCACGTGGCGAAGTCGGTGAAGGCGCACGGCAGGTTCGTCGCGCGGTTGAAGTCGAGCACGACCTTGCCGTCGTGCGGGGTGGCGGCGATCTGCCGGTTGGCCGCGTAGGTCGTGACGCCGCTGGTCTCGTCGGTGAACAGGATGCTCAGCCCGCCGTTGCGCCCGTTGAACGCCGTCAGCGCGTGCTCGGTGCCGTTGAACTTGAACCGCACACGGCCCGGTGCCTCGTACACGTGGCTAAGCCCTTCGACCACCGCACCGACCGTCGTGGGGACGGGTGCGTCGAACGGCTCGTATTCGCCCTCCAGCACCCAAGTCTCCTGCGGGTCGTACGCCGGAACGCCCTTGAAGTCCTGCAACACGGGCGCCTTCGGGTCGTGCACGCGGATCAGGTAGCCGCCGCGCCGGGCGACCTCGATCTCCACGTCGCCCGCCACGACACGTTCACCGCCGCCGCTCTGCACGAGCTCGAACCGCTTGGTCTCGCCGTCGTTGCGCCAGTAGGCCGCGTCGTTGTCTTGCCACCACTCGCCCGGTAGGCCCTCATAGGTGCGTGGGGCCGTCTCGAGCCAGTCGAGCGAGACCAGCGCCAGCCACCCGTACGGGTCGGCCAGGTTCGTCTCGCGCTCCGTCTTCCAGGTCTGCCAGTCCTCAGCGAAGCTCATGTCCTTGCGAACAACGGCTCGGCGGCCGCGCTTCCCCGTTCCACGTTGTGGGAAACGAGAGCGTCGCCGAGTTCTGTGCGCGCGTAGACGACGCTTCGGCCGTGGCGTTGCGAGGCCAGAAGTCCGGCGTCACGCAACGCACGCAGGTGCTGGTTCACCGCCGAGGTCGTGACGCCCGTGCGTCGTGCGATGTCGGTGGACGACCGCGGTTGTGCCAGCTCGGCCAGCAGGTCCGCCCGCACCTGGCCGAGGACACCGGCGAGCGCCTCCGGCCCTCGGCAGCGTCCGGTCTCCCACACCGTTCCGGCGCCACGGGCGGAGTAGATCAGCAACGGCGGTGCGCCTGGGTCGACGGGCACGGCCGTGCGTCGCGCGAACACGCTGGGCACGAGCGTGAGCCCGTGTCCGCCGGCCTCGACCCGCCGCGGCGGCGCCCCCGCGATGCGGACCTGGACCACGGGGCTCGTGAAGGTGATCCGTTCGGAGATCCCCGAGAGCATCACCGCGAGGCCGTGCTGGGCCATCGCGCGGCCGCGGTGGGCGATGTCGGTCTCGAGCACCGCGCGCATCCGTTCCCACTGCCCGGACAGAGCCGTGTGCCAGTAGGACTCCAGCGCGCCGAGCACCCTGTGGCGGTCGCGCAGCGCGTCCGGCACGCCTCCGAACAGCGCTCGGAAGTCACGCCGCATGGCGCGGGTGGAGGTCTCGCGCAACGCCGCGAACTCGTCCTCGATCCTCGTGAACGGCGTGGTCGGGCGGGGGCTCAGGAAGTCCGGCGTCCAGCCGCGTTCGGTCGACAGCGCCAGCAGGACCTCGGCGTCGACATCGCGGATTCCGCGCGCCCACGGCAGGTGCAGCGGGTACTTGGCCGGGTTCTTCAGCACGCGCAGGCTGAGCGTCAGTTCGTTCAGGGGCGACACGGCGAACCGCACGTCCACCAGGTCGGACTCACCGAGCACGAACTCGATCATGTAGTACAACGCTACATCAGTTACGCCCGGCGGACACCTGGCGCGAAGCTTCGCGACCATGTGGACCGACATGTGCCTGGCGTTGCGGATCGCCCGCCGGGCAGCCGAACTGGTGCTCTCCGCGGGCACTCCCGACGTGTGGCTGAAGGAGGACGGCAGCCCGGTCACGTCGACCGATCTCGAGGTCGAGGACCTGGTGCGCCGCCTGCTCGCGGAGGCGGTGCCCGACGACGGCGTCGTGGGTGAGGAACGCGCCGAACACCGGGGAACCTCCGGTCGCCGGTGGCTGGTCGACCCGATCAGCGGCACCGCCGACTTCGTGGCCGGACGGCCGACGTACTCGGTGGACCTGGCCTTGGAGAAGGCGCTGGCCGTGTCCGTCATGCCGTCGCTGGACATCACGATGGCGGCCGGGCGGGGCATCGGCTGCCGCGTTTTTCAGGCTGGAGAGGAAGAAGTCGCTCGTGTGTCCTCAACGGACGTAGTCGAAGGTGCGCGCGTGTGCTTGCACGGCAGGAGGAAACCCGTTCTGGAGCACTGCGCCGTCGTGGACGGGGCGACGTCCGTGCTGGACCTGATCACCGGCCGGGTGGACGCGGTGATCGCGGCGGGCGCGGGCCTCGACGAGTTCGACCTGGCGTGTCTGCCGGTGCTCGTGGAGGAGGCGGGCGGCCGTGTGACGGTGGTCGAGGACGACGTCGTGCTGGCCACCAACGGTGTCCTGCACGACGCCTTCCTCTCCCTGCTGGTCGCGCGTCCTGGTGTCGAACCAGGCACCCCGGGCTCATGAGGCCTGGGTGATCGCCGGATCCCGCGCGCTGGAGTGACCGACCGGACTCGCACCGGCTTCGACCAGGACCACGACCTGGTGCCTCGACTGCTTCGGCTTCGGTCACGGCTGCCCGTCGAGGGTTCGAACCTCGATCTCCGCGTTCAGAGCGCGGTGTCCGTGCCAGTTGGACCAACGGGCATCAAAAAAGCCGCCTCGTCGCGGTGTGCGACGGGACGGCTCCCCGGGACATGAGGGTCAGCTCATGCCGAGGAGCACCAGACGTGCTGATGGCGCATGTGTTGCATCACGGCTGGCTCCCTTCCTCCGGTTCGTCGAGAACCACTCTGACGGACGGCGTGGCGGGCTTGCAACGCATTTTCGGTGATCGCAAAAGTTTGCAGACTTGATTCGATTCCTCCAGGAATCCTCAAGCCGACTTGCGGAAAACTTTTGCAACGTCTTTCCTGGACCGCTGACACACCTCACCCGGAAGGCATGGACATGTCCCAGGACTGGTGGCGCCACGCCGTCATCTACCAGGTCTACGTGCGCAGCTTCGCCGACTCGAACGGCGACGGCGTCGGCGACCTGCCCGGCATCCGCTCACGCCTGCCCTACCTGCGCGACCTCGGCGTGGACGCGGTCTGGATCACGCCGTTCTACGCGTCGCCGATGGCCGACGGCGGCTACGACGTGGCGGACTACCGCGCCGTCGACCCGCAGTTCGGCGGGTTGGACGACGTGCGCGCGTTGGTGGACGACGCGCACACGCTCGGTATCCGGGTGATCGTCGACATCGTGCCGAACCACAGCTCCGACCAGCACGCGTGGTTCCGGGAGGCGCTGGCCGGCCGCAACCGCGAGCGGTACGTGTTCCGCGAGGGCGTCGGCGACCAGCCGCCGAACGACTGGGAGTCGGTCTTCGGCGGACCGGCGTGGACGCGGGTGGCCGACGGGTCCTGGTACCTGCACCTGTTCGCGCCGGAGCAGCCGGACCTCAACTGGGAGCTGCCGGAGGTGCGCGCGGAGTTCCGCGACGTGCTGCGGTTCTGGCTGGACCTCGGCGTCGACGGCTTCCGCGTCGACGTGGCGCACGGCATGGTCAAGGCGCCGGGTCTGCCCGACATCGGGCACGCCGACCAGCTCAAGCTGCTGGGCACGGAGCCGTTGCCGTTCTTCGACCAGGACGGTGTGCACGACATACACCGCGAGTGGCGTGAGGTCATCGACTCGTACGAGGGCGACCGTGTGCTCGTGGCGGAGGCATGGACGCCTTCCGCCGAACGGACGGCCATGTACCTGCGTCCCGACGAGATGCACCAGGCGTTCAACTTCCACTACCTGACAGCGGAGTGGAACTTCGACGCGTTGCGCTCGGTCATCGACTCGTCGCTGGCCGCGGTCGAACCCGTTGGCGCGCCTACGACCTGGGTGCTGTCGAACCACGACGTGCAACGGCACGTGACGCGTTACGGCGGCGGCGAGACCGGTGTGCGCCGTGCGCGCGCAGCACTGGCGTTGATGCTCGCGCTGCCGGGCTCGGTGTACCTGTACCAGGGCGAGGAGCTCGGCCTGCCCGAGGTGCTGGACCTGCCCGACGAGGTGCTGCAGGACCCGATGTGGGAGCGCTCGGGCCACACCGAACGAGGCCGCGACGGCTGCCGTGTTCCGTTGCCCTGGAAGGCTTCCGGCCCGTCTCTGGGCTTCGGCACCGGTGGCTCGTGGCTGCCGCAGCCCGCCGACTGGGCGAAGCTCAGCGTCGAGACGCAAGCGGGCGACCAGGACTCGATGCTGTCGTTCTACCGCAACGCTTTGCGCACACGCCGCGAGAACCCGGCCCTCGGCACGACCGTCACGTGGATCGACGGCCCTGCCGACGTGCTGTGGTTCGAACGCGACGGCATCGCCTGCGCCGTGAACCTGTCCGAAGCGGTCGTCGAACTGCCCGACCCGGGCTCCGTCCTGCTCGCCTCGTCCTACTACGGGGTCCGCGACGGACTGCTGCTCCTGCCACCCGACACCGCGCTGTGGTGGAAGCCGTGACCAGCGATTTCACGTGATCGACTAAAACTGTCAGACCCCCTGGGTACCGTCCTTGGACATCAGCTCCAGGTCGGACTCAGGGGGTTTCGTGACAGGCAGGTGGGAGCTCGTCTCCGGCAACTCGGCCAAGTTCTGGGAGATCACCCGGAGCAGCGCCGCGGTGACCGTCCGCTTCGGACGGCTGGGCGCGGCCGGGCAGACCCAGACCAAGGAGCTGCCGTCCGAGGCCGCCGCGCAGGCGCACGTCGCGAAGCTCGTGGCGGAGAAGGAGAAGAAGGGCTACCGCAGCGTCACGACGGCCGCCGAGGCCGCGCAGCCCGCAGGTGGTTCGCAGGCCACACCTGCCTTCGACGCCTCGCCCGCCGCACTCTCCGCCGAGACACCTCCTGCCGACGGATCCGCCACCGAAGCGCCCTCCCCGACCACGTCTCCCACCGAACCGCCTCCCCTCCACGAGGCCACCTGGGTGATGCCCGCCGACTGGCTCGCCCAGGCGATGCCCCGGCGCGACGCACAGCCCCTGCCCGCCTTCACACCCGACCAGGCGGTGGCGCGGAAGTTCCGCGACCACATCGCCGCCGGCACCGCGAAGATCTCCGAGGCACTCACCTCACCGGACCACGACCCCGAACTCCTGCGAGCACTGCGCCACCACGTCGAAGGCCGCCCCGACCCGCTGGGCGCCGCGACGCTCGTGAAACTGCTCGGCGTGGAGCACGGCACGTCCCCGGTCCATTGGTGGATCGAGGACTTCGGCCTCCCGTTCGCCGCCACGGCGGCCATCCACCACGCGACGATCTACGACAGCCGCGGCCGGCTGCTGATCAACCTGCCACGCCACAGCCCGGAACACAGCGCCGAGAGCCGCGTGCTGATCGACATCCGCACCGCGCTGGCGGTGGCCGACGAGGCGACCTACGACGCGACCGTCACGGAGCTGGAGAAGATCGGCACGAACTGGTTCGGCCAGGTCGCGCGGGCGTTCCTCGTCCCGACGCGCCACGACTGGTTCGAGGAGGCGAACCAGTCGTCGAGCTCGTACTGGATGGTGCACAGCTCGGCGAGCACCCCCGACCACCTGAGCCGGCTGAAGTACGGCCACCTGATCTGGTCGGAGACCGCCGTGTACACGGCGCTGCACCTGCTCGGCCCCTCCCTCGCGCCCGTGCTCGAGGCCGAACTGCGCGCGAAGGCCGAGTGGGGCGGGGAGCACCGCAGGCTGGCGCTCGACGTGCTGGCGGCCCTGCCGACCGACGAGGCGTTCCTGATGCTGCTCAACCGCCTGCAGGAGCGGTACGTCCGGCCCGCGCTGGCGGCCGCGATGGAGGCGTTCCCCGCTCGTGCGTTGCGCCTGATGACGCCTCGCGCGGCGAACGACGCGGACGTCCGCAACCTGCTGCGCGCCCACCTCGTCGAACACCCCGGCCTGCCCGTCGCGGACGAGCTCACCGCACTGGTCGAGGTGATCCCCGAAGCGCCGGTCGAGGCTCTTCCGCCGATCCTGGCTGAACCGCCGTGGACGCGCCGCCGCCCGCAGGCGAAGCCGGTTGTGCTGCAAGGTCTTCCGGTTCCCGAGGCCCATCTCACGTGGTCGCCGGGTGAGCGTGAGGAGTGGTCGGCGGTCACGGGCTGGTGGTCGCGGCAGACCGGCGACTGGGAGTCGATGGCGGAGGCGATCCGCACCGGCAAGGGCTCCCGCTACGACCACAGGCTGTTCGAGGCCGGCCCGGAGGAGATCGCCCGGCCGTTGCTCGCCGTCTGGACGCCGAACGACACGTGGAACAGCGAAAGCTGGGGCAAGCGGATCGCGGCGCGGTTCGGCATCGACGCGCTCCCGGCGATGCTGCGGCTGGCGGCGAGCAACCCGCACGTGTCCGGCGTCGTGCTGCTCCCCTACGCCACGCCCGAGGTGGCCGCGCTGATGGCGGACTGGTTCGTGCGCCTGAAGACCGCGCGCGCGTTCGCGCTCTCCTGGCTGGCCCGTCACCGCGAGGCCGCCGCCCGCCTCCTGCTGCCGGTCGCGCTGGGTGCGGCGGGCACCGCGCGCCGCAACGCCGAGTTCGCCCTGCGCCACCTCCACCTGGAGATCGGTGTCGACGTCATCGCCCTCGCCCCCGCTCCCGAGGCGGGAGCGGCGATCCGCACGCTGATCGAGGTCGACCCGCTCGACGTCCTGCCCGCGAAGTTGCCTGCGATCGGCGGCTGGGCCGATCTCAGGCTGCTGCCCCAGGTGCTGCTGGCCAACGGCGCCGGCGCGTTGCCCGCGGACGCCGCGAAGAGCCTTCTGACGACGGTCGCGCTGTCCAAACAGGACGCCGTCTATCCCGGCCTGCCGCTCGCCGTCGAGGCGTGCGACCGCACGTCGCTGGCCGAGTTCGCCTGGGCCCTCTTCGGCCTCTGGCAGGACGCCGGCGCCCCGTCCAGGGACGGCTGGGTCCTCACCGCGCTGGCCTGGTTCGGTGACGACGAGACGGCGCGCCGCCTCGCCCCGCTGATCCGCGCCTGGCCGGGCGAGAGCCAGCACGCCCGCGCCGTGGCGGGCCTCGACGTGCTCGCCCAGATCGGCAGCGAGGTCGCGCTGATGAACCTGAACAGCATCGCGGAGAGGGTGAAGTTCAAGGGCCTGAAGGCGAAGGCGCAGGAGAAGGTGACCGACATCGCCGCCGCGCTGGGCCTGAGCCGCGACCAGCTGTCCGACCGCCTCGTCCCCCGCCTGGACCTCGACGAGGCCGCCAGCCTCGTCATCGACTACGGCCCGCGCCAGTTCACGGTCGGCTTCGACGAACAGCTCAAGCCGTACGTCCTCGACGCGGAAGGCAAGCGCCGCAAGGATCTGCCGAAACCAGGTGCCCGCGACGACCAGGAACTCGCCCCGGCGGAGCACAAGCGGTTCGCGACGCTGAAGAAGGACGTCCGCGCCATCGCCTCAGACCAGATCCACCGCCTGGAACGCTCGATGGTCGACCAGCGCACCTGGACCACGGCGGAGTTCCACGCGGTCCTGGCCGCCCACCCCCTGCTGTGGCACCTGGTCCGCCGCCTGGTGTGGATCACCGACACCGGCCTGACCTTCCGCCTGGCAGAAGACCGCACCCTCGCGGACGCCTCCGACGACGAGGTGACCCTGCCCGGGAACGCCGTCATCCGCGTGGCCCACCCGATCGACCTCGCGGACACCCTCCCGGCCTGGGGCGAGGTGTTCGCGGACTACGAGATCCTCCAGCCCTTCCCGCAGCTGGGCCGCCCCACCCACGCCTTCGCACCGGGCGACACCCTCCCCCAGCTCGCGAAGTACCTCAACAGGGACGTGCCGGTCGGCAAGGTCCTCGGCCTCACCAAGCACGGCTGGGCCCGCTGCCAGCCTCAGGACAACGGCGTGGAGCCGTGGATGACCCGCCCACTGCCCTCCGGCGGCGCCCTGGTCGCCGCGCTCGACCCCGGCATCATCGTCGGAATGGTCGACATGGAGCCGGAGATGCGGTTCAGCGCGCTCTGGTTCGACCCGGACGGCGCCGGCGCCTGGTCCCCACCCGGGAACGGCACGCCGACCACCTTCGAAGTGGACGCCATCACCGCCTCGGAACTCCTCTCCGAACTCGAGTCACTCCACGCCTGACACCGGGAACGGCCGGCCCCCGGCCGGCGTCAGACCGGCTCGGCGACACCAACGGATCAGCAGGGAGCAGCAAGTGCGCAGGTGGGAGCTCGTCTCGGGCAGCGCGGCGAAGTTCTGGGAGATCGGCCAGGACGGCACCGCCGTCACCGTCCGCTTCGGACGGCTGAACACGCACGGCCAAACCCAGACCAAGGAGCTGGCCACCGCCGAGGCAGCCGCAGCACACGTCGCGAAGCTGGTGGCCGAGAAGGAGAAGAAGGGCTACCGCGCCGTGACGACGACACCGGCTGCGGCGCAAGCCACCTCCGAGCAGCCTGCCGCCGGCACCACCCAGGCGATCGCCGCACCGACCGCTGCCGCGACCACCACCGGACTGGCCGACGACCGGGCAGCCACCGCCGGCAGCTCGGCCACCGACCTCACCACCGCCGCCAGCTCGGCCACCCGCCCCGCCTCCAGCCGCTCAGCTCCCAACGCCGCCACCAACCCCGCTGCGACCTCCACCCCCGCCTCAACCCCCGTCCCCACCGCCAGCCTCGCTGCTGCCTCAACCCCCGTCCCCACCGCCGACTCCACCCCCTCCTCCCCCCAACAGCCCACCCCCACCGACGAAGACACCTGGACCATGCCCAAGGCGTGGCTCCGCGACGTGGTCCGCCAACGCGGCTTCCACCCCGCGCCGGAATTCGCGGTAGACCCCACCCTCGCCGAAGAAGCCCGCCGCCGAGCAGGCAAGCAGCAAACCACCACCGTCGAGCGGGTCCTGTCCGAACCGGCCTCCGACCGCGACCTGGTCGAGGCGACGCGCGACCACCTCGCCGGCCGCCCGAACCCCACGGGCGCGGCGGCGGTGGCGGCCATCATCGGCTGCGGCGAGCAGTCGGTGCACGCCTGGATCGCCGACCACGGCGTGGCCTTCGCGACGGAGGCCGCGGTCGAGTTCACCATGCTGGCCTCCGCACCCGAGTGGCTCCCGCAGCAGCGCGAGTACGGCAACGAGCGCCTGGCGACCCGCGGCGGCCACCTCCGCCTCACCTTCGACAACGTCGAGGGCAAGATGCTCAGGTCCGTCCGCTACGCGCTCGCCACCGCGGACGACACCGAGCGGGCCAAGGCGGCGGCGTTCCTCGAAAAGCTGGGCGAGCTGGACGAACCCAACGCGCAGATGGTGCGCACCTTCCTGATGCCGGAGCGCGCCGACTGGTTCCGGGACGCCTGCGCCGCGCCGCACTCGACCAGCCGCTGGTGGGTCGTCCCGTGCAGCGCGAGCACGCTCGAGGAGTTCGAGCTGGCGCAGACCAGGGTGACCAACAGCAGCACCATCCTGCACACCGCGCTCTACGTGCTCGGCCCCGCCATCGCGCCGTTGCTCGCCGCGGCGCTCGACCACAAGCACCAGCTCGCCGATCGCCGCAAGGCGGTGCTGAAAGTGCTCGCGGCGCTGCCCACCGACGAGGCGTTCACGATCGCGCTCGACCGGATCGACGAGAAGTACGTGCGGCCGACCGTGTTGTCCATGATGGCGGCGTTCCCGGCGCGCGCGGCCCGGCTCCTCGGCGAACGCTCTAGTCGCAACGCCGCTCTCCGCCAGCTGCTCAGCGTGCACCTGAAGACGTACCCGCACCTCGAGGCGCCCGAGGGGTTCGTCGACGTCGAGTCCGAAGCCGTGCCGGAGGCGCCGGCGGAGGCCTTGCCGGCGGTGCTGGCGTCGCCGCCGTGGATCCACCGCAAGAAGCCGGTGAAGCCCGTGGTGGTGCCGGATCTGCCGGTGCCGGGCCCGTCGCTCGTGTGGCTGCCGGGTGAGCGCGAGGCGTGGCTGGAGGACGGCCACTGGGACACCCACGCCTACAAGACCTGGGAGCACTGGCTGGCGGAGTTCAAGGCCGGCCGGATCGGCTACCGGATGGCGGACCTGCTGATCGGCGCGCCCGAGGAGGAGGTCCGGCATCTGCTGGCCGACTGGGAGCCGCGGCTCGGCTGGAGTGCCGAGTCGGCGGGCAAGCGGCTGGCCGCGAAGTTCGGCTTCGACACGTTGCCCCCGCTGCTGCGCATCGTGGAGCGGACGTCGGCGGCCGCGGTGGTCGTCCTGCCGTTCGCGACGCCCGAGGTGGCCACGCTGATGGCCGACTGGCTCGTGCGGCTCAAGCAGGTCCGCAAGACGGCGATGGCCTGGCTGGCCCGGCACCGGGACACCGCCGCACGGCTGCTCGTGCCCGCCGCCCTGGGCAAGCCCGGTGCCGAGCGCCGCAACGCCGAGACCGCGCTCCGCCACCTGCACTCCCTGGGAGTGGACGTGGTGGCCGTCGCGCCGACTCAGGCCGCGGCCGAAGCCCTGGAGTCGTTCCTGGCCGTCGACCCGGTCGACGTGCTGCCCGCCAAGCTGCCCGTGATCGGCGAGTGGGCGGACACCCGGCTGCTGCCCCAGGTCCTGCTGCGCGACCGCGGGCAGGCGCTGTCCCCGGAGGCCGCGCGGAACCTGCTGATGACGGCCGCGCTGTCCAAGCCGGGCGACGTCTACGCCGGGCTTCCGATCGCCCGCGACGCGCTCGACGCGGACTCCCTGGCCGAGTTCGCGTGGGCGGTCTTCCAGCGCTGGCAGGAGATCGGCGCGCCGTCGAAGGAGGGCTGGGCGCTCAGCGCCCTCGGCTGGCTCGGCGACGACTCGACGGTCCGCGCGCTGTCGCCGTTGATCCGGGTCTGGCCGGGCGAGAGCCAGCACGCGAGGGCGGTGACAGGCCTCGACGTGCTCGCCGACATCGGCACCGAGGTCGCCCTGTCCCACCTCAACAGCATCGCTGAAAAGGTGAAGTTCAAGGGCCTCAAGACGAAGGCCCAGGAGAAGGTCGCCCAGATCGCCGAGGAACTGGGCCTGTCCCGCGACCAGCTGGCCGACCGGCTGGTGCCGCGCCTCGGCCTCGACGACGCCGCGAGCCTCGTCATCGACTACGGCCCGCGCCAGTTCACCGTCGGCTTCGACGAACAGCTCAAGCCCTACGTCCTCGACCCGGACGGCAAGCGGCGCAAGGACCTCCCCAAGCCCGGCGCGAAGGACGACCAGGACAAGGCACCGCTGGAGCAGAAGCGTTTCGCCGCCTTGAAGAAGGACGTCCGCGCCGTGGCGTCGGACCAGATCCACCGCCTGGAACGCGCCATGGTCGACCAGCGCACCTGGACCGCGGCCGAGTTCCACACGGTCCTGGCCGGCCACCCGCTGCTCTGGCACATCGTCCGCCGCCTGGTGTGGATCACGAACGAAGGCCTCTCCTTCCGCCTCGCGGAAGACCGCACGCTCGCCGACTCCGGCGACGACGGGTTCACGCTCCCCGAGGACGCCACCGTCCGCGTCGCGCACCCGGTCGACCTCCGGGACGAGCTCGAAGCCTGGGGCGAGGTCTTCGCCGACTACGAGATCCTCCAGCCCTTCCCGCAGCTCGGCCGCCCCCTGCACCTGGTGTCCCAGAACGAGGACCTGCTGCCCCAGCTGAAGAAGTACTGCGACGTCGACCACCCCGTCGGCAAGATCCTCAGCCTCACCAAGAAGGGCTGGATCCGCGGCGAACCCCAGGACGGCGGCGTGGAGTGCTGGATCACCCGCCCGCTGCCGTCCGGCGGTGCCCTCGTCGCCTCGCTCGACCCCGGCATCGCGGTGGGCGCCATCGACGTCTTCCCGGAGCTCAAGTTCACCGAGCTCTGGTTCTCCCCCGACGGCCACGGCTACTGGTCCTCCCAGCGCAACGCCTCCGGCACCCTCACCACCGACGCCATCACGGCCTCGGAGGTCCTGTCCGAACTGGAGTCACTGCACCAGTAGCAGCACCTCTCAGAAATTGTCAGACCCCCTGAGTAACGTCCGTGGACATCAACTCCCTTGTGTGGCCCCAGGAGGTAAAGCAGTGCGCAGGTGGGAACTCGTCGCGGACGGCTCCGCGAAGTTCTGGGAGATCGGGCAGGACGGCGCCGCGGTGACCGTCCGGTTCGGACGGCTGGGCACCGCCGGCCAGACCCAGACCAAGGAGCTGGCCTCCGCCGAGGCAGCCGAGGCGCACGTCGCGAAGCTGGTGGCGGAGAAGGAGAAGAAGGGCTACAGACCGGAGGGCGCGGCACAGCCTTTAGCGTCGACGACCACCGGCGCGGCGCAGACCTCAGCGTCGACCACCAACGCGGCGCAGCCCTCAGCGACGTCAGCCACCAGCGCCGCGCCACAGCTCACGGTGGCACCAGCCACCAACGAGCCTTCCACCATCGTGCAGCAGCCCTCGGCGGCACCGCCCGTGGGCACCCGCCCCGCCACCGCTCCCGGCACGACCGCCCCCGCAGCCACCACCCCCGACACCCCGGCCCCCGTCCTCGACGAGGACACCTGGGTCATGCCCAAGGCGTGGCTGCGCGACGTCGTCCGCCAGCGCGGCTTCACCCCGGCCCCCGAGTTCACGCTCGACTCCGCCAAGGCCGACCGGGCACGCCACCTCATCACCGAGCAGGCCGAAACCATCGAACGCGCCCTCTCGGTCAAGGGCTCGAACGAGGACCTGGTCGACGCGGCCCGCGAGCACCTGGCAGGCAAGCCGAACACGCTGGGCGCGGCGGCGCTCGCGGCCATCACCAAGCCCGGTGTGCCCGCCGTGCACGCCTGGATCGCCGACCACGGCCTCGCGTTCGCCACGACGGCCACGGTCGAGCTCATGGGCGTCACGTTCTCCGAGCAGTGGAACGACAAGCGCGGCAGGTGGACCAACATCTGCCTGCAGTACGACCGCGGCCGCTTCCAGACGTCGCACACCGAACCGCAGGGCCAGATGCTCACGGCCGTCCGCTACGCGATCGCCACAGCGTCCGCCGAGGAACGCGCCCGGGCCGAGGCCGCGCTGGAGGAGCTCACGGGGTCGAAGACCGAGAAGGAGCTGCGGGCGTACCTGCTGCCGGAGCGGGCCGACTGGTTCGCCTGGCTCTGCAAGCAGCAGTACACGCCGAGCCGGTGGTGGATGCTGCCGAGCATTGCCCGCACGAAGGAAGACTTCGAGAAGGCGGATCTGTCGCTCACGAACTACGCGTTCCTGATGTACACGGCCGTGTACGTGCTGGGGCCGGGCGTCGCGCCGTTGCTCGCGGTGGAACTCGACGGCGACGTCTACTACCAGAGCGCGGAGGGGCGCAAGCGGGCGTTGAAGGTGCTCGCCGCGTTGCCGACCGACGAGGCGTTCACGATCATGCTGGACCGGCTCGACGCGAAGTACGTGCGGCCGGCCGTGCTGTCGGCGATGGCGGCGTTCCCGAAGCGGGCGGCGCGGCTGCTGGCGCACCGGGCGGCGTCCAGTGCCGAGGCGCTCAAGCTGCTCCAGGCGCACCTGCTGTCGCACCCCGAACTGGCGGTGCCGGACGAGGTCGCCGAGCTGATCTCCGAGTCCGGTCCGGCCGTGCTGCCGGAGGCGAGCGCGGACCAGCTGCCCGTGTTGCTGGTCGAACCGCCGTGGCTGCACCGCAGGAAGCCGGTGAAGCCCGTGGTGCTGGCGGACCTGCCGTCGCCGGAGCCGACGATGGTCTGGCATCCGGGTGAGCGCGACGAGTGGCTCGGGTGTGGCGCGGAGTGGCGGCAAGACCACCACGACTGGCGCAAGCTCCTCGGGGAGTACCTGGCCGGCACGATCGGCTACTACGACAACGACCTGTTCCTGCTCGCGCCCGACGACGAGGTGCGGCACCTGCTGGCGGACTGGAAGCCGAACTACAGCTACGGGGTCGAGGAGTGGGGCAAGAACCTGGCGGCCCGCTTCGGCCTCGACGCCGCACCGGCGCTCGCGCGGCACGTCCAGTCGTCGCCCGCGGGGACGGGGATGGTGCTGCTGCCGTTCGCCACGCCCGAGGTGGCCGCGCAGATGGCCGACTGGTTCTCCCGCACCAAGCAGGCGCGGCGCTGGGCTCTGGACTGGATGGGCCGGCACCGCGAGCAGGCCGCGCGCCTGCTCGTCCCCGCGGCGTCGGGCAAGGCGGGCATCCCCCGGCGCAACGCCGAGACGGCGTTGCGGTACCTGCACAACAACCTCGGTGTCGACGTGGCTTCCGTCGCCAGGGAGTGCGGTGCCGAGGCGGCGATCGACGTGGTGCTGTCGGTCGACCCGGTCGACGTGCTGCCCGCGAAGCTGCCGGTGATCGGCGAGTGGGCCGACACGCGGCTGTTGCCGCAGGTGTTGCTGGCCGACCGCAGGCACGCGCTGCCGCCCGAGGCCGCGGGCAACCTGCTCATGACGGCGGCGCTGTCCAAGCCCGGTGAGCTCTACGCGGGCCTGCCGATCGTGCGCGAGACCCTCGACCGCGATTCGCTGGCGGCGTTCGCGTGGGCCGTGTTCCAGGCGTGGGAGCAGGCGGGCTCGCCGTCGAAGGAGAGCTGGGCGCTGAGCGCGCTCGGCTGGTTCGGCGACGACTCGACGGTCCGCGCGCTGTCCCCGCTGATCCGCAGGTGGCCGGGCGAGAGCCAGCACGCGCGGGCGGTCAGCGGGCTCGACGTCCTCGCCGAGATCGGCAGCGAGGTCGCGCTGTCGCACCTCAACAGCATCGCGGAGAAGGTGCCGTTCAAGGGCCTCAAGACCAGGGCCCAGGAGAAGGTCGCCCAGATCGCGGCGGAGCTCGGCCTGTCCCGCGACCAGCTGTCGGACCGGCTGGTCCCGCGCCTCGGGCTGGACGACGCCGCGACGCTGGTCATCGACTACGGCCAGCGGCAGTTCACCGTGGGCTTCGACGAGCAGCTCAAGCCGTTCGTGCTCGACCCGGACGGCAAGCGCCGCAAGGACCTCCCCAAGCCCGGCGCGAAGGACGACCAGGACAAGGCACCGCTGGAGCACAAGCGGTTCACCGCGCTGAAGAAGGACGTCCGCACCATCGCGGCCGACCAGATCCAGCGCCTCGAACGCGCCATGGTCGACCAGCGCACGTGGAGCGCCGAGGAGTTCCTGACGGTGCTCGTCGACCACCCGCTGCTGTGGCACCTGGTCCGCCGGCTGGTGTGGATCACCGACGAGGGCACGTCCTTCCGCCTGGCCGAGGACCGCACGCTGGCGAACGTGGACGACGACGAGTTCACGCTGCCGGAGAACGCGGTCGTGCGCGTGGCGCACGCGGTCGACCTGAAGGCCGAGGCGTCGGCGTGGGGCGAGATCTTCGCCGACTACGAGATCCTCCAGCCGTTCCCGCAGACCGGCCGCCCGTACCACCTGCTGGAGTCCGACGAGGACCTGCTGCCCCAGCTGAAGAAGTTCTGCGCCACCCCGTACCCGATCGGCAAGATCCTCGGCCTGACCAAGAAGGGCTGGGTGCGCGGCGCCCCGCAGGACGCGGGCGTCGAGTGCTGGATCACCCGGCCGTTCCCCGGTGGTGGCGCGCTCGTCGCCTCGCTCGAACCCGGCATCGCGGTGGGCGCGATGGACGTCTTCCCCGAGGTCGGTTTCAGCGACATGTGGTTCTCCCCCAACGGTCACGGCACGTGGTCCGCTCCGAAGGACGCGCCCGGCAGCCACCCCATCGACCCGATCACGCTCTCCGAGCTCTTCACCGAACTGGAGTCCCTCCGGTCATGACCAGCACACAGACGATGCAGCGCCCTCCCGCCGAGGTCCGCTTCGCCGACGAGCTCGCCCGCCTGCGCGACACCGACACGGCCCCCAGACCGCCGGGCTGGGCGCTGAGCCTCGCCGCCGCGCGGAAGTTCGTGGTGGGCGACGAGAAGACGGGCATCACCAGGAAGTTCGTGGGCGACCCGTCCCTCGTGGACAGGGCGCTGGTGACGCTCGCGACGAGCCGCGGCCTGATGCTCGTCGGGGAGCCCGGCACGGCGAAGTCGCTGCTGTCCGAACTGATCGCGGCGGCGGTGTGCGGCGAGTCGACGCTGACGATCCAGGGCGGCGCGGCCACGACCGAGGACCAGATCAAGTACTCGTGGAACTACGCGCTGCTGGTCGCGGAGGGCCCGTCGCCGCGCTCGCTGGTGCCGGCGCCGATGCTGCGCGGCATGGCCGAGGGCAAGGTCGTGCGGTTCGAGGAGATCACCCGCTGCCCGCTGGAGGTCCAGGACTGCATGCTGTCGATGCTGTCCGACCGCGTGATGGCGATCGGTGAGCTGAACGGCCCGGACGGCATGGTGTTCGCGCAGGACGGCTTCAACGTGATCGCCACGGCGAACACGCGGGACAGGGGCGTCAACGAGATGAGCGCCGCGCTCAAGCGCCGCTTCAACTTCGAGACGGTCTTCCCCATCGCGGACTTCGACACCGAACTCGCGCTGGTCGAGCAGGAGGCCGCGAAGCTGCTGGAGAAGTCCGGTGTCGAGCTCGCGCCGCGGCGGGACGTGCTGGAAGTGCTCGTGCGCACGTTCCGCGACCTGCGCGAGGGCACCGACAGGCTCACCACGGTGATGAGCACGGCGGAGGCGGTGTCGGTCGCGCACGCCGTCGGGCTGCGGGGCTGGTTCCTGCGCGGTGAGGTCGGTTCGGCCGCGGACGTCGTGGAGTGCCTGGCGGGCACGGCGGCGAAGGACAACGCGGAGGACCTGGCGCGGCTGCGGCGGTACCTGGAGCAGCACGCGGCGCGGCGCAAGGGCAAGCAGTGGCAGGAGCTGCACCGCGCCCGTCACCTGCTGCCCGGCTGATGGGGGCCGTGTTCGTCGGCGTCCGCCACCACAGCCCCGCCTGTGCCCGGCTGGTCGCCGCCACGATCGAGGAGCAGCAGCCCGCGTACGTGCTCGTCGAGGGTCCCGCCGACTTCAACGAGCGCATCGACGAGCTGCTGCTCGGGCACGAGCTGCCCATCGCGCTGTTCAGCTACTCCGACCAGCACGCGTCGTGGTCGCCGTTCTGCGACTACTCGCCGGAGTGGGTGGCGATCATCGAGGCGCGGCGCGTCGGTGCCGAGGTCAGGTTCATCGACCTGCCCGCGTGGCACGAGGCGTTCCGGGACGTGAGCAACCGGTACGCGGACGCGGAGCTGCGCTACACCGAGGTCGTCGACCGGCTGTGCACGGAGTTCTCGGTCGACAACGTCGACGTGCTGTGGGACCACCTCTTCGAGTGCGAGACCGACCCGGTGGGCATGGCCGAGTACTTCGACCTGCTGCGCGGCACGGCGACCGCGGACGAGGGCGACTCGGCGCGCGAGGAGTACATGGCGCGCTGGGTGAGGGCGGCGGTGGCCGACGCGGGTGACAGGCCCGTCGTCGTGATCACCGGTGGCTTCCACACCGCCGCGCTCAAGGGCAAGCTCGACGGCGGCACGGAGTGGCCGGAGGTGCCGGAACGCGAACGGGGTGCGAGCTATCTCGTGCCGTATTCGCACGCGCGGCTGGACGCGTTCACCGGCTACCAGTCGGGCATGCCGTCACCCGGCTACTACCAGCAGGTCTGGGAGAACGGGCCGCAGCGCGCGGCCGACTGGCTGGTCGAGTCGGTGGCCACGCGGCTGCGCAGGCGGCAGCAGCCGGTGTCGACGGCCGACCTCATCGCCGCGCACACCCAGGCCGGGGCGCTGGCCCGGTTGCGCGGTCACGAGAACCTGGCGCGCACGGACGTGCTCGACGGGCTGACCAGCGCGTTGATCTCCGAGGACCTGACGCAGCCGCCGCCGTGGACGCGGCGCGGCACGCTGCAGCCCGGCGCGCACCCGGCCCTGGTCGAGATGCTCGGGGCGTTGCGGGGCGGCAAGGTCGGCAGGCTGCACCCCGGCACTCCGGCACCGCCGCTGGTCAACGCCGTGCTGGAACTGTTGCGGACACACGGCCTCGATCAGGAGGGCAAGGTCTCGCTCGACCTCACCGACCCGCGGGCGCTGGAGCGCAGCAGGGTGCTGCACCGCCTGCGGGTGCTGCGGATCCCCGGCTTCGAGCGCACGAGCGGCCCGTCCGGAGGTGCCCAGCCGCGCCTGGACGAGCAGTGGACGCTCCGGCCGGTCGAGGAGCGGCTCGCGGCGTTGATCGAGGCCGCCGAGAACGGCGCCACGCTGGAGGAAGCGGCCGGGGTGGCCCTGGAACGTCGGTCCCGGCACGCCCAGCTCGACGAACTGGGCGGGATCCTGTTCGACGCGGTCCTGTGCGGGATCTCGGCGCTGTCCGGCAGGGTCAAGAAGTCGCTCAACGAGGGCGTGAAGGCGACAGGCGACCTGGCGGCGCTGGGCACCGTCCTGAGCGGCGTGCTCGGGCTGTGGCGGCACGACAGGTTGTTCGGCACGAGGAAGGACCCGCTGCTCGGCTCGGTGATCGACGCGGGCACGGCGCGGGTGCTGTGGCTCGTCGAGGGTCTGCACGGCGGTCCGGCTCCGGCCGATCCGAACCGGCTCAAGGCGATGGCGGCGACCAGGGACGCGGTGCTGCACGCGAAGTCCGCGCTGTCATTGGACGTCGCGGACGTCACGGGCGTGGCGACGAGGGTGAGCAACGACGTGCAGGCCCCACCGGACCTGCGCGGCGCGGCGCTCGGGCTCGCCTGGGCACTGGGTTCCCAGCCGGACGTGCGCAAGGTCCGCACCATCGAGGCGCTCGGCGACTGGCTCGCCGGGTTGTTCGCGGTGGCGCGGGAGGAGGTGCTGGCGAGCCCGGACCTCGTGGGCGTGCTGGACGAGCTGGTCAGCGCGATGGACTCCGACGAGTTCCTGGTGGCGCTGCCCGCGTTGCGGCTCGCGTTCAGCTACTTCCCGCCCAGGGAAAGGGAAACGATCGCGGCCACCGTGCTCGCCCACCGCGGTGTCGAGGGCGGCGCGGCGAAGAACGTCACCCGGCTCACCGCCGACCCGGTGTCCGTGGCGGAGGCGATGGCGATCGAGAAGCGCGTGGACGCGTTGCTGGTGAAGGGCGGCCTGGCATGACGGACCTGGAACGCTGGCGGCTCATCCTCGGTGAACCGGCATCGCGCTGCACCGGAGGCCTGCAGAGCGACGCGGCCCGGAGGGACGCGGCGCTGGAGTGGCTCTACGGACGTGACCCGGAGCTGGCCGAACGCGGTGTGCGCAAGACCGGCGGCAACGAGGACTCGGTGCTGCAGACCGTCGACTGGCTGGACGAGGTCCACACCCTCTTCCCGAGGGAGACGATCGAACGGCTGGAACGCGACGCCGTCGAGCGCTACGAGATCACGGACATCGTCACCGATCCCGAGGTGCTGCAACGGATCGAGCCGAACCCGGCACTGCTGCGCGCGGTGCTGCGGACCAAGCACCTGATGAACCCGGCCGTGCTCGCGATGGCGCGCAAGATCGTCGAAGCGGTCGTGAGGCAGTTGATGGAGAAGCTGAAGACGGAGGTGCGCACGGCGTTCAGCGGCACGAAGTCGCGGCGGCCGAGCATCCACAAGAACTCCCGCAACTTCGACTTCCGCTCCACGATCAGGGCGAACCTCCAGCGTTACCAACCCGAGGAGCGCAAGCTCGCGATCGAGCACCCGAAGTTCGTCTCCCGCTCCCAACGGCACCTCGAGCAGTGGCAGGTGGTCCTGCTGGTGGACCAGTCGGGGTCGATGACCAGCTCGGTGATCCACTCGGCCGTCACGGCGGCCTGCCTGTGGGGTCTGCCGGGGCTGCGGACGCACCTCGTCGCGTTCGACACCAACGTGGTCGACCTGACCTCGGACGTGACGGACCCGGTCGAGCTGCTGATGAAGGTGCAGCTCGGTGGCGGCACGGACATCGCCAGGGCCGTGGCGTACGGCGCCGAGCTCGTGGACAGCCCGCGCCGGTCGATCGTGGCGATCATCAGCGAC
The DNA here is from genome assembly GCF_024125735.1 of Lentzea sp. HUAS12. Taxonomy (NCBI): domain Bacteria; kingdom Bacillati; phylum Actinomycetota; class Actinomycetes; order Pseudonocardiales; family Pseudonocardiaceae; genus Lentzea; species Lentzea sp. HUAS12. The sequence goes on from NZ_CP099738.1 coordinate 3,823,417, forward strand.
TTCTACGAGGGCGGCAGCGAGGAGCGCCTGGTCCGCACGGTCAAGGGCCTGTGTGAGCAGGGCACCCACGTGCTGTGCCTCGCGGCGCTCGACGACGAGGCGAACCCGGACTACGACAGGGCTTTGGGCCAGCGCCTCGCGAACGTCGGCGCCCACGTCGGTGCCATGACCCCGGGCCAGCTCGCGGAATTCGTTGCGGAGAAACTCAGGTGACCAGACCCGACCTGCTGGCACTCACCCCGGACGCGCTCGCCGCGCTGGCCAACCGCGGTCTGGTGAAACGTGCCGTCAAGGAGCTCGACGCGGGCGTCGTCCCGTCGCTCGACACCGATCCGGCCGGTGCCGTCCAGGGCAAGTTCCCGGACGGCACCACGACGACGCTGCCACCGGGCACGGCGCTCGAGGCGGCGCGGTGCAGTTGTGGCGCGACGGGCGTGTGCCGGCACCGCATCGCCGTGGTGCTGGCCTACCAACGCACCCAGGAGGCGAGCGCCCCCGCCGAGCTGTGGTCGCCGGGCACCGTCACGGACGACGACCTGGTGGCGTTGATGGGCGAACGCACGCTGCGCCGCGCCCGCAGGGCGTTCCAGGCCGGCTACCGCGCCAAGCTCCGCCGCCCGACCGCGCAGGACCAGACGGCGCAGGCGGAACTGCCGACCTGCACGGTCACGTTCCTCGTGCCCGGCGACCTGTCCTACGTCCACACCGACGCCGTCAACAAGGACGAGGCGACGGCGCTCGCCGTGTGGGCGTTCCGCGAGGCCGACGCCCAGGGCACCGACACGGTCGACGTCGGCGGTTCTCCCACCACCGCAACGGATCTGACCGCCGTCACCGATCTGCTCGACCAACTCCTGCTCGACGGCACCACGAACGCGAGCGAGGTGCTCGACGTCGCCTGGCAGCGCCTGCACCGCGACCTGACCGCGCAACGCCTGCACTGGCCCGCAGCCGTGATCACCGACCTGCTCGCGCAACTCTCCGCGTACCGCGGCCGCAGCGCGGACTACGAGGCGGAGCGGTTCGCCGCCCTCCTCACCGAACTGCACGCCCGCACCACGGCCACGGGCCCGCGCGCCGAGGTCCTCGGCCCCGACGAGCCCGCAGAAACACCCCTGAAGCGGGTCAGGCTCACTGCACTGGGCGCCCGCCTGCGCGCGGAGAACGCGGTGGACGTCTACTTCGCCTCGGGCGACGTGGTCCTGGTGCAGCGAGACACCCCCCTGCGCACCGGCCACCGCCTGGCGGCGTCGAACGTCGTTTCCGAATCGGCGACCCGCAGCGCGAGCCGGGCCGTCACCCTGAAGACGAGCAGGGTCGCCAAGACGTCGCTCACCCCGGTGGGCACGGCCTGGGACCACCTGCCGCAGGCCCTGGTCGTCACCGACTACGACGCGGCCGCCGCCCACCTGGCCGGCCTGCCCCCACGCCAGGTCCGCGCGAGGGTGGAGGCGGAACTGGTCCGCGTGCTCCGCGTGGCCGAGGTGACCGACCTCGCCTACGACCCGGCCGCACAACGCCTCACCGCGACCCTCCACGCCCCCACCGGCACAACGTGCCTGCTGGAAGCCACCCACCGAGCCGTCGCCCCGCAGTCCCTCGACGCGCTGACAGCGGCACTGCGGGCCAATCCGACGACGATCACCGGCAGCATCCGCCGCCACCGGGGCGCGCTCGTCGTCGACCCGCTCGCGGTCCACACCGCCGCGGGCGTCGTCGTGCCGGACATGGCGACGGACACGACACCCCAACCGCTGATGCCGGGCACGACGCAGGCCGACCCGCTGAGCGCGACGGTGGACAGCGCCCTGACGGTGCTGGCCGAGGCCGCCCACCGGGGCCTCGACCACCTGACGGACAGCCTGCTGGCCCGCGTGCGGGAGGTGGGCACGCACCTGCACACCGCGGGCCTGCGCACGGCGGCGGCTCAGGTGACGGCGTTCGCCGACGGCCCGGCGGCGGCGACGTGGCTGGCCGCGCACCTGAGGCTCCTGGTGACGGCCGACGCGCGCTGAGGACGTGCTGGGGGCGGGTGCGTGAGCGTGCAGGGCGCGGGAGTGTGCTGAGGTGTGGGGGAAGCGTCAGCGTGCCAGAGGCTGCGGCGCCCGCCCCCGCGCCGCCGGGCGCGGCCGCACCGGGCGCGGCTGCCCCGCGGGCGGCTGCACCGCCATCGGCTGCACCTGCCCCTGCACCGCCGGAGCGGGATCGCCCCGCCCCGCCACCACCGACGAGGTCGGGTCGATCCGCTGCGACAGCACGTAGTCCTCCGCGGCCTCCCCCACGCGCCCCAGCCGCTCCAACACGAACCCCCGCAGGTAGGCCGCCCGCGCCGCACCCCACCCACCGAGCGCGACACCCCGCCCGTAAGCCTCCACCGCCTCCTCCAACGACCCGCACGCGGCCAGCACGTCACCCTGCAACGCCCATGTCCTGTCATCACCAGGACTGAGCTGGACCAACTCGGCGACGTACCCCGAAGCGCGCTGCCCGAGCCCCACGGCCAGGTGCGTCCGCACCAGGAGGCAGTGCAGGGCATAGGCCTCGTCCGCCCAGGCGAGCCGGTCCATCTCGGTGGCAGGCGTGATCGCGCTCAACGACTCCAGTGCGCGTCCCAGAAGCCGGTGCGCCTCGGTGATGTCGCGGCGCACGAACGGCACCGCGGCGATCGCCCGGTGCAGGCGCGCCCGGTGCAACAACCCCGCGAAGCCGTTCTGCGGCAACTCCGAAGAGGCCTTCACGGCCAGTGCGGCGGCGGCCTGCAGGGAGGTCGAGTCGACACCGCGCGCAGCGGCGCGGAAGACCACGAACAGCGCCAGGTCGCGGCGTGTGGAAGCCGGCAAGCCGGACCTCGCGCCGCGCAGCGCCATCGCCTCCACGGCGGAGGACGGGAGGTGGCAGCGGAGGACGGCGAGTTGTTCGAGGGCCAGGTCCGGGGAGAGCACGTGCTTGCGCGGGTCGATCACGGTCAGGCCGATCGCGGCGGCCGCGCGGTGGGGATATCCCAGGCGCAGCAACAGGTCGCAGGCGGCTCGGCGGTCGGCGGCGCCCAAGGCGCGTTCGTGGACCCGCCACCAGAGTTCGGACGCCAGGTCGACGGGGAACGTCGTCATGTCGGGTCCGCCCACGTCGAGGCGGCCCCGGCTCGCGGCGGTGAGCAGGCGCAGGTGGGCGGAGGGTGGTGGCTCGAAGCGCGGGACGTCGGCACCTGTCACGAACGCCGCCGCCATCGCGTGGGTGATGCGGGCGTGCAACGCCGACGAGGCGGAAGGGGCGGACAGTCCGGCGTAGACGTGGCAGGCGACGGGGACGCCGGCGGTGCGCAGGGCGCGCAGGCGGGCGGCCAGCGCGGAGGGGCTCGGGTCGGTGCGGTACCGCGGCGGTGCGGTCATGCGGGCCTCCCTAGTTGAGCAGTTCCCAGCCGCGCCGGGTCAGGCGGTGGCGGACCGACCTGCCGTTGCGGTGGGTCGAGACGAAGCCCGCTGTGCGCAGGGCGGTCGCGTGTTGTGACGCCGTGGGCAGGCTGATGCCCACGTGCTTGGCGAGTTCGGTGGTGGTGCGTTCGGACGTGAGGGCGCGCAGCACCAGCGTCCTGGTGCGGCCGAGGGCAAGTTCGAGGCTGGCGCCGCCGGGCTGGGGCGCGGTGACCGGGTAGAAGAGCAGCGGCTGCGGTTCGGCGAACATCGACACGGCGGGACGGGTCAGGCCGTTGAGCACCGGCACGAGGAGCATTCCGGTGCCGCGCAACGAGACCTCGGTGTCCCAGCCCAGTTCGACGTGCAGGGCGGGTGAGGTCCACGAGATCGAGGGGTGCAGCTTGCCGAGCAGGTCGCCCAGGCCGCGCGTCGCCACCTGGGACGACCGCAGCCGCACCTCCGCGTCGAACGCCTGGCGCGTCGGCGACCAGTTCGGGCCGAGCAGGTCGCGGAAGCCGGCGCGCAGCGCCTCGCGCAGATCAACTCGGGAGGCCGGGGTGCCGGCCGCGAACGACCGCAGCCACGGCGACGTCGTGCCGAGCATGCTCGCGATCTGGTCGCGCACCCGCGCGGACGGCACCTCGAGCACCTGGCGGACGGCGTCCTCGAAGTCGGGCCGCGCGGAGTTGAAGAAGTCGGGGATGAAGCGGCCGGGCCTGACCAGTTCGGCGAGCGGGCGGATCCGCGGCAGCAGCAGGCGGTCCCACTTGCCGCCGTGCACGGTGAAGACCAGCTCGTACATCGGCAGCGGAGCCGCCGCGAAACGCGTGCGCGCCAGGTCTTCCAGCTCGAAGAGAATGGTCAGGCCGCGTCCTTCGGGCGCGGGTTCGGACATCACGATTGGCATGTGCTTCCCCCCGGAGTGCCATCACTTCCGAAGGTACGCAGACTTCGTTGTCCGGTGTCGGGGTCGCACGGATTGACAACGATCGGTGGACAACCCCGGGCGAGCGGCTACCGCGGGGCGAGGTGGTCCCAGGCGGGTCCGGGTGTGGTGAGGCCGACCAGGAGGGCTTCCAGGTCGGTGAGCGGCTGCCGGTCCGGGTGGTGGTGCCAGGTGGGCACGGCGCTGATGCCGTCGGCCGCGGCCGTGATCAGCGCGGTGACGTGGGGCGGGAGGCCGTCGTCGGCGAGGTCGTCGTGCCAGCGCAGGGTGTCCTCGCGGGCGAGGTCGGTGATCTCCGGGATGGTCGCCAGGTGGCTGAGCAGGGGGACGAGGTCGCGGAACATGCCGGGGTCGCGGGAGAACGCCGCGCTCACCCGGATGTAGGCGCGGGTGAGACGCCCCGGCGCGGTGTCGTCGGGGTCCACGGCGGCGACGACGTCGGCGCGGAACCGGTCGAACAGGTCCTGGGCCAGGGCCCGCACCAGGTCGTCCTTGGTGGCGAAGTGGTGCAGGAGACCGCCCTTGGACACGCCCGCGTCCCTGGCGATGTGGTCGAGCGTGGCGGAGGTGCCGCGGGCGCGGATGCACGCGCCGGCGGCGTCCAGCAGCGCGCGGCGGGTGTCCTCGGGGGTGCGCCCGGCTACACGCGGCATGGACTACTCCTCGGTCGGGGTCGTGGTGGTGCCGCCCTTCCTACCGGAGGGGATCGTGTACCAGGCGATGAGGGCGGCGATCACGGTGATCGCGGCGGCGGCGACGGACGTGACCTGCATGGCGGTCGTGAACGCCTCCCGCGCCGCCGCGACGACACCGGAGCCGGTGGTGTTGACCGCGGTGGCCAGGGAGTCCTGCACGGCGGCGCGGGCGGGACCGGGCAGGTCGGCGGGCAGGTCCAGCGACGCCCGGTAGACCAGGGTCACCGTCGAGCCGAGCAGCGCGATGCCGAGCGCACCGCCGAGCTCGAAGGCCGTCTCCGAGATGGCCGAGGCGGCGCCGGCGCGTTCGGACGGCACCGCGGAGACCACGGCGTCGGTGGTGAGCGTCATCGCCACGCCGATGCCCAGTCCCAGCGGGAGCAGGGCCGCCGCCAGCCACAGGACGTGATCGGCGTTCTCGGCGACGGCGACGAGCACCAGGCCCAGCGCGGCGAGCAGCAACCCCACCGCCACGGCACGACCGGTGCCCAGGCGTGCCACGAGCAGCCCGATCACGGCGACGGCCAGGACGGACGCGACGGTCGTGGGCAGCTCGACCAGTCCGGCGGCCAGCGGGCGCAGGCCGCGCACGAGCTGCAGGTACTGCGAGAAGAAGAACAACACGCCCATCAGCGCGAAGATCGCGACGAAGTTGGCCAGCACCGCCCCGCTGAACGCCTTGTTGGCGAACAGTTCCACGTCGATCAGCGGCGTCTCCAGTCGGCGCTGACGGCGGACGAACAGCACACCCGCCGTCACCCCCACCACCGCGGCGAGCACCGACCTGAGGTCCACGCCGGCGCCGATGGCGTGCTTGACCGCGTAGACCAGCGGCACGACGGCCGTCATCGACATCGCGGCGGACAGCAGGTCGAACCGGCCGGGTCGCGGGTTGCGCGACTCCGGCAGCAGGACCGCGCCCGCCACCAGGAACACCAGCACCACCGGCACGTTGATCAGGAACGCCGAGCCCCACCAGAAGTGCTCCAGCAGCAGCCCGCCGACCAGCGGGCCCAGCGCCATCCCGCCGGCCGAGGCGGCGGACCAGATCGCGATCGCCCTGGTGCGTTCACGCTGGTCGGGGAACATGGTGCGGATGATCGACAGCGTGGACGGCATGATCGTCGCCCCGGCCACACCGAGCAGCAGCCGTGCCGCGATCAGCATCTCCGCGTTCGGCGCGAACGCCGCCAGCGCCGACGCCGCGCCGAACGCCGCGGTGCCCGCCAGCAGCACGCGCTTGCGCCCGAGCCGGTCGGCGAGCGTGCCCGTGGTCACCAGCAGGCCCGCCAGCGCCAGCGCGTAGACGTCGCCGATCCACAGGACCTGCGTCGAGCTCGGCGCCAGGTCCGCGGTCAGCGACGGCACGGCCAGGTACAGCACCGTGCCGTCGACGGCCAGCAGCAGCATCGAGCCGACCAGCACCACCAACGCCGCCCACCTGCGCCGATACGGCGTGGACGGCTTCGTCGCCGCGAGGGCCTCACCAGGGGTCACCCAGTTATTGTACCGGCTGGACGGTTTAATAAGAGCAGAGCTAGCCGGCCCCGCCGTCGAGCAGCCAGTTGAAGCGCAGCCTCCACGCCCGTTCCGTGCTCGCCAGCGCGGCCGCCACGCCCAACGTGATGTTGAGCCACACCGGCAGGTTCACCGGTGACACGAAGGTGCCGATGTGCGCCGCGATCGGTGCGGGCCGGGTCAGCTTCTCGAGCAGCTGCAGGACCAGGAACGCAAGCGAGACGAGGAGCACGGTCGTCGAGACGACGCTGATCCCGCGGCTGAGCGCCGGGTGGACGCGGTCCAGGTGTTCCCTGCGGCCCTCTGCCGAGAAGCGGTCCGGCCGGAGCCGCTGCTCGGTCCCTCCGGCGGTGACGTAGTGGCACCGCTTGAGCCCGAACGCGCTCACCTTCACCTCGATCTTGCCGCCCGGGACGGGGAACGCGGCCGGGAGCCGGGACCGGGCGTGGCGCCTGCCGTCGACGTACAGGTCGGCGTTGGTGTACCCCTCGGCGTCGGTGCGGTTGTGCCGGACGTCGACCGCGTAGACGGCGTCGGTCAGGTCGAGGTAGAACAGCGAGCGGCCGAACAGCTGCCACCAGCGGAACCGCGGCAGCGGGTGCCCGTCGCCGGGTTTGACGCGCCGGGCGGCCCGGCGTTCGCGCATCTCCTCGAACACGACGGTCACCGGCCCGGTTCCGCGGCACAGGCGAGGTCCTGGGACGGGCGTTGCCCGGTGGTCAGGAACTTCGTCGCCGCGTCTTTGGCGCACTGGTTGCCGCCCCACGGGTAGAGGCCGTGGCCGCCCGCGTCGGCGGTCACCAGGGTGGCCCGCTTCCCGAGCGCCCGGCGCAGGTCCCGCGCGCCGGACAACGGCGTGCCCGGGTCGCGTTCGTTCTGCAGCAGCAGCACGTTCGACGGACCCCGGTCCCCGATGCGCACCGGCGGCTCGGTGCGCCGGTCCGGCCAGAACGCGCACGGGCCGATGTTGGCCGTGACCGCGCCCAGCATCGGGTACTTCACCCGGTCGGCGGCGACCGCGCGCTGGTAGTCCCGGATCGAGTCCGGCCACCGCGAGTCACCGCAGATCACGTGCAGGCGGGCGGACATGGAGTTGTCGCGGTCGGTCGCCGGCAGCAAGGGCACCGGCTGGTTCGTGTCGATCGCCTGCCAGGTCTTGGCCAGCGCGGACAGGGCGGCGTCGCTGTAGAGGTACTCGAAGGTGATCCCGCGGAAGGTCAGTCCGTCCACGCCCTGGACCGGCCGGGCGTCGAGCCGCTTCGCCAGGTCGAAGTACTTGGCGGTCACCTGGTCCGGGGTCGTGCCGAGGCCGTGCTCGGGGTGCGCCGCGGCGTAGGCGGCGAAGTCCGGGAACCGGTCCTCCAGCCCCTGGGCGAACCTGCGCATGGCCGTGACGTCGTACCCGCCGGGCCCCAGGTTGCTGTCGAGCACGATCCGATCGCCGCGGTCGGGGAACATCGTCGCGTACACGGCGCCGAGGTAGGTGCCGTAGGAGGCGCCGAGGAAGGAGATCTTCCTCTCCCCCAACGCCTTCCGGATCAGGTCCATGTCGCGGGCGGTGTTCGCGGTGGTGGTGTGCGGCAGCATCTTCGCCGTCGGCGAGGTGGCGCACTGCTCGGCGATGGAACGCGCGTAGCCGGCTTCGCGGACGACGTCGGCCGAGGTGTGCGCGTAGGACGCGAAAGCACCTCGTGCCTGCTGCTGCGGGGTCAGCTCGCAGGTCACCGGTGTGCTGCGGCCGACGCCACGCGGGTCGAACCCGATGACGTCGTAGGAGTCCAGCACCTCTCGGGGCAGGCCGGAACCGGCGAGCAGAGCGGGGTACCCGAGTCCTCCACCGCCGGGCCCACCTGGGTTGGTCAGCAGCACACCGCGCCGCTGGGCCGGGTTCTCGGCGGCCAGCCGGGAGATCGCGATCTCGATCAGCTCGCCACCGGGATCGCGGTGGTCCAGCGGCACTTCAAGGGTCGAGCACTCGAGCCGCGGTGCGGCGACTCCCTCGGGGCACGGGCCCCACGCCAGGGCCTGCGCCGCCGCGGAGCCGGCGGGAACGGCGGTGGTCAGCAGGGCGGTCACGGCGAGGGCGACCGGCAAGGTCCTGCGCATCGTGTTGTCCTCCAGTCGAAGCGTGCGGGTACGTGCCCGGCTGGGACCCACTCTGTCCATTCCGCACCGCGACCACATCGGTCCGGCGGCTCGACCGCATTGGCCCCAGGTCGAGTGCACCGGTACGACCCAGGTCGGGGAGTGGACTGGACCTGGGGCTCCTGCGACGACCCCGGCCCTTCGCGACAATGACCGGGTGAGAACGGATCCGGCGAGGTGGTGGGGGCACGCGTGGCGGCTGGTGGTGGCCGCGCTGCTGGGAGTCCCCTTCTGGTTCGCCACCGCGGTGCTCGTGCCGCCGGGGTGCGCCGCGGACACGTGTTCCTGGCTGGTCACCGGTGATCCGCTGGTCGCGCTCGCCTGTCTGGTCCTGCTGCTGTGGCGGCAGCGCTTCCCGCTCGCGGTGGCCCTGGTGGTCACGGTCGCTTCCAGCGCGTCGACGCTGGCCGCCGGCGCGGCGCTGCTGGCCCTGTGCTCGCTCTCCACCCGGCGCCGCCCGGTCGAGATCGGTGTGGTCGTCCTAGCCTTCGTGAGCGCATCGCAGGTGCTCGGGGGCATCTACCCGATCGACGTCGCACCGGTCTCGATGTGGCTCGAGCTCACCTTTCCCCTGCTGTGCTCGGGGACCGCGGTGGCCATCGGCGTGGCCGTCGGGGCCGGGCGGGCCGAAGCGCGTTCCCTGCGGGAACGAGCGGAAAGCGCGGAACGGGAACAGCACGCGCGAGCCGCGCAGGCCCGCGCCCAGGAGCGGACCCGGATCGCCCGGGAGATGCACGACGTGCTGGCGCACCGGATCTCCCTGGTGGCCATGCAGGCCGGCGTGCTGGACCACCGCGCCGACCTGACGGCCGAGGACACCCGCCTGCTGGTCCGCGGGATCGCCGACGGGTCCCAGCTCGCACTGGAAGAACTGCGCGACGTCCTCGGTGTGCTGCACGGCGATCCGGACCGCCCGGAACCACCCCAGCCCTCGCTCGACCGCCTGCCCGGCCTGATCGCCGACTCCCGCGCCTCCGGGCTCGAGGTCACGCTGGTGAACGACGTGACCGGCCAACCGCCCGAGCTCATCGGGCGAACCGGCTACCGCGTCGTCCAAGAAGGACTGACCAACGCCGCCAAACACTCCCCTGGAGCCGAAGTGCGGGTCACCGTGGAGGGAACGGCCGGCGACGAACTGCGCGTGAGCGTCCGCAACTCCGCCGCCACCGAGCCCGGACCCCGGCCGCCGTCCTCCGGATTCGGGCTGCCGGGACTCACCGAACGCGTCACCCTCGCCGGAGGAACGCTGGACCACCACCCGGCGCCCGGCGGCGGCTACCTGCTCGCCGCGCGGCTACCCTGGCCGCACCGGACGGGAAGAGGTTGAGTGGACGAGCGCGAACCGACGCGGGTGGTCGTCGTCGACGACGACCAGCTGGTGCGGATGGCACTGCGGCTGCTCCTCGACGGTGAGCCGGACCTGACCGTGGTCGCGGAGGCCGCCGACGGCGAGTCCGCGCTCGCCGTGGTCGACCAGCAACGCCCGGACGTGGTGCTGATGGACGTGCGCATGCCCGGCCGCGACGGCATCAGCGCCACCAGGGAACTGCTCGCGCGCCCGTCACCGCCCAAGGTCCTGATGCTGACCACCTTCGACTCCGACGACCTGGTGCTCGGCGCCCTGGAAGCCGGAGCACTCGGCTTCGTCTTCAAGGACACCCCACCCGCGCGCATCGTGGACGCGGTGCGCACGGTCGCCGAGGGCAACCCGGTGCTGTCCCCGGCCGCCACGGCACGGGTGATCGCCGCCGCCACCGGGCCGCGGTCGTCCGCCTCACGCCGCGGGAGCCGCGAGGCCGCGCGGACGAGACTGTCCACATTGACCGAACGCGAGCTCGACACCGCGCGGGCCATCGCGGACGGGCTGAGCAACCCGGAGATCGCCGAACGGCTGCACATCAGCGTCGCGACGGTGAAGGCGCACACCGGCAGCCTGTTCGCCAAGCTGGCGGTCGAGAACCGGGTGCAGATCGCGCTCGTGGTCCGCGACGCGGAGGACTGAGGCCTCGGCGGTCCCGCTCCTCAGGCCGCCACGCGCGGCCTACCTGCTCATTCCGGGCGCGAAGCCTCGGCCACCCGTGCGTGCAACCGCTCCCTGATCTCGTCCGGCGTGTAGGCGGCGCGGCGGCGCTGGTTGCGGGCGGCGACCACGCCGCTCGCCGCGACACCCGCGAAAGCGGCGATGCCGAGCAGCTTCCAGAGCTTCATGCGCATAGGGTACGGGGCCATGCCGACCTCCCTGGACCAAGCCGTCGAGATGACCCGCACCGGTGACGTGTGGGTGTTCCGCGGGCGCAGCCCCGCCGACCGGGCGATCCAGGCCATGACGAACAGTCCCGTGAACCACGTCGGCATGGCGGTCGTCATCGACGACCTGCCGCCGCTGATGTGGCACGCCGAGCTCGGCAAGTCCCTCAAGGACATGTGGAGCGGCACGCACCAGCGCGGTGCGCAGCTGCACGACCTGCGCGACGCCGTGGTGACGTGGCACGACAAGTACGGGCAGCGGGCGTGGTTGCGGCAGCTCGACTTCGAGGTGACGCGCGAGATGGAGGACGCTGCGCTGCGCACGGTGGCGCGGCTCGACGGCACGCCGTTCCCCTCGACGGCCAAGCTCGCCTCGCGGTGGATCCGCGGCCGGGTTCCGGTGGGCGGCAGGTCCGACGCGACGATCGAGAGCGCGTTCTGCGCGGAGATCGTCGCCGTCACGTACGAGGAGATGGGGCTGCTGCCGAAACGCCGGCCCAACTGGTACGACCCTGGCCGCTTCTGGAGCGGTGACGACCTGGACCTGCTCGGCGGCGCGAAGCTCGGCAAGGAGATCGAGATCGTCGTCATGTGAAAAGCCTGTCCGCAAGAGGACTGATAACTATCAGCCACTTGACCGGGCGCGGACCGCCTCCACACGATGGAAGCGGTCTCACCCCGGGAGCTGACAACGATGTCACGACTGCTCGTCCTCGTGCTCGCCCTGCTGTTGCCCGCCGCGCCCGCCGTCGCCGCTCCGGCCGCCTGGACCGTCCGAGGTCCAGGCCAGGTCACCGCGGAACTGGCCCTGAGCAGCGGAAACCTCACACTCGCCGTCCACCGCCAAGGCAGAACGGTGCTCCACCCCGCCGCCGTCGGCCTCACGACGAGCACCGCGGACCTCACCGAAGACCTGCAGTTCACCGGACGCGCTGACCGCGTTGTCACCGAGCGCTACACGATGACGACGGGCAAGCGGCTGCAGCGCTCGGCCCGCCTGACCGAGGCCAGGTTCGGGTTCCGCACCGCCTCGGGCACCTTCGACCTGGTCGTGCGCGTCTCGGCGGACGGCGTCGCCTACCGGTACGTGCTGCCCGGACCCGCGACCGTCACCGGCGAGGCGTCCACCTTCCGCGTCCCCGCCGACGCGAAGGCGTGGCTGCTGCCCTACAACGCCTGGTACGAGGCCAACCGCGTGCGCACGACCGCCGGGGAGGCCACCGGCGACTTCGGCTACCCGTCGCTCTTCCAGACGGGCCAGGACTTCGCGCTGCTCACCGAGTCCGATGTGGACGGCCGGTACGCGGGCAGCCGGTTGCGCCGGGAAGGCGACGGTTTCCGGGTCGTCCTCGCCGACCCGGAGGTGGCGTCGACCGGTACGACGCCGTGGCGCACCGCGATCGTCGGTGACCTCGCCACCGTCAGCACCTCCACGCTCGTGGACGACCTGGCGAGCCCGGCGAGATTCACCGACACGAGCTGGATCAGGCCCGGCAAGGTCGCGTGGTCGTGGCTGAGCGAGCACTCGAGTCCGAGCGACTTCGCGCGGCAGAAGCAGTACGTCGACTTCGCCGCCCGCAACGGCTGGCAGTACTCGCTGGTCGACGAGGGCTGGAGCGCCGCCTGGGTGCCCGAGCTCATCCGGTACGCCCGCGCGCAGGGCGTGGAGATCCTGCTGTGGATGCACTGGACCGACCTCGACACGCAGCAGGAGCGCGACACCGTGCTGCCCAGGGTCAAGCAGTGGGGCGCCAAAGGCGTGAAGCTCGACTTCATGGAGTCCGACTCGCAGGACCGCTACCGCTGGTACGACGCGGTGTTGCAGAAGACGGCCGACCTGAAGCTGATGGTCAACTTCCACGGTTCCACCATCCCGCACGGCCTCGCGCGCACCTGGCCGCACGTGCTCACGATGGAAGCGGTGCGCGGCGCCGAGAACTACCCGCCCGCCGCCAACAACCCCGTGCAGTTCTTCACCCGCAACGTCGCCGGCTCGATGGACTACACGCCCGTGTCGCTCGAGGTCGGTACGAAGGAGGCGTCGATCGCGCACGAGGTCGCGCTGCCGGTCGTGTACGAGTCGGGCTGGACGCACTTCGCCGACAAACCCGAGGCCTACGAACGGCATCCGCAGGCGTTGCGCTACCTGAACCAGCTCCCGACGGTCTGGGACGAGACCCGGCTGCTCGACGGCGACCCCGACTCGCACGCCGTGGTCGCGCGCCGCAACGGCGACCGGTGGTTCGTCGGTGGCATCGCGACCCAGGAGCGCACTCTCCAGGCACCGCTGGGCTTCCTCGGCGGCGGGCAGTGGCTGGTCGAGACCGTCCGCGACCCCGCCACCAGGGCTGACGTCGTCCGCGACCGGCAGGTGCTGCGCAACACCGACACCCTCGCGGTGCCGGCCGGGCGCAACGGCGGTTTCGCCACCCTGATCTGCCGCTACCGGCCGGGTCTGCAGACGTGCGACCAGCCGGTCCGCCAGGTCCCGAAGACCACGCTGACCGTCACGCCGGCCGGGACGACCGACACCCCGGCGGGTTCGAGCATCGAGGTCACCGGCACGTTCACCAACGGCGACAGGGAGATCCGCGACGTCCGGCTGACGGCGACCGCACCCGAGGGCTGGTCCGCCACGGGTCCGGCGATCACCCGTGCCAGGCTCGCGCCGGGTGAGTCGATCAACGGCCGCTGGCGGCTCACCGCGGGCGGAAGGGTCGGCCCGGTGGACGTGCCGGTCGTCGCCACCTTCGGTGATGTGCACGTCGAGCAGGCGGTCAAGGCGTTCGTGCCCCCGCCCACGCCGTCGAACGGCGCCCAGGTCAGCGACCTGCCGTTCATGAGCGAGACCAACGGCTGGGGCCCGGTCGAGCGGGACAGGTCCAACGGCGAGAACACCGGCGGTGACGGCCAGGCGCTGTCCATCGGCGGCACCGCCTACGCCAAGGGCCTCGGCACGCACGCGCCGTCCGAGATCTCGGTCTACCTCGGCAGGGGCTGCGAACGGTTCAGCGCGAAGATCGGCCTCGACGACGAGACCACCGAGACGGGCTCGGTCGTGTTCCAGGTGTTCGGTGACGAAAAACCGTTGTACGACAGCGGTGTCGTCCGGGCCAAGGGCGCGGCGGTACCGATCGACGTCGACGTCGCGAACGTCCGGATGCTCAGCCTCCGCGTCACCGACGGCGGCGACGGCCGCAACTTCGACCACGCCGACTGGGCGGAGGCCGCGCTGACATGCTGATCAACCGCAGGACGTTCCTGGCCGCCACCGGTGTGCTCGCCCTCGCTCCGAAAGTCTCGGTGGCACAACTGAAGGACACCTACTACGAGGTGCTGCTCAGGCACACGAAGTGGGCCGAGACGCAGTACGACGCGACAGCCGGTCGGTACCGGCGCACGGACTTCGGCTTCGCGGTCGTGCTCGGCAACGCCGTCCTCCTCACGAGAGGCAGCTACGACGCGTCCCTCGCAGGAGTCGAGAAGGACGAGCTGAAGGAGCACACCCTCGCCACGATCAAGCACTTCGCGGCGAGCAACGTGCTGGCGGGCGGCACGGAGTGGGGCAAGACGTTGTTCTGGGACACCACGTTCCAGTCCTACTTCGTGCTCGCCGCCCGCCTGCTCTGGCCCGGCCTGGACGCGCGGACCCGCGCGAACGTCGAGGCGATCGCGCGCGGCCAGGCCGAGTACACGACGTCCCTCGGCACGGCGAACGACCCGCGCTCGGGCAGCTGGACCCCGAACGGGCTCACCGGCGGCCACCGCGGTGACACCAAGCTGGAGGAGATGGGCGTCTACGCCCAGGCCCTCGCGCCCGGACTGGCCTGGCACGGCGACGGACCGGGCTGGCGCGAGGCGTTCGGCCGCTGGAGCCGCAACGAGGCGGGCCTGCCCGCCGCCGACCTCGCCAATCCCTCCACTGTGGACGGCGTGCCGATCTCGGCCAACACGGCCACGAACCTGCACGACACGTTCATCGTCGAGAACCACGGCTCGTTCGGCCCGCACTACCAGGAGGAACTCTGGCGCACCTCCGGCCGCAACGCCGTGCACTTCCTGCTCGCCGGACGGCCGCTGCCCGAGGTGCTCACCCAGCAGCCGAACGGCGAGCTGTTGTGGCGCACCATCCTCGCCACGATGAGCGACGCCGGCGAGCCGTTGATGCCGATGGTCAACGACCGCGAGCACCTCTACGGCCGTGACGTCATCCCGCTGGCCTTCCGCTCCACCGTCCTGCAGGACCCGATGGCCGCCAGGGCCGAGGCCGCGCTCGCGTCCCGGCTGCTCGCCTACCAGGCGCATCCGCCGGTCCACCGGCTCGCGAAGTTCTCCGGTGAGGCCAAGTACGAGCCGGAGGCCCGCGCGGAACTGGCGATCAGCTACCTGCTGCACGAGCTGCGCCCGCCCGCGACACCCGTGCCGGAGCAGGAGTTCTTCAGCCGTGCCGCGATCACGATCGACCACGGCGCCGACCCGGGCCTGCTCACCCACCAGTCCGCGGCCGCCTGGGCGGGCACGGTGACGAAGCCGGGCTTCACGAAGCTCGCGTGGCAGCCCGCGCACGACGACTGGTTGTTCAAGATCAGCGGCTCGACCCCGATGCTGGTGCCGCCGCTTCCCGTGATCGGCCGCAACACCGTGGCCTACCAGCAGGTCCGGGACGGTTTCGACGCCACGGCGAGCCTGCTGCGGTTCGCGGACGGGTTCGCCGGCACCGCCACCCTGCCCACCGGCACGGTCGTGTGCGCGCTCCCCCGCCCCGGCCGGGTCGACGTGCACAACCTCGCGATGACCGGGATGCCCGGACTCACGGGATCCCGCACGTACACGGGATCGGCCGGCCGCGTCACGGTCCAGGCGCGCGAAGGCTTCCGGGTCGACGAGATCACGTTCCCCGCGACGACGGCCCGGCACGTCCGCATGGTCGGTGTCACGCCGCATGCGACGTACGGGTACTCGCTGTTCGACTTCGGGACCGGGACGAAGCCCGCGGCGACCACGGCGTCGTCGTTCGACCCCGGCTACGAGCCGGGCAAGGCCACGGACGGTGATCCGGCCACGCGCTGGGCGGTCGCCCGTGCCGAACGCGGCCGCGCGGACAGCTGGATCGCCGTCGACCTCGGCACCGCCACGACCGTGCAGCGCGTGCGTCTGCGCTGGGAGACCGCGGCTGCGGGCGCCTACCGGATCGAGACCTCGGCGGACGGCACCACGTGGACGACGGCGGCCACCTACCCGCGTCCGGACCTCAGCACGCCGGGCTGGCTCGACGTCGACGGCCGCGCGGGGTTCGTCGCGCGGTCCACCGAGCCGTTCACCGTGCAGGGCGACACGATCACCGTGCCGGCCGGGCTCGTCGAGGGGTACGTGCGGGCCGACCTGCGCGGGATCGCGGCGGAACCGGCACCGGACTGCCCTCCCCACGTCCGGGCGAGCACCGCGGACGGGTTCCTGAGCCTGTTCAACCTGTCCGCCGACGACGTCACCGGAACCGTCAGGCTGCGCGGGAGCCGTCTGTACCGGGGCACTCAGGTCACCACCCGTGACGGCACCGAGTACGCGCTGTCCCTGCTCGCCGCGACCGCCCGCGTCGAAGCACCGTGGTTCACCGCGAAGGGCATCCCGCCGGGCATCACCGCCGTTGTCCACAACGCGCAGCGCGTCACCTTCCGCGGCGGTCCGGCCGCGTTCGTGCTGACCCACCGCGACGGCCGGTCGCTCCCCGTCGTGCTGGGCGGGGCCGAACGAACGGTGACCATGCCGCAGGCCACGCCGTTCCCGATCGACGACCTCGCGCTGGGCCGCGTCACGTTCCCGAACTCCGTCCTGCCACCCGGTATGAGCGACCCGGCCGCCGCGGTGGACGGCTCCCCGCGCACCGCGTGGACACCGGGTCACGACGGCCGCATGGTCGTCGACCTCGGTGCCGCGCACGACATCACCGATGTGAGTCTCAAGTGGACTCCCGGTCGGCCACCGCCGCACACCGTCGCCTACAGCGTGGACGGCAGGACCTACGGTTCCACGCCGACCGGCCGGTACGTGGCGGTGTCGACCGGGTGGCGGCCGGGGCACGCCTCGCTCCGGAGCGTGGTGGTGACCTGACGCGGGTTTAACCGGAGAACGCCCGGCAACCCGAGGGCATGTTCGACGGAGTGCGTTCGGCCGCACGGGAAAGCAGCGTGAGTGCGCTGTGGTGCGTACCGCGGTTGCTGCGGCACCCGGTGTGGCGGAACGCCGATCCCGGCCTGGGCAGGGGCCTCGGTGTGGTCCTCGCGCCCGGCTTCGGGGCGGGTGACGTGAGCCTGCTGCCGGCCGCCCGGTGGCTGCGCGCACGCGGCTTCACGACGGCCAGCGCCGGAGTCGGGTTCACGGTGGGCTGCACGGGTGACCTGCTGGCGAAGCTCCTGCGCAACACCGCAGAACTCGCCGAGCGCACCGGTCGTCCGGTGGTGCTGCTCGGCCAGAGCCGTGGCGGCGGCGTTGCCCGTCTCGCCGCCGCCCGGCGCCCCGACCTGGTGTGCGGCCTGGTGATGCTGGGCAGTCCCGTGCTCGACCCGATGGGCGCGCACCCGAACGTCATGCGCGTGGCCCACTTCCTCACCCGTCTCGCCGCCGCGGGCGTGCCGGGCCTGCTCGACGCCGACTGCCTGCGCGGCCCCTGTTACGACGAGCACGTCAAGGACCTCACCCAGCCGCTGCGGATGCCCGCGATCTCGTTCTTCTCGCGCTCGGACGGCGTCGTGCCGTGGCAGCTGTGCCAGGACCCGAGCGCCGAGTGCGTCGAGGTGCACAGCTCGCACACGGGCATGGGCTTCGACCCGCGGGTCTACGAACTGCTGGGACCCAGGCTCGCGGAGTGGGCTCAGGTGACGGGCACGATGCGCGCGTCGAGCAACTCGCCGTCGGCCACGTCGAGCAACCCGAGCGTGCCCTGCGGCTGACGGCGCTTGTCGGTGGGCGAGCCGGGGTTGAACACCCGCACCCCGTCCTCCTGCTCGTCCCACGGGATGTGCGAGTGCCCGAACACGATCAGCCGCGCGTCCGGGAACCGGCGGCGCATCCTCGTCATGCGACCGGTCTTCTGGCCGCTGTCGTGGATCATCGCGAACGGCAGCCCATCGATCTCGGACTCCACGACCTCCGGTGCGCCCCACGCGACCACGTCGGGCCCGTCGTTGTTGCCGCAGACGGCGATGATGGGCGCGTACTGCGCCAGTTCGTCCAGCACGGGCGCCACGCAGACGTCTCCGCCGTGCAGGATCAGGTCCGCCGACCGCAGGTGCTCGGCCACGGCCGGTGGGCACCGCTTCCAGAACCGCGGCGCGTGCGTGTCGGACAGCACGACGACTCTCACGCCGCGACCGTACCCGCCGTTTGCGGTTGCGCCGAACGGGGTACGTGCCCTGCATGGCGAGGGCGATCTGGAGCGGTTCGATCAGTTTCGGTCTGGTGACCATCCCGGTGGAGCTCTACAGCGCCACCGAGGACCACACCGTGCACTTCAACCAGTTCCAGCGCGGCACCTCCGACCGCATCCGCTACAAGCGCGTCAACGAGCGCACCGGTCGTGAGGTCCCCTACGACAAGATCGTCAAGGGTCATGAGGTCGACAACGGCGAGTACGTGATCGTGGAGCCCGAGGAGCTGGACGAGATCGCACCGGGCCGCAGCCGCACACTCGACATCGAGGCGTTCGTCGACATCGGTGAGATCGATCCGGTGCACTTCCAGAAGACGTACTGGCTGGGGCCGAGGAAGCCCGAGTTCTCCCGCCCGTACCTCCTGCTCGCCCAGGCGATGAAGAAGACGAACCGGGCCGGCATCGCCCTGTTCGTCATGCGCGGCAAGCAGTACCTGACCGCGCTCACCGAGGACAAGGGCGTCCTCGCCGTGCACACGCTGTTCTTCGCCGACGAGATCCGCACGCCCCAGGACGTGCTGGACGTCACCCCGGAGGGTCGGGCGCCGCGCGGCAAGGAGCTCGACATGGCGGTGTCGCTGGTCGAGTCGATGGCCGACGACTGGCGGCCGAAGGACTACCGCGACACCTACACCGAGCGCGTGAACGAGTTGATCAAGGCCAAGCAGAAGGGTGGCGAGGTCAAGGTCGAGGAGGAGCCCGCGGAGGCGACCGGGGTCGTGGACCTCATGGAGGCCCTGCAGCGCAGCGTCGAGGCGAGCAAGAAGAAGCGCGGCAAGGGCAAGAAGGTCAGCTGACCACGAGGGCCGTCGCGTTGTCGGTGCCGTGCGCGTACATGGCCGCACGCACCAAACGCTGCGCTGTGGCGTGGCCGGACATGATCGCCTCGATGCCGTCGCGTCCCAACGGGCCGTAGACGCCGTCTGACACGAGGGCAACGCAACCGGCACGCGTGGACGCACGGCCGATGGTCTCGACAGTCGCGAGGCGCACCGTGTTCGTGACGACGTGCTCCATGCGCGGCTGGGCGACGATCCCGCGCGAGCGGAGGTACTCGGCGACCGTGTGGTCGGTGGTGAGTTGCACGAGGTCTGAGCCGTCGGACGCGTACGCGCGCGCATCGCCCGCCCACGCCACGTCGAAGCCGCCGCCGGGGCGGGCGACCGCGACCACGATCACGGCGTCGCCGGAGTGCACCTGCAGTGCGTCCCTGGCCGCCAGGACGGCGGCGACCGGGTCGACCAGCAGCGCGGCGGCGCGGGCCGCGGCCCAGGCGGCGTCGGCGGCGGCAGCGGTGTCGCCCACGCCGTCGGCTAACACAAAGGTGCGGCGGCCTACGGCATATGCGTCTGCATTGTGCGTGCGTGGTCCACGGTCCGACGCGTGGGTCACGGTGAGCGCGGTGCCCAGTGGCATGGTGTGCTCGATCAGCATGGCGGACCTCCCTGACCTCCAGTGAGCCTCCTGCGGCTAGGAGTCTGCTGTCAGGACCCTGAGAAGTTCTCTAGAACTTCGCCGCCCGGCGAAACCGCTCCGCCGCCTGGAGCAGGGCCGCGGACAGCTCCGGCGGGGAGACGACCTCGAACTCGACCGTGATGCTCGCGAGCATGAACACCACGTCGTCCATCGTCTCGCCTCCGACCCGCACGTGGCACGAGTTTTCGTCCACAGCCGAGACCTCGCCATAGCTCTGCCAGTCCAGGGCGTCGGAAGCGGGCACGCTCAGTCGCACGACACCCTGCACGGGCCACCGATCGGCCACCCGTGCCGCCACGAACGCCCCCGCGTCGCCGCCCGGGATCTCACGCGGTGTGAAGCGCGCGCCGAACGGGGTCCGCACGCTCATCCGGTCGAGTCGAAATGTCCGCCAGTCCTCCCGGCGCACGTCCCAGGCGACCAGGTACCACCGCCGGCCCCACGTCACGAGCCGGTGCGGCTCGACCTCGCGCAGGGACTCCTCCCCCGCGTGCCCGACGTAGCCGAACCGGAGCCGCTGCCGGTCGCGGCAGGCCGTGCCGACCGCCGTCAGCACCTCCGCGTCCAGGACAGGACCGGACGACGTGTGCGGCACCGTCGCGAACTCCACCGCGGCGACCCGGTGCCGGAGAGCGGAAGGCAGCACCTGCTCGACCTTCAGCAACGCGCGCACGGCGGTCTCACCGATGTTCTCGATTCCACTGGCGGTGCGCAGCCCCACGGCCACGGCCACCGCCTCGTCGTCGTCCAGCAGCAACGGCGGAAGCTGCGCGCCCGACCCGAGCCGGTACCCACCACCAGACGTGCCCATCGACGCGTGCACCGGGTAATCGAGCGTGCGAAGCCGGTCGACGTCACGGCGGACCGTGCGTGTGGTGACTCCCAACCGTTCCGCGAGTTCCGCGCCGGACCACTCACGACGCGACTGCAACAGGCCGAGCAACTTGAGCAAACGAGCCGAGGACACTGTAGGACCATAACTGTCCTACAGCCCGAATAGCGTCCCGGGCATGAAGCCGTTCGAGATCAACATCCCGCAGGCCGACCTCGACGACCTGCACCGCCGCCTCGACCAGACCCGCTGGCCGAACGATCCCGAGGGCGCGGACTGGGCCCAGGGCACGCCCCAGCCGCGTCTGAAGGAGCTCGTGCGGCGCTGGCGCGACTTCGACTGGCGCGAGAAGGAACGACAGCTGAACAAGATCCCGCAGTTCACCACGGAGATCCACGGCCGGGAACTGCACTTCCTGCACGTCACCAGCCCGAACAGGAACGCCGAACCGCTGCTGCTCACCCACGGCTGGCCGACGACGTGCTTCGCGTTCGAGCAGATGATCGAGCCGCTCAGCCGCGACTTCCACCTCGTGGTCCCGTCGGTGCCGGGCTTCGGCCTCCCCGGCCCCACGCAGGAGCTCGGGTGGACCATCGCGCGCGTCGCCGAGATGGTCGCCGAGCTGATGACACGCCTCGGCTACCGCCGCTATGTCGCGCACGGCTTCGACTACGGCGCCAAGCTCACCCGTGAGCTCGGCCTGCGCGACGAGGTGAGGGCCGTCCACCTCAACCAGATCTTCTCCGCCGGCGTCACCGGGGAGACGGCCGACCTGGGCGTCGAGGCCGAGCGGCGGTCGGTGGAAAAGGCTTACCGGTACGAGTTCGAGCAGTTCGGTTACGTGGCGATGCAGGGCACGCGGCCGCAGTCGGTCGCGCACGCGCTCACGGACTCGCCGGTCGCGCAGCTGGAGTGGATCGAGTGGGCGTTCCACACGTGGAGCGACCCGGAGATCGGGGTACCCCTCGACGCGCTGCTGACGAACGCCTCGCTCTTCTGGTTCACCAGGACGGCGGGTTCGTCGGCGCGCTACTACCAGGAGGGCGACGAGACGTGGGGCGAGCTGGAGCCGCGCTCCGCCACACCGACGTCGGTGGCGGTGTTCCCGCACGACGTGGGCGTGCCGATCCGGCGGATGGCCGAGCGCAACCACACCATCGCGCGGTGGACGGAGATGCCGCGGGGAGGCCACTTCGCGGCGCTGGAGGTGCCGGAGCTGATGGTCCAGGAACTGCGAGACGCTTTTCTTTTGTGAGGCCACCGCGGGAGCGACTACGGTGATCACCGTGCGCTTCACGGTCTTCGGCGGGGTCTCGGCACGGGCGGGCGACCGCACGACCGACTTCGGTCCCACCCGGCCGGGCGCCCTGCTGGGTGTGCTGCTCGCCGACGCGGGCCAGGTGGTGAGCGCGGAGGAACTGGTCGAACGGGTGCTCGGCGACGCGCCCCCGCCGCGGGCCCGCGCGATGATCCAGACGTGGCTGACGCGGTTGCGGCAGACGTTGCCGGGCCTGATCGAACGCGACGGCGGCGGGTACGTGGTGCGGGTCGACCCGCTGGAGATCGACCTGCACCTGTTCCGGCACCTGGTGCGCACCGGGAGGACGGCGGAAGCGCTGGAACTGGCGCAGGACGAGCTGCTGTCCACTCTGGACACGCCTTGGGCGCGGCAGAGGCGCGTGGACTTCGCGGTCGAGCTGCTCGCCGCCCGGCTCGGCCACGTCGACGCGCGGCTGGCCGGGGGCGAGCACACGGCGCTGGTGCCCGAACTGCGGGCGCTGGCAGCCGAACGGCCGCTGGACGAACGGGTCGCCGCCCAGCTGATCGAGGCGTTGCACGGCAGCGGGCGCACGGCGGAAGCTTTGCGGCACTTCGAGGTCGTGCGCGCCCGGCTCGCCGAGGAGCTGGGCGCCGAACCGTCCCGGCACCTCACGGCCCTGCACCGGCGCCTGCAGGCCGCCTCGGCACCGCGCCAGTTGCCCGCGGCGCCCAAGCCGTTCACCGGCAGGGCGCTGGAGCTCGCGGAACTCGACCAGGCGCCGACCGGGGTCGTGGTGATCACCGGCACCGGGGGCGTCGGCAAGACCTCGCTCGCCGTGCACTGGGCGCACCGCGCGGCGGAACGGTTCCCCGACGGCCAGCTGTACGTGAACCTGCACGGGTTCGGCCCGAGCGGCGCGGCGGTGAGCCCCGGCGACGCGGTGCTGAGGTTCCTGGCGGCCCTCGACGTGCCGCGCGCCCAGGTGCCGCACGACCTCGCGGGGCAGTCGGCGTTGCTGCGGGACGCGTTGGCGGACAAGCGGGTCCTCATGTTGCTGGACAACGCGACGGACACCGACCAGATCGAACCGTTGCTGCCGCGCACGCCCGGCACGCACGTGGTGATCACGAGCCGCACGGCGCTGAAACCCGCGCACGCCCACGCGGTGCCGCTGGGACTGCTGCCGCCCGACGACGCCCGCGAACTCCTGGCCGCCCGCATCGGGCACGAGCGCGCGCGGGCCGAACCGGACGCGGTCGACACCGTGGTCCGCCGCTGCGCCCGGCTCCCGCTGGCCCTCGCGGTGGCCGGGGCGCGGGCGGCGACGCAGCCGGAGTTCCCCCTGGCGGCGCTGGCGGACGAACTGGCCGACCTCGACGCGTTCGCCGACGACGATGACGTCACCGCCGACCTGCGCTCGGTGTTCTCCCACTCCTGCAAGGCGTTGAGCCCGGCGGCGCTGCGGCTCTTCCGGTTGCTCGGCCTGATGCCGGGCCCGGACATCGGCCTCGCCGGTGCCGCCTCCCTGGCCGGGCTCGACGTCGGCCAGGCTCGCGCACTGCTGGGGGAACTGGCCAGGGCGAACCTGGTCGACGAACCCGAGCCGGGCCGCTTCACCTGCCACGACCTGCTGCGCGACTACGCGGCGGAACTGGCCCAGGACGGCGAACGGGACGAGGCGCTGCACCGGTTGCTCGACCACCTCGCGCTGACGGGCGTGGAGGCCGGTGTCGTCTACACGCCGCACCGCCACCGCCCGACGACCCCGGACCCGGCGCCGGGGGTCGTGGTCGGGCGGTTCGGCACGCAGGAGGAAGCGCTGGCGTGGCTCATGACCGAGCACCCGACGCTGATGGCGGCCCTGCCCCGCGGCACGCCGGTGCAGACGTGGCTCATGGGCTGGTGCCTCGCCGACGCGCTCGACCGCCAGGCCCGCTACCGCGATCTCCTGACGTCGCAACAACTCGCGGCCGCCGCGGTGGAACGGCTCGGCGACACCGACGCGTTCGGGCGCACGCTGATCAACCTCGGCCGCAGCCTGAGCCGCGCGGGCAGGCCGGACGAGTCGGCCGCGGCGCTGCGCCGGGCGTTCGAGCTGTACGAGGGCGACCCGGCGGGCCGGGCCGAGGTGCTGCTCAACATCGCGATGCTGTGCCCGGACGACCGGATCGGCGAGGCGCTGGAGCACACGCGGCGCGGGCTCGCGTTGTTCGAGGAGTGCGGCGACGAGCACGGGCAGGCCAACGCGTTGACCGGACTGGCCTGGGGCCACGGGAAACGGGGCGAGTACGCGCAGGCCGTCGAGTACGCGGAACGCGCGATGCGGATGTGGCGGGCGATGGACCACCTGGTCGGCCAGGCCGAGGCGTGGGACAACCTCGGCACCGGCCACCTCGGGCTGGGCGACCACGCGAAGGCGGCCGAGGCGTTCACCCGCTCCTCCGAGATGTTCCGGCGGGCGGGCGACCTGCCGCTCGAAGCCGGTGCGCACGAACAGCTCGGCGACGCCCACGCTGCCGCGGGTGCCGCCGAGCAGGCTCGTCAGGCCTGGCAGAAGGCAGTGGAACTGCGCACGCGGGCGGGACTTCCGACCGACCGCGTGCGCGCGAAACTAGAGGCCGAACGCTAGGAGCACGTGGCCGTGCGGGTTCTGGAACGCCGAGTTGTAGCCCGACTGCACGTACACCATGCCGTCCGAGATCACCGCTCCCGCACCGGGACCGGCCAGCACTCCACCACGACCGGTCAGCCCGTTGACACCGCGCACGTCCTGGATGGTGTCGTAGGTCCAGATGATCCGGCCCGTCCTGGCGTCGTACGCCCGGAACTTGCCGTCGAGCGCCCCGAGCCACACCACACCGGGTGAGCTGGACACCGGCAGGCCGTGCGCCTGGTAACAACCGGGCTGGCCCGCCGCACCGCCCGTCGAACAGCCGTCGGCGGGTGCCGGCGTCTCCCACAACACGGTGCCGGTGGCGGGATCCACCGCGAACAGCTTGCCGGGATCGGCGTAGTAGGTCGCGATGTAGAGCCGCTTGCCGTCGTAGCTCGACCCCCACTGGATGCCCGAGATGCCCCCGCTGGGCAGCGGCACACCGAGCTGACGACGCCACACGACCTGCCCCGTCGAGGCGTCGAACACGTGGTACACACCGGACTTCTGCCCCACACCGACGAGCTGCCTGCCGTTCACGCTGAACAGGTTCGGCGTGGCGCCGATGTCGTAGTCGAGGTTGGTGCCGTCCTTGAGGCCCGGGCAGTAGCCCTCGGCGTCGGGCTGGTTGCACGCGTCGCGCCACGTGTCGGCGTCGGTGACCTGGTTGGTCCACCTCACCGCGCCGGTGCGGGCGTCCAGTGCGAGCAGCGAGTCGAACTCACCGCCCTTGCCCGTGTAGTTCTGGCCCGTGCCGACGTAGAGCGTGCCGGTCCTGCGGTCGATCACCGGCGAGCTCCACACGCCGACGCCGGACGGCTCGAAACGCTTGGCGCCGTTGGGCCACGTGCCCACCTGGACCGGTTCCGGCACCGTGTAGTGGCGCCACACCAACGCTCCGGTGTCGACGTCGAACGCGTCGACGTGGCCGCGGAACGTGCAGCAGTCGTGCGTGTTCGGCAGCACGTTCTCGGCGCTGGACGTGCCGACGTACACCAGTCCGTTGTGGACGATCGGCGAGCTGGTGGTCATCGACGCGATGCCGGTGTCGAGCTGCACCTGCCACTTCTGGCGCCCGGTGCGCTGGTCGAGCGCGAAGAACCTGCTCGCGCTGTCGCCGAAGAACACCTTGCCGTCGGCCACGACCGGGCCGTCGGAGTTGAACGCGTACCGGTTTCCCTGCGGGAGCGCGAACTCCCACCTGGCCCGGCCGGTGCGCGCGTCACGGGCGTAGAACTTCCCGTCGGGACCCCCGAAGTAGACGGTGTCCCCCACGACGGCCGGCTGGCTGCGGACGCCGTTGTAGTCGCCCTTGGGGTAGGCGAACGCCCACTTCAGCTTCAGCTTCGAGGCGTTGCCCGCGTTGATCCGCCATTCCGCGGCCTGGTGCCGCGACCCGGCGAGGTCCTTCGCCCAGCCGGACCAGTCACCGTTCGCGTGCGCGGTGGCGGGTCCTGCGGTCAGCACTGTCAGCGCTGCCGTGAGCAGCGCGGTGGTCTTGAGCATGGAATTCTCCCCCTTCCGCCACCCAGCGTGGCAGTGGCGGAAGGGGGACGCGTCCGCCCAAAGTCTCTTGTCGGCCTAACCGATCGGTTGATGCGGCACGACGAAGTGGTCGTGGCCGGCACGACCACCGGACCCTGCCGCGCCACTTCCTCGGCGAGGTGGTCGTCCCCGCTGTGCGGCGCTTGCACGACCGAGGTGAGCTCGAGAGCCGCGACGGGACCATCTGGTGCGACACGAGAGCAGGCACCTGCGATGCCCTGTCACCGAGTGAGTGCTCGACGTTCCGGACGCCGGAGGTGGTCGGCGCGGCCAGCGCCATCGCGAGGACGACGGCGGCCGCGGCCCTTCCGACCGGCACGTGCCGGCCTCGTGGGGGACCTGTCACGGTCGCGCCACGGTGAAGTGGCCGGCGAACCCGGCGAACCGCTCCGCCAGCGGCCCGCTGCGCTCGTCCAGCGCACGCCACAGCTCACGGTGCCGGTCGACCGACCACCGGTCGTGCACGACCACCACGATGGCACCCCTTTCCGCCAGCAGTGGTGCGGTGAGGTCGTTGCCGAACACCAATGGCCCGACGTCGACGAGGGTGCGGGGCGCGTGCACGACGGCGGCGAGGTCCCCGACCTCGTAGGCCATCGTCATGGTCGCCCGGCCGGGGCGGTCCTGCGAGGGGGCGGCCGCCGTGCTCGGCGCCGTCAGCATCAGGGCGCACGCCACCGCCACGAGGACTCTGCCGATTGCCATGGGCACGATCCCACCGAGCCCATGTGCGGTGAACGTCCGGACCATGTCACGGTTTTGCTACAGCGCCCTCGACACCGTCGAGGAGGACCTTCAACCCGCCGCGGAAGTTCTCCACGGCGTCGTTCTCCAGGTACGGCAGCTCCGGGTCGATCGGCTCCCGATCGTTCTCCAGGACGTGCAGCATGGGGAACTTCTTCTCGAGGTCCGGCTCGACCTCGACCAGCACGGCGGACCGCGCGTACCACCACTCCTCGTCGGCCTCCCCGGTCGCACCGCCCGCCGCACGGGCCTCGGCAACGGTCTGGGCGGCGCCGCGCACGAAGTAGTTGATGGCGCCGACGATCCCGCGCAGCCGGCGGCCGGGCAGGCCGGTCGAGACGAGGATCGCGGCCAGCGCCTCGGTCACCGCGAACTCGTGCGGGCCGAGCACCGGACGCGCCTGCGACACCTGCAGCACCCACGGGTGGCGGCCGTAGCACTCCCACATGTCGTGCGCCCAGCGCGTGACGGCGGGCCGCCACCCCTCGGCCAGGTCGTAGGACGTCGGCACCTCGGCCATCGCGCGGTCGTACATCAGGTCGACCAGCTCGTTCTTGCCCGGCACGTACGTGTAGAGCGCCATGGCCGTGCGCCCGAGCCGCTCCCCCACCGCGCGCATCGAGAACGCCATGCCCTGCTCGTCGGCGACCTCGATGGCGGCGTCGACGATCGCGTCCACGCTCAGCCCCGGCTTCGGGCCGGGCCGCTTCTCGGCGGCCGACGCGCGCCAGAGCAGTTCGATGGAGCGACGTGGATCGCCCTGACCTGCGTAGACGACCACGGTTGCGACTCCTTACACCGTAAAGTAACCTTGCCAACCCGTACTTTACGGCATAAAGAATCAGTACTGAAATCAACTCAGTGGGGGAAGCAGCGTGAACGCTGTCGCTGACAGCCATGACTGGATCCAGGTCCGCGGGGCGAGGGAGAACAACCTCGCGGACGTGTCGCTCGACGTCCCCAAGCGCCGCCTGACCGTCTTCACCGGCGTGTCCGGCTCCGGCAAGTCCTCGCTGGTCTTCGGCACGATCGCGGCCGAGTCCCAGCGCATGATCAACGAGACCTACACCGCGTTCCTGCAGTCGTTCATGCCGTCGATCGGCCGCCCGGACGTGGACGCGCTGCACAACCTGAGCGCGGCGATCATCGTCGACCAGGAGCGCATGGGCGCGAACTCGCGCTCCACCGTCGGCACCGCCACCGACGCGCACACGATGCTGCGGATCGTGTTCAGCCGCTTGGGCGAGCCGCACGTCGGCACGTCCGGCGCGTTCAGCTTCAACCTGCCCGAGGGCATGTGCCCGGCCTGCGAGGGCCTGGGCAAGGTCACGACCATCGACGTGGACGCCATCGTCGACAGGTCGAAGTCGTTGAACGACGGCGCGATCGACGCCCCGAACTACGCCGTCGGCAGCTGGTACTGGCAGGTCCTCGCGAACTCGGGCCTCTACCCCGCCGACCAGCCGATCAGCACGTTCACCGACGAGCAACTGCACGACTTCCTCCACAAGCCGACGACGAAACTCACCATCGGCGGCAGCAACATCACCTACGACGGCCTGATCACCAAGCTGCAGCGCACGGTCCTCTCCAAGGACCGCGAGTCGATGCAGCCGCACGTCCGCGCGTTCGTGGACCGCGCCGTCACGTTCACCACCTGCGGGGAGTGCGAGGGCGCCCGCATCAACCAGGCCGCGCTCGCCTCCAGGATCCGCGGCGTGAACATCGCCGACTGCTGCGCCATGCAGATCAGCGACCTCGCGCGGTTCGTGCACTCGATCGACGACCCGTCCGTCGCACCGCTGCTGGCGACGCTGCGGGGCACGCTGGACTCGCTGGTGGAGATCGGTCTCGGCTACCTGTCGCTCGACCGCGAGTCCGCCACGCTGTCCGGCGGCGAGTCGCAGCGCGTGAAGATGGTGCGGCACCTGGGTTCCTCGCTCACCGACATCACCTACGTGTTCGACGAACCGACCGTCGGTCTGCACCCGCACGACATCCAGCGGATGAACGACCTCCTGCTCCGCCTGCGGGACAAGGGCAACACCGTCCTCGTCGTCGAGCACAAGCCGGAGACCATCGAGATCGCCGACCACGTCGTCGACCTCGGCCCCGGCGCGGGCGTGCACGGCGGGCACCTCTGCTACTCCGGTGACGTGGCGGGCCTGCGCGCGTCCGGCACGCTGACCGGCCGCCACCTCGACCACCGGGCCAAGCTGCGGCCGGAGTTCCGCTCCCCCACCGGCTTCCTGCCGATCAGCGGTGCCCGCACGAACAACCTCAAGGACGTCTCGGTCGACCTGCCGCTCGGCGTGCTGACCGTCGTCACCGGCGTCGCGGGCTCCGGCAAGTCGTCGCTGGTCCACGGCTCGTTGCGCGGCCGCAATGACGTCGTGACGGTCGACCAGTCGCCGATCCGCGGCTCGCGCCGGTCCAACCCCGCCACCTACACCGGCCTGCTCGACTCGATCCGCACCGCGTTCGCCAAGGCCAACGGCGTGAAAGCCGCGTTGTTCAGCGCGAACTCCGAGGGCGCCTGCGAGAACTGCAAGGGCATCGGCCTCGTCTACACCGACCTCGCGATGATGGCCGGTGTCGCCACGGTGTGCGAGAAGTGCGAGGGCAAGCGCTTCACGCCCGAGGTGCTGCGCTACACGTTGCGGGGCAGGAACATCAGCGAGGTGCTCGGCATGTCCGTCGCCGACGCCCGCGACTTCTTCCCGTCCGGCCAGGCCCACGCGGTGCTCAGCCGCCTGCACGACGTCGGCCTGTCGTACCTCTCGCTCGGCCAGCCGCTCACCACGTTGTCCGGTGGCGAGCGGCAACGGCTGAAGCTCGCCATCCACATGGCGGAGAAGGCCTCCACCTACGTGCTCGACGAACCCACGTCCGGCCTGCACCTCGCCGACGTCGACCAGTTGCTCGGCCTGCTGGACCAGCTGATCGACGCCGGCAACACGGTCATCGTGATCGAGCACCACCTCGCCGTGATGGCGCACGCCGACTGGATCGTCGACATGGGTCCGGGAGCGGGCCACGACGGCGGCCGGGTCGTCTTCTCCGGCACCCCCGGCGACCTCGTGTCCACTTCGGACACCCTGACCGCCCGGCACCTGAAGGAGTACCTGTCGTGAGCCTGCTGACGGTGACCTCCGTCGAACCCCTCACCCCGCGCATGACCCGCGTGACGTTCACCGGTCCCGGCCTCGACGAGATCGGCACCTGGCCGGACCAGCAGCTCAAGCTGCTCTTCCCCAGGCCGGGCCGGTCCGCGCACGTCTCGGACGCCGCCGACGTCGGCACCTGGTACCAGGCGTACACGGCCATCCCCGAGGACGAACGGTCGTGGATGCGCAGCTTCACCGTCCGGTCGCTGGCCGACGGCGTGCTGACGGTCGACTTCGTGCTGCACGGCGACAACGGCCCCGCGTCGAGCTGGGCCGCACGCGCCAGGGAAGGCGACGTCCTCGGGAGGTTCGGCCCCTCCCCCGACTACGCGCGCCCGCTCGGCACCGCGGACCTGCTGGTGTTCGCGGGCGACGAGACTGCGCTGCCCGCGATCGCCTCGCTGCTCGAACTCCTGCCGCCCCACCAGCGACGGCTGGTGTTCGTCGAGGTCGCGGACCCGCACGAGGAACAGGACATCCCGGGCGTGCGGTGGATCCACCGCAGTGCCGGGGAGGACCTCGTCGCGGTGGTCACCGAAGCCGAGATCGAGCCGTCCACGTGGGTGTGGCTCGGCGGCGAGGCCTCCGCGGTCCGCGCGCTGCGCAGGCACTTCGTCGGCCTGGGAGTGTCCAAGGAGGACATCGAGTTCGCCGGCTACTGGCGGCGGACCCTCACCCAGGACGACGCTCCCACCGCCGACGACCTGGCCGAGGCCCAGGAACGGATCGCCGCGCTCAGCGAGTGAACTCCAGCAGGCTGCGGCCGTCGGTCAGCCGGTGCACGGACTCCAGCCGGAGTCCGTGCACCGACGCCAGCCGTTCGAAGTCGTGCAGCCCCCGGTCCCGCCCGCCGAAGTGCACGAGCATGACGAGGTCGAACTCCGTGCTCCCGCCGAGGGATTCCACGACCAGCACCCGGTCGCACGCGTCCGCGCAGCGCCCCAGGATCCGCAGCGCGTCCTGGTCGTCCCAGTCGTGCAGGACGTCGAACAGCAGGCAGGCGTCACCGGCCGGCAGCGGGTCGAAGAAGCTGCCCGCGGTCACCTCGACACGATCGCCGAGCTCGTACAGGGCGAGCACCGCCCGCGCGCCCGCCGCCGTCTCCTCCAGGTCGACCAGGTGGCCGCGCATCCCGGGGTTGGCCTTCAGGATCGCGGCGAGCAGGCTGCCGTGCCCGCCACCGACGTCGACGAGAGTGCCGAACCGGGCCCAGTCGTAGTTCCTGACGACCTGCGGCACCCAGTCCCGCTGGCGGTCGGTCATCTGCGCGTCGAACGTGGCGCGCAGGCGCGGCTGCTCGGTCAGGTCCTCCCAGAACCCCTGGCCGTAGCGCACCGGGTAGGCCGGTTCCCCGGTGCGGACGCTGTGCAGCAGGTCGACGAACGCCAGGTCGGCGCGCCCGGCGGCGGAGTTCTGGTCCAGCGCGTTGTTCAGGTTGTTGTCCGCGTTCACGCAGAGGTGCGCACCGAACGGCGTCGTGCGGTGGCCGGCGTCTGTTCGTTCGGTCACGCCGAGGGTCGTCAGGTGGGCCAGGAGCAGGTCGAGGGCGAGCGGGTCGACCCCCAGCTCGGGCGCGAGTTCGCGGGCGGTGGCGGGCTCTTCACGCAGGCGGTCCGGCAGCCCCAACGTCACCGCGACGCGCAGCGCCATCGGCGTGACCAGCCCGGACATTTGTCGAAGCTTTCGCACATCGGTGTCCACGCACACCAACCCTGCCACCGCGGGCAAGCTGATTTTGGTCAACACTGAAGCAATAGTCAGGAGAACTACCATACGACGATCACTGGCGTCGGCGCTTACCGTGTCCGTATGAGCACCAACTGGGCGGGCAACGTCACGTTCACCGCGGCCCAGGCCGTCACCCCGGCCTCCGCCGACGACCTGCGGGCGGTCGTGCGCGGTTCCTCGGCCGTGCACGTCGTCGGCTCGGGGCACTCGTTCAGCCCGATCGCCGACACGACCGGCACGCTGGTGTCGCTGGCGGCGATGCCCGAGGTCTTCGAGGTGTCCGGCCAGACGGTCCGGGTCAGCGCGGGCATGACCCTCGCGGACCTGTCCGTGCGCCTCGAAGCCGCCGGGCTCGCCCTGCACACGCTGCCGTCGCTGCCGCACATCACGGTGGCCGGCGCGGTCACCACGGCCACCCACGGCTCCGGGAAGCGGTCGCTGGCGGGTGCCGTGCGGTCCGTCGAGGTGCTGCGCGGGGACGGGTCGGTCGTCGAGCTGACCTCCCCCGGCGCGGTCGTGTCGATGGGCGGGCTGGGCGTCGTCACGACCGTGACGCTGGACGTGGTGCCGTCGTTCCAGGTCGCGCAGACGGTCTACGAGGACGTCGCCTGGACGACGTTGCTCGTGAAGCTGGAGCAGATCTTCGACGGGGCGTACAGCGTGAGCGCGTTCGTCGACTGGCAGGGCGGCGCGACGATCTGGGCGAAGCACCGCGTGGGCGACGAGGAGTTCGCCTTCCCCGGCCGTCCCGCGTCCGAGCCCGCGCACCCCGTGCCCGGTCAGCCCGCCTCCCGCTGCACGCTGCAGGGCGGCGTGCCCGGACCGTGGCACGAGCGCCTGCCGCACTTCCGCGCCGAGTTCACCCCGTCCGTGGGCGAGGAGCTGCAGACCGAGTACTTCGTGCCCCGCACCCGCGCGGTGACGGCGTTGCGCGCGCTGGCCGAGATGTCGACGGTGATCTCACCGCTGGTGCAGGCCTGCGAGATCCGCACGATCAACGGCGAACCGCAGTGGCTCAGCCCCGCCTACGACCGCGACAGCCTCGCGATCCACTTCACCTGGGTGCCGAACACCCCGGCCGTGCTGGACCTGCTGCCGCGCCTGGAGGAGGCCATCGCGCCGCGGCCGCACTGGGGCAAGCTCTTCACCGTGCCGCCGGCGCTGCTCGCGGCCCGCTACCCGCAGTGGGACGCCTTCGGGGCCCTGCTGCGCGAGCACGACCCGAAAGGCGTCTTCCGCAACGAGTTCCTGACCCGCTACTTCGGCTCGGCGGGCCCCTTCTGACGCAGCGCCTCCAGCTCGTCGTCGGAGAACCCGTAGGTCGTCACCACGGTCATCTTCTCGCTCGTGACCACGAGACCGGGACCGAACTCCTCGACCACGACACCGCGCTGGTTCGCCGACTCGAAGAACGGCTCGCCGTCCACCCCGAGGTCGACCTCGGAGGGCCAGAACAGCGTGCGGCGCTTCTCGCCGGGGTGGAACTCGTGGGCGAACTTGAGCTGGTGCAGGAAGGTGATCCAGCCCTCGGTGATGTCGTCGTAGTAGTCGTCCCACTCGGGTGAGGTGCCCTTGGGCGCGCGGGTCAGCACGACCTTCGTCCCCTCGGGCACGGGCGTGAGCGCGAACGTGTCGTGGCCTTGGACGACGAGCGTGGTGCCGTCCTCCTCGGCGTTCTCGAAGTAGATCTGGTCGATCTCGGCGTCGAGCTCCGGGATGTCCCAGCCGTGCCAGTGCCGCAGCTTCTCCCTGTCCCGGAACGACTGCCACACCTCGTCGACCGGTGCGGCCACGGTGATCTCGATCCGGACGCCTTCGTCACCCATCTGCCACCCCGGGGTGTCCCATCGCGACCACCCGGTACGGGCGGCCAGACTCGGTGTCGTACTTCAACGCGATCTGCCGCACCGCTTCGGCCAGGTCGCTGGTGAACTCGTGGACGGCACCGGGCGCGCCGAAGCGGACCGTCGCCTCCACCGTGAACGTGAGCAAGCGCTTTCCCGCCTCCGCCGCGGCACCGGACATCCGCTCGACCTCGCGGGCCGTGTCCTCCGCGACCGACACGAGGTGCGTGGCCGCGAACTGATCTTGGACGCCAGCGGCGATCTCCCGGCCGGGCTTCGCGCGCAGCACGCGTTCGACGCACCCGCGCCGCTGCCGCTGCTCGACCAGCTCGACGAGTCCTGCCTGCTCCAGGGCACGGACGTGGTAGTTGACGCGCTGGCGGGGCAGGCCGAGAGCCGCCGCGAGCTGCGTCGCCGAGGCGGGCGACTTCAGCAGCTCCAGCAGCGACAGGCGCAACGGCGACAGCTCCACGCCCAGCACGCTCTCATTTGACAAATTCATTTGTCAATACCGGAACGGGACCGGAAACAGTTAGGTTCGTTGACGGTTGCAACAAACCGCCCCACCCTGTGACCGTGAGAACCCCCCTGCTGGTGGCAGCGTTGGCAGCAGCGGCGATCGTTCCTGTGTGGACGGTCGCGGCCCAGGCCGACGTGGTGCCCGGAACCGCTTATCAAGTGACGAACGTCGGCAGCGGAAAGTGCGTGGAGTCGCTGGGAACGGCCAACGGCGCACAGCTCCGCCAACAAGGATGCTCGGGCCAGACCTGGAAGTTCACGCCCACGAGCGACGGCTACTTCACCGTCGGCGAGGGCCAGGTCTGGGACGTCTCGAACGTGTCCGCCGCGGACAACGCCGCGATCCACCTGTGGCAGAACTTCTCCGCGAACAACCAGCAGTGGCGCCCCGAACAGGTGGGCACCGACACCTACCGGTTCGTGAGCCGCCACAGCGGCAAGTGCCTCGACGTGCCCGGTGCGTCCACGGGCGACGTGCAGCTGGTCCAGTACACCTGCAACGGGACCAACGCACAGCTCTTCCGCCTCACCGGCGGCACGCAGCAGCCGGGCCAGCCGGACTTCGGCCCGAACGTCCTCGTCTTCGACCCGTCGATGCCCGCCGCCACCATCCAGGCGCGGCTGAACGACGTCTTCCGGCAGCAGGAGACGGGCCAGTACGACGCCCGCCGGTACGCGATCATGTTCAAGCCCGGCAACTACAACGTCGACGTCAACATCGGCTTCTTCACCCAGGTCCTCGGCCTCGGCCTGCTGCCGGACGGCGTGACGATCAACGGCCAGGTGCACGTCGAGGCGGACTGGTTCCAGGGCAACGCGACGCACAACTTCTGGCGCGGCGCCGAGAACCTCGCGATCCGTCCCCCGTCGGGCACGAACACGTGGGCCGTCTCGCAGGCGTCCGCGATGCGCCGCACCAAGACCTACGGCAACATGCAGCTCGACGACAACGGCTGGTCCAGCGGAGGCTTCCTCGCGGACTCCGTGGTCACGGGCCAGGTCCGCTCCGGCTCGCAGCAGCAGTGGCTGTCGCGCAACACCGAGTGGGGCTCCTGGACGGGCGAGAACTGGAACATGGTCTTCGTGGGCGCCCGCAACGCCCCGCAGACGTCGTTCCCCGAACCCCCGTACACGAACGTCGCGCAGACCCCGGTGGTCCGCGAGAAGCCGTTCCTGAACGTGGACAACGCGGGCAACTACAACGTCTTCGTCCCGTCGCTGCGCTCCAACACCAGCGGCACCACCTGGGCCGCCGGCAACCAGCAGGGCACGAACATCCCGCTGTCGCAGTTCTACATCGCGAAGCCGGGCACCTCAGCGGCCACGATGAACGCGCAACTGGCCGCGGGCAAGCACCTGCTCCTCACCCCGGGCATCCACCAGGTGACGGAACCGATCCGCGTGACGCGTCCCGACACGGTCGTCATGGGCCTCGGCCTCGCCACGGTCATGCCCACCAACGGGAACATGGCACTGGACGTGGCCGATGTGGACGGTGTGAAGATCGCGGGCCTGCTCATCGACGCGGCCCCGACCAACTCCCCGCTCCTCGCCCAAATCGGCGCGCCGGGCAGCAACGCCAACCACGCGGCCAACCCGACGTCGCTGCACGACGTGTACGTCCGCATCGGCGGCTCGGCCGTGGGCAGGGCCACCACCTCGCTGGTCGTCAACAGCCACAACGTGATCGGCGACCACCTCTGGCTCTGGCGAGGAGACCACTCCTACGGCGTCGGCTGGGACGTCAACACGGCGGACACCGGCCTCATCGTCAACGGCGACAACGTGACGATGTACGGCCTCTTCGTCGAGCACTACCAGAAGTACCAGACCATCTGGAACGGCCAGGGCGGCCGGACGTACTTCTACCAGAACGAAATGCCGTACGAAGTCCCGAACCAGGCAGCCTGGATGAACGGCTCGACGCGCGGCTACGCGGCCTACAAGGTCTCGAACAACGTCACGACCCACGAGGCGTGGGGCCTGGGCAGCTACGCGTTCATGAACGCGAACCCGTCCGTGGTGGCCGACCGGGCGTTCGAGGTGCCGAACACCCCGGGCGTGAAGTTCCACAGCATGGTGACCGTGTCGTTGGGCGGCAAGGGAACCATCCAGCGGATCATCAACAACTCGGGCGGCACGGCGACGGCCGGGTCGACCGAGGCGTACCTGGCGAACTACCCGTGATGACGTTCTGACGCTTGCGGGACAACGTCCCCCGCTCCGGCCCTCGGAGGCCTGGGGCGGGGGACGCTTCTCCGTCCGCCACCGCAAGGCGACCACGCACGCGGTACCGACCGCGCCCGCCGTCACAAGGCGACCAACTCCGCTGGAACCGGCGCCGGCCACCAGGCCGACCGGCGTCAGCCCAGCCGCTTCGGCCGGTTGACCTTCATCTCGTCCATGTCGGTGACCTTCGCCTTCAACCCGCGAAAGTCGACCCCCAACGCGTCCAACGCAGCAGAGGCCCGCCGCAACCCGGCCTCATCGGCCTTCTCCTCCGCAGTCAGGATCACCCGGTAGCTGAAGAAGTCGAGCTTCTCGTCGTACGTCAACGCCCCGTCCTCGCTGAACCCGGCGTCCCGCAGGAAGTCGAACCCCTCCAGCCGCTCCTTCAACGCCACGCGCTGCTCATCGGTCAACTCGGCGAAGCGCCCGCGAACGAGTACTCGATAGGTGTGTTCAGCCACGAGCGAAGATGCTCCCCGATCCCCCGCAACTCTGGCGAACGATTTCCCGCATGCGAAACAATCTCGACCATGAACGCAAAAGAGCTGGTCACGCGCATCCGGACGGAGCTGCACCCCGGTGACCACGACAACCTCGTGGTCAAGCTGATCGAAACCGGACAGGCCCCGCGCGCCGTGATCGCCACGTTCGCCGCGGAGGAGAACCACATCGTCTCGTCGGACTGGCGAACATTCCTGACACTGGCGGCGAAGGCGGAAGAACCGAACGCCCGCGCCTTCTTCACCCTGCTGGCCGGCGGCGAGGAGCTCGTCCACCCCATGCTCCGGCCGCTGGCCGAGGCGGCGGGCATGTCCGCCAAGGACTTCGAGAACTACGAACCGTTCCCCGGTGCCCAGGCCTACCCGGCGTACCAGGCGTGGATGGCGCTCAACGGCGAGCCGACGGACGTGATCCTCGCGATCCTGGCGAACTTCACCGCGTGGGGCGGTTACTGCGCGCGCATGGCCAAGGGTCTGCGTGAGCACTACGGCTTCAGCGACGAGGCGTGCGCGTTCGTCGACTTCTTCGCCACGCCCGCGCCGCAGCTGGAAGAGCAGGCACTGGCCGCCGTCCAGGCCGCGCTCGACAGCGGCTGGCAGCCGAAGCACGCGTGGCGCTACGGCCGCCTGCTGCAGGCGTACGAACTGCAGTTCTGGTCCACGCTGGCCTGAAAAGACAAGGGGCGGCACCGCGAAGGTGCCGCCCCTCCGGCTACCGCGGCAGGTAGGCCCGGTGCGCCTTGGAGAACTCGTAGTTGTTGTACTTGTCCCAGTTGATCGACCACGTCATGAGCCCGCGCAGGTTCGGGTAGACGCCGCGCGGCTTGTAGCTGCCGCACCGCGTGCCCTTGGTCAGGCAGTCGAGCGCGATCTGCACGTCCGCGACCGACGTGAACCCGTTGCCCGCGTACATCGCGGCGGGCAGGCCGAACGCGACCTGTTCCTGCTTCAGCGGTGCGAAGAACTTCGACGCGTCACCGCGCACCGGGAAGCCGGCGAGCAGCATGTCGGTCATGGCCACGTGGAAGTCCGCGCCACCCATGTTGTGGTACTGGTTGTCCAGGCCCATCACGGGTCCGGAGTTGTAGTCCTGCACGTGCAGCAACGTCAGGTCGTTGCGCATGGCCTCGATCACCGGCAGGTACGCGCCGGTGCGCGAGTCGCCACCGCCCGCGCCGCCGTAGAACTGGTAGCCGACCTGCACGAAGAACGTCTCCGGCGCCATCGTCAGCACGAAGCCGGCTCCGTAGCGGGCCTTCAGCGAACGCAACGCCGAGATCAGGTTCACGACCACGGGCGTGGTCGGGTTCTTGAAGTCGGTGTCCCCGGCGTTGAGCGACAGGGAGTGGCCCTCGAAGTCGACGTCGAGGCCGTTCAGGCCGTACTTGTCGATGATCGCCGACGCCGAGCGCACGAACGCGTCGCGCGCGGCCGTCGTCTCCAGCCGGACCTGGCCGTTCTGGCCGCCGATGGAGATGTTGACCTTCTTGCCCTTCTGCTGCTGGGCGCGGATGCCGGCGATGAACTCGGCCTCGGACTCGACGTTCGGGCACTCCGCGACCGGGCACTGGGTGAACCGCAGCTCACCGCTCGTCGCACTGGTCGGCTCGGCGAACGACAGGTTGATGACGTCCCACTCGTCCGGCACGTCCTTCATGCGGATGTAGCCCGAGCCGTTGGCGAAGCTCGCGTGCAGGTAGCCGACGAGCACCTTGCGCGGCAACTGCCCCGTGGGCGGCTGACCGGTCGTGGTGGTGGTCGTCGTCGTAGTGGTGGTCGTGGTCGTCGTGCTCGTCGTCGAACTGGTCGTCGGTCCGGTGCCACCGGTGCACGCGGCGCCGTTGATCGTGCAGTTCGCCGGGTCGGCGGTGCCGGCTGCGTTGAAGCCGAACGACACGCTGGCGCCGGGCGCGATCGAGCCGTTGTACTCCCGGTTGACGAACGTGTTGTGGTTGCCGCTCTTGGTGAGCAGCGAGTCCCAGTAGGCACCGACGCTCGTCGAGGCCGGGTAGTCGAACTCGAGCTTCCAGGAGCTGATCGCCGCGCTGGTCTCGTTCTTGATCGTGACCGTCGCGGTGTAGCCGGTGCTCCAGGACTGCTTGGAGAACGTCGCCGTGACTCCGGCGGCGCTGGCAGGGGCGAGGCTCACGATCACGGTGCCGAGCACCAGTGCGGCCACCGCGGATATTCGAGCGAACAACAGCATGGGCTGCTCCATCCCTCACGCGTTGGCGGCCGGCAGGGGTCCTACCCCGAATTGGACTAGACCATCTATCGCGAAGTCAAGGTTCTAGACTTCCCGCCGTGCCCCACGCTCGTGCCGCTGACGGAACCAGGCTCTTCTACTCGGTCGAGGGCTCGGGTCCCCCGCTGCTGCTCATCGCGGGCCAGGCGAACTCGTCGCGCTGGTGGTCACAGGTCCGCCCGGACTTCTCCGCGCACTTCACGACGATCACCACCGACCACCGCGGCACCGGTTCCAGCGAGAAGCCGGACGTCCCGTACAGCACCCGGATGTTCGCTGAGGACTGCGTCGCGGTCCTGGCCGACGCGGGGATCGACCGGGCCCACGTCTACGGCACGTCGATGGGCGGCCGCATCGCGCAGTGGATCGCCGCCTCACATGCCGAGCACGTCGACCGGCTGGTGCTGGGCTGCACCTCCCCCGGCGGGCCGCACGGGATCGAGCGCAGCGCCGAGGTCCGCAAGTCGCTCGCGCAGGTCGACGCGATGAAGGCGCGCAGGGCGTTGGAAGCGCTCATGTACACGCCGGCCTACAACGGCCCGTACAACACGCTCGGCGACCCGCAAATGCCGCCCTACGCGCGCAAGCGACACCTCTTCGCGAGCGGCGAGCACGACGCGTGGGACGTGCTGCCGTCCATCACGGCGCCCACCCTCGTGGTGCACGGCACGGACGACATCTTCAACCCCACGGCCAACGCGCCGCTGATCACCTCACGCATCCCGGGCGCACAGATGCACCTCATCGAGGGCGCACGACACGGCTACTTCGAGGAGTTCCGCGCCGAGGCGTCCCCTCTGGTCGTGGACTTCCTCAGCCCGTGACCCACCGGAGGCCGCGCATCAACGCGTGGCCGGCGAACCGCACACCGGTGGCCTCCGAGATGGGCAGGTAGGGCAGCCGCAACGGCATCCGCGCCCACACCGGCAACGTGCCGACCGCCGTGGCGCTCAGCACCGCGTACGGACCGCGCGCCAGCACCGGCAAGGGGGCCTTGACCAGCAGGAACCGCGCGGCCTCCCGCGCCTCGGCCGTCCCCTTCAGCTCAGCCCGGTAGGACTGCAGCGTCGCGTCGAGCTCCGCGGTCGTGCGCGGCGGGTCCGGGATGCCCATGGCGTCGGCGATGACGGCCATGTCGGCGACGTACCCGTCGTAGTCGTCGAGCGGCTTCTCGCCGTAGCGCTGGTGGCACCGCAGGAAGCTGTCGACCTCGGCCACGTGCACCCACGCCAGCAGGTGCGGGTCGTCGGCCCGGTACCGCCGCCCGTCTGGCGCTATGCCGTGGATGTGCGTGTGGATGCGTGCGAGCCGTGCGATGGCCTCGTACGCGTCGTCGGCCGTCCCGTACGTGGTGACG
This sequence comes from Lentzea sp. HUAS12, assembly GCF_024125735.1. Taxonomy (NCBI): domain Bacteria; kingdom Bacillati; phylum Actinomycetota; class Actinomycetes; order Pseudonocardiales; family Pseudonocardiaceae; genus Lentzea; species Lentzea sp. HUAS12. The sequence goes on from NZ_CP099738.1 coordinate 3,863,907, forward strand.
GCGAGGAACAGGCTCGTGCGCTGCAAACGGCCCCACGGATCGCTCAGGTAGTCCGAGTGCTGCGCCACCGCCGCCATCGCCAACGGGTGCAACGACTGCAGCAGCAACGCCCGCAGCCCGCCGATGAACATGGCGTGATCAGCGTGGACGTGCCGGATCGGCCGGTCCTCGGCGAACAGGCGAGGGCCGGGCGACTCGTGGATCCGGTAGGCGTGTCTCTCCCGCTCCGGGCCCGCGACCTTCTCGAAGAGCCCCTCGCTCAGCTGCCGCCTCAGTGCCTCCAGCATCACTCCATGATGCGGTGCGGTCGCTGAGAACGGCAGCCCGTCGCGGCAGGGCGGCGTTCAGGCGGTCAGGTGGCCGGGGAGACGCACCCACAGGTCGGGTGCGGTGAACGCGCGGGCGTCCGTCGGCCGCAGACCCGCGAACGCCAGGCAGTACGCCACCGGTTCGCCCTGGTAGAGGTGCGCCAGCAGCACGTCCGCCGCCGTGTCCTCCGCGTCGACACCGCCGCCGGTTTGCAGGTCCCCGGCCTCGTACTCGCCGTCGCGGCAGATCGCCCCGTGGTTGCCGCCCTTGGGGTTCGCGTACATGTCGAACCCGACGGTGCCCACCGAGAGCCGTTCGAGCACATGTGTGGCCGCAAAGCCCTTGGGCTGCATCACCACGCAACCGCCGGGAACGGTCGTCACGCCGACCACGGCCTGGTCCGCGTCCCACGTCCAGACCTGCTCGGTCACCTCGACGGGTTCCGCCTCCAGCCTGCGCACGGCCGTCTCCGCGTCCACACCCGCGACGCAGGCCAGGCTGTGACCGTCGTCGCGGGGCAGGCCACCGAGTGCCGCCACGAGCCGGTCGCGTTCCGCGATGACGGCGCGTTCCTCTGGTGTGAGGACCTCGTCGGTCGGCAACGGGTGTTCGGTGGCGAGACTCAGCCTGGCCGGCGACCAGCCGTACATCATCTGCCGCGCCGGGTCCGCGCCCGCGGCGAGCAGGACCTCGACGTTGTCAGGTCGGCCCGCGTGCACCGCGCGCCACAACGCCGTGCGCTCCTCGTCCAGCGCGTCGACGTCGGTGACCTCGGCGATCAGCGCCGCGACCTCTTCCGGCGACTTGAACTCCGCGGCCCAGTGCAGCTCTTCGAGCGTGTGTTCCCCCATGCCTGGAGGCTAGCGGTGATCAGCCGAGGGCCTCGACGACCTTGGTGACCATCGTGCGTTCCGCGGCGGCCACCTCGCCGTCCGCGCCGGCGACCGAGCGGCACATCTCCGTCACGGCGGCCCGGAAGATCGCGACGTCGCGCGGCTCGTGGGCGTTGATGATCGCCACGGAGTCGCGCAGCGCGGCGAGGACGCCGGACTCCACATCGGACGTCGAGCCCTGCGGCAGCGAGGGCGGGGCGGCGGAGACGACGGCGCGCAGGTCGTCCGAGAGCAGGGTGATGGCCCTGATGCCGGCGTGGCTCTCCTCGTCGACCGAGCCGGGGTCCGCAGTGGACACCAGCACCATGGCACCGAAAACGGCTGTGCGGAGGGTCTGCCCCTCCGCCTCCGTGTACGCAGTCATGGGTGCAAGCCTATGCAACGATCGGTGGCTATGAGTGCGGGTCAGGTGCTTGGCGCCAACATCAGGGCGTTTCGCGAGCAGCGCGGGCTGTCGCTGTCGGAGCTCGCGCGGCGGTCGTCCATCGCCAAGGGCACGCTGTCCCAGCTGGAGAGCGGCACGGGCAACCCGACGATCGAGACGGTGTTCAGTTTGTCGAACGCTCTGGACGTGCCGGTGTCGGAGCTCGTCACCGAGCGGACGCCGCCGGACGTGGTGCTGGTGCGGGCCCGCGACGTCGAGGTGCTCAGCAGCGCCGCCGTCGACCTGCGGCTGATGCGCCGGATGGACATCGGCGACACCGTGCTGGAGATCTACGACCAGCGGGTGCGGCCGGGAGCCGTCCAGACCAGCGAAGGTCACCCCGGCAGGGAGCACGTGCTGGTCACCAGCGGCTCGCTGCGCGTGGGCCCCGCGGATGAGCCCTACGAACTCGGACCGGGCGACTACGTGTGCTTCCCCGGCTCGGCGCCGCACCTCTACGAGACGCTCGGCGATGAGGTCAGCTCGGTACTGGTGCTCGAGTATCCGAAGCACTAACGTTCATTCTAATGAACGGAGGTGGCGATGAACCCGGACGTCGTGGTCTTGGGCGCGGGCATCATCGGGGCCGCGTGCGCCCAGGCGCTGAGGGCGCGCGGCCTCGAGGTCGTCGTCGTCGACCGCCACGGACCGGCGTCGGGCACCAGCTCGGCCGGTGAGGGCAACGTGCTCGTGAGCGACAAGGAGCCCGGCCCGGAGCTCGGCCTCGCCCTGGCGAGCCGCGCGCTCTGGCCGGAACTGGCGCACGACGCCGAGTGGGAGGAGAAGGGCGGCCTGGTCGTCGCCACCACCCCCGAGGCCGTGGCACCGCTGCGGGCCTTCGCCGCCGCCCAGCGCACGGCGGGCGTCGACGCCTGCGAGATCGGCCCGGCGGACGCGCTCACCCACGAGCCGCACCTCAACCCGGAGATCACCGCCGCCGTCCACTACCTCCAGGACGCCCAGCTCAACCCGGTCAAGGCAACCCGAACCCTGTTGCGCGGCATCGAGGTCCGCCGCGCCGAGGTGTCCACAACAGACGGACGCAGCGTCACCACGTCCGGCGGCGTGATCAGCTGCGGCGCGGTCGTCAACGCCACCGGCCCGTGGGCGCGCCACTTCGGCGTCAACGTGCTCCCCCGCCGCGGCGTGGTGCTCGTGACCACCCCGATCCCCGGCAGGATCCGGCACAAGGTCTACGACGCGGACTACGTCGGCGCGGTCGCGAGCGGCGACGCCGACCTCCAGACGTCGGGCGTGGTCGAGTCGACGCAGGCGGGCACCGTGCTGATCGGGTCGAGCCGCCAGCGCAAGGGCTTCGACGAGGCCATCGAGAGCCGCGTGCTGAAAGCGCTGGCACAGCGGGCGATCGCGATGTTCCCGATGCTGGCGGACGTCCCGGTGATGCGCGCGTACGGCGGCTTCCGCCCGTACGCCCCGGACCACCTGCCGATCATCGGCGAGGACCCGCGCACCCCGGGCCTGTGGCACGCCACCGGCCACGAGGGAGCGGGCGTCGGTCTGGCCCCGGCCACCGGAGCGCTGCTCGCCGACCTGCTCACGGGTGCGACACCCCTGGTCGACCCGTACCCGTTCCGCGTCGACCGGCCCGAGGTGATGGTGTGAAGGTGACGTTCAACGGCCACCGGCGCGACGTCGCGCATGTGGCGGAGTTGTTGCCGGGCAGGTACTTCTGCGGCATCGGCGTGTGCTTCGGGTGCGTCGCGGAGATCAACGGCGTGCCCGAGGTCCGCGCGTGCCGCCACCCCCTGCGCGACGGCGACGTGATCAGGACGACGCCATGAGGGTCGTGGTGGTGGGCGCGGGCCCCGCCGGGATGGCCGCCGCCCGGACCGCGGCGGACGCCGGGGCCGAGGTCGTGATGGTCGACTCCGAGCCGGACGCGGGCGGGCAGTACCTGCGCGGGCGGGCGCGGTTCTCGCACCCCGGGGTGGCGCACTGGAAGAACACCGAGGTGTGGATGGTGGAGGGCGGCACGCTGCACCTCCGGACGACCGGGGCGGGGCAGGGCGACAGCGGCACCTCCACCCCGCCGATCCCGCGCGTCCTCACCTTCGACTCGCTGGTCGTCGCGACCGGCGCCTACGACCGCCCGCTGCCCTTCCCCGGCTGGGACGGCCCCGGCGTCATCACCGCGGGCGCCGCCCAGGCCCTCGCCAAGCAGGGCGTCACCCTCGCCGAACGGGTCGTCGTCACCGGCACCGGCCCGTTCCTGCTCCCGGTCGCCACCGCACTGCAGGACCTCGGCGCCACCCTCGTCGGCGTCTACGAAGCCTCCTCCCCCACCCGCTGGCTGCGCGAGGCCAAGGCGATCAACGCCAACCGCCACAAGATCCGCGAGCTCGCGACCTACCGCAAGGTCCTCCCCCGCCTGGAGACCCGCACCGCCGTCGTCGCCAAGCACGGCGACCGCGTGACGGTCGCGAAGCTCGACAGCCAGTGGCGTCCGGTCAGCCACCGCACGGTGCACGCGGACCTGGTCTGCGTCGGCTACGGCTTCCTGCCCCGCGCCGACCTCCTGCCGGACGCGGCGCGCACCGACGGCTTCTACGTCGTCGACGACCACCAGCGCACCTCGGTCGAGAACGTCTACGCCGCGGGCGAGGTCACCGGTATCGGTGGCGCGGACCTGGCCGAGGCCGAGGGAGTCGTCGCCGGAGCGGCCGCGGCGCGCCGGCAACCGCCCGCGACAGCGCTGGAAGCGGTCAGGAGGGGCCGGCTCTTCGGGCAGGCGCTGGCCAGGGCGCACGCCGTCGAGCCCGGCTGGCGGTCGTGGCTGCGGCCGGACACCACGGTGTGCCGGTGCGAGAAGGTCCGGCTCGAAGACCTGACGAGCGCGAGCACCATGCGCGAACTCAAGCTCACCAGCCGTGTCGCGATGGGACGGTGCCAGGGCCGGATCTGCGCCCGCAACGCCGCCGAGCTGACCGGTGTCCCGTTCGACGGCCAGCGCCGCGTGATCGCGGTCCCGATCCCCCTGGGCGAACTCGCCGAACTCCCCGAGGAGCAGCCATGACCGAACGTCTCGACGGCGTCATCGTCGCCACCGCACTCCCGTACGCCGAGGACCCGTCGGCACCGGCAGGCCTCAGGCCCGACCTCGACAAGTTCGCCGAGCACTGCCGGTGGGTCGTCGAGAACGGCTGCCGCGGCGTCGGGCCCAACGGGTCGCTGGGCGAGTACTCGTCGCTGACCGACGCGGAACGCCGTGAGGTCGCGCGGACCGCCATCGCGGCCGTGAAGGGCAAGGGCATCGCGGTCATCGGCGTGCACGGCGTGGGCGCGCACCAGGCGCGGCACTGGGCCGAGGTGGCGGCCGAGGACGGGGCGGACGGCGTGCTGTGCCTGCCGCCCACGATGTACCGGGCCAACCGCGGCGAGGTCGTGCACCACTTCCGCGAGGTCGCGAAGGCCGGGCTGCCGATCATGGTCTACAACAACCCGATCGACACCAAGGTCGACCTCACGCCGGACCTGCTCGCCGAGCTCGGCCAGATCGAGAACGTCGTGGCGGTCAAGGAGTTCTCCGGCGACGTGCGGCGGGTGCTGGAGATCAGGGCCGCGGCCCCGCACCTCACGGTCGTGGCGGGTGCGGACGACGTCGTGCTGGAGAGCCTGCTGATGGGCGCGACGGGCTGGTTCGCGGGCTACCCCAACGTGTTCCCGGCGGAGAGCGTCGAGCTCTTCGACCTCGCTCTGGCAGGCAAGCTCGACGAAGCCCGGACGCTCTACGCGAAGCTCGTGCCGGCGTTCCGGTGGGACTCGCGCACCGAGTTCGTGCAGGCCATCAAGCGCTCCATGGACTACGTCGGACGCTACGGGGGCCCGTGCCGTCCCCCGCGCGGACCGTTGAGCGCCGAGCAGCTCGCGCAGGTCGACGCCGACATGAAGCTGGCCACGTCATGAGGTTCGCCAAGTACTTCAGCGCGGTCGACTCCCACACCGAGGGCATGCCGACGCGCGTCATCACGGGCGGGGTCGGGGTGATCCCCGGCGATACCATGGCCGAGAAGCGGCTCAACTTCATCAAGAACCACGACCACGTCCGCAGGTTCCTGGTGAACGAGCCGCGCGGCCACGCGGCGATGAGCGGCGCGATCCTGCAGCCGCCGACCCGCCAGGACGCGGACTGGGGCGTGCTGTTCATCGAGGTCTCGGGCCTGCTGCCGATGTGCGGGCACGGCACGATGGGCGTCGCCACGGTGCTGGTCGAGACCGGCATGGTCGAGGTCACCGAACCCGTCACGACGGTCCGGCTGGACACCCCGGCCGGGCTCGTGCTCGCCGACTACGACACCCGCACGAAGCTCGTGACGATCCGCAACGTCCCGGCGTACGCGCACGAGCTGGACGCGTCGGTCACCGTGCCCGGACTCGGCGAGGTCCGCTACGACATGGCCTACGGCGGCAACTTCTACGCGATCGTGCCGCTCGCAGACCTCGGGATCCCGTTCGACCGCGCGGAGAAGGACAGGATCCTGCGGGCCGGGCTGTCCATCATGGACACGATCAACGCGGTGAACCGCCCGGTGCACCCGGTGGACGCGGCGATAGGCGGCTGCAAGCACGTCCAGTTCACCGCGCCCGGCCAGGACGGCGCCCACTCGCGCAACGCGATGGCGATCCACCCCGGCTGGTTCGACCGGTCTCCGTGCGGCACGGGCACGTGCGCGCGGATGGCCCAGCTGCACGCCCGCGGTGAGCTCGGCCTCGGCGAGGACTACGTGAACGAGTCGTTCATCGGCACGCGGTTCATCGGCCGCCTGCTGGAGGAGGTCCCGCTCGGCGACCGCACCGCCGTGGTGCCGACGGTGGCCGGCCGCGCGTGGATCACGGGCATGGGCCAGTACCTCCTGGACGAGACCGACCCGTTCCCGGAGGGGTTCGTCCTGTAGCCACCTGGGTAGCTCTCCGTCGGAGGTGGGCCCGATGATCACCACTGAGTACGTGCCGGGTGCCCCGGCCTGGATCGGCCTGGGCACCTCGGACGAGGCCAAGGCCGCGGAGTTCTACAGCGGTGTGCTCGGCTGGGAGTACCAGCCGCTCGACACGCCCGGTACCGGCGTGTTCACCCACGCCGGCCGGACGGTCGCCGGGCACGTGACGTCGCAGTCGAGCTCGTGGACCGTCCACTTCGCGGGCAGCGGTCCCGAGGTGCTGCTGACCGATCCGCACGGTGTGGAGTTCGGGGTGTGGCACGGGCCTGCCGGGCTCGGCGCGGTGTCGGTGCCGGGCTCGCTCACGTGGCTCGAGCTGCACTCCCCCGCCCCGAGCGCGTCGGCGTCGTTCTACCGCTCGCTCTTCGAGTGGGAGATCCAGCTGATCCCGGGTGCGCCCGGCCAGTTCCTGCGGCCCACCGGCACGGGCGAGGGCGGGCTGTTCGGTGCGATCGTCGCGGACGCGCAGGCGTTCTGGCTGCCGTACTTCGAGGTGACCGACGTCGACCGGGCCGCCGCCTCGGCGCCGGTGCTCCTCGCGCCGCACGATCTCGACGGCGTGGGCCGGATCGCGGTCCTCGTGGACCCGTTCGGGGCGAGGTTCGGCGTCATGTGTTCCGTTACCTCATAAAGCTCCCGAAATCCGGGCACGCCGGTTAGCGTGCGCTGGTGCAGTTGCCGTGGAGAGCCGCGCCCGGGGCAGCGCTGTCGAGTCCGCTCACGTTACTGGTGAGCATCGCGACGACGTTGCTGCTGGGCTTCGTCGTGGCCGCGGCCGCACTGCACTCCTCCGCCGCGGGCAGTGCCGCGCTCGCCTACCAGCAGAGCCGCATGTGCCCCCAGTCCGTGCACCCGTCGCTGGACGGGGACGGGCTCCCGCTGCCGACGGCCGTCTCGATGGCCGCGCGCGGCGACGTGGGCGGCGCGTACACGCGGATCGGCAGGCCCGACTTCGGCGGACTCGCGACCTGGGGCCGGTTCGGCTACCGGCCGGACGCGGCGGCGCACCTGACCGTCGTGCAGGGCGGCGGCACCGGGCTGTGGGTGCCGCAGACGATCGCGACCGCCGCGAAGGTGCGGGTGGGCGATCGGCTCACCGGGTCGCCGCTGGTCGTGAGCGCGATCTACGCCGACCTCGCGCAGCCCGTGTCCGGGTGGTGGTGCTCCGAGGCTAAGACCGTGGTGCCGAACCCCCTGGGCGGCGACGGCGCCAGCACGTCGGTGATCTGGGTGGCCTCCCCCTCGGACCTCTCCGCGCTGCCCGAGGAGTTCTCCACCGGCGCCACGGTGTCGCTGCGGTTCCTCGCCGAGCCCCCGGCGACGCTCGGCGAGGCGGAGGCGCTGCGGGACGGCGGGAACGCGCGGCTGGCGGCGCTCGGGCTGCCGTTGACGCGGACGGACCTGCTGACCGGCGCCATCGCCGCGGCGCGGACCTCGGAGCGCAACGTCTCGTCCGCGCTGCTGCCGCTGGTCGTCATCAGCGTGCTGGTCGGGCTCGCGGGCGTGGGCACCGTGACCGTGCAGTGGGCGCAGCGCCGGCACTCCGAACTGCGGCTGCTGTGGGTGCGCGGGGCGAGTCCGCTGGCGCTCGGCTTCCGCGGCGTGCTGGAACTGGGGTTGCCGCTGGTCCTGGGAGGTCTGCTGGGCCTGGTGGCCGCGCGGCTGCTGCTGCCGCTGTACGCACCGGGGGTCGTGCTGGCCCCTGGAACGTTGTGGCTGGCGCTCGGTTTCGTGCTGGCCGTGGTGGTGCTGAGCCTGGCGGTGACGGTGCTGGTGGCGTCCTGGCGGGTGCACCGGACGTTCCAGAAGCAGGCGCGGACGCGGCGCCTCGCGTGGGTGCCGTGGGAGGTGATCGTCGCCGGACTGGCCGTGGTGGCGTGGATCCGCCTGTCCCACAACGGGCTGGGCACCGCGCTGAAGGCCGGGACGCTCCCGCGCGTGGACGTGGCCGCGCTGGCGTTCCCGCTGCTGGTGGTGCTGACGGCGGCGTTGCTCGCGACCCGGCTGCTGCGCTGGTCGCTCGGGTGGTCGCACCGCGTGCAGTGGTGGCAGGTCCCGGCCGCGCAGCTGGCCCTGCGCCGCCTCGCCGCGGCCGCCGGTCCCGTGACGGGGGTGCTGCTCGTGGGTGTGCTGGCGGTCGGCACGATCGCCGTCGGCAGCGCGGTGGCGGGCGCGCAGCAGTCGGCGCTGGACTCGAAGTCGGGCGTGTTCGTCGGCGCCAACAGCACGGTGCAGGTGTCGCAGGACGTCGCTCTCGGCCGGATCCCGTTGCCGTCTTCGTTGCAGGGCACCACAACGCTCGTCGGCATGAGCACGGGTGCGCTGGTCGTGGACCCCGCGACGTTCACCGACGCGGCCGTCCTCGACGACGCCGACGAGGTGCGGTCGCTGCTGTCCGGTCTGCGGCGGGACGGCGAGGTCGCGCCCGCCGTGCGCATCGGCCGGTCGCCGGACCAGGAGATCCAGGTGCCCGGACTGCCGCTGCTCAAGCCCGTGGCGTCACTGCCGTCGTTCCCGAAGCTCGGCACGCGCGGGTACGTGCTGAACCGCGAGTCGGTGCCGGCCGTCGAGCAGGTCGGCTCGTGGCACCTGTGGTCGTCGCTTCCCCTGTCCGCCTTGACTTCCGCCCTGCAGGCCGAGGGCATCCACTACACGAACGTCGCCGACCGCGCCCGCGTGCTGGACGGCCTGCCGTTCCTGACCGTCGAGTGGACCTTCGGCTTCGTGGCGGCGATCGGTGTCGTGCTGGCCGTGGTCGCCGCCGTGGCGCTGCTGCTGGCCGTCGAGGTCCGCCGCCGCCAGAACGCCGTCTCGGGCGCCCTGTCGACCCGCATGGGCATGCGCCCGTCCGTGCTGTGGTCGAGCCACCTGCTGGAAGTGGGCGCGCTGGCGTTGCTGGCACTGGGGATCGGCTCGGTCGCGTCGTTCGTGAGCGCGGGGGCGGCCGTGCCGCGCCTCGACCCCGCGCCCTGGCTGAACCCGGCTCCGGCGCTGCCGGACCTGGTGCCGTTGCTCGGTTCGATGGTCACCTGCGGCGCCCTCGTGGTGGTCGTGGCGGCCTGGCTGGCTTTGCGCGGTGTGCGCACCGCGCGGATGGGAGAACTGCTCAGGTGATCCGCGCTTGTGGCGTCGGGGTGTCCTACGGTTCCGTGCGCGCCGTCACGGACGTGTCGCTGTCGATCGCCCCCGGCCTCACCGTCCTGTCCGGGCCGTCCGGCTCGGGCAAGTCGACGCTGCTGCGGGTGCTCTCGCTGGTCGAACGGCCGTCCGCCGGCGAGGTGTTCATTCGCGACGTGCCGACGTCGTCGCTGTCGTGGTCGGAGCTGCGCACGTTGCGGCGCAGGGAGATCGCCGTGGTGTTCCAGAACCCGGCCGACAACCTGATCGCGCACCTGACCGTCGGCGAGAACCTCCGCGCGGCCGGTGCCGACGACTTCTCGCTGCTCGACCGGCTCGGGCTCGGCGGGTCCGCGACCTGGCGGATCGGCGCCCTCTCCGGCGGGCAGCAACAGCGGCTGGCGTTCGGGTGCGCGCTGGCGCGTGGCGCTTCCGTCGTCGTGGCGGACGAACCGACCTCGCAGCTCGACGTGCGGTCGGCCGACCTCGTGCTGGAGACGCTGGGATCGCTGCCGGTGCCGGCCGTCGTGGCGTCGCACGACCCGCGACTGGTGTCGCTCGCGGACCTGTGCATCCCGCTGGCCGCGTCGTGATCCGCGCGGACGGGGTGCACCGGGCGTTCGGCGGGGTCTCCGTGCTGCGCGGGGTGGACCTCGCCGTCGCCGCCGGTGAGCTGGTGACGCTGAGCGGGCCGTCCGGGTCCGGCAAGACCGCGCTGCTGTCGCTGTTGTGCGGCTTCGACCTCCCGGACAGCGGGTCGGTGCTGCCGGGGCAGGCCTCGTGGTCGGCGTGCGCCGTTCTGCCGCAGTCGCTGGGTCTGGCGTCCGAGTTGACGCTGGAGGAGAACGTGGCCCTGCCGTTGCGGCTGGCCGGGCGCGAGGTCGCCGGGGTCTCGGAACTGCTGGCGGAGCTGGGGATCGCCGGGCTGGGCGGCCGGTATCCGGGCGAGGTGTCGTTCGGGCAGCAGCAACGGGCCGCGCTGGCCCGCGCCGTGGTGGCCGGGCCCGCCGCGTTGCTCGCCGACGAGCCGACCGCGCACCTGGACGCCGTCAGCGCGGTGGCCGCGGTCGGGTTGCTGCGGCGGGTGGCGGACGAAGGGGCCGCGGTGCTGATCGCCACGCACCACGACGCCGTGCACGAGGTGGCCGACCGGGTGCTGGTCCTGGCCGACGGACAGGTTCGCTGACACGGGCGAGGTGTGCTCCTCGCCCGTCACAGCTCGCCCGTCCCGGCGCGACTGTCAGACCGCGGGCGGGCGGTCCTCGTACGGCGTCGAGAGCACCACGGTCGTGCGGGTCGACACGTTCGCGGACTCCCGGATCTTCTGGAGGAGCTCCTCCAGCGCCACGGGCGAGCCGACGCGCACGCGCAGGACGTACGAGGCGTCGCCCGCCACCGAGTAGCAGGCCTCGATCTCCGGGAGGTGTTCGAGGCGCTTCGGGTAGTCGTCCGGCTCGGACGGGTTGATCGGGAACAGCGAGATGAACGCGGACATCGGCAGGCCGATCTCCGCGCCGTCCAGGCGGGCCGCGTAGCCCTTCACGATGCCGCGCTGTTCGAGGCGCTTCACGCGTTGGTGCACGGCCGAGACGGACAGGCCCACGCGCTCGGCCAGGTCGGTGAAGCTGCACCGGCCGTCCGAGGCGAGTTCCTTCAGTATCGCTCTGTCGATCTGCTCGAGGGTCAAAGCACCACCAGGTCGTGAGGTCGGTTGTTGAAGGACTCGACGCCGTCCGGGGTGGCGACCACGATGTCCTCGATGCGCGCGCCCCAGCGGCCGGGCAGGTAGATGCCGGGCTCCACGCTGAAGGCCATGCCCGCCTCGAGCGGCAGGGAGTTGCCGCTGACGATGTAGGGCTCCTCGTGCACGTCCAGACCGATGCCGTGGCCGGTGCGGTGGACGAAGAACTCGCCGAAGCCCGCGTCCGCGATCACGGTGCGGGCGACGTTGTCGATCTCCTCGCAGGTCACGCCCGGCTTGACGGCTTCGACAGCCGCCTTCTGCGCCGCCTGGAGGACCGCGTAGGTCTCCCGGACGTCGTCGTAAGTGGGCTCGCCCATCACGTAGGTGCGGGTCGAGTCGGAGTTGTAGCCCTCGGCGACCGGGCCGCCGATGTCGATGACGACGACCTCACCCGCCTGCACCACGCGGTCGGAGTCGCGGTGGTGCGGGGACGCGCCGTTCGGGCCGGAGCCGACGATCACGAAGTCGGCGACGGTGTGGCCCTCCTCGACGATCGCGGCGGCGATGTCGCGCGCCACCTCGCGCTCGGTGCGGCCTACGCGCAGGAACTCGCCCATGCGCGCGTGCACGCGGTCGATGGCCTGGCCGGCCTTGCGCAGGGCGTCGATCTCGGCGGCGTCCTTGCGCATGCGCAGCTCGCGGATGATCGGCCCGGCCAGCGACTGCTCGCCACCGATCGCGTGGCCGAGCTTGATGGTGTGCAGGGCGGGCATCATGTCGGCCACAGCCGTGCGGTTGCCCTTGAGCGCGGCCTTGACCAGCGCGTACGGGTCCTCGCCGTCGACCCACGTGACGACCTCGACGCCCAGTTCGTCGGTCGGGATGGCCGCGTAACCCGGCTGCTCCAGCTTCGGCACGACCAGCGTCGGCGTGCCACCCACGGGCAGCGCGAGGCAGGTGAGGCGCTCGAACGAGTCGCCACCGGCACCGATCAGGTACCGCAGGTCCGAGCCGGGCGAGATGAGGAGGGCGTCGACGCCCGCCTGCTCGGCGGCGGCGGAAGCGCGGTCGAGTCGCGCACGCAGCGCGGACACGTCGATGGGCCCGGTGATCGTTGCCATGGTCGAAGCCTAGTGCGTTGCCCGCTCCGCCCGCCGCGCGCGTTCGCCACCCCCGGCGCGCCTGGCGGGCACGAGCGGCCCACGCCCTAGTAGCTTGTCCGTTCGTGAGCTCTCCCCTGGTGCTGCTCGACTCCGCGAGCCTCTACTTCCGGTCGTACTACGCGCTGCCGGACTCGATGACCGCGCCCGACGGCACGCCGGTCAACGCCGTGCGCGGGTTCGTCGACACGATCGCCCGCGTCATCACCGAACGCGGCGCGGCCCGCCTGGTGGCCTGCCTCGACGCCGACTGGCGCCCCGAGTTCCGCGTGAAGGCGCTGCCGTCCTACAAGGCGCACCGGGTCGCCGAGGACGCGGCCGACGGCTCCGAGGAGGTCCCGGACACGCTGACGCCGCAGATCCCGATCATCCTCGACGTGCTCGACGCCGCCGGCATCTGCACCGGCGAGGCCGCGGGCTACGAGGCCGACGACGTGATCGGCGCCCTCGCCCACCGCGAGACCAGGTCCCCGGTCGAGGTGGTCACGGGCGACCGCGACATGTTCCAGGTCGTGCGGTTCGAGCCCACGCCCGTGCACGTCGTCTACGTGGGCCGCGGCTGGAACAAGGCGGAGGTCCTCGGCCCCGAGGAACTGGCCGCCAAGTACGCGCTGCCCGTCGAGAACGCGGGTTCGGCGTACGCCGACATGTCCGTGCTGCGCGGTGACCCCTCCGACGGCCTGCCGGGCGTGGCGGGCATCGGCGAGAAGACCGCCGCGAAGCTCATCACCGAGTTCGGCTCCCTGGACGCCGTCCTGAAGGCCGTGACGGACCCGATGGACCGCAAGCTCACCACCAAGGCCCGCAACGCGCTCATCGCGGCCGAGGAGTACCTGGCGGTGGCACCGGTGGTCGTCCGCACCGCACTGGACGCCCCCGTCGTGCTGGACCGCTCCGACGACGTGCCGCGCGTGCCCGCCGACCCCGAGCGCCTGCGCGAGCTCACGCAGCGCTGGGGTCTCGGCAGCTCGGTGCCGCGCCTGGTGAACGCGATGGAGCGGCGTCCCTAGAAGAACGTCGAGCAGAGCGGGGCGACGGGGCCGGCGAACAACGCGTCGGCCACGTCGAACCGCGCGCCTTCGATGCGCTTGGTGGCGGCGAGGTCCGAGAACTTCGTGTCGCCGAGGTACACCGCCCCGAGCAGGTCCACCGGGATCGTGATGTCGGCCTGGTCGTCGGTGCGTCCGGCGCCGTCGGGCGAGATCCGGTAGCGGCCTTCGTTGGCGGGCAGCAGCTTGTCGTGCACCTCGATCACGACTGATTCGGCGCCGCCGTAGGTGCGGGCGGCCAGCATGCGCGGCACGTCCACGAGCCGCAGCCACACCTGGTCGTACACGTCCTTCGTGTGCACGACGCGCGGGTCCTCGAAGAGCCAGTTCAGCGGGTCGTCGAGTGCCGCGTCCACCTCGATCGTGTCGACCAGGTCGAGGCGGGTGAGGTAGATCCAGAGGTCGCGCCACGCGTCGTCGTTCGCCCACACGAAGTCCTCGACCTCCAGGTGGTGCCGGAAGTCCTTGTCCTCGGAGACCTTGTAGCAGAGGAAACCGTCGTCACCATCGGGTCCACTGTGGACGACGGTCACGAGGTTCTCGGCGCTGGTCTTGCGGTCCCGCGCCCTCGCCCACCAGCCGGGCCAGCGCGAGATCTCGCCGGGGCGGCCGAGGCCGAACGCGTCGTGCAGCTCGGGCAGCAGCTTGTCGGCGACGTCCGGGTCCACCATGCGCACCCGGCCCACCGGCGACCCCGGGATCACGGCCCTCTTGGCGTCGACCCGCAGGAACCGCACGCGGCCGGCGAGCCCGTAGCCGAACCGGCCGTAGATGCGGCCCTCGGACGCGCGCAGCGTCGCGACGGGGTCGGGGGTCGTGGAGAGTTGCTCGCGCATCAGGGCGCTCAGCACGCCACGGCGCGTGTAGTCCGCACGCACGCCTACTCGTGACACGGCCGAGTGCGGCACCACGGCACCGCCGGGCACCCGCATCCTGCCGCCGAAAGTCTGGGTCGTGCCGACCATCTCGTCACCCTCGAACGCCGCCAGCACCCGGCCGGGCTCGTAGGAGGGCAGCGTCACCGCCCACTGCTCGTCGGTGGGCGGACCCCAGTGCATCGCACGCCGGAAGAGCGTGTTGTGGGCGCGATACTGCGCTTCGTCGCTGAGAACGCGGATCTCCGTCACGCCCGCGATCGTCGCTCAGGGCGGCGGCGAACGCACGTCAGTTTCCTCACGGCGCCGGAACCAGGCGGGGTGCGAGATCCCCGAGACGCGCGAGCCGGTCGGACGGCTCCCTCGGGCCACGCGTCGCGAAAAGTGGCGGACGAACACGAAACCTCCCCCGAGGTCGTCCTCGGGGGAGGTCAGCGCGGAAAGCGGAGGAGGATCAGCCGGTCGGCTGGCCGACCTCGTACTCGCCGTCCTCGGTCTTGACGACGATCTTGACCTTCTTGTCCTTGCCGCCGACCTGCACCTTGCACTCGAACGAGGTGTTGGGCTTGACCTCGTTCTCACCGGAGCAGGTCGCGGCGCCGACGTCGGAGATCTTGTACTCGTCCTTCAGGATCTGGACGACGCCGTTCTGGACGGCCGTGTTGTCGAAGATCTTCTTCTTGAAGAACGCCGGCGACACGAACCCGGTGAACAGCACGCCGCCGACGAGCAGGACGACGACCACCGCGGCCACCCAGATGGCGGCGCTGGACTTCTTCTTCGGCGGCATCGGCGGGCCGTAGCCCGGCTGCTGCCCGTACGGGTTGGGCTGCTGCTGGCCCGGCATGCCGTACTGCTGGGTCTGCTGGCTGTACGGGTCCTGGGCAGGAGTGCCGTACGGGTTCGACTGCGGCTGCTGGCCGGGCACGCCGTACTGCTGCGTCTGCTGCTGCGAGGGGTCGAAACCCGGGTACGGCTGCTGCTGGCCCGGCTGGGGCTGCGGCGGGCCGTACGGGTTCTGCCCCGGCTGCTGGGCCGGGAAGCCGCCGGACGGCGTGCCGGGAGGGAAACCGCCTCCATAGGGCTGCTGCGGCGGTTGCGGCTGCTGGCCCCAGGGCTGCTGCGGATCGTTCCCTCCGGACGGTCCGTACGGGCTGCTCATCTGTCGACCTCCGTGTGTACGACGTTGCGGCGAAATCCAATCACACCGTTGACGTCAGTCTTTACTCCGACTCGCAAAACCTTCGTCAGGCCCATGTCACATCATCGCCACAACTCCGCGCCGCAGCGCGTCGACGGCCTTGGCCGCGGCCGAACCGACGGCGTCCTGTCGGCCGACCACCTCACGGATCTGGTCCAAAAGGTCGATCACCTGCCGGCACCAGCGCACGAAGTCGCCCGCGCCGAGTTCGTTGCCCCCGGCCTCGGCGGCGCTGAGGACCTTCTCGAGCGATTCGCCGCGCGCCCACCGGTACACCGGCCAGGCGAAGCCCGGATCCGGCTGGCGGGTGATGCGCTCCAGCTTGTGGCGGCGCTCGTCGTCCTCGATCTCCGCCCACAGCCGCACGGTCTTGAGCATCGCGTCGGCCACCGGGCCCTGCGGCAGGCGTGCCTCGACGGGACCGTCGCGCCGAGCCTCGTAGACGAGCGACGAGACGACGGCGGCCAGCTCTTCCGGCTTGAGGCCCTTCCAGACGCCGCCCCGGATGCACTCGGCGGCGAGCAGGTCCGACTCGCTGTAGAGCCTGGTCAGGCGCTTGCCGTCGGCGGTGACCTCCTCGGACTCGCTCAGGTAGCCGCGCTCGCGCAGCAGCGCGCGGATGCGGTCGAACTGGCGCGCCAGCGAGTGCGTCGTCGCCGCGACCTTGCGCTCCAGCTGCTGGTTCTCCGCCAGCAGCCGGTGGTAGCGCTCTCCCCAGCGGGCGTGGTCCTCGCGCTGGTCGCAGCCGTGGCACGGGTGCGAGCGCAGGGCCCGGCGCAGCGTCGCGAGCTCCGGGTCGTCGGCCGCGGTGGTCTGCCTGCGGCCCCGCGACGGCAGGCTGATGCCCGTGTTGCGGATCGTGGACGCGAGGTCGCGCCGCGACCGGGGCGAGCGCACGTCGACCTGCTTGGGCAGCCGGATGTGCCCGAGCACCTCGACCGGCGACGGGAAGTCGGCCGACGTGAGGCGGCCCGACCAGCGGTCCTCCGTGACGACCAGCGGCTTGGCCTCCCCCATCGGCTCGAGGCCGGGGTCGACGACGACGGCGAGACCGCTGCGGCGCCCGGACGGCACCGCGATCACGTCGCCCTTGCGCAGCCGTTCGAGCGACTTGGCCGTCTCGATGCGGCGCGAGTTCGTGTTCTGCTTCGCGAGCTGCTTCTCCCGGTCGCCGATGCGGCGGCGCAGCGAGGCGTACTCGGTGAAGTCGCCCAGGTGGCACGTCATCGACTCGGAGTAGCCCTCGAGCGCCTCCTTGTTGCGCTCGATGCGGCGCGCGAGGCCGACCACCGAGCGGTCCGCCTGGAACTGCGCGAACGACTGCTCCAGGATCTCGCGCGCGGACTCGGCCCCGAGCTGGGACACGAGGTTCACGGCCATGTTGTAGCCGGGCCGGAACGACGAGCGCAGCGGGTACGTGCGCGTGGACGCGAGCCCGCCGACCGCCTTCGGGTCGATCCCGGGCTGCCAGACGACGACCGCGTGCCCCTCGACGTCGATGCCACGACGCCCGGCGCGGCCCGTGAGCTGCGTGTACTCACCCGGCGTGAGGTCGACGTGCGCCTCGCCGTTGTACTTCACGAGCTTCTCGAGCACGACCGTGCGCGCGGGCATGTTGATGCCGAGCGCGAGCGTCTCGGTCGCGAACACGACCTTGACCAGCCCTCGGACGAACAGCTCCTCGACCGTCTCCTTGAACGCGGGCAGCAGCCCGGCGTGGTGCGACGCGATGCCCCGCTCCAGCGCTTCCCGCCACTCCCAGAAGCCCAGCACGCCGAGGTCGGACTCGGGCAGGTCGCGGGTCTTCTCGTCGATGATCTGGCGGACCTCCTCGGTCTCCTCCGGCGAGTTGAGCCGCAGCCCGGCGCGCGCCGTCTGCGCGACCGCCGCGTCACACCCGGCGCGGCTGAACACGAACACGATCGCGGGCAGCAGCGACGCGTTGTCGAGCCGCTGGATCATGTCGGTGCGCGACGGCGGCTTGAACCCGCTGTTGCGCCCGGCCCTCGCGTTGTTCGCGTTGCGGTTGCGCCCCCGGCTGAACGGCACGTGGTAGCGCGCCAGCTCCTCGGTCTTGCGCAGCACCTGCGAGTTGATCCGCGCGTGCGTCTCGTCGCCCTCGAACAGGTCGAGCATCTGGTTGCCCACCAGCATGTGCTGCCACAGCGGCACGGGCCGGTGCTCGTCGACGACCACGGTCGTGTCGCCGCGGACCGCGACCAGCCACTCGCCGAACTCCTCGGCGTTGCTGACCGTCGCGGAGAGGCCGACCACCTGCACGTGCTCGGGCAGGTGCAGGATGACCTCCTCCCACACGGGCCCGCGGAACCGGTCGGCGAGGTAGTGCACCTCGTCCATCACCACGTACGCCAGTCCGTCCAGAGTGGACGAACCCGAGTACAGCATGTTCCGCAGCACCTCGGTCGTCATGACCACGACCGGCGCACCGCCGTTCACGCTCGTGTCGCCGGTCAGCAGGCCGATGTTCTCCGCCCCGTACCGCGCGGTGAGGTCGGCGAACTTCTGGTTGCTCAACGCCTTGATCGGCGTCGTGTAGAAGCACTTGCGGCCCTCGGTCAGCGCGAGGTGCACGGCGAACTCGCCCACCACCGTCTTGCCGGCACCGGTGGGGGCGCAGACGAGCACTCCGTGACCGTCCTCCAGGG
Organism: Lentzea sp. HUAS12; assembly: GCF_024125735.1. NCBI lineage: Bacteria > Bacillati > Actinomycetota > Actinomycetes > Pseudonocardiales > Pseudonocardiaceae > Lentzea > Lentzea sp. HUAS12. The sequence goes on from NZ_CP099738.1 coordinate 3,882,240, forward strand.
CCTCGCAGGCCTGGCGCTGGAACGGGTCCAGCTCGAACGAGATCACGGACAGGAAGTCGGTCAGCTTGGGCCGCTGGGCGTTGCGCCGGGAGTGGGCGTAGGCCTCGGCCGGGGACCGCGAAGCACTTGACACCCCTCCAGGCTTTCACATCACACCGACAATCGCCGCCGACATTGATTAACTTCAGGTTGCACTGAAGCTATCGAGTCGACTGTCGGCCAAAAGGCCTGATCAGGGCGTTGCCGAGGAGAAAGTACGGCGCGGGAGCCCAGGTGGCGCGGCGGGTGCGTCCGATCCCGCACCCACCGCGCCCCACCTGCGTCAGAACGTGCGCTGCACCCGGTCCGCGACCAGCTTCACGAACCGCGACGGGTCCGCCAGCTCGCCGCCCTCCGCCAGCAGTGCCAGCCCGTGGACGAGCTCCGCCGTGTCGGCGAGCGACTCCCGTTCGCCCGCCGCGAACGCCTGGTGCAGGCCCTCGACCAGCGGGTGCGACGGGTTGAGCTCCAGGATCCGCTTGATCTTCGGCAGCTCCTGGCCCATGGCCTTGTACATCTTCTCCAGGGTCGGAGTGATGTCGTAGGAGTCACCGACGACGCACGCCGGCGAGGTCGTCAGGCGCGACGAGAGGCGGACCTCCTTGACGGTGTCCTCCAGCTGCTCCTTCATCCACGTGAGCAGGTCGGAGAACTCCGCGGCCTTGGCCTCGTTGGCCGACTTCTCCTCGTCGGTCTCGAGGTCGACCTGGCCCTTGGCGACGGACTGGAACGTCCTGCCGTCGAACGCGGGAACGGAGTCGACCCACATCTCGTCGATCGTGTCGGTGAGCACCAGGACCTCGAAGCCCTTGGCGCGCAACGCCTCCAGGTGCGGCGACTTCTCGACGGCGACGCGCGAGTCGCCGGTCATGAAGTAGATGTGCTCCTGGCCCTCCTTCATGCGCGAGACGTACTCGGCGAGGGTCGTGAGCGACTCCTCCGAGTGCGTCGAGGCGAAGGAGCAGACCTCCAGGATCGCGTCGCGGTTGTCCGCGTCGGAGAGCAGGCCCTCCTTCAGCGCCGCGCCGACCTCGCCCCACAGCTTCGCGTAGTCGTCGGGACGCGAGGACTGCAGCGACTTGATGGAGGACAGGACCTTCTTCACCAGACGGCGGCGCATCAGCTGGATGTGGCGGTCCTGCTGCAGGATCTCGCGCGAGACGTTCAGCGAGAGGTCCGCCGCGTCGACGACGCCCTTCACGAAGCGCAGGTACTCGGGCATGAGCTCGGCGCAGTCGTCCATGATGAAGACGCGCTTCACGTAGAGCTGCACGCCGCGCTTGCCGTCGCGCATGAACAGGTCCATCGGCGCCTGCGCGGGCAGGAACAGCAGGGCCTGGTACTCGAACGTGCCCTCCGCCTGCATGCGGATGGTCTCGAGCGGCGCGTTCCAGTCGTGGCTGATGTGCCGGTAGAACTCGGCGTACTCCTCCTCCGTCACCTCGGAGGCCGGGCGCGCCCACAGGGCCTTGCGGGAGTTGATCTCCTCGCCGCCCAGGCGCACCGGCCAGGTGATGAAGTCCGAGTAGCGCTTGACGATCTCCTTGATCTTCGCCGGCTCGGTGTAGTCCGGCAGCCGGTCCTCGTCGTCGGACGGCTTGAGGTGCAACGTGACCGAGGTGCCCTGGGGCGCGTCGTCCACGTCGTCGATCGTGTACGTGGCCTCGCCCGTGGACTCCCAGCGCACGCCCTTCTCGGCGTGGGGGTACTTCGTCACGAGGGTGACCTTGTCCGCCACCATGAACGACGAGTAGAAGCCGATGCCGAACTGGCCGATCAGGTCCGAGCTCGACGACTGTTGTTCCTTGAGCTGCTTCAGGAACTCCGCGGTGCCGGACTTCGCGATGGTGCCGATGAGGCGCACGACGTCCTCGCGGGTCATGCCGATGCCGTTGTCCCGCACCGTGAGCGTGCGCTCGGCGGGGTCGGACTCGATCACGACGTGCAGGTCGTCCACGTCGACCTTCATGTCCTTGTCGCGGAACGACTCCAGCCGCAGCTTGTCGAGCGCGTCGGAGGCGTTCGAGACCAGCTCGCGCAGGAACGTGTCCTTGTTCGAGTAGATCGAGTGGATCATCAGCTGCAGCAGCTGACGCGCCTCGGACTGAAACTCCAGCGTCTCCATGAATCCCTACCGAAGAACCGAAAACGAACCGAACAGCCCTACAATTTAGCGACCCACGACCGTGAGGGAGTCCGGAACCGTCCGAACCGTCACGGGCAGGGCCTCCTGCCGTTCACCGTCGGCGTAAGCGATCCAACCGTTACCACCGGCCAGGGTGACCTCACGCGCTCGGAACGTCCGCACGGCCGGATGGTCGGTGTGCGTGCCCGTGCGCAACGTGGGCAGCATCCGCATCAGCATGGTGCGGCTGGCGCGCTCCACGACCGTCACGTCGAACAGCCCGTCGTGGGCGTCCGCCTCGGGGCACACCGGAATGCCGCCGCCGTAGTTCGGCGTGTTGCCGATCGCCACCAGCGTGGCGTCCAGCGAGAACCTCCCGGTCTCCGTCGTCACGACCAGCGGCGCCGACTTGAGCGACGCGAGCTCGGCCACGATCGCGAGGTCGTAGCGGCGCGGACCGGCTGGCCAGCGCATCGCGTTCGCCCGCTCGTTCACCGCGGAGTCGAACCCGGCGCACAGCACCGTCGCGAACCACTGCCCCGTCGACAGCCGGCCGAGGTCGAGGGTCTTGCGGGTGCCGTGCACGACGTCCTCGACCGACCGCGAGCCGATGGCCGCCGCCAGGTCGTTGCCGGTGCCCGCGGGGACGATGCCGAGCGCCGTCGGCGTGCCCGCGACCGCCTGGATGCCCAGGTGGGCGGCTCCGTCACCGCCGAGCACGACCAGCAGGTCGACACCGGACGCGACGGCCTCGCGGGCCATCGCCAGCGTGCCCTCGGCGTCGTGGGCGACCAGCTGCGTCAACGACGACACGTGCGGCCGCAGCGCGGCGGCGGTCGACCCGGCCATGCGGGCCGCCCGCCCCTTCCCCGACGCGGGAACGACCAGTAGCGCTGCCCGCGTCACGTGGCGTCGTCGTAGTTCACGCGCTTGGCGGGCTCCGCGGCGACGGCCTTCTCACCGGGGTCGTTGCCCTCGGCGTCGGAGGCGACGTAGTGGAACGGCGCCGCCTCGTTGTCGTCGAGCTGGTCCCAGCCCTCGGCGGACCGGAGCCTGGCCTTGCGCTTGTCGTGGACGCGGGAGATCTGGATCGCCATCTCGAACAGCAGCACCAGCGCGAGGGCCAGCACGACCATCGAGATCGGGTCGGTGCCCGGCGTCGCGACCGCGGCGAACACGAACAGGCCCATCGTGAGGCCGCGCCGCCACTTGGCCAGCCGCTCGTAGGACAGCACGCCCGCGCGGTTGAGCATCACCACGACCAGCGGGATCAGGAAGCTCACGCCGAAGATGAACAACATCGTGATGACGAAGTTGATGTACTTGCTACCCGTGAGCGCCGTGGTCCAGTTGCCGCTGCCGAAGCCGAGCAGCACCTTCAGGCCCTCGGGCACCACCAGGTACGCGAGCACCGCGCCCGCCACGAACAGCAGCGCGCCGGCGCCCACGAAGACGCGCGCGAACTTGCGTTCCTTCTGGTAGAGGCCGGGCGTGATGAACGCCCAGATCTGGTACAGCCAGAGCGGGCTCAGCAGCACCGCGCCGGCCGCCGTGCCGACCTGCAGCTGCACCAGGAAGATCTCGAACGGCTCGGTCTGCAGCAGCGCGCAGCGGCCGTCCTTGGTGATGTCGGCCCGGTACGGCGCGAGGTCCGGCTGGCAGTACGGCCCCGTCAGGATGTCGCCCAGCGACGGGATCGGGCCGAGCCGCACCTGGAACCAGATGAAGCCGAAGATCGCACCCACGGCGATGACCAGCATCGCGAGACCGAGCCGGTACCTCAGCTCGTAGAGGTGCTCTTTGAGCGACATCGTGCCGTCGGCGTTGCCCCGACGGCGCCTGCCGCGTTCCCGGCGTTCAGCGAACCACCGGAACGGACTTGCCACCGCGTCGACCGTCCTTACGAGTCAGTGAGACCGGGAGGTCAGTTGCCGGTGGCCTTGTTCTGCGTGGTCTGCTCGATCGGAGGAGCGACCTGGGGCTGCTGCGGCTGCGCCTGCGGCTGGGCCGGGGGCAGCTGCTGGACCGGCTGCTGCACGGGCTGCTGCTGGACCGGCGCGTCGTCCGGGTCGGAGTCGCGGAGGCCCTTCGTCTCAGCCTTGAAGATCTTGGCCGACTTGCCCAGCGAGCGGGCCATGTCGGGAAGCTTCTTCGCACCGAACAGCAGGATGATCACCACGGCGATGATGATCAGCTCGGTGGGTCCGAGGTTAGGCATTGGTGGTCCTCCTGTCTCCCCCGCGACGACGATCGTACGCGGGGTTCGCCCTGGTCCGGGCCTGTTCCTTCGACCGTCGTCCGGCGAAGGCCACCTTCAGCGCCGCGGATCGCGCCTTGAGCAGGCCCACGCCGTCTCCGAACCTGTCCCCCACCAGGGTGCGGGCAGAGGCGAATCGACGCAAGGATCGGAGGACTCGGACCGCGATCACGACGAGCGCGACGAGGCCGAGCGCGATCAGCGCCAGGGTCGGTGTGGACGGCACACCCACACGTTATACGTCTTGGGTGGACAGCAGGTGATCTGCCCGCCGCAACGCCTCGCGGGCCTGGCGGACCACCTCGTCCGCGAGCTCCGCCGGCTGCTCTACGTGCACGTCGCCGCCCAGCCCGAGGAGCAGGCGGACCATCCACGACGGGTCGTCGTAGCGCATGAGGACACGCGTGCGGCCGTCCGAGAGCTCCGCGGCGTGGTCGACCGGGTAGTACTCGGCGACCCAGTGCGCGTCCGGTTCGAGCAGGAGGACCGCGATCTTCTGGTCGTCCCTCGGGTGGAACAACCCCTCCGACGTATCGGTCGGCTGAGCGTGCGGCGGGGGCGCCGACGGCTCGTCCAGCACCTGCACGTCGTCGATCCGGTCGAGCCGGAACAACCGCACGCCGAGGGCCGACCGGCACCATCCTTCGAGGTAGCCGCGCCCTTCGACGAGCAGCAGGCGCATCGGGTCGACCACTCGATCACTCATCGCGTCGTGCGACTGCGAGTAGTAGCGGATGCGCACGGCCCGTTCGCGCTTCACCGCGTCCTGTACGGCGGCGCGGACCTCGGCGGTCTCCCCGCGTTCGAACGCGCCGAGCCCGACGACCATGCCCGCGGGCTGGGCCTTGCCGACCGCCGCCTCGATCTTGGCGAGCGCGCGCTGCACGGCGTCCGTGTCCACGACACCGGGTGTGTCGGCCAGCGCCCGCAGCGCGACCAGCAGCGACGCCGCCTCGGCCGCGGTGAGGCGCAGCGGCCGGTCGAGGCCCGCGTCGAACGAGACCGTGATCGTCTCGCCCTCGAACGACAGGTCGATCAGGTCGCCCGGCCCGTAGCCGGGCAAGCCGCACATCCACAGCAGCTCGAGGTCCTTGCGCAGCTGCTTCGGCGTGATGCCGAAGTCGGCCGCGGCCTCCTTGACGGTGATGGCGGGCCGGTTGAGCAGGTACGGCACGAGTGCGAGCAGGCGCGGCAGCCGTTCGTTCGACGCGGTCACCGCGCTCCTTCCAGTGCGCCCTGCAGGCGGTCGCGGACCGACTTGGCCAGGACCTCGGGTTCCAGCACCACGACGTCGGGCCCGAACCCGGCGAGCCACTTGGCCGCCGAGTCGGGGAACTTCAGGTCGATCTCGACGACGTCGCCGCCGTCGCGTTCCTCGACGACCTTCGCGTGCCGCCGCACCCCCTGCGCCCGGTCCTTCGCCACCCAGATCCTGGCCGGTGCCGTGTGGTGCGGATCGGCCTGCGTGCGCGCGATGAGGCTCATCAGGTCCGTGCCCTCGGGGACGGTGAACGCGCCGGGCTTGCCGACGGTCCGTACGGCGCCCACGACGCGCGAGAGCCGGAAGCAGCGCGTGTCGTTGCGTTCGCGGTCCCAGCCGACGAGGTACCACTTGCCGCGCCACGCGACCACGCCCCACGGCTCGACCGTGCGCTCCTTCTGGCCGCCGGGCGGCGGCTTGCGGTAGTCGAACGACACGACCTGACCGGCCTGCACGGCCTGCAGCAGCGGCGGGAACGCGGGTTCGTTGGCCCGCACCTTCGGCTCGACGGCCGCGGGCGTGTCCTGGTCGACGTCGACCCCGGCGGCCCGCAGCTTGATCAGCGCGCCGTGCACGGCGCCCGTGAGCTGCGGCGAGTCCCACAGCCGGGCGGCGAGCGCCACCGCGGCGGCCTCGTCGGGTTCGAGGTCGATGTCGCCGAGCTCGTAGTCGCGGCGCGCGATCCGGTACCCGTCCTCCGCGCCCTCGGCGTTCGACTGCCGGCCGGTCTCGAGCGGCACGCCGAGGTCCCGCAGCTCGGACTTGTCGCGTTCGAACATGCGGAAGAACGCCTCGTCCGTCGGCGCTTCGTGATAGCCGGGGACGATGGCGCGGATGCGCTCCGCTGTCAGGTACTGACGGGTCGACAGCAGGCACAACACCAGGTTGACGAGGCGTTCGGCGCGTGCGATGGCCACGCACAGACCCTAACGCGTGCGCGCGCCGAAACCTCATCACCACCTGTCGTCAACGGTCCGTTCAGAACAGGGTCCGCAGCTCCCGGACCAGTTCGACGGGTGCCTCCTCGGCCATGTGGTGCCCGCAGTCGAGGGACCGAATCCGCACGTCATCGGCCCATTCGGCCCAGATCTCACCGAGGTCTCCGTACAGTTCGCCGAGGTCGTCCTTGGCCGACCACAGCGCGAGCACCGGGCACGTGATCCGGCGTCCGGCGGCGAAGTCCTCGTCGTCGTGGACGCGGTCGACCTCCAGGCCGGCGCGGTAGTCGCCGCACATCGCGTGCACGGTCTCGGGGTCGTGGATCGCCCGCTGGAAGTCGGCCCAGTTCTCGACGCCCATCGCGAGCGGGGTGTCGTGGTAGCGGCCGCCGTACCAGAGGTCGGGGTTCTCGTTGATCATCGCGGCGGCGAGGTCCTGCCGCGCGAGGAAGAACCAGTGGTACCAGCTCTGCGCGAACCGGGCGTCGGCCCTGCTCAGGTGGGCGCCGATCGGCAGTCCGTCGAGGACGGCGAGGTGCGTGACGCGATCGGGGTGGTCGAGCGCCAGCCGGATCGCCGCGGCGGCCCCGCGGTCGTGCCCGGCCACGGCGAACTCCTCGTGGCCCAGCTGCCGCATGAGCTCGACGAAATCACGCGCCATCGCGCGTTTCGAGTAGTCACCGGGTTTGCTGGATTCGCCGTAACCGCGGAGATCGGGGCACACGACCGTGTGGTCGGTCGCGAGCAACGGCGCGACGCGGTGCCATGTGGTGTGGGTCCGAGGGTGGCCGTGAAGGAGAAGGACCGGTGGCCCTGCACCACCGGTCCTCACCCGTAACACGGCCTCGCCAACGTCCCTGCAACGCAACGAGAAACCCTCGAACACACCCTTCGGCTACCCCTGTGGAGCGCTGCCGACACGTCCCATTTCGCTGCGGGCTGCGCGGGTGTTACACCCCGACGACGATTTCACGCTCCGGATCGTGGCGGACACCCGTCGTACCTGCCACGACGACGGTCGCCCGCGCCCACGGCCGTTCCCGGAGCAGGAAAGGGATTTCTTCCGCCAGCCACGCGGCGACGTGCCGCCGTTGCTCGTCGGAGTCACCGTCGCGTGCGGACAGGCGGCGCTGCTGCTCGTCGAGATCGCCCTGCACCCAGATCGAGGCGTCGAGCCACGGCGCGAGCTCCTCGCGGAGGATGCCCGTGCCCTCGACCCACACGACGTCCAGGCCGGCGGGCACCCGGATCTCGCCGGGTCTGCCGTGCTCGGCCCACGCCGGCGGCCGGAACGCCACCGCTTCGCCGCGGTGCAGGGTCTGCAGGACGTTCTCGGCGATCAGCGCGCCCCAGTCGAAGTACGCGTGGTGCCAGGCGATGTCGTCGGTGTGCACGACCGCGGACCGCAAAACGAGCGCCCGCAGCCGTCCGGCGAGAGTGGACTTCCCGGCGCCACCGCGCCCGTCGACCGCGACGACGAGGGGACGCCCGGTCAGCCTGGGCGCCTCCGCACGCAGTCCCGCCACGACGTCGTCCAGGTCCACGACCCGCCACGCCGCCGGTTCCGCCTCGCCGGGGTGCAGTCGCATCAGGTGCGCCCGACGCGGCCCTTCTCGCCCGCGGCCCGGCAGGTGTGACCCGCGCAGTCCACGGTGTCGAAGCTGCCGGTGTCCGCGACCTCCCACTTCTCGCCCTTGCGGACGTCCGTCCCGGACGGACCGACGGCGACCAGCCCGTCCCCCCGGTAGGCGATGCCGGACCGGTACCCGACGGGCGCCTGCGACGCGGCCTTCCAGCCACGGCCGTCGTTGGTCGCGAACGCCGGCGTCGGATCGGTCGGCTTCAGGTAGTCGCCCCCGATCGCCACCCCGCGCCACGGCGTCTTGAACGCCACCGCGAACACCCCGGCGGCCTCCCCGGACGGCAACGGCACCTCGGAGGCCTTCCACGACCGCCCGCCGTCCCGCGACTCCAGCACCCGTGCCTTCGCGCCGCCGCCGGTCGCGATCCACGCGTGGTTGCCGCTGGTCGTCACGCACTGCCCGGACGCCGCGAACGCGAACTCGCCCGACTGCGCCTCCGGCATGCCCTTGGGGTCGTCGACGTGCCACGACCGACCACCGTCCCACGTGCGGAGCACCCGGAACCTCCCGTCGACCGGGTCGCTGAGCGCGAGGCCGCGGAACCGGTCGAAGAACGCCACGCAGTCGTAGAACGCCTTCGGGTCGGTGTTGCGGAACTCCTCCTGCCAGCTCCGGCCGCCGTCGGACGTGCGGTAGATCCGCGACGCCTCGCCCTCGCCGATCGACAGCGCCACGGCGTTGCGCGCGTCGAAGGCCTCGATATCGCGGAAGTCGAGGGCCTCGGTGCCGGGCGGGGCGACGGAGTCCCAGGTCCGGCCGCCGTTCGTGGTGCGCAGCACGGTGCCCTTCGAGCCGCTGACCCACGCGACCTGGGCGCTGACGGCGGACAGGCCGCGGAGGCGGGCGTCCGTGCCCGTCGGTTTCAGGTCCCAGTAGGTGTCGGCCGAGGCGACGCCGGGAAGAACCAGGAGAGCGGCGAGTGCCGCCGCGATGATCCTCATGCGGGCCACTCTCGTGCACGGGGTGAGCGGCTTCCTAGCCCCGAACGGCGGGTGGGGCGCGGCGCTTCGAGGTGCGCCGTTGGTGCGGGCGTGCGCGAAGGCCGTGCCGGCCTCACCTGCTCCCCTGCCGCCTGCTCACGGCGCAATCCCCATCCGCTTCCGCCGTCACTCCCTCACTGCCGCACCTCAGCATCCACGACCTCACGCTGGAAACGCCACGAGAGGCGCGCTCCGGGCCGGAGCGCGCCCCTCGTCGTTCGTGTTAGAGCGAGGCGATGAGGCGTTCCACGCGCTCGTCGACCGCCCGGAACGGGTCCTTGCACAGCACCGTGCGCTGCGCCTGGTCGTTCAGCTTCAGGTGCACCCAGTCGACCGTGAAGTCGCGACCGGCGGCCTGCGCGGCGGCGATGAAGTCACCGCGCAGCTTGGCCCGCGTGGTCTGCGGCGGGGTGTCCTTGGCGGCCTCGATCTCGCCGTCGTCGGTCACCCGCTCGACCTGGCCCTTGCGCTGCAGCAGGTCGAAGATGCCCCGGCCGCGGCGGATGTCGTGGTAGGCGAGGTCGAGCTGGGCGATGCGCGGGTTCGACAGGTCCATGTTGTGCTTGGCCATGTACCGCTCCATCAGGCGGTTCTTGATGGCCCAGTCGATCTCGCGGTCGATCTTGGTGAGGTCCTGCGACTCGACGGCGTCGAGCGTGCGGCCCCACAGTTCGAGGACGCGGTCGGCCATGGGGTCGGGCGAGCGCTTGGCGCAGTGCTCGACGGCCTTCTCGAAGTACTCGCGCTGGATGTCGAGCGCGGAGGCCTCCTTGCCGCCCGCGAGGCGCACCGTGCGGCGGCCCGTCAGGTCGTGGGAGATCTCGCGGATCGCGCGGATCGGGTTGTCCAGCGAGAAGTCCCGGAACTGGACGCCCTGCTCGATCATCTCGAGCACCAGGTTCGCGCTGCCGACCTTCAGCAGCGTCGTGACCTCGGACATGTTCGAGTCGCCGACGATGACGTGCAGGCGCCGGTAGCGCTCGGCGTCGGCGTGCGGCTCGTCGCGGGTGTTGATGATCGGGCGGGACCTGGTCGTCGCCGACGACACGCCCTCCCAGATGTGCTCGGCGCGCTGCGAGAGGCAGTACACGGCGCCGCGCGGGGTCTGCAGCACCTTGCCGGCGCCGCAGATCAGCTGGCGGGTGACGAGGAACGGCAGCAGCACGTCCGCGATGCGCGAGAACTCGCCGGCGCGTGCGACCAGGTAGTTCTCGTGGCAGCCGTAGGAGTTGCCCGCCGAGTCGGTGTTGTTCTTGAACAGGAAGATGTCGCCGCCGATGCCCTCGTCGGCGAGCCTGCGCTCGGCGTCGACGAGCAGGTCCTCGAGGATCCGCTCGCCCGCCTTGTCGTGCGTGACGAGCTGGGCCAGGTCGTCGCACTCGGCCGTGGCGTACTCCGGGTGAGAGCCGACGTCCAGGTAGAGCCGGGAGCCGTTGCGCAGGAAGACGTTGGAAGAACGCCCCCAGGAGACGACCCGGCGGAACAAGTACCGCGCGACCTCGTCCGGGGACAGACGACGCTGCCCGTGGAAGGTGCAGGTCACCCCGAATTCTGTCTCAATGCCGAAGATCCGCCGCTGCATCCCTCAACAGTAGGCGACTCTCAGGCGGAGCAGGGTGATCCGTTCGGGCGGCACGCCGGTTGCGGTTTAGTGTCGGAGGGGTGTGGAAACGGGTCAGCGCTCTCGACAAGAAGCTCATGAGCTCCTCCGCCGGACTGCCTCCGAGCAGGCTCGACAGGGGTTTGAAGAGGCTTTCGAAAGCCGCGAACCACAGCGTGCTGTGGTTCGTCATAGCGGCGATTCTGGCAACGGGCAAAGGGCCGTTCCGGCGTGGCGCGTTGCGGGGCCTCGCGGCCATCGCAGGGGCTTCTGCCAGCGCGAACCTGGTCGGGAAGTCACTTTTCCCGCGCCGCAGACCCGCCGCCGATCTGATCGGCCTGGACCGCCGCCTGTCGAAACGCCCGACGTCGTCGTCATTCCCGTCCGGTCACTCCGCGTCAGCGGCCGCTTTCGCCACGGCCGTGGCCATGGAATCGCCCAAAGCAGGCGTTGTGGTGGCCCCGATCGCCGCCGCCGTGGCTTATTCACGCGTGCACACGGGCGTTCATTGGCCGTCGGATGTCGCGGCCGGCGCGGCGGTAGGTGTCGGCGCCGCGTTCCTGACGCGACGGTGGTGGCCGCTCGGGATGAACGAGCCCGCGTCGGCCTACGAACACGCCGACCTGACGTCCCTGCAGGACGGCGACGGCCTGGTCGTCGTGGTCAACCCGTTCTCCGGCTTCGGCCCCGACCCGACGCCGCAGATCACCGAGGAGTGGCCGAAGGCGCAGGTCGTGTCGGTCGAGCAACTCGACGACCTGCCGGACGCGAAGGCACTGGGCGTCGCCGGCGGTGACGGCACGGTGGCCGCCGTGGCCGCCATCGCCGCCGAGCGCGACCTGCCGATGGTGCTCGTCCCGTCCGGCACGCTGAACCACTTCGCGCGCGACGTGGGCATCACCGGCCTGCACGACACGGCCCAGGCGGTGGCCGACGGCGTGGGCGTGCGGGTCGACCTGGCGCAGGTCAACGACCAGTGGTTCGTCAACACGGCCTCCCTCGGCGGCTACCCCGACATGGTGCGGATCCGCGAGAAGCTCGAGAAGCGCTGGGGCAAGTGGCCCGCCGCGGCGATCGCGATGTTCCGCGTCCTGCAGCGCGCCAAGCCGCTGCACATGACCATCGACGGCGACAAGCACCTGGTCTGGATGCTGTTCGTGGGCAACGGCCCGTACCGCCCGAAGGGCTTCGCGCCGACCATGCGCCCGCGGCTCGACGACGGCCTGCTCGACGTGCGTTTCGTCCGGGCGGACCGCAAGTACTCGCGGACCAGGTTCTTCCTGGGGGCACTGCTCGGGGCGCTGGAGCACTCGCGCATGTACAAGCACTTCGAGGTGGCCTCGCTGAACGTCGAGGTGCACGGGGCGCCCATCTCGATCGCGACGGACGGGGAGGTGCGCGAGCGGGCCAACCACTTCAGGTTCCGGTCGCGGGCGGCGGCGCTCGGGATCTACCGGCCGTAGGGGCGGCGGGCGTCGACTCGTAGGTGGGCGGTCACCCCGCCCACTCCTGTTCGACATTGTCGAACGATCGCAGCTAGAGTGGGGTGCGTGCCCGGCCCCATCCAGTCCATCCAGCGCGCGGCGGAGGTCCTCAAACTCCTCGCCCACGGCGGCGCGCACCAACTGAGCGTCGGCGAAATTGCGCGCGCCCTGGACCTGGCGAAACCGACGGTCCACGGCATCCTGCGCACCCTGCAGGAGGTCGGGTTCGTCGAGCAGGAGGTCGAGGGCGGCAAGTACCGCCTGGGCGCCGCCCTGTTCCAGATCGGCACGTCCTACCTCGACGGCAACGAGCTGCGCGCCAAGGCGCTGAACTGGTCGGACACGTTGGCAATGCGTGCGCGCGAGGCGGTGCGCATCGGGGTGATGCACGGCAAGCACGTGCTCGTCGTGCATCACGTGTTCCGGCCGGACAACAGCCGGCAGACCCTCGACACCGGGGCGTTGCTGCCGTGGCACGCGACGGCGCTGGGCAAGGCTCTGGTCGCGTTCGGCGAGTGGCCCGACGGCGAGCTGCAGGCCTTCACCCGGCACACCCTCAACCCCGACCAGCTCTCCCTCGCGATGAACGAGGTCCGCGACCGCGACTGGGCCTACGACCTGCACGAACTCGTCGAGGGCGAGGCCTCGGTCGCCGCCCCGATCCGCGACCGGCGGGGCGTGGCGGTGGGCGCCATCGGCATCTCCGGACCGGTCGAGCGGTTGTGCGACTCGCCGGACCAGCCTCCCCGCCTCGAACTCGTCTCCTACGTACGTGAGGCAGCTCGCAGCGTCTCCCGCGAGCTCGGCGGGCTCTCCTGGTAGTAGTGTGGGATCGTTCGACATTGTCGAATGGTTCGCACAAGGGAGTGTGCACGTGGCTTACATCGCGGCGATCGACCAGGGCACGACGTCGTCCCGGTGCATCGTGTTCGACCAGTCCGGCGGGATCGTGTCGGTCGCTCAGCGCGAGCACCGCCAGATCTTCCCGAAGCCGGGGTGGGTGGAGCACGACGCGACCGAGATCTGGACGAACGTGCAGGCCGTCGTGCGCGACGCCCTTGCCCACGCTTCTCTCTCGTTCGGCGACATAGCGGCGTTCGGCATCACGAACCAACGCGAGACCACGGTCGTGTGGGACCGTCAGACCGGCGAGCCCGTGCACAACGCGATCGTCTGGCAGGACACGCGCACGGACGCGTTGATCAAGCGGCTGGGCGACCAGGACAGGTTCCGCGAACGCTCGGGCCTGCCGCTCGCGACCTACTTCTCCGGTCCGAAGCTGCGCTGGCTGCTCGACAACGTCGAGGGGCTGCGCGCGCGGGCCGAGGCCGGCGAGGTCCTGTTCGGCACCATGGACACCTGGCTGATCTGGAACCTGACCGGCCGCCACGTCACGGACGTCACCAACGCGTCGCGGACCATGCTGATGAACCTGGAGACCCTGGACTGGGACCAGGAGCTGGTCGAAGCGATGGACGTTCCCCGCCGGATGCTGCCCGAGATCCGCTCCTCCTCCGAGGTGTACGGCACCTACGAGGACGTGCCCGTCGCGTCGGCGCTCGGCGACCAGCAGGCCGCGCTGTTCGGCCAGACCTGCTTCGAGCCCGGCGAGGGCAAGTGCACCTACGGCACGGGCGCATTCCTGCTGATCAACACCGGGAGCAAGCCGGTGCGGTCGCAGAACGGCCTGCTCACGACCGTCGGGTACCAGATCGGCGACGAACCCGCCGCGTACGCGCTGGAAGGCGCGGTCGCGGTGACGGGCGCGCTGGTGCAGTGGTTCCGCGACAAGGTCGGGCTGATCTCGTCGGCCGCGGAGATCGAGACGCTCGCACGGACCGTGGACGACAACGGCGGTGCGTACTTCGTGCCCGCGTTCTCCGGACTGTTCGCACCGCACTGGCGCAGTGACGCCCGTGGCGTGATCGCGGGTCTGACGGGCTACATCTCGCGCGGGCACCTCGCACGCGCCGTTCTGGAGGCATCGGCGTGGCAGACGCGTGAGGTCGTGGACGCGATGAACGCCGACAGCGGTGTCGACCTCACGACGTTGCGCGTCGACGGCGGCATGACGGCGAACAACCTGCTCATGCAGTTCCTGTCGGACGTGCTGGACGTACCGGTGGTGCGCCCGATCGTGGCCGAGACGACGTGCCTCGGCGCGGCGTACGCGGCCGGTCTCGCGGTGGGCTACTGGAGCTCCACCGACGAGCTGAAGGCCAACTGGCACAAGGCGGCCGAGTGGGAGCCGTCGATGGAACCGGCCGCCCGCGACAAGGGCTACCGGAAGTGGAAGAAGGCGGTCGAGCGGACCGTCGGGTGGATGGACGAGGACGATGACTGAGCTTTCACAGAGGGACAGGGCTCGCGAAGAGCTCCAGCACGGCAAGTTCGACGTCGTCGTGGTCGGCGGCGGCATCCTGGGCATCGCGACCACGTGGGCCGCGGCCCGCTCCGGCCTGCGGGTCGCCCTGGTCGAGAGCGGCGACTTCGCGGGCGCCACGTCGTCCGCGTCCTCGAAGCTCGTGCACGGCGGCCTGCGCTACCTGGCGATGGGCCCGTCGGCCGTGCCGATGGTGCACGAGAACCACAAGGAACGCCGCGCGCTGGGCGACCGCCTGGCCCCGCACCTGGTGCGCCCGCTGCCGTTCCTCGTCCCCGTCTACAAGGGAGGCCCGCACAGCCGGTTCGTGCTCGGTGCGGGCGTCACGCTGTACTCCGCGCTGTCGGGCTTCGGCGACGGCGCGGGCAAGGTCCTGTCGGCGCGCAGGGCTGCGGAGTGGGTGCCTGACCTGCGCGCCGACGGTCTGCGCGGTGCCGCGATGTACTACGACCACCAGATGAACGACAGCCGCGTGGCGATCACCGCCGCCCGCGCCGCCGCCGAGGCCGGGGCCGTGCTGCTCAACCACATCTCGGTCGTGGGCCTGCGCAGGACCGGTTCCCGTGTGTCCGGTGTGGACCTGCGCGACGCGCTCGGCGAGTTCGGGGTGGACGCGAAGGTCGTCGTGAACGCGACCGGTCCGTGGCTGGACGTGCTGCGGCGCATGGAGGATCCGGCCGCCGACCCGTCGATCCGCCTGTCCAAGGGCTCGCACCTGGTGCTCCGGCAGACCTCGGAGTGGAAGGCCGCGCTGACGATCCCGGTCGATGACGTGCGCGTGTCGTTCGCGATCCCGTGGGAGGGCCACCTCCTGCTCGGCACCACCGACGAGGCCTACGAGGGCGACCCGGCGGCGGTCGCCTGCACCGACGCCGACGTCGACCAGATCCTCGGCGAGGCGGGCACCGCGGTGTCCGGACTGGACCGTTCGCGGATCGCCTACACGTTCGCGGGCCTGCGGGTCCTGCCCGGCGGCCCCGGCGACACCTCGCACGCCAAGCGCGAGACGGTGATCACCGCGGGCTCCGGCGGCATGATCAGCGTGGCCGGCGGCAAGTGGACGACGTTCCGCAAGATCGGCGCCACCGTCCTGGCCCGCGTGAACTCCGAGCTCGGCCGCACCTTCGACGGCCCGCTCGACGGAGTCGCGCTGCCCGGCTCGGCCCTGCCCGACACCGTGGGATCCGTGCTGGGCCACGCCTACGACGCGCTGCCCGACGACGTGGTCCGCCACCTCGCCACGCACTACGGCACCACCTCGCACGAGGTCGTCGCCCTCGGCCTGGAGAACCCGGCGCTGCTGGAGCGCGTCCACCCGGACGGCCCGGACATCTGGGCGCAGGTCGAGCACGCCCGCCGCACCGAGTGGGCGTCCGAAGTGGACGACGTGCTGCGCCGCCGCACGACCGTGATGGTGCGCGGCCTCGACTCCCCCGAGGTGCGCAGCAGGGTGTCGGAACTGCTCGCGTCCTAGAGGGCCATGGCGCGTTCCACGAGGTACTCGGCCAGTTCGGGTGCCGAGTGGAACGCGCTGCGCACCGCCAGCGCCCCGTCGCACCCCAGCACGACCTCTTCCCGTGACACAGCGCGGTTCTCGAGCCGCAGGCCCTCCAGGTAGGCGTCGATCACCGCCTCCCGCACGGGTGGCAGGTCCGCGACCGCCATCCGCCCGGCCTGGGCGAGCCCGACGAGCAACTGGCCGAGGTCGGCGCCCACCGGGTTCGGGCACTGCCAGCCGACGTCGATCACCACGAACGACTCGGGATCGTCCCGCGGCACCAGCAGGTTCTGCGGGCACGCGTCGTTGTGCCCGGTCGCCTGCGGCAGCGCCTCCAGCCGTGCCAGGATCTCGGGGATCCTCGCGGCGAGCGGCGAGCAGTCCGGCCGCAGGAACGCCTCGCGGACGAGCCTCGCCTCGTACAGCACGCGCAACGCCCGTCCCGGCGCGTCGCCGAACCGGCGCCCCGCCCAGCGGCCGAGCGCCAGCGCGGCCCGGCGGAACCTCGGCAGGTCCCACTCCACCGCGGCGCAGCGCACGTCCTCCAGCCACAACCCCACACGGTCGCCGAGGTCGTCGACGCGCAGCACGCGCGGGCGGCGCATCCCCGGTGGCAGAGCGAAGTCCGACAGCAGGAACTCCGCCTCGTCCCGCCACGGGAAGTCGCCGACCACGTCCGCCAGAGCGGCCGGGATCCGCGGCCGGCGCAGGACCTTGACGAACACCGACCCGTCCGCCGACACGACCCGGTAGAGCGCCGCGGTGGTCGCGGCGACCGGCCGGAACGCGATCGGCGCGACGCGGGTCAGCGGTAGGGATCCGTGATCTCGCCCAGCATCTCGAGCGCCTCGCGCAGCTGGGTCATGCGGCGCTTGCCGATGTGCTCTTCCCATTCCGCCTCGATCCTGGCCAGCTCCGCGTTCGCCACGGGCACGGCCTCCTTCGCCTTCTCGGTGACCTTCACGAGCCGCGCCCTGCCGTCCGCCGGGTCGGGCACCCGTTCCACGTAGCCCGCCTTCTCCAGCTGGTCCACGAGGAACCCGGCGGTCTGCTTGGTCACCTGGGCCGACTCCGCCAGCACGGTGAGCCGCGTCCCGTCCGGGTCGACGCGCATCAGCACCCGCGCCTGCGCCTGGGTCACCTCGAAGCCCGCGGCGTTGACCGCGGCCAGGACGCGGTTCTCCACGTCCCGGTTCGGGATGAAGAGCAGCAGACCGATGTTCACCCGGAACTCCCCTTGTCTTTGGTCAGCCTCTCTGATTAAAGTAGTCAGTCCATCGAACTAAATCAAGAAGAGGTTCGCCATGGACGACACCCAGGTGTGGCAAACGATCGACTCCGAACGCGCGGCGACCGCCGACCTGCTCGCCGGCCTCACCGAGGTCGAGTGGACCTACCCGTCGCTCTGCGAGGGCTGGACGGTGCGCGAGGTCGCGGCCCACCTGTCGCTCGCCCACCGGATCAGCGTGGGCGGAGCGTTCAAGGCGTTCGTCAGAGCCCGCGGCAGCTTCAACCGCCTGGTCGACCAGACCGCGCGCGACGAGGCCCGCAGACCGACGGCCGAACTCGTTTCAGAGCTGCGCGGCGCTGTCGGCCTCCACAGGCTCGCGCCGGGCCAGACGCTCAAGAACGCACTGCTCGACACCCTGGTCCACGCACAGGACATCGCCCTGCCTCTCGGCGTCGAACGCCACATGCCGACCGACGCCGCCGTCGTCGTGGCCGACGACCTGTGGCGCATGGGCTTCCCGTTCCACGCGCGCCGCAGGCTGGCCGGGCACCGCCTGACCGCCACCGACGCGGACTGGTCGGTGGGCGAGGGCGCCGAGATCAGCGGCCCGATCGAGGCCCTGGTCATGCTGCTCGCGGGCCGCACCGCGACGATCCCGCGCCTGACGGGCATCACGGTCTGAGGTCGCGCACCACCCTCCGGCACACGTGCACCCGCTCGAACCGCTGCCGCAACTCGGCCTCCCGCTCGATCCGGGCGCACAACACCGCCCCGACGGGCTCCAGCCCGAGCTTCGCGCTCAGCACCGTGCCCACCTCCGCCGGCGAGGCGTACACCCGCAGGTACCGGCCGTCCTCGACGAACCCGTTGCGCCCGAACCACTTCAGCGCCGGCACGTCCTCGCTGGTCCACGCGTCGACCCTGCGCACACCGAACCGCTCGAGCCGCTGCACGGCCTCGGCCAGCAACGCCGTCGCGACGCCCTGCCCCTGGAGGTCGGGGTGCACGACGACCGTCTCGATCGTCGCGTCCGGCCCCGGCACCGACACGTCCAGGACGCCGACCACCTCACCGTCGACCGCCACCAACTCCAGGTCGGCGCGGCGCTTGGCCGGCCAGACGTCGTCGTAGCAGGTCGTTCCCAGCAACCCGAGCACCCGGCAGCGCAGCCACGACACCTCGTCGGCCTGCTCGTAGTCGCGGACCTCCTGCCGTCCAGGCCCCCGGCGAACCTCGGGTCTCTCCCACGCCCCCAGCAAGCTCAACCTTCCCGTTCTCCCAGGCGCGGCGCCGGTCAAGCCCCTCGCCTCGTCCACCTGGCACCCACCAGAGTTCCGGATGTGAGGCAGGCTCGCACGCGACTTTCGCCGTCACCGTTTGCCAGGGACATACTCAGTATGCATACTCGGTATGCGTGTCGGTCAAACACGGTCTGCTCGCGCTGCTGGAGCGCGGGCCCATGTACGGCTACCAGCTGCGGGTGGCGTTCGACTCGGCCACCGGCGGCACGTGGCCGTTGAACATCGGGCAGGTCTACACGACGTTGTCGCGCCTCGAACGCGACGACCTGGTCGCCGCGCTGCCCGAGAACGAGGGCCAGCGCCCCTACGAGATCACCGCGGGCGGCCGCGACGAGCTGAGGAAGTGGTTCGCCACGCCCGTGCAGCGCGGTGACCGGCCGCGCGACGAGGTGGCGATCAAGCTCGCCCTGGCGATCACCACGCCGGGCGTCGACGTCGCCAAGGTCGTGATGACCCAGCGCACGGCCACGATGCGCACGGTGCAGGAGTACACGAGGCTCAAGACCCAGCCGGGCGAACTGCCGTGGCTGCTCGTGGTCGACGCGATGATCTTCCAGGCCGAGGCCGAGCTGCGCTGGCTCGACCACTGCGAGGCGAGCCTGCTGCGCGACGACCCCCGGCCCGCGCCCGACACCGCGGACGTCGAGGTGCCGAGATGACCGCACTCGAGTTGCAGGACGTGCACCGCGCCCACGACGCCGGCGACACGGCGGTCAACGCTCTCAACGGCATCTACCTCACCGTCGCATTCGGCGAACTCGTCGCCGTGATGGGCGCGTCCGCTCCGGCAAATCGACGCTGCTGAACCTCTGCGGCGGCCTCGACAGCAGCTCGCGGTTAGCCTGCCACCATGACCACCTTCGCCATAGCGCACGGAGGGGGCGACGTCGGCTGGTCGTGGCACCTGGTAGCACACGCCTTGCAGGCCAAGGGCCACACCGCAGTAGCGCCGGACCTCCCGATCGAAGACGAGTCGAAAGACCTGACGGACTGGGCCACAACACTGATCGAGGCCCTCCCGTCCACAGAGGACGTGGTCGTAGTAGGCCACTCCTTCGGCGGTTTCGTGGCCCCACTGGCCGCAGAACGCCTCAACGCCTCAGCACTGGTCCTGGTCTCGGCCATGATCCCGGCCCCAGGCGAGGCACCAGGCGACTGGTGGGCCAACACGGGCTACGAGGACCCGGGCCTGGAGGACGCGTTCTTCCACGACGTCCCACCAGCCCTGGCAGCAGAGGCGCGGAAACGGGAACGAGGCATGGCCGAGACCCCGATGGCCAAGCCCTGGCCTCTCACCAAGATGCCGGACGTGCCAACGCACTTCATCCTGTGCACAGAGGACCGCTTCTTCACACCGGCCTTCATGCGGAGGGTGATCGCAGACCGGCTGGGCGACATCAAGCCGGTGGAGCTGGCGGCGGGACACTGCGCCTCCCTGAGCAAACCGAACGAGCTCGCAACCCTGCTGACCGCCTGCGCACGCTGACACAACAACACGCCAGCCGCGATGCCGAAGGCGAGCCGTGCGATCGGTGCGATGCCGCAGGTGAGCCGTCTTCAGCAAAGAGGAACCGGCGGTGGGGTCCCATCACGAGTCGCGCCATAGCTCTTGCTGCTCTAAGCAACAGGCGTGCCATCAGCCTGCCCACGGCGCTACCCGCTGATCAGATTGCCGGGGTCTGGGGGCAGAGCCCCAGGGGAAGCACGCAAGGCGACCAGGGAGCCCGCAACCCCAACCACCCGCAATAGCGCTCGCAGCCACCCCAAAACAAAGCAAAAGGCCCCCAGCCACAAGCCAGGGGCCCCGCCAACCCAACCGCCCTACTTGGACTCACCCTCCGAGTCCTCAGCAGGCAGTTCCACATCCTCAACAGCCTTCCCGTCCTTGACAGGAGCAGGCATCAAAGCATCGAGCGCAGCCCCGGCGATCCGCCGGAAAGCCCGCCGAGGCCGTGCCCGCTCCAGAACAGCAACCTCCAACTTGGCAGCCGGAAGCAACTCAGCGGACCCGTTCCCAGTGGACGGCGACCCGGCCGACAAGGCCTTCACCGCCACCGGAACGGCCTCGGCCAACGACAATCCGTCGGCGAAGGCCTCCTTCAACGCCGTGTTGGCGGCGTCCACGGTGCCGCCCATCACGATGTACTGGGGCTCGTCGACGATCGACCCGTCGTAGGTCAACCGGTACAGCGTGTCGGCCGCGGACGAGTCCCCGACCTCGGCCACCGCGATCTCCACCTCGAACGGCTTGATCTGTTCGGTGAAGTAGGTGCCCAGCGTGGTGGCGTAGACGTTCGCCAACGACCTCGAGGTGACGTCCCGGGGGTCGTTCTGGTAGCCGCGGACGTCAGCGAACCGGATCCCTGCCTGGCGCAGGTTCTCGAACTCGCTGTAGCGGCCGACGGCGGCGAAGCCGATGCGGTCGTAGATCTCCGAGACCTTGTGCAGGGTGCTGGAGGGGTTTTCCGCGACGAACAGAATGCCGTCCGCGTACTTCAGCACGATGACGCTGCGACCCCTGGCGATGCCCTTGCGGGCGTACTCCGAGCGGTCGCGCATCACCTGCTCTGCCGATGCGTACAGCGGCATCGTCATGGGTGGTGCTCCTGACGTCGAACCTGTGGGGGACTCAGCCTGCGGGGCGGGACCTGCGGCCTTCGACGACCGCGTCGGCGACCGTGGCGACCTGGAGTTCCGGCACCTCAACCGCGCCGTCGGCGCCGTTGATCGTGACCACTACCGGGTAGAGGCGGCGGACCGGGTCCGGGCCGCCCGTGGCCGAGTCGTCGTCGGCCGCGTCGTACAGCGCCTCGATGACCGAACGGATCGCGGCGTCCGCGTCGGCGTCCGGGTCGTAGAGCTTCTTCAGCGCCGACTTCGCGAACAGCGAGCCGGAGCCGACGGCCTGGTAACCCTGCGACTCCTCGTAGCGGCCACCGGTGACGTCGTAGGACACGATGCGGCCCGCGCGCTCGGGATCCGCCGCCGAGGTGTCGTACCCGGCGAACAGGGGCACCACGGCGAGGCCTGCCATGGCCGCGTCGAGGTTGCCCCTGATCATCGCCGAGAGGCGGTTCGCCTTGCCGTCCAGCGACAGCGGCACGCCCTCGATCTTCTCGTAGTGGCGCAGCTCCACCGTGTACAGGCGCACGATCTCGATCGCGATGCCGGCCGTGCCCGCGATGCCGACGGCCGAGTGGTCGTCGGTGACGAAGACCTTCTTCATGTCGCGCTGGGCGATCACGTTGCCCATCGTCGCGCGCCGGTCACCGGCGATCACGACACCACCCTTGTAGGTGGCGGCGACGATCGTCGTCCCGTGCGGGGCCTGGACGGTCCCCTCCGGGAGCTTCCGGGCACCAGGCAGCATGTCGGGTGCCTGGGCCCGCAGGAAGTCCGTGAACGACGACGAGCCCGGCGTGAGGTACGCAGCGGGCAGCGCCGCGGCCGGGTAACGCCCGGTCGAGCTGTTGTCCATGTGTTGGTTGTTCTCCCGTCCCCGAGGTGGTCCGCAGGCCCCCGAAGGCCTACTGACCACCCTTCTGCACGTATGCGCGGACGAAGTCCTCCGCGTTCTCCTCGAGCACGTCGTCGATCTCGTCGAGGATCGCGTCCACGTCCTCGCCGAGCTTCTCGCGGCGTTCCTGACCTGCTCCGGCGGCGTCGTCCGCACCGTCGTCGCCGTCGCCACCGCCCTGGCGCTGCTTCTGTTCCTGGGACATCTCGGCCTCCCACTGACTCGCCTGACAAGAACACTACCCAGCGGCACCGACAAAAACCCTGAGCCACTCGGGTAGACGATCACCCGCGGGTCAGCGCGTCCACCAGCTGCTCGGCGGTGTCGGAGGCCTCCAGCAGCGCTCCGACGTGGGCTTTCGTGCCCCGGAGGGGTTCGAGCGTCGGAATCCGCACGAGCGATTCCCGACCGAGGTCGAAGATCACCGAATCCCACGAGGCGGCCGCGACGGAGGTCGGGTAGCGCTCCAGGCACCGGCCGCGGAAGTACGCACGCGTGTCCTCGGGCGGCGTGGTGATGGCCGCGCGGACCTCTTCCTCGCTCACGAGGCGCTTCATCGAGCCGCGCGCCACCAGGCGGTTGTAGAGACCCTTGTCGAGGCGCACGTCGGAGTACTGCAGGTCGACCAGGTTGAGCCGGGCCGCGCCCCACTCCAGGCCGTCGCGCTGCCGGTAGCCCTCGAGCAGCCGCAGCTTCGCGACCCAGTCGAGCCGGTCGGCGCACTCCGCCGGGTCGCGCGCGAGCGCGTCGAGCACCTCGCCCCAGATCCGCAGGACGTCGCGGTCGCCGACGCCCTCCTTCTCGACGAACGCGGTCGCGCGCTCGTGGTAGGCGAACTGCACGTCGAGGCCGGTGAACTTGCGCCCGCCGGTCATCTCGACCTTGGTCTTGAGGGTCGGGTCGTGGCTGATCTGGTGCACCGCGCGCACCGGGTCGACCATGCGCAGGTCGTCGAACCGCTGCCCGGCCTCGATCATGTCGAGCACCAGGGACGTGGTGCCGACCTTGAGGTACGTGGAGTACTCGGCCAGGTTCGCGTCGCCGATGATGACGTGCAGGCGGCGGTACTTGTCCGCGTCCGCGTGCGGCTCGTCGCGCGTGTTGATGATGCCGCGCTTCAACGTCGTCTCGAGGCCGACCTCGACCTCGATGTAGTCGGCGCGCTGGGAGAGCTGGTAGCCCGCCTCCTCGCCGGACTGCCCGATGCCGACGCGCCCCGAACCGGTCACGACCTGGCGCGACACGAAGAACGGCGTCAAGCCGGCGATCACGGACGTGAACGGCGTGGACCGCTGCATCAGGTAGTTCTCGTGCGTGCCGTACGACGCGCCCTTGCCGTCGACATTGTTCTTGTACAGCTGCAGGCGGGGCTGGCCCGGCACGGAGGCGGCCTTGATCGCGGCCTCCTCCATCACCCGCTCCCCCGCCTTGTCCCAGATCACCGCGTCGCGCGCGTTGGTGACCTCGGGAGCCGAGTACTCGGGGTGCGCGTGGTCGACGTAGAGCCGCGCGCCGTTGGTGAGGATGACGTTGGCCGCGCCCAGGTCCTCGACGTCGGAGTCGGCGGGGTGGCCGCCGGGCGAGCCCAGGTCGAACCCGCGGGCGTCGCGCAACGGCGACTCCACCTCGTAGTCCCAGCGCGCCCGCCGGGCCCGCGGTATGTCCGCCGCCGCCGCGTACGCGAGAACCACCTGTGTCGAAGTGAGCACCGGGTTCGCGGTCGCGTCGCCCGGCACTGAGATGCCGTACTCGACTTCGGTTCCCATGATCCGCCGCATACGCAACACCTTATGACCTGACCCCGACAACAGCGTGAGGGGAGCTTCACGGTGAAGCTCCCCTCACCCTATTCACCCGGACGCCAATCCGGCTGCAGGCCGGATCCTCGAAGCGCCGCGAGAAGGCCCGAACGCGGCCACGACGGCGAGCAGCACGACGATCACCGCGCCCGTGACCAGCGGCAACACCACCCTGGGCCCGGGCAGCGTCAGCGGGAGGCCGATCGACAGGAACGCGACCTCCGCGTAGGCGAACCCGAGCACGCCTCCCCCGACGACCCCGACGAGGGCCAGCATGACCGCTTCGGCGACGACCCCGCCCTGCAGTCCGCCTCGAGTGACGCCCAAGGCGCGCCGGAGGGCGAGCTCCTTGCGGCGCTCCTGGACGGAGATGGTCAGCGCGGTGCCGATACCGGTCACGGCCACCGCCACGGACAGTCCGAGCAGCACCATCATCAGCACGGTGCCGAGGTGCATGTACCGGGCGGCCTCGGCGCGTTCGTCCGCGTCGGTCCGCACGATCACGGTGGGGTTGTTCGGCAGCGCGGCCTGCAGCGAGGACCGGAACTGGGCCGGGTCGACACCCGGCTGCAACGCGACGAGCACCTTCGCGGCCGGTCCCGACGTGGGGCCGGCGACGATCGGCGTGTAGCCCGTGATGCTGCCGGGAACGGTGCCGACCACCTTGTACTGCACGCCACCGGCCTCGACGAACGCCCGGTCCTCCCAGTGCGGGGGCACGATGGCGGTCCCGGCGGTGAGCTGCTCGGCACCGGTCACGTTCTGCGCCTTGAGCCACGTCCTGAACTGGTCGGGGTCGACGCTCGCGGCGCCGTCCCCCGTCCCGTGCAGCACCACCGAGGCCGCCACGCCCGGCTGCGCGGGGATCTCCGGCAGCGGCCGGTCCCCCGCGTCCACCACGGTCGCGTCCGGGCGCTCTTCGTTGGCGTACTGGAACGTCAGTTCCTCGGCGCCCCCGAGCACGACCAGGAAGAAGGTCACCATCGAGCTCGCCAGCAGCAACGGCAGCGCCACCGAGGCCGACCGCTGCGGCATCCTGCGCACCTCGGCGCCCGCGAGCTTCCACTGCGTCCCCCCGATCCTGCCGAACAGCCGCGCGATCAACGGGACCGTGACCGGCCCGAGGATCCAGAACAGGCCGGTCACCGCGGCGATCGCGGAGAACGTCACGGCGAGAGGGGCGGCGGACGTGCCCTTGGCGGCGATCGCGGCCATGGCGAGCAGCGCGGCGCCACCGGTGAACAGCACGCCGAACACGAGCCGAAGGCGACGCACGGAACGAGGCGTTACCTCGCTGTCCGCGTCACGCAGAGCGGCAAGAGGCGATACACGCGCGGCGTTCAGAGCAGGGCGCACGGCGGCGATGACGCTCAACACCGCGGCGACGACGACTCCGAGGACCACGTACCCGAGCGACGGCAGCAGTTCCGGGCTCAGCTGCACCGCGCCGAACAGCGCGGAGATGCCGGTGACGTCGAACGTCCTGGCCAGCAGCCACGCCGTCGGCCCGCCGAGCAACGCGCCCGCGACACCGGCCAGCGCGCCCGTCACGAAAGCCTCGAACAGGCTCCTGCGCACCAACGGCCCGCGCTGGGCACCGATGCACCGCAGCAACGCCGTCTGCCGCTGCCGTTGCGCGTAGACGGCCCGGAACGTGGCCGCCGCGACGAACACCGCCGTGGCCAGCGCGAGCACGCTGAACGGCAGCAGGATGAACGTCAGCTCGTTGCCGATGCTGTCCGCGTCCGGCGCCGGGTCCCACACGGCGTACGACGCTCCTGCGGCGGCTGTGACGGCGTCGCGGCTGCCGCCGAGCACCCAGATCTCCTTGGTGAACGGCTGGGGGTCGAGCTTCTTCGCGAGATTCGGTCCGGCGACCAGGACCGGCCGCGCGTCGAGCCCGCCCTTCTTCATGACACCGCTGACGGTCACCTCGACCGGCTTGCCGTCGGCGGCGGCGAGCCGCACCCGGTCACCTGGCTTCAGCCCGCGTTCGTACGCGGTGATCTTGTCGACGGCGACCTCACCGTCCGAGGCCGGTGCCTTCCCCTCGGCGAGCGGCCAGCGCACCAGGTCCGGCTGCTGGACGTGCACCTCGGCGCGGTGCTCCCCGGCACGGCCGCCGGCGTCGAGCAGGTCGGCCTGCGCCACCTGCACCGGCACGGCCCTGGCGACGGAGGAGAGCCTGGCCAGCACCGCGGCGTCGAGCACCGGGCGGTCCGCCTCGGCCGTTCCGTACTCCGCGGGCTTGATGTCCACCACGTGGCTCACGGAGGACGGGGTGAGGGGCGCGCCCTCGTCGACCGACCTGGTGAGCGCGTCGCTCAGCACCAGGGCGGCCAGCAGGCAGGCCACGCCGACGACGAGCGCGACGCCGGGCAGCAGCGCGCGGCCCGGCCGGGCGCGGAACTCGGCGACGCCGAGCCGCAGGGAAGTGGACACGGATCCTCCTCGGTGACGTCTGACGGTCCCGAAGGTAGGAAGGAAGGCGATCAGCGGGCGTCGGACTGGGGTAGCAAGCTCGCGTACGACCACAGGAGGACACCGGGATGATCACCCTCTACGACGAGGACGCGAACGCCATCGGCGAGGTGACGCGCGAACGGATGCGCGCCGAGAACCTCTGGCACGGCTGCGTGCTGACGGTCGTCTTCTCGACCGACGGCGAACGGATCTACGTGCACCGGCGCACCGACACCAAGGACATCTTCCCCGGCCTGTACGACTTCTCGGCGGGTGGCGTGATCGACGCCGGCGAGACCCCGGACGAGACCGCCGCCCGCGAACTGCGCGAGGAGCTCGGCGTCGAGAGCCCGCTGACGCCGTTGTTCAAGACGACCTACGTCGACGAACTGACGCGCTACCACGCGTGGGTCTACGAGACGCGCAGCGACGGCCCGTTCACCCACCAGCCCGAGGAGGTCGCCTGGGGCGGGTGGATGGCGGCGGACGAGGTGCGCGCGAAGATCGAGGACCCGGACTGGCCGCTCGTGCCGGACGGCAGGGCGATCGGCCGGGAGTGGCTCAGGCGCGCTTGAACCCGTGGCTGCGCTCGACCTTCGCGATGTGCAGCGTGTAGCTGTCGTACCAGTCATCCCGCCCGCGCTGTTGCGCCGCCCGGTGCTCGGCGTTGGTGCGCCACTGCTTCAGGGCCTCGGCGTCGCGGAAGTAGCCGACGGTGATGCCGAGCCCGCCGGGGTTCTGCGCGTGGTCCATCCCGAGGTAGCCGGGGACGTCCCGCACCAACTCCTCCATGCGCGCGTTGGTCTCGGCGTAGCCGTCCTGGTCCTGGGTCCGCACGGTCGTGAAGATCGCCGCGTAGTAAGGGGGTTCGAAAGCCGGGAGGGGTGCGTCGCTCACAGGCGTCACCGTAGGCTAGTCCCAGCGGAGACCGGAACGGGTTTTCCAGTACCGCTCGGCGGGTTCGGCGAGGTCGGGCAGGTCGACGTCGATCCGGAGGGCCTCCACATTGGACCTCAGCTGCGCCGGACTCGCCGCGCCGGACAGCACCACGTCCACCCACGGCTGCGCCACGACCGCCGCCAGCGCGACCGCGTCCGGGCCGACACCGAGCGCTTCCGCCTGTGCCGCAACCGCTTGCGGCGGGTCGACGACGAGCCGCCCGTTGGCGACACCCTCCTTGACGATCACCCGCAACCCGGCGTCGTGCGCCTCCCGCAACGCCTCCCCCGCCGACGTCTCCAGCAGGTTCCAGGTGGACTGCACCGAGCTGAAGACACCGAGGTCCAGCGCCTTGCGGATGGCGTCGGCCTGACGCGGCCCGGACGTCGAGAACCCCAGCGGCACACCGATCCCCACCATCGCGTCCAGCAGGGCCCGGTCGGTGAACAACGGGCTGTCGGCCGTCAGCGAATGCACCTGGTAGAGCGAGACCTGCGGCAGCAACGCACGGGTCTCTTGCCACTGCTGCGTGAACCGCGCGAGCGAGTGCTCCTTGACCTCGTGCACCTCGGCGTCGGGCCGCCAGTCCGCGGTGTAGGCGTACCCCCACTTGCTGGAGACCGTCACGTCGTCGTGACCGGTCAGCCACGACGACAGGAAGTCCTCCGACAGCCCGTACGACCGGGCCGCGTCTACCCACCGGATGCCCAGCTCGTAGGCCGTGTCGAGCACCCGGTGGCACTGCGCGCGCATGGACTCGACGTCGCGCACGGCCGGCAGTGCGCCCTCACGGCCGAGGTTGATGTAGTGAGGCCGACCGAGAGAGGCGAGGCCGAGCGCGAGTTGAGCCATGCCGACAACGGTAAACGGCGGCCCCGCAGGACCGCCGCTCACGTGACCCGCCGGGGTCGGTCACACCAGAGGGATCAGAAGTCGTCAGCCGTGCGGATGTGGTTGCGCACCCACTTGCCGGCCTCCTTCAGCACGCCCTCACCGGCGAAGTTGCCGCCGGAGCAGGTGCCGCTGTTGAACACCGCGCCCGTGCGGTGGTCGTCGGAGAAGTTCCAGTTCGTCCAGGAGATCTTGGCCTCCTTCATGAACGAGATGAACTTGTTCGCCATGGTGAAGTCGTTGGGACCGTCACCGGAGGCCTCCTGCGACCCGAACTCGGTGACGAAGACCGGCACCTGGCTCGAGACCGTGCGCAACGCGTTGAGGTACGAGTCGCGGTGGTCCTTGGCGTAGAAGTGGAACGTGTACATCAGGTTCGAGGCGTTGACCTTGTTGCGGCTGACCTCGTTGATGTCACGGCCGTCGGACAGGCCGAACGTCGACCAGCCGTGCGTGCCGACGAGCACGAGGCTGTCCGGGTCCTCCGCGCGGATCGTCGGGATGACGGCCTCCGCGTAGGACTTCACCCGCGACCACGTGACGCCGTTCGGCTCGTTGGCGATGTCGTAGATGATGTTCGTCTTGTCCTTGTGCCGCTGCGCGATCTCCTTGAAGAACGTCTTGGCGCGCGCGGTGTTGTGGTTCGGGTCGCCCGGCGAGAGCTGGTGCCAGTCGACGAGCGCGTAGAGGCCGCGCTTCGTGGCCTCCTCGATGTAGCCGTGCACCATGTCGGTGAACTTCCGGGGGTTCGACTCGTAGCCGCCCTCCTGGATGTACATCGAGATGCGGAGGATGTCCGCCTTCCAGTCGTTGGCGAGCGCGTCGAGCGACGCGGTCTTGACGCACTGGGAGTACCACTGGATGCCGTGCGTGCTCATGCCGCGCAGCTGGATCTGCTTGCCGTTCTTGTTGCACAGCTTGACGCCGCACACCTTGAGCTGGCCGTTGACCGCCGCGGGCGAGCCCGGCGGCAGCGCGGCGGCGGAGACGTCGCCCGCCGGTGCGGCAGCGACCGAACTGCCTGCCATCACACCGGTCAGGGGGAGCACGACTGCCGCGGCGAGCGCCACCACAGACTTCTGCCAGGACATACAGCGTCTCCTCTCGGACTTCCGGCGGCGGATTTGGTTAGGTAAGTTTCCTTACCGATTAAAGGTATAGATGACCATAGGTCCGCCCCAAGAGGGAGTCAAGCGTCTCGTCGCAGAAGAGTCACAGTTCCGGTACCCAGAGTCACCAGTACGTACATCGCCAAAACGCCGGCCGCCGCCAGAGGCGCGAGGGGCGGGTCCTCCACCACGCCGGCCACCTCCCACACCAGGTAGGGCACCATCACCGCCGACGCGTCGACGTTCCACGGCTCGGGCAGCATCGGCGTGATGGCGGGCAGACCCCACAGCAGCACGCCCACCACCACGATCGTCACGGCCGTCGACCTCACCGCGAGCCCCAGCCCGAGCCCGGTCAGACCTGTCACCAGGATCGACAGCACGGCCGCGCCCGCCCACGGCAGCACGTCACCGATGCCGTCCCACGGCGCGATGGGCGGTGGCCGGTCCCCCATGTTCAGCCTGCTCGTGCCGATGCTCAGCGCCAGCGCAAGCGCGCCGAGCACCACCGACGTCACGGCGACGAGCACGGTTTTGGCCGCCAGCAAGCGCTTCCGGTCCGGCACGGCGATCAGCGCCGTGAGCCTCGGATCGGAGGTCGCGACCAGCGCGCCGAGTGCCGCGACGAGGAACTGCACGACCGGCGTGATCACCACGCTGGAATCGGCGGAGGCGAACTTCGCCTGTTCGGCGGCGGGCGACGAGTCGTAGTCCTGGACGATCAGCCACGACAGCAACGCGCCCGCGGCCACCATCGAGCCGATCGCCGCCACCACGCCCCACGACGCGCGGACGGTCCGGAGCTTCAGCCACTCCGCGGCGAGCGCGTTCTTCACAGTCCCCTCCCGGAGGTGAGTTCGAGGTAGGCGTCCTCGAGAGAACCGTGCCGCGTCAACGCCTCCATCGGCGTCTCCTTCACCAACTGTCCTCTTGCGACGATCACCACGTGGTCGGCGGTCAGCGCCATCTCGCTCATCAGGTGGCTCGAGACGAAGACCGTGCGCCCCTCCTTCGCCAGCGCGCGCATGAGGTCGCGGATCCACCGCACGCCCTCGGGGTCGAGTCCGTTCACCGGCTCGTCGAACATCAGCACCCCGGGGTCGCCCAGCAGCGCCGCCGCGACGCCCAGCCGTTGCTTCATGCCGAGCGACAACGCCCTGATCCGCTTGTGCCGCACGCCTCCCAGACCGACCTGCTCCAGCAGTTCGACCGCACGCGCCCGCCCGATCCCGTTGCTCGCGGCGATCCAGAGCAGGTGGTCGAGCGCCTTGCGGCCGTGGTGCACGGCCGCGGGGTCGAGCAACGCACCGACGTGCCGCAACGGCCGGTCGAGGTCCGCGTACCGCTTGCCGCCGACCAGCGCCTCACCGCCGGTGGGCCGGTCCAGGCCGAGGACCATCCTCATCGTCGTGGACTTGCCGGCGCCGTTCGGGCCGAGGAAGCCCGTCACCAGTCCGGGGTGGACGGTGAACGACAGGTCCCGGACCGCCGTCGTGTCCCCGTATCTCTTCGTCAGGTTCCGCACCTCGATCATGCGGAAGAGAGTCGGCCGCCGCGCCGCCGGAGGGATCGGCCCCTGCTCCGATCCCGGGAATCGGACCGTGGTCCGAGGCGGTTCGGCCGCACGCTCGTTAACGTCGTCGACGTGATCGCACGACTGCACCTCTACCTGGTCGACGTCACCGCCGCGGCGGTGATCGGCGTGCTCGTCGGCTACGCCATGGTGGAGCACCAGGACAGGTCGTGGTGGCTCGTCGTCCCCGGCACCCTCCTCGTCGCGCTGCCGGTCGCGGTCCGCCGGATCCGGCCCGTGACCGCCCTGGTGGTCAGCACGGTCGCCACGGCCGCGGTGGTGGTCGGCCAGGTGCTGCCGGCGGAGGCACTGGGAGCCCCGGTCGGTGCCGTGTGCTTCGCGCTCTACACCGTGGCCGTCGACCGCTCGCGGACGTGGTCGCTCACCGCCCTCGCGTTCGCCGTGGTCGTGATCGCGGGTGTCTCCGGCGGTGAACCCGAGAACGTGCTCGTCGTCCTCGCCGCGATGAGCGCCGTCTGGATCATCGGGTACACGACCCGGATGCGGCGTTCCTACTTCGAACGGGAGAGGGCGCAGCAGGGCGAGCAGGCCCTGTCCGACGAACGCCTGCGCATCGCGCGCGAACTGCACGACGTGGTGGCGCACAACCTGTCGCTGATCGCCGTGCAGGCGGGCAACGCCGCACACGTGCGCTCACCCGAACACGCCTACGAGGCGTTGCAGGTCATCTCGGACACGAGCCGTGCGGCCCTGACGGAGATGCGAGGGCTCCTGGGCGTGCTGCGCTCCGACGCCGACCTCACCCCCTCCCCCGGCCTCGGCGGGCTCGCCGACCTGGCCGACCGCGCGTCGCTGGCGGGCGTGCGCGTGGCGCTGGAGGTGCGCGGCGACACCGCCGTACCGGAGGGGATCGGGCTCTCCGCGTACCGGATCGTGCAGGAGGCGCTGACGAACGTCGTGAAGCACGCCGCCCCCGCGTCGTGCACGGTCCTGGTGGACGTGGCACCGGAGGCAGTCCGCGTCGAGGTGGCGGACGACGGCCCCGGGGTGAGGGAGCTGGGAGTGGGACACGGGTTGATCGGCATGCGCGAACGCGTGGCGGTGTACGGCGGCACGTTCAGCGCCGGCCCCGGCGACGGCGGCGGTTTCCGGGTGGTCGCGGAGCTGCCGGTCCGATGACGAGCGTGCTGATCGTCGACGACCAGGCGTTGCTGCGCGCCAGCTTCCGGCTGCTGGTCGACCACGAACCGGACCTGACCGTCGTGGGAGAGGCCGGCACGGGTGCCCAGGCCGTGGCGCTGGCTTCCTCCCTGAGGCCCGACGTCGTGCTGATGGACATCCGCATGCCGGAGATGGACGGCATCGAGGCCACGCGCCTGCTGGACGGGCCGCGCGTGCTCGTGCTGACCACGTTCGACCTCGACGAGTACGTCTTCGGCGCGTTGCGGGCAGGCGCCTCGGGCTTCCTGCTGAAGGACACGCCGCCCGCCGACCTGCTGGCCGCGATCCGCGTGGTGGCGTCCGGCGAGTCGCTGCTGTCGCCGACGGTCACGCGCCGCCTGATCGCCGAGTTCGTCCGGCGGCCGGCGTCGCCCGCGGTGCGCGGGCTGGACCGCCTGACCGAACGGGAGAAGGAGGTCCTGCTGCTGATCGCGCGCGGCCTGTCCAACGCGGAGATCATGGCCGAGCTGCACGTCAGCACCGGCACGGTGAAGACGCACATCGGGAACCTGCTGGCGAAGCTGCACGCGCGGGACCGGGCGCAGCTGGTGATCGCGGCCTACGAGTCGGGACTGGTCCGCTAGATCTCGGCGTCGCGCAGGAGGCGGCCGTTGGCGTCGCAGGCCCGGATCCGCACGGAGCTGATCACTTCCGGAGATGCGGCACACGAGAACGTCGCCGCGCGGCTCGGCTCGTCCGCTCGACGGCACGAACTCGAGGACCGCGACGTGCCAGCACGTACCGAACGATTCACATGACCGCCCCCTGGACGGGAGTCCAGAACGCCGAACCGCCCCGGCCGCAAGAAGCGACCGGGGCGGTTCGGTTTCGAGCTGTCCTACAGGTACGTGCCGGTGTTCGTGGCCGTGTCGATCGCGCGGCCCGTGTCCTGGTTCTTCCCGGTGACGAGCGTGCGGATGTAGACGATCCGCTCGCCCTTCTTGCCCGAGATGCGAGCCCAGTCGTCGGGGTTCGTCGTGTTCGGCAGGTCCTCGTTCTCGGCGAACTCGTCGAGGATGGCCGCCTGCAGGTGCCGGACGGAGAGCCCGGGCTGCTTGGTGTCGAGCAGCGACTTGATCGCCGCCTTCTTGGCCCTGTCGACGATGTTCTGGATCATGGCGCCGGAGTTGAAGTCCCGGAAGTACAGGACCTCCTTGTCACCGTTGGCGTAGGTGACCTCCAGGAACCGGTTGTCCTCGGACTCCTCGTACATGCGCTCCACGGTGTGCTGCACCATGCCCTCGATGCAGGCCTTCGGGTCCCCGCCGAACTCGGCGAGGTCGTCGGCGTGCAGCGGGAGGTTCGGAGTCAGGTACTTGTTGAAGATGTCCTTCGCGCCCTCGGCGTCGGGCCGCTCGATCTTGATCTTCACGTCGAGCCGGCCCGGGCGGAGGATCGCCGGGTCGATCATGTCCTCGCGGTTGGAGGCGCCGATGACGATGACGTTCTCCAGGCCCTCGACGCCGTCGATCTCGGCGAGGAGCTGGGGCACGATCGTCGTCTCGACGTCGGACGACACACCCGAACCACGGGTGCGGAAGATCGAGTCCATCTCGTCGAAGAACACGATCACGGGGGTGCCGTCGGACGCCTTCTCACGAGCCCGCTGGAAGATCAGGCGGATGTGCCGCTCGGTCTCACCGACGAACTTGTTGAGGAGCTCGGGGCCCTTGATGTTGAGGAAGTACGACTTCGCCTGCTTGTCGGTCTCGCCGCGGATCTCCCGCACCTTCTTGGCCAGCGAGTTCGCCACCGCCTTGGCGATGAGCGTCTTGCCGCAGCCGGGAGGGCCGTAGAGCAGCACGCCCTTGGGCGGGCGCAGCTCGTACTCGCGGAAGAGGTCGGCGTGCAGGAACGGCAGCTCCACGGCGTCGCGGATCTGCTCGATCTGCCGGGAGAGGCCACCGATGTCGTTGTAGTCGATGTCCGGGACCTCCTCGAGCACGAGGTCCTCGACCTCGGCCTTGGGGACCCGCTCGTAGGCGAAACCCGCCTTCGAGTCGACCAGCAGCGAGTCGCCCGGCTTCAGCGGCGAGTCGAGCAGCGGCTGGGCGAGCCAGACCACCCTCTCCTCGTCCGCGTGGCCGACGACCAGCGCACGCGCGATCGTGTCCTCACCGTCGTCGGTGAGCACCTCCCGCAACGCGCAGACCTCGCCGGAACGCTCGAACCCGCCGGCCTCGACGACCGTCAGCGCCTCGTTGAGGCGCACCGACTGGCCGTAGGCGATCTTCTCCGGCTCGACCGCGGGGGACACGGCCACCCGCATCCTGCGACCCGAGGTGAAGACGTCCACGGTCCCGTCGTCGTACCGCGCCATGAAGACGCCGTACCCGCTGGGCGGTTGCGCCAGCCGGTCGACTTCCTCACGCAGCGCGAGCAACTGGCTTCGTGCTTCGCGGAGGGTGTCTATGAGCTTCGTGTTTCGCTCGGTCAGCTGGCTGACGCGCTCTGTCGCCTCAGCCAGACGCTGCTCGAGCAACCGCGTGTGCCGCGGGGACTCGGTCAGCTTGCGACGCAACGACGCGATCTCGTCCTCGAGGAACCTGATCTGCGCAGTCAGCTCAGCAGAATTGTTGCCCTGGTTCAGCTCGCCACCCTCATCGGGTTGGCTGCCGGGATGACCGTGCTGCATGTCGGCACCCTCCTCCCGTGTTCGTACCGATTACGGTACCGGCGATCACCGACAAAATGGGGTACTCACAACATCATCTTCGCTCGTGTGACGCAACGGGACTGCCTCCAGAAGTGCTCGACTGCTCCATCTCGGTGCCCGGTTGGCCCGCCTACCCGCTACGGTGCGTCCCAGACACCACCACCGGCGTTTCGCACCACGACACGCCAGACGACCTGCGACAAGTCCGAGAAGAGGGTCATGGGAGCACCTGTGCGGGCACCCGGCCCCCACGCTCCGCGACCACCCTCGGGTGATCACGTGCACGCCTGGTGCGGCTCGCGCCCCGGCGACGGGCGGCGATCCGCCGTCGTCCCACCAGGTGGACCAGCGGTTGATCCGTTCGGTGGTCACGCACCGCAACCCACTCCGTTCGTGCCCGTCCGAGGCCGTGCCCGAGAGGGCCTCCAGTGCGACCGGAGGGCGTGCGGCCAACCGGGTGGTTCCCCCGGCGCGACCGGCTCACCACACCGACAGCGCAGTGCATCGCACTCGATTCCCGGTGGAGTTGCCACAATCGTTATCAGACACGGCCTTCGCACGCCCGGATCACCACTCAGGGCGTGTGCATAACCACTCGTGCGTGTCGATAGGCACCATTCGCCCGCGAGTCACAGGGCGACGTACGACAATGTCCAGCGAAAGATCACCTCATCCGCATCGGGGGAGTTTCGATGACCTACCCGCCGCAGCAGCCAGGCCCCTACGGGCAGCAACCGCCGCCCGGCGGGCCGTACGGGCAGCAGCCGCCGCAGCAGCCGGGTCAGGGCCAGCCGCAGCCCGGCTACGGGCAGCAGCCGCCGCCTCCCGGATACGGCCAGCAGCCCGGCCAGTACGGCCAGCCGCAGCAGGACCCGTTCGGCCAGCAGGGCCCGCCCAGCGGCGGCTTCCAGCAGCAGGGCCAGTACGGCCAGCAGCCCGGTCAGTACGGTCAGCAGCCGTACGGTCAGCCCGGCCCCTACGGGCAGCAGCCCTACGGCCAGCCCGGCGGGTTCGGCGGCCCCCCGCCCCCGAAGAAGAGCAACACCGGCCTGATCATCGGTGTCGTCGTCGGCGTGCTGGTGCTCGTCGGCGGTGGCATCACAGCGGCGGTCCTGCTCTCCGGGAACAGCTCCAGCAGCAGTTCCAGCAGTTCGGCGTCGGAGTCCGGTTCGAGCGACAGCGGTGACGACGAGGCCGACCTCAAGAAGGTCGCCGAGGACTACGCGGCCGCGGCGGCCTCGAAGAACGAGAGCAAAGCCAAGTCGATGGCCTGCAAGGAGATGCTCGACGAGGCCGCCGAACTGGAGAAGACGCTGACCCCGGAGCAGAGGAAGCTCGCGGAGGAGGCGAAGAAGCTCCCTGTGCCGAAGCTGATCTACAAGAACTCGAAGATCTCCGGCGACGAGGCGACCGTGACCTACTCCGCCACCGGCGAGTACGGCGGCCAGACACAGACCGTCGACACAGACCTCAAGTTCAAGAAGATCTCGGGCGACTGGAAGGTCTGCATGTTGACCAAGGATTACAAGACCCCGACGACCCGCTAGGTCGCCGGCCGTTTCGTTCTTTTCGTTCGGGGGAGTTCCATGACCTACCCGCCACAGCAGCCGGGGCCCTACGGGCAGCAGCCGCCGCAGCAACCCGGCTACGGCCAGCAGCCCGAACCCGGCCGGCAGCCGGGCTATCATCAGCAGCCGCCTCCTGGGTACGGCCAGCCGCAACAGGACCCGTTCGGCCAGCAGGGTCCGCCGCCCAGCGGCGGCTTCCAGCGACAGGGCCCGTACGGCCCGCCGGGACCACAGAGCGGCGGCTTCCCCCAGCAGGGCCCGTACGGCCAACCCGGCCCCTACGGCCAGCAGCCCGGTCCGTACGGCCAGCCCGGCGGGTTCGGCGGTCCCCCGCCCAAGAAGAGCAACACCGGCGTGATCATCGGCGTCGTCGTCGGCGTGCTGGTGCTCGTCGGCGGTGGCGTCACGGCCGCGGTCCTGCTCTCCGGCGGCGACTCGAACAGCACCACCGCCGCGCCGACGTCCACGAGCTCGGACTCCGGCGACTCGGACGGCGGCACGAAGCCGACCGCGCCGTCGTCGAAGAGCTCGTCGAGCGGCGGGGACAGCGCGGCGAAGGACGTCGCGGAGGAGTTCACCGACCGGGTCCTGAAGGGCGTCCGCGCGGGCACCAGCGACCCGAACGACATCAAGGACCTGGTGTGCACGGCGGAGTTCCCGAAGCTGAAGGCCCAGACGGCCGCGGCGAACCCGAGCGTCACCGCCACGGTCTCGGAGGTCAGAACGTCGGGGAGCACCGGCACGTTCCGGCAGAAGCTCACCGGGCTCGCTGATCCGGCCAACCCCGGCAAGGTCACGTCCGGCAGCATCATCTACAAGCTGTCGAAGGAAGGCAGCAAGTGGACGGTCTGCGGCATCGACAAGATCGAGGCCAACTGATCTGACGGGAAAGGCCGTCGCACCCGCGAGTGCGACGGCCTTTTCGCTCATGCGTTATAAGCCGGATGCGCTGGCAGCAACCGCAAAGTCCAGGTAGTTGGTGCAGAAAGCGTCGGACGGCTGGTTAGCACCGACCCAGCTCCCGTAGACGGTGTAGTGCATCTGCGTGGCGTTGGAAACACAGATGAGCTGCAGGCGTTGAATACCCCCGTCGCACTCAGAACGCCCCCACCCCCTCAGGAGATTCGGGTGGTACGGCTCGAAGGCCGCCGAGCACCCGGCCGCGGCCGCGTTAGCACTGGCCGTTGGGGCGAGGACCGCCGCCAGAGAGAGGGCGGCAACCACTGCCACAGTAATTTTCCGCAAAGCGATCCCCCAGGAATCGTAGGTCGGCTGTGAAGCACGATTGGACCACGTTTGGGGCGGACATCCGGAGCCGAACGATCGTTTTGTCCAGAAGCGGACATCGCTCAGCCCTTGCTGGGACGGCGCTGCGGCTTGGGAGCCGTCACGCCGGGTGCGAGCTTCCGCGCGGTCAGCAGGAACGCGGTGTGCGCGATCATCCGGTGCTCCGGGCGCACGGCGAGACCGACGACGTGCCACGGGCGGACGAGCGTCTCCCACGCGTGCGGCTCGGTCCAGCACGTCTGCTCGCGCAACGCCTCCGTGACCACGGACAACTGCGTGGTGGTCGCGACGTAGACGACCAGGACGCCGCCGGGGATGAGGTTCTCCGCGATCGTGGGCAGGACCTCCCACGGCGAGAGCATGTCGAGGATGACCCGGTCGACCTCGCCCTGGTGGTTCTTGACGTCGTCGACGGTGATCGACCAGTTGCCGGGGCGCTCGCCGAAGAACGTCTCGACGTTGCGGATGGCGTGGACCGCGTGGTCCTCGCGCACCTCGTAGGACTGGACGCTGCCCTTCTCGCCCACCGCGCGCAGCAGCGAGCACGACAACGCGCCGGAGCCGGCGCCCGCCTCCAGCACGCGCGCGCCCGGGAAGATGTCGCCGTACATGCAGATCTGCGCGGCGTCCTTGGGGTAGATGACCTGCGCGCCGCGCGGCATCGACAGCACGTAGTCCGGCAGCAGCGGGCGCAGCGCCAGGAAGTTCGTGCCGCCGACCGACTGCACCACGGACCCCTCCGGCTGCCCGAGCAGCAGGTCGTGCGGGATGGCGCCGCGGTGGGTGTGGTACTCCTTGCCGGGTTCGAGGACGACCGTGTAGTGCCGCCCCTTGGGGTCGGTCAGCTGTACCCGGTCACCCGGCTGGAACGGTCCACTTGCGCTAATCACCGCGCAATGGTGTCAAACGCCCTTCTCAATGGCCGCACGCAGGTCCTCCCTGCGCAGCACACCGGCCGGGCGGCCCTCCATGTCCACGACGAGGAACTGCCACGCGGCGGTCTCCTGGACCTGCTTCACGATCTCCTCGCCGGGCTCCCCGGCGAACAGCACGGTCTCCGGCCGGATCGGCTCCGCGGCCTGCTCGGCGGGCGCGAAGGGGCTGGCGGCGGCGAGCTTGCGCGCCAGTTCCGCGTCGAGCAGCCCGGCCGCCACCCCGTCCGCCCGCACCAGCACCACACCCCGGCCGGCCGACGTGCTCAGCGCGTCCGCGACGGGACTCTCCGCGGGCAGCTGGAGCACGGGCAGGATGAGGTCGTCCAGCGTCACACCGGCAGGCCACGTACGGCGGCGTTCCCCGGCAAGCTCACTCCTCGCACCAGCGACGACGCCCCACGCCGTGAGCACGCACACGCCGAACCGCAACCAACGGTCCTGCGCCCCGTCAACAACGCCGTACAGCGCCCACACCACCAACGCGATGGCCACGGCAATGCCACCGACCACGGCAACACGCGTACCCGTGGCCCGTTGCCCGGTAACGGCCCACACGCCGGCCCGCACGATCCGCCCGCCGTCCAACGGCAACCCGGGCAGCAGGTTGAAGATCGCGACAGCGGCGTTGGCGGCGGCGAGCTGGAACACCAGCACCCACACCACGCCGTGCTGCTCCATGACGGTCGCGCCGACACCGAAGACCGCCGCCAGCACGATCGACACGAGGGGCCCGGCCCCCGCGACCGCACCTTCGTGGCCGGGCTTGCCGGGCGTGCGCATGATCTCGGTGGACCCGCCGAGCAGGAACAGGTGCAGTCGCCTGACCGGCAACCCCAGCCGCAGCGCCGCGACGCAGTGCCCCAACTCGTGCGCGAGCACGGACACACCGAGGAAGACGGCGAGCAGCACCGCCATCAGCAACCCGACACCGGGCGGCGTACCGGGAGCGAGGTCGTCGACGAACGGCGCGTAGAAGGCCACCACGATCGCCGAGCCGATCCACCACGACGGCGCGAGCAACACCGGGATGCCCGCCACCCGGAACAGCAGCAGGCCGCCCACTCGATCACTGGTCCGCGCGGCCACGGGAGCACTGTAGAGCGGTGGGTGTGATCTCGCGGTTCGGTGGCCGGTGGAGCGGGCCTGCCCGGCTTCGCCGAGCTTCGCCGGGGCGGTGACGGGGCGCCCGTCCCAACCGCACGCGCCTGCCCGGCCACACCGGTGCTCCCGGCACACGCCCCTCCACCCGCACCACGCACCTGCCGCCCGGCGCGCGCCCCTGCCTCCCACCCCCACCTCGCCCCAGCGGCCCTCACCTGCCCCGCGCCTCTCCGCACACCTGCCCTCCTCCGCGCCACTCCGCGCACCAACGCGCCCCTCGGCGCCTGCCCTCCTCCGCGCCACTTCTCGCACTCCCCCGTCCCCACTCCCCCTCCCCCCGCCGCCACCCGCCGCCCCGCGCAGGAATGTCAGACCCCTGTCCTAGGGTGCGAACCATGAGCACCACGTTGCGCAGGCCCGCGCTGTCGCCTTCCCGGGCAGGGGACTTCAAGCAGTGCCCGCTGCTCTACCGGTTCCGCGCGGTCGACCGGCTGCCGGAAAGGCCGACGAAGGCGCAGGTCCGCGGCACGGTGGTGCATGCGGTGCTCGAAGACCTGTTCGCGCTGCCCGCCGCCGAGCGCGTGCCCGACCGCGCCCGTTCGATGATCACGCCGGCCTGGGAGCGAGTGAAGGCCGAACGCCCGGAGTTCGCCACGCTCTTCGAGGCCGAGGGCAGCGAGGAGGAGGCGGAGTGGCTGAGGTCCGCCACGAAGCTGCTCGACGGCTACTTCGGCCTGGAGGACCCGCGGCGCCTGGAGCCGGAGTCGCGCGAGCTGCTCGTCGAGTCCGAGCTGCCCTCCGGCGTGCTGCTGCGCGGTTACATCGACCGCGTGGACGTCGCCCCGACGGGTGAGATCCGCGTGGTCGACTACAAGACCGGCGCCGCCCCCCGCGAGATCGGCGAGGCGAAGGCGTTGTTCCAGATGAAGTTCTACGCGCTGGTGCTGTGGAAGCTGCGCGGCGTCGTCCCCCGCCAGCTGCGCCTGATGTACCTGGCCGACCGCCAGGCCCTCGCCTACACGCCGGACGAGGGCGAGCTGGCCCGCTTCGAGCGCACGCTCGACGCGATCTGGCAGGCCATCATGCGCGCGGCCCCGACCGGCGACTTCCGCCCGAACCCCAGCCGCCTGTGCGACTACTGCGACCACAAGGCCTTCTGCCCCGCGTTCGACGGCACGCCGCCGCCCTACCCCGGCTGGCCCGAGCCCGACGACACCGAGACCCTCCAGGACCGCGACTGATGCCGGCCTTCTACCTGCCTCTGGGCGGCGACGCGTTCCGCTCCACCGAGCACACCGTCGGCCCGTGGGGCCCGGACAGCCAGCACCTGGGCCCGCCCTCCGCGCTGCTGGTGCGTGCCCTGCTGGGTCTGGGCAACCCGTCGTCGGCACTGGCCCGCGTCACGTTCGAGGTCCTCGGCCCGGTCCCGGTGGCCGACCTGACGGTGTCCACGTCGGTCGAACGGTCCGGCCGTTCCGTCGAGTTGCTGGCGGCAACGCTCGCCCACGAGGGCCGTGCGGTCCTGACGGCCCGTGCGTGGCGCATCGTCGGTGCGGACACCACGGCGGTGGCAGGCGGCGAGGTCCCGGCGATGGCACCGCCGGACACGGCTGTCCCCATGGAGATACCGGACCACTGGGGCGGCGGCTACCTGGCCGCCGTCGAGTGGCTCTCCCTGTCGGGCGGCATCTTCACGCCGGGCGACGCCCAGGTCTGGGCCCGCCCGAAGGTGGCCGTCGTCGAGGGTTCCGAGCCCACGCCGGAGGAACGCCTCTTCTCCGTCGTCGACTCGGCCAGCGGCGTCTCGTCCCGTGTGGACATCCGCAAGTGGTACGCCATCAACACGGACCTGACGGTCCACCTGCACCGCCGGCCCGTCGGCGAGTGGGTGGGCATGGACGCGCGGACGACCATCGGGCCGGACGGGGTCGGGGTCGCGACCAGCGTCGTGCACGACGCGGAGGGGCCGGTGGGCACGACGGCGCAGGCGTTGTTCGTGCGCGAGCGCTGACGAGCACCACTCGTCCTGCCGCTCGCCTCCCCCGACGGCAGGCGCGTAGCGTCAACGGGACTGTGAAGAGGTTCGCGAACCGGCAGGAAGCGGGCCGCGCCCTGGCAGCGCGACTCGCCGGTCTCCCCTGGCACGACCCGCTGGTCCTGGGCCTGCCCCGAGGCGGTGTCCCGGTCGCGCGGGAGGTGGCGAGCCGCCTCGAAGCCGAACTCGACGTCGTCGTCGCGCGCAAGATCGGCGCGCCAGGGCACCCCGAGTACGGCGTGGGAGCGGTGACGGCCGACAGCGAGCCGATCTACGACCCGAGGGCACTCCGAGCGCTGAACCTCACCGAGGAACAACTGGGCCGCACCTGCGACGAAGAGCGCAAAGAGGCACAGCGGCGCACGCTCCTCTACCGCGGCGCCAAGCCGCTCACCGTCGAGAACCGCGACGTCATCCTCGTGGACGACGGCCTGGCGACCGGCGTCACCGCCCGAGCGGCACTGCTCTGGATCGCCCAGCGCGCACCGAAGAGCGTCACGCTGGCCGTGCCCGTGGCCGCCCGGGAGTCGCTCAGGACGTTCAGCACCCCGGTGATCGCCGTCCTGACGCCGAAGCACTTCCAGTCCGTGAGCCGCTGGTACGAGAGCTTCGATCAGACCACGGACGACGAGGTGCTCAGCGCGCTCTCGAAGTGGGAGACCACCGGGAACGGCGAGTAGAAGCGGTGCAGCAACGACGACCACCGCTCGTAGGACGGCCCCTGCCGGAATCCGACCTCGTGCGCCTCGACCGAGTCCCAGCGCACGAGCAGCAGGTAGCGCGAGGGCGTTTCCAGGCACCGCAGCAGTTCCAGGCCGCGGA
This sequence comes from Lentzea sp. HUAS12, assembly GCF_024125735.1. Classification (NCBI taxonomy): domain Bacteria; kingdom Bacillati; phylum Actinomycetota; class Actinomycetes; order Pseudonocardiales; family Pseudonocardiaceae; genus Lentzea; species Lentzea sp. HUAS12. The sequence continues at coordinate 3,924,857 of NZ_CP099738.1, forward strand.
AGCCCGGCGAGGCGGAGATCAGCTCCCGCGCCTCGCCGAACGCCCACTCGAAGTCCTGCTCGGAGCCCGGCAGGACGTCGAGCAGGGCGTGCTCCGTGATCACAGGCGGCAGAACCGGATGTCCGAGGCCAGCACGGCCTTGGCGCCGATGGCGGCCAGCTCGTCCATCACCTTGTTCGCCTCCTTGCGCGACACCATCGCCCGCACGGCCGCCCAGTCGGCGTTGGCGAGCGGCGCGACCGTCGGCGACTCCAGGCCCGGGGTGAGGGCGATGGCCTCGTCGAGGATCGAGCGCGGGCAGTCGTAGTCGAGCATCAGGTACTGCTGCGCGAACACGACACCCTGCAGACGGGCGGTGAGCTGCTTCTTGGCCGCCGTGAGCTCCGAGCCGTTGCGGTGGATGAGGACCGCCTCCGACTCGCAGATCGGCTCGCCGAACGGCACCAGGTCGTGCTGGCGCAGGGTGCGGCCGGAGCCCACCACGTCGGCGATCAGGTCGGCCACGCCCAGCTGGATCGAGATCTCGACGGCGCCGTCGAGGCGGATCACCTTCGCGGTGATGCCGCGGGCCTTGAGGTCGCGGCCGACGAGCTTGGGGTACGCCGTGGCGAGGCGCTTGCCCTCCAGGTCCTCGACCTTCCAGTCGGTGCCGCGGGGGCCCGCGTAGCGGAAGGTCGACGAGCCGAAGCCCAGTGCCAGCAGCTCCTCGACGGAGGAGCCGTTGTCGTCGGCGCCCGAGTCGGCGGCCAGGTCGCGGCCGGTGATGCCGAGGTCCAGGTCACCGGACGCCACGTAGATCGCGATGTCCTTGGGGCGCAGGAAGAAGAACTCGACCTCGTTGTTGTTGTCGAGCACGGTGAGGTCGCGGGGCTCGTGCCGCTGCCGGTAACCGGCCTCGGTGAGCATGGCGGAGGCGCGTTCGGCGAGCGCGCCCTTGTTCGGGACTGCTACGCGCAGCATGTGGAGGTCTTTTCCGTCAGAGGTACTTGTACACGTCTTCGAGGGTGAGCCCACGGCCCAGCATGAGCACCTGGAGGCGGTAGAGCAGCTGCGAGATCTCTTCGGAGAGCTTCTCGTCGGACTCGTACTCGGCGGCGATCCAGACCTCGCCCGCCTCCTCCAGGACCTTCTTGCCCTGCGCATGGACCCCGGCCTCGAGCGCGGCGACGGTGCCGGAACCTTCCGGCTTGGTGGCGGCTCGTTCGGTCAGTTCAGCGAACAGGGAATCGAAGGTCTTCACGGCTCCACATCCTCCCATCCCGGCGACCCCCGTCCACACCGCGGTCTCATCTGTCCCAGGCGGTGGACGTGATCTGTCCTGCATGGACACCCGGTAGCGTGAATTCCCGTGTCCGAATTCGCGGAGGTCCTGCACGCGCTGCGCCGGGTGCGCGGAATCAACCCGTTCTTCGCGCTCGACGTGGGCCGTCCGAACGAGTCCTGGCTGCCGGGAACGGCACTGCTGGAGGGCCCGGCGCTCAAGACCACGATCGACGCCATCGCGATCCGGTACAGAACCGACGAACCCCGTGTCGCGGCGAGCCTGTTCTTCCTGAGCTACACGGCACGGCTGCTCAGCCCGCTGACGGCCGCGAACCTGCCCGTCGACGTCCGCCCCGAGAACCTGTGGTGGCGACACGATCCCGCGAACGGCCTGAGCGTCCGGATCGACGAGCCGCGGCTGGGCCCGCCGGCCGCCGAGGCGCTCGCGCCCGTGGTGGAAGCCGTCCAGGCGGTCGCCCCGGTGGCGACCGGATTGTTGTGGGGCAACGCGATGTCCAACATCGCGGGGGCACTGAAAATGGTTGTGCGCGCACGCATGCTCACGGCGGAAGAAGCGGAAGAACGGGGCGAACTGCTCATGAGCGCGCCGCCGTTCGAACAGGCGGGGGAATTTCTGAGCTTTCCCGGCGAGCTCGGTTTCCGGCGCAGGAGCTGTTGCCTGTACTACCGCGTCGCCGCAGGTGGGAAGTGCGGCGACTGCCCACTCGTGAAGTGAGGAACGCAACAACTCTTATGGCCGGTTGTGCTTAACGGGCCGATCAACTTACGGTGCACGCGCCGCAGTGACGGGAAGCCGGTGGAAATCCGGCGCGGTCCTCGCCACTGTGACCGGGAAGCGATCCCCGCCGAGCACGTCACTGGTCCCCGCCGGGACTGGGAAGACGCGGGGGCAGCGTTGATCCGGGAGTCAGGAGACCGGCTGCGGCGCCGCAAGGAGAGTTGACCTTCCACGAGGTATGGAGGAGCCCGTCATGACGAGCCCCGCAGCAAGCCTGTCCGCCGTCCGCGTGCCCAAATGGGCCTTCGCCGTCTCACTGCTCGGCCTGATCGTCACCTACCTGGTCCTGCAGGAGAACGGCCTCGCGCTCGGCGCGGGATCCGAGTTGCTGCACGAGTTCTTCCACGACGGCCGCCACGCCCTCGGCGTCCCCTGCCACTGATCCGGCACCGCTGATCAAGCAGATGACGACGTACAAGTCCATCGCACTGTGCGGGATCGCGGCCGGCGGCATCGCCGGTGTCGCGTCCGCGCTGGTGCAGCTCCTGGTGACCGAGATCCCGATCCGAGCGGCGCTCGCGGTCGAGGAAGCTCGCGCACCCGCCGGTGAAGAGGCCGGCCACACCCACGGCGGCGAGGACGAGCTGGTCAGCCGCGGCGCCCAGGTCGTCGGCGGCATGCTCGGCGTGGTGATCGTCGGCATCGCGGTCGGCCTGGTGTTCGCCACGGCCTACGCGCTGTCGAAGCGCTGGTTCTCCGGCAGCACGCCGTTCACCCGCAGCGCCACGTTCGGTGCCGCGGTGTTCGGTGCCGTGGCGCTGCTGCCGTGGCTGAAGTACCCGGCCAACCCGCCCGCGGTGGGCGACCCGGAGACGGTGAACCACCGCACCGCGCTGTACCTGGGCGTGGTGGTCGCGGGCCTGGTGATCGTGTGGGGTGCGAGCCTGCTCGCCGAACAGCTGCGCGCGCAGTCGCAGCCGGTGCGCGCCACGGCCGTGCTGCTCGCCGTGGCCGCGGCCACGGCGGTGGTGCTGCTGGCGTTCCCCGCACCGCCGGACACGATCCCGGCGGACATGCCGGTGACCGTGCTGTGGCAGTTCCGCCTCAGCTCGCTCGCCCAGCTGGCCACGCTCTACGTCGGCATCGGCGTGGTGTTCGGCCTGCTGGTGGACCCGGCCACGCGCAAGGCGAAGACGCCCGCCGCCGCGCTTTAGAGCGCGCGCAGCACGTCGAGGTCGACGCCGGTGAGGGAGTCGCGGAAGATCCGCCGCTCCCCCACCGGCACCTCGACGTCGCAGGGCACGACGAGCACGGTGCACCCGGCGGCCACCGCGGCCGCGACACCGGTCGGCGAGTCCTCGACCGCGACACACCGCGAGGCGTCCACGCCCAGCAGCCGCGCCGCCTTCAGGTAAGGCTCGGGCAGCGGCTTGTTCAGCCCGTCCACCTCGTCGCCGCACACGGTGACGTCGAACAGGTCCCGGCCGATCGTGTCCAGCGCGACCTCGGTCAGCCCGCGCTCGGTGGACGTCACCAACGCCATCGGCACGCCGGAGGAACGCACCGCGCGCAACGCCTCCTGGGCACCCGGACGCCACGGCAGGCCGGCGCGGAAGACCTCCTCGGTGCGGCGCAGGATCCACGCGGCTCCGTCGGCCATGTCGGCCTCGGTGGGCTCGATGCCGACGTCACCGAACAGCAGGCGCATCGTGGTGGGCACGTTGCTGCCGACCATGCGCTCGCGGGTCTCGACGGTCAGCACGCCGCCGAGCTTCTCCGCGTACTCGTAGAGCGGGATGTCCCACAGCTTCTCGGAGTCGAGCAGCGTGCCGTCCATGTCCCACAGCACGGCCTGCAAGTCAGACATCGAAGTACTCCGCCTCCGGGTGGTGCGCCACGAAGGCGTCGGTGGTGTTCCGGCGGCGACGGTGCCGCCCGAGGGCCCCACTCACGATACGTGGTCGCGCCGGACGGCTGCGACAACGCCGCTCACCAGCGCTTTCCGCGAGGTCGGCGCTTCGTGATCACGCATGGGCCAAGCCTACGATGAGTTGACCGGGGGAGGCCGTAGTCTGGCGCCGTGAACGATCCGTCCCAGGAATCCCCGACCCCCTCGAACCCGCGCGTTCCGCTCACGAGTCCGATCATGGTCTGCGCCTTCGAAGGCTGGAACGACGCGGGCGACGCCGCGAGCACCGCGATCGAGCACCTCCAACTCACCTGGGACGCCACCCCGCTCGCCGAGATCGACCCGGACGACTACTACGACTTCCAGGTGACGCGCCCGACCGTCCGCATGGTCGACGGCGTCACGCGCAGGGTCGACTGGCCGACGACGCGGCTGTCGGTGTGCCGGCCTCCCGGTTCGGACGTGGACGTGATCCTCGTGCACGGCATCGAGCCGAACATGCGGTGGCGCAAGTTCGCCGCCGAACTGCTGGGCCACATCGACGCCCTCGGGGTGACGACCGTCGTGACGCTGGGCGCGCTGCTGATGGACACGCCCCACACCCGCCCGGTCCCGGTCACCGGCACGGCCTACGACCCGGACGCCGCCGAGAGGTTCGGCCTGGAGCACTCGAAGTACGAGGGCCCGACCGGCATCGTCGGCGTGTTCCAGGACGCGTGCGTGCAGGCGGGCATCCCGGCGATCTCGTTCTGGGCCGCCGTCCCGCACTACGTGTCGCAGCCGCCCTCCCCCAAGGCCACGCTGGCCCTGCTGCACCGCGTGGAGGAGGTCCTCGACATCGAGGTGCCGCTCGGCGCGCTGCCGGAGCAGGCCGAGGAGTGGGAGCGCACGGTCTCCGAGATGGCCGACGAGGACGAGGACGTGCGCAACTACGTCCGGGCCCTCGAGGAGCGCGGGGACGCGGCCATGCAGATCACCGAGGCGTCCGGCGACGACATCGCCGCGGAGTTCGAGCGCTACCTGCGCCGCCGCGGTCGTGGGCCGGGCTGGCCGTCCGCCGGTCCTCGCTAGCTCGACGCAGGTCAGAAGCCGTTCCGGTCATTTGGGCCGGGACGGCTTTTTCACGCTTCCGAGTGATCGAGCCGAGGTTTCCCGGCGCCGAGGAATGGGTAGCAAGATCCATCTCCAGACAGGAACCACCGTGTCTCTCGTGCGCAAGATCGCTGTCGGTCTCGCTGCGGGCGGCGGCGTGCTGTTGGCCGTGTCTCCCGCCAGTGCAGCTCCCATCTCCTCCGTCGACTCCGTCGGGGAGAACGGCCCTCACACGGCCATGAACGACTTCAGGGAGTCGTTCCAGGACAACCTCTACGGCGTGCAGGACACGACGAGGGCGGTCGCCGGCAAGATCCGCGGCTAAAACTTAGCGACACTAACCACTTTTCGGGGATCTCCGCCGCTCGTCCGCCTAGGGTGGGCGGCGGAGGTGTCGGGTGGGACGGTTGGCACGCGCCGGGCTGTACGCGGGCGCCTTGATCGGGCCGTTCGGCGGCGCCATCACCACGTCGATCCTGCCGGAGATCGGTGAGAGCTTCGGCCGGTCCGCGGGCTCGGCGGCGTCCACGCTCACCTACTACCTCGTGCCGTTCGCGGTGCTGATGCTGGCTTCCGGCACGCTCGCGCAGCGCTGGGGTCCACAACGGACTGTCCGGATCGCGTACATCGCCTACGCCGTCACGTCCGCCCTGGCCGCGTCCTCCTGGACGTTCGAGGTGCTGCTGACCTCCCGCGCGCTGCAGGGCGCGGCGAACTCGTTCACCACACCGGTGCTGCTGGCGGTGATCGCCGCGTCGACGCCGAAGGAGAAGCTCGGGCGCGCACTCGGGCTGTTCGGGTCCATGCAGGCGGCCGGACAGACCTCCGCGCCGCTCGTCGGCGGGCTCACCGCCGAGATCGACTGGCGGCTCGCGTTCGTCGTGATCGCCGTGGTGGCCGTCGGGCTCGCGGTGCTGGGCGTGCCGCAGACCGACGCCGAACCGGAACGGGACGCGAGCCTGCGCAGCGCGTTCGTGCCGAGCACGCTCTGGCCGGCGCTCGTCGGGTTCATCGGCTGGGCGTGCCTGGGCGGGTTGTCGTTCCTCGTGGCGTTCCGGCTCGACGACGTCTTCGGGCTCGGCGCGGGCCAGCGCGGTGTGCTGCTCACGGGCTTCGGCGTCGTCGGCTTCCTGACCGCGCGGTACATCGGCAAGGCGATCGACCGGTTCGGCGCGCGGACGACCATCACCGTCGCCGCGACGCTCGGCGCGGGTCTCGTCGCGGCGGTCGGCACGACGCCCTTCACGGCCCTGGTCGTCCTCGCCTGGGCCCTCACCGGAGCTGCCGCCCAAGGCGTGCTGGTGAGCATCAACGCGCTGGTGCTGCAGAGCGAGAGCGCCAACAGGGGCGGCAGCGTCAGCGTCGTGCAGTCGCTGCGCTTCATGGGTGCCGCGGCCGCCCCGCTGGCGTTCGTCCCTCTCTACCAGTCCCACCCGCTGCTGGGGTTCCTCGTCCCGGCGGGCCTGCTGGTCACCATCCCCGCGATCGTCACGTTGTCAGGTCGCGGCGCCGGAAGCCGGCGAATCCCGCGACCAGCAGCACCACCGCCACCCCGGTGAGCCACGCGAGCGGCCCGAAGGTGATGTCCGGGTACTTCGGGACGTGCGTGAACGGCGAGAGGTCGATGACCCACTGGTCGAGCCGCAGCGCCGGGCCGAGCAGCGTGAGCACCAGCGACACCGACACCACCGCCCAGCTCACGCCCGTGAACTGGGGGAACGCCCCGAACAGCAGCAGCGCCACGCCCGCGACCACCCAGGCGGCGGGGAGCTGGACCAGTGCCGCGCCGAGCATCTCGGGCAGCACCGTGCCGACGTCGTCGACCTGCAGCCCGTACACCAGTCCCAGGCCCAGACCGGCCGAGGCCAGCACGACCGCGCCTCCCACCAGCGCGAACACCGCGTGCGACGCGACCCAGGCCCACCGCGAGACCGGCGTCGCGAGAATCGGCTCCGCGCGGAGCGAGGTCTCCTCCGACCGCAGCCGCAGCACCGCCTGCACCAGGTAGATGGACGAGATCAGGCCCAGCAGCTGCGTGACGGTCGCGAAGAACGCGTCCACCATCGCGTCGGCGCCGCCGATCGTCTGCACGATCTGCCCGAGCGCGGGGTTGTCCTCCACCATCTGCCCCACGGCCTGGGCGACGCTGCCGTAGATCACGCCCACCGCGAACAGGGCGACGGACCAGCCGATCAACGAGCCCTTCTGCAGCCGCCACGCCAGGCCGAACGCGGTGCCGGTCGTGCCCTCGGGAGGGCCGAGGCGGGTCGCCAGCAACCCGAGGCCGACGTCCCGGCGCGTCACGACGTACGCGGACACGCCGACGAGGAGCACGAACGCGGCGAGCGGGAGCAGCAGCACCCAGAACCTGTTGTCGCCGAACGACCTCACGTGCTCGGTCCAGCCGATCGGCGAGAACCAGGTCAGCCACTGCGGACCGGACTCCCCCGCCGCGTCGCCGGCCGCGCGCAGCAGGTAGATCACGCCCAGGAACCCGCCCGCGATCGCGTTGGACACGCGCGAGTTCTCCGAGAGCTGCGCGGTGAACGCGCTGACGCCGGTGAACACCAGCCCGACGCTCGCCGTGGACAGTCCGAACGCGAACGAGCCCGCCGCGTCCAGGTCCTTGCCGATCAGCGCCACCGCCTGCAGGAGCCCGATCAGCAGGCTCGTGCCACCCGCGACCACCACGGCGGCGGCGAGTGGCGCGTGCCGTCCGACGACGCCCGCGCTGATGAGTTCCGTGCGACCGGCCTCTTCTTCTGCGCGCGTGTGCCGCGTGACGACGAGCATGGCCATGATCGCGATGAACAGGCCGGAGAAGACGCCCCAGCGCCACACCACCAGACCACCGAGCGACGACCAGTCGTGCAGCGGCCCGAGCATCGCGAGGAAGGCGGAGTTGGCGTTCGCGGTGACGCCGAGCTGCGCGCGTGCCTCGGCGCCGCTGTACAGCTCCTCGAGGGCCGTCGTCGTGGAGTACGTGACGCCGACCAGGAACAGGACCCAGACGGGCAGCAGGATCCGGTCGCGGCGCAGGGCGAGCCGGACGAGGTGCAGCGTGCCGATCATTTCGCGTCCTCGTAGTGGCGCAGGAACAGCTCCTCCAGCGTGGGCGGCTGCGAGGTCAGCGTGCGCACGCCCGTGGCCACGAGCTGCTTGAGGACCGGGTCGAGCTGGTCCGAGTCGACCTCGAACTTGACCCGGTTGCCCTCGGCCACGAGGTCGTGCACGCCGGCCAGGGACGCGAGCCCGTTCGGCGGGGCCGCGAGCTCGGCGGAGATCGAGGTGCGGGTGAGGTGCCGCAGGTCGGCGAGCGTGCCGGTCTCGACGACGTGGCCGCCCCGGATGATGCTCACCCGGTCGCACAGGGCCTCGACCTCGGCGAGGATGTGGCTCGACAGCAGCACGGTGCGGCCGCGCTCGCGTTCGTCGTTGATGCAGTCCTGGAAGACGGCCTCCATCAACGGGTCGAGACCCGACGTCGGCTCGTCGAGGATCAGCAGCTCGACGTCGCTCGACAGGGCCGCGACCAGCGCGACCTTCTGCCGGTTGCCCTTGGAGTAGGTGCGGCCCTTCTTGCGCGGGTCGAGCTCGAAGCGCTCCAGGAGCTCCGCGCGGCGGGCCTTGTTCACGCCGCCGCGGAGCCGTCCGAGCAGGTCGATGACCTCGCCACCGGTCAGGTTGGGCCAGAGGTTCACGTCGCCGGGGACGTAGGCGAGCCGGCGGTGCAGAGCCGCGGTGTCCTTCCACGGGTCGCCGCCGAGCAGCCGCGCGGTGCCGGAGTCGGCACGCAGCAGGCCGAGGAGGATCCGGATCGTCGTCGACTTGCCGGAGCCGTTCGGCCCGAGGAAGCCGTGCACCTCGCCGGTCTGGACGTCCAGGTTCAGGTCGTCCAGTGCACGCGTCGGGCCGAAGGTCTTCACCAGGCCCGACACGGATATCGCAGATGTCATGGGCGGTAAGCTACGCTTCTTTCACAACTTCGTGAAGCGTGTAAATTTTGCCCGATCGGCTGACGAAAGGGATGATGCCGCCGTGACGAGTACTACGGAGCGTGACACGCAGGCGGTGAGCCAGTTCGTCGAGCGGTTCGGCGGGATCCTGGCGGACACCGGCGTGCCCCGCATGCCGGCTCGCATCCTCGCGGCGCTGCTGACGACGGACTCCGGGCGGCTCACCGCGGCCGAGATCGCCGAGCTGCTGCAGATCTCCCCGGCGGCGGTGTCGGGCGCGGTGCGCTACCTCACGACCGTGCAGATCGTCAGCCGGGAGCGTGAGCCCGGATCACGCCGTGACGTGTTCCGGATGCGCGACAACGTCTGGTACGAGACGACGTTCCGCAAGGACCAGATGCTCGGCATGATCGACGAGGTGCTCGGCGAGGGCGTCGACGCGCTCGGCTCGGACTCCGCGGCGGGAGCCCGGCTGGACGAGACGCGCGAGTTCTTCCGGTTCGTGCACGGCGAGCTGGGCTCGTTGCTGGACCGGTGGCGCGCGCACCGCGAAAAGTGGCTGGAAGAGCGTCAGGGCTAGTCCCTACGATCTTGCCCAGTGGGCTGCCATCTCGCGTGACTTGAGGGCATGAGGGCGACGCCGGACCGGCGTTCGCCCTCCTTCGCACGTCCTCTTCGCGACTCAGCCCCGGGAATGCCCATGTCGTTTCTTCACGTGTACGTCCGCGAAACCGCACCACAGCTCCACAGCGCACTGCAGCCGAACGGCGTGCTGATCCTGGCGCGCGAGGCCGACCCCGACAACGAGGAGCTCCTGCGGCTCGCGCTGGAGAGGTACTTCGTGCCCCTGCGCACCGAACTCGTGCCGGGTGCCCGGCACGCGAACGCGCCGGGCACCCTGGTCACGACCTATCGGGCCAGGTGGATCAGCCCGTCGTGAGGGTCAGGCCGTAGGCCTCGAGGATCTCGTTGACCGGCTGGTAGTAGGTCGTGCCGCCGCTGGTGCAGTCGCCGGAGCCACCCGAGGTGACGCCCTGCGCCTGCGTGCCGCTGACCCACGAGCCACCCGAGTCACCGGGCTCCGCGCACACGTTCGTGCGCGTGAGGCCGCTGACCGAGCCCTCCTGGTAGTTCACGGTCTGGCTCTTCGCCTGGACCTCGCCGCAGTGCCAGCCCGTGGTCGAGCCGGAACGGCAGATCGAGGCGCCCACGGCGGACTCGGTGTGACCGGAGACGATCACGTCGGAACCGCCGTAGTGGTTGACCTTCGGCGTGGAGGTCCACGACGAGTTGGTGCGCACGAACGAGTAGTCGTTGCCCGGGAAGGACGACTTCTCGAACTCGCCCATCGCCGTCTTGTCGACACCGGTCACCGTGTCGCCGGGCGACCCGCAGTGGCCGGCGGAGACGAACCCGCCGTCGACCGCGAAGCCGACGGAGCAGCGTCCGGCGTTGTTGATGTAGTAGGCGTCGCCGCCGCGGGTGTCCTTGAACAGCCGCGGCGCCTCGTCGGTCTCGACGACCTTCGCGACAGCGCCCGCCTTCTCCACCAGCGACTGCGCCGCACCGGTCTGGCCGCGCTTGACGGTGATCGTCACCGCGTTCGCCTTCGTGTCCACGTACCAGCCGGTGACCTCGGCCGGGGCCTGGGACGCGTCCAGCTTCGCCTTGGCCGCGTCCAGGTCAGAGGCCTTGTGCGCGACCGTGCGGGGCTCCGCGCCGAGCTTGCGGAGCCGGTCGGTCTTGGCCGTGTCGGTCACGCCCACGACGAGCTTGCCGGAGGACGCGTCGAACCACGCGCCGCCGTAGCTCTCGCCCGCGTACCCCTCCACGACACGCTGCAGGACCGCGGCCGCGCTCTCCTGGCGCAGCCTCTCCGCCGCCTGCTGGGCGTCCAGTCCGAGGTCGCGCTGCATCGCGGCGAGCAGGTCGGCCGACGGTTGCGGTGCGGCGACGGCGGCAGGGGATGCCGTGGCCGCGAGTGCACCCGTCAGAACAGCCACAGCCGCGACAGCCATGCGCTTCATAGGCACTTCTCCTTGATCTTCGGTTTTTTCTGCAGGGCCGGTGTAACGCCGGACCGGGCAACCGCGATGAGGAGATCAGCTGTGCTGCAACACAGCTCGCACGACACCGGATGACAGGCGTCCCCAGGCGGTCGAACTGCCCGATCAGTTCGTTCCTCCGTCTGGGCGACGCTACTTCGGCGTGCTTACCGGACGGTAGGGTCGATCGAGGGGTGGACCTCGCGGCGCCCGGGTTGATATAGGGAATGCAAATTCGTTCTCCCGGCCTATTTCCGTGACGCAGAGCGACCATTCGCCTTGACACGAAACGTCAAATCTGTCAACAGTTCGCACTCGCTGGCGTATCCCTCTGACCTGCGGTTTAGGTCTAGCGTGCTGGACACCCTGTTCCCTGCACGAGGGAGAAACCCTGCCATGCGAAGAGTCTTGGGTGCGGGACTCACAGCCGCTGCCGCCGTGTGTCTGGCCGCCGCTGTGGTTCCAGCCGCTTCCGCTCAAGAAAACGTGGGGACGATTCTCGGCGCCGACCGCGCCGACGTCGTGAAGGACAGCTACATCGTCTCGCTGAAGGCCGACACGGCGTCGAGGGCCGCCGCGCCGGGCCTGGCGAGCAAGTACGGCGGCCAGGTCGGTCAGGTCTGGCAGCACGCGCTCAACGGCTTCTCGGTGAAGATGACGGCCAAGCAGGCCGCCAGGCTCGCCGCGGACCCGAAGGTCGCGTTCGTCCAGCAGGACGCCGAGGTGCACGCGCTCGACGTCCAGCAGAACCCGCCGTCGTGGGGCCAGGACCGCGTCGACCAGCGCGACCTCCCGCTGAGCAACAGCTACCAGTACGACACCACGGCGTCCAACGTGACGGCGTACGTCATCGACACCGGTGTGCGCACCACGCACACCACGTTCGGCGGCCGTGCGACGTGGGGCACCAACACCTCCGGTGACGGCAACAACAGCGACTGCAACGGTCACGGCACGCACGTCGCCGGCACCATCGCGGGCTCGCAGTACGGCCTCGCGAAGGCCGCGAAGGTCGTCGCCGTCAAGGTGCTGAACTGCTCCGGTTCCGGCACCACCGCCGGTGTCGTCGGCGGCATCGACTGGGTGACGGCGAACGCGGTCAAGCCGGCCGTCGCCAACATGTCGCTCGGCGGTGGCGCGGACGCCACCCTGGACGCGGCCGTGCGCCGTTCCATCGCGTCCGGCGTGACCTACGCGATCGCGTCCGGCAACTCGAACACCGACGCCTGCAGCACCTCGCCCGCACGCGTCACCGAGGCCATCACGGTCAACTCCTCGACGAACACCGACGCGCGTTCGTCGTTCTCGAACTACGGCACCTGCACGGACATCTTCGCCCCGGGCTCGAACATCGTGTCGGCGTGGAACACCAACGACACCGCCACGAACAACATCTCGGGCACGTCGATGGCCACCCCGCACGTCGCGGGCGCGGCTGCCCTGTGGCTCGCCACGCACCCGACCGACAGCCCGGCCGCCGTCTGGTCCGGCCTGAGCGCGGCCTCCACCCCGAACAAGATCACCAGCCCGGGATCGGGCTCGCCGAACAAGCTGCTCTACACGCTCTTCGGCGGCGACCCCCAGCCCGGCAACCCCTCGGTGACCAACCCCGGCACGCAGACCTCCACGGTCGGCACCGCGGCGTCGCTGCAGCTCGCGGCCTCCGGCGGCACCGCGCCGTACACGTGGTCCGTCTCGGGCCTGCCGGCCGGCCTCTCGGCGAGCTCGTCGGGCGCCATCTCCGGCACCCCGACCACCGCGGGCACCTCGACCGTCACCGCGACCGTGACCGACGCGGCCGGCAAGACCGGCTCGGCCACGTTCTCGTGGGTGGTCAACGCGGTCGGCGGCAGCTGTGACGCCAAGACCAACTCGACCCCCGTCGCCATCGGTGACCTCTCCACCGTGACCAGCACGATCGTCGTCTCCGGCTGCGCGGGCAACGCGTCGGCCACCGCCACGATCGCGGTCGCCATCACCCACACCTACAAGGGCGACCTCGTGGTCGACCTGGTCGCACCGGACGGTTCGGTCTACAACCTGCACAACCGCACCGGCGGCTCGGCCGACAACATCAACGAGACCTACACCCGCAACCTCTCGGGTGAGGCCGCCAACGGCACCTGGACGCTGCGCGTGCGCGACGCGGCGTTCCTGGACACCGGCACGTTGAACAGCTGGACGCTCGACGTCTGATCGTCTTCGCGCTGAACGAACCGCCCCCGGTGCTTCCGCCTCGGGGGCGGTTCCCCGTTCAGGGCTCCCGGAACCACTCACGCCGGTGCTCGAACCACTGCCACAGGTCGTCCTCGTCGAGGTCCACGTCCAGCAGCTCCAGCACGGCCTCACGATCCGGGTGGTCGCTCGCGCGCACGTACTCGACGGTGACCTGAACGCCCGCCGCGCAGAGGTGCTCCACGTCGTACATGCAGCCGGCGTCGAAGTTGGCGCGCTTGAGCGCGAAGTGCCGCCAGACGTCCTCGGGCCGCCGGTGCTCGGCCAGCAGGAACCCGGCCAGCGCCGCCTGCTCTCCGAGGCCCTGGGAGTGGGCGCGGCAGAGGGCTTCCTGCTCGACCAGGAACCGCAGCAACGGCAGGTCCCCGGCCGTGCTCCCGGCCGCCAGCACCTCGCCTCGGGCGGCCTCGTTCAGGTCCTCGCCGTCCGGCCCGCGCTCGTACCGCAGCCCCTGCCATGCCTCCGTCACGGGCACAGTGTGGCGGGCGCGCGCCACCGCACGGCAGCGCGCGCCCTCAGCCAGTTACAGCTCCACGCCCAGAAGCGCGTCCACCGCAGTACGAACCTGCGAAGGCCCGTGCCGATCCGACCCGCCGTGCGCCAACGCCTCGTCGGCCCAGGCGTCAACGGCCGCCAACGCACGCGGCGTGTCGAGGTCGTTGCCCAGGTGGTCGCGCAACCGCGTCACGGTGTCCACAGCGGACGGACCCGAGTCCAGGTCCGCCGCGCGGCGCCACTTGGCCAGGCGGGCCAGGGCCTCGTCGAGCAGGTCCTGGGACCACGGGCGGTCGGTGCGGTAGTGGCCGGCGAGCAGCGCGAGGCGGATGGCGTTCGGGTCCACCTTCTCGGCGCGCAGCTTCGAGACGAAGACCAGGTTGCCGCGCGACTTCGACATCTTCTCGCCGTCGAGGCCGATCATGCCCGCGTGCACGTAGTGCCGTGCGAACGGGTGCTGGCCCGTCTGGGCCTCGGCGTGCGCCGCGGAGTACTCGTGGTGCGGGTAGATCAGGTCGGAGCCGCCGCCCTGCACGTCGAAGCCGGTGCCGAGGCGGTTGTGGGCGATGGCGCTGCACTCGATGTGCCAGCCGGGACGGCCCTCACCGAGTTCGGACGGCCAGGAGGGCTCGCCGGGGCGCTTCACGCGCCACAGGAGTGCGTCGAGCGGATGCTTCTTGCCGGGGCGGTCCGGGTCGCCGCCTCGTTCGGCGAACAGCTTCAGCATCGTCTCCTCCGAGTAGTTCGACTCGTAGCCGAACCGCCCGGTGGCGTTGTACTCGAAGTAGACGTCCGGGTACTCGGCGTCGTCGACCCGGTAGGCGTGGCCGTCGGCGACGAGCTTGGCGACGACCTCGACGATCTCCGGGATCGCCTCGACGATGCCCACGTAGTCCTGCGGCGGCAGGACGCGCAGGGCCTCCATGTCCTCGCGGAACAGGGCCGTCTCGCGCATGGCGAGGACCACCCAGTCGTCCTTGTCGCGCTCGGCCCGCTCCAGCAGCGGGTCGTCGACGTCGGTGACGTTCTGGACGTAGTGCACGTTGTGCCCGTTGTCGAGCCACACGCGGTGCACGAGGTCGAACGCCAAGTAGGTGGCGGCGTGGCCGAGGTGAGTCGCGTCGTACGGCGTGATCCCGCAGACGTACAACCTGGCGGTGTCTCCTGGAGCCGTGGGGCGCACCTCGCCCGTAGCCGTGTCGAACAGCCGCAGCGGGCGGGGGTCCCCGGGGACCCGCGGCACAGGAATGGATGACCAGGTCTGCATGCGTCCGACATTAACGCGTGCCGCCGAACAGAGCGTGATTTCCGGGTGTTGGGACGACCACGCGCGGTTCGTTCGGACAGAAAGGCCGGACATCCGTTGACGCCGTGACCGGCACGCCCCTAGCTTCGGGAGGCATGCTTCGTGTCGTCGTAGCCACGGTGGTAGCGCTCTCACTGTCCCCGGCCACAGCACAGGCCGAACCCCTGGACGCCTTGGCGTATCTGGAGAACCCCAGAATGACAGCCGAGAACCAGGAGCCCCCGCACCCGGATCTGAAGCCTGACCGCAGGCTCAGCCTCAACGGCGAGTGGCGCCTGCGGATGTTCGACCGGCCGCAGGACGTGAGGGAGACCTCCGACGGCTGGCGCACGGTCCAGGTCCCCCACACGTGGCAGACCGACTTCCTCGACCACCCGATGTTCCGCAACATCCCCACCGAGATGTACCCGGACGACCCGCCCGGGATCCCGCACGACGTCAACCCGACCGGCGTCTACGAGAAGACGTTCGACCTGCCCGCGGGCTGGGACCGCACGCTGGTCCGGTTCGAGGGCGTGACCAGCGGGTACTTCGTGTGGCTCAACGGCGCGTACGTCGGCTACGACCAGGGCGGCTACACGCCGGCCGAGTGGGACCTCACCAGCAAGCTCAAGCCCGGCCGCAACACGCTGAGGCTCCAGGTCCACCGCTGGGGCTCCGGCTCCCACCTGGAGGACTACGACCAGTGGCGGTTCTCCGGCATCTTCCGCGAGGTCTGGCTCTACTCGACGCCGAAGACGTTCCTGCAGGACGTCACGATCAAGACCGACCTCGACGCCGAGTACCGCGACGCGACGATCTCCGCGGACGTCGAGATCGGCGGACCGCAGGACGGCCACACCGTCCGCACCAGACTCTTCGACCCGAAGGGCCGTGAGGTCCCCATCAGGGACGGCAAGGTCGTCGACCCGCTGAAGTGGACCGACGAGACGCCGAACGTCTACGAACTGCGCGTCGAGCTGCTCAAGGACGGCCGGGTCGTCCAGACGGGCAAGCAGCCCGTCGGGTTCCGCAAGATCGAGATCATCGACCGGCAGTTCAAGATCAACGGCCGGCGCGTCCTGTTCCGCGGCACGAACCGGGCCGAGACCTCGGTGCACGGCAGCCGCTACGTCACCCGCGCCGACCAGGAAAAAGACGTCCAGCTGATGAAACGGTTCAACATCAACGCCGTGCGCACCTCGCACTACCCGAGCGACCCGTACTTCTACGAGCTCGCGGACCGCAACGGCCTGATGATCGCCGACGAGGTCGACATCGAGACCCACCACCACGACGGCTGCCCGTCCAACTGCCTGGCCGAACGCCCCGAGTGGCAGGACGCGTTCCAGGACAGGTTCGTCGCGATGATGCAGCGCGACAAGAACCACCCGAGCGTGGTCATGTGGGACACGGGCAACGAGGCGGGCCTCGGCAAGGCCCACCACACGATGGCCGAGTACGCGAAGAAGAACGACACCCGCCCGCTCTACCACCAGCCGAACGTGCCGGACGGCGACGCGCCCTTCGCGGACGTGGCCGGGCCGCGCTACCCGTCGCCCGCGAGCCTCGAAGCCAAGGCGAAGACCACGACCAAGCCGATCATCATGGGCGAGTACGCGCACGCGATGGGCAACAGCCTCGGCAACTTCAAGGAGTTCTGGGACGTCGTGCGCGCCTACCCGCAGGTGCAGGGCGGCTTCATCTGGGACTGGGCCGAGCAGAACATCGCCCTGCCGCTCTACACGACGCCCGACGACGCCAACGGCATCCTGAGCTACCTGTCCGGCAAACCGTCCCAGGTGGACGGACCGCACGGCAAAGCGTTGCAGCTCAGCGGACTCGACGACTTCGTCGAGGTCTACCGCGACCGCAAGCTCGACGAGGTCACCAACGGCCTGACGCTCGACGCCTGGGTCAAGCCCGACACGTGGACAGGCGACTTCACGGTCATCTCCAAGGGCGACCACCAGTACGCGCTGAAGATGTCCAACGCCACGACGCTGGAGTTCTTCGTGCACAGCGGCACCTGGCGCACGGTCCGTGCGACCGTCCCGGAGGACTTCTACGGCAACTGGCACCGCGTCACCGGCACGTTCGACGGCGCGAAGCTTCGCTTGCTGATCGACGGCCGTGAGGTCTCCACGGCCGACTACAGCGGCACGATCGACTGGTCGCACTGGCCCGTCAACATCGGCCGCAACGCCGAGACCATGCAGGAGAACGTGGGCACGCGCATGGCGCACGGCAGCGTCGACCAGGTCCGGATCTACCACCGCGCCCTGACCGAGACCGAACTCGCGGCCGACCCGAAGACGACCGCCGTGCTGGCGCTCGACTTCGAGAAGCTGGAGGACAAGGGCCGCAAGGAGTCCTACGGCGCCGGCACCGGCGGTGTCGACGGCGTGGTGTGGGCCGACCGCAGGCCGCAGCCGGAGACCACCGAGCTGATGGCCGTCCACTCCCCCATCCGGTTCTCGTTCGCGGGCAACGAGCTCACCGTCGTCAGCGAACGCCAGTTCACCGGCACCGACGACCTCGAACTGCGCTGGGAGGTCCAGGACAACGGCCGCACCATCGCCCAGCACCGCGGCAGGCTCCAGGCGGGCACGACGACGTTGCCGGACTTCCGGGCCGAGACCGAACGCTGGCTGACCGTGCGCGCGACGGATCGGCGCGGCACCGACGTGGGCATCGCGCAGTTCCCGCTCGGCGGCACGCAGATCACCGGCCTGCACACGCCCGGCAGGCCCGGCGAGCTCACCACCACGCAGAACGACTCCGAGGTCGTGCTGTCCGGCAGGGACTTCCGGTACGTGCTCAGCAAGAAGACCGGCACCCTCACGTCGATGCGCGTGCGGGGTACCGAGCTGCTCCACTCCGGCCCGGAGCTCGACGCGTGGCGCGCGCCGCTGTCGAACGAGTTCATGAGCGAGGACTCGTCCTGGTACCGCAGCGGCCTCGACCGCCTGAAGACATCACCAGTCGACATCACTGTCTCACAGGGCACCGACACTCTCGTGACGGTGCGGTCGACCGCCCAGGCGGTGCGGGACGCGTCGTTCGCCCAGACGTTCACCTACCGCGTCACCGGCGCCGGCGAGATCACCATCGGGCACCGGGTCGCCGCGAAGGACCGCATGCGGGACCTGAGCTACCTGCCCGGCATCGGCTTCACCCTCGAGGTTCCGGACACCTACGACAAGTTCACCTGGTACGGCCGCGGGCCGGGCGAGAACTACGACGACCGCAGGTCCGGCAACCCGGTCGGCGTCTACCAGTCCACAGTGGACGAGCAGTTCAACGACTACTACAAGCCGCAGGACTTCGGCAACCACGCGGACACGCGCTGGGCGACGCTCTCCAACGGCCGCGCGGGCCTTCTCGTGGCGGGTGATCTGGACGTGCGCGTGTCGCGGTACGACGACCTCGACCGCGCCGCGTACCCGTTCGCACTCAAGAAGAACGACGGCTGGACGACCCTGCACGCGGCACACCGCGTCACGGGCGTGAGCGAGACGTTCCACGAGCCGTTGCCGCAGTACCAGGTGGAAGCGGGCAACGAGTACGCGTACTCCGTGCTGCTGCGCCCGCTCACGCCCGTGGAGGCGGCAACCGGCAAACTCGGCCGTCAGGTCGACTGCGCCCCCACCGCCGAACTGCGCGCCACGGACACCACGCTCGAACCCGGTGAGCAGGTCCAGGCCGACCTGGTCGTCACGAAGCCCTGTCCCGGCACGACCACGGCCAGGGTCACCGCGCCGGACGGCTGGTCGGTCACCCCGCTCACCGCGGACCTGTCGAGCGGCTCCGCGACGGTGACGATCAGGCGCGACGGCGGCGACACCGGCACCCGCCCGGTCTTCGCGGAGATCACCACCGGCAAGGGGACGTCGACCCTGACGCACGACTTCACCGCCACCCCGCGACCACCGCAGGGCGAGACGCAGGTGTCCGCACTGGAGTTCCTCGGCGAGCGCAACGGCTGGGGCCCGGTCGAGCGCGACCGCAGCAACGGCGAGCAGCAGGCGGGCGACGGCACCACGATGAGCATCCGCGGCGCCCGGTTCGACCGGGGCGTAGGCGTGCACGCCGACTCGGAGTTCCAGGTCTACACCGGCGGCAGGTGCGGTCTCCTGACCGCCACCATCGGTCTCGACGACGAGACGAACGGCGCCGGCACCGTCCGGTTCGAAGTCCTCGGCGACAACCGATCGGTGTACCGAAGCCCTGTGCTGACAGGACAGAGCGCAGCCGTCCCGATCTCCGTCGACACGGGTGGAGCAACGGTGCTGACGTTCCGGGTGACGGACGGGGGTGACGGGAACGCCCACGACCACGCCGACTGGGCCGCACCGGTCCTGCACTGCTGAAAACTGTCGGACCCCAGGCGTACCGTTGGAGATCAAGGGCGTTCGCCGCTGAAAGGCGGGGTCTCATGGTCTTCTTCGAAATCCTCGGCGGGCTGGTCGCGCTCGGAGGCCTCGGCCTCGCCATGAGCGCCAGAGTGATCAAACAGTTCGAACAGGGACTGGTGTTCCGGTTCGGCAAGCTGCAACAGGGCGTGCGCGGGCCGGGGCTGACGATGCTCGTACCGGGGGTCGACCAACTGCGGAAGGTCAACCTCCAGATCGTCACCCTGCCCGTGCCGGCCCAGGACGGCATCACGCGCGACAACGTCACCGTGCGCGTCGACGCCGTCGTGTACTTCAAGGTGCAGGACGCGGCGAAGGCCATCATCAACGTCGAGGACTACCGGTTCGCGATGTTGCAGGTGGCGCAGACGTCGCTGCGGTCCATCATCGGCAAGAGCGAGCTCGACGACCTGCTGTCCAACCGCGAGCGCCTCAACCAGGGCCTGGAACTGATGATCGACACCCCGGCCCTCGAGTGGGGCATCGACATAGACCGCGTCGAGATCAAGGACGTGGCCCTGCCGGAGAGCATGAAGCGTTCGATGTCGCGCCAGGCCGAGGCCGAACGCGAACGCCGCGCGCGCATCATCACCGCGGACGGCGAGCTGCAGGCGTCCAAGAAGCTCTCCGAGGCCGCCGGGACCATGGAGTCGACTCCCGGTGCTCTGCAGCTGCGGCTGCTGCAGACGATCGTGGAGGTGGCGGCGGAGAAGAACTCGACGCTGGTGCTGCCGTTCCCGGTGGAGCTGCTGAGGTTCCTGGAGAAGAACACCAACGTCGAGTCGCCCGTGAAGGCGGAAGGGCCGGTGGCGCCGCCCGAGTTGACTGAGGAGCCGAAGGAACCGGCGTGAGGCGTCGCGGCCCGCCTGCGTCGCCGGGGAACGAGTCCCACCAGCGGTCCACCGCCCCCGGCTACGCCGTGTGAGTTACCCCGAGTAACACCCCCGGCCCAGGAGCGACCTCCGATCAGGGGGTAGTGACGCATGACGGAGAGGGCCAGGGACAGGTTCGTCGGCATCGGCGTCGGCTCCTACGAGCTGGTGCAGCCGCTGCAGCACGCCGTGAGCGACGTGCGGGAGCTGCGCGCCCTGCTCAAGGGCTACGACGGCGAGCCCCTGGCCGACCCGGCCGAGGCCGACGTCCGCGCGCACATGAAGGCGCTGCGCCAGCACCCGCAGGACGGTGGCGCGCTGGTGGCGTTGTGGAGCGGTCACGCCATCCCCGTCGCGGGCAACCTGCGGCTGCTGGCCAGGGACAATGACGGCACGGTCGACGGCATCATGCTGCACGAGTTCGCGCTGTGGTGCGCCGCCTCCGGTGCGCACCAGGTGCTCATCATCGTCGACGCCTGCTACTCGGGCGCCCAGCTCGACGAGGCGGTCCGCACGGTCGCCGCCGTCCAGGAGGAGTTGCTGGCGGGGCAGGTGCACTGGGCGGGTGTGCTGGTGTCGTGTTCGAGCGTCGAGACGGCCCGTGACGGGCTGTTCGGCGGGAAGTTGCGCAAGCTGCTGCGTGCTGGCCCCACGGCCGATGAGGACGCACGGCGGTGGAGCGATCGCATCGCCTTCGTCGACGGTGGGGCGGTCGGCACGGCGCTGTTGAACGCATGGGACAGCGACGTTCAACGGCCGCGCTTCATGCAGTACGGGTCCGCACAGCCGATGCTGCCGAACCCCCTCTATGCCGCGAACACGGTCGTGAAGCACCTTCTGCTCGCGGCACGGGGTGGTGACTCCGCGGACAACCGGTCGTGGTTCACCGGACGGACCGCTCAGGTCGACAAGGTCGTGAGCTGGGTGCGGTCCGGGGTGGCCGGGCTGCGGGTGGTGACCGGGTCGCCGGGTACCGGCAAGTCCGCGGTGGTCGGGCGGGTCGTCAGCCTGTCCAACCCGGCCGAGCGCGACCTGCTGCTGACCGCCGGGCCGTCGTTCCGGCACGCCGACCCCGGTCCGGGTTCCGTCGACGCGGCCGTGCACGCCCGCGCGATGGACGCCGACCGCGTCGCCGACCTGCTCAGCCGGCAGCTCGTCGGCGCGGGCCTGGTCCCCGCGCCCGAGGGACCTCGGCGGGGTGCGGCCGAGCTGGTGGGCGTGGTCAGCGCCCTCGACGAACCCCCGGTGCTGGTGGTCGACGGCCTCGACGAGGCGCGCGGTGAGTCGTTCTCGATCGCCACCTCGCTGCTGACCAAGCTCGCGGCCCACGCCGTCGTGATCGTGTCGACCCGGCAGGCGCACCGGGTCGCGGGCGGTGCTCCCCTGCTGACCGAGCTGTCGCCGGTCGAGGTGCTCGACCTCGACGACGCCGACAGCGAGTCCGACGTCCGCGAGTACGTCCTGGCACGCCTGGGAGCGAACGCCAAGCCGTCCACTGTGGATGAACTGGCGAAGCTGCCGTTCCTGACCGCCTGGATGATCACCGACCAGGTCCTGGCGGACGGCGGGGCCGACCTCAAGCTGTCGTTGGACGCGGCGTTCGATCGCGAGCTCGCGAAGGTGCCCTCGGCGCGTGCGTTGCTGACGGCACTGACGTGGAGCTACGGCGCGGGATTCCCCGAGGAGGAGTGGCGCGCGGTCGCCGAGGCGTTGTCCGGTGAGACGTTCAGCCGTGAGGACATCACGGCCGTGCTCACCGAACTGGGCCGTCACATCGTGCAGGACGGTGAGGAAGGCACGGCGGTCTTCAAGCTCACGCACCAGACGTTCGCGGACCACCTGCGGCCGCCGTTCGCACCGAGCCGGGACGAGGTGTTCGCGCCGGGCGCGGAGAAGGTGGCGTGCGCGCTCATCGAGTTGTACCGGCAGCGCATGGAGGCGGGCGTGCCGCCGAACGTGCCCGGCTACCTGTGGAAGTACGCGTGGCGGCATTGCGGCCACGCGGGCACACGGGCGTTGGACGGATTGCGCGCTCTCGCGGTGATGAACCGGATGTTGTTGCCGGACATCGCACTCGCGGCCACGACGGCGGCGAACGAGCTGATGCACTGGGGTCGTGGCGACGAGGCCATCGCACCGCTCGAGGAGGCCGCCGAGCACTTCCGCGCGCTGGTGCCGAAGTTGCGCATGTACCTGGCGGACCTGGCTTTCGTGCTGAACAAGCTGGGCCGGCGGTTCCGCGACGCCGGACGCCTGCAGCAGGCCGTGGCGCCCGCGGAAGAGGCCGCCGTGCGCTACCGCGAGCTCGTGGCGTCGACTCCGACGACGGCGGAAAGCCTTACGCACAAACGGCTCGCGCAACGCATCGCGAAGACGTCGACGCACGGCGGTGACAACCCGACGTACGCGTCGCACCTCAGTGGCGCGTTGGTGGACCTGAGCGAGGTCTACGCGATGCTGGGCCGCAGGCAGGAGGCGCTGTCCACGGCTCGTGACGCTGTTGCTGCCGTCGACACCGATGCACCGCTTGCGCGCGCGATGACGTGCCTTGCCGCGCGGTGCAGCGATTCCGGCCTGCGCTATGAGGCCATGCAACGGTCCAAGCAGGCCGTCGAGCTGTACTACGCGCTGGCGCAGACGAACCCGGTGTTCCTCGCGGACCTGGTCAGCGCCCTGGTCGAGCTGAGCCGCGACTACCTGGCGCTGAGCAGGCTGTCCGACGCCGCGAGCACCACCCAGCAGGCCGCGGACATCAGCGGCACGCTCGGCCGGCACGCCGCGTTCCGGCCGCAGCTGGCGGACGCGGCGCTGAGCCTGAGCGTCGCGTACAGCATGGTCCACCGCACGGAGGCCGCCCTGAACGCCGCGAGGCAGGCCGCCGACCTCGCCGACGGGCTGCCCGTGCACGGCCAGGCGTTGCACAACCTGATGCGCCGCCAGCGCGACGCCGACAAGCCCCGCGAGGCCCTCGCGACCGGTCTGCGGGCCGTCGAGGTCTCCCTGCTGCCGGAGAACGCGGACCGGCTGTCGACGCTGGCGGCGGCGTTGTTCACGCTCGACACGATCTGCGCGGGACTGGAGCAGCCCGAGATCGTCGAGGAGACCTGGGAGAGGGTGACCGCGCGGTTCAACGGCCCCCAGCTCGCCACGTTGCTGATGCTGCGGGCGGCGGCCACGAAGGCCGGGGATCCGGCGGCGGCGAGGTGGCTGTGCCAGGCGCTCACCCACGTCGGCCAGTCGCGGCAGGCGATCCACGACGTGCACGACATCGCGCGCCGCCACTACGACTCCGGCCCGTGGCCGTGGGACACCACGCCGGACTGGCTGTCGGTCGACCGGGTGTTGCTGCGGACCGCGCGCACCTGGGTGTTCGCGCGGTCGTACGCGGAGGAGCGCGACATCCTGGTGCGGCACCCGGAGCTGCTGTCGACGGACGCGGACGTGGCCGTGTCGGAGGCGTTGTACGGCACGAGCCTGATCGAGGCGCAGGTCATCCAGTCCCGCCGGACCACCGCCCAGCAACAGGGCGTCGCGCTCGCGTACCGGCCGTGGCTGCTCGCGAGTCTCGCGGACGAGTTCGTGGACGCCACGCCCGCACGCCGTCGCGAGCTGCTCGCCACCCGGCGCGACGAGTTGCTGGACAAGGAAGTCCTCAAGAACGTGCGCGACAACAGGCCGGTGCACGCGTTGCTGCTGCTGGCGGACGAGGACGCCGACGTGCTCGACCTCGTGCTCAACGCCGTGGAAGACCCAGCGCGGACAACGGAGATCCTGCGCGGGCTCGCCAATGGCGCTTCACCGCAAGCACTTACGCAGGCCGTGACGGCGTTGGAGCCGCACGCGCTGGCGGCGTTGTACAAGGCGGTCGCGCGCGCTCGGGCCGGTGACGAGCGTCTGGCGTTGCCTTCGGCGGGCCAGCGCATGGCGTGGATCCACGAGCTCACCTACCTGGTGCCCGCGAACTTCGCGTTGCTGCCCCTCATCCGCAAGCTCGCCGAGGAGTCCTAGATGACTGATCTCGTGGTGGTCCTGCCCGGCATCCTCGGCAGCACGCTGCGCAACGCGGACGGCGTGGTCTGGGAGGTGTCCGGCAGGGCCGCGTTGCGCGCCGTGCTGACGCTGGGGCGGAGCCTGAAGCGGTTGAAGCTCCCGGACGGCATCGGCGACGAGCACCCGCAGGACGGCGTCGAGCCCGTCGCGCTGATGTCGGACCTGCACGTCGTCCCGGGCATCTGGACGCCGTTGAAGGGCTACGACCGGGTCACGCGCCGGATGAACTCCCTGGGCTACACCGTGGAGAAGGGCAACCTGATGCTCTTCGCCTACGACTGGCGGCTGTCGAACCGCTACAACGGCGCGTTGCTGGCCCGGCGGGTGGACGAGGCGCTGGACCGGATCGGGCCGGACGCCAAGGTCAGCTTCGTGTGCCACTCGATGGGCGGGCTGGTCGCGCGGTGGTGCGTCGAGCAGTGCGGGATGGCCGAGCGGACCGACAAGCTGATCACCATGGGCACGCCCTACCGCGGGGCCACCGCCGCGCTGGACCAGCTGGTCAACGGCGTGCGCAAGGGGCTCGGGCCGCTGGCGGTCGACCTGACGGAGTTCGCGCGGTCGATGCCGTCGCTGCACCAGCTGCTGCCCGAGTTCGCGTGCATCGAGTCGCCCGGCGGGCTCCTCAAGACCACTGAGGTCTCGTTGCCCGAACTCGACACGAAGATGGTCACGGACGCGATGGCGTTCCACAGCGCGTTGACCGACTCGTTCGCCGATCAGACGTACGCGATCCTCGGCGGTAAGCAGCCCACGGCCACCACGGCGCGCATCTCTGACGGCAAAGTCACCTGTTATCGGACATATGAGGGCGAAGAGCTGTACGGCGATGCGACCGTGCCGATGGTCGGTGCCGCACGGCGTGGGCTCGCGTTGTCGTCGAACACGCTGCACCGCGTGACGGAGCAGCACACGTCGTTGCAGGACAACGCCGCCGTGTTGGACGCCGTCGAGTCGTTCCTGACCGCGAAGGCCATCGTGCCGCGCAACGTGACGGTGACCGAGCCCCAGGTCGTCGTGCCCGACCTCGTGCTCGTCGGGGAGGACCTGGAGGTCACCGTCGAGCTGAAGGACACGGCTCCGCGGGCGGTGAAGGTGGCGGTGCTCGACGAGAACGGCAAACAGGTCGAATCGCGCAGTCCGGCGATCTCCGAGAAGATGGCGTTGAGATTCGGCGATTTGGCCCCCGGCGCTTACTACGTGCAGGTCAGCGGCATTTCGGTAGGCGCTCCGGTGGTCCCGGTGACCAGCGCGGTGCTCGTCGCGGATTGCCCCCCGGTCTGACCGGGAGGACGATTCACCTCTGGCACGGAGGAGGCACGATGACCACGATCAAGCCAACGCCCGTGGTGCCCCACCCCGGGGCTGCGCGCGCCCGGCCGAAGGGCTCGTACTTCCTGTCGTTGTTCAGGACGACGGATCCCAAGCAGATCGGGATCATGTACCTGACGACGTCGTTCGCGTTCTTCCTGATCGGCGGCGTGATGGCGCTGCTGATGCGCGGCGAGCTGGCGCGGCCGGGGCTGCAGTTCCTGTCGAACGAGCAGTACAACCAGCTGTTCACCATGCACGGCACGATCATGCTGCTGCTGTACGCGACGCCCATCCTGTTCGGCTTCGCGAACTTCGTCCTGCCCCTGCAGATCGGTTCGCCGGACGTCGCGTTCCCGCGCCTGAACGCCTTCTCGTACTGGCTGTACCTGTTCGGCGGCATCATCGTGGTCGCCGGGTTCCTCACGCCGGGCGGCGCGGCGGACTTCGGCTGGTTCGCCTACACGCCGCTGTCGTCGGCGGTGCACTCGCCGGGCGTCGGCGCGGACATGTGGATCATGGGCCTGGCGGTGTCCGGCCTCGGCACGATCCTCGGCGCGGTCAACATGACGACGACGGTCGTGTGCCTGCGGGCGCCGGGCATGACGATGTTCCGGATGCCGATCTTCACCTGGAACATCCTGGTGACGTCCGTGCTGATCCTGCTGGCGTTCCCGATCCTCACGGCCGCGTTGATGGGCCTGGCGGCGGACCGGCACCTCGGGGCGCACGTGTTCGACCCGGCCAACGGCGGCGTGATCCTGTGGCAGCACCTGTTCTGGTTCTTCGGCCACCCCGAGGTCTACATCGTCGCGTTGCCGTTCTTCGGGATCGTGACGGAGATCTTCCCCGTGTTCAGCCGCAAACCGTTGTTCGGCTACAAGGGGCTGGTGTTCGCCACTCTCGCGATCGCCATGCTGTCCGTGGCCGTGTGGGCGCACCACATGTACGCGACGGGTGCGGTGCTGCTGCCGTTCTTCGCGCTGATGACGTTCCTCATCGCGGTGCCGACGGGCATCAAGTTCTTCAACTGGATCGGCACGATGTGGAAGGGGCAGATCACGTTCGAGACGCCGATGCTGTTCTCGATCGGCTTCCTCGTGACGTTCCTCTTCGGCGGCCTGACGGGCATCTTGCTCGCCTCGCCGGCGCTCGACTTCCACGTGTCCGACACGTACTTCGTGGTGGCGCACTTCCACTACGTGCTGTTCGGCACGATCGTGTTCGCCACCTACGCGGGCATCTACTTCTGGTTCCCGAAGATGACCGGCCGGATGCTCGACGAGCCGCTGGGCAAGCTGCACTTCTGGACGACGTTCTTCGGGTTCCACGGCACGTTCCTGGTGCAGCACTGGCTGGGCAACGAGGGCATGCCGCGCCGCTACGCCGACTACCTGCCGTCGGACGGCTTCACGTTCCTCAACACGTTCTCGACGATCGGCTCGTTCCTGCTCGGCGCGTCCGTGCTGCCGTTCGTGTGGAACGTCTTCCGGTCCTACCGCTACGGCGACCCGGCCCCGCACGACGACCCGTGGGGCTACGGCAACTCCCTGGAGTGGGCGACGACGTCACCGCCGCCGCGGCACAACTTCAAGGAGCTGCCGCGCATCCGCTCGGAGCGGCCGGCGTTCGAGCTGCACTACCCGCACATGGTCGAGCGGATGCGGGACGAGGCGCACTTCTCGCTGACCCATCCCGGCAAGCACCGGGCGGGCAAGGACGAGATCACCGAGAAGGCGCTCGCGTCGACGCACCGGGACGGGACCGACGAGGACTGAGGGCCTCGCGGGCCGTCCTCGAGACCACGGCCCGCTCAGCGCCGACGACCCCGCTCAGCGGCGGCCGGGGAGCAGGCCGCCTTCCACGACGGCCTTGCTCAGCGGCGCGGCCAGTTCCACGAACCGCTGCTTCTCCTGGTCGCTCAGGACGTCGTAGGCCGGCGCGGCCATGCGGTCCGTGTCGTCCTCGATGCCGTTGCGCAGCTCACGGCCCTTGTCGGTGAGGAGCTGGTCCTCGCCGACGAGTCCGCGGTGCTGCAGGTCCTCGACCGTGGCGTCCCACTGCTCCCGCGACCACGCACGGGTCTTGCGCAACGCGTCGGCCGGGTAGTCGCCCGTCGCGACGTGCAGCACCAACGCCTCGATGCCGGAGATGTTGTGCCTCAGCAGGGCCGCGAGGTGGCCGTCGCCGCGGAACTCGCGCAGCAGCGTCTGGGCGTGGAACAGCTGCAGCAGCGTGTCGTCCGGCCACGGCAGGCTCGCGTGCGCGGCGAACAGCGTGCGGCCCTGCGGCATGTCCTTGGACCGCTCGGCCGCCCGCTTCGCGAGCTCGGTGATCTCCTTGAGGTCGTCGGGCAGCACCTTGCGGAGGGCCTCGTCCGCCGCCTCCCAGCGCAGCTCCAGCATGCGCTGCGGCGTGACCTTCTCCCACGCCTGCGGGATGCGCGCCCGCACGATCTCGGGGTTGAAGTTGTAGAACGTCGCGATCACGACCTCGGCCCCGACCGCGCCCATCGCCGCGGCGCGGGACGCGAAGTACCCACCTGGCCGGTCGAGCCCCGCGCTCGCGTACCGGGAGTCCGCCTCGGGGGCGAAGTAGATCATTCCGTGCACGGCCTCGAGCGAGCGGAAGAGAGTCCTGATCATGCCTACAACCTAGAACGTCGCGGCTCGTAAGTCAGGCGCCGAAATTGTCAGACCCCTCTGCCACGCTTCTCGACGTGGACCCGAACACCTTCTGGAAGCTCATCGCCGCCGCCCGGGCGAGCGTCCCCGACCCGTCCGACGGTCACGCCGTGGCCGCCGCGGCCACCACGTTGCTGGCCGAGCGCCCGCCCGCCGAGATCGTCGCGGCCCAGCAGACCCTGTGGGAGCTGCTGACCGCCTCGTACCGGAACCCGCTGTGGGCGGCGGCGTACATCCTCAACGGCGGCTGCTCTGACGACGGCTTCGACTACTTCCGCGGCTGGCTCGTGACCCAGGGCGAGGAGGTCTACACGGCCGCCCTGGCCGACCCCGACTCGCTGGCGGGCTTACCGGCGGTGGTGGCGGCCGCCGACTCCGGCGACGAGTTCGAGTGCGAGGACGCCCTGTCCATCGCCTGGAACGCGCACATCAAGGCGACGGGCATGCAGTTGCCGCAGGACGCGTTCCGGATCCGCTACCCGGAGCTCGACCCGGACTGGGACTTCGACTTCGACGACAGCGCCGAACTCGCGGCCCGCCTGCCCGGGCTGGCCGCGCTCCACGACCTCTGAGGTCCTGCCGTCACCGCCTCCGGCGCCGCGACCTGAGGTAGTCGCTCACCACAGCGGCCCCGAGTCCTTCCTCGTCCGCCGAGACGACCCGGCCACCACCCCGCCGGGCCACGATGTCGACGAAAGCGGCCAGCCGGGGGTCGTCCCCCAGCTTGAACACCGAGATCGTCGCCCCGAGCCGGGCCAGCCCGTCCACCTCGTTCAACGTCTTGGTCAACGTCCGCGGCAGCGGCGGGTAGTGGAACTCCGCGTCCCCGTCGGGCTCCAGGTGCGCCGTCGGCTCACCGTCGGTCACCACCAGCACCACGGGCTGCGCGTCGGGATGCCGCCGCACGTGCCGCCCGGCGAGCAGCAACGCGTGGTGCAGGTTGGTCCCCTGCTCCCACACCCCTTCCAACGCCGTCAGCTGACCGATGTCCACGGCCTCGGCATAACGCCCGAACGTCACCAACTGCAGCGCGTCCGTGCGGAAACGGGTGCGCACGAGGTGGTGCAACGCCAGGGCCGTGCGCTTCATCGGCACCCAGCGTCCGTCCTGCACCATCGACCAGGAGGTGTCCACGCACAACGCCACAGCGGCACGCGTCCGGTGTTCGGTCTCGGACACCTCGAGGTCGACCACGTCCAGGGACATCGAGCCCGAGCGCAGCACGGAGTTGCGCAGGGTGCGCGGCACGTCCCAGGGCTCGGTGTCGCCGAACTGCCACGGCCGCGTCGAGCCGATCAGCTCTCCGGCGGCGCCTGCGGACGAGGTCTCGCGCGAGCCCTGCGCCGAGCGGAGCTGGTCGACGACACCGCGCAGCGCCGTTTCTCCCAGGCGGCGCAGCGCCTTGGGCGTGAGCCGCAGCGAGCCGTCGGGGGCGCGTTCCACGATGTTCTGCGACCGCAGCGCCTTCTCGAGCTCCGCCAGCCGGCGGGCGTCGACCGAGGCCGACTCGCCCAGCTGGCGTTCGAGCGCCTCCAGGTCGATGTCCTCCAGGCGGGCGCCCGGATACGACTGGGAGAGCTGCTCGGCCAGGGCGTCGAGCTCGGCGAGGTCCGCCATCGCCTGCGCGCCCTCGCCGAGGCCGAGCGGGTCCTGGCCGCGGAAGCGCGCGGACGACGTCCAGTCCTCGCCGGGGCGCAGCCGTTGCAGCAACGAGTCCAGCGCGGACAGCTGTGAGCCGATGCCGCCGAAGGCCTGCTGCGACAGCGCGGAGAGCTCGGCGCGCTGGGCGTCGGTCATCGAGTTCATCATGCGTTGCGCCGCGGCCGAGCGGGCGGCGAGCGCGTCGATGAGCTCGTCGACGTTGCGGGGCTTCTCGGGGAAGAAGTCGCCGTGCCTGCGCATGAAGTCGTCGAACATGCGCGGCGTGTCCGGGGAGCCGGAGGCGTGCGCTTCCAGCAACGTGTTCAGGTCGCGCAGCATCCGCTGGATGCGCTCGACGTCGCGGGAGTCCACGTTGGACAGCGCGTCCTTCATGCCCTGGAAGCGCTGGTCCAGCAGTTCGCGGCCGAGCAGGTCGCGGATCTGCTGGAACGCCTCGCGGGCCTCCTCGGAACGCCAGTCGTAGTTCGACAGCTCCTGCACGGCCGCGGCGGTGCCCTGCGGGAGGGCGTCGAGCTGGGCCTCGCGGAAGCGCGCGTCGTCGGACGGGTCCGGGAACAACGCGCGGCGTTCGGCCTCCAGCGCCTTGTCGAGCAGCTGCCGGACCTCGGTCAGCGTGCCGTCCAGGCGGTGCCGGCGCTGGATCGACGCGCGGCGCTGCCACAGGCGTGAGGTCAGGTCGTCGAGGCCGCGGGTGCCGTCGACGCCGCGGCGCAGCAGTTCGCGCAGGGCGGACTGCGGTGAGGCGCCCTCCATGATCTCGCGGCCGAGCTCGTCCACGGCCGCGCGGAGGTCCACCGGGGGCGCCAGCGGGTCGGCGCCGCCGCCCCAGCGTCCGTAGCGGTATCTCATCCGTACACCGATCGGTCGTCGTCGGAGGAGTTGTCCTTCGACAGGTGGCGGGTCAGGTAGAGCGACTCCAGGGCCAGTTCGACGGCGGAGGCGATGCGGCCGACGGGGTCCTTCGGGCCCGCGCCCAGCCGGGCCGCCACCTCGTGCAGGATCGGGAGCTCCGGCAACGCCGCCAGCAGGTCGCCCGCGTGCACCCGGTCGCCGGTCGCCACGGGGTGGCCGTCGGAGACGACCTCGGCGAGCGCGCGGAGGTTCAGCCCGGCCAGGCGCGCGCGGGCCGTGTCGGCGATCGAGCGGCGCAGCAGGTGGACCAGCACCTCCTCCTCGCGGCCCTCCTCCCCCGCCTCGAACTCGAGCTTGCCGCGCAGCACGTCCGGCACCGACTCGAGGTCGACCGGGCGCGCGATGGCCGGGCTCTCGCCGATCAGCGCGGACCGGCGCAGGGCCGACGCCGCGACGGTCTCCGCCGCCGCGATCGCGAAGCGGGCCGACACGCCGGAGCGCTGGTCGATCGACGACGACTCGCGCAGGTGGCGCACGAACCGGGCGATGATCTCCAGCAGGTGGTCGCCCACCTCGGCGACGAGCTCGGCCTCCTGGCGGACCATGTCGACCTCGGCGTCGACCTCCAGCGGGTAGTGCGTGCGCACCTCGGCGCCGAAGCGGTCCTTCAAAGGCGTGATGATGCGGCCGCGGTTCGTGTAGTCCTCGGGGTTCGCGGTCGCCACGAGCAGCACGTCGAGCGGCAGCCGCAGCGTGTAGCCGCGGACCTGGATGTCGCGCTCCTCCATGACGTTGAGCAGCGACACCTGGATGCGTTCGGCCAGGTCGGGGAGCTCGTTGATGGCGATGATGCCGCGGTGTGCGCGCGGGAGCATGCCGTAGTGGATCGTCTCCGGGTCGCCGAGCGAACGCCCCTCGGCGACCTTGACCGGGTCGACGTCGCCGACCAGGTCGCCGACGGACGTGTCGGGGGTCGCGAGCTTCTCGGCGTAGCGCTCGTCGCGGTGCCGCCACACCACGGGGAGGTCGTCACCGAGTTCGGCGGCACGGCGCCTCGACTCGGGCGTGATCGGGTCGAGCGGGTGTTCGCCCAGCTCGGAGCCCTCGATCACGGGCGTCCACTCGTCGAGCAACGAGATCAGCGTGCGCAGCAGGCGGGTCTTGCCCTGCCCTCTCTCCCCGAGCAGGACGACGTCGTGGCCCGCCAGCAGCGCGCGTTCGAGCTGCGGGAGCACCGTGCGGTCGAAACCGACGATGCCGGGCCACGGGTTGCGTCCGTCGCGCAGGGCCGCGAGGAGGTTCTCCCTGATCTCGGTCTTGACGCCGCGCGGCATGTGCCCGGCGGCGCGCAGTTCGCCCGCCGTGCGGGCCAGGTTCTGGGTCACCCCGACGACGCTACGCACCGAATCCGGACCCGTCGACGTGGAGCAACTCCAGGCGCGGGCGCACCGCGTGCGCCAGAATGCGGGGCGACATGAGTGACAGCGTTGATTTCAGATGGGCCCCTTCACCCGCCGACTGGCGTGCCAGCCTGCGCGCGATGGTGCCGATGTTCCGATGGGCGCCTTGGTTCGCGCTCGCGTTCGCGGCGATCTCGCTCGTGCAGCTGTTCGTCCTCGGCGGCCCGGTCTTCGTGGGGATCTTCGGGCTGGTGTGCGCGCTGGTCATCGGCCTGATGGAGCCGGTAGCGGTGTGGTGGCGGTTCTCGTCCGACGAGATGATCAGCCGGACGGTGGTCGGCAGCGCCGACGCCCAGTCGTTCCGGATGGCCGTGGGCGCCGCGGTGCGCGAGGAGATCGTCTGGCAGGAGCTGCCGGGCTGGACCGAGACGCGGCAGGGCTTCGTCCTGGAGACGCTGGACGAGGGCGCGGCGTCGCTGTCCGTGCCGCACCGGGCCTTCGCGTCCGATGAGGACCTGACGTCGTTCCGTTCGCTGCTCGAGAACAACATCGGTCCGGCGAAGTAGGTGTCTCGGATCGGGCACACCGGGTGGGGCTCGCGGGGCCGGGCCACGTAATCTCGTCGGGTGTCCTGTGCAAGTGCCACGCTGGTCGTGTGGACGTCGGGATGGCTGCACGGCCTGGCCGCCGCCGACGACGTCCTCGACGCCCTGCACACGTGGGCCGAGCAGCACGAGGTGGTGGCCGACGACGACGGCACCGCCACGGCTCTCGACCTCCCCGGTCCCGACGAGGCCCCCGTGGGTCCCGCCCTGCTGCTGGCCGCCCTGCGGCGCGCGGGCGCGACCTCGGCGCGGCTGGTCCTGCCCGTACCGGGCGACGTGCGAGGGCTGGGAGGCAAGGGCACCCTCGCGACGTGCGCGCTGCGTTCCGGCGAGGCGCTCGTGGTCCCGTCCGTGCACATCGGGCTCGTGCCGAAGATCGTGGCCGACGGCGTGATGCGCTGGACGGTGTTCGACCTGCCGTCGTCCAACGGCCTGGAGCACATCCCGATCGGCGAGGCCGAGGCCGGGCTGGGCACCGCGCTGCGCGAGGCGACGGCGGCACTGGCCGCGCTGGACGTGGCCAAGCACCGGCCGAACGTGCGCAAGGAGATCGCCGACCTCGCGGCGGAGAACTCCACGCTGCCGTGGCCCGACGCGATGCCGCCCAGGGCGCTGCGCGTGCTGCAGCGGGCCGCCGAGGTCGCCGCGATCGTGTCGGTGGCCAGTGCGGACTCGCCCGGTGGCGCGTTGTCGGCGTCGGCGATGACGGCCCGCACGGAGGCGCTGCGCCCGGTGGCCCAGGCCGTGCGTCGCGCACGGTGCGCGGCGGTCGACGAGGCCGTGCGCGTGCTGGCGGACAGCGGCGCCGGTCGTCACTGACCCGAACGAGTGGTTCTCCCCCGCTGACCCCTCCTGACCGGCCAACTCCCCCAGAACTGCCGGTGCTCCCGCCTAGGGTGCCTGGTGGGGAGGACGCCGGATGGAGGACGTCGACCAGCGCCGGTCGAGCACAGCACCCCGGTACGCGGGCGCCCTCATGCTGGCCGCGGTCGCCGGGCACCTGCTGTCCGAGACGGCCACGGGCGCGCTCACGACGTGGCAGTCGTGGGTGCTCTACGGCCTCGGCGCGGGTCTGCTGGTGCTGTCGGCGTCCGCGATCGAGCGGCTGAACCAGCTGGCCAAGCGCATCCGGTTGCGCTGGGTCGTGTTCACGGCCGTGCTCGCCGCCGCGGCGGTGCTGGTGGCGTTCGCGGGCCCGCCGCTCGTCGCGTACGGGCGGGTGCTGGTCCTCGGCTGTCCCCAGCCGACGGAGGTGCGGGTGCTGACGTCGCAGGACGCCGAGCCCGCGATCAGCGAGGTGGCGCGGAGGTTCGAGCTGCACACGGCGGCGGAGAACCACGGGTGCCGCACGGCTCGGCTGTACGTGTTCTCGGCACCGGGCGACCAGGGCGCGATCGCGTTGCGGTCCTCGTGGTCGGCGAAGGAGCTGCGGGAGATCGGGCCGCACCCGGACGTGTGGCTGCCCGACTCGACCGCGGAGGCGAACGAGGTGGTGCGCCGCACGAGAGGCGTCGGTTCGGCGGTGCGCGTCGAGCCGGGCGAGTCGGTGGCGTTCTCCCCCGTCGTGCTCGGGGTGCCCCCGCGGATCGCGAAGGACGTCGTCTCGAGCACCCCGGAGACGTGGGGTGAGCTGCTGACGAAGGTCGGTCGCACCGGCACCCCGGTCGGCAGGCCGAATCCGCTGCTGACGGCGGCCGGCGGGCTCGCCACGGCGGCGTTGTACGAGACGCTCGACCCCGCCGTCGTGGAACGCGGCGTCGAGGAGGCGGACCGGCCGCGGCCAGGCGCGGCGATGATCACGACCGAGCAGGTGTTGTTGCGGCACAACAAGACCGCCTGCGCGCAGAAGCCGTGCCTCACCGCTCTGTACCCGTCGGACACCTACCGCGCCGACTACCCGCTGAACCTCGTCGAGTGGGAGGCCCAGGACGTGCGCAACCACGCCGCCCGCGAGCCCGCGAAGGCGTTCCGGGCGTGGCTCGGCACCCAGGAGGGCCGGGCGGCGCTCAACGCCACCGGGCTCCGTCCCGCCGGGCAGGCCGCGGGAGCGGAGTTCCGCGAGGAGTTCGGGGTGCGCGCGGGCCTCGCGCTCGACCGCGAGGAGGCGGCGCCGGACGACGCGGCGCAGGCCGAGTTCGAGAAGAACTACGAGCAGGCCAAGAGGGACGGCCGCGTCTGGCTCACCCTCGACGCGTCCGGGTCGATGGCCGAGCTGTCGCCGACCGGGGAGACGAGGTTCGCCGTCGCGGTCAACGGTGTCGGCAAGGCCCTCACGCAGATGGGTCCCGAGGACACCTACGGCCTGTCGGTGTTCCGCGACACCGAGGTCCGGCAGCTCGTACCCCTCGGCCGGCGGGACAAGGAGGCCGCGGCCGCCGCGCTCAGCACCGTCACGCCGGCCGGGGGCACGCCGCTGCACCAGGCCGTCCTCGACAGCCTCGACCGGGTCGGCGCCGGCGACGCGGACCACGTGAGCGCGGTGATCGCGCTGACCGACGGCGAGGACACGACGAGCCCGCAGACCCGGCAGGACGTCGTGGACGCGGTGCGGCGCAAGGGGGTCCGGGTGTTCGTGATCGCCGTCGGCGACGCGAGCTGCGCGACGCACGCGCTGACCACGATCACGGACGCGTCGGGCGGCGAGTGCCGCGACTCGACGACGGACACGCTCGGGGACGACCTGGCGGAACTGTTCCGCCGGGTGTGGGGAGGTTCCGGATGAGGTGGCTGCGGCGCACCTGGGCGGCCCTGCCCAGACTCGGCCCGCCGGGTGTCGTGTGGGCGAACCGCTCGTGGCTCGCGATGGGCGTGGCGGTGGGGATCGTGCTGACGATCCTGTTCACGAACGGCGTGCAGCCCCTGTTCCGCGAGTCGACCGAGTGGGAGAAGGGCAAGCTCGTGGTGCTCAGCGGCCGCGACCAGAGCGACGGCGGCCAGCGGCGCGCGTTGATCAACCAGTGGAACGCAGAGCACCCGGACCAGCAGGCCGAGATCGTCGAACTGCCGGACGAGGCGGACGGCCAGCGCAGCGAGATGGTCGCGCGGGCCCGGGAGAAGGCCGACAACGTCGACGTCTTCAACCTCGACGTCACCTGGACCGCCGAGTTCGCCCAGTCCGGCCACCTGCGCCCGCTGTCCGGTGTGGACACGAGCGGCTTCCTGCGCCGTCCGCTGGAGAGCTGCCGCTACCAGGGCGTGCTGTGGGCGCTGCCGTTCAACACGGACGCGGGCCTCCTGTTCTACCGCAAGGACCTGGTGAAGGAGGACCCGCTCGATCTGGACGACATCACCACCACCGCCACCCGAGCACTGCGGGCCGGGCAGGACGCCCGCCTCGCCGCCGGGTACGCGGGCCAGCTCGCCGACTACGAGGGCCTCACCGTCAACGCCCTGGAACTGATCTGGGCGGAGAAGGGCGACGTGGTCGACGAGAACGGCGAGGTCGTGATCGACTCCGAACGGACCCGCCGCGCCCTGCGCTGGCTCGCCGACGGCCTCAAGGGCGAGAAACCCGTGGTGCTGCCCGAGTCCCGCTCCCAGACCGAAGCGCTCACCACCCAGGCGTTCCGCGACGGCAAGATCGCCTACATGCGCAACTGGCCGGTCGCCCACCGCGTCCTGCAGGGCAACCAGGGCGAGTCGGCGGGCCGTCCCCGCATCGACTTCGGCGTCACCGGGCTGACCGGGCCGAGCGTCCTCGGCGGCCAGAACCTCGCGATCTCCGCGAAGTCCACCAAACCGCGCGCCGCCCAGGCCCTCATCGAGTTCCTGACCGGCCCGCGCAGCCAGCAGCTCCTCTTCGAACGAGGAGGGCTCGCCGCCACCCGCGGCATCGTCTACCAGGACAGCCGGGTCGCCACCGAACACCCGTACTCCAGCACCCTGCTGGACGCGATCGAGGACGCCCGGCTGCGCCCGGTCACCCCGCACTACTCGCGCTTCAGCGACGAGTTCCGCACGGTCATCCGCTACGCGCTCGACCACGACGGCGCCTTACCGGACAACGCCGAGGAGTCGCTCACCAACGCGCTTCAGGGCCGCTGATCCGGGCGCAGCACGAAGTCGTGGGTGAGCCTGCGAAGGTCGTCGTGCAGCGTGGTGGTTCTGACGGCACCGGCGGGAATCGCTCCTTCGACCGCGCTGTCGACCAGCGGGTCGCCGTCGAAGTAGATCTGCGTCGTCAGCGGCAGGCAGCCGTCCGCGGTGACGGTGGCGTGGATGTGCAGGGGCCGCTTCCCCTCGGACCGCAGGGCGTCGAGCAGACCGCCGAGCGGGCCGGTCT
Source organism: Lentzea sp. HUAS12 (assembly GCF_024125735.1). Classification (NCBI taxonomy): domain Bacteria; kingdom Bacillati; phylum Actinomycetota; class Actinomycetes; order Pseudonocardiales; family Pseudonocardiaceae; genus Lentzea; species Lentzea sp. HUAS12. The sequence goes on from NZ_CP099738.1 coordinate 3,962,009, forward strand.
CGTCCAGTCCCAGGGTCTCCACGCCGGGCATGACCGTGCGGAACTCGTAGCGCCCGTCGGCGTCGGCGACGACCGTGGCGCGGAGGTTGTGCTCGGGAACCCCGCTGGAGTCGTTCGGGATGTTCAGCGGCAGGAAGTCGCTGGTGTCGATGCCGGAGTAGACGTTGTTCGCGTCGATCTGCCAGATCTCCAGTGCCGCACCGGGAAGCGGTTCCCCCGTCGTGGTGCGCACGGTGCCGGAGACGACCAGTGGTTCACCCGGCTCGTCCGGGCGCATGGGCAACACCGCGGGACTGGCCAGCACGGGTGCGCCGGGCCGGTAGGCGGAGCCCTCCATGTCCCAGTGACTCGCGCCGTCCTTCTCGGGGTGGGCATAGGGCGCACCGACCGTTCCTTTGAGGACGGTCTTGTAGAAGAAGACGCGCAACAGGGCCAACTCCCCCGCGTCGGCGGCTGCCTGCAACCACGCCAGGGCGGCCAGCATCTCCTCGCGCGTGACCTGGTGCCGCAGGAGGACGTCGTCGACCGCGCGGCGCAGGTCGCCGAACACGACCCGCACCCGGCTCGGTGATCCGCTCATGTCAGCGCCGGACCGTCTTCAGGGCTCCTGCCCACGACTCGAGCTGGTCGAACAGCACGTCGGCGGCGCTGTCGTGCCTCGGCGAGGGCGTGAACACCGAGAAGTTCTCGAAGTCGGTCTGCAACGAGAACGACAACTGCTGCCGGACGTGCGCGATCTGCAGTTCGCTCGCGATCGCACGCAGGTGCTCGATGGCGCGCGCACCGCCGAGGGAGCCGTACGAGACGAAGCCCGCGGCCTTGTTGTTCCACTCGGCGTAGAGGAAGTCGATCGCGTTCTTCAGCACTCCGGAGGTGGAGTGGTTGTACTCCGGCGTCACGAAGACGAAGCCGTCGAACTCGCTGATCCGGGCGGCCCACGCCTTCGTGTGCTCACCGGCGTACCTGCCCGCGCTCGCCGGCACGGCCTCGTCGAGGTGCGGCAGCGGGTGGTCGAGCAGGTCGACGAGCTCGTAGGCGGCTCCGGTGCGCTCCTTCGCCCTGGTCAGCACCCAGTCCGCGACGGCGGCGCCATTGCGGCCGGGACGGGTGCTGCCGAGGATGATCGCGATCTTGAGGTCGCTCATGGCGTGGTCTCCACGGGGTCGTTGACTTGAATCTTCAAGTCAAACTAGCGACTCTGACTTGAATTTTCAAGTGAAGGTCGCCGGACCTAGACTGCGTGCATGTCCGCCCGAGAACAGTCCGACGTGGCCGAGCCGCGGTGGCTCACCGACGACCAGCTGGCGGTGTGGCGCGGGTTCATGAGGCTCGTGCAGCGACTACCCGCCGCGCTGGAGTCACAGCTGCAGCAGGACTCGGCGCTCAGCTTCATCGAGTACCACGTGCTGGCACACCTGTCCGAGCAGCCCGACCGGCGGATCCGGATGAGCGCGCTCGCGGACCTCGCGAACACGGAGCTGTCCCGGCTCTCGCACATGGTCGGGCGGCTGGAGAAGCGCGGGTTCCTCCACCGCGAGCCCGATCCCGCGAACGGGCGCTACACCCTCGCGGTGCTGACCGACGCGGGTCAGGCGCACCTCGAGAAAGCGGCGCCCGCGCACGTGGCCCGCGTGCTGGACCTGGTCGTCGACGGCCTCTCGCCGGACGACCTGCGGGCGCTGCGCCGGATCTCCGACACGGTGCTCGCCCGCATCGACCGCCGGTGACTCAGGTGCGGGCGGGCCTCTTGGCCGGCTCGCAGCACAACGGCGCACAAGGCGCACCGTTCACCGTGCAGCCCGCCGACGTGAACGACGACAGCTTGCGCACGGGCGCACCGGACGTGTGCTCCGCCACCAGTTCGGTCACGAGCTCGGCGAACCGCGGGTCACCGTTCGGGGTGGCCGCGCGGGCGAACTCCATGCCCAGCTCGGCGGCGCGCTCGCGGGCCTCGGTGTCGAGGTCCCACACCACCTCGAGGTGGTCGGACACGAACCCGATCGGGCAGATCACCACACCGGTGACACCCTTGGCGTGCAAGGCGTCGATGTGGTCGACGACGTCCGGTTCCAGCCACGGGATCTGCGGCGGGCCGGACCGCGACTGCCACACCACGTCGTACTCGGTCACCCCGAGTTCGGCGGCCACGAGACGCGAGGCCTCGACGACCTGGCGCGAGTAGCGGTAGCCGCCTTCGGAAGGCGGACCGGCGGCCTTGTCGGCGGACACCGGCACCGAGTGCGCGGTGAACACGATCCGGTACGGGCCGCTCAGGGACGCCGCCGCCGTGCGGACCGCGTCGGCGAAGGAGGAGATGAAGAGCGGGTGGTCGAAGAACTGGCGCAGCTTCACCAGTTCGGGGCCACCGGGCACGGCCTGCAGGGCCCGCACGATGTCCTCGTCGTACTGGCGGCAGGCGGAGTAGCCGCCGTACGCACTCGTCGGGAACACCAGCGCGCGCTGCACGCCGTCGGCCTTCATCTGGGCGACGGTGTCCTCGACCATCGGGTGCCAGTTGCGGTTGCCGAAGTAGATCGGCAGTTCGAAACCACGGGCCTTGACGGCCTCGATGGCTTCCAGGTTCAGGCGGTTGATCGGCGACACGCCGCCGAAGTGCTGGTAGTGGGCCTCGACCTCGTCCAGCCGCTCCGGCGGCACGCCACGTCCGCGAACCACGTTCTCCAGGAAGGGACGGACGTCCTCAGGACCTTCTGGGCCGCCGAACGACAGCCAGAGCAGCGCATCGAAACTCACCACTCCATCCAATCAGACGCCCGATCGCCTCACATGACGAACGCGTGTGACCTCAGAGACCCAGGAAGTGCACGCCGCCGTCGACGAACACCATCGAGCCGGTGGTGGCCGGGAACCAGTCGGACAGCAGGCCGCACACGGACTTCGCGACGGGCGTCGGGTCGTCGACGTCCCACGACAGCGGCGCCTTCTCGCCCCACATCTTCTCCAGCTCGCCGAAGCCCGGGATGGACTTCGCGGCCATGGTGCGCACCGGGCCGGCGGAGATGAGGTTCACGCGGATGCCGTCCGGGCCGAGGTCGCGCGCCATGTAGCGGTTGATCGACTCGAACGCCGCCTTCGCCGCGCCCATCCAGTTGTAGGCGGGCCACGCCTGGCGGGCGTCGAAGTCGAGGCCGACGACCGACGAGCCGTGCGACAGCAACGGGCGGACGGCCTGCACGAGCGCCTTGTACGAGTACGCCGAGACGTGCATCGCCACGGAGACGTCCTCCCACGGCGCGTCCATGAACGGCGCGCCGAGGCAGCTCTGCGGGGCGAAGCCGATGGCGTGCACGACGCCGTCGAGGCCGTCGACGTGCTCACGCACCCGGTCGGCGAGCGTGTCGAGGTGCTCCTGGTTCTGCACGTCGAGCTCCACGACGGGCGCGGGCTTGGGCAGGCGCTGGGCGATGCGCTGCACGAGGCTCATCCGGCCGAACCCGGTCAGCACGACCTCGGCGCCCTGCTCCTGGGCGACGCGTGCGACGTGGAAGGCGATCGACGCGTCGGTGATCACACCGGTGATCAGCAGTCGCTTGCCTTCGAGCAGTCCGGTCACTTGATCCAACCCTTTCGCAGTACGGGGAAAACGTTCAGTGGCCCATGCCGAGGCCGCCGTCGACCGGCAGCACGGCACCGTTGATGTAGCCCGACTCGTTCGCCGCGAGGAACGTGACGGCGCGCGCGATCTCCTCCGCCGCGCCGTAGCGGGCCGCCGGGATCTGCTTGAGCGCGGCGTCGCGGACGGCCTCGGGCAGCTCGGCGGTCATGTCCGTGGTGATGAAGCCCGGCGTGACGACGTTCGCGGTGATGTTGCGCGAGCCCAGCTCCAGCGCGATCGAGCGCGCCATGCCGACCATGCCCGCCTTGGACGCCGCGTAGTTGACCTGGCCCGCGCCGCCGGTGAGGCCGACGACCGAGGAGATGAAGACGATGCGGCCGAACTTCTTGCGCAGCATGCCGCGGGAGGCGCGCTGGGCGAACCGGAACGCGCCGGTCAGGTTCGCGTCGACGACCTGCGTGAACTGCTCCTCGCTCATGCGCAGCAGCAGCGTGTCCTGCGTGATCCCGGCGTTGCAGACCAGCACCTCGACGGGGCCGTGCGCGGCCTCGACCTCGGCGAAGGCGGCGTCGATCTCCTCCGAGTTCGTCACGTCGCACTTCACGCCGAGCAGGCCTTCGGGAGCGCCGGACCCGCGGTGCGTCACCGCGACCTTGTCGCCCTGCGCCGCGAACGCCTGCGCGATGGCGAGGCCGATGCCGCGGTTGCCTCCGGTGACCAGAACGGACCGACTCACTAGCTCTCCTGAGAATCGCTGCTGGTTGACCGGGTGAGGCTATCGGCTACCGGCAGGTAGACCGGCATCGGCGGAGGCAAGTCACACCCAGCCAGGCATGATCGGGTGATGCGGGCGTTTCTCGATCAGCTCCGGCGTCACGTGGACGGTGACGTGCTGGACGACCCGGCGAGCCGGGCCCTGTACTCGGCGGACGCGTCGAACTACCGCCACGTGCCGCGGGTGGTCGTCCGTCCACGTACGACGGACGCCGTGGTCGCGGCCGTCGGCCTGGCCGCGGAACACCGCGTGCCGATCACCAGCCGCGGCGCGGGGACCTCCATCGCCGGCAACGCGTGCGGCACCGGCCTGGTGATCGACTTCAGCCGGTACCTGACCGCGTTCGAGATCTCCGGCGACCGGGCGTTCGCGCAACCGGGCGCGGTGCTCGACAAGATCAACGCGGCGGCCGGCCCGTACCTGTTCGGGCCGGACCCGTCGACGCACTCGCGCTGCACCATCGGCGGGATGATCGGCAACAACGCGTGCGGCGCGCACTCGGTGAAGTGGGGCAAGACCAGCGAGAACGTCGCGAACCTCCAGGTCCTGACCGTCGACGGCCGCACGTTCGACACCACGAGTCCCCCGCCGCTGGCGCTCCCCTCGCACGACCCGGCGTGGTTCCCGCGGCTCGGCCGCCGGGTCAGCGGGTACGCGCTGGACGCCCCGACGCTGACGCAGCAGCTGGTCGGCACCGAGGGCACCTGCGTGGTCCTGCTGGGCGCCGAACTGGAGCTCGTGCGCAGGCCGGAGCGCCGGATCCTCGTCGTGCTCGGCTTCGCGGACACCTACGAGGCCGCCGACCAGGTCACCCAGATCGAGGACGCGCTCGCGATCGAGGGCCTGAACGAGTCGCTGGTGCACAGCGTGAAGACCCGTCCCGACCTGCCCGAAGGCCGCAGCTGGCTCTTCGTCGAGGTCGAGGACCACCCCGAACGCGTCGCCCGGCTCACGAAGAACTCCCTGGTCATCCACGACCCCGCGCACCAGCGGGCGCTGTGGCGGATCCGCGAGGACGGCGCCGGTCTGGCCACCCGCATGGCCGACGGCAGCGAGGCCTGGTCGGGCTGGGAGGACGCGGCGGTCCCGCCGGAGCGCCTCGGCACCTATCTGCGGGAGTTCGACCAGTTGCTGACCCGCTATGGACGCCGTGGCATCACCTACGGCCACTACGGCGAGGGCTGCATCCACGTCCGCATCGACTTCGACCTGGCGAGCGGCTACCGCGAGTTCCTGCAGGACGCCGCCGATCTGGTCGTGAGCCACGGCGGCAGCCTGTCGGGCGAGCACGGCGACGGCCAGGCGCGGTCCGAGCTGCTCAGCCGGATGTACCCGCCCGAGGCGATCCAGGCGTTCCGGGAGTTCAAGCACGCCTTCGACCCGCAGAACCTGCTCAACCCCGGCCGGATCGTCGAGCCGCTGAAGCTCGACGACGACCTGCGGGTCCTCGTCGCGCCGCCGAAGATCCCGACCCGCGCGGAGTTCGCGAGCGACACGCGCCGGTGCATCGGCGTCGGCAAGTGCCTGAACACGCACGGCGGCGTGATGTGCCCGAGCTACCGCGTCACGCGCGAGGAGAAGCACTCCACGCGAGGCCGCGCGCACCTGTTGTTCGAGATGCTCAACGGCGACGTGGTCAAGGGCGGCTGGCGCTCGCCCGAGGTGGCCGAGGCGCTGGACCTGTGCCTGGGGTGCAAGGGCTGCAAGCGCGACTGCCCCGTCGACGTCGACATGGCGAGCTACAAAGCGGAGTTCCTGCACGAGCACTACAAACGACGGGTGCGCCCGCGTTCGCACTACGTCATGGGCTGGCTGCCGACGTGGCTGAAGTACGGGCTGGTCAACAGGTTCACGGCAAAGCTCGGCCGGTTCGCCGGCATCACCCCGGAACGCGAGCTGCCGACGCAGACGACCCGCCTGGTCCGCCAGCTGCACCCGCTCGGGAACGGCGACCCGGTGCTGCTGTTCCCCGACACGTTCACGAACCACTTCGAGCCGGGCGTCGGCCTCGACGCCGCGAACGTCCTGGCACACCTGGGAAACCGCGTCGAAGTGCCGTCCGCGAACGTCTGCTGTGGACTGACGTGGCACTCGACGGGCCAGTTGGGCAAGGCCCGCCGGGTGGTCGAAGGCACGGCGCGGGCGTTGCTCCCGTGGACGAGCCGGGGCGTCCCGGTGATCGGTCTGGAACCGAGCTGCACCGCGTTCCTGCGCGCGGAGGCCCCGAAACTCTCGGACGACCCGGCGGTGCAGGCGCTGGCGAAGGCCACCCGGACGTTCGCCGAGCACGTCGCCCCGAAGCTCCCGGCCCTGGAGGGCGCACGGGAAGCCGTCGTCCAGACGCACTGCCACCAGTACGCCGAGCTCGGTTTCGAGCCCGACAAGGCCGCGATGGCGAAGGCGGGCCTGAAGCCGACGGTGGTCGAGGGGTGCTGCGGCCTCGCCGGGAACTTCGGGTTCGAGCGAGGCCACTACGACGTCTCGATCGCGTGCGCCGAACAGGACCTGCTGCCGGCGTTGCGCGCCAACGAGGACGCGCTGGTGATCGCGGACGGCTTCAGCTGCCGCACGCAGATCCGCCACACCACCGACCGCAGGCCCGTGCACCTGGCCAGCGCGCTCGCCGCGCTAATCGCGGTCGAGGACTGAGTCCTTCGACGTCTCCCGCATGAACCCGTAGACCAGCAAGGAGATCAGCACGCAGCCGGCGACGTAGTAGAAGAACACCGACTCCATCCCGGCCTGCTTGAACCACAGCGCCACGTACTCGGCCGTGCCGCCGAAGATCGCCACGGTCAGCGCGTACGGCAGCCCCACCCCCAGCGCGCGGATGGTGGTCGGGAACAGCTCGGCCTTCACGATCGCGTTGATCGACGTGTACCCGGTCACGATCACCAGGCCGCCGAGCATCAGCAGGAACGCCGGCACCGCCTCGGACGTCGTCGCGAGCGCCGAGAGCAGCGGCACCGTCGCCAGCGTGCCCAGCACCCCGAACCCGAGCAGCAACGGCCGCCGCCCGATCCGGTCGGACAGCGCGCCCGCAAGCGGTTGCAACACCACGAACACCAGCAGCGCGGCGAAGTTGATCCAGCTCACCGTGGCCGCGTCGATGTGGCTCGTGTTCACCATGAACTTCTGCAGGTACGTCGTGAACGTGTAGAACGCGACCGTGCCGCCGAGCGTCAGCCCCACCACGGTCAGGCACTCCCTGGGGTGCTTCAGCAACGCCCTGATGGTGCCGTTCTGCTCGCCGCTCCCCTTCTGCTTCTCGAAGTTCGACGACTCGTCCATCCCGCGCCGCAACCACATGACGACGATCGCCCCGGTCGCCCCGATGACGAACGCGACCCGCCAGCCCCACTCCGTCATCTCGGCCTTGGACAGGAACTGCTGCAACACGATCTGCACACCCAATGCCACCAGCTGACCCGCCGTCAGCGTCACGTACTGGAAGCTGGAGTAGAACCCGCGGCGAGCGGGAGAGGCCACTTCGGACAGATAGGTGGCAGAAGTCGCGTACTCACCCCCGACCGACAGGCCCTGGAGCAACCGCGCCAGCACCAGCAGGACCGGCGCCGCCACCCCGATCGACGCGTACGACGGCGTCAGCGCGATGATCAGCGAACCCGCGGCCATCAGCGTGACGGACAACGTCAGCGCGGCCCTGCGCCCGCGCCGGTCGGCGTACCGGCCGAGCAGCCAGCCACCCAGCGGCCGCATGAGGAAGCCGACGGCGAACACGGCGGCGGTGTTGAGCAGCTGCGCGGTCTGGTCGCCCTTGGGGAAGAACGCGGCCGCGAAGTAGATGCTGAACGCCGTGTAGGCGTACCAGTCGTACCACTCGATGAGGTTGCCGACCGACCCGCGCAGCACGTTCGCCACCACACGGCGTTCGCTGCTCTTCTCCTGAACCACTGTCATGCCGGACACCATTCCGACGGCTCCGGACCGGTCACAACTCGGGCCCGGGCATCTTTACAGTCGCTTAAGCGCCTCGGAACGCCCCGGAAACGACCGTCATGACCGATACTGCTCGCATGCGGGTGCTGTTGGTCGAAGACGACGACGGTGTCGCGAACGCCCTGGTGGAGGCACTGCGGGCGAACGGGCACCGGCCCTCCCGCGTGCGCAGGGGCGCCGACGCGCTGATCGCCCACCGCGACGCCGACGTGGTGCTGCTCGACCTCGGCCTGCCCGACCAGGACGGACTGGAGGTGTTGCGCAAGCTCCGCAAGATCGACCCGGTGCCCGTGCTCGTGCTGACGGCGCGCGGTGACGAGCGGACGGTCGTCAGGGGCCTCAGGCTCGGTGCGGACGACTACCTGGTGAAGCCGGTGCGGCTGGCCGAGCTCCTCGCCCGCATCGACGCGGTGGCCCGGCGCAGTGCGGCGCGCCGGCAGGAGCCCGGTGACGTGGTCCGGGTGTCCGATGTGGAGATCGACCTGCAGAGCCGTCAGGTGCTGGTCGGCGGCAGGCAGATCTCGTTGACCACCAAGGAGTTCGACGTGCTGGCGGTGCTCGCGAAGCGGCCCGGCACCGCGGTGAGCCGGCAGCAGTTGATGGACGAGGTGTGGGGCAACGCGTTCGTGGCGGTGTCGCGGACGCTCGACGTGCACCTCACGCAGTTGCGCGCCAAGCTGGACCGGCCGGGGCTGCTGCACACGATCCGCGGTTTCGGCTACCGGCTCGGTGAATAGATGCGGCAACGGCTTCTGTTGGTGTTGCTGCTGTTCTCGCTCTCGGCCGTCACGGCGTTCGCGTTCCCGTTGCTGATGAGCACGGCCTCGGAGCGCACCCAGCAGTTCGTGATCAGCCGGACCGCCGACCTCGACCGGTTCGCGACGCTGCCCAGCGACGTCGTGGCGTCCGAGGCCGAGCGGTACGCCGAGGTATACGGCGAGGAGATCGTGGTCGTCGACGCGGCCGGCACGCCGATCGTCGAGTCGGGCATGACGGCGGACGACGTGTCCGCGCAGATCGACGCCGCGCTGCGCAACCAGCCCGCGAAGCAGGTGCCGACCGTGCTGCCGTGGAGCGGTGGTGACGTCCTGTTCGCGCGGCCTGTCGGCATCGGCACGAAGGTCGCGGGAGCGGTGGTGCTCAGGGCCTCCACTCGGGTCGCCGCGCTCGACGTGGCGCGGCGGTGGGCGATCGTGCTGGCCGGGGCGTTGCTGGCGGCGTGCGCGTGCGTGCTGCTCGCGCTCGTCGTGTCGCGGTGGCTGCTCAGGCCGCTCAAAGAACTCGACCGGGGTGTGCGGGCGGTCGCGGAGGGGCAGCGGCGCACGCACGTCGCCGACACCGCCGGACCGGCCGAGCTGCGCGCGTTGTCGGAGTCGTTCAACCGCATGTCCGACGCCGTCGCCGAGGCCGCCGACCAGCAACGACGACTGATCGCCGACGCCTCGCACCAGCTGCGCAACCCCATGGCGGCGCTGCGGCTGCGGGTCGACATGCTGCCGTCCAACGGCTCGCTGCTGACCGAGGTCGAACGCCTGGAGTCGCTGCTCGACGGGCTCCTGGCGCTGGCCTCGGCCGAGAGCACCGCCACCGAACGTGCCGCGGGCGGTGTCGAACCGGAACTCGCCGACCTGCAGGTCGTGGCGCACGACCGCGTCGACGCGTGGCGGGCGGCGGCTCAGGCCGAGGGCGTCACGATCACCGTCGACGACCGCGCACCCGGTCTCGTGCAGTGCGCGGTGTCGGACCTGGCACAGGTGCTGGACGTGCTGCTGGACAACGCCATCAGGTACGGCGCCACCCACGTCGAGGTGATCTGCGACCGCGCCACCCTGACCGTGCGGGACAACGGACCAGGTCTGTCCAAAAAGGACATCAAGCACGCCACCGAACGGTTCTGGCGCGGCGACGACTCGCGGCGCGGAACGGGCCTCGGACTGGCGATCGCCGAGAGGATCGTCACCGCGCACGACGGAGAACTGACCCTGCACACCGACGGCGGCCTGGTCGCGACGGTCGAACTGCCGAAGGAGCCGCTGCTGTGAGACGCAGAACGTTCCTCCTCGGCGCCCTGGCCCTCACCGCGTGCGGCACCAGCGAGCCCTCCGGAACCATCCGCATCGCGGGCGGCGAACCCGGCGGCTTCTACAACGACTTCGCCGCCCTCCTCTCCCGCCTGGCCCCGAGCCCGCTGACCATCACCCCGGTCGAAACAGGCGGCAGCGCCGACAACCTCAAGCACCTCCGCGAGGGCACCGCGGACATCGGTCTCTCCCTCAGCGACAGCGCCCACATGGAACCCGGCCTGGTCGCGCTGGGCCGCGTCTACGAGAACTACTTGCAACTCGTGGTCCTGAAGGACTCGCCCTACACGACAGCGGCGGACCTCGTCGGCAGACCGGTGTCCCTGGGCGCCGACGGCTCCGGCGCCGCGCTGCAGGGCAGCAGGCTCGCACTCGGCGTCCAGGAGCAGCACTACCCGCTGCGCAACGCCGTGGACGCCCTGAAAGCGGGCGAGATCGCCGCCCTGCTGTGGTCCGGCGGCGTGCCGACCCCGGAGCTCGACCGGGCGAGCGGCATCAGACTCCTCCCGCTGGACGGTTTCCTGCCGAGGCTGCGGCAGGACTACGGCAAGGTCTACGAACGCGTGGACGTCCGCATGGGCGTCTACGGCTCCCCCGTCGACGTCCCCACGATCGGCACGCCGAACCTCATCGTGTGCCGGCCGGACCTCCGCGCCGAGTACGCGGGCGCGGTGGTGCGGCTGCTCGTGGGCCGGGCGGCGGAACTGGTGCCGGAGCAGGCGCTCGGCACCCAGTACCTCGACGTGCGGAGCCTGATCGACACGGGCAAGGTGCCGTTGCACCCCGGTGCGGCGGCGGAATACCGGAGGCTCCACGGTTGACTTCTCCCTCCGTTCACGAGGGAATCCGGAGCTCACGCTCCGGCGTTTTCTGCTTCGTCGCGGACAGCCCGCCCGGAGTGCTCCGTTGAGGTCTTACGCCTGCTCCACAGACCGTCACCGCCAGCCCGGCGGCCAAGATGTTGCGTGCCGCGTTCACATCGCGGTCATGCCTGGCTCCACAACCGCAGCCCCACTCACGCACGTGCAACGGCATCGTCGCGGCGATCACACCGCAGGCAGAACACCGCTTGGAGGAAGGAAACCACCGATCCAACACGACCAGGTCCCGCCCGTACCACGCTGCCTTGTACTCCAGCAGCTGCCGGAACTGTCGCCAGCCCGCGTCGCTGATGGCACGAGCCAGGTTCTGGTTGCGAACCATGTTGGACACGGCCAAGTCCTCGATCACGAGCGTTTGGTTCTCACGCACGAGCCGAGTGGTGATCTTGTGCAGATGGTCGGACCGCCGATCACTGATCCGAGCGTGGATCCTCGCAACGCGAAGGCGCGCCTTGACCCGGTTGCTGCCGCCAGGTTGCTTGCGAGAAAGGCACCGCTGAGCTCTGGCCAGCACCAGCCTGTCGCGTCGCTCGTGCTGCGGATTGGGGATCTTCTCTCCGTTGGACAACACCAGCAGATGGTTGATACCCACGTCGATGCCCACCACCGAGTTGCTGGGTGGAAGCGGCCTTACCCGAGGATCCTCACAGAACAGCGAGATGAACCAACGTCCGGCCGAGTCGCGCGACACGGTGGCCGTCGAGAGCGACACGCCATCCGGCAGCGGCCGCGACCAGCGGATGTCCAATGGTTCGGACATCTTCGCCAGCGTGAGGCGACCATCCCGCCAGCGGAAAGCCGAACGCGTGTACTCGGCCGACGCACGCGACCGCTTCTTCGACTTGAATCGCGGATAGGCAGAGCGCTTGTCCCAGAAGTTGGAGAACGCGATCTGCAGATGCCTCAATGTCTGCTGCAGCGGAGCGCAGGAGACTTCGCCGAGGAACGCGAGTTCATCTGTCTGCTTCCAGGCGGTGAGCATCGCGGAAGTCGCACAGTAGCCGAGTCGTTCCCGATGCTGACTCCACGCATCCGAGCGGGCCTGCAACGCAAGGTTGTAAACCTTGCGAACACAACCGAATGTCCGCGAGAGTTCTGCCGCCTGCACTGCGGTTGGGTAGAAGCGGTACTTGAACGCCCGCTTCACGTGACCGGCCACACCACAACCCTAGCCACCGAACACGATCGAGGAACCCCATGATCAGCACGATGGCGTCGGTCTCGCTGGACGGGTTCTTCGAGGGCCCGGACCACGACATCGACTGGCACCACATGAGCGACGAGCTGCACGGCCACATCAACGCCGAGCTCGCGAAGTTCGCCACGTTCGTGAACGGCCGCCGCAACCACGAGCTGATGCTCGGCGCGTGGCCGCACGCCGAGGACCACCCCGAGTGGCCGCAGGCGATGCGCGACTTCGCCCCGATCTGGCGCGACGCCCGCAAGATCGTCTACTCGCGCACGAAGCGGTTCACCGACTGGAACACCGAGACGCGCACCGAGGTCGACCCCGACGAGATCAGACGACTGCGGGGCGACGTCATGGTCGGCGGCAACGAGTTGCTGCAGACGTTCTTCGAGCACGACCTCGTCGACGAGGTCCGCCTCTACCTCAACCCGGTCGCCATCGGGGCGGGCACGCCGTTCTTCCACAAGCCGAACGCCCTGGCGCTCAAGAGCACCAGGGCGTTCGGCAACGGGGTGGTGGAGCTGATCTACGGTAGGCGCTGACCGAGCAGCAGAGCGGCGGCGGCCGCGAACATCGCCGTCAGCGTGCCGAGCAGCAGCCACGGCTTCGACGCGTCCGCCTGCTTCTTCTCGTACCCGATCTGCTCGCCGAGCGTGTCGTACACACGACGGAGTTCCTCGGCCGAGGCGGCCTTGAAGAACTCTCCGCCGGAGATCTTCGCGATCTCCTTCATCGAGTCGTCGTCGACGGGCACGGACTGTTGCCGGCCCTCGATGTCGACCACGCCGTCCTCGGTGCCGAACGAGATCGTGGAGATCGGGATGCCGGCCTTCTTCGCGTCCTCGGCCGCGTCGAACGCCTTGCGGGTGCCGACGGTCTCCTTGCCGTCCGTCATCAGCACGATGCGGGCGGGCGGTGGGCCCTCGGCGCCTCCGACGACCTTGCCGAACGAGTCGATCGACGCCATCGCGGCCACGAGCGCGTCACCGGTCGCGGTCGACTGGGCGAGCTTGAGCCCGTCGATCGACTGGCTGACGGCGGTGCGGTCCGTCGTCGGCGCGACCAGCACGGTGGCCGAGCCGGCGAACGAGATCAGGCCCAGGTTGATGCCCGGGGTGAGGCCCTCGGCGAACGACTTGGCGGCCACCTGCGCGGCTTCGAGGCGGGAGGGCTTGACGTCGGTGGCCTTCATCGACAGCGACACGTCGACCACCAGCATCACGGTCGCCCGGTTGCGCGGGACGCGCTGCTCGGCCGTCGGGCCGGCCAGCGCCACCGTCAGCAGCGCCAGTGCCGCGAGCAGGAACGCCGCCGGGACGTGCCGCGACCAGCGTTCCCGCTTGGGCGCGACCTTCTCCAGCAGCTCCAGGTTCGTGAACCGCAGCACGCGCTTGCGCCGCACCCGCTGCACGAACACGTACGCGGCGGCGAGCGCCACGACGGCCACGAGCAGCAGGAACCACCACGGGGCGACGAAGTTCGAGAAGCTCATGCGACACCCCCGGACCAGCGGCGCTTGCGCGCCACCACGAAACGAACCGTGTCCGCGATCCAGTCCGAGTCGGTGCGCAGCACCAGGTGCCCGGCGCCGGCGCGGCGCAGCCCCGCCGCCACCTCGGCCCGGTGTTCGGCGGCCGCGGCGTTGAACTCCTTGCGCAGCAACGCGGACGCGGTCACCTCGCGCTGCCGCCCGCTCTCCGGGTCGGACAGCACGACGGTGCCCACCTCGGGCAGGTCGACGTCACGCGGGTCGACGACCTCGATCGCCACGATGTCGTGGCGGGCGGACAGCGCGCGCAGCGGCCGCTGCCACTCCATGCCACCGAGGAAGTCGGAGATCACCACGATCAGGCCGCGCCGGCGCGGCGGGCGGCGCAGTTGTTCGAGCAACGCCGCCAGGTCTCCGCGCGTGCCCTCGGGCGCACGGTCGATCTCGGCGATCTTGCGGATCATGCCGCGCGCGTGCGCGAGGCCGCCGCGGGCCGGGATGCGGACGTTCTCCGCGCCCGTGGACACGGCGGCGCCGATGCGGTTGCCGCCGCCGCGCGTCAGGTGCGCGACCGCGGCCGTCGCGGCGATGGCCAGGTCGCGCTTCTCGCAGGCGGCGGTGCCGAAGTCGAGCGACGGCGACAGGTCGATGGCGACCCACGTCTCCAGCTCGCGGTCGGCGACCGTCTCGCGGATGTGCGGGATCGTCGTGCGCGCCGTGACCGCCCAGTCCATCCGGCGCACGTCGTCACCGGGCTGGTAGGTGCGCGCCTCGCCCGGCTCGGTGCCCGGTCCCGGCACGAGACCGAGGTGGTTGCCCTGCAGCAGGCCGTCCAGGCGGCGCCGGACGTCGAGCTCGAGCATGCGCAGCGCGGCCTCCATGCGGACGCCGCGCAGCACGGGCGGCGCCCACGAAGGGCGCTCCTCGGCCTTCTCGCGGCTCACTGCCTACCAGCCGGAACCGGCTGCTGCGGACGGGCCGACACCTGCGGCAACGGCACGATCTGCAGCACGCGGGTGATGATGTGGTCGATCGGCACGCCGTCGGCCAGCGCGTCGTACGAGAGCACCAGGCGGTGGCGCAGCACGTCGGGCACGACGTCCACGACGTCCTGCGGCAGCACGTAGTCACGGCCGCGGACCAGCGCGAGGCCGCGCGCGGCGGCGATGATGCCGAGCGACGCACGCGGCGAGGCGCCGTAGGCGACCCAGCCGGCGACGTCGGTGAGGCCGTGCTCGGCCGGCGCGCGGGTCGCGATCACCAGGCGCACCACGTAGTCGACGAGTGCGTGGTGGACGAAGACGCGCGACGCCACGCCCTGCAGGCGCACCAGTTCCTCGGGCGAGAGGACCTGGTTCGGCGTGGGCGCCTCGACGCCCATGCGGTAGACGATCTCGCGCTCTTCCTCGGCGGTCGGGTACTCGACCTGGATCTTGAACAGGAACCGGTCGCGCTGCGCCTCGGGCAGCGGGTACACGCCCTCGTTCTCGATCGGGTTCTGCGTCGCCAGCACGAGGAACGGGTTCGGCATCGGGAAGGTCCTGCCGCCGATGGACACGTGCCGCTCGGCCATGACCTCCAGCATCGCCGACTGCACCTTGGCGGGCGCGCGGTTGATCTCGTCGGCGAGCACGAAGTTCGCGACGACGGGGCCGAGCTCGACGTCGAACGCCTCGCTCGACTGGCGGTAGATGCGGGTGCCGAGGATGTCGGCGGGCACCAGGTCGGGGGTGAACTGCACGCGGCTGAACGAGCCGCCGACCACGCGGGCGAACGTCTCGACGGCGAGCGTCTTCGCGACACCCGGCACGCCTTCGAGCAGCAGGTGGCCCTTGGCCAGCAGACCCACGAGCATCCGCTCGACGAGCCGGTCCTGGCCGACGATCACCCGCTTCACCTCGAACACGGTGCGTTCGAGCAGCTGGGCGTCACGAGCCGGGGTGACGGGCGCCGATGCGTTCGGCGTTGCCTCGGCGGCGGGCTCGGTCACGTGCGGGCCTCCATGCAGAACAGGGTTTTACCGATCGTGGAACAGTCTTCCCCCTCCGCTGTTCAACCGCTGTGAAGGGTGTCCAGGTCGGCGGGCGTGTCGACGTCCTGCGCCTCACCGGGCAAAGCGGACACTTCGACGGGGTCGAGCTGCAGCAGAGTCTTGCGCAGGGGCAGGTTCCGCGGATCATCGGGTAGCGCGTCGCGCAGCTGGGCGGCGTTCCAGAACCCGATCAGCCACTGCACTCGGTCGTCCTTCAGCACGGCGTTGCGGCCGGTCGCCCGCAGCCGCGCGATCGTGTCCTTCGTGAGCCCGGGCTGGTCGACGGCGAGCACCACGACCCAGTCCTCGGTGACCTTCGCGAGCCCCGCGGCCAGTCCGGCGAGCGGCCCGCCTCCCGGCGGGTCCTCGCGCGCCCACACCACGCCGGGGAGGTCCTTCTCCGGCCCGACGACGACCTTCCGCGCCGCGTCGTCCACAACGGACAGCACGTGGTCGAGCAGAGTCGAGTCCCGATAGGACAGTGCGGCCTTGTCGACGCCGCCGAGCCGTTCCCCCTTGCCGCCGGTCAGGACGATCACCGCATAGGTCATGCCCGGCTCCCGAGGTGCGCGGCGACGCCTTCGAGGAACAGGTGCAGGCCGAAGTCGAACTCCGCGGCCATGTCGTCGGCGTCGACGAGGTTGTCCACGTCGAACACGCCCGACGCGACGATCTTCGCGAGCGCGGGCATCCTGCGCGGGTCGACGGTCTCGCGCAGCCGCTGCGCGTACTGGCGGCTGAACTGGGCCGGGTCGTTCTCGAACCCCTGCGTCAGCGCGACGCTCAGCCACGCCTCGCCGTGCACGAACGTCATCAGGCTCATCACCACGCCGACCTTCTCCGCCGGCTCGAGCGGTGTGTCGTCGAGGGCACCGAGCGCGCTGTCGAACCAGGCGAGGCTCCGCGGGCCGCTCGGCGGGCCGCCCAGGGGGATCTGCATGAACCAGGGGCGCCTGCGGATGCCCGCGAGCAGCGCCTTCGCCCAGACCTCGAACTTGTCGCGCCACCCGCCGTCCGGGAGCGCGGGCGGGTCCTCGAACGCGGCGTCGGCCATCAGCGCGAGCAGTTCGTCCTTGCTCTTCACGTGGCGGTAGAGGGCCATCGTCGCGTTGCCCATCTCCTGGGCGACGCGCGCCATTGACACGGCGGTGAGTCCCTCGGCGTCCGCGATCGCGATGGCGGCCCGAGTGATGTCGGCGGCGTCGATCGTCGGTTTGCGCCCCCTTTTCATGCCCCCTAGTCAAACAGATGCGTATGCCATACGCTAATTTGGGTTTTGCGTATGAGATACGCATAAAAAAGGGGGTTCGATGATCGTCGAGACAGAGGGTCTGACGAAGAGCTACGGGGCGAAGACCGTGCTGAACGGCCTGGACCTGGAGGTCGCGGAGGGGTCCGTGCTCGCGTTGCTCGGGCCGAACGGCGCGGGCAAGACCACCACGATCCGCATCCTGAGCACGCTGACCAGGCCCGGCGGCGGGGTGGCACGGGTGTGCGGGTTCGACGTGGTGCGGGAGGCGGCCGCCGTGCGCGGCGTGATCAGCCTGACCGGGCAGTACGCGGCGGTGGACGAGGAGCAGACCGGGCGCGAGAACCTGGTCATGATCGGCCGCCTGCGCGGATCCACCAGGCCGGCGGCTCGCTCGCGGGCCCTCGACCTGCTGGAGCGGTTCGACCTCACCGAGGCGGCGGACCGGCGGGTGCGCACCTACTCCGGCGGCATGCGGCGGCGCCTCGATCTGGCGATGAGCCTGGTCGCCCGGCCGCGGTTGCTGTTCCTGGACGAGCCGACCACGGGCCTCGACCCGGTCAGCCGCACGACGATGTGGGACGCGATCGGCGACCTGGTGCGCGACGGCGTGACGATCTTCCTCACGACCCAGTACCTGGAGGAGGCCGACCGCCTGGCCGACCGGATCCTCATGCTGCACCGCGGAGGCGTCGTCGCGGACGGCACCGCGGACGCGTTGAAGAACTCGGTCGGCGGCACCCGCCTCGACCTGGTGCTGGCGAGCGCGCAGGACGCGGTGCGCGCCGCGGCCGTCGTCGGCGGGCTGGTCGGCGGGGCAGAACTGAGCCTGCCGTCCGACGGCAGCGCCGTGCACCTGCACCGCGTGCTGGACGACCTCCGCACGGCACACGTGGACGTGGTGCGGGTGTCCGCGCACCGCCCGACCCTGGACGACGTCTTCGAGGCCCTGACGAGGGCAGCCGCATGACCGCTTCGCTGACGATGGTGGGCCGGAGCATCCGCCTGAGCCGCCGCAACCTCGACTCCGTGGTCATGGCGATCGTCCTGCCGGTGATGATGATGTCGTTGTTCGTGTACGTCTTCGGCGGCGCCATCAGCGCGGTCGACTCCTACGTGAACTACGTCGTGCCCGGAATCCTCGTGCTGTGCACCGGTTACGGCGCCACGTCCACCGCGATGTCCGTGGCCGACGACATGAAGAAGGGCGTGGTCGACCGGTTCCGCTCGATGCCGATCAGCGGGTTCGCGGTGCTGACCGGTCACGTCGTCGCCTCGCTCGCCCGCAACGCCCTCGCGACGACCGCCGTCGTGCTGGTCGCGATGCTGATGGGCTTCCGGCCTACGGCGTCGCCGGGTTCCTGGGTCCTGGCGATGGGCCTGCTGGCGCTCTACGTGTTCGCGCTGTCGTGGCTCGCCGCGGGCATCGGCGTGATCGCCAAGTCCGTCGAGTCGGCGAGCCTCCTCGGGTTCTTCATGTTGTTCATCCCGTACCTGAGCAGCGCGTTCGTGCCGGTGGCGACGATGCCCGCGTTCCTGCGGGTGATCAGCGAGCACCAGCCCATCACGCCGGTCATCGAGACCGTGCGGGCCCTGCTGAACGACCAGGCCGTCACGTCGGGGTGGCTCGCCCTGGCGTGGTCGGGCGGGCTGCTGGTGGTCGCGTTCGGCTGGGCCACCTGGTTGTTCGGCCGGATCAGCCGTCGTTGAGGTGCGCGGCGTCGAGGCGGGTCAGCTCCTCGGGGGTGAGCCGGATGTCGCCCGCCTCGACGTTCTGCCGCAGGTGTCCCGGATCGCCCGTGCCGGGGATGACCAGCACGTGCGGGCCGCGCGCCAGCGTCCACGCCAGGCGGATCTGCGCGGGTGAGGCGCCACGGGCGTGCGCGATCCCGGTGACCTCGTCGTCCCGCACCGACGTGCCGGCCTCCCGGTTCGCGCCGGCGAGCGCGAAGAACGGCACGAACGCGATGCCGCGTTCGCCGCAGACGCCGAGGAAGTCGTCCTGCTCCGGGTGGTGCCCGAGCCCGTAGGAGTTCTGCACGCACACGACCTCGGCGATCCGCTGTGCCTGGTCCAGGTGGTGCGGCCGGACGTTGGACAGGCCGAGGTGCCGCACCAGCCCGGCCCGCTGGAGTTCTGCCAGCGCCCCGAAGTGCGCGCTGACGTCGTCCAGCCCGCTCACCCGCAGGTTGACGACGTCGAGGTGGTCGCGGCCGAGCTGGCGCAGGTTCTCCTCGACCTGGCCCCGCAGCTGCTCCGGCGTCGCGAGCGGCAGCCACTCCCCCTGCGGCGTGCGGCTCGGACCGACCTTCGTGACGATCACCAGGTCGTCCGGGTACGGCGCGAGCGCGCTGTTGATCAGCTCGTTCGCCGACCGGGTGGCGGAGAAGTAGAAGGCGGCCGTGTCGACGTGGTTCACCCCGAGCTCGACGGCCTCGCGCAACACCGCGATCGCCTGCGCGCGGTCACGCGGTTCGGCACCGCGGTCGAACGCCGTGCCCCGCTGGGGCAGCCGCATGGCGCCGAACCCGATCCGCCGCACGGTGAGGTCACCCAGTCGCCACGTCACTCCGTCCACTGTGCCAGCCTGTCGTCGTGGGACTGTTCACGCTCGACGAGGCCCGGACCGAACTCGCGCGGCTGCTGCCCGCGCTGGACGAGATCGTGCGCCTGCGCGCCGACGCCGCCGAACTGGCCGTCGGCCGCTCGTCGCTCGGCGGGCTGCCGGAGTTCAAGGCCGCGCAGGCCCGGCTGGACGAGCTGATGGAGTCCGTGCAGCAGACCGGGGCGGAGCTGAAGGGCTTCGCGCCGCTGCTCGTGGACTTCCCGTCGGAGATCGACGGTGTGCCGGTGCTGCTGTGCTGGCTCGAAGGTGACCGCGAGCTCTCCTGGTACCACCGGACCGATCTGGGCTTCGCGGGCCGCCGGCCTCTTTAGGGAGCCAGGAAACCGGCGATCAGCAGCACGCTCACGAGCCCCGCGATCAGCCCGAACGCCACCAGGTACCGCCTCGCGGTGGTCCGGCCGGGCATGCGGAGCAGGATGATCCCCGCGGCCACCGTCAGCACGCCCGCGATCGGCGTGAGGGCGCGCCACGCCTTGTCCCACGTGAACGGCAGGTAGTCGTCCGCGCCGTAGAGCGACAGGATCAGCGCGGGCAGGCCGAGTCCGGCGGCGGCCGCGGCGGCGAGCGTGTTGAACCGTTGCTGCGCCTCGCCTTCCTGCGCGACGGCGAACGTGGAGACGCTGCTGAGCAACGCCTGCAGCCGCGTGACCTCGTCGCCGAGCCCGGCGTCCATGGCCTCGCAGTGCCGCATGACCACCGTCGTGAACCGCCCCTCGCGCACGGCCTCCTGGGCCACGTCCCGCGCGCGGCTGACCGCCATCGACAGCTCGACGAGCTGCGCCATGAGCATGCGCAGGGCGGTGTTCTTGCGCTGTGCCAGCAGGTCGGCGATCTGGCGTTCCATCTCGTACCGCAGGCCGCGCAGGTCCGCGACGGTGTTCCTGGACCCCTCCGCGAGGGCCTTGGCGATCGTGAGCGCCTTCTCGCGCTCCTCGATCCGGTGGGCGGGCTCGGCGAGGGTTCCGGTCAGGTCCTCGGGGGACCAGGTGCTCTGGCGCCAGCCCTGCTCGTCGCTCCACGCCGCCCGGATCACGACCTCGACGCGGTCCCCGTCCGTGCGCGCCTCGCCCACGAGGATCTTGCGGTGCTCGCCGGAGGTGATCCGCAGGAACGGCACCGCCGCGCCACCCAGGCGGCCTTCTCCGAGGGTGACCTCCGCGCCCAGGTCCGGGTCCGCGGGATCGCCCGCCAGGATGCGCATGTCCGTGATCTTCGCACGGTGACCGGATCCGTCCGTTCGTCGGCCGGGCCGTGCCTGTTCCGCCGGGGTGCGGCCCACGAGGCTGGAGGCATGAAGCGAGCATTGATCGTGATCGACGTGCAGGAGTCGTTCCGGCAGCGGCCGAACTGGGCCGAGGTGTCCGACCCCGACGTGGTCGGCAAGGTGAACCAGCTCGTCGACCTGACCCGCGACGCCGGTGACCTGGTGGTGTGGGTCCTGCACTCCGAGCCCGGCTCCGGCGACGTGTTCGACCCCGCGCTCGGGCACGTGCGGCTGATGGACGGCCTCAAGCCGCTCGACGACGAGCCCGTGCTGACCAAGACCGCGCACAACGCGTTCACCACCACGAACCTGCAGCAGACGCTCACCCAGCGCGGTGTGCGGGAGC
Organism: Lentzea sp. HUAS12; assembly: GCF_024125735.1. Classification (NCBI taxonomy): domain Bacteria; kingdom Bacillati; phylum Actinomycetota; class Actinomycetes; order Pseudonocardiales; family Pseudonocardiaceae; genus Lentzea; species Lentzea sp. HUAS12. The sequence goes on from NZ_CP099738.1 coordinate 3,983,478, forward strand.
TGCTGATCAGCGGCATCCGCACCGAACAGTGCTGCGAGACGACCACGCGGGTCGGGTCGGACCTCGGGTTCGACATGACCTTCGTGACCGACGCGACCGCCACCACGCCGTTGCCGCACTGGCGCACCGGGAAGGTGCTCGGTGTCGAGGAGGTCATCGAGCGGACGGAGTACGTGCTGGCCGGTCGCTTCGCGCGGATCTCGGATGTCGCTACGCTGACCGGATCGTGACCAGAGTCGTCTTCCTGCTCGTACCGGGAGTGCACCTGCTCGACCTCGCGGGGCCGGCGCAGGTGTTCTCCAGCGCGGCCGACCTCGTGGGCGGGTACGCGCTGGCGTACGTGGGCGACACCGAGACCGTGCGCAGTCATCAGGGCGTGCCGCTGGGCGCGTCGACGGACCTGCCCTCTCTCGATGTCGACGATCTCGTGTTCGTGCCGGGATGGCGGTCGCCGAAGATCGTGGGCACCGGCCACCTGAGCGACCGCGCGTTGGCCTGGCTGCGCGCACATCACGACAACGGTGGCACGGTCGCGAGTGTGTGTGCGGGCGCGGATGCGTTGGGACGAGCCGGATTGCTCGACGGACGCCGATGCACCACGCACCACGAGTTGCAGGAGGAGCTCGAACGACGCTACCCCGCCGCACAGGTCGTGCACGACGTCTTGTTCGTGGAGGACAACAGGGTGGTGACGTCCGCTGGCATCGCGAGCGGCATCGACCTCGCGTTGCACCTCGTCGCCGTGCGCCATGGCCCCGCTGTCGCCGCCGCGATCGCACGCACGATGGTCGTCTACGCGCGTCGGAACGGCGACGACCAGCAGTCGAGTGTGCTGCTGCGGCACCGCTCGCACATCAACGAGACGGTGCACCGCATTCAGGACGTGATCGAGTCACGTCTCACCGACCGCCTCTCACTGGCCGAACTCGCCGTGCACGCCGGTTGCAGCGAACGGACCGTGACGCGGTTGTTCGGCCGTGCGACGGGCATGACGCCGTTGAAGTACCAGCAGGCGCTGCGCGTCGAACGGGCCGAACACCTGATCGGTCAAGGCGCCACGGTCGAGTCCGCCGCCCGCACCGTCGGCTTCGAGGACGCCCGCATGCTGCGCCGGCTGCGTTCGCGCTGAGCCGCACGCGTGCGGCCGTCCACAGTCGACGGAACACCCTTGCACGTCACCGCGAGCGGCCTAAGCTGGGCCGGGTGACCACTCTGGCGAACCGCCCCAACACCGCGTTGCTCGTGATCGACGTGCAGAACGGCGTGGTGAACCACGCCCACAACCGCGACGAGGTCGTCGCCAACGTCGCCACCCTCGTCGACAAGGCGCGCGCGGCCGGCGTCGACGTCGTCTGGGTGCAGCACAGCAACCCCGAGCACATGCCGAAGGAGTCCGACGGCTGGCAGTTCGTGCCAGAGCTCAAGCTCGCCGACGGGGAACCGGTGGTGCACAAGACCTACGCCGACTCGTTCGAGGCGACCGACCTCGAGGAAGTGCTGGCGGGCAAGGGGATCGGCAGCCTCGTCGTGTCCGGCGCGCAGACCGACGAGTGCATCCGCTCGACCCTGCACGGCGCCATCGCGCGCGGCTACGACGCCCGGCTCGTGAGCGACGCGCACACCACCGAGGACCTGTCGGAGTGGGGCGCTCCCACGCCGGACAAGGTCATCGCGCACACGAACCTGTACTGGGAGAACCACACGGCGCCGGGCCGCACCGCGGGCGTCGTGAAGACCGAGGACGCCTTCAAGCCCGCGTGACGAGGTGCCTGCTCGGCAGGTAGTCGATCTTCCAGTCCTCGTACACGCCGGCCAGCCCGCACTCCAGGCACCGCAGCCCGACGGTCAGCCAGCGCACCTCACCGTCCGGCAGGCACGACGACCCGAGCGCGGCGGCGAAGTCCTCGCCGCCGCACGTGCACTCGCACTCCTCCGCGTCGTCTTCGTCCCAGTGCTCGTCGGAGTCGCCGATGAACTCCCCGAGGCCGCACGCGAGACACGTCCGGCGCACGGCCTGGTCCTCGGTCATCTGCACCGTGAACGACTTCCCGCCGCACCCACCGCACACGGACTCGACGACGTGCGTGACCTCGTAGCCTTCGTCCTGGTAGGCGCGGATCGCCTCGTCGAGCGTCATCCCGCCACCCGGTTGATCTCGTCGCTGCGCAGCACCCGGTCGGCGTGCGCGCCCTTGGCCAGCGCCACCATCGCACGGCCGAGCAGTTCGGTGGTCGTGACCATCTTCGGCGCCACCCGGCGCAGCACCGGGAAGAGCCAGGAGGACCACGAGTAGAGGTAGCGGTAGATGCGGGTGCGCGACGTGATCCCGTGCAGCGGCTGGATGAAACCGGGCCGCACCACGAACACCGGCCGGTCGAGCGCCAGCAGCTCGTTCTCCGTGCGTCCCTTGACCCGCGCCCACATCGTCTTGCTGTCCGCGTCAGCACCCTCACCCGACACGTACACATAGGTGCCGCCGACGATCCGTGCCGCCTCAAGTGCGTAGTCGTGCGTCACGGGCGTGTACTCGGCCTCGGTGAGACCCGCGGACGTCACGCCCATGCAGTAGAAGCACGCGTCGGCGTCGGCCAGGTCCGCCGCGATCGGCGACAGGTCACCGAAGTCGGCGTGCACCACGTGCCGCAGCTTCGGGTCGGTCGCGGCCGACGGAGAACGCCCCACCGTCACCACCGAGTCCACCTCGGCGTCGAGCAGTGCCTCGCGCAACGCCCCCTGGCCCACCATTCCGGACGCACCGAAAATCACGATCTTCACGGCGCCAAACTAGCCCTCAGCGCCGCGGTGACGCGCTCGCCGTCCCCGGTCGCGAGCAGGTCGAGCAACGCGCCCCGCAGCACCGCGAGCTCCCGCGTGCGCGACACCAGCCCGGCAGCGGTCTCGCGCACCTCCTCGGGCTGACCGGCTTTCAGCACCTCCAGCCAGTCCTCCACGGTCGCGCGCGCGAAGCCCGCCCACGGCCCGTCCGGCTTCACAAGAGAGCGTGCGTAGGCCTCCAGCCACAACGTCAGCAACGGCCGATGCGCCGACAGCCAGTCACACAGCCGCGCCACCACGCCGGACCCGGTGCCGATGTCGGCGAGCAACGCCAGTTCGTCGGCACGCGCCCGCGCCGGCAATGCCCTGACCAGGCCTTCCTTGCTGCCGAACAGGTAGAGCAGCACACGCGTGCTCGAACCGATGGCCGCTGCCAGCGGCCTCAGCGACACGTCGGCCAGGCCGTGGGTGAGCACGTACCGGTAGGCGGCTTCGAGGAACTCGGTCTCGCGGGCGGACGGCATGGCGCTGTTCTCGCATTGCTGAAACACTCGTGTCAGTGGAGGACGGCATGGGATCCGACCCCTCGGCCTGCCCGGTGAACTGGGCTGGGTGGTCCAGGCGCACGGCGAGCTCTACGCGTCCGAGTTCGGCTGGGACACCTCGTTCGAGGCGCTGGTCGCCAAGATCGTCGGCGATTTCGCGACCGAGCACGATCCCGCGAGAGAGGGTGCGTGGATCGCCGACCTCGACGGCCAACGCGTCGGATGCGTGCTCTGCGTCCGTGAGGACGACACGACCGCGAAGCTGCGCGTGCTGCTCGTGCACCCGGACGCACGGTGCGGGCAACGAGCTCGTCAGCACGTGCGTCGAGTTCGCGCGGAAGGCCGGCTACGCACGCATGGTGCTGTGGACGGTCGCCGGCCTCGCGTCAGCCCGGAAGATCTACGAGGCGCACGGGTTCGAGCTCGTCGAGGAGACGCCCCAGCACGGGTTCGGCCACGACGTGACCGGCCAGCTCTGGGCACGCGACCTCGGAGAGCTCACAGCATCCGCGTCACGTACGGCATGATGCCGCCGTACCGCACAGGCGAAATCCGCACCACAGCACCGGAATGCGGCGCTTCCACCATCATCCCGCCGCCCAGGTACAGCGCCACGTGCGTGCCACCGCCCGGTCCCCAGAAGATCATGTCGCCGGGGGCCATCTGCGACAGCGGCACCTTGCGGCCGGAGTTGTACTGGTAGCCGCTGTAGTGCGGCAGGTACACGCCGGCACCGGCGAAGGCGTACATCATCAGGCCCGAGCAGTCGAAGCCGATCTTGCGGTAGTCGCCGAACGAGTCGGCCACGCCACCGTCGCGCACGCCGTAGGTCGGGCCGTTGTAGTTGCCGCCACCCCAGGCGTAGATGACACCGCGCTGGGCCAGCGCCCGGTTGATCACGGTCTGCACGCGGTTGCCGGACGGCGCGGGCGCCGACGCGACCGGGCGGGGTGCCTGGGCCTGCGGCTTGGGAGCCGCGGCGGCAGCGGCCGCGGCGGCGGCACGACGGGCGTTCTCCTCGTCCTCGCGCCTCTTGGCCTCGGTCCACTGGTCGTACTGCTGGCGCTGGGCCTCGAGCCCGCCGACCGCGCTGCGGGCCGCGGCCAGCTCGCGTTCGACGGCGTCCTTGTCGGACTGCAGCGCCTCGGTCGCCGCGGCCTGCGCCGAGTGCGCCTCCACGGCGGCCTGCTGGGCCTGCTCGGCGACCTTCTTGGCCTCGTCCGCGGCGGCCTGCTTCTCCTCGGCCTTCTTCAGCGCGGCACGGGCGGCGGCGTCGAGGTTCGCGGCGGTGCCCTGGTCGCGGGTGACCTGCTCGAGCCGGTTCAGGCTGGACGCCGACACCGCCTCCAGCATCTGGGCGCGAGCCAGCAGGTCCTCCGGCGACTTGGCGCCGATGTAGGCGGAGAACGACCCGACGGTGGTGCCCTGTGCGTAGGAGGCGGCGGCGAAGTCGTCCAGCTCCTTGCGGCTCTTCTCGACGGCGGCGGTGGCCGCGTCGGCCTCGACCCGCGCGTTCGCGGCGTCCCTGCGGGCGGCCTCGGCCTCGGAGATCGCGGTCTCCAGGTCGACGCGGGACTTGTTCGCGAGCTCGCGCTTGTACGAGACCTCGTCCACCAACTCCTGCAGGCGCGACTCGGCCTGCGTGAGCCTGCCGGTCAGCTCGCCGACGCGGGCCGCCTTCGCGTCCGCTTCGGCGCGGGACGCCGAGATCTCCGCGTCACTGGGGTTCGGCGGAGGCGGCGGCACGGCGGCGGCCGTCCCCGTGAGGACGGCCGTCATCAACACCACCACGGCGCAGAGTCGTGTCAACACGGGGCATCACCTCCGACCGAATTAGACCAATCAGACTCATCCGGCGCATCTGGAACTCACGCACCGTCAACCACACGTGTCACAGTGGAACACGGTCGGTGGTCCTTTTGGGACGATCGGAGTGCTGGCGTGTCGCCGGTATGGACGAACGCCGGACCGCGTCTACGGCGCGAAGTCGGTGGACGGCTCGGTGGCGTACTTCTCCCAGATCGGCGTCATGGTCTCGCGGTTCATCGGCTGACCGGACTCGACCATGGCCTTGAGGTCGCGGAAGTACTGCACGTACAGGTCCGGCGTGAAGGTGTTCAGCATGACCACCGGGTCGTCACCGCGGTTGGCGAAGGTGTGCGGTGCGCCCGGCGGGACCAGGACCCACGTGCCGGCTTCGGCGTCGTGCTCGTCCTGCCCCACGGTGAACCGCACGGTGCCCGACAGGACGTAGAAGCCTTCGTCGTGCTGCGCGTGCCGGTGCTGGGGAGGACCGGGGGTGTGCGGGGGGATGACCAGTTCGGCGAATCCCAGGCGATGAGCGGTGTTGCCGCCGTCCTCGAGGATCCGGATCGACGACGGTCCGTGGGAGATGAGCTCGCCCTCACCGGGGCGGACGATCGACACAGCGGCCACGACGGGACCTCCTGATTGTGATTTCAGCTTGTGCAATCACCCTAGACCGGTGACTGCACATCGTGCAATCAGTAGGCTCTCCGGCATGCCGCGATGGAAACCGGACGCAGTCGAGCGCCTGCAGGCCGCCGCTCTGGACCTGTTCGACGAGCAGGGTTTCGAGCGCACGACCGTCGCCGAGATCGCCCAGCGGGCAGAACTCACCCAGCGCACGTTCTTCAACCACTTCCCGGACAAGCGGGAGGTGCTGTTCGAGATGAGCTCGAAGCTCCAGCAGGAGGTCGTCGGCGAGATCGAGGCCGCCGACCACGCCCTGGAGCCGCTGGACGCCGTCATGCGCGCGTTGGAGGTCGTCGCCGAGAAGTTGCTCGAGAGCCGCCGTGCCGTCGTGGTGCGCCGTTATGCCGTGATCGCGGCCAACCGCGAGTTGCAGGAGCGCGAGCTCGGCAAGCACGCCGTGCTCACCGAGTCCATCGCGGCCGCGCTCACCGCGCGCGGCTGCGATCCCGCGACGGCGTTCCTCGCCGCCGGCGCCGCCATGCTCGCGCAGCAGGCGGCGTTCCAGCGGTGGACACGGCCGGGCGAAACCCGGACGTTGCGCGATCTCCTGCCTGAGGCGGTGCGCGCCCTGCGCACGACCGTCGGGGTCAGTTGACGCCCCGGTCCCGGCCCGCCCAGTACGGCTCGCGCAGCTTGAACTTCTGGATCTTGCCGGTCGCCGTGCGCGGGATCGAGTCGCGGAACTCGATCGACGTCGGCGCCTTGTACCCGGCGAGCTTCTCCTTGCAGTGCGCGATCAGCTCGGCCTCGGTCGCCTCGCCGGAGAGCACGACGAGCGCCTTGATCGTTTCACCCCACTTCTCGTGGGGCACTCCGATCACCGCGACCTCGGCGACGGCCGGGTGCGAGAACAGGCAGTCCTCGACCTCGATGGACGAGACGTTCTCGCCTCCGGTGATGATCACGTCCTTCTTGCGGTCCGAGATCGTCAGGTAGCCCTGGTCGTCGAAGTGGCCGCCGTCGCCGGTGTGGAACCAGCCGTCCCCGAGGGCGTCCGCCGTGGACTCCGGGTTGTCCCAGTAGCCCTCCATGACCACGTTCGAGCGCGCGAGCACCTCGCCCGTGTCGGAGATCTTCAGCCGGGCGCCCAGCGCCGGCGCGCCCGCCCGTGACTGCAGCTTGGCCTTCTCCTCGCCCTCCGGCCCCGGCTGGGCGCGGTTGAAGGTGAGCAGCGGCGCCGTCTCGGTCAGGCCGTAGATCTGCAGGAACTCCCAGCCGAGCTCCTCGGTGACGCGCTGGATCGTGCGCGACGGAGGCGGCGCGCCCGCGCACACGATCCGCACGCGGTCACGGCCGGGGATCTCGCCGTCCCACGTCTGCGCGGCGTCCAGCACCGCGTTCCACACGGCCGGTGCGCCGCACATGAGCGTGACGCCGTGGTCGCGCACACGGCGCAGGATCTCGGCACCGTCCACCTTGCGCAGCACCACCTGGGGCACGCCGAGGCCCGTGAGCCCGAACGGCATCCCCCAGCCGTTGCAGTGAAACATCGGCAGCACGTGCATGTAAACGTCGCCCTCCCACGCACGCGTGTGCATGGCGAACGTGACGGCGTTGAGCCAGATGTTGCGGTGCGTCAGCTGCACGCCCTTGGGCCGCGCCGTCGTCCCGGACGTGTAGTTGATGGTCGCGGTCGCGTCCTCCGAGGGCGCGCTCCACGGCCGTGGCTCCACATCGAACCGAAGCAGCGACTCCGACTCCTCGCCGAGCGTGAACCGGTGGCGCGCCACGACGTCGTCCAGTTGCAGCTCCGGGTCGACGAACAACGCCGACGCGCCGCTGTGCTCGACGATGTACTTCACCTCGTCGGGGCGCAGGCGGAAGTTCACCGGCACGCAGACCCGTCCGCTGCCGGGCAGCGCGTGCAGCAGCTCGAGCATCCGCGCGGAGTTGTGGCTGACGACGGCGACCCGTTCGCCCTCACCGACGCCCAGCGCGTCGAACCCCGCCTGCCACGCGCGCACGCGGGTGGCCATCTCCGCGTACGTCGTCGTCGTGACCGGCTTCGCGGGCTGGTCCGGCTCGTCGATCGTCGCCGTGGTCGCCGCGAACGCGAACGACGCCCGGTCCAGGAAGTCCGTGGTGATCAGCGGTACGCGCATGGACCGACACTACGACCAGGTGCTCGGATCTCCCCAGGACGAGAACGTCCCTCCCCCGGATGGAGGAACGGAGCTGAGGTCGGGGAGCACGTCACCGACGGGTTCGTGCAGCACAACGGCCGCCACGTCGTCGTACGGCGTCGGTTCGGCGTTGCAGATGATGACCTCGGCACCCGCTCGGGCGGCCAGCGGCACGAGGCCCGCGGCGGGCTGCACCGACAGCGACGTTCCCGCCACCAGCAGCACGTCGCAGTCCAGGGCGGCGAGGCGGGCGCGGCGCAGCACCTCGGCGTCGAGGTGCTGCCCGAACGAGATCGTGGCGGACTTGAGGATCCCCCGGCAGCGCAGGCAGTCCGGGTCCTCCTCGCCCTCGGCCACGCGCTTGAGCGCGTCCCTCATCGGGCCGGTGGCGCCGCAGCCGAGGCACACGGTCGTGTGCAGCGTGCCGTGGACCTCCAGCACGCGGTGCGGGTCGGAGCCCGCCTTCTGGTGCAGGCCGTCGATGTTCTGCGTGATCACGGTGCGCAACCGCCCGGACCGTTCCAGTTCCACCAGCGCCCTGTGCGCGGCGTTCGGCTGGGCGGTCCACACGGGACTGGTCAGTTTCGTATGCCAGGAAAGCCTGCGCGCCACGGGATCGGAGGCGTAGACCTCCAGCGACGAGCCGCGTCCGGCGTCCGCGTCCCGCGTCCACGGCCCGTCGGGGTCGCGGTAGTCCGGGATGCCCGAGTCCGTGGAGACCCCGGCGCCGGTCAGCACCGTGATCCGGTGGGCGGACGCGACCAGCGCGCGTGCCGCTGTGCACGCCTGGGAGGCCATCGGTTCACACTATCCGGGTGCGCAGCGCTGTGGGAGCCGCGATCGCGGCAGTGGGCTTGGTCACCACCATCGCCGGGACCTTCCTGCCCTGGCTGAAGTCCGGATCGACCACGAGGGACAGTTACGAAGTGCTCTCCCTGCGTGGTTTCGCCGGGTTGGACGGGGTGGCGGGGACCGTCGTCACGTCCGTCTGGGTGGGGCTAACGCCGCTGGCCATGGTGGCGATTGCTCTCTACGTGGTCCGTTTTCCACGGTTCGCCTCATGCATCGGCCTCCTCTTTGGCACGATCAGTGGAACCGTGGCCCTACTAGCCACAGTCCAAGGGGATAGCAAGGATTCATTGGTCGGAATCAGCACAGCTGGACCGGCCACGACACTTGCCGGTGCCGTACTGACGATCGTGGGGGCGATCACGGTGCTCACCTCTACCAGGCGCAGCGCAGTGAGAACCTCAGGAGGGAACCCGTGAGCTACCCAGGTGGTGGCGGTGGCCAGTGGCAGCCGCAGAACAACCCGTACGGGCAGCAGCCCCAGCAGGGCGGCTACCCGCAGCAGCCGCAGCAGCCGGGTGGCTACCCGCAGCAGCCCCAGCAGGGCGGCTACCTCCAGCAGGGCGGATACCCGCAGACCGGACCGCAGGGCTTCCCGCAGCAGGGTTTCCCGCAGACGGGCCCGCAGGGCTTTCCCCAGCAGGGTTTCCCGCAGCAGGGCTTCGAGCAGCAGCCGTACGGCTACGCGCCGATGGGCGGCGAGCCGCCGAAGAAGAAGCGCACCGGTCTGGTCGTCACGGCCGTCGTCGCGGTGCTGCTGCTGATCGGTGGCGGTGTCACGTTCTTCGCCCTGCAGAAGTCCGACCCGGCGGCGAACGCGGGTCAGGACACGCCGCAGGTCGCGGCCAAGAACCTCATCGAGCAGCTCGGCAGTGGTGACGTCGTCGGCATCATGGCGTCCTTGGCACCGGCGGAGGCCGCGTTGTCGAAGGACTACATGGAGTCGATGACGAAGGAGATGAAGCGCCTCGAGATCCTCAAGCCCGACGCCGACCCGAACAAGCTGACCGGCGTCGAGTTCAAGAGCGAGAACATCAAGTTCGACGAGGCCGCCGCCGAGAAGATCAACGACCACCTCACCATCAACAAGCTGGTCGAGGGCAAGATCACGATCACCTCGGACGCGTCGAAGATCCCGCTGACCGACAAGCTCGTGGACGCGCTCGGCACCGAGTTCAAGACCACGACCTCGAAGTCCGAGACCGTCGACATCACCGCCGAGGTGAAGAAGCGCGGCACGCCGATCGGCATCGCGTCGATCAAGGTCGGCGACAAGTGGTACCCGAGCGCCTTCTACACGATCGCCAACGCGGTCCTGGAGGAGGAGAAGCAGAAGTGGCCGTCGCAGGGCATCCCGGCGCAGGGCGCGAGCTCGGCCGAGGACGCGGCGAAGCAGATGGTGAACGCCGCGCTCGACGCCGACCTGGAGAAGGTCATCGCGCTGCTGCCGCCCGACGAGGCCGGCGTGCTGCAGGACCTCGGCCCGCTGCTGGTGAAGGAGGCCGGCACGACCAAGCCGACCGGCGCCAAGCTGAACGCGCTGGAGACCGACGTCAAGGACGTCGCCGGCGGCAAGCAGGTCACGGTCAAGAAGCTCTCGATCACCGCCGAGGGCGAGACCGTGACGATCACCCGCGAGGGTGACTGCTACTCGGCCGAGGTGCCCGGCCAGGGCAACCAGAAGCTGTGCGCCGACGAGATCACGCAACTGGTCAAGCAGCAGGGCGGCAAGAACATCCCCACCGAGGCGATCGAGATCATCGGCCGGGTGGCGTCGTCGGTCATGAAGACCGGTGTCGGCGTGGTGTCCACCGAGGTCGACGGCAAGTGGTACGTCAGCCCGGTCCGCTCCTACTACGAGCTCGCGCTCTCGCTGTTCCGCGGCTTCGAGCCGAAGGACGTCGACGCGCTGATCGAGCTCCTCAAGAAGTAAGTTCCCGCAGGTCCGTCACGGCCCTGTCACCCGCAACAGCGCGGTGACAGGGCCGTGGCAGTTCGTGGGCCGAGTGTTGCCGTCATGGACACACAGGTTCTGATCATCGGCGCCGGCCCGACCGGACTCACCCTCGCCCTCGACCTCGCCCGCCGCGGCGTCCCGTTCCGCGTCGTCGACGCCGCGCCCGCGCCGTTCGCGGGCTCCCGCGGCAAGGGCCTGCAGCCGCGCAGCATGGAGGTCTTCCACGACCTGGGCGTGATCGAGCCCGTGCTGGCGGCCGGCCGGTTCCACATGACGATGCGCGCCTACAACGGCCGCGAGGTGCTGCGCGAGTGGAACGTGCACGAGGGCCGCCACCCCACCGAGGAACGCCCGTACGCGGCCACCCTGCTCATCGCCCAGTTCCGGGTCGAGCAGGTCCTGCGGGACGCGCTGCCCCAGCCCGTCGAGTACGGGATGCCGCTGACCTCGTTCACACAGGACGAGTCGGGCGTGACGGCCGTCGTCGGCACGGAGACCGTGCGCGCCCGGTATCTCGTCGGGTGCGACGGCGGGAAGTCGTTCGTGCGCAAGCAACTCGGTGTCCCGTTCATCGGGGAGACGCACGAGGACATGCGGATGCTCGTGGGCGACCTGCGGATCTCCGGCCTGGACCGCGACCACTGGCACCAGTGGGGCGGCCGTGCCGACCGGTGGCTCGCCCTGTGCCCGTTGCCGGACACCGACCTCTTCCAGTTCCAGGCGAGCGGTGACGGCGAGCCGTCGCTCGCGCTGTACCGGGAGATCGTCCGCGAACGCACCGGCCTGGACGACGTTGTCGTGCACGACGCGACGTGGACGTCGTTGTACCGCACCAACATCCGGATGGTGGACAGGTTCCGCGTCGGCAGGGTGTTCCTCGCGGGCGACGCCGCGCACGTGCACTCCCCCGCCGGCGCGCAGGGCATGAACACCGGCATCCAGGACGCCTACAACCTGGGGTGGAAGCTCGGCATGGAGACGCTGCTCGACACCTACGAGTCCGAGCGCAAGCCCGTCGCCCAGTGGCTGCTCGGCATGACGACCGAGCTCATGATGTCCGGCAACCCGTTCCAGAAGCGCGACGACGAGACCCTGCAGCTGTCGCTGTCGTACCGGACCACCGAGGGCGAGGGGCTGCAGGCGGGCGACCGGATGCCGGACGGTGTCACCGAGCAGGGCCGGATCTTCGACCTGCTGCGCGGACCCGACTTCGTGACGCTGGACCTCCCGGACGGCCCGGTGCTCGTGCGCCCGGACGGGTACGTCGCCGCGATCGGCCGGTCAGCGATCGACGCCTACTTCGGCGCGAACCCGGTGACGCAGCTGCACCACCGCCGGGTCGCCGCTCGGACCGCCGCGTAGCCGTTCCGCCTCGTCCAGGGCGTTGCCCGCGCTGCCGGGATCGCCCTGGGCGAGCAGCCAGTCCGCATACCACTCGAGCACCGTCGCGCGGGCAGGCCCGTCCGCGCTCCTGCTGATGGCCTCGCGGGCCTTCCCGTGCTCCTCCCCCGCCGCGTCGAGGTGACCGAGCCGCGTGAGCGCCAGCCCGAGCCCCGCGTGGACGTTCGCCCGGAACTGGCTCGCCTGCGAGTCCGCCGTGGCGTCGAGCGCCTGCCGGTAGAGCCGCACGGCGTCCTCGAAGTCACCGCTCCAGTAGGCGATCTCGCCGTGCGCCTGCGCGATCCGCCCCCGGTCCAGGTCGGACGGCGACCACGGCACCCGCGCGAGATCGTCCCTGGCCCCGGCGAGGTCGCCGGTCCGGATCTTCAGCCGCGCCGCCTGCACCAGCACCGACATCGGCACGAGCATCGACTCGGGCTCGCCCAGCTCCGCCGCGACCTGCCGCGCCTCCGACACCGCCTGGAACCCCTCGGCGAACGCGCCGCGGTTGATCAGCACCATGACCAGGCACGACAGGCAGAACACGACGGCCCACCGGTCACCCGCGGCCCGGAACCCGTCGAGCGCGAGCCGGTACTGCGCCTCGGCCCGCGGTGCCGCGCCGTCGCTGAACTCCCCGGCCACCAGCCCGCGCACCAGCGCCGAGAACGCCCGCGTCCACCCGTCGGGCGACCGCTCCATCCGCTCGGCCAGCGCCTCGAGCCGCTCCCCCAGGTCGGCGTCACCCCACACGTGACCGGTGGTGAGCATCAACGCGCACACGGCCGTCGGCAGGTCCTCCTCCCACAACCGCCGCGACGCGGTGATGACGTCCGCCGTGCCGAACGCGGCCACCGCCTCCGACAGCGGGTCGCCGGGGATCTGCAGCGCCCAGCGGTGGATCTCCTCGAACCGCTTGGTCATCACCAGCCAGTGCCAGGCCCGGGCCGCCATCATCCGCCGTGCCGTGCCGAGGTCGTCGCGCACCGCCCACGCCATCGCCGCGTCCAGGTTGGCGCGCTCGACGTCGAAGACCTTCAACGCCTCCAGCTGCCCCGCCCCTCTCAGCAACGGCTCGTGCCGCTCCGCCAGTGCCACGTAGTAGGCGGCATGCCGCGCGGGGTCGGCGGCGTTCTGCTCCAACGCGTACTCGCGCACGGTCTCCAGCAACCGGTACCGCTCGCCCGCGCGCACGACGAGGGACTTCTCGACGAGCGCGGCCAGCAGGTCCTCGGTGTCCCACAGGTCTCCGGCACCGCACACCTCGTGCACCGCCTCGGCGGTCGCCCCGCCCACGAACACCGCCAGCCGCGCCAGCAGCGCGCGCTCGGCGTCGTCGAGCAGCTCCCAGCTCCAGTCGATCACCGCCCGCAACGTGCGGTGCCGCACCGGCCCGGTCCGCGCGCCGCGGTCCAGCAGGCGCAGCCGACTGTCCACACGCGACTCCAGCTGCGCCGCCGACAACGAGCGCGCCCGTGCCGCCGCGAGCTCCAGCGCCAGCGGGATCCCGTCCAGGGCAGCACAAACCCGCCGCACGACGTCGGCGTCGAACACCGATCCGACGCGCGCCGAGAACAACCGCACGGCGTGGTCGAGGTCGAGCGGCGCCACCGCGTGCACGACCTCGCCGGGGATCCCCAGCGGCTCACGTGACGTCGCCAGCACGCGCGCGTCCGGCGCCTCGGCCAGCAGCCGGACGCACAACGCGGCGGCCGCGTCCACCACGTGCTCGCAGTTGTCGAGCACCACCAGCGACGCCCCGAGGCGGGAGAACACGGGCGCCGCCAACGGGTTGGGTCCCAGGGCGGTGTCCAGCGCCGCGAGCGGGTCGGCCGCCGAGTCCAGCTCGACGAACCACGCCTGCGGCAGGGTCGAGGCGTGCGTCAGCGCGAGACGTGTCTTGCCCACGCCTCCGAAGCCGGTCAGCGTCACCAACCGGTTGTCCCGCACCAGCTCCGCCAGCACCGCCAGGTCGCCGTCACGCCCGACGAACGACCCGACCGCGGCCGGCAGGTTGCCACGCGCGACGCGGTCGCGCAGCACCGCCAGGTGGGCGGCCGCCAGCGCCTCACCGGGGTCCACGCCCAGCTCGTCGGCCAGGGCCGAACGCACGCGCGCGAACACCGCCAGCGCGTCCGACCGCCGTCCGGCGGCGTTGAGCGCCAGCATCAGCCGGGCCTGGACGTCCTCGCGCAACGGGTGCGCGGCCGCCAGCGCCTCCAGCCCCGCCAGGTCGTCGCGCAGCAACGCCAGCCGCACGGCCTCGTCCACCGCGAAGGGCGCGTCCTCGAACGCCGCCCCGCGCCACAGGGCCGCGTCGCGGGTGCGCGCGAACTCCTCGACGTCGGTCGAGGCCTCCAGCCGGTAGCCCGACGCGTGCGACGAGATCACCGCAGCACCGAGCACCCGCCGCAGCCGCGACACGAGCGACTGCAAAGCCGCGGCACCGTCGACCGGCGGCTCGTCCGGCCACAGGTCGGCGATCAGCCGCTCCGGCGCGACGACGGCTCCAGGTTCCACCGCCAGCCGGATCAGCAGCCAGCGCAGGCGCTTGCCGCGCACCTCGACCGGTGCGCCGTCCGCGGCCACGACCCGCAGCGGCCCGAGCACGTCGACCCGCATCAGGCCCGCCGCACCCCGGCCACCACCGCGCCCGCGACGAGCACGGCTCCTGCCGCCACCGCCCCCAGCAGGGACAGCGACACCCTGTTGTGGCCCAGGGCGTCGAGCACCCACCCGAGCGGGGTGCCCCGGCCGAGCGGGTACGTCAGCACCACCACCGAGAACACCGCCAGGACGGTGCGCCCGACGGAGTCGAGAACGGGACGGGCGAACAGCAGGCCCACACCGACGCCGAGCAACGCACACCCAGTATGCGCGGCGAGTCCGACAAATAATTCGCTCGCCGTGTACGGGTGCGGGTTCGTCACCACCGGCCACACCGACGCCAACACCGCCAGCACCAGCGAGAACAGCACCGCGACCAGCGCCGAGGCGGTCAGGACGCGCGACCACCCACCGGCGGACACGACCGTGATCTCGCGCCGCACCACGTCCTCGGACGTCGCCACCACCACGGCCACCCAGGCCGAGATCGGGTACAGCAACGCCGACGAGCCCGAGTACGCCTCCAGCGGCTGCCCGGCGTCCGAGGAGAACAACATCCCCATGCCGCCGAGGAACACCAGCAGGGGCGCCAAATACCGTTGCCCGCGAAGGACATCGGCCGCGAGGTACCGGACGAGGGAGGTCATCGCACGCTCCGCACCGAGCACCCGAGCCGCAACGCCTCGGCGAGCACCTGGTCGCTGCGGTCCGGCGCCACCACCACGCGCACCGACGACCCACGCGTCTGCACGGACCGCACCCCTTCCAGCGCTTCCAGCACGTCCACGGCCGCCACCCGGCTGAGATCGATCGTCACGTGCCCACCGGCGAGGTCGACGCGCGTGGCCGACGCGAGGTGTCCCTCGTGGTCGGACACCAGCGCCGTCCGCCCCTCCAGCAACGCCACGAGCTGCTCCGCGGCCCCGGGGTCGAGCCCGGTCCACGGCTCGTCGAGCACCAGCACGTCGGTGGCGAGGAAGGCCTGCGCCAGCGCGACCTTCTGCGCGTTGCCCTTGGACAGCTCCGACATCGGCGCCGTCATCGAGCCGACGAACCCCAGCCGTTCCAGCACGTCGTTCGCCCCGGCACGCCGCACCCGCCCCATGTGCGCGAGGTACGACGAGGCGGACATCTTCACGTCCGATGGGAAGCGCTCCGGCACATAGCCCACCGACGCAGGCCGCTCGACGCGGCCGGACGTCGGCCTCAGCACGCCCGCGGCGATCTTGAGCAACGTGGACTTGCCGGTGCCGTTCGCGCCGGTCAGCACGGTCAGGCCGGAGACCTCCAGCGTGAGGTCGCGCAGCACCCAGGGCCCACGCCCGTACCGCTTCGAAACCTGGTCGAGGAGCACCACGCCAAGATAGCCACCCTGAACGTCGCGTCCTGCCGCTTCGACGTTCCCCGTCGTCGTGACGGTGACTTAGGGCAACCTGGGTTGAACCGGCTTACAGGACAAGCGTACTGTTTGGGGTCGAGGGGCAGCCGTCGACCCAGTGAGGAAGACTCTTCCCCATCCCGAACCGACCACCGCGCTGTCACCAGATGGAGTTGCACGTGACTGCACCAGCTAGCAAGGACAGCTTCGGCGCCCGCGGCACGCTCAACGTCGGCGACGCCTCGTACGAGGTGTTCCGGCTGAGCGCCGTGGAGGGCGCCGAGCGTCTGCCGTTCAGCCTGAAGATCCTGCTGGAGAACCTGCTGCGGACCGAGGACGGCGCGAACATCACCGCCGACCACGTGCGCGCTCTCGCCAACTGGGACCCGGCCGCCGAGCCGAGCACCGAGATCCAGTTCACGCCGGCCCGCGTCGTGATGCAGGACTTCACCGGCGTCCCCTGCGTCGTCGACCTCGCCACCATGCGCGAGGCCGTCACCCAGCTCGGCGGCGACGCCGCGAAGGTGAACCCGCTCGCCCCCGCCGAGCTCGTGATCGACCACTCGGTCATCGCCGACGTCTTCGGCCGCCCGGACGCGTTCGAGCTGAACGTCGACCTGGAGTACGAGCGCAACCGCGAGCGCTACCAGTTCCTGCGCTGGGGCCAGACGGCGTTCGACGAGTTCAAGGTCGTCCCGCCCGGCACCGGCATCGTGCATCAGGTCAACATCGAGCACCTGGCGCGCGTCGTCATGGTCCGCAACGGCCAGGCGTACCCGGACACGCTGGTCGGCACCGACTCGCACACCACGATGGTCAACGGCATCGGCGTGCTGGGCTGGGGCGTCGGCGGCATCGAGGCCGAGGCCGCGATGCTCGGCCAGCCGGTCTCCATGCTGATCCCGCGGGTCGTCGGCTTCAAGCTCTCCGGTGAGCTGCCCCCCGGCGCCACCGCGACCGACCTCGTGCTCACGATCACCGAGATGCTGCGCAAGCAGGGCGTCGTCGGCAAGTTCGTCGAGTTCTACGGCGAGGGCGTCGGCGCCGTGCCGCTCGCCAACCGCGCCACCATCGGCAACATGTCGCCGGAGTTCGGCTCCACGGTCGGCATCTTCCCGATCGACGGCGAGACCATCGACTACCTGCGCCTCACCGGCCGGTCCGAGGAGCAGATCGCGCTCGTCGAGGCCTACGCCAAGGAGCAGGGCCTCTGGCACGACCCGTCCCGCGAGGCCGTGTACTCGGAGACGCTGGAGCTCGACCTGGCGACGGTCGTCCCGTCCATCGCCGGCCCGAAGCGCCCGCAGGACCGCATCGAGCTGACCTCCGCCAAGGAGGCGTTCCGCCAGGCCCTGGGCGCCTACGTCGCGCACACCGACTCCCCCGAGCTGTCAGGCGTGGACGAGGCCGTCGACGAGACGTTCCCGGCCAGCGACCCGGTCGCCGTCCACGAGGGCGAGAACGGCTCGGGCAAGCCGAAGGTGTTCCAGTCCGCCGCCGAGGGCGCGACCGGCCGCGTGTCGAACCCGGTCAAGGTCTCGCTCGACGGCAACGAGTTCGAGCTGGACCACGGCGCCGTGGCGATCGCCGCGATCACGTCGTGCACCAACACCTCGAACCCGTCCGTGATGCTCGGCGCGGCCCTTCTCGCGAAGAAGGCCGTCGAGCGCGGTCTCGAGCGCAAGCCGTGGGTCAAGACGACCCTGGCGCCGGGCTCGAAGGTCGTCATGGACTACTACGAGCGCGCCGGCCTCATGCCGTACCTGGAGAAGCTCGGCTTCCACCTGGTCGGCTACGGCTGCACCACCTGCATCGGCAACTCGGGCCCGCTGCAGGAGGAGATCTCGGCGGGCGTGCAGGAAGGCGACCTCGCGGTCGTCTCGGTGCTGTCCGGCAACCGCAACTTCGAGGGCCGGATCAATCCGGACATCAAGATGAACTACCTCGCGTCGCCGCCGCTCGTCGTGGCGTACGCGCTGGCCGGTTCGATGGACAAGGACATCACCACCGAGCCGCTCGGCACGGACACCGAGGGCAAGCCCGTCTACCTGTCGGAGATCTGGCCGTCGCCGGCCGAGATCGCCGAGGTCATCTCGACCTCGATCTCCGCGGAGGGCTTCACCAAGGGCTACACGAACGTGTTCTCCGGTGACGAGCGCTGGCAGTCGCTGCCCACGCCGACCGGCAACACGTTCGAGTGGGACAGCGAGTCCACCTACGTGCGCAAGCCCCCGTACTTCGAGGGCATGGAGATGGAGCCGAAGCCGGTCACCGACATCGCGGGCGCTCGCGTCCTCGCGCTGCTGGGCGACTCGGTCACCACGGACCACATCTCCCCCGCCGGTTCGATCAAGGCCGACTCGCCCGCGGGCAAGTACCTGACCGAGCACGGCGTGGAGCGCAAGGACTTCAACTCCTACGGCTCCCGCCGCGGCAACCACGAGGTGATGATCCGCGGCACGTTCGCGAACATCCGCCTGCGCAACCTCCTGCTCGACGACGTCCAGGGCGGCTTCACCCGCAACTTCCTGGAGGCCGACGCCCCGCAGACGACGATCTACGACGCGTCGGTCGCCTACGCGGAGGCCGGCGTCCCGCTCGTCGTGCTGGCGGGCAAGGAGTACGGCTCCGGCTCGTCGCGCGACTGGGCCGCCAAGGGCACCTCGCTGCTCGGCGTCCGCGCCGTCATCGCCGAGTCCTACGAGCGCATCCACCGCTCGAACCTGATCGGCATGGGCGTCGTGCCGCTGCAGTTCCCGGCCGGCGAGAACGCCGCGTCCCTGGGGCTGGACGGCACCGAGACGTTCGACTTCGCCGGCCTCACGGAGCTGAACAACGGCACCACGCCGTCGACGGTGCACGTGACCGCCACGAAGGCCGACGGCGCGAAGGTCGAGTTCGACGCGGTCGTCCGCATCGACACGCCCGGAGAGGCCGACTACTACCGCAACGGCGGCATCATGCAGTACGTGCTGCGCAAGA
The DNA here is from genome assembly GCF_024125735.1 of Lentzea sp. HUAS12. Classification (NCBI taxonomy): domain Bacteria; kingdom Bacillati; phylum Actinomycetota; class Actinomycetes; order Pseudonocardiales; family Pseudonocardiaceae; genus Lentzea; species Lentzea sp. HUAS12. The sequence continues at coordinate 4,002,570 of NZ_CP099738.1, forward strand.
TGGTCCGCAGCTAGTCAGGGACCGCTGGAGGGGCCGCTCACCCATTGGTGGGCGGCCCTTTCGCCGTCTATGGGTTCGTAACGGCGGCCGTGCGCTTCGCGATGCCAAGTCACCCTGATCATTGCGGAGATCCCATGAACCTCAGCGTGCTCGGCGACCTGAACTGGCCGGCCGTCGTCGTCGCCACGATCGCGTACTTCGCGCTGGGCATGGTGTGGTACGCGGAGTACGCCTTCGGCAGGGCCTACCAGCGCTCGTCCGGCCAGGACCTGAGCCCACCGGAGAGACCGGGCGCGGCCGTCTACGCGATCCCGCTGCTGACGTGCTTCGTCATCACTCTCACGACGGCGATGGTCGGTCGCGCGTCGGACACCGACACCATCATGGAAGGCCTGCTGCTCGGGCTCGTCGTCGGCATCGGCATCGCGTTGCCCGTCCGGTTCGTCACGGGTGCCTACGACATGACGAAGCCCGCCCCGATCACCTTCGCGGCCATCGGGGCGGGCTACCACATCGTCGGACTCACGCTCGCGGGCGCGATCCTCGGTCAGTGGAACTAGATCCGCGCTGCCTTGTGCAGTTCACGCAACGCGCGCACGGACGACACGGCGTACTCGCGGTCCGTCGCCTGCACCGCCATGATCGAGACGTATTCGTCGTCCGGGAGCTCCAGGCGGGCCCACGCGGCGCCGTCCGGGAAGCTGACCGACAGCACGTCGTTCCAGTCGTAGTGGTGTGACGTCACGACGTTGCGCACGTCGACGCCCGACGCGTCGGCGGTGACGCGCGGACGGGTCAGCAGCAGCACACCGCCCGCCAGCAGGAAGCCGAGGAAGATCATGGCGACCTGGTCGGAGGTCCGGAAGATCACGCCGGTCGGGGTGTCGCCCAGCAGCACGCCGACGACCGTGAAGACGGCGACGAGACCGACCGCGCACGCCCACGCGACTCGGCGGATCTTCTTGGGACGCAGGACGATCCGCTCCGCGGTCATCATTCGAAACCTCGCTCGGTCCAGGGCTGGCGCAGGCCGCGCAGCACCAGCGCCGTGTCGATCGCGGCGACGGTCGCCTCGTACCCCTTGTCCTCCACCGAGTCCGGCAGGCCGGCACGGGCCAGCGCCTGCTCCTCGGTGTTCGTCGTCAGCACGCCGTTGCCGACGGGCGTGGACTCGTCGAGCGCGACGCGCGTGAGCCCGTCGGTCACCGAGTCGCACACGTACTCGAAGTGCGGGGTGCCGCCGCGGATGACCACGCCCAGCGCGACCACCGCGTCGTGGTGACGCGCGAGTTCCTGCACCACGACGGGAAGCTCGATCGCTCCCGCCACGCGCACGACCGTCGTGTCGACGCAGCCCGCGTCCTCGGCGGCCTTGAGGGCGCGCTCGACGAGCTGGTCGGTGATCTTGGTGTGCCAGCGCGTCGCCGCGATGGCGACGCTCAGGCCCTTGCCGTCGAGCTTCGTCTGCTCAGGACGGCCCTCGCCGCTCATTCCTGGTCCTCCGTAGCGGAAACAACCGCCTCGTACTGCTCCAGCTGGTTCAGTTCGTGGCCCATCCGGTCGCGCTTGGTGCGCAGGTACCGCAGGTTCTCCGGGTTCGGGGAGATCGGCAGCGGCACCCGGTCGAGCACACGCAGACCGTATCCGGCCTCCAGGCCGACGCGCTTGGCCGGGTTGTTCGTCAGCAGCCGCATGGACTTGATGCCGAGGTCCACGAGGATCTGCGCGCCCGTGCCGTAGTCGCGCGCGTCGGCGGGCAGGCCCTGCACGAGGTTCGCGTCCACGGTGTCGGCGCCCTCGTCCTGCAGCTGGTAGGCCTGCAGCTTGTGCATCAGGCCGATGCCGCGGCCCTCGTGACCGCGCATGTACAGCACAACGCCGCGTCCCTGTGCCGCAACGGCTTCCAGCGCCGCGTCGAGCTGCGGGCCGCAGTCGCAGCGCAGGGAGCCGAGCACGTCACCGGTGAGGCACTCGGAGTGCACGCGCACCAGCACGTCCTCGCCGTCGCCGATGTCGCCGTAGACCATCGCGACGTGCTCGATGCCGTCGAGCAGGCTGTCGTAGCCGAACGCGGTGAACACGCCGTGCGCGGTCGGGATGCGGGCCTCGGCGGCGCGTTCGACCTGGGTCTCGACCCGGCGGCGGTACGCGATGAGGTCGGCGATCGTGATCAGGGCGAGGTCGTGGTCGGCCGCGAAGACCTCCAGCTCGTCGCGGCGGGCCATGTCGCCCTCGTCCTTCTGCGACACGATCTCGCAGAGCACGCCGGCGGGTGAGAGCCCGGCCAGGCGCGACAGGTCGACGGCGGCCTCGGTGTGCCCGGGACGACGCAGCACGCCACCGGCCTTGGCGCGCAGCGGCACCACGTGGCCGGGGCGGTTGAAGTCGCTGGCCTTCGCGGTCGGGTCGGCGAGCAACCGGATGGTGCGGGCGCGGTCCGCGGCCGAGATGCCGGTGCTGACGCCCTCGCGCGCGTCGACCGTCACGGTGTACGCGGTGCCGCGCGCGTCCTGGTTCGTGTGGAACATCGGCGGCAGGTCGAGGCGCTCGCAGTCGGCCTCGGTCAGCGGCACGCAGATGTACCCGGACGTGTAGCGGACCATGAACGCGATCAGCTCGGGCGTCGCCTTCTCGGCGGCGAAGATCAGGTCGCCCTCGTTCTCGCGGTCCTCGTCGTCCACAACGACCACGGGACGACCGGCGGCGATGTCCTTGATCGCGCGCTCGATCTCAGCGAAGTCGGTGCTCACTGGGCCTCCTCGCCCGCGATGGCCCGCAGGTGCGGGATCGCCAGTCGTTCGACGTACTTCGCGAGCACGTCGACCTCCAGGTTCACCAGGTCGCCGGGCAGGCGGTGCCCGAGCGTGGTGAGTTCGAGGGTGGTCGGGATCAGGCTCACGGTGAACTGGTCCTCGGAGACGGTCACGACCGTCAGCGAGACCCCGTCGACCGTGATGGAGCCCTTCTCCACGACGTAGCGGGCGAGGCTGGGCGGGAGTCCGATGTGGACCATCTCCCAGTGCTCGGCCTTCTCCCGCGCGAGGATCGAGCCCGTGCCGTCGACGTGGCCCTGCACGATGTGGCCACCGAGGCGCTGGCCGACGGCGGCCGCGCGCTCCAGGTTGACCCGGTCGCCCTCGGCGAGCTTCGCGAGGCTGCTGCGGTTGAGGGTCTCGCGCATCACGTCGGCGGTGAACGCGCCGTCCTCGACGTCCACGACGGTGAGGCAGACGCCGTTCACCGCGATGGAGTCGCCGTGCTTGGCGTCGCTGGTCACGATCGGACCCGCGATGCGGATCCGCGCCGCGTCCGGCAGGTCCTCCGTCGCTACGACGTGGCCGAGTTCCTCGACGATCCCGGTGAACACCGCTCCTCCTAAGTTTGCGGAACCGCGCTGATCCGCAAGTCCGGCCCGCTCATGGTGAACTCTTCCACGGTCAACCGGACAGCGTCCGTGATGGTCGACACGCCCGCGTCCAGCACCGCCGCGGGACCTGCCCCGAGCAGCACGGGCGCCACGTAGGCGAGCACGCGGTCGACCCTGCCCGCCCGCCAGAACGCACCGGCGAGCGTCGGACCGCCTTCCAGCAGCACGTCGACCACCCCCTGCTCCGCGAGAGCGCCCAGCACGACGTCCGGTTCGTGCGTGCGAAGGTGTAGCGCGGTGTGCTGGAGCTTCGCTCCAACCGGCAGGTCGCTCATGCCCACGACCACCGGCAACGGCTGGCGGGCCAGCGGCATTCCTGCGGCGTCCCTGGCGGTCAGCGCCGGGTCGTCCAGCCGGACCGTGTTCGTGCCGACGACGATCGCGTCGAGCTTCGCGCGCAGCGCGTGGACCTCCTCGCGGGAGACCTCTGAGCTGATCCACCTGCTGGTGCCGTCCTGCGCGGCGATGCGTCCGTCCAGTGAGGCCGCGTACTTCCACGTGACGTGCGGACGGCCCGTGCGCGCGTAGTGCAGCCACGCCCTGAGAGAGCCCCTGCTGACTTCTTGCGCGAGGAGACCGCTCTCGACCGTGATTCCAGCTCGTTCGAGCAGTTCGGCGCCGCCCGACGCCCTCGGGTTGGGGTCGCTGACGGCGTGGATGACGTGCTTGATGCCCGCCTCGACGAGCGCTTCTGCGCACGGCGGTGTGCGGCCGTAGTGCGCGCACGGCTCAAGGGTGACCACGGCCGTGCCGCCCTGTGCTTTCGTGCCCGCTTCTTTGAGAGCCATGACCTCGGCGTGCGGACCACCGACGGGCTGGGTGCCGCCGAAACCGACCGCCTCGCCGTTCTCGTCCAGGATCACGCAGCCGACCGGCGGGTTGGGGCTGGTGGTGCCCCGCACCCGTTCGCTCTCCGCGATGGCGAGCGCCATCGCGTCCTCGGGAGTCACCTCGCCCCGGCTGCCTGGGCGCGCAGCGCTTCGACGGCCTTGCCGGGGTCGGAGGCGTCGTACACGGCGGAGCCCGCGACGAAGCAGTCCACCCCGGCCTGCGCGGCCTGTTCGATCGTGTCGGCGTTGATGCCGCCGTCGATCTCCACCAGCAGCTTGAGGTGCCCGGTGTCGACGAGGTGGCGGGCCTGGCGGACCTTGTCCAGCACGTCCGCCATGAAGCTCTGGCCGCCGAAGCCGGGCTCCACCGACATCACCAGCAGCGTGTCGTAGTGCTTGAGGACCTCGACGTACGGCTCCAGCGGGGTGCCGGGCTTGATGCTCAGGCCGGCCTTGCTGCCCGCCGCCCTCAGGTTCTTGGCCAGCGCGACCGGGTCGTTCGCCGCCTCGACGTGCACGGTGACGTTGTACGCGCCCGCCTCCGCGTAGCCGATGGCCCAGCGGTCCGGGTCCTCGATCATCAGGTGGCAGTCGATCGGGATGTCGGTCACCTTCAGCAGCGACTTCACCACCGGCAGGCCGAGCGTCAGGTTCGGCACGAAGTGGTTGTCCATGACGTCGACGTGGATCCAGTCCGACGTGGGCACCGCGGCGAGCTCGTCGGCGAGGCGCGCGAAGTCGGCGGACAGGATGCTGGGGGCGATCATCGGCGTGTGGACCACAAGGGTGAAGTCTAGGTGTCCAGCAGGTCGAGCAGCCTGCCGGGAGGCTCGTCTGAGACCACCACGACACCCGCCTCGGCGAGCGTCGTGACGTGCGTCTCCCACATCGGGTGACGGCGCTTGTCCGCGTTGGCCTGGGGCAGGACGACGACCTTGCAGCCCTCGACGCCCATCGCCTCGTTCAGCGCGGTCAGGGCCTGGTTGTCGCCGATGCCCAGGGCCAGCTTGGCCACGGAATTCGCGCTGGCGGGGGCGAAGATGAACGCGTCGGGCGTCCGGTAGGGCTTGGGCTGGCCCGGCATCCTCGGCTCCCAGCGGATCGGGAGGTCGGTGAGGGCTTGGAGCTTCACCAACTCCCCCGCCTCCTCGAACCACGGGGCCACGGCCGGCGTGAAGGTGATGGCGAGCTGCCAGCCCCTGTCCCTGGCCGGTTGCGCGAGTTCGGTGCGGAACCAGCTTTCGACGCCGCCGCAGCCGCTTGCGACCAGTCCGAGCAGCCCACGTGTCATGTGGACGATCCTAGGCAGGTCGTGGTGGAGGTCCGGCGAGTGCCGCCAGGCGGTCCGCGACGACGTCCGGGGGCAGGCGGGTGTCGATCTCGACGGTGGCCGACGCGCGCAGCAACGGCTCGACCTCGCGGGTGTCCGCGATGATCCGTTCGCGGTCCTCCTCCGTGCCGCCGAACGGGTTGGTCGTCCTGGTGGCGACGCGGTCGAGGAGGGTGGCGATCGGTGCGCTGAGCAGCACGACCTCGTCGAACCTGGCGCGGAACCCCGCCTGGTTGACCACCGTGCCGGCGAGGAACAGCGGCTCTCCCGACCGTTCGTGCCCGGCGATCAGGGCGTCGACCAGGTCCTCGCGCCACCGCGGTTCGCCGGTGCGGTCGATCCAGTCGCCGTAGTCGGTGTCCACGGTGCGATATCCCCGCTGTGCCAGCGCTTCCAGTGCGGTCGACTTCCCCGCGCCGGACATGCCGGTCACCAGGACGACAGCCATCGCACACCCCCTGCCGTCACCCGAACCAGTGAACTCCGGAGCCGTTGCGGCCCTCTGCGGGCCGACGGGGCCCTTCGCTGTCAGACCCCGTCGCTAGCGTCCTTCCCGAGCGCTCACACAGGGCGTCGCAGCACCGCGCAGAACATCGCGTCGGTGCCGTGCAGGTGGGGCCAGAGCTGGACGTGCGGGCCTTCCCCGAGGTCCGGAACTCCCGGGAAGAACTCCCGCGTGTCCAGCAGTTCGGCTCCCGTCCGCCGCGCGACGTCCGTCACCACCCCCACGGTCTCCGAGAGATGAGGTGAACACACGACATAAGCCACGACGCCGCCAGGACGCACCAGTCGCAACGCCTCGGTGAGCAGCTCCCGCTGCAGCTTCGTGAGCGTGCCGACGTCGGCGGGCTGGCGCCTCCACCGCGCCTCCGGGCGCCTGCGCAGGGCACCGAGACCGGTGCAGGGCGCGTCGACCAGCACGCGGTCGAACGCCCCTTCCAGGAAGTCGGTCTCGCGGCCGTCGGCCACCTCCACGGTGACCGGCAGGCCGGAGGTGATCTTGCGCACGAGCTCGGCGCGGTGGGGCGCCTTCTCGACGGCGATCAGCTCGCCGCCTTCGAGGCCGACCAGTGCGGCCAGCAGGGCGGCCTTGCCGCCCGGGCCGGCGCAGAGGTCCAGCCAGCGGTCATCGGTACCCCCGTCGTCACCGCCCAGGAGCGGCGCACGCGTCAGGGCCAACGCACACAGCTGGCTGCCCTCGTCCTGGACGTTGGCGAGGCGCTCCCGGACGGGCTCGAGATCGCCCGGGTCGCCCGCACCCGCCTCCAGGTGCACGCCGTACGGCGAGTACGGCGCCACGTCACCGCCGGTGATGGCCGCGAGCTCGTCGGAGCTCACCTCGCCGGGCCGTGCGACCAGGTGCACGGCCGGGCGGGCGTCGTCGGCCTCGAGGGCCAGCTTCAACGGCTCCTCGCGGCTGCCGAGGGCCTCCGCGAACGCCTGCGCGATCCAGCGCGGGTGGGCGTGGGTGAAGGCCAGGTTGCCGATCGGATCGGTGTCCGGGTCGGGAGCCAGCTCGTCGACCCAGGCGGCCTCGTCCTGCTCCGCCACCCGGCGCAGGACGGCGTTCACGAAGCCGGCGATGCCGGACCCGAGCTCGGCCCGCACGAGGTCGACGGTCGAGGCGACCGCGGCGTGGGACGGAATCCGGGTGCGCAGCAGCTGATACGCCCCCAGCCGCAACGCGTCGAGCGCCGAGCCGTCCACTTCGGACAGCGGCCGGTCCGAGCACGCCTCGATGACGGCGTCGAGCAGCCCTTGGGCTCGCGCCGCGCCGTAGGTCAGTTCGGTGGCCAGCGCCGCATCACGGCCAGTGATGCGACGTTCGCGGAGCATCTGCGGCAACACCAGGTTCGCGTACGCGTCACGCTGCCGCACGGCGCGCAGGGTCTCCAGCGCGGCAAGGCGGGCCGGGTCCTCCACGGGTGGCCTGGAGGGCCCGGTGCGCCGGCGCGGCGGGTGCGGCCTGCTCGGACGGGACGGCTTGGAGGCGCCTCGCGAGTGGTTGGTCATGCGGTGTACTCCACTGTCTCGGGCTCCCCTGCGGCGCCACGGGTCACGCGCGCCGCCTTCCTGTCGTGCCGCTCACGCGCGACGCACCGCACGTCCATGCCCCAGCACTCGCTCGCCACGGCCGCGTCCTGACGCTTGCGGCCACCACGCACCACGATCACGTCCTGCGACTCTCGGACAACGCGCAACACATCCGCGCGCCGCCACCCACGCACCACGTCACACCGCAGCCCTCGACGACCACCACGCGTGGCGTCCACGCCCCGCCCGTGGGCAACGCCCGCAGGCCTCAGGCAGACGCCCGTCATGCGATGCGCTCCCCTGCTTCGATCCGCGTGCCGCGCGCCCAGTCGGTGGCGGCCATGCGCTTCTTGCCCTGCGCCTGGACCTCCCCGAGGGCCACCGCGGTGGTCGCGGTGCCGACGAGCACGCGCTTGCGCTCGACGAGCACCTCGCCCGCCGGCAGCGTCACGTCGGCCACGGGCGTCACGGGGCCGAGCTTGAGGCGCTCGCCGCGGAACTCGGCCCAGGCGCCGGGTTCCGGCGTCACGGCGCGCGCCAGGCGGTCGACGGCCGTCGCGGGGGCGGTGAAGTCGAGGCGCGCGTCCTCGACGGTGATCTTGGCGGCGTAGGTGACGCCGTCGGCGGGCTGCTCGACGGCGCGCAGGGTGCCGTCCTCGATTCCGTCCACAGTGGACAGCAGCAGGTCGGCGCCCGAGACGGACAGCCGGGTCAGCAGGTCGCCGGAGGTGTCGCGCTCGCGCACCTTCTCGGTCACCACGCCGAACACCGGGCCCGCGTCGAGCTCCTTGACGATGCGGAACGTCGAGGCGCCCGTGATGTCGTCACCGTTGCGCACGGAGGCCTGCACCGGCGCGGCGCCGCGCCACGCGGGCAGCACGGAGAAGTGGAGGTTGACCCAGCCGTGCTTCGGGACGTCGAGGGTGCGCTGCGGGAGCAGGTTGCCGTAGGCGACGACCGGGCAGAGGTCGGGTTCCAGCGCGCGCAGGCGCTCCAGGAACTCGGGGTCTCCCGCCTTGGCGGGCGTGAGGACCTCGATGCCGTGCTCGTCGGCGAGCGCGCCGACCGGGGAGCGCTCGAGCCTGCGGCCGCGGCCGGAGGGTGCGTCGGGGCGGGTGACCACGGCGACGACGTCGTGGCGGGAGGAGTCGATGAAGGCGCGCAGCGAGGGCAGTGCGACCTCGGGCGTACCGGCGAACACGAGTCGCATGGTCAGCTGGACCTGCCGAAGAGTGGGTGCGGGCTCTGCTTCAAGGTGGGCACCGTACCGTCGAACCACTCGGCCTGCCGGATTTCCCGCATGGCCTTCTTGCGGGTCTCGGCGTCGAGACGGTCGAGGAACATCACGCCGTCGAGGTGGTCCGACTCGTGCTGGATGCAGCGGGCCAGCGTCTCGGTGCCCTCGACCTCGACGGGCTCACCGTGCATGTTCCAGCCCTTGGCCACGACGTGCAGGTGGCGCTTGCAGTCCCACGACATACCGGGGATGGAGAGGCAACCCTCGGAGCCGTCCTGCATCTCCTCGCCGACGACGTCCCACGTCGGGTTGACGAGGTGGCCGGCGAAACCGTCGCAGTGGTAGGTGAACACCCGCAGTCCGACACCGAGCTGGGGCGCGGCGAGGCCCGCTCCGCCCGCGTTCTGCATCGTGTCCCACAGGTCCTTGACCAGGGTGCGCAGTTCCTTGTCGAAGTCGACGACCTCGGTGGCCGCGGTGCGCAGCACGGGGTCGCCGAACAGGCGGATGGGTTGGACGGTCACGCAGTGCTCCTCGTGTGGACTGGGAGCCAGTCTACGAGGAGCGCGGTCAGTGCTCCGACGCGCTGCCGAGGAAGATCACGCCCACCAGCGCCACGACGAAGTGGCCGGTGAAGCGCAGCGCGGTCAGCACGGGACGCAGCAGCGCGTGGAGGTCGAAGTGGGCAACCGGGGCGCTGGAGGCGGTAGTCGTCGTCATGGCGTCCACTGTGCCGTTCGCGCAGGTCAGCACACATCGTCTCGCGGTATCGAGACGTCATCAGCCCGAGGTAGGAAGATCGGGTGCCCCACTCGGCCGGAAGGTGGACAACCTCCAGGTCAAGAGGCTGATGCGACCGATCCGGGAGGATCGGCACACCCGGCCGAGTGAGGTGCCGGAGGCGGGTTCGAGTGATCATGGGTCCATGACCTGGACGGCACCCGAAGTCGACATCACCGACGAACCGTTCCTCGGGCCGGAACGCCCGATGCTGGAAGCGTGGCTCGACCGCCACCGGGCCACCTTCCTGCAGAACTGCGCGGGGCTCACCGGCGAGCAGCTGGCCGAGGCCTCCGCGCCGCCGTCGAACCTCACCCTGCTGGGCCTGATCCGCCACCTCGCCGACGTGGAGCGGATGTGGTTCCGCGTCCGCCTGGCGGGTCAGGACGTCAAGCCGCGGTACAGCGCGCCGGGCACCCAGGACGGCGCCTTCGAGGACCTGGACCCGGCCCGCGCCGAGACCGAGTACGCCGACCTCGTCGCCGAGATGGCGCAGGCCCGCGCGGCGGCCGCCACGCGCGATCTCGACGACACCTTCGTGCACGCGCGGTGGGGCGAGATGTCGGTGCGCTGGCTCTACGTCCACCTGATCGAGGAGTACGCGCAGCACAACGGGCACGCCGACCTCATCCGCGAACGCATCGACGGCCGCACGAACAACTAGCCGCTCACAGGGCCGCCGGACGTCGCCGCTCCCGGATCGGTGCTCAGTGCATGCCGTCGATCACGCGGACGATGTGCCGGGGGTTGAGGGTGACCGGGTTCCCGGGCTTCTCGATCCCCATCGGGAGGGTGATCAGGCCACCCGCCTTCAGGGCGTCGTCAACCTGCCGGACGAGCTCGGGGAAATCGACGAGAACGCGGTACTTGCTGCCGTCCGTCATCTCGAGCATGTTCCACGCCATTGCGAGCCTCACTTCACGAGCCGACTGCGCCGCCCGCAGTGGGGATCGAGCCGCTGTCGCGCTTCGTTACGAGTTCGTCCAGGCGAGAACGCGGCGTTCGACCCGAACTCCATCGCCGGTCGAAACGGCGACGGAATGAGGAAAGGACGGTCGCCAGGCGCCCGTCCTTTCCTCGCTCTCGGGTTCGGTGGCTCAGCCCACCTTCACCACGCGGGCAGCACCACCTCCGCGGCGCGTCGGCTCGGCGACCGCGCGCCAGCGGCCGTCCTTGGTGCGTTCGACGGCCGTGGCGGCGCCGATTTCGGCGTTCTGGCTGAACCTGTGTCCGATGGCCTGCAGGCCCGCGGTGGTCGTGGCGGCGATGAACGCCGCTTCGGCCGGGGTGGTGGCGGCGTTGCGCTGCGAGGCGCGCGGGGCGGCGACGGCGTCGAGCAGGGACAGCTTGCGGTCCAGGCGCCCGGTGAGGATCTGGGTGACCGTGGTGAGGATGGTGGCGCCGCCCGGTGAGCCGACGGCGAGCACGACCTTGCCGTGGTCGAGGACGATCGTCGGGGCCATGGACGAGCGCGGGCGCTTGCCGGGGCCGGGGAGGTTCGGGTGCGGGACGGCCGGGTTCGGGGCGACGAACTCGAAGTCGGTGAGTTCGTTGTTGAGCAGGAAGCCGCGGTTCGGCACGACGATGCCGCTGCCGCCCTCCGCCTCGATGGTGAGGGTGTAGGCGACGACGTTGCCCCAGCGGTCGGCGGTGGTGAGATGCGTGGTGCGTTCGGCGTCCTCGCGCTGCGCCGAGGTCCCGGCGGTGGCCTCGCAGGCCTTCGGGTCGCGCGGGTCGGCGGCGGGCTGCGGTGCGGGCAGCACGGCGTCGGGCTTGATCAGGCACGCGCGGCTGTCGGCGAACTTCTGCGACAGCAGCCCCTCGGTCGGCACGCGGGAGAAGGCCGGGTCGCCGACCCAGCGCAGGCGGTCGGCGAAGGCGAGCTTGGTCGACTCGATGAAGCGGTGCAGGTACTCGACGTCGGAGGCCTTCGAGAGGTCGGTCGACTCGAGGATGTTGAGCGCCTCGCCGACGGTCGTGCCGCCGGACGACGGCGCCGCCATGCCGTAGACGTCGAGACCGCGGTAGCGGGTGTGCGTCGGATCGCGGCGTTCGACCTGGTAGCGGGTGAGGTCGGAGAGCTGCAGGTCGCCGGCGCGGACGTTGCGGGTGGAGCCGGGCACGACCGGGGGCTTGCGGACCGCGTCGACGAGGTCGCGGCCGACCGCGCCGCCGTAGAGCGACGCGAGTTCGGTGCGGGCGAGCTCGCGGTAGGTGTCGGCGAGCTGCGGGTTGCGGAACGTGCTGCCGACCGCGGGCGGCTGGCCGCCGGGCAGGTAGAGGTCGCGGGTCGAGGTGAAGTCGGCGAAGCGGGCGGCGTTGTTCGTGATCTGCGTGTTGAACGTCTGGTCGACGACGAAACCGCGCCGTGCCAACGCTTCCGCGGGCGCCATGGCCTCACGCAGGTTGAGCGTGCCCCACTTGCGCAACGCCTGCTGCCACGTCTTGGGCGTGCCGGGGACGCCGACGGACTTGCCGCTGGTCATGGCCTCGGCGAACGGGATCGGCTGGCCGTTCTCCACGAAGAGCTGGTCGGTCGCGGAACGCGGCGCGGTCTCCCGGCCGTCCAAAGTGGACACGCGACCGGTGCGGGCGTCGTAGTGGACGAAGAACCCGCCGCCGCCGATGCCCGCGCTGAACGGGTCGGTCACGCCGAGCGCGGCGGCGGTGGCGACGGCGGCGTCGACGGCGTTGCCACCGCGGCGGAGCACGTCGATGCCGATCTGGGACGCGTCGGGGTCGACGCTCGAGACGGCGCCTCCCCAGCCCACCTGTTCGGGAACGCGGGGCGGTGGTTCCGCCGCGCCTGCCGGAGCAGGAGCGACCATCACGACGGAGAGTGTCAACGCGGCGACCGTTCGCAACATGCGGAAACTTCTACTCCGTTGTGACCGGATGGCAACACCCCTTGAGGAAGGCCTAAGGTGCGGGCGTGTCGATCGATCTTGACCAGTTGCGAACCGATTTCACGAACACCCCGCTCGACGAGGCCGACCGCGAGGAGGCGCTGCACCTCCTGCTGCGCGAACGCCGCGAGGGCGACGCCGACCTGCTGCGCCACCTCCTCGCCGAGGAGACCGCCGCGCACCAGGAGGGCTGGGGCGTGCGCGAGGCGTTGGTGCTCGCCGCCCTGCTGCTCGCCGAGTGCGGGCGCGAGGACGACGTCTGGACGCTGTGGGAGGCCAAGAACGCCTCCTTCGACACCATGGCGGGCCTCGACGGCTTCCTGCTCTTCCCGGCGGGCATCGCGGGCACGACGGCGCACGTCATCGCGAACGAGGAGCACGCCGAGCGCAACGAGCTCATGACCTACATGAGCGAGTACCTCGAGTACGAGAAGCTCACCGACGAGGACATCCGCGAGAACGTCGCCGGCCTGCGCTCCCACTTCGAGAACTGACTACAGGACCTCCAGCGGGTCGAGCTTGATCCGCACCAGCTCCTGCTCCTTGCGCGCCGTCCGCACGGCCTGCGCCTCGGCCAGCACGGCGGCCAGCTGACGGCCTTCGGCGCGCGCGACCCGCACCAGGGCGCGTTCCTTCGTCTCGTCGTCGCCCAGCGGCACCGGCCCGAGGATCTCGCCGGTGGGCGGCAGCCGGAGCTCGTCGAGCATGGCGTTCACCGCGTCCGGGGTGCCGTCGACGGTCGCCATCCTGACCGCCGGCGGGAACCCGAGCTCGGTGCGCGCGGCGAGTTCGGTGGCGGCGTGCCACACCGGATCCCAGCGGACGAGCGCCTGCACCGGCGTCAGGCCGGAGTCCGCGATCACGACCACGCGCCCGTTGCCCGGCCGCACCAGCCCCGCGGCCGTCATCCACCGCCGCAGCGCCTCCTCGGAGGCCCTCAGGTCGGCCCGGCCCAGCAACGCCCACCCGTCGAGCAGCAGCACCGCCCCGTAACCGCCCTCGGCCACGGGTTCGGCGCCCGGCGTGGCGACCACGAGCGCGGGCTTGCCCGGCACCTTCGTCAGCACCTCGTCCGCGCCGCTGGTCCGCACCGGATGCCCGGGAAACGCCCGCCCGAGCTCCTCGGCCGTGCGGCGCGCCCCGATGATCTGCCCGCGCAGCTTGCGCGACCCGCACGTGGGACACCGGAACGCGGCCTCCGTGGCGGCGCACCACCGGCAGTACGCGGGCTTCGGCAGCCCGTCCTCGGTCCCCCCCGGCAAGGCCAGCGGCCCCGCACACCGGCGGCACCGCGCGGGCCCGCGACACTGACCACACGCGAGCGACGGCACGTACCCGCGCCGCGGCACCTGGATGAGCACCGGCGAGTCGGCGAGGGCGAACCGGGCGGCGTCGAACGCGATGGACGGCAACCGGGCGGTGCGCGCGGCCGGGTCCTTGACGTCCTGCCACTCGTTGTCGCCCACCGACACCACCCGCGGCGCCACGGACCTCAGCGTCTCCCGCGACGCGACGATCTCGTGCGCCCACCCGGTCTCGACCAGCAGCTGCGCCTCGGCAGTGCGCGCGAACCCACCGATGAGCAACGCGGCACCCGTCATGTGCGCGCGTTGCACCAGCACGTCACGCACGTTCGGATACGGCGACCGCTGCTCGACGTGCAGGTCGTCCCCGTCGTCCCACACGACGAGCAGCCCGGGGTCCCGGACCGGCGCGAACGCCGTGGCGCGCGTGCCGACCACCACCCGCGCCACCCCCCGCCGCACGGCCAGCCAGCGCTTGTAGCGCTCCGACGGCCCGAGATCGGCCGACAGGGTCACGACGCCTTCGATGAGCCTGCCGCACGCCTCGGCGACGCGGGCCAGGTCGCGGTGGTCGGGCACGACGATGGCGACACCGCGCCCGGACGACGCGACCGCGGCGGCGGCCTCGGCCAGGCGGGCGGGCCAGTCCTCGGAGGGCAGGGCCTGCCAGACGGCGTGGGCGGGGCGGCCCTCGCGGAGGGCTTCGAGGTACTTGGGGCCGCGGGGGTAGCGGGACCAGGCGTCGGCGGGGACGGGGGGCAGGTGTGAGCGGGGAGGCGCGGTAAGGGGGGTCACGGGGAGGGCGGCTGCGGGTAGGGGGACCGGGTCGCCGGCTGGGACGTCGGCGGCTGGGACGTCGGCGGCTGGGACGTCGGCGGCTGGGACGTCGGCGGCTGGGTCGTCGGCGGCTGGGAGGCCCGGAGTGGCGGCGAGGCCCGGAGTGTCTGAAACCAGGGTGGCGGGTGCGGCGTCGCCGGGAGTGGATGGCGGGGTCGCGGGGTGAGGGGTGGCGGGGACGGCGCCGGAGGTGGGAGAAGGCTCGGCGCCAGGGGCGGGGTCAGGCTCGGCAGCGACATCGAGGGCGGCCGTTTTCGCCACCCACGCCGGGACTTGCGGGAGCGGGGGTGGTTCCGGGGACGCCGCCGCCTCCGCCCGTGCGTGGCGGGGCGGGATGGCCAGGCGCAGCACGTCGATCATGCCGCCCGCGTACCTGTCGGCGATCGCGCGGGCCAGGGCGGCGATCTCCGGTGCCAGCACCGGTTCCGGGGAGACGACCTTCTCGATGAAGGCGAGTTTCTTGCCGTACTCCGACTTCTCGGCGCGCTCCAGGAGGTAACCGTCGACCAGCTGGCCCGCGAAGCGCACCCGCACGCGGCAGCCCGGGACGGCGGTGTCGTCCAGTTCGGACGGAACCGCGTAGTCGAACGGGCGGTCCAGGTGGGCCAGGGGGACGTCGACCACGATCCGGGCGACCGGCAGCGACTCCGCGGGGACCCGCTCACCTTTTCTCGCTCCGGTCTTCGCGCTCATGCCTCCTGGTGTATCAGACAGCCCCGACAGTCACGCGTTGCGCCTCACCAAACCGGTGAAGCCCGCCACGAACAGGGTCGCGAACGCCCAGGCCAGGATCTGCAGCAGCCACGTCGCGCCCAGGACGAACTGGCCTGTGGGCGCGGCCGTGTCGACGGTGCAACGAGCGGCGTCGACCTTCACCAGCGGCGTCGCGACGTTGAGGGCGTAGCCGACCTGCTCCACGACCGAACACCGGACGGCACCGGAGGTCAGCACGAGCCCCACCGACACGGTGAGCACGCCGGCCAGCCACACGAGCGCGAGACCTGGGCGGTAGCCGTGGCCCACGGTCACGCCGCGGACCAGGTGCCAGACGCGTCCCCAGCGGGAGAGCCGGCCGCGGCGACGCAGATCACGTTGCTGGGCAACGCGGATGCGCCGCACGTCGCGCTCGTGGCCCGCGGCCTGGTGCGCCTGGGCGAGCTGTGCCCACGGCTGGGCGGAGTAGCGGAGGGTGCGCGTCGAGAGCAACGACAGCCATTCGTCCACAGTGGCGTCGCGCGGCAGGCCCTCGTAGGTGAGGCCTTCGAGCTGCACGTCGCCGTCGATGCCCGCGAACGGCATGAGCAGGTCCTTGCCCACGCGCACGTGGCGCAGGTCGAGCGCGACGCCGGACGAGAAGCGGCCCTGGCGGAGGATGATCTGCCCGTCGATCCGGGTGCCGCGCAGGCGCACCGCCGCGTGCCTGCCGCCGCCGGAGACGTCGCAGCCCTCGTTCAGGAAGATGCCGTCGCCGACCTGCAGGTCGACGAGGGTCAGGCCGGCCTCGAAGCGCCCGCCGCCGCACATCAGCACGCCGGCGATCCGCGATCCGCTCAGCGTCACGCCGCCCTCGGCGTGGAAGCCCTCGTCCAGGTAGACGCTGCCGCCGATGCGCATGTGCAGCGCGTCGACCGACTCCTCCGCGCCGAGCCGGGCGCCGCTCAGCCGCAGGTGGTGGTCCACGGCCAGACCGCGGGCCTCGACGGACGGCGCGACGAGTCCCCGCAGGTCCAGCAGCGAGAACTGCGCCCTGCTCAGCAGCACCGGCCGTGCGGTGGTGCAGTCGCGCAGCACCAACGGTTTCTTCGCGACGACGTCGGACAGGTCGAGCTGACCCGTGATGGTCGCGCCGGTCAGCACCAGGCCGCTGGGGTCCAGCGACTCGTGCTCGACCATCCGCTTCCGGATCTCATCCCCCGTGATCTCCACGGGGCAGACGTTAGCCTGAGATCGACTCGCGGCCGTTCTCGATGTGCCCGCACAGACGGCGGCGGAACTTCGGCTCCTCCTCCACCGTCACCGTCAGGTCGTACCAGCCGGAGTTCATGACGGTCAGCCACGGGATCACGTGCCGATGTCCTGGCCTCACGACGTAACGACGCCGCTCCAGCACGAACGTCAGACGCGTCGATCCGCTGTTCTCGAACGTCAACGTCAGCACACGGCTGTATCCGCGCACCGACGACGAGACGCGCGCACGGTCTGAGGACGTCCCGGCGAACTCACGGCGGAAACCGTTGGGGCCCAGCAAGACGAGGTCGTGGTCCCCCGCGATCTCGACGGACTCCGCCGAGGAGACGTCGAAGTGCTGCGGCAGCGCGAACTGGCCCGAGTACGGGTACAGCGCGAAGTGCGCGGACGCCGATCCGGAGTTCGACATCTCCAACGTCGAGCCGCGCAACGACGCGTCCGGCTGGTACGGAAGGGGGCGCGCACGCCGCCGTCCGGGCTCCTGCTCCGGCATCTTCTGCTCGGACGGGGGCGCGGGACGCCAGCGCGGCGTCGCGGGCGGCACCGCGGCGGGCTCGCCGACCTCGGGCCACGTCCGGCGCCGCTCGAAGTCGAACGTCGACGTCAGGTCACCGGCCACGGTCCGGCGCCACGCGGAGATCTCCTCCGAACGGACGCCGGTCCACGTCTCGAGGAACCGCGTCATCGACGTGTGGTCGAACACCTGCGAGTTCACGTAACCGCCGACGGACCACGGCGAGACGACGGTCATCGGCACGCGCGCGCCGAGACCCAACGGCCGGTCGCCCACGTACTCGTCGGTCACGGACAACGGCGGGCGAGGCGGTGGCACGTGGTCGAAGAAGCCGTCGTTCTCGTCATAGGTGATGAACAGGACCGTCGACTCCCACACCTCCTGGTTCGACGCCAGCGCGTCCAGCACCTGGTAGGTGATCGAGGCGGACGCGGCGGGCGACGACGCGCCGGGATGTTCGGAGTCCACAGAGGACGGGACCAGGTACGACACGGCCGGCAACCGTCCGGCGGTGACGTCCGCGCGGAACTCCTCCCCCAGCCCGCCCGGCTTCACGCGGTGCAGTCCCCGCGAGTACAGCGACTTCTCGGCGGCGGTGAGCTTCGAGAGGTCGAGCGAGCCGATCAACGCCGGGTCGCCGGTGCCGTACAGCTTGTCGAGCGACTTGAACCCCGCCGGCAGCACCTTGCGCGCGATCTCCTTGAACCGCAAGAAGAACTCCAGATTGTTGTCCTGGAAGTTGTCCCACTCCTGGTAGACCCGCCACGACTTCCCCGCTGCCTCAAGGCGTTCCGGGTACGTCTTCCACGTGTAGCCGGCGTGGGTGTCCTCGCTGTAGGCGGCGTTGCCGGTCGCACGGCCGCCGGAGGGCTCGAAACCCGTGTACCCGGACACCCAGTAGTTCCGGTTCGGCGACGTCGAGGACGGCACCGAGCAGTGGTAGGCGTCGCACAGCGTGAAGGTGTCCGCGAGCTCGTGGTGGAACGGGATGTCCTGCCGCGTGTAGAACGCCATCGTCGCCGCGGTCTTCGCCGGCACCCAGTTGTCGTTCCACCCGCCGCGCAACGCCGCGTGCCCGCCGTTCCAGCTGTGGTCCAGGTCACCGATGTACTGGATGTCACGCCCCGACGCCGCCTCACGCACCGGGAACGGCAGCACGCCCGACTGGTCGAACACACCCTTCAGCGCGTTGCGGTCGGAGAACCCACGCACGCCACGGAGTGTGCCGTAGTAATGGTCGAACGAACGGTTCTCCTGCATCAACAGCACGACGTGCTTGATCGCGCGCAAGCCTCCCGCACGAGGCTCACGGGCCAACGCGGCGTACACCGACGGCGGCAGCAGCGTGCCCGCACCGGCTGCGGCGACGGCAGCCATGAACCCACGACGAGAGAGCGACATGACTGCAGTTTGTAGTCGCAGCACATGGCTGGGAACCGACGCTCGTATGAACAACGGCCGCCGGCCCGTGGTTAGCGTTCGGGCAACGCCCGGTTGCGACTCTTCTGCCCGTTGGCAAGACACGGAAGAGGGGAAGCAACCATGAGACTGCGCATCGCTGCTGCAGCGCTCGCCATCGGCCTGTGCACCGCAGGTGTCGCGTCAGCCGATGAGGTGCCGCCGGAGTTCCAGAACAGACCTGGGCAGGCGGCGTGCTACAACGCCGTGCCCACGATCATCGACTCCGGTGTCATCTTCGGCACCGCGGGACCGGACGTGATCCTCGGCAGCAACGGGCCGGACGTCATCTACGGGCTCACCGGCGCGGACGTCATCATCGGCCTCGGCGCCGACGACGTCATCTACGGCGGTCAGGGCAACGACCTGATCTGCGCCGGCTGGGGCGAGGACTTCGTCCAGGGCGGCGGCGACCACGACACCGTCTACGGCGAGCCCGGCGACGACGACCTGTTCGGCGGCGACGGGATGGACCTGCTGTCCGGCGACCTGGGACCGGACGACGACGGCGACGGCGAGGCCGGGTTCGACTACTGCCCGCCGTCCACGGAGAACCCGGTCAGCTGCGTGTGACCGTCTGCCGCAGCAGGATCTCGGTGGCGGGATCGGGTCTGACCCCGAGCTGCCGCAACGAGTCCAGCACGCGCGCACGGGTCTCCAGCGTCCTTTGTGGATTCCGTGCGCGCACCGCGGCCGCGAGCGCCAGCCGGTGCCCGCGCGGTTCGAACGGTTCGAGCTCCAGCGCGCGATCGGCGAGGTGATGTGCCTCCGCCGGATCTCCCGTGACGAGCCGGAGTTCGCCCAGTGCCAGCAGGGTGCGCACGTACCGCTGCCTGATCCGGGCGATCTCCGGCTCGCACACCTCCGCCAGGTCCGGCAGCGGATCACCCCGCCACAACGCCACCGCCGCGTCCAGGTCGTCACCGGCCTCCTCGAACGCCCACAGGTCCGCGGTCAGCAGCCCGCCGCGGACCAGCCTGATGCTGTCGCCGTCGCTGCGCAGGCAGTAGCTGGCCTCACCGCCGGCGCGACCCGGTTCCAGCAACCGGCGGAGGTGGGTCATCGTCACCCGCAGGTTCCGGGCGGCCCCGGCGGGGTCCAGGCCGGGCCACAGCAGGTCCACCGCCTGCTCGCGGGTGACGACGGGCCGCAGCACCAGCAATCCCAGCAGCTGCCGGACGCGGACGCGGCGCAGTTCGGGCGCTTCGGTGACGAGGCCGTTCCTGGTCACCCGCATCGGCCCGATCACCTCGACGCCGATCGGGTGGTCCGGCGGCGAGGGCACGGTGGCGAGCAGTCTGGTGGCGCCCACGGCGAGCTCCGGATCACGCGTGAGCGCGCGGAACCGGCGGTGCACCGCCGGTCCGACGCGATCGGCGAGCCAGGTGCCCAGCTTCGTCCTCCCCACCGCCGCGAGCCGGGCAGCGAGTTCCACCGACCACGGCAGCGGCAGGAAGCAGAGGGCGTGCTCCTCGTCGAGGTCGGCGTGGAGATCTCCTTGCCGTGCTTGGAGAAACGCGCGTCCGGCCGCCCGAGCCCTGCGGTGTGACGGACCGAGGTCCGTGTCGTCCCAACGCTTCCGCAGCTCCTCGTTGAGCACGTAGCCGAGCGTGAGGAACCGCCGCAGGTGCCGTTCGGCGACCTCGATCTCCAACGGCCACCGGACCAGGTGCCGCTGGTAGAAGTCGCGGGCCAGGTCCTCCTCGCCCCGCGTGACGGCGACCGCCGCGTGCGACGCGCACGCCAGCACCGCGTCCCGGGGGTTGTCCTGCTCGGCGGGGAGTTCGGCCGTGGTCTCACCGAACGACGCGGCGATGACCGTGTGCAGTGCACGCGCCACGAACTCGCCACGTGCCGTGCTGTCGGCATCGTCACCGAGAAACTCGACGGCTTGGCCGTCGAACCAGCGTGCCGCGGCGGCGTGGCGGCGCGCCAGGTCGTCGTCCAGCATGCGTTCGGCCAGCTCGGCGGCCTCCTGTCCGCGTCCGCACATCGCCAGGCAGTGGACGTGGAACCTCGTCGTGGACACGGCGAACGCCTTCGGCACCTCGGTCGTCGGCGCCTGGGCGAGGTGGGTCAGCGCCGTCTCCGGATCACCGGCCAGCTCGGCCACCACCGCGGCGGCGCTGTGCCTGAGCACCTTCAGGACCGGGGTGGTGGCCTCGAGCCCCTGCGCACGCTGGGCGACCTGCGCCAGCCTGACCAGATCTCCCCTGGAGTGCGCGGTGATCACGGCCTGGCCGAGCGCCACGGCGGCCCCGTCGTGGTCACCGGCACCGAGCAGGGCCGCGCAGGCCTGGTCGACCAGGTCGTCGAGGGACGGGTCGGTGAAGTCGTCGGCGTGCACGACCGCGGCCCTGAGCAACAGGAACGCCGGATCTCGGCGGTGTCCGGCGGGCACCGCGTCGAGCCACCGCCGTGCCGTCGCGCTGGGCAGCACCGACAGTGTCGTGCGCACCAGTTCGACCGCCAGGCGCGCCAGAAGGGGCCAGTCCCGCGCCTCGCACGCCACCCGCCCGGCCGCGGCGAGGTCTCCCCGCGCGACCAGCACCTCGACGGCCTTGTCCCGCAGGTGATGGGTGGGCACGAGGCTCGTCCACAGGTCGTGGGCTCGGTACCGGCCGTCGTCGAGCATGTCGACCAATGGCACCTCACGGGCGAGGTGTTCCATCTCGGCGTTGGTCGCGGCCACCGCACTGATCTCCTCGGCGGTCGCGGTCCCGAGAGCCACCAACGCCGCCAACGCGCCGTGCAGCGGTTGTGGCAGGCGGCTCAGCACCTCCTCGGCGGCGTAACGCCACGAGGCGGCACGTCCGGCCGTGAGGGACAGCCTGACGAGCGCGGGCCAGCCGTGGAGGTCCCCGGCGGGTTCGCGACCGAAGCTCCTCGCCAGCGCGGCGGTCTCGGCACCGGTGAAGGCGAGGTCGGCCGTCGCGACCACGGAAACCTCCCCGGCCGCCTGCCTGCGCGCCAACGGAAGAGCGGGCGTGGTGCGACCCGACAGCACGAGGTGCGCGGTGCCCGGCAGAGCGCGCACGACGGCTTCGAGCAGGTGCGCGCCCGGCGACCCGTCCGGGACCTCGTGCACGTCGTCGAGCAGCAGGCAGACGTCGAGCGGTGCCGTGCGTCGCAGCGCCAGCAGAACCTCCCGAGCACCGGGCTCGGGGCCGGGGCCTACGCCCAGGGCGTCCAGGATCGCCGCGGCCAGCCTGGCGGCGTCCTCGTGGCCGGGACCGCACGTCACCCAGGCGTCGACGCCCCGCGGTTCGAGCAGGTTCGCGCGGACCGCCTGGGCCAGTGCGGTGGTCTTGCCGAAGCCCGCTCCGGCCGTGACGAGGGTGATCGGGCGGCACCACCGCGCGCGGAGGCGGTCGACGAGACGCAGGCGCGGCAGCTCGACGTCGAGCGGGCGCGGCACCGCGCGCAGGCCTGTCGTGTTGTCCCCCACGCAGAGCGGAGACCTCCGCACGGCCCGAAATACGCCAACGGCCCGCCTCCCCGGAAGGGAAACGGGCCGTTGGTGCGTGCTGGATCAGGCGCCGGCGGCGTTGCGCAGGGCCTCCGCGCGGTCCGTCGACTCCCACGGCAGGTCGACGTCGGTACGGCCGAAGTGGCCGTACGCGGCCGTCGGGCCGTAGATCGGGCGGAGCAGGTCGAGGTCGCGGATGATCGCGGCGGGCCGGAGGTCGAACACCTCGGTGATGGCCTGCTGGATCTTCTGCGGGTCGACGGTCTCGGTGCCGAAGGTCTCGACGAAGAGGCCGACGGGGGCGGCCTTGCCGATGGCGTAGGCGACCTGGACCTCGACGCGGGTGGCGAGGCCCGCCGCGACGGTGTTCTTCGCGACCCAGCGCATGGCGTACGCGGCCGAGCGGTCGACCTTCGACGGGTCCTTGCCGGAGAACGCGCCGCCACCGTGACGGGCCATGCCGCCGTAGGTGTCGACGATGATCTTGCGGCCGGTGAGGCCCGCGTCGCCCATCGGGCCGCCGATGACGAAGCGGCCGGTCGGGTTCGTCAGCAGGCGGACGTTCGTGGTGTCGAGGCCGAGCTCGTTGATCTCGGGCGCCACGACGTGCTCGCGGAGGTCGACGCCGAGGAGCTTCTCGAGGTCGATGCCGTCGGCGTGCTGCGTGGAGATGACGACCGTGTCGAGGCGCACGGGCTGGTCGCCCGCGTACTCGATGGTGACCTGGGTCTTGCCGTCCGGGCGCAGGTACGGCACGGTGCCGTCCTTGCGGACCGCGGTCAGGCGGCGCGACAGGCGGTGGGCCAGCGCGATCGGCAGCGGCATGAGCTCGGGCGTGTCGGTGCACGCGTAGCCGAACATCAGGCCCTGGTCGCCGGCGCCCTGCTTGTCGATCTCGTCGTCCGCGCCCTCGACGCGGTTCTCGAACGCCGTGTCGACACCCTGCGCGATGTCCGGGGACTGCGCGCCGATCGCCACGTTCACGCCGCACGAGTGGCCGTCGAAGCCCTTCGCGGACGAGTCGTACCCGATCTCCAGGATCTTCTCGCGGACGATCGTGGGGATGTCGGCGTAGGCCTCGGTCGTGACCTCACCCGCGACGTGGACCTGACCCGTGGTCACCAGCGTCTCCACGGCGACACGGGAGCGCGGGTCCTTGGCGAGCAACGCGTCCAGGATCGAGTCGCTGATCGCGTCACAGATCTTGTCCGGGTGTCCCTCGGTCACCGACTCACTCGTGAACAGCCTGCTGCTGTGCTGGCTCACGGACACTCCTTCGTTGCGGGTTGGACTGAGGAAATACTACTGAGGCTGAGTCAAGCGAGCGGTAACCGAGTCCCACACAGCGGACGCCACTTGAGTTTTCGGGCCGTGCGGTATAGGCGTCTCGGCGCCGTCCGGGGACAACAGCCAGCCGGCGTTGTCCTCCTGCTCGAACGCCTTGCCGTCACCGACCGCGTTGAGCACGAGGAGGTCGCACCCCTTGCGCCGCAGCTTCGCCCGACCGTAGTCGAGCACCGACGTCGTCTCGTCCCCGGTCTCCGCGGCGAACCCGACGATCAGCTGGCCACTGCGACGTGCGGAAACGAGCTCCACGAGGATGTCGGGGTTCTTGGTGAGCGCGATCGGGTCGGGGTCGCCGTCGGTCTTCTTGATCTTGTGACCGGTGAGCGACAGCGGCCGGAAGTCGGCCACCGCGGCGGCCATCACGACCACGTCCGCGTCCGCCGCGACCTTGTGCATGGCGTCGCGCAGCTCCACCGCCGAGCCGACCTTCACGAGGTCCACGCCCGCCGGAGTGGCGAGATCCGCCGTGTTTCCCGCTACCAAAGTCACACGCGCACCGCGCTGTGCCGCCACCCGGGCGAGTGCATAACCCTGCTTCCCGGACGACCGGTTGCCGATGAACCGCACCGGGTCGAGCGGTTCGCGCGTGCCGCCCGCGGAGATCGCGACGTGCACACCTTCGAGGGTCCGCCGCAGCGCGTCCGGCTGCACGAGCAGGAGCCGCGCCAGCTCGACGATCTCGGCCGGGTCCGGCAGGCGGCCCTTGCCGGTGTCCTTGCCCGTCAGCCGGCCGGACGCCGGTTCGGCGACGGTGACACCGCGGCTGCGCAGCAGTCGCACGTTGTGCTGGGTGGCCGGGTGCTCCCACATCTCGGTGTGCATGGCGGGCACCAGCAGGACCGGGCAGCGCGCGGTCAGCAGCGTGTTCGTCAGCAGGTCGTCGGCGAGGCCGTGGGCGGCCTTGGCGATCAGGTTCGCCGTCGCCGGGGCCACCACGACCAGGTCCGCGTTCTGCCCGAGCTTGACGTGCGGCACCTCGTGCACGTCGTCGAACGGGTCGGCGGACACGACCTGGCCGGACAGCGCCTCGAAGGTGGCGGCGCCCACGAACTTGAGCGCGCCCTCGGTGGGGATGACCCGCACCGAGTGACCGGACTCGGTCAGGCGGCGCAGGACCTCACAGGCCTTGTACGCGGCGATGCCCCCACCGACGCCCAGGACGATCTTGGGCTTGGCGGGGGCATCGGCGTCGGATGCGGCGGGGTTCAAGGACTCTCCTCGAGAGGAACGACCGGCCAGGGTCACGCCTCCGCGAGGAGGAACCCCGCTGGGGTCCGGGAACCGGGGTCCCCGGTGGTGCGGTGGTGCTGCGGGCCGCTGGCGTGGACCGGGGTTGCCCCTGGCCCAGGCCGAGGTACGGGCCCTGGCGGCCCGCTGGTCCGGCGCAGGTGGAGCTGTGGCCGCGAGCCTGAGCCAGTGTGACCGCATAGCCCACGTCAGACGAGGAAGGACCGCTCGAGGGTTCGAGAACCCGTCAGACGGACCGCCTGCCCGGGGGTCCGGGGGCGAAGCCCTCCGGCCGGGGCGTGGGGGCTGGGCCCCCACAAGACACTTCGGAGGCGCCGTGGCCTGCGCTGTCCGCAGGCACACTTCACCCAGCGTCTTCGAACGTCACTCGCCCTCGGTGTGCTCCAGGAGACCCGCGTGGATCTCGCGGAGCGCGATCGAGAGGGGCTTCTCACGCGGGCCCGGCTCGACGAGCGGGCCGACGTACTCGAGCAGGCCCTCGCCGAGCTGCGCGTAGTAGTCGTTGATCTGGCGGGCACGCTTCGCGGCGTAGATCACCAACGCGTACTTCGAGCTCACCTGCTCAAGCAGGTCGTCGATCGGCGGGTTGGTGATGCCCTCCGGGGAACCGGTCAGATGACCGAGCTCGGTGTGGGTGATCACTTTCAGACTCCTGAAATTCGTGGTCCGACCATCAAGGATAGCAAGTCGGCCGCGGCCGACTGCACGTCGGCGTTCACGACGACCTCGTCGAACTCCTTCTCGGCCGCCAGCTCCTCGCGGGCGATCTCGAGCCGGCGTGCGACGACGTCCGGGTGTTCGGTGCCCCTGCCGGTCAGCCGGTCGACCAGGTGCTCCCAAGACGGGGGCGCCAGCATGACCAGCTGGGCTTCCGGCATGGCCACGCGGACCTGCCGCGCGCCCTGCAGTTCGATCTCGAGCAGGGCGGGGCGGCCTGAGGCCAGCGCTTCCTCGACGGGCCTGCGGGGGGTTCCGTAGCGGTTTCCGGCGAAGTCGGCGTGTTCGAGGAACTCGCCCGCGTCCACCATCTGCTGGAACTTCACGTGGTCCACGAAGTGGTAGTGCACCCCGTCGACCTCGCCCGGCCTCGGTTTCCTGGTGGTCACCGAGACGGAGAAGTACACATCGGGTTGCTGCCTGCGCAGCTCCGTCAGGACGCTGGACTTGCCAACGCCGGACGGCCCGGACAAGACGGTGAGGCGGGGACGGGCAGAGCCCGCCCCCGCCTCGGTGCCAATCACTCTCCGCTGAACTCGGAGAGCAGGGCCTTGCGCTGGCGGTCACCGAGACCGCGCAGGCGACGGCTGGGAGCGATCTCGAGGCGCTCCATGATCTGCTGCGCGCGAACCTTGCCGACGCCCGGGAGGGCCTCGAGCAGCGCGGACACCTTCATCTTGCCCAGGACCTCGTCGCTCTCGGCGGCCTTGAGCACGTCCGTCAGGGTCGTGCCGCCGCGCTTGAGGCGCTCCTTGAGCTCAGCCCGAGCGCGACGAGCGGCAGCAGCCTTCTCCAGCGCTGCGGCTCGCTGCTCCTCGGTAAGCTGGGGAAGAGCCACGATTTCCTCCGTGGTGTGGATTCTTTTCGGATCGGTGCCGCGACCGTACCGACCGCAATTGCCTGGGGACAACGTGACCCAGTCAGGTAAATCTTCAGCGGTCATGAGTGATGCGGCGGGTGGTAGTAGTACCAACACCCTCCGGCGGCCTGATCACCGCCCTCCGGCGACTCATCCCACACGTTACGTGTGCTATGAGGCCGGTGACCAGCGGGGCAGCCGGTGGCGTGGACCCTACCAACACATGTTTCCCCAGGTGAGCGCGCCACACCCCAAAAGTCGTGGCGCGCCCCTCCTCAGAGGCTCTCCTGGACCCTCCGCACGGCGCTGACCAGCGAAGACACGTCCGGCCCGTGCTTGAGAACATCTCGTGAAGAAGTCGGAAAGACGTTGCGCATGTCGGGGCCGAAGAGCCGTTTTAGATCAGCCGTGGAGCCGCCCTGAGCGCCGAAACCGGGCGCCAGGATCGGTCCGTTGAACCCCGAGAGGTCTACATCCGTTTCCCCGATCGTGGCACCCACGACGAGACCGACATCGCCGCACGGGGAAATGCCTGAATTCCGAGCGGAGGCGAAATCGATGATCGTCTGAGCCGTGGTTCGCCCGTCCGGAGCAACGGCCCGCTGGACCTGGGCACCCTCCGGGTTCGAGGTGAGGGCGAGCACGAACACGCCCCGGCCGGTCGCCCGCGCCGTGTCGAGCGCGGGCTGCAGCGATCCGAAGCCGAGGTACGGCGACACCGTCACGGCGTCACCGGCCAGCGGCGAGCCGTCGCCCAGGTACGCCTGCGCGTAGGCGGCCATGGTCGAGCCGATGTCGCCGCGCTTGGCGTCCACGAGCACGAGCGTGCCCGAGTCGCGCAGCTCCGCGATCACCCGCTCCAGCACGGCGACGCCACGAGACCCGTAGGCCTCGAAGAACGCCGCCTGCGGCTTCACCATCGCCACCTGGCCGCCGAACGCCTCCACGGCCGTCAGGGCGAACCGTTCGAGGCCCTCCGCGGTCGGCGAGAGGCCCCAGGCCTCCAGCAGGCTCGGATGGGGGTCGATCCCGACGCACAGGGGTCCGTGCGCCTCGGCGGCCTTCTCCAGCTTCTCCCCGAACGTCACGCGTCACCTCGCAGCATCGCCTGGAGGGCCTGCAGCGGCTGCACGCCGATGTCACCCCGGATGAGCGCCTCGATGCCGTGCACGGCCGCGGCGGCGCCCTGGATCGTGGTGACGCACGGGATGTCCTTGGCGACGGCGGCGGTGCGGATCTCGTAACCGTCCACACGGGGACCGCTGTTGCCGTACGGCGTGTTGAAGATCATGTCGATCTCGCCGTTGAGGATCATGTCGACGACGTTGCCCTCGCCCTCGAAGTGCTTGCGCACCTCGGTGCACGCGATCCCGTTGCGCTTCAACACCTCCGCGGTGCCGGCCGTCGCGAGGATCTGGAACCCGAGGTCCGCGAGGCGCTTGACCGGGAAGATCATCGCGCGCTTGTCGCGGTTCGCGAACGACACGAACACCTTGCCCTTGGTGGGCAGCGAGCCGTACGAGGCCGTCTGCGACTTGGCGAACGCCTTGCCGAACGACGAGTCGATGCCCATGACCTCGCCGGTGGACTTCATCTCCGGGCCCAGCAACGAATCCACGCCGTGGCCCTCGGGCGTGCGGAAGCGGTGGAACTGCATGACCGCCTCCTTGACCGCGACCGGCGCGTGCTCGGGCAGCCGGGCACCGTCACCGGTGGCCGGCAGGACGCCCTCCTCGCGCAGTTCCGCGATCGTGGCGCCGAGCATCACGCGCGAGGCGGCCTTGGCCATCGACACGGCCGTCGCCTTGGACACGAACGGCACCGTGCGCGACGCACGCGGGTTTGCCTCCAGGACGTACAGAACGTCGTCCTTGAGCGCGTACTGGACGTTCAGGAGCCCCTTCACGCCGATGCCGCGCGCGATGGCCTCGGTGGAGCGGCGGACGTTCTCGATGTCCGACGCGCCGAGCGTGATCGGCGGCAGCGCGCAGGAGGAGTCACCGGAGTGCACGCCGGCTTCCTCGATGTGCTCCATGACGCCGCCGATGAACACCTCGTCGCCGTCGCACAGCGCGTCGACGTCGATCTCGATGGCGTCGTCGAGGAACCGGTCGACCAGCACCGGGTGCTCGGGCGTCACCTCGGTCGCGCGGGCGATGTAGCCCGACAGCGACTCCTCGTCGTACACGATCTCCATGCCGCGTCCGCCGAGCACGTAGGAGGGGCGCACGAGGACCGGGTAGCCGATCTCGTCCGCGATCTCCTTCGCCTCGTCGAACGACGTGGCCGTGCCGAACTTCGGCGCGGGCAGCCCGGCCTCGGTCAGCACCTTGCCGAACTGGCCGCGGTCCTCGGCGAGGTGGATCGCCTCGGGCGTCGTGCCCACGACCGGCACGCCGGCGTCGGACAGGCGCTGCGCGAGGCCCAGCGGCGTCTGGCCGCCCAGCTGCACGATCACGCCGGCGACCTCGCCGGAGCGCTGTTCGGAGTGCACGACCTCCAGCACGTCCTCGAACGTCAGCGGCTCGAAGTACAGGCGGTCGGAGGTGTCGTAGTCGGTCGACACCGTCTCCGGGTTGCAGTTGACCATGACGGTCTCGTACCCGGCCTGCCGCAGCGCCATGGCCGCGTGCACGCACGAGTAGTCGAACTCGATGCCCTGGCCGATGCGGTTCGGGCCGGAGCCCAGAATCAGCACCTTCGGCTTCTCCCGCTGCTCCGCGACCTCAGTCTCGGCGTTCGGGTCGAGCTCGTACGCGGAGTAGTGGTACGGCGTCTCGGACTTGAACTCCGCCGCGCACGTGTCGACCGTCTTGTAGACCGGACGCACGCCCAGGCGGTGCCGCAGCGTGCGCACGCCGTCCTCACCCGCGAGCTCCGGCCGCAGCACGGAGATCTGCCGGTCGGACAACCCGGCGCGCTTCGCCTTGCGCAGCAACGACTCGTCGAGCACGGGAGCCTCCAGGAGCTCCGTGCGCAACGTGCCGAGCCAGGCGATCTGCTCGATGAACCACGGGTCGATCTTCGACGCCTCGTACACGTCCTCAATGGACGCACCGAGTCGAAGAGCACGCTCGACCGTGTAGATGCGGCCGTCGTGGCCGCGCTTCAACTGCTCCAGGACGGACTCCAGAGTAGTGCCCTCCGGGTCCGGCTGGGTCCAGAAACCGACCGATTTCGTTTCCAGCGAACGCAGCGCCTTGCCCAGCGCCTCCACGAAGTTCCGGCCGATCGACATGGCCTCGCCGACCGACTTCATCGTGGTCGTCAGCGTGGGGTCGGCACCGGGGAACTTCTCGAAGGCGAACCGCGGCGCCTTCACGACGACGTAGTCGAGCGTCGGCTCGAACGACGCCGGGGTCTCCCCCGTGATGTCGTTGGTGATCTCGTCGAGCGTGTAGCCGATGGCGAGCTTCGCGGCGATCTTGGCGATCGGGAAACCCGTTGCCTTCGAAGCAAGAGCCGACGACCGCGACACGCGCGGGTTCATCTCGATGACGACCATGCGGCCGTTGTCCGGGTGGATCGCGAACTGGATGTTGCAGCCACCGGTGTCGACGCCGACCTCGCGGATGACCTGGATGCCGACGTCGCGCATGTGCTGGTACTCGCGGTCGGTCAGCGTCATCGCCGGCGCGACCGTGACCGAGTCACCGGTGTGCACGCCCATCGGGTCGATGTTCTCGATCGAGCAGATGACGACGACGTTGTCGTTGCGGTCGCGCATCAGCTCGAGCTCGTACTCCTTCCACCCGAGCACGCTCTCCTCGATCAGCACCTCGGTGACCGGGGACTCCTCCAGGCCGATGGCCGCGAGGCGCTCCAGCTCCTCCGGGGTGTGCGCCATGCCGGAACCCAGGCCGCCCATGGTGAACGACGGCCGGATGACGACGGGCAGACCCAGCTCGGCGACGGTGGACCGCACCTCGTCCATCGTCTTGCACACCGCGGAACGCGGGACGTCCGAGCCGATCCCGCGGACCAGGTCCTTGAAGATCTGCCGGTCCTCACCGCGCTGGATGGCGTCGACGTTCGCGCCGATCAGCTCGACGTCGTACTTCTCCAGCACGCCGCGCTCGTGCAGCGCGATGGCCGTGTTGAGCGCCGTCTGGCCGCCGAGGGTCGCCAGGATCGCGTCCGGGCGCTCCTGCGCGATGACCTTCTCCACGAACTCGGCCGTGATCGGCTCGATGTAGGTGGCGTCGGCGAACTCGGGGTCGGTCATGATCGTCGCCGGGTTGGAGTTCACCAGGCTGACCCTGATGCCCTCCTCCCGCAGCACCCGGCACGCCTGGGTGCCGGAGTAGTCGAACTCGCACGCCTGACCGATGACGATCGGGCCGGAGCCGATGACCAGGATGTGCTTGAGATCAGTCCTCTTCGGCATCAGCGGGCCTCATTCATCATGGTCACGAAGTCGTCGAACAGGGGCGCGGCGTCGTGCGGTCCGGCCGCGGCCTCGGGGTGGTACTGCACGGAGAACGCCGGCGCGTCGAGCAGCCGGACGCCCTCGACGGTGCCGTCGTTGGGGCAGTAGTGCGACAGCACGGCGCGGCCGAACTCGGAGGAGAACTCCTCACCCGGCGTGCCCTCGAGCGCGAACCCGTGGTTCTGCGAGGTGATGGCGACCTTGCCGGTCGTCACGTCGATGACCGGGATGTTGATGCCGCGGTGGCCGTAGCGCATCTTGTACGTCCCGCGGCCGACCGCGCGGCCCAGGATCTGGTTGCCGAAGCAGATGCCGAACAACGGCAGCTTGCGGCCGAGAGCCTCGCGCGTCAGGGCGATGGCGTGGTCCTGCGTGGCCGGGTCGCCCGGGCCGTTCGACAGGAACAGGCCGTCCGGGCTGACCTTCAGGATGTCCTCGAACGTGCTGGTGAGCGGCAGGACGTGCACCTCGATGCCGCGCGCCGCCATCATCCGCGGGGTGTTCGACTTGATGCCCAGGTCCAAGGCCGCGACGGTGAACTTCTTCTCGCCGATGGCCTCGACGACGTACGGCTTGTCCGTCGTGACGTCGACCGCGAGGTTCGCGCCGACCATCTGCGCCGACGCCTTGACCTGCTCGACCATCGACGCGTCGTCGGTGAGGTCCGAGCCGGAGAACACACCGGCGCGCATCGCGCCCTGCTCGCGGATGTGGCGGGTCAGGGTGCGGGTGTCGAGACCCGCGATGCCGACGACGCCCTGGTTCGCGAGCTCCTCGTCGAGGCCCCGCTTGGAGCGCCAGTTCGACGGCGTGCGCGCGGGGTCGCGGACGACGTAGCCCGCCACCCAGATCTTGGACGACTCGTCGTCCTCGTCGTTCCAGCCGGTGTTGCCGATCTGCGGCGCGGTCTGCACCACGATCTGGCGGTGGTAGGACGGGTCGGTCAGGGTCTCCTGGTACCCGGTCATGGCCGTGGAGAACACGACCTCGCCGAGCGAGACGCCGGTCGCTCCGTACGCCTCACCGCGGAAGACACGTCCGTCTTCCAGCACCAATGCCGCGTTCGTCACGCCTTGCCTCCCACGAGAGCTGCTACCCATTCGTCGTAAACGTCCTTGTCGTCACCGCGAAAACCAGTGTCGAACAGGTGGCCATCGTTTTCCCACTGCACCACCAACAAGCCTTCTTCGCTGAACATGACCTTCCCGGCGAGGCCCCGGTCCGTGCGCGCGTCCCGGATGGAGCCGACGGGGATGAACAACGGCGAGGCGCCGGTCCGCTCGATCGCGATGCCCTCCGGCACCAGGCTCAGCGTGGCCTCGGCGCGGTGGCCGATGTCGCCGACCTGGACGCGGTCCTGCCAGTTGCCCGCGTTCGTCGTTCCGATGTAGACGCCCGTGGTCTCCAGGCGCGGCGCGCCGAGCTTCTCCGGTGTCGACGGGAACGCGGGCAGGCCGGCCTGCGCGCGCTGGCGCCGCTTCCAGCCGTGCCACATGCCGTAGACGCACAGGGCGAAGAAGACGAAGACCGCCAGAGACAGGAGGATCCGGGTCATTCCGCAATCCTCCCCGCCACCGCGGTCACCCGGCCACGCAAGATGGTGGCCGTCACCGCCGCGGGCAGTTCCATGCCCTCGAACGGGGTGTTGCCGGCGATGCTCGCGAGCTCGGCGCCGGTGACCGTCCAGGACGCGTCCGGGTCGACCAGCACGAGGTTCGCGGGCTCGCCGACGGCGATCGGGCGGCCCTGGTCGGTCAGCCCGGCGATCTCGGCGGGCTTCTCGCTCATGACCCGCGCGACACCGCGCCAGTCCAGCAGGCCGGTCTTCACCATCGTCTCGACGACGATGCCGAGCGCGGTCTGCAGGCCGAGCATGCCCGGACGGGCCGCCGACCACTCGCAGTCCTTGTCCTGGACCGCGTGCGGGGCGTGGTCCGTGGCGACGCAGTCGATCGTGCCGTCGGCCAGCGCCTGGCGCAGCGCGTCCACGTCCGCCTGCGTGCGCAGTGGCGGGTTGACCTTGTTGACCGGGTCGTACGTGCTCAGCCGGTCGTCGGTCAGGATCAGGTGGTGGGGCGTCACCTCGGCGGACACCTTGGTGCCGCGCGCCTTCGCCCACTTCAGGACGTCCGCCGTGCCGGTGGTGCTGACGTGGCAGACGTGCAGCTTCGCGTCGACCTGCTTCGCGAGGATGCAGTCGCGAGCCACGATCGACTCCTCGGCGGCCGCGGGCCAGCCCTGCAGGCCGAGCCTGGAGGCGTTCTCGCCCTCGTGCGCCTGGGCGCCGACGGTGAGCCTCGGCTCCTCGGCGTGCTGGGCGATCACGGCGTTCAGCGACTTCGAGTACTCGAGCGCACGGCGCATGATCAGCGGGTCGTGCACGCAGTGGCCGTCGTCGGAGAACACGCGGACGTTCGCCTTGGACTTGGCCATCGTGCCGAGTTCGGCGAGCTTCTCGCCCTTGAGGCCGACGGTGACGGCGCCGACCGGGTGGACGTCGACGAGGCCGACCTCCTGACCGCGGCGGGCGACGTGCTCGACGATGACGGCGTTGTCGGCGACCGGGTCCGTGTTGGCCATGGCGAACACGGCGGTGTAACCACCGAGCGCGGCGGCCTTCGAGCCGGTCTCGATGGTCTCCGTGTCCTCGCGGCCGGGTTCGCGCAGGTGGGTGTGCAGGTCGACGAAGCCCGGCAGCAGGACCGCGCCGTTGCCTTCGATGATCTCGGCGTTCTCGTCCGATCCTTCTGCGATCACGCCGTCGCGGATCAGCAGGTCGATCGGTTCCCCCTCGCCGTAGGGCCTGACTCCCTTGAGAAGCAAGGGTTTCACGCGTTTTCCTCCTCGTGGGCGAGCAAGTGGTACAGCACGGCCATGCGCACGTGGACACCGTTGCGGACCTGCTCGGTGATGGCGGCCTGCGGGCTGTCGGCGACGACGGAGGCGATCTCCATGCCGCGCAGCATCGGGCCGGGGTGCAGCACGACGGCGTGCTCGGGCAGCAGCTTCAGGCGCCGCTCGTTGAGGCCGTAGGCGATCGAGTACTCGCGCGAGCTCGGGAAGAACCCGCCGGTCATCCGCTCGGCCTGCACGCGCAGCAACATCACCGCGTCCTGCGAGGCGAGCTCGGAGTCGATCTCGTGCGAGACGGTGACCGGCCAGTTCTCGACGCCGGTGGGCAGCAGGGTCGGCGGGGCGACCAGCGTGACCTCGGCACCGAGCGTCGTCAGCAGGTGCACGTTCGACCGGGCGACGCGGCTGTGCAGGACGTCACCGACGATCGCGACGCGGCGGCCGTCGAGGCTGCCCAGGCGGTCGCGGAGCGTGGCGGCGTCGAGCAACGCCTGCGTGGGGTGCTCGTGCATGCCGTCGCCCGCGTTCACGACGGACGTGTTCGTGTGCTTGAGCCAGCCCGCGAGCCGGTGGGCCGCGCCGGACGCCGGGTGGCGCACGATCACGCAGTCGGCACCCGCGGCCTGCAACGTCAGCGCGGTGTCCCGCAGGCTCTCGCCCTTGCTGACGCTGGAACCGGAGCTGCTGACGTTGATCACGTCCGCGGACATCCACTTGCCGGCGATCTCGAACGACACCCGCGTGCGGGTGCTGTTCTCGTAGAACATCGTGATCACCGTGCGGCCGCGCAGCGTCGGCAGCTTGCGGACCTCGCGGCCGAGCAGCGCCTGCTTCAGCCGGTCCGCGGTGTCGAGGATCGCGATCGCCTGGTCGCGGTCGAGGCCGTCGGTGGAGAGCAGGTGCTTCACTTCAGCACCACTCCGTCGCGGCCGTCGAACTCCTCGAGCATCACCACTACGTCCTCGGTCTTCGACGTCGGCAGGTTCTTGCCCACGTAGTCCGCGCGGATCGGCAGCTCGCGGTGGCCGCGGTCGACCAGCACGGCGAGCTGGACGGCACGGGGGCGGCCGTGGTCGCGCAGCGCGTCGAGGGCGGAGCGGATCGTGCGGCCGGAGAACAGCACGTCGTCCACGAGCACGACCAGCTTGTCGTCGATGCCGCCCTCGGGCAGCTTCGTCGCCTCCAGCGGCCGCGTGGGGCCTCTGCGCAGGTCGTCGCGGTAGAGGGTGATGTCGAGCGTGCCCTCGTGCACCGTCCGGCCGGAAAATTCGGCGATCTTAGCGGCAAGGCGCCGTGCGAGGGGGGCTCCCCGGCTGGGAATACCCATCAAGACGACGTCGGGTGCGCTGGGTGCATCGAGAGCGGTCTTCTCGATGATCTGATGGGCCATTCGGGCGACAGTGCGCGCGACGTCACCGGCCGAGAGAATCTCGCGATCCCCGGCCGGATCCGTCGCGCCACGTTGACGTGACGCCACGGCTGGACCTCCTTCCCCGCCTCACTGGACGGGTCCTTAAAGGACGTCGGACACCTAGCTGCAACTAGGCTGACCTGCACCGTATCACCTGCGGACGGTCAACCATCCGAGTGGTAGGCCAGGCGTGGCGCGCGTCTCTCCTTGAGATCAGCTTGACCTGTCGACCACGGCGAGTAATCATTACTCTGCGTATCGATCTAAGCCTCCCCGCAGCACGCCCGTACTGCTGACGGGGCGAATGAACGGAGAACCGCCACATGGGCGACTACGCCAAGGCGCTGGGGGCC
This sequence comes from Lentzea sp. HUAS12, assembly GCF_024125735.1. Lineage (NCBI taxonomy): Bacteria > Bacillati > Actinomycetota > Actinomycetes > Pseudonocardiales > Pseudonocardiaceae > Lentzea > Lentzea sp. HUAS12. The sequence continues at coordinate 4,037,881 of NZ_CP099738.1, forward strand.
AAGCTCCGCGCTATCCGCCAGCAGCAGGGCCTGTCCCTGCACGGCGTCGAGCAGAAGTCCGGCGGTCGCTGGAAGGCCGTGGTCGTCGGCTCGTACGAGCGCGGTGACCGCGCGGTGACCGTGCAGAAGCTGGCCGAGCTGGCCGACTTCTACGGGGTTCCCGTCGCCGAGCTCCTGCCCGAGGGCCGCGTGCCGTCGGGTGCCGAGCCGGCCACCAAGATCGTGATCAACCTCGAACGGCTGCAGCAGCTGCCGGTCGAGAAGGTCGGCCCACTGGCCCGCTACGCCGCGACCATCCAGTCGCAGCGCGGTGACTACAACGGCAAGGTCCTCTCCATCCGCACCGAGGACCTGCGTTCGCTCGCGATCATCTACGACATGACGCCGGGCGAGCTCACCGAGCAGCTCATCGACTGGGGTGTGCTGCCTCCCGAGGCCCGTCCCGCGAAGGAAGACTGAGCTCCACACGCCGTTCGTGGCTCCCCCGACGTCCTGCTTGTCGCCCTGAGGACGCCGAGGGAGCCACGTGCGTTTTCAGGGGCGTCCCGTCGGCAGCAGCGGTCCTGCTCACGGCACGAGCGCGGCCAGTTGTCGCCGGTCCTGGATCACGTGGATCGCGACGATCCGGCCGTCGCGCACGGTGAACGCCATGATCGAGAACGGCACGCCGTCCACCCGCGCGATGAAGCCGATCTCGTTGCCGACGACGGCGAACTGCTCGGTCGCCCTGGCCGCGAACGTCCGGAAGAGGCCGGCGCGCCCCGCGACGTTCCGGCCGCCGAGGACCTCGAGGGCGCCCGCGCGCAGCACCACGTCCGGGTGCAGCACCGAGACCAGGCCCTCCAGGTCGCCCTCGCGTGACGCGCGGAGGAACGCCCGCACCACCTCGCGCTGCTGCGGCAGGCCGACGTCGGGCCGAGGCTTGTCCTGCACACGCCTGCGGGCCCGCGACGCCAGCTGACGGGTCGCGGCCGGCGTCTTGTCGATCAACGGCGCGATGTCGTCGAACGGCACCGCGAACAGGTCGTGCAGCACGAACGCCAGCCGCTCGTCGGGCTTGAGCGAGTCGAGCACGATCAGCATCGCGAGCCCGACCTCGTCGTTCGCGACGGCCCTGTGCTCGGGTTCCTCGCTGACGTCGATCACGGGGTCGGGCATCTCGAACGCGTGCTCGCGCCGGTCGCGCAGCATGTTCAGGCACACCCGGCCGACCACGGTGGTGAGCCAGGCGGCCGGGTTGTCGATCTCGCCCGGGTCGGCGCGCTCGACCCGGAGCCAGGCGTCCTGCAACGCGTCGTCCGCCTCGGCGAACGAGCCCAGCATGCGGTGGGCGATGGCGCGCAAACGCGTGCGCTCCTGCTCGAACTGCGCGATCACGACTTCCCCCTGTGGCCTGGCCCACACCCTGTCACGTTCCCGCCCGCTGCCGGGTCGGGTGGGCAACGGACTCGACCGGAGGGTAATCATGAAGATCGTCGTCACGGGTGGGACCGGCACTCTCGGCCGGCACGTCGTTCCGCTGCTGCGCGAGGCCGGTGCGGAGGTGACGGTGCTGAGCCGCCACGGTGACATCGCCTGCGACCTGCTCGGAGACGTCCCCCCGATCGAGGCGGACGTGGTCGTGCACCTCGCAGGTGGGCGGAAGGGGGACGACGTCGCGACCCGCAACCTGCTCGCGGCCTGCCGGGGCGTGCGGCACTTCGTGCACATCTCGGTGATCGGCGCCGACACCGTTCCGCTCGCGTGGTTGCGCACCAAGCTCGCCGCCGAGCAGGCGGTCGAGGCGTCGGGCATCGGGTTCACGATCCTGCGCGCCGCCCAGTTCCACGACCTGGCGCTCACGATGGTGCGCGGCCTCGCGAAGCTGCCGGTCGTGCCGGTGCCGGGGATGCGGCTGCAGCCGGTCGACGCCCGGGACGTGGCCGTGCGACTGGCCGAACTGGCGCTGGGACGGCCCGCCGGTCGCGTGACCGACCTCGCCGGGCCCGCGGAGTTCGACCTCCGCGACCTCGTGCGGGACTACCTGACCGCCGAGGGCAAGCGCCGGCTCACGGTGCCGATGCCGTTGCCGGGCAGGGCCGGGAAGGCCTACCGGGCCGGGCTCAACCTGAGCCTGGACGGCGACCGGGGCGCCCGCACCTGGGAGGAGTTCCTCGCCGCCCGGTAGCATCCTGGCAACGTGACGGACCTTCTCGCTGATCAGAACCCGCTGCCGTCCGGTGTGGACTCCCGGCTGCGCGACCACCTCACGTTCCTGATCGAGGTCGACCAGCTCAAGACCGTGCTGCGCGCGTCCCCTCTCGCGGCGGCCGACAGGCGCGAGAACGACGCGGAGCACTCGTGGCACCTCGCGCTGATGGTCATGACGCTCGCCGAGTACGCCGACGAGCCGATCGACGTCGGCCACACCATGAAGCTCGTGGTGGTGCACGACCTCATCGAGATCTACGCGGGTGACACGCCCATCTACGACACCGAGCTCGCCGCGAGTCAGCAGGAACGCGAGGAGGCGGCGGCCGACCGGTTGTTCGGCATCCTGCCCGAGGACGCGGGGCGCGAGATGCGGGCGTTGTGGGACGAGTTCGAGGCGCGCGTGACGCCCGAGGCGCGGTTCGCCAAGGCCATGGACCGGCTGCAACCGCTGCTGCTCAACTGGATGGCCAAGGGCGGGACCTGGCGGACGCCCGGTGTGACCGCGGACGACGTGCGGGCGCGCAAGGCCGTGATCGGCGAGGGCTCCGGGAAGCTCTGGGAGGCCGCGTTGCAGCTCATCGACGAGGGCGAGCGGCGCGGCTGGGCCCGGAGCTGACGAACCCGCAGGGCGTCACCACCGATGACGCCCTGCGGGGAGTGTCTACAGAACGGCGCGCAACTGGTCCGCGATCACCGCGATGCGGCCGAGCACGCCGTTCACGAACCGCGGCGAGTCGTCCGTCGAGAGGCCCTTGGCGAGTTCCACGGCCTCGTCGATCGCGACGGCGTCCGGCACGTCGGCGGCCCACAGCAGCTCGTACAGGCCGATGCGCAGGACCGCCCGGTCGACCGCCGGCATGCGCTGCAGGGTCCAGCCCTCGGCGTGCTCCGAGATGAGGTCGTCGATGCGCGAGCGGTTCGCGGTGACGCCCTCGACCAGCGAGACGGTGTAGTCGTTCACCGGCGGGACGTCGGGCGAACCGACGCGACCGGCCAGCAGCGTCACCGGGTCGGTGCCCAGCAGGTCGGCTTCGTAGAGGAAGTCGACCGCGCGCTTGCGGGCCTTGCTCCGAGCGCCCATTACTTGTCGCTGATGCGGCCGAGGTAGCGGCCGTCGCGGGTGTCGACCTTGATCTTCTCGCCGGTCGTGACGAACAGCGGGACCTGGATCTCGGCGCCGGTCTCCAGGGTCGCGGGCTTGGTGCCGCCGGTGGAGCGGTCGCCCTGCAGGCCCGGGTCGGTGTGCTGGATGACGAGCTCGACCGACGTCGGGAGCTCGACGAACAGCGGCACGCCCTCGTGGACGGCCACGACGGCCTCCTGGTTCTCCAGCATGAAGTTGGCGGCGTCGCCAACGGTCTCCGCCGGGACCGGGATCTGGTCGTAGGTGTCGCCGTCCATGAAGATGAAGTCGGCGCCGTCCTTGTAGAGGAACGACATGCCGCGCTTGTCCACGGTGGCGGTCTCGACCTTGGTGCCCGCGTTGAAGGTCTTGTCGACGACCTTCCCGGTCAGCACGTGCTTGAGGGTCGTGCGCACGAAGGCGCCACCCTTGCCGGGCTTGACGTGCTGGAACGCGGTGACGGTCCAGAGCTGGCCGTCGAGGTTCAGCACCAGGCCGTTCTTCAGGTCGTTCGTGGTGGCCACGGTGGGATTTCTCCTGTGTAGGACGGGGGTGTCAGACGACCACGAGTTCTTTCGTGGTCAGGGTGAGGAGCTCCGGCCCGCTGTCGCGGACCACGAGGGTGTCCTCGATGCGGACCCCGCCCCGCCCCGACAAGTAGACGCCGGGCTCGACGGTGACCGCCATACCGGCCGAAAGTGTACCGGCCCCCGCCTTGGACAACGCCGGTGCCTCGTGGATCTCCAGCCCGACGCCGTGGCCGAGGCCGTGCAGGAACTCGTCGCCGTGCCCCGCCTTCTCGATCACCTCGCGTGACGCGTGGTCGACGGCGCTCACCTCCACGCCCGGCTCGAGGGCGTTGCGTCCCGCTGCCTGCGACCGCGCGACCAGGTCGTACAGGTCGCGCTGCCAGTCCGCGGGCTTGCCGAGGACGAGCGTGCGGGTCATGTCGGAGTGGTAGCCGTCGACGAGCGCGCCGAAGTCGAGCTTGATGAAGTCGCCGGTGTGCAGGACGGCGTCCGTCGGCGAGTGGTGCGGCACGGCCGAGTTCGCGCCGAACGCCACGATCGAGGAGAACGACGGGCCCGCGGCGCCGTGGTCGAGCATGCGGTTCTCCAGCTCGCGCGCGACCTCGCGCTCGGTCCGGCCCGCGCGAAGGCCGCCGTGCCCGATCAGCGCCGCCAGCGCGCGGTCGGCCGCCGCGCACGCCATGCGCAGCGCCTCGATCTCGACCTCGTCCTTGACCAGCCGCAGCTTCTCGACCAGGCCGCCCGCCTTGACCAGTTCGGCCTTGCCGGCGGCCGCGGTCAGCCCGTCGCGGCCGTCGACCGTGACGTGGTGGCTCTCGAACCCGAGCCTGCCCTTGGCCCGCCGGGCGAGCGCGGTGTCGCACGGCCGGTCGATGAGCCGCTCCAGGTCCGGCACCTGCTTCGCCGACTGCGTGAGGTAGCGGCCGTCGGTGCAGAACACCGTGGTGTCGTCGCCGTTCGCGTCCACCAGCACGGCGGCGTTGGACCCGGTGAAGCCCGTGAGGTACCGGACGTTGAGCAGGTTCGTCACGAGCAGCGCGTCCAGGTTCGCGGCCTGGAGCTCCCGGCGCAGGGCGGTTCGGCGTGCGGCGTACGACGACATGCCTCGCAGCGTACGGCCAGTCCTAAGCTGTCCGCATGGCTGCTTGGTTCGTCCGTGCGTTGTGGATGGGGCTCCTGCACGGAGCCGTGCAGACCGGAGTGGCGGCCGTGGGCGTGCGCAGCCCCGAGGCCACGTCGGTCCGGCCGATCGCGCTCGTGCTGCTCGTCGTCGCGGCGGTGCTCTGGGGCGCCGTCGACGCGCTGCGCGACCTGGACGGCCGCGGCATGCAGTGGTTCGTCGCGTCGCTGGTCGCGGGTCCGTTCGCGGGCGCGCTGGGAGTGATCGGGTCGGCGTTGCTGGTCGACCAGACCGGGCAGGAGGCGCTGTGGGTGGCGCTGACGGGCGGGGCGGCGTTCACGGCGCTGCTCGTCCTCGCGCCCGCCGGCCTCGGCATGCTGCTGGGCTCGTTCCTCGCGAAGAAGAACGCGGCTAGTCAGCAGCCCTGACGGTCAGCAGGTAGCGCGCCGAGGTGCGGAAGGAGCCCGACTCCCCGTCGACCACCAGCTCGTGCTCGCCCGGCGTGAGCGGCGGGATCCACGCCCACAACCCGCACCCCTGCCCCGTCACGCGTCCCTCGCGCTGCCCCACGACGTTGCCCCGCGCCGCCTGGTAGGCGATCGCGACCGGCGCGATCCGGCGCAGCTCGACCAGCCGCCCGTCCAGCGCGACCGAGCCCTTCGCGTCCTCCATGAACCGCGCGCAGGCATCGGACGTGGAGGCGAGGTTGAGCGCCGGACCGGCGAGCGGGCGACCGGCCGGCACCTCGCACCTGCGGTCGACGGTCCCGCCGAACGTGCCGGCGAAGAACCACACGTCCCGCGGCTGGTTCTCCGCGCACCACTGGCCGGTGTCGTCGACGACGGGGTTGCGGTTCTCCGGACTCGACGCCGCCCACGTCCACCACCGCGCCTGCAGGTCCTGATCGGACAGCGGCTCCGCACCGGCCGTCGTCTCGGCGCCGACGGGCGCGGGCTCCGGCGCGGCCGCCGCGCACCCGGCCAGGAGCAGGGCCAACGCGGCGATGAAGGGTCTCGGCACGATCGGAATCTTTACACGGTCAGCCTGCGACGAGCTCGATTTCGAACCCGTCCTCGTTCTCCAGGAACGCCGCGTAGTGGTCCGGTCCTCCGGCGTGAGGATGCCGGTCCGCGAACATGAGCTTCCAGCCGTGTGCCTCGGATTCCCGGGTGAGGCGGTCGACGTTCTCCTTGGTGCCGGCGTGCAGGGCCAGGTGGTTCAGGCCCGCCCTCATGCGGTCGTGCGGGCCGGTCACGGCCGGGGAGCGCTCGGCCACGACGTAGGTCTCGTGCAGCTTCCAGCTGACGCCGTCGCTCCAGCGCTGGTGCTCGGTCCAGCCCAGTTCGGTGAAGACCCAGCCGAGGGTGGCTTCGGCCCTGGTGAGATCCGGGACCCACAGCTCGATGTGGTGAAGCATTCGCCGACTCCCCTCGGTGTCCGTGATTTGGCAGTTGATCGGTGTCCGATCCCTGCCGAAACCGAATACATGTGCAACCACGTGTCCGGTGCGGTCAACGACGGCGGCACGGTACTGCAGGTGCACGAGGTCAACGGCGACATCGTGCTCCACCCCGCTCCCGCCCGCCGCGACCGGGCCGCCCTGGCGAAGGCGGTGACGGCACGGGTGCTCGTGCTGCTCCTGGTCACCGCGGGCGAGCAGTACACCGCGAACGCCCTCGCCGACGGCACGTTCCCCGACGCCGCGGTCGTCCGGCCGATCGGAGCCGACGAGAAGAAGATCAAGGAGCTGGCCGGCGGGAAGCTGAGGCAGTGCACCCTGGTGCGCGTCACGATCCCCGTGAACTGCCCACAGCGCAGCACCGCTCCGAGAACGCACGGGGTGAAGTGGGCGATCATCGGCCACCCGACCGACGGCATGCGCGTGACCTGGCGCGGCAAGCGGGCCTACGTCACCGGCACCGCGGTCATGACGATCAACTACGTCGGCGACGACAGCGTCGGCTACGGCCTGGACGAGGTGCGCTTCACCGTCGAGGTGCGGTGGCGCGGCACCGGCGCGGAGACGACGCTCGGGGACGTGACGATGCTGCCCGACCCGCACGGCGGCAAGATCGTCAAACCGGACTACCCGGTCACCGAGGAGGCCGTGAAGTACGCGGTGAAGAACCGCTTCGAACTCTGCGCGGCGTCCACCCGGTCACCGATGCCCACCAACTGCCCCCGCGCCGCCGACACACCGCGGATCGAGGCCGTGAACTGGCGGATCAGCAGCGACCCTCTCGTCCTGCCGGACATCGCGACGGACAGCGAGTTCGGGCTCGTCCGGGTCACCGGGAACTACTCGATCACGGCGTGGCCCGTCGACGGGCAGAGCGGCGCGGCGCGGCAGTACACGTTGAGCGGGAGCTACACGGCGACCCTGTACCGCACCGAGGTGCTGGAGATCAGGCACGGGCCGTGAGGGTCTGCATGAGCGGCGTCGTGCCGGACGCGGTGCGGGTCGCGAACGGCACGTCGGCCAGATCGCGCGGACGGACACCGGCGGGCCCGCAGGACCGGCGGCGCGGGCAGTCCTGCTCGCGGCCGACGAGTCCACGGCTGGACGACCCGGCGCCCGGCGTGCGCTCGTCTCGCCGGGGCCGGCCCTACTTCTTGAGCGACAGCCAGCGCAGGGCCAGCAGGTAGCCCTCCACGCCCAGACCCACGATCACGCCGCTCGCCACCGCCGAGATGACGCTGTGGTGCCGGAACTCCTCGCGCTGGTGGATGTTCGAGATGTGCACCTCGACCAGGGGCGCGGTGAGCTGGGAGCAGGCGTCGCGGACGGCGATGGAGTAGTGCGTCCAGGCCGCGCCGTTCAGGACCACCGGGGTCGAGGCGTCGGCGGCCTCGTGCAGCCACCCCACCATCTCGCCCTCGTGGGCGGTCTGGCGGACCTCCACCTCGAAGCCCAGGTCGCGGCCCTCGGCCTCGCACATCTCGACGAGGTCGGCGTAGGTGGTGCGGCCGTAGACGTCCGGCTCGCGGGTGCCGAGGCGGTCGAGGTTCGGGCCGTTCAGGATCAGGACCTTCACAGCAGCACCGTTCCGCCCGTGGTCCTGGGCTCGGCGGCGACGGCCGAGTAGGCGGCGGCGATCAGGGCCGGGTCCGGGCCTTCGAGGCGGCCCGGCTTGGCGAGGCCGTCGAGGACCACGAAGCGGAGCACGCCCGCTTTGTTCTTCTTGTCGCCCTTCATGCCTTCCAGCAGTTGCGGGAGGCCGTCCGGGTCGTAGGTGGTCGGCAGGCCGAGCAGTTCGAGGACGCGCTTGTGGCGGTCCGCGGTCTCGTCGTCCAGGCGGCCTGCCAGGCGGGCCAGTTCGGCGGCGAAGACGAGGCCAACGCTGATGGCGGCGCCGTGGCGCCAGCGGTAGCGCTCACGGCGCTCGATCGCGTGGCCGAGGGTGTGGCCGTAGTTCAGGATCTCGCGCAGGGACGACTCGCGCAGGTCGTTCGAGACGACGTCCGCCTTGATCTGAATCTTGCGGCGGACCAGTTCGGCCAGCACGTCGCCGGTCGGGTCCAGCGCGGCCTGGGGGTCGGCCTCGATCAGGTCGAGGATGACCGGGTCGGCGATGAAGCCGCCCTTGACGATCTCGGCCGAGCCCGCGACGAGCTCGTTGCGCGGCAACGTCTCCAGCGTCGCGAGGTCGACGAAGACGACCTCGGGCTCGTAGAACGTGCCGACCAGGTTCTTGCCCGCGTCGGTGTTGATGCCGGTCTTGCCGCCGACCGCGGCGTCGACCATGCCGAGCAGGGTGGTCGGGATGTTGACCAGGCGCACGCCGCGCATCCAGGTGGAGGCGACGAAGCCGGCGAGGTCCGTGACGGCGCCGCCGCCGAGGCCGACCACGACGTCGGAGCGGGACAGGCCGATCTTGCCGAGCACGTCCCAGCAGAAGCCGGCGACGGCCAGGTCCTTGCCGTCCTCGGCGTCGGGCACCTCGACGCGGTGCGCGTCGATCCCCGTCGCCTTCAGCTCGTCGACCAGCACCCCGGCCGTGGCGGCCAGGGTCGGCTGGTGCACGATCGCGACCTTGGCCGTGCCCTCGAGGTGCCCGACGATCTCGCCCAGCAGACCCCGGCCGATCACGACGAGGTACGGCTTCTCGGCGTTGACCTCGACGGTCAGCGGCTCGGTCATTCCCCAACTCCCTTGATCACCGCGTCGGTCACCTGCTCCGGATCGAGCGCGTCCGTCAGGACCTCGACCGTCGCGACCTCGCGGTACAGCGGCAGGCGCGCGTCCAGCAGCGCCTTGAACGTGGCGCGCGGGTTCACGCCGGTGAGCAGCGGGCGGTTGGCCGCCAGGCCGGTGCGGCGCACGCCCTCGGCCATGCCCACGTTCAGGAACACGACGGTGTGCTCCCGCAGGCGTTCGCGGGTCGTGGCGGACAGCACCGCTCCCCCGCCCAGCGCCAGCACGCCCTCGTGCTCGACGAGCGCCTTGGCGACCGCTTCCTCTTCCATGGCGCGGAAAACGGGCTCGCCGTCGTCGGTGAAGATGTCGGAGATCGGCTTTCCGGCCAGCTGCACGATGTCGGCGTCGACATCGCGGAACGGCACGCCCAGCCGGGCCGCCAGCAGCTCGCTGACGGTGGTCTTGCCCGCGCCGGGCGGGCCGACCACGACGTAGCGCGGGCTCACATGCCCTCCCAGCGGGCTTCCAGCGCCTTGAGGTACGCGTGGGCGTTGCGGCGCGTCTCGTCGAGCGAGTCGCCGCCGAACTTCTCCAGCGCGGCCTCGGCCAGCACCAGCGCCACCACGGACTCCAGCACGACACCGGCGCGCGGCACGGCGCAGACGTCCGAGCGCTGGTGGATCGCGACGGCGGGCTCGCCGGTGCGGACGTCCACGGTGGACAGTGCGCGCGGGACGGTCGAGATGGGCTTCATCGCCACGCGGGCGCGCAGGATCTCGCCGTTGGTGATGCCGCCCTCGAGGCCACCCGCGCGGTTCGAACGGCGCGTCACGCCGACCGGGCCGCTACCGCGGTCGATCTCGTCGTGCGCCTGCGAACCCCAGCGCTCGGCGGAGGTGAAGCCGTCGCCGATCTCGACGCCCTTCATCGCCTGCACGCCCATCAACGCGGCGGCCAGGCGCGCGTCGAGGCGGCGGTCCCAGTGCACGTGGGAACCGAGGCCCGGCGGGAGCCCGTACGCGAGCACCTCGATCACGCCGCCGACGGTGTCACCGGCCTCCTTGACGGCCTCGACCTCGGCGACCATCGCGTCGGTGCCGCGGGAGTCGAAGCAGCGCACCGGCGACTCGTCGATCGCGGCCAGGTCGTCGGGCGTCGGCAGAGCCGCGTCCTCGGGCGTCCGGGCCTTGCCGATGGACACCACGTGGCTCAGGACCTGCACGCCGAGCAACTGCTGCAGGAACTGCCGCGCGACCGTGCCCAGCGCAGTGCGGGCCGCCGTCTCGCGGGCGGAGGCGCGCTCCAGCACCGGGCGGGCCTCGTCGAAGCCGAACTTCTGCATGCCCGGCAGGTCGGCGTGACCGGGCCGCGGACGCGTGAGGGCCTCGTTGCGGCCGGTCGGCTTGAGCAGGCTCGGGTCGACCGGGTCCGGCGACATGACCGTCTGCCACTTGGGCCACTCGGAGTTGCCGATCGTGACCGCGACCGGACCGCCCTGGGTCCTGCCGTGGCGCACACCGCCGAGGATCTCGACCTCGTCCTGCTCGAAGCCCATGCGGGGCGAGCGACCGAACCCGAGCCGGCGGCGCCCGAGTTGGGCGACGAGGTCCTCGGTGGTCACCTCCACCCCGGCGGGCATGCCCTCCAGGACGGCGACGAGGGCGGGGCCGTGTGACTCTCCAGCGGTGATCCAGCGCAGCACGTTCACAATCCTTTCACAACGTCGTCAACGCCCAGGTGGCGGCCAGCAGGCCCGGTCCGTGGGGCACCGCGCGCCGGCGCCGGAGCGCGGCCACGGCCAGCGTCACGGCACTCGACAGGATCGCCGCCGGTAACAGGGCCGGCAGCGGGAGCGCCGCGCCGAGTCCGAACGCGAGCTTCACGTCCCCGCCGCCCATGAACGCGGGCCGCAGCCACCGCACGAGGAGATGCGCGCCACCGAAGACGAGCGCCGTGAGCACCGCCGCTCCCAGCCCGTGGAACCGCAGGAGCAGCAGCAGAGCGCCCAACGGGAGGGTCAGCGCGTCCGGCAACCGGTGGTGCCGCAGGTCGATCACCGCGAGCACGATGCCGAACCAGGCCAGCAGGTACGACGAGGGCGGTGCGTCCAGGACGGCGGCGACCGTCCACAGCGAACCCAGCGCAGACGCGAGCAGGACCGTGGTCATGGCACCACGGTCCTGCTCGGCACGTCGAAGTACAAATCCCGCCCCGTCGTGAACGGACCGTTCACGACAAGGCGTCACACAGGGCCGGAAGAACGCCCTGACCTGCGGTTCAGCGGGACCAGTCGAACAGGGCGTCGTTCGCCGCCACGTCCACGTCCTGCGCCAGGTCCCCCAGCGCGTCCGCCGACGCGTCGAGCGCGATCACCGGGCAGATCGGCGCGAACCCGGCCGCCTCGACCTCGGCCGGGTCCCACGTCACGATCTTCTGACCGGCCTGGACCTGCTCGCCCTTGACGACGTGCAGCTCGAAGCCCTCGCCCTTGCGCTTCACGGTGTCGATGCCGAGGTGGACCAGGACGGCCGCCCCTTCACCGTTGGCGACCACGAACGCGTGCGGGTGCAGCGTCACGACGGTGCCGTCGAGCGGAGACACCACGTCGGACTTCGACCGGACGGGCTCGACGGCCACACCGGGGCCGACCATCGCCTGGGAGAAGACCGGGTCCGGAACCGCGGCGAGCGCGACGGCCCGACCGGCCACGGGGCTGCCGACGCGGACGCTCACAGCAGGTCCTCGATGTCCGACGCGATGGTGTCCGCCTCCGGTCCGACGACGACCTGGACGACGTTGCCGGAACGCATGACCCCGTGCGCTCCCAAGCTCTTCAGGGCCTTCTCGTCGACGACGGACCCGTCGTTGAGCTCACACCGCAGGCGGGTGATGCAGGGCTCGATCTCGACGATGTTGTCCGCGCCGCCCAGCGCCTCGAGGATCTTCTGAGCCTTCTCGTCAGCCACGTTCGTACCTCTCGTTCCCGTAACAGCGGTTGACACCCGCTCGGTGCGCGGAGCATTCTCCCGCACCAACTGGTCTAGACCGGAAAGTACCACTAGCGAGGAGGTGAGCGAGTGAACGAGATCGTGGAGGGGCCCAAGCCCAAGCACGCGCAGTTGCGCGAGATCCTGCGACGGCTGGCCGAACAGGAACTCGCTCCCGGCTCACCGATTCCGTCCGAGCGCGATCTGGCAGAGCGGTACGGAGTCTCTCGCATCACCGTGCGGGCCGCAGTCGGCCAACTGGTGGCAGAAGGCCTGCTCACGCGGGCGAAGGGGCGTGGGACGTTCACCGCCAAGCGGCGCTACGACCTGCAGCTCTTCCTGGCCTCGTTCACCTCGGACATGAAGGCGCGCGGGGTCGAACCCAGCACCGAGGTGATCAGCTGCGGCCAGGCGCCGGCCGGGTCGAAGGCCTCGCTGGGCCTCGACCCGGACGAGTACGCGTACCGCGTGGTGCGGTTGCGCAAGGCCGACGGCGCCCCGCTGGCGCTGGAGGCCGGCTGGTACAGCCCGCACATGCTTCCCGAGCTCGACCGATGTGACCTGACCGGATCGATCTACGAGATCATCGCGACCCGGTACGGGATCCAGCTCGACCACGCGCGGCAGACCGTGTGGGCCGAGACCGCCGACGCGGAGACCGCGAAGGCGCTCGACGTCCGCAGGGGCAGCCCGCTCCTCGTGTTCAGGAGGGTCGCCAGTTCCGAGGGGCGGCCCTGCGAAGACGTGACCTCCTGGTACCGGGGCGATCTCTACCAGGTGACCATGCAACTGGACCGGACCGTCCCGGGTACCGGACCCAACTCCGCCAAGGGAGGAACCCGATGAGCACGGACGCCGCAACCGGTGGTCGTGAGATCAAGGGCCTCGCCACGTTGCAGCGCTTCGGTCGCAGCCTCATGCTGCCGATCGCCGTGCTGCCCGCGGCAGGCCTGCTGCTCCGCTTCGGTCAGGACGACCTGCTGGGCAAGGACGGTCTCGGCTGGAACGCCGTCGCCTCGGTGATCGGTGCGGCTGGTGACGCGCTGTTCAGCAACCTCGCCCTGCTGTTCGCCGTCGGCATCGCCGTCGGTTTCGCACGGCGCGGCGACGGTTCGACGGCGCTCGCCGGCGTCGTCGGCTACGTCGTGCTGACGAACGTCTTCAAGGCGATGTCGCCGCTGGTCCTCGACCAGCCGACCGACCCGGCCGCCAAGCCCGAGGTGATCAACTACGGGGTGCTCGGCGGTATCGTCGTCGGTATCCTCTCGGCGCTGCTGTGGCAGAAGTACCACCGCATCAAGCTGCCCCCGTACCTGGCCTTCTTCGGTGGCCGCCGGTTCGTGCCGATCATCGTCGCCGGTGTGATGGTGATCGTCGGCGTCCTGCTCGGCCTGGTCTACCCGTGGTTCGACGCGGGCCTGACCGCGATCGGCGAGTGGGTCACGGGCAGCACGGTCATCGGTGCCTTCATCTACGGTGTCGTCAACCGCCTGCTGATCCCGCTGGGTCTGCACCACATCGTCAACAACGTCGTGTGGTTCCAGTTCGGCGAGTTCAACGACAAGACCGGTGACATCCCGCGCTTCCTCGCGGGCGACCCGACCGCCGGCACGTTCCAGACCGGCTTCTTCCCGATCTTCATGTTCGCGCTGCCCGCCGCCGCCCTGGCGATCGTGCACACCGCGAAGCCGAGCCAGAAGAAGATCATCGGCGGCATCATGGGCTCCGCCGCCCTCACCGCGTTCATCACCGGTGTGACGGAGCCGCTCGAGTTCGCGTTCATGTTCGTGGCGTGGCCGCTGTACCTGATCCACGCGGTGCTGACCGGTACGTCGCTCGCGATCTCGAACGCCCTGGGCGCGCACGACGGCTTCTCGTTCTCCGCCGGTGCGATCGACTTCGTCCTCAACTGGAACATCGCGCAGAAGCCGTGGCTGCTCATCATCCTCGGCCTGATCTACGCGGTGATCTACTACTTCCTGTTCCGCTTCGTCATCACCAAGTGGAACCTGAAGACTCCGGGACGCGAGGACGACGAGTCCCCCGAGGCCGACGAGAGCGTCGTCGGCAGCACGGGTGACACCGCGGTGCGCGAGACTCGCACCCGCAACGACAAGCAGTAAGCACAACCAGCTCTACCGGGAGGAACCATCATGGCCGAGCGACGGGTCACCGTGGCCAGCAAGGTCGGACTGCACGCCCGGCCTGCCGCACTGCTGGCGAAGGCCGCCGCCGACCAGCCGGTGACGGTCAGCATCGCCAAGGACGGCGGCGAAGCCGTTGACGCGGCGAGTGTCCTGGGTCTGATGACCCTGGGCGCTATGCATGGTGACGAGGTGGTGCTCAGCGCCGACGGGGACGGAGCGGATGCCGCTCTCGACGCCATCGCCGAACTGATCGCCACCGATCACGACGAGTGAGTCGGGCTGTGAGCGGTCCCGGTCGCCCCGAAGGCCGGGACCGCTCATCGCCCACCCGAAGTGCAGCACCACCCCCGCGGTCACGACGCCGGCGAGAGTCGACGGCGTGACCTGCGGGGTGTTCACCACCAGCCAGACACCGCCCACGGCCAGCAGGGGCGGTGCGATCAGCCCCGCGGTCCACTTGCGCAGCAGCAGGAACGCGAGCGTCGAGACCAGCAGCGCCGCGCCGAGCGTGTCGCTGAACCGGTGCCAGCCGAGCGACACCGTCTCCGCCGCGACCGCCCCCGCGCCGACCGCCCCCGGAATCGCCACGAGCAGCGCGAACCGCTTCGGAACGGCCATCGTCACCGCGATCACCGACGCCACCGCCGCGGTCGTGTGCCCGCTCGGGAAGCTGTTGTGCACCAGCACCGCGTCGTCGTCCAGCGGCGGCCGCACCAGCACGTGGAGCTTCAGCACCTGCGCGCCCAGCACCGAACCGCCGAGCAGCAGCAACGGCCGTAGGGACTTCTTGCGCGCGAAGAGGACCACGAGGACGGCTGCGACAAGAATCGCCATGTCCACGTTGGACGCCCACGAGCGTTGCAGTGACAGCTCGGGCAACGCGGTGTTCTCCGCCTTCTGCCCGAACGACGTCCACACCAGCGCGAAGTACGTGAAGAGGAATCCCAGCGAGCTTCCGGCCATGCGTTCGAGACTCCGTGCGCCGCTCAACGGGAACGTCCACGCCATGTCATGGTTCCGCTACAGATCGCGCGGTGACGCCGTCTCCCGCAGATAATGGATCTCGTGGCGACGGTCCTGCTGGTGGAAGACGACCCCTCGGTGCGGGAAGGACTCGGGCTGGCGTTGCGCCGCCAGGGCCACGAGGTCCGGGCGGCGGGAACGGGCGAGGAGGGCGTCGAGAGGCTCCGCGAGTCCCGTCCCGACATCGTGGTCCTCGACATCATGCTGCCGGGCATCGACGGTTTCGAGACGTGCCGCCGGATGCGCGCGCACGCCGAGGTGCCGATCATCATGCTCACCGCGCGCGGCGACGACTTCGACGTGGTCGCGGGCCTGGAGGCGGGCGCGGACGACTACGTGGTCAAACCCGTCGAACCCAGGGTGCTGGAGGCCCGCATCCGCGCCGTGCTGCGGCGCACGGTCGCCGAGCCGTCGAGCGTCGAACGCCACGGCTCGCTGGTGATCGATCGGGCAGGACTGCAGGTGCTCAAGAACGACGTGAAGGTCGCGCTGACCCCGACCGAGCTGAAGCTGCTGCTCGAGCTGTCCCGCACGCCCGGCCGCGTGCTGACCCGCCAGCAGATCCTGGAAGCCGTCTGGGAGCACGACTACCTCGGCGACTCCCGGCTCGTCGACGCGTGCGTGCAGCGGCTGCGCGCGAAGATCGAGGACGTGCCCTCCGACCCCGGTCACATCCACACGGTGCGCGGCTTCGGGTACCGCTTCGGCCCGCGATGAGATCGTTGCTGCGCGGCCTGCGTCCCCGGCTGATGGCGGCGTTCCTGCTGCTGACGGTGCTGGGCGCGGTCGGGGCGGCGGGCGCCTCCTACGCGACGGCGCGCACGTTGCTGCTGGAGGACGCGCAGGACGGGTTCATGAACCCGCTGGTGGCGGACGTCCGCGAGTACGCGACCCGGGTCACGGTGCCGCCGGCTCAGCAGGACCTCGACGACTTCGCCACGTACCTGCGCGGCTCGGCGGTCGTGCTGTACGAGGGCATGAGGTCCCGCAACGGGCCCGACCCGTCGTTCGTCCCCGCCGAGATGCGCGAGATGCTCAAGACGAGCAGGACGACGCTCTGGCAGCGCCGCACCGACCTGACCGACCCGTACGTGGTCGTCGGCATCCCGCTGCTGCGCCCGGACGGTTCTCCCACGGGCGTCGAGGTGTGGGCCCTGCAGTACCTGAAGGGCCCACAGACGGCCATCGACAGCTTCTCGACCGCGGCCTGGGTGGGCGTCAGCCTCGTGCTGCCCCTGGCCCTCGGGCTCGCGCTCTTCACCGCCCGCGGTGTGCTGCGCCCGGTCCGCCGCCTCGGTGCCGCCGCCCGCGCCCTCGGTTCCGGCCGCCTGGACACCCGTGTCGACGAACGCGGCTCCGACGAGCTCGCGGACCTCGCCCGCACGTTCAACCGCGCGGCCGAGCAGCTGGAGGCCTCCCAGGCCGCCTCCCGCCGGTTCGTGGCCGACGTGTCCCACGAGCTGCGCACCCCGCTGACGGCGATGAACGCCGTGACCGCCGTGCTGGACGAGGACGCCGACACGCTGCCGCCCGACACGGCCGTCGCCGCGCGCCTGGTCTCGGCCGAGACCCGCAAGCTCACCCGCCTGGTCAACGACCTGATGGAGATCTCGCGCTTCGACGAGGGCCGCAACCTCCTCGAACTGGACGACTGGGACATCGGCACCGCCGTCCGCGACACGCTGGCCGCGCGCGGCTGGAGCGGGTCCGTCGAGGCGTCGCTGCCGGAGGGCGTGGTGGCCCGCGTGGACCGCCGCCGGCTCGACGTCATCGTCGCCAACCTCGTCGGCAACGCCCTCAAGCACGGCGGCGTCCCGGTCCGCGTGACCGTGCGGCCGGGCGTCATCGAGGTGGCCGACCACGGCCCGGGCATCTCCCCCGAGGCCCTCCCCCACATCTTCGACCGCTTCTACAAGGCAGACACGGCCCGCTCCCGTTCCGAGGGCAGCGGACTGGGATTGGCGATCGCATGGGAGAACGCACGCCTGCACGGCGGCACCATCGAGGCGGCCAACGCGCCCTCGGGCGGCGCGGTCTTCACCTTGCGCTTGCCCTCGTCACCCTGACGGCGTGCGGCATCCGGCCGACGCCCGTCCTCACCGGAGCCGAGGCGCCGACGGTCTCGACGCACTCGCTGACGGTCTTCCTCGTGTCCGCCCAGGGGGACGGTCTGGTGCGCCGCACCCGCGAGCACACCGGCAGCGTCGACATCACGACCGCGATGAACTCGTTGCTCGCCGGACTCACCGACGAGGAGAAGAAGCTGGGGCTGAGCACCGAACTGCCCGCCACGACGGGGAAGGCCGTGGCCGTGCTGGACGTGATCGTGATGCCCGAGGACGTGAAGCCGCCGAACTCGAAGTGGGGCGTGTTCCAGGTGTACTGCACGGCGCTGGCGAGCCGCGCGACGGTGGCCGGGGTGGCGCCGGTGCCGGACGGGATGTGCCCCTAGACGAGTAATGCGTAAGTCGAGGCGGTAGCCGAAGACGGACGAAGGGTGTCCAAGATCAGTTTGTGACGACCGATCTGAACACCCTTCTCACCGCACTCTACGTCAAGATCGACGACCGGCTCGCGGGCAGGACCCGCATCGGAAGACCGCCGAAACTCACCGACGCCGAACTGGTCACCCTCGCCGTGGCCCAAGCCCTGCTCGGGTTCACCTCCGAAGCCCGCTGGCTGCGATTCCTGCCCGCCCGCATGCCCGGCGCGTTCCCCTACCTGCCCGGCCAGCCCGGCTACAACCGCCGCCTCCGCGCCGCGTTACCGCTGATCAAGCAAGTGGCACGCTGGCTGGCCGCCGACACCGACCTGTGGACCGACACCACCTGGATCGTGGACTCCACCCCGGTCGAATGCGGCCGCTCCCGGCCAACCGCGAAACGCTCGGAACTGGCCGGCTGGGCCAAATACGGCTACTGCCGCTCCCACTCCCGCTGGTTCTGGGGCCTGCGCCTGCACCTGATCTGCACACCCGCCGGACTTCCCGTCACCTGGGCGCTGGCCGACCCGAAGATCGACGAGCGGCAGGTGCTCATGGCGATCTGCGATCACGAACCCCAGCTGCTCGCCACCCGACCTGCCCTGCTGATCATCGCCGACAAAGGCTACGTCTCCCGGGAACTCGATCGGTTCCTGGCAGACCGCCATGTCCGGTTGATCAGGCCGTCCTACCGCAACCACGCACCGCATCCCGGCGAACATCTGCTCAAGTCCATCCGGCAACTCATCGAGTCGGTCAACGACACACTCAAAGGCCAGCTCAACCTCGAACAACATGGCGGACGCACCATCGAGGGAGTCGGAGTCCGTGTCGCCCAACGCATCCTGGCCCTGATCGCTGCCATCTGGCACAACCGCGCCACCGGCCAGCCCATCACCCGATCCCTGACCGCCTACGACCACTAACCGACTTACGCATTACTCGTCTAGGCCGTGTCCCGGGAGTCTCGTCGGGCGGCAGTGGCGGGCGAGGGCCCCGGAGACGGCCTAGCGTTCGTAAAGGACGTCTGTGTCGTTCGTGAGGTGGCCGTCGTACGGGCCCACCTTCGTGATGCGCGCGCCGTCGCGGAACACGACCTGCAGTCCGTGTTCCTCTTCCCACCCGCACTCGGCCTCGACGGAGACGTAGACCGGCTCACCGCCACCGTCGCGGCTCACCGTGACCTGGTGCCGCGCGAACGTGACGTGGTCCCAGACGTCGGCGGGCCCGGCGATGCGGGGGAAGTCGTCCAGCTCGTCGCCGAAGACCTCGCCCATGTGCCGGTAGTAGTCGAAGACGCCGTCCGCCGCCGCCTCCAGCGCTGTGCGGTCCAGTGCGAGGAAAGCGCGGACCGCGGCGTGGAAGTCCTGCTGTGCCGGGTCGTCCGCGTAACCGTCCACGTGGAACGGGAGCGTGATGCCGCCCAGCACGGGCACCGGGACTGGCGCGCTCACCAGGCTGCCGTACTCGTCCGCGGTCAGGGTGCCGAGCCCGGGGATCTCCACGGGGCCATCATAGGGAGGTGGGGCGCACTGGCGGCCGTGGTGCCGGACCGGAAGACCCACGCGCCCAAGCGGAGCCACCCGGCAGGCACACCCGTGCGCCCCACCCACCGGTGCCCCGCAAGAACACCGGCATGCGCTGACTCCGGCCGAGTGGCACATCGTCCGCAGTCAAACAAGCCACGCGAAGACAATCACACGCGTGGTGCCCGGTGGTATCGTGCAGCCGGTGATCTAGCCGAAAGTTACCGCGGACAACGCTTTCCGCATGACTTCCCGCGGCGCGGGAAGGCCGGTGAACTGCTCCACCTGTCCGAAAGCCTGGTGCAGCAACATGTCCAGGCCCGTGGCGAGCCTCGTCCCCGAGGCCTCGACCGCCTCGGCGACCGGCGTGGGCCAGGGGTGGTAGATCACGTCCAGCACGTACGGCGCCTTGGCCAGGTCGGCCGCGAGCGGCGCGGTGGCCTCGGCGGGCACCGTCGACACGACCACGTCCGATGCTCCGGCCAGCACGCCGAGGTCTACAGAGGACAGTGCGAGGACCTCGACGGTGATGCCGACGCGGGACGCGGTCTCCACGGCCTCCGCCGCACGCGAAGGATCGCGCACCACCAGGGAGGCCGACGAGATGCCCAGTGCGGCGAACCCGGCCAGCGCGGCCGTCGCCGTCCCACCCGCGCCGACCACCAGGCCGTGGGTGCCGCCGGAGAAACCCTTCTCCCGCAACGCTCCCACCACGCCGTCCACATCGGTGCAGTCGGCGTGCCACTCGGAACCCTTGCGCACCAGCGTGTTCGCCGCACCGACGGCAGCGGCCCTCGGGGTCACGAAGGACGCGAACGCCAGCGCGGCGCGTTTCGTCGGCATCGTGCACGACAGGCCCGCCCACTCCGGGCCGAGCGACGACACCAGCGCGGGCACGTCCGCCTCGGAGCACTCCAGCCGGGTGTACTCCCAGTCGAGGCCCAGCGCGGCGTACGCGGCGTTGTGCAGCACGGGAGAAAGGGAGTGCTCGATCGGCGAACCGATCACCGCCGCCTTGCGCACCACTAGTAGACGCCCTCCCGCTGGGCCTTCTTGTCGTTCGCGTCGTGCTCCTCGAACGTCTTCGCGAAGCAGGAGTTGCCGTTCTTGTCGCACTTCACGAAGTACAGGATGTCGCCGCCCTCGGGCTTCATCGCGGCGGCGATGGCCTGCTGCGACGGCGATCCGATCGGGGTCGGCGTCAGTCCCCTGTTCTTGTAGGTGTTGTACGGCTGGTCAGCCAGGCGGTCCTCGTCGGACGTGCGGATGTGGGGCTGGTTGTTCTTGTAGTTGATGGTCGAGTCGAACTGCAGCGGCATCGCCTGCGGCAGGAGCTTCAGGCGGTTGTAGATCACCTGGGAGACCTTGCTGAAGTCCGGCTCGATCGCTTCCTTCTCGATCAGCGACGCGATGACGAGGATCTGGTACGGGCGGAAGCCCGTGTTCACCGTGCCGCCGGGAATGCCGGCGCCCTGCAGCTTCTGCGCGGAGGACACGATGACGCTGCGGATCAGCTCGACCGCGCTCACACCCGGCTTGACCTGGTAGACGCCGCGCATGATCAGGCCTTCGAGGCGGAACTGCGGCTCAGCGGCCTTCACGTCCGCGAGCGCCCACTCCGGCACGCCGAGGGCGACCGGGTCGGTCTGCTCGGCGGCGGCCTTGATCTCGTCGCCGGTCAGGCACTTCTTCTCGCCGTCCTTCTCCGTGCAGCTCGCGTCGGCCAGCAGGGAGTAGATGCCCTTGACGGTCTTGTCGCCCACCTTGATGTCGGTGAGCTTGAGGCCGCCGACGACCTGGACGGCGGGGACGCGCGTCTTCGGGTCGATCATGCGGGCCACGGCCTCCTGGCCCGACATCTTCGTCTTCATCAGGTAGAAGCCGGGCTGGATCGACGTCACGCGGGCGTCGGTCTTGCTGGCCTCGGTGAAGGCGCGCGCGGAGGCGATGACGCCGTTGTCGTACAGGGTCGCCGCGATCTTGCTGACCACGTCGCCGTCCTGGACCTCGACGATGGCGTCGGCCTCGCCGCTGCCCGCGTAGTCGTCGAACGACCCGATGCCGCGCAGCTCCTTGTAGCCGTAGTACGCGCCACCCAGGCCCACGGAGAGGACCAGCGCGACGACGAGCCACAGCACCGTCTTCTTGCGCTTCTTCGCCCTGGCCCTGGCGTTGTCCCGCTCGCGGTCGCGCTTTCTGACCGGGCGTCGCTCATCAACTTCGGGGTCGGTGAACAACCCGAGATCGTCGCCGCTCACGCCTCGTCCTTTCGGGCGGACACAAACCGTGCCCGTGCGTCCAGCCAAGATTGCAGGATCTCGACAGCGGCAGCCTGGTCGACCACGGCACGCTGCTTCTTGCCCTTCACACCGCGCTGTGCCAGCACCCGGCTCACCACGACCGTCGTCAGTCGTTCGTCGCTGAGCCGCACCGGCACGGGGGCGATGCGTTCGGCCAAGGCCGCAGCGTACGCGGCCGCCGATTCCGCGGCCGGACCGTGCCTGCCTGCCAGTGTCTTCGGTAAGCCGACCACGACCTCCACGACGTCATGCTCGGCGACGAGACGTACGAGCTCGGTGAGGTCCGAGCCCCGCTTCTCGTCACGCTGGAGGGTAACCAGCGGAGTCGCCAGAAAAGCACCCGGATCGCTGAGAGAAATTCCCACTCGCACCGATCCGACGTCGACGCCGAGCCTCCGTCCGAGGCCCGGATCGTCGACACCGGCGACATCAGCGCTGCTCAAGCACCTTGTCCAGTTCGTTGGTGAGGACCGTGATGGCCTCCTCGACACCGGCCGGGTTCGTACCGCCGCCCTGGGCGAGGTCCGGCTTGCCGCCACCGCGGGCGGCGATGGCCGGGCCGAACACCGGGACGAGCTTGCCGGCGGCCAGGCCCAGGTCGCGGGCGGCGGCCGTGGTGGCCACCACGAAGCTGACCTTGTCGCCGTCGACCGAGAACAGGGCCACGACGCCGGGCTTGGTGCCCAGGCGGTTGCGGACCTCGCCGCCGAGGGTGCGCAGGTCGTTGCCCGACACGCCCTCGAGGCCCAGGGCCACCAGCGACAGGCCGCGGATGTCGAGGGCCTTGTCGGCCAGCGAACCGGCGTTGCCGAGCAGCTGGGCGGCGCGGACCTTCTCGAGCTCCTTCTCGGCGGACTTCAGGCGCTCGACCAGCGACTCGATCCGCTCGGGCAGGCCGTCGGAGCCGACCTTGAGCATGTCGGAGAGGTTCTGCACGATGGCGCGTTCCTTGGCCAGGAACCGCATGGCCTCGATGCCGACGTAGGCCTCCAGGCGGCGCACGCCGGACCCGACCGACGACTCACCCAGCAGGGTGATCGGGCCGATCTGCGACGAGTGCTCGACGTGCGTGCCACCGCAGAGCTCGCGCGACCAGGGGCCGCCGATCTCGACGACGCGCACCGTCTCGTCGTAGGTCTCGCCGAACAGGGCGACAGCGCCCATGTCCTGGGCACCCTGCATGTCGGTGTAGACGACGGCGACCGGCAGGTCCTTGCGCACGGCGAGGTTCGAGACCTCTTCGATCTCGCTCTTGGCCTCGGCGGACAGGCCACCGGTCCAGGCGAAGTCGAGGCGCAGGTAGCCGGGCTTGTTGTACGAACCGCTCTGCAGGGCCGACGGGCCGAGCACCTGGCGCAGGGCGGCGTGCACGACGTGCGTGCCCGAGTGGCCCTGGCGGGCGCCGACGCGCCACTCCGGGTCGACGCGGGCCTCGACGTGCTCGCCCTCGGCCACCTCGCCGGACTTCACGCGCACCTGGTGCACCCACAGCTTGCGGGCGACCTTCTGCACGTCGAGCACTTCCAGCTCGGCGTTGCCGGTGACGATCGTGCCGGCGTCGGACTCCTGGCCACCGGACTCGGCGTAGAGCGGCGTGCGGTCGAGGACGACCTCGACGATGTCGCCCTCGCGAGCCGACTTCACCCGCTGGCCGTTCAGCACGATGCCGCGCAGCGTGGCCTCGGAGGCGAGCTCGGTGTAGCCGGTGAACTCGGTCGGGCCCTGCTCGAGCAGCTCGCGGTAGACCGACTGGTCGCCGTGGCCGGTCTTCTTGCCGGCGGCGTCGGCCTTGGCGCGGGCGCGCTGCTCGGCCATCAGCTTGCGGAAGCCGTCCTCGTCGACGGACAGGCCGGCCTCGGAGGCCATCTCCAGCGTGAGGTCGATCGGGAAGCCGTACGTGTCGTGCAGCTGGAAGGCCTTGTCACCGGGCAGCGTGGCGCGGCCGTCGGCCTTCACCTCGCCGGCGGCGTTCTCGAAGATCCGCGAACCGGCGTCGAGCGTGCGCAGGAACGTGTCCTCCTCGGCCTTGAGCACCTGCTGGATGCGGGCGAAGCCGCTGACCAGCTCGGGGTAGGCCTCGCCCATCGAGTCGCGGACGACCTCGGCGAACGTCTGCAGCACCGGCTCGGTGACGCCGAGCAGGCGCGAGCTGCGGATGATGCGGCGCAGCAGGCGGCGCAGCACGTAGCCGCGGGCCTCGTTGCCGGGCGTGACGCCGTCGCCGACGAGCAGCACACCGCTGCGGGCGTGGTCGGCGATGACGCGGAAGCGGACGTCGTCGGTCTCGTTGGCGCCGTACTTGCGGCCGGAGAGCTCCTCGGCCTTGTTGATGACGGCGCGGACCAGGTCGGTCTCGTAGACGTTGTCGACGCCCTGCAGGAGGTAGGCGACGCGCTCGACGCCCATGCCGGTGTCGATGTTCTTCGACGGCAGCTCACCGATGACCGGGTAGTCCTTCTTGGCACCGCCCTCGCCGCGGATGTTCTGCATGAAGACGAGGTTCCAGATCTCGAGGTACCTGTCCTCGTCGACGACCGGGCCGCCCTCCTTGCCGTAGGCGGGGCCGCGGTCGTAGTAGATCTCCGAGCACGGGCCGCACGGGCCGGGGACGCCCATCGACCAGAAGTTGTCCTCGATGCCGCGGCGCTGGATGCGCTCGAGCGGCATGCCGGCGACCTTCTGCCACAGCTCGATGGCCTTGTCGTCGGTCTCGTAGACGGTGACCCAGATGCGCTCGGGGTCGAAGCCGTAGCCGCCCTCGTCCTGGGACTTGGTGATCAGCTCCCAGGCCAGGCGGATGGCGTCTTCCTTGAAGTAGTCGCCGAGCGAGAAGTTGCCGGCCATCTGGAAGAACGTGAGGTGGCGCGTCGTCTTGCCGACCTCGTCGATGTCGGGCGTGCGCACGCACTTCTGGATGCTCGTCATCCGCGGGGCGGGCGGCGGGGCCTCGCCGAGGAAGTACGGCTTGAACGGCACCATGCCGGCGTTGACGAACAGCAGGTTCGGGTCGTCGAGCAGCAGGGAGGCGCTGGGGATGTACTTGTGCCCGGCGTTCTCGAAGTGCTCGCGGAAGCGCTTGATGATCTCGTGGGTCTGCACGGGAAGTTCCTAAGTGTGTTGCTGGGGAGTTGTCAGGGCACGCTCACGAGGCGAACGGTCAGTGCTTCCCGTTCGCCCTGGGCGCTCGACGCCCCGGCGTGAATCCCGTCTGACGCTCCACGGTGTCCTGCAACTCCTGTTCCCGTTCGGCCATCCCCTGCCGCACCTCGGCCCCGAAGGAACCGATGGCGCCGGCGAGTTCGCGCAGGCCTTCACCCACGTTAGCGCCGATGCCGGCGGGAGTCGCCTGCTTTGTCACCTCGGCGGCCTTCTTCGCGACGAAGAGGCCGGCCGCGGCACCCAGGCCGAACCAGAAC
Organism: Lentzea sp. HUAS12; assembly: GCF_024125735.1. Classification (NCBI taxonomy): domain Bacteria; kingdom Bacillati; phylum Actinomycetota; class Actinomycetes; order Pseudonocardiales; family Pseudonocardiaceae; genus Lentzea; species Lentzea sp. HUAS12. The sequence goes on from NZ_CP099738.1 coordinate 4,062,866, forward strand.
AGGCGGCTCATCGCGCACCCCGCTTCGGGCGGCGCTTGGCGTGCTTGTTCGGCTGCTCGGCGGCCTTGCGGCGGGCCTTGACGGCCTTGCTCACGCCGTAGGACAGCGCGGCGGCCTTGACCAGCGGCCCGCCGAGCGTGGCGGTGAACAGGCTGGTGAGCGCGGAGACGTTGCCCGTGACGGCACGCGCGTTGGCGGTGATGCCGTCGACGCGCTCGAGCTGCGTGTTGACGTGCGTGAGCGTCGTGTTGGCCTCGGTGAACAACGGGTCCGTGTTCTCGTGGGCCTTGCGCATGGCGATCGTCGCTTCGTCGAAGAAGCGCGCGGCCTTGAACGCCGGAATCGCCAGCAGCAGCACGAGCAGCACGAAGGCACCGGCGGCGAGCCACCCTGGCGACACAGATCCTCCTGGTGAACAGGCGTTCGGGCTTGGTTGCGGGTGAGATTACCGGGTGGGTCCGACATCCACGTGGGCGGCCTGTTTTGTTGATCTTCAACGACCTGTGGTGCCGTCGATCTGCTCGCGCAGGACGTCGGCGTGCCCCGCGTGCCGGGCGGTCTCGGTGTTCATGTGCGCGAGCAGCCAGCGCAGCGTCATGCGCACGCCGTCGATCGGCACCGCCAGCAGCGCCTCCGGACCACCCGCGGCCTCGATCGCCCGGTCGCTGTCCTCGGCCGCCGCCCGGTAGTCCGCGATCACGTCGGCCGCGGACCGTCCGGGCGCGACGGCCATGTCCAGGTCGCCGTCCGGTTTGGGACCTCCCGCGAGATGGTGGGCGAACCACCCGCGCTCGACCTCGGCGAGGTGCTGGACCAGCCCCAGGATCGAGGTGCCGCTGGGGACGAGCACGCGGCGCAGCTGCTCGTCGGTGAGGCCCTCGGTCTTCTTGAGCACGCAGTGCCGCTGGAACTTGAGGAACTCGTGCGCGACGGCGAGTTCACCGGTGTCGACCCTGGGCACGGGTTCGCGCTGCGTCTCCTGCATGACGAGAACCTACGGGACTGCTCATTGACGCGCGGCCGTCACCGCCTGTGAAATACCCGTCACACAGGGCTTGACAGCGGCAGCCCTGAGGCGTGGAGTAAGGCAACCCTAACTTGATCCGCCCAGGAGGCCTCGTGAAGCCGGTGTCGCACCTGGACTCCTACCGGCCGCAGATCACCGCGGGCCCGCCTCCGGTCCCGGAGCTGTCGATGCCGTGGGACGCCCGCGTGGCGCGTTCGGACGGCTATGACCTGCACCTCGTCCATCGGTGGAACTCCGCGCCGCACGTCGCCGCGTTCTGGCGCCAGGCCTGGACGCTGCCCCGCTGGGAGACCGAGCTGCGGACGCAGCTCGACGGCGACGACGTGCGGCCGTTGCTGATCAGCTGGCACGGCCGCCCGGTGATCTACGCCGAGGTCTACCGCGCGGCCAGGCACGCCGTCGGCGGCTGCTACCAGGCGCGGCCGCACGACCTGGGCCTGAACCTCGCGGTCGGCGACCTCGCGATGACCGACCGCGGGCTCGTGCGGGCGCTGCTCCCCCGGCTCACCGACGCGCTGTTCGAGGCCGACCCGCACTGCACGCGGATCGTGCTGGAGCCGGACGTCCGCAACACCCGTGCGATTCGGTCGTTCGAGGCGGGCGGATTCGTGGCGGCGGACGAGGTCGTGCTGCCCGGCAAGGTCGCGCTGCTGATGGTGTGCAGGCGCTGAGCCGCAGACCGGAGGGAACGCGACGCACCGGGGCGCTAGTGGTGTGCCCCAGAAGGTCGGCGAGGTGATCCACGCTCAGCAGGGCGCCTCGCGGCACCGCCCCCACGCCCCCGTACAACCAGTACGAGAGCGTGGGGGCGGCACCACGATGCACCCGTCTGACCGCGAATTCCCCCGGCAACCTTCTGCGCCACACCGCTAGAAAGCGGTGATGTCCCGCGGTGCGCGTTCCTTGCGGCTGAGCGCGCGCACCAGGTCGATCCCGCTGCGTCGGTTGAGCGCCATGCGGGTCAGCAGGTCGAGGACGGTCTCGTGGACGCGGCGCGGGAACTCGGGCGTCTCGACGCCGACGCTCACCGCGAGGTCGTCGGAGTGCACGACGAACTCCATCAGCCGGCTCACCAGGTACTCGTCCAGCGCCACCGCCCACGGTCCCCAGTGCGGCATGCGCACCCCGCGGTTCTCCAGGCCGGGCAACGACTTCTCGAGCTCCAGCAGCGCCTGCTCGAACCGTTCGCACAGGTCGCCGTGGCCTCCGGAGGCCAGCTTCTCGCCGCCCGCGCGGATGCGGGTGTGGAACTCCGAGTCGAGGTCGAGATCCGTCCACTTGGCCCGCTCGTAGTGCTCCATCAGCGGAACGACCGGCTCGTCACCCGGAGCCGCCTGGATCATCGACGGGAGCGGCAGCGCCTGGTAGGCGAGGTGGCCGGCGAGGCCGCTGACCCCGAACTCCGGCAGGGCGCTCGGCTGGTCCCACTTCGCTGCGACCTGCTCGTGGCGCAGGAGGCCGAGGGCTGTGTGAGCGGTGGTCAGGAAGTCTTCTCTGATCGTCACCACGCCGAAGCTACGCGGCTCTACAGGTGCTCGGAGTAGAAAGCGGCGAGCCGGTCCACCGCGGCGTCCACGTACTCGGGCACGTCGTACATCTCGTAGTGCCCCGCACCCTCGACGACCATGAGGTCGGCGGGGTTCGGTGCCGCCTCCCACAGCCGCATTCCCGCCTCGTAGCTGCCGGTGTTGCCACGGCGGCCGGCCAGGACCACCTGCAGCGGCTGGGTGAGGAGCGGGTCGACCAGGTGGAACGGGTCGTAGCCGAGCAGCAGCGCGTCACCGCGCGCCAGGCGGCGGTTCGTCGAGTGCTCGCTGCGGCCGCGGTCGGTGCGGTAGAAGGTGATCGCCTGGGTGGTGTCGAGGTCGGTCAGCCCCGCGGCCTCCGCGTCGGACAGCGTGTCGGGCAGCCAGTTCAGGCGGGTCAGCTCACCGGTGCGGTTCTCCTCGGTGCGCGCCGCCGCCATGGCGTCGAGCGCGGCCACCGGGCCGTCCGGCTGGAACCCGCGGAACGACGCGCCCATGTCGCCGGGGACGACGGTGCCGACGGCCTTGATGCGGTGGTCGGTGCGGGCGGTGTGCACGGCGTAACCGCCGCCGGCGCAGATGCCGAGGACACCGATGCGTTCCGGGTCGACGCCGGGAAGGGTGCTCAGCGCGTCGATCGCGTACGAGATGTCCTCGCCGCGGCGGTACGGGTCTTCGAGGTCACGCGGTTCGCCCCCGCTGCGGCCCTGGTGGGAGGGGTCGAAGACGAGGGCCGTGATCCCCCTGGCGGCGAGGCGCGACGCGTAGTTCGCGCCGATCTGCTCCTTGACGCTGCTGCCGGGGGTGGAGAGCACGACCGCCCGCGGCGGCGCGGACTCGTCGTCGGGCACGTGCAGGTCTGCCGCGAGCTCGATCGGCCCGCGCGGGATCGTCAGGTGGCGGAGCACAGGGCGACCCTCCTCCCGTATCGTTCGGACATAGCCAAGTTCAACAACACCAAAAGTACGTAACTGAACTAGTTCCGAACTGTACCACTTCGGGAGGGACCCATGCCCGTCGACGCCGCTGAGCTGTGGACGCTGAACCACCGTCTGCTGACCGTCGTGCTGGACGCCTGCACGGCGGAGCTGACCGCGCTCGGCCTGGACCCGAAGGAGTTCTTCGTGCTCGCCGAGGCACCGGCCTCGCCCTACCCGGCCGAGCTCGCCGCCAAGCTGGTGATCCCCAAGGCGAGCATGACGGTCTACGTGCGCAACCTCGTCGCGAAGGGGTTCATGCGGCGCGAGATCGACGACGCGGACCTGCGGCGCCACCGCCTCGTGCTCACCGCCGAGGGCGCGGACGCGCGGACCCGTGCTCTCACGGCGCTCTCGGCGGAGTTCGACCGCAGGCTGGCGAAGATCGCCCCGCGCGACCGCACCGAACTGGAGCGGATCCTGCGCGAGCTGCTCGCCTGATCACTCGCCCCGGATCACCCTGCGCAGGCGTGGCAGCCGTTCCGCGACGGCGCGCTCGTTGCCGCGCCCGGTCGGCTCGTAGTAGTCGCGGCCCACCAGGTCGTCCGGCGCGTACTGCTGCGTGAGCACGCCCTCCGGCACGTCGTGCGGGTAGCGGTAGCCCTGCGCGTTGCCGAGCTTCGCCGCGCCCGCGTAGTGGCCGTCGCGCAGATGGGCGGGCACGGAACCGATGGCGCCCTTGCGGACGTCCTCGATCGCCGCGTAGATCGCGGTGGTGACGGCGTTCGACTTCGGCGCCGTGGCGAGGTGGATGGTGGCCTGCGCGAGGTTCAGCGCGCACTCGGGCAACCCGATGAGCTGCACGGCCTGAGCCGCCGCCACGCACGTCTGCAGCGCCGTCGGGTCGGCCATGCCGACGTCCTCGCTGGCGTGGATGACGAGCCGCCGCGCGATGAACCGCGGGTCCTCGCCCGCCTCGATCATCCGGGCGAGGTAGTGCAGGGCCGCGTCGACGTCCGAGCCGCGGATCGACTTGATGAACGCCGACGTCACGTCGTAGTGCTGGTCGCCGTCGCGGTCGTAGCGCACCGCCGCCTTGTCCACGGTGGACTCCAGCAGCGGAAGCGTGATGACACCGCCGTTCGAGGCCAGCGCCGAGTCGGCCGCGGCTTCGAGCGCCGTCAACGACCGGCGCGCGTCCCCGCCCGCCAGGCGGATCAGGTGGTCCTCGGCGTCGGGTTCGAGCGTCACGGACCCGCCGAGACCGCGTTCGTCGGACACCGCGCGCTGGATCACCGACCGCACGCCGTCGTCGGTCAACGACTTGAGCTGCAACACGAGAGAGCGCGACAGCAACGGCGACACGACGCTGAAGAACGGGTTCTCCGTGGTCGCCGCCACGAGCAGCACGATCCGGTCCTCGACCGCACCCAGCAGCGCGTCCTGCTGCGTCTTGGAGAAGCGGTGCACCTCGTCGATGAACAGCACGGTCGACTCGCCGGACCGGACCAGGCGGCGCCGGGCCTCGTCGATGACCGCGCGCACCTCCTTGACGCCCGCCGACAGCGCGCTCAAGGCCACGAACCGGCGGCCGGTCGCCTTCGACACCAGCGTCGCGAGGGTCGTCTTGCCGGTGCCGGGAGGCCCGTAGAGCATCACGGACGCCGGCGTGGCGCCCTCGACCAGCCGCCGCAGCGGCGCACCCGGTCCGAGCAGGTGGTCCTGGCCGACGACCTCGTCCAGCGTGGCCGGACGCATCCGCACGGCCAGCGGCGCGTTGGCCGCGATCCGTTCGGCCTTCTCCTCCTCGGTGGCGCCGAACAGGCCCTCGTCGAACAGACCTTCGCTCATGCGTTCGAGCCTAGGTCATGTGGGAGGATCGCGTTCCGTGCCCATCCCCCGTGCCGTGCTGCTCGCCGGACCCTCCGGCTCCGGCAAGTCGACTCTCGCCGCCCACCTCGGCTGGCCCGTGCTCCGCCTGGACGACTTCTACCGCGACGGCGACGACCCGCTGCTGCCCCGCGACGAGCACGGCAGGGCCGACTGGGACGACATCGGTTCGTGGAACGCGGACAAGGCGTTGCAGGCGATCATCGAGCTCTCGAACACCGGACGGGTCGAGGCGCCGGTCTACTCGATCAGCGAGGACCGCGCGGTCGGCACGCAGGTGATCGAGCTCGGCGACGCGCCCGCGTTCATCGCGGAGGGCCTGTTCGCGGACCTGCTGGTCCAGGGCGCGCGGGAGGCCGGGGTGCTGCGGGACGCGATCGTGCTCGCGCCCAGTCCGCCCGTGACGTTCGTGCGCCGGTTCGCCCGGGACGTGGCCGAGGCCCGCAAGCCGGTGCCGACGCTCGTCCGGCGCGGTCTGCGGCTCATGCGCGAGCAGCCGCAGGTGGTCAGGAGGTGCGTCAGCGCGGGCATGCGGCGCACGACACCGGCCAAGGCGCGGACCGAGCTCGTTTCGTGATCGTGTTGCCCGGTGGCGGTGGGGCTGATCTGGCAAGATGCCGCTCACACCACGACCGGGGGTAGCCGAGATGTCCGAAACGCCCGGCTGGTCGTCACCCGACCAGCCCCAGAACCAGCCGCAGCAGCCCGGCCAGCCGCAGTACGGCCAGCAGCCGGGGCCGCAGTACGGCTACAACGCCCCGCCGCCGCCCGGAGCGCAGCCGACGATCAAGCCCGGTGTGATCCCGCTGCGCCCGCTCGCGGTCGGGGAGATCGTCGACGGCGCCATCACGACGATGCGCCGCTACCCGAAGCTGATCATCGGCGCGGCCGCCGTGGTCGCCGCGATCACGCAGATCGTCGGCCTGCTGGCGCAGCTGCCGTTCCTCGACGACCTCACCGCGGTCGCGACGCTCGACCCGAACACGGTGACGCAGGAACAGGCGATCGACCAGCTCACGGACACGTTGGTCGGCATCTTCACCGGCGCGTTCCTGAGCATCCTGCTGCTGCTCATCGGCACGGTGTTCCTGTCGGGCTTCATCACGGTCATCGTGGGTCACGCCGTGCTGGGCAAGCCGGTGACGTTCCAGCAGGCGTGGGAGGAGTTCAAGCCGCGGCTGCTGCCGTTGCTCGGCGCGACGCTGCTCTCCGGTCTCGTGATCACCATCGGCTTCGTCCTCTGCATCGTGCCCGGCGTCTGGCTGTGGGTGCTGTTCGCCCTGGTCACGCCCGCGCTGGTGCTGGAGCGCTGCGGTGTCACGGCCGCGTTCGGCCGCTCGAAGAAGCTCGTGGACGGCGCCTGGTGGCGGACGTTCGGCATCCTGCTGCTCACCGTCGTGATCGGCTGGGTGATCAGCTGGATCATCAGCCTCCCGTTCGGCCTGCTGGGCGCGGCGACGACCGGATTCTCGGCCGACCCGACGGCGGCGCTGAGCATCGGTTCGCTGGTCCTGTCGACGATCGGCGCGATCATCGCCTCGACGATCACGCTGCCGTTCAGCTCCGCGGTGACCGTGCTGGTCTACGTCGACCGCCGGATGCGCTCCGAGGGCATGGACATCGAACTCCAGCGGGCCGCAGGGCATGGCGGTCTCTGACGTACCGGTAGATCTCGGCCGCGACGAGGCGAGGGAGGCGGCCGTCCGGGAGCTCAGCGACCCGGCGTACGTCTCCGACGACCCGAACCCGCTGGAACGCGCCATCGACTGGGTGCTCACCCGCCTCGGCGAACTCTTCGCCGGGGCGGGTGGCATGAGCGGCATCACCGCTGTGACGGTCGTCGTGGCCGTCGTGGTGCTGATCGTCATCATCTTCAGGCTCCGTGTCGGACGCACGGGCCGTGCGCTGCGCTCGGGCGACAAGGTGTTCGGCACCACCGTCATGACCGCGGCGGAACACCGCGCAGCCGCCGAGAAGGCCGCGGCGGCGGGCGACTTCGCCGAGGCCGTGCGCGAACGCTTCCGCGCGGTGGTGCGCGAACTGGAGCACCGCGGCGTGCTCGACGCGCGGGCCGGGCGCACCGTGGACGAGGTGGCCTTCGAGGCCGGGCGGGCGCTTCCGGTGCTCGCCGACGACCTGCGCGGAGCGGCGGTGCAGTTCGACGACGTCTGGTACGGCGGCAGGCCCGCGACGGCGGAGGGGTACCGGCAGCTGGTGTCCGTGGACGGCAAGGTGCGCGGATGACGGCGGTCTCCCCCGACGCCCGGCGGATCTGGACGGCCGCGCGCGGCCCGCTGCTGATCGGCGTGGTGGTCCTCTTCGCGGCGATCGTGATCACGTTGCTGCGCGGCAGCGGTGAGGGCGGCGCGCTCGACCCCCGCTCGTTCCGGCCGGAGGGCAGCCACGCGCTCGCCGACCTGCTGGAGCAGAACGGCGTGCGCGTCGAGCTCACGGACGACGCGTTCTCCGTGGAGGGCGCGACGCTGTTCGTGCCGCAGCCGAACCTGATCGAACCGGAGCGCCTCGCGGACCTGAGCCGCCGGGCCGCCGCGACGGTGCTCCTCGCGCCCGCCACGGGGGTGGCGCGGGTGGAGCCCGAGACCCGTCAGCCGGGCTGCCCGCTGGCCGACAGGGCCGGCGCGGCGACCATGGGCGGGTTCGTCTACGAGGGCGAACAGCGTTGCTACGACTCGACTTTGGTGCGCACCGGCAGCGTCACGACGCTCGGGTACGGCGGCATCTTCACCAACCGCGACATCGACTCCGAGGGCAACGCGGCGCTCGCGTTGTCGTTGCTGGGCCAGCACGAACGGCTGGTCTGGTACGTGCCGTCGGCGGCGGACAGGGCGCAGCAGAAGTCGCTGACGGACCTGATCCCGGACGGCTGGAAGTTCGCCGCGCTGCAACTCGGGATCGCGGCCGTGGTGATCGCGCTGTGGCGGGCGCGCAGGCTCGGCCGCGTGGTGCCCGAACCGCTCCCGGTCGTCGTGCGCGCCGCCGAGACCGTGGAGGGCAGGGCCCGGCTGTACCGCCGGTCGCACGCGGCCTCGCACGCCGCCGCGGTGCTGCGGCAGGCGACCCGGGACCGGCTGGCGCCGCTGCTGGGGGTGCCTCCGGGCGACGACCCGTCGGAGGAGATCGCCCGCCGGACCTCGCGTTCCGCCACTTCGGTGCGGGCGCTGCTGTACGACGACGGGCCGGTGGACGACCGGGGGCTGGTCGCGCTGGCCGCTGAACTGGACGCTGTGGAGAACGAGGTGCGCAAGGGATGACGGCAGTGGTCACCACCGAGGAAGCCCGCACGGCGCTGGTGGCGTTGCGCGCGGAGATCGGCAAGGCCGTGGTGGGCAACGATGCCGCCGTGACGTCGCTGATCCTCGCGTTGCTGTGCAAGGGACACGTGCTCTTGGAGGGTGTTCCGGGCGTCGCGAAGACGTTGCTCGTGCGTGCTCTTGCGCGCGCGTTGGACCTGTCGACGACGCGCGTGCAGTTCACGCCGGACCTGATGCCCGGCGACCTGACGGGGTCGCTGGTCTACGACTCGCACAACGCGGCGTTCTCGTTCCGCGAGGGCCCGGTCTTCACGAACCTGCTGCTGGCCGACGAGATCAACCGGACGCCGCCGAAGACGCAGGCCGCGTTGCTGGAGGCGATGGAGGAACGGCAGGTCTCCGCGGACGGCAAGACCCGGCCGCTGCCGTCGCCGTTCATCGTCGTGGCGACGCAGAACCCGGTGGAGTACGAGGGCACCTACCCGTTGCCCGAGGCGCAGCTCGACCGGTTCCTGCTGAAGGTGACGATGCCGGTTCCGGCGCGGGAGCACGAGATCGACGTCCTGACCCGGCACGCGTCCGGGTTCGACCCGCGTGACCTCTCCGGGTTGTCCGCGGTCGCGGGGGCTGAACACCTCGATGCCGGTGCGGCCGCCGTGCGCGCGTTGACCGTGGCTCCTGAGGTCATCGCGTACGTCGTCGACGTGTGCCGTGCGACTCGCCAGTCCCCTGCTGTGCGTCTGGGCGTTTCTCCGCGTGGCGCAACGGCTTTGCTGGCTGCCGCACGCGCGTGGGCGTGGCTCTCGGGCCGTGACTACGTGACGCCGGACGACGTGAAGTCGCTCGCACGGCCCGCGTTGCGGCACCGGCTGGAGCTGCGTCCGGAGGCCGAACTGGAGGGCGTGACGGCGGACGGCGTGCTGGACGGCGTGCTCGGCTCCGTTCAGGTGCCGCGCTGACGTGGCGCTCACGGGTCGCGCGGGGCTGCTCGCGCTCGTCGGCGTCCTCGTCGTCGGACTGCTCTTGCCGTCGTGGCAAGGGATTCTCGTCGTGTTCGCGGTGCTGCTCGCGTGTGTGGCCGTCGACTTGGGGTTGGCGGCTCCTGTCCGGCCGTTGACGTTTTCGCGCGGTGGGGCGACTTCCGTGCGGACGGGAGAGCCTTGTGCGGTGCAGCTGACCGTGCACAATCCCGGACGTCGGCTGCGTGGCGTTCTCCGGGACGGATGGGCGCCTTCGGCCGGTGTGGTGAACGACCGGGTTGCGGTCGACGTGCCCGCTGGCGGCTCGCGTGTGCTGTCGTTCGAGCTACGGCCAGTACGTCGTGGCGATCGCACGGCAGACCGTGTGACCGTGCGTTCCCACGGCCCGTTGGGCATTGCCGCACGGCAGGGCTCGCACGTCGTGCCGTGGACCGTGCGCGCGTTGCCGCCGTTCCACAGCAGGCGTCACCTTCCCCCTCTGCTGGAACGGCTGCGCGAACTGGACGGCCGCCGCGCGTCGTTGATCCGTGGCGCGGGCACGGAGTTCGACTCGCTGCGCGCGTACGTCATCGGTGACGACGTGCGGTCGATCGACTGGCGTGCGTCGGCCCGGTCGTCGGACGTCGTGGTGCGGACCTGGCGGCCGGAACGGGACCGGCAGGTGACGATCGTCGTCGACACGGCCCGGACCTCGGCGGCCCGCGTGGAGGGCGCGCTGGGTGGCCTGCCGCGCCTCGACACGTCGATGGACGCCGCGCTGTTGTTGTCCGCCTTGGCTTCGCAGGCCCGCGACCAGGTCGACTTCCTGGCGTTCAGCACCAAGGTGCGCGCCTCCGTGCCGCGAGCCGCGCTGCCCGCGCTGGTGCAGGCGATGGCGCCGCTGGAGGCCGAACTGGTCGAGTTCGACGCCCGCGCGGCCGTCGCCGAGGTCCTGCGCCGGTCCGGCCGCCGTTCCCTGGTGGTGGTGCTGACGTCGCTGGAGCCGTCGATCGAGCACGGCCTCCTGCCGCTGCTGCCGGCGTTGGCGTCCCGGCACCACCTGCTGATCGCCTCGGTGGCGGACCCGGCCGTGCACGCGATGGCGGCCGGACGGGGTGACCTGGAGGCCGTCTACTCGGCCGCCGCCGCAGAACGCACACTGGCCGAACGGCGCCGTCTCACGGCGTTGCTCGCACGGCACGGTGTCGACGTCGTGGACGCACTGCCCGACGAGCTGCCGCGCGCTCTCGCGGACCGCTATCTCTCGTTGAAGGCCGCGGGCAAGCTCTAGACGGAGACGGGCGCGACGTCCTCACGTTCGCTCGCGTCCACGTCACCCGTCTCGCCCTGCTGCGCGGCCCGCCGCCCGATCACGAAGACGTAGAGCAGGAACAGGACCTCGGCCACCACGCCGATGCCGACGCGCGCCCACGTGGGCAGGCCGGACGGCGTCACGAACCCCTCCAGCACACCGGACACGAGCAGCACCACGACCAGTCCGAGCGCCACCGCGACGACCGACCGCCCTTCGGCCGCGAGCGCCTGGGCCCGCGTGCGCTTGCCGGGGTCGATCACCTGCCAGCCCAGCCGCATGCCAATGCCCGCCGCGACGAACACGGCCGTGAGCTCCAACAACCCGTGCGGCGCCAACAGTCCGAGGAACAGCCCTCCACGCCCCGCGCCGAACATCAGCCCGATGCCGACGGCGACGTTCAGGGCGTTGGTGAAGAGCAGGTAGATCGGCGGGATCGCGAACAGCACGCCGAGCAACAGGCACGCGGCGGCGACCCAGGCGTTGTTCGTCCACACCTTCGCCGCGAACGACCCGGCCGGATCGCTGGAGTAGTAGGACTCGTACCCGCCGCCGGCCCTGGTCATCTCGCGCAGTTCCTCCGGCGCGGCGATGGACGCCTGCACGTCGGGGTTGGTGGCGATCCAGGCCGCGACGAGGCCGGTGACCAGGTAGAACGCGAGCCCGGCCGGCACCCACCAGCGCCAGCCGAGGTAGATCGCGGCGGGCAGCCGGTGCGTGAAGAACCGCGTGAAGGTGCGCCAGGCCGGCACGTGCGTGCCCGTGAGCACCGACCGCGCCCGCGCGACGAGCGACGACAGCCGTTCGACCGTGGCCGGGTCCGGGGTCTGGCTGCGCACGACCGACAGGTGCGTCGTCACCCGCTGGTAGAGCTCGATCAGCTCGTCGGCCTCGGCGCCGCTCAGCCGGCCGGACCGCTTGACCAGCGCCTCGAGCCGCTGCCACGACTCGCGGTGGCGCTCGATGAACACGTCCAGATCCACGATGGGTCACACTATCCGCGTGGGGGACCTAGTCACGGGTGAAGCGGTAGTTCTGGACCTGCGCGTCGCACAGCTCGCCAGCAGGGCGGTCGCGTTCGCGTTCGACGTGGCCGTGCAGTTCGGCCTGCTGGTGCTGGTGTTCGTGCTCGCACCGGTCGACATCGACGGCGCGCTGCAGTCGGCGCTCGCGATCTCGATCCTGATCGTCGTCATGATCGGCTACCCGACCGCCGTCGAGACGGCGACGCGAGGCCGTTCGCTGGGCAAGCTCGTCATGGGCCTGCGGGTGGTGCGTGACGACGGCGGCGCGATCCGCTTCCGCCACGCCCTGGTGCGCGCGCTCGGCGGCTTCATCGTCGACTTCTGGGTCCTCGGCCTGGCGGGCGCCATCGCCCTGTTCGTCTCCCTGTTCTCGCCGCGGGGCAAGCGGGTCGGCGACTACCTGGCGGGCACCGTCGTGATCCACACGCGCGTGCCGAAGCGCGAGGTGGAGCTCGCCACGATGCCGCCGCAGCTCGCCGAGTGGGCGTCCGGCCTCGACCTGTCGCAGCTGCCGGAGGAGCTGGTGCTGGCGGTGCGGCAGTACCTGAGCCGGTACCAGGAGCTGTCCGAGGCGGCCCGGTGGGACCTGGGGTCTCGGCTGTCGGACGACGTGGGGGTCGCTGTGAGGTCGCCCCGGTCCGAGTACACGGGTCCGCACGCGTACCTGTCGGCGGTGCTGGCCGAACGACGGCGGCGCGCGGCCGGCTCCCAGCCGATCTGACCTCATTCGCCGAGCTGTCGTCGCACCCGCTCGGCGTCGTGGTCACGCCCCTGCTCCCGGTACAGCCGCAGCGCCTCCCGCCATGCCGCGCGTGCCGATTCGTGCTGTCCGAGCGCGGCGTGGGGATGTCCGAGGCTGTCGAGGGTGTCCGCGACCATGTAGGCGTCCACGTGGGTGCGGTACAGGGTGAGGGCCTGGTGGTAGTGGACGAGGGCCTGACGGTGGTCACCGGTGCGGTGGGCGATGAACCCGAGGCTGTCCAGGGTGTCCGCCTCACCGTCGGGGTTGTGGTGGCGTCGATGCAGCACGAGGGCTGCTTGGCAGTGTTCGCGGGCGGTGTCGACATCGCCCAGGCGGGCGGCGTACCAGCCCACGGCGTTGAGCGCGTCGGCCTTCCACGCCGGCTGGTCGAGGTCCTGGTACAGGTCGAGGGCGTGCTGGGCGTGCTTCAGGGCGCGCCCCTCGTCTCCACGTCGTTCCCAGGCGATCGCGAGCACCCGGTGGGTGTGCGCCTGTTCGACGTCGTCGCCGTGGCGCAGGGACAACTCGAGCGCCTGTTCCAGGTTTGCGGTGGCTTCCTCGTGCAGACCCGACCGGCTGCAGGCGAAGCCGAGGAACCGGTGGGCGCGGCTGCGAGCGGCGGGGTCGGGAAGCTGCGTGGCTGCGTCCAGCGCGGCCCGCCACGTTGTGCGCGCGTCACGCACGTACCCCCGCCGGTAGTTGAAGGTCTCCTGGGCCCAGGCGAGGTGCCAGACGACCTGATGGCGGCCGGAGGCGGCCGCGGCCCGCTGGACGGCCAGCAGGGTGGTGTGCTCGGCCTCCAGCCATGCCATCGCCGCCGTGACGTCCGGCAGAGGATGTGGGCGCACGCCGGGTGCGGGCGGGTCGAGTCCCAGGGGCGGGCGCGCGGGGTTGAGCACGCAGTCGGCAGCGTGGGTGGTGTGCAGGTAGAAGTCCACCACCCGCACCAGGGCCGCCTCCCGCACGTCGCCGGGCAGGTCGTGGGCGGTGGTGGCGGCGTAGGCGCGAACCAGGTCGTGCATCGTGTACCGGCCGCCCGGACGGCGGCTCAGCAGGGACGCCTCCTCCAGCGCCGACGACGCTGTGCGTGCGCGGGCGGCGGTCGTACCGATGAGGGCGGCCACGGCGGGCAGGGTGATGTCGGGGCCGGGCGCGATGCCCAGCAGCGCGAACGTGGTGCGGTGTTCGCCGGTGAGTCGGCGCAGGGACCACGACAGCACGGTGGGCAGGCTCGCCGCGGGATCGGTGGCGTGGTCGAACATCCGCAGTCCAAGCTCCCGCAGTTCGGCGGCGACCTCGGCCAGCGGGCGGGTGCCGGCGTCGCGGGCGGCGATCGCCAGAGCGAGCGGGTGGTCCCCGCACAACTCGGCCAGCTCGTCGACGGTGCCGGGATCGGCGGCCCCGACGCGCGCGGCCAGCAGGGCGCGGGCCTCCTGCCGGGTGAGGACGTCCAGGGTCAGGTGGCGGGCGCCGTGCCGGTCGATCAGGGACGCCAGCCTGGTGCGGCTCGTGACGAGCACCGTGCAGGCCGGGCTGCCAGGCAGCAGCGGAACCACCTGCTCGGCGGTGGCCGCGTTGTCCAGGACGATCAACATCCGCCGGTCGGCGACCAGGCTCCGGTACAGCGCAGCCTGGGCGTCCAGGCCCGGCGGGATCCGGTCGGGCTCGACTCCCAGTGCGTCGAGGAACCCGCGCACCGCAGGTGCCGGGGGCATCGGCTCCGCCGCGGGGCTGAACCCGCGCAGGTCCACGAACAGCTGCCCGTCGGGGAACCGGTCCAGGTTGCGGTGCGACCACGCCAGCGCGAGCCACGTCTTGCCGATCCCGCCGACCCCGCCGATCGCCGAGATCAACACCGTACCGGGCGTCTCGTCCAGCAGCGCCAGTTCGGTCTCGCGGCCCGTGAGCGCTGGTGGCGCCGGCAGTTGCCTGGGCACGTCCGGTGTGACGCCGCAGACGAGAGCGGGGTCCGCGGTCAGGATCCGCCGGTGCAGGCCGGTCAGCTCCGGACCGGGATCGGTACCCACCTCGTCGGCCAGGCGCGCGCGGATGCTCTCGAACCGCAGGAGCGCCTCGGCCTGACGACCGCTGCGATACAGGGCGAGCATCAGCTGCCCGGCGACCCGCTCGTCCACCGGGTACGCCTCCGACCGCTCGGCCAGTTCGGCGCACAGGGCCTGATGCCTGCCTTGCGCGAGCGCCAGGTCCACGCGGTCGAGGTCGGCGGAGAACCGTTCCCGGGCCAGGCCTTCGCGGAGCGTGGCGAGCCACCACGTGTCCAGCCCCTCGAACGCCTCACCCCGCCACAGGCCCGCCGCCTCCACCAGCAAGGCCAGCGCCCGCGCGCCCGGCAGCCCGCGGGCCTGCTCCACGAGCCGGCGGAACCGGTGCAGGTCCACCAGTTCCGGATCGACCTCGAGGACGTATCCACCGCCCCGCCGCACGATCGCGACGTCGCCCGCCAACACCCGCCGCAACCGTGACACGTAGGTGCTCGCCACCCGCCGTGCCCTGTGCGGCAACCGGTCCGCCCACACGCGGTCCAGCAACTGCTCCACCGTCACCACACGATTGGCTTCGACCACCAGCACCGCGAACACACACCGATGCCGCGCGTGCCCCAGCTCGATCCGCCGGTCCTCGCGCCACGCCTCCACATCGCCCAGGACCCGAAGCTCCACCGCCATCACCCCCTTCCTGCATAGCGCTTCCGAGCAGGCAATTCCACGATCATTACGCGCCGGTGAAGCCCAGGTCCCCCACCCTCGGCGCCAGTGTTCGCAACACACCGTGAGAGGGGATCGATCATGATCAGGAGAAACATCTTCAGGCGGCTCGTCGTACCGCTGGTGGCCGGCGCGCTGGCGCTGGCGGCGTGGGGCACGGCCTCGGCCGCCGTCGACCAGACCGCGAGCACCGCCAACCGCAACGTCAGCAGGGTTCCCGCGTTCCTGGCGCAGGACGACCACCTGAGCGACGGCTGCTTCGGCACGACGCTGCCGATCGTCTGCGACGTCAGCGAACCGATCGTGAACCAGAAGGAGTTCACCTACAACTTCTCATTCCTGCCCGGCGACCACGTCCTCGTCAGCGGGGGTGGTTGCGTGCAGACCGGCGGGCACGGCGCAACCTGGAAGCGGTACGTCGACCCGGCGTCCGACAACGGGCTTTACCACGGTCTGATCACCATTCCCGGCGCGACGGGCACCCTCGACCGGCTGCTGGACGTGGTCGGCCGGCCGCTGGTGGTGCCCGGCAGGGGCCCCGTCAAGCTGGTGCTGGGCTACCAGGACGACAACTACAGCGACAACGGGTACTACTCGCACGACAACGGCACCGGTGATCAGTGCAAGAACTCCGTGAACGCGTTCGTGCACATCGTCGTCACCTGACGCCGACAGCGCCGGGGTGCGCCGGGAGGGGGCGCACCCCGACGTTCACGCGCCCGCGAGCCGGAGGCGTTCGGTCCCTTGGTCGCGCACAGCGTCACCTGACGGCGTCGGATCGCCGTGCAGCACCTCCCACCGTGCGTTGTGCAAGGCGGTCCACAGGCTCGCAGCCCACGCGACCTCCCTCTCCTCCACGGAGAAGGCACGCCCGCGAACCCGCTGATAGGCCTCGATGAACGCCGCCGAGCTCTCCACAGGCACCAGGCTCGGTGGCGAGGCGTTGGCGAACGCGCCGGAGGCCGCTCCCACGAGAGCGGCTTCCGGTTGCCACGCCAGGCTGTCCCAGTCGTGCACGGCCAGCACGTCGCCCTGCCACCGCAGGTTCTGCGCCTCGAAGTCGGCGTGGCCGAGCACGCACGGCAGCGAGGTGGCCAGCAACCGCTTGCGCACGCGGCGAGCGGCTGAGACGACGAACGGCGGCACCACACCCTGGTCCCGCGCGTCGAGGAAGTCGATGGCCGGCCACAGCCCCGGATCCGTGTGGTCCCAACGGGCCCAACGCGGAGCGGGCACCGGTGGTGGCACGGCGACGTCCTCCAGCAACGCCATGGACCACGCGAACACCTCCGCGTACCGGACCGCCACCGCAGGAGAGTTGCCCAGGAGCATCGAACCGCCGGGCAGCGCCTCCTCGGCGTGCACCGCCAGCCCGTCCACGACCACAACAGCCGTCAAAGGGCGAGGACAGGGAAATCCTCGCGCCGCGAGCGACGCCTGCGCCGCCAGGCAGGGGGCAGCGCGACCGTCGTCCTCACGGGCCTTGACGTAGACCTCGCGCCCGTCCGCCAGGCGCACGCCGAAGACCGAGGAGAGCGAGACGCGCTCGTAGAACACCTCGGCCACCGCGCTCCCCAGTTCGGCGGAGCACCAGGCGGACAGGTCCATCAGACTCCCAGCAACTCGGTGAGCAGCAACGGGTTCATGTAGTCGTCGTAACGGACGATCTCGCCGTCGCGCAAGTGGATGATCGCGACGGCGGTGAACGTGTAGTAGTCCTGCTTGACCTTCGACCAGCCGCGGTGGGTGATCTCGGCTACGGCGACGGCCGGGTCGTTGGTGCGCCAGCACTGCGCTTCGACGCTCTGCACCTCGATCCTGTCCCGGACGGAGGCGCCGCGGACCTTGCCGAAGTAGGCGCGGATCTCCTCGCGGCCCTGGATCTCCGCCGGTTGGTGGTGCGTCGGGAAGCGGTAGGCCATCACGCCGTCCTCGGAAAAGAGGTCGGCGAACTGGCCGTGCGTCTGCTCGCCCGCCACCATGCGGCGGACGTGGTCGACGATCTGTTCGGGTGTGCGTGTCATGTCGTGCCCCCAACGTAGAATCGGAACGGTGACCCCGGTTAGGACGATACGGAACGCACGCCCCGGTTGGCAACGGTGAGGGCGGACGCGGCGCGCAATCGCGCGAAGGTGCTGGAAGCGGCCAGGGAGTTGTTCGCGGAGCAGGGCTTCGAGGTGCCGCTGGACGAGATCGCGACCCGCGCGGGGGTCGGGCCCGGCACGGTCTACCGCCACTTCCCGACGAAGCAGGCGCTGTTCCAGGCCGTGACCGAGGAGCGGGTCGCGGCGATGATCGCGACGGCGGGTGAGCCGTCGGACGATCCGGGAGCGGCGTTGTTCGCGTTCCTCGGCCGGATGGCGGACGAGGCCGCGGTGAAGCGCGACCTGTCCGACGCGATCACCGTGCCGACCGAGCTGCGCAAGTCCATGCAGGCGGCGATCGGCTCCCTGCTCGCCGACGCCCAGGCGGCCGGGGCGGTGCGTGCGGACATCACGGCCGTGGACCTGATCGCGTTGATGAAGGGGCTCATGCAGAGCATGCAGGAAGGGGCGAATCCCGCGGTGCTGCTGGAGATCGTGCTGAAAGGCCTTCAGTCGAGCCGGTAGCCGTAGGGCAGTTCGAGGCGGTGGCGGGCGAGGAGTTCGGTGTCGGCGAGGATCTCGCGGGTCGGGCCGTCCGCCACGACCACGCCGTCGTCGATCAGCACGCTGCGGGGGCAGATCTGCAGCGCGAACGGCAGGTCGTGCGTGACCATGAGCATGGTGGGGGCCAGCGAGAGCAGCAGCTCGGCGAGCTCTCGGCGGGCCACCGGTTCGAGGTTCGCGGACGGCTCGTCCAGCACGAGGACCTCCGGCGAGCAGGCCAGCACCGACGCCAGGGCGACGCGGCGGCGTTGACCACCCGAGAGGTGCAACGGCGAGCGGTCCGCGACCGACTCCATCCCCACCGCTCCCAACGCCTTCGCCACGCGCGCGTCCACATCGGACAGGCCGAAGTTGCGCGGCCCGAACGCCACGTCCTCGAAGACCGTGGGGCAGAACAGCTGGTCGTCGGGGTCCTGGAAGACGAGGCCGACGCGGCGGCGGATCTCGCGGAGGTTCTGCTTGCGGACCTCCAGCCCGGCGACCGAGATCGACCCGGAGCCGCCGGAGAGGACACCGTTGAGGTGCAACGCGAACGTGGTCTTGCCGGCACCGTTGGGGCCGAGCACCGCGACGCGTTCGCCGTGCTCGACGCGCAGGTCGACGCCGAACAGCGCCTGGTGCCCGTCCGGGTAGGCGAAGGCGAGCTTCGAGACCTCCAGCGCGGGCGCCGCCGCGGTCTCGGGCACGATCGTCGCCGAGCCTCCCGGCCTGCCCGTCCAGCCGCGCGACACCATCGCGAGGTGCACCCTCTCTCCGCGTTCGTAGGACCGGATGAACAACGTGCCGACCGACCGCGCCACCGCGCCCGCCTGCCACAGGAACCGCGGGTCGTCACCACGGGAGATGCGGGCGACGCGCATGCGCTTCGCCTCGCCCACGACGACCTCGCCGTAGCGGAGCATCAGCGTGGCGATCATGATCAGCGGCGCCGGCACCTTCAGCACCTGCAGGCCGCGCAGCAGGTCCCCCGGTGCCGTCGTGGCCGCCAGCGTGAGGCTGATCAGGACGCCCAGGGTCCCCTTCGCGAGGATGTTCCAGCCCGCGAGCGAGCCCTCGACCGACACGGAGAAGCCGAGGAACTCGGTGCGCGGGTCCGTGCCGAAGACCGGTAGCAGGAACGCGAGCACGACGAACGGCGTCTCGATCACCGCGCGCTTCACGAACCACAGCACGGGGACCCGCGCCACGAACCACACCGCGACGACCACCAGCAGGTAGACGCCGAACAGCGGGAACCACGTGCGCGGGGTCGCCACGACGCCCAGCACCGCCCCGAACGCCACGAGGATCTTCACGTGGGGCGCGAGGCGGTGCACCGGCGAGTCGCCGGCGTGGTGCAGGACGTCGTGGGCGCCGCTCACCGCGCGTCGGACTTCTTGCGCAGCACCCAGAAGAGGCCGAACGACAGCGCCAGCACCACGACCACGCCGAGGACGCCCGCGAGACCGGTGAACTTGTCGTCACCACCGAGCGCGTAGTCGGCGAACGTGCTGCCGGAGAACGGGTGCTCCTGCGCGTGCTCGGCGATCCCGGTGTCCTCGACGGTCTTGTCGAGGCCGTCCGGGTCACCCGACGCGAAGTACGACAGCACCCCCGCGATCAGCAGCGACACGAACGCGAACCCGATGAAGAACTTCTTCACGACCGCACCTCCAGCGGCTTGCGGCTGCCCTTCAGCAGGTGGACGAGGTCGGGCCGGATCGACGCGACCGACGTGACCGTGACGGCGGTGATCAGGCCCTCACCGATGCCGATCAGCGCGTGCAGGCCCCACATCAGCAGCGCGACCTTGCCGATCTCCACGCCGCCCGCGCCGCCGATGGCGTACTCGACGATGAAGCCGGTGGCGGCGAGCAGCGTGTTGACGAACGCCGAGATGAACGCGACGGCCGCGAGACCGCCCTTGCCCTTCTCGGCGAACCTGCGCAGGGCGACGGCGACGACGAACCCGGCCGCGGTGCCGATCAGCGCCATGTTCGTGACGTTCGCGCCCAGCGCCGTGAGGCCGCCGTCCGCGAACAGCAGCGCCTGCACCACGAGGACGATCGTCACGCACAGCGCGCCGACCCACGGGCCGACCAGGATCGCCGCGAGCGCGCCGCCGAGCAGGTGGCCGGAGGCGCCGGGCAGGATCGGGAAGTTGATCATCTGGACGGCGAAGATGAACGTGGCCACCAGGCCCGCCATCGGCGCCGTGCGGTCGTCGAGGTCCGCACTGGCCTTGACCAACGCGAAGCCGACGCCCACGGCCGCGACGACGAGGAAGACGATCGACACCGGCGCGTTCAGCAGACCGTCGCTCATGTGCATGGCAACAGGTGACATGAGCTGAGACGCTAATTGCCATTCCCCCGCTGTGGCCAGGGTTGTGCAACAACATTTGGCTCACACATCTCTGTCAACGCTCAAGTACGCCGCTAGTCATCGGATGACTTCTGCGGTTGAATCCGTTCCGCCGCCGCCACGGCACGGAGGGACGATCAGTGACAGAGTTGTCGCGTAGAACCTTTTTGTACGGGACGGGCGCAGCCGTGGGGGTCTCCGCGCTCGGGGTGGGCACCGCCGTCGCCGCACCCGAGACATCGGGTCACAGCGTGCATCGGGACGTGGTCGGGGACGCTCGCGTGGAATGGCGGCGACTTCCGGCGAATTGGGGCGATAGTCCCTTTCTCGCCAACGGCTTCCTCGGCGTCCAGGTGTACGCGGGCCGTACCGCCGACGAACTGAAGCTGATGCTCAGCCACTCCGAGGTGCAGGACCAGCGCGACCACTGGGAGGCGGCGATCGGCCTGTCCCGGCTGCCGATCGGGTACCTGACCCTGCGGTTCGCCGGCGCGATCACGGCCGTCGACTGGACGCTCGACCTGTGGAACGCCGAGCTCACGGGCTCGGTGACGACGACTCAGGGCAGTGCGTCGTTCAGGATGCTCGTGCACAACTCGCGCAGCACGTTCCTCGCGTTCGTGAACGGGGACGTGACCTGGGGTTTCCAGCCGCTGGAGTCGTCGACGACCCGTCAGATCCGCAGGCCCGCCGACTACACGGCCAACCCGGCGCCGACCCTGGGCACCGCGAACGGTGTCTCCTACGCCGCACAACCGCTGCTCGCGGGCGGTGGCTACACCACGGCCTGGCAGACCCGTGACGACCGGTTCGCAGCGCACGTGGCGTACACACACCCTGCGGACACGCACACGTCTGACGCGATCCGCGAGGTGCGCCAGGCGCACGCGATCCCGTTCGAGGTGCTGGTGTTGCAGCATCGTCGCTGGTGGAACGCCTACTACGCGAAGTCGCTGGTCTCGGTGCCGGACAAGCTGGTGCAGCGCTTCTACTGGTTGCAGCTCTACAAGATGGCGGCGGCGACGAGGGCCGACGCCCCGGTGATCTCCGAGTGGGGCCCGTGGTTCCCCGAGCAGGGCAACAGCTGGACGGCCGTGTGGTGGAACCTGAACGTCCAGATCTCGTATCCGCTGGTCAACGGCTCGAACCACCACGAGCTGGACGCGGTGACGACGACGTTGAAGCGGTTCGAGCACAACCTCGAACTCAACGTGAACCCCGCCTACCGCGACGGGAACTCGTACGCCATCTGCCACCCCGGTGACCGCACGCTGCGGTCGGGACCGCGCTACTGCGGCGTTCCGGGCGTCGCGCCGAACGACCATACGGGCAATCTTCTGTGGGCCTGCCACAACGTGTGGCTGGGCTACCGGCACACGATGGACCGCCGGATTTTGAAGGACGTCCTGTTCCCCATCCTTACTAAGGCCGTCAACTACTACGCTCGGTTCCTCGTCGAGGGAACGGACGGAAAGCTGCATCTGCCCGAGACGCGCTCACCGGAGTACGCGAACGCCACGGACACGACGTACGACCTCTCGCTGATCCGCTGGGGCGTGCGCACGCTGCTCTCCGTCGAGGAGAACCCGCGTTGGCGTGACATCGCTCAACGGCTCGTGCCGTACGCACAGGGCCCGGACGGCGTGCTGATCGGTCGTGACGTCGCCCTGAACGACTCGCACCGCCACTTCTCGCACATGCTGTGGTTCTACCCGTTGCGCGAGCTGACGTACGACATGCCGGAGCACCGCGCCCTGATCGACAAGACCTTCGACCACTGGGTCTCGCGGCGCGGGGCGTGGGCGGGCTACAGCTACGGTGCCGCGTCCGCGATGGCGTCGGCGATGGGCCGTCCGGAGGAGGCGCTCGCGTTCCTGCGCTACTTCCTCGACCGCAACCAGGTCGGCTCCAACGCCGTGCTGACCGAGAACACCTTCTACCGCGAGGGCGGCAACCTCGCCATCGAGTCGCCGCTGATGTCCGCGCAGGCCGTGCTGGAGATGATGGTCCAGTCGCACAACGGCGTCGTGCGCGTCTTCCCGTCGGTTTCGTCCACTTGGGCCGATGCCTCCATCTCGTCGTTGCGCACGCAAGGAGCGTTCCTTGTGGACGCTTCGCGCTCCGGCGGCCGCACCGACTGGGTGAAGGTGCGTTCCGAGGCGGGCTCGCCTTTGTTGCTGGAGCACGGAATCACGGGCGACATCGACGTCCGCGACACGTGGGGGCGCCGGCTCGACCACAGAATTCGTGGCTCTGCCGTCGAAATCCCGCTTCGCCGAGGTCAGAGCGCCGTCGTCTCCCGCCGCGGCACACGCCCCGACGTCTCAGCACGTGATGTGAAAGCCAACGGCTCGTCACCGCGCTGGGGTCTGCCGTAACGTCCAAATTCGAACATCAGGACGTGCGTGGGAACGAGTGGGGTGTGCGCGGTGGATCTTCAGCACTGGCTCAACGAGGCGCTGGCCAACCACGAGAAGTGGACGGCCGACTACGGCACCTTCACACCCCACTCGTCCCTGCAGGTCGACCCGGCCCTCTTCGGCTCGGCGCTGGCCGAGCTCCAGGACCGCCTCCGCGACAACTACCCGTTCTTCCACCCGCGCTACGCGGGCCAGATGCTCAAGCCGCCGCACCCGGCGGCCGTCGTCGGCTACCTGTCCGCGATGCTGATCAACCCGAACAACCACGCCCTCGACGGCGGCCCCGCCACCGCCGCCATGGAACGCGAGGTCGTCTCGGACCTGGCGAGGATGTTCGGCTACGGCGACCAGCACCTCGGCCACCTCACCTCCAGCGGCACGATCGCGAACCTGGAGGCGCTGTTCGTAGCCCGTTCGCTGCACCCAGGCCGTGGCGTCGCCTACTCCTCCGAGGCGCACTACACCCACTCACGCATGTGCGGCGTCCTGGGCATCGAGGGTTTCCCTGTCGCCGTGGACGGCCTCGGCCGCATGGACCTGGACGCGCTCGAAGAGCTCCTCCGCACCGGCAAGGTCGGCACGGTCGTGGTCACCCCGGGAACCACCGCTTTGGGCGCCATCGAACCGGTGCACCTCGTGCTGGACGTAGCACGCCGCTACGACGCACGGGTGCACGTGGACGGCGCGTACGGCGGCTTCTTCACGCTGCTGGCGGGCACCGACCTGGCCCCCGAGCCGTGGCATGCCATCGCCTCATGCGACTCCGTGGTGGTGGACCCGCACAAGCACGGCCTACAGCCGTACGGCTGCGGCGCGGTCCTGTTCCGAGACGCCTCCGTGGGCCGCTTCTACCTGCACGACTCCCCCTACACGTACTTCACGTCCGACGAGATGCACCTGGGCGAGATCAGCCTGGAATGCTCCCGGGCTGGCGCCGCGGCGGCGGGGTTGTGGCTGACGTTGCGGCTGCTGCCCCTCACGCGCGACGGCCTGGGCGAGGTCCTGGCGGCCGGACGCCGGGCAGCCGTGCGGTGGGCGTCGATGATCCGCGAATCGGAGGCGCTGGAGCTCTACCAGGAGCCCGAGCTGGACATCGTCACGTACTTCCCGCGCACCGACCCGCTGACCCTCTCGGCCGTGGACGCGGCCTCGCACCGTGTGATGGACACCGGCATGAACGCCCCCGTCGACCCGGTCTTCCTGAGCGTGGCACGGGCGTCGAAGGACGCGTTCGCGGCTCGGCATCCCGGGGTGGCGGCGGACGCGGACGGGGCTCGGGTGCTGCGGAGCGTTCTCATGAAGCCGGAGTCCGAGGACTACCTGGACACGCTGCACGCGCGGGTGTTGAGCCTGCTCTGAGCGGCGCCGAGCCGGTCACGGGCAGGGGCAGCAGGTGAGCTGTCCCTGCCCGCTGAAGCGCGGGAACCCGACCCGAACGCACTGGTCAGCGAACTACCCTCTGCCCACCCAGACCCCGACCGAACGTCAAATTGGGCGACTCACCCCCGGTGAGTCGCCCACAACGAGCGCAGCCGTCAGCCGTGCTTGGCCCGGCGTCCCGACCGGCGCGGCGGCAACGGCGTGTCCCCGCGCAGGTCCAGCCGGCGCTGCTCCCCGTTGGCCTCCAGGTGCGTGACCATCCGGCGCAGCATCTCGGCCAGCGACTGGGCCTCGGACGACTCCAGCGGGTCGGAGACGAAGACCTCTTCCTCGTTGAACTTGGGGAAGAGGTCGGCCATCAGCTCTTCACCCTCGGGGGTGAGTCGCAGCACGGCCAGCCGCCCGTCGGTCGGGTGCCCGAGGCGCTCCAGCAGGCCCCGCGACTGCAGCGTCTTGGCGACGCCGGTCAGGGTGCCCTTGGAGATCCCGGCCTCCTCGGCCACGTAGCGCGTCTCCATCTCGCCCCAGATCCACACGACCCAGAGCACGACGAAGCCGGTCCAGGTCAGATCGCTGGTGCGCAGCACCGAGTTCTCGAGGTGCTGGCGGATCGCGGTGGCGGCGCGGTGGATGTTCGACACCGCCGCCATCTGCTCGCGATGCAGCGGCACCGCACCGAGCTTGGCCTGGACGGCTTTCTCGGTCTCGGCAATCGTGTGGTGACCAGACAACTCAAAGTCTCCCGTGCTCGAGCTCAGGTGTTCCCGGCACAATACTTGCGGTTCCGAACTATGTCTGTGATGTGGTGCGAGTCGATCCGCAACCTCTTTGATCACGATCCCACATCGTGCATGATCTCGTGACGGTCGTCACCCGTCCAGTTACGGACTGTTGCCCGGTGGTGGACGATGAGTGTGGAGCACCCCGACTGGGACCAATGACGGTCTTCGCTCCACGGACGGGTCGATAGCGTTTGCCCCTCGACGTTATCCCCTCCGCGTCAGCGACACACAGTGCCGGAAAGGTAGTTCGACGTGGCCGGTGAACAGGTGACACGGGAACTCGCGGCAAGACTCGGCGAGGACGGGATCGACGTGGTGCGCGTCGTCTTCCCCGACCTGCTCGGCACCGACCGGGGCCGTGACGTCCTGGTAGAGCACCTACCTGCGGTTACCCAGCGCGGGCTGTCGTTCTGCCGTGCCGTCTACAGCACGACCCCGGGCGGCAAGACCACCGAGAACGGGGGTGTGCTGGACGCCGGGCTGCCCGACGTCATCGTGGTCCCCGACCTCGACACGCTGCTCCCGATCCCGTGGGAACCGGGCGTGGCGTGGTGCATCGGCGACGCGGTGAGCCCCGCGGACGAAAGACCCGTGGACGAATCGCCGCGCCAGGTGCTCCGAAGGGCGCTGGAGATATTCGACACCACGGGGCTCTCCCCCGTGATCGGTCCCGAGCTGGAATATTTTCTCTGCGAACCCGACGAAGATCGCCCGAACGGGTGGCGTCCGTACTGCGACGAGCCCGGCAACGTCTACGCGACGGGGCGCCGCGGTGATTCCGACGGTCATCTGCTGAGAACTCTTCGCACGCTCAGCAGCGCGGGCCTGCAGACGACCGGCGGCAACCACGAGTACGCCGGTGGCCAGTTCGAGATCAACCTCGTCCACTCGCCGGCGATGGACGCGGCCGACCGCGCGTTCCGGTTCAAGACGAGCGTCAAGGAGCTCGCGAGGCGGGAAGGCCGGCTCGCGACGTTCATGGCCAAGCCGTTCAACGACGGCGGCGGCAGCGGGTTCCACCTGCACCTCTCGTGCCACGAGAAGGACGGCCGCAACGCGTTCCAGGCGGCGGGCACGTCGAGCGGGCTGTCGGACGAGGCGCGCTGGGCGATCGGCGGCATCCTCAAGCACGCGCCCGCGCTCGCCGCGCTGCTCAACCCCACGGTCAACTCCTACAAGCGGTTCGGGCCCGACTCGCTCGCGCCGTGGCTGATCGACTGGGGCCTCGACAACCGCAGCGCGATGCTGCGGGTGCCGGCCGAACGCGGCGAGACCACGCGGCTCGAGCTGCGGCTCGGCGACGCGAGCGCGAACCCGTACCTCGGCATCGCGGGCCTCATCGCCGCCACCTACCTGGGCATTCGCGACCAGATCGAGCCGCCGCGGCCGTCCGCCGGGTACGGCTACGACCCGTCCAAGGCCCCGACGCTGCCCGCCACGCTGCCCGACGCCCTCGCCTACCTGGAGGAGGACACGTCGATGGTCGACGTGCTGGGCAAGGACTTCGTGCGGTCCTATGTGGACTTCAAGTGGGAGGAGGTGGCCCGGTTCCAGCGGTTCGTGACCGACTGGGAGTTCACCGAATACGCGTACCACCTATAGTTCACCTGCGATGACTGCACTCACGGACCGGCTCACCTCGATCGCCGACGAAGACGAACTGTTCGACGCCTTCTCCCACTGGGCGACCGAGCGCGGCCTGGCGCTGTACCCGGCGCAGGAGGAAGCGGTCATCGAGCTCGTCTCGGGGGCCAACGTCATCCTCAGCACGCCCACGGGGTCGGGCAAGAGCCTGGTGGCCATCGGCGCGCACCTCGTCGCGATGGCGGGCAACCAGCGCAGCTTCTACACGGCGCCGATCAAGGCGCTGGTCTCGGAGAAGTTCTTCGCGCTGTGCGAGGTCTTCGGGCCGGAGAACGTCGGCATGATGACCGGCGACGCCTCGGTCAACGACCAGGCGCCCATCATCTGCTGCACCGCCGAAATCCTCGCGAACATCGCGCTGCGCGACGGCGCCGCGGCCGACGTCGGCCAGGTCGTGATGGACGAGTTCCACTTCTACAGCGAGCCCGACCGCGGCTGGGCCTGGCAGGTGCCGATCGTCGAGCTGCCGCAGGCCCAGTTCCTGCTGATGTCGGCGACGCTCGGCGACGTCTCGTTCTTCGAGAAGGACCTCACGCGGCGCACCGGCCGCCCGACGGCCGTGGTCCGCTCGGCGCAGCGCCCGGTGCCGCTGAACTTCCAGTACGTCACCACGCCGTTGCACGAGACGATCGAAGACCTGCTGCACGGCCGTGAAGCGCCGATCTACGTCGTGCACTTCACGCAGGCCGCGGCCCTGGAGCGCGCGCAGTCGCTGATGAGCGTCAACGTCGCCACCAAGGCCGAGAAGGAGGAGATCGCCTCCACGATCGGCAACTTCCGTTTCTCCTCGGGGTTCGGCAAGACGCTGTCGCGGCTGGTCCGGCACGGCATCGGCGTGCACCACGCCGGCATGCTGCCGAAGTACCGCCGCCTGGTCGAGCAGCTCGCGCAGGCCGGTCTGCTCAAGGTCATCTGCGGCACGGACACCCTCGGCGTCGGCATCAACGTGCCGATCCGCACGGTCGTGTTCACGGCTCTCTCGAAGTACGACGGCACGCGCACGCGGATCTTGAAGGCCCGTGAGTTCCACCAGATCGCCGGGCGGGCGGGCCGCGCGGGCTACGACACCGTCGGCACGGTCGTCGTGCAGGCGCCCGAGCACGAGGTCGAGAACATCAAGGCGCTCGCGAAGGCGGGCGACGACCCGAAGAAGCGCCGCAAGGTCGTCCGCAAGAAGGCCCCGGACGGGTTCGTGTCGTGGAGCGAGTCGACGTTCGAACGGCTCGTCGGCGCCGAGCCCGAGCCTCTGACCTCGTCGTTCCAGGTTTCGCACGCGATGCTGCTGAACGTGATCGGCCGGCCCGCCGGTGGCGCGTTCCAGGCCATGCGGCACCTGCTGGAGGACAACCACGAGGACCGCCCGAAGCAGCTCAGGCACATCAAGCGCGCTTTGGCGATGTACAAGGCGCTGGTCGCCGCGGGTGTCGTGGAACGCGACGGCGACGACTTCCGCCTCACGATGGACCTGCAGTTCAACTTCGCGCTGAACCAGCCGCTGTCGCCGTTCGCGCTGGCCGCGATCGAACTGCTCGACCGCGAGGCGCCGGGCTACGAGCTGGACGTGCTGTCGGTGATCGAGTCCATCCTGGACGACCCGAGGCAGATCCTGGGCGCGCAGGAGCACAAGGCGCGCGGCGAGGCGATCGGCGCGATGAAGGCCGACGGCATCGAGTACGACCAGCGCATGGAGCTGCTGGACGAGGTCACGTACCCGAAGCCGCTGAACGAACTGCTGGAAGCCGCCTTCTTCACCTACCGCCGCGGCCACCCGTGGGTCGGCGACTACCACCTGTCCCCCAAGGCCGTCGTGCGCGACATGTACGAGCGCGCGATGACGTTCACGGAGTACGTGTCGTTCTACGGTCTGGCGCGCTCCGAGGGCCTGGTGCTGCGGTACCTGGCCGACGCCTACAAGGCGCTGTCGCAGACGGTGCCCGACGAGGCGAAGACCGAGGAGCTGCAGGACCTGATCTCGTGGCTCGGCGAGCTCGTCCGCCAGGTCGACTCGTCGCTGATCGACGAGTGGGAGAAGCTCACCAACCCCGACGCACCGGTCGAGGAGGTCCGCGTCGACCTCCCGCCCGCGGTCACCCGCAACGTCCGCGCGTTCCGCGTCCTGGTCCGCAACGCCCTGTTCCGCCGCGTCGAACTGGCCGCCAAGCGCGACTGGTACTCCCTCGGCGAGCTCGACCACGAGTCGGGCTGGACCGCCAAGGAGTGGATGGACGCGCTGGAGCCGTACTTCGAGGAGCACTCGGACATCGGCGCGGGCCCGAACGCGCGCGGCCCGGCGTTCCTGATCATCAACGTCGAGCGCGAGCGCTGGGTCTGCCGCCAGATCTTCGAGGACCCGGCCGGCGACAAGGACTGGGGCTTCAACGCCGAGGTCGACCTGGCCGCGTCCGACGAACTGGGCGAGGCCGTCGTGACGATCACGGACGTCGGCAGGCTCTGAGCCAGGCCCGGGCCTCCTCCAGCGCGAGGTCGCTCCACCGCGCGAGATCGCGGGCGGCTCTGCGGCGCACGTGCCACGGCGCGCCGTCGTCCTGCATCACGTCTCGCGCGGTGACCGCAGCCCGTTCGCGGTAATCGCGCCTCAGGCCGAGCATGGCCTCGGCGGCCCTGATCCGCACGAGCGGCGGGCCTGCCCCGGTCATGGCTTGGAGTGCCCGTGCGCCGTCCTCCGGCTCGAACACGCCCAACAGCTGATGCAGCCTGATCCGTCGCAGTTCGTCGTGGGTTCGGAGACTCCGCAGGAACCTCACGACCTCGGCGCGCAGGTCGGGCCTGATCTTGCCCACGACGGTCGCGGCCTCGGCTCTCGCAGTCACCGGCAGCTCTTCGTCGCCCATGACGAGGTGGAGCACCGCGACTCCCCGTTCGCGTCCCATCTCCCCGAACCGGGTCAGCTCCACCCCCGCCCGCCACCGCAGTGCGGCCCTGGTCGCGGGGCTTCCGCCGATCGCCTCCAGCACCGCCGCGGCGGCCACCCGGTCGGCGAAGTCGTACTCCCGCAGCCGCTTCGCCGCACGCCAGCGGACCGCAGGCCTCGGATCCGCCAGCAGCTTCCGCAGGGTGCCGATCTCGCTTCTCGCCTCGGCCCGTTCCATCCGCTGCTCGGCTGAACGCCCTTCCACGGTCCAGTCGAACCGCGAAGCCTTCCACCGCTCGCGCCACGGTTGGGTCTCGTCGTCGGCGACGGCCCTGGCGGCGGCGCGGACCTGCGCGCTCCAGCGGGGGCCGAGCTTGGCCAGTTCCTCCTGGCCCTTCCACCCCAGGCCGCTCAGCAGGTCGGCGGCTTCACCGACGAAGCGCGAGGACAGCACGGCGAGACCGGCGGCGGCCGCGACGCGGTCGCGGTGGGTGCTTTCGGGCGCGGCGAGCACATCGCGCACCATGGCTTCCGTCTCGGGCCGCAGTGGCAGGTAGAACCGGCGGTCGAGAGTCGGCAGCCGGTGCTCCACCGCGATGGAGCGGTCCGCGAGCACCTGCCGCTGCCGGCTCAGTCTGCTCTTGCGTTCCTGGCACTCGAGCGCGAGTTTCACCTCGGCGTCGCCACACGCCGGGTCCTGGATGATGGACCTCGCCAGGAAATCCGTGGCCGCTGTGATCGAGTAGGTCATGCGCTTCAGAAACCGTACCGCTGACACCTTTTCCGCAGAGGTGCGTTCCGGATTCGTGGCGACGTCGCGCCACAGGGTCAAAGCCGCGGAGGTGGTGGTCAGGTCCAGTTCATGCGCGCGGTACGCCGATTCACAGCGTTCGGCCGTCGCTTGTGTTCGATCGTCGCGTATGCGCTCGTGAAGGCGCACAACCCCGGAGATTTCCCTGTCATCATGCAAAGCCAGGACCTCCAGCGCATCTGAACGAATCCCGTGCTCCAGCCACATGTCATGGGCGAATCCCTGGAGGAGGGACTCCGGCACCTCGTTCCGGTTCAGCGTGTCCAGCGCGCTCACAACACGCAGCCGGTGCCGGACCGGAGCATTTACGTCGGTGGCGAGTGCCCGCAGCTTCGGAACCGGATCAGCTCCGAGCGCCACGAGGCTGCACAGATCGATTCGCCACCAGTTCCGACTCTCCCGGAAGTCCTGGAGCAGGGTGTCGGCCGCGGCGTCGGCGTGTTCCGGCTGCAGGTGTGCCAGCAGGACAGCTGCCCTGAAGCGGTCGCCGATGTCGGCGATCCGGTCGAACACGATCGGTCGCAGCACCGCGGCGAGCTCTGGTCCGTCCAGGTGACCCAGCGCCTGGATCCCCTCAACGGTGTTCACCACCACCGCAGTTGAGCTGTCCTCCGACAGCGCAACGTCGCGCAGTGCCTCGGCGATCTCCCTGCGGAACACCTCCGCCAGATCCGCGAACTCCCGCAACCATTCATCCAGGTACACCCGGGGTAACGATTCCGACCTGATGAGGCCGATGAGCACGCGCACCACAGCGCGGTGAAAGGTGTGTCCGAACATCACGAGAAGGCGCGCGGCGCAGCCACGCCACTGTTCGTCCCTGTCATCGTTCTCGAGCAGCCGGAGCAGTGCGCCCGACGCGGCCTCGCGGTCGTCGAGGACCATTCTGTTGAACCACAACCCACCGGGAGGCCAACGATCGTCCTCCTCCGAGGTCACAATCGGCCGCATTTGTGCTTTGGCTGCTTCCGCACGGAAGCCGGTGTCCAGTCTGGCGAGGCTCTGCCAAGCCGAGATCCCCACTTCCAGGTGGAACCGCTGCACCGCCATGTCGCGAAGATGAGGAATCAGCTCCGCGTGAAACTCGGGTCCGAGCTCGATGAGCTCGTAAGCGGCCAGGTCGCGCCGCCTCAGGTCGACCGAGCTGTCCACGACGGTCGCCCACAGTTCGGCTGCCGCGTCGACACGACGGGCCCCTCCCAACGCCGCGAGCACGCCCAGCGCCCGTTCGCGTTCCCAGACCACCGAGGCGTGCTGGCCGGTCGCCTTGCTGAGCCGCGTCAGGTGGCCGACCGCCTCCGGCTCGTGGTCGGGGCCGATCCTGCACAGGTTCCGTGCCGTCCAGAGGAGCGCGTTGAGAGGAGTGGCGGCGCTGTCAGACGTCCGGCGCAGAAGATCTGCGGCCTGCTCCCTGCACTCCCCGCCGCACTTCGCCATCATCTCGCCGATCTGCCACAGCTGGTAGGGCCGGACATCGGCTTCCTGCGACATGGTCTCGAGATGCCTCATCGCCAGTGCCCGGTGGGACGGCCTGATCCTCGTCAGAGCCCAGGCCGCGGCGGCTCTCTCCGACCGGTACAACCTGAGGTCGGTGACTCGATCGATGAGGGCGTGGATACCCGCGGCGGCGTGCCCAGGTCCGAGTGAGGCGAGCGTTTCGGCGGCGATTCGGAGAGGTTCCCTGCCGTAGATCGTCCAGGTGATCCGCAGCATGTTCACGAGGACATCCCCGCAAAGGTCCGCGTGTTCCGCGGTGATCTGCGTGAGTGCGTCGGCCGCTTCGATCAACCGTTCCGGTGGGCATTCGGGATCGTTCAGCGTGGCCACCAAGACGGCGGTGGCGTGAACCCTGGCGCTACCTCCCAGAGACGCCAGGACGAGTGCGGCGTCGCGGTGTTCGCGTGCTGTTGTCAGGGGATCGGCGAGGATCCCGCGCAAGGCCTGCTCCGCCGCTGCCCGCTGGTCCTCCCCGCAGTCCGACAGGGCCTCGGCCGCGACCAGCCTGTTCCCCGCGTGGCCTTCGAGGTCACTGACCACCGTGTGCAGCAAGGCGAGCGCGGCCTGTTCGTGGCGGCCCCGCAACCGGGTGGCCAGCGCGGCCGCCGCCTCGGCCCGGCTCGTCCAGGGCGCACGCGGGTCGTTCATGAGGTCGGCCAGCCAGTCGGGCAGGCCGGGGTGGTGGGTGGCGCGGCTGGCGCCCGCGAGGATGTCGTAGGCGTTGTAGTGCGTGGTCATGGCCCAGGCGCGGGCGGTGGTGAGGAAGGCCTCGGTCACGCCCGGGGAGGCGGGGAGGTGGCCTGCCAGCAGGCGGGCGGCCAGGAGGTGTTGTTCGGAGTCGCCGGCGTCGAGGGTGCGGAGGAGTTCGTCGGCCTGGGGCGGGTGCAGGCGGCCGTAGTGGAGCAGGACGCGGCGGGCGTGGCGGCCGTGTTCTCGCGGGCGCGCCGCGTGCAGGAGGTGGGCGAAGTCGTTGTGCTCCGCGGAGAAGGTGGCGGGGAGGCTGCGGGCCTTCGCCGTGGCGGCCAGGTGGTCGGCGAAGCTGTGGTGCAGGAACTGGACGTCGTCGGCGCGCAGGGTGAAGGGGCCCACCGCCGTCAGGAAGCGGACGAGGTCGTCCTGCCAGTCGCCGGGGACGTGCCGCGTCGCCCACGCGCGGGCGGCGTCCAGGAGCGAGGTGTCGGCGTCCACGCGGACCAGGCCGAGGTGTTCGAACAGGGGCTCGCGGTGCGCGTCGAGCGGGCTCGGGTGGCGTTGGTGGCCCGTGCGCAGGTATCGGAGGTACGCCTCGTAGAGCTCGTACTGGTTGTCCGGCAACGGATGCGCTCGCCGTTGCTCGAAGATGATCGCCGCGATGGTGGCCAGCAGGGGTACGCGCACGAGCTCGTCGAGGTAGGCCTTGCGGATCTGGCGCAGGAAGTTCGCGGCGGCGTCGCCGTCGTCGGAGAACCAGCTCTCCGCGAACGTGCGCAGCGCCTCCTCGTCGAACGGCTGCAGCTCGTAGCGCACGGCACCGATGCGTTGCAGCGGGGCCAGGACACCGCCCTCGATCGGGCGTGTGGTCAGGACGATGCGGTAGACGTCGCCGGAGGCCGCCCAGCCGGCGAGCGCGTGCACCAGGTCGTCGCGGTCGGAGGGTGAGGTGACCTCGTCCAGGCCGTCGACGAGGAGCAGCCAGCGGCAGCCGGAGACGCGGTCCTCGAAGTGCGACGGGTCGATCGCGTACCTGAGCCGCAGGTTGTACTCGGCGCGCACGCTCGCGGCGAGTGCCTCGGCGAACGGGGCGTCCAGGCGTGCGGCCAGCTCTCTCGCGGTCAGGCGCAGCGGCACCACGCGTTCGGTCGTCTGCTCCGCGCCGCCGCCCGACCAGCCGCGCGCGAGGTCGGCGGCGAGCCTCAGGGTGAGGGTGGACTTGCCCTGGCCGGGGCCCCCGGTGATGACGAGGTGGTCGTCGGACTCCAGCGCCTCGCGCACCGTGCGCGACGGTGGCCGCACCGACGTCCGCACGCGCGGGGTGGTGGACACCTCGACGAGCTGGCCGTGGCCGTCGACCATCGGCCGCGGCCGGGCGTCGCCGGAGGTCAGCTCGTCACCGCCGGTGCCGAGGTCCTGCCGCACGTAGACGGTGGACAGCGACGGCGTTCGCGCGCCACGCAGTTGATATGGCAGCTGCTCGGCCATCAGCACCTGGGCCCGCATCAGCGAGTCGATCTCGACCGGGGCGGCGCGGCGGGTCTCGCCGCCGACGTGCAGGTCGCCGTGGACCTGGCCCACCTGAACGACGTTGGCCGCTTCGCCCACCCGCGCGATGTTGGTGGCGTCGCCCGCCCGCTCCGAGGTCATGCCCGGACCTCCCGCAGCACTCGTTCGGCTTCGAAGGTCTGGCAACGGTACCTGTCACGGGCTCGCGCGTGGCCGATTTCATGTCCTGTCCGCGGGGGCCGGCGAATTCACCCGCGCGGAGCGCGCATATTCGATCCGAACGTCGAAACAGGACGCATTCCGGCGGCAATGAGGACATGCCAGTTGAGACGAACCATATGAGACGACAGTGCAATCGATTGATCACATGGAGCCGTTGGGGGCAACATCATTGCACTGGGACACCACGGCCGGGATATGGTGATGCCGCAGTGGCAGAAATTCCTGGCACGGCCCCGTCTGGAGGAGTGAAGTGGACCCGGCACTGGACGCCTTGCGCGACCGGCTGGCGGAGATCGTCGCGTCGCCGCCGGACAACACCGAGGAGCTCGTGGACACGCTGAGCGGTCTCGCCAAGCTCTCGAACCAGTGGTCGGAGGCGATCCAGGCGCTCCGCGCGCCCACCCGCAGACTCGTCGGCCCGGCCGCCGCCGCCTCCGTGAGCGTGGCCGCCCGTCGTGCCGAGGAGTCGTTCATCGAGCTGGAGATCACGCTCGGTGACGCCTTGGCCGCGCAACCCCGGGCGGTCAGACACTCCTGACACCCGATCGGAGGGTTTCCGCTCCTCCCCCACCTGTCGGATGATGCGGCCAATCGGGTTCACGGGGTGGGAGGGGATGCTGCCGTGCACACGCCCTGCGACCGGACCCCCGCGAGAAGTCACCCTCCGTGAGAGGGCATGATCGCGTATCCGACGCCCTCGGCTCACCCGGCGCGCGATGACCGAGCGTGGTCCAATCGCGCCACGTGAGGATCGGCCGCACACAGTTTGGACTCGATCTCGAATGACCTCAGGTCTGCCCTGCCCCATCTGCGAGGGGCCGGATCGACGTGGCAGCCTCGAGCGCTCGCTGCGGGTGCTCGCCGTCGACGACGAGGCACCGGCGCTGGAAGACCTCACGTACCTGTTGCGCTCCGATCCGCGCATCGCCCACGTGGAAGCGGTCACCGACGCCACCAAGGCGCTGCGGGTGCTGCACCGCGCGATGGACGCCGGGCAGCCGTTGGACGCGGTGTTCCTCGACATCCGCATGCCCGGGCTCGACGGTCTCGACCTCGCCCGCGTGCTGTCGCGGTTCGCGCAGCCGCCGCCCGTCGTGTTCGTGACGGCGCACCAGCAGCCGGCCGTGGAGGCGTTCGAGCTCAAGGCGCTCGACTACCTGCTCAAGCCCGTGCGGCAGGAGCGGCTGGCGGAGTCCGTGCACCGCATCGTGCACGAGGTCTGGGACTCGAAGACCGCCACCGAACCGTCCGCCCCGGCGCCCGCGCAGCAGCCCGCGAAGTCCACGCCGCCGGAGATGGGTGACGAGGTCATCCCCGTCGAGCTCGGCGGCGTCACGCGGTTCATCCGCCTCGCCGACATCCGGTACGTGGAGGCGCACGGCGACTACGCCCGCCTGCACACCGCGACCGGCAGCGGCCTGGTCCGCGCCGCGTTGAACGGCCTCGAGGAACGCTGGCGCAGCGCCGGTTTCGTGCGCATCCACCGCAGCCACCTGGTGTCGCTCGGCCACATCGACGAGCTGCGCCTGGAGGAGGGGCACCTGAGCGTCACGATCGGCGGCGCGGTGCTGCCGGTCAGCCGCCGGCACGCCCGTCACCTGCGGCAACTGCTCGTGCGCCGCGCCCGGCCCGCGCCCGTCACCGGGGGCACGCAACCGAGGAACGGGCTCGGGTCGTGACCACGCCACCACCTCCCAGGCCGGACCCCAGACCGACCCAGCGCGTGGTGGTGACGAGCCCGCGCACGCGGGCACCCCGCGCACGGCGCCCGTACTCGGGCACGCGCGAGATCAACGAGCAGAGCGAGCTCGGCGCCGTCTACATGCGCACGCTGATCCGGGCGCAGCGGCGCCTGGGCCTGTCGGTGTGCCTGGTGGCGTGCGGCGCGCTCGGCCTGCTGCCGCTGCTGTTCGCGATCGAGCCCGACCTCGGCAAGTTCCGGGTCCTCGGGCTCGGGCTGCCGTGGTTCCTGCTGTGCGTGGCGACGTGCCCGATGCTGCTGCTGGCGGGCTGGTTCTACGTGCGGCAGGCGGAGCGCAGTGAACGCGAGTTCGCGGAGCTGGTCGAACGTCCATGACGAGTGGGTATGCCATCGTGGCGGTGGTGGTCGTCGTACTGGGCACGATCCTCGTCGGCGCCTACGGTCTGCGCGTCTCCCGCACCACCTCCGACTTCTACGTCGCCTCGCGCACGGTCTCGCCGTGGTGGAACGCGTCCGCGATCGGCGGCGAGTACCTGTCGGCGGCGTCGTTCGTCGGCATCGCCGGGCTGATCTTCGCCTACGGGCCGGACATGCTGTGGTTCCCGGTCGGCTACACCGCCGGGTACCTGGTGCTGCTGACGATGGTCGCGGCGCCTCTGCGCCGGTCCGGCGCCTACACGCTGCCGGACTTCGCCGAGGCGCGCTTCCGCTCGCGGGGTGTGCGCGTGGTCGCGTCGATCCTGGCGCTGGCGATCGGCTGGCTGTACCTGTTGCCCCAGCTGGAAGGCGCCGGCCTGACGCTGAACACGGTGACGGGCGCGCCGGACTGGGTGGGCGCGCTGATCGTCACGGCGGTCGTGACGGCGAACGTGATGTCGGGCGGCATGCGGTCGATCACGTTCGTGCAGGCGTTCCAGTACTGGCTCAAGCTCACCGCGATCACCGTGCCGATCGTGTTCCTGGTGATCGTGTGGCAGGTGAACGGCGCCGAATCGCTGACCAAGCCCGAGTTCCCGGTGTTCCGGCAGGACACCGACGTCTCGTTCCAGCGCCAGACGACGATCCACGTCGAGAAAGCCGTGCTGGTCAAGGGAACCGGCTCGGTCGACGGCGTGCGGGTCGGCGACACGGGACTGGTGCTGGGCGAGGGCTACCACCGCATCGCGCAGGGCGCGGAGCTCACGTTCCCGAAGGACGCCCCGGTCCCGCATCTGTCCACAATGGCGCACAACACCAACGAGATGTGGTCGCTGCCGATGTCGAGCGGCGCGGACTTCCCGTTGTACGGGGCGTATTCGCTCATCATCGCGACGTTCCTGGGCACCATGGGCCTGCCGCACGTGATCGTGCGCTTCTACACCAACCCGAACGGCACCGCCGCGCGCCGCACGACGTTGATCGTGCTCGGGCTGCTGGCCTTCTTCTACCTGATGCCGCCGATCTACGGCGCTCTCGGCCGCGTCTACACCCCCGAACTGCTGATGACCGGCCAGACCGACGCCGTGGTGCTGGTGCTGCCGACGCGGATGATCGACGGCGTCGGCGGTGAGCTGCTCGGCGCCCTGGTGGCGGGCGGCGCCTTCGCGGCGTTCCTGTCCACGTCGTCGGGTCTGGTGGTGTCGCTCGCGGGCGTGCTCTCGCAGGACGTGCTGCGGCTGGGCGGTGTGCGCGGCTTCCGGTTCTCCACGGTGCTGGCGGGCCTGGTGCCGCTCGCGATGACGTTCGTGTCGACCGGGATGCCGGTCGCGGACATGGTCGGCCTCGCGTTCGCCGTGGCCGCGTCCTCGTTGTGCCCGTTGCTGATGCTGGGGATCTGGTCGAGCCGCATCACGACGGTCGGCGCGATCGCCGGCATGCTCGCGGGCGGTGTCCCGGCCCTGACCGCGGGTCTCGTCACGATGTTCGCCGACACCGGTGACGCCTGGTACGAGATCCTGCTCTCCCGCCCCGCCGCGTGGACGGTCCCGCTCGGCTTCGCGGTGATGTACGTGGTCTCGCTGCTCACCCAACGGCACGTGCCGGCGGGGGTGCAGCGCACGATGGTCAAGCTCCACGCGCCCGAGAACCTCGGGCTGGACGGCTCCGGCTCCTCCTCGGACGACCGGAGCTAGAAGGTGACGCGCTGATGCAGGACTTCCTCACCGCGGCCGCGATCCTGGTCGTCGGCGGCGCGGCCGTCCTCGTCCTGTGGCGAGGCACGCGCAACAAGCAGCAACTCTCCACCGAGGCCCAGCGCGTGACCTACGAAACCCTGCACATGGCCTGGTCGGCCGCACCGCCGCTGCGCGCGGGCCTGGTCCCGGACGCGGCCAAGAAGTCGGCGCGCCACCTGCGCACCCTGCTCGACACCCCGGCGCTGGCGCTGACCGACGAGACCGAGGTGGTCGCCTGGGAGGGCGTCTCCGACCACCACGCGGCCGACGCCATGGCCCAGGCCGAGGACGTGTTCCTGACCGGCCGCACCCAGGCGTTCGACATAGGCTGCAACGAACCCAACTGCCCGATCAACTGCGCGGTCGTGGCCCCGCTGACCGTCGAGGGCAGGGTCGTGGGCACCCTCGCCGCCTACTCCCGCGAGGCCTCCGCGGGCCTGGTCAGAGCCACGAACCAGGTGGCCCGCTGGGCGGCGGGCCAACTGGAACTGGCAGAACTCGACCGCTCCCGCACCCGCCTGGTCGAAGCCGAGGTGCGCGCCCTGCGAGCCCAGATCTCCCCGCACTTCATCTACAACTCGCTCTCCGCCATCGCCTCCTACGTCCGCACCAACCCGGAACGCGCCCGCACCCTGCTCCTCGACTTCGCGGACTTCACCCGCTACTCCTTCCGCCGCCACGGCGACTTCACCACCCTCGCCGAGGAGCTCCGCTCCATCGACCAGTACCTGGCCCTGGAACGAGCCCGCTTCGGCGAACGCCTGAAGGTGACGCTGCAGGTCGCGCCAGAGGTGCTGCCGGTGACCGTCCCGTTCCTGTGCCTGCAACCCCTCGTCGAGAACGCCGTGCGCCACGGCATGGAGGGCAAGGTCGAGCCGGGCCACATCCAGATCTACGCCAACGACGGCGGCGCCGAAGCGCACATCACCATCGAGGACGACGGCATCGGCATGGACCCCGAAAAACTCCGCCGCACCCTCGCCGGTCAGGTGGACGAGTCGGCGGGCATCGGCCTGGGCAACATCGACGAGCGGCTGCGGCGCGTGTACGGGGACGAGTACGGCCTGGTCGTCGAGACGGCGTGCGGGCTGGGCACGAAGATCACCGTGCGGGTGCCGAAGTACCACGCGGGGATCAGCGACATGTGAGGGCAGGCGGTCGAGCGCGGTAGGGAGGCCGAGGCGCTCTTCCGCACCAGAAGGCGATGGCATGGTCGAGCGCACCTGCCACCCGGCGCAATGGCGAAGCCGAGGCGTCCCTACCTCGCCTGCCCGGGCAAGCGGTGGTGACTCAACCCCGACGGCGATTGGGGCTTGACTTTGGGTGCGAGGCCTTGAACTTGACCACTCGGCCGGGCTTCACAGACCGGCCTTTTCCAGGCCGGGAAAGGCCTCGCAAGGGCCCCGAAGTCAAGCCCCAATCGCAATCGTCGCGAAGCGGCGATGAAACAACCCGGCTCGACAAGACCCAACGCGGCCACCGGCAAAAGGTGACACGACCGCACTAGGTGACCCCTCCGCTGGAACCGGCACGAGCCCGCACAACCGACCCACAAAACAAGCAAACAAAACGCCGGAGCCACCCTTCTTCAGGATGACTCCGGCGAAGCCGAAACCCGGCGCGTCAGCTGGCCGCCTTGGCCGCCCGCCGGTCAGCCGCGTCCAGCACGGCCCGGATCCACTCGATCTCCTCGGCACCGCAGGCCCCTTCGGCCACCGCGCGCCGCAGCCGGACCCACAGGCCCAGGTCGGTCCACTCCTGGAACCGCCGGTGCACCGTCGGCACGGTCACCCCGAACGAGGCCGGCAGGTGCCGCCAGGCGCACCCGGACGACAGCACGAACACGATCGCGGTGAACACGGCGCGGTTCGAGACGCGGCCGCGGCCTCCGCCCTGCCTGCGCACCTTGGCCGGCGGGATGAGCGGTTCGACGACGGACCACAGGTTCGCGGACACGAGGCGGGCGGAGAGCTGTTCGATGACGTCGCCGCGGCCCGAGTCCACGCTCGTGTCGGGCCAGGCGGAGGTGCGCATCCACGACTCGGCTCGCGGCGTCACGTCGGCGGGCCTCGGGTCCTGGCGGGCGGACTCGGCGCGCTGGCGGGAGCGGAGCAGGGTGGCGAGGGCGGTGTCCTCGGCCGTGGTGCGGCGTTGCGGGACGGCGTAGGCCTGCTGCTGCTGGGCGTGGCGGGCGAT
Organism: Lentzea sp. HUAS12; assembly: GCF_024125735.1. Lineage (NCBI taxonomy): Bacteria > Bacillati > Actinomycetota > Actinomycetes > Pseudonocardiales > Pseudonocardiaceae > Lentzea > Lentzea sp. HUAS12. Next base: position 4,103,131 of record NZ_CP099738.1, read on the forward strand.
CTCGGCGCCCACGGTGCGGCGGAACGACGGGTTCGCGGCTAGGCGCGGGTCCACCGGCTGGCCGTAGCGGGGCGGCGGGGTCTGGCGCGGCGCGAGCTGGCCGGCGCGGGCCGGGACCTGGCCCGTGACCGGGCGTCCGGGGACCGCCTGCTGACGTGCGGGCACCGCCTGGCGGCCCGCCGCGGCCTGGCGCGAGCCGACCTGGGCCGCACCCGCCTGTCCGATCGGGGCCTGCCGCGTGGGGTGGGCGGGCGCCTGACGGGGCGGGACCTGGCGCGCGAGGCGCGGGTCCGGGGTGCGAGCGAACTGCGAGTCGGTCATGGTGTGGTCCTCCGCCAGGACTTTTCCGTCTGGTGACAGCGCTCACAGTAAGAAGCCGGTTACAGACGAGGTAAGTGCGCAGGCCCCTAAAGGCGATGAGCGGACGTGCCGTGGCGATGCGCGGCTCATCCTGTTGAGACGAGTGGTGCACTGTCTGCGACGAACGGATAACCGGTCGTGGTACCGCTCTCACGATCGAGTGAGAGCGCGATCACCGGGAGGGGGTGATCGCGTTCCGTTGACTCCGGGGATACCGTCGGTGCGTGAAGCTCTTGGCCACCAGCGACCTGCACGTCTCCTACCAGGACAACCGCGACGCCGTGGACGCGATCACCGCTCCCGACCCGGCCGACTGGCTGATCATCGCCGGGGACGTCGCGGAGAAGTTCGACTCCATCGAATGGACGCTCACCAAGCTCCGCCCGCGGTTCGCGAAGGTGATCTGGTCGCCGGGCAACCACGAGCTCTGGACCACCAAGGACGACGCCAACCAGTCGCGCGGCGAGGTGCGCTACAAGCAGCTCGTGGAGCTGTGCCGCAGCCTCGACGTGATCACTCCCGAGGACCCGTACGTCACGTTCCCGGGGCCGAACGGTCCGGTCACCGTCTGTCCCCTCTTCCTCGGGTACGACTACTCCTTCCGGCCGACAGGTGCCACGGACGTGGAGTCGGCTCTCGCCATCGCGCACCAGGCGGGCGTCGTGTGCACGGACGAGTACTTCCTGCACCCCGACCCGTACCCGTCCCGGCAGGCGTGGTGCGAGGCACGCGTGCGCGAGACGGAGCAGCGGCTCGCGCAGATCACCGGCCCGACCGTGCTGATCAACCACTACCCGCTCGTCCGCGACCCCACGTTCGTGCTGCGCTACCCCGAGTTCGCGCTCTGGTGCGGCACGACTCTCACCGCCGACTGGCACACGCGGTTCAACGCCGTGGAGATGGTCTACGGCCACCTGCACATCCCCCGCACGACGCACCACGACGGCGTGCGCTTCGACGAGGTCTCGCTCGGCTACCCGCGCGAGTGGAAACCACGCGGCACCACCCAGGTGAAGCTGCACGACGTGCTGCGGGAGTCGTAGACCATGCTGGAACAACTCCTGCCCCACCCGATCGCGGCGGTGGAGCGGTACGACGACGACGAACCGGTCGAGCTCTTCCCCGAGGAGGAGGCGCAGATCAGCAACGCCGTCCAGAAGCGCCGCTCGGAGTTCGGCACGGTCCGCGCGTGCGCCCGCGAGGCCATGCGGCGCCTGGACGTCGAGCCCGCCCCGATCCTGCCGGGCCCGAAGCGCGAGCCGCTGTGGCCGCCGAACGTCGTCGGCAGCCTCACGCACTGCAAGGGCTACCGCGCGGCCGCACTGGCCAGGGCGTCGGACTTCGAGACGATCGGCATCGACGCCGAACCGCACCAGCCCGCGCCGGACGGCGTGCTGGGCGCGATCGCGGTCCAGGCAGAGCTCGACCGGATGGCGGGCCTGCAGGCCGCCGACCCGAAGATCTGCTGGGACCGGTTGCTGTTCAGCGCCAAGGAGTCGACCTACAAGGCGTGGTTCCCGGTCACGAAGCGCTGGCTCGGGTTCGAGGACGCGGACATCACCCTCGGCGCCGACGGCACGTTCCACTCGCGCATCCTGCTGCCCGACAGCCCGATCGCCGGGTTCGAGGGCCGCTGGCTGGTGCAGGGCGACATCCTGGTGACGTCGATCGCCGTGCCCGCGGTGTGAGCGGGACCGGCTGAAACGCGGCCACGCGCCGTCCGCTCGTCCCGGAACACGACACACGAGTGTCGGATTGATCAACCATGGTGCACGATGGTGGGGTGAACCCTCGACCGCCGGGAGGCCACCAATGGGCGAGGACGTCGCGAAGCACGAGTTCACGCGCGAGGACCGAACGCGGTACCGCACCAAGGTGCGCCGGTGCCTCGACGTGTTCGCGCGGATGCTGCGTGAGGCGCGCTTCGACTTCGAGAGGCCGATGACCGGTCTCGAGATCGAGATCAACCTGATCGACGAGAACGCCGATCCGGCGATGAAGAACCACGAGGCGCTGCAGGTCATCGACGACCCGGACTTCGTGACCGAGCTCGGCCAGTGGAACATCGAGATCAACGTGGCCCCGCGCCGGCTCGCGGGCGGCGGCATCACGGCCTTCGAGGAGACGGTCCGCCGCAGCCTGAACGACGCCGAGCAGAAGGCCCGCTCGGTCGGCGCGCACATGGTCATCAACGGCATCCTGCCGACCTTGCGCAGCAAGGACATCTCGCCCGACCTGCTGTCGAGCAACCCGCGCTACGCGTTGCTCAACGAGCAGGTGCTGGCGGCGCGCGGCGAGGACCTGCAGATCGCCATCGACGGCGTCGAGCGGCTGCACCTCACGTCCAGCTCGATCGTCCCCGAGGCCGCCTGCACGAGCACGCAGCTGCACCTGCAGGTGAGCCCCGAGCAGTTCCCGGCCTACTGGAACGCCGCCCAGGCCATCGCGGGCGTGCAGGTGGCGGTGGGCGCGAACTCGCCGTTCTTCCTGGGCAAGGAGCTGTGGCGGGAGACGCGCATCGCGCTGTTCCAGCAGGCCACCGACACCCGCGGCGACGAGCTCAAGGCGCAGGGCGTGCGGCCGCGCGTGTGGTTCGGCGAGCGGTGGATCAACTCGATCTTCGACCTGTTCGAGGAGAACGTCCGCTACTTCCCGGCGCTGCTGCCGATCACCGACGACGAGGACCCGCTGGCGGTGCTCGACAAGGGCGACACCCCGTCGTTGAACGAGCTGAAGCTGCACAACGGCACCATCTACCGCTGGAACCGGCCGGTCTACGACGTCGTCCGCGACCGCCCGCACCTGCGCGTGGAGAACCGCGTGCTGCCCGCCGGGCCGACCGTCGTGGACACGCTCGCCAACGCCGCCCTGTACTTCGGGCTGGTGCGGGCACTGGCCGAGGACGAACGTCCACTGTGGTCCCAGATGAGCTTCCAGGCGGCCGAGGAGAACTTCAACGCGGCCTCGCGCAACGGCATGGACGCGCAGATGTACTGGCCGGGCGTCGGCACGGTGCCGGTCGTGGAACTGGTGCTGCGCAGGCTCCTCCCCCTCGCCCACGAGGGCCTGATCCGGTGGGGCGTCGACTCGGCGGAGCGCGATCGTTTACTGGGCGTCATCGAGCAGCGCTGCCTGAGCGGCGTGAACGGCGCCACCTGGCAGGCGCGGGAGTTCCACCGGCACTACGACCACAGCCATCTGGACCGGGCCGACGCGCTGCGCACGATGCTCCGGACCTATGTGGACCTGATGCACGCCAACGAACCCGTGCACAGCTGGCCGTTGACGTAGGAGCGGGGCGTGGCCGCCGGAAGACGGCCACGCCCCTCGGTTCAGCTCGTCGGGAAGTTGTCCGGCGTGCGGATCCGCTCGCGCACCCAGACACCGGCGGGCTTCAGCACACCGGTGCCCGCGAACGTGGTGCCGGAGCACGTCCCGGTCTTGAACACGGCACCGGTCAGGCCGTCGTCGGAGAAGTTCCAGTTGGCCCACGAGATCTTCTTGCGGGCCATCAGGTCGACGTATTTCTGCGACATGGTGAAGTCGTTCGAGCCGCCACCGGACGCGGCCTGCGTGCCGAACTCGGTCACGAACACGGGGACCTGGCTCGACACCTGGTCCAGCACGCTCAGGTACTCGTCGCGGTGGGCCTGGGCGTAGAAGTGGAACGAGTACATGAAGTTGGTCGCGTTGACCCGGTTGTTCAGCACCTCGGACGGGCTGTCGCCGTCGGAGTGGCCGAACGTCGACCAGCCGTTCGTGCCCGAGACGATGAGGCTGTCCGGGTCGATGTTCCGGATGACCGGGATCATCTGCTCGGCGTAGGACTTGACCCGCGACCACGACGTGCCGTTGGGCTCGTTGGCGATGTCGTAGATGATGTTGGTCTTGTCCTTGTGGCGCTGGGCGATCTCGGTGAAGAACGTCTTGGCGCGCGCCAGGTTGTAGTTCGGGTCACCGGGTGAGAGCTGGTGCCAGTCCACGAGGACGTAGATGCCGCGGCGCGTGGCCTCCTCGATGTAGCCGTGCATCAGGTCGGTGAACCTGCGGGGGTCGGTCTCGTAGCCGTCCTCCTGGATGTACATGGCGACGCGGATGAAGTCCGCGTTCCAGTCGTTCACCAGGGCGTCCCACCACTGGGACTTGGAGCACTGGTGGTACCACTGGATGCCGTGCGTGCTCATGCCGCGCAACTGGATCGGCTTGCCGTACTGGTTGCAGAGCTGCACGCCGCACACCCGCAGCAGGCCGTTGACGTCGTGCGGCCGGGTGCCGCCGGGCGTGCCCGGCCGGGTGCGCACGGAGATCGAGTTCGACGCGCCGGACAGGTTGCCCGCCGCGTCCCGCGCCTGCACGGTGAAGGTGTAGGCGGTGTCCGGCGTGAGGCCGGAGACGGTGTGCGTGGTGCCGGTCGCCGTCTGCCCGTTGGACAGCACGTAGTCCGTCACGCCCACGTTGTCGGTGGACGCGTTCCACGCCAACGAGATCGACGTCGCCGTGGTGCCGGTGGAGCGCAGGCTTGCAGGGATCGAAGGCGCCACGGTGTCCGGCGTGCCGCCGCCCTGCGCGTCGACGTCGACGCGGTCCAGGTTCGGGCCGCCGTTCGACGTGGTCGCGACCGTCTTGATCTTGTTGGTACCGGCCCTGAGCGTGATCGAGGTGGACTTGGTGGTCCACGACGTCCACGCGCCGGTGCTCGGGAACGACAGCCGGCTCGCGACCACCGAGCCGTTCACCGAGATGTCCATCGGGCGGTCGGCCGTCTGGCCGTTGGCGAACCGGAAGGTGAGGTTCGCCGGTCCGGCGGCGGCCGCGTTCACGGTGAACTCGACGGAGCTGCCGACCTCGTTGTCGTAGTTGACGAAACCACTGCCGGTGAAGCCCGCGTGGTTCGACTCGACGAGGCCGTTCGAGATGGTCGCGCTCTCGGCCTGGTACTGGACCGGGGCCGCGACCGCGACGGCCGGGACGACGGTGAGCGCCAACGCTGCTGGGACTACCAGCAACAGGGATCTGGCCACAGGTGCCTCCTGTGTGAGGGGAACAGCAGGGCGCGGCGGCGATTTAGTTAAGAAGGTTTCCTAACGTTGGCATCACAGCACCGGACCTCTGCTCCTGTCAACAAATTCGGGCGACCGGGACAAGGGTGATGAGGCATCCTCGACCACCTGATGCGATCCACAGTCACCGTGACACCAGCACAGCTCCCGGAGGTGCTGCTGCACGTCGCCGTCGTCCGGCCGGTCTTCCTCTGGGGAGCACCGGGTATCGGCAAGTCCTCGCTCGTCCGCCGGTTCGCCACCGAGCTGGGCCTGGAGTGCGTGACGCTGCTGGGCACCCAGCTGGCGCCCGAGGACCTCATCGGAGTTCCGGAACTGGTCGGCGGCCGGTCCCGGTTCGCCCCGCCCGAGTCCATCGCGCGGCACGACCCGTACTGCCTGTTCCTCGACGAGCTGAACGCGAGCTCCCCCGAGGTGCAGAAGGCGTTCTACTCGCTGATCCTCGACCGGCGCATCGGCTCCTACGAACTGCCGAAGGGCTCGATCGTGATCGGCGCCGGCAACCGGGCGGTCGACAACGCCCTGGCGCGCCCGATGGCGTCCGCACTCGTGAACCGCATGATCCACGTGCACCTCACCGCGTCCGCGCGCGACTGGCTCGCCTGGGCGCGCCGCAACGACATCCACCCGTGGGTGCTGGAGTACCTGACCCAGCGCCCCGACCACCTGTGGAGCGCGGCGCCGAAGGTCGAGGAGACGTTCTCCACGCCGCGCGGCTGGCACATGCTGTCCGACGCGCTGCACTCGTTCGGCGAGGACATCTCCGAGGACCTCCTCGGCGTGCTCGCGTTCGGCACGGTCACCGCGAACCACGCGTCGATGTTCAAGGCGTACGTGAAGACCGTGCGCAACGCCTACGGGCTGGAGGCCGTGCTGCGCGGGGACACGCGCTGGCCTTCGGCGCCCCAGGACCGCGACCTGCTGTACTTCCTGGGCGAGGCGTTCCGCGCGCGGCTGGTGAAGGAGCTGCCGCACGACAAGGCGCACGCGTCCGCGGCGGGCAAGCGGCTCGCGCACCGGGGCAAGGCGCTGCTGCTGGAGCTGGCCGAACTGTCGCTCGAGATCGCGCAGATGGTGATCGCGGCCGACGACGACGGCAACCCCGTGCTGCCCGCGTGGTTCCTCGTCGAGGTCACCCGCGACCTGCCCCGGCTGGTCGCGGCACGCGCATGAGCAGGCGCCGCAAGGGTGTCGCGGACCCCGCCGCGCTGGCGTTCGAGGCGGCGGACCGGCGGATCGACGCGCATCCGCTGTTCGCCGCCCTGAGCACCTACGTGCGCCGGCAGTCCGACCACCCGTGGGCGGACATCTCGCTCGACGGCCTGCTGTTCGCCCACCCGACGCGGAGGGCGACCGAGGACGAGTGGGCGTGGGTGTTCGCGCACTGCCTGCTGCACCTGGGTTTCAGCACGTTCTCCTGTGACGACGTGCTGGACTTCCAGCCCGCGCTCAAGTTCGGCAGGCGGCCCGGCTCGTGGGAGCCCGGCCGATGTGTCCGCGGTGAGGAGTCGAAGGACCCCGGGAAGTGGGCGAACCGGTTCGCCGCCGGGCTGTCCAACGCCGCCGTGGCCGCGATCGACGTGGCGGGCGGCGCGCGGTCCTCGCTGTCCGACTCCCGGCCGGTGAAGACCGAGTGGGAGCTGGCGCTGGGCTGGTTCGTGTCGAACTACCCGCTGCTGGGCGCACTGGCGTCGACGATGACCGTGGTGGCGGACGCGGAACTGGCGCGCGGCTGGGACATCTCGATCGCCGCGGTGTCCGCCGCGTCGGCCGAGATCTACGTGAACCCGTTGGCGGGCTTGACGAAACCGGAGTGGCGGTTCGTGCTGGCGCACGAGATGCTGCACGCGGCGCTGCGCCACGGCGACCGGACCGGCGGGCGGGACCCGTACCTGTGGAACGTCGCCGCGGACTTCGTGGTGAACGGCTGGCTGGTCGAGATGGGCGTCGGGTCGGCGCCGTCCGGGGCGCTGCACGATCCCGAACTGCGCGGCCTGTCGGCGGAGTCCGTCTACGACCGGATCACGACGGACCTGCGGCGGTACCGGAAGTTGCTGACACTGCGCGGGAACCGGCAGGGCGACCTGCTCGGCGAACCGTTGCGCGGACCGGCCGACTTCGCCGACCTCGACGACTTCTACCGGCGTGCGTTGCTGACGGGACTGAGCTACCACACGTCCGCGCGCGGACTGCTGCCCGCGGGACTGGTCGAGGAGATCCGCGCGCTGGAACACCCGCCGCTGTCGTGGGACGCCCAGCTGGCGCGGTGGTTCGAGGAGTTCGTCCCGGCCGCGGAGAAGCGGCGCAGCTATGCACGGGCGTCACGCCGCCAAGCGTCCACTCCGGACATCCCGCGGCCCGGCTGGCTGCGACCCGAGGCACTGGAGGCGCGGCCGACGTTCGGCGTCGTGCTCGACACGTCCGGCTCGATGGACCCGCGGTTGCTGGGCAAGGCTCTCGGCGCGATCGCCTCCTACGCCGCGGCACGTGACGTGCCCGCCGCTCGCGTGGTTTTCTGTGACGCGATGGCATATGACGCCGGATACGTGCCCGTCGAGGACATCGCGGGCCGGGTGGCGGTGCGCGGGCGCGGCGGCACGGTGCTGCAGCCCGGCATCGACCTGCTCGAACGCGCCCCGGACTTCCCCGCGGGCGGGCCGATCCTGGTGATCACCGACGGCGGGTGCGACGTGCTGCGGATCCGGCGCGAGCACGCGTTCCTGATCCCGGCGGGGGCCCACCTGCCGTTCCGCGCCCGCGGCCCGGTCTTCCGGATGTCCTGATGGAGATCGCCTGCGACGAGTCGGGGTCCGAGGGCGAGAAGCTCGTCGGCGGGGTCACCGCGGTCTTCGCGCACGCGGCCGTGCGGTTCTCCCACTCCGACGCGGCGGCGTGCGTGGAGTCGTTGCGGGACATGATCAAGTCACCGGCGCAGGAGTACAAGGCGAACCACCTGCTGCGGACGAAGAACCGGTGGGCGCTGCTGTGGTTCCTCGGCCCGGACGGCCCGCTCGCCGGGCGCGCCCGCGTGCAGCTCGTGGACAAGCGGCGGTTCCTGGCCTCACGGGTGCGGGCGGAGTTCGGCTCGGTGACCGGGCCGTTGGAGCTGTACAACGACCTCCTGCGCGTCCGCGGCCCGCGCGGCGCCCTGGACCCGTTGTTCCCGGCGATCCTGCGGGCCGTCGCCCAGTGGGGCGGGCCGGTGTCGATCGTGCACGACCAGCAGCTGTCGCTCACCGACGGGCGGATCCGGCAGCTCAAGGAACTCGCACCACGGCTGGAGAGCCTGGTGCTGGCCGACTCGCAGTTCGACGCCCGCGTGCAGGTGGCCGACTTCCTGGCCGGCATCGCGCGGCGCGTCGCGGAAGAGGAACTGCACGGGCGCCCTGACCGAGAGGTGATCGAGTTGCTGATGCCGTTCGTCGTCGGACCGGGGATGTGGCGTGCCTGACGCGATCTTCGCCGATCCCCGGCTCGCACGGCTCTACGACGCGTTCGACGGGCCGCGCGACGACCTGGACCACTACCTGGCGATCGCCGCCGAACTCGGTGCGGCGAGCGTGCTGGACGTCGGCTGCGGCACGGGGTGCTTCGCCGCGGTGCTGGCCGACGCGGGACTCGCGGTCGTCGGCGTCGACCCGGCGCTCGCGTCGCTGGACCTCGCGCGGGACAAGGATTCCCGGGTCAGGTGGATCCACGGCGACGCGACCACCCTGCCTCCGCTCCAGGTCGATCTCGCGACGATGACCGCGAACGTGGCGCAGGTGTTCCTCGGCGACGACTGGGAGGCGACGCTGCGCGGCGTGCACGGCGCGTTGGGTCCCGGCGGGCACCTGGTGTTCGAGTCACGGCGGCCGGAGGCGAAGGCGTGGGAGGGCTGGGCCACGACCGCGCACCGGGTGGTGGACGGCGTCGAGGAACGGCGTGAGCTGCTCGGCGTCGACCTGCCGTTCGTGTCGTTCCGCCACACCTACCGCTTCCCGGACGGCACGGAGGTCGCCTCGGACTCGACGCTGCGGTTCCGCTCGCGCGCCGAGATCGAGGAGAGCCTGGTGGCGTGCGGGTTCGAGGTCGTGGAGGTGCGCGACGCGCCGGACCGGCCAGGACTCGAGAACGTGTTCGTGGCGCGGAAGGTCAGCTGACCAGCGCGGGCTGCTTCCACGCCTGCACGAGCCACGGCAGGACGCGCGGCAGGCGGTCGGCCACGATGTCGTGCAGCACCAGCACCATCCGGCCGGAGTGCTCAGGCCCGGCGTCGAGCCACACGACGTGCATCAGCACACCGGCCTGCAGGTCGAGTCCCGCCTCCGCCTCCGCGAGGGCAGCGGGGGTGGCGGCGACGGGATCACTCACCTCGTGGTGCGCGAAGCCGGAACGACACAGCTCGGGATGCAGTTCCACCAGGGACTCCATGGCGGCGGCGAGGCGTCCCACACCCAGCCCTGCCCGAACCTGCACCGTAATCGCTCTCACATTAGGGGAGCCTAACCTAGGCCCACCGGGGATTCCGCCCACTGAGTCCCAGGACACGGTCGAACAGCGGAGCGTTCGAGCCGACCTCGACCGCCGCGCCGAAGAGCGAGCCGTCGCGGTCGTCCGGCCCGATCGACGACACGAAGCCGTGCACGACCTAGAGCAGGCCTTCCTCGACCTCGAACGGCTGCCCGGTCGCCTTCGCGAGGTCCCAGCCGTGCAGGACGATCTCGTCCAGCGCCACGGCCGCCGCGACCTCCCCCGGCAGGTCGACGCCGCCCGCGCGGGTCATCCCCTCCCACGCCTCGTGAGCGCGCCAGGCCCGCGCGAGCTCGTCCAGCCTCGCCGGGATCGACTCGCGGAAGTCGTCCGGCAGCCGGGACGCGTCGCCGGACGCCGTGCCCTCCAGCGGGGTCTTGCGCGCCGCCATCGTGAACGCGACCGCCAGGCCGTGGACGTGGTCGAGCAGGTCGCCGACCGTGTAGTCCGGGCACGGGGTCGGCGCGTCCAGGTCGTCGTCGCCCACGGCGCGCACCACGTCGGCCAGCCGGCCGGCGGCGGGGGTCAGGTCGAACATCAGTAGCCGTCGCCTCCCCAGAACTGCTCCTCCAGCGTGTCCGCGGTGCCGGCGAGCAGCTGCAGCGGGTCGGTGAACTCGTGGATGTCGAGGTCCTTCAACGGCAGCGAGTGCCGGACCACCACGTGCTCCCCCATGATCGCGAGACCGCAGGCGACGGTGGAGTTGCCGACCTCCGCCAGGACGTCGTGCAGGTTCACCTGCGACGCCAGGCCGCACGGGGAGGCGATCTGCACCCACTCGTGCACCTTGTCGAGCACTTCCCGGACGATGATCACGACCTGCGTGCGGTCGTCCTCGTCCTCCTCCACGTCCCCGAAGGTGAAGAGGATCCTCAGCTCCTCGTCCTCGTCGTGGATGACGTCGTACTCGGCGCGGACGTAATCCGCGAGGTCTCCCCAACTCGCCATGGCGCAACCCTACTGGCCGCGATGGCCCACAGCCCGACGACGAGCACGGCGCCGACCTCGGCGACGAGCAAGATCCTCTCGATGTACCCCAACGGGAACACGCGCCACCACCGCACGTCCGAGACGGCGCTCAGCGCAATGGCGTAGAGCAGCGGCATGAATGCGACAACGCTCAACAAACCGGATGCCATCGTCCACCTGGCGTGTCGCCCCCACACGTGGTCCCTCACCCACGGCCGGGCGAGCGCGATGATCGCGATCGGCAGGCTGACGAACGCGACCATGCTGCCGAACCGGTGGATGCTGCCGCTGACCTCGTTGGTGCCCATCGCCCAGTTGGTCTTGGGGAACGCCACCACGAGGAACAGGCCGACCGACCAGAGGACCAGCGCGATCGCGCCGGTGGACCGCCACTTCGCCACGCCCTTGTGGACCAGCACGCCGAGGATCGCGAGCGAGCCGACCGCCAGCAGCACCACGGCCACGTCGAACACCGGGCGGTAGTCGCCCAGCGCGTACTCGCTGATCGTGCGGCGCAGCGGCCCCACGGTCAGGTCGAGCAGGCCGACCATGGCGACCGTCACGACGACGGCGAGGGATCCGCCGGTGGCGGCGAGTCGAGGTATCAGCACATAACGGACAACGCCCCGGCCGGCGCGCCGGGTTCCTGGGTTCAGCAACCCGACAGGTTCAGCTCAGGATCGCGCCGCACGTGATGTTGACCTGCGCTCCCGTGACCGTGCGGCCCCAGTCCGAGGCCGCGAACACCGCGGCCCTGCCCACGTCGTCGAGCGTCGCGGCCCTGCCCAGCGCCGTCTGGCCGACGATGTCGGGTTCGACCTGGTCGCGGAACTCGCCCGGGATCGACTCGGGGACGCCACCGGTCTGCAGGGTCACCGTCCGGACGCCGTGCGGGCCGAGCTCCGCCGCGAGCTGGCGGCGCATCGCCTCGACCGAGTCGAACGCCGTCACCAGGCCGCCGAGGTTCCAGCGCCGGTGCACCTGACCGTCGCTCGTGCCGCCGAAGAACAGGATCACGCCGTCCCCCTGCCGGATCATGTGCCGGGCGGCGGCGCGGGCGGTGAGGAACTTCGAGCGCACGTTCGTGACGACCGGGCTCAGGTAGTCGTCGACGCTCATCTCGTGCAGCGGCGTGCCCTGCACGTCGTTGTCGGAGATGACGTTCACGGAGATGTCGATCCGCTCGAACCCGGCGGCGTGCTCGTCCACGCTCCGCTCGTCCAGCGCGTCGACCACGGCGTACCTGACGCCGAGTTGCTCGGCCTTGGCCTTGAGCGACGCCTCGGTGCGCGCGGCCAGGTGCACCTCGGCGCCCGCGTCGCGGAACGCCTTCGCGATGGCACCGCCGATCGTGCCCGCGCCGTAGATGACTGCGATCTTCCCGTCGAGGTTCATCGGTTCGCCGGTCATGCGGGGCAGGCTAACCGCTACCGCAGTGCCTCGCGCGCCTCCGCCGCCACCGCCCCGGCCACCGCGGTCAGCGCCGGCGAGTCGAGCTTCCACTGCTGCCAGTACAGCGGCACGGAGATGGTCCGGCCCGGTGCCAGGTCGACCAGCCCCTCCTGGAGTTGCTGCGGCGGCACCATCCCCCAGCCGAGTCCCGCCACGATCGCCCGCACGTAGACCTCGGACGACGGCACGTAGTGGCGGTGCTCGGACGCGCCCCGGCCGCGGGTCAGCGTGCGCGCGAACCGGTCCTGCAGGTCGTCGTTGCGGTCGAACACGACGACCGGCGCGTGCGGCAGCCACGACTTCAGCGGGCCGTCCTCGTGCCGGTCGATGAACTCCCTCGAAGCCATTGCCGCGTAACGGATCTCGCCGAGCTTGGTGACCGAGCAGCCCGCCACCGGTTCGCGGGACGACGTGACCGCCGCCATCACCAGTCCCTGGCGCAGCAACGCCGTCGTGTGGTCCTGGTCCTCGCGGTGCAGGTCGAACGAGATCCTGAGGTCCGGCGGAACCCGTTGCAGGGCGGGCAGGAACCACGTGGCGAGCGAGTCGGCGTTCACGGCGATCGGCACCCGCACGACCGCGTCCTGTCCCAGCGCCGCGTCCAGGTCCTGGTCGAGGGCGAGCAGTTGCCGACCGTAGCGGACCAGCACCTCGCCGGACGGCGTCAGCCGCACCGGGCGGGCGCGGACGAGCAGAACCCGCCCGGTGCGTTGCTCCAGCGCCTTGATGCGTTGCGAGACAGCGGAAGGAGTGACGTGCAGCGCGGCGGCAGCCGCGTCGAACGTGCCCGCGTCGACGACCGCGAGCAGCGTGCGCACCAGATCCAGGTCCATCACGAACGCTAATGATACGTAAGAATCTTTAGCTGGTCTCATCAAGACGGCGTCAATACCGTGAGGACTGTGACTGACCTGCTGCTCGGCTTCGGCACCATGACGACCCTGATCGTCGCGATCGGCGCGCAGAACGCTTTCGTTCTGCGCCAGGGGATTCGCCGTGAGGCCGTGGTCCGGGTCGTCGCGGTCTGCGCCCTCTCCGACGCGATCCTCGTCGCGGTGGGTATCGCCGGGTTCGGTGCCGTGGTGGAGAGGTTCCCCGCGGCGATCACCGTGGCCGCGGTCGTCGGCGGTCTTTTCCTGCTGGGCTACGGGTTCCTGGCCGCGCGCAGGGCGTTGCACCCGTCGGCGCTGGACGCCGGTACCGGGACCAGCAGCCGGCCCGTGCTGACCGCGCTGGCGCTGACGTGGCTCAACCCGCACGTCTACCTCGACACGCTGCTCCTGCTCGGCTCGATCGCGGCCGGCCGGTGGCTCTTCGGCGCCGGCGCGGTGACCGCGAGCATCACCTGGTTCGTCGCGCTCGGCTTCGGCGCCCGCCTGCTCGGCCCGCTGTTCGCGAAGCCCCGCGCGTGGCGCGTCCTCGACGGCCTCATCGCCGCCGTGATGATCACTCTCGGGGTGGCCCTGATCGCCGGGTCGTGATCATCACCAGCACCGCCGCGACGGCCAGTCCGGCACTCGCCGCGGGCGCCGCCGGCCCGACGAAAAGGGACGTCGAAGCGAGCCCCGCGCTGACCAGAGCACCGATGACGACCCGCGGCCGAAGATCACCCACGTTGATGACCCTAACCCACGACACGCGCATGTTGGGTGGTGATCCAGACCCCACCACCACATGTAGTATCTGCCGCGCTGGTGGTTCACCGACTCGGCTCAACCGGGCCGGTGAGGCAAGAGGGAACCCGGTGAGAACCCGGGACTGCCCCGCAGCGGTGAGTGGGAACGAAAGCCGTCAACGAAGCACTGGGTCGCACGACCTGGGAAGCGACGGCCGGTAGGCGTCAGCGGTGCGCCCACGAGTCCGAAGACCTGCCACTGGTGTGCGCGCAAGCCTGCGCGCACGACACGGTGCCCCGAGGGAGGGCGGCTGTGTGCACCAGTGGTGTCCACTGGCGTGCGCATGCGCTTTTCCCCGGGCCTGCTCGCGAGGAGAGAGCGTGCCCGACCGCCTTTCAGTGGTCATCAACGAAGCCTGCGCCGACCTGCCCAACGCGTCGGCCGAGGCGGTCCTGGCCGAGACCAAGCGGAACCTCTACCACGGCATCACCGACACCGAGCTGGCACTCGCGCCGATCATGGCCGCCCGCACGATGGTCGAACTCGACCCGGACTACTCCTACGTCAGCGCCCGCCTGCTGCTGGACAAGCTGCGCGCCGAGGCCTGCGGGGTCCCGCTGTCGCACGCGGAGATGACCGAGCGCTACCCCGCGTACTTCGAGTCGTTCGTCCGCGACGGCATCGGGTTCGGCCAGCTCGACCCGCGCCTGGCCGGCTTCGACCTGGTTCGTCTCGGTGCCGCCCTGCGGGCCTCGCGAGACCTGGACTTCCAGTTCCTGGGCATGCAGACCCTGTACGACCGCTACTTCCTGCACCACGACGGCCGCCGTTACGAGCTCCCCCAGGCGTTCTTCATGCGCGTCGCCATGGGCCTCGCCCTGGAGGAGGACGACCGCGACGCCCGCGCCATCGAGTTCTACGAGCTGCTGTCGTCGTTCGACTTCATGTGCTCGACCCCGACGCTGTTCAACTCCGGGACCACGCGCCCGCAGCTGTCGTCGTGCTTCCTCACCACCGTCGACGACGACCTGGCCGCGATCTTCCACGGCATCAGCAACAACGCGCTGCTGTCGAAGTTCGCCGGTGGGCTGGGGAACGACTGGACGCCGGTGCGCGGGATCGGCGCGCACATCAAGGGGACCAACGGCAAGTCGCAGGGCGTCGTGCCGTTCCTCAAGGTCGCCAACGACACCGCGGTCGCCGTCAACCAGGGCGGGCGTCGCAAGGGCGCGGTCTGCGCGTACCTCGAGACCTGGCACATCGACGTCGAGGAGTTCCTCGACCTGCGCAAGAACACCGGCGACGAACGCCGCCGCACCCACGACATGAACACCGCGAACTGGGTGCCGGACGAGTTCCTGCGCCGCGTCCGCGCGAACGGCCGGTGGACGCTGTTCTCCCCGGACGAGGTGCCGGACCTGCACGACGCGTTCGGTGACGAGTTCGCCGAGAAGTACCGCGCCTACGAGGCCAAGGCCGACAACGGCGAGATCAAGGTCTTCCGCCGGCTGCCGGCCGTGGACCTGTGGCGGCGCATGCTCACGATGCTGTTCGAGACCGGCCACCCGTGGATCACGTTCAAGGACCCGTGCAACCTGCGGTCGCCGCAGCAGCACAACGGTGTGGTGCACTCGTCGAACCTGTGCACCGAGATCACCCTGAACACGACGATCGACGAGGTCGCGGTGTGCAACCTCGGCAGCGTCAACCTCGCGCAGCACGTGACGGCCCAAGGCATCGACCACGCGCGGCTCGAGAAGACCGTGCGCACGGCGGTGCGGATGCTCGACAACGTGATCGACGTGAACTACTACACGATCCCGGAAGCGAAGAACTCCAACCTGAAGCACCGGCCGGTCGGCCTGGGACTGATGGGCTTCCAGGACGCGCTGTTCACGCTCGGCACGCCGATGGCGTCGAAGGAGGCCGTCGAGTTCGCCGACCGCAGCATGGAGGAGATCAGCTACTACGCCATCGACGCGTCCGCCGATCTCGCCCAGGAGCGCGGCGCGTACCGGTCGTTCGAGGGATCGTTGTGGAGCAGGGGGATCCTGCCGATCGACTCGGTCGAGATCCTGGCCGCCACGCGCGGCGAGGGTGAGCTGGAGCAGAACCGCGAGTCCACGATGGACTGGGCTCCGGTGCGCGAGAAGGCCCGCAGGGGCATGCGGAACTCGAACGTCATGGCGATCGCGCCGACCGCGACCATCGCGAACATCACCGGCGTGAACCAGTCGATCGAGCCGCTCTACCGCAACCTGTACGTGAAGTCGAACATGTCCGGCGACTTCACCGTGATCAACCCGGACCTGGTGCGGGCTCTCAAGCAGCGCGGGCTGTGGGACGAGCAGATGATCTCGGACCTCAAGCTGCACGACGGCGGCCTCGGCGCGATCGACCGGGTGCCGCCGTACCTGAAGGCGTTGTACGCCACGGCGTTCGAGGTCGACAGCTCGTGGCTGATCGAGGCGGGCTCGCGTCGTCAGAAGTGGATCGACCAGGCGCAGTCGCTGAACCTGTACCTGGCCGCGCCGAGCGGCCGCAAGCTCGACGAGCTGTACCAGCTGGCGTGGGTGCGCGGGCTGAAGACCACGTACTACCTGCGCACGCAGAGCGCCACGCACGTGGAGAAGTCCACGTTGCAGGGCACCGACGGCAAGCTCAACGCCGTCTCTCCCGTGGCAGTGGACCCCAACTGCTCCATCACCGACCCCGACTGCGAGGCCTGCCAGTGACCGAGAACCTGATCGAGGCGGGCGCCGCCCGCGTCTCCGTCGACGACAAGGCGATGATCAACTGCCGCGCCGACGTCAACCAGCTGCTGCCGCTCAAGTACCACTGGGCGTGGGAGAAGTACCTGGCGGGCTGCAACAACGCGTGGATGCCGACCGAGGTGTCCATGCAGGCCGACATCGGCCTGTGGAAGTCGAAGGACGGGCTGACCGACGACGAGCGCCTGATGATCAAGCGCAACCTCGGCTTCTTCGCCACGTCGGAGTCGTTGGTGGCCAACAACATCGTGCTCGCGGTCTACCGGCACCTGACGAACCCCGAGTGCCGCCAGTACCTGCTGCGGCAGGCCTTCGAGGAGGCCGTGCACACGCACACGTTCCAGTACATCTGCGAGTCGCTCGGCCTCGACGACGGCGAGCTGTTCAACATGTACCGGGAGATCCCGTCCATCACGGACAAGGCGGCGTGGGCGCTGCAGTTCACGCAGCACCTGGAGGACCCGGAGTTCCGCACCGGCACGCCGGAGAAGGACCAGGCGTTCCTCAAGGACCTCGTCGCGTTCTACGTGGTGTTCGAGGGCATGTGGTTCTACACCGGGTTCGCGCAGATCCTGTCGCTCGGCCGGCGCAACAAGATGGTCGGCATCGCCGAGCAGTACCAGTACATCCTGCGCGACGAGTCGATCCACCTGAACTTCGGCATCGACGCGATCAACCAGATCAAGATCGAGAACCCGCACCTGTGGAACGACGTGTTCCAGAAGGAGGTGCGGACCATGCTCGCGGAAGGCTGCGAGCTGGAGATCGCTTACGGACGCGACACGATGCCGAACGGCATCCTGGGGCTCAACGCCGACCTGTGCGAGCAGTACATGCGGTTCATCACGAACCGCCGGTGCGCGCAGCTCGGCCTGGAGCCGGTGTGGGAGCAGACGGAGAACCCGTTCCCGTGGATGTCGGAGATGATGGACCTCAAGAAGGAGAAGAACTTCTTCGAGACCCGCGTCATCGAGTACCAGAACGGCGGCTCACTGGAGTGGTGAGGCGGGGCGACCGGACGGCTGCGTGCCGTCCGGTCGCCGCCGCGAAGCACGTCGGACGCCTCGGCAAGACGGCTTCCGGTTCCGCGACCCGCGTCCGCCGGCTCTCACGCCAGCCGGACGGCCTCCGGCAGCCCGGCCCGGTCCGCGACAGGCCACGCCAGCGGATCGGGCCCGAGCCGCACGAGCTCGGCGACCTGGAGCCGGGACCACGGTGAGATCTCGCGCGTGCCGTCCAGCACGGACGCCGCGAACTCGGCCCACGGGACGCGCTCGGTCGAGTCGACCTCGTCCGGGTTCGGCACGGGGTCGTCCTCGCAGACCACCCGGAACACCGGGCACATCTCGTTCTCGACGATCCCGTCCTGGACCGCGCGGTAGCGGAAGGCGGGCAGCAGCAGTTCGGGGGCGGAGCACTTCATGCCGAGCTCGTCCCACAGGCGCCGCAGCACGGCCTGCGCCATGTCCTCGCCGGGCGCCGGGTGGCCGCAGCAGGTGTTGGTCCACAGGCCGGGGAAGGTCTTCTTGTGCAGGGCGCGGCGGGTGAGCACGGTGTTGCCCGCCGAGTCGAACACGTAGCTGGAAAACGCCAGGTGCAGCGGGGTGTCCGCGTGGTGCACCACTGCCTTGTCCTCGACGCCGATGGCCGAACCGTCCTCGGCCAGGAGGACCACCTGTTCCACAGTCACGCCACCACGTAATCACACGCGGTCCAAGATCGGGAACCGGGCGTCCGGGTGAGGGCTCGAGCGCGGGACCAGCCGCGCCCCAGGTGGCGGAGGTCACCCTGGGGGCATGACTTCCCCGATCGCTCAGGCTCACACCATGTTCCTGGTGCTGGTCAGCCCGTCGGGCCAGTACTCGATCTGGCCGGCGGTGCTGCAGGTGCCCGCGGGCTGGCTGGTCGTGCACGGAGTCGCGTCCAGGCAGTCCTGTGCGGACCACCTGGACGCGCTCCGGGCCGACCAGCCGTTGGCCGCATAGCCCTACAGCACTACAGCAGGCGGATGTACCCGTGGGACGAGGCGCCGCCGTGCTCGTTGTTGCCCGCGTACGAGGCCGTGAAGCCCTGCAGCAGCGTGGACACGCCGACGAGCAGCGGCACCTGGGCGTCGCAGGTGGCCTTGCCGGACGCGTTGGTCGTCGCGGTGCAGAGCGGGTTGCCCTTCACCGTGCGGAAGACGACCTGCTGACCGGCGACCGGCGCCCCGGTGTGCTTGTCGGTCAGCGTGGCGTTGACGCCGCGGACCGTGAAGCCGAGGAGCCGCAGCTGCAGCTGGGCGGTGCCGGCCACGAGCTTCGACGCGGCGGGCGGCACGAAGTTGATCGCGATGCCCACCGGGCGCTGGCCGACGGCGACGCTCGTGGTGACCGAGTTCGACGCCGTGCTGATGACCGACACGGTGTTGCTGTCGAAGTTCGTGACGTACGCGCTCGCGCCGTCCGGCGTGACGGCCACGCTGATCGGGCGGTCGCCGACGCCGATCTGCTGCAGTTCGGTGAGCGTCGTGAGGTCCACGACGGACACCGTGTCGGACTGGCTGTTCGTCACGTACGCGCGAGTGCCGTCCGGCGTCAGCGCGATGCCGTGCGGCGTGATGCCGACGGACGCGCTGCCGACGACGGCGCGCGAGGCGACGTCGATGGCGGAGACGCTGTTCGAGAGCTTGTTGACCACGTACATCCGCGTGCCGTCCGACGACGCCGCGATGGCGGTGGCCGCGCTGCCGACGTCGATCGTGGTGGCGACGGTGTTGGACGTCGTGTCGATGACCGAGACCTTGCCCGCCCCGGTGACGTCGTGCGTGACGTAGACGGCCGAGCCGTCCTTGGTGACGACGACGCCGTCCGGGTTCTCGCCGACCGCGACCGTCGCGGTGACGGTGAGCGTGGCGGTGTCGACCACGGACACCGTGCCGCCGAGGTAGTTGGTGACGTAGACGAAGCCGCCACCGGGGGCGACCGCGACGCCCGCCGGGCGGTTGCCGACGGGAACCGCCTTGTCGACCGTGTTGGTCGGCGTGTCGATCACCAGCAGCGTGTTCTGCAGGGAGCTCGTCACGTAGCCGCGGGTCCCGTCGAACGCGACCGCCGCCATGTACGGCGAGTTGCCGTCGCCGTCGGCGATCGTCGTGGACACCGCGTTCGTGGCCGTGTCGATCACCGACACCCCGCCGCCGTTGTTGGCGACGTATCCCAGAACCCGGCCGGCGGGCACCGCCTGGGCCGGGCTCACCACCAGTGCCGTGGTGACGGCAGCCGCCATCACCAGTGGACGTAACCGCATGTTCGATGCCTCCTGGCGAGTCATCCCGACCTTCTCAGGACATCGCGGGAGGAGGAGCGGGCGTTAGCCTTTTCAGCCGCTTCTCGAACCAGTGGTCGGCGTACTCGGCGTCGTTGTAGCGCTCGATCTCGGCGAAGCCGTGCTTGGCGTACAAACCCCTTGCCTCGACCAGGTCCCTGCGCGTGTCGAGCCGGCCGCGGAACGGCTCGCGCACGAACATCCGGGTCAGCTCACCGACGTCGCCGGACAGGACCCGCATCCCCAGGCAGCCGACATCGGCGCCGTCGAGGGACAGCACGAGGAACACCGGCACGTCGTGGTCCTGCTCGTCGCGTTCATACGCGTCGATCTCCGCGTCGCTCGCCGGCCGGCCCCGGTAGCGGCTGATCATCTCGGCGTTGTACTCGCGGGTGAGCGGCGAACCGCCGACGTCGGCGACCCTCACGGTCCAGGTGGTCATGCGACCATCATCGGAGCCGGTCCACTGTGATTCAGGTCACTGCAACACCGGCACGGCGGGAAGCCAACTGGGGGCGTGATGTTCGCGGAGCTGTTCGACGAGCACGCCCACCCGTTGCACAGATACCTGGCGCGGCGGGTGGGCGTCGACGTGGCCGACGACCTCGTCAGCGAGACCTTCCTCGCCGCCATGCGCGGGAAGGAGGGCTACGACCCGGAGAAGGGCAGCGTCGTCGGCTGGCTCTACGGCATCGCGACGAACCTGTTGCGCGGCCACGCCAAACGCGAGACGCGCCTGCTGCGGACCGCCGAGCGGTACGGCGTCGACCTCGGTGTCGCCGAGTCGCTGGAGCACACGGTGGTCACCCGGATCGACTCCCGCTCGCACCTGCGCCGGATCGCGCGCGAGCTGGCCAGGATGCCCGAGGCCGACCGCGACCTGGTGCTGCTCGTGTCGCTCGCCGGGCTGACCGTGCAGCAGGCGGCGGAAGCCCTCGACCTCAATCCCGGAACCGCCCGGTCCCGTCTGCACCGGCTGCGCGCGAAGCTGAAGGAAGTGGAACATGCGTGACGTGCTGGACGACGACCTCGCCGAGCTGTACCCGGTGCGCGGCGGCGACGACGTGCGGCTGGCCCGGTTGCGCGAGCAGCTGTTCGCCGAGAAGCCCCCGTCGCGCTCGCGCCGCTGGATCGGCATCGCCGCGGCGGTCGTGGCGGTCGTGCTGATCACGGGGCTCGTGGTGTTCGTGCGCCCGGAGCGGTTCACCCCGGACGTCGCCGAGATGCCCACCGCGCCGGCCACCTCGCTCGCCGAGGCGGCAATGCTGCTGGAGCGGTCGCAGCCGCGCGGCAAGTACAGGCACATCCGGTACGAGACCTGGCTGACGTTCACCGCCAACGACAAGGGCGCCACCACCGCCATGCAGGCGGAGTTCGTCGCCGAGGTCTGGCTGCCGACGGCGGACGGGCAGCAGGTGAAGATCCAGCGCAGGGCGACCGGCCGCACGCGCGCGGTCACCGGCGTCCCGGAGACTCCCGGCTTCACGCCCAGCCGCGTGTACACGGGCCCGCAGATGTGGGACACGGTCTGCCCGACGACCCCGTGCTACGAGACGAGCCTGCTCAACCCGCTGAGCCAGGAGCTGCGGGAGACGCTGGGTTCCGCGTCCTCCGCGTTGCTCTCGCCGTTCACCGCCAAGGACAAGAAGGCGGTTCTGTACCGCCAGCTCGCCGCCGTCGACGGGGTGCGCTACAACGACGGCACGGTGTCCGCGGAGGGCGGCAAGGCCTCCTTCACCCTCGACCCGGCGACGGGTGAGGTCACCGGGTACGAGGAACGGCAGGTCTTCGCCGGCGGCGCACTGCCCGCGGGGACCTCGCTGCTGTCCATCTCGGTGACCTACGAGTGGACCGATCAGCGGCCGTCGTAGGACCTCGGCAGGTACCAGGCCAGGGCGGCGCGCAGCTCGGCGACGTCGCGCTCGCGCCGCCTCCTGGTGCGCTCGTGGGCGATCGGGAAGACGCGCACACCGCCGTGGTGCGCGCCGAAGAAGCGGCGCGGCGCCGGGTCCTTCAGCCAGACGACGACCCACGGCCGTTTCTTGTGCGGCACGACGCGCACCCGTGCGAGCTCGTACCACCAGTACTGGTGGAACTTGCCGTTGCGCGTGGTGGCGATGCCCTCGCGACTGATCTCGATGACGACCCGACGGCGGGCGGCCGCGCTGAAGTACCGCACGGCACGCACGACGAGCACGCAGAACGCGGCCAGCGCGAGCAGCTGCGTGGCGCCGTTGGCCTGGGCGGCCGGGTCGGCGATCGCGGCGGCGAGCAGGGCCACGGCCAGGTTCAGCACGCCCCACGCCATCGGCACGAACCGCGACGTCGAGAACGTCGCGGCGGCGGGCGTCATGGGCGCGGGCATCTTGGTGGTCGGCGGCTTCGGCGTGACGACCTGCGAGAGCAGGCGTGTCACCTCGGCCGGCTCCGGGCGCTTGGCCGGGTCGCGGTGCATGCACTTCTGCACGAGCGGCCGCAGCGCCTTGGGCACGCCGTCGATGTCCGGCTCGCCGTGGGCGGCCTTGTAGAGCAACGTGGCCGTCGGGCCCTCGCCGAACGGCCCCTTGCCCGTCGCCGCGTAGACCAGCACGGCGCCCAGGGCGAACACGTCGGACGGCGACGCGACCTCCTGGCCGGTGATCTGCTCGGGCGAGAGGAAGCCGGGCGTGCCGAAGACCATGCCGGTCTCCGTCAGCGCGGTGTGCTCCATCGCGCGGGAGATGCCGAAGTCGATGACGCGCGGGCCGTCGGCGCCCAGCAGCACGTTGGACGGCTTGAGGTCGCGGTGGACGAGCCCGGCGCGGTGGATCGCGGTGAGCGCCTCGGCCAGACCCTCGGCGAGGCGTCTCAAATGGTGCTCGGGCAACGGTCCGTGCCGTTCGATGGCCTCCTGCAGCGTCGGGCCGGGCACGTACTCCGTCGCCATCCACGGCCGGGCCGCCCGCGTGTCGGCGTCCACGACCGCCGCCGTGCCGGCGCTGCCGACCGCACGGGCCATCTGGACCTCACGGCGGAACCGCTCGCGGAAGCGCGGGTCGTCGGCGAGCTCGGCGCGGGCGACCTTGACCGCCACCTGGCGCCCGTCGCTGCCTTGTCCCAGGTAGACCGTTCCCATGGCGCCACGACCAAGCCTGCCCAGGAGCAGGTAGTCACCGATGCGCTGTGGTTGGTCCACCTTCACCGGATCGAGGGTAGCGGGAACTCGGGCCGAAACCTCACATCTGAGTAGATCTACGTACGCTTGTCACCCATGGGCCGGACAAGGTTGTACCGCAACGGCGAGCTCGTCAGCTCGGACTTCCCGGTCACCGACGTCTCGCGGCACCTCCAAGATCAGTCCGCGATCGTGTGGTTCGACCTGTGCGCGCCGTCGGAGGACGAGATAGGTCTGCTGCGCGACGAACTGGGGCTGCACGAGCTCGCGATCGAGGACGCGTTCTCCGAGCGGCAGCGCCCGAAGGTCGACCGCTACCCCACCCACCTGTTCCTCTCCGTCTACGCCGTCCGGTACGAGCAGCACGAGATCAGGACGTGCGAGGTCGACGTCTTCGTGGCGCGCAACGCGCTCGTGACGGTGCGCGAGAGCGAGGACTACGACCTGGCGGGCGTGCTGCGGCGGTGGGACAGCGCGCCCACGCTCGCGTCGTCGGGCATCGGCTTCCTGCTGCACGGCCTGCTCGACGACGTCGTGGACGGCCACTACGCCGCCGCCCAGCAGCTCGACGACGACATCGAGGCCCTCGAGGACCGCATCTACGACGAGAAGCCGCACGTGGGCCGCAAGGCCCTGCAGCTCCGCCGCGCCCTGGTCCAGCTGCGGCGCGTCGCGCTGCCGATGCGCGAGGTCCTCGGCTCGCTGCTGCACCGCGAGCACGAGCTGGTGGACGACGTGATGATGCCGTACTACCTGGACGTGAAGGACCACACGCTCTTCATCGCCGAACTGACGGAGTCGATGCGCGAGCTGGTCACGAACCTCCGCGAGGCCGAGGTCGCCGTCCAGGGCAACCGCCTCAACTCGATCATGAAGAAGGTCACGAGCTGGGCCGCGATCATCGCCGTCCCGACCGCCATCTCGGGCTACTACGGCATGAACGTCCCCTACCCGGGCTTCGAGCAGAGGTGGGGCTTCTGGGTCTCCACGCTGGGTATCTTCGGCCTCTCCTACTTCCTGTACGTGATGTTCAAGCGCCGCGATTGGTTGTGAGCACCCTGTGAAGATCCACCTGACCCGCCGTGACGAGCTCGCGATCATCACGATCGACGCACCCCCGCTCAACCTGTACTCCCTGGACCTCGACGCCGAGTTCCACGAGGCCCTGGACGACCTGGGCGACGCACGCGCACTGCTGGTCAACGCCACGGGCAAGGTGGTGTCGGGCGGAGTCGACGTCTCCCTGTTCGCCTCCCAGGAGTACCGCGAGGAGGCCCAGCAGCTCTTCGACCGCATGCTGCTGCTCCCCCAGCGCCTCGCCGCACTGCCGATGCCGACCGTCTTCGCCGCGCACGCCCTGTGCCTGACCTGGGCCTTCGAGCTGGCGGTGGCCTGCGACCTCCTGGTCGCCTCGTCGTCGGCCCGCTTCGGCCTGGTGGAGAAGGTCGTGGGCCTCACCCCGACCATGGGCGGCACCCAACGCCTGGCCGCCCGCGCGGGCGTGGCAAGGGCGAAGGAGTTCGTCATGACCGGCGACCTCTACGACGCCGCGACCCTGGAGCGCTGGAACGTCGTGAACCGCGTGTTCCCGGACGACGGCTTCGCACTGGCCGCCGAGGAGTTCGCCTTGGGTTTGGCCGTGGGCCCGACGCGCGCGCACGCCGCCACCAAGGAGGTGCTCGCGCACTACGAGCACGGCGGGGTGGCGGAGGCCGACGCGCACGTGACGACCATCGCGTCGGGGCTGTACGAGACCGAGGACCTGCCTCGGGCCGTGCACAGCTTCCTGACGGACGGGCCTGGGCGGGCGACCTTCACGGGCCGCTGAGCGGGGTGGGCAGGAGCGGCGGCAGGTCGGCGGCGGCAGGTCGGCAGGCAGGCGGCGAGCAGGTGCCGGGCGGCAGGCCAGGACCAGCGCACGGTGAGCGGTGCAAGGCACAGGCCCTCTCGTACGGGCTCAGGCCGACGACGAAGCCGGGGCACCCTGCCGCCACGGCGCTGATGAAGCCGGGGCGTCCCTACCTCCATGGGCTCCGATCAGCGGTGATGACTCGACCCCGACGGCGATCGGGGCTTGACACGACCCAACGCGACCACCCGCGCAACGCGCCCCGCTCGCACGCCAGGTGCCCCTCCCGCTGGGACCGGCGCCAACCCACTCGAACCGACCCACCACCCGCGCCGCACGCCCTATCCGTTCTCCCGGAACCGAAGCCACCGCGAACTCAACGAATCCCAAATCTCCTGGTACCGCTCGAACATCTCCCGAACCCGCTCGACCTCCACCTGATCGGCCGGAGTGGACGCGACGTAGTACCCCAACTCGTCCTCCAGCCGGTGGAACCGGTAACTGGCCTCCTCCATCAACACCCACAACGACCGCCAGGCGAAGAACGGCTCCAAAGCGGACACCACGGTGACGACCGCCACCAACGCGAACGCCGTCCCCGTCCAGGGGTCGAGGTTCTGCAGGCCGAGGATGATCGTCGACACCGCCGAAAGCACCAAAGTGGTCAGTCGGACGGTTACGGACTTCCACCTGAACCGCTGCTTGCGCGAGCGGGCGTAGGCGTGCCCTCGCGCGATCTGTCCCTGGAGGTGTTGTGCGAGTTCCAACGGCTTCAAGCCGGACGGCAAGTCGGTCACCGGCAAGACAATAGTTTCGGGGTACGTTCCCCCGCGTGCAGTTCGATGGACCGAGAACCTTGCTGGCCGTCCACGCCCACCCCGACGACGAGTCGCGGTCGACCGGCGGAATCCTGGCCCACTACGCCCGCCAGGGCGTTCGGATCGTCCTCGTCACGTGTACCGGTGGCGAGCTCGGGGACATGCCCGGTGGTGCGAAGCCCGGCGACCCGAACCACCACCCGCAGGCGGTCGCCTCGCGCAGGCGGGCGCAGCTCAACGCCGCGTGCGACGTGCTCGGGATCACGGACCTGGAACTGTTGGGGTACCACGACTCCGGCGAGACGGGTGAGGTGCCGCCCGGCGCGTTCTGCTCCATTCCCGTCGAGACGGCCGCGGGCCGGCTGTCCGCGCTGCTGGAGCACTTCCGGCCGCAGGTCGTCGTCACGCACAACCACCACAACCCGCACCAGCACCGCGACCACGTGCACGCCGCCAGGGTCGCGCACCACGCGGTGAAGGAGACGGGGATCCCGGCGAAGCTCTACCTGGAGTCGCACGACAGCCTGGCGACCACCAGGGTCGACACGTCGCACGTCGCCGACCTCAAGCGCAAGGCGTTGCACTGCTACGAAAGCCAGTCGCTCATCGGGAAGCTGACGGCGCAGCAGAGGTTCGCGGCCGAGTCGTACATCCGGGCGTTCGACACCACGAACGCCCGGCTGCCCGAGACCGACCTGTTCGCCGGCATCACGCACCACGGGCCGGACCTGCCGCGGTGGTGAGGGCGTCCGGGAGCGCTTCTCACGCTACCTGGACACCCACGAGCGCCCGCCGCCGGAGACCGACCTGGTAACCGGTCTGTCTGAAAAGGACTAACGGCGGCCCAGCGAGGTGCAGGTCAAACCGGCGCGGCGCAGCACGTCCGGGTCCAGCAGGTTGCGGGTGTCGACGACGACGGGCTGCCGGACGGTCTCGGCCAGGCGCGGCCAGTCGAGCGAGCGGAACTCCGGCCACTCGGTCAGCACCACCAGGGCGTCCACGTCCTTGGCGGCGACGTACGGGTCGTCCACAACGGACACCGCGCCGAGGTCGCTGCCGCCGGTCAGGGCGGGGTCGTAGCCGACGAGCTCCGCGCCCGCCTGCTTCAGCAGTGCCGCGACGGCCAGGGCCGGCGAGTCGCGCAGGTCGTCGGTGCCCGCCTTGAACGTCAGGCCCAGCAGGCCGAGGCGCACGTGCGACAGCGAGCCGCCGCGCTTGCCGGTGACGGCGAGGCGGACCTTCTCGACCATCCGCTGGCGCTGGCGCTCGTTGGTGTCGATCGTGGCGCGCAGCAGGCGGAACTCGAAGTCGGCGGCGTCCGCGACCTGGAGCATCGCATGCGTGTCCTTCGGCAGGCACGAACCGCCCCAGCCGGGACCGGGGTTGAGGAAGGCCTGGCCGATGCGCTTGTCGTAGCCCATGCCCTCGGTGACGTCGGTGATGTTCGCGCCGAGCCGCTCGCACAGCTCCGCGACCGCGTTGACGTACGAGAGCTTCATCGCGAGGAAGCAGTTGGCCGCGTACTTGACCATCTCGGCGGAGGCCGCGTCGGTCAGCACCGTCGGCGCGCCGAGACGGGCGTACAGGGCGGCCACGCGCTCGGCGGCGTCCTGCTGGTCGCAGCCGACGACGATGCGGTCGGGGTTCAGGAAGTCGTGCACTGCCGAGCCCTCGCGGAGGAACTCGGGGTTCGAGACGACGGCGACGTCGTCGCGGCGCAGCAGCTCGGCGGTGCGCAGCGAGGTGCCGACGGGCACGGTCGACTTGTTGACGATCACGCACCCGGACGGCAGCAGGTCGCGCGTTTCGTCCACAACGGACTCGACGGCCTGGAGGTCCGCGATGCCGCCGACGCCCATGGGCGTGGGCACGCAGAGGAACACGACCTCGGCGTCCGGCACCGCGGCGGAGGCACCCAGCACGAACGAGAGGCGACCGGAGGCCAAACCCTCGGCGACCAGTTCGGCAAGACGGGGTTCGAGGATGTCGACCTCGCCGCGTGCGAGCCGCTCGACCTTCGAGGCGTCGACGTCCGCGCACACCACGCGGTGACCCAGCGACGCGAGGCAGGCACCGGTGGTCAGACCGACGTAGCCCGTGCCGACGACAGCGATCCTTCTGACGAACATCATTCTCCCGTTCGGGTCACGGCGAACGCGCGGAGCACGGCGTCGTCGCTCACGTCGATCATCTTGTTGCCCCACTGGTCGGTGCCCGGGCCGAGCTCGGGCCTGCCGCCGGGGAACGGGCCGCGCGAGGCGAAACCGGTGAGCCCGTCGAACACCGCCACGTAGTTCTCCGCCTGGGGACGCCAGTCGAGCACGGCCTCGCACCGGCGCCTGCCCTCGAAGCCGAGGCGCGCGCGGCGTTCCGCGTCGTCGAGCAGGTCGAGCAGCGACGTCGTGAAGCCCTCGACGTCACCCGGTTCGACCAGCACGGCGCACTCGCCGGCGGACACCACGGTCTCCTGCAACCGGTAGGTGACGACCGGCAGCGCGTAGGCCATGTACTCCATGGTCTTGTTCATAGTGGACACGTCGTTCAAAGGCGACAACGGATCCGGGCCCAGTCCGACCGACGAGGTCGACAGGTAACGGGTGATCTGTTCGGGCCCGACTCGCCCGGTGAACTCGACGTACGGATCGAGCCCCCAGGCGCTGGCCTGCTTCTTCAGGTCCTCGAGGCAGTCGCCGAAGCCCAGCAGCGCGAACCGGACGTCGGTGCGGCCGCGGTCGAAAACAACTCTCCGTGCGACTTCGAGGACGCCGTCGACGCCGTCCTGCGGTCCCATGATTCCGAGATACGCCACCAAGTGTTTGCCGCCGCGTCGCAGTTCGTCCACGCCCTCGACAGGCCGCATCACGGTCGTGTCCGGGCCGGAGCGCACGACGGTGGTGTGCTCGGGCGGAACGTCACCCCGCGTCCACGCGATCTTCTGGTAAGAGGTGTTGGTCGACGTCACCCGGTTGGCCGTGCGGAAGGTGCGGCGCTCCAACCACTTCAAGATCCGGTACTGCGCCTTGCCCGCGATCCCCTTCGGCTCACCGAAGCGGGACAGGAACACCTCGGGGTTGAGGTCGTGGTGGTCGAAGACGAACTTCACGCCACCGAGCCGCCACAGCAACGCGAGCGCCCAGTAGGTGTCCGGCGGGTTGCAAGCCTGCATGACGTGGAAACGCCTGCGGGCGCGGACCTTCACGCTCAGCAACGCCGTGCGCACCCAGCAGTACAGGAACTCCCACGCATAGCCCAGCGCGCCCTCGGCCTGGGGCGGCGGAGCGTACTTGTAGAGGTGCACTCCGTCGAGCAGTTGGTAGGCGGGATCACCCGGACCCTTGGGGCAGATCACCGAAACCTCGTAGCCGGCGTTGGTCAGGGCACGGCATTCCAGCCACACCCGGCGGTCCAGCGGCACGGGGAGGTTCTGCACGATGATCAACACGTGCGGCGATGACGTCACGCCTTGGTTCTCGTTCGGGAGGCCGAAACGGTTACACACGCGCGTGTCCCGTGGGCGGAACGGCCACACCTTCCGCGTTTCTCGTAACGGAGGTTGCGAAGCGCTCGATGTAGCGCGCAGGAGCCCTGATGCGAGGAGTGGTTGTGGAGCGGTCACCTGTCGCGGTGGTCATCGTCACCTACCAGAGCGAACAGGTCATCGCGGGATGCCTGGACTCGGTGCCGGACGGCGTGAAGGTGATCGTCGTCGACAACGCCTCCACCGACGGCACGGTGGCGGCCGCCACCCGCCCCGGTGTGGACGTCGTGCGCAGCCCGGTGAACGGTGGCTACGCCGCCGGGGTGAACCTGGGCATCAAGGCCGCCGAGGGCCACGACGTCCTCGTGCTCAACGCCGACATCCGGTTGCACCCCGGAGCCGTGGAGGCACTCCGCGCTGCCGGCAAGCCGATCGTCGTGCCGCGTCTGGTGGACGAGTCGGGCGCGCTGTCGCTGTCGCTGCGCCGCAAGCCCCGTGTCGCCGGTGCGTTCGCGGAGGCGTTCCTCGGCGGTGGGCGGGCCGGCTCGATCGGCCTCGGCGAGACGGTCACCGACGTGAAGGCCTACCAGGGCGCGCACGCCGCAGACTGGGCCACGGGCTGCGCGTGGCTGGTGACCAGGGAGACCATCGAGAAGCACGGCCTTCTGGACGAACGGTACTTCCTCTATTCGGAGGAGACCGAGTACATGATGCGGGCGGGCGGGGTCTGGTACGAACCGCGGGCGACGATCACCCACATCGGCGGCGAGGTGTCCACGAACGCCCGGCTGTGGTCGATGCTCACCGCGAACAAGGTCCGGCTGCACCGCGAGCTGCACGGCCGGTTCGCGGCGTTGTTCATGTGGCTCGCGATGGTCGCGAACGAAGGGCTTCGCGCGCGGTCGCCGAAGCACCGCACCGCGTTGAAGGGGCTGTTCGGGATGGGCCGCTGGCCGGAGGAGACGAGCCCCGCGGGGCCGAGCTACCTGTGCTTCTCCGCGCAGGACTGGTGGTACCACAACCGGGCGCACTCGGACTTCCAGCTGCTGCGCCGCGTCGCGAAGCACCGCAAGGTGTTGCTGGTCAACAGCATCGGCCTGCGGATGCCGTCGCCCGGCAAGAGCACGCAGTTCCTGCGCCGGATCCTGCGCAAGGCGATGAGCGTCGCGAAGCTCGTGCGCCGCCCGATCGAGGACACGCCGAACTTCTACGTGATGACGCCCGCTCCCCTGCCGTTCTACGGCAGGCCGTGGCTGCGCAGGCTGAACTCGGTGCTCGTGCGCACGCAGGTGAAGGCGGTCTGCTTCTTCCTCCGCATGGGCACGCCCGTGGTGGTCGCCACGATTCCCACGGCGTGGGACGTCGTGAAGCCGATGAGGACCAAGGGCCTGATCTTCAACCGCTCCGACCGGCACTCCGCGTTCCCCGAGGCGGACCAGGGCACCATCGCCGCGCTGGAGGACCAGCTGCTGTCCAATTCGGACACCGTGCTCTACGTCAGCCGCGCCCTCCAGGAGGAGGAGTCGAGGCTGACCGGTGACCGTGCGCACTTCCTCGACCACGGAGTGGACGTCGACCACTTCACCCGCCGCACCGGACTCCCGGCGGACATCGCGTCGATCACCGGGCCGCGCATCGGGTTCTTCGGCAGCCTCGACGACTACCTCGTCGACTTCGACCTGATCGAGAAGGTCGCGCAGGAGTTCCCCGACGCGTCCGTCGTGCTGATCGGTGACGCGACCTGCTCGATGGAGCGCTACGCCGAGTACCCGAACGTGCACTGGCTGGACTTCCGGTCCTACGACCAGATCCCCGGTTACGGCAGCGGGTTCGACGTGGCGCTGATGCCGTGGCTCGACAACGACTGGATCAAGCACGCGAACCCGATCAAGATGAAGGAGTACCTCGCCCTCGGCCTGGCCGTCGTCTCGACGGACTTCCCCGAGGTGGAGCGGTACGGAGACGTCATCCGGATCGCCAAGGGCGAGGCCGACTTCATCGACCAGATCCGGCTCACGCTCAAGGACGGCGGGCTGAAGACGCCGGCCGAACGCCGTGCGGCCGTGCTGACCGCGTCGTGGGACTCCCGGGCCCGTGAGCTCATGCAGATCGCTGAATCCACTTCTGGGGGCCGCTGACCATGTGCGGCATCGCAGGCATCAGACGGTTCGACGGCACGCCCGTCTCGCGCGAACTGCTCGCCGAGATGGCGAAGCGGCTGCACCACCGCGGCCCCGACGACAGCGGGTTCTGGGCGGACGGGCCGATCGGCTTCGCGCACACCCGGCTGTCGATCATCGACCTGGCCGGGTCGCCACAGCCGATGGCGGGCGCGTCCGGCACCACGCAGATCGCGTTCAACGGCGAGATCCTGAACTACCGGCAGCTGCGCTCCGGGCTCACCTACCCGTTCCGCACGAACGGCGACACCGAGGTGCTCCTGGCGCTGTACGAGCAGCACGGGCCCTCTGCGGTGACCGAGCTGCGGGGCCAGTTCGCCTACGCGATCCACGACGCCAGGACGGGCGAGACGCACCTCTTCCGCGACCGCCTCGGCATCCTGCCGCTGTACTACTACGCCGACGCGAAGATGTTCGCGTTCGCGTCCGAGATCAAGGCGCTGCTGCCCGCGATCGGCGCGGCCGAGGTCGACCGGGAGTCGCTGCACGACTACCTGGCGCACCGGTCCGTCCCCGCGCCCCACACGCTGGTCCAGGGCGTCCGGAAGGTGCCGCAGGGCCACCACCTGGTCGTGTCCGCGGACGGACGGGTCCGCACGGAGCCGTACTGGGAGCTGCCGCGCGAGTCGGAGATCCGCAAGGTCACGCCCGAGGAGGCCGTGCGGCTCGTGGACGAGGCCCTCACGGCCTCCGTGCGCGACGCTCTGGTCGCGGACGTGCCCGTCGGCGCCTACCTGTCCGGCGGGGTCGACTCCTCGCTCATCACGGCCCTGGTGGCCCGCGAACGAGGTGACGCGGAGCTGCACACGTTCTCCGCGGGCTTCGGCGACCCGCGCGTGGACGAGGTCCACCACGCCGAGAAGGTGGCGAAGCTCGTCGGCAGCCGGCACCACAACGTCATCGTCACGGCCGACGACTTCCGCGACAGCTGGGCGAAGCTCTCCTGGCACCGCGACGCGCCGCTGTCCGAACCCGCCGACGTGGCCGTGTTCCGCCTCGCCGAGTTGGCCCGCAGGGACGTGAAGGTCGTGCTGTCGGGTGAGGGCAGCGACGAGCTCTTCGGCGGCTACCCGAAGTACCGCCTCGCACTGCCGACCCGGCTGGCCGGGGCCGCGCCCTCGTTCGCGTTGAAGCGCCTGGAGAAGGCGTTGCCGGCTTCCAAGGCACGGCTGGGCATCGCCCTGCGCGCCCTCGCCGAGCCCTCCTACGCCGAACGGATGCGCGGCTGGTTCGCGCCTTTCACGGTGTCCGAGCGGGCGGCGCTGCTCGGCGGGCCCGCGACCAGGTCGGTGCTCGCGCCGTACGAGAACGGGCGCGGGGACGCGGTGCGGCGCATGCTCTACGCCGACTCGCACACCTGGCTCGCGGACAACCTCCTCGAACGCGGCGACCGCATGTCGATGGCCGCCTCGCTGGAGCTGCGGCCGCCGTTCCTCGACCACCGCGTGGCCGAGCTCGCGTTCTCGTTGCCCAGCAGCGTGAAGGTGCGCGGCGGCACGACCAAGTGGGTCGTGAAGGAGGTGGCGCGGCAGCACCTGCCGGCCGACATCGTCGACCGGCCGAAGTCGGGCTTCAAGGTGCCGCTCGACGCGTGGTTCCGCGACGG
Source organism: Lentzea sp. HUAS12 (assembly GCF_024125735.1). Classification (NCBI taxonomy): domain Bacteria; kingdom Bacillati; phylum Actinomycetota; class Actinomycetes; order Pseudonocardiales; family Pseudonocardiaceae; genus Lentzea; species Lentzea sp. HUAS12. The sequence goes on from NZ_CP099738.1 coordinate 4,136,262, forward strand.
CCTGCGCGACATGGCCTACGACCTGCTGACCGGGCCCACCTCGTTCGTGGGCAGGACCTTCGACCGCGCGGCCGTCCGCGCACTGCTCGACGACCACTCCTCCGGTGACCGCAACGAGCAGCCCCGCATCTGGACGCTGCTCTCGCTCGAGGTGTGGCACCAAACGCTCAGCTGGTAGGACGGCACATGAACAGGGATTTCGCGTTCGCTTCCCAGGCAGGTGGGTGATCTCGTGTACGTCGCCTCCTCCCGCCCCGCCGGGACCGACTTCCGCAAGAGGCTGCCGGGCACGGTCTTCGCGCTCGGCACGGTCAGCCTGCTGACCGACATCTCCTCCGAGATGGTCACCGCGTTCCTGCCGGTGTACCTGCTCTTCACGCTCCAGATGAGCTACCTGCAGTTCGGTCTGCTCGACGGCATCTACACCGGTGCGACCGCCGTGCTGCGGCTCGTCGGCGGGTACGTGTCGGACAAGGCCAACCGCCACAAGTCCGTCGCGCTCGCCGGGTACGGCCTCTCGGCCGTCACGAAGCTCGTGTTCCCGGCGGTGGGCGCGTCCACGTTCGGCATCGGCGCCGTGCTCGCGGCCGACCGCGCGGGCAAGGGCGTCCGGTCCGCGCCGCGTGACGCCATGATCTCGCTCGCCACCCCGGCCGACTCGCTCGGCGCGGCGTTCGGCGTGCACCGCACGATGGACACGATCGGCGCGCTGCTCGGTCCACTTGCGACGTTCGCGGTGCTCGCGTGGGTCACCACGCACCCGGAGCCGGTGTTCGTCATCAGCTTCTGCTTCGCGCTGCTCGGCGTGATCGTGCTCGCGTTCTTCGTGCGCCAGCCGCCGAAGACCGAGACCACGCGCCAGGTGTCGATCAAGCGGTCGCTCGGGCTGCTGCGCACGGCCGGGGTCCGCCGCACGACGATCGCCGCGGCACTGCTCGGCTTCGCCACGATGTCCGACGCGTTCGTGTTCGTGGTGCTGCAGAAGGTCTCCGGGCTGAGCCCGATGTGGCTCACGCTCATGCCGGTCGGCACCGCGCTGATCTTCCTGCTGGCCGCGACACCCCTGGGCTCGCTCTCGGACCGGATCGGCCGCTGGCGGATCTTCTACCTCGGCCACGTGCTGCTGCTCGGCGCCTACGCGCTGCTGCTGGGCCCGGTCACCGGGTGGCCGCTGGTCGTGGCGGTGCTCCTGCTGCACGGCCTGTTCTACGCCGCCACCGACGGCGTGCTGATGGCGCACGGCGCGACGATGATCGATCCGGAGCTGCGCGCGTCCGGGCTGTCCATGATCCAGACCGGGCAGGCGCTGGCCCGGTTGCTCTCCTCCGTCGGGTTCGGTCTCATGCTCACGTTCCTCAGCTTCGGCACGTCCGTCCTCATCGGACTCGTCGCCCTGCTCGCCTCGCTCGTCGCCGTCCGCGTGCTGGTGAAGCCGTGAACCGCCGGCTCACGGGCGTCATCGCCATCGCGGCCGTCGTCGTGTTCGGTGTCGCGTACGTGGTGTGGACGCTGAACAAGCCGAGCTCCGCCTCGTCCGGCAACGCGTCCACCGCGGGCCTGAAGTTCGTCGAGCAGAGTGACGGGCGCAACACCGTCGACGAGCTCGCCCCCGACGGCGCGCGCACCACCGGATCGTTGAAGTGCCAGCGGTTCTACACCGCGGCGGGCACGACCTCGTGCCTGCGCCTGGCCGGTCCCGGCCCCACCTACGAGCTCGCGGTGCTGGACTCGGCGGGCACGGTGCTGAAGACCGTGGGGCTGCCCGGCGTGCCGAGCCGCACCCGCGTGTCGGACTCCGGCAAGGTCGTGTCGTGGACCGTGTTCGTGACCGGTGACTCGTACCTGGCGCCGGGCGGCTTCTCGACCCGCACCGGGTACCTGAACCTGGCCGACGGCACGGTGGTGGAGTCGCTCGAGCACTTCACGGCCTACTTCGACGACACGGCCCGTGCCCACGAGAACTTCAACTACTGGGGCATGACGTTCGCCGACGACGACAGGACGTTCTACGCCACTCTCGGATCGGGGACGCAGACGTGGCTCGTCAAGGGTGACGTCAAGACGCAGGAGGTGCGCACGATGCGCACCAACGCCGAGTGCCCGTCGCTGTCCCCGGACGGCAAGCGCGTGGCGTACAAGAAGCGCGGCGGCACGCTCGGGGCGTGGCAGCTCTTCGTGCTGGAACTGGACAGCGGCAAGGAGACGCGGCTGCCCGGCACCGACGGCCTCGACGACCAGGCCGCGTGGCTCGACGGGACGACGCTGGCGTACGCGAAGGTGCCGCAGGGGCAGGCGCCCGCCATCTACGCCTCGGCGGCGGACGGGACGGGTGAACCCCGCGTGCTGGTGGAGTCCGCGTCGTCGCCGTCGCCGCGTTGACGGGACAAACGTGAGACAGGGGCGTGGTTCGCATCGTCGCGAACCACGCCCCTGGTGTCGGCGGTGCGGCGCGCACACCGCGAGCCGCGCCCACCTAGCTCGGCTTGTTGACCGCCTTGCCCGAGTCGGCCACGTTGTTCGACCACGCGGTGATGCCGACGTTCTTCTCGACCAGGACCTCGCCCCAGCCGCCGGTGATCGGGCCGAACTTGTTGTCGGTCACCACGGCACCGGTGATCGGGCCCTCGAGCCGCATGATGTACCCGCCGCCCGCCAGGAAGTTGCCGACCACCTGGAGGTTGGAGGCGCCACCGCCGCCGGGCTGCACGAACACCGCGCCGTTCTGGTGCGTGCCGTCGTACGCGACGCCGTCCGGGCCCTCGATGTCGATCCGGTTGTTGCGGATGATCAGGTCGGGGCCGCCGTAGCTCTGGATGCCGTCGTTGTGCGTGTTGTTCGGGTACGTCCCGATCCGGGCGAGGTCGTGGATCCAGTTCTGCTCGATGAGGCTGCGGCCGGGGCCGTTCTGGATGCCGTCCGGCGTGCCGGAAATGTCGTTCCTGCGCAGCGTCATGGTCGAGTCGCCGTGGACCGCGCCATTGCCCCAGGTGTTGCCAGGGGTGTCGCCCGCCTTCCAGCGCAGGGTCGAGTCGGAAATGTCGAGGTGACCTTTCAGTCCGAGCACGGCGGACTGGCTGGAGCGGTTTCCCTCGACGATGGAATTGCGGATGGTGAGCGTGCCGCCGCCTTGGAAGGTGATTCCACCCTTCACGGAAACACCGTCGAGAACGAGGTCGTTCGCGACCACCTGGAGCTGACCGGCGTTCCACTGCGTGCCGGCCGGGGCGTTGCCGGGGCCGTCGATGACCTTCAGCGCGGCGGCGTCGCCGCGGAAACCGACGGAGCCGGGCGCGGGAACGGCGCCCGCCCCCGGTGCCCCGACGGGCGGCGCGGGAGGCTTGGGCGTTCCGCCCGTCGCCTTCGGCGGGGCGGTCGTGGTGGTCGTCGGCGCCACCGAACTGCTGCTCGGCGCGGCGCTGGACTCAGACGTGCTGCTACTGGGAGTGGCCGGGTCCGACGTCGGCGCTGACGTCGGCAGAGCGACGTCCTTGCCGGAACCGCAGGCGGCGGTGAACGCGAGAACGCCAGCAAGTGCGATGGACGCGGCGTACGGCCTCCTGCGTGCCGACAACCGGGCTGACCTCTCCGAGCTCGCCGACCTGATCAGTCGTGCGGACATGAGTTCCTTTCGAAATGGACTATTCGTCCCCCATGGCCCGTGGACGTGCGACCGCCCGTCGGACGGCGGCCACCCTAGACACAGTCACGCGCAGATCTCAACACGATCACGGAAATTGGAACGGAGCGACATAAGAATCATGAATGCCGTCGCGACGCACGGTGACGAAATGGCGCGGCACCGCGACCGCCGGCGCGGCATCCTAGCCCCGGCACCACAGGCACACCAGGGTCGTGCGCCGCCGGTCTCGCTGGCATCCCAGACAGCGGACCGAAGGTTGATCACATCTTGTAACAGCGACCGGCGGGACGTCGATCTCCTAATCAGTTGGGGTCACTTCTCCGTTGGGACGCGGATGGATTTGTGGAAGACGATTCTGGTGCTGCTGCGACGCTGGTATGTCGCGGTGCCGGTCTTCGTCGTTTCGTTGGGACTGGCGGGTGCGGCCTACGCGGCCGTGCCACTGCGCTGGGAATCGTCCGGAACCGTCGTTCTCACCACCCCCGCCTCCGGCGCCAGCAGTGAGGCGGCCAAGCAGCGAGGGCTGACCAACCCGTTCCTCGCGTTCGACATGAGCCTCGGCGTCACCGCCGCGATCCTCATCCAGAACATGAAGGCGCCGTCCGTGCAGGACGAGCTCGGCGTGGACGGCAAGGACTCCACCTACGAGGTCACCGGCCCGGAGATCGGCACGCCGTTCATCCACGTCGTCGCCGAGTCGACGACCAAGGAGGGCGCGTCGGACATCGTCAAGCGCGCGCTGGAGCGGATCAACAAGGACCTGATCGACCGGCAGACCGCGCTGCAGGCACCGCCGAGCACGTTCATCCTGGTCGAACCGGTCGCGCCGCCCACCGAGGCGGAACCGCTGCGGGGCGGCAAGCTGCGCGCCATGGGTGCCGCGCTGGTGCTCGGCCTGGCCGCGATGCTGACCGGCGCCTACGGCATCGAGAGCTGGTCGCTCGCCCGCAAGCGCAAGCGCGAGGCCGAGGAGCGCAAGACCAAGGCCGCCACGCCGGGCGGCACGCCGCCCGCGGAGCAGAAGAACTGGTCCGAGCCCACCATGCGGATGGAGCCGGCCAAGACCGGGTCCAAGCCTGCGCGGTGACACAGGTGCGCCTGTCGTCGCGGGGGCTCGTGCTCCCGCCGCAGGAACTGAACGGACCGCGCAGGTACGGCAGGGTCGACGGGGCGACGCTCGGCTGCTTCTTCGCCCTGTCGCTCACGGTCATCCCGGCACGGCTCATCTTCAAGGGCCTGCCGCTCGCGCTCACGCCGGCGATGCTCATCGGCCTGATCATGGGCGTGTTGTGGTTCTGCGCGCAGATGGTCGACACGCTCGGGGTGGCCAAGGGCCGCAGCGCCGTGCGCACGTCGATGTTCCTCTTCGCGCTCTCGCAGGTGGCGACGTACGGCTACTCGACGTACAGCTGGCTGCCCGACGACGAACTGAAGGCGACCGACCGGACGTTCATCACGATGATGGCGTTCGTGTGCGTCGGCATCGCGGTGTGCGACGGCGTCCGCGGCCTCGCGCGCATCGACCGCGTGCTGAAGTTCCTCGTCAGCGGCGCCACGTTCATGGCGATCGTCGGCATCCTGCAGTTCGTGCTGGCGTTCGACCTCACGCAGTACCTGATGTTCCCCGGCCTGAAGCTCGCCGGTGAGATCTCGTTCGTGCTCGACCGGGCCGGTTTCCGCCGTCCCGCGGGCACCGCCGAGCACCCCATCGAGTTCGGTGTGGTGTGCGCGATGGCCGTGCCGCTGGCGTTGCACTACTCGTTCCGCGCCATGGACTACGGCGGCAAGCACTGGCGTTGGTGGTTCTGCACCGCCATCCTCGGCGTCGCCGCCACGCAGTCGTTGTCGCGCTCGGCGATCCTCGGCCTCTCGCTCGCCGGCCTGATCCTCATCCCGCACCTGCCGAAGGGCCGCCGCTGGAAGGCCGTCGTCGCGGTCGCCGGTTTCGTGGTGGCACTGCGGTTCCTGGTGCCCGGCCTCGTCGGCACGCTGATCGCGTTGTTCACCAACATCGGCGTCGACCCGTCGATCGACAGCCGCGAGCGGGGCATCACCCGCGCGGGCCAGGAGATCTCGGAACACCTGTGGCTCGGCCGCGGCCTGGGCACGTTCCTGCCGACCAAGTACGGCTACCTGGACAACCAGTACCTCGGCACGATGGTGATGGCGGGCATGGTCGGGCTCGCCGCGCTCATCTTCCTGTTCCTCGCGGCGGGGTACGCGGCCATGCGGGCGCGGATCACCTCCGACGACCCGAAGGTCCGCGACCTCGGCGTCACCCTCGCCGCCTCGCTCTCCGTCCCGGCCGTGTCGGCGGCGACGTTCGACCTGCTGGCGTTCTCGGTCGCGACCGGGTTCGCCTTCCTGCTCATGGGCGCCAGCGGAGCTCTGCTCCGAGCCGTGCGCGAAGAGAAAAGTATGAGGGGGGTGCTGGTTCTGCCATGACCACCACCATCGGCGGCAAGGTCGGCAAGGGCGCGTTGTGGAGCCTGCTCAACAACGTCGTCCTGCGCCTCGGCGTGCTGGTCTCCGGCATCGCCCTCGCGCGCATCCTCTCCCCCGCGGACTACGGCGTGTTCGCCGTCGCCCTCGTCGCGATGACGTTGCTCCAGGCCTTCAACGAACTCGGCGTCAGCCTCGCCCTGGTGCGGTGGGAACGGGACGTCCGCGAGTTCGCGCCGACGGCGATGACCATCGCGGTGGCGAGCAGTTCCGCCTTGTACGCCATCACGTTCTTCGCGGCGCCCGCGTTCTGCGAGGCGATGGGCAGCCCGTCCGCGGTCGGGGTGCTGCGGGTGCTGTGCCTGGCCGTGGTGCTCGACGGCATCGCGGTCGTTCCCGCCGCCATCCTGAACCGCGAGTTCATGCAGGCCCGCCGGTTCTTCACCGATTTCGCCGCGTTCTCGGTCACCACGTCCATCACGATCACGATGGCCCTCAACGGTTTCGGTCCGATGAGCTTCGCCGTCGGACAGATCGCGGGCAACGTCGTGTCGGTGACGATCTACCTGGTGCTGTGCCCGGTGAAGATCAAGCCGGGCTGGGACGGGGTCATCGCGCGCGAGCTGATCGCGTTCGGGTTGCCGCTCGCCGGGGCGAGTCTGCTGGTGCTGTCGGTGACGAACGTCGACAAGATCGCGATCGGCGCGCTCACCGACGAGGTCACGCTCGGCCTGTACCTGATGGCGTTCAACCAGTCGAGCCTGCCGCTGCAGGTGTTCTCCGAGGCGGCGCGGCGGGTGTCGCTCGCCGGGTTCTCCCGGTTGCTCGACGACCGGCAGAAGCTCGAGGACTCGCTGGCGCGCGGGGCCGGGTTGCTGATGGCGGCCACGATCCCGGTGTGCGTGGTGCTCGCGTGCTACGCCGAGCCGATGCTCGCGTTCGTCTACGGCGAGAAGTGGACGGGTGCGGCGCAGGCGTTGCAGATCCTCGCGATCCTGGGACTGCTGCGGGTCGCCCTGTTCATCGGCTACGACCTGCTCGTCGCGTTCGACTCCAACCGCCAGCTGCTCGGTCTGCAGGCGTTGTGGCTGGGCGCGATGCTGCCGACGTTGCTGATCGGCACGCACCTCGACGGCATCCGCGGCGCCTCGCTCGCGCTGCTCGCCGTCGCCGCGCTCGTCATGATCCCGGCGTTCACGATCGTGCTGCGCCGCAAGGGGCTCAAGCTCGGCTCGACGCTGAAGGCGTGTCGCAGGCCCGCGATCGGCGGGGTGCTGATCGTGCTGTCCTCGTTCGTCGTGGACGAGTTCGTCGAGGGATCGTTCGCCCTGCTCGCCGTCGGCGGGCTCGTGGCACTGGCCGTCTACCTGCCCGTCGTGTACCCGATGCGCGCGATGCTCCCCGGGAGATCCTGATCATGAACCGCACCAAGGTCTCGGCCGCCGCGCGCAAGGCGCTGCGCGACGCGTTCGGGCTGTGGCCGTTGCACGAGGTCAAGAACACCGTCGTGCTCGGCAGGCACGTCCGCAAGCTGAGGCGGTTCGAGGACGACGAGGTGTACCGGCTCGGTCCCACGCGGCCCAAGGCGCTCGTCGCGACCGTCATCCCCACCTACAAGCGTCCCGAACTGCTCGTCGACGCGGTGAACTCGGCGCTCGCGCAGACCGTCACCGACCAGGTGGTCGTCGTGGTCGACGACGGCGCCGGGCTGCCGGCCCTCCCGGAGGACCCGCGGCTGCACGCCGTCAGCCTGTCGCGCAACACCGCCGTGCTCGGCCTGGTCCGCAACGTCGGCATCCGGCTGACCGACTCGAAGTACATCGCCTTCCTCGACGACGACAACACGTGGCGCGAAGACCACCTCGCGCTGGCGTTGGCAGGCCTCGAAAAGGGCCCGGACGTCGTCTACACGGCCGTGGAACGCCGCCGCGCCGACGGCACCGTGCTCGACGTGCTCACGCGGGAGTTCGACCGGGTCTCGTTCCGCGACGGCACGCCGTACGTGGACGCGAACTCGCTCGTGGTGCGCCGCTCCCCCGACGTGGTCTTCAGCAGGCTGCCGCGCACCAAGTCCACCCTGCCCAAGGAGGACTGGGAGTTCGTGCACCGCCTGGCGAAGCGGCACGTGGTCGAGCACGTGCCGCAGCCCACCGTGCGCTACCTCGTCAACGAGGACAGCTACTACACCGCCTGGGACTGACGGGTCAGCAGCCGGAACGCGGGTTTCTCGACGAACCGGAACAGCAGCCAGGCCAGCACCAGCGACACCGAGAACATGAGCGCGGCGGGGACGACCGCGGGAATCCCCGTCACGCCCAGCTCGTCGAGCCCTTCGGCGACCGTGCGGATCACGAAGTGGTGCACGAGGTAGAAAGCGAACGACACCTCACCGAGCCACACCATCGGCCGTGACCGCCACGGCGACCGCGTGCCGTCCACATCGGACACCGCGACCGCCGCGATCAGCAACGCCAGCGGCACCACCGTCACGGCGACGAACCCGAACGTGCCGGGCACGTGCGCGGAGCCGAAGTAGGCCACCAGGACCAGCGCGGACGCCGGCAGCGGCCTGAGCCCGATCCACTGCCCGGTCATGACGATCCGCGCCATCACCATGCCCAGCGCGAACTCGAGCGCCCGGGTCACCGGGAAGACGTAGACGAACCAGTACTCGACCGGTGGCGGGAACAGCATCGCCGCCACGGGGACCAGCGCCACCGCCGCGGCCAGTGCCCCCGCGATCCACCAGGGCCTGGTGACGCGCGTGACCCACCGGATCAGCAACGGGAACGCGAGGTAGAACGCCGCCTCGCAGGAGAGCGACCACGCCGGGGTGTTCACGGCGAAGAACACGCTCTCCGCCGGAACCCACGCCTGCAACAACAATGCGCCCAGCACGACCGACACGGCGGAGACCTCGTGGGCACCGAGCACCACGAGGCCGAGCAGTGCGACGAACCAGGCGACGACGTGATTCGGGTAGATCTTCGCGGCCCGGCGGCGCCAGATCGACGTCGCCGCCTGCCCCGGTCGTGCCGACCACGTCAGCACGAACCCGGACAGCACGAAGAAGAAGCTGACGCCGATTGCGCCGGGCCCGAACAGCAGGCCCATGGCGCTCTCGGCCGGTCCGCCCCTGAACAACCCCAAGGCGTTGAGGTGGAAGCCGAACACCGCGAGGGCCGCGACGAAGCGCAGCCCTGTCAGCGACGGCAGACGAGTGTCAGATGCCCTCACGTTTCCACTGCCTCAGCCGGTACGTCTGCCGCAGCCGGCGAGCGGCCGCGGTGAGCACCAGTGGGCTGAGCGCTCTGCAGGCGCGCACCCCGAGGCGTTGGCGGAGGCGGAGGGTGTGCCACTCGGGCAGCCGGTCGGCGCCGTCGAACGCCTTGCGGGCGAACTCGACGAGCTCCTCGACCGGTTCGGCGTCGACCCGGCCCTTGTCGTAGGCGCGGCCGGCCCGGCGCAGCGCGTCCTTGGCGAGGACCCGCCGCACCCGCTGCTCCATCGACGCCACGTCACGCCTGCTGCCGTCGGCCCGGTCCAGCAAGGCCTCGTAGGCGGCGAGGCGTTGCTGCAAGTCGCGTACACCTGACCCAGCGTAGTAGTTCACCGACATGTTGTTGCCGTGAACGCGGTAGAAGGCCTGGTCGACCCCGCGGAGGTAGCCGACGTCGGCGTGCAGCGCGAACCGCATCCACATCTCGATGTCGCCGGTGTGCGGCAGCGCCGGGTCGTAACCGCCGATCTTCTGCTGGAGTTCGGTGCGCACCACCACTTCAGGCGAGGTGATGCACCCGTCGCCGAGCTCGAAGCGGCGGCGCAGCCACTTCTCGCCCTCGTAGACGATCCAGCCCTGCGACTCGGTCCGCGCGTGCGGGTACGGGTCGCTGCCGTCCCAGTGCAGCGGGCGGCCGTAGACGAAGCCCACCGAGGGGTGGGCGTCCATCAGGTCGGCCGCCCGCTTGAGCGCACCGGGGGTGAGGGCGTCGTCCGCGGACAGCAACGCGCAGTAGTCCGCGGACGCCCAGCCCAGCAGGCCTTCGTTGTAGGTGGCGATGTGACCCTTGTTGGTCTCGTGCTCCCAGACGGTCACCCGGCTGTCCGCCGCGGCGAGCTCCCTGGCGACGTCGGCGCTCCCGTCACGGGAACAGTCGTCGATCACCAGCACTCGCACGTCCACCCCTGGTTGGTCCAGGACGCTGCGGACCGCGCCGGGCAACACCGAGCCGTACTTGTAGCACGGGATCACCACATCCACCGAAGACACTGCCGTTCACCCTCCCCTAGTTGTCGAACACGGCGTCGACCCAGTAGTTGGTGCCGCCACCACTGTCACCCGGCACGACCCCGCCCGAGCCGTACCGGTAGACGCCGTTGGGCGCCGAGCCGGTGTGGGCGGGTGCGGTCAGCGGGCCCCTCGTCCTGTTCTCGTTGAAGTAGCCGGTCGTGTAGCCGTAGTAGCCCGCGGAGGTGTGGAACGACACCACGTACGTGGTCCCCGCGGTCACCGCGACCGGGCTGGAGAACGTCAGCGTCTGCCAGCCGCTCCCGGTCTCGTTGCTGAACGTGCCCGTGGCGAGCACCTGGCCCGTCGACGACCACAGCGTGCCGGTGTGCGTGCCCGTGTCGCCCACGGACTTGTAGAACCGGACACCGGTGATGGACCCGTTGGCGGACGGCGTGATCCTGGTGCCGAGCTCCACCGGCGAGTCGATCGCGGTCACCGCCGGGGCGTCCACCGAGCGGAACAGGGTGCACGGGCAGGCGCCCGCCGCTCCGGTCGTGAACGTCCAGGTGTGCGGTGCCGGCATCGAGTTGCCCTGCAGGTCCGTCGCGGAGACCGTGACCGTGTAGGACGTGTTGCCCGCGAGGTCCGCGTTCGGCGCGAAGCTCACCGACCTGCCGTCCGGCGTCACGCGCGTGGTGCCCGCGACGGTGGCGCCACCGGTCACCTTGACCGTGAGGCTGACCGACTCGGCGTCGACCGGTTCGTTGAACGTGGCCGTCACACCGTTGCCGGTGGGCACGTCGGTCGCGTTCGCCTGCGGGTCGCGGTTCGTCACGGTCGGCGGCGAGGTGTCCGCGCCGTCGGTCACGACGACCGGGTCGACCCAGTAGTTGGTGTCGTTGTAGGAGTTCGACGGGAACCCGCCGCCGTACTGGAAGACGCCCTGGCCGCCGGCGGCCGCCGAGGTCGGCGCGGTCACCACACCGCGTCCGGCACCCTTGTTCGCGAAGTACCCGCCGTCGGCCGCGTAGTGGCCCGTCGGCGTGCGGTACGACACGACGTAGGTCTTGCCGGCCTGGATCTGCACGCCCTGGGCGAACGTCAGCGTCTGCCAGCCGGTCGCCGTCTCGTTGACGAACGTGCCGGTGGCGAGGCGCGTGCCGTTGGCCGCGTAGAGCGAGCCGGTGTGCGTGCCCGTGTTGGCGGCCGACTTGTAGTAGCGGACACCGGTGACGACGGCGTTGGTGGAGCTGGTGAACTTCATGCCCAGCTCGACGTCGCTCGGGTCGTTGGTGTCGGTGTTGTTCGGCACCGCCTGCCCGAACACCGTGCAGGGGCACGGCGCCGGTCCCGCACCGGTCGTGAAGTTCCACGTCCGCGGCTGCGCGAGCGCGTTGCCGAAGCCGTCCGTGGCGTTGATCGTCGCGGTGTAGGAGGTGTTGGGCAGCAACAGGTTCGTCGGCGTGAACCGCACGATGTTGTCATTGGTGCTCGCCGCACCCGGCACCTGGGTGGAGCCCTGGGTCAGCGTGAACGTCACGCTCGACGGGTCGACCGGTTCGGAGAACGTCACCGCCACGTCCTGGTCGGTGTACGCGCCCGTGCCGTTGACCGCCGGGTTGCTCGAGGTCACCGTCGGCGGGTTGTTGTCCGCGCCGTCGGTGGTGACGACCGCGTCGACCCAGTAGTTGCCGCCGTTGAACGTCGAGTCGGGGAACCCGGCGCCGTAGCGGAACACGCCGTTGCCGCCGGACGACTCCGCGGACGGGGCCGTGACCGGGACGACGCCCGCGCCCTTGCCGTTGAAGTACCCGGCGGTGAAGGCGTAGTGACCGGTCGTCGTCGAGTACGACACGATGTAGGTCTGGCCGGCCCTGATGCCCACCGGCTGCGCGAAGTTCAGCGTCTGCCAGCCGCTCGCGGACTCACCGCTGAACGTTCCGGTCGCGAGGCGCTGGCCGGAGGAGTTCCAGAGGGAGCCGGTGTGGGTGCCGGTGTTGGCGGACGACTTGTAGAACCGCACGCCGGTGACGTTCGCGTTGACCGACGTCTTGATCTTCATGCCGAGCTCGATCGCCGACGTGTCACCGCTGTCCACCGTGGACGGTGTCTGGTTGCCGAACACGGTGCACGGGCACTGCTGGGCGCCGACGGTGAGGTTCACCGTGGTGGTCGCGCCGAGGTTGGCGTTGTCGTCGGACGCGCGGACCTTGATGGAGGCCGGTCCGAGGTTCGCCGGAGTCCACGGGTAGGTCCACGTCGAGGTGCCGTTGGCGCGGCGCCAGGTCGTGCCGCCGTCGAGGGAGATCTCGACCGCCCCGACCTTGCCGCCACCCGAGTCGACCGCGGTGCCGGAGATCGTGTGCTGCGTGCCGGCCGGAACCGTGGAGTTCGCCGCCGGGTTGGTGACGGTCACCACCGGTCCGGTCGTGTCGGTGCTGCGGGTCGCGAGGGTCAGCGGCGAGCGCAGGTTCTGCGGCTGGACGTTCATGTCCGCCAGCACGTTCACCGTCGCCTGCTGCATCGCCTGGCTGGTCGGCGTGGTCGTCGGCGCGCCGTACGGGTAGAGGTGGTCGCCGTCGAGGCCCCACGACCACTGCACGGTACCGGCGCCCCACACCAGCGCGCGGCTGGTCTGGTCGCGGTAGAGCACCATCTTGTGGGTGGCCGGGCCACCGCCGTAGAAGTGGCCGTTGTCGAGCAGCAGCTGACCGTCGTCGACCGTCACGGTCGTCTCGGACAGCGGCACCGCGCCCGGCGGCCGGTAGTTGTTGTCCGGGTCGACGTTCCACTCGTAGCCGAGCGTGCCGACGGGGAGCGTCGTCGTGGTGGTCGCGGTCGCGAGCGGGGTGTCGCGCCAGAAGCGCATCTTCCCGTAGGCGGCCGGGACCTGGATGGCGTCCGCGCGGTAGCCGTTGACCATGAACAGCGTGCCGGTGATGGCGTTCTCGGGCCGGCCGCCATCACTGGGCGGCGACAGCCGTGCGTCGCGCCACGTGCCGGTCCACTCGGAGCTCGGGTCGAGCTTCTGCAGCGGGACGACCTTCGTCTCCTTGTAGCAGACCAGGGTCCGGTACGGGGTGTGCGAAGGGTCGATGCTGTTCTCGAAGCGGGTCTTCCAGAACCACTCGTTGCCCGACATGAACATCATGTTGACGCCGGCCGCGCGGGCCTGCTCGATGCCCGTGCGCTGCGCGGCGTTCACGTACTCGTCGTGGCCCGACGACACGTACACCTTGTGGTTGCGCACCAGAGCCGGGTTGCGGGTGACGTCCACACCGGACAGGTAGGAGACGTTGTACCCGTTCTTCTCGAGCCAGCGCACCAGCGGGTACTCGGCGTTGAGGAAGTTCGCGGTGCCGCCGTTGCGGTACGGGCGGTTGTAGCTGACCTTGTACGCCCGGCCGTCGGAGGAGCCGCTGAAGCCGCCCTCGTAGAGGTTGAACTCGTTGACGTTCGGGCGGTCGCCGTACTTGTTGTACGCCTGCCACGTCTGGTCGGAGGTCTGCACGACGATGTCCGACGTCGACGAGTCGCTGCGCACGACGAACGGGTACTGGCTCGCCCCCGCCTCTCCGTCCTCGCGGATGAAGTTCGCGATGTAGAACCCGGGGATCTGGGTGGACGGCACGTTCCAGCGCGCCGACACGGCCCAGTTGCCGCAGTCGACGAGGCCGACGTTGCCGTCGTAGGCGCAGAAGGGCTGGCTCTGGGGCAGGGAGACGATGGGGTTCAGCGTGGTGATGCGCCGGGCGCCCTCACCGTTGCGGTAGTAGCCGAGTCGCAGGATCTCGACCTTGTAGTTGTTGCTCGGGGTTTTGATCTTGAAGTTGAGCTGCTCCCCCGGTTGCACGCTCGTCGCCGTGGCGAATCCCTCGATGTCGCCGTACGGAGACTCGATCCACCACTCGTCCTTCGGTGTGCCGTCCAGCGAGTTCTCGCAGACGATCGCGTTGTTCGGTGGATCACAAGGGCCCGCCGTGGCGCTGCCCGAAAGGCCCACGACGAATGTCGCGGCCAGCGCGCCCACAAGGGCGCTTCCCCAGACCTTCTTGGCTACACGAATCCTGTGCGCCGGTCTGCCCATCACGTGCCTCCATAGGGCCCTACGCCGTTTGTCTTACATTCGGCCATACACCTCGCAACGTTACGAAATTTGGTGTATACCAACACTTTTCACTGTCAGTGCTCTTGACATAACCGGCGAGCGATGAAAACCGCCGTCCACAGAGGCCGTCAACTTCCTGGCGTCACATGCCGTTCACCGTCAGTGCACCCGTCCACGGAGGACGGACGAGCTCCTCTCAGGCGGACACGAGCCCGTCACCGGACTTCTGGTAGGCCTTGCCGCACACGCAGGTGAGGTCCTCGGCCAGCCGTTCGCCGCACTCGCAGACCCAGCCGCGGACCTTGGCCGGGTTGCCCGCGACGAACGCGTGCGCCGGAACGTCCTTCGTGATCACCGCGCCGGCCGCGGCGAACGCGTGCGCGCCGATCTTCGTTCCACACACGACGGTCGTACCGGCACCGAGCGTGACGCCGTTCTCCACGCGCGTGGTCAGGAGGGCCTCCGGGCCCTTCTTGATGTGCGCGCGCGGCCTCAGGTCGTTGGTGAAGACGACGTTGGGGCCGAGGAACACGTCGTCACCGACCGAGACGCCGTCGAAGAGCAGCACGGCGTTCTTGACCGTGACGCGGTCGCCCAGGACGACGCCGCCCTCGACGAACGCGTGGTCGCAGATGTTGCAGTCCCTGCCGACGACGGCTCCGGGCAGCACGTGGGCCCACGCCCAGATGCGCGTGCCCTCGCCGACCGAGTCGCTCTCGTTGAGCCCCAGGGGGTGGACGCTAGGCATGGGCCGCCACCGCTTCCTTCAGCACAGCGGCGACGCGCGCCTGCTGTTCGTGGGTGATACCGGGGAACAGGGGCAGGGACAGGATCTCGTCCGCCGCGAGCTCGGCCACCGGGTAGCCCTCCGGCCGGCCGTACTTCGCGAACGCGCCCGTGCGGTGCACCGGCGTCGGGTAGTGGATGCCCGCGCCGACGCCGTTGTCGTTGAGGTGCTTCAAGATCGCGTCTCGGTTGCGCACGCGCACCACGTACAGGTGCCACACGTGCTCGTTGCCGGCGGCGGTGCCCGGCAGCCGGACCTCGGCGACGTCGGCGAGCAGCTCGGCGTAGGTGTCGGCGGCGAGGGCGCGTTCGGTGTTCCAGCCGCTGAGCTGCTTGAGCTTCGCGCGCAGCACGACGGCCTGCAGCGTGTCGAGGCGGGAGTTGAAGCCCAGTTCGGGGTGCGAGTACTTCTTGTCGCTGCCGTGGTTGGCGAGCAGCCGGAGCCTGCGGGCGACCTCCGGGTCGTCGGTGACGACGGCGCCCGCGTCCCCGAACGCGCCGAGGTTCTTGCCGGGGTAGAAGCTCGTGGCCGCGGCGACGCCGAAGCCGCCCATGGAGGTGCCGTTCTGCGTGGCGCCCTGGCACTGCGCGGCGTCCTCGACGATCTTCACACCGTGCTGGGCCGCGATCGCGCGGATCTCGTCCATCGGCGCCAGCTGGCCGAACAGGTGCACGGGGAGCACGGCCTCGCACCGCGGCGCGACCTTCGCGAACTCGGCGGGGTCGAGCAGCAGGTGCGCCGGATCGACGTCGACCGGTACCGGTACCGCGCCCGCGCGCACGGCGGCCTCGGCCGTGGCGACGAAGGTGTTGGCGGGCAACGCGACGTGGTCGCCCTCGCGGATGCCGGCGGCGCGCAGGGCGAGCTCCAGCGCGTCCGTGCCGTTCGCGACGCCGACGCAGTGCGCCGTGCCGGTGAACGCGGCGAACTCCTCCTCGAACGCCGTGACGTCCGGGCCGCCGATGAACGCGGTCTTCGCCAGCACCCTGGCGAAACCCTCCTCGACCTCAGCGGCGATCCGGTCGCGCTGGAGGCCGAGATCGACCAACGGGATGTTCACAGGGACTGCCCTCTCGTTCGCTTCCTCGTCTCAGGGCGCGTTCTCACACCCTCACCCCCAGTTCTCGCGCGGGCACACCGGCCCAGGTCTCCCCGGCCGGGACGTCCCGCAGCACGACCGATCCCATGCCCACCAGAGCTCCCGCGCCGATCGTCACGCCTTCCCGCACCAGCGCGCCCGACCCGATGTAGGCGCTCTCCCCCACCTGCACGGCACCGGCCAGCGCGGCCCGGCCGGCCAGCGTCACGCCGTCCGCGACTGCGTCGTCGTGGGTCAGCAGCACGTGCGGCATGGCGAGCACGAACCGCCCGACCCGTTGCGGCGCGGTGATCACCGCGCAGGCGAACAGCATCGTGCCCGCACCGAGCTCCACGCCGGCCGCGACGCTCGCCTGCGGGTGCACGAGCGTGGCGTAGCGCTCGTCGTCGAACCCGAGCCGTTGCGCGATGCGCACCCTGCTGTCCCGGCGCGCCGGGCTCGCCGTGCAGATCAGCACCCGCGCGTCGGGGTGCTCGCGGACGAGGTCGACCGGTCCGAGCACCTCGGCGCCGTCGACCACCGCGCCGTGCTTCCCGGGTGCGTCGTCGAGCAGGCCGAGCACGGTCCACTGCGGACGGACCTCGTTCACCGCGGCGATCGTGGCCAGTGCCTCACGCGCGAGGCCACCGGCACCGATCAGCAGCAGAGGGGTCATCGCGCGTCACACGCCAGTTCGAGCGCGTCGACGACCTGCTCCTGCTCGGCCGCGGTCAGCTCGTGGAAGAGCGGGAGGATCAACGTGCGGCCCGTCAGCCGTTCGGTCACCGGCAGCGGCGCGTGCGGGTGACCGGCGTACGCGGGCTCCAGGTGCGACGCCATGATCCCGCGCCGCGCGGACACGCCCTTGGCCGCCAGCCGGTTCAGCACCTCGTTGCGCTCCACCGGGCAGTCCTGCGACAGCTCCACCCAGAACGACTGGTAGTTCGTCGTGCCGTGGGACGGGTCCCGGACGGCGCGCAGGCCGGGGATGCCGGCGAGCAGCTCGTGGTACCGCGCGGCCAGCTCGCGCCGGCGCGCGATGATCGCGTCCAGCCGCCCGAGCTGCACCAGCCCGACCGCGGCCTGGATGTCGGTCATGCGGTAGTTGAACGCCGTCTCGAGGTACTCCTCCAGCACGACGCCACCCCCCGCGTGGCGGTCCGCCGCACTGACGCTCATCCCGTGCTCGCGCAGCCGCCGCGCCCGCACCGCCACGTCGGCGTCATCGGTCGTGAGCATCCCGCCCTCACCGGTGGTGAGCAGCTTGCGCGGGTGGAACGACCACGCGGCCAGGTTCGCGCCCTGTCCCACGGGCGCACCGCGGTAGGTCGACCCGGCGGCGCACGCGGCGTCCTCGACGACCGGCAACCCGAGCGGGGCGAACGACTCGACGTCCGCGGGCACACCACCCTGGTGCACGAGAACGACAGCGCGCGTCTTCGGCGTGACGACCGCGGCCACCGTCTCGGCCGTCAGGTTGCCCGTCTCCGCGGACACGTCGGCGAACACCGGTGTGGCACCGCAGTACCGCACGGCGTTGGCCGTCGCGATGAACGAGAACGACGGCACGACGACCTCGTCACCGGGCCCGATCTCCAGCAGGTGCAGCGCCAGGTGCAACGCGGTGGTGCACGACGACACGGCGACACCGTGCCCGGCGCCGACCCGCGCCGCGAACGCCTCCTCGAAGCTCCGCACCCGAGGCCCCTGCGCGACCCAGCCCGAACGCACGGCCTCCGCCGCCGCCTGGGCCTCTTCCTCGCCCATCAGCGGACGCATCACCGGGATCATCGACGGAACTCCCTTTTCCACGAGGCGTGAGCCATCGGCATTCCTAATAGGACGTCGGGCCGAAACCGCCTGTCGTTACACGTCTTGAGGTATCGACCCAAACAAAACCCAACGGGCGCAACGACTTCCGCGACTTCGTCACGGTGCGTCAGATCGGCGCCACCGGTGGGGACGATCGGTTCCCGAACGGCGGCACCGCTGTTCGGGACGCGAGGGTGCGGCGGGGCGCCGGAGGACCTGGGGGTGTCGGCCGGCGCCGCCGCCGCGGCTTTCGGGGTGATGCGGTTCGTGCGGTGCCTTGGCCGCGTGTTCGGTGCGGTCGAGGCGGGTCAAGCGGCGCCTTGGCCGCGGTTTCGCTGCGGTCAGGCGACCAAGCGGCGCCGTCACCGCCGTTTCACTGCGGTCAGGCGGGTCCAGCGGTCCCGTCATCGCGGCTTCGTCGCGATTCGGGCAGGTCCGCGGCACCATAACCTCGGACCCCGAGCCGTTCAGGCGGTCTGCGCGGCGTCCTTCTCCGCGCGCCACCACGCGACCAGGTCGCGCAGCCCGCCGTCCATCTCGATCTCGGGCTTCCACCCGAGCTCGCGGGCCGCGAGGCTGATGTCGGCGAGCCGGCGCGTCACGCCGTTCACCTTGCGCTCGGGGCCGTGCTCCAGCGGCAGGTCGGAGTCCATCGCGGCGAGCAGCGCGAGGGCGAGCTCCTTGAGCGAGGTCTCCTTGGAGGACGCGATGTTGTATACGGCGTCCGTGACCGGCGCCTTGGCCGCGAGGATGTTGGCGCGTGCGATGTCGTGCACGTGCACGAAGTCCATCGTCTGGGCGCCGTCGCCGAAGATGAGCGGCGACTTGCCGTCGACGATGCGCTCCATCCAGCGGATGAGCACCTCGGTGTACAGGCCGTGGACGTCCATCCGCGGTCCGTACACGTTGAAGTAGCGCAGCGCCACGTAGTCGAGGCCGTACATGGCCTTGAAGCTGCGCAGCATGCCCTCGTTGAACGCCTTGGCGGCGCCGTAGAAGGTGTCGTTGTTGTACGGGTGGTGGCGTTCGTCGGTGGGGAACGACTCCGCGAGGCCGTAGACCGAGGCCGACGACGACGCGATGACCTTCTTCACCCCGGCCGCCGCGGCGGCTTCGATCACCGTGAACGTGCCGTCGACCAGGCACTCCAGCGCGAGGCGCGGTTCCTCCGCGCACTGGGTGATGCGGATGGCGGCGAGGTGGAAGACGAGGTCCACGCCCTCCATGAGCGAACCCACGAGGGCCTTGTCGTTGATGTCGCCCTCGACGACGCGGACGACACCGGACTCCAGGGCGGAGGCCAGGTTCTCGCGGCGGCCGCGCACGAAGTTGTCCAGCACGACGACCTCGGCGGCGCCGGCCTCGACGAGCTGGTCCACGACCGACGACCCGATGGTTCCAGCGCCGCCCGTCACGAGCGCGCGCTGACCGGTGATCGGCTGTGCCGTCATGCTGAAACCCTGCCTTCGACTTGTTGTACGGGAACGAAAAGCCCGCCGGAGCGCAGCGACTCCGACGCCGCCTCCAGCACCGCCAGCACGCGCAGGCCCGCGCGGCCGTCGGTCAGCGGCGCCCGCTTCTCGGTGATGGACGCGGCGAACTCCGCCATCATCGTGCGCAGCGCCTCGCGTTCCACCAGCGCCGGCGCGACCATGTCGCCGGTGCGGTAGGAGATCTTCTGCTGCTCCACGGAACGGTCGACGCCGCGGTCGTAGATGGACAGTCGCTGTGCCGGGTTGTTGTCGTCCCACACGACCGTGCGCTGCGAGCCGCCGATGACCATGGTGCGGATCTTCGTGGGCGACAGCCAGTTCACGTGCACGTGGGTGATCGCGCCGTTGGACAGCCGGACCGTGAGGTGGCCGACGCACGCGACGCCCGCGCCGATCGGGTCCGAGCCGTGCGCCGCGACCTCCACCGGGTGGACGTCGTCGGGCAGGATCGCCTCGAAGATCGACAGGTCGTGCGGGGCGAGGTCCCACAGCACGTCGACGTCCGGCTGCACCAGACCGAGGTTGATGCGCACCGAGTCGATGTACTGGATGTCGCCGAGCTCGCCGCCGCGGATGATCTTGCGCAGGTGCTGCACGGACGACGTGTACGCGAAGGTGTGGTCCAGCATCAGCGTGAGGCCGCGCTGTTCCGCGGTCTCGACGAGCTTGAGGCCGTCCTCGAAGTTGGCCGCGAGCGGCTTCTCGACGAGGACGTGCTTGCCGGCCTCCAGCGCCGCGAGCGCGACGGGCAGGTGCGTGGCGGCGGGGGTGGCGATGGCGACGGCGTGCACCTCGGGGTCGGCGAGGACCTCGTCGAGGGAAGCGGTGGCGCGCACCGTGGAGTACTGACCCAGCACGCGCCGAGCCTTCTCCACGTCGAGGTCGCAGAGGTGGCGCAGGTGCAGCGCCGGGGTGGCCTGGGCGTTGCGAACGAGGTTCGGCCCCCAGTACCCGGCGCCGATGACGGCAAGGCCAATCACGTCTTGGTTCTCCATCAGTAGGCCCCCTGGCCGCCGAAGACGGCGCGGAAGGTCTTCCACATGATCACGAGGTCGAGGGCGAGCGACCAGTCCTCCACGTAGCGCAGGTCGAGGCGGACCGACTCCTCCCACGAGAGGTCGCTGCGCCCGCTCACCTGCCAGAGGCCGGTCAGGCCGGGCTTCACGAGCAGGCGGCGCCGCACGTCCGAGGAGTACTTGGCGGTCTCCTCCGGTAGCGGCGGGCGGGGACCGACGAGCGACATGCTGCCCGCGAGGACGTTGAACAGCTGGGGCAGCTCGTCGATCGAGTACCGGCGCAGGAACGTGCCGACCTTGGTGATGCGCGGGTCCCTCTTCATCTTGAACAGCACGCCGTTGCCCTCGTCGACGGCAGCGAGCCGGGCGCGCAACGCGTCGGCGTTGGTCACCATGGTGCGGAACTTGATGATCGTGAACGGCACGCCGGTCTTGCCGACCCGCTTCTGGCGGTAGAAGACGGGGCCGCGGCTGTCGATCATGACGAACGCGGCGACGGCGAACATGAGCGGTGCCAGCGCGATCAGGAGGGCGAACGCTCCGACGCGGTCGACGACCTCCTTGACCAGGCGGCGGAACCCGCTCAGCGCCGGCTCGCTCACGCGCAGCAGCGGCATGCCGAGCACGGCGCTCATGTGCAGTCGCGGGCCGGCGACGTCCATGAGACCGGGCGACACGACCATCTCGGCGCCGGAGCCTTCGAGCGCCCACGCGAGCTGCTGGAGACGGCGAGGTGTCCAGTAGGCGTCGGGTGTGACGGCGACGATGCGGTAGCCACCGCGGCGGACGTGCTCGGCGAGCTCGCGCAGCTGGCCGACGACGGGAACGCCCTCGACGTCGGTGCCGGCGCGGCCGCGGCCGTCGATCGTGCAGATCGCGTCCACGCGCCAGCCCAGGTGGGCGACGCGCTTGGTGCGGTGGATGAGGTCCTCGACCGTGTCCAGGTTGCCGGCGGCGAGGACAGAGAGCAGGAAGCGCCCTTCACTGCGGCCGCGGTGCAGCGGGCGGCGCAGGAGGTAGCGCATGGGGAAGGCGACCAGGGCGATCGCGGGGACGACGACGAAGATCCACAGGCGGGCGCCGGGGATGTCGACGGCGAGCGCTCCCAGACCGAGCGCCACGACGGCACCGAACAAACCCCGGCCGAGTCTTCGGAACTCCTCGGCTCCCTGGCCGAGGACCGCCGGCTGCCACACGCGGTTGATGGCGAGTGAGCCGACGACGAGGACTACTGTGAGTACGTCCAGCAATGCAAGGGAAAGCGGCCCGAAGGCGGTGTGCCGCATGCTCATGACGGCACCGACGGCGAAGACGACCAGGGCAATGGTCAGCACGTCGGCGGTGATCACGGCGTAGCGGTAGCGACTTTCCCAGCGTGCTACGGGTGGGTGGGTCTGTCTGAGTTCCGACAGCGAATTGAGCGTGGAGCGCGGCCCGTCGACATCACGGGCAGCGCGGACCTGCTCACTCATCGTTCTGATCTCCCCGGCTCAGCGGCGATTTCGGACGTGCACGTACGCAGGTCACCCCGAGGACCTTGATTCTCAGATCTGGCGCGAACCTCTGATCTGCCGCTTTCGGGCTCGGCAGCCGGAGCTCGCAACCGGTGATTCGCGCGTCCCGGCATCCGCGTTACAGACCCTGGAAAAAAGTTTCCCCGAAGCCCGCATAGCGGACGTGACGCGCGTCTCACCACCTGGAAACCGTGGCGACACAAGACGTTTCTTGATGTCCAAAAGGGACATAGAAGTGTCTTATGCCGCGAGGGTGATGACTCAGAAAAGGTCTTCAGGCCCTAGACTGATCGTCTGCGAATGTGCATGTACTTACCGCTGAACGGAGTAATGCGCTACGGCCGAACAGAAATGCGCACTTCGTCACTGTTGACGACCACCACGTCACCGTGCCGCAGCTGCGCCCCGCGCCGCAGCTCCACAGCGCCGTTGACGTGGACTTCTCCGTCCTCGATGAGCTCCTTCGCGTGCCCACCGTCCTCGGCCAGCTGAGCCAGCTTGAGGAACTGCCCTAGCCTGATCGGCTCTTCGGAGATCTCGACCGTCCGCATGAGTCACATCATCCCAGTAGGGTGTGCCCCACCGCTCGCTCGGGGGCGCACCCCAGCGCGTTCGAGTGAACTCGTTGACACGCTTGAAGTATGAAAACTTCGTGGGGGTACACCGCCTGGTTGGCGGTGTCGGGATTCGTCTGCGTCGCGATAACGATCTTCGCCGCGAGCGCGTACGTGACCCTGGACATGGCGCAGTCGCGCCCGCCGTTGCACGGACCGGTGCACTACGGCCTTCTCGTCGCGCACATCTTCACCGGAACGGTCGCCGTCCTGGCGGGTGTCTCGCAGTTCTGGCCGGGCCTGAGGGCACGCCATCCGCGGGTGCACCGGATCATGGGCCGCGTCTACTTCGCGGCGGTGCTGCCGTCGTCCGTGCTGGGGGTGGTGTGCGCGCAGCTGTCGCTGGCCGGCCTGGCGTCGTCGGCACCGCTGACGGTGCTGTCGGTGCTCTGGTTCGTCAGCGCCGTGCACGGCCTGAAAACGGCGAGGCGGCGCCGGTTCGGCGAACACCGCATCTGGATGATCCGCGGTTTCGCACTCACCGGCGCCGCCATCACGGGTCGCCTCTGGGGGCTCGCACTCGGTGCCCTGCTGCCCGAGGGGGACGGGCTGCTGGTCTTCGCCACCGCGAACTGGCTGTCGTTCGTGGTGAACCTGCTGGTGGCCGAGTGGTGGATCCAGTCGCGGGGTTACACCCGGACCTTGCCCTCCGTGGCGCTGAGGCCCAGCATCTCGAGCAAGTCGGCGCAGTCGAGCGCGTCCGTGGCGTGACAGGCCACGGTGCGTGCCGCCTTGCTGTTCTGAATCGAGCTGTGCTCCTTTTCCAGAGCCTTGGCCTCGGCGAAGGTGCCGGTTTCGGGCTCGGCGATCGCGGGACGCGCCCAAGTCATGTCGTGCCTGCTTCCGCATCGGGGGATGTGGTCATCATGGCAACTGGGTGACGGAAACACCAGGACTTGTGCTTACCGTGATCGATCACCCACGCAGCGTGTAAACCGTGGGAGCGCTTTCTTTTCTTACGCTCTGCAAACGATTTTTGCTGTTCTCCCGGGTTCACCGGCCGTACCTGAGCACAGACTCCACTTCGGTCACGAATGCGACGAGCCGTTCGTCGTCCACGTCGTCCGGCGTGGGACCGTCGACCGCGAGCCGTTGCAGCGCAACGGAAGTGGTCGCACTTTCCCGCGCCAGGCGGCGGAACCCGAACGTCGCCTCGTAGAGCGACATCGCGGTGCCCAGCGCGGCCAAAGTCGTTGCGGCGAAACCCCACATGGCCCTGCGCGGCCCGTCCGCCATCCCGACGGCGGCCGCGGCCGCGGCGGCGATGAAGAAGGCCGCGGCGAGCGCGACCGTCCACGTGCGAGCGCGCGAGAAGCGCTTGCGGGAGCGTTCGAAGTGGTCGAGCCGGTCCTGGAAGCGGTGCCGCAGATAGGCTTCCACGAACTGGGCCTGGCGCTGCTTGTCGCTCATGTCCGCACCACCTCGTGCTTGCGGTTGCTGACGGCGGCTTCCAGGTCCGCCACCTTGTCCTGGCGTTCTTCCTCGGTGGCCGGCGCGACGGAGGCGAGGTGCGCGAAGTACAGCGCCCTCAAGCGTTCCGCGCGCGACCGGGCGGTGAGGTACTTGTCGAGCGACTCCCGCTTGCGGGCCACGATCGTGACGGCCGCGGCGAACGCGCCGCCCGCCACGACGAGCACACCGGGCCACGGCGTGTCCTTGAGCCACGTCTGCAACGCGGCGAACACCGTCGTCGTCAGGCCGCCCGCGATCGCGAGCACGGCCATGAGCCGGTAGCGGTTCTGCTCGACGTCGGCTTCCGCGTCGAGCTCCTGGAACGCCGGCGCGACGACCTGGTTCGCGTCGTGGATGGCGTCGGCGAGCGCCGGGTAGGCCACGACGAAGCCGGGGTCGACGAGCGGCCGCGCCTCCGGTGCCCGGTAGCGGACCTTGGGCAGGATTCTCGGCGGCTTGACGGGCTTCTCCTTGCCCAGCAACCGTTCCAGCGCGGTGACGGCTTTGCCGGCGCCTTCGTCCACGTGGATGATGAAGATCTTGCCGCTGCGCACGAGGACCGCGAGGTCGCCGGTGAGGTCACCCGTCGCGATGCGGTCGGCGAGACCGCCCGTGCCGGCGAGCACCAGCAACGGGTTGTCGCCGCTGAGGTGGTCGACGACCTCCTTCTCGTTCTCACCTCCGACGACGAGGGCGACGACGGGCTTCTTGTGGCGCACGGCGTCGATCGTGCGGAACAGCACCGGCGTCGCGTCCGTCCACTCCGAACCGGGGACGATGACGGCGACGCTGTGGTTGGGTTCCAGCGGGACCTGACCGTTGGTGGAGGTCTCGGTGAGGTCGTGCACCTTGCTGCTCGGCGCGACTCCGATCACGACGGGCCAGCGCTGCTCGCACGCCTGCAAAGCCATGCCCAGCAAGTGGACAACGCCTCTGTCGGTGCCTTCGGTGACGAACACGGCGCCGTTGCGCGCCGCGGTCACGACCACGGATCTGAGCACCGGCAACAACTTCGCGGCGAGATCCGTCTCGATGTCTTGGGTGGAGCCGAAGACCGAGATCACCGTGCGGCCCCGGGGCAGTCCGAGGGCCTTGGGTTTGATGTCGGCGTCCGGCTGGGACAGCCGTTTGACTGTCGGGCCGCCTGCTGTGGGCATGCCGCGCACCATAACGCCGTGATCGACGGTAGGCCAGAGCCGTTCAGACCCGTCTCAGGTCGCCCACACACCCCTGGTCAGCTCTTTCAGGTCGCTCAGGTCGTCGATCACGATCTGGGCCCCGGCCCGGTGGAGGTCCTGCCTCGAACTCCTGCCGGTGGCCACGGCGACCAGCCGCACCCCGGCCTTCGCCGCCGCCTGGACGTCGTGCGGGGTGTCCCCGATCAGCACGACCTCGTGGTGGGCGAACGGGCGGATGTGCCGCGCGCGTTCGCGGGCGAACGTCACGAGCTCGGCCCGGTCGACGTGGTCGTCGCCGAACGCGCTGACCTCGAAGTCGACGAGGTGGGCGAGACCGAACTCCTCCAGCTTGATCAACGCGACGCTCTGGAGGTTCGCGGTCAGCACGCCCTGGTGCACGCGCGGGTCGTCCGCGAAGTGCTCCAGGGCCTCGAGCGCGCCGGGCAGCACCTCGCCGTGGCCGGGCAGCTCGCCGCGCCGCGTCTCGAAGGAGCTCGCCAGCGCGTCGGCCAGCAGCCGCGAGGACTCCTCGGTGTGCTCGATGCCGTGCTGCCGCAGCGTCTCCTCGATGATGTCGAGCTCGGTGCGCCCGCCGAGGTCGACGGGCCCCTCCAGCTCCCTGCCGAACGCCGCCTGGAACGCGTGGCGGTACATCAGCCCGCCGAAGCCGCGCGCCGAGATCAGCGTGCCGTCGATGTCCCACAGCACCAGCAGTTCGGGCCCGGTCATCCGGCCACCTCCCCCAACCCCGTAAAATGCCTGCTCATGACCTCGATCGACCCCGCAGAGCTGGAAGTCTGCCTGCGCGTGCTTGCCCAGGTCGAGGACCTGCCGGCGGAACACGACGACGCCGTGCGCGTCCGCCGGGCCACAGCGAAGATCTTCAAGGCCGCGAAGAAGTTCCGCAAAACCGAGCGCAAGGCCGCCATCGTGGCCAACGACCGGGCCGTGACGGCGCTCACGGCCACCGGCTCGCCCGACCGCATCGACGACGAGACCCAGGGCCTCCCGCTCGTGTCGAACGCCGCCGGCGCCACGGCGGGCACGCTGCTGCGCGCACGTTCCTGCTACACGTGCCGCAAGAGGTTCGTCGAGGTGGACGCCTTCTACCACAACCTCTGCCCGGACTGCGCCGCGTTCAACCACAGCAAGCGCGACGCCCGCACCGACCTGACCGGCCGCAACGCGCTGCTGACCGGCGGCCGCGCCAAGATCGGCATGTACATCGCGCTGCGCCTGCTGCGTGACGGCGCGCACACCACGATCACCACCCGCTTCCCGAAGGACGCGGCCCGCCGCTTCGCCTCGATGCCCGACGCCGCCGAGTGGATCGACCGCCTCAAGATCGTCGGCATCGACCTGCGCGACCCCGCCCAGGTGCTGGCGCTGGCCGACGAGGTGGCCTCCCGCGGGCCCCTCGACGTCCTCATCAACAACGCCGCCCAGACCGTGCGGCGGTCTCCTGGGGCCTACGCGCCGCTGGCCCACGCCGAGCACGAGGCCCTGACCGGCGACGCCCGGCGGCCCGAGCTGATCTCGTTCGGCGGCCACGGCCAGCTGGCGCTGCCCGGCACGGCCGTGCCCGAGGCGCACTCGGTGACGACGCTCGCGCTGATGGCCGGTTCCAAGGACATCGACGCGGGCGGCCTGGTGCCGGACACCGCGGCCACGAACTCGTGGATCCAGAACGTCGACGAGGTCGACCCGGTGGAGCTGCTCGAGGTGCAGCTCTGCAACTCGACGGCGCCGTTCCTGCTGATCTCGCGGCTGCGCGCGTCGATGGCCAAGTCGTCGTACCGCCGCAAGTACGTGGTGAACGTGTCGGCGATGGAGGGGCAGTTCTCCCGCGCCTACAAGGGTTCCGGGCACCCGCACACGAACATGGCGAAGGCAGCGCTGAACATGTTGACGCGCACCAGCGCCGAGGAGATGCTGCAGGCCGACGGCATCCTGATGACCGCGGTCGACACCGGGTGGATCACCGACGAGCGGCCGCACCCGATGAAGATGCGGCTGGCCGAGGAGGGCTTCCACGCCCCGCTGGACCTGGTCGACGGCGCGGCGCGGGTGTACGACCCGATCGTGCGCGGCGAGGCCGGCGAGGACCTGTACGGCTGCTTCCTGAAGGACTACGCGCCCTCTGCCTGGTGAGGCCGTTGGGGTGACTTTCGTCGGATACACGCGTCCGAGATACCTGTCGGACGCGTCCGAACGAGGCCTTCCACCAGCACTTACGCGTAGTTGAACACCTGTTCGAGTACTCATTTGTCATGAGAACTGTGTGGCGGGGAGCACTTCGGTTCGGGATGACGACCATGACGGTGCGGCTGGTCTCGGCGGCCACCGAGCATCGCGGCAAGGTGCACCTGGTGCACCGCGAGGACAGCGGCCGCGTGCGCCACCAGCAGGTGTGCGGTGAGTGCTCGCTGAGACTCACACCGGAGGACATCGGCCGCGGCTACGAGCTCGACGACGGCCGGATCGTGCAGATCGACCCCGGCGACCTCCCCTCACCGGAGGACGGTGTCATCGACGTGCAGCAGTTCGCGCCGCAGACCGACGTCGACCCGGTGGCGCTGCACCGCAGCTACTACGTCGAGCCGGACGACCTGGCGGTGCGGTCCTACGTGCTGCTGCGCGAGACCCTGGAGCGCACCAAGACCGCCGCGATCGTCAAGTTCGCCCTGCGCGGCAAGGAAACGCTGGCGGCGCTGCGACCGCAGCAGGGCGTGCTGGTGCTGCACACGCTGCTGTGGCCGGACGAGGTGCGGGAACCGCACTTCGCGTTCCTGCACCGCGACACCGAGGTGCGCACCGGCGAACTGGCCGCGGCGGCGGCGCTGGTGCGGGCGCAGACGCGTCCGTTCAAGCCGCGCGACTACCCGAACACGCACCACGAGGCGTTGCTGCACCTCGTGGAGGCGAACGTCTAGGTCCTGTATCGAGGTCTGGTTCGATGAGAGGTGCGCTCGAGGGCCCGGCTGTCGCGGATCAGACTTCGATACAGGACCTGGGGTGCCCGCTCCAGGTGGGAGCGGGCGCGCGACCCGCGAGTCGGGGATGAACGCGGGTCGCGCGCCCGTGCCGCCGGGGGCGAGGTCCCACCGTTGTCGGTGGGGCTGACTAGCATCACCGACCATGCTCGCCAGTCCATCCGACCTCGTCGACCTGCTCGAATGCGAACACCGCAGCTACCTGGCGCGCGACGAGCGGCGTGGCGACCCCGCCGAGCTGCACCGGCAGGCGGCGAGGACGGCCGAACGGATGCGCTCCGGCGCGGACCTGGTCGAGAACGCCGTGTTCTTCGACGGCGCCTTCCACTGCTCGGCCCAGACGCTCGTGCGCACGCCCGACGGCTACGAGCCGTGCGACGTGGTCCCCGAGGCAACGCCGCTGGCCGTGCTGTCGCTGGTGGCGGCCGCCGAGTCAGTGGATGCCGCGCGCGCCCACCTGATCGTCGACGGCAGGCGCACGTCGTTCCGCGTCGCGGACTTCACGCCCCTGCTCGGCCGCCTGCGGACCCGGCTCGCGAAGCCCTCCCCCGCGCCTGCCCGCTCGTGGGGTGACGTGCGCGCGGCCTGCACCGGCTGCCGGTTCGCCCGTCACTGCGCTTCCGGCCGTGAGCAGGCACGGGACCTCTCGCTGGTGGCGGGGTTGCGGGCCGACCAGAGGCGGAAGCTGGTTTCGGTCGGCATTGACACCATCGACGCGCTTGCGGAGACCGAGGAGCGGCCTGCCACCCTCTCGCCGGCCTCGTTCACCGCGCTGACCGCGCAGGCGCGGCTCCAGGTGCAGCAGGAGCGCACCGGCGTCACCACCTACGAGGTCGTGGCGCCCGAGGCGCTGGCGAACCTGCCCGAGCCCGCCGAGGACGACGTGTTCCTGGAGGTCGACGGCGACACGTTCCGCACTCCGGGGTGGTCCGGCACGTTCGCGGAGTTCGTCGAGCGCACACCGGCCGGCACCGTCTACCACTTCGCGCCGCACGACCTCGCCGGACGGGCCGCGCGGTCGGCGACGCTGGAGTCCGAAGTGGACGAGCTCGTGCGGCGGTGCGTCGACCTGGGGGCGTTGACGCGGCGGGTGTTGCGGGTGTCCACAAGGGAGTACACGCTGCCCGCGCTGAAGCCGTTGCTGGACGACGAGGTCCCGACGCGGGGTCTCCGGGACCTGTTGCACCGCATCAAGGTCGAGCGCGAGATCGAGACGGCCGTGCGCGAGGAACGCGACGAGGCCGCGCTGGAGAAGGCCGCCGAGCGGGCCCGCCGGATGGCGGCGCTGACCGAGCCGTTGATGGCCGAGGGGCACGCGTTGTTCGCGGCGACGGTCGGGTATCACCGGCGTGAGGCCAGTCCGGCGTGGGGCGACTTCTTCCGGCAGGCCCTGGCGCCGATCTCCGACCTGGAGACCGACTCGAACTGCGCGGTGCCGATCACGTTGCGGGCGGACGACTGGGTGCCGCCTGCCGGGCGGGTCCGGACGCACAAGCGGCAGGTGCACGCGCGCATCGACCCGGAGCGGCCGCACCCGTTCGGTTCCGGGGAGCAGGTCCGGCTGCTCTACCCCGGCAACATGACGCGCAACGCCGTCGTGGCGGACGACAACCCGTACGAGCTGGTGCTGACCGAGAGCAACGCGGTCGAGCACGGCGAGATGCCGATCGCGGTGCTGCCGGGCAGCCCGGTGCCCGCGTCGCCGAAGGACGAGGCCGTCGCGGAACTGGCCGAGCAGGCCGTCGGCCTGTTGCCGCTGCTCCCCCGCAACCCCGGCATCGACCTGCTGCTGCGCACGCCGCCCGCGCAACCGCTGCCGCAGCACCCCGACGTGGTGCAGGCCGTGATCAAGGCCGTCGACCAGCTCGACGGCGGCACGCTCGCCGTGCAGGGGCCGCCCGGCGCCGGCAAGACGTACCTCGCGACCAAGCTCGTGCGGCACCTGATCGACCAGGGCAAGACGGTCGCGGTGACGTCGACGTCGCACAAGGCCGTGGAGAACGTGCTGTCGAGCGTCGACCCCGACATCCCGATGGCCAAGCGCCCCAAGGAGAAGAAGCCCGAGGAGGGCCTGCCGTGGGACCAGCCGAAGAGCAACGGCGCCCTGGCGCAGTGGCGTGAGGAGCACCCACAGGGCCACCTGGTCGGCGGCACGGCCTGGACCTTCTCCAACGCGGTGATCAAGGCGCAGCCGTTCGACGTGATGATCATCGACGAGGCGGGCCAGTTCGCGCTGGCCGACGCCGTGGCGGTGGGGACGGCGGCGCGCAACCTCGTGCTGCTGGGCGATCCCCAGCAACTGCCGCAGGTGGTGCAGGGCGTGCACCCGCCCGGTTCGGACGCCTCGGCGCTGGGCCACCTGCTGGGCGACGCGGACGTGATCCCGCCGCACCTCGGCTACTTCCTGGCGGAGACGCGCCGGATGCACCCGGCGGTGTGCCGTCCCGTGTCGGAGCTCTCCTACGCCGGGCTGCTCCATTCGCACTCCTCGGCCGCCCTGCGGTCGATCTCCGGGATCGAGCCCGGCATCTACCTGCGCGAGGTCGACCACCGGCACAACATCACGTCGTCGGTCGAGGAGGCCGACGCCGTGGTCGACACGGTGAGCGCGATCGTGGGTCGCACCTGGACGGACAACGGCAAAACGCGCGAACTGACCGATGCGGACGTTCTGGTCGTCGCGCCGTACAACCTGCAGGTGCGGGTGATCCGCCGCAGGCTCGCCGAGGCGGGGTTCGGGGAGACCCGAGTGGGCACGGTGGACCGCTTCCAGGGCCAGGAGGCACCGGCCGTCATCATGTCCATGACGTCGTCGTCCACCGTGGACCTGCCGCGTGGCCTGGACTTTCTTTTGTCACGCAACAGATTGAACGTGGCCCTGTCGCGCGCCCAGGTGCTCGCCGTGATGATCTGCTCGCCGCGACTGCTGGACGCCGACGTGCGGGGCGTGGAACAGATGCGGTTGGTCGCGGGCACGATCGGGCTAACAGAAAACATGCGGATCTACCCGTGGTGACACCGTAGCGTTGCCATACAGTGACCTTTCGAACGCTCTGAGTTGTTAGCGTGGCGCGGTTCACCCGGTCGGGTGATTTGGCATTTCACTTGTTTGATCCGCCATCGCACCAATGCAGAGCAGGAGTTTCCATGGCAAGCAGAGTTCTCGGCGCGCTCGCGGTGACGGCCACCGCAGCCCTCGCTTCGCTGGCACTGGCTACCCCGGCCAGCGCGCACACCCCGGTGTCGTCAGCGGAGTGCGTCAAGGACAAGGCTGTGCTGAAGGTCAAGCTGACCCAGTACGCGGGCGGCGACAAGAACACCGTGCTGATCAAGGACGGTGACAAGGTCCTGGCCGACGAGAAGTTCGGCCAGAACTGGGGCGAGAAGAAGTTCGAGGCCGACGGCACCGTCAAGCACACCTTCACCATCAAGGTGACCGCTTCGGACGGCTCGAAGTACAACTACGAGAAGACGCACGAGACCCCGGCGTGCGTGAAGACCCCGCCGACCACGACCACGACGACCACCACGACGACCACGACCAAGCCGGTCGTGACGTCCCCGGAGACGCCCTCGTCCTCCGAGGTCCCGCCGTCGTCCACCCCGGCCGCTCCCGCCGGCAGCGCCCCGGAACCGCCCCTCGCGGCGACCGGTGCCTCGCCGATGTGGCTGCTGCTCTCGGGCGTGGGTCTCGTCGGTGCCGGTGCCGGCACCCTGCTGTTCCTGCGTCGCCGCCGCAGCGCGTGAACTAGCTGAACGACGGAACGGGGGCGGTCCACCGGGACCGCCCCCGTTGCTGTCTAGAGGTCCAGAGCGGTCGCGGGCTCGTGTCCCTCGCGGATGAACCACTCCGTGGCGAACGCGTGCGCGAACGTGGGTTCGTCGAGCGACAGGAAGAACGACTGCTCGGGGATCTGCGAGGCGTGCGCCCGCATCGCCTGCCGCTTCACCTCGAGGTACTTCGAGACGTCGACACCGACGTTGATCTCCGACTCCGGCACCGCGCCCTCACCGAGCGGCGGCGGTTCCTCGATGTTCGCGCGCCGGAACGCCTCGCGGAACGCCGACTCCCGCACCAGCGCCTGGTAGACGGCCGGCGTGCCCGCGATCTCCGCGGCGCGCATGCCCACGCGGTGCGTCTGGATGTGGTCGGGGTGGCCGTAGCCGCCGAAGCTGTCGTAGGTGGTGAGCACCTTCGCGTCCTCGTCGATGAGGATCGCCGCGAGTTTCTGGGCCGCCTCCTCGACGTCCGCGGTCCAGAACGAGCCGGGCTGGTCGTTGAGCTCGTCGCCCATCATCCCGGAATCGCGGTACCCCAGGAACTCCACGCGCGCCACGCCCAGCAGGTCGGCCGCCGCGTGCGTCTCGACGACGCGGCGCTGCCAGAGTTCTTCGCCC
The DNA here is from genome assembly GCF_024125735.1 of Lentzea sp. HUAS12. NCBI lineage: Bacteria > Bacillati > Actinomycetota > Actinomycetes > Pseudonocardiales > Pseudonocardiaceae > Lentzea > Lentzea sp. HUAS12. The sequence continues at coordinate 4,169,018 of NZ_CP099738.1, forward strand.
TCGTCGAGGAAGTCCGGGACCTCGCCGGCCTCGCCGCGCGTCGCGACGACGAGCACGACCCGGTGCCCCTCTTCGAACGCCTTGCGCATCACGCCGCCGGTCACGATGCACTCGTCGTCGGGGTGGGCGTGGAACGTCACCAGTGTGGCCATGGTTTTGACGTTACCCGTGGGCGGGTGGGGTTGTTCGCCTGCACGGGTCGGGATTGTGCCGGCTGGTTGCTCGGGTCCTGACGAGCCGGGGCGGGTCATCGCCGCTGCGCGACGATCGCGATCGGGGTTGCGTCACCTCCGCCTCCCAGGCAGGCGGAGGTGACGCCTCGCCTACGGCATTGCGGTTGGCAGCAGGTGTCCCGGCCTCGCCGTTGCGTCGCTGGGCCCGCACGTGAAAGGGCGGCGCTCCCCCAGTACAGGCTGGGAGGCGCCGCCCCTCGGCGAACTCGTGGAGCTATCGCAGGGTCAGGTTCCAGGAGTTGATGTACCCGGTGTCACCGGAGTACACGTCCTGGACCCGCAGCTTCCACGTGCCCGCCGCGACCTCGGACGAGGCGTTGACCGTGTAGGTCGCCACCACGTTGTCGGCACTGTCCGAAGAGGACGAGTTCTTCAGCCGGTAGGCGGTGCCGTCCGGCGCGACCAGGTCGATCACCAGGTCGCCGCGGTAGGTGTGGACGATGTCCACACCTACCTTGGTGGTGGCGGAGGCGTTGCCCGTCACCGTGGAGTTGATGGAGGACGTGACGGCGGTGCCGCGGTCCGGGATGGCCACGTCGGTCGTGTTCTCCAGGCCGCCGGAGGGCGGCGGGGTGGTGTCGACGGCGTTCACGGTCTTGGTGGCGTCCGCGAGGCCCGCGCCGCAGCCGCCCGAGCAGGTGCCGGGGAAGGTGCGGGCGTTGGTCTTGATCAGGTCCTTGACCTCGGCCGGGGTGAGCGACGGCTTCTTGGCGACGAGCAGTGCCGCGAGGCCCGCGATGTGCGGGGCCGCCATCGAGGTGCCCTGGTAGGGCTTGTAGTTCTCGGCGCCGGGGGTGGTGGCGCCGGCGTTCAGCGTCGACCAGATGCCGTTCTCCGGCGTGGTGATGGTGCCGGGGGTGTCGGTGCCTCGGCGGGTCTCGCCGCCGGGGGCCGCGATGTCGATGCGGGTGCCGAAGTTCGAGTAGAACGCCTTGTTGCCTTCACGCGAGGAGGCCGCGACGGTGATGACGCCGTTGCAGTTGGCCGGGGTGAAGTTCGCGACGTTCATGTTCGAGTTGCCCGCCGCGACGACGACCGTGGTGCCGCGGTTGATGGCGCCGTTGATCGCGTTCTGGTACGTCGTGGAGCAGGAGGACTGGCCGCCCAGGGACATGTTGATGACCTTGGCGACGTTCTGGTTCGCGGGCACGCCGCTCACCGTGCCGCCGGACGCCCAGGTGATCGCGTCGGCGATGTCCGAGGTGGCGCCGCCGCACTTGGCGAGAACGCGCAGGGGCTGGATCTTCGCGTCGTAGGCGATGCCCGCGATGCCCTTGCTGTTGTTCGTGGCCGCGGCGATGGTGCCGGCGACGTGCGTGCCGTGCCAGGACGAGCCCTGGTCGGCGGCCGGGACCGGGTTGCCGTTGGCGTCGGTGCCGCACTCGCCGCGGGCGACCCAGTCACCCTCGTCGGCCGGGTTCGAGTCACGGCCGTTGTTGTCCCGTGCGCGCGCCGAGTCGGAAACGAAGTCGTACCCCGCGACGACCTTGCTCGCCAGGTCGCTGTGCGCGACGTACCCGGTGTCGATCACGGCGACGGTGACGCCCGCGCCGGTGGTGCTGGACCAGGCGCCGGGCACGTTCATGCCCGCGGTGGCCTCGAAGAGGTCCCACTGCCTGGAGTACTCGGTGTCGTTCGGGTCGGCGAACGGCTGCATCAGCAGGTCCGGCTCGACGTAGGCGACCTTCGGGTCGTTCTTGAACGCCTGGATGGTGCTGTCGGCGTTCGTGGTCTTGGAGCCGAGGTCGACGACGACAGCGCCACTCGCCGTGCGGCGGTGCAGCGACTTGCCCTTCTTGCGGGCGTCGTCCGAGGCAGCGGTGTCGGACGAGGCCTCGGCGGTGCCGGGCTTGTAGCCGACGATCAGCCGCTCGAAGGGACGGTTCACCTGGGTCGAGTCCGGCTGGGACTGGATCTGGGCGGGGGCAGCGGTCGCCGAGGGGGCGACAACGCTGAGCACGGCGGCGGAAACTGCCGCGGCGCACACACTCGTGCGTCGCATCTTGTTCACGTGAGGTCCTTCCACGCAGGGCCTTCGCGTGCCGTTGAGGGCGTCAGGGTTCTGAACCGGCTGCGGAGGTGGAGGGACCGTAAGTCGGGTCACACCTGCGAAAACAGGTCTAGCGGAGTCCGATTTCCGACACTGTCGTGTTCACGACACGGGTGTTGCGCTGAATGGCGCACAATGTGGCCGTGTTCGGACACTTGGGCGTCGCACCGGAGCTCACCGCCGTTTACGAGCTCCTGGTAACGGGCGGAAGCCGCACGACGGACGAAATCGGCGTCAACGCCTCGCTGCTGGAGCGGATGCGGGAGTTCGGCCTGGTCCGGCACCTGCCCGGGGACGTGTGGCAGGCCGTCGCACCCGACCTGGCCGTGGAGGCGTTGATCGCGGCCCGCGAGGAGCAGAACCGCCGGGCCCGCGCGGACGTCGGCCCGCTGATGGAGCTCTACCTGCGCAACCGCGGCGAGGAGCTGGCGGACAACGCGTTCGTCGAGGTGGTGTCCGGTGTGGACGCCGTGCGCGAGCTGTGGCACGCCCTGCTCCGCGGCGCCCGCGACGAGGTCTGCGTGCTCGACCAGCCTCCGTACGTGACGCCGCTCGGCCAGCACGTCGCGCTCGAGGACGAGACGCGCGAACGGGACGTGCAGTGGCGCGTCGTCTACGACCGCTCGGCCGTCGACATCCCCGGCCGGGTCACGGAGATCATCGAACTGGTCGCGGCGGGCGAACGCGCCCGTGTCACGCCGACGCTGCCGTTCAAGCTCGCGGTGATCGACACGCACGCGGCCGTGCTCCCCGTCGTCAACGGCGACGTGGTCGACAAGGTGCTGCTGATCCGCCCGTCCGCGTTGCTCGACGTGCTGCGGTCGACGTTCGAGCTGTACTGGGACAAGGGGATCCCGTTCAGCCCCGGCGGCATCTACGCGGCCGCGGCCGACGTCGACCCGAACCTGCTGGGGCTGCTGGCCGCCGGGCTGACCGACGAGTCGATCGCGCGGCAGCTGGGGCTCGCGCCGCGGACCGTGCAGCGGCGGGTGCGGCAGCTGATGGACCGGTGCGGGGCGCAGACGCGGTTCCAGGCCGGTGTTCAAGCGATGCGCCGAGGTTGGCTCTAGGCGGCATGCAACCCCAGGGTGATCTTGTGGCGTCTTACCCACAGCAAGCAAGTACTCACCAGGGGGATTAAAAAATGCGCATGCTCAAGGTGATGGCGGCCGCCCTGACGGGCCTGGCACTCATCGGTATCACGGGTACGGCGTCGGCGTCCGCGGACGTCGTGTGGCCGCCGAAGGACGTCACGCCGATCCACAAGACCAAGGCGGAGCTGGAGGTGCAGGCCGCCGGGTTCACCGCTCGTCAGCAGGAGACCTTCCCGAAGGTCTTCCGCGGCGCGGAGAACGTCTCGCCCGGCAACTGGGGTGGTGAGGCGGAGGGCCGTCTGTTCGACGACATGCAGTACATGACGAACTGGACCGGCTTCACCGTGCAGGGCCAGAGCAACACGGTGTTCATGCAGGTCAACGCGCCGGGGTTCTTCCAGGAGTCGCCGCAGCAGCTGTGTGAGCGGGACAGGTGCACCGGCAAGGTCAGCGACCACCGCGGTGGCGTCACGGTCTTCACCAAGAACGACCAGCACGGCATCACGATCGCGTGGAACTTCCGCCGCAACGGTGAGGTCGTCTGGGCGCAGAGCTGGACGGCGGGTACGGAGGCGCAGCTCGCGGCAGTGGCCTCCGACCGCGCGTACACGTTCACGCGCTAGCACGTGAGGGTGCGGGCGCAACCGGTCATGGAGTCACCGGAAGCGCCCGCCCGATCAACTGGCGACCTTGCGCGCGGCCACCAGCTGCCCGTCCGCGAACCCCTCGACGCGCACCTCGCGCCCGGTCGCGTTCAACGTCGCGGTGTGCGCGCCGTCGGTCACGTCCAGCGAGGTCGCCGGGCGGCCGTCGACGTAGACGTCCACCCGGTCGAGGTTCACGGTGTCCAGTGAGACGGTCGTGCCCGCGACCGCCACCCCGAGCCGCCGCACCGGCAGCTCCTTCAAGAGCTCCCCCGCCCGTGCGAGCAGATCCACGTTGCCCTGCAACAGATCCGCGCGCGTGACCTTGTGCTGGTGCGTCGGGCGCACGCCGAGGTCCTCCACGGGCGTGCCCGCCAGCTTGCCGACGCGCAACGTGCGGCGGATCGACACGCGCATGTTCGCCTTGTTGGGCAACGGCCGGTACGGCGACTCCGGGTCCACCGGCGCCGGGATCTTCAGCAGGGTCGCCAGCAGTCCGTGCGTCCACACGTTCGCGCCACCCGCGCCGGTGTTGTCGTCCACGCCAAGGATCGGGCCCAGCTCGTGGTCGGCCCAGCCCGCGGCGAAGATGTCCGTGGCCGAGTAGCAGCGCGCGTCGGTGATCAGCACGACCGGGCCGTGGTAGGTCTGGCCCACGGCGTTCGCGCCGTCGACCGGCGTGATGGTGTGCGAGCAGGAGAACGCCTGGCCCGTCTCGGTCGAGCTGTCGAGCGACGGGAACCACGGGCCGAGGTCGATCTGGCCGGTCGGGTCCTCCGCGTGGCGGCGGCAGATCCTCAGGTTGAGCGGCGTGCTCAGGAACTGCACGGGTTCCGGCGCGATCCGCTTCGGCGTCATCGTCTGCAGCAGGAACTCCGAGGCGAAGATGTGGCCGCCGCCGTTGTCGCGGACGTCGACGATGAGTCCGTTCTGCGGCAACAGGTTCGCGAGCCGGACGAACTCGGCGAGGAACGCCTCCGGGTCGTCGACGCTGAAGGTGAAGATCCGCAGGTGCCCGAACGTGCCGGACGGCGTGGTAACGGGACGCGCCCGGAACACGCCGGGCATCGTCGTCGCGACGTCCTGCGCGGCCATCGCGACCGCGCCGCCGGCCGCCTCGGCCTGCACGACTTTGGGCGCGTGCAACAACTTCTTGGCGCGTGCCTTCTCGTCCGAGTCGAGGTCGACTCCCTGTGCGGCGGCGGCCGGTGACAGCGAGTCCACGTCCGTCATCGGCGGCAGGTTCTCGGTCACCTGCCAGTCGACGCGGACCTCCTCGGCGGCACCCGCCTCGGTGCGGTGGCTGACGACGACCCAGTCCTCGTCGGGCGGGAGCTGGATCACCAAGGGGCGCAACGTGAGCGACTCGAGGCCGCGGGCGAGGTTCGCGGCGGTGTTGCTGCCCGCGAACACCGCGCCGTTCAGCGCGACGGCACGGGCGATCGGCGTGCCGTTCCAGTGCGTCACCTCGGCGCCGACCGCCAGGCCGGTGAAACCTGCGACCGTGCGGGCGACGAGGTACTGCTCGGTGCCGTCCTGCGCGAAGCAGCGCTCCAGCTGGAACGGCAAGAAGGCGATCTTGCCCGCGAACGGCGCGGGCAGCAGGTAGTTCGTGTGCAGGTCGCGCACCGAGTGGAAGGTGCTCGACAGCTCGCGGTGGAACTGCCACTCGGCCTCGGCCGTCGCGTCGGTCTGCCGTTCGAGTCTCGCTCTGAGAACTCTGAGCCGCTGCACGGGGTTCACGGCGTGCATGGCGACTTTCAGAGGCAGGTGCGCGTAGTTCTGCTCCAGCAGGATCAACGCCTGGTCGACGATGAGCTTGCGCTGCGCCAGGGTGAGCGTGCCCGCGGTGGCGAGGAACTCGGCGAGTCCGACGGAGTTCGCGATGTTCGGGTGAGCGGTTGCGGTCATGGTGGGGCCTCCTTGCTCAGTAGAGGCTTCCGAGGGCACCTGGATACACCTTTTTCACCCGTTCGGCCGCTAACTGGAGCAGTTCCCGGGACGACAACTGGAGTAGAGGGAGGCGCGCCATGAGTCCACGTGTCCTCGAACTGCGCATCCACGGGGTGAACAACACGCCCCCGCACGCGATGCTGGCCCTGTCACCGGACGACGTCGAGCGGTTCAGCGGCTCTGACAAGCTCGGCAGCTTCTGGGAGACGAAACCGGACCGGGTGGCCGCGCTGCCCCAGGGACACCCCGGTCAGGCCCCGCCCGGCGTGCGGCGCGAGGCCTACTCGTGGGGCGGGATGGCGCGCAGCAGTCCGGGGATCGGCGGCAGCGGGGTTCCGTCCAGGGCCGTGAACCTGCTGGGCCGCATCGGATGGGCGCTGCTGCTGCCGTTCGGGCTCGCGAACGTCGCCTACTGGTCCCGGAAACTGCCCGTCGACGCGTCGCCGGACAAGCCGCAGAAGGTGTGGTGGAACTCCGGGCGCGGCGCGGCCAGCACGCGCCTGTTCGGGCTGGGGCTCACGTTGCTGCTGGTGCTCGCCGTGTGCGAGGTCGCGATCGACGTCTACGCGGTCCAGTGCTCGCTGCCCGCGGCGAACTGCCGGCGGCTCCCCGAGTTCCTCGACGTGCTCGGGGACCCGCCGCGGCACGTCCGGGTGCTCGTCGCCTCCGTCGTGCCGGTGCTGCTGCTCCTCGGTCTGGTGGCGCTCACCTCGTTGTCCCGCAGCAGGTACGAGGCGGCGCAGAGCACGCCGGAACGCCATGACGGGGTGATGCTCGGCCGGTCGTCGATGTGGCAGGGCGACTCGCGGGTCGGCCGGCTCACCCGGCTGCACCTCGCGGCGGGGTTCTCGGTGGTGGCGCTGGTGACGAGCGTCCAGGTGCCGCGGGCGTTCTTCTTCGGCGTCACCGTCGCCGCTGCCGCGGTGCTCGCCGTCGTCATCGCGCGGGTGGTCGTGACGGCGGCGGACGGACCGGACGTGCCGCAGTCGGTCGGGAACGGTCCGTGGTCGCGCTGGCTGGTGGTCGTGGCGGCACTCGTGCTGGTGGCGCACCTGGCCGGGATCTACGTCCTCGCACCCGCGTTCGACGGCCCGCTGCTGCTCGTGCAGTGGGGACCACCGGTCGTCACCGCGGCGTTGCTCGGGTCGACGCTGGCGGCGTGGTCGTGGCGGCGCAACGACAAGAAGGGCCCGCTCGTGTTCGTGGTGCTGTTCGCCGCGTTCATGGTTGCGGGGCATTGGTCCTCGTGGGCGTGGATCGGCGTTGTCCTGGTGGGCGCCGCCTTCCTGTGGAGGGCGTGGCCGCGGAAGGGCGACGGGTGGCAGGCGTGGCACGGCGCGGGACCCGGTGTGCTGCTCGGGTTGTCGCTGACGGCGTCGGTGACGTTGTCGACCGTGCTGGTGCTGACGTTCCGCGGCTGGGTCGGCGCGGGGCTGCGGGCGTCGTCGTTCTACCTGTGGTTCGGCGCGACCTTCGCCTGTGTCGCGGTCCTGCTGCTGGTGTTCTTGTTGGTGCACGCCGGATTCTTCATGGCGCGCTGGAAGAAGCCGTCACCCTTCGACGGTGAGGGCACGTCGTCGGTGGTGCGGGCGCGGCACCTCGCCGCCGTGGCCCACCGCGCCGAGAACGTCGTCGGCGTGCTGTCGACGGTCAGCGTGCTCGCTCTCGTGCTGACGTGTTACCTCTCTTTCGCGTCACCCGCGTGGGCCCGGTGGTCGAACATCACGTGGGTGGTGAACGGGAGCAACTGGGTCATCGGTCTCGTGGGAGTGGCTGTGGTCGGGGCGTTCATCGGGGCCGGCACGCTCACCAACCGCCGGCCGCTCGGGCTGGTGTGGGACCTGATGTGCTTCCTGCCGCGCGCGGCGCACCCGTTCGCGCCGCCCTGCTACGCGGAGCGCGCGGTGCCAGAACTCGCCGAGCACACCCACTCGTGGCTGGCGCGGTCGCCGGAGAACCGCGTGGTGCTCTCGGCGCACAGCCTCGGCGCGGTGCTCGCCGTGGCGGCGATCTACGCGTTGCCGCCGGAGGATCTGGGGCGCGTGCGGCTGCTGACGTACGGCGTGCAGCTGCGGCCCTACTTCGGGCGGATCTTCCCGGAGCTGCTCGGCCCGCCGGTGCTCGGCACCCCGCAGGTGCGCGCGGGCACGTTCTTCAGCCTCGACCCCTGGTGGCGGCCGCCGGGCGAGCCGCAGGAGGGCGGGCTGTCGTCGTTGCTGGGCGCGAACTGGGTGAACCTGTGGCGCCGGACCGACTACCTCGGGTTCCCGGTGCGGAGCTGGACGGGCGGTTCCGCCGACCGCCGCGCGGACGAGACCCTGGAGGGCGCGTCCACAGTGGAGACCCACAGCGACTACCACCGGTGCGCGGCCTACCGGAAGGCGTTCGCGGAGCTCGTCCCGATCGATCTGAACCAGTCACCCGATCGTGGACGTGGAGAGGATGGGAACCTGGAACGCAGTTGACACGAGGAGAAACATGCGCACGACTGTGGCGGCCCTCACGGGCGCCGTGCTCCTGACCGCGGGACTGGCCGCCTGCTCGGCATCCGACGGCCCGGCCGGCTCGCCTTCCGTGAAGCCGATCGCCGAGACGACCGTGGCCGCGCCCGCCGCGTCGGGTGACCAGCCCGCCGGCATCACCTACGACGTGGCGCGAATCCCCGTGGGAGCTCGTCTTTCCACCGGTTCGACCGTCGCGGATGGACGGACGACCGTGGAGCTGAAGGTGTCCGGTCTCCTGCCGGACACGAAGTACGGCTCGCACGTGCACACGAAGCCGTGCGGCGCGAAGCCGGCCGACTCGGGCCCGCACTACCAGAACTCGAAGGACCCGGTGTCTCCGAGCGTCGACCCCCGCTACGCCAACGCGGAGAACGAGATTTGGCTGGACTTCACCACCGACGCGCAGGGCGCCGCGTCGGCCGAGGCCACCGTGGCGTGGGAGTTCCGCAAGGGCGAGGCGAACGCCGTCGTCGTGCACGCCGCGCACACCAGCACGGACCACGGCAAGGCGGGCACCGCGGGCGACCGCCTGGCGTGCCTGACCGCCACCTTCTAGCCGCGCTGTCAGACCGGCCAGGTCAGGGCCACGCTTCCGTGCAGGTGCGGCCCTGACACGGGCTCCAGCACAGCAGCGCGCACGAGACTCAGCACCTCGTACCGGTCTCCGGCACGCCGGACGAGCCCGCGCACGCGCAGTTCCTGGAGCGCACGGCCGTGCCCGGCCTCCTGTCCCTCCGCCATCCTGACGAGCAGCGCGCGGGCCTCGTCATCCATTGTGGACAGCGAGCGCCGCAGCGAGTCGCGCAGGTGCGCCGACGTCGGGTCGAGGGGGTGCGACCGCAACCGCTCGAGCAGGTGTTGCGGCGAGTAGACCATGAACCACCCCGCGGCGAACTCCAGCGCCGACGGCAACCCGTCCAGCGCGTGCACGAGTCCCACGAGCGCGGCCTGGTTGGCGGGCTCGGGCTTGAACGCGGGCCGCACCCGGTGCACGTGCGTGAGCAACAGCCGCACCGCGGCGTCGTCGGCCAGCGCCCCCAGCGGGAACACGTGCTCACCGGGCAACCCGGTCGGCGCCAGCGCCGTGACGATCACCCGCAGCCGCGGGTGCGCGTCCAGCAGATGCGGGTCGGGGCGGTGGTCGGTGACGAGGACGGTGTCCTGGTCGTCGTCGACGGCAGGGGTGGCGTGCGACGGGTGCCACAGCACGGACCAGCCGTGCCGGAAGTGGAGGTCGCCCGCGACCTCGAGGGCGAGCCTCGTCTTGCCGACGCCGCTGACCCCGGTGATGGTGATGAGGCGCGTCGGGGCGTGCGGCCCGCGGAGGGTGGCGGCCCGGCCGAGGGTGTCGGCCCGACCAACAGTGTCGGCCCGGCCGAGGGTGTCGGCCCGGCCGAGGGTGTCGGCGCGGCCGAGGGTGTCGGCGCGGCCGAGCGCGATGACGTCCGCAACGGTGCCGCCTGGTGCGGCGATGTGCCGCACGGCGTTCCCCAGCCCGGCAGCGCTCCCGGCTCGATGCCGCGCCTCCCCCGGCTCGGCAGCACCCCTCACCTGCCCCGGCCCGACCCCGGCCTGGCCCGGCCCGCCGGCACCGCCCGGCGCCTCCGTCAGCAACGCCGCCAAAGCCGCCGCCTCCGCCTCCCGCCCCACGATCAGCCCACCGGGCCCGGCCGGCGCGGGTGGTGCCACCGCCGCACGACCGGCCGACCGCCCCCCTGCCTGCTGCAGGTCGGCGCGGCTGCCCTCGTCCAGCCGCAGGCCGTCGGCGAGCAGGCGCACCGTTTCCGCACGTGGCGAGCGGGTGCGGCCGCACTCCAGGTCCCGGATCGCCCGCACGCTCACCATCGCGAAGTCAGCCAGCTGTTGCTGGGTGAGGCCCGCGCCGATGCGGTGCGTGCGCAGCAGTTCTCCGAACTCCCTCATCCCGTTCCCTCCCTCGGACTTCGAGTCTCGGGGTGATCGGGCGGCGGGACATGGGTGGCGGACCCCCATATTCACGGCCGCGAGCAGGCCCGGGCGGGCCGCGGGCGGGCTCGGGAGCAGCGGTGGCCGGGGGCGTTCGCAAATCTGGGGGGTTGATCCCCATGTGCGGGGCGGTCGCGCGTGCGAGGTTGTGCCGGTGACCTCCGCGGCCGAGACCAGCACCGGCGAGAGCTGGACAGCAGCTTTCGCCCACGCCCTGCGCCCGCTGATCGACGCCTCGCGCACCGAGGTGGCGCCGCCGTTCGACGCGGCGTTCGCCGAGCAGCTCGGGCGCCGGTTGGTGGAGATCGCGGCGCGGACGCTCGTGCTCGAGCTGCACACCGTGCGCGGCACGCTGACGAGCGCGACCAGTGAGGAGCGGTTCGCCGAGTTCACGCGGACGCTGAACCTCTCGAGCGTCTTCAACCGCTACCCGGTGCTCGCCCGGCTGCTCGCGCAGGCCTGTGAGCAGGCCGTTTCCACTCACCACGAGCTGTCGTCGCGGTTCACCCGCGACCGCGCCCAGATCGTCCGCACGATCTTCGACGACCACGACCCCGGCGCGCTGATCTCCATCGAGACGGGGCAGGGCGACGCGCACCAGCAGGGGCGGACCGTGGCGGTCCTGACCTTCGAGTCCGGCGCGAAGCTCGTCTACCGGCCGCGGCCGGTCGGGCTGCACGTGCGCTTCCAGGAGCAGGTCCGGTGGCTGTCCGAGCGGACCAGGATCGACTTCAGGTCGCCGAGGCTGCTGCCCCGCGACGGCTACGGGTGGATCGAGCACGTCACCCACGAGCCGTGCGCGGACGTGTCGCAGGTCGCCGAGTTCTACCGGCGGCTCGGCGCGCTGCTGGCGCTGCTCTACGCGGTCGACGGCACCGACATGCACTACGAGAACCTCATCGCGTGCGGTGACCAGCCGGTTCTCGTGGACGTCGAGACGCTGTTCCACCCGACGCTCGTGAACGACGCCGACCCCGCCGCGGCCGCGCTGGTGCGGTCGGTGCACCGCACGGCCCTGCTCCCCCACGTGCTGCTCGGTGACAACGGGGTGGCGGACGTGTCCGGTGTCGGCGGCGACCACGGCGTGCTGTCGCCGTTGAACTCGGTCGACTGGGCCGACCCGGGCACCGACAGGATGCGGCTGGTCAGGCGCCCGCGGACGTCGTCGGGGGCGCGCAACCGGCCGCTGCTCGACGGCACGCCCGCCGAGCCCGCCGACTACCAGGACTCGCTGCTCGCCGGGTTCCGCGCGGGCTACGACGCGATCGTGGCGCACCGCGACGAGCTGCTGCGGCTCGTCCGGGAGTGCGCCGACGAGGAAGTGCGGTTCGTGGCGCGGGCGACGCGGCAGTACGCGCGGCTGCTCGACGAGTCGACGCACCCGTCCGTGCTGGCCGACGCGCTCGACCGCGACCTGGCGTTCGGCGTGCTGGTGGTGGACGACCCGCTGCTCGACCGGCTGGTGCCGTTCGAGGTGTCCGACCTGTGGCGCGGGGACGTGCCGCTGTTCACGTGCCGGCCGGGGTCGACCGACCTGTGGACCGCGTCCGGGCTCCGGCTGCCGGGGATGCTGCCGGAGCCCGGGCTGCACGCCGTCACGCGCAAGATCCTCGCGATGAGCGAGGTCGACCGGCACGACCAGCAGTGGGTGATCACGGCCCTGCTGGCGTCGCGGCCGCGCCCGGTGTCGCACCACAGCGGCGCCGCGGTGCAGGGGCACGTGGCGCCGGTCGACCCCGACCCGGCGCGGCTGCTCGTCGCCGCCTGCGGGATCGCCGACCAGATCCTCGCGCACGCGGTCACCGGGGAGGACCGCGTCAACTGGCTCGGGCTCGAACTGGTCGACGACCGGCACTGGACGGTGCAGCCGCTCGGCGCCGGCCTGTCGAACGGCTACACGGGCGTGGCGCTGTTCCTCGCCGAGCTGGGCGCGCTCACCGGGGCCGCGCGCTACGTCGACTTCGCGCGGGACGCGCTGCGGCCGTTGCCCGACCTGCTGCACCTCTTCGCCGAGCAGCCCGAGCTCGTCTCGGTGGTCGGCGGCGGGATCCACGGCCTGGGTGGCATCTGCTACGGCCTCGCGCGCCTCACGCCGTTGCTCGGCCTCGACCCGAAGCTGCTCGCGCAGGCCGTTCAGCTGATGCCGAGGGAGGATTCGTCGCACACCGTCCTGGACGGCGTCGCGGGCTCACTGGCCGCGATGCTCGCCGTGGGCACTCCCGAATCCCTCGCGCTCGCCGATCACTACGCGTCCACTCTGCGTGGAGTCATCAGTTCCTCGAATGGTTTCGCCCGTGGCGATGCGGGAATCGGATGGGCCCTGAGGCGTTACGCGGCAACGGTTCGTGACGAGTTATCAGATGTGGCCGCACGAACGTCCCTGGAGAGCGACGCGATCGACCCCACCGACACCGGGTGGTGCACGGGACTGGCCGGTGTGGCGCTCGCCAGGGACGACGAGCGCCTGGCCGGTCTGCTCGCCTCCAGGGAACCGTTGCGGGACATGAGTCTCTGCCACGGCGAACTGGGCGTCGTCGAGGCATTGGCCGCGCACCACCCGAGCGCCGCGAACCGGCGCACGGCCCTGTTGCTGGGAACGCTCGACGAACAGGGCGCGCGCTGCGCCACCCCGGGCGGCGTGCCGTCGCCCGGCCTGCTCACCGGCCTGTCCGGAATCGGTCACGGCCTGCTGCGCCAAGGGTTCCCGATCCCCTCGGTCCTGCTACTGCAAGCATCACCTGACGAAGAGGAGTGCACCCGATGAACGAGTCCCTGCACAGCGCGGCCGACCGGTCCGACGCCGCCGAGCACGCGATCGGCGAGATGGAACTGGCGCCGAAGACGCTGGCGGGTGCGCGGGCGCGTGCGTTGATGGGCCTGACCATGGCGACGAGCGCGTTCGTGGCCATCACCCCCCTCGTCACGGACACGACCGTGAGCGTGGTCTAGGAAACTTTCACCTCGAATACGTCTGGCCGGTCGATTTCGAGACCGGTACGGGCCCGTTAGGGTCCAGACATGCAGACAGGAGCGTCCCAGGTGATCGGTCGTGATCAGGAAGTCACGGCAATCACCGGGGCGCTCTCCCGCACGCGCGACTCCCGCGGCGGCGCCGTCTTCCTCACCGGTGAGGCGGGGATCGGCAAGTCGAGGCTCGCCCGGTACGCGGCGGGCGCGGCGTTCGACGAGGGCATGCGGGTGCTCAAGGGACGCGGCACGACGATCGGCCCGATGGTGCCGTTCCGCCCGATCGCGGAGGCGTTGCTGGGCCTCTTCCGCGGTGATCCGCCGGACGACTCCGCGCTCGGGCCGTACAAACCCGTGCTGGGCACGCTGATCCCGGAGTGGCACGACCACCGGTCGACCACGGAGTCGGTCGTGGTGCTGGCGGAGGCGGTGCTCAGGCTCCTCGCCTCCGTCGCGCGCAAGACCCCGGTGCTGCTCGTGCTCGAGGACCTGCACGAGGCGGACGCGGAAACGCTTGCGGTCGTGGAGTACCTGGCGGACAACCTGGAGGACCAGCCGGTCCTGCTGCTCGCGACGATCCGCAGCGAACCCGGCCACGCGCTGGAGCTCGTCCGCCGGATGGTGCAACGCGGGTCCGGCGCGCTGGTGGAGCTGCACCGGCTGTCGCAGGACGAGGTCGGCCAGATGACGGCCGCCTGCCTGGAGAGCGACCGCATCCCGCCGGAGCTCGTCGATCGCCTGTGGACGGACAGCGCCGGAAACCCCTTCGTGGTCGAGGAACTGCTGCACGGCATGGTGAGCGGCGGCCTGCTGGTGGCCGGGGCGCACGGCTGGCAGGTGCTGGGAGAGCTCAAGCTCCCGGTGCCGGCGGCGTTCGTGCGCAGCGTCGCGCACCGCACGGACAGGCTGGGGCCGCAGGGCCGCGAGGTGCTGTCCATCGCGGCGGTGCTGGGCCACCGGTTCCCGCTCTCCCTGGTGCAGAAGGTGACCGGCGTCGACGACCGCGAGCTCCTGAGCCACCTGCACGCGGGCGTGGCCGCGCAGCTCGTGACACCGGACGAGCCCGCGCCCGACTGGTACGCGTTCCGCCACCCGCTCACCGCGGACGCGTTGCTCGCGCAGCTGACCCTGGCCGAACGCGTCGACCTGTCGGCGCGCACCGCCGACGCGATCGAGGACCTGCATCCGGGACTGCCCGGCGACTGGTGCCCGCTCGTCGCGAAGCTGCGCCTGGACGCGGGAGCCGAGACCGAGGCGGGGCTCCTCTTCGCCGAGGCGGGCAGGCGCGCGCTCGCGGGCGGCGCCGCGGAGTCGGCCGTCACGCTGCTCGACCGCGCGCAGGGCCTGCTCACCGGGGAGGCCGGCCTGCGCGCCGACGTCCTCGACACGCTGCTGCCCGCGCTCGCCGAGACGGGCGAGTTCGAACGCGCCTTCGCGCTCGACGTCGCGGATCTCCAGGCCCTGGACGGACCACGCCGCGCGAAGCTCCACTCGCGACTGTCCCGCGTCGCCTTCACCGCGGGGTGGTTCACCGAGGGCGTCGAGCAGGTGCGGATCGCGCGGACGTTGCTCGGACCGGACGCACCCGACGCGCTGACCGCGTCGCTCGACGTCAACCTGGCCCACCTGACGCTGAACATCCCGAGCCCCGACCGGATCTCGTCGGCGGAGGGCCTCGCCCGGCGCGCCGCCCAGGCGGCGGACCGGGCGCAGCTGCCGGTGGAGGCGTGCGAGGCGTGGCAGCTGCTCGGCATCATCGCGCGCGAGCACGACATCAACGAGGCCAACGCGTGCTTCGGCAAGGCCCTCGCGCTCGCGGACACGCACCACATGCCGATCCAGCACGTCTACGCGCTGGTCCGCCTGGCGGGCAACGACTGGTTGCAGCACGGCGACACCACCTCCCTCGACCGCACGCACGCCGAGGCGTCCCGGGCGGGCGCGATCGCGGTGGCGCACAACGTCGACGCGATCCTCGCGCTGCAGTCCGTGCTGACCGGTGACTACGCCGTGGCGGCCGAACAGATCGAGCGGTGTCTGCAGACCACCACGCGCCTGCGGTTCCACTCGCTGACCCGGTACCTGTTGATGAGCAAGGCGACGCTGGCCGCGCACCAGGGCAACCGGGCCGCGACCGACGACGCCATCACGGAGTTCGAGGCGGTCGCGAAGAACGGGGCGCAGGAGTACCCGCTGTGCTTCGGGCTGGCCCGCGCGTTCTGCGCGTTGCTGGAGGAGAACCGCACCCTGGCGATGACGGAGCTCGACCGCGCGCTCGCCCTGGAGTCGCAGAACCCCACCACGTTCCACCTGTCCGGCACGCACGGCATGCGGGTGCTGCTCGGCGTGCTCGACGGCCGCTTCGGGTGGGCGGACCACCGCGCGCTCACCACGTCGTCCGCCTCGGGCATGCGGTGGAACCGGCAGTTCACCGAGCTGGCGCATGCCGTCCTGCTCGGCCGCGACGGGCGCGGGGACGAGGCCCTGCAGGCGTTCCAGCGCGCGCAGGAGGCCGCGGAGCCGTACCCGCTGGCACGCCACCTCGGTCTGCGGCTGGTCGCCGGGGACGCGGCGTCGTGGGGCGACCCGGTGGCGTGGCTGCGCTCCGCCGAGGAGTACTTCCACCAGCGCACGATCCCGGCGGTGGCGTCGGCGTGCCGGGGCCTGCTGCGGCAGGCGGGCGCTCCCGTTCAGCAGCGGCGCAGCGGTACCGACCAGGTGCCGCGCCAGCTGCGCGGGCAGGGCGTGACGGTGCGCGAGTTCGAGGTGTTCGTGCTGCTGGCCGACCGCATGGGCAACAAGGCGATCGGCACGCGTCTGCACATCTCCCCGCGCACGGTGGAGAAGCACGTCGCCTCGCTCATCGCGAAGACCGGTCAGCCCGACCGCGAGTCGCTCTCCGCCTTCGCGGCGGAGTTCGGCGGCTGACCCGCTCCGTCCGGCGGGTCGTCGCGCACGCGTTTGCGGTGGCTGGTGTCGCAGAAGGGAAAGCGTTTGCTGCGCCGGCACGCGCACACCGCGACCACGAACCGGTCACTCGTGTGCGTCACGCCGTCGTCGGTGACGAGCTCGACGGGCCCCTCAACGAGCATCGGCCCGTTCGGCACCACCGTCACCCTGCGGGCGTTCTGGCCGGTCACCTCGGATCACCACCAGTTCCTCGTGCCGCTGGCCCGGCTCGATCAGGCCGTGCTGTTCCAGGAAGCCGATCCGGCCGTTCATGACCGGGCCGAACGGCACCCAGCGCCGTTGCACGACCGCCGCCTTCAGGCCGCAGTCGCGCAGGCGTTGCAGCGTCGTGTCCACTCCGCACAGTGCTGAATGGACCATCAGCAGCACGCCACCGGGCACCAGCAGGTCGTGGATCCTGGCGCACAACGGGTCCAGCAGCTGGCGGCCGTCGATCCCCGCGTCCCACGCCCTGGCCGGTCCCTTGGCGGCACAGGTGCTCGCGGCGGGCACGTACGGCGGGTTCGAGAGCACCAGGTCGAAGCTCTCGTCTGCCACGACGTCGAGCGCGTTGCCCAGCCGGACCCGCAACGGCACCCTCTGCAGGGCGGCGTTGACGCGCGCCGTCCACACGGCACGCCTCGAGACGTCGACCCCGGTCACCTCGGCGGCGCCGGCGCGGATCGCCGCGATGGCGAGCGCACCCGTGCCGGTCCCGATGTCGAGCACACGGCCACCGGGCGCGATCGCCGCCGCGTGCAGCGCTTCGACCAGAAGCGCAGTGTCGTGCTGGGGCGTGTACACGCCTGGTGCTCTGAGCAGCCTCACGGCGTTGGAATCCCCCGCCAAAAGACCTTGAAACACCGTGTTTTCAGGGGTTTTCGACGGGTACACGAGGATGTGCTGACGACCGTCTTCCGCCCTGTGGAGTGCGGACGGCGGCCTGCGCGCGCAGGCCTACCGGCGCGGCAGGCGCGGCCGCCGGGGGGTCATGACTTCAGCTTGTCGTACACCAGGTTCAGCACGTCCGACGCGGCGACGGCCGTCAGCGCGGTCGACACGAACCGCGTGAGCCGCGGCGCGAACACCAGCCCGGCGGAGAGGCCGCTGGCGATCCACACACCGGCGCAGAACGGGCACGTCAGCAGCTCGCCGATCGCGTGCTGCGCCGGGTGGTCCGAGCGCACGGACTCCTTGAGCTCCGCGTGCCCCGCCGGTTCCTCGTACCGGGTGAACGGCGCCCTGATCGGGCTGGTCACCGCCTCCTTGGTGAGCAGGCGGCTCGCTTTGTGCGTCGCCACGGACACGAGTGCGGTGTCCGCGAGCGAGAACCGTTCGGGCAACCGGACACCCGTGAGGCGTCCTGCCACCGAGACGGCGCCGGCAAGGGCCGCGTAGCTGCCGATGGCGAGCAGGTAGCCTGGGAGCGGCCTGCCCTCGCCGTACGCCTTCCAGATCTTCCTCACGCCTTCGAAACCTCCGCACTGACGGCGTTCGGACCGTTGTACTCGCGGTCGGGCAGCTTCTCCAGCGCCGACACGATGTCGTCGGACGCGCCGTTCTCCCGGGCCTTCTCGACCAGTTGCCGCCTGGTCACCGGGTAGTCGACACCGGACAGGTACTTCTGGACCTCGATGGGGTTCTGATCGCTCATGGGGCGCGAATACCCGTCAGGACTCCGCCGAACCCGGTTCCGTCATCGACCGCGTCATCTTCGCCTTGACGGGGTCCGGCGCGACCTTGCCCGCGATCGCCTGCACCTTGTTCTTCAGCGATCCCGCGACCACGTGGTCGTCGCCCTTCATCAGCGCGTCGAAACCCTGCTGGGCGACCTGCGCGGGGTCGTCCTTGTCGCCCGTGGCGACCTTGGTGTCCTGCATGCCGGCGCGGTCGAAGAACTCCGTGTCGGTCGGGCCGGGCATCAGCGTGGTCACGCTGACCCCGGTGTCGCGCAGCTCTTCCCGCAGGCCCTGCGCGAACGACGCGAGGAACGCCTTGGAGGCCGCGTAGACCGCGTGGAACGGGCCCGGCGCGGTGGCGGCGACGGACGACGTGAAGAGCACCTTGCCCTCCTTGCGGTCCACCATGTCGCCGATCAGGCGGTGCGAGAGGTGCACGGCCGAGCGGACGTTCAGGTCCACGATCTCCAGGTTGTCGTCGACCGACGTGTCGCGCACGAAGTCGCCGCCGACCCCCACGCCCGCGTTCACCGCGAGCACGTCGACCGGGCGCCCCATCGCACGGACGCGCGCCACGACGGACTCCACGCCCTCGTAGCCGCGCAGGTCCGCCCGCACGGGTTCCACGTGCACCCCGCCGCTGCGCAACCGCAGTTGCGCGGCCGCGTCGTCGATCCGTTCGTCCTCCGCGACGACCACGACGTCGAAGGCGTTGTCCGCGAGGACTTTCGCGAGTTCGTACCCTATTCCACTGGACGCACCGGTCACCACGGCAAGCGCATTCACAGGTGTTCTCCCTCCGGGTCGACGCCCCGGATACCCGTGGCCACCAGGTCGATGCGCATCGGCCGAAAGACCGATGCAACCTCGGCGACCCATCAGGTGTCCTTATCGGTAGGTTGGTCGAAACGACATGGGGGACATTCGTGCGCAAAATTCTTCTCGCGCCGCTGTGCGCGCTGGTCACGGTGGGCGTGGCTGCGTGCAGTCCGTCAGGTCCGGATCAGGCCAACCCGGAGCTGGCGCCACGCGGCACGACGATGACCAAGGTCAAGCCGACCAGGCAGGACCTGACCACCAAGCTCAGCATCGCGGGCAAGGTCGAGATGAACCCGACGTTCGGGCTCGTCGCGCCGGTCGCGGGCCAGGTGCGGTACTTCGACGTGCCCGCGCCGAACGGCACGCCGACCAAGCCCATCCGGGTCGCGACCGTGTGGAAGGACCAGACGCCGAACTACGTCGAGGCGCCCGCGGGGTCCACGTTCAGCGGCAGGCTCGTCGACGACAAGGCGACGGTGACGGCGGGCATGCCGATCGCGTCGGCCAAGCACGTCGGCTACGCGCTCGTCGGCGACATCGACGGGCAGCAGGCGTACAAGATCAGCGGCGCGCTGACCGACGTGACGGCGCAGATCAAGAACGGTCCCGGTCCGTTCCCGTGCACGGTGCTCGGCACGATCGCCGCGCTGCCGCAGGGCACGATCCCGGAGAAGCCGCCGGTCACGCAGGACAACAAGGACGGCGAGAAGAAGGACCAGCCGCAGCAGCAACCCCAGCAGCAACAACAGCAGCAGCCGAGCTCCTCGACGGGCCTGCGCATCGTGTGCAGCGCGCCCCCGGACGTGCAGATGATCAACGGCGCCACCGCGTCGATCGAGGTCACCACCGGCAAGGCGGCGCAGGCGCTGGTCGTCCCGGTCGAGGCGGTCGCGGGCCAGCAGGGCAAGGGCAAGGTCGACGTCATCCAGCCCGACGGTTCGCGCCGCACCACCGACGTGGTGCTGGGCCTGACCGACGGCAAGGTCGTCGAGGTCAAGTCGGGCCTCACCGGCGACGAGGAGCTCGCGGTGCCCGGCCCCAACCTGCCGGAGGGGCAGCAGCAGGGCGGCGGCCAGCAGCAGAAGCCGACGGGTCCGTGATGACCCAGACCTTCGACCAGCCGACGGTGCAGGTGCAGGCGCCGCTGCTGCAGCTCAACGGCATCACGAAAGTCCTGAAGGGGCAAGGGGAACCGCGCACGATCCTGTCCGGTGTGGACTTCACCGTCCACGCGGGACAGAGCGTGGCGATCCTCGGCCGCTCCGGCTCCGGCAAGTCGACGCTGCTGTCGCTGATCGGGCTCTTCGACCGCGCCGACGAGGGCCAGTACCTCCTGCACGGCGACGACATCACGAAGCTCCCCGAGCGCAGGGCGGCGGCGTTGCGCAGCGCGGAGTTCGGGTTCGTGTTCCAGCGCTTCTTCCTGCTCAAGCACCTCACCGCGGCGCAGAACGTCGCGATGGCGCTCGTCAACGGCCAGGGCTGGTCGGCGCGGCGCAAGCGCAGGCAACAGGTGATGGACGCGCTGGAGCAGGTCGGCATCGCGCACCTCGCGAAGTCCAAGCCCACCAGGCTTTCCGGCGGTGAGCAGCAACGCGTCGCCATCGCCCGCGCCCTCGTGCGGCAGCCGCGGATCATCCTCGCGGACGAGCCCACGGGCGCGCTAGACACGGAGACCGGCAACCTCGTCGTCGAGGTGCTGCTCAACACGACCAGGCAGGGCTGCGGCCTCGTGCTGGTCACGCACGACCACGACCACGCGCGCAAGATGGGCCGCGTGCTGGAGCTGCGCGACGGGCGGTTCAACTGATGCTTTCCGGCAAGTTCCGGTCCGCCCTCGTCATCGGCGGACAGGGCATCCGCGCCCGAAAACTGCGCACGTTCCTCTCGATGGTGTCGCTGTTCCTCGGCGTCCTCGCCGTCGTCGCCGTGCAGGCGGGCGCCGAGATCGCCGAACGCGCGATGCTCACCGACGTCGAGCTCCAGTCGGGCAAGGACGGCACGGTCACGGGCTACGTCCCCGGTGAGAAGGGCGCGCCGGGCATCGTCGAGGCCATGATGAAGGGCCGCACGGACGCGGTCGCGATGATCGGCTCGAAGGCGATCATCGGTGAGCCCGGCGTGCGCCCGATCAACGAGGGCGGCATGCCGTTCGAGTACGCGGGCCGCGGCGGCGACTACTCCGGCCCGCAGGTCTACTGCGACGCGAACGGCACCTGCACCGAGCAGAAGGCGCAGGAGAAGAAGCCGGACGGCCAGGCGATCGAGGTCAGCATGGTCGCGCTGACCGGCGACATCCGCCCGTTCAAGCCGTTCCGCCCGGTCTCCGGCAGCTGGCTCGAGTTCGACACCGCGCCCTCGCTCGCGCCGAGGATCGTGCTGAACGAGGAGGCCGCCAAGGGCCTGCGGCAGTACCGCGTCCCCGGCGAGATGATGATCGACGGCGCCACCCACCACGTGTCGCCGCAGATCACGGGCGTCGTGCAGGACGGCTACCTCCAGCCTCGCATCTACATGCGCCTCGACGAGCTGCGCACGTGGATGCCCGCGGCCGCCGAGACCTCCGAGATCGACCGGATGCGCGGCGGCGGCACGAACCTCGAGCTCTACCTGCAGCCGGGCTCCGACGAGCTCCAGCAGCTGCTGAAGGCGAAGCTCGCGGGCGTCGGCATCCCGCAGGACCAGATGCACTTCCAGGTCGTGAAGTCCAAGGAGCGCATGGAGTCCGAGCTGCGCATCATGCGGCTGATCTTCCTCGGCATGGCGTTCCTGGTGCTGCTGATCGGCGTCGCGGGAATCCTGAACGTCGGCCTCGCGACGGTCGGCGAACGGGTCGAGGAGTTCGCCCTGCGCCGTGCGGTCGGCATGTCCCGCATGCTGCTCGCCGGCATCGTGCTCGCCGAGACCCTGCTCACGGGCCTGCTGACGGCGGCGCTGGCGATCGGCGCGGGCGCGGCCGGGCTGCAGGTGGCGCTGATGATGTTCGGCAGCCGCTTCCCGTCGTTGCAGGGCACCGCCTTCCCGTGGGAGGCGGGGGTCGCGGGCGTGATCGCCGGGTTGATCGCGGGTGTGCTGGGTGGTCTCATCCCGGCCATCCGGGCGGCGCGGATCCCGATCGCCACAGTCATGCGAGCCTGAGTGCCGTGGCCGCCGAACCGGGGGTTCGGCGGCCACAGCGCTGTCGGCTCGTCGCCGGCGAAGCCCCGGACCGCTGTGCTGCGGGCCGGGGTTTCGCGTTCTCCGAGGGACTAGTTGAGCTCGTCCGGGTTCGGCCCGATGCGCCCGCCACGGTCCAGAGTGGACAGAGCCTCCACCTCGGCGTCCGGCAGCTCGAAGTCGAACACGTCGATGTTCTCCCGGATCCGCGACGGCGTCACGGACTTCGGGATCACGACGTTGCCGAGCTGCAGGTGCCAGCGCAGCACGACCTGGGCCGCGGACTTGCCGTGCGCGAGCGCGATCTTCTGCACCACCGGGTCGGTGAGCAGCTCGCCGCCCTGGCCGAGCGGCGACCACGCCTCGGTGACGATGCCGTGCTCGGCGTGGAACGCGCGCAGGTCGGCCTGCTGGAAGTACGGGTGCAGCTCGATCTGGTTGACCGCGGGCGTCACGCCGGTCTCGTCGATCAGCCGCTGGAGGTGCGCGGGCTGGAAGTTGGAGACGCCGATCGCACGGACGCGGCCCTCCTTCTGCAGCTCCACGAACGCCTTCCACGTGTCGACGTAGTTGTCGCGCGCCGGGGTCGGCCAGTGGATCAGGTACAGGTCGAGCACGTCGAGGCCCAGCTTGGACATCGACGCGTCGAACGCGCGCAGCGTGTTGTCGTGGCCGTGGTCGTCGTTCCACAGCTTGGTGGTGACGAAGACCTCGTCACGGGCCACGCCGGACTGCGCGATCGCCGCGCCGGTGCCCGCCTCGTTGCCGTAGGCGGCGGCGGTGTCGATGCTGCGGTAGCCGGCCTTCAGCGCCTCCGCGACGGCCGGGGTGGCCTCCGCGTCGGGCACCTGCCAGACGCCGAAACCGAGCTGGGGCATGACAACGCCGTTGTTGAGCTTCACGGTGTTCAAGAGAAATCCTTACGGTCGTTACGGGATCAGCGTCGGTGCGGTGCCGCCGTCGACGCGCAACGCGGCTCCGGTCGTCGCGGACGACAGGTCCGACGCGACGTAGGTGATGAGGTTCGCGACCTCGTGGGGACGGATCAGGCGGCCCAGCAGCAGCGTGGGGCGTTCGGTGCGGACGAACTCGGCCTCGCCGCCCTCACCGACGCGGTCGCGGATGAACTCCTCGACGCCGGGCGTCAGGGTCGGGCCGGGCAGCACCGAGTTCACGGTCACGCCGGTGCCCTTGACCTCCTGCGCCATGCCGCGCGACAACGCCAGCTGGGCGGTCTTCGTCATGCCGTAATGGACCATCTCGGTCGGCGTGAAGACGGACGACTCGCTGCTCACGAAGATCACCCGGCCCCAGCCGCGCCCGACCATGCGGGGCGTGTAGTGCCGGGCGAGCCGGACGCCGGACATGATGTTGGTGTCGAAGTAGCGCTGCCACTCGGCGTCGTCGACCTCGAAGACCGGCTTCGCGCCGTAGATGCCGAGGTTGTTGACGAGCACGTCGACGTCCGGCACCTGGTCGACCAGCGAGGCGGCTCCCTCGGCGGTCGCGAGGTCCGTCGCGACTCCGCGCACGTCACCGCCGCCGCTGAGCTTGCCGACCGCCTCGGCCACGCGCTCCTCGGTGCGGCCGGTGATCACGACGGCGGCACCCGCCTCGAGCAGCGCTTCCGCCGTGGCGAAGCCGATGCCGGCGGTGGAGCCCGTCACAAGTGCCGTGCGTCCCGACAGATCCATGTCTCTCCCCGGTAGACTTGTTGAAGACGATTACAAGCGTACGCAATAGTTGCACACGCTGTCTATTCGAGAAGGGTTGACCTATGTCACTGGACGACGACGCCGTCCAGGCGCGCGCACAGGGCTGGCGCACGCTCGCGGCGTTGCACGCGCGCATCGAGGACCGTCTGGAGCGAGCGCTGCAGAAGGCCCACGAGCTTTCCGTCAGCGAGTACACCGTTCTGGACGTCCTCAACCGCCAGGACGGCTTCCACCTTCGGATGAACCAGCTCTCCAACGCCGTGGTCCTCAGCCAGTCGGCCACGACGCGCCTGGTCACGCGCCTGGAGGACCGCGGGCTGCTCGCGCGCTACCTCTGCCCGACCGACCGGCGCGGCATCTACACCGAGGTCACCGAGAAGGGCCACGAGCTGCTCGCGCTCGCCCGCCCCACGCACGACGAGGTGCTGTCCGAGTCGCTCGCCGAGGCCGGGGACGTCCCGGAGCTGAAGCCACTCGTTGAGGCGCTCGCCAAGCTCTGACCGTTCCAGCAAGATCGCGCACATGGATCTCCACGCCCTGATCCGCGCCGAGGCACCGCTGGCCGAGCAGCAGCGCGCCCTCACCGAACCGGTGCTGACCGCGCTCGTCGACCACGGCGTGCACCGCATGATCGCCCCGAAGCGCTACGGCGGCGCCGAGCTCGGCCTGCCCGAGTGGAGCCGCGAGCTGCAGGAACTGGCGCGCGCGGACGCCTCGACCGGCTGGACCGCGATGACGACCACCTCCTCGTCGTCACTGGCCTGGTACCTGCCCACCGACGCCGCCGACGAGGTCTTCGGCGACCCGCGCGCGTTGATCGCGGGCACCGCCGCACCGCTGGGCAAGGCCGTGGAGGCCGACGGCGGCTACCGCGCCACCGGGCGCTGGGGCTGGGGCAGCGCCGTCGCGTACTGCTCGTGGGTCATAGGCGGCACCATCACGCCCGTGGGCCCGCGTCTGGCCGTGTATCCGCGTGAGGACGTGACGATCCACGACACGTGGCACGCCGCAGGCCTGCGCGCCACCAGCTCGCATGAGTTCTCCGTCTCGGACGCCTTCCTGCCCGCCCGCCGCGCGGTGTGGCCGATCGGCACCCCACCCGGCATCGAGGGCCCGATCACGGTGTTCCCCTACTTCAGCTTCCTGGCCGTCGGCGTGGCGTCCGTGTGCCTCGGCGTGGCGCGCCGCGCGATCGACGAGATCGAGGCGCTGGCCGTCGAGAAGGTGCCCCAGTACGCGACGTCCCGGCTCGCCGAGCAGACCGGCGTGCAGATCGAGCTCGCGCTGGCGGAGGCGCGGCTGTCGTCCGCGGCGGCGTTCCTGCACGAGGCGTTGAGCACGGCCTGGGACCACGCCGTGAACGGCGAGCCGACCCCGGACCCGGCGAAGGCACGGCTGCGGCTGGCCTGCTCGTTCGCCTCGGGCGAGGCGACAGACGTGACTCAGAAGGCGTTCGCGGCGGGCGGCGGCAGCTCGGTGTTCGAGTCGTCGGCGTTGCAGCGCTGCCTGCGGGACGCGCACGTGGCCGCGCAGCACACCGTCGTGTCGCGGCGGATGCTGGAGACGTACTCGATGCTCCGGCTGGGACTCGCCCCGGACATGTCGAGGTTCTGATCCGGGAGCTGGGTAGTGTGCGGGGCATGCCCGACACGCAGTACGAAGACCTGCTCCGCCACGTCCTGAAAGAAGGCGTGCGCAAGGAGGACCGCACCGGCACCGGCACGCGGTCGATCTTCGGCCACCAGCTGCGCTACCCGCTCGCCGCCGGCTTCCCGCTGATCACGACGAAGAAGGTCCACTTCAAGTCGATCGCGTACGAGCTGCTGTGGTTCCTGCGCGGCGACAGCAACGTGAAGTGGTTGCAGGACCACGGTGTGTCCATCTGGGACGAGTGGGCCTCCCCCGAGGGCGAACTCGGCCCGGTCTACGGCGTGCAGTGGCGCTCGTGGCCCACCCCGGACGGCGGGCACGTCGACCAGATCGCCGAGGTGCTGAAGACGCTGAAGACGAACCCCGACTCACGTCGGATCATCGTCTCCGCGTGGAACGTCGGCGAGATCGCGAACATGGCGCTGCCGCCGTGCCACGCCTTCTTCCAGTTCTACGTCGCCGACGGCAAGCTCTCGTGCCAGCTCTACCAGCGCAGCGCGGACCTGTTCCTCGGCGTGCCGTTCAACATCGCCTCCTACGCGCTGCTGACGCACATGATCGCCGCGCAGACCGGTCTCGGCGTCGGCGACTTCATCTGGACCGGCGGCGACTGCCACATCTACGACAACCACGTCGAGCAGGTCGAGCTGCAGCTCAGCCGTGACGCGCGCGAGTTCCCCGAGCTGAAGATGGCTCCCGCCGCCTCCCTGTTCGACTACGCCTACGAGGACTTCACGATCGAGGGCTACGACCCGCACCCCGGCATCAAGGCGCCGGTGGCGGTGTGATCGGCCTGATCTGGGCGCAGGCCGCGAACGGCGTGATCGGCCGCGACAACGCCATCCCGTGGCACCTCCCCGAGGACATGAAGCGCTTCCGGGAGATCACCTCGGGCGCGGCCGTCCTCATGGGACGCCGCACCTGGGAGTCGCTGCCGCCGCGCTTCCGCCCGTTGCCCGGCCGGCGCAACCTCGTGCTGTCGCGCGCGCCGCAGGAGGGCGTGGAGACGTTCTCCTCGCTCGAGAAGGCCCTGGCCGACGTCACCGGGGACGTGTGGGTGATCGGCGGGTCGGCGGTGTACGCGGCGGCGCTGCCGTTCGCCGACAGGATCGAGGTGACCGAGATCCGCGAACCGTTCGAAGGCGACACGTACGCGCCGGCGATCGACCGCGAGCCGGTCGGCACCGGGGAGTGGCTGAAGTCGAGCGGCGGCCTGCACTACCGGTTCGTCACGTACTGAAATCGACAGCCCAGGCTGTTCAGCCTAGGCTGTCTATCATGACCGACCCCGCCTCCCTCCTCCAACGGCTGCGCGTGCTCGTCGGACGGCTGCGCCGCAGGCTGCAGGACGAGTCGTCGGTCGACGAGCTGAGCGCACCGCAGGCGTCCGCGCTGGCCAGGCTGTTGCTGATGGACGAGCCGTCGACCGCGAGTCAGCTCGCGGGCGCCGAACGCGTGAAGCCGCAGTCCATGGCCAAGACCCTGATCTCGCTGCACGAGCAGGGCCTCATCCGGCGCGCGGCGGACCCGAGCGACGGCCGGCGTCAGCTGATCACGCTCACCGACGAGGGCCGTGCGGCCGCCCAGGGGGCGCGGGCGGCCCGCAACGAGCGGCTGACCGAGCTGATCGCGCAGCGGTTCACCGAGTCCGAGCGGCAGGTGATCGCCGAGGCGCTCACGTTGCTGGAGCGCGTGGTGGACGAATGACGGCCACCACCGGATTCGACCGCCGCCTGATCACACCTCTGGTCGCCGGGGCGGTGCTGAACCCGGTCAACACGACGATCCTGTCGGTCGCGCTGGTGCCGATCGGGGTGTCGTTCGGCGAACCGCCCTCGGCGACGGCGTGGCTGATCACCTCGCTGTACGTGGCCACCGCGATCGGGCAACCCGTGGCGGGCCGCCTGATCGACACCTACGGGCCGCGCAGGCTGTTCCTCCCGGCGACCGCGCTCGTCGGGATCGCCGGTGTGCTCGGCACCTTCGCACCGAACCTGGCCGTGCTCGTCGTGGCGCGCGTATTGCTCGGCCTCGGCACGTGCGCCGGCTACCCCGCGGCGATGCGCCTGCTGCGCGACGAGGCCGACCGCACGGGCGACGACAGCCCCGGCGGCGTCCTCACGATCCTCGCGATCTCCACCCAGACCGTCTCCGTGCTCGGCCCGCCGCTCGGCGGCCTGCTGGTCGACTTCGGCGGCTGGCGCACGACGCTCGCGATCAACGTGCCGCTCGCCCTGGCCGCGTTCGCGCTGGGGTGGCGCTACTTCCCCCGCTCACAGCCGCAGATGCGCGAGCGCAGGCCGTTGTTCGACCTCAGCGGCCTCAACAGGCCCCTGGTGATCACCTACGTCCGCGCGGTGCTCTCGTACCTCGTGTCGTACAGCTTCATCTTCGGCTTCACCCAGTGGCTGCAGGCGGAACGCGGGTTCACCGCGGGCCAGGCGGGCCTGGTCGTCCTGCCGGTGTTCGGCGTCGGCGTCGCCGTGTCGGCGCTCACCGGACGCAGCGAAGCGTTGCGCGGCAAGCTGATCGTCGCGGCGAGCGGCCAGCTGGTGGTCTGCGCGCTGCTGCTCGCGCTGGGCACGTCGAGTCCGCTGTGGATGCTCCTGGCGGTGACGGTGCTGAGCGGCGTTCCCCAGGGCCTCACCAGCCTGGCGCTGCAGAACGCCGTGTACCGGCAGGCCGATCCCGCCTCCGTCGGCGCGTCGGCGGGCCTGCTGCGCACGTTCGGCTACCTCGGCGCCATCGTGTCGGCCGTCGTGCTGGGACTCGTGTTCGGTGACACCGTCGACACCCGCGGCCTGCACGAGCTGGCGGTCTTCCTCGTCGTCACGAGCCTCGCGTTCCTGCTCGTCAACGTGTTCGACCGCTCGCTGAAGGCGACCCGGGCCCGCTAGCGGCGCCCGCCGAACTCCCACTCGTGCACCTCGACGGCGTCGTACCGATCCGCGGTCAGCACCGCCGCCGGGTCGGCCGCCGCGACCAGCGCCGCCGTCCCCAGCCAGGCGCTGCCGTCGTCGGACAGCAACGGCCCGTACGCGATCAGCTCGTCCGGCCGGGCGGGCACGAGGTCGGCGGGCTCGCCGGAGGAGAACCCGAGCACCAGGTGCCCCGCCCTGCCGCCGGTGAAGTCCCACATCGTCCGCCCGAGCACGTTGCGCCACCTGCGCACCAGCACGTCCCGGTAGCCACCGGCCTGGTAGACGGGTTCGTCGAACGCGAACGCCCGCGCGGCCGCCGCGTCCGGTACGTCGACGACGTGCACGCTGCCGGTGAGCACGCCGCCCGCGAACGTCGGACCGCGGGCGATCAGCTCGAAGCGGTCCATGTAGGACCAGTGCTCCTCGAGCATGGCGCGGCGCAACGGCATCGAACCGGGACGGTCCCGGTGGTAGGTGAAGAACTCCATCAGCGCCGCCGCGCCCGCGCGTGCCACGCCTCCACGATCAGCTCCTCCAACTCCCCCACCTCGATGTGCTCCAGCCGCACCAGGATCGCCGGATACCCGTTGAAGTGCGGCGTCGTGAAGTACACGGAGTGGTCGGAGGCCAGCAGGGCCTCCTTGGCCCCCAGGTCGGGCACCCGTGCGGCCAGGATCGGTCCGGAAGGAGCCGCCGCGCCCAGCGCCTTGAGGTCGACCTTGCGCAGCGGCCGTTCCCAGACGAACAGCTTGTCCTTCACCCGCCAGTCGACGACGCCCTCCCGGACCCGCTCCGTGACGTCGGGCATGGAGGTGGCGATCCGGTGCACGTCGTCCCAGGTGGCCATCACGAGCTCCTACAGGTGGTCCGGCGGACGCTGCTGCTCGGCGAGGAACCGTTCGAACTCGGCGCCCAGTTCGTCCGCGCTGGGGATGTCGGTGGTGCCGACAGTCTGGATGAACGCGTCGTACTGCCGCTCGAGCGCTTCGACGACCTGCGCGACCTCGTCCGACTCCGCGACCTGGCGGTGGATCTCGGCGTCGGCGGCCTGGGCGGCCTCGACGAGCGAGCCGATGGGCAGGGCGAGGCCCGAGGCGCGGGCGACGGCGTCCAGCAGCGTCACGGCGGCCGTCGGGTACTGGGACTGCGCCAGGTAGTGCGGCACCTGGGCGGCGAAGCCCATCGCGTCGTGGCCCGCCTGGCCCAGGCGGAACTCGAGCAGGCCCGACACGTTGCCCGGCACCTGCACGCGGTTGAAGAACGGCTGGTACTCGCTCACCAGCTCGGGGCGCGTGGCGTGGCCGATGACGTTCAACGGCCGTGTGTGCGGCACGCCCATCGGGATGCCGTGGAAGCCCACGGTCAGACGCACGCCCCAGCGGTCGATCAGCGAACGCACGGCCTGGATGAACGCCTCCCAGCCGCGGTCCGGCTCCGGGCCGGTGAGCAGCAGGAACGGGTGCCCGGCGCTGTCCCAGAGCAGGTGCACGACCAGTTCGGGAGCGGCGTAGTCCTCCCAGTGGTCGGTCGCGTAGGTCATCAGCGGGCGGCGCGAGCGGTAGTCGATCAGGCCGTCGATGTCGAACCGCGCCACGACACGGCTCTCGAGCGTCTCCAGCAGGTGTTCGGAGAGCAGGCGGCCCGCGGCGCCGGCGTCCATGAAGCCCTCGAAGTGGTGCAGCAGCACCGCACCCGTCAGGTCCGGCACCTCCGAGTCCACCTCGTACAGGTTCTCCGGGTCCACCGCGCGCCTCCTGATCACTAGCTCTCGTCTCGTCCAAGCCAACCACGAGGACACGGAACTGATTCCGCACGGGTCGATTAGCCCATACGGACCGTGTGCGCGCATCACCTCACGGGTACTCCCACGCGGTGGACAGGCGCTGGGTGATGCGTGGAACTGTGGTCGCGGCCGTCGTCATTCTCCTCGGCGCGGCGGTGTTCGTCTTCGGCCAATTCAGGCCCTTCGGCGGTGAATCGATCGACCGCAGCCAGCCCGCGATGCTCAAGTCCGTGCGGGACCTGAGCCAGTACCACGCCGCGGCGGGCGAGTTCCAGGTCGTGCTCGACATCGAGGACGACGTGAAGTGGGTGCCGGCGGCCCTGGCGGGCGAGCGGACGCTGTTCGTCGCGGCCGGGTCGGTCAACGCCTTCGTCGACTTCGGGACGCTCGCCGACGACGGCCTGGTGGTGTCCCCGGACGGCAAGACCGTCGAGCTGCGCGTGCCGAAGCCCCAGCTGGACAAGCCGAACCTGCACCACGACAGGTCGTACGTCTTCAGCCAGGAACGCGGCCTGATCAACGACCTCCAGGCGCTGGCAGGCCCTCCCGACCAGCAGAAGTTCTACGTCGCGGCGGAGGCCAAGCTCGCGGAGGCCGCGAAGCAGTCCGAACTGCTCAAGCGCGCCGAGGACAACACACGAGTGATGCTCACCGGAATGCTGCAGGCGCTGGGATTCCAGGTGAAAGTCGTGGGCGACTGAGCCGAACCCTTCCTCCCGATCCTTCCGAACGTCGAGCGGTGACCCCATCGCTCCGGGATAGGATCCGTTGGTGGAAGACGATCTGATGGCCTGGGCACCCGCGCAGGGCGCTGCGCAGGCGCCCGAGATCGCGTTGCCCGGCTACAGCGCCTTCCGCGTGATCGCGCAGGGCGGCGAGGGCACGATCTACCGCGCCCGCCAGGACGGCCTGGGCCGTGACGTCGCGGTCAAGGTGCTCCAGGTGACGGACCCGGCCACGGTGGCGCGCTTCCGCCGCGAGCTCGCGATCACCGTCGAACTGGGCCGCCAGCACCCCCACATCGTCACGGTGCTCGACACCGGCACGCTGCCCGACGGCCGCCCGAGCATCGTCATGGAGTTCTACGAGCGGGGCTCGCTGCACGACAGGTTGCGCGCCATGGGCCCGTTGCCCGTGCAGGACGTGGTGGCCGCGGGCATCGCGGTCGCGGACGCGCTGGCGTTCGCGCACGGCCAGGGCATCCTGCACCGGGACGTGAAGCCGCAGAACGTCCTGGTCCTCCCGACTTCGTACGTGCTGGCCGATTTCGGCATCGCGCGCGGCGCCGACGCGGGCCATTCCGCGTCGCTGCAGATGGTCAGCTACCGGCACGCCGCCCCGCAGATGATCGAGGGCGCCACTCCGTCGTTCGCCGACGACATCTGGTCGCTCGGCTCGACGCTGTTCACCTTGCTGGAGGGCAAACCCCCGTTCGCCTCGGACAACCCGGACGAGGACACGCTGCTGTCCTACGTCGGCCGGGTCAGCTCCGGCGAACCGCGGGCGCTCACCCGGTTCGACGTGCCGGCGTGGCTCGTCGCGGTGATCCACCGCTGCCTGCGCAAGGACCGCGCCGAGCGGTTCGGCTCCGCGCTGGAGCTGCGGGACGCGCTGATGGCCGCGAACTCCGGCACCGCACTGTCCTCTGTGGACCCCGACGCGACGTCGATGCTGGGCGAGCGCCCGGAGTTCTACCCGGAGGGCCCGACCGAGGCGCCGGGCTTCGGCCCGCGCGGGTTCAGGCCGGAACCGGAACCCGAGCCCGAACCGGAGGCCGAGCCCGACGACTCGTGGCAGGGCCGCCTCGAGGACCTCACCTACCGCCACCACGACTTCGTCCCGCCGCCGCCCCCGCCCCGGCCGCACCCGGTCGCCGTGCTGCCGACGGTGGACCTGCCTCCCGCTGAGCCGATGACCGGGCCGGTCCGCAAGAGCAAACGCGGCGCGGTGCTCGCGTTGCTGGCCGTGATCGCCGTGACGGGCGGGCTCGCCGCGGGCATCTTCCTCAACCGCGGCGGCGACGGCCGGCAGGCCCAACCTCCTGTGACGACAACGGCACCGCCCGTGCCGACGTCCGACTCGGCCGACGCCGGTCCTTCGCCGAACAGCGATCCTCGCTTCGTCCCGGTGCTCAAGCGCGCCGAGTACAAGGGCAGGGCGATCGAGCTGGAGTGGACCGACCCGAGCGACGGGCAGGCGCAGTTCGTGGTGGTCGACGTGACCGGCGAGAAACCGTACGCGGTGGTCACGGTCACCGGCGGTGGCACCAAGTACGTCATCGAGGACGGTGGCGGCGACCGCCGGTGCTTCCAGATCGCGGCGATCGGCACCGGTGGCGAGCGCGGCGGTTCCGCGAAGGTGTGCGCCAACAAGAACTAGTGGCGCGTCCCAGAAGGTCGGCGAGGTAATCCACGCCCAGCAGGGCGCCTCGCGGCACCGCCCCCACGCCCCCGTACCACCAGTACGAGGACGTGGGGGCGGCACCACGATCCACCCGTCTGACCGCGAATTCCCCCGGCAACCTTCTGCGCCACACCACTAGGTCGCGTTCCGCCTCCCGGCGAACGGGCTCCCGGCACGCGGACTGGTCGTTTCGGGTCAGTGTTGTTGCGTCCGCACGCATTGGCGTACGGTCCCCCGGTGCAAAGCGCTCGTTATGCCGGCCCACCGATGTTCGCCCGTGGAGGGAAGCGCCGCACAGTCGTGGCGCTGGCGGCGATTCCACTCGTCATCGGCATCGGGATCGGCGTGCTGATCGGCGGCGAACTGCGGCCGGAGTCCCCGGAGAACACCGGCGCCGCACCCACGCCCTCCGCTGAGCCCGTTCAGCTCGAATACTCGGACATGCCGTGCGATCCGGGCTCGTCCGTCCTCGTGCTGCACTCGCTGGAGGGTGCGATGCGGGCGGAGGACGTCAAGACGTTGCTGGACTACGAGACGATGTGGGTGCAGCACCGTGAGAGCGTGAACCCGGCGCTGCGCGGACAGACCGCGTTCCTGAGCAGACGCGACGACGTCTGCTCCGCGATCGTGCCCAACGACACGAGGTTCACGCAGTTCGTGTGGCTCGGGCCGTTCCAGTCGGACATCGCTCCCTCGCTGTGCGAGGCGCTGCTCAAGGTCACGGGCAAGAACTGCATCCCGGCCCAGGTGGTCCGCTGATCCGTCAGCGGCGGAACAACGGCCTCGGGTCGACCGGCCACACGATCCTGCGCCACCAGGAAGCCTTGCGCCGCACCGCTTTCTTCACCTGCCGGGCGAGCCGCCAGCTGTTCTCGTCGTGGACGGGCCGTGGCGCGAACGCCGCCTGGTCGACCGCGACCGCGAGCCGTGCGCCCGCTTCGCCCCATTCGCGCGCGACGTCCGGCACGGTGCGGCTCGGTTTCGGCTTGAGGCCTGCGAGCTGCAACGAGTCGAGCACCTCGTTCCACGCCCCGACCGGACCCGCCGCCCGGAGCCTCACACGCCGTGACGTGCGCGCCACGTAGAGCGCGACGAGCAGCAGCACCGGCGTGAACACCCAGAAGGGGAAGGACTTCGCGGCCTCGGGCGCGGCGACAGCATCGGGGTCGACCGCCGTCGGCTGCACCAGCGGAGGCACCGACGCGAGCGAGGTCGGTGTCGGCTTCGCGGTGGTCGACGCGAGCCGGTTCAGCACCTCGCGCTTCGACGCGGCGCTCGGCCCGCTTCCGTTGCCCGACACGGGATCGAACGCCACCCAGCCGAACCCGCTGAAGTACACCTCGGGCCACGCGGTGGCGTCCGCGGCCCGCACGATCCGCTCGCCGTTCTCCTCGGGCACCGGCTGGAACCCGACGACCACCCGCGTCGGCAACCCGACGGCCCGCGCGAGCACCGCGTACGCCGACGCGAACTGCTCCGCCGTCCCCGCTCCCGCACCCGACTCGCCGGGCGACCCGAACAGGAACGTCTCCAGCCGCGCGTACGACGACCCGACCGGCGCCTCGGCGTCCGGCCTGCGGTTGAGCCGCACGACCTGTTCCAGCGCAACGGCCTTCTCGTACGGCGTGCGCGCGTTCTGCGTCGCCTGCCGCGCGTACTCCGACAACGTGAACGGCAACCGCGGCAACGCCGTGTACTTCGTCGCCGTCGTCGGCACCTGCGCCTCGACGAGATCGGTGTCCGACGGCGTCTCGAGAACACCCCGGACGGTGTAGCTCAGCCCGGTCCTCAGTCCCTCGGCCACCACCAGCGACCCGGTGTCCGGATCCACCATGGCGTTGCTCAACGACACCGCCTGCGGCCTCCCGACCCCCGGCAGCCACTCCCCCTGCAACCCGGTGATCCGCAGGTCCACACTGGCGTCCTGGAACTTCCCGCCCGTGGGCAGGTCCGGCGCGTCCACCACGCCGAGCGGCCCGTACGTGGAGGCCGCCTCCCACGACGCTCCCGAGTACCGGCTCAGCGTCACCAGCCGCAGGGGCACCTCGGGCCCGCGCACCCGGAACAGCTCCGCCTCCCCCTGCGCCGCCCACGAGGCGAGCTGCGGCAGCGGGTTCGAGATGGCGATGTCGGTCACCGGCGGCGTGACGAGCTTGCGGGGCTCGAACCCGTTGGTGGGCAGCACGAACGCGAGCAACGTCAGCGCCGCCAAGGCCGTCGCGAGCACCGCGGGCGGCAGTACGGGACCGCGCCGGTCGAGGACCAGCCAGCCCAGCGCGAGGATCACCACCAGCGTCAGCGCGACCAGCCCGTACCGGTCGGCGCGGCCCGTGGTGAGCAGCGCCGCCGACACGTACAGGACCGCCGCCCCGAGCGCCGGCACGAACAGGGCCGTGCCGCGCCGGGCCACCGACAGGACCGCGCCCGTGGAGATGCCGATGATCAGCAACAGGCCGGGGACGAGCAGTTCGGGCGTGGCGGGTGCGGGGCGCGCCGCCGTGAGCAGCCTCGGCACGGTGTCGAGCAGCACCCAGGCGGGGTCGCGGTTCGGGGAGGCGCCACGGGCCAGGAAGAAGCCGCCGGCCATCGCGACGACCATGACGCCGAGCGCGGCCAGGCCGGCCGGGACGAGCTTCTTCAGCAGCAGGGCCAGGAAGCCGGTGAGGGCGGCCAGTCCGAAGTAGAGGGTGGCGCCGTCCCAGGCCTGGGCCAGCTGGAGGGAGGCGACGAGGAGGAGGGCGGTGACCCAGCCGTACTTGAGGAGGGAGTCGGTGACGGAGCGGGTACCGCTCGTGCGATCGGGCGCGGTGTTGCCGGGTGCGCGGCGGGACGCGCTGCCGCTCGGGCGGTGGGGGCTGGCAGCAGGCCTGTTCGCCGCGCCAGATTCGCCGGTGGGTGCGTTCGCCGCACCGCCAGCCGAGCCGCGGCCATCGGCCGGGCCCGCGGTGCCGTTCCCGCCGTCCGCGCGGCTCATCGCGCCACCACCGCGTTCCACGAGTCGATCAGGTCCTCGGCCCGCTCACCGCTCAGCACCAGCACGGTGCCCGCCGCGCTCACCGGCCGCTTCTCGTCCACCACCAGCACGGTGCCGAACGCCGCGCGGCCCGCCTCCAGCACCAGCGCCGGCACGGTCGTGCCGCTCACCACGGCCACCACGTCGAGGTCGCGCACCGGCACCGTCGGGCGGCCGGCCACGTCCTGCAGTTCGAGGTCGGCCAGGGCCGCGAGGATCGGGGCCGAGTCCTGCTGCTCCTCGATGTCGGTGCCGCCGGACGACGTCAGCAGCCGCACCGGGTGGCCCTGCTCCAGGGCGGAGGTGATGAGGGACGCCGCCACTTCCACGGCCTCCTCGAAGCTTTGGGGGTCCCCGTACGAGGTGGCGCTGTCGTCCAGCAGCACGGCCAGGTGCGGGCGGGCCGGGTCGGCGTCCTCGCGGATCATCAGGGTGCCGGTGCGGGCCGACGTCGCCCAGTGCAGGCGGCGCAGGTCGTCGCCCGGCACGTACTCGCGCAGGCCCACCAGGTCCGTGCCGCCCCGCTCCACCCGTTCGTCGGCGCCCACCTGGCCCCGGCGGGCTCCGGACGGGAGGCCGCGGACCGGGAGCACTCGCGGTACCACGCGCACCTGGACGACCTCGCCCAGCACGGTGCGGGCCTGGGCGAGGCCCGCCAGGCCCTTGCGGCGCAACGTCAGCGGGCCCACGTCGAACACGCCCCGGCGTTCGGTCGGGATGGCGTAGTCGACGGACTCCACCGCGGCCGGTGCCAGCAGTGGCACGTCGACCGCCATGGGCGCGCCCGCCACCATGTCGACGGCGTCCAGCACCACGGGCCAGCGGCCCGTGGACGAGAGTTCCAGGCGGCCGTTGCAGCGCGCCAGGCGCGGCACGGTGCGCGGGCGGACCGTGCGGGACACGGACAGCGGTGACGCCACCAGCACCGAGACGATCGAGGCGACGACCAGTGCGGTCAGCGCCAGGCCGAACGCCGCCATGCCCGCGTAGCGCCACCACAGGCCGACGCCGAGCATCAGCAGGCCCAGCACCGCCACGCCGGTGCCGCGCACGGTGAGTCTCATTGCGCCGCGGGCTTGGGCACCGGCACGCGCGAGAGCACGTCGGCCAGCACCTCGGACGTCGTCACGCCCGACAGGACGCTCTCCCGCGTCAGCACGAGGCGGTGGGCCAGCACCGGGTCGGCGATGTCCTGGACGTCCTGCGGCACCACGAAATGCCGGCCCTTCGACGCCGCGTACACCTGTGCGCAGCGCACGAGCGTGCGCAGGCCACGGGTCGAGGTGCCCAGGCGCAGCCGTTCGTCGGAACGCGTGCCCGTGCCCAGCGCCGAGATGTACTGCAGGATCGGGTCGGCGACGTGCAGCAGCGCCAGGCGGCCGCTGAACGAGCTGACCTCGCGCGGCGACGACACCGTGCGCACGTCGGCGATCCGGCCCGCGCCGCTGCCCGGACGCAGCACGTCCAGCTCGTCCTCCACCGACGGGTAGCCGATGGACGTGCGCAGCATGAACCTGTCGAGCTGCGCCTCGGGCAGCCGGTACGTGCCGTCGAGGTCGATCGGGTTCTGCGTGGCCACCACGAGGAACGGGTCGGGCACCGAGTGCCCGATGCCGTCGATCGTGACGGTCCGCTCCTCCATGACCTCCAGCAACGCCGACTGCGTCTTGGCCGCCGCGCGGTTGATCTCGTCCGCCAGCACGATGTTCGCGAACACCGGGCCCGGCCGGAACCGGATCTGGCCCGTCTGCGGGTCGTAGACCGACGTCCCCGTGACGTCGGACGGCAGCAGGTCGGGCGTGAACTGCACGCGCCGCGACACCCCGCCGAGCGCGCCCGCGACGGCACGCGCCAGCGTCGTCTTGCCCGTGCCGGGCACGTCCTCCAGCAGCACGTGGCCGCCCGCGAACATCGCCACGAGCACGAGGTCGATCACGTCGCGCTTGCCGCGCACCGCGCTCTCGACCGCGTCGCCCAGGCGGGTGTGCAGGTCGCGGAAGGCGGAGACCTCACCGGTGTCGATCACTTTTCCTCATCTCCACGACGAACACCGATGCGCAGCAGGAACGCGACCGCGAGCAGACCCAGGCCGCCCGCGCCCATCGGCGCGGTCCCCGCGCCGGCGGGGATCTGCTGGGGGATGCAGGTCGGCTTGTTCGGCAGGCAGCCGTCACTCGTGTAGATCACGCTGCGGGCCGCCGAGTCGACCTGCCCGGCGCCGGACGCGGCGTAGGCGCGCACGACGATCGAGTTGCTGCCCTCCTCCACGTCGATCTGCGCCGTGGTGGCGTTGCAGGCGATGCCGACCGAGTAGCCCTGCGTCCTGTTCACGACCTCGCAGCGCCCGTTGTGGCTCGCCCAGTCCGCGGGCGGCGCCATGCTCACCGTGCGCCTCGGCAGCTGCCGCCCGCCGGAGACACCGGTGATCACCGCGGCACCCGCGGTCGGCAGCGACGGCGGAGGCGGTGGCGGCGGAGGGGTCGTCGTCGTGGTCGTGACGGGCGGGGGTGGCGGCGGAGGCGGAGGGGTCGTCGTCGTGGTCGTCACGGGAGGCGGAGGCGGCGGGGTGTTCGGCGCGGACACCGTGAACGCGGCCATGCCCGCGGCACCGGCCGTCGTCGCCGTCGACCCGCGCACCGTCACGTCGAGGCGGCCGCCCGAGCAGAACGTCGATCCCGTGCACGGCACCGTCAGGTCGGCCGACGTCCCTGCGGTCTGCGCCGACACCGAACCGCCGGAGAACGAGCCGGAGCCCGACACCGTGTAGCCCACGATCGGCTCGGCGGACGTGGCCGCGTTCCAGCTCACCGTCACGACGAGCGCCGACGAGCTACGCGACTTCTCCCGCACGCTCACCCCCGCGGGCGCGCCGGGAGCGGCGCCACCACCGGTGGACGGCGGCACGGAGGACGTGGTCGGCGGGGACGAGGTCTCCGTCGTCGGGTTGTTGTTCCCGTTGCCGTTGCCCGGGTTGCGCGGCGGCTTCACCGGCTCGTTCGGGTTCGGCGGCGGAGGCGGCGGCACGGACGGCGGCGGCGAGCGGTCCGGGTCCTTCACCGGGAGCTCGGGGCTGCGGATCGTCAGCGTGCGGGTCGCGCCGTCCGGGTCGATCAGCACGCCCGTCGACGAGCCCGGCACGTTCACGAACAGCCGGCCGTCGTCGAACACGAGCTCGGGGTCGGCCCCGCCGGACGTGCGCACGTCGTCGCCACCGCGGTTGCCGCCGCGGTCGAGGACGATGACCTTGCCGGATCCCTTGCAGGGCACGTAGACCTTGTCGCGGAACACCGCGGGACGGCCGGGATTCGGGCAGCCCATCGCGCCCACGTCGACGCGCAGCACCTCACGGCCGACGACGAGCACCACGACGGAGGACGACGGCACGGAGGCGGGGACCAGGCCGAGCGGCGACGTCTGCGCGGCGATCACCTCGGCGTCCGAGCGGTCCGTCAGCGAGTCGACGTCCTCACCCGTGCCGTCGCGCACCACGACGCCGCCGTCGAGACCGATCAGCGTGACGCCCTGGTCGTGCGGCACGAGGACGGTGCGCGGCCCGGCTCCGGTGACCTGCCGCTGCGAGCGCTCCTCGAACTTCTCCTGGTCGTCGGACCAGTCGAGCGACCTCAACGTGCCGCCGTGGTCCACGAGCCACAGCACGCCCCGCTCGTCCACGACGGCGTCGGCGAGCGGCTGGCCCGCCTGCCACGGCTGCCCGATGTCGGCCAGCGTCAACGGGTCCGCGGTGTGCACGGTGCCGGAGGCGCGGTCGACGACGAACACCAGGCCGTTCGCCACCAGCACCTTGCTCGTGGCTCCGGGCGGCGCCTGGCGACGGCCGGACGCGAGCAGGGTGGCCAGGTCGATGACGGTGATCTCGCCGGTGCGCCGGTTGAGGACGATCAGCCGGCCGTCCTCCTGCGCGATCTCGAGCTGCGAGTCGGGCCCGCTGATCTGCAGGCGCGTCTGCGGCTTGCCCGACACCGGGTTGACCTGCACGACCTCGCCGCGCTGGTCGTCACCGAGCCAGGTGAGCCCGTCCGACACCGCGACCGACGTCCGGGAGATGCCCTGCCCGAGCGCGGCGCCCGCGAGCACCAGCACCCCCAGCAGTGCCGCGACGAAACTCGCCGACTCCCGCCCTCCACCGGAGACAATGCGTCTGATCCGGTGCCACCAAGACATAACGCGCCCTCCCTCGCCCGCCGGGGATGCTAGCCCCCGGCTCTGACAACTTCGGACGGCGCACGGTTCCCGGTTCGTCCGGTCCACCGACTGGCAGACATCGAAAACGGTAATCCGGAGGTCTGACAGTTTTGAAAACCGAATGGCGTTACCCCGAACCGACCAACGCGTAAGGCAGAGTGGACGCATGGAGATCCCCGGCATGGGACTTGCCAAGCAGGCGCTCAACACCGCGCTCGACACGACAGCGGCCGTCGCGGCCGTCCCGAGCCGCGTGCTGGACCTGATCGGCGAGGTCGAGCAGCTCGTCCGCAAGGTGAACGGCACGATCGACGCCGTCGACGGCGTCGTGCGCAGGGCCGACGAACTGGTCGACCGCACGGCGAACGTCGTGTCGGACGCCGAGAAGGCGGTCGTCGAGGTCCGCGCGATCACGGCGAGCGCGAGCGACGTCGCCGAACGGGCGGGCCTGGTGGTCACGACGGCCGGCCACACCGCGGACACGGCCAACGAGCTGATCGGCATCTACGAACCGATCGCGAAGCAGGCCCAGCCGCTCGCGAAGCGGTTCGTGGACGAGCTGTCGCCGCACGAGGTCGAGGCCGCGATCAAGCTGGTCGACGAGCTGCCGGTGCTCACGGAGCACCTGACCAGCGACATCCTGCCGATCCTCGCGACCCTGGACAAGGTCGGCCCGGAGGTCCACCAGCTGCTCGAGGTCACGAGCGACATGCGCCAGGCGATCCTCGGCATCCCCGGGTTCGGGTTCATGCGCCGCCGCGGCGAGAAAAAAGAGGAAGAAGAAGGTGTGAGGGAGCTCGATAACGGGTAACCCGGCCGCCATGACGGCCCGCACGCACGACGACAACCTCACCTGGTGGCTGCTCAGCGGCGTTTTCGGACTCCTGTCCGCGACCAACGTCCTGCTGGCGATCACCGAACGCACGACATGGCCCTACGCGCTCGCGGCGATGCTTTTCGCCGCGAGCGCGTGGTGCGCGAGACAGGCGCTCAGACCTTTCCCGTCGTCTGGTGCGTCAGGTTCGACGGCGCGCCGAACCGGAACGCCCGCACCCGATAGGTCGCGGTTTTCTCGTCTGGGAGTGTGATCACCCCGTACGCCGTGGTGTCCGGGTCGAGCTGCACGGCGACCCGGTAGTCCGCCGCGCCCGCGGGCCGCACCTCGATGAGGTACCCGTCCTCGTCCGACGCCCTGTCCTGCCAGGTGAACAGGATGCCGTTGGCGTGCTTCACCTCGGCCCGCAGACCCGACGCCGCCGCCTCGGGTGAGGCCACCGATGTCTTCCCGCCGCCGGCCTTCACCGGCGCGGTCCAGTCGGGCCCCTCGATCTCCGGCACGTCGTCGCCAGGGGGCAGCGCGACGTCCACCGCGGCCGACGCGGTGCCCGTGAACGGCCGGACCCGGTAGTAGAACCGGGTTTCCGGGATCAGGTCCGGGTGCCGGAAGGTGTCCTTCGCCGGGCCGGCGAACTCCAGGATCGTGTACTCGCCGTCCGCCGCGTTCGCGTACTCGACGACCTGCCCGGCCGACCCCGCCTCCGGACGCCAGTGCAGCGTCACGTCGACGGGCGAGGTCAGCTCGGACGTCAGCACGGGGTCCCGCTGTTCCTGGCCGCAGGCAGCCAGGAACAGCAGTCCCACCAGGGCGAATCGCCCGATCACTTGCGCCAGAACTTGATGTTGCTCCACACGACAGTGGCCGGGCCCTGGCCGCTGGACGTCCGATACGCGCCGAACTTGTCGTAGAAGCTCGTACCCGAACTCGCGTAGGTGTGCGCACGCGAGCCGTTGATGTACGTGCGGTGTTCGGTGGCCGTGTTGTGCACGGTGTTCACGCGCACGGTGGTGCCCACGGTCGCGCCGGTGGCGATGGTGTCGCCCCCGTGCACGGCGTAGAGACGGCCGCCGCGCTCCACGGCGAGCATCCAGAACGGTCCCGCGCTGGGGGCCTCCCGGAACGTCTGCTTGAGACTGACGCGGGTGCCGCCGAGACTCGTGATCCGGAAGCTCCCCTCGAACTGGCGCGTGCCGCCGGTGTAAGTGGCGTAACGCCGCTCGGCACGCTGGTCACCGCTCGCGGTGGAGCAGGTGAGCTGGAACGTCAGGTTGCTGACCGTGCCGCAGCCGCGTTCCTGGACGGTGAACGACGGTGAGTAGCTGGTCCACGGACCGGTTTCGACCTGGGCCTGTGCCGGGGCGACCGACACGAGCAGACCGGTTGCCAGCGCGATCCCCGCGGCGATGCGGAGTCGTTTGGACATACCGATACCTCCTCAAAGCGTGCTGAGGGCAGCACGTTTTCTCAGGGGGCGGTAGCGGGAGCGTAGCCGATAATGATCGGATGTTCGACCTCCACCGTCTGCGTTTGCTTCGCGAACTTTCCCGAAGGGGAACCCTCGCCGCCGTGGCGCAGGCGCTGAACTACAGCCCGTCGTCGGTGTCGCAACAGCTGTCGTTGCTGGAGACGGAGGTCGGCGTACCCCTGCTGGAACCGGTCGGCCGGCGCGTGAAGCTCACCCCGCAGGCCGAGATCCTGGTGCGGCACACCGAGGAGGTCCTCACCCGGCTCGACCAGGCCGAGTCCGAGGTCGCCGCCTCGCTGCACGAGATCACCGGCACGCTGCGGGTGGCGACGTTCCAGACCGCGGCGCTCGCGCTGATCCCGGCGACGTTCGCGCGCATGAGGGACGAGCACCCGTCGCTGCGGATCGAGTTCCAGGTGCTCGACCCGGCGGAAGCGCTTTCCGCGTTGAACGCCAGGGACTTCGACCTCGTCTTCGTGGAGGAGTGGCCGGACCAGCCGGAGGCGCGGTTCAGCGGGCTGGAGTACCGGGAACTGACCCGGGACCCGATCCGGCTGGCCGTCCCGCGTGGACTGCCGGTGGACGAGATCGGCTCCTACCCGTGGATCATGGAGACGGAAGGCTTCCCGCAGCGGATCTTCAACGTGAACTGGTGCCGCCACAACGGTTTCGAGCCGGACGTGCGCTTCTCCTCGACCGACGTGCTGGTGAAGCTGCGGTTCGTGGAACGGGGTCTCGCGGTCGCGTTGCTGCCGGACCTGGTCTGGTACGACCGCGAGATCACCGTCGACCTGCACGAGCTGCCGGAACCGAAGTCCCGGCTGCTGTTCACTGCGGCACGGGCAGGACGAGGTCAGCATCCGGCCGTGCGGGCGTTTCGCGAGGCGCTGGCGCTTTCCGTAGCGCCGCTCCGACCCCGGCCGTGATCACCAGGGCCATGCCGAGCAGCGAGATCGGGCTCAGGTGCTGGCCGAGCAGCAACGCCCCGGCGAGCGCGGCCGCGGCGGGTTCGAGCGCGAGCACGACGCCGAACGTGCTGGGCTGCAAGGTCTTCAGGGCGCGGATCTCCAGGGTGTACG
This sequence comes from Lentzea sp. HUAS12, assembly GCF_024125735.1. Classification (NCBI taxonomy): domain Bacteria; kingdom Bacillati; phylum Actinomycetota; class Actinomycetes; order Pseudonocardiales; family Pseudonocardiaceae; genus Lentzea; species Lentzea sp. HUAS12. The sequence goes on from NZ_CP099738.1 coordinate 4,212,101, forward strand.
GGATCGCGGACGCGAGCAGCGCCACCAGCGTGCCGAGCAGCAGCATCCTGGGCTCGAACAACGCGGCGCCGGCCGTCGACAGCCCGTACGGCAACGTGAGCGCCGCCGCGATCAGGCTCGCGCCCGCCAGCCCACCGGTGCCGAGCCCGGCCGTCGCGACCTTCCGCCCCGCGAGCACGTAACAGGCCCAGAACGCGGCCGCGATCAAGGCGAGCAGCACCCCGACCAGGTCGAGCCTCGCGCCGGTGTACTCCCGCACGCCCAGGACGACCACGCCGACGAGCGCCAGACCGACCCACACGAAGTCCCGCGGCCTCCTGCTCAGCACGGCCGCGAGGCCGAGCGGCCCGAGGAACTCGATCGTCACGGCCACGCCGAGCGGGATCCGGTCGAGCGCGAGGTAGAACGTGCCGTTCATGCCGGCCATGGTCATCCCGAGCACGAGCGTCTCCTGCCGGAACTTCGGCCGCACGACCACAGCCAGCATCAACGCCGCGATGCCCAGCCTCAGCGCCGTGGCGCCGGGCGCGCCGATCTGGCCGAAGAGCTGGTTCGCGAACGCCGCGCCGAACTGCAGTGAGATGACCGAGCCGAGGACGAGGAAGACCGACATGCCGCCAGTCTTCGTCCTGTCCTCCGTTCAGTACAGCGAATGTTTCTGAGCGATGTCGTTCGGTTTTCCCGACGATTTAGACTGACCGGTGCGATGAGACGCAAACCCTCCTCCCCTCTTCCGCAGCGCGCCGGCCTGGACGCGGCGCGGCTCAAGCTACCCTCCGAGGGCGCCTGGTCGTCGTTGCGCGACCACCTGGTCGAACGACTGCCGCGCGTGGCCGCCGCACGGATCGACGAGATGCTGGCGGAGGAACGGATCTGGGGTGTCTCCGGGCCGTTGGGCCTCGACTCGCCGTTCGTGCCCGACTCCTACATCTGGTTCCACCGCGACCTGCCGGTCGAGGTGCCGGTGCCGTTCGAGGTCGGGGTCGTGCACCAGGACGACGACATCGTGGTCGCCGACAAGCCGCACTTCCTCGCGACGATCCCGCGCGGGCAGCACATCATGCAGACGGCGCTGGTGAGGCTCCGCGACTCGCTGGGTCTGCCCGACCTCTCCCCCGCGCACCGCCTGGACCGCGTCACGGCCGGTCTGGTGCTGTTCGTCGTGCGCCGCGAGCTGCGCGGCAAGTACCAGACGATGTTCCGCGACCGGGTGGTGCGCAAGGAGTACGAGGCGATCGCGCCGTACGACCCGGCGCTGGAGCTGCCGCGCGTGGTGCGGTCGCGGATCGTCAAGGAGCGCGGCATCATCACCGCGTTCGAGGTGGAGGGCGAGCCCAACGCCGAGACCCACGTGTCCCTTGTGGAGCATCGCGACGGGCTGGGGCGCTACCGGCTGAAGCCGTTGACAGGGCGCACGCACCAGCTGCGGCTGCACATGTCCGGGCTCGGGGTGCCGATCGTGAACGACGACTTCTACCCGGTGCTGCACGAACGCCCGCTGGACGACTTCTCGTCACCGCTGCAGCTGCTGGCCCGCGACCTGTCCTTCGTGGACCCGGTGTCGGGGGTCGAGAGGTCGTTCACGTCGAGGCTGGAACTCTCCGCCTGGTCATGAGACGTGGGTGCGGCGGGTGTCGATCGGCTGCGGCTCCCAGACCTGGTTCATCCGGTCGAGCAACCGCCGGGCCAGCGCGCTCGTGTCCGGGTGGGTCTCGGTGAACGTCGCCACCACGCGCGCCCGGAACACCAGCCGGCCACGTGCCGTCGTGCTGTACCAGAACCAGTCCTCGCCGACGACCCTGGCGAGGTGGTCGGTGCCGTCCCGTTCCGCGCGCTGCACCAGCGCGTCGCCATGCACGAACCAGCGGACGCACGCGTCTTCGAGCGGAGCCGTGAAGCCGCGTTCCTCGAAGCAGGCCCGTTCGGCCGCTTCGCGCAGCTCGCGGGGCGTCTCGGAGACGGTCGCGCAGGTCGGGAAGCCTATGCGCAGGTAGACGACCCCGGCCGTCCGTTTCACGATCGACCGCCGGCGAGGGCCCCGCCCAGGATCCGCGGCACCACACCGGTTGCTCGGCGAGCTCCAGCGCGGTGATCTCGCGCTCGAACGCCGCCGGGTCCCCGACCACCTGCTCGACGATCCGGTCGCCGTCCGCCCACACCCGCGACCGCACACCGCTGCTGAGGCGCTCCACGCCTCCAGCATCGGGGGTGCCCGCGCACGGGCACCCCCGATCGCCTCACGCGAGCGTCATCGCGTACAGCTCCACCCGCGGGTCGTCCGGCAACGTCACCGAACGGACCGTCTTGGTGGCGTCGAGCCGCAGCGACTGGCCGAACAGCCGGACCGGCGGCCCGTCCACGCCCTGGCCCGCCTTGATGCGGTGCGGCATCTCCAGCACGGCCGAGCCGCCACCGGCCCAGTCCGGCACCGTGGCGGCGACCTCGGCCGAGGTGCCGTCGGTGTACCAGACGGTGAAGGCCGCCGTCACCGGTCCGTTGTGCGACGCACCGACGACGTGCAGCCAGGAGTGCTGGCCGCCGGGGAGCAGGAGCCCCTGCCCGCGCGCCTCGACGAAGTTCGGCGCCGTGCCCGTGGGATCGGGCGCCTGGTAGGTGATGCCGCCCCACGTCACGGGTCCCTTGGCGGGCAGCAGGGCCGCGTCGTAGCTCCAGCCGCCGCCGTCGAAGTTGCCGGACGCCGACTCGGCGACCGTCGCGGTGCCGTCGTGGTTCAGCTCCGGCGCCAGGTCCACCGAGCAGGTCGAGAACGCGCACAGCGCGGCCGGTTTGACCTCGACGACGGCCTTCAGCGCCACCGACTCGACCTGCACCGAGACCTCGTACGACCCGGCGGCGATCCCGGCGGGCAGCGTGAGCGTCAGCGGTACCGTCTTCTGCGTCGGCAGGGACCGCGACACGATCGCGAACGGCTTGGCACCGCTCACCTTCCAGCCCGAGGGAGCCGTGACGACGGGACGCACCGTGGTGGCGCCCGGCGACTGCGCCAGCACGTCCAGCTGCAGCGTCAGCGACGTCGCGGTGTCCCCGGTCGGCACGACGATCTCGGAGTTGCGCAGCGACGCCGACAGCGCGCGGCGCGAGTCCTCGTTGCCCTTGTTCAGCGACGGCGGCTCGTCCCCGCGCCCGGTGCCCCACGACGACGGCTTGGACGAGACCTCGTGGGTCAGCTTGCCGCCGCGCTGCAACGACGACCAAGACAGCCAGGTCTTGCGGACGTCACGGCCGCCGAACGACACGCTCTTGATGTACCGGTTGGTGTCGGACACACCGCGCGCCGAGACGGTGAGCGTTCCGCCCTGCGAGCCGTGCTGTCCGATTCGGACGATCGCGGACTCGAACTGCGGCGAGGACAGCGCGAGGAAGTCCGCGCCGTTGAAGGTCGGGTAGATGCCCAGCGACGAGAAGACGTACCAGGCGGACATGGTGCCCAGGTCGTCGTTGCCCGTCATGCCGTCGGGACCGGTGGTGAACAACGTCATCGCCGCCCGCACGACCGTCGCGGTCTTCGACGGCGTGCCCGCCCAGAGGTACATGTACGGCGCGAGCAGGTCGGGTTCGTTGTTCGGGTTGTAGGTCGGCTTGCCGTAGTAGTCGTACGGCTCGGTGATCCAGTCGCGCTTCGCGGTGCCGGCCGGGTCGGCGAGCAGCTTGTCGTAGACGAAGAACGAGTCGAGCCGCTTCTCCGTCTCCCGCCTGCCGCCCATCAGCGACACCAGGCCGGCCGGGTCCTGCGGCACGAGCCACTGGTACTGGTAGGCGCCGCCCTCGTGGAACTGGTGCGAGGCGTCCACCGGGTTGTACGGCGACAGCCACGTGCCGGCGGTGGTGCGCGGGCGGAACTGGCCGATCGAGGAGTCCCACAGGTTGCGGTACCACTGGCCGCGGTCGGAGAACAGGCGCGCGTCCGCCTTCTTGCCGAGGCCCTCGGCCATCAGTGCGAGCGAGGCGTCGGCGGCCGAGTACTCGAGGGTCGCGGACGCCGGGTGCACGCAGTCGTTGTCACCGCCCTTGTGCGCGCAGTCCTCGCCGAGCTCCAGGCCGGACGGGATGTAGCCGCGGTCGTTGTAGTACTGCACACCGGACCGGCCGTTGTACGGCGACTCGGCGGGAGGCAGCGAGGTGGCGTTGGCGCGCAACAGGGTGTACGTCTCCTCCTCGTAGCCCTTCAACAGTCCCTTGGACCAGGCCTCGACGAGGAACGGGGTGACCGGGTCACCGGTCATGATGTTGGTCTCGGACGACGCCAGCGCCCAGCGCGGCAACCATCCGCCATCGCGTCCGCTGGCCACGACGGACAGTGCGACGTCACGGGCGACCTTCGGCTCCAGGATCTGCAGGAGCTGGTTCTGCGGTCTGTAGGTGTCCCACAGCGAGAAGTTCTGGTACGGCGTGTAACCCGACGCCGTGCGCACCTTCCCGTCGAAGCCCGTGTACTTGCCGTCGACGTCACCGGCGAGGTTCGGGTGCAGCACCGAGTGGTAGAGCGCGGTGTAGAACGCGACCTGGCGATCACGCGGCCCACCAGACACCCTCACGGCGTCCAGCTGCTTCTTCCAGACGTCCTTCGCGCCCGCGACGACACCGTCGAAGTCGTAGGAAGGAGCCTCCGCCGCGAGGTTCTTCCGCGCGCCCTCGATCCCCGTGTACGACAGGCCGAGCTTCAGCACGACGTCCCGGTCCGCGGAGGCGTCGAACGTGACCCACGCGCCGTTCCCGCCCGTCCCGGCCGCGTCACGGACACCCGGCGTGGGCGTGTTCCCGCGCCACGCGCCGAAGGACGCGAACGGGCGGTCGAACGAGGCCGTGAAGTACACGGTGTGCTCGTCCTTGCCCGCGCAGAACCGGCCGTTGCGCACCCGGCCCTCGATGGTCCGGTCGCCGACGACGTGGATCTCGGAGTCGAGCACGGTCTGGTTGGAGCGGCCGGTGTTGAACAGGACGTTCGCCGCACCCGTCGAGGGGAACGTGTAGCGCTGCCAGCCGGTCCGCTGCGTGGCCGTCAGCTCGGCGTTCACCCCGTACCGGGACAGTCCGACGCGGTAGTAGCCGGGCTGCGCGGCTTCGTCCGAATGGCTGAAGTCGGACTTGTACCCGTTGATGTCAACGTTGTCGACGGCCCCGACGGTCGGCATGACGGGCAGCTCGCCCATGACGCCGCACCCGACGCCCGACAGGTGGGTCTGCGAGAAGCCGTAGAGGGAGGTGGCCTTGTAGTCGTATCCGCCCTGACCACCCGTGTCAGGGCTGACCTGCACCATCCCGAACGGCACCGAGGCGCCGGGGAAGGTGTTGCCGAAGTTCTGCGTCCCCACGAAGGGGTTCACCAGGGACGAGGGGTCCTCGTCCGCCTGAGCCGCTTGCGCAGGGACTGTTAACCCTAGTAACAGCCCGACTACAACCAGTGTCCGCATGAAGGGCAGTATTGCCTGCCGGTCGCCGTATCGACACCCGTCGGACGTGGGCGATGCGCGATGTTGCTGATTCCTGTCGCATTTTGTCAGCGGCCACCTGACCCCAGCACGCGTCCAGCCTCCTGCGGTAAGCAGGTGTCATGCCCGTTCAGCTCAACCACACCATCGTCCACTCGACCGACCAGGAGCGCTCCGCGCGCTTTCTCACCGGCCTGCTCGGCCTGCCGGAGCCGGTGCGCTTCGGCCCGTTCCTCGTCGTGGAGGTCGCGAACGGCGTCTCCCTCGACTACGTGACCGTCTCCGGCCCGATCGCCGAGCAGCACTACGCGTTCCTGGTGACCGAGGACGAGTTCGACCAGATCTTCGGCCGCATCCAGGAGCAGCGGATCGAGTACTGGGCCGACCCGTTCCACAGCAGGCCCGGCGAGATCAACCGCAACGACGGCGGGCGCGGCGTCTACTGGCAGGACCCCGACGGCCACAACCTCGAGATCATCACTCGCCCGTACGGCTCCGGAGCCTGACGAACCGGTTCACGTATCTAAAAGGTATAGACCACCTCTTGTGCTCGGAGCATCCTGCCTGCCACCGTGAGAGCGGTAACACACAGTGGGCGCGCAGATGCTCCGAGGAGTTGGTCCCCATGTTCGGAACACGCGCCGCCGCCCTGATCGTCGCGCTGATCGGCGTCTTCACGCTCGCTCAGCCGGCGACGGCGGCGCCGTTCATCGTCACCGAAGCGCAGTTCAACCAGATGTTCCCGTCCCGCAACGGCTTCTACACCTACAGCGGCCTGAAGAACGCGATGAACTCGTTCGGTTCCTTCGCGAACCAGGGCAGCGACACGGTGAAAAAGCAGGAGCTCGCGGCGTTCCTCGCCAACGTCTCCCACGAGACCGGCGGACTCGTCCACATCCGGGAAATCAACCAGAGCGGCGACTACTGCGACGAAAGCCAGTCCTACGGCTGTCCCGCGGGCACCAGGGCCTACTACGGCCGCGGCCCGATCCAGTTGTCGTGGAACTTCAACTACAAGGCCGCGGGCGACTACCTCGGCCTCAACCTGCTGAGCAACCCGGACCAGGTGGCCACGAACGCGACGACGTCGTGGAAGACGGCGATCTGGTACTGGATGACGCAGAGCGGCCCCGGCACGATGACGCCGCACAACGCGATGGTCAACTCGCGCGGCTTCGGCCAGACGATCCGCAGCATCAACGGATCCCTCGAGTGCGACGGCCGCAACCCCGGCACGGTGCAGAGCCGCGTCTCGAAGTACCAGCAGTTCACCGGGATCATCAAGGTGGCACAGGGTTCGAACCTGTACTGCTGACGGAGCAGAACAGGTCTAGACCCTTGACTGGTCTGGACCACTGATGCCAATCTCAGCACTGTTCACATCCTTGATTCCTCGGACGCAACAAGACTCCAGGAGTGGGTGACCTTGCTGAAAAAACGCATCTTGGCGTCTCTCGCGGCGGGTGTGATGGCGGCTTCTCTGGCCGTCATCGCACCGACCGCGTCCTCGCAAGCTGAAGTGTCCGCGCAGGCCTGCACCTTCACGGACTGGGTTCAGGGACAGTGGTACACCGCCGGGTCGATCGTGAGATTCGAAGGCAACTACTACGTCGCTGAGCACGACAACCCGGGCTACAGCCCGACGGTCTCCACCTGGTACTGGGAACCGACGGGCTGCGACGGTGGTGGAGGTGGCGGCGGCGGCACCTGCACCAGCGCCACCGACTGGGTCGCGGGACGGCAGTACTACACCGGCAACATCGTGCGCTACAACGGTTCCTACTACATCGCCGAGCACGACAACCCCGGTTACGACCCGACGATCTCCACGTGGTTCTGGGAGCCGCACAACTGCGGCGGTGGCGGCAACCCCGGCACCGGCTTCCCCATCAGCGAGTCCCAGTTCAACAGCTTGTTCTCCGGTCGCAACAGCTTCTACACCTACCAGGGCTTCGTCGACGCGGCACGCACCATCCCCGCGTTCGGCACGTCCGGCAGCGACACGGTGAAGAAGCAGGAAGTCGCGGCGTTCCTCGCGAACACCGCGCACGAGACCGGCAACTTCGTCTACATCGAAGAGATCAACAAGAACAACGACCTCTGCGACGAGAGCCAGCCCTACGGCTGCCCGGCCGGCACCTACGCCTACTACGGCCGCGGTCCGATCCAGCTGTCGTGGAACTTCAACTACAAGGCCGCGGGCGACTACCTCGGCCTCAACCTGCTGCAGAACCCGTACCAGGTGGCGCAGAACTCCACGACCGCGTGGCGGACGGCGATCTGGTACTGGATGACGCAGCGCGGCCCCGGCTCGATGACCGCGCACGACGCGATGGTCAACAGCGCCGGATTCGGCCAGACGATCCGCAGCATCAACGGTTCCCTGGAGTGCGACGGCCGCAACCCGGCGCAGGTCCAGAGCCGCGTCTCGAACTACCAGCGGATCACCGGGGTCATCGGTGTGACGCCGGGCGGAAACCTGTCCTGCTAGTGGCGCGCCCCAGGAGGTCGGCGAGGTGATCCACGCTCAGCAGGGCGCCTCGCGGCACCGCCCCCACGCCCCCGTACCACCAGTACGAGGACGTGGGGGCGGCACCACGATCCACCCGTCTGACCGCGAATCCCCCCGGCAACCTCCTGCGCCACACCACCAGGACCCGAGCTGTCCTACTTCGGTCCTGGCTTCACCCCATGACCGAAGAGCTCGAAGAACTGCTGCACGAACTGAACGACCAGCGCGGGACCTTCCGCATCACGGTGCGGGGTCTCACCGCGGCAGACGCGGTGAAGCGCACGACGGTCAGCGAGCTCACCTCGGGCGGGTTGCTCAACCACCTCGTCCAAGGTGAGCGCGGCTGGACGCACATCATCACCGAGCAGCCCCTGCCCCCGCCCGGAATGCTGGACGAGAGCCAGTACGTCTGGACGGGCAACGACTTCGAGGCGCTGCTCACCGCATACGACGAGGCGGCGCGCGCGACCGATCAGGCCGTGCGCACCGCCTCGTTGCACAAGCTCGTCCCGCTGCCCAGCGCTCCCTGGGATCCCGACCCGCGGCCCATGTCGGTCCGGCGGATCGTGCTGCACCTGATGCGGGAGACCGCGCAGCACGCGGGTCACGCCGACATCATCCGGGAAGCACTCGACGGTCAGTCGACCACGGCGCTGCTCTAGGTGTACTTGGTCATGAGGTTGGTGACTGAACGCGGCTGATGGGTGGGTGCCCGTTGAGTGCGTGGTGACCGCGTTCAGTGTTGTAGTGGTTGAGCCAGGGCGCCAGCGCTGCGGTGCGGGCGTCGTTGTCCAGGAAGATTTCGCGGTAGGCCCACTCGGTTTGCAGGGTGCGGTTGAGGCGCTCGACTTTGCCGTTCTGCCAGGGGCAATGTGGCTTGATGGTCTTGTGGCGGGCGCCGATCGCCGCGATCGCGGCGGCGAAGTCGCGGGAGATCAGATAGTTCTTGGCGTTATCGGTCAGGACTCGGTGAACACGTGGGATGCCTTGCTCGGCGAACCAGGCTGTGGCGCGGAGCAGGAACCCGGCGCAGGTGGTGCCGCGTTCGTCGGCGAGGACTTCGGCGTAGGCGAGCCGGGAGTGGTCGTCGATGGCGGCGTGGACGTAGTCGTAGCCCAGGCCGCGGCGGGAGCCGGGACGCAGGCCGCGGCCGTGAGCGCGCCAGCCGCCTCCGGGCGGGATCTTGCCGATCTTTTTGACGTCGAGGTGGATCAGGTCACCTGGCTGCGGGTGTTCGTAGCGGCGGGTGGTGTGTCGGCTGGCGCGGATGCGTTGCCCGGTCAGCGGATCGCACTCGGCCAGCCTCGGCACGCCATACCGGGCCAGTACCCGCGACACAGTGCGAGCGGGTACGCCGGTGCGGGCGCTGATCCGGGCCGGTCCGCACCGCAGCTCGCTGCGTGCCGTCACGATCTGCTGCTCCGTTCGAGCCGATGTCCGCGACGGTATGTGATGCGGTCGGCTGGACCGATCGGCCAGGCCGGCGGCGCCTTCGTCACGGAATCGGCGGACCCAGCGGTGCGCGCACTGCCGTGACACACCGAGCTCTTTGGCCACGTGGGCGACCGGTCTGCCCGCGGCGACCCTGGAAACCAGGACCAGGCGTCCGTGCACAGTCAGGCGGGCGTTAGCGTGTGCCATCGAGGCCTCCGGCTGTGGTGACTGACTTCGCAATCACCACCGCACCGGAGGCCTCACCCATGATCAAGCCAACACACCGTCACCAACGTGTTGGCCAAGTACATCTAGGCCGCGAGCTGTTCCTTCACCTGCGCCAGCGACGGGTTGGTGAGCGCCGCGCCGTTCGGGAAGTGGACGGTCGGCACCGTGCGGTTGCCACCGTTCACGCTCATCACGAAGTCGGCCGCACCCGGCGTCTCCTCGATGTTGATCTCGACGTACTCGATGCCTTCGCGGTCGAGCGAGCTCTTCAGGATGCGGCAGTAGCCGCACCACGAGGTCGAGTAGACGGTCAGCTGGTCGGGAGCCATCAGGCGCACTCCTCGTCGGGGTCGGACGGTGTCACCGTGGTCAACGCCGTGCGCCGCCCGCTTCTTCCCGCGGCGCCGGACCCGATCGTCAGACAATCGTCAGGTCAATTCCTCCCACCACGGGTGAGCATGGTTCGCGCACGCCCGAAGATTTCGGCCGTGCACTTCGTCGCGCATTCCCCTTTTCACCACCTACTAATTCAGTCACCCAATCGGAGGCCCGCCACCACGCACGGTTTCGGATATCGTCTGAAATCCGCCGCCGCTACCGCAGTACCGATGAGAAAGGCCGGCCATGCTCAAAACAGTGGCGGCTGCTGCCCTCGCGCTGTCCGCGGTGCTCACCGCGCCGGCCGCCCACGCAGCACCCGACGTCCCCGACTTCGTGACGATCGACGTCGTCACCGTCAACGGGTCCGGTTGTCCCGCCGGGACCGCGGCGGTCGCGGCCGCGGACGACCGCACGGCGTTCACGGTGACCTACAGCCAGTACCTCGCGCAGGCCGGCCAGGGCTCGGCGCCCACCGACTTCCGCAAGAACTGCCAGCTCAACATCAGGGTGAGCTACCCGCAGGGCTTCACGTTCGGCATCGCCCAGGCCGACTACCGCGGGTTCGCGAACCTCCAGCAGGGTGCCACCGGCACCGAGAAGGGCAACTACTACTTCCAGGGCATGTCGCAGGGCGCGAGCCGCAGCCACACGTTCACCGGCCCGAAGAGCGACAACTGGCAGGCGACCGACCGCGCGCAGGTCGCGGAAATCGTCTACGCGCCCTGCGGAGAAGTCCGTCACCTGAACATCAACACCGAACTCCGCGTGAACGCCGGAACCGCGTCGAAGGCGAACAGCTTCATGACGATGGATTCCACCGACAGCAGCGTGAGCACGAAGTACCAGTTCTCCTGGAAGCGCTGCTGAGAAAGGCACCGATCACCGCCGCCCGTTCATTTCGTTGAACACCCCCGACGGAAAGGTGCCCCATGCTGAACACACTGGCCGCGGCCGCGCTCGCGATGTCGACGATCGTCTTCCCGCCCGGCGGCGCCCCCGGCGACACGCCTCCGCCGGACCACATCACCATCGACGTCGTGACGATCAACGGCTCCGGCTGCCGGGCGGGAACGGCCGCCGTCGCCGTCAGCCCGGACAACAAGGCGTTCACCGTCACCTACAGCGAGTTCATGGCGCAGGTCGGCCCCCAGGCCCTGCCCACCGACTTCCGCAAGAACTGCCAGCTGAACCTGCGCGTCAACGTGCCGTCCGGCTTCACCTACGGCATCTCCTCGACCGACTACCGCGGCTTCGCGCACCTGGAGCGCGGCGCCACCGCCCTGGAGAAGGCGAACTACTACTTCCAGGGCATGTCGCAGACGGAGTACAAGCAGCACAACTACAAGGGCCCGTTCAGCGACGACTGGCAGGCGACGGACACGACCGACGTGGCCGCCATCGTCTACCACCCGTGCGGTGAGAAGCGGAACTTCAACATCAACACGGAGCTGCGGGTCTCCGCGGGCACGTCGGACAAGAAGCTCACGAGCTTCATCGCGATGGACTCGACCGACGGGTCCATCGAGACGACGTACCACTTCGCCTGGAAGGTCTGCCCTCCCCCGAGGCCGTAGTACCGCGCCAGGTGCCGGGCATCCCGCGAACGGGGTGCCCGGCACGCCCCCGTTCTGGGAAGATCGTCCCCTGACGACCGTCTGGGGGGACGATGAAGCTGCACGCGCTGTCCGGAGTCGACCAAGGACCGGCGTTCCACGCGGCCGTGGACGCGATAGCCGCGGTGGTGCCGAAGCCGCGCTACCCGCACATCCCGGTGTTCCTCGACGACCGGCCGGACTCGTCGGCACGGGTGGACCTGATGCGGCTGGCCGTGCTCGTCGCGCTGGAACGGGTGGGCGGAACCGTCCACCCAGTGCCGGTCACGAACCCCTTCGGGTACCTGCCCGACCACGGCTGGCTGGTGTCCCGGGAGGAGTCGCCTCCCGCCCTCACCTTCCTCAACGACGAGACGATGCCCCGCGAGCGCACCGCGACCGTGGTCGGCGGCCAGGACGGACCCGTCCGCATCACGGTCGGCGAGGCGCGGTTCGAGTTCGACCCTCCGTCCGAAGAGGAGTGCCGCCGACTGCTGGACGCCGGGGCACGCGGGGCGGCGCTGAACTCCCCCGTCTTCCCCGCCGCCGGACCGTCCCTGCTCGCGCGCGGGAACGCGCCGGACGAGATCGTGCTGTGGCGGCTGGGTCTCCCGACCGCCTGGTTCCGGCTGCCCGGCCCGGTGCTGGCTGCCACCTACGTGTCCGAGTCGCACCTGGACGCCCTGATCACGCTGGTCAAGGTCGACGGCGAGCTCTTCGTGCACGTCACCGGCGACGGCGACACCCACCTGGTCAAACTGCGCACCCCGGTCGACTTCGAGGTGGCCGAGCACGACCTGTCGCCGCTCTACCTGCACTGCGTTGAGTTCTGGGACGTCGGCGTCTACTTCCGCCGCGCCGGCGAGTGGTGGTACCTGCGCTGGTCACCGGGGCACGTGCTGCTGGAACCATCGAACTCGAAACTCCACCAGCCCGACAGATTTCCCTTCCACACCAAGCTCGACGGCGCCGGGATCGGATTGCGCGGGACGAGCAGCAGCTACGCGTGGGACCGCGGCACGGCCTGGGAGGTGACGGGCACGGACTGGGAGGACACGCTCATCCCCGTACCGCCCGAGGAGGAGGCGGTGCACCTGACGAAGGCCGGTGGCGGACCGGTGCTGCTCACCCGCGAAGGCGCCGTCGTCCGAGCCCGGACGCGGGACACCGTGCACACCGTCGTCGAGTTCGACGGCCCGGTCCTCTTCCACCACGGACTGCCGTGGGTGGCGGTGCAGCGCTCACCCCACCTGGTCGAGATCATCGACGTCGCGACCGGCGCGGTGCTGCACCGCCTCGACACCGCCTAGATCAGGAACCGGTACGCCGTGGACCCCGGCTCCACCGGCTGGATCCGCAGCGGCGACTCCTTCATCCGTCCCCACAGCAGGTCGTAGTCCTCGCGCCGCCCCAGCTCGATGCACACCAGCGCGGCCCCGGTCTCCCGGTTGTCCCGCTTGACGTACTCGAACCGCACGATGTCGTCGTCCTTGCCCAGCACGTCGTCGAGGAACCGCCGCAGCGCGCCTGGCTCCTGCGGGAACTCCACCAGGAACCAGTGCTTCAACCCGCGGTGGACCATCGAGCGTTCGACGATCTCGGCGTAGCGGGACACGTCGTTGTTGCCACCGGACAACAGGCACACCACGGTCGAGTCGGGGGCGACGGAGATCTCCTCCAGCAGCGCGGCCGAGGCCAGGGCGCCGGCGGGCTCCGCGATGATGCCGTCGATCTGGTACAGCTCCAGCATCTCCGTGCACACCGCACCCTCGGCCACGGTCAGCAGCTCCGCGCCGCTGTCACGCACCAGCGGGAACGTGACCTCGCCCGCACGGCGGACGGCGGCGCCGTCGACGAACGAGTCCACCTCGGGCAGGGTGACCGGGCCGCCCGCCTGGAGCGCGGCGATCATGCTCGCCGCTCCCGCGGGCTCCACGCCGATGATGCGGGTGCGTGGGAAGCGCTCCTTGAACCACGTGCCGACGCCGGAGAGCAGGCCGCCGCCGCCCACGGGCACGACGACCACGTCGGGGGCGCCGCCGAGCTGCTGCACGATCTCGAGGCCCACGGTGCCCTGGCCCGCGACCGTGCGGGCGTCGTCGAAGGCCGGGACGAGCGTGGCGCCCGTGGCCTCCGCGTACTCCTTCGCGAGGGCGGCCGCGTCGTCGTAGGTGTCGCCGTCGACGACCAGCTGGACCATGCCCTGGCCGAGCGCGGAGATGCGGTCGCGCTTCTGGCGCGGGGTGGTCCGCGGCACGTGCACACGGCCCTCGATGCCCAGGCGGCGGCACGCGTAGGCGACGCCCTGGCCGTGGTTGCCCGCCGACGCGCAGACGGCGCCGCCGAACGCGAACTCGGTCTGGCAGAGCAGGTTGAACGCGCCCCGCAGCTTGTAGGAGCGGCCGACCTGGAGGTCCTCGCGCTTGAACCACACGCGGGCGCCGGTCCGCTCGGACAACCGCTGGTTCACCTCGAGCGGCGTGGTGCGTGCGACTCCGCCGAGCCGGGCTGCGGCGGCGGACACCTCATCAGCGAAGGACATGTCAGTACATCTTCCGTGAACGACTCGGGTCTGGCACGCGTACCCCTAGAAGGAAGGGGGCGGTGCCGTGTTCCGTCTGCTGGGCGTGCTGACGCTGCTCATGGTGCTGTCCGCGGGTCACGCGCACGCCCACGGAGCGCCCACTGACCCCGCGAGCAGGGCTTTCCTCTGCTCGCCAGGTCAACCCACAGCATCATCCTCGCCCTGCCGCGGCGCCATCGCGGCGGGGTTGCCGTCCAAGGAGTGGGACAACATCCGGCTGGCGAACGTGCGCGGCCAGGACGCCGCGAAGGTCCCGGACGGCAGGCTGTGCAGCGCGGGACTCCCGGCGTACGCCGGGCTGGACCTGCCGTCGGCCGCCTGGCCGGTGACGAAGCTCAAGAGCACCGCCTTCACCTACAAGGCCACGATCCCGCACCAGGGCTCGTTCCGGTTCTACGTGACGCGGGACGGCTACACGCCGGACAGGCCGTTGCGGTGGGCGGACCTGGACCAGTTCCTGAGCGTGCCGTCGCCCCCGCTCGTCAACGGCTCCTACCAGTTCAAGGTGCAGCTGCCGCAGGACCGGACCGGACGCCACCTGATCTACACGGTCTGGCAGAACACGGACACGCCCGACACCTACTACTCGTGCACCGACGTCGAGATCGCGGCGGCCGTGAAACCCGCACCGCAGGCCCAGCCCGCCCCCGTCGCCGCACCGCCGGTGAAGACCGCGCCACCGACCGCACTCCCGACCACGACGCCCTCCACCAAGCCGTCCGCGCCGAAGTCGAGCGTTCCCCGGCCGGTTCCCGTTGCGTCGAGTGCCGAACAACCTCCTTCCGACGCGACGAGGTTCGGCATGGCAGCCGTGGTCGCGGCCCTGGGCGGTCTCGCCGTGCTCGGCGGGTTCCTGTTGTGGCGCAGAAGAATTCTGTGAACGTACCGGTCCCCAACAGGTCTATACCACCTCTATCGTGATCTTCGGGCGCGCAACCCCTGCTACACGAAGGTGTGTACCCGATGGCACGAAAACTGTTGGCGTCACTGGCATTGCTCGTCGCCACCCTCGTCCCGGTCTCCTTCTCGGCACCCGTCACGGCACAAGCGGCGCCGTTCAAGGTGCTCGCCTTCTACAACGGCACCTGGGACGCGGCGCACATCGCGTTCGTCAAGGAGGCGAACCCCTGGCTGACCCGCGCGGGCCAGGAGAACGGCTTCACCTACGAGTCCACGACGGACTGGAACCGGCTCAACAACCTGACCCCGGCGCAGGCGCAGGTCGTGGTGTTCCTCGACGACGCGCCCACCGGGTCGGCCGCACGCGCCGGGTTCCAACGCTACGTCGAGGCCGGGGGCGGGTTCTTCGGCTTCCACGTCAGCGCGTTCACGCAGAACGCGAACGAGTGGTCGTGGTACCACAACACGTTCCTGGCCAAGGGGAACTTCGTCAGCAACACGTGGGGCCCGACCACCGCGGTGCTGAAGGTCGAGACCCGCACCCACCCCTCGACGCTGCGCCTGCCGGAGAAGTTCACCTCGGCGGTCAGCGAGTGGTACAGCTGGGACCGCGACCTGCGGCAGAACCCGAACGTCCAGGTCCTGGCGAGCGTCGACCCGTCGAGCTTCCCGCTCGGCACCGACCCGAACCAGCAGTGGCGCAGCGGCTACTACCCGATCATGTGGACCAACAAGAACTACAAGATGATCTACGCGAACTTCGGGCACAACGCCATGGACTACGCGGCCAACAAGCCGCTGTCGTCCACGTTCGCGAGCCAGACGCAGAACAACTTCCTCATCGACAGCCTGCTGTGGCTGGGCGGGGGCGGCACCCCGCCGCCGCAGGGTGAGTGGAAGACGGTCGTCAACCGCGGCAACGGCAAGTGCGTCGACGCCGCCGCGGCGGGCGTGAGCAACGGCACCGTCATCCAGCAGTACACGTGCAACGGCACCACGGCGCAGAACTTCCGCGCGGTGGCGACCACCGACGGCTACTCGCGCGTCGAGTACCGCAACGACCCGCTCAAGGTGCTCGACGTGAGCAACGTGTCGAACGCGGACAACGCCGGCATCCACCTGTGGGACTTCGGCGGCGGCACCAACCAGCAGTGGCGGGTCACGACCGGCGCCGACGGCTACTCGACGCTGACCGCCCGGCACTCGGGCAAGTGCCTCAGCGCCCCCGCCGGGAACTCCGACGGCGTGCAACTGGTCCAGGCGACGTGCAACGGGTCGGCGGCACAGAGTTTCAAGATCGGTTAGCCGGGCGTTCGCGAGCGGTTCCGGTCAGACGGCCGGAACCGCTCACGACCACCCGCTCCCCCGGGACCGGCTCGCTCTGGTGCGGCGCGCCCAGGAACCCGTACATGTCGTTGAGCTGGTGCAACGCCTGCACCGCGTCCCGCCACACCGGGCAGGGCCACGCCCGGTGCTGCCCGTACCAGGTGCGGCACGACTTGCACCGGTGCCGCTCGTCCGGCTCGTGCATCCGCAGCAGCCCCCGCCACCACGGCAGGGCGTCGCGGAGCTGTTCGCGCAGTTCGAAGGCCTCGTGAGGCGATTCCGACCGCGCGAGCTGGTCCATGGTCTTGTAGACGACGTCGATCACCGACCGGTGGAACGAGTCCTGTCGTTCAGCAAGCGCCATGTCCGGATGTCCTCCGCGAAGTTGAGACAGGCACGGCGTGAGTCTATGTTGGCCAGTGGAGGGCTTTCAACTGGTGAAAATCCACTCACCCGCTCGGCCCTTTCCACGAGTGGAGACGCTCACCGCGCAACCGGGGGGATCAGGCGATGGCGGGGGAACGCTCCCTGGCGGACAGGCTCAACCACCTCTTCGCCAGGTACACGTCCCGTTCCGGCCACGAGTTCAGCAACGAACAGGTCGCCGCGGCGATCGCCGAGACCGGCGTGACGATCTCCCAGAGCTACATCTGGCAGCTGCGCAAGGGCAAAAAGGACAACCCGACGTTCAAGCACCTGCAGGCCCTGGCAGGCTTCTTCGGTGTGCCCGTGAGCTACTTCTTCGACGACGAGGTCACCGACCGCGTCGACGAGCAGCTGAAATCGTTGCAGGACGAGCAGTCGCGCCTCAACGAGATCGCCGCGGGCAGCGACGCGCAGCTCATGGCGATGCGCGCGGGGGAGCTGTCACCGGACCGCCGCCGCCTGGTCATGGAACTGCTCGACGTGGTCTACCGACAGGAACAGGCCGAGCGCGGTGAAGGATGACTCGTGGCCGAACGAGATTTGCGCAAGCGGTGCCGCCGCCTGCTGAACGAGCTGGACATCCAGCCGCCGCTCGACGTCTCGGAGCTCTGCCGCCGGGTCGGTGACCAGCGCGGCAAGCCGATCCGGCTGATCGCGCACCCGATCCCGGTGCCCGGCCCGTACGGCGTGTGGATCGCGACCGCGAAGGCCGACTACATCCTGTACCAGCAGGAGACGTCGAAGGCGCACCAGAACCACATCATCCTGCACGAGCTCGGCCACCTGCTGGCCGGTCACACGAGCGACGAGCAGGACGACGGCCTGCTCACGGGCCTGTACCCGGACCTCGAGCCGGACGCGGTGCGGCGGGCGCTGCGGCGCACCTCCTACGACTCGGAGCACGAGCGCGAGGCCGAGACGGTCGCGACGATCATCCTCGAGTGGGCGTCGGTGCTCGACAAGGTCGCGCCACGGGCCTCGGAGGGCCCCGCGCGCCGCATGTCCTCGTCACTCGCGGACCGCCTGGGGTGGTTGTAGTGGAGTACCTCAAGGAGACCCAGGGCATCGTCGCGTTCTCGGCGCTGGCGGTCGTGCTGTACCTGCTGGTGCGCCGGCCCCGCGACCCGCGCCTGCGCTCGGTGACCGCGCTGGTGGCGGGCTGGGCGATCGGCTACCCGTTCGGCCGGGCGGCCTCGGCCGGACGGTGGTTGTTCGGACTCGACCCGATGGTCTGCCAGCTCATCCAGCACTCGATGCTGCAGGTCGGCGTGTACGGGCTGATCTGCTTCTTCATCTTCTCCGCCCTGGACGACGCCCGCGCGAAACGGCAGGCGTTGCTCCAGCTCGCACCCCTGGTGCTGTGCATCGGCATCATGACGTCGGCGGTGCTCGCGATCCCCGACGAGCTGCGCGTGGCGGCGGCCCGCGTGCCGAACTCGCTCGGCGGCGGCCCGACCGGGATCCTCGCGATCACGGTGTTCTACGCGCTGGGCAACGGCTACCTGCTCTACGGCTTCGCGACGATGTTCGTCTGGGCCCGCCGCTACGCCCGCGAGGCCGAACCCCGCCTGCGCCGCGGCCTGCTGATCACCTCGACGGGCCTCGCGCTGCTGGTCCCCGCCGACGCGATCTTCGTGTCCTCGAACATCTCCCGCTACTTCGGCGAGCCGCTCCCCCGCTGGCTGCTGACCACCGCCGTGTGGTTCCTGCTGCCGGGCGTGCTGCTGGCCGTCGTCGGCGTGATCTACCCGATCGCGGCGATGCGGTTCGCGGCGAGCCGCCTGTGGCTGCGGCACCTGCGCGCGTACCACCGCCTGGCTCCGCTGTGGACGCTGCTGCACCAGTCGTTCCCGGAGGACGCGCTGCACCGCGTGCCGTCGCGCCGGGACGCGTTCTCGTTGCGGGGCGTGCACCGGCGCTACTACCGGCGGGTGATCGAGTGCCGCGACGGGCTGGTGCGGATCAGCCCGTACGTCGCGGAGACGCCCGAGGAGCTGCCGTTGTCCGAACGGCTGCGGACCGGGCTGGAGACGCGCAGGTCGGGAGCGGTGACGATGAGGCTGCCGATCGCGCTGGCCATCCCCGAGGACGACGGGATGGACGCCGACGTGCGCGAACTCGAAAAGCTCGCGGTGTCCCTGCGCTGAGCAAGGCCGTGTCGGGCCGCCCCGTCCGCGATAGCCGCGCCTGAGGGGATCTGTGGCGGCACCGCCGCAACTTCCTGATACGTCCGGTATGAGGCAGCTGCGGCGGCACCGCCACAGCTCCGCTCAGACGTGACTCTCATCGAACGGAGCGGCCCGACACGGCCTATGGTCGCCCAGTGGACCTGCCCGTGATGCCGCCGGTGAAGCCGATGCTCGCGAAGTCCGTCCCCGAGCTGCCGCGCGGGGACGGACTGGCGTACGAGCCGAAGTGGGACGGCTTCCGCTGCATCGTGTTCCGCGACGGCGACGAGGTCGAGCTCGGCTCGCGCAACGACAAGCCGCTCACCCGGTACTTCCCGGAGGTCGTGGAGCTGCTGAAGCGGGCGCTGCCGCCGCGCTGCGTCGTGGACGGCGAGATCGTGCTGGTCACGCCGGACGGGCTGAGCTTCGACACCCTCCAGCTGCGGCTGCACCCGGCCGCGTCGCGCGTCCGGAAGCTCTCGGTCGAGACGCCGGCGAGCTTCGTGGCGTTCGACCTGCTGGCGCTGGGCGACTCCGACCTCACCAGCCTGACGCTGGCCGAGCGGCGGTCCTTGCTGGAGAAGGCCGTCACCGAGGTGCCGGGCATCTACCTGACACCGTCCACAACGGATCCCGAGGTCGCGCAGGACTGGTTCACCCGGTTCGAGGGCGCGGGCTTCGACGGCGTGGTCGTGAAGGCCCTGGACGGCGTCTACGAGCCCGACAAGCGCGTGATGTTCAAGGTCAAGCACGAGCGGACGGCCGACTGCGTGGTCGCGGGCTACCGGCTGCACAAGGACGGCGAGACGGTCGGGTCGCTGGTGCTGGGGCTCTACCAGGACGGCGAGCTGCACAACGTGGGCGTGGCCAGCAGCTTCACGGCGGCGCGGCGGAGGGAGCTGGTCGACGAGCTCGCGCCGTTGCTCGACCCCGCCGAGCATCCGTGGGCGGCGTGGGCGACGTACGAGGGTCCCGGCATGAACAGCCGGTGGAACCCCGGCAAGCAGCTCCAGGTCGTGCTGCTGGAGCCCAGCCGGGTGGCGGAGGTGCGGTACGAGCACGTCCAGGGCGGGCGGTTCCGGCACACGGCCCGGCTGGTGCGGTTCCGCCCCGACAAGGAGCCCCTGGACTGCACGTACGAGCAGCTCGAGGAGGTGCCGCCCGCCGAGCTGGACGCCCTGTTCGGCGAGGCCGAGCGCAGGCGCACAATCGAACCGTGAAGGTGATCAAGCGGGACGGCAGGCACGAGATCGAGATCCAGCGGTCACGGTTCCTGTGCCACGTCGCTCGCGTCACCACCGACCAGGACGCTTCGGACTTCTTCGCCCGGATCCGCAAGGAGCACTGGCAGGCCTCGCACAACTGCACGGCGTTCCGGACCGCGGACACCCAGCGCTCGTCCGACGACGGCGAACCCGCCGGGACGGCGGGCGTGCCGATGCTGGAGGTCCTGACCAGGCGTGATCTGGTCGACACGGCCGTCGTCGTCACCCGCTACTACGGCGGGATCAAGCTCGGCGCCGGTGGCCTGGTCCGCGCGTACGGACGGGCCGTGTCCGAGGCCATCGACGCGCTGGGGACCTTGAGTCGCGAACGGCACGAGAGCGTGCTGCTGGCGGTGGACCACGATCAGGCGGGGAAGCTGGAGAACGCGTTGCGCGCGGCCGGGCACCACGTCGCGGACACGGACTACGGTCATGACGTCACCTTCACCGTTCTCACGAAGGACCCGGAGGCGTTCGAGGTCTGGCTCGCCGCTCAGACCGGCGGTGCGGTCACCGCGATCAGGGGCGAGCCGGTCGACCTGGACGTTGCCGACTAGAACTTCCCGGCCCAGCCGAGGGCGTAGTCGGCGACCTCTTCCCAGCCCTGCGTGCCCATCACGAAGTGCGGGCGGTTCGGGAACTCCTTGATCTCCGTGACGGTGGGCGTCTTGTACCGACGGGCGTTCTCGCGGTTCATCGACGCGGGCACGACGTTGTCGCTCTCACTCGCGATGAACAGCAGCGGCGCGCGGTTCGGGTTCTTGTAGTCGACCTTCGTGGCGTTGTGGGTGGTGAAGTTCGCGGTCGCGGCCTGCCACAGCGGACGTCCCGGCGCGGTGATGGCCCACTTCTCGCGCAACGCCTCGGCTTCGTCCTTCGGAAGCGTGTTCGTGAAGGCGTAATGCCATTCCTCGGCCGTCAGGGCGACGTTGCGCTTGACGTTGGCCGGGTTCTTGAGCACCGGGAACGCGGCCTTGAGCGACGAGAACGGCAGGCCCAGCGTGCCCTTGGCGGGCGCCGAGTGGATCGCGACACCGGCCTTGCCGAGGCCCCGGTCGAGCAGCTTCTGCGTGATCAGGCCACCGAACGAGTGGCCCATGATGATCGCGTCCTCGGCGTGGTGGTCGCGGATGAACTTCTCGACGTGGTCGGTGATCTCGACGACGCCCAGGCCGTTCGCGACCTCCGGGTGGGCCCGCATCTGCGCGACCTCGCCGTAGCCGGGCCAGGTCGGCGTGAGCACCTCGTGGCCGGCGGCCTCGAAGCGTTCGGCGACGTTCTTCCAGCTCGCCGCGGTGAGCCACAGTCCGTGAACCAGCACGATCTTCGACATTTCCGTCTCCTCCGGTGGCGGAGAACGCTCGTTCTCCGGTGTGTTTGCTACAGTAGAGAACGAGCGTTCTCCACGGCAAGGGGTAATCGAAGTGACCGCGACCACACAAGGTGATGCTGAGGCCCGGGAGAGGGTCCTGGAAGCCGCTGACCGGCTCTTTTATGCGAAGAGCGCGCACGCGGTCGGCATGGACGAACTACGCGCGGAGGCCGGCGTCTCCCTGAAGAAGCTCTACTCGCTCTTCGACGGCAAAGAAGCGCTGGTCGAGGAGGTGCTGCGGCGGCGGGAGGAGGCCATCACCGCCGCGACGATGAAGTACGTGCTGCGCGCGTCGACGCCGGAGGACCAGATCCTCGCGGTCTTCGACTGGATGGCGGACTCGTCCGGGACGACGGACTTCCGCGGGTGCGCGTTCATCAACTCCTACGCGGAGCTGGGGCCGTCCTCGGAGCGGGTGACGGCCGTGGTGCGCCACCAGAAGTCCGGCGTGCGGGGCGCGATCGCGGCGATGGTCGCGGCGACCGGGCGGCAGGAGTGGGTGGCGGACTCGATCTTCCTGCTGTTCGAGGGGGCGATGACGAACACGGCGATCACGGTGTCGTCCGAACCCGCCCGGCAGGCACAGGTGGCGGCGCGCTTCCTGCTGGAGAAGACAGCCTGAAGCGCGCCGCGGTTCACCCGTTGGTGCTCACGTGCAACGGCGGTTACGTGCAGGGGATGACATCGGGATCGGCGCCCGCCTTGGGCACCCACCGGATGTTCGCGAACGAGGCCTGGAACGCGCCGTCGGTGTAGACGAGGAACGGCGTGTTGACGCTCTCCAGGTCCAGCCCCTTGTCGGAGAAGCAGGAGACGGGCACCTTGACCGTCGCCTTCTGCCCGACCGGGAGGTTGCGGAACGCCTGCGTGGCATCGATCTCGGCCATGCACGGGTACTGGCAGTGCGCGCTGATGACCGTGCGGTTGGCCGGGGCCTGGTGCACGATCACGTCGAACTGGATGGCCGCGTTGGCGTTGCCGTAGCCGCGGAGGTCGCTGACCGCCGGGCTCTGCAGGTACACCTGGGCGGGGCCGGTGCCGGTCCACGTGGTCTTGAGCGCGTCCTGCTGGACGTTGACGTCGGACTGCACGACGTTGATCTCGGCGTGCGAGGCCTGGCCGTCGGGCCCGATGACCGTGCCGCCCCAGTTCTCCGCCGAGCCGATCATCGACTGGTACGGCGCGATGTCGGTGCGGTTGAAGATCTCGAGGTCGTCGGTCGCGGTGCCGCCGCCACCACCGGAGCACAGGACGCCGGGGCTCGTCTCGTCGAGCTTGCCGACGCGGCCGGTCTCCCAGTCGCGCAGGCCGTAGCCGAGCTTGAACAGCGGCTTCTTCGCGGGCTCACCGGGCAGCGCCGGGCAGGCCTCGCCGGGCCACGAGTAGGACAGCTTGCCGCTGAACCCGTTGTGCTTGCCGCGGATCAGCAGGTCGGCGATGCCGCCGCCCTCGGAGCCGGGCAGCCAGGCCGCCACGAACGCGTCGGAGCGGTTGATCTCCTTGTTCATGTACAGCGCGCGGCCGCCGACGTAGACGGTGATGACCGGCTTGCCCTTGCCCGAGACCTTGTCGAGCACGGCGATGTCCTGCGGGTGCAGGCGAGCGGCCTCGAAGGAGCGCTTGCCGAGGTCGCCGACGCCCTCCGCGTACGGCGTCTCACCGATGACGGCGATGACGGCGTCGAACTGGCTCGGGTCGACGCCCTCCGCGGTCTCGGCGAACGTGACGTTCGAGGTGCCCAGGGTGTCCTGGATGCCCTTGAGGATGCTGGTGGCGTTGGGGAAGTCGGCGTTGGTGTTGCCGGTGCCCTGCCAGGACAGCGTCCAGCCACCGGTCTGGTTGCCGATGTTGTCGGCGCTCTTGCCGACCACCAGCACCTTGCTGCGCTTGGGAAGCGGCAGCACGCGCTTCTCGTTCTTCAGCAGCACGGCGGACTCGCGCACGGCCTCGCGCGCCAGTTCCTTGTGCTGCAACGCCTTCGCGTCACCGGCGTGCTCGCGCAGCGACGGCTTCTCGGCCTCGAACACACCGGCGCGCAGCTTGACGCGCAGGATGCGGGTGACGGCGTCGTCGATGCGCGCCATCGGGATCTCGCCCTTTTCGACGGACGCGATCGTGTTGGCGATGAACGCCTTCCAGTCGTTCGGCACCATGATGATGTCGAGACCGGCGTTGATCGCCTGCGGGCAGCTCGCGTTGGTGCAGCCGGTGACCTGGCCGTGGCCGTTCCAGTCGGAGACGAGCAGGCCGTCGAAGCCCATCTTCTCCTTGAGGATGCCGGTCTGCACGTACTTGGAGCCGTGCACCTTGCCCTCGTTGATGACGTCGTTCGTCCAGCTGTTGAACGAGATCATCACCGTCTGCGCACCCGCGGCGAGGGCACCGTAGTAGCCCTGGCCGTGGATGTTGATCATGTCCTTCTCGGACGAGGCGTTGATGCCCTGGTCCTTGCCTCCGGTCGTGCCGCCGTCACCGAGGAAGTGCTTGGCGGTGGCGATCACGCCGTCCTCGCCGATGCGCTTCTTCGCGTTGTCCTGCAAGCCCTTCACGGCCTCGTAGCCGTAGGCGCGGGTGATGCGCGGGTCCTCGGAGAAGCCCTCGTACGTGCGGCCCCACCGGTCGTCCTGCACGACGGCGAGCGTCGGCGCGAACGCCCAGTCCTGCCCCGTGGCGCGGATCTGCTCGGCCGTGGCCTCGTTGATGTCGCGGATGAGGCACGGGTCCTGCGTCGCACCGAGACCGATGTTGTGCGGGAAGACCGTCGCGCCGTAGACGTTGTTGTTGCCGTGCACCGCGTCGATGCCCCAGATGACGGGGATCTTGGTGCGCGACTGCTTCGAGGCCTCGAAGTACGCGTCGGCGAGCGCGAGCCACTCCTGCGGCGTCGCGTTCTTCTTGGCGCCGGGCCAGCTGCCACCACCGTTGAGGACGGACCCGAACCCGTAGTTCTTGACGTCCTCCGCCGTGATCGCGGCGATCTCGGGCTGCGTCATCTGGCCGACCTTCTCGGCCAGCGTCATGTCCTTGAGGATCGCCTTGATGCGGGCCTCGTCCCTGCGGTCACCCGTGAGCTGGCTCTCGACCTTCGGCCAGCCCTTGAGCTCCGGCAAGGACTTCTCGATGCGAGCGCAGCCGTTCTGCGTCTTCGGCTGCCCGATGACCGTCTGCTTGGGCGGCTTCGGCGGCCAGTGCTGCGCGTCCTGCGCCACGGCCGCCGAGGTCGTGCCGGCGGCGAGCGTCAGCCCCAGCACTGCGGCGAGAGTGCTTCTCCATTGCATGCCGCGATCCTCAACGGCGTGTTACGTCCGCGTCAATGGGAACGCTCTCACGACTTTGTTCCGGAAACTTTCGGGACGAAAGTCCCATAGCGGGCTTGTTCGGTGCTGTGCGGTTTTGGGGTGGGCTGGTTGGTTGGTGCCGGTTCCAGCGGGGTGGTCGCCTGTGTGCGTGCGTCGCCCTTGTGCGGGTGCTTGCTCGGGTCTTGACGAGCCGGGGCACTTCATCGCCGCTTCGCGACGATCGCGATTGGGGCTTGACTTCGGGGCCCTTGCGAGGCGCTGGTCGGCCTGGAAAAGCCGGGCTGAAAAGCGCCCGGCCGATCTCGGAAGGGTAGCGCCTCGCACCCAAGGTCAAGCCCCAATCGCCGTCGGGGTTGCGTCACCACCGCTTCCCGAGCAGATAGAGGTAGGGACGCCTCGCCTGCGGCATTGCGTTCGTTCGCGCCTACCGGCGCAGCATGCGGCTGTCAAAACCGGCTGTGACGAGCCGGTCGTACGCGGCGGACACGTCGGACGGCACGTCCTGTGCCTCGGCGAAGCCCTGCTTCGGATACTCCACGACTCGCTGCAGGTCCCCGACGAGCATGTCGATGACGAGCTTCTCGTCACCGATCGACCGAACGTAGTCCGCGAACTCCAGCGGCTCCGAGGCACAGACGACATCTACGCCCGGCCACACCTTCCGGCACGTCGCGTACGCGCGGCGCTCCATGTAGGGCTTCGAGATCAGCAGCACCGAGAGCGGCTCGTGACCGTTCTCCGCCAGCAAAGCACGCGACAGCGTCATGTTCTGCCCGGTGTTGCCCGCCTGCGTCTCGACCAGGATCGCGCTCTCCGGCACGCCGAGCGCCAAGGCGTGCTCCCGGTAGTGCACCGCTTCCCCGCGCGGGAACCGGGCGGCCGTCGTCGGGCTGTTCCCGCCGCTGAACACGAGCAGCGGGAACAGCCCCTTGCGGTACAAGTCGGCCGCGAAGGTCGCCACACCCAGGTCGTGGCTGCCGAGGCCGATGGCGACGTCGACCGGACGTGGTTCGTGCCCCATCTGGTGGTAGCCCCAGATGGTCTCCGCGTCGCGCCGTTGCTCGTCGCTGATCCACGGGCTCACAGGTGATGCGCTCCTAGTTCACACCGGCCACCGAGGCCGCACGGTCGTGGGCCGAGCACCGGAAAGTGAACGGCCCCCGGCTCCCGTAGGAGCCGAGGGCCGTTCACACACCTGTGTCAGCCTGCCAGCACGCGCACCCGGCGCAGCACCTCGTCCGCCCCCAGGGTGCGGGCCACCGCGTGCAGGTCCGGGCTCGCCTTGGAGCCGGTCAGCGCCACCCGGATGAGCTGCGCCGCCTCGCGGATCGAGCCGGGGTACGCGTCCGGGTTCTTCTTGTACTCCTTGGGGTTCGGCGCGAAGCCGTGCTTGGTGGCGAGCTCACGGATCTGGCCGAACCACTCCTGGCCGTCCTCCAGGTCGGCGTAGCCGTCGGCGAAGTCCGCGGCGAACGCCGAGATCAGCTCCGGCGGCAGGCCGCCGAGGCGCTCGTCGGTCCTGTCCGAGACGAGCGGGAAGAGCGACGGGAAGAAGAAGCCGTAGGCGGTGCGGAAGTCCGACCACTTGCGGAGGTCCTTGCGCGGGTTCGCGACCTCCGGGCCCCGCTCCACCTGCAGAGCGGCCAGGGCCGCGTCGCGTTCCGCGGCCAGCACCTCGACCAGCTCGGGGTCGTACTTGGTGGCCCACTCCGAGACGCGGGCGATGATCTCCTCGCCGGAGAGGGTGGCCACGTAGTCGGCGCAGATGTCGTCCAGCTTGACGAGGTCGACCAGCGGGCCCGCCACGCCGCACTCGGCGAGGGAGATCGGCGACGCCAGGGCCTCGTCCAGCGGCAGTTCGGCCAGGCGGGCGTTCACCAGGCCGCGCAGGTAGTACTGGACGGCCTCGGCCGGGAAGCCCGCCTCGATGAAGAACTCGACGGAGGCCTCGGGGTCCTTGCGCTTCGAGAGCTTGCGGCGGGAGCCGCCCTGCTGCTTCATCAGCGGCGCGATGTGGGCGTACTCGACGCGCTCGAAGCCCAGGGCGTCGAACAGCTGCAGGTGGGTCGGGACGGAGGAGATCCACTCCTCGCCGCGGATCACCAGGTTCACGCGCATCAGGTGGTCGTCGACGGCGTGCGCGAAGTGGTACGTGGGCAGGCGCGGGGACTGGTCGGACGCCTTGAGGATCACCACGTCGTTGCGGTTGGCCTCGTGCTCCAGCGGGCCGCGGATGGCGTCGACGAACGACGTGCGCTCCCCCGCCTTGCCCGGCGAGCGGAAGCGGACGACGTACGGGCGGCCCTCGTCCAGAGCGGCCTGGACGTCCTCGGCGGTCTTGTCGCGCCAGATCGCCCAGCGGCCGTAGTAGCCGGTGGGGAGCTTCGTGGCCTGCTGGCGCGCGGTGATGTCCGCGAGCTCTTCCTTCGTCGCGAAGCAGAGGTACGCCTTGTCTGCGCGCAGCAGCTCGCGCACGTACGTCAGGTAGATCTGCTCGCGCTGCGACTGGTGGTACGGGCCGTACGCGCCCACCTCGTCGGCCTCGTCGGGCTGGATGCCGAAGTACTCGAACGCCTGGTTGAACTGCTCGACGGCGCCGGCGACCTCACGGGCCTGGTCGGTGTCCTCGACGCGCACGATGTACGAGCCACCCGAGTGGGTCGCGATGTCGCGGTCGATGGAGCCGACGTACAGGCCGCCGATGTGCAGGAACCCGGTCGGCGACGGCCCCAGGCGGGTGACCTTCGCGCCTTCGCCCAGCCCGCGGGGCGGGTACTGCTCCTCCCAGAAGGACGGCTCAGGCAGGTCCGAGGGGAACAGGGCGTCGACGACGGCACGGTCGAGCATCGCTAGGGGTCTCCAAAACGGGGTGGAAGAAGTCTCCCCAGGTTAGCAACGCGGGCCAGCCGAAATGCCGGGCCCCAGATCAAGAGCATAAGCTGACTCGCCATGGCCAAGTACCTCGACGTCCACCCGGTCAACCCGCAGAAGCGCGCCATCGACCAGGCCGTGCGGATCCTGCAGGAGGACGGCCTGATCGCGTACCCGACCGACTCCTGCTACGCGCTCGGCTGCCGCCTGGGCAACAAGGACGGCATCGACCGCATCCGGGAGATCCGCAAGCTCGACGACAAGCACCACTTCACGCTGATGTGCGAGAACTTCGCCCAGCTCGGCCAGTTCGTGGTGGTGGACAACGCGGTGTTCCGCGCGGTGAAGGCCTCGACGCCGGGCAACTACACGTTCATCCTGCCCGCGACGAAGGAGGTGCCGCGCCGCATGATGCACCCGAAGAAGAAGACGGTGGGCGCGCGCATCCCGGACCACGTCGTCACGCAGGCGCTGCTCCAGGCCATGGGCGAGCCGCTGCTCACGTCGACGCTGCTGCTCCCCGACGAGGCCGAGCCGCTGATCGACGGCTGGGAGATCAAGGAACGCCTCGACCACGTGGTGGACGCGGTGATCGACTCCGGGGAGTGCGGCACCACGCCCACCACGGTGGTGGACTTCTCGAGCGGCGAGGCCGAGATCATCCGCTACGGCGCGGGCGACCCCGAGCGCTTCGAATAGCCCCGGGGACCTAGGACACGACCAGCGCGTAGTCGGCGTCGGTCGCGGCGGTCTCGGTGTGGCCGTCCACGTTGACGGCGGTCGCGACCACCTCGACCGTCCAGGTGCCCGCGGCCGCGGTCTGGAGCAGCACGTTCTCCACGGTGTCGACGGTGTTCGCGCTGCCGCCGGAGGTGGAGAAGTTGCCGGCCAGGAGGCCGTTGTTGCCCCAGTAGACGGTGCCGTTGGGGGCGGTGACCTTCAGCGACAGGTCGTTGACCGTGGCCTTGGCCGCGGTCGGCGAGCCGGCCGGGTCGGTGTAGGCCAGGGTCGCGCGCAGCGGCTGCTGGCCGTTGGACGTGAACGTGTACTTGCGCGACTGACCGGTCGTGAGCAGGTCGGTCTCGTTCACCAGCACCGGCAGCTTCCAGCCGCCCGCCTTCGCGCGGTCGTACAGGTTGCGCACGGACGCGGTGCCCCAGCCCTGGTGGGTACGGGTCTGGTCGTGCGTGGTGCCGCTGAACGTGAACTGGTTCGCGGTGTTGATCAGCAGCGCCTTCGCGGTCGCGGCGTGCGGGCGGGAGGCGAACACGTCACGGCCCTTGCCGGGGCCGCCGTCGAACACGCCGTCCGCCCACATCTGGAACATCAGGCCGGCGTTGCCGCAGGTGATCGGCGTGGCGCCGGACGTGCCGCCGAACGACGTGGTGTACGCGGTGTCGTTGGTGGAAGTCGTGGTGTCGATGCGGTCGTAGTAGTTCGAGATCTCGGGCTTGATGCGGCCGTCGGCGGCGGGGCCGATCGACGCTCCGCCGTTCCACTTGTCGTCGGCGCGGTCGAGGGTGTTGTAGTGGTAGTGGCCGCCGACCGAGAGCACGTTCTTCGCCCACGCCTGCGGGCGCGAGCTGCGAGTGCCCGCGTTGCTCTGCGACTGGCAGATCAGGATGTCGTGGTCGAACACGATCCTGTCCATCTGCTGCGAGATCGAGTTGTACGCCGTGGTGAGCGAGTCGCCCCAGCTGTTGCTCTGGAACACCGCCCGGTACTGGCCGGACGGGTCGACGAGCTGCTGGGTGTGCGCGTAGCGGTCGCCGGAGCCGTAGATCGCGAAGATGCCCTGCGCCTCGGGCAGCAGGCCGCGGTGCGCGGACGAGACGCCGGACGCGAAGATCTGCCCGTACGTCGACGTGCCGTGCGAGGTGCTCGACGAGTTACCGGTGTGCATCAGCGGCGGGCGGGCGCGGAACTCCTGGTGCGTGGTGCGCAGGCCGCCGTCCATCACCTCGCCCCGCACGCCCTGGCCCTTGTAGCCGCCAACGCTCTCGATGTAGTTCGCGCCGGACGACTCGCGGGAGATCGCCATGTCGGTCTCGGGTGCCGACACCGGGTCGATCGCGATCACGGCGGGCAGCTTCGCGAGCTGCGCGACCTGGCCCGCGTCCAGGCTGGCCATGATGTGCTCGCGGCTCGCGGACACCTCCTTCACCTTGCCGCCCAACGACTTCACCTTGGCGGCGACGGTGCGCTGGTCGCGCTCGTCCTGCTCGACCAGCGTGATCAGGTAGTTCGACGAGCCGCCCAGGGCCATGACCCGCGGCTGAGCCTGGAACGGCGTCACCTGCCGCACGTAGCCCAGCTTGGAGACGCGCGCGGTGTCCGTCATGCGGGCGAGGTAGGTGCCGTCCTGGACGAACGCGCCGAGCCGCACGCCGAGACCCTCGAGCTGGTCGCGCTGGCTGTCGGACAGGGTGGCGCGGAACTGCAGCAGGTACGCGCCCTCGGCCGGGGCCGCGACGGCGGGCACGCCGCCGAGCAGCGAGAACACCGCGGCGACGCTCACTATTGTGCGCAGCACTGAGAAAACCTCCAACGGCAGGGGTGGCGGCGACCGGAGGGAGTCACTGCCCGTGACCAGCACGTTACCGGTTTCGAGGTGGCCGGGACATCAGTCGTTCGGCGGTGATCATCTCGCGGGACGGTGTAGAAGAATCCCCTCGCCCGCCGACATTCGCGTTCACCCGGATGGTGCATCCGGAGTAACGTCCGATCAGGTAAGCCCGACATGCCCGGCAAAGCATTTCCGCGCGGAGGACGGATGCCTGTCTCACCTGAGCAGCTGATGGAAGAGCTGCGCACCCTGTGCCGCGGGCGCGGTGTGCAGACTCCCGGTATCGACTTGCACGTCGGACCGGCGCTGCGCCAGGTGTGCGGCATCGTGGAGACGGACGGCGCGGAAGCGGTGCGCACGAAACTGCGCGACTGGGTCGCGAACGCGACGCGCGGATTCCCCGTCGAGGTCCGCAACGCCGTTCTGGCGCCGCTCGGCCTGCACGACGACGCCCAGTTCCGCTTCCTCAACGAACGCATCGAGTGGCTTGCGAAACAGCAGGACCGGGGCGCGCGCACGGTGCGCAGGAGGATGGACGCCGGGCTGCAGCGCCTGGTGGAAGTGGCGCTGCAGCCGGCTCCTTCGACGACGCACGTGGCGCCGTCGGAACTGTGGCACGTCAAGGAGTTCGACGCGCTGCTGAAGCTGGACGGCCCGACGCCCGCGTGCACGGAACGCCGGACCGTGGTGGCCGACACCGACGGTGTCAACGAGATCGCGTGGTCGATCACGATCCCCTCACCCACGCCCGACGGTGCTCCAGGTGACCTGGACGTGGAGGTGCTGCACGGGGTCGAGCTCATCGGCCACGAACGTCCGTCCCCTCGACGTTTCCTGATGAAGCTGCGGTTGCCCCGACCCCTCAACGCGGGACAAACGCACCAGTTCGCACTCGAAGTGCGCGTACCGCGAGGACAGTCGATGCGTCCGACCTACGTGTTCTGGCCGGAGCGGATGTGCGAGTCGTTCCGGTTGCGCGTGCGGTTCGACCAGGACGACCTGCCGGCATCGGTGTGGCGCGTCGAGGAAGCCCTCGCGCGCGACACCGATGACCTGACGCCTTGGCCGCAGACGCTGCCGCTGGACGAGATCGGTGAGATCGACGTGCAGTTCCCACACCCTCGTCAGGGCCGCGGCTACGGCGTGCAGTGGACGCCACGCGGATAGCCGGAGACGTTCAGATCATCTCGATGCAGAAGTGCGGTTCCACGGCTGACACCTCCCTTTGACGGTCAGGGAGAACCGCAGCCCGAAAGACGGGTCAGATCACCGTCGCGATGAAGACGCTGCCGGCCATGAATCCCACGAAAAGGCAGATCGCGGCAACTTTCACAACGGTGGCGAGTGAGCAGATCATTCTCATCGAGAAATTCACCTTCTCATCTGACTGGCTTTCGGCCTGTTGTTCTCGCCGATGCACCAAGAATGGCTTCCAGTCAGCCGGATGAGAATGGGTTTCCTGTTGCGTGCAGAATGAGGAAACCCTGCGCGCGCGTTATTTCTGGGTCGTGCGGCGCAACGCCATGACGAGCAGCGCGTGCGAACTGCCGGCGTGCGGGAGCATGCCCTGGCGGACCAGGTCGAGCGCGCGGCAGAACGGCATGGTCCGCACGCGCAGGTCGGCCTCACCGGGCTCGAGCGCCGGCTCGCCCTGGGTGAGGTCGGTGGCGAGGAAGATGTGGTCGACGTGGTTGCTCAGGCTGTCCGCGCCGTGGATCTGGCCGAGCCGCTCCCACCGGCCCGCCCGCAGCCCGGTCTCCTCCGCGAGCTCACGACGTGCCGCTGCCAGCGGATCGGCGTCCGCCTCGTCGACGGCGCCACCGGGCAACCGCCACTCCGTGCCGCCGTGCGTGTAGATCCACTGGCGGGTGAGGACGACCTCGTCGTCGTCCTGGATCGCGAGGACCGTCACGGACCCCGGCGCCACCACGTGGGTGTAGGTGCCGTGCCCGCCGTCCGGTCTGACGACGCTGTCGGAGCGCACCTCGAACCAACGAGACCGGTGCACCACGTTGGTCGCCAAGCGCTGCCAGACCATCACCACACCAGCCGCCTCGTCGGAGCGCGTCATCACCATGACTCACATGGAACCATCGCCGACCGCTCCAGATGATCCCAGTTGATCGTCAATCACAGGCCAATTAATGGACATTCGGCTGGAGGCTCTTCGTCGGCGTCCACACTTCCGGGGGAGGGGGTGAAGCCGTGCCGCCCACGTTCGCCCAGGAGGTTCGCCGCCTGCGCAACGAGCGCGGGCTCTCGCTCAGCAAGATGACCGATCTCGTACCGTACAGCAAGGGACACCTCAGCAAGATCGAGAACGGTCAGGTTCACCCGAACCCCGAAATGGCGAGGCTCTTCGACAACGTCCTGAAGGCCGGCGGTCACCTGATCGAACTGGCCGACGCGCCGGCCCGCCCGATCCCGAGCGACCACACGACGCTCCACACGTTCGACGCGATGTTCGACCACCACCGGGCACTCGGCCACCGCCTGAGTTCCGAGGTGGTGCTGCCGAGCCTGCGCCCCCAGGTCGACGTCCTCAGCTCCATGGCCCGCTCCGCCGACGACCCGGGCCTCGGCCGAGGCCTGTGGCTGCTCGCCGCCCGCTACGCCGAGTACGCGGGCTGGATGGAACAGGAACGGGGCGACGACGCCTCGGCCGCCGAGCTCACCAAACGCGCCGTGCAGTACGCCGCGAAGGGCGGCGACCCGGAACTGGGGTCCTGGGCGCACGTCCGCATGGCCGAGTTCGCCCTGTACCGCGGCGACGCCCACGCCACCGTCAGCTTCGCGCGCCAGGCGGGCAAGTCCCGTTCGATCGCGGTGCAGGCGGCGGCCGCCCTGCGCGAGGCCCAGGGCTACGCCCTCGCCGGAGCCGCCGACCGCTGCCAGAACGCACTGGACCGCGCCGCGGAACTCCAGCGCGCCGCCAGCGAAACCCGTTACGGCACAACGAGTCTCATGGACCAGGTCGCCGTCGCCCGCGCCTGGTCGTTCCACGACCTGGGCCGCCACGCCGAGGCCGCCGCGATCCTCGACGCCCAGATGCCGCTGATCGCCCCGACCGCCCTGCGCGCCCGCACCCGCTTCGGCCTGCGCAGGGCCCTGGCCCACGCCGAGGCCGGGGAGGTGGACCACGCCTGCGAACTCGTCGTCGACCTGCTCGACGACATCCGGCAGGTGCGGTCGGCGACCGTCCACATAGACCTGACGGCGTTCAGCAGGTTGTTGTCGCGCCTGCGTCCCGCGGCGGGGCGGGAGGTCGCGGGCGAGATCGGCGAGATCCTGTTCGCCTAGACGGGCGTGTTCTCGCGGCTGTACGAGGCGCCGGCGAACTGGCACAACGCCTGGTGCAGCCGGGTTCCGTCGTCGCCGAAACGCCCGATCCTGCGCGTGCGGCCGTTGAGGGGTGTGATCACGAGGACGGTGCGCCGGGTCAGCCGCACCTCCCGCACCTCCGCCCAGGCGAGCCGGTTGCCGCGGAAGACAGGCCGTCCCGCGAGACCGTCACCCACGGGCCGAACACGAAGCGCCGCAGGAAGTTGCCGACGACCAGCACGACCAGGCCCCAGCCCACCAGCGCCAGGACCCGTTGCCCGCCGAACCCCTCCAGCGCCCACGGAGTGCCGCGGACGGCCCCCACGATCCCGAACGACAGCAGTGACACCGTGCGCCGGGACCTCGGCTTTCATCGCGTCGAGGACCCTGCCGAGGTCCCGCACCAACGGCCGCGCGACGCGGAACACGAGGTGGAGCCACACCAGGGCGAGCGGCAGGGCGAGCCACGCCCAGCCCGCCAGCGGCCGCTCGGCCGCGCGGACGTCGTGCGAACGGCGTCCGGTGCCCTCGCGCTTGGTCGCGACCTTGCGCCCGACGTCGGTGGGGCCGAGGAAGTTGACGATCTACCCGGTCGCCTTGTCCGCACCGTTGTGGTGCAACTCGGCGGCGCACTGGCCAGAAGCCGAACCCGTGGGTGCTGACCGGGCCGTGGCGGTGGCAGATCCGCGCCACCGCCTAGCTCGGGCCGGGGGCGACCGATGGCGCCGATCAACCAGCCCAGCACGGGCAGGAGGAGAACGGCGAAGGCCACTTTCGCGACCTTCGCCCGCAGCTGTGGTGTCACCGGCACGGAGGCTGGCGGTTGGGCCGTCCGGACTAGACCGCGGTCCGCCGCCCCTCCCGCTCCAGCGCCTCCGCCATCTCCACCCAGGCCTCCGCGACCCCGCGGGCCATGTCCGCCACCAGCTCCCGGCAGTGCGACGGCACCCCGGACACGACCCCGGCCCACTCCCCCGACGACACGGCGTGCGCCTCGAGCCACCGCAGCACCAGCCGCCCGTGCTCGTTGAACCGCAGCGACGGGTCGCGCCGCAGGATGGGCAGGGTGGCGTCGGGGTCGCGGGCCTCGGTGCGCCCGGAGGGCAGCACGGCCTCCGCGCGTTCGGCGGCGCGCATGCGCTCGGGTACCGGGTCGAGGCCCGCGCTCAGGCGCCGGCGCACGTCGCGGACCGTTCCCGGGGACACGCCGGCGGCGCGGGCCACGTCGCGCAGCGAGGCGTCCGGGCGTTCCTCGACGATCCTGCCCGCGAGCCTGCGGCCCGCGGCGGAGTTGACCGGCCTGACCTTGCCGTCGCGGCCGACCCTGATCGGGGCCTGGCCGCCCACGGCGCGCCTGAGCACGCCGACGGACTTGGCGGCGAGTCCCGTCGAGGCGGCGATGGCGCGGTCGGACCACTGCGGGTGCGACCGGAGCAGGCGGCGGGCGGCGGCCTCGCGGTCGGCGGTCGACAGGGTGGAGAGGTTCAGCGACACCGACAGGCCGAACAGGTCCTCCGCCGGGCCTTCGACGTACTCGACCTCGACGGACCGGCAGCCGCGCAGCGCCGCGGCCTTCAGGCGGTGGGTGCCGTCGACGACCTTCATCGTCGGGCGGTGCACCACGATCGGTGGCAGCTGGGCGCCGGACGACGCCAGTGAACGGACGAAGTCGTCG
Organism: Lentzea sp. HUAS12; assembly: GCF_024125735.1. Classification (NCBI taxonomy): domain Bacteria; kingdom Bacillati; phylum Actinomycetota; class Actinomycetes; order Pseudonocardiales; family Pseudonocardiaceae; genus Lentzea; species Lentzea sp. HUAS12. Next base: position 4,247,471 of record NZ_CP099738.1, read on the forward strand.
CTGCAGCCGCGCAGCCGCGGCGACTCGGCGGACCGCAGCGCGGTGATGTCTACGAGCATGCGAAATCAAGCCCCCCAGGCTGATGTCTCCGGAACCCCCAGGTGTCCGGACGACCACGCCAGGTTAGCTACTCGTTCAACGGGAGCGCCACTCGATCGCGGGACAGACGTCCATCACCATGCGCAGGCCGGCGTCCTTCGCACGGGCGTACGCGGCGTCGTCCACCACGCCGAGCTGGAACCAGACGGCCTTCGCGCCGATCGCCGCGGCCTCGTCGGCGAACTGGCCGGCGTCCTCCGAGCGGCGGAACACGTCGACGACGTCGACCTCGAACGGGATGTCCGCGAGCGACGCGTAGCCCTGCTCGCCGTGCACGGTCTCGGCGGACGGGTGCACCGGCACGATCTTCTTGCCGCGCTGCTGCAGGAACCGGGCCACGCCGTGGGCCGCGCGGGACGGGTTGTCCGAGAGGCCCACGATGGCCCAGACCTGGCAGTTCTCGAGGATCCAGTCGACGTCTTCGCGCATGCCTTCAACACTAACCCTGTGATCCCGGTCACACTTGCCGCGCGCCGGTCGAAAGGCGGGGGTGCCCGATCGACGCCCCGGTAGAAACGCACCGGACACGAGCCAGAGGAGACCGACATGCGGTTCATGGTCATCGTCAAGGCCAACGAGGACACCGAGAACGGCGTGATGCCCACGACCGAGGAACTCGCCGCCATGGGCGACTTCAACGAGGAGCTCGTCAAGGCCGGCGTGATGCTCGCGGGTGACGGCCTCTACCCGAGCGAGAAGGGCGCGCGCGTCCGGTTCGACGGCAAGGGCGCGACCACGGTCATCGACGGCCCGTTCACCGAGACCAAGGAACTGATCGCGGGCTTCTGGATCTGGGAGCTGCCGTCGCTGCAGGACGCCGTCGAGTGGCTGAAGAAGGCGCCGTTCGCGGAGGGTGAGGTCGAGATCCGGCAGGTCCACGGCCCCGAGGCGTTCGGTGACGCGCTGACGCCCGAGATCCAGGCGCAGGAGGACCGCATGCGCGAGCAGATCACCGCGCAGCAGTCCTGAGTGGACGGTCAGCGACCGCGACGGGTCTTCCCGCGCTTGGCGGGCTGCTTCTTCTGGGCAGGCGCGGGACCCCGTCGCTGCTGGTGCTGCCGCGGCGCCTGCTTCTTCGCCGGTTCCGGCGCGGGGCCGCGGGTGCTGTTGACCGTGCGGCCGCGGACGATGCCGATGAGGTGCTCGACGAGTTCGGGGTTCTCGTCGCGGATCGGGAACGACAGCGCCACGCGGGACTGCGGCGCGTCGGTGAGCGGCACGTACTTCACGTCCTTGCGGTGGTGCAGCCGCGCGAGGGACTGCGGCACGACCAGCAGGCCGACACCCGCCGCCACGATCTGGACGGCGTCCGCCGTGGTCTCCGGGCGCTCCACCGGCGGCTGACCGGGAACGGACTCCCACTCCAGCGCGTCGTCGAGCGGCTGCCACAGGACGTGCTCCGCCAGGTCCCCGAGGGACAGTTCGTCGGCCGCGGCGAACTCGTGGTCCTTGGGGAACACGACGACGCTCGTCTCGGTGTAGAGCGGGATCGCGTGCAGGTCCTCCCGGTCTCCGGGCAGCCGCAGCAGCGCCGCGTCGGCCTCGCCGGAGCGCACCTTGGCGGCGGCTTCGGCGGCGGGTACCTGCACGAGGGTCAGCTCGGTCTCCGGCAGGCGGTCCTGCCAGACCCGCGCCCACTTGCCCGGCGTCACGCCTGGGACGTACGCGAGCGTGAACGATCCGGTCACGTGCTGAGGCTACCGGACGAGCCCGTTACCCTTTTCGCATGAAGTCGCAGCAGACCATGAAGCCCGCCACCGCCGCCAAGAAGCTCGGCGTGTACCTCGAGGCCACGCCCGAGGAGTTCCAGGCCGGCGTCGTGTCGCGCGACGAGCTGAACGAACTGCAGGCCAACCCGCCGCAGTGGCTGGCGGACCTGCGCCGCAACGGCCCGCACCCCAAGCAGCTCATCGCGCAGAAGCTCGGCATCTCCTCGTCGGGCCTGGTGCGCGCCGGCATCACCGAGGCGCTCACCACCGAGCAGATCAACGCGCTCAAGGAGGAGAACCCCGAGTGGCTGGTGCGCGAGCGCGCCACCTACCAGGAGTTCAAGGCCGAGGAGGCGCGTCTCGCGGAGAAGGCACGCCTCGAGGAGCAGGAGAGCTAACCGAGCACGAACGGGATCTCGATCCCACCCAGTGCGGCGCGTTCCGACCCGGTCGGGGCGCGCCGTCCTGTTCCCACGAGCAGCACGTCCAGGTCGGACCACGTGGCGGGGAACGCTCCGGCGATCCGTTCGAGCGTCCTCCGGCACCGCGCGAGCGCTTGCGGCGGCGGTCCCTCCAGGTGCGGGAGGTGCGCGACCAGGTCCAGGTGGTGCAGCGTCCACTCCCACACGTACGCGCCGAGGTAGCCGGACGTGCACAGCACCATGTCCTGGGTGGTCACCTTGAGCGTCGGGTCGGCGAGCTGCGCCGCGCGCACCGCCGCCCGGCCCACGTCGTCGACGTGGTGCTTCAACATCCAGGGCTCGCCGTAGGCGGCGGCCAGCCGGACGGTCAGCGCGGCCAGCGGGTCGTCCACGGGCTCGTGCGAGACCTTCCAGTACGTCACCTCGTCGTGCGTGACGGCGTCGGCGGTGGGCGTCACCAGCGTGATCAGCACGTCCTGCGCGTCGATCACGAAGTGGCACACCAGGTCCCGCACCAGCCAGCCCTCGCATCCGGACGGCCGGGCGAAGTCGTCGTCGGTGAGCTCGCCGACCGCTTTCAGGAGCGCCCCCAGCGCCTGCGAAAAAAGGTCCACAGCCGCAAACTACAAGGATCGAGGGCGGACTACCGGTTAGGTTGGTGGGCATGGGCAAGTCCCCGGCTGTGGAGCTCGAGGTGCGGGACCGCGTCGTGCGGATCTCCAATCCCGACCGCGTCTACTTCCCCGCGCGCGGGGAGACGAAGCTGGACCTCGCGCAGTACTACCTGTCCGTCGGCGACGGCATCGTCCGCGCGCTGCGGGAACGGCCGTGCATGCTGCACCGCTTCCCCGAGGGCGTCACGGGCGAGAAGGTGCACCAGAAACGACTGCCGAACGGCGCGCCGCCGTGGGTGCGGACCGTCCGCGTGCACTTCCCCCGCTACAACCGCCACGCGGACGAACTGTGCGTCACGCACGTCGCCGACGTGATCTGGGCGGTGCAGATGTCCACTGTGGAGTTCCACCCGTGGAACTCGCGCGCCGCCGACACCGAGAAGCCCGACGAGTGGCGCATCGACCTCGACCCCGGGCCGGACTGCACGTTCGACCGGGTGCGGCGGGTCGCGCTGGTGGTGCAGGAGGTGCTCGCCGAACTGGGCGCGACGGGGTTCCCGAAGACGTCCGGCTCGAAGGGACTGCACGTCTACGTGCGGATCAAGCCGGACCACGGTTTCGCCGACGTGCGCAAGGCCGCGCTGGCGTTCGCGCGCGAGGTCGAACGCCGGGCACCCGACGACGTCGAGACCACGTGGTGGCGCAAGGACCGCGACCCGAAGCTCGTGTTCGTGGACTACAACCAGAACGCGCGCGACCACACGATCGCCAGCGCCTACTCGGTGCGCGGCTTCCCCGAGGCGACGGTGTCGACGCCGATCCGCTGGGACGAGGTCCCGGACGTCGACCCGCGGGACTTCACCATCGCCACCGTGCCGAAGCGCTACGCCGAACTGGGCGACCTGCACGCCGGCATCGACGACGCGGTGTGGTCGATCGAGCCGCTGCTGGAGTGGGCCGCCCGCGACGAACTCGAGGTCCCGGATGAGCAGTAGCCCGATCAAGTTCTCCTCGCTCGACCAGCCGCTGTTCGGTGGCGCCCTGAAGGGCGACCTGGTGGAGTACCTGGAGTTCGTGGCGGACAGGTTCGTGCCGGTGCTCGCCGGGCGGCAGCTGTCGGTGTGGCGGGTCCTGCGCGGCCAGGACCCGTTCATGCAGAAGAACGTCCCGAAGTACACGCCGTCGTTCGTCCGCACGGTCGAGGTGTGGGCGGAGGCGTCGCACCGCAAGATCAGGTACGCGGTCTGCGACGACGAGCGGACGCTGATGTGGTTCGCGAACCAGCGCGCCGTCGAGTACCACGTGCCGCTCTACCTCGGCGACCACTTCGGCGAGGACCACGTGCAGACCCACATGGTGCTCGACGTCGACCCGCCCGAGGGCGCCGGCTTCGACGTCGTGGTCGGCTCCGCGCTGCTGATCAGGCAGGCGCTGGCCGACGCGGGCCTGGAGGGCCTGGTGAAGACCAGCGGCGCCAAAGGCGTGCACATCTTCGTGCCGTTGCAGGAGCACTCCCCCGACGACGTGGCCGCGGCGACGCGCGCGGTGGCCGCACGGGCCGAGAAGCTCGACCCGTCGCTGGCCACCACCGCGTACATCAAGGACGAGCGCGAGGGAAAGGTCTTCCTCGACTCGACGCGCGCCTGGGGCGCCACGGTCGTCGCCGCCTACAGCCCCCGCCTGCGCGAGGGCCTGCCGATCTCGTTCCCCGTCCCGTGGGACTCGCTGGGGGACGTGAAGCCTTCCGACTTCACCATCAGGACGCGCTTCGACGGCGACCCGTGGACCTCGCTGATGCCCGCGCTGCAACGCCTGCCCGACGATCTCGTCGCCGAGGGCCACACCATCCCGGTCGCCCGCGTGGCCGCGATGCACGAGGGCAAGCGCCGCAAGGCTCAGCGTGAGCGCGAGAAGTAGGCGACGAGCGCGGCCGCCAGCGGCAACGTCACGTGCGCGACGCCGGTGAACGACGGGTCGTGCCCGGTCACGTAGTCGCTCGCCCGCACCAGCAGTCCGGCCGCGACGGCGGCGTACGCGGCGAACGCGGCCGTGCCGGTGGTGAGCACCGCGACCAGCGGGACCACCACCAGGCCGGCCAGGCTCGCGTGCGTGACGAACAGCGGGACCTCCGCGTTCAGGGTGAGGACCACGTCCAGCAGGAGCAGGGCCGGGGCGATCGCGGCGGGCCAGCGCCTGTCGCGCCAGACGCGGTAGCCGGCGAGGGCGACCAGTGCGGCCGCGGTGGCGAAGTAGGTGAACTCCTCGCCGTCGTCGTCGATCGGTGTCAGGTCGTTGGCCATCGCCGCGACCACGAAGACGCCCAGGGCGCCGAGCCCGCCGCCGGCCAGTGCGAGCCACCACGGGGTCGTGGTGGCGGCGACGGCCAGCACGACGGCGGCCAGCGCGTACGGGATCCAGCTGTGGACCTCGCCGCCGCTGAGCAGTCCGGTGGTGCCGGCGAGCAGGCCGAGCGCGACGCCCGGGACCCACGGGTGGTCGCGGCAGGTGATCACGAACAGGGCCGCCGCCAGGGCCCACGGCCAGATCGCGATGAAGACGGACGTGGTGAGGCTGGCCTCGCCCAGGGCCCGGAGGTTGCTGCCGGGGATCGTCATCAGGGCGATGACGAGGAGGACGAGGGCGAGTCCCCCGGCGAGGCGGGGCAGGACGGCGAGCGCTTGCGCCGGGGTGGGCGCGCGGTCCGCGGTGGAGGGTGGGGGCGCGAGTTTCGCGACCAACGGCTTCGGCGCGGCTTTGTCGGCGGCCGGCCGCTGGGGTTCCGGGGGTTCCGGGGGTTTCGGTTCCTCCGGCTTCCGCCTGATCTGCGAGGTGGGCGCGGGTGCCGTGACCGCCTTCGGTCTCTCCCCGGCAGGCACGGACCCTGTCGCCGCCTTCGGCGGCGCCGACGCGGCAGCCGCCTTGGCTGCGGCCTCCCCCACCGGGGCGGGCTTCTCCCCCAGCGCCTCCCTCGCCGCCGCGGCCACCATCCGGCTGTCGTCGTCCACCAGCCGCCGCAACGCGAGCCGGGCCGCCAGCACCCGCCCCTCGTGCGCGACCGACAGCATCCGCCGCAGTTCCGGGACCGCCCCCGCGCGCACGCCCGGCAGCGAGTGGTCGATGGCGTCCTGCAGTTCCGACGGCAGCGCGGCCGGCACCGACACCGGACGGGCGCGGCGGGCTATGCGCAGGTCTCCCCGCACGTCCAGCATCCACTTGCCGGGGGTCTGGTGCGGCGTCACGCGGCGCACGCGGTCGTAGACGTACTCGTAGAGCTCGTCGAGGCCCACGTGGCCGTCCTGGTCGCGGTCGGCGTCGCCCGACTCGAGGCCCTCGACCAGGGCCGAGGTGAAGACGGACGGTTCCGCCTCGGAGGTGTCGGCGACCGACGCGCCCTCGAAGGCGTACTCCATCGCCGACGAGGCCGTGATGACGGCGCGGCCGCTGCCGCCGAACTGTTCCTCCAGGTCCACCGCACCGCCCGCGCGGGCGACCATGCCTCGGCCGAACGCGCCGGAGTAGCAGCAGTCCAGGAGCAGCACGACGCGGCGGGAGCGGGAGCGGTTCATGCGGCGGGCGACGAAGTCCGCGGACACGGCGGTGCCCGCCAGGCGGGCGAGCTTGGTGCTGGAGGTGGCGAAGTGCAGTTCGCCGGCCTCGTCCTTCACGCCGTGGCCCGAGAAGTGCAGGACGAGGAGGTCGTCCGGTTCCCGGTCGGCGAAGAAGTCCTCGACGGCCTCGTTCACCTCGGCGGCCGGGGTGTTGATCAGGGTGCGCACGTGGAAGCCGCCGATGCGCGGGTCCGCGAGCACCTCGCCCAGGCGGGCGGCGTCGTGGGCCGGGGCGCGCAGCGACGACAGGCCCGGGTCGGCGAACTCGTGGCTCGCGATGATCAGGGCGTAGCGGTGCAGGTGCCGGCCGAGCCACTCGGAGCGGTGCGCGAGCTCCGCCTCCGTGGGGGCGCCGGTGAGCTCCAGGGGCTCGCCGTCCGCCTCGACCGTCACGGACCGGTCGCGGCGCTGGCCGAGCCACGCCGACACGGCGTTGATGACCGCGGCCAGGACCGTGGACGACGAGATCGTGGTCAGCAGGGTGCCGAGCTCGGCGATGTCGATGGCCTTGGCGCCCGCGGGCACCTCACCGGGAACGGCGCCGACCGCGACGAGTTCCCTCAGCTCGGTTCCCAGGAACGCGGCGAGCTGCTCGATGCGTTCGTCGTCCGCGCCGTCCTCGTGCACGCGCAGTGTGACCTCGGTCATAGCGGCCTCCTACCGATGGAGGTCGCTCGCCGCGCGAAAACATTACGAGGGATCGGACCCGCGGAACGCGCCCCACCAGAGACCCAGCACCGCGGCGACCACGGTGGCCGTGATCCAGCCGGTGAACCCGCTGCCGTCGAGGTAGGCCCAGAACAGGCCGACGATCGGCGCGGGCACCAGGAACACCGCGTCGACCCGCAGCTGGGCGCCGAGGCCACGCGGGGCGCGCGTCTCCGGGTCCGGCCGCACGGGGTTGTCGAGACGGCGGCCGCGCGGGTGCTTCGTCACCGCCCGGCCGGACGGGTACACGGTCACGCCGTCGACCACCGCGACACGGCCCCCGCGCAGCTCGACGTCCACGGGCGACGGCAGCGTCACGAGCACGGGGTCGTAGTAGACGGGCAGCCAGCGCTCGACCGGTCCGTCGATCTCGAGCCACGACCGGACCATCAGGCCGGACTGCAACCGGATCCGCCGCACCGAGACCGTCACGGCAGGAGCGCGTGCCGAGCGCACCGCGAGCAGCACCCGCACCGCACCGGCGAGCAGCACCAGCACCGCCACGGCGATGGAGAACGTCACGCCGCCCAGCGCCCGGTCGGTCTCGAGGAACAGGTCCGAGCCCGGGATCACGGCACGCGACGGGTCGGCGGGGTCGAACGCGATCTGCGTCTGCTTGCCCACGACCCGGTCGCCGTTCTCGTACGCGACGCGGGCGCTCCCGGTCGGCCAGCGCACCTCGACCGCACCGTCCGCAAAGGACACCACCTCACCCGTGGCGCGGGCGGTGAGCGATGTCAGCGCCGCACGCGAGTCCGAATAGGACAGCCACGAGAACAACGCGACCACGAAGCACACGACCAGCACGACCGCCGTGGCGAGCAGACCGTGGCGCAACGCACGAACCCGGGAACGCAGCAAGACGAGCTCCAAACAGAAAGAAACGGCCCGGCGGAGAGACCCGCCGGGCCGTTCACAACACTAGCTACATCAGGAGGTGAAGCCCATGTTGATGTAGTCGTACGGACGGTTCGCGAACGCCACGGCGCCCATGTTGGCGACGTTGCTCTTGATCGCGACCGCGCCCGGGATCTGGTACAGCGGCAGCTGGTGGCCGAGCTCCCAGATCTTCTTGTCGGCCTCGTTCGCGATCTCGAGGCGCTTGGTGTCGTCGAGCTCGCCGTTGGCCTGCTCCAGGAGCTTGTTGACCTCGTCCGAACCGATGCGACCGTAGTTCTGGTTGGTGCTGTTCGGGTCGTACCCGTAGATGCCCTTGCTGTCCGAGATCGGCAGGGCGGAGGCCAGCCAGCGGAACGTGGTGATGTCGAAGTTGCCGACGTTCACGTACTGCTTGAAGAAGTCGGCGGACGGCACGGCCTGGATGTCGACCTTGACGCCGACCTCCTTGAGCTGCGACTGCACGAGCTTCGAGATCTGGTCCGAGGTCGGGTTCGGGGTCGGGATCACGTAGCGGATCACGAGCTCCTTGCCGTCCTTCTTGCGGGTCTCGCCCTCGAGCTTCCAGCCGGCCGCGTCGAGCTCCTTCTTCGCGGCTTCCTTGTCGTACGACGCCACGGACGAGTTGTCCTTGTAGCCGGCCGAGCCGAGCAGGAAGAAGTGGTTACCGGTGACCTGGGCGTCGCCCTTGATCATCTGGCCGAGGAGGGCCTTGGCGATCGTCTTGGTGTCGACACCGCGCTGCAGCGCGACGCGGACCTTCGGGTCCTCGAGGATCGCGCCCTTCGCACCGTTGAACGTGATGTGCGAGTAGTCCGGCGTGATCGCCTGGCGGATCGTCACGCCCTGCATCGACTGCGCACGCGTGAACAGGTCGATGCTGGAGCCGATCTCGAAGAAGTCGATCTGGCCGTTGGCGAGCGCGTCCGCGAGCGCGGGACGGTCGACCTGGCGGAACGTGATCTTCTCGAGCTTCGGCTTCGGGCCCCACCACGCCGGGTCCTGGACCACGGTCACGAGCTTGGCGGTGCGGTCGATCGTGCCGATCTTGAACGGACCGGCGGTGATCTTCGGGGCGTCGGCCCAGCCCTTGTTGAACTCGTCGGCCGTGGCGGTCAGCGCGGCCGGGTAGAGGGGCGTGAAGAGGCCCTTCCACTCGGCGAACTTCTTCTTGAACGTGACCTTCACGTCCTGGTCGGTCGCGCCCTTCTCGACCTTCTCGATGTCCTCGTACCCGGTGGTGCTCGCGACCTCGAACGCCTTGTCGGTGCCGTTCAGGGCCTTCCACATGCCCTCGAAGTCCTTGTAGGACAGCGCGGTGCCGTCCGACCACTTGGCCTTCGGGTTGATCTTGAACTCGAGAACCTGCGGGTCGTTCGAAGCGAGCTTCGCGTCGTCGAGGACGTCCTTGTTGACCTCGATCGTCGCGTCGGCCTTCTGCTTGAACAGGTTCGGCATCACCGTGTCGATCATGCGGCGGCCGTCGGCGTTGGTGCCGTCGAGCTGGTTGTAGTTCCAGTTGTCCGGCAACTGGTCGACCGGCCAGCGGAACTCGCCGCCGTCCTTGACCTTCGACGCGTCCTGCGGGTTGACGTCCGCCTGGCCGATCGTGTTGTCCGCGCCCTTGAGGCCGGAGTTGCCGCCGTTGTTGCTGGGCCCCCCACACGCGGTAAGCGTGAGGACGACCGCGGCCAGCGCGGACACTCCCACCGTGGTACGTCGACTCACTGTCGTGAACCTCCCTCGTGCCCGGACACCAGTTGCCGGGGACACTGTTCCTTCGTAGGTCTTCTGAGGCGACGGATGCATCAGAGGACCTGACGGATCTGGGCGAAGTGGCAGGCGGCCTCGTGGTCGGGGGCCTGGACCTCGCGCGGCGGTTCCACCTCGATGCACTGGCGCTGCTTCTCGGGCGGCAGCTGCGCGTGCAGGAAGCAGCGCGTGCGGAAGCGGCAGCCGGACGGCGGGTTCGCCGGGCTCGGCAGGTCGCCGGTGAGGATGATCCTCTCCCGCTGACGCTCCTTGACGGGGTCGGGGATCGGGATCGCCGACAGCAGGGCCTGCGTGTACGGGTGGCGCGGCGCCTCGAAGACCGAGTCCACCTCGCCGATCTCGATGATCTTCCCGAGGTACATCACGGCCACCCTGTCCGCGATGTGGCGCACCACCGACAGGTCGTGGGCCACGAACAGGTAAGCCAGGCCCAGCTTGGACTTGAGCTCCTCCAGCAGGTTGATGACACCCGCCTGGATGGAGACGTCCAGCGCCGACACCGGCTCGTCGAGCACGACGAGCTTCGGTTCGAGGGCGAGCGCCCGCGCGATGCCGATGCGCTGGCGCTGACCGCCGGAGAACTCGCCGGGGTAGCGCGACAGCTGCTCGGGACGCAGGCCGACGAGCCGCATCAGCTCCGGCACGCGTCGGTTGATCTCGTCCTTCGAGTAGCCGTGCACCTGCATCGGCTCGGCGATGCAGTCGTTGATCGTGAGCCGCGGGTCGAGCGACGCCATCGGGTCCTGGAACACGACGGACATGTCGCGGCGGATCTCGAAGCGGCGCTTGTTGTCCACATCGGACACGTTCGTGCCCAGCACGGAGATCCCGCCGCCCATGGGCTTCTGCAGGCCGAGGATCTCCATCAGCGTCGTGGTCTTGCCGCAGCCCGACTCGCCGACGAGGCCCAGGGTCTCGCCCTCGCGGACGTCGAACGAGATGCCCGCGACCGCGTGCACGGTGCCGACGCGGCGCTTGAACACCACGCCCTTGTTGACCGGGTACTCCTTGACGAGCTGGTCGAGCTCCAGCACGACCTCGCGCTGCTCGCGCGGGATCTTCGCGACCTCGGGCTCGTCCGCGACCTCGGCGCCGAAGATCTCGACGGCGGCCTCGGCGCCCTCGCCGTCCGCCTCCGCGATCTCGTTGGTGCGGATGCAGGCGGCGGCGTGCTCCTGCGACCCGTCGACGTCCACCAGCGGCGGCTCGGCGGTGTGGCAGGCGTCGACGACCATCGGGCAGCGGGGCGCGAACGGGCAGCCGTCCGGCAGGTCCGTGAGCGACGGCGGCTGGCCCTTGATCGGCACCAGCGCCTGCTTCTCGCTGACGTCGAGGCGCGGGATCGAGCCGAGCAGGCCGAGCGTGTACGGCATGCGCGGCTGCTGGTAGATGTCGTCGACCTTGCCCTTTTCGACGGCACGGCCCGCGTACATGACCATCAGGCGGTCCGCGAACCCGGCGACGACGCCGAGGTCGTGGGTGATGATCACGATGCCCGCGCCGGTGACCTCCTGCGCGGTGCCGAGCAGCTGCAGCACCTGCGCCTGCACCGTCACGTCGAGCGCGGTGGTCGGCTCGTCGGCGATGATCAGGTCGGGGTCGTTGGCGATCGCCATCGCGATCACCGCGCGCTGCCGCATGCCGCCGGAGAACTCGTGCGGGAACGCCTTGGCGCGCTCGGCGGCGTTCGGGATGCCGACGAGGTCGAGCAGCTCGACCGCGCGCTTGGCGGCGGCGGACTTGGACACCTTGCGGTGCACCAGGATCGCCTCGGCGATCTGGTCGCCGACGGTGTAGACCGGCGTCAGCGCGGACAGCGGGTCCTGGAACACCATCGAGATGCGGCGGCCGCGGATCCGCGACAGCTCGGTGTCGCTCTGGCCGATCAGCTCACGGCCCTGGAACTTGATGGAACCGGTGATGCGCGCCGAGTTGGGCAGCAGGCCCATGACCGCGAGCGACGACACGGACTTGCCGGAACCGGACTCGCCGACGATGCCGAGGACCTCACCGGGCGAGACGTGGTAGCTCAGGCCGCGCACGGCCCGCACGCGGCCCGCCTCGCTCGGGAAGGACACGTGGAGGTCGTCGACCTGCAGGACCGGACCCTCGACGACGCGGTCGGCCGGAGTGTCGAACTGGAGCTCCGAGGTGGTCATCAGGCGGCCTTCTCCTTGGTGTCCTTCTTCTCCTTGCGGCGCACGCGCGTGGAGGTGGGGTCGAGCGCGTCGCGGAGCCCGTCGCCGACCCAGTTCACCGCCAGCACGAACACGACGAGGAAGCCCGCCGGGAACAGGAACAGCCACGGGAAGGTCGTCGCGGACTCGGCGTTGAGGCCGATCAGGGTGCCGAGCGAGACGTCGGGCGACTGCACGCCGAACCCGAAGTAGCTCAGGCCCGTCTCGGCGAGCACGGCCGAACCGACGTTGATGGTCGCGTCGATGATGAGCAGCGACGCCATGTTCGGCACGATGTGCTTGGCGATGATCTTGCGCGCCGGCTGGCCCATGAACTTGGCCGCCTTGACGAACTCGCGCTCCTTCAGCGTCAGCGTCATGCCGCGGACGATGCGGGCGGTGATCATCCATTGGAACGCCGCGAGCATCAGCACCAGCAGGAACCACGACTTGCCGCGGAACCACGGGCTCAGGATCGCGATGATCAGGAACGACGGCAGCACCAGCAGCAGGTCGACGACCCACATGAGCGCCTTGTCGGCCACGCCGAGGAAGTAACCCGCCGCCGCGCCGACGATCGCGGCCACGGTGGTCGAGATCAGCGCCACGAGCAGGCCGATGATCAGCGACTTCTGCAGGCCGCGCATGGTCAGCGCGAACATGTCGGTACCGATCTTGTCGGTGCCGAAGATGTGCTCGGAGTACGGGGGCTCCAGGAACGCGGTGTAGTCCTGCTGGTCGTAGCTCCACTTCGTCAGGAAGGGGCCCACGAACGCCATCAGGTACATCGCGACGATCAGCACCAGGCCGACCAGCGCCAGCTTGTTGCGGGCGAAGCGGATCAGCACGAGCCTGCCGCGCGTCATCGCCTTGCCCGGTTCGGGCGCCGCGTCCACGGGGCTGCCGGAGGCGGCGCCGGTGGTTCCCGCGGAGTCGCCCTCGTTGAGGATCACGGTCACGTCGTCGTCACCTTGCCTAGTTCACGCGGATTCGGGGGTCGAGCGCGGCGTACAGCACGTCGGCGAGCCAGCCGGAGAACAGCACGCACACCGCGACGAAGAGCGTCACCGTGGCGGTGATGTTCGTGTCCTGCGCCGAGATGCCGGTGACGAGCCAGTCACCCATGCCGAACCAGCCGAAGATCCGCTCGGTGAACGTGCCACCGACGACGAGCAGGCCGAAACCGAACGCGAACAGGGTCGCCATCGGGATGAGCGCGGTGCGCAGGCCGTGCTTGAACAGCGCCTTGCGCCGCGTCAGCCCCTTGGCCTGGGCGGTGCGCAGGAAGTCGCTGCCGAGCACGTCGAGCATCGACGAGCGCTGGTAGCGGCTGTAGTAGGCGATCTGGCCGAGGGCGATCGCGAGCGTCGGCACGATGAGGTGCTGCAGCCGGTCGCCGAGGTGCTCGAACCAGTTGCCCTGGAAGCCGGGTGTGGTCTCACCGACGAAGATCAGCACGTTGGTGCCGATCGAGTCGTTGATCCCCTGCGCGCCCATCTTGAGCAGCGTGCCCAGCACGAACACGGGTGTGGACAGCAACACGAAGCTGAACAAAGTCGCGAAGTAGTCGCTGAACTTGTACTGCCTGATCGCGCTCACCACGCCGAGCAGCACGCCGAACAGGATGCCGATCGTGATGCCGAGCAGGAACAGCCTCAGACTCACGCCGACGCGCCTGCCGAGTTCGTCGGTGATCGGGCGGTCGGTGATCGTGCGACCGAAGTCGCCCTGGACCACTCCCCCCATCCACGTCACGAACCGCTGCGGGATCGGCTGGTCGAGGTGCAGGTCTCGTTTCTTCGCCTCGATCGAGGCCGCCGGCGGCGGTGGGTTGCGTTGTTGCAACACCCCGATCGGGTCAAAGGTGGCGGAGGCCAACGTGAACGCGAGGAACGTCGCCACGAGGGCGAGCACCACGTAGTTGACCAACCGCCGCAACAGAAATCCGGCCACCCGTGTTCAGTCCTCTCCCCGGTGGTTGCGACGTCGGCTCACTGGATTGCAGTGGACGAGTTGCAAGAGGTTAACCGCCGATCCGGCGGACCGCTGCCCACCCCCACCAATGCGGCGGAGGCCCACTGACCGGGCCATAGTCACCCATGCGTGAAGGATTGGCCGGTGGAACAGCCGCATCAACAGTTGACTCTCGTGAATTGTGTGTTCAAGCGTGACCATTGTGCGGCCGGATCGCTGTTTTCCGCGTGAAGTTCTGTCTCACCACGGATGCATGTGACGCATCTGGGTGAATGCATTGACCAGAAGATGTGAGACAAGCAGCGCAATGTGATCGGAAACCGGACATCACGCTGTGAAGCGCTTCAGGTGTGCACCGTTACTGCACCGACGCGGAGCAGGGCGGACGTCCGAGCAGCTCACGGGCGACTAGGCCGAACGGCGTGAACCGCGTCACACCAGGCACGGCCAGATGGCTTAGGTGAGCCTAAGAAAGGCGCCACAAACGGCCGCCGGCGATCACGAACACCTGATCTCCGGCCCTCTCCACCGCGACCACCGCGCCGGACGGCCCGTCCGCGGGGCGCTCCCCCTTCTCCGACACCAGCTTCACGCCGCCGTGGTCGACGACCAGCGTCGGTGTGCCGTCGACGGGCACCGGAGCGGCGAGGGTCTGGTCGTCGCCGACCGGGACGTCCGGCGTGGTCACCTTCTTCCAGTCCGGACCGGTCCACCAGGCCAGCCGGCCCCCGGCGCGGCCCACGACGTGGCAGGTGCCGTCCCAGCAGCGGGCGGCCAGCGCGGCGTCGCCGTCCGGGAGGACGGCGGTGGTCCAGGTGCTGCCGTCGAACCGCCAGACCGCGGCGCTCACCACGCCCTTCGCGATCTGCCAGCCCACGACGAGGGCGCCGTCGCCGTCCGGGGTCACGGCGAGCGGGAAGCGCAGGAGTTCCTGCGAGCTCTCCAGCACCGTGCCGGCGGACGGCTGGCGGGTCCACGTGCCGGCCGCGTAGGTCCAGGCGGCGATGTCGAGGCCGGCCTTGTCGCTCTGCCACGTGCCGATGATCAGCGGGCCGTTCTTCGTCCGCACCGGCCCGATCAGCTCGCCCGCGCCGTACCCGCCGAACGTGCTGAAGGCCTGCGGTTGCTCGGTGATCGCACGCGTGTCGCCGGTCCAGGCGCTCCAGCGGACGTTGCCGTGCGCGCCGCCCCGTTCACCGCCGACACCGGTGATCGTGGTGCCGTCGGAGGTGATGCCGTACCAGTGCGCCTCCTTGCCGTACGGCGTCGCCGGGGTCAGCCGGGAGTTGGTGGTCGTGCCGTCCTTCGCCCGCGTCACGAGCTCCGGGTGGTCGGACGGACGAGTGCCGATCACCAGCGTCTCCCCGTGCGTCGCCAACGCTTCCGGCGTCGCCGTCAGGTCGACCGCGGTGAATCCGACCGAGTTGTCCGCACCGCCTGAGGAGCAGCCGGTGAGGACCAGCAAAACCGCGAGCGTCAGCCTCCGCATGCGGGTCAGTATCGACCACATGCGCCCCGAACCCGGTCAGGTCATGCACTTCTCCGAGGACCCGTCGCTCACGCGGTTCGTCCCACACATGGCGGCGACGGCGCGGCAGCCCGATGCGTACGTGTGGGCGGTGGACGCGCACCGCGCACCGGACTACTGGTTCCCGCGGCAGTGCCCGCGGGTGCTGGTGATCTCCCCGACGGCCAGGGTGCACGCGATCGAGCACGGGTGGCTGGAGCGGATGCGGACCGCGGAGCTGTACGCGTACCGGTTCGACGCGGCACCGTTCCGGCCGTTCGGCGAGGAAGGTGAGGGCGGTGGCCACGCGCACGTCGCCACCGAGCCGGTCACGCCGCTGGGGCCTGCCGAACCCGTCGGTGACCTGCTCGCGTTGCACGGCGCCTCCGGCATCGAACTGCGGCTGCTGCCGAGCCTGTGGCCGTTCTGGGACGAGGTCGTGGCCGGTCCGCACACCTTCAGCGGCATCCGCCTGCGCAACGCTCTGCCGCGATGACCAGGAGGCGGCCCGGAACCGGGGAAAGCCTGGTAAACGTGGACGTATGGGACTTCTCAGCGGAATGATGGGGAACGCGTCGAAGCTCGACCCGCGGGACGCCGCGAAGGAGTTCGGGCGCCTGCTGTCGCACGGGGAGCAGATCCACGCGGCGTACCAGCTGCTGCGCGACTCGTTCCTGTTCACCGACCGGCGGCTGATCCTGGTCGACAAGCAGGGCATGACGGGCAAGAAGGTCGAGTACCACTCGATCCCCTACAAGGCGATCACGCAGTTCTCGGTCGAGACGGCCGGGCACTTCGACCTCGACGCCGAGCTCAAGATCTGGGTCTCGAGCCACGACGTGCCGATCTCCAAGCAGTTCGGCAAGGGTGTCGACGTCTACGAGGTGCAGGCGCTGCTCGCCGCGTTCGTCCGGTAGGAACGCCCTTGTACCAAGGGAAATCCCCACGCCGGCGATGAGCCCGCGGGGGATTTCCCCGGTGAGGTCTAGCGGGCCTGCAGCATCGGGCGGAACCGGTCGCGGTACGCCCACGCCAGGCCGATCTCGGCGGCGGTCACGAGCAGTCCCGTCACCAGGCCGCTCGGCTCCAGGAAGACGTGGAACAGGAAGATGTTCACGACCACCGGGGCCAGCAGCGCGAGTGCCAGCGGCACGAACCGGCCGGCGAGGAGCAGCACACCGGCGACGACCTGGACGCCGGACGCGAGCTGCAACATGTAGCCGGTGGCGTAGAGAGCCGCGCTGAACGCCACCCCGGCGGGCGCCATCGTGCTCGGATCGGGTGCGGGCATGAAGTTCAGGAACCCGTTCAAGCCGGTCGCGGTGAACAGCAGGCCGATCAGCACGCGGGTCACGATCGTCGCGTGGCGGGCGGCGGCGGACCTGCGGACGGTGATGGCGGCGGGGGCGGTGGTCGTGGCGGTCATCTCGGGTTCCTCCTGGGCTGTCGTGTCCTTCCACCGAGGAGTCGAACGGGCACCACCCCGGATCGACACGACCGCCGAAAAATCTTGAGAAACCTCGAAACCGCTGGTCAGGCGCGTGTCGCGCGCACGTACTCCGCAACGGGGCTGAGCTTGAGCCAGTCCGGCAGGCCGCGCACCACCCAGCGCTGACCGGTCAGTTCGATCGTGCCCGCGCGGACCGCGTCGAGCAGCTCGAACTCGCCCTCCCACATGCGGTAGAGCGTGGCGAGGTCGGACGCCAGCACGGCGTCGATCTCCAGGCCGGGGTCGGTGTAGCAGATCGAGGCGTCACCGGGTTCGACGACGAGCCAGAACGTGCGTCGCCGGTCGCTGATGCGGACCTCGATGTTCGCGCGCTTGTCCAGACCGCTGGTGTCGACGCGGCCGTGCATCCACCACATCAGCACCTCGGGGTCGAGTTCCTCGGCGCGCGGGTCGCCGAACGCGTACCGGGCGCCCCAGTCGGCGAGGCTGAACACCAGCGGGCGCAACGCCTCCCCCGCCTGCGTGAGCGTGTAGCCGTCACCCGTGCGCTGCACGAGACCGGCGGTCGTCAGCTGCCGCAGCCGCCGCGACAGCAGGGCCCGGGAGAGTCCCGGCAGGCCGCGGGAGAGCTCGTTGAAGCGCGAGGCACCGACGAGCATGTCCCGCACGATCAGCAACGTCCACCGGTCGCCCAGCACCTCGACGGCGCGGACGATCGGGCAGTACTGCGCATAGGTCCTCACAGGGGAAGTCTCCGCCCGGTGGCGTGTTTCGTTACCGCCGTCCGGTTCACTTTCAGAACTACCCGCGGGGCTTACCGGTTCTTACGTTCATCGCATGACAACTCTTGACGCACCCCGTGTGACCGGCACGTTCCCGACCGTCACGAGGGAAGACGACGCGAAGTTCACCGACCTGGCCGCCCGCATCGGCGCGGTCGCGGCGGCCCACGCCTCCGAGCACGACCGCGACGCCACGTTCGTCAGCGAGGCCTACGAGGCCATGCGCGAGGAGGGCTACCTGGCGTTGGCCGTACCCGAGGAACTGGGCGGGCTCGGCGCCACGATGCGCCAGGTCTGCTACGCCCAGGCGGAGCTCGCGCGCCACGACGGCGCCACCGCGCTGGCCGTCACGATGCACCTCTACCTGACGCTGATGCAGGGCTACCGCAGACGCAAGGGCGCGCCGGACGCGGAGGGCGTGCTGCGGCGCGTGGCGGCGGAAGGCCTGGTCATCGCCACCAGCGGTGGGTCGGACTGGCTGTGGCCGACGACGACCGCGACCCCGGTCGACGGCGGGTTCCTCGTGAACGGGCGCAAAGCGTTCTGCAGCCAGTCGCCGCGCGCGAACGTCGTGGCCACGTCCGCCGTGCTCGGGGAGGAGGTGCTGCACTTCAGCGCGCCTCTCGACGCCGACGGCGTGCGCATCGAGGAAACCTGGGACACGCTCGGCATGCGCGGCACGGCCAGCCACGACGTGGTGCTGGAGGACGTGTTCATCCCTGCCGACAAGATCGCGGCCCGCCGTCCGCACGGCGAGTTCGGCGCTCCTCTGTTCGCCGCGGTCGTCCACTTCGCACCGGTGTGCGGGGCGACGTACTTCGGCATCGCGTCGGGCGCGCGGGACGTGGCCGTCCGCGCGACGACGAAGAACGCCAGCCGGCAGATCGGGTTGATGGACTACAAGCTGCGCACGGCGTGGTGGTCGCTGATGGGATCGATCGAGGAGCTCGGTTCGGACTACACGGCGGGCCCGGAGGCGACGACCACCGTGATGCTGGCGAAGCGGCAGGCCGTCGTGGAGGCGATCGAGGTCGTGGACATCGCGATGGAGGTCCTCGGTGGACGGTCGTTCTTCAAGCGCTCACCGCTGGAACGCGCCTACCGCGACGTGCGTGCCGGAACGTTCCACCCGCTCACACCCGAAGCCACACTCGTGTACGCGGGCAAGGTCGCACAGGGTGACCCCGGGGTGACGGAATAGGTTCAAGTTGTAGGCGTGCCAAGGGTTTGCGACGATGCGAACCCATCCTCGGAGAAGGAGCGATTCCGGTGGCCACTCGCCTCAACCCGTACATCAGCTTCGACGGCCAGGCCCGCGAGGCGATGGAGTTCTACCAGTCGGTCTTCGGCGGTGAGCTGAAGATGAACACCTTCGGCGAGTTCGGCATGCAGGACACGCCGCAGGCCGACCAGATCATGCACGCGCAGCTGGAGACCGACGCCGGCTACACGATCATGGCCGCCGACACGCCGCCCGGCATGGAGTACCGGCAGGGCTCCAGCATCACGGTGTCGCTGTCGGGCGACGACGAGGTGCTGCGCCAGTACTTCACCGCGCTCGCGGAGGGCGGCAAGATCGGCACGCCGCTCGAGAAGCAGATGTGGGGCGACGAGTACGGCGACCTCGTCGACAGGTTCGGCGTCAACTGGATGGTCAACCTGGGCGGCCTGGGCTGACCGCCGGCGGGGCGGGGCCGCGGGAGTAGCCCCGCCCGCCGCGCTGACGCATCATGGGGATCATGAGCGAGCGTCTGAGAGGTGTGGTCGGCCAACTCGCGATCCGGCCCGGCGACCGGGTGCTGGAGATCGGCTGCGGGCAGGGCGTGGCCGCCACGATGGTGTGCCAGCTGCTGTCCACCGGCACGCTCACCGCGATCGACCGCTCGGTGCGGATGGTCGAGGCCGCGACCCGCCGCAACGCCCCGTACGTGGCGTCGGGCAAGGCGGAGTTCCTCATCGCGTCGCTGGAGGACGTGAACCTGGGCGACCGGCGGTTCGACCTCGTGTTCGCCGTGCGCGTCGGCCTGTTCCACCGCGATCCCGGCCGCGCCCGCGCCCTGGTGGAGCCGTGGCTCGCGCCGGGCGCGCGGGTGCGGTCGTTCTTCGACGTTCCCGTCTAGTGGTGTGGCGCAGGAGGTCGGCGAGGTGATGCGCGCCCAGCAGGGCGCCTCGCGGCACCGCCCCCACGCCCCCGTACAACCAGTACGACGACGTGGGGGCGGCACCACGATGCACCCGTCTGACCACGAATTCCCCCGGCAACCTCCTGCGCCACACCACTAGTCCGCGTCGAGGGTTCGTTCCAGCAGGTCGTCCACGCGGGCGTCCCAGTCCGCCTCCTCGACGGTGCCGTTCAGGACGGCGACGGCGGCGAGCGTGACCGTGCCCTCCACGTCCGCGGTGAGGGTCGGGACGTGTGCGGCGGTGGTGAAGGCCGTGCCCTGAGGTGCGGTCTGCGACTTCTCGCCGGTCCAGCCCCGCACCCCGACGAGCTGGGACGGCAGGTCGGTGGCCCAGCCGGTGAGCTCGGCCGTCGTGCCCGGTGGCGCGCCGATGACGCGGTGGACGCGCAGCTCCTGGTCACCCCACACGGCCGTGACGCTCTCGACCTTCAAGCCCGGCACCATGACCTGGTTCGCGTCGAACACCGGGCGGTGCCAGGACGCGGCCCAGTTGTCCCGCGCGCCCAGCGGGTGGATCCGCCTGCGCACGCTGCGGTCGCCCCGGACGACCAGGCCGAGGTGGTTGTCGGCCACGTTGTGCTTCGAGGTCGGGCCGGTGGAGGTCGAGTAGGCGAACCGGCTGTACAGCGGGTCGTCGTCGGTCGCGTACTCCCCTTCGAACGGCCGGACGTGGTCGCTGCCGTGGTTGTGCAGCCTCGTGATGCCGCCGTGGCGTTGGACCAGGAGGCCCGGACCGGGCAGCGCGAGCGTTCGGTCCTCGTCCTGCGCCTCTTCTGTCGCGGTCCACAGTGGATGGTCGGGGCCGGCGAGCAGGCAGACGAACGCCTTCGACGCCCAGTACGGCGAGGCCGGGCCGGAGTAGGGCTGCAGGCTCGCCTCGTGCGGCCCGTGCCAGCCGAGGCTGAGCAGGCCGTCGGTGAGCGAGCCGCGGTCGAGGAAGTACCGCAGCGAGTTGCTGATGAGGTACCGCGAGTGGCCGGGGCTCAACGGCGTCTCCCCGGTCACCGCCCCCAGCGCCACGGCCGACGCGGCGGCGAACCGGTAGGTCAGCGACCGTCCGAAGTAGAGCGGAGCGCCGTCCGCGCCGAACAGCAGGTGGAAGCTCTTCAGGTGGTCGCGCAGGTGCGTGGTGACCGGCCGGCCGTCGAGGTGCGCGTCGAGCGCCGGGTAGAGGTGCAGCGCCCACCCGTTGTAGTGGTCGAACGCCCTGCCGTCGCCGTCGGAGTACCAGCCGTCCCCGACGTACCAGCCTTGGAGCAACTCCATCGCACGCTGCTCGGCCCGGCGGGTCTCGTCGTCGCCGCGACCGGCGTTCTCCAGGAACGACGCCACGGTGTACGGGAAGAAGTACCAGTTGTTGGCGGCCGGCACGTGCCGCAGCGAACCCCTCAGCCAGGCCTCGGCGCGGTCCTGGGTCTCCTCGGGGAGCTTGTCCCACAGCCACGGCTTGGTGAGGCGCAGTCCGAGCGCCACGGAGGCCGACTCGACCATGGGCTGGCCGACGTCGGAGATGGCGGGCCACTCCCCGCTGGTCCCGGCGGTGAGACCTGCGGCGTACCGCTCGAGCCAGTTGTGCGGGTCGTCGCCGTGCGCGGTGCGGAAGGCGGCGGCGAGGAACGTGCGGGCGTAGCCCTCCAGGCCGTCGGACCGGACGCCGCTGCGGGACGGCCTGCCGGGCAGGTCGAGGAAGGCGTGGTCCGGGGAGGCGTGGCGCCAGGCGGCGTCGAGCAGGCCGTCGGCGGCGGCGACCCAGTGGGCGCGGGTGAAACCGGTGCGGGGGCTGAGGGTGTGGTCGGGGTCGGGCAGCTTCACGCAATGGGTCCCTTCACTCGGCCGGCGGCCGGCTCTGGCTTCGTTCGTTCGTCCGGCTCCCTCACGCACTGCGTCCCTTCGTCCGGCTCCCTCACGCGATCCTCTCCCTCAACGCCGCCGGCACCGGGGTCGCGAACCCCTCCCCCGCGGCCCACCGTCGCACCTCGTCTACCGCGTGCCGCCCCAGCCGCCCCCACTCGTTGCCCTGCGACCCGGCCAGGTGCGGCGTGATCAGCACGGCATCGCTGTGCCACAACGGGTGCTCCGCGGGCAGCACCTCCGGGTCGGTCACGTCGAGCACTGCCCGGATCCGCCCGGCCTGCGCCGCCAGCGCGTCCTGGTCCACCACCGCGCCCCGGGCCGTGTTGATCAGCACGGCGTCGTCGCGCAGCAGCCCGAGCAGTTCGGCGCTCACTAGGCCGACGGTCTCCGGCAGCAGGGGCGTGTGCACGCTGACCACGTCGCTGCGTTCGAACAACTCGGCCAGCCCCACCGATTCGGCACCGTCCACTTCGGTCACGAACGGGTCGTGCACCAGCACCTGGAAATCGTAGGGCGCGAGCAGCTCGATCACCCGGCGGCCGATCAGCGACGCCGACAGGATGCCCACGACGGCGCCGAAGTTGCCCACCGAAGGAGCCACCTCGTACACCGCCATCCGCTTGGTCTCGCGGTACTCGCGGGCGCGTTCGAGCACCCGCTTGCCGCTCAGCAGGATCATCGCGACGGTGTACTCGGCCACCGGCAGCGCGTTGGCCTGGGCGGCCGACGACACCGCGATGCCCCGGTCCCAGCACGCGTCGGTGACGAAGCCCTTGACCGACCCGGCCGTGTGCACGATCGCCGTCAGACGAGGCAACCGGGACAGCACGGAGGCCGTGATCGGCGGACACCCCCAGCCCGTCACGAGCAGGTCGACGTCGGGCACGTCCGCGAAGTCCGGGAAGACGCCCTGGAAGTCGCAGACCGCCTCCAGGGAGCCGAGCACGGGCGTGAGGACGGCGGTGGCGGCCTCCGCCGACATCACGCCCGCAGCCCTCACTTGACGGCTCCCGCGGTCATGCCGGCCTTCCAGAACCGTTGCAGCATCATGAACGCGAGGATCAGCGGCAGCACCGCGAAGAGAGATCCCATGATCACCACCGGGTAGTACTCGGGAGACACCGTGGCCGAACTGTTCCACTGGTACAGGCCAAGGCTGACGGGGTAGAGCAACTGGTCGGACAACATCACCATGGGGAGGAAGAAGTTGTTCCAGATCGTGGTGAGCTGGAACAGGAACAGGGTGACCAGCCCCGGCCCGAGCATGCGCAGCGCGACCCTGAAGTACGTGGCGAGGTCGCCGGCGCCGTCGATGCGCGCGGCCTCCAGCACCTCGTCGGGCACGTAGCCCTGCGCGAAGATCCGGCCGAGGTAGACGCCGAACGGGTTGAACAGCGCCGGGATGAACACCGCCCAGAACGTGTTCACCAGGCCCGCCTCGGACGCCATCAGGTAGAGCGGCAGCGCGAGCACGGTCTGCGGCACCATGACCGCCGCGAGCACGAGCCCGAAGAGCTTCTCCTTGTGGCGGAAGGCGTACTTGTCGAACGCGTAGCCCGCGGCGATCGAGATGAACGCGCTGACGGCCGCGCCGAACACCGCGTACAGCAGGCTGTTGAGGTACCAGCGCCCGTACAACCCCTTGTCCATCGCGAACAGGTTCTGCACGTTCTCCACCAGCGAGAACCCGCCGAACAGGTCGCTGTTGAACAGCGCGTCGACGTTCTTCGTGGCGGCGAGCACGAGCCACATCACCGGCAGCAGGGTGTAGAGCACCGAGATGCCCACGACCACGTTCACCGTGGTCCGGCCGAGGAGGGTCATCAGATGGCCTTCCTGTTCGTCCAGCGCGTGACGCCGTAGGACAGCGCGACGGTGAACGCCAGCAGGATCACCGACGCGGCCGCGGCCAGGCCGTAGTTGTTGCGGGTGAAGGCGGCGTCGTAGATGTACATGCTCGGCGAGAACCGGGCGCTGATCATGGGCGTCGACTGCGAGAGCAGCACCGGTTCGGTGAACAGCTGCAGCGCCCAGATCAGCGTGAAGATGCCCACCGTGACGATCGCGCCGCGCACCAGTGGCGCCTTGATCCGCACGGCCTGCTTGACGGGGCCGGCACCGTCCACGACGGACGCCTCCAGCACCTCGCGCGGCACGGCCTGCAACGCGGCGTAGAAGATCACCATGTTGTAGCCGAGGTTGCTCCACAGGGCGATGTTCACGATCGACGGCAGCACGGTGTCGATGCCGAGGAAGTTGATCTGGATGTCGGCCTTGGCGAACAGGTCGACGATCGGGCTCAGCCCCGGCGTGTAGAGGTAGAGCCAGATCAGGGCCGCGATGATGCCCGGCACGGCGTGCGGCAGGTAGAGGCTCATCTGCGCCCAGCTGCGGAGCTTCGCCACGCCGGAGTCGAGCAGCAACGCGAGGGTCAGGGCACCGACGACCATCAGCGGGATGTAGAGCAGACAGTACAGCACGACCGTCAGCAGGCCGTTCAGGAAGGTCGGGTCGCTGAGCACCGCGAGGTAGCTGCGCAGCCCGACGAACACGGTGCTCTCCGGGCCGAACCCGAGCCCGGGCTGGTCGGCGGCGAAGAAGCTGAGCCAGACCGCCGTCCCGGTCGGGACGAGGAACACCGTCACGAGCAGGACGAAGAACGGCGCCATCAGCACGGCGCAGGCGAGCCTGCCCTTCACCGCGCACCCTCCTCAGTGGACAGACCGAGCGCCTTGAGGTCCGGCATCGTGCCGCTCTGGGCCTCGCGCAGGGCGTCGATCACCGTGCCGACTCCCGCACCGGCTCGCGCGAACCCGTCCTGCACGACCTTCTGCGTGGCGGTCATCCGCGGCCCCCACACCCAGCCGTCGCGGATCTTGTCCGCCTCCTGCTGGAACAGCCGGTAGATGTCCTGACCGCCGTAGTACTCGCCGGGGAACGCCTTCGCGCCCGCCTCGACCAGGCCGGGCGCCACCGGGTACTGGCTGCTCGTGCCGCTCTTGAGCCGGGCGGTCAGCGCGTCCGGGTGCGTGCACTGCCACTCGATGAACTCCATCGCGGCCTCGGGCTGCCGCGAGTCCTTGGTGACGGCGAACGTCGACCCGCCGTGCGTGCCGACGACCTGCTCGTCCCAGACCGGCATGGGGGCGATGCGCCACTTGCCCTTCTGCGCCGGACGGGCCCGCATCTGCGCTCCCGCGTCCCAGGCGCCGCTGAGCCTCGTGATCACGCGGTCCTGACCGAGTTGCGCGTCGTGCTGCTTGCTGTCGGCGGCGTTGCGGAACACCAGGTCCTCGTCGATCAGCCGCTGCCAGTAGTCCGCGACCTTCCGCGTCGGCTCGTCGGCGAGCGAGACGCGCCACTTGCCGCCGCTGGTGTCGAACCACTGCGCGCCCGCCTGCCAGGCGTAGCAGGCGAACTGCATGGCGCCGTCGGTCGGGAAGATCGCGAGCCGCTGGTCGGGGTTCCTGTCGCGGACCGTGCGCGCGAGCGAGGCGAACTCGTCCCACGTGGCCGGGACCTCGTAACCCCCGGCCTCGAACAGGTCGGCGCGGTAGTGCAGGACCATCGGCTCGACGTCGAGGGGGACGCTGAACACGCGGTCGTCGAACGTCGTGAGCTTCAGGGCCTGCGGGAGGATCTTCTGCTTGACGCGATCGGTCACGAGGTCGGTGATGTCCCTGGCGACGCCGTCGATCGCGTACCCCGGCACCTGCGGGTACTCGATCGTGGCGACGTCGGGGGCGTTGCCCGCACGAGCCGCGTTGCTGAGCTTGGCGTACCCGCCCTGCCCACCCGAGGGGATCTGCTGGAAGACCACCCTGATGCGGTTCTGCGAGGAGTTGAACGCGTCGACGACCTGCTGACTACCTCGCAGGGCCGACCAGAACGTGATCTCTACCGGACCTCCGGCACCGCGGCGTTGCGGAGTGGAGCAGGCCGCCAGTGGTGCCGTGAGGCCCGCCGCGAGAAGTGTGCGACGACTCAGGCGCATGAGTCGCATCCTGATCGCCTGATCGGTTTTACGTCAAGAAACGGTCAAACGCTCAGTCGACGAACGGATCTTCAACGCGGGCAGCAGCTCGACCCGTTCGGCGGCCGTGACCTCGCCTTTCAGCTTCCGCAGCAGCAGCTCGGCGGCGACTTTCCCGACCTCGGTCTTCGGCGGCGCGACGGCCGTGAGCGGGATGCTGCCGAGAGAGGCGACCACGTCGTCGTACGACACGACCGAACACATCCCCGGCACGTCGACACCCGCGCGCATCAGCTGCTGGACCAGCATCAACGCGTCCTCGTCGCCGTGCAGCACCGCCGCCGTGGCCCGGTGCGCGCGCAGCACGTCCGCGAGCTCGGTGTCGTCGGGCGAGCTCCGCACCGTGACCGCGTCCTCCAGCCCTGCGGAGATCTCCGCGAACGCCCTGCGCAACACGCGTGCGGTCGGGCTGTCGTCGCGTGCGGCCAGCACGATCCGGCGGTGTCCCAGGTCCGTCAGGTGCTTCACGGCCAGGTACATGCCGTACCAGTGGTCGGAGCACACGGAGTTCATCGCGCGCAGCCCGCCGCTCGGCCGGCGTTCCATGAGAACGGTCGGGACGCCGGTGTCCGCGAGCCAGTCGTCCTCGGTCTCCTCCTCGGACGTGCGCCACCGCGGCGCCATCAGCAGCCCCTGCACGGACTCGGTCAGCGCCTTCTCGACGATGGGCCGTTCCGCACCCCTGACCTGCGGCGCGATGTGCAGGACGACCCGCATGCCGGCCTCTTCGAGCGTCTTGCGGGCGCCGTTCATCGTCTCGTAGAGGTACGTGTGGCGCTCCGGCACGACCAGCGCGATCGACCCGTTCGCCGCCTGTCTCGGTTCCGGCTGCTCGACCGGGGTGAGCGACCGCGCGACGCCGTGCCCGCGGCGCAGCTTGCCGAGGCGGGCGAGCTCCTCGACGTCACGGCGGATCGTGACGATCGAAACGTCCAGTTCCTCGGCCAGATCGCTCACCTTGACCGTGCCCCGCGACGCCGTGACGGCCAGGATCCGCTGCCGCCGTGCCTCGCTGGACTCCCGCATGACCGACCGCCTGTTCGTTTGAGCGTTTTGCCGCGAGCATAGCTGACACGACTCTCAGCGACCGGGGACTAGCTTCGGCCGCGAGGGGGGACACCGACATGAAGATCGTGATTCCAGGCGGGACCGGACAGGTCGGCGGCGTGCTGACCCGTG
Organism: Lentzea sp. HUAS12; assembly: GCF_024125735.1. NCBI lineage: Bacteria > Bacillati > Actinomycetota > Actinomycetes > Pseudonocardiales > Pseudonocardiaceae > Lentzea > Lentzea sp. HUAS12. The sequence continues at coordinate 4,274,440 of NZ_CP099738.1, forward strand.
CGCTCAGGGCGGCGGGCCACGAGGTGGTGGTCATCAGCCGCAGCGCCGGCGTGCGCTGGGACGGCCACACGCTCGGTCCGTGGGCCGACGAGATCAACGGTGCCGACGTCGTCATCAACCTGGCCGGGCGCAGCGTGAGCTGCCGCTACAACGCCGAGAACCTCCAGCAGATGATGCGGTCGCGGGTCGACTCGGCCCGCGTCGTCGGCGAGGCCATCGCGAAGGCGGACGACCCTCCGGCGGTCTGGTTGCAGATGAGCACGGCAACGATCTACGCGCACCGGTTCGACGCGCCGAACGACGAGGAGACCGGCGTGCTCGGCGGCCGGGAGCCGGACGTGCCGGGCTACTGGGCCTACAGCGTCGAGATCGCCAAGCGCTGGGAGGCCGAACTGGAGGAGGCCGACACCCCGGCCACCCGCAAGGTCGCGCTGCGCTCGGCGATGGTGATGAGCCCGGACCGGGGCGGCGTGTTCGACTACCTGTCGTGGATGGCCCGGCTCGGTTTGGGCGGCCCGGTGGCGGGCGGCAGGCAGTACGTCTCGTGGATCCACGACGACGACTTCGTGCGGGCCGTCGCGCTGCTGATCCGGGAACCGATCTCCGGCGCGGTCAACCTCGCGGCGCCGGGACCGGTGCCGCAGCGGGAGTTCATGCGCGAGCTCCGCAGGGCCTGGCACGTGCCCGTGGGCCTGCCCGCGACGAGCTGGATGGCCGAGATCGGGGCGTTCGCGCTGCGCACCGACACCGAGCTGCTGTTGAAGAGCCGCCGGGTGGTCCCGGGCAGGCTGCAGGACGCGGGATTCGAGTTCCACTTCCCGAACTGGCGGGAGGCGGCGCAGAATCTGGCTGAGCGCAGGAGGTGAGATGCCGAGGACCAACGACGTCGGAGGCCTCGACGGGTTCGGCCCGGTGGTCGAGGAGCTCGACGAACCGCCCTTCCACCACGACTGGGAGGCGCACGTGATGGCGATGAACCGCGCGCTGATCGGGCAGAAGGTCTACAACCTCGACGAGTTCCGCGACGCCGTCGAACGGACCATGTCCCACGAGTCGAGCTACTACGAGAACTGGTTCCGCGCCATCCGGACGCTCCTGAAGGAGAAGGGCGTTGTCTGAGCGCTACCGCACCGGCGACCGGGTGCGGACGTCCACAGTGGACCCCGACCACCACACGCGGCTGCCGCACTACGCGCGCGGTCACGTCGGCACGGTGGTCGGCAGCGACGGCGTCCACCCGCTCGCGGACCTGAGCGCCCAGGGCGTCCAGCAGCCGCAACAGGTCTACCTGGTGCGCTTCACCGCACATGAGCTCTTCGGCCACGGCGACCACAGCGTGACGCTGTCCCTCTGGGAGGACTACCTCAGCGATGAGTGACGACCACGACGACTCCGCGATCGCCGCCCAGGTCCGGGACCTGGAGGCGGTGCTGGAGGAGAAGGGCCTGCTCGACCCGCGCGAACTGGACCAGGTGCTGGAGGCGTTCGCGGCGAAGTCCTCCCCCGCCAACGGTTTCCGGGTCGTGGCCCGCGCCTGGACGGACGACGGCTTCCGCGCACGCCTGCTCGACGACGCGAACGACGCGCTGCCCGAGCTCGGCCTGTCGATGGGCGGCGGCCTGCAACCACAGGTGCTGCACGTCGTCGAGAACACCGCCGACGTGCACAACGTCGTCGTCTGCACGCTCTGCAGCTGCTACCCGCTCTCCCTGCTCGGCCCGTCCCCCACCTGGTACAAGAGCCCGGCGTACCGCTCGAAGGTGGTCAGCCACCCGCGCGAGGTGCTGGAGCAGTTCGGCCTCACGCTGCCCGAGACCACGAGGATCGAGGTGTGGGACGCGAACGCCGAGTCGCGGTACATGGTGCTGCCGCGCCGGCCCGACGGCACGCAGGAGCTGACCGAAGCCGAACTCGCAGGTCTCGTGACGCGCAACGGGTTGATCGGCACGGCGGCCGTGTAGGTCACCGCGCCGGCACCGGTTCGTTCGTCAACGCCCGCACCGACGGGGAGGCGAGCATCGCCGCGGTCGCGATCAGGTAGAGCGCGGCGCACCCGAGCAACGCGGCCGACGTGCCGAACGCGTGCGTCACCGGCCCGATCGCGAGCTGCGCCAGCGGGATCACCGCCCACGACCCGAGCATGTCGTAGGAGTAGACGCGGGCGAGCCGGTCGGCCGGCACGTGCTGCTGCAGCGCCGTCTCCCACGCCACCGCGAACTGCTCCAGGCCCACCCCGGTCACGAACGAGGTGGCGATCAGCAGCCACGGCGCCGGGTGCACGACCATGACCACCGGCAGCACCGCGAAACCCGACACGAGCGCCACGCCGAGCAGCAACGGCCGGCGCACCCTGAACCGCATCACGACGAACGCGCCGACGACCATGCCCGCGGTCTGCGCGGCCAGGACCAGGCCCCACACCCCACGTCCGAACGTCGTGTCCGCGAGCACCGGCCCGAGCACCATGACGCCGCCGACGAGGGCCGCGTTGACCAGCGTGAAGCTCACGATCACGACCCAGACCCACTGCCGCGACACGACTTCCGCCCAGCCGACCTTCAGCTCGGACAGCACCGAGGGCCTGTGCTCGGCGGGCAGGCGGGCGGCGGGCACGCGCACGAGCGCGAAGAACACCCCGGCCAGCGCGAACGACAGCGCGTCCACCGCGAGGCCCCAGCCGGGACCGATGAACGCGATCAGCAGGCCGCCGAGCGCCGCACCGCCGATGCGCGCGGTGTTCAACCCCAGGCGCAGCACCGCGTTGGCCTGCAGGCGCACCTCGACCGGCACTGTCTGCGGCACCAGCGCCATCGAGGCCGGGAGCGAGAACGCGCTCGACATGCCGTTCACCACCGACAGCACCACGAACCACGTCACCGACGCCGTCCCGGTCAGCACGAGCGCCGCGATCAGGGCCTGGCTCGCGAAGCTGACCGCGCACGACCCGGCGAGCACGAGCTGGCGCGGCAGCCGGTCCGAGACGACGCCGCCCCAGAGCAGGAACACCGCGTTCGCGATCGACCGCGCGGCGACGACGACGCCCAGCGACGTGATCGACGAGGTGAGGTCGAGGACGGCGAAGGCCAGTGCGATCGGCGCCAGCGCGTTGCCCGCGATGGTCGTGACCCGACCCGCGAGCAGCCAGCGGAAAGCCGGATGCGCCAAAGGCGCGAGTGAATCCCCCATCAGGACAAGCTACAACGACGCGGATGCCGCCCGATCCCTTGAACCGGGCGGCTTCCGGCGTGCGGTTCAGTCGCCCAACGGGTTCAGCAGGTCGGCCTTGCCCTCGAACGCGAACAGCAGCAGGTCGACCATCCGGAACGTGCTGGAGTCCGGCCCGAGCGTGGGCCGCCAGTACGGCGAGCGCACGATCGAGATCCGGCTGCCCTCCATCGCGCGGTGGAAGACCTCCGCGGTGAGCCTGCCGCCGACCGGGCCCATCAGCCCACCGCCGGCCTCGGCCTCCCGCAGGACGTAGAACCACAGCGGGGTAGCCTCGACCAGCTGCGCCCGCTGCTGCTCCGACAGGCCCTCGACGACCGCGCCGCCGTTGCCCTCCAGGATCTGCTCGGCGGTGAGCGGCTCGACGCCGAAGAGCTCGGCGATCTGCTGACCGGTGGCGAGCTCCATCATCGAGGCCCTGGTCAGGTTCCGGAACGCGAGGTTGCGCTCGATCTCCCGGAACTGCGTGCCGCGCCCGCCGAACGTGCCGGCCGGCAGCCGCGTCAGCGGGTCGACCAGCAGCGTGTCGATCCGCTTGGTGACGTTGCCGCCGCCGGTCGCCGCGGGCGGCACGAGGTCCTCGCGCTCGGCCTCGGTGAAGTCGTACAGGCGCCGGAAGTCCGCGATCCAGTTGCTGGGCAACGTGAAGAGCGGGCCGCGGTGCACGTCGTCGAGGTCGCCCGGCGTGCGCGAACCCGGGTCGAAGTTGCCGGCCACACCGGTGAAGGTGAACAGCGCGAACAACGTCGCGATGCCACCCGGTCCCGCCTCGTTGAACACGCGGTTCCACTGGTACTCGTCGCGGACCTGGCTGTGCCCGAAGCGGTACGAGGCGACCGAGAACTCGACGGGCATGGTCGGCGAGTCGTCGCGGCAGCGGCCCGGCACCTCGAAGAACCGGCGGCCGTGGGTGAAGACGTCGTCCACGATCGCCTGGTCGACGACCCGCGGCAGGAAGTCGGTCTTGAGCATCCACTGGTAGTGCCGCACCACGAGTTCCTTGGCGGCGCGGAAGAGCCGCGAGCCGGTGAGGCCGGTGAGCGCGAGCTCGTCGACGACGCGGTTGTGGAAGCGGATGAACGCGAGGTGCGTCTGCGCCACCACGAGGTTCTCGTCGTTGCGGGCGTCCGGGATCAGCGGCAGCCGCCGGTCCGCCGCCGTGCCCGCCGTCCCACCGCGGCGCGGCAGGTCGAAGCCCTCGAACGGGACGTTGGTGCCCTCGTCCGGGAACGGGACCGGCGTCGTGGTGCCGACCTTGAGCTTCACGCCGTCCTGGGCGTAGAAGGCCTGGTCGTCCTTGTCGCGCGGGCCGCGGCCGTAGACCGAGTCGAGGTCCAGCGCGGGCGAGCGCCCCTGCAGCAGCTCGTCGAGGTTCACGTCCTGCCCGAGCTGCGACTCGGTGCGGTCCATCGTCAGGTCGTGGTCGACGAACTGGCCGAGGTAGGTGAAGCCCGCCGGGACGACCGGGTCGGCCGAGTCGGGCTGCGGGACGTTCGCGGTGATCGCGGTCGCGAGGGCGGTCCGCGTCTCCTCGTCCGTGCGCGGCCCCTTCGGCCCCAGTCGCGAGAACCGGAACCTGCGCAACTCCTCCGCCGTGGAGGGCTGACGCGTGGTGGCCACACCTTTGTCGTCGAATTCCAGCACACCTTCGCCCACGACGAAGAAACTGTCGCGCACGTGCCTCTTCATGTCTCCCCCTGTATCCCCTCTACCAGGCGACCTGTTCTCCCCAACAAGCACCTGCCCCACCGCCAGTCTCCGTACGGATGAAAACACCGTCGAAGCTTTTGCCGAGAACCAAAATGCCGTCACGCAGCGGATACGAGGTGGACGAGAATATTTTCGAGAACCGCCGAAAAGGCGATCTTGCGAATTGGGATCTTGTTTCACGCGCTGTCGTCACGGCCCACCGCACGGGCGACGGGCCGAGGGGTGGTTTCGGGCCCGGCGGGAGCGGGTACTGCTGCGAAATGCTCGAAGTCACGGTGACGAAGTCGTCGCCTGCCTCCACCCTGATCACCGTCTCCGGTGAACTCGCCGGTCCCGGCGCGGAACGGCTTCTCGCCCGGCTCGACCGCCTGCTCGACAACGGCCACCGCTACGTGGTCCTCGACCTGAGCGGCGTGACGTTCTGCGACTCCAGCGGCGTGAGCGCCCTGGTGCGCGGTCACGCCCGCGCGTCGGCCGCGGCGGGCGGCCTGAAGGTCTCGGCGGCGTCCGTCCAGGTGACGAGGGTGCTGGAGCTGTCGGGCCTCGGGCGGATGCTCGGCCTGCCGTCCACAGTGGAGGCTTAGCGGCCGGGCCGGGACGGCGTCACCACCGCCGCGGGTGCCATGATGGCGGGGTGGAGTCCACGCGCATCGACCGCTGGCTGTGGGCGGTCAGGCTGACGAAGACCCGCCCCGACGCCGCCCAGGCGTGCCGGGGCGGCCACGTGCGCATCAACGACAAGCCCGCCAAGCCCTCCACGACGGTCGTGCCCGGCGACCAGGTCCGCGCCCGCGTCGGCGACAAGACCCGCGTCGTCGAGGTGGTCAGGGTGATCCAGAAGCGGGTCGGCGCCGAGGTGGCGGCGATGTGCTTCATCGACCGCACGCCCAAGCCACCGCCGGAGATCCCGATCGCGCGCCGCGACCGGGGCGCGGGGCGTCCGACGAAGCGGGAGCGGCGCGTGCTGGACCAGTTCCGGTCGCAGAACTAGTGGTGCGACTCAGAACGTTAGCGGCGTATCCGCGCTCAGCAGGGCGCCTCGCGGCACCGCCCCCACGCCCCCGTACAACCAGTACGAGGGCGTGGGGGCGGCACCACGAGACACCCGTCTGACCACGAATACACCGGCAACGTTCTGAGCCACGCCACTAGCTCAGCCGCGGCTCCGACAGCTGCTCGGCGACGACGCGGTCCAGCACCGTCTCGATGCCCGGCGGAGCAGCCGTCAGCGCCCAGCCCGCCACCGGTTCCAGCGCGCCGTCCTCGTGCCGGGTGACGCCGGCGAGGCCCACACCGCGTCCGGTGACAGCACCAGGGGCCGGTGTTCCGCGAACGCCTTGCCGACGGCGTGCAGCGGGTCGGTGACGGGCGTGACGTCGTCCACCGGGAATGTCACCATTCCTCACCGCACAACGACTTCCGCCAGCTCCGTCAGCGTTGTCCCGAGCGGCAGGTCGACCCGGTGCGACGCGTGCGGATCACCGCGCGTCTCGCCCCGGTTGATGATCACGACGGGAATGCCCGCCGCGGCCGCCCGCCGCACGAACCGCAGCCCCGACATGACCGTCAGCGAGGACCCGAGGACGAGCAGGGACCGCGCGCCGTCGACGAGCGAGTAGCACTGCTCGACGCGCGGGCGCGGCACGTTCTCGCCGAAGAACACGACGTCCGGCTTGAGCACGCCGCCGCACGCCTCGCACGGCACGACCTGGAAGCCGCGCACCTGCTCCTCGGGCAGGAAGACGTCGCCGTCCGGGTTGATCTCGTCCGTCGTCGCGTGGAAGTCCGGGTTGGCCTCGCGCAGGCGCCGGTCGAGGTCGAGGCGCGGCGTGATCAGCCTGCAGCCGAGGCAGATCACGCGGTCGAGGCCGCCGTGCAGCTCCACGACGTCCGGGGAACCCGCGGCCTGGTGCAGGCCGTCGACGTTCTGGGTGATCACCCCGGCCAGTTTCGGGTGCAGCCGACGCACGGCGTGGTGGCCCGCGTTGGGGTGCGCGCGGGCGATGGTGCGCCAGCCGACGTGGCTGCGCGCCCAGTAGCGCCGCCGGCCGGCCTCGCTGGTGGTGAACTCCTCGTACGTCATCGGGGTGTGCTTGCGCAGCGACCCGCCCTCGCCGCGGTAGTCCGGGATGCCGGACTCCGTCGAGATGCCCGCGCCGCTGAGCACCAGCACCCCGCCCTCCTCGACGATCGGCACGACGTCGGCGAGGGTGGAGGTGCGCGGCAGCGACGGGCCGGGGTTCGACCAGGTCAGAGTGGGCCTTGTTCGCACTTCACCAGCTTACGTACCACTGTCGAATCTCGGCCTCCGAAGCGGCGACGTCGCCGCCGGACGGGGCCGTGACCAGCGCGAACTGGCGTCCGGCGCCGCTGCGGAGCAGGAGTTTGTCACCTTGCACGGTGGAAGCCGCCGAGCTGACGACCAGCGGCGAGCGCAGCGACCCCGGCAGGTGCAGCTCGGTCGGCGCGGAGCCCCCGTCCGAGTCCCAGACCAGCACCGCGAACGGGGCCGAGCCGACGAGCGCGCGAACGTTCGGGAGCGGGATCTGCTGCCAGGTCTGGTAGACGCGGTCCTCGTAGGTGAACGCGAGCGTGGTGCCCGCGACGGCCTGCGGGTAGACGCGGTCGACGAGGGCGCGGTCGACGTTCAGCACCGCGGTGCCGGCGTCGTCGAGCTTCACGGCCGAGAAGTGCTCGTCGTTCATCGCGTCGCCGTCGGTCTTGACCTTGGCCGGGTTGTCGTTCATCAGCTCGCGGTGGCGGCCGTAGTTGGTGTCCCAGTGCCACTGGCTGCCCGAGAGCACGCTGCCGCGCGGCGCCGACCACCAGCGCGCGCCCGGCGCCGTCGAGTCGAGGCCCTGGTAGATCGCCTTCAGCACGGACGGCGTCTTGTCGGAGGTGAAGCCCGCGACCGGGTGGCCGAACTCGGAGACGATCGCGGTGGTGCCGAGCGCCCGCGCGCGGTCGCGGATCGTGCCGAACGCCTGGGTGTACTGGCCGTCGCCCGCCTTGCCCGGCATGAGGATCCCGGACTGCGCCTTGCCGTCGTAGAAGTGCGCGTTGAACACGAACCTCTCGCCGAGCGACGGGACCAGGGTCAGCCCACCGGGTTCGGCGAAGAAGTCCACGTTCTGGTTCCAGAACACCAGCGGCTCCACGAACGCTGGCTTGTGCGCCCAGCCCGCCTCGTCCATCTCCGCGCGGAAGCGCTGGTAGAACGGCATCAGCAGGTCGCGCTCCCACGTCTGCGAGGTCTGTCCGGCGTCATACTTGCCGGCGTACGGCTCGTTCAGCGGGTCGACGCCGACCACGAGCTTGAACTCGTTGCCGGGCAACGACTGCTTCACGTGCTCAAGCGCCTCGCCGGCCGCGTTGACGAACGAGTCCTGCACGCCGTTCCGGTTGTGCCAGAAGTCGTAGGTGGCGGCGGTGACGGCGTTGTTGTTCTTCATGTTCTGGCCCCAGTGCACGCAGATCCCGCACGACTCCTTGGGGTACCCGCTCGCGGCCCAGGCCGGGGCGCCGTCGCCGGTGTACCAGCTGCCGGAGTTGAACAGGTAGCGCGAGTACAGGTCCTGGTGGAAGTCGAGGTAGACGCGGATGCCCTCACCGGTGAAAGCCCGCAGCTGGGCCGTGACACCGTCGAGGTAGGTGTGGTCGATCTGGCCGCGCCGCGGTTCGATCCACGCCCACGTCAGCAGGAACCGCACGGCGTTCGCGCCGGTCAGCTGCTTCATCGCCTGCGCCGACTTCCGCGCGTCGGCGACGTTCGCGAACGGGAGCCCGCGGTTCTCGGCCAGTTTCGCCGTGCCGGAGACGTTGAAGCCGCGCAACACCACCTCGCGGCCGTGTTCGTCGCGGAAGACCCCGCCGGAGACCCGCAGCTCGGAGCCGTCGAACTCCGCGCGGGCAGGGGTGATCACCAGGGAGAAGAGGAAGAGGACCGTCAGGAGAACCGCTCGCCGCATCGCCGCCGCCTTTGGGAACGTGAACGAGATTCACGTCGAACGTAGCCGGTGCGGCGGCGATGCGGCTAGCGGCGATCAGCTGAACGTCGCGGCCACCAGCTCAGCGGTCTTGGCGAGCAACGGCTCGTCGGCGCCGCCGGTCGGCTCGCTCTCGCGCGTCGACAGCACGGCGATCACGATCGGCGCGCGGCCGACCGGGAACGCGATGCCGACGTCGTTCGTCGTGCCGTAGCTGCCGGTGCCGGTCTTGTCGCCCCAGCGCCACGCGGCGGGCAGGCCGGCACGGAGGCGGTTGTCGCCGGTCGTGTTCGCCAGCAACCACTTCGTGAGCTGGTCGGAGTCGTTGGAGTTGAGGGCGTGGCCCAGCGTCAGGCGCGCGTAGCTCTGGCCGATGGCGCGCGGCGACGTCGTGTCGGTGACGCGGCCCGGTTCCGCGGAGTTCAGCTCCGGCTCCCAGCGGTCGAGGCGCGTGACGGGGTCGCCGATCGAGCGGCAGAAGCGGCTGATCGCCGTGGGCCCGCCGAGTTCCTTGAGCAGCAGGTTGGCCGCGCAGTTGTCGCTGAAGGTGATGGTCGCCTCGCACAGGGCCGAGACGGTCATGCCGTTCGCGAGGTTCTCGGGCCTGCCCGTGATCGGCCCGTACCCGGATTTGTCCACATCGGACTGGGTGTAGGTGATCACCTTGCCCAGCAACGTCCCGTCGCGGTCCTTGCGCAGGACCGCCGCGGCCGCGATGGTCTTGAAGGTCGAGCACATCGGGAAGAGCTCGTCGGCCCGGTGCAGCACCGTCCGGCCGGTGCCGGTGTCCGTCGCGAACACGCCGAGGCGCGCGTGGTGCTGCCTCTCGAGCTCGCGCAGCCTGCCGGTGATCGTCGACGCCTGTGCCTGGGCCGGAACCGCCACGGCCAGTGCCGCTCCCGCGCCCAAGGTCAGCGCCGCACGTCGGTTGAAGCTCAACGTCCTGTCCCCTTCTCCCGAAACCTCTCCACTGGAATGGACGCGCGGGAGATCAACTGGTTGTCACTCGATCCGGCGCCAGCAGGCCAGGTAGGTCAGCGCGGCGAGCAGCGACCCGGCCGACGCGAACGACCCGGCGCCGAGGTAGATCACCCACTCGTCGGCGTTCAGCCCCTCTCTGGCCAGCGGGAACCCCCACAGGATCGCGCCGAGGACGAGTGACGCGGCCGCACCGAGCGACCAGAACACGACCAGCACGACCCGGCCGACGCGTCGCGGTCCGGTGTAGGGCTTCAGGGATCCCCTGCGCTGCAACCACCACGCGGCGAGCGCGGCGAGGGCGAGCGCGATGCCGTCGGCGGCGAGGGTGTCGCTGAGGCGGTGCCACTTCGCGGTCAGCGTGTACTGGCCGATCGCCGTCGCCCACGGCAGCACGAAGAACAGCACGACCCCGCGCCACTTCCACGGCACCACGATCACCGCCGCGAACAGCACGGTCATCGCGATCGTCGTGTGTCCACTCGGGAGGCTGTTGTGCGCGTAGTCGCCGGTGACCTCGACCAGTGCCGGGCGCGGCAGGACGAACCGCTTGAGCGCCTGCACCACGACCTGGCCGGCGACGATCACGCCCACGGCGGCGATCGTGAGGTCCCAGCGCTTTCTCAGCACCCCTACCAGCGCCACCGCGACGACCGCCGCGGCCAGCGAGTAGATCGTGATCTGGCCGAGCGACTGCCAGGCGGCGTCCGTTCCGGACACGTCGTCCTGGTCCGCGCCGCGCAGCGCGGCGTTCTCGATGGTCTGGCCGGCCTTCGTCAGCACGGCGAGGACGTACACGACCGCCGCGAAGACGAATCCCGCCGCCGCGACCACGGGCCACCGTCGAAGGTTCACGCTGAGGCAGTCTGCCTCCGTTCGGCCCACCGCGCCGGACGAAGATCAACCGGAAGGATGTCCGGCATGGATCCGCAGGACCTGCGGGCGTTCGCGCGCATGGTCGCGTACGAGGCACTGCACTCGGCCCTGTACTTCCTGGACGATCCCGGCGACGACGCCACCGGCTCGCCCGGCTGGGCGTTGCTCGAGACGTCCGGCGGCGAACCGACCGGGCGGCTGGTGCAGGGCCTCTACGAGGACCTGGACCCCGACCGCTGACCGAGGCGGTCCAGCACGGCGGTGATCGCCAGGTCCACGGTGTGCTCGAACTCCGCGTCGCGGTCGAACGCCGCCAGGTGCGGCGCCGTCGTGACCACCGCCGGCAGCCCGGAGGCCTCCAGCGCCCGGCGCCGCTCCCCGTCGTCGCCCCCGAACGCCGGCGCGGCCGAGAGCTCGCGCAGCAACGTGCCGATCAGCGTGGCGAGCAACATCCGCAGCAGGTGCACGGACTGCTCCGGCGTGGCGCCCGCGGCCAGCAGCACCGAGAGCACCGCGTCGACCGGCGCGAGGCCTTCCAGCGACGACAGCTGGCGGGTGAGCACGAGCGGCGCGGCACCGGGGTGCGCCAGCGCGCGCGAACGGAACGCCGTCGCGATGGCGTGCAGGTCGTGGCGCGCGTCGCCGGTGGGTGCGGGCAGCACCAGGCCGCCCAGCAGCTGCTCGGCGACGGCGTCGAGCAGGCCGTCCTTGCCGTCGACGTGGTTGTAGAGGCTCTTCGCGTCGACCCCGAGCGCCCGCGCGACCGACCGCATGCCCACGCCCGCCACGCCCTCGGCGTCGATGACCTGCAGCGTCGCCGCGACGATCGACTCGCGCGACAGCAGCGGCGTCCGCGGACGGCCTCGGCGGGTTCCAGTCATCCGGCCATTGTGCCTTGCGGATGCCCACACCGTGGGTTTAACCTTCGAATTAACCCACAGTGTGGGTATTGGAGGGGTGATGAACTTCAGCGCGATCGACACGCTCGACGGCATGGACGTCGAAGGCGGCCCTGGAGCGCGGCTGCGTCTCGTGCGCGAACGCGGCGAGGCGTTCCGGCGGGAGTTCGTCACGACCGGCACGCCGGGCGGCATCGTCACGCGTGACCTGGTGACGCTGCCGTACCCGACCCGGTTCGGGCTGTTCAGGGCGTCGCGGGCGATCGCGCCGTTCCTGTCGATCACGAACCGCATGCTGGTGATCCGCTGGACCGAGGGCGACCGGGAGCGGGTCCTGCTGTTCGAGCCGAGCGACCACGAGCACGGCCGCTACACGCCGTACTTCGAGGACCTGTCCGAACGCACTCCCGACGTGGTGGAGCGGCGCATGGTGAAGGTCCACGGCACCGTGCCCGGCCACCTCGACCAGCTGGGCATCGCGCCCGAGGACGTCGACTACCTGATGTTCGACCACCTGCACACCCAGGACCTGAGGCGCTGGATCGGTGCCACGCCGTACTTCCCGAACGCCAAGGTGATCGTGCAACGCGACGAGCTGACCGCCCTCACCGACCTGCACCCGTTGCAGCGCCCGTGGTACCAGCCGTCGACCTACCGCGACCTGTCCCCGGACGCGTTCCTGCCGATCGACGGCTCCGTCGTGCTCGGGCCGGGCGTCGCGGTGGTCAAGACCCCGGGCCACGTGTTCGGCAACCAGAGCCTCGTCGTCAACACCTCGACCGGCATCTGGGTGAGCAGCGAGAACGTCATCGCCGCCGAGGCGCTGACCCCCGAGCACTCGAAGCTGCCGGGCCTCGCCGCCTGGTCACGCCGGTGGCAGCACGAGGTCGTGCTCAACGCCAACACCATCGAGAGCACGGCCGACCAGTACAACTCGACCGTCCTGGAGAAGACGCTCGCCGACCGCAGCCAGTCCGACCCGCGATTCCTGCAGTTCTTCCCCTCCAGCGAACTCACCGGCGCGTGGACGAACCCCGGCACCAAGCCGACGTTCAGCCACGGCCAGATCGTCCACTGAGGAGCTCCCGCCATGTCCGACCGCTTCACCTTCCCGTCCGGGGAAGTCCTTCAGGCGCGCGAAAAGCTCGTGCTCGACCACTTCCGCGACGAGGTCGCCCACGACTGGGACGCCACGCTCTCGACGTTCCCGCACCCCCACTACGAGATCATCGCCCAGATGGTCGTCCACGACGGCGACGACGCGGTGCGCCAGTACTACACCGACACGCGCGTGGCGTTCCCCGACCAGCACCACGAGCTGATCTCGTTCCGGCACAGCGTCGACGCCGTGATCGTCGAGTTCTGGTTGCTGGGCACGCACCTCGGTCCGCTGGGCAAGATCCCGGCGACCGGCGGCACGCACCGCACGCGGATGAACGCGTACTTCATATTCGACGAGAACGAGAACCTGGTCACCGAGCGGATCTACTTCGACCAGCTCAGCGTGCTGAAGCAGGTGATCGGGGGGATCGACCGCCGCAAGCCCGGTGGGCTGCGCAAGCTGCTGCAGGTGTTGCGCGGGATGCTCGCGATGTCGGGCAGCCGGCCGGACGAGCGCCTGGTGAAGACGACGCCGCCGTCGTTGGACTAGAGCCGGATCAGCTTGCGTTCCACGGCGGTCGTCACGGCCGCCGTCCGCGTCTCCACCCCGAGCTTCGCGAAGATCCGCACCAGGTGCGTCTTCACCGTGGCCTCGCTGATGAACAGCGCCTTCGCGATCTCCCGGTTCGACAGGCCGCGCGCCAGGTGCTCCAGGATCTGCACCTCGCGCTTGCTGAGCTTCGGCGCCGGGCCGCGGACCTGGCGCAGCAGCCGTTGCGCGATGTCCGGCGACAGCACGGTCTGGCCGGTCGACGCCGTGCGCACGGCCTTGGCGAGCTCCTCCGGCGCGCAGTCCTTGAGCAGGTAGCCGATCGCGCCCGCCTCGACGGCGCGCACGATGTCGGCGTCCGAGTCGTAGGTGGTGAGCACCACGACCTGGGGCGCGTCCTCCTGCGCGCGGATGCGGCGGGTGGCCTCCACGCCGTCGATCCCCTTGCCCAGCTGGAGATCCATCAGCACGACGTCCACAGTGGATGCACGTAGCACCGCGTCCTCGCCGGTCGTGGCCTCGACCACCTCGAAGTCGCGCGACAGCAACCCGGCCAGTCCGAAGCGGACCACCGGGTGGTCGTCGACCACCAGCACCCTCACGGCGTCGGCACCGTCACGGCCACTGCGGTTCCCTCCCCCGGCGCGCTCTCGACGGACACGGTGCCGCCCAGCTCCGAGATGCGGCCGCGGATCGACGCCAGCCCGTAGCCGCGGCCGTCGGCGGCCTGCACCGCCGCCGGGTCGAAGCCGCGCCCGTCGTCCACCACGTCCAGTGTCACCGCGTCTCCCAGGTACGACAACGTGATCGCGACCCGCGAGGCCGCGGCGTGCTCGGCGGCGTTGGCCACGGCGCCCTGGGCGACCCGCAGCAGTGCGACCTCCGTCTGCACGGTCAACGGGTACGGCTCGCCGTCCACCTCCACGTGCGGGACCAGCCGGTGCAGCGCGTCGACCAGTGTGCCGTGGATCGGCGCCAGGTCGCGCACGAACCGGCGCGCCTCGCCCAGGTTGTCCCGCGCCACCTCGGCGGCCTTCTCCGTCTCTCCGAGCGAGAGCAGCAGGTTGATGCTGGAGAAGCCCTGCGCGAGGGTGTCGTGGATCTCGCGCGCGAGGCGTTGGCGTTCCTCCAGCACCCCGGCCTCGTGCAGCAGCCGCGCGCGGTCGAAGAACACCGCCGCCGTCAGCACCGCGACCCCCACCGGGCCGAGCACGAGCGACCAGTCGAACGTCGCCGCCAGCCTCACCTGCGCCGCCACCACCGCGACCGTCAGCACGCCCGCGACCGGCAGCGCCACCCGCGGCCGCAGCTGGCGCAGGCACTGGAAGAACAACGGGATCGCGCACCAGCCGAAGCTCGGCGCGAGCCACACCAGCACCAGCCACACGGCCAGCACGACCGGCAGGGTCCGCGGCCACCGCACGCTCGCGGGGTAGACGAGCCCCAGCACCGCCGCCGGCCCGAGCACGGCGAGGTCGGCGCCGTGGTACGCGACATACCGCGCCGCCGACGCCGTCAGCAGCACGTAGAACCCCGCGTGCATCGCCCTGTGCAGCCACACGACGGCGACCCTAGGCGAACCGGCACGCCCCGCGGGTCAACCGATGGGTTGAACCGACGTTCAACCATCACCACCATGGCAAGCAGCCCTGACGAGACCAGTGTTGTGGTCATGGACATCAAGAAGATCGCAATCGCCACCCTCGTCGTGCTGAGCATCGGCGGCGGCTACGCGGCTGCGGACCAGCGCACCACCACCCGCACGGAGAAGGTGCTGACCATCGACGCGGCGGTCAGGGCCGCCCAGGCCACCCTCGACGCGGCCGAGAAGGAGAACCAGCGCGTCACAGTCGCCGTCGTGGACCGCAGCGGCGACCTCGTGGTGCTCCTCGCGGGCGACGGCGCGGGCCCGCAGACCGAGGAGTCGGCACGCCGCAAGGCGTTCACCGCGGTGTCGTTCAACGCCCCGACCTCGGAACTCGCCGGCCGCGTCACGGGCCAGGGCGCGACGCTGCGGGACATCCCCGGCACGTTGTTCCTGGGCGGCGGCGTGCCGGTGGCGGTCGACGGCACGTCCGTGGCGGGCATCGGGGTCGGCGGGGCGCCCAGCGGCGACCTGGACGAGAAGTTCGCGAAGGCGGGGCTCGCGACCCTGCGCTGAGCCGCGGGTCAGCGGCGCCGGTCCGTCGTCCCCCACCCGGGAGGCGCGATCCGGTCCGTCGCCTCCGGGTCGACCGCGTGCCGGGCCACGTGCCGTCCCGGCTTCGGCTTCCTGCCCATCAGCATCAACGCCACCGCCACGATCAGCCCGATCGTGGCGAGACCGGCGGCGACGGCGCGGGCCGCGGGGTGGTCGAGGACCAGGGTGCTGGCGGTGAGGGCGAGCACGACGGCGGCGATCGGGCCGATGACGGCGATGTCGGAGCGCTCCGCGGACTCCTCGACCGGCTCCGGCCCAGGGCGAGGCGGCACGGGACGGGGCGGCGCGGGACGGGGCGGTTCCTGGCGGGGCGGCACCTGCGTGACCGGCGCGTACACCTCGATCGTCTCGAAGTTCCCGCGCGGCTGTTCGTAGGGCGGCTGCCGTAAGCCGGGAGGGACCGTCACCCCAGCCATGCTGCCCGAGGAGGGCGCGTCGCCGCAAACCTCCCATTCCGGTCTGCTACGTGTTCCCATGTAGCAGCTGGGGTCTAGGAGGTTCGTCATGTGCCGGTGGCTCGCGTATTCCGGTTCGCCCGTTCTGCTGGAGGAGTTGCTCTACGCGCCGGAGAACTCGCTCGTCATGCAGTCCAAGCACGCCCGGCTGGGTGCGACGGCCGTGAACGGGGACGGGTTCGGCATCGGCTGGTACGGCAGCACGAGCACTCCCGGCCTCTTCCTGAGCACCGAGCCCGCGTGGAACGACCGCAACCTGCGAGAACTGTCCGCGCAGATCACGGTCGACCGGGTCTTCGCGCACGTGCGGGCGTCCACGGGCGGCGCGGTGCAGCGGTCGAACTGCCACCCGTTCCGCCACCAGAACTGGTTGTGGATGCACAACGGGCTGATCCCGAAGTTCCCGCTGGTGCGGCGCGAGCTGGTGCTCGCGATCGACCCCGTGCTGTTCCCACTGGTCGAGGGGTCGACGGACTCCGAGATCATGTTCTACCTGGCCATCAGCTTCGGCCTGGAGCAGGACCCGCCGGCCGGGGTGGCGCGCATGGTCGAGTTCGTCGAGGACGTCGGGCGGCGCGCGGGGATCGAGTACCCGGTCCAGATGACCGTCGCGGTCACCGACGGCTCGACCACCTGGGCGTTCCGGTACTCGAGCCGCGGCAAGTCGCGGACGCTCTACCACAGCACCGACGTGTCGACGCTGCGCCGCCAGTACCCCGACAACCCGGCTCTGCACCACCTCGCCGACGACTCGCGGCTGATCGTCTCCGAACCGCTCGCCGACCTCGTCGGGGCGTGGCAGGAGGTGCCGGAGTCGACGTGCGTGGTGGTGCGGACCGGCGTCGAGGAGGAACTGCTCCCCTTCAAGCCCTGACCTACCCGAACGCGCGGTGCAGGACCACCCAGACCTCACCGGGCCGTTCGACCGCGCCGGGGAACCACCTCGGCGCGATGGCCTCGGTCAGCTCGTCCGCGCGGTCGAGCAGCGTGCTGACCGCCGGTTCGCCGACGACG
This sequence comes from Lentzea sp. HUAS12, assembly GCF_024125735.1. NCBI lineage: Bacteria > Bacillati > Actinomycetota > Actinomycetes > Pseudonocardiales > Pseudonocardiaceae > Lentzea > Lentzea sp. HUAS12. The sequence goes on from NZ_CP099738.1 coordinate 4,291,434, forward strand.
ACCACGGCGGACCAGTCGACGTGCGCCAGCAGGAAGTCCTGGGTGACGCCGAACCGCTGCTCCAGCACCAGCATCAGCTCGTGGCCGGTGTCCGGTCCCGCCTCCACCTCGCTGACGTCCGGCACCTCGGCCACGCGCTCCGGCACTGCCTCGCGCTGTTCTTCGTGCTGCTCCTCGTGCTGCTCGGACCAGACGTGCTTGCTCAGCGAGTAGATGCTCGACGTGAGGTCGTGCGACTGGTCCTCGGTGAGGATCAGCGTGACCGAGCGGCCGTCCGTGAGCGTGAACCTCAGTTCGGCCTCCGGCACCGCGCCCGAACCGGGCATCGCGTCCACCGACCCCGCCACCTCGCCGGTCAGCACGTGGTCCGCGTGCGTCTGCGCGCCCATCCGGAACGACGGCAGGTTGGCGGCCATGTCGACGACGAGCCGCGCGGCGGTGAAGAACGCCTCCCTGTCGCGGAACTCCTCGCGGCCGCGGGCGATGGTGCGCCCGATCCCGGCGGGTTCGGTGTACGCCTCGACCGTGCCGGTGCCGCCCCAGGTCGCGTGGACGGTGACGCCGTTGGCCAGGCACTTGCGGAAGTGCTCCTCGCCGTCTTGGCGGGACAGTTCCCAGCCGGCGATCTCCTCGTGCAACGGTCTTCCTCTCGGCGGGCGAACCCGGACGCTGTCACAGATCGCCTCGCCGCGTTGTCTTTTCGGACATGAGCCACGAACACACGCACCAGTTGGACAACCCCGACCAGAGCGGTCCGCCGCCGAAGATCGACGTCATCGGCACCGTGGCGGGAGCGCCGCAGATCCCTGACGGCGCCGAGGCCATGACGATCTTCGTGACGCTGCCGCCGTCGAGCCCGGGAGCCCCGCCACACCGGCACTCCGGGCCCGCGTACGGCTACGTCGTCAAGGGCGCCATCGTCTTCGAGCTCGAAGGCGAGCCGGAGCGGGTCGTGCGCGCGGGTGGGACGTTCTGGGAACCGGGCGGCGACGTCATCCACTACCAGGACGGCAACCACCTGGCCGACGAGGAGTCGGCCTTCGTCGTCACGATGTTCTGCGCGCCCGGTCAGCCGATGCTGACCGTCGTCGAACCGGAAGAACTGGAGGCGCGCAAGCACCTCAGGGCGCCACGACCGTGACGTCCCCGGCGGGGGGCGGGGCCCGTCCCCCGCCCCCCGCCGCTCACTCGACCAGCTTGCCGGTCGTGTCGACGTCCCTCATCAGAGCAGTGATCTCGGCGGGCACCGCGGGGATCTCCTCCCGGTCCACCTGTCCCGGCCCCGACCAGACGAGGTTCACCTGCTGCGCGGGGTCGAGGTCCGGGTGGTCGGACCTGTTGTGGCAGCCGCGGGTCTCACGGCGTTCGAGCGCGCACTCCAGGGTCGCGCGGGCGGCGAGCGCCGACGACAGCAGGTCGAACGCGTGCGCGAGGTCCTGGAACCCGGCCAGGTCGGGGTGCACGCCGACGTGGCGGATGCGCTCCTCCAGCTGGTCCAGCTCCTCGAGTCCCTTGCGCAGCCCGGCTTCGTCGCGGACGACGCCCGCGTGCTCGGTCATGGTGTTGCGCAACGCGCGTTGCAGGGCACGGACGTTCTCCTGCCCGTCGGCGGCCAGCAGTCCGTCCACTTCGGACCGGGCCTCGTCGAGCGCCTCGCGCGAACGCCGTTGCGCGTCCAGGGAGGCCGAGTACTCCGCCGCCGCCTCGCCGACGATCCGCCCGTACACCAGCAGTTCGATGAGCGAGTTGCCGCCGAGCCGGTTCGCGCCGTGCAGTCCGCTGGACGCCTCCCCGATCGCGTACAGGCCCTCCACCCCGGTGGAGTGGTCGGCGGGCGACACCCACACGCCGCCCATCGAGTAGTGCGCGGTCGGCGCGATCTCCACCGGTTCCCGGGTGATGTCCTTCATCTGCAGTTCGAGCAGCGTCTGGTACACCCTGGGCAGGCGTTGCATGATCTGCTCGCGCGGCAGGTGCGACACGTCGAGCCACACACCGCCGTTCGGGGTGCCGCGGCCCTCCTTGATCTCGGTGTACGCGGCGAGCGCCACCCTGTCGCGTGTGGACAGTTCCATGCGCTGCGGGTCGTAGCGGGCCATGAAGCGCTCGCCCGAGGCGTTCGTCAGGACGCCGCCCTCGCCGCGCGCGGCCTCCGAGACGAGCGTGCCGGCCGCGTTCTCGGGTTCGAGCAGGCCGGACGGGTGGAACTGGACCAGCTCGGGGTCGCGGATCCGGCCGCCCGCGAGCACGGCGAGGCGGAACGAGTCTCCGGTGTTCTCGTCGCGGCGGCTCGACGTGCGGCGCCAGATCCGCGTGTGCCCGCCCGCCGCGAGGATGACGGCGTCGGCGTGGAACACGGACCGCGCACCGGTGTTCAGGTCGAACCCGTACGCGCCGAACACCACGTTGTCGCGCACCAGGATCCGCGTGACGTAACAGGAGTCGTGGATCGGGATGCCGAGCTGCGCCGCCCGGTTCACGAGCGTGCGCTGGATCTCCAGGCCCGTGTAGTCGCCGGCGAACGACGTGCGCCGGAACGTGTGCGCGCCGAAGAACCGCTGCGAGATGCGCCCGTCGGCCTCCCGCGCGAACGGCATGCCCCAGCGTTCGAGGTCCTCGATCCCGCGCGGCGCCTGCTCGGCCACGACCCGCACGATCTCGGGGTTCGCGAGGTGGTAGCTCTCCTTGATGGTGTCCGCCGCGTGCTGCTGCCACGTGTCGGCGGGGTCCATCGTCGCCAGCGCGGCGTTGATGCCGCCGGCCGCGAGCGCGGTGTGCGCGTCGGCCTTGGGGCGCTTGCCGACGACCACCACGTCGACGCCGCGCTCGGCGAGTTCGATGGCGGCGCGCAGTCCCGCGCCTCCGGTGCCGATCACGAGGACCGAAGTGGCTACTCGGCGTTCATGTTGGTTCATCGCGGCCTCCGTTGCCCGTGTCTTCCATTAACCAGGACCGCGCAGCACCGGAGCTTGTGACTGTTAGCCGCGTGACAGTGCGTTCGTCGCCACATCACTAGGATCGGTGGTGTGTTCGTGAAGCTTTGTGGCCTGCGCACCGAGTCCGACGTCACCACCGCCGTGGAGTCGGGCGCCGACGCCGTCGGTTTCGTGCTGACCACCAGCCCCCGCCAGATCGACGTCGACCTGGCGAGCAGGCTCGTGGCGGAGGTGCCCGCGGACGTCCTCACCGTCGCCGTCGTGCGCGGCATCACGGCCACGGAGGCCGGCGAGCTGGCGCTGAAGACGGGCGTGCGCGCGTTGCAGCTGCATGGCGACTACTCGAAGGAAGCCTTCGACGAACTGGCGGACCTGCCGTTCGGCCTGGTCAGGGCAACGGCCCTGGGGCCGGGCACGGACGTGCGCACCGGGGCGTTCGGCGAGGAGTTGCTGCTGATCGACTCCCCGGTCGCCGGGTCGGGCGAGCAGTGGGACATCACGCGGCTCGCCGGGAACCCGCCCACCGGCAGGTGGGTGCTGGCGGGCGGGCTGTCGCCGGAGACCGTGGCGGACGCGATCGGCGTCGCGCGGCCGTGGGGCGTGGACGTGTCGAGCGGGATCGAGTCGAGCCGCGGGGTCAAGGACCACGGCCGGATGCGGGAGTTCGTGGCGGCGGCGCGCTCGGCGCGGCCGTAGGCTGGAGTCCCCCGTCCCCTCCTAGGCCGCGCGGTACCCCGGCACGTCCTCCACCCGGTGGTACACCGGCAACCCGCGTTCCCGCGCGATCCGCACGTCCTCGTCCGCCCCGGCCGACTCGCCGGGCAGCCGCAGCACCGCCTCGCAGTGCCGCAGCAGTCGCTCGGCCGTCGGGTACATGATCTCCGAAGCGATCGGGTCCGTCGGCGAGCTCCCGCCCGCGCCGCGCAGCACCGGCAGCGCGACCCACTCGCCGATCATCGGCACGTGCCCGCTGCGAAAGAGCGGCCACGCGGCCTCCTCCAGGCATTCGAGGTTGCGCGCCATCAGTTCGGGGTCGTCCCCGGTGCCCGAGCGGTAGGGGCCCGCGATCAGAATCAGCATGACCCCGACCATAATGTGCAAGACTCGGCAAAAACAAGGAGAAACGTGCATGCTGGCTGCCCAACGCCGTGACCTGCTGCTCGAACGACTGCGCACCGACGGCCGGATCGTCGCCAAGGACCTCGCCGCCGAAGTCGGCATCTCCGAGGACACGATCCGGCGCGACCTGCGTGACATGGCGGCGGCGGGTCTCTGCCAACGCGTGTACGGCGGTGCACTGCCCGTATCGCCCGCTATCGCCGACTACGCCACGCGTCAGGGCGTGCAGGTCGATGGCAAGCAACGGGTCGCACGGGCGGCGGCTGCGTTGGTCGAACCGGGCAGCACCGTGATCCTCGACGGCGGCACGACCACCCTTGCCGTCGTGCGCGCCCTACCGCTCGACCTGCGCGCCACGGTCGTCACGCACAGCCCGACGATCGCGAGCGCGTTGGAAGAACATCAGGACGTCGAGGTCTATGTGATCGGCGGGCGGCTCTTCAAGCACTCGATGGTCGCGTGCGGTGCCGCTGCCGTGGAGGCCGCACGGGGCGTGCACGCGGACCTCTTCTTCCTCGGTGTCACGGGCGTGCACCCCGACGCGGGCCTCACGACCGGCGACGCGGACGAGGCCGCGATGAAGCGCACGCTCGCCCACCAGGCCGCGGACACCTACGTGCTGGCCAGCTCGGAGAAGATCGGCACGGCCTCGCGGTTCACCGTGCTGCCGTTCGCCGACGTCGCCGGGGTGATCACGGACGCGGACAACGAGACCGTGCGCGCGCTGGAGGTGCCGGTGATCAGGTGCTGATCCGCAGGAAACCCTTGGGAGAGCCGTGGTCGCGGCCGCACTGGGTCAGCGCGAGCACCCCATGTCCCTCGACGTCGCCCTCGAAGTACGTGGGGTCCACCGAGAGTTCGCCGGCCACGTCGGTGGCGTAGATGTCGTCGAGGTCCTCGTTCTCCTCGCTGAGGTCGTGCGGCAGGCACCAGCCGTTCTCGACCTCGAGCTCGCCGATCTGCTCGTCCTCCTCGAACGCGTCGTAGTAGCGGACGATCTCCCCGTCCTCGGCGATGCACCACGCCGTCCAGCCGTCACCACAACTCATGCCGTAGTAGTGCGTCTCGCCGAAGACGGCGCTCAGCACCGCGCAGATCTCCTGCACCGAACGGGTTCCGTGCTCGAACGGCTCGCCGAACACGAGCGTCCAGCCGTCCCACGCCCCCGTCACGTAGACCCTGGCGCACCGGACGTGCTCGTCGTCCTTGGACCAGGCGTGGTGGTCGTTGTTCCACGCGTCGGCGCCCAGCACCCTGGTCACCGGCACCGGGTCGTGCAGGCCGCAGACGCCGAGCACGGCCGCCTGGTCGTCCGTCCTGATCGCGTACCAGCCGCCGCACAGGTGCATCTCGTCGACGTCGTACGCCTCGTCCTCGATCTTGTACCGGACGAACCGGTCGACCACCCTGCGGTCCTGCGGCAGGAACGCGTCGGGGCCGGCGACCTCGGCGATGCCGACGAGGGCACCCCTGCGCAGCGCGCCCTTGGCCGTGCGGCGGGTCTCCTGCAGCAGTGGCAGCACTTCCGGACCCATCGTGCCGAACGCCCACAGCGCTTCCCTTTGCGCGTGATGGTCCTCGTCGGCGAGGAGCGGCAGGAGTTCGCGGGAGTACCGCAACGCCTTCTCGCCGCGGAACATGCTCGCGGCCGCCCGCCGGATGCCGTGGTGCGGGTGGCCCAGCAGGCCGGCGTAGAGCTCGTCGTCCGCCGCCAGCAGGGAGAACACCCGATAGCCCTGCCGCACGACGTCGCCGTCCTGCGCGGTCGTGAGCAGCTCCACCAACCGGCCGAACGTCGTGATCCCGTGCTCACGCGTGAAGTCGCCGGCCTCGGTCCTCCAGCGGTCGTCGTCCATGCGGTCGAGCAGCGCCCGGATCTCCATGGCGGCGCACCCTATCGCGCCGTCCCAAGTGGACTCCCGAATCGCCCGGACGGCCGAGGCCTTGACTCCCGGCGGCCCCCTGGGCACGCTGCGAACCGTGACGAGCCTGGCTGAGCAGCACGTCAAACCCGCGGTGCGCTGGAGCATCGGGCACGCCCTGCCGCGTGCCGTGCTCCGCCTGGCCGCCCGCCGCGGCGACCTGCAGGGCCGCATCACCGTCGAGGCCTCCACCGGCGCCGACCTGACGGGCCTGTTCGACGAGATCCGCGCCCGCGGCCCGCTGGCCGCCACGCGCATCGGCCACACCACGACGCGGCACGAGGTCGTCAAGGCTGTCCTGTCCGACGACGCGTTCGTGACGGCCCGCCCGCGCTTCGGCGCCGGCGTCCTCGGCAAGCTCGCCGCGTGGTCGTCCACCGAGGTCTTGCACCCCGTCCAGCCGCCGTCGCTGCTGGCCGTCGAACCGCCCGCGCACACCCGCTACCGCAAGCTCGTCACCCGCGTCTTCACCGCCCGCGCCGTCGAACAGCTGCGCGTCCGCACCCAGGAGATCGCCGACGAACTGCTCGACGACCTGGACCCGTCCAGCCCGGTAGACCTGATCGAGGCGTACTGCGGCCTGCTCCCGGTCACCGTGATCAGCGAGATCCTCGGCGTGCCGGCGCAGGAGCGCTCCACCGTCCTGGCCCTCGGCGCGGCCGCGGCACCGTCGCTCGACCTCGGCCTGTCGTGGCGGGTGTTCCGCGACGTCGAGACGGGCTTGAACTCGTTCGACGACTGGCTCTCCCGCCACCTCGACGCGCTGCGCGCCCACCCCGGCGACAACCTGCTGAGCCGCCTCATCACCGCCCGCGAGGACGGCGAGGGCCTCACCGAACGCGAGCTCAAGGCCACCGCGGGCCTCGTGCTCGCCGCCGGTTTCGAGACCACCGTCAACCTGATCGGCAACGGCATCTCGTTGCTCACCAAGCACCCCGCGCAACTCGAAGCCCTCCGCGCGGACCCGTCGCTGTGGAGCAACGCCGTCGACGAGGTCCTGCGTTACGACCCGCCCGTCCTGCTGACGGGCCGCCTGTGCGCCCGCGACACGACGGTCGCCGGGGCTCCGGTGCGGCGAGGCCAGCTGGTCACGACCGTGCTCGCCGGCGCGAACCGCGACCCGTCCGTCTTCGAGAACCCGTCGGCGTTCGACGTGACCCGCCCGAACGCCCGCGACCACGTCTCGTTCGGTGCGGGCCGCCACTACTGCCTGGGCGCCCAGCTCGCGCGCATGGAGGGGGAGATCGGCCTGCGGACGATCTTCGACCGCTTCCCCGGCCTGACGACGCTGCCGGGCGCGCACCGCCGCCCGACCCGCATCCTGCGCGGCTTCGAACGCCTGCCGGCGGTGCTCACCGAGCTCGGCGGGTGAGCGCGGACTCGGCTGCAGCTCTGGTCGCTCGCGCAGGCCGACGAGGAGTTCGAGCGCATCAACACCGAGGCGCAGGGCCGTTTCCGCGCGGGGCCGACCTGGCTGATCCGCGCGGTCGGAACACACCCGCGAGACGTGGGACTTCTACTTCGAGACCACCGACCTCACCGCCGCGGAACTCGACGGTGTGCGGTACATCGATGAGGTGTTGCAGCAGCAGGACATCGGCATCGTGGAGAGCGTCCAGCACGGGATGCGCACGCCGACGTTCGCCCAGGGGCGGATCGTCTACGGCGGGAACCGGGCCGTCCGAAGACGGCGTGCACCACTTCCACAGCCTGCTGCTGCAGGTCTGCAGAGCAGCTCTGTAACGCTCTCCGCGGCCATGACGAAGTCGAATAGTCGGCCGACTATTCGAGGAATGGCAGCTCATGCAGAGGGCGCGAAGAACGCTTCGACTCTTGTTCTCCCTCTTGATGCTGGGCGTCCTGGCGGGTTCCGCCGGCTGGCTGGAAGATTCCATTACAGGTGGCAATATCTGGGCTTGGGACGTCGAGAGACAGCTTGCGGGCGACAGATCACTGCGTGATGTCTTCTACCACGACGGCGACAACAGCGGCGTTAGAGTGGTCGTCTCCTACTCCAACGATCTTCAGTGCGTCGAGCGGACGCGGGAATTGCGACGGTCCTGGAAGACGTCGTTCACAGTGAACCGCCAGGGCGCTTCCGCACGTGTCGATGCCACGTTCGAACTAGTGCTCGCCACTCACGATCCGGTGCTCGATTGCCTGCGCAGCCTGAACTTCGTCAGCGACAAGGAGTTCGTGAGAAACCACTTCGGTCTCATCGCCGTGCGCAGCAGCGAGGAGGCCACGATGGAGCCGTCAGCCATCGCCATCGCGGTCGACAGCAGTACGAAGATGGCACGTGTCACTGCAGTCTCCAGCGCCACTGTGCCACTTGGAGCGGTCACCGTCAAAATGCGCAAGGCGACCAATGAGTGGCGCAACGCTCTCGAACTCGGTGAGGTTTCGATCCGGACCGAGCAAATGAAGATCACTCGCGTTGATGGCGCAACGGTACGGAGCCAGGACCACACCACTGCGACTTACTCGTTCGTCCACGCGCAGTCGCCGATTGTTTTTTCGGTTTCCCCAGACGGCCTCCCAGCGCCAGACGTACCGTACGTGCCGTCCTCCAAGAAAGCAAATGACCCGAAAACTTTGCTTCTCTTCCCATTGTTGGCACTTTTTCCCTGGACAAGCTTCCTCGTGCTTTCCAGGAAGGAATACTCACCTCAGCGGCACACGGTCAGACACCTGTTCGGATGGCTGGTTCTGAGCGTTTTCGTAGCAGGCGGTCTCACGACGGTGATAAATCTCGGAGTCAAGAGCCTGATTTTTGTCATAATTTTCGTCGCAGTACCCACAGCACTGGTTCTTGCGTTTCATCGCACCGAACTGACGCCACGGAAGTTCAGCGCCACCCTCACCACGGTCGTGGCACTCGGAACGATGGCCTACGTCGGCCTCGATCAGTTCGACCACCCAGGGACGTACGGAAGGGTGATGATCGCCTTCGGAACAGGCCTTCTAGCATCGATTTTCATCCCCTCGTTCAGAAGCTGGCGACATAGCCTGCTGTTCGGCGCGATCTGCCTGACCAGCGTCATTTTCTTGCACCACATAGATTTCCCCCAGGGATTCCTTGCACCGGTCGGGCTGATACCGTGGGCCATCGCGGTATACGTCGGCCTGCGAAGGTGGGGCAGCGGACGGGCGGTGGCCACGGCTGGGCTCTTCGCCACACTGGCATGTATGTCACCGATCCATTTGTTGCTGTACAACTGGAGGATTCTGGATCTCCACGCGATCGCGTTCACGGCGAACTTCAGCACGTCCGAGCTGTACATCGCCGAGCATATGCTGGTCGCGAGCGGCTATGTCCTCCTGGCGTACTTGGCCAGACTGCTGTGGCGAGCCCGGGATGATGCCGACACAGTAGGCACAGCTCTTCCCAGAGCCGCCGGGATCGCTTTGCTCCTGCCCGTCTGGATCTCGTGGGCACCGGTTTCCGTCGATGTCTTGAGACTGATGCTTTTCATCGCTCTCATGGCCTGGCTCATCAGGAACGGCCCCAATGCGAAGCGGCTCGCTCTCGTGAGTCCGCTGGCCCACGCGCGACTGCTGCGCCTCGACACCTACCGGCGCAGCATGCAGGAATACGCCACCGCGCACCACCGAGCAGCAAGAAGCAAAGTGGCCGGGCACGACGTGACACCGCAGGAAGCGATGGCCGCGCAGAGGACCCTCGACGTAGGGGCTGGTCACTTCCGTCACCTCGACGGGCACAAGGTCGGGCTGACACAGGCCGCGCAGGGTTCCGCGGCAGGCCGAAGCCTGACGCACAACGCGCGGTTCGGCGCGCTGATCGCCGCGGTGATCAGCCTGCCGTCTGTCGTGTACGAGATGTGGCCGGCAGTCACCGCGACGATGAGCAACCTGTACATGTTCAAGGAGTGGTCACCGCTCATCCTGGTCCTCTGGGGCTCGTACTGCCTCCGTTGGATCGTGCTCGGCGCGATCTTCGGATACTTCTACCCCGCTGTCCGAGGTGCCACTCCGCTCACCAAGGCGATGGCACTGCTGCTCGTGGTACTGCCGGCCGAGATCCTGGCCATCGATTTCAGCGCACCGATGCGCGCTCTTGCGCTGGCGGTGGGGATCAAGGCCGGGTTCACCCTGGTGTTCTGCCTGTGCCTCGGCCTGGCGTGGGAATGGTGGCTCACGCGTGCGGCGAACGTGCGGTGGGGGCGCATTCGCGACTTCACCCGGTTGAAGTCGTTCCTGGTCCCCGTGTCGACGGTGGTGATCGCCGGCGTCACGGCGCTCGCAACGGGCTTCGCCGGGGCAGCGGTGACCGGCGTGCTGCAACAACCGAGCCAACTCCCGGGCCAGTCGGTGAACCAGGTACAACCGCCCAAGTGACGACCGGCCACCAATGGCCGGTCCCTGGCCTGGTCCTCCCACCAGGCCGAACACCAGGATCGCGGCTGTCAGTCCGATTCCGCACCGCCACCAGGCGCGGTGCGTTCCTGATCACCGCCCTGACCGCCGCCACGACGCTGTCCGGCCCCCAGGCCAAGGCCGACGAGGCACCACCGCACCTAGCGAATGCCTTCGGCCTCACCGTCACGAGCCAGCCGAGGTGGGTCGACGAGAACCGCCGCATCTTCGTCTTCAGCGTGTCCACGAACGAGGTGCCCACGCCGCCCCTCCTCCAGGGCCAGGAGCCCGGCCGGCACGCCATCGTCGTCACGCTGCCCGCCGACTACGACACCAACACCCGTTACCCGGTCCAGTACTACCTGCGCGGCCACCCGGACCGCCCCGACTCCCCTGGAACCAGCGCGTGGTCGAGAGGGCGACCGAGAACGAGGACCTGATCACCGTGCAGCTCAACGGGAGCGGCCGCGGCTGGTACTCGAACTGGGTCAACCCCGGTGCGGCCGGGCCGCAGAACTGGGAGACGTTCCACCTGGACCAGGTGATCCCGTTCGTGGACACCAACCTGCGCACGAAGGCCGACCGGGCGAACAGGGCGGTCGCCGGGCACTCGATGGGCGGGTTCGGGGCGTTCCACTACGCCGAGCACCGGCCCGAGCTGTTCAGCCACGTCGGCAGCTTCTTGGGAGGCCTCGACATGCGGAACTCCGAGGTGCGCGCCGCCGTGACCACCACTCTGGTCAACCCCGCGTCGGGCATTCCCACCGTGAACGCGGACGCCGTGTTCGGGTCGCCGATCTGGCCGTTCGACGGCATCTGGAACGCGCAGAGCCCGGCGCACCACGTCGAGAAGCTGCGGGGCATGGGGGTCGCGCTGTAGATGGGGAACGTCGGCGACCTGACGGTCAATCCGATCCAGGCCGTGGTGGAGAACCGGGCGAGGGAGCCGGCACTGCTCACGGCCGCGCACCTCCGGGCCGCGGGCATCGGGTTCCACTTCTCCCTCTAAGACGACGGCAGCGGGTGGGCTCCGGGCTGCACGGGCGAGCACGCCGGGGAGGTGCTTGCAGGCCGACGTGAACCACTTCGTCGGGCTGCTCACGCGACACGCCTGACGTGCGACGTTCGTAGTAAGCCGAACGGGGCATTTCCGGAACCAGGCGTCCCGATTCCCTCCTGACCTCCTCTAATGACTCTGACGGGCCCCTGCACCCGCGCGACGTGCGCGGGCGACGCCCGCTTAGGAGTTGGAGGAATCGTGTTCCTGGGTTCACGATCACGCCTGCGCGCCGCGGTCATCGCCGCGGCCGTGGGCGCCGGTGTGCTGGCGGCGGCCACCCCCGCCGCTGCCGCGCCCGCCGCAGGTACGCGCAGTTATCTGGTCATCACGGCGCCCGGTGACACCGCCGGTGCCAAGACGGCCGTGAGCGGCAACGGCGGGACGGTGTGGTCGAGCTTCGACGCCATCGGCGTCGTCGTCGCGCATTCGAGCGCCGCGGACTTCGCCGCCAAGATGCGCGCCACGGCCGGTGTGCAGAAGGTCGGTGCCACCCGCACGAGTGACGTTCCGGCGGAGGCGGCGAACCCGCCGGTTCCCACCTCGCCGTCGCAGGCCACGCCGGCGACCGGGGAGCCGGTGCGGGCGGACATGAGCCAGATCGGCGCTGACAGGGCGTGGGCGGTCAACACCGGGTCTTCCAGTGTCACGGTCGGTGTGCTCGACACGGGCGTTGACGACCTGCACGCCGATCTCGCGCCGAACTTCGACTCCGCCAACTCCGCGTCGTGCGCTTACGGCAAGCTCGACACGCGCACCGGGTCGTGGCGGGACACCGGGTCGCACGGCACGCACGTGGCCGGCACGATCGCGGCCGCCAAGAACGGCCGCGGCATGGTCGGTGTCGCTCCCGGCGTGAAGGTGGCGTCGGTGCGCATCGCGGAGAAGCCGAGCGGGTTGTTCTTCCCCGAGAACACCATCTGCGCCATGGTGTTCTCCGGTGACCGCGGCTTCGAGGTGACCAACAACAGCTATTACACCGACCCGTGGTTGTTCAACTGCCCGGACAACGCCGACCAGGACGCGATCCTCGAGGGCGTGAAGCGCGCGGTGGCGTACGCCGAGGGCAAGGGCGTGCTCAACGTCGCCGCGGCGGGCAACGAGAACTACAACCTGGCGAACAAGTCGAGCGACTCCAGCAGCCCCAACGACTCGACCCCGGCGACGCGCACGGTCACCAACTCCTGCCTGAGCGTCCCGACCGAGGTCTCCGGCGTCGTCAGCGTCGCGTCGATCAACTCCAGCAACGCCAAGTCGTCGTTCTCGAACTTCGGCACCGACAAGATCCACGTCGCGGCGCCCGGCGACAGCGTCTACTCGACGATCCCCGGTGGCCGCTACACCACCATGTCCGGCACGTCGATGGCCTCCCCGCACGTCGCGGGCGTCGCCGCGCTGCTCAAGTCGACCAACCCCACCGCGACCCCGGCGCAGCTGCGCGCGCTGCTCGCGACCCAGGCGGACGACCTGAGCTGCACCGACAGCCGGTGCAGCGGCACGACGGCGAAGAACAACTTCTTCGGTGAGGGCCGCGTCGACGCGTTCGCCGCCGTCGACACCGGCACGACCCCTCCCGGCGGCGGGTCGTTCGAGAACACGAACGACGTGGCCATCCCGGACGCGGGCGCGGCCGTGAGCAGCTCCATCACGGTCTCGGGCATCACGGGCAACGCCCCGGCGACGTTGAAGGTCGACGTCAACATCGTGCACACCTACCGCGGTGACCTGGTCATCGACCTGATCGCCCCGGACGGCACCGCGTACCGCCTGAAGGCCTCGAACAACGACTCCGCCGACAACGTCGTGGCGACCTACACGGTCAACGCGTCGAGCGAGGTCGCGAACGGCACGTGGAAGCTGCAGGTCCAGGACGTGGCGCGGCAGGACACCGGCTACATCAACTCCTGGAAGCTCACGTTCTGAAAGGCATTCGGAGGAACCTCGGCCGGCACGGCTAACCCAGGTCCCCACTCGCGGCGATAGCAGTGACGTGGAACCCGATCTGTGGTCGTCGGCCGCCGAGGCCCTCGACGAGCACGAACACGCCCTCGTCACGGCACGGCTCGCGGGCGCGATCCTCGGCCCCGGCCAGACCGGACGCCTCGCCCGCGGTGAGCGCGACGTGGTGTTCCTGTTGCCGGACCGCCTCGTGTTCGTGCGCCCGGAGCCGTTCTGGACCGGCTCGTACGAGCGCGAGCAGGTCGAACGCATCATGCTGGCCGCCGGTCACGTCCAGTTCGACGTGACCGGCGGTGACAGCCTCGAGTTCTGGATCGACACCGACCTCTCCCCCGCCGAGCCGTTCGTGCGGGAGGCGGAGGCCTGGCTGGCGCCGCGCAAGAGCTCCGGCAACGGCGCGGTCGTCGGATTCGGGCTCGCGGTGGTCATCGCCCTGCTCTTCGTCTTCGTGCCCGCGGACGGCTCGCCGTCGAACGGCGGGCTGACCGTCCGGTCGAGTTGCAGCGACTTCCTGCGGGCCGGTCTGGAGGAGCAGATCGAGCTGCTGCGGCGGGTCTTCGCGCAGGTGGGCATGGCCGACGAGGCGGAGAAACCGGCGACGCTCGAGACGACCCGCCGGCACTGCGAGAGCAACGGCGGCACGCTCGACGCGTTCTTCTCCGGCAAGTGAGCCTTACGCTGCGGGAATGTTCGACACCCGGCAGTTGGAGGTCTTCGCGACGGTGGCGAGGACCGGATCGTTCAGCGCCGCCGCGCGCCTGCTGCACTGCACCCAGCCCGCCGTCAGCCAGCAGATGCGCGCGCTGGAACGGCAGGTGGGCGGGCCGCTGTTCGTGCGGACGGGCCGGGGCCTGCACCTCACCGAGGCCGGGCGGATCCTGGCGGAACGCGGGTCGGACCTGCTCGACCGGCTGGCGACGACCCACCAGCAGGTCAGCGCGATAGCGACGCACGACATCGGCACGATCCGCATCTGCGCCTTCCCCAGCGCCAACGTGTCCCTGGTGCCCGCAGCGGCCGCGATCCTGGCGGAGGAACGCCCTCAGCTGCGGCTCGAGCTCGTCGAGGAGGAGCCGCCGGACTCGTTCGCCCTGCTCCGCCGCGGTGAGGCCGACCTGGTGCTGAGCTTCAGCTACCTCGACGAACCGCAGGACGAGGCCACCGTGAACGGCATGCTGAGCGTGCCGTTGCTGCGGGAGCCGCTCGCGTTGCTCGTGCCCACCGGCCACCGGCTGGCCGGGCGTGAGCGGGTGTCGCTGACCGAGGCGGCGGAGGAACGCTGGATCGCCGGTTGCGTGCGCTGCCAGCGCGCGTTGCACCAGGCGTGCGAGAAGGCGGGCTTCGTCCCGGACATCACCTGCTCGACCGACGACAACCTGGCCATCCAGAGCCTCGTCACCGCAGGTCTGGGCGTCGCGCTCGTGCCGAGGCTGCTGCTGTCGTTCCTGCAGCACCCCGGCCTGACGGCGATCGAGGTGGAGTCTGCGGCGCAACGGCTGACCGCGCTGTACACCTGGCCGGACCTCATCCGGCTGCCGATCATGCGCGCCACGGTGGACGCGTTGATCTCCGCGTCGGCCCAGGCATAAGCGCGGCTTATAGGCCCCCAACAAATGGCCATCTACTGCGCATAGCCCCTGCTCGCCATCGTGGTGGCATGGGCATCGTCAGGACCACTCCGCGCACCGCCGACTCGGTCCTGCCCGGCCTCGCGCTGGTCGGAGCCGGTGTCACGGTCGCGATGGTGGTGTCCTGGCTCTTCCCGTCGGTCAGCGCGCTGACCATCGCCGTGCTGCTCGGCGCCGTCGTCGCCAACGTCGTGACGCTGCCGGCCTCGGTCACGCCGGGCGTGAAGCTCGCGGGCCGTCGCCTCCTGCGCCTCGGTGTGGTGCTCCTCGGGCTCAAGCTGGTCTTCCACGACGTGCTGAAGCTCGGTTACGAGATCCTCGTCCTCGCGGTGGTCGCCGTGGTGGTCACGTTCGTCGTGACGCGGTGGCTCGGACGGGTGCTCGGGGTGGGCGAGGGCCTGTCGTTGCTGATCGCGACCGGCTTCTCGATCTGCGGCGCCTCCGCCGTGGCCGCGATGAACAGCGTCCGGCAGCAGGACGAGGAGGACGTGGCGAAGGCGCTCGGCCTGGTCACGCTCTTCGGCACCGTCGCGATGTTCGGCCTGCCCGCGTTGTTCCCGCTGACCGGCCTCACGCCCGCGCAGTACGGCGTGTGGGCGGGTGGCAGCGTGCACGAGGTCGCGCAGGTCGTGGCCGCCGCCGGACCGGTGAGCGGTGCCCTGGCCATCGCCGTCGCGGTGAAGCTGACACGGGTCGTGCTGCTCGCGCCCATGCTCGCCGCCGTGAGCTTCGCCGAACGCCTCAAGTACCCGACCTCGGGCCAACGCCCGCCGATCGTGCCGCTGTTCGTGCTCGGCTTCCTCGCGATGGCGGCGGTGCGGGCGACCGGCCTGCTGCCCGACGTCGTGCTGTCGGCGGCGACGTTCGTCGACACCGTCCTGCTGGCCGCGGGCATGTTCGCGCTCGGCACGGCGGTGCGCCTGCGCTCCCTCATCCGCTCCGGCCCGGCCGTGCTGCTGCTGGGCCTGCTCTCGACCACGGTGATCGTCGTGCTCGTGCTGACCGGCACGGTGTTGATCGGCTGATCTCCCCGTTCCTCGGAGGAGGACCCGCTCATGACGCACAGCCTGCTCTCCCCCACGGCCACGCTTCTCGTGGGCTCCCTCCGCGCCGCGATCGCCCGCGGTGGCGACGACGAAACCGTTGCCGCACAGGTGGCCCGCACGCTGGAAGGGCACCTCACCGACCCGTTCCTGCTGAGCGCGGCGCAGCGCGAGCCCGACCCGAACGCCTACCGCCAGCACGTCCTGCACGTCGAACCGGACGGCAGCTTCTCGGTCGTGGCGCTCGTCTGGTTACCGGGCCAGGAGACGTGCATCCACGACCACGTGTCGTGGTGCGTGGTCGGCACTTACGTGGGCGAGGAGGAGGAAACCACCTACCGGCTGCGCGGCGACCGGCTGATCCCGTTGCGCGTCAACAAGACCCCGGAGGGTGTGGCGTCCTACCTCGTGCCGCCGGGCGACATCCACAAGGTGTGCAACAACTCCAGCTCCGTCGCCATCTCGATCCACGTCTACGGCGCCGACATCGGCATTCTCGGCACGAGCATCCGGCGCCGCTACGACCAGCCCGTCAGCGGGCGATGATCCCCCGCTCGATCGCCCCCGTGGCGAACGCGACCAGCTGAGCCGGCTTGACCCGGTTGATCCGCGCGCCCTGCAGCAGCAGGTCGTCCGCGAGGCCGATCAGCGAGTCCCAGACCCAGTGCGGCAGCGCGGGGTCGTCGATCAGCTCCTGGCCGCTCGCCGACGCCGTCTCCTCGAGAGCCTTGGCGAGGGCCTTGAGCGTCTTGCGGTAGTCCTGGGCCGAGTTCGCGGCCTCCTTGCCGCGACGGCCACCGGAGAGCACCTTGGCCTCCCACTGCGCGGCCGACCGCCCGAACCGCCGCCAGAACTCGGTGACCTGCGGCTCGACCTCCTTCAGCACGCCCGCGATGCCGAGGGTGCGGTCGACGGACGCGAGGGTGCGCCGCAGTTCGTCCAGGCGCCGTTCCATCAACGCCGCGAAGACGTCCTCCTTGCCGGAGAAGTACTGGTAGACGGTGCCGGAACTGACGCCGGCGCCGACCGCGATCGCGCGCATGGTCAGGCCCGCGTACCCCTGCTCCTCGAGGATCCGCTCGGCGGACGACAGGATGTCGCGCCGCCTGCCCTCCGCGTCACCCCAGGCGGTCTGCTCGGTGCTCACGCGTCCAGCCTAACTTGAACAACGTTCAGAACGCATATTGAACGTTGTTCGTTTTGCTCCTACCCTCGGTGACGTGGACCACCTCGACCACCTCGAAGCCGACAGCATCGACATCTTCCGCGAGGCCGTGGCGGAGAGCGCGCGACCGGTCCTGCTGTACTCGATCGGCAAGGACAGCTCGGTGCTGCTGCACCTGGCGCGCAAGGCCTTCTACCCGTCTAAGCCGCCGTTCCCGCTGCTGCACGTCGACACCACGTGGAAGTTCCGGGAGATGATCGCGTTCCGCGACGCGACGGCCGCCGAACTGGGCCTGGAGCTGATCGTGCACCGCAACCCGGACTGCGTGGCGGCGGGCATCAACCCGTTCGACCACGGTTCCGCGGTGCACACCGACCTGTGGAAGACCCAGGGTCTGCGGCAGGCGCTGGACGAGCACCGCTTCGACGTCGCGCTCGGCGGCGCGCGGCGGGACGAGGAAGCCTCCCGCGCCAAGGAAAGGGTGTTCTCGTTCCGCACCGCGCAGCACCGCTGGGAGCCGAAGGACCAGCGGCCCGAGCTGTGGCGGCTCTACAACACGCGGGTCGCGCCCGGCGAGAGCATCCGGGTGTTCCCGCTGTCGAACTGGACCGAGCTCGACGTGTGGCGCTACGTCGAACGGGAGCGGATTCCCGTGGTGCCGCTGTACTTCGCGGCGTCACGCCCGGTGGTGGACCGCGACGGAGCGCTGATCATGGTCGACGACGACCGGATGCCGTTGCACGAACGACCGCGCCACGAACTGGTCCGGTTCCGCACGCTCGGCTGCTACCCGCTGACGGGCGCGGTCCGCAGCGGGGCCCGCACGGTCGCGGAGATCGTCGAGGAGATGCGCACCGCGACGACGTCGGAGCGGCAGGGGCGGGTGATCGACCACGACTCGAGCGGGTCGATGGAGCGCAAGAAGCGGGAGGGTTACTTCTGATGGAGCTTCTGCGGTTCATCACCTGCGGCAGCGTCGACGACGGCAAGAGCACGCTGATCGGGCGCCTGCTCTACGAGTCGAAGCTGCTCTACGCCGACCACCTGGCGGCGCTGGAGGCGGACTCGCGGCGGGTCGGCACGCGCGGCGGCGACCTGGACTTCGCGCTGCTCGTGGACGGTCTGGCCGCCGAACGCGAGCAGGGCATCACGATCGACGTCGCCTACCGGTTCTTCGCCACGCAGGCACGGCGGTTCATCGTCGCGGACACGCCGGGACACGAGCAGTACACGCGCAACATGGTCACCGGCGCGTCCACGGCCGATGCGGCTGTCCTGCTGCTCGACGCGCGCAAAGGCGTGCTCAGCCAGACGCGGCGGCACGCGCGCATCGTGTCGTTGCTGGGCATCCGGCACGTGGCCGTGGCGGTGAACAAGCTCGACCTGCTGGGCTACTCGCGGGACGCCTTCGAGCAGGTCGGAGCCGAGTTCCTGGAGTTCGCGGCGGAACTGGACCTCGACGAGGTCACCTGCGTGCCGATGTCGGCGACCGAAGGTGTGAACGTGGTCGGTCGCGGCGGTCTCACGCCCTGGTACGACGGCCCGACCTTGGTGCAGTGGCTGGAAACCGTGAAGCCGCCGACGCGGCGGGACGGCCCGGCCCGGTTCCTCGTGCAGTGGGTGACCAGGCCGGACGCGACGTTCCGGGGCCTGGCCGGGCGCGTGCTGGACGGGACGCTGGCACGGGACCAGGAGGTCCGCCTCGGCCCGCGCACCACCAGGGTGGCCAGGATCGTCACGATGGACGGCGACCTGGAGGTGGCGCCGACCGGCTCGTCGGTCACGGTCGTGCTGGCCGACGAGGTGGACGCGAGCCGCGGTGACGTGCTGGGCGACGCCGCGGACCCACCCCGTGTCGCCGACTCGTTCCAGGCGAAGCTGGTCTGGCTGCACGAGACGGGATTGCTGCCCGGCCGGCAGTACCTCGCGAAGATCGGCGCGCGCACGGTCGGGTTCACCGCGACGAAGGCGTTGGCTCTCAACGAGATCGGCGTCGACACCGTGCACTTCGACGCGCCCGTGCCCTTCGAGGGCTACCGGGCGAACCGCGACCTCGGGTCGTTCATCGTGCTCGACCGGCTGTCCAACGCCACGGTCGGCGCCGGGATGATCGACTTCGCGCTGAGCCCGGCGAACGTGCGCTGGCAGGAACTGACCGTCGACAAGAACGCCCGGATCGCGCGCAACGGGCACCGGCCGTGCGTCGTGTGGCTGACCGGGCTGTCCGGCGCGGGCAAGTCCACGATCGCGGACCTCGTCGAGAAGGCGCTGCACGCCGAGGGAAGGCACACGTTCCTGCTCGACGGCGACAACGTCCGGCACGGGCTCAACTCCGACCTCGGGTTCACCGACGCCGACCGCGTCGAGAACATCCGGCGCATCGCCGAGGTCGCCGCGCTGATGGTCGACGCCGGACTGGTCGTGCTGGTCTCGTTCATCTCGCCGTTCCGGGCCGAGCGGGCGCTGGCACGGGGCCTGGTCGAGGAGGACGAGTTCTGCGAGGTCTTCGTCGACACCCCGCTCGAGGTCGCCGAGCGGCGTGATCCGAAAGGCCTGTACCGCAAGGCGCGCAGGGGTGAGCTGGCGAACTTCACCGGCATCGACTCCCCCTACGAACCACCGCTCGATCCCGAGGTCCGGATCGACACGACGGAGCTGAGCCCGCAGGCCGCCGCCGACGCCGTGGTGGCACGGCTTCGCACGCTCGGCGTCTGTTGAACGTTGTCCAGAATCGTGTAGGTTCCGCTAGAACACGTTCTAACTTCGGGAGGCATCCGGTGCCGGACGAGGCGTGGTCGCAGTTCTGCCGGGCGTTGGAGAAGGCCGGTGACGTGGTGCTCTCGGACGGGGCGCCCGACACCCCGCTGGACCGCGCGGAGGGGTACCGGTACCTCGCGCGGCTGACCCGCGAGATGCTCTACTCCTGCCTGGACAACGCCGATCCGGACTTCCCGCGCTTCCACGAGCTCGACCTCGTGAAGATCGGCGCGGACAACCCGGACAACGTCTACCTGTCCGCGAACGTCCGCGGCGACCGCACGTACCGGATCACCGGCACCCGCGGCACCATCGCGTACTTCAGCATCGGCTCGAAGGCCAACCGGTACGCCAAGGACGGCACCATGGCGTCGACCGGGGAGCTGTCCGACGCCGACCTCGAGATCGCCCCGGACGGCACGGTCGAGATCATCGCGAGCGCGACCGAGCAGAGGGGCAACTGGCTCCCGCTCGCTCCCGACTCCACGGGACTGGTGGTGCGCCAGACCTATCTCGACCGCACCACCGAAACCCCCGGCTCGTGGCACGTCGAACAGGTCGGCGGCCCGGCCGAACCCGCTCCCCTGACGCCGGAGTTCCTCGCCAAAGCGTTGCGGCGGGCGGCTTTGTCGGTGCACGGCACCGCGGCCACGTTCGCGCACTGGACGCGCACGTTCATGGCGCGCCCCAACGAACTCCCCGACTTCGGCCAGGAGATGTTCCAGCGCGCGGGCGGCGACCCGGAGATCTTCTACCTGCACGGGTACTGGGCGTTGCGACCCGGCGAGGCGTGGGTGATCGAGACCGACGTGCCGGACTGCCCGTACTGGAACTTCCAGCTCGACAACTGGTGGATGGAGTCGCTCGACCACCGGCGCAGGATCACCGTCAACAAGCACACGGCGTCGCTCACCGACGGCCGGCTGACGATCGTCGTGGCCGCCGAGGACCCCGGCGTGGGCAACTGGATCGACACCTGCGGCCACACGTCCGGCACGGCGTTGCTGCGCTGGCTCGGCGCGTCCGAGCACCCCGTTCCGAAGTGCCGCGTGGTCGCACTGGAGGAGGTTCGATGACGGCGCTGAAGGTGCCGGACCTGATGGAGAAGGCCACGGCGAAGACCGGGCTCGCGGACTTCGGCGACGACTGGTTCCGCGAGCCGCTGGACGTGCTCGTGCACAGCCTCAACACCGAGGCCGCGTTGTCCCCACTGGGTTTCGAGCTCACCAGGCACCGGCTCACCGCACTGCTGTCCGACCGGCTGCGGCTGCGCGCGGTGCAGCGGTCGAACCCCGGGGTGCTCGACGTCGAGGTCCGCGTGGCCGCCGAGATCTGCGGCCTGCCGCGCACCGGGTCGACGCTGCTGCACCGGCTGCTGTCCGCCTCACCGCAGGTGACGTCCACGCTGTCCTGGGAGGTCGCCTACCCGCTGCCGTTCCCCGGCGAGGGCCCGGACGCGGAGCTGCGCAAAGCCCGCGCCCGGGAACGCATGCAGGTGTTCTCGCAGCTCTCCCCCGACTTCGGCGACCTGCACACCGTCGTGTGGGACGGGCCGGAGGAGGACGTGATCCTGCTGGACCGCACGTTCGTGTCGATGAGCTTCGACTCGTTCTACCGGGTGCCCACGTACGGCGACTGGCTGCGCTCCGCGGACCAGCACCCCGCCTACCGTGAACTGCGCGAGTGGCTGCAGGTGTTGCAGTGGCAGAACACCGCGCGCTCGCTGCCCTGGGTGCTCAAGTCACCGCACCACCTGACCGCCGTCGACACGGTGCTGGACGAGTTCCCGGACTGCAGGATCGTGATGACGCACCGCTCCCCGGTCAGCGCCGTGCCGTCGTACGCGTCGATGGTCCGCGCGATGTCCTCGCAGTACAGCGACGACGCCGACCCGGTCCACATCGGACGGTACTGGTCCCGCCGGTTCGCCAGGACGCTGGAGGGATTCGCCGCGGCCCGCTCCGCACGCCCCGACCGGTTCGTGGACGTGCGCTTCGCCGACACCGTCGGCAGACCCCTGGAGGTCGCCCGCGAGGTCATGACCGCCCTGGGCCTGCCTCCCGGTCCCGCCGACGACGAGGCGTTCGAGACCTACCTCGAGCAGAACCGCACCGAACGCCACGGCTCGCACTCCTACACCCCCGAGGACTTCGGCCTGTCCGAGGACCAGCTGCGCCGCGACTTCGCCTTCTACTCGGAGGTCTACCTGTGATGCTGCGAGACGAGGTCGTGCTGATCACCGGCGTCGGCCCCGGCCTGGGCTCGAAGCTGGCCGTCCGCGCCGCCGCCGAGGGGGCGAGGGTCGTGATGGCCGCCCGCTCGGCCGACGTGATGAAGCAGGCCGAGAAGGAAATCGGCGCGGCCGGCGGGGAAGCGATCGGCGTGCGGTGCGACGTCCGCCGCCCCGACGAGGTGGCCCACCTGGTCGAGACGGCCGTCGAGCGCTTCGGCGCCATCACCGGCCTGGTGAACTCGGCCTTCGGTCACCCCGGCTGGTTCGACCTGCTGGACACGCCGGAGAAGGCCGTCCGCCGCTCGGTGGACATCATCCTGTTCGGCGCCCTGAACGTGACGCGCGCGGTCGTGCCGCACATGAAGGCCGCCGGGCGCGGCTCGATCGTCAACGTGGGCACCATGACCACCCGCAAACCGATGCGGGGCGAAGGCGGCTACGCCGTCGCGAAGGCCGCGATGGCGACCGCGACCCAGTTCCTCGCCCTGGAGCTGGGCGAGCACGGCATCCGCGCCAACCAGGCCGTGCTGGGCTGGCTCGACGGACCCGGCGTGCGCTTCTACCTCAAGTTCACCGCCGAGGCGCGCGGCACCACCGAACAGGCCGTCTACGACGAGATCGCGGCCCGCAACCCGCTGGGCCGCATCCCGGCCGACGACGCCTGCGCCGGAGCGATCCTGTTCCTCTTGTCCCGCAACGCCTCCGAGGTCACCGGGGCCGTGCTGGACGTGAACGGCGGGGAGTACATGCCGGCATGAGCACACATCTGATCGAGTCCGTGGTCGTCGAGATCGACGCGCCCGCCGCGTTCGTGTGGGACGTGCTGCTCGACTACCCGAACTATCCACAGTGGAATCCCTACACGCTGGCGGTGACGACCACGCTGGCCGTCGGCTCACCGATCGACCTGACGCTGCCGCGCCCGGACGGCTCCGCGGGCACGTGGGTCAGTCGCGAGTACATCCGCGCGGTCGAACCCCCTCGGTTGCTGCGCTACGACACCGGGGACACGTTCCCCGGCCTGCTCGGCACGCGCGACCAGGTGATCACGCCGCTGTCCGCGGACCGGTGCGGCTACCAGACCTTCGAGACGTTCACCGGCAAGTACGCCGACGCGGTCTTCGCGGCCCAGGGCGACTACGTGAAGAA
This sequence comes from Lentzea sp. HUAS12, assembly GCF_024125735.1. NCBI lineage: Bacteria > Bacillati > Actinomycetota > Actinomycetes > Pseudonocardiales > Pseudonocardiaceae > Lentzea > Lentzea sp. HUAS12. Next base: position 4,314,779 of record NZ_CP099738.1, read on the forward strand.
CGGCTTCGACTCGGTCGCGCACGCGCTGCGGGATCGCGTGGTCTCGCTGCTCGGGGTGTGAGTAGTTGTACCGATGCCGTCTCCCAGGAGTGGCGGCACCCTCGACGTGTGACCGAAATCGACCGTGGCCGCCTCGCCGCACTGGCCGGGTTCGCCACCACCGCCGTCCTGCTGACCCTGACCGTCGTCGCCTTCCTGAACGACACCTTCGAGTCGTTCGGCTGGCGGGGTGGCGAATACGCCTACTCGTTCATCTGGATCGCCCTCGGCTCGGCCCTCGTCGGCCTGGTCGTGAAAGTCGCCGCACCGGCACCGTGGCGGTCGGCGGGAACGGGCCTCGCGCTGGCCGGTTCGGTCGGTGTGCTGGTCGTCATCGCACTGGTCGTGACGTTCATCTGGGCGTGGTCGAACATGTCGGTGTAGCTACAACATCTGCGAAAGGTCCCGCAGCGCGGTGGCGATCTGCTCCCGGTGCCCGTCCAGGGTCTCCGTGGTGACGCCGCCCGCCGCCGCCCGCGCCACCTCGTCGGTGGCGACCTTGAGCACCGCGCTCATCGACGCGGCCTGCACCCGGACGTCGAAGCCGTCGGACGGGCGGCCCAGGCGTTCCGCGAGCACCTCGGTGAGCGCGTCCTCCGCCCGTTCGCGCAGCATCAGGTAGGCAGCGCGCAACGCCCGTTCGCCGTGGGTGAGCCGCACGACCGAGAGGACCGCCTCGATGTCCTCGTCGGAGGCCGCGTCGAGCAACGGGCTGTAGGCCTCGCGCAGGTGGTCGATGAGGTCGATCTCACGCGGCCAGGCCCGCACGACGGCGCAGAACGCGTCCACCATCTTCGTGAGCAGCGGCTCGACGCAGCTCTCCTTCTGCGGGAAGTAGCGCCAGAACGTGCGCTCGGAGACGCCCGCGGCCTGCGCGATCTGCTCTCCCGACGTCGCGGCGACGCCCTTCTCGGCGAACAACCGGACGGCGTGGCGCGAGATGTCGAGGCGCTGACGCCGACGCTGCTCGTCGCTCACCGGCGGCCGTCCCCGGCGAGGCTTTTCTGTCGCAACGTCCGTCATCGGGCGATTCAAGCACGTCACCCGCCTGAGAACATTTATTGGCAGCATCTGCCATTAAGCGCTACGGTCGGTGCATGAGCATTGACGCAGAGCGCCTGACGCTACCGCTGCCCAGGCCGAACGTCCTCGAACTCGCTCCGCTCTACGAGGTGCTGCGACGTGAGGCGCCGATCGCACCCGTGACGACACCGGCGGGGGACCCCGCCTGGCTCGTGACCCGTTTCGAGGAGGTCCGCCTCCTGCTGGGGGACAAGCGCTTCGGCCGGTCCCACCCCGAACCGGAGAAGGCCTCCCGCGTCTCGACCGCCGCCGTCCAGGACGGGCCCACCGGTGAGTACGCGACCGAGGAGGCCGACCACACGCGCATGCGCCGCCTGCTCACGCCCGCGTTCTCCGCGAAGCGGATGCGGAAGCTGGGCGACAACATGGAGGAGCTGGTCGACGGCTACCTCGACGCGCTGGTCGCCGAGCACGAGCGGACCGGCGTGGTGGACCTGCACCACGGCCTCGCGTTTCCGCTGCCGGTTGCCATGATCTGTCGGCTGCTCGGGGTGCCCGAGGAGGACAACGAGAAGTTCGCGTCGCTGTCCGAACGCATGGCCGGCACCGAGATCGGTGACGAGGCGCAGCGGGCGCGCGAGGAGTTCATGCGGTACATGGTCGGTCTCGTCGAGGGCAAGCGCGGTGCGCTCGGCGAGGACGTGATCTCCGACCTCGTGCGCGCCCAGGCCGACGACGAGACGTTCGACTACGTGCAGATGGTCCGGCTCTGCGTCGGCCTGCTGTTCGCGGGCCACGAGACCACGGTCAACCGCATCGGCCTCGGCGTGCTGTTCCTGCTCACCGATCGCTCGCGCTGGGACGCGCTCGTCGCCGACCCGGACGGCCGCGTCGACGCGGTGGTCGAGGAGGTCATGCGCCTCGGCGCCCCCGGCGACCTCGGCCTGCTCCGGTACGCGCGGGAGGACGTCGACATCGCGGGCGTGACGATCCAGGCCGGTGACGCGGTGGTGCTCTCCATCAACGCCGCCAACCGCGACGCGACCGTGTACTCCGACGCCGAGGAGTTCAACCCGGACCGTCCGGAGAGGACGCACCTCGGCTTCGGCCACGGCGCCCACTTCTGCATCGGCGCCTCGCTGGCCCGCACGGAGCTGCGCGTCGTGTTCGCCGCCCTGGCCAAGCGCCTGCCGGACATGCGGCTCGCCAAGGAACTCGACCAGCTGCAGGTCCGCGCGACGCTCACCGGCGGCGTCGCGGAGCTGCCCGTCACCTGGAGGTCGGCGTGAACATCGTGGTGGACCAGGGCAAGTGCGTCGGGGCGGGCCAGTGCGTGCTGGCCGCGGACGACGTGTTCGACCAGCGCGACGACGACGGTCTGGTGGACCTGCTCGACGCACACCCGCCGGCCGAGCGGCTCGCGGACGTGAAGCACGCGGCCGCCGTCTGCCCGGCGTCGGCGATCGCCGTCTCGGAGTAGTGGTCCCGCGGTGCCGGACCGGTTCGCCGGTCCGGCACCGCCGGGATCAGACGAAGTACGAGTCGTGCTTGACCCGGAACGCGGTGAGGTCTTCCTCCGCGATGTCCCCGAGCCTCTCGAAGTACTCCTCGCGCGGCGCGCCGGGCGTGAACAGCAGCAGCATCTCGGCCGCCGCGTCGGAGTCGTTGCGGAAGGCGTGCAACCCGCCCTGCGGCACGTGCAGGAAGTCGCCCGGCCCCGCCTCGATCCACCTGTCGCCGTTGTAGAGGCGCACGACGCCGTTGAGGACGAAGAACGACTCGGAGATCGTCCGGTGGAAGTGGGTCGCCGGGCCGCCCGCCCTCGGTCTCATCATCACGCGGTACAGCCCGAACTCGCCACCCGTGGTGGCGGTGGTCGCGAGGTAGTGGATGCCGTCGCCCTCGGTGCCCTTGTCCGGCGGCGTGCTCGCGGGGCGGAAGCGCGCGTTCACCTCGCCGGTCTGTCCGAAGTAGACCTCTTCGGGATACGACAAGTCCCCTCCTAGTCCTTCATCAGCGGCTCGACCAGCTTCGTCCCGTCCGCCTTGCCGACGAAGCAGTGGATCAGGCGGTCGGAGCTGCGGTAGCCGTTCTCCGTCTTCACCTTCCACGCCTCCGCGGTCGGGATGACCACCCAGTAACGCAGGGTCTTCTCCTTGTCCTGGCCGTTCACCTTGTCCGACAGGAACGTGCGGGTGCACCCGGTGCCGCCGATCCTGGTGAGCTCCTCGGCGCCGGGGTACGGCACGTCCTTCTCGATCTCGGTGTTGGCGAGGACGGTGTCGAGCACCTCGACGTCGTGCTCGGCGTAGCAGCCGACGCGGTCCTTCGACTCGATCTTGCGGACGTCCTTGGCCGGCACCCAGGTGAGGCAGGACCTGCGGAACGCCATCGACACCACGCCGTCCGCGATGTCGCCACCCGGCCCGATGGTCAGGACGGGTTGCATCGCGGGCGTGCTCGCCGGGCCGTCCGGCGTGCCCAGGCCCCAGCTCGTGAACATCGGCTTGAACACGGTGAAGTACAGCAGGACCAGCGCGCCGACGAGGAAGAGCGGGATCAGGGTTCCGGCGAGGATCGCTCCGACGGGGCGCTTCCGGCGAGGGGGCACCGGGAAGGCCGGGGCGGGGGCGAACCGGCCGATCGCGACGGGACCCGACGTCGGGGGCGGGGTGAACCGGCCGATCGCCACGGGGCCCGAAGTCGGTGGCGGCGGGCCCTGTGCCGGCAGCGTCGCGAGCACCGCGCCCAACGCCGGACCGGCCACGGTCGGTCTGCCGTCCGCCACCGGCCCGGTCTGCCTGGACGCGTGGGTCTCCGCGAGGAGCGCCGCCTCGATGAGGCGGTGTGCCCGCTCGACGCCGGTCCTGCGGGCGGGATCGGGTTCCATCAGGCCGGTGATGAGCTCGCCGAGGGGGCCGGTCACGCGGGGCACCGGGCGTTCGCTCATCACCGCGAGGATCGTCGCCGAGGTGGTCGGGCGGTCGAACGCGCCGCGGCCCTCCACGGCGAAGAACAGCGTCGCCCCCAGCGCCCACAGGTCCCACGCCGGTGAGGCGTCACCGCCCGCGAGGCGTTCCGGCGCCATGTAGGCGGGCGAGCCGATCAACGTGCCGGTCGCCGTCAGCTTGGGGTCGTCGACGGCCTGGGCGATGCCGAAGTCGGTGAGCTTCGCGGTGCCCCTGCCGGGCACCATCACGTTGCCCGGCTTGACGTCCCGGTGCACGACGCCGGAGGCGTGCGCGGCCTCCAGCGCGTTCAGCAGCTGCCCCGCCAGCCTCGCGGCCGCGCGGACGCCCAGCGGACCGGAGCTCTCGACCAGCGACTCCAGGGTCGGGGCGTTGATCAGCTCCATGACGATGTACGTCTGGTCGTCCTCGGAGATGAGGTCGTAGACGGTGACCACGGCGGGGTCCTGCAACTGGCTCGCGATGCGCGCCTCGCGCAGCACCCGTTCCCGGTAGACGGCGCGTTCCGCGGCCGGGACGCCTTGGGGCAGCAGCAGTTCCTTCACCGCGACCTCGCGGCCGAGCACGGTGTCCTTCCCCAGCCACACCGCCCCCATGCCGCCCCGGCCCAGCTCGCGGTCCAGCCGGTAGCGTCTGTTGCCCACCTCGCGCATGCGTGGAAGTCTGTCACCCGGTCCGGTGACGTACACCGGCAGCGTCACCTGACGGGCGCGAGCGTTCCGGAGCCCCGCCTAGCGTCGCGCGGCGTGAGACGACTGACGAAGTTGTTGGCTACAACCCTGCTCCTGACCGGCCTGGCGCCACTCGCGCCCGCCTCGGCGAGCACCCCCGACTGCGCGGCGGTCGCGGTCACCGCCCCGGCGGGCGCGAAGATCGAGTCCGTGGGCGCCGTGAGCCGTCCGGCGCACTGCGAGATCACCGTGACGCTCATCCACACCGGCGACCACGTGAAGGTCGTCGTCGGGCTGCCGCAGAACTGGACGGGCCGCCTGCAGGGCGTCGGCGGCAGCGCCTACGCCGCCGGCGACACCGGTGCGCCGTTCGAGCAGGCGGTCGAGGACGGCTACGCGGCCGTCACGACCGACGCCGGGGTGCTGGACGCCCTCGACACCAGCTGGGCGCTCCGGAACGGCTCGGTGGACCAGACCCTGCTGACGAACTTCGCCACGCGGTCGGTGCACGAGGCGGCGGTGATCGCCAAGCAGGTCGTGCGCGGGCACTACCAGCGCCCGGTCACCTACTCGTACTGGAACGGCTGCTCGACCGGCGGCCGCCAGGGGTACGCGGAGGCGCAGCACTTCCCGGAAGACTACGACGGCGTCCTCGCCAACGCGCCCGCCGTCAACTGGGCGCAGTTCGCCGTCGCGACCCTGTGGCCACAGGTCGTGCAGGGCAACGACGGGCACGTCGTCAGCAACTGCGTGCTCGACGCGTTCCGCAAGGCGGCCGTGGAAGCGTGCGACGCGAATGACCGCGTCCGTGACGGCATCGTCGACCGCCCGGACCGCTGCGGCTACGACCCGCGTCAGCTCATCGGCGCGAAGATCCTCTGCGAGGGCACCGAGATCACCGTGACGAAGGCCGACGCCGACGTCATGCGCAAGATCTGGGACGGCCCGACCGACGAGCGCGGCCGCGGCCTCTGGCCGGGCCTGCCGAAGGGCGCCGACCCGGTGTGGCTCGCGGGCACGCTGCCCGGCGCGTCCGGTCCCGGCTTCCCCGTCGCCGCGCTGTGGGTGCAGAGCTTCCTGCTGAAGCAGCCCGGCTTCGACACCTCGAAGCTCACCTACGCCCAGTACCGCGACCTGTTCCGCCAGTCGGTGCGCGAGTACGACGGCGTCATCGGCACCTCCGACCCGGACCTGTCGGCGTTCCGCCGCTCGGGCGGCAGGCTGATCACGTTCGTCGGCACCAACGACCAGCTGATCCCGCCCGGCGGCACGCTGCGGTACCGCGACGCCGTCGAGCGGCGGATGGGCCACGTCGACGACTTCTACCGCCTGTTCACCGCTCCGGGCGTCGACCACTGCTCCGGCGGCGCCGGCGCTCAGCCCACGAACGCGTTGGGCCAGCTGGTCGACTGGGTCGAACGCGGCAAGGCGCCGGCCACCCTCACGGCCGCCGCGGCCGGCTCGACCCGCGACCTCTGCGCGTACCCGAAGGTGTCCCGGTACGTGTACGGCGACCCGAAGGCGGCGTCCAGCTACCGCTGCCTCTAGGCAGGCGGCTCGGCGCCGGGCTCGGCCTCGCCTGCGGACACGAGGCCGAGCACCCCTTCCTCCGCGGAGACGAGCGAGTCGATCGCGTCGAAGAACGCCTTGATACCCGGCAGGTTCGGCCCCTTCCGGCTGGACGCGGCGTAGTCCTCGGAGGAGCGCCACTCGACGATGTCGAGCCACTCGTCGTTCGGCAGCCGCACGAGCCGCGCGCCGAGGAAACCCTCGCGGTCGGCCTCGAAGTCGGCGACCATGCCCGGCCGGGCGGCCAGCAGCGCCTCGACGTTCTCGGGCGCCACGCGGAAGCGGGTGAGTTCCACCGAAGTAGTCATGAATCGATGATAGTCACGATTCTTGACCAAATCCAGGTCGCTCCACGAGCCGCTGGTGCTCGGTGATGTCCACGAGCACGTGCTTGAACCGCGCGTACTCGTCCTCGCCGACCCGTTCGGCGTGCCGCTCCTGCATCGCGGCCATGATGTGGTCGGCGGCCTTCATCTGCGCGAGCCCGCGGCCGGTGGGACAGACGAGCTTCGCCCGGCGGTCACTCGGATCGGGCCGGCGCTCGACGTAGCCGAGCGCCTCCAGCTCGTCGACCAGCGTGCCGATGATCTGCTTGTGCTGCCCCGAGAGGTGCGCCAGGTCCGTCGCACGCACCCCGTCGGGGTCGAGGTAGGCGAGCACCGCGCCGTGGCGGTGCTTCAGGTCGCCGAACCCCAGGTCGGCGAGCTTCTCGAAGAGCTCCCGCTGCACCGCGAACAGCAGGCGGCCCGACAGGACTCCCAGGTCGGGGTTCGAGGCGTTGCGTTCCGCTCGGGTGACCATCGGGTCACCCTAGCGGCGCGCGGAGGCCGACCGGCCGTGCGCACGTGACGCCCGCGCCCCCACGAACTCAGGCGCGCTGCAGCGCCTTCGGGTACAGCCAGCTGCCGGGCGTGTCCTCCGCCGGGTTCGTGTAGTAGTCCCGCACCGCCGCCACGTACTCCTGCACGCTGATCGCCCCGTCGCCATCGGTGTCGAGGTGCAGGAACGCGGTCGCGCACTCCTCCACCGACAGGCCGCGCGCCTTCAGCAGCACCCCGAACTCGGCGGCGTCGACGCGGCCGTCGCCGTTGGTGTCCATGAGGACGAGGAGGGACTGGACGACCTCGAGGAAGTCCATGTTGATCGGGCCGCCCTCGACGAAGGCCTCGATCATGGCGGCGCGGTACTCCTCCGGGCCGATGCGGCCGTCGCGGTCGGTGTCGCAGTGGTCGGCGAGCATCTCCCAGAACCTGTCGTAGGCCTCGACCAGGTCGCGGCCCCGCTCGGAGGAGGCGGGCTCGCCGTACGCCTGGAGCAGGCGGTTGGCGAGGGCGTAGATGTCCGCCAGTTCGATGACGCCGTTGCGGTTCACGTCGTAGTGGGCGAAGGTCGAGTCGATCCTGTGCTGCAACACCTGCTTCATGATGAGGCACTGTGGTGACGCGGCCGGGAGGATGCAACGCGCGTCCCCCTCCTGGGTGGTGTTGTTCAGCCGGTTCCGCGAAGCCGGTATAGTTATACCGGTAACCGCTGATGGAGGAACACGTTGATCGAGCTCAAGTCCCCCGCCGAGATCGAGCGCATGCACGTCACCGGCCAGTTCATCGCGGAAGTGCTCGACGAGCTCTCCGCCAGGGCCGCGGTGGGTGTGAACCTGCTCGACCTCGAACACCACGCGCGCCACATGCTGCAGGAACGCGGCGCCGTGTCCTGCTACTGGGACTACTCGCCGTCGTTCGGGCGCGGGCCGTTCCGCAACGTCACCTGCCTGGCGGTCAACGACGCGGTGCTGCACGGCCTGCCCAAGAGCTACGTGCTGGCCGACGGCGACGTGCTGACCATGGACATCGCCGTCCTCATCGACGGCTGGGCGGCCGACTCGGCCATGACCGTCATCGTCGGCACGCCGCGCGAGGAGGACCAGCGCCTGATCCAGGCCACCGAGGTGGCACTAGCGGCCGCGATCGAGGCGGCGCAGGTCGGCAACCGCATCGGCGACATCTCGGCGGCGATCGGCGAGGTGTGCGGCCAGTACGGGTACACGCCCAACCTGGAGTTCGGCGGCCACGGCATCGGCCGGACCATGCACGAGGCGCCGCACATCTCCAACAACGGCCGCCGCCGGCACGGCATGAAGCTCAAGCCGGGCCTGACCGTCGCGATCGAGCCGTGGCTCGCCGCCACCACCGACGAGATCGTCTACGACGAGGACGGCTGGACGTTGCGCTCGGCCGACGGCTCGCGCACGGCGCACTCCGAGCACACGGTCGCGATCACCGAAGACGGCCCGCTGGTGCTGACCCGGCGGAAGAGCGAACTGAAGGGGCAGCCCGCGTCCTCCCAGGCCGGCACGCCCCGGGCGTGACGGTGGAGATGCCCACCGCGCCGCCGATCAGCCGGGATCGGTGAACGAGACCGGCTTGCCGGTGGCGCGGGCGTACGCGATCTCCCTGCCCGTGGACTCGCCGACGTACCCGCCTGGGTTGACCACCAGGACCCGGTCCGCCAGGTCGATCTTGTGCAGGTGCAGTGAGTCCAGCGCGGCCTTCTGCTCACCGGTGATCACCTCGTCCGCTTCGCCGGGCGCGACGACGATGACACCGGCGAAGGTCAGGTCGCGGTTCACCGCGCGCATCTCCTCCGCGAACCGGGTGGAGCCGCAGAGGCAGACGATCTCGGGTCGGTCGGGCACGGCTCGGTCCTCCAGGTCGAATCGCAGTCCACAAAGGACACGAGGCGGAGCGACGAGCCCGCGCCGGCCTGCTCACGATCGACCGGGTCGAGCACACCCCACCGGGAAAGTCTCCAATTCCTGTCCAATTCCAGGTCAACAACGCCTGCCGCAGCATCAGTTGCTCGTTTCGGCGCAAGGAAACGCAAGGCATCGGTCTACCTGAAGCCCTCATTGTTGCGCCATCATGGAATCGCCTGCACTGACCGGCACTCGGCGTGAGGGGAATCGACACCATGAGCTCATCGGGCTTGGAGCCGGACCTGGAATCCGCGCTGATCGATCTCGAAGGCGTCCCCTTCACGAGGCTGCGCGACCTGGACAGCGCCCTCCTGCGCCACTCCCTGCGGCACGTCGTGGAACGAGCCGCGCTCGTCAGCGGCGGCTACAGAAGCAGCACCGATTCGGGCGGTGAGCGAATCGACTGACCATGCCGCAGCCCACCCCCTTCCACCGCATGCCGTGGGCCGACTTCGACGCCTTCGCCCGCCTGCAGGGCGACGCGTCCATGATCGCCCGGTTGCGCGGAGCCGAACTCAGCAGACGCAAGCTCCTGGTGCACGCGCTGCTCGAAGCGTCGGCGAAAACGCCGGGGGCCTTCGGGCCGCTGCCGCCGCTCGAAGCGGTCTGGGACCTGCTCGCGCGAGTCGAGAACGTGTCACCGGTGGCGCTGGACGAGGTGTTCGCCCACCCCTACACCGGAAGCTGGGCCGGGTACTCGACCAGGTTGCTGACCAATGACATGGACGGTGTGTGTCCACTGTGGATCCACCTCGGCCACGTGCACGCGCTCGCGGCCGCGGCCGCGATCACAGCCGATCTGGACTTCGAGATGCGGATACCGGTGTGGGACGGCAACGCGGTCCTGCCCTCGCTCGGGACAGCGCGGTTGCCTGCCGCGGACCGCTTCTGCACGGCCGTGGTGACGGGTGGACGTGGACGCTACGTGGTCCGGGGTGAGAGCGGCGAGGTCCGGCTGCCGGCGAGACTCGGCACCGACTCCCCCGGCTGGTGGGCACTGCGGACGTGCCGGGCGGGCGACGCGGCGAACCGGCTCTCGCTGACCCTGGACGACCTCGATCCCTACCGCGGGCTGCACGAGCCGCTTCCGCCGGACCGGCTGAGCAGCGCCGACACCAGGACGTGGCGACGTCTGCTGAGCGAGTCGTGGGACCTGCTGCGGGGCGCCACGCCGGAGCTGGCCGGGATGATCGCCGCCGGTCTGGACTCCGTGGTGCCCAAGCCGAACGTGCCCTTCCAGAACCCGAGCGCGTCGACCGGCGAGGCCTTCGGCAGCGCCGTGATCGGGTTGCCCGAGGACGCCGCGGACCTGGCCGCCACGCTGGTCCACGAGCACCAGCACATCGTGCTGGGCGGCGTTCTGCACCTGGCGCGGTTGTACGAGAACGACCGCACGGAGAGGATCTACGTGCCGTGGCGGGACGATCCGCGCCCTCTGAGCGGTGCGTATCAGGGCGTGTACGCGTTCTTCGGAGTCACCGCGTTCTGGCGCAGTGCGGCCCGATCCAGTGCATCGCGGCGGGCGGCGTTCGAGTTCGCCCACTGGCGTGGCCAGACGTGGCGGACCCTGCTCACTCTGCGCAAGGACGCGACCCTCACCGACGCGGGGCGACGTTTCCTGGACGGCATCGCCGAGGTGCTAGGACCCTGGCAGCAGGATCCGGTGCCCGAGGACGTCCTGGAACTGACCGGACTGCTCGCCGCCGATCACCGGGCCGGCTGGCTCCTGCGGCACCTGCGGCCGGATCCCGCGATCGTCTCCGCGACGGCCGGCGCCTGGCTGGCGGGGAGGGCACGGCCGCCGGTCGTCCTGCCGCCCGCCGATCTCCCGCCGACGCCGGTGCCGGACGGACCGTGGTCGCGAAGCCGGGCCACGTTGCTGCGCCTCGGCATGAGCCACGAGGGCCGTGAACAGTGGCGGTCGGTGCCCGGTGCCACCGAGGCGGACTTCGCGTTGATCGCCGGGCATCACGCCGACGCCGCCTCCGGTTACCGCGCGGAACTGCACGCCGACCCCGACCGGCCCGTGTCGCTCGTGGGACTGGGACTCGCCCTGAACGCGGCCGGCCCCAACCCGGCAGCGCGCGCACTGCTGCACTGCCCGGAAATGGTGCGTGCGGTGCACCGGGAACTCCGGCGCACCGCACGCGACGTACCGACGCCGGAGCAACTCGCCCGGTGGCTGGGCCAGCTCGTCTCCGGCTGAGGCCCGCTACATCAGCAGCGGGTCGATATCGCAGTTCGCCCTCATCCCCTTGATCGCGGCGATCGTGCCGGGGTGTCCCTCGCCCAGCACCTTGCGATACCTCTCCAGCACCGGCCCGTGGTGGACGGCGGCCTCTTCCAGGCGGCCCGCCGCCCGGAGGTCGTGTCCCAGGTTGAGCGACGCCGCCAGCAAGGTGGGGTGGTTGACACCGAACACCCTGTTACCGCGCTCCACGGCATCTTGGCCGAATGCGATGGCCTGCTCGGTCTCGCCGAGGGCGGCGAGGTCGCTCGCCAGGTTGATCGTGGCGATGATCGCGTAGGGGTGGTTCGGACCGAGTCGGCCGCGGAAGAGCTCCGAAGCCCGCTCGTCGAGCTCCCGTGCTTCGGCCACCTCGCCCTTGAGCCGCATCGTCACCGCCAGGTCGACGGTCGCGAGAACGGTGTGCGGGTGGTCTTCACCCAGAACGCGCCGGTACCGCTCGAACGTGTCCTCGCCCAGCGCCTTCGAGGCGACCAGTTCCCCCGCGTGGCGAAGATCGATCGAATGCGCCACGGCGCAGGCCAACCGGGTCTGGTCGTCGTGCCCGTACAGCAGCGTGAACTGGGCCAGCGCCGGAGTCGACAGCTCCAGCGCCCGCTCGTGGTCGCCGTCCTTGCGGCGCAACACGGACAGCAGGAACGACCGGGTCGACTGCGTCGGGTTGTCCGCCGGGAGCCGCATCCGGTAGGTCTCGGCGAACTTCTCCATGTCGATCCGGGCGCGCATGTACTCGCCCGCCTCGCGCCTGTCGACGATCTCCGCCGAGTAGCTGCTGACCGTCCTCGGGTGGTCCGGTCCGAGCACCTCGCTGCGGCGGTCCGCGGTGTCGCGGTCGAGTTCGGCCGCCGCGACGTACTCGCCGGACAGCCGGAGGCTGATGCCGTGCTGGTACGCCGCTTTGAGGGTCTCCGGGTCGTCGTCCCCGAACAGGCGCCTGGACTTGGTGAGGATCTCCTCGCTCAGTTTCGCCGCCGTGGCGAAGTCCCCCTGTGCCCGGAGGTCGGTCACGACGTTGGCCTGGACGGTGAGCACCTCCTCGCTGTCCTCACCGGTCACCGAGATCTGGCGCTGCAGGGTGCGCTGGTTGATCCGCGAGGCTTCCTCGTACCTGCCCACGACCCACAGGTAGAAGCCGAGGCGTGCGGCCACGTACAACGACTGCGGGTGGGTGGGGCCGAGTTTGCGTTCGAACGCCTCGCTGACCCGCTCGGCCAGGCGCGCGGCCTCGTCGTGGTCGCCCCACGCGGAGAGGAAGCGCATCACGTTGATGATGAGCTGACGGGGCCAGTCCTCGTCGCACTCGACGATGTCGGACGCGTAGGCGTGCGGCAGCAGCTCGCGGTAGCGCGACCAGTGCTTGCTCGAATCCGGGTCGTTGGGGTCGAGGCTGGCCAGGAGCTGGTGCGCCCCGTGCTTCATCTGCGCGTGCAGCTGCGGCGCCATGGTGCGGTTGCGCAGCACCAACTGGACCAACCTGTGCAGCTGCAGGGTGTTGTTGCCGTGGTCGATCTTCGCCAGGCCGTAGCGGTTGATGTCGCGGATGGCCCTGGCGAGTTTGATCGGGTCGCGCAGGGCCGCGTCCAGCTCCGGGGAGATCGACACCCGGCTGACGCCGGTGAACAGGTCGCGGGAGATCGGCTCCGGCGAGTAGAACGCGCAGATGTGCAGGATCTGGTGCGCTGCCGGGTTGCGCTTCTTCAGCTCGTCGAACGACACGTTCCAGGCGGCGGCGACCGAACGCTCGTAGTCCGTCTGGGCGGACGTGTCGAGGATTTCCGCGACGGACTCGTCGAACAGCCGCAGGTACTCGCTCACGGGCATGCCGGTGACCGCACGCCAGGCCGCGGCCTGCTCGACCGCCAGTGGCAGGTCGCCGAGCTTCTCCGCGAGCACGTCCGCGTCCGCCTCGTCGATCTCCGGGCCGCGCTTGCCGAGCAGTTCGATGCTCTCCTGCCGGTCGAACACCGCGAGTTCCAGCGGCCTGGCCACGCCTGCCCAGTCCGGGTTGCGGGAGGTGATCAGCACCTCGCCGGGACCGTTGGCGGGGAAGAACGGGCGCACTTCCTCGGGACTCTCGGCGGCGTCGAAGACGAGCAGCCAGCGGCGGAACGGCCGGCCGACGCGCAGGGCCTCGCGGACGGCGGGGACGGCGGTGTTCGCCTCGGTGGCGCCGGGCAGTCCGAGCTGACGCGCGAGTTCGGTGAGACCGGCGCGGATCTGGGTCGGCCGGGCCGCCTCGATCCACCAGATGAGGTCGTAGTCCTGCAGGTGGCGGTAGATGTACTCGGTCGCCATCTGCGTCTTGCCGATACCGCCCATGCCGTGCAGCGCGGACGGCAGCACCGCGGTGGCACCACCGGCGGTCAGGCGTTTGCCCAGCTGGTCCAGCAGTTCTTCGCGGCCGGTGAAGTTCGGATTTCGCGGCGGGACATTTCCCCAGATGACGGGAGGATCATCCGACCTCCGCTCGTGAAACGTCCTCGAGCTCGAAGCGGGAAGAACTGTCATACCGCTCACCTCGGGGAGGTCGTTGTCGCGCGACCCGGCGGATTGCGCCGCGTTCGATGCGGAATACGCGGGTGGTTCGGATACCGTGGTCGTGCTGGCGCGCTCGGCCGCATCGGACATTTTCTTGCTCGCTATCCTAGGCTCACTGGGCTTGATTGATTCAGCATGGCCGCCGCCGCGTCTCACAGCATCGCCCAGCCGATCAGCGCGTGAGAGGTAAGGACCCGACAACGCTCCCATCACCGCACGCTGGAGCCCGACTTCAGCGGCTGTCGAAACAGAGGGAACGGGGTCCGGGGTGTTGTCTGGATCCACTATGGCGTCACGGAGACGTCTCAGTGCCGGAATACGATCCCCGAATACCGCGGCAGCCGTTTGCACGACACCCGCGGTTTCGGACCGCCGAGCGCCGCTGAGCAGCAGTTCTCGCACTTTCTCGGGAAAGACGAAAGCAGTGGAGTCCCAAGCAGGAACTCCACGGCCGACGGGAGAATAGTGCACCACTCCGCTCAAAAGCAATTCGCTGAGGTGCTCGGTTTTCGCCTCCGGGACGAATTGATGGCGAATGAGTTTCACGACTTCGGGGTGCGCAGGGACCGCCGCCAGCAACGTCGCGAGCCGGAGCGCGGGTGGTGAGGCTAGGCTTCTGAACCTGCCCACGTGCTCTTTCGCCGACAGGTCGCCATTGGTCGCGGCCGCGGTCTGGCGGGTGGCGAGCACCACCGTTCCGGCGGCCGGGCCGCGGTGGCCCGTCGTGATCAAGCGCGCCCACCACTTCAGGTAACGAGGTTGCAATTCGATCACGGGCACCGCGACGGCACCGTTGCGCAGGTGCGCCTGCGGGTCCTCTTCCAGCCACGCGTCGGGCAGGTCGTAGGTCCAGCGGCGGTTGGGGCGCATCGCGGCCGGCACGGTCAGGTTCGCGCGGTGCAGCGGCACGGAACCACGGCCCCACAGCCACTGCGGCAGGAGGTGCAGCACGCTCACGGGCATGGACCGCGCCCACCGTGCGAGCATCGGGTTGAGCAGGTCCGGCCGCCACACGCCGCCGACGCCGTCCGTCACGAGCAGCATGACCCTGCGGCCGGAGACGTCGAGCACCTCCGCCGGGTCACGCGCGGGCGCACCGGGCGTACCACCGCGCAACACCGGGACCTCCGTGCCCTCCCCGTCGCGGACGACGTCGACCAAGCGGAACTGGATCGTGCGGAAGGCTCCGAGCCGCGCGAGCATCTCCAGGAACGCGACGACCTTCGGCCGCCACAACGACATGGACGGACTGTCGTCCAAAACGACGGTCAGATCGAGCCACCGCTCCGGACACGACCGGGTGATAGGCCACCACGTGCCGGTGCTCGCCACCTGTTCCGCGGTCGCCACCTCGTCCAGGACCGTTGAGCCGTAACGGAAAGAAGGGACCTCGCGCTTCAACGGCCGCAACGCTCGGAAGCACTCCAGCATCTCGGTGAGAGCGGGCGCCACCACCGCGGCCGGCGGCAGCTCCCCGCGTTCCTCGTCGTCATGACCCGGTGGGAGCTCGGCCGGTTCCGCCTCGGCCTCCACCTGCTCCGGGACGGCCGGAGGCTCAGCGGCGGAAACGTCCTCGGGTTCGGACTCGGGTTCGACGGGCGCGGACGGTTCCTCGCGCACGGACTCGACGGGCGGCGGCCTCACGGGAACGGGTGGATCCGGATCACCGAGGTCGTCCTCCCGGTTCTCCGGTGCGCCGCCGCCCATCGCGGCGGCCAGCCACACGACGTCCCCGACGTCGGTCCAGCCCAGACCCTCCAAGCCGTCCACGTCACAGCTCCGTCAGTCTGCGCCACAACGAGTCGAGCAACCGCTGCCACGCCAGGTCGTCGGGCTGGTACGCCCCGGACGTCGCGAGGTACACGGCGTCCAGCAGGCGGTCCGCGGGCAGCCCGCCCTCCGCGCGGCTCTTCGCGATGAACTCGCGCACCAGCCGGTCGCGGTGTTCTCCCCGCTCGTCGAGGAGGTGGTTGGCCACCATGGCGGCCAGCTGTTCGACCGTCGGGTCCTTGATCTCGAGTTGCAGCACGCGGCGCAGGAACGCGGGCGGGAACTCGCGCTCGCCGTTGCTGGTCATGACGACGATCGGGAACGCGCGGCAGGCGACCCGGCCGTCCACGACCGTCGCGGTCCCGTTGGGGTCGTTCGTGTGGACGGTGACCTCACGCGTCTGGTTGCGCACGCGGGCCAGTTCCGGGATGACGAACTCGCCGTCCTCGAAGATGCTCAGCAGGTCGTTGGGCAGGTCCGACTCCGACTTGTCGAGCTCGTCGATCAGCACGACACGGGGAAGCCGGCGCGGCAGGAACGCGGTGCCCAGCGGCCCGAGCCGGACGAACTCACCGATGGGTGCCTCTTCGGCGTTCCCCGACTGCGCGCGGCTCGCGGCCGCCTGGACCCTGCCGATCGCGTCGTAGTCGAACAGCCCGGAACTCAGCGTCGTGCGGCTGGTGATCGACCACCTGAGCACGCGGCCCAGACGCAGTTCCCTGGCGACCCGCCAGGCGAGGGAGGACTTGCCCACTCCCGGTTTGCCGGTCAGCAACAGCGGGCGGCGCAGGTACAGGGCCGCGTTGACGACGTCGAGTTCGTGCGCGTCGACGTCGGACTCCGCCAGGTTGATCTCCGGCCCCAGCCGGCGATCCGCTTCGCCGTCGTCGCCCGGTGGCACGTCGTCCACCGGGAGGGGGCCGCCCTGGAAGTCGCGCCACGGAGGAGGAGGCGGGAGTATCTCGCCGAGATCGATGTCGTGGATCTCCCTGCCGGTACCCCGGTAGATCCACCAGTCCGGCGCGTCGAGTCCCGCCCTGCGGTTGTCCCGGCCGTGTTCCCGCACGCTCATTCGAGGCCCCCACTCGACGTCGGCGGAGGAGGTCCGCCGGGTCCGATCTTCCGGTTCGGGTCGTCGAGCAGCACGACGAGGTTGCGGATGAGGTCGTCCTCCGTGGCGGCCAGGCGCGCGGCGCGGTGGCGGCCCGGCACCCCGGAGATGCCGCCCTCACCGGTGACGAGCCGGCCGACGAGGTCGCGCAGGTCCTCGGCGCTCGCGCGCGGGTGCCAGACGACCAGGGGCACACCGGCCCGCAACGCGGCGGTCAGCGCATCGGGCCCGGAGCTCGGATCCGGATGCGCGGAAGGCGGCTCGTCCATGACCATTCCAACCCACGTGGATTCGCTCAGCACGGCGTCGATCGGATTCTCCCTGGCTTCAGCTGGCCCGTACGGGTGAATTCGCCGAATCGACGGGGTGTCGTCCACAGCCGACTCCCACCTCATGCGCCAAATCCGGTGCCAGTGAGCGGACCGCATTCGTTCTAGAGATCTGAGCGCCAAAGGATAGTCGTACACGAGCGGGCGTGGGTAACCAGACCCGTATTCCTTGCGCCACGCCATGATCGGCATTTGGAGCAGCGGCCTGGGCATCACGAATTCCAGCGCGACCGAAACGGCCTGGTCCGACCACTCGCTCTCGGCCTTGACGATCACCTCGTCGATTCGCCGTTCCAGTTCACCGACGGCCAGCTCGTACGGTCCCCCGCGCGGCGGCGGCCATTCGAGCGGATCTTCCTGACGCCAGAACGAGAGCACGCACCTGGTCTCGTCTATCGCGTCCAGTTCGACCACGATCATCAGGTGCAGAAACGGCTGCTCGGGTATCGGGTTCCTCGACTCCCGGCGTTCCTGCCGCTGCTCGGTGCGTCGAAGGTTGTAGATCTTCTGCGAAACCCACTCGGTCAGTTCGGCCGCGGTGTCGGCACCGAGCTCCTCGGCGAGCAGTTCGAGTAATTCGATGGCAGGAGGAATTCCGTCGGAATCCGCGTTCACGTCGGCCAGGTTGAGAAAGGCCTCCCAGACCGAGTGGAAACGGGGCAGGGGAATCCTCGCCCGCGTGGCGCGGCGGACGAGCATCGGCAGGCGATCGGTCTCCACGCCCGAGAGCAGCGCCTCCAGCACCTTCATCTCGTCCGCGGGGAACAGGGAGCGCACGACGACGTCGTCGTGCGCCGGACCGGCGACCAGCGCCGGCGGCGACGCGCCGGCCTCCCAGCGCCCCCCGTGCAGCCGCAGCCACGCGTACCCGTCGAACGACTTCACCGAGACGTCGATGCGGCGGTACGACTCCGGTGCGCTGCCGGGGTCCTGGCTGATGACCTCGTCGTAGAAGTAGGAACTCGCGATGAAGGCGACGAGCTGCCCGGATCTGCTCAACTCCGTCTTCGCCTCCTCCGAGTCCAGGATCCGGAACGTCTGCACCACGGCGTTCCCGACCCAGCCGTTCGCGTTCTTGCGGATGTCCCCGGCGTGCAACCCCACCCGGAGCGTGAACTGGGCCGGTCGCGCGTGGGTCGCGTTGTGGCGGCGGATCTCGGCGGCCAGACGGTCGGGCAGCTTGTCGGCCAGTTCGCTCTTGGACACCGACGGCGGGATCAGGATCAGGGCGCCGTCGCCGCGGTCCTCGATGTCGCACTCGTCCACGACCGCGCCCGCGGCGGTGAGCGCGGCCCTCAACACGCCGTACAGGCCCTCCTGCACCGCGATCTGGTCCGCGACGGTGCGGTCCGGACGGGTGAACTCGGCGACGTCGACCGCGACGATCGTCCGGTGTTCGGTCGGTGGCGAGTGGGGCACGACCGTCCTCTCCACGACATGACGCCGGCTGCTACCGGCGAGCCGATTCGTCGTGTACCAGACCGACCCGGCCGGGCTGCGCGCCGTTTGACGCACAAGGCCCAGTTCCACCCCGCGGGATCTCGCACAGCAGACACTCGTGCGTTACTACAGCAGGATTCCCTTCACACCGAGGAGCACTCGGACTGCTCCGCCGGAGATTTCAGCCGATGAGAGCAGCGGGCACGGGCGTGCCCCGCCGGGATTTTCGGGTGGTCGTGGCGGACCGTTACGCGCACCGGTGCGAACGGGGTGCGATTAGATCGATCGGGGCAGTGACCGCCGAGCTGTTCCGTGAATCATGGAAGCATGGGGATCGGCCGGTCGTTCTGGGGGATGCTCGACGAGACCGAACGCGCGGCGATGCTGGCGGCGGCGACCCGCAGGACGTTCGGCCCCGGCACCGTGATCTGCCACCAGGGGGACGAGACGCGGAACGTGCTGGTCGTGTCGCGGGGGCGGGTGCGGGTCAGCCGGTTCGCGCTCAACGGCGACGAGACCCTGCTGGCCGTGCGCGGGGCCGGCGACATCATCGGTGAGGTCGCGGCGATCGACGGGCAGGGGCGGTCGGCGACGCTCACGGCGGTGGACGACGTCGAGGGGATCCTGATCACCGCCAACGCCTTCATCCGGCTGTGTGAAAGGCATCCGCGGGTCGTGTGGGCCGTGCTGCGGGTCGTGGTGTCGCGTGCCCGGGCGGCGGGTGACCAGCAGGACCTGCGGACCGGACCGTCGTTGCAGCGGGTCGCGGGGGTGTTGCTCGGGCTCGCGCACCGCGACGTCAGCGACATGATCGCGACCGTGCCGCTCAGCCAGCGCGAGCTCGCGGCCATCGCGGGGATCTCGCGCGAGACGCTGGTGCGGGCCTTGAAAACGTTGCGGGAGGCCGGGATCATCGCCACCCGGCGCTCGCACGTGGAGATCCTGCGCGAGGACGAACTGCGCGCGGTCTGCGGCATTTGACGCAGACGTTGCGGCGTGGTCGCGGTTCCCTTGGTGCACAGGCCACCAGCAGTCACCAGGGGAGAGACCATGAAGCGCCACACCGTGCCGGAACCCGGCTCCCGCAAGCAGATGGCGCGCGCACGCCGCAAGCACACCGAACGGGTGCTGTTCGCGGTCGTCTTCACGGCCGTCGAACTCTGGGCGGTCGTCGCCGCCGTGGTGCTGCTCGAGGACGACGGCGTGCTCGCCGTCGCCGCGTCGGTGGTGCTGTCCGCGGCGCTCATCGCCGTGTGGGACACCTGGCAGTCCGTTTTCGCGTCCGGACGGGCTTTGCGGGTGCCGGCGTCCGACGAACCCGCCGCCGAGGAGGTCGGTCCGGACCAGCCGATGACGCTGGTGCGGCTCTGAGACCAGGTGTGGCCGCGGCGTAGGGGGGCGCGGCCACACCGCCCGGTTCAGCGGGCGGACTCCAGCATCGTGCGCACCGCCGACGCGATGAGTGCCGACGGAGAACCCGTCCCGTACGGCGAGGGGATCTCGCGCAGTGCCGCGCGGTGGGATTCCACGTCGTCGAGCCAGCGCAGCACCGCGGTGCTCACGAGCGGGCCGGGCGGGACGAGGGTGCCGAACGTGCCCTCGATCTCCGGACGTTCGGTGCTGCGCCGCACGACCACGACCGGCCGCTTGAGCACGCTCACCTCCTCCTGGATCCCGCCCGAGTCCGACACGATGACGGCGGAGGCGTGGGCCAGGGCGAGGAAAGGGCGGTACGGCTGGGGTTCGACTACCTGCAGGCCGTGCAGCAGCGCTCCCAGGCCGAACGCGGTGACGCGCTGGGCGGTGCGCGGGTGCAGCGGGAGCACGACGGGGAGCGGCAGCTCGCCCAGCTGGCGCAGGATGGTCTCGAGGTTCGCGGCGTCGTCGACGTTCTCGGGGCGGTGGATCGTCGCGAGGACGTAGCCGTCGTGCTTGAGGCCCAGGTCGCCGAGGACGGCGTCCTCCTCCTCGGGCGAGGGCAGCGCGTGGGCCAGTGCCTCCACGACGGTGTTGCCGGTGACGGCGATGCGGCCGGCGGCGACGCCTTCGGCCAGGAGGTTGTCGCGGTTCAACGACGTCGGCGCGCAGCAGAGGTCGGAGAGGTGGTCGATGAGCACCCGGTTGTGCTCCTCGGGCATCGCGCGGTCGTAACTGCGCAGGCCCGCCTCCACGTGCACCAGCGGCACGTCGCAGGCGTTGGCGGCCAACGCCCCCGCGAGCGCGGAGGTCGTGTCGCCCTGCACGACCACGGCGGCCGGGCGTTCGGAGGCCAGCACCTCGTCCACGGCCGAGACGGCACGGCCGAGCTGGTCGCCTCGGCGCAGACCGCCGAGCCGCAGTTCGTGGAAGCCGCCCGGTTCCGGCACATCACGGCGGATGAGCGAGTACATCGAGCGGTCGTAGTGCTGGCCGGTGTAGATCATGGTGCACGCGCTGCCGAGGTGTTCCACGAGCGGCGCGAGTTTGATCAGTTCCGGTCTTGTGCCGCAGACGATCGTCACGGTGTTCGTTTCCCGCACCGCGGCAAGGTACTTCATCGATCTTGACGAATCGGGACGAAAGCCGCTCACGTTCACTCGAAAGAGTTGCCTGGGATATCGCTCGAAAGTGTTGCGGCACAAGCGTGTCGTAGTGTGCGCGCTCATGTCCGGTCATCTGGCACTCGCTGTGTCCACTGTCCTGTACGGCCTGGGGATAGTCGCGCAGACCGTCGCCGCGCGGAGGGCCGATGAACGTCCCGGCGCCGGGGTGGGGCTGCTCGCCCGCCTCGCCTCGGATCGCCTGTACCTGCTGGGTTTCACCGGTCAGGTCGGCGGTTTCCTGTTCGCGTTCCTGGCTCGCGAGGAACTCCCCCTGTACCTGGTGCAGGCGGGCTCGTCGTCCGCGGTCGGCCTCGCCACCGTGATCGGCGTGCTGCTGCTCGGCTGGCGGATCCGGCACGTCGAGATCGCGGTGCTGGCGGTGATGGCGTGCGGCCTGCTGTTGCTGACGGGTGCCGCGGCGCCGTCCGAGGCCCGTGAGCTCCCGCTGGTGCCGGCGCTGGCCGTGCTGGGGGTGCTGACGCTCGCGGTGCTGCCACTGGCACGGGTCTTCAAAACGCTGACGCCGGTGCTCGCCGGTGTCGCGTTCGCCGTCGTGGCGGTGGCCGCGCGCAACGTCTCCGGCAAGCCGCTGCTCGACCTGGTGCTGCACCCGCTCACGTGGGTGATGGTGATCGCCGCGTTCGTCGGGCAGGCGTGCCTCGCGACGGCGTTGCAGCGCGGTTCGGCCACCTCCGCGGTGGCGTCGATGGACGCGACCAGCGTCGTGCTCGGGGCGGCCGCCGGGCTCGCGGTGATGGGCGACCGGATCACGCCCGGCCGCGAGTGGTGGGTCGCGCTGGGGATCCTGCTCGTCGTGTCCGGTGTGCTGGTGCTCGGGTCCGCCGCGCGCAGGCCCGCCGCCGAGCTCGTGTCCGCCAGAGGTGAGCGGTGAAGCCCGTCGCCAGCGTGTCGCTGGACCTCGACAACCTCTGGGCGTACCTGCGCACGCACGGCGACCCGCGCTGGGAGAGCAGGCCGAGCTTCCTGCCGTCCGCGGTGCCGAGGCTGCTGGACGTCTTCGGCGAACAGCGCCTGACCACCACGGTCTTCGTCGTCGGCGCGGACGCGGAACGCGACGACGGCGCCGAGGCGGTGTCGTCGCTCGTGACCGCGGGGCACGAGATCGCGAACCACTCGTTCTGGCACCAGCCGTGGCTGCACCGGTTCTCCGACGAGGAGGTCGAGAAGGAGGTCATGCGCGCCGAGGAGGCGATCATGGCCGCCGGGGCGCCGCGACCCGTCGGGTTCCGCGGGCCCGGCTACAGCGTCACGCCCGCGTTGCTCGACGTGCTCGCGCGGCGCGGGTACGTCTACGACGCCAGCGTGCTGCCGACGTGGATCGGCCCGCTAGCCCGCGCCTACCACAACCGGACCGCCGGATCGACCGACGGCGGCGAGGACCTGTTCGGCGGGTTCGGCAAGGTCAAGGCGCCCAACACGGCGTTCCGCTGGCGCGGCAACGGGGTCGTCGAGCTGCCGGTGACGACCATGCCGTTGCTGCGGGTGCCGATCCACGGCGCCTACCTGTTGCAGCTGCACCAGATCTCGCCCCGGCTGGCCCGCGGCTACTTCCGCACGGCGCTGCGGTTGTGCTTGGCGCGCAGGGTCTCCCCGTCGTTGCTGCTGCACCCGACCGACGTGCTGTCCGGCACCGAGGCGCCCGGGATGGAGTTCTTCCCCGGCATGGCCGTGCCCGGCGCCGAGAAGGTCGCGCTGCTCGGGTGGGTTTTGTCGTTGCTGCGCAGGCACTTCGACGTCGTCGGCACCGGCGAGCACGTCGAGCGCGTCACGGGTTCCCGGTTGCGCGAACGGGATCCCGTCGCATGTGGCTGACGGTCCTGCTGCGCGTCCTCGCCTGCGGCACGGTCGCACTGGCCCCGCTGGAGGGGTACCTGCTGCAGGTGCACGGGCAGTCGGCCAAGGTCGTGCCCGCTCTGCTGATCGGCGTGTGGCTGTTCTCCCTGTACCGGCACCGGCGGCTGCCCGCGCCGCACCCGCTGCACCTGGTGATCGCGTTGCTGGCCGTGGTGCTGCTCGCGACCTCCGCGGTGCACGTGGCCGAGCCGTTCACGCTGGAGTACCTGGTGCGGTGGCTGCCGTTCCTGGTCATCGCGGTGGTGCTCGCCGATGTGGCCGCGCGGGAGGTGCCGGTCCGCGCGCTCCTCGCGGCGGCGGTCGCCGGCGCGGTCGTCGCGGCCGCGGGCGGGTTGCTGAGCCTGGTGGGCGGGTCGCTGCGCGCCACCGGGCCGGTGGAGGACCCCAACGACCTGGCGTTCTTCCTCGTGGCGGCGTTGCCGTTGCTGGTCGCGCTCCCCGCTCGCGGCCGGTCGCGGGTCGTGTCGCTGGTGCTGGGCGCGGTGCTCGTGGCCGGTGCCGCGGCGACGTTCTCCCGGGGCGGCGGGCTCGCCTTGGCGTGCGCGCTGGTGTGGCTGGTCGCCCGGCGCGGCATCCCGGTGCGCGCGGTGGCCGTGACGGCCGCCGTCGCGGGCGTGGCGGCACTGGTGTTCGCCTCGGCCGCGCAGGCCGAGCTGTCACGGGCGTTGCAGGAGAAGAGCCACATCGCGGGCACCAACGCCGACACCAGGGTGCTGCGGTGGCAGGCGGCCTCCCGGATGCTGGCCGACGACCCGGTGCTGGGGGTCGGGCCCGGCGGGTTCCGCCAGGAGTACGCGGCGGCCGGGCACAACGCGGAGATCGACGAGCAGACCCCGGTGGCGCACAACATGTTCCTAGAGGTCGCCGCCGAGCTCGGCGTTCCCGGCTTCGCGCTGCTGATCGCGTTCGTCGCCATCGGTTTCGTGGCGAGCGAACGGGCGTTGCGCCGCGGGGCGGACCGGCGTGAGGCCGTCGCCGTGCAGGCGGCGCTGATCGCCGTGCTGATCGCCTCGATCTTCCTGTCCGAGCAGTACTACCTGCCGCTGTGGTCGCTCGTCGCCCTCGCCGTCGCGATCGAGCAGCGTTCACTGAAGGAGAGTCGATGCGCGTTCTCCACGTGATCAGCGAGATGGGCGCGGGCGGCGCGGAGGCGCTCGTGGCCGGCATGGCCCTCGCGGGCGGCGACGTCGGCTGGGAGTCCGCGGTCGCGAGCGGCCCCGGGTTCCGCCTCGAGCCGGTGCGGGCCGGTGGTGTTCCCACGTTCGACGTGCCGGTGGCGCGCCGCTCGCCGCTCGGTGTGCTGCGCGCGACGTGGGCGGTCCGGGTGGCCGTGCGCCGCTTCCGGCCCGACGTCGTGCTGGCGCACAACGTCTCCGCCTCGCTCGTCGCCCGGCTCGCCGCCGCGCGCAGGCCCGTCGTGACGGTGTTCCACGGCGTGGCCGAGGCGGACGTGCCCGGTGCGGTGCGGGTGCTGAACCGGGTGTCGTCGACGGTCGTGGCCGTCGCCTCCGCCGCCGCGGCCAAGCTGACCGGCGCCGGACTCCGGTCCGTGGTCGTGATCCCGAACGCCGTGTTCCCCACTCCCCCGTCGGCCGGCCGCGCGACCGTGCGCGCCCGGCTCGGAACGCCTCCGGACGTGCCGGTCGCGCTGTGCCCGGCCCGGCTGGAACCGCAGAAGCGGCACGACGTGCTGCTCGACGCGTGGGCCCAGGTCCCCGGTGACGCCGAGCTGTGGCTCGCGGGCGACGGCAGCCTGCGTTCCGAACTGGAGTCGCGCGCCGACGGCCGGGTCCGCTTCCTGGGCACCCGCACCGACGTGCGCGACCTGCTGGAGGCGGCCGACGTCACCGTGCTCACCAGCGACTGGGAGGGCATGCCGATCGCGCTGCTCGAGTCGCTCGCGGCGGGCCGGCCCGTCGTCGCGTCCGATGTGGACGGTGTGCGCGAGGTGCTGTCCGGCGGGGGCGGGGTCCTGGTGCCCCGCCGCGACCCCGCGCGGACCGCGAAGGCGCTGCGCGGCCTGCTCCAGTCCCCCGCGGCGCGTTCGGTGGCCGCCTCGCACGACGGCTCGGCCGACGCGCACACGTTGATGAAGTCCTACGACGAACTGCTTCGTACCGTCCTGGAGGGACGATGAAGGCTCCCAGAGCTGTGCTGGAAGGCGTGCTGGCCGCCGTGCTGGTCGGCGCGGCCGTGCTGCTGGCCGTGGCGATGCGCGACGGCGTGACCGAGGGAAGGCTGACGCTGCTCGCGACCCCCGTCGCGGCCGACAGCGCCCAGTTCGGCGAGGTCACCTCGCTCGCCGCACCGGCCGTGGTGCAACTGGTCCGCAGCCCGTCCGTGCTGGACGCGGCGGCCGGGGCGGCGGGCACGACGCCCGAGCGCCTGGCCGACGCCATCGCGGTCGAGCTGGTCCCGGCGTCCGGCGTGGCCCGCATCTCGGTGCGCGCGGACTCCGCGGACCACGCCTCGGCGGCGGTCACGGCGGTGGCGCGGGCCGTGGTCGAGGCGGACCTGCTCGCCCCGGCCGCCCGCTTCCGCCTGGTCGACCC
Organism: Lentzea sp. HUAS12; assembly: GCF_024125735.1. NCBI lineage: Bacteria > Bacillati > Actinomycetota > Actinomycetes > Pseudonocardiales > Pseudonocardiaceae > Lentzea > Lentzea sp. HUAS12. The sequence goes on from NZ_CP099738.1 coordinate 4,340,247, forward strand.
GCGCCCCGAGACCACGCAGGTGTCTCCGGACTGGCGCCTCGCCACCGGACTCGCCCTGGTCGCCGCGGTGATCGCGGGAGTCGCCGTGGTGGCGCTGCGCCGCCTGCGGGGCAACGTCCGGACGTCGCTCGCCGCCGCGGGGATCGGCCACCCGGTCGTCGTGGCCGCCGATGACGACCCCGGCCTGACCGAGCGGCTCGCGGCGCTGTGCGTGGCGGCGGCACGGCCGGTGCGGGTGCTGCCGGTGAGCCCGTCGCTGGTGGAGCGGGCGGAGGCGCTCGCGCGGGCGTTGCCGGACAAGGCCTCCGAGCCTGCGGACGGCACGGCGGTGATCGCCGTCGCGTCCGGTGACCGGGCGCGGCGCGGTGACCTGGCCACGGCGCTGGCGGTGCTGCCCGCGTCCTCGGTGCTGGTGGCGGTGGTGCTGGCGTGACGCTCTCCTCGCGCTGGGCGGCGCTCCTGCGCAGCGACAGCATCCCCGCGGTGCTCGCCGCGGTGGGCTTCGCGGTGCTGGCCGCGGTCGTCGCGCTCGCCTCGGCCGCCGTCGTGGTGGCGGTGATGCCGGAATGATCGCCACGACCGACCGGGCGGGCCTCGCCAGGACCCTCGGCGTCGCCCTGGTCGCCCTCGCCGGCGCCCTCAGCGCGTTCCGCGCCCTCAAGCCCTCGTGGGAGGTCCCGCTCCCCACGGAGCAGAACCTCCCCGAAGAACGCATGCAGGACTTCCGGGACGCGCTCTACTTCCCCGTCCGCGAGTTCCTGGGCGGCGGCAACCCGTACGACCCGGCGGTGATGTTCGACCACTGGCCGGTGCGGCAGAACTTCAACCTCTACCAGCCCTACCACCTGGTGCTGCACCTGCCGTTCGCACTGCCGGAGTACCGGGTGGGCGCGGTGGCGTTCGCCCTGGCGTGCCTGGTGCTGCTCGTCGGCCTCGCGGTCATGGCCGCGAACGGCGCCCGGCTGCCGGTCGTCGCGGGCGGCGTCGTGATCGCCACGCTGCTGGTGACGAGCCAGGTCGGCAAGGCGCAGATGTACATCGGCCAGGTCAACCCGCTGATCGCGGTCAGCGTGGCCGGGGCGTTGCTGGTGCGCACGAGGAGTCCCGGGTGGGCGGCCGCGGCACTGGCGCTGGCCTGGTTGAAGCCGCAGTTCGGGCTTCCGCTGGCGGTGCTGCTGTTCGTGCGCGGTGACCGCAGGGTCGCGCTCCTGGGAACCGGAATCGCGGCGCTGGCCAGCCTTCCCGTGGCGGCGTTGCTGGTCGTCCGAGGTGGTGGGGTCAGGGAGTTCCTCGACGTCATCTCCCGCAACCTCGAATGGGCGAGCAGCACCGGGTACGGCGCGGTCGACTCGATGACGGCGCAGCGCGTCGACCTGCCCGCGGTGTTCTTCCGCACGACCGGTTGGCTGCCGCCCGCCGCGGAACTGCTGGCGCTGTGCGGAGTTCTCGCGGTGACGGCACTGCTCGCTCGCCGGCTCGACCGGACCGAGAACGGCACCCCGGCGGCGGATCTGCTGGTGTGCCTCGGCATCGTGGTGGCGCTCGTGCACCAGCCGGGGGACGTGTTGATCGCGGTTCCGGCGTTGGTGGCGCTCGCGGTGGTGGCATGGAGGCGGCGCAAGGACAGCCACTGGCGGTGGGCCGGTGTCGCCGCACTGCTGGTCGTGGTTCCGTTCGCGCACCTGTACTTCGTCGACACGGTCGTCAAGAGCCTGCTCGGCGCGCGGGCGAGCGTCACGCTGGACGGGGTGGCGCTGGTGGCGGCGTGGCTGGTGCTCGCGGTGTTCGCGGTGCGGCACGTCCGGCGCGCCGCATGACGGACGTGGCGGTGCGGGGGTCGCTGTGGCTCTTCGCGGTCAACCTGGTGAGCAAGAGCAGCCAGATCGTGGTGACCCTCGCGCTCGCCCTGTTCCTCACCGAGGCCGATCTGGGCGCGGTGGCCCTGGTCGTGTCGATCGTCAACATCGGCCAGGTCGTCCAGGCGATGGGTGTCTACGACATCGTCAGCCGCACGACCCGCGATCCCCTCACCACGGCCGGAACGGTGCTCACGATGAGCGTCGCGGCGGGCGCGGTGCTCGCCGCGGTGCTCGTCGCCACCGCCGGCCCGCTCGCCGCCGCGCTCGGGGCTCCGGACGCGGCCGGGATGCTGCGGCTCGCGGCGCTCACCCTGCCGTTCACCGCGGCGGGCGGGGTGCAGATGGCGTTGATGCACCGGGACCTCGACTTTCGGCGCCGCATGCTCCCCGACGCGGGCGGCATGCTCCTCGGCGCCGCGGTCACCGTCACGCTGGCAGCGCAGGGAACCGGCCCCTCGGCACTCGTCTGGGGCCTGCTGTGCACCGCGGTCGCCCAGCCCGTGCTGGCCGCCGTGGCCGGAGCGCGGATCCGTCCGGTGTGGGACCGCGACGCCGCGGCGGAGGCGACCCGCTGGCTGGTGGTCGTGGGGCCGGGGGCGTTGATCGCGGTGCTGCTGATCAACGTCGACTACCTCGCGATCGGGCACGTGCTCGGGCCGCAGGCGGTGGGCGGCTACAGCCTCGCCTTCCGCATCGCCTGGGTGCCGTACATCATGATCGCGGTCGTGCTGGGCGGGGTGCTGTTCCCGATCTGCGCCGAACTCGTCCGGAGTGGACGGTCCGACCAGCTCCCGAACACGTTGGGGCGCTTCACCACCGCAACGCTGGTGATCACCGGCGGCCTCTACACGACGGTCGCGTTGTCCGCCCACGGGATCGTGGTCCTCGGCGAGCAGTGGGCCGGCGCGGCACGGCTCCTCGCCCTCCTCTGCGGCTACGGGTTCGGTCTCGGCCTGCTGCACGTCTGGTACCAGGTGATCAGGGCCGCCGGCCACGCCCGCCAGTACCTCGCCCTCGAAGCCACCCACCTCGTCCTGCTGCTGACCGCGCTGGTGTTCACCACCGGGCACGGCCCGGCGGCGGTCGCGATCACCCAGGTGACCGTCGTGTGGCTGCTGGTCCCGGTGACCTGGCTGGTGCTCCGGCGCAACGGCCTCGCGTTCCCCTTCCCGGTACGGGCGATCTCGAGCGTCGGCGGCGCGGCGGCGGCGTGCTGGGCCATCAGCGTCCTCCTGCCCGGCAGCACCGGCCTCGCGGGCCTCGTCACCACCGGGCTCGTGCTGCTCACCGCCTACTGCGCGATCACCCTCCCCCTGAACCGCACCGTCCTCATCGGACTGAAGGAGCGCGCGTGAAGATCGTCCACGTGACGCAGCCGGTCGAGGCCGGTGTCGCCGTCGTGGTCCTGGCCCTCGCCAGGGCCCAGCGGGAACGGGGCTGGGACGTCAGCATCGCCTGCCCGGACACGGGATGGCTGCCGGAACGAGCTCACAAAGCCGGGATCCCACTGCTCCCCTGGCAGGCGACCCGCAGCCCCGGGCCCCGCACCGCGCTGGAACTCAGGGCCCTGCGGAAGATCCTGCGGCGGCTGAACCCGGACGTCGTCCACCTGCACAGCTCGAAAGCCGGTCTGGCGAGGCTCGTCGTGCGCAACGGCGTCCCCACGATCTTCCAGCCGCACCTGTGGTCGTTCCGCGTCGCCACCGGAGTGCTGAGCAGGGCCTGCCGGTTCTGGGAAGCGCAGGCCTCCCGCTGGACGAGCCTGCTCCTCTGCGTCAGCGACGACGAGCTGAAGGCCGGCCGGGAAGCCGAGGTCACCGCACGAGCCGAGGTCGTCTGCAACGGCGTCGACACCGGAAGGCTGACCCCGCGGGCCAAGACGAACGACACCCCCACGGCGGTGTGCGTCGGCAGGCTGGCCCACCAGAAGGGCCAGGACCTGCTGCTGGAAGCCTGGCCCCACGTGCTCGGGAAGGTCCCGGACGCCGAACTGCTGATCGTCGGCGACGGTCCGATGGCGGCACAACTGCAAGCACGGCACCACCCCCACGTGCGCTGGCACGGCCACAGCGACGCCGTCCACACCCACTACGCCGAGGCCGACGTCGTGGTCCTGCCGTCCCGCGCCGAGGGCATGGCGCTGGTGCCGCTGGAAGCCATGGCGTGCGGGCGCCCGGTCGTCGCGTTCGACGTCGAGGGAGTCGCGCAGAGCATCGGCGACGCGGGCGAAGTGGTGCCCCCCGGCGACGTGAAGGCGTTGGCGCAAGCGGTTGCGCTGAGGCTCGCCGACCCCGAACTCGCCGCGGCGGAGGGGAAACGGGGCCGGCAGAGGGCCGAGACCCTGTTCGACCGCGACCGCATGACCGACCAGATCGTGACGCTCACCGCGAGGCTCGTCACCGAGGAAGGACGACGATGACACGGATCGCCTACCTGCTCACCCAGGACAGCGGTGGCCCGGTGGACGTGACGGTGCGCCTGGCCGCCGCGCTGGCCGAGTCGGGTGAGGCGGAGGTGCGCGTCTTCGGCCCGCGGCCGAGGCGCGGCGCCGAGCTGATCGACCCGTTCTTCGAAGAGACCCTGGTCGTGCGCAAGGGGGACATGGCCGCCGCGAGGCAGGCCCGCGCGGCCATCAAGGCGTGGCGCCCGGACCTCGTGCACGCCCAGGACCGCCGCTCAGGACTGGTCAGCGCGCCTCTCGCCACCACCGGCACCAAGATCGTGCACACCTACCACGGCGTGCCGGACGACGTGGCCGAGCCGTGGTTCCGCAACGTCCGCGGCGCCACCCCTCCCCCGGCCTACACCAGGGCGGTGCTGGCCGCCGACGCCGCCGTCGCCCGCGTCGTGCACCGCACGGTCGTCCCCGCCAGGGAGATGGGCAGGTTCCTGCGCGAACGCCTCTACGTGCCACCGCACCGCATGACGCACATCGACAACTGCGTGGAGGTCGGCGCCGCGAACCCGCCCGCCCGGCCGGTGCGCAAACTGATCTTCGTGGGCCTGCTCGTCGAGCGCAAAGGTCTGCTGGACCTGCTGGACGCGCTCGAGACCACAATGCCGCGGGACGCGACGCTCACGATCGTCGGCGACGGTCCACAAAGGTCTCAGGCGGAGGGCCGCGTCACGCGCAGGGGTCTCGGGGACAGGGTCCGGTTCCTGGGGTTCCGCGGCGACGTCCCCGAACTGCTGCTCGGCCACGACGCCCTGGTGCTGCCGTCCACGATGGAGCAGCAGCCGCTCGTGGTCGCGGAGGCGATGGCGGCGGGCAAACCCGTCGTCGCCACCGACACCGGCGGGGTCGCGGACATGCTGGGCATCCCCGGCGACGACTGCCCGAAGCCCGGTGACGTGCCCGCGCTCGCCGCACGGCTGAAGGAGCTCTTCGCGGATCCCGATCCCGCGAGCACCGGGGACCGGCTCGCCACGAGGGCACGGGAGCGGTTCACCCCGGAGGTCTGCGCCCGCAGGCACCTCGACCTCTACCGCAGGCTCACCGCCGCGGACCGTTGACCAGCACCACGGCGTCGGCGGCCGGCAGGTCGAGCTGGGGCGGCACCGGTTCGCCGCGCAGCGTCACGAGGCCCGGCGGAGGCGTCAGCAGCACGGACGTCTTCGTCGGGTTCACGGCCACCCAGCCGTTAGAGTAGCGGCGGTTCCACACCCCGCTCGGCAGCCGGTTCGCCGTCTCGACCGCCTCGCCGAGCCGCGCGTCCTGGTACGTCGACCAGTACGGGTTCTTGTAGTCGGGCTGGGCCCTGGTCCAGCAGGTGTGCGGACTCGCGAGGAGCGCGGCCGAGGCGTACCCGACCCGCTCCTCCCTGTCCGACTTCGTGTGCGTGATCAGCAGCAGCCACGACTCGCCGAGCGCGGCCTGGGCGCGCTGCTCCTTGAACTGGTTGCCCTGGAACGTGATCAGCTCGCCGGTGCCGTCGTCGCCCCGCAGGCCGAAGTTCTCCTCCATCGCGCCCGCGTACCGGGAGTGCGCCGACCACCGCCCCGGTGTCAGCTGCGACTCCGAGACGTTGGGGACGAGCATCTTCCCCGCCTTCTCCAGGGCGTCGCCGGTCAGTTCGAGCATGCCGTCGAGGCCGTCGCGCAGCAGCCGGTCCGAGCCCGCGGCGTCGGCGGTGCCCGCGATCACGGACGGCGAGTAGTACTTGAGGGAGCTGAAGTCGTTGTCCGCCAGCACGCCGTCCCAGCCCTCGCGCAGCACCTCGCTGACCACGGCGTCCGCCCAGGCCTTCTGGTAGGCCGGGTCCCACACCGTCATCTGCCAGTGCTTCGGGTAGCCGTCCCACTCGATGCGCTGCCCGAGCGTGCTGATCGCGAACCACCCCGGCGTGCGCTCCGCGGCGTTGTACCCGATCCCGGTCGGCAGGTACTGGGCGTCGCGGTCGCCCTCGACCGCGCCGTTGTAGTTGCGGGTGCTGGAGAAGTCCTTGTAAACCAGCACCTTGACCTTGGGGTTGAGCTCGTGGAGTTTCCGCATGGCGGCCGTCTCCCACGCGTTGAGCACCACGACGTCGTAGTGCTTCGCGGCGGCTCTGATCTCCCACGCCGAGGGCGAGTCGCCGATGCCGTACCACCAGGCGCAGGGGGCCAGGGCCTTCGGGATCGGCCCCGTGATGATCGGGTCCGACTCGGCGGCGCTGACCGCACATGCACTCGAAAGAAGTACGAGGGCGACAACGGCGAATCGACGAATCAGCGATTTCTCCGACAACACAACTCACCCGCTGTCATCAGTAGAATCCTCAGGTCAAGCCACAACGACCAATTCGCGATGTAGTAGTTGTCGTACCGAGACCTGTCGGCGATGGAAGTGTCACCTCGCAGTCCGTGCACCTGAGCGAGTCCCGTCAAGCCGGTCGGAACGCGATGGCGCGCCCAATATAGCTCGTGAATAGCGGAAAACTCGCGAACGAAACCGGGACGCTCCGGGCGTGGCCCGACGACGCACATGTCGCCGCGCAGCACGTTCCACAACTGGGGCAGCTCGTCGAGCGACGTGCGGCGCAGGAACCGGCCGACCGGCCCGACCCGCGAGTCGCCGACGACCGACCACGTGGACTGCGAGTCGTCCTCACCCGTCTGCCGGACGCTGCGGATCTTGTAGAGCGTGAACGTGCGGTCGTCCATGCCCACGCGGACCTGCCGGAAGAACAGCGGCCGGCCGCTCTCGACCAGCACCGCGAGCGCGCACAGCCCGATCACCGGCGAGAGCACGACCAGCGCGAACGCCGCCAGCACGAGGTCGGCGGCGCGCTTGATCCACCAGGTCGGCCTGCTGGTCGGCGCGGTGCCGAGGCGCATCAGCGGGTAGCTGCGCAGCCGTTCGATGCCGGGGCCGTCCGGGTGCAGCTCGTACATGCGGGGCACGACGAGCGTCGAGCAGCCGAGCCGGTGCGCGGTGATCGCGGCCTCGACCAGCGGTGAGTCGCGGGTGTGGGAGAACGCGAGCACGACGGTGCCCGCCTTGAGCCGGACGATCGCGTCGGCCAGGTCGCCCTCGACCACCTCGAGCAGCGGCGGCCGCCGGTCGGGATCGGGCCCGGAGTCGGCGAACGCGACGGGCCGCAAGCCGAACTGGGGGTGCTCCAGCATGGTCTTGGCGAGGTTCACGCCGACCTCGCCCGCTCCGACGATGATCGTGCGGTCGCAGCGGTCGAACCGGCGCCGGCACCACCGCCCGAACGCGAAGACCGCCCACCTCACGGGCTCGATGACCAGCGCGAACTCGATCATCGCCCACTGCGCGCCGGAGAGGGCGGCCTGGTCGGAGCCGCCGACCAGGCCCGCGCCGGACAGCAGCGCGAAGGCCAGCGCGGTGCTCGCGGCGGACCGGGGCAGGTCCTGCAACCACGACAGCCACAGCCGCCGCCGGTAGAGCCGCCACGTCCCCCTGATCGTGACCACCGAGGCCACGACCGCGGTGCTCCAGCCCCACCCCAGGCCGTGCCGCACGCACACCACGGCGAGCGCCGCGAGGTCCGCGAAGGCGAGCAGGACAGCGACCGCGTTCACCCGGCTGAGCACGTCGCGGCCCACGGAGGACGGCTTGAGGGGCCGTTGCGCGGGCCGCAGGAGCTCAGCCTCGTGGGTGAGGAGCGGGTCTGCTGGAACGGCAACCGCCGAGAATCGCCTCATGGAAGATCATCCGATCGAAGGAGTTAGAGCCGCGAGAGTGCACGAAAGAGTGAATGAGCGCTGAGAAATCATCTCTTCAGGTATCAATATCCCTCTTCGGTGTCACGCGTGAACGCGAATGGTGAGGTTTCGACGTTGTTCCTGCCCTGAACTCACCCAGGGCCGCCTCCAAGCTTTAGCACGCGGTGTCAATAATTCACGCCACCAACCACGAGCCACCGAAGAGGGGGCGCCAGAGTGAGAGTCGACGAACACGGCATCCGGCATTCGGCCGGTGAGCCCGTCGCCATCGTGCAGAAACCGATCAGCACGTGCGGCGACGTCCACGTCGTCCTGCCCGCCTACAACGAGGCCGTGGCGCTCCCGTCGCTGCTGGCGCGCATCGCGGGCACCGACCTCGCCCCCCGGATCACGGTCTGGGTCGTCGACGACGGCTCGTCCGACGGCACCGGGGCCTGCACGGCGGACGTGCGCGGGCTCGACGTCCGGCTGGTGACGCATCCGGTCAACCTCGGCCTGGGTCAGGCCGTCCAATCAGGACTGATGGCCGCGCTCGCCGAGGCTGCGCCCGACGACGTCCTGATCGTCATGGACGCCGACGACACGCACGACCCCGGTGTGTTCCCCGCGATGCTGGCCGAGGTCAAGGCCGGCGCGGACGTCGTGATCTGCTCCCGGTTCGTCGCGGGCGGCGACGACTCGACGGCCCCGCAGTGGCGGCGGCTGCTCTCGCGCGGTGCCCGCGTCGTGTTCGGCAAGGTGCTGCACTTCGACGGCGTCCAGGACTTCACGAGCGGCTTCCGCGCGTACCGGGTGAGCCTGCTGCGCCGGGCCGCCGCGCACTGGGGTGAGCGCCTCGTCGAGGAACGCGGGTTCGCCTGCATGGTCGAGCTGCTGCTGAAGCTGCGGCACTGCGGGCCGATCGTCAGCGAGATCCCGCTGCACCTGCGCTACGACCGCAAGCCGGGCGCCAGCAAGCTCCGGCTCGGTCGCACGCTCAAGCAGTACCTGCTCCTGCTCACGCGTGACCGCCTCGCGCCCGTTCCGTTCCGGAAGCTCTGATGCCCCAGCGCGTTGTCGTCGTCGGCGGGGGCATCTGCGGCCTCGCCACCGCCCACCGGCTCGCCCGCGAGGGCCTCGCCGTGACCCTCCTCGAGGCCAGTGACCAGCTCGGCGGCCTCGGCACGTTCTTCACCTCGCAGGGCCGTTCCGTGGAACGCTTCTACCACTGCGTGATGCCGACCGACGCGGCCCTGCTGGCGCTGCTGGACGAGGTCGGCCTGCGCGAGAGCGTCCAGTGGAACCCCACCACCATGGGCATGGTCGTCGAGGGCGAGCACCGCTCGTTCAACTCGGCGCTCGACCTGCTGGGGTTCCGCCCGCTGAGCTTCGCGGACCGGATCCGCTTCGGCGTGGTCTCGGTGCTGCTGCGCCGGTTGGGCAAGGGCAAGGACCTCGACAACCTGCGCACCGAGGACTGGCTGCGCGGCCTGTACGGCGACAGGATCTGGGAGCTGTTGCTCGCTCCTCTGTTCGGCGCGAAGTTCGGCTCCGCGTTCGGCGACGTGCCCGCGCTCTACGTGTGGCAGCGCCTGGGCCGCGAGAGCAACGAGTCGGTGCGCGGCTACCCGGCCGGTGGCTACAAGAGCGTGATCGACGCGCTTCAGGCGTCCATCGAGGCGCACGGCGGCGAGGTCCGGACCTCCGCTCCCGTCGGCAGGCTGGAGGCCTCGCAGGACCGCGTGCTGGTCACGCTGATCGACGGCGAGACGATCGAGGCGGACCACGCCGTCTCCACGGTCCCGCTGCCCGCGCTGCGGTCCATCGCAGACCCGGACCTCGCGCCGCGGCTGCCGGAGGTCCGGCTGCCGTACCAGGGTGTCGTCAACGCGTTGTTCTTCCTGCGCAAGCCTTTGTCCGGCCACTACTGGGCACCCGTGATCCGCTCGGGCACGGACTTCGACGGCGTGATCGAGATGACGCCGCTCACCGGCTCGGAGCGCTACGGCGACCGGCACCTCGTGTACGTCATGCACTACACGGACCGCGAGTCGGCGTTGTACCGCGAGGACTCGGACAGCATCGCCCGCCGCTGGACCGAGCAGCTGCTGAGCATCCACGAGGGACTGACGCCGGACGACGTCGACGAGGTGCGCGTGTTCAAGGCGCCGTTCGTCGAACCGGTGTACCCGCTGGGATATCTCGCGCAGCGCCCGCCCGTCGAGGTGCCCGGCACCCGGCTGCGGCTCGCCACCACGGCCCACGTCTACCCCAACGTCACGAGCTGGAACTCGAGCGTCGAGCTGTCCAACTCCGTGACGGACGCACTCCTGCGCGACGCCAGGAGTTCCTCGACCCAGGAGGACACCGCATGGTCAGCAGAATCGGCGCGGTGATCGCAGCACTGACGATCACCGCGGTCAACTTGGTCTCCTCGCAGCACGTCCAGGCCGATCCGGCCCCGCTGCTGCCCGATCTCCGCCAGGCGCCCATCGGCTGTCCCGGCGGGCACGACGGCGCGCCGCTGCTGTGCCGCGCCTGGGACGTCTGCCTCGTGGAGGACGCCTCGGCGCCGCGTGGCAAGTGCATGAACCGCGGTGGCAGGGCCCAGGCCGTGCGCCTGCGGTTCACCACCTCGATCGACAACGTCGGCGACGGCCCGCTGCTGCTGCACGCGCACCGCGACAGCACCGCCACCCCCACGATGAGGGTCCGGCAGGCGGTTCAGTCCGGTGTGGACGGTTCGATCGCCGGGTCGTACAACGAGGCCGGGCGCGAGACCAGTTCCAGCGCCTATTACGAGCCCGCGCCGACGCACACGCACTGGCACCTGCTCAACTTCGAGTACTTCCAGCTGCGCACACCCGACGGCGGCGTGGTCGTGACGGACCGCAAGAACGGCTTCTGCATCGGCGACCGGTACACGGTGTCGGACGACCTGGAGCACCGGCCGTCCGACCCGGAGAGCCCGGAAGGCAAGCTGGCACAACGACTTCGCGGTCACATGTGCGAGCACCACAACCCGTCCGCACTGGACGTGATGTTCGGGATCTCCGTCGGATCGGGCGACGACTACAAGTACGAGGTCGACTTCCAGTGGCTGGACCTCACGAACGTGAAGTCCGGCACCTACGACGTCGTGAACGTGGTGAACGCCGATCGCGCGTTGCTGGAGAAGAACTACGACAACAACGCGGCGTCGATCGCGATCTCGGTGCAGTGGCCGGGAGGCGCGGTGAATCCGCCCGCCACGATCGACGAGGCCCCTTCGGTCCGCATGATCCGCAGTTGTCCGGGCAAAGCGCGGTGCGCGAAGTCGCGCGGCTGATCAGTTCCCGAAACAACCCCGAACGGGGGTGTTCGCTCCGGCGGGCGCCCCCGTTTTCTTTTGTACCGGGACAAACGGGCGGGATGCGGATCTCGCTACCATATCGGCCGCCAACGACACAAACCTTACTCTGCGAAACCGACATCTGTTGCACATAGCACACCCATACGCGCAGACGCAATTGCGCTCAATGGCAGGCTCAAACACCCGAGTCAATAGACCGAGTGGTGCAATCTTCATCACAGTGGAGAGTGTCGTATGCAACCCCCTTGGCTCTTGACCTGGACATGTGGCCGCTTGAGAGAATTCACGGTGCGATTCCACCCCGTCAGGGATTGCAAGCCGACCTGATTCCCCGGCCGATCAGGAGTGCCCCATCTTGAGCGCGCCATCCGTCTCGTTGCACGATTTCGCCATTGGACAACTACACGACCTGCTCCGCGCTGTCGGTTTAACGAACTCAGCCGAAAGCGCGACAGAACTGCTGGGTGAAGCATTAGGCCCCGGTTCCCGGCTTCCCCTCTCCGCGGTTCCCCATTGGCCCTCATCGGTCGCCGACGACCACACCCCGGTCGAATTCTCGGTGGCTTTGGCTCAAAACGAACCCCCCGCCGTGCGCATGATCGTCGAGTCGCTCGCCGAGCAGCCCGGCCGGCAGGCCAACGTCACCGCCGCGCTGCGGGTGCTCGACGGGCTGACCGAACGGCACCAGGTGCGGCTGCGGCAGCTCGACCTGGTCCGCGACCTGTTCCTGCCCGAAGACCCGCAGGGCGCGTTCGCGTTCTGGTACTCGCTGATCGTCGGGCCCGGTGCGCCTCCCGCCGTCAAGGTCTACCTCAACCCCGACGTGCGCGGCCGTGAGAGCGCGACCGCACTGGTCGGCGAGGCGCTGTCCCGCCTCGGTCTGAGCGCGGCCCTGCCGGCCGTGCAGGAGCACGCGCTGCGGCGCGCAGGGCTCGACCGGTTCTCCTTCTTCGCCCTCGACCTCATGGAGGAGGACCGGGCGCGGGTGAAGACCTACGTCGCGCACGACGACGCCGTGGTCGCGGACGTGGTGCGCGCCGCGGCCGCGGTGCCCGCGGTCGACCCGGCGATCCTCGCCGACGTCTGCGAGCTCGCCTGCGGCGGCACGGGGCCGTTCTCCCGGCGTCCCCTGATGTCGAGCTACACGTTCCTGTCCGGCGACACGGAACGGCCCAGCGGCTACTCCCTCTACATCCCGGTGCGCGACTACGTGCAGGACGACCTGGAGGCGTGCGAGCGCGTCCTGGCGATCATGGCCAGGTGCGGGCTCGACACGACGCCGTTCGTGATGGCGCTGGCGAGCCTCGTCCAACGCCCGCTCGGGGACGGCGTCGGCCTGATCGCCCACGTGTCGCTGCGGCTCGGCAGACCGAAGCCCGGTGTCTCGGTCTACCTGTCGTCGGAGGCGTACGACGTCACGCCGCCCCGCACCAAAGCACTATCCGCTTAGCGCTGCACCAGAAAGGCCACCGCCGTGGAGCCGTACCGCATCAAGGTCGTCGAGCCCATTCCCATCACCACCCGCGAACACCGGGAACGCCGCTACTCCGAGGCCGGGTACAACCAGTTCAACCTGACGGCGGAAGACGTCACGATCGACCTGCTGAGCGATTCCGGCACCGGAGCGTTGTCGGCGGAGCAGCAGGCCGCCGGCATGCGCGGCGACGAGACGTACGCGGGCTCGCGCTCCTGGTTCCGGTTCCGCGAGGTGGCCTCGGACCTCACGGGGTACGAGCACATCCTGCCCGTGCACCAGGGCCGCGCTGCGGAACGCATCCTGTTCAGCGCGTTGCTCAAACCCGGGCAGATCTCGGTCAGCAACACGCACTTCGACACCACCCGGGCGAACGTGGAACTGGCGGGCGGCGTGGTCCGCGACCTCCCGTCACCGGCCTTCTCCGACTTCGACAGCGACGTGCCGTTCAAGGGCGACATCGACCTCGTCGCACTGGAGGCGTTGCTGGACGGGCCCGAGGACGTCGGCCTGGTGCTCATCACGATCACCAACAACGGCGGTGGCGGCCAGCCGGTGTCGATGGCCAACCTCGAGGCCGTGCGCGCGTTGTGCGGCAAGCACGGCGTGCCGTTCATCCTCGACGCGGCCCGGTTCGCCGAGAACGCGTGGCTCGTGACGCAGCGCGAGGAGCGCTACCGCGGCCACAGCCCGCGCGAGGTCGCGAAGCTCGCGTTCCGGCTCGCCGACGGGTGCGTGCTGAGCCTGAAGAAGGACGGCATCGTCCACATCGGAGGGATGCTCGCGCTGCAGGACGCCGATCTGGCCAAGCAGTGCGAACTCCTGCTGATCGCGACCGAGGGGTTCAGCACGTACGGCGGGCTCTCCGGCCGCGACCTCGACATGTGCGCGCAGGGCCTGGTCGAGGTGACCGACCCGATGTACCTGCGCGAGCGCGCCGACGCCACGGCGTACCTCGCGGACTGCGCGCGCGAGGCCGGTGTGGACAGTGTGCGGCCGACGGGCGTGCACGCGGTCTACCTCAACGCGGCCCGGCTCCTGCCGCACATCCCGCCGAGCCGGTTCACCGGCCACGCGCTCGCGTCGGAGCTGTACCTCGCGGGCGGGATCCGGTGTGCGGAGGTCGGTTCGCTCTACCTCGGCGACATCGACCCGTCCGGCGAGCTGCTCACGCCCGCGCCGTTCGAGCTGGTGCGGCTCGCGATCCCGCGCCGCGTCTACACCCGCAGTCACCTGGAGTACGTGGCGGAGACGCTGGCGGGCATCGCGAGGGACCCGGAGCAGGTGCCCGGCTACCGGCTCACGGAGGTGCCGCCGATCCTGCGGCCGTTCCGGTGCCGGCTGGAGCAGATCAGGCCGTAGGAACGGCTGAAGCCCTTGGTGTGCGGCACACCAAGGGCTTCAGCGGGCCTGCTTCAGGCCATCACGTCGAGCCGGTTCATCGCGTGCTCGATCACGCGGACCAGCACCGCCTTGCACGACTCGCGGTCGCGGGCGTCGCACAGCACCAGCGGCACCGAGTCCGGCACGTCCAGCGCCACGCGCAGCTCCTCGGTCGTGTAGGTGTGGCTGCCCTGGAAGCAGTTCACCGCCACGACGAACGGGATGCCCCTGCGCTCGAAGAAGTCGATCGCGCCGAAGCCCGCGTCGAGCCTGCGGGTGTCGACCAGGACGACGGCGCCGATCGAGCCGATGGCGAGCTCGTCCCACAGGAACCAGAAGCGGTCCTGGCCGGGTGTGCCGAACAGGTAGAGCACCAGTTCGGGGTTGATCGTGATGCGGCCGAAGTCGAGGGCGACCGTCGTCGTGGTCTTGCCCTCGACGCCGTAGAGGTCGTCGATCTCCTCGCCGGCCTCGGTGAGCAGTTCCTCGGTCCGCAGCGGCGTGATCTCGCTGACCGCGCCGACCATCGTGGTCTTGCCGACGCCGAAGCCGCCGGCCACGACGATCTTCACGGAGGTGGGGACGGAGAGTTCTTCCCTGCCCTGCTCAGATTGCACGGACACCATCGAGCACCTTCTGGAGTAGGTTCATGTCGACCGGGACCACCTTCGTGGACGGGCTGCTGGTGATGACGTCACCGCGCTGGATGAGGTCGCTCAGGAGCACCTTCACCACGACGAGCGGCGCGTGCAGGTAGGCGGCGACCTCCGCCACGGAAAGCGGTTTCCGGCAGAGTTTGATGATCTCCAGGTGCTCGACCGAGAGCGTGCCCTGGTCCGTCGTCGTGCGCAGCGCCCGGACCTGGGTCGTGAGGGTCAGGTCCTCGCCCGCGGGCTTGGGCCTGGTGCGACCGCTCACCATGGCGTAGGGGCGGACCATGGGGCCCGCCGCCTCGTCGTACCACCAGTCGGAGGAGTTGCTCATGACAACCCGAGGGGGTTGGGCATCCTCGGCGAGGCCATTGTTCGGGGTGCCGAGGAGAGGTAGGCGCCTACGCGCTTCACGAGCATGTTCATCTCGTAGGCGATCATGCCCATGTCGGCGTCCTCGTCGCCCACCACCGCGAGACAGGCGCCCTGTCCCGCCGCGGTGACGAAGAGGTGCGCGCGTTCCATCTCCACGATGGTCTGGCGGACCTGCCCACCTCCGAAGTGCCTCCCGGTGCCGCGAGCGAGGCTCTGGAACGCCGACGCCATCGCCGAGAGGTGGTCGGAGTCGTCCTTGGAGAGCTCGGGAGAGTGGGCGAGCAGCAGGCCGTCCGCGGAGAGCACCACCGCGTGCCGGGCACCGACCACTCTCGCGACGAGGTCCTCCAGCAGCCAGTTGAGCTCGGGGTGCCCGCTGGTCAGGTCGTCCACGGAAATAGCCCTTTCAGTATTCGTCATCACGGTTCCACGACGTCGTCGGCCTGGCGGGCGTCACGGGTTCCCCGCTGGAACGCGGCCATGCCGTCGCGGGTGCGTTCCGCCCGTTCCTCGGGGTTGAACTCCGCGAGTTCGGGCATCGGCCGGAGGTCGTCGTTGGCCAACTGCGGTACGAGGTGCTGCTGCCGCCTCCGGCGCGGCAGCTCGGGCCGGGCGTTCTGGCGCGTCGTCTCACCTTCCGCCGGGTCGTCGGTCGGCCAGGCGCCTGCCTGGCGGTCGTCCCGGGGCAGCTCGAGCTGCCCGCTGTTGCTGTCCAGATCCCTTTCCGGGTCTGGGGCGTGGCCGTTTCCCACTGCCCTGCCGGCCCAGAACTCGTCCAGCTGGAACGTCTCGGTGGGGCGCTCGGCCGGCAGGGACTCGTGCGTCAGGTCGCCCTGCAGCGGGACCGCGGCCTCCAGG
This sequence comes from Lentzea sp. HUAS12, assembly GCF_024125735.1. Lineage (NCBI taxonomy): Bacteria > Bacillati > Actinomycetota > Actinomycetes > Pseudonocardiales > Pseudonocardiaceae > Lentzea > Lentzea sp. HUAS12. The sequence goes on from NZ_CP099738.1 coordinate 4,356,348, forward strand.
GCCTCGGGCGAGCGCGCGGCCTGCTGCATCGTCTGCTGGCGGAACGTCGGCTTCGGCATCTGCACCGAGTCCGCGGGGTCCACCGCGCCCGCCTCGCCGACGATCAGCTCGGACGGGATCAGGACCAGCGCGATGGTGCCGCCGGACGGGCAGTCGCGCAGCTCGACGTGGATGTGGCGGCGCGCGGCCAGCCGGGCGACGACGAAGAGGCCCAGGCGGGACTCGCCGCGCAGCCTCATCGCCTCGAAGTCCGGCGGCGCCTCCAGCATCTGGTTGTGCTGCTCGCGGTCCTCGGGCTTGATGCCGAGGCCGTGGTCCTCGATCTCGATGACGAGGCCCTGCGGCACCTCGCTGCTGTGGATCTCGACCTGCGAGCGCGGCGAGGAGAACGACGTCGCGTTGTCGACGAGCTCGGCGATCAGGTGGATCGTGTCCGCGACGGCGGCGCCGACCAGCGCGACCTCGGGCACCGGGTTCACCTTCACGCGGGCGTACTGCTCGGTCTCCGCGACGGCGGCGCGGACGACGTCGAGCATGCGCACGGGCTTGCGCCACTGCCTGCCCGGCTGCTCGCCGGTCAGGATGATCAGGTTCTCGGCGTTGCGGCGGGCGCGGGTCGCGAGGTGGTCGAGCTGGAAGAACGCGTCGAGGTGGTCGGGGTTCTCCTCCTCGCGCTCCAGCTTGTCGAGGATCTTGAGCTGGCGGTGCACGAGACCCTGGTTGCGGCGCGCGATGTCGAGGAAGACCCGGTTCACGCCCTCACGGGTCTGCGACTCCTTCACGGCCGCGGCGACGGCGGTGTACTGCGCGGCGTTGAACGCGTCGGCCACCTGCCCGATCTCGTCGTTGCCGTAGTCGAGCGCGGGGACCTCGGCGGCGACGTCGACGTGCTTGCCGTCGCGCAGCCGCTCGACGATGTCCGGCAGCCGCTCGTGGGCGAGCTTCAGCGAGTCGCTCTTCAGGCTGATCAGGCGGACGATCAACGCCTTGTTGACCAGTCGGTTCGACACGCGCACGGCGACGAAGATGCCGGCGATGACCGCGATCAGGGCGATGAGGGAGCCGATGAGGACGGTGGTGAACTTCTCCTTGCCGTTCGCCATGGCGATGTTGACGGCGCCGGTGGACTGCTCCTGCACCATCGTGACGATCTCCTGCGAGACCGCGCGGGTGGCGTTCTCGAAGTCCGCCAGGGTGACCTGCTGCCCGACGGGCCGTTCCGAGTTCTGCAGCAGGCGGTTCTCGAACGTCACCAGCTGCTGGTACGGCGCGCTGCCGGTGAGCTGCTTGTAGTGCTCGCGCACGTCCGGCAGCGCGACGGGCTCGATGACGTTCAGCGTGAAGTGGTACGCGCCGACGAGGTTGACGTACTCGCGGTGCTCCTCCGGCGTGAACTTGCCCGCCGCGATCGCACCGGCGGCGACCGAGCTGGCCCGCGACATCGCGTCGGAGGCCTGGAAGGCCTGCAACGCGGTCAGCGCGCCCTGCACGGTCTCGGCGTCGGGCACGATGCGGGCCTGCGTGCCGAACAGCGAGCCGCCGGCGTCGAGCACGCTGTTGTAGTAGCGGTAGACCTCGTCCTTGGACGAGTTGCCGGACTCGAGGCGCTCGCGCTGGTCCGGCAGCTGGTCGAGCAGCCCGTTGAGCTTGTTGATGCCGTCGACGATCTCCTGCGGCGCCTGCGAGGCGAGCTCACCGAAGGCCGCCTTCATCTTCTCGACGTCCTTGTCGGTGTCCTGCTGCTGCTTGAGCAACGCCGACGAGGTCGCGCCGGAACGGCTCAGGCTCGTCATGCTGAGCTCGCGTTCCTTCTGCAGCGACGCGAAGGACTGCACGGCGGGGATCGACGCGTCCCGCGCGCCGGAGGCGACCAGCTGGAGGTAGAGACCCTCGAACACCGTGTACGACGAGAACAGCGCCCACATGGCCAGAAGGACGACGCTGGGAACCACCACGACACCAGTGAGCCGAGAACGAATTGTCTTGTAATTCGTCTCAGGCACGTTCTTCAGCTTCACAACGCTCCACGACCACCCGAATTGGCGACGGAAAGATAGCACTGCAAGATCAACACTATCAACAGCGATGATCTTGAGGGGTGAGAGCAGAGTACTCAGTCAGATGCGCAGCGCAACACCCCCTATCCGAGTTCAGGTGACCTGTCGCGTTGGGGGAAGGCGTTCTGACAGGTAGGGGCGCTCCCCCTCGACCGAGCGGACGAAAGCGGCACCGAGCTGGGCTTTCGTTGCACGACACTGGGAACGAGCCCCCTAATGGGCGGCAACTTGACACGGTCGCGGGCCGTCTTCTAAGCAAGAACGCAGCGCGACCGGATGTTGCTTTCCGTCACCGGCACTTATTCGGAATTTCGCATGCGGATCTCGCGACCGAGCGTGATCAACTCCGCCATTACCCCGTCGTGATCTTGGAGTTCGACACCCTCCGGAACGCGTCAATTCCGCTGGTCATCGCCGTGCTGAGACGGGCGGGCAGGCGTTACGGCGCGGCACACCCGCCTGCCGCAGTGTCCTGGGCCACACGGCGACCGCCACTACTCCGTCCGGGTAACCCACCGCCACGGGCACCGACACTCTGCGCGATTCCTGTCCGTTTCCTGCCCGTACCGAACCCCCTAACAAGAAGGATTGGCGTGGAATAGAAAACTTCTCGTCCTGTCCGGGAGTTCCCGCAAGTTCTCCGACCGCCGTGAACGCGAGTTCCTTTCTCCTTCACCCGCGGCCATCAGCGCGTACGACTTGTACGGCGCTCCTCCCGTGCCTGCTCGATGCGCTCCTCCAGCTCCTCGAACCACCGCCGGCCCTGTGCGCCGCAGTTGTCGCGGATCTCGTGCTTGAGCTCGGACGTGTTCGCGTTCAGGTCGCGGACCATGCCCAGCCCGTGGTCGACCTGCGCACGCAGTTCGCCGCACGACGTCGCCAGGTGCGTCGCCGCGGCGCGCATCTCGGCGCGGGCGCGTCTGCTCACGGTCAGCTGGAGCGCCGCGCTCCTGGCCCGGCGGACCAGCGGCGACATGGTGCGCAGCGAGGTCTGCGCGGAGGTGTAGGCGAGGTGCGCGGTGTCGGCGCACTGGTAGGACTCGCGGTGGAAGACGCGCAGCGAATGGAACTCGACCTCGCCACGCCGGTTCCGGACCGGGGCACGAGCTTGGAGCTTCACCAGGCGCGCCTGCACCTGTTCGGCCTGGCGGTGCACCTTGGCGTTCTCGGCGTGGACGCGCTTGAGCGCTCGGTCGGCCTGAGCGGCGGCCTCCCGCACCTCCTCGACGGTGACGCGACGGGCACGGCGGTCCCACAACGCCATCACGACGAGCACGGCCACTGCGGTCAGGGACGCGGTACCCACGAACGGCAGGTCGCTGTTCTGCACGACGTACTCGCCGGGGGCGTTCTTCTGGTAGGCGACGAGGTTCGTGGCGGCGAGCAGGACCAGACCGTGCGCCAGCAGCCCTGCCCACCGCTTCCCCGGCGGGGCTCCGCGCACCCTGCCGTCGCGCCGGAACACGGACCGGACCACCAGCACGCTCAACGGCACCGAGAAGGCCGCGCCCCACAGCCATTCGCGTGGGTGGAACACCTGCTCCGGCACGCCGTCCACGGCGGTGCGCAACGCGATGGCGGGCGACACCAGGACCAGCGCCAGCGGCAGCCAGAAGAACAGGGCGAGGAACGCGAGCGCGCAGCCCCCGCAGCCGCTCCTGTTGCGGCTCACCGGCGGCGGCGCGGCTTGCGGGCGGGCGCGAGCGCGGTGGCACCGGATCCGTTGAGCACCTTGTCGATGACGTCCGCGACGCCGCCGGTGAGCTCGGTGTGGTGCTGCACGAGCATGGTCGTGAAGTGCTGGGTCAGGTCGATGTACGCGCGGCGCTCGGCCAGTTCGATGCCCGGCTTCACGGTCGCGCGCTGCATGTTCACCATGCACTCGCGCAACGCCGCCGCGCTCCTGTCGGCTCTCCCGAGCTCCTTGCGCATGCTGCGCAGGGAGGCGGTGGACTCGCGGCGGCGCTGGTGCAGCACCGCGAGCTTGACCTCCCTGTCGTCCACCGCCGCCGCCTCGGTGATCCGGCGGATCTCGGTGGCCAGCGCGTACGTCTCCGCTACGCACCGGCCGGCGTCGCCGAGCGGTTCCAGCTGCTCGGCGACGCGGGACAGGGCGTCGGTGAACCCGACGTCCTTGCCGTTGACGGTGACCAGACCCATGGACCACTCATCCGCGCGGCGGCGCGGAGCGTTACAGCCCGAACGAGGTCCGGCTCAGGGCGTGAGGATCGCGCGGCCCCGCACGCGTCCTGCGTCGAGGTCGTCGATCGCGTCCTGGAACCTGTCGAGCGGGTACTTCTGCGTGTGCAGTGTGACCTTCCCCTGCGCCGCCAGCACCATCAGCTCGCACAGGTCGTTGTAGGAGCCGACGAGGTTGCCGATCAGGTTGATCTCCGTGGAGATGATGTCGATCGTCGGGACGTCGATGTTCTCGCCGTAGCCGACGACGTGGTAGTCGCCCGCGCGCCGCAGCATCGCCACGCCGTCCTTCGTCGCGCCGCCCTCGCCGACGAAGTCGATGACGGTCTCGGCACCGTTGCCGCCGGTGAGGTCGAGGACCGCGGAGACGTGCGAGCCGTCCGCGACGACGCCGTGGTCGGCGCCGATCGTCTCGGCGAGCTTCACCGCGTCCGGGTTGCGGTCCACGACGACGATCTCGGCCGCCGTCAGCGCCTTCAGCACCTGCACGCCGATGTGCCCGAGGCCGCCGGCGCCGATCACCACGCACCGGTCCCCCGGCCGCAGCCTGCGCGCCGCCTTGGCCGCCGCGTGGTACGCGGTGAGGCCCGCGTCGGCGAGCGCCGCCACGTCGGAGGGCTCCAGCGCGTCGTCGATCTTCACGACGCTGCGGGCCGACGTCTTCAGGTACTCCGCGTAGCCGCCCGCGGTGTCGATGCCGGGGAACTGCGAGGCGGCGCAGTGCACGTCGTCGCCGCTGCGGCAGGCCCGGCACAGGCCGCACGTGATCAGCGGGTGCACGATCACCTTGTCGCCCACGGCGACGTTCGTGACGGCCGAGCCGACCTCGTGCACCCAGCCCGCGTTCTCGTGGCCGATCGTGTACGGCAGGGCGACGCCGGACTTCTCCGCCCACTGGCCCTCGAGGATGTGCAGGTCCGTGCGGCACACGCCCGCGCCGCCGATGCGCACGACCACGTCGAACGGGCCGGTCGCCTTCGGCTGCTCGACCTCGGTGAGCGCCAACGGCTGGTGGTAGCCGACTACCTGGACGGCCTTCATGCCGATTCCTCCATTGCGTAACGGGTGCGGAGCAGGCCGCGGCAGAAGTGCGCGTTGCCCTCGATGGAAATGCCGACCGACCGGGCGAACCGCAGCCGCAGCGGCAACTGGCCCGCGGGCAGGGGCACGCCGTGGTCGTCGACGAGCACCGGCGCGTCCGGCGAGGTGTCGAAGCCGAGCGCGGACCGCCTGCGCCGCAACGCCTCCGCCGCCTTGGTCGCCGGGAGGTCCTTCAGCGTCAACGACCTCAGGCGGTCGACCGGCACGTCGCGCACGGCCCGTTCCATCGCCGCCGCGTGCGCCTTGCGCTGGAACGTGAGCCGCAGCTCTTCGAGTTCTCGCGACGCCTCTTCGCCGTACGTGCCGACGAATCCCGAATCCGCCGCGATGCCGCGGTTGATCACGTCCGAGTCGTGGTGGTCGTCCAGCACCACGACCACGTGCGGGGCCAGGTCGCGCAGCACGTCCTTCGAGTCCGACGCCATGAGGTACGCGAAGTTCGGCGAGCAGAACGCCGTCGGCAGTCGCAGGTGGACGGTCAGCACGTCACCGTCCAGCTCGACCGAGCGGACGAACCCGAGCGTGGTGATCGGCTCGTCCAGCTCGGGGTCCATCACCTCGTCGAGCGCCTGGAACACGGCGGTGTCGATCATGCGACGGCCACCGCCTCCTGCTCGACCGGCGCGACGTCGAGACCGGCGGGCACCGGGATGTCGTACAGGTGCGCCGCGTTGAGGCCGAGGATCTTCTTCTTCTGGGCCACGGTGAGCGGCGCGTACTCGGTCATGTCCTCGGGGATCTGGAAGTCCACGAAGCTCTCGACCAGCCAGCGCGGCGTCCACAGCGCGTAGTCGCTGGAGAACTGGATCCTGTCCTCGTTCAGCCAGTACAGCAGCTCGCCGATGATCTGCGCGAAGTAGCGCGGCCGGGTGTGGATGAACGGCATCGCGACCGCGAGACCGGCGTGCACGTTCGGTTCCTGCGTGGCGATCCAGCAGAAGTCCTCCAGGCGCGGCAGCCCGCAGTGCTCGACCACGAAGTTCATCTCGGGGAAGTCCGTCGCCACGTGGTCGACGTCGGCCACGTCGAACGCGTCCCGGTCGAGCGGCCGGATCGTGGGCCCCTTGTGCACGTGGATGTTGCGGATGCCGAGCTCCTGCGCGGCCTCCAGGTACTTGTAGCTCCACGGGTCGTCGAGCCGGTAGCCGCGCGAGTCGCCGTACCACTCGGCCGTGTAGAGCTTCACTCCCTTGAGCCCGAACCGTTCCGCGTCGCGCTTGAGCTCGTCGAGCCCCTTCTGCTCGCGGCGCGGGTCCCAGCAGTGGTTGTAGGTGAGCTTGTCCGGGTGCTTCGAGGTGAGCGCCCACGCTTCCTCGGTCTGCCCGAAACCGTTGTGGTAGAAGGCACCGAGGTGGGCGGGCTGGAAGATCGCGTGGTCCACGTACCCGTCGTCGAAGAGGTCCTTCATCAGGCGGTCACCGCCCTGGTAGAGGTACTCCTCGTACGACCACACCTCCGACTCGGGCGAGAGGTTGCGGTGGTAGTCGTAGAAGCAGTCGATGAACTGCTTGCCGTGGATGTTGCGCTGGTTCTCGGGGCGGGCGTCCCAAAGAGCGATGTGCGCGTCGACGATGAAGTAGTCCTCGCCGTCCTTCGAGTACATGCTGCCTCCCGCTGGCGTGGTGGTTGTGGCAGACCGTAGGAAGATCGGCGCAGCTCAGGCACCCACCCGGTGTCTCACTTTGAGACAGGGATCCACACGCCGAACGGACGTCCCGGCCGTACTCTGGGCTTCGAACGCGCGACGAGGAGGTCGACGTGGACGACCGGCGGCTGGCCGCGATCCCGCAGCGACTGCGGGCGTCGTGGTTGCGCAGTGAGCGGTACGGCGTGCCCGAGGACGAGGTGCGGCCGGTCTTCACCGGCACGGTCGACACGTCCTCGCTGTTCTACGAGTGCGGCCACGAGGTGCTGCGCGGCCTGCACGCCACGCTGTCCAACGAGCCCATCAGTCTGATGATCACCGACAGCGACGGCCTCGTCCTGACCAGGCTCTGCACCGATCCGGGCATCGTCCGCTCGCTCGACCGCGTCTACCTCGCCCCCGGTTTCTACTTCGCCGAGACCAACGCCGGCACGAACGGCCTGGGCCTCGCGCTCGCCGACCGCACGGCGTCGCTGGTCCGCGCCGACGAGCACTACTGCACGGGCCTGCGCGGCTACACGTGCGCGGCCGTGCCGGTGCTCGACCCGGTGTCCGGTGCCCTCGCGGGCAGCGTGAACCTCACGACCTGGTCCGACCAGTCGTCCGACCTGCTCCTGGCGCTCGCGCAGGCCGCGGCGGGCAACACGGCGGCGTTGATGCTGGCCCGCGCCTCGGGCCGCAAGGCGCGCCCGACCCCGCGCGGCGAGGTGTTCCGCGTCTACTCGGACCGGGTGGCGCCGCCGAAGCTGTCCGCTTCCTGGACGTCGGCGGTGGCGACCGCGGCCGAGGCCATGCGGGAGGACCGCGTGGTGGCCGTCGTCGGCGAGCCGGGAGCGGGCAAGACGGCGCTGGCCACGTGCGCGCGCCGGTCCGTCCGCCCCCGCGAACGCCTGCTCAACGCCCGTCCGCCGGCCCCCGACGCCGTCGGGGAGTGGCTGCGGCTGTGGACCCCGGAACTGGGCAAGGCCGACACGTGCGTCGTCGTCTCGGACGTCGACGCGCTGCCGGCGTGGGCCGCGTCGTCACTCGCGCCGCTGCTGACCGGGTTCGTGCTGACCGCGACCGAGGCCCTGCCCGAGGCGCTGGCCCCGCTGGTGGACGTCGTCGTGGAGGCCCCTGCCCTGCGGTTCCGCCCCGACGACATCCTGCCGCTCGCCCACTACTTCGCGCACCGCGACCGGGGCCGCGAGATCACCTTCACGTCGGCCGCCGCCCGCGCCCTGCTGTCGTACGAGTGGCCCGAGAACACCAGGCAGCTGCGCCACGTCGTGCGCGTCGCCGCGGCCCGGTCCGACGTCGTCGACGTGCAGCACCTGCCCGCCGAGGTGTTCACCAGCGTCGGCCACCGGCTGAGCCGGTTGCAGGTGCTGGAACGCGACGAGATCGTGCGCTGCCTGACAGCGCCGGGCGCGACGATCGCGCAGGCGTCCGCCGAGCTCGGCATCGGGCGGGCGACGATCTACCGCAAGATGGCGCAGTACGGCATCAAGGCCGACCAGATCAGGGGCTAGTGGTGTGGCGCAGGAGGTCGCCGGGGGAATTCGCGGTCAGACGGGTGCATCGTGGTGCCGCCACGAGACGCCCTGCTGGGTGCGCATCACCTCGCCGACCTCCTGCGCCGCACCACTGGTCACCGCGTTGGCGATGCGCAGCGTCATCTCCTGCTGCGACGCGTCCCTGACCGCGGGCGTGAAGGAGTAGGCGATGCGCCGCTGCCGGTCGCGCGTCGAGAACATGCCCGCGTTGTAGCCGTACCACTCCCCCGTCTTGCCCCACACCTCGACGCCGTTGACCGTGAAGGTCTGCAGGCCGGTGCCGTACCTCGCGGGCGTTCCGTCCACCATGGACACCTCCGGCAGGGTGAACATCTTCTCCAGCAACGGCTCGGGCAGCAGCCGGCCACCGAACAGCGCGTCGATGAACCGGGTGAGGTCACCGGTCGTGGACACCATGTCGCCCTCGCCGTGGGCGCGGGACGAGTTGAAGTCGCTGACGTCGACCCTCTGCCCCGAGACGTCCAGGTAGCCGTGCACGTGCGCGCCGCGGATGGTGGTCTCGTTCCGTTGCGGCACATAGGTCTTCGTGAGGCCCAGCGGGCGCGTGACACGTTCTTCGACCTCCCGTGCGAGGTCCCGGCCGGTGATCTTCTCGACGATCATCGTGGCGAGCAGGTAGTTGATGCCGCGGTACTCCTGCCTGGTGCCGGGCGGGAACTTCGGCCCGCTCTCCGGGATGAGGTCCCGGAGCTGCTGCGGCGTCCACCGGTCGTAGCGGTGCGCGAGGACCTTCTCCGGCGTGCTCAGGTCCGGGTAGCCGACCTCGTTCGGGATGCCGCTGGTGTGGTTCAGGAGCTGGCCGACCGTCACGGCGTCCAGCGACTCGGGCACGTCCGGGAAGTAGTGGCGGACCTTCGTTTCGAGGCTGAGCCTGCGTTCCGCCACGAGCTGCAGCGCGACCGTCGCCACGAACACCTTGGTGACGCTGCCGATCCGGAACCTGTCGTCCGGGCGGACCTCGCGCCGGCCGTCCGCGAGGCCTTCCGCGCCGTACCAGCGGCCGGCCGGACCGGCCACCCGCAGCTGCGCCGACGTCGCCACCGGGTGCTCCAGGTCGGCGATGGCCGCGTGCAGCAGTTCCGGTTGCAGGGGCGGTAAGGGAGTCACGGCGACGAGGGCCGCGATCAGGAGTGATTTCATGATCACCACCGTGCCGTGGTGATCACGGCACGGACATGGTGCCGGCCCCCGCTCTCGCGGTGGGGCCGGCACCAGCACCGCTAGCGGACCGCGCGCACGCCGTTCGAGAAGAACGCCAGCCGCACCTCGCGGTCGATCGCCCGCTCGGGGTGGTCCATCAGCCCGAACGCGAGCCCGTCGGCGCTCGTGACACCGGCGATGTCGTCGAACGAGCCGTCGGGGTTCGAGTCCTTCTCGTAGCGCAGCGCGACGCGGAAGCCCGCGGTCTCGCTGCCCGGGTCGAAGCGGCCCTCACCGTGCGCGCACGGGAAGGTCAGCGTCTGGCCGCCGAGGCCGGTGAGCCACGGGCTGTCGTTGTCGTTCTCGACGACGTGCCGCTGGTTCTCCTCGTTGCGGAACGTGCCGGCGCTGTTGACCTTCAGGCCGACCTTGCCGAAGCAGCCGCCGCGCACCGCGATCTGGAACCCGTTGCAGATGCCGATCAGCGGACGCGTGCGCGCCGCCTCGAACTGGTCCGCGAGGTGGCTGCGCAGCAACGCCGCCGCCACCGCGCCACCGCCGAGGTGGTCGCCGAACGAGAACCCGCCGGGGATGCAGAGGATGTCGGCGTCGTCGAGCCGCTCGGTGCCCGCCAGCAGGTCGGCCGCGAACCTCATCCGCGGCTGCGCACCCACCTCGGCGAACGCTCGGACGGTCTCCTCCTGGCAGTTGGTGCCGGGCAGGTACAGGACGTTGACGGTCGGCTTCATGCGATCCTCGCCGTGAACGAGTTGAGCCAGCCGTCGCGCGCGGCCGGTGCGAACAGGTCGATGCCTTCGAGCCCGATCCCGGTGCCCTCCAGCGTGCCTTCGAGGGTGCCGAGGACGACGGGGTTCAGCTCGGCCGGCAGGGCGGCGACGTCGTCGGGGGCGACCTCGACGACGGCTGCGACGCGGTGCTCGGCGAAGAGCGACGCGGTGGTCCCGGACTCCAGCCTCACGCCGATGCCGCTGGCCAGCACGCCCTGGGCGAGCGTGGCCGCGACGCCGCCGGCGCCGATGCGGGCGCCGCTGCGCAGGAGGGTCCTGCTCGCGGCGAGCGCGGTCAGGTAGCTGTCCACCTCGGACAGTTCCAGGTCGTCGAGCGCGCCGGTCGGCAGGCTGAGCTTGCGCGCGGCGACCGTGCCGACCGGGGACGGCGTCTCCAGGCCGACGCGCACGAGCACGTTGCCCGGCGTGGTCCACTGCTCGCGCAGCAGGCGGTCGGTGTGCGGCACCTTGCCCAGCGCGGACAGGAACACCGCGGGCGGCACGCTGACGAGGCCCTCGTCAGTCTGCACGGACCCGGCCGACGAGTCCTTGCCCGAGATCAGCGGCACGCCGAAGTGGCGCACCAGCACGGCGAGCTCGTCGACCATGCCGACCAGCCACTCGCGCCAGTGCGGGGACAGGTGCGGGGTGTAGAAGTTGTCGCACATGCAGATGTCCTTGACCTCGACACCCGCGAGCACCTGGCCCGCGATCGCCGAGCAGAACATCTGACGGGTCGCGGCGACCGGGTCCGCGTCGAACATCCACGGGTTGAACGCGGTGTTCAGCACGGCCGCGGCGGGCGACCCGGTGACCGGCGTGCCCGCCCAGTAGGCCGTGCGGACCGAGTGCTCGGTGCCGTAGTGCGGGCCGTACCAGGTGTTGCCCTGGACCGTGGAGTCGTACTGCGAGTCGGCGAAGTGCTGCGAGGCGACCTCGGCGTCGGCGACGACCTCCTCCAGCAGCCCGGCGAGCTGCGTGGGCGCGAGCTCAGGCCACTCCACCACGTCCGTCGGACGCGGCGGCGCTCCGACCTCGACGCGTTCGACCTCGAGGTCGAGCAGGTCGTACGCCACGTCGAAGCCGGTCTCGCCCTGGTGGGCCGGCACCTCGTCGGGAGCGCCCGCGATCAGCGCCTCCTCGGTCAGGTCGGGGGCGTGGAACACGTGGTAGCGACCCGTGTCCGCGAACCGGCCGATGACGGTGGAACGGACCATGTGGCGGTCGAGGATCTGCTTCGCCCGCGCCTGGTGCTCCGGCGGGACGGCGAGCAGCATGCGCTCCTGCGACTCGGACAGCAGGATCCGCCACATCGGCAGCGCCGCGGTCTTGAGCGGCACCAGCGCGGTGTTGATCCACACGCCGCACGCCTCGCCGATCTCACCGACGGCGCTGTTCAGGCCCGCGCCACCGACGTCGGTCAGCGCGCTCATGCAGCCCGCCTCGCGCAGCTCGATCAGGGCCTTGCGGAACTTGACCTGCTCCAGCGGCGCGCCGATCTGCACGGCGGCCGTGTCCATCGTGGCGCCCGCGGAGCTCGCGGACGCGCCGTGGATGCCCTCGTTGCCGGTCAGGCCGCCGATGAGCACGACGAAGTCGCCGGGACGCGGGGTGCCGCGCTGCGCCGCCGACACGGGCAGCAGGCCGATGCTGCCGCCGAGCGCGAACGGCTTGGCGCGGTAGGCCGGGTGGAACGTCATGCGCGACGACATCATCGGCACGCCGAACGTGTTGCCGTACTCCTTGATCGCCCGGATCGTCTCGCCCGCGAGCCTCTTCGCGTCGGGACGGCCCTTGATCGGCGCGGGCGCCTCGGGCTCGCCGACGGCGGTGTACTCGAAGCTGCCGATCGGGTCGGCGGACAGGCCCGTGCCGAGGATGTCGCGCAGCACGCCGCCGAGCTTGGTCAGCTGGCCGAAGTAGCCGGAGATGGCCGACGGGCCGTTGTGCGTCTCGGCCTTGATCGCGATCGCGTGGCCGTCGTAGAAGTCCCAGACGCCCGCGTTGTCGTGGAACATGCTCAGCACGTTCGGGTTGTCGACGTCCTTCGCGGCCTGCACGAGCCGGCCGAGCAGGCTGCCGAGCGACTTCCAGGTGGTGTGCGCGCAGTGGTCGCTCCACCGGGCGTCCAGCGCCTCCAGCAGCACGTCGGTGACGAACTCGTCCTTGAGCGTCTCCTGGACGTGCTGGACGTGCTTCATCTGGGCGAGCGAGAGGTTGCGGCCACCGGCCACGCCCAGCGCGGCGAGCGCCTCGTCGTCGAGCCCGCGCAGGTCGTACTGCGCGGCCGACTCGTAGTGGCCCTGCGGCACGAGCGTGTCGTAGTGCGGTTCCTCGTCGTGCAGCTCTTCGATCGTCGCGTTGAACCGCGTGGCGGCGACCAGGTCCCTCAGCTGCGGCGACGCCGACCTGTAGCTGGTGGCGACCTTGCCGGCGCGCGCCTTCACACCGAGCAACCCGCACACGGTGATGATCGAGTCGCTCTCGTTGTCGACCACGCCGCGCTTGTAGGCGACCTGCACGGCACCGGCGTCCAACGGCCGGTCCAGGGACACCTCGACGTCGAGCTGGTCCCCGAGCACGGCGGCCACGTCGGCGAGCGCGGCGGGATCCGGCGCGCCCTCGAACTCGACGTAGTAGTCGCGCCACACCTCGAGGTCGTCGAGCCCCCACGATCGGCCGAGCTCACGGATGTCGGGCTCCGCGACCCCCGCGGAGCGAACCGAGAACTTGTGGATCAACAATCCTCCTGGAGCTGAACGGTCGGGAACCATTGTCCCTGGCAGCGACCGCGCTCGTGGAGGCACCCAGGCATCCGGGCGAGGCCGCACTGCGACACACGCAGCACCCTAGGCGAACAGCGCGCACCGACTCGAATCCACGTGACGCGACGAGCGTCACCCACCACTTCGGGGGGACCACGTGAACGAGCACGACCTGTCCTGGGCGGACGCCCACCCGGGCTCCGGGCCCTTCCTGGGCGAGATCTACTCGCTGGCGTTCGTCCGCGGTGTCACCCCGCTCGACGCCCTGCGGCGCGCCGGCGGTCTGCAGGACACGCTGGCGGACCGCACGCCGGGGGAGATCGCGGAGACGCACGACTACGACGACGGCTACCCGGAGGTGGTCTCCGCGTTCGGGCTCGGTGAGTGGGCGGTCCTCGTCCAGCCGACCGGGTTCTCGCTGACCCACGTCGTGGACGCGCTTTCCCGCGGCACCGAGGCCGTCGCGGTCCTGCGGCACGACTACGCCTCGCCGAACTTCACCCACGCCGTGCACGGCACCGTCACGACGTGGTTCAACCTCAACTACCCGGAACAACGCGGCGGCGAGGACCCGGACCGCCTGCTGCCGCTGATGCTCGAAGCCGGGTTCGACCACCCGGACGACGACGATGACGACGACGAGAGCTGGCGGCTGCGCTACGAGGAGCCGGTGGCCCGCGCGCTGCGGCTGACCACCCTGATCACCGGCGTTCTACCCACGTTCGACCAGGTCACGGCCTCGTTGCCGAGCATGCACGTCGACACCTGGTTCAGCCGCACGAAGCCGTCGAGGGGTAGCAGGTCCGAGGTGGCCGCGCTCGTCACCGAGCTGGGCGTGGGCGACACCCCTGGTCTCGCCGACGCGCTGGCCGCAGCCGACCGGGGCGAGCCCGTCGTCGTCGCCCAGGACAGCGACCTGGGCCGGCACGTGCGTGAATGGTCAACCCTCGCGCGCCGGGCGAGTTGGTCGCTCAACGACCCCGGAGCGCGGTACCGGTTGAGCGACGGAGAACGCACCCGCGGCCACCGCTTCGGCCAGCTCGTCCCGGCCCTCGCCGCCGCCTTCCGATCGGACCTGGCCTGATGCAGATCCCGCTCGACGGACTGAGCCACACCGCCCTCTACACCGCCTGGGTGAGGCACGAGGAGTCCCTCCGCCCCGATCCGCTGTTCACCGACCCGCTGGCGGACTTCCTCGTCGCCGCGGCGGGCGACCACCCGGCCCTGGCCGCGTTCATCACGCAGATGCAGGACACCTCGAGCGGCTTCCCGTCCTACCACGTGGTGCGCACCCGGTACTTCGACGACCGGATCAGGTACGCGCTGGACAACGGCGTGCGGCAGGTCGTGGCCCTCGCCTCGGGCGTGGACGGCCGCACGACCCGCCTGCCGTGCCCGCGCGACACCCGCTGGTTCGAGCTCGACCTGCCGGCCATGACCGAGTTCAAGACGACCCTGGTCGAGCAGTCCGGCCTGACTCCCACCTGCGAGCGGATCGGGGTGGCCGCCGACCTCAGGACGGACTGGGCCGCGCCGCTGCGGGCGGCGGGGTTCGACCCCCGCAGGCCCACCGCGTGGCTGGTCGAGGGCGTGCTGATGTACCTCACGCCCGACGAGGGTGACGCGCTCCTGGACGCGGTGACCGCGCTGTCCGCCCCCGGCAGCCACCTGCTGCTCGAACACCTGCAGGTCTCGATGCTCGGCGACCGGGGCACGCGGGTGCGGGGCGGGCTGGGCAAGCACGGGGTCGTGTTCACCGCGGCCCGCGACGACCTGGAGGACTGGCTGGGCGCGTCCGGGTGGCGGGCGGCGGTGCACGCGGGTGTGGATCCCGCGATCGGGCACGGCCGGTCCGTCGCGCCGGTGCCCGCGGCCTGGCTGGCGGCCGCGACGCGCGCCGCCCGCGCGGGACGCTGACCGCGGCACGCCGTCCCCGACCGCGGTCCGGTTCCGTCCACTGTGGTCTGAACAACGCCCGGTGTGAACGGCCATCGCGCCCACCGGAACGACTTTGTCCACATCGGACGGAATTTCACCGTGCGCGCCCGCCCGCGAAGATCGTTGTCCCGAAGGCAAATTCCACGTGGACGCGAACGTAACACCGCGCCTGTACTCGGCGACTGACCGGTCGACTCCAAGGTGAAGACGGCCGAACGGGCGCACACGAACCGAAGGAAATCCCATGACCAGCAGAGAAGAGGCCGAGAGACTCCTCTCCTCCCTCGGAGACGAGGACCTCGTCGAAATCGACTCCAACGGGAAGATCTACGCGGTCGGCAAGTCCCCGGCCGCCGCGTCGGGCAAGTCGATCGCGGGCATCTCCGACCAGAGGGGCGAGTACGGGAAGGCGGGCCGGTGGACTTCCGGGTGACGAGGTCGCTCCTCGTCAGCGCCACCCCCGACGGCCGCCTCGCCGCCGAGAAGAAGATCCTCGCCGCGCACTTCCCGCAGTTCACGCTCTCCACCAGGACCGACGCTTTCGCCGTGGCCCGCGGGCAGCTCGAGACGTTCACCGGGCGGAAGTACCGCGTCGAGATCACGGCGGACTCGTCCTACCCGCACTCGCTGCCCGAGATCCACCCGGTCGGCTGGACCCTCAGGCCGAACCCGCACATCATCCGCGGCGGGCTGTGCGTGATGCGCGCGAACCAGTGGGCCTCGTTCATGTCCGTGGCCTTTCTCGTCGCGAAGTCCGCTCTGTGGCTCAACAAGTACGAGGTGTTCCTCGACAAGGGCATCTGGCCGGGTCCGGAGCAGCACGAGCACGGCCCGATCTACAAGGTGAGGAAGTGGTGGCATGAGCTCTGACACCAGCTTCGACACGTCCCGGATCGACTACCTGGTGAGCGGGGCCGGACTGCGCGACAGGAAGGTCGTCGTCGTCGGACTGGGCAGCGGCGGCGCCGTCGTGCTGGAGCGGCTCGGCATGACCGGCGTCGGGAGGTGGTCGCTCTACGACCCGGACGCGCTGGACCCGGTGAACCTCGTCAAGCACCCGGCGCGGCGGTCGGACCTCGGGCGCGCGAAGACCGACATCGCGCGGACCTGGCTCCTCGACAGGAACCCGGCCTGCACGATCGAACGGATCGGCGGGAACGTGGTGGGGGACGAAGGGTTCCCCGCCGACGTGGCCGGCGCGGATCTCGTGGTGTGCGCGGTCGACACGCCCGAGGCGCGCAGCTTCGTGAACGAAGTCTGCGTGCGCGAACGGACGCCCTGCGTCTTCGGTTCCGTGTTCCGCACCGGGATGGGCGGCGAGGTCTACGCCTACCTGCCAGGGGAGGCCGGCTGCCACGACTGCAAGGTGCGGTTCAGCCTCGAACAGGGGCGCGACGTCGAGAACTGGCTCGACCTCACCGACGAGGAGACCCGGCGGATCTACGGGGTCGGCGAGGCGGACTTCTCCGCGTCCGGCCTGGCCGCCGACATCTCGGTCGTGGCGTCCTACCACGCCCACTACGTGATCTCGCTGCTCGCGGGACGGGGGTCGCGGTACCTCACGGTGCCGTCCTTCAACTGGCTGACCCTCTCGCTGCGTCGCGTCGACGGTCTCTTCAACGCCATGTACGACACCTCACGCGTCCTGCTGCGCCCGCGGGCGGAATGCCACCTGCGGTGCGGCGGCGGGGAAGGGAGATGACCGGCGTGGGCGCGAGAGGTCCCGGAGCCCCTCAGGTGATCGTGCCGGTGCAGGTCGCCGAGCGGTTCACGAAGGAGATCAACGACCACCCGCACGTCGAGGTGGGCGGGAAGTACGTCGGCTTCATCAGGGGAGTCGCGCGGCACGACACCCTCGAGGAGCGGCTGCGCGCCGTGCCCGGGCTGACGTTCGAGGTCGTGGACTACATCGACGACGGGCCGGCGGCGCAGCGGACCGCGGGGTTCCACCGCGGAGACCCGGACTGGCAGACCGCCGAGTTCCGCAGGCTCGAGGCGGCGCGGCCGGACATCGAGCAACTGGGCAGCTGGCACAGCCACCACCCGAACGGACTGCGGGAGCTGAGTTCGGGGGACGTGCACGGCTACCAGGAGACGGTCGACGACCTGGGCCACAACCACGACTACTTCTTCGTGAGCCTGGGCGTCGACCTGAAGGGGTTCGTCACGGCGAGGCACTACCTCTTCATCCGCGGCAGCAAGAAGTACGTGGAACTGCCCATGTCGGCGTTCCAGATCACAGACGGCGCACCGGATCCGGCGGTCCCGCGGGAGACGGAACCAGAAGCCCCCGGATCCCCGGCGCCTCCCGAACCGCGGGAGCAGGCGGGACCCGAGGCGCCCCGTACCGAGGAGACTCCCGAACCGGCGCCGGACCCGCCGCCGCGAGAGGTACCCCGGCAGGCGCGGACGCAGCCGCGCGCCGAGACCGGGGAGCACCTGTCGGTGCGGGGCTGGACCGACTCCCGGCCGGGCCTGGACGCGCTGCGCGCCGAGCGCGAACAGCTGCGCAGCCCCGAGTTCGCCCACGTCCGGCTGAGCATCGGCCAGGGCCGCCTGCTGGCACGGGGCTGGCTCGACACGAAGGCGGGCCGGGTGTCGATGTCCCTGCTCTACCCGTCCGCGATCGGCGGCGACGACGGGCTCCTCAAGCTCAGCACGCTGGACGTGCCCGGCATCGACGTGACCCTGTCCGGGCCGCAGACCAGGAACCTCGTCACCGCGAGAGTGCTGATCGGCCACTTCATCCGTTACGCGGACGTGCACCGCCCGCTGATGCGGAAGGACCCGGACAGGCAGTCGTTGCTCCAATCGATCAAGAACTGGTTCTGAACGGAAGGACGACCCGCGTGGAGCACAACGAGCCACCGGACTTCCCCGGCTCCGCCATCGGAAGCGGGATGGACCTGCTGGCGGAGCTCTCGTCACCGTGGACGACGGCGCGTGCCATCACGGCGCCGGGGCTGACCCGCCAGTTGCTGGCGCACGAGCAGGGCTTCGCCGTGCTGTCCCCGGAGCACCTCACCGCGGTGGCGAACACGCTGACCTTCCTCTTCCAGCACACCAAGGTGTGGTCGCTGCTGTGGGCGGAGTCCGTCGCCGGACCCGCGACGTTCAGGGACACCCGCACCGTGCGCTGGGGAGTGGGCGTCGAGAAGAGCAGGGAGCTGGCGAGGACCGCGGGGCTCAAGGTCGAGGCGGAAGGCGACGTGTGGGTCGCCAAGGCGTCGGCCGAACTGTCTGCGGAGTGGTCGAAGCTCACCCAGTCCACCGTCCGCATCGACGTGGAGACGGAGACCACCCGGGAGCTCGAGTTCGACGTGCCGGCGGGCGGCATGGACATCGCGTTGTGGCAGCTCGAGTCCCGGCTGACGCGGCGCCTGGTCCTCCGCCCCCGGCGCCACCTCCCGCCGGAGCCCCTGCCGCACTGGGTGGAGACCGCCATCGCGACGCCCGTGCGTTCGATCGTGATGCCGGTCAACCTCACGCGGAGCACCACCCGCACGCCGGTGGACGCCTAGGAGCGGTTCCGCCACCAGGTCCGCAAGCTGCCATCACGGCGTCCCCTACCTGCCGTTCGATCCGCTGTCCCCCGCCCTCCCCCCAGGCGACAGTGGAGGAGACGAACGAGCGGAAGGAGGTGGGATCAGATGCTCAAGACCCCGGACTTCGGTGACGAGTACGGCGACCAGGACGTGCGCTGCGTCGGCACCGGTGGCTACCACGACCTCGGCGACTACTACGGGATCTGATCCACCCGCGGATGCCGAGGGAGGTGCGGGACGTGCGACTGGTGCGAGGCGAGAACGGCTGGTGGTGCATCGGCCGGTCGGCGACGGCGTTGCTGCCGGACCGGTTGGTGCGGGGCGGTGACCTCACCGCGGAAGGCCGGGAGCAGGTGGCCGGGGCAGGCCTGGACGCGGTGCCGGAACCGGACCACTACAGCCTCACCGTCGTGACGTCCACCGGCTGCAACCTCGGGTGCTCCTACTGCTTCCAGAACACCCCGGACGGCAGGCGGCGCATCGCTCCCGCACGACTCGACGCGCGCACCGTCGCGCGCTGTGTCGAGTTCACCGAGAAGAAGATGGCCGAACTGGGCGTGCGGCGGCTGGAGCTGCTCCTGTTCGGTGGTGAGCCGTTGCTCAACCCCGCCGGGTGTCTGCAGGTGCTGCGGGCGTTCGGTGCGCGGATGCCGGTCACCGCGAGCATGATCAGCAACGGCGTGCTGCTCACCCCTCGGACGGCCGCACGGCTGCACGAGGCCGGGCTCGGGCACCTCCAGGTCACCCTGGACGGCGAGCGCGATCGGCACGACAGGACACGCGTGACGCGCGGGGGCAGGCCCACGTTCGACCTCATCCTGGCGAACGTGGCCTCGGCCCAGCGGCACACCGGCCTCCGCTTCACCGTGCGCGTCAACGTGACACCGGACGTCCTGCCCCACCTCGGAACGCTCCTCGACCAGGCGGCCGCGGTGCTCGACGTCCCCAGGACCAGCCTCGCGATCGCTCCCGTGCTCGACTACGGCGCCGGCGTCCCGGCACCGGACGCACGGGCCGCGGAACAAGCGGTGCAAGCCTGCGCCAGGGCGGCGGAACTCGGGTTCCGGCTCGTCCGCCCGCGCGACGACCACTGCGACTTCTGCTCCGAGACCGACGGCCGCCTGGGCGCGGTCGTGGCCCCGGACGGCACGTTGTTCAGCTGCTGGGACGCGGTCGGCGAGGACCACCTCGCCGTCGGTGAGCTCGACTCGGGCTACAGCAGCCGATCCCGTGCGCGCTGGCGCCGCTGCGGCGGCGAACTCCCGCGCACACAAGCGTTCTCCGACGCACTCGACGCCGGAGTGCTCGACGTCATCCGCGCGCGCAAGGAGGTGACCCGACCATGACCGAACCCGAGCACCACGACGACGAGACGCCCTCGGCGCCGAACTTCATCGAACTGCTCGAGGCCGACGAGGAGCTGACCGGCCCCGGCCTCTGCGTTCCGTTCCGCTAGTAGTGGTGTGTCCCAGGAGGTTGGCGAGGTAATTCACGCTCAGCAGGGCGCCTCGCGGCACCGCCCCCACGCCCCCGTACCACCAGTACGACGACGTGGGGGCGGCACCACGATGCACCCGTCTGACCGCGAATTCCCCCGGCAACCTCCTGCGCCACACCACTCCCCCACACGAGCACCGGAAGGAGACGGCCGTGCAAAGAACACACCAGCACCTGGTCCGCACCCAGCTGGCCAACGGGCTGCGGGTGTTGCTCGCACCCGACCGCACCGTCCCGGTCGTCGCCGTCGCGGTGCACTACGACGTGGGCATGCGCTCCGAGCCGGAGGGCCGCACCGGGTTCGCGCACCTCTTCGAGCACCTGATGTTCCAGGGTTCGGAGCTGCTGCCGAAGCTCGACCACGCGCACTACGTGCAGGCGTCCGGCGGGATCTTCAACGGCAGCACCCACCTCGACTACACGCAGTACCACAACGTGTTGCCCAGCAACGCGTTGGAGCGCGCGCTGTTCCTCGAAGCCGACCGGATGCGCGCGCCGAACCTCAACGCGGAGAACCTGCGCGTGCAGATCGACGTCGTGAAAGAGGAGATCCGCGCCAACGTCACCAACAAGCCGTACGGCTGCTTCCCGTGGGTGACGTTGCCGGGAGTTCTCTTCGACAGCTTCGCGAACTCGCACGACGGTTACGGCTCGTTCGACGACCTGGACTCGGCGACCGTCGAGGACGCGCGCCAGTTCTTCGACCGCTACTACGCCCCGGCGAACGCGCTGCTGACGTTGTGCGGCGACTTCGACGCGGACGAGGCGCTCGCGATGGTGGAACGCCACTTCGGGCCGATCCCGTTCCGCCCCAGGCCTTCCCGGCCGGACTTCGCGGAACCGGAGATCACCGGCGAGCGCCGCACGGTCAAGTACGACCCGCACGCGCCGCTGCCCGCCGTGGCCGCGGGGTGGCGGGTGCCCGACCCGATCGGCCAGTGGGACGAGTACCTGCCGTACCTGCTGCTCGCCGACGTGATGTCCGACGACGGACCCGCGTGCCGGCTGCACCGCAGGCTGGTGCGCCAGGACGGCCTCGCCACGAGCCACCGCTGCTACCTCGGCATGCTCGGCGACCCGCTCGACACGGGCCACCCGACGGCGCTCGTGTGCAGTGCCCGGCAGACGCCCGGCACGAGCTCGCAGCAGGTGCTCGACGCGGTCGCGGAGGAGTTCGCCCTGGTGGCGCGGCACGGTCCGGAGGAACGCGAGCTGAACAGGATCGCGAGCCGCCTCACCACCCGGTTGCTGGTCGAGACGGACTCGGTGCTCGCGCGCACGCAGGCGCTGGCGTCGCTGGAACTCCGCCACGGCCGTGCCGAACTGCTCGGGGAGCTGCCCGCCCTGCTCACCGCGATCACGCCCGAGCAGGTGGCTCGGGCGGCCGCGCGCATCACCCCCGACCGCCGGGCCGTGGTCGAACTGCTGCCCGCCTCGTACCAGGAGGAGGCAGCATGACGGCGAGTGTCGTTCCCGCGTTGCGGCCGTGGCCGGAGATCATCTCCCCGGACGTCACGGAAGACCGCTGTGCCAACGGGTTGCGGCTCCTCGCGCTGCAGCGGCCGGGCGCGCCGCTGGCCGAGATCCGGCTGAGCGTCCCGTTCGGTTCGATGGCGCCGGGTCACCTGGCCCGCGCGTGGCTGCTGTCGGAGACGGTGCTGGCGGGCACCGCGGCCACCGGCCGGATCGGGCTCGCCGAACGCGTCGGCGAGCTGGGGGCGAGCCTGCGGGCCGAGGTCGACCACGACCGGCTGCTGTTCAGCGGCACCGTGCTCGCGGACCGGTTCGAGGACCTGCTGGCCGTGCTCGCGGAGGTCGTGCGGGAGGCGACCTACCCCGACCGGGAGGTGCTGGCCGAACGCGGGCGGCTCGCGTCGCGGCTGACGGCGGCGCGGTCGCAGGCCGCCATCCGGGCGCGAGAGATCCTGCACCGGCACCTGTACGGCGACCACCCCTACGGCGCGAGCATCCCGACCGGCGCCGAGGTCGACGCGATCTCCGCCGGACAGCTGCGGGCGCTGCACGCCGAACGGGTCG
Organism: Lentzea sp. HUAS12; assembly: GCF_024125735.1. Lineage (NCBI taxonomy): Bacteria > Bacillati > Actinomycetota > Actinomycetes > Pseudonocardiales > Pseudonocardiaceae > Lentzea > Lentzea sp. HUAS12. Next base: position 4,378,616 of record NZ_CP099738.1, read on the forward strand.
TGCCCGACCACGCGGTGCTGGTCGTCGTCGGCCTGGTCGATCCGGACCGGGCCGTCACGGCGATGCGCCGCCACTTCGCGGACTGGCGGCCCGGCGGGCTCCCCGTGCCGGACCTGCCGCCGCTGCCGGACGAGGCCCCCGCGGGGGCGTCCCGGCTGTTCCACCGGCCCGGCTCGGTGCAGTCGTCGATCCGGATCGGCGGGCCCGCGCTGCGCCGCGACGACCCGCTGTTCCCCGCCCTGCACCTCGCGAACCTGATCTACGGCGGGTACTTCTCGTCGCGGCTGGTGGCGAACATCCGCGAGGACAAGGGGTACACCTACACCCCGCGCAGCCGGATCATGCACAGCAGCGCGGGGTCCACGCTCGTGATCGAGGCCGACGTCGCCACCGACGTGACCGCGCCCGCGTTGCTCGAGATGTGGTACGAGCTGGGCAGGTTGTCGACGTTGCGGCCGAGCGCCCAGGAGCTGCGCGACGTCCGCCAGTTCGCCGCCGGCAACCTCGCGATGTCGATCGCCACCAGGTCGGGTCTCGCCACGACCCTGGTGACGCTGCTGGGGGTCGGCCTCGACCTCGACTGGATCCGGCGCAGCCCCGACCTGCTCGCCGAGGTGACCGCGTCCGACATCTACCACGTGGGCGTGCACCTGCTGGCCCCCAAACTCCTCGCGGCCGTCGTCATCGGGGACGCGACGAAGTGCGAGGAGCCGCTGCAGGCGTTCGGCCCCTGGGTGGTCGAGTAGCCGTTCTACCTGCGCAAAGCCCGGTCCTGCCCCCGCGGGACCGGGCTTTTGCGTGTTCCGCCCCCACACCCCGCAGCGAATATGGGGAGCCACTACCCATGTGACCGCGCAACCAGGTGACGCACAGTCTCCTCAGGCGGTGGAACTGATCGGGGTGGTGGGATGTCGCTGCGTGACCTCGGCTTCGACGCGCTCCAGGAGGGCGTGTACCGGAGCCTGCTGGCCGATCCGTTGCGGGACAACAGCACCCTCGCGTCGCTCTTGCTCACGGACGAGACCGCCGTGCGGAACGCGCTGGCCGGACTGCTCGCCCTCGGTGTCGTGGAGGTGGCCGCGACCGCCCCGTGCGGGTACGCGCCCGGTGACCCCGAGGTCGTGGTCGGCGAGCTGATCGAACGGCTGGAGCAGGAGACCTTGCGGCGCCAGCAGAAGATCGGCGGCACGCGCACCGAACTGGCGGGCCTCGCGGCGGGGTTCCGGCACGACGCGCGCACGGTCGAGGTCGAGCACATCACCGAGCCCGAACGGATCCGCGAGCGGCTCGCGGAGCTGTGCTTCTTCACCCGGTCCAGCGTGTACGCGGTGCAGCCGGCGCGGGCGTCCAGCGAGGCGGCCCGCGCGGAGGCGTCCCGGCTCGACAACCGCAGCCTGGGCCGCGGAGTGACGATGCGGATCATCTACGACGAGCGGGTGCTGCGCGCCGAACGCACCCGTGCCCGGCTCGGTGAGCGCACGGCGTCCGGCGCGCAGATCCGGTTCCTGCCGGGTCCGCTCGCGCGGCTGATCCTGCTGGACGAACGGATCGCGATCGTGCCGTCCGATCCGACCGACGCGGGCTCCGGCGCGCTGGTCGTGCACCAGCCCGGGATCGTGAGCGAGCTGGTCGGGCGGTTCCGGCAGTTGTGGGACGGCGCCCAGGACTTCGCCGAACCCGCCGGCGCGCCGTCCGACGACGACCGGTCCGTGCTGCGGATGCTCGCCTCCGGACTGACCGACGAGCTCGTCGCCCGGCAGATCGGCGTGTCCGTGCGGCACCTGCGCCGGCGGATCGCGCGGCTCATGGACGAACTCGGGGCGGACAGCCGGTTCCAGGCGGGAATGGCGGCCGCGCGGCGCGGCTGGATCTGAGACCTCATTGCCCTGACAACAGCAGGTGACACTGTTCAGGAGGAAACATGGTGCGCAAGGCGGGATCGAACGGGATCGGCGAGGACGACGACGTGATCGGCGCGTTCGGCTGGGACTGATAGACCGGCGCGGACCAAGGGCGGGTACCTGCGGGTGCCCGCCCTTTTCGTCACCCGCAACGGGGTCATCTTGTTGTCCGCGAACGGTCCGGAAGCTGACGCGCCACGACCTTCCGAACCCGTTGGCAGGCAAGCAGAATTGTTTCCAGAGCAAGGGAAAAGCCCGAAGGAATCCGGAGAGGGGAACGAGAAAATGAGCATCTCACTCGTGCACGCCGATCCGGAGTTCTACGCCCCGCTCAGCCGCACGACCCGGCGTGGCACCGAGTACACCGCGACGGGCATGCCGGCGGACTGGAGCCGGCACCACCAGGACGTGTGGACGGGGTGGTACCCGCCGCACAAGCTCGGCGGCGTCACCGACGGCTGGAAGATCCACCTGTCGGCCCGTGCGAACCGCGCCCAGCACGTGCTGGACGTCGCCGCGCCGATCTTCGCGGCGCACGGCGTGGGGTTCAAGCACCTGAGCTGCTCGCTGTACTTCGTGGTGACGCACCACAAGCACGCCGAACGCAGCCAGTCGGGCAAGTTCTGCGCCGCCTACCCGCCGGACGCCGCGACCGCCGAGGCGCTCATGCGCGACCTCGCCGCCGCGTTCGACGGTGAGGAAGGTCCTTACGTGCTCAGCGATCGCCGGTTCGGCGACTCGCGGGTCGTGCACTACCGCTACGGCGCGTTCGTCGCCCGGCGCAGGCTCACCGCGCAGGGCTGGCACGAGCTGCTGGTCCTCGACGCGGCCGGGCGGAGCGTCCCGGACGTGCGCGGCACGAGGTTCAGCACGCCCGAAGGCATCACCGACCCGTTCGCCGAGTCCTCTGTGGACGCGCCGAAACGCACTGGCGCGCCGGAGTTCGGCGGTGTGCGGTTCGAGAAGGCGTTGCGCCACAGCAACGGCGGCGGCGCCTACCAGGGCACCGACGTCGCCACCGGGCGCACGGTGTTCGTGAAGGAGAGCCGGGGCCACCACGGCCTGGTGAGCCCCACCAGCGCGAGCCAGGACCGGCTGCGCAACGAGTACGAGGTGCTGCGGGAGCTGCACCGCGCCGGTTCCGGCTTCGCCCCCGAACCGGTGCGGTACTTCCGCCACCTGGAGAACGAGTTCCTGGTCACCGAGTTCGTGCCGGGACGATCGCTGCGCTCGTGGTGGGTCGAGCACAACCCGATCATCTGGTCCACCGCGACCGACGACGACTTCCTGGCCTACTACGCACGGGCCGCGAAGATCCTCGACCAACTGACCGCGCAGCTGGAACGGTTGCACGGCCTGGGTTACGCCTTCATCGACCTGAGCCCGGACAACGTGCTCGTGGACGACGAGGACAGGGTCCGGCTCATCGACTTCGAGACGGCCGCCCGCCTCGGCGGACCGCTGACGCCGATCGGCACGCCGGGGTTCTTCCCGGCCGACCCGCTGCGGTTCGCCGACGACCCGGTGCGCTACGACGACTACGCGCTCTCCTCGATCGCGCTGGCGTTGATCGCGCCGATCACCACGACGGCCGACCTGTTCCCCGGCGTGCTCGCCCACCTGAAGGCGCAGCTCGACCCGCACGGCCTGGTGCCGCGGAAGATGTGGGCGCTGGCGACGCAGGTCCGCGAGCCCGACCCCGTCCCGTCCGCGGACGAGGTCACCTCGAACCCCTGGAACTGCCTGAAGGCGTTGCGCGACGGCCTGATCACGGGTCTGCGCGACACCGGGCACCCCGACGGCGTGGTGCCGCTCGGTCCCCGGTCCTACGCCACCAACAGGCTCGGCTTCGGCCACGGGCTGGCGGGCGTCGTGCACGCCCTGCACGTGGCGGGAACGCCGTCGGACGAACTGCTGGACCGGCTGTGCGCCCGTGCGCTGGCGGAGGCGGACGACCTGCCTCCCGGACTCGTCGCGGGACAGGCGGGCGTGGCCCGCGTCCTCGCGGAGCACGGCAGGATCGCCGAGGCGCAGGAGCTCCTGGCCCGGGCGGACGAGCACCCGCTGCTGCACGGGTCCGCGACGCTCGGCTTCGGCTCCGCCGGCGTCGGACTCGCCCACCTCGCGCTGTACCGGCACACCGGCGACCGCGCCCACCTGGACCAGGCGGTCCGGCACGCCCACGAGATCCCCGGCTCGCCGACCGAGCTGCTCGGCCGGCACAACGCCGCCGGACTCGTCGACGGACGGACCGGGCTCGCGTTGTTCCACCACCACCTCGGTGTGCTGACCGGGGACGAGGACCACCTCGCGCGGGGACTGGGTCTCCTGCACGAGGAACTGGACCGCGCCGAACTCTCCGAGGGCGGACTGCTGTTCGGGGTCTCGGACCGCGACCGCAGGCTGATGCCGTACCTGAGCACCGGCACCGCGGGTGTGCTGATGGTGGCGAGCCGCTACCTGGCCACGACCGGCGACGAGCGCGTCGCCGCCGCGATCCCGGGCCTGCTGACGGGGCTCAACTGCTCGTTCACCCACTACGGCGGCCTGTTCGACGGCATGGCGGGACTGAGCCTCGCCCTGCACGACCACGGCCGCAGGCACGGCGACCAGGCGAGCCTGGACCGTGCGCAGACCTTGGCACAGCGTCTTTTCCTCTACGCCGTGCCGCACGAGACCGGGACGTACGTCCCCGGTGAGCACGCACTGCGCCTCAGCGGCGACCTGTGGTTCGGGTCCGCCGGGGTGCTGACGGTGCTCGCCGGAGTGCTGGACGACCACCCGGATCCCCTGTTCGCCCTCGACGAAGTCGAGCGGTAGCAAGAAAACCCCTGAGGAGGCAGTCATGTCCGACGTCAACGAGCTCCAGAACCTCGCCGACGACGAGAACACCGAGGCCGGCTACACCAACCCGGTCGAGGTCGAGCCCGGCAAGAGCACCGCCAGCATCGTCTGCTGACCTGGCCCCACCCGCTCTTCCCGCACCACAGCAAGCACTTCACCTCAACGAAGGAGACGGACATGTCCGACATCAACGAGCTGCAGAACCTCGCCGACGACGAGAACACCGAGGCCGGCTACACCAACCCGGTCGAGGTCGAGCCGGGCAAGAGCACCGCCAGCATCGTCTGCTGACCTGACCTTCCACAGGTCACGCCGTGCCACGGGGCGGAGGCGGGGGAACTCCCCCGCTCTCCGCCCCGAAGCTCTTTCCGCCCAGGATGACTTCTCCGCGTCGCAGGAGGACCAGCGTGAGCCGCGATTTCCGCTACTACTGGTCGGCCGAGGTGAGCTCCACCTTCGGTTCGACGTTCACCACGATGGCGATCGCCACCCTCGGCGTCATCGTGTTCAACGCGTCGCCGAGCGAGCTCGGCTTCGTCAGCGCGGCCGCGATCCTGCCCGCCTGCGTCTTCGGCCTGCTGGCCGGTGTCCTCGGCGACCGCCTGCGCCGACCGCGCCGCGTGCTGATCGGCTGCAACGCCGCGGCCGCCTCTCTGGTGCTCGTCGTCGCGCTCGGCATCGGCACCGGTGCCGCCACGATCTGGTGGCTCGCCGCGCTGTGCTTCGTGCTCGGCTGCATCGCGACCGTCGTCGAGACCGTCTACTTCACGCACCTGCGCAGCCTCGTGCCGCCGGACCGGCTGACCGCGGGCCGCGCCCGGTTGCAGACAGGCGAGTACGGCGCCCGCACGGCCGGGCAGGCGCTCGCGGGTGTGCTGATCTCCGTGCTGGGCGGCGCTTTCGCGCTCGTGGTCGACGCGCTGACCTACCTCGTCAGCCTCGTCCTGCTGACCCGCATCACCGCACCCGACCAGGGCGCCCCGCCCGCCGACGCGCCGCGGTCGCTGCACCGCGAGATCGGCGAGGGTTTCCGCCAGGTGGCGAAGTACCCGTTCCTGCGCACGTTCGGCGTGTTCACGGCGGTGCGTTCGATGAGCGTCGGCGCGCTCGCGACCATCGTCGCGCCCTTCCTGCTGCGCGACCTGCACGTGCCGCTGGAGCTCTACGGCGCGTTGTTCGCGGTCAGCGGCCTGGCGGGGCTCGTCGGCTCGCTGGCGGCCGGGCGCCTCGCCGAGCGCATGAGCCTGCACTCGCTGGCGGTGCTGGGAAGTGCGGGCACCGTCGGTGCCGCCTTCGTGCTGCCGTCGGCGGGCGGGCCGCTGCCCGTCGCCCTCACGATCGCCGTGCTGGGCCTGGCGCTGCCGACCGTGTTCGGCGCGATCGCCAACGTCGGCCTCAGCGGCGCGCTGACCGAGTTGGTGCCCGAGAACGCGCTCGGCCGCGCCATCGCGAGTCTGCGCACGATCGCCACGACGGCCCAGATCCTCGGCGCGCTGGGCGGCGGCCTGCTCGCCGACGCGCTCGGCCTGCGCCCCACGGCGTGGGTGTGCGCGGGCCTCGCCCTGCTCGGCTGCGTGCCCCTGCTGCGGGCCGTGGTGGTCACCCGCGGGCCCGCGCCGGTCGAGGAACCGGCGGTGCTCGTATGACCGCCGTGCTCGCGATCATCGGTGCCGGCCCGCGCGGCACCGGTCTGCTGGAACGGCTGGCGGCCAACGCCTCCCTGCTCCCGGCGGGGTGTGAGATCCACGTGGTCGACCCGCACCCGGCGGGAGCGGGCCGCGTGTGGCGCCCCGACCAGTCCCCGCTGATGCTGATGAACTCGCGCGCGGCCGACGTCACGATGTTCACCGACGACAGCGTCCGCTGCGCCGGCCCGATCACCCCGGGCCCGACGCTCGCCGAGTGGTCCGGGCTGGACGACGACGTCTTCCCGACCCGCCGGCAGGGTGGCGCCTACCTGAGGTGGTGCTTCGACCGAGCCGTGCGCGCTTTTCCGCGCGTTGTCAGGGTTTTCGTGCACCGGACCAGCGCCGTGGCCCTCTCGGACGGCCCGCGCCAGACCGTCGCGCTGGCGAACGGCACGCACGTGGTCGCCGACGTGGTCGTGCTGGCGCAGGGGAACGTGGGCGGTCACCGCACCCCGGGCCAGCTGGCGCACCAGGACTTCGCCGCCCGCACCGGCGGCACGTACCTGCCGCCGTCGTGCCCCGGTGACGAGGACCTCGACCGCCTGCCCGCGGGCGAGGCGGTCCTGGTGTCCGGCATGGGTCTGGCGTTCGTGGACCTGGTCGTCCTGCTGACGCAGGGCCGGGGCGGCCGCTTCACCCGCGGCCGCGACGGCACGCTGACCTACCACCCGAGCGGCCGGGAACCGGTGCTGCACGCGGGATCCCGCCGAGGCGTCCCCTATCTGCCGAAGCCGGTGCCGCCCCCGCTGGCCGACCGTGCTCCCCGCTTCTTCACCCCGGCGCTCCTCGCCCGCGCCACCACACCGGGCGAACTGGTGGGCGCCGCGTGCCGCGAACTCGTCTGGGCGCACTACCGCGAGCTCTTCGCCGCGCACGCCGAACGGACCCGCATGCCGCGGGACGCCTTCGCGTCGGCGTTCGCCGCGCTGCCGATCACCGACCCGGCGCTGGAGGTCCTGGTCGCGCAGGCCGTTCCCGACCCGGCCGACCGCGCGGACACGAGCTTCCTGCGCGCTCCGCTGACCCGCTCGTTCCCGGACCAGGCGGCGCTGAACACGTGGATGCGCGACCACATGGGCCACGCGGTGGCCCGCGCCACCGACCCCCGTCACAGCGCACACGCCGCGGTCCTGCACGGACTCCTGACCGTGAGCGAGGTGCTCGAACAGGCGGCGCCCACCCCGGCGACCGCGCGCACGGCCGCGGTCCTGTCGCGCTTCGCCGCCTACCTGGGGTCCGGTCCTCCCCCACACCGCTTGGAGCAACTCCAAGCCCTGACGCGCGCAGGCCTGCTCCACTTCCTGGGAGCAGGGCTGCGCGTCACCCGCACCGACGCCTTCACCGCGCACACGGACTCCCTGCCGTTCGCGGTCAGCGCGAGGCACTTCGTCGAGGCCCGCCTGCCCGACCCCGACGCCCGCACGCACCCGTTGCTCCTCCCGCTGGCGCACAACAGGACCCGCGTGCCGGTGGACCCGGACACGTTCCACGTCCTCGACGACACGGGCGACGCACATCCGCGCCGCCTGGCGCTGGGCCTCTTCGCCGGCGGAGGGGCACTGGGCGCGTTCTCCCGTCCCGGACGCAACGCCCCGTTCTTCCGCCAGAACGACGACACGGCCCGCCGCGTCCTCGCCGAACTGAACGCCAGGACCCCGGCGCTCACGCCCTGAGCTAGTGGTGCGTCCCAGAAGGTCGGCGAGGTAATCCACACTCAGCAGGGCGCCTCGCGGCACCGCCCCCACGCCCCCGTACTACCAGTACGAGGACGTGGGGGCGGCACCACGATGCACCCGTCTGACCGCGAATTCCCCCGGCAACCTTCTGCGCCACACCACTAGCCGACCCGCGGGCCGGAGTCCGTGACGACGGCACCTCTGCTGAGGTGCCCGGTGACGGATCCCGTGTTCGCGGGGCTCGGCGGGCGCTGTTCCGGCAGCCCGCGTGGAGCTGCGGTGGCCATGGCCCGAGACATCCGCCGAAGGCCGTCCGAACGCACCGCCACCACGGCCCGCGGCACAGCGCAAGGCGGGACCGGTCGGAACCGGCCCCGCCTTGGTGATCACCTCGTGGTCACGCCTTCACGGAGTGCTTCCCGTGGGTCCAGGACGCGGCGTCGCCGCCGTCGCCCGCCGGACCGGAGTGGCCACCGGTCGTGGTGCTGTGGTTGGAGGCGTCGCCGGTCGAACCCGTGGCACCGGTGTCACCGGAGTCGCCCGAGGTGACCTCGGTCCAGGACTGCGTGCCGTGGTTCTTCCAGCCGTCGTGCTTCCACCCGTCGTGCTTCCACCCGTCGTGCTTCCAGCTGTGCTTCTTCCAGCTGTCGTGCTTCCAGCCGTTGTTCTTGTTCTCGTTCTTCACCACCGCCGAGTTGCCGCCGGTGTCACCGGAGTTCCCGGAGTCGCCCGAGTCACCGGTCGTGGCGTTGTTCGAGCTCGTGGCGTTGCCGCCCTTGCCCGAGTCACCGCCGTTGCCCGCGGTGGCCTCAGTGGAGCCGTTGTCGCTGTGCTTGCTCCACTTGCCGTGGTGCTTCCAGGACTTGCCCTGCTCGGTCACCGCCCAGGCGTCACCGCCGTCACCGGCCGGACCGGAGTTCCCGCCCACCGTGGTGCTGTGGTTCCACGCGTCACCGGTCGAGCCGGTGGCACCCGTGTCGCCGGAGTCGCCCGACGTGACGGTCGTCCAGGACTTGTCGCCGTCCCAGGACTTCTCGTCCCGGTTCCAGCCGTGGCCCTGCTCCGAACCGGTCGTGCGCACGACGGCCTTGTTGCCGCCGGTGTCACCCGAGCTACCGGAGTCGCCCGAGTCACCGGTCGTGGCGTTGTTCGAGCTCGTGGCGTTGCCGCCGTTGCCCGAGTTGCCGCCGTTGCCCGCAGTGGCCTCAGTGGAGCCGTTGTTGTTGTGGCCCCACTTCTGGTCCTTGCTCACGGCCGTCGCGTCGCCGCCGTCACCGGCGGAACCGGAGTTCCCACCCACGGTGGTGCTGTGGTTGGAAGCGTCACCGGTCGCCCCCGTCGCGCCCGTGTCCCCGGAGTCACCCGAGCTCACGTTCGTGTGGCACTCAGCGAGCACGCAGACGCCGTAGGCGCTGTTGCCGCCGGTGTCACCCGAGTTGCCCGAGTCACCGGAGTTCCCGGACGTGGCGTTGTTCGAGCTGGAGGCGTTGCCGCCGTCGCCCGAGTTGCCGCCGTTGCCCGCGTTCGCGCCGGAATCGCCCGAGCGGCCCGCCGCGGTGGCGTCGCCGCCGTCGCCGGCGGAACCGGAGTTCCCACCCGCGGTGGCGCTGTGGTTGGAGGCGTCACCGGTCGATCCGGTCGCGCCCGTGTCCCCGGAGTCACCCGAGCTCACGTTCGTGTGGCACTCGGCCAGCACGCACAGGCCGTAGGCGCTGTTGCCGCCGGTGGAACCGGAGTTCCCCGAGTCGCCCGAGTCGCCGGACCTGGCGTTGTTCGAGCTCGTGGCGTCGCCGCCCTTGCCCGAGTCACCGCCGTTGCCGCCGTTGACGATCGAGTGCACGGCGTCGCCGACGCCGCCCAGGAGGCCGTCGCCACCCGTGTCGGCGCTTGCCATCGCCGTTCCGAACAGGAGGAAGCCTCCCGAGAACGCTGCGGCCACCAGACCGCGTCGCACAGAGCTGTGCATTGTCGAACCTTCCTGTTGATCAAGCTTGGTGATCTGCCGGCTTGGTCGTCAGGACTGCTCAACTGGGATGGTTCCGGCCGTAGTAGTAGCACCACGACCCGTGGACCTGGTGGTCGGTGACCACCACGAGGGACCCGTCGCCCGCGTGAACTCCCCGTTCCGCCGGGAGGTCCGAGAGCGCGAGGCCCGTCGATCCGGTCGAGGACGCCGATCCCGTGGTGCCGGTCGGAGCGAACGGCACGCCAGGTGACGGCGGGGAAGGCGCCTCGGTCGGCGGCGCCGCTTCAGGCGCGGAGATCGGTTGCCGCTGCGGCGTTCCCGCCACCGCGACCTGTTCGGGCAGAGCCACCACGTGTGTCTGTGGCACGACCACCGGAACGTCCGGTGTCTCCGGTGCCACGGACACCGGCGGCGGGACCTCCGCCGCGGCGGAGGGCTGTGCCACCAGCGGTTCCGCGATCCGCGGGACCAGCGGCACGTCCCGCACCGCGTTCACCACGGGGGTGAGCAGCGGCGCGGTCACGGGCCGCAGGGGCTCGAGCACCGGGTCCAGCGCCCGCGTCGCCGTGTCGACGACCGGCGCGAGCGGTTCCAGCACCGGTTCGGTCACCGGCTCGGCGGCCTCCAGCACCGGTTCGAGCACCGGCTCGGCCACCGCCGTCACGTCCCTCGTCAGCGGCGCGACCGAATCGGTCACCGGCGCGACGAGTCCGGCGACACCGCCCAGCGGACCGGGCGACCCGCCGTCGTCAGCACTCGCGACCCCCGCCGAGAGAAGGCCGAATCCGATGAGGAAACCGGCCACGCCGAAAGTCCGCTTGAGCGCTGTGGAGCATGTCAACTTCATGCAATCACCCCCTCTCACCGAATGAGCACCTGTACGTCAAGGCATTCGGGTTCCCCCAAGAGGGTGGATTGCACAAAAGTGCGAGAAATTTGTTCTCCGCAGGTCACGAGAACTAATTATTTTGAAACATTCATTTCCGACTACTTTGTGATGAAGAGTCGCGCGTCCGATGTCGACGGACGGTGATCACGTGGTGGAGGCGCCGCGTCCCTGTGCGTCCACAGGTGTGAACGCACAGGGACCCGCGTGGCGCCGTCCCGAGCCGGCTGAACCGCATCTGGCGGATCCTCGCGCACCACATCCGTACCCCGCAGCGGTTCCGGATCGGTGTTCGAGGCCCATTGCACCTGATCGAGTGATCACCGGGGTGCGGGAAGTGAGACGTCCTCCAAAGCGCGTTCGAGCTCGCGCCGGTTCCGCGCGCCGAGTTTGTTGCGGATGCGCGTGACGTGGTGTTCCACGGTCTTCGCGGAGATGAAGAGCGCGTCGCCGACCTCGCGGTAGGTGAGCCCGTCCCGCACCAGCGCGGCGACCTCCTGCTCGCGGTCGCTCAGGACCTCCGCGCCCCCGTTGCCCTGGCCGCCGTTCGTGCCGTGGAACTGGCGGGCGATGTCGAGCAGCTGCGTCATGGCCCTGCGGTCGGTGGTGTGCATCGCCGCGTGCCCGGCGAGCCGTGCCGCGTCGGCGCGCAGGCCGTGGGCGTGCAGTTCCCGCGCCGCCGACTCGACGCGCAGGTGGTCCACGTCGCCGTGACCGGCCTCGCTCCAGCAGTGCGCGGCGGTCGCGAGCGCGCGGCCGAACGGCAACGCGTCCGCCGCGGTGTCCAGCGCCGCGAGGTGCTCCTCGGCAGCGGGGTGGTCCCCGAGGAGAAGTGCCGCGTGGAAGGCGTTCCAGCGCGGCAGCACCGTCCACAGGGGAGGGTCGCCCAGGTCGCCGAGCAACGTCCACGCCTCGTCCAGGTGCGTCTCGACCCGGTGGAACTGCCCGATCCTGGCCGCCGCGACGGCGATCTCGGTCAGCGGGAGCAGCGTGTAGAGGTCGACGGGGTGCACGACGAGCGCCTGCTGGGCCGGTTCCCACGCCGCGCGCAGGGCGTGGAGGTCCCCGGCGCGGCGGGTGACGCCGAGCTCCAGCGCCGCCGCGAACAGGGCCTCCCGCGGCTCCCGGGAGAGGTCGGGACGCGAAAGTCGTCGTGCCTCTTCGACGTCACCGCGGAACAGGTCCACGCAGGCGAGCAGCAGCTGGTGCCGGTCCGCGTGCAGTCCCCGGCCGTCGTCGCCCCGCACCGCCTTGGCCAGCAACGACCTCGCCACCGACAGCTCTCCCGCGTGGACGCAGACCAACGCGGCGAGTGCGGTGGGACTGTCCGGTTGCACCGACGCCCTGGAGCCCGCCTGGTTCACCCCCGCCGTGGCCACCGCGGCGGCGACGGCGGCCATCGGCGGGCCGGTGACCGTGTCGAGGACGACGCCCGCCAGCCGGTGCCCGAGCGTGTCGGTGAGCGACGCTGCGGGGTGCGCGCCGGACTGGACGGCACGCGCCTCCTCCAGCCGTCCGGCACCGAGGAGACCGGTCACGGCGAAGCCCAGCGCGAGGCCGTTGTCCGAGCGCCGGAGCAGTTCGCCCCCGCGGCCGACCTGCCCGCGCAGCGTCAGCACGGTCGCGGCGACCAGCAGCGCGTCCGCGTCGGCGTGTTCGAGGTCCACCACGTCCACGGCCCCGTCGAGGTCGCCGCTGAGCGCGCGGGCCCGCGCGAGGAGTGCGGAGGAGCCCGGACCGGCGGCGGCGAACACCCGCGCCGCGAGCGCCGGGTCGTCGTCGACCACCTCGTGTCCCGCCGCGATGAACACGTCCGCGAGCCCGGGGTCCACGACGCCGAGTTCCAGCAGCGGCCGCGCGTACCCGGCCACCGGCTGCGACCGTTCCACCTGGGTCAGGGCGAGCCTGCGCAGCAGGTCCGCGCGCTGTTCCGCCGGAGCGAGCGCCTCGGCCGCCTCGGCGGCGACGGGCAGCGGTGCCCCGTCGATCCGGAGCAGGCCGGCCGATCTGAGGGCCTCGGCGGACTCCGACACCACGTGGGGGTCCAGCGCGAGGACCGCCGCGAGCAGTTCCACGTCGAACGGGGCGCCGAGCGCACGGGCCAGCAGCAGGTCGTTCGCCGCGACGGGCAGTTCGTCGAGGTGGCGGGCGAACGCGCCGCGCGGCTCGGGCGACAGCTCGTCCAGCACGAACCCCGGCGTGCCCCCGGTCCGCTCGTGCAGCCGTCCCGCGACCTCGTCGCTCACCTCGGCGCCGAGAACGCGCGCGGCGAGCGACCGGACCTGCCCCTGCGTCAGCGGCCGGAGCCGCACGCGGACCACGGTCCCCGGCAACGCGCCGACCAGTCGCCCCAGCGCGCGGTTGTCCGGCCACGGCCGATGCGCGAGCACGAGCCGGCCGCCCGCACGGACCTCGTCCAGCAGCCGGTCGGCCTCGTCCTCCCCGAGCGCGTGCCCGTCGTCGACGGCGATCGGCTGTGCGAAGGCGCGCAGCAACGTGGTCTTGCCGCACCCGGCGGGCCCGGTCAGCACGACGTGGTCCGCGCCGCGCGCCCGTTCGAGCGTCCGGGCCGTCCCGTCGTCGAGCAACAAGGGCGTGTCCGGCATCGGGGACATGAGCGCGTGAACCTCCTGGTGGCCGACCTCTACCGGGGTACTTCGGTTCATCACCCGTTCAGGCTTGGTCTCGACCGGAAGATCGGGAAACACCCCCTATCCCCCTACACGCGGTAGCCCCAACCCCCGATCCGTCCCCCACCTACAGGACCAGGCACGTCACCCGATGCGGTGATCAACCCGCTCTTCGTAGCTTTCAGTGGCACAAGCACAACGACGCACCTGGAGTTCGACGTGACCCTGCCGCAGACGCTGCACGACTTCACCCTCAACCTGCTGAGCGACCCGGAGGCCCGCTCGGCCTTCCAGCTCGACCCGCAGGGCTCGCTCGACGCGGCCGGCCTCGGTGACGTGCACCCGGCGGACATCCAGGAGCTCCTGCCGCTCGTGCTCGACTTCGCCCCGGTCACCTCGCTCGGCGACTTCGGCTCGACGATCTCCGGCCTCGACCTCGACCAGCAGCTCGACCTCATGAGCACGCTGCAGAACACCGTCGGCCAGCAGCTCGACGACAACACGGTCCTCGGCGCCGTCTCGGGCCTCACCGCCGCCGTGCACGGCGTCACCAACGGCTTCGACGTGCTCAGCGACCCGTCGAGCGCCCTGGACGTCGTCGCCGGGACCGAGATCACCGACGTCACCAAGACCGTCACCGACCTCGACGTCACCAACACCGTCGGCGACATCACGAACGGCACCGACGTCCTCGACACCACGCACGTCACCGACGTCGTCGGCGACGTCACGAGCGGCGTGCAGACCGGCGACCTGGGCGTGAACGACGTGCTCAGCGGCGACGTCACCTCCGCCATCGGCACCGTGACGGGCAACGACCTCTCCCTCGACCACGTCGGCAACGTCACCGACGTCGTCTCGCACGTGGGCAACGTCGGCGACGTGACCGGCGTCGGCTCCGTCGGCGACCTCGGCAAGATCGGCGACATCTCCGGCGAGCTGGGCGACGTCAACGTCGGCGGCGTCCTGAACGACCTCGACCTGAGCCTCTGACCCACCCGCACGTGCAGGCCGCCCCGACCGCGCCCCGGGGCGGCCTTGCGGCGTTCGCCAGGTCTTCGGAGCCGCAATCCCCACCGGTCGCGGCTCCGAAGACCTGGTGTGAAACAAGGAGACACCGCCCCCGACTTCACCCTGCCCGACGACAACGGCGACCCCCGCACCCTGTCCGAGTTCCTGGCCTCCGGACCGGTGGTGCTGTTCTTCTACCCGGCCGCGATGACAGGCGGCTGCACCGCGGAGAGCTGCCACTTCCGCGACCTGGCGGCGGAGTTCGGCGACGTGGGCGCGCACCGCGTCGGCATCAGCCCCGACGCCGTGAGCAAGCAACGCGCGTTCTCCACCACCTACGGCTTCGACTACCCGCTCCTGTCCGATGAGGACGGTGCCGTGGCGAAGCAGTTCGGCGTCTGGCGGCGCTTCAGCCCGCTGCACGCCAAGAGGCACACGTTCGTCATCGACACCGACCGGACGGTGCTCGCCGTGGTCAAGAGCGAGCTGAAGTTCACCGTCCACGCCGACCAGGCACTCGAGGTGCTGCGGGAGCGCGCGGCCCGGCAGGCCTAGCCCGCACGAACCCACCGCTGCCGGCGCCTCAGGTGGCCGGCAGCGGTCCTGCGCACGGCCGCGATCCCAGTGGCCACCGCGCGACTGACGCGCCCAGACCGCGCTTCGCGGCCGCGCGGAACGCACCGACACCTTCTCGCCACTCGCGCGACCAGCAAGAACAAACCCACCACTCCTCGGGGCACAGGCAGGCCTTGCGTAACTAAGGAACCTGATCTAAGGTTCCTTACATAAGCAACCTGAACACCTGGAGCGACGATGACCCCGACCCCCGAGGCAGGCAGCCTCAGGCCCACCCGCACCGAGACGCACGTGCTCGACACCGCCGCGGGCCCGGTCGAGCTGACCATGCAGGACCGCGACCGCACCCGCCCCTACCTGCTGCTGCACGGCGGCGGTGGCGTGGCGACGATGACCGGCTTCGCCGGCCTGCTCACCGAACGCACCCACGCCAGGGTGCTGCTGCCGACGCATCCCGGTTTCGCCGGCACCCCCAGGCCGGAAGCGCTCTCCAGCGTCGTCGACCTCGCGAAGACGTACGTCGCGCTGCTGGACCAGCTCGGCCTCAGCGACGTCACGGTGATCGGCAACTCGTTCGGCGGCTGGCTGGCCGCCGAGATCGCCCTGCTGGACAGCCCGCGCGTCAGTGGCGCCGTGATCGTCAACGGCATCGGGCTCGACGTCCCCGGACACCCCGTCACGGACGTGCGCGGCCTCTCCCCTGCCGAGCTCACCGCCCTCTCCTGGCACGACCCGGCCAAGGCCCCGCGTCCGACGGGCACCGGCCCGGGCCCGGACGTGCGCGCCCTCCTGAACCACACCGGACCCGCCATGTCCGACCCGACGCTCGCCGAGCGGCTCGGGCAGGTGCACGTCCCCTTCCACGTCCTGTGGGGCGAGAGCGACGGCATCGTCGACCTGGAGTACGGCAAGGCCTTCGCCGCCGCGGTCCCGATGTCGACGTTCACCCCGATCCCCCGCACCGGACACCTGCCCCAGCTCGAGTCGCCCGAGGAACTGCTCGGCGCGCTGCTCGACCTCGGCAACCTCTGAACCCCTCACAGGAGATCCACATGAACACCACCCTCGCCGTGACCCGCATCGGGCACGCCTGCCAGCTGATCGAGTTCGGCGACACCCGCGTGCTCACCGACCCGTGGTTCACCCAGAAGGCGACCTACTACCCCGGCGAACCCGTGGCCGCCACCGTCAGCGAACTGGGCCGCATCGACGCGCTCGTCATCAGCCACGAGCACTACGACCACTGCGACCTCGACGCGCTCGTCGCAGGCGGTTTCGACCTGGACACCCCGGTGATCGGGCCGGGAACCGTCGCGGAACTGGCCAGGCAAAGGGGTTTCCGGAACGTCCAGGCGATCGAGAGCTGGGAGTCCGCCACGACCGGCGACCTCACGGTGACCGCCACCCCGGGCAAGCACGGCGTCCACGAGGTCACCTTCGTGCTGCAGGCGGGCGGCCGCTCGGTCTTCTTCGGCGGCGACTCGCTGCGCGTCCCGGAGCTCGACGAGATCCCGGCCCGGTTCGGGCAGGTGGACCTCGCCCTCCTGCCGACGAACGGCCTGTGCCTGCGGCCGCTGAACATGAGGCAGGTCGTCATGAACGCCGAGGAGGCCGCGGCCCTCACCGCCGTGCTGAACCCGGTCATGGCCATCCCGCAGCACTACGCCTTCCACAGCGGGCAACTGGGCGACCGGATGATCACGCGCGGCAACCAGGACCCGCGCCACTACGCCGACGCGGTCGCCCGGCTCGCCCCCCAGGTCGCGGTCCGGCTGGTGCTGCCGGGAACGCGGGTCGAGGTCCCGCACGCCGCGCTCACCTCGTGAAGGGCCCGGTCAGCTCCTCCACCACCTCCCAGACCGGCAGGCTCCGCGCCGCCGTGGCCGCACCCGGCCGCCGCCACCCCCACCGCTACCGGCAGATGTCCGGTCCCCCGGCGGGCGAGGAGCCCGAACCGGTGATCAACGCCTCGGGCCCGGCAGTCGCGGACCGGACTGCGACACACGCGCTAGTCGCGCCGCGCCGACCGGTCGCGTGCGGCGCGCAGGTACCCCATGACCAGCGACTCGAGGTCGGGTTCGGTGCCCGTCCACCCGCGCGGGGTGGGCTGGGGGTCGCGGACGAGCATGGTGGTCTGGCGCGGGGTGCGGGTGGCGCTGACGAGCGCCCCCTGCACCGCGGTCTCGTCGGTGGCGGGGCCGATGAGGATCCGGTGGCGTCCGAGCACGTCGTCGATGTCGCCGTCGATCTGGACCTGGCCGTCGTCGATGAGCAGCATGTGGTCGCAGACCTCGCGCAGGTCGGCGAGCAGGTGCGAGGACATCACGACGGTGGTGCCGCGGTCGGCGACCTCGGCCATGATGATCCGCAACGTCTCGTCGCGGGCCAGCGGGTCGAGGTCGGACAGCGGTTCGTCGAGCAGCAGCAGTCGCGGCAGGCGTCCCAGCGCGAGGGCGATGGCGACCTGGGTGCGGGTGCCGGCGGACAGGGTGCGGATGGTGGCATCGCGGTCGACACCGGCCTGCAGGGCGAGCATCTCCTCGACGCGGTCGGTGGACCAGCGGTCGTTGAGCGCCGCGACCAGGCGGATCATCTCCCGCACGGTCAGGTGCCCGTGCAGGGGCCGGTCCTGCGCCAGGAACGACACGTCGGGGTGGATGCGGCCGCGCACCGGGGTGTCGAAGGCGCGGAGTTCGCCGGTGGTGGGCCGGACCAGGCCGGCGGCCATGCGCAGCAGGGTGCTCTTGCCGGCGCCGTTCGGGCCGACCAGGGCCACGACCTTGCCCTCCGGCAGGCTGAAGGAGCAGTCGCGGACCGCCCAGCGGCGGCCGTAGCGCTTGCCCACGGCGGTCGCGGTCAACGGCGTCATGATCGTTCCTCGGCGGGGTAGTGCTCGTCGCGGACCGCGGAGTAGAGGGCGTCGACGTCCTCGACGACCAGGCCGCCCTCGCGGGCGTGGCCCATCCAGCGGCCCAGTTCCTTGCGCAACGGCGCGTCGTCCCCGGCCGTCGCCTCCGACGCCAGGGACTTGGTGATGAAGGTGCCCAGGCCGCGGCGGCCCTGCGCCAGCCCCTCGCGCTCGAGTTCGCGGTAGGCCTTGAGCACGGTGTTGGGGTTGACCGCGGTCGCGTCCACCACCTCCCGCGCTGAGGGCAGCCGGTCCCCCGGCGCCAGCAGCCCCAGCCGCATGGCCTGCTTCACCTGCTGCACGATCTGCACGTAGGTGGAGACCCCGGAGTGCCGGTCGATCCGGAACTCGATCACGCCCGTCAGCATAGGTGCTCCCCCTGCCCGAGGCCTCCACCACACTCAGCTCTGTCGCCGCAGCGCCCAGGCGGTGCCCGCCAGCAGCACCACGGCGAGCCCTCCGAACACCGCGAAGTCGTACACGTGCGCGAGCCACGCGCTGCTCTCGGGAATCGTGATCACGTACCGCCCGGCGACGCCGGACTGCTGCAGGCAGGCCGTGTACGCCTCCTGCGTCTCGGTTCCCGGCTTGCAGGCCTTGATCAGCGCGGCTGCCCTGTCGGGCGACACCTGCTGTCCCGCCGTGTCGAGCCAGCCCGAGCCGACCCACAGACCGTCCTGGCCGAGGTCCCCGCCGGAACCGACCGGAGCGTCCCGGCGCTCCCGCGGCACCCAGCGGTTCGCCAGCCCGAACAGGGCGAACCGCGCGGCGACGAACACCCCGAGCCCCGCGGTCATCGCCACCAGGGTGCGGCGGGACACCGCCCCGGCGAAGGTGCCGAGCGCGAACGCGAACAGCGCGTACCCGACCGGTGAGACGTGCTCGACGCCGAAGTTGAGGACGTGGAACGAACCGTTCGCGTGCGGCCCCAGCACACCGGCGGCGTCCAGCCACCACCAGACCAGGTACTGCAGCACCACCAGCACGACCAGCGCCGGCACGAGCGCGACCACGAGCTTGCTCAGCATCCACCGCGTGCGGCTCACCGACTGCGTGAACGCGAGCACGTGGGTGCCCTGCTCCAGTTCCTGCGCGAACAGCGGAGCCCCGATGAACACGCCGATCAGGACCGGCAGGAGGACGATCACGACGCGCCCGACCAGGAAGAGGTCACCCCAGTTCGCCGCGAACGCCTCCAGGTCCTCCGGAGAGGCCGGGCACGGGCCGGCGTTCGGCGCCAGGCACTCGATGATCCGCGTCGAGGTGAAGAAGTCGATCATGTTGGACCGCAGCAGCACCACGGTGACCGAGCCGGCCACGAGCAGTCCGAGGAGGGTGAGCAGTTGCAGGCGCTGCAACCGGAACGCCGCCCAGATCATGCCGCCACCTCCTGTGCCGCCGCCGCACGCATGTGCCGCAGCACCAACTCGCCCAGCGGCGTCCCGTCCCCGCTCAGCCGGTTCACGTCCCCGGCCAGCAGCACGCGTCCTCTGTGGAGCAGCACGAGGTGGTCACACACCCCTTCCAGCTCCGCCAGCACGTGCGAGGACAACACCACCGTGATCCCCTGCATCCTCGCCTCGGACATCAACACGCGCAGCACCGCCTCACGCGCCAACGGGTCCAGATCGGCCAGCGGCTCGTCCAGCAACAACAGCCTCGGCCGCTTCCCCAGCGCCAGCGCCAGAGCGACACGCGTGCGCTGCCCACCCGACAGCGTGCCCACCTTCGCGTTCATCGGCACGCCGGCCTGCTCGACCAGGTGCGAGGCGTACCCCTGGTCCCAGGTCGGGTTCGTCCGCGCCCCGAACGTCAGCGTCTCGGCGACCGTGAGCTGCCGGTACAACGGCTTCTGCTGCGCCAGGTAGGACACCGCCGGGTGCAGCCCCTTGCCGCTCGGCTCGTCACCGAACACCGCGATCGACCCGGCCGACGGGCGCAGCAAGCCCGTGACCAGCCCCATCAACGTGCTCTTCCCGGCACCGTTCGGACCGACCAGGGCCACCACCCGGTTCTCCGGGATCACCAAGGAGGTCTCCTCCAGCGCCCACCCCCTGCGGTACCTCTTGCCCACCCCCTCGGCAAGGACCGGAAGCGCCCGGTCAGGGTGCCTTCGCGTGGTCACGGCCACCTCCTCTCGTCATCGGACAACGGCAAGGTAGCAGCTTTCACTAGTCAAATAGTGAACTGGGTGAGGTTCGACTCGCGGGGGCAACGCGGCGACGACCGCGACGTCCGCGCACCCGGCTCACCTCGGTGCCTCGAAGCCGCCGATCTCCCGTTCGAGCAGTTCGGCCAGCCGCAACGGCGTGCGGTCCTCGAACGCCGGGCCGATGAGCTGCACGCCCACCGGAAGCCCCTCGGGAGAGCGACCGGCGGGGATGGCGGTCGCGGGCAGTCCGGGTGTGGTGGCGAGCCCGGCCCAGACGAGCTGGTCGAAGTACGGGTGCTCGGCGCCGTCGACGTCGATCAGCCGCCGCATCGGATCGGGGCTGTGGTCGTGCGGGAACGCGGGCGTCGGCGTGACCGGGCAGACCACGGCGTCGAACTCCGCGAACAGCCGCCGCCAGCCGTGCCGGTGAGCCTCGCGGCGGGCGTTGGCCTCGAGCCATTCGCGGTGGCTGAACTCCATGGCGCGCAGTCGCACGGCGTGCAGACTCCGGTCGTCCACAGTGGACTCCTGTGGTCCGACGGGAAAGCGTGCCACGGAACCGGAGACCAGCAGTTGCATGTAGACGGTCGCGGCCTCGGCCAGGTCGGGCAGCAGCGCGCTGTGCCGTCGCACGCGGGCACCAGCGCCGGCGAGCGCGGCGGCCACCCACTCGACCCCCGCGCGCACGGCGGCACCGGTCGGGAGCAGCGGGTGCTCGTCGAGGACCAGCACCCTGAAGTCGCGGAGCCGGTCGTGCCGGGCGGGCGGCAACGACAGGCGGTACGCCACGCCGGACGTCAGCGGATCCGGTCCGGCCATCACGTCCAGCACCAGCGCGAGATCGCGGGCCGTGCGCGCCATCGGACCGACGACGGCGAGGTCGAGGTCGATCGGCAACGCCGGTTCGGAAGGCGCGACCATGCCGCGGCTCGCCGCCAGCCCCAGTGTCGGTTTGTGCGCGTACACACCGCAGAAGTGCGCGGGCGTGCGCAGCGAGCCGCCGATGTCCGAGCCGATGGACACCGCGCCGAAGCCGGCCGCCAGCGCCGCCGCCGACCCGCCGGACGACCCGCCCGCCGTGCGACCGGGGTCCCACGGGTTCGTGGTCGTGCCGTAGATGTCGTTGAAGCTCTGGACGTCCTGCAACCCCAGCGGCACGTTCGTCTTGCCGAGTACCACCGCGCCCGCGTCCTTGAGCCGCGACACCTGCACCGCGTCCTCGGCCGGCACGTGGTCCCGGTGCGGTGGCATGCCCCACGTCGTGGGCAGCCCGGCGATGTCGTAGGACTCCTTGACCGTCACCGGGACACCGAGCAACGGCCGGTCCTCACCGCGCGCCCGTGCCTCGTCGGCGGCGCGCGCGGCGGCACGGGCGCGGTCGAAGTCCGGCACGCAGATCGCGTTGACCACCACGTCGTCGCGCTCGACGCGGGCGATGGCCTCGTCGGTCAGCTCCCGCGACGTCACCGCGCCGGCCCGCATCGCGGCGACGAGTTCTTCGGCCGAGTGAAAGCTCCATCCCATGCGATCGACGCTATAGAGGTGCCGGTGAGGACACGAAATCTCTTTTCACGCCAGTGGAAACACCGTCAGACCGGCAGATCCGGACGCCGTGGCGTCCCCACCGAACTGATGTCGAAAACGGCACCGGTGACCGTCCTCGACTCACCGCGGGCTGCGAGCAGCACGTAGGAGTCCACGTAGTCCTCGGCCCGCGGGCTGAAGTCGAGCGCCGAGTACCTGCCCAGCGAGTCCGCGTCCGGCAGCACGTCCGTGATGGCGGTGCCGTCCAGAGCCATCGACCCCGGTCCGCGCAGGTCGGTCGCCATCCCTCCCGGTGCGACGCCGTTGACCCGGACGTGGGGCGCCAGCTCGTACGCCAGCTGGGAGATCAGCCCGGCCGCCGCGTGCTTCGACGCCGTGTACAGCACTCCCCCGCCACGCGGGTGGAACGCCGCGTTGGACAGCGTGAAGATCATCGAACCGCGGCGTTCGGCGACGGCGTCCGCGGCCGCGCGGGCGCCGAGCACGTACCCCTTGACGTTCACGCCGAACAGCTCGTCGAAGCCGCGTTCGAGCTCCTGCGGGCTCATGGCCCGCAGCTCGCGCCCGAAGTCCCAGAGCCCGGCGTTGCCCACGAAGGTGTCGAGGCCGCCGAACGCCGACACGGCCGTGCTGACCGCCTCGGCGTTGTCGGCGGCGGACGTGACATCACCCCGCACACCGCGGACGCGGTCGCGCCCCGGAGATCGTGACGATGATCCCGACCATGCTCGTCCCCATGCCCGTGAGGTTCTGCGGAACGCAGCTCTGCATCGACGCGAACAGGCCGACGCCGACCATGCCGCTGCCCACGCCGTAGACGCACGCCGCCACGAGGAACGACGTCGCCGAGGCGCCGGGCATGCTCGTGATCAGCACCAGCGCCGCGACCGCGTGGCACACCGCGCCGATCCCGGCGACCACGAGCGGCCGCGTGCGTGCCGCGATCACGCCGCCCGCGATACCCGCCACGGCACCCACCACCGAGTACGGCAGCAGGATCAGGCCGGTGCTCAGCGCGTCGTAGCCGAAGCCGTACCCGACGGCGTTCGGCGTCTGCACGTAGAACGGGATGAGGAAGGTGACCGACTGGATGGCCATGCCGATCGTGAGACCCGCCAGCATGGTCCTCGCCACGGTGCCCGACCGGATGAGGGCGAGGTCGAACACCGGTGCCTGGGAACGCTTCTCCAGCAAGGCCCAGACGACCGCGCCGGCGAGGCCCGCGACGGCGAACCCGATGGCCTTGGGCGAGGTGACGCCCTCCGAGCCGGCCGTGTTGATGCCGTAGAGCAGCAGCACCAGCCACGCCACCAGCCCCACGACGTTGCCGAGCCCGAAGACCACCGTGCGATCGCGCGGACTGGACGGGATGACCAGCCACGCCAGCACGGCCACGACGAGGTAGACACCCGTGGCGGACAGGAAGAACTGCTGCATGGAGATGTGGCTCAGGGCGATGCCGCCGGCGACGAGACCGACGCCCGAGCCGCTCGCCTGGGCGAACTGCGTGACGACGACGGCCGTCCGCACCGACTCGCCGGGGAGGTGCCGGCGCAGCACCCCGACGCCGAGCTGACCGGTCGCCGCCCCGACCCCCATCACCGACGCGCCGGCCAGCAGCGCCGGATACGTGTGCACGGCACCGGGGATCGCGGCCCCGATCGCGAGGAACACCAGACCGAGCGCCGTCGCCGTGCGGTCGCCCAGCACGTCCGCCAGGCGCGGCAACAGGATCGTGCTGACCCCGCTGCCGATCAGCAGCGCCGTGAAGACCCACGCCACGTCACCGACGGTGAGCTGGAAGTCGCGCAGCAGAACGGGGAGGAGGGGCGAGAGCATGAACGTGACCGCGGCGGCGGTGAAGCCGATCACGACGGTCACCGCGATGAGAGGGACGCGCCCTCGTGACGAGACGAACTGCTCGGTGGGTGGTCTGTCCACCTGCTCGGCGCTGAGTTCCATTGTCGACCCTCGTCCTCTGTAGACCGCCTCCGCGGTTCCCGGTGGTGAGCGGTGCGCTCCGCCGGGCCGGAGTATGTGATTCAGCGCACGCGTGGACGAAGCACCGCGTTCTGCCACGCGGAACGGTGCGTCAGACGGAAGGCAGGAAGGCGGGCGTCCGCCGCACGCGTGACGCCTCTTCGAAGGCGGCGGCGAAACGCAGCACCTCGTCGTCGGCTCCGTGGCCGCCGATGAAGGACACGCCGAGCGGCAACGGCCCGGCGAACCCTGCCGGAACGCTGACGTTCGGGTAGCCCGCGACCGCCGCGGGCAGCGCGGTGCGGGGACCGGCCGGGTCGGCACCGCGGGCGGGCCACGCGGGTCCGTTGGTGGGCGCCACGACCACGTCCAGGCCGTGGGCGGCGAGCACCTCGTCGATCGAGCGGCGCGCCAGGTCGGTCGCGGTGCGCCGCTGGTGGCGGTAGACCGGATCGGTGAGCGGCCGGGCGTTCCCGGTGTCGTGGAACAACTCCTGACCGAACCGGCTCAGCTCGACCGGGTCGTCCTCGTTGAACTCGATCAGCTCGCGCATCGTGCCCGGTGCTCCCGGCCTCGTGCGCAGGTACTGCTCCAGGTCGTGCCGGAACTCGGCCGCCATGGCCGCCCGGTCGGCCGCGTGGATCACGTCCTGGTGCCGCAGTTCGACGTCCACGGCGGTGACCCCGTTCTCCCGCAACAGGTCCACAGTGGACTGCATCATGCGGTCGACCTCCGCGTCGAACCCGGCCCTGCGCCACACGCCGACCCTGGTCCCCCGCAACGTGCCTGGGGTGAGCGAGAAGTCCGCGCCCTCCATCGCCGCCTGGAGGATCGCCGCGTCCACGACGTGCCGCGCCAGCGGGCCGGCCGTGTCCCGCAGCGAGGTGATCGGCACGATGCCCGAGTTGCCGACCCTGCCGGGCGTCGGTTTGAACCCCACGACACCGGAATGCCCCGCCGGGGACACGATCGACCCGTTGGTCTCGGTGCCGACCGCCACCTGCGCCAGCGACGCCGCGACCGCGACGGCCGAGCCCGACGACGACCCGCACGGCGTGCGGTCCAGCACGTGCGGGTTGACCGTCTGCCCGCCCACCGCCGACCAGCCCGAAGTCGCCTGCGGGGAGCGGAAGTTGCCCCATTCCGTCATGTTCGTCTTGCCCAGCACCACGGCGCCGGCCGCCCGCAGGCGCGTCACCACCTCGGCGTCGGCGCGAGGCGGCACGCGCAGCGCCCGCGACCCGGCGGTGGTCGCGAGTCCCTCGGTGTCGATGTTGTCCTTCAACAGCACCGGAATGCCGTCCATCGGCCCGCGTGACGCACCGCGTGCCCGCCTGCGGTCGCTCTCCTCGGCCTGGCACAACGCGGTCGGGTCGACCGCGAGGACGGCCCGCAGCACCCGGTCCACCTCGGCGATGCGGTACAGGTAGGCACGGGTCAGGCCGGACGAGGTGAGCTCGCCGTCCGCCATCCGGCGCGCGAGCAGCGGGATGGTCGCCCGGTCGAGATCGGCGGCCGACAGTTGCATGCGTCCATTGCCCGTCCGCCGGTCCGCGCGCGCAACCGGCAGGCGGGCGAAGCGGCCGTGGTCTTGCTCACACGCGAGCAAGACCACAGGTGGAACATGGTCATCGACGTTCCGGGGTACCCGGATGACCACTGTCAGCCGAACATCCCGAGGAGACGCCATGTGCGGAATCGCCGGTGAGATCGTCACCGACCAGGCGGGCCGGCCGGATCTCAGCGCGGTGGAGCGCATGACGCGCACCATGTGGTCGCGCGGTCCGGACGGCGCCGGCCACTGGTCGGAAGGACACGTGGCGCTCGGGCACCGGCGGCTGTCGATCATCGACCTGTCCGACGCCGGCGCGCAGCCCATGGTCGACGACGAACTCGGGCTCGCCGTGGCGTTCAACGGGTGCATCTACAACTACGAGCAGCTGCGCGAAGAACTGTCGGGCCGCTACCGGTTCCGGTCCACGAGCGACACCGAGGTGATCCTCAAGGCCTACGACCACTGGGGCGACCGGTTCGTCGACCACCTCGTCGGCATGTTCGCGATCGCCCTGGTGGACCGCCGGCGCGACCGCGTGCTCCTCGTCCGTGACCGCCTAGGCATCAAACCGCTCTACGTGGCCGAGATGAGCGGGCGGACGCGGTTCGCCTCGAGCCTGCCCGCACTGCTGGCGGGCGGCGGCGTCGACACCGAACTCGACCCGGTCGGCCTGCACCACTACCTGACCTGGCACTCGATCGTCCCCGCCCCGCGCACCGTCCTGCGTGGAGTGCGCAAACTCCCGCCCGCCACCATCCGCGTGTTCGAACGCGGCCAGGCACCCCGCGACCACGTCTACTGGCAGCCGTCGTACACACGCCGCCCCGAGCACGCGGACTGGACGGCGCAGGACTGGCGACAGGCCGTCCGCGAAGCACTCCAGGTCGCCGTACGGCGCCGCACGGTGTCCGATGTGGACGTAGGCGTGCTGCTCTCCGGCGGCCTCGACTCTAGCCTCCTGGTAGCGCTCCTCGCGGCGGAAGGCCAGAAGCCGAGCACGTTCAGCATCGGCTTCACGAGCCGCGACGACGTCGAAGGCGACGAGTTCGTCTACTCGGACGCGATCGCGCAGAAGTTCGGCACCGACCACCACCAGATCCGCATCGGCGACGAGGAGATCGCCAAGGCGGTCGAGGACACCGTGGGCTCGATGAGCGAGCCGATGGGCAGCCACGACGTCACCGCGTTCCACCTCGTGTGCCGCGAGGTCTCGAAACACGTCAAGGTCGTCCAGTGCGGCCAAGGGGCCGACGAGGTGTTCGCCGGCTACCGCTACCACCAGCCCGCCGCGAACGCGCCAAGGCGCGAAGCAGCCGACGTCCTGCGCGACGCGTTCCACGACCTGGAACACCACGAACTCGCAGAAGTCCTGGAACCGCACTGGCTCCCCCGCCACGACGTGAGCGGCGACCTGGCCGCGACCCACCTGGCCGACCCCGGCGCGGACACGGCACTGGACGCAGTCCTGCGCACCGACACCCACCTCCTGATGCCCGACGACCCGGTCAAGCGGGTCGACAACATGGCGATGGCGTGGGGCGTCGAGGCACGCGTCCCGTTCCTCGACCAGGACCTGGTCGACCTCGTCGCCGCCTGCCCGCCGAACCTCAAGTCGGACCAGAACGGCAAGGGCCTGCTCAAGGACATCGGCCGCGACCTGCTGCCGCTCGAGGTCGTGGACCGCAAGAAGGGCTACTTCCCCGTACCGGCCCTCACCAGGCTCGACGGTGAGGTCCTCGACCTGCTGCGGACGACGATGACCTCACCGGAGGCACGCCGCCGCGGTGTCCTCCGCCGCGACTACGTCGACGACCTGCTGGCCGACCCGAACGGCCACGCCACCAAGGCGGGCGGTAACGAACTGTGGCACCTCGGCGTGCTGGAACTGTGGTTGCAGCAGCACGACATCACCTGACCCCGACGACCTCGTTGCTGTACCCGAAAGACGTAAGCACCTTGCGGCATCTCGCTTTGGAGGAATTCCAACCAGTAGAACAAGCGGCGGGGGATGCTCCACGTGAAGGGATCCCGTGCCAGAACAACCCGACCACTCACGCCTCAGCACGGCCGACGCGCACTTCCGGAGGTGGATGCACGACAACCTCGCCCACGCGGCCGAACACTTCGGGCTCACCGTCCTCGGCGAACCCGGCCTCGGCCGGCAGGACAGGTCGATCAGCGCACCGGTACAAGGCCGCGGCGACCAGTTGTGGCTACGAGTGGTGTCCGAGGACAGGCAGTGGATCGAAGGCGAGTCATGGACCGGCAACCTCGAAGCGAACGCCTTCGCAAACCTGCCCAAACCCAGAGTAGTCGCCATCTTCGAGTGGGAGGACGAGCGGCACCAGCGAGCGGAGTTGATGACAGCACTGCCAGGCTCGCCTTGCTCACACAGCACAGTCCTGCGCCACCCGATCGACCTCCCAGACGAGTGGTGGGCAGAACTGCGCCGAACGACCACGTCGACAGCCGCGATGCCAACACACCGCGTCCACGCGGACCAGGCCTTGGTCACCGGCCGCATCCAGCAGCAGTTCGGCAACTCGGTGAACCCCGTCGTGCGTGCATGGGAGACGGTGCACGGCGACCTGCACTGGGCGAACCTGATGGCCCCGGCGTTCGGCCTGCTGGACTGGGAGTCGTGGGGCCGCGGTCCGGCAGGAACGGACGCCGCCACCCTGCTCGGCCACAGCCTCCTCGAACCGCACACGGCCGAGCGGGTGCGAAGCGTGTTCGCCGACGTGCTGACCACCGACGCAGGCCTGCTGGCCCAGTTCTACGTGGCTGCTCAGCTGCTCCACCGCATCGACAGAGGACACCACCCTGACCTCGCCGCACCACTCAGAAGGCACATCGACAGCCTGTGAGGCCAGAAGCGAACGATCAAAGGGCCGAATCCTACGACGCGAGGCCGATCAACGGTTCCTTTTCCTGACCCATGGTCTGGGCGACCAGGTCGATGAAGATCTGCGCTTCCCTCGTGAGCTGCCTGCCCTGCCGCCACACGATCTGGACGTACACCTCGAAAGAGGGCTGCCAGTCGAGAACGTTCAGCCGTCCGGATTCGACGGCGCCCGCCACGGTGACCTCGGGCAGCACGCTGACGCCGATCCCCGCCTCGACCCCCTGCTTCACCGACTCGATGTTGCCGAACTCGAGCAGCGAGATCGGGCCCTCGGCGCCCTCGTGGAACTCCGCCTCCAGCAGTGAGCGGTAGGAACATTCCGGGCCCGGCGCCAGCACGGGGAACATGCGCAGATGAGAGGTCGACACCTGGGAGGCCCGGTTGAGCGGATGGCCGGGTGCGACCACGGCCACCAGTCGCTCGGTCCCGAGGACCTTGGTCTCCAGTCCCTCGTGCCGGGTCTCGGCCTCGACCAGGAAGCCCAGGTCCCGCACGCCGCGGCGGACGGACTCGTGCGCCTCCGCGCAGGTGATCGACTGCAGGGCCAGTTGCAGGCGGGGGTAGCGGTGGTGGAAGAACTCGAGCAGGACGGGCATGCGGTAGGAGATCAGGCTCTCGACCGCCCCGACCGTCAGCGTTCCCGACGGTTCGGCCTCGTCGCCCAAGCTGTGCCGCGCCTCGTCGACGAGCGCGAGGATGCGTTCGGCGTAGGGCACGAGCCGCTCGCCGACCGGGGTGAGCCGGATCTTCCCGCCGAGCCGCTCGAAGAGCTCCTTGCCCAGGGTGGCCTCGAGCCCCTTGATCTGTGCGGTGACGCTGGACTGCGCGTACCGCAACTCGGTCGCGGCCTTGGTGAAACTCATGTGGGTCGTGACCCGGTGGAACGTGCTCAGTTGCTTCAAATCCATGTGACATGCCCCCCATGCACGAATACCGCGGCCGCCCCGAGGATCACCCCGAAAATCATTGAATGGCGTGACCAGCGTCGGCCCAACACCGATGGCGGCGCGGTTGAATCCAACTTCCTCGTGATCTCTTGACCCTGTTCTCTTTACCTCGTCATCGTCAATCTTTACTTTTTCTTTGTCATCGGCGACTTCGGTCGTTCACCGCCGCCGTGCCCGCGTCCAGTAAATAACACGACCGGTTATTCCGCGGTAAATCCAGGAAGTTCGCCGGTCACAGCCGGTGCGCGAGGGCCACGGCGCTGTCCGGGCGGAAGAACGGCCGTGTTCGGTGAGGACCGAATCCCTGGACCGTCCACCTCCGACGGTGGTCTTGTCGTGATCACCAGACAGGAGCAGGGCGGACGAACCTCCCGGCTCCCGGATGGAGAACACGTAGCAGCGGAGGTGAACACACATGAAGAAGTACGCCAAGCCGGCTGTCAGCAAGGTCTCGCAGGAGACGGTGCTGAAGGTCAACACCTGAGCCTGACACGGACAGCCGCCCTCGCGAGCGAGAGACGGTTCCGTAGGCACCCGTAGGTGCGCGCCCTCGTTCGCAGGGCGCGCACCTACGCCTGAACCACCTGTCAAAAGGAACAGCCATGTGCGGAATCGCGGGAACCGCCCGCATCGACGGACAGGACCTCGGTCCTGAGGCCGACGCCCTGCTCGAACTGCTGGCTGACACGCTGCACCACCGCGGGCCGGACGACCGGGAGTGTCTGCGCACCGGCCCTGTCGGCCTCGCGTTCACCCGGCTGTCCCTGGTCGACCCCGAGGACGGGAGCCAGCCGCTGGTCAGCGACGACGGCAACCTCGTCCTGATCGCGAACGGTGAGGTCTACAACCACCGCGAGCTCGTGGCCGGGCTGCCCGCCGGGACGCGCATGAAGACCGGCTCCGACTGCGAGGTGCTGCTGTACCTGTACCGGGAGCACGGTCTCGAGTTCCTGAACGACGTCCGCGGCATGTTCGGTCTCATCCTGTTCGACCGCGCGCGCAACCAGCTGGTGCTCGCGCGCGACCGGTTCGGCATCAAGCCGCTCTACTACCACCGCGACGACCGGCGCATCACGCTGTCCTCCGAGATCAAGGGCCTGTTCGCCGACCCGGCGACCCCGCGCGCCTTCGACTGGGAGAGCTCCCTCGAGATCCCCTACCTGGCCGCGTCCGCCCGCTTCGGCGGCCCCGGAACGGGTACCTGGTTCTCCGGTGTCGAGAGCGTTCCCGCCGCCACGATCCTGCGCATCGACCTGCGCGACGGCCGCACCGACAGCCACCGCTACTGGGAGATGCCCACCGACGCCGAGGAGGGCGTCAGCGCGGAGCAGTTCGTCGAGCGCTACCGCGCGCTCCTCGAGCAGTCCGTCCAGGAGTGCGCGACCGCGGACACCGAACTCGGCCTGTTCCTGTCCGGCGGCATCGACTCCGCGGCCGTGCTCGCCCTGGCGGCTCCCCAGCTGCCGGGCCTGCACACCTTCACGGCGCTGTCCGGCGGCACCCAGGTCAACGGCGACGCGGAGCACGCGAACTGGCTGGCGACCAGCCTCGGGGTCGAGAACCACCAGGTGGTCTTCGACCGGGACCACGTGCCGACGCCCGAGGAATGGGCGCGCCTCGTGTGGCTGGCGGAGACGCCGATGACCGGCCCCGAGGTCTACTACAAGCACGAACTGCACCGGTTCGCCCGCGCCGAACGCCCGGAGTTGCGCGGCATGCTGCTCGGCGCCGCGAGCGACGAGTTCAACGGCGGCTACTCCGACGAGCTGAGCGGCGGCGCCGGCTGGGAGTCCTTCGTCGAGAGCCTGCGCTACCTCGACCGCGCCACCCGCCTCGACCGGCATCCCGGCCTGCGCCGCTGGTGGGCCGAGGGCCACGACTTCTTCTCCGACGCCGCACTCGCCCAGTCGCTCGGTGACGCCACCACAGACGTCTACCAGGCCTATGTGGCTTCCGAGTACGCGAAGGTGCAGCAGTACAACGTCTGGCACGAGGACCGCACGGCCGCGGGCAGCGGCACGGAGGCCAGGGTGCCGTTCCTCGACCACCGGCTCGTCGAGCTGACGGCGGTCATCCCCGGGCACCTGCGTCCACGGCTGCTGTGGAACAAGCAGATCCTGCGTGAAGCGGTGCGCGACCTGCTGCCCGCCAGGATCGCGGAACGTCCCAAGGGCCCGTTCTTCTACGGCTCGGGCACGTGGCACGCGTACCGGATGCTGATCCGCCTGCTGCGCCGCGACGACGGAGAGCTCGTCGAGCGCGCCCTGGCCGCTCCCGGCGCCGACCAGTACCTCGACGGCGCCGCGATCCGGCGTCGCCTCACCGAGTTCGGCGACGGCGAGACGAACGCGCCTGCCGCGGAGATGCTCATGCGGGTTGTCAACATGGGTCTGCTGGCGGAGATGGCGGCCGCCCCGCCGCGCCTGTCGGACCTGTCCGCCGGGCCCGTCCGGGTCAGCCTCGCGACCGCGACCGCGACCGGCTCCGGCGCGGACGCCACGCCGTTCGGCGCCGAGCACGACCACCCGGCGGAGGGCGTGCTGGCGTTCACCGCGGACGTCCAGCTCCTCACCGACACCCAGGAGTCGTGGTTCCTGCTCAACGCGGGTCAGATCGAGTACGTCCTGGAGCAGGACAGTCCCGTCCTGAGGGTGCTGAGCCTGCTCGACGGCACCACGACCTTCGGCGACGTGCTCGACAAGGCGGGCGTGCACGCCGACGAGGTCCGGTCCGACCTCGAAGCCCTGCTCGGCGAACGACTTCTGACGTTCAGCGGGTGAGACGTGTACGAGTCGATGGCTCAGGAGCAGTTGCTGCGGGGTGACGCCTCGGCGCGCCCCCCGGTGACCGTGTACGCCAGCCGGTACGAGCGCTGGGAGGACCTGGCGAGCGTGCGGCGCAAGCCTCGGCGGGACTACGTGCCGGGCGAGGAGACGTCAGACCTCTTCTTCCCCCCGGAGCTCTACCCGGTCGTCCTGCACCCGCTGGTCGCCGCGAAGGGCGAGGTGGTCGTCAAGGCGCTGCTGCTGTGCCGCCTGTACGACTACCTCGACTTCACCACCGAGTTGGAGAACCTCGCGGTCATCCCGGTGGCCACGAAGATCAGCCGCGGCCGGTCCGGCCTGGTCCTGCCGCCGCAGATGAAGGCCGACGCGTTCAAGATCGTGACGGACGAGGCGTGGCACGCCCAGTTCTCGCACGACTTCGCCCGGCAGATCGAGGCCGGCACCACCATCCCGTACCAGGTTCCCGAGCACGCCGCCGCGCCGTCGTTCCTGCGCAGGCTCGACGAGGTGCGCGAAGAACTGCCGCACGACATCCGCGGCGTCGAGTCGCTGCTGTTCGCCATCGTCAGCGAGACGCTGATCTCCGGAATCCTGTCGGACATCCCGCGCGACGAGCGGCTGCCCGGCAGCGTGCGCGAACTGGTCCGCGACCACGCCGCCGACGAGGGCCGGCACCACCAGTACTTCCGGACGTTGCTCAAGCACCTCTGGCCCGCGCTCACCCCGCGCGAGCAGCAGGCCATCGGGCCGCACGTGCCGGCCGTGGTCGACGCGTTCCTCGAACCGGACTACGAGCAGTCCTTCCGGCACCTGCTCGGCATCGGTCTGACCGGCGACGAGGCCGCCCAGGTCATCGCCGAGTCGTGGCCGCCGCGCACGGTGCGCCGGACCATCGCCGAGGCGGCCCGTCCCGTCGTCCGCTACTTCGCGGAGGCCGGCGCGCTCGACGACGCCCGGACCCGGGACGCCTTCGAACGGGCGGACCTGTGGGGCGTGCACGCCACCGGTGACCTGGCCGCCAGCTGACGCGCCACTGACGAGAACCGAAGGGAAGGCGCTGCGGTGAGCGGCAACGACAAGGCCGGTGCCACGCTCGCACCGGCGATGAGCCCGGCAGCGGTGTTCCGCCGGTTCTGGATCGCGACCACGATCAGCGGTGCCGGGTCCGCGATCACGATGGTCGCGCTGCCCCTGGTCGCGCTGACCGTCCTCGACGCGTCGGTCTTCGAGGTCACGCTGCTCAACGCGGCGGGCCAGGCGGGCTGGCTGGTGCTCGGCCTGCCCGCCGGGGTGATCGTGCAGCGGTTCCCGTTGCGCGGCCTGCAGGTCGCCATGGACCTCGTCCGGCTGGCGGCGATCGGCTCGATCCCGCTGGCCTGGTTGCTCGGCGGGCTGACCTACGCGCACCTGCTGCTGGCGGCGCTGGTGATGGGCTTCGCGAACGTCCTGTTCGACATCGGCAACTCGACGTTCCTGCCGGCGATCGTGGACCGCAAGGAGCTCAACGCCCGCAACAGCCTCATGTCCGGGACGCACGCCGTGACCCAGACCGGCGGCCCGTCGGCGGGCGCGGTGCTGGTCCAGGT
Source organism: Lentzea sp. HUAS12 (assembly GCF_024125735.1). Taxonomy (NCBI): domain Bacteria; kingdom Bacillati; phylum Actinomycetota; class Actinomycetes; order Pseudonocardiales; family Pseudonocardiaceae; genus Lentzea; species Lentzea sp. HUAS12. The sequence goes on from NZ_CP099738.1 coordinate 4,412,158, forward strand.
GATGGGCCCGGTGCTCGCGTTGCTGCTCGACGCCGTCAGCTACCTGGTGTCGGCGCTGACCCTGCGCACCCTCCCGGAGCACCGGAGCACCGGCGGCGGCACCCGGCCGAAACCGGGCCTGCTGATCAAGCAGGGCTGGACGTTCGTGGTCCGGCACGCGGTCATGGGGCCCTGCCTGTGGTGGGCGACGGCGACGAACTTCTTCGGCACCGCGCTGCTCGCGCTCACACCGGTCTACCTGGTGCGGGCCGCGAACGTGCCGACGGCGGCCGTCGGTGTCGTGCTGGCCATGGACGGGCTCGGCGCGGTCCTCGGTTCGGCCGTCGCGACCCGGCTCGCCGCCTGGCTCGGCACCGCCCGCGCGCTGATCGCCACGAGCATCGCCGGCGGCCTGCTGGCCCTGGTCATCCCGTTCACCACGAGCCTCGGCACGCTGCACTACTTCATGATCGGCAACGTGGGCCTGTCGGCCGGTGTGGTGGTCGGCAGCATCCTGACCCGCACCTACCGGCAGACGGAGAGCCCTCCGGAGCTGCTGTCCCAGGTGATGGCGACCACGCGGTTCGTCTCGTGGGGCGCGATTCCGCTCGGGGCCGCGCTCAGCGGGCTGGTCGCGGACGCCGCCGGTCTGCGTCCCGCCCTGTGGCTGGTGTGCGCGGGAACCCTGCTCGCACCGCTCGTGCTGCTGCTCAGCCCGTTGCGCGGACGCCGCGACTTCGGCTGAACGACCGGCCATCGAACGCGGTGATGCGGGTGATCGAGGATGCTGCGCACGACCGCGTTGCCCCGCCGCTCCCCCGTCCAAGAGGATCGGCTGATGACGGCCATGCTCGCGACCATCGGTCCCGCGACCCGCGCGCCGGAGACGATGGCGGCGCTGATCCGCCTGGGTGTCGGCGGGTTCCGGTTCTCCGCGTCCAAGTTCGCCGCCGACGAGCTCGCGGCGCAGGCGGCGGACGTCCGTGCGGCGGGCCGCGCGGCGGGCCGGGACGTGGACCTGCTGCTGGACCTGCCCGGCGCGAAGATCCGGTTCACCAACACGGACGCGCTCGACCTCGGTGCCACACCGCGGTTCCGCGTCGCCTACGCCTCGCAGCCCACCCGCCACGACCAGGACCTGCCCGAGATCGGACTGTCCGATCCCGGGCTGGGCGCGGGCATCGCTCCCGGCGACGTCCTGCTCGTCGGTGACGGCGAGGTCGCGGCTCGCGTGGTGTCGGCGACGGCGACGCACTGCGTGGCCGAAGCGCTCGAAGGCGGCGTGCTCGGTCCGCGCAAGGGTGTCTGGGTGATGGGTGGGTCCCACCGGCCGCGGGCCGCGGACCCCGAGGCGGACCTCGCCCTGCTCGACCGGTTGAGCGACTCGGCGTTCACCGGTGCGATCGTCTCGTTCGCGGAGGACGCGGCCGTGCTGGAACCGGTCCGCGCGCGGTGGGGCGGGCGCAGTGGCAACGCCGTCGTGGCGAAGGTCGAGACCAGGGCCGGCGTGGCGAACGTCGCGGAGATCGCCCCCGCGGCGGACAGCGTGCTGGTCGGCCGCGGCGACCTGCTCATGGACAGCGGGGTGATCGACTTCCACGGGCTGTGCACGACCGCCGTGCGGGAATGCCGGCGGTTGTCCGTGCCGGTGGTGGTGGGCACGCAGCTGCTGTCCGGTCTGGAGCATTCGTGGCTGCCGCTGCGCTCCGAGCTCGCCTACGTGTGCGGCCTGCTGGAGTCCGGTGTGGACGGACTGCTGCTCACGACGGAGACCACCTTCGGCCGTGATCCGCTGGGGGCGGCGGGACTCCTGGCCGACCTGGTGCGCCGCTACGGTGTCCCGAGATCGGCCTGACGCGTCAGAGCGTGATCCAGTAACGCCGCTTCGGGCCGATCACGGTGTCGCGGACGTCCTCCAGCACACCGCCGGCCTTCTCGATCATGCGGCCGGACGCGTGGTTGTCCGGTGAACAGGTCAGCAGCACCCGGTCCATGCCCCGCGCCCGCGCCCGGTCCAGTGCGGTGCCGAGCGCCCAGGTCGCGAGGCCGCGCCGCCGGTAGCGGGGGCACACGCTGTAGCCGATGTGCCCGCCCGCCTCCAGCAGGAGGGGGGTCAGCTCGTGCCGCAGTTCGATCGCGCCGAGGCAGACGTCGTCGTGCGTGATCCACCAGTAGGTCGAGTGCGCCCGGCCGGGTGCCGGGACGACCTCGGGATCGGCGCTGCGCAACAGCTTGGCGACCCAGGCGGCGAAGCCTTCCTGGCTGGTCACGTCGTCCCCGGCGGCGAGCCCGGCCCCGTCCTGGTGCGACCCCGCCGGCCACTCGGCGTGGGAGGCGAGCCAGGACGCGTGCAGCCGGGTGTCCGGCCGGGTGAGTTCCGGACGCAGCTCCACGGTCACAACCCCAGTCGTTCCAGCAGGGCGACGCCGCCCCGGTCCAGTTGGTAGAAGACCCGTCCGCCGAGCCGTTGTTTCCACACTAGCCCGGACGCCGAGAGGACCGTCAGGTGCTGTGACACGGTGCTCTTGGCCATGCCCAGCGACGCCGCCACGGCGGTGGTGGTCTGCGGCACCTCCAGCGCCCGCACCACCTGCGCGCGTCCGCTGCCCAGCAGGATCGCGAGCCGGTCCCCGGTGCGGGAGACCCGTTCGGACGCGGTCAGCACCTGGAAGAAGCCGGTGGCCCTGGCCTGGTACGAGAGCGCCACGACGCCCGGTTCCCGCTGGAAGAGCCGCACTCCACCGGCGAACACGGTCGGCACCAGCAGCAGCTGCGAGCGGGTCACCGACACGTCGAGATCGCAGTGGAACGGCGCGGTGAGCACCGGCCGGGACCACAGCACCCGGCCGTCCAGCTCCTCCAGCATCGCCTCCGGCCCGGACACGACGAGCGTCCGGCCCCGGAAGAGCGCCTCCTCCTCCAGCGACGCGCGCATCCGCGCCCAGTGCGGTGCGATCGCCCAGTCCCAGTACCGCTCCAGCAGCGTGCAGAGCTCATCGGCGCCGTGGCCCTCGTACCGGCGTCGCAGCTCCTCCAGCTCGGCCGCGAGCGTGCCGCGGTCCGGGCTGGGCAGCGGCACGGAACCGGGTGGGAACAACGGCGGGTCGGCCCGCCGCAGCGGTTCCACCAGGCCCTTCACCAGTTCCCGCGGCATGCCGCCGCGGACCGCGCGGGCCCAGCGGGAGTAGGGCGACGGAGCCTCGCCCGGATAGCGGGCGAGGATCGCCAGACTGCCGATGGTCTCCCACAGCGGACTGAGCGCGAGCCGCACCCGGCCGAGGCTGTCGTCGTCCATCCGCAGACGGATCACCGCAGGGGCTCCTCGCCGGTCCATTCGACGACACCGCGGTCGACGAGCACGTCGAGGAACTCGGCCACGTCGTCGCGCACCTCGGTGACGTCGGCCTCGTAGGCGGCGGCGACGATGTCCGCGATGTCGGCGACGCGGTTGCGCCCGTCCGCCGACTCGTAGATCAGCTTCGCCACGTCGGTGAGTTCCAGTCCGTCGTCGTCGACGCCGAGGACGAGGTCGCCGGAGACGCGGCGGACCCGGACCCCGAGACAGCGGCGCGGTACCCGCAGGCCGGTGCTCATGAGGTCTCCACTCGCATCGCGATGTCCTGGCAGGTGGTGAGCACGGAGCGGACCCACGGCCGGGCATCGGCCGGGTCGTAGTCGCGCATCGTCTCCAGCTCCCAGTACTTCTCGAACGACAGCACGTCGGGAGCGGCGGCCTTGAACCTGTTGGGCCGCCACTTGGGCATGTGGCTGCCGTACTCGCCCGCGCTCTCCAGCAGCGCGTCGACGGCGTGACCGAGCGCCCGGCGGGCCGACAGCACCGCGCTCTCCAGGTGTCCGGACTCCAGCTGTCCCAACGCGTCCTCGGCGGCGTCGTCGGCGAGGCCGAGCGAGCGGACCACGACGATGGAGCGGAACGCGGACTGCTTCATCTGCTCGTACTTGGCGTCGATCCACTCGCCGCCGAGCAACGGGAGGCAGTGGGCGAACCGGGCCAGTGAGGTCTCCTCGCGCGGAGAGAGGATCTCGCCCGCGAAGACACCGCCGGCGTACTTCTCCCAGCTGATCTTGGCGAGCATCTGGTCGATCTGGCTCTCCAGCCAGTAGGTGACCTCCCAGCGCCTGCCGTTGTCGTAGAACACCTCGCTGCGGACCCTCGGCGGGTCGAGCGGCATCAGGGTGGCGCTGCAGGTGTCGGTCTCCCACTCCGCGGTCGTGACCACGTAGATGTCGAAGTCGCTGCGGGAGTTGTCCCAGCCGCGGGCGACCGAACCGACCACGAAGGCGGCGAGCGCGTCCGCGGGCAGCAGGTCCCGCTCCCGCAACGGGGCGAGCCAGTCGGCGGGGTGCTCCTGCTGGTGCGTGGGTGTCGCCACGGCGTTCCGCGCGCTCACTTGCGCCACGCCAGCGACATGCCGTCGGCGACGGGGAGCATGACGACCTCGACCCTGGAGTCCTTGGCGAGACGCGCGTTGAACTCGATGACCGCGTGGTCGGCGGCCTTGACCGGCTCGAGCACCCGGCCGCTCCGGAAGGTGTTGTCGAAGGCGACGATGCCGCCCTGCCGGGTCCGCACGACGAGTTCCTCGTAGTAGTCCAGGTACCCCTCCTTGTCCGCGTCGACGAAGGAGAAGTCCAGGTACCGCTCGGCCGGGAGCGCGCGCAGCGTCTCGATCGCGGGCGCGATGCGCAGCTCGACCAGGTCCGCCACGCCTGCCGCCTGCCAGGCCTCGGTCGCCACCGGCGTCCAGTCGTCGGTGATGTCGCAGGCGATCACCCGGCCGCCCGGTTGCAGGCCGCGGGCGATCGCCAGCGAGGACATGCCGGTGAAGCTGCCGACGTCGACGGCGTGCCGCGCGCCGAGAGCCCGGACCAGCAGGGTGATGAGAGCGCTCTGCTCCGGTGCGGTCTGCCAGTGCGCCACTTCGGGCAGCGCCGTGGTGCGCTCGATCAGCCGTTGCTGCACGGCGTCGAGCGGCACGCTGTGCGCGAGCATGTAGGCGCGCAGCGGTGCCGGGATGAGGAGGGTGCTGTCCTTCACGAGGCGGTGGCCTTTCGGGTCGTCAGGTGGTCGAGGATGCGGCGGGACGTGTTGCCTGCCCGGTCAGCGGTGTCGAAGAGGTCGAGCACCTGCTCGGCGAGTTCCGGCACCCCCACGTGGTCCGTGCGCAGCACTGTCCATTCGGGATCGTCGACGACCTGCCGCAGCGTCAGCTCGTCGAGCCGGATGATCTCGTCCAGGTGGCGGTGCAGGAAGGCGTTGACGGCGTGCTTGGCGGGGCCCGTGCGGGCCGCCATCCGTTCCCGCCGGGCGGCGGGAGCACACGTCAGGTAGACCTGCACCGCGAAGCGGGGAGCCCTGGTGCGGATCCACTCCGGTGCCAGGTAACCCTCACCGGGGGTCAGGAAGGTGTTGAACGAGTGCTGGGTCAGCCAGTACCGGTCCTGCACCCTGACCTCGTCCGGGCCGGGCCGCGCCAGTTCGGCGTCGACGACGAGCTGCGCCGAGCGGATGCTGTTGAACCGGCGCCACAACCGCAGGTCGTGGAAGGGCCGGTCCACGGCGTCGTCGAAGACCGCCACCGCTTCGCGGAGCATCGCCTCCACGAGCCCGCCCCCGGTCAGCGTGCCGTGTGACTGCGTGACCGCGTGGCCACGCGCCCGCAGGCCGGCGCTGATCACACGGGCGAGGCTGGTCTTGCCGCTGCATTCGTGCCCGTCCAGCAGGATTCCGGAGATGAAGGGTCGCTGGGTCATGGGCGGCCCGGGAAGAGTGCGGTCCGGACGGTGGTGGGCGCGTACCGGTCGCGGAGTCCACTGAGGAGCGTCACGGCGCGGACCGGGTCGGCGAACCCCGCGGTCTCCTCGGCGAGCATCAGCCCGGCCACGCCCTCACCGAGCAGCTCGCTGACGGTGGCCAGTTCCGACCGGTGCGGCAGCCAGCCGGCCGCGAGGCTCGTCAGCAGCTGGGTGCCGACGACCACCGGGCATCCGGCCGTGCGACCCGCGTCGAGCACCCGGCGGCAGGCCGCGTGGAACTCGACCGGGCCGGTGTCGAGCAGCAGGTCGCCCCGGCCGAGCAGGATCCCGTCGGCGGCACGGGCGACCTCGTCGGCGCGGGCCGCCCCGGCCGCGGTCTCGATCTTGGCGACCACCGCGGGCAGCGGAGCCCCGCCGGCGCTCTCCCGCAGCACGGCGCGAGCGCGTTCGACGAGATCAGCCGACTCGGCGAAGGAGAGCACCACCGCGTCGAACGGCGTGCCCGCCATCGCCCGCAGCCCGGCGACGTCGTGGTCGGTGAGCTCCTGCGCGTCGCCCGCGCGCCGGATGCCGGGGAACGAGAGTCCCCGCCGGATCCCGATCACACCGGTGGTCAGCGGTACCGCCGTGCACGATCCGGCGTCGTGCCCGACGATCCGCAGCGCGTCCTCGCCGTCACCGATGACGACGAGGTCGCCCTCGTGCGGCACCGGGTCGCCGGGACGCAGGCCCGCCACCCCGAGCACCGGCACCGGGCCGGACAACTCGGACGGGCCACCGTCGAAGCGCAGCACCAGTCCGGTGACACCGGCCAGGTCGAGGTAGTCGTCGTTGGTCAGCCGCTGCTTGGCACCGGGCAGGTCGAGCACCAGCTCGACCGGCAGACCGAGGCCCGCGGCGAGCCCGCGAACGTCCTCGGCGAGGGAGACGAGCCGGGACACGGGGGTCTTGGAGGCCGTGAACCGGAAGACGTCCACGCCCGCCTTGAGCAGGTCGCCGAGGACCTCCGGCGAGGAGCAGGCCGGTCCAGCGGTGGCGACGACGTGGGTCATGGCCGCCCGCTCAGACCCGTGCACCGAGCAGCCCGAGCGTCTCGGCGGCGCGCGTCGCGGCGTCCGCGTCGAGGCGTGCCATGCCTGCGTGCACGAACGACAGGCTCAGCCGGAAGACGAGCCAGCCCACCTCCTCGTTCTCCCTGGGGGAGAAGTCGAAGGGGTCGCCGAGCATGTCGGGGGTCCAGGTGCCCAGCCGGTCGTGCAGCTCGGCGGGCACCAGGGACAGCGCGCTCAGGCCGTAGCGCAGCAGCACCAGGCAGGCCATCAGCTCCAGCCGGGCGGTCTCGGCCGCGTCGGCGGGGCGGTCGAAGTAGGCCTGGAGGAACTCCTCACCCAGCTCGCCGTCGATGCCCTGCGAGAGCATGGCGTTGGCCAGGTCGTACATCGGGTCTCCGACGCCGAGGTGGTCGAAGTCGATGAGCCACGCCCGCACGCCGTCGAACACGACGTTGCCGCGGTTGAGGTCGTTGTGACACAACCGATCCGCGACGCCGAGCCGGGCGAGCGCGGCACGCAGGGAGTCGAACCGCCCGGACGCCTCGCAGTACAGGGCGAACTCCGGGACCGGGGCGGCGATGCGGGCCACCGCCGCGGTCGCGGCGCGCTCCTTGTTCACGTGCAGCCGCGGCTGGCCGTCCATCTCCAGGGTGTGCAGCTCCCGCAACACACGGGCGAGTGAGAGCGCCTGCCACCGGGTCAGCGGCCGGGTGACCGCCGGGGTGCCGTCGATCTCGTCCATGACCAGCACACCGGCCTCCGGATCGGCGTGCTGCACCCGTGGGCCGACGCCCTGTTCCCCGAGCAGCCGGGCCGCCCGGAACTCCGTCGGCACGACGCCCTCCTCGGCGAACCGCAGGTCGATCAGGCGCAGGACCCGGCGGGTGCCGTCGGCCTCGATGGAATAGGTCGACGCCCAGGGTGTCGGCGTGGCCGGAAAAGGGCGTACCGTCGCGTCGTCACCCAGCCCGAGAAGCTGGAGAACACCCGCGATCCGGGCATCAGCGGACATGGATGACCTCTTTCGATCGGCGTTCCCTGCAGCATCCGACCGGCGAGTTTCCTTCGTCAAGGAGCCCATCGAAACACCCGATCGCGGCTTTCATGAATTTCGATGAGACAGGATCAAAAAACTCAGTCATCGCTGGTCACCACGACAGTAGTGACCTGAGTCACTCCTGCTTGACGGTTTCGACAATCAGTTCTTACGTTTCGCTGACATCCGCAGAAGGCAGGTATGGCCTTACTGCCGCCATGGGGGTGTGACAAATGCGTGAAGATGTTGCGATCGTCGGCATCGCCTGCCGATATCCGGACTCGGAACACGCGGGCGCATTCTGGGAGAATCTCGCGAACGGGCGGTCCGGGATCAAGGAGGTCACCGCGGACCACTGGAGTTCGGACACCTTCTACTCGCCCGACGGCGCCGAGACGGGGCAGATCAACAGCAAGTGGATCGGCGGCCTCGGCAACTCGCGCGACTTCGACCACGCGTTCTTCAGCATCTCACCGCGTGAAGCGGTCGCACTGGACCCGCAGCACCGCCTCCTGCTGGAGGAGGCGTGGCACTGCCTGGTGGACTCCGGCCTGCCGATCGACCTGCTCCGCCGGTCGCGCACGTCGGTGAACATCGCCCTGTCGGTGCACGACCACCTGCTCAGGTCGACCGCTAACAACAAGCGGGTGGACGTGTTCGACCCGCTCGGCAACTACCACTGCCTGTCGGCCAACCGCATCTCGTACTTCATGGATCTGCACGGGCCGAGCCGCGCGGTGGACACCGCCTGCTCGTCCTCACTGGTGGCGTTGAGCAACGGCCGCCAGGACCTGCTGCACGAGGGCTGCGACTTCGCGTTCGTCGGCGGAGTCAACCTGGTCTCCTCGCCGTGGCGGTACCTGGCGTTCACCCAGTCCCGCATGCTGAGCCCGGACGGCCGCTGCTTCACCTTCGACTCCCGGGCGAACGGCTACGTCCCCGGTGAAGGCGTCGGCGTGGTGCTGCTGACCACGCTGTCGAACGCGGAACGGCTCGGCTGCCACGTGTACGGAGTGCTCAAGGGCATCGCCACGAACCACAACGGACGCAACCGGACCATCACGGCCCCCAGCGTCCCGGCTCAGGTCGACGTCATCTCCCGCGCTCTGGCCGACGCCCGGATCGAGCCCGCCCGGGTGACCTACGTGGAGGCGCACGGCACCGGCACCAGTCTGGGCGACCCGATCGAGATCGAGGCGCTCGACCTCGCCTACGCCCGGCAGGACCGGACCACGGCGCTGGCGGTCGGCTCGGTCAAGACCAACATCGGCCACGTCGAGGCGGGAGCGGGGCTGGCGGGGCTGATCAAGGTCCTGCTCATGCTCCGCAACAGGACGATCGCCCCCACCCTGAACATCGAGCGGGTCAACCCGCTCATCGAGAACACCGCCGGGCGCATCGAGTTCCCCTCCGATGCCGTGCCGTGGACGGGCGAGGGGCCACTCACCGCGGGCATCAGCTCGTTCGGCTTCGGTGGTGTGAACTGCCACGCCATCGTGTCGGAGTACGAGCCGAACCCCTTGCGGGACAGGACATCCGGCGTTGACGCCCCTGTCTTCACCCTGGCGGCCAAGACCCCCGCCGCGCTCACCCGCTCACTCGCCGACTGGTCCCGGCACGTGCGGTCCGCGCCGCCGGAGGCCCTGGCAGGCCTCTGCCGCGCGTCGAACCAGCGCGACCTGACGCTGCCGTACCGGTTCGCCGCGCACGCCGATGATCTCGTCACCGCGCTCACCCGCCCGGACGTCCGGCACTGCGAGGGCCGGCCCGAGCTCGCCGTGCTCCTGGCCGCCGGCCCGTTCGCGAGCCACGTGGCGGCGCTGCGCGCGTTGGCCGAGCGCGACGTGCACGGCGCCGAACTGGTCGCGCTCTGCGGCAACGGTGCCGCTGCCGCCCTGGTGCACTCCGGAATGATGTCGATCAGCGCCGCCACCGACGCGCTGGCGGGCGACGGCGTTCTCATCGCCTCGGCGTCGCCGTCGACGGCCGTGCACATCGGTGAACAGTTGTTGCTGCCCAACGAGATCACCGCCGACTACCTGGCCGCGCTCGGGGAACGCTGTGCCCGCTCGACAGCCGCCGTCACCGGCTATGTGGCACAGGCGGCCGGTCTTCTCGGCCACCAGCACACCTTCACCCGCGCGCTGAGCGGCTGGGTCAACCCCGCTCAGGCCCACGGCGTGCACCTGATGGAGACCGTCCAGGACTTCGCCACCACCGCGGACTCGCTGACGCCCGAGCACCGCGCGATGATCGCCCTCGCGATCGACGTCGCCCACACCGAGATCGACGACGCCTGGGGCCTGACCCCCGCGGGATGGCTCGACGAAGGCACGCACGAGCTGGCGAACCTGGTGCGCCGCGGCATCCTCTCCCCCACGACCGCGCTGGACCTGCTCGCCGGGACCGCCGACCTGGCGGCGGTCGCCGCGCAGGCCCGCGACCACCGCGACGTCCGCTCCACCGTGCTGGCCGACCTGCCGCTGCTCAGGCAGCACACCGCCGGCCGGCACGCCGGCCTTCGCATCCTCACCGACGTCAAGTGGGACTACCCGCAGGCTGTCCGGGCGGACTGCCTGGCCGTTGTCGGCGACCTCACCGATCCCCCGAGCCGCTCGGTGCGCATCGACACGGCGACGGCGACCGCGTTCGCCGCCTCGCTGATCGGGCTCTGGCTCGCGGGGTGCGCGGTCGACTGGGCCGGGCCGCAGACCGGGGTCGAGCGCATCCCCGGGCTGCCCGGCTACTCGTTCGACCAGCACGAGCACCGGCACGAGGACGCGGAGTTCAGGTTCGACGGCCGGGAACCCGCCGCGGCCGCAGAACCGTTGAGAGAGCACGAGGTGAGCGCTCCGGCACCACCACCCCTCCCGCAGACCACGACGGACGCACCGGACGATCTCGCGGCAGACCTGCGGGAGCTGTTGCGCGAACTGGTGGGCAAGGGCACCCGCAACCAGCTCGCCGCGGTGCTGCCGGACACCGAGTTCGCGGACCTCGGCATCGACTCCCTGATCATCCACTCCCTCAACGGCGAACTGTCCCAGCGCTTCGGCGATGTCCCGGTCACGCTGTTCTTCGAGTGCCGCGACATCCGCGCGCTGGCCGACCGCGTCCTGCGGGACCACCGGCCCGCGGTCGCCGCCCACTTCGCCGCTCAACGCGTTCCGGAAGATGCCGCGCCACGACCTGTGCCCTCCGCGCCGCCGGTCGCGACGCAGCGGCCCGGCCACACCGAACCCGGGATCGAGCGGCCGGCGCCGCCTGTCGCTCGCCGCCGGCACGACCGGACCGACGCCGGCCGGCCGATCGCCATCATCGGCCTCGACGCCAGGTTCCCCGGCGCGGACACGCTCGACGAGTTCTGGGCAGGCCTGTGCGCGGGCACCGACTCGATCACCGAGGTCCCCCGCGACCGCTGGGACCACGACCGCTACTTCGACCCCCGCCGCGGTGTGCCGGGCAAGGTGTACGCCAAGTGGGGCGGCTTCCTCTCCGACGTCGACCGCTTCGACGCCTCCGCCTTCGGCATCGCACCGTCCGAGGCCCGGTTCATGGACCCGCAGGAGCGGCTGTTCCTGGAATCCGCCTACGGGTGCCTCGTGGTCGCGGGGTACGACCGAGAGCGTTTGCGCACCGCGCACGACAACGAGGTCGGGGTCTTCGCCGGTGCGAGTTTCAACAACTACCAGCTGATCCAGCACGAGGCCGACCTGGCTTCGGGCGGTGGCCCGAACGGCGTGCTCAACTCGCAGACCTACGCGATCGCCAATCGGGTGTCGTTCACCTACGACCTGCGCGGCCCCAGCCTCACCCTGGACACCGCTTGTTCGTCCTCGCTGTACGCCGTGCACATGGCTTGCGAGAGCCTGCGCCGCGGCGAGTGCGAGCTGGCGATCGCGGGCGGGGTGAACCTGTCGCTGCACCCGTCGAAGTTCCAGATGATGGCGCACTACCGGTTCCTGTCCTCCGACGGGCGGTGCCGGGCGTTCGGCGCCGGCGGGGACGGCTACGTGCCCGCCGAGACGGTCGGGGCCTTCCTGCTCAAACCCCTCGAAGCCGCGGAACGTGACGGCGACCGGATCTACGGCGTCATCCGGGGCAGCGCTCTCACCCACGGAGGCCGCACCACCGGGTTCACCGTCCCCAACCCCGCCGCCCAGGCGCTGGCGATCGAACGGGCGCTGCGCCAGGCCGCGGTCGATCCGGGCACGATCAGCTACGTCGAGGCGCACGGCACGGGGACGCAGCTGGGCGACCCGATCGAGATCGCCGGCATCACCGCGGCGTTCGGCGCGACGCGGAAGCAGTACTGCGCCGTGGGCTCGGTGAAGTCCAACATCGGTCACGGTGAGGCGGCGGCGGGAGTGGCCCAGATCGCCAAGGTGGTGCTGCAGATGCAGCACCGCACGCTGGTCCCGTCGCTGCTGCACTCCGACCGGACGAACCCGTCGATCGACTTCGCGAACTCGCCGGTGTACGTGCAGCGGAGCCTTGAGGAGTGGAACCCCGCGCGGACGGGACTCGGTGACGTCCCGTTGCGCGCCGGGGTCTCCTCGATCGGCGCGGGCGGCACCAACGTCCACCTCGTCCTGGAGGAGTACCGCGGATGACCGCCGCTCGTTACGTCCTCACGATCTCGGCGGGCACCGCCGAGTCACTCACCGCCCACGCGCAGGGGCTGGCCGCCTTCCTCACCGGCGACGGGCCACGGGTGTTCGGGCACACCGCGACACTGCCCGGCGTCGCCGCGACGCTGCTCCACTTCCGGCCGTGCGCTCCGCACCGCCTAGCGTTGAGCGCGGGCACCCTCGCCGAGGCCGCCGCCAAGCTCACCGTCTTCGGCGAGCACGCGTCGAACCCGGAACTGCTCGCCCCTCAAGGCTTGTACGCGAGGGTCGTCGACCGGAGCGCCTTCGACGGCGTCGAGGACCAGGACCTCGGCTACCTGCTGGCGCTCGCCGCGAGCGCACGCCACGACCAGCTCGCGAGGCTGTGGTCCGTCGGGTTCCCGGTCGACTGGCGGCACGTCTACCCCGAACTGGCCGCGGAACGTCCGGTCTACCTGCCGCCGGCGCCGTTGCGCCGGCGCCGGTACTGGCCGGGGCCCCGGACCGAAAGCCCGCCTGAGGAAACGACAACGGCCGCACCGATGACGACCGCCGCGCCGACGCGCGTCGTCACGGCGGAGCAGGCTCCGCCGGCACAACTCCTCGCCGAGCTGACGAACCTGCCGACCCCGTTGCGCGTGCGCCGGGTCTGCGACTACCTGCAGGACCACATAGCCCGGCTGCTCGACTACCCCCGCGGAGAACGTCCCCACACCGGCAGCGGTTTCTTCGACCTGGGCATGTCGTCGATCCACCTCGCACAGCTGCGCGAGCACGTCATCACCGACACCGGGTTCGCACCGGCGGAGACGTCGGCGTTCGACCACCCGACGATCGCCGAGTTCGCCACCCACCTGGCACGTGAGCTGGCACGCGACACCGAGCCCGAGGCCGCGTCCGGCCCGGAGCTCCCGCTGCTGCACACCCTCGGCCACGACGACATCGACCGGCTTTCCCCCCACGAGCTCGAACGCACCCTCGTCGAGGTTCTCTCATGACCCACGAGCACGAGATCGGCACGCTGAAAGCGTTGCTGCGCAAGTCACTCGACACGATCCGCGAGCTCAACCACAGCGAGCCGATCGCCATCGTCGGCATGGCCTGCGAACTTCCCGGCGGGGTCACCACGCCGGAGGAGTACTGGGACCTCCTGCGATCCGGCCGCGAATGCGCGCGCGATCTGCCCGCCAGCGAATGGGTGGCCGATCGCTACCGGCACTACTTCGGCCAGCATCCGCGCGCGGCCCGCTTCGCCCGCGCCAACTACCTCGACAGCGACGTCATGCGGTTCGATCCGCGCGCCTTCACCATCTCCCCGAAGGAAGCGCGGGACATGGACCCGACACAGCGGCTCGCGCTGAAGCTCACCGCGCAGGCACTGGAGCGTGCGGGATACCAGCCTCGGCGCGTCGACGGCCGCGTCGGTGTGTACTTCGGCGTGATCGGGGGCGAGTACGGCGCGCTCGCGCGGCAATCGGCCGAGCCGGGCTCGTATGCCGCCACGGGCTCGCTCAACAGCGTGGTGGCGGGCCGCATCAGCCACACCTTCGACTTCACCGGGCCCGCGGTGGCCGTCGACACCGCGTGCTCGTCGTCCTTGGTCGCGCTGCACCTGGCGTGTGCGGCCATCCGCGCCGGCGACTGCGAAGTGGCCGTGGTCGGCGGGGTGAACCTGCTGCTCGACCCGTCGATCTTCACCGTGCTGTCGGGCATCGGCGCGCTGTCCGCCGACGGCCGGTGCCGTCCGTTCGCCGCGGAAGGGGAAGGGTACGGCCGCGGCGAGGGAGGCGGCGTGGTCGTGCTGAAGCGGTGGAGCGACGCCGTGCGCGACCGTGATGACGTGCTGGCGCTGGTACGCGCGACAGCGATCAACCACGACGGCACGTGCAGCGGGCTGACCGTGCCGAACGGCCGGGCGCAGAGCGCCCTGATCGAGCAGACCCTGCAGCGGTCGGGTCTGCGTGCCGCCGACGTCGACTACCTGGAGGCGCACGGCACCGGCACGCGACTGGGCGATCCCATCGAGATGTCGGCGGCCGGCGCCGTCTACGGCCGCGATCGGCCCGCTGACCGTCCCCTCGTCGTCGGTTCCGCGAAAGCGCAGATCGGGCACCTCGAAGCGGCCGCGGGCATCGCTTCGCTCATCAAGCTCGTGCTGGTGCTGAGGAACCGGCGCGTGCCCGCGCAACTCGTCGCGGGCGAACCCAACCGCGCCATCGACTTCGAGCGCCTCGGCCTTCGACCGCCCACGACCGAAGCACGGCTGACCTCCCCGCACCCCGCCGGTGCGGTCAGCTCCTTCGGCTTCAGCGGCACGAACGGGCACGCGATCCTGTCGGCCGCTCCTTCGGCGGAGGCCACGCGGACGGGGCGGCGGTTGAGCGCGCAGCCGATCCTGGTTTCGGCTCGCTCGGCGCCCGCGCTGACCGACCAGATGCGCCGGTTGGCAACGTGTCTGACGGAGACGGACGCCGACGTCGAAGACGTCGCGTTCACCCTGGCGGTCGGCCGGGAGCACGGACCGTTCCGCGCCCACCTGCCGGCCGGCACCCGCGAGCAGGCGGTGCGCGTCCTGGAAGCCAGGCTGGCCACCACGTCGGTCGTCACGCCGTCGCGGCTGTTCCGCGCCGGGGAGGCCAAGCTCGGGTTCTTCGTCGGGGCGGCGGAAACCGGACGTCAGCCGTGGTACAGCCAGTTCCCGGCATTCCGCGCCGGATTCGACCGGGTGGACGCGGCCTGGTCCGGCACGGGTGAGCCGGCACTGACCCGCTGGCTCGAGTCGGACGCCCGGCCGACCGACGTGGTGGAGTCCGCCGCCCTGCAGCTCGCGCTCCTGTGCGGCGCGGTGCGGCTGTGGCAGGCTTTCGGCGTCCGGCCGGCGATCTGGCTCGCCGAAGGAATCGGCTGCTTCGCGGTCGCCGTCGAGACCGCCGCCCGCACCCCGCGTGAGGCCCTCGACGAGCTGCGCCTGGTGGTCACCGGAGCCGAGGTCCGTCCGGACCAGAGCATCGACCTCACCGGCCGGCCGATCCCCCCGATCACCAGCGCGCCCGGTCACCGCGAGTTCGACGCCGCCGTCATCTGCCCTCGCGACGGCGGCTTCGTCGGCCCCCGGCACCTGGCCGACCCCGCCTACTGGGCGGCGGCCGCCACCACCCGCGCCGACCTTGACGCGGCGGGCAGGCTGTGCCTGGAGCACGACGTACGCCTCGGCCTGGTGATCGGTGAGAGCAGTGCGACCACGCGTCTCCGGGAGCGGCTCACCCTCGTCGACGCGGCCGAGGACCTCGTCGGGTGCCTGACACGCCTGTACGAGCTCGGTTTCGACGTCGACTGGCGCCCGCTCCACGAGCACACCGGGGCACGCCGGGTCGCTGTGCCCACGAGCCGGCTGGACGAAGCGGTGTACGCCTTCGAAGCCGTTGCCGCACAACCGGTCCGCTCCGGCGCGCTGCACCCGGTGCGGCACCTCTCACCCGGTGCCGGTGTCGAGGTGGGCTTCGAGCTGAACCCGGCCGAGCTGGCGCTCGCCGACACGCACCACGTCGTCCACATCGGATTCTTCGTCGAGATGCTGGTGCGCGGGCTGAAGGAGGTCGCACCGGACAGCGACTTCGAAGTGACCGACATGAGGTTCAGCACCGCACTGGTCCTGCGCGACGCACCCGGCGTCGTCCGGCTGGTGTTCGAAGGGCTGCGCGGCTCTCGCGCGAGCTTCGCGTTCCACTCGCTCACCGATGCGACGAACAACCAATGGCAGCAACACGTGCACGGCACGCTCACCGCGCAATCACCGGCAGCGGAGCCGGAACGCGCTCTGCCGTTGACACGCGTGTGCTCCGGGCCCGAGTTCTACGCCGGCCTGGCGGCACGCGGAATGCACCTCGGGCCGAGCGTGCGGGTTGTCGGTGAGGTGTTCCGCGACGACTCCGGCGTCCTCGCCACCGTCGCGCCGGAACACCACACCGCGCCGTCCCAGGCCACCGCTCGGGTCACCCCCGGTCTGCTGGACGCGTGCGCGCAACTCTTCCACGCCGCACTACCGCCCGGCGAGCACTCGGCGTTTCTGGTGGAACGCCTGCAGGGCCTGGTCATCCACCCCGGCGCACCCGCCGCGGCATCCGAACTGCGGCTGGACGACGTGCGGTTCGACTCCGCCGAAGCCCTCGCTCATGGCCGGGTGACGGTCCGCGACACCGACGGCCGAACCGTGCTCCGCTGCGCCAACGCCACCGTGCGCGTCGTCGAAGGCGGCATCGAGTCGGTGCTGGCCGCCGCCGGACCCGTCGCCGGCGACCTGCTCCTCACCGCCGACGATCTGGCCGCCGCGGCGGCGGGAGAGCGAGCCCCGGTCGAAGGCATCGTGCGCCGTCTGCTCGCCGGGTTGACCGACGCGCCCGCGGACAGCATCGGGCCGCACGACTCGACGACCGCGCTCGGCATCGACTCGCTGCAGGCCACCACACTGCACCGGGCGCTGCGGCCGATCGACGCGGACGGACGGGTCGCGCTGGCCGACATCGTCGCCGGGATCTCCGTCGCCGACCTGACCACCCGGCTGCTGGGCAGGCGCAACGGGGTCGCGGTGCCCGCGCGCGCCGGCTTCCTCCGCCAGAGGAAGGACTCCACCGCCAAGGTCCGGTTGCTGTGCATCCCCTACGGCGGCGGCAGCACGCTGCTGTTCCAGCGCTGGCAGGGGCTCCTGGGCGACGACGTGGACGTGTGCCCGGTGGCGCTGCCCGGCCGCGGCGAGCGCTTCGGCGAACCGGTGGTGCCCGACGTGTACGACCTGGTGGACGCCCTCGAACCGGAAGCCGCACAGGCCTGCGACAAACCCGTCGTCATCTACGGGCACAGCGCGGGGGCGCTGATCGGCTATCTGCTGGCGCTGCGGTTGCGACGACGGGGCATCACCGCGGTGCGGCACCTCGTCGTCGGCGCCTTCAGCAGTCCCGGCCGCGGCGAGAACCCGTTCTACCGCGCCTGCCTGCGCTCTCTCGCGGACGCCGGCTACCCGGAAATGCCGAGCACCGCACAGATCCGCGCGCTGGACGTCGCCGGGCTGCGCGAGCTCGCGCGGCTGATGCTGCTTCCCACCCCGCCGGACGTGGACGCGGAGTTCCTGCGTCTCACGCTGCCGATCCTGGCCGGCGACATCCGGCTCGTGGGCAGCTTCCGGCAGGCGGACGCGGAGACGCTCGACATCCCGATCACCGCGGTGCACGGCACCGGGGAGGACCGGGTGTCCGGTGACGAGATGCGCGACTGGCGCACCCGCACGTCGGCGGGCTTCGACTTCCACGCCCTGGCAGGCGACCACTTCTTCCTCCATCCCGACCAGCGGCAGCACGAACTGCTCGACATCCTCCGTGAGGTTCTGAAATGACTACCGTGGACACAGCCGAGGTCGAGGTGCTCGTGGTCGGCGCGGGCCCGGTCGGCCTCGTCCTCGCCTGCGCGCTCGCCGACAGCGACGTGCGGGTGCGCATCATCGACAAGCACGAGCACTGGTCACCGTTGAGCAAGGCCATGACGCTCACCCCGCGCACGTTGGAGTGCTTCCACATGCTCGGCCTGGCCGACACCTGCCTGCGGCAGGGCATCATGTCCCAGCGGATCAACCACCACACCCAGCGCGGAAGCGTCATCGGTGTGGCGGACCTGGGCAAGCTCGAGGGCGACTACCTCGGGCTGTTGCAGCTCAGCCAGAGCGACACGACCGGCATCCTCGACCGGGCGGCGGCCGAGCGGGGCATCACCGTCGAACGCGGCCGCGCGCTGACAAACATCGACGTCGAAGGCGACGGCCACCGCTGCCACCTGCTCGACACCGACGGCCGGACCTCCACGGTCGCCGCGCGGTTCGTGGTCGGCGCGGACGGCGGCCGCAGCCGGGTCCGCGAGATCGTCGGCGCGGAATTCGACGGTGCGGAACAGGACGAGACCTTCATCATGGCCGACATCGAGATGAGCGGGTTCCCCCATCACGCGCACGAACGGCACCAGTTCTGGCTCGACGAGGGCACCTTCCTCGCCGTTCTGCCGATCGACGGCCGCATGTTCCGGCTCGTCTCCACCTGCCGGGTCGCCTCCGCCGAGGTGGACGAGGAGTTCGTGCTGAACCGGTTCCGGCAGGTGCTGAGCGCCGTCGGGCTCGACACCGTGGCACTGGGCGATCCGTACTGGATCAGCCGGTTCAACCCCCGGCAGTTCATCGCCGACAACTTCCGAACACAGGGGATCTTCCTGGCAGGCGACGCCGCGCACGTCCAGAGCCCCATCGGCGCCCAGGGGCTGAACACCGGCATCCAGGACTCGGTGAACCTGGCCTGGAAACTCGCGCTGGTGCTGCGCGCCAAGGCGGGCGACGCCCTGCTCGACAGCTACCACGGGGAGCGGTTCCCGGTGGCACAGGCCCTGTTCGACTACAACAACACGCTGAGCGAACGCGTCTTCGGCCGGGACCAGTCCCAGCGCGAGCGCCTGCGCGGCGAGAACGAGCGACTGCGCGAACCCGCCTACCACGCCTCGGAGATCGCCAAGCTCAGCCAGTTCGCCGTCGCCTACCCCGCCCCGGCGGCACCCATCACCCGTTCCGGGGTCACGCCAGGCCGGCGAATGCCTGCCTGCACCCTGACCACAGCCTCCGGCAAGTTCGACCTGCTCCGCGAACTGGGCGCCCGGCGACACGTCCTCCTCGCCTTCGCAGGCCCGTACGACACCATCGAGTCACTCCTCGGACAGACGCTGGAGAAGTACCAGGAGCGCCTGGGAAACAACGCATTCCGCGCCCACATCGTGCACGAGCGCGTATCCCCGGCCCAGCGCTACGACACACCCTCGGGCCTGCTCGACATCGCCGGCCGCTACCGCGACAGCCTCGGACTCCGGTTCGGCGACGTAGTCGTGATCCGACCCGACGGCCACATCGGCGCGCTGGCCGACACCACCTCACTGTCCACACTGGACGACTACCTCGACCACCTGTTCGCCACAGCGAACTGACCGAAGGGGCAGCACGGTGCCAGTCATCATGTTCACGGGCCAGGGCTCGCAGTTCGCGGGAATGGGCCGCGACCTGTTCGACGAGTTCCCCGAGCACCTCGCGCGCGCGGACGAGGTACTCGGCTACTCCGTCCGAGACCTGTGCCTGGACGACCGGCGACTGACGTCCACCCAATTCGCCCAACCCGCCCTGTACGTCCTGAACGTGCTGACCTACCTGCACGTCCAACGAACCTGCGGACTCGAACCGACCGCACTGCTGGGCCACAGCCTCGGCGAGTACTGCGCACTGCACATCGCCGGCGTGTTCGACTTCAGCACCGGACTCACCCTGGTAGCCCGCCGCGGCGAGCTGATGGCCACAGCCGATGACGGCGCCATGGCCGCGGTCGTCGGACTCGACGCCGACACCGTGCACCGCACACTCGCCGGCTGGAACGAATCCGGACTCTGGGTAGCCGGCTACAACACACCGGACCAGGTCGTGCTCTCCGGCACACGCACCCAGGTACACGCGGCCAAGGCCCACTTCCTAGCAGGCGGGGCACGCACCTACGTCCCACTCAACGTCAGCGGCGCCTTCCACTCCCCCTTGATGGCGACAGCCCAGGCGGAGTTCGAACGCGAACTCGCCCGAACCGACCTGCACACCCCGCGCATACCGGTGGTGAGCAACAGCACCGGGACCATCCACACCGACGAAGGGCTCCGACAGCACCTGGGCGCACAGATCTCGGCCCCGGTCCGGTGGGTGCAAAGCGTGCAACTGCTGGCCGACCGCGGCGAAACCTGCTGGACAGAGGTCGGTCCCAAGAAGGTCCTCACCCCGATGGTCGAGAAGATCCTCGCGGCCTGAAGCACCTGGCCGAACCCGTGCCGCACCGTCGTACGGTGCAGTGCGTGCGGCACACCGCCGAACGCCACGTGGATCCTTCCGTCGGAACCACCGACAGGTCCCGGCGTCACAGCACCCTCCAGTTCGCGCTTCCACCACGAAGACCTCGACCGCGGGGGCCGGGGCCATGACACGCTCGTGATCTTCGCGAGCGACAACGGCGGCGCCGCTCCCACAACTGGCCGCTCGTGGGCATCAAGGGCGTGTTGCGGGATGGCGGAATACGCGTGCCGTCCATCGTCCGCTGACCCGCTCGCATCAAGAACCCGCGGGTCAGCAGGACTCCGGTTCTGAAGTGATGTCAGTCCGAGCCGGACGGTCCGTGGACAGGAGGGGCCAGCAGGAGCGGGTCCATCCGTGCGATGGCGCCAGGCCGATCTCTCACGTGGCCCGCCCGGTAGCACCGACTGAACCGGTCGCCGAACTCGGTTCGCAGTCGTTCGGTCAGCCTGACCGCGAAGACGTCGGCGCCACCTTCGCCGCCACGCAGGTGCGCCGCGGCACCGAGGATCTCCGCCGCGTCGTCGAACCGGCCCAGAACCGCGGCCACCTGCGCGAGGCCGGGCCCGAGCAGCGCGATGACCGGGCTGTCGCCGGTCCGGAGGGCGGTCGGATACGCCTGGGCGAGGGAGTCGAGGGCGTCGTCCAGCCGGTCCGGCGACTGTTCGGCCGCGACGGCGTGGACGACCGCGATCGCACCGAGCACGGTAGTGACCACGTGGCCGCGCACCGGTTTGGCCGCGTCCTGCGCACCCAGCCGAGCTCGGACGTCGTCGGCCAGGCGCAGAGCCGTGTCCTGGTTGCCGGTGGTCGACTCGATGCCGGCCAGCATCGAGTCGACCACCAGGTCCGCTTCGACACCGCGCCAGGGGTTCTCACCAACGGACCGGAGTTCGGTCAGCTCGTGGCGCGCCTGCTCGGTCCGTCCCAACGACCACAGCAGCCAGGCGATCCTCAGCCGCAGGAAACGGGCGTCGTCCGCCGCTCCCAGCTCCTCGGCGGCCACCCGTGCGTCCTCCAGGTCCACCAGGGCGCCGTGCAGGTCGCCGTCCACCATCCGCAGCTGGGCCCTGGTCCGGGTGGCGACCGCGATGCCCCAGCGGTCCCCTGTCGCGTGGAAGTCGCGCAGTGCCAGCTCGACCTCCTCCCGCACGCGGTCCGCGTCACCGCTGTTCTCCGCCCAGTTCGCGGCCGCGACGTGCCGCACCGCCCGGATCCACGGATCGGGCGAGCTGCGGGCCTGACCGGCCACGGCTTCGGCCTCGTCCGCGAGACCCGCGAGCGCCGGGAGGACGGCCAGCACCGCGTCGAGGCTGCCGTAGGGGGACGGAACCGGATCAGCCCGTAGACGGCTGAGCAGACCGGCGAGCCGGTGCCGGACCTGGTCGCCGCCGGCATCGCGACCTTCGTCCACAGTGGACAAGAGCTGCACCGCCTCTGCGTGGCGGAGGTAGGGCTCGTCGGCACCGCGATGGGCGTCGATCAGCTCGTTCAGCCAGCCCTCCTCGTGGGTGTCGCCGGTGATCCTGCCCAGCCATGCCGTACCCAAGGTCATCAGCAACGCCGCGCGCAACCGTCCCGAGTCGAGCAGGAACCGCCGCGCGGCGACGATGTTGGGTTCCTCCGCGCGCAGCACGGCCAAGGCGCCCAGCTGGTCACGACCCCGCAGCACGGGCTCCAGCGCGTCGACGAGCTCCGCGAAGTGGCGGGCGTGCCGGTCACGCGCCGCCCGCACCAGCCCCTGCTCGGTCAGGCGCTCGACGCCGTACTCGCACAGCGTTTCGAGCATCCGGTAGCGGATCGGCGTGTCGTGCTGGGTTCGCAGCAGCGACTTCTCGGTGAGGTTCATCAGCAGCTCGCCCACGTCCTCGGCGGGCAGCGCCTCGTCGGCGCAGACCGCGACGGCCGCCTCCTCGGTCACGCCGCCCGGAAACACCGCGAGGCGTTCCGCCAGCACCCGTTCCGGCTCGGTCAGCAGCTCCCAGCTCCAGTCCACGACGGCTCGCAGCGTGCGGTGCCGCGGCAGGCCCGCGCGGTCGCCTCCGGTGAGCAGCCTGAACCTGTCCGAGAGCCGGCGCGCGACCTCGGCCACCGGCAGCACCCGCAACCGGGCGGTGGCCAGCTCGATCGCGAGCGGGAGGCCGTCCAACCCGCGGACGATCGTGATCACTGCCGCGACGCTGGTGTCGTCGAGGACGAAGCCAGGACAGGCGTGCGAGGCCCGGTCGAGGAACAGGCGGACCGCGGAATACCGCACCGCCTGCACCGCATCGGCTCCCGGCGGTGGCAGCGCGAGCGGGAGTACGGGAGTCAGCGCCTCGCCGGTCAGCCCGAGCGGTTCGCGGCTGGTGGCCAGCACCCGAACGTCGAGCGCGACCGCGACGATGTCGGCGACCAGGTCGGCGACCGCGCCGAGCAGGTGCTCGCAGTTGTCCATCACGAGAAGCCCGGCGGCGTCGCTCATGGCGTCGAGCACCCGCTCGCGGTCGTCCTGAACGGGCTGGTCCGGCCGCAGCCGTGCCTCGCGCAGGCCGAGCGCTTCCAGCACGGCCCGCGTGAGACCGGTGCCGGACGTGACCGGAGCCAGCTCCACCATCCAGGCTTCGCGGTGTCCGTCCGCCGACCACTCCCGCGCCGCCTCGGTGGCCAGCCTGGTCTTCCCCGCGCCGCCGGTGCCCACGAGCGTGGTCAGCCGGTTCGCCGCCACGGACGACCGGACCTGGGCCAGCTCGGCTTCTCTGCCCACAAAGCTCGTCAACGGCACGCCCAGGCTTCGCGGAGGCCTTCGCCGCACCGGGGTGCGGACCTCTCGCTCACCGCTGAGCAGCCGCAGGTGCAGGTCGCGCAGCTCCGGCCCCGGATCGGCGCCCAGCTCTCCCGCGAGGTCACGGCGGATCCGTTCGTAGCCGGCCAGCGCGTCACCGCCTCGGCCGGTCGCGGCCAGCGCCGTGATCAGCTGGGCGGCGAAGTCCTCGCGCAACGGGTACTCGTCCGCCATCCTCCGCAGGTCGGCGACCACCTCGTCGGCCCGACCGAGGGACAGTGCCGCGGCGAACCGCCCGACGGTGACGTCCAGGCGCAGGTTCTCCAGTTCGGTGGTCAGGCCGGGCACGTACGGCGCGTCGGGCACCCCGGTCAGAGCCGGTCCGCGCCACAGCGCGAGAGCCTCCTCGAAAGTGGTCAGCGCACGCTCGTCATCGCCTTCTCTCGCGGCGCGGCGGCCGTGCGCCAGCAGGTCCTGGAAAGCGAGCGCGTCAACGGCGTCGCGGACCAGCGGCAGCCGGTAGCCGCGGGAGTCCATCAGCACCGAGCCCGCGCCGCCGAGTGCGCGGCGCAGCCGGGTGACCAGCGACTGCAGAGCGTGAGCCGCCGCGTCGGGAGGCCTGCCGTCCCAGACGGCGTCGATCAGCTCGTCGACTCCGACGGGGTGCGGAACGGCGACCGCAAGCCGGCAGAGCGCGGCGCGCAGCCGGTTGCCCGCGAGCTGTGCCGCGGCATCGTCCACGTGCACTTCCAGCGGGCCCAGAACCGCCACGCGCACGTTCATCGTCACGGCCGCAACTTTGTCAGACGGCATCCGGCGCACAGTTCGAGACCTCCGCGTGTGCGCCGCGTGTGTGCCGTGTGAGTGGTCCGCGCCAGTGTTCGCCTGACCAACGCGGCGAACGCACTTCGGAAGGTGAATCACTCGTGCATGACGTACTGATCGTCGGAGCCGGCCCTGTCGGGCTCTTCCTCGCCTGTGAGCTCGGCCTCGCGGGCTGCTCCGTGCTGGTGCTGGAGAAGGACGCCGAACCGCGCTCCCCGTGGAAGAGGGCGCCGCTCGGCACGCGAGGACTGTCCGTCGCTTCGGTCGAGGCGTTCTACCGCCGCGGCATGCTGGCACCGGTACTCGAAGCGGCGGGCATCTCCCACGACCCGGACGAAGAGCCCGCGCCCCCGCAGGCGTACGGCCACTTCGCGGGCATGATGATCAACCCGGACCACGTCGATCTCGCAGCATTGCCCTTCACGCTCCCCAGCCCCGCGAACCAGCAGGCGGTCGTACAGCTGGAGGCAGTCGAGACCCTCCTGACCGAGCGTGCGGAGGAGCTCGGTGTGGAGATCAGGCGCGGCGCCGCGGTCTCGGACGTCACCCAGGACGAGAACGGGGTGGTCGCGCACGCGGGGGGCCGGGAACACCGGGCACGGTGGTTGATCGGCTGCGACGGCGGGCACAGCGCGGTGCGCAAGCTCGCGGGGTTCGAGTTCGTCGGCACCGGCCCGCGCTTCACCGGCTACATCGCGCAGGTCGACCTCGACGACCCCGATCAGCTGAAGCCCTGGTTCAACCTGACACCGACCGGCATGTACCTCAAGATGCCCGGCGGCGGAATCGGCATGATGGACTTCGACGGCGGCACGTTCGACCGCTCTCAACCGCTGACCCGCGAGCACGTCCAGGAGGTGCTGCGCCGGGTCTCGGGTACCGGCGTGACGATCACTGACGTCCACCTCGCCTCCACCTACACCGACCGGGCCATGCAGACGTCCACCTACCGACGCGGACGTGTCCTGATGGCAGGCGACGCCGCGCACATCCACTCGCCCCTGGGTGGGCAGGGCCTCAACACCGGCCTGGGCGACGCCGTCAACCTGGGGTGGAAGCTCGCTGCGGTCGTGCGCGGTGACGCCGAGGAAGGACTCCTCGACACCTACGAGCACGAACGGCACCCGATCGGAGCCTGGGTGCTCGAGTGGACGCGCGCCCAGGTCGCGGCCATGGGACCGGATCTGCACTCGCAGGCGGTCCAGGGAGTGCTGCGCGACCTCATCGCGACGCCGGACGGCGCGACCTACGTTTACAGCAAGATGTCAGGCGCATGGCTCCGCTACGACCTCGGCGAGGACCACCCGCTGACCGGCCGCGACGCCCCGGACTTCCGCCTGGTGGACGGACCCCGCCTCGCCGGGCTGATGCGGGACGGACGGGGCGTGCTGCTCGACTTCAGCGCCGACCAGATCCTGCGCGATCCGGCCTCACGGTGGAAGACACAGGTGCACTACGCGGCAGGGAGGGCGAAGGACGAGCTGGGATTGGCAGCCGTGCTCGTCCGGCCCGACGGCATCGTCGCCTGGGCCGACAACGGTCACGCCGATCCGAAGTCGTTCGAACGTGCCGCAGCACGATGGTTCGGTGCGGCGTCCGAGTAGAGCCTGATCAGGCCAGCCCGGCAAGAAGACACATCACTCAGCCACTTCTCGTACCCGGGACTTCTTCCACTTCGACACCGCACTCGTCAGACGTCTGTACGCGTTGGTGTTCCTTGAACACGGCACCAGACGTCTGCACATCACCGGCGTCACCGCCCGCCCAACGCGAGACTGGACACTGCAGCAGGCCAGGAATCTCACCGCCGACCTCGGAACGCGGATGGAGTCCCTGAGCTTCCTGCTGCGTGACCGTGACGGCAAGTACGGCGAGGCGTTCGACGCCATCTTCGAGGCCGAGGAACTACGTGTGATCAAGAGCGCGCCGCAGGCGCCCCGGATGAACGCCCACTGCGAACGGATCATCGGCACTATCCGGCGCGAGGTACTCGACCACATCCTCATCATGGGAGAAGCCCACGCGCGTCAAATCCTTGCGACCTACCAGGTGCACTACAACGAGCATCGACCTCACCAGGCTCGCGAACAGCTACCACCCGATACCCAAGCGCAGCCTGCTGCAGTGCATGACCTCGATGCCCACAGACTGCTACGCACCCGGATCCTCGGCGGACTCATCAACGAGTACAGATACGCCGCGTGAGGTGCAACGATGACTTTTCGAGCGGCACACGGTCAAAAAGAAGGAGCCAACGGCTCCTGATTCGCTCCTTCCTCCCGCCTGTTGATCATGAAAATGATGATCAAACGAAGATCGTTTCGAGCGCACGAAAAAGCCCACCGAACTGGGCTTTCACCCAGAATCAGCGGGCTGATTCAGACCGTCGGGACGACAGGATTTGAACCTGCGACCCCTTGACCCCCAGATACGGGTTCACGAGCCTCTGACCTGCAAAAACAGGCCCGTTGGACGCAGTCCGGCGCACTTGACGACCCCTCAAGCACTCCTTGCCGCCGTTGGCCGCAGACCCGAAGATCCACTCCTTCTCCGAGCACACACCCCATCGACCCCGTCGCACTTCCAAATTTGTCCAAAAGGGACTTCCGTCAGCACAAACACCAGCCCTCCAATAACTCCAGCCCAACGAACCGCCGTTCAGGGCCGCTCGATGGCGTCCCTCTCCTGATACCGTTCGTGAAACAGGTTCGCTCACGAACGATCAAGTGCTCGACCGAGCCTCTACGCTCTCGCCGATGCCCACAGACGGTGACCAGCAGCAGCTTGTGCGCGCCCGTTGGGCTACGGTCCGCTCATGCGCGTCGAGCACAACAAACTGGTCCGTGACCTCATCCCACAGATCATTGAGGCGGAAGGCCGGCATCCGACTACCCGGATCCTCGACGAGGGCCCTTATCGGGACGCGCTGCGAGCCAAACTCGTCGAAGAGGCGATCGAGGCTCGTGACGCACCCCGCGATCGACTCCCGACTGAGCTCGCTGACATCGTGGAGGTCATCTCCGCTCTTCTGCACACTGTCGAACTCAGCTGGGATGATCTGTTTGCGCTAGCTGACCATAAGCGCGGGCAGCGTGGAGGTTTCGTGGACCGGATCCTGCTGGAGAATGTCCAGGAGCGCGACGATTCCGCGTCCAACCGCAGCCGCTAGCAAGCGTTCCTACGGCTTCACAGGGTTCACCTTGGTTAACGCGCCATCTTGGCCGCGGTGCCACGACAGTCCCGCGCTGTCGCGGAAGGTCAACGTGACTCCCCATCGATCAACAGAACGACCTGACGACGTCAGCGGTCGGCGCAACGGCTCGCTGTTCGGCGGTAGTACGCCGGCATCTAAAGTCTCGACCATCCGGCCGTCAAGGCAGATCTGCGCCGTCAGGTCATAAACCGGCAGTTCGGAGGCGTTACGAACGTTTGCGATCGCTGTATCGGTGGTGCTGTCACGGACCATCGAGACCCAGGCGCTGACCTTGGCGGCCTGCGCGCGCTGCTCTTCGTCCAGACGCTTGCGCAGCTCTGCCTCCGCCCTTCGGTCGCCGGCCTGTTGGATCTTCAGTGCTCGCCAAGCCTGCGTGGCGGCGAACACGGCCGAACACAGCGCCAGCAAGCTTACGAACGCGCTGGCCCAGCTCGGCACGTTGCCCCAGTCGAGGCCTTGCGTCATGGTGCCTCCACTTGCAACTCGTGAATTGCCGTAGCGATCCGGTTCGCCGCGACCACGCCGTCCATGTCGGCGGTGAAGCGACCGAAACTCACGCGCACGGCGTTGGCGGCTAGATGGACGGAGCGGCCCATTGCCCTTAGTACATGACTGGGCCGTGGGTCATCGCTCTCACACGCCGAACCGGTAGAAACCGCGACGTTTGTTAGCTGATTCAGCAGTTCTGCCACCTGGCCGTTAATGAGACTGAAGTTGCTGGTATTGGCAATTCGATTTGCCCCCACACCGTTGAACACGACATTGGTAGTCATGGCTGTGAGGCGAGCCTCAAATGCGTCTCTGATGGTGCGTATGCGGCGACTGTCGAAGTCCTGTTCACCGACCGCCAGCTCCAGGGCCCTGACGAACGCGACAATGTGCGGTACGTTCTCGGTGCCCGGACGCAATCCGAACTCCTGCCCGCCGCCATATAGCACCGGTCGCAGTCGTCCAGCCATCGTATTCTCCCGAAGCATGAGCACGCCAACACCTGGCGGTGCGTAAATCTTGTGGGAGGACGCCACTAACATGTCGACCGATCGCCGTAGCAGCGATATGGGCACTTTGCCGACTGCCTGGCCAGCATCGCATAGGAGCGGCACGCCATGAGCATGCGCAAGCTCTAGTGCCTCATCAAGCGGCTGGAGGACTCCGGTTTCGCTGTTGCACCACTGGAGCACCACCAACGATGCCGGTTCTTTCAGCGCGAAGGCAAGAAACGCTAGGTCCACCCTGCCATCGGCATCCACCGGCAGTTTTTCTACGTGCGCGCCGCCGTGCGCAAGTGTGCGACACAGCTCCAAGACAGCACGGTGCTCGGTCGCGTTAACAAGCACTCGGGCAGGCCGCATGCCGACCAGTGCCAAGTTCAGCGCTTCGGTGGCCCCGGAGGTGAAAATCACCTGGTAATGACAGCCGTCAAAAAGGCGGGCAACCTCAGCACGCGCGGCATTGAGTGCGACGGAAGCGTCCCGACCGAAGCGGTGATGACGGTTGGACGGATTGCCAGGAAGAGTGAGCAGCGCATGATTCAGCGCGTCGACCACACGTGGATCAGACGGAGTGGCAGCATTGTAGTCGAGGTACAGGCAGTCGGACGTTCTCTCTGTGAGCCGCATCAGCGCCGCTCCTTGATCCGAAAACCCAGGTCGAAGTGTCGGTCTCCTGGGAAGTAATGGTCTCGATTGGCAAGTCGAGCGTGATCGTGACCATTTAGCCACGAACCGCCGCGAACGACCCTTGGCGCCGCCCCTGCGAGATCTTCACGGCCGTCCCGGGCATGATATTCGCCGTAGTCACGGAACTGGCTACCACACCATTCCCAGACATTGCCAGCGCAATCTTCTACGCCATAAGGGCCTACATAGGACCCGAAGAGGCCGACGCAGGTTGTCTGACCGATTTCGGTCTCAAGTGTGTTGGCGGCCACAGGAATCGGTTCGTTACCCCACGGCCACGCACGCCTGTCAGTACCACGTGCCGCTTTCTCCCACTCGGCCTCCGTCGGCAAGGATATATCCCGGTCGAGAACCGATGAAAGCCACTTGCAATACGCGGCGGCCTCATACCAAGAGACACCGACGACTGGATGGTTTAACATAGTCCACAGTGGATTATTCCAATATGCTGGTTCACCAATCCTGTGGGTCTGGCGCCAGGACCAGCCGGCATCTGTCCACAGGTGGGCCGCATCGGATCGATAGCCGCCCGCCTCTATAAAGCATGCGTACTGCGCATTCGTTACTGGAAACCGACCAATGGCAAACTCACCCACATCGACCAAGTAGCTGCCGGTCTGCATGGACGGCAAGTTGATACGAGCGGCTTGCGCTGAGTGTCCCATAGGGAATGGCCCAGCTGGCACCCACATGAGCGCGGCCTCGGCCGAGATGATCTCGGGGCGGGGATCCCCCAGTGCACCGAGAATCCGGCCTGCCGCGGCACGAAGGCGAGGGTAAGTCAGACCAACACGGTCGTCCAAGAGTCGCTCGCGGATTCTGCAAGTCACGTCTTGGTCCAGGTTTTGGCCGAGCTGCCATTCGATACATGCCTGCCCTGCCAGCTCCAACCCCGCGAGTTCGACGTCAGCTTGTGGTAACGGTCCAGGTATCAAGAGTCCAAGTCTGCGTACGAGGTCAACAGCGGTTTCAGGGTCTGTGGTGGATAGGTGCCCGATACAGAATAGGATCGGCTCCCGCCACCACGGCGAAGCGATGCGCGCGTTTCCCATCGAGAATTCTGCGATTGCCGCAGCCGATCGGAGGGTATCGGCGAAGTATCGGCCGACCAAAAACTCCTGGAACGCTAAATGTGCGAAACGGTATGAACTGCCCTCCAGCTCAAGCAGGCCGCCACGCTGACGAGTGGCCTCGACGAAGCGGTCTGCGGCCCTGACCGCCTCAGCGGTATTCAGACCTTCGCCTAGCAACGAGACTGCAAACCCACGCAACTCATCGTGGGTGAGGAAAGGATTCTCCGAACGTTCGCGCTTATGGAGTTCGAAGGCAATCCGACACAACAGTGCCCGCTGAAGGATGGCAGGACCCGCTACTTCGGTCAGCCGCTGTGCCACGGCAGCGTCGGCGTGGTAAGTCGCCGCCAGTAAAGCGTCGATGTACGCGGCGAACAGTTGCGCACGTTGCTCGACTACGCGATGTTCGCCCAGGTGAAGAGTCAACAGCATGCGGACCATTAGCGGGCTAGTGATCAATCGTCCAGCACCGAGACCGAGGGTTTCGCGGTGTTCCTCTAGCGTATCAACCGCACGGATTAGATCGGCCTTGTTCTTGACCTGCTCTTGAGGGTCGACATAGAGGCCGTCACAGAGTGCGCTGACCATAGAATTGACCTGCTGCCGCTCCAGCGGGCGGATCTCGAACTCTGGAAAACTGGGCGGCAACACGGCGCCCCCTCGGTACGCAGATGGCCGCGCCGTAACCAGAATTGAGCACGAGAGAGGCGTCTGAGCAATGTCCTCGATTGAGCGGCTAACCATGATGCGCTGATTCTCGTCAGCGATCTCATCGAGCCCGTCCAGCAACAAAACTAGCGGAACCCCACGCTGCAGTAGTCGGGCGAAAAAGTCCTCAGGCAGGTCCAGGTACGCTTGACGAAGGATCACGTAGTGCTCGGCGAAACGCAACAGCGTAAATTCTCGCGGATTGGCTCCGTAGGGGCGGCCATCAAGAAAGGTCGCGAATCCGTTGAGTGGAATAAACACCGGCACAGGGACGCGTTCGCCCAGGCCAAGCTTCCCCGTCATATTTGCTTCGGGGTTCAGTGCTGACTCTGCAAGTGCGAGTGCGATATATTTAAGTACTGTGGTCTTGCCGGAACCGGGGCCCCCAGTAATTACGGCGGTTGAGCTGACCCCAAGGATGGACTCGGCGACGATCTGATGATCGCCTGATCGCTGTTCGCCGGGAGGGCCATATGGCCCTCCCGGCACGAGTGCACTAAAATCGATCGGCTCAAGCGCAAACCCGGCTGCAGGCGGGGTGCTACGCGGCGGCGTGGCGCTCTGCGTTGCACCCGTAACAGTCAGGGATACGTACGTCGTTATCAACGGAAACATCGCCGACCGTGCCCCGTTACGGCCGATGCCCCGGATTACCACGTCACGGTGCGCCAAGCGAATCCAGGCGATGTAGTCGCGAAGTGCTCGAGTCAGGTCTTCGTCAAGTCCATAGTCCATCATTGGCGCTGCTCTCGATCTCAGTGTCCCAATCGATGATCGTCAGTCGACCGTCGCTGACCTTAAAGCAAAAACAAATCTCCTGTGCGCCGATATCGTGTAGGGCGGTCACGAGGTCCGCCATCGCAGGTGCACGGGTGGCCAGCATGCGCGCCACCTGACGCAGATCGTCGATCCAGATGCGGTTGTCAGGCGGTGGATATGACGATGTATCAGGCACACGGAGCGTCTCCACGGTGAAGCCGAGTCCACCAAGCGACCGTACGGCCCGCAGATAAGGCAAGTCAAAATCGGGCAAAAGCGCGCTTTCAACCTTGCGAGGACTGCCGTACCAGACCAACTCCAGGAATTGGTCCCGACCTCCACCAGGATAGGTGAGACGTCCCCCAAGGTTGAACCCGTCTCGCCCAACCGAGGAGCCACAGCACCACAACTCGTGTTCGAGTCCCTTGTACGACCGCTGAATCTCATCGAGGGTCTGATCAATTTCCTCAGGAAACGTAAGACGGTAGTTCGCCAGCTGCGCACCGACACCCCACGGTACAATCTTGATGACGACGAGTTGTCCGGTTCGGTCGGTGGCTGCACTGAACTGCTCGCGAATCCACGTTCGCGTCCCGTCGGTGTCGCTCAGCGCGAACCGACTGATCTGGCTGGCGATCTTGCCGATCGGCTCGAGCCCTACCCGATCCATTACGAGATACTTGAGCCACTTGAGCGGTTCTGTGGCCAGCTCGTGCTCGCTCAAAGCTGAAGTCCCTGCAACGGCGATGAGGGCGAACCGCTCCCGCACGTCAGTCTGCATGCTCATGATCGGGCCTGTTCTTGAAGACAATTCCCCGGTGTCACTACCGCTTCGAGCGATTCATCGAGGCGTTGCGCCAACGCCTCGATCGACCTCATATATCGGTTCTGCTCGGGAGGACTTGGTCGTCCGCGGGGAATGTCGAATACGGGAATCCGCCCCAGGCTCACCGCCTGCCCGACGAATTGACTAAACGGAAGGTGACCGAGAACCATGTCCTGCATCGCGGGTGGGACAGAGGGCTCTTCCGTAGCGCGCGTCAGCGCCAGGCGCAGCCTATTTCGCCAACGCGGATTCCGACTAAGCAGAGCAGGGATCGCGACGCTGTCATGGAAGCGAGGCACTGAGTCGTGGCGTACGAAACAGAGGATTATTGCAGAAACGTCCAGAGCCCACTGAAGCAGCGTATTATTTGCCAGCTGCTCGCCGAACAGGTGGGCTTCCGGCTGCCCCTCGCACGTCAGGAACACATACTGCGGATCAGTCGCACGCACGATTCGCCGGACGGCCGAGGCAAATTCCGCGCTGCGGTTGGTGACGACGGGCATCTTGGCCGGCGGACTCGGCACCTCGAGCGGCACCATGAAGACGCGATGCCCCTGGCTGGAAAAACTCGACACAGCGGAGCGGTACTGTTCGATTCCGGGGCCTAACAACCGGATCGGTGGCGCATCGCCGTAATATCCTCTGTCGCTCGAGTCGCCGGCCATGCCTTCAGACGCATGTGCACCCAGTGTCGCCGCAGTTAGTTCCAATAACGCAGAAGGATCGGTTGCAGTTTCCTCACCGCAGCAGTCCACGATCCCAGCCAGCGACGCTCGTTCCTGCACGAGTGAAGCCGCAAGGCCAAGGTGGTTGAGCATTTCGTAGCGGCGTCCCAGGTCTACCCAGAGTGCCGTGCTTGGATCCTTACGTCGAGACAGCAGCGCGACCGTGAGGCTCGGCAAATGTGACCACACGCCTGCTCCACGCCGGGAGGCCATGGTCACGATGTGCATGGCATCTCCCACGGTGCGACTACCGCGCTCTCAGTGGACCTCGAGTCCGTCGAGGACTGCGGAAGCGCTCGCTGTCCTGCGACCAGACGTGCGCAGGCCACTCGTAACGGCGTACTGCTTACGTAGTCGATGCCTATTCGGGAGAAAAACGCTACCGCTCTGGCATCCACGCCCAATTCCCCGCATACACCGATCGGGATACCTGGCGCCGTCTCGCGAGCTTGGCGTACGGCCAGCGAGATGAGGGCACCTAGCCCCTCTTCGTCAAAGCGATCAAACGGCGCGAGGTTGAGGTCCCGGTAAAGACCATGGTTGAGGAAGCTATCGCCGGCAGAGTCTCGCGAGCACGCCCAGGTGAACTGAGTGAGGTCGTTGGTGCCGAACGACAAGAAATCCGCCGTTTGGGCTAGTTCCCCGGCTAGCAGCGCGGCACGTGGTGTCTCCACCATCGCTCCGAACCGAACGACGACATCTCGGTCAGCGCCAAGGCGGCTCGTGACAGTTCGCTTGACCAGTCCACGCAGGGCAACCAGTTCAGTGGGTGCGGTTACGAACGGGACCATGATGTCGACGAGTACGCGTTGGTGCACGTCAACATCCGCAGCGAGGCACACTGCGGTCATGATCGCCTCGACCTGGGCAGCAGTGAATTCGGGAGCGAGCACGAGCAGCCGCGCGCCACGGAGCCCTAGCGCCGGATCCGACCCCGTCAACCGCGCAACGGCCCGTCTATAGTCGTCAGGTGGCAGATTTAATCGACTAGCGAGGTCTATGTCGTCCGGGGATAGGAACTCCGATCCGGGGGCGTCCACAAGTCGTACAACTACTCTTTGCCCTTGCGCCACGCGCAGAATCGCCTGCAGTTCGACGGAGATACCCTCGCAAAGATCGGCGAGAATCTTGCGGTAGCGGTCGTTGAGGGGGTGTTGGTCGAGATGATGTGTCGCGTCGGCTAGCGAGGCCAGCGCCCCACTGCTGGCGCCCCACCGGTCCACCGCACGGGCAGCGCGGGCCTTGACTGCCGTCTGCGGCGCAGTGGCAACCGCGAGCACCAGTGCCTCCTGGAGAGTCGACAGGTATGGCGAGCCACCAAGAAGATGCTCTAGTCGACACAGCCCGATCCCGCGAGCACCGTCGCGGACAGCCACTCCTGCATCCTGGGCGGTATCGGCGTTGGCGAAGACAGCCAGTCCAGCCTCAGCGTCGCAGCGGTCCAGAACGGTTCGTAACGCCTCAAAAGCGTGTGGTGCAGGATGAACGAGGGGCATCTGGCCGGCGTATACGGCGCCGCTCAACCCGTCCATGCTGATCATCGTTCCGACCGGAACCCGCCGTTCGCCGAAACGCGTCCCGCCAAGGTCCGCTTCGACAGCGACCGCTCCGACACCCATCACGCACGGTCGACCTGTTCCCCGGGCGATTACCGCGACATGCGACGTCACTCCGCCATGCACGAAGACGAGGCCGTCTGCCGCCATGATCCCCGCGATGTGTTGCGGATCTGGGTGATCGGCCACATAGATCACCGGGTGCCCTCGGCCGCGGTATCGTAGCGCCGCATCCGGGGTAGTGCACAGCACGCCAGAGCACGCGCCGGCAGCAACTCCCGTGCCCTTGGCCAGCAATGCTGCCTCAGGCGACTTCGTCAGGTCCAGCCGGGGCGTGAGAATTAGATCGAGGTCCGCCTTAGTTAGCCGCGTTAGGGCACTTCGCCATTGCTGGATATCTGACGCACGAGCGGCTTCCGCAGCGATCTCCACACGTGCGGCGGCGGACTCGTCCACAGGTCCGTAGTCATCGATCAGAAGCTCTGCACCCACTGCGACCGCGTCGAGTCGGGCAATTCGGGCTGGGTCCATACGCACGATGGCCTTCCAAGACCGGCGTACGTGCTCCAACAGCCACGTCGGCACATCTGAGCAGGTCGCATCCGTTAATGCGATGGCATCGCCTCCGTCTCCCCAGGTAAGCTCCTGCGGCGGCCGATTCGGCAGTAGATACGCCTGGCAGCGGGCGGCACCAGTTCGTAGGTCGCGCGAGTAGATGCGCACGCTGCCCAACAGCTCCGACGTGCGCTCCGAGTAGTCGCGGCGCACACAGCATGAGATCCACGCGTTTGGATCGGGCGCAGCTAACCGCAACCGCTCCACGATGAGCGCAAACTGCTCGACGGCTGTCTCCGGGAAGGGCATACCGGTCTGTCGTGCGAAGTGGTCCTTCCCTTCTAAGACCAGCTTCGACAGCGCAGTTTCTGGAAGGTCGCGATCCCGGGTCCTTCCGTGCTCAGCAAGGGCAGCGAGTTCAGTTTGCTCGAACGGGGTTCCGACGACCCCAACCGCGTCTACTGCGAACTGTTCTACAAACCGCTTCGCGACCAGCAGGTTAGGTTCGGCAGGCAAGTCCAGAAGAGGTAGGAGCTGGCCGACGCGACGTGGCGCCTGGTTGCTCCGCCATCGCAATGTCGCACGAACACCGCCCAGCCCGTCACTGAACCGGTCAGCGAATATACCTGCGAGTGCGGTCTGTGGTGCCTCGCTACCGAAAAGACGGGAATCTGGTCGAAACTCAGCAACGACCCCTGGGACGGTGGGCAGGCCCATCTCACACGCTCGGTCGAGCGGCCACCGGAAGAACCCCTCGGCACCACTTTCACCGAAGCCGCGCAGCCAGGAAATCGTGTCCGCAGTCATCTGTACTCCTCGCCAATTCGGTCGGCTGCACCGTTAGGTTCGAGCTGATCGAGTTTGTCGACGATGTCGAACCCGTCGACGTAGCGCAGGCGCCCTGCCAACCGCTCCCAGCGCTCACGGAATCCAGTGATGAAGGCGTCTTGCTCGGCGAGCTTGGCCGGGATCAAAGCTCGACCTGACTGGGTCGAGATAGCATCCTTGAGGGAGTATAGGTGTCGTACGTAATCGAGCGTGAAGCTGTCGAGCTGAGGCTTACGATGCTCGCAACACGGATCGCCCGGATGATGCAACGGACGCTTGATCCACGTGCCATAAGTGAGCGTCATGCGGACGCCGCTGCTTCCCATGCGGTCCAAGGTGTCGCTATCGCGGACCACTAATACTTCTGGCGGCTGGAGCGGAGGGAGAGAATTGTCAGCCTCATGGTGAGCAACGGCCATATACACCAGTTCGCTTACTTCGCCCAATGCAGGGATGGCGGCACAAACCTCCCGCGCAAGCTCAATCCCTCGAGCGATATGGTTACGCCGACCGGCGGTTAGGTCGAGCCCAGCATCCATGAGATAACAAGCTGCTCCGACCGGCAGAGGATCAGCCGATTCCGCCTCGGCAAGCCGCATGCCGATCGCATAAGCGCGATGAGCGTGGTCAGTTCCGTGACCAAACGCGGCATTCGGTGCCCACAGATGCTTCACCAAGTCCCAGACTTGGTTGTGCACCTGCTGGAGCAAATCTTTCGGCCGCTTCACTGAACTGCTCCCTCGCGACTCTGAAATAACGCAACCGTTTCGGTGAGGTTGTCGCTGAGTATGTGTTGTCGCCAGTCCCAGACCCTGCCTGGTAATCCGAGTTGCCGAGCGATCTCGATCCGAAGGTACTGCTTGGGTATGTCTATCAATTCGTCCGCGACTAGGCCTGCCCCCGAAGGGGCACCCGCGTAGATGTAAGGACGATCGCGTTCCGCCCAGTACGACAGCTCGTCGAGTGAGGACACTTCGGTCAGGCGATAGCGCGCGAGCGGCTCCCGCCAGTCGAGTGCCGCCGGCACTAGGTGCAAGTGCGCATGGGAGACGCACCCACCGCCGTCGGAGGCCGAGTCAGTGCCGTGCTCGAGCAGCACTGGGACACCAACATGCTCGATGAGCGTCGCTGACAGATCAGCAACGAGCGTCCCGAGCTGCGGGCGGTGCACGTCCGGAATGGCGCCGAACGACAGTAGGTGCCGTCGAGGCACCACGATGATGTGCCCAACAACCAGGGGGCTAATGTCGGCGATTGCCAAGAAGTCTGCAGTCTCACGAAGCAGGCGAGTCGGCACTGTGACCCCTTCGCGGTCTGGTGGTAACCCCGTGACGATCTCGGTGCAGAACGGACATGACATCAGGCACCTCCCCAAATTGAGCCCTTAGGTGGCTGCCGGACGATGGCGCCGAGGTGTGCCGTGCGTGGGTCGGTCCATGGCGGGGTCGAGCACGTCTCCCAGGTCACAGCATCGGGTGCGGTGAGTTCGAGCAGGCCAGCCAGTACTCGCCGGAACAGGCGCCGCGGCGGGGCAGCGGCGTAGTCGATGCGGTAGTGGCGGCTTAGGTCGCCGACGTAGTAGTAGTCGTCCGCAGCCGCCGTGGTGTACCAGTCCTGCGCCTCGTCGCCGGTCATCAACATCGGGCTAAGGCCGCTGACGCATAACCTCTCCACTACGCCGTCTAGCGCCGCCGCGCCGAAAGGTACCGGCAGCGCGTTGTGATGGGCATGGGTGCAATGCAAATCGGCGGTCAGAGCGCGTTGGGCACCCACACCATGTTCAAAAAAGAGGGCCGGATGGCCGTACACGCTGCGGAATGCAGTGTCTATCCGATCACGCTCAGCGAACAAAGCTCGTCGCGTTGGCGTATCGACCCCTTTGAACGCGGCCACGTGTGAGATCGTGGTGATCAGCAAGTGTCCCGGCAGCAGAGGTCCCTTTGCCAACACCACCCTAATCACGTCATCGCCACGCAGGACCACACGTGGATCAGATGGGACACAGAAGGGGCAACAATGCGCGTCATTGGGTACGGTCATAATCGACTCCCATCCGGGCGCTCTGTACCCTCTGCACGGATTCGCTCATCGATACCGCACAGCGATATAATCTTCGCCGTCGCCGCGGGCACCAGATGTTTCCAGGGCTGCCCAGCAGCAATCCTCCAGCGGATATCAGCTCCGCTAATCCCTTTCCGCACGCGACGCCACAACACCTTTGTGACTAGGCCATTATTCTCCAGGCGAGCCTTTCGCTCCGGGAGCCACGGATCGTCGTCATAAAGAGTCAGAAGAACCAGAGCATCACGCGGAAAATAGTTCAACCAGCTTTCTGGTACATTAATAGGAAATGGAACTACTTCGAACCGATTGCGCGAAACCCCAGCGTCACACAAGGAGTTGGTCACCATCAGGAGGCGTTCATAGTATGTCGCAGGATTGGACTCCGGGAGGCCACGCACCGGATCAAGACGCTCGTGACGAATGTAAGACGGATCCGGATTGGTGATTCCAATGACGCACCGTTGACCTTCATTCACTGCGGCCAGCAGGTACTCGAGGTGCTCGTTGTGGAAAGGCTGAAACTTCCCACATGCTGCGACGAGACTGGCGGATCCGAGCATGCTTGCCATCTCCAACTCTCCAGAACGCGTCTGACAGACTCAGCTTCTAGGCGCCATCGTTCCGATTATCCTTTGCGGTAAACGCGATCAAACCCGGCACGAAGTCGGTCTTGCGGAGCAGAATTCGAGGCGCCCGTGCGATGTCTCCGTCGAACTCCAGGCCCAGCGACCGGGTCAAGAGCTCGCGGGTAGCTGGGTGCACCGCGACCACCGTCGTGGTGTGGTCCAACAGCCCTATCACGGACAAGAACACGTGCTCGGCATCGTCGCGCGCGTCCGCCAACTCACAGAGCCGTTCGGATAGGTCCGCGCGATTGATGAGTACCCCCGGCTCAGTGGCCTCGATCTGCGTAATACCAACCATGATCCGGCCGATACGAAACGCTTTATAATCCCTTACCAGCAACTCCGCCGTCGTCAGTTCGGAGGTGTCGGACAAAGCATTGAACATCTCGCGCACAAACGAATCAGGGATTGACGCGACCGGCCGCAGCCATTCGAGCACCGCATGGTCACGCTCCGAGGTGGACGGGGCACTGAGGTTCAGCGTGTTAGAGATTACAGCCGCCGCCAATAGTCCGGCCACCGGCGGCGACGGAGAGAATCCGGCCGTACGGAACCGTTCAGCGATCAGTGTCGCCGCTGCGCCAACCTCTTCGTTTTGCACGGCGGCGCGTGGGAACGCTTCGGGATGTCCAGCTGGGTGGTGATCGATGATCTCAATCACTCGCGTGGCATCAAGCTTCTCGGGCAGTTGCTGGGGATGGTGTGTGTCGACCAAGACGACTAGGTAGTCGCCGACCAGCTGCACGGCAGCAGGCGGCGGCTCGACTCCGAATCGGGCTAGCACGAGCCGCGTCTCAGGATTGATCTGTCCCCACGCGACCGGCTGGAAGTGATCGTTTCGAGTGCGCTCGGCAAGCTCTGCATACGCAATCGAACAGCACACCCCGTCGGTGTCAGGATTGACATAAGCGAAGACGTAGCGGTTCAGAGCGTGTCCTTAGCTTGGGGCAGCCGCGGAGGCCGCCAGAGTGGTTACAGGCAGCAGGAACTCTAGAGCGATCCTTACCATGGTGCCGAACGCAATCGGGCGAAAAAGTTGCGGACAACCTCCCATCGACGTGGTCGGCGGTGCACCATGCAGGATGCTATAGACATCGTTGTCCACATGAACGCTGTTATCAGCCAAATGGGTGATAACAGCTATGCTTCGCAGTGGTGCCGACTACTAGTGATCAAGCGGATAATCGATCACGTGAAAGTCGGCATCTGGATGCTGACGGTCGCTTGATCGCTGTAGTCCTGCAGCCGAACGGTGAGCTCGATGATCCCGAACAGCCGGTGGAGCAAGGGTGCCGGAGCACGCACAAGACACTCACCAAGTCCGGCCAGCCGTTCTGCCAACACAGGAACGTCCTGCTGCCGCAACGTTTCCTCATCTGCGGCGAGCTCGAAGCGGGCGACCTCGGCGGCCACCGTGGCCTTCTGCGTCTCCAGATCGTTGTAGCTGGTACGGAGCGCGGCCGTGAAGGGATCATGGGGAGCGCCATTGCGCGCCTGATGCAAGAGGTTCTGCTGCTGCCGCTCCAGCGCCGTCAGACGACGTCGCCACCACTCCTGCTCCGTCACGACGCCGTGCGCGCTACGTCGATCACCGCCGCCTCCAGCGGCCTGCAGGAGGAGGGCGAGCTCGGGCCGAAACAACTGCTCCGCGAGCAGCGACGCGGTGGCGCGCAAGATCGCCTCTTCCCGGATGTACACCGCTTCGATCCCCGGCGGATGCAGACCGATCCGCCCTCGATTGTTGTTGCGGGGCCAGCACATGTAGTAGACGAGGCCACGCCTCTGGTTACCGAACATCCTGCGGCCGCAACTGCAGAACACCATGCCCCGCAAGGCATACGTGCGCTTGGCCTGAGGGTGCGAGGAGAACGTGGATCCAGAGCGTGAGCCCCGCTTGGCTTTGCTGGACACCGCGATCTCGTCGAACATCCACTTCGGGATGAGGGGCTCGTGCGCGGGTTCGCTCGACCACACCCAATGACTCGGCGGGTTGGTCTTCCCCTGCTTGGATCGCGTCGCCCGGCGGTTGAACACCTGATAGCCGGTGTACTTCGGGTTGGACAGGACGGCGCAGACGCTGGACTTGCACCAGGTACCGCGGGCACGCTCTTTGTTCGGAGGCTCCGGCGGCGGGTAGGTGGCGAGGTCTGCGTTGAGCCGGTCAGCGATGGCCCCGTAGCCGAGTCCTTCGTAGTACCGCCACGTCGCGATCTGCGTGACCGTCGCCGCCCGCGTGCCGTCTGGCTCGAGCCGGGTCTTGGTGAGACCCTTCTCCGCTTTAGCGGGGTTGGGGTGGCGGTAGGTCTTGCCCTTGTAGCCGTAGAGCGGTTTGCCGATATTCCAACCTTCGCGGACATGCGTGCACAACCCGCCCCAAGACTGCTCCAGGGTGTTGAGCACCTCGTACTCGGCCACGGCCTGATTGATCCTGCGTTGCAGGACCAGCTGAGCCCTTCCGCCGTCGAGCTTGATCGGCTCGTTCCACGCGAACAAGGGCACCCCGCCCTTGTCCAACACCCGCTCGACCGACAAGCCCTCATACATCCGGCGCGCCACACGTGCGGTGGACTCGCAGATCACCACATCAAAACGCCGGCTGGAGTGCTGCGACTCGTCGAGAAGATCAGCGATACCCCCATCACGCGCGATCGGGATGTCGAACTTCTCGTAGCCGGTGCCATGACCTCGTTGATCAAGCTCCATGCGACCGGACTCGACGTCGTAGAAGTGGCAGACAATCACCCACGCGGCTGGAACCGCCCCGCGGCAGCGATCCAGTTGCCGCATCAGCGATTGCCGCGGATCTTGCCGATCGTGAGTGGAGGTTCTACCGATCCACGCGACCCGGACTTCGCCGAACAGCAAGGACAGCGGCATCCCGAACGGCGACACCGCCAGGTCCGACAATCCGGACGCCCCAGGACCCGCCGTCATCGCGCATTCTCGACCCGATACGGCACCGAATGGCAACATCAGCGCGGCGCCGTTGGAGGTGTAAGCCTGGTTGCGCGACGTCGTCATACCTGCCGCTCCGCGCTGTCGTCGGCCTGAGCCTGCTGCCCTGCCCAATGAAGCAACTCGCGTACCACCGCGGTGAGCTCCAGACGCCGACGTTCACCGTCGACGCCACCGATCCGGTTTACCTGACTGGAGAACAGGTACCGGCCGCCTGTGCGCGAGCCCTCCCAAAGATAGGACCAGGCCACACCTGTGCTCTCGACGTCAGGACGATCTCCTTGACCACGGGCAAGCTCGCGCTCAGGGATCAAGTCCAGCTGCACACCTAAGTGCTCATCCATACGTATCCGGGGGTTTCCTTGCTGCGAGTCCGCTGTGCGGCAGCAGATCTCACAAGATCGTGACATGCGGTGGATCTGACGCGACGACGCTCTTGACAATGTTCCTCAAGAGCATCTGCCGCTTCGGCAGCGTCCACTTCGACCGTGTGGTGAACGCCGTCCGGCCAGAGGGTGTGTGGTAACTGGGCGAAAAACTACCGTAAGGAGCCTCTTGCCCGGCCATGCTCACAGAGTTCGCCACTCGATCGAGGGAACATGCATCAAGGATCAGACGGCCTGTCCTTGATCATTAGGGTGTGCGACCAGCCCACTGCTGGCAAGTCATCGGCGAGTTGATCAGCAACAACGTTCCGCTCTTTCCCTTTTCGATCCCTGTTCCGCGACCATCGACAGCTATCGCCGGTCCTGCGGATCCAGCCGAACTCGGCCGCCGCACACTGCGGGAAGCTGCGGGGCCAGCACAATCGCGTTGGCCAGTGGC
Organism: Lentzea sp. HUAS12; assembly: GCF_024125735.1. Classification (NCBI taxonomy): domain Bacteria; kingdom Bacillati; phylum Actinomycetota; class Actinomycetes; order Pseudonocardiales; family Pseudonocardiaceae; genus Lentzea; species Lentzea sp. HUAS12. Next base: position 4,454,495 of record NZ_CP099738.1, read on the forward strand.
TCCCAGTCTGACCACTCAGCGAGGCTGTTCACCTGATCGGCATCCTGAACCACTCAGTCCGAAATCGTGCCACGAGTCGCCGGCTACTGCCGATGAGACCGCGCGCGGCTGATCCATCGCTCGCTAAACGGCGCAGCCGATGACGCGCGATCGGCGACGGCGGCGAGGCCTTGCCCGTTTTCACTGATACTGAGGCGGTCACAACGCCTCCAATGCGTCCTGCACCTGGTCTCGCTGGCCTGGGCTGAGAGCGGTTGATTGAGCCAGCGCCTCATACAGGTCCAGTGCGAACTCCGGGCTGTTGCACTCGACCTCCTCGCATGCGCTGAGCCTGATACGGAACGGCTGGGCGTCGTCCTGCACAAGTCGCGCCAAGAGCGTCGGCGCGTAGCCCTCACCTACGTTCGCCAGGTACGAGACGGTCAGTCTCGTCGGCTGTAATGAGACGAACAGGTGATAGGCATCGTCTGGTTCGTACTCGGCCAAGGCCGTACAGGCAGCGACGCGGTAATCGTCATCGAGCTCTGCCGCGCCGACCACGAGCCGGAGACCTGCCACCTTGTCCTCAGGCGACGGCGTCCCGAACGTCGCTCGCGGGATCGCTTGCTGGTGGTAAGCCGGATCCGGGTACTTCTCGTAGTTTTCAAAGGTTAGCCACTGAATCGCAGCGGCGACCGGTCCTCGTTGCCGTACCAAGGCATCGATGATGCCGAGCCGGTCGGACTCGTCGACATCAACGTCGACGCTCAACGCCAACCGGTGCACAACGCCCTCCCCCGGCCACCAGTCGTCGAGTGCCTTGGCTGCGGCTGCCCGTGTCTCGAGGTACTGATCTGGGTCGCTGGCGAGCGTGCGGAGCGCCCCTTCGGTGAGCTGGCCGTGCTCACGATCATCGATCACCTCCGCGAGGGTCTCTGTAGCAAGAGGGAATGCGGATACCAGCTCGGCCGCGAGCCGGTCGTCGCCCACGTGGTCCATCACGAACCTGATGAACTCGCGCTCTCCCAACAGAAGGTCGTCGCTGCTGAAGTACTTGTTCTCGGCGTCGAGCAAGGTAGCGACGATGTCATCGAGACTGAAGTCGGACATATGCCTTGCGGCGAAGTACTCTTCGAGCGAGGGGTGCGCGAAGACAAGATCGGCGCCGTCCAGAGCCATGAGCCCACTTTCGAGCAGGACAGCGCAGACGGTTTCCGGCCAACGCCTATGCATACGCGGTGGTACTTCGATGCCGCGTTCGCTGATCCACTCCACGGCTAGCTTCAGGTAGTCCACCTCAAGCGAGAGAACGTATCCCTGGAATGCAACTTCCTTCAGCAGAAGCATAATCCGGTCCTGCACGGCGGCGATGACCGGGTGCGCAGCCTCCGGCAACTTGCTGACGAGCAGTTCGACGAACGCGTCGTAGACCTCTGTGCGATTGGATGGCATCGGGCCGGCGTTTGTCTCGCTGGCCAGCGCGCAGATCATGCTTGCCATCAGCGGGTTGTACGTCCCCTGCTCGATGGCGGACCGCAGCGCCAACGCTGCTTGATGCTGAGATGAACTGCCTGATCCCGCGAACCACTGAGCGACAAAAGACTCGAGGCCGGCTTCGTCGAGCTCGGCGAGGCTGTGTTCGACGAAGCTCGCCGAGAGCTTGTCTTGGTCACGCGGATGCAGTGGCCGTGAAGTCACCACGACGTGCATCGACGGGTGAGCGGCCGCAGTGAGGAGTGCATCCAGCGCGTTGGCGCGGACCTGTTCGAGCACCTCGTCGAGGCCGTCGACGAGGATCAGCCACCGGATCGATGGCAAGGTCCGATTGAAAAAGTCATGGTTGAGTCCACGGTGCAGGCTTGTACCTACAGCGGTGGTGGCACCTATGTGCAGAGCTTCGACGAGCGGCTTTCGCTCGGCGAGGTCACGGGCGTGCAGCAACACCGGAGACCACTGTTGTGGGTCGCCGCTAAGCCAGCGATCGGCCAACGTCGTGGCGATGTGACGGAGCAAGGTGGACTTTCCTGCACCAGAGCGTCCAGTGATGACCAGGTGCCGACCGGCTGCCAACGCCTGCTCCCACGTCTGGCTCTGCCCGTCGCGGCCCTTGAGGAGCTGCGGTTGGTAGAAGTCGTTGTTGGGGGCAATCGCACCGGTGTAGGGCCAGCCATGTCGAAGGCCGCTCGCCCGCACTGCGGCGAGATACTCCTCATCTGCACGCAGCGCGGCCGGCAGGTCCCGCGCATCCAGACCCAGCCGACGGTAGGCCATCTCCACCAGATCAGGTTCCGACAGCAACGCCGCAAGACGGTTGCCGTCGAACACCTCGAGCTGCATCCCATATGCGTCAAGCGCTTCGTCCTCTAGGGCATGAACCTGTGAGACCGGAACATCAGCCGTGAGGAAGGCGTACACCAGCTTCGCCGATCCTGCGATCTTCGCCAGGTCATTCCGGATCTTCCCTAGCAGCTTTCTCTGCTGCGTGGTGCAGATCCCCACGACGCGGCGAGCATCCGGCCCGTCGCTGACCCTGAGGTATGACTCGAAATCGCGGCCCTGGTCACCACCCGCGCCCACCGGACCGGTTGCTGGAACGAAGTTGCCGCCCAAGCGCGCGTTGGCGAACTGACGGCATAGCTCCTCGAACTCGTGGTGCCTGTTAAGCACGCCTAGCTGATGCAAAGCGAAACGGATCCGATTCCGTACCTCGTCGCCGAGCGGCACCTGTCCAAGCACCCCAGCAGCCTAGCCGGGAGAAGGACCTCGTCGATGCACTTGTGCAATCGAACGCCTCGTCGGTATCAGAGACGTAGACACGCCCGCCGCCGCCATCCGCTACACGTGCCTCCAAGGAATCGGTGTGTGCAACCCGCGAAACCGCCCGCAGCAAAGCTGACCGCGCTACTAGTGCTCGATCAGCGGTCGTCGTCTTGCTGCTGCGCTTACGAAGTCGACGGCGAGTTGATCAGTAGTAGCGTTCACGCTCTTTCCAGGCGGCGTAGTGATCCAGTTCTTCACGCATGTCTTTCTGAAAGTCGGCGCGTAGGCCTTCTAGCGTGGGCGCCGCCCCAGAGGCCGCTGACCTCAACAGGTCCGGGAGCGGCCAGGTGAGAACTTGTCCGTCCCAGCCGCAGTAGACCGCCACGGTGTCGAAGCGGAAGGTGTCGAAGCGATCCAGTAGTACATAGCCGAGCAGTTGCCGCAGCCATAGGGTCTGCTGCACCGATAGGTGACAGTTGTAGTCACGCAGCCTGACTGGCTGGCGTGGACATGATTACTTCGTATTCGATGGGGGTCAACCTGCCGAGGGCGGCTTGGCGTCGGCGGCGGTGGTAGGTGCGTTCGATCCAGGTGACGATCGCGATCCGCAGCTCGTCACGGGTGGACCAGGAGCGCCGGTCGAGAACATTGTTCTGCAGCAACGCGAAGAAGCTTTCCATCGCCGCGTTGTCACCCGCCGCGCCCACCCTGCCCATCGACCCGGACAGGCCGTGGCGAGCAAGTGCACGGACGAACTTCCTTGATCGGAATTGCGATCCGCGGTCGGTGTGCACCACGCAGCCGGCGACGTCACCGCGGCGGGCGAGGGCGTTGGTGAGCGCGGTGACGGCGAGGCGGGACTTCATCCGGGAATCGATCGAGTAGCCGACGATCCGGTTGGAGCAGACGTCCTTGACCGCGCACAGATACAACTTTCCTTCTGTGGTGCGGTGTTCGGTGATGTCGGCCAGCCACAACAGGTTCGGCGCGGTCGCGGTGAAGTCACGCCGGACCAGATCGTCATGGACCGGCGGGCCGGCCTTCTTGCCGTTGCGGCCGCGTTTCTTGCCGAACGCGCTCCACCAGCCCATCGACGAGCAGATCCGCCACGCGGTCCGATCCGACATCGACAGGCCGGCGTCGCGCGCCTCGTCGGCCAGGAACCGGTAGCCGAACTCCGGATCATCGCGGTGCGCGTCGAACAACGCGTTCGCCCGCCGCGCCCGCTCGAGTTCAGTGACGGCGACCGGGCGGGCACGCCACCGGTAGTACGGCTGTCGAGCGATGTTCAACACCCGGCACGTCACCGCGACGGGAATCCCGTCCGCGGCCAGCTCGTTCACGAGCGGGTAGAGCCTTTTCCCGGCAGGTTCGCCTGCGACAAGTACGCGGTCGCCCGGCGCAGGACCTCGTTCTCCTGCTCCAGCAGCTTGATCCGCTTACGCGCCTCGCGCAGCTCGGCCGACTCGGCCCGGCTCGCACCGGGCTTGGCGCCGTCCTCGATCTCGGCCTGGCGCAGCCACTTGAACAACGTCATTGGGTGGACCCCGAAGTCCTTGGCGATCTGCTCGACGGTCACGCCGGGCTCGCGGTCACGGGCGACCCGCACGACATCGTCGCGGAACTCCTGGGGATAGGGCTTGGGCACAGCGACATCCTCCCAGCTCGCCATCACGGCAAGCCAACTCAGATGTCACCTATCGGTGCAGCAGACCCATACGGCTACATCCGCCTGGGAGGGTTCGACGGCGAGCTTGACGTCGACCAACGTCCGACCGATCACCAAGTCAGCTACTCCGTACCCGTTCGCCAGTTCCGGCGCAATGATCACTTTGTCGCCCAACGCAAGCAGCGGTTGGCGGCCTCGGTCCAGGTAAACCTCCCAACCCTGGCACAACGCCTCAAGAAGTTCGGGGCTGCCCTCGAAGCCCTGTTCTTGCATCACCGCGCTGGCAAACAGCGCGCGGCGTTCGTCGACTGTGCGCTTGGCTCCCCAGCGATGCATGGGCTGTCTGAACGAGTCGAGGTGCAAGCAGGCCGACAAGGAAGCTCGCTGTCCCTCATCCACGCTGATCGGGTGGCGGGCTCGTGTCCAATGACGCAGGACAGGATCCGTCGTTCCGCTCCCAGGCAGTACACGAACCGGCGTGTGCTCGAATCCGGCAGCGGCGAGCAACGCCGCACAGCGGTCGGCGGGGAGATAGGACAGCTCCTGCAGCCGCGGAGGCGCATCGGCCAGATCCAGACCGATGCGAAGTTCCAGCGCCCACCCGATGCTGTCGCGTCCGTTGGGTCGCGCCAGAGCGCCATTTCGATTTGCGGAGGCCAGCTTCTCGACCCACGCTTCAACCACGGAGTCCCTGTGCGGCAGATGTTCATCTAGGAACCGCGACAGGGACGTTCCGGAGTACTTGGCCTGGTCTTGAATGCCCACGACGACACTCCCTCATGATCACGCCTGCCGTGCTCACGGTGCCGGTGAGAACTCAGGGTGTCTACTGGCCAGACTCACCCCATCGCGGCAGGGGTGAGGGGACTCGCACGTCAGGCATGGGGGTTTCGGCGATACTGACTCCCAGTTGCTGGCACATCGCTGAGACCTCGTGCCAGCTTCCGGAGCAGACAGAGTCTGCAGCGCACCGCGAGCACGGTCCGCTCGACGCATGCGCCTGATCGCCGGCCAAGACGTCACGAAGATGACCGTATGCGGTCTGTGGGTCGTCGGCGCGAACCAGGTACCACACGCCGTCTGGCTGCTGCGCAGCGAAGCCGGCGGCCACGTCCGGGCGGCGCGGCGGTTCCAGTTGACCGTCGTGAAGGCGGATCAACAGCAGTCGATCAAGATGATCGACCTCGTCGCCGGAGATGTCGCTCTGCTCATGCCACTCCAGTGCGTCGTGCGGTGTGCCTGGACCCCAGAGCAACTCACTTGGATACCGCGTCGTCTCGAACATTGCGTCGAACTGCATGAGATCGACGTCGTCCGGAACGGCGCGAACTAGCATGCATGTCACGACCTGTGCATCCTCGACATCACGCAGCACGCCCACTGGTCCGATGGTGATGCGGTTGTCGTCCCACATGATCGCCAACACTTCGCGTCGCACGGGTGCGGGATGCAGCCGTCCTCCTGGGGTACGAACGCCCCACAGGCAGTTGATGATCTCGGCGATGTCGCGGATGGCTCGTGCCGCGTCAACTGGTGTGCCCAGGTTGTAGCCCGATGGGTGCGCGACCGTGTTCCTCAGGTCCACCTGTGGCTTTTGCAGACGTCGGGCCCATTGTCCGGGCAGCAGGCCTTCCCGGCGGGCCCAGCTGAATAGCCCTGCCAGCATGCCGTTGAACTCGATGGTGCCGCGTGTTCGGGGAAGCCACAGCTGCCACTCGGCGTTCTTCTTCTTGCGCAGCTTGTCGAGGGCGTCTCGCACGTCGTCGAACGTCCGGACCGGGTGCCAGCGCTTCTCGCCACGCTTGTTGACGAACGGGATGTTCCATTCGTAGTACTCAAGAAACCGGTCGCGCAGCGCCTGCTCGATCGTCAGCCGCGCGAGGTCGCCAGCCATCGTGAAGAACTCGTAGTCGAGAACGCCGTACTCGAAGGCCTTTCGCGCTCGATCAAAGCTGGCCTTCGTGCCGTGGGCGACGGCGTCCGCGAGGTCGGTGCTTGCAAGGACATCCTGCTGGTATTCCAGAGCCGCCTCGGGCGTCAGCGTATGGGTGATGCCGAGCCCATACGGGGTGAACGCCAACGTCTGGACGTCCGGCGTCTGCAACTCCTCAAGAGTTCTCCTAATCACGACAGCACTCCACGTCATCCGGCTCCAGCTCGCCGTGGATCATGTGGATGCGAGCCGAGCAGAATGCCACAGACGCATCCGTTTGTCACGCCTCATGCACCGTTGCGTGTCGATCGACAAACCCACGGCCGGACAGGCGCCACCTACATCCAGGACGACCAGGGATAGATGGACTCAAGTTCGCAGGAGCCCGCCGGTCTGGACGGGGTCTCGGCTGGCCTGCTCCCTTGACCCCGGTTTGACTCTGGTGCGGGCTCAGGACGATCCCGGCACGACGTCCGGTGGCGTCTGTATCAGTCGATCGTTCGACTTCAAGGGCGCCGCCCTCGTTCTAGACATAACGGCTTACGCGGCCTGCCTTCGGAGCGGATGCTAGATCGAGGACCCCTTCCGGGGACGTCCCGCCTCAACCAGTCTGATCATGCTGATGAGTCCTCACCAGCGAGAAACGCAAGCTCCCCGGTCAAGGTCTGGAGCATCTCCAGACTCGGTATCGCCCCGTCGAGGGTTTCGACGCTTCTGTTCCGGGACTCAGCGAGCCGCTCCAGCCAGTCATCCAGCTCCTTTTCCGCGCGGGCCTGGAGCGCGGCATTTTTGGCACCTTTGCCGAGTGTCGACATCACGCCGAACCCGGCGACTGCCATACTCCATGGGATCGGGGTAGAAAATCCAGGAACTCGAACCGTTCTGCCTGGCGCTAGCATGCGGGCGCCGACATAAGCGGCACCAGTACTGGCTACCTCTAGTGCTTGGCCTGGTTGGATCAGGTGCTGCCATTTTGGCCGGAACAGCTTGCGGATATCGGCGTCCAATTGGGCGAGTCGACCACGCACATCGTCGATCTCAGCACGAAACCGGGCCGCGGATCGGGTCATGCTCACAGTCCGGGTTCTGACGAGACCAAGATTTCCGTCGTGGAAGCAGACCGCGATCTGCGCGAGTTCCAGTTGCACTACAGCGAGGTGGATCTTCCCGAGCAGATCGAGGTAGAGCATCACCTTTTCGACGGCTTCATCGCTGACGATCTTCCTCGCTTGATGCGACGTCGTTGGGTCGCCCTCTTCCAACCTCGTCACCGCATCTTTTAGGTGACGCACGCACTTGTGCATCGCATCGCCCAGGCCATTTCGAGCGATCGGGATCTCGCTCGCCTCGATGCCGTCCGTACCGTGTTCACGAAGTCGCGTCACCAGATCGTCGACACGCTCTATGGCGTTCTCGACTGCACCGACTTGATCAGACTGCAGGTGTTGGTAGACGTCGGCCACTCGCTGCCGGATGACGCTGATATCTCGGGCCATTTGGGCGGCCTGAGCCTGTGTCGCGATGGCGCTCAGGACTGCGGCCCCACCCGCCAGGATGGCGACACCACTACCGGGACGGACCCTCATCAGATGCGCGAACTTGCCGCTTTCGTCACGAAGGACGGCTTGTACCCAGTCGCCCTCCTCGGTGACTTTCCGGGCTGTCGACCACATCGCCCGAGAGACGGCGTCGAGCTCAACTAGACCGCCGGCCCAGCGCTGTGACTCGACGAAAGCCCGGGTCGCCGGCTCCAATGCCCGCAGCAGAGAACTCCACTCCCCAGCGGCAAGATCGGCGATCCGGCGGCCCCAACGCGAACACTTCGCCTCGGGACCGATCACGATGGCGCGATCACCGGTAATACGAACGACGATTTCGTCGGGCTCATCCCTCTGTGCCACTGGGTGCAGCTCCCTTCGCGCTCGGAATCGGTCGATTGTAAGTACGGCTTGGCTCGCTTAGCCGCTGACCTGCACGAAGGTGACATGTTCGTCGATCAGGTTGACGTGTGTGGCTTTCCAGCCGGCGTCGCGGATTGCCCGGCCGAGGGCGGTGCCGTCGTAGCCGTACCAGTGTGGAAGGTGGTTGCGTGCGGAGGGCGGTAGAGGTCCGTCGAGGATCTGTTCGACCTGGGCGAAGCTGAGCGAGATGTCGTTGCCTGATTGCTGTCGAAGCCATCGCCACAGCGATCGGTATTTGCCCGTATGCGAAGCGACCGTTGCTCCCTCGTTTTCGTCATCGTCGTTGTGGATCACGAGGTCGTCAGTGGCGTCGGCTGACGTCGGCTGCTGTGGGCGGACTGCTCCTGCAGGTCGAGGCCAGATGCTGGCGATGCGGTGTACGAGCTTGCTGGTGCGCTCACGGATGTCGTGTTCTGTCCAGGTGGCTTCGTGCTGTACAACGAGGATGGCGTTGAGTTTGAGCTGGCTGTGGCGAAGCAGATAGGCGCGCTTGCCTCCGCCCGCCAGTCCCCGCGTAGCGGTGTCGTCGTCGGTCCAGGGCCGGTTCGACAAGGTCGGGTTGAGCTTGCCGTTCACGAGGGTGAGGTTTCCTAACGTGTGCACAAGCTGATCACGCTCGGCTGTGGCGTTGTGGTCGCCGTCGATATCAGCGCCCCAGTGCTCTCGCCACGCTTGGGGCATGACGTGTTCCACGGTCAGGTTCCGCGGGCACGCCTGTCCTTCGCCGAGCGGTCCGCGGAGCGAGTTCTCCAGGGCCTCAAGCAGCATGCGCATGCGGGGCCTGGTGAGGATCTTGTAGATCGGCTGTGTCTCGAGCACACGGTGCAAAGTCCGATCGTCGGGCCAGTAACGGGACTCCGCTTGTTGCGTGGCGAGGACTGTTTCGACGGTGTCGCCGGCTCGTGCGGGTCCATCGTTGTCCAGGGCGCGCAGCAGATCGAGGATCATGCGGTTGAGGTCTTTGGCGGTGGCTCTGGTCAGTGCGCGCCGGACGATCCAGCTCTCCAGGGCGGTGATTGCCTTGGTGCGCTGCTGCGCTGGCATGTCGGTGGCCGACCAGCGCAGGATCCACAGAAGGAAGGGGCTGACTACAGCGGAGTCGAGCGCGCGGATGACCCTGTAGTGGAACACGCCCTCGATGCTGTCCGGTGCGAGGTTCTCCATCTGCTGGTACACCTGCGCGTCGGCGGCGAGCTCGGCGAGCAGGTCGGCGATGGCTGGGCGGTGGGTGAACACATGGTCTCGGAAGTCGGTGAAGACGCGGTCACCCGCGACCCCACGCAGCAACTTCATCGTGAGCCAGTGGTTGAGGAACAGGTCGATCCGTGGCCTGCGGCGGCGGCCTTGAGCGACGAGTTGACGCCAGTAGTCGCTGTCGAGAGGTTTCCAGTAGGTGTTGTAGAGATAGTGGACGTCCGCGCCCTCGGCCTGGGCGAGCTGAAAGATCAGGTTCTTGATGAGGTCCGCGGCCAGCAGCGGGCTGCCGCGGTGGTTGAGAGTTTCGAAGATGACCTGTGCGTTGTCGCCGGGCTCGAGATCGATCGCAACGATTTTGAGATGATCACGTAGCGCTCGGACCAGAGCGTTCAGCCGGGCGCCGACCTTGGCCGCGTCGCCGGTTACGTCGGCCCACTCGGTGATCTGGTCGACGAAGAACTCATGGGCCTGGACGATTTTCGATGTGGCCGGGTCTGGCGGTAGTTGAACGGTGTTGTCCATGACGGCCCGGAAGGCGTCCTGGTCGCGGTCCGTGGGCCAGACCTTGAACACGTGATCGGCATGCTTGGTGAGGGTGGAGTCGTTCAGCACCAACGTCTTGAGCGCCTGCGCATCGATGTCAGCACCGTGTTGCTCCACAACCCATTGAGCAGCGTCGAGCAGAAGCTGCAACGTGGTCAGCCGTTGCTGTCCATCGATGATGTGGCGCGCAGCGATGAAACCGGACGGTGTGATCTGCTGGTCCAGCACGATCGCGCCCAAGAAGTGCGGAGGCACCGGCGGCGCCCCGTACACAGGCTGCGGGGCATCGAGCAGACGCTCGGTCAGCGTACGTACGTCGTCCCACAGCGGCTGCCACTGATCATCTTGATTCCAGACATACGGGCGCTGAAATAGCGGCACAACATACCGGATGTGATGCCCGAAGATGATCGCCGGCGTGTGCGTGTGTGCCTGCACCAAGCCTCCCCTGTCACTGCGGACCAGTAAGCAGACCTCGCCGAACTCATCAGGCAGCTGCCATGTCACGACCTGCAGCGCTCAGCGCTGCTCCGGCCGACAAGCAGAACATGCCTCCGCGCCACTTCAGACAACGCGACGAGACAACCAGCTGCTGTAGGTGCTGCCCGCGCTCCCGCTCAACAGATCGACACCCTCGTCACGTTCGTTACGCGCACAAACACGTCGGCGACGCCGCCACCGACCAAAGCCCACTACGTGGCGACCCTTAAGTGAGGCGCTCGTGTCCAGCCTCCACTAGCGCGACGTGGCTGCCGCTGGCGTGGCCGACCAAGCTCGAGCCGGTATCTCGATGGTCACTCGCCTATCTCGGTGGTCAAGCCCGTCACCTGTGCGCCTGCTGTACGTGTAAGCAAGATCGGCGGTCCAGCCGAAGCGCGTTTCGAGCACTATCTGCGCGAGCGTGGGTATGACTTCGAGTACGAGCCTGACCACTGACTACAACTCCATCCTCAACAAGACGCCGCTGACCGCCCGCACCAACCGGATCATCGGAGGCCGCGCACCCTCCACATACCTGCGCGGACTCGCCAAGAGCGCCGAGACGACCCTCGAACAGGTCGACCTCAACGTGCAGTCACACCAGATTTCCCCCGAGGCGTTGCGCGCCGACGACTTCCAGGCCGCGATGACCGCCCGAGAGAGCGAACTACTAGCCCTGATCAGCTCGGCGATGGGCAAAGACGTCCAAAACGACACAGAAACGAACTAGATGGTTGATTCCAAGGGGTAGGCCTGGATCCAGGCATGGGACGAGGGTGTCCATGATCATTGTGTGACGAATGAAGTGGACACCCTCGCGACCGCACTCTATGTGAGAACTGATGATCTGCTGGCAGGGGCACCGGGGTTAGCGCCGTGGCGGCCGAAGATCGGGATCAAGCCCCAGCTGACCGACGCCGAACTCGTCACGCTCGCGGTGATGCAGGCGTTGCTGGGCTTCACGTCCGAGGCCCGCTGGTTGCGGCATGCCCGAGCGCATCTGGGGCATCTGTTCCGCTATCTGCCCCAGCAGCCCGGCTACAACAAGCGGCTGCGCCGCGCTGCGGCACTGATCCGGTCGATGATCCGGCTACTGGCCGTCGACACGACGTTGTGGACCGATGACGTGTGGCTGGCCGACTCCACCCCGGTCGAGTGCGGTCGTTCCCGCGAGACCTCGAAACGCTCAGATCTTGCCGGGTGGGCGCAGTTCGGCTACTGCTCCAGCCACTCCCGGTTCTTCTGGGGGCTACGCCTGCACCTGGTCTGCACCCTGGGCGGCCTGCCCATCGCGTTCGCTCTGACCGGCGCCAAAGCCGACGAGCGGCAGACTCTGCTGGGCATGCTCGAGGAAGACCTGGACCTGGTCGCAGACCGGCAAGGCCAGACACTGATCGCGGACAAGCACTACTACGGCCGCGACTTCGAGCATGCCCTGCGCACCGCCGGGATCGTGCTGTTACGACAGGCCCGCAAGGGCGAGGCCCCGCGGCCTGGCGCACGACTGTTCAAGCCGCTGCGCCAGACCATCGAGTCGATCAACCAGACGTTCAAAGGCCAGCTCGACCTCGAACGCCACGGCGGACGCACACGCGCCGGCGTCATCGTCCGAGTCCTGCAACGCATCCTCGCCCTGACCGCCGCGATCTGGCACAACGACCACACCGCCCAGCCCGTCAAACGCTCACTGATCGCCTACGACCACTGACCTTGGAATCAACCATCTAGACGGCCAGGTGGGGTCACCGACTCTGATGCTCCACAGCAGTGGCCCCCGCCTCATTCGTTTGCACGTATCTGTCAGGCAGAGCAGCAAGCTCCACTGGCGTCACGACAGCGCCTGATGTCCGCGCACGGGCACGCGATCGAGGAGGCATCTGCTCAAAGCAACAGCTTCCTTTGGTCGCAAATGCTAGGTTGCTTCATAAACGAGCACTGAACAGGCACGTATGACAGGTCATGATTGACAGTTGACCTCTCGTTCGTTGGGTGAGATTCTGACCGGCTCCGCGCAGCTGGGCATCCGCATATGCAGGCGGATTCGGGTGGAGAGAGGACTGGACGTGATCCAGGGGGATGGGACAGCACAGGCATCGCGAGACCTCGGGGCCAGAGGACTGTTGTCCGCCCAGTCCCGGCAGACACCGCGGCCAATGCCCGTGGTGATCCTGGCTGACATCAGCGGAAGCATGGACGGGGAGAAGATCGCTCTGCTCAACCGCAGCATCGGCGCGATGCTCTCAGCCTTCGGCGCTGAGGACTCGGTTCGCGGGGAGATCCACGTCGCGGTAGTCGCGTTCGGCGGGGAAGAAGCCAAACTGCACCAGCCGATGGTTCCCGCTTCACAAGCTCGGTGGGCAGACATGTTGCCGCGTGGCCGTACGCCCATGGGCAGCGCCTTCGCAGTCGCGCAAGCCGTGCTCGACGATCCCACGGCAGTACCCGAAAGATCATTCCCGCCCACGCTGATCCTCGTATCGGACGGTGTGCCGACAGACGACTGGGAGGAGCCGCTCAACGCGTTGCTCTCTTGTCGTTGGGGACGCCGCGCCATGAGGGTCGCCATTGGTGTTGGTGCCGACCGCACGGCTGATGCGGACGAGGTGCTGGCGGAGTTCAGCACCCCGGACCTCACCGTCCTGCGCACGGACCAGGTGCACGAGATCACCAACCTCTTCCGGTGGGTGACCGCTACCGTCACCGGCATGCTCCACCAGCGCACGGGGCGGCAGGCAGTGCGTCTGGCGGATCTCGACTGACCATGAGCGCAGTCATCGGTGACTGGCCTGCGAACGTGCGCACGGTCAGCGGTCTCAACCTGGAACTCATCACTGACGACCCGCTCGGCCAAGGCGGTGAGGGCAAGGTCTTCCGCACGAAACACGGCTCGTTCGCGGTGAAGATCTACAACGCGCCGGACGCCACGGCCGACCGCGTCGCGGAACGCTTGGACCAACAGCGATGGCTGCCGTTGGAAGGCGTTCCGATCACCCGCGTCGAGGCGCTCCTGGCATCGCCCGTCGCGGGTTACGTGATGACGCTGCTCGAGGACATGGTCCCGATGCGGGATCTTTCCTCGCCACCGGAGGGTGACCTGGGTGCCTGGTACGGCGCGGGCGGTGGGCTGCGCAGGCGGCTCGTGCTGCTGGCGAAGTGTGCGAACGCCCTGGCGACCCTGCACGACCGGGGCATCGTCTACAGCGACGTCTCCCCCGGCAACGTACTGGTCTCCGCGAACAAGGAGCACGCGGAAGTCCAGCTGATCGACGTGGACCACCTGCAGACAGAGAGCAGCACCCTACGACCGGGCGTGGGCACTCCGCCGTACATCGCGCCGGAAGTGCTCCGCCGCAGGTCCGGGAACACCGTGTTCAGCGACGTTCATTCCTTCGCGGTCATGGCGTACGAAACGTTGACGACCAATCACCCACTCATGGGCGACTACGTGAACAACGGGCCGTTGGAACACCAGGAAGACGCCGAGCTCGGCCTCGTGCCGTGGATCGACCACAGCTCCGATGACGTGAACCGGAGCAGCTCCGGGTATCCAGGCAAGCCCGTGCTGACCAGACGGCTCGAGGACCTGTTCCGCCGTGCCTTCGAAGTGGGTCTGACGGAGCCGCGTGCACGTCCAGGAGCAGGCGAGTGGGCGGACGCGCTCTGGTCGGCGGCAGACCGCACTGTCGTCTGCGAGAATTGCGTCCACAGCTACTACGTGGCTCGGGACCGCTGTGAATGGTGCGGTCACCCTTGCCCACCGGTTCTGGTCATCGCGGTCTCGGAGGAGTTCCCGCGTCTGGGCGACTCGCGGCGTGGTGTGGTGCTGGTCGACCGCGAGCTGACCCTGGTTCTGCAGGCGAAGCGGCCGTTGGGGGTGACCGCGCGCACCGCCGTTCGCCACGCCGCTGATCCAGACGCGGTGCTCGCGGAGCTCGACTGGGACGGCGGTGACGAGGTCAAGGTACGCAATCGAGGCGCCGCGACGCTGCGCCGCGTGCCGCAGACCGGCGGAGCAGGACGGCAGTTGCGCCCCGGCGGTTCAGCGCGCGAGAAGGCCGGAGCCGCGTGGTCGCTGCACTTCGGCTTAGAACGCCAGCCTCACAGGTTCCTGAGCGTGCAACCACAGGAGCAGGATCGTGCTCGCTGAAGAACTTCGGGTGGGCGACGAACGACTGATCGAAGTGCGGCTGGCGGCGGGAGCACAGACGCCTCGGTGGCTGATCAATGTCGCGGCCAAAGACCGGAAGCATCGGGAAGTGACGTTGCGCCCGACCTCGTCGAACACGGGACATGAGCTGGTTCCGGATGTCAGTGGCGAGCCTCCGGTCCGTGTCCTGGTGCCGAACGACGATCTCGACTGGCTCACGGCTGACGGGCGGGTCGTGGTGATTTGGGCCGCCTACTTGATCGGGGACCGGCTCGGACTGCAGTGCCACTCGTTCACGGCGGCTGATCTGGGACGCCGCATGGACATCGGAGTCGACGACGCCGTCGCTGACCAGGTGCGCATCGCGGTGAAAGGAACGCAGTCCGGCTTCGAGCCAGTGAGCAAATGGCTGATCGAGGAGTTCGCTCTCCCTCCCGTGCCTGGAGAGTACGGTCACCGCTACGTGCACAGCGGGGGGCCGACCGACGACTTCTCCCTGGGGATCAGGGCGTTCACTCTGCACGGGATGCGCTGGGTGGCAGACGTTTCCCTGGTGGAGGGCCAGCTGCGGATCACCAGGATGACCGACGCGCCCACCCGTGGCCGGGGGCGATGGCCGCGTCTCAGTTCGGTCACCATCCGCTTCGTCAACCGCGGCGAGGCGGCGGACGCGACAGAGGCGATTCGTGCGGCTCTTCTCGGCCTGGCGTCGGACGGGCGCAGTTACCTGGACCTCTGGCAGTCCTACAACGAGATCGAGCGAGAGGCCTTGCTCGAAGACGCGAAACGGCTGAAGTGGGCCTCCTACCGGAGTTGTCAGGTGCTCGCCGACGGCTTGTGGCGGTTCGAGCTGCAACCGGGCGAGCGAGCAGAGTCGTTTCTCGGCGCCGTGGCCGGGCGGACTGAACTGCTCGAAATCGAGGCGACGCCCGAACTGCCACCGGAACTGGCCGGCAGCCGAGGAAGGTCCACACCCGGTGTGCACGGCGAGGTGCGGCGCGTCGCCAGGGGCGAAAGCACGCTCGACCTCGCACTGAGCGGGGACGATCCGCCGGCTCCGACCGGCTACCTGTTCCGGTCGCTCTCAGGTGACCGCACACGGCTTCGCAGGCGCGATGTCGCCCGTGAACGCATCGAGACGGACCAAGCTGAGCTGCCGGGCCTGCGGTTGCTCATCGAGGGTCTGCCGCGGCCGGGCGTCAAGCCCGTGACGAACGTCAGGCACGATCGGATCATCAGCTCCCTGACCAAACGGTCACCCGATGCGAGCAAACCGACTGGCGCCCAACGGGAAGCACTGATGCTCGCGCTGCGGACGCCGGATCTTCTCCTGGTCCAGGGACCACCCGGCACCGGCAAGACCAAGTTCATCACGGATCTGCTGCGGTGCCTCGACGAGCTCGGCGACAAGACCGTGTCCATGAACCGCACGCTGATCTCCAGCGTTCAGCACGACGCCGTGGACAACGTCGCCAGGCAGGCGCGCAGGCTCGGGTTGCCGCCGACCAGAGTCAGCACCCGGCAGGAACGGGACCGTGAAGGCATCCGGCAGTGGCGGGACGAGACGCTGGCTAAGGTCGAGCGTTATCTGGAGGATCACCGGCCCGAAGCACTCCACCGCGATCGCGCGGCCAAGCTCATGCAGCTGGCCTCCGCCTACGACCAGCGACCCGTCACTGGAGCCGACCTGATCGCGACGCTGGACGAGGCCAGGCACCTCGCCAGCACGGACGTGTCACGCGGACTCCGGGACCAAGTGGATCGGCTGGTGGCGCGGCTGCGGTACACGAGCAAAACCGACATCGCGCTCGCGGCCGACGACAAGAACCGGATCTCGCGCATCATCCGCTCGATCCGCGTGACGGCGGTGTCCTTCGAGGACGACGGTCCGAATCGAGCCGTCATCGCACTTCGCGGGCTGGCAGGACTGCTGGACGACGCAGCTCTGGCTGTACTGGAGAAGGCCGCCAGCGCACGTGAAGCGGACGCCGAGCTGCTGGCCGAGCTGGCCTCGACGCGATCAGCATTGCTCAGCCGGACAGTGGACGGATCGCCACTCCGGCACACCGCGACCCACGACCCCGAGGTGGACGCCCTCCTGCACGAATTGGCCGACGAAGTGGCAGAGACGTTCGCCGGCACCTCCGACAGTGCTGACGACATACTGAGGGCCTACCGAGACGACCTCAAGGAGGACATCGCGCTGGTCGAGTCCACGCTCGCGAGGTACAACGCGGTGCTCGCGTCGACCGTCCAGCAGGCGAACTCAATGGAGATGTCGAAGGTCCTCGAGGCGCCACACCCGGTATTCGACACGGTGATCGTCGACGAGGCCGCGCGGGCGAACCCCCTCGACCTCATGATCCCGATGGCTTTCGCCAGGAAGCGGATCATCCTGGTGGGAGATCACAAGCAGCTCCCGCACGTCTTGGAGCAGAAGGTCGAGCGCGAGCTCCGCAAGAACAAGTCCCTCGACGGATCGGAGCTGTCCAAGAGCCTCTTCGAGCGCTGGTTCGACCTGTTCTCCGGCGAGAAACCGGCGGTGCGCACGATCAGGCTGGACACACAGTTCCGCATGCATCCCGCTCTCGGCACGTTCGTGAGCCGCGTGTTCTACGGGTCGCCGGATGCAGTCAAAGCAGATCCGTCCACAGTGGAGCTGACGCACCAACTGGGCCCCTACGCCGGGAAGGTGGCCGTGTGGATCGACGTCGGGCACGAGGCCGGAGGGGACGTACAGAAGGGCTTCAGCCGGGTGCGAGAGGCTGAAGCGAAACGCCTCGCGGCCGAGCTGGCCGAACTCGCGTCACTCGACTCGGAACGCGAGCTCACCTTTGGTGTGATCACCTTCTACCGGAGCCAGCAGGACCTGCTGGAAAGCGCACTAATCGACATCGGTCTCGGGGTGCTGAACGACGACACGGGCGCGTTCGAACCCGTGCCGGCGATGGCGTTCACCCGCGGTCCGCGGCCGCGTCAGCGGCTGCGGGTCGGAACGGTGGACGCCTTCCAGGGCATGGAGTTCGACGTCGTGCTCCTCTCCGTCACGCGAAGCAGCCCGCAGCCGTTGGTGACGAGCGACACCAGGGACGCCGTTCGCCGCTACGGGCACCTGCTCAGCGACAGCCGCATGTGCGTGGCCATGAGCCGGCAGCGAAGGCTTCTCATCGCCGTCGGTGACGTGGCGATGGCGGAGCGATCGGCGACTCCGGAGGTGCCTGGCACCCCGGGACGTTCGGTCGCCGAGGGTCTCGTGGCGTTCCGCGAGTTCTGCGAGGGGGAGCACGGTGCCGGAATTCGGAGTTAGCACACCTGTCGTTCTGCCGGAGCACGTGCGTTACCACGGGCCTCAAAGGTGGCTGTTGTGGCCCGCGCTGCGCTATCGGGTGGTGTCCCCACTGGTGCACGAGGACCGGCTGAACGTGTTCCAGCTAGCAGTTCTGGGACTGGCGCGCTCCGGGTTGCGAGACGCCCGTGAGATCGGCGCGCTTCTGGGCCTTCAGGAAGAACTGGTCGAACTGGTGAGGTCCGATCTCAGAGCTTTGGCCTGCCTCGACGCCCACGGCGCGGTGACGCCTGCCGGTCGGGGAACCCTGCGTGACGGGTTCCCCGACCCGACCCGCACCGTGACGACCTACGTGTACCAGGACGTCATGACCGGCTCACTGTGGCCAGCATCCACTTTGGACTCTCAGTTCGCCCAGGCGACCTGGCCGCGATCTGACAAGGCCGAGATGCGGTTCCACACCGCGGGAAGCCCGCTGCGCGTCACCGCCCTCGCCGTCCGCCCACCCGCCGCAGTGCACGTCGACAGCCCGGACAACGAGCAGATCGTCGAAGCCGTGTGGCGGGGTGAGAAGGCGAAGCGGATGGGCGCCGACAAGGTGCGGCGCTGGGAGAGGCCGGCGCCAGACCGCGTCGTGTCCAGGGTTTCACTGATCACTTCGGGAACGCCGGTGTGGATACCGGTACCGCTGTTGCTGGACAAGCGCGACGTCGCCGAGGCGAAGATGGTGAGCTGGAACGCGCGCAATCCCTTCAACGGCCGCCCCAGCACCTATCTGCGCAAGCTGGTCGCGACCCGTGTCCAGCAGTCGAAGGCGCTGCGCGGATACGTCGAGCGGTTCGTGGGCCGCAGCAGTGAGGCGATCGAGATGGAGTACGACCTCCTTGACATCGCGCTGCGCAGAACGATCGCCGAGACTCTCGAGGACCGGTTCACGAGCAAGCTGCGCGAACACGAGTCCCTCTTCGAGCTCCTCACACTGCTCGAAAAGGACATCAACAGGGCCCGGCGCTCGGGTGACGGCTCACCTGAGCTGAGCGACGTAGCCCGCAACTCCTGGCGCCTACATGAGGCCATCCTCCGTGATCTGGTCGAGCAGCATCAGCCGCCGGACTCCATTGTCAGCCAGCTCGCGGACCCACTCGCCCGGCAACTGGGAACGTACTGCCGGCAGTTGAGAATGCCGTTCAGCGAACAAGCGCGGGTCAGCTTCGTACTAAGCCGCGACCTGCGTTCCAAGATCAGAAATCCGGCAAAAGCGAAAACGCCGGAGCTGCTCGGTGCCGTGCTCGTGTCCGCCGCGAACGGTGATACTGACCATCCGTTCCGGCGTCTCGCTGCCGCGTATCCACACCTGCTCACGGACTTGACGAACCTGTCGCGGGACCGCAACTCAGCCTCACACGCCCGGACGGAACCGCTCAACCTGGAGCACGGCGAAGCCGCCTGGCGGCTCGCCCAGGACACCACCGCGGCGTATCTCGGCCTTCCTCTGTTCGATCTTCCCCTCTCGTCCGGAAAGGACTCGGACATCCATGGCGAAACGGCCTAGGCGCCACGCCCAGGGCGGGCAAGCGCAGTTCGGCGGCCAGCCATCGCGCAAGAACACCAAGGCCTCTGCGCGACGCGACAAAGAAGCGGAGGTGGCCATGGCGATCCGCGAGGCGGCGGAGACCGACGAGCTGGCCGCCGCGCTGACGACCGAGGGCCTGTCCCCCGCACCACATCCCGCTCCACGAGTCGTGGGCGACGACGCGGACAGATTGCTGACCGCGCTCGACGCGCTGCGAATCCAGAAGGACGAGTACGAGCGATGTGCCGAGGCCGCAGCGTCGAGGGAAAGGGATGCGGAGGCACGCATCGAGCAGCTGCGCACCGCCACCAACCGTGCCCAAGCCGATCTCGACGCTGCGGCCGAGAGTCGTGCGGAGGCTGAGAGACTTCGTGAACGTCTGGCTGACCAGACCGCTGAACTCGACGCACGCGAAGCGCAGATGCGGCAACGGGATCAGGCAGCCGAGTCGCGGCTGGCCGAGCGAGAGGCCGCGGCGCGAACGGAACTCGCCCTAACGCTTGAGGCCGAACGTGCGCAGCTGGCCGACCTCAGAGCGGCTGATCTGGCCGAGATCGACGAAGTTCGACGGGAACGGCTGGCCGACGTGGACCAGGAACGCGGTCGGCTCGCGCGAACCAGGAAGGAACTGGACGAGCTGCGCTCCGAGCTGGAGTTCGAGCGGGGTCGGCAACTGGGCGAGGACATCCGTCTGTCCCGGCTTTCGACAGACCTCGAGGCGGAGATCCAGGCGCGAGCGACGGACGAGATCGGCGCGCTCGAACGCGATCTGCACGTAATTCGGATCGAGGCCGAGTCCAGAGCAAGGGTGATCGAAGACCTCGACGCCAAGCTGGCCGAACAGGCGACAGTGCTGCTCAAGATCGGGTCGTCCGATCCGGCGCATCTGCTAGAACAACTCGACAGGCTGCAGACGGACAACCGCGAGCTGCGCGACAAGCTCGCGGAGCGGCTGCAGGACGACGACCTCACCAGGTTGCGTCGGCTGGAACAGCAGAACCGCGGCCTCGTCGCCGAACGGGACAAGCTGAAGTACGAACTGGAAGAGGCGCGAGGTCATGCCCTCGCGAACCGCATCAACAACCTGCAGATGAAGCAGCTTGACGACGCGGAACGCCATTTCGAGGTGCTCCGCCGCGGCTACGAAACGCGCATCGCCGAGCTGCGCACCGCGATCGAGGAGCTGTACCGCGACCGTCCGGATCCCGGCACACCGTTGTTCCCGCGCTGTGTCGCAATGGACGACGACCCGAGGTTGAGCGAGCCGATCGGAGTCTCGCCGACGCCGATCGACCTCAGCACACTGGCTTCGTCCCTGCAGGGATTCATGCACGCCCAAGGCAAACGCGCCTACCGCCTCAACGACGTCTGCCTCGTGCTGGGTGGCCTTGCGATGAGCAATCTGCACCTGCTCGAAGGCATGAGCGGGATCGGCAAGACGTCGCTGCCCAAGGCGCTTGCCGCTGCGTTGGGCACGGAGTGCGCCGTTGTCGAGGTGCAGGCCGGGTGGCGCGACCGCACAGACCTCTTCGGTCACCACAACACCTTCGAGCGCCGCTTCGAGGAGTCGGAGTTCCTCCAGGCGCTCTATCTGGCGCAGACTCCCCTTTACCGCGACCGGCCGTTCTTCATCGTGCTGGACGAGATGAACCTGTCACGTCCCGAGCAGTACTTCTCCGTTGTGCTGTCCAAACTGGAGAACAACGACGGCGAGCCCATCCAGCTCGTCAGCCAAGGTAGCGGACGTGCGCCCGAACACCTCGTCGACGGTGCTCGCATCGCGTTGCCTGACAACGTCTGGTTCGTTGGCACGGCGAACCAGGACGAGTCGACGTTGGAGTTCGCGGACAAGACCTACAACCGCGCCTTCCTCATGGAACTGCCGACCCGCCACCCGCAGCTGCCGCGCATGGCCGCGCCTGACATTCCCCAGTACGGCACACGCGCGCTGCGACGGGCGTTCCACGCGGCGGCCACCTCCCACCAAGCCGATACGAAGGCTGTGGTGGACTTCGTTTCCGGCTTGGCCGAAGACCTCTACGAGCACGGTCGCGCCGTGATGGGCGCTCGCCTGGAAAAACAGCTCAGGTCGTTCGTCCCGGTCGTCGCCGCCGCCAAGGCCGGCACGGTGCCCGGAGGACGGACGGACCACATCTACGGCGACGAGGGCCAGGACGGCCGGGCTTTGGCAGCCGATCATTTCCTGGCCATGAAGCTGCTGCGCTCTATCCGGGGGCGCTACGACGTGACGCCGGACGGCATCGAGAAGCTCAGTGACGCTGTGCTTGCGGGCTGGGACCTCCACAACATGAATGGCACACCGGTGCGTAGCACCAGGTTGCTCGAAGAAGAGAAACGGCGGCGGGAGAGCTGATGACCGACCGCGATGGCAGGCCGGATCCGCTGATCGTTCACTCGGTCGTCGACATCGCCAGGATCTTGCGAGCCGAGGGGAACCCAGTCTCGTGGTCAGCGGCGAACTTGTTCGTGCCGGACACGTCAGAACGTACCGCGCTTGGAGAGTTGGATCTCGCCGTCATCTCGGAGCTCGACGTGCTGGGCGACACGTGCCTGCGTCCCCACAACAGGCTCGACCGTGCTGAGGAGCTGGTCCGGTCGGACGTGGCTCGCCGTGTTCCGCCATCAGGCCTGGCACGTCTGGCGTCACATACGGAGGACTGGGCGGCCGTGGAGCACGGGCGAATCCGGCCTCTCCGGGTGCTTTCTCAGCGTTACGTCGAGGACGTGGACTTCTACGAAAATCGCGTTGCCGCGCAACTGGTCGACCGGCTCGGCGAACACCTCACCCGCAGGATCCACGAGCTGAGCACGCTCGCTGAAGGCCTCCTGGACCTCAGTGAATACGAACAGGCGCTCCGCACCAGGCAGTCCTGGCGCAGACTCGACCGCGTGGCCAGACTCGTGGCGCGGGCGATCTCCGACACGTCGGCGTCGGCCGGCGCGATCAACGAGAACCTCGACCGCCTGCTCAGCGCCAGAGCCAGGCTGCGCGCGCTCCTCTCCACACCGGTGCTCAGAAGTGCGAACCGCCGGGCTCGGCTGCCCACCCGTCTCATGCGGACCAACCTGTTCACGAGCGATCGCAGGTACCGGCGGATAGGTGCGTTGTGGGAGCGGTGGGCCGTGCAGAACACCAGGGAGTCCGCGCGCCGCCAGGCCGCGAACAGCGAATTTCCCCGCGCTTACCGGGACTACGTCACGGCGATGTCCCTACGGGCGCTTGCGGTTCTCGGATACGTTCCGCAGGACGCCACTCCGATCTCCGGCCACAGCACCACGGTTCGGCTGAGTGGGCCCGCGGGTGAACTGACGTGGTCGATCGCGGTCGGCGGCGTGGTCACGCTCGCTGCCGGCAACGAAGTCCTGGTCAGGGTGATCCCGACTGAGCTCGACTTGAGCGCGGCCGTGCCGGAGCCGGTTCGCGCCGAATGGCTCGACCAGATCAACCGCACGCCGGAACCGGCGATCATCGCCTACCCAGGCCTACGTGCGGACCGTGCCGCGCTGTCACCGTCATTGCGCCAACGGCTGCATCCGGTGGGATTCGGTTCAGGTGTGTGCGTCGTGCCGATCAACCCACTCGAAATCGAAGGAGAGGAGAGGATGGCCCGCGCACTGCGGTGGACAGTGCAAGGTCTGCGATTCACCAAGGAGTATCCACCGGAGGTCCAGCTGCAGGCACCTCCGCATCTGGCCAACGGCGCGTGGTTCCGGCTCGCCGGCCGTCAGCGCATCGCGATCCTGCGCAACCCCAGCGCGGAGGAACGTGCCGCACTTGATCCCAGTACCGAGACGCGGCAGCCGAGAACTCGCGACGACGACTCCCTCGACACCGCGCTCGCACTCTTCAAGCTGTTCGAGACTTGCCCGTGCTGTCACACACGCAACGATGTGCAAGCCAGGGACCGCGACACCTTTCAGTGCACGTGTCAGGTGTGTGGGACGGTCTGGGGCACACGTGTCTGCGGGCCGTGCAGCAAGCGCTATCCGATCCTCTGGCCTCGCAACACGGTGATCGATCAGACCAACGGTGACCGCCTGGACATGACCGCTGGTGCCGACGTGCTTTCACTGCCTTGTGCAGACCAGCACATCGCACCGGGGTCCCGCTACCGCTGTCCCTGGTGCCACCGTTGCGGCGGGCAACCCAACTGCGGCTGCCACACGGCCTGACCGGCACGCGATTCACACCGCGTCGTTCAACACCGGAAGGTACGGACTCGGCTTGCCGTGCCAACTGATCCGCAAGGTGTCGCGGGCACGGGTCGCAGCGACAAAGAGCAGCGAGCGCGCTTTGCGTTCCTCGCGAGCGAAGCGCTGTTGATCTTCCTTCCGGTAACGCTCGATCATGCCGGTACGAGGGATGACGCCGTCGCGAACGCCGACGATCGCCAGCTTCTGGTACTCGAGTCCCTTGAACCGGTGCATCGTGCCGACGTGGACTTCGCCGTCGCCCTTGGGGCCGTCCTTGGTGAGTTCGGCGCAGCTGATCTCGGCTTGTGTCGTGAGGTAGTGCATGACTTGGCTGACCATGTCCCTATCTGCGACACAGACGGCCACGTTGCCGCGGGGATCGCGCCGAACTCCGTTGTCTCCAGTGGAGATCTCTGTGCGCCAACTCGTCAAGGTGACGGCGAGCTGGCGCAGTTCGTCCTCCCAGGATTTGCAGGCCACGAGTTCAGGTTCCGGACCGTGTAGCACTGAGCGGTAGCCATCAAGGGTGTCCACACCGTCATCGAGGTTGTCGTAGGAGACCTTCTGGGGGTCGACGACTCCAGTGGCACGGGCGAGGATCTCCCGTGTGGTGCGGTAGCTGAGGGTTAGTCGCGACGAACGGCCGCGGATGTTGATACCTACCGTGCCGAGGGTGACCTGGTGGTCGTAGATGCGCTGGTGAGTGTCGCCGGCGATGAACATGTCGTTGGGGCTCTTCGGCACCATGGCACGCAACATCGTCCAGTGCGCGGCGCGGAGATCCTGAGCCTCGTCGACAACCACATGCCGGTAGCGGTGGCTGAGATAGCGCATGCCGGAACTGTCGTCAGGCTGGGTCTGGTCGGGTCCTTCGGCAGACTTGTTGTCTTGCCGTGCCTCGATTTTCGCGGCCCGCTCCATCTCGAAGCGAGCCGCCCGCTCCGCAGCCTGGCCCCAGGTTTCGATGCCTTCCTTGTCCAGGCGTGCGGTGAACTGCTCCAGCAGCTTCCAGATCTGGTTGCGTTCGGGGCGGGTGAGTGACCGGCCGCGGCCTGCGCGACGGGCTTCGAAGTACGCCTTGCGGGTGTTCAGTGACTGACCGAGAACGACCTGGTCCCATTCCTCCAGCAGGAACTCGGCGTCCCAGCGTTGGTCGTCGACCTCGGCGAGCACCTGGCGGAGGACGCCGAGCGCCACGGTGTCGTAGACACGTTGCTTGCCTGCGCCGACGCCGGCGTTCTCGCTGAGAACTCGCGCGGCGAGCTGATCGATGTGGGTGATTTCGACGCGGGCCAACAACTCGGGTTCCAGCAGCGAGGCGAGGCGTGCACGCAGGTCCGTGGTGAGATTCTTCGTGAACGTGGTCAGCAGGATCGGCTTGCCTGGGCCCTGCGGCAGCTGTTCAGCGAGGTGCTTCACCCGATGCAGGGCGACAATGGTCTTGCCGGTGCCCGGCCCGCCGGAGACTCGTGCCGGGCCGTTGTAGTGGCGAGCGACGAGCTTCGCCTGACTCGGGTGCAGGAAGACCTTCCACGTGCGGAAGTCACCCTCCTCGATCGCGGCCTTGAGGTCCTCGTCGACGGTAGTGACCGTGGTACGAGCAAGGGCCGCGCTCAGGTTCTCGGCATAGTCGTTGCCCAGTTCGACCTCGACCTGGGAGGTGATCTCCCGGCGAACCTCGTCCATGCTCATACCGGCAGCAAGCCCGTAGAGGACGTCCTTGGACAGCAGTGGCGCACCGGAGACCAGCTGGTCGAGCTCACCGCTGTCGGTGACTGCGAGGGCAAGATCGATCAGTTGGTCTGTGACACCGAGGCCGCGGAGATCCTCAGCTGTGATGCCGGCGAGGAGCGGAGCGACGGACTTGCTCGGCTTGCTCGGCGTGGTGCGAGGAGTCTCGGGTTCCGGTTCGGCGGGCGTGAGCGTGACACCGGCGCGCTGCAACAGGCTTTCGCCGACCACTGAGAGATCCACGAACTCAATCTCGCCAGTGATCCGGTTGACCGCGACGGAGAGCTCCTCATACACGTGCTTGCGGTGCCGCACGGCGATGACGAGCCAGTTCTCCTGTCCCCTGTCGTCAATGCCCGTCTTGGCAAGCAGCGCCCGGTAGGACTGGTCGATCTTGGCTCGGAAGACCCGGCGATCGCCCTTGAGCGGCTTGAGATCGAGTCCAGGATGATCAGGGTTGTCACGGAAGAGATGGCAGAAGTCGTAGAACTTCGCCTTCACCGAGCGGTCGAGCTTGTACAGCTCCTGTTCGGCCTTCTGGTACAGGCTGAGCCGTGCGGTCATCGGGCGGCGGTACCTTCCGCGTCGGGGAGCAGTTCGAGAAGTAAGTCGAGGTGGTCGAGCCAGGCGTCCGCGGTGCGAGCCGTCCAGCCAGCCTCCGCGTACGCGTGATCACGATTCCTCGCCTCCTCGTCGTGATCGTCGTCGGACTTGGCGACGACGGCGACGCGGACACGGGTTTCCGCCCAGGCGAAGTCCGCCTGCCAGCGCGCCTCGCCGAGCTCGTGTCCGAAGATGGGTGCTCGCTTGCCGTGTGCGGCAAGCAGTCTGGCAAGCCTGGTGAGCGCTGACTCCGGTTCGTCCTCTTCAAGGATCGGCAGGATCTCGTCATCCCAGGACGCATCTCGCAGCAGCTGCGCAATATCCTGCTCAGCAGCTGACAGCGAGTCGTCCGATTCCGCTACCTTCCTCGGCCTCTTGAGCTCGACGAGGGAATCCAGCTCGCCCCCGCCACCGCAGACGGTGAGGATCTCGACAGGGAAGGCGGCAGCCCTGCTGGAGGCCAGCTGCACACCGTCTCCACCCGTACGGGAGAGGAACTGCAGCAGGTTCGACCAGTAGAGCCAGGAACGCCAGCGGAGCTTGTGCTCGTCGGTCTCCAGCACCTCGTCGTTGTCGTCGATGATCGCGATAGCGCTCCAGCGCACCGTGTCGGCAGAAGCCTCATCGCTGAAGTCGACGGCCAAGACGATGGGCAGCCCACGCAGGTCAGTGCCACGCAACACGTGAACCGGCCCGTCGTTCCCAGCCGGTCCGACCTCGTGCGAGGCAAGCTCAGCCTGCAGTGCCGCCATTGCACCCTCCCGATCGACCCCTTGGGCGATCGGGACCGCTGAGGTCGTCAGTCCTGCTACCAAAGCCTTGGCACGACGTGCCCACAGCCCGGCGTCGGGGCGCCGCAGATACGCGAGCAGAGAACGGATCGGGTCGACGAACACGGCATCGGCCAGGTGGGCGCGGTGTTCGCCCAGTCCTTCGTAGACGTCCTTGGCCCGTTCCTGGGCAAGCCCTTGGTACGGAGGCCACACCGGCTCGGCACGATTGTTCCGGCTTTCGAACAGGTCGAGGTCGTCCCAGGTGATCTGGAAGACCACTCGCCCATCTGCGCGGAGCTGGTTGCGTTTGTCGCAATCGTCCGCGAGCCGGTTGTACTTGCGGGTTGCGTGATAGCGATAGCCGTCTAGGTAGACAGTCACGCTCTGCTTCGGACCGTCGACCCGTTCGAAGGTGAAGTCGGTACGCGTGTAGTCCAGGTCCTGCTGGGTGGTCAATCGCCAGTTGATGACCCCGTTCGTGTCAGCGAACCGGAGGTAGCCGCTGGCCCGGCCGTCCTCGTCCAGGGTGGCCTTCTCGTCGGTGGTGACCCATCCTCGCAAAGCTGCCAGGAAACGAGCCTCAAGGTCAGACTCCACCTGCCTGTCCAGGCCGATCTGCCCGGTGTGCGGGAGCTTCTCGACTGCCCACGCATCGACGAGCGTCTCGCCGTGGTCGTCCACGGTGCCCAGCAGGTCGCTGAGAATCTCCAGGGCCTCACGGCGGGACACGATGTCCTGATAGCGCTCATCGGTGTAGCGATGCAGACAACGGTGACAGGCAAGGCGGCCTTCGTCTTTGCACGGGCAGTCGAGCAGCGTCCGCCGCGCATCGGCCAGCGAGGCCCTGAACGCGACCGGATCAGTGAGCCTGTGCAGATAACCCGTACCGCCGGGGAGCCGGTCGAAGAGAACGAGGAAGTGGCGCCGTTCCCCGGTCGCTGGGTCCGGCATGGACGCCACGGTGGTGTCCAGATGTTGTGGATCACCACCGAAGTGCTTGTCCACGCCCAGCCGCAGCGCCGCGCGGAACGAGTGGACCTTCTCCTCGATGAGCACGGTCGCCGCGGGTAGCAGTACCCGCAGTGCCTCGGTCCGCAGCTGGTGCGCGAGCAACACCGGTACCTGAGGCACCGTGTCCGCGCGCTTTCCCCGCCGCAACGGGCACCAGGGCTGGTGGTGCTTGACCTTCGGGTTGCGGGCCGCGGACGAGTTCAGCGCATCCGTGTCGTGGTCGAAAACCGGTTTGCCGTCGGCCGTCGCCGCCCCGCAACCAGTGCAGACGTGGAACGGGCTCAACCGGACGGACTGTCCAGCGAGATCGTCCTCCAGGCTCCGGTCGAAGCGTGCGAGGCCGACGTTGACGCGCCGGACCATCGCGTTCCGGCAGAAGTCGACACCGAAGGTCTGCGTGGCGTGGCGCCACGACGTGTTCGGTTCGATGGCTTCGGTCGGGATGTCCACTGCGTCGATGACGGTGTAGAACCGCCGATCGCGGTCATCCTTGTCGTCGCCGATCCGCGCATCCTCGCGCTTGCCACGGGAGGTGACGACGGCAGGCTCCACCACCTGATGCAGGCACGAGCCATCATCGGCGATGCGGGGGCTGCGGCAACGCGGGCACGGCGAGCGGTTCTCGACTGCGTTCTCGGTGCGGACGAAACCGCAGTCCTGGCAGAACCTCCACTGCTGCCACTGGCGGTGGGCCGTGGTGCCGATCTCCATGCCGGTGATCTCGTGCTTGTACCCGTTGACGTAGAAGGTGTTGCCGGGTGCGAGCTCCGACAACGCGTACCGCCGGGGCCGGTCGTATGAAGACAGTTTGGAAGTGAACCGGTCCTTCCCCGTGACCGGGTCCGTGCCCTCAGACCAGTAGAGCGTGGCGTTCAGCGTGGTCGTGGTGTCGATCAGGGCATAGTTCGGCAGCAGCCCGAGGTCGCACATCGCGTTCTGCGCAGGCGTCATGCCGTGCTGGAGCAGGCGCTTGCCGACCGCCCGCCGTTCAGCGTCAAGCTCGGCCCTCTGACTGGCCTGGTCCGGATCGGACTCGTGCAGCTCCGCATGCGCCTCGTCGATCATCTTCAGACGGGAGCGCAGAACGTCCTCGCTTCGCCGCCAGTCACGTTCAGCCTCCTCGGCCGCGCTGCGCAACCCGCGTGTTGCATAGGCCCGCAGGTCGGCCTTGGCCTCGTCGTTGACCCCGGAAGGGAACAGGGCCAGGAATCCCTCGACAAGTTGATCGCCCTGAGCGATGGCCACCTCGACCAGGTCAACGAGATACCCAGACGGACCGAACAACGCAGGCGCCTGCGGTGGCATAGCACGCAACGGGACGCCGTCGTTTCGGAGCAGACGGCCTCGAGCCGCGAGATCCAGGAGGTGTGCGAGGTACTGACGGCGCAGGATTTCGACCGCGGAGAGGTGACATCCAGGTGGCACGATCTGGCCGGCGATCATCTCCCTGGGCTGGTCAAGGAAGTAGAGATCCCGGCGACTGCGATCGGGAATGGTCAGCAGGAAAGCGTTGCCGGTTCGGCGTCCCGCGCGGCCGACCTGCTGCGCGTAGTTGGCGGGGCGGCGCGGCAGCGCTGCCAGCACGACGGCCGACAGGTCGCCGATGTCGATACCCATCTCCAGCGTAGGCGTGCACGACAGCACGTTGGGATCTTTGAACCCGGTGCCATGCTTGAACGCTGCCTCAACCCGCTCGCGCTCAGGACGGCTGAGCATGCCGGTGTGCTCGGCGGTGATCACTTGGTACGTGCCCGCACGCCGGTACAGGCGTCGGTAGTAATCGGCACGGTAGTCGCGATCCCGCTGGTGGACTCCCAGCTCCTCCGGCCGGTTTCCGGCGACAAGCCGACCGGTGCGGCAACGGTAGGAAGGACAAGGCTGGCCGTGCCACTGCTCCAGCAGTGCCGGGTGCACCGTCTGCTCCCAGAAACACACTGGGCAGCGCACAAACGCGGTGTTCACCTCATCGTCGGTCAACAACCGGATGTCGATGTTGCCCGGCTGCAGCCCGTAGATCCGCGCGGAGCTGTCGTTGGGCGTGCCAACCGACAACAAGCCAGCACCGGCAAGCTCGGGCAGCAGCCGGCTCCAGAACTCGGAAGCCTGTTCACGCGGCAGTTCCAGGCACCGCTGCGCCCAACGCTCGTACCAAGACAGCCGGCCTGTGGCGAAGTCGAACTCGCTGCCAGCTTTGGGCTGCGCCAGCAGGAACACCGGGGCGCCGATCCCCTTCGGGAACGCCCGCATGCCTGGGGGCCGACCACCCCAGACGTGGTATCGGCTGGTGCCTGCCTCCCTCAGATATCCCTTCAACCAGTGGTGTTTGATCGCACCACGAGTCCGCAGCCGCTCCAGGAAGATGCGCAGAAACGCCAGATATCTCGAGCCCTCTTGCGCTTCGGGCACCACGCCACCTCGTTCGAGCCCGAGGTGGACAGTCTTGACGAGCTCCACAGCCGCAGCTGTGTCAGGGACGCGAACCTGTGCGGCCGCGGTGCGCGTCAGCTCCAGGGTGCGGCCATTGCGCGACCGGAAACCGAACTCCATCAACGCTTCAAAGGCGAGTCGCTCGCCGATCAGTCGCCAGGTCTTCAGGTCTCCACCGCGACCCTGACCGGAGAGCAGCCGGTTCACTCCCTTGTGGTCGTGCAGGTCGGTCGGCACGACCGCGCTCAAGGTCTTCGGATCGGTGGTCGCTGCGACAACGTCGGCGATCAGGTCGTTCAGTGCCGTCGGCCGATCCTCGGACAGATGCTTCTTCAGCAGCGCACGCAGTGAGAACGTGTACGAACGGCTGGCAACGAACCCGGCCCGGTGCGCAGCATCCTGCACCGAGTCGTTGAACATCAGCGTCTTGTCCTCAGCCAGCTCCTCGTCGAGCTCACCCCCGGTGAAGAGCTGGGTCACCGATGCCGCCGCGAGCGCGGCGGCACCAGTACCCAAGTACCGGATCGCATTGCGCTCACCGCACGCCGGGCACCAGTCCTCGCCGGCCGCGGTGTTCGCGGTATCACCGATGTTGACCAGGACAAAGGCGGAATCGCGCGCCGTCAGACGCGGTTCACCAGTCGACTGGTCGTAGTCCTTCTGCGGATCGGGCACCCTCAGCCGACGTTCAGGCCCATCCAGCACCAGCAGAATCCCACCCGTGCCGTGGGCAAGTGCGCCTTTGTCCCTGCTGGAACGAGCCGACACTGCCATCGGTGCGGCGCCGGAGCCTTCACGCGCCTCACGATCAGTCGCTGCGATCAGGTTGCGGACCCTGATCTTGTCCTGGCTGGTGGAGGCCCGCCGGATCTTGTGAGTGTCGAACTCCACGTCCTGGTCGTCGCTCTCCGGGGAGAACACCGCCCAGCCGGAGCGCCCGCAGTCGCGGCAGTAGACCGCAGGCAGGAACAGGTTCGCGGACTGACCGGACGTCGCCACCGTCACCGGAGCCGTACGGCCGTGGTTCGCGCCGTGCGCATCATTGGTTCCGGCTGTGTCCCACCGGAACTCCGCCTTCGGCCACGGCACCACACCACGCACGAGCCGGGACACCGAACGGGCCCACTGGTGTACCTCGACGTGCGCGAACGGACGCGGCCGTTCCGGACTGGACTCGGGGTCACGCGCGATGGAGAGCAGCGCCACGAACCGGGCGAGAGCACCGGCCGCCACCTCTGGCTGCCGGGTGATCGCCTGCACCCACGACTGCGCGCCAGTACGCCACATCATGTCCAGAATCTCGGCGCCCGTCCGCACCGCGCCGTCCAGCGATCGCATGACGGCCGAGGTAAGCATGTGCTTCTTCAGGTTCGCACCAAGCACGAACGGATCCAGGTCACGAGTGCCGGTAACCGCCTCGATCAGATCCGCCAACGCTTCCTCGCCCGTGGCCGGATCGGGCAACGCGGCAAGCTGCTCGGGCAACGGGAACGGGAGGACCGGATCGAAGTCGTGAACAGGGATGAACTCGTCGACCGACTGCCGGTTCTCACCGATCACCGCGTCCGCGGTGAACTCGGTACCGAAGACCTGCGTGGCGACGTCGAGCAGCGCGCTCGCGTCAGCACCAGCGCCGGAGCCCAAAGTCGCGGACGTGGCCACCGGGCAAATACGGCCGAGTGGCCGGGCAGGCTCAGGCGCCCCTACCGCGGCAGCCAGACGACGCAGCAGCATCGCCACGTCAGTTCCCTGCGCACCGTCGTAGGTGTGGAACTCGTCCACGACGACGTAGCGGATGTCCGCGTCGGTCCACAGTGGAGCATCTGGGGAACGTTGCAGCAACAGGTCGAGCATCTTGTAGTTGGTTATGAGAATGTCGGGCGGCGAGAGCCACATGTCCGAGCGCCGGGTGTGGACCTTCTCGTACTTGGTTGCCGCCCGGTCACCGATGTACAGACCCGCGTGCAGCTTGCTCAACGCCTTGTGCTCGACGAGCAGTCCGTTGAGACGTTGCGCCTGATCTGTCGCGAGGGCGTTCATCGGATACAGGAAGACCGCTTTGATCCCATCACAGCCGGCGACCTTCTCCCGCACGCAGTGATCGAGAATCGGGTACAGGAACGCCTCGGTCTTACCGGAGCCCGTGCCCGTGGTGATGACAGTTGGCTGCGGGGTTCGGCCACCCGCTGAGCTGAGCCGGCCGAAGGCCTCAGCCTGGTGGGCGTACGGCGTCCAGCCGTCCTCGCGCTTCCAGTCCAGCAGTTCGCGCCAGCGGGGATCCGCGGTGGTGAAAGGTGTGCGGATACGCAGGAACGGACCCCGGAACATGCCGGAGGTCTCGTCCCCGAGGAACCGGTGCAGGGACTCGCGTGCACCTTCATCAGTCAGGGCATAGGTGGTCGACAGGTACTGCAGCAAGCTTTCCTTGAGCCCACGTGCTTCCAGCGTCGGCCTCACCGCTGCGGCACCTCCTGCTTGACCGGATCCCACTCGCCCCGTTCGATAGAGGCTTCAAGACGAGCCCGAAAGACAGCGTGAGCTTCGCGCATCTCGACCTCCCTGTCGGCCTTATAGAACGGTGCCGAATAGCCCTCTGGCGGCGGCACATTATTAGGATCTTTGAGATGACCTTCGAGCTGAATGAAATGCGCCTTCTCCTGGCCATGACCGTAGGCATAACGATTGCCTGCGATCTTTCGCTCGTTAGAATCGAACCAGGTAACGCGGTCAAAGTCCTGCATGATTGGAAACCGTGCCCGGTACATAGCAATCAGAGTCTCGGCAGGAATACCAAGCCACACTGCGACGAGGGCGTCAATCTCAACCAATGCGGCGCGACGGGCACGTTCCGACCGAAGAGGGGTGTCGCGTTGCCACCTCAGCCCTACAGCATCAAGTGGGCGCATGCCTTTCCATGCGAATGCCCAGGGCTCATTGCCGATGCATGCAGGATCGATTACGTTTTGCCACAAGTCGGCATACGCTGTAGTGAGACAGTTGAGCCTTAGAGTGCGGAGCAGTAGCGCCGAAGCGAGGGGATGATCTGACAGCGGAGCAGGCATTGCCTTGGCGCCAGTTGCCAGCAAGTCAGTGCGACCGGTCGCTCGCAGGAAATAATCGAGAGGCAATGAAGCCCAGAATCCAGCAACCAATGCAGTCCAGCGCGGATTAGCCATCGCCAAGCTGTTAACTGAGATTACATGCGCGGCACCCGGAGGTATGAGAGCCGCATAAAGCGCACGTTCGGTATCAGAGGCTATCTGCCGCCGCCAAGCAAGTCTATAAAACTCACTATACGGCCGCTTTGACCTCCTGACGTGCTCATTGTCGACCATACCGTCAGTAATTTCAGAAGGCGGGCAAGCTAGAGTAGCAGACAACTCCAGCCTAGTTTTTTCAATCTCGCCACGAGAAGCACGAAGCAACTCCAGCCGAGCATGGTCAATCCATTTATCTTGCGCGCCGATATAAGTTTCGTCGTCCACCGTTTGGCGATACTCTGACTCAGGAACCGCGTCAGATGACATTTTCTCATGATTTAGCCCCAGCAAGCCTCCGCCGCCGTGACTCGGCTGCTTGAAGAGCGGATTTGCAACGCCAAGCTGAATACCCTTGAGAATGACCTCACTCCAAGAGTGGACCTCATAGTCCGCACGATCAGTCTGACCTTTATTGAAGTCGATCAGAGGACTTCTCTTGTCGGGACCATATTTAGGCTTCCGTGCGCCAGTTTCATCGAAACCACGCGTGATCTGAGGTTCGCATGCCCCAAGCCTCAACGGAAAGGACCCTAGTGCGTCGATTGCGGGATCCTCATCCGTACTTACCGGCGTAAGCAAGGCGACCTTTTCAACTGCCACCCCGTGCTCGCCAGACAATCGCTTCCATCTAGCAAGAGTGTGAGCGTTAACTCGCACCACTCGCTTCTTGTGGGGGCGCTCGTCCCAGCTTCCATTATATCTCACGCCAGGAGTATCGCCACTACCGTCATGGGAATTTGAGAGACGCAGAGAGTCAACCGAGTAGAGCCAGGAAAGGTGATCGAAACCTATCTCACCCCAACTCGAGTATACATGAAGACCGAAGTGGCTAGAACGCCCGATGGGTGGCGGAAAGAACCGATTGCCGGCATTAACGAAATCCGCATGAACGCGAAGTCTTCGATAGGCAGCCTCTCGAAGGTCAGCCTCTCGTTCTCCGTTAAAGTGCGTGTCAGGATGAATAAGGCCGACACACCCACGGAAGGACGCATGATTCCACGTCTGACACATAAAGGCCCGATACAGATCCGGTTGACTGCCAGCAATCAACGGGTATACCTGCACATTTGATAGGTACTCAGACATGGCAACCGTCGCCGCCAGCTCCCGAAGGATATAGATACGAGCATCCGGCATCGCTACTACTGCCGCCCTCCGGCGCGCCTTATCTGCAGCAGACGGCTTCTCCGTCAGTTCGAACCAAGGTTCAAACTCGGAAAAAACTGAACCCTCTTTCCAAACCGGCTGCACCCACGGCGGGTTGCCCACTTGCATGTCGAAGCCGCCGCCTCGTGTGAAGACGAGCGCGAACTCTAGCTCCCAGTGCAAGAACCCGTGTTCCACTGCGATATCGCGCACTGTGTGCAACCACGGGAAGCGCTGCTCGGGGTTCGCCGGATCCATCCCCATGTACGCCGGCAGGACTGCCTCGAAGTCCTTGAGCTCGTCCAGGTTGTTGAACTGACTGATGATCTCGTCTTCGGACACGTCCCCGGTGCCGAGCATCGCTTCGAGGAAGTCCAGCCAGTCGTCGAGATTCTTCAGCGGGATGGTATCCCGCAGAGGCACCGCTTTCGGCTTGGCCTTCGGCAACGACCTCTGCCTGATCGTCGCGGTCTCGATGATCAGTTCATCATCAGGCTTCGGTTCCAGATCAGCGAGCGAGGTCTGCTCAGGCCCCAGGGCGAACAAGGCGAAGCGCTCCTCGACCCGAGGCCAGGTCGTCGACGCAACCGGCGATTCACCAAGCAGCGCACTAACTGCCACGGTGTCCACTGCGACCGTTTCCTCGTACGCCCCATCCGTCCCGTCGAGCAGCGCTGCCTTGTCAACCGGCCAGAACCAGAGCGCACACCAAGCGTCCATGACGGTCTTCAACCGCCAGTAGGGCGTGTCCACGGCGTTGAAGAGGTCCTCGAAGACCTGCTCCTTGGACACAGCGTGCTTCGGCCGACGCAGGAAGCCGTACTCGGGGTCCGTCGGATCAGCGCCCCAAACGTCGATCCGGCGCGCGATCGCCTGCTCGGAGATCTCCATCCGCTTGACGACAAGCGCCCACAGGAACTCCACCCGCCTCGCGGCGTCGCGGAGCCTGGTGAACTGGGATCGCGCCTCGGGCTGGGGCTTGCCGTCCTTGATCTTGGGTGCACCGGTCTTCGTGTTCAGGTGCGCCGTGCTGCGCTTTGGCCGCTGGAGGATCCCCCTCTTCCATGCGGCGAGTTGGTGCGCCTCACTGTCAGCGAATTCCTTGGCCTCGGTTGCTCCAGCGACCGCCGCCCAGCCAGGACTCGGCAGCAGGAACTGGTACACCGCGTCCTGCGGCAGCGGCTGTTCAACGCCGTCCTTCAAGAACGGCAACGGAGTAGGCGCCAATCCGCCCTTGGCCTTCAGCCACGCCTTCTCCGCCGAGGCAACGTCCTCCCCCGAATAGACCGCACGTCGTGCACCGATGAGCGAGTTGCCACGACGAAGGTGCAAGCCGAACCAGGGTGCCCGCATGCCGGGGTGCATCGTGTTGAGCCACAACGACACTTCGGCCAGCTCGACGCCGGTCGCGTTCAGGTCCACGCCATACGCGTTGTGCAACGCGATGTACGCCTTGGCCTTCTGCTTCTCCGTCAAGGCGTCCGCTGTCGGAATCGAGACTCCGAGCTCGTCCTGACGCCGCCGCAGGTATTCATCGGCGACCTGGTTGATCGCCTCGTTGAGGAAGGCCCCGGATCCGAGCGCGGGCTCGCAGATCTTGTACTTCAGCAGCTCCGCTGCCGGCGTCCTGATCGTGTTCCCGTCGGCGTCCCGCTCCTGGTCAAGCAGGTGCTTCAACGCCAACTCGACCGTGACCTTGGTGAGTGACTCCGGCGTGTAGTACGAGGCAGACGTCTCGCGGTCTCGCCCGGCAAGCCGATAGACGAAGCTGCCTGCCGGGTAACGCTTCGGACCTCGCAGACCCTTGCGGTTGTCGTGCTCGTCGTACTCGACGAGCGTGCTCGACGGGTAGTCCTTCTGCCGGTGTGCGGGGACGAGCCACGACCCCTTGTCCGGGTCACCTCCCTTGGCGACCTCGCACAGCTCCTCCTCGGCGATGATCCCGGTGTAGGACATCAAGCCCTCGTAGACGGCGCCGAGCTGGTTGATGCCCAGGTTGCGGTACGAGATGAACCCACCGCGGTCACCGCGCCGGGTGGCCTTCTTCATCGTCAGCAGCCGCAGCACCTCGTGGAGCGCGGAGTTGCGCAGCCGCAGATCCAGCACGGCACCGCTGTCCTCAGCAGCACGAGGATCGTTGACGCTGCGGCCGATCAGCCGGATCGCGTTCGGCTCGAACAGTTCACTGCGCAGCGGCTCGAACCGAAGGCCGCGGTCTTCGCTTCGACGTGCGGCCTTCGACTTCCGGGTCGCCTCGTCGTCGCCGGGGAGGTCGTCATCGGACTCGGTGCCATACGGGCGGTGCCCGTTGTTGACCTTGTCGAAGAGGACGTGCAGCGACTCGAAGAGGTGAAACCCGTTCCTGGCTTCCTCCTCGATGAGCTGCTCGTCGCGTTCGACGAGTTCACGCAGTCGGGCTACCGAGTAGCCGGCCTCGTAGGAACCGTCATCCGCAGGAAGGATGCCCAACTCCGGCCGAGCCTCGGCGTACAGCAAGAACAGGATTCGATAGAGATAGCGCAGCGACTCGCGGGTGAGTTCCTTGGCGAACGGGATCCTGATGTCCTCGA
Organism: Lentzea sp. HUAS12; assembly: GCF_024125735.1. NCBI lineage: Bacteria > Bacillati > Actinomycetota > Actinomycetes > Pseudonocardiales > Pseudonocardiaceae > Lentzea > Lentzea sp. HUAS12. Next base: position 4,491,759 of record NZ_CP099738.1, read on the forward strand.
CTTGCCGGGGCTCGACACCGGCCGCGTCCAACCGCGCCAGCACCTCGTTGGCAATGATCTCGACCGAGCGCTGAAGACCTTCACGGAGCTCCCCGGAGACTCCGACCGCGTTGTCGGTCGATGCTTTGAGGAGCGCGTCGATCTGTGGCCCCTTGCCGTCCTCCCCAGGAACCAGCATCTCGTGGCTGAAGAGGGCGGCGATGGTGGCCAGTTCGCCGAGTTGCTTGCGATCGTTACGTTCCAGCGCCGCATCCAGATTCACGGTGAGGAAACGTCCCTCGGCCCATGCCTGTCGGTCGGCGAGCACGATGACCCCGCCGCACAGCAGGATCACGAAGCGCGGCGGCGCGCCGCCGGCTTCGTTCAGTTCACTCTGGAACAACCAGGTCGCAAGAGCCGGCCCCGTCTCGTACGCCTCGCTGGCGCCCACCCGCAGCGGATGCAGCAGCCGTCCAGGGCCATCGGCGTCGAGAGCGGAGTCGTTGACCGCTGCCCAGCCGCATTCGACCGCAACGATCCCATCGCCGTGCCATGCGGCCTCCACGACGTGTTCGCGTCCGGCCCGGTAGACCGGGAGCTGCGTAGGGCCTTCCTCGAAGCCGAGGGCATCAAGAATCTTCTGGTGCCAGGCTCCCAGCCTCTTGGCCCACTCCGGATTGTTGTGGGTGCGCAGCCGAGCGGAGACCTCATCGTCGTCCGCCGCGTCCTGCTCCGCACTTTCGGCGAAGAAGGCGCGGACTCGCTCGGACAGGTAGTCGGTGCGGAGATCACGCAGCTTCTGCCGCGGCGTCCTGCGCTTGTCGTGCTCGTCGGTCTCTCGCAGCGACCAGGTGGCGAGGAGCCCCTTCTTGAGATCCACGCCGAGCTGATCGGCGAAGTAGTGCGCCGCGAAGTACTCGCCCCGGTTGGTGAAGGAATCGAAGTCGGTGCTCATCGGGCGGTGCCTCCCACGGCGGACAGCGGCTCGAGGACGGCGAGCAAGCGCATCATCGGTGCTCCGGAGGTCTTCAACGATGCGATGAGACCCTCGCGGCGACTGGCGGCGAGATTCACGCCTTGTTGTCCTGTCTTACCCGCTGCGAAAAGCACCGCCTGCCCCCGCCACTCCTGTACGCGCCTGCTGTAAGGCTCGAGAATCCGATCGATGCGCTGCGCGTACTCATTCTCCCGCTGCACGAGATACTGCTCGGCCTCATCGATTGCTTGCGGGACAAGGCGTTGCAGTCCATCCCTGTCCTCCGGTGTGGCACGACCGGGCATCCGCGGCCCCACGCCGCAGAGCTCTAGGAAGTCGGCATCCATCGGCACCACCTTCGGCGAGTCCGGCAAGCCGAGAACCGCCATCCACTCCACAACGGCCGGCCTGCCGAGGGCGTTGGAGTAGATCCCCTGGACGAGGAACACTGGGCCGGACAGGCGCTCATGGGGCAGGTAAGCCAGGACGAACGCCTCGTCATAGCGGATCGACGAGAGAGCTTTGTCCGTCACCCAGTCCAGCACCGGGTGGACGTCTGACACGTAGCTGACGTTGGGCCACAACGTTTTCGATGAGTCGCGTGCTGCTTTGAGCCGCTTTTCGGCCAGCTGCTTGGAGAACGTCATCAGCAGCCGGCCGGACCTTGTCGAGGTCGGCAGGATGCCCTGTTCATCCAAATAGGACTTGGGTAGCGCCTTGAACCGGTACTGCAGATCGGCCGGTGGTTCGAAGGCGATGGTGCCGTCCTCGTCACGACGCAACGAGAGGTCGTCCTCCGGACGGGTCGGGCAGATCTGGCGCAACGCTTCGTCGAAGTACGCGGCGGTGGACTCGAACACTGACGGAACCGTGGCAATCGCGACTTCAGCCTGGCCAGAGTCCGCACCCACGTTTCCCAGCATGGTCGCGAGGAAACCTGCGCTGCCCTGCCGCGACTTCCTGATGGAGGTCTCGACGGTGCGGCCCGCGATCAGGTCCTTCGTGAGGCGGTCGTCCTCCTCCTTAGCCCGGTACAAGCCTGTGACGGCCTCGGCCGATCCCTCGATCTTGTGGGCCTCCTCCTCTCGCCGAAGGAGCTTGGCACCGACCAGCCGGTCATCGAGCGAGAGGACCTCACCAGTCTCCTCATCCACACGCCAATGCACGTCGCTGGTGAGGACAAGAGCACGGAACTCGGGGGAACGTTCCTGCCCGTAGCGGTCGATGCGACCGTTGCGCTGCTCGATCCGGATCAACGACCACGGCAGGTCGTAGTGAATGAGCTGGTTGCATTGCTGGTGCAGGTTGACGCCTTCAGAGGCGACGTCGTTGGTGATCAGGATCCGCACCGGATCGTCCCGCAGACCGAACTTCTCGACGATCTTTTTCTGCTCGTCCTCGCCGGTGGCCTCGCTATGGATCACCTGCACCACGCCGCCGAAGGACAGCCACGGCTTGTTCTTGTCATCGCTTTTGCCCGCGGGGAATCCCAAGTGTGCGGGTACGACCTCAGCGAGCCATTTCAACGTCGCGATGCGCTCGGAGAAGATCACGACGCGGGTCGTCGACTTGGGACCGACCCCGAGCTCGTTGAGCACCTCTACGAGCTTCGTCAGCTTCGCGGAGTCGGCGTCCTCGATTCGAGAGACGAGCCGGTCGAGGTTCAGCAGCGCCGACCGCTCGATCTCGCTCGGAGCCTTGGCATCGTCCAATGTGCGCAGTCGCGTCCCAATGGTTTCCCGCAATGCCTTGTGGGAAGAGAGGAACGCCTTGAACAGCGTGTACGGGAGCAGCTGGTGATCGCTGACCGAGCCTGCTGCACGGTCGCGCGGGATCCACCGGGAAGCGAGCTCCTCGAAGATCGCCTCTTCCTTGCCTGTTGCCCTGGCTTCTACTGGCAAGGAAGGTCCCCGGTCGGCCCAGGCCCCCTTGAGGGAGTCACGCACTTCCCGTGAAGTCTTCGTCCTCCGGATGTAGAGGTGCTCGAGGTTCTTCACGTCGTAGTTCGACGGGTCTGCGATCGCGGCCTCATCGAGCAGCTTGATCAGCTCGGCGAAAGACTCGGCGTTGCCGTTGTGCGGGGTCGCGGAAGCGAGGATCAGGGCATCGGTACGGCGGGCGAGCAGCTGGGCGAGCGCGTTGTTGCGGGTACCTCGGTTGACCAGGTTGTGCGACTCGTCGATGACGACAGCGTCCCAGTCGGTGTTGCCGAGGTGGTGCGCGTAGACGTCGCTCTTGAGCGTGTCGACCGAGATGATGGCGCGTTTGAAGTAGGCGAACGGGTTGCGGCCCGCCGGAATGTCCTGCTGGATCCGCTGGATGCCGGTCGAGTCCAGCCGCACCAGCGGAATGGAGAAACGGGTCCACAGCTCGCGCTGGAACTGCTCCAGGACGTGTGCCGGCGTCACCACGAGGATCCGCTCACCACGGCCACGACGGATGAGCTCGGCGAGCAGAAGTCCGATCTCCAGGGTCTTGCCAAGGCCCACCACGTCCGCGATAAGGATGCGCGGCTGCGGGTTCTGCATCGACAACGCGAGTTCAGCGGGACGCAGCTGATGGGTCTGCTTGTCCATGAGGAAGCTGTCGGCGAGTGCGAGACCGTGCTCCGTCTGAGGCAAAGCGGTCTTGCGGATCGCCGCCTCAAGGTAGAGGCGCGCCCGGCGATGGTTCGGAGAGTCGTCAGCCACCAGCCGGGTCTTCCGAGGGTCGAGCACTTCGATGCCGGCGGGCTTCTCGAGTTCCTCGTAGAAGACAGCGTCAGTTCCGCGGACAAACGGGGAGACGCCGGTTACCTCGAGCATCCAACCGTCATGCCGAGTGTTGCTGACCTTCTTCACCAACCACTGCTCGTCACGAATCCGCACCTGGGCGCCAGGCGCGTACCTCGCCGCATGCTCAGGCATCTCCTGCGCCATTTCGACCTCAAGGGCGACGACGTCCTGGCCGTCTTCTCGCCCGACGTTCGCGGTCAAGCGCACTCCATTCATGAACTCGTTCGTCCAACCCTGCAGAACTGACTACAACCCAGGTTGCGTTGCGTACTGTTTCCGCAGCTCCTCGGCCACTCGCTGCGAAGCAGGTACCCGTCCGCGGCGTACGCCAGCCTGAGGGGGTGCAGCGGCCTGGTCAACTTCACTGGACACCTCGTTCTCTGAGGCTTCCGCAGACGCATCGGGAAGACCGTCAAGAGGGCTGTCCAGCGCCATTTCGCCGCTGAGGGGGACAGCCTGTGCTTCGAGCTGGTCCAGAAGAGAAGGCGGCGGAGGTGATACCGCTATCGCTGACGAACTGCCAACCGTGCGGTCGATCAATGCGTGCCGGGCGCTCACTGGCGACAAACTATTGTCGGACATCAGCTTCGTGCACTCGGCTGTCACCGTCTCGAGAGAAGGACGATCGGCCGGATCGTGCGCGAGCATCGATGAGATCAGCGGAAGCAGAGCGTCCGGGAGGCCGCCCAGGTCAGGGTACTGGCGGGGGTCGGCGACCTGTCCGACGATGGCTTCCCATCGGCCGCCTTCGTAGGGGTAGTGCCCGGTCGCCGCGTACAGCAGAACGGTCCCCAGCCCGTACACGTCCGCAGCTGGCGTGACCTGAGGGCGCCCCATCGCCTGCTCCGGTGGCATGCAGCGCACTGTGCCGATGATCATTCCGCTGTGTGAGAGGGTGTCCTTCGCCGCGTCAAGGAAGGCGCCGAGGCCGAAGTCGATCAGGATCGGACCGTAGCCGCCCATGATCACGTTCTGTGGCTTGAGGTCTCGGTGCAAGAGCCCTGTGGCATGTACTGCTGCCAAGCCTTCGGCCAGGAGCGCACCAAGACTTGCGACGAGCGGCGCAGGCAACGGGCCATGCGCTTCGACGTGAACGAACAAGGTGCTTCCCGGCACGTACTCCATCGCCAGCCAGGGGCGATCAGCATAGGGATCCGCGTCGAGGAACCTCGCAACCCTGTTCGTCCCGATGACGGTCCGGGCGATCAAAGCTTCCTTCTCGAACCGTGCGCGGGTGACCGGATCCAGCCGATCGCTGCGGATCAGCTTCACCGCAACGGGATCACCAGCGGGCGAGTAGGCGAGGTACACCTCGCCCATGCCTCCGGAGCCAAGCTCGCGCTCCACCACGTAGCGGCCGATCAGCGCGGGCACATCACTCATGGCCTACTTGTCGCCCTCTCGTATCCACGCGTTACCGCACGCACTCTAGCTGTGAGAGCCACACCCTACTCGGTAAATCACAACAAGCAGCACGGGAGTAGGAGCAAACTAGTCAAAAACGTGACACCAGGAGCGTCGCAATAAATCAATTCTCACAGCGATCACCTGCAGTAAACTGCGCCCGTTGTATCACGCGCCTTCCGCGCGAAGATGCGTGCTTTTACTCCGTAAACGGAACCGGTTGTCACAGTCACAAGTGTCATCGGCCTGACCAGCATGGATACAGTCTGTGGTCGCGCTGTGGTCGCATTCGGCACATGCTCCGATCCTGGACTGCTCGCAGGGAGCAGCTCGAAGGAACCGGAGAGTTTCGTCATGAGGAACCCGAATCGCGGGCGCGTGTACCGCCGTTGCGCCTGCCGTGGCACCGACGGTCGCCAACTTGGTGCTCGCTGCCCGAAGCTGACGAACCGCAAGCACGGTTCCTGGACCTACGCAGTTGACCTGCCATCGCTCGACGGCAAACGGAGCACACGACGCCGGGGCGGCTTCGCGACCAAGGCAGACGCTCAAGCCGCGCTGGGCAAGGTGTTGGAATACGAGCGCACCGGCATCGTCATCGACGATCGCCAAACGGTCGCCACCTATCTCGAGAGTTGGTTGCGCACCAAGGCGTTGACGCTCAAGCCGACCACGATGGCGAACTACCACGCGTACGTCCACAAGGATCTGCTCCCGCACATCGGGTCGATTAGACTCGAAGATCTCTCCCACCAGCACGTCGTGCTCTACGCCCGCAACCAGCTGGAAGCCGGCCGCGGGCACACGACACTGCGCCGCTGCCTCGCGACGCTGTCCAGCGCGCTGGGCGACGCCGTGCGACAGCACCGCTTGCCGTACAACGCAGCCAAGTATGTCTCGGTCACCCGACCTACCAAGTACGAGCCGGTGTGCTGGTCACCCGCCGAGGCCGCGACATTCCTCAAACACTGCGCTGACCACAACGAACCATTGACCAACCTGTTCGAATTGATCATCGGTACTGGCATGCGCAGAGGCGAGGCGCTCGCCCTGCACTGGTCCGACGTGCACCTCGAAGAGCGCATGCTCTTCGTCCGCCACACGTTGTCCAACATCAACAACTCCACGCCGGTCTTCACCGCGCCGAAGACCAAGAGCAGCCTCGCTTGGATCGGGCTCTCCGACAGAGTTGCTGCCGCACTCAAGGACCAAGCCAGCCGGCAGCCCGCACGCGCGCTCGTGTTCACACGACGCGGAGGCCAACCGCTCCGACCTGAGTACGTCCTGCGTCGGTTCCACAAGCTCACCGAGCAGGCGGGGCTGCCCAGGATTCGCGTCCACGACCTGCGTCACTTCGCCGCGACCACGATGCTCAGCTCGCAAGTCCCGCTGGCCATGGCATCGAAGACGCTGCGCCACTCAACCTCGTCGACAACAACGGAAATCTACGGTCACCTGCTCCGGCACGTCGCGCTCGACGCGGTGAAAGCGATCGAGACAGCACTGAAAGAAGCCGAAGCGGCATAGCGCGACCACTTTGCGACCACAATCGGGCAAAAACGACACCAGCGGGTCTACCTCGAAAGGTAAACCCGCTAGTCATTGGCCGTCGGGACGACAGGATTTGAACCTGCGACCCCTTGACCCCCAGATACGGGTTCACAGGCCGCTGACCTGTATAAACAGGCAGGTTGACCGCAGTTCGGCGCGCTTGACTGCGAATCAAGTGCGTTGGCGCATGTCGCACGACACTTCAAGATCCACTCCTTCACGCGTGAGATAAGTTGTGATCCTCGCCGAGCGCTGACATCCGGCCTTTTGGCTAGCAGTGGCCGCCTCGTCCCTGAGAGAGGTTGCGATCCTCGCTGAGCGCGGACGCCCAGCGCTGCCCTGGGTATACAGCGCCTATCCCTGTCTGTACGCAGCAATACTACGCAACGGAGTTATCTCGGACGAGACACGGCGACGGTCTGGTTGAGAACCTCACGGCGTGTCGCACGACGCTAGAGGTTCCCATCTCAGGGTCTGCGGCCACTACCTCGATTCCAGCATCCAGGTACACCAGTTCATGCGACCAATGGGCCACGGCACGGCGGAGCAACCCGACATCACGGGTGCCTAATGACAGCGAAGGCGCCACCGCTGGGCTGACAAATGCGGACAGAGTCGACACTAGCGTTGAGATATGAGCGAGGACGGTCTATCCAGGCGGGGCTGACCAGCCAGAGGGGCTTGATCGAAGGCAACTGCTAGCATGGCCACACAGTCAGTCCGCTGGGCTCGATCCGATCCCTGAGAGCAGCGGAGGCGCCAATCCGCGATTCCTCGGGACTGTAAAACGAGCGGTGTAACTCCCGATCACGGAAGTGCACCTGATGACCGACATGATGTCCGGCGTGGAGAACGCCGAGAACTCGAAGCCCGCGACCGGCCTGGACGGCTTCGACGAGCAGCTCGTCGCCCAGCTGCTGAGCAGTGCCAAGGCGAGCGGGCTGAAGCTGACCGGTGAGGGCGGGGTGCTGCAGCAGCTGACCAAGCGGCTGCTGGAGTCCGCGCTCGAGGGCGAGATCACCGATCACCTCGGCTATGACAAGCACGACCCGGCCGGCCGCGGGACCGGCAACTCGCGCAACGGCACCCGGTCCAAGACCGTGCTCACCGACGTGGGCCCGGTCGAGATCGACGTGCCTCGGGATCGGGACGCCAGCTTCGAGCCCAAGATCGTGGCCAAGCGGCAGAGGCGCCTGGGCGGTGTGGATGAGATGGTGATCTCGTTGGCTGCCAAGGGTTTGACCACCGAGGAGATCTCCGCGCACCTGGCGGAGGTCTATGGTGCCGAGGTGTCGCGGCAGACCATCTCCACGATCACCGACAAGGTGATCGAGGGCATGGTCGAATGGCAGAACCGGCCGCTCGACGCGGTGTACCCGGTGATCTTCATCGACGCTATCCACGTCAAGATCCGTGACGGCCAGGTGGCAAACCGGCCGATCTGCGTCGCGCTCGCGGTCACCTGCGAAGGGCGGCGCGACATCCTCGGGTTGTGGGCCGGCGACGGCGGCGAGAGCGCCAAATACTGGTTGCACGTGCTGACCGAGCTCAAGAACCGGGGCGTGGCCGACGTGCTCATGGTCGTCTGCGACGGCCTGACCGGGCTGCCCGACGCGATCACCACGGTCTGGCCGCAGACGATCACCCAGACCTGCGTGGTTCACTTGCTGCGCAACAGTTTCCGTTACGCGGGCCGTCAGCACTGGGCCGCGATCGCCAAGGCCCTCAAGCCGGTCTACACCGCGCCGACCGAGGCCGCCGCCCGCGAGCGGTTCGCCGAGTTCACCGACGCGTGGGGCGGCCGATATCCGGCGATCGTGCGGTTGTGGAACAACGCCTGGGCCGAGTTCGTGCCGTTCCTCGCCTTCGATCCGGAGATCCGGCGGGTGATCTGCTCGACCAACGCCATGGAGAGCGTCAACGCCCGCATCCGCCGCGCCGTCAAGGCCCGCGGGCACTTCCCCAACGAGCAGGCCGCGCTCAAGTGTGTCTACATGGCCATCATGAGCCTCGATCCGACCGGCACCGGCCGCGCACGCTGGACGATGCGGTGGAAACCCGCACTCAACGCGTTCGACATCGCCTTCGACGGCCGCCTGGCCGCCGGACGCAAGTAGTTTCCTTCAACCCGAGTTACACCGCTCGTTTGACACACCCCCAGCCGAGCGAGCCGCTTCACATTCACCGGTCGTCGACCGCCGTCCGAGGCCACCCGCTCACGCAGTCCGTCCGGGTACTCCATCGGTCGGCCATCACCCGTTGCGGAACACTCCGGACTTAATCAGAAATTTGTGGAGGCCGCGCCGGGGAGATAACGCCTCAGACCATGCTGAGGAAGGATTCACGAATGTCGCAGTGAGCGGACGGAGAGCCACCGATGGCCAGACAGACCTGGCACAGCAAGCACATCGCCATCCTGGACAACCCGGAGAACGGGCAACCGCTTCCCGCGCTCGCGGTGATCGAAGAATTCATTCGCCTGGGTTTCCGGGTTACTTATGTCACCAGCGCCGAGATCGCCTCCCGGCTGGCGCTGCTCGACACAGACGGAGATTCCTGGCACGCCGTCGGTGTGCTGGACGACAGCACTGAGCCGGCCTCGACCATACGCGGCTACTTCCACGATGACGAACCTGACCTGATGGTCTACTGCACGAACACCAGTGCTGTCGCCAAAAGGCTCCTGGCGGAATGGCAGGTACCCGCAGCGCACATGATCTCAGGGGTGCACGCTTGGCAGTGGTCTTCCAACGAGAACCCGCTTTTCACGCACGTGCAGGGATTCCTGGCCCATCACGGCCTGTCCTGGGTGCCACACGGCGACCAGGACGCCGGGGTGCTGGCGCTCGCACTCGACCGGGAGTGACGTCGACCGATGTCGGGTCGGTCGAGGCCGACGCACCCCAGAACGATGAACACCAGCTTCCCGGACCAAGATCATGACCAGGCGACGGAGACCACTGGTGGCCTCCGAGAGCTCGCGACGTCGGATTTCCATGCGTGGTCTTTCACGGCTTGCACGCACCGTTCCGGCAGTGCTCGCCAGCATGCTCCTTGCAAAGGATGGCGTCTCGATCACCTTCCTATCGCTACGCCATCCTGCGGAATGGTGGCGGGTTCTGTCAGCCAAAGGATCAGCCTGTTGAGCCCTGCCGTCATGCCAGGCAAGGCGGCGTAGGCAGCCAGGCAACCGGCTACGGTGTCGAGAACGATGTCCATGGTGTTCCTGCGGCCCAATATCTTGTTCGCGGCGACCGCGGACAGGGCTCCGCCGGCGCAGCCACCGATGACGACGCCGACAACGGAGCCGCTACCACCGGTGACCAGTGCTACCGCGGCTGCGGCAAAGGTGACGGTGACGGTGACGGTGACGGTGACGGTGACGGTGACGGTGTATACAACCAAGCTGGCCGCGATGGAGAAGAACTGCCGAGCCCAGAACGGCATCTGAGACAGTGCGCAGCCGCGATGCGCGTGGACCTTCTGCTGCACGCAGTCCTCGGTGCCGATTCCCCGCACGTCGCTGTACGCCGTGGCCATCACCAAATCGGAGCCCTCGACGTAGCGCGTGAAGACGGTGATGGGTGAACCGCCGTTGCGCTGACTGTTCTCGACCTTCAACCTGCTGTTGGTGCGGCGGGCTTCGGCGACGCTGCTGGCGTTGATCTGGTAGGTGTGACCGACTCGGCAACCTTTGCCGGGCACGGCCATGATGAACTCGTCGGCCTTGACGGGCACGGAGTGACGCGGTGCGGCGTGGGCGGACGCCTGCACCAGACCGGTGGCGAGCGCTGCGGTGGTCGTCAGAACGATGGCGACACGACGAGCCGCCGGGAGCCACCGACGAAACTGGCGCCCATGTGGTTCACGTTCGCCGAAGCAGTAGGACATGAATCCCCTCGGATTGTACTTATTTCCCGCACGACGACAGAGCTGAGCGAGCGCGTTCTCACTCGAAGAAGAGCGCGCATGATCGCGTTGCCACGGAGTTTCTCGACAGTCGAACCACAGTACAGCACCAAAAAGGACAACTACAATCAATTCGCGTACCAAAATCTGTGGAGGCCATTGGCAGATTTGCACATAGGCGACCAGCGAGAGAAAACACACTCAGATTCGAAGGACCGATGACGTCGAGTACCAACAACACAAAATTCCTCGGCCGCCCGTCATTCACATTTGATGTTGACAGAGACACCCCCGGATCCGGGTCACTCCGTGATCACGGAGGTGCGGCCGGTCGGCGACAACGAAATCGAGCAGTTCGGTCTTAAGCGCGCGGCCGACCCGATGCCGGTCACGCTCGAGGCGTGGCACCCCCACCGCGCCGCTTGGTCTCTCCCTGCTTATGAGACGACCGGCGCGACCACGTCAACAACAAAGTCACACCGAGGCGATCCAGGGAGACAGTTCCGGGTCGCCGGCCTCTACGACGGGATCAGCACAGTCACGTAGCAGGGCCGAACGTGACCGCGGCCGATGAGGACCGCTGGGCCGGGCCGCAGCATCCCGGAACTGATCCGGTGCGTACGCGACCGCTTCGCTCTCCAAGTCTCCGAGGATGAAGAAGTCGGCAGGTACCGACCGAGGTCGAACATCTTTGAATTCTGGAGCACGTAAGCCACGAGGCGATTTGCGACAGATCTCTCTTTTTACACTTATCGGACAAGAACATTGTGGAGGTCGCATCACTTCCTCTCGTAATTCCGTGAAATCCGAATCTTTAGCGTTCTCGCGGAGGTAGCGTGCGCTCGCAGCCTGGTTCGCGCTCGCAGCTGCGGCTTCAGCGCGTTGCTGAGCCGCTTCCGAAACGAAGCCGCAGTGACACGAAATTCGGCAAAACGAGATTGGATCGAAGTACGCGATGATCAAAAGAATGTTGACCGCAATCATGGCGGCTCTGTGCGTGGTGGTGGTTACCGCAGGTAATGCACAGGCGATCGAAGAGAGGCATTTCGTCAAGATCTCCACGCATAGTGGAGCAGGTTGGGAAGCATGGGGGAAGCTGGTCGGGTCTGACGGCCGGATCCTCTACTCGTGGCACGAAGCACACACAGGTGACTACGCCTACTGGGCGTGGACGTGGCGCGGTGCGAACGAGCACGTCGAAATCAAGATTCACACTTACTACAACGACATCACGAGGACGGTGCCGGTCAACACCAACAGCTGCTTCCTGGTCACTCCCAACGGGGGGGCGTCCTACACCGGCAGTGGCTCGGGCTGCACCAGCGCTTGAGCGGCCAAAGACCGTGCCTCAGCTTCTGATGGCCACGGCCGCTCCTCGGCGCCCTGACCTTGCGAAAGACGGCGCCTGCCCGCCCGGGCTTTGCGGCGCGGCGTGCGGGTTCCTGGTCCTGGAGGGAGATGTCCGTCCAGGACCAGGAACCCGCCATGCTCTGCGTCCACCGCAACCAGCTCACGACCTTTCGACGAGTCGGAGATTCGTTCCTCTCCCTTCACACCTCATCAGGTCGGCCACAGCAGGTTCTCATCATCGCCTTCGGAGGAACAACGGTGGACATCGCCACGGTCTGTCAGCCCAGTGAATCACCAATGCGTCGAGCTTTCGCCGCCGCGAGCCGGACCACGACCGTCCTTCTGACATCAGCCGCCGTCGTTCTCGGCCTGGTTCAAGGCATCTCGCACGCCGCACCACCACACAGCGTGCCGATCAAGACCGGCGAGTTCACCTTCGCGGTCAGCGGCAAAGGTTGCCGAGTCGGCAACTCCTACCGAGTCGACGCGAGCAGTGCCGTCCAAGCCAGGAACATCGTCTCCAACGTCCTGCGATCGGGCAACGGGCAGAACAACGGTGTTCCCATTCAAATGGCTAGCACCTACCAACCCGGCCAACTCCAGTTCACCGTGACGGCGTTCTCCGATGTCCGGGGTGTGGCGACCCGGGACTGCATCGCGCAGAAAGTGGCTCCTCACAAGGGTCGCACACTCGGCCAGATTCCCAGCTGGGTCAAGGGCATACTCGCTGCGCTGGCCGCGACCGCCCTCTACGTGGCCGTCGCGGTGCTCGCCACGGCGGCAACCGAACTCGCGACCGGAGGTACCGCGTCCCTGCTCGCGGCCATCATCGGAGGCTGTGTAGCCGGCGCGGCATCCGCCTTCGCAGCCAACTACATCTACGGCACCACCAACAAGAGCAAGCTGATCCGGGACAGTCTCTACGGTTGTCTGGTGAGTGCGGTGGCGGGCGGAGCCCTGGGGGGCGGTATTCGCCGGATGGAAACCTGGATCACCGAGAGCGCAACGATGAACGCCATGCGTGCACGTGCGGTCACCTGGCTCGGCAACGGGCTCGGAACCATCCTCGCCGACACCAGGACGGCGATCACGTCGGCACGTCAGCGGCTCCACCTCTAGTCAGCCGCATGGCGTGATCTCAGTCGATGATCTGGTGGGGATGCGACCTGTTCGGCGGGCCACGTGAAATCCGAAACTAGCGGACGACCTTCTCGCCACGGAGTTTCATCTCAGACCTCACGGTTGTTTTTCCCCGCTAACAGAAAATTCCGCGAATTGCGCGGCTCCCCGCTCCGGCGCCGTGTGCCGAACTATCGTCTCGGTGCCGCATTCGGACGGTCCGCACGATGTCGGCGAGATGGCGGCACGACCAATCGGGAGGTTCAGTTGAAAAGGAGGTTCAGTTGAAAAGAGTGTTCACACTGGTCACCGCAGCGCTGGCGTCGTTGCTCGTCAGCACCGGACAGGCCGAGGCGGGCCCGAGGGTGGTTACCACCCTCGACGTCTACGGATACGGCTTCATCCGCTTCTACGACAACCCAGCGCTCGCCGGCAGCGGGCGGGATGGGTGGTGTGAGTGGGGCAGGGATCACTACTTCGATCGCGCGTGCACCGTGGACGTGACCAACGACAGAAGGCCTTTTCGCGTACTCCATCTGGCTTCCAACGAGAAGCACTCCATCCCTGGACATGGCCTCATCGCCTACGGCTCGCCGCCGGCCAGCACGAAGCAGCAGCCGTACTGCATGCCACGTTGGGTGTTCGAGCGCAGGCAGTACCACGCAGCGGATTCGAACACCTACTACTGCGGCTTCTACTCGAACCGGAACTACCCCGGCTACGGCTGGACCGGACGATGGGGATTCTGAGGATGCACGCCCTGCTGGTGTACGAGCTCGGACCATCAGCACGCGCCGCCAGTAAGAGGAAGGGCCGACGCTCGTCGCGCATGCCGCCCCGCGCAAGTGTCCGACCTTCGCCGGAATAGCGGCGGAGCCGGGCGAACCGGCCGTCGACTCACCCGGATCACTTCGAGGGCCGCTGGAGAGGGTCGTCGGGAACGACACCAGAGAACGAGTTCTTCAGCCGATCAGGTGCATCAGAGACGTAGCACCAGCAGTTTTGGCCTTTGGCGCCCTCGAAGTGGACACGAGTATCCGATCTCACGTCTTTCTCAATTTTTTCCTCAACTTTACCAGAAATCCAGAGAGTCCAGCGCAGAGCTAAGCGGCGAATTCGTGCACCGTGCTCATGAGCCGCGAAGCCTGCATACTTCTAGGAGACGATTGGGGATTTTTACGACCGACTTCGAGGAGAATACGCGCTAGCTTTGCATCACCACACAGAATACTACGAAATGAGTAGATTCATGCGTAAGCGTATTCTTGGCATCGCCCTCGCCACCGCTGTCGCGGGCGTCGGCATGGCTTTCGCGGCACTGCCCGCGTCGGCGACGGACTCGACGGCCCGGCAGTCACAGGAAGCTGTGCACGCACAGCACGTGACCAAGGGGAGCACGACGATCACGATCGACGCCGCGACGTCCAAGGCGACCAAGGCCGCAGGCCTGAGGATCATTTCCTCGTACCGCCACGCGCGGACGGACGTCATCGAACTACCGGTGATCGGCGTTCCGAAGGACGGCAAGATCGAGCACCTGGGCGGCGTGGCGATCATCGGCAAGACCGAGGTGGTGACGCTGACGCGGCTCGCGGTGGACACCAAGCGCGGCGTCGTGACGGCTCGCGTCAACCTCTCGCCGAAGGCCGTCGACGTGTTCAAGATCGGGGCGAGCACGCAGGCCGGGGCCACCCTGACGCTGACCGCCACCGCGGCGGCCACACTGAACACCAAGCTCGGGGTCAAGGTATTCACCGACGCCTCGGCGTTCGCGTACGCCAACGTCGTCCTGCGGTAGGACGCAGTACGACACGGTTCCCCGAAATGGGGAACATCCCGTGAAACGCGTGCACGAGAGGCACTCACGACGGTCGATCGACCTACGGTCGAACGTGGTTCGGGGTGCAGGGCCCTGAACCCCGCCCGGACCGCGCCACCTCGCGGCCCGGGGCGAAACAGATGGGGTGCGCTCCTCGATCGAGGAGCGCACCCCATCTGTGTCCAACCCCCTGTCAGCGATCAGCTTCCCTGCATCCTGCAAGCGTCTACACGCGTCATATCTCAGAAAAACAAGCGAATCTCCTCCCTTAGTCGTAAATTCATGTAAGCGCTTGCAGGCCAGAAGTGCTCTGGCTAACGTCCACGCACGACCACACACGGTCACTGTGCGAGCAGGAGGAACGATGAGGTCCAAGCCAGGGCGCAGAGTTGCGTCAGCTGTGGTGATCACAGCGGCACTGATCACCACAGGATGCTCCGGGTCGACGGGGAGTGATTCGGAGCAGGGCGCGAAGGCGGGCAGCGGGACCGGTGAGATCACGGTGTGGGCCCATCAGGGCCAGCCTGGAGAGGTAACCGCCCTGCAACAGGCGGTCTCCGACTTCAACGCGGCGAACAAGGGCGTGACCGCCTCCCTGAGGCTCATCCCCGAGGCCGACTACGCCAAGACCATCGCCGCCAGCTCGCCCGACGCCTTGCCCGATGTGCTGGAGTTCGACGGTCCCACGATGAGCAGCCTGGTCTACAACGGCAAGCTCTCCCCGTTGAGCGAGTTCATCAACCCGCAGACGGAGAACAACGCGACGAACTCGGTCGTCGCCCAGGGAACAGCCGCAGACGGCAAGATCTACGGACTCGCGATGTTCGATTCAGGGCTGGGCCTCTACGCCAACAAGTCGCTCTTGGACGCGGCGGGCGTCTCGTACCCGACGAGTGTCGACCAGGCGTGGACGGTCGAGCAGTTCGACTCCGCCCTCGAGAAGCTCGCGGCGGCGGACGCCGACCGGAAGGTCCTCGACCTGGCGGAGAACGTCGGCTTCGACGGTGAGTGGGGCTCCTACGCCTTCTCCCCCGTGCTGTCCTCCGCCGGCACCGCGCTGATGACCGGCGACAAGGCGGCGGGGACGCTCGACTCCGACACCGCTGTGACAGCTATCCAGGAAGTCGCGTCGTGGCGGCAGTTCGTGGACCCGAACACGGACACGAAGGCGTTCTCGTCGGGACGGGTGCCGCTGAGCTGGTCCGGACATTGGTCGTACCCCGAGTACTCCAAAGCGCTGGGTTCGAACCTGCTGGTGCTGCCGCTGCCGAACTTCGGCAAGGGTGCGAAGACCGGCCAGGGCTCGTGGGCGTGGGGCATCTCCAGCGGCAGCGACAACGCCAAGGCAGCGGGCGTCTTCCTGGACGACCTGCTCTCCGACAAGTCGGTGAAGGCGATGACGACGGCCAACGGCGCTCCGCCCGGAACACGCAGCGGCCTGATCAACAGCGCCGCCTACCGCGAGGACGGGCCACTGGCTCTGTTCGCCGAGCAGTTGAACCGGACGTGTGGGGACCAGCCACCGACACCGGAGTGCGTCGCCGTGCCGCGTCCGGTCACCCCGGGTTACCCGGTGATCAGCAAGGCGTTCTCCGGCGCGTTCAGCGCGATCTACCGCGGCGCGGACGCCAAGAGTGAACTGAGCAAGGCGGCCCGCGAGATCGACCGGACGTTCGCCGAGAACGACGGTTACCGCGTCAAGTGAGTACCAGCCGGACGTGTCGTGTCGAGAACGTGTCCGCGGCACGTCCGGTTTCCAGCCAGCAGTACGAGTGATGGGAATGAGATTGCCTTCCGCACGGAACGCCGCATCCCGGCAGGGGCGGCGGCGTCGCGACTTGACCGGCTGGGCGATGTCGGCTCCAGCGCTGATCGGCCTGATCGGTTTCTTGGTGGTACCGCTGGTCCTGGCGGTCGTCCTGTCGCTGTTCTCCCTGCGCCTGAACTCGGCGAGGCCCGCGCAGTTCGTGGGGCTCGACCAGTACGCGCGAATCCTGTTCGACCCCGACCTCGGCGCCCAACTCCGGCGGGCTCTGTTCAACAACGCCACGTTCGCAGCGGTCGTGGTGCCGCTGCAGACCGCGCTGGCCTTGGGACTGGCTCTGCTGTGCAACCGCAAGGTCCGTGGGATGGTGGTCTTCCGCACGGTGTTCTTCATGCCGGTCGTGTTTCCCATGGCGCTGGTCGCGGTGGTGTGGCGGGTGATCTACTCACGCGACTCAGCGGGCCTGCTCAATGCCGGGCTCAACGCCGTGACCTCAGGGAACTGGTCCCCGCACGATTGGCTGGGCGCCCCTGGCACAGCCATGGCATCGGTGGTCCTGCTGTCGATCTGGCAGGGGGTGGGCCTGCAGATGGTGATCATCCTGGCCGGTTTGCAGGGCATCCCGGATTCGCTGTACGAAGCTGCCGCAGTGGACGGGGTGACCACGTGGCAGAAGTTCCGCCACATCACGCTTCCGAGCCTGCGACCCACTCTCGTCTTCGTCGTGACAGTCACGACGATCCTGTCCTTCCGGCTCTTCGACCAGGTCTACGTACTCATCCGGGGTGGCGCGGACGAGGACTCGACCCGGACGGTGCTGTACGAGGCGGTCACCACCGCGTTCGACGGAGACGGCAACATCGGCAGGGCATCGGCCATCACGGTCGTGTTCTTCGTGATCGTGCTGGCTCTGACGTTGGTGCAGAGGGGTCTGCTCGGAGCGGAGAGGAAGAAGGCGTGACGACTTCGACGACAGCACCCACCCCGCGCGCACGGCGCGCATCCACCGACGCCCGCAAGCGCGGGCCCCGGAGGCTGATCGTCCTGCTGGACAGGGCTTCCCTGGTCGTGGGTGCCTTGTTGTTCGCCAGCCCGATCGTCTACATGGTGCTGGGCAGCTTCCAGCCATCGCAGGACGTGCTCGGCGGACTCTCGGTGTTCACGCCGGACAACCTCACCACGGCCAACTACGCAGGGCTCGTCGATCGCTTCGACGGAGCGGACACCGGATACTTCTTCGGGTTCCTCGGGGTGTCGCTGCTGGTGACGTCGGTGGTCGTGGTGTGCGGGCTGGTGGTCAACTCCCTCGCGGGCTACGCGTTGGCCAGGCTGCGCTGGCGGGGGAAGGACCTGGTGCTGGTGCTGGTGCTGGCACTGGTGACGCTGCCGTTCGAGGCGGTCGCCGTCCCACTGTTCTACATGCTGTCCGGGATGCGGGACACCGTCACGGTGCAGGCCCTGCCGTTCGTGGCCAGCGCGTTCTCGATCTATCTGTTCCACTCGTTCTTCTCCGAACTCCCCGTCGAGGTGGAGGAGGCCGCCACTCTGGACGGCGCGGGGGCGTGGCGCACGTTCGTCTCTGTCATCGTGCCGATGAGCAAGCCCGTGTTCGCTTCGGCGGCAATCCTGACCTTCCTCACCCAGTGGGGATCGTTCCTGTGGCCGGTCCTGGTGGTCAGCGACCCAGCGGTGCGCCCGCTCCCCTTGGCGATCAGCGTGTTCCAGGGGCAGCCGCCCTACGACTGGGGACAGATCATGGCGTTCGGGGTCGTCATGGTGACACCGGTGCTGATCGTCTTCCTCGCGTTCCAACGATGGTTCGTGCAAAGCCTGGCGAGCTCAGCCGTCAAGGGATGAGGACAGCGGTCGCCCGGTGCCACGGTCGATTCCACTCATCGAATACGAACAACCTTCATGCTCAGCCGGCCTCCGCCGGCTGGGCATGAGGTTTTCGCACCCTCTTTCCGGCGACACGGAAACTCGGTGTCGATGACCCATCACAGGTGAACCGCTATCGAATGACATGCCTGGCCGTTCTACGACAGGCAGCAATCCGCCAGGGCGAACACTGGACCTCACCGACCCGTGAGAGTTTCACTTTCAATACGACGCGGGGCTGCCTGTCACCACAGCGCCACAGCCCATCAGCGGATGGCCATCAGCGCCGGGGATCCGCCAGCAGGAGGAGAGAACCTGCTGGCGGAGCAAGTCCCACTCCGCCGCGAGACCACCCGCACCGGGGTGGACGGATGTCCGAAATCACCTAAAAAGGTGGCTTCAGGCACCCGTGCAAGAGAACGTCGCAGGACCTGCGGAGGAAACATGCTTCACACGAGCCCGGACATCGACACCGCATGTCGTGACATCACCCCATGGGCGCAACACGAAGAAAAAATCGCCCTGCACGTGGCAAACATGTGCGAACGCTCCTTTGTCGCACGGAGACCGCCGACATCCGAGATCCACGACTTCTGCGACTGGTGGATGGAAAACGGAGGGGAACTCGACATCCTTCTCGACGTCGTGCACCAGACGACGTCGTCACTCGTCCGCCGCACGATGGTCGGCACTTCGCGAGCGGACGCGCATGACCGGGCGGCACGCGCCATGGCGGACATCGTGCTGGCGGACGACATAGCCGCGACGTTCCACGAGGGGTGCGCACGAGACCGGCAGCAGGTGGTCCAGAACGCCCAGCGCGGGAGCCACAGGAACGCGGTGCACCGAACCGCGTTCAGCCTTCCCTCGGTTCAGCGGGTGGACTTCTGCGCCATCAGCATCGACGGACCTGAACTGGACCGCGCCCGTATCCCCTCGCTGGTCGAGCTGATGGTCGACTCGGCGGCAGCGGTCGACCTTTCCAGTGGTAGGCCCCGAATCCTGGCCACCCTGGCGGACAACACGAGTTCGGTGGCCACCTGCGAGCAGGTGAGGACGGCGCTGGGGCCGGCGACCAGGATCTCCGTGGAGCCGATCACCCCGAAAGGCTGGTTCCGGCCGTTCCGCGACGCGGACCGCGTGATGAACCTCGCCACGGCGTTGAACATCGAACCGGGAGTGCACCGGGCAGCGGACTTCCCGATCGAGTTCGCCGCCGCCCACACGACCGTTGTCCGCGAGCACCTGGTCGCCGTGCTCGCACCCGTCATGACGAAGGACAACCTCAGGACCACGTTGCTGTCGCTCGTGCACTTCAAGGGGAACCGAACTCGTGCCGCGGAGGCTCTGGCCATCCACCGCAGCACCATCGACTACCGCCTGGACTGCATCAAGCAGATCACGGGCTACTCCCCTCTCACCTTGGCGGGCTTGAACATGCTGAGCATCGCGCTGGCCGTCCACACGCTGACAGCATGACCCGGACTAGCGCACAGGAATGCGATTCCAGCACATGCACCCACACAGGAACAAGACGTTTCATCAGAGATCGGCGGAAGTGTTCCGCACAAACGCTCGCAAGCTCCGAGACCGCGCGTGCGCACGCTTAGCTACATTCTGTTGACTCCACTCTTCCGTCAATCGCGACTCTCGTCCCAGGAAAGCACCGATTTCGGACACCCAGCCCGGACAAGGACACACAAGTCGCCTTCCGCCGGACGTGACAACAAAGCAGTCCGCACTCGCTCATCGACCACGAGGACACCTGTGCCAATCGATTGGACCTCCCCGTCGCCCGATCAGAACGGAGTCCAGGACGGCGACTTCACTGTTCAGGGACAGCAGGACGAATCGACCCGCGGGATGGGGAGCACCCACTCGTCCGCCATCCCGGGCGTGCTCAGAGAACTCTTGGCGAGGGTGGTCAGGTCGGGACACCCGGATGACATGACCGCACGTCACGTCGCCCACTCGATGACGAACGCCGGAATCGAGGAGCACGACGCCTGCCGGCTGGTGCACACGGTCGCCTCGACCCTGGTCAACGAACTGATCGCGGATCCCAGCGGGAGCAGGCTGAGCACGATCAGGCACGCGGTGGAGTTGATGTCCAGCACGGCGGAGTCGGTGATCGCGCTCCACTGCAGGTTCAAGGACGCCGAACTCGCCAATCGGGCGGACTGGTCACCGCTGTCCCTGCGCCTCGCGGGCTACGACGATCCGGCGAGCCGGGCGACCTACGAGAACAACTGTCTCTATATCGTGGCGGCACGGGGCGAACTTCCCGAGGAAGACGAGCTGTACCGAATGCTGACCGACGTCGGCGCCGGTTCTGCCGTCGTCCAGAGTTCCCCGGAGGAGTTACTGGCGATACAACGCTTGGCCGATCGCAGGAAGGCGGAGCGGATGTGCCGCGAGCTACTGAAAATGCTGCCACCCAGCACGGTGATGACTGCGGAGCCGCTCGTGTTCGGCGGCCCGCTGGAGTCGTTCAGAACCGCTGAGGGCGTGCTGCGCCTGACTGCCATGTTCGACCTGGCCCCTGGTTTCTACCAGATCTCGGATTTCCCGGTCGAGTTCGCGGTGGCGACGACGTCACCCGTGAGGGAGAAGCTCCTCGCCATGATTCAACCGGTCATGGTGAGGAGTGATCTCAAACGGACTCTCGAACTCCTCGTGGTCAGCCAGGGAAACCGGACCAGAGCAGCAGAACGACTGAAAATCCACCGCAGCACCATCGACTACAGACTGAACCAGATCGACAGGCTGACTGGCCACTCACCCATCACCACCGTCGGCCTGAACATGCTCGCGATGGCGTTGGCGGTGCACACGCTGATGACCTGAGAGGCGGAATCTCCATCCTCGGCGACAGCAGCCACGCACAATTCATCAGGACCAGCAGAAACTTCCACATCCTGAGAAAACATTGAGGATTACTGCAATTTGTGTAACGCTTGCATCCTCTGCGAGGCAGTAATTGGCCACGCTGCCTCAACACTGGATCGCGGCTTGCGGAAAGGCGTTGAACCATGCCTTCACGAAATTTCGACCTGATGATCGACAGCTTTCGAGAGATTCTCGACTTCACCTCGCCGGACCCTGCGGTGTCACGGAGCTTCCGCTCGGTCGCCGAACTCGTCGACAGGATCCACGACAACCTGCTCTCCGGCTTGGGCGGGACCACGGAAGCACCCTCCACCACGGTGGCCCGTTGCCTGGCCGAGGTCGTGGCCAACTGCGTAGCCGGCGCCAACGCTCAGGCCTGCTGCACCACCGAGGTCTTGTCGCTCATCAGGAACGCAGGTCGCCAGTGCAGCGCCACGTCGAGTCCGGTGGACGGCCTGGCGGTGATGATGAGCAGTCTGACCAGCACAGCCATCGACGTGGTGACCTCGGACCCACTTCTCGCAGGTGAGGTCGAGGTGATCGTGATGGCGCGCGAGGTCACGACGATCAGCGCCCGACTCCTGCGCGAGTTGTTCGACGGCGTGCGGGACGGACGCAGCCGGCAGGTCCCCTCGAAGCCGCTGGCCGTCAAACTGCTGTCAGGTCGCATCGACGAGATCTCGGACCCTTCCGTGCTGGCTCCCGCCTACGCCATCGCCGCCCTGCGCTCGCCCGACGCGGCGACCATGGAAAGGGTGGCCAGGACCGTCCGGCTGGATCGTGACACGCAGAAGCTCTCGGTGCTGGCACCCAACGGGGCCTACGTACTGGCCCCGGTGTCCGACGACCGCGCGCTGCGGGCATTCGGTCAGAGCCTGTGGGACCGCATCGGCGGAGACCTGTGGATCGGCCTGTCGTGGAAACCGCTCGCGGAGATCGCCAGTGGCCAGCAACAGGCTTCCGACATCGTGCGACTGGCCGTGGCCAGTGGCCGGCGGCCCGGTCTGTTCGGTCTGGAACAGGTGATCGTCGACTTCGCCGTGCTCAACCATCCCGCCACCGCGAGCTCGCTCGCCAAGGTGGTCAAAGGCTTGGCGGACAACAGCATTCTGCACCACACCCTGAAGTGCTTCATCGCTGCCGAGGGCAACCGGGGCAGGGCCGCACGCCAACTCGTCATCCATCGCAGCACGCTGGAGTACCGACTCGCGCGCATCGAGGAGATCACCGGGTACCAGCCGACGTCGACGCGTGGACTGCTGATGCTCAGCAGCGCCATGACGGCACACGCGCTGGCCACCACCAAATCCGCCGAACTGCCGCACATCGGTGACCGGTTCGGCCGCAGCCTGGGAGCATGACGGCACGGTCCAGCGGACGGGTATGCGGCTGGGCCCGCTGCTGGACCGCGATGCGCGCTTCGAGCTGAAGAGGCATCGTCATGTGCTCGGCGGGCACTGCGCTTCGGCACCGAAGAGCGAACTCTGACAGCTTCCACCAGCACGGTGGGCGGCAAGTGAGATGACCAGTGTGGTCACGCCGTGAGAACGCGACCACCGAAGCGTCCGGCGTCTAGAGCTCTCGGCGACCGGACGGAGCACCACCAGTGCCCAGGCCGCGGGAACCGGCATCCTGAGCACGTTCCCGGTCCGGAGAGTCCCCCGAAGCGGATCGCCCCTGCCTCGGCATGGGTGCCCTGGGCGGCTCTACATCTCCCGGCACCAGCGCACCACTGTCGACCACGAGCGCGGGAGTCGACTTCCGGGCGGTCACGTGCGCACTTCGCCGGGTCGCGAACCGATGATCACGAGTCGCTCTCTGGCGGTGTCGTGCCCTCTGCTGGCGCACGAGGCCCTGACATGGGAAGAAGTCGATCTCCGGGAACGACCGGACCACTCGCTGTCCCGGTTTCTCCGTAGGGCCGGTGGGGCGGCCGTGACGTGCAGTCCGACCGCCCCACCGGAGTTGGCCTTCGGCACAGGGACGATTTCGCGCCGAGCCCGGTGGCCTCGCCGCCGTGACGGAGACGACCCCGCGGCGAATCCCGGAACACGCGGCGCGAACCACACCGGAGTGTCAGTCCCCTACCTCAAGACCACGGTCAACGGACCGGCGCTTCCCCGCCTCCTGAAGTCGCCGGCAGGTGACACTCGGAAATCTCCGGACGTTCAACGCACCCAGTACGCGCAGTAGTAAAAGTTCCCACGAGACACACGGCCTTCGGGGGAAGTGTCACGTGGCAGGCAATAAGGCAGGTGTCCCTTGATCCGATCGGACGGGTACGGGTACGCCTTGTAGCTCCTGCCGTCAGGGTGCAGGTAGGTACTGCCCGGCTCCGGGGCGTAGACCTCGACCACGCTGCTCTTGACCGTGCAGGACCAGTTCTTCCCTCGATTGCTCTTGTTTCCGGGAACGAAGCACCAGCCGTCGCGGTTCGCCTGCACCTCCTTGCTGTTCACGTACATGGCCAATGCCTTGTCGTCCACGATCGCGCCCTTGGTGTAGGTGCGCCAGTGATAGTACTGATCACCCGCGGCGGACGCCGATCCGACAGAAAATACGACGGAGAGGGAACACGCTGCCAGCATGAGAAAAATCGCACGTTGAATCACAATTCAACACCCTCGTTAGACGTGACGAGATTCAGGTCCTCATCCACAAAGTAGCCTACGTTCACACGGCTCCCAACGAGAAAAATCCCGAAAAAGCCCGCCTCCAGGTTGTCGCCTCCGAGTGGGCCAGAAATCGCGTACCGTTCGATCCGTCACCCGTTCCACCCCCAACCGTGATCGCTCATGGAGGATCGCCGTGGAGCACGGCGGCGCGGAGAGAATCAGAGTTTCTTCCCCAGCGGGCCGGCGGACGCGAACCCCTCCCGTGGGGCTCACGCCGGCGCGGTGATCCACTCTCGACGACGGTGGCCGCGGTGACAGGATGATGCCTTCACGTCTTCAGGAGGGTTGATGGCCGACATAGCCGATGTCGCGCGCGAAGCGGGAGTGTCCACCGCGACGGTGTCGAGGGCTCTACGCGGCTTGTCCAATGTCTCGGAATCGACCCGGCTGCGCGTGGTGGCCGTCGCGGAACGGCTGGACTACCGCGTGTCCAGGACTGCTTCCGGGCTGGCCACCGGCCACACCGGCACGGTGGGGGTCGTGGTGCCCCACATCTCCCGCTGGTTCTTCGGGCAGGTCATCACAGGCGCCGAGCGCGTTCTGCGTGGCGCGGGACTCGATCTGCTGGTCTACAGCGTCGATGACGACGCTTCGCGGTCCCGGTTCTTCACCCAGCTCCCCGCACGGGGCCGGGTGGACGCGATGCTGGTGCTGTCGCTCCCGCTCGCCGAGACGGAATCAGCGGCATTGCGCGGTCTGGGGGTTCCCCTGGCCATCGTCGGCGCCCAGTCCGACGGGTTCGGCTGCGTCCGCATCGACGACCGCCACGCTGCCCGCGTCGCGGTGCGGCACCTGGTGAACATCGGGCACCACCGCATCGGCCTGATCGGCGGAAACGAGGATTCCACGCTGGGCTTCACCGCGCCGGGAGATCGGCTCGCGGGGTATCTCGACGTGCTCGCCGATGCGGGTCTCGAGAGGCGGGCGGAGTGGGAAGCCCCCGGCCTGTTCACCGCGCGTGGCGGAGAACAGGCGATGACGCAACTGCTGGCGGCCTCCCAGCCGCCGACCGCGGTGTTCGCCATGTCCGACGAGATGGCCATCGGCGCCTTGAAGGCGCTTCGCCGTCACCATCTCTCCGCACCGCGGGACATCTCGATCGTGGGGTTCGACGACCACGAGATGGCCGAGGCGCTCGACTTGACCACGATCGCGCAACCGGTGGCGTCCCAGGGAGAAGCGGTCGCCCGCATGCTGCTCGATCAGCTGAAGACCGGAAAGCCGCCGGAACCCCGGATCCTGCCCACTCACCTGGTCGTGCGGGCCAGCACGGCCGCACCGGACTCCCGCGGCAGGACGTGATCCACGATCGGGCGGCGGCAGAACGCACCACCGGTGCGCACAGGGCTGAAGCCTCACCACCGCGATGCGTGCTCCGCGGTTCGACCGACGCAGCGGTAGAACGGCGGAACACGCACAACCCTCGCCGACCGGCATCACACCAGGGCCGGCGCCTGGCCCAGGTCCCACGGCAGATCGACACCGGAGGGTCAGCGGGACTTCCAGTACCCGCATATATAGGAGTTGCAGTTGGAGTCCCAAGAAATTTCGACAATCCCCTGAATCGACGCTTCGGAGGAGTAAGCGGGAACCACCTGCTCCAACCGGCAGTCAGCCGCCGAAGCAGTTCCGTTTATTACCGACAAAGAAGACAGCGTGACCAGCAGAGCCGCCGCAGCTCGGAACCCAGCCTGTTTGGAAAACCTTTCCAGCAAACAGAATCAGACCTGTTCAATGATTCGACCGCGGATAGCAGGAGTGATTTTCTACCACCCCGGAACAGTCAATTTGAGAATGGAGGGATACAGCGGGACGCGCGGCGGCGCTGTCCCCAGCACAGCGGCAACCTGAACGGGCAGGACGTCCGGTTTCCCGGTCGTCGAGGCGACCCGCGGTTTCGTGCGGAGCCGGCACCTCGCGATCCCTGGTTCGATTCAGCCACGTCGAACACCATTTGTCCCCTGCCTGGGCCGATCCGAAGATCGGGCACCACCCGTTGCCCCGGCGCACCCGGCGGGCGTGCTCGCCGAAGGGGGTACCGATCCAGCGTGGTGGAGGTGGACCGCCGTCGCGATGAAACCGCCGTCCGGATCGGCACGGTCGCCTCCGGGAGCGCCATCGGTCAACGTCGCGCTGGACGGTTCTGCCGTCGGCCGTGCGGAAACTCGATCCGCTGGGCGGAGGAGTCGCCTCGTCCAGGCCGGTGAGCATCCTGCGCCGAGCGAGGAGGGGCAAGGCGAGCGCTTCAGATCGACCGCCGGCCGCTCTCACCCGCTGTCACAGCGGCACCCAGTAAGCGCAGGAGTAGTGCTTCAGGAACCCGCTCGGGGAACGCGGGTAGACGTTGGGCACGCAGTAGGGCCTGTACCCGCTGTACGGTGCCCGGCGTTTGGCTCGGTGCGTCCTGCCGTCGAAGTAGAAGGTCATGTTCTCCGCGATGATCGGGAAGTCGTAGCGGAAGAGATCTCCTCGAGGCTTGTCGACGGTGCACGACCACGCCCTCCCCCTGTTGTCGGGGTTGCCGGGCACGTAGCACCACCCGTCGTGCTTCTCCGCGTCCCGCGGGTTCTGGTATAGGTTGATCAGCTTGTCGTCGAGATTCCTGCCCAGAGTTCCGACGTAGTGGTACGTGACCGCGGTGGCGGGTGCCAGCGACGCGGCGAGCACCGTGAGGACCACCAGCACCGACAAGGCCGTTCTTCTGATCACATGAGGCTCCTCGGTGTGTTCCCCGCTTACCGGCTCCGGTGACGAGCATCGGACCTCCTCCCGCGGAAACCAGGCGGCCGCACACCATCCCGAACCGTTCCCGGCGAATTCGGAGAACAACCTCCGAAGCAGTTCTCTGCCGCCAACTCGAGATGGCTCCTGGTGTCGCGGGCGGAAGGCCCGCACCACCGGGTGTCGTGTGCGGGCCGTCCGCCAAGAGTCGCCTCTGGCCCGGCTGTCGCGGATCAGACTTCGAAACAGGTCCCCGATCCGGCCGGGAAGAAACGGGGGACCAGCCGACGCGGGTACGTTCCGCCGCGATCGAGACGCTCCACGTCCCCGAACTCTCCAAGGGCGACAACAGGATCTGTCATGACATGACGTGCACATGCCGGGGTGCGAGGGCTCGCGCGGCGGTGACTCCGCGGCAGGGACCACATGCGTCTGGGGTGGACCGGCAAGTCCGGTCCACCCCAGGTCGGTCGACCTGCTACCGGTGACCACCGCAGCGCTGGACGACAGGCCTGTACTCACCTCGAGGCAGGCCGCTGCTCAACACGGTGTTGTGCGTGAACTTGACCCCGGCACTGCCGTATCCGGGGTAGTACCAGTTGTAGTGGTTGAAGATCCGGTTCCGGTACTTCACGTCGAACCAGCCCATGACGTCGACCTTAAACGGCCGGAACTCCATCCAGCCGACGTGCCCAGGAGGGACAGTGATGTACTGGGAGTCGTAGAAGGTCTTGGCATTGGCCGTGGCCTGGCTGTTCGTGTAGGAGACCGACATTTCGAGCGCGGCGCTGAAGGCTCCCTTGGAAACGCCGCCGCTGCCGCTGTAGGAGGTCGTGCTGCCGACTTCGACGCTGATCTCGGTGCTCACCGCCGTGGCCGCCCCGAACTTGGCCGCGACCCGGCTCTTGCAGTTGTCGAACTTGTCCGACGCCCGCTTCCACGCGCCCCAGTAGTAGTTCGACCGGACCGGCTTGAACACGCAGGACGACGGGCGTACCCCTCCGTTGGTGCCCCGACAGTCCCCGATGACATCCGGCCGGGTCACGTCAGGAGCGGGGTTGTAGGGACCCTGACGCCAGAACGTGCTGCTCCAGCTGCCGTCGTAGGCCGCGGAGGCGGCGGGCGTCAGCATCGCGCCCAAACCACCGACCACCACCACGCAGGCCAGCAGTCGTTTGACAGAAATCGAGAAACGCACCTGAACCACCTTTACGAGTTTTTGAGGAAATGCTGACTGACTCCCGCGCGGTCAACACCTCACCACGTTGGATGCCACCCTCGTGTCGGGACGGCCGTTCTTGAGGACGGCCCCCGACAGGTACACGCCACCCGACCCGTAACCGGGGTAGTACCACTTGTAGTGGTTGAAGATCCTGGACGGGTAATTCGCCTCGTACCAGCCCTCGAACTTGTACTTGTAGATCCCGAGATAGACGATTCCCTTGTATCCAGGTGGGATGTCCTGATACAAACCGGTGCCAGAGGCGGAGGCGTTGGTGGTCGACAGGCTGGTGAAGTCCTGCTGGCTGGTATCGGCCGTGATCTTGATGAAACCCGCTTGCAAGCTACCCCCGAGGGTCGTGACCGAGGTCGTCCCGGTCGTCAGCGTCGTGGCTTCCTGAACCGAATAGCTGAAGAAGCGTGACAGCGTCTTGGCGCGGGGATTGCAGTTGTACACCCAGTTCGCCACCTGCTTGTACTCCATGTAGTTGGGCAGCCTCTTGATGACGCGGTAAGCACATTTCGGCTTGGCGCCTCCGTTGAGGCGCCCGCAGTCACCGATCACGTCCGGCCTGGTCACGTCCGGCGCAGGGTTGTGCGGCCCCTGCCTCCACAACGTACTTCGCCAGGAACCGTCGTAGGCCGCGACAGCGGCCGGAGCCGCCGAGACGAGCCCGGCAACCGCCAGCACCGCGACAAGGACTTTGGTGACGAGCTTCCTTGAAGTGATCACGCAGCACCTCCGTTTTCTCTCTGACGTCTTCCGCGAAGAATTCGAGAAGTCCAGGAAGTCACGGAAAGCATTTCCCCGGACATGGCGCGGAACGCACTGGAGCTTGGCGGTAATCGTGTGATCCAGTTCACCGAGTAGCAAGCGAAGAATCACCGAAAAGAGTCAGAGATCCGCGAGAACACTAGGGGTGACTAGTCGTCACGCGCGGCAGTCGAGACGTCCGGCAGTTCCACATCTTTCGGATTGAGCATGTACCCGGAGGCTCGAAGTATTGACGCGACACCACCGAGCCGACTCGATGAGGTAGAAACCATGAAAAGGCTGATAGTCATCGCTGGGGCTGCCTTGCTGGCCGTTCTCGCGGGCAGCACCGGTGCGCAGGCGGCGGGCGTCGTCGGGCCCGTGCCCATCGGCGACCAGTACAAGAGCCAGAAAATCCGGGTGTACAGCGTTCCGGACAGGGCCAGGAACCACGCCGAGGACGGGGTGTGCTTCTGGGGCGAGAAGCACAAGAACGACTACGCCTGCACGGTGGACGCGACCACGGGCGAGCGCCTCGAGGTCACGGCGGCGTGGGGAATTCCCCACGGGTACCGGGCCTCGACCGGCGAACGCGCCACGAAGACGATCTGGCACCGCGGCCGCCACATCACGGCCGAGTACAGCTCCTACCCCTACTTCAACAGGCAGCTTCCCTACTGCCTGCCCGAATGGGTGGAGCGCAAGGCCGGTTATCACGCCCTGCGCAATGGCGTGAACAGGTACTTCTGCGCCTTCTGGAAGCTCTGAGCACCGGGAACGGACGGTCGTGGCGGTAGAGATCCAGCGCCACGACACAGGGCTTCACGTCGAGGGAGGACGCGAGGCGGAGAGGCGACGACCGGCGTCCAAGGCAACAGTTCCAAACCACACCGAACCGCGGCCGGGCGCGTGAACGAACCTGAAACTCAGTCGTCGATCGGTAACGGGGTCGGATCCCGGCCGGGATCAACAGGCAGGAACTCGGGACGCCAACGACACCGCCCATCTGTGGGCGGTGTCGTTGGCGATCCGACCACTGGCACGGCCGTCAGGCACACCACGTGGTTCGGCGCCATGTGCAGCGGCAGCCGAGTCGCCTCGTACAGCTGTGTCCGAGCCAGTGTCTGCGAAGACCCGTCACGGCGGGCAGCGCTTTGCCCGCCGTGATGACGCCGGACGCCGAGTCAGGCGCAGAGTCGAACTCGACGCGATCGCCGCGCGACTCCACCCGGTCGCCGGCACCGCCCCGGAACTCCACGACGGCGGTCATGCGGTTCTCGGACGCGATCGCACACGAGAAGCTCCCGGTTGGACAGCCCAGTGCCGCACCGGATAGGCATTTACGCCGGTGTGATGAGGCGGGGCCTGCGAAGCAGATCGGGAGTGGTCCCACCGCAGGAGCCAAGGCGATCACCAGGAGCGCGTCGGGCGGCAGCAGCACCCTGATCACCAAGCGTCGCCGTGCTCCGCGGCACCAAAATGACCATCGCCCGCACCCCGTTACGTCAGGGATGCGGGCGAACGGTTGTGGGCACCTCGCCCACGTCTGACCACTCCGGCCTGCCTTCGATCACCATCACCGCTCATCGCTCGGACGACTGTCAGCGGTCACCACGCGTCACGGACAGCGGCATCACCTGCCCGGCCCGAGTACGGGATCACCTGGGTCTACGAAAACCGCGACGCCCCTCGGGACGGCCGCGGCGGCGCCGTGAACTTTCAGGCGCGATTGTCGCGGGTTCACTTTCACGACAACGCCACATCTGGTCGGCACCGGATCGGTGTCACGAAATGCGGCCGATCACGTGCCGTGCGCGGGGGGACGCCGATGTCCGGCGCGCCTTCTCGCTCGAGGTACCTCCAGCCCGCTACCTGCGCACCGGTACCCAGTAGGCGCAGAAGTACCTCTTGAAAGTCAGCCGGGGGGTGTTGTACTCCGTGGGATAGCAGTACGGCTTCCAACCAGGGTAGGGCTGCGTCAGCTTCGCGACGTGGTCCTTGCCGTAGATCGTCCAAACGCTGTCCTTGGGTGCGGCGACGATCTCGGGTTTGGCTCCTCTGGGCCTGGTGTCGACGAAGCATTGCCACGGCCTCGAACCACCCGGTTCCACGCACCAACCGTCGCGGTTTTCGGCGATGCCCGCGTCGATGTAGACGTCCACCCGCCGGTCGGTGAACAGGGAGTAGGTCCCGTAGTAGGTACCGGCCTGCGCAGGAATGGCTGCTAGCAGCACCTGCGCCACAACCGCCATGACCATGATGATGTGCTTTCGCATGCGGCTCCTGTCGATGCCCTCGGCGCGTCAGCGGCTCTTCGACAGGGCTTTCGACGAGCCGCGGAGGCGGACGCTACCGATCGCCGGTTCCGCTGGATGCCGACGTGGCACTCGTTCCCCGTTGAGCGGAAACAGTTCGGCGCATCTACGACAGCGCTGATGCAGGGCGCCGAACGCAGCGCGATCGGAGTGCGCACCACAGCAAGAGTTTTCCAAATAAATTTCTGATGGCGACTTAAATTGCCCCAACCCTAAGGTCATGAGGATCCATCGTCACTTTTCGCGCACTGGCGATCACACCCCAGAAGGGACTGGAGCATGCAGAAGAAGTTTTTCTCAGTGCTGTTGGGTCTCACAGCACTCGTCATGCTGGGTGCCGGCACCGCTTCTGCCGCGCCCTACTACTTCTACAAGCAGTACTCCGCGGGAACACTGCTGACGGACAAGGGGATCAACTTCTACGTCAACCAGAACGAGGTGAAGGCCGGCAGGGACGGCTGGTGTCACGTTCCCGGTGACCCCGGCAACCGGGGTAAGTTCTGGTCCTGCACCGTGGGCGGCAGGGTGGGCGAGATCATGAGCGTCCCGAACGGCGAAGTGGTGACGTTCCTCGACGGCCGCACCCACATCGCGAGCAAGTCCGCCCATTACCACGGCCAGCGCCCGTACTGTCTACCCCACGCGTACAACGGCCACCTGCCCAAGTACCAGAACACCACCTGGTACTACTGCGCGTATTGGAAGCTCGGCTGACGCTGGCTCCTTCGATGTGGACTCGTCCGCGGAGAGGATACGCGCCCACGGCGTGAGGACAGGCTGGGGGCGGCGAGGGAAAGGGTCTCCTTCCCGCGCCGCCCTCCACCGTGAGCGCCGGGAAAATTTCCGAAGTTATCAGAGTTCGCGCATTCCGCAGAAATTCCGGAAACATCCGGCCTCGTCCGCGAATATATCCTCGATCACAGTTGCGTCCAATAATTTGCGAGCCGGTGATCGACGATGATGACCGGCGCGGGCAGACATGGCACAGGCGCTCCTGTCCGCTTTCCCTCCCACGGAGGATGACTATGAAGAGTTGTGGAAGCGCATCGCATACCCAGGACGCACAGGGCGGGTTCGCTCGCAGGTTCGCCCTGGTGGCCCTGACCGTGGCAGCCCTCGCGGGCGGCGCGGTACAACCGGCAGGGGCGCAGTCTGCGGAGGCGCCCACCGCCTCGGCGACACGAGCGCAGGAGGCGCTCGCCGGAGTTCCCATCGGTATCACGGGGACCGGCGCCCGACTGTCCAACAAGGGAAATCACCTCTACTCGGCCAACGGCATCTGCTTCGTCGGCCACAGGTACGTGGTCAGCACCGCCAACGCCGGGGAAGCCGAGCGGGTCCGCAGGGCCTTGGCCAGGGCCAACGGTGCGCGTGGCGCCAGGCTCGACTTCCTGTCGACGGGCACCAGGATGGAGTTCCGGATCTACCACCAGCTCCGCGAGTCCTACTGGGGCATTCCGAAGGGGAACTGCATCGCCAGCGGTGTCGCACCCCACAAGGGCCGTGATCTCAGGCAGCTGCCTGGCTGGGCCAAGGGAGTGCTCGCCGCACTGGCGGCCACGGCCGTATTCGTGGCGATCAGCATCGGCGCGGGCGCGGTCGTCGCCTACTTCGGCGGTGGCGTTGTCGCGATCCAGGCCGCGGAGATCGTCGGCGGCTGCATCGGTGGCGCGATGTCGAACTATGCCTACAACCTCGTCATGGGCGTCAGCGACAAGGGTGCGGTCATCGCGTCGGCGCTGACCAATTGCATCTCCGGCGCGCTCGTCGCCTTCGGCGTCAGCACGGCGAAGACCAAGGTGATCGACTGGATCAGGGGCACAGCTGCGGGTGCAGCGGCGAACGCGGGCGCGGGCATCCCGATGAACGCGTTGAACACCGCGGCGGCCCAGACCGCCGCGGCTGTCGCCGTGGTCCGTTAGTTCGGGATCCCTCTGTCACCCGAGTGGCGACGCAGTGAGAAGGGTCTTTCACGGTGGTGCGATCATGCCCGCCGTGAAAGACCCT
The DNA here is from genome assembly GCF_024125735.1 of Lentzea sp. HUAS12. Classification (NCBI taxonomy): domain Bacteria; kingdom Bacillati; phylum Actinomycetota; class Actinomycetes; order Pseudonocardiales; family Pseudonocardiaceae; genus Lentzea; species Lentzea sp. HUAS12. The sequence continues at coordinate 4,524,865 of NZ_CP099738.1, forward strand.
TCTGCATCGGGATGCACAATCCACAAATCCACTCGGAGCCGCATCCGGATCTCACCAGGAGAAAATACTACGTTTTCAGAAACCGACGAATTCTCCAACGGCGATGACCATTTAGCGCCATGATCACTTCCGACGGTATTCCGACCGCCGGACGGGAGGTTCTGCCTTCGTGGACCACCAGACCCGAGATGAGCGCGCGGTCGTCCGGACCGACAGAACGAACACCGACCGCGCAGATTTCGCCGCGGACCTCGCACAACTGAGGGTGGCATGCGGTAAACCCTCTTACGAGACCCTGGCCCGCCTTTCCAGCAGGCTGCGCCGGTCGACGATCTTCGACGCGCTCGCCGGCAAGTCGAGCCCGTCGCTGGAGTTCGTGGTCGACTACGTGCGGACTTGCGCGATCCACGCCGAGCGAATCTCCGTGGAGATCGACGCCGGACTCTCGGACATCGCGGACTGGACGGCCCGGTGGCGCGCCCTGCACTCCATCGCCGAGCCGTCCTCACGAGAGGCGAGCGCACTGGAGGTGCCGCCGAAGCCCGCCGCCACCGCCTCGAAGCAGATCCGCCAGGCGTGGCCGTTGCCGCGTCAGCTCCCCCCTGGCAACGGCCTCCTGGTCGGACGCGACAAGGAGATCGACCGGCTGGACACCGTTCTGGGCGGCGGTCTGGTGGTGGTCACCGGCATGGCGGGCGTGGGCAAGACGGCTCTGGTCACCCACTGGGCCCACATGAGGGCCGACCATTTCCCGGACGGCGTCTTGTGGATCGGCTCGGACGCGGGCCGAGCGCCGGACTCACCGGCCTGCAAGCTCGTCTCGATGCTGTGCTCTCTGGGACTGGAGCGCGCGTCGCTACCCAGGACCGTCGCCGACCTTTCCCGCCTTCTGCGGTCGTGCACAGCGGGCCGGAAGGTCCTGCTCGTGATAGACGACGTCGCGGAACCCGAGCAGGTGCGCCCCCTGCTGCCAGCCGAACCGCGCTGCGCCACCGTTGTCGTCAGCCGCAGGGGCCTGGTGGGCCTCTCCGCGCGGGAAGGCGCCCACCGGCTGGTGCTGTCCCCCCTCTCGAGCACCCCCGCCGCACTCCTGCTGACCGAGGTCCTGCGACACGCCGATCCGAGCGGTGCCTGCTTGGACGACGGACGCGCCCGCGAACTCGCGGCATTGTGCGGAGGTCTGCCCCTGGCCCTGCGGGTGGCGGCGGAGCGGCTGCGCTGGGACACCGCGGCACACCTGCGCGAGGAGCTGTCGTCGGAGTGCACGAGGCTGGCGAGCTTGGTAGTGGCCGACGACCCGGAGAACTCTCCGCGCGCGGTGCTCGTGGCCTCGATCCGCCGGTTGCCCGCGTCGGCGGCGCGGGTGTTGCGCATGATCACGCTGCATCCAGGCGCAACATGCACCTCGGCGAGCGTCGCCTCTCTCGTGGGCGCGACGCCTGCGGAGGTGGGGCGGGACATCCTCCTGCTGGTGCAGGACAACCTGCTCGAACAGCATGGTCCGTCGCACTTCCGCCTGCACGTGCTCGTGCGTCAGGCCGCATCGGAACTGCGCATGGCCACGGAGACCGCTGAGGAACAGCAGGCGGCACTGCGCCGGCTGCTGGCCTGGTTGCGCGGCGCAGCGGACTCCCAGGTCCGTTCCCGCACCGGTGGCACCAGCGCGCCGCCGCCGATCGACGTGGCAGCCGCGATCGACTGGCTGGTCGCCCGGCTGCCGCACGACGACCACCTGGAAGGGCACCGCCAGTAAGGGATCCGGGGAAGGCAGTGGTGGCGTCCACATGCGTGTGGACGCCACCACCAGTCACCCACAGACGCGCGACAGGTGCCTGGTCGAGGTCAGCCGAAGAGCGCTCACGTCGTCGCGTGCGGCTCCGATGGGCTTGAGCGGCCGAATCGGCACGGGCAGGACCCCGCGCGGCTCGTAGTTCACGACGGAGAGAACGAGCACGTCATCGGCGTACACCTCGACGTACTCCCCCACGAGGAGCAGGCGGAGCACAGCCGCGGGCGAGCGCAGCGTGGTCTCCTCGCAGCCGACGGACACCCTGGTCCCGTTCCAGCTCAGCACCAGGCCGCCGTCCTCGCGCAGCGGCAGGGACCCAGGCCGGGTGGAGTCCACCAAGGCCATGCCGTCACCGGCGCGCACGGCCCAGTCCTCCTCGAGATGCGTCTCGTTGCCCCGCCACCACGTCAGACGGGGTTCGGCGGGAACGGAGAGGTCGAAGACCTTGGGCTGGGCGAGCATCCCCCGGCACGGCGCACCGGAGTCGGTCAGCTGCGTGCGGCGCTGCACGGTGTGCAGGAGCAGGCGCCGTCCGTCCGGCCCGGTGACGAGGCGCGGGGCGTAGGGGCCGGCGGGGGCGATGGGGCCGAGGCGCTCCCACGGCCCGGTGAGCGCCGGCGACCTCCAGGCCTCGATCTGATGCGACGACGCGATGCTGCCGAGCAGGAGCCACCCGTCGGGCGTCGTCTCCAGGACCGGACACTCGAACTCGTCGACGTCGCCGGGCAGGATGAGCGGTGGCTGCACGTCCCACTCCAGCAGGTCGTGGGAGGTCGCGAATCCCACACATCCCGCGCTCCCAACCGGGTGCTCCGCCGACGCGGCGCACACGACCATGGCCCACCCGCCTTCCGGGTTCTCCACCACAAAGGGATCACGCCAGGCCATGGGGTGCTCCGTGCGGTACCACCGCGGATCCGCGCGCACGACGGAATCGCGGGACATCCGCATCCACCCGGTGGCGTCGTCCTCGCCTGTGATCGCCATTCCGATCGCTTGCTCCGCCCACGGCCTGGCATTGACACCGGTGTAAGCCATGGCCACGACGCCGTCTCGCACGGGGAAGGGGTGCATGGTCCACACGGCGGAGGAGTCGAAGGATCCGGGGGCGCTGACGCCGAAGCAAGGTGCCTGGGTGCGCCACTCGACCAGGTCGTGCGATGTCGCATGGCCGTAAGAGGTTTCCATGGCGCGCTCGTCGAACACGGGCGTCCAGGGCCCCTGCAGATGCAGCAGGTGATAAAGCCCCCCGCTTTGCATGACCGCGAAGTCGTTCAGGCACATTCCGGGGGGCGCGTACCGCACAGATCCTCCTGCAAGCGATTGCAATATAACGCCGTCGCGGCGTACAGACTTAATTAAGTAGACCATAATGAAGTTTGCAAGCGCTTACATCAAAGTGTTACGAGCCACGTGGGAGACGGGGACGCGCAGCATCGCCCTCCCTCGTCGGCGAACAGGAAGAACTGCCGCGCCCGCGAGTGGCGCACCCGACAAGCCTGATCAGCTCCAGGAGAACGTGGTCCATCCAGGCGAAAGTCGCGATGACACGATCCGCCGACACACCTCGACGCGAAGACGCCCGACCAGCCTGGCCGGCCGGACACGGGGTCCGGCCGGCCAGAACTCACACCAACGCGAGGCGAGGCTGGGAGGAGTGACCTGGCAGTAGGCCGGCGCGCAGCAGTGAACGTGCCGCCATGGCCAAGGTGAACGTCATGAAGCCGCGCTGGGAGGACGGGTCATGTCCCGTCAGCTCCGCGATCTTCTCAAGCCTGCGGTTGACCGTGCTGCGGTGAATGAGCAGTTGCCTGGCGGCGCGCTTGCGCGACCCCTGGGAATCCAGCACCGCCAGAACGGTCTCCAGCAGGAGGTCGTCACTCAGCAAGGGGGCCAGCGCCTTCAACACCGAGTGGGACACTTCGGGATTCATGAGCGCCGTGTACTCGAGCGCGACGCTCTTCACGTCGAAGACCCCTGGGCGCTGACCGGTGGCGACCGCGAGCGCGGCGAGGTCGGAGGCCTCCCGCCTGCCACTCGGGAGGTCGGCCACGGTTCTCCAGCAACACCCCATCCAGTACTGCCCACCGAGCCGCTTCCAGAACTCCTGAGCCGTCGGCATGGCGTTGGCACTGTCTGCGCAGGGGATGAGGACGACGTGACCCGTCGGCGTCGACGTGAACACGGCTCCCAGATCCGAGCCGGACTTCACGAAAGCGCGGATACGCGCCAGACCGCGTGCGTCATCGGGGCGCAGCGCCGACACGACGTAGGAGGGAGAGCGGGAGTTCTTCTCGCGCGCGGCTGTGAGCACAGCGCGCCGCACACCGTCGTCATCGCGTTCTTCCTGGGCGGCGCCGGACTTGACGCCGTCGAAGAGCTCCCTGAGCAGCCGTCGACTGGCCAGCGTGAGCTCGCGGAGCCGGGAGGACGCCGTCGCCGATTCTCCATGGCGCGCGGCGAAGACGTCGACCATGACACGGGTCAACTGCCCCAGCGCGACGACGATCGGATCGACCGGGCACCCGGTGCGGGACCAGTCGCCCACCGTCGCGCGTACCCGTTCGCTGAGTTCCGCAGGCCACACCTCGGCCCCGATCTTGCCCGTCGCGCACTTGGCCATGACGCCGATCGCGGTGTGGATGATCGTCAGGGCGGTGTCCCTGGCCTCGAGAGGAATGCTCGCCATCTGGGGGTCGATCACCGTGTGAAGCAGGCGCGCGACAGCGGGAGCCGAGAGGAGCTCGTCCGCGGCGGAGCCGGTTCCACCCCGTGTTTTGCGGGGGTGTCCGATCCCGACGTTTCGGTCCGCGTCAGCCAGCATGTCGTTCCCTTCGCTGGGTTCTGGGCAATGTAAGCGTTACATAGCCAGTCCGCGAAGCGGGAAGACCTTGACCTTTTTCGGAAAGTGGTTTCGTCCCGGGCCTTCGAACGGATGCTCTCACCCCTGCGAAGGAGCGCGCCCCCGGTCACGAGGAGACTGGGGGCAAAGCTCCCACCAGTAGCTTTCCCTCTGAGGACACGACACAGGCGTATCAAAGCAAAGAGTGATGGCCAGCACAGCAGCGCAAGCACCTCATCCGGTTTTTTCGGATGTCAGCCCGCCTGGATCGTACTGGCGCGCACGACGAGAGTGGTGCTGAAGACCTGCTGCCGGGGTTGAGCTCCGCCGAGCTGGGCGATGACCGCCTCGGCGGCGGCCTGGCCCTGTGCCGCCGTGGGCTGGGCGATGGTCGTCAGGTCGACCGCAGCGGCCAGATCGTGGTCGTCGAACCCCATCAGCGCCATGTCCCGCGGAACCGACAGGCCGCGGAGCCGCAGCGCACGCAGGGCGCCGAACGCCATCTCGTCCGACATCGCGAAGACCGCGGTGGGCGGCTCGGGCAACCGCAGGAGCGCCTCCATCGCGGCCTCACCACCCTCGACGGTGAAGGCGCCGTCGGCCTCCATGCCGTCCCACATCTCCAATCCGCTGTCGCGCAGGGCGTCGAGGAAGCCTGCCCTCCTGGACATGGGGGCGTCGAACCTGAACGGCTCGCCGCGCAGACCGGAAACAAGGCCGATCCTGCGATGCCCGCACTCCACCAGGTGCTTCGCCGCCGCCCAGCCTCCCTGGTGGTCATCGATGCGCACGGAGTTGAAGCCGTCGATGTCCAAACCCACGAGCCCCAACGGCACGCCGAGACGCCGCAAGGCCCGGACTTCCAGTTCAGCCAGCGGAATGCTGACCACGATGACGGCGTCGACGCGCTTGCGCAGCGGCATGTTGTCGAAGAACCGCTGTCTGATCTCATGGCTGCCCAGGGTGTAGAGCACGGTGTCCAGGTTCGACCTGTGCACGACCTCCTCGATGGCGGAGATCGCGGTACCGAAGTACCAGCGGGCGAGGTAGGGAGTGACCACGCCGACCGTGTTGGTCCGCCCGGAAGCGAGGCTGGACGGGATGAACGGCAGGACGTAGTCGAGTTGTCTGGCGGCTTCCTCGACGCGTCTGCGCGTCTCCGACGTGACGGACGGTGAGCCGCGCAGGGCACGCGACACGGTCGCGGTCGAGACCTGGGCAAGTTCCGCGACTTGCCTGATGGTGGACATCGAAGCCCTTCGGTGTCGATCCTTAGCCGTGGCCCTGCTCCGACGTTCCGAACACGAGCAAGACCTGGGAACGCAAGGTTGCCACCCCGATTTTGGAGCTAACCATACCCGAATGGAGTACCCGGAAAGTCTCGAAGAGTGTGCAATCAATCAGCGAAACGCCCCTTCCGCGCACAGAGATTCGCGGAAGGCTTTCCGCTTCAAGCGGAAGCGTCCGCCTCGCCCTGGAGCGGTGCGGCAGGCCGGGATGCCCGCCCGTCGCCTCTCCCGCCGGAATTCCCGCGCTGACAGGCCGTCCACTCATCCCGCCGAGCACGACGACACCCCTGCCGGGCTCACGATCGGGAACGACGTCCGTTGCTACCTTGGGGCGGTGATCGAGCAGTTCGACGACGAGCACCAGCGGCGATCGTGGGAAGAACGGGAAGTGCGCAGGCTCGCCGGCGAGCTCCGCCTGCTGCTGGTCGGCGACGACACCGCGGAGGACGAGGGAATCTCCGTCGTGCAGGGCCAACGCGGGATCATGAACGCCTACGAGGAAATGCTGGGTGACGCCCAGGGCGAATTCTGGGGCTGTGACCGGCCACCCTACGCGGATCAGCGGACCGACGTCTCCGATCAGGTCAAGGTGTTCCTCCGCAAGAAGAGCGAGGGAATCAGGTTCCGAATGCTGTTCGACACGGAGGTCATGACCTTTCCGAACGGCCTGGAACGCGTACGCGGCGCCAGGATGAGCGGACAAGCAGTCCGGCTGCTGTCAGGAACGCCGTTCAAGATCGCCATCGCAGATCGGTCTACCGCCCTGATCGCCGCCAGCGACGGCAGGGAGGTGGACACGGCTCTCCTGGTGCGACCCTCGCCCATGCTCGACGTCGTGGTCGCCGCTTTCGAGACGTTCTGGGCGGCGGCGACCCCGCTGCGCGTGGACCTTCCCAGCGGCTCCGGCAGCGAGTCGCCCATCACCGCGCAAGAGCACGACCTCATCGCGCTCCTCGTCGCCGGGGTGGCCGAGGAGCAGATCGCGGTCACGCTCGGGCTCAGCGAGCGCACCACGCGACGCAAGATCCGCGACCTCATGGACGCGCTCGAAGCGGAAACCCGCTTCCAGGCCGGTGTCAGGGCCACCAGGCTGGGGTGGTTCTGACCGCGCTCTCACGACGCGGAGCGACAACGATTCGACATGGAACGGCAACCGATGGAAGACAAGTCAGGCAGTGCACCGGAGGGCGACTCAGCGCCGTCGCCCCCTTCGCGCGAGCAGCCCCCAGGCGAGCGGGTACTGCTGCTGGCCGCGGCCAGGCTGACCCGCCAGCTCTCGATCATTCTGAACAACCGCCAGCCCATGCTCGACGCGGTCCAGACGATCCGCGGGGAGGACGCCGTGGCGGAGTGCTTCGCCTCCCTGCGGTCGTCCTGCAAGCTCGATCTGCGGTTGTGCGGCAGGGCCCTCTTCGACGAGGACGAAAGGATCCGGAGCGCCCCCTTCGGGCTCCCGCCCGGTGCGGTGAAGGACCTGAGGATCAGGGGGATCTACGACACGGCGTCCGTCCGGGAGAAGGGCGTGCGGATCCGGGCGCAGGACTTCCGGGTCGACCACCAGGAGGTACGCCTGTTCGACGGGATCCCGTTCCCGATGGTCCTCTTCGACTTCTCGGCGGCGATGGTCGCCATCGGCGAGGACGCCGAATCCGCGGGGACCGCACTGCTGATCAGGCCGTCGCAACCGCTCAACATCATCGACTCCGTCTACGACAGCCTGTGGAGGCTCGCGGCACCTCTGCCCTCATCGAGGGTGGAGGAGGCGGAGGCGCACAGCGGCCTGGCTGGAGAAGACCTGCGGATACTGGAGATGCTCGCGGACGGCGCAACCGACCAGCGCCTGGCCACGGTTCTCGGAGTGAGCGTCCGAACGGTGCAGCGCAAGATCACCGAGCTGCTGTCGCGGCTCGGTGCGGAGACTCGCTTCCAGGCAGGCATCAACGCCACGAAACGCGGGTGGATCTGACCACGCCGCCAAGGTCCGCCGCCGCGGGAAGTCCCATACCAGCAGACGACTCGCTCAGCCCTGTCATCGAGCAGCGAACCGCCGGCCCGGTACGGCCCCACGAGGGCCGGCATGCGCGCTGGACCCGCCTCCGGCAGGCCGACGGCCGGACACCTCGGGGACCAGGCACCTCATCGCCGGGACGGTCGTCCGATGTAGGTCAAGGCGCACACTCTTCGGACAGCGTGCCAACGGTGACCGCTGAGCGAGGTCCGGGTCCTCGGGCAAGGGTCACGACGCCGCGCCACCGGTGCAGCAGCACTGCGACGACAAGGGTCGCCACGGGAAGCAGGACCAGGACTCCTCCGGTCGCCGTCACGACAGCCAGGCACACGGTCGCGAACCCGGCAGCGGCTCGCCCCGTTCCCGACAGCAGGACCGCCGCGGCCGCCGTGCCCGCCCCGGTGACGGCGACCAGGCACACCGACGTCAGCAGCAGGAGGCCGTCGAGATCGGCCTGCACCAGCACGGAGACGACACCGGCGAGGGCGGTCGCGACCGCGAGGATCAACAGACCGCGCCGCGGTGTCCCGTGCGGGGCAGCGACGCCCGCCCACCCCGGCAGCGCGCCCGCACGCGCCAGCGACCCGATCAGACGTGCGCCTCCGGCGATGTAGGTGTTGACCGCGCCGAGCGACAGCACCACGGCGGCGACGGCGGTCACCGGCCGCGCCACCGAGCCGATCGCGTGCTCGAGCAGAGCCATGACGGGTACCGGTGACGTGGCGGCCGAGTCGCCCAGCACACCGGTCGTGGTGACCGCGAGGCCGAGGTAGAGCACCGCCACGATCGCGAGCGCGAGCACCGTCACCGGGACGAGCCGGGTGCGCGGGGAGCGGAAGTCCTCCGACAGGTGGCTGACCGCCTCCCAGCCGGTGAAGGCGAAGCACAACAGCGCGGACGCGGAGGCGAGCCCGGACCAGCCGTGGGGCAGGAACGGGGTGAAGCGCTCCGGCTCTACGGAGGGGACGTTCACCACCGCGATGGTGACCAGCAGCGTCGCCGTCAATCCTACGAGGACGAGTTGCGCTCCCGTGGTGACGCGCAGGCCCGACCAGTTCGCGATGAACGCGGCCGCCAGCAGCCCGACCGCGACCACCACACCGGCTGCCGCCCCACCGCCGAGCACTTCCGCGGCGTAACGGCCCCCGATGACGGCACCGCCGAACACGCCGATCGGCAGGGCGAGGCAGAAGCACCAGCCCGTCGCGGTCGCCGCGACGTCGCCGAACGCGCGGCGCACGTAGGACGCCACTCCCCCGGAGTCGGGAAAGGCCCGGCCCAGCATGGCGAAGGAGAGCGCCACGGGGACGCTGACCACGATCAGGGCCGTCCACACCGCGACCGCGGCTGGTCCCGCCTCCCGCACGGCCATGGCGGGCAGAACGAGGGCACCGGGACCGAGCACCGCGCCCACGTAGAGCGCCGTCCCCTCGGCGAAGCCGATCCTCGGTCGCGCGCTCACGGCCCCTCCACCAGGACCAGGTCCATCGGGGTGCCCTCACGCAGGCTCAGGAGCTCACGGTACTCGGGCGAGGTGTACCAGCGGCGAGCGTGGTCGGCGGTGGGAAACTCCATCACCGACAGGTGCGTCGGCCACCACGCGCCCTCCAGGACGGTGAACTCGCCGCCCCGGATCACGAAGCGCCCACCGTGCGCCTCCAGGATCCTGCCCACCCTTTCCCGGTAGGCAGCCATGCCCTCGTGGTCGGCGACAGGCCCGACGTTGCCGATCAGCAGTGCGGTCACCGCGTTCTCCTCCGTTGTCCCCGTGTCGGATGCCCTGGTCACCACACGAAGCCGACCGTCGTACCGATGCCGAGCCGCTGGGCGGCGCGCACCACGGCGAAACCTGAGGCCACGTCCTGTGCCGCCATGCCGAGCGACTTGTAGAGCGTCCGCTCGGTGGTCTCCGCGCGACCGGGGCGCAGTCCCAGAAGCACTTCGCCGATCTCGGGAAGGTCGGTGTCGGCCTGGATCAGACCAGCGCGCCGTGGCTCGTCGATCTCGGAGGACTCCCGCAGTGCGGCCTCCCTGCTGTCCACGAAAACCGAACACAGCGCCACCGCGGCCGAGCCGACCTCCCGCTTGCCGCGCACGGAGGAGCCGACTGCGTTGACGTGGCAGCCCTCGGCCAGGTCAGCGGCGCCGACGAGAGGGTCCGAAGCGCCCGACGTAGTGCAGACGAGGTCGGCGTCGCGCAACGCGGCGGCCGGGGTGTCCACGACCTCGACGACGACACCTGCGTCGGTCGCCGCCCACGAGCGGAAGTCCTCCGCACGACCGCGATGGCGATTCCACACCCTCACGCGACGTAGCCGCCGCACCTCGGCCAGGGCAAGCAGATGGCTACGTGCCTGCACACCCGCACCGAGCAGAGCGAGATCTCCGGCATCGGGCAGCGCGAGCACATCGGTGGCCACCGCGGACGCCGCGGCCGTGCGCAGCGCGGTCAGCGACGCCCCCTCGATCATCGCGAGCGGCAGGCAGGTCTCAGGGTCGAACACCACGACCAGGCCGACGGTGCCGGGCAGTCCGCGTTCCGCGTTGCCCGGCGCGTGCAGCACCGCCTTGAGCCCGTAGCCAGAATCCGAGCCAGGCTCGCCGGCGACGTGGCAGGGCATGGTGGCGAGCAGTGAGGCGTCCTGCGCCGAGCCGAGCACCGTGCGCAGCGGCTGAACGACGTGGCCCGCGCTGTAGCGGCGCATCACGCCGGCGACGACCCGTCGCGCCTCAGCCACGGGAAGGGCTTCGCGGACCTGGTCTCCGTTGAGCAGCAGCACGTCCCCGTCCCCCTACGCGACGCGGTCGGCCAGGCCGACCGCGGCCGAACCGACGAACACCGACCAGACCATCCGGATCGGCCTGGTGCGGGAGATGAACCGCAGACCGTGCAACGCGGCGGCGGGGACCGTGGTCAGTGCGAGATCGACCGCACCCTCCGAGGCAGCGCGGGCCGCCGCGCTGGTGGAGTTCACGTGCACCACGCCGTCCACAGCGCAGCCCGCAGGCATGAGCTGGGCGATCAGCGGCACCGGGGAGGGATGGCTCGCGATGGTCGGCGCGGCGGGCAGCGGACTGGTGTCCGCGCGCCGCGCGATTCCGTAGAGCGGGGTGTCCATGACGAAAACACCGGCCAGCTCGAAGTCAGGGTCCATGTAGAACTCATGGATGGCCTTGTAGGCATTGGCCACCACCAGGTGGGTCACCTCGTGGGCGCGTAGAGCCGCGCCCGCCTTCTCATAGGTGTCGTAGAGCGACACAGAGGAAGCAGTGCCTTCGAGCTCGGCGAGCCGGGACCCCAGCAGCGACGCGGCGACCTCGCTGCTCGTCCCCGCAGGCCCGAGCGTGCCGACTGTCGAAGGGATTCCGAGCAGGAGCGGCGACAGGGTGGTGAAACTCGGCGAAGTCATCGGCGTGGTCCTTTCGGTCGAAGTGGTGTCGGAGAGTCAGCCGAGGTGCACGGTGGTGAGCCATTCGGGATGCGCACCGCCGACGCCTCGGACGACGTCGTCGTAGCGGGAGGCGATCAGGCGGGTGAGAGGACCTGTGGTGCCGCATCCGATGTCCCGGCCGGCCACGGCGTGCACCCCGACGATCCCGTTCCCGGTCGAGGTCAGGAAGATCTCGTCGGCGGTGATCAGCTCGGCCGGTCCCAGTGCGCGTTCGGCCACGTCCACGCCGGATTCCCCGCACAGGGTGATGACCGTGTCCCTGGTGATCCCGGGCAGCAGGTCTCCGGTGGCCGGTGGCGTGACCACCCGTCCGCCGAGGACGGCGAAAATGTTGGCCGTACTGGCCTCAGCGACGTTGCCGAGGCCGTCGAGGAGGATCGCGTCGTCGTACCCCGCGGCACGTGCCTCGTCGCAAGCGAGCGCGCTGGTGACGTAGCCGCCCGTGATCTTGGCCTGCGCGGGCATGGCGTCGCGGGAGGAGCGCCGCCATGAGCTGATGGCGCAGCGGATCCCTCCGGCGAGCCTGCCGGCCGCAAAGCCGTGGCTGGTGATCGACCAGGCGTCCGACACCCCCGTCAGACCGACCCCCGGAGGTGTTCCGGGGAGCAGCGACAGCTTGTGCGCCAAGGGACGTACGTAGGTGTCGCCGTCGTGGTTGTTGCGACGCAACAACTCGACGGTCAGGTCCACCAGGTGCTCCACCGAACCCGGCGCGGTGATGCGCAGCAGCCGGCAGGCACGCAGCATCCGTTCGTAGTGGTCGTGGACCCGGAACAGGACTGTGGCGGACGCCGCGCGATGAGAGCGAATCCCTTCGAAGACACCGGTTCCGTAATGCAGAGCCTGCGTACCGAGCGGCAGGTGGGGAACATCCGACCGGACGAAGCCGCCACGGTCGTAGGCCCACTGGCCCAGTCCGAGCACCGGGGTCGCGGCGACGTGCTCGGCCACCATCAGAGCCTGGCCGCCGCGACTCGGTCCGCGGCCTCATCCTCGCTGGACCGCTGGGCACGCAGGTCCACCACGCGGGCGGCCTTCCAGCTCACCATCGCTCCCGTTCCCGTCACCTCGCCGGGAACGCCGAAACGGATGTTCAGTCCGGTGCCGAGTTCCTCGCGGCAGAGCTGGACGGTGCGCTCCAGGGTCGGCCTGTCGTTGGCCGGGTCGGCCCGCAGCAGCAGGGAGAGCCGGTCCGCACCGGAGTCGTCACGATCGACGGTGATCTGGTAGTCGCGGTAGCCGCGCACTTGGCTGAGCAACAGATTCTCCAGGTCGTAGCCGTTCACCAGCCGGCCGTTGAGCAGCAGCCGGTCGTGCACACGTCCCACGACCTCCAGGGCGGGGGCGGGCACCGCGGCGCCGGCACCGGGCGGGTGCATGCGCACGAGGTCACCCGTGCGGTACCGGATCAGTGGTTTGGCACCGAGGTACAGGTTGGTCACGACGAGTTCGCCGTGCCGCACCCCGTTCGCGTCGGGAACCGCCGCCGCGAGGGTGTCGGGGTCGACCACCTCGTACAGGTTGATCAGCGGCGCGGTCCGCAGAGCACCGTCGGACGTGGCCGCGGCCAGCACGGACGCTTCCTGGGAGGCGTAGAGGACGTTGCGGACCTCGGCGTCCCACAGCAGGCTGATGTTGTCGAGCAGACTCGGGGACATCAGCTCACCGGTGAGCAGAAGCAGGTCGAGAGGAAAGTCGATCCGGGGGCGCAGTCCCGCGTCGATCGCCTTCTGCGCCAGGCGCATCGCCATTCCGGGGGTGCAGAAGAGAGCGGTCATCGGCAGCAGTCGCATCACCTCCAGCGCACGGTCGAACCCCACCACCGGCGAATGCGGCCACATCTTGGCCACCGTGTACCCGAGGTTCCGGCACACATCACCGAACGTGTCGCCGGTGGCGTGCAGCTCGCTGGGACCGGAGATGCCGACGACCCGACCGTGGGCATGGGGTTCCAGGACATCGCCGTAGTAGGAGGTGAGCACGGAGTTGTTGTTGATCGAGTCCGTGTTCGTGCGAGGGCAAGGCGTCGCGGCACCCGTGGTCCCGGTGGTCTCGTAGAACACCCAAGCCTCGGACACCGGCCTTGAAAGAATGTCGAACTGGGCGTTCCTCAGGTCTTCCTTCGTCGTGAACGGCAGATCGGCGAGGTCGTCGACGGTCAGTGCGGCGATGGCCTCGGGGGTGAGTCCCGCCAGCCGTTCCCTGTAAAAGGGCGAGTTGTGCCGTACATGGGCGACGGTGTCGCGGAGCTTGCGCGTCTGATGGGATTCCAGCGTGGCCTGGTCCCACTTGCCCGCGGTGAAGGTGTCGAACTGCTCGCGCAGCTCGGTCGTGAGCACAGCTGAATCCATGTCGTAGTGGGTGAACACATGTCCTCCTGATCGGTGCGTCCAGGTGCCCCAGATGGGTCAGTCGTCGACCAGGTCGACGACGACCCAGTCGGAGATCGCTCGCCACAGCTCGACGGAGCCGCGATGGAAGGGATTGCGCTGGTAGCTCTCCAGGGCCGCCAGGTCGGGCAGCACGCCCATGACGGCGAAGTCGTATGCGCCGTCGCGGTCGACCGCGTTCCATCCCGCCCGCCAGCCGAGCAGCTCTGGCACGTGGTGTCCGACGGCCCGCGCTCGAGCCTCGGCCTCCGCGACGAGCTCGGCGTTCCTGGTGACGCCGTCCTTGAGCTTGAAGAGAACGATGTGTGTGATCACGAGTGCCTTCCGCCGCTGCGCATCAGACCGCGCGGTGTCCGCAGATCGAGGAACACGTTCCGCCGCGAGTGGGACAGCGGCGGGGTTGTCCCCGACGTGGTGTACGAGTTGGTGATGATCGTTCTGAAGGCCAGTGAACCGGGGACAGCCCCGAATGGTCTTGCGCCGCGGCGACAAACAAGTGCCGGTGTCTTGCCGTGAGGACGCATTCAGGGGCCGAAGCCGGGACGGTGGGGCGGTCGTGGATCCGTGAACTGCGGCCTCGTGGACCGGAGCACGACATCGCGCTCGCCTGCTCGGAGTCTCTGGCCGACCGCGCGACGAGAACAGTGGGGGCGCGCGCGGTGCTGTGGGCCCTCCAGGTGGCTGACGGCGTTCTCGCCGACATCCACGACAAGGCCGGTGACGAACTTCCCGCGGTTCTGCGCCCGGTGGTGCGTGGCGACGTGCAGGCTCGCGTTCTGGTCCTGCTGTGCGCGCTGGCACTCGACCTGCACCCCTCGGAGGTGGTGCTACCCCACGAGGTCGTGCACGGCGCGAAGTGCGCAGCACAGCACGGTCTACGAGCCGAAGACCTGCTGCGGGGGATCTGGACCACGATCACCCACCTGCACCAGGCACTCGTGCACGCGCTGCGCACCGATGCGGCGGACCACGACTTCCACGCGGAGGCCAAGCACGCCTCGACGTTCGTGTTCGCCTGCGCGGACAGGTTCGCCGGCGAGATCGGTGGCGTGTTCGCCGAGGAGCGCGAGCACTGGACCACAAGCCCGGCTTCGGCACGGCTGCGGCTGGTCAAAACCCTGCTCGACGACCCGAGGGCGAGCACAGCCGATGTGGAGCGGCTGCTCGGTGTGCCGATGAGCGCCCACCATCAGGCATTCATCGTGTGGGCCGACGAGCGGGACGAGGCGGCGGGAGAGGTGCCGCGCTTCGCGATGACGCTGGCGAGCGCGCTCGGGCCGAGGACTCTCGTGCTGGACCTCGACGAGCTGAAGGGCAGCGCGTGGGTGTGGGGCTCCTGGCCCGACGTCCGCGACCGGCCGAGCACAGCCACCCTGCGCCGCACTCTGAGTCCAGCGGCAGGTGTCAGGGTCGCGGTCGGGCCTGTCGCACGGGGGGCGGGGGGTTTCCGCCGCTCACACCTCGGAGCGGCGTCCGCCGCTCGGGTGGCATCGTCGAGCACCGGGCCTTGGTTGTGCGACTACGAGGAGTTCGCGATTCCGTCCTTGCTCACCGCGGACGGCGAGCAAGCCCGCTGGTTCGCGTGGGAGACGCTCGGCGCACTGGCCAAGGACGGAGCGAAGAATGCTGACTTGAGGGAGACGCTGCGGCTGTACCTGGTGTCCGGGCGAAGCAGGGCCAAGGCCGCCGCCCGGCTGCACCTCGCCCCCAACACGGTGGCCTATCGCGTCAAGCAGGCGGAGTCCCTCCTGGGCAAGCCGATCGGGGAGCGTGCTCTGGAGGTGCTGCTGGCGTTGGAGGTGGTGCGAGTGCTGGGCTACGAAAAGCCGCTGTGAGCGGACGACGTCTTTCGGCGCCGGCACCGTCCGGCAGTCAGAGCGTCGAGCGCGCCGCTGCCAGAGCCCCTCGTCTTTGGGTCTATCGTGCCGAGACGGGGCTCCCACCATGCACGAGGGCGTCAGCGACCAAGGCTCCGTGGGCAGGGATTCACTATGCCCGACCGGGCTGGACGTGGATCGTCTCCGACAGCCGGAGGGGGTCTGATCCCGCGGTGGCTCGATGATGCGACTCCCGAACTCACGCTCGGGAGTCGCACCGGAGGGGCTACCTGACGTACGGCCAGCCCTGAGAATCCCACCCAAGGCGGTTGATGCCGAGGGCCTCGCGGCCACCGGCCGCACCGTCGTAGTAGTGGTACACGAGCACATCCTCCGCACCGTCGCGCAGGACGCTCTGGCCGCCCGGTCCGATGACGTTGCCATGAGTGCCGAGAACCTGCGTCCCACCACCGTTGAGCATCGAAATCCCCGCGCGGTCGAGGTATGGACCGGTCGGATTGGCCGAACGACCGACCATGATCCGGTAGGTGCTTTCCTTGCGCGCGCAACAGCGGTCGAAGGAAACGAACATGTAGTAGTACCCGCCATGTCGCACGATGTAGGGCGCTTCAACCGCGTGTGCGCCCTCCGGCCGGAACGCCAGGTGGCGGCGGGCCGTGTCGGTCGTGGACTGCTTACCGGTCACGGGGTCGATGCGGATCATGTGGATACCGCTCCAGAACGAGCCGAACGAAAGCCACCACCGGCCGCCGGCGTCGACCAGCAGCGCCGGGTCGATCGCGTTGTAGTTGTCCCTCGTAGATGAGGTGTAGACGATTCCCCGGTCGACCCAGGAACCTGGTTTCGCCGTCGAACTGACAGCCAGACCGATAGCCGAGTTGTTGCTGCCGAAACGCGACACTGAATAGTACATGAGATACCTGCCGCCGTGATAGGAAACGTCAGGCGCCCACACGTCGCCGTCGGGGTTGTACCGGAAGTGCCAGGCGGGCTTGGTCGACAAGGCTGCGCCGCCCCGAGTGAATTTCACCCCGTTGGCCGATCGGCGGGTTTCGATCGAATTGTGTGTCGAGAAGACGGTGTAGCCGCCGGAATCTCGAATCATGGAAGGGTCATGGGCGGCCACGTCCCCGGTGAGCCTCGCGGGCTGCGGATAGGCGTGGGCGGTGCCGCTCGTCGCCAGTAGCAGTGCAGCGACGACAAGTACGACAGCTCTCATGATGGCCTCCGTTGAGATGGCGCGACGCAGGGACTGACAACGCATGAGGATTCTGATCCCAGACCAGCGGGACGACGACCAACCTAGCCGCGCACGCCCAGATTTCCGACAAAAAACAGAAACGCCCTCATATTTACGATCTTTTTCGATAGATTTTTCATTGATAACTCCGGGTTGGCGACAGGAAATCTAGGAACGAGCACTGTCGGCATGGCCGAGCAGCGTCCAGTTCGCCACCAGTCCAGGATGGGCGGACCGCCACCACCGCGGCGGCACGTCCCACCACAAGAACTCCCCTGGCGATGACTTCCGCAAGCATCTCTTCATCAGAACCCAGGTCGCTGAATCCGAACCTGAGCCCTGCTCTCTGAAATCGACCCCGAAAAGCTCTTGCGATCACGCTTCTCGTTCGCACCATCAGCATCCACGTGCTCACGGGCTTCGGCGGTGAAACCAGAAACCAATCACCGAGCCCCTCACATCGCCGCTCACGCTCGGCGCGGGGACGACCGATCGACTCGGGGCCGGCCACACAGTCGACACGCACCGGCGATCACTCGAGGTGCGGACCGTCGAGGACGTGCCACGGACCGAGCGGGGTACGACCAAGATAGAAATGTTCTGCCGTCCGCCGCGCACAACTCCGGCCCTGACGACCAAACCCAGCTCCCCTCCCGCCTTCACCTACAGGGCAGGGGTCCGCGGGTACCCGTCGGCTCGCGGCCGGAAGCCTCCCCGAGCCCCCTTCCTGAAGCTGCATACCGAACATCGCCCCTGTCCGCGAGATGAAGCGGCCGCATCGGCCGCACGTCCGCGTTCGGCGGAATTTTCCTAGAAGCAGCACATCAACGATCAGCCGAGCGCGAGAGAACCTAGGATTGGATTTGTGCCGCCGACTCCCGCAAACGGTGAGCACGCCCTCAGAGGAACCGGCCGCGCCACGGCAGTTCCTCGCAAGCAGGCTCGCATCGCCCACATCGCGATGCGAGCCTGCTTTGCATTTATCCGTATTCGTCGATCAGCAGACCTGAACCAAATCCTCTTCGCGCCCGCGAGTTCATGTTGGTCGCAGACCGCTCCAACAAGACGAGAAAGCCGCTCGAAGGACAGGACAAGTCAACCGCGTACACCCACGATGTTTCGCCCAGAATAATTCGGCACGTCATCACGTAAACATCCGGATTCGCATCATCGACTAGAGCTGAAAAACCGCGAATCCGGACGCCTCCGAATTCATCCGAGTGCGTTTACCAGCCTGGAAACATTCATGATTATTGAGACAGACCGGATCGGGTTGTCGACAGGAAATGCCTGTCGGCTCGTCCCGTTCCCCACCAGGAGGATTCTTGTGATGAAGTCGGACGTTTCGCCGACCGGCACCCGCCGGCGAGCCCGGCTCGCCAGCCGGACGATACTCACCACGCTCACCGCGATGGCCCTGGCCGCCGGCACCGCACAGGCCCAAGCCGCACCCGCGGCAGCGGATTCCGCAACACACACCACCACCGCGACCGCACACCCCACGGACACCGCGGCGACCGACGCCACGAGCACCGCGGTGTCCGCCCGAGCCGCCGGCCTGGTCAACCTGGGCGACCACTTCCACTCCAGCGGCGGCTTCTGCCACGTCGGCAAGAACTACCGCATCAACGCCAACAGCACCGCCCAACTCGAACGCTTCAAAAAGGTGCTCCTCAACCCACGCAACGGCGTCCCCGGCCTGCGCTACGACTTCCTCCGCACCAACGGAACACAACTCGAACTCCGCACCTACCACGTCCTGCGCGAGTCCTACTGGGGCATCCCCAGCGGACACTGCTCCATCACCAAGGTCAGCCAGCACAAAGGCCGCGCCACCCTTGCCCTGCCCTCATGGGCGAAGGGGCTGATCGCGGCGCTGGCGTCCGCGGCGATCTTCGTGGCCATCGTGCTCGGAGTAGAGGCGGCGATCCTGGCCGCGTTCCCCGCCGGGGCCGTCGCCGCCACAGCCGTCGCCGGCTGCGTCGCCGGAAGCGTGCAGAACTACGTCTACAACGCCATCGTCGGTGTCACCGACAAGAGTGCCCTGATCGCCACGGCTGTCGTCAACTGCTTCACCGGTGCCGCGCTGGGCCTCGGACTAGGGCAGGTCAGGAACATCGTGCTCAACTGGGTGAAGACCAGGGCCGCGGCACAAATCTCCGCCACCGCTTCCGGCGCCAGCGGAGCAGCGATCAACACGGGCGTCGCCCAGACCGCCGCCGCACTCCAGCAGGTCCGAGGGTGACCGTTCCACCACTCTCCCACCGCTGAACAACCGACGGATGGCCGACGATCTCCCACGATAGCGGCAAGCCGTTCGTGGGAGATCGCCGTTTTCGCGTCTCTTTTCAGGACGAGGACTCGCGCGGCGCGAACAGACCGAAACAGATCCCGGCGACCCGAGGAAACGGGATCCGCCTTTCTCGAACAGTGCCAGATGCCGGGAAAAGAGCCACAGAATCCCCTCGCGTTTCCGGCAGCCTCCGGCCTCGTCCGATTCATCGCCGCCGAGTTCGGCCAGCCTGCATGATCAGGACGCTGATCCCGAAAGCACTCCGGTCCAGGATCGGCATCGTTTTCCCTAGGAGGATTCTTGTGATGAAGTCGGACGTTTCGCCGACCGGCACCCGCCGGCGAGCCCGGCTCGCCAGCCGGACGATACTCACCACGCTCACCGCGATGGCCCTGGCCGCCGGCACCGCACAGGCCCAAGCCGCACCCGCGGCAGCGGATTCCGCAACACACACCACCACCGCGACCGCACACCCCACGGACACCGCGGCGACCGACGCCACGAGCACCGCGGTGTCCGCCCGAGCCGCCGGCCTGGTCAACCTGGGCGACCACTTCCACTCCAGCGGCGGCTTCTGCCACGTCGGCAAGAACTACCGCATCAACGCCAACAGCACCGCCCAACTCGAACGCTTCAAAAAGGTGCTCCTCAACCCACGCAACGGCGTCCCCGGCCTGCGCTACGACTTCCTCCGCACCAACGGAACACAACTCGAACTCCGCACCTACCACGTCCTGCGCGAGTCCTACTGGGGCATCCCCAGCGGACACTGCTCCATCACCAAGGTCAGCCAGCACAAAGGCCGCGCCACCCTTGAACTCCCGGGTTGGGCGAGAGGCGTGATCGCGGCGCTGGCATCGGCCGCGTCGTACGTGGTGGTAGTCCTCGGCGTCGAAGCCGCACTGCTGGCAGCGTTTCCCGCCGGGGCAGTCGCCGCCACAGCCATCGCGGGCTGTGTCGCCGGAGGCGTGCAGTCGTTCGTCTACCTGTACATCATGGGCGTGACCGACAAGGGCAAGCAGATCTCTTCGGCGTTGGGCAACTGCGTGGCGGGCAGCGCACTGGCCCTCGGGCTGGGGCAGGTCAGGAACATCGTGCTGAACTGGGTCCGCGCCCAGGGTGCCCAGGCGATCCTCTCAGTCGCACCCGGCGCCGATGCCGCCGCTGTGCGGAGCACGATGAACCAGACCGCGGCCGCGGTGGCCACCATGGGCTGATCGTTCCGAGCGCGAACGCCGGGACAGGAGCAGGCGAGCTTGCGGGGTGAACCACCTGGTTCACCCCGCAAAGCTCGTTCGGCGGCTCGCACCCGAGCCAGGATCCTCGCGGACGCATCTTTTTTCGAAGAACTCCACTTTTCTCGGAATTCCAGCTCCGCACGTTCACCTTCAATTCAGCAGGAAAGGATCGAACCGAGAGACGAAGATGGCGACACTGGACGGCGAGCCACTTTTTCACATGCCTCGCACCACAGGAAGGACGGTCAAGAATGGATGCCCACAAGAGATCCCCTATGTGCCGCGCAACCATTCTCCTCGTGCTGGCCGCCGCCGCGTCGAGCGCGATGGCGCCTCCCGCCCTGGCAGGTCCCCGGCGACTCGGAGAAGCGAAGCTGGACAACGTCGTAGTCCGCCTCTACGACACACCCGCCGCCTCCCAGCGAGGCGAGGACGGCCACTGCTTCCGCGGGCGCGACAATCCCGCGGACTGGGCGTGCAACGCCGACGCGTCCCGAGAGAACAAGCGGTTTTCCCTGACAACCCCGAATCGGGAGAACACCTTCTACGTCTACACGACGAAGAAGTACGTCACGATCTCCCGCAGTCCTTTTCGCGCCAACCAGGCACCTTACTGCATGCCTGACTGGTACCGGTTCGGCTACGAGTACCACAACGTCGACTGGGCTGGAACGAATCACTACTACTGCGGATTCTTTCGCTGAGATCACGACGTCGAACAACCAAAGGAGAAATTTGTGAAGAGAAGGATGTGCACGGCCCTCGCCCTGACTCTGTCCGCGCTTCTCACCTGCCTGGGAACGGCGGCGGCCGGTGTTCCCAAGGTGGGCAGTTGGATCGAGTACCTGGACGGGAGGATGACCCGCTTCTACAACGACCCGCAGAACGCGAAATCGGGCCATGACGGGTTCTGCTACTGGGGCCAGGACCACCGGAGCAGTCACGCCTGCACGGTCGATACGAGCACCGACAGGAGGCCCCTGGTTCTGGAGCACCCGCCCTGCCCGAGCACGGACAACCCGCGGATCTGTTACAAGGTCCGGCTCGCGGGCGCGGACCCGAAGCACCCCGGCTGGTACATCAGGTGGGAGTTGAGCGCGGATCCATGGTCCAAGGGGCAGTTGCCGTACTGCCAACCGGAATGGGTGAGGTGGAACCTCGGCTACCACAGCACCCCGTGGACCGGCGTGAACAAGTACCGATGCGGATTCTGGAGGTTCCTCTACACCGGGCCGGGTCCCTTGACTCCTTCCGAGGGCGGCTGAGGGGCACGGGCGGCGAACATCTCAGCCGGTGTCTCCGGAGCCGGCGCACGACCGGCGATCAATTCCACACTCGTGGAGAATGCGCTAACTTACTCCACTATGGACGGACCAGCCGGAGTGGACCGCGGAGCCGAAGGCGGACCAGGACGCGTCTCGGTGACACCCACCGCGGAAGGAATGAAACCCTTCGAGCTGCCGCAACTGGTCAAGGCCAGTTCGGTGGTGGCGGAGCTGGCGGCGCTGTTCCAGATGAACGGAAGCCTGTCCAGCGAGGTGCAGACCATCCACGGCTCCCCCGCGGTGCGCAGGACGTTCAACGATCTGCGCCGCGCGGCGACGAAGCAGATCCGCTCCTACCACTGCCCGCCGTTCCAGGCCTTGCTGCCCGAGAACGGCGAGGACGCGGTAGGCGTGGAGGTGCTCGAACGCGGAGTGCGGATCGACATCCTGGCTGACACGGCGCTGCTGGGCGAGCCGAGCGGTGTGGCACACCTGATGGGCGGCATCGCGGCGGGCTGGCAGGTGCGGCTTCTCAACAAGGTCCCGTTCAAGATGCTGATCTGCGACGACTCGGTGGCGATGATCTCGAAGGCGGACGAGTCGGCCAGGGATCTGTGTCTGGTCATCCGCCCCTGCCTGATCCTGGACACGATCCTGAGCGGCTTCCAGACGCTGTGGTCACTGGCGGCTCCGGTGCTCCCGCGCACCTGCGAGCAGGAACTGGACGACAGCATCTCCGACACCGACCGGCGGATGCTGCTGCTCCTGGCTTCCGGCGCGACGGACGAAGTCATCGCCCGAAGACTTTTTCTCAGCTTGCGCACGGTGCAGCGAAGGGTGCAACTGCTGACCACGCGGCTGGGAGCCGCCACTCGGTTCCAGGCCGGCGTCAACGCCGCCAAGCGCGGCTGGCTCTGAGCTCTGGTCGGGACGTCCAGCGGGCACTGACCCGCGAACACGCGCGTAGCGCGTCATCGATCGCTCTCCGGGGGCGCGGCCTCCGCTGACTCGGGGGCGACATCCGCGATCGGAGTGCGGACGGAGAACTGCGAAATCTTTCCTCGTTTCGCGTAGGACTCCGGGGAGGACGGGTGCTGTCGACACCGACCGCAGATTCGCGGCACCACTTCTTCACCCGGCCTCCGACCGGAATGGCCCTCATCGCGGGTTTCCAGCGCGAAAGGTCACCACAGCGGGCTTCGACGTGTTCGGCAGTGCGGGTCAAGTCTGAAGTGTCGGACAGGACACCCAGGCACAGATGACCAGCCTTCGGTTCAATGCCGGGGTGGTCCTGTCCGTGCCGCACCGGGTGACTTGGGCGAGGCGCCGCACACCCTGTCGGTCGCCCTACTGCAAGCCAGACCGGCGCATGGCTGGCGAGCAACCGGCACAAGCGATGAAACGAGACTCCATCCTGCGGATCTTCCGCGTTCTGAGGAACATCCGCGGTCCGGCTGGCCGCGGTGATCCGCATCGGACAGTCTCCTGCTGACGCCGGATGACATCTCTGATGATCGAGGTGAAGTGTGCCCAGGAGCCAAGGACCGAGGCTGACGCGTGAGAAGATCATCGCCGCGGCCGTGACCATCGCGGCACGAGCGCAGCCTGACGGGCTGACGGGTTCGAACGTGGGCAAGGAACTCGGAGTCGACAGGTCATCGCTTTGGCGACACTTCGCAGACCATCAGGAGCTTCTGCTGGCCGTCGGCGACCGGCTGCTGCACATGGCCGTCGATCAGGTACCGGACAGCCTGCCACCTCCGGAGCGCGTGCGATCGCTGGCCAAGCGAATGGTGGACGTGTTCGTCGCCCATCCCTACGTCGCAGCGCAGACCTCGAACAGGATCACTGGCGGTCCTGGTGAGTTGGCCGCGATCGAACTGATCCTGGCCAGTCTCGAAGAGGTGGGACTCCGAGATGAGGCGCTGCCCCGCTAACAAGGGATGCTCACTGACACGCTGCTCGCCCACGCCGGCATGCGTGCGGTGTCCGCGACCCTGCCGGCCCGCAGCAGAGCCATCGGGGAACGGGCTTGGCTCGGTCGTCGCGCCGCGCTCTGTCCCGAGCAGTTCCCCGCGATCTCCCGGCACTTCTCGGTCCCGGCGATGTGCGACCCCGACGAGATGTTCGCCATGCTTCTCGACGCCCTCTGGGCCTCCGTCACCGCGGCGATCACTCCGGAACCTGCCGGACAGCGGTGACAACGGTGTGCGGCTCCAGATCAGCCGACGAGACATCGGCGGTCACCAGGAGGACGGGCAGGCCCTCGTCTCGGAGCGCCCGCGTCCCCCGGACAGGAGAAGGCTTCACGCCACGTGCAACACGGCGTGGGCTGCCACAACACGATTCCACGGCCTGACCCGCGCACCAGGCCTGGTGCAGGTTCGCACTCGTTCGATCAGTCCACCGGGGACTGCCTGCGGACCTGCGGACGTGCAGCAGCCCGGCGCTCCGGCGATCTGTGCAGCCGCCGCGGAAGTGAGCCTGGTTGAGGTGGTACCACCAGGCACACCGGCGTCCGGGCACGCGTGACAGGTCAGTGCGGCATCGGTCAGTCAGGCCCTTGTGCACCCAAACCCACTGCCGATGTACAACGCGCCGCGGGAGTCGACGAAGCAGCTGTTCGTGTTGGGTCAACCGTTGTGCGATGTCATTTGGCCGCTTCTCGGTCATGAATCCGCCCTTCGATCCCCCGGCACGGCCGAATTCGCACTCGCGACTGTTGCTCCTAATAATGTGGAAACCTCAAGGCGTGTGACGGAAGTTTTTCCGCGCCACCATTTTTCCTCAGCCTTTCCGCTATCTTTGCGACACCGATCCGCTAACAGGGAACGCGGGACGAAAGAGCGATCCTTCGCGCTCACCAGGGATCTGGCGATGCGTACATTGTCGAATTTGGAACCAATCACGGCCAGATAGGTTTTTTCCAATGCGCCACAGACGTCTACATCGTTCGCTTTTTCTCCAGTTGATGGCCGCGGTCATGGCGGGCATTCTCGTCGGACACCTCTGGCCATCGCTCGGTTCGGATCTCAGGCCGGTGGGTGACGGTTTTGTCCGACTCATCAAGATGATCATCGCACCGCTGATCTTCTGCGTGATCGTCACCGGGATCGCCGCGGTCGGCGACGTGAAGACCGTTGGCCGCATCGGCGTCAAGGCCATCCTCTACTTCGAGTTCATCACGACTTTCGCACTCGTCTTCGGCTTGGCCGTCGCCAATGTCGTCAGGCCGGGTGACGGACTGGACATCGACCCGGCGACGCTGTCGACCGATGCCCTCGACAGCAAGACGATGAACGGATCGCTGCCCTCAACGTCGGAATTCCTGCTTCACACGATTCCTGAGAGCGCGGTCGACGCGTTTGCGCGCAACCAGCTGCTTCAGGTACTGGTCTTCGCCGTTTTCACCGGTGTCGCGATGGCGACACTCGGACGCGAGCGCACACCGGTGCTCTTCAACGTTGTCGACCAGTTCCAGAAGGTCATCTTCAAGATGATGGGCTGGATCATGCGGTTGGCGCCTCTCGGGGCGTTCGGCGCAATGGCCTTCATCATCGGGCAGTACGGCCTGAACACACTCGCGACCTATGCCAAGCTGATCGCCGCGTGTTATACCGCCGCCGTGATGTTCACGCTGATCCTGGCGGTGATCGCCCGGCTGTACGCGGGCGTGTCGATCTGGAAGTTCCTCCGTTACGCTCGAGAGGAATTCCTCCTCGCACTGGGAACGGCATCCACGGAATCGGTCCTGCCGAGGATCATGGGCAAGCTGGTGGACGCGGGGTGCTCGCGGGCCGCGACCGGCCTGGTAGTCCCGACCGGATACTCGTTCAACCTCGACGGCGCGACGATATACCTGTCCATCTGCACCCTGTTCCTGGCACAGGCGTTCGGGGTCGACCTCTCACTGGGACAGCAGCTCCTCGCAGTGGGCGTGCTGATGCTGACCTCAAAAGGGATGGCGGGCGTGCCGGGTTCGTCATTTCTGGCGCTGTCCGCGACTGCGGCAGCAATCGGCGCGTTCCCGGCAGCCGGCGTCGCGCTCCTGCTGGGCGCGGATCGTCTGATGGATTCCATGAGGGTCTTCGTCAACCTCCTTGGCAACTGCGTGGCCACCTTCGTGGTCGCGAAATCCGAAGGTCAGCTGGACCGGGAGAAGTACGCGGCGGCGATGAGTCGGACGGCCGGAGGAGGACCAGTTCTGGCACCGAGAAGCCGCCGGGGATGAACTGCTGAGATCCGGCGATCTGTTGGTCACGACGCCGACGGCTCTCCTGTTGCGCCCCCGGCACGATCCGTAAGGTGGAGAGCTGAACTGCGTCGTGAGGGCCGATCAGGCTGCCCTCACCCGCGGCACGGCTTCGCGCCGGATCGTGGCAGCGCTTGACCCCGCCTCCGATGAGATCGGGGAAGCGCACTGGTGACTGTCGTGTCGGCCGCACGATGATCGATGTGGTGAGCGCGGACCGCCGGACCCGGCTTCGGCCACGACACAGTCGCCGGTGTCGTGGCGGCCCGTGCTCAGGAACCAGGCGCTTTGCCTGAAGGCATGCGACCTTCCAGCACCAGCCGCGTGGTGATCTCTATATGTTCACACAAGGCGGCGACGGCCTCGGCGGCACGCCGGGCCGTAGCCAGCTGCATGGCGCGGCAACTGCGCAATGGCGCGGAGAGCTACCGGCAGTGGTCCGGTGCTCCGGGGGCTAGCAGGCGGCGTGATGTCGCTGCGGAGCACCGCACGATCATGCCTAGCTTGACTCTGTCGGTGATCTTGCTCGCGTCGATGTCAGCTGCTGACGGCCCGCCAGGACTTCAGTCGAGGGATCTCATCCTGTCCAGGAAATCCTGGAAGGCGGTCGGCAGCCGGGACGAGGTTGCCTCGCTGGATGGTGGCAGGCCGCTGAGGCGTTCAATGTTCACGGCGATCGCGGTGAAGACATGTCGTAGGTGAGCCTTGGGTTGTCCTCGGTAGCGGCATCGGCGCATGCCGTGTCCGTGGGCGAACTCGTTGATGGCGCCTTCCACTCCGGATCGGACCGCGTATCGGATCTGCCAGCCGGGTGACTTCTGCTCGGCGCGGACGCGGAGTTGCAGTTCGCGGAGTTCCCGCGGAAGAAGCCCACGTTCCGGGCGCCGTCTCGGGAGGTGGTGCACTGGCTGCGGACCGGGCAGCGCGTGGGCATCGCTGGTCGTGGCTGCGGTGATGGCGACGTCCGTGATCACGTTGGCGCCCTCAGTCGAGCAGGTTTCGGTGAGGTGGGCGAGGAATCCCGTCCAGCGGGTGGTTGTCCCCGGCGTGCGTAGCGGACGGCGGGGTCGTAGGGAGAGACGATCGCACGGGACGAGGGCAGCAGCCCGCCATCGTCGTCGGTGCGCCAGCGCAGGCGACCTGCCGCGTCGCGGTGGTAGTTCTGGATGACGATCTGCCGCAAAGCGTCGGGCGTGTCATGACAAGGGCTCTGTCCATGATTGCGTGATCAACTGACCGCGCCCAGGATCGAGTGCGCGGCGCAGGTTTGTGATCATGTCTGCTCACATGATGGCAGCAGGCCGGCTGAGCGGATCTTTCACCGAAGACCCAGGAGGTGAGCTGGGCTCCGTGATCGGCGTGGACGATGCCGCCGGGCTCGGAGCGCCAGTTGCGGATGGCCATGTCGAGTGCGTTGACGACCAGAGTTGAGTCCTTTTTGGAGTCGATCGGCCAGCCCACGCGCAAGCGCGACCGAGGTCACCGCGCCGAGGCGGACAAAGCGGCAGCGGAAGAGTCCTACCGAGGCCTGATTCCGTCGAGCAGGAGTTCGACGACACCGTCCGCGAGTTGCCTCGGATCGCCGTCGGGATGCAGCCGCGCCGTTGTGGACACGGCACCGAAGAGCATGCCGTTGAGCAGGGCGGGATCCAGGTCCACACGCAGGACGCCGGCCTTGGCACCCTCGCCGAGGATCTCGGCGATGCGGGCGTCGACGGGAGTTCCGGCGACTGGGTCGTGTTCGAGCACGGCGACAGGGAAGCGGATGGCGAAATCGATGAGCGCAGCGACGAGCACGCGCAGCGCGTCAGGACCGTCGCGCCAGCCGGGAAACGTCTCGACAGCGGCCGTAGCGGCCGTGTGGGCGGCGGTCGTCAAAGCAGTGACGAGCGCCTCACGAGTGGGGTATCGGCGATAGACCGTACGCCGCACGACCCCTGCGGTATCGGCGATGGCCTGCATGGACGCGTTCGGGTCACAGGCCAGCAAGCGAGCGGCGACCCGCAGTATCCGCTCGTCGTTACGGAGGCGGTCTACTCGCTTGCCCGTGGACATGCGCCCATCCTCTCATCGAATCATCAGGATAAAAAAGACACACGTGTGGTACTTTTTTTCTGTGACCGCTCACTCTCCAATCGGCCGCAGGGGATTCCTCGCCGGAGGCGCCGCGCTCGTGGCCGCGACGGCAAGCATGTCCCTCGGCTCGGGCACGGTCGCCGCGTCCACTGCCGGGAGCAGACCCGTACCGAACCCGGTAGCCCCGGTCTACCTGGGCTACCGCCGCGCGGACTACAACCTGCCCTACGCGAAGTTCTTTACCGAGACCGTGAGCCCGGTACAGCAACAGATCCGCGACGCAGTAGCCGCACCTCCCACCCCGAGTGCCGACATTCCCCCACTGGCCGATCTGGCTACCGAACTGTCCGCACCGGGCTACTCCAAGATCGAGAACGGGTACGGCTCACT
This sequence comes from Lentzea sp. HUAS12, assembly GCF_024125735.1. Classification (NCBI taxonomy): domain Bacteria; kingdom Bacillati; phylum Actinomycetota; class Actinomycetes; order Pseudonocardiales; family Pseudonocardiaceae; genus Lentzea; species Lentzea sp. HUAS12. Next base: position 4,553,227 of record NZ_CP099738.1, read on the forward strand.
GACCGGCGACCCGGCACAGGGCACCTGGACTGCCGCGCTGACCAAGATGCCCGGTGTGACCCCGGAAATGTGGGACTGGTGGTTCGGCTGGCACAGCGCCGACACCGCCCGGTACAAGCTCTGGCACCCCGAGGCCCATCTGCACGCGAGCCTGCGCGACGACCTCGCCGACGAACCGGGGCTGACCGACAAGGAGCGCTACATCGGCAACGTCTCGTACGTGGACGAGTACCTGCCCGACTACCGGGGAGGACGCGACTACCACGGCGACGGCGCGGCAGGGGTGATCGTCACTCCCGGCATCTCATTCGTGGACCCGGCGGAAATCGGGCTCGACCTCTCCAAGTTCGACGGCACCGCGATCGTCGGGCGAGGCGGACCGCAGGGAGGCACCGACGTCCAGACCCTGTTCGTCCACCAGGTCCGCCGAGTGCGGGACGGTTGCGAGATGCGAAGCCGCTTCTACGTGAACGCGGCGCCGATCGTCGGGTACCGCCCCGCGCGGCCTCAGGCCGCCTCCGACCAGGTGAAGCGCTCAGTACTTCCGGTCGCTGGGCGTCCTCCAGCCACGCTGAACCTGCTCCACACCGGCCAGGAGATGAACCACCTGGCCAAGTTCCTACCCGCGCTCTACCGGGAGTTCCGACGGCGGTGACCGGCAGCTTCGATCTGCTGCGACCGGCAAGGGCAGCGCACACGTGGTCCAGGGGCCGCTGCGGAAACGGCCGATCGCACCCCCTCCCCTCGACACCTGCCACCACGGGAAATGCTTTCACCGCAGCGCCACTGCCCGATGAGCCACCACGAACGAATTTCTCAGAGACTTCCTGAACACCGGAACAAAATTTTGAGACGTACCCAGAGGACACTGAGCACCGTTCTTCCGGGTCGACGGGGAGCCGCTGACCGGGCTTCGCTCACATCTCCGACGACTCCCACACAGTTGCGTCGACGTCACGGAAAATCAATACAGGCGAGGATACCCAACAGCCATCCCCGCCGATCTGCGCATCTCAAACCATATTTCGAATCCAGCGAGCACTGCACACTGCCGAAGCCTCGTCAAGGTTCCGGAAATCGCGGATTGCGCCGCCTTGCCCCCTGAAAGTTAAACTCTGTTGCGACAAAGGATAACTGTCCATCCATACCACAAACCTCACTGTCCATAATTTCCCTATCTTTTGGAGAATTTGAATGCTGTGGAATTTTCGCAAAGCGGCTGTCGTTGCCGTGATGGCTGCAGCCGCCTCGACCACCGCGAGCAGTCCAGCCTTCGCCGTGGGCGAAGTGGTTACCGGGGTCGGTTACGCCTCGACCGAGGGTGCGGCCTATGCCAATGCGCTCAACGCTGCTCGAAACAAGTGTTCCGATCGGAACAACGTCGGCCTGGTGTCGCGGGAGACGTGGGTCGATCCGAGCGGATGGTGGGCAAGGATCTCACTTCGCTGCAACTGAGATAGCGGGGCTTCCGCGAGATCGGCCGCAGTGCTGCGCGAGCGACATTTGTTGATCTTGAGCAGCGAGCGGGCGCGTCCGCCGAGGCGGAGCCGGGTGCCGCGGGCCCGCTGATAGATGGCGAGTTCCAGTTTCCGGTTTCTGAACGGAATAACAAAGATCCCAGGTTCACCTTCATAGCCAGACCCGCTAGGGCGAGAGCACCGTTGTCCCCGGCCGACGCAAACAGAAACGAAACGCCGTCCTCGGATGCGTAGAGGACAGCTGCAAACGTGACACCCATGGACGCGAAGAACCGGCGAAGTCGATCAGAGAAAGGATCGACTTCGCCGGTTCTTCGCGTTTTCCTGTTGCACCACAAGAAGTGCACGCGCGTCAGCATGCACACACTTCTGAAGTGAAGACCGGTTCTTCTCAGGGAAACAGACCCGCGACCGCAGGATCACTTCGCGTGCGAGCGAGCTACGTCCGTGAAAATCTTCACATCCCGATATCCAGTTGAAAACTCCGCAAATCGTGTAGCGCTTGCAGCATCACCAGGGCAGCTCAACACACTGCCTCGGCATTTGATCGCAACTCGCGAGAAAAACGTTGAACCATGCCTTCGCAAAATTCGACCTGGAGATCGGCAGCTATCGATCGCTTTTCAATGCAATGCCGCCCGACACCGCAGCCTACCGCCTCTCCCCGTCGCCCCTGGCGCTGATGAACCGGTTCCGTGAGCAACGGTCGCGCACGACATCACGGCGATCAGCACCCAGCTCGTGCGCGAGCTCTTCAAGGGCGTGCGCGACGGCCGCAACCAGCAACTCCCCCGAAGCCCTTGGCAGTCAAGCTGCTGTCCAGTCGCATCGATGAGATCGCGGACCACTCAGTGCCGGCTCACGCCTATGCCGTCGCCGCGCTGCACTCACCCGACACGGCGACCATGAAGAAGGTGGCCAAGATCGTTCGGTAGGACCGCGAGTAGGAGCAACTCTCGGTGCTGGCACCCCAACGGTGCCTACGTTCTCGCCCCGTGTCCGACGATCGCGCGCTGCACGCGTTCGAACGAAGCCTGCGGGACCGCGTCGGCGGCAACCTGCGGATCGGCCGGTCGTGGAAGCCGCTCGCAGAGCTCACGAGCGGATAGCAGCAGGCGGCCGACATCGTCCGGCTGGCCGTTGCCGGCGGACGCAACCCAGGGGCTTTTCGGCCTGGAGAGCGTGATCGTGGACTTCGCCGTGCTCAACCATCCCGCCACGGCGAGCACTCTTGCCAAGGTGGACGAGGGCTTGGCAGGCAAACACACCCTTTACAACACCTTGAAGTGCTTCGTAGCCGACGAGGGCAACCGGGTCAGGGCCGCGCGCCAGCTCAAGATCCACCGCAGCACGCTGGCAGTACCGACTCACGCGCATCGCGGAGATCACCGGTCACCAGCCGACTTCGACACGTGGCCTTCTCGTGCCCGGCAGCGCCATGACGGCAAACGCACTGGCCTCCACCAAGTCGGCCGAACTGCAGCACGTCGGAGGCCGGTTCGAAGCCAGGCTGGGCGCCTGATTCGGCTTCGCCCGCGTCCCATCGCCGACGGTCCGCGACGGCCGGCATCTAGACGAGACGGTGATCAGGATCCAGGCGACTCGGCCGGCGGCGTGCGGCTTTCCAGCACGAGTCGAGTGGTGCTCTCAATGTGCTCACGCAACGCGGAGACAGCCTCAGGAGCACGCCGGGCCGTGGCCAACTCCATGATCATACGGTGCTCCCCGGCGACATCGCGCCCCCTGAGCACACCAGGAGCACCAGACCACTGCCGGTAGATCTCAGCGCTGCCGCGCAGTTGCCGCACCATCCCCAGCAAACGCGGGCTGCCGCAGGCCGAACTGAGCGCGTCGTGGAAGTCGGCGTGGGCAGCGGTCCAGCGTTCGCGCTCACCGAGCCCCGACGACGGAGCCGGTGAACGCTCCAGCACGTGGTGGGTGGAGACGACCAGCGCCTCCCAGTTGACGTCGCCACGGTCGATGGAGCGTTCCAGTGCCGAACACTCGAGTGTCACGCGCAGTCCTGTCAGGTCCACCAAGTCGTCCTCGGACAGGGGGATGACGCGGAAACCCTGGTTGGGCGACGCGATGACCAGCCCCTGTTCGGAAAGCCGGGTCAGCGCCTCGCGCACCACCGACATGCTCACACCGATCTGGGCGGTCAGGGCGGCCACGCGCAGCGGCTGTCCGGGAGCCAGTCGACCCGAAAGGATTTCGTTGCGGATCTGCTCGTAGGCATGCCTCGACAGGGTGACTGCGGAACCACGACCGGACATTCCGTCAGCATATCGGGTCGTCCACATCTCCCTCAATTATCGATAATAATATTATACATACACAATCAGCGAGATAGTCGTGTAGACCTGGAGTTCACTGCCACAGGGGAATCCCCATGCGGATCGCCCGGCACGCCGGAAAGCTCACGCTCCTGGTGGAAGGAGGAGGAGTCGACGTCGGACGGGCCACGGGCGGCCGTTTCGGCGCGCCCCCGCTCGAAGCACTGGACAGGTGGGACGAGTTCGCAGAGCCGTGGCCGGCCTGACGACGCCGGAGTTCCCGATCGACCCCCGCGCTGCTCGGCACACCCGTGCCGCTGCCCCGGCAGGTCTTCGCCGTGGCGCTCAACTACCGCGACCACGCGGCCGAGAGCGGCATCGCCGAGGACCAGCTGCCCACCGTCCCTCGGTGTTCGCGAAATTCCCCACCAGCACCACAGGACCCGTCGCCATGGTCGCACTTTCAAGCAACACCGTGGACTACGAGATCGAACTGGTCGCGGTCGTCGGCAAGCGCGCCGAGCGAGTGTCCGAGGACCGGGCGTGGGAGCACGTCGCCGGGCTGATGGTCGGTCAGGACCTGTCCGAGCGCGCTATGCAGTTTGCACCGCCGGTGCCGCAGTTCAGCCTAGGCAAGTCGTTCCCGGGCTTCTCCCCCACCGGGCCAGCGATCGTGAGCCTCGACGGGATCTCCGACCCGGACGCACTCCACATCGGCTGCCGGGTCGGCGACGAGGTGCTCCAAGCGGGTAGCACGAGAGTCCTGTTGTTCGGCGTTCCCGAACTGGTGTCGCGGCTGTCCCGGATCTGCACGCTGCTGCACGGCGACACGATCTGGACCGGCACACCGGCCGGGGTCGGCCGTGGCCGCACCCCTGCCCGTTACTTGGCCGTCGGGGAGACGCTCGTCAGCACGATCAGCTCGGTGGGAGAGATCACGACCACCTTCGTGGACGCCCTCGACCACGTCGTCCGGGCGGAAGGAGCCTGAAATGCCTTTGCACGGACTTACAAGGATCACTCTGGGAGTCCCCGACGTCGCTTTCACTGCGGAGTACTACACCGACTTCGGTCTCCTGTCCGTATCCACGACCCCCGATGACGGGACCCGCCGGTTCGCCGTCGACGGCGGCGATCAGCTCACCATCGTGCGCACCGCGCGGCGGCGGCTGCCCGCTCTCGGCGTCAGCGTGGACGATCCCGACGACATCGACCGCGTCACTGCGAACCTGACCCGGTTGGGACTCACCGCGCACCGCACCGAGACGTCGCTGAGCGTCCACGAACCCGCGACCGGGGTCGACATCACCCTGGGAATAACCCAGCGGCTCGACCGGGCGCCCGGGGTACAACGCTGGGGCACCCCGGTACGACCGCGCAGACTTGGGCACGTCGTGCTCGGGACGACAGAGCAGGAGGCAGCCCAGCGGTTCTTCGTCGAGGGGCTGGGGTTCAAGGTCAGCGACAAGGTCAGCGAGGTGACGGCCTTCCTGCGCTGCTCAGGACAGAACCGCGGCGAACCAGTCGCCGACGAGGGCGTCCCGCTCCACGGCGCGGTTGTAGAGCGTGTGCTCACCGTCCGGCCATTCCAGGACGCGGCTTCCCGCGGCACCGGCCGCCACGAACGCGTCGCGATCCGCCTCCGCCACGAGAGTGTCGGCCCCACCGTGCAACACCAGCAGCGGGCAGCCGATCCGGGCGTCGCCGAGGGAGACCGCGCGCAGCACCCCTGCGAGCGCGGCCTCGTCCGAGAGCCCGAACAGCGCCTCCAGCAGCCCGCGCAGCGCAGGCACGGCGGGAACCACTGGCGACGCGGGAGCACCGTTGACACAACAGGCGAACAGCCGCTCGTCGGACGCGGCGCCCAGCGCGGCGAACAGACCACCGAAGCTGTTGCCCCACACACCGATCCGATCACCGACGGCGGGCGAGCCGACGAGCCAGTCGACGCTCGCGACGACAGCGTCCGCGATGCCGGCGTCGGCCACCAGGCCACCGTCGAACAGCGTCGTCCCCTGGCCGGGCAGGTCGATCACCAGGACGGCCAGCCCCCGTTCGATCAGCGCGGCCGCGGTGCCGAGGAACGCGGGTCCCCACTTGTCGAGTCCTCCGACGATGATCACGCACGGTGCGGGCCGCACCGTGCCAGGCGTGGCCAGCAAACCGTGAAGACGTCCACCCGCGTGCGGCACCTCCACGAGCTGCAGTCCAGGAACCTCGGCAACCAGGTCGGCCAAAGATCGCCGCATCCGCTCGTGCAGCTCCCTGCGTCGTTCGGGAGGAAGCCCGAACGCCTGAGCGGCCACGGCCCGCGTGGCGACCAGGCGGCGCAGCAGCGCCGTGCGGGAGACCGATCCCGCATCGGCCAGCAGGTCCTGCAGCGCGCCGGCCTCGTGTTCCGCGGCAAGGCCCCAATCCTGCCCGCCGGCGAAGGCGGCGAGCAAGCGCTGCGCCCGGCCGAGATCGAGGCCGCTGTCGACGAGACGGGTCAGCGGAAACGCCGTGAGCACGCCCGCCCGTTCCGGGTCGGCCGGCGAGAACGCCGATCCGGGGACGGTCACGTGAGTTCCAGTTCCCGTGCCAGATCGTCGAGTGCCTCCCCCAGCACTGCGAGATCGGGCAGGGCGGCGTAGAGGTAGAAGTCCGGGCGGACGATCACGGCAGTCGCGTTCAGTTCGTCGAACCACGCCTCGTAGTCGAGGTCGACGTCCACGACGCCACCGGACAGGGCAACCGGCGAGATCACGACGATCTCGGCTCCGAGGCGGTCGAGCAACGCCGACCGCCGGTCGGTCAGCGCGTCCACCGGGACCGGCCGCCGGGTGAGAATCCTCCAGCCACCGCCGATCAGGTCGTCCAGCCGTCCGCGCTCGCCGTCGCGTTCGACCCGCGCCTGCAGCGCGAGCCCGCCCGCGCCGGGCCGCAGCACGCCGTCCACCAGACCGGGAAGCGACGGCGTGGGTGGCACGCCACTCCCGGACAGGGCCGCGTCTCGCCGGTCCGCAGTCACCTGGTCGGTCGTGCTGACCATCGCGCCGAGGGCCATCGCCATCCGGATCACCTGCTCCACGTGCGGACGGCGCTCACGTGTGTAGGTGTCGAGCAGTGCCTCGTCCGCCTCACCACGCACGACCAGGTCGAGCTTCCAGGTGAGGTTCGCCGCGTCGCGGACACCGGCACAGAAACCCTGGCCGAGGAACGGCGGCATCACGTGGGCGGCGTCTCCGGCCAGCAGCACCCGGCCCCTCCGCCAGTCCTTGACCAGCTGCGAGCCGAACTCGTAGACGGCGCGGCGCGCGATGCGGGAGGTCGCAGGTGTGACACCCCACGGGGCCGCCAACTCCCAGCAGCGGTCCTCGGCGGTCATGTCCTCGGGAGACTCCCCCGCGGCCAGCATGAACTCCATCCGCGAGTGACGGCGTCCGAGCCACCGTCCGAGCAGGGCCGGTCGCCGGGGGTCGAGCACGAACCCGTCCCGCAACGGCAGGGACACGGCCGGGTCGTGGTGCTCGAAGTCGATCACGAGCCAGGGGCCGCGATAGCCGAGATCTTCCTGGACGAACCCGGCGAGTTCCCGCACGGCGCTGTTGGCCCCGTCGGCGCCGATGACGTAGCGCCCCCGGCTGGTGCGCCGCTCGCCCGTCTCACGGTGGCGGCTCTCGACGACGACGTGGTCGACCGCGGGAACGACCTGGTCGACCACCCACCCCATCAGGACCTCCACCGAGGGCTCGGCCCGGACGACGCGATCCAGCGCGTCCTCCAGGTCGGGCTGGTACATCGTGTAGGAGCCGTGCCACCCCGAGACGACGTCGCGGTGGGCCGCGACCTGCGTCAGGACCCGGCCTCCGGCGTCCATCATCGCCATCCCGAGCGGCCTCGCCAGCTTCCGCTCCAGTTCCTCGGCCACGCCCAGCCCCTGAAGGGTGCGCATCACCTCGTGGTCGAACGTTCCCGCCCGCGACACCGCGTACCGCTGGTGATGGCGTTCGAGGACCTGAACGCGATGGCCACGTCGGCCCAGACCTGCGGCGAGTACCTGCCCCACCGGCCCGTACCCCACCTGCACCACGTCGAACACCTGGTTCACGTCGTCTCCCTCGCCGAGTTCACCAACAGACTATCGGCATATTATCGATAATATTCTGAAGATAGTCATATGGTCCGATAGCCGAACGAAAGAGCTGCGCCTCCGAACGACGGAGAGGGATGCGCGGCGCTCGATGCCGGGACGGCGCCGAGCGCATCCTGCGGAGCCCGCTATGCCGGCGAGCGGCGGCGATGTCCTCCGCGGCCTCCGTCAGCGACGGGGAGAACCGCTGCGGACCCTTGCGCTTGTTCAGCGCCACCACGCCGGACTAAGACTCGATCATCCACGTGGGAAGAACTCGATGTGCGCGCGAGCCACCTCGCCCGCGATGGCGTCGTCAGCGTCCGGGTCGGGCGAGGACTTCGCCCGAGGACGGGCGAAGCGGGCGGCGGGAAGGAGGAGATTGTCGCGAGCGGTCTCCGGATGGCCGGCGAAGCGCAACGCGCGGTCCCGGCCGCGAAGGTGCCCCGCCCAGGTCTTCGAGAGCGCCGAAAGTGAGCCTGTCGAGGTCGGGCAGAGGCGTTGTGCAAGCCCCCGGACCCAGGATCCGATGAGCGGTGTGCTCACCCAAGGCAGGACTCGGCAAGATCGCAAGAAGAGAGTCCTCACAGCATCCCACCTGCGAGAACTCTCTTGGCCGTCGGGACGACAGGATGTGCGTTCGCGACCCCTCGGCCCCATGCCACGCAGCTTGAGCTGATCTTGCCGATGGGTGGCGCTCCGGCATGGCGTCCTGATCATCATGCCCGGCGCCGGCACGATCACCCGTGGCGGACGCGAACGTGGCGTCACCGGGTCAGGTATCGGCGTGGCTCGTCCGGCCGCGTCAGCCCAGGAGGCGACGTTCCGCAGATTTCCGCCGGCGGGCTCGAGATCAGTACCAGAACGTGCTGATGGTCCGCTGGTTGACCTCAAACACGTTGTTCGCACGCTTCATGCTGTTGCAGACATTACCGCCGAACCTGTTACCCAGCAGACCAAGCGAGAATTTTTCACACGTTTCCATTCGAATCGGCTGCCGCGAACCCCAATTCCCGCTCGGATTACGGCGCCACACCTCAGGAGGAACCGTACCGACACTGTTCGTCCGGTCCACCGCCCGACCACAGGCGGGCCAGTCAGACTTGGGTACCTCGATGACCTTCACCCAGAGTACCGAGCCGGAACTCCAGTAGTTCCCGCAGATGCGCGATCCGGACTGGGCTTGCGCGATTCCGGGAGCACCGACGAGAGCAACTGCCGCAGCAAGCGTCAGCCCTGCCACGATCGAACGATTCTTCAGTTTCTGCAGCACGACATCACCTCCATTTTCACACCTGAAACGAACCAAAATTGAATCCCGAGCACTCGCCGTCAAAAACGACGGCACCAGATCCAGACAAGCAAGCAGAAGCGCTCGGCGAGAGTCATGCCAGTTTTACCCTTCCTTGCAGATGATCGGCTCGTTGAGCTCGAACACGCTGCCCGCTCGCCTCGTGCCGACGCGGACGCCTTCACCGAGTTTCCCGCATGGAAATTTCGCGAAGAATTCCTCACAGGTGAGCAACTTCAACGGCCACCGACGCCGCCGGTCCCGTCGACCGCCCGCCGACACGCAAAGGGACCACTCCGGGGAACCTCGACGACCTGGTCCCAGACCGCCCTTTCGCCGGAGCCAGCGCGCACCCTCCCTGAGTACCCACAAACACGAGAAAGAGATTGGCCCTGCGCAGCAAGAGCCACGCAGAACGCCGCGGCAGCAGGTGTCAGTGCGGTGAAATGGGTCTCTTCCTCATATTTTGGGCGAGAATCAGCCTTTTTTGAACCTTGTTCGAATCGATTGAACGGCGCCCAGAAAGCTAGCAAGGACACATCTGAGTGAGTTCCGGTTCAGGAAAAATTCGGACCTGTTCCAGTTCTTTCTGACTACGACGCCGATGAGGTGTGACGTTCGACGCTCAGGGCGGGGCCCGAACCCGGCTGCGTCGGCGTCGTCACCCGCCAGGGAGACGCGCCGGCGCGTGAGCCCGGCCTACATACCTGCCGAGCGGCGCGCACCCAGCCGGAGTTGAGCTGCAGATCAAGCTGCATCTCCGCTGCCGGATACGCACAACGGACATGTCGAACGTCCCGTGCCCGGCTTCGCGAGCCAAAGGGCAGCCGGCGCCTGCGCCTGCACACCTGGATCGACCCGGCCCCAGCACGGGCGAGACCAGTGCCGAGGACCGGGCGGCTCGGTGGGCGTCCCAGCCTCGGCATCCGTACGTTCGGCGACCACGGCGGCCACTGCGCGCAACCACATCCTGCCCGCCGGGGCGCCACCCCACCGGCAGGCCTGTCCACTCTGGACGTCACGGCCTGGATCGAACAGCTCCACGACCGCGGACGTGACGAGCGCACAGGCCAGCGCGCACGTGATCACGGCACCAGGTTCTGGCCGGACTTCTGGCGTGCGAGGCGTCAGGCGTAGTAGTAGGCGACTTCGCACGGGATCCCGGGCTCGTGCAGCGTCACGTAGATCTCACGAGCGTTGAGAGGCGAGCGGAAACTGCAGAAATCGGTGTTAACAGGAATTCCACAGTCCCCGACAGTCGATCCATAAATACCCCACTCGCCATTTTGCACGTTCGACTTCGTGGTGACGCTGTACCGGGGATTAGCACTGTACGAGCCGTTGCGCAGGCAATCGTAGGTGCTGTTGACCGAGAGTCCGTAGGATCGCGAGACCCTGCCACTGGCGGTGTCCGACGCGTACTCCCGGATGAAGAGGTCGGGAGTACATCGCGACTTGAACGTAGTCGCATCGGTCGCGCAGAACTGCGCGTTCGCGGCAGGAGCCGCGACGAAGGCCGCGAGTCCGAGCGTGGCTGTCGCGGTGGCGATGATCGCGGTCGCCTTGGCGAGGTTCTTCCTCATCTGATCTCCCAGCAGTGGTTCGGAGTACTTCCTGGTATTGAACAACTTTGCTCACCGAATGAAATCGGCGCCTGAAGATCAGGAAGCGTCTTCGTCGTGCCCGCTCACCTGATGCGCTTTTCGGACGCGTCCTCGCCGATCGGGCGATCCGTTCACGTCACCCAAGTTCGACCTCCGTTCTCGAAGTCGGCCGGAACCCGTGGCCGGTTCACCGGGGCTGAGCGCGTCCATTCCTGCAGACCCGCGAGTAGCCGATCTGGCTACCGAAGCCGTGAGCTCGACACCGTCGAGCTCACGCAAATCCACTGGGCACGAGAAGCACCCACACGGTTTATGCGCGATTCACGGACGGCAACGACCGACTTGCTCGACGGTGAGTCCGATGTTAGGTATCGCGCGAAATCATCACCAGCGACTTCCGGAAATTTCGCACGAGTTCGGCAAAATCAACGGAAACATCGGAGCATTTCAAGCATGGCGCGGGGGAACTGACACGGCGACGGGAGCCGCATGTTTCATGAGGACACTCGGCGCCGGGTTCAGCCCAGGGCGTTGGTCACGTTGAACGACGCGTCAGCGGGGAAGGCTCCGCTCGCTCGAGCGTCGAGCTGGATCTGGAAGTCGTAGTGGCGGAGGTAGTGGCCGGGAAAGTTGTAGGACTCGAAAGACAGAGACCCACCCCCGGCGAAGCCGGTACGGCCGCAGAAGGTCGCGTCGCTCCTGAAGCCGGCTGAACCGTCGTTCTGGGCGAGCCGCAGCTTGAAGTCGTCGTGACGCAAGTAGTACCCGGTGACGTTGACCGCCGCGAACGAGTAGCAATTGCCGTTGGCGAGCCCGGCGACCACGGTGAAGGTGGCGTCGGCGCGGTCCAGAGCGGCACTGGCAGGACCGACCTGTTCCAGCAGCGCGGCGAAGTTCTTGTGCCGGATCACGTGACCGGCCTTGTTGACGGACGCGATCGTCCGCCTGCCGGTCGGTACGACGACGCCGTCGCCCACGTTCTCCCGCAGCACGGTGAAGTGGCGGGCGACACCGGACAGACCTGGCAGTTCGGTCTTGGCAGAGAAGGTGTTCAGGTCTCCGTCGGCGTAGAAGTACCGTCCGCCGCTGTACTGGTCGAAGTAGATCCGCCAGTTGCCGTTCGGCAACTGTGCCAGCGCAGGTCCCTCGAGGCCGCTGCCCCACCCCGCCCAGTTCCCGGTTCCGACGAACCGCCACGGACCGCCGAGCGAGGACGAGGTGGCGTGCTCGATGTACTTGGTGGTCTCGTTCTTGACGAAGTTGTGGTAGACGCCGCCTTCTTTGACCACGAAGCTGTCGATGTAGTTGGCCGGGAGGCCCAGCGGGACGGGCGCGGTCCAGGTGGACAACGCCGCGTCGGTCGCCTTGATCCGGTACGGGCGGAACTGCCCTCCACGGCCCTCGGCGGAAGCGGAGAAGATGACGTGGACGCTGCCATCGGAGTCCTTGAACCACTCCGGAGCCCAGGTGCTGCCCGTGTTTCCGTTGAGCCCCACCTTGACGTTGCGCAGGAACTGCCAGTTGATCTGGTTCGTGCTGCGCGCGAATCCGATCGTGTCGCCGGTCCAGTTGGTGGTGTAGGTCAGGTAGTAGTAGCCGTCGGTGTGCCGCAGGATGCTGGGATCGCGGATCAGTCCCGAGGGCGGGGTGTAGGCATTGATCTTCACCGTGTTCCAGTTGAGCGCATCCGATGACGCGTACACGTTCATGTTGGACTCACTGGACCGCGTGAACGCCGTCATGACGTAGTGAGCCGCGGGACCCGCCGCGTGAACCGCCGGGGCGGCCGCGGCCATGATGCCCGACCCGACGAGCAGGCCGGTGGCCGCGGCGAGCAGGCGACGTCCGAATCTGGCGCAACCGTGGTGCATGATCCAACTCCTACCGGCGGACAACAGGATGTTAGCGCTAACAAGCGTCGGTCACCGGATCTCGACCACGCTCACCACCGCTGTTGAAGAGGGATTGTCGACGTTCGTCACACGTGACGGTCAACGGTCTTCCGCGCATTTCGGAGACACCTGACCGCTGTGCCGTCGTCTTTCCGGGTTCTGGTTTCGCGACGTGATCAGATGGCGAGACCGGCTTCGATCAGAACGGACCGCAGCCACACGTGTTCGGGATCGTGTGTGTGCATGGGGTGCCACCACAGTGCCTCGACGAGCGGCACGGCGTCCCAGGGGCACCGCAACCGCCGAAGCCGGTCGTCGCGCACCAGCAGGTCCGCGAGCTTGGCCTGCACCAGCGCGATGCGGCCGGTGCCGATCAGATAGTGCGGCAGCGCAAGGAAGCTCTCCACCACGGTGCACACCTTCGCCGCCACGCCCAGAATCTGCAGCTGCCGTCCGGCCGGGGTGAACGCGGTCGGGCCGTTGTAGGTGAACACCCAGGGCAGTTCGGCCGCGTTGGCCATGGTGAGCTCCTCACCGATGTGCGGGTTGCGGCGGTCGGCCAGGCAGACCCAGGTGTCGCTGAACAGGTCCACCGAGGGCAGTTCGGAGAAGAAACCGTGCGGGAAGAGGATTCCGTCGAAGGCACGAAGGGCGTGAACGCCCGCGTCGATGAGCGGTGTGCTGTGTCGCTCGAGCCGCAGGGTCGTGCCGGGTGCCCGTTCTTCGAGCAGGTCGACCACCCGCGGGCCGATCATCGTCATCGCGTAGTCCGAGGCGAGGAGTGTGAACGTGCGGCGCGACGTCGCAGGGTCGAACGCGGGCTCGCTGGCGAAGACGCGTTCGACACCGTTGAGCGCGATCGCGGTGCGCTGGCGCAATTGGACAGCGAGCGGCGTGAGTTCGTAAGTGTTCCCGCTGCGGGCGAGCAGCGGATCGCCGAAGTGCCGGCGCAGCCGTGCCAGAGAGGCGGACAACGCCGGTTGCGACAGCCCCAGCCGGGCTGCCGCGCGGGACACGGAACGCTCGGTGAGCAGGACGTCCAGCGGGACCAGAAGGTTGAGATCAAGGGCTGCGAGATTCACAGGATATTAATGCCAGTGATAACTCGCATCAGCAACTAGCGCTTCCCTGATGTCTTTCTCGGTCCGAAAGTGGTGCCAACCACTTGCGACCGAAGGGAAGTCCCGCGTGAACATCTCGTTCGGACTGGGAACATTCACCGCGGACGAAGGCGAACGCTTCCCGGGTCTCGTGCGCGATACCCGCGTGCGCGATCTGCGCGACGTGGCCGAGTCCACGTGGAAGCTGCTGCAGGCCTGGGACGAGGTACTGCCCGAACTGCGCCGGCTCGCGACCGGACCTGGGCCGTGGCAGGCGCTGGAAGAACTGCGGGTGTGCGCTCCGCTGGAACCGGGCCAGGTGATCCAGGCCGGGGCCAACTACCGCACACACGTCGTGGACCTCGCTGTCCGGCACTCCCCGAACCGCGACGCGGACGAGGTGCGTGCCGAGACGGCGGAGATGATGGACCGCCGGGCCGCCTCCGGTGAGCCGTACCTCTTCGTCGGTCTTCCCTCCGCCATCACAGGCCCTTACGACGACGTGACGCTGCCCGCGTACTCCGCCCAGCACGACTGGGAGCTCGAACTGGCGGTCGTGATCGGACGGGACGCCTTCCGCGTCGACCGCGGGGACGCCCTGGGCCACATCGCCGGTTACACGATCGCGAACGATCTCACGACGCGCGACCTGGTCTTCCGGCGCGACATGCCGGAAATCGGCGCCGACTGGTTCCGCTCCAAGAACGCGCCTGGTTTCACCCCGCTGGGACCGTGGCTCGTCCCGGCCGAGTTCGTCGAGCAGCATCCGAGAATCACGTTGCGCCTCAACGGAGAGGTGATGCAGGACGAGTCCACGAAGGACATGATCTTCGACGTGGCGGCGCTCGTGTCCGCGGCCTCCTGGACGACACCGCTGCGACCGGGCGACATCGTCCTCACCGGCAGCCCCGCGGGCAACGGCTTCCACCACGGCAGGCTGCTGCGGGCCGGAGACGTCATGGAAGGCACCATCACCGGACTGGGAACGCAGCGCACCCGGTGCGTGGCGCCATGACCGTGCCACGACCGAGCCTCGACCGGACCGACCCCGAAGGTGCCGTCACGGCCGCGGCGAAGCGGTGCTCGAACGCCGGCCGCTGGGGTTCCGACGACGTCCACGGCACGCTGAACTTCCTTACCCCGCAAGCACGTGTGCGGGCCGCGGCGCTGGTGCGCCGCGGAGTGACCTTCTCCCTCGCCCAGACCTTCGACGAACACGGTCCGCAGCGCGGGTGGCGGCGGCGGACCAACCCGGTGCACTCGATGACGGACACCGGCACCGACGCGGAACGAGGGGTGCAGGGCTTCCCACACGGCTTCGGAGGCGCGGACGACGTCGTGTCGATGCCACTGCAGTGCTCCACCCAATGGGACGGACTGGGCCACATCTTCGACCACGGCACCGCGTACAACGGCCGACGAGCCGGTGATGTCGTGACGAGCGCGGGAGACGCGGTCACGGGCATCGAGACGGCGGCTGCGCTCATTGCGGGTCGCGGGGTGCTGCTGGACGTGGGCAGGGTGCTGGGCGACGGCGAACTGCCCGACGGGTTCGCCATCCTGCCCGAGCACCTCGACGCCACGGCCGCGGCACACGGTGTCACGATCGAGGAAGGCGACATCGTCTGCGTGCGCACGGGCAGACTGTCCCGCGCCCGCCGCGAGGGGTGGGGCGAGTACGCGGGCGGTGACTCTCCCGGCCTGTCCTTCCTGTGCGCTGACTGGCTGCACGACTCGCGCATCGCCGCGATCGCCACCGACACCTGGGGCTTCGAGGTGCGGCCCAACGAGTTCGACGACTCGTTCCAGCCACTGCACCAGGTCGTCATCCCGCACATCGGCCTGTACATCGGCGAGATGTGGGACTTCGACGCACTCGCCGAGGACTGTGCCGCCGATGGCGCCCACGCGTTCTGGCT
Organism: Lentzea sp. HUAS12; assembly: GCF_024125735.1. Taxonomy (NCBI): domain Bacteria; kingdom Bacillati; phylum Actinomycetota; class Actinomycetes; order Pseudonocardiales; family Pseudonocardiaceae; genus Lentzea; species Lentzea sp. HUAS12. The sequence goes on from NZ_CP099738.1 coordinate 4,568,898, forward strand.
CACGGCCGTTCCGATTCCGTTCACCGGTGCGGTCGGAGCACCGGTGAACCCGCTCGCCGTCAAGTGAGGAGGGCATCGATGCCCGCAGTCAGTTCTGTAGCCGTGATCGGTGGTGGGGTCGCCGGGTTCGCCACCGCCGTGCTGCTCGCCGAGGCGGGCGTCGCCGTCGACCTCGTCGAGGCCCAACCGGACGTCACCGCGCTCGGATCGGGAATCACCCTGCAGGGCAACGCTCTGCGCCTGCTGCGCAGGCTCGGAGTCTGGGAACAGGTCCGCCGGGCAGGGTACTGCTTCGACTCGATCGGCCTGCGCCTGCCCAGCGGTGAACTTCTCGCCGAGGTGTCCGACACCCGCACCGGCGGCCCCGACCTCCCGGCCACCGCTGGGATGTATCGTCCCGACCTCGCCCGGCTCCTGGCCGACCGTGCCGTCGCGCTCGGTGTCAAGGTGCGCACGGGCACCTCGCCGACCTCGCTCGCCCAGGACGTCGATGGCGTGGACCTGTTGTTCTCCGACGGAAGCGGTGGCCGCTACGACCTCGTCGCGGGTGCGGACGGAGTGCGGTCGTGGACGCGCGGGGCGATGGGGATCGAACTGGAGACCCGCGCGACCGGCATGGGCATCTGGCGGGCGTTCACCCCACGCCCGGCGTCGGTGACGCGAACCGAACTCTGCTACGGCGGTGTCGCGCACATCGCGGGTTACTGCCCCACCGGAGAGGACTCGCTCTACGCCTACCTGGTGGAGGACGCGCAGGACCGCAGCGCCCTGTCCCCGGCCGAGAAGCTGGCGGCGATGCGCGAGCTGGCGGAGCAGTACCAGGGACCCTGGATCGAGATCCGCGCCCGTCTCGTCGATGCCGACCGCGTGCACTACACGTGGTTCGAGACGCACCTGCTCGACGGCCCGTGGCACCGCGGTCGTGTCGTACTGATCGGTGACGCCGCGCACTGCTGCCCGCCGACTCTCGCTCAGGGGGCGGCGATGGCCCTCGAGGACGCGGCGGTACTCGCCGAACTCCTGCTCGCCGCGGACGACCTGGACGACCGCCTGTGGAGTTCGTTCACCGCGAGGAGGCTGGAGCGAGTGCGGACGGTGGTGGACGCGTCCCTCCACATCGGACGGATGGTGGCGGCGGGTGATCAGAGCGGTGTTCCCGAGCTGATGAACCGGGTGTCCACTCTGGTCTCGGAGCCGGCATGAAAGCGGTGGACGTCCACGCGCACTGCGTCATCGGGGCGGTCGAGGAGCTGGTCGGTGACGACCCGCGGCTGTGGGAGCAGCGACAGCACGAAGCACTGAGGGACAGCCCGCAGTCCCGAGCCGAGTCGGCGCGCATGGTCCGCACACGCCTGTCCTCGTTGACCACCCTCGAACGCAGGCTCGCGGACATGGACGCGGCAGGAATCGACGCGCAGGTCGTGTCGCCGTCCCCGTCGCAGTACCACTACTGGGCGGATGAGGACCAGGCCCGGCGAATCGTGCACACGGCCAACCGCGGTGTCGCGGACCTCGTGGCATCGGCGCCCGATCGTCTCGCCGGACTCGGGCTCGTCGCGTTGCAGCACCCCTCGACGCTGGTCGAGGACTTGGAGAACGCGCTCGCGCTGGGCCTCGCCGGGGTCGAGATCTCCTCGCACGCGCCCGGCGTCGAGCTGTCCGATCCCCGGCTCGAGCCGTTCTGGGCGCGCGCCGCCGAGACCGGCGCCGTCGTGTTCCTGCATCCCTTCGGGTGTTCCCTGGGCGCACGCCTGGCCCTGCGGTACCTGTCGAACACGGTAGGACAGCCGGTCGAGCACGCGGTCGCGCTCTCGCACCTGATCTTCTCCGGGGTGCTCGACCGCCATCCGGGCCTGCGGGTGCTCGCCGCGCACGGCGGCGGCTACCTCCCTCATCACATCGGCCGCGCCGACCACGCGTGGCGGGTGCGGCCCGACGCCCGCGGGTGCGCCGAGCCGCCGTCGGCCTACCTGCGACGGCTGTGGTTCGACTCGCTCGTGCATTCACCGGAAGAACTCGGCGCGCTCGTCGGCAAGGTCGGCTCCGACAGGGTGCTGCTCGGGTCCGACCACCCGTTCGACATGGGCGCGGCCGACCCGTTGGCGGCACTCGACGCCGCCGGTCTCACCACGGGTGAGCGCGCCGCCGTGGCCGTGGGCAACGCCGAGAAGCTGGGCCTGTGGCCCACCCTCCGACAGTCCGGAAAGGAATGATCATGACCCGCCTGATCACCCACCTGCGGCACGTCGCCATCGGCGTGCCCGACCTGGCGCGGGCACGCGCCTTCTACTCGGCGGAGTGGGGTCTCGCCGAGACCGTCACCGACACGGGCCTGTCTTTCCTGGCAGCCGTCGGGTCTCCCGAGCAGTACGTACTGCGGCTGCGCGAGACCACCGACAAGCGCATCGACCTGATCTCCTTCGGCGCGGCCCGCCCGGCCGACGTCGACGCGCTCGCGGAGCGACTCGCCCGAGCAGGCGTCACCATCGTGTCCGAGCCGGGCACCGTCAGCACCCCCGGTGGCGGGTACGGGTTCCGCTTCTTCGACAACGAGGGCCGCACGGTCGAGGTGTCGTGCGACGTCGCGCAGCGTGAACACCGCAGGATCGAGGAGACCGAGGCGATTCCCGTGCGCCTGTCGCACGTCGTCATCAACTCCGCTGACCCCGAGGGCACAGTCGACTTCTACACCCGGTACCTGTCGTTCGCGGTCTCCGACATCCTCACCCACCCCAACATCGGCAACGCGATGTGGTTCATGCGGTGCAACAGCTGGCACCACAGCTTCGCCATCGCCCGCGGCCCTCACCCGTCACTGCACCACGCGAGCTTCGAGATGCGTGGCATCGACGAGTACATGCGCGGCACCGGTCGGCTGCTGCGGCTGGGCGTGGAGAAGATCTGGGGCCCCGGCAGGCACAAGGCGGGCAACAACACCTTCTCCTACTTCCTCGACCCCCAGGGCAACACCATCGAGTACACCACCGAACTCGAGGTGCTCGACGAGGACACCTGGCACCCGGGACTGCACGACTTCTCCGACCCGGAGGTCTCCGACCAGTGGGGCACGGCCAACAAGATGGACGAGTTCGTCGCCGCCAGGTCGTTCAACGATCTGGACAAGGGCCTGTTCGTGGCGCCGCCGGTATGAGCGCGCTGCAGGAGCAGGTCCGCTGGCTGGTGGACCGCGCGCTGATCTCGGACCTGCTGGTCGAGTTCGCCAGAGCGCTCGACGAAAAGGACTGGGACTCCTACGCCGCCACTTATGCCGAGGACGGCGTGCTCGAGATCCCCGGTGCGGCACGGTTCGAGGGCCGCACCGCGATCCGCGCCGCCACAGCAGGCGAACGAGGCCTCGGTCGCTACACGGGCACGTGGCACGGGTCGTCGAACCACGCGATCAGCATCGACGGCGACACCGCCACAACGCGGTCCTATCTGCTCGGAGTGCACATGCTCAGCGACGACACGTTCGACCACGCCGACGGTTCCGGTTGGTACGACTGCGCTTTGCGCCGCACGGCGGAGGGATGGCGCTTCACCGAAGTCCGCATCACCGAGGTGTGGCACGCGGGCGCACCGCTGCCGCACGTGAGCGGAAAGGTGGCGCCGTGAAGTTCGCGACGGTGTGGGACGAGGACGCCGGCACCCGGTGCGGACTCGTCACCGACGACCTGTTCCACCGCCTGCCCGCCGGAATCACGGTGCTCGACCTGCTGCATACCGAACAGCTGCACTCGGCGGGCGACACCGCGCTCCGTCAGGGAGACACCGTGCCACTGGCGGGTCTGCGGCTGCTCACACCACTGGAACCTCCGACCGTGCGTGACTTCGTCGCGTTCGAGGAACACGTGGAGGGCGTGGTGCGGTCGGTGTCGGGTGGTGCCGCCGTGCCACCGGAATGGTTCGAGGCGCCGACGTTCTACTTCACCAACCCCTATGCGGTGATCGGCGCCCACGACGACGTGGCGGTGCCACCAGGCTGCACCGCGCTCGACTTCGAACTGGAGGTCGCCGCGATCATCGGCCGTGTCGGCCGCGACCTTTCCCCGGAAGCCGCGCGCGAGCACATCGCCGGGTACACGATCCTCAACGACTGGTCGGCTCGCGACCTGCAACGGCGGGAGATGAAGGTCGGGCTCGGCCCCTGCAAGGGCAAGGACTTCGCCACGACGCTGGGCCCGGTGCTCGTCACCGCGGACGAGCTGGAGCCGTGGCGCGACGCGGACGGGTTCCTGACGCTGGGCATGACCGTCGAGGTCAACGGGATCGAGGTCGGCCGGGACCTGCTGTCCAACATGGGCTGGCCGTTCGAGGAGCTCGTGGCCTACGCGAGTCGCGGGACCGAGGTCAGGCCTGGCGACGTGCTGGGGTCCGGCACGTGCGGCAACGGCGGCTGCCTCGCCGAGAAGTGGGGCCGCCACGCCGCCGGCGTCACGGGGCTGCGGCGGGGCGATGTCGTCACCATGACGGTGGAGGGCATCGGCACCATCGCCAACACCGTCGTGGCAGGCGGTGACCCGGTGAAGATCCCCGCCGCGCGGCAGCGTCCCAGGACACGGCCATGAGCCTCGACGGCCGCGTGGTCGTCGTCACCGGGGCGGCGAGCGGACAGGGCGCCGCGGAAGCACTGGCCGCCGCACGGGCGGGGGCCGTGGTGTACGCGCTTGACCGGGAGCCCGTACCGCACCGTCCCGGCATCACCGGCCGGCGCCTCGACGTCACCGACCCAGCAGGCTGGGCGGTGTTCGCGGCGGAACTGCTTGCCCGGCACGGAACCGTGCACGGACTCGTCGCGAACGCGGGCATCACGTGGCGCGCGAGGCTGGACGAACTCGATCCGGCCGACCTGCACCGGGTGCTCGACGTCAACGTGGCCGGTCCGCTGCTGGGCATCCAGCACCTCGCGCCACTGATGAGCGCGGGAGCGTCGATCGTCACGGTCGGTTCGGTCGCCGCGCTGACCGGTCACCACCCCGTCGCCTACACCGCGAGCAAGTGGGCACTGCGCGGTCTGACCCGTGCGGCCGCAACCGAACTGGGACCGCGCGGCATCCGGGTCAACGCCGTCCATCCCGGCTACATCGACACACCGATGACCGCGTCCGCCGGCCCGGCGTTCCGCGCGGCGAACATCGCGGAAACCCCGCTGGGCCGTACCGGCACTCCCGAGGAGGTCGCGGCGGTCGTGCTCTTCCTGCTCGGCGACGGATCCTCGTTCGTCACGGGCACGGAGATCGCCGTGGACGGCGGGCTCACCGCACACGGCGGCGTCAAGTCCATCTCGGACGCCGCCCGCCTGGTTCAGACTTCCACAACGTCGTGAGGTGATCATGAACGGCAACGGCACCACCCGCGTGGCGGGTACGCCCCAGTTGCTCCTACTTCTCGCCGCGAGCTCGATGTCGGTGCTCGGTTCGGTGCTGATCGCGCCCGTCCTCCCACTAATGGCCCAGGAGTTCGCCGCGACACCGGGTGTGGCGGTGCTGGTTCCGATCGTGCTGACCGTTCCCGCGCTGATGATCGGCCTCGTGTCACCGTTCGCCGGCGTCGTGGTCGACCGGCTGGGCCGGGTACGACTGCTGATCGCGGCGATGGTGGCCTACGCGATCTTCGGCACCGCTCCGCTCTACCTCGACGGCCTCGGCGCCATCATCGGAAGCCGCGTTCTGGTCGGCGTGTGCGAGGCCGCCATCATGACGTGCTGCACGACGCTGATCGGCGACTACTGGTCCGGCGCGAAGCGCAACCGCTACCTCGGTCTGCAGGCCACCGTGGCGGCCGTGAGCGCCACCCTGTTCCTGCTGTTGGGGGGACTGCTGGGCGCGAGCGGCTGGCGCACCCCCTTCTGGATGTACTTCGTCTCCCTGGCACTGGTGATTCCCCTGGCGCGGTCGCTGTGGGCGCCGACGCCGTCGGCGGTGCAACGCACGCGATTGGAGCCCGTGCCGTGGCGAGGCCTCCTCGCGCCGTGCGGTGTCACGTTCCTCGGCGGAATCGTGTTCTACGCGCTGATCGTGCAGCTGTCCTACGTGCTCGATGCGGCGGGAGTCACGTCCACGGGTGTCATCGGCCTCATCAGTGCCGTCATGTCGATCGCGACCGCGATCGGCGGTGCGGTGTTCGGACGCCTGGCCGGGCTCGGACGCAGGAAGCTGCTCGTCGGGGAGTTCCTGCTGGCGGCGACGGGCCTGGTCGTCGTGGCGGCGTCCGGCTCGGTGCCCATGATCACCGCGGGAGCCGTCCTGACGGGACTCGGCACCGGGGCGCTGTTGCCGACGTTGTTGACCTGGGCGCTGGACCTGCTCGACTTCGTCCACCGCGGCCGGGGCACCGGCCTGTGGACCGGCACCCTGTTCGTGGGCCAGTTCATCTCGCCACTGGTGATCGCGGGCATGACTGCGGCAGCGGGAGGTCTCCGGCCTGCGCTCGCCATCCTCGGCGCCGCCTCCGCGGTGCTGGCGGCAACTCTGTGGCTCCGCTTGGCGTCGCCCGACCACGCGACCAGGGTCTCCGATGTCGTCCTGCCGTCGGAGACCTGCTGAAGCACATCGCGCGTGACCCCAGGCGTACGAATCACGGATAAGCGACCGCATCGGTTCGACTGTTACCTCAAGCTCACCCCGGAGAAAGCTTCCGGAAGCGTGATCCAGGATGGGAAGCAACAAGTCCCACCGCCGGTGAGCGCGGCGCCAGCAGCCCTGACTCCCGAATCCACGGTATTCGAGAAGAACTCGAACTTTTTCGCATAGGCAGAGTTGGTGTGCTGTTGTTTCAGTTCAGGTCATGTCGAGAACCGCCTTTTCCTGTTCCTCCGCAAAGCGCCGGAGGACGACGTCACACAAGGCACGCACGCGGCGGCTGTGCGCTGCCACGACGTTCCTCTTCGCGGCACAGCTCGCCTGGCCCGGCCCGGCGACAGCGGCGGCCAACGAGGACCACTCGTCGGCTGCAGCACGAACATCCGCCGTGGCCGCCGTGGTCCAGGAGATGGCCACGAAGGACCCCGACGGCCGGAAGTCCTCGTTCGGCACGCACTACGACGCGAACACCGGTCGGGTGATCGTCACGACGACCGCGCCGAAGCAGGTGGTCGACCGGCTGGAGGACTTGCTCTCCGACGATGTGGTGGTCCAGCGAGGTGACGGTGGGCAACAGTCGCGCAAGTCCGACTACAGCCCGTTCTACGGTGGCGCTTCGATCGCGAGCCCTAGCAACGGCAACATCTGCACCAGCGCATTCCGCATGGTCTACCCCGACGGTGTGTCCCGGATGATCACGGCGGCTCACTGCTTCCCGGCCGGCGCGCGGATCTACTCGGAGAAGGCGGGCCACAACGGAGTCCGCGCCGAGATCGGCAAGATCGTGTCCACGGTGCCGTCGATCGACGTCGCACTGATCGCCGCCACCACCGGCCGCTACGGGAACTCGATCTACCGCGGTGGCGTCGATTCATCCGCGACGTACCTCATCGGGGGAATCAACCACCTGTCCGGCCCGGTCAACGACCTGTGCGTGAGCGGGAGGAGCACCGGTGAACACTGCGATCACCGGGTGGCGGATGCCCATGCGCGCGCGTGCTTCGACGGCCGGTGCTTCCAGGACCTCATCGCCTACAGGAACGGCACGCTCACGCGAGCGGGCGACTCGGGAGCACCCGTCTACACGGTCCACGAGGGCAAGGCGATGGTTGCCGGCATGCACATCGCGCTCATCAACGGGATCATGTTCGCCGTTCGGATCGACAAGATCGCGACGACCTTCGGGTTCGCCAGGGTCTGACACGTCGTGCTGTGACCGTCCCATGGCAAGCACCAGGCAGGGACGATCACAGCGCGCGAATAGGCCCCACACTGTGCAGGATCTGCGGACTTCTCGTGCGCTGGGGCGACTTCCGCGGGCTCCGATTGGGTTTGTCCAGGACCACTCCGCCACGTGCGGGAGCTACTCCTGCCACCGGTCCGCACCTCGTCGGTGAAGTCCTGGACTCCGGCTGCCGGAGCGCTGAACAAGCCGCGAGTACAGGCCGGACGCGGTATTGATCGTGGACGGCACACTGGGGCGCATCCGCTATCGGATCATCTCCGCGTTCGGCGGGCATCAGCATGTAGCCGGACCAGCCGAGATCATGACCGACTTCCGGTCGCCGAACGACCGTGCGACCGCCGCCGACGGCGATGTTTCCGCTGCCTCCTCACCTGGTAGTCACCTTGAGTTGCACCCACCGGTGACACTGTCGCCGGTGTATCGGATCTGCCCCCACCCATCGATCTTGAAGCAGTGATCACGATCCAGACGGAGCGGTTCCGACCAGTACTCACCCCCGGAACTGCGCAGGTTGGCGTGGATCCAGCCGTTGTCGCCGTACCACGTGAAATACCACAACGCCCTGCCGCCGGAGCGCTGGGACTGGTTCCAGTAGTACACCGGCTTACCACTCTGCGCGAAGAGAGTCGCCGACGCGCGCCACAAGGGTGCACCACTCGTGCTGATGTGGACGAAGTGACGCTCGCCCGCCGCACTGGCAGCCCCAGCCGGAACCAACACGCCCACGAGAACGAACATCACGACCAAGAGAACACGCAAAGATCTCAACTGAACCTCCGAAGCCGATAAAGCCGATCACAACACGGCGCCACCGTAGCAAGATCGACAGACTCAGACCAATTAAACGCACATAACTATGAGGACCGTAAGTAAAACTACCAAGCCGCGCGAAAATTGTGATCCAAGCTCACCGGATACACCTCAAAAATTACACACTTCGCCATGTTTTGATTGCCAAAATCAGCTTCCGCAGGACTGACAGCCGATACAGAAATAGCTTCGCACCCAGCACGCCGGAGTGCGACATCTGGTTCAACAGCGCCCACAGAGGCGCGAATCTCGTGGGCCGAATTGCCTAGCAATACAGGCGAAAAGCCCACACAGAATGAGATCCAGCACACCGCCAACCATTAACATTAGAGATCGAACGATTAACTTACTCCAGAGACCCCGGCAGACCCAGAGAGTTCAGCGTTGAGAAATCCGGCCTTTTTTGAGCTTCTTCAATAAAATTCGGAAGATCAAGCCCGCGTGACGGATATATCTTCTCCCATCGGAATTAACCGGGATGGAGATAAACTTTGTCGCGCACAGCAAAAGCTTTGGTGCTCGCCTCCACTGTCCTCGCGGCCAGCATTTCTGTCGAAACATCCTCTGCGGACACACCATCAGCTCAGCCGCGTGCTGTGGCAGTGAAGGAAACCCGTGCCCTGGTGAGCATCAGGTCCCTGCGGCAACCGGGCAACTTCGTGTCATGGCGGTTGCTGAGAGCAGACGGCAGCGCTCCGGCGTTCAACGTCTACCGCAACGGTGTGAAGATCAATGCTGATCCCATCACCAAGGCGACCAGCTATCTCGACCTCGGCGCACCGGCCGACGCGTCCTACGAGGTGCGCCTGGTGGGTGACACCACAGCGCTGAGATCAGGAGTGCGAACGCGCACGTCGAGCATCGACGTGCCGCTCCAGCTTCCGAAGGGAGGAACCACCCCCTCGGGCGAGGCGTACACCTACACGGCCGGTGACGCATCCGTGGGCGATCTCGACGGCGACGGCGTCACCGAAATCGTGCTCAAGTGGGATCCCAGCAATGCCAAGGACAACTCACAGGCGGGCTACACCGGCAATGTCCTGCTGGACGCCTACCGGCTCGATGGCACCAGGTTGTGGCGCATCGACCTCGGAAGCAACATCCGCGCCGGGGCCCACTACACGCAGTTCCAGGTTTTCGACTTCGACGGAGACGGCAAGGCCGAGGTCGCGATGAAGACAGCGGACGGCACCCGTTCGGGCACCGGCCAGGTCATCGGCAACGCCAAGGCCTACCACCGCACCACCGACGGCTATGTCCTCTCCGGACCCGAGTACCTGTCGGTGTTCCGAGGGACCGACGGCGCTGTCCTCGCCACGGCGGACTTCGCTCCGGCTCGTGGCTCGGTGGCGAGTTGGGGCGACGACTACGGCAACCGTGTCGACCGCTTTCTCGCCGGTACCGCCTATCTGGACGGGGTGCGGCCCAGCATCATCATGGCCCGCGGCTACTACAAGCGCTCCGCGATCGCCGCCTGGGACTTCCGCGACGGCGTACTGGTCAACCGCTGGGTGTTCGACTCCGCGGCGCAGGCACGGCCGGCGGACTGGATGGACAAGGGAAACCACCAGCTTTCGGTGGCCGACGTGGACGGCGACGGACGCGACGAGATCGCCTACGGCTCCATGGCGATCGATGACAACGGTCGCGGTATGTGGCAGAACAACACCCACCACGGAGATGCCTACCACGTCGGTGACTTCATTCCGTCGAGGCCCGGATTCGAGGTGTTCAAGCCATCCGAGAGCAAGACCGACGTCGCTGACTGGATGGGCGACGCGCGCACCGGCCGAATCATCTGGAGCGCACCGTCCTGCGGCTGTGACAACGGCCGCGCCGTGGCCGCGGACATCTGGCCGGACAACCCCGGAGCCGAAGTGTGGTCCGCCGCCGTTGACGGTCTGCGCAGCGCGACCACCGGTGCGGTGGTGTCCGCCCGCAAGCCGGGATCGGCGAACTTCGTCGTGTGGTGGGACGGCGACGCCGAACGTGAGCTGCTGAACGGCACCACGATCGACAAGTACAGCCCGTCGGGCGAGCTCAGGTTGCTCACGGGACAGGGTGTGCAGGCGGCCAACGGCACCAAGGCGACCCCGGCGCTGTCCGCGGACATCCTGGGCGACTGGCGTGAGGAAGTCGTCTGGCGCACCGCGGACAGCACCGCGCTGCGCATCTACACCACCACCGAGCCGACCACGATCCGCCGACTGTCCCTGATGGAGGACCGGCAATACCGCCTCGCGGTCGCGTGGCAGAACAGCGCCTACAACCAGCCGCCTCACCCGAGCTTCGCTCGTCCCTGAGCGGCGATGAACGCGGATGCCCGGCACACCACTCGATGGGTGTGCCGGGCATCCGCGTCTCAGCGACTCACCCTGGCCGCGATCACGGGTGCCAGCCTGTCGGCGATCTTCCGGTGTCCGGTGTCATTGGGATGCACACCGTCGGCCGTGTCGGTGGCGGGGTCGATCCATCCTTCGGTGTTGACGAAGACGACGTTGCGATCTCCGGTGCCGGCCATTTCTCGAACAGCCGCCTGGGTCTCCGCCGCGTATCGCCCGCGGAAAGTCTGCAGGGCGAAGATCGCCGCATCCGGGTACTTCTCACGCACGCGGCGCAGCAGAATCAGGTAGGAGGCCTGGAAGTCCTGCCTCGACACCCGGTGACCGACGTCGTTGGTTCCCAGATTGATCACGACCGCGCCGGCCCGGTACCGCGAGAACGACCACTGGGGTGAGTTCACCGGCAGACCGGTGCGCAGAAAACCTTCACGCATGCTCAGGCAGCCATCGGCCGCCGGGTGCAGGCAAGCCCCGCCCACGGCGATCTGAGTGTGTCCCATCTTCAGCTTTTCGCCCGTCAACCAGCCGTAGGCGGTGAGTGCCTGCTTCGACGAGCGCTGACCGACTGTGATCGAGTCACCGATGAACTCAATGATCTTCGACGGCACGGCGGGGGCAAACGTCCGCTCACCTGTTCCGAGCACGAGTCCGCCGAAGACGGCGTCACCTCGGTAGGAACCGGCGACCGGGCGGTAGGACACACGCAGCGTGTGGTTGCCCGACCGAAGATCGCGGGGTGTCACGTCGACGGTCCCGCTCCTGTTGACGTAGACCACATCAGGTCCACCGTCGATGCTGACGAAGAAGTCGATGGGATCGCGCTGGCGCAGTTTGACGGTACTCCCGGTGAAACCGGTGACCAGATAGGCGCCCGCCCATTCCGATACATGTGCCGACGGCGAAGCCGTGTTCCAGCGGCCGAAGTACTTTATGTTCGGGTTCGTGGGGGTGACCACGGTATCGGCCGACGCGGCCGGTGCCGGGAGCAACACACTCAGCGACACAAACACAGCGAGGAGAACTTTCATCTGAATCCTTAGCGTTGAGCGTGATTCGTTCGATGTGCGGCCCGAGGCGCTTCAGCACGCAGTGGCACGCGGGAGCGACAGGTGACGCGATGGCGTCCAGGAGCCGGGAAAGCGGGTCGGTTGTGGACACGGTCAGTTCTGCCCGGTGTCCGGACTGCCTTTTGGACCGCTGCGGCGCGCGCTGTCACCGGTGCGGTCGTGAGGAGAACGCGTCCGCGATTGCGCCATGAACTCGCGGCCAGCGGCGAGACCGGATGGAAAACGTTAACCCCGCTTTGGTCGCCGGACGTCTGTCTACAACTTCGTTTCCTCACATTGCGCAAGTCGTGGACGGCGCGCGGGCGTGGACGGAGCTTCACGGTTCACCAGGTGTACTGCTACTTCAGGCGCGAACCCGAAGTAGCAGCTGCGTGAACGCCGACTCCGTCAGATGTGCAGGTCGAAGACCGGAGGATGCTCACGTCCACATTTTTCTGATTGACCGCGAAGTAGCTGTACGGCACGCCAGCGACACCACGATCGGCGCCAACCTCCCCATACCTCAGTCCGAAGTCCAATCGAGATTCTCGGAGATCCGAGGAATCCTCGCGAAAACGGGGAAAATTTCTCTCGTTGATGTATTTTAAGACATACGGCGGTGCGGGTGAAGATTGGCGTGACGCAATGGAAGCGGGTCGCCGGCCCGACATTCATCGGGTCGTGCCGTCGACAACAGGGGCAACCTCCTGACCGGACATCGGCAGGGCCGACGCAGACCGCTCCAGAACCGCGAACAGCTCTTCGAAAGCGAATTTCCAGGCGCGATCGGCCACGCCATCGACACGGCCAGAGAAACGGGATCCGCAGAATGGGCAAGTCACGGCACGTCCGATTGCCGACGGCAGCCGGGGTGGCGGCTGCTGCCGCCACGACGCTCAACCTGCAGGTCTCCTCGGCTCGGGCCGCACCCGCGGGTGAGATCCTGTCGGCCGACTCGGCCGGGAAGATCGCCCACAGCTACATCGCCAAGCTGAAGGACACCTCGGAGACGGTCTCGAGCAACGAAGCGGTGGCGAACACCATCGCCGCACGGCACAGCGGCGTGATCGACAGGGTCTTCGGGAGCGCACTGCGGGGCTTCACCGCGAAGAATCTTCCTGTCTCCCAGGCAAAGCGACTCGTGGCAGATCCCACCGTGGAGTACGTCGAACAGGACTGGGCGGTGCGCGCCGAAGCGGTCCAGAACACCGCGCCGTTGTGGGTGCTCGCCCGAATCGACCAGGCCAACCTACCGCTGAGCAGGTCTTGCAACCACACCTCGACCGAAGCGGGCGTCACCGCCTACGTGCTGGACACCGGTGTACGGGTTTCGCACAGCACTTCCGGTGGCCTAGCTGGCAACGGCTACGACTTCATCGACAACGGCCCGGTGGCCCAGGACGGGACCGGCCACGGCACCCGTGTCGCGAGCACGATCGCCGTCATCACCTACAGAGTGGCCAAGGCAGCCAAGAGCGTTGCCGTGCGGGTGCTGGACGGCAAGGGCGGCGGCACGACAGCGGGCGTGATCGCGGGCATCGACTGGGTCACCGCCAACGCGGTGAGGCCGACAGTGGCCAACATGAGCCTCGATGGCGGAGTCTCCGCCGCGATCGTCGCCGTGCGGCGCTCCATCGCCTCCGGTGTGACGTAAGTGGTGGCCGCGGGCAACGAGTCTTGGGACGCAAGGACCGTCTCCCCCGCTCGCGTCAGTCAGGCCATCACGGTCGGCTTCACCGACTGGCCAGGCGGTCGCGCGACTTCTACTCCAGCTACATACCCGCGCTGGACCTGTTCGCGCCCGGCAGGGACATCGCATCGGCTTGGAACACGAGTGCCACGGCAACCAAAACCATCAGTGGCACTACCACGTCCACCCCGCACGTGGCAGACGCGATCGCCTGCTACCTGCAGAACGACGAGGCCGCTACCCCCGCCCAGGTGTCGACCGACCTGGTCACCGCGTCCACCAAGAACAAGGTGACCTACGCCGGCGCCGGGTCCCCGAACCACCTGCTCTTCGTGGGAACCGGCAACTGAACGAACCGCGATCTTCCGGGCAGGACCTGCTATCGCGGTCCTGCCGGAGTCAGATGACGTCCCCAGAGGAAGGAAGAAGTTCCATGCAGCCGAACACGTCCCGCAGGTTTCTGATGCGACTGGTCGCGGCAACAGCGGTGATCGCCGCGGCGCTGACCGTCGCGACAGGCAACGCCAGTGCCGCCCCAGTGGTGGCGGAGGGGAAGCCAAGCATCGCGAAGACGTCCTCGGTCCCGATGGAAACGCAGCAGGCGTGGGGAGCGTGGCAATACGACCAGAACAACTACAGGGCCTACAGGGACGCCGCTGCCGCAGCGGCGGCTTTCGTGCAATTCGCGCGCACTGTCGGCTACTATGGCCGATTTCAGACCAGAGTCGTCGAGGCACACGAGTGGGTGCACGGCGGCGTGTTCGTACTGGTTTACCGATTCAACTGGCGCTACTTCGGCTGAACGACGGTAGCGGTCACCTGCGAGCCTCGACTCGAAGGCAACCGCGGCCATGTCACCGTCCCAGGGCGTCCGCGGACCATCGTGTGGCCGGAGCGCGGACCCGTCCCCGGAATGAGGACTGTTTCCACGGAGCTCGAATCCGGTGCGGGAAAACGCTGGAGCGACTGAACAACGACGACGTCCACAATGGATCCAAGGTCCGGCCGCCGTGGGTACCCGCGAGGCTAGATGTGTCCACAGGATCAAGTCGGTGGCCCCGGCCGGACGAGACGTGATCACCTCACCGCCACGTCTGGCGGGATGTTACTAGCGGACCACGATGCCCGCGCCGGGCCTCGGCGAGGGCATCGTGGTCTTGGTCCGCAGATCAGTCGCGAGGATCGAAGCCGTCCGTGTCGATCTTCAATGGAGTGCTGAAGGAATGGGCCACGTTCTCCCAGGGCACGAACTTGAAGTTGGTGCTCTCCCGCACCTCTCCGTCGCCGCCCAGGATGTCCGGGGTGTCGTTGCCGTCCTGCACCAGCAACAAACCGTGCTCGAAGTCCCCGACGGCCAGATTGGTCACGAAGAGACTGTCGGTGTTCTCCGTCGAGTCGATGGTCGCACTACCGCCCACCTTGAAGGAGCCGATATAGGTGTTGGCAGGCTTGCGGTCGTACACAGCATAGGTGCTGTCACCCTGACTCGAGGCGATCAGGTAGCCCTTGCCGTCCTCGCGGTTGTAGATCGTCAGACCCTCGACATCGGCACTGAGGCGTGCGCCACCGTACCCTGGGTTGGCACCGGCGATGCACTCGTCGGACTCGGCGTCGTAGGTGGCGGGAACGCCGTACTCACGCACCTTGTCGATGAGGACCGGGGCGAAGGAGACGAGGTCGGCGCCCGCTCGCCAGATGCCCACACCCTCCTGCGAGATGTAGACGAGGCCGCGCTCCTTGTCCACGACCATACCTTCCGACTGCGGCTGCCGGCCCGGCTCGTCGCACGGCGTCCACGACGAACCATTGGGCAGGGTGAAGCTCGCGGGCAGGGCCGCGCGGCGAACGAGCTCGTAGCCGATCTTGCCGTTGGGCTTGGACACCAGCTTAAACAGACCGAGGTCGGTGCGGTGCTCTCTGGTGGCGAGCACGTAGACCGTACCGTTCGACGCCTTCCAGGCGGCCATGCCGTAGGCGGTGTCCTGCTCGTTGACCTCCGCTTGGTCCGCGGAGAACAGGAACGGCATACCGGGGGCGGTGATCTCGGTCAAGGGCGGCTCGCCGTCCTCGGCCTTGTCCTCGTCGATCGAGTAGACGTGCAGCTTGTCCAGGCCTCGGTCGCTGACCACGACGATGTCGCGTTCCCGCCCGCCCAGTTCGACGTCGTAGAGCACGTCGAGGTTGTTCAGCCGACCGACCGCGTCATCCGGACCGGGTGCGGGAGCGGCAGGAACGTGCTGGATCTTGTGACCGTCCAGGGTGAACACGCTCATCCCGTGTTCCTTCTCCGCGCCGATGACGATGGAATCCTCGTCGTCGTCGGGGTGGATCCACACCTCCGGATCGTCGGAGTCCACATTGCCGCCCTCGTCGTCATTGAACGTCCTGGGCGTTTCGACGGTCGGAGCGGCCAGGCCGGTCGGCGTACCGGCGGCGGCACTCGCGGGGGTCACCGCGCCGGCCAGCAGGACGGGTAGCAAGAGCAGGGCAGCAGCCCTCGGCCGCCGATGAGATGTGGTCACTGGGATTCCTTAACTGACGGAGGGTTCCATCGGAGTGGTGCGTCCTATCTGGACACGCTCGCCGCCCGTGCCTCTCGCCGGTGACAAGCATTTCGGTGGCGGCGACCGATCCCGCGGAGCGCGCGACCGACCTGAACCGGACCGCTCTGACCTGCCGGGATGAGACCATCCCGGCACCGAGGTCACATTGATGTCAAGACAAGTTTCCGTACCGCCGGGCTCAAGTCCACAGTGGAACACGAACATGACCAAGGCCGGGCCGATGATCGAACGGTCCATGAAGACCTCGCGACGTTCCCCCGAACACCTGCGCAGCAGGAGATGTCAGTCGCTGACCGCGGACATGGAGATCGAGTACAACGATGCCCGGTACAGGTCGTTGCCGCATTCAAGCGGGCGGCCCTGGGCGACGTGCGCGGTACGGTCCAACGTCAGCAATGTCGCCCCTGCCCTCGTTCAGCAGAGTGGCTTCCGCGGCGGTCGCCTTGCGCACTGATGGCCTGTTCGACCGACCGCACGGCGTTCCCGGATTCCCGGAGCAACTGGTAGAGACCTCTTCAGCCAGGCACACGGCCGTCACACCCAGGGCGGCGCGCACGTGGTTGCGCAGGATGGCCAGGGGCTCGTCGTCGACGAAGCGCGGCCGGCGGACCGCGATCACGTCCGCACCTGCTTCGATGGTCAGCGCGGCCGCAATGTCCTCAGTCGCCGCAACGACCTCGAAGCCGAGCACCTCGGTGCTCGGCCCCGTTCCCGCCCTCTCCAGGTCTTCGTACAGTCTGGTCAACTGGGTAGCGCGACACGCACGGTTGTTGACCACGGTGGTGCCGACTCCGCGCTTGCGCGTCAGCATTTCCTTGTCGACCAGGTGTGCATGGCCTGCCGCACGGTAGGCCGCGGCAGTCCGAGCTGCTCAGCGAGGACGAACTCATTGTCGAGACGATCCCCGGAGTCAACTCCCCCGCTCGATCAGGTCCTGCAGTCTACGAGCGAGCTGGAGTTACAAGAGGATCGGGCTGTGCCGGTTAATGGTCACCAGACTGCTCAACTGTGCCGTGACGACCTCCTCACCTCGCGCGACGGCGTACGGGACACTCGGTTGCGCATGTTGCGAAGTCATGATGTCAGGACGAAGACCGATCAGTGACTACGTTTCTGCATCGCCTCGAAAAGCACGTCGGCACACTCCCCCAGCCGCAACCCGATGACGTCGAGGCGGCGCAGAAGTTCCCGGCGTCTGGGCAGTTCAACGGTGAACACGTCGTTGCTGAACAAGCGCGCGAGCCCAGCCTGGTAAAGCTGCCGCACACGGCTCGCTTTCTTGCGGGCCTCCAGAACGCAGAGGATCGCATCGGCAGAGATCGTGAGATGTGACTGAGCGCAGTACCTCGGTGAGTTGCTGCCGAGAGTCGTGAGGGGCGTTGAGTCGAATCGTGTCAGCTGGTGTCGTTCTTGGAGCGGCGGTGTCTGGACTCAGGGTGTCGACACCGCAGGCGGTCGAGCCGCCACGTGGGGCACTCGCCCGGCTCCGCGAACTCGCCCTAAGAAGTGCGCGGACCTTTCGCTTCTCGTGAAGCCGTTGTGTAATTTTCGTAAGAGTGCGCCGAAGACAGGACGGTCGCGCGTGCTATCGAGGAGTTTTTCGAAAAGATGCTGACGCCGGTGGCCGCGCGGAAGAAGCCGCAGGAGCACGTCGACATCGTCAGCCGCAGTGTCACAGAGAGAGGTTCCGCAAAAATCTGATAGAGCAGAGACCGGAGTGTGGCTATATTTCCACTATTGACTCGAACGGGTTCGCGCAATTGACACGACCGGAGCCCGGCGGGCCAACTCGAAAATATGATGGGAGAAATCGCTTGCAATGAACTTCTACCGAAAGTCTCGTACAGCGCGGAGTCTAGCCGCGGCTACGTTCGCGGGTGTGATGATGGTCGGCATCTCCGCACCCGCGAACGCAGCCCCGGTGCTACTACAGACGCTGTCGTACTACGGCAACGGCGATTCCTGCAACGCCAGTGCGCGTAACACCTATGACCTTCGGGAAGCCTATTCCCTCTTCAAGGACGGCCAGTGGCGCCGGACAGATCATCGAGCATGGAGCTGCCGTCCTGGTGCCGGCTCCTACTCGTACCTCTGGTATTGGTTCTGATGCGACTCCCCGAGGCGAGCGCAATGGCCTGCACCTGATTCCTTCCGGAGAATGTCAAGGACTCTGCTCGGTTCGGCAACGTCAACGGACCGGAGCTCGGCGAGAACGGGTTGCGCCGAGTCCGGTTCGGCAAGGTCAAGAAGGGGTCGCCAGCGAGTGCCTGGCGGCCAGCCGGCCGCGCGCAGGCCACGTCGCCATTGCGGGATGCACCGACAGCCACGGATCTTCGGCGTACGCCTCGGCGACGCACGTCTCCAGTTCGGCCCGCGCGCGGGCGGGCTCCTCCTCCAGCGCCGCGCCAGTCGTACTTCGACGACCAGCAGGTGCGGCAAGCTGCTCGCCCAGTCAGCGGCCTGGACCATGCCGACCGACAGCGGGTACGGAACGGGTCACTCGGTTATGAGCGCGTCGGTGCCTAGGTTGCGGCGGGTCTCCAGGCGGGCGAGCGCGGCGTGGATCGGCAGGTAGGCGTCGATGGCGCTGACACCCCGTAGCGCGCGCTGCCGTGGTTTGCGCGGCCCGGTACTCCGATTGGGACATGAGCGTGCCGCGTTCGCGACCATCCACGCGGCGCAGCTCGGTTCGGTGACGACGCAGGTATCGCCGATGCGGACGCGGTGCAGGGTGTCGAACGCGCCGAGGCCGCCGTCCTTCTCGCTGACGACGAAGTACACGGCCACCCCGCCTCGCAGCTTGGTCGCAGTGGACCGGATCGCGGCAAGCGCAGCGAGGATCGCCGCCACTTCCGCCTTCATGTCGCAGGCGCGGCGGGGTGCACGACATCGCTGGTGACGCGCGGGCGGTACGGGTCGACCTGTCACCGCACAAGGTCACTAGGAGAGACGACGGCGACGTGTCCCTGCAGGATCAGTGTTGTCCCGTCGCCGTCGGCATGCCGCCCACCCGGCCCCACGCCTCGTCACGCGGGTGCCTCGCCACCGGGGAATGCGGAGTGTGCGCGGAGTTCGGGCAGGTCCGTCGATCGGGTCGACGTCGACCCGATCGACGGTACGACGAACCTCGCTCGCGGCATCGCGTTCTTCTGCACCTCGGTCGGCGCGGTCGTGCACGGCATGACTGTCGACCCGATCGCCCGCCACGTGTTCACTGCGGATCTCGACAACGCCGAACTCACCGGCGAACCGATTCGCTCCACAGGAGTGATGATGGAGTCGCGTGGCCTGCTCATCACCGGCTACCCGAACGCACGCGACACCCGCACAGACGGCCCGGACGGGCTCGCCCACTTCGGCGAACTGGTAGCCGGCTACAGCAACCTGCACAGACCGGGCAGCGCCGCGCTGTCCATGGCACACGTCGCCGCGGGCTGGGCCGACGCGGCGCTCGGGACGTTGGTCAGTGGGTGGGACGTGTGCGCCGCCTGGCTGCTCCTGATCCCGGCAGGTGACCACTACCATCCCTTCGGCGGAACCGGCTAGGACCAGCCCGGCCATGCAGCGCACACCGCGGACCTCGATCCGGTCGCTGCGCGCGTTCGTCGCGGGCCGTCAATCGAGCCGGACCGGCAACGGTGCGTGGTGAGCCTCGTCTAGGAGCGTTCGGACGAACCCGCACCCGGTCCTTCGACGCGCTGGCTGATCACCGATCGGGACGGCGCTCTGGTCGACCGCTCACTGCGGATCGTCCAGCGAAGTGACGACCTGGGTCTCGGCACACCCGATGAACCTCTACAACGGCGCGAAGATCATCGATCCCTAATCCGGCGATCGGTTACTCGACCTCGATCTCGGTGCCTCCCGGCCTCTGCTGCGTGAACAGGTGATTTCCCTGCTGCCCGCGGACGTCGGCGCTGTCGGATTCGCAGGCCGCGCGGCTACGTCCTGCGCTCCGCTACGCGCTCGCCAACTACTCCCGGCGCGACCGGATCGAACTGCGGAACGGTAGCGCCTCTGAACCGACGACGAAGGTGATGCTCGTCGCCGGGCCACCTGGTGTCGATCACCTGATGTCGCTGATCCGCGGCATACTGCCGGGTCTTCGCCTATTGACCTCGGAGACCAACTACCTCGAGTTGCTGCCCGCGGAAGCCTGCAAGGGCGCCGCGCTGCGATTCCTCGCCGCGCAACACGGTGTCTCGATGGACGAGATCGCCGCCATGGGCGATATCCCCAACGACGTCGACATGGTGGAAGCGGCCGGTTTGGGAGCCTCTGTGGGCGACGAGCAACCAGGCTGTCAGGGCAGCCGCCGACACACCTCATGCTCCGCGAACGCATCCGGCTCGCCGGCCGATGCGCCAACGTGGCGTTCACGGAAACCAGGAATCCCAGGGTCCGAGAAGCGTTACCACGCCTCGCCACACCTGACCGCACGATCCTTTGGTCACCCTCATGCGAAACATACACAGACCAGCACTGCCGCCCACTGTCCACGGCATTCGCGCACTCGCCTCAATGCCCGACGTGAGCATTCGAAATTTGCCCGCCTCGTGCGCCCCGTACTCAACTGACTACACTGCGTACCAATGCGAACACACTCCGAAAAGCAACGAAATTTTTCCGAAACCAGTGACGTAGGCGATGCCGTCCCTGCGTTGGCCGACTAATAATAACGCATGACCAATCAATACTGACCCTCAAAGACCCACAGCCAGAGAAATCACAATTTTGCAACTGCTTGAAATACCCTGACAGCCGCAAACTTCAGAACTGCCCGATCCGGACTAAGCATGCACTATCGACACGGGTTGTCGACATGCACTTTATCCACACATTCGAGAGGCAACAGGCGTGTCCAGAAAAGGGATTCAACCGAAGTGGCGGGCCGTCTTGGCCGCCCTGGCCGTAGTCGGTTCGGCGTCCGTTGTGCCCGGCGTCACCATGGCAGCACCGCCGATAGAGGCGCAGGCCAAGCTGGCAGCCTCTCAGTTCCACCAGGTCGATCTCCTGAGTGAAGAGCTCAGCGCACTTGGCACCTTCCGAGACGGCGTTCGCAATGTGGTCATGATGCCCGCAGAGAAAGCTGATTCGATCGGCATCGTCAGGTCGAGGATCAACGCGCAGCTCACCGGTGCGCTGATCGACGTCAGAGCGAGTCAGTTCACCACCGATCGGATTAAATTCCTTGGCAGCCAGACAGGTCCGCGCGAGAGTTCCGGAATTCCTGTCGAGTACGGCTACACAACACTCTACGTTGCAGAAAAGGACAGGTACGTGATTCAGACGGATGCGCCGTCATCCCTGCTCGAGCCGTTGCTGAAGAAATATCCAGGAGAGCTCGCAACCGAATGGGGTGAAACCGTCGCCGAACACAGATACAATGACACTTTCCCGTTCAACGGAGCCACCTCTGTGGTAACCAATGCCGGAATCTGCACCGTGGGAGCCGCCGTAAGAGACAGATCCGGCAGCAGTTTCATGACAATCGCCGGACACTGCGTAGGAGCAGTCGGCGAAAAAGTCTACGTAACAGACACGAAACGATTTATCGGCACAGTCGCGTATATTAACAGGCGTCTTGACATAGCCTTGCTCAGCGGGAGCAACTCGAGTTACAACATGCGAATCTGGACTGGCGGCTACCGCGAGAGCGAGTCATCTTTGCTCGTCGGCGGCGGATCGTACACCTATCGAGGAATGAGGAACCTCTACACCAGTGGGCAGACGACCTACAACCAGGGTAACCACTACGTCACCGACTCCGGAACCAACCACTGCCTCAGTGGCCAGAACACCTGCATCCTGGACAACAGGGGCTTCATGTACGACGGCGGAAGACACACGACTTCCGGCGATTCCGGAGCTCCGGTCTACTATATCAACGGTGACGGCAAAGTAGTCGTCGTTGGATCGCACTCAGGTCACACCACCGATGCCAATGGCGTTCGGAAGATGTTCGGAGTTCAGATGGGGTACGTCTTGAGCGCCTACACGCTGAGCATGTACGCCGATTCCTGAGAACCACAGATTTCGCGACGCCAAGCTCGCCGCCGGCGGCATTTCGATCTTCTGTGATCTGCGCGTACTGGCCCGTCCCCACGACGACTACACCATGACCAATATCAGAGATCAGGGGAGCTTTCAAGGTGCCTAGTGACAGCGAAAAGGCCACCGCTGGGCTGGCAGATGCGGACAGAAGTCCAGACTCGCGTTGAGGTCCGAGCGAGGACGGTCTAGACAGATGGGGCTGACCTGTCAGAAGGGCTTGATCGGAGGCAAACCCGGCGCAGCGGGCAGCACTGGACCGGGCCATCGCCGCGACCCATCAGAGCGTGGGGATCACCGCCGACGCCCGCACCTGGACCCGCCCCTCTCCTACGCTGAAAGGCTTGCGAGACCAACTCGCGAGCGCGGGCGATGCCAGCGACCAGTCCGCGAGTGAGCTCGCCGCCCGGCTGCACCTGTTCGTCGAGGGCGCGTTCAAGCAACTGTTCGACGGCCCCAGCACCGTCGACCCCGAGGGCCACCTCGTCGTGTTCAGCCTGCGCGACCTGCCCGACGAACTGAAGGCCATCGGCACTCTGCTCACGCTGGACGCGGTGTGGCGGCGGGTATCCAACCCGGCCATCCGCCGCCCACGCCTGGTCGTCGTGGACGAGGCGTGGCTGCTGATGAAAGAGCGCGCCGGAGCCGAGTTCCTTTTCCGCATGGCCAAAGCCGGGCGGAAACACTGGGCCGGCCTGACCGTCGCGACCCAGGACACTGCGGACGTGCTCGGTAGCGATGTGGGCAAGGCAGTAGTGGCGAACGCGGCGACGCAGATCCTGCTGCGCCAAGCGGCAGTCCGGCCGGAGTGCAGACCAGGCGCAGGCGCAGTCCCCAGAAGAACCGTGAATGCGACGAGCAGTAGCCGTAACCGGCCCAGCCGGCCAGTTCGGATCTTTTGGTGGTCTCGCGGGAGCGGCCGCACTCGACCGGGGTGGAGTCCACGACCCAGGTCGCGTCGGTCCACAGGTCGGTGTCGAGCGCGAGTAGCCGGATGACCTTCTTGAGCAGCGGGACCGCGGTGCGCAGTCGCTTGTTGTAGCCGGATTGCTTTGGCAGGTAAGAGAAAGCGCCGGGCAGATGGCGGGGCAGGAACCTCAGCCAGCGGGCCTCGGAACGGATGCCGAGCAAGGCTTGGGCGACGGCGAGGGTGAGCAGTTCAGCGTCGGTCAGCCGTGGTGGTCGTCCGGTCCGGACAGGCCTGCCCAGGTGATCATCGATCTTGACGTAGAGTGCGGTCAGACCTCCGATCAGGTTTAGCTGTCAAGCAGCGGCGGGTTCGGGATGGTCGGCTGGGTTGGGGAACGCCATCGCCTCGTTGTAGGGCTGTCCGGTGTGCAGGCAGTGAAAGAGCTGGCCTAGCAGCCGGTTGAACAGGTGCCGCAGGGCGGCTGCGTGTCGGTCGCCTCGAGCTCGCCGGCGTTGGTAGTGCGCCGCGCCGCCGGGTGCTTTCGTGGACGCGACGAAGGCCCAGATCCAGCCGACTGCGGCCAGGCGGTCGTTCTTGACGCGGCGGAAGGTCACCGACTCGCTGTTGCCGGATGCTTTGGTCACCGGCGAGGACCCTGCGAACGCCTTGAGCGCGCGGGCGTCGGCGAATCGTGCTCGATCGTCGCCGATCTCGGCGAACACTCGTGCGCCGGTCAGCTCACCGAGGCCGGGAAAGCTGGTGATCACCGCGTAGTCGGGGTGCTGGCGGAACGCCTCGGCGGCGGCCTGGCCGAGCTGCTCAACGCTGCCGCATTCAACGTCCAAAGTGGCCAGCAGACGCAGCGCCTGCGCGCCCATCGCCTCCTCGACCAACGGGTCATGCCGCAAGCGTGGCAGGCGGAGAATGTGTTGCAGCTCAACGGCTTTCTGGTCGATCCCGCGCTGGCGGCCGGCTCGCCGCAACGCCGCGGCGATGCGCGTCTTCGTCAGCTTCATCGCGGCTGCTGGTGTCGGTGCGATCGCCAGGACCGCGCGGGCTTCAGCGGTGGCCAAGCCCGCGGTGGTGCCGCCGGCGAACGCTTCGAGGAAACCGGGGTAGTACTCGCGCAGCAGCGACCGCAGTTCGTTGCTGGCCTTGGTGCGCCGCCAGGTCGCGTCCTGCGCGGCGCGGGCCAGCACCGCGATCGAGCGAGCCAGCGCGGTGTCGGCAGGCAGGGTGCGGTGTTCGTGGGCGTCGGTGCGCAGGATGTTGGCCAGCGTCTTGGCGTCGGCCTGGTCGGACTTCTTGCGCGAGACCGAGTGCCGGGTGCGGTAAGCGGCGACCTGCTGCGGGTTGATCGCGTAGATCGGCCTGCCAGTGGCGCGTAAGGCCGCGACCAGCAGCCCGCGCGGGGTCTCGATCGCGACCGGGATCGGCGACTCGGCGCTGTCACCGGCCTCGGCGAGCATGGCGGTCAACTCGGCGAACCCGTCGACGGACTCGGTGATGCGCCGCTTGGCCACCAGCTTGCCTTCGGCGTCGACCAAGGCAACGTCGTGATGGCGTTCGGCCCAGTCGATCCCACAGAACACCTTCAACAGCCTGTCCTCCTTCGCTGGGGAATCTCTGCTGGTCAGAGACCCTGGCGAGAACGCGCGGCGCCCTAATGACGAGGCTCGATGGCCTGACCTCCGATGAGCCGTTCGCGATCCCAGCGACCCGCACGGTCCCGGTCTGCGCGCCAGAGCTCGACGGCTCGACGGTTGCGAGGTGTGTGCCATGCGGACGGGCTCGAACCACGACCAACAACCTGCCCGCACGACACGACGGAGGTGACCCGGACACGCCGTGCACGCCGGTCTGGCACAAGGACTCGCAGGTCCACGAGGTGTGCAGGCATGAGCCCAGCGTGGCCGGACCACCACCGCCGTCACCATGCCGCGTCGGCCTGTAGCGAGGCGTCAGGGCCCAGGGGCGTGCGGGCGTCGGCACGGTGACGGACAGCAGAACGGCCCGATGCGGACGAGCGCCGGTCTGACCGGAGCCTCACGGGGCGGAAGGGTGTCAGGCGTCAAGATCCACACCGGATCGTTCCGGTGTCATTAGAAGGGTGTTCAGGTCGGTCCTCACAAACTGATCTTGAACACCCTTCGTCTGTCTTCAGACACCGCCAGGACTTAGGACCTACTCGTCTAGGCGCAAAGGCCGCAGATCACTGAGAAGGTCGAGGAACCGGGCGCTCGTCACGCAGAGTGCTGACTGGTTTATGAAGTTTTCCTGATTTTTCCCGTGGACAGGCAAAAGTTGAAGAAATAAAATTCCCTGGGACATCCAACACAAAGGCAAAAAGTTCCACTTTCTGCCATCGGGAAGGTTTTTGTAGTGCGCGCAATGAAACCTTTGATACTTCTTTCTCTCATTCTTTCGTCCCTTTTTGGCATGACCGGCACCGCTTCGGCCGCTGCCTACTACCTGGAAGCGGTGTACAACGCGAAATCCGTCGACGGGGCGCTGAGTGACAAGCACCTGCGCCTCTACGACAACGCTCAGGACGCCAAGGAACACCACGGGTGGTGTTACGTTCCCGGGGATCGGGCGCATCGTGGCAGCAGCTGGTCGTGCACCGTGGTCGGGCGCAGTGGGACCTACAACGGCAGCTTCGGCACCGTCCGTCTCAGACACTACTCCGATGGTCAGTCCTGGACGGCGAACGGCAAGACCAGCCGCATCTACAAGACGGCTCAGTACAAGGGGCAGCGCCCGTACTGCCTTTACCTGGGCATTCTTAAGCCAGGCGCCGGCCCCAACTACACCGTTTACCTGTGTGCCTACTGGGTTTAGTACTGCAGCGGCGCTCACGTGAACAGATGTGTGCGCGTTCGTAGTGGCCGAGTCTGGCTGGTGCTGGCGTCGTCGGCGCCAGCACCAGCCAGTGCGATGACCTCATGGGTTTGCCGGGTTGGTCAGGCCGTTCGCGGTCGTGGTCGTTCCCAGCGTTGATGGCGTTCGCGGCGTTGTGCGGCCGGGACGTCGGGGTGGCGGTTGTTGGTGTTGCGCCAGCGCAGGTGGGCCTGCAGTTCGCGCGCGAGCGCGGGGTTGTCGGGGTCGGAGTTGGCCATGCTGACCGACAGGTTGTCCAGGATGACGTAGATCGGGGCTGTGCCGCTCGGAAAGTCCTCGTCGCTGTGAGAGCAGCGAGGTTGTCCCGGCTGAGAGCATGCTCGGGTGATCGTGTCCCTGCTGTACAAGGTGACCCGTAAGTTACTGTCCGTCCCGTCGGTGCTGCTCCGCCGCGAGGCAGTGAAGGATGCGGAGCTTCTCGTGCTGCGGCATGAGAACACCGTGCTTCGCCGGCAGTTGGCCGGCCCGGTCCGCTACGAGCCCGCAGACCGATTCTGGTTCGCCGCCCTGTCCCGCCTGATACATCGTTCCCGCTGGCGCGAGACCTTCCCGGTCACTCCTGGCACGTTGCTCGGCTGGCACCGCAGGTTCATCGCTTGGAAGTGGGACTACTCGGCGCGCCGACGCACTGGACGTCCACCCACCCGAGCAGCGATCAAGGCGCTCGTGCTCCGACTCGCTGGAGAGAACCCGCGGTGGGGACATCGACGGATCCAAGGCGAACTGGCCCGACTCGGCCATCCGATTGCCGCCTCCACCGTCTGGGAGATCCTGAATGCGGCAGGCGTCGACCCGGCGCCATGTCGATCCGGCCCCACCTGGCGCGAGTTCCTCACAGCCCAAGCCGAAGGCATCATCGCCACAGACTTCTTCCACATCGACACAGCACTCGGCAAACGCCTGTACGCGCTGGTATTCCTCGAACACGACACCAGGCGCCTGCAAATCACCGGTGTGACCGCCCATCCGACGCGCGACTGGACTGTGCAGCAGGCCAGGAATCTCGCCGCCGACCTCGGAACACGGACGGAGTCCTTTCGTTTCCTGCTACGCGACCGCGACAGCAAATACGGCGAGGCATTTGACGCCGTCTTCGAGGCCGAGGAACTGCATGTGATCAAGAGCGCGCCGCAAGCGCCCCGGATGAACGCCCACTGCGAACGGATCATCGGCAGTATCCGGCGCGAGGTACTCGACCACATCCTCATCATGGGAGAAGCCCACGCGCGCCAAGTCCTTGCGGCCTACCAGGTGCACTACAACGAGCATCGGCCTCACCAATCCCGAGACCAGCTACCCCCCGATGCCGTAGAGCACGCCGCCGTGGTGCATGACCTCGATACCCGCCGACTGCTGCGCACTCGAATCCTCGGTGGAGTCATCAACGAGTACAGATATGCCGCGTGACGTGCAGCGATGACTTTTCGAGCGGCACAGGTCCCGGCGATCCTCCTCGGCCGTGCCAAGACGAAGCTGGCCGCACAGCTGCACGACAAGGTCCTGTACGCCGACGCCGAGATGAACCGCGCGGACTGGCTCACCGCCGGCGCGGCCGTCCTCGGGATCATCGGGATCGGAGCCGGACTGTGGTGGGCCGACGCCGTGGCCGCGATCATCATCTCCGCCGACATCGTCCGCGACGACGTGCGCACCACCCGCACCGCCGTCGCCGACCTCATGGACCGCCGGCCCCGCACCGTCACCGACAACCGGCCGCACCCCCTGCCCACCCAGCTCACCGAACTCGCCCTGACCCAGCCCTGGGTCACCGACGCCTGGATCCGGCTGCGCGAGGAAGGCCACGTCTTCGTCGGCGAGATGCTGGTCGTGCCCCGGCCCGGCACCGAGGACCTCGTCGAACGGCTCGACCGGCTCAGTCGCCTGCTGCGCGACGCGGACTGGCGCATGCACGACATCGCCGTGATGCCGGTGCTCGAAATCCGCCGGTGAACTGATCCGCCCTGCGATGAGCAGGACGACTTGCAGGGCCGGACCGCAGACCGTCTACTCGAGACCGCACCAGCGACGCGATTGTGACGGCGCGAAGGACAAACGCGCGATGACTCCCTCGTCTGACAACGCAATGGAGACATGGTGAACGAAAGCCAGTCTGCAGGGACGAAGCCTCGCCTATCAAGGAACACCCGGTTCCATGAACTCGTCATGGTGCGGTGCAGAACCGACGAGCCGCCATCCCGTCTCAAGCGGCTCGTGGACGTGGACGCTGGTCCTCGTCCTCATGCCGGCGGACTTACCTCTGACTCGTATATCCGTGCCTCCGCGGCGCTCCTGGAAGACGACGCGCATCAGAGCAAGTCCAGATCCAAGGAGCGCTGTGCGAAGAGGGTCCTCCCGCACGAAGAGATCTACGTCATCGTTGGCTTGGAACACGCCCGGCGAGAACGCGATCAACGTGCCGTCAAGCGCACGGGTCGCGCCATCCCGGACCTTGGCTCCTGGCGCGAGTAGATCGAGCAGCGGCTTGCTGGGAAACGAGACCGACACCGTGCCGCGGAGCGAGCAGTCGTAGGTCCCGCCTTCCCACACGTACCTGTCGACCGTATCGGTCGCGTCAATGTCGACGCCGAAGCCGTCGTCGTTGACGCCGTCCAAGTCGCGGTGTTCGAGCAGCGCAGTGTAGTGAGGCTGATCAGGCACCTCGCCGAGGAAGGGACCGTCGAAGAACTCAGACCTGAATTTGAAACCGTCGTAGCGCTGAGGCGCTTTGCCGAGTGCCGCTTGCGTGTCTGCGGTTTTGACGAGCAGGGCGTGCTCGACGATGGCGTGGTCGGCCCATAGATCATCCGAAATGGTCGGCGTTCTGCCGTACAGGTCCCAGTTCCACGCGGTCGTACTGCTCAGCACCACCCACTGCGACTCTGGATCGAGGTGAAGAGCACGTCCTGCCGGTGTCCTGAGAAGGTCACTGCCCGCAACGAAGTTGAGCGCTTCGGTGTCGTACAACGCCGAGGCGTCAGCCACCCACAGTGTGTGTTGGTCCCACGTCGTCAGGTCCGGCGACGCAGGCTCTGGATAGAGTGCAGGTTCCTCACCGTCGTCCTCAGCGTCAGATGGACCGCTGGGATTTCCAGTGAGCAGATGGGTCGGGTCGATGTCTCGAACGCGGTCGATCGCGATGTCGATTCTTGGCGCTACCGGAAGGCCGTACGAATCCCGGAGTTCATGGGTGTCGAGGAGCCGCGCATAGGCTTCGTGCCAAGCCTGCCACTGGTACTTCTTGGCGATGCGCTCCCGCTTGTGTGACGACCGACCGGTGTCACCGCTGCCTCGCGCGAGCCGAGAATCGATCTCACCGAACTTCTCCGGAGTCCAACCACGCTCGACGACGCCGGCGAAGACGAACCTGCTGACCGACTTGGTGTCGAAGGGCGGCGGCCTGCGCGCAGACGCAGCCGACGCGGCCCTGGCGGAATGGTCGAGCAGGCTTTGGAGTTGAGCCCGGAGGGCATCGTCCAGCTCAGGGTCCTGCAACCATTGCTCCAACAAGCTTGCCTGAACCTCAGGCTCGTCGTCGTTCTGTAGCTCATGACTCGCTTTTGCAAGCCAAGGCGCGGGAGCCGGCGTGAACGGGAAGCTGTGTCCCTGGTCAGTTCCGATGATCTTGATACCGAAGTCGCCGTAGCCGAGGAGCCCGCTGTGGAGCGAGTTCCAGAGGCGCTCGCCTCCGGTCGGGTTGCTCTCGGTGAAGGCGGGATAGTCACGTTCGAGTTCAGCCTGGGTCGGGATGTTCTTGCCAGGCCACAAACTCGACCACGGCCCCTCGGCGCGACGCCATGCGTCGTCCGAAAGCAAGCCCTGCTGACGCGCCAGTCTCATGACCCCGCGGGCATAGTCGCGAACCAGTACATGCACGGGCGGTTCACCGGCGAACAGCTCGTCTGAGAGCACCTCCGCCACGGCGCGCAGCTGCTCGACGCTGATTCCGCGCAAGGCCGTGCCGTAGACGACAGCGCACACTCGCTCAAGGACGTAGATGTCGTCGATCTCCACCGCGAGCCGCAGAAGCTCTGGGAGCAGGCCGGCGTGCGCCGACGTGAGCCGGACCAGCCACCGTGTCATCTGGTCCCGCAGAAACCGATCTGGACTGGTGAACGACCACATCACGGTGATTGCCACCATCCGGGCAGAGGCTGCCGAAAGCTCCTCGACAGCCGTCTGGTGCTCGGTTTGCAACCATCGCTGAAGCCAGACGTACGGGGTTCGGCCGCTACGGCCCATGTCCGAAATCGCGACCGACCACGTGGCATCTCTATCGGACATCGGTAGGGCCTGAAGCGTCCGGTGCAACCAGTCAGCGTCAAGAAGGTGACCACTGCGGCACGCGACCGATATGGCGATTCCCGCTGCAGACCGCGCACGGCGCCGGTCTGGCCCCAGCATCGCTGTCCGAAGAAGCTGTTCAGCAGTCGGCGTCATCTTCTCGGGGATCCGGAAAGGAAGCGACTGCAAGATGCGATCAATCAGGACAGCGCGCTCACGACCATCGCGCGGTGTCATCGCCTCGACCAGTTCGACGCCGGTCTGCTCCGGTAAGTAGCTTGCCAGCGCGTCGATCGTTCCACTGCCAGCCGGGATGGCCTCAACGGCCTCCTCCAGCACTTCAAGGTCGAAGGATCCGTCACCCCGGCGCACCCGAGCGAGCAGAGTGACGGCCACCAGATGATCGGCGAGGCGCTCGAAGGTGAACCGGATCACCGGCTGCGTGCCGGTAGCGGTGTTGACGTAGTCCTCAGCGAGGATTCGTTCGTTGAGCAGCCCTGCCAGCAGGCTTTGTGGGTAGGACTGCGAACGGTGCACGTCGTCGAGCACCTGCTTCACTTCGGCCCGCTGCAGGTGACGCGTACCAGCAGAGTGCATCTTCCCCGCGAGTCGCATGCATGCCTGACGAACGACCTGGTCATGCGGATCGGCGCCCGTCAGAGCACATACAGGCCCGTCCAGCACATCGAGGTAGGTTTCGAGGACCGTGCTGAGCCCAGGCAAGCTCTCCCGGAGCAGGTTCGGTCGCGCTTTGGCGACCCTGCAATAGATGCTGAGGAACAGGGGATTCCTGAACTCGGTCAGGACAAGTGGCTCGCTGGGTGGGGGTAGCTGGTGGTGCGCGAAGTACGCACGAACAGCGTTGAACTCCACACCGATGAACCCTCTGTGCTCCACTCTGTACAGCAGCTCGCGCGCACCCGCAGAGACACAGGAACCTTCCGCGGCTGAGCGAACTGTGAGCACGACCGCGATCGAACGGTATCTCGCGACGCGCGTGAGAAACGTCGCGAGGTGTGAGGTCCAGGCGTCCTTCATCTCGCCTTCGTTGAGCGCGTCGATCATCAGCAGTGCGCGGCAGTTTCGAGCCGAGGCCAGGTCGTCCAGCGCTTGCAGGAACTGGTCCGTGGTGCCGGACCAGTTCAGCAGTTCCCGAACCTGGCTCCAAGGCTCCCGTCGCCCGAACTGCTGTCCGAGGAGCAAGACGGCCGGTTGTCCACGGTCGAGCGCTGCGAGCGTCGTGTCCGCCAGGAGGTGGCTCTTGCCCTGCCCTGGCTCGCCACTGATCAACAGCGCCTTGTTGTCCCACGCCGCCGCGGTATCCGAAGCGAGCCACCGCTCCGCGTCTAACAAGGTGGTGGCAGTCCGGTCGAGGAACTCTGCCAGACGATCCTCTGCGGAATACGCTGCGGCGATCAGCAGTTCCGTGATCTCACTGCATTCCACAGCCCATCCAGCTGGTAGCTCCTTCCCACCATCGAAAGCGCTCACCTCACCTTCCAGGCTTGCCAATCTCTCCCGCGCAGAGCACCAGGCTGTTGGAGCGCCTTCATCAACCCGCAACCTGCCGAGCAGGTTCAACGACTTCCGCAGCGCCTTCCTGATCGGTTTCAGGGCGCCAGGCGAACGCGCAACACCCTCTATCACCTGTCCCAGCGGCACCTTGACGGTGAGCATCTTGGTGTAGCGCTCGCCGACTTGCCGCACCGTTTCGTCGGCCCGATCGCGCAGCCACTCGAAGTCCAGCGCACCTTCGGCACGGAGGAGCGCGACCCCCTCACCCAGCAGCGCGGTGCGCCAGCCGGCGAGATCGTGTCCCGCTCTCAATCTCGCAGCGCGCCCGGTCAGCCCAAGCAGCGACCTCCACGCTTGCAGTGCACCATCGGCGGTTCCTGTCGCGACGACGTGCCGCAACTGGCTGATTGCAGCCTGGGCTCCGGGCTGGTCTGGCTCCTCCACCGGAAGCTCCCAGATCAGCGCGCACCGCAGGACAATCTCTAGCTGGTCGATGCTCAGGGGGATGAGCAGCTTCTCCATGTACTTCTGGGCCTTGGACTGCTTCGCGGTCGGCGGCCCAGACGTGCTGAACCGAAGTCGCTCCAAGGCGTATTGCAAATCCTTGGCTCCGCCACGCACGGTGCCGGCCACGATGACCAACCGGTCCTTCTCGGGATCCAGGGCCTCAAGCCCCGCGCGTCTCCACTGCCCAACCGCCTTCGCGAGCACGCCGCCCATGGCCAGAGTGCGTTTGGCCTGTACTTGAGCCCGCCAACCAGAGGCGAAGTCGATCCTCAGATCATCGACAGCATCCTCCGTTTCCAGAGTGACGGCCTGAACCAGCCCAGCCGCCGCCGGGATACCCAGGCCTGGCAACGGTGCGGCCGCCAGAGCATGCGCAACCGCATACGCCGCGACCCCACGACGGAATTCGACACCGGCATCGCCTGACGAACCGGCCACACTCCCCGCACCGGCATACGCCTGGCTGACCATCTGAGAAGCCTACGACGGCCCGACCTTCCCACCGCAACATCAAGACCGTGTCGCTCGGTTCATACCAACAGGCCTCAACCGCGCCTAACCCAGATGACCGCTACACAGCCAGATACGGGTTTACAGGCCGCTGACCTGCATAAACCAGTACTTTGACCGCAGTTCGACGCACTTGAGGGTTAATCAAGTACATCAACCACCCTTGGTTACATAGCCGAAGATCCACTCCTTCTCGGAGCCCTCGAGGACTCAAGCCTTGGCCCTCACACTGCCAGAATGACAACCCGACACCTCTGGCCTGCAGGGACACAAGGGGCGCAAGAAAACCAGTGCCGTTGACTACCGTTCAGCGCAGTTAGTGCAGCTTCACGACGTGCACCGACCAAGTCAACCCGCATTGGAGCAGTCACAGCACCACGCCCACATCATGTGGAGAGTGCACAGTTCTGGCACCCCACAGGCTCTGACCTGGACTGCAGGGATAGCACCTCTGTGCACGCTTCCTGGACAGGTCGACCTCCTCGTCGGCTCACATCGGCGGCGAATCAAGGTGGCCGTCACGCGCTGCACGTGCCAGTGATCCGCACCTACCCGAAAAATTCGATCTGCTCTGTAATATGCCTGGTAGGGGATGTATGAGCGGCGGTTCGTCAAAATATCGTCCCGAAATTGTCGGTGCTTCGCTCTAGCCTGCATTGCATGCCGAACTTCGCGGGGAGCCTGCCTAGGAAGAGGCCCGACAGGACCATACAACTGCCGATCGGAGATGAGGCCGTGGCGGCATTGCTGCACACCGCGGAGACCGAGCCGGACCTTCTGGTCGAGATCCTGCCTCCGCTGTTGTGGCTCAGCCGTACCAAGGCATTCGAATCGAACTCGTCCGTCGTAGGCGCGATGATACTGCTGCACGCGTACGAACAACTCGGCATCGCAGCCCACGTGTACACCGTCACGTTGTCGGTCAGACCGCACGAGAGCGACCAATGGAGCACGTACGGGCGCCTCGACCCGCTTTGGGAAGGCGGGGTTCTGCACGGGCACTGCCTGTTGTGGCTGCCACAGTCGGGAAGGATCGTTGACGCCACGGTCGAGCAGTTCTCCGCGCCCGTCCGAACGTCAGCAGGGTTTGTGGTCGGACGGGCAATAGGAATGTCACCTTCGGACACGATCGTTGCTGGAAGTGAGCTGGTCGCAGGCTCCTACATCGGGGTGGCCGGTGCTGACGGCGACATGGTCTATCAGCTGACAGGGCCGGCTCACCGCGACCTCGTGACCTCGTCGTTGTCGCACGAGGACGACGAACGGTATCGGCGTACCGGGATCAGTCTCGCAAGCCGCGCGATTACCTTATTCCGAGTCGGCTCTGTCGCCAGGAGGGTGCGCAAGGCGCCCTACCCGCGGCTGCACGGTCTGCTCGACGTGCTTAGGGAGGCCGAGTTCGTGGTCGAGCCTTCCGGCGACTTCTTCTTCACCGTCCGCGGTGAAGAAGGGCAGCAAAGCCTGCGTCTTGACGAGATCCCGATCGATGCCGTCGAAGTGGTGGCGTCCCGCTCTCCGGAGGTTCGAGCACCTCAGCACTCTCAGGAATTCGATCAGATCGAGAAGATTCTGCGGGACACCGCCACCGAAGCCAGGCTGCTGCAGATCCCGCCTCCCGCGATGGGAGGTGGCGCCCTTCCCGTCGTGCTCTTCGAGCCACTCGGCGGCGTCGGTATGCGGTCGGCGGGCGGCAGCAGGACGTTCGAAGCTCAGGCGGAGACCATCATCGCGGCCGGTTTCGGCAGGTTCCTGCCGGACACCACGATCGTGCCCCAGCTGCCTTCGTGGTCGGTCAGGCACACACCGGACGGCGTTGAGCTGTGGGACGAGGGCGGCATCTGGGCCCGCGCCGAACTGACAGTCAACGAAGAGTGGCTAGCCACCGCGGAAGCACAACGAGCCGTGCGGGTGATCTACGGAGTCTTCGTGGGAGTGCGGATCCCCCGCGGGCGCAATACGTACACCGAGGCAGATCGCGAGGCAGAGCTCCTCCGATCCAGGCGCTCCGGCATCGTTGCCGCGGCTGAGATCCCTTGGAGCGGTCGTCGGAACCTCCCACGCACCCGTTGGCGGCCCTGGAAACGAAGGACCGCTTCCGACCAGACCGAACGCGGGATGTCATGAGCGGCGAGTTCGGGCTGGCGGGCTATCGGTTCCAATACCACGTCATCGTGCTGACCGCGCTGGAGCTGTGGTGCGGTTCGGACGACTTCGGCGTCGACTCCATCGTGATCGAGGGACGCCCTGGCGCTGAGAAGGTCGACTACGAGTTGATCGGCCGCGTCGGCACCGACGGCACCGCGGTCCAGGTCAAGAGCCGGTGGGGCGCCAAGGCGTGGTCTCCCAACGAACTGCTCGGCCTGCTCACGTCCTTGGAACGGGACGCGACCGAGTCCACTCGGTTGGAACTCGTCGCAAACGGAGCATTCAGCTCCAAGGCGCAGCAATTTGTCGAGATGCTCGACCAGATGCACACCATGACCGATGCGGACCTGGCGCAGACCTTGCGGAGGTTGACGTCGAGGAAAAACCCGAGCACCGCATTGCTGGAGGCGTTGCGGCGCTCCTCGGTTCGAGTCCAGCCGTGCGCGTTGCCCGAGTTGCGTGACCGGGTCCGAGTCGAGCTCAGACGAGTCCGGGCGATGTCTGGTCAAGCGCTCGGTGATCAGCCGGCGGAACTGTTGCGTGCACACCTGCTCGGTCTGGCGATGGACAAGTCCGAGGCCGACGACGTCGCCGGTCGAACGTGGCGCCGTGAGGAGTTCCTGGCAGCTGTCCGCGCGTCGCGCACCGACGTGGAAACCGCCCTGGCGGCAAGGTGGGGCGTGCCGGTCGGGCTGCTGGACCGCCAGCACGCTGTTCGTCGTGAAGCGCTGCTCAAGGAAGTGGCGACACATCTCACGACCGCGGACGGAACGCACACGACCGACGGGCGGGTCCGGACCTGTGTGCTGACAGGTCCTGCCGGAATCGGCAAGACCACGCTGGCCCAGCAGTACGCCCTCGACAACGCCGCCGAGTTCGACTGGATCTACCAACTGACGGCGGATGCGGACGACGACTCAGCGGCGTCCGAGGGCGTCCTAGCCGGTGAACTGGAGCAGTTCGCGGCATGGCTGCACGATAAGGGCATCGCGATACGCGACGTTCCGCACCGTTCGCCGCAAGGGGCAGCTGCTGCTGTAGTCGAAGCGTTGGCGACCTGTACCCGGTCGTGGCTGCTGATCATCGACAACGCGCCCGCAGCCGACACGATCGCGTCGTTGCTTCCCACCTCCGGGTACGGAGCAGTGCTGATCACCACACGCTCCAATGCATGGCACGGGCAGCATCCCGTCGTCAGCGTAGGCGCGCTCACGACGGAGCAGGGACGGGTTCTGGTTCAGAGAAGGCTCGTAGACTGGGCTCTCGCCGACTCGGATGCCGATGCGTTGTCCGGCAGGTTGGACGGCCTCCCACTCAGCCTGGTCACAGCGACCAGTTACCTGCGCAGCACTCGCGAGTCCATCGGAGACTTCCTCGACAGCCTAAACGACGAGGTGAAGCGACTGGACGCGCTGAGTTTCCCGCTCCAGCGTCTCGACGACTACCCGCGTACAGCCGTTGCAGCGGTGAACCTTGCCCTGCAACGAATTCGTGCGCGGGGAGGAGACATCCCAGCGGACGCGATCAACGTGCTCAGGCGCTTGAGCGTGCTCCATCCCGACCAGATACCCGTGCAGCTCCTCACCATCGATCGAAGCACGCTCAACGTCTCGGTCGCCGCTCTCACGGAACTCTCGCTGATCGACCGGTGGCAGGACAGCGAGAAACGCGACTGGATGCGTGTGCACCGAGTCGTCCAGGACGTCGTCCGCGCGGAACTCGGCACACACCCGGACGAGTTCCGCACGACGTTGCTGGCCATGGAGAAAGCCGTCACTGAACTGATGTTCGACTGCACCAACAACATCGACATGGTGATCGGCGGCGCCTTGCGGTTGCACGCGACCACCCTCGCGGAACGCCTGAAACAGCGTGGTGAGCAGAGCTGGCAGACGACCACGGCGATGCTCTCCAACACGGCGTCGATCGCACGACTCCAAGGAAGTCTCACCGAAGCCGAACGTCTGCTAAGGGAGGCACTGGATCTCATACCACCCAACGACTACGACCCGATCATCGCCGGCCGGCGCGGGATGACGCTGGCGAACCTGGCGAACCTACAACTCGAGCACAACGACTCCGAGGCCGCGCGGTCCACGCTCGAAGCAGCCAGGCGAGCTCACGACCTGCACCGGCTCATCCCGGCTCATTCCGCAGCATTGGTCGCGTGCACGGCGCTTCTCAATCGGCTCGAGGCGTACCGCACCACCGACAAGGCCGAAATCCGGGCACGGTTCGAGAACGTCAAGGCGCTGCCAGAACCGACGCACGAGGCTGCCATGGAACGTGCCGCCAGTCTGGTGGTCATCGCGCGGCAGCTCGATTGGAACGCGGGCGAGCAGAACGACTTTCTGGACAGCGCCGAAAGGTTGCTGATCCTGAGCCGTCAACAAGGGCGGGGAGAGGCGGTGGCCGACGCATACGCTCACTTGGCTCTGGCCGAGGCACACGGGGCAGAAGGCGCGACTGACGCCTTCTGGCGGCACTACCAGAGGTTCAAGGAGATCGTTTCCGGCATGCCTGGGCTCGATCCGGCGTTCCAGGTGGACGAGTCCGTCGAACTCGCCTTCGGGCTGACCGGGCTGTGCATCGATAAGACGACCGGGTATCCATATCGGGACATCGACAAGTTGATCCGCATGCTTCTCGACGACATCGACGACCAGGTCGCAGAAGCTGACTGGACCACCACCGAACGCGATTGGATGAGCATCCGAATCAGTTCAGTGAAAGCCGTGCACGCTGCGCAAAACGGTCACCTCGACGAATACAAGAGGCTCGCGCGCGAAGTGAAGACCCTCCGCCGTCAGTACCGGAAGAAGCTGCCGAGCAACGTCGAGATGCTGGCCGACAACATGGAACTGGTCGAGTCGCTCGCCGAACTCCAGCGCACCCTCAGACATGGGCTCGCGCCGGGACAGGGCCTGTCGGACTCGCTCTCCGCTCCGGTGAGGCCTCGGTACGAGCCGCGTCCCTGCCACCACTTCGATCCTCTACCGCCCAGACAGGTTCCGGCCGAAACGGACGAGCCCGGTGTTGAGCTGTCAGGAGCGGAAAGCGGCCTCAGCATCGACCGGGTGCGTGGGATCGCTGTGCATTCGGCTCTGCTTGCCTCGCTCAGTGGCGACGGGCTCGTGTCGGCAGCAGACGTCGAGAACGCGCTGAGAGCGCCTGTTCTGGAACCTCAGGACTACGTCGACCACCTCATCGGCGCCTGGCGACTGCTCGACACGGTGTCCTACACGGTCGGTGAAATCACCGGAGAATCGATCGACGACGTGCGGACCAGATGCGACGACGGCCTGATCCGCTCCCAGCACGACGACCTGGTGGACACCGTCCCGACGCGCGCCGTCCTTCGATGTCTGCATCAGGGTTGGTACCCCGAGCTGAACGACATCTTGACGCACATGACCCATGAGGCGATGGTCCGTCTGCTCGCAGACCTGGTCGGAGTCGAGCTCGACCTGGCCGACGAGCTGGCTGGCCTGACCGGTACCTCCCTGTCCGAGACGATCGCCCGAACACGTGATCTGGCGATCGCTTTCGACAGCCCGTCTTTCCATCCGGGCACCTGCTCCTACGACGCCGAGACCGGAACGATCAGTGTCGGCCGCACCATAACCGGTGACAGGGTTCCGATTTGGCTCAACGATCCGGAGACCGGAACAGTTGATCACGTCTGGTTACTCGGAGACGACGGCATGGGGAAGTCCAACGCGCTGCGCATCGTGTTGATGGAGGCGATCGGGTCTGGACTGTTCCACATCTTTCCGTCCGATCCGCGCAACGAACACGGCTTCGATCGTCTCTGGGACAAGGTGGTGCACAGTCCAGCGTGGATCGCCATGAACGTCGCGGACACGTTGCGAAACCTGGAGGCAGCAGTGAGGGTGATCGAGGGTCGCGCTGCTTCGCCGAGCACACCAAGTCCGACCCCAGAACGTGTCGGCATCTTGTTCGGTATAGATGACGCCGACGACGTACTTCGGCTACCGCGTGGCAGAGAACTGATTGACTTCGTCGTGACCAACGGCCCGACCGTCGGCGTCGGAATGGTGATGGTCATTCGTGACCTCGGTTGCGTTGAAGGGGACGAGGTGCTGTGCCGAGCACTTGCGAATGCGCGTAGCGCCCAGTTCCTCGGTTCTGAGTTGTCCGACCGGTGGAACGAGCTGAAGTCGACCTACAGAAGCCGGTCGTGAGCGGCCGGCGAACTTGGGATCCTGCCGGATTCTCCTTTCCCGTTCATCGCCATCGTCCCCGGAAACGATCCCGGCGGCACTGATGGTCGGACCATCGACCGCGACGGCGGAGCGGGCGAACGACACTGCGGGGACCATTTGAGTTCATCTGCACGCCGAACGACCGGTTGGGCGCATCAACCGTTCCCCGCAACCTAGTCGCGGTGATTCCTCGTACTGCAGCGATGCGGCCCTTACACGCTACGATCGAACATCCACTTGATCGTCGACGGCACCTCACCGATGCAGACGGCTGCTCGGCGCGCACCTGTTCAACGGAGGCATGGCGGATGCCCAACAAGGGCGACATCTTCGAGGAGTACGTCCAGTTCGTGTACCAAACCCTTTTGGGCGCGCAGGGCAGAAACATCTCGGTGTCACGACGGGCGATGGTCACCGACACCCGCGGAAACACTTACAACATCGATGTCTTCTACGAGTTCGACATCGCCGGAGTGCACCACAGGGTCGCCATCGAATGCAAGGACACCAAGCGGCCGGTCGAACGCGACGACACGATCGCTTTCATAGGCAAGATCCGGGACCTGCCGAGTACGATCGGGGTATTCATCTCTAATGGCGGATTCCAGCCCGCCGCGAAGAAGTACCTCGAAGACCACGGGGTCCTGCATTACGACGGAGATGAACTACCCCATTTCAACGCCGTGTTGGGCGAGATGATCTCACCGATGGTACTGCCGTCGGAGTCCGCTATAGGCCAGCCGTTCTGGTCGCTAATGGAGATGAAGGATGGTGCCGGCACCGGGGTTTGGTTGGGCGTTCCCGACCCTGACGATCAATCTCGTGCCTTTCCGCTGTTCTATTCCAAGCCGCTGGCGACGTTGTACATGCAGCTCGCCTATCCGGAGTCCGACTCGGTATGCGTCCGGGGCATCGAACAGTCCACGCTGCGGTTTCTAATCATGTGGGCCCATGACGACGGCAGCAGGTTTTTCATCCTGGAGCCTCACGACGAGAGCCCAGGCCTGTTCGCCGGCAGAGGATGGACAGCGAGAGACCTGGCCTCCTGGTACTGCACGGATGACCTCTCGTCTGCGCTAGAAGCACGGTGACCGACAACAAGATCACCGGTGACGTGTCCGGTACCACAGTGCAAATCGGGCGGATAACGGGCGACTTCGACATCCACCACCATGCATGCGCACAAGACCCCGCGACTGTCGAGTCGTCTCGATGGACTCCCGATCCACATTTCACCGGGCGAACGCAGTTCTTGGAGGACCTGAAGGCGTTGCTGTGACTGGACGAACCCGACGAGGCTGCACCCTTCGTTCTTCACGGCATGACTGGCCCAGGTAGCGTCGATCGTGGCCTGGTGGCCGTCCGGCAACTCGTCCTTCGCGGGTACCAGATCTTGCAGGCGGCGGCGCTGGTCGGCCACCAGCCCCCGGTAGACATCCACCGGGGTGGCGTCGTTGACGATGAAGGCGGTCGCCAACGCCAACGCCAACGGCAGGAAACCCAGGTCCACGGCCAGGCCGGCGAGTTCGGCGTCGGTTTCGGGCACCAGGTGGCTGTGGCCGCTCAACCGCTCGCGCAGGTACGCAAGGCTCTCCTCGGCGGTGAAGACGTCCACCGGGATCAACTCGATGTCCTCCCGGTCGAACGCATCACCTCGGTACCGGGTGGTGATCACCGTCTGCCCAATCGAGGTCATCGGCGGCCGCCAACCGGCGAGGTCACCGGGCACGTGCAGGTCATCCAGCACGATGAGCCATCGTTTCGGCGTGGAGGCCGCCCAGCGCAGAAACCGGCGCGCGTCCTGCTCGGCATCCCCGCCACCGCCGCCGAAGAGATGGACGGCGGCCTCTGCGTACGCCTCGACGATGCCGCTGACAGCGGCGGCAGAAGCCCACACGATGACGTCGATCTCCGGGTCGTGCCATTGCTGACGTGCGTAGAGGGCGACCACCTGCGACTTGCCGACCCCACAGAGCCCGGACAGGACGTGAGCGGTCCGATGCGTCGGCTGGGCCAGTACCGCGGTCTTGCCCTCGTCGACGACGCGACCCAGCAGCGCGACCAGTTCCATACGCGGCTGGAACGCCGCAGCGGGCAGCGGAAGCACGCCGACTCGTACCTGTCGGACTGGTTCGGCTGCTTCGGCGGTCCGGTCACAGGCCGAGTCGTAGGCGACGATCCACTCCTGCGCGGTCTACGTTTCCTGCGGCCACACCGTCTTCTTGGGGGCAAGTTCTACACAAGCAAGAACGAAGGCCGGTACGGTGCGCGGTCGTGGTGATCCTTTTCCGATCAAGAGATTCGTGATCGTCCCTTACACAACGATTCTCCGCGCAACTCACTCCGTTCGATCAACTGTGCATACGGTGGTCGCCTGCCAGCGCGTACAGCGACTTCAGCACCACAGCTCCTGCCGAACGGAAGTCTTCTCCGACCATCATCACCTCGGTTCCCAGCGTTCATTTCGTTCAGTTCGCGGATCGAGCCGAACTGAACGGACACGGCCGCAAGGTCATCCACATCAACCTCAACCTCCGGGGAGACACGATGTGGACCACAGTTCTCGACGCGCTGATCACCTTGGCCGGCTGGCCTGGGTGGCAGCCTCTGATCTTCGTAACCCGCGTCATCACCGCTCTGATCGGCCTGATCCTCGCTGTCCATCGCGCGATCCGCGTCATCCGCGACGTGATCGTCAGCGGTGATGACAACAAATCAACAGGATGTCGCTTCTGCGGTAGGCCCCGTTACCGCGCTTCCGGCTTCCGCACCAGACGCCGAATCTCGTCAGCTCCCGCCAGGCGGCGCCGTTCCATCGTGG
Organism: Lentzea sp. HUAS12; assembly: GCF_024125735.1. NCBI lineage: Bacteria > Bacillati > Actinomycetota > Actinomycetes > Pseudonocardiales > Pseudonocardiaceae > Lentzea > Lentzea sp. HUAS12. The sequence continues at coordinate 4,611,044 of NZ_CP099738.1, forward strand.
CCAACCCCAGCAGCGTGCACGACAGCACGCCCTTCCCATCTCCCACCGCGTCGAACACCTGCACGCAACCGAGCAGGAAAACGACTAACGCAGGGGTCATCAGGTTGGCCAGCAAGGCTGCGAGGTAGCTCCGCATAGGCCTTGGGAGCACGGAGTGGGAGCAGATTGGGAGCAAGTTCGTGCGTTGAACGTGCCGGAACGGTCCTCAACGGACCTGAGAGGAACCGCGCCGACCTGCAACAGTCTTGTTTCCGCAGGTCAGCGCGGCATCGGCGCCATAGTTCACCCCCAAGGGGCCACTGGCTCGGAGCTATAGAAGTCGATCGCGTCCGTCTTCGGCCTGTTCTCGAAGAGCTTCGAAGAACTCCTCGTCGACCCGGTTGCCACTTTCCTCATCGTCGAGATCGTCATAGTCGGCGTACTCCCGGTAAAGCAGCCAGCACCCGCGAATCCCGTCCAGCAGGTCCTCCAGAAGATCCTGGGCAGGACGAGCGGGATCAAGCGGCGTCACCCGTGGCATCAACCCGGCGAGAAGCTCCTCATCACCTGGTCCGAAGAGTTCAGCCTTCGTCCTTGCCTCTTCGATCGCATGCACCAACCCATCCGGGTCCGGCAGCTTGCCCTCCGCGACGGTCATAGCGCCGGCGACCAGATCGACAACGACACGTCGCGGACTCTCCCCGGCGACCAAGCGCTCCAGCACCAGAGTCGGGGTCTCCAGTGCGAGCGATTCGATGTTGTCCGCCTCGATCACCACGCTCGCGGGGGCGACACCCGAGGCATCGCTGGCAATCCCTGCGGCAACCTGCAGCCAGTGCGCTGCCGCCACGGCAGCCGCGGTCGGGTCGACCTCGTCGAAAAGCCTGCCCGACCACAGTGGATGCGCGTGCAGAAAGTCGTGTGCGGCGTTCACCTGCAATGGCGAAGCATCCGCACGGCTCAACCGAACCGCTTGCCGCGCACGGCCTGAGAAGTCGCCCAGCTCCGCATGCTCGACCGCCGCCAACTCCTCCTGGACCTCCGCAATGACAGCATCCTGGAGCGCTTGGTCACCGAACGAGTGCAGGGCCCGCCCGACGCGGTGGGCAGCTTCCTCGACCAGCACGTACGACTGAACGAGGGACCCCTGCTCATCGGGCAGGTGGGGCTTGCTCACGTGGTCGAGCACCTCGGCGAACGCGTCCCTCTCTCCCTGCCGACGCCAGCCTTCGGTGTTCGGCTCCACGCTCTCGGCGGCGCTCGCCGGATGGGTGTAGGTCCGCCACGCCCACCGAGACAGGGTCGTGAGACTGGCCGAGAGCCTCAACGCCGCTTCCTGGTCCAGCACCGGCGGCAACACCGCGACCGTGCGAGCCAACTGTCCATCACCGGTTTCCCAGACAGCCATCAGCGCGTGGCGGGTTTCGTCGAAGGCGTACTGCGTCATGCCGCCATCTTGGCGGATCGGCAGCACTCGCTCGGAGCGTTCGCGATACAAGCCAGCCGAACGCCGCAGGCACTTCGAAGCCTGCTTCTTCGAGCCTCTGCTTCGCGGCGCAAGGCACAGCGTGCCAGCCAAGGCGAGTTCGAACCCGCTGGACCGCATTGCGGTAAGAACGGGGGCACCACAGGCCGATACAGAGAGGTTCGAGCACGTTCACGACTTCGACGTGACCGGCCTCCTGCATCGGTCGACCCATTACCAGTCATGGCCCGTTGACCGCAGATGAAGTCAGAACGGGACGGTTGACGCCAGTTCAGCGTCGTTCGGCAAGTTCACCCGTTCGTGGTGACCCCATTTGGCGTTAGTCAAAACGAAGGAGCCAGTGCCTCCTTTTTGACTCCTTCATCAGCCTGTTGATCATGAAATTGATGATCAAGTGAAGATCGTTTCGAGCGCACGAAAAAGCCCGCCGACCTGGGCTTTCACCCAGAACCAGCGGGCTGATTCAGACCGTCGGGACGACAGGATTTGAACCTGCGACCCCTTGACCCCCAGATACGAGTTCACAGGCCGCTGACCTGCGAAAACAAGCACGTTGAGCGCGGTTCAGCACACTTGACGATTGATCATGGACGTTAACAACCGTTGATCGCAGCCCCGAAGATTCACTCCTTCTCGGAGCCGTCGAGCGCTCAAGTCTTTGACCGGCGACCTGGCGGCCGACGCCGGCGCGGAGCTCGACACCCTAGCGATCGGCTTCCGCGAACGCACCAAGCGCGAAGACGAACGGTTCCGGTTGGCCACTGACTCCGAGTTCTGGTTCGCGCTGTGCTTCAAGTCCCGCGAGGACAAGGAAGCGTTCCTCAAGTACGCAGGCCTGATGCACATCGGAGACAAGTACCTCGACGGCCACGCCGCCGCCGCGCTGCTCGGCGTCGACCTGACCACCCCCGACACTGGAGAGGAGTGATCGTTTGCGAAGCCGTATCGGCCGACTGATCGCAGGCCCGCCGCGCCATCTCGCGCCGCGCCGCCAGCCCTTCGCGAGGGCGTAGCTCTGGCAGCTTGGCATATGCCAAAGTTTACTGAAAACACCACTGACCTGCGCCGATGTGGACACAGATGTCCCACGGTGGGACAAATTGTGTAAGGTAGGTCAGGTTGGTCAGGTTGGTAACAGCAAGCGTTTGCCGACTCGCTGACCAGCCGGAACGGGTGGCACACGCAACGCGTGCACCACCCGCCCCTTTACCTGAACAGTTCGCTGATCTCGCTGGCCAGCGTGGCGAACTGAATCAGGAGCGTGAGGATGACGGCGGCCTGCTCGGAGCGCGAACTCCTGGTGGGCTGTCGTTCCTCTTTACGCTCAGGCTCCTTGTCCTGGGCGTGTTCCTCTTCCTTCACTCGGTACCTCCGCCGACGCGTTCACGGCGGGCTGGTGTCGGCTTCCCCAACCCGATCGTCGTCGGGGAAGTCCTGGTAGGTACCAAGTGATCGTGCGCGGCCTCCTTGCTCCGCGCGATCGATACCTTATCCGGGGCCCCTTGACCGATACCGGTCTACTGGCCGGTAGTGTTATCGCCACGGTCATTCGTTCGTCGTCCCCATCTCGCCTCCGCCGTTGCTACTCAGCTTTGTTGCTCGTGCCTGCGAGGTGACGCCGATGGGTAAGCGCGGTCCCGCTGCGAAGCCGACGAAGCTCCGCGTCCTGCATGGCGACCGAGCTGACCGGATCAACGCCGATGAACCTGAGCCGCCCGAGGAAGAGTTTCGTTGCCCTGACTGGGCTTCTGAAGGTGCGCGGGAGATCTGGCAACGACTCGCCCCCGGCCTGGAAGAGCGCGGGGTACTGACTGTCTGGGCCGTGGACGCGTTTCTGCTGCTGCTGTGCGAGGCGCTGGCCCGCTACCGCTCCGCCACGCAGCTCGTGAACGGCTCCGCCCTGCTCGTTCAGGGCGGCTCGGGCCTGATGAAAAACCCGGCACTCCAGGTGTAGGCCGAGGCCGAGCGCACCTTCTTGCAGATCGCCGCACGTTTCGGACTCACGCCGTCCGATCGGCAGTCCGTCAAGGTCGACATCGGCGCCGACGGCGGCAAGGCCGGAGCGAACCGACTCCTCTCGTAGTACTCGTTAGGTGCACGTGGTCTGGACGGAACATCTTCCCGACACTGACGCGCGACCCAGCCCACGGCACCCCTCCTCGGGAAGTTAACCGGGTTTCAGTGCGTGCCCAACGGTGGCGCAGAAGTGTTTATCAGAAACGACCGCGTCCCACCAACTCCGCTGATGTATCAGCAGTTCAGGCGCACTATGAGGGTTTCTGTAAAACCTTAAACCCCCGCCGAGGTTTTAAGCGCAGAAACCGTCCCTCTATCTCTTCTTGTTTTTCGTGTGTGATTCAAGGCCGTACGACTCGCGCACGCCGCACCTCCTGATAGCCCTGGGAGGTACTAACGATGGTGCCTCTGCAGGCACCGAGGGCACGTTCCACGCGCCGCACCTCGGGCTCAACCAGGACGGCACGGCTTCCCGTGTGGTCGGGAGTCCGACGGCTCGCGCTGCCGCAAGCGCGGCACGCACTTCTGTGTGCCGCGCGCGGATCACGCGCAGGCGTTCGCTGAGGAGATCTGCGTCCACACGAAGGACCGGCGGGCGCGCCGCCCGTTCATCCTCGCGCCGTGGCAGCGGGACGACATCGTCCGGCCGTTGTTCGGCGAGGTCCGTTGGGACCCCGAGGCCTCCTGCTACGTGCGGCACTTTCGCATCGCGTGGATCGAGATCGCGCGCAAGAATGGCAAGAGCGAGCTTCTGGCGTTCGTGGCGCTGTACATGCTGGTCGGCGGTGTCGTGGAGCCCGCGGAGATCTACGGCTGTGCCCGCGACACCGAGCAAGCCAAGCTGGTGTTCAACGTCACGGCCCGCACGGTCAAGCTCAGCCCCGTCCTGTCACGCCGACTGCGGGTGATCGAGCACTAGTCGCGCATCGTCGACGACGTCGGCGCGGCCCTGTCCACCCCAGCGTGGGTTGTCGGCAACAAGATCAGCGGCGACGGCACCGGCCGCGTTCGCCAGGTCCTCACCCTGCGCGCCACCGCCAGCCCCGGCCCACCCGCCGACGCAGGCCTTTTCCCCGACCTACCCATGAGCCCCGACGCCCGCGCACAGCTTGTGCGCGAAGGCGTGCGCGTTCCATGAGATTCATTCAGCGCGGATGCGATCGTCCGCTCCCCGTTTTATGAGGAGGCTGTTTACCGCCCCGACGGCCTGCCACCAGGTGCACGGTTACGACGGGATTGCGACCGCGGCTCGATCGCCTTCTCTGGGCCAGTGCCGTCGGGCTTCATCCCGGCCTTGCCTCGCTCGTCGTCAGATCTGCGCTTGATCTTGAAAGACCCCTCCACCAGTCTCCAGATGCGCAAGCCGATCGTAATTTCCGCAGTAGAAGGGTCTTTCCACATCGCCGCAATCCATACAAAGGCACCGAGGACGATCAGGCAGATTGCGGCGATCACCATAGCGTTCATGGGTACTCCAGCACAACGGCTGGTGTTGGAAGGCGATTAGCAAACCAACACGCAAGGGAACCAACAGGACTAAGCGATCGCGCCTGTGGAAGGACACACCGACGAATTGGTGTTGCGATCACTCTCAGGAGCGCCCTATGTGGGCACGTCCATCTGAGGCCGACTACCTCTTAGATGAGGCGGACTGGCAGACCTCGTCCTAGCGGATCACTCTCCCTTGCGGCTGCAAGCTTGCAGCTTGGTAACGACCAACGGGTCTCGCCAAATACTTGGCCCACGACCGACAGGTCAAGTCTGCACGAGAGTACACGCCACAGAGCCATATGCTTGTCGCACGAGCTGCGGATTCATGCCTCACCAGAGCGAATCTCCCTGTACCTCGGAAGGAGGAACGTGGACCCCTCCTTGCCGCCCCAACTTGGCGTTGCCGGAGCGCTCGTGATCGTCGTGGACTACCTGCTCACCGCCAACCACAGGCTCATGACCGCCAACCGGTCTGACCGCGCCGACTAACTCGCCGCACTTACCGCCCGCGAAACCGCGCACGCCACCGAGCTCACCGCCCTGCGCAACCGCGTCGCCGGGCTCGAAGACTGCATCAGCGAACTCGAAGACGAGCTCGACCGCGAACGCGACCGACGCCGCCAAGCCGAGGACATCGCCGCCGCCGTGCGCCGCCACACCTAACCCACCCCTAAACGAACGGCCGTCACCTGCTGGTCACCTACTCGTGCAGCAGACCCGTTTTACCGGTTTCGCGCCCGTATCCATGAACCACAGGAAACATGTCTGAGTAGCAGCAGTTTGACGCCTTGCGGGGCGTCGGGCGCTAGCCACAGGCTTGGCGTCGGAGGCTCGCCCGCGCCTTGTACTTGCGACTCCATCATTCGACCAGCCACGACACCTTGCGTGACCCGAATCACTTCAGAGTGTCGCCTTCGGTTCTATTTAAGCGCTACCTGATTCGTCCCGCAAACGCCGCAACCTTGGCATACATGTACGGTTCGGGCCTGTGTGGACCGTTCCCGGCGTGTTCCTGCCGCACCCGTCCGATTACGCAGAAGCTCAGGCGGTTCCGGGTGATTGTTGAAGTACATGAATTGGATCGCGCCGTCCTGCTGTGGCGGGTTCCCCGAGGGACACGTGCTGTGTCCACCGCCGTTGTGGGTGGCGGCATCGGAAGCTGCAACTGGGTTGTGAACGCCGAGGTGGACCACGACTACCACCGCGATCCGGTCGAGCACCTGCTGGAGATCACTGCTCAGCTGAGACTCTCCGGCAGGGGTGCCGGCATGGTGACCGCCGCGGAAGTCAAGCGGTACGCGTCGGCCACCGCCGACCGTGGCGTGCACTGCGCGACGACCGTCGGCTTGTCGTACCCCGTTTTCGCCTCGGCTCCGCATGACGAGGTACCGCGTTCGGTCGGAACGATCAACACCTTCTGCTGGGTGCCCGTCCCTCTCGAGGACGGCGCCTTGGTCAACATGGTGGTGACCGCTACCGAGGCCAAGTCCCAGGCTCTGACGGAGCTCGACATACCCGGCACCGGGACAGCGAGTGACGCGGTTGTCATCTGCTGCCCGGAAGGTCCCGGAGAGCAGTTCGGCGGCCCCAGATCGGTCTGGGGCGCCGAACTCGCGCGCGCCGTGCACACCGCGACCCTGATGGGGGCTAGAGACTGGTTGTCGCGCAACGAACTGAAAGGCCTCTGGTTCCAGGGCTAGCCGCAGACCGCTCGCAGCCGTGCTCGACCACGAAATACATCGAGACATGAACCACATACCTCGTGGCACAACCAGAAGCGCGGGCCTCGCTGTGGTTCATCACTCGCCGCCGGACGGCCGGGCGGTGGTCGAAGCGATGAGCTCGAGAACGGCCGATGCGACTTCGTCGGGATTTTCGTCCGGAAGCCAGTGGCTTCCGCCTCGCAACACTCGGAAGGTGTAAGGACCTTCGACGAGTGCGGCGGTGCCCTCCGCAGCGGCGTGGGAGAAGGCCTCGTCGCTGTCACCCCACAGATAGCAGGTGGGAACGATGCATCGGCCCGGCGGCTGGCTGCCTGCACCGTCAACGGCGTGGTACCAGGCCAGGGCCGCGTTCAGCGCTGCGGGAGTGGACAGCGGCCCGACGTAGGAGCTGATCAACTCCGCGGACATGCGGGAGTGGGAGAACACCGCCCGCAGGCCTGCGGCGTTGTCGGCGAGCAACTGATCCGTCGCGTCGGCGGATGTGAAGAACTTGATGTACTCCGACTTCCGCCGCTGCTCCGGATCCTCGCGCAGTGCCCGTGTGTAGGCAGCGGGATGAGGTGTCGACACCGCGGTGAGCGACCGCAGCAAATCGGGCCTTCTCAGTGCGATGTGCCATGCGACCCCACCGCCCCAGTCGTGGCCGACGAGGTCCACAGGCGTGCCGAGGTGTTCGAGCGTCGAGATGAGACAGTCCGCGATCGCCTCGCTCCGGTACGCCTCCTGCTCCGCAGGACGGTCGTGCGGGGTGTAGCCGCGCAGGTCCGGCGCGACAGTGTGGTGGCCGGCAGCTCTGAGTGAACGTTGCACGTCGTTCCAGCACAACGAACTTTGCGGGAATCCGTGCAGTAGCACGATGGTGCGCGGTTCGTGCGCGGCAGCGGTGTTCACGCGGCCCCTCCGCGGTTGCGCAGCGCCTCGACCAGGCTGCTGGACGGTTCCAGGAAGTTGATGACCTGGAGGAACTGGCGTGCCAGTTCGGGATCGTGGGCCGCTGCCTCGTGGAAGTGTCCCATCTGCTCGCTCGCGGACAGCTGTTCCGGGTTCGCGGTGCCCACCACGACGGAGTCGGCGTCGGTCGCGATCCTCCACGCAACGTCGATGATCTCGGCGGCGCCGGCGAAGAAGCGACGGGCTAGCGCCTCTTCGCCCTCGGTGAGACAGGCACGAAGGAGCAGCGCCTGCAGGGCGGACACCGTCATGCCCTGCCCGTAAAGGGGATTGAACACGCACATGCTGTCGCCGAGGGCGAGCAGCCCGGCGGGAAAACGGGACAACCGGTCGTAGCGCAGGCGCCGGTTCGCCGGCACGCGGTACACGTGCGGTCCCTCCTCGAACTTCGCGTGGGACAGCACCTCGTGCAGGTGACGAGTGGGGAGATCAGCGGCGAACTCCAGGAATCCCTCAACACTCAGCGGCGCACGAAGCCCTTGATAGCCGGCAAGAGTCGCAGTCCACCGATTGCCCTCGATCCACAGCAGCGCGGCGGCACGGGGATTGCCCGGCGTGGGACCCACCAGCGCGCCACCGTGCCGCGCGGCGATGTGGTCGGGAACCGTCACGGTCCACGTCGTGTACACGAGGTCGACATCGACGCGCTCTTCTGCCGGCGCCTGGAAGCCCATGGCGACGAGCCACGACGCGAGCTTGCTGACACGGCCGGTGGTGTCGACGACAAGATCAGCCTCGATCGTGTCCACGCCGTCCGGCCCGCTGCAGGTCACACCGAGCACAACGCCGGTCTCGTGCAGCAGCCCGAGCACCTCGCGGCCATCGACCATCCGCACGGCGGGCATGCGCAGAACCGACTGCCGGACGGTGTGTTCGAGAAGGTTGCGACTGACCATGAGGCCCCTGAGGTCACTGACACCGTGAGCCATCAGCTGGCCGTGGTTGTAGAAGTTGCCCTGCTGCAGAACGTCGTAAGAACGTGCGCCGCCAGCCAGCAACTCGGCCGTGATCCCGGGGACGAGTTCCTCGATCGCCTGACTTCCACGCGCCAAAAGCCCATGCGCATGCTTGGACTGCCCGACTCCCCTACGAGATGAAGGCCGGCCAGCGATCGAGTCGCGCTCCACGATCACAACTTCGTCATAAACGCTCTGCAGGGCACTGGCCGCGAGCACCCCTGCCATGGACGCCCCGATGACGACCGCTCTCTTGCTGCCACTCACTCCGAAACACCACTTTCACTTGAATTGCGAATTCAATTTCAGGACGACCACACGACGAAGTGACACGAACTACATGAACGCGTACCCACCGGGAAATCATCCGGCTATAGCGTCACGAGAATTCCACGATTTCCGAGACCACTGACACGACTTGAATTGGACACACCAATGCACTTCGCCAAGATCTCCGCAGCAGCTCTCGCGATCGGAGCAATCCTGCTCTCCGACGGTCAGGCCCTCGCGTCGACCACCGCGGCGTCTCAAGCAAGCGGCACCCTCGTGATCGCCGAGTACAAGACCCAGAGGGAATGCGTCAACGAGTCGCTCTACACCCCGAAGAGCTACTGCCGGCCCAGTGGCCGCGGAACGTACTACCTGCTGGTCCCGGTCATCGAGGCGTGACTCATCACAGCAGGCCGCCGACCTTGGCGCCACAGGGTCGGCGGCCTGCTGCGGTTCCGTCCTCGAGGTAGCGAAGAAAGGAAGGATGACCGACTGCGCGACTCCACAACGGCGTCAATCGAAGAACACCGCGTCGACCTGGTCCGCGCTTTCGCATTGCTGCTCAACGAGCGTGCCGCGACACCTTTGATCACCTCGCTCAGGTGAGGCACTCTGCTCCTTTCGCGCCAGTAACTGCACACGGGTGGACAGGTTCGGATTCGCACCCGTCGATCACCCGAATCCCGTTGACCTTCTCTCATTCGCGAGACGCCCGCCTACACAGTTGTGCTGTGCTTGTGACTGGAAACCCAGGCACAATCACTCGATCATCAACAGGTATCTCTGCTTCTTGTCCGCTCCGAACTGACGTCCGGGAGTGCAGTGGTCCAGTCAGCTGGCTGGACGAGCTCAGCACCGGGTCGAACTCTCGTGCGTTCTCGGACGACCAAGCGCTGAGAGTGCCTGTGTGCCGCGACGCGACCCGCGTCGGACGATCGGCCGTGCCCTCATCCGCTGTGATACTCAGGAGCGCCCGTGGCCCCCCACGTCAGCTATCCCCTGCAGGACGTCCCCGGCATCGACATCTCCCCCGTGGTGCGCGATCTGATCGATCGCGGACCGGTTCACCCGGTCGACACCGCCGGTGGGCGGATCGGCTGGCTCGTCACCGGTCATGACGCGGTCCAGGAAGTCCTGCGTGACCCCCAGTTCAGTCGCGCGGCCATGACCGGCGACGCGGCCGACCCGCTCGGAGGTGCGTTCGAGGGGCCCGGCGCGATCGTCTCACTGGATCCTCCCGATCACACCCGCGTGCGAAAGGTCATCGCCGCGTCGTTCACCCCTCGGACCATCACCCGCCTCCGCCCCGGAGTCGAGGTGATCGCCGAGCAACTGGTCACCGCGATGATCGCCTCGGGAAGCCCGGGCGACCTCGTGGCGGGAGTAGGAGTCCCGCTCCCGTTGATGGTCATCTGTGAACTGCTCGGCGTCCCGTACGAGGATCGAGCGACCTTCAGCCGGTGGGCCGACTCCATCATGGCCATCTCGTCGATCAGCCCGGACGAGGCGTCGGCGAACAAGCAGTCGCTGCTGGGCTACCTGCACGATCTGGTGCGTGCCCGGCGCAACGAAGCACAGCACGACCTGGTGAGTCTGCTGGCACACACCCCTACCGGCGATGGGACACCGCTCGACGGACTCGAGATCGCGAACCTCTGCATCGGCATCTTGGTGGGCGGGTACGACACCACCGCGAACGAGATCTGCAACATGGTCTTCCTGCTGTGCACCAATCCCCACTTGATGGCACACGCACGCACCGGAAGCACCGGGCTGAACGAGACGATCGACGAGATGATGCGGTGGATAGCGCTGTCGATCAACGTGGGTTTTCCGCGCAAAGCGACCCGGGACACCGTGCTCGGGGGACAGCCGATCGCCGCGGGGGACGTCGTCTTCCCCGACGTCATCGCCGCCAACCGCGACGCCTCGGTGTTCGCCGATCCGCACAGCCTGGTCCCCGGCCGCGAGAACCAGCGCCGGACCCTGTTGTTCGGGTCCGGTCCGCACTTCTGCCCCGGAGCGCATCTCGCGCGGACCGAGATCGAGGTCGCGCTGTCGACCTTGCTCAGAAGGCTTCCCGGCCTCAGGCTGGCTGTAGCGCCGGAGGAAGTCCCGTGGCGCTGGGGACAGCTGGTGCGCGGTCCGCGCGAACTGCTCATCTCGTGGTGACTTCGCCTCTCCGCTGACCACCGGCGAGCTTCTCCTCACACGGTTCGACCGAGCATCACCGCGGTCACCACGCCGTCCCCGTCGAAGCGAGACGCCCACGCCTCAGAACCGCGCTGAGGCAGTCAGGAAGTCCGCGACGAGCGCACCGACCCGTTCCGGGTCCTCGACCTGGGGGTAGTGGCCGACGACGGGGTCGCTCAGCTCGAACACCTGCGCCGCAGGCATTCGCTCCCGGATCCTGTTCAGGACGTGCGCTCCGCTGATCGGGTCTGCGGGCCCCCAGAAGAACGACATCGGTCCTGCGAAGTTCTCCAACGCCTCGGTCCACCGGCGCTGGTGCAGGCGTCGATCATGGATGTAGCGCATGAGGGCGGGAACGACCCTGTTGCCACGCGCATGGGTTACCGAGCACCACATTTCGGCGAGCACCTCCTCACTGACCGGCCTGCCCAGCACGGAACGGAGTGACCGCACGAACGACCGGTAGGACATGGCTCGGGCCACGCGCGGGCCGAGTCCACTGTGGAGCAGGCGCTGGGCGAGGACCGGCCGGTGCAGGTCGGGGCAGAGACCGCCGTTCAGCCACGCCACCGAGGTGATCCTCTCCGGGCAGCGGGCCAGCAACTCCCGGGCCACGCTCACTCCGTAGTCGTGTGCGACGAGATCGGTGCTGGCGATGCCGAAGTGGTCCCAGACAGCCATGATCATTTCGGCCTGGTCGTGGATGCGGTAGCAGTGCTGGAGCGGCTTGTCGCTGTGGCCGAATCCGAGAAGATCGGGTGCGACGAGCCGCAGATCCCTCTGGCGCAGCGCGGGCCGCATCGGAGCCCAGTCGTGGGACGAGATGGGGAAGCCGTGGATCAGCGTGACGTTCGGAGCCGAGTCGGGTCCGTCGGCGCAGACGAAGACACGGTGAGAGCTGCCGGGCGACGACAGCAGCTTGCCTGACGCCTTCGCGAGCCCAATTCGGCAATTTCCACGACCGCGTACATCAGCAGAAATCAAGTGGTACACACCACTCGAATGTGTAGTTGCACGCCACTCGTGCGCACTACGCTACAAATCGCGATATTGCGTCTAATTCAAGACGGGGAGAAGATGGGATTTTCCAGAATTCTTACCGCATCCACCGTTGCTTTCGCCGCCCTGTTGGGCGCACTGCCAGGTGTCGCCAGCGCCGATGTGGTTGTTCCTCCCAGAGGCCAGTACATCTTCGCTCGATTCCCCGGCGAATCCGGTCTGACATTCCGGATCACCTGTCGCACCGCGACCGCAGGGGCCACAGCAGCTGCCGACATCGGCTGGCGATACGGCGAGAACGACTGGAGAGCGACGAGCTATGGCGTCGCGACACCGTTCACGTCCACCTACAGCAGGCCGAACACGTCGACAAAGATCACTTTTGTGGCGAACAACCTCTCCTACGACCGCTCTTTGTCATGCAACGGCACCATCGTCAGCTGACTTGAGCAAGCACACCACCAGGCCGGCAGAAAACAGCAGGTTGGTTCACCACTCCGCATCACAGAAATTCAGAAAGGCATACCCCATGCCCAGCACGACCAAAGCACGTGGCGCCGTCTCGAGGCTACGCCTGCTTTCAGCTGCCTTCGCCGTGATGACGACCGTCATGACCGTCTCCTCGATGCCGGCGACAGCGGACGTGTCGGCACTCGACGCGATGACGCTGCAACCTGGCGCCCAGGGCGGTCTCGTGGTGCCAGGCAACGAACAAAAGCTGAGCTTCTACGTGGAGTGCGAGACGAACCCCGCAGGACAAGCGGCACGCGCCAACGTCGCGTGGTACCAGAACGGCAGACTCGTGGCGAACACGGCTGGAAGGGCGACGCCGTTCAGGTCGTCGTGGAGCAGGCCGACTTCGTCGGTGCGCCTCGAATTTCGGGCAACCAATGCGGCCGGCACGGTTCCGATCAGGTGCGCGCTTTACAGCGCCTGATCGTCATCGGAGTCAGTGCGCTAGAGCTTCAACACAGGAGTAGCTCGCGGCCAGTTCGCAGCGCTGCTCAAACAGATTGCTGTTCAACCAATCAGGAGGAAGCAATGTTCGACGAACTCGACACCTTCGACATGGCCGCGCTGGAGATCATGCCCATCTCCAACGACTCGGTGGAGGCCGCGCTCGCGGCGGGCCACGGCGCGACCGAGATCGGCCTCTCGACGTCGTTCTGCTCGGTCGGCTGCAGCTTTGCCGGCCCGGTCGCCTGACCAGCGCTCTGAGTGAGGGGCCGCCGCCTCGGTGCGGCGGCCACCTGGAGGTAGGTGTGCGAGCAGTCCTGCGCCGTGGCGTGTGGATCGAGTCTCGGGGTAGCGAGATCGTTCTGCCCGGACCGGATGGCGAGCTTCGCTTCAGCGGCGCGGCGGGACGATTCATGTCCCTGCTCTGCGAGAGACTCGACGGCAGCATGAGTGTCGCCGAGCTGCGCGCTGCCGCGCCCGCTCACTTGGTTGAACGGCTCGACGAGGCGTTGACGCTGCTGCGGTCGAACGGCTTGCTCTCCTGTGGCGAGCCACCTGATGTGCCACTGATCGTTCTCGGAGGTCCTGCCTATTGGCGCGACCGAGCAAAACGATCACTTGTCACGGGGGCGTCGTCTTCGAGGTCCACGGTAACGGAATCCGCCGTTCACGCGGTTCTGCGTGGAGACACCGCCTGGATAGGACCGCTCGGATGCACCGAGACGCGGTGGTCGCAGATCGAGTGCCGGCTACCGCCGTTCACCGGCTTCTCACACGATTTCGCCCCGCCAGAACTGGTGGCGGCGGTTCTCGAGCTCGAGGTGAAGACCCGACGCCGGGGCACGTGCCCACAGGTGGTCGCGGTTCACCCGGATGGCACCACGTCTCGACACAACGTCGTACCTGTGCGCAGCATGCGCGAGGACCTGTCTCGTGAACAGGCGCTTCGCTGGTGCACAGACCCGGTGACGGGAGTTCTGCGCGGTGTCGGTGAAACCGGTCTGTTCCAGGGCTTCGGCGTTGCGACCAAAGCCACCGCGGCAGCGTCCGGCCCGGCGAGTGCCGCGGTCCTGACAGCGGTCGCCGTTGCCGACGACCTCGCCACAGCACGCGCCCGCGCCTGTGAACGAGTTCTCCGCAAGCACATCACCTCTGACCTTCTCCTGCGGCGAACTGCCAACACGGTGATCGGCGTCGGATCCGACATGAGCGAGGCGGCGGCGGAATGCCTCTCCCAGGTGTCCGGCGGTCCACGGCTGTCGGTGCCGGCTGAGCGCGTGCGTGCGATCGTGGCGACCGCGCCGTCCCCGTTGAGGGATTTCGAGCAACTCCTCGATGCGGACGACCGGTCGTGGGCGGTGACCCAGCTCGGCGACGAAGTGCCGGTGCTGGAGTTCTGGCTCGATAACAGGGTCGTCGGTCGTTTCTGCACCCCTACCCCTGAACGCACCGTGGAGCGCGGTGTCGAGTCCCTGTTGTCCGCTGCCGCTGCGGGCGTGCAGCGCGAGCGGGGACGCACGGTGATCGGCAGTGCAGGTGTGGCGCCCTCCTGGCGGACGTGCGGCGATCCGTTGACAGTCCTGGGGAATCGCATGAATCCGGTGGAATCCCGCGATGAGGCCGGCAGTCCGGTGTGGCGAGCCGCTGGAGTGTCGTGCCAGGTCGAGGTGTGCGTTGGCTGACGTCGTCGCTGTTGGCGAACCTGACCTGGTGAAGCGGCTGGCTCCCCTGTTGTCCCCACGTCCGGAGAAGATGCCGGGGTATGCGTTCATCCTGCCGGGAGTTCAAGCGGTCTACCGCCTGCTGTACTCCACGTCGGTCGAACGGGGTGTGCTCCGGCGGCTGCCGGAGCACACGCGCTGGGTGACAGCGGTGTTCGACGGCGGATCCGTGATCATCTGCGCGGGACAGGGAGTTGCCGGCAGCTGTGCGCGCTGTGCGGTCAGGCGCAGAAAGGCCCTGCACTCCGGACGCCGCGACGTCGGCGACCAGACCGCGCACACGGCTGCCGAGGATCGACTGGTCGCCGCGGTTCTCTCCGCCGTCCTCGAAAGAGGACTTCCCGATGACACCCTCGTCCGGCAGGTTCGACCCGCTGTTCCCGCCGTCACCGATCATCGGCTGATCCGAGATCCCGGCTGTGAGGTGTGCGGCGAGGACGGCGAGCCCAGCTACGATCCCGTACCCCGAACGCCGCGTCCCGTGCTGCAAGGCCGATTCCGCCTGACCGATCTACGCGGTGCTGGAGCAGTACCGCTGCTCCGGTGCTCGGACGAGGAATTCGGAGTGACGAGCAACCTGGTTCGTCACCACCCCACCACCTTTCCCTCCGTGTCGGCGAGCGTCCCCCTCGGTCTGGACGGCGCCGCCGATCGCGGATACGGCCGAGCACTGGACTCGTGCGATGCCGAGGTCGTCGCCGTCGCGGAAGCGCTGGAGCGCCGGGCGGCCCGTCACCATCGCGATGCGGCAGCCGTGGCGTCCTCGGCGCAACTGGGCGACCGGGCGTTCGACGTGTCGTCGCTCGGGCTTCCGGTTGGCCCGCAGGGGTTTCCGTACCAGCGGCTCACCCCTGACGTGGAGCTCGCCTGGGTGACCGCGTGGTCCGCCGGGCAGGACCGCCTCGTGCTGGTTCCGAGGTCCGTCGCGTACTACCAGTCGTGGGCAACGGGGGCCGACCAGCCCGTGCTGCAGGAGACGTCCAGCGGGTGCGCCGTGGGGTCGTGCCTCGAAGAGGCGGTTCTGCACGCCTTGGTGGAGGTGGTGGAAAGAGACGCTGTCATCACTGCCTGGTACGCCCGGACCCCGTTACCCGAAGTGGATCTCACGACGGTCACCGATCCGGAACTGCGAGTTCTGATCACCAGGATGCGCACCCGGTCGGGTTATGACCTTCGAGCCTTCTGGGCCACTCGCGACATCGCGGTGCCGGTGTTCTGGGTGGTCGCGACCGCTCCCCCCGGCCAGCCGGATCTGCCCGCGATCGTGTGCGCGTCCGGCGCCGCTCCCTGTCCGGCTGGCGCGCTGCGTGGCGGCCTTCTGGAGCTGGCGGCGGCGCTGGACCACAGGCGCGCGTCCTGGCCTGGCGACCCCGAACAGCGACACCGCGCGGCGAGGATGCTTCAGGATCCAGGCCTCGTCCAGGACATCACCGACCACGGACTGCTGTACTGCCATCCCGACACGGTGCCACGGTGGAACTTCCTGCTTGGTCACGGCGCGATGCGACCGTGGCGCGAGTTCGCGAAGTCGCGCCGGCCGAGCCGCGGCGATCTGCTGCTCGACTGCCGCGCGCTGGTGCAGGAGACGCTCGCGCGGTGCGCTGACGTCCTGGTGGTCGACCAGACGACGGTCGAACACACCACCGCAGAACTGCGGTGCGTGAAGGTCCTGGTTCCGGGGGCGGTACCGATCACCTTCGGCCACAACGCCAGACGTGTCCTGGGCATCCCGCGGTTGGACGCCGCCTTGACGGCCTCGGCACGTGCCCTCACCTCGCACCCCCATCCCTTTCAGTAGGAGCAAAGCGTGGACGACATCGTGCTGCCGGTGGCAGTGAGGCGCGCGGGGTTGCGATCGACCGACGCGACGGCGCTGGTGTCGGCCCCGCTGCGAGCGCGCCTCGATGAACTGGTGCGACGGGAGCAGCAGGTGGACGTGCTCGTCAGCCGGGTGACCGATGCTCTCCACGACGTCATCGCGAACCGCGCTCACGGCGACGGCCGGGGCGAACTGGTCGGTGTGCGCCGGGCGGCGCACAGGAGGAAGGTGCGGGCCGCGGACGTGCACATCGCACGCACGTGGTCTGGAGACCGGATCGGTGACGCGGTGGCGGAGGTCGCCGCCCGGTCGGCCGAGATCGACCGGCTCGGGGCCGAACTCGAAGTGATCGTGACCGAACACGAGCGGTCCGCCCTGGACCACCTTCGGCGGGTGTGTGCGGACCCGGTGGTGCAGCGCGGTCTCCGCTCGACGCTTCCGGCTGTCGCCGACGCGATCCTGCCCTGGCTGCGCGGGGGCACTCCTCCCGGATGGCGGCTGCGAGCGGCGCTGGTCCGCCTGGTGTGCCGTGCGGCGGTGAAGACGAGCCCCCTGTCCTCGTTCCTGGTCCAAGGCGCGGCCCGGTGGCACGACGAGCTCGCGGACAGCGGCAACCGGACCGCCCTCGTGGTGGAACCCTCGGTCGAGCGGCTGATGCGGCTGCGAGCGGTTATCGCTCGGGAACCGCGGTTGTGGCCGCGACTGTCGATCCGGCTCAATCCCGGTCTGGTAGCGCACACCGATCGTCTCGTCGTGCTCGGCCCTCCTCCCTCCGGCGACGTGGCGGAGATCCCGCTGACTCCTGCACTGGAACGAGCGCTGGCACTGATCGCGGACCGGACGCCGGCGACGACGCAGGACGTCGCTTCTGCGCTGTCACGTCGACCGGACCAGGGCGAGCTGCTTGTGCGGCGGTTGGTCGAGGCCAACGTCCTCGAGGTGCACGTTCCCGTGGCGGACCAGGACCCGGAGTGGCCCCGGACGTTGCTGGCCTGGTTGCGTGAACGCTCGACGGACGCGGAATTGGTCGCGGCGCTGGAAGAACTCGCCGCCGCGCCGGCGACGGAGCGCCTGGACGAGTGCGGCCGCGCCGTAGAGCGCGGTGTTCATCGGGTGGACCGGTGGCTTGCCGATCAGGCGGCACCTCGCGGCACAGGCGCCTGGGCAACAGAGGAAATGGTGGTGAGCGAGGCGATAGCCGTGCCACGCGCGCCCGCGTTTCACGTCCGGGACGATCTGGGTCGTCTTCGGCAGGTGCTGAGCCCGTTCGACTCCACGCTGCCTTATCGCGCCGCGCTGGCCGGTTTCCACGCCAGCGCCTTCACGCGCTCGCCTGTCCCTTTTCTGGTCCTCTACCAGGAACTGCATCGCGCGCTTCGCGATCCCGGCCACCGGCACCACATCGCGGCCCGAGCCGTCCAGGATGCCGCGGTGTGGCCGGGAAATGCGCCGCCCGGTCCGGAGTGGAACCTCCTCAGGGACGTTCTGGCGGCACGCTCGGCGGCGGAACGAACGCTCAGATCACTCCCCTGCGACGAGGAAGAAGTCGAGGTGCCGGACCTCGAGCCGATCGCGCTCGGTGGCCGGTGGTCACTTCCCAGGATCGCGGTGCTCGGACAACCCCTGCCAGAGGGCAGGTTCGCCGTGAACTCGGTCGTTCCCGCACAGGCGTGGGGAGCGTCGCACGTGGACAGAGCGTTGCGGCGGGCCGGCTTTGCCGGGCTGAGGGCCGAGCCGCCCTCAGACGGGGGTGCGGCACTCAGGATCGAGGTGGAGAACGTGCTGGGGCATCCGCTCAACGCACGCACTCGCACCACGACACACGTACTGGACTATCCGTCACTCGTCTCGTCGGCCGCACGGGATCGGCGGGTGCCGATCGGTGAGCTGATCGTGGTCAGCGATCAGTCCGGGCTCCTCCAGCTGCGCTGGAGCAGAGAGGACGTGGCGGTGGAGCCCGTGCACACGAGCACGCTGTCACCGGCCTTTCTGCCCCCGGCTCTGCATCTGCTGGTGCACGGGTTCTGCGCCGACACCTTGACGCTGTATCCGGGGCGTCTGTGGCTGCGCCGGCCCAGCGCCGACGATCGGTCCGATGTGGTGTCGCACCCGAGACTTGTTCTGGGACGCTTGGTGTTGCGCCGCCGGTCATGGTCGGCGTGGGTCGACGGGTTGCCGCGACGGGCCGCGGGCGAGACAGGTGCTCACCACCTCGTTCGCTGGGCACGGTGGCTTGCGGAACATGGCGTTCCGGAACGTTGTTTCGTGCGTGCCTATCAACACGACTCCACCGCTGCGTCGACCAACACAACGAAGGCGAGGAAGCCCCTCTACTTCGACCTGGGCTCGCCGCTGCTCGTGCGCGCGGTCGAGGATTCGCTGCGGGGAGCGGGCGGGATCGCTGTCTTCACCGAGCTCGCGCCTGATCCCGGCAGTGCCGACAGGGTCGAGGAACACGTTCTGCTGGAGGGAGAAGTACGGTGAACGACACCAGCTGGGTGTGCCTGCACGTGCACCTGTCGCACCGTCAAGACGACTACCTGCGCGATGTCGTGCGACCGCTCTTCCAGTCCATGATGGACGGAGAACTGGTGGACCGCTGCTTCTTCCTGCGCTACTGGCAGGAAGGGCCGCACATCCGCGTGAGGCTTCATCCGAGAATCAGCGCCGATCGAGCACGGATCCGCCACGCGCTGCTGGAGAACAGCTCCGACTGGCTGCGCGAGGGTCCTGCCGCACCCGAAATCGACGAGCGGTCGTGGTTGGACGCGGTACGGCCGTGGGCAGCCGCGGAGGGTGAGCGCGACGTGCTGCCACCACTTCCGCACGGAAGTCTCGTCGAGTCCACCTACCGGCCAGAACACGATCGCTACGGACGCGGCGCGGTGCTGGAGGCTGTCGAGCGGCATTTCACCGACTCCAGCAGACTGGCTTTGCGCCATCTGGAACATGACATGCCCACTCGGGCGAGGCTCACACTGACGGCCACCTGGTTGGCGGAGTCCCACGCGGAGGGGCTGGTATCCGACAACCCCGCCCTGGCGGGATCCCCTCTCGCCCACTCCGTCGCGGAGCTGGTGCACGCCCTTCGCACAGCCGACGACGCACCACCGATCTCGCGAGTGGTCCGCGACTGCGCACACCTGTTGGCCAACCGACTGGGAATCGGCCCGCTTCAGGAAGACGCCTTGCGCGCACTCGTGCTCGCGACTCGAGCGGACCGGGCGTTCGCATGAGTGTCGGGCAATGGGCCGCGGCGCGCGTGCACTACTACTCGCAAGATCGCGATGCCCTGGTGTTGCGTGCGGTGGCTCCGCTCCTGCGGTGGCTCGAAGACCGATCGGTTCCCAGTTACTTCGCACCGCACTGGAGACTCGGTCCCCACCTGCGCATCGCAGTCGCACCGCGAACCGGGTCAGAGGATCTCCTGGCGCACGGCGTCCAGACTTTCGTCGAACCCTTCTTGCTGAACGAACCCTCGACCGCACGCATCGACCCCGACGCGCTGCGGACCGTGCACGAGCAACTGGCCTGGGACGAGCAGGTCCTCGAGCCGCTGCACCCGCTGGCGCCGGACAACAGCGTTCACTTCGGCGTGGAGGACGACCGGTCGGGCGTGGTGGGAACGGAGTTCGCCGGCCTGGTGCGTGATTTCGACGTCGCTGCCTGGAAGCACTCCGTCGACAGCTATCGGCTCGTGGAGGCAGGCCGTTCCAAGTTCTCCCTGGCTTTCGACCTGCTCGCTTCGACGGCACTCATCGCCACACCGGAGCGTCATGATCCCGTCTCCGGGTTCGGATCGATGCGAATGCAGGCGGAGCGGCTGGTCGTCACCGCGTCCGATCCTGTTCGAGTACGACAGCACTGCGAATCGCTGTACGACAGGCTGCGCCCGGCGTTGATCCGCCGCCTTCGCTCGATCGTCGACGGCGTGCCCGACGGCGACATCGCCGGTCTGCGATGGACGTCGTTGATCGAGCCGCGGCGCGATGAGGCGACGGCTCTGCACCGCCGTGGCGTGCGCATGCCGATGGCCAGCGCGGATCCTGCCACGTGGGGTCGTTATGCGGAGTCCGTGCGAGCCAGTCCTCTGCACATGGCGACGATGGGCGATCCCGCCCAGCTCGAACGGCTGTCCCGTTGCGACTGGCACCAGGGGTACCGGTTCGCGGTCAACCTCTGCTACCTGCAGTTGACCCGATTGGGCATCACGGCGTCCCAGAGGCTGCAGGTCTGCTACCTGCTCTCGCGCACGGCGACGGATGTCATCGGCACCCTGACCAGCCCAGATCGAGTAGGAGCGTGAGATGCACCCGCTTGTGGAACGTTTCGCCGCTTTGGCGCGACTCTCCCAGGTTCAAGAGCAGCCGTCGCCGGCGCACCTTCCGGGCCTCGGCAAGTGTGCGCCGTTCACCGCCGTCACCGCCGCCGAGGTGGAAGGCGTGATAGGGCGGCACGGACTCCGCAGCGAACAGGTGGTCGTCACCAGGCACGGCGTCGTGGTACCGGCGGCCCAGTACACCGCGACCGCGCGAATCGACCGCGTTCCACTTCCCGGTGTGGTGAGGCACGCAGCGCTGTTCGACCTCGTGGAGAGCGGGCACACCCTGGCGTTGCCGGGGTGCGAACTGTGGCTCCCCGGCATCGCGGTGTTGTGTGATCAACTGCGCTCTGCCCTCGCCCAGCCCGTTCTGGCAGGGCTCTTCCTGACTCCGGCCTCGGAGACGGGACTCAGCGTGCACACGGACGCCTATGACGTCCTCGCCGTCCAAACGACCGGCAGCAAGCGATGGCGGGTGTTCGCGAAGCGTCCGGAGCCGGTGCGCAACGCACCCGTGGACGTGTCGGACGAACCCGTCCTCGATGTCGTGCTTCAGCAGGGCGATGCGCTGTTCGTGCCACGCGGCTGCCCGCACGTCGCTTCCGCCGAGAGTTTCAGCCTGCACGTCTCCCTGGGAGTCCAGGCGATGACCGCACGGGAGGTCCTGGTCGCGGCGATGCGATCCGCCACCTTGTCGGCCGACCTGGATGCGCCGATGCCTTACCGGGAAGTCGGCGATCTCAACGACCGGCGGGCTGCCGTGCTGCGTCGCGCGAGCGAGGCGTTGCTGACAGGACTGTCCTCTGACCAGGCCGATCGGGTCTACCAAGCGCTGTCGTCGTCGACGACGACAGCGCCGTCGCCGGGCCGGCTTCGGAGGCTCGAGTCAGCGGCCGAGATGACGGACTCGCCCTCTTGGCCGGGCACCGCACCGTGACGTCTGCGTCAGAACCGGCAGGTTGAGCCGCAGAGGATCCCGACCGACCGGCCTTCATCGCCCGCGACCAAGGGACTTCAGCCCTTCATCCGCCGGAGCGCTTCTCCGTCCGTGCAGCGGCCGCCTCGGCGAACCTGCGCAGGATCTCGTCCCGCCGTGCGCTGAACTTGGCTTAGGTGGCCGACATGAGGTCCGCGATGAACGCCGACCCGTCACCAAACTTCTTCCGTTCCTGGGGCAGTTCCAGCACGGCGTGCGGGTCGAAGTGCAGGATGACGTCGATCGGCTCCAGTCCCTGCGCGACTCGTTCGGCCTGTTCGGAGAAGCCTCGGGACAAGCTGTTGGCCCGGATCAGCATGGCCGCTCGAACCACCTCGACAGGCGCGCTCGAACCCGTGCCGTTGAGGTGGTAGGTGACGAGGTTCTGCTGGAAGGCGGTAGCCTTGTCCGGACTCAGGTGGAAACGCGCGCTGTCGCCAAAGCCCGTGATCACGCCGTAGATGGGTCTTCCGGTCGCGATCAAGCGATGCCGCAACTCGACAGACCGGCGCATGCGCGCAGCCGCACGGCCGTCGATCCTCACGGACAGATCCTCACCAGCTCGCGCCACCGCAACGACCTGGTCAACACTCAAGCTGTCGTCGCCCAATTTCACGCCGACGTCTTCGCCGCACATTTCCCGTGACGCCGACGAGTCGCTGTCATCAGCAACAAGGTTGTCCGCACGAAACATTGGTACCTGCCTTCATTCGCGAGCGGCGCGAGCCACCGAAATTCAGGCGATCTCACATCGACGCCGGAGATTATCCAGACGGAAGACAAAATCCCCACACGTTTGTGTAGCGTGTGGGCTCATCATTTCCCCACCGCAGCCTTGGTCATCGAACCAGGTCTTCGCGGCGTCACCCTCTCCGCCGCACCTCGTCGGCGATCGCGCTCGCGCGGGACGGGCCACGCGTGAAGAGTTCCGGGTGCACGTGCGGGCCGAGCGCAGCGTCTTCAGCCTCGACCGGCCACGCTCTTCGCGGGCTGCAGGACGTGCACACCCGACGTGGCCGTCGATCCGATCCCAACCGCGCGGCCCGCATCGACCAAGCGGGCCGAAGTCGACCATCACAACGATGTGCGGATGCACAGAGAACGCGACGCAAACCATCGCCCGCAGGACGGACACTGGGAGAGCACGAATGAAACACGGCGACTCCCACAGTTTCGTCGCCGGATTGCAGGGGTGCACTCGGGTTCGTCCCCGAGAGGGCTCCATGCGCATCTCTCCTGGCGCGTGGAGCCCTCCTGCGTGCCATGGAGATCGATGAACGAGTCAGACGACACCAAACAGCAGGCGCACAAACGTGCATTGCCGACAAGCAGTGTCCTGAGTGGACTAAACGGGCACCAAGTCCACTCAGGAGGATGAGATGAAGTACATCAGCCCAGCGAAGATGGCACTGCTCGGCGCGTGCGCGGTCACCGCGATGTTGTCGGCGGCAGGTCAAGCCTCGGCGGCTTCCGCGAACGACTGCTCGCAGACCCAGAGCTCGCCCGGCAGCATCACCCTGGCGTGCTCTGGCGTCGGCTCCAGCATCGGCGCTGCCGAGGCCGAGGCCGAGCGGTCGCTCACATTGTGGTGGAACCGTGACGGCAGGCGGCACTCCTGTGCGGGCGTGTCGGAGCAGCAGTACATCATCACCAACGGCTACAAGGTCGTGGCCAACTACAGGTGCTCGGTGGCCTAGCACGCCTCCAGCCGCAGCCGGGACCGTCGGTCGACCGCGGCGACAATCGGCCGACGGCACAGGAGCGGGTGGTCCGCAATCGCGTTCCTCGACGCGACGGGGCCACCCGCTCGATCCCTGGCAGGAAGCGATTCCGACAGGGATCCCCTTTCGCTGCGCCACAAAGCACACATGGGTGTAGCGCGACGCACGCGCACTCCGAAGACGATGCAGCGGTGGTGAGCAGCCACCGCAACGTTGACACGTCTTCGACAGGAGTCCCGGTGCCTCAGACCCCGCTGATCGCAGCAACGATGTTGCTCGCGTGCGCCTTCGCGACATCGACACCGGCCGCAGAAGCCGCCTCCTCCGCGGATGCGGTGAGCATCGCTCCTCGTCAGACAGGAGGTTTCTCCTGGGACCGCGACCGCGACTGGCCAGTCGTGTCGATCACTTGCACTGCTGCAACGACTTCTCCCGCCAGGGTTTTCTGGGAGCACAAGCAGTTCCAGACCGATGGCGCATGGGTCACCGCGAACCAAGGTTCGAAGTCCACGAACTTCGTTTCTTCGTACAACTCGTTCACTCCCTACTCCCAGGTGTATCGAGTCAGGGTTTCCAACGATTCGTGGGATCGGACGATCACATGCGCCGCCACGCGAGACTTCACCTCCACGACATGAGGCTGCTGGCAACCTCGGTTGCACCAGCCCGGAAGTCCGCTTCCCGCCGGCAAGCGATCCTCAGGCAGAAAATCCTGCGACCACACAGTTGTGCGCCTGGATGACCTGATCGTCGTAGACGATCGCGACGAGTGCTTCAGCCGTCCTTTCTGGACTTCTGCGGAAAATCCACACTGGATTCGTGGTCGAACACCATGTCCTCCAGCGCGGACTGCTGAATGTTCACTCGTCATGACCACATGGTTGCTTGCCGAGCCGCCGCCCCTCGTCCTGATCGGCTCGTTCGGTCCGCGAATGCGGAAGACAGCGAGAGCCCGGCTCGGAGGCGCCACCTCCACCAGGGGAAATGATGACAAAGGCGAACGCTGCGGCTGGACACGACGCAGAAGCGACGACGCCCGGTGACACGACCAGGCGGTCGTTCATCGGAGGAGCTCTCGCTACCGGTGCGCTGCTCACCGCGGGAACAGGTACGGCATCAGCCGCAGAAGACGGTAAGAACCGGCCGGCGTGGCAGATCGAACGCACTGAACTTCTGTGTCAGCCGTATCTGCTCGACCCCGACGCGGACAGCGTGCGTGTGGTGTGGCACACCGAAACACGTGGCGTCATGCATCGGGTGGTGTACGGCGAGGGTGTACGCAACGCTGATGACGTCGACGTCATAGCCCTTGCACTAGGCGGCCGCCGCCGCGGACGTGATCAGAGGGTGGCAAGCGCACAGACCGCTCGTCTGTCGAGAATGCGCGAGGATGCCGAGTCCAACAGTTCCAGCGGTTCGAAGCCCAGCACCGTGGTGGAACGGCACGTGTACCGCCATGTCGCCGTAGCTGAAGGTCTGACGTCGCGTCGCGTGCCCTACCGCGTCGTGTCCTTCGACGAACGGTGGCGGGTGGCGATCACTCCCGTGCACACGTTGTCCGCGGTGGCGCGAGCGGGCGAACCAGTGACGTTGCTGCTCACCAGCGACCACCAGCTCAAGACCATGACACCTGCGAACCTCGAGCTCGTGGGGCAGACCGTGGGAACCGAACTCGACGGGGTTCTCATGGCCGGCGACCTGGTGAACGTGCCCGACCGCGCGAGCGAGTGGTTCGACGATGCCTCGGGCCTGGCCTTCTTCGCCGGCATGACCGGACGAGCCCACCGCGAGATCGCGGGCAGGATCTACCGCGGCGCTCCGCTGCTGCAGAACAGCCCGCTGTACCCCGTGATCGGCAACCACGAAGTCATGGGACGCTACTCCACCACCAACCCTCTCAGCGCCCAGTTCAACGATCCGCAGCCGCGCAGGATCGCGATGCGCGACCGGACCGCGCGCGGTTCCGTTGACGACAGGTCGTGGAACGTGCGGACCTATGAGGAGCTGTTCCCTTACCCACGCAGCAACTCAGGGGGATCGCGGTGGTGGTCGCGCACCGTCGGGGACGTGTTCCTCGTCGGCCTGTTCGTCACGCAGATCTGGCGCGTTCCCACGGCCGGCGCTCGCGGCAGGTACAGCGAGGCAGAGTCTGACCTGCGCTCACCGGAACGCTGGGGTTACGGCCAGTTCCCCTTCGAATCCGTGGCCAAGGGCAGCGAGCAGTACCGGTGGGCCCAGCGTGAGTTGTCCTCTCCCGAGGCCCGCCGTGCGAAGTACCGCGTGGTGATGTTCCATCACCCGTCCCACGGCCTGGGTGACAACTCCGCGCCACCGTTCTCGGATCCGGAGCAGTCGGTCGAGCGCGACCCTGCGACGGGCGAGGTGAGCGCGGTGCGCTATCACTACTCCTTGCAGCGCGACGAGATCCTCACCGACCTGGAGCCGATGCTGAACAGCCACGGTGTCCACCTGGTGCTCAACGGCCACTCCCACATCTGGAACAGGTTCCGCAACGCCCGCGGCATGCACTGGCTCGAGACGTCCAACGTCGGCAACACCTACGGCGCCTACGACACGAGCTCTGGTGCTTCCCGCGCTGTTCCGCAGTCTCCCGACTACGTCCAGCAGGGTGATCCCGGTGGGCTTCGGCCCGTGGTTCCGACCATCGCGCCGCTGACCGGTCCCGACGGGACGCCGTTGCCGTTCGTGTCGAGCAATTCGGTCACCGCGTTCTCAGTACTGGACTCCGGTCGCGGAGTCGTGCGGTCGTACCGATACGACACGCGAACTCCAAAAGATGCCGCGGTACTCTTCGACGAGTTCTCTCTTCTCTGACGAACAGTTTGAAAGATCGCTTGCAGGCGCTTTCGGCACCAGCAAGCGATCTTTCAACACCAGCACAATGGCCCGGCGACTCATCGAGTCACCGGGCCATTGTCACCGCTAGGCCTTACGTGTAATCGTCTTCCATCATTCCAGGTCATCCCCCAGGATCAACCGATGTTGAATCCGCTTCCCAGCGCGTTGGCCCCGTCGCGAACGGTCCTGCTCGTCCCCGTGCCACTCCCGCCCGGCGTCGCCGCGAACGAGGTGATGGTGATCGTCGCGGGGATGGGGTAGGGCGCACGCGGATTCTGGAACTTGCCGAGCCCGCTGACGTTCGCGTCGAGGGTGTAGTTCGCGCCCTTGGGAACGACGACGTTGATGTAGATGCGCTGCGACGCACCGCTCGAGGGGCAGGCGCCGCTTGCAGACCCGGATCCGGCCGCACCAGTCGCGGTGACCGAGATCGACGGGGTCAACCTGTACTCGTGGTACGTGATGGAGCCCGGCGTCGGGGAGTACGACTCCGATGCGAGCACCGGGCACTGGATGGACACCTGGAAGTAGCCGTTGACCGCCGAGGCCTGCCCCGCGGCGAGCGGGGAGATCAGGACAGCGGACGCGGCCAACGCAACCGAGGCGGCGCGTGCGAGACGCGGGAGCTTCAGACTCTTGCTCATCTTTTCCTTCTTCGCAGTCGGGTTGCTGAAACGCTGAAGAGATGCGACCGTCATTGGACGATCCTGGAATTCGAGATCGTGCCGTTGGTGGCGTAGAGCCGGAATTCCAGGCTGTCGATGGGAACCGAGCTGAAGGTCGCGACGGTCCTGCTGTAGTTGCAGAAGGGAGCAGGCGCTTCACACGCACCGGTGATGATGGACTTGACGCCGCCATTCACGAGGATCTCCGCCTTGTAGAGGCGTGGCGAGACGGTGAAGTCGACAGTGATCGTCGCCGAGGTCTTACCGGGTTTGACGGCGAAGAAGACAGAACCGCTCGGCGTGGTCGGATAGCCCTCAGCCACAGAGGTGCCTGCCGTGCCGAACAGCGACGCGACGATGGCCAACAAGACGAAGGCCACCGAACCCTTCTGGCGCAACGACGTGTTCATCACTTCTCCTTGAAAGCCGCATCAGAGGACGTCTTGCGGGAGAAATAGTCTGGTGTCGCGCCCGCATTGAAGGCACACATGTGTGTACTTTCTCGGAACGAGCTGGGTCAGGAACTCGACTTTTCCTGCGAACAACGAGTAACAGGCCTCATAATCGAACCGCGCGATCCACCGCGTGACGAAGAGATATTTCGCGCCCAACGACCGTGCAGATGATCGGCGCAAAGTGCGGAACTTCCGCTCCTCGGCATCGGGCCGGCAAGCCGCACCTGACCCGCGTCGTGACCACCTGAGCATGGCCACGTGATGAGGACGTTTCGTCGGTGTGCAGAGGCCCCACGCCTGCTGAATGATCACACATATGTCTGGTCGGAGCGGTCTGGACAGCGTGCGCCGGCATGGTGCGCTTCGGCCGAACGACCAGGATCGGCACAGCGGAGAGGCTTGACCACCGGATGAGCGGCGGGGACTTTGCACACTCGGGAGACACCCGCGAGCAAGCGGAACTGGACGCAGGAAACGACCTTCGCGTCTCGACCTGGTGGGGCGGAGAATGGGCGCGGGCCCTCAACGCGATCTCCTTCGCCGTCAAGGATCACGATCGCAGGTTCGTCCACGTCTCCCCCGGTTTCGCCGACCGGCTCGGCACGAGTCCGCAGCAGCTGATCGGACTCAGCGACGCAGACCTCCCGGGCATGGCGGAGGCCGACCGGTATCGCATCCGCGCGGAAGAAGACACCGTCATCTCCGGCAACCTTCCTCTGGCGATCACCGTCAGATTCCGGCAGCGCGATGGCTGGACAGGGCACGGCGTGGGCATCCGGTTCCCCGTCGCCGGGCCCGACGGCCGGCCCGGCGTCGGATCGTTGCTGCTCGACATCACCGAGCACGTTCGCGCCAAAGAACGATTCGCACTGTTCATGCAGCACTCGGGTGCCTTCGGTGCGATCAAGGACTTGAACCAGCACTACATCTGGGTCACCGACACGGTCGCCAAGCACCATGGCCGTCACGTCGACGAGGTGGTCGGACGAACACCGGCCGAAGTCTGCGATCCGGAGGTGGCCGAGCTCGAGCTCGCTCAGGACACCGCGATGCTCGAAGCCGGCGGCGGACCCATGACGTTCGAGTTGCGCGACCGCGGCGCCGGCGACGCGCCGCTGGTGCGTCGAGGAACCCGCTTCACGTTCACCGATGCCGACGGCCGCACCTGCATCGGGTCGGTTTTCATCGACGTCACCGCAGAGGTGGAAGCCAGTGCGCGGGCGGCCGCAGCCGAGGAGCGGTTCACCTCGTTCATGAGGCACAACCCAGCGGCGGCGGTGATGAAGGACGCGGAAGGCCGTTACCTGTGGGCCAATCCCGCCTACTTCCACACCTACCGGGTCGATCCGGACCACTTCGTGGGCAGGACCATCCACGATCTCACCGACACGGAGACGGCGGCGTACGCCACGGCTCTGGACCAGCAGGTCATGTCCAGCGGTCAGCCCCTGCGCGACACGTCCCGCCACACCCGCGGCGACGGCAGCACCGGGGTGGACATCGGCTACCGCTTCCCCCTACCGGCACCGGACGGCCGAACAGGACTGGGTGCTGTGTCCATCGACATCACAGAGCTGCACGAGGCACGCGAAGCGGCGATGCGCGCCGAGGCGCGTTACCGAGAGCTGTTCGAGCACAGCGGGATACCCATCATCGTGTTCGACCTGGGCGGCAAGGTCGTGAACGCCAACATCGCGTACGCGCAGATGATCGGGCACTCGCTTTCCCACCTACGCTCCCTGCACATCCGTGACCTCGTGACCGGCACGACGGCGGTCAAGGACAAGCCTCGCTGGGACAAGCTGGTCAGCGGCGAGATCGGTCGTTACCGGTCGCGTGCGATGCTCCGCCATGCCAAAGGGACGCTGAGCGCCGCGGTGGCGACCATGAGCTTGATCAGCAGTCCGGACGGCACACCTCAGTACGTCTACTCCGTCACCGACCCGGTCGCGGACATCGACACGGATCTCGCTCCCCGAGCGGCGACAGGTCCCGTGCCGCAGCTGGAGGAAGAACGCCTCTGCCGCGAGGAACACACAATCCTGACCACGCTCGCAGCAGGTGGCACGCTCGCGGAAGCCGGGACCGCACTGCACCTGTCCCGCCAAGGCGTCAACCACCACGTGACGAAGTTGCGCAGACGCCTTGGCCTGCCGGAGCGAACCCGCACCGCGGGCCTCGTGGCCCGCGCCTACGCGGTGGGCATCCTGGTACCCGGGACCTGGCCGCCTCACACGGCGGCCCCCTACAGCTGAGGCTGCGGGCAAGCCCGCCCAGCAGCGCCGGCCGCCGACCTGCCCCGCCGCCCGGCCGGCCACCAGTTGGCGTGGCCGAGGAGCTGCATGGTGGCGGGAACGAGGATCATGCGAACGATGGTCGCGTCGATGGCGACCGCGGCAGCGAGGCCCAAGCCGATGATCTTCGCCGGCAGCGCGTCTCCACTGACCAGTGCGGCGAAGACAGCGACCATGATCAGGGCGCAGGACGTCACGACGCGTCCGGTTCCCGCGACTCCTTCGGTGACCGCCGCGGTGTTGTCGCCGGTCTCGAGGTAGCTCTCCCGCATCCGTTCCAAGAGGAACACCTCGTAGTCCATCGAGACGCCGAACGCGATGGAGAAGATGAGCACGGGCGCGAAAGCGAGGACGGGGCCAGGTCGGCCGACGCCGATGAGTTCGGCTCCCCAGCCGAGCTGGAACACAGCGACCACGACGCCGAACGCCGCACCGATGGACAGCAGGTTCATCGCAGCGGCTTTGAGCGGTACCAACGCCGAGCGGAACAGGACGGTCAGCATGATCATGCTGGCGAGGAGCACTCCGCCGACGAGCCAGAGCAGCCTGTCCTGCAGAGTCGCGGCCAGATCGATACCACGAGCGGTCTGGCCGCCGAGGTGCACCGGGCTGCCCGTCGTGCGGGTGAAGTCGGCCATGACGCCAGCGCGCACTTTCGCCACCAGCTCGGCGGTGCGCTCGTCCTGCTGGCTGAAGGCGGGAGTGATGCGGAAGAAGGCGGCGTCGGCGTCCACGGACCGGTTGGGAGTCACCTCGCTGACTCGCACGACGCCGGTCAGTTCGGCAGAGCGCTCGGCCAGCGTGCGCACGGCGTCGAGATCGCCACCGCCCCTCGTCAAGTCGACGACAACGGTGAGTGGACCGGTCGAGCCCGGCCCGAATCCGGAGGCGAGCAGGTCGTAGGCACGGCGTCCGGCCGAGGACTCGGACTCGTTGCTCGCGTCGACCTGACCGAGTCTGATCGACAACGCCGGTGCGGCGAGGATCAGCAGGACTCCGACGGCAAGGACCGCTGCCACGCGCGGACTCCGCTGGATGCTCGTGCTGAGCCTGCGCCACCGGTTCCCCTGGGCGGAGTCAGGCGGCAACGGCCGTGCCTTGCGACCGAACAAGCTGATGAGCGCCGGCACGAGGGTGAGGGTCGCGGCCAGGCAGATCAGGACGGCGACCATCGCGGCGACCGCCAGGCCGTTGATGAACTCCATGCCGACCACCAGCATGCCGGCCAGCGAACCGACCACCGTGAGCGCGGAGAACACCGTCGCTCGCCCCGCGGTGGACATGGCTGCCTGTACGGCTTCCAGAGGTTCGTGGCCGCGTCCGAGCTCGCCCCGGTAGCGGTGCACGATCAACAACGCGTAGTCGATGCTGATTCCGATGGCGAGGAACGAGACCACCTGTGCCGCGAAGTCGGGAACGAGGACCTGCCTCGACAGGTAGAACAAGACCAGGGTGATTCCGGTACCGACACCGAAAAGCGCGACCAGCAGGGGCACCGACAGGGCAACGATCGACCCCAGGGACAGCAGCACGACCAGAGCGACCGCGATTCCCACGAGTTCTGCGTACGGTGGCGGGCCACTGTCGACGAACATCTGTCCCACGTACTCGACGGTGACACCTGATCCGCGGACGGCGTCGCCGAACGCCGACTTGATCTTCTCACCTGTCCCGTCCGGCAGCGCGGACGCCCTCTGGCCGAACTGGACGGAGGCGAACCCGATGCGCCCGTCCGGAGAGGTCTGCCCGGCGTCGGCCACCTGGCCGTCGGTCTCACCGTAGGGGCTGCTCACACCGACCACTTCCGGGCTGGCCGCGCGGACGGCGGCCAGGCCGCGTTCGATCGTCTGGCGCACGTCGGTCTGCGCCAGACCTACCTCCGCGCTCAGCACGATCTGCCCGCCATCACCGGCGCGTGCGGGAAAGCGCTCCCGGAGCAACTCCGTCGCCTTTTGCGCATCTCCCGATCCGACGGAGTACTGAGTGCTCAGTCCGCTCCCGTGCAACCCGAGACCGACCGTTGCCGAGACCGGTACACCCGCCAGCACCAGTACCCACAGACCAAGCACGAGCCACGGCCGGCGGAAGGCGAAAACGCCGAGCCGAGCCAGCCGAGACCGCCCTGCCGGGGCCGATGGTCGTGCCATTGGCATCGACCGGGCAGGCGAAATCTTCTTCAAAGCGAATCACTTTCTAGGATTTGTCGGACCGAATCAGGTCCCGTCAACTGTCTCGACGTGGATCAGCAAGATCAATCTGGCTGGCAGGTGAGTCGACGTAGGGCCGTCCTCCGTGTTCGGCGCCACACCAGCTCGTGAGCGACAAAAGCAACTGCGAGGACGTACAAGGCCGAAAGACGAAAAGTGGCGGGTACCGAGTGCCCTGCACACCCAGTACCCGCCTGATCTTCAGGTAGATCGAATGTCGCCCAGCGCGAGCTGTGTCACCTGGAGGACACGCAGTACACCTTCCCGCCGCCCGACGCCTTGAACGCGATCTTGGTTGCCCCACTGTTGCGCGTCACCGTGTTGTTGGAACCGATCGCGACGAAGGTGTTGGCGGTGGCGGGCACGTCGTCGAAGTACCAACGACCGTTGACACTGCTGCTGCCGGTCGAGGGAGAAGCGCCCCGCACCGTGGCCGAGTAGACCTTGCCCGGGGCGTTGGTGAACGTGCACTCGGGTTGCGGGGTGGTCGTGTCGGCGGAGGCCACACCACCGAACGCCGCAGCAGCAGCCAACGCGCACCCGAGAGCAGCCATGGACGAAACAGACGTGCGGATCATGACGGTTTCCACCCTATTCGTTGAGCACTGCGGGAGCAGGACGAAGAAAGCAGGCCCTGATCACCAGAAGCAGGGGCATGTCGTCCCGTCGGCCGGCCTGACCAAAGCCACGGCAGATGGTGTCAACCACCGAACCGTGCACACCACGCACAAACGTGTGGCTGCAGAGCGCACGGAAGCACGGAGCCATCGGTTGTCCCAACGGTTCACGCCGTCACACGGATGGCCGGCGAGTTGGCGCCCTCGCCGTCGAGGCACCCGGCGAAATGAGACGCCTCCAGCGGCGCGGAGTGGTGGGCGGGGACGCCCGATCCGGTTTCATTACCGCCTATTGCGCAATCCCGCCCGAACAAGAGACCAGACATAAGTCTGAAGTTCTCACCACACCACCTCAGCCCACTGTGCAAATGTCCCCTTGCACACGCGTTACCAGCCACTTTCACGGCTTACGCTCCCCGTGGAGCACAGGATCACTGGTTGCACTACTCGGTTCTCGAGCAGTTTGCGGCGGCGGATTCGGGGGCTCGCACATCCCTGTCTCAGTGCAACGAGAGGTTTCGCAATGGGCGAGATCAGTGTTCTTCACGCGCCTCGAGGGGCGGAGAACGCGAACTGTTCCTTCGACGGCATTCCGACAGTGCGGTTCGAGCAGGTGGGCAGAGGTTTCGCATGGACACTCCTGACAGCGGCCGGCATGCGGTTCGCCCGGTCCGCGACGGTGTTCGGCGGGTTGCGGGCAGCGGCTTTCGACCTCGACGGGGTCAGGCGGCTGGTGGCGACCGGGGGCTGCACGTTCGCGGTCGAGCGCTTCGTAGCTCCTCGGTGGCGGTGGAGCTGTGAGTTCCGCGGCGTGGTGGTGGTCAACGGACTCGTCCTGCGACCGGCACGCGAAGAATCGATGGCCGACGTGGAGCTGTTCGCGCAGGCGATCGTGAGGTGTGTCCCCGAGACGAAGGCAGCCGGATGACCGCGGACAACCTGTGGCTCCCGGATCTGTCGGCATTCTTCGCCCTGGCCGCGGACGCACTCGTCTGCGCGGGGCCTGCGGGTGAGGGAGGAGCGAGCGCGACCGGTTTCCGCGAGCACGCGACCGCCGTTCCGTTTCCTGCCGGGGTCGTCGACCAGGACAGGAGGATCGTGTGGGCGAACCCCTCCGCCTGCGCCTACCTCAACGTGGACGCCGAGACGCTCGAAGGCAGCAAACTCACCGACATCGGCGTGAGGGTCGCTCGGGCGACAGACCCCTTTCTCAGAGCCAGTCCCGAGTGGGTCGATGTCGTGGGCCTGGGCGGGGTCAGACACGTCCTGCTGAGGCGCATGCCTCTTGATGACGGGACTCACGGGATGCTCGCACTCGACCTCAGCGGGGTGGTGAACGCGGCGCTCAACCTCGATGAGGCGGAAACCCGGTTTCGTTCGTTCATGGAACACGCTCCTGTGGCCGCGGTGCTCAAAGACGAGGCCGGGAGGTACGTCTGGGCGAACCCCACCTACTTCGACACCTACCGCATCCCCCCGGACAACTTCCTCGGCACGACCGTGGAAGACCACCTGCCGCTCCAGGCCCGAGAGCAGGCGCGCATGATCGAACTGGCTGATCGCCAAGTGCTCGAGCAGGGCAAGCCGGCTCGAGCGACCCGCAAGTTCACGAGACCGGACGGTTCCACCGGAACCGACGTGGGCTGGAGGTTCGCCCTGCCCGCGGGGGACGGCACGAAGCTGCTGGGCGAGGTCTTCCTCGACATCACGGAAAGCACCTCGGTCAAAGCGCGCCTGAACGCGGCTGAAGCGCGCTACCGCGACCTGTTCGGTCACTGCGGGGTGGCGATGGTGGCCACGCAGCTGAACGGAGCGGTGGACCAGCTGAACAGCTCTGCGGAACAGCTCCTCCGACGGTCACTGGCGACCGCTCGCGGCAAGCTCCTCGAGAACTTCCTCGCTCCGGAGTTCGGCGCGACGCTTGCCAGGCAACGCGCGGCCTTGCTCGCAGGGAGGAGATGCCCGCCGGCGAACGTGACCGTGCTCGTCGCGAACTCCGACCCCCGCACGGTGCAGTCGTCGATCGTTCTGATACGCGATTGGAGAGGAGAACCCGACCACTTCGTGCACGTCCTGTCGCCCCTCCAGGTTCAACCACATGAGCGCGGAGAGGACGACCGTCCGTCTTTTCTGCTGACCCGGGGTCAGGCGAGGATTCTCGAGCTGGTGTCGGCCGGTTTGACCGACACCGCGGTCGCCCAGTGCCTGCGGCTCACGCGCGACGGCGTGACGCACCACCTGAGGAGGCTGAGCGCCTTGCTGAACACCAACACGAGAACCGAGCTCGTCATGCGCGCGGTGAACTTGGGGCTTCTCGACGGCTCGCAGTGGCCTCCCGTTGTTCCGTCCCACAGGGTGTCGCGCTCTCGTCAACCATGACCGAGCCGCTTCACCGAACTTCCGCGAGGCAGAAGTGTCCACTCTGACGGCCGTACGGCGAGACGTGCCCGGCACCGTGTTCGGTGCCAGGCACGCCTCGCCGCGCGTGGTGGAGGTCGGTCAGGAGCAGGTGATCAGCGATCCGCTGAGCCTGCAGGTGAGCCACTCGTTGTCGGTGATCTTCAACCGCTGGTTGGGTCCCACCTGCCGGTTGCCGACCCGGACCGAGTACGAAGTGGACCAGATCTCGTCCGTGTCCGCGATGAACTGGCTCGACTTCTCCCCGTTGTACAAAGGGATTCCGGTGTAGCCGTAGCGAGCGATCATCATGGTCGTACCGGTCATGTTGGTGATCTCGCCGCAGAAACCGAGCCGGCACTCTCCAGCCGAAGCTGCCGGCGCCAGCCCGGCGCACAAAGCCAACATTCCCGCCAGCACACCGCCGGACAGGCTGGCCACACCGAGTTTGCGCAGACGCGCGTTCATCACAGTCCCCGATCGTGTATGCGAACTACAAGCAGTCAAAAATGATCAAAGTGGTTGAGAAGACCCGCGACCCGGATCACGGTCGCTGCTTACCGGACACCACACCCTCGGCACACCAGCAGAGACTCCAGTAGCCGAGTCGGAAGCTCAGGCTGTGCGGGTGAGCGCCGCACAGCCTGAGGCGCACATGCTCGGAGTTGCTATGCCCGTTCCTTGCGAGCCCACAGGGTGTAGTAGTAGGCGGACCCCGTGCTCGGGTAGGTCTGCACGCAGTCCGCGGTCCGCCACTTGTCCATGTGCCTGCTCAGGAACAGTTGCGCGTCCGTGTAGCAAGCCGTGCCATCCATGTAGGTGGCGATCTTGTAAAGCCCGGGCGGAAGGGCGGGGTCAGGCTCGGTGTACGCGGCGGACGCCACCCCGCTACCTGAGATCAGTGCGGTGACAGCGACTCCGAGGGCCGCGGG
Organism: Lentzea sp. HUAS12; assembly: GCF_024125735.1. Classification (NCBI taxonomy): domain Bacteria; kingdom Bacillati; phylum Actinomycetota; class Actinomycetes; order Pseudonocardiales; family Pseudonocardiaceae; genus Lentzea; species Lentzea sp. HUAS12. The sequence goes on from NZ_CP099738.1 coordinate 4,647,050, forward strand.
CACGGTCCACAGCTTCATCCCGTCTCCATTCGGGATCATGTGTCCAGCAGTTGCTGAACACGAGGATGCCGTCCGGCTCAGGCCTGGGCGTAAGACACGTTGCCCTGACTGTCCACTGCGGCGATGTAGGTGGGGCTGGACTTGCCGCTCCTGCTGAACTTGGTGTGGATGTGAGCGCTCTGACCGGGCTGCAGCGTCCAGGTGATCTGCTGGGTGACCGTTCCGTCCTTGGACGAGTTGCTCGTCTGGTACTGCACGCCGGAGGCGGAGACGACGAACAGGTTCTGCGTGATGGTCACGTCACCGCAGTTGCCGTCCCACTTGCTCGTCGACTTCTCCGTGTGCGCGTAGATCTGACCCGGCGTCGCGTAGTCCAGGTAGCTCACGGACTGCTTGTTGTAGTTGCAGTCCGCGAACGAGGGCAGGGACCGCTCAGCCGTCGCCGAAGCCGCCTGGGCCGGCGCGCCGAAGGCCAGCAATGCCGCCGTGCCGAGTGCGGAGACGGCGAACAGCTTGCGAATCATGGTCTTCATGGTGTTCTCCTGAAGGTTGTTCGACACCAAGCAGATCGGGCCTCGAAGACCGGTCTTGCGGAGCTCCGCGAAGGCCTTTCCGAGTGCCACGAACACATCCTGATTCGTCGACGACAGGCGAGCCCTACACGAATGTGGGGGACTGCCGCACCTCCCGACACGGCCTGGGAAGGGCATGCCTCTGGGACAGCGGAGAAGCACGCGAGATGTGGGAACGCCGGTCGAAGAAGCGCGAGGAGCTACAGCGCTTGAGGCTCGGAACTGTCGGTGATCCGACCTGACGTGCGCCCTGCGGTGACCGCCACGGCTACCTTCGGCGGCCAAGTTCCCAGTTCCAGCAAGCCGAGTGTGTAGGCCCGCGCGACCAGACCTGCTGTTCGAGTGCGGGCCGGCAGGCCGAGCCGTCGACGCAGCCGACTCAGGTGGTGGTTCAGCCCGGCGCGGGAGAGATGGAGTGCCTCACCTGCGTCGCCCAAGGTTTCCCCTGCGGCGAGCGTGACGAGAATGGTGGCTTCCTCTGTGCTGAGCCCGTCCTCTTCGAGGTGGGGCCGCAATCCTCCCGCCGAGATGTCGGTCAGCGGATCAGCGATCACGTACACGTACTTCGCCGCTCCATCGTGACCGCGGACCAGTGTGAGGGTGCACAGGGCGATGATCAGCGCGCCGTTCGCGTGCTTGAGCATGGCGGTCCTGCGGTAGGAGGCGAGTCTTCCGGAAGTCAACGTCTGCCAGTGGTCTTCTCCTGCTGCCTCCACCACCCCGCGGGTGATCTCGCGAATTGACCGACCTCGCATCTCCGACAGGTCTTGGCCGTGCAGCTTGAGATAGGCGCAGTTGGCGTCGAGCAGTACGCCGTCGATGTCGAGCAACGCGATCGGTACGCCGGCGTGGTGGAAGAGCTCGCGGTACTGCTCTTGGGCCGCTTCGGCTTCGCGGCGCGCCTGCCGTTCGGTGCTGATGTCCACCAGCACCGTTCCGAAAGCCTGCTCACCTGCCGCAGAGCGGAGTGGGAACCTGTGTGCGATGGCGGTGCCGCTCTTGGGATCGCCACCTCGCGGGAGCGTGCAGATGTCCCTGCGCGGGGTGCCGTCGACGCGCACCGCGCGATCGAGGCGGTCGACCTCGGCAGCCACCTCGGGCTCCACCAGGTCCGCGATCTGCCGGCCGACGACGTCGGCGGCGAGTAGTCCATAAGCGTGCAGGTAGGCAGGGTTGGCCCACAGGTGACGACCGGCACCGTCCTTGATGGTGGCGGCTGTCGGCAGGTTGAGCATGAAGGCGCTGAAGCGCTCCTCCGCTTCCCGTGATGCCCTCTCCGCCTCAACCTGGGCGGTGACGTCCAACGCGACTGTGCCTCGCCACCCCTGACGGGGAAGCGCGAACACGACACCGTCGAACCAGTGACGCCCCTTCACGCTGTCGGTACGCAGGCGGAAACGGTGGCGCTGCTGGAGGTCTTGCGGAATCGGGCCGGGTTCACCGGGCCCTACGCTGACACCGCCTGGCGCCATGAAGAGCACGTCGATGCCGAGGTCAGCGGGGGTCTTACCGCGCACCTGCTCCAAGGAGGCGCCGTAGAAGGCAAGAGCTGTCGGGTTCGCCCAGATGTAACCCCCGCCCTCGTCCACCACGGCGGCATGGATCGAAGGGTTCTCCATGAGCACGCCGAGATAGCGCTCCTCCACGGCGTCCAGGATGCCGGTGTGGACTCCTGCCGCGGTGATGTCGTCGACCAGTCCCACGTCATGCCCCCGATGTGCCGAAACTTCACCCAGGACAACTCTCGAAGAGCCGGGCCGGGTTCTACAACGCCAGCTTCGGCATGCGAGGTCACCCCTCTGATCCACCTAGCGCATAAATGGCGTGTGCGGGTGGAAAAAGGCACTTCACAGCACCTCTGAGGGGAAGTCTCCGAAAGCAACTCCGACGGAGAGCGACACCGGTTACACCCAGAAGGATGATCTCCAGACGGCATGTCTCAGCTGGCTACGATGTGTGAGATCACATCGGCGGCAGGCTTGGACAACGCATGACCATGAACGACTGGCAAGATCTCGAAGCGTTCACCGCCGTGGCGGAGGAACTGTCGTTCAGCAGGGCAGCCGCGCGGTTGTACACGAGCCAGCCGGCGGTGTCCCGGCGAGTCGCCCGGCTGGAAAGCGAGATCGGCACGTTGCTTCTCGAGCGGTCGACGCGCGAGATCAGGCTGACGGCGGCGGGACGGGCCCTTCGAGACGGGGCCCGCGAACTCGTAGCACTCCGAGACGACATCGCCGATCGCACGCTCGCCGCCGCCTCTGCGGCGCCTGCGGATCCGCTGGGCTTGCCGGCCGAGTTGCGCATAGCACTCACTTCCACGGGCATGACCCACGTTCCGGCACGCCTGCGAGAAACGTTCCCCGGTCTCACCTACGTCTTGCGCAGCACGACGATCGCGGGGGCGTTGGGCGGGCTCGGCGCACAGGAGATCGACGCGTGCTGTGGCTTCGCGCTGCCCGCCGAACCGTTGACTGCGGAGAGAGACGTGGTGGTGCGCACCCTCGCGCTTGCTCCGATCTGGATCGCCATCGCCGGCCACGACCCGGCTGTGCAGGACGCGGGCACGCGGATCAGTGTCTTCGCAGAACGCGACTGGGTGTTGTCCCCTGACGTGAGCACTCGGGAAGCGCAGTTGCTCGTGCTGCGGGAGCACGGGATCGCGCGACCGAAGGTGACCCATCTGAGCGATGATCCTCAGCTCGTGGCCGACCTGGTGAGGCACAGCGGCGCGGTGACCTTCACCTTTCCCGGGTCCTCGGCGAGCGCGGGGGTGGCCAAGGTGAGAGTCGCCGACGACGCCGTGTGCCGGCTGATCTTCGCGTGGAACTCGAATGCCCTCGACACCCGGCAGGCAATGGTCCTGGGCGAGGAAATCGGATCGTCCACGCTGCGCGCCGCGACGGCGGACGGCTTGGGGCTCGACTGGTTCACCGCGCATTCGACTCCGCTCAGCGCCAGATGGCTCGCTTCGCGCACTGCTGGATCGGCCGGCACGGTCACACGTCCCAGTCGCGGCGAAGCAGTTCCGTTGCCGGCGCGGCTGCGGGTGGGGACCCAGCTCAACTACGTCAAGCTGACGAGGGAGGTGCTGACGACGGCGGCGCCGGAGACGGCCTGGTCGTTCACCAAAGACCACGCTCCCGCGCTTCTCGAGGCGATGCGAGGCGGAGAACTCGACGTGATCATCGGCTACGCGTACCCGGCTCAGCCGTTGCCTTCCGCCTCCGACATCCAGCTCAGGACCGTGCTGACCGAACCGCAGTGGGTCTTCGCATCGACGGCCCACCCCGCGGCGGACGAGGAGAACGGCGCGACGCTTGCGGACTTCGCCCAGGACCGATGGCTGCTGTCGTCACCGTCGGTGCCCGTGCGCAAGTGGGAGCTCGAGGTACTGCGCGCGGCCGGCATCGATCCCGACCACGCCGACTCGGTGCCGGCGGCCGCGGTGGAGTCGCTGATCGATTCCGGCGAGGCTGTGTGCTTCGCCGCGCCGACCGTGGTGCCGCACGCGCTCAGGGCCGTGGTTCCGTTGAAGGACGCACCTCGGTGGCGGCTCTACCTGGCTTGGACGAACCGGTCCCTCGATCCGCAGCAAGCTAAGCGGGTCCACGAACTGGTTCTGGAGGTCTACCGCGTCATGGTCGCGCGATGCCCGCGTTACAGCAGATGGATAGCGGCTCACCACGAGGACTTTCCGGCGTTGCCGCTGTGAGCCGACGGCCCTCGCGTGCACGCCGTTGGTGGGCTGCGCCAGCTCGGAACGACGCAGCCCACCGACGAGATCAGTAGTGCTTGTAGAAGCACTTCATACCGCTGGGAACGCCGATCCAGCCCTTGCCGACGACCGCGTCGTTGGCGCCGCCTCCGCCGACCGCACGGTTGCGCACGAGAAACTCGTACTTCGTGTACTCCGGGACACCGTAGAGGTACCCGCCGCGCGAGCCGAACGTCGCGCTGCAGCCGTTGGTGATGGTGATGGTCTTCGTGAAACTGCCGTTGACACCGTAGTTCGTCGACAACGAGTCCTTGATCAGGGTGATGTCAACACTGGCACTGACGCCCGCGGTGATGGAGTACGAGCGGCTGAAGCCACACGACGAGGTTCCCGCACCAACCGCCGACGCCGAGCACAGCGGCGCGGAGTTGGGCACGTGGTAGAACCCGACGAACGTGCTGTTGGACGTGTAACAGCCGAACGGGAAGCACAGGTCGGACGAGGCACTGGAGACCTCGTTCATCGAGCCGCCAGAGGTGCCGGCGGAGGCCGGCACGACCGCCAGCAAGGTGCACAGCACCGCGAAGAGTGCGGCCGCGACAACCCGCGGAAATGACCTCATGTCTCTCCTTTTATGAAATTTTGAACAGGAACGCACAAACCTCTGAAATCTGATGATCAACGTTCGGCGTGCGACCGACACGGGCCGCCGCCAGCCATGAATCGCAGAACTGAACCTCAGGGAAGCGGGCTGACCTTGGAGACCAGGCTTCCATCGATCGTCTTGAACGCCACGCTGGTCGTGGTCCCGTAGGAGGCGTAGATGCCGCTCCGCGAACCGTTCGGGACGAGCGTGTTGCTGCCGAGCCGCTGACCGTTGAGGAACCAGTACCCGTTGCAGCTGACCTTGTTCGGCGCCGGCTGGTCGCATCGGATGTAGTAGTAGCCACCGGTCGCTTGAGGCCAGGAAACCTCCGTTGCCCCGGCAGCCTGCGCAGCCGGGGAGAACATGATCGCCGCGACGGCGATTCCCGACACAACGCCGAAAGTCCGCATGAGAACCTCTCAAAAGATCGCATCGAACAAATCGAACCGGCCCGCATGGATCCGAAGAAAACTCGAAACCCCGGTACGCGAACCAAGAACACAGTAAGACTTCCGCGCCACCGTTGTCGCCACACAAACATGTGGCGACAACACAGACAATTCAAGGTGATGATCAATCAGCACTGACAACACTCAAGAATGCAACAGCCGGCTTGCCTACACATCTGCGTACCTCCGATTCCGAACCTGTGCCTTATAACTCGTACAAGTGGTTCGACACCGAAAGAAAAGAAGGACGAGACAGTGAGAGCAGCAGTTCGAATCGCAAGTTGCGCCGTGGCGTCGATGTCCGTAGTCCTGGGCCTGGTGATGAACGTCGGAACCAGCGCGGCCGCACCATCGACGGACGCAGCCGCCGCTGCGGCGTGCCCCGAACCCGCGGGCAGCTACGACATCAGCGCACGTCGGTCGGACGGAGCGGTGGCCGAAGGCACGGTCTACTTCTACAACGACTTCGGCACCAAGCGCGTCACCTCGGCGTCCAAGGCGCAGCTGCCTCCGCCGTTCAACTGGGTCGCGATTCCCGAAGGAAGCGGGAACTGGTACGTCGACAGCACCTGCCACCTGATCTTCCAGCTCAGCAACTCGCAGGGTGGATTCTCCCGCTACCGTTCGCTCACGCCCTCTTACGACGTCAACGGCATCAAGGGAGCCACGGGGTACGTCGAGGCGACGGGCGGCTCCGGCACCTGGGCGATGAGCCGGAAGTACTGAAAGCGTGGGGTTGTCGACCGGGCGGCCCGGTCCACAACCCCACCCGACTTCGATCCCGCACGTCGTGAGCCGGACAGTTCCCGCTCACTCGGCCGTGTCGGGTTCCAGGTGCTCCTTGCGGACTGTAGGCGGCCAGTTGTCCGTGTCCAGGATTCCCAGGTGGAATCCGCGCGCCACGATCACGCCGGCGTTGTTGGACGGGCACCTCAGACGCTGTGCGAGTTGTCGCAGGTAGTAGTCCACGCCTCGCCGGGTCATGTGCAACTGCTCTCCGATCTCGACCAGGGACATGCCCGCGGCGCGCGAGCTGAGCACCGCGGCCTCCTTCGAGTTGAGCAGCACGGAGCACTTCGGCTTGACGGGCTCTCCGACCGGCTGCACGATGCCGACGACGGCGTCCTCGCCGTCCGCGGCGTCCGGCACTCTGATGCACGTGATGTCCGCCGTGATCCTTCCCCCGTCGAAGCGCACGTATTGCTTGACAAGTCTGGTGACCACGGCTTGGCCGTCGAGCAGGGGCGCGAGCATTTTTCCTTCCTCGTCGAAGCTCCGCGCGTCGGTGAGGTCGCGTACGTGCGTACCGCGGAGTTCGGAGGCTCTGAGCCCGAGCATCACGCAGAAGGCCGGGTTCGCGTCGAGCACGGCACCGGACAGCGCGACGACGGCCATAGGAGTGGGATTGCGGTCGAACAGGGTGCGGTAGCGGTCACGCCATCGTCCGAGCTCCTGCCGTGTTCGCGTCAGATCGCTGGTGTCCACCCAGATCCCGCCGATGCCGTTGGTCCCGTCCTCGAGCGGCACCAGGAAGCGGTATCCCGTGGCGTGCGGCTCACCATGAGCGCCGGTGGTGTGGATCCGCCTGGGCTGACCACTGGACCTCACCGCGTCGTCCTCCGCGCGGTTCGCGGCCGCCAGGCCGGGCACGTCCAGGTCATCGGTGGAAACACCGATCACCTCGGCAATGCCCGCTGCGGCGTAGTGCTGCCGATAGGCGAGATTGGCCCAGATGTGCTTCCCCTCTTCGTCTTTCATGTACGCCGCAGCAGGAACGTGGCGCATGAAGGCGTCGAATCGCGCTTGTGCGGTCGCGGCCTCTCTGCGCGCGTGCTCCAGATCGGTGACGTCGATGAAGACACCCGCCAGCAACGCACCGCCCGGCCTGCCCGGGTCAGGTAGAGCGAACACGTGCCCTTGCTGGACTCGAACCCGGCCGCCGTGGAGGTACTCGCCGCGCACCGTGAGCACCTTGGCGGTCGACAGCACGAGATCGTCTTCGGCGTTCCGGCCGGGACCGTCCCACAACGCCCCCAACTCCTGTGCCGTGTGCCCGATGACTTGATCGAGCTCTAGGTCGCCGAGGTGGTCGAGATGGAGGCGGTTCGCCCAGACGTACCGGTGTTCCGGTGTCTTGATCCAGGCGCCTACCGGTGCGTGGGTCATGAACAACCGGAACCGCTCTTCAGCCGCCAGCCGGTCACGTTCGGCGAGGATCTGCTCGTGGATGTCCATCGCCAGGAACGCCACAGAGCTCACCTCGCCGTGAAGCAGCACCGGGAAGGCGCGGACCTCGGCCCACCGTCCGTTGATGACGACCTGCCGCACTGCCGTCCCGCCGGCCAGTCCTTCGCGGTGCATCTCGAGGAACGCGGGATCGCGCAGAGCCCCCTCGTCGGGCGCTTCACCGGGTTCCTCGTCGAGGAAGTCGAAGCGCTGCAGCGCGCCGCCGGTGATACCGGTCATGAAGCCGTTCCGGTCCGCGAGTCCGAACACCACAGGCAGCCCCTTGAGCACAGCGTCGAGCCGCTCCCGCGTCACCACCTCCTCGTGAACGTCGAGGCTGACCGTCAGCACACTCGTGACCACCCCGTCCCGCATGAGCGGACCGCAGATGGTGTCGTACCACCGACCATCGATCATCACCCGGTCGCGAGTCGTACGACCCGCGACGGCGGCGGAGAACAGCGCGCGACCTCGAACCTGCGTGTCTGCCTGGACGACGCTGTCCCTCAGTCGTTTGCCCACATAGTTGATCAATTGGGTGCGATGGGCGGCGGCACCGGTCACGGAGACGAGGGTGCCGTCGGGTTCGGCGACCGTGACGACCACAGGCAACTGCTCCAGCACCTGTTGCAGGCGGGCGTTGGCTCGTTCCCGGTCTGTGTCGTCGATGGCGATCAGCCCCACCAGGGGCGACGGTTCCCCTGTGGCGTCGTCGGGCTCGTCCAGCGGGAAGTAGCTGGTCGTGAATGTGCGTATGCCGCTTGCCGAGTTCACGATGAGCACGGAGGTGTGTGAACGGCCTTCCTCCAGGACGAGCCGGACGTCCTCGGCCAGGCGGGAGCGCCCGATGTCATCCACCAGCACCGAGCCCAGGTCACAGGACTCACGCAGACCCGGTACCTCGGCGAACAGGTGCGAGTTCCCCCAGCTCAGCGTTCCGCGCCCGTCGACGATCGCCGCGTGCACCGGCGCGTACTCGGTGAACGCGGCGAATCTCCTCTCAGCGCGCTCCGCACGTCGACGTACGTTCTCCCGGTCGGTGACGTCGATCAGCAGTTGACCGATCAGACGGTTCCGGCCCGGCCCGCTCAGCGGGAAGCGGACGCTCTCGTACTGCCGTTGCCCCGCGGTGTTCGAGGTGTGCGTCTCGACGCTGCTCAGCACGTCGCCTGTCTCGAGGACGCACCTGTCGCTCCGCTCGTGGACAGCAGCGGCCTCAGCGCCGAAGAAGTCCTCCAGGGTGCGTCCGACGAGATTCACCAGCTCGTCGCCGGCCGCCCGGCAGAAGGCAGGTGATGCCCACACCAGGCGACCGTTCCCGTCTCTGACCACAGCGGCCGCCGGAGACCGGTCGAGAATCTCAGCGAGCCAGATTCGAGCGTCGGAGTCGGCACATTCAGCGGCGTAGGTGGCGCTGAGCGGAACGAGCAGGCCGGACACACCGATCACCTGCCCGTCCAGGCACATCGGCCACACGCTGTAGAGGTAGGCGCCTGTGGGCATGTCCAGGCGCCACTGAACCGCCTCTCCGGTCAGGGCCAGGCGGTGTGCTCGCCACGACGCGCTGCCGCGTCCTTCCTCCACTGTGCCGTCCGCAGCCGGCACCACGTTCAGGAACGTCGCCAAAGGATCGCCGGGCGTCGGCCTGCCCGACCCCACCGGTGTGTCGAAAAGACTGCCCCCGACAGTGGTGAAACGAAGATCACGGTCGACCATCCACATTGCGATGGGCATCAAGTCGGCCATCGAGCCCGTGTCGAGGCCGGCTCGGTCTGCCTGGTTGTGCTGTCGGCTCACCGGTTGTTCCTGATTCGAGTGTTTGCGTGCGTTCGCACAGTCGACCATCGACCAGCCGGCCCTCCCGGTCCAGTACTCATTGGAGTGCAAAAGTCTGGTATTCAACGTCGAACAGTGGTGGTGTGAATTACGTGTGGGTGCCGTCGTACTCCCTCGCCGACTACAGGACGGTGTTCGAGCTGTCGGACGCCGACCTTCAGTCAGGTCCCGTGCTCGAGGTTGCCGGTGGCACTTCGGCGTTCGCCGCCGAGTTCCGCGAACGCGGTGGGCGCGTGGTGTCGGTGGACAACCTGTACGAGTCGCCACCGCAAGCACTTCTCGACGCGGCCCGCCGCACGGCGTCGAGCCTCAGGCTGGCCGCGGAGTCCCAGCCGCAGCTGTTCGCTCCCGAGGTGAACGCCGCGCCGGGCGAGTTCTTCGAAGTGTGGCAGGACAACGCGCGCCGCTTCCTCAGCGACTACCGCCCGAAGTGTGACGTTTATCGACCGTGGCCGGAGGGCTTGGCCGGGTGTGCGGACGGTCATTTCGCGTTGACGCTGGTGGGACCACGACTGGCGGAACACGCCTCTGACATGTCCGCGCTCATAGACCTGCTCATGGCTCTGCTGCGGCTGACCGCCGGCGAGGTGCGCATGGCTCACCCGATGTCTTGGCCAGGACACAGCTCAATCGATCTTGCAGCCCTTTGTGACCATCTTGCCGAACGGACCGTTCAGCTGTCCGCCACCGAGGTCCGTTCGGTTGTTCATCACGAAAATCTCTGCCTGATCACACTGACACACAAAAGCCGATCCACGGAAGACCACAGGAGCTCTCGGGAAGTATATCTTCCATCGCCCTGAAGACTCGAGACCTTCTCCCCACCAACACAAATGTGCACCCGAAACAAGATGCAGCCGTGCTGTACTCGAATTCGAGGTTTCAATCGGGAACCGCATACTCAAGCCGGGCACGACCGGCCAAAGGATTCAAGGAAACGAGGGAGTGCATATGCCCGGAATGCTGGGACGCGTGGGAGCAGGCGCGGCCGCACTAGCGTCCATTTTCATGCTGTCGGTACCGGCTGCACACGCAAGCGAGTACCCCCCTCTCAACCCGCAGCCCGCACAGTGCACCGCACAGGTCGGCCCGAGCGGCAGCTGGTGCACCTACTTCAACCCCGAGAACCCCAACGGCCGCAGCATCGACGGCCGCTACTACAAGCCGGGCACCTACGACTCGTTCGACAGGTGCCGCAGCGCGCTTTACGCGAACGTGCGTTCCCCCTACGACAAGGGGCAGTGCGGTGCGACAAGGGTGTACGACGGCCTGAAGAACTACGAGTACTACAACCTCTACCTGCGCTTCAAGTAGATCGTCCTGTGCGGACTCGCCGGGCCACTGGAGGTGGTTCCGAGACGTTGTTCCGTTCTGGTCAGATGACGCACGTCACGAAGACGAGCGAAGGCCTCTGGATGTGAGTGGAGCTCTTCGGGTTCCACTTCACATGACCAGAGGCCTTCGTTTTCCCGCTTTGACCGGGTGCGGCCCGAAAGCCAGATCGACGTCGACTGAACAATTGGGCAGGCGGAGGCCTCACGCCTTGGCGGCGCCGCCCCTGGACAGGGCGACGCCGACCGGATCAAGCGAACAACCTGATGTCAGAATCCCAGTACTACAGCTGCCACCACGACCGGACGCTCTCGAGGAACGCCCGCGAACAGTGGTGTCTCGCTCCGCCGGCGACAAGTCCAGCCGACGGAGCGAGAGGTCGTGGACCGACCACGCTGAAGCTCAGAGGTCGATCCAGATCACGGGAAGAAGCGCACAGCGTTGAAGGTTCCCCCGCTCGTGCCGTTCGTCATCGTTCCAGCCATGGCCGCACCGCCGTTGGCGCACGAGGAGGAAGTGGCGTAGTACCTGGCGGTCGCCGGAGCGCTGTAGATGAACGAGATGGTTCCGAACTGGGGCGAATAGTTCCACGTTCCGCTGTAGCGGATTCCCCCGGTGGAGCAACCGGCCCCCGCGCCTTCCGTGTCGTAGGAGCTGAACGTTCCATCGGAACGGAAACAGACGCTCATCTTGCCGCTGCCGATTCCGCTCGGGCCGTCCCAGTTGTAGAGGACGTTCCAGGTACCCACGAACGCCGACTTCGCACACTCGGCACCGGCAAGTGCCGTGCCGCTCGAACCAAGCACGAGCAGGAGCGGCAGCAGCAAGGCCGCGGCGATTCGCTTCAATCTCAGCATGAAAACCCCTGTTCAGACTCGACGCATCGAGAAAGTGCCACTGCCGTACGGAGACGAGTTGATGTTCCCGCCGATCGTGCGGGCCAGCCCCGCAGGAGCCGAGCAGCTCGGAATTCCGCGGTACGAGGCGCCGCTCAAGGACATCGTGAAGGCACCGTCGTAGTACCTCCAACTGCCGGAGGTCGAGCCACCGGAGCCGAATGACGCAGAAGCGTAGCCAGTGGAGCTCAACGTGACCTGCGCTGCCCGCTGGCCACCTCCGGAGAAGAACTCGGTGTGCTGATACGTCCCGCCGAAACTGCTTGAGACACACGAACTTTCAGCCGCGTCAGCGACTGGCGCAAGAACAGCGACAGCGACGACGCCCAAAATCGAACCAAGGAGATTCGCCAGTCTCATCGAGTGGATGACCTTCCAGTTCCTCACGACAGTGACACCGGACTCAGGTCATCAATGTATCGATGCGAATAATTCAACTCGCCACACAAACGTGTGGTGCGCGAACTGGTCTCACGCTTCGGATGCGCGCACTTTCATTTCCCGAAGGCTCGACCGAAGAGCTCGACGGCGTTGGTGACGCCGTCCTCGTCTGCGAGTCGTTCGCCGAGAACCGCCGCACGTCGGCGCATGCCGTCGTCGGTCAGAGCGGTCCGGAGGGCCGTGGCCAACGACGACGCGGTCAAGTCCGCTCGCGGCAGCGGACGCGGACCGACTCCGAGTGCGGCGATCCTGTTGCCCCAGAAAGGCTGGTCGACCCCGTGCGGCACCACGACCGCGGGGACACCGGCGCGTGCGGCCGCGGCCGTGGTGCCAGCACCGCCGTGGTGCACCACCGCGGCGACTCTCGGGAACAGCCACGAGTGCGGCGCCTGGTCCACGACGAGCACGTCGTCGCCGTCGACGATGTCCCGCATGCCGTCCCATCCCGTCAGCAGGACCGCCCGCACGCCGACCTGACGGACCGCTTCGACCACGAGCCGAGCGGTCGCCGCGGGATCGGAGCCCACCATGCTGCCGAATCCGACGCAGACGGCGGGATCGCCCTCGGCCAGGAACTGCTCGAGCCGCGCCGGCGGGGTCCACTCCGCGTCCTCGGCCAGGAACCAGTAGCCGGTGACGTTCCACCCCGTGGGCGCGGAAGCGAGGTGCCGGCTGAAGCCGTAGAGCGCGAGAGCGCTGGGACGCCGCCGGCGCCGCGGAAGACCGAGAACGTCGGTGCGCACGGCGCGGGAGACAGCGCGGAACGGCGCGGTGAGTGCGAACTCGGTGATCGCCGACCCGATCAGGTTGCCGGCTCCTCCAGTCCAGGAAGGCATCCACGGCGCCAGCACGCCGGGAAGCGCGGTGGACACCAGGCCTACTGGGTGCAGGTGGGCGTCGACGAACGGCACGCCAAGCTTCTCGGCCACGTCCCGCCCCAGCACGGCTCCGCCGATCCCGCCCATCAACACATCGCTGCCCTCGGCGTGACCAAGCAGCTCACGGGCTTGCACCAGTGACTGCTCGACCAGTCGCGCGCGCATACCTTTCGGCACGACGGCACCGGAGAAGCCGGCTTCGGCCGCTGCGCGCGCGGCCTCGTCCATCCGGCCTGTCAGCGGCGCGGCGTCCAGTCCCATCCCGGTCAGCCAACCGGTGAAGTCCTCAGGTGCGACTACGCGCACCTCATGACCCGCACGGGTCAGACCGAGGGCGAGTGCGGCGTAGGGCTGGACACCACCACGGGTGTCGACGGCAACGACACAGATCTTCACAGAACCTCCATTGCAACTAGTTGTTGCAATAGTAGTCGTATCTCGGCGTCGGCGGCCCGGGACCGTGAGTGGCAGCGCGGCACGGCGCGGCATACTGGCTGGCCAGCACCGAGCAGCACGTCGAAGGGGGAGCACGACATGGCCAGCCGCGACGCCGGCGCACCACAGCGACGCGACGCGGGCCGTCCGCGGGGTGCCTCCGTGGTGGCGGCGATCCTCACGGCCGTGCGCGCCGAGCTCGCGGAGACCGGGCTCGAAGGGCTGAGCATCGACCGGGTGGCACGGCGCGCCGAGGTGAACAAGACCAGCGTCTACCGGCGCTGGCCCACCAAGGAGGCGCTCGTGGCCGCCGCGATGGACGGGCTACGCACCGACTTCGCCGACAGCCCCGACACCGGCAGCCTGCGCGGCGACCTCCGCGCACTCGCCACGCCCATCGCCGAGCTGCTGTCCCGCCCCGACGGCACGGCGCTGGCCCGGGCCGCCATCAGCACCGACACCACGGGTGACATCGCGGCCCTCGCCGCACACCGGATGTCCGAGCAGGTGTCACCGGTGTTCGCCATCGCGGAACGAGCCCGTGAACGAGGTGAATGGCGCGAGGACGCCGATCCGCACCAAGTGATCTTCGTCCTGGTAGGAGCGATCATGCATCGAGTGCTCCTCGAACACGCCGACCCCACCGGCCCCTGGCTGGAGTCGCTCATCGATCTCGTGCACCGCGGCATCGCCGCACGCTAGAGCGCGTCGTCCCGCAGGAGATCGCAGATCGTACGTTTCGCCCACCGCTCGGGTGAATGACCAAGCTCATATTTTCCTGCACTGATGCGGCCATCAGCGCGAATTTCCGAACGTACGTATTTGGTGTTCCTGCCGTCGCGGGTGTCGAACGAGGCTCCTTCTCATGTCTGCCGCCACCTCCCTATTGATGTGGTGCAGCGTTGTCGGGCGCGCGGCAAGCGGCGGGCCGTGTCGACGGGTCGTCGACCTGGTGCATCAGCGTGGCCATTGCCATGGACGCCTTGACGGCAGCGACACCGGTGGTCGGCGACGCGACTGGGGCCCGCGATGCGAGTGCCCGCGACAACTTGTCCGAGAGTGATGGTCGTGGTGCCGTCGTCGTGTCCGGGCTGGTTCGCGCTCACCGCAAGCAACTGGGGGCGGTGTGGCGCAAGCTCGTCCCAGGACAGTAGGCGCTACTGGTACTTGCGTAACTGCGCAAAGGCGAGCCACTCGCCGATGTCGGCGCCGGATTCGCGGTCTCGACCGCGACCTGCTGGCGCTACGTCAACGACACCGTCGAACTGCTGGCCAGTGGCCTCCGAATCCCCCTACTCCGGCAAACACAAGATGCACGGGGTGAACCTGCAGATGATCGCCTCCCCGGACAGCACAATCCTGTAGATGTCCGGCGACCTTCCCGGCACAGCCACGGCCAACACCTGGAACATCCTCTCCGCACTGCGCGATGCCGGGGATCGTCCTGGGAGACAAGGGCTATCACAGCTACGACCAGACGAGCTGACACCTGATCATCCCGTACGAGGGTCGCATCAAGCCCAAGTCGCCGGAAGGACGCCAACCATGCTCATGCCGCCTGCGCGGACCCGGCGAACGTGCCAACGCCCAGCTCCGCTCGATCACAAGGAGAAAAGCGGAAAATACTCTCTATTGAACAACAATCGCCTGACTTTGCGCTAGCGGCCTATTATTAATGTCGACTAGTCGCAGATAGTGACCTCGACCCCGACCTGCGAAAGAATCGCAGTACAAGAAGCCGACGCTAGCAACTATGCCACCACTACTATTCCATGAATACGACTCGGAATCGGATGGCCCCGCGCCTCCAGACTGCGGCTGGACGTAGACCACCAGATCTCCGCGATATGGTCCATTCGATTTTATTTCGTATTTTACTCCAGCATTGCAGAAATTTGTTCCCGCCGCGTCAGTGAACCTTATACTGAACGTTGTCACCGCTTCAGCCTCGATCGCGACCCCTGCAGAAAATGCCAAAAAGGAGATTGACGAAAGTATGCTCGAAAGCATTCTGCGAACCATTAACAAATTTACCTTTCCACACAACAGGCAAGTGGTCAATACGCGCTACACAGTGCTCTATATTTCCCCCGCATGCTATTCCATTGAAATACCTGAATATCTCAAGGTCGTACTGCGGCCAATGAAGACCGCCTGACTCTTTCCACCACAGGTCTCCGACGCGATAGCCGGGTTGCTCCAGCTGATCTCGAAGGAGCTCAATACAGTTACAACACCAGGATCACAGGCGCAGACTAATGACTCTTGACTCAACAGGACCACACATATGTGCGCTGAGCTCGCCTATTGTTCATCGACTAGCTTGTGTTTTAACCTGTTCGGCGAGGTCGAGTCATGTTGGTGTTCTTTTGCACAGTTCTGCGGCCCGCGAGACACGGGATCCTCTCTGACAATCGGTTTCAGTCCACTTGTCACATCGGCGCGACCAGGAGCCACCCGCAACCCGGGTTCAGCCGATCTCGTTAGTGTGAAAGGCTTTCGTGACCAAGCAAGTCGTGGCGAAGCGAGTGCTCGGACTCTCCGCCGCCGCTGTAGTCATCGCGTGTTCGGCGTCGTCGGCGAACGCGACTGTGGCGTCCGACATCTCCGTGCGCCTGGACGACCGGCCGGGCATCACGATCACCGGTGAGTTCGCGGTGCCGTCCCCCTACCGGTACATCACGTTCGCCTTCACGCAACCAGTTGATCACTCGCGGCCTGACAGAGGAACGTTCGAGCAGCGAGGCTCTGTCCTGTTCCGGGGTGATAGCCGGCCCACGGCTTTCGAGACCCCGGGCTACGACCTCCCCGACTTCCCCTTCCGCGGTGAGATCACCAGTCTCTTGGACGCGAACCAGGTCGCGCTGGAGCACGGGCACTTCCCCGGATCACGGCCACAGCCGGTCGCGTGGGACACCCTCACCATCACCCAAGTGGCGACCGATCACCACCGGTTGGTCCAGACGCTCAGGCTGCTGTTTACCGGTGCCTGGGTGAGCACGGGCAGCAGCAAGGGCGGAATGAGCGCCGTCCACCACCGCGCGTTCTTCCCGCAGGACGTCGACGGCACGATCGCCTACTCCGCTTCCAGTGACATCGACGACACAAATGACACCGCCTACCACGACATCTTCCGCACCAGTGGGTCACCGCAGTGCCGCGCAAGGCTCGACCACTACCTGCGTCAGATGCTGACGGACCGGCGGGACGTTCTCGCCGCGTTGCGGAAGCTGGCTGATCAGGACAAGCTGACTTTCGCCGAGTTCGACGGTGGCTTGGAGGGGGCCTTCGAGAACAGCCTGGCGAATTTCCGCTGGAAGCTCTACCAGTCCTCGGCATCGCTCGAGCAGGACTGCGCCGCGATCCCCGGACAGTCGGCGACCTCGAAGAAACGTGTCGACTTCTACTTCGCCAACGTCGGCCTCTACACCGACGCGTTCATCCAGAGGAGCCGGACGTCGTTCGGCATCTATGTCTTCCAGGCTGTGCGAGAACTCGGCTACCCCAAGGCGGTCCACGCCATCGACTCGTTGCGCTCCCTTCGTCGCCATGAGCCGTTGAACGTCCGGGTCCAGGTGCCGCAGGACGTCCCCGACGAGATCCGCCGACTCGACACCGATCACATGCGTCAGATCCACGCCACGATCAAGCAGACCGGTCGCAACACCAGGCCGCCCGGCCTTTCAGCTGGCGCATCGCCTCAATGCGCCGGCCAACCACATACCCGATTCGTCGAGCGGCAATGCTGATCAACACTGTGATACCGGAAGAGTCCACGAACCTGCGAGGAGGCGCCGGACGGCAGCTATACCAACGGTGACGGTCTGTGGCACCGGCCGGACGGCAAGGGGTGGGCCTGGTACTGATCTCAAGAAATAGGCAGAAGTGATCGGACGTTCGCGGGATCACCGTTCGGTGGCCCCGCGAACATTGCGTGATGGGACATTCAGCCACCAGTGCTCCCATAATCGACACAGCGCCGCCAGGCTGACCGTGCCGGGCTGATGTCGTGGGTGGGCTCGTGTCAGTTGTGCCAACGGAGCATCGAACCATCGTGGCCGTGGACGCCGTGGATTCCGAGGTTCCACGCGAGCAACTTCGCCGATTACTCGATCTGCACGACAGTCTCCACTACCTGTTGCAGCGGGCGTTCAGCAGGATTGGCGTCGATCTCGGCAACGGTGAGATCGAAGACCGAGGTGACGGCGCGTTGATCCTGATGCCCCCCGTCCCCAAGAGCACGCTCGCGGACAAGCTGCCTGAACAGCTGGTCGTGGAGGTCCTGAGGTACGACGGGACCAGGTCGGGCG
This sequence comes from Lentzea sp. HUAS12, assembly GCF_024125735.1. NCBI lineage: Bacteria > Bacillati > Actinomycetota > Actinomycetes > Pseudonocardiales > Pseudonocardiaceae > Lentzea > Lentzea sp. HUAS12. The sequence goes on from NZ_CP099738.1 coordinate 4,664,786, forward strand.
GGGAGAGGATCAAGTTGCGGGTCGCCGTGCACGCGGGCGAGATCCGGAAGAACGGGTCGGGCTGGGCCGGCCAACCGGTCGAGCTGGCCTCCCGCCTCCTGGATCTCCAGGAGGCGGGGCTGGCGTCGTGGCAGACTGACGGCGCCGTGGCCATGATCGCCTCAAACCACTTCTATTCCGAGGTGATTCGCGAGGACCCCGGTGCTGCCCCCAGGTCCTACCGGCGAATCGACGCGTCGGACGACAGCTTCCTCGAACCCGCGTGGCTGTGGCTGCCCAAATCCAGCCTCCCGGTCTCGCGGTCCAAAGTCGTTTCGGTGATGGACTTGCCCCAAGCCCGCGGTGCCCGTGTCTCCGCAGAGGAACTTGTCGTCGCGGAACGGTCGGTAGCTAGTTCCCACGAGGTGATGGCCAGGCTGAGCAGGTCAGCCCCGTTCCCATCCTTTGGTACTCCCGCCCGACGTCCGGCCCCGTGCAGAACGATCTCACGCAAGGTGGTGCCCTCCCCGACGTCCGGCCCCGTGCAGAACGATCTCACGCAAGGTGGTGCCCTCCCCGACGTCCGGCCCCGTGCAGAACGATCTCACGCAAGGTGGTGCCCTCCCCGACGTCCGGCCCCGTGCAGAACGATCTCACGCAAGGTGGTGCCCTCCCCGACGTCCGGCCCCGTGCAGAACGATCTCACGCAAGGTGGTGCCCTCCCCGACGTCCGGCCCCGTGCAGAACGATCTCACGCAAGGTGGTGCCCTCCCCGACGTCCGGCCAGGGCGGCGGCACGTACCGAGATCACCAACCGCCAGATGGAAAGCCGCCGCCGCTGGCCTCCAACTTGGCAGCGCTCCACCGGCAGCGAGCACTCCCGTCGATCCTCATGCCCAGGGACTGGTGGAGTCGAATGGTTCGGGGCGCCGAACACCGTGTAGCTGACGAGGTCAGCGGTGGCCCGGGCCGGAGTGGTGGTCGGTGGTGTGTGGGTGGGCGAGTTCGTGGAGCACCTGGTGTCCTTGCGTGTCGCTGAGTGTGCCGGGGTTGTCGATCAGGAACGTCCAGTAGCGGGAGTTCTGCTGGGCGGTGAGGAAATACCAGTGGCAGAGGCCGTCGAGTAGCGCGGGGATGTAGCGGTGCGGGATGCGGTCGGGTTTCCAGGCGGCAAAGCAGGTGCGGTGGGGGCCGTTGCGCAGGGGAATGACAGTTAGGCCCGCGCCGAGTGGGACTCCGGGTGCGCTCAGGGTGACGGCTCTGCCGGTGCTGATGAGCGCGCGTACGGCGGTGTTGTCGGAGACGGCGTGCTCGATTCGGGGGCTGAAGCCCGCAGCCTCGCAAGAGTCGACCAGTAGCCGGCGCAGCGGGCCGTCGGGCCGCACGACCCAGCGTTCCTCGGCGAGGTCACGCAGGTCGAGTTCGTCGGCGTCCTTGTGCGGGCCTGAGTCGGACACGGCGAGCCAGATGGGTTCGTCCAGGATCGGCTGTGTGGTGACGCCGGGCAGCCGGGGAACGTGCGAGCCCGGCGGGGCGTAGCCGAAGACCAGGTCGATCGCGTCATCGCGTAGTTCGTTCATGCTCGCCGCCGGGTCGAACGGGATGGTGGCGAACTGTGCTTCGGGCAGACGGACGGTCATGGCCTCGATCAGCATGGGGATCGCCAGCGAGAACCCGGCCAGGCGTATCGGCGAGGGCAGAGCCGTGGCGGACTGCTCGCTGGTTGAGGTGATCGGCCGGTGGATCTGGTCGTAGGCGCGTTCCCAGCTGGCGATGGCGCGACGTAGCACGCTGATGATCAGCGCTCCCGTCGTCGTGGCAGTCAACCCGGTCGCTGCTCTGGTGAACAACTCTGTACCGAGGTGCTGCTCGAGGCTGCGGACTCGCTGGGACGCCGTTTGCCGGGGGATCCGCCTCAGTTGTGCGGCTCGCGCGAATGAACCCTCGCTGCAGATAGCCAGCACCAGGTGCGCGGTGTCCCACGACACCACCCCCAGCAGGGAGACCGCGTCATGACCGGATGCGGGCACTGCGCGCACGCCGGAAGGTGCGCGCAGTTCATCGAGTTCACGCAGTGTCTGCGCCCATGCCAGCCGAATCTCAGTGACCGCCGCCCGCACGACGTCTCCCTCTGGGGTGATGTTCAGTCGCCTGGTCGTGCGGCTCAGCAGCTGCGCGCCCAGATGGCGCTCCAAGCGCGCCACGGCCTGCGAGATCGCCGGCTGAGATTTCCCCAGTCTCGCCGCCGCCGCGGTGAACGACTTCTCTTCCGCGACCACGGCGAAGACATCGGCGTCACTCCAGATCATGTACAGAAGTAATCACCTGGGGAAACGTTCGTCCATCACCCATACCGGCTGCATGATCAGACCGCGCGAATAATCATGAATCCTGTTCGCGTTGATGTGAAGCGTCACGACCCCTGCCCGGCGGACACGGCGTCCCACGAGGGCATATAAGCAGAGTTGGCGCCCCTGCCAGGACTTATCACGAGTTCAGTACTTCCGCTTTCACGCGCCGGAATCTGTACTTCCTGACAAGCGGGCGGCTCGGCGGAGTTCAGAACCACCTGCGGCGTTCTAGAAGATTTGTTCATCGACTTCCCGCTTCGCCGGTTGACTTTTTCGTCGGCGAAGCGGGGTGCCAGTTTCGAGCGAATAAGGACCCCTGCCATGTTCAATCGCCTTGTGGCTCGCAGCCGGTCTCGATCTATTCTCGTCGGGGCGGCGATGGCGACTGCGCTGACGGTGTTGTCGACGGCTTTCGCGGGAGCCTCCACGGTGGGCACCCTTGACGCCCTGGTGGACCAGGCAGGTGCTGGCATGGTGGTGGCCCGCGGTGCCGAGACGGTGTACTCCCACGACGGGGGCACCGGTGTTGACCAGGTGGTGCCGCTGGCGTCGGGGTCCAAGCTGGTGGCCGCGACGACGATGATGGCGCTGGTGGACCAGGGCCTGCTCGCTCTCGACACCCCGGTGGCGATGTATCTGCGGAACTCGCCGGTGTCCTGGCCACAGAACAAGAATGCGATCACGCTGCGCATGCTGCTGTCGCACACGGCCGGTATCCCGGAGAACCGATGCATCAGCGGTGCGGCGACGTTGCTGGACTGTGCCCGTGATATCGCCTCAGCGCCGCTGAATGACATCCCCGGAACGGCCTTCTCCTATGGCGGAACGGGCTACCAGCTGGCCGGTTATCTGGCCGAACATGTGACCGGGCAGCGCTGGCAGGAACTCGTCCGTCGTTATGTGGCCGCTCCGGCGGAGATGCCGACCCTGGCCTTCGACACCAGCGCCAACCCGCGGATCGCAGGCGGCGCCAAAGCCTCAGCGCGTGACTATCTGCACCTGCTGCAAGCACATCTGGCCGACGGTGTGTATCGCGGCGCCCAGCTGCTCAGTGCCGACTCGGTACGGGAGATGCGCGTCAACGCCGTCGCCGGCGCCGCGGTGCGGGTGTCACCGGGGCGCCGTCATCATCTCGACGGCTACGGGCTGGCGTGGTGGATCCGCGAACCGTGTGCCCGCCCCGGCAGCGACGGGCCGGAACTATCCGATCCCGGGGCGTTCGGGTTCATCGGCCTGATCGACCCGTCGCTGGGCCAGGCGACCGTCATCACGATGCGCCAGAACCTCGAGGTAGGCGAGAACCTCTACCGCCAGGCCCGCCCGCACATCCTCGCGCTGCTCACCGGCTCGGCACCCGCTCACCCCACCTGCGGAATCTGAGCGCGTTCCTCCGCCAGCACGCCCAGCACCAGAGCTGTCAGACCGGGTGTTCGCCCCCGCCCCTTCGGAGAAAGAGCAGCCTCATGTCGTCTCCTTTCCCCCGCTCGGGCGTCTTCGACGCCACCACCTCGCCCGCGTCGGCACGTTTGGGGCACGTTGTCGTCATCGGTGCGTCGATGGCCGGTCTGCTGTCCGCCGCGGCGCTTGCCCCTCACTGCGCGGGTGTGACGATCGTGGACCGCGACCGGCTCCCCAGCCCCGCCCGCTCCGATGACTGGGCACCCCGCCGCGGCACCCCGCAGGCACGCCACGCACACGGGCTTCTGGCCCGCGGGATCGAGGCCATCACCACTCTGCTGCCCGGCGTCATGGACCGGCTCCTGCAAGCGGGCGCACGCCCGTACGACATCGCCGGCGACGTGGCCTGGATCAACCGCGGGCACCGCCTGGCCGCGTTCGACAGCGGTCTACGTGGACTGTCGCTGAGCCGCGCCGCCCTCGAACGTGTCGTGCGCACCCAGGTCGCCGACATCGGCAACGTCGAGATCCGCGACGAATGCGCCGTACTCGAACCGCGCGCACGGCTGCAGCCTGACAGCCGGCGACAGGTCATCGGCGTGAAGATCCGCTACACCGACACCACGACCGGGCTGCCGTACGAGGACGTGCTGCCCGCAGAGCTGGTCGTCGACGCCGCCGGACGTGCGTCGCGGCTGCCGGACTGGCTGGCCGCCTGGGACTACCCCGCACCGCAGGAGCAGCGGCTCGACGTCGACCTGCGCTACGTCACCCGCATCTACACCCGCCGCACCCCCGCCGGCGGCGCCGTCATCGGTCCCACCTCCAGCTGTGCCCGCGCCGGTGCACTGCTGTGGATGGAGGACGACCGGTGGATGGCCACCCTGGGCGGCTACGGCACCGACCGGCCGCCCCTGGACGAAGAGGAGTTCCTCGGCTTCGCCGCCAGCCTGCCCTCATCCCTCATCCATGACCTTCTGCAGGGCGAACGGGTCCTGGAGGGGCCGTACTCCCACCACGTTCCCGCCAACCGGTGGTACCGCTATGACCAGATGCCCGAGTTCCCCGACGCGATCCTGCCCGTCGGCGACAGCGTCAGCGTGTTCAACCCCCTCTACGGCCAGGGGATGACCGTGGCCGCGCTGCACGCCCTGAGCCTGCGCGACACCCTCACCGGCGGCCTCCATGATCTGGCCGGCCGTTTCCTGCCGCGTGCCGCCGCTGCCACCGCCATGGCCTGGGACATCGCCGTCGCCGGTGACGCACCACTGGTCGGCACCCTGCCCCCCGAACAGCGCAACCTCGAGCACTACCTCGACACCTTCCACACCGCCGCCGCCTCCGACACCGGCCTGGCACGGCTGTTCCTGGACGTGGTCAACCTGCAACGCCCCGCCGCGGACCTGTTCACCGACGACGCGACCGAGGCCGTGTCCCGCGCCCGCAGCACCGCCTGACGCACTCCCACACGAGCTCGCCGCGACTCCCGCACCGTTCCCGAGAAGAACACCGTGCCCCCTTGCCTCACTTTGCGATGTCCTATTCAGAAATTCGACCCATGGGAGAAATGATGAAAACAGTGCGTGCAGCCATCCTGGCGGCCTCGGTCGCTTCAATCGCCATGATCGGCGCGGCTATGCCGGCATCGGCAGCCACGGCACCGTCGTACGGCGGATACACCGCGTATGCAGACTGCGCCGGTCCCGCGCCGTGGGGTCAACCGGGTGATGCCTCGTTCTTCGTGGCCGGTGACAGCGGATTCTATTGTGACTACCCAGGCGTGTCTGGCTGGTACTACAGCACGAACATGTACACCCCCGCCGCCAACGGGTGTCGCATCACGATCACCGGCGCCACCGTGTACAACGCAGCACGTTCCGCCGGCTTGTCGACCAGTGAGATCAACAACCTGGCCGCAAAGCCGTGCAGCCCGGTCACCGTGGTGTTCAACGGCCACGGAAACACGCCTGGCCCCGCGAACGACCGCGCCTACGCCAACAAGGCCACCTACGAGGCCATCGGCGCGACCTGCACCATCACCAAGACCGTCTTCTCCAACATCAACAACAACTTCCACGTCGGACTGCACGCCAGCTGTCGGATCTGACCACAACGGTCGGACCTCCAGCACGTCCAACGCTGCCGTGGACATCGAAAAACCCACTAAGAAATACTGATTCCGCCCCTGAGGATGGTTTCGAGTGAAGAAAATCAAGGTTCTGCTGGGGGCGCTCGCGATCGCGGTGACCGGGCTGCTGGGATTCCTGGCCCCCGCGTCGGCGAACGCGGCGTCATCGCTGCCGTGCGGTTTCAACGCCGAGGACTGGCGCAACCTGTCCTACCTGGTCACCTGGACGCCGCCTGGCCAGCCCGGCAGGTCGGTCGACGCCACGTTCTACGTCGGTGGCATCACCTCGATCACCAACGATCAGGGCGCGATCTTCCCAGGCACCTGGGACACCAACCGCTACTACCCCGGCCTGGGACGCACGGCCATGCGGTTCGGCGCGGACGGCGTCGACGGTCTCCACGTGGATCACTACGTGCAGTCGGCATCCTGTGACGACTTCGGTGTCTCCCAGTTCACCGCCACGCGGGTGGTCACGCTCCGCAGTGGCAGCACCGTGACCTACCGCACCGTCGGCCTGCGGCGCTGACACCACTCGCAGCGCGCAGAGGCGGCCTGACCGTGAATCCCACCATCCGCTGAGAGCCACGGTCCGGCCGCAGGCGCGGCCCGCGCGATCAGCCAGACCCTAGAACCCCGGTGTTACCCGGCTCCGCGCCGAGCCGGGCAACACCGGTCCCAGATGACAGAGAACGCGGCCATCAACGAGTTCCCTTCAATTCCAGAATCGACAGGAGATCTCCATGCGATCGACATGGAATGCCCTCGCGACGGTGCTGACAGCGTCGCTGCTCACCGTGCTGGCGCTACTGTCCGGCTCATCGGCCCACGCTGCGGTGGGCGATCCCACGGCGCCTCCGGCCGGTACCGGAGCCTGCGGCTCGGTGTACGTGCAGCAAAGCGGCTCGTACTCCGCCCGGACCTACGGTGGTCTACTGCTGCGCGTCTACAACCCAGGTCCTGGCGGGATCATCGGTCGAGTCACCGTGTCCTACGGCGCCGGCAACACCACCACCGAGCACGTCTACACGGTCGCGCCCGGCTCCTACGAGGACCACGCCTTCGGCAACGTCAACACGCCCTACCCGCGGCTGTTCTTCATCACCTCGAACTTCTACGGCCTGCGCGGTGTGCAGCCCGGCTACTCGATCCTCGGATTCTCCAGCACCTGCCACACACCGCTGTCCTGATACAACGAAGCTCGGTGACCAACGCACCCGTGCTGTTGTGGTCACCTGTGTCCCAGCGCCCCACCACATGCGGCGCCGGGGTATATCACCGGAAAACGACCCGATTCACAAACCTGCTAATACCCTGCAGCGCAGATCACTCCGGGCAGTCCGCCTTGCCTCCGCCCGCCAAGGCGAAATAAATGATTTACGCGCGCACCCAGGAATTGATCTTCGCTATAAAGTCTTTCTTGGCTTGTTCATCATTTCCGTAATTCGCTTTCTCTTCCGATTGGATTGTCATGACCCGAATTCGCAAGACCTCGCCCTCCTCCAGGAGCGCTGTGGCGATCCTGACAGCCGCAGCCGCGATGGCCGCAATGCCTGGTGTCGCCGCGGCAGCTGACGACCCCTGCGTCCGGACCGGCTGCTACTACACCGGCATCAACAAGGTCAGCGACGCGGAGATGGACCGCAACGCCACCCCGATCAAGACGCTGCCTGTCGGCGCGAACGTCAAGGGCATCATCAGGCTGACCACCAAGGTGACGTGGAAGCTCGAAGGCGGCTGGGAAGGCGCTTCTACCGAAGCGCTCAAGATCAAGGTCGGGGCCAGCTACCAGACCGAGGACGAGATCCAAGTCTCGTGCGAAGAGCAGGACAACAGGGCCGGCGTTCTCTACGTCTACCCCGCCGGCGCCAAGTGGACGTTCGACGTCCGCCAGCGCATCTTCGGCGGCGGCGCCACGAACGACCCGACAGTCCGAACCGGCGCCTACTGGGACTACAACTCCTTCGGATGCGAATTCCGGCCCCGCTAAAGCCGAAGCAGGACCGAAACGGAACGTGACTATCATCTGCAGCTATGCACACGATCAACCTCTCGGCACCCCCGGCCAGCCCGGTGGGAACGCGGACCTGACCCCGTTCTCACCGGGCTCACCATTTCATCCCTCATACGCAGAAAGTCCTGCCGTGGATATCCGACGTCCGTCAGCGCGCACCACTCAACAAGTCACCGAAAGGCCGCGAACAACTTCGATCACGCGACGTGCGTCTGTCTAGGGCCACTCGCGGGGCGACCAAGAGATCGCGGTATTTCCGATTGCGCCTAGCTACAAGGCGGGCGGTAGCGCGGTCGGGTTGCGCGTACAGACGTGATGTCAGGTCTGGTTCCGCAAAACGCGTACAGCGTGCGCCCGTTCCAACGCGGACATCAGCTGCTGCTTATCCTCGGCCAATCGCTGCACCCTCGCCAGGGCGAGTTCGAGTTGGCCGCCCGCGACCTGGAGCTCGGCACGCAGCCGCCGGTTTTGCTGCTGCAATTCGGTGTAGCCACCAGTCGCCGCGGCGGTCGCGGTGCCGGTGCGGTGGTGCTGAGCGAGTTCGCTGACCAGGTCAGGGAACCGGCGGCTGAAGGTAGTGTTGGCCAGTCCGAGCCGGGTGGCGGTCGCGAGCACGCTGAGCATGCCATTGCCCGATGCGGTACGAGCCCGCAGCGCCGGGTGCGTGGTCATCCGTCCACCTGCGGGTCAGCGACCACCAGAACACACACGGTGCCCTTGACCACGCCAGACTCGCGCAACGTCGCCGACGGGACCGACGGCACCGTCGTGCCGTCGGCCAGCTTCTCCAGCCGGTAGTTGCCCTCAGCCAGCTCACCCCTCCGAATGAAGAACCGCTCCGCCTTTCGCGCCAGCGTCTCCACCCTCTCATTCGGGTGGACCCGGAACCGGGCCTCGAACCCGGCCGGCGTACGCACCACGACCGTGTACGCCTTGTTACGACGACGCTCGCGCTCGTCCTCGTCAACGCCCTCATCGAGCTCGACGAGATCAACATCGACCACAGTGGTCTGTTCCTCGGCACCCATGGTGCACTCCCCCCGTGACCCGTGCTCGGGTCTCGTCAGGTAGTCGAGGTACACCTCCGGCTTGTAATCGCCTCGCCTCTCGCCGAGCAAACGACTGACGAACTGCCCCGACAGATGGTCGCCCATTCAGACCTGGGTGGGGACCGAGTGGCCCCACCCAGGTCGCCTGTCAATCCGGAGAAGAAAGCCCGATTCGACACTCAACCACTAGACTGCCGATATAAAGCGGCCTGTCAGCAGTGTTCCCATCCTTTGGTACTCCCGCCCGAGGTCCGGCCCTCCGCAGAAACGATCTCGCGTAGGGTGGTGCCCTCCCCGAGGTCCGGCCAGGGCGGCGGCACGTAACGAGATCACCAACCGGCAGGTGGGAATGCCGCCGCCACTGGCCTCCAAACAATGCCTCGTCACAGACACCCTGGCGGCCCAGCGCACCCAAAAGAAGCGCTGGGCCGCGATCTTCCACGACGTGAAGCATGCCACGAACCCGCAGCTCAAAGAGCTAATGGATTAGTTCACCACGTTGGTCCCGCCGATGAGCATTGGGAGCGCGAAAGAGGACGAACTCGCCCAGAGAGCACGGGTCCTACCGTGCCTCACCCATTGGAGTGACGACGCCTCCAACGAGGACCAAACGGCATACGGGCACCCGCATCCTGCTCTGAAACGCTGGAGAACCTGCTGACCACTGTCGCACTGGAGCGGCTCGCAGGACCGTGTCACATTTACGGTGGCCAACCGTGCACGCGGACTGCGACAGCCAAGGCCGCGACCGCACAGACCACCACACAAAACCGCAATGTGTGGTGCCACGTCGACAACACAACACGGATCGTGCGGCAAATCTCCCTGATGGCAGCGGGCATGATGGTCTTCTCCTCAAAAGGTCGGGACTCTGAAGGCCAGGTCCCCTGAGGAGGTTGCAGATCAGCGGTTCATCCCGCGTTTGTCCGCAGGGACAACTCAGGTCGTGGCGGACAACTCCAGGTTGTCCGCGGACAAGTCGTGGAGGAAACCAGTGGGACGGGGCAGGCCCTGGGGGCCGTTGAAGGGCACAGACTCCGCTCGGCACGAGCTGGCGCGCTATCTGCGCGGAATCGCTGTTCAGCAGAAACTGACGGTGAAGGAGATCGGGGTTCGCTGCGGTTGTAGCGACACAACCGTCTCGAAGCAGATAAACGGGGCGGAACTGCCTGACTGGCAGTTCGTTGTGCGGTTCGTCGAAGCCTGCACAAGTCAGCAGCAGTGGACCGACCGGAAGCACACCGCCAGGGGGTTGTGGGACGCTGCCCGAAGAAGCAACGCCCGGCCTCGTTCCGGTTCAGAGCTACCCGATGCGTATACACGGTTGCTTCAGGCTAAAGACGAGACGATCCAGGCCTACCGGCAACTCGCGGCTGTCAATGATGACCTGAATGACGCCCGGAAACAGCTGCTCGTATCCATTCAGGTAGAAAACCAGGCAGCACAGGTGATCACGGTGCTGCGCATTGTCCTGATGAGACTGTCCACCTTGATTACCAACCTCACTGCCGACCGCGACCGAAGCCGAAGGGAAGCCGCCGTTCATCGCGCGGAACTGCAGTCGGTGCAGCAACGACTGACCATCGCCGAGCAGGAGCGCGCCCGCGCTGACGCACAACTCGCGCAGGCAGAACAAGAGCGCGACCGCGCCGCCCGGCTCAGCGACGAAGCACAGACCAAGATCGTGCACCTCGAGAGCCGGCTGCGAAGCGTTCCGCTTCCTGATCATGACCTCACTGTCGATCTACGTGGCGTCGACACCCCCAGCCCGGACGACGTCCTCCGCGACACGACGGCCGGACTGGACCGGGTCCAGCAACTACTTGACGGGCAGGACCGCGACCTGACTGCCTTGGAATTCGCGGATATGGCCTCGGCGTTCTCGCGGGACCACGACCAGCTGACCGGGTTGAAGAACCGCTCCGCACTCGTTCGCCGCCTGGAGTGGTTACTTCGCAACGCACCTGAACGCAGTACGACGCTCTACCACTTCAGCGTCGATTCTCTTCCCACGATCGCTCGAGGTCTCGGTCAATCGGCACGTGACAGGATCCTGCAACACGTCGCGACCCGACTGAGACACGTCTTCTTCCAGGAGCACAGCCTGGTTTGCCGTCTGGACGGTGAAGAGTTCGTGGTGCTCGTCGAAGACGAGACAACCAGTTCGATCATCGTCTCAACAATCAGCAATGTTGCTGAAGAGTTGTCGGACCCCTTTTGGCTCGACGGCGGCGGCATCGCGGTGTCGATGTCGACGGGGGTGCTGCCACGTCTGCCGGAAAACACATCGCCTGAGTGTTTGCTTCGTGCTTCAGGCGCGACTCTGCACCGCGCCAGGTCCTCCGGCAGCGGTGAGTGGGCCATGTACGACCCGGCGGTCGATGACGTCGACCGCGGGGAGGCAGTCCTCGCCGCGTTCATGGCAGGCGCTTGGGAGGAAGGACAGATCACGGTCTTTCACCGGCCAGTGCACATGTTCGCCGGTGACACTAAAACTCTTGTCGAGTCGCGACTTCGCTGGAACCATCCGCTCCAAGGCGAGATCCACCACGACCGATGCGTCACCATCGCCAAGCGCTCCGGCTTGATGCGCCGGATCGGGCGGTGGGCTTTGTCTGTCTCCGTCGAGAAAGTAACGCAGGACAACAGAACACTGCTCGTCACGTTGACGGACGACATGGCCTGCGACCCTGATCTCGTGTCCTACGTCCTCCAACTACTAGATCGCAGCACGATGCCCGCAGGACGACTACTTCTCGACTTCCCTGTTCAGTCTTTGCTGGCAGCCGACGACAGCTTCGACAACGCACAGATCCTCTCCGACCGTGGGGTTCTGCTCGGTCTCCACGAATTCACCGCCTCGCCCGCCGAAATCCAGCTCACAGAGGAACTTCCCGTACGCATGGTGAGGATTGGGACACGCTCGACCACCCCATACGGCCGGACAGCCGAGGCGCTGACGAGTGCGCTGTCGTACGTACGACGCGCAGGGCGCCTAATTATCGCCGATCACGTCAGTACGTTCAAGGAAGCCGACATGTGGGGAAAGATCGGCGTCGATGGATTCGTCGGCGTCGGCCTCATAGAGACCGAGCCATGAGGCGAGTTGTCGCGCTGCAACAGACGCGCACCGATGCATACGGAGCACCGCGGATCGACGTGCTGTTCGACGCTCGACTCGAGCGCGAACGTCTCGCCGCTGCCCCGCTGGGATGATGCCAAGGCCAACGCGATCATCCATGACGCCGCGACCGAGGTGGTGGTGAACCTCAAACGCAAGACACATGAGCTTCAGCCCACCGATCTCGGCACCGAGCCGGCTATCGAGGAGCTTCTGAGCCGGATGGAGATCGGCGAACTGATCGACCGCTCCTAGTGCGCCCTAACCGAGAAACCGATCAGCAGGTGCAGCCCGGCTGAGCCGAGGAACGTCACCCCGGTCAGGTCCAGCACCACCGCCCGGTCGGCTCGCTGCGCCCACTGCGAGACCAGCGGCGCGAGCTCCTCGGTGATATCGGCGTCGATGTCACCGATCACGTGCACGACGTCCACGCCGTCGACGAGCTGGGCCTGCACCTTGCTCCGCCCGTTGTGCCCGATCCGCATCACGCCTCACCCGTCGCTGGCAGCAGGGAGGGCATACCGCCAGTCACGCCGTGTCGCCGCACGACACGACCAGCGGTCACCCATTCCCACGCTAATGCGCCCGAACACCGCCCGCCGAGTACTGCCGGCCGAGTACCGCAGGCGTGCTGACATTGACGCACCAGCACGCCGGGTGCAGGTCACGACGTTCGGCTTCGTGGACCGCTTGGGTTTCACCCGTTTGCCGGTCAACGTGGCGGCGTGCGGTCGCGTTGTCTCACAGAACGCTGCTCCGCGATCACCGACGGTATCTCGTCTCCGGGGGCCTGCGAGATCGGTGACTGGCAGCGTTTGTGTACGACCACAACCTGACTGAGGGCGGGAACCTGATGCAGTGGAGAACCATCAACGGCAACCGTGTGCCCATCAAGGGCGGCGGCGGCAAGGGTGGCGTGGTGGTGGCGGGCACGGTGCTCGCGCTCGGCCTCGCCGGCGGCGCTGGCGGCCTGGGCACCCTGGGTGGCGGATCTGGCTTGGTCTCCGAGGTCGGGGTCGGCGCGCAGAACGCCGCGCAGGGCCTCGGCTCGGGGTCGGGCTCGGGTGGATCGACGCAGCTGCGGGCGCGCAAAGCGGAAGGGCAGAAGTCCGCGCGGGGCGGCGACAGCACGGCGGCGTGGCAGCGCTTCGGGGTCAAGCAGCTCAAGCGCACCGCCCGTCAGCAGGCTGAATGCGTCGCGGTGTCGTTCGGGCAGATCCGCGAGTTCTTCACCCGCACCCGCTGCACCTCTCTGGAACGCGCCCTGTTCCTCATCGGCGACGGCGCGGGCAACACCGCGGTGCTCTCGGTCGCCTGGGTCGGCCTGGCCTCCGCACGCGACGCCGACAAGTTCGAGTCGGTGATGAAGGTCCACGGCAGCGGTGACATCCGCCCGCTCGGTTCCTCGCTGCTCGGCATCGCCGATATCCGGTTCACCGGTCTGAACTACGGCAGCGACCGCGACGGCAAGAACGTCACCATCGCCGAGACCGAACTCGTCTCCGGCCAGATCGATCGCGACACCCTCGACGCCATCGCCGAAGTCTCCGCCTACCTGCCCCGCATTTGAGCGCGAACACCCCTGCGTTCACACCGGGCATGATGACGTCGAACCAGGTCACGACTCCATCGTGCCCGTCACCGACTGCAGTACAAGATCGGCGATCCTGTGGTCGCTCTTGGAACCCGTCCAAGAGGCTATGGCCAGCAGCAGACCCGCTTCGACCGGCTCATCAGCGCGTGCTCATAATCATGGTGGGTCGCTCGACGTAGTCGCCGGCGGCTCCGCTTGCCACGCCTCAGCCACTAGCTGCGCTTTCACGCTGGTAGTGGCTGAGGCGTGGCACACAGGATCTTGCGGGGAAGGGGCGAATTGGCACCCAGTGTCAGGACGTGCCGCTGACCGCTACGCGGTTCCGGTCTCCAGTGCACGTAGCTCCTGGATCACCTGGTCGGCGGCGATGTGCGCGGCGTCGCTGGTAGCGCTGGCGAGCCTGATCACCACGGTCTCGGCGTCAAGCTTGTGCAGCTGGTCGCGTACCCGCTTGGCTGCGAGTTCGTCAGGCACGGGGTGGGGTGTGATGTTCTCGTCGGGGCGCCAGCTCATGTTCGTGGCGATCGCCGAGCCGTCGGCGGACGTGGCGTTCACAGCGGGTCTGAGGTCGGTGCCAGTGCCGGTGTCGGTGACGATCACGATGGGCTCGGGGTCGCTGACGATGTGCATCACGGTGGTCTCGGAGTTCTGGTCGCGTTCGGAGCGGCGCTCGCGGCACTCGGCGTGCGCTTCCTCGAGCACGCGCGGGATGAACCCGCGCAGGACTTCGTGTGCGTCCAGCAGCGGTGCGACGGCCTCGATCGAGGGCAGGGTGCAGTCGCGGATGAGCGCGGCGAGCTGGCCGGTGGAGTCGTCGATGAACGGCTCGATGCCGTCCTTGTAGCGGGCCAGCAGGAACGCACGCAGGTGCACGGTGACCCAGCGGGTGACCTTGCGCTGGGGGAACGTGCGTGGCGCGGTGAGGATCAGCGGCATGTCGGCCGCGGGGTCGACGTCGAGGTTGAGCAGCCGCAGGTGGGTGATCAGGTCGTCGTGGAGAACGTCGTGCGCGTCGAGCCAGGCAGCCAGGATGGCGACGAAGTTCGCGCTGCGGCTGCTGGCCTCCTCTACGGCGAGGATGCGCGTGGTGGTGCGTTCTCGCAGGCCGCTCAGGCTTTCCTGCAACGTTCCCAGGGTCTTCTGCAGCATATGGACCTGGTCGCCGGCCTCGGCGAGGCCGAGCTCGGTGTCGCTGGACTCGGCGTGCAAGGCCACCGCACGCAGCTGGTGCTCGACATCGCCGAGCTGCTGGGTGACGCGGTCGAGCTCGCGCTGCAGCAGACGGACTGCGGTGCGGTCATCCGGCGCGGTGTCGGGCGTCAGGGGCCGCTCACCGATCAGCGGCTTGCGGATGTAGCCGGCCGGGTGCTTGCCGGTGAGCTTCTTGTAGCGCGTGGCTAGGTGCTGCTCGATCTTGTGGGTCTCGGGTGTCGGGGGCCTGCACGACTCGATGACCCACTCGATGATCTCCCAGTCGGGCAGGCGTGTAGCTGATCCGCCCAGGCATCCGTAGAGGCGGTTCTTGAGCTTGCTGTGCTCGACCCGCGCCCAGGCGGGGCGGTTGTCCTGCCGTTCGGTCCATCGCTGGAACTGGCGCACGTTGGTGGCCTCGGGGTGCGTGCGCAGGATGTTGCCGATCGAGATGATGAAGTACTTCTCGTCGGCGCCGAGCTTGCAGTTATCGGAGAAGTCGGACAAGTTCCTCGGCAGCGACAGACCCCGCGTCTTCTCGCTGTCACACTCGCCCCGCTTGCTGCTCTTCTCGGCGTGCGTGCCGACGTCCTCGCCGGTGTCCTGCCCACCGGTTCCGGCCGTGTCGTTCTCGTTCTCGTCGTGCTCGTCCGCGTTGTCCGCGGTCGCGTCACCCACCATAGCTGTACCAGTGATCCTTAAGCTCCCCGACGAGCTGCTCCTGAGCCCCGCCGCGGTGATCACGCGAGCGTCTGTGCGGCAGCCGCTGCGGCGCGAGGCGGGGGTAACAGCATGCCTCATGGGTCTGACGGTCCGTGCACACCGGGACGACCGAGACCGTGAGAGCGCGACCACGACACGCTTACCCCAAACGGGTGACCAACACCACAGCAGAGAGTGCATCTGGCGTCCATCAGCACCCTCGGGGCGCGACCGCAGTGGCGCGCACATCGCAATGTTCCAGCCGCATCAAAGGCGGTGAGCTGCCTGTATTCGATTACAGGCAAAAAGAAGGACGTACGTACTGGAAGCAGAGTGCATTGGAGGCAAATGCGATAGCTACTCGAAAGGGTGAGGGTGGAGTCCAAGTTTGGCAGCCAGGACTCCACCCTCCTCTGTTCTCCCTGCGCCCGCCCTGAACCATGAGGACTCGCGACACGGGGGATTTTTCTGCGCCGCCAACATTCGGCGGTCAAGGGGACCTGACGCAACCCGATTCACCCGATTGAGTACGTCCTGAAACGTCCCAACCCTCTGACCTGCACAAACGGGCGATGTGCAGTTGTTCACGCTTGACCATCGACACACGCACGCGCGTCGGCGGGTCAACCGGATCCCCGCGAGAAACGACGACTAGTCGCCGCCGATTGGATTAATACCGGCGGGTAACTCTCCCGTTCGGTGATCTTGAAAGGAGTGGAGTACACCCCCGTGCGCGAAACTGTCGCGCGTCTGGGGGATACTGGTGGGCAACTCGAATGCGGTGGCTTGGCAGCCCTGCCGCACTCGGCCAGAACGGAACGCCCGTCCTGAACCACTCTCTTATCGAGGAGCTTCGCGCATGTTTTACACGATCTGGTGTGACACGCCTCACACCTGCGTAGGGGGTTTTCCTGCGTCGGCGCTGACGCGCCGCATCCCCGCGGGCCGGTGAGTGGTGGCCATCTTGCCCTCCTCCGCGCCGGCGTCCGACACCGGCCTGTCCGTGACCGGTCCGTCGAGCACGGACTCGTCCGGCTCGGGTCGCTCCGCCGACGTCCACGTGGGTACTGAGCGCGATCGGCGTCAGCTGGCACTGGCGCTACGCCGGGTCCGCGTCGCCGCAGGGCTCGACATCGAGTCCTTCGCCCGCAAAGCGGAGGTGCCGGCGGCGGCGGTGCGGGAGGCCGAAGCCGGTCCGGCTCTGCCTTCCCGTGCGGTGCTGCACGGCTACCTCGCATGTGCTGGGCAGGATGGCTCCCTGCGGGCCGAGCTCCGTCAAGCCTGGAACCGCGTCTACGAGCGCCACCAGCGCGACGCGCTCGCGCCGCGCACCACAGGTGTGGTCGCGACGCTGCCACGCCACCGGCGCCGGTCCTCCAACGCTTCCTCTGGCGTCGTGTCGGCGGGGTCGGTCTCGTCCGTGACGTCGACGCGGCGGCGCCGGAGGTGGCCGGACTCGGCGATGTGGCCGGACCCGGCCGAGATCACCACGCCCGAGCAGTGGTCGCAGCTGCTGGAGGCGATCAAGAACGGCGCGGCGATGTCCTACACCGAGATCGCCGAGTCCAGCCAGGAGCTGGGACATCCGCTGTCACGCAGCCGCGTGCACGCGCTGTGCACCAAACCCGCACTGCCAGCCAATCCGGACACCGTGCGGACGTTCATCCTGGTCTGCGGTGGCACCCCCGACGACGCCGACCGCTGGCACCTGGCCTGGCAGCGGCTTCGCATGGCCACCGACCATCGCCCCGACGGCGGCACCGAGCCCACCGGCTCCGCACCCGCCACCGGTCAGTCGACCGCCGACACCACCGAAGTCCGCGGCGACACGATGAGGGGCACCACGACAGGCACCGCGATGACAAGGGCCGACCGCCCATCGATGTCCGCGGCATGCGTCAAGGTCGCGTGGTCGGCACGGACCGTGCCGGTGCGCGCCATGGTGCCGATCAGCATGCTGCTGTTCTTCTTAGGCCTGCTCTCGGGCCTGTTCACCGGGGTGACACTCACCCACTAGACCAGGTAGCGCACCACCAGCAACAGCCCGCGGCTCCAACCGCGGGCTGTGGTGACACCTGTCCCCGCACATGGCTCAGGGGCCGCCTTGGCGACCCCTGAGCGGGAGACGACCACCTGTTGGCGCAGGTGAACGTCGGTACTCCCAGTCGTCCGATTTATCCGCCAAGGATGCATCTCAATCAGGGAGCACATTGTGAGACTACGTCGCCCGCAAAACGGCAGTTCACCGAACCGACGCCGTTTCGCTAAAACTAACGAATCCTTTGCACGAAAGCGCGAACGCCCGCCCAGTACGCCACGCTCCGTAGAGACGGCGACGCCGGAGAGCAACGACGACGTCGCCCAGGACAGCCAGCTGACCAGGACGCGGCGCACGCTGAAGTTCCTGTTCGGCACCTGGGGCGCCGTCTCGCGCGCCGTCGTGCTCGCTGTGATGCTCGCCTTCGTCGTGGACTACTTCAACCTCACGGTGGAGGTGCCCATGATCAACGTGACCATCTCCGGCGACGAGACCCACAAGGCCAAGGTCGCCGAACCGCCCACGCCGTACCCCCTGCCGCCCTACCCGCCGATGCCCTACCCCTTCCCCCAGTACCCGCTGCCGCCGTACCCGCCCCAGGTCCAGATGCCGGGCCAGGTTGAGGTGCCGCCGCAGGTTCGGGTGCCGGTCCAGGAACAGAGGCCGATCGCTCCGCCGGCCTGATCGTTCGGCACGCGTGACCGGAGGCCTATCCGTTTAGCGCGAGGCGACGTCACCTGCGGTGGGTGGCGTCGCCTTCTGTCGTGCTGATGTGGATGCGGCCATGCGTGGTGTCAGGACTGAGGTCGGTGAAACGTGCACTCGGCCAGCAGGGTGGTCACGCGGCAGTGGCCGGTCACCCAGGTGTGCACGGCCGGGTCGATGGCCTTGAGCACCACGTGGATCTGCTGCAAGTACTCGGTCAGGGGCTTGTTCCAGACGGGCTCGTGATGAGCGAGCCGGTTGCGAAACTCATGCAGGGACTTCACCGGACTCTCGATGATGTCCAACTACCGGCTCGCGACGTGGGGAAAGGCGTTGGCCAGGTCCGGCCACAGGCTGGTCTTGTACTTCTTGGCTAGAGCCTGTCCTGTAAGCGGCTGATCAGGCCGTCTGATATTTCTGTGCGGTGGTTGGTCGCGGTGAGTTGACGGATCGGGCGTGGGCTGCGATCGCGCCGTTGCTGCCGCCGGTGTCGGGTGGTGGGCGGCGGTGGCGGGATCACCGGCAGGTGATCAACGCGTTCCTGTGGAAGCTGCGGACCGCTGCGCCGTGGCGTG
This sequence comes from Lentzea sp. HUAS12, assembly GCF_024125735.1. NCBI lineage: Bacteria > Bacillati > Actinomycetota > Actinomycetes > Pseudonocardiales > Pseudonocardiaceae > Lentzea > Lentzea sp. HUAS12. The sequence continues at coordinate 4,683,631 of NZ_CP099738.1, forward strand.
ACCTGCCCGAACGGTACGGGCCGTGGAAGACCGCGCATGAACGACTGCGGTTGTGGACCAAAGATGGCACCTGGGCGCGCATCCTGGACGAGGTGATCGTCAAAGACGACTCCGTCGGCGATGTCGAGTGGGTCATCAGCGTGGACTCCAGCGTCGTGCGGGCCCATCAGCACGCAGCCGGAGCCCGCAAAAGGGGGCTGCGGCGCCGAAATCGAAGCCCTCGCGGTCGCAGGGGAAGGACTCGGCCGGTCCCGCGGCGGACTGAGCACCAAGATCCACCTCGCGGGTCGACGGACGCGGCCTGCCGATGCGCGTGCTGCTCACCGCCGGACAGGCAGGAGACAACCCGCAACTGCTGCCACTGCTCGACAGCATCCGCGTCCGGCGTAATGGTCCGGGACGTCCGCGATCACGACCGGACGTCGTGATCGCGCGGACAAGGCCTACTCGCATCCCTCGACCAGACAGGCGTTACGCCGGCGCGGGATCACCTTCGTCAGCCCTGAACGCACCGACCAGATCGCCTACCGCGCAGCCAAAGGCTCACACGGCGGACGGCCACCGGCGTTCGACACCGAGCTCTACAAGCAGCGCAACGTGGTCGAACGATGCTTCAACAGGCTCAAACAGTTCCAGGACCTCGCGACCCGCTACGCCAAGCGCGTCGCCTATTACCAGGCCGAACTCACCATCGCCGCCATCGTGCTCTGGCTTCGATGACTTACAGGACAGGCGCTAGACAAACAGGGCTGACCTGTCAGAAAGGCCTGATCGGAGGCAAACCCATCCACCATCGACGCGGTCAGCCGGGCTGGCTCGATCCGATCTCTGAGAGCTGCGGGTACGTCTCTCCGCGATTCAGCTCGTCATGCGATTCTCGGCCTCTAGGCCGCCGCCAGGGCGGGCATCGGTGCCGCGTCAGGGAAGTTGAGCCCGTTCGGGAACTGTGTGGCCAGCGAATCTTCCCACCGTCGCTGTAGGACGATGAGGATCTTGGCCTCCACTTCGGGGGCGACGTGATCGTAGATTTCTCGGATTTTGTCGTGGATCTGGTGGCCGAGGCGGCGGGCGCGGCCGACTTCGGGGATGTCGTCGCCGATGAGCCAGGTGTTGTGGCTGTGGCGTAGCCCGTGGAAGACCAGGTCGGGACAGATCGTCCGGGTGCGGACCCGTGGGTTGGCGACGCCGTAGTTTCCGTCGCAGGCGGGGCGCATGACGCGGCGGGAGAAGTTAGAGCGCCGGTGCAGTTCCAGGTCGCGGGTGACGAAGATGTGTGGGTGGTCGTGTTGGTCGAGCAGGTATCCCCATATGTCACAGAGGAACGGCGGCAGCGTGACGGTGCGAGCTGAGGACGCGGTCTTGGGCTGACCGAGAGACAACTTGCCGTCGACCTCGTGGAGCGCGCCGATTCGCGGGTCGATGACGAAGCAGCCGTCGTCGAGGTGGATGTTGTGGCGTTGCAGTCCGGTGAGTTCGCCCCACCGCGCGCCTGTGTAGGCGGCGCTGATGATCAGGATCGCGGCCCACTCCCCCATCAGCGAGGCTGCTTGGAGTGCGATGCGGAGAACTTGCAGTGGGGTCGCGTGAACGATGTCCGGTTTGAGTTGGTGGCGGCGGCGTCCACGGCGCCGGGCGTGGATGGGGCTCGTCGGGATGATGCCTTCGTCAGCGGCGTCTGCGAGCATCATCTTCAGAATCTTCATGATCGTCTTGACCGTGCTGTCAGACAGTCCGCCATTGCGGAGTCTGACCGCCCAGGTGTGCGCGTCGAGGTTGCTGATCGCGTTGAACGGCACCACTCCCCAGCGCGGTTCGATGTGGTTTCTGGTGAGACTTCGGTACTGTGCCAGCGTCGACTCAGCGACATCGATCGATCCGAACCACGGTTCGATCCAGCCACCGAAGGGCTGAGTGCTCGCGGTCGGGACGAAACCACGCACCGCCGCCTCGCGGTTCAGTCGATCGGCGACTTCCTGTGCCGCAGCCTCACTGGTGAAGCCTGAGACCGACGCGAGGGATCCGTCGTCCTTCTCATAGCGAACGCGCCACGAGTTTTTCCCTGATTTTTCCGGCCAGGCCATGAGACAAACCCTTTGCTGTGCAACGTGTCGGCGTGTTCGTTCATGGACGCATTGTGTGCACGAGGCGATCAAGCCGACACAGGAGGATCGCCGGATCGGGTTACGCATGACTCTTCTGACCGCTGTCGGCTTGTGGCCACGATCTCCTCGAGATCCTCACGCGTGAACCGGAGGTGTTTGCCCAAGTAGTGGCACGGGACTGCACGCGCCGCGGCACGGCGCCGCAACCATGACGGCCGCACTTGGAGAAGAGGTGCGGCTTGCTCTGGGGTGAAGAGCAGTTGGTCTGCGTTCTCCTCGATCTCCGTCGCCAGTGGTGATTCGCCGATACTGGATTCGTCCTCCCCTGGCGCAGGTTGGGTCTCCTGCGCAGACGGGGAAAGCCGGAGCCGTCCCGCCGCTCGTCGACGTGTCTGTCGATGCGGAGTTTGATCGTTCATGGGTCCTCCGAGTTGTGTGGTCCAATGAGGAATGGTTACGCGGCAAGCGATTCGCCGAACCTGCCGGACCGCGACAAGCAGTCGTCGGTGTCCTTGGTCTCGCTCACGCTGAGCGCCGCGAGTAGCCGGGTGTGCCAGGCCAGTGCAAAGCGCAGACAGTTGGACTCGCTTCGGTGGCTGGGGGTGCAACCGGGAAGGTGACGTCCCCGCAGGCTCCAGGATGCTGAGTCGCTGGAAGCGATGGCTTCGGCGTATCGGGACAGTCCGAGTGTCTTCGCGCCGAAGGCATGGAGTCGGTAGCCGCGTGCTGCCAACGACCGCACGATGCGTTCGACCTCGGTCGTGTGCTGGCGCCGGCATACGCTTCCCACTCCTACGAGCGGGAGCGCGGCGAGATCGATGCCGCGTTCTTCGTACATGTCAGCGCATCGGTGGTAGTCGGTGATCGACTGTCCTTGAAGGACGGGAATGAACGGCAACTCCGGGGCGAGGTCGCGCAGCCGGAAGTGGTCGACGACGGTGAGGTGCTGGTGTGTACGCAGACTCAGGCCGGTTCGGTCGAGTACATGGGCTTCGGTCATGCGGTCACGGGGTGCGGCCCAGTCGAGGTTGCCGATTTCGGTGGCGTAGCGACGTACGGCTTTCACGTAGGTTGCGGCATCGGTGCGCCACCGCCCGTGCAGCGACAGTTCCGTGAAGCCGCCGGAATCCAGCGCCCACGAGGTGCTCGCTCGTGGAAGTGAGCGGCGGCAGGCCAGGCGCCGGTGACTGACCAGGAAGGGCACGTCGAGATCGCGCGCCAACCAGGACGGCTGATGGGTTCCCAGGTAGAACTTCATGAGCGCGGTCGAACTCGACCGCCTCCGCCCAGCCGTCCGGGTTGTGGTCACGCACCCATCGCCAGCCCGCGGTGCCGTGGAAAGGGCATCCGACGCAGGCGCTCTTGACCGTGTCTCCGAAGCCCCGCTCTGCCAGGTATTCCACGCATCGCGCTCGATCGAAGCCGAGTTCGATCAGTGGGAACACGTTGCGCAGGAAACGAAGCCCCGAGTCCTTGGCGCGCGTGAACTCATCCGTGCTGATGCCGATCGCCTGCTCGGCGTACACCCCAAGCGGCACACGTCGCGGGTGCGGATATCCGAGCAACTCTCGTGCGGCCTTCTTCAGCGGAGTGATCTTGTACTCCGACGTGCACTGCCGGCGTGCGAGTCCTTTGCTGCCGTCCGGGTTGCGGGTGTGCAGGGGCATGGACACGAAACGGTGCCGGGGATCGAGTGCGTCGGTGCGGATGTTGCCAGCTGAGACCTGGTGGACCGGGATGCCGTGCTTCCTGGCGTGCGCGGTGAGCCGTTCGAGGTGCGCGTACACGGCGCGTGGTTCCCAGCCGGTGTCGGCAAACAGAGCGGCGTCGAAGGACGGAATCTCGCCTTCGCACGCCAGGAGCAGGACCACTGTGCTCTGAACACCGGCGCCAAGGGAGAGCAACTTTAAGGCAGGTGAAGTGTGGCTCGCCGTCGGGTGTGTGGTGGTCATGCCGCGGCCACCTCCTGCTCGGTCCGGGTTGGTCGTGGGCTTCGGCGCTGACGCCGAGGAGCTCGGCTAGCTCGTTCAGAAGCAGGCACACCGCGTGGGCTGCTTGCTGGGGCACTACGCCGTTGCCCAGCGCCCTTAGTTGGGCGGTGCGGGGTATTGGAAGGTCGGTGACCCAGCCCTGCGGCAGGCCCATGAGGTGCTCGACGAAGGCAGGCGCAAGGACGGGTCGGCCGTGTCTTCCTGGCTGGATCGGGTGAGGTGTCGGACGGTCCAGCACCGCTTCCCAGCGGCGGATCGCCGCCTCGTAGACACCCCAGTTCATCAGGGCTGGCTCGTTGCGGGTCGCCGAGCTCGATTCGCCGCCGAGGTCGGCGACCGCTACGAGATGTCGTCGTTCACGCGATCGTGCTGGTGGCGCGCTGCCACCTCGAGCAGGCGGATGACTGCCGAGGGCAGCATCAAGTCGCCTTTCGAGCCGCGTTGGGCCGGGCAGCCCTTCGTGCCGTCCGTCGCCCGGGGTATCGGGAGGTACACGCCGGGTTCCGCCACAGCAGTTCCTGGAGTGCATTGACTCGGCAGCGACTGCGCCGCGTCCGGCAGCGACAGGCCACCGGATTGGTTGCTGTGCGTGCAGTTCCTCGCGTCCGAGGCCGTCGGTGTCGGCAGTAGCCGAAGCCGATCCAGCAGTGACGGCCCGCCCTGCCTGCTGGCGGCGCTGATGCCGTTCGATGATCCGTCGTGCGCGGTGGGCGTCGGCAACATTTCCGCCCGCGCGATCGGCCCTGGACTCACGCAACCAGGCGAGCAGGAACACTCGTTCGCGGCGGTGTGCGGCGCCGACGTCGGCGGCGCGGACGCTACGCCAGAGCGCGTCATACCCTGCTTCGGCCAGGTCGCCGAGTACACGGTGCAGGCCTCCGCGCGCCCAGCGAAGCGCGGCGACGTTCTCCACGACGACGAGCGGTGGTCGTAGTACGCGAATGCCCGCCATGCAGTCGGTCCAGATGCCACTGTGCTTGCCCTTCTCGATGCCGGCACGACGGCCTGCGGCGGAGATGTCCTTGCAGGGAAGGCCGAGCACCGCGATGTCCACCGGTTCGATGGCGTGCCAGTCCACGCGCCGGACGTCGCCGAGATTGGGAACGCCCGGCATGCGCGCCGCGAGGATCTGTGCGACGTGTGGATCGGGGTCGACGCACCACGCGACGTGGCCTGCGCCGAGCGCGGCGAGCACTCCGAGGTCCAGGCCTCCATAGCCCGTGCACAACGACCCCACGACAGGTTCGGCATCGTGAACGGGGAGGGCCCGCTGGCGCGGTCCCGGCGTCGCCACCGGGACCGCATCAGCAGTGAGCGAGCGAGTCTGCCGCCCGTGACGTGAACGCTGCGGACGGCGTGTCATGCCGCCTGGCCTCGTTCACACGCGGCTGCCGTGGATCGCGTCGAGCGGTGCTGCTCGGGTGCGTCCTGCGTTGCGGTGCCGACCGCTGTGTTGCCCGCGGATGCATGCAATCCGACATCACCTGAGTTCGATCGAGACCTCGGCGGCCACTGGCTGCTGGCCCAGGGCTTCATGCCTTGTGACGGGCGTTGCGGTGTGTTGAAGTTGCTTCGGGATTCCTGAAGTGGTGTCATCGTGAGTGAACTCCCTCCACGTTGACTGAAGACAAGGGGCGTGGGTTGGCTGTCGCACCGGTTCGGGACTTGCGGGCGCATCGCGCGGTGGCGTCGCCCGAGGAACTCGAGCGGTTCGAGGTCGACGTGATGGCGGGGCTGGTGCTCGCGCGGTCGTCGGCGGGGATGGCGGACGGCACGGTCCGCAGCGATGTGAGCAACCTGGAGCAGATCCGCGAGTGGTTCGGCCGGCCGTTGTGGGAGATGGAGCCGCCGGACGCGGACGCCTACTTCGGCAAGGCGATGCGCATGGCGCCGAGCGGAACTCGGCTTGCCAGAGCGGCTGCACTGTTGCTCTACTTCGAATTCTTGGAGCTGCGGCACAAGGTCGAGCTGCACGCGATGACCGGCCGGGTCGTGCAGTGCCCGCTCGACGAGATGAACCGGCCGCGCGGCAACAAAGACGCCAGGCTGCGCATCCCGCCGCTGGAAAGCGAAATCAACACGCTGTTCACCGGGTGGGCGCAGGAACTGGCGACCTGCCGGAAGTTCGCACCCGCGGCGCGCAACTACGCAGCGGCGCGGCTGATGGCCGACGTTGGCGTGCGGATCAACGAGGCCCGGCACCTCGACCTGGCCGATATCCGCTGGGAGCTGGGCCGGTTCGGCAAGCTCCACATCCGAATGGGCAAGGGCGCACGAGGATCGGGACCACGCGAACGCATGGTGCCGCTGCTCAACGGCGCCAACCGCACACTGCGTTGGTACATCGAAGATGTGTGGGGCCAGTTCGGAGACGACCACACCCGGCACGGCGCCGTGTTGTTTCCCTCCGAGCGCACCAACCGTGACGGATCGCGTTGCCGGGTCGGCTATGACACCTTGCGCGCAGGGTTGGCCGAGGCGACCGCGACGCACCTGCCAGCCTGGGCGGGCAGGTTGTCGCCGCACGTGCTGCGGCACTACTGCGCCTCGCAGCTCTACCTCGGCGGCCTCGACCTGATCTCCATTCAGGAGATGTACGGCCACGCATGGGTGGCCACCACGATGAAGTACGTCCACGTGCACCGCAGCCGCATCGAGGACGCCTGGGTCGCTGGGCAGAAGCGCGCCGCGACGCGGCTGGAAGGACTGATGTGAATGCGGTGGAACCTGCGTCTGGCCGCGGCCAACCGCGGCATCTGGCAAGCCTCCGAGTTGCAGCGCCAGCTCGCCGAACGCGGCTTGGTCATCTCGCTGGGCAAGATGTCCAACCTGTGGTCCGGACAGCCGGCGTCGCTCAAGCTCGCCGATCTGGATGTGATCTGCGTAGTACTCGGCTGCGACATCGGGGAACTGCTCATCCCCGAGCCGGACAAGGTTCCCGGCCCGGATGCCGAGATCGAACAACCCGCCGCCAACGGTCCGGCGACGCCGCCGCGCGTGGTGCCGCGTCGGCGGGACGGCCGGTCGTTGCCGCCGACCTGATCGATGGTCGCGCGTGACGGCGTCGGGCCGAGGATCGCCCGGTCGGTGACCAGCTGCGCGGACTGTCTGGCCTGGGGCCAGACCTACGCGCAGGGCGTGTGCCTGGCCTGCTACAACTTCGCCGCTGCCCGCTTCGGCCAGCACGTCGGCGAGTGCGGTGCCTGCCGGCGTCGCGTGCGGCTGAAGAAGGGCTACTGCCGGTTGTGCTGGTGCCAGGCCCGCGAGGATCGCGCCGTCGCCGCCGAAGATGCGCGCGCCAAGGCCGTGCTCGCCCCGTTCGTAGCCACAGTGCGGTTCCACCAGCTGTTCCTGGCCGACCTGTACCGCCCTCGTGCTCGCCCGCGCACGGCTGACCGCCGCCGCGGAGCGAAGGGACGGCCCGTCAAGCCGCCACCACCAGTGGCGCTGCGTCCCCGCCCGGACGGCGCGCAGCTCGTCCTGTTCGCAAACCTTCCCCGTACCTACCGCTACGGCAGCGTCGACCTGAGATCCGGCTCGGCGCCCGACAACCCGTGGCTGGCGTGGGCGCTGCATCTCGCGCACACGATGGCCGAGACCCGTGGATTCGATCCGATCGTGCGGCGCACGCTCAACCGCAACCTCGTGATGCTGCTGGCCGCCCACGCCGACGGCGACACAGTGCGGGTATCGGACTTCCAACACGTGATCCGCAACCGAGGCGGCGGCCTGATCCACATCCTCGACGTGCTGGCCACGATGGGCATCCTGCACGACGACAGGCCATCGGTCTTCGACACCTGGCTCGAGTCCAAACTCGACAATCTCGCACCCGCGATCGCCCACCACGTGCAGCGCTGGGCACATGTTCTGCGCGATGGTGGACCTCGCCATCGGCCGCGTCGGCCCGAGACCGCCATGACCTACCTCAACGCGGCTCGGCCCGCACTGCAGACGTGGTCGGGCACCTATGACCACTTGCGGGAGGTCACTCGCGATGACGTCGTCGCCCACCTCGACCTGCTGCGCGGTGAGTCGCGGATGCACGCCTTGGTGGCGTTGCGCTCGCTGTTCACCTGGGCCAAACGGGAAGCAGTGATCTTCCGCAACCCGGCCAGCCGAATCCGGGTCGGGAAGCACACGCCGCCCGTCTGGCAACGGCTGTCCGAAGAGGACATCGCCGCCGCAGCCCAGGCCGCGAGCACACCGCAGGCCAGGTTGTGCGTGACACTGGCGCTCGTGCACGCCGCCCGCCCCGGTCAGATCCGTGCACTGCAACTCGACGACGTCGACCTCGCCAACCGCAGGCTCACCGTCGCCAGCCGAGTGCGCCCGCTCGACGAGCTGACCTACCGCATGCTGATCGAGTGGCTCGGCCACCGGCGCCGCCGATGGCCGCACACCGCCAATGCACATCTGTTGATCAGCAAGGAAAGCGCGCTTCGACTCGGCCCGGTCAGCGCCGCGTTCATCCTGAACCTGCGAGGTCTGCCCGCGAACCTGGAACGTCTGCGGATCGACCGACAACTTGAGGAAGCCCTGGCATGCGGCGCCGACCCGCTGCACCTGTCGGCCGTGTTCGGCATGGCCGAGCAGACCGCGATCCGCTACGCGACCAACGCACGCCAACTGCTCGAGGACGTTCACGCCGCCACGCCCTCAGGTTCGTTGCGAACCCCAGTGTCCAACCCCGACAATGAGGCCGATGACCACTTGGGTTCCCGCTGAAGTTGCTTCAGTTTTCGTGAACTCAAGGAGTTCAGTGCTGTGCGGAAGACGAGGACGTCTTCGTGGGCGATCAGGTGCAGTGGCAGTCCGGCTTCGCGCTGTTTGCGGATGAAGTCGCGCTGGAAGAAGCTGCCGCGGGCGACGAGGTCGGTCTCGGCGGCGCGAGCGAGCAGCGCGACGTTGCGTTCGACGGGAATCAGGCCGGCTGCGCGGCCGCAAGCGAGGATCTGCGAGGGCAGGTCGATCAGCTCGGCGTGTTCGCGCCAGGGCCGCAGCGTGATGGCGATGTGTCCGCCCGGTTTGAGGAAGGTGCGCAGCGCGACGAGGATGCGGGTGAACCCGGCCAGCAGCCGGTGGTGGCCGATGTTGGCGAGGTTGCCGCGGTCGAGGGTGTTGCCGTAGCGGTGGTGGTATTTCTGCACCCCGGCACCGGGCGCGACCGACACCTGCCCGTGGGTCGAGGGACCGTAGGGCGGCGAAGTCACCACCAGCGCCACCTGCCCGACGTACTCCGGTGGTAGCAGCGTCATGAGCTGGCGAGCGTCGCCATGGAACACCCGCGCGTCGATCCCCTTGTCACCTCCGACGCCTTGCTCCCGCGCGAGGTCGAGATTCGCGTTCGCAACGTCGACCCAGTGGGGTTCGTACTCCACACCGACAGCGCGACGGCCGAGGCGGACGGCTTCGACGAGCGTGGTGCCGATGCCGCACATCGGATCGAGCACCAGGTCGCCGGGCTGGGTGTAGTGCGCGACGGCGTGACGAACGACGTCGGGCAGCATCTTGGCCGGGTGCGCCGTCGACTCGGGCGTGTACTTGTTCTTGCGCTGGGTGGCCGGCGCCGCCTGTGCGGTCGTCCACACCGACGGCGCGGCCGGTTCCTCGGCGTCGGTTTCCTTGTGGCTGTCCACAGGGTTGTCCACAGCGGTGGGTCGAGTGTCGAGTGCGGCGATGAGTGCGCGCGGGATGGGCTGAGTCGGCTCGTCGGTGGCCTCTGTTCGGGTCAACTCGCCGGAGGTGGCGCGGGGCGCGCGGTGGGCATGGTCGGTCACGGGCGTGCCTTTCTGGCGGTGTGGTCTTGGTGGGTGCAGCCGCAGTGGGGAGCAAGGCCGGAGCGATGTTCATCGGAGGTCTTCGCTTGGTGGATCCGTGTCCACCGGCGCGGCGACGGCCGCTCGCTAGAACTGCCGGTGATCGTGTGGCTGCGCGAAGACGAGGACGTCGGAGTGGACGCGGTGATGAGGCACGGGCAGCCCTCGCACGGTGGCGCGGTGGCGTGCGCGGGCATCGCGTGCGCTGTTCGCGGCGGTGCCGGAGAGGTCGAACCGGCCGTCGCGCACGGGGGTGTGCAGGGCGACGATGTGCTGCAGGTAGAGCAGATCGGCGTTCTGTCCTGCGGTCACCACCGCGCCAGTCGGATCGGTCAATTCACCGGACGTCCAGTCACAGTGCGTGAGCACGACGAGGATTCCTCCGACGCGGAGGCGCCTTGCCGCGTACAGCGCGACGAGGTCCGCGCTGCGGTCGCCGATCAGACGAGGCGGCACGCTCGCGATCACCAGATCCACGCCCTCACCGGCGTCGGTTGCGGTGTCCGCACAGGCCCCGTCGACAGTGGTGCGCGGCGCCGTCTTAGCGGTCGCGACAGCGGGTTCAGCGCCGCCGATGAGATCTGCCCAGAACGGGCGGGACGCCGGACCGGTCGATGCCGGGTCTGCCGGGATGCGCTCGACGCGGGCGGTGCGGTCGAGGCGTTCGATGGCAGCGAGGCTGTCGGCCAGGTCGGAGTTCGGCTCTGTGTGGGAGGCGCGGTGGATGACTCCGGCGGGGCCTACGACGCCGAGCGTGGGGCGCGGCTGGCCGGAGGTCGGCCAGTCCAGTAGCACGACCTGTTCGGCGGGCTTGCTGAACGAGGTGACGACTCGTTCGATCAGGCTTGCGGGCCAGGTGGCGTCGAGATCGATCGGTGCCGCGCCGGCTGCCCACACAGTCGCCGGGGTCGGGCTCGCCGTTGATCCCTCGCGTTGCGGGTGGCCGGCGGCGGAAGCGGTCTTCGCCGGTTTGGCGGGGCTCACGCGGGTGGTGGACAGAGCAGTCGGCCAGGGGCGGCGGTCTCCTCCTCGGCGGCCGCCGGGGCGAGCCGGTGCCGGGCGGGTGGAGTCGGTGTGCCGTCGGGATGAGCGAGGGGCGGAGTCGTCGGGCTGGGTCACGGGTGTCCCTTTCGCCAGGCTGGTGCGCCTGTCGTGTGAGGCGCTGATGACACCCCTGAACTCCGAAATTTGAGCCTTCACGGGACACGTGAAAGACAATTTTCTTAGCGACCTCTCGCGATGACAGACACATGGCGTCGGCTTGCGAAGCCGCGCGACAGGAAGCCCATCGCTTCTTCGCAGAGGAATTCCACACCCGCGAATCAGAATCCGCGTTGGATCGCCAGGAAAGTTTTCGCGAGCGGCTGACGCACGCTCGCCTCAGACTGCCGCACAGGTCGGCACCACCAGCGGTTCGAGCGAATATCAGCTGCTAAAGACGTACTACCAGCCGACTCATGATCTTGACCGAACATCGACCGAGCTCGGCAGAGATCATCACCCAGGCAGCAGCGAGGCGAATTCAGCGCTTTCTTGGCCGTCGGTACCTTTGCGGTAGTAGATCGGTACCAGTTCGGTCATCGGTTAGTACTACCTGTCATGGCTTCCTGAGTGGGTCGTTGATTCCGACTCGATTCGGGGAGTTGTTCCATGCATGCTTCCGAGGGTGTTCCGCGTTCGGGTTTCGAGCGCGAGTGCAATGCGTTGGACGCCGCACGGTCGGCGTTCGAGTGGCTGGTCACCGGGCCGCGGCCGGTGTCGGTGGACGGCCGGTTGTTCCCCGGTCTGCCAGGACGGCGGGTGCCGTTGAACGAGTTGCGGGACCTGCTGCTGCACCGCCGTTGCCCGCAGGCTCTGCGTGACGCCGCGTGGGCGCATCTGGTCGTGCTCTCCCGCACCGAAGGCGGTGCGTGGACCGTCGGCGCGGTCGGGGTTGCATTGCCCGCGCTGACTTCGATCGCGGCGACGTTGTCGGCACGTTTCGCGGGCGACCCGAGCGACATCCACTCCTCGGTACTGGCCGGATTCCTCGCCGAGCTCCCTGCAGTGGATCTGTGCCGGCCGCGCGTGATGGTGCGGCTGAGGTGGGCTGCGTACCGTGCTGGCCACGCCGCGGTCCGCGAGGCATTGGACGCACCAGCGCCCTCGGGACACGGATTCCGTGCGACCACGCCCGCACCGTCAGAGGGGCATCCGGACTTCGTCCTTGCCCGCGCGGTCGCGGAGGGCGCGATCACCGCGGTGGAGGCCGAGCTCATCGGCCGCACCCGGTTGGAAGGTCTGCAACTGGCCGATGTCGCGGCGGAACGTCACCTCTCCTACGAAGCCGCGAAGAAGGCTCGGCAGCGCGCCGAGCATCGCCTCGTCGCGTACCTGCGTGACGAGGCCGTGGATGCGACGCACGACGGTGACGTCGTGAGCCGCGCCGTTGACGCGGTGTCCATCACCACCGCCGCGAGTCTCGGACACACCTCTCGGACATCACGCAATGTAGTCGGCCCATCAGCCGCAGCGGCGAAGAAAGTCCGCGTTCCGCTGTCCCCGCAGGGCCGGTTTTCCGGAGTTCAGGGGTGTGGCGGGAGAGCAGTCACTCCCGCCCATACAACCCCTCCGCCCGCGCCGTCGCACCAGTCCACACAGGACTTGTCGCAGCACCGGCCGGGCCCGAATCCGGGAGACTCGCGATGCGCCTGACGCCTACCTCCGTCCGTCCGCACAAGCCCCTTCAGCCTCGTGACCATCGGGTGGCCCGCAGCGCCGCCGCAAGGCCGCAGCCCCCGACCAACACCGACTGCACACCTCCGATCCCTGCGGCGCGAGGCATTCGTCGCCGCAGCGTCCGGCGCCGTGCCTTTCTGGTTGTCGGACTGGTCGGGATGGCGTTTGTCGTCTCGGCCGGGACGGCGCACGCGGAGCCGGTGGTGCTCGCGATCGCGGGCAGCGTCGACCAGGTCCTGACCAACATCCGCAACTGGCTGATGGGCATCCTCGCCGGGCTGGCGACGGTGTTCCTGACCATCGGTGGGGTGCGCCGGGTGTTCGGCGGCGGCGATCCGAGCGAGCAGGAGAAGGCCAAGGAGTGCTTCAAGTCGGCGGGCTGGGGCTACGCCCTCGCTGCCCTCGCACCGCTTGTCGTGGAGATCCTCAAAGGGATCGTGGGGGCCTGAGCCATGGCCACCGTCACGTCTCTCCGGCAGCGGTCGTGGAAGCTGCTCCTGCTGTTCGCTATCGTCGCCGTTCTGCTCGGTCTCACAGCGAACACCGCTTTTGCCCAACCCACCACCACACCGTCTTTCCCCTCACCGTCGCAGCCGATTTCGACTCCGCCCACGACGCCGACTTCTCCTTCCGCACCGCTACCCAGCATCACGGCACCGCCACCGGCCACACAGGACCCCGAGTGCGGTCTCACCGACCTGACGGCGTGCATGCGCGACGGCTTCAGTTCGTTCATCGACATGCTCGTCGGCGAGTCGCTGAACTGGTTGCTGCGACTGGTCGGCTCCACGCTTCTGGTGACACCGACGCTCGACCAGATCCCGCGCATCGGGGAGATCTGGGAGCAGTCGCGCCTGTTCGTCGTCGCTGCCTACTCGCTGCTGGTGCTGGTGGCCGGAATCCTGGTTATGGGTCATCAAAGCGTGCAGACGCGGTACTCGATCCAGGAAATCGCCCCGCGGCTCGTGGTCGGCTTTCTCGCCGCGAACCTGAGTCTGCTGCTGGGTGATCAGGCCATCCGGTTCGCCAACGCCGCCTCGCTGGCCGTGCTCGGTGACGGGCTCGATCCGCAGACCGCGGGCAAGGCCGTGTCCGAACTGCTCGTCGCGCTGGTGACCACGTCGCTGGTCGACGGCGGCGTGTTCGCCGCGCTGCTCTCACTCGCGCTGGCGATTCTGTTGATCGGGTTGCTGGTCGGCTACATCGTGCGCGTCGCACTCACCGTGCTCCTGCTGGCCGGAGCGCCTCTCGCGTTGATGTGTCACGGACTGCCGCAGACCGAAGGCGTCGCGCACTGGTTCTGGCGAGCTGGCGCGGGCGTGCTCGGAATCCAAGTAGGACAGAGCCTCACGCTCGTCTGCGCACTCAAGGTCTTCCTGCAGCCGGGTGGGTTCTCGTTCACCGGTATGCCCACCGGTAACGGTGTCGTCAACCTCATCGTTCTCATCGCACTGGTGTGGATCCTCGTGAAGATCCCGACCTGGGTGATGCAGCAGGTCCGCGTCGGTGGCGGCGGACGTTCGTTCATCGGGGGCCTGGCACGCGCGTTCGTCTTCGGCAAGGCGATGGCGGTCGTCGGCGGTAAGGGGTTCGGTGGAGTCGGTGCACACGCCGCCAAGGCCTCAAGTGTCGGGAGTAGCGCGCGTGCCTCGATGGCGCCGCCGGATCCGCCGTGGCCGGCTCAGCCTCGCATGACCCCGACGCCGGAGATGGTCGGTAGGCGTCTGCGGGAAGCGTTCGAGGCGGAGCGGCTGCGGGTGGCGCGTCATCCGCGTGTGCCATCCCAGCAGCCGCAGTTCTTGCAGCCGCAGCCCCAGCAACCGATCCACGATCCGGCCGTGATGCCCGCGACTCCAGGTCCTGCCGTACCCGAGTTCAGTTCCTCGCCGAAGCCCAGCGTGGCCACCGCCGGGCCACGGCCTCGGGCATCGACGCAACCACAGTTCCAACCGCCTGATCTGCCTCGCCGTCGCGTCACCACCCCGCCGGCACAGCCCATCCGGGTGGCCCCGGTGCCACCGCAGCTGCGGTTCCAACCGGCCACGCCCGAGGCCACGCAGGCGTCGCGTAGACCCACTGCCACCCCGACGCCGCCGTTGTTCCAGCAGGCGCAACCAGAACCGAAGATCGGTGATGCCCGGCGGCGAGTGCACACCGTCGCGCCCCCGCAGTTCCGTGCGCCGAAGCCCGCACCCGGAGGTGAAGGGAAATGAGCCAGCCCGTCAGGATTCCGGCCGATGTCGACATGGACGACCGTGTCCTCGGCCCTCTGACCGCACGTCAACTAGCCATCCTCGCCACCGCCGGTGCGGTGCTCTATCTGCTGTGGATGGCCATTCGCACCGTTGTGCCCATCCCAGTGTTCTTGGCTTTCGCCGTTCCGGTCGCGGCTGTGTCAGCGATGGTCGCGCTGGGCAAGCGCGACGGCATGCCGATGGACAAGCTGCTCGTCGCCGCGATCCGGCAACGGCTCACTGCTCGCCACAGGGTCGCCGCACCTGAAGGTGTCCGTCCTGCGCCCGTCTGGCTCACCGCGGACATTGACCGCGCCTCGCGTGAATCCACGCAAAGCCGCGACTGGAAGCGACGTGGAGACCGTTCAGACGAGGTCTCGCCGTCCGCGCTGCGATTGCCAGCGGAAGCGGTCACCGAAACCGGTGTGATCGATCTGGGCGAGGACGGACTGGCGGTGGTCGCGGTGGCCTCGACCGTGAACTTCGCGTTGCGTATCGCGAATGAACAGCAGGCGCTGGTCAGCTCGTTCGGTCGCTACCTCCATTCTTTGACGGCTCCAGTGCAGGTGCTCGTGCGCACCGAGCGGCTCGATCTCTCGGCGCAGATCGCCGAGCTGCGCGAGCTCGCGGGCGGCCTTCCCCACCCCGCGCTCGAGGCGGCCGCGCTCGAGCACGCCGACTACCTGGCCCAACTCGGGAACCAGTCCCAGCTGCTGCGCCGCCAGGTGTTGCTGGTGCTACGCGAGCCTCTTGGCTTGGTGGCACCCTCTGTCGGCGCCGACGGGCCGCTGGCGGCACTCACGGCGGTGGGCACCCGTCGCCGGCGCGCTGGCAGTCAGGTCAACGCCGGTGAGCGGCGAGCAGCGGAGTCACGTCTGGTGCGTCGCCTTGGTGAGGCGATCGATCTGCTCTCCCCCGCCGGGATCGTTGTCACCCCACTCGACGCGGGACAGGCCACCGCTGTGCTCGCCTCCGCGTGCAGCCCCGACAACCTGCTACCCGTTTCGGCGGAACTCGCCGGCGCCGACGACGTCATCACCACAACTGCGACGGACTTCTCCGGAGACTTCGACAGCGAGTCGCACTACGCACAAGACCCGTCCTTTCACCGCGCCACGCCCAGTAGCACCGAGGACGACTGGGACTACGAAGACGACGACCACCACGACAGCGAAGGGCGGTGGTCGCGATGACCTTCCGCGCGCGCAAGATCCGCGGCGGCCACCGCCAGGCGACTCAGGGTGCGAGCTCATCGGCTGCGGCTGCTTTCACCCCCGACGCGCTGTCGGTGTCCGCACGGCACCTGGAGGTAGGCGGCGAATGGGTAGCCAGCTTCGCGATCGTCGGCTTCCCGCGCGAGGTACACCCCGGCTGGCTCGCGCCGTTGCTGACTTACCCCGGCCGTCTCGACGTCTCCGTGCACGTCGAGCCGATCGCGCCGGCCAACGCGGCCTCGCGGTTGAAGAAGCAACTCGCGAAGCTCGAGGCCGGGCGACGGCATACCGCCGAGCACGGACGGCTGTTCGACCCGGCTGTCGAGGTCGCCACCGAGGACGCCTACGACCTGTCGAGCCGCGTCGCGCGGGGCGAGGGAAAGCTGTTCCGGGTCGGCCTCTACCTGACCGTCCACGCCGCCACGGAGAAAAGTCTCGGCGATGAGGTGGCCGCGTTGCGGTCGTTGTGCGCGAGCCTGTTGCTCGACGCCAAGCCCACCACGTACCGGTCGCTGCAGGGCTGGGTGTCGACGCTGCCGATGGGCTTGGACCTGATCGGGATGCGGCGCACGTTCGACACCTCCGCACTCGCGGCGGCGTTCCCGTTCACCAGCCCCGACCTGCCCGCGCCGAACCCGACCAGTGTGGCCGCACCGTCCGGGGTGCTCTACGGCTACAACATCGGCTCACAAGGACTGGTGCACTGGGACCGGTTCGGCGACGGGATGCACAACCACAACTCGGTGATCCTCGGCCGCTCCGGAGCGGGCAAGTCCTATCTGGTCAAGCTGGAACTGCTTCGGAACCTTTACCGGGGCATCGAGATCGCGGTCATCGACCCCGAGGACGAGTACGCCCGCCTGGCCGCCGCGGTCGGCGGAACCTACGTCCACCTCGGCGCGCACGGCGTCCGCCTCAATCCGTTCGACCTGCCGATCCACACCCGCGCCGACGGCCGTCGCACCGCGCCGAAAGACGCGCTCGTGCGGCGCACCCTGTTCCTGCACACCGTCATCGCCGTGCTCATCGGTGCCGAACTGGACGCGGGGCAACGGGCGGCACTGGACCGAGCCATCGCCGCGACCTATCAGAGCGTGGGGATCACCTCTGACGCGCGCACCTGGACTCGCCCCTCCCCCACGCTGAAGAACTTGCGGGACCGCCTGGCCGATACGGACGACCAGGCCGCAGGTGAGCTCGAGGCCCGACTGCACCCGTTCGTCGAGGGCGCGTTCAAGCAACTGTTCGACGGGCCCAGCACCGTCAACCCCGAGGGCCACCTCGTCGTGTTCAGCCTCCGTGACCTGCCCGACGAGCTGAAAGCCATCGGCACCCTGCTGACGTTGGACGCGGTGTGGCGGCGGGTGTCCAACCCGGCCATCCGGCGGCCGCGTCTGGTGGTCGTGGACGAAGCCTGGCTGCTGATGAAGGAGCGCGCCGGAGCCGAGTTCCTGTTCCGCATGGCCAAAGCCGGGCGGAAACACTGGGCCGGCTTGACCGTCGCCACCCAGGACACCGCAGATGTCCTCGGCAGCGATGTTGGCAAAGCGGTCGTGGCGAACGCGGCGACGCAGATCCTGCTCCGCCAGGCAACCCAGGCCATCGACGAGATCGCCCAGACTTTCGACCTGTCCGCCGGGGAACGCGCGTTCCTGCTCTCCGCTGACCGTGGTCAGGGACTCCTGTCAGCCGGCACTCAACGCGTGGCGTTCCAGAGCATCGCCTCACCGGCCGAGCACTACCTCGTCACCAGCAATCCGGCCGAGATCGCCGCCCACGCCGACACCGGATCGGCAGAGGAGGCCGCCACCTCGTTCGTCGACCTGGGTATCGAAGGCGACGAGTTCGGCTCGGGTGTCGACGACGACGTGCACCTCGACGCGTCGTGACGTATCCGCCCACCACAGACCTTCTGACTCATCGCCCGCGAAGGGGGCTTGATCATGCCGCCCGACCTCCCTGCGGTGACGGCTGCTCATGCGCTGCCACCGTTTCTCGCTTTCACCACACCGGCCAAGTTCTCCTCGGCCGCTGCCGCCGCCGGATGGGTCGAGGACTACCTGCGCGACCCCGGTGGCGTGCTTCTCGCATTGCTGAAACGGCTTGGCGATCTCGCCCTGGAGTGGGGCCCGGTCGCGGTCCCGGCCGGGGCAGTCGTGTTCACTGCGATCCTGATCGGCCGACGGTGGTGGGCCCGGTGTCGCCACGACGCGCTGCTCGCTGATGCCCGGCAGATCACCGTGCTCGCCCCGCCCACCGTCGATCCCGCGGGCGGCGCGGCGTTGTGGTCCAACCTCGTAGGCCTGCTTCGACCGGGCTGGCGGCGTGCGTTCGCCGGCCAGCCGCACGTCGCGTGCGAGTACGCGTTCTCCGAAGCGGGAGTCGCGATCCGGCTGTGGGTGCCTGGCGTCATCCCACCCGGCCTGGTCGAACGGGCGGTGGAAGCCGCCTGGACCGGCTCGCACACCCGCGTCGACCCGGCCGAGCCACCTTTGCCCGCGCCGGGCGGAGGACAGAGGCGGCTGGTGGTGGGCGGAGAGTTGCGGCTGGCCCGATCCGAGGCGTTGCCGATCCGCTCCGACTTCGCCGCCGACCCGCTTCGCGCGCTGATCGGGGCTCCCGTCGGGCTCGGACGCGAGGAGTTCGCGTGTGTGCAGGTGCTGGCTCGCCCGGTCACCGGCCGCCGCGTCCAGCAAGTGCGCCGTGCCGCGCGCCAGGTTCACACCGGGCGCGCATCCCATCTGATCGGCCGTCTGCTCGACGCCATCACCCCCGGCATGTCCAGCCGCTCCCGGCACACGACCACGGGGAAGACCACAACCGGGTCGTCGCACAGCGATCCGCAGACCTCACTGGAGTACTCCGCGCAGAACCGGGCGATCGTCGGCAAACAACGCGGCAGCCAGTTCGAGACCGTCATCCGCTACGCCGTGGCGACCCTGCTGCCCGCCGACACCGATGACAGCGGCCTTCGCCGGGCACGCGACGTCGCCCGCGGCCGAGCACATGCTCTGGCGGCCTCGTTCGCCTCCTACACCGAGCACAACTACTACACCCGGCACCGAATCCACCGCCCTGGCCGGGTGATCGACTCTCGGCGGCTCGGGCGCGGTGATCTGCTGTCGGTGCCTGAACTGGCTGCGATCGCGCACCTGCCCACCGACGAGGCCATCCCGGGTATCCAGCGCGCCGGGGCACGCGCCGTCGCTCCCCCGCCCGGGATCGCCACCCCCGGCCCGGACGCCAAACCGCTCGGCGTCACCGACACCGGCCACGAACGGCCTGTCGCGCTGCGGGTCCCCGACGCACGCCACCACCTGCACGTCATCGGCGCGACCGGATCAGGTAAGTCGACGTTGCTCGGCAACATGATCCTGGCCGACGCCGAGGCCGGACGCGGAATCGTGCTGATCGACCCCAAGGGCGACCTCGTCACCGACGTCCTGTCCCGCCTGCCCAGCTCGGCCGCCGACCGAGTCGTGATCTTCGACGCCGACAGCAAATCCCGGCCACCCTGCCTCAACCCCCTCGACGGCGGGGAGACCGACCTGACCGTGGACAACCTCGTGTCGGTGTTCCGCCGGGTCTACTCGGCGTTCTGGGGCCCGCGCACCGACGACGTCATGCGCGCCGCCTGCCTCACCCTGCGCAGCCAGGAAGGCGTCGCCACCCTCGCCGACCTGCCCAAGCTGCTGGCCGACGAGGCGTTCCGCAACCGGGTCGCCGCCGGGGTCACCGATCCCGTGCTGCGTGGATTCTGGTCCTGGTACGACGAGCTCACCGACTCCAGCCGCAGCCAGGTCATCAGCCCGCTCATGAACAAGCTCCGCGCGTTCTTGTTGCGGCCCTTCGTCCGCGACGCCATCGCGGGCGGGCAATCCACAGTGGACATGAGTGAGGTGCTCGACGGTGGAATCTGCCTTGTACGCATCCCCAAGGGTTCCCTGGGCGAGGAGACAACACGGTTGGTCGGCTCGCTCGTGGTCGCCCGCACCTGGCAGGCCACCACCGGCCGAGCACGCACACCGCAGCGCCAGCGCCGCGACGCCTCGATGGTGATCGACGAGTGCCACAACTTCCTCAACCTGCCCTACCCCATCGAGGACATGCTCGCCGAAGCCCGCGGCTTCCGGGTCGCGATGACCCTCGCCCACCAACACCTCGGCCAGCTTCCTCGTGAACTGCGGGAAGGAATGTCCACCAACGCCCGTAGCAAGATCTTCTTCAACGCCAGCCCAGAGGACTCCCGCGAGCTGTCCCGCCACACCGCACCGCGGCTGTCCGACCACGACCTCGCTCACCTCGGCGTCTACCACACCGCCGTCCGGCTCGTCCTCAACGGCGAGGAGGCCCAGCCGTTCACGATGCTCACCCGCCCCCTGCCGCCAGCGATTCCAGGCAGAGCAAGGGAACTTCGCGCCGCCGCACGCCACACAGCCCGTCAACGCGCGACCGAAGCCTCCACCGACCAGTCACCACGAGGCGCTTCGCCACAACCCGGTCCCGCGAGCCGCAGTCATCCCGTGGCCCGTCCTCGAAGTGCCGATCCCCGCCGCACAGGCTGAACCTGCCACGTCCCGACGCGTCAGGACGGCTTCGGCCCAGCCCATCCGGAGGTGCCCATCGTGATCACCAATCCCACCCGGCAACGCTCGCTGCGTGGCCACAAGCCGACCAGGCCCACACCACGTCTGGCCAACACCGCCGAGCACCAGGCCGTGCTGGCCTGGCGGCTGACCCCACGCGACAAGTGGATCGCCCGGATGCTCTGGGAGCAC
The DNA here is from genome assembly GCF_024125735.1 of Lentzea sp. HUAS12. Lineage (NCBI taxonomy): Bacteria > Bacillati > Actinomycetota > Actinomycetes > Pseudonocardiales > Pseudonocardiaceae > Lentzea > Lentzea sp. HUAS12. The sequence goes on from NZ_CP099738.1 coordinate 4,704,487, forward strand.
AGAGTCCTCACCGCCCACCAGATCACCGCACTCGCGTTCCCGAGCGTCCGCTCCGGGCGCATGCGGCTGCGCGAGCTATACCAGGCCGGAGTCCTCGACCGCTTCCAGCCGTTCGTCACCGTCGGCACCGCCCCCATGCACTACGTGCTCGCACCGGCCGGCGCGGCCGTACTCGCCGCGGAGGACGGCCTGGACATCAAAGAACTCGGCTACCGCCACGACCGGGCCTTCGGCGTCGCCCACAGCCTGCGCCTGGCGCACACCGTCGGCGTCAACGAATGGTTCACCGCCCTCGTCGCCCGCGCCCGTCACCCACGCCCAGACGAACAGATCGAGCTAACGGCGTGGTGGTCTGAAACCCGCTGCGCCCGCCACTTCGGCGACCTCATCAAGCCCGACGGATACGGGCGCTGGCACCAGCACGACAGCCAGATCGAGTGGTTCCTCGAGTACGACTTCGGCACTGAGCCCCTCGGCAAGCTCGCCGGAAAGCTCACTGGTTACGCACACCTCGCCCAAGCCACCGGCATCACCACACCGCTGCTGGTTTGGCTGCCGACATCGAGGCGCGAAGCCGCCGCCCGCCGCGTGCTCGCACAGGCCTGGCGTGACCTCGACGATCGACACACGGTGCCGATCGCCACCGCGGCAGCTGAGCTGCTCAATCCAGAGGCCGCGCATCCGAGCCCGGCCGACGAGGTCTGGCTTCCGCTGACCGCCGGCTCCAGCACATCCCGGTGCGCACTCGCGACACTGCCCGAGGTGTGGCCGCACCTACCGGCTCCTGTCACGCCAGGTGACAACGGAGCGACAGGCGCGGACTCCCCACATCCCCTTGCTCGTCCGCCCTCACCGATGCCTCCGACCACACTGGCCACCCGGCCTCCGCCGACGACAAGCCGCCCGGAAAGGCGGTGAACGAGACGTGCTGGCCAAGATCACCGGTGCGGCGGCTGCGGTCGTGCTGATCGTTCCGATCATGTTCGGCGTGACCACCAACGCGGTCGTAGCCTCCTTGTTCGGCAGCTCGTCAAACACCGAAGTCGCTTGCACCTCGCCGATCGCCGACATCCCGCCCGACTACTGCCTGCTCTACCGCACCGCCGCCTCGCACTGCCCCGGCCTGGACTGGACCGTGCTGGCCGCCATCGGCAAGGTCGAGACCGACCACGGTCGCTCCCCACTTCCCGGAGTCCACAGCGGAGAGAACCAAGCCGGAGCCGGCGGGCCGATGCAGTTCCTCGCGGCAACCTTCAACGGTGTCATCTCGGCACACCAACTCCCGCCCGGCGGGGCATCTCCACCCTCGCGGTACAACCCGCATGACGCGATCCATGCCGCTGCTTTCCTGCTATGCGACAACGGCGTACGCGGAGGCGATCTATATGCGGCGATCTACTCCTACAACCATGCCGATTGGTATGTGGACATGGTCCTCGACCAGGCCGCAGCGTATGCCGAAGCCGCAGCGTCAAGCCTCGGCACCGGCGATTGCAACACCACCCAGGCACCCAACGCCGCCACACTGGCCGCAATCACCTACGCCTGCAGGCAACTGGGACTGCCCTATGTGTGGGGCGGCGACGGACCCGACGCAGGCCATGAGGGCTTCGACTGCTCGGGACTGACCAAGGCCGCCTATGGCGCAGCTGGAGTTACATTGCTGCGCACCGCGCACCAACAGTTCGACATGGGACCGCGCGTAGCCGAAGGCCAACCTCTGCTGCCGGGTGATCTGGTGTTCTACGGCACGCCGCGCAACATCCACCACGTCGGCCTATACCTCGGCCAAGGCAAGATGATCAACGCCCCGACCTTCGGCATCCCAGTGCAGGTCGGCAATGTCCGCTACAACGGCGACGACTACGCCGGTGCGACACGTCCAGCGAGCTAGCGAACAACGCAGTGGTGAAGGAACCTCGAGAAGCGACAATGCCGCGTGTCTCCAACGGAGCTGGAGACACGCGGCGGTCAGCGAGTTCAGCGGCAGACCGCTGTCACTCAGGTGCCGGAGCGTACCTTTTCGGCTTGTCGCTGGTGCGCTTGACAACGCCAGCCTCTACCAGCTTCTCCAGCGCGTTGTGCACGGCGCCAGCGGACCGCTTGAGCGCCTTGCCGACTGCGCTCGGGCTGAGATCGCCCGGGTTGTCACGCAGATAGTCCTCCACCAACCCACGCAACGCGCCCGGCGCCAGACGCGTCGCCTTCCCGCTTCCCTCTTCCGAATCGGATTCCTTCGACGTGTCGTCACCCGGCACATCATCGCCCGGCACCTCGTCCACCGTGATGGACCAGCGGTCGGCGGTGCGTGCGCCGCCGTCAGCGATGCCGGAGTTCCGTACGACGACACCCTCCTTCTCCCAGCAAGTCAGGATCTTCGGTGCGGTTGACTTGCCGATTCCCGCAGCGGCGGACAGCGCCGTGGCAGTGCTACCGGGGTGGAGACGAAGTGCCTGCCACAGCTTCTCTTCAGCATCCGTGCGCGGCTTGGCCACGGTGATCGCTGAAGCGGTTTGAGGCTGCGCGGTACGTTTCTTGGACATGACTACCTCACAGTGACGGTGATCGGATTGAGTGATCACGCTCCGGCCGGAGCTGGTGTGGTCCCCGGCGCGCTTCCGGTGTATCGGGCCACACGACTATGGACGCTTCCTACGTGTCACGAAGTCAAGCGGTAATCGAAGAATTGTGTCTTATGTGGACGGAACATCGGATCGCACCGCGGACGTCACGCGCGTTCCGTCCAGTGTCTTCCCCCACAAGGGTTATCTTCACCGTCACGTGCCCACATGCGTTGACAGCTGCGCACGAGGGAAGCGTCCATACAGGTCGACAACAGCACGAACTGAAACACCACACTGGAGGTGCGACGTGCCATCTACGTTCTCAAATGAGATCACGATCGGTGGTGTTCACTACCGGCTCTCCGCCACCACGGAGTCCGACGATTCGCTGGTGCTCGACCTGCTAGGGACAGATGAGGAGGGCAAGGTCGCCGCCGATGGCCGCTTGCAGCTGCCGATCGAGGGCGGTGCGACGATCGGCAAGATCCTCGGCCGCGTGCTCTCCGCGCACACGAGGCTGCACCGCACACCGACTCGTCACGCGAACGCCAACAATCCATGGACTCAAGCCCTCGACGAGGAGCTGCGAGAAGCGTGGATGCTTCCAGGTCATGACGTCGCTTCGGAGCGCATCAAAGTCCTGGCCAAGCGGATGCAGCGATCCCCCACTGCGATCAGGGCGCGGCTTCCACGCGTGGGCTGTGACCCTGATGTCGTTTCCCGCCCGCTTTCCGCTGCTGGCGCAATGGTTCTCGGCGTGAAGTCGTCGGTACCGTCTGATTCGCCTTGATTCTCCAGCGAGCGCACTCTTGCCTCGCAGGCGAGCCAACCTCTGCGAAAGGCTTAGCCATGAATGTGGAACCCCTCGCGACCAGCGATGTTCGCGGCTCGCTTGTCGGAGAACACTTCAACGACACGGCCGTTCTGTCGCTCGAAGACATCGCTGAACGCCTTGGGAACAGCCTTCTCAACGCCCAAGAGGATGGTCTGCTACCCCCTGAGGCCGCCTTCAGTATCACCGCTGACGACTCCGGAGAGACGCCGGTGCTGCGGGTGATCGCCCAGTGCGATTCTCACGCAGACGACTTCATCAACGTCGGCGACAAGGTCCCGCTGTCCGCTCCGGGCATCGCCCAGGCGGTGTTCCAACTGGCAAGCGTCTACAACAGCGTCGATCTCGACCGACCCGGTAGGGCGCGGTTCCAGCAGGAGATCCAGGTGCGCTGCGGCGAATGGTCTTCCGTCATGGTCGGCGTTATGGAGAAGATCCGCAAGCGATAGGCGAAATCTCACCTTCGACGTGCCCGTTCCGGTGTCCTTCCGGGGCGGGCACGTTCGTCATGCCACCAGAGCCGTGACAACGCTGTGGCGAACCGACCCAGCACCTCTATCGCACGGTAGGAGGTTCGGGTTCGCCCACATCTTCGAGCCTGGGATCGCGCGCCCAGTCGGGACCAGGTGGACGTACCGCTTCGCATGAGGCACGAGTCCGACTTGTTGAACTAGGCAGGCGCGTCCCATTGCTGGGTGAAGGGATTCCAGGCCGCTTCAACGACTAGCCGGTGAAGCTCGGGCAGGCCAGGACCGATCATCCAGCCGAGACGTTCGCAGTCGACCTCACCGGGAGGCCGGCGGACCATGTGTTCTTGCCGCAGTTGTGCTCCAGCGCGCAACTCAAGCGCTGAAGCCCGGTCTGCAGGCAAATGGCGGTGTCGCAGCCCTCTATGTGCCGATGGCCGATAGGGACTTGGCAGTCAGGGCAATTCGGTATCGGCGCGGTGAGGTCGAACTCGAGCATGTGCTGTCCTGCCTTCGGTCTGAAGCTTCCCTAGGAACCGAGTGCGTCGCGCAGAAGTTGGTCGATTTCGTGTGCGGGCGCGGTGAGGATGGTCGTGAGCACGATGACGGCGGAGCCGTGGTCGAAGGGACGCACCGGGTTCCCGTCGAGGGTGAGGTCATGTCCTTCGGCAGTGACGATCCGCCAGTCCTGTTGCCGGGCCCGGTCGGCGCAGTAGAAGCTGCCGACGAGCGCGCCATTGCGGGTGACGGTGCCGTAGATGATCTGTTGCGCGTCGGTGGGCTCATAGATGACCGTCGTCACCCGGCAATCGTGCTCTATGAAGCTGCGCGTGACGACGTCAGCTTCGGACGTGTTGCCGCTGTTCATGAATCCTCTCCTCCAGGCAGCTACTGGCCGTTGACCTTTCATACGTCAGGCTGGACGGCTCAGGCTGCTCCCCCGGCCCGTGGGGATTGGTCGGCCCGAGCTTCCTCGATCAGTTCCTCGAAGGCAGAGGCTGTGAAAGTGCAGTCCGGCGCATGCAGGAATTCGTTGCGGGCTTCAGCGATGAGTGCAAAAGGCTCGGTGCCGCGGTCGAGGTAGTCCCCGAGGTCGGCGAGGCCGGCGACACGGGCGGCGGGGATCTCGGCTCCGCAGACCGGACAGAGGTCGAGCAGTAGCCACGTTGTGCCGGGTGCGGTGTTGTCGGGGATGAATCGCCACAGGCGACCGGTGAGATGCTCGGTGACCGTGATGAGGTCACCGGGAACCGTGCGGTCGCGCGCGTGGTATTCGCGTTGGGGATCGTCGGTGACGATGACGGTGTCGATGTGGACCTGCAGTGCGCTCGCGATGGTTCGGCCCACGCGGGCACGGCGCGACCAGGTGTTCCATTGCTCGGCGGAGTTGTTGCGGCGCAGGAACCCGTCACGGTCGGCCTCGAGATGGGCGCGGGCGAGGCGCACCGCGCGTCCAGCGAGTCCGATGACTCCGGCTGGCATGTCGGTCTTCATGTGGTTTCTCCGATCAGCGTTGAGGGTACGGGGGAGTCGCAGTCGCTGTCGCACTCGTGTGCCTGTGCTCATGCGGTGAGGGCAGTCCTCACGGTGTGAGTTCGTGTCGGTTCGTGGGCTCAGCGAGGACGCGAGAGCGAAGGACTCGCCGGCGCCTTTGGTGGGTACTTGTGCCCTCGCGTCCCCAGCGTCACCCCGTCTTCATCGAGCGGGCACAGTCCGCCCACGTAGTTGGCGAACTGGTCGGGGCGGAGGTATTCGGGGCACCGACGGTCGAGAATCGCGAAAGCTGCATCGGCTACCTTCCCCTCCGTTGACTCGGTCAGTCCGGTGAACTGAATGGTCAGCAGCATCTGGGGTGGCCAGTCTCGCGATGGGCGGATGGTCGTGGCGTCGATCGTGATCTCGCTGTGCACCGGTATCAGCCCGGCATCTCGGGCTGCGAGCAGGTCGTTGTGGACACAGTGGGCGAAGCTTCCGAATTCGTCGGTGGTGTCGTCGACGCTGGACCGCTGTCCGTCGATCCACACGCCGGGTTCCCAGTCGTAGTCGATGAGCATGGAGAACTCCTGTTCCGTGACCTGCTGGATGTGGTCTTACCTGTGGGGACCGGATGAGCACGGGGTTGCGGACTGCGGAAGCCCTAGCTACGGGCGGGGTCATCGATCATCGCGATGTCGCAGACACGGGCTGAGAGCGCCTCTGCGACCTTGTCGAGAGATCTGACGCGGCGCTGCCATAGCGGCAATTCCTGGGGCCTGTAGATAGCTCCTGTGACAGCGAAGTCCCGACGAGTCCGCACGTGGAAGATCGCGCGGTCGATCAGGCTGCGGCGTGTGGTCGTCATTCGGACCACCCCAGCGCGCGTGCCGCGAGGCCGGGCAGGTAACCGACCTGCTCACCCGTCCCGAGCCACACGACTCCCGACATGGCGTCCTGGGGAAGGATGCCGTGGGCGGCGGTAGGGGTGCTCACCACCTGTGCGAGGTGATGTGCCATGGGGTAGTTCGGTTGGACCGCGATTCGCAGGGGCGTGTGCGGGTCGTAGCCGGACAGGGCGGCGATCAAGTCACCTACCGTGCCGAGTTCGTGCTCGTTCATCTGTGGTCACCTCATAACAGTCGAAACGGTGGCGGTTCGGGGGTTCGGGGTGGGTGTGCCCACCCCGAACCGTGGGGCTAGCGGGCGGTCGCGCGGAGGGCGGCGGTGGCGGCGCGCCCGATGGCACGGGCGGTGGTGGCCGGGTCGGCCAGCTTGTGCACGGTCACGCCGGTGAAGGGGTCGTCTTCGTCGTCGGTGGTCAGCCAGAGCACCGCGCACCCCGAGGCCCGCATCCGGTCGACCTGTGCGAGCCCGGCGGCGCGTTCGTCGTCGTCGTAGTGCCCGTCGGACACGACGATCAGCAGTCGCGCCGCGCCGGGGCGGGACAGTCCGAGCGCGCCGTCGAGTGCGGCGGCGGCCGTGGCGATGTCGTGGCTTCCGTCGTTGGTCTCGAATTCAGTCACGAGGCCGGGAACGGCTCCGGGGAGAGTGATCGGGCGGACGTGTGCGCCGTAGATCACGGTCGCGGTGGTGACGGGGATGGTCGCGTGGTGTCCGGCGTTGGCGAGGATCCATGCGGCGGACGCAACGGGACGGCGTAGGTAGCCCATCGAGCCGGACACGTCGCATGCGATGCCGAGCCGTAGCGGCGGGGCCGGGGTGAGGATTCGGTTCGTGCGGGTGAATGGTTCGGCGGTCACGGTGGCCCCGGCGGCGCGTTGTGCGTCGGCGGCGAGTGCGCCGCGCATGCGCAGACGTCCCGGTGGAACCGATGATGTGGACTTGACCGCGACCCGTTCCCTGACCCCGGCGGTGGACAGTGCACGGGCGAGGACGCGGGCGGCGGTGCGTTCGTCGGACTTCGGCGGGCGGGTGCCCGCCGTGGCCGTGTCACCTATGCCCACGGGGTTGTGGTGAGCACCGGAGAACACGGTCCGGGCGGTCGCCTCGTTGGTCTTGTGGGCAGCGTCCTCGGCGGTCTGCTGTGCCTCCGCCACGGTGGCGGGGTCCTGCGGCGGACCCTGTGTGGTGACGGCGTTCGCGACGTTCGCCAGAGCTTGTCCGATGGCTTGGGTCAGCGGTGAGGGAACGCCCGACGGGTCCGGGGCGCCGTGCGCGTCCCCGTTGGGGCCGGGGTCGTCGGGGTCGGTGCCGAGGGCCTCACACCATCGCCGTCCGAGGTCCATCATCGTGTCGGCGTCGTCGTCGGCGGTGTCCAGCGCCTCGCACCACAGGGCGTGCAGCTCGTCCAGCAGCTCGGTACCGAGGATGCTCTCGACCACGGCGGCGACGGGAGCGGTTTCGGCGACGGTGAGGATGCCACCGTCCGTGCGTGCCAGCAGCAGGGCAGCGGTGTGCGCGGCGTGGGCTTTCGTCATGCGAGGTGCGCGGGCCGGGTCGGTGGCGGCGGTGTCGGCGAGGATCAGGTGGGTGGCGGATGCGCGCAGCCAGTGCCGGTCGTCGGGGCGGCGGCGGATGTGTGCGGCTTCCATGCGGGGCTCTTCCAGCAGCATGGCGGCATCCACCACGGCGGGAGGCGCGTCGTCGGGTGGTTCCCACAGGCTGTGTTTGGCGTGACCGCACTCGTGGGTGAGCAGTCCCCACGCGGTCGCGTAACGCGCACGGTCGGCGAGATTCGCGGGGTCCACGGTGGCAGGATCCACCCCGAGGTGATCGCCGTCGACTTCGATCAGTGCTCGGGCGGGGTAGAAACACGCCGGGGCGCCGCCACCAGCGCCGGGGGCGATGGTCACCAGCAGGTCCTCGCGGTCGGCGATGATCTCGGCCTCGTCCACGAGTGCGGCCGACAGGGTCAACCACTCGGGGCGGGTGGGGAACACGGCGGTACCGGTGGCGTTGGGGTTGGCTACCAGGTGAACGGTCACGGCCACAAGTCCTTTCAGGACGGTTTGCGGTTGATGTGTTGCTGGCGCGGCGTTGTAGCGTTAGATGCGCGCGCCGAGTGCCAGCGGCGTCACGGCGACGGCGAACACGGCCTGCACGGTGGCGGCGACGATCGGACGGTCCTCTTCCGGCGCGATGCCCACGAGGTTCCCGGCGGCGGCTTGCACACCGACCACATCCGCGATCTTCTGGAAAGCGATCAGCTCCCGCAGTTGTGGCGCCCACCCGATGTCACCCTTGGCCTGCCGGGTCGCGAGATTGCGTGCGACCTTGACGGCACGCTTGTCGATCTGGAGTTGGGTGGCGAGGTCGTAGTCGGTGACGACGTGAATCTGTGCGGAGAAACGGGACGACAGGGCGTCGGTGAGGATCGCGCCGTGCACACCGGGGTTGTGTCCCGCGATGACGTAGAAACCCGGCGCAGCGTCGACGACTTCGCCACCGTTGGCCTTGATCACGATCTGACGGCGTCCGTCCATCGCGGGGTAGACCACCGCGAGCACGGTCGGGGCGATCAGCGTGGCGTCATCGATGAACAGCGGCACGCCGTCACGCATCGCGCGGACCAGCGGACCGTGCACGAACACGTAGCGGCCGTCGTCGGTTTGGGTGTACTCGCCCACGAAGTCCGCGACCGTGGTGTCGCCGTCACCCTGAACCGTGAGCAGATCGGGGAAAGCTGCCTCGACCAGCGATGTCTTGCCCGTACCGGGCGGCCCGTACAGCAGTGCGGCGACTCCGGCGTCCCGGAACCGTTGCAACGCGGTCACATCAGGCATTCCAGCCAGTTGCCGGGGGTGGTAGTCCATCCCATTGGGACGTTTCACCGGGCCAGTGACCGCGCCCGCCGACCGGACGCGCGTCGGCGCCGATGGGCTGGGACCGGACGACGCAGCGGCAGGGGCCGAGGTTTTGGCGCGGGGGACGCGCGGCGGCGCGGGGATGATCGTGGACGCGGCGGCGGATGCCGTTGTGGGGGTTGACTTGTAGGACAGCGGGGACGTCCCGGCGACTTCGGCCTCTCCTTTCGCCGCAAGCGCTTTGCACGCGTTCCCCACGGCACCGGATGACCGTTTGAGAGTGTGAGCTATCGCGCGCGGCGTCACCGGGGTGCCGCCGTTGTCCGCCAGTACTTTGGCGACCATCGCGCGAAGTTCACCGTTGCCCAATCGGTTGGGCGTGCCCACCGGGGCGGTTGACGTGGTCGGCGCGGGCGTGGTCATCGCGGCGGTTCCTTTCAGGGCGCGGGCGGCGGGTCAGGCGGTGGCGAACTGCGGTTCGGGTTCGGCGTCGGCATTCTGGTGGCGTTCGGCGTCGGCGTCCGCCGCGTCCGGGGTGTCGTGTTCTGCCGACCATCCGCAGTAACAAAAAGCGGTGGCGGTTCCGTCGGTGTTGATGATGATGTCGGCATAACACATGATTGACTCCCGATTTTGACATGGCTCACGCCGGGCGTGGTATTTGAGTTTGGTAGCCGTTTCCTGGCGACAAATCAATTATGACTCCACGCGGCACGCCGCGCAATAGATTTCACGCCGTTGCCCACGACTCTTTTGGGTGAACGATTACAATGAACCGCGCGACGTTTACGCAGGTCAACAACCCAAAAGGGATATCAGGAGCGGACTAAATCAAACGCCAGCCACAAGTAGATGCACAATAGGTTTTACATTTAGCAATCAGATGAGACTTAGGCGAGTGAAGGGAGGAACGCGAGGTACGACATCAGAGGACAGGAGTGCGGGAGCATGCAGGCCGCGCCGATGTGTCTACCGGCTTGTGGCCTAGCGAGTCTGGGATACCAGCGGATCCCCGCACAGGCCTTCGACCGCCGTCTTCACCACCTGCTCGGGGTAGCGTTCTAACAGGATCCCCAAGCCGATCCCCAATGGGATCCCCTGTCGGAACCCCCGGCGGAAGCCTCAGTGCACCCTGTTGATCTCTCTACGGTGATGCTTCGGTCGAGTCCGGAGTGGCGGGGGACGCGCGGGCAGATGGCAGCGCGTCGAGGACATGCGGTTCGTGCCGCGGGCAGAGACGAAGAAGAATGCGGCGATGGGGTCGCCTTACCCAGATGAGCCTCAGTCGTATATCCACACACTCCAAGTTCGACACTCCAGGAATCTTGTTCGACTTGAGGATCACTCTCACCACTAAGCTCTCACTTGCCATCGAGCACAGTCAGCGAAATCACGTCGTTCGCATCTAGCACGATAGCATTCGGTCAGTCGATTCTTTTGATGGTTCCAGGTCCGTCATCGAAGGCCGCTGGAGCGAAAGAGATTCTTTCTCCTCGGCAGCGTTGCTTAGAAGTGTCATCGGACCTGTCGAGCTCCGCGCTGTTCGCGTGCGGAGGAGCCGGCCTCAACAGGACCGTCGCGGCGGCTGTGCAGCCGATCGGCCAGCTCGATGGTCTGCGGGGTCGGTCGGTCGTCGAGTTCGGTGAGGCGCGCGGCCAGGAGCGTCAGCGTGCGCGGGATCGCGTCGAGTTGGCCGAGACGTTCCTGCAGGCGCATGATGTCGCGGTAGATGAGTTCGTTGTGCGGATCGAATCCACGGGCTGTCTCAAGCAGGTCCAGTGTCCGCTGTGGATCGTCGTGGACAAGGGCGCGGGCCAGTGCGGCGACGGCATCAATGGCGTCTCGGCGGATGGCCTCGCGCACGGTCTCGACCCACTCGGTGCTGAGCCCGTCGGCGAGTGGGCCCGTATAGGTGTCGATGATCTGTCGGTAGGCCGCGACACGGTCGTTGTCCGTGGCCGCCCGCCGGCGGGCGGCCACAGCGGCAGCGAAGTGGTGGTAGTCCACGCTCACCACGTCGGGGTTCAGGCGGTAACGGCCTTCTCCGACCACGATGAGGTCTGTTACGGCGCTTGCGGTCGCCGTGGCCACTGCCCGTCGCAGGCGGCTCATGCTGGTGTTCATCGCGTTGGTGGTTCGCTCCGCGGGGCTCACGGACCACAAGGCGGCGATGAGCGCCTCGCGGCTGGCGCCGTCTGGATGCAGGGCCAGGAACACCAGCAACTCACGTAGGCGTGGCTGAAACGCTGAGGTGATCTCACGCTCCGCTTCGGCGTGCTTGGTGCCCTCATCGCGGGGTTGCTCGGTTGGTCCTGCCCACCACACTCGCGGTGGCCCCAGGACGGCTATACGCAGTGGCAGCACAGCGTGCCGGTATGAGTCCGCAACCGTCGGCGTGCTCAGCTGAAGCCGGCCTCGCGAAGCAACGTCGCTGGATTCGCGCATCGGGGCGCGATCCTGCGACTCACGAGCGCGGTGTGAGGCCACGCCGCCTTGCAATGACGTAGTGGGTTCGGAGTTTGCTCCCAGGATTTCCAGCCTGCTGTCGGCCTGGTCCGCGGGGGCTCCGCCATGGACCGAGCCGACGGGTGTGCTCGCGAGAATGAGTGGAACGTTCGGCCTGGGTCGTGGGCGTGGCTCGCAGGTCGGCTTCAAGACGTTGTCAGTGTGGGCGACCGGTGCTGGTGCTGTGTCCGACTGGGCGTGTCGTAGGAGGTCCAACAGGTCGGCGGTGTAGTCCTCGCCGAGGTGAAACACCTGGGCACCGCGCAACGGCTCGCCGAGACCGGGACTGGTCGCTGAGATGATGCCGTCCTCGCGCACGTAGCCGGTAACGCCGTGGCGCCACTGGCCCAGCAGCAATGCAGCCACCCCAACCCGTGCACCGGTGTCCACGATCGCCTCGAGCCTGCGTGCCTGGCGTCCGGGACTGCGTGCCGCGAGCACGATGGGCCTCCACGGTCGGCCGGCATCCTGTCGCGAACCATGTCGAACCGCGGTCTCGGTTTCCATCGCGTCGAGCGCGGCGTCGAGATCGGGCGTCACCCGGACTTCAGCGGGTAGCCACGCCGGCTGGACGCGCTGTCCGAACAGCGCCGTCAGGTCGCCTGCGGGCACGATCACCGTGACCTGTGGATGAGGAGTGGCCGCGGTCATGGTGGTGACCAGAAGTGCTCGGATCGCGGCGGGTGCGCCCGCTCCGAGCAAGCCCAGACCACAGGTGGCGGCAAGGGTGACAGCGATTTCCTGGCCCTGTCGCACACCGACCGGCACGACGAGCGAGTTGTCGCGGGAGGTGCCGTCTGGGTGCGCCCGGCCGCTTAGCACGACGAGTGGTGTTGGTGGGCGCGGCCGATCGGGTTCGACGTGATCCCCATCGTCGGTGCGCAGATGCGCCAGCCGCAGCTGATAGACCACCGGCGCGATGGGTAGGTCGTCGCGGTCACCGCTACCGGGGCGGTATCGGCCGCGATAGCGGCGACGGGCCAGGATCAGGGTCGCGTTGACGGCAGCGGCCAATCCCAAGCTGACGAACAGCTCTGTTCCCCAACGGAATCCAGGTTGTTCAGGCTCGTTCGTCGCTGTGGAGTCACCAGAAGTGTGCGTCGGAGCCGAAGATGCGGGAGGCGGTGGTTCTGGGGCCGGGGACAGCCGCTCGTCTTCGGGTGGCGGTGATGCGGTGGTGGGAGAGGTGGACGGTGGGCCTGGATCAGATGATTGCTTAGTGGCGGCGTTGGATGCGTCGTTCGGGACGGCGAGTTGTTCGCCGGGGAAGATCAGGCTGGGCTGGGTGAAGGTGAGCCCGTGCGGCTGAGGTTTTCCCTGGTTGAGTTCGAAGATCTCCGGCCATCGTGTTCCATCACCGAGTACACGCTCGGCGATGTTCCATAGTGAGTCGTGGATCCCCTTGTGCGGTGCGCGCACGGTGACCGTCGTGGTGTGCGGAAGAACGTCGGCCTGCGAGGGCAGGTCGATGATTTGCTGTCGACTTGCTTCACCGGCGGGGTGCAGCTGTGCCGGTGCGGTCGCTACGGTCCGGGTAGCGGGGCCATAGGTGGAGTGTGACGCCGTGTCGGACGCGAACGCGAGGCGATTTCCCAGGACCGCGAGCATGATGGCGCCTACTAGCGCTCGCGCGAGCGCGTTCGTGGGATCGGTGGGGGTGGGATCGCCGAACCGGGCCTTGTCGATCCCGCAGCGTGCCAGTTCCACCGTGTGCCGCAGAACGTCGAGGGTGAACATGACCCACCAGAACCAGCACGCACAGGCGATGATGTCGAGTACGAGTTCGGCAGTGATCGGAATCAGCAGAAGTGCCTGGATTTCTTCCCATGTAGGGACATGGTCGGGCAGTGGCCAGCCGATGTAGTGCCACAGCGCCCACGGAACGCCCACGGTCAAGGCGCACAGTGCGGCTGTGGCGATTCCACCCCGCACCAGGCGACTCAGCACGATGACCGCCTTCAGCAGTCCTCGAAGGAGGCTGCGGTATTCCTTCGCGGAAGGGTCGTGCTCGCAGCAGCTGGAGTGGGTTTCCCGTTTCACAACAGGCTCGCCTTCTTCGCGGTACCGGTTCAAGGACCTCCATGAGTCGGGCGACGTGCATCGCCGGTGTCCAGGGATGCATTCGCTTGGGCGGCTGTGGTCCCCGTCGAAGGTCCTTCACGGCTGGTGTCCCGCTGCGTGCCTGTGGTGGTCGTCCTCCTGCGCGTGCGGGCCGGCTTCGAGGTGGCGAGCCATGCCCGCAGCTCGAGCGGCGGGATGTTGGTGAAGCGGGACAGTTCGTCGATCTCCATCACCTCGCCTGATCCTGCGATGACGTCGCCGAGGCGGCGCTCGAGCTCCTGGAGTTTGCCGGCGTGGATGGCGCGCTCGGCCGCGAGCTCGCCGACCTGCTGAGCCGCGGCCGCGCGGAGTTGCTGTCGAGTGGTGTCTGCTTCCTCGACGCGGCGCTGGATCTCCTGTGCGGTAGGGATCGCATTGGTGGCCATCTGGATCTCACTTCGTTGCGGGCTTCTAGGGCTCGAGGGTCTGCACTCCGCGCTGGGGGTGTGCGCTGCCTTCACCGTGCACCTCGAGGCGAGGCACCCCGATGAGTCCGAGTAGCTGTGTGGGCTGGACGGCGTCGACAGTGACGATCACGGAGTTCCCGTTGACGGTGACGGTGCCCGACGCTCCGACGCGGCCGAGGTGGCGTCGGGCCTCGGCTGCTGCTTGCGCGGGGTCGATGTGGAGTTGACCGGTGGCCCGGTAGAGCGCGAGGTCGAGGGCTTGCGCGCCTGCGCGGGCGGCGGATTCGGCGTGGCCGTTGGCTCTGACCTTGGCCGCGAGGGCCAGGCCACCGTCGAGGCTGAGTCCGGCGAGTACCAGGATTCCAAGAGTGATCGTGACGACGAACGCGCTCACCTGCCCGTCGTCGGACCGCAGTCCGCATCGGTGCGCAAGTCGGTTGTGTCGGTTCATACGTCCCCTCCTCACCTGCTCGGACTATCGGCGGATCGGTAGACGTCCACTGTCTCGATCGCGGTCGCGGACAGCCGAGTTGTTCCGATTCCGGGCAGCAGCGCATCACCGAGGTCCACTTCGCAGCTGACCGTGGCCGTCACGGAGCTACCCGGTCGCAGGCCTTCGGTGGCGATGTCCGCGGACATGGAACGGCAGACGACTCCAGCCGCGGTGAGCGTGGCGGCGGCGGTCGCGTGTGCTCGCGTGCTCGCGCCGGCCAGGGTGCGTTCCAGGCTTGCCGCACGTGCGGCCTGGTGCGCGGCGTCGTTGAGCCGCAAGCGCGCGTCGACGCCGCGGTGAACGCTCACCGCGACGAACACGAGCAGCATGATCAGGAGCGGGGTGAGCAGGACGACTTCGCTGGTCGCCGAGCCTCGGTCGTCGCGCCACCACGGGCGTCGGGGGCGCGTCTTCACGACGTGCCCTCAACGGGGAGTACCTCGTGCAGGGCGTCCAGGTATGCGAGGAGATCCCCGGTTCGGTCCCTGGCCGCGGTGGCGTAGAGGCGTCGGTTGGCCTCGCGGGTGCGTGCGGCCGCGGCGTTCAGGCGGCCGAGGATGGGCCGCAGGTCGTCGTGTGCGGCGGGGGCCTTGTGCAGCACGACCAGTGCCTCCCACGCGAGCCCGTGCAGCGCCGCGAGTTTTGCGTGTCCTGTCAACGACGCTGCAGGTCCCGAGTGGCTCAGGTTCACCGCCTCGATGATCTGAGCCGCGGTCGCAGCGCTCCCACGCTCCCGGCCAGTGAAGTCGCTGGCGCGAAAGAACCACAGACCTGCCCCGCGGTCGGATCGTGATCGCTGTGAACGGGCGGAGAGGTCGTGACCGAATCGGAGGTAGTCACAGCGGGCGATCAGTACGCCCATCGCTACCAACACGGCGCCCGCTGCCACCACGAATGCGACCAGGGGCCTGTTCGCGGCGCCAATGATCATCGTCAGTGTGCCACCCAGCAGGTAGAGCCCCGCGTCCGACACCAGACACCGCCTCAAAGCGCGCCGACGAAGTCGATCCCGAGTCAGGCCGGGGCGCCACAACACCGGTTCCGCACCGGACTCGAAGCTCCCGTACTCCACAGGGGAAGTGATCATCACTTACTCCTCATGGGTTCGCGGTTCCATCGGCCGGCACGAACCGTTCGACGGGACCGGAGGCCTCGGCGCGCACCGGCAGCTGCACGAACGGCACGACCGACCTTGCCGTTCCGGTGATGCGCACCGAAGCCGATTCCGTGCCACGGTGGGTGCTGACGTCGGCCTGGGTCAGCGGTCCTCGCGTGAGTTGGTCCAGGAGCCGACGGGCGCTCGCGGTTCCCGCCTCGGCGGTGCCCTGCTGTGCTCGGGCTGCAGCGAGTCCTTGTGTGGCAGCGGCTTGCGCGGTGTGCGTGGCATGTGACCACAGCGCGAATTGCACGATCACCAGCAGCAGGAGCAGCACGAGCGGTGTGATGAGCACGAGTTCCGCACTGACCGCTCCGTGGTCGTTGTGCAGCAGCTTGTGCGTCCAGCCGCCCTGCGATGCGCCTGGTTGATGCGAGGGCCGTCCCCAGCACCTCATGTAGGTGTTGTTCGGGTCGAGTGTGTGCGCCACGGGTGCCTCACAACTCGATGCTCGTGGCTTTGGCGATCACCTTGGCCACGATGATCGCGAGCACGGCGACACCGGCGGAGACGAGCAGCGCGGTGATCAGCGTTGTCTCGCTCACGTAGCCCGCGTCAGAGTCGCGTCGCGCGAGCTCGATCCGGGCTCGCAGGATCGTCCACACGAAGGCCAACTCGGTCATGTTCATCGTTTCTCCCTGCCGTATAGAGGAGTTGGTGGTGGTTCTGATCTTTCACAGCCCTGTGATCACCTGGGTGAGAGCTGGATAGGACGCGTAGACGAGGAATCCGAGGAACAAGCAGATGACCGGCAGCGACATGCGTTCGGTGGCCGAGTGGGCGTGGGCTTCGGCATCGGTGAGCAGGCGGGTCCGCACGGCGGCGGCCTTGGACGCGAGGCTCGCGCGTACCTTCGCGCCTTCGGTGCCGGCCAGGCTGACCGAGGCGGCCAGCTCGACCAGTTCGGGAACGCCGAGCTTGTCCCCCAGCTCCCGCAGAGCGGCCCAGGGGGTTGTGCGGGTCAGGTGCGCGGCGGTCAACGCTCGCTGAAGATGCGTGAAGGCCCATCCGTGTCCGACGCTCGCGGAGCGGCTCAGGGCGCTGTCGACGCCCGCACCGCCTGCGAGCGTGATCCAGACGAGGTCAAGCAGAGCGGACAGTGCGTGGCGAAGCTCGGCTCGGCGTCGTGTCGCTTCAGCACGCGCCCGCAGATCGGGAAGCGCGAATCCGAGTGCCGCGAGGATCGGGCCGGCAACGGCGGGAAGCTGCCAGTCCATCGGGAGTCCGAGTACTACCAGCGGTCCGAGGAGCAATGTGGGCAGGACAAGTCCCATCAGCGCGAAGGTGGCCTTCTGCGCCAGGTGGGTGCCGATCGGCCTGCCGACAACCGCAAGATCGCGGGTGAGCTGTTCGCCGGGCAGCCCCATCGACCGCAGTGGCGCGACCGCAGGGCGGCCGATCCTGGTAATCCATCCCGCATCCGTGATGTCCGCGGCCGCTGAGGGTACGGGTGTCGCAGTCGCGTGAGCCAAAGACGCACCGAGCGCCGGCCGCGGTGGAAAAACGGCGATCGTCAAGACCCACAAGCCGAACCCGAATCCCGCACCCAGGATCAGCGGGGTCACAAGCGCGGCCACGTCACTCACGCCCTTCAAAGCTGACGCGGGCGTGCTCACTCGTGGTCGGCGGCGAGGCCAGCAACCGTGGCAGTTCCGCGACGCGGGAGACCCGGTTCAGCCAGGCGAACCCCGCGGTGAACAGCAGCCCGACTCCCAGCAGCACGGTCTGGCCTGTCGCCGAGTCGTAGGCGGACACATAGGAGCGGTTGAGCACCACCACGGCGATCGCGAACACGAGCGTCGTTCCCACGATCACCCGCACCGAGGTTCGTGTGCGGGCACGTCCGGCCTCGACGCGCATACGCATCGACACCTGCTCGCGGGCAGTGTGCGCGAGTGCGCCCAGTAGCTCGGCGAGCTGGCGGGACTGCTGTTCGGCAGCGTTGACCAGCGCGGCGATCACCAGATCTCCGGTCGGGTCGGCGAACTCGTCCGCTAGCAGGCGCAGTGAGGGCACGAACCGTTCGCCGTTCTCGAGACGAGCGGCCAGCGCGACGACCTCGCCGCGGATCGGCGCCGGGGCCAGCGGCGCGGTCGCCAGGATCGCCTGTTCCAGGCCGGACGCGGCCGAAAGGGTGTCGCGCAGCATCTCCGTCCAGGTTGCGATCGCCTCCACGCGAGCGGTCCGGCGCACGTGCTCGGGATCGCGGCCGAGGACAGGCGGCAGGGCCCAGGCCGCCAACGCGGCGAGAACAGCTCCGACCACCCACCCCGTTGCCGCGCCGACGACCATCGCGGCGGTGATGGCGATGGCGGTGCGGATGAGGTCACGGCGGCGGCGCTGGGCGCTACGAGGCTGTTTGCACGGTCGACGGATGGGTCGCTTGGTACCGCGCCATCCGGCGATGAACAGCCACAGACCCAGTCCGGTGCCGAGGCCGAGCACCAGCGCGAACACTTGAGTCGTTGACAGCGCGGTGTTCATCGCGTCCACCAGCCCTCAGTCCGGCCGAGCAGTGCGGGGTCGAACCCTGCGGTGACGAGGTCGTCGAGCGTGCTGGTGCGCAGCGCACCGGGTACCGGGCGGGCGCGGCCGTCGGGTCCGGGGCGGTAGGCCTCGTTGGAAACGATCTGGGCTCCGTCGGCGTCGACGATCTCGCGGATGGACTCGACCACCCTGGTCCGGCGGTCCTTGCCGCGGCCAAGGTGTACGACGAAGTGCACGGAGCTGGCGACCAGCAGCGCGGTGGCCTCCAGCGACAGCCGTTCGGCGCCTTGGGCAGCGTAGGAGGCCAGGCGGGTGAAGGCGATGCGGGAGCTGGATGCGTGCAGGGTCGCCATGGATCCGTCGTTGCCCTGGGACATCGCGTTGCACATCGGGATGACCTCGGGCCCGCGGATCTCACCGACGATGACCCGGTCCGGCGACATCCGCAGCCCCATCCGCACGAGTTCGGCTTGAGAGACCGCGCCCTCGCCTTCCACGTTCGGCTCCCGGGACTGCAGAGCGGTCACGTCCGCGTGCACGCGCGGGTCGCGCTGCAGGCCGAGTTCGAAGGCGTCCTCGACGGTGACGATCCGCTCCATCGGGTCCATCTCCGATGCCAGGGCCCGCAGCATGGTGGTCTTGCCTGCGGCCGCACCGCCGGTGATCAGGATGTTCTTGCGGGCGCGCACGAGTGCGGCCAGGAACTCCCGCAGGCCGGCGTCGATCGTTCCGCGCTCGCGGAGCTGGGGCAGGGTGGCGGTGAGATAGCCGTGCCGGCGGATCGACAGCGAGGTCACCCCGTCGGCGGTCAGTGCCATCACCGCGAACAACCGCTCGCCGCCGGGCAGCTGGAGGTTGACCGCGGGCGAGCCGTGGTCGAACCGGCGTTCCTGGCTGCTCGCGCGGGCCGCCAGCAGCCGGACCAGCTCAGTGAGCTCTTCGTTGGAGGACGCGATAGGCGCGACCCGTTCCCTACGGCCGTCGGTGTGCTGCACGATCACCTGATCGAAGCGGTTGGCGTTGATCGTCTCGATCGTCGGGTCGTCCAGCAACGGCTGCAGTCCAGCCATGCCGAACATCTCATTGAGCACCTCGACGACCACCTGGCGCTCGACGGCAGGCTCGACGAGCAGGCGGTTGGCGGACAGCTCCCGCTCGCTGTGGGTGCGCACCGCGTCCGCCAGGATCTCCTCGGCGAGCTCGCGACGGGCTTCCGTTCCCATCTCGGTGCCGTTGGTGGCCTGCCGCGCGTCGACCCGCTTGGGAAGCTGCTCCGCCAGAATCCCGCGCACGTACTGTTTGAGCCCTTCGCGATCAGCACCTGGCTGTCGTGATGGTGCCCAAGGCTGTTGCGGGAGCAGTGGAGGGACCGGACGGAGATGTCCGTTGGGTGGCTGGGACATCACAGAACTCCTGTCCAGGAGAAGTGCCCGCTGAATGCGTCGTCCGCGGGACGGCGGGACGCGGGGGAGAGTGTCGGCTCCGGACTGGTGCCGGTGATCAGGCTGAGGGAGGGACGCCGCGCGATCCGGGACTGCAACTCAACGGCGATGTTGTACGCGTAGCGGCCCAGCGGGGAACGTGACGGTTCACTGCTACGCCACCGCGACCCCGGTGGAAGTCCACATAGGACATCGGCACCTCTCGGATCGTGCGGGATGCGCCCCAAAGGCATCACACCGAGTTCGTGTGCGACGTCGGCGGTGGCGTAGCCGTTTCCGACCAGCAGCAACACGGGGTGTGGTGTCCATGCCGCGGCGGCGGGCAACCGGCGGGTGAGGTGCGCGAGGTTGTCGGCGTGAGCACGGGTCAGCAACACCAGCGCGTCAGCTTGGCGGACGACGTGCATCGCGGCCGATGAGTGGTCGATCCGACCACAGTCGGCGATCATGACGGTGCCGGAGTCGCGTGCGGCGCTGCGGAAGATGTTTTCCGTGGAGGAGTTGGAGGTGAGGGTGCACAAGGCAGCCTGGGTCAGATCAGCGTCCGGTGGCGCGATGACCGCAGACAGGCCGCCTGGCAGGGCGTGAGCGTGCTGCCACAGCACAGCGTGGTCCGTGCTCGTTCTTGCGGCGACGGCAAGGCTGAGCAGACCGGGCGAGGGCGGCAGGCAGAATCGCGTGGCGACATCGCCCCCGGAGGGATCGATCTCCATCAGCGCTGTGCGTGCCGGGGCCGGCCAGCGCGAGGCCAGCGCCAGAGAAAAAGTCGTCACACCAGGCGAGCCCTTGAGACTGGCGACCGCGATCAGCATCACCGACCACCTCCCGCCACGAGCACCAGCGAAACCTGGCCGACCGGTGCCGCCGCCACCTCGCGAGCCGCGGACTCGCTGAGTTGGACTGAGACCACACTGACCTGCTCGCCAGCGGATGTCGTCACGCTCGTCACCACTCCCGGCCATGTCGCGCCGCGGTCGGAAGCGGAGGCCTGCGCCAAGGGTGCGCTCGCCGCGCCCGCCACCACGTTCACCCGCGCTCCGGACCTGACCTCCACAGGGAGTTGACCGGCCTTCAACGCAAGCGACACGATCGCCTGTCCTGCGGCAGGAATCGCGGGAGCGTTCACCGCGTCCGGCGTGAGCAAGGCCCCCGCAGGCAGGCTCACCGACAGGGTCTTGCCCACCACACCGTCCGCTCGCGACGCATCGACCACCAGGACGTCCGCATCGACGGCGAGGTGTACGGGCCGAAGGTCAGCGGAGGTGAGAACGTGTCCGACCGCTACCTCGCGGGCGGTGGCCAACACCGGTCGCGTGTCGTCGTTCTTCAGCGATATCCACAGGAACACTCCTGAGCACAACGCGGGCAGCAACAGGCCCAGCACCAGATAGGGGCGGCTTCGTCGCCTGCCGCGCAAGCGCGAGAGGCTCCGTGTCTTGCCGCTCATCCACGCCGAACTGTTCGTTGTGGACGAACTGGTGGTGTCGTCACCGGTGACGGTGGTCTGCATGGCGCCCTCCAAAAGGCATGGGTGTAGTGCGCCGCGTCGCGACGTCGAGTCAGCGAGCGGTTGGCCTGCCGTGGATGTGGTTCAGTCGAAGGTCAGCGTGTGCCGTTGTTCAGCGCATGGGACTCAGCGACCCGAAATGCGGTGGAACCTGTCGTCGTCAGGTCCGGGAACGTGCCGGTCTGACCGGCGCCATTCCATGTGACGGTCCACAGGACGGTCACGGAGACGACGAACGCCTGACGGGGTTCGCCTGCCGAGGACCGCACGTAGGTGTGTCCACAGTCCGGCGATGCCGACTCGGGATCGGCGACGTCCTGGTACGGGGTGCCGGGTCCGGGACAGGTGACGCTGATGCCATCTCCCATCGACCACGTGACCGACAACGGCGTCGCGGACGCGGTCATCGACACGCCCGGAACGGACGCGGTAGCGGAGGATGGCGCCCACCCGCCCGACAACCACAACCACGTCGGTAGCCGCACCAGCTGAGTACCGGACGGGCTCGCGGAGATGACCGGGGCCGGCAACCGCAGCTGCCTACGTGCCATCTGCGCGACCTGCTCCGGGCTCACCGTCGCGGCCTGCTCCGCCGCCGCGACCCACACCGGGCCGTGCGAGTCGGGATCCTTGCCGTCAGGGCTGCACAGCACCATGAACCAGCCGCCCGGTTCTGGCGGAGATCCGCTCGGCGCGGGATAGTCCACCGGCACATACCGGCAACCGAAGCCACTTTCGTTGCCAGCGTTGCTCTCATTCGCGCCAGGCTGGCTGTGTTGCGGATCGCCGGCCGGTCGGCTGGCGTGATTTCCAGCTACGACGTTGCAGACAGGCGACGGTGCTTGAGCGCAGGTCGTGTTACCCCAACCGTTGTCAGCGTGCGCCGGCCCGGGAAGGGACAACAGGACGGCTTGGATTCCAGTTGCCGTGGCGGTGAGAAGGCGTCGCATGGCTCAACACGACCCCACGTCGTGGACACCGTAATCGGACACCTTCCAGGATCCGTCGGCCTGCTTCTCGACAGTGGAGCTGATCAGGTGGCGCCCGCCGGGTTTGTCGTCGGCGAGGACTCCGTTGTCCTTGCGGTACTTCAACCAGTTCGTCGAGTCACCGCAATCGGTTATCACGATCTTCGTGGGATCACCGGCAGGTTCCAGGGCGGTGACCGAGGGCCTGAGGACCGGTTGACCTTTGGTGATGAGTCCCCTGTAGTTGTCCCCGTAGAGACTTTGGGAGAGCTTGTTCAACGCGATCCCCGTGGCGTGCTGCCCTAGACGGGGAGACTGCCAGTCCGAGGTCGTTCCCGCGGCAGCGAAGTCAGACCACATCTGACGATATGCGTTGGTCGCGTTGTCCCGCGCGGCGTCGAGAGGGGACATCGCAGAACTGGGCGTCTGAACTGCAGTGGTGGTGACGTTCGTCGTCGTGGCGACCGGAGCACCGCTACATGCACCGAGCAAGATCAGCGAAGCTGTCGCGAGTGCGGTCTTTCCCAGAAACTTCACCGCAGCCTCCAAACGTGGAACTTGAGCTGTGTTGCCGAGGTGGACCCAGGCGGTCATGGGTCCACCTCGGCGCGAAACACCCGATACGAGCGCGGTATCCGGGTGTGAGCAAGTGGGCGTGGCTCCGAACTTTCGATGCTCTCCGAGGATCAGAAACCCGGGAATCCGCGCTAGAGAAGTACGACCACACCGGCGGACGAGAAGACCAGCGCAGGACCGAAAGGGATCACAGCTCCACGCGTGGTCCTGTCTCTCGCATGCATAAGCACGAACGCGAGCATGCCCAAGCAGAAGGCGATCAAAAGTCCAATCAGGACGTGCGCCCAGCCGAACCAGCCGAGGAAGTACGCGAGTGTGGCTGTCAACGTGACGTCGCCTCCACCCCATCCGCCAGGTGACGCCAGCCACGTCGCCAAAGCCGACAAGAACACCAGCAGAGCAGCAACACCCGCTCGCGACAAGCGCCCCACGCCGTCGACCTGACCAGCGGCCAGAAGCCCACACTGAGCCACCCCTCCAGCAAGCAGCACGGCGACCAGAGCGTGCGGAAGCCGATGACAGGCCCAGTCGACGTAGCTGAGAAGAGATCCCATGATCACCAGCCACGCCACGACACCGGCGACCTCGGCCTGCTGCCATGCCACGTACGCGAGCATGCAGCTCAACATCAGACCGGTCACCAGCATCGCAAACCACTCGGCTCTGACCGCGTGATTCCAGGACGTCGGCTGCCGGCATGCCACCGCCTTGCCGTGAAAGATCACGGCTGGTCCCGCCACTGCACCTAGCAGACCGTAGATGGCCCACTCCGGCATCGCTCCTCCCATCGAGAGCACGGCGCGCTGCGCTCGGTGATCCGGGCCATGCGAGGCGGCGATTCGCCTTGTGCATGTCCTCACCTCCTCGAACCTGACGTGACTGCTACAAGCTCCCGCTTCAACACACTTTCAGCTTCTACAGGCCCGTAACCCCACACCAGAGGGCTTCTGTATTCCGTTGAACAAGAGACAGCAGACGGCGCAGGAGACGCTCGTCTCCTGTCTCCCATTCGCCGCAATACAGAAGACACCTTGTCTGTTCACTGTGGACTCCTAAAACTGATGTGCAGCAACGACTTCAGAGCAAGGAGAATCGTCGTGAACCTGAATACCGCCCGCGCCTTGACCGCCACGGGCATGCTTCTTGCCGCGACAGCTGTCGGCATGATCGACACTTCCCACAACACCGCGTCGGCGCTCTCTCCACGCCCCTGCGGCTTCTACTCGCTCAACCTGCCGCAGGGTGAGCAGACCGGCGGCTACGTCCACTGCGGCGACAGCTTCATCCTCATCAGGGCCCACTGGGACACAGGAACCACCTTCACCTCCTGCATCCCGCCCTGGGGCAGCCGTCCCTTCTACAAGGACGGAGCGCACAAGGTCGTCAACGCCTACTACATCCCGACGCGACCGAACCTCTCCGGCCCGCCCGGCAACCAGATGTGTTCGACCAGTCAGCCACGATCTTGAGAACAGGTGCGCCGCGCAATGAGTGCGCGGCGCACCTGTTTTCCACCAGAAGGTCTGGAAGAGAACGACACTCATCTCGCCCACACGATGATCTGAGAGCTCATAGGGCGGAAGTACTTAGCGTTCCTGCTCTTCAATGCTGCTCATCATCCCCTCGCGCAGCCGCGCGGCGGCTGGCTCGATGTTGCCGGTGAGCAACTCAGCGGCCGCAGCCCGCGCGCGCCGTGCGCCTCGATGGTCCCCTCGGTCCGCGTGCAGATCACCGAGGCGGCTGAAGATGTTCGCTTGACTCCACACGTCGCCGGCGCGGCCGAAGGTCCTCAGAGCTTCGTCCAGGAGATCAACAGCCAGCTCGTGTGCGCCGGCCGACTCGGCAAGTCTCGCCTGCAACACCGCCACGCGGCCTGACGACAGGAGATCGCCGGTATCGCTCAGCGCTACTCGGGTGGCACCCAGCAAAGCACAGGCATCTTCACTCATGCCGAGTGCAGAACGGGCCATGGCGAGGTGCGCGGTCGCCACCGAGTGCTGCCACATGTCCCCGACCTCGGCGCTGATCTTCCGCGCGTTCTCACAGTGAGCGATGGCGGCGTGGTAGTCACCAGTCTTGAAGGACGCCTTGCCGAGTCCCACATGCCCGACAGCGAGCACCCCGCGGTCGCTCAACTCGTTGTGAAGGGTCATTGCTTCCCGGTAGAACGCGGCCGCAGTCTCGGCGTCGCCAGCATCGATGCTCGAATCTCCCAGCAACACCAAGATCCAGGATTCAGCGTCGCGGTGTTGTCCCTGGCGGGCCATGGCGAGCGCATCTCGGAGCGCGGGCATCCACCAGGACCACGCACGCCGATGGGACAGCATCTCGTTGATCACCACCGGTAGGTAGGCGACCGAGGTGACGTTCCACCGCGCTCCGCAGCGCACCAGTTGGACCAGAAGGCGCAGCTCGTCCTCGAACCAGTGAAGCGCCTGCGCTGGGCTGCGGAACACCAACGTCGTCAGGTCGTTCTTGGGCAGACCAATTCCGCTACGCGAACGCGAAGGCCAGAGAATGCGGGTAGCGGCTGCGCCGGTGGTCACATACGAACAGACCAGTCGCTCGAGTGCGGCGACGTTGTCCTGGTGTGAGTTGTGTTCCCGCGCGAGTTCCAGCGCATAGGAGTGGACGAGGTCGTGCATCACGAACCTGTCGTCTGCAGTCTGGTCGAGCAGGTGAACACTGGACAGCGCGGACAGGTGACCTTGCGCTTGGGAGGGCGGCTGGTCCATGAGGGCCGCTGCCGCTTCGATCCGGACCGGGCCGCCCGGATGCAGCCCCAGCAGCCGGAAGGTGTCGGACATCTTCCGAGGCAATGCGTCGTGCGAGTACGACAGGACAGTCCGCACCGCAAGGGCTTCGTTGATGGCGAACACATCCAGGGGCTGGCGCCGAGCAAGTTCTTCGGCGAGCGTCCGAAGCGGCGTGTTCAGCCAGCGACTGGCTCTCTCCGCCGCGATCCGGAGCGCCAGAGGAAGGCGTCCAGATCGATCAGCGATCACCTGTGCTGACTCGAGATCGGTGTCGATGTGAGGACCTACCACCGAACGCAGTAGCTCGTGCGCCTCGCCGGAGGTCATAGGTTGCAAGGTGATGCGCACGGCGCCTTCTCGCACCACCACACCGGACAACCGGTTGCGGCTCGTGATCACCGCCAACGATGACGACGACCCCGGCAGGAGTTGCCTGACCTGTTCGTCGTCGACGGCGTTGTCCAACACCACCAGCGTGCGTGTACCTGCGAGAAGGGTTCGGTACAGCGCGGCGCGTTCCGGCAGATCGCTCGGTATCTCCGCCGATGCGACCCCCAGCGATCGCAGGAATCCACCTAGGACGAATGCCGGGTCTTCAGGCGGATCAGCCGCATAGCCACGCAGGTCGGCGAACAGAACGCCATCGGGGAAGGCGTCGGCGATCGAGTGCGCCCAGGTCACCGCGAAGGCGGTTTTTCCGACTCCCGCGGGGCCATCGAAGGCGATCACCCCCGCGTGCGTCGCCAGTGCCTCCTCGGCCTCCTTGATCAGCTCGTTTCGAGGGACGAATCCTCGAATGGCCACAGGCAGCTGGTCTGGACGTACTCGGTCTCGAGCCGCTCGAGTGCGCGGCCTGGGCACAGCCAGTTCGGCGAGGCGACCGCCTGCGCTCAAGGCGGCATCGATCGCGGCGGCGATCTCAGGCCCCGGCACGCTTCGGTCGTGCTCGAGGTTGCCGAGATAGCTCCTGCTGACGTTCGAATCAGCGCTGAGCTCGGCCAAGGACTTTCGCTGGTCCGTGCGAAGCAGACGCAGCTGTTGCCCGAACGTCGGTGCACTCGTGTGCCGGCTTCCGCTCATCGCGACGCTCCTCCCCAGGCGAGACCACGAAGGGAGTCACTACGAGTGGAGGCCGACGACGCCTGGTGCCGTCGCCCAGGCAGCGAAGGAGCCCACCGGGAGGATGTCCGCCGAGCCATGTAGATCCCCGATCGCGTTCGAGGGCAGCCCACAGCTGCCGCACTGGTGCGTTTCAGGGATCAGCTCGATAGGGACAAAGCCGACCCAATCGGAATAGTCCGATTGGAGTAGCGTAAGTAGAGGGGTCGATCACGTCAACCGGAACCGGCACGCCCAGGTCCTCGTCTGGGCCGCTTCCGCCTCAGAAATCCCTCCAAGGCGGGAAGCACGTCCTGGTAGTGGCCGCCGAGAAGGCGTGCGAGCGAAGCCACGAGACGTGCGTCTGCCCCGACGAAGACTCGCGCTCGGCGCCGTTCGGCTCCGCTGAGGATCGTGACGGCCGCTCTGTCCGGCTCGGTTCGTGCGACGCGCTTCTCGAACCCGCGGATCACCGCCTCGCGGTTCTCCCCAGCAGCGAAGAGGCCGTTGCGCACGATCGAGGTGCGGACGCCTCCTGGAAAGACGCACGTCACCGACGTGCTGCTGCCCGCTGCGGCGAGCTCCTGGCGAAGCGCCTCGCTGAAGCCGCGAACGGCGAACTTCGAGGCGTTGTAGGCGGTGTACTTCGAGGTCGCCACCAGGCCGAACGCGCTCGAGAACGTGACTATGCGGCCTTCGGCCGAACCGAGCACGAACGGCAGATGCGCCTTGACGGTGTAGACCGATCCCCGCCAGTTCACCGCCATCACCTGCTCGATGTCCGCCACGTCGGAGTCGAGGAGGCTCCCGCGGTGGATGGTGCCGGCGGCGGCGAACACCGAGTCGACCCCGCCGAACGCCGAGTTGACCACCCCCGCAGCGGCCTGCACCTCGTCCCAGTTGGT
Organism: Lentzea sp. HUAS12; assembly: GCF_024125735.1. Lineage (NCBI taxonomy): Bacteria > Bacillati > Actinomycetota > Actinomycetes > Pseudonocardiales > Pseudonocardiaceae > Lentzea > Lentzea sp. HUAS12. Next base: position 4,731,990 of record NZ_CP099738.1, read on the forward strand.
CACATCGACGGCATGCGACAGCACTCTCGCTCCATACGCCTCACAGCGCGCGACTGAGCCCTCCAAAGCCGCAGCGTCGCGATCGAGCAGTGAGAGCCGCGCCCCACGTCGCGCGAGTTCGATCGCCAGCGCCCGCCCTATTCCCGCACCTGCCCCGGTGATCACCGCGACCTTGCCCTCGAAACAGCTCAAGAACCAGCACCTTCCCCGCAGTCGGCGACTCAGTCGACCTTCTCACGCCCTGGCGCTGTCAGGGTGACGAGCGCCGCGGTCGTGTGCTGGTCCAATGCCATGAGAGCCGCGGAGACACCCACGTCCATCCAGCCGCCGTTCTCCGCGCGCAGCCGCAGGACGCCTTCCGCTCGACCGTATGAAGCGAGATCGTTGGACATTCCAATCGCGCTGCGCAGGTCCCGTCGGTGTACGGCCGGGCGATGCGGTGCGTCAAGGGTCCACGCAACGCCAGGCATGGGCTTGTCGAGCCACCTCAGCAACCGCATCGTGCGCAGGTCGACGATCGCCCGCCAACGGCCCGGCGTCGCTTCGGCGGCGAGAACCTGCTGCGCCAGAAGAACGGGCACCGGCGGTGGCGCGGCCGGCACACTCTCGGCCGGTCCGATGTCGTGAGTGATCCCGCGGACGACGAGCTCGATCCGCCCGTTGGGTGTCCGTGTCTCGACACACCTGCACGCGAAGTGAACCGCGCGCCGGACGCCGTCGTCACGGATGACCGTCCACGTGGCCAAGTGCTCGGCACCCGCCTTCGCGTTGACGATCAACGCCAGGGCTTTCGCCTCGTCCGAGTTGGTCTGCAGGCGCTGGTACGCGAAGAGTTCGGCCAAGTCGTGCTCGTTCCGCCACTTGTCCGCGCGCGTGCCGTACAGCGTCAGCAGGTCATCCGACCTGCTGCTGATATGCCTGGTGAGATTGATCTGCCAAGCCCCCGCGGGGTTGCGCGCCGGCGGTTCTTCCTCGATCGGCCCGACCCACACGTGCACGCCGTGGACCACACCCGCATAAGAGAGAAACGGGTGGGCGATGACACGACGCTTACCTGTGGAAGTCCGACTCTCAACCGTCGCGCGACTCGCGACCACGCGGGCGATCGCACCCAGGACATCAGGCAGGAACGGACCACGCCCGAGAACCGACCGAAGCGGCACCATGTTCTTCGGACTGCTCCCGGCAGCCAGCACCGTCGGTTCGCGCCGAGCACCGCCGAACGTCTCGACCAACAACCACTCAGCCGCCATCGCTCCGTTCCCCCGGTCGAAGATCGGCCTCTTCCAGCAGGCTAACTCCGTGATCGGGGTTCCGCTTGGACCACCTCCAAGGTCACGCAGAAGCGCAGTTGAATTCACACAGTCGAGTGAATAATGCTGCTCTGGGGCGAAGATCGGGCGTTCGCTACGGTCGCCTCATGGAGATTCAGCGGTTACATCTCGCCGCTCTTGATGGTGTGCACCTCGAAGCAGCACTTCACCGAGCACCGGACAACTGCCGCGGGACAGTGGTGCTGGCGCACGGCATCACGGTCGACATGGACGAGGGCGGGATGTTCGTGCGGTTGGCCGAGCAGTTGACGAGTAACGGTTTCGACGCCCTCAGGTTCAGCTATCGCGGCCACGGCAACAGCGGTGGCATGCAGGAGGGCACCACGATCGCGGGGGAAGTGCTCGATCTGCAGGCTGTGGTCGAGTACGCCCGCGCGAGACTCCCGGGCCCGCTGTCGATCATTGCGGCGAGCTTCGGCGCGGTCTCCACCTCTCTGTCACTGGCGTGGATGCGGCAGGAGGTCGAGCGAATCGTTTTCTGGAACCCGGTGCTCGACCTCCACCGTACTTTTGTGGAACCAGAGCTGCCTTGGGGCAACGAGAACTTCAACAGCTGCCAGCAGAAGAACCTGCACGCCCGAGGCTTCCTCTTCATCGACGGCGAGTTCCGCCTTGGCCGCGTCATGTTCGACGAATTCAGCCGCTATCAGCCGGGACAGGACTTCGTTCATGACACCCGTCCTGCCTTGGTCGTCCACGGCGACCGCGACAGCTACGTCTCCTACGACATCGCCCGCGACTCAGCGAACGCACGACCGAACTGCGACTTCCACACAGTGGTCGGCTCCGATCACGGGTTCGACTCGACGGAGCGCGAGGACGAGGCGATCAAGGTGACGGTCGACTGGCTGCTGAGTGGAAAGCTTGATGCCGCGTGAACATCGAGTCCCTCTACGCACCGGTTAGCATCGGCGCGACCTCGGTGGTAGGAGCCCACTGCACGCTGGGCTACCCCAAAGAAGCTCGGATCAGCGCGGAGCAGAAGCGGCCCGGTTCCCCGCTGGTCGGCTCGCGTGTGGTCGTCGGCGAACGGTGCCAGTTGGCGAATCAGGTCGTGCTCTACGAAGGTGTGCAGATCGGCGACGACTGCGTGCTCGAAGACCGCGTTCGAGTCGGTTACGACAGTATCGTCGGCAACGGAACTCGGATTGTCTACGGCGCCTTCGTCTGCGACCGCGTGACCATCGGCGCGAACGCGGTCGTCGCGGGCTTCATCTGCGACGGCACGCGAATCGGGACCCGATCCACCGTGATGGGCGAACTGGTCCACGAGTACACACGACCGCACCAGGACTGGTGGGATGTCGATGAAGAGCCACCGGTGATCGAGGCCGATACGGTAATCGGATTCGGGGCTCGCGTAGTGGGAGGAGTCCAGATCGGCCCGCGAAGCTACGTCGCCGCTGGTGCCATCGTGACGAAGGACGTGCCGCCTGAGCACATCGTGACCGGCGTGAACGAGCACACACCGGCCGACAGGTGGACCGGGAAACGCCTACAAGGTCTCATCGCCCATTGGCGTGACAGTGCACCCGGAAACGCCTAGGAGGCAACGAAATCCGAGTCCTCGGTGTCGCTGCCCGCCTCGTCCTTCGAGCGCTGACGCACGAGCGGCGGATCGAAGGCCAACGCGTTGAGCTGCTTCGGAAAGCGAGCACGCAGATCGCCACGCGGGTGGTCGATGTACAACGCCGGCAGGAACTCGTCGACCGGCACGATCGCGTGCTCGAGCTCGGCCGCAAGCAGTGCGCTCAGCGCTTTCCGCGTCACCAGGTAGCCGAACGTGCAATGGCTGTAGCCGGGCACCACGAATCCCGCCACGGCCTCGCGGTCAGGTTCGAGCGGGAAACGTCCGAGGTAGAGGAGATCGAACTCGATCTTGGCCTGTTCGAGGCGGTCGAGCCCGTCGAGGAGCCTGGCCAGGAAATCGGTCGACAGGATGGCGTCGTCCTCCAGAACCACGACGTAGGGCTCTTCGCCGTGCCCAGCTGCGTCACGCCAGCAAGCCAGGTGTGCCAGCGTGCAGCCGACCTCTCCGTACTTCAACGGCCTGCTCCACCACGGGTTGTCGCATTCGATCTGCCATGGGAAGAGCTTGTAGCCAGCGACGTCCAGACCCTCACGCGTAAGACTGCTGCCGTCGAACGGGCCGGTCCAGTCGGAGGTGAAGGTGACGCACAGGTCGGCAGGCAACGTTCGCTCGATCCAGGCCCGACGATCCGACCGACGGATCAGGTTGACCACGTAGCACCGCACGTCCGCTGGAGTGATCATGGTGAGACCCGGACGGTTGCCGGATAGCGGGCGGTGTTGTCGACAACGGCGGTGAACGGCTCGTTCGCCGCGCGGGCCAGGAGCAACAACGGCTCAACCGCGCTGAGGTCTGGAACGTCGATCAATCCGCCTACTCGACGTGCTTCTGTCACGAGGACGAAGTCATCCAAGCCCACGAGGTCGGTGACGCAGTCGGCGCTGCGCAGCCCGCGGTCCGGTTCCAGCAGGCAACGCGCGGCACCGAGGACTCCGAGAGTGAGACAGCCGCCGAACAGGAACACCGTCGTGCCGTTGCCAAGGGTGAGCCGGGTGAGAACCGCGAGGTCCTGCAGGAGCTCCTGCTTCGCTGTCCAGTGCGGGCCGATCGTCAAGCCGAGCGACGGCACCACAAGGGGGTCGTCCTCACCGAGCGGATGCGGCTCGAAGTGGAACGGCAGCATCGGGAGGAACTCCCGGAAGGTCGCGTTCCATGGCGGCCCGCCGACCACGCACAGGACGTCCGTCTGGGTGTCGTAGTACTCGGACGGAGCGAAGTCGCGAACGTTCACGTCCGCGCTCAACTGGGCGAACCGCGTGCGGAGGTAGATCAGGGTGTCGAGGTCCGCGAACTTCGCGTAGCGAAGGTAGTTGCGATCGGACGGCGCCGCGTACTCGGGCCGTTCGTCGTCTGGAATCTCGGAGCACACGATGTCGACGCGTGCGCCGACCGTCAAACGCCAGAAGCCGGCCAGTCCTGTCCCAGTCGTGCTGTGCCGGGTCTCGAGAGCCTGATCAGGCCTCGCTCGCTGATCAGCCAGCAACACGTAGATCAGCGTCTCCAGAGCCTGATCCGCGTGCCGACGCACCGTCTTCGCGGCGCACCCCAGCTTCCGAGCCAGGGACTCCTGCCGCTCGGTGAGGGTCGGATGTTCGTGCTCACCAACGAGGTTGAAGTCGACCTGGGCGTGTGCGCGCTGGTCGGCGGACAGTTGAGCCACTCCGCCCTCGATGACCGCTACGAGTCGGCTCACCTCTTCGGTTGAGCCCGGAGCCGCATCGCCCGAGCCACCCAGGTGAGCTCGGACCTCCGGCGTCAAAGCAGTCAGCACTGAAGTCGGACGCGCGAGAGCCGGTCCCTTGCGAAGGCGGAGCAGGCTCTCTCGCAGAGAGGCTGCGGACAGTGATTGCGCGTGCACCACCTGTCCAGGATATGTCCAGGTGGTCAGCTCGTTGACCAGGAACACGGGCAACGAGAGGCCTGGTGGATCACCGGGCGTGGGCACATCCTCGACTACGCACTGCGAGCAGGAACTGGTGAAGCTCGAAGAAGGGACCTCGCATGACCGCGACCACAGTCGTCCTTCGTGACCCCCGAACCCTGGTCTCACCCGAAGTGTGGGAGCGCCTGGTCAAGCTGATCATGCGGGACCACGACATCGACTTCGACCTGGCTGAGCGCACCTTCGGGCAGACCCTCGCCTACCTCGTCGCGGCCGCTGAGAACCCCGGAACCCCGATGGGCCCGACGCCGGCCGTCGATCTCGGCGTCCACACGTTCGTGTTGGACACGCCGCGCTACATCGACTTCTGCCAGACGTACGCTGGCCGGTACATCCACCACGTCCCCGTGCTGGAAGATGACCACGGCTCCCCGCAACAGGTGCTCCGCACGACGATCGAGGCCATCCGGAAGGCGGGCTTCGATCCGGACCGCGAGTTGTGGAACGCCGCGGACGTGGACTGCAACCAGTGCTACGCCGGCTGCCACGACAGCCCCAAGAAGTAACTGATCACGTAGGACGAGGACCATTGCGAGAGATCACGCCCGCCCTGGCCTGGGAGCAGTTCGCCACAAGGGCGACACCCCGCCGAGCCACCAACGCAGCTGGTGCGACAACGTGGCTGAACTGGACCCAGTACCCGGACCACGGACCTGACGAGACGATCCTCGGCGACGTCCGCAGCAAGCGAGTTCTCGAGCTGGGATCAGGCTCCGGTTCCAACCTCGCCCACCTCGCAACGCTCGGCGCCCACTGCACTGGGGTGGACATCGCCCCTTCACGCGCAGCGGCCGCCGAGCAGCGCTGGGGACGCGGCCCCGAGTTGGAGTTCGTCACGCAGGACGCGGTGACCTACCTCGAGAAGTCGCGGGACGACTTCGACATCGTCATCTCGATCTTCGGCGCCACCTGGTTCACCGATCCTGAAGTGCTGCTCCCCCTGATCCGCGAACGGCTCACTCCAGGCGGGTTGCTGGCGTTCTCGCACAACGACCAACCAGACGGCCCTGGAGAGCAAGATCGCGCGATCAGGAAATGGAACCTCCCAGGTCGGCGCTGGGCAGAACTGCTGCTCGCAGCAGGTTTTGCCACCGCCACCTTTGAGATCGTTCCTCCCCCAAACCTCGACCTCCCCGGAACCCTGCTGATTCGCGGCACGGCACCTTCGAGCTGATCGGCAGAAGTGCCGGCCGCGGACGGGAACGCCGGATCCTCAACAAGAGCGAGACAACCTCAGCTGGAGCAACAGAGCCGCGTCGGCCCAACGCTGACGCGGCTCTGCTCGCGATCACAATCCTCAGCGTGCGATCCACGTGCGGAACGCGGTCCACGCGCCTGGCTCGAACGTCAGCATCGGCCCGCTGGCATTCTTCGAGTCGCGGACCGCGAGGAAGTCACGCCGGTCGGCGATCTCGACGCAGTCGGAGCTGTTCGTGTTTCCACTGGCTGTGGCCTTCCGCCAGCACCACCCGTTCTCCGTTCCCTTCATGTCCGGGACCAATCCATCCCCTCCTCTGCTGGGGCGTCACAGTTGCGTGACGAGGTTAGCCAGCCGAGCCAGTGACTTCTCAGACGGAAGGGACTTGTCCAGAGCGTCGTCGAACGCTGCAACATGATGATCCACGCTGGCAGGCTTGTCGACTCGGGTCGTACCGGTGAGGCTGTCGTCCCAGACCGTGACTTCGGCAGTTCCGGCCTCGACAAAGAGTGTGAACGGCATGAGAAGTGCCATGGTCAAAGGAGTTTCCTTCTCGACCAGCCGCAGTTCGATCACTCCTCGTTCAGCCAAGCTCAAGGCGTGCCGAGCTTGGGACGCCCTGATCTCACGGTCGCCAGCGATGGTGAAGACCGCGTTCTCGTGAAGAATCAGCGTCACCTGCGGTGGATCTTCTCGATCCAACACCGATTGCCGCGCCACTCGCGCTTGGAGCAGCAGTTCGACCTCGCTCGGAGGAAGAAACCTGTTCGTCCGGAAGATCGCTCGCGCGTAAGCCTCTTCCTGGATCAACCCTGGCCATATGTCAGGCCGGTAGATCCGAATCTTCACAGCGGCCCTCTCCGCGTCGCCATACCTCTTGGACACCGGAGCGACCATGCCGCCCCACGGCGTGCGCGACTTGCGCTGTTGTCCGCCTCTGAACAGGTCTTCAAGGTGTGCTCGCGTCTCAGCATCCGGCTGGTACAGGTCGAGCAGCGCCTGAAACTCCTCGTCCTTCATCCGGGTCTCGCCACGCTCGATCGTCCCGATCTTCTGGACGGAGCAGTTGCTCAGACGTTGTGCCGCGAGTGACCGCGACTTGCCCTGGGCCTCACGCAGTTTGCGGAGGCTGTCACCCAGTTCTCCTCTGAACCAGGCCGGGCTGTCGGGTTGGCTCATGCTCCTCGCTCCCCTGCAGTGATCACGATCCCCAAGTGTGCACGAGGCCTGATGCACCACCATGTCACCCAATCAGGGGGCTCGCCAAACCTTGGCGCCAAGGTTTAACGTCATAGTTATCCGCTGGGCATGGGCTCGGCGGAGCCCGTCCCGCACCACGTCACAGTTGCCGGTGCGGGACGGGTCTGACCACGACCACGCCGAACTGCGGACCAATCCCATGAACACTGCTGCCCCTTGGAACGCCGACGGCGCTCACGCGATCGACAGAACGCGCATCACAGCTGCGCTCGTCGACGAACACGACCTGGCCAGCATCGCCGCGCCGATGCTGCGCCCCATGAACCCGGCGCCGTCTTTCGCGGACCGTCCGCTCCAGCAGGGACGTCCGCACGCCGGGAAGGCGCGCCGCCACGGACCATGGCCCCCGACAACCCGTGGCGGCGCGTCGCACCAGCAGTGACGTCTCCCTGCCGGTTCCCCATCAGCTGCCGGGCACACGAGCAGCGAACCCGACGAAGCGGGTGCTTCACCTCCAGAACACGATCGCCCAGCCAAGCCGACGCCCTGAATCCGCCGACTTGCCAGCCAGAAGAGGCATACACATGACGCAGCCGAACAGAACGATCCGGGTCGTGGTCGAACTGGCCTTCGCGGAGGCATCGGTGCTCGCACGAGCAGCGGTGGTCGTCACGTCCGCATTGGACTGCCGGGAAGCAAACGCCGCGGATTCGGGGCTTCGCGCGTTCCGGAGTGCGGTCGGCCTGGCCCTCTCGCGGCCCTTGAGCCAGGCCGTGGTCGATCGCATCGAAGTGGCTGGGCAGCAGTCCCGTCGCGCGAGCTAGCCGGAAGGGAGTCAGTGATGGGCAACCACGTCTTGTTCACCGAACTGCGTCAGCGATTCGAGGACCACCTCGACCTGCTGGAGCGAGTCGCTGCGGATGGCGATGCCGAGTCGGCTCTGCCGATCATGCGCCGCGAGGTTCCATGTCTGGTGGCCGCGCTGCGCGAGCTCGCCGACGAACATCTGCCGGATGGGAACGGCCATTGCGGCAAATGCCGCAGCGGCCCGTTCTGGCGCAGGGTGCCGGCTCCCTGCCGATTGTTGCTCAACGTCCACCTCGCTGTCGGATCGGCGACCGCGACGACGCGAGCCCGCACAAGCTGGGCTCCCCGGCGACACAGGTTGCAGGAGCCCACGGCCGCCTGAACGCCCGACCTCTTCTCTGTTCTCTTCAACCCACGAGGAAGACGACCATGCCCAAGAGGTACTCCACTGCGCGCGGCCGCGAGTTCGGCGCGGGCATGCGCGCGGCCATCGCGCAAACTGGAATGAACGGTCACCAGTTCGCCGGGCTGATGGGCTGGCAGGAAGCCAAAGTCTCAGACATGTCGGCGGGTAAGGGCGGGGTCACCCTGATCGAGGTCGCAATGGCGCTGGGCGCCTGTCGGGTGGCGGCCGCCGAGCGCGATCACCTGCTTCAGCTGTTTCCCGGCACAGAACTGGAAGGATGGTGGCAGCAGTACGGTGAACGCGCACCGGTTCGATCGCGCACAGCTCACCTCCACGTGTCTGCGGCCAAGACCCTGGTGGGTTGGCACACGCACGCAATACCGCTTCTTCTCCAGACCCCTGAGTACACGCGAGCACTGTTGCGCGGGTCGGCCACCATTCCCGAAGACGAGGTGGACGAGCGACTGCGCGCGGTGCACGAGATGCAACTATTGCTCAGCAACGATCTCAGCTGCACCTTCTACATCCATGAGCGCGCCCTGGACCTCCAAGTAGGCGAGCTCGACGAACATCTCGCCCAGTTGCACCGCGTCAAACACCTGGCGAGCTGGTCGAAGATCAGGATCAGGGTGGTGCCGAAGTCGGCGCGCGCACACCCAGGCATGGCTGGACCGTTCACGCTGCTCAAGTTCCACGAGCCCGCATACCAACCGATGGTGTGGACGGAAACCGAGAACTCCAGCCTCTTCGTCGAGTCGACACTTGCCGTCAAGGGCTACGAGTCGGTCGTCCTGGCTCTCGACGCGATCAGCTTGAACGAGGACAAGTCCGTCACCCTGGTCACCCGCCTTCTCGAGGCCGACGACGGACAGTTGACTGAGCTGTCCGATCGGGACGGACCCTTCCCACCGACGAAACGCCTTCCACCCCGTTAGCACACTCACGCACTTCCCGAGCACCGACCTTGAAAGCAGCAGAGTGAAGATCAAGCCCGAACCAGGCCCGCCGCACACCGCCGCCTTCGACTCCGTGACAACACTGCTGCGCGACGAGATGAACAAGAGTGCCCATCAGGAGCCGAGCCCCCGCCGAGCACTTCGGTTGGAGGTCGACGAACGCGCTGACTTCGGCCCGAAGCAGATCTTCTCGGCGGCCGTGCGGCGGCAGAAAGACTCCTCGAAGACCGGCTCATACGTTGCAGCTCCCAACGAGAAGGTCCCTGCGACAGCCGAGGGCGCGCAGAGCGCCACCACCTCCTGAGCCGGACGACTGGTCATGTCGAAGAACTTCAAAGCCACGGTGCTCGAGCGCGCAGTCGGGCGCAAGCTGAAGGCGTGGCGAGACGGGTGCGATCTCAGTCTTGCTGAAGCAGGCGTGCGCGTGGGCTTCAGCGCCGCCAAGCTGTCGCTGATGGAGAACGCGATGCAGCCCTCCGCACCGCTCGACATCATGGCCCTGGGCTATGTCTACAAGATTCCGACACCTGCGTGGCAACACGTGGTGCATCAAGCCCACCATGCCGAGACACTCAGACACACCAGATCGCGTGAGAACCAGATCTTCGACCCTGCCGAAGACTTCCCGCTTCTCCTTGCTGAAGCAGCCTTGCTGAGGACGTTCACCACGGACGGAGTTCCAAGCATCTTCCAGCTCACTGACTACACAGCGGCGAAAGCACACCGTGACAATCCCCTGAACGCCGCAGCGGTTGCTCGACTGCAGGAGACGTGGGCATCTCGCGCAGCCGTTGAAGATCCGATCAAGGTGGAGGCGGTATTTCCAGAGGCAGTGCTCCATCAGGTTGTGGGTGGGCAGCGGTTGCTGAAGGCTCAGCTGCTCCACCTCATGGAAGTGAGCGCACTTCCGGACGTGAGCCTCCGAGTCGTGCGGCACTCGGCAGGGGCTTATCCCGCGATGGGCTGTCCCTTCACGTGGCTGAGCTTCTCGCATCATCAGCACGACGATGTCGTGTACATGGAGACATTCCTGCGTTCGGACTACTTCGAGAGTTCGGACCAGCTCAAGGAGGTTGCGTCACGATTTTCAGCGTTGTGGGCGTTGGCACTCGACGAAAGCGCGTCGCTTGAGCTCATCGCCGAAGCGGCCGCGATCTGACTCAGGACCCCGAGCAGGGCACGCATCAGGTCGAAGGCTTCCAGTGGTTGAAGCGATTACTAGCGAGCCTGACCAGTCGTCACAGGGATGTCCGCGACCTCATCGGTAGCGGGCGGTTCGGGCTAGCTAGCTCACGTTGATCCGGTCGGCACAATCACCATACGAATATCGCAACGTCGCTGTCATTCCAGCAGGACGCGCTTACCGCTCTACTATCATCGCCGATGGGGCGTACAGAGGCGAAGGATCCGGCTGGATCTGACCACTACCTCGAGGGCCTGCTGCGCAAGCCGGGCGCCTTACTGGGCGCGACCGCGTTGCAACAGGCACGGTCGGCGGGCAAGCTCACGCCGGCCCACGACGCCTGGTGGTCGCCGGCCCGCAAGGCCCACGGCAAACGCGCCGGCACCGCGCGTGGATCGAGGTGTTGTTGCTGCGCCGGCATTGCTGCCAAACGTTTACGTGGTTGCGGGCCTAGCCGCCGCGCTCACCGCAGACGCGGTCGCGCTGAAAGCACGCAAGGCCGCCGGTCCCCGACGACACCGAGTCCGCCCCGCTCTTCGGCCCGCGGGCGCAGGCGAAGGTGACCTCGCTGACCGTGCGAAGGCTGCAGTAGCTTCCTGCGGACACCAGGCCGTTGCCCAGCGTCACCGCCTACGACGATCTTCTGCCCAGCCGCCGTCGCGCTCGACATGCAGTAAGGACAGGACGTGACCTCGAAACGTCATCGAGGCGTGAGCGAGTGAGGCGCGGACGCCGCCTTCGACCAGGCCTGCCGGATGCTGCGCCTGCCCACGGCCCGCGCCGAGTTTCCCGATCTGGCCGAGGCCGCGGCCTGTGATCAGATGTCCTACAGGGATTCCTGGCCGAGCTGCTCATGGCCGAATGCGACGCCCGCGCCCGCCGCCGCTCGGAATGCTGGATCAGCGGATCTAAGTTCCACATCCGTCGCGAACGCTTCTCAAGCCAGGTGATGTGAGGGCGCACCACAGCCCCGAGCGGTGCGCCGATCACGACTCCCAAGATCGCCCCGATGATGAGCTCCGCAACGTTCATTGACCGAGTATCGAACTGTGCCGCCGCCCCTGCCGGTGCCGCGCCCGATGACCTCGCGCCTGCCGATCACCGCCAGGCCCGCCCGCAACGAGCTCGCCGTCTCCTACCTGGCCCGGCTCGCGGCCCTGCACGACATGCCGTTCGTCGAACTCTGGGAACAGGTCAGCGGACTGCGACGCGGCTACGGCAAGGGCAAGTCGCTCAAGGCCGACCGGCTCGAACGCGCGATCATCGAACTGCGCGTCCCGCGCCCGGACTCGAAAGCCCTGCGGCACGAACCCCAGCGCGGCTGCCGCCGCTGCAACGCCGGCCACCCCGGCGGCCCGGTGATCCAGCTGCTCGGCCACCACTACTACGTCTGCACCCGCCACCGGCTCTGAATCGGCCTGCCCGACCAGGCCGACCATCCTCAGGCCGACCTCACCGAGGTGCCTGAGATCGTCGCCGCCCAGCACGCCCACCGGCGGCTACTGCGCCGCTTCGGCGCGGCCACCACCTTCGACGCAGCCCTGACCGCTCTGTTCATCTGCGGCCACCGCTGGGACGGCAACCCCGTCAGTGACAACGACATCCAGCACCGCTGAGACCACCGCGCCCACGTGCTCGTCCCGCCCGGCACCGAGGACGAGACCTTGAGCAAGTCCCGGCTCTTCGCCGCGATCTACCCCGAAGCAGTCCACGTCGCCGACCCGATCGTGCACTGGATCGACCAGCGCTGCTGGAAACCGCCCGCGCTTCCGCACAGCACGTTCCGCGCCAAGCGGACCTTCGCCGGCCCCCACCTTCCGCAGACCGCTCTCCGGCGCGGACAAGGCTCGCCTGCAGAGCGCGTCATGGTTCGCGACAACCCGACGCGGCGGCATGCTCTTTCCCCACCGAGTGCTGACCCCGGTCCTACCACGCAGGATCATCACCAGTGATCTCGCGGGCCAGCTCCAGGACGTCACTCACCTCACCGTTCGCGAGATCAGCGCCTTGATGCAGACCGAATACCTCCGACCGCGTCCCGCCAGCGACATGACCTACCTCGACACCGCCACCGAACCCGCTCTCTGGGCCGACCAGGACAAGCCACGCCCCTCCCGAGCCGGCCAGCCCTGGTTCCCCGGCTCCTAACAGCTCACCGCACCATCCGCGATGGTTCAGTCGTGGCTGTAGTACAGCATTCACTGTATTGTTTCGCGCGTGCTGAAGTGTGAAACGCGTGAGGACGCGCTGGCCCGCCTGGGCAAAGCGCTCGCCGACCCGACCCGGTGCCGCATCCTCGTCGGCTTGCTCGACGGGATCAGCTACCCCGCCCAGCTCGCCGAACACCTGGGACTGACCCGGTCGAACGTGTCCAACCACCTGTCCTGCCTGCGCGGATGCGGCCTGGTCGTCGCGACCTACGAAGGGCGTCAGGTCCGCTACGCCCTGGCCGACGCGCACCTGCAACGCGCGCTGACCGAACTGGTGAAGGTCGTGCTCGCCGTCGACACCGCCGAGCCGTGCCTCAACGACGACGATCACGACGACCAGCCGGTGACCACAACCGTGGAGGCAAGCAGATGAGCACCGATCCAAGCCGCGTCGACCTGCCGCTGGCTCCCACCGCTGTCACGGCCGCCGAACCAGGGGAAGCGGACGGCTGCGCGGACGGATGCTGCACGGCGGACGCTCCAAGCGCGGCCGCGAAGCTGGAGCCGCAGCGGCGCTTAGTGCTGACCTGCCGGGTCCGGCTGCTGGTCGCCGCGACCATCACCTACAACATCATCGAGGCGATCGTGGCGATTACCGCCGGAAAGATCGCCTCCTCCACCGCGCTCATCGGCTTCGGCCTGGACTCGATCATCGAGGTCGCCTCCGCCGCCGCGGTCGCCTGGCAGTTCTCTGGTTCCGACCCCGAAAAGCGCGAACGCGCGACGCTGAAGGTCATCGCGGTCTCGTTCTTCGCGCTCGCGCTCTACGTCACCGTCGAATCCGTGCGCGCCTTGTTCGGCGCGGCCGAAGCCGAGCACTCCACCATGGGCATCGTGCTTGCCGCGCTCTCGCTGCTGATCATGCCGTTCCTGTCCTACGCACAACGCCGGGCCGGACGCGAACTCGGCTCGGCCAGCGCGGTCGCCGACTCCAAGCAGACGCTGCTGTGCACCTACCTGTCCGGCGTGCTGCTGCTCGGCCTGGTGCTGAACTCCCTGTTCGGCTGGTCGTGGGCCGACCCGATCGTTGCCCTGGTCATCGCCGCCGTCGCCGTCAAGGAAGGCCGCGAAGCCTGGCGCGGCGAACACTGCTGCTGACCATCCCCACCGAATCCGCAAAGTAGTCCGGACAACCGCCGCCTCCGGTGTCCGGACCTACTTTGCGAACCGCAGGTCAACCCCACGCCTATCGGCGAAGATCAAGCGGACCGGACAGCCCTCGCGGTACTCCCTGAAGGTGCGGGTTCCGGCGGTGCAGCTGACATAGGAGTCGCGTTCGGCTGTGGTGAGGTGGTCGTCTGCGACGACGTCGGAGAGGCCGATGCGTCCGTCAGGCCGCAGCACGCGGAACGTCTCGGCTAAGACGGCGGGCTTGTCGACCGAGAGGTTAATGACGCAGTTGGAGAGGACGACGTCGATGGTGCTGCCGGGCATCGGGATCGCCTCGATGTTGCCCTTGAGGACCTCAACGTCGGTGGCGCTGGCCTTCTCGGTGTTGGCCATGGCCAGCGAGAGCATCTCGTCGGTCATGTCGAGGCCGTAAGCCTTGCCCGTCGGACCGACGCGGCGCGCGGAAAGCAGGACGTCGATGCCGCCGCCGGAACCGAGGTCCAGCACCCGCCCGCCTTCGTGGAGTTCGGCGACCGCAGTGGCGTTGCCGCACCGAGCAAGGCCGCGACCGCTTCGGCGGGGACCCGTCACGCGCGCGTGACCACTCAGAGCGAAATGTTCACCGCGCCGTTGGTCATCGCCGCCACAGGAGGCTTCGGCAACCCGCACCGCCCCGCCCTCTCAGGCCTCGGTGACTTCCCCGGCACGCTCTTGCACGCCGCGCAATACCGGACTTACGAACCGTTCCAAGGTCAACGCGTCATCGTGGTGGGCGCTGGCAACTCCGCTGTCCAGATCGCCGCCGAGCTAACCGACCATGCTCATGTCACCCTAGCCACCCGCAAGCCCGTGAAGTTCTCCGCCCAACGCCCGTTCGACCGTGACTTGCACTTCTGGCTCTACCGCACCCGCCTGGACTACCTCCCGATCGGGCCCTGGCTGCCGGACGGCTTCACCACCCCGGCCCTGGACACCGGCGTCTACCGCGCGGCCACCGCCCAGCACCGACCAGACCGCCGGCCGATGTTCACCGCCGTGGAGAGTTCGAAGGTCATCTGGCCCGACGAGCAGCGCGAGCACGTAGACGCGATCATCCTGGCCACCGGATATCGCCCTGATTTCCCGTATCTGGGCAAGCTCAGCGGCGAGCACAACCGCGGCCTCTCCCGCCACCACCGCGGGCTCGGCTTCGTCGGCCTCGAATGGCAACGCAGCCTCTCCTCCGCCACGCTGCGAGGCGTCGGCCGCGACGCCGCACACGTGGTACGCAGGCTACTCAGGTGACATCGATCAGCTGAGCGACAACCGCCGACTCGTACCTGAACACCCGGCGGAGAGCTCGCGAGGTGCGAGCCTCGTCAGCTCTGGTCTCCATCACGAACAAGCCGCAGCGACGACACGGTGGGGATCCGAGGGTCTGCCGGAAGCTCGGTCCACCACTGGTCCGCGCACACCCGTACGGGCACTTCAGGCGGCGGCAGACGGTCGGTGAACAACGCGAGCGTCGCACCAATCCTGGTCGCTGCTGGCGCGATGATCCCGTGGAACCCGAGTTGATGGGCAACCTGCGCGATGTGCTGGCATTGGCTGTACGCATCGCGATCATCCGTAGGCGACTGCAGAACGTCGAGAGAAAGCCCGACCTGAAGACGAGTGCTGGACAACCGCAGATCCAAGATCTCGGTGACAGCAACGGAGCAGGTGACCAAGACGCGCGGCCGCAACGTGCGAGCCAAGGCCGGGTCGTCCACCGGATCAACCAGGTGGCGATACGCCTCCACCACAACAGAATCGAGCGGCTGCCCTAGGTAGAGCACGGGGAACCCGTGCTCTGTTCCCCAGCGCCCATCGCCCTTTCGACCGTTGAGCACCTCGCTCGCGTAGCGGGCTGCAGCGTGACGCTGCCACTGTCCGTCAACGGTCGCGCGGGGGCTCGCCGCGACGAGAGCCTGAAGTGATTCCATCCCTACATCGCTCCTGCCACTCGTCGGACCTCCCGGAGGACCTCATCCATCGACCCTTCGGTGAGCAGGTCGATCGGGCGTTCCCCGTCGAGATGCCGATTGCGTGAGTGCAACCAGATCTCCACGCCTTCGTCGGTGTAGACCTCTTTTAGTTCACGCACCACGAAGCTGAGGTCCAGCAGCCGCCGCACCTTGGCACCACTGGGCGTCGACTCACCCTTCGCCCAGTTCTGAACCGTGCGCACGCTGGCGCCGACGACTGCGCCGAGTTCACGCTGGGTGATCCCAGACTGGGTCACCTCCTCAACGATCCTCAGGTAAGTGGGCGAGTCTCCACCTGAGTGGCGGCGTCCTTCAGAAGGCGGCTTGGTCATGGGCTCTCTCCCGGTGGGGTCACGTGCTGATCGTTCTTCATCTCAGAGTGCGCGTCAAGTTTCGCCGTAGATTGCGTCTCAAATTTCGTGTACGGTCGCCACAGCAGCTCCTAGTTCCGGAGGCATGTGATGGCTGAGTTGCTCGTACGCGTCGGCTCAGGCGACGCCGCCCTGGTCCGACGCATCTTCGACACGCGGACGGCCACTCCGCGTCGCCTGCTGCCGAACAGGATCGTCACCGACGCACATGCAGCGTTGACCAATCCCGACCTCGCCTCGGTCGCTCGGCGCGCGGGCATCCCGTTCGTGGTCGACCCCCAGACGTTCTACCTGCAGGGCGAGCAACATCCGGAGGACCCGTGGAGCCAGCTTTCCTTCGCTGACGCCGCAAAACTCACCCCTGCCGATCTGTCCAGCGAGGACCGCATGGACCGGTTGGTCGCGAAGTGCCTGGAGTTCCAGCTGGAGCGCGGTGCCAGCGTCCTGGTGCCGCCGTACGTACACGTGGAGCGCGGAGCTGACGGCTGGGGCGAGGTACAGGCCGCGCTGTGGCACCGAACCCGCCGGTACCTGGACCAACAGGACTTGCAACTACCTGTGCTCGCTGTCCTCGCACTTGGCTGGAGGCTGCTTGACCGCAACCTCTGGCCCTCCGCCTTCCACCCGCTGAGCGGAGCTTTGACTCAACTCGCTCCAACCGAGGTGGCGCTGGCGGCGTCGAAGGTGGACCGCGGCGCGCACCCCGACCACCGGCTTGTCTCCCTGCTCTCGGCGATCGGGCAGATGAAGAAGACCTTCCCGGTGATCGCGTGGCAGCAGGGAACGCTCGGCGAGGCCGCGGTCGCAGCAGGTGCGGCGGGATACGAAACCGGGGTCGGCTGGCGAGAGCACTGCGATCTTCAGACTGCGATGTCCCAACATCGCAAGCCGAAGAATCCGGACGGAGGGTTCAGTCCTCGCCCGGTCTACATCCGCGCGCTCGGAACCAGCATTCCCAAGAGGACGGTTGCGGAGCTTATGTCACAGCCCCGGATCGCCCCGAACCTCGTGTGCGTCGAAGCGAACTGCTGCTCCAACGGCCGCGACGATCTCCTACGCGACGCTCGGCAGCACGCGATCACCAGCCGCGCCCAGCTGCTGCACGAACTCGCCGAGCCGGCACAACCGGCCTGGCAGTGGAACGTCCTGGCCCGACGCAGCGCCACCGCCCTGGAGATCGCGGAGCAGATCAACAGGGTGGCCGCGAAGTCAGATTCCGCACTAAAGATCGACACGAGCCATCTCAGGGCGATCAACGTGGTGGCCGAGAACCGCCGCAAGACCCTGGGACGCCGACGTGCGGCCTGACCAGCACCGAAGTCGACGATCAGACCGCCCCTGTGGCTGGTTCCTCTGATTTCGAGGCGCTGTCCGTGGAGCTCCCACGGGCAGCGAGCTTGTCTGCAAGCTCAATGGTCGCGAGGTACCACCAGTAGATCCAGTCGAGGAAGATCTCGTCGTAGTCCGACTTCTGCACCTCGTTCTGGTGCCGGATGTCGAACCTGTTCGCGATCAGGAACAGGGCGTCCTCGTCCTTGCTGAGCAGCTCGGCCCGGAGAAGTTTCCGCTTGTTCTCCAGGACGCGGCCAAGCGACACGATCGCAGACCGCTTCTCGTTCCGGTCAGCGCCACGCCTGCGGAACAGCGCGACCGCATGGCGAACCTGGTCGCCGGTGTCTCCTTCGGTTGCCACCAGCGCTTCAACCAGCTCAGCTCGCGAGTCCGAGGTCGTGACCACCATGCGCCCTATGTCTTCGCCCTCTTCAGCTAGGCGCAGACCGAGATCGCTCTGCCGCAACAGCATGTTGACCCGCCACCGGTACACGGCCCTGCCCGTCTCGATCACGAAGTCACCGTGATGCCACCCGCACTCGTTGAAGGGATGAATCGATCGGGTGGTCGGTCGCGCTACGAGATCGTGGAGCACCTCAACGACGTCGCAGAACAGGTCGAGGTTTTTCCCCAACCAGTCAGGGTCTAGGGGCCACACGCCGCTGACCCCGATGGCTCGCTCGATCGTCCTGGCCGGCAGATCGTCGCGGGGGTAGTCGATGCAGTCCTTCTCGAAGCGCTTCTCGAAGTAGCCCTTCTCGTCCAGATCGGTGATCAGCTCCACGAAGCGACCTGCGGTCACCTCCAGGCTGGCGAGCTCAGGTTCCGTGCCGTTCTTGCGCTGCGACCAGTAGGGCCTTCGGCGCAAGTCGTCCTCCGCGAGCTCATCGGCCGCACGCATCAGCAGGAGGAGGAAGTTTTGCCTCGGACTCAGTCTCGGCACCGGTCCGCGCGGACGCATCCCAAACGGATCCGGTTGGCCCGGAATCTCACGGAACTCGCTCAGCGGGCCACCGCTGAAGTCCCCGATGAACGCATCCTCCAACAGCAGCTCACAGCGATCGTCCCAGTCGATGAGCTCGCGCTTGTTGAGCAGGCTCGCCGCCTCGCTCACGAACAAGGCTCGTGGCCAGAGCAGCTGGTAGTCCGGTTCGGCGAAACGCGATTTCACCTAGCGATTGTCGCCTAGCGGACAAAGCGCGTTTCGCTCCTGTCGACCGCTGCTCGTCCGAGGCGCAGCTCGTCAAGCCACCAAGATCGAATCGACTGTCGCTGGTTCGATGGGAGTGTCCGCGCGCAGCCCTGACGCTTGGCGCACTTCAACCTCCGAACGAACGATCTTGACGAGCCTGCGGGCGGTGGAGGAACCGATTGCCAGCCTCGCGCGGAGCACGTCGGCGGAGATCGGCTTCTGAAGCGCCGCCCGGTGCGCTGCGTCCTCCTGCCGCGCTTGCTCCAACAACTGCTCCGGCGAACGTCCCCGAGAACCGGCACGGGCCTCCATCGGCAGATCCTCCGGCGGACCATCCTCGCGCCGTTCTTCTACGTGCTCAACCTCCCGCTCCACTCCGACGACCCGCTCGTCCAGAACTGCATTCGGTGACTTGACTGCCGCGATCGCATGCAGCAAACCGGGGCCGACCTCGGCCCAACCGATCAACAGCAGCGGGCCGACCGCGTCGAACGCGGCCTTGCCGTATTCGCCGGCGACGACCGGGTCGGCCACGTTCAGGGCCAACGTCACCGCGCTCGCGAACATCAACAACCGACGTGCTGGTCGTAGCGCTTCGAGCGAGGCCCCGGTGAGCGCAAGGTGCCTGATGCCGAGCAGGAGACCGAGAATCGAGAGGTCTACGGCGGGAGCCACGAGCGGCGCCACCCACACCGGCACGCCCAGTCGGAGGCCGAGGCTCAGCACGTTGCCGAAGCCAAACAAGAAGGTCAAACCGACGACTGAGGCCATGATCACCGTGACAGCCCTAACGACCAGGTCAGCCGCATTGCGCTCCGTCCGGTCGTTCATCGCCCACCCCGCGGTTCGTCCACGACGAAGCTGTTCTCCAGCATCGACTTGCCGGTCAAGCCCCTAGCCGAAGACGTGAGCAGGTCTGCGTGGTGCCCTGCCCAAAGTCCGGCCCTGCGCACAACGATCTCGCGCAGGTTGGTGCCCTGCCGGGAGCACCACGCAGACTTGCTCACCACGAGCAGAGCGTTGCTTCGGAAGGGCCGCAACCGCCTCGGTTGCGGTCCTTTCTGCTGCTAGGACCGTGTCCCTGGCCAGGGTGATGCGACACACGGCAGTCCTCGTTTCGTAGTCGTAGTGGATCTCTAAAGGTTGTCCCGTAATGATCAAGGTTATTGGTGGGCAGGGGTGACGGCGGCCGTTGGTGATCGTTCAGCCGGTCATGGCCAGGTTGCGCATCTGGGCGACGCCTCGGGTGGCGTGCCAGACGCCGTCGCGTTTGCGGCGGCAGTTGCGCAGGATGTTCCAGGACTTCATGTGCGCCAGAGCGTGCTCGACCCGTGCGCGAACACTCTTGTGGACGGTGTTGAGGGCTTCTTTCCATTGCGGCAGTGGCGGTTGCCCTTTGCGGGGTTTGCGGTAGGGCATGATCGCCCCTGGGTTGCCCTGGTATCCGCCATCGGCCATGACCTTCGCGCCCCGGCACTGTTCATCGACGCCCGAGTCGGTGTAGGCGCGGCAGTCATTGCGGTTGCCGGGGGTGGGATCGCCGATCGCGACGACCAGGCGGGTGTTGGCGTCGATGACGACCTGCATGTTCACCGAGTAGCGGTAGTTCTTCGACGACGCGGAGACCGATCGGTCGTGGGTCGGGACGAGGGTGCCGTCCACGATCAGCACGGTGTCCGGGCTGTGCCGGCGTGCAACCGGCGCGAGCGCCAGCAGCGGCGCCAGGTGGTCCACCACCCGGTTCGCGGCGGACTTCGAGATCCCGAACAGCAGCGCGACCTGCCGGAACGTCAGGTTCGTCCGGTAGTACACCGCCACCAGCAATACCCGATCCGCCAGCGACAGGCCCCACCGCCGCCCGGTGCCGGTCTGCTCACCACCCCGACGGGCCACGACCCGCACGAGCTTGCGAAACACCGGCACCGACAAGCCCGTGAACACCGGCACCCACTCCGGCCGGTCCGCACTGATCACCCGCTCCACACCAAGATCATCGATCGCGCCGAGACGGCGTTACGGGACAACCTTTAGCCGAAGCGCCTCGAACAACGGTCGCGACACCTCGTCGGGCAGGAGGTCGAGGTCGACCCCGGCGATGGGCAGGAAGTCGAGCAGCTCGGGCTTCACAGCCTCACGAACCTGGACCTCGATGGCTTCCAGCTGCTCCTCCAATCGACCCACGAAGAACTGCAAACCACAAACGCCGAGCTGCGGCGGGCCAACGCCGAGTTGCACACGGCCAACGAAGCGTTGTGCGCACGCAACGCCGAACTGCACCGGATCAACGAGCTCCTGGACCCGGTACTGGCCTCGCTCCACACCGGTGTGATCGTCGTGGACTCGCAGATGCGAGTCCTGTCGTGGAACCGCGGTGCCGAGGCGCTGTGCGACTGTCCGCCGATGTGGCTCACTACAAGCACTTCCTCGACCTCGACATCGCACTGCCCGCTCCGAGCTGCACCCGCTCCTGCGGTCCGCCCTTACCTCTTCCTCGGTTATGGAGAAAATCACGCTGCGAACGGTGAACCAACGTGGCCGCGAGATCGTCGTCCGAGCGACGTGCAGATCATGCGAACCGAGTGGAGCGCTCCTGGTCTTGGACGAGCTTCCAGAACAGGCACCCGGTCGTGCCATCACTGAACTGGAACCTCCGGCGGGGAAGGGTGAGCTGATGAACGGGAAAGTCCGGGCGGATCGGGCAGTTTTCCGCTGCTCGATGACCGTGCTGATCACGGGAGATCTAGGCCCGAAGATCGCATCCGCTGTCGCAGAAGAGGTCGAAGTGGCCGTCGCCGGCCTTCCGGAATCTTCTGTGCTCATCTTCGACTTGCGCGAGCTCGACCTGCTCACAGCGTCAGGAGTTCGCATGTTGATCCGCTTGGCCGAGAGGCACGCGGCCAAGGGCATTCGCTGCCGTGTCGTTGTGCATCCGGGAGGCGCGATCGCGTCGGTCCTCGACGCTGCCGGTACCAGGACGGCTCTGCCGCAGTTCGCCGATGTCGAACACGCTTCGGCAGAGGCACCCTCCGAAACGGACAGTCCGCAGTTCGAGTCGCTGACCAAGGCCCTGCTCGGTGAGAAACGGTCGGCGCAGCGTTGCAACAGATCATCGACACCGCTGCGGCGTCGATCCCTTTCGCCGACGTGGTGAGCTTGACGTTGCGCTCACCGGACGGCGCCGTCTTCACACCTGTGCACACCGCCGTCGTGGCCGCCGAACTCGACGAAGTGCAGTACCGCACCGGCGAAGTGCCTTGCGTGGACGCAGCCGACCTGACCGGACCCGCCCACGCGGCAAGCGACGACCTCACCACCGAGGAACGCTGGCCCCAGTTCGCCGCCGCCGCGGTACAAGCGGGTTATCGATCCGTGCATTCCACCGCACTGCTCCTCAGCCAAGTCGCCGATCAGCCGACCGGAGCGCTGAACATCTACCTCCGTGGCAACCACCGGCTCGACGACCCCCAGCGCCACACCGCTCTGCTGCTGGCCATGCACGCCTCCCTCGCTCTGGCCCACGCGCGCAACGCCGAACTCGCTCGTTTGCACAAGACCCAACTGCGCAAAGCGATCGACAGTCGCGACGTGATCGGCCAGGCCAAAGGGATTCTCATGCAACGCCAGGGCATCACCGCAGACGAGGCCTTCTCCGTGCTGCGCACCACGTCCCAGCACCTCAACGTCAAACTCGTCGAGATCGCCCGCAACCTCGTCGACCATCGCACCGAACTCGACACTTGAGGCCGTCACCGACCGGCCCTTCAGGCGCGGCACATCGAACTCCACTGCCACGTTGATCCTCAGCTAGACGGCGGCAAGGCCCTCTGACCCGTCCTCGGATCCCTTGAGGCGCGGCTCCTCCCCGAAGAAGTCTCGCCAGCCCCTCGCCGTCTTCAACAGCCGGACCAGCTTCTTCACGAACGCACTCGTGTAGCCGTAGTCCTTGTGCATCTCGTCGTACAAGCAGTAGCGCTCATCGGTGCGCTCGGGATGCTCGGAACCAACCGGCGGTCTCACTCCGAGCTTCTGCCAAGCCTTGATGAAGTGGCCGCGGTGGAAGACGAACGGCAGTTCGTCAGCAACCTCTTGAACCACACCATTGGGCTTCATGAGTTCCAGGTTGATCACCCCGCGGCGCTGCTCACGAACAACGACCATTCCCTTCCTGCCGAGCGTCTCCACCGCGCTCTTTTGATCTTCCGTCAGGTCGTCGAACCTGGTGAACTGGACCGGCAATGCGTCCGGGTCGCGAGGCACCAGCTCGTTCACGAGCCGGAGCCGAAGCTCGTAGCGGCGGTCGTTGACGATCTCTTCCGACAAGCCCGAGTGGTACTCGGCCATGAAGGTCCTCAGCGGCGCCGGCAGCGCGGCTCTCAACCGGAGAAGTGTCGACTCACCGGGATCGGTGAAGCTGCCGATGAACACCGGGAATCGCAAGCTGGTCGCCAAGGTCACCTGCGGCCCGAACTGCGCCACGAGCTCTTCCTCGTAGTTGAGCAGGTGCGCTTGAGCGAGCCCTCCAAGAGCAGCCTGCAAGCTCAGTTGCGACCGCGAGGCGTACCGGTGCTCGATCTTGTTGCGCAGCGCGACGAAGAACTCGATGTTGCTGCGCACCGGATCAGGCTGCGGCCAGCGCTCCGTAATGCACCGGGCCAGTTCCCAGCGTTTCGGTTCACCGTCCACTTTCTCCAGACGTTTCGGCAGATCGCGCCTCCAGTAACGGAAGTCGATCTCGTCCCGGGTGAAGACCGCGTGCAGCAGATACAGGTAGGCAAGGTGCATGTGCACGACGAAACCCTCGAAGGCGCGTGCTTCAGCAGGATCGTTGTAGAGCCTGGCGGCCAGACACGCCTCGGATCGTGAGGCCTCGATCATGGGCCAGAACTTCTTCGGTCGAGGCATCCACGCCTCCCTCGCGCCGCGCTGCCTGTGTTTGAACAGCGCTGACCGGAGCCATCTCGTTACTCCACACGCGGACCCGATCGCCAATTCCACCCGATCGGGTCACAACTGACGCTCCTGCGGCTCCCTGGCCGTAACCCTCTCATCCGCCACATCGAGTTCGTCACCTCAGCCGCAGGCACGGATGCCTTCGGCCCTAGCGGACAGAACGCGTTTCGCGCCTGTTGACCATTGCTCGTCCGGGGACGCGGTGCCATCAAGCCACGAGCATCGGATCAACGGTCTCCGGCTTGCTGAGCGCGTCGATGCCCGATCCATGTGCTTGGTGCGCCTGAACCTCTGCCCTAACGATCTTGACGAGCCTGCGGTCGGTGGAGGAACCGACTGCCAGCCTCGCCCGGAGCACGGCGGCGGAGATCGGCTTCTGAAGCGCTGCCCGGTGCGCTGCGTCCTCCTGCCGCGCCACCTCCAACAACTGCTCCTGCGAACGTCCCCGAGAACCAGCACGGGCCTCCGTCGGCAGGTCCCCCAGCGGACCATCCTCGCGCCGTTCTTCCACCTGCTTAACCTCCCGCTCCACCCTGATGTCCCGCTCGTCCAGAACTGCATTCGGTGACTTGACTGCTGCAATCGCATACAGGAAACCGGGGCCGAACTCTGCCCAACCGATCAACAACAGCGGACCAACCGCGTCGAACGCAGCCTTGCCGTAATCGCCAGCGACGACCGGGTCGGCCACGTTCAGGGTCAGCGTCACCGCACTCGCGAACATCAACAACCGCCGCGCTGGTCGTAGTACTTCGAGCGAGGCCCCGGCGAGCGCGAGGTGCCTGATGCCGAGCAGAAGACCGAGAATCAAGAGGTCCACCGCGGGAGCCACGAGCGGCGCCGCCCACACCGGCACGCCCAGCCGAAGGCCGAGACTCAGCACGTTGCCGAACCCGAACAAGAAGGTCAGCCCGACGACCGAGGCCATGATCACCGTGACTGCCCGAACGACCAGGTCAGCCGCATCGCGCTCTACTCGGTCGTTCATCGCCCACCACGCGGTTCATCCACGACGAACGTGCTCTCAAGCACCAACTTGCCGGTTGTACGCTTGATCGAAGTGGTGAGCAGGTCTGCGTGGTGCCTTGCCGAGGACTCGAACCTGCGCACTTCGGCAAGCCGAATGGCCACTTGATCGCTCGACGCAGTAAGCCTCTCCGCTGGCGAGTAGGCCAAAGTAGACGACGGCGCGCGCCTCTCGCCGGCGACGTACTTGCCGCAGTCACCACCTCAGCCCCGATGGGGCCGTCTTGCGGGATGGCTGGCGTAGTTCAGGTCATCGCGCCACAGCTTGGGCATAGTCACAACTTCACGGCAC
Organism: Lentzea sp. HUAS12; assembly: GCF_024125735.1. Classification (NCBI taxonomy): domain Bacteria; kingdom Bacillati; phylum Actinomycetota; class Actinomycetes; order Pseudonocardiales; family Pseudonocardiaceae; genus Lentzea; species Lentzea sp. HUAS12. The sequence goes on from NZ_CP099738.1 coordinate 4,757,096, forward strand.
CCGGAGGCCGCTGCCCGTCAGTAGGCTGCACACCTCACCAGTTGAGTTTGGCTGGCCGCCGATAATGTCGTTTCCCGCTGGTTGACGCCTGTTCAGCGCCGTTCAGCAAGTTCACCCGTTCGTGGTGACCCCATTTGCGCTTAGTCAAAACGAAGGAGCCAGCGGCTCCAGTTTCACTCCTTCATCCACCTGTTGATCATGAATTTGATGATCAAGCGAAGATCGTTTCGGACGCACGAAAAAGCCCGCTGAACTGGGCTTTCACCCAGAATCAGCGGGCTGATTCAGACCGTCGGGACGACAGGATTTGAACCTGCGACCCCTTGACCCCCAGTCAAGTGCGCTACCAAACTGCGCCACGTCCCGGCCACACTCCCGGTTCCCCGGCGTGCATGAGAAATCCTACAACACCGCGGACAGAGATCAAAAACGACCCCCTCCACAGGCTGCTAGCTGCGGAAATACGGCGGGGACCCGAAGTTCGGGTCCCCGCGTCCCTCGGTCCGACCGATCCCCCGATCCTCGACCGACACCCAGAAACTATGCGGTCGCGGCGGTGGAGGCGCCACCTCCGAAAGTCGAGTCTTGGCCGCCAACCTTCGACTTACCGGGCGGTAGGACGGCGCTGACGCTGAAGCCGCCGTCTGCCCGATAAGAGGTGGTCAGGGTGCCGCCGGCCAGGCGGACTCGCTCGGACAGGCCGTGCAGGCCCGCGCCTCCCCCGTCGCCCAACGACGGCAGGTCTCCCGGGCCGTTCACCACGCTCACCCGTACTGGTGATGATCTGTCCACCGTCACCGTCACGGAGGCGCCTGGGGCGTGTTTCGTCACGTTGGTGAGGGCTTCCTGGACCACCCTGAAGAGGGCTCTGGAGACTGCTGGGGACAGGGGTGCGTCGCCGGATTCGGACAGGGTGACGGAGACGCCGGCCACTCGGGCCCGGTCCACCAGTTCCTGGAGGGACGGGTAGGTGGTGTCGGAGTTCAGCAGGCCTAGGGCTGCTCGCATCTCGGCGAGCGATTCCTTTGCCAGGGCTCGTAGACGTAGTGCTGTGTCCCGCACTGTGTCGTCCGGGGCGGTGGCTGCCAGGGCTGCTGACTCGACTGCGATGAGGGTGGCGTGGTGGCCTACTGCGTCGTGGATCTCGCGGGCTATTCGGGCTCGTTCCGCTGCTCGCGCTGAGGTTTCCTGGGCCTCGAGTTCGGCTGCTCTCGCTCTGCGGGTTTCGTAGAGGGACTGGGTCAGTTCCTTGCGGGTGGTGACCAGGGCACCCAGGGCTGTGGGGGCTGCTGCGAGGCCGAACGCGAAGGCGAAGGCCAGCAGGAGCGTGCCCAGGGGGATGGTTTCCAGGAGGAGGACCGGGGCTATCGCCGCGGTGGTGAGGAGGAGGACCCAGAAGAGTTGGAGCGGGAGCGACTTTTCCTTGCGGCCCAGGCGGAACTGGGCTACCAGGGCGGGTGCCCAGCCCAGGCCTCCTGCCACTGCCGGTACGCACAGGAGGGTGGCCAGCCAGGGCCAGCGGAGGCGGGTCGGGAGCAGCAGTGACGCGGCTACCGCGGTCCAGAGGGACCACGGGAAAGGGCGGTCCTGGGTCAGGAGGACTACTCCTGTGGTGAGGCCTGCGGTCAGGATTTCGCGCAGGACCGTCTTCACCAGACACCAACCTGGTGGGCCACCAGGGCTGCCTGCACCCGGTTCTCCACGCCCAGTTTGGTGAGGACGGTGGAGACGTAGCTCTTCACCGTGGCCTCGGACAGGCAGAGTTCTTCGGCTATCGAGTGGTTCGAGCGGCCGGCCGCGACCAGTTCGAGGACCTGGCGTTCGCGGGCCGACAACGAGTCCAGCTGCCGGTTGGCCCGGAAGCCTCGCAGGCGTGGGAGTAGGCGGGCGGTGATGCGCGGGTCCAGGACGGCCCCGCCTGCTGCCAGGTCCACCACGGCGCGGACCAGGGCTTCTGGTTCCGCGTCCTTGAGGAGGAAGCCCTGAGCGCCGAGGTCCAGGGCTGTCGCCACGTAGTCGTCCAGGTCGAACGTGGTCAGCACGGCGATCGCCGGTGGGGTGGCCCACGTCCTGAGTCGGCGGACGGCTTCCAGGCCGTCTACGCCGGGCATCTGGACGTCCACCAGCACCACGTCGGGCAGGTGGGCCAGGACTGCCTCGATCAGTTCGGCGCCGTCAGCCGCCTCGCCGACTACCTCGACTCTGCCGTCGGCTTCGAGGAGGACTTTCAGGCCCCGCCGCAGCAGGGCCTCGTCGTCGGCTAGCACCACTCGTACGGCCACGAACCCAACCAACCGCACCCCATGGCAAAGGGCAACCAGCCGGTTGGGTCGTCACCCGTAGAAACTACGGAGAACCGCCGAGAGCTACTTCTTGCCGGCGCCGGCCTTCTTCTTCTCGCGCACGCGCACGGAGATGCGGACCGGGCTGCCCTCGAAGCCGAACTCCTCGCGCAGCCTGCGCTCGATGAAGCGGCGGTACGAGGCCTCGAGGAAGCCCGTCGTGAACAGCACGAACGTCGGCGGGCGGGTCGAGGCCTGGGTCGCGAACAGGACCTTCGGCTGCTTGCCGCCGCGCACGGGCGGCGGGGTCGCGGCGATCAGTTCGGTCAGCCACTGGTTCAGGCGGCCGGTCGGGACTCGGGTGTCCCAGGAGTTCAGGGCGGTCCTCAACGCCGGCGCGAGCTTGTGCACGGCGCGGCCGGTGAGGGCGGAGATGTTGACCTTGTCCGCCCACGGGACGCGCACGAGGCCGCGTTCGAGTTCGCGGACCATCTCGGTGCGGCGGTCCTCGTCGACCAGGTCCCACTTGTTGAACGCCAGCACGCACGCGCGGCCCGACTCGACGACCATCGTCAGCACTCGGAGGTCCTGCTCCGCCAACGGCTCGTGCGCGTCCAGGAGCACGACGGCGACCTCGGCGGTCTCGATCGCGGACTTGGTGCGCAGCGACGCGTAGTACTCGGCGCCACCGGAGAACTTGACCCGCTTGCGCAGGCCGGCGGTGTCCACGAAACGCCAGATCTCGCCGTCGAGCTCCACCAGCGAGTCGACCGGGTCGACGGTGGTGCCCGCGACCGAGTCGACGACCGAGCGGTTCTCGCCGGTCAGGCGGTTGAGCAGCGACGACTTGCCGACGTTCGGCTTGCCGACGAGCGCCACGCGGCGGGGACCGCCACCGCGGCCGCCGAAGTCGTCACGCGGGGTCTCGGGCAGCCGGTCGAGGATGACGTCGAGCAGGTCGCCGGAGCCGCGGCCGTGCAGGCCGGAGACCGGGTAGGGCTCGCCCAGGCCGAGCGACCACAGCGACGCGATGTCGGCCATCAGCCTGTCGTCGTCGACCTTGGACGCGCAGAGGATCACGGGCTTCTTGGAGCGGCGCAGGACCTTCGCGACGGCCTCCTCGGTGGCCGTCGCGCCCACCGACCCGTCCACGACCAGCAGGATCACGTCCGCGGTCGCCATCGCGAGCTCGGCCTGCGCGGCCACGGAGGCCTGCAGGCCGACCGCGTCCGGCTCCCAGCCGCCCGTGTCGACCACGGTGAACTTGCGGCCGTTCCACAGCGCGTCGTAGGCAACCCGGTCACGCGTCACGCCGGGCACGTCCTGCACCACGGCCTCACGGCGGCCGATGATGCGGTTGACCAGCGTGGACTTGCCGACGTTCGGCCGTCCGACCACCGCGAGCACCGGCTGGGGCGGCGCCGCTTCCTCGCCGTCACCGCCGTCGAGGTCGTCGAAGGCTGACCAGTCGGCCTCGTCCTCCCAGGTGCCGTCCAGGTCCGTCATCGTCTTCCCTCACTCTTGCGATGTCCATCGAGTTCGGCGACCAGTGTCGCCAGGCGGTCACGCACCTGCTCGGTGGCAACGCCCAGGGCCGCCCGCCCCTTCCCTTCCGGGAGGTGGAACGGCTCACCGATCAGCACGTCGACCTCGGGGCGCCAGCCCTTGGCCTGGTAGGTCCCGCGGCAGGCGACCGGGAGCACCACCGCGCCGGAGGTCTTGGCGAGCCACGCGGCGCCGTTCTGCGCGCTCGCCACGTCGCCCTCGCCACGCGTGCCCTCGGGGAAGACCCCGATCACACCACCGGCTTTGAGCACGGACAACGCGCTGGTCAGCGCCGTGCGGTCGGCTTCTCCCCGTTTGACGGGGATCTGCCCGATCTTGCGCAGGAGGTCGCCCACGACACCTTTGAACATCTCCTGCTTGATCAGGAACGTCACGCGCCGGGGAAGCACACCGAAGAGGATCGGCCCGTCCGCCGCCGAGCTGTGGTTGGCGACGACGACCACGCCGCCGCTCAAGGGTACGCGGTCGCGGCCGTGCGTCCGAATCCGGAACTGCCAGGCGTAGGGAACCCGCGCGATCCAGCGGCCGAGGTCGAACAGCCAGGGCTGCGTGCCCCCGGGAACGCTCACCCGGTCACCCGCAGCCCACGCCGTTCGACGAGCTCCAGCAAAGCGGTGATCGTGCCCGCGAGGTCGAGGTCGGTGTTGTCGAGCTCCACCGCGTCGTCGGCCGGCTTCATCGGCGACACGGCGCGCGTGGAGTCGTACTTGTCACGACGCTGCACGTCGGCCAGCGCGGCGTCCACAGTGGACTCGCGGCCGGCGGCGCTGTCCTGCTTGGTCCTGCGCGCGGCCCGCGCCTCGGCCGAGGCCGTCAGGTACACCTTCAGCGGGGCGTCGGGCGTCACGACGGTGCCGATGTCGCGCCCCTCGACGACGATCCCGCCCACGTGGTCGACGGCGTCCGCGATGATCGCGCGCTGCTGGGCGACGAGGAGCTCCCGCACGTTCCCGGTCGCGGACACCGGTGACACGGCGAGCGAGACCTCGGGCGCCCGGACGGCGGACGACACTTCGTCGCCGTCGAGCGTGATGCCCGGCTGCCGGGGGTCCGTGCCGACGACGAGCACCGCGTTCTCGGCGACCGCGACGACCTTGGCCTCGTCGGCCGGGTCGACGCCCGCGCGCAGCACGGCGAGCGCGATCGCCCGGTACATCGAGCCGGTGTCGAGGTAGCGCGCGTCCAGCGCCATCGCGAGGCGCTTGGCCACGGTGGACTTGCCGGTGCCGGCCGGTCCGTCGAGAGCGACCACACCGCGCAACTGACCCTGGCCCACAGCAGCTCCCTCCGAGACACCCACGGTCCACATTGTGCCTGGTGCGGACGCTCACACCGGCACCGGGACGGTCCAGGGCGGAGGCGGTGCCGATCATCGGGAATCATGTCGCGGTGAACTCGGGCAGGTGGCGGCTCGCCGTCGTGGCGTTCGCCGTGTCGGTCATCGGTGTCCTGATCTGGCTGGCCACGTCGGAAGACGCGCTGGACGTGGGGGACAAGCTCGCCAGCGTGACGGGCGCGGTGCTCGCGCTCGCGGGCCTGGTGGTCGGCTTGCTGACGCTGCGCGCCGGCGTCGCGGCGGACACCTCGGGAGATCCCGCCCACGCGCTCGAGGACCTCGCCGATCTCGTCCTCCGGCAGTGGGAACGGGAGGCCGGTGCTCGCGGCCTCACCCACCAGGACCCGCTGGACGTCCGCTGGGCGTCGACCCGACGGCCGGTCGCACCGAGCGCGAAGGACGTCATCGGTCCCGGCGTCGTGCCCGGCGAGCCCCTCCGGCTGAAGCTGCACGGCGGTGTGGGCCGGCTCGCGGACGCGCTGTTCGAACTGCCCGGCCACCAGCTCGTGCTGCTGGGCGAACCCGGCTCCGGCAAGACGAGTGCCGCGATGCTGCTGGTGCTGGACCTGCTCGCCCGGCGCGAGCCGGGCGACCTGGTCCCGGTCCTGCTGCCGCTCGCCTCCTGGGACCCGGCCGAGCAGGACCTGGACTCGTGGATGGCGCAGCGGATCTCCGCGGACCACCCGGACTTCCGCGCACGCGGCGTCCACGGGCAGGCCCTGGCGCGCGCACTGGTCGAGAAGCGGCTGGTCCTGCCGGTGCTGGACGCGCTGGACGAGGTCGGTTCGAAGGTCGACGCGGTGCGGGGCATCGCCCGTGTGGTCGGCAGGAACTCGCCCTTCGTGCTGACCTGCCGCGCGGACGACTACGAGGAGATCATCCGCGAGACCGGTGTCCCGGTCGGCCGGGCGGCGGTCGTCGAGCTGACACCGGTCGGGGCGCGGGAGGCGGCCCGGTACCTGGAGGCGGGTGTGCTGGAGGGCGACCGGAGGTGGCGGCCGGTCACCGAGGCGCTCCTGCGGGAACCGGACGGGGTGCTCGCACGGGCGCTCTCGACCCCGCTGGCCGTCTACCTCGCGAGGACGGCGTTCACCCCGCTCACGAGCGATCCCGCGGACCTGCTGGAACTGCCGACGTCGTCCGCCGTCGAGAAGCACCTACTGGAGGCCTACCTCCCGGCGCTCTACCCCTCTCCGGAGAACCCGAGGAGGTGGCTCGCGTTCCTCGCTCGACGGCTCGCGGCGAGGCCACAGGCGCGGAACCTGGGGTGGTGGCGCCTGTTCTTGATGCTGCCCGGACCTCGCACGGTCGTCGGCGCGAGCCGGGGTCTGCTCACCGGCGCCGTGTTCGCGACGACGATCCTGCTCCACGGCCGGCTCAGCGACCAGCCGGTCTTCGCGGCGTGGTGGCTCGTCGTCCTGGTCGTGGGAGCCGCCGCGGGCGCCGTGGCCGGAGCTCTCGCGGGAACGGTGGCGGGTGCGGTGCGCGCCCCAGACGCCGCCCGGTTGCCGTCGTACCTGGTGGCATCCTGGGGCCGGGCCGCCGGCGGCCTGCTGGCCGGCGGGCTGGCGGGCATCGGGGCGTCCGCGCTCGCCGACCAGCTCGCCTCCGCCAGGACCCCGCTGGGCATCGTGGTGACCACCGGCTCGATCATCGGCATCGGCTGGAGCAGCCAGGCGCTGGCGAAGCCGATCTCGGTCAACGCGCCCGTCGACCCCCGCGGCGGCCTGGCGGGCGACCGCAAGGCCACGATCTTCGTGACCGCGCTGGCCACGACCACGATCACCGTCGGGCTGTCGATGTGGACGTGGGTGGAGGGCGGACTGGACGTGCCCGCCCTCGTGGCCATGGCCGGGCTGGGGCTGACCGCCTCCTGCGTCTGGCCCCTGTCCGGCGCCTGGGTCGGCTTCACCATCGCGCGGACCTGGTTCGCCCTGTGCGGCAGGCTTCCCTGGCGTCTCCTGGGCTTCCTGGAGGAGGCGCACGAACGCGGCGTCCTCCGGCAGGTGGGTGCCGCCTACGAGTTCCGCCACCAGCGCCTGCAGCAGCACTTCAGCCGGTAGGCGGTATCGATCGGTGGAATCCGCACAAGGCGCGCGCGGTCCGCGCCGATCTGGTGGGCGCACCACCGAGATCGATGGAGGACCCAGTGACCACCACAGAACAGCGCGGCGCCGTCGAGGAGCTGCTGCACCGCACGCTGGCCGCGCACAAGTCGATGTTCCTCGCCACGGCGGGATCGGACGGCTCGTGGGTGAGCGGCGTCTACTTCGCCGAGGACGGGCCGCACACGCTGGTGCTCGTGCTCGAGGAGCGCGGCCGCACGCTCAAGGCGATCAAGGAGAACCCCGAGGTGGCGCTGGTCGTGTCGACCGGGTCGCCGATGGAGCCGTTCCTGCAGGCGCGGGGCACGGCCGTGGTGGTCGAGGGTGCCGAGGACGAGGCCGTGCGGCAGCACCTCGTCGCCAAGGTGCCCGAGGTGGCGCCGTTCCTCGCCACGCCGATCCGCACGGTGAAGGTGTCCGTTCCGTCCTGGCGCGTCACGGACATCCCCAACGGGTGGCTGCCCGGCAAGGCCTTCAGCGCCTGAGGCGACCCGTGTCCCGGAGGAGTTCCGCCAGCCGGTGGAACTCCTCCTCGGAGATCGGCAGCGGGGTTCCGTGGAGCCTGTCGGCCCGGTACTCCCAGCCGTCCGGTGTCCACAGCTCGTACTCGAGCTCGTACGGGTTCGGCAGCCTCCTGGCCAGGAAGCGGACCAGGGCGAAGTCGTAGACGTCGTCCTGCCCGCTGAAGAAGGCCTGGTAGCTGTGCGGCTCGCCGCGGAACCTGGCCGACCTCGCCAGGAGCACACGGGCGTAACGCACGCCGCGGAAGCCGCGCTCGCCCAACTCCTCGACCTGCCAGTCCGGCCGCAGTCGCTCGAACACGTCGGTGGGCCGCCAGCCGAGGTCGTCCACCGCCTCGTCGCCCGACGCGGTGCGGCGGACGACCTCTCGCCGGGTGTTGGTGCCGAGCTGGACCTCGAAGTACCTGGTCTCGGCGTTCTCCCTCAGCTGCTTGACGCGCAGGATCTCGTCGTGGGCGACCGGCAGGACGTGTCCGCTCCGCGGGTCGGTTCCCGGCACCCATCGGTCGCCGTGCAGGAACGTCTCCCACTTGCCGTCGCCGTCGGCAGGGCAGCGGATCAGCGAGTGCGCCCGGTCGAGCGTCACGAAGTCGTTGAAAGCGTCGAACACGGCGAAGTGGTGGTGGCCGTCCACCGGTTCTGCTCGCCGCCGGGCCGTGAGGAGGGCGACGACCGCGGCCAGCTCGTCCCGTTCGAACGGCCACAAAGGCACCGCGAAACCATGCTCTGGCAGCAGCTCGTCGACCACGGCGTACGCGGAGCGCAAGTCGATCACGTCGGCCTCGTGCCGGAAGACCGCGTAGCCACCGCCCTGGGCCCCGTCCCGCGACTCGACCCGGGCGGAGCCCATGTCGTCGGCCAGCCGCTCGAGCCTCTCGAGCTCGACGGCACTCACCTCGCGGTAGTCGTCGTACGAGTCCCTGTCGCGGGATTTGGACAGGCCGTTGCTGCTCTGCCACACACCGCGGCCGACGTACTTCTGCTCGTCGTAGGGACCAAGGCTGCGGTAGAGGCCTTCGGAGTTGCCGACGTCGGACATGCCGTGGCCGTCGCGGAACAACGCGTAGTAGCGGTACTCCGCCAGATAGGGCTGGAACACGCGATCACCCCCCAGTGATCACCTGATCCTAGCGGGCACGACCGGTGCACGGGACGCACACTGAGCCCTCCGACCTGGAGGCACCCCGATGAGGCAGCTGCCCCAGCTCCACGCCGACCTCTTCCTCGCCGACGGCGGCGCCGAGACCACCCTGATCTTCGACGACGGCATCGACCTGCCCGACTTCGCCGCGTTCCCGCTGCTCGACGACCCCGACGGCAGGGCGGCGCGGCGGGGTTACGACGGGAACCGCCTCGACCGGGCCAACAGGGCCGCCGTCGACCTGCTGCTGGACGTGCGCGCGAAGTTCGCGGCCACCGTCGTCATCAGCGGGTGCGTCGGGCCGCGCGGGGACGCGTACAGACCTGAGACGATCATGAGCCGGGACGAGGCGCGCGAGTACCACTCCACCCAGATCCGCACGCTCCCCGACACCGAGGCCGACCTGGTCACCGCGATGACGCTGACGAACGTGCCCGAGGCCACCGGCATCGCCGACGCCGCCCGCGAGGCCGGCGCGCAGGTGGTCATCTCGTTCACCGTCGAGACCGACGGCAGGCTGCCGAGCGGGGACGCGCTGGGGGACGCCGTCCGCGCGGTCGACCGGGACACGAACGGCTACCCGGCCTACTACATGGTCAACTGCGCGCACCCCACGCACATCGCGCCGGCGCTCGACCCCGGCGCGGAGTGGGTGGGGCGCCTGCGGGGCATCCGGGCCAACGCGTTGACGCGATCAGCCGCGCGTTCAGTGGTTGAGGTCGGTCCGCAACGCCGCCGCTCCGCGCAGGTAGACGTGCTTGATCGACGACCGCGGCAGGTCCGTCTCGACGTGGGCCAGCAACCGGACCACCCGCGGCATCGAGCCCGGCACCGCGATCTCGGTGGCGGACAGCAACGGCACGTCCTGCAGGCCCGCGAGGCGCGCGGCGTAGGCCGGGAACTCCGACACGAGGTCGGGGGTGGCGGTGAGCACCACGCTGATCAGGTCTTCCGACGTCAACGCGTTGCACGACAACACCTCCCGCACCAGCTCGGCCGTCGCCTCCAGCAGCAGGTCCCGCGAATCCGCGTCGATCTGCGTGGCACCCCTGATCGCTCGCACCGCCATGCGACCGACCCTACAGCGTCCTCAGTGGACATCACCCGACGTCTTGTTCCACAACGATGTTCGGGAACTTCACGGTGAGCCCGAGCAGGTTCACGACGTAGGCGGCCCACCCGCCGCCGAGCAGCACGAGCCGCCGGTCCCCCAGCACGCCGGCGGTCTCGATCAGCACGTGCAGGCCGCTGGAACCGATGAACGTCAGCCCGGTGAAGTCGACCACGACGTCGCCCAGGCCGTCCCCGGCCGAACAGGCGAGCGCGAGCTCGGCGCGCAGCAGGTCGCTGGTGTTCATGTCGACCTCACCGGTCAACGTCACCACCGCGCCGTCGCGGCGCACCTCCAGCTGGCCTGGATGAGGTCTCATCGTCAGTGCCTCACGGGTCGGGAGACAACAGGTCGCGCACCGCGGCGAGCACGCGGAACGGGTGCGCCGGTTTCGCCAGGTACGCGTCGGCGACGTGCGCGGCCGGCTCGATCGCCGAGACGGCCACCACCGGCACGCCGGAGGTTCGCGCCGCCGCAGCGAACCTCGTTCCCTCCCCATGAGACGTCAGCAGGTCCACCACCGCCAGAGCCGGTGGACTCTGAATGGCCTCCTGTGCGGCCGCCACCGTCGTCACGAGCGACACGTCGTAGCCCTCGGCGTGCAGGAAGACGGCCAGGGCCTGGCCCGAGAGCCGGTCGCCGTCCACCAGCAGCACCTTCGAGCGCTGCGCGGGCAGGTCCAGGGCGCCCGGCCGCGACCAGACCCGCACGAGCGCCCGCACGACCGTGCCGGGCCACGTCGGCTTGCCCGGCCGCACCCGCACCTCGTCGGCGACGCCGAACAGCAGCCGCAGCCCCAACGGCCTGACGTCACCGGCGTCGTGGTCGAACACGCCGTCGTCCTCGATGGTGAGCAGCACGGCGTGGTCGCGCGGCTCCCACGCCACCCCGACGACGGACGCCCCGGCGCGCCGCACCGCGTTGTCCGCCGCCTCGGACACCGCCAGCACCACGTCCCGCGCGTCGTCACCGCGCAACCCGGACTGCCCGGCGAGCTCCCGCACGAAGGCCCTGATCTCCGGCAACGACCCCGGCGAGGCCGGAAACCACCGGCTCCGCGCGTCCATCACGCGGCGTGCGACGGGGCCACCAGCAACGGCGTGATGAGCTCCCGCAACGTGGTTGCGCGACGCCGGTCCGCCTCGGCGTGCAGCGGTTCGAGCTTCTTGCGCGCGCGGGCCGACATCACGTCCCCCGCCTGCGCGACGGCCAGGACCCCCGCGGCCGCCGCCTCGTCCGCGTCCCCCAGCAGGAGGTGGTTGAGCGACAACGAGATCAGCGCGAACGTCCGGCTGCGCGCCATCTCGTCGCGGTAGCCGGACACCGCCTGGAGCAACGCCGTGATGGCCGGCTTGGCGTAACTCGCGTCGACCGTGCGCGCGAGAGAGGTGTAGATGGCCCCGGTCATGCCGGCGAGGTCGTGCACGTCGAAGAACGCGGCCCACGGCGGCGCGCCGTCCACGTCCGCCCGTGCGAACTCGTCGTGCGCACGTCCCAGCAACGCCAGCGCGGGCACCCGCTGTCCCATCTCGGCGTGGCACCACGCCTGGTTCGCGGCCAGGATCGCGTTCGTGTGGTGGCTCTTCGCGACGATCTCCGCGAGCCGGAACATGCCGAGCGCCTCGGCGGGCCCACCGTGGTGCAGGTGGACCCGCCCCATCCGGTACCGGATGTTCGCCACCAGGTCCTCGTCCTGGGCGAAGTCCAGGGCGAGCAGGAAGTGGCGGTGCGCGGATCCTCCGAGGCCGGCGTCGAAGGCCGTCCACCCCGCGAGGGCGTGCAGCTCCGCGATGGCGCCCCGGAAGTCGCGGCGCACGGCGGCGCTGGCCGAGTGCGCGTAAGCCTTGTCGCACCACGACAACAGCGCCTGCACCTGCGTGCGGCACGATCCGCCGCCGTAGCGGTAGTCGACCGCGCGCAACGCCGACGTCATGACCCTCAGGTGCCTGACGTGCAGCAGTCCGATCCGGGAATGGGGTGGCGGCAGCGAAGGTGAGGCGTCGTAGTGCATCGCTCGATTTTCAACGCGCGTCCGACGACCGAACAGGGCCGAACGATCCCGCCGGGCAGGGCCCTACGGTGACAGGTCGGCCAGCAGAAGTCCGCTGCGCGGCTTGGGCGTGAAGTAGGTGCTCTTGCGCGGCATCTTGGTGCCCGCCAGCACTTCCCGCAGCGGCACGGGTGCGATCAGCAGCACCGCCTCGGCCTCGACCGACGGGTCCACGACCGCCCTCACGCACGGGCTCTCGGGGTCGAGGCCGAGAGCCTCGTGCAGCAGCAACGACTCCACGACCGCGTGGTCGATCCCCCGTCCCGCGGGCAGTTCGACCCGCAGCACCTCGTCCGGGCACCGCACCACGACCACTCCCGGTTCGGGATCGACGACGTAGGGCAGGGACGACACCGCCAGCCCGGCCCGTTCCCACGCCGCCACCAGGTCGGACGCGGTGAGCCCGCTGCCCGAGATCGCGCGGTGGATCGGCCCGACCCGCAGCCCCGGCCCGGACGTGACGAGCGCCAGCAGCCCCGCCAGCCCGGCCTCGCGCGCCGCCGCGACCCGGTGGTTGCCGTCCGCGACGAGCAACGGGTGCGCGCCGGCGGCGTCGAGGAACGCGTCCTGCTCCTCCCCCGGCCCGACCAGCCACACCCAGTGCCGCCGCCCGCCCGAGTCCACGAGCGACACGGCCGGCTCCCCCGTCATGCCGAGCACGAGCTCCGTGAGGGCGTCGTGCGGGGTGACCGGGACGAGCATGGCGGCGCTCGTCGCGATGCCCAGCGAGGCCAGCACCCGTCCGCGTTCGGCGACGACGTCCGGGTAGACGTCCTCGGTGTGCGCGATGCCGTCCGGGTCGACCAGGCACAGCACACCGCACGCCGTGCCGTCCGGCCCGTCCACCCGGTAGGGCGCGACGACGTCGGTGACCTCGACGTACGCGCGCCTGATCAGCACCGCGAGCTCGGCGCGGGCGGCCGGCAGCGCGTCGAGCAGGCCGACCCCCTCCGCCAGCGCCGCGGGGGTGCGGTGGGGGTGCTGGACGGCCAGCAGCGTGCCGTGCGGGGCCCTGGCCAGCGCCCCGATCACCTGACCGGGTTCGGCGAACTCGTCGACGTCGGGTCCGGGCACGCGATCGCGTACCACCCAACCGCGACGCACGGGGCGTACTCGAAGTGACATCCACGTATCATGATCTGTGTGAACGTAGAGATCACGCCCCTGCCGGGCATCGGGACGCGTCAGGACTTCACCATCCGCGCCGGGCGGCGTGTCGGCGTGATCACCTATCGGGACGGCAAGTTCGAGCTCATCGTCTCCAAGGCGAACGACCCGGACTCCTGCTCGGCCTCCATACCCCTCTCACCGGAAGAGGCGAACACGCTCGCGGGCCTGCTCGGCGCGCCGCAGCTCGTCGCCCACCTGCGCGAGGAGACCCGCGACATCGCGGGCATCACCACGCGTCAGCTGCCGGTCACCGCCTTCGCGAACCGCACCCTCGGCGAGACCGCCCTGCGCACGAGGACAGGTGTGTCCATCGTGGCCGTCGTGCGCGCGGGCAACGCGCATCCGTCGCCCGGGCCCGACTTCCTCTTCGAAAACGGTGACCTCGCGGTCGTCGTCGGCACCGCGGAGGGCCTCGACGCCGCCGCTGAGATCCTCCACGGCGGTTAAGCACAGTGCACGAGACAACAATCGCCATGATCCAGCTCGGCGCGGTCTTCTTCGGCCTCGGCCTGCTGGGTCGTGTGGCCCGGCGTGCCGGTATCTCCCCGATCCCGCTGTACCTGATCGGCGGGCTCGCGTTCGGCCAGGGCGGGTTCGTCCCGTTGCACGGCATCGAGGAGTTCACGCACCTGGCCAGCGAGATCGGCGTGGTGCTGCTGCTCCTGCTGCTCGGACTCGAGTACTCGGCGTCCGAGCTCACCACCGGGCTGAAGAAGTCGTGGATGGCCGGTGTGCTCGACCTGGTGCTGAACTCGGCGCCAGGTGCGATCGCGGCCTACCTGCTCGGCTGGGGCACCGTCGGCGCGCTCGCGATGGCGGGCGTCACGTACATCTCGTCGTCGGGCATCGTCGCGAAGGTGCTCGGAGACCTTGGCAGGTTAGGTAACCGCGAGACGCCCGTCGTGCTGTCCGTGCTCGTGTTCGAGGACCTGGCGATGGCCGTCTACCTGCCGGTGCTCACGGCGGTGCTGGCGGGCGTGAGCTTCCTCGGCGGACTGACGTCGGTGGGCATCTCGCTGCTCGCGATCACCGTGGTCCTGGTGGTGGCGTTGAAGTACGGCCGGTTCATCTCGGCCATTGTGGACAGTCCCGACCACGAGGTGTTCCTGCTCAAGCTGCTCGGTTCGGCGTTGCTGGTCGCGGGCGTCGCCTCGCAGCTGCAGGTGTCCGCCGCGGTCGGCGCGTTCCTGCTCGGCATCGCGATCTCCGGGTCGACGGCCGAGAACGCGACGCGGTTGCTGGAGCCGCTGCGGGACCTGTTCGCGGCGATGTTCTTCGTGGTGTTCGGGCTCAACACCGACCCGCGTTCGATTCCACCCGTTCTGGGAATCGCGGTGGCTCTGGCCGTGGTCACGACGGCGACGAAGGTGTTCACCGGCTGGTGGGCGGCGCGCCGGCAGGGCATCGGCAAGATGGGCCGCATGCGTGCGGGCGCGGCGCTGGTGGCGCGGGGTGAGTTCTCCATCGTCATCGCCGGGCTGGCCGTGGCGTCCGGGCAGGTGGCCGCCGACCTCGCGGCGCTCGCGACCGCGTACGTGCTGCTGATGGCGATCCTGGGGCCGATCGCGGCCAAGTACGTTGAGCCGATCGGTGAATTCTTTCAGCGCAGAAGGCAGATGGCCTGAAACGGGAGCCCTGATGTGACGACTCTCTAGTGAGGGCAAGTCGGAGAGTAGGGGCGAAACGTCATGACCGAACCCGCTGAAGTGGAGACCACCGGGCGTTTCCTGGTGTTGCTGCAGGAAGACGCGATCGAAGAGGGGGTGGCCGAGCTCGGTGCTGTCGTCGGGTTCGACCCCAACAGCGGCGATCTGGACCCGGAGGCCGTGCAGGTCTTCCCCGAGCTCGGGGTCGCGGTCGTGTCCGCGGACCCGAACCTGCTGGCCGAGCTGAACGGCGCCGCCGAGCGTCCCGGGCCGGTCCAGATCGTCGAACCGGAGCGCGTCGTGCACGCGTTCCAGGACGACGCCGCGCCCGTCGAGGAGGCGCAGGCGCAGGCCGTCGACGAGTCCGTGCTGACCTGGGGGCTGCAGGCGGTCGGCGCGGACGTCAGCACGGCCACCGGCAAGGGCGTCAAGATCGCCGTGCTCGACACGGGCTGGGAGCAGAACCACCCGGACTTCGCGGGCCGTGCGATCACCACGAAGTCGTTCATCGCCGGCGAGGACGTGCAGGACGGCCACGGCCACGGCACGCACTGCATCGGCACGTCCGCGGGCCCGCGCAAGCCCGCCACGGCACCTGGTTACGGCGTCGCCTACGAGGCGGAGATCTTCGCGGGCAAGGTGCTGTCCAACGCGGGCTCCGGCTCCGACGGCGGCATCCTCGCGGGCATCGACTGGGCGATCTCGAACGGCGTCGCCGTGATCTCGATGTCACTGGGCGCCGACGTCCCGGCGGGCACGCCGTACTCGCAGATCTACGAGACCGTGGCGCAGCGCGCGCTGGCCAAGGGCACGCTGATCATCGCCGCGGCGGGCAACGCCTCCTCGCGTCCCGGCCGCATCGCGCCGGTCGGCCACCCGGCCCGCTGCCCGAGCATCATCGCGGTGGCGGCGATCGACGTGAACCGCGCGATCGCGTCGTTCTCGTCGGGCTCGGCGGACAAGATCGGCCAGATCGACGTCTGCGCCCCCGGCGTCGACGTGTACTCCTCCTTCAAGCTGCCGGAGAAGTACCGCCGCCTGCGCGGCACGTCGATGGCGACCCCGCACGTGGCGGGCGTGGCCGTCCTGATCGCGGAGAAGACGGGCGCACGCGCGTACGAACTGTGGGCTCGCCTGGCCGGCACGGCTCTGCGCGTGCCGCTGCCGTCCACCGACATCGGCACCGGGCTCGTCCAGGCGCCATGACCGCTCCGGTCGACCAGGTGATGGTCTCCGTGACCGACGGCAGCCTCCCGCAGGTCCTCGACGACCTGCGGGAGGCGGGCCTGGTGGTCGACACCGTCCTGGAAGCGCTGGGCGTGGTCACCGGCACGGCCGAGGTGAAGGCCATCCCTGCGTTGCAGGCGGTACCCGGCGTCCTCGACGTCGAACGGCAGTGGCGCGTGCAGCTCCCGCCGTACTGACTAGGCTCTCCGCTGACCCCATTCACGGCTGATCGAACAGGTGTTCTATGCTGTGCGCGGGGTCACGTCGTTGTGGAGAGAGGAAACCTGATCGTGTCGGACACGCTCACCGAGGTTCAGGCAGTCGAGGAGACCGTCGTGGAGGAGACTCCGGCGAAGGCCGCCCCCGAGGCCGAGGCCCCGAAGCCCGTCGAGGCTCCCAAGCCCGCCGAGGCACCGGCGCCCCCGAAGGCTGAGAAGCCGAAGGCCGGCCGCCCGAAGAGCACGGCGAAGAAGACTCGCACCGTCGAGCTCACGCTCACGGTCACCGGCACCGCCGAGGGCGAGTGGCAGGCCGACCTGGTCCACGGCACGCAGCGCGTCGTGTCGGGCCTGGTCATCCCGGCCATCGCGGTCGCCAAGGCGGCCAAGGAGCTGCACGAGGACATCGCCGAGGGCATCGAGTCGGTGCTCGAGGCGGCGCGCGACCAGCACCGCACCCGCATGGAGGAGCTGGAGGCCGAGCTGGCCAAGGTGAAGGCCCAGCTGGCGGAGCTCTCCGAGTAGGTCCGGAGTCAGCACGAGAGGGCGGCCCGCTTCATTCGCGGGCCGCCCTCTCGGCGCTTCAGGCGACTGTTGATCGCAACATCACTGGTTCGTGTCAGCGAGCCGGGTCGAGCAGCAGCTTGCCCGCCGTCTTGCGCGACCGCAGGTCCTCGTGGGCCTGCCGGATCTCGCCCATCCCGTACTCGCCACCGGGAACGGCCTTCAACTTGCCGTCCACCACGAGCTGGAACAGCTCGGCCATGGCCCGATGCGCGAGAGTCCCGTGCTCGGCGTCGCGAACCTTCAACGCGTGGGGCAGCCACATACCCGCAACGGCCGTGGAGTGCACCAGCAGTGCCCCGAGGTCGACCGGCTTCGGCCTTTCGCGCGAGGCCATGCCATAAAACGCAAGGCGCCCGAACGGAGCCAGCGCCACGAGCGACTGGTCAGTGGTTGCTCCTCCGGTCATGTCCAGCACGACGTCGACACGCCGGCCGCCGTTGGCCTCCTTCAGCGCGGCCGTCATGTCCGACGCACGTGAGTCAACGGCAACGTCGGCACCCAGGTCCAGTGCGAGCTTGCGCTTCTCCTCGGAAGACGCCGTGGCGATCACGCGGCCGGCGCCCCACAACTTGGCCAGCTGCACGGCGATCGTCCCCACACCACCGGCGGCAGCGTGCACGACGACCGACTCGCCAGGCTCCATGTGAGTCGACTTCCGCAGCAGCAACCAGGCCGTCGCACCCTGCACGATCAACGACAACGCCGTCAGGTCGTCCACACCGTCGGGAACGTCGAAGGTCGTCAAAGCGGGCGCGACGGCCTTCTCCGCATACCCACCGGAGTTCTTCGTCAGAGCGACGACCCGACGCCCGTCAGAAGTGGTCCCGACGACCTCGCCGCCGGGCACCAGGGGCAGTTCCATCTTGGCCAGGTAGGAGTTCTCCGCCTGGTGCGTGTCCGCGTAGTTCAGACCGGCCCGCGAAACGTTGATCAGCACCTCGCCCTCACCCGCGACGGGGTCGGGCAGCTCCACCTGCTGCAACACCTCGGGCCCACCGAACTCGGTGATCTGGATGGCACGCACGGTCAGTTCTCCTTGAGCGCGATGGTGACGGGGTCCTTCTGGGCGGCCTGGATCCGCGAGCCGTCGGCGGCACGGGGGCCGGGCGGGTTGCGGAAGCCGAACGGCTCCGGGGCACGGCCTGCCTGGACGAACCAGGCCTCACCGGTGCCCGAACCCTCCACAATGGACATGAAGGCGTCCACCACGGCGGACACCGGGATGATCGGCATGCCGATCTCCTCCAGCGTCGAGCGCAGCGGCACGATGATGTTGGTGTCGGCAAAGCCGGGACACAGGGCGTTCACGCGCACGTCCGGGTGTGCGCCGCCGAGAGAGCGCACGAGACCGACGACGGCGGCCTTGTTGGCGCCGTAGACGGGGTCGCCGGGCATCGGCATGAGGCCGGCCATCGACGCCGTGGCGATGATCTGGCCGCCGCGCTTGCGCACCTCGGGCAACGCGTAGTGCGCGCCGTAGACGACGCCGTCGAGGTTGATCGCCATCGCGCGGCGGTACGTCTCGACGTCGAAGTCGTCGCCCAGCGAGCAGCCGGTGCCGATGCCGGCGTTCAGGAACGCGATGTCGAGCCCGCCGAACTCGCGAACGGCGAGCGCGACGGCCTCCGCCGAGTCCGAAGGAACCGTGACGTCGCAGCGCACGAACACGCCGCCGACCTCGTCGGCAACGGCTTTGCCCTGGTCGGCGTCCACGTCCGCCACGACGACGCGAGCGCCGTGCGAGGCCAGGCGCCGGGCGGACGCGGCGCCGATGCCGTTGGCTCCGCCGGTGATGAGCGCGACCTTGCCGGTGAGTTCCACGGACACCTGCCTCCTCGTAGTGCAACATTCCGACCAGTCGGTATGGTCGTCCGCACAGGCCTGGACGTCAAGCTGACTGATAGGTACGTTACTAAGCGCTTGCTTAGCTCACCACCGAAACCGAAGGAGGACCCGTGGCCGACAGGGTTGCGATCGTCACCGGCGCGGCTCGTGGCATCGGTGCCGCGGTCGCGCAGCGCCTCGCCGCGGACGGCCTGGCCGTCGCGTTGCTCGACCTCGACGAGCAGGGTGTGCGCGACGGCGCCGACAAGATCGTCGCGGGCGGTGGGCGCGCCATCGGCCTCAAGGTCGACGTCGCCGACGAGGAGCAGGTCAACGCCGCGGTCGCGAAGGTCGCCGAGGAGCTCGGCGCGCCGACCGTGCTCATCAACAACGCGGGCGTGCTGCGCGACAACCTGCTGTTCAAGATGTCCGCGAGCGACTGGGACACGGTCATGAACGTGCACCTGCGCGGCGCGTTCCTGATGAGCAAGGCCGTGCAGGCGTTCCAGACGAAGGAAGGCTTCGGCCGCATCGTCAACCTGTCGAGCACCAGCGCGCTCGGCAACCGCGGCCAGGCCAACTACGCCGCCGCCAAGGCCGGTCTGCAGGGCTTCACGAAGACCCTCGCGATCGAGCTCGGCAAGTTCGGTGTCACGGTCAACGCGATCGCGCCCGGTTTCATCGTCACCGAGATGACCAAGGCGACGGCCGAGCGCATGAAGATCTCGTTCGAGGACCTGGTCAACGGCTCCGCGGCTGCCATCCCGGTCGCGCGCGTCGGCCAGCCGGAAGACATCGCGCACACCGCGTCGTTCCTCGTCAGCGAGGGTGCCGGGTTCGTGTCCGGCCAGGTCATCTACGTCGCCGGCGGACCGAAGGACTGAGACGGATGCGCGCGTTCGAGAACATCGACGAGCTGGTCGCCGCGAAGGGCCAGCACCTCGGTTTCGGCGAGTGGCACGAGATCACGCAGGAGCAGGTCAACCTGTTCGCCGACGCGACCCTCGACCACCAGTGGATCCACATCGACGTCGAGAAGGCCGCCAAGGGCCCGTTCGGCGGACCGGTCGCGCACGGCTACCTGACGTTGTCGCTGGTGCCGTACCTGGTGCGGGACGTCTACACGGTCAAGAACATCAAGATGGGCGTCAACTACGGCAGCAACAAGGTGCGCTTCCCGCAGCCGGTGCTCGTCGGCGCCAGGGTGCGCGGCGGCGTCGAGCTGCTGGACGTCACCGACATCGCGCTGGGCAAGCAGCTCGTGACCAAGGTCGTCATCGAGATCGAGGGCAGCGAGAAGCCCGCGTGCGTCGCCGAGATCGTCAGCGTGATCGTGCCCTGATCAGGCCTTGAGACTGTGGATCAGCAGGTCCGCGTAGTGCTGCGCCAACTGCCCGGGCGGGATGTCCCCGTCCGGGCGGTACCAGGTGCCGAGCTGGTGCAGCGATCCGAAGAAGTAGTACGTGGCCACGTCCGCGGGCACGTCGGCGCGGAACGTCCCGTCCCGCTGTCCCTCCTCGACCAGCCCGCGGAACTTCTCGTGGTAGCGCCGCCGCTCGGCCCGCACCTCTCGCTGCTTCTCCTCGGAGAGGTGGTTCATCGACCGGAAGAACACCTTGGCGGCGTCGAAGTCGTCGACGCTGGTGACGATGACGTCGATCGCGGCCTCGCGCAGCCGTTCGGTGACGGGCCCGGTGCTCGACGCGATCTTCTCGAGGTGTTCGGTCTGCAACCGCAGCAGCCGCCCGTAGATCTCGTGCAGCAGGTCGTCCTTCGACCCGAAGTAGTGGTACATGGCGCCCTTGGTGACGCCGGCGCTCTCCACGATCTCCTGCACGGCGACCCGCTCGTAGCCCTTGTCCGCGAAGAGGCGGGTGGCGGCGTCGATCAGTCTTTCAGGCACGGTCACGACCGGAGAATACCTCCGACCAAGGAGAAGCGAAGGCAATGATCAATCGCTGGACCGTCGTCGTCGACCGCGGTGACCTCGCCGAAACCGCAGTGCTGCACGACGAACTGCCCTCCGGGTCCGATCTGTCCGACTGCGAGGTCCTGCTGCGCGTCAGCCGGGTAGGCCTCACCGCCAACAACGTCACGTACGGCGTGATCGGTGACGTCCTCGGCTACTGGAACTTCTTCCCGGCGGGCGGCCCTGGTCAGGGCGTGGTGCCGGTGTGGGGCTTCGCCGACGTCGTCGACTCCACAGTGGACGCCCTGCCCACCGGCACCCGCGTCTACGGCTACCTGCCGATGGCGAGCCACTTCGTCGCGCGGGCCCGTCTGACCTCGTCCGGGTTCGCCGACACCGCCGACCACCGCGCCGAACTGCCCGCCGTCTACAACAGCTACCTGGTGACGTCGTCCGACCCGGCCTACGACGCGACGTTGGAAGACCTCCAGGTGCTGTACCGGCCGCTGTTCCTCACGTCCTTCCTGCTCGCCGACCAGCTGGTGGACAACGACTTCCACGGCGCCCGCACCGTCGTGATCTCGTCCGCCTCCAGCAAGACGGCGTTCGGCACGGCCCAGTGCCTGCGCGGTCAGGGAGTCCGGCTCGTCGGCCTGACATCGCCGCGCAACGTGGAATTCACCAAGGGTCTCGGTCTCTACGACACCGTGCTCCCCTACGACGCCGCCGTGGACGTCGAGCCTTCGGTGTACCTGGACTTCAGCGGGTCGGCCGACGTGCGGTCGGCACTGCACTCACGGCTGGGCGCCGAACTGAAGAAGGACGTGTCGATCGGGCTGACCCACAAGGCGCCGTCGCAGGACTCGCGGTCGGAGTTCTTCTTCGCGCCGGATCAGCTGCGCAAGCGCACGGCCGACTGGGGCTCGGACGGGTTGGCTCAGCGGTTCGGCGAGGCGTGGCGATCGTTCACCGCTCAGGCCGGCGACTGGGTCGCCGTCGTTCAGCACCACGGCCCGGAGGAGCTGGTCGAGGTGTGGCAGGCCGTGCTGGCGGGCAGGGCGAACCCGGACACGGCCGACGTGATCAGCTTCTGACCTGGTCCTTGACCATCGCGAGGAACGCAGCCCAGGCGGGCGCCGCGACCGTGGCGTCCGCCCGGCCCTTCGAGTCGCGGATGCGGGCGGCGGGGCCGTCCAGGGCGATCTCCACGCAGTTGCCGTTTCCACCGCCGTTGCTGCGGCTGCTCTTGCGCCACACAGCAGACACGTCGATCCCTACCTCTCGGCAGCCAACCTCCCGATCCACTCGGCTGACTCATCGGGGGTCAACGCCAGCTTCGAGAGGTGCTTGAAGACCAGTTTAGTGGCCTTCACCCGCTCGATGTCCTCGACGTGCGTCGAGCCTGCAGGATGCTCGACGTAAAGCACCGACATCTCGCCCGGATAGGCGAAGTCCAGCACCGTGAACGCCCCGTTCTGCCCGTCATGCAGACCGGCCGCGTCAGGCAGCACCTGCACGGTCACGTTGGAGAGCGATCCCCGCTCGATGATGTGGAGCAACTGCTCGCGTTCCGCTTGTTTGAGGGCTGCCTCGGCGATGACGCCGTGGTACTGGAGCTGACCGTCCAGGCGCTCTTGCCGCCTGGTTCGGATGGCGATCTGGTTCTCGGTCCACTTCCGCGAGTGCTGCGTGTGCCATCCGCGGAACACCGCACGCATGTAGGCCTCGATCTGCAGCAAACCTGGAACGTATCCGAGGCTGAACTCGCAGACTCTGATCGCGTCGTGTTCCAAGCTGATGTAACCCTGGTCGTCCAGGCCGTAGGGGTGCCACCAGCCCTTCTCACTGGCTCGCTCCCACATGTCGATGTACGGCGCCTCCTCCGACACGAGCACGCCGTACAGATCCAGCATCGCGCGCATGCCGTGGTACTCCGGCAACTGGCCGTTCTCGATGCGGCTCAGCTTCTGGTAGTTGTACCGCAGCCGGTACGCCGCCTCACGCTGGCTCAGCCCGGCGCGTTCACGCAGCCTCTTCAACGCCTCGCCGAGGCGGACCTGCCGGAACGTGGGGTCGGACATGCCCCAAACGTTACGGACGAGATCTGACATTCGTGAATCACGCTGGCGGGGTCTGATGAGGACCGTCCACTGCATGGAGTACGTCCACAGCATCCAGTACCACCGCCGCAGCCGGAACGGTCGCCTGACCCTCTCCTACGTCGAGTCCGTGACGGATCATGGTTGGTACATAAAGAAAGAAGCCGACTGGAAGTCGCGCTACACGATCGCCTGCGCCACCGAGTACCTCGCCAGGGTCTCAGCCGAGGCGGGCACCTTCGCCATCACGGTCTGGCGGGAGACCGAACGGGTCTGCACGGTCGGCATCGACTGGAATCCTCCGAACAGGTGATCTCACCGGCGGATCAGGCCGGCCAGCAACCCGGCGATGTTGAACGCGTCGTCGTGGCCGCGGTGGTGCGTGCCGTCGATCCTCCGCCCGGTGAGCCGCACCGCCTCGGCCATGCCGACCTCGCGCGGCAACGCGTGCGCGAGCGCGAACAACGTCTTCACGTTGACGTGCCGCGGCCCGAACGGGTAGCGGACGCCGAAGTCGGCGCACTGCCGTTCGAACATCTTGCGGTCGTAATCGCCGTACGACGCCCAGACGCGGCGGTCCGAGCGGAACTCCTTGCGCAGCAGGGAACACGCCTCGGCGAACGACACGCCGGAGGAGACCTGCTCGGCGGTCAGGGTCGTCAGCGAAGTGCAAAAAGGACTGACGGACGACCGGGAAGGCCGCACCAGCACCGAACGGCGCTCGCCGCGCTTCCCCGAAGCGACCTCCAACGGGCAGATCCCGATCTCGATGATCTCCGACACCTCACCGGGAGGCGGCGAGCCCTCCCAGCACGTCGACTCCACGTCGATCACCAACACCTCGTCCAATGCGATCACGCCGTTGATCGTCCCCCACGCGTCTACTGGAATACGACGACCGGGAGCACGACGATCTCGCCGGTGGCGGCGTTCCAGGACTGCACCTTGCCGAGGCAGCGGGCGTTGAACTGGCCGGGCGGGAGGGTGTCGCGGAGGCTCGCCCGGTCGCATTCGACGCGGACCGTGCCGCCGCCGACCGGGGAGTGCAGGACGGCCGGGTCGTCGCCGTCGCCCACCTCGAAGCGGCCGTGCAGGGAGACGTAGTCGCGGATGTCGTTGAGGCGCATGGTCCTGCCTCCGTGCCGGGAGTCGGCTCGGACGGTCTGCGCGGTCAGGTCGACGTCCACCACGCCGTGGGCGGCGCGGAGGCCCGCCAGGACGACGCCGATGACGTCGATCTCGGTGGCGGGTTTCTCGTAGGTGTCGGTGTTCTGCTCCACGACCGAGCCGTCCACGCCTATGCCGAACTCGCTGGGGCCCACTTGGAGCTTGCCGTTCTTGGTGACGGTGATCTGCTTGACGAACTGGCGGGTCACGGCGTCGTCGTAGCGGCCCACCTTGCAGAGGTTGATCATGCGCTGGGCGTGGACGTAGAACAGGATGCCGGGGACCTCGGGTTCCACCTCGCGGCGGCGGATCCGGTGCCAGACCAGGGCGATCACCGCTATCAGCGCGAGCAGGGTCGCCGTCCAGAGGAGGATCCAGCCCCACGAGACCGACCACCAGAGCGCTCTATCGACAGCCACGGATCTCCCTCACCGCCTCCAGCAACGGCTTCGCGCCGGCCTCCACGAGACGGCCGCCGCTCGCCTGGGCCACCCGGTCCAGCTCGGCCGTGGAGGCCTCGCCGAACCTGATCGGGTACACGGGCACTTCGCCGCGGCCCACCCGCAGGAACTCGTCGACCGACGGACCCGCGTTGTTCTCGCCGTCGGTCATCAGCACGACCGCCGTCTCGCCTCGCGCCAGCTGCAACCCGCGTTCCAGGGCGGCCCAGATCGCGGTGTTGTCGCGCAGGTCCTCGGACGCGACGACGGCGAGCAGCGCGTCGAGGTCCTCACGACCGCGCACGGTGATCGAACGCTCTTCCAGCACCGTGCCCGCGAACCGGATGATCGTCACGGTCTCCCCGACGTAGAAGCGGTCGAACCCGTTGAGCGACGCGAAGGCCTCGCGCAGTCCGGCGAGGCGCGGGCCGCGCATGGACGTCGAGTAGTCCAGCACGAAGACCACCTGGCGGCCGTCGCCCGCGCGGTCGTGGAACAGCAGCAGCCGGTCGATCACCTCGGAGCTGTCCGGGAAGTAGAGCGCGGTGCCTAGGTCGGCGCGCAGCTTCTCGTTGCGCCGCACGGACGGCTCGACCGGGCGGCGCCAGGTGCGGTCGGCGATCATCTGCTGGGCGGCAGGCGCTCGAAGCCACTCCACCGCGCGGTCGTACACCGCCCGGTGCTCGGGCTTGAGCAGCATGAGCGGGTAGTCCGACAGGACGATGCCGTCACGCGGGTAGACGATCTCCAGCGGTTCCGGCAGGGAAGCGTTGAGGGACAACAACTCCGACTCGTGCGCGACCAGTCCGTCCACATCGGACCGCCGGGTGAACTCGCCCACCGGGTCCGGCACGTCGAACGCCCGCCCCGCGAGGAAACCCTGCAACCGGTCGCAGCTCACGTCCTCGGGTCTCAGCGGCGCGCCGGTCCCCGCGGCCGCCGTGGCGACCCCGATCAACGCCGCCATCCCGCCACCGGACACGCGCGGATCGGCCATCCCGTAGCGGAACTGGCCCAGCGCGGCACGATCCGCGACGTCCGCCCACGTCGGCCGCTCTCCGAGCACGGCTCGCTTCGACCGCTTCACCCCGAGCACCACCGGGGAGGTCATGACGCTCGTCGCCAGCTCGGGTTCGGCGCCGCGCAGCCGCAGGAACCTGGTGGTGGACAACCAGGCCAGGTCGAAGCCGTCGAGCGACCTGCTCGCCTCGACCGTGCCGCGGTGCTCCACGGCCAGCTCGATCCCGGTGGCCTTCTTCAGCTCCGCGAGCACCGGTCCGAGGTCGGCCAGCTCCGTGCTCGCCAGCACCGTCAACCGGATCGGCGGAGTGCTGGACGTGCACGCGGTCAGCAGGAGCAGCAGGACCGCCGCCAGCACCCTCACTTGCACTCGCCGACGACGTCGAGCATGCGCTCGAAGAGCTCCGCCCTGGGCAGCTCCACCCTGCCCTTCGCCCCGGCCGGCGGTTCCGGCAACCCGCGGGACGCGATGTAGGTCCCGAAGTCGGCGCCGGTCTCCCCGTTCCAGCCCAGCGAGTGGAAGCCCAACTCGACCGCGCGGCGGCGCAGGTCCGGGTCGTTCATCATCAGCTCGCCGATCCGGTCGCCCTCCGGCGTGAACGAGATCAGCTCGGGCGTGCTCTGGTGCTGCTTCTCCGGGTAGAGCAGCACCCGTTCGGTGTCGACGCTCTTCTGCCGCAACTGGTAGGCGATGTACTGGTGTTCGTAGATCACCGCGATGACGGCGTGGGTGCGCCCCTCCGGCACGAAGTACTTCGGGGCCATGTCGTCACCGGCCTGGCCCTGGGCGTCGACGTACGGCTTGACCTCCCGCGCCAGCTTCTCCGCCGCCTCGACGGTCTGCGGCGGCTCGTCACCGAAAGCGGTGGCGAAGAACCCGACCAGCGTCGCGCCCGAATAGGCCTTGCAGGGGTCCGGCGACTGCACGGTGATCCGGTTCTCGTTGGCCAGACCGTAGTCCCGCCACCGCTTGCGGTCGTCGGAGAGTTTCTTGAACTCGTCCATCTTGAGGTCGTAGTAGAGGTCGCCGTTGCGGGTGGCTGCGCCGGCCTTCACCAGCGCCTCGGCGTACTCGCGGAACGTGGCGAGCACGACCGGCGTGAAGAACGGCCGGTACGGCACCACGTGCTTGCCCGCCCGGCGCGACTTCACCTGCTCGTTCGCCACGTGCCCGGACGGGAACACGAAGTGGTACGAGTCGAGGTCGGGCTTGTTCGCCAGGTCGCGGGACCCGACCGGCGTCACGTGCACCTGGTAGCCGCGGGCCATCAGGATCCGCTTGACCTGCTCGTCCTGGAAGAAGTCGCGCTTGGAGGCGAACAGCGCCCGCACGACCGTCACAGACCGGAACGGGCCGGTGACGTGCCCCGACACGAGCAACACCACCAGCCCGGACACGAACACCGCCAGCGGCGGCACGAACCACAGCAGGAACCGTCTTCGCGGGTCGACCACCTTGAACTCGGGCTCCCGCACGGCTCCCCCTGGAGTCAGACGATCACGGCACCACCGTCGACGACGAGCGTCTCGCCGGTAACGTAACCGCCCGCGGGCGAGGCGAGGAACAGAACGGCCGCGGCTAGTTCTTCCGGGTCGCCGATTCGCCCGGATGGCAGAGAGGCCTGCATCTTCTCGAGGTACCCGGGCGGGTACTGGTCGGTCATCTCCGAGGCGAAGAAACCGGGGCAGATCGCGTTGACGCGGATGCCCTTGCGGCCCGTCCACTGCTGCGCCAGGTCCCGCGTCAGGCCGAGCAGACCGGCCTTCGACGCCGAGTACGCGGCCTGGGGGATGCCGCCGGTGACGAGGCCGAGCACGCTGGAGATGTTGATGATCGAGCCGCCGGACGTCATGACCGAGGCCGCGGCCTGCGCCATCCAGTAGGCGCCGTTGAGGTTGACGTCCACGACGCCGCGGAACTCCTCCGGCGTCTCGCGGGACGCAGGCACGGCCGAGGCCACACCCGCGTTGTTCACCAGCACGGCGACGGTGCCGAACTCGGCCGCCGCACGGGCGACCTCGCGGCAGTCCTCCGGCTTCGAGACGTCGGCCTGCACGACCAGGGCGCGCTGCCCGGTGGACTCGACCAGTGCGGCCGTGTCCTTCAGCTTGTCCGCGCGACGGGCCGCGAGCACGACGTCCGCACCGGCTTCGGCGAGACCGCGAGCGAACGCGACGCCGAGGCCCGAGGACGCGCCGGTGACGATCGCGACCTTCCCGTCCAGGCGGAACTTGTCCAGGATTCCCACTACGAAAGCCTTTCCAGGATGATCGCCATGCCCTGGCCGCCACCGACGCACATGGTCTCGAGGCCGAACTGGGCGTCGCGGGCCTGCATGCCGTTGATCAGCGTCGTCATGATCCGGGCGCCGGTCGAGCCGAACGGGTGCCCGAGGGCGATCGCGCCGCCGTGCACGTTCAGCCTGTCGATGTCGATGCCCAGCGCGCGCTGGGAGCCGAGCACCTGCACGGCGAACGCCTCGTTGATCTCGACCAGGTCGATGTCCGAAATGGACAGACCCGCGTGGCCCAGCGCCTGCTTCGTCGCGTCGACCGGGCCGAGGCCCATGATCTCCGGCGAGAGGCCGGAGACGCCCGTGGACACGATGCGCGCCAACGGGGTCAGGCCGAGCTCGCGGGCCCGCACGTCGCTCATGACCACGACCGCGGCCGCGCCGTCGTTCAACGGGCAGCAGTTGCCCGCGGTGACCGTGCCCTCGGGGCGGAAGACGGTCTTCAGCTGGGAGACCGCCTCGTAGGTCACGCCGGCGCGCGGGCCGTCGTCCGTGGAGACCACGGTGCCGTCGGCCAGGGTGATCGGCGTGATCTCGCGGGCGAAGAACCCGTCCGCGATCGCCTTCTCCGCGAGGTTCTGCGACCGCACGCCGAACTCGTCCTGGTCGTGCCGCGAGATTCCGAGCTGCGTCGCGACGTTCTCGGCCGTCTGGCCCATCGCGATGTAGTAGTCGGGCAGCTTGCCGTCCAGGCGCGGGTCGGTCCACGGCGCGTTGGACGCGGCCGTGTCCAGGGTCCGCTGCTGGGCCTCGTCGAACAACGGGTTGAACGACGGCGTGCCGGAGTGCATGTACCGCGACACGCACTCGACACCGGCCGAGACGAACGCGGTGCCCTCCCCCGCCTTGATGGCGTGGAAGGCCATCCGCGCGGTCTGCACCGAGGAGGCGCAGAACCGGTTGACGGTCGTGCCGGGCAGGCCGTCGTGGCCGAGCTGCACGGCGACGCGGCGCGCGATGTTCTGGCCGTGCTCGTCCTGCGGCTCGGCGCACCCGAGGTGCAGGTCGGTGATCTCGGACGCCGGGATGTCGCCCAGCGCGGCCGAGATCACCTGCCCGGCCAGGTCGTCCGGCCGCATCGACGCGAGAGAACCCTTGCGGGCACGGCCGATCGGCGACCGGGCGGTGGAGACGATGACTGCTTCCGGCATGTCGTTCTCCTCCTACAGGCCCAGGTCGCGGCCGATGAGTTCCTTCATGATCTCGTTGGAGCCCGCCCAGATCTTCGTGACGCGGGCGTCCATCCACGCGCGGGCGACGCGGTACTCGGTCATGTAGCCGTAGCCGCCGTGCAGCTGCACGCAGGCGTCGATGACCTCGTTCTCGATGTCGGCGCTCCAGTACTTCGCCTGCGCCGCCTCGACCGGGCTCAGCTCGCCGCGGACGTGCTGCATCGTCAGCGTGTCGACGAACGCCTGCGTGACGTCGAGCTTGGTGCGCAGCTCCGACAGCAGGAACTTGTTGTGCTGGAACTTGCCGATCGACTGCCCGAACGCCTTGCGCTCCTTCACGTACTCGAGCGTCTCGTCGAAGATGCCCTGCGCGTGCGCGAGGTTCGAGATGGCGGCGCCGATCCGTTCCTGCGGCAGGCGCTCCATCATGTAGATGAAGCCCTGGCCCTCCTCGCCGATCAGGTTCGCGGCGGGCAGGCGCACGTCGGAGAAGAACAGCTCCGCGGTGTCGGACGGGTGCTGGCCGACCTTGTCGAGCTTGCGGCCGCGCTCGAAGCCCGCCATGCCGGTCTCGACGGCGAACAGCGAGATGCCGCGGGAGCCCTTCGACGGGTCGGTGCGGGCCGCGACGACGATCATGTCGGCGGTGAAGCCGTTGGTGATGAACGTCTTGGAGCCGTTGAGGATCCAGTCGTCACCGTCGCGCACGGCGTTGGTCTTCAGCGCCGCGAGGTCGGAGCCGCCGGACGGCTCGGTCATCGCGATGCCGGTCTTGATCTCGCCGGTGCACATGCCGGGCAGCCAGCGCTGCTTCTGCTCCTCGGTGCACAGGTCGACGAGGTAGGGCGCCACGACGTCGCCGTGGATGCCGATCGAGGACGCCACCGCGGCGTTGACCCGGCACAGCTCCTCGGCGAAGACGGTGTTGAAGCGGTAGTCGTTCGCGCCGCTGCCGCCGTACTCCTCCGGGATCTCGAGACCGAGCAGGCCCTGGCGTCCGGCCTCCAGCCACACGTCCCGGTCGATCACCCGCTGCTCGATGAACTTCTCGACGTTCGGGGTGATCGTGCGCTCGACGAACGCCTTCGCCGACTCCCGGAACGCGGCGTGATCCTCGTTGAACAGCGTCCGCTGCACCACTGACCTCCATACTAAGCGGTTGCTTAGAGCTAAGCGCACGCTTAGCGTGCAGTACGATCCATCACCTGTCAACACGCTAGGAGCCGCCCGATGACGACGACCGGACTGGACGGGTTCGCGCTGCTCGACGAGACGTGGCGCACGGTCACCCCCGAGGCCGCCCGCCGGATGCTCATCGCGGCCGTCCAGGCGTTCGCGGACAAGGGGTACCACGCCACGACCACGCGGGACATCGCCTCACGGGCCGGGATGTCGCCCGCGGCCGTGTACATCCACTACAGGTCCAAAGAGGAGCTTCTGTTCAACATCTCGCTCGTCGGCCACGAGACGTCGCTCGCGCTGCTGTCGAGCATCGAGGGGCAGGACGCGGTGGAGCGACTGAAGAACGCCGTGGCGGCGTTCGCGGGATGGCACGCGGAGTTCCACACGACGGCGCGGGTGGTGCAGTACGAGCTCGGCGCCCTCTCGCCCGAACACCACGAGCAGGTGGCGGGGCTGCGCCGGCAGATCGAGCAGCGGATGCGGTCCTACATCGCGGACGGCGTGCGCGAAGGCGTGTTCGACGTCCCCGACCTCAAGGGCGCGACCCTGGCCGTGCTGTCGCTGTGCATAGACGTCGCGCGCTGGTACCAGCCCGAGGGCAAGCGCACCCCGGACGAGATCGGCGCCATGTACGCCGACCTCGTCCTGAGGATGGTCCGCCCGGCTAGCTGACCGACTTGCGGCCGTACACACCGGCCACGACCGACACGCCGACCGCGGCGACCACGATCTGGACGATCAGCTCGATCCAGTCGATGCCGGGCGTGTCCTCCACGCCGAGCAGCCGCGCGATCCACGTGCCGATGAACGCGGCCACGATGCCGACGATGATCGTCAGCCAGATCGGGATGCTCTGCTTGCCCGGCGCGAACAGCCGGCCGAGCACGCCCAGGATCAGGCCGATGACGAGCGCACCGATGATGCTGCCGATGCCCATGCCGCCTCCTCCGCGATGATTTCGGATCTTGGCCGAGATCATCCCTTCAGCGGACAGAACACGCAGCGCGAGGCGTAACGCCATCGACCGTTCGGGTTACCAGCGGCTGCCGGAGACCTGCGCCATCCACTGGTTGATCGTCGCGGTCCAGTCCGTGCCGACGGCCTGCTGGTGCGAGACGGCGAAGCGGCCGTAGGCGTCACCACCGGCGCGGAGCAGGCCGGCGCGCTTGTCGGCCTCGAGGATCACGTGCAGTTCGTGCGGCGTCGTGACGAACGTCAGCTCGACCTGCTTGAGGCGGCCGGAGAACTGCGGCGGCGGGTAGAACTCGATCTCCTGGTAGAACGGCAGCTGCTGCGGGACGCCGTAGATGCGGCCCTTCTCGTTGTCCGCCTTGGTGAAGCGGAAACCCATCTGCCCGAACGCCTGGAGCACGGCGTCCTGCGACGGCAGCGGGTGCACCCAGATCGGGTCGAGGTCGCCGGGGTCGACGGCGCCGCGGACCTCGAGCTCGGTGCGCAGGCCGAGCTGCATGCCGTGCAGCTGCCCGCCGCCCACGACGTTGATCGGGCACTCGAACGGCACCGGGACCTGGAACGGCAGCGAGATGTTCTGGTGCGGCTGGGCGAGGATCCGCTGGCCCACGGAGAACTTGTGGAACTCCATGTTGGTGTTGTACTCGTTGTCGCCGCTCTCGACCTCGACGCGGGTGAGCAGCGCGAGCGTGACGTGGTCGATCTCGGCCGGGTGGTCGCCGCCCGCGATGCGCACCTCGCCGGACAGCACCTCGCCGGGCCGGACGTTCGGGTTCGTCAGCACCGTGTCGACCGTCGGCCCGCCGACACCGAACGCGCGCATCATCCTCTTGAACACCACTGCGGCCTCCTGAAAGCCCTTCGCATGTTTGCGGGGAGTCTGCCAACTGGATCGCCCATTCGCGGCGAAGTGTTCCGTTGACGCCTCAGCACCACGATCGGTTCCGTATGGACTTCCGTTCACTTCAGATGGCAACATGCGACCGCCGTCACATACTAAGCGGTCGCTCAGGAGGTAACCCGTGCTGCTCGTCGCCAACCGGGGTGAGGTCGCCGTCCGCGTGCTGCGCGCGGCCGCTGACCTGGGAATTCGCACCGTGGCGGTGTACGCGGAGGACGACGCCTCGTCGCTGCACGTGACCCTGGCGGACCGGGCCGTGGCGCTGCGCGGGCCCACTCCGTACCTCGACGTGGACCAGCTGCTGGATGCCGCCGAGGGGTGCGTCGCGGTGCATCCGGGGTGGGGGTTCCTGTCGGAGAACGCGGCTTTCGCCCGGGCGTGTTCCGACCGCGGGCTGACGTTCGTGGGGCCGTCCGCTGACGTTCTGGAACTGCTCGGTGACAAGCGGCGAGCACGGGAACTGGCGGCGTCACTGGGGATTCCGGTGCTGGACGCCCCGCCCGGCACGTTCCCGGTGATGGTGAAGGCGGTCTCCGGCGGTGGCGGCAAGGGCATGCGGGCGGTGTTCGAGCCTGCCGAACTCGACGGCGCCGTCGCCGCGTGCCGGGCGGAGGCGCTGGCGGCCTTCGGGAACGACGACGTCTACTTCGAACGGCTGATGCCCTCCGCCCGGCACGTCGAGGTGCAGCTCGTCGACACCTCGGTGATCGGTGACCGCGACTGCTCGGTGCAGCTGCGGCACCAGAAGCTCGTGGAGATCGCGCCCGCTCCCCTGCTGGACCCGGTGCTGCGCAAGGCGTTGCACTCGGCGGCGGTGTCGATCGCCTCGGCCGTCGGGTTCACCGGGGTCGGCACGGTCGAGTTCCTGGTGTCCGGGGACTCGTTCGCGTTCCTCGAGGTGAACCCGCGGCTGCAGGTCGAGCACACGGTGACCGAGATGGTGTCCGGAG
Source organism: Lentzea sp. HUAS12 (assembly GCF_024125735.1). Taxonomy (NCBI): domain Bacteria; kingdom Bacillati; phylum Actinomycetota; class Actinomycetes; order Pseudonocardiales; family Pseudonocardiaceae; genus Lentzea; species Lentzea sp. HUAS12. The sequence goes on from NZ_CP099738.1 coordinate 4,789,966, forward strand.
TGGACCTCGTGCGCACCCAGCTGCTGCTCGCCTGGGGCGGTGACGTGGACTTCACGCCCCACGACCGCGGTGCGGCCGTGCAGGTGCGGGTCAACCAGACCTCCGGGGGCGTTCTGGGGGCGTTCGCGCTGCCGTCCGGCCCTGGCGTGCGGGTCGACACGCACGGATACGTCGGCTATCGCGTCGGGACGCGGTACGACGGGCTGCTCGCGAAGCTCGTGGTGCACGGCGAGGACCTGGACGTCGCCCTGAACCGGGCGCGGCGGGCCTTGGGCGAGTTCCGGATCGAGGGCGTTCCGACGAACCTGGAGTTCCTGCGGGGACTTCTGGCGCGGGACGTCGTCGGCGCGACGACCGACTTCGTGGTCGAGGAGCCCGTCACGGGCATGCGGGCGCCACTGGCCGGCACGGTGGTCGAGGTGTCCGCGGACGCCGTGGTGCTGGAAGCGATGAAGATGCAGCACGTCGTCCGGGTGTCCGGCGAGGTGCTGGTGTCGGTGGGTGACACCGTGTCCGAAGGCCAGGTGCTGGCCTCCGGCGTCGGTGAGTCCACTGAGGACGTTGCCGAGATCGACCCCTCTTTCGTGCGCCCGGACCTCGACGAGGTGCTGGCGCGGCACGACTTCTCCCGCCCGGAAGCCGAAGCGAAACGGCACGCCCGGGGTGGGCGGACCGCGCGGGAGAACATCGCCGACCTGTGTTCGGAGTTCGTCGAGTACGGCGGCCTCGCGATCGCCGCGCAACGGCAGCGCAGGTCGCTTCCGGACCTGATCGAGCGCACGCCCGCGGACGGGCTGGTGGCGGGCGTCGGCGTGGTCAACGGTTCACGGGTCGTGGCGATGTCCTACGACTACGCCGTGCTCGCGGGCACCCAGGGCATGCGCAACCACCAGAAGAAGGACCGGCTCTTCGCGTTGGCGCAGCAGGAGAACCTGCCGGTGGTGCTGTTCGCCGAGGGTGGCGGTGGACGTCCGGGCGACACCGACCACAGCATGGTCAGCGGCCTCGACTGCGGCTCGTTCCACGCGTTCGCCCAGCTCAGCGGTCAGGTGCCGTTGATCGGCGTGGTCGCCGGCCGGTGCTTCGCGGGCAACGCGGTGCTGCTCGGCACGTGCGACGTGATCATCGCGGTGGAGGGCGCGAACATCGGCATGGGCGGCCCGGCGATGATCGAGGGCGGCGGGCTCGGCGTGTTCCGGCCGGAGGAGATCGGGCCGCTGGACGTGCAGGTGCCCAACGGCGTCGTGGACGTCGTGGTCGAGTCCGAAGAAGAAGCGGTGGCCGTCGCGAAGAAGTACCTCTCGTACTTCCAAGGCACTACGGCTGAATGGGCTTGTGACGACCAGCGCCTGCTCCGCCACGCCGTCCCCGAGAACCGCCTCCGCGCCTACGACGTCCGCGCCGTCATCGACACCCTCGCCGACACCGGCAGCGTGCTCGAACTCCGTGCGGGCTTCGGCAAGGCCGTCGTCACCGCGCTCGTCCGCGTCGAGGGCCGTCCCATCGCGATCATCGCCAACGACCCGATGGTGAACGGCGGCGCCATCGACGCCGACGCCGCCGACAAGTGCGCCCGCTTCCTCCAGCTCGCCGACGCGTTCGACCTGCCGGTCGTCTCCCTGACCGACACCCCGGGGTTCATGGTCGGCCCGGACGCCGAACGCACCGCCACCGTCCGGCACCTCACCCGCATGGTCGTGACGGGCGCCAACCTGACCGTCCCCTTCGGACTCGTCGTGCTGCGCAAGGCCTACGGCCTCGGCGCCCAGGCCATGGCGGGCGGCAGCCTCAAGGTGCCGAGGTTCGCGATCTCCTGGCCCACCGGGGAGTTCGGCCCGATGGGACTCGAAGGCGCCATCAAACTCGGCTTCAGGAAAGAACTCGACGCCATCGAGGACCCGGACGAGCGGAAGACGCGGTACGACCAGATGGTCGCGATGGCCTACGAGCACGGCAAAGCCCTCAACGTCGCCTCGGTCTTCGAGATCGACGACGTGATCGACCCGGCCGACACGCGCCGCTGGATCGCCACGGCGCTGGCCCCCTCGACTTCCCGTCCCCAAGGGAAGAAACGCCCGTTCATCGACACGTGGTGAAGGAGAATCCGTGGTCAGCGTCGCCCCTGCGGAACAGAAGACCTCACGCCGGCTGATGGCAGCCGGACTCGTCGGTTCGAGTCTTGAGTGGTACGACTTCTTCATCTACGCGACTGCCGCGGCACTGGTGTTCCCCAAGCTGTTCTTCCCCGAGGCCACACCGGTCGTGGCCCTGCTCCTGTCCTTCAGCACGTTCTGGGCGGGCTTCATCGCGCGCCCGCTCGGCGGCCTGGTGTTCGGGCACGTCGGTGACAGGGTCGGCCGCAAACCGGCCCTCGTCATCTGCCTCGCGCTGATGGCCGGGGCCACGTTCCTCATCGGCCTGCTGCCCACGACGGCGTCCATCGGCGTCGGCGCTCCGCTGCTGCTGGTCCTGCTGCGCTTCCTGCAGGGCATCGCGGTCGGCGGGCAGTGGGGCGGTGTGGTCCTGCTGCTGACCGAGTCGGCGGGCCCGCGCAAACGCGGTTTCGCGGGCACGTTCGGCCAGGCCGGCGTCCCGATCGGCGTGCTGCTGGGCAACGTCGCCTTCATCAGTGCCACGACGTCTCTCTCGCCGGAGGCCTTCGCCTCGTGGGGCTGGCGCGTGCCGTTCCTCGCTTCGGCACTCCTGTTCCCCGTGGTGCTGTTCATCCAGCTGAAGGTCGAGGACAGCCCGGTCTTCAAGGAACTGCAGCAGCGCCGTGCGGACGCTCCGGCTGTGAAGCACGCACCGCTGAAGGAGGCTCTCCGCACGCACCGCAAGCCGATCCTGCTCGGCGCGGGCCTGATGTTCGCCTCGAACGCGATCTTCTACGTGTCGATCGCCGGTGTGCTCTCCTACGCGACCACCACGCTCGGCCTCTCTCGCGAGTCCGTGCTGGTCGTGAGCCTGCTGTCCTCTCTCGTGAGCGTCCCGGTGATCCTCTACGCCGGTGCGCTGAGCGACCGGCTGGGACGGCGTCCGCTGATCATCGCGGGCACGGTCGGCCTGATCGCGTGGGCGTTCCCGTACTTCCTGCTCGTGGACACGGGCTCGCTGCTGTTGCTGTTCGTCGCGAACACGGTCGGAGGCGTCGCGTCCTCTCTCGTGTACGGGCCGATCGCCGCGTACCTGGGTGAACTGTTCGCGCCGCACGTCCGGTACTCGGGCGCCTCTCTCGCCTACCAGCTGGCATCGATCCTGGTCAGCGGTGGCACACCGTTCGTGATGACCGCACTGCTGGGCGCGACCGGCACGTCGATGTCCGTATCGGCGTTCCTGCTGGTCATGGGCTTGTGCACGCTGGTGTCGGTGCTGAAGCTGCCGGAGACGCACCAGCCGGAACGGGCCTGATCAGCGACTGTGAAGGCCCGACATAACGATCAAATCGGGCCTTCACAGTCAAGACCTCTGCGGAACCTGGAGCCGATGCCGTACGTTGGCGCGTCGTGACCACTCTCATGGCGCGCTTCAAGCAGCGGATGCGCAGGTTCGCGCAGAAACCGGGCTCGGTCGACCTCGCCCCGTTCCAGGCAATGCTCAAGGACGTGGAGAAACACGCTGACGCGTTCAAGGCGTTCAGCGACGAGGAGCTGACCGCCCACGCGAAGAAGCTGCGCGAGGAGAGCACGGACACCGAGCTCGTCGCGCTCACGCGGGAGGCCGCCGAGCGCGCCATCGGGCAGCGGCCGTTCGACGTGCAGGTGCTGGGCGCCCTGGGCATGCTGAGCGGGCTCGTGGTCGAGATGGCGACCGGTGAGGGCAAGACGCTCGCCGGCGCGATGGCCGCGGCCGGGTTCGCGATCAAGGGCAAGCGCGTCCACGTGGTCAGCGTCAACGACTACCTGGCCCAGCGCGACGCGGAGTGGATGGGGCCGCTCTACCGGCTGCTCGGGGTCGAGGTGGGCTGGATCAACGGCTCGTCGAAGGCCGAGGAGCGCCGCGAGGCCTACCAGCGCGAGGTCACGTACGCGCCGGTCAGCGAGATCGGGTTCGACATCCTGCGCGACCGGATCGTCACGAGCCCCGACGACATCATCGTGCCCGAGCCCGAGGTGGCGCTGATCGACGAGGCCGACTCGGTGCTCGTCGACGAGGCGCGCGTGCCGCTCGTGCTCGCCGGCTCGACCAGCGCGGAGGCGGCCGACCCCGTCATCGCCGACCTGGTCAAGCGGCTGCGGCAGGAGCTGCACTACGAGATCGACGACGAGGAGCGCAACGTCTTCCTCACGGGTGCGGGGTCGGAGGCCGTCGAGCGGGCGCTCGGCGAGATCGACCTGTACTCGCAGGAGCACGTGACGTCCACGCTGTCGAAGGTCAACGTGGCGCTGCACGCGCAGGTGCTGCTGCACCGCGACGTCGACTACATCGTGCGTGACGGCAAGGTGCACCTGATCAACGACACGCGTGGCCGCGTCGCGAAGCTCCAGCGGTGGCCGGACGGCCTGCAGGCCGCGGTCGAAGCCAAGGAGAACGTCCAGACGACCGAGTCGGGCGAGATCCTGGACTCGATGACGGTGCAGGCGCTGCTGTCGCGCTACCCGACGCGCTGCGGCATGACCGGTACCGCCGTCGCCGTCGCGGAGACGCTGCGGGAGTTCTACGAGCTCGAGGTGCTCGTGATCCCGCCGAACAAGGAGAACATCCGCGAGGACGAGCACTTCCGCCTCTACGCGACGCTGGAGCAGAAGGAAGACGCGATCGTCGAGGAGATCAAGAAGGTCCACGAGACGGGCCGTCCGATCCTCGTCGGCACGCTCGACGTCGCCGAGTCCGAGCGGATCTCCTCGAAGCTGCGCGCCGCGGACATCGAGTGCGTGGTGCTCAACGCGAAGAACGACGCCGAGGAGGCGTCGATCATCGCCGACGCCGGCTCGTACCGGCGCATCACGGTCTCCACGCAGATGGCCGGTCGCGGTACGGACATCCGCCTCGGTGGTCACGAGGGCGAGGACCACGACCGGATCGCCGAGCTGGGCGGCCTGTACGTGATCGGCTCCGGCCGCCACTCGTCCTCACGCCTGGACGACCAGCTGCGCGGCCGCGCGGGCCGTCAGGGCGACCCCGGCGGCTCGGTGTTCTTCTCGTCCATGCAGGACGACCTGATCACCCAGTACGCGCCGGACGCCGAAGACCCGTCCGAAGTGGACAACGACGGACGGGTGCACGACAAGGGCCTGCTGCACACCTTCGAGCACGCCCAGCGCGTGGCGGAGGGCGTGAACCTCGAGATCCACCGCAACACGTGGCGTTACAACAAGCTGATCGAGCACCAGCGCGAGATCCTGCTCAAGCACCGCGACGTGGTGCTGCGCACGGACGCCGCGTTCGAGAAGGTCGGTGAGAAGGAGGGCGCTCCCGACGAGGTGGCCGCCGACGCCGCCCGCAAGATCACGCTGTTCTTCCTCGACGACCTGTGGACGCACCACCTCACTTTCCTGTCGGACCTGCGCGAGGGCATCCACCTGCGTGCGCTGGCCCGGCAGAACCCGCTCGACGAGTTCCACCGCGAGGCCATCCCGGCGTTCAACAAGATCGTGCCGGAGTCGTGGGAGCTGACCAGGGAGAAGTACGAGGCGGCCAAGATCACCGACGAGGGCTACGACCTCGCCGATGCCGGGGTGAAGCGCCCCAGCTCGACGTGGACGTACCTCGTGCACGACAACCCGTTCGGCTCCGGCTTGGAGGAGACGATGAAGGGTCTCGTGAAGATGGTCCGCGGCCAGCGGCGCTGACGGTCAGATCTTCCCGGGGACGACGAGGTCGTCCGCCGGTCTGGCGGGCCGGGGCAGCGTCTCGGCCCGTCTGGCGTTCCCGGTCACCGCCGCCGCGGTCATCTCGTCGGTCAGCTTCCTGATCTCCGCGAGTATGTCCAGGTGCTCCTGCGACGGCGGCGGTCCCACGAAGTTGGACCTGTTGTGCGCCGTCCGTTCCGCCCGCTCGGCCAGCAGCCTGATGCGGCGGAGGAGATCGGGCTCCCCTTGGGGGAGCAAGAAGTCGGTCTGCTCCATCACCCGTGCCAGCTTTCGCGTGCACGGGTGACGAGTCGATCCCCTAGTCGGCTGATTCCAGTTTGCGGACCAGCCACGCGTGGAATCCGCCGATGTGGTGCTCCGAGGGCACCAGCACCCCTCCCTGCGCGTAGGCGCGGGACGCCATGGCGGGCTGGCATCGCTCGCAGGCTTCGAAGTCCTGTTCGTTCACCCGGTGGAACAGCTCGACCGAGCGAGAGACGTCACGCCCGGTGTCCACGACTTCCTTGGCGTAGAGCCAATCGCACTCGACGACCGTCCGGTCCGCGGCCAGCGGGTACATGCGGTGGATGATCACGTGGTCCGGCACGAGGTTGATGAACACCTGCGGTTTGACGGTGATCGCGTAGTACTTCCTGTCGCGTTCCTCTTCCAGGGCGGAGAGCTTCTCGAATCCCTCGCTCCCGTCGACGGTGAAGCCCCTGATCTCATCACCGAACTCCGCGCCGTGCCCGACGTAGTACTGCGCCGCGTAGCCGTCCGCGAACTCCGGCAGCACCTCGGTGAGCTCGGGGTGGATGGTCGCGCAGTGGTAGCACTCCATGAAGTTCTCGATGATGAGCTTCCAGTTGGCCTTGACGTCGTAGACGATCCGTTTGCCCACGGACAACTGGTCGATCTCGTAGCCGTCCAGGGCGTCGAGCGTTCCCAAACGTTCGGTGACGGCGCTCAGCACGTCGTCCTCGAAGGTCGGAGGTTCGTCGGCGAGGTTCACCCACACGTAGCCGAGCCATTCGCGCAAGTGCACCTTCGTCAGTCCGTACGCAACGCGATCAACGTCCGGCATCGAGGTGAGGTTGGGTGCGGCGATCAGGTTTCCGTCCAACGCGTACGTCCAGGCGTGGTAAGGGCACTGGAACGCCCGTTTGACGCTGCCGGCCTCGTCGACGCAGATGCGCGCGCCGCGGTGCCGGCACACGTTCAGGAACGCGTTGAGGGCGCCCTTGCGGTCCCGGGCGATGAGCACGCTCTCCCTCCCGACCTGCACCGTGCGGAAGTCGCCGGCGTTCGGGAGGTCGCCCGAGCGGACCGCGCAGAACCACATCTTCTCGAAGATGCTCGCCTGTTCCTGCGCGAAGATCGCGGGATCGGTGTAGTAGCGGCCCTCAAGGGTGGAGATCAGGCTGCCGGTCATGCTCCGCCTCTCAGACGAGCAGGGTCGAACAGGGCGATCGGGTGCCGCGTGGCCCCGTCGATCGTGAGGTCGGCGAGGATCTCGCCGACGACGGGCACGAACTTGAAGCCGTGCCCCGAGAAGCCGCACGCCACGGTCACGCCGCCCTCGCGCGCGATGACGAAGTGCCGGTCCGCGGTGTTGGTGTAGAGGCAGGTCGCGGCGCGCTGGAACGTTCCCGCCACACCGGGCATCGGTGGCCCGGTGGCGTTCGCCATCGCCTCGACCTCGTGGGCGTGCACGGTGCGGTCGACGGTGTCGGCCGTGCAGGGCTGACCGCCGTGGTGGAACGCGACCTTCACGGCGCCGTCGATCTCGGGGAAGCCGTAGAACCGCGTGCCGTCCGCGCGGTCCCAGATGTAGACCGGGTGGTCGCGGAGGTCCTCGCGCGGGGTGAAGTAGAACTGGACGGCACGTTCGATCTCAAACGGGATTCCCAGGTGTCCCAGCAACTCCGGCGCCCACGGTCCCGGGCACACGACGACGTGCCCGGCCTCGTAGGTTCCGCGGGTCGTCATGACCCTGCCCGGCTCCCAGTGCGTCACCGGTTCTTCGAAGCGCAGTTCGGCGCCTGCCCGCTCGGCGAGCGCGAGATGCGCCCGCACGGCGTTCTCCGGCACCACGTACCCCGCGCCCTCCTCGTGGAGCGCGATCTCGTCCGGCGCGGGGTTCAGCCGCGGGAAGCGGGCGCGGATCTCGTTCGCGTCCAGCAGTTCGTGCCGGATCCCCCACTGCTCGGCGCTGGCCCGGCTGCCCCTGATCGCCTCGGAGTCCGGCGCGCCGACGATGACGCCGCCGACGCGGTGGAAGATCCGTTCGCCGCTGTCCCGCTCGACCTGGTCCCACATCTCGTGCGCCCGGAGCAGCAACGGCACGTACGCCGGGTCCTCGAAGTAGGCCTGCCGCGTGATGCGCGACCCGCCGTGGCTCGACCCCCGCGCGTGCACGGGCGTGAACTTCTCGAGTCCGAGCACGCGCAGACCGCGTTCGGCGAGGCGGTAGGCGGCGGCGCTGCCCATGCCGCCGAGCCCGATCACGATGACGTCGTGGGTCATCCGCGGAGTCGCTTCATCTCGGGGTCGAAGAGCGGCTCCGCCGCTGGGCGCGCGGTGACCTTCCGCCCGAAGTACTCGATCTCCACCTCGTCGTCGATCTCGCTGGGCAGCCAGGCGTACGCGATGTTGAGGCCCGTGGTGTACCCGTAGGCGGCGCTCGTCACGTACCCGACCGGTTCGCCTTGGTGAAACACGGGTTCACTGCCCAGCACGACGCTGTGCGGGTCGTCGATCGTCAGGCAGGTGAGCTTCTTGGTCGAGGTGAGGTTGTGCAGCGACCCCTTGCCGAGGAACTCCTTGTCCTGCCGCACCGCGAACCCCAGGCCCGCCTCGAACGGGTCGTGCTCCGCGGTCATGTCCGTGCCCCACGACCGGTAGCCCTTCTCCAGGCGCAGGCTGGTGAACGCGCCGCGCCCGGCCGCGATGACACCGTGCCGCCGCCCGGCCTCCCACAGCGTGTCCCACAGCTTCGCGCCCAGGTCCGCGGTGGTGTAGAGCTCCCAGCCGAGTTCGCCCACATAGGACAGTCGCAGCGCGGTCACCGGGACGTTCTTGATGAACGCCCGTTGCGCGGTGAAGTACCCCTTCTGCGTGTCCATGGTGTGCGGGAGGTCGTTGATCAGGTCGCGGGCGAGAGGACCCCACAGGCCGATGCAGCACGTGCCGGCCGTGATGTCCTTGATGAACACGTCGGCGGGAGCGTGCCGGGTGAGCCAGTCGAGGTCGAGGTTGCCGTTCGCGCCGACCTGGAACGTCGTGGCGTCGAGGCGCGCGACCGTGAGGTCGCTGCGCACCCCGCCCTGCTCGTCGAGCAGCAGCGTGTAGACGACCGCGCCCGGCTTGCGCTGGAGGTTGTTGGTCGTCATGTGCTGCAGGAACTCCAGCGCGCCCGGCCCGCTGACCTCGAGCCGCTTCAACGGGGTCATGTCGAACAACGCGACCCGCTTGCGCGTCACGAGCGCCTCGGCCCCGCAGATGGGCGACCAGTACCGGCTCGCCCACTCGTCGCGGTGCGGGACCTCGGCGACCTCGGGCAACCCGGCGTTGGCCTCGTACCAGTGCGGCCGCTCCCAGCCGGACGCCTCCAGGAAGAACGCGCCGAGCTCCTGCTGCCTGGTGTAGAACGGGCTCGTGCGGAGCGGACGCGGGCTTTCCATGGGCTGCAACGGGTGCAGCAGGTCGTAGACCTCGACGAAGTTCTGGCAGCTGCGTTCCAGCACGTAGTCCGGCGCGAGCTGCACCTGCTCGAACCGGTTGAGGTCGCTCGAGTGCAGGTCCAGCTCCGGCTGCCCGTCGACGATCCACTCGGCCACCGAGCGCGCCACGCCCGCGGAGTGCGTGATCCACACGGCCTCCGCGACCCAGAACCCGCGCAGCCCCGGGTGCTCGCCCAGCAACGGCATCCCGTCACTGGTGAACGAGAACAGCCCGTTGAACCCGCTCGCGACCCCGGCCTCCGCGAGCGCCGGGACCAGTTCGACCGCCGACTCCCAGGACGACTTGAAGTCCTCCTCGGTGAACGGCAACTCCGAGCCGGTGATGTCCTTCGCCGCGATCGGCATGGGCTTGTGCCCGTACGCGCCGATGCCGAGCGCCTGGCCGTGCGAGCGGAAGTACAGGTCGGCTTCCTGGTGCCGCAGGATCGGCCGGCGTGCCAACGCGTCCGCGTCGACGTCCAGGTCGCCGCTGAACGCGTACTGGTGCGCCATGGGCACGAGCGGCACGGTCAGCCCGACCATCTCGCCCAGCACCGGCCCCCACATCCCGGCGCACGAGACGACGACGTCGGCCGCGAACACGTCCGTCTCGGTCCGCACCCCGGTCACGCGGTCATCACTGGTCTCGACCGCGACGACCTTCTGCCCGAACACGAACCGCGCACCGCGTTCGGCCGCCCGCCGCGCCTGGACCTCGGCCGCCAGCACCGGCTTCGCAAGCCCGTCGCTCGGGATGAGGAACCCGCCGAGCAGCTGCTCCCGGTCCAGCAACGGGTGCAGGCGCGCGACCTCGTCCGCGTCGACCAACCGGCTCTCGACGCCCCACGACGTGGCCCAGCCGTGCCGGCGGGAGAGGTCCGCGAGCCTTTCGGGGGTGGTCGCGATCTCGAGGCCGCCGACCTGGTCGAAGCAGCCGAGCGCCGTGTACTTCTCGACGGTGTAGCGGGCGAACTGCGTCATGCTGCGGCACGGGTTGGTCTGGAAGACCAGGCCGGGGGCGTGCGAGCTGGATCCCCCGACCGCGAGACCGGCTGCCTGGTCGAGGACCGTGACGTCGGTGAAGCCCCGTTCGGTGAGCTCGTCGGCCAGCGCGCACCCGACGATCCCCGCCCCCACGAGCACCACGCGAGGCACTGCACCAGGCATCAGGACACCCTTCGCCGCAGTTGCGAGTAACAGAACTCGTTCCGCTATCAGCAACAAAATCCGGCTAGAGGGTCCGGCTGTCAATACCGCCGTTCGCGCGATCGTGGCTTGCCGGTCCGCGAAACCGGGCAAAAGGGCAGGTTCACCGCGCGCTCAGACGGTGAGGACGAGCTTGCCCCGGAGATGGCCACCGTCGAGCACCCGATGTGCGTCGGCGACGCGGTCGAACGGGAACGTCTGCTGCACGTGAACGCGGAGCTCGCCCTTCTCGACGAGGTCGACGAGACCGCGCAGCGCCACCGGATCGGGGTCGACCGCGACACCGCTGAAGCGCATCCCGGCCGCCTCGTACCGGGTGATGAGGTCCGGGTCGTCCTCGGCGGTCGCCGTCACCAGGTGGCCGCCGGGACGGAGCACCGCGAGCGAGCGTTCGACGGTCTCACCGCCGATCGTGTCGAGGACGACGTCGACGTCGCGAACCACCTCGGCGAAGTCGACCGCCGTGTGGTCGACCACCTCGTCGGGCCCGAACCCCTCGACGAACTCCCGTTTGCCCCTGCTCGCGGTCGTGATCACGTATGCGCCCAGGGCCTTCGCGATCTGGATCGCGACGTGGCCGACCCCGCCACCCCCGCCGTGGACCAGCACCCGATCACCCTCACCGACACCGGCGAGGTCGACGAGCCCCTGCCACGCCGTCAAACCGACGACCGGCAAAGCCGCCGCCTCGACGTGCGAGAGCGACGCGGGCTTGCGCACGAGGTGCAACGCCGGCGCCGCGACGAACTCGGCGTACGCGTTCGCCGCGCGCGGGAACAGCGGCATCCCGAAGACCTCGTCGCCGGGCCTGAACCGCCACGTCTGCGGCGCGTCCTCGACCACGCCGCTGACGTCCCAGCCGAGGACGAACGGCGGCCGGCCGATCAGCGGGAACTCCCCGGCCCGCAGCCGTGCCTCCAGCGGGTTCAGGCCGATGGCCCGGACGCGGACGAGGACCTCGGTCGGCAGTGGGCGGGGCTCGGGCGCGTCCACGACGGTGAGCACCTCGGGACCGCCGAGCGCGTGCTGGGTGATGACTCGCATGACTCTCCTTGGCTGTGGAGCGAGAACGAACCCCAAGCTAGGAATCCGACAGGAACCCGCGAGTACCCTTCGAGGTCATGAGCGGGTTCGGCCCTGACGTGCCCTTCCTCGCCGACTGCCCGGCACGCCTGACGGTCGAGTTGATCGCCGACAAGTGGGCGGTCGTCGTGCTCTCCGGTCTCAGCCGGGGCCCGGTGCGCCACGGCGAGCTGGTCGAGCTGATCGGCGGCATCTCCCGCAAGGTGCTCACCCAGACGTTGCGCAGGCTGGTGACGCACGGCCTCATCCGCCGCCACGCCTACGCCGAGGCACCGCCCCGCGTCGAGTACGAGCTCACGCCGCTGGGGGCGTCGCTCATCGACCCGATCAGAGCGCTGTCGGACTGGGCGAGGGCCAACGGCGACGCGGTGCTGGAAGCGCTCGGCGGCGACCACCCCGAACCGGTCGCCGACGAGCGCTGAGCCGCTACCCCGCGAAGTAGCCGAGCTGCGCCGACAGGTCCGCGGCCGCCGACGACATCGTCGGCACGATCTCCCGCACCCGCTCCCGGGACAGCCGGTACGACGGCCCGGACGCGCTCATCGCCGCCACGACCTCGCCGCGGTGCCCGCGCACCGGCACGGCCACCGCGTGCAGCCCGAGTTCGAGCTCCTCGAAGCACGCCGCGTACCCCTTCGACGCGACCTCCTCCAGCTCCGACAGCAGCCGTGCGGACTCCACGACCGTGTTCTCGGTGTAGGCGTCGAGCGGCATCGACACGAGTCGCGCGCGCTCGTCCTGCGGCAGGTACGCGAGCAGGACTTTGCCGGACGAGGTGGCGTGCAGGGGTGTGCGCTGGCCGATCCAGTTCACGGCGGAGACGGCCGCCGAGCCGCGGGCCTGCGTGATGTTGATGGCGACTCCAGCGTCGTGCACGGCGATGTTCACGGTCTCGCCGAACGAGTCCGCGAGGGTCTGGCAGACGGGCTGGCCGAGTTTCGTGAGGTCCATGCGGCCGGTGGCGGCGCCGGCGAGGCGGACGACCCCGAAGCCGATGGCGTACTTGCCCCTCTCGCCGAGCTGCTCGACCAGGCCGCGCGACTCCAGGACGGAGACGAGTCTGGACACCGTGGACTTGTGCACGCCCAGCTCACCGGCGATCTCGGTGATGCCCGCCTCGCCCTGGGCGAGGAGTTCGAGCACGCTGATGGCCCTGTCGACGGACTGCACCTGAGCTGCCGAGTCGGAGTTGCTCATCGCGCAACAGTAATCGACAGGCAAAACAGGCTGTCGGACTCTTGACGGCGGGTCGTCCGGGCCTCACATTGTGTTGCGTCATTCGGAACGTGTGCCGTGTTACGCAACGGAGGCCGACGATGATCCGCGCCTGCGCTCTCGTGGACCTGCCCCCAGGGGAGGCGGTTCGCATCGTCGGTCCTCACGCGCCGATAGCGGTCTTCAACGCCGACGGCGCCCTCTACGCCATCGACGACACCTGCACCCACCAGGACGCCTCGCTCAGCGAGGGCTGGCTGGAGGGCTGCTTCGTCGAATGCCCGCTGCACGCCGCGAGCTTCGACCTTCGCACCGGCGAGCCGACCTGTCTGCCCGCCAAACGATCGGTGAGGACCTATCCGGTTTTCGTTGAAGATGGAGAGGTCTATGTCGAAGTCGAAGTGAACGAGGACGTGGCGTGAGGACGATCGCGATCATCGGCGCATCACTGGCCGGTCTGAGGTCGGCGCAGGCTCTGCGCCAGCAGGGGTTCGACGGACGGCTCGTCGTGGTCGGCGACGAGGTTCATCTCCCCTATGACAGGCCTCCTCTCTCGAAGGACTTCCTGCTCGGCAAGGTCGAGGCGGTGCCGCTCGCCGACCAGGAGGACCTCGACGCGCTCGACGCCGAGTGGCGTCTCGGGGTGCGGGCCACGGGTCTGCTCTCCACCGGCGAGGTCTCGCTCGGCGACGACTCGACGATCGAGGCCGACGGCATCGTCATCGCGACGGGTGGCCTGCCGCGCACGATCCCCGGCACGCACGTCCTGCGCACGCTGGACGACGCGGTCAAGTTGCGCGAGGCGTTCGGCTCCGCGCAGCACGTCGGTGTCATCGGCGCCGGGTTCATCGGCGCCGAGATCGCCTCCAGTGCGCGCGCTCTCGGCAAGGACGTCACCGTCGTCGAGGCGCTCCGCACGCCTCTCACGCGTGTTCTCGGCGCCGAGATGGGTGCTGCATGTGGACATCTGCACGGCGACCACGGATCAACGTTGATTACCGGAATCAACGTTGATTCAGTCAACGTTGACGGCGGAATCAACCTCGCGGACGGTCGTCAAGTCAACGCTGACGTCGTCGTCGCGGGCATCGGCACGCGTCCGGCGACGGACTGGCTCGCCGGCGGACCGGTCCGCCTCGACAACGGCGTGCTGTGCGACGCGGGCGGCGTCACGAACGTGAAGAACATCGTCGCGGTCGGCGACGTCGCGAACTGCGCGGGACACCGCGCCGAGCACTGGACGAGCGCGACCGAACAGGCACAGGTCGCCACCCGCAACCTGCTCGCGGGCGAGACGGTCGCCACCCACACCAACGGCGGTTACGTCTGGTCGGACCAGTACGGCGTGCGAATCCAGTTCATCGGGCGAGCGACGCGTGACGTTCGCGTCGAAGATGGGTCCATCGAGGACAGGAAGTTCGTGGCGACCTATCGAGACGACGAGAACCCGGAGGACGTCGTCGGCATCATCGCCATGAGCAACGCACGACTTTTCACCAGGCTCCGCAGGAACCTGAAGTAGGAGACGGTCGTCACGGTTTACCGCCACCGGCGACCGGCTACACCCCGATGTCCTTCGTGGACAGACGAACAGGGAGGCCCAGTGTCGCCGGTGCGGCAGATCATCAACCCCTATGACCAGAGTGTTCTCACCGAGGTCGAGGACCAAACCCGCGACCAGGCGATCGCCGCGATCGAGAAGGCCAGGAACGCCTTCGACCACGGTGACTGGCCGCACGCCGGTCCCGAGCACCGCGCCGCCGTGCTGCACCGCGTCGCGGACCTGCTGGAGCGCGACAAGGAGGACATCGCCCGCACCGAGACGCTCGACACCGGCAAGACGCTGGTCGAGAGCCGCATCGACGTGGACGACGTCGCCGCCGTGTTCCGCTACTACGGCAACCTCGCCGGGCTGCTGCACCCCAAGGTCGTCCCAGGGGTGCCGGAAGACGTCATCAGCCGCATCGACTACGAACCCGTCGGCGTCTGCGGCCTGATCGCCCCCTGGAACTACCCGCTGCTGCAGATCTCCTGGAAGATCGCGCCGGCCCTGCTCGCGGGCAACACGCTGGTCGCGAAGCCCAGTGAGATCACGCCGCTCACGACGATCAAGCTGTTCGAGCTGTTGCAGGAGGCCGGGGTCCCGGACGGGGTCGCGAACCTCGTCCTCGGCACCGGCGCCGAGGTCGGCGCGCCGCTGTCCGAGCACCCCGACGTCGACCTGGTCTCGTTCACCGGCAGCCTCGCGACCGGTCAGCGGATCATGGCGTCGGCCGCGAAGACCGTGAAGAAGGTCGCCCTGGAACTCGGCGGCAAGAACCCGAACATCGTCTTCGCGGACGCCGACCTCGACGTCGCCGTCGACTACGCGCTCACCGCCGCGTTCTTCCACGCGGGCCAGGTCTGCTCGTCCGGCACGCGGCTCATCGTGCACAGCAGCGTCTACGACGACTTCGTGGGCGAGGTCGCCCGGCGGGCCGATCTCATCAAGCTGGGCAACGGTTTCGACGCCGACACCGAGTCCGGGCCGCTGGTGAGCGCGGAGCACCGTGCGAAGGTCGAGAGCTACGTCGAGATCGCGAAGCAGGAGGGCGCGACCCTCAAGGCCGGTGGCAGGCGGCCCGACGAACCCGAGCTGCAGAACGGTTTCTTCTTCCGCCCCACCGTCTACGCGGACTGCACCAGGGACATGAAGCTGGTGCGGGACGAGACGTTCGGCCCGATCATCACCGCCGAGCGCTTCGAGACCGAGGACGAGGCGATCAGGCTCGGCAACGACACCGAGTACGGCCTCGCGGGCGGTGTCTGGAGCCAGGACCTCGAGAAGGCGCAGCGGGTGGCGAAGAAGCTCCGCCACGGCACCGTCTGGGTCAACGAGTTCGGCCCGTACCTGCCGCAGGCCGAGTGGGGCGGGTTCAAGCGCTCCGGGGTCGGCCGCGAGCTCGGCACCGCCGGTCTGCTGGAGTACACCGAGCCCAAGCACGTGTACCAGAACCTCAAGCCGCAAGCCCAGAACTGGTTCGCGCGAAAGGACTCCCAGTGACCGCTTACGACTACGTCATCGTCGGCGGCGGCACCGCGGGCTGCGTCCTCGCCGCGCGGCTGACCGAGGACCCCTCGACCACGGTCGCGGTCATCGAGGGCGGGCCGTCCGACGTCGGCGACGAGAAGATCCTGAACCTGCGCAACTGGATCAACCTGCTCGAGACCGAGTACGACTACGACTACCCGACGGTCGAGCAGCCGCGCGGCAACTCGCACATCCGGCACAGCCGCGCGAAGGTGCTCGGCGGATGTTCCAGCCACAACACGCTGATCTGCTTCCAGCCGCTGCCGCAGGACCTCGACGACTGGGGTCACGGCTGGACGTGGGAGGCGGTCGGGCCGTACTTCGACAAGGTCCAGCTCAACATCATCCCGGTGGTGGAGAAGGACAGGAACCCGATCGCCAAGGACTTCGTCGCCGCCGCGCGCAAGGCCGTCGACGTCCCCGAGGTCGAGAACTTCAACGCCGCCCCGTTCGAGGACGGCGTCGGCTTCTTCTCCATCGCCTACCACCCGGAGAAGAACAACCAGCGTTCCAGCGCCAGCACCGCCTACGTGCACCCGATCCTCGAACGCAGGAACCTGACCCTCCTGCTCAACACGTGGGCCGGGAAGATCGAGTTCGACGGTGACCGAGCGATCGGCGTGCACACCGACAAGGGTTACGTCGAGGCCAACAAGGAGGTCCTGCTCTGCGCCGGCGCGATCGACACGCCCCGGCTGCTGATGCTCTCGGGCGTCGGCGACGCGGAGCACCTCGACAGCATCGGCATCGTGCCGAAGCACGACCTGCCCGGTGTCGGCGAGAACCTGCTCGACCACCCGGAGTCGGTGATCGTCTGGGAGACCACGAAGCCGTTGCCGGAGAACTCGGTGATGGACTCCGACGCCGGTCTCTTCATCCGGCGGGACTCCTCCGACCCGAGGCCGGACCTGATGTTCCACTTCTACCAGATCCCCTTCACCACCAACACCGAACGCCTCGGCTACCCGGCGGTGGAGCACGGGGTCTGCATGACGCCGAACATCCCGCGCCCGCACAGCAAGGGCAGGCTGTGGCTGAAGTCCAGTGACCCGGCCGAGAAGCCCGCGCTCGACTTCGGGTACTTCACGAACCCGGACGGTTACGACGAGCAGACCCTCGTCGACGGCTTCCGGATCGCTCGCAAGATCGCTGAGGAGGAGCCGCTGAAGTCGTGGCTCAAGCGGGAGATCGCGCCCGGCCCGGACGTCACGAGCGACGAGGCCCTGTCGGAGTACGGCCGGCGTGCTGCCCACACCGTCTACCACCCGGCGGGGACGTGCGCCATCGGGTCCGTTGTGGACGGTGACCTGAAGGTCATCGGGCTCGAGGGCCTCCGGGTCGTCGACGCGTCCGTGTTCCCCACCATGCCCACCGTGAACCCGATGGTCACGGTGCTCATGATCGGAGAACGCGCCGCCGACCTGATCAAGGGGGCGTGATGACGGCGACAGCGGAGGATCGCCTCAAGGACCTCGGGTACACGTCGGAGTTCAAGCGGGACATGAGTCCCTGGGCGAACTTCTCGCTCGGCTTCACGTACCTCTCCCCCGTCGTCAGCACCTACACGCTGTTCGGCGTCGCCCTCGCTCTGGGCGGCCCGCCGATGATCTGGAGCTTCGTCGTCGCGGGCGTCGGCCAGTTCCTGGTCGCGCTCGTGTTCGGCGAACTCGTGGCGCAGTACCCGGTCGCGGGCGGCGTGTACCCCTGGGCGCGCCGCCTGTGGGGCACGCGGTGGGCGTGGATGACCGGCTGGGTCTACATGATCGCGTTGCTGGTCACCATCGCGTCCGTCAGTTACGGCGCGGGCCCTTATCTGGCCACGCTTCTCGGCTACACGGCCAACGTCGGCAACACGGTGCTGTGCGCGGTCGCGATCATCGTGGTCTCGACGCTGATCAACTACGCGGGCACGAAGGTCCTGTCCTGGGCCGCCATCTTCGGGTTCGCCGCCGAGATCGTCGGAGCGCTGGTGGTCGGCATCTGGCTGCTGGTCGACAACCGCGTGCACGGGCTGGGCGTGCTGTTCGACAGCTTCGGCGCGGAGGGCTCGGGCAGCTACCTGCCGGCGTTCTTCGCGGCGGGCATCATCGGCCTCTACCAGTACTACGGCTTCGAGGCGTGCGGCGACACCGCGGAAGAGGTCAAGGACCCCGGCCGCGTCATCCCGAAGGCCATGCGCCGCACCATCTACATCGGCGGCGCGGCGGCCACGTTCGCGTGCCTGTCGCTGCTGCTCGCGGTGCCGGACTTCGGCAAGGTCATCTCCGGCGAGGACGCCGACCCGGTCACGAACATCCTCACCAACGCGTTCGGCCCGGTCGGCTACAAGATCGTGATCGGTGTCGTGCTGATCTCGTTCCTGTCCTGCACGATGTCGTTGCAGGCGGCGGCCTCCCGGCTGACGTACTCCTACGCCCGCGACAAGATGCTGTTCGGGCACAGGGCACTCGCGAAGTTCAACAGGAAACGCCACATCCCGCCCTACGCGCTCGCGCTCGCCGGCGTGATCCCGGCGGTCATCGTGGTCGCGTCGATGCTGTCCACGAACGCGCTGGACAAGATCGTGTCGTTCGCGACGCTCGGCATCTACCTGGGCTTCCAGATGGTGGTGTTCGCGGCGCTGCGGGCGAGGCTCAAGGGCTGGACGCCGTCGGGCGAGTTCACGCTCGGCCGGTGGGGTCTCGTCGTCAACGTGCTGGCGCTCGCGTACGGCGTGGCGGCGATGGTGAACATGGTGTGGCCGCGCACCCCGGACGCGCCCTGGTACGACAACTACATCGTCATCCTGAGCGGTGTCCTGGTCGTGGGCATCGGCCTGGTGTACATGGTGGTCGCCAAACCGTTCGGCAACTCCGACGCGGCGGCCGGGGACGCGGTGCCCGCCGGGGGATCACGGCCCCTGCAACCGCAGTAGGCGCAGGGCGAGCTGCACCTCCAGCACGCGGTCGGGCGACTGCCAGTCGCCGAGCAGCGACGTGACCCGGTCGAGTCGTTGCGTGACCGTGTTGACGTGGAGGTGCAGCTCCGCCTTGGCACGGCTGAGGTTCGCGCCGCAGCGGAAGTAGACCTCCAGCGTGTGCACCAGTTCCGTGCCGCGCTCGGCGTCGTAGTCGAGCACCGGCCCGAGCACCGACCGCACGTACCCGGACACGTTCGCCCGGTCTCCCAGCAGCACGCCGACGAACCCGAGGTCGGCCATCGTCGCGGCGTCCTTCTCCCGGCCCAGCTGCCGCAACGCCTTCAGGCACCGCCGCGCCTCCTCGTAGGCCTCGGCGATCGCCGCCGGTCCCTCCACCGGCCCGCACGCGCCGACCGTGGCGTCCAGCGCCTTGGCCACCTCCCGCGCGACCTGGGTGGATGCCGAGGGCAACGCCAGCACGACGTCGCGGCCGCGCGACCCGGCCAGTCCCCTGTGGACGGACGCGTAGTGCGTCGCCCCGGAGAGGTTCCCGTCCGCCACCAGCACCACGTGCGGGTCCGACAGCTCCACGCCCACCCGGCGCCCGCGGGCCAGCAGCTCGGCCGCGTCCCGCCCGTCCAGGATGTCGGTGATCAGCTCGCCGCGGACCTTGTTCTCCGCCTCGGCCACGGTCCGGCGCAGCAGCAACAGCAACGCCGTCACCGCCGCCGACCGCTCGAACACGCGCCGGTCCGCGTCGGTCAGGCCGGGACGCCCGGACAACGCGATCCCGCCCAGCAGCTCCGACCCGGCCAGCACCGCGCACACCCACACGTCACCGAGCAGCACGGCACGCCCGTTGGCCCGCACGGCCAGCGAGGGCACGGTCTCCAGCACCTCGACCGGACCACCGAGCAGTTCTCCCACCGCGGCGGCGACCTCGGCCGAGGAACCTCCGCGCAGCACCAGGTCCGTGAGCCGGTCGTGCGCCTCCTCGGCCCGTTTCATGGCCTCGTTGTGCGACTGGATCGTCGCGAACAACGACGCCGTGTCGATCGCGATGGCCGCGTGGTCGGCCAGCGACTGCAGCAGCGCGACCTCCTCGGGCGGGAACTCCCGCGAGGTCCGGTCGGCCGCGTACAGCACGCCGATGACCTTCGAGTCGAGCTTCAGCGGCACGCCCAGGATCGCCGCCAGGCCCTCGTCGCGCACCGCCGAGTCGATCGGCCGCGTGTGGTTGAAGCGGGCGTCCGCGAAGTAGTCGGGGGTCGCGTACGGCCGGGCGGTCTGCGCGACCAGTCCGCCGAGCCCCTCCCCGAGTCCCAGCCGGACCTTCTGGAACAACGGCGAGAACGA
This sequence comes from Lentzea sp. HUAS12, assembly GCF_024125735.1. Classification (NCBI taxonomy): domain Bacteria; kingdom Bacillati; phylum Actinomycetota; class Actinomycetes; order Pseudonocardiales; family Pseudonocardiaceae; genus Lentzea; species Lentzea sp. HUAS12. Next base: position 4,810,306 of record NZ_CP099738.1, read on the forward strand.
CCCGTCCGTCACCCTCATGTAGGTGCCGGCCGGGTCGTTCATCGACAGGTACGAGACGTCCGTCCCGAGCAGCGTCCGCGCTCTGCGCACGATCGAGCGGAGGACCGCGTCCAGCTCGCGCATGCCCGCGAGCTCGGACGCTGTCTCGAACAACGCCGCCAGTTCGGCCTCACGCCGTCGTGTCACACCCCAACCCTGTCACGATCCTCCAGATCCGCACCACGGGTCTCCTTGGCGAGCAGGATCGCGATGACCGTGATCACGCAGGTGATCACGACGTAGATCGAGATGGGGAACGACGTCCCGTAGGCCTTCAGCAGGGCCGTCGCGATCAACGGGGCCAGCGCGCCCGCCGCGATCGACGCCAGCTGGTAGCCGACCGACGCCCCGGAGTACCGCACCCGCGTGCCGAACAGCTCCGAGAAGAACGCCGCCTGCGGCCCGTACATCGCGCCGTGCAGGACGAGGCCGACCGTTGCCGCGACGGTGATCAGCACCGGGTCCTTCGTGTCCAGCATCGGGAAGAACACGAAGATCCACACGCCGATGCCGACCGCGCCGATCAGGTAGATCGCCCGCCTCCCGAACCTGTCCGAGAGGTGACCCCAGACCGGGATCGTGATCAGGTGCACGGCCGAGGCGATCAGCACGGCGTTGAGCCCCACCGACTTCGACAGCCCGAGCCCGGTCGTCAGGTACACCAGGATGAACGCGGTGATCACGTAGTACGACACGTTCTCGGCGAACCGCGCGCCCATCGCGATCAGCACCTCGCGCCAGTTGTGCTTCAGCAGCTCGAGGACGGGTGCCTTCTCCTGCACGGGCTCCTTCGCGCGCTTCTCCTGCGCGGCCAGGAAGACCGGCGACTCGGACACCGTCAGGCGGATCCAGAGACCGATCACCACGAGCACACCGGAGAGCAGGAACGGGATGCGCCAGCCCCACGCGAGGAAGTCGGCCTCCGACTGCACCGCGGCGAGCACCGCCAGCACGGCCGTCGCGAGCAGGTTCCCGCACGGCACACCGGCCTGCGGCCACGAAGCCCAGTACCCGCGCCGTTTCGCGTCACCGTGCTCGGAGACGATCAGCACCGCGCCGCCCCACTCGCCGCCGAGCGCGAAGCCCTGCACCAGGCGCAGGAACGTCAGCAGGATCGGCGCCGCGATGCCCACCGACGCGTACGTCGGCAGCACGCCCATGAGCATCGTCGCGCCACCCATCAGCAGCAACGACAGCACCAGCAACTTCTTGCGGCCCAACCGGTCGCCGTAGTGGCCGAAGACCACACCGCCGAGCGGCCGGGCGAGGAAGCCGATCGCGTACGTCGTGAAGGCGAGCAACGTGCCCGTCAGCGGGTCCGCCGTCGGGAAGAACAGCTTGTTGAACACCAGGGCGGCTGCCGAGCCGTAGAGGAAGAAGTCGTACCACTCGACAGTTGTTCCGATGAGCGAAGCGCCTACCACTTTTTTGATCATCGACAACTCCTCATTGAGCTGACCAGCCGCCATCGACGGCCAACGACGTACCGGTGACAAAACTGTTGTCGCACAACCACAGCACCGCGGAGGCCACCTCGGAAGGCTCCATCATCCGTTTGACTGCGCTGCGCTGGAGGAAGATGCGCTCCGGGACCTCCGCCTCGGGGATCCCGTGCACCTTCGCCTGGTCCGCGATCTGCTTCTCCACCAACGGGGTGCGCACGTAACCGGGTGCCACGCAGTTGGACGTGACGCCGTGCGGCGCGCCTTCCAGCGCGGCGACCTTGGAGAACCCCTCCAGGCCGTGCTTCGCGGCGGTGTAGGCGGACTTGAACGCGGACGCGCGGATGCCGTGCACACTGGTGATGTGCACCAGCCGGCCCCAGCCGCGCTCGTACATGTGCGGCAGGACGTGCCGGGTGAGGCGGAACGCGGCCCCCACCATCAGGTCGAGCATCAGCGAGAAGCGCTCGACCGGGAACTCGTGGATGGGCGCGACGTGCTGCACGCCGGCGTTGTTGACGAGGACGTCGATTTCGGTGGGGAGCGAGTCGACCGGACCGGTCAGGTCGAGGACGTGACCGACGCCACCGAGCTCCTCGGCGAGCGAGTGGACCTTGGGGTCGAGATCGACCAGATGGACCTCGGCGCCCTCATCGGCCAGCGCGCGAGCGCAGGCCAGGCCTATGCCGCTCGCGGCTCCGGTGACCAGCGCGGTGTGACCCGTGACACTCGACATGCCCCAGAACGGTAGGCGTCCCGGAGCGGACGTGACATGTGGCTCACCCACATAACGCCTTGTCACCAGGTGGCTTTAGCCACCATTTAGCAAGAAAAGGGCATATGTGCCAGAAGACTGGGTATAGAGGCGTAAGCTCCCGTCACCTGAACGGGGGAAGATCTTTACGAGGGGGAAACACCCATGTCCGCCACACCCATTTACGACGACCTCCTGCGCGAGCTCGAAGGCATCACGCAGGAGGCCGGTCTGACCGACTCGGAGCCCACTCCCGAGCCCGTCAAGTCGTGAGCGCTACTTCGGAGGGGCGATCAGCTCGGCGGGCACCGGCTGGTCCTTGCTGATCAGGTCGAACAGCGTGGACGCCTTCTCCTTGTCCCATTGCACGACCGAGCCCGCACCGGGCACCGTCGGCGTGGATCCGACCGGCACCGTTCCGCTCGTCGCGTCACTCATGTTCAGCGCGACGCTCGCCAGGTGCCACACGTGGTCGTCCTCGTTGACCGACACCGCTCCGGACGCCGCGTTCATCAGCGGGATGACGCGGAACGGGTTCGCGAGCGTCGCCGGGCTCTTCACCTTCTCGAAGAGCGCCGACAGGAACTTGCGCTGGTTCTGCACGCGCTGCAGGTCGGCCGTCGCGAACGCGCGGGTCCGCACGAACCCGAGTGCCTGCGGCCCGTCGAGCTCCTGGCAGCCCGCGGCCAGGTCGATGCCGGCCAGCGGGTCCTTGATCGGCTCGTCCAGGCAGATGTCGACACCGCCGACCGCGTCGACCATGTCGGAGAACCCGCCGAAGCCGATCTCCATGTAGTGGTCGATCCGCACGCCGGTCGCACCCTCGACGGTCTGCACGAGCATCTGCGGACCACCGAACGCGTACGCCGCGTTGACCTTGTTGCGCCCGTTCTCCGGGATGGAGACGTAGGAGTCGCGCGGGATCGACAGCAGCACCGGCTTGGCCGCGCTGTTGTCCGGCAGGTGCAGCATCATGATGGTGTCGGTCCGCCTCCCGGCGGCGTCACCGGTGGCGAGCGCGTCCTTCTGCTCCTGCGTCAGGCCTTCCCGCGCGTCCGATCCGACGAGCAGCCAGGTGGTGCCCGGCGTCTCGGCGGGACGGCCCTCGTAGTCCGGCAGCGCGTTGATCCGCGTGAGAGTCGAGTCGACGTAGAACCCGAACCCGACGGCACCCAGAACCAGGACGAGCAGCAGCACCAGGATGACGCGTCCCGGACGCCTCTTCTTCCTCATCGGCCGCTGCGGCGGCATGGGACGCCGCGGCTGCTGGTAGCCGTGGTGATACCCAGCGCTCATGTGTCGCCAACCCCGATCGCTTCAGTTTCGCTTTGCAACTAGGGACGCCGTTCGTCCCCCTAGGTTGCGAGGAAACCTACCGGGGTGGCAGCACCAATGCCTCGAAAAGCCTGGTGACCTCGGCGGACGGGTCGTCGGTCCAGCCCGTGTGGGCCGGGGACGTCTGCACGATCGTGCTGCGGGGCGCGGTCAGCCAGCGGAACCGCTGCCCGATCGTCGTCCGGCTGACCGGGCCTGCCGCGGCCGCGCCGTCGCACGAGTTCACGAGGTGCTCGAGGCTGCTTTCGAGCACCTCGACGTCGAGGTGCGGGTCCAGCACCCGCAGCCGGTCACCGTCCACATGGGTCTTGGCGCACAGGAAGTCCAGCGGCGCGCAGTAGACGAGGACGCCGACGTTCATGAACTCGCCGCGCTCCTGCCGCGGCACGGCCCGCAGCAGCGCGTACTCAAACACGTGCGGCACGCGCGGCCTCCAGCGAGTCGACCCAGCCGCGGTTCTGCAAGCGGTAGGTGAAGAAGTCCTTGTAGCGCTGACGAAGTTCCGCCGGATCGCCTTCCAGCCACTCGTCGGGGACGAGCGCGAGCACCTCGTCGAGCACCTCCGGCGTGACCAGTGCCGCCATCTCCGCGTCCACTTCGGACACCGAGGCCGCGTTGGGCAGCATCGCGTGGTCCGAGGCGTCGTAGCGGTAGTCCTTGGTGGCCGGTCGCTCCTCGCTCCACGAGTAGTGGAAGTACAGCGAGGCACCGTGGTCGATGAGCCACGGTTCGCGGTGCCACAGCAGCATGTTCGGGTTGCGCCAGCTGCGGTCCACGTTCAGGACCAGCGCGTCGAACCACAGCAGCCTCGTGGCGAGCCCGGTGCCGGGGTCGCGCACGACCGGGTTGAAGTCGAACGAGCCGGGCAGGTAGTCGAGCCCGAGGTTGAGGCCGCCGCTGGCCCGCAGCAGCTCCTGGACCTCCTGGTCGGGTTCGGCGCGCGCCAGCTCGGGGTCGAGGTGCACCAGGACGATCTCCGGTATGCGGAAGCCCAGCCTGCGCGCGAGCTCGCCGACGACGACCTCGGCGACCAGCACCTTCACGCCCTGCCCGGCACCGCGGAACTTCACCACGTACATGCCCAGGTCGTCGGCCTCGACCAGTCCCGGCATCGACCCGCCCTCGCGGAACGGGGTGACGTACCGGGTGGCCGTGACCTCCCGCAAAGAACTCCCTGCCACATTCACCGGCGCATGATCACACGAACGCACGCTGGAAGCCGAGCAGGATTCCGCCCCAGCCGCCCTCCCCGCTGACGCCCTCGCGGAGCCGGTCCGGCTTGACGAAGTGCCGTTCGAAACCGCGATGCACCAGCTCAACGCGGGTGCCGGGCCCCTCGGGGGTGAAGGTGATCTCGACTTCGGAGGCCCTCGCCGGGTCCGGGTCGTAATCCCAGTCACCGTCGAGGTGCCAGGCCAGCAGCAGCCGCGACGGCGGCTCCCACGCCGTGACCGAACCCCAGTCGCACTCGGTGCCGTCCACGCCGACCTCGTACCAGCGGCCGCCCGCGCGCGGTTCGACGACGACGTCGCGCAGGTCCGCCTCGCCGATGTGGTGCGCCGGCGGCCACCACGTCACGAACTTCTCGGTGAACACCTTGAACGCGTGGTCCGCCGAGGCGTTGACCAGCACGGACCGCCGTACCTCCGTCATGACTCCTCCACCGCCGCAGCGAAGTTCGCGAGCGCCTGACCCCAGACGTCGTCGAGGTAGTCGCGCAGCGCGGCCACCCCCACGTGGTCGACCGAGTACCGCCGCCGGGTCCCCTCGGCCTCGACGCGGACCAGCCGCGCCTGTTTCAGCACCTTGAGGTGCTGGGACACGGCCGGTCGCGACACGGGCAGTTCGGCGGCGATCTCCCCCACCGCCCGCGGCCCGGCCACGAGCAGCGTGAAGATCTCGCGGCGGGTCGGGTCGCCGAGCGCCGCGAACGCCGTTTGGTAAGTCTCCACGAACGGTAAGTCTGAACTTACCTACCGGCGGAAGTCAACGCCTGGAAGTACGCGGCCTGCCCCGTCCTGTTCGGGTGGTAGGAGTCCTCGGCGGGGTGGACCAGGGCGTTGATCCACGGCTTGGGCGAGCACACACCGTGGTGCGCAAACGCTTCCCTGACGTCCACGTACCGCGCGCCGGCGCGTCCGGCCGCCTGCGCGATCTCACCGGAGAGCTGGTCGGCGGCGTCGTTGAGCGCCGCGCGCTTGGCGACCGACAGCGTGCGGCAGCCGTCGTCCGGCGTGAACAGCCGCGGGTAACCGAGCACGACGAGCGTGGCGTTCGGCGCCGCCGCCCTGATCGTGGAGTAGGTGGTGTCGAGCCGGCCGGGCAGTTGCGAGTGGAGGAAGTCGACCGCCGTGGCGACCCGTTTCGAGCAGGCCGCGTCACCCTTGAGCGTGCACGTGGTCAGGACGTCGGTGAACCCGAGGTCGTTGCCGCCGATGGTGATCGTGACGAGCGTGGTGCCCGGCGTGAGCGCCCGCATCTGCGGCTTGAGCGACTGGGTGGTCGCGCCGCTGCACGCCATGAACTCGAACGACGGGAACTCCGCACCCCGCAACGCCGGGTAGGCGTTCGAACTGCGACGGCACGAGCCCTCCACATAGGAACCGGCGCCCGCACCGGACGCGTAGGAGTCGCCGAGTGCGACGTACTCCGGTGCGGTCGGTGCGGGCGCCAGCAGTGCGACAGCGAGAACTCCAGCCATGAAACCCATGAACCCGGACTACCACTGTGGACGGTCGACTTGTAGTGCGTTAACCCAGACGTGTGGGCAGCACGCAGACCGGGATGGCGGTCTGCAGCGGCGTGCCGGACGGGGTCAGCTTCCCGGTCGCCTTGTCCACCTTGAACGACGTGACGTTGTTCGAGTTCTGGTTGGCGGCGAACAACAACGACCCGGACGGGTCGAACGTGATGTGCCGCGGGTACTTGCCGCCCACCGGGGTGGTGCCGACGAGCGTGAGCCCGGCGCCGCCGACGGCGAAGTGCGCGACGCTGTCGTGCCCGCGGTTCGACAGGTAGACGTGCTTGCCATCGCCCGAGACCAGCACCTCGGCCGGGTAGTTCTTCACCCCACCGGCCGGCGCGGTCGGCAGCACCTGGCCCGGCGTCAGCTTCCCGTCGGCGTAGGCGCAGGTCACGATGGTCGAGTCCAGCTCGTTCGCGACGTACGCGGTCCTGCCGTCCGGGTGGAACGCGATGTGCCGCGGTCCGGCGCCCGGCTTGACCTCGGCCTGCGAGACCTGCGTCAGCCGCCCGCCGGTGAACGAGTAGAAGAACACCGAGTCGGCGCCGAGGTCGACCGCGGCCGCGTACCGGCCGGCCTGGTCGAACACGACGTGGTGCGCGTGCGGGCCCTCCTGGCGGTCCGGGTCCGGGCCCGACCCCTTGTGCTGCACCTTCTGCGTGCGCGCACCGAGGCTGCCGTCCGCGTTGACCCCGAAGACGCTGAGCGAGCCGGACGAGTAGTCGGCCGTGATCAGGAACTTCCCGGACGGGTCGAGCGTCAGGTGGCACGGGTCGGCGCCACCGGTCGACTGCTTGTTGATCACCTTCAGCGTGGCGGCGTTGATCGCGGTGACCTCGCCGGTGGTGTTCTCGTTGACGGCGTAGAGGAACCTGCCGTCCTTCGACTCGATCACGAACGACGGGTTGACCACGCCCGTGATCACGCCGGTCGTCTTCAGCTGCCCGGTGACGGTGTCGTAGGTGCCGGTGCCGATGCCCTTGGCGCCCCCGCTCCACGTCGTGTAGGCGCCGAAGAACACTCTCCGCGTGGCGGCAGCCGCCTCAGCGGTCCCTCCGGTCATCAGCAGTCCCGCTCCTACGCCCATGGCTCCGAGAAAACGTCGCCGGTCCACACCCACGTCCGCACCTCCGGGATACTCTCTTCGGCGGCGGCGCACTCCACACTGGCCCAGACCACTGCGGGCAGGCAATAGGCGCAATCAAGATTGCAGCTAGCGCAACGGGTCGTTGTTGACCAACCGGGCCTTCTCGGCCTCGAGGTCGTAGGCGGGCGGCGGGAACTTCGGATCCATCTCGCGCAGGGTCTCGAGCAGCAACCGGCTGACCGCCCAGTTCCGGTACCACTTGCGGTCCGACGGGACGGCGTACCAGGGCGTGTCCCGGCAGTTCTTCAGCGCCTGCGTGTAGGCGTCCTGGTACTTCGACCACTTGGACCGGACGTCGATGTCGGCCGGGTTGTACTTCCAGTTCTTCTTCGGGTCGTCCAGGCGCGCGAGCAGCCGTTCCTTCTGGACCTCCGGCGAGATGTGCAGGAAGCACTTCACGAGCGTGATGCCCGAGTCCGCGAGCTCCTGCTCGAACGCGTTGATCTCCTTGTAACGCCCCCGCACCTCCGCCGCCGTGATGAGGCGCTCTACTTTGGGCACGAGGACGTCCTCGTAGTGCGAGCGGTCGAACGCGCCGATGTGGCCCTTGTCGGGCAGGGCCCTGCGGATGCGCCAGAGGTAGTGGTGCCGCAGTTCCGCGGCCGTCGGCTTCTTGAACGACGCGATGCGCACGCCCTGCGGGTTCACCAGGCCCATGACGTGCCGGACCACGCCGCCCTTGCCGGAGGTGTCCATGCCCTGCAGCACCAGCAGCACCGCGCGGCCGTCCTCCGCGTACAGCGCCTCCTGGAGGTCTTCCAGCTCGGCCCCGGTGGCGACCAGGTCCTCGGCCGCCTCCTTCTTGTTCCTGGGGCCGATCGGCCGACCGGCCGGGTCGAGGGTGGAGAGATCGACCTCGTCGAGCCGCAGGGCGTCGCGCACCGACTTCTTCGCCATCATCAGACCGTAGCGATTCACCGCGCCGTCCGCCTGCTGAGCAAGACATCACCACGGATTGGTGAATCTACGCAACGAACTGAGGCCGTGCGCAATGCTTGGCGGCTGAAATCGCTTGTTCCGGCCCCTAGCCTTGGAGGATGACCGCCATCGCTGAGCACAACACCACCACCAGCGCGGACTACGTCGCACTCGACGAGGAGTGGAGCACGCACAACTACCACCCGCTGCCGGTGGTCATCTCGCACGGCGAGGGGTCCTGGGTCACCGACGTCGAGGGCCGCCGCTACCTGGACTTCCTGTCCGGTTACTCGTCGCTCAACTTCGGGCACCGACACCCCGCCCTGGTGGCCGCCGCCGTCGAGCAGCTCGGCCGCGTGACGCTGACCAGCCGCGCGTTCCACCACGACCAGTTCGGCCTGTTCTGCCGGGAGCTCGCCCACCTCACCGGCACCGAGATGGTCCTCGCGATGAACTCCGGCGCCGAGGCCGTCGAGTCCGCGATCAAGGTCGCCCGCAAGTGGGCGTACCAGGTCAAGGGCGTGCCGGAGGGCACCGCCGAGATCATCGTCGCCGGTTCGAACTTCCACGGGCGCACGACGACGATCGTGTCGTTCTCGACCGACGAGACGGCGCGCAACGACTTCGGCCCGTTCACGCCCGGCTTCAAGGTCGTGAAGTACGGCGCCCTGGACGAGATCGAGTCCGCGATCTCGCCCCGCACGGCCGCCGTGCTGCTGGAGCCGATCCAGGGCGAGGCCGGCGTCGTCGTGCCGCCCGCCGGGTACCTGGCCGGGATCCGCCGCCTGTGCGACGAGCACGGCGTGCTGATGATCGCCGACGAGATCCAGTCCGGGCTCGGCCGCACCGGCGAGCTGTTCGCGCTGGACCACGAGGGCGTGCGCGCGGACCTCTACACGCTGGGCAAGGCCCTGGGCGGCGGCATCCTGCCGGTGTCCGCCGTGGTCGGGTCGCGCGCGGTGCTGGGCGTGCTGAAGCCGGGCGAGCACGGGTCGACGTTCGGCGGCAACCCGCTCGCCTGCGCCGTCGGCCGCGCGGTCGTGCGGCTGCTGGCCACGGGCGAGTTCCAGGAACGCTCGCGCACGATGGGCGCGTACCTGCACGCCGAGCTGGGCAAGCTGGTCGGGCACGGCGTGGCCGAGGTGCGCGGGCGCGGACTGTGGGCCGGTGTCGAGATCGCGCCGGGCGGCCCCGTCGGCCGCACCGCGTCGGAGGCGCTGGCCACACGCGGGGTGCTGTGCAAGGAGACGCACGCGTCGACGTTGCGCGTCGCGCCGCCGTTGGTGATCACGCAGGACGAGATCGACCTGGGCGTGCGGGCGATCGCTGAGGTCGTTCGTCCTGTTTAGGGGGAATTTGGTCCTCACCTAGGTCACAAATGCGGCGGACGGGCCACGTTGCCCGTCCGCCGCAGGCATCATGACTCGTATGGGTGAACGGGTGCGTGCGCAGGCCGCTGCCGCTCTGGGCAGATGGGTTGAGCCGGAAGAGGTCTACGCCGAGGGACGCGCACTGCGGTCCTCAGTGGACTTCAAGGCGCACCGCGCGATGTCGCTGGCCCCGTCCCGCCCGTCCGTGCTGGAGTTCCTGCGCGCCAGCAACGAGGGCCGGCTGGAGCACCTGATCCCGTTGCGGGTCGGGCGGATGCTCGAGAACCCGTTCGCGTTCTTCCGCGGGTCGGCAGGACTGCAGGCGGGCGACCTCGCCGCCGGGTGCGCGACCGGCCTTCACGCTCAGTTGTGCGGCGATGCACACGCAGCGAACTTCGGCCTCTACGGCACGCCCGAGGGCCAGATCGTCATGGACATCAACGACTTCGACGAGACGCTGCCCGGCCCGTGGGAGTGGGACCTCAAGCGGCTCGTCGCCTCGCTGGTGCTGGCGGGCCGCGTCGGCGGCGTGTCGGACAAGGGGTGCCGCGACGCCGCCGAGGACGCGGTGAGCGCCTACCGGGCGGTGATCAAGCGCCTCGCGGAGATGCCGTTCATGGACTCGTGGACCGCGCTGGGCGACCAGTCCACGCTGTCGAAGGTGAAGGCCGACGACCTGATCAACGACTTCTCCAAGGCCGCCGAGAAGTCGCGCAAGAACACCAGCGCGAGGTTCGCCGCGAAGTGGACCGCGCACGACGGCGAGAAGTGGCGGTTCATCACGAACCCGCCGACCTTCACCGAGGCCACTCCCCCGACCAAGGCGGCCGTGATCGCCGCGCTGCCGTCCTACGTGGACACCCTGCGCGAGTCGCGGACCAACCTGATCATGCGCTACGGCGTGTCGGACGTGGCGTTCCGCGTCGTCGGCACCGGCAGCGTCGGCCTGCGCAACTACCTGATCCTGTTGCACGGCAACGGCTCCGAGGCACTGGTCCTGCAGGCCAAGGAAGCGCGTCCGTCGGCGCTGCAGCCGTTCCTCGACGTCGAACCGGCCAAGCACGAGGGCAAGCGGATCGTGCACGGCGCCCGCCTCGTCCAGGCGGAGACCGACATCCTGCTGGGCTGGACGACGATCGAGGGCCGGCACTTCATCGTGCGGCAGTTCCGCAACCGCAAGGGCGAGATCGACGCGACCACCCTGAAGCGCGACGACCTCGATGACTACGGCCGCTTCGCGGGCGCGCTGCTGGCCCGCGCGCACACCAGGTCGCTCGACCCGCGGCTGCTGGCCGGGTACTTCCAGAACGGCGGCGGCAACGACCTCGACGAGGCCTTCGCGAAGTACGCGTTCGACTACGCCGACCAGACCGAGGCGGACCACGAGGAGCTGACGAGGCTCGTCAAGAACGGGAAGCTGCCGGCGCTCGTCGAGGACCGCTGACGCGGGACGACATGGGCGGCCGGGCATGACGGTGTCCGGGGTGCCGCGAGCGGCGCTGCCGCTCACGACCTCGGTACCGGCGGTTCGATCGGCGCTGTGGGCGGCTCGGTACCTGGCATCCGCCGAACGCCGGGAGTGGCTCGGTACCCAGGGTCCGCCGAACACCGCAAGCGACTCAGCCCCCGCTCGACCCGGCCCGTCGGCCGAATCGATTCCGACTCGCCGGCCCCCAGGGGGCGTGAGGCGCCCACTCCCATCGTCGCAGGCAGGCCTGACAATTCCGGGCGGGCGGGCAGCCTCCACGCGGCCGTGGGACACCGGACCGCCGAGCTCCGGACCACCGACGGCGGTGCCGGCGCCGAGGCGCGCTGTGTCACCGGCCCACTCCTGTCGGCGAGCCTCGGAGCCACCGGCCGGCGAGGCCGCCCGGAGCAAGCAGCGCCCTCAGGCCGGGTGGCGCCTGCCTCCACAGCAGCAGGAGCGCCGCGATCGGGAACGCGAGGTTCGTCAGGGCGTTGAGCGGCTCGCCCCACAGGCCCGCACCGAGGGCGTTCGCAGCAGGCGTCGACCGACACGCCAGCGCTTCCACCGCACGGAGATCAACGCCGAGCATGCTTAACCTGGCGGTATGAAGATCCGCCGCGCCGCCTCCGCCGACGACGTGTTCGCCGCCGCGCACCTGTTCGACGCGCCGCCGCGGCCCGACGCGACCGCCCGGTTCCTGGCGCAGGACCACAGCCACCTGCTGATCGCGTACGTGGGCGACCAGCCGGCCGGGTTCGTGTCCGGGGTGGAGACCACGCACCCGGACAAGGGCACCGAGATGTTCCTCTACGAGCTGGGCGTGGACGACTCGTTCCTGCGGCGCGGCATCGGCACGGCTCTCGTCGAGGCGTTGAAAGCCCTTGCGGTGGAACGGGGTTGCTACGCGATGTGGACCGGCACCGCCGCGGGCGACGCGGCGGCGCAGGCCACCTACAAGAAGGCGGGCGGGTCGGTCGACGACGGCGCCTTCGTCTCCTGGGAGCTCTGAGGCGTGTGTCGAAGTCCGATCCGTGACAGCCGAGCCCGAGGCGGCCCCTGACGGCACGGCGCACCACCAGGAACCCCAAGCGCGACCCTCATCGAACCGGACTTCGACACACGCCCTAGCTTGAGTTTTAACCTCTGAGGGGTTGGTCGGCACCCTCATTGATCATGAGTGAAGCCCTTGGTCGATTCTTCTTCTTGCGACAGACGAAGATCGAGACCAAGGGCTTCAGTTGATAAGTGTGCACCATGCCCGGGATGCCGCCGCGTTCAGGGAGTTATCGGCGTTGCGGCAGGAGTTCTACCGGTGCCTGACGCGGCGTGCGGACGCGTTGTTCGAGCTGACCGACGCTGTGTTGTGTGCTGACGGTCCGACCCGCTCGATCGCGGAGCTGTCACTGATCGGTGAGCACCGCCGCGGGCATGGCAGCGGCTACGCCGCGCTGGCCCGGGGCCAGGTGGACTTCGACCGGTTACGCACCGCCTTGGCGGCGGTGTCGCTGCCTCGCGCCGCGGACGGACGGCTGGTGCTGGCGGTGGACGTCACCTGCTGGCTGCGCCCGGAAGCACACACGTGCCCGCAACGGATCCTGTGTCACACCTACGGCCGGGGCAAGGACCAGCACATCATGGTGCCGGGCTGGCCCTACTCCGTCGTCGTCGCCCTGGAGAGCGGGCGGCATTCCTGGACCGCGCCGCTGGACGCGGTCCGGCTCGCGCCCGGAGACGACGCCGCGAGCGTGACCGCCCGGCAGATTCGCGACGTCGTGAACAGGCTGATCACCGCCGGACACTGGTCACCAGGTGATCCGGAGATCCTGCTGGTCGCCGACGCCGGCTACGACGGACCCCGGCTTGCTCACGTGCTCGCCGATCTTCCGATCATCGTGCTGGTGCGGATGCGCTCAGACCGGGTGCTGCGCCGTCCGGCACCACCGTTGCGGCCCGGCCCCAGCCCAGGTCGCCCCGCCCGTCACGGCGCAGAGTTCGCCTTCGGCGACCCGAACACGTGGGGCGAGCCGGACAGCACCCTCGAGACCACGACCCGGCTCTACGGACCGGCGCGGATCCGGGCCTGGGACCGGTTACACCCCAAGCTCACCTCCCGCACCGCCTGGGCGAGCCATACCGGAGACCTTCCCATCCTGGATGGCACCGTGATCCTCCTGCAGGTCGAGCGGCTGCCCTCCGGCGCGATCCCGAAACCCGTGTGGCTCTGGCACTCCCGCACCAGTCTCACCCACGCCGAGGTCGACCTGGCCTGGCAGGCGTTCCTGCGCCGCTTCGACATCGAGCACACCTTCCGCATGCTCAAACAGACCCTCGGCTGGACCACCCCGAAGCTCCGCTCACCCGACGCGGCCGACCGCTGGACCTGGCTGCTGCTGACTGCTTACACCCAGCTCCGCCTCGCCCGCGATCACACCATCGATCTGCGCCACCCCTGGGAGAGACCCCGGCCGACCCGGCGACTGAGCCCGGCACGAATCCGCCGGGGGTTTCGGAACCTGCGTCCACAACTGGACTGTCCGGCCCGTGTCCCGAAACCCTCAAGACCCGGCACAGGACGCCCGCCGGGACTACCCAACCACCAGCCTGCAATACGCCACGACGTCCACACCGTCACCAGCACGAACAAGCAGAAACCCAAGCGCGGCAACAAGGCCAAATCGACGAACCCTCGACCACGCCGAACAGGTTAAAACTCAAGCTAGGTCCAGACCGGTTCGTCCACTTCGGACACCCTGCCGTCGGCGCGGAAGTGCAGGAACCGGTCGAACGACCTGGCGAACCACCGGTCGTGCGTGACGGCGACGACCGTGCCCTCGAAGTCGTTCAGGGCGTTCTGCAACGCCTCGGCGGAGGCCAGGTCGAGGTTGTCGGTCGGCTCGTCGAGCAGCAGCAACGTCGCCCCGGACAGCTCCAGCAGCAGGATCTGGAACCGCGCCTGCTGGCCGCCGGAGAGGTTCTCGAAGCGCTGGTCGCCGGCGTGGTGCAGGCCGTAGCGCTGCAACACCGACATGGCGGCACCGCGGTCCTTGCCGGCGCGGCGGCCCTCGCCGTGCCAGAGGATGTCGACGAGCGTGCGGCCGAGCCACTCCGGGTGCTCGTGCGTCTGCGCGAACAGGCCGGGCACGACCCGCGCGCCGAGCTTCCACGCACCCGAGGTGCGCACCTCGTCGCCGCCGAGCAGCCGCAGGAAGTGGCTCTTGCCGGAGCCGTTCGAGCCCAGCACCGCCACCCGGTCGCCGAAGAAGATCTCCTGCGAGAACGGCTTCATCAGGCCGGTCAGCTCCAGCTGCTCGCACGTGATCGCGCGAACGCCCGTGCGGCCGCCCTTCAGGCGTGGGTGGACCTTCTCGTCCGTGGGGATCTCCGGTGGTGGGCCGGCGTCCTCGTACCGTTGGAGGCGCGCGCTCATCACGCGGTACTTCTGCGCCATCACCTCGGAGGACTTGGCCTGCTGTTGCAGGGTGCGCACGAGTTCCTTCAGGCGCTCGTGCTCCTCGTTCCAGCGGCGATGGTCTTCCAGCAGCTTCTCGATGCGTTTGGCGCGGGCCGCGTGCCAGGTGCCGAACGAGCCGGTGTGCGTCCACGCGGAGTGCGCCTCGACCGTGACGACGTGCGTGGCGGCGTTGGACAGCAGCTCGCGGTCGTGGCTGACGACGAGCACGGCCTTGTCGGTGGCTTCGAGGCGTTCCTCCAGCCACCGCTTGCCGGGGACGTCGAGGTAGTTGTCGGGCTCGTCGAGCAGCAGGACCTGCTCGTGGCCGCGCAGCAACGTCTCGAGGACCAGCCGCTTCTGCTCACCACCCGACAGTGTGCGCACCTCGCGGAACCGGGCGCGGTCGTAGGGCAGGCCCAGAGCCGCGACGGTGACGGTGTCCCAGAGGACCTCGATGTCGTACCCGCCCGCCTCGCCGTAGCTGGTCAGCGCGGTGGCGTAGCGCATCTGGGCGGCTTCGTCGTCGGTGTCCATCAACGCGAGCTCGGAGTCGTCGAGCTCCTCCACCGCCTTCCGCAACGCGGCGGGAGCGACGGAGAGCAGCAGGTCGCGCACGAGGCTGTCGTCGCGGACCGAGCCGATGAACTGCGGCATCACCGCGAGCCCACCCTGCACGTGCACGCTGCCCTGCTTCGGGGTGAGCTCCCCCGACAGGATCCGTTGCAGCGTCGTCTTGCCGACACCGTTCGCGCCGACGAGCGCGACCACGGTCCCGCCGCTCACCTTGAACGAGACGTCGCGGAACAGCTCCCTGCCGTCCGGCAGGGTGTACGCGAGCCCGTTCGCTTCCAGATGTCCCACGCCGGAGATGGTCGGGTGCTCCGGCCGGGAAAGCCAGCGAGTTTCGCCGCTAGCGGATGCGCAGCGGGTACTTGCGGAACACCAGCACCGCGGCCGTGACCAGCAGGCACTGGAAGGCGGGGCCGAACGCGCCGATCACCGTCAGCAGCACCGTGAGGCCGCCGAAGACGAGCAGCAGTCCGTAGAACAGCCAGGGACGGACCCCTCGGCTCATCGTGCGGGCGAGTCTCGGCTCGTCCGCCAGCAACCGCTGCTCGATCTCCTGGAGCGAGCGGCGTTCGGCTTCACTCAGCATCAGTGCCTCCGGAGGGCGTCGGGACGTCAGCATTCCCGCCCGCATCCAGTGGATACTCGAACACCGGGGGTGTCAAACTCGCCTCAGCCGGATCTCACGCCATTGGATCCGGTGATGATGTTCAACGGCTCAGCGCGACGAGCCTCGACACCGCCCGCAGGTACTTCTTGCGGTAGCCGCCGCGCAGCATCTCGTCGGTGAACAGCTCCGACAGCGGCTGCCCCGACACCGCCACCGGGATGTCGCGGTCGTAGAGCCTGTCGCCGAACGCCACGAGCCGCAGGCCGACGTTCTGGTCGGGCGCCGGTTTGACGTCCTTGAGGTGCACCGCGCTGACGCCGTCGAGCAGCCTGCCGTACTTCGAGGGGTGGATGCGGGCGAGCGCCACGCACAGTTCGTCGAAGTCGTCGAGCGTCGACCCGTCGGTGTTAGAGGCTCTAACGACCAGTTCACCGTCTGACATCGGTGAGGGGGCGTCAGGCAGGCCGCGGTGGCGGTAGTCGGGGCCGTCGACGCGCACGACGTCGAACTTCGACGACATCGACTGGATCTCGCGCAGGAAGTCTGCGGCGGCGAAGCGGCCCTCGCCGAGCTTGTCCGGCAGGGTGTTCGAGGTGGCGGCGATGTGGACGCCCGCCGCCATCAGCTCCTTGATCAGGCGCGTGACGAGCATGGTGTCGCCGGGGTCGTCGAGCTCGAACTCGTCGATCGCGAGCAGCTTGTGGCCGGAGAGCCGCTTCACGGCCTCGGGGAAGGTGAGGACGCCGACCATGTTCGTCAGCTCCACGAACGTGCCGTAGGCCTTCGGGCCCGGGACGGCGTGCCAGAGCGAGGCGAGCAGGTGGGTCTTGCCGACGCCGAAGCCGCCGTCGAGGTAGAGGCCGAGCTTGCCCGGTTCGTCGTCGCGCGAGCCGAAGAGCGACCACTTCCTGCGGCGGGCGCCGACCCGCGCGGCGAACAGGCGGCCGGCCTCGACCGCGGCGGCCTGGGACGGCTCGTCCGGGTTGGGGATGTAGGTGTCGAAGCTGACCGTGTCGAACCTCGGTGGCGGCACCAGGTTCTCGATCAGCTCGTCTGGACTGATCTGGGGATCCCGGTCGGACAAGCGCATGCCGGGGAGCTTATCCGCGTGGTGGGATGGCCCAGTGGAGATGTTGTGGCCCTCACCGGGCGTTGAGATGACCGACACAGCACTCGAGTCGCTCTACGCCTACCCGCCGGGCCGCACGTGGGTGACCGCGAACTTCGTGTCCAGCGTGGACGGTGCGGTGTCGGTCGACGGGCGGTCGGCCGGGCTCGGCTCGCCCGCGGACAGGAAGATCTACCTGCTCGGGCGCGAGCTCGCGGACGTGGTGCTGGTGGGCGCGGGGACCGTGCTGGCCGAGGGGTACCGGGGTGCCAGGCGCGCGAGGCCGTTGCCGATCGCGGTGGTCACGGCGAGCGGGTCCCTCACGCCGGACCTGCCGCTGTTCACCGACACGGCCGTGCCGCCGATCGTGATCACGACCGAGGCGGCCCGGATGCCCGCGCTGCCGGCGGACGTGGTCGTCGCCGGGGAGACCGAGGTCGACCTGGAGGTGGCCGTCGCCGAGCTCGCGGCGCGCGGACTGCACCGGATCGACCTCGAGGGCGGGCCCCGGCTGTTCGGGTCCATGGTGGCCGCGGGGCTGGTGGACGGCCTGAACCTGACCGTCGCGCCGGTGCTCGCTGCCGGGGACGCCTCGCGGATCGCGCACGGCCCGGTGGTCCCGCCCGTGGACCTGGCGCTGGCGTCGGTGCTGCGCGCGGACGACGTGCTCCTGCTGCGTTATCAGCGGCGGGATTCCAGCTGAAGAGGCAGGATGTGCGCGTGGACCTACCGCTGACGCCACCCCTGCAGCCGATGCTCGCCACGGCCGTGGACGGCATCCCGGACGACGCGAACCTGTTCTTCGAACCGAAGTGGGACGGGTTCCGGTGCGTGGTGTTCCGCTCCGGCGACGAGGTGCTGCTGCAGTCGCGCAGCGGCAAGCCGCTCAACCGCTACTTCCCCGAGGTCGCCGCGTCGATGCTCGACGTGCTGCCCGATCGCGTGGTCGTCGACGGGGAGCTGGTGGTCGCGAAGAACGAGGAGCTGGACTTCGACGCGTTGTCCGAGCGCATCCACCCGGCGGCCTCGCGGGTGGCGCTGCTGTCGGAGTCGACGCCGGCCACGTTCGTCGCGTTCGACCTGCTGGCGCTCGGGTCCGAGGTGCTGCTGGAGTCGCCGACGGTCGCGCGGCGCGAGGCGTTGCTGGAGCTGCCGGGGCTGAACGTGACGCCCGCGACGACGTCCGTCGAGACGGCGCGGCAGTGGTTCACGCTGTTCGAGGGCGCCGGGCTCGACGGGGTGATGGGCAAGCCGTCGGACGGCCCGTACACGCCGGGCAAGCGTTCGATGATCAAGGTGAAGCACGCCCGCACCGCCGACGTCGTGCTCGCGGGTCTGCGCTGGCACAAGGACACCGAGCCCGGTACGGCGGTCGGTTCGTTGCTGCTCGGCGTCTACGACTCGGACGACGTGCTGCACCACATCGGTGTCTGCGGGTCGTTCAAGGCCGCGGAACGGCGTGAGCTGGCCGAGGAGCTGGCGCCGCTGATCACCACGGCCGACGACCACCCGTGGGCGAGTCCCGTCTCCGGGCAGCGGATCCCCGGCGAGATCAACCGGTGGCGCGGCAAGCAGGCCGAGTACGTGGCGCTGCGGCCCGAGCGCGTGCTGGAGATCCACTACACCCAGACCGAGGGCGAGCACCCCGTGCGGCTGCGGCACAACGGCCAGTTCGCGCGGTGGCGGCCGGACCGCGAACCGCTGTCGTGCCGCTACGACCAGCTGGAGATCCCCGCCCGCTACGACGTGGCCTCGGTGCTGAAGGGCGAGCTGCGGGCCCGTTAGGCCTTGGCCGATCGCGTCGCACCGATGGACGCGATCACGACGCAGCAGACGGCGACCCACTGGGCGGGCCTCAGGTTCTCGCCGAGCAGCAGCAGGCCCGCGAGCGCGCCGATCGCCGGTTCCATCGACATCAGGATCCCGAACACGCGCGGAGGCATGCGCCGCAACGCACTGAGCTCCAGCGAGTACGGGATCACCGACGACATCAGCGCGACCGCGAACCCCGCCGCGAGCACCAGCGGGTCGAGGATCGCGGTACCCGCCGACGTGATGCCGAACGGCAGGGCGATCACCGACCCGACGACCATCGCGAGCGCGAGCCCTCCCCCGTCCGTCGTCTGACTGCCGAGCTTGGCCGTCACGAGGATGTACGCCGCCCAGCAGGCACCGGCGGCCAGCGCGAACAGCACGCCCGTCCACAACAGACCGCCCTGCACGCCGGTCAGCAGCACGACGCCGACGCCCGCGAGCAGCACCCACACGCCGTCGAGCCAGCGGCGTGAGCCCGCGATCGCCACCGCGAGCGGCCCGAGGAACTCGATCGTGACGGCCGCGCCGAGCGGGATGCGCGCGAGGGACGCGTAGAAGCAGAGGTTCATCGCCGCCAGCACCGCGCCGTAGGTGAGGACGGTGACGAGCGTGCGGCGGTCGAGCCGCAGCGACGGGCGCCAGATGGCGAGGAGGATGAGCGCCGCCATGACCAGGCGCAACGTCACCGTGCCCGACGAGCCCAGGACCACGAACAGCTGCTTCGCGAGAGCGGCGCCGACCTGCACGCTGACGATGCCGAGCAGTACGAGCGCCGTCGGCGGGACGCCGCCCGTGAGGCGTGCGACGGGCAACCGGCCGGCGTGGTCCATGCCCCCATCCTGTCTCACCTTCAATTCACCTGTGCCGTGCGAGGCTCAGGCTCCCGGAGTGTGGATGAGAGTGAGGAAATCTGTGCGTCGCGCTGCCTTGGCCCTGGTGGCGGTGAGCGTGCTGACGGCGTGCAGCGCGGGTCCCTCGAACCGGCCGGTGATCGCGGTCAGGGGTGAGGAGAACCAGCCCGTCGACCAGAGCGCGCTCGCAGGGCCCCAGCCCGTGCCCCCGCTCGGCGAGTACAAGACGGACTCGCTGCAGTGGTCCCAGTGCGACGAGCAGATGAAGGACCGCTTCGGCGCGGACGCTCCCCAGGGCGACCTGAAGTACGAATGCGCGCGCATGACCGCCGTGCTCGACCCGCCGGGACGTCCCGGCCGCGGCCAGCTCGGCATCGCGCTGACCCGCGTCGGCACGGGAAAGAGCGCGCTGGTCGTCGTCAACGACCCCGGCGGTGAGCCCGGCACGCTGAAGGCCGCGCGGCTCGCGGCGGCGCTGCCCAAGGACGTCCTCAGCACCTACACGATCATCGGCGTGGACCGTCGGGGCACGGGCCGTTCGGACGGCATGTCGTGCGTGCCACCGGCAACGCGCGCGTTGCTCATGGAATACGACCCGGCCGAGACCGAGCAGTCGAACCTCGTGGTCGCCGCCGGTGAGGCGTCGCAGGAGTGCGTGCTCGACCTCGAGGGCAGGCTGACCGCGTTCGACTCGTGGCGCGCGGCCGCCGACCTCGAACGGCTCCGCGAGTTCCTCGGCTCCGAGCGCCTCAACGCCATCGGCCTCGGCGAGGGCTCGCGCGTCATCACCACCTACGCGCAGCGCTACCCGAACCGCATCGGCCGCACCGTCCTCGACGGCGCCCCCGACCCGGCGCTCGACCAGGTCGGCGTCCTCGAGTCCCGTGCCGTGGCGGCCGAGGCGACGTTCGACGCGTTCGCCCGCGACTGCAAGACCCGCGGCTGCGCCCTGGCGAACCCGCGCGAGGACGTCGCCGCGCTCCTGACCCAGCTGCGGTCCGGACGCGTGCGCGGCGAGTACCTCGACCTCACCCCCGGCTCGGCGCTGAACGCGATCGTCACGGGCCTCGCCGACCGCGCGAAGTGGCCGGCACTGGCCGACTCGCTGGTCAAGGCCCGCGCCGGCGACAGCACGGGCCTGTTCGCCCTGCTCGACCCGCTGGTCAACGACCTGGACGAGAACCCGCCGCGCTTCGACGCGGGCCTGATCATCGGCTGCAACGACACCTCCACCCGCATCCCGCCGGACCGGGTCAAGGCCCTCACCGCGGACTGGCAGTCGAAGCACGCGATGTTCGGCGCCCTGTTCGCCCGCCAGTTGCTGCACTGCAACCCGTTCGTGCCACCGAAGGCCGAGAAGGTCGAGCCGCTCAAGAGCGCGCCGCCGATCGTGGTCCTGAGCACGGCCAACGACGCCTCCACCCCCGCGCCCGGCACCGAGCACGCGGCGCAGCGGCTGCCGGGGTCGGCGTTGGTCGCGTGGCAGGGCAGCGGGCACGGCGCCCTGGGGTTGTCGGGGTGCGCCACCACGGCGGCGCGGGACTACCTGGTGGACGCGAAGGTGCCGTCCAACGGCACCGTCTGCCCGCCCTGATCCGGGTCCGGCAGGCCGCGGTCTCCCGATTCACGACCTCGCCGCCCGAGTCTCCGGACATGGCGCGGGGAGCCCTTCGCGTGACCTCGACGCGACGAGGGCTCCCCGCCCGAAACACCGTGTCAGCAGCTGGAACAGCAGCCGCAGCCGGGACCCGTGCACCCGGAACAGCACCCACACGTACCCATCAGGGCCTCCCCGTCCTCCAAGCCGGACCTGCCGCGGGACATCCGCACACCTCACGGTCCGCCCCGCCACCAGCCCTGGGAACCCCCCTCACCCGAACGCGTGGGGACTACCACCGGGGAGTCGCAGCGCGTGATACCGCTACGCGCCCAGGTCTTCCAGGGCCTTCTGGGCTGCCTCCAGTTCAGCGCGCAACTGCTCCACCCGGGCGAGCTGCTGGGCACGCGCCGCGTTCAGGACGCCCTCGACGATCTCGGCCACCTCGGGCGTGAGGAGCTTCGCCGCCTGGGCCACCGCGGCGGGCGGCACCGGGGTCGGCTTGACCGCCCTGCGGGTGCCCTGCAGCACCTCCACGGACCACTCGCCCTCGCCCGTCGTCACCAGCGTGACGGTGACCTCGGGGACGGCGGCGCTCTTCGCCGCGGGCTTGCGGGCGGGCTTCGGCGGCGCCTGCTCGACGGGAGCGGGTGCGGGTTTCGGCTTGGGGGCCGCGGGCTTCACCGGCGCCTCCGGGACGTAGGGGTGGATGATCTCAGTCTCGCGCGGCGGCTCCGGCGCCGCAGGGGGCGGGGTGGCCGGCTTCTTGCGGGGCGGGGGCTTCTCCAGCGTCAGCTCGGCCAGGCCGAACGACATCTCGTCCTTCGAGCCCGTGGGCCGGACCTGGATGAAGTCGCCCTCGGGAGGATCGGTGACGGCCAGCAGCTTCGCCGACCTGCCCTCCTCCATGCCGACCGCGGCCGCCGTGAACCACACCATCGGCTGAGTGCCCTCGTCCAACTGCGCGCGCAGATCGGCGACGTCCTCCACCGACAGCCCGCTCTTCTTCGCCATCGCGCTGCCTCCCCAATCGAACACCTGTGCCCCAGCATGCCCTACACCCCCGACAATTCTGAGCACAGGGTCGACAACAAGATCATCAACGGGCAACAGGTTCCGTGAGAGCGCTCTCACGACACGGGCGTCAGGCCTCTTCGGCCTTCTCGACCTCTTCGGCGCGCAGCCGGTACTCGCACCCGTACTCGACCGCGTACGAGAGGTCGTAGACGTGCACGATCTTCGGCCCGCCGTGCAGGTGCACGTACGTGACCGTCTGCTTCGGGTCGTCCGGCGTGGACGGCAGCGAGTCGACCCTGCCGTCGAGGGGACCGCCGACGTACCGCACGACATATGGCTGGGACATGACGACCTCCTCTCACGACCAGTCTACGAGGTCGCCGACTCGATCCGTACCCGATACATCCGGTTGGCTCACCCGCGCACGGATTCCATTGCAGCTCAACGCATGTGTCAGCGGTCCGGATCGACGAACGCCACCTCCCGGCGTCCCCACCGCTCCAGCAGGTCCCGGACCGGACGCAACTCCTCGGCGCCCGAGCAGCACTCGAGGAGTTGCCGGGCGACTCCGGGACTGGGCGTCGACGCCGCGGCCGCGATCATCGTGGCGAACGCGCGAGAGGCGTTCGAGTGCGACATGGCCACCGAACGCCGGTCGCCCTTCCCGAGCTCCTCGACGATCGAGGACAGCACCGAGGCGGGGATCGGCAGCACCTCCTCCCACAACGGGACGAGGTACCGGAAGCCCGGGTTCGACAGCCAGCTGTCCCGCAGGGCCTGGACGAGCGGTCCCGGCACGAACCCGTCGACGCCGGGCAGCCGGGTGTAGAGCAGGGCCCTGGCGCCGTACCGACGCAGGAACTCGGCCGTCGGGATGAGCCCGTGCCGCATCTCCCCCACCGCCACCTCGTGCGCGACGGACGGCACGCGGAGCACCATCCCGGCGCCGAGCCTGAGGTCACTGCCCGGACTTGCGCGCGCCAGCACCGCACGCGCGACAGCGGCCGTGCGCGTGCGTTTCACCCGGCGCACGGCTTTGAGCGCCTCGAGCAGTCTCTGCTGACCGGTCTTCCCCAACACCTCGAAAGCGCGCTCCAGCAGTGCTTCCGTCGTGCCACGGCGGAGGTTGTTGTGCTCCAGGAACGCCACACAGAAGGTGATGATCGAGTCACGGTTGCGCGCCTTGTCCAGCAGCAGCCGAATGCAGGCGTCACCGCCATCCGCCCGGTACGTGTCGTACAGCTGCAAGGCGATCTGCGGCACGACCAGGCTCTTGCCCGACGTGATCATCGGCAGCACGCACTCGACGATCTCCTCGGCCGTCTCGTGGGTGCGCAACACGTGACATGCCGTGTAGTACTCCATGAAAGTCCGGTGCGTGAACCCGAACCGGCGCTCCCCCTCCGGCGACGTGTCGACCTGCGTCAGCACCCAGGCCCGTTCGGCGCAGTAGTCCAGGAACTCCCGAGCCTGCTGGCGGTACGACTGCGCGCCCTCCTCCTCGCGTTCGACCAGGTGCGCGACCACCAAGCGCTCCAACGTCTTCTCGCCCTCGTCACCCCCGCCGTCGAGCGTGAAGAAGAAGTGCTGCGCCAGCTCCTGCACGAGGAACCTCGCCAGCTTCACCGAACGGATCACCGACGGCACCTGGCTGACGGCGTCCCACCGCACGAGCATCAGCTCCGAGCACTCGCGGTACACGTCCGCGGTGTTCTCCGGAATGTAGCCTTCGCCCTGGTAGAGCATGCACAACAGGGAAAGCATCAACGGGTTCGAGCGCAGGTCGGCCAGGTGTTCGCTGTCGCGGAG
Source organism: Lentzea sp. HUAS12 (assembly GCF_024125735.1). Taxonomy (NCBI): domain Bacteria; kingdom Bacillati; phylum Actinomycetota; class Actinomycetes; order Pseudonocardiales; family Pseudonocardiaceae; genus Lentzea; species Lentzea sp. HUAS12. Next base: position 4,834,347 of record NZ_CP099738.1, read on the forward strand.
GAAGGCCCCGGCCCGACCTGGCGCGTGCACCAGCGCGAACCACATGCGCACGTAGTGCTCGACCTGTCCGGGTTCGAAGTCGGGCAGCCGGCACACCGGGAACGCGGAGTCGAGCTTCGCCACCGGATAGCTCTCCTGGCGGCACGTCACCACGATGCGCGCCAACGGGAAGCGCGCCGCGAACGCCTCGATGGCGGCCACCGCCGAGCGCCGCGACTGGATGTCGCCGACCTCGTCCAGCCCGTCGAACACGACCACGGCCTCGCCCGCGTCGAGCAGGTCCGCCACGTGCCGGCGGTCCTCCACCCGCTGGGTCAGCGTGCGCAGTTCCCGCACGATGATCGTGACGAAGTCCTCGGTGAGCTTCTGGTGCTGCTTGAGCCGCACCAGCAACGGCACCAGTTCGGCGCGGTGCAGGAGGCGGCGGATCAACGTGCTCTTGCCGGCGCCGGGATTGCCCACCACCACGAACCGGCGGGCGGGCACCTCGTCCTCGCCGACCGGCCCGTCGGCGAACAGGAGCGTGCGCGGCACGTAGATCCGGTCGACGGGGAAGCGGAAGTCCGCCTTCGAGTGCGGCATCACCATCCGGTCGTACGCGCGCGCCGTCGCCTCACGGATCACCTCGCCCGTCGCCCGGGCTTCGCCGCGCCGACCCGTGTCCAGGGCCAGCGCGAGGCGTTCGGCGATCGGGCGTTCCGGCCCCGTCACCTTGATCCGGATGCGGTCCCGCACGCCCGCGGCGCGGAAAGGCGCGTTCTGCTCGACCACACCCCACAACGAGGACGCGAAGTCGGCGGACTCCGAGGTCTCGACCCGCACCGCCCGCTGGAACTCGCGGCGGAACGCCTCGGCGAGCTCGGCCCGTTCCGCGGCCTGCTGGAACCCGCCCTGCTCGGTGTGTTCGAGCTGGCACAGCAGTTCGAGCAACGAGGCGCAGTCCGGGCCCGAGAGGTACGTCGAGATCCGGCGCCGCACGAGCGCGGACATCGGCACCGGCGAATCGCGCACCCACGAGAGCGCGGTCTCGGCCAAACCCCCGACGACGGTCGCGATCGCGGTCACGCCCACAAGGTCGGCACCGGACGGGCGGCCGTTACTCCTGCTTGCGGGCGCGAGAGGGCTGCACCCGCATCGGCTCGCCCGGCATCTTGGGGTAGTCCGGCGGGTACGGCATCTCGCCGCGCGGGTCGGCCGCGTACCACTCCAGCAGCGTCTCGATCCCGAACGCCTCGGAGTCGAGCCCGGCGTGCGGGTCACCGCGCTCCTCGAGGTACTTCGGCACGGTCAGCACGTCGAAGTCATCAGGGTCCACAGTGGACAGCTCGTCCCACTGGACCGGGGTCGACACGGTCGCGCGGGGCGTTCCGCGCACGGACCAGGCCGAGGCGATCGTGCGGTCGCGGGCGGCCTGGTTGAAGTCGATGAAGACGCGCTCACCGCGTTCTTCCTTCCACCACGCCGAGGTGGCGAGGGACGGCGCGCGCTTCTCGACCTCGCGGGCCAGTGCGATGACGGCGTGCCGGACGTCGACGAAGTCCCACTCCGGGCGGATGCGCACGGCCACGTGGATGCCGCGGCCGCCGGAGGTCTTGGGGTAGCCGGTCAGGCCGGCGTCGGCGAGCACCTCGCGCAGCACCGACGCCACGCGGGCGGCGTCGGAGAAGTCCGTGCCCGGCTGCGGGTCCAGGTCGATGCGCAGCTCGTCCGGGCGGTCGACGTCGGGGCGGCGGACGGGCCACGGGTGGAAGTCGAACGTGCCGAGGTTCGCGGCCCACACGATCACCGCCTCGGAGGTCGGGCAGATCTCGTCGGCGGGGCGGCCGGACGGGAAGCGGACCTGCACCGTCTCCACGTACGACGGGGCGCCCTTGGGCACGCGCTTCTGGTAGAACGCCTCGCCCTCGACGCCGTCGACGTAGCGCTTCAGCACCACGGGGCGGTCCCGCAGCACCGAGAGCAACACCGGCGCGACGGTGCGGTAGTACTCGACCACCTGCCCCTTGGTGATGCCTCGCGCGGGGAAGTACGGCTTGTCCGGGTTGGACACCCGGACGAGCTGGTCGCCCACCTCTAGCTCGATCGCCTTCGAAGCCACGCCAGCACACTAAAGGCCGCGGACGAACGCCGCGAGCGCCAGTTCGAAGCTGTCGCGGTCGAGCTCGCGGGCCACGCCCGGCAGCAGGTGCGCGCGGTCGAGGTGCGGGTAGCGGTCGACGTAGTCCGCAGGGTCGGACGAGAACCCGCTGGAGAACGAGCTCAGCGCCGAGCCGAACACGATGTACATCAGGCCTGCGGCGATCATCGTGGCCTCGCGCCGCGACCAGCCGGCGTCGACCAGGGCGCCGTGCAGCAGGTCGAGGCGTTGCAGCGACTCCTCGCGCCCCGCGGGACCGTACGCGAGGAACGGCACGATGTTCGGGTGTGTCGACAGGGCCGCGCGGTACGAGCGCGCGCAGCGGATCAGGCCCTCGCGCCAGTCGACCGAGAACCCCGAGACGTCGACCGCCGACAGGATCGACTGCGCGATGTCGTTCAGCAACTGGTCCTTGGTGCGGACGTGCCCGTAGAGCGACGCGGCCTGCACGCCGAGCTCGGCGGCGAGCTTGCGCATGGACAGGCCGTCGAGGCCGTCGCGGTCGATGATGGCCAGCGCGACCGACCGGATGCGGTCGGGGCTCAGCAGGGGGGTGCTCGGCCGGGGCATGTGAGTTAACCTAACACTGTTCGGTTAGTCGGGAGGGTTCGTGGATCTAACGCTTTCGGACGAACACCGGCAGCTCAGGGAGCTGGCCCGGCGGTTCACTGACGAGCGCATCGTGCCGCACGCCACGCGCTGGGACCGCGACGAGGCGATCGACCGGGACCTGGTCCCGGCGCTCGGCGAGGTCGGGTTCCTCGGGCTCGGCATCGACGAGGAGCACGGCGGCAGCGGGGGCGACAACCTCGCCTACTGCCTGGTCCTCGAGGAGGTCGCCCGTGGTGACAGCGCGGTCAGGGGCATCATCTCCGTCTCACTCGGGCTGGTCGCGAAGTCGATCGCGAAGCACGGCACGGAGGAGCAGAAGAAGCGCTGGCTGCCCGGACTGACCGCGGGTACGCAGGTCGGCTGCTTCGCGCTCACCGAACCCGGCACCGGCAGCGACGCGGGCAACCTCGCGACCAAGGCCACGAAGACCGCGGACGGCTACCGCATCAGCGGCCGCAAGGTCTTCATCACCAACGGCACGTGGGCCGACGTCGCACTCGTGTTCGCCCGCACCGGCGGACCAGGTCCCAAGGGCATCAGCGCGTTCCTCGTGCCCACGGACGCACCGGGCTTCGAAGCCACCGAGATCAAGGGCAAGCTCGGCATGCGCGGCCAGGCCACCGCCGAGATCACCCTCGACGACGTCACCGTGCCGGAGGACGCGCTGCTCAGCACCGAGGGCTTCAAGCTCGCGATGGGCGCGCTCGACAAGGGCCGCATGTCCGTCGCGGCGGGCTGCGTCGGTGCCGCGCGAGGTGCCCTCGAAGCGGCGCTGAAGTACGCGAAGGAACGCGAGCAGTTCGGCAAGCCCATCGCGGGCTTCCAGCTCGTGCAGGAACTCCTCGCCGACATGGCCGTGGAGACGGACGCCGCCCGCCTGCTGACGTGGCGCGTGGCCGACCTCGCCGACCGCGGCGAACCGTTCGGCACCGAGGCCAGCATGGCGAAGCTCTTCGCCAGCGAGGCCGCGGTGAAGGTCGCCAACAGCGCCATCCAGGTCTTCGGCGGCTACGGCTACATCGACGAGTACCCCGTGGGCAAGTACCTGCGGGACGCCAGGGTCACCACCCTCTACGAGGGCACCAGCCAGATCCAGAAACTGCTCATCGGTCGCGCGCTCACGGGCGTCAACGCGTTCATCTGAGAGGAAAGCAATGGACTTCACGCTCGACGACGAGCAGAAGGAGATCCGCGACTGGGTGCGGACCTTCGTGCGCAAGGAGATCATCCCGCTGGAGCCCGAGGTCCTGCGCCGCGAGCGCGCCGGGCAGCCCGGTCTCACCCGCGACGAGCTCAAGGCGTTGCAGGACAAGGCGAAGCAGGCCGGGTTCTTCGGCGTGCTGACGCCGCAGGAGTACGGCGGCATGGGACTCGGCGGCACGATGACCGCGCTCATCGAGGCGGAGCTCGGCCGCTCGTTCGTCCCGTTCCGCTTCGGCGGTTACGCGGACAACATCCTGTTCCACGGCAACGAGGAGCAGAAGCAGCGCTACCTCCTGCCGACGATCTCCGGCGAACGCGTCTCGTGCTTCGCGATCACCGAGCCCGGCGCCGGCAGTGACGCGAAGGCCATCCGCACGACCGCCGTGCGGGACGGCGACGAGTGGGTGATCAACGGCGAGAAGACGTTCATCACGCAGGGCAACGAGGCGGACTTCGTCATGGTGTTCGCCGTGACGGACAAGGAGAAGGGCGCCGACGGCGGCGTCACGTGCTTCCTGGTCGACCGCGACATGGGTTGGAAGTCCGAGCCCATCCCGACCATGGGCCAGTGGGGTCCGGCGGCGCTCGTGTTCGACAACGTGCGCGTGCCGCACGAGAACATCCTCGGTGAGGAGGGCAAGGGCTTCCACCTCGCGATGCAGTGGATCGGCCAGGGCCGCTACCTGCTGCCCGCCCGTGCGCTCGGCAGCGTCGAGCGGCTCGTCGAGATGGCGATCGAGCAGGCCAAGAACCGCGTCACGTTCGGCCAGCCCATCGCCGAGTACCAGGCCATCCAGTGGATGATCGCCGACTCCGCCGTCGAGATCGAGGCGCTGCGCTGGCTCGTGCTGCACGCCGCGTGGCTCGTCGACCAGAAGAAGGACTCGCGGCAGGCGCAGTCGATCGCGAAGCTCTACGGCGGCATCAAGGCCAACGAGATCGTCGACCGCGTGCTGCAGATCCACGGCGGCATGGGCTACACGCGTGAGCTGCCGATCGAGCGCTGGTACCGCGAACTGCGGCTGCTGCGCATCTACGAGGGCACCGACGAGATCCAGCGCCGCACGATCGCCCGCAACCTGCTGAAGGGCCACGCGAGCGTGCGGGGCACGCTCGGCTAGCCCTATCTTGGGCTGGTGCTCGACCACGACATCCTCGGCGTCGTCGAACGACAGGTCCGCACCTGGTCGTCCGGCGACGCCGAGGCGTACGCAGCGGCGACCGGCGGCCTGTCCCCCGCGTTCGCCATCCCCCTGCTGCAGCACGGCGGCCCGCAGCTCGGACTGACCGGCGCCGACATGACCCGGGTGCTGCACGCCGAGCAGTCGTTGTGGCTGCACGGCAGGCTTCCCGCGGAGGGCTCGGCGGTCGTCACCAAGACGGTCGAGCACATCTACGACAAGGGATCCGGCGCTCTCGTCGTCAGCGCCTGGGAGTCGGAGTACGCGAGCACGCGCTCGTCCTGCTTCATCAAGGGCGAGGGCGGCTTCGGCGGCGAACGCGGCGAGACGCGCACCTTCACCGTGCCCGAGAGGCTGCACGAGGTCAGCTACTTCCGGACGACACCGGACCAGGCGCTGCGCTACCGCGAGACCGGCGACGTGAACCCGATGCACCACGATCGTGAGTTCGCACGGCGGGCCGGGTTCGAGCGGCCCATCCTGCACGGCCTGTGCACGCTGGGGATCACCGTGAGCGGTCTGGACTTCACCGAGCTGCACGCCCGGTTCACCGCGCCCGTGACCCCCGGCGACGAGCTGCGGATCGAGCGCTGGCCGACCGGCGAGTTCCGCACGTTCGCGAACGGCAGGCAGGTGCTGATCGGATCGGTTCGGTTTTCCGAAGTGGACGGCCGCTGAAAACCCGCACGATCGGGTCATGAGTGGTGCCCTGGCAACCGCGGACCCCGGCATCGAACCGGTGCGCGTGGCGGTGGAGTCCCGAGACCTGATCAGCGCGGCCGGTGTGACCCACCTGCTGAAGAGCTCACCGCGCGTGCGGGTGGTGCAGGACCGCTCGGACGCGCACGTGCTGCTGGCCCTGGTGAACGAGCTGTGCGCGCAGCAGGCCGCGCGGCTGCGGGCGTGCGGCTCGTCCAGGATCGTGGTGATCGCGGCCCGCGTGCACGACCTCACCCCGTCGATCGCGGCCCAGGCCGGTCTCGCGGTCCCGTTGCGGCGGGCAGACGTCAACGCCGAACGCCTGGTCAAGCTGCTCGTCGGCGGTCAGGCGGTGCAGGAGCGCGCCCCCGTGCTCAGCGACCGCGACCTGCAGCTGCTGAGGCTGCTGGCCGACGGGGCGACGATCGCGGAGGTCGCCGCGCGCCTGTTCTGCTCGGAACGGACCGTCAAGTACGCGCTGCACCAGTTGCTGGAGCGGTTCGGGCTGCGCAACCGGGTGCACGCGGTGGCGTGGGCGCTGCGGTCCGGTCTGCTCTAGGCGGTGCCGAAGACGGACGAGAGCTGCACCCGCCTGCTGATGCCGACCTTGCGGTAGACGCGGGTGAGGTGCAGCTCGACCGCCCGTTGCGTGACGCCGAACCGCGCGGCGATCGCCCGGTTCGTCTCGCCTTCGAGCACCAGCGAGACGATTCGCGACTCGTGCGGCGTCAGCCCGTCCCACGCCGCACTGCGCACCGGCCGCGGTCGCCTGGTGAGTGCCGCCCTCGCCTGGTCCGCCAGCTCGGCGGCTCCCGCCCGTTCGGCATCGGCCAGCGCGGCACGGGCACTGCCGAGCGCGAGGTGCAGGCGGGCACGCTGGTGCAGCAGCAGCGTGCACGTCCACACGGGCGGCAGCGTTCCCGTGTACCCGAGGCGCACCAACATCTCGCGGACCTCGCCAGGACGTCCGGCGTCCACACAGGACGCGACGAACGCCGCCGCGCCCAACGCCACACAGCCCCGCAGCGGTGACGCCTGGGCGAGATCGCGCATCAACGCGGAAACCGCGGCGTGGTCGTCGCGCCGCGCCCACATCTCCAGCGCGGTGAGCCAGTCCCGTTCCGCGCCGACGAGCCTCGACCGCAGCTGTGGTGCGAGCTCCAGCACCACCTTCTCGGAACCCCGCTGCAGCAGGCCGAACCCGGCCAGCGCCAGCTGCTGGACCACTCGCGGCCCGCTCTCCGGGAGTTCCCGCAGCACCCGTTCGGGATCGTCGGGAACCGCAGGGGCGCCGGCGAAACCGAGCAGGTCCTCGTCGCACTGCCAGTCGAGGACGACGGCGTCGAACCACTCCCCGGCGGCCGCGCGCTGCCGGGCGAGCTCGTCCGCCCTGGGGGCGATCCCGCACCGCAGGTGGAGCTCCGCCATCGCCACCGCGACCTGTTGCGCCACCTCGGTCCGCGGTTCGCGCAGAGCGGCGCGCAGGCACCTCGCCGCCTGCTCGGGCCGTCCGGCGGCCCGGTGGACGCGTGCCGCGTCGTGCAGCGCCGGCGCCACCCACGGCGCCTCGACGGGTCGCGCGCACGCCACCACGTGGTCGGCGGCGGACGGGTCGCACCGCCGGTGCAGGACCTGGGCGGCCGCGCGGTGCAGGCGTTCGCGGACCTCGGGTGCCATCTCGTGCCGGATCGCGTGACGCAGGGCCGGTGACCGCACGCGCATCGGTTCGGCGACGGCGAGACGCGCGTCGACGAGCCGTTCGAACGCGGCCAGCGTCCGGAACGACCCCGTTCCCGCGACCTCGCCCAGCACGTCCAGCGGCGCGCTCCCCAGCACGGCGAGGGCTCGGCCGACCGCCACCGCGTCGGCGTCCAGCACCTCCCGACTCCGCCGCACGGCCCGCAGGAGCCGCGGCAAGCGCAGTCCGGGCAGCGCGTGGCGCACCGACTCCAGGTCGGTGACCAGGTCCAGCACGTCGCTCAGCACGCCCGGCGCTCCCCCGCTGTACTCCAGGCACAGCGCGACCACCTCCGGTGGGACCTCCGCGTCGAACCGGCGCCGGATCATCTCCGCCACCGCCTCGGCACCGATCGGCCGCAACGGCACCCGCACGGCGTCCACGACCGCCAGAACGTCCGGATCGCAGTCCCCCGCCAGCAGCACCGCGCCCCGGAACCGTTCCAGCCGCTCGGCCTCGTCCCCGGAAAGCCGTTCGACGTCGTCCACCACGAGCACGGTGTGGCGGTCGACCCCGCTCAACGCGCGCAATCCGCGCACCGGCCGCAACCCGCTGCGCACCGCGATCGAAGAAGCAACGGACAGCAATGCGCTTTTGCCCATACCAGTTGCACCATGCACAACGCAGGACCGGGCGCCACCGCCGAGCGCGTCCGTCAGGACGGCGATCTCCCGTTCCCGGCCCACGAGCAGGCCACCCGCGTGGCGCACGGCGCTGCCGACGAGGCCGGGACGAAGTGGGGAGACCATGCCCACCAGCAAATCGCGGGTCAGCGCGCGGGACCATGCAGAAGCACCAGCAGAAGTTCCGCAGGTCTGCCCCTTCGCACAGCGCCCGCCGCGGCCGCGCGGACGAGGAACGCGAAAAGTGTTCGACCAATCAATTGGTAATCGACAACGCGAGACGTGAACCATTTCGACGCCCATTACGTGATGTTCTTTGTAGGCAACACGAAACTTCAGGGAGTTCCGATGCGGGTCGCGTCACGCACCGTCTTCGACTTCGTCCGGCCCGGCGGCACCACGGCACCGGTCGAGACCGAGCTGGTCTACCAGGCGGAGGACCCGTTCGCCGTGACGATGCTGTTCCACTCGGGCGGCAAGGTCGCCACCTGGATCATGAGCAGGGACCTGCTCTCCGAGGGCCTGAGCATGAAGGCGGGCGAGGGCGACGTGCGGTTGCGCCCGCTGTCGAGCCGCGTGCTGCTGCTGGAGCTGATCTCCGACCAGCACGTCACGGTGTTCCGGCTGCCCTGGGACACGCTGCGGAACTTCCTCGACGCCGCCTACCGGCTCGTACCGCCCGGTTCCGAGCGGTTCGACGCCGACGCGTTCCTGAGCACCGTCCTGCGCTGACCTGCCGCCACCCGTTCCCGCACCTCCGCCGCGATCTCGCGGGTCGCGTCCGTGTCCCACCGTTCGCACGCCACGAGAGAGTCGCGCAGGTATCGCAGGTACGCGTTGTCGTCGTCTCGTGTTTCAGCGTTGTCCGCGAGCGCTCGCAGCACCTCGATCTCCCCGAGGACGTCTCCGAGCGCGCGGAACCCCGTGAGCGCCTGGGCCAGGTCCCTGTCGGACTCGCCGAGCCGTCCCGCCGCGCGGTGGGCCAGGGCGCGGTGCCACAACGTGCGTGCGAGCCATGAGGCCATCTGTGCGCGCTCGTAGACGTCTTCGGCCTCGGTCAGCGCCTCCACAGCTTCGTCGGGCCTGTCGACGTCTATCAGGGCGAGGCCGAGCCATCCGAGCGTGCGGCCCAGTGCGGAGAGTTCGTAGATGGTGCCGGCGTAGGCGCGTTGTTCCTTCGCTACTTCTTCATGGGCGGTGACGGCGGCGATCGGACGGTCCATCAACCGCCACAGCACGCCGAGCACGGACCTCGCGTAGTGCTCGTCTGCCGGTTCGCGCATCAGCTCGATCGCCTCCAGGCACACGCGTTCGGCCTCGTCGAAGTGGCCGAGCCCGCTGTGCGCGGCGGACGCGATCAGCCACACCCAGCCGAGGTGCCCGGTCTCCCCCGACTCCCCGGCGACCCGTGCCGCGCGGGTCAGCACCTCCAGCGCGGGTCCCGGCCTGTTCGCCACGTCGAACAGCACCCAGCCGAGCTGGCCCAGCACCACGACCTCCTGCCACGGCAGGCGTGCGGAGGTGAGGGCGAGGCGGTAGACGCGTTCCCAGACGAGGCCCGGTTCGATGGCCGCGTAGTGCGAGAGTGCGATCACCGCGCGGGCCACGTCGTCGTGCAGGCCCCTGGCCTGGGCCCGCGTGACGATCTCGGGCACCAGGTCGCGATGCTCGTCCAGCCAGCGCCGTCCCGTCGTCACGTCGGAGAAGGGTGCTTTTCGAGGGCTCACGCGCCGCGCGTCACCCGTCTGTCCGAAGAGGACGCCCGCGGCGACCGTCGTCTCCAGCAGCCAGGAGAGCATCCTGCGGTCCGCGTCGTCGTCGGTGGCGTCGATCAGGCCCTTGGCGAACGTGCGGACGAGGCCGTGCATCGCGTAGCCGCGGTCGTCGGGGTCGAGCAGGCTGACGTCGGTGAGCTCCTCCAGCGCCTGTCCGGCCTCGCCGGCGGTGACGCCGGCCAGTTCCGCGGCGAGCTCCGGGGTGACGTGGGTGCCGATCAGCAGACCGAGCCGCCGGAACACCAGGCGCGCGGTGTCCGGCAGGTGGGCCAGCGACACCTCGAACGCGCCGCGCACGTCGAGGTCGCCCGCGGTGAGCGCGGCCAGGCGGCGTTCCTCGATCTGCTCCACGAGGTGGCTCAGCGGCCAGCGCGGGCGGCTGGCGAGGCGGTTGCCCGCGATCCGCAGGGCGAGCGGCGACGTCCCGCACAGCCGGACGAGCCGCAGCGCGGTCTCCTGGTCGGCCTCGACGCGGTGCGTTCCGACGATCGACGCCAGCAGCTCGACGGCGCACGGTTCGGTGAGCCCGCCGAGCCGGAGCCACGTGGCGCCCTCCAGGCCCGCGAGGCGACGCTGGGACGTGACGATCGTGAGGCAGCCCGTGTCGGCTCTGAGCGTGCGGATCTCCTGCTCCGTGCGCGCACCGTCCAGTACGAGCAGCAAGCGCTTGCCTGCGAGCAACGACCGGTAGAGGCGCATCTGGCCGTTGGCGTCCTCAGGCACGTGTTCGGCAGGCACACCCAGGTCTTTGAGCAACCGCTGCAGTGGCTGGGCGGAGCCCTCCAGGTCAATGAACAGCTGTCCATCCGGAAAGCGGTCCTCCAGCAGATGAGCGGCCCTCACGGCGAGGCTCGTCTTACCGGTTCCCGCAGCCCCATGGACGACCACGAGCCCGTTCGGCTTCTTCGCGATGGCCTCGAGTTCGGCTTCACGGCCGACGAGGTCCGCCACGTACAGCGGCAGCGACCAGACGGGGCTGCTCGGCGCGACCCGGCCGGTCCGCGCGAGGCGGCGCAACTCGGCGCGGGCGCGTTCGTCGAGGTCGAGTGCGTCGAGGAGGGCCTCGGTGGTGCGGCGCTGCGGGGAACGGGCCCGGCCGCGTTCCATGTCGCTGATGGCGCGGACGCTGACGCCGGACCGTTCGCTGAGCTCCTCCTGGCTGAGCCCGGCGCTCTTGCGGTGCTGCAGGAGGCGGGCGCCGAACATCATGTCACCGAAGTTAGTGGGTAGAACTCGTCAACATCTGCGCGCACACCCGCGAGAGGTGCCGGCGCATCACCGTCGACGCCTTGGCCGCGTCGCCGTCCGCGATGACCTCGACGAGTTCGTCGTGGTCGTCCAGTGACGCCTGCTGGTGCGGCGGGTCGTCGGCCAGCGCGCTGCGCAGGAGCACCACGCGTTGCTGCACGAGCCGCACCTGCTCGGCGATGTACGGGCTGCGGGCGGCGTCGAGCAGCGCCTGGTGGAACGCGAGGTCGAGCCGGTAGGGGAACGGCTGCCCGGCCCGGTAGTTGCGGCGGCTCTCCGCGCACACGTCCCGCAACCGCACCAGGTCGACGTCGGTCCGCCGCGACGCCGCCAGCTCGGCCGCCGCGCACTCCAGCGCGGTGCGCAGCTCGAACAGCGCCCGGACGTCCTCGGGAGTCGCGGCCGGCACGAACGCGCCGCGGTGCGGCACGAGCGTCAGCAGCCCCTCGGAAGCCAGGTGCCGGATCGCCTCGCGCAGCGGCCCGCGGCTGATGCCGAGCTTCTGCGCCACCTCGACCTCGTTGACCCGCGACCCGGCGGGGATCTCCCCGGTGAGCACCTGCTCGCGCAGCACGTCGACGGCCTGCCCGGCGAGGCTGAGGTGCAGTGGGGTCGGGGGTGTCACCTTCGTCTCCTGATCTGGACGGCACCGGCCGTCCTCCCGCTAAACTAGCGAACATGTCAACTGTCGACAGTTGGCAGTTTGAGTTCTCGGCGATGTCGATCGGTGACGTCGACCAGGGACGTCGATTCAGGGATGTCATTCAGGACTGGAGGGGCGGCATGGGACACGAAGTGGTGGCAGAGGTCTGGCGGGGCGACTTCCTGGAGTCCGTGCACCACGGCACGGTCGTCGCCACCGACGCGACAGGCGCCCCGGTGCTGTCGGTCGGCCGCCCCGGTGACGTCGCGTTCCCCCGGTCGTCGAACAAGCCGCTCCAGGCCCTCGCGATGCTGCGCAGCGGCCTCGACCTCGACGGCGAACTGCTCGCCCTGGCCTGCTCCTCCCACTCCGGCGAGGACTTCCACGTCGCCGGCGCCCTGCGGATCCTGGCCGCGGCCGGCCTGACCGAGGACGCCCTGCAGTGCACCCCGGACCTGCCCATCGGCGAGGCCGCCCGCACCCGCCACCTCGCCGCCGGCCTGCCCGCCGCACCGAAGTACATGAACTGCTCGGGCAAGCACGCCGCCATGCTCGCCACCTGCGTGGCCAACGGCTGGTCCACCGCCGACTACCTCGACCCGGCGCACCCGCTGCAGGTCGCGACCCGCGAGACCATCGAGGACGTGACCGGCGAGCCCGTCACCGAGGTGGGCGTGGACGGCTGCGGCGCCCCGATCTTCGCACTCACCCTCACCGGCCTGTCCCGCGCGTTCGGCCGCCTGGCGAGCGCCCCCGAGGGCACCCTCGAACACCGCGTGGCCGCCGCCATGAACGCCCACCCGCAGTGGGTCGGCGGCACCGGCCGCGACGTCACCGAACTCATGAACGCCCTGCCCGGCGTCATCGCCAAGGACGGCGCCGAAGGCGTCTACGCCGTGGGCCTGCCCACCGGTGAGGGCGTCGCCCTGAAGATCGCCGACGGCTCGTCCCGCGCCCGCGCAGTGGTCGTCATCGCGGTGCTCAAGCGCCTCGGCGTGGACGTCAGCGCAGTCGAGGGCCTGGCCACCGTGCCGGTCCTGGGCCACGGCCGTGCGGTCGGCGCCGTCAAGCCGTCACTCGCCCTCGCAAGCTGAACTTGACGACCGACGTTGATCCGACATTGACGCGTCCACCTGCACATGGACGCGTCAACATGTCGAGCCGGTCAACGTTGCGGATCAACACGTCAACCTCCAAGTCAACGTTGACGGTCACCCCCGCCGTCAACGCCCGGCACACGGGAATCCCCCACCCCAGCCACTAGGCTGGGGCTTATGGGCGATTCGAAGGACGAGAGCGAGAAGTTCCAGGAGGAGCTGATCGGCCTCGACCCGCACGACCCCGAGACGAAGGCGTTCGCCGACCACCTGGACCGGATGCAGCGGCAACGCCCCGGTTACACCGTCGAGGGCTACCTGCAGGGCGTGCAGGACTTCGCCGACTCGGCGAACCGCACGACGGGCCACCAGCGGCTCGTCGCCGTCATCGTGGTGGGGCTCATCCTGCTCGGCGTGATCCTGACGATCTGGTTCGCGCTGGGCGACATCATCGCCATCATCTTCTGAGCCGCGGCCGCGCCGACCGGCGGCTCTCGGTCCGCGCTTGGTCTGCGTCGTGTGGTCCGTGTCGTGTGAACCGCGACATGAGGGCAGCACTGCCACGCCGTCCCCGCCGGGCGGATGTCGCGCCACCTGGCCTCCGCCCCACCCGACCTCCGCTCTCCCGCTTCACCCAGCCCAGCCCGGTCCGCCCCAACTCGCCGGCCTCAGCCCACCCGCCTCAGCCGCCCGCCCCACAACCCACACCCGGCCCTCGCACCCCAGCCCTTCCAGGCCAAACGGGCCCGACTCCTTAACGGGGTCTTACGACCGCCCCCGAGGATCCCCCGCCCGGGAAGCTCCACAGCCCCCGCGGAGTTATAAAGAGACATGGAACCTGTTGTCGGCGCCACCCCGAAAGTCGTGCGTTCCGAAGAGGAATGGCGCGCCCAGCTCAACCCCGCCGAGTACGCGGTGCTGCGGCAGGCAGGCACCGAGCGTCCGTGGACCGGCGAGTACACCGAGACCAAGACCGAGGGCCTCTACGAGTGCCGTGCGTGTGGAGCGGAGCTGTTCCGCAGCGACACCAAGTTCGACTCGCATTGCGGGTGGCCGTCGTTCTTCTCGCCGTTGGCCGGTGACTCGGTCATCCTGCGCGAGGACCGCACGCTCGGCATGAAGCGCGTGGAGGTGCTCTGCGCCACGTGCCACAGCCACCTCGGGCACGTCTTCGAGGGCGAGGGCTACCCCACTCCGACGGACCAGCGCTACTGCATCAACTCCGTCTCCTTGAAACTCGTTCCGTCCGAATAGGAGACTGGGCTCGGTCCGGTCAGCAGCGATCGGACGGACCTGGGAGGCATCATGATCTTCTTCGGCACCGACGGTGAAGGCTCCAGCGGAGTCGACGGCGGTTCGTCGAGCTAGCCCGCCGAGAGCCACAACCGGGGAACACAGGCAGAAGGCCGGCAACCCTAAGGCTTCGTCAACAAGCCTTGTGGGCCTGTGGCGCGGGCCACACCATTGACGCACCGAAGCACTTTCGGGGCAGTCAGGGGGTGGGTCGCATGGAGCCTTGGGGGTTGTCCGGGCCGGAGTTCCTTCAGCTGTACTGGGTCGGGCTGGCGCTGGCCGTGCTGGTCTCGATCGTCGTTCGGGTACGCGTGCGGGCGGGTCACAGCACCCAGCCCGTGCGCTCCCTGGACATGGACGAGCTCGCCTATCTTGCGGGCGGTCCAAGGCGCGTGGTCGAAACGTCCATCGCGCGGCTGCTCACCGCGGGTGAGCTCAGGACTTCACGGCGTGGCACCGTTCAGGTCACGTCCAGCACCCAGTCGCTCAACGCGGTGGACCGCGCCGTCATCACCGACAGCCAGCGCTACACCAACCGCACCGTCAACCTCATGATCCCGGCCGTCGCCAAGGAAGGCGTGGTCACGGGCATCGGCCGGCGGCTCGAGGACATGGGCCTGCTGGTCAACCCGGACGTCGTGAAAAGCGCGGTGCGCAAGGGATCCATCGCGCTGTGGGTGTTGCTCGCGATCGGGATCGCGCGCTGGGTCAACGGCATCGCGATCGGTGCCGCGGTCGGCTGGCTCACCCTCCAGCTCGTCCTCACCGGCCTTCTCATCCTGCTGCTGACGCGCCGCGGCAAGAACGTCATGCGCACCGGCAAGGGCAACGACGTGCTCGCGGCCGCCCGCACCAGCAACAGCTCCAAGGCGCGGGCGGGAACCCTGGACGAGGTCATGTACACGGGTGCGGCCGGCGCGGTGCTGTTCGGCGGGCTCGTCGTCTACCCGGACCTGGCGGTGCGCAGTTCGCTGCTCGCCTCGTCGGGATCCGGCACGTACAGCAGCGGTACTTACAGCTCGTGTTCGTCCAGTTCTTCTTCGTGTTCGAGCGGAAGCAGTTGTGGCGGTGGCGGCGGCTGCGGTGGTGGCTGCGGCGGCGGCAGCTGATCCGGTGTTCGGTCCTTTTCCGGTAACGACAGGAACCCAGGGGTAGATCTCACGTCGAAGATGCACTGACACCAGTGAGGGGAGTGCTGATGTCCCAGTCTTCGGCACCGCACCGGGCCACCTGGTCCGCTGAGGAGATCGGGTTCCTGTCAGGGGGACCGGGCAGGGCGGCGGAGGCCGTCCTCGCCCGGCTGCTGGACGGCGGTCTCGTGCGCATCTCCCGCGAGGGTCTCGTGACCGCCGTCCACCAGAACGGTTACGGCGCGTCGAGTCCGCTGGAGGCGTACGTCCTCGCCGGACTCCGCGGCGCCGCGCGTCCGATCAACCAGGTCGTGCAGGTGGCGATGGCGAGCCACGAGATGGGCGCGTTGCACGAGAGCCTCGTGCAACGCGGAATGGTGCAACGCCAGTGGGGCCGGCCTCGCGGCGGCAAGATCGCGTTGCGGGTGCTGCTGTTCCTGCTGGCGTTCGTCTCGGTCTTCGTCGCGTTCGCGATCGACACCAGACTGTTCCTGGTGACGGCTCTGCTGGTGTTCCTGGCGATCCTGTTGCGGAAACCGGGCAGGCTCACCAGGAACGGCAAGACCATGTGGCTGCACGCGCTGAGGAATCCGCGCAGCAGTGCCGACTCGGTGGCGCTGTTCGGGTTGCGCAGGGGCAAACAGCGCATGAACACCGCAACGTCCACTTCGTACATCGCGAGCAGCAGCTGCAGCTCCTACGACTGGAGCCACCACAACTGCGGCGGCTCGTCGAGCTGTTCCAGCAGCAGCTGCAACAGTTCGAGCAGTTGCGGTAGTTCAAGCAGTTGTTCGAGCAGTAGCAGCAGCTGCAGCAGCTCGAGTTGCGGCAGCAGTAGCAGCAGCTGCGGAAGTTCCAGCAGCTGAGGGGGAAGCAGATGGGAACACCGGCAGCGGCGCGGGGGCCGTGGCTGTCCGCGGAGGAGGCCGGCTACCTGGCGGCGGGTCCCGGACGGGCGGCGGAGACGGTGCTGGCCCGGTTGATCGACACCGGCCTGGTGCGGGTGTCCCGCGACGGCCTCGTCTCCGCCGTGCACCAGGACGGTCAGGACGCCACCACGTCGATCGAGGCGCGGATGCTGAACCACGCGCGGACACCCGTGCGCTTCGGCGCGGTCATCCTGTCGGCGACGCACAGCGCCGAGATGACGCAGCTGCACCGGCACCTGCTCGACCGGAACCTGATGCAACGGGGCCGCCGTCGCAACGAGGGCTGGTGGTTCTCCCTCGCGGTCGCGGGCCTGCTGGTCCTGGCGGGCATCCCGGCACCGGCGTTCCTCTTCGGCGTGCCGATCGCACTCGGGTTGTTCGTCTGGCAGTACGGCCGCAGCCCGATCACCCAAGCGGGCGCGGACGCGCTGAAGCACGTGACCGCGCACGACAGGGTGCACGCGGTGGCGCTGTACGGGTTCTCCGGCACGGTGGGCGGCCAACGCGTCGGCGCGCTGTTCGACCTCCCCGAGTCCGTGGCGAGAATGGTCCCGCCCAGCGACGAGCGGCGGTCGTCGCCCGCGGTGGGGCGGCGGCCGTCCCCGAAAGGCCGCCGGACTGACTGGGCGGGCGACGCCGGCGGGTGTGGCAACACGTCCAGCAGTTGCGGCAGCGCAGGCGGTTGTAGTGGTTCGAGCAGTTCCAGTTGCGGCGGCGGGAGCGGCTGCGGCGGCGGTGGAGGCGGAGGCGACTGATGGCGACACCGGCGACGGAAAGGGGAACGCGGGTTCCCCCGGAGCGGATCGGCTACCTGGCGGACGGGCCCGGCAGGGCGGCGGAGACGGCGCTGGCCAGGCTGCTCGACGCCGGCCTGGTCCGGGTCTCGCGCGACGGGCTGGTCTCGGCCGTGCACCAGGGCTCCTACGACACCACCACGCCGGTCGAGGTGTGCATCCTCACCGGCCTGAGCAGGCCGGTGAGGTTCGACGCGGTCGTGCGCAACGCCGCGAAGAGCAAGGAGATGCGTGATCTGCACGACCGGCTGCGCGCCGAGGGGCTGACCCGCAGGGCCCGTCCCCGGCTCGGGGTGTGGTGGATCTTCCTCGTGATCGGGGGTGTCCTCGCCCTCGCCTCGCTGACGGAACCGTGGCTGCTCATCGGCACGGTGGGCTTCCTGGGGTCCGCCTGGTGGACGTACGGCGCGAAACCGCTCACCAGGGTGGGCAGGGCGGCGCTGGAGGACGCGAGCACGAGCGACCGCGTCATCGCGGTGGCCCTGGAGGGCTTCCGCGGCAAGGTCAGCGGCCGGCCGGTCGGTGACCTCTTCGACCTGCCGCAGAGCGTCGTCAAGACCCTGCCCCGCAAGAGGAAGAGACGGGGCACGGGCGGCGGCACCGCGTCGGGCAGCGCGGGCTGTGGCAGCGGGTGTGGCAGCAGCAGCTGTGGTAGCAGTTGTTCGTCGGGCGGCAGTAGCTGCGGCGGCGGTTGTGGCGGCGGCGGAGGAGGCGACTGATGGCGGGGATCAAGGACTTGGGCGTCGGCATCGGCTGGCGCTCGGAGATCGACCTGACCGTGGAACGGCTGCCCGGCGTGGACTTCGTCGAGGTCGTCGCCGAGAACCTCCACATCGGACACCTGCCGGAGTCGGTGACTTTGCTGCTGGAACGCGGCGTCCCGGTGCTCCCCCACGCCGTGTCGCTGTCGCTGGGCGGCGCGGACCCCGTCGACCTGCACCGCGTCGAGCACCTGGGCGCGGTCGCCGAGGCGGTCGGCGCGCCGATGGTCAGCGACCACGTGTGCTTCGTGCGGGCGGGCGGCCTCGACTCGGGCCACCTGATGCCGGTGCCGCGCACCAGGGACGCGCTCGACGTGCTCGTCGCGAACGTCGAGCTGGCCCAGGCGAACCTGCCTGTCCCACTGGCGCTGGAGAACGTCGCCGCTCTGCTGGAGTGGCCGGACGGCGAACTGTCCGAGGGCCAGTTCCTCGCCGAACTCGTCGAGCGCACGGACTGCTGGCTGCTCGTGGACGTCGCGAACCTCTACGCGAACGCCCGCAACATCGGCACGGACCCCGAGCGGTTCCTGGACGAGATCCCGCTGGAACGCCTGGCGTACGTGCACGTGGCCGGCGGCGAGCAGCACGGCGACATCTACCACGACACGCACGCCCACGCGGTTCTGCCCGAAGTGCTGGAAGTGCTCGACGAACTGTGCTCCCGCGTCGCGCCGCCCGGAGTTCTGCTGGAACGCGACGACAACTACCCGTCCGACACCGAAATCGCGAGCGAACTGGCCGCGATCCGCGCCGTCGTGGACAAGCACCGTGGCTGAAATCGTGAACGAGAATGAACTTTTGGTTGCACGCGAAAGGCTTGCCGAGCAGCAGGCGGAGCTGCTAAAAGCATTGCTCGCGAACGGACCGGCACCGGCGGGATTCGACGAACAACGCCTCGGTGTCGAACGCCGCGCTTTGTTGTCGAAACGGCGCGGCATCGTGCGGATGCTGGGTCCGGCGGTCGCGGACGAGCTCGGCGACCGGTTCCGGCCGCTCTTCGACGCGTACGCCGTCGAAAACCCACGTCGTGCGGGCTCTCGGGCCCGTGAGGACGCCGCGGCGTTCGCGGAATGGTGCCGCGCTCGCGGAGAACTGCCGGAGAAGCGCAGGGCACGCTGGAAGTTCTGGCAGTCGAACTGACGGGCGAGTGATCCGAGGGCCAGAATCCCCCGTTCGGCCCTGTGTGACCCAGATCGCCATCGATACGTTCGAAAGGGTCGGGGGGCACTTTTTCCATTGCGTCAACATTGCCGCAAAGGCCTTCCGGCCTGCGCGGACCACAGCGCGCAGAAATTCGAACCGTCAAGGGGATTCGAATGCGCGGAAAAACGAAAGTGCTGGGCGCCGTCGCGGCGCTCGCCCTGACAGCGGCACCGGCCGTCGCCACGGCGGCACCGGCGGACGCACCCGGCAAGGCCGTCGACGAGGTCACGCTCGTCACGGGGGACAAGGTCCTGCTGGGCCACGACCGGCAGGTCGTCGCGATCCAGCCCGGCGAGGGCCGCCAGAAGATGGTCTTCAAGACCGCCCGCACCGCGGACGGTCACACGATGGTGGTGCCGAAGGACGCCTTCGAGCCCCTGGCGGCGGGCCGGCTCGACCGCAGGCTCTTCGACGTCACCACGCTGCTGGAGTTCGGCTACCGCGACCGCATGCCGTTGATCGTGGACGGCCGGGCGAGAGTCGGCGCCCGGTCGTCGAACGACTGGACGGCGCTGCGCTCCACGGCGGAGCGGGGCGAGAAGGTCTGGCTCGACGGCATCCGCAAGCCGAGCCTCGACCGCAGCGTCGCCCAGATCGGCGCGCCGGCCGCCCACCAGAAGGGCATCACCGGCAAGGGGATCAAGGTCGCCGTCGTCGACACGGGCGTCGACGAGAAGCACCCCGACCTCGTGGGTCAGCAGATCGCGGAGAAGAACTTCACGACCGACCCCGACAACACCGACAACGTCGGCCACGGCACGCACGTCGGGTCGACCGTCGCGAGCCACGACGCGAAGTACGGCGGTGTCGCGCCGGGCGCGCAACTGATCGACGCGAAGGTCTGCGTCGAATTCGGCTGCCAGGAGTCCTGGATCCTCGACGGCATGCGCTGGGCCGCCGAGCAGGGCGCCCAGGTGATCAACATGAGCCTCGGCGGCACCGACACCCCGGAGGTCGACCCGCTGGAGCAGGCGGTCAACGACCTGACGGCCCAGTACGGCACGTTGTTCGTCATCGCGGCGGGCAACTCGGGTGCACCGGGCACGGTGGGCTCACCGGGTTCGGCCGATGCGGCCCTGACGGTCGGCGCCGTCGACCGCGACGACAAGCTCGCCGACTTCTCCAGCAGAGGCCCTCGCACCGGAGACAGCGGCCTCAAGCCGGAGGTGACCGCACCGGGTGTCGAGATCGTCGCCGCCAAGGCCGGTTCCTCCGACCACGTCGCGTTCAGCGGCACGTCGATGGCGACCCCGCACGTGGCGGGCGCGGCGGCGTTGCTCAGGCAGCAGCACCCGGAGTGGACGCCCGCGCAGCTCAAGTCGGTGCTCGCGACCACGGCCAAGCCGACCGAGGGCGTCAGCGCGTTCGACCAGGGCGCGGGCCGCGTCAACGTCGCCAAGGCGATCGACCAGGTGCTGACCGGCGACGTGACCGTCAACCTCGGCCTGCACGAGTGGCCGCACGGCGACGACAAGCCGGTGACCAAGCCCGTCACCTACTCCAACCCGACGGACGCGGCCATCACGCTCGACCTGGCGCTCAAGACCACCGCGCCGACCGGCATGTTCACCCTGGGCGCCAAGAAGGTCACCGTGCCGGCCAAGGGCACCGCGTCGGTCAACGTCACCGGGAACACCCGCGCCGGCACCCAGGACGCCGCGTACTCGGGCGAGGTCGTCGCCACGTCCGGCACGCACACCGTCCGCACGCTCGTCGGCATCGACCGCGAGGTCGAGAGCTACACGCTCACGATCGACTCGATCGGCCGTGACGGCGCTGACCCGGCCGAGTCGTCCTCGCTCCTCGTCGGCCTGGACAACAGCGTGTTCAAGCCCATCGGTGGCGCGGGGGACCTGAAGGTGCGCCTGCCCAAGGGCAGGTACTTCGTCGAGACCTCCCTGTCCAACGGCGAACGCGGCTTCGACCTGCTGTACCAGCCGAACGTGGAACTCACCCGCGACCTGACGATCACGCAGGACGCCCGCCAGGCCCAGCCGGTGTCGGTGAAGGCGCCGGAGGAGACCGGTGACTTCACGCTGGGCATCATCAGCTTCCGCCGCTCGGTGGACGGACAGGACCGCCTGGGAGGCACGCTGTTCATGTTCGGCGGCTTCGACGGTCTCGCGATCGCCCAGGCCGGCGGGCCGCTGCCACCCGCCGACCTGTCCTCGATCGCGATGCTCCAGGCCAACACCACGGCCGACCCGCACACGTACTACCGGCTCGCCTACCCGGTTCCCGGCGGCTTCCCCGTCGGCCTGGACAAGGCGCCGGCCAAGAAGGACCTGGCCAGGGTCGAGTCCACGATCGGGGGCCTGAAGCCGGACAGCCTCGCCCAGAAGGGCGAGCTCCCGGTCACCGCGCTCGGGGTGAGCAGCGGCACCGCGCTCTACCCGGTGGCCGTGGGCGCCACCTCCGTGGACTACGTGTCGACCGAGGACGTGCTCTGGCAGTCCGCGGTGATGACGCGGCACGCCAACGGCGCGCAGGAACGCATCACCTCGTCGAACCGCAAGTACACGGCGGGCAAGACCTATCGGGAGAGGGAAGTCCGGCCGGTGTTCTCGCCGGGTCTGCCCGAGTCGCCGTACGGTTTCGTCGAGCGGTACGGCACGCAGCTCTACGTCAGCCCGCCGATGACGAGCGACGGCACGCACGGCACCGGCTCGTCCACTGTGGACAGCGCCAGGGCCGCCCTGTACCGCAACGGTGTGCTGCTCGGGGAGACCACCACCCCCGGCGGCCTGTTCTCGGACGTGCCGCTGCCGCGGGGTGACTTCCGCGCCGAGGTGAGCCTCGACCGGAGCTCGCAGTTCGAGTTCAGCACCAAGGTGTCCGCGGTGTGGACGTTCAAGTCCCAGGGCGTCGAGGGCCGGGTCGAGTCGCCGCCGCTGTCGGTGGTGCGCTTCGAGCCGAAGCTCGACGACAACGGCGCGGTGCCCGCGGGCACGTTGCAGCGCATCGGGTTGCTCACGCAGACGCAGGGCGACGCGGGCAAGGTGCGCATCACCGGTGTCGAGTACTCGCACGACGACGGCAGGACGTGGCGCCGTGCGGGCGTCGTCGGCAACAGCGCGCTGGTCTACAACCCGGCGAACGCGCAGTGGACTTCACTGAAGGCCACTGCGACGGACGCCAGGGGTGGAACCGTTGAGGTGACCGTGATCCGGGCTTACAAGGTCACCTCTCAGCCCTAAGGCAGGTTGAGCACGAGTTCGGACGCCGGGACGCGGGTGCCCGTGTAGAAGGGGATCTCCTCTCGCACGTGCAGCCGCGCCTCGGTGCCGCGCAGGTGCCGCATGAGGTCGACGATGCGGTGCAGCTCGTCGGCCTCGAACGCGAGCAGCCACTCGTAGTCGCCGAGGGCGAACGACGCGACGGTGTTCGCGCGCACGTCCGGGTAGTCGCGGGCCTCCTTGCCGTGGTCCGCCAGCATCTTGCGGCGGTCCTCCTCCGGCAGCAGGTACCACTCGTAGGACCGCACGAACGGGTAGACGCAGATGTACTTGCGCGCCTCCTCGCCCGCGAGGAACGCGGGGATGTGGCTGCGGTTGAACTCCGCGGGGCGGTGCAGGGCGACCTGCGACCAGACCGGCGTGGAGACCTTGCCGAGCGGCGTGCGGCGGAAGCCCGTGTAGGCCTGCTGCACCTGCTCGATCTCCTCGGCGTGCCACCAGATCATGAAGTCGGCGTCGGCGCGCAGGCCGGCGACGTCGTACACGCCGCGGACGACGACGCCCTTGCCCTCCAACGCGTCCAGGTAGTTCTGGGTCTCGCTGGCGGCCGCCGAGCGGTCGTCCGGGAGCTTGCCGGGTTCGACCCGGAACACCGACCACATCGTGTAGCGGATGGTGTCGTTGAGCTCGTTGTAGTTCAAGCGCGCCATACGTCCATCTTGGCACGCGCCCCTCAACGGCGAACGCGGCCCAGCAGGTGTGCTGCGACACGGGCGGCGGCCGCGTCGCCGGACGCGATGCAGGCCGGCACGCCCACGCCGTGCAGCGTGGCGCCCGCCACGGAGAGGCCCGGCACGTCCGCGATGCCGCGTTCGATCGTCTCCACCAGGTCGACGTGACCGACGCCGTACTGCGGCAGCCCGCCGCCCCAGCGCTGCACCACGGAGTCGATCGGCGAGGCCTTGATGCCCGTCAACTCGTGCAGGTCGTTGCGCACGGCCTTGACCAGGTCGGCGTCGCTGCGCTGCAGCAGCGCCGTCTCGCCGTGCCGCCCGACCGAGCCGCGCAGGATCACGGGGTCGCCGTAGTGCGACCACTTGCGGCTGGAGAACGTGAACGCCTTGGCGGTGAACGGGGTGATGCGGTCGGAGTACCGCTCCCCCTCCGCGATCAGGATGCCGGAGCGCTGCGGCAGTTCCGTGCCCGGCGGCAGCGCCAGCGCGACGACGGCCATCGAGGCGACCTCGACCTTGCCGTACGCGGCGGACACCTGCGGGGCGATCTCGTGCAGCAGCTTGCGCGCGGACGGCGCCGGGACCGCGAGCACGACGCCGTCGCACTCCAGGTACTCCGGGGTCGCGGCCGAGCCGATCTCCAGGCGCCAGCCGTGGCCGAGCCACGACAGCACGCGGACCGGCAGCCCCAGCCTGACCTCGGGCCGCGCGACCT
Source organism: Lentzea sp. HUAS12 (assembly GCF_024125735.1). Taxonomy (NCBI): domain Bacteria; kingdom Bacillati; phylum Actinomycetota; class Actinomycetes; order Pseudonocardiales; family Pseudonocardiaceae; genus Lentzea; species Lentzea sp. HUAS12. The sequence goes on from NZ_CP099738.1 coordinate 4,858,038, forward strand.
CGGCGAGCCGGTCGACGAGCGACGACACGCCGTTCGCGAGCGAGGCGAACACCGGCGGGCGGGCGACGCGCGGTTGGGGCGGCGCGGGCATCATCATCGCGGCGGCCGCGAGCAGCGAGCCGACGCCCTTGTCCAGCAGCGTCGCGATCTGCGGCATCGTGGCGCGCAGGCCCAGCTCGTCCGCGCGGCCCGCGTAGACGCCGCCCAGCAGCGGGCCGACCAGGCGGTCGGCGACCTCGGAGCCGAACCTGTCCTTCATCAGCGCGCCGACGGCCACGTCGCCGCCCTGGAGCTCGACCGGCGGCAGCGTCGGTTCCATCTCCACGCGCAGAGCGCCCTCGGACGACAGCATGTGCCGCACCGTCTCGACGCTCGCCGGGACGCCCATGAACGTGTGCGCGGGCAGCTGGTGCGTGCGCCCGGCCGCGTGGACCGAGGCCTTCGCGCCCGTGGGGTGCACGACGTGGTCCTGCAGGCCGACCTCGTTGATCAGCTCCTGCGCCTCGGGCTTGCGGTGCAGGAACGCCTCGGCGCCCACGTCGAACCGCACCCCGGCGAGCTCGGTCGTGCGCAGCTTGCCGCCGAGGCGGTCGGACTGCTCGACCACCGTGATCCTGGCGTCGGGGCCGAGCAGCATGCGCAACCGGTGTGCGGCGGCGAGGCCGGAGACTCCTCCCCCGACCACGGCGACGTGCGGCGCTCTGGCGTGCATTACAAGCTGTGGATCAGTTCGACGGTCCGGGTGATGATCTCCGGATCGGTGTCGGGCAGCACGCCGTGGCCGAGGTTGAAGATGTGGCCCGCGGCGGCCTTGCCCTCGGCGTGGATGCGGCGCACCTCGCGTTCGACGGCCTCGAAACCCGCGAAGAACAGCGCCGGGTCGAGGTTGCCCTGCACGACCGGCTTCGGCAGCTCGGGGTGCGCCCGCTGCAACCGCTCGACCGCCACGTCGAGCGGCAGGCGCCAGTCGACGCCGACGACGTCCGCGCCGGCCTCGCGCATGGCGGGCAGCAGCTCGCCCGTGCCGACGCCGAAGTGGATGCGCGGGACGGTGCTGATCGTCTCCAGGACGCGCTTCGAGTGCGGCAGGACGAACTCGCGGTAGTCGCGTTCGGACAGCGCGCCCGCCCACGAGTCGAACAGCTGGACCGCCTGGACGCCCGCGTCGAGCTGCGCGTGCAGGAAGGCCGCCGTGACGTCGGCGATCTTCGCGAGCAGCGCGTGCCACAGCTCGGGGTTGCCGTGCATGAGCGCCTTGGTGCGCTCGTGGTTCTTGCTCGGCCCGCCCTCGACGAGGTACGAGGCGAGCGTGAACGGCGCGCCCGCGAACCCGATCAGGGCGACTTCCTGCGGCAGTTCCTTGAGGAGCAGCCCGATCGCGTCCTGCACCGGCTGGACCTGTTCGGCGTGCAGCTCGGGCAGCGACTTCACGTCGTCGAGCGTGCGGACCGGGTTCGCGACCACGGGACCGGTGCCCGCGACGATGTCGAGGTCGACGCCCGCGGCCTTGAGCGGCACGACGATGTCGGAGAAGAGGATCGCGCCGTCGACCCCGTGCCGCCGGATCGGCTGCATGGTGATCTCGCAGACCATCTCCGGGTCCATGCACGCGTCGAGCATGGCGGTGCCCTGGCGCAGGGCCCGGTACTCCGGCAGCGACCGTCCCGCCTGCCTCATGAACCAGACAGGGGTGTGCGACGGGGTGCCGCCACTTGCGGCCACGAGGAGGGGGACTTGAGTGCTCATATCTCTTTCATGGTCCCACGTCCCGGCGTGCCGCCGTCACTCGGCCGGATTGCGAGGCATACAGTCAGTTGCGTGACCGAGCCGGAAATCTTCCGCCGGGCGGTGGGGACGCTCAAGTCGGTTCGCCACAGGCCCGAGATCGAACTCACCGAAGTTCGCCCACCGCAGCGGCTCGCTCCGTGGGCGTACGCGCTGACGGCTGAGGTCACCGGCCCGTCGGACGAACTGTCGACAGGAAGGCTCGTGCTGCTGCACGACCCGGACGGCGACGAGGCGTGGGGCGGTGTCCTTCGCGTCGTGGCGTACGTGCGGGTCGAACTGGACCACGAACTGGCGTCGGACCCCCTGCTGCCCGAGGTCGGGTGGTCGTGGCTGACCGAGGCGCTGGAGCAGTCCGGGGCCGGGTTCACCGCGCTGGGCGGCACCGTGACGCAGACGTCGTCGGCCCGGTTCGGCGACATAGCCGGTCCTGCTCGCACCGACGACCTCGAGCTGCGCGCGTCGTGGACCGCGCTCGACGGGGAACTCGCCGAGCACGGCACCGCTTTCTACGAGCTGATGGCGACGGCCGTGGGGCTGCCGCCGGTCGGCGTCACCCTCTTCGGGCAGCGCTAGTCGGCGTCCTTCAGCACCCGGAGCACGTTCGCCCCGGCGAGCTTGGTGAGGTCGTCCTCCGACCAGCCCTTGTCGAGCAGCGCGCCGAAGAGGTTCGGATAGGCCGACACGTCCTCCAGGCCCCGCGGGAGCGCCTGGACGCCGTCGTAGTCGCCACCGATGCCGAGGTGGTCGATGCCGACGACCTCGCGCGCGTGCTCGAGGTGCAGGACGACGTCGTCGAGCGTCGCGGGCGGCTTCGGGTGGTCCACCACCCACTTCTCGGTGAACGCCTTCCGCTCGTCCATGTCGGCGTGGCTCGCGCCGGCGGCGGTCATGGCCTCACGAAGGGCTGCGTCCCATTCAGCGACACCAGTTGAGACGAAGTCCGGGACGAATGTGATCATGGCCACACCGCCGTTCGTCCTCAGCTTGATCAACACGTCGTCCGGAATGTTGCGCGGGTGGTCCGCAACCTGGCGGCACGACGAATGGCTGAAGATCACCGGCTTGACGCTGGTGTCGAGCGCGGCGTGCATCGTGCTGGGCGCGACGTGGCTCAGGTCGACGAGCATGCCGATCCGGTTCATCTCGCGCACGACGTCGCGGCCGAACTCGGTCAGACCGCCGTGTTCCGGCTGGTCAGTGGCGCTGTCGGCCCACGGGGTGTTGTCGTTGTGGGTCAGCGTCATGTAGCGGACGCCCAGGCGGCGCAACGCGCGCAGAACGCCGAGTGAAGAGTTGATGGAATGTCCGCCCTCGGCCCCGAGCAGAGAAGCGACACGCCCGGACTCGAAGACTTTTTCGGCTTCGGCGGCGGTCGTGGCGACGCCGAGGTGATCGGAGTACCGCTCCGCCAGCTCGTAGACCAGTTCGACCTGCTCCAGCACGGCGGTGACGGCTCCGTCGCCCGCCAGCCTGCCGGGAATCCAGACGGACCAGAACTGCATCCCGAGACCGCCCTCGCGCATTTTCACGAGGTCCGTGTGCAGGCTGGGGTGACGTTCGGTCAGATCGATCTTCGCGGCGGTCGTGTAGACGTCCTCGCCCGTTCCGTCACCGAACTCGCGAAGAGCCCACGGCAGGTCGTTGTGGCCGTCGACGAGGGGCACACGCTGCAGCAAAGCCCGCGCTCGCTCGAGACCGGAACCGCTCGGCACAACCAACTCCTAGATGTCGTTCTGAGAGGGGCTCGCGTTACACCCCCTATCCAGTTGTCATCCAATCGTGTGACACATGAGGCCATCTGTCACAACTCAATAGGGATAGATACCCGATTGATCGTCCCGTAGACCCGCATGGGCGGCTACGCTGCCCCAGACGACACCACTTTCGGTCGATCAGTGGCGCGGCTGATTGGACGAAAGTCTCCGGTGCCGGTCGGGGGGCACGACCGACTCCAGGGAGGTAGTGACGTGGCTGCCGTCGGCTTAGGTCAGGCCGTTCGTACCACGCCAGCCGGCTCGTTGCCGGCGAACATGGTCCCGCACCCGCGGGAAGAGCTTTTTTCAGTGCTGGTGGTCGACGACCACCCACTGCTGAGGGAGGCGATATCAGCTCGGCTCACCCAAATGGGAGCCGGGACAGTGCATGAGGCCGCATCGGTGGCAGAGGCTCGGGCGCGGGCACTTGCAACCGGTCCTTGCGACCTCGCGATCCTCGATCTGGGCCTGCCGGATGGCACCGGCATCGACCTGGTCACGGAACTCCGTGCCCAGGGCTGGCCCCGCATCGTGGTCCTCGCATCCTCCGACGACCCCTACGCGGTCAGGTCGGCCTTCCAGGCGGGCGCCCAGGCGTACCTCCTGAAGTCCGCCTCGCCGATGGTGGTCACCGACGGGGTGCGCAGGGTCCTCGACGGCGGCGTTTACGCAGATCCGAGCGTGGCACCAGTACTCGCAGCGGGTACTCGGGTGCCGGGCACGGACAACACGCCGCGGGAACTCTCCGCGCGTGAGGTCGAGGTGCTCCAGCTGGTCGCCGATGGCCAGAGCAACAAGGAGATCGGCGAGGCTCTGAGCCTGTCCGCGTTGACGGTGAAGTCTCACCTGTCGCGGATCGGCCGGAAGCTGGGCACAGGAGATCGCGCTCAGATGGTCGCGCTGGCCATGCGTGCCGGCGTGATCCGTTAGATACCGGTTTGAAGCACTGAACCGGCCGAGAACACCTGTGAGTGGTGCGATCGTCGTAGGGTCATCCGCTGTGGATGTACCCGCCGACGAGCCAACCGCACCAACCGGACCAGAACCGGTACCGCTGACGGAACCTGCTGATGGGGTCCCGCCCGTGGTCGCCGATCCAGCTGCGCTCCGGCGAGCCGCTGACGCGCTCGCCGGGGCGAAGGGCCCGGTCGCGGTGGACACCGAGCGAGCCTCGGGCTATCGCTACTCACAGCGTGCCTATCTGGTGCAACTGCGCCGGGAAGGCGCCGGCACCTGGTTGGTCGACCCGATCGCCCTCGGCGGTCGGCTGGATCCCCTGGTGCAGGCGTTGGAGGGCACTGAGTGGGTGTTGCACGCGGCGTCTCAGGACCTGCCGTGCCTCGCCGAACTCGGTCTCCGACCCGGCGTGCTGTTCGACACCGAGCTGGCGGGCAGGCTGGCTGGGTTCGAACGCGTCGCCTTGGGCACGCTGGTGGAACGGCTACTCGGTTACAGGCTCGAGAAGGGGCACGGCGCGGCCGACTGGTCGCGCCGGCCTCTTCCTGCCGATTGGCTGACGTACGCCGCTCTCGACGTGGAGCTGCTCGTGCAGCTGCGCGACGTCCTCGAAGCCGAACTGGAGCGCCAGGGCAAGCTCGCCTGGGCGCTCGAGGAGTTCGAGGCCGTGCGGACGGCGCCGTTGCCGCGTCCCCGCACCGATCCCTGGCGCCGCACGTCCGGTATCCACCGCGTGCGCAACCAGAGGCAACTGGCCCTCGTGCGCGCGCTCTGGGAAGCCCGCGACACCGTGGCCCGTGAACGCGACATCGCTCCCGGCCGAGTCCTCCCGGACTCCGCGCTGATGGAAGCCGCCTCCCGCAACCCCGCCAACGAGGCGGAGCTGCTCGCCCTGCCCGTCTTCCGCGGCCGTTCCCAGCGCCGCATGGCCGGGGTGTGGATGAACGCCCTGCGCAAGGCCGGCGCGTTGACCAAGGCGGAGCTCCCCGAACCCGCGGGCCAGCATGACGGCCCGCCTCCGCCCAACCGCTGGGCGGACAAGGACCCGGACGCCGCGGCCCGCCTGGCGGCGACCCGCGCGGCGCTGGCGACCATCGCCGAGGCCAACACCCTCCCGGTGGAGAACCTGCTGCTGCCGGACCTGGTGCGCCGCACCTGCTGGCAACCGCCCGCCGACCTCTCCCCGGAGTCCGTGGCCGCCGTGCTGCGCGAAGGCGGGGCCCGGTCGTGGCAGATCGACCTCACGCTGGAAGCACTGACGAAGGCGCTGGCCGCGTCAGCGCCTCCTCCGGCCGGCTAGGCGCGAACCGTTCGCTGACGACGGCACCCGGCCCTTCGCAGGCCGGGTGCCGTCGTCCAGGTGCTCGTACTCATGCCCGGCAGCTGATCTCCATGCCGTCCTCGACCGGGAACGCGACGCTGACGTACCCGTTCGCCGGATCCCGCACGTAGGCGAGGTAGCCGGCCATCGACTCCTGGTCGATGTCGTCGGCCACCACGATCGCCCCGGCCGCGAGCCGCGGTTCGAGGTCGCGCAGCACGGGCAGGCACAGCTCCTTCCACCCGTCGAGCAGCACCAGCCCGATCGGCCCCTTCAGGTCGGCCAGCGTGCGGCGGGCGTCGCCGGGCAGGATCGTCGCGACGCCTCCGAGCCCCGCCTCGTCGAGGTTCTTCCTCGCCGTGGCGACCTTCGCCTCGGACATCTCGGTCCCGTACACGTGCCCTTCGCCGTTGTCCGCGACCGCCGCCGCGAGGTAGAGCGTCGAGATGCCGAAAGACGTGCCGAACTCGACCACGGTCTTCGGCCTGCTCGCCCGCACCAGCGCGTAGAGCAGGTCGCCGCCCCGCGCCGAGATCGGCATGTAGATGCCGGCCAGCAGGTCGGCGCGTTCCTGCGCCCCGGCCGACCGCACCGCGTCCCACTCCAGCGCCTCGAACGTGTCGTCGTCTCCCCCGGCGCTGTCGAACAACCGGTCCAGCACCGACCGCACCCGCGGCTCCCTCAAAGTGTTCGTCATGACGGCTAGACTAGACGCAACGTTGCGTCTTGACTAGCTCGCACTAAGGTACGGCCCCAGGGAGGCGAACGATGGGGAGCAGCACCGCACACAGCGACAACACCCGGCATCGCGGCAACAGGCACGGCCGCAGCGAAGAGGCGCGCCAGGCTGTCCTGGAGGCGGCCGACGACCTCCTCGCCGAACGGGGCTTCGCCGGCGTGACGATGGAGGGCATCGCCGCGCGGGCGGGCGTCGCGAAGCAGACGATCTACCGCTGGTGGCCGTCCAAGGTCGACGTCCTGCTGGAGGCGTTCACCGAGGACATGGCCGAACACCTCACCCCGGAGGACCTCGGCGACCTGGGCGCCGACCTGCGCGTCCACCTGGCACGCCTGGCGGACTTCCTGACGGAGTCGGACCCCGGCGCGGTCTTCCGCGCCCTGACCGGCCAGGCCCAGCACGACCCCCAGCTGGCGGCACGCCTGCGCGACGACCACCTCAGCCACCAGCGCACCCGCGACGCCCTCCCCCTGCGCCGCGCGATCGCCCGCGGCGACCTCCCCGCCGACCTCGACGTCGACACGGCCCTCGACCACCTCGTCGGCCCGATCCACTACCGCGTCCTGGTGACCGGCGCGCCGGTCACCCGCGAGTTCACCGACGACCTCGTCGCCGCCTTCCTGGACCGCCACCGGGCGGGGCCGCGATGACCGGTCAAGGGGGCAGCGATCTAGGGGGCAGCGGCTCCGCAGCCACCAGCCCAACAAACACCGGCCCCTCCCCTACCGCCCCCTCACCCGTCACCACGGACCGCCTCACCCTGCTCCCCCTGGCCGTCGAGCACGCCGGCGAGATGGCCGAGGTCCTCGCCGACCCGGCCCTGCACACCTTCACCGGCGGCACCCCGCACACCCCCGAAGCCCTCCGGGCCCGCTACGAACGACTGACCGCGGGCTCCCCCGACCCAGCCGTCCGCTGGCTGAACTGGGTGATCCGCCTGCGCGACGAGAACCGCCTCACCGGCACCGTCCAGGCGACCGTCGCCGACGGCACGGCCGAGATCGCCTGGGTCGTCGGCACCCCGTGGCAGGGCCGGGGCATCGCCCGCGAAGCGGCCCAGGGCCTCGTCACCTGGCTCCGGACCCAGCCGGTCCACACCGTGATCGCCCACGTCCACCCGGACCACCACGCGTCCGCCGCCGTCGCCGCGTCCGCCGGTCTCACCGCCACCCACGAGGTGCACGACGGCGAGATCCGCTGGCGGCTGCACCTCACCTGACGCATCAGGCCGAGTTGGCGGGTACGCACGCGACAACGGTGAAGTGTTGAAAGTTGCCGTTGCGAAATATCGGGCCGGGGTGACGGACATATGCCGCCGAGGAGTTTTCCGTCCCCAGAGAGGCCTCCGTTGAAGCGAAACCTCCCCCTCGCCGTGGCCGGCGTCGTCCTGGCCACAGCACTGAGCGGCGCCACCCCCGCCGCCGCGACCACCGCAAAAATCACCGCAAAAATCACCGCAGAAACCACCGCGAACACCACCGCCGGGCCCCAGCAGGGCGCGGCGAGCGAGCAGTGGATCACCCTCGTCACCGGTGACCAGGTGCTGACCGACGACAAGGGCAAGCCGAAGCAGTGGAAGCCCGCACCGGGCCGTGAGCACATCATGGTCGCCACGAGAGAGGATGGCGCGCACCTCTACGCCGTGCCTCAGGACGTCGAAGCGATGATCTCCGAGGGCAGGCTGGACCGGCGCCTGTTCGACCTCGCGCTGCTGAGCAGGCCCGAGTACACCAAGCGCAAGGGGCTCGGCGTGCTCGTGTCGGGCGGCACCGGGTTGCGGAACGCGCGCCAGTTCAGCCGCATCGGCGTGGACGCCGTCACGGTGACGGCCGAGACCGCGCCGGACGTGTGGAAGTCGCTCACGAACGCACGCACGGCGAAGACCACGATCTGGCTGGACGCGGTGCGCAAGGCCGCGCTCGACCGCAGCACCGCCCAGATCGGGGCGCCGCAGGCGTGGCAGGCCGGGTTCGACGGCACGGGCGTCAAGATCGCCGTGCTCGACACCGGTGTCGACAACACCCATCCCGACCTCGCCACGCAGGAGATCGCGGAGAAGAACTTCACCGACTCCCCCGACAACGTCGACCGCGTCGGGCACGGCACGCACGTCGCGTCCATCGCGGCCGGCACCGGTGCGAAGTCCGGCGGGAAGTTCCGGGGCGTGGCGCCGGGCGCGCGCATCCTCGACGGCAAGGTGCTCGGGGACGACGGGTCCGGGTTCGAGTCCGGGATCCTCGCGGGCATGGAGTGGGCCGTCGAGCAGCAGGCGGACGTCGTCAACATGAGCCTCGGCGGTGACGACGGCCCGTTGCTCGACCCGATGGAGGTCCTCGTCAACAAGCTGTCGCAGGAGACCGGCACGCTGTTCGTCATCGCCTCGGGCAACTCCGGCCCGAACAGCGTCGGGTCACCCGGAAGCGCGGACGCCGCGCTCACCGTCGGTGCCGTGGACCGCGATGACGAGCTCGCGCCGTTCTCCAGCACCGGTCCCCGCAACGGTGACGGCGCCATCAAGCCCGACATCACCGCACCCGGCGTCGAGATCGGCGCGGCCGCGGCGGGGGTGCTCGGACAGACGAGGCCCAAGCCCGCCGACGGCTACATCGCGCTGAGCGGCACGTCGATGGCGACCCCGCACGTCACGGGCGCGGCGGCGATCCTGGCGCAGGTCCACCCGGACTGGAGCGGCGAGCAGCTCAAGGCCGCGCTCACGGCGTCCGCGAAGCCGGGCGCGCACACCCCGTTCGAGCAGGGTGCCGGGCGTGCCGACATCGCCAAGGCGATCAAGCAGACCGTCACGTCGAGCTCGGTCTCGTTCGGCACGGCGTTGTGGCCGCACAACGACGACGTCCCGATGACGCGCGACGTCGTCTACCGCAACGAGGGCGACCAGCCCGTCACGCTCGCACTCAAGCTCGACACGGCGGCGCCGCAGGGCTTCTTCACGCTGAAGGACGCCACTCTGACCGTGCCCGCGCACGGCACGGCCACCACCACTCTCACCGCTGACACCAAGATCGGTGGCGACGCGTCCGGCGCGTTCAGTGCGTACGTCAACGCGAGCGGCGGCGGCCAGTCCGTCGTCACCCCTGCGGCCGTGACGCGGGAAGACGAGCGCTACACGCTCACGATCAAGGCGATCGGCCGCGACGGGAAGCCCGCCGCGGACTGGCGGGCCGAACTGCAGGGCGTCACCGGGGACGCGCAGGGCGGCTTCGCGGGCCTCGGCACCGGGCTCGAGTCCCTGCGCGTGCCGAAGGGCCGTTACCTGATGACCGGCCGCAGCTGGGTCGAGCCGACCCAGCCGAACCCGAACTACAACTGGTTCAACGGCACCGACATCGACATCGCCGCCGACACGACGATCACGCTCGACGCCCGTCAGGCCAAGCCGGTCGACGTCACCTGGCCCGGCAAGGCCGAGGAGCGCCACTCGTACATCAGGGTCGGCCACAAGATGCCGGTGACCGAGTACGGCTTCGGCCTGCTGGGCGTGCCGCTGCGCTTCCTCAACACCGCGCACGTCGGCCCGGAGGGCAGGCAGGGCGAGATGAACGAACTGCTCGTCGCCTCCTACACCGGCGCCGACCGGGAGGAGTTCCACCTCGCCGACCAGTCGACGACGCTCACGAAGTTCTGGACCGGCTACCAGAAGCAGCTGAAGTCCAAGGACGTCGTGACCGTCGAGGCCGCGTCGGGCACCACCGCACCGGACCGCACGGGTTACCTGTACGCCAGCGCCGCCGTCGGTGACAGCCCGCTGTTCGGCGTCGCGTTCGGGCACGCGCTGCCGCACTCCAGGAAGATGTACCTCTACTCGCCCACGCACACGTGGGGCTTCCGCTTCGAGCAGGACACCAGCGCCGGCACCGAGGCGTTCTGGGCCGCGGCCGACGAGCAGTTCAAGCCGGGCCGCACCTACCGCAGGACGTTCAACACCGGCGTCTTCGGCCCGGCGCTGACGAACGAGCGCCGCGTCGGCCTCTACCGCGACGGGGACGTCCTGTTCGGCAGCCTGCCGTTCTTCGCGGACGGCCAGGGCCGCTCGGGCGGTTCGATCGTGGACTCGGGGTCGACCGTGATGAAGCGGGGCGGGAAGGTGGTCGACTCGACCGACCGGCCGCTGGACCTCGAGACGTTCTTCTCGTTGCCGGCGACGCCCGGCCGCTACGAGCTGACGACCACGGCGAACCGGTCGGGCGTCGCGGCGATCAGCACCTCGGTCACCACGACGTGGGGTTTCGACTCGGCCACGACGCCGGCGGTCACGCAGGTGCCGCTGTCGATGGTCCGGTTCACGCCGGAACTCGGCCTCGACGGAACGCTGCCCGCGTACCGGGTCCAGCAGATCCCGCTGACGGTGCAGGGCAAGGTGAAGTCGCTGTCCACGCAGGTGTCCTACGACAAGGGCCGCACCTGGCAGCGGACGCTGGTCATCGGCGGCTCGATGATCGTGGTCAACCCCGGCCGCGGTGGCAGCGTCTCGCTGCGGGCCACGGCCGTCGGCAAGGGCGGTGACTCGGTCACCCAGACCGTGATCGACGCCTACCTGGCGAAGTAGCGGGTGCTGCGGCGGGCGCCCTCGGGCGCCCGCCGTTCAGCGCTTCGGGAACGCCGCCTCGTAAAGCGCCCGCAGGGACGGCTCGTCGGGCCCGCTGTACCCGCAGCCCATCACCTTCAGGTCGCTGGCCGCGACGAGGTACCTCCTGCCGGCCTCGGGTTCGAACCCGAGCAGCACGGGCGCGCCGGTGGTGTTCCTGACCTCGACGACATCGGCCTCCCCCGTCCAGGCGCGGTGGACCTGCAGCGTCACGACGTCGGCCTCGACCTTCAGGGCGGTGGCCTCGAACGCCATCCCCGCCTGTTCGGCGAGCACCGCCGCCTCGGGCGCGCGGCACCGGACGTCCCCGTCCGGCGGCGCCGCCGTGAGCACGGCGACCGTGGTCTTGCGGCCACTGGACGACGTCGCCGTCGTCGGTGGCGCCTGGGTCGTGCTGGTACCGGACGGGGCCGGGGCGCTGGTCGCCGGCCGTCCCCCGCTGGTGTCGGGCAGGCCCGGCCCGTTCTCCAGACCGGGCCGGGTGGTCGTCGGCAGCGCCACGTCCGGCCTGGGCGCCTGCTCGGAGTCCCCGCCGCCCAGCACCACCACCCCGGCGACCACCGCGATGACGGCGACGGCGCCGACGAGCACCGGCAGCAGCCGCGAGGCCGGCCTCGGCGTGGCGGGGGCGTCGAGCGCGGCACCGGCGGCGAGCCGCCGTGCCTCGTCGTCCGGCAGGGGCCGCACCGAGCGCGCCGGGTCGGCGCGGCGCATCCGGTCGCGCAGGTCGTCGTCGGTCATGGCCGCTCTCCTTCCGCCTGCTCGTCCAGCAGGGACTTCAACTTCCGGCGTGCCCGGTGCAGGCGGATGCTCACGGCGTTGGCGGTCGTCCCGACCACCTGGGCGATCTCGGCGGGCCCCAGTTCCTCCCACGCCCAGAGCCGCACCAGTTCGGCGTCGGCGGAGGACAGCCGCGCGAGCGCTCTGGCCAGCCCCGGATCCGGGTCGTCGCGCGCCGGTGTGTGCTCCGGCGGTCTGGCGAGCTGCCAGATCCGCACGAGCAGCCGGTCCTGCCGGCGCCGAGACCGTTCCGCGTTGGCGAGGCAGTTGCGCGCCACGGCGTACGCCCACGCCAGCGGTTCGGCCGGCATCTCGTCGCGCCGCCGCCACGCGACCAGCAGCGTCTCGGACAGCACGTCGTCCGCGGTCGCGGCGTCGGTCCGGCGCGCCAGGTACCGGCGCAGCGGCTCGATCAGCGCCTGCGCGACGGCCTCGAAGCCCGTCTGGCGCGGTTCCACGTCCACCTGCTCCACCCCGGGTCATGTCCGGCAGGACGCCCGCTCTTTCACCGGAGTTGCAAGCGGATGTGTCTGTTAAGGGGTCTAACGGAGATTAGACCTCGTCCGAAGGGGGCCTTTCGCCGATCACGTCGCGCGAGACCTGGGCGTGGGCGAGCCGCCGGACGGCCTTGATGACCGTGTCGCCGATCAACGTCCCGACCACCATGGCCTCGATGACGTCGTCGCGCGATCCGCGCGTGGCGATGTACTCGAGGTCGGCGCGCGCGATGAACTTCAGCCCCTCCAGGTAGGGGTCGAGCAGGTCCTGGAAGTGGTCGTGACCGATCGAGCGGGCCACCGACAGCGCGGCGGCGAGCATGTGGGTCACGTTGCTCGCCGTGACGTCGGCGCACTCGGTCTCGCCCTGGCGTTCGAAGAAGGCCTGGACGTCCTTGACCGCCATCGGGTCCAGCTCGACCGGGCTCGGCTGGCTGATGGCCTCCTGCACGGCGCCGAGCTTGCGGTGCAACGACTCCTCGCGGGTGTCGATGACCTCGAGGACCTCCCGCACGGACGCGATCGACAGGCCGCCGACGTCCACGAGCGCGCGGACGAGCCGCAGCCTGCGGAGGTGCTCGTCGTCGTAGTGGGCCTGGTTGGGGCTGGTCAGCACGCCGGCGGGCAGCAGTCCCTCGCGCAGGTAGTACTTGATCGTCGGCACCGGAACGCCGCTTCTCTTCGAAAGCTCGCCAACACGCATATGGATAGTGTAGCTTCCGGATAGTAGAGAGTGCCGCTATCCATTCAGGGGGTATCGAGATGTTCCGCACGTGGCACCGTCCGTTAGTGGTCTTCGGGTCGTTGATGGTGCTGTTGATCCCCGTCGCGCTCGTCGGGCTGCTGGTCGACGACCGGACGGTGGTCAACTCGCCGATCTGGCTCAAGCCGTTCAAGTTCGCCGTGTCGCTCGCGCTCTACTCGTTCACGCTGGCGTGGCTGCTGACGTACCTGAAGAGGTTCCAGCGCGTCGGCTGGTGGGCGGGCACCGTGCTGGCGGCGGCCGGCGCGATCGAGATGGTCGTGATCGTCGGCCAGGTGATCCGCGGCCGGCGCAGCCACTTCAACTTCGAGACGCCGCTCGACACGACGCTGTTCTCGATCATGGGCTCCACGATCGTGGTGTTGTGGGTGACGCACGCGATCATCGCGATCCTGTTGTGGCGCACCGACATCGAGAACAAGGCGCTCTCGTGGTCGATCCGGCTCGGGCTCGTGATCTCGTTCCTCGGCCTCGGCGTCGGGTTCCTGATGACCAGCCCGAAGCCCGGTCAGGCGCTCGACGGCGACACCCTCGGCTCGCACACGGTCGGCGCACCCGACGGCGGCGCCTACATGGCACTCACCGGGTGGAGCACCGAGCACGGCGACCTGCGGGTCGGGCACTTCGTGGGCATGCACGCGCTGCAGGTGCTGCCGGTGGTCATCGCCCTGCTCGGCGCCCGCGCCACCACGAGGATCGCCTGGGTGACCAGCGCGTCGTTCCTGGGGATCTTCCTGCTCGTGACCTGGCAGGCGTTGCGCGGCCAGTCGCTCGTCCAGCCGGACAGCACGACGTTGCTCGCGCTCGCCGGAATCGTCGTCGCGACCGCACTGGGACTGGTGTGGGCGCGTGAACCGAAGAAGGAGCTCGTGTCCGCATGACCGCCCTGCTGTTCGACCTCACGTTCCTGGTGGCCGCGCCGTTCTGGGCGCTCATGATCCTCGCGCCGAAGTGGTCGTGGACGAAGCGGATCGCCGAGTCGTACCTGATCGTCCTGCCACCGGCCCTGATCTACGTCGTGCTGCTGATCCCGGAGCTGACCACGGTGCTGCCGCTGGTCACCCGGCCCGAGATCGGTCCGCTGGCCGACTACCTGGCCACGCCCGCCGGCACCGCGCTGGTGTGGGCGCACATGCTCGCGTGGGACCTGTTCGTCGGCCGCTGGATGTACCTCGAGGGACGCCGGCTGGACGTCCACCCGCTGGTGATGGCACCCGTTCTGGTGATCACGATCCTGCTGGCCCCGGTCGGGTTGCCGCTGTTCCTGATCGTGCGCAAGGTGTGTGACACAACGAACAGGGGTGCCGCTGTGGTTACCGGCCAGTAACTAGGGCTAGAGTTGGCGTTACCGACCGGTAGGGATGTCGCGCAGCCCGGCCGGAGTGGACAGAGTTGTCACCACAAGTGGAGGAGACGCCGTGGCCGCACCAGCAGCGCCGGCACGGGTTCGGAACGTGGTCTTCGTCGACGGCGTCCGCACGCCGTTCGGCAAGGCCGGCCCCAAGGGGATTTTCGCCGAGACCCGTGCCGACGACCTGATCGTCAAGGTCATCCGTGAGCTGCTGCGCAGGCACCCCGAGCTGCCGCCGGAGCGCGTCGACGAGGTCGCGATCGCGGCCACGACGCAGATCGGCGACCAGGGCCTGACGCTCGGCCGCACCGCCGCCCTGCTCGCGGGCCTGCCGAAGTCCGTGCCCGGCTACTCGATCGACCGCATGTGCGCGGGCGCGATGACCGCCGTGACCACGGCCGCGAGCGGCATCGCGTTCGGCGCCTACGACGTCGCCATCGCGGGCGGCGTCGAGCACATGGGCCGCCACCCGATGGGCGAGGGCGTCGACCCGAACCCGCGCTTCCTGTCCGACAGGATCGTCGACACCAGCGCGCTCGTCATGGGCCAGACCGCGGAGAACCTGCACGACCGGTTCCCGCACATCACCAAGGAGCGCACGGACGCCTACGCGGCCGCCTCCCAGGCCAAGTACGCCGACGCGCTGAAGAACGGCAAGATCGGGCCGGAGCTCGTGCCCGTCGCGACCCGTTCCGCCGAGAACGGCTGGGGCCTCGCGACGGCCGACGAGCCGCCGCGTCCGGGCACCACCGTCGAGGACCTGGCGAAGCTCAAGACGCCGTTCCGCCCGCACGGCCGGATCACCGCGGGCAACGCGGCCGGTCTGAACGACGGCGCGACCGGCTGCATCCTCGCCGAGGAGGAGACCGCTCGTTCGCTGGGTCTCCCCATCGGCATGCGGATGGTGGGCTACTCGTTCCTGGGCGTCGAGCCCGAGGTCATGGGCATCGGCCCGGTCCCCGCGACGGAGAAGGCGCTCGAGCGCGCCGGTCTGTCCATCGAGGACATCGGCCTGTTCGAGGTCAACGAGGCGTTCGCGATCCAGGTGCTCGCGTTCCTCGACCACTTCGGCATCGCCGACGACGACCCCCGCGTGAACCAGTGGGGCGGCGCCATCGCGACCGGCCACCCGCTGGCTTCTTCCGGCGTGCGCCTGATGACGCAGCTGTCGCGTCAGTTCGCCGAGCGCCCGGACGTGCGCTACGGCCTCACCACCATGTGCATCGGCATCGGCATGGGCGGGACCGTCATCTGGGAGAACCCGAACTGGAGTGGCAAGTGACCATCACCGCTGAGGAAGCAAAGGCGATCTTCCCCGACGAGGTCGTCACCCACGCCAAGACGCGTCTGATCAGCGTTCCCGGCCTGGACAAGCCGGTCGCGTTCATCACGATCGACAACGGCCTGGACCACACCCGTCCGTCGACGTTCGGCCCGCAGTCGCTGGTGTCGCTGGGTGCCGCGTTCGACGAGGCCTACGCGGCCTCCCCCGCCGCCATCGCGGTGACGGGCAAGCCGTTCATCTTCGCCGTCGGCGCGGACCTGACCGCCGTCGAGAAGGCCTCCGACCGTTCGCAGGGCGTCACGATCGGTGCGCTGGGCCACGAGGTCTTCAAGAAGTTCACCGACTCGGACATCCCGACCTTCGCCTTCGTCAACGGCGCGGTCATGGGTGGCGGCCTCGAGCTCGCGCTGTCGTGCCACTACCGCACGCTGGCGTCGAACGCGGCCGCGATCGCACTGCCCGAGGTGTTCCTGGGCCTGTTCCCGGGCTGGGGCGGCACGCAGCTGCTGCCGAACCTGATCGGCGCGAACGACGCCGTGACGGTGATCTTCGAGAACGCGTTGAACCAGAACAAGATGCTCAAGCCGAAGGAAGCTCTCGCGCTGGGCATCGCGGACGTCCTGTTCGACTCCGCCGACTACCTGGAGCAGTCGCTCCTGTGGCTGTCCGGCGTCGTGCGCGGCGAGATCTCCGTGCCCCGCAAGGAGATCGACCGCGGCGAGGCGTGGGACGCGGCCGTCGCGCGCGCCAAGGGCATCGTGCACGGCAAGACCAAGGGCGCGGCGCCGGGTGCGCTGAAGGCGTTGGAGCTGCTGGAGCTGGCGCGCGAGAACGACCTCGAGAAGGGCTACGCCGCCGAGACCGAGGGCCTCGCGGACCTCGTCATGAGCGACGAGCTGCGCGCGGGCCTGTACTCGTTCAACCTCGTGCAGAAGCGCGCGAAGCGACCGGCGGGTGCTCCCGACAAGTCGCTGGCGCGCAAGGTCACCAAGGTCGGTGTCGTCGGCGCGGGCCTGATGGCCTCGCAGATGGCGCTGCTGTTCATCCGCCGCCTGCACGTGCCGGTCGTGCTGACCGACATCGACCAGGCGCGCGTCGACAAGGGCGTCGGCTACGTGCACGCCGAGATCGACAAGCTGGCGTCGAAGAAGCGGATCTCGCCGGACGAGGCGAACCGCCTGAAGGCGCTCGTGTCCGGCTCGCTCGACAAGTCCGCGTTCTCCGACGCCGACTTCGTGATCGAGGCCGTGTTCGAGGACCTCGCCGTGAAGCAGCAGGTGTTCGCCGAGGTCGAGGAGCACGTCTCCCCCGAGGCCATCCTCGCCACGAACACGTCGTCGCTGTCGATCACGGACATGGCGTCGAAGCTCAAGCACCCCGAGCGGGTCGTGGGCTTCCACTTCTTCAACCCGGTCGCGGTCATGCCGCTGCTGGAGATCGTGCGCGCCGAGCAGACCGACGACGCCACGCTCGCCACGGCGTTCTCGATCGGCAAGCAGCTCAAGAAGTCCTCGGTGCTCGTGAAGGACGCGCCCGCGTTCGTCGTGAACCGCCTGCTGACCCGGTTCATGGGCGAGGTCATCAAGTCGGTCGACGAGGGCACGTCGTTCGAGGTCGCCGACAAGGCCACCGAGCCGCTGGGCCTGCCGATGTCGCCGATGATCCTGCTGCAGCTGGTCGGTTCCGCCGTCGCGCTGCACGTGTCGGAGACGATGCACGGCGCGTTCCCGGACCGCTTCTCGGTGTCGGAGAACATGAAGAAGTTCGTCGCCGCCGGCAAGGGCGCGGTCTGGCAGTGGGACTCCACCGGTGCGCAGACCGTCGACCCCGAGGTCCTGGCGCTGTGGGAGTTCGGCTCCTCGCCCCTGACGGGTGAAGAGGTGAAGACCCGCGCGCTCGAGGCGCTGGCCGAGGAGATCCGCATCATGCTCGACGAGGGCGTGGTCGCGGAGGCGCAGGACATCGACCTGTGCATGATCCTGGGCGCCGGGTGGCCGTTCTGGCTGGGCGGCATCACGCCGTACCTGGACCGCACCGGCATCTCGGAGAAGGTCACGGGCAAGCGCTTCCTGGCGCCGGGCGTGGCCTCCGTGCCCGCCTAGTTCCGGGCACACGAAGCCCCGGCTCCTCCTCGACGGAGCCGGGGCTTCGTCGCGTCTAGGCCTCCGGCACCATCACCGGCCGGTGCAGCTCGACCTCGCCGGCCTCGCAGATGAAGTAGGCGTCGATGTTCGTGGCGCGCAGCGTCACCTCGGACCCGGCCACCAGCTCCCGGTAGCGCGTCGAGTCGGGCAGCCCGATCGCGACGGTGTCGAACGGGTGGTTCTGGCGCAGCATCAACGACCTGCGCAGCGCCTCGCCGAACGCCCACCGGGGAGACCCGTCGCCTTCCGGCACTTCCACCAGCGCGCCTTCGAGATGGCGTTCGAGCGCGGCTCGCACGTGGTCCGCCGTACCCCACGCCGCGATGTCCGTGACAGTCATGTGTGACGTATCGGGATGAATCACGGGATCATTAGCACTTGGGATGTTTCGATCAGGTCATGTTCCCGTGTCCCGCGAACCCGCAGGCCGTTCACACCTGACGGATCGGCACGACCTCCACGAGCCGGCCGACGTCCTTGAAGTCCTTGACGTTCATCGTCAGCACCGGCAGGCCCGCGACCGCCGCCGTAGCCGCGATCTGCAGGTCCATCCGCCGAGGACGCGGCGACCGGCCGGCGCGCCTCACCAGAGACGCCATCTGGCCGTAGACCTTGGCCTCCTCGACGCCGAACGGCAGCACCTCGAACGTCTGCAGCGCCGCGTAGTACCGCTCCGTGCGCGCGAACCGCTCGACCGGGTCCTCGGTGTCGAGGCCGAACGCGAGCTCCGCGACCGTGACGGCACTGAGGAACGGCTGGGCGTTCACGTACTCGCCCAGGTCCGCCCGCTCGAGCCTGATCAGCACACAGGTGTCGAGCAGGCAGTTCAGCTCTGCCACGGGTCTTCCAGCGGGTCGTCCTCGCCGAACACCTGGTCGGCGGCTCGCCGGTCGGCCTCCCAGCGGTCCGCGTCGACGGGCGGCAGGGTGCCGAAGAGCACCTGCACGTCACCGAGCGGCGGACGGCTCACGGGGTCCTCCCGGTACGGCGAGAGCTGGGCGACGGGTTTGTTGTTGCGGGTGACGACGAAGCTCTCACCCGCCTCGACGCGCCGCATGATCTCCGCGTTGTCGTTGCGGAGCTCACGCTGGCCGATGGCTCGGAGCTGCTGCATGCCACCATCGTAGCGCAGTTCGCCAAAAAGTGCTACAGAGTAGCTACAGGCTCTCGCGGCTATCCGGGGCGTGTGATCAGGATCGGCACGTCGGGCTGGCGCTACCCGGAATGGCGCGAGGGCTTCTACCGCGGCGTCCCCCAGCGGCGGTGGCTCGCCCACCTGGCCGAGCACGTGGACACGGTCGAGATCAACAGCTCGTTCTACCGCCTCCAGCCGCGGACGAACTACCTCAAGTGGGTCTCGGAGACCCCGCCGGACCTGACGTTCTCCGTCAAGGGACCGAAGCTCGTCACGCACGTCAAACGCTTGCGCGACGTCGAGGAGCCGCTCAGGACGTTCTTCGACTCCCTGGCGCTCGGAGCCAAGCAGGGTCCGATCATCTGGCAGCTCCCACCCAGTCTGCGGTTCGACCGGGCCCTGGTGCAGGACTTCCTCGCCGCACTGCCAGCGCGACGCCACGCCCTGGAACCCCGCCACGAGTCGTTTCGCACCGACGCCTACTTCGACCTGCTGCGCGCGCACAACGTCGCCCACGTCGTGTCGGACGCACCCACGTTCCCGTGCATCGAGGGCGTCACCGCCGATTTCGCCTACGTCCGGCTGCACGGCCACGACGAGCTGTACATCAGCTCCTACGACGACCGCGCGCTCGACGAGTGGGCGGAGAAGATCCGCGGCTGGGACCGCGACGCGTACGTCTACTTCGACAACACCATGCACGGCGCGGCGCCGTACAACGCACTGGCTCTAGCGCAACGCCTCGGCACGCCTATACGGTCACATATGTGAAACCAATTCGCGTCTTGGCTCCCCTGCTCCTGGCCGCGAGTCTCGTGGCGCCCGCGCACGCCGACCCCGTCGGGACGAACGCGGACGAGGCGACCTGGACCGGTCCCCTCAGCACCCGAGGCCGGTGGATCGTCGACGCCAACGGCGACCGCTTCAAGCTCAAGTCCGGCAACTGGCACGGTGCGAGCGGCACCTACACCGGCTCCGGCGACATCAACGACCCCGCCAACCACCACTCCGGCGAGAAGGCCGACCAGGTCCCGCTCGGACTCGACCGCGCGACGATGGCCACGATCATCAGCGGTTTCAAGGAGATCGGCGTCAACAGCATCCGGCTGCCGTTCTCCAACCAGATGCTCAAGGACACCAACCCCGTCAACGGCCTCAAGGACGCGCAGCTCAACGGCAAGCGGCCGCTGGAGGTCTACGACGCGGTCGTGGCCGAACTGACGCGCAACAACCTCGCCGTCATCCTCAACAACCACACCACCACGTCGCGGTGGTGCTGCGGCGTCGACGGCAACGAACGCTGGAACACCAGCCAGAGCACCGACCAGTGGATCAACGACTGGGCGTTCGTGGCCGACCGCTACAAGGCCAACAAGCGCGTGGTCGGCGCGGACCTCTACAACGAGGTGCGCCGCAACGTCTGGGACGACCCGAACTGGGGCTGGGGCAACGACCACGACTGGCACAAGGCCTCGCAGCAGGCCGCCGACCGCCTCCAGCAGGTGGCACCGGACCTGCTCGTCATCGTCGAGGGCATCAACTGGACGGGCATCCCGGTCGACGGCTTCGCACACGGGCGTCCGACGCTGGAGCCGGCGCGGTTCCTCAGCCACACGCTCGCCAACCCCGAGAAGCTCGTGTACTCCGCCCACTTCTACGGCTACACCGGCCCGAACCACAGCGGCGCAACGGGAATCGGCGAGACGACCGACCCGCGGTACCAGGACCTGTCGCCGCAGGACCACATCAACGTGTTGCAGCGCCAGGCGTTCTTCATCACCGAGGCCCAGAAGCACTTCACCGCACCGCTGTGGATCAGCGAGTTCGGCGTCGGCGGCCGCGGCGAGAACAACCCCAAGGCACGCGACTGGTTCGAGCGGTTCGTGAACCAGCTCGTCGCGAACGACACCGACTTCGCCTACTGGCCGCTGGTCGGCTTCCACACCAACCGCGGTGGCAACGGCTGGGCGTTGCTGCACTGGGACGCCGCCGGCAACCGCATGGGCGTCAACGACGGCGACGACTGGCGCGCCGGTGCGTGGAACCGCCTCGTCAACGCTCCGAGCCGCACCGGGCAGATCCCGCGCGAGACCCGGTTCAACCAGTTGCTCAAGGAATCCTGCCCGCAGAGCGAGAAGCTCGTCGGCATCAGCCACACCGGCAACCGCGGCCTGTGCGTCAGCGGTCCACAGTGGAGCAACACCACGAGGGTCACCAACGAGCAGCACGTGACCAACGACTGGGCGTCCGGGTACACGAAGCTGCAGTGCCCCAACGGGAACGCGGCCGTCGGCTACGCGAACTTCACGCTGGTCTGCGCGCCCGTCGCACAGGGGAACCAGACCCGTGTCCTCTGGTTCGACCGCGGTGACAACAGGCCCGACCAGGGCGGTGACTGGGCCAACGGGCACTACAAGGGACAGTGCGCGCAGGACGAGCACATCGCCGGTGTCGCCTACAACTGGCGCAGGACACCGGACGCGTTGCTCTGCCGGAAGTGAAGTCCCATCTCCTGCAGGAAAGCGGCCGCGGGATCCTCGACATCCGTTGAGGTCTTGCGGCCGTTCTCCGTCCGCACCACCTTCTTGTCCGTCACGGTGATCCGCCCGGCGGGCAACGCGAGCGACGCCATCGGCCCGGCGCGGAAGTGCGATTCCGGCGCGGTCTGGTGCCACCAGCAGGTCGGGACGAACTCGGCGAGCTCGCGCGGGCGGCGGTCCAGCCGGTAGCAGGGCCTGCCGTCCATCCGCACCTCCACGTCGTCGCCGACGTCCACGAGCCGGAACACGCCGAACGGATCGCGCTGGTCCTCTCGCGACTCCCAGGAGAGCGGGTGCAGCGTGAACGAGCCGAAACCGACGTCGGCGAGCCACGTGCCGTCGACCAGCAGCGCCAGGTGGTCGAGCGGCGGGCCGAGCCGCTGCTCCTCGCCGATCGTCCGGGCACCGAGGAGGTCGACGTGATGTCCCAGGTGCCGCAACAGCTCCGCGAACAACCCGTTGAGCTCGTAGCAGAACCCGCCGCGCCGCTGCACCACGATCTTGTCGTGCAGCCACGGGATCTCCAGCACGATCCGCGTGTCCATGTGCGTGCAGAGGTTCTCGAACGGGACGCTCAGCAGGTGCCGCTCGTGCAGCTCCGCCAACGACGACGTGCGTGCGGCACCGATGCGCTGTAGGTATGCGTCCACCGTGCCAACATAACCACATGGGCGAGGTCAGGATCGGCACTTCGGGATGGGTCTACCCGCCCTGGCGCGGGGTCTTCTACCCCAAGGGCGTCACGCAGAAGCGCGAGCTGGCGTACCTGAGCGAGCAGCTCGGTTCCGTGGAGATCAACGGCTCGTTCTACTCGCTGCAACGCCCGTCGAGCTACCGGAAGTGGGCCGCCGAGACACCGGACGACTTCGTGTTCTCGGTCAAGGGCAGCCGTTTCATCACGCACGTGAAGCGCCTCAAGGACGGCGACGAGCTCCTCGCGAACTACCTCGCGTCCGGCGTCCTCGCGCTGGGCCCCAAGCTCGGCCCGATCCTCTGGCAGCTCCCGCCCACCCTGCGGTTCGACGCGGACCTGCTGACGAGCTTCTTCGAGGGCCTCCCCCGCACCACCACCGAGGCCGCCGAGATCGCGAAGCGCCACGACCACCGCGTCGACCCGGCGCACACCACCACGGACGCCGAACGGCCGATGCGCCACGCCCTCGAAGTGCGCCACGACAGCTTCACCACACCGGAGTTCATCGACCTCCTGAAGCGCCACGACATCGCGCTCGTCGTCGCGGACGCCGCCGGCAAGTTCCCGCTGATCGAAGAGGTGACGAGCGACTTCGTCTACGTCCGCCTGCACGGCCACGACGAGCTCTACGTCAGCGGCTACACCGACGAGGGCCTCGACCGGTGGGCGGAGAAGGTCAGGGCGTGGCGCGAGCACGGTGACGTGTTCGTCTACTTCGACAACGACGCCAAGGCCTACGCCCCGCGCGACGCGAAAGCGCTCCAAGATCGTCTGGCCGATTGACCCGAACGGACGCACACTCGTCTGCGACGGAGGTGCGCCCATGTCCACGAAGAGCCTCATCGCTGCCCTGGTGATCACTGCGGGCGCGGTCGCCTCCAGTGGGATCGCCGTAGCGCAGAGTGACAAGAGCTGCGACAAGGGCGAGTTCTGCGTGTGGGCCGGCCCGGACTACACGGGGGCCGTGCAGCGCCTCGACGTGGAATCGGCGAATCCCGGCGAGTGCATCACCCTCACGCTGACCGGCAAGTCGTTCGCGAACCGCCTGAGCAGGGACGCGACCGTGTACCAGCGGGAGAACTGCTCGACGGAGGCCGAGTTCACCACCTACCCGAAGCACGGCACCTACGTCCCGGACGCCTACTTCGTGATCAGGGGCCTGCAGGTGTGGGGTCCCTAACGACCGAACCCTCCTTTAGTCACCCTATGTAACACCACTCGATCGTGTGAGTACTCACCAGTAGCTCCACTTTCGTGCCTAAGTTGCCGCCCTATCGAGTGGTGGCAGCTGGAGGAAATGTGACCGTGGCGGGTGAAGCCGGGTTACTCGAACTGATGGCCGGGCGACTGGCCAAGTACGAACTCACCCCACGTGCGGCAGAACTGGTGCTGGCGGCGTGCCGGGGCGACGCGGCGCTGGACCGCGCGCTCACCGGTGTGCCGGCCGAGGAACCACCCGCGCACGAGCGGTCCGACGGCCCCGGCCAGGGGATCTACCTGTCGGAGATCCGCGTGCGCGGCTTCCGGGGCATCGGCCCCCAGGCACGCCTGCCGCTCGCGCCGGGGCCGGGGCTGACCGTCGTCACCGGGCGCAACGGCTCGGGCAAGTCGAGTTTCGCCGAGGCCGCCGAGCTGGCGCTGACCGGCCACAACGCGCGCTGGACCCGTGCGCGGCACGACGTGTGGCGGCAGGGCTGGCGCAACCTGCACCAGCCCGACACCGCCGTCGAGCTGGACCTCGTGCAGGCGCAGCGGCAGGGCAGGACGACGATCCGAAGACGCTGGTCGCCCGGCGAGGAACCGACGCAGGGCGAGTGGACGCAGGACGGCGAGCCGTTCGACGACCGCAGGTGGCGCGACGCGCTGGAGACCTACCGGCCGTTCCTGCCCTACAGCGAGCTCGGAACCGTGCTCGACGCCCAGCCGGAAGACCTCTACGAGGCGATGCACCGCCTTCTGGGCCTGGAAGCGATCACCGAGGCGCAGCAGGCGCTCGCCGAGCACCGCAAACGCCTGGCCGAGATCGTCGCCCGCCCCTACGACCGGCGGGAGAGGGTGCGGGCGGAACTCGCGGCGTCCCAGGACGAACGCGCCCACCGCGCGGCCGAGCTGCTCGGCAGCGACTCCCCCGACCTCGACGCGATCGCGGACCTCGCGCTGCGGGCCGACGTCGGCACCGGGACCAGCCTCCTGCAGCAGATCATGGACGTGGCACTGCCCGCGGCGGACGAGGTCGACCGGGTCCGCGAGGCCTTCGACCTCGCGCTCGGCACGGTGAGCGCGGTGGCGACCGACAACGCGCAGGACTCGTTGCGGTGCAGCGAGATCCTGCGGCTCGCGATCCAGTTGCAGGAGTCCGGCGGCAACCAGGAGTGCCCGGTCTGCAACCTCGGCAAGCTCGACGGCAAGTGGCTCACCAAGGCGAAGAAACGCGCCGAGCACCTCGCCAAGGCGGCCGCGGAGCTGCACGAGGCCGCGGACCGGCTGGACGTGGCGGTGGCCGCGGCGCGGGCGTTGTGCCAGCCGGTGCCGCACGTGCTGACCGAGGTCCAGGACGTGCTCGACACGACAGCGGTGGTGCAGGCATGGCAGGCGTGGCAGGCGTGCGTGTCGATCGACGACCCGGTGCGGCTGCGACAGGTGATGTTCGACCGGTACGCCGAGCTCGCGCAGGCGGTGGAACAGCTGAAAGCCGTGGCGCGCGAGCAGATCGAGCGCCACGACCTGGTGTGGCGGCCGATGGCGATCGCGTTGTTCGAGTGGCATTCCCAGGCGCAGCAGGCACTCGCCGACTCCGAGGTGCTCGCCGACGTGACCGAGGCGGAGAACTGGATCCGCAAGACCGCGGCCAGGCTGCGGGCCGAGCGCAGCGCGCCGTTCGCCAAGGAGTCGCAGCGGATCTGGCAGCGGCTGCGCCAGCAGAGCAACGTCGACCTCGGCGCGGTGCGGCTCGGCGGCACCCGCAACGTCGAGCTGGACGTGTCCGTCGACGGGGTCTCGAACTCGGCGCTCGCGGTGATGAGCCAGGGCGAGCTGCACTCGCTGGGACTGGCGCTGTTCCTGCCGCGCGCGATGGTCGACGAGAGCCCGTTCCGGTTCGTCGTGATCGACGACCCCGTGCAGGCGATGGACGCGTCCAAGGTGGATGGTCTCGCGCAGGTGCTCGCGGACGTCGGTCTCACCCGCCAGGTCGTGGTCTTCACCCACGACGAACGGCTGGTGGAGGCGCTGCGGCGGTTGCGGCTGAGCAGCACGGTCTGGGAGGTCTACCGCGGCGAGGCGTCCCTCGTGCAGGTGCGGATGGCCGAGGACCCGGTCGGCCGGTGCCTGAGCGACGCCCGCGCGATGCGCACCGACGAGAGCCTGCCGGACGCGCTGCGGGCCGAGCTCGTGGCGTCCTGCTGCCGCACGGCCCTGGAATCGGCCTCCCACGCGAGGTTCCGGCGCGAACGGCTCGTGCGCGGGATGCCGCACGCCGAGGTCGAACGCCAGCTGGAGCTCGCGATGACGACCCGGCAGAAGCTCGCGCTCGCCGTGCTCGACGACCTGGCGGAGCCGGCGAAGTTGTTGCCGCACCTGGAGGACGTCGTCGGGTCGTGGGCCGTCGACCTGCTGCAGGCGTGCCGCGTCGGCGGTGACAGCGGGGACCTGGACGTGCTGATCAGAGACACCGAACTGCTCGCGGGATGGTTGCAGCGATGACCCTTTCCTCCGACGTCCAGGACCGGCTGACCTGCGTCGCGAACCTGCTGGCGCGCCCCGACCAGCTCGACGGCGTGCGCATCCGTTGCTGCGCCGAGCTCCTGCGCACCGCGGTGGAGCGCTCGGTCGCCCGCGCGTGCGGTGCCGAGAACTCCGACGAGCCCGTGCAGGCGCTGCTGATCAACCTGGCGTCCCACGTCGACGTCGACGTGGCGTACGACGTCTCCCAGCTGTGGCACGCGCTGAGCCGCGCTATCCGCCACCACGGCTACGAGCTCACCCCGACCGTCGAGGAACTGGCCGGCTGGCACGCCGACACCGCCGACGTGGCCGAGGCCCTCCAGCTGCACCTGACCCTGTCCGGCACGATCGACATCCCTGAAGGCACCGGTGAAACTGCTGTTGTTCGCTGACCTGCACCTGGACACGCGCTTCCCCAGCGCCGGTCCGGTGCGGCGGAAGGCGTTGCGCGACACGTTGGGGCGCATCGTGGAGCTCGCCGGGGAGACCGGCGCCGACGCGGTGCTCTGCGCCGGCGACCTGTACGAGCACGACCGCTGTTCCCCCTCCACAGCCGAGTTCCTGCGGTCGTCGTTCGACTGCTCCCTACCGGTGTTCCTGGCTCCCGGCAACGACGACTGGTACGGGCGGGAGTCGGTCTACCAGCAGGTGGACTGGACGCCGAACGTGCACGTGTTCTCGTCGCGGACGATGACGCCCGTGGACCTCGCGGACGGTCTGACGCTGTGGGGTGCCGCGCACGTCGGGCCCGGCCCGGCGCGGGACGTGCTCGACGGTTTCGCGGTGACCCGCGGTGGCGTGAACCTGGCGCTGTGCCACGGTTCCGCGCCAGGTGACGTCGCGATCACCGGGCTGGACCACGCCTTCCTGGGGCACGTGCACACGCCCGAGCACGCCGTCGACTACACGTTCCCCGGCAACCCGGATCCGTTGACACCGGGGGAAACGGGCGAGCGCGGGGCCGTGCTGTGCACGGTCCACGACGACGGTTCGGTGTCGCGCGAGGTGTTCGACGTGTCGGCGTCGAGGTCGCTCGACTGGATGGACTCGGAGAAGGCGTTCCCGTTGCTGGACTTCGACTCCGTGGCCGCGGAACGGACCGTGCGCGGCCAGTTCGTGCGCGACGTGCTGGCGGACACGGGACTGGACGAGGCCCTGCGCGGCCGCGTGCTCGCCACCGGTCTGCGGGCGTTGGAGGAACGATGAAGATCGAGTCCGTGACCGCGCACGCGTTCGGGCCGTTGCACGACCGCACGCTGCCGTTGGCGCCCGGCCTGACCGTGGTGTCCGGGGTGAACGAGTCGGCGAAGTCGTCGTGGCACGCCGCGATCCGCGCGGCCTTGTGCGGTGACCCGTCCGCGCGGCACCGCCCGTGGGAGGGCGAGTCGTGGCGGGTGGCGGCGATGGTGTCGCTGGAGTCCGGTGAGGTCGTCTCGGTGGACCGCGATCTCAACGACGACTCGGTGCCGGACGTGTCGCGCCGGCTGGGTCTCGACCGCACGTCGTTCACCGCCACCGCGTGCGTCGGCCAGGCGCAGCTGCTGACCGTGCTGGACGCGGCGGACGGCCTGCAGGGCCACCTGCGGCGCGCGGCCGCCACCGCGGGCACCGACGGCACGGTGGAACAGGCGCTGCAACGGCTGACCGCGCCGGTGGACGCGTTGAAGGAGGCGCGGAACCGGTTGAGGGAGGCCGAGACCGACCTCGCCGTGGCCCGCCGTGAGCACGCCCGGTACCTGGAACTGAGCGCGCAGGCCCGTTCGGCGGCGGCCGCCCGTGCCCGCCTGGAGGTCGAGGAGCACACCGCGGCGGTCGAGTCGCTCACCGCCCGCGTGGCGCGCATCGCCGAGCTGCAGGAGCGCTTCGGCGACTCGCCGCCGTCCGGGATCGCCGCGCAGGAGGAACTGGCGCGCCTGGTGAACCGAGCGACGGCCGCGTGGCGTGCCGCACCGAACCCCCGTGTGCTGACGGGTCCGTCGGCGGAGGCGCTCGAGCACGAGCTCGACTCCCTCCCGGAGGTCCCGGTCGGCGAGACCGCGCTGGACGACGAGCTCCGCGTCGTCGCCTCGGCCTACGCGACCGCGTCCGCCGTCGCCGCCGCGCACGACGAACGCCGCCCGTCCCCGCCGACCACCGCGGAACCGTCGGTGCTGCGCGGCCTGGCCACCCGGCTCGACCCCGCCGCCGGTGGCCGCCTGACCACCGCGTCGATCGAGGTGGACGCCGCGCGCGTGCACCAGGACGAAGCGGCGGCCGACGCGGCCCGCGCGCAGGTCGAGGCCGACGTGGCCGCGGCGCACGTGCAGGAGATCGCGATGCCGAACCCGTTCCTGCGCAACGCCTTGCTGGCGCTGAGCTGCCTGACGACCCTCGTCGGCGGCCTGCTGATCCTGACGGGCCAGCACCTCGCGGCCGCGGGGGTCCTCGTCGCCGCGCTGGTGGCGGGCATCGCCGGCGCGATGTCGCGTGGTGACGCCCCGGCACGCGAGGCCGCCGTGGCCTTCGCCGCCGAACGCGCCGCCACCGCGTCCCAGGCGCGCGGCAGGCTCTTCACCGCGGACCGCGCCCTGGCCGAGGCCGAAGGCCAGCGCGCCATCGCGGCGGAGGCGGTCCGGGCGCACGACGAGGCCGTCGCCGGCTGCGCGGGCCTCGGCATCCCGGCGGACCGCGAGACGTTGTGGCGCCTGGCGAACCGCGGCGCGTGGGAGGCCGAGCACGCCGACCTCGTCTCCGAGGTCGCCCGTACCGAGAAGGCCGTCCGCGTGGAACTGGCGGCACGCGGCAAGGTCGACGCCTCCATGTCCGTGCCGGACCTGCTGGTCGACTACGAGACGGACTGCAAGGTGCGCGGCCGCCAGGCGCTGATGGCCGCCCAGCGCCCGCTCCTCGCCAGGGCACTGGCCGACCGCCGCGCGACCGAGGCCGCCGTCGCCGAGGCCACCGCGGTCCGCGGCCAGGCGCTCGACCTGTTGCGCGAGGCCGTGAAAGCGATCGGCCGCACCGGCGAGCGCCCCGAGGACCTGATGCGCGCCATCGCCGAGTGGCAGCGGGACTGGGACCGCCTGCTCCGCGAGGCCGAGGACGAGCGCAACGCGTGGGCGGAACTCCAGTCCCTGCTGGCCTCCGGCACCCCGGACGACCTGGAGGCCACGCTCTCGGCGGCCCAGACCTACCTGGCGTCGCTGCAGGAGGCCGCCCTCCGCTACGCGGCCTGCGAAGCCGACCCGTCCCTGGCGTCGTACGCCGACTCGCTGGCGGCCACCGTCACCGAGATGGCCCGCTCACTCCCGAGCGTCCCGGACGCCGAAGAGGCGGTGCAGGCCGCCACCCTCGTGCTCGCCGAGGTGACCGCCGAGGTCGAGGCCATCGACCTCGCCTCGCACTACCTGACCGCCGCCCGCGAGAAGGTGCACAGCACCATCGCCCCCGCCTTGGAGGAAGCCCTCCGCGCGTGGCTGCCGTCAGTCACCGACGGTCGTTACGTGGACGCCGCCGTAGACGCGTCAACCCTGACCGTGCGCGTGTGCACGGCCTCCGACGCGTGGCACGAGGCCTCACACCTCTCGCTGGGCACGGCAGAACAGATCTACCTGCTGCTGCGCGTGGCCCTCGCCCAGCACCTGGCCGCGGAACCCTGCCCCCTCCTGCTGGACGACGTCACCGTGCAGGCCGACGCGGAGCGCACCCTCGCGTTGCTGGACCTGCTGCTCCGTCTGTCCGCGGACCGGCAGATCGTGCTGTTCGCGCAGGACGCCGCGGTGGCCGAGTGGGCGCGGGAACGGCTGGGTGAGCGGGACGTGCTGCACGAGCTCACGCAGGTGGCGGCCTGACCTGTCCGCAGGCCGCCCGTGCGGTGTCCAGGGCCTCTCCCCCTGGGCACCGCACTCACGTCTTGGGTGAGACGAGTTCGACGATCCGGTCGGCGACGTCCTCGGGGTCCTCGTGCTCCCACACGCGGACGACGCGCCATCCTGCTGCTGTGAGCTGGGCGTCGGTGTCGCGGTCGCGGACGACGACTCCGTGCAGCTTCACCCGCCACCACTCGCGGTTCGCCTTCGGCAGCTGGCCGTGTTCCGGGCACGAGTGCCAGAAGCACCCGTCGACGAACAACGCGATCCTCGCGCCTCGCAGCAACACGTCGACACGCCTGCGCCGGTTGGTGCCCGGCGCCGCGACGTCGACCAGGTAGCGCAGTCCCCGGCGGTGCAGCGCCCGCCTGACCGCCAGCTCCGGCGCCGTGCCGGTGCGGCGGGTGCGGCGCATCACCTTCGACGTCGCCTCGGACGTGGCGGGCGGGGCGGGGCCCGCGTCGACGTAGCGGTACACGACCAGCAGTTTCCCGGAAATGTCAGACCCCGTCGCTACCGTCGTCCCATGACCAGCGCCGCCTTCCGCAAGCTCACCCCCACCGCCGACGAGCAGCTCGCCGACCTCGGCCTGCGCCAGGCCGTCCTGGACCGCGCGATCGCCGCCGGGATCGACGCCCGCGCCGCCTCGCCGCCGTTCGGGCCGACGAACGCGCCCGGCCTGCTCGACTGGATCCACCGGGTGGGCACGTTGCGGCAGCTGCTGGCGGCGGAGGGGTGGCAGCGCCTCGACCACTGGAACGCGGGTCTCATCCGGCACCCGTCCCGGCCCGTGCTGCTGGGCACGTTGCAGGGCAACCGGGGGACGGGGTCGGCCGAGGCGCCGCTGCGCAGCGACTACGCGAAGGGGCCCGCCATCGCGGCGATGATGCGGGACAACGACCACGACCAGTTCGCGCTGTTCGAGAACGTCCGCAGCAACGAGGGGCTGAAGTTGTGGTTCCTCGTGACTTACCCGCTGCAGCTCGAGGACCGGCTTGTGGTGCTGCGCGAGGTGTCGCAGCCGGAGCCCACGCCGCAGAACCAGGTCATCGAGCGGTGGGCGCACCGGATCCCGTTGCCGCCGATGGAGTTCCCGCAGCTCAAGGCCCCCAATGTGGACGGTCCGGAGGAGGTGGACTTCCCGATCTCGTTGCGGCGGTGAGCCCGGCGGGCGCAGTGCCTCGGCGGAGGCTGTGCCGAGCTCGGCCTGCCTCGCCGTGAAGGGTGAGAACGCGTCGAGGTGACGCGACGCGCGCCTGCGATGCCGGAACGTCCGGACGACCGACCGGTACCTGGGACCCGCCTGGCAACGCGCCGCGGCAGGGGCGAGAATGACCGGATCATGCTCACGCCCACGCGACTCACGCTCGCCCGCACCCGGCGCGGACTCACCGCGGCCGAGCTGGCGCGGAAGTCGGGTGTGCCGGCGCGGGCCATCGGCGAGTACGAGCGGGGGCTGCGCACGCCCAAGTCCTCGACCGTCGAGTCGCTGGCGGGGGCGCTCGGGTTCCCGGCCGCGTTCCTGGCGGCGCCGGAGCCACCCCGGCCCCAGACCGTGCCGAGGCAGGCGCTCGACGCGCAGGCCACGGCGGCGGCGCAGCTCGCGATCGAGTTCGGCGGCTGGCTGGAACGGCTGTTCGTGCTGCCCCAGCCCGACCTGCCTGCCCCGCGCACGTCGCCCCAGGGCACGCGCGACGCGTGGCGGCTCGCCACCGGGCCGGCGCCGAACATGGTGCAGCTGCTCGAGTCGCACGGCGTGCGGGTGTTCTCGCTGCCGGTCGACTGCACCGAGCAGGAGGCGTTCTCCTGCTGGCACAACGGAACGCCGTTCGTGTTCCTCATCCCGTCGGCGACGCCGGAGCAGGCGCGGTTCGACGCGGCCGTCCAGCTCGCGGTGCTGCTCGGCCACGACGAGCCGCACGAGTTCGCCGCCGAGTTCCTGATGCCCCAGCGGCACCTGGCCGGCACCGACCACCGCCACTGGCACGTGGGCAGGGACCAGTTCACGAAGTGGGCGAACCTGCACAGCCTCGTGGAGGGCGGCATGACGCGCCGTGAGACGTCCAAACTGCTCACGAAGGTGTTCAAGGTCCTCCGCGAGAACGGCACGACACCCCTGCACGTGGCCAAGGAACTGAACCTGGGGCTGGAAGAGCTCAACGGTCTCGTGTTCGGGCTGGTGATGACCGCCCTGCCGGGTGGCGGAGAACCCGGGCCGCGAGGACGTGCACGCCTCACCCTGGTCCACTGATCCGCCGAAGCTGGGGCCCAGGGGCTGGTGCTCAGCGTCCTCACGGCGGCGATGGCCGAGGAGAACTCTCACTCACCGTTGGCGGACGATCCCGATCCGCGACGGATTTCCGTCACTGGTTGGAGTTCTCGGCCCACGATGCTGGGCCAAACGAGCGATTTGTGAAACGCATCGCCCGGCTTGTCCGACACTGAGAGTGACGTGAAGCCGAGTCGTGAGGATGCCCCATGACGATGCAGCAACGCACAGAACCTTCGCCAGCCGCCGTCCTGATCGCCGTCGCCGTGCTCGCCCTGGTTCTGACCGTTGCCTTCGGCCCTCTGGGCTTCGTCATCGGCCTCGCGCTGTTCGGCCTGATGTTCGTCGGCACGAAGAACAAGACTGCCGACCAGATCACCCCGGTGCGCACGCGGTCCCGCCTGCGCCGCCTGTCCACGGCGGGACGGGTCGCGATCGTCGGCGAGTCGCACCACCAGGACGCCATCGCGGAGATCGCCGCGCTCGCCACCCACGAGCTCAAAGCCGACACAGGGAACGGCACCGCCGTTCCGGCCACCGCGGTGCTCGTGCCGGAACCCGCCACCCGGCACGACCTCACGGCGGTCCGGGTCGACCTCCTGCGCGGCGACGGCACCGCCGTCACCGCCGGCTACCTGCGCGGTGAGCAGGCCATCGACTACCGGCCGCTCCTGCTCGACCTGGCCGGCCGCGGCGAGATCGGCTCGTGCCCTGCCCGCATCGTCGGCGGCGACCAGCGCTACGGCGTGCACCTGCACCTCGGCGCCCCGCGGCTCCTGCTGCTCGACCACGAGGCACTCGGCACGGCACCGACGCTGCCCGCGGAACAGCAGGTCGCCGTCGTGGGCGAGCAGGTCCACCAGCACGTGCTGCACCGCGTCGTCAACGGCCGCACGCCCGCCCACGTCATCGCGGAACTGCGCGACTGCAGGATCGTTAGAGGCTCTCACGTCGGTGAACACACCCTCGAGGTGTTGCTCGAAGGTGAATGCGTCGGCCAGCTCACGTACGCGATGGGGCTTCGCTACTGCGACATGGCGCAGGAGTGGCGCGCCCGCACGGGGCGCGCGCTCTGCGAAGCCGTCATCACCAACGAGGGGACCCGCGGCCTTCAGGCGAACTTGCTGCTGCCCAAGTAGTCGGCGAACGTCCGCGGCGCACGCCCGAGCACCCGCTGCACGTTGTCGGACACGTGCGCCTCCTCGCCCTTGCGGATGAGGACGATCAGCATCGTGACGAGGTCGGCGATCTCCTCCGAGAAGCCGAGCCCGCGCAAGGCAGCGGTGAACTCTTCGGGCGCGACGTCCACGTACCGGACGGGCTCACCGGTCACCTCGCTGATCCGCGCCAGCACCTCGGGGAACGACAGCGCCTCAGGTCCGCTGAGGTCGTAGGTCTTCCCGTGGTGACCGGGCCGCGTGAGCGCGACGACGGCGACCTCGGCGATGTCCACCACGTCGATGAAGGGGTGGACGCCGTCACCGGCCGGGACGGCGAGCTCACCTCGGCGCACCGGCTCCGCGAAGATGTCCTCGTCGAAGTTCTGCATGAACCAGGTGGGGCGCAGGATCGTCCACTCGACACCAGCGCCCTTGACCGCGGCCTCGAACGGGTCGTCGTCGGGGGCACCGCGCATCGACAGCAGCACCAGCCGGGTGACGCCGGCCTTCACGGCGACACCGACGAAGTCGGCCAACTGCACCGGGTTCTCCGGCGGCACCACGTAGACGACGGTCGTGCCTCTGACCGCGGGTTCCCAGGTGTCCGGGGCGGACCAGTCGAACCTCGTGGCCGACGACCTCGACGCCGGACGTGCGGCGGAACCGAGGAGACCGGTGACGCGGCGGCCGGTCTTGCCGGTGGCGCCGAGGACGAGAACGGTGTCGTCCGTTGACGGGGTGTTGATTGCGCTCAATGTTGACATGACCAGAGCTAATCAACGTTGATGCGGACGATCCATGATTGATCGGCCGCCATCCTTGCTCGTTCGTCCACGTGGTAATCAGTGGTGCATGAGTCAGCGTGATCTCGTGGACCTGAGGGACGCCCTGCGCGCGTTCGCCGCTGCCCGTGACTGGGACAGCTACCACACGCCCAAGAACCTGGTGATGGCCTTGTCCGCGGAGGTCGGCGAGCTGACCGACCTGTTCCAGTGGCTGACGCCCGAAGAGGCGCGGGACGCGATGAAGGATCCGGACCTCGCCTGGAACGTCCGCGACGAGCTCGCGGACGTGATGCACTACCTCACCAGGCTGGCGGACAAGCTCGGTGTCGACCTCGTCGAGGCCGCGTTCGCCAAGATCGACCGCAACGAGCGGCGATTCCCGACCGGGAGCCTGACTCCCGTGCCGGTGGAGAAGGGGGAGCTGTGAGCTTGCAGGACGCGCACGCCTTACACGTGCACCAGAAGGTCACCTTCATGGTGAACCGCTACGAGGTCTTCCTGGACGACAACGGCGCACCGGGCGCGCTGGTGGGGTTCGCCGAGCAGAAGCGGCTCAAGATCAAGGAACGGGTCACCGTCTACACCGACTCGTCGAAGAGCCGGGTGCTGTTCGAGTTCAACGCCCGCAAGGTGATCGACCTGGGCAGCGGCTACGACGTCGTCGACGAGCAGGGCAGGTCGATCGGCTTGTTCCGCAAGGACTTCGGCAAGTCGCTGCTGCGCTCGACCTGGCACCTCGAGCAGCCGGGCCGCGGCACGGCGACCGGGGCGGAGCGCAACAAGTGGCTCGCGGGGTTCCGCCGGTTGTGGGACTGGATCCCGTACATCGGAGATGCGCCGTTCCCCATGCGCTACCACTTCGACTTCGCGACGGAGAACGGCGCTCCCGTGTTCAGCGTCGACAAGAAGACCTGGGTCCGCGACCACTACCTGGTCACGATCCAGGATCCTGGCATCGACCGCCGGCTCGTGATCGCTCAGGCCGTGGCGCTCGACGCGCTGCAGTCCCGCTAGGACTAGAGGTACGTCAGCAGGAGGAGGATCAGGCACACCAGCAGCACGACGCCGAGCACTGCGGGCAGGACCGACTGCGAGGACGGCGCGGGCTCGCGGGCGTGCCTGCCCCGCCTCCTGCGCGCTCGCCACCGCAAAGGTGCCTCCCCTGCCCACTGCTCGTTCATGACGATCACGGTAGGGAGGAACGGCAGGGGCCTGAGGCACGTCACCCGCTCGCCGGGGTCTCATCACCCGGTCAGCCGCTCAATGAGGACGACCCACCTGCGCGGAGACACGAAAAAGCCCTGCGGGGAGCGCTTGTGGCGCTCGACCCGCAGGGCAAATTAAGTTCGGCGGCGACCTACTCTCCCACACCGTAACCAGTGCAGTACCATCGGCGCAGAAGGGCTTAACTACCGGGTTCGGAATGGGACCGGGTGTTTCCCCAACGCTATAACCACCGAAACACTATGAAATTACAACCAGCAACCCCGAGAAGGGCCTGCTCGATCGGTTCTGGTTGTTCTTCCAGAACCGCACAGTGGATGCGTAGCGTCTTTGCAACAAGTCCTCGGCCTATTAGTACCAGTCAGCTCCAACCGTTACCGGTCTTCCACCTCTGGCCTATCAACCCAGTGGTCTAGCTGGGGGCCTTAACCCACAAAGGGTGGGATACCTCATCTTGGAACGAGCTTCCCGCTTAGATGCCTTCAGCGGTTATCCCTTCCGAACGTAGCCAACCAGCAATGCTCTTGGCAGAACAACTGGCACACCAGCGGTCCGTCCGTCCCGGTCCTCTCGTACTAGGGACAGCCTTCCTCAAGTATCCTACGCGCGCGGCGGATAGGGACCGAACTGTCTCACGACGTTCTAAACCCAGCTCGCGTACCGCTTTAATGGGCGAACAGCCCAACCCTTGGGACCTACTCCAGCCCCAGGATGCGACGAGCCGACATCGAGGTGCCAAACCATCCCGTCGATATGGACTCTTGGGGAAGATCAGCCTGTTATCCCCGGGGTACCTTTTATCCGTTGAGCGACCACGCTTCCACAAGCCATGGCCGGATCACTAGTTCCGACTTTCGTCCCTGCTCGACCCGTCAGTCTCACAGTCAAGCTCCCTTGTGCACTTGCACTCAACACCTGATTGCCAACCAGGCTGAGGGAACCTTTGAGCGCCTCCGTTACTCTTTGGGAGGCAACCGCCCCAGTTAAACTACCCACCAGGCACTGTCCCTGATCCGGATCACGGACCGAGGTTAGACATCCAATACGACCAGAGTGGTATTTCAACGATGACTCCACACTGACTGGCGTCAGCGCTTCACAGTCTCCCACCTATCCTACACAAGCCGAATCGAACACCAATACCAAGCTATAGTAAAGGTCCCGGGGTCTTTCCGTCCTGCCGCGCGTAACGAGCATCTTTACTCGTAATGCAATTTCGCCGGGCCTGCGGTTGAGACAGTCGAGAAGTCGTTACGCCATTCGTGCAGGTCGGAACTTACCCGACAAGGAATTTCGCTACCTTAGGATGGTTATAGTTACCACCGCCGTTTACTGGCGCTTAAGTTCTCAGCTTCGCCCCGAAGGACTAACCGGTCCCCTTAACGTTCCAGCACCGGGCAGGCGTCAGTCCATATACATCGTCTTGCGACTTCGCATGGACCTGTGTTTTTAGTAAACAGTCGCTTCTCGCTGGTCTCTGCGGCCGTCTCGCCCTAGCCTGCAAGAGGCTTCAAGCGCTACGGCCCCCCTTCTCCCGAAGTTACGGGGGCATTTTGCCGAGTTCCTTAACCACAGTTCGCCCGATCGCCTCGGTATTCTCTAC